>NZ_CP149447.1:0-2520000 GCF_045291515.1 Streptomyces sp. GD-15H
CGGTACCACATCGCTGCGCGATGTGCAAGCGAACACCCGCGCTGCGCACGGTGGTTGCGCTCCCGCTCCGCGGGAGCGCTGGCGGGATGGCTGCGCGCACCCGCGCAACCCCGACTGCTGCGCATCGGGGTTGACGCTCCGTCCGCTGCGCTCCCGGAGCTGTGGTGACTACGTCCCCCACACGGTGGCCTCCGCTGCGCTCCAGTCACCGTGTGGGCGCTGCGCGCCTAAAGGCCGACCCCGCTACGCGGGTTGACCAACGGGCCTGCGGCCCGAGCAGCAACAAGGGGGAGGATGGCCGGGGCCGATGATCCTGCATCACCTGATGCGCATGTAGCTTTGGCAGAACAGGGCCACACCCCCGGCGCTTCAAACTGTAGCCCAAGACCAACACTGGAATCAGATCACATCACCCATATGAACGTCAGTCGATTTGCCCGCAGAACGACAGCTTCTTTCACTGGCCTGACGACACCTAAAGGAGAAACTCCCCGGAACAAAGGCGCCAGGCCAGTGAAAATGAATGACGCGCCACTGGTGAAGAATGCGTGACGCCCATCAGCAACAGACAGGCCCAGAACCAGACCGGCCCATCGGACCCGCCCACACGGTCCAGGGTGCCAGGGCCCCACCGCACCGCGCGGAGGCCCCGCCGACGCGCAACACACCCACCCGCCCCGATCCCCGACGCCGCCGCACCACCCACACCCGGACCCACCCTTTTTCTCTCATTCGGGCAGGGAGAGCGGCAGCAGAGGGGATGTCGGCTCCCCGACCACGGCGGAAAGGCCGCTTGACCAGGGACGTCTGGAGGACGGCCGCCGGGCAGGGTCAGGAGATGACGCAAGGGATAGTGCAGGAGTTTTGCGCGTGGGTAGTGCAACAGATCCATGCTGCGGTATTATGGAACAAGTCGGAAGGGGTGGCCCCCTAACCGGCACCGCCGAACGTTCGTCAACAGAAAGGCGTCAGCGTGGAAATCGTCATCAGCGGAGGCAAGGTGGCTCCCAGCACGGACGAGATCACGACCCCTCAGGCCGCAAAAGCCCGCCGGATCGCCAACTTCCTCCCGCGCCCGGAACTCCTTCGGGACGCCGTCATCGTCCACAACCAGGACGACAACACCACGTCGATTCGGTTTGACACCACGGCCGGTCCCATCCGCATTCTTCTGCCCATCGCTCAGGGGTTTGAGTTCCACATCATCCACGACAGTCACACCGGGCCCCGCATTCTCGGAACCTTCCGGGGCGCATCCCTTTCGGTGCGAGCCGTCGCATTCCGCATCAGTGAATTCCTGCGGACGCGCGGACTGAAGTAAGAGGCAGCTTCGGGGGCCCGGTCCACCGGGCCCCCGAACAAGCCCGGTACTCGCACCAATCGGAGGGACAGTCACTGTGAGCATGACGAGCATTGAGCCCGCCCACCGCGCCGTTCCGGCGAGCGAGGGCGAGCGAGAGCAAATGAAGGCCGCTTTCCGGGCGGCACTGGAACAGCTCCCCGAGAACACCGGTTTCCCGCACGACGTGCGCGAGCTGGCCCGGCCCCTTTTCGAGGTGGGATGGATCTCTGGGGTACGGACCGGGCACACCGGGCCCGCGCTGGCCGACGTGCCGTTGCCGCCCCACACGTTCGGTACGGCACTGTCCAACCTGACCGCCGCCATGAACGCGGACAGCGGCCCCAGCATCGGGCAGTTGGTCAGCTACCACGGGTCGCAGCAGTGCTGCCACGGCCGCTACTGGGTGACGCGCATTGAGCGCGAACTGGACCGCCGGGGACGAGAGTCCACGCTCTACCGCCTCAGCGAGTACAGGGACGGCGCATTCGTCACCACACTGACCGGAGTCCACACGTGGAGCGTCACGGCACTGCCGCAGCACTGGCAGCGGTAAGCCCACACGGAAGGGAACTGATCATGAGTCAGAGGATCGCCAAGCAGCTCAAGACCCACCCGCACGCCCATGTGGTCAAGCAGATGGGGGCCGGCCGGACGGGTGCCATGCGCTACCGCGCACAGGTCAAGTACCTCGCAGTCGGTGACACGCTCGCCGGTTTCGGCAAGGTTCTGGAGTGGTCGGAGACAGACGCGGTCGGCGGGTGGCGCATGTTCCGGATGGTCACCGAGCGCCCGCAGCACTACCCGGTCGAGACCAGCGTGTTCCACGTGCCGGAGTACCTCTACTACGGCGTTATCTCCCTTGCCGAGCAGGAGGAGTGACCTGATACGGCACAAGCCGCCGCAGTCGTAGCCGCAGGTCAGAGCGTAGCCCCGAGGGTGGGGCGCATCGGAGATTTAATCGGTTGCCCCACCCTCAGGGTTAGGTATTATGGAACCAGTTCGGAAGGGTTGGCCCCCTACCGGACACGCCGAAAGTTCGTCACCAGAAGGGAAGCCCCAAGTGGCTCACGAGATCGAGCAGTTCACCGACGGCACCGCCGCTTTCGCCTCCGCCAACACGAGCGCCTGGCACAAGCTCGGCACCGTCACCGACGGCGCGATGACCGCCGAGGAGGCCATGCGCATCGCATCGCTGTCCGGCTGGAACGTGCGACTCCTCCCCCTGACCGCGACCGAGATCACGGACGACGGCACCACGCCGGTGGAGGTCCCGCAGCACTTCGCGACCGCCCGCACGCACCCGAAGACCGGCCGCACGCAGACCCTTGGAGTGGTCGGCAGCGACTACCACCCCGTGCAGAACGAGGAACACGCCGAGTTCCTCAACCTGCTGGCCGACGAGTCCGGCGCGCACTTCGAGACCGCCGGATCGCTCAAGAACGGCCGTCAGGTGTTCCTCACCATGAAGATGCCGCAGACCCTCACAATCGGCGGGAACGACGACGTGGATCTGTACATCGCAGCGTTCAACAGCCACGACGGAGGCAGCGCGTTCCGCATCGTCGTGACGCCAGTCCGGGTGGTGTGCGCGAACACCATGCACGCGGCCATCCACGGGGCCCGCTCCTCGTTCGTGGTCCGGCACACCGCCGGAGCCAAGACCCGCATCGCGCAAGCCCGATCCGCCCTCGGTCTGACGTTCCGGTACGCCGAGGAGTTCGAGCAGGCCGCCCACCGCATGATCGAAGCCGAGATGACGCTCAGCGAGCTGAAGTCGGTGGTCGACGAACTCTGGCCGGTCAAGGACAGCGACCACGCCCGCACCAAGACCAACCAGCGCCAGCGCTGGGAAGCGATCTCGAACCTGTTCGAGCACGCCGACACTCAGGCCGGTATCCGGGGCACGCGCTGGGCCGGTTACAGCGCACTCACCGAGTACGCCAACCACGTCGCCCCGACCCGGGGCAAGACCGACGCCGAGAAGACGGACGCCCGCGCCGAGCGGGTCATCAGCGGAGCGGCAAACGACCTGATGGACAAGGCATTCGCCCTCACCACGGTGTGACCCCCTGAGCGCCGGACGGGCGCCCCGAACTCCCCATCCCCACACGGGGCGCCCGTCCGGTCCCCTACCAGCCCGCGCATGTCCAGGGCCCCAGAGCGCGCAGCGCCCCGCCCGAGAGGGAGCGCGCAGCGCACCCGCCCCGGACCTGCACAGCGCGGCTGCGCAGCAGACCGCACACCCGTCCCGGAGCACAGCGCCGGGGGACCAACCCGCCCGGCTCGCGCAGCGAGCCGCCCGCTGCTCCGGGCGCAGCCCGGAGCGCCCCGCTGCGCGGGGAGAAGGCAACGCCCCGACCAACCATCAATCGAGGAGTGACACACCATGCCCGCACGCCCGGAACTCGTCCGCCCCGACGATGTCGCCATTGCGGCCGCCGCGCGCCGCGCCCTCAGCGCGCTTGCCGCCGTGTTCGAGGCCCTCGGCAACGGTGAGCACACATTGAATTTCGCGGTCGAGCAGACCAATGACGCGTTGGTCAGCGGCCGGGCTGATGTCTCCGTCGGCACCGCCCCCGAGCGGCTGGCTGTGCTGGACGAGGACGACTTTGCAGCACTGTGCACTCTGGTGACGTTCGCGCTGGAGGGCAGCACCGTCCGCCGCGCCGTCCTGGTCGCCACCACGGCCGCCGAGCCCAACCCCCGCGCATGCGGCTGGACCGTACGGGGCGGATGGCTCCACCCCATGGACACCGCCGAGCTTCAGTTGGCCGTCCGTCCATACCCCGGCTTCCCCAACGTGCACCGCGAGGTCTACAGCGCCCCGGTCCTGCCCCAGAACGCCGACACCGACAAGGAGTACCCCCATGGCTGACGCCCCCGCCGTCACGGCCGACGGCTACTGCACCAACACCGCCCCGGTGGCCGGCAGCGTCCGCAGCACCAACACGACCGCGCTGGGCAGCAAGTTCGCCCGGATGAACAACCGCCCCTCCGCCGACTGCCCATGCGGCCGCACCGGAATCGGTGTGACCGAGCGCGGCAACCTGCACCGTCACAAGCCGCCGCAGGAGTAGCCCACAGTCGCCGTTCCCGCCCCTCCCCCGCACCCTCCCCGTCGGCGAGCGAGGGGCAGCAGGCCCCCGCCCACCGAGATTCCTGCGCGCAGGCCACGCCAGCGGACGTGCACCAGTCCGGCCACCTCACCCACCGCCCCACGGAAGGTCATTCATGGGCATCCCGAAATGGACGATCAAAGGCATCGTTGACGACTTCGACGAGTGCGGTTGCTGCGGCCGCCGCGGACTGAAGCGCACGGTCGCGCTGATGCCGCTGGACGCCGACGGAAACGAGGACGGCTCCGTCGTCTACTACGGCACGTCGTGCGCCGCTACCGCGCTGAGCTGGACGCAGGGCAAGGTGGCCGACACAGCGCGCGCCGCCCAGGCCGAGCGGGACCAGCGCGATGACTACGCCCGCCGGATGATCAGCATCTACGCCCCGGTGGAGTTCGCCCCCGTACGCGACAAGGCCCGCGTCTACTACGGCCGCAACCAGAGCCAGCGGGACACGGGCGTGAAGGCGACCGAGGAAGTGGCGAAGCTGCTGGCCGAGGCCCGCGCCACGCTGGCCGACACCACGATCGGCCCGGCCCGCCCGTGGCGGATCGAGGACTTCCGCCGCTACGTCGTGATCTTCAACAGGGACGGCGGGATCTCCCTCGTCCGGCGCGTGCCGGAGGAGGAGGCCAAGCGCCAGGAGCAGGCCGCCGCGGCCCAGCGCCGCGCCGACGAGATCCGGGGCAGCGTCCTGGTCGTGGCCGCGCTGAACGCCGAGGCCGCGCGCGACGTCGCGTACGCCGACGAACTGACCCGCGAGTGGAACGCGAAGGCCTGGCAGGCCGCCCATGCCTGAGACCGCGCCCGCGTCCCGGTTGTTCATCGGGAGCCGCGTCACCTACGACGGCAGCATCACGGAGATGCACGAGCGCCCCCTGTACCTCCTGCCGTGCATGTGGTTCGGCCACTGCAACGCCTGCTGGGAGCAGGACGACGAGTTCGGCGAGCGGAAGCCGATGGAGCGGGACCACTTCATGGCGGTCGACCTCACCACTGACCGCCGCTTGCACCACGCCCGCCGGGCGCACCTGACCCCGATCCCGCACGAGTGGCCCGATGACGCCGTTCCGGTCAACATCAACGGCTACTGGTACTCCGCCGCCTACACCGCGGCAGGCGGAAGCGACCGGGCCCGGACAGTGCACTTCTACACCGCCGAGGACTTCATGGGGCGCACGTGGTGCCACTTCCGGGAGCCCGCGCCCGACGTGCGCCGCCTGGACGAGCAAGGCCGCCGCCGCCCCGTCATCTGACCGTGTCCCGCACGCCACAGCGTGCGGGACACCCCCGCCCCGCCGCACGCAGCCGGCCCCCACCCGTCGCCCCGCTGGAGTCACCGTGACGAGCCCGCACCCCGACCAGCACGCCCGCAACGGCCGCCGCAGCCTGCCCTATCCCGGAGACGAAGCGATCACCGCCGCCCGCCGCCGCACGCACCTCGTATTCGCCCAGCTCTTCACCGCCCTCAGTGCCGGACTGCACCGCCTCAACTACGCCGCGTTGGACGTCGACAGCCGGTACGCCCTGGCCAGCGCCACCGTCGACGTCACGACCGCCCCCGCATGGCGCCTGGACGCCGACCTGGACGAGTTCACCGCCGTCGAGGCCGCCGTGACGGCCGCCCTGGAGGGCAGCTGCACCGTCCCTGGCCACCCTGGTCGTGCAGACCGAGCAGGAGCCGGGCCCGGTCGTGTGCGGGTGGCGGATCGAGCGCGGATGGCTGCACGGCATGAAGACCGCCGCCGTGCAGGCCGCTGTACGGCCCTGCGCGAGCAGCTCAGCGCCTCTCGCCCGCGCCTACCCCGCGCCGTCCCTGCCGGACCCGTCCGTCACGAACTGAAGTCACCGGCCCTGCCAACTCCCCGTTCCTGTACGCCCCGTGAGGAGAAGCTCTGTGATCACCTTTGCCACCCCGTCCGGCACCGTCCGCGCCGTCCCGTCCGAGGCGGACCCCGCCGGAGCCGTGCGCTACTGCCTCACCGGTGCCGCCAGCGGGACCGTCCACGTGACCGCGACCAGCAGCCCCGCCCGGTGGGACCGGTTCGACGCCGTCCGGGCGACACTCGGATCCGCCAGCGCGCGGGAGTGGCCCGCCGAGCCGCTGGTGCGCATCCGTGGCCGCGCCTACCAGGGCAACACGGTCAGGGTGCTGGCCTACTCCGCCGACGTCCCCTGGGGGTGGCTGGAACGGGACCTGGTCGACACCGACGACCGGCCCGCGCCCGAGCAGGCCAGCCAGACGCTGACCGCTATCCTGCGCGCGTGCGCCGGCGACTACGCCGCGCGCAGCGACTTCCCCAGCCTCCAGCACGCGGCCCGTCGCCATGACACCCCGCAGCTGCTGAAGTGGCTAGAGGCGATGATCTCGCACGCGGACCGGGCGCAGGCCCGTTGGCTGGAGGAGGCCGAGGCCCACCGGGTCCAGGCCGCCCGCAGTCTCGCCGCCTGGTGGACGCTGGCCCGCTGGTTCACCGACCGCCCGCACCCGGTGCTCGCGCTGCTGCTGGCCCCGGACCGCGAGAGCCTGGCCCACCGCTCCGAGTACCTGCCGAAGTGGGCCGAGATCAGCAGGGGCGCAGCCGACGAGGAGGGCCGCCGTCTGACGCTCTTCCGGTCGGAGTACGAGGGGTTGACCCGGCCCACCGCCGCGCCGGAGAGCGGAGAGCGCGCGTACTTCGTGGTCGGTCAGTGGACGGGCGGGGGCGACGTCGACATCTGGCACGTGGAGGAGGCCCCCGTCGATCCAGGCTAACGGGCCGACGTCCACGAGCAGCACCAGGACGCCGCCGAAGAGACCTTCGGCAGCGTCAACGTCGTCTACGCCGCCAGCCCGCAGGCCGCAGCCGACCAGGCCCGCAGGGAAGCGCGCGAGACCAGCGACCGCATCCACCGCGAGCTCACCCACCCATAGACCGACGAGCCCGCGCCCCGGGGTGGCCTGCCGCCAGGCCGCCCCGGTCTGTCCTGCCCCTGATCACGAGGAGAGACGACCCGTGGCAACGTTCGCGCACGCCACCCCGGAACGCTGCGCCCAGCTGGGCCGCGCCCTCACCGCCGCCGACCTCACCTGGAGCGACAACAGCCGCCAGGACGACCCCCAGTACCTCACCTACACCGCCACCGACCCGCACGGCCGCACGTGGCAGGTCAGCCCGGCCACGAACTTCCAGATCTCCCCGTCCAGTCCGGGGCAGATCTGGCAGGCCAGCTGCGCGGCACTGATGACGAGGGGCCCGCTCCTGTCTGCCCGCCTGGTGGCGGAGCACATCAAGGACGTCCCGGCATGAGCAGCCCGCCGCCGTTTGGGCCCGAGGACTTCGAAGACCGGTGCGAGACCTGCAACGCCCCGCCCGGGCAGCTCTGCCACGCCTGGTGCGACACCGGATACACCGCCGAGGACGCCCGCGCCGACGCCGAGCGCCGCGCCGCCCAGCGCAACGCCAAGCCCCCTGCGCCGTAGGCGCACCGCCCCGACTCCCCCGCCCACCCCACATCCTCGAAGGAGACCCCTCATGGAACTGTCCACCCCCGCCGGCCTTGAGTCCCTCGCACGCGCGGTTGCCGAGCGGCTCGGCGCCGACCGCACCGAGAAGGACGGCAACACCGGCCGGGTGCGGATCGCCTACGCCGACGGCCGCGCCCTGGAACTCACCCCCAACCGCCCCCGGACCCGGATCACCGTCACCGCGGCTCTGCCCGAGCAGGCCACCGCGTACGGCATCGAGGTCAAGGCAATCACGATCACCGCCCTGCCCCGCCCGCGCCCCAGCGAGAGCCAGGCCAAGGCCACCGCCCGGCGCACGGCCGACCACATCCGTCAGCGGCTGCTGCCCGCGCACACCGCCGCCCTGGCCGAACTGCGCGAGCGCACCGCCCCCCAGGTGGACACGCTCCAGCGTGCCGAATCCGCCCTTGCCGGATTCCTCGACCGCCCCCGCGGCGGGGTGGCGATCTCCGAGCAGCCGGTACGCCTCCCGCTGGGGCTGACCGCCCGGTGCGCCGTCGCCTGGTGGCATACGCTCGACGGGCCCTCCCGCGCCGTGGCACCGTTCATGGCCGACGCCCTGCGCCGGGCCCAACTGGCGACGACGGAGCAGCACGGCAGCGGATACGTGTTCTTCGCCGAGCCCCCGGCCCAGCCCTCCGACGCCCGGTTCAGGATCGCCCCCGCCGCCGGTGGCGAAGGGTGGGACCTGGTCGACGAGTTCACCGGCGCCTGCGTGCGGACGTACGACGACCGGGAGTGGGCCCAGGGGATCGCCGAGAGCGCGAACGGCGAGGCGGACGCCGCCCGGCGCGCCCAAGTCGCGTCCATGGACCTGCCGGGACTGTCGGC
Organism: Streptomyces sp. GD-15H; assembly: GCF_045291515.1. Classification (NCBI taxonomy): domain Bacteria; kingdom Bacillati; phylum Actinomycetota; class Actinomycetes; order Kitasatosporales; family Streptomycetaceae; genus Streptomyces; species Streptomyces sp. GD-15H. Next base: position 8,798 of record NZ_CP149447.1, read on the forward strand.
AGACCTGATCGAAGACGAGCAATTCCGAGCCCTGGCCGTGGAGTTGGCCACCACCGGGCACATGCCCTACGGCCTACCCGAGATCGACTACACGCAGACGCCGGGATTCCACATCTACCCCAGCGCAGAGCCGGGTACGGCCAAGGTGGCACGGCTGCTGGAGCCCTGGGGGGCGATCCGGCCCGGTGCCCGCTGCGAGGCGCCCGAACGCGAAGTCGAGCGCTATGACAAGGACATGGAGGCCTATGCGCGGCTCCTGACCAGGCCGGGCCGGACGGTGGCCGTCAGGCTGGACGGCGTCCAGGTCACGTTCAGCGAGCCGCCGACCAGGCCCTGATCTGCGCGTTCCGGGGTGGGGCAGCAGCGTCATAGAACTCGGTTGCCCCACTCTCCGATATAGGTATTATGGAACAAGATGGAGTGCGGGAGCGGGATACGCCCCGGGAGAGCTGCACCGCAGCCGCGCTGCCCACCGGGCCGAACGCGCCACGGGAGAGCTGCACCCCTCTCCCACCACCACACCCGCGCCGAGAGAGGGCACCTACGTGACCGACGCGACCAGTACCCCCGAGTGCCGCCAGCACGGCCCCATGACGCTGCACACCGGCGACCAGTCCCCCGCACAGCGCTTCACCGGCACTTGGTACACCTGCACCGATCCGACCTGCTGGAGCGCCGTCCTGTATCCGTCGACCGAACTGGTCGCCGCCCTCGAAGCGCAGGGGCGTCCGGCGAAGGCCCCCTGACCCTCACCCACACCCGCGCTGAGGGAACCCTGCTGTCCGGCTCGGTGAAGGGCGACGGCGCGTACGAGCTACTCCGGCCGTTCCGCTTCCGGGCCTCTGCCTCGATCGGGATCTACCTGCGCGGCTCCCGCGACCGCCGCGCCGACCTGTACCTGATCAGCCAGGCGGCCGACGTCCTGCGTTCGGCCGGCCACCGGGTGACGGTCGAGATCGACGAGGCCCGGCGCCGGGCCTTCGCCGAGGGCGAGGAGGACCGCGCCGAGCGGGCGCGCCGAGTACTTCGGGGTGCGGGCCGAGCGCTTCCAGACGTCGTCGGACGCGAAGCGGGAGCGCGGGCGCCGAGGTCGGACAGCAGGTTGCGGGCGAGCTGGGTGGCCCGGGCGGCGGTGGGGTGGGCGGTGACGCCGAGGACGTGGACGGTGCGGATGCCGACCTCCATGACGAAGAAGACCTACAGCCGCGTCAGGGTCACCGTGTCGACGTGGGAGAAGTCCACCGCGAGGAGCCCGCTTGCCTGGGCGCGGAGGAAATCGCGCCAGGTCGGCGCGTCTCCTGACCGTCGGGGCGCGGGGTCGAGGCCGGCGGAGCGCAGGACACGGCGGATGGTGGCGGCGCCGACACGGTGACCCAGGCGGCGGAGCCCGCCCTGGATGCGGGCGCAGCCCCAGGAGCTGTTCTCTCGGGCGAGCCGCAGGACCAGCCCGGTGGAGCTGCTCGGGTATCGGCGGGCGGGATGGTGCACTCCGGTTTCTGTCTCCATTTCCAGCGGACGAGACAGCGGCGGCAGGTGAGCAGGGCGCCGGGGGTAACCAGCCGGGTGCGGCGCAGCGCAGCGGGCAAGTGTCGGGCGAGAGCGGCGAGTACGGCCCGGTCCGGCCAGGACAGTCGTGGCCGGGCCCCGAGTTGGCGGCGCAGGATGGCGACTTCGTGGCGCAACGCCAACAGCTCGACGTCCTTGGCTCGTTGGGCACGGGAGAGCAGGAGGAGCAGCCCGAGGATGCGGACGAAGGCGAGGTAGATCACGCGGAGCGCCACAGCGTTCGAGCATGCCATGATCGGGCGCAGGTCTCGAAGTCCCAGGTCGAAGCAGGTACGAGAGTTATGGCCCTCACAGGATGATTTATCGGCGCCCGCAGTGTTGCGTTGACGCCTCGCTCTTTGTAGATTAAATCTACGTAGATTCCATCTACAAAGATAGGATGCCGAGTGTGAGCGAGTTCATCGGCAGGGCCAACGAGCTGGCCCTGCTCGGCAAGCGCCTGGAGCGGGTACGCACCTCCGGCAGCGGTGTGGCCCTGGCGATCCGCGGCCGCCGGCAGGTCGGCAAGTCCCGCCTGGTCCAGGAGTTCTGCGACCGCGCCCAGGTGCCCTACCTGTACTTCACGGCGACCAAGGGCGCCTCCCCCATTGAGGCCGCCGCGGCGCTGCTGGACGAGCTGCGCGACTCGACCCTGGTCCGCGACCGCGAACTGGTGCCGCAGCTGGGCACTGGCAGCTGGCCGGACGTCTTCCGGGTGCTGGCCGGCCTGCTGCCCGACCAGCCGAGCGTGGTGGTACTGGACGAACTGCCGTGGCTGGCGGAACAGGACAGCGTCTTCGACGGGGCGCTGCAGACCGCGTGGGACCGGCTGCTGTCCTCCCGGCCGGTCCTCCTGCTTCTGCTCGGCTCAGACCTGCACATGATGGAGCGGCTCACCGCCTACGACCGGCCGTTCTACGGCCGCGCCGATAACCTGGTGCTGGGCCCGCTGAACCCGGCCGAGACCGGCGCCGCGCTCGGCCTCACGGGCGCCGAGGCGCTGGATGCCCACCTGGTCTCCGGCGGCCTACCGGGCATCCTGCGGGTCTGGCCGCACGGCACCCCGACGCTGAAGTTCCTGCGCGCCGAGTGCGCCGACCCGGCCTCGCCCGTCTTCGGGGTGCCGGAGACGACCCTGATGGCCGAGTTCCCCAGCCCGAATACCGCCCGGCGGGTGCTGGAGGCGATCGGTGCCGGGGATCGCACCCACGCCAACATCGCCTCCACCGCAGGCAGCCGCGAGGGCTCGCTGCCCTCGGGCACGCTCTCGCCGCTGCTGCGCCGGCTGGCGGAGGAAAAGCACGTCCTGGCCGTCGATGCGCCGCTGTCCACCCGGCCGGGCAAGCCGTCGCTGTACCGCGTGTCCGACAGCAACTTGCGGCTGTACCTGGCGGTGCTGCGCACCGCTCAGGAGCAGGCTCAGCGCGGCCGGCCGCAGGTGGGCTTCGGCGCCATCCAGCGGCAGTGGCCCAGCTGGCGCGGCCGCGCCGTGGAGCCGCTGGTCCGCGAGGCACTGGAGCTGGCCGCCAGCGCCGGGCAGCTTCCTTGGCTGGACACGGAGGTGGTCGGCGGCTGGTGGAACCGACAGTTCAACCCGGAACTCGACCTGGTCGGCGCCGACCGGGCGCCGGTGGCCGGACGGATCGACTTCGTGGGGTCGATCAAGTGGCTGGAGTCGGAATTCGACAGCCACGACCTGGCCGACCTGCAGCGGGCCGCGCCCCAGGTGCCTGGGTTCGATCCGACGCGCACCGGCCTGGCGGTCGTGTCGTTGTCCGGCATCTCCCCGGATGTCCCGCGCGACGGTGTGGGTCTGGTGTGGTCGGGCGACGACGTACTCGCCGCCTGGTCCGTGTAGGGTGCCATAACTATCACATAGCCCTTGACCAGGCCTTTCCCCGTGAGGCCGATCACGGCAGGCTCCACCAGCATGCCCTGGTCCTACCTGCTGGAGGCCACCGAAGGGATCGAGCCGTGGCTGCTGAACGCCCAGCACATCAAGACCGTGCCGGGCCGCAAGACCGACGTGAAGGACTGCGAGTGGGTCTGCCGCCTGGTCGAGTACGGCCTGGTCCGGCCCAGCTTCGTGCCACCGCGTGACATCCGCCAACTTCGTGACCTGGCCCGGTACCGCACCGAGACCACCCGCGACCGGGTCCGCGACGCAACCGGCTCGCGATGTTCCTGGAAGACGCCGAGATCAAGCTCAGCTCGGTCGTCAGCGACATCACCGGCCGCTCCGCCCGCGCCATGCTCTGATCACCCGCTCCTGCTCGCTGCATGTCTTCGCCTCCCGCCACGACGTACTGCTCTCCATCGGTCGGCGGCCGCGGCTGGCCGACCTGTACGCCGAGGTTGAGCGGGTGCGGGGTGACAGCTTCCGCGCGGACTGGCGCATCACCGACCTGATCTGGCACGCCGAGCAGTGCGGCGCACCCGCCCCGGGTGTCGTCTGCGCGGACGACGGCCCGGAGTTCACCGCCCTCAAGAATCAGGTACGGGCGGCGCTGAGGAAGGGGCCCCGTAAGGAACCCGAGATGGCCCGACACAACGGTCGTGCGCTGTGCGACGGCTGCACCGCCCACAACTGACGCCCGTGTGTGCCGGGCCGGTCTGTCCGGACCCGGCCCGGCACACGTCCCCTTACAGTGGATGAAGGAGATGACCATGGACACCAACCCCACCGCCCTGCTTCTCGACCTCGCCGCCAGCGCTCAGGACCTGAGTGACCGGGACGCGCTACAGGATCTTCTCGCCACGGGCCACCGCGCCTGGTGCGAGGGCGTCGCCGACGTCCAGGCCGGCGTTGACCGGGAGACCGTGAGCCTGTCCGACGCCCAGCTCGCCGAGCGGTGCGCTACCGCGGGTACGCCATGGGAGGAGGGGATGACACGCGGCGAGGCGGTCTCCGCGCTCTCGTTCACGACCTGGGATGCCGCTCCAGCCGCCATGGCCTACACGGAGCTGGAAGAGCGCGCCGCGCTCTTCGGCGTCTGCCTTCTTGGCGAAGAGCTTCTGTAGCCGGTTTCGCGCTGGGCTGGACACAAACCCACCCACATTGGCATTATCGAACCTGTCGCGCCCGGCCGGGTGACGGCACCGCCTTGCCGATCCTTCCAAAGGGGCCCAGATGTCTCCCGCCGAGCGGCTCGTGGACACCGCACAGATCGTGTCCGAGTTCGGCACGAGCAAGCCACGGATCAGCGAGTGGAGCAACGACCCGGACAGCGGTTTCCCCGCGGTCGCGCACACCGAGGGCCGCAAGCGGTTCTGGCCCCATGACGAGGTCGCGGCGTTCTTCGCCAAGCGCGCCCCGAAGAAGCGCACCCTGCCGGCCGCGGTACTCGAGGCCGACCAGGACGAGCTGCTGACCAAACGGGAAGTGGCCAAGCTCCTCGGCTACACCCGCGCCTCCACCATCGACGCCTACTTCCGCGACCGGCCCGGGTACTTCCCCGAGCCCGACGAGGACATCGACGGCCCGATGTGGCGCCGCGGCACGATCGTCACTTGGGCGAGCAGCCGTCCCGGCAAGGGCCGGCGTCGCTCCGCCCCGGCCGCCCCGCTGCCCACAGTGCCCATCGACGGAGACCCCGACGAACTCCTCGGCACGGCCGAGGTCGCGAGCCTGCTCGGCTACAGCAGCGTCGCTTCCTTCTCCAGCGCCCTCTACCAGGGGCGCATCCCTGAACTTCCCGAGCCGGAGACCCTGGAGAGGGGGAAGGCAGCCGCGGCGGAGCCCGCAAGAAGTGGCGCCGGGCCACCGTCGTCGCCGCCGCCCGCACGCGCGGTGTGCTGCCGGCCGCCGACCAGGACGAGAACGAGGACCTGGTCGGCGCCGCCGAAGCGGCCCGGATCCTCGGATACGGCAACACCGACAGCTTCATCAGCGCGCTCGGGCACGGGCTCCTGCCCGATCTCGAGCAGCCCGACGGGTTCGAATACCGCCGCGGCAGTGCCGGCCGACCGCGCCAGCAACGTTGGAAACGCTCCCGCCTCGAGGAGCTGGCCGCCCGCCGGTCCTCGACGCCCTGACTACAGCGCACCGAACCGCGTCACACGCGGGATACCGTAAGACCGCGGCCTCTGGTTTAAGGGATCGACGAACTCCCGGCGGGCCAGACGCCGCACGATGGCCGGTATGGAGAGGCCAGCCACCTCTCCGCCGCAAAGCCGCACGGCTTCGCGGCACCGGCCATCGCCGTTTCCTGAACGTCCCCGCGCATGCCGCTCCGAGCTCCTCCCCAGGTACTGTCACCGCCGGCGTTGAGGCGCTCGAAGCCGAGGCCGGCCAACTGCGTCAGCATCTGCAGCAGGACGAGGAGATCCGTGCGCAGGGCTGCCGTGCCGTGGCCCAAGCCGAGACTGAGCGGCTGGCCGCCCTGCGCAGGGAAGCGCTCTTGGATGCCGTTGCCCGCGCCGCAGCGCGCCGAGATCGGCTGAGCACCAGAGCAGACGAACGGGCCGTCGCGCCGCACCGGGTATAGGTTCCGGGCAGCGCGACGGCCTGTGCCTCGCCTCAGCTGCCGGGCTGCGAGTCCTTGCCGCCGTCGTTCCCGGACGCGGCGCCGTCTCCTTCGGCCCGGCCTGACCGCCGACGGCCACGGCGCTTGGAGCGTGTACACCGAGTCAGCAGTCTGCGGAAGTCCGCCCAGACTTCGTACGCCTCGTAGCCGAACATCACTAGGCTTCCCGGGGATTGACGGGAATCAGCAGGTCGTCGCCCGGCCACAGGGCGCACCCGGCTTCCGCCCAGGCCAGTTGCCTGCCGACCTCGACCAGGACCTCGATACGGTCGGCGGGCCCGTACGCCTGATAGCGCTCGGCCGCCAGATCGTAGACCCGGACCTCGCTCCGCGGGCCGGAGCACACCAGGGCACGGGCGATGTCCGGCAGGTGCAGGCTGAGACCGTCGCATTCACGGTCCTGGATGAGCTGAAGCAGGTCCGCGGTGACCGCAGCCCAGTCGCCGACCTCTGGCCAGCGCGCGCCGCCGTCCAGCTCGTGGGTGAGCGTGGACAGCGGCACGATCTCGCCTTGGCGGCGGCCGCGGGTGAGTCGGTCGTAGATGCGGGCGCCGTCGGGCTGCCGGACGTGCGGGTGCAGCAGCGAGGCTGCGGCCACGAGCGAGGTGTTGATCTCCTGGGCGGCGGCCGGGTAGTAGGCCTCGTGGGCGAAGAGCAGATACACCTCGCGGGTGGGCGGCTCGGGTCCGTCCTGGGGCATGTGCGTTTCCTCGTTCGTCGTGACGGGGGTTGCGTGGTCGGCTATGGACTGGGGCTGTCGGCGGGGCTGGGGCGGATAGGGACCCAGCGGCTGCTGTCGGCCGAGCCGGTCTTGGCGGTCGGACGATGCGTTGTCCTTCATGGGCGTGACGATCCGGCTGGTCTGGACGGCGAGTTGCAGCATCAGCCGCTCCCGGGCGATGAGCTCGCTGGAGGCCGAGCGGGTGTCGCGGCGCTGGAGCAGGTCTGCCGTGTCGAACAGCTGGTGGTGGCCGACCTCGACGGCGCGCCGCACCTCGTAGCGGTCGCTGCCGAGAGCCGCTTCGACGAAGCCGGTGTGCAGAGCGGCGAGGCGTTGCAGGTAGCGGCAGGCGGCTTCGGCCTCGACGATCCGGACGTTCTCGCCGGCGCGGGCATCGAGCTGTTCAGGCAGGTGCTCCACGAGCAGGGGGGCTAGGGCGGCCGCGGGCACCACGATGCTGAAGGGGAGGCCGTGCATGATCGCGAAGGTGGCCGCGATCAGGGTGAGGGCCGTGACGACGGCGGTGGCCGGCCGTACGGTCATGGGGCCGAGGCGGATCCGGTGTGCCGGTCGCCTGGCCAGCCAGCGCAGGCCAAGGCGCTGGGAGCGAGTCGTGATCGGGGTGAACACGGCGATCCGGTGGGGCTGTTCGGGCAGGCTGCCGTCGGCCGGGACACTCCAGTCGACCCACCCCCATCCGGCCCGTTCACGAATCAGGACGGGTTCGCAGCCATCCGCGCAACCGGCGCCGCAGCAGACATGGCCGCCGTGCACCGCGCGGGACCGCTTCCTCTCCCACCGCTGCTGCTGTTGCTGGAACGGGCGCAGCCGCTGAGCGATCCCGCTGGTCGGCGGTGTCCGGGTGGTCATGGTGTGCTTCCTTCCAGCAGGTTGGTCGATGCGGTGACACAGGTGGTGCAGCGGCCGTCGCCGTCGGGATGGGCGCGCCGGGGTGTCGGTCCGGGGCAGGTTCGGCACAGCGGCCAGCCCAGGCATGCGGGGCAGAGATCTTCGCCGGGGGCGGTCCCGGGAACGCCGCAGCCGGCGCACTCGACGAGCGCTCGATAGGTCAGGGCCTCGGTCACCGTGCGTGCGGCGGACGCCGTGGACGACCGCTCGGTCGCCGGCCACCCATACGGTTCGCCGTCCAGGTCGTCGCCGCGGTGGTGACTGCTGTCCAGCGTGGCGGGCGGCGGATAGGCCTGAGCGGCCCGCAGACGGGCGGCGATGATCGCACCAACCGTGGTGCGCACCGGGTTCGGCAAGGGCCGGTCGGTGATGACGTGGCGCAGCTGCTCGCTGCTCCAGCCGGCCTCCAGCATCACGGTGAGCACGCGGCCCTGATCGGTCAGCACCTTCCCGGTCAGCAGGAGTTCGGGACGGCTGCTGCCGATCTCGAGCAGTAGCTGGATTCCCGGATGCATCTCGTCCGCCGGGAGCGCGGCAGGCGCGGATGCATCTCGTCCGCCGGGAGCGCGGCCGGCGGGGACGCTGGTGCGTCCGGCTGGCCCGTCCCTTGGGGCGCTCGCGCGACGTCGCCGCGGTCGCACGGAGGGACGGTACTGGTCTTCTGCTTGTTGGTCTTCTTTCTGTTGGTGTTCTTAGTGGGGCGATTAACCGACGTCGGGTTATCCACCGGTGGAAAACCCGACATCGGTTGCGACCTGCTGCTTTGCAGGCTGGGCAGATCGGTGATGAAGTACGCGGCCGCGCCGAGGGTGCCGTCGGGGTGGCGCTCACGTTCCCGGAGCAGGAAGCCGTGCCTCTCCAGCTCCTTGAGCCCGCTCTTGACGGCCGCCTCGCCGTCGCAGCCGCGGCGCGCCAGGTCGGTGACGCTCATCCGCCAGCCGTCCCGGTGCGTGCTGATGAGCCCGAACAGACCCTGGGCTTTGAAGGACAGCCGGGGGTCGCGGAACAGGCCGTTGGCGATCTGCGTGAACCGGTCCCCGGCCATCACCCCACGACGGATCCCCGCCCCGAAGCCGGGCCCGGCCTCACCCGCCGGAGCGGAGGCGAACGCCGAGCCGGCCGCCGCGGCAAGGTCGGCGCCGACGGAGGCAGGGCGGTCCGTGATCGAGTACACGATCTCGCCGAGCGTCCCGTTGTCGTGCCGGAGCTGTTCACGGACGAGGTAGCCGTGCCTCTGCAGTTCGCTCAGGCCGCCGCGTACGGCGTCCCGCCCGTCGGGTCCGACGCGCACGAGGTCGGCGACCGTCACGTGCCAGCCGGCGCGGTGGGTGCTGATGTAGCCGAAGATTCCCTTCGCCTTGAAGGAGAGCCGGCTGTCGCGGAACAGGCCGTTGGCAATCTGGGTGAACTGATCCGCCGCCATCACCCCACGGCGGATCCCCGCCCCGAAGCGGCTCATCGTGCTTCCTCGCGCGCCATGTGCGCGCGGCCGCTGACGCCTTGGAGCAGGCGTGCGGGCCCGAGATGGCCGGGGCCGCTGGGTGAGAAGACGTAGGCGAGATCCATGCCGTCAGCTCACCCGGCGCCCCCGACCAGGCTGACGGCCACAGCCCCCGACCACCGGTCACGATCCGGCAACATGCGCACTGGGCTGCCGTGGTCGGGCCTGTGGTCGGGCCGACCACGGGTCTTTCCCGGTGCTCGGGGACGATGCGCAATCGCGGCTGCGCAGTGACAGCGGAGCTCGTTGCGCAGCCGACTGCGCAACGGGTCCGGGTCGTGCGCAGTCGGCATGTGCAGCCGACTGCGCACAGCGGACAGGCACCGCCGGCCTGGGCTCTGCGCAGTCGCCCAAGGCGTGCGCAACCGGGCTGCTACGGCCTGCCCCTGAAGGTGGCGCGCCAGATGCATTGGCGGCCTCTCCCTCTCTATCCCCGTGAGCTCGCTGGGCCAGTTCACCGTCCGCGCCGCCTTTACGACGGTGGTCGGTTCAGGCGTGCCCGGTCGTTGTCGGTGCCCCGTGGTCGGGGCTGTGGTCGGGCCGACCATGGGCCCGACCACGGGCTTTGTGTCCCCATCGTGACCGTGGTCGGGGGCTCATGGTCGGTGGTCGGGTCGGGGTCGGCGGGTTTTCTCAAGGTCGGCAAGTACACGTTCTGACCTGGGAGTTTGACCATGTCCCCTGGCAAGCAGGCTTCGGAGAGCGACGCTGCTCCTCCGATGGCCGCAGGCATCGAGCTGGAGAAGATGAGGCGCCGCGTCCGCCTGTCGCGCCTGGCCCTGTTCACCGCGATCGCGGTCGGTCCCGTCGCCCTGGGCGTCGCGGTGATGTCCGGCCCGACCACGGCCAAGGCCGCCCCCTCGGACAAGCCGGCCGCTGTGCCCACTGCTGCCGTCGCGGCCAACCCGGCGGGCTATGCGCAGGTGTTCGTCGACGCGTGGTTGCGCAGCAGTGGCGACGAGGCCGGCAGTGCGCAGGCGCGGCTTGCGCAGTCCCTCGCGCCGGACGTCGATCTGCCGGACCCGGTCGCCGGTGCGCAGCCGAAGCTGGGGCCGGTGACCGCGGTGCGCAGTGCGCAGCGCGATGTCGGCGAGTGGGCGGTGACGGTGGCTGCGCAGTACGCCGACGGACGGTTGCGCTACTTCGTCGTCCCCGTGGCCGCCGACGCGAGCGGGAGTTCGTTCGCCGTGACCGGTGCCCCGGGTGTGGTGGCGGGCCCGGCGCGCGCCGCGGTGGCCCGGTCGCCGTACGGCGTGAGTGTGCCGCCCGGCAGCGATCTGGCGTCTGCGGTCGGGGAGTTCTTCGGCGCGTACCTGACGGGGGCCGGTGAGGTGGATCGCTACCTCGCGCCCGGGGTGAAGCTGTCGCCGGTCTCGCCCGCCCCGTACACGACGGTCACGGCCCAGGAGGTGTGGGGCGCTGAGGAGGCCGCGGCAGCCGAGCAGGTGCCGGCCGACGGTACCGAGGTCCGCGTCCGCGTCCAGGTCGAGGCCCGGGATGACGCCGGGCGCTGGCCGCTGGCGTACGACGTCGCCCTTACGTCCCGCTCCGGCCGGTGGGAAGTCGCGGCGCTGGAGTCCGGGACCGTCCAGGACGGGGGTGCCCGGTGAACACGGTGCACAGCATGATGCTCGCCGGGCAGCTGGACGACCTCGGCGACAGCTGGATCAACATGTTCGAGGACTGGGCGACCAAGGGCCTGCAGGCCGGTCTGATCCTGCTGGTCGTCTTCATCATGATCCAGAAGTTCAGCCTGAAGGCCGGGATCGGCGCCCTGCTGCTGATGATCATCGCGCTGGGGCTGTACGACTCCCGCGAGGACCTGGCGGACATGTTCACCGACGAGGTGAAGAACCCGGCCAAGGGCGCGCCCGTCGTGCCCGGCGTCGTGCAGGGTCCCGATCCGCTCGCCCGTGTGCACTCGGACGGCGCGGGAGGCCGGCTGTGAGCGCGGCGGCCGCGGGGCGGGTGGGCCGCTTCTACACCTCCGCCCGCCGCCACCCGTGGGTGCTGGGCAAAGTCGCCGACTGGAAGATCCCGCTCGGCCCGTACACGCCCGCACAGATCGCGGTCGCGGTCGGCGGCGGCTTCCTGCTGGTCAAGACGATCGGCTGGTGGTCGTGGATGGGCCCGGTGCCCATCGTGGCCTGGGTCTTGACGGTCTGGGCGGCACGCCGGCCGAAGATCAAGGGGCGCGCCCCGCTGCAGGCGGCACTGGGCTGGGTGCTGCTCGCCTGGCAGCCGCAGGGCGGCCGGATGGGCGGGAGGGCCGCCCGGGACCGGATCTCCCGTCCTCTGCTCGGTGGCTTCACCGTCGAAGAGGCCGCTCCCGCTGTCCCGGCCGTGGCGGCGCCGCCGCGCGCCGACCAGCCGGCAGCCGGCCGGAGTGCGCCCCGGGGCCGGGCTGCCCGTCCGTCCGCGGGGCCGCGCTCAGAGCCGCAGGCTCGCCCGGCGCCGACGGGGCCTGTGTCGGCTGGGCCGGTGTCGGGTGTGCAGCAGTTGCTCGCCCTGGCCCAGCAGGCGGGGGGTGCGCGGTGAGGGTGCCGATCCGTCACATCGCCGGGCATCTGGTGTGGTCGACCCACGGCAGCGTGTGGGCCCTCTACCGGCTGCACCCCGGTCCGGACGCCCGCGGCCGCCGGGAGGAGACCGTCCAGGGCACCTATGTGCCGGCCGCGGTCCGCGACGAGCAGCTCGCGAAGATCACGCACCTGATCCGTTCGTTGACGGGGGCGCCGCGCCTGTTCGGGCTGTGCGCGCAGGTCGACCCGGGCGAGATCGCCCTGCGCATGATCGAGGGCATCGAGCCCGGCGCCCAGCCCCCCGGCGACGCGCATCCGTGGGTGGAGAACGTCGAGGCCACCCTGGACCTGCTGAACGACCAGGAGATGCACCGGCGCACCCTCTGGCTGGCGGTGCCGCTGCAGAACGACGCCGCGGGCGGGCAGGTGACCGCATCGCTCGGCGCGATGTGGGCGGACGTCGCACCGATTCTGGGCATGCGGGCGGCACCCGTGGCGCGCCGCGAGGTGACCGCCTACCGCGAGCAGGCCTTGCGGGTGGAGGCCGCGCTCGCCGGCGGCGTCGCCCTGCGCCCGGCCCGCCCGGCGGAGATCGTGTGGATAATCCAGCACGCCCTGCACCGCGGCCTGGACGAGCCGCTGCTCACCGCGGCCGAGACCAGCGACCTGTACGGCGGGCAGCTGAGGGCGGGGATGCTGCACTCCCCCAGCTACGCCGACCTCGGCCAGGCCCGCCTGCAGGAGGGCGGCGTCGATCCCGCGCTCGACGACGCCGACGACCTGGCCGGCGCGGACCGGATCGGCCGGTCGGGCCGCACGGCGTGGTGGCGGCTGAAGACATCGTCGCCGCTCAAGCGGCGGTGGCTGCAGGTGGAGTCCGACGCCGGGGTGGGCTATCAGGCGCAGTTGGCGCTGGCCGAGTGCCCGCCCGCGGTGAGCCAGGACGCTGCTGACCTGTTCGCCCAGCTGGAGACCCTGGATTTCCCCGTCGACTACACCGTCGACCTCACTCTGGTGCCGGCCGAGAAGGCCCGCGACCAGGTGAGGCGCAAGAAGAACGAGCTGGTCGACCAGGCCGACCAGTACGACGCCCGCCCCACCGGCATGCCCGCCTCCCTGACCGACGCCGCCCGCGACCTGGGCGAGCTCGACGCCCGCCTGTCGCGCACCAGCGTGGAGGTCGAGGTCCAGTCGGTGACGGTCCTGACCGTGTGGGGGCCGACCGCCGCCGTCTGCGACGCCCGCGCCCGGGCCCTGGCCGCGCTGCTCGGCGGCGCCGACTACCGGGCGGTCCGCCCGGCCGGACTGCAGGAGGCCCTGTTCACCCTCGGTCTGCCCGGCACCGCACGGCCCGGGGTGGTGCGGGAGTTCACCCAGCATCAGGTCAGCGAGGACTGGGCGCTGGGCGGAGCCTTCACCGCTGCGGAGGTCGGCGACCCCAACGGCATGTTCCTCGGCATCGACCTGGACTGCGGCACCACCCGCCCCGTCATGATCAACGTGGCGGACGCGCCGAAGCAGGACGCCTCCGCCTCCATGGGCGTCGTCGGAGATCTCGGCGCGGGCAAGAGCGTCCTGGAGAAGCTGATCTCCGAGGCAGTGTGGGCGCGCGGCGGAGTCGCGATCTGCATCGACCGCACCCCTGTGCGGGAGTGGGCGAGCTTCGCCCGCACCGCGGCCGCGGGCCGCTGTCAGATCATCGACGCCGCCCAGGCCGAGGTGTCCATCGACCCCCTGCGCATCTTCACCGGCCCCGAAGGCCGCCACTACGCCCTGTCCTACCTCACCCTCCAGCTCGGCATCGGCCCCATGAGCACAGGCGGGGAGGTCCTGCACCACGCCGTGGAGCGGGCCGCAGCCAGCGACGCCCCCTCCATGCACCGTGTCCTGGAAGTCCTCGAGGAGATGGGCGGGGCGGAGGCGGGCAAGCGGCAGGACGCGGCCGCCACCCTCGCCGGACTCATCCGCGTCGTGGCCAGCAACCCTCTTGCCGCGATGGTGTTCGACCCCGCCCTGCCGCCCGTGCGGCTGGACGCCTCCAGCGCCTCCGACATGATCGTGATCACGACGACCGGCCTGAAGCTGCCGCCGAAGGCCGCGTTCGACAAGCCCGAAGTGCTCCACCAGCAACCCCTGGAAGCCCTGATCGGCCGCGCGGTCCTCTACCTGATCGCGGCGATCGCCCGGCAGACCGCGTTCGAGGACCCCGAACGGTTCACCGCGGTGGTGACGGACGAGCTGTACTGGCTCACCTCGTCCGCCGAGGGCACCGCCCTGGTCCACGAGATCCTCCATGACGGCCGCAAGCACGGCGCCGGGCTGATCGCCGGCTCCCACGACGCGGAAGAACTCGGCCCCGACCGCGGGCTGATGGCCTACCGCGCGCTCGCCCGCACCACCGATCGCGAACGCGCCTTCCGGGGGCTGGAGTTCCTCGGTCTCGATCCGAACGACCCCGAGCTGCTGCGGCTGGTGACCACTGGCCTGTCCCCCGTCGGACAGCGCGGCCGCGAAGGCGAGTTCCTCGTCGCCTGCCCGCGGCAGAACATCGGCCGGGTCAAGGTCAGCATCCCGCACATCGAGCGAATCTCCTCCTCCATCACCACCACGCCGGGACGCCGCACCACCGCGCCCGCGCCCGCGTCAGTGCCGCTCGCCGGCGCCGCTGCGGGTGACCGTCAAAAGGAACTCCGATGACCTCTTTCGCCCCCAGCCGATCCCGGCGCTTGGCCGCAGCGGCGAGCGCCCTCACGGCAATCGCCGTCGCCGTCGGCGTGCTCGTCCTGGTGCTCGGGACGAGCCTGCCGGAGACCTGGTGGCCACGCACCGGACAGGCCTTCGCCGCCGACGCCGCCGACGCCGCCGGGACGCCCGCAGACGCGTGCGATCTGATAGCCGGTCCGGCCAAGGCGTACTGCGAGCGCGGCCGCCACGCCACGAGCGCCGCCCCCGGCCAGGACAGCGGCGACGCCGCCGCATGGACGCTGGTCCCCGCCGCGACGGCGCTGGGAGCGCTCGTGCTCTGGCGCCGCGCTCCGGCAGGACGAGGGCGGGCTTGAGATGTTCCGTCCAGACCGCGCAACCCTGCGCTCGGCCGGCTTCACCCTGCTGCTCACCGGCGTGTTCGTCATGGTGAACAGCCAGGTCGTGTACGCGGCCGGCAGCAACAGCGAGACCGGAGACCTGCTCGCCCCGCTGAACATCACCTCCTCCGAGGGGGTGCCGATCAACGGCTACGAGCTGAACGCCGACAGCGGCTCCATCGTTGCCTTCAAAACGCAGGCCTTGGCCTTCGCCCTGTCCGGGCTGTTCACCCTGATCCGGCTGCTGGTCGGCCTGGCGGGATGGGCAATCGAGCTGGCCTTCCGGTTTCCCCTGCTGAAGATCCTGGTCCGCCCGGCTCAGAAGGTCGCCGACACCTACGACAACGTGGTCGTCGACACGCTCGGGCTGAAGGGCCTGCTGCTGGCATGGGCGTTTGTTTTCGCGGGGTTCATGATCGTGCGCGGTCGTGTCGGCCGCGGTCTGGGCGAGATCTTCCTGACCCTGCTCATCGGGGCGATCGCCGCCTCGGCTCTCATCCGCCCCGACACGCTGCTCGCCCAGGACGGACCCCTGGGGCAGTCCCAGCAGGTGGCCGCCGAGGTCGCCCAGCAGAGCGTCAACTCCTACGACTGGGGCGGCAAGCTCGCCAGCCGTGGCCCGTGCGCCGGCATGGCCAGCATGCAGGAGGTCAAGTGCGCGGAACGTGAAGGCGAGAAGCCTGTCTCCGCCGAAGAGGTGGCCCGCCCGATCCAGGACTCGGTCACCAACGCGCTGATCGTCAAGCCGTACATGCTGCTGCAGTACGGGCGCATCCTCGACCCCGCGAAAGATTCCGACCGCAAGGCCTACGCCGTGCACCTGAAGTGGGTGACCGGCGGCTACAAGGCCACCGAGGACACAGGCGACAAAGACAAGGAGGACCCCTGCGAACTAATCGAGGGCCCGGGCAAGCAGTACTGCGAGCGCGACACCGACGACACCCCTGGAAACGACGGCAACGACAGCCTGCCGGAACTCACCCCCGGTGGGGAACTGTTGGACGCCTCCAACGCAATCGTCACCGACGAGGACCGCGAGTTCTACGCCTTCATGCAGGACATGAAGAAGGCCGGCGATGTCGGCAAAGCGTGCGCCGACTATGCGCACAAGCCCACCTGGTGGCGCGTCGGCGGCGCCGCCCTGCTGCTCATCGCCGCGCTGTTCATCTGCGGCATGCTGTTCTCCAGCGCCATCGTGCTGCTGGGCACCCAGGGCATCTGCGCGGCGGCCGCGGCCGCGGGCGGCGTCACCTTCATCGCCGGCATGCTGCCCGGGCCCGCCCGCCAATCCGTGTGGAAATGGCTGTCGATCTGGGGCATCTCGGCCCTGACCGTGGTCGGGATCTGCGCGTTCATCCCGTTCTTCGGCATCGCCGTCGACGCCATCATCACCGACGGGCCCGACTTGATGGTGGAGCGGATCCTGCTGATCGATGTCCTGGCCGTCGCGGGCGCGGCCGGGCACCGCAGGCTCCTGACCGGGATCACCTCCTTCGGGCGGCGTATGGCCATGCGGATGCGCTACGCCAAGGTTGGCGGCACGCACATGCCCGGCGACACCTCCGAGCTCGGCGCCGCACTCGCCATGAACTCACCCGCCGCGCTCGGCGGTTACGGCGGGGGTTTGCGCGCCTTCACCGGTGGCGGGGGCGGCCGGTTCGGGCTGCTCGGCACCCGGCAGCGCCTGATGGGCGCGCTGATGTCGCTGTTCGAACGGGGCGGGCATGCCCGTGGACACCGGACGTGTGCTCGCCGATGCCACGGCCGAAGCAGGGCGCGGGCTCGCCCCGCTCACCGCGGCGGCCGCCGTGGGCGGGGCGGGTGCACGGCTCGGTGCGAAGGGCGGCCACTGGCTGCTGATCGGCCGGCGGCCGGACAAGGAGCAGCTGGCCAAGTGGCGCAAGCCCACGGCTGACGGCGACCCGGACGCGGGCGGCCCGTCCGGCGGACCCGGCGGCGGGTTGGGCGGCGGGGGGCCGCGCCGTCCCGGCGGGCCGCTCGACCGCTACCGCGACGAGGACGGCCAGGTCGTCGACCGCCGCTCGGGACAGGTGCTGCACGACCAGAACACCGACCGCACACTGCTGTCGACGCGCGCACACAACCGCCTGGTCCGTTTCCGCGGATACCGCATCCTCAACCGGGGCGGCCGCGCCGCGTACGGGGCGACGGTCGGTCTCCCGGCAGGCGTCCGCCGGGCCCGATCGGGCGGATCGCAGTACGCGCAGGACGCCCGCCAGCAGGTGCGGGTGTGGGGCAACACCGTCCGCGAAGACGGCCGTGCCTGGGCCGAGGCGGGACGGCAGGTCGCCCGGTCCGGCCCCTTCCGCAGCCGCCGCCTCCCGACAGCAACGACAGTGCCCTCCCCGCGGCCGAACCCGGTGCAGCCGCCGACGGCGCGTACCGGCAGCCCCGCGGGCCGTCCGGGGCCGGCCCCGGCTGGGCCGAGCGCGCCGGCGTCTCCGGCGGGAGGCAGCACCACGCCGACGTCCCCGACCCGGCTCGCGAGCGGGAACGCCCCGCGTCCGGCGAGCCCTGCGCCCAACCGGACGGGCTCGACCCTTCCCGGCGGAGGCAGCGCCGGCAACACCACGCGCGACGAAGCGCGTCGACGGATGCAGGAGCTGATGCGGCGGACCGCTCCCGACGCGGAGCGTCTGCGCCGTGAGCGCAGCCAGCGGCCGCCGGCCGAGGACGGTGATGCCGAGTGAAGCGGGCCCGGCGCCGCCTGGGGCGGTGGGGGTGCCTGAGTGTGCTGCTGCTGTTCACCGCCGTGTGCTGCGCGGCTCCTGTCTCGAACGCGATCAGCGCGTACGTCGCGCTGCAGACCGGGCTCCAGGACGATGACGATGGTGGGATCGCCGACGGCGGCAGTGCGGCGGACACCCCCGCCCGGATGCTGACTGCTTACAAGAAGGCCGCCTCGCAGGTCGGGAAGTACGTGCCCACGTGCCAGGGCATGCGCTGGCCGATCCTGGCCGGGATCGCCAAGGTCGAGTCGAACCACGCCATCGGCCGCAACATCGCCGACCACGGCGACATCCGTCCGAAGATCTACGGGGTGCTCCTCAACGGCTCCGGGCCGGCGGGAACACCACCGTCTTCCCGGACACCGATGACGGAAAGTGGGACGGCATCGCCAGCGGGGAGCGGGCGGTCGGGCCCTTCCAGTTTCTGCCGTCCACCTGGGAGGGCGTCGGCGAGGATGCCAGCGGGGACAAGACAGCCGATCCGCACAACGCCGACGACGCAGCCCTGGGCGCCGCCGTCTACCTGTGCGGCAACGGACGGGACTTGACCAAGCGGGCTCAGCTCAAGGCGGCGATCTTCCAGTACAACCACTCCAATGAGTACGTCTCGAACGTGTTGGGCTGGATCGACCAGTACACGGCGGCCGCGAAGGACCCGGACCTGAAGAACGTGTCCGGGAAGGTCCGCACCGTGATCGAGGCGGCGCTCTCCCAGCGCGGTGTGCCCTACTCGTGGGGCGGCGGCAACGCCAAGGGCACGTCGTACGGCAGTTGCTGCTCCCCCAGCGGGAAGAGCGGCGCAAGCATCAAGGGCTTCGACTGCTCGGGGCTGACCGTGTACGCCTACGCCAAGGTCGGCATCCAACTGCCGCGCCTCGCGGCCGCCCAGGCTGGTGTCGGCCTGCGCATCCCCGCCCGTCTCGGCACCGGCGCGCTCAAGGCCGGCGACCTCGTCTTCTATGCCGACGCCCCTGGCCGCGACGCGACGATCTATCACGTCGGGATCTACCTGGGCGGCGGGCAGATGGTCAATGCCGCCCGTCCGGGAACCGTTGTCCGCCTGGACGCGGTCAACTCGATGTCGGGCTACGCGGGAGGGGCCCGGCTGCTATGACCAACTCCCCGGCGCGCTCGCCGCGCCTGCTGCTGATCGCCACCGTGGTCCTGGTCCTGGCCGGGGTGATCCTGCTGACGGTGCCGCACACACCGAGCGCACCCGCGACGTCGGCGCCACCGCGCGCGACCGCCCCCGCGTCGTATCCCTCGGCGACCGCTGCACGCGGCCGTACTGCGCAGGCCAACGGGCCTGCGCCGGCCCGTCCTCCACGACGTCGACGCAGTCAGTTAGTGCGTCCTCCGTGCTGCCGCCGCACGGCGAGGGCGTGGCCGGCGATGCCGCCATCCAGCAGTCATTGGAGGACGCCTGGCCCGCCGACCTTGCCGCCGACGACGAGCAAAGGCTCCTCGCGGCCGGCCGTGGCCTGCTGCGGGCGGACGCCACCGGGATCGGCCGCGCCAAGTGGCCCGCGCTCTTCGGCAACCCGGACCAGGCGATCGCACCGGCGTTCTCCACCGCCCGCTTCCGCATCCAGGCCGCCATCGCCCGCAGCGACGGCAGCCCGGACAAGGCGGTGGTGCACCTGGTGTGGGCGGGTGCCGACCGCGGCGGCACCTACATCGACCGGCGCATCACCGACTGGTACTTCGCCCGCACCTCGACGAAAGGAGGGGCCACGTGGACGCCTCAACCCCGCACCTGACCGACCGGGCGGATGACACGGCGGCCGGTCAGGTTCTCGGTCTGCTGGCCGGCCTGGCCGACGCCGCTCGCTGGGTGATCACCCACTGGTACGTGCCCATGGCGGCCGCGGCCGTCGTCTGGGCCGTGGGCGAGATGGTGGTGCGCCGTCTGGCAAGGAAGGCCTCGGCCGAGCGGATGGCGCTGGAACTCGTGCCGTCGCAGCACTTCGACCCCGGCCTGGAGGAGATCTTCCGCCGCGGGGTCCAGCTCGCCCGGGCCTCGACGAGCATGCCGTGGTGGGCGCCCAGGCGGTTGAAGGCGGTGCAGATCCGGCTGCGCGCCGACGGCTCCAGCCCGTTGCGCTACCGGATCGAAGGTCCTGCCGGCGGTGAACGTCTGCTGTCGATCACGCCGTTCGGTCCCGCCGTCACCGTGAACCGGGCCCGTCCCCTCGTCGACAAGCCGCGTGAACATGTGGTGCGGGCGGAGTTCGTCCTGCGCGGCAAGCCCACGGCCCCGCTGCGGGACGTTCCGCTGGACCCCGACCCGCTGCAGCCTCTGATCGACGCCGTCTCCGATCTGCGGGCGGAGCTGGGGGACCTGGCCGAGATACGGCTCGACATCCAGCGGGCCCCCAAATGGGCGCTGCGGGCCCGGCGTCTGCAGCTGATGTCGGACGCCCGCCGCAGGGAGCGGCGCGAGGCCCAGCGCGCCGCCCGGTGGGTGCGCCAGGACGCCACCGGCATCGAGGACTCACTGGCCTGGCAGCTCCAGCAGTTGGTCAGCGGCAAGCAGGGCGGGGGCGGGCGCCGTCTGGTCATGCCGCCCGTCCCCCGCCGGGTCGAGCCGGCCGAGGCGCTGGGCAAGCTCGCCGATGACGACCACCTGGTGCGCGTGCAGCTGCTGGTGATGTGCGCGTCGAACACCGAAGGCCGGTCCCAGGCCCGGCTCGCCCAGCTCCAGGCCGCCTTCGACGTGTTCGGCGGCGGCTCACGGTGGGCGATGCGCGGATGGCGGATCGGCCCGTGGCGGTTCGGGGCGGACCGCTGGCCCAGCCGCCGCGGCTTCGAGCGCCGCTGGACGTTGGGTCACTGCCAGCCGCCCCGCCCGAACTGGGTGCGCCTGGAGGAACTGACCGGCCTGCTCAAGCCGCCCACGGTGCACTGCCGGCTGCCGCTGCTCGCCTCAGACCTGCCGACCTTCGAGTTCGACAACCCCACGTTGCTGCTGCAGGGCATCTACCGCGGCCCCGACGGCCGCCGGCGTCTGGTCGCCAGCTACGCGAAGGAGACGCTGTTCGAGGTCGGCGTGGGCAAGGCGGGCGGCGGCAAGACCGAACGCGCCCTCGCGCAGGCGATCGGCTGGGCTCACGCCGGAGGCGGGCTCATGTTCGTCGACCCGCACCGCGACTCCTGGCCCCGCGCTCTGCCGTTCCTCGCCCACGACACGCTGATGGACCGGATCGCGCTCATCGACCTGGGCGCCCATGGGCCTGCGCCGCAGGTGAGTTCGTGGAACCCGCTCGGCATGCACCAGGGCCAGGTGGCGCACGAGGTCGTCGAGGCCACGGCGGACGCCTACGCGTCCGCGCTCGGCTGGGACGACGCCAGCGCACCGCGCGCGCTGACCATCCTCACCGCCTCCCTGGCAGTGCTGGTGGCCGTCAACGAAGCCGCCTGCCAGGCCGGGCGCCCCGAAGACCAGGCCACGGTCTTCCACGTGCGGGCGCTGCTCACCGACCCGGTCTTCCGCGCTGCGGCGCTCGCCGGGGTTCAGGGGCGCCTGGACGAGGAGACCCGCTCCTGGTGGCAGACGGTGTTCCCGACGCTGCCCGTCGACTCCTTCGCCGTGGTCCTCAACCCGATCGCCCGCCTCGCCGCCAACCCCGTCACCCGCGCGTTCCTCGGGCAGGCCAGGCCGCTACAACATCCGCGCCGCGATGGACTCGAAGATGATCGTGTGGGTGTGCCCGGGCGGCAACGGTCCCACCGACCGGCTGATCACCGCACTGCTCGCCCGGGACCTGCTGCGCGCCGTGCGCTCCCGCCGGGATACCCCCGAGGCCCAACGGGTGCCGTTCCGCCCATACTTCGACGAGCTGATCACCCTGACCGGCGCGGCCGCAGAGACGATCGCCAGCATGTTCGAGGACTTCCGCAAGTACCGGGTCCACGTCCACGGCATGACCCAGCTGCTGGCCCGCCTGCCCATCCCGGTGCGGCTCTCCCTGGTCCAGAACGCCTCCACTCTGGCGTCCACCGCCGGCTCGCAGTCCGCCATCGCTCCGATCACCGCGGAATGGGGCGACCGGCCCGGCCCTGACGTCGTCGCCGCCCTGGACCGCTTCGAGCACTACATGTCGCTGACGGTCAGGGGCCGTCGCGTCGGCCCCGTCCGGATCACCGGCCCGCACCTCGACGAGGTCTTCGCCGACTACGCCCGCCCCCGCCAGGCGGCGGCACTCGAGCGCGCCGCCCGCGCCATGGCCGGCGCCGAGCCCCTGGACCAGCTCACGACCCGCGCCACCGACCAGCTGGGCCGAGTCGGCGACTTCCTCGCCCAACTCGCCCCCACCACCCCGCCAGCCGGACGGCTGCAGAAGAAGGGATACCAGTGACCGCCACCTTCGAGGCCGTGTCGCCCGGTCGCACGCCGAGCCCGGTCGAGCCGCTGCCTCATCAGCTCCTGGCCGTGCTGGGGCAGCACCGGATGGCGACCACCGGTCAGCTCCACGGCCTGCTGCGCCCCGGCACGGCGCGGCAGACCGTCTCCGCGCCGCTGAACAAGCTGCGCCGTGAGGGCCTGGTGGACTACACGGTGCTGCCGCAGTCCAACCGCTCCCGCGCCTGGTATCTGACGGGCGAGGGGGCCCGGCTGGTGAGGGACTTCCCCGCCCTGCGGGGCCGGCCGCCGTATCCGATCACCTCGGCCACCGCTGCCTCGTTGAAGACGCCGCACACCCTGACCGTGGTCCGCACCCACCTGGCGTTCGTCGCCGATGCCCGCAGGCGTGGCGACGAGCACGGTCACCTGGACTGGACGCCTGAGGTCTCCCACCCGCTCAGCGACGGCGAGAAGATCATCACGGATGCGCTGATGCACTACACGCTCATCGGCGAGGAGCAGCGGACGAAGCTCAGGGCGTTCGTCGAGGTCG
The DNA here is from genome assembly GCF_045291515.1 of Streptomyces sp. GD-15H. Lineage (NCBI taxonomy): Bacteria > Bacillati > Actinomycetota > Actinomycetes > Kitasatosporales > Streptomycetaceae > Streptomyces > Streptomyces sp. GD-15H. The sequence goes on from NZ_CP149447.1 coordinate 31,253, forward strand.
ACCGGACGACCATGAGCAGCGAGCGGCTCGCGTCGAAGTTGATCGAATACGCGCGGCTGTGGTCGTACGAGCCGCAGCCTGTCGGCCGGTCCCGGGCGCGTCAGTCGGTTGTTCCCGGTGCCGTCTGGCTGCGCTGGTATCCGGTGTTCCCCCGGGTCCTGTTCGTGCTTACCGGCGCCTCCCGGTACGTCCTGGGCAACCGGATCAACGACCTGCAGGCCATGGTCGCGCAGCACCCGCTCGTGGGCACGCTGGCCCGGCAGGTGCCGCTGGGCGCGGCGGTCCTGGACGACCTCGAACTCCAGGGGCCTACCGGCGATGTCTGGGTACCTCTGGTCGGCGGCGAGCCGCGGCCGTGGACCGAGCTGTGACGTGGCGGCCCCGTGGCCGCCTGATTGTCGCAGTCTCGCAACTGCCTTCGAACCCGCTTGAATTTTGCTCACGCGAATGACTAAGCGGATGACCTCAAGTTCTGCGCGGAATCCGCTGCGGTGACGTCGGCGTCTGGCGTGGTGATCGCTGACGCAAGGACCTCGCCGGGTGTTGGATCGAGGTTGAGCAAACTACGACAAACCCGGCGAGGTCAGAGTCAGTATGCGCCCGGTATCCGTGCACGCCAACCCTCCTGGTCCGGCGTACCAACACCTGTACCACCCGTTGCATCACCAATGGCGGGAGGCCGCCCGCACGGTGATGGTGCTGCTGTCCGCGGCCGGCCTGACTGCGGACGAGATCGGCGAGCTGCTCGGCTACCACCCGGCCACGGTGCGCCGGTGGATCCACCGCTACAACACCGACGGCGTCCCGGGTCTGGCCGACCGCCCCCGCCCCGGGCGGCCCCGGCTCGGCGGAGCGAGGCTGGGCGAGCGCATCCGTCGCCTGCTGACCCGCCCCGGACCATTCGCGGCGTTAAGCCTCTTCTGCCATTGGATTGATCTTTGCGCCGTCGAAACTGCCGATGATCTACCCGACAACAAGATTCCCTAGCTGCTGAGCGGACCGGCATGCCGGTGGCCGAGGTTCCTGCTTACGTCGGCATGGGGGCCGGTGCCGGCTCGCACGCAGCAGGGATGGCACTCCTCACCGACCGCGCCGCAGCCATCGAGGTGCAGATCCGGCAACTGTAAGACGACCTTCGTGTCGTCAGGGCCATAATGACGCACCACGCCGACCTGCTCGCCCGAGAGCTGGACTGCGAGGATGAGATGGACGCACTTCGGGTCTGTGGGTATCCGCCACCGTCCCCCTGGTGCCCGGGGGGTGGTGAAGTCGGCGGTGCCGCTCCACGAAGGTGATGCTCATCCTGATAAAGCCCGAACTAGGAGAAATTCGTGGGAGCTAAGCGTCCCCTGGGGAGGCCCCCGGTGTCGTCGCGCCAGGACGTGGAAGCGGCCGCCGTCGAGCTCTTCTTGGCGCGTGGTTTCGAACAGACCACCGTCGATGACATTGCCGCCGCCGCCGGAATCGGCCGATCCACCTTCTTCCGCTACTTCCCGGCGAAAGCCGACGTTCTCTGGCTGCCCTTCGACCATCATCTCGACCGTCTGTCTGCCACCCTTGCCGAGCGCCCACTCGCGGAGCCCCTGACGACGGCGATCATTCACGGGGTCATGCAGGCGATGCGGGAGAGCGGCGACCCGCGCGGCGTGTGGCTTCGCAGGTTCGTCGCGCAAGAGGAGCAGGCCCTCCAGGAGCAGGAGTCGGTGCGCTGGTCTCGCTGGGCGGCCGTGGTGGCCGGCTTTGCCGCCAAGCGGCTTCCCGGGGCGCGGGGTGAGCTCGCGGCCGCCATGTTGGGCGCGGCAACCCAGGCGCTGATTCGTTCCATGCTGCGCCGTAGGGCCGGACAAGACACGCGCACCGAGACCGTCCTAGACGAGATCGAGCGTGAGCTGTATGCGCTGCTCGGCCCTCTCCAGGCGTGGCTGGACCAGATCGGGAGCTGAGTCCTTGGTCCCCTTACTTTTGGGACTGAGTCCCGATACTCTCGGTGGGAGAGGACTCTTCACCACATGGGTGGGGCCGCATAGCGCGAAGGAGCGTCCCTCATGGGTCATGAGGATGCGTTTGACTACATCGTCGTCGGGGCCGGTGCTGCTGGCTCGGTGCTGGCGAACAGGCTCACGGCGAACCCGACTGTGTCGGTCCTGCTGCTGGAGTACGGCGGACGGGACCGCAACCCCATGCTGTACGTCCCGAAGGGCTTCTACTTCACGCTGAACGGCGATCGCTACACGTACCACTATCCGACGAAGCCCTTCAAGTCGGACGGGACAGGCGAGCCCTGGACCCGTGGGAAGGTCATGGGCGGCTCCACAACCGTCAACGGCATGATGTACACGCGCGGGTTCAAGGAGGACTACGAGGAGCTCGTCAAGCTGGGTAACCCGGGCTGGGGATGGGAGGAGATCCTGCCCATCTATCTCCAGATGGAGGACCACCAGCTCGGCGCATCCCCCATGCGCGGCGCCGGCGGACCGTACGGTGTCTCGCTGCCCGAGGTCGACGAGGCCGCCAAGCTGGTGCTGGAGTCGGCCCGCTCCATCGGACTGAAGGTCGTCGCGGACACCAACGCCGAATCCGGCGAACGGATCGGCATGACCCCGTCGAGCATCAAGAACGGGGTGCGCGTCTCGGCTGCCAGCGCCTTCCTCCGCCCGATTCGCCACCGCGCCAACCTGACCGTGCTGGACCGCACCCGAGTCGGCCAGCTGCTCTTCGACGGCAACCGAGTCGTCGGCGTGCGCGCACGGAGACGCGGCCGGCAGGTCGAGTTCCGGGCGCGCCGCGAGGTGCTGGTCTCGGCCGGCACCGTCGAGAGCACCATGCTGCTCGAGCGGTCCGGCATCGGCCGCGGAGACGTTCTCTCCCGGGCCGGCGTCGCGCTCCGCGTCGAGAGCCCCAACGTGGGCGAGCGGGTCATCGAGCAGCGCGGTGCGACCATGCAGGTCAAGTTCAAGCGACCCGTCGGGATGACCGAGCACCTCAACACCCTGCCGAAGCAGGGCTGGGAAGGGTTCAAGTACCTGCTGACCCGACGCGGTGCCATTGCGGACGCCGGTTACAACATCCTTGCAGGGATCGCGTCGTCACCCGAGCACGCCGACCACCCCGACATCCAGGGGCTGTTCGTTCCACTGGCGCTCGACGCGACCAGCTTCGACTCGGTCAAGCTGGCCAAGCACTCCGGGGTAATGTTCCTGGGCTACGGCATCAAGCCCACCACGACGAGCTCCATCCACATCACCTCTGCCGATCCGGACGCGCTGCCCGAGATCGATGCGCATTACCTCGAGACCGAGGAGGACCAGAGGGTGGCCTCGGCCCTGCTCGACAAGGCTCGCGAGGTGTTCGCGGCACCGCCGATCGCCGACCTCATCCAGGAGGAGGAATACCCGGGACCGGCCGTGTCAACGCACGAGCAGGTGCTCGCCTATGCGAAGGAGCCCGGCGCGACGATCTATCACGCCGTCGGAGCGAACGGAATGGGCCCCAACGACGACGACGTGACCGATTCCCGGCTGCGCGTGCGCGGAGTGTCCGGCCTGCGGGTCATCGACGCCTCATCCTTTCCGATCCAGGTCTCCGGCAACACCGCCGCACCGACGATGGCGCTCGCCTGGCGCGGTGCGGACATGATCGCTGAGGAGGACTCCTGATCCACGGGTGGGATTAACTAAGCGGATGACCTCAAGTTCTGCGCGGAATCCGCTGCGGTGACGTCGGCGTCTGGCGTGGTGATCGCTGACGCGAGGACCTCGCCGGGTGTTGGATCGAGGTTGAGCAAACTACGACAAACCCGGCGAGGTCAGAGTCAGTATGCGCCCGGTATCCGTGCACGCCAACCCTCCTGGTCCGGCGTACCAACACCTGTACCACCCGTTGCATCACCAATGGCGGGAGGCCGCCCGCACGGTGATGGTGCTGCTGTCCGCGGCCGGCCTGACTGCGGACGAGATCGGCGAGCTGCTCGGCTACCACCCGGCCACGGTGCGCCGGTGGATCCACCGCTACAACACCGACGGCGTCCCGGGTCTGGCCGACCGCCCCCGCCCCGGGCGGCCCCGGCTCGGCGGAGCGAGGCTGGGCGAGCGCATCCGCCGCCTGCTGACCCGCCCCGGACCATGGACGATCCGACGGATCCGGCACCGCCTGGGCCAGCCGAAGATCAGCCCGCACACCGTGTACCGGCGAGTGCGCGAGCAGGCTGCCTGGCGCCGGCCCCGCCTGGTAGCCAAGGGCGACTCGAACCGGCGGCGCGTCCTGGCCGCCCTGCGCCGCCAACTCGCCTGTCTGCCTCGCGGATCGGTGGTCCTGGCCGAGGACGAGACCCACCTGCAGTGGCTGCCGCACGTACGGGCCACCTGGACCCTCCACGGCACCCGCCACCGAGTGGCCACACCCGGAACCAACCGCCGAAAAACCGTCTTCGGCGCCCTGGAGATAACCACCGGCACCTGGCACTACACCTTCAACCGCCGCACCGCCACCGCGTTCATCACCTTCCTCCAGGCCCTGCTGGCCGCCTACCCGGCTGCCCCGGCCGTCGCGGTGATCTGTGACAACGACGCCATCCACCACGCAAAGGCGGTGACCGCCTACCTGGCCGTCCACCCCCGCCTGCACCTGTTGTTCGGCGCCCGCTACAGCCCGCACGACAACCCGGTCGAGCGCATCTGGGCCGCGCTGAAGGCCCACCTCGCCAACACCGCCGTCACCTGGCCAGGCCGTCTGCGCCAAGTCCATGCCTTCTTCCGACAGCGCTCGTCCGCCCAGACGCTGACCACCGCCGCGCCCTGGGCTTCGCCCTGGCTCCCCAAGCATTAGGGTCTGCCGATCAATAACTCGCCGTCTTGATCTCTGGCGTGGGGATGCCGAGGCGTGCGGCGTAGTCGGTGAGGTCATCGAGGGTGGCCAGCTGTGTTTCGGCGGGTTCGGCGGTGTGCCCGATGTCGTGGAGGAGTCGGCGGGTTCGGCTGATGGCCCGGTTGAGGGTCACGGGTGTCACGGTGAAGAGGGGGGCGATGACGACCTGGGGGAGCTTGAACCGGTGGTAGAGGATGGTGGCCAGGAGCCGGTCGACGAGGGTGAGACCGGGGCGTCGGCCGGTGTAGAGGCCAGCGGCGGGGGTCTTCTGCCGGTCACCGCCGCGTCGCTGATGGAGGTCTGCTTCCCGCTGAGCCGCGCGGGCCGCGGCCAACTCGGTGACCAGGGAGTCCCACCGTTCGTGCGGGATGCCGGTGAGGGCGGGATGAGTCAGCCAGTCGCGGCCGGGGCCGGCTTCGTTCTGGGGCGGGATCGGAAGGACGCCGTCCCGGCGGTGTTCCTGGGGACGGAGGGTGTAGTTCCAGTCGCCGTGCCAGTCGTGGCGGCTCAGTGGCAGGGCGTTGAGCTGCCCGTCACTGATGCGGACGCCGGTCTCGTAGATGGCGGTGTCGAGTTCGGCGCGGACAGTCAGCCCCGTGCGGGTGGTGGTTGCTGCGATGCTGTTCACGATGACTTCATGGCTGGTCAGCGGCCTACCCCGCCAGTTCATCGTGATGTGGGAGAACAGTCGGTGCTCGATTCGGTTCCACTTGGATGTGCCCGGAGGAAAGTGACACACGGTGATCTCCCGGCCGGTCTCGACAGCCAGCGCGGCCAGCTCGAACTTCCAGGCCCGGGTGCGGTAGCCGTTGGAACCGCCCGCGTCCGCAGTGATCAGCAGACGGTGTGAGCGCGGGTAGGTGTCACGCCCGACCGCGTGCCACCAGCGGCGGATCGAGGCGACGGCGAAGGCTGCGGTGTCGTGGTCGGTGCCGACGTTCACCCAGCCCGTGTCCGCGGTCAGGTCGTAGATCCCATACGGGATCGCCTTGCCCAGATCGGCATCGGGGAAGTCGTGGGTGCTAACCCGGACCGGATCACCTTCGCGACGCCACTCGTGGCCGGCGTTCTTGTAGTTGCCGACCAACTCCTTCTTCTTGGTGTCCACGCTGATCACCGGGTCCCCGGCGGCCTGGAAGTCCTTGGCCTGGTCGTTGATATAGCGGAACTGCGCATCCCGGTCCGGGTGTTGGGCCCCCTCGACGGTCTTGGCGTTGCCCTGGAGACTGAAGCCCTCCTTGCGCAGCACGGCCGCCACGGTGTCCGCCGAGACCGGGTGTCCCTGTCGGGTCAGCTCGGCAGCCAGTTGCCGGGTCGACTTCGTCGTCCACCGCAGCGGCGACATCGGGTCCCCGCGTACATCCGGCTCCACCAAGGCCAGCAGCGCGGGCCGAAGGCTCGGATCCAGGTCCACCGCACGCTTGCGGCCCCCACCGGACCGGCGCACTCGCCCCAACGGCGCCTCGCCGGACTCCAGTTCCGTCACCCCGCGCGACACGGTGCCCTCCCGGACTCCGGCCGCACGAGCGACGAGCCTGATGCCCCCATGGCCCAGCGACCGTGCCTCTGCTCCTATGGCCAGCCGCCGCTGCCGCTCGTCGAGATGCGGGAACAGCGTCGCGAACTTCGCGGCCAGGGCCGCCTCGATCCCCTCTGGTCTCCCCATACCACAACAACGATCCTCAGAGCCGGAAGCGACGGCTTGTTTCCCGGCAGACCCTTACGCGCAGAACTTCAGGCAAGCCGCTTAGTTTACTTCTGCACGGCGGGGCGCCAGCTCGGACTTCCTTTCTGTGCACCGACCTTAAGGGATGCAAGATGACGCGAACACTGGCAACATTCGCAGCACCGAACATTCCACCCAGGGGGTGTGGCCCCTCCGGACACAGGCCGTCTCGTACATCGGGAGCGCCTGCGTGGTCCAGGGGAGCAGCGACTTCGACCTCACCGACCTGACCGCCGTGTGCTGCCGCTTCCCGGACCGGCACGTCACTCTCGACGGCGACGTGATCACGGTGTGGCCGTCGACCCGGCGGGACAGGTGAGCCCGCTCTGTGACCGAAGCCGGCCGCCACAAAACCGGAGCGTCGAGATCTTGTTCTCGCGAACAGCAGGACGACCGGATCAGATTGGCGCCACCCCCCAGGGAGCGGTTGCGGACGAGAACGCGCGAAGACACCTACCACCAAGTCGGCCGACCGGTTTCAAAAGTGACCAGTTACCTCCCAAGTTGTACGAGTGAACTCACCTACCGGGCTAGGAAGTTGGCAGGCATATGCGTAATCTTGCGGCTACGCAAACGGATCACCGCAGCTGGACCAGGCCGCGATGCCGAGCCGTCGTCTGCCGCAGGGCCGGGGAAGCAGTCGTAGGCACCGCGTCGTACGGGAGGCAACGTGACACTGAAACAACAACGCTCGTCCGGGCTCACAGTCGCTGCTGTTCGCACCCGGAAGCACACATTCGCCCTACTCCTCGCAGGCAGTCTGATGGCCCTGGCCGGTTGCAGCGACAGTGGCAGCGACGCGGACGCGTCACCGCCCAAAACCAGCCCGGCCCAAACGGCCGGCTCGCCGTCCTCCAGCCCCACCGCCGACGCCGAGGACGCCGCTGTCATCGCGGCATACACGAGCTCCTGGGATGCGCAGACCGAGGCCTACCAGAAGGCCTCCTCCGCGGGCACCGACCTGAAGAAGAACACCACTCTCCAGGCCCTGACCGACATCGAGAACGACTTGTCGGCCATGCGCAAGGCCGGACAGGTGACGACTGGAAAACCCGTCATCCATCCGAAGATCATCAAGGTGACCGACGCAGAAATCCCCAAGGCCACGGTCGCGGACTGTGTCGATACCACGAACTGGACGCTGATCGACAAGACCTCGAAGAAAGAGGTCCCGCTGCCATCGGAGCGGCTCACCAAGTACGTCAGCACCGCAACGCTTGAAAAGTGGGGAAAGACGTGGATGGTCACAAAGTTGACCGCTCAAGATCAAGCCTGCTGACCCGGCGCCTCGCCGTACTCACCGGCACCCTCGTCCTGGCCGCGGCGGGCACCGCGCACGCCGGCGACGACCCCGATGTCGGTGCGGGCAAGTGCCAGGTCATCAAGTTCTGCGTCGGCGTCGGCGTGGACGACGAGACCGACGGGAGTGGCGGGCAGGCGGGCGGCTCGCAGGGCAGCAGCGACAGCAAGCTGACGTGCAAGCTAACCAAGGTCGACCCGGAGCCGCCGGCCAACCATCCGGCTTGGAACGGTGCCGACTCCAAGACAAACGACCTGTACTTCCGCAGCTGTTCGGACGGCGGTCAGAACAACCCGGGCGGCTTCGTCGCCGTACCGCAGGGCCAGCCCACGCCCCAGGTGGATCCGCAGGAACTCGCGCAGCGCGCGGTCGACTCCATGACGCTGCTCGGCCCGGACATAGCCAGCCCGAAGGCGGCCGGGAAGTACACCGTGGGCGTCCCGATGTGGATGTGGGTCAACCAGAGCGCCACGACCTACGGGCCCAACACCGCGTCAGCGTCGGCGGGCGGGATAACCGTCACCGCAACGGCGAAGGTGTCGAAGATCGTGTGGCAGATGGGCGACGGCGCCAGCGTGACGTGCAACAGCCCCGGTACGCCCTACCAGGCGTCCGAAGGCATGGCCCAGTCACCGACCTGCGGACACGTGTACTCCAAGACTTCAGCTGGTGCCCAGAACGGCAAGTTCCCGGTCATCGCGACCTCGACATGGACGATCGACTGGCAGGGCGGCGGAGCGGCCGGCCAGCTCATTGAGGTCAGGCAGACCAACGTGCAGGTGGCGATCGGCGAAGTACAGGTCGTCAGGTAACGCCGCCGGAAGGACAGAACGGTGAGCAAGACCCAAGAACGTGTAGACACAGCCCCGAACGGAGTCCCCCAGCAGGGGCGCGTGGCCGGGCCGGTGGCTCCGCCCCGGGTGTCGGCCCGCAGGCGGCGCCCGGGTGTCATTGCCCTGTCCCTGGCGCTGATCGCCGCCGGAGGGGCCGGTGTTGCCGTCCTGCTGCTGCAGGTCGGCAACCGCACCGAGGTGGTGACCGTCGTCCGTGACGTCCAGGTTGGCCAGGTCCTCACGGAAGACGACCTAGGCAAGGCCTCGATCGCCCTGGACCCGGCCGTCAAGGCGGTGCGCAGCGACGACCTGGACTCGGTGGTGGGCAAGCGGGCCGCCGTGGAGCTCAAGTCCGGTTCCCTGCTTGCCCCGTCGCAGGTGACGAAGGACTCGCTGGTGAAGGCCGGCGAGCAGTTGGTGCCGATCGGGCTCGAGCCCAAGCAGATCCCGGCCACCGCGCTGGTGCCGGGCCAGAAGGTGCAGCTGGTGCATGTCCCGGCCCAGGGGGCGACGGACACCGGCAAGACGTCGGACGCCGCGCCGCAGACCATCGACGGACGGGTCGTGAAGGCGTCCAGCGCCGCCCCCGGCACCGGAGTCGTGGTCGTCGACGTTGCCACATCCGCTACGGACGGCCCCACAGCGGCCGCATGGGTGGCGGCCGGCACGCTGCGCCTGGTCCTCGCTGCCCCGGACGGCAGCTGATGGCTGTCATCGCGCTGGCAGGGTGCAGTGGTGCACCCGGTGTGACCACGAGCGCGCTCGCCTTGCTGCTGTCCTGGCCGCTGGAGCCGGGCCGGCGGATGATCCTGGCCGAGTGCGACCCGGACGGCAGCGCCGTACTGCACGGACTGCTGCAGGGCACGCTCGGCGACCGGTACGGGCTGCGGAACCTCTCGGTCGCCGCCCGGCAGGGCGAACTCGGCGACGCGTTCTTTCGTCAGCTGATCGACCTGAGCAGCGAGGACGGCAAGAAGGAATCGCCGCGCGACCGGCTGCTGCTGCCGGGCATCACCGATCCTGCGCAAGCGGCGAGCCTGGGCTCGGTATGGAAGGCGCTGGGGGTCATCTTCCGCGGCATCGAGGCCGAGCACGGCCACGACGTCCTGATCGACCTCGGCCGCCGGGGTGCTTTCGGGCCGTCCGGCGTCCTGGCCGAGCAGGCCGACGCCGTGTTCATGGTCGTGCGCAACACCCTGCGCTGCCTCCAGGCAGCCGAAGGCCGGGTGCGCGCCCTGGAGGAACGGGTCGGCGACGTCAGCGTGCTGATGATCAACGAGGGTCCGTATCCCGCGGGCGAGGTGCAGCGCGTGCTCCAGGTGCCCGTGGTGGCCACCCTGCCGTATGCCCCAAAGGACGCCAAGGTGCTGTCCGACGGCGCCGAACAGCCGCGTCACTTCGCCAGGTCGCCGCTGATGAAGGCCGCCCGGACGGCCACCACGCTGCTGGTTCAGCGGGCTGCAATGCGGCGGGCCCGCCTCGATCCGGGCGGCGTGCGTGCCGCAGGAGGCGAGGTGACCCGTGCGCGGTAGGCCTCTGCACACCGATCCCACGGTGGCTTCGCCGCCCGGTCGCCCCCGGCAGGCGTGGCCGCGCCAGGCGAACGGCACACATGCACCGGCCGGTGCTGCCTCGAGTACGCACGTGCTCGGCGCCGCGGCACCTCAGGTCACCGTCGACTACAAGGTCGCCCGGCACATCGCGGCGCAGGTGGCCAAGCAGCGCGAGGAGTTGCTGAAGACCACGCCGGATATGGACCGGGCGAGCGAAGAGCAGCGCTGCCTGGACTGGATCAACGAGGCGGTCGCCCTGTGGTCGGACGCCCAGGCGATGGCGCCGCAGGAGGACGAAGCGCTGCGGCGTGGCGTCTACGACTTGCTTTTCCGTGCGGGTCGACTCCAGCCGTACCTGGACGATGATCGGGTCGAGGACATCATCATTCAGGGCCCGAACGAGGTGTGGCTCGACTACGGCGACGGCGAACGCCGCATGGTCGGGCCGATTGCCGACTCGGAAGAGGAACTCCTGGAGTTGCTCAGAGAGTTGGCCCGGGGCTCTGGGCACAACGAGCGCACCATCTCCACCGCGAACCCCACCCTCGCCCTGTCCCTGCAGGACGGCTCCCGCCTGCAGGCCATCACCGGACTCGGGCCGATGACCTATGCGGTCATCCGCCGGCACCGGGTCTCCCACGCCGACCTGGACGACCTGGTCCGGCTGGGCACGATCGACCCGATCCTGCGCGAGTTCCTCGGCGCGTGTGTCCGCGCGGAGAAGAACATCATGATCGCGGGGAAGCAGAAGGCCGGGAAGACCACGCTGTTGAGGGCGATGCTCAAGGAGTTCGACCCCGAGACACGGTTTGCCACCATCCAGACCGAGGACGAGCTGTTTGCCCACGCCAACGGCTACCACCGCCAGGTCGTCTCGCTGGTCGGGCGCGAGTCCAATGGGGAGAAGGACGTCACCGGCCGCAGTGCCGGCGAGGTCACGCTGCTGGATCTGATGCACCCGGCGCTGCGGATGTCGCTGGAGCGGATCGTGGTCGGTGAGGTCCGCGGGCCGGAAGTCGTCGCCATGATGCAGGCGTTGACGAACGGCTCGGGCGGCAACCTGTGCACCATCCACGCCCGCCGCCCGGACATCATCTTCGACCGGATCGCCGAGCTGTACGCGCTCGCCCAGGACAACCTGTCCGAGCAGTTGGCCTACCGGCAGACCGCGAACGGCCTGGACTTCATCGTGTACGTCGACATGACGGACGAGACCCAGATCGGCGGGCGCCGTCACCGCTATGTCAGCCACGTCCTGGAGCTGACCGGGATCGGCGAGTCGGGCCGCCCCGCCACCAACGAGGTCTTCTCCCCCGGCACCGAGTTCGGCGAGCTGCGGGCGGTGCCGCGGATGGATCCGGGCTGCGTCGACGACCTGCGCCGTGTCGGCTTCGACTCCGCCCTGCTGCAGCAGCCCTACGGGGCCTGGCAGGCGCCGCTGCCGCTGAAGGTGGGGGCGCGCCGATGATCCTGTTGTGGGGGCTGCTGTGCGGCATGGCTGTCATCGGCGGGTTGGTCGGTGTCGTGGCCGGGTTCGTGGGGACGACGGCGCCGCGCCGGGCTCCGTGGTGGCAGCGGTGGCGCTCTCAGGGTGCCGGGAAGGACCAGAGTGAGGACGTCCGGCTGCGCCGGCGGGCCCTCGCGGTCGTGGCGGTCGTGGTCTTCGCGGGCGTGTGGCTGGTTTCGGGGAACTTCGTGGGCGGCGCTCTGTTGGGTGCGGCCGTCATCGGCGTGCCCTGGCTGATCACCCCGGCGCAGACTGCACAGGAGCGCATCGGCCAGCTGGAGGCCTTGAGTGAGTGGACCCAGCGGCTGGCCGGCCTGCTCCGGCTGGGCATGGGTCTGGAACAGGCGATGATGACCAGTCGTAAGGGCGCGCCCGACGAGCTTGCCCCGCAGATCATCAATCTGTCCGACCGGCTGCGCCTGGGGTGGCGGCCGGAGGCAGCGCTCCGCGCGTTCGCCGATGAACTGGGCGATGTCACCGCGGACAAGGTGGTCGCCGCGCTCATCCTGTCGGTTAACGACCGCGGCCCGGGCCTGGCGCAGGCTTTGGAGGACCTGGCGGGAACGGTGCGCGACGAGGTCGCCCGCAAGCGCGCCATCGAGGCCGACCGGGCGAAGCCGCGGACCACGGTGCGGTGGATGACCATCATCACCGTGGGCGTGGTGGTGGCCGGGTTCTTCGTGCCCAGCTACACCAAGCCGTACTCGACGCTACTGGGACAACTGGTGCTCGCCTTCCTGACGGCCGGGTTCATCGGGGTGCTCGCCCTGATGCGGCAGTTGGGCTCCTTCCGCCGCATCCCCCGCTTCTTGATCACCGATCCGTCCAGCACGGTCCGGCTGCCTGCTCTCGTGACGGAGCCGGACGTCCCGGTCTCCGGTCGGGAGCCGGAAGGAGTCAGCTCGTGAATCTGTTCCCCGTCGTCTTGACCGGCGGCACGGTCGGTGCAGGTCTCACGCTGCTGGTGCGGGAACTCCTGCGCCCCCAGCCCGCGTTGGGGCCCGCCCTCGCGCGCAGCGCCCCGGCCACCTTGACGATGCCTGAGCCGGAGCTGGACCGCGAGGAGGTGTGGGGCCGGTGGCTGCTGGCCCGCCTCGAGCGGCTGCCCGGCGTGCGCATCCCCACCACCAACTTGGCTCTCCTCGGCCAGGGGCCGGGCCAGTTCATACTCAAGAAGGTGGCGCTCGCCGCGCTCGGCCTGCTCTGCCCGGTGATCGCGACGATTCCGTGGATCATCGCGGGCGTCTCGCTGCCGTTCTACGTGCCCGCCGGCGTCGGACTCCTTATCGCGGGGCTGCTGTTCATCACGCCCGATCTCGCGGTACGGGACCAGGCCAGGCGGGCGCGGGAGGAGTTCGCACACGCCCTGTCCGCCTACCTGGACCTGGTCGCGCTCAAGCGGGCCGCCGACGCCGGTCCCACCGAGGCCCTGGAGAAGGCCGCCGAGGTCGGCGCCGGCTGGCCCTTCCTGTATCTGCAGGGCGCGCTGCGCCGGGCCCGGCTGGAGAAGATCCCGCCGTATCAGGCACTCACGGAGCTGGCCGCCGAGTACGACCTGCCCGTCCTGGACGATGTCGCCGACATCATGCGGGGCTCGGCCACCGACGGCGCCGCCGTCTACAAGGCGCTGCGCGCCCGTACCGCCGCTCTCAACGCCGAACTGCTGGCCGACCAGGCCGCGGAGGCCAACGCCGCCAGCGAGAAGATGACCGCCCCGGGAGCCCTGCTCGCCGTCCTGGTCATGCTTCTGATGGCTTTCCCTGCGGTCATCCGCATGCTCACCGTCTAGACCGTCTCAACTCACTGACCCGCTGTAGGAGCAAGGAGTACAGATCATGAACCACACCGCAGCCCGTACCTACCGTGCGGTGCACTGGCTGACCACGCGTCTGCAGGAGGGCCTGGAGGAGGCCAGGCGCCGTCCGGACCGCGGGGACATCAGCACCACCACCGTCATCATCTGGGTAGCCGCTGTCACCGGCGCCGTACTGATCGCCGGGACTATCGCCGTCGTGATCGCCAAGTACAACAGCAAGCTCAACGGGCTGTGATGTCCCGTCCGGAGCGGCTCAAGGACTGGTGGCAGAGGCGGAGATGGCGCGACGACCGCGGTGACACGTCCATCCAGATGGCGATCGTCTTCCCGTTCGTGCTGCTCGCCACGGTCGCCGTCATCCAGGCCTCCATGTGGTACTACGCACGGCAGATCGCCCTGACCGCGGCCCGCGAAGGAGCCACCGCAGCCCGCTCCTACCAGTCGAGCCCGGCTGATGGTGCGGCCCAGGCGCGGAGCGTGCTGGAGCGCACCGCGGGTGACAGCCTGCGCGGCTACAGCGTCTCCGCCAGCAGCAACGGGCAGCGTGTGCGGGTAGAGGTCTCCGGAACGGCAATGTCGATGATCCCGGGCGTTTCCGGCCTGCAGGTCACCCAGTCGGCGTCCGGGGCCGTGGAACGCTGGACGGCCCCGGGAGGGTGAACCACGTGTGCAGCATGGCCCGATGGGCTCGCAGGCTTCGCAACGATGAGGGCAGTGCCGCGATCGAGGCTGCCATCATCCTCCCATCTTTGATCATGTTCTTGTGTCTGGCGATCGCTGGCGGACGCCTCGTCACCTCCGGAGCGAAGATCGACTCTGCGGCTGAGGACGCGGCCAGGGAAGCCTCCATTCACCGCACCGCGGCCTCCGCCCAGGGCGCTGCGCAGGCGGCGGCCGCCGACTCCCTGAACGACCAGGGCATCACGTGCGCGTCGACTTCCGTCAGGATCGACACCGGTGGCCTGAGCGTGCCGGTGGGCCAGGTCGGCACGGTCACCGCAACCGTGACCTGCACGGTCAACCTCTCCGACCTCTTGCTGCCCGGCGTTCCCGGGGCCCGGACACTCACCTCAACGGCAACCTCGGTGGTGGACCAGTACCGGCAGCGGAGCGACTGATGATCTTCCGGCACATGAGGCAGAGCCATGCACGGTGGGATGACCGGGGAGGCGTCACCGTGTTCGTCGCCGTATGCGTCATCGCACTGATCGGCATCATCGGCGTCGCCGTCGACGGCGGCAGCAAAATGCGCGCGGTCGAACGAGCCGACTACATCGCCGGCGAGGCAGCCCGGGCCGGCGGGCAGGCCATCGACCCCGCCGAGGCCATCAGCGGCAATGCGATCGTCGTGGATCCGCAGGACGCGCAGGCCGCAGCCCAGGCGTACTTGCGCGCCGCCGGCGCCACCGGCACGGCCAGCGTGTCCGGCGACGGCAAGACCCTCACCGTGAACGTCACCGGCACCTACGACACGAAGTTTTTGTCGGTGGTCGGGATCGGCTCGTTGTCGGTGACCGGCCAGGGCAAGGCCACCCTCCTGCATGGCGTCACCGCTCCCGAAGGAAACTGATGCGCACCACCCACTCCCCCGCCGCAGCGGCCGGACGCACCCTGGCCCGTGTTCTCAAGGCCGTACTGAGCCTGATCGTTCTGGTCGCCGCGGTCGCGGGGCTGCCGTTGCTGCTGGCCTGGGTCACTCCGGTCATCTGGGCTTCCACCCACGACGACCTCACGCACCTACTGGACCGGCAGGACACCGGCGCGGCGTTCTTGCTGCTGCTCGTTACGGTGGGCTGGATCGGGTGGCTGCAGTTCAGTTTCTGTGCGGTACGCGAGCTGATCGCGCAGGTGCGGGGCAGGAGCTGGCACGCCCCGCGAGGGATGGGCGCTTCGCAGCGCGCTGCGGCGCTGCTGATCGGGAGCATCCTGGTGCTGTTGCCCACGAGTTCGGCCCTGGCCTCCGATGCTCAGGCCGCACCGGCTACTACGGCGCCCATCATCCCCGGCCAGACGGTCCAGGCCTCGCAAGGAGCCGATACCGATCACGCCTCGCCGATTTCCACGGCGAGCACACCAGCGTCCGGTACGTCCTACACGGTGCGCGAGACGCGGCCGGCCGAGAGCCTGTGGGGCATCGCCGAGCGGGAGTTGGGCGACGGCGAGCGGTGGCGGGAGATCGCGAGTCTGAACGAGGGCCGCCTCATGCCTGATGGCCAGGTCTTCCGCGCGAACAGCTTCCTGCAGCCCGGCTGGCAGCTTCAGATGCCCGACGCCGCCGCGGCGGGAGGCGTCCGTACGCAGTTGGGGGACGGTCCTGCGGCTTCTGCCAAGGAGGGCGAACACGCCGTCACGGTCCACTCGGGCGACTACCTGTCGAAGATCGCAGAGGAGGAGCTCGGCGACGGCACCAAGTGGCCCGAATTGTTCGAGGCCAGCGAGGGCAAGCCGCAGCCGCACGGCCTGCCCGAGATCACCGATCCGGATGTCATCTACGCAGGGCAGCAGATCACCGTGCCCGGCGCGCAGCCCGACCAGCAGACGCCGCCGCGAGAGGGCGGCGACAGCGATGAGGCGGACCATCAGGAGAGCACTCCCCCGGCTACCCAGTCGCCGGACGGCGAGCAGACGCCGGGCGACGGCACGGGCCATGGGCAGGCGCCCGCGCCAGGCCAGACCACCGCGCCCGCACCAGAGTCGTCGGCTCCCCGTACACCGAGCAGCCGGCCCGCCGAGCAGCCCGGCCAGAAACACTCTCCTTCCGCAACGGCTTCAGCGACGCCGCAGCCCGGCACCGGCGCCTCGTCCTCTTCCGCCTCGCCGTCGGCGTCGGCTGAGCAGTCCGGTGCCGCTGCCTCCTCCCCCACCGCCGAGGCGTCCGAGACGCCGCCGTCGGCTTCGGCCGACGGTCCGCTGGTGCTGCGCACGGTGCTGGGCGCCGGTGCGCTGCTGGCCGCCGCCCTCACCGGCGCTCTCGCCCTGCGAAGGGCGCTGCAGCGCCGCCGCCGCACGCCGGGCGAGAAGATCGCCATCGCGGCGGAGACGTCCCCGGCAGAGGCGACGTTGGCTGCGGCCGCCGAACCGGGCGGCGCCGCCCGCCTGGACACGGTACTGAGGACCATGGCCCACCAGGTGGCCCAGCAGGAGGGCCCTGCGGTCCTGCCAGAGCTGCGGGCCGCACGGATCGGCGCCCGCACAGTGGAGGTGCTGCCCGAGGACCTTGCCCAGGCGCCGCAGGCACCCTTCGCCTCCGGGAAGGGCGGCTGGTGGGTCCTGGACTCCGATGCCGTCGTCCTTAACGAGGAGGCCGCCCGCGAGGTGCCGGCGCCGTATCCGGGGCTGGTCACGGTCGGCGGCACCGAAGCGGGTGACCTTCTGCTGCTCAATCTCGCCCGGGTGCCCGCCGTTCTGCTGGACGGCAATCCGGTGCACATCACCGAGGTGTGCACCTCGCTCGCCCTGGAGCTCGGGATGAGCCCGTGGGCGAGCGAGGTCGAAGTCGTGACGGTCGGGTTCGGCGAGGACCTGCCGCAGCTGCTGCCCACCGCGCGGATCGCCCACATGCGGCAGGCCACACACGCGCTGCGCGATCTGAGCGAGCGGCTGCTGGAGGCCCACCAGATGCCCGAGACCAGTCACCAGCCCTACCTGGTGCTATGCGCATCGTCGCTGGACCCTGACGCGGCCTGGGAATTCGCCGACGTCATCGACAAGGCGGGGACGGTTCCCGTGACCCTGATCGCCCCGGCAAGTACGGCGGCCTCACACTTCCCCGAGGCGGAGATCCTCAACGCCTCGCTCAGCACACCGCAGCAGCTCGACTCCGCCGGCGCAGAGATCACGGTCCAGCGTCTGGAGCACGCCTCGTATCTGCAGATCACCACCGCGCTGAGGGTGTCCGCGCAGCCGGCCCACCCGGCCCAGGGCCCGTGGAAGGACGTCCCAGAAGAGCCCGACAGCGTGGCCCAGACCGAGCAGACCGGGCCCCAGGAGACGGCCCTGCCCGCGGCCCACGCGGACACGAGCCCCTCGGTGGCGCCGGCAGCAGACGTGAGCGGCGCGGTCTTCCCGGCCCTGCTCGCCGCCACCACCGACCCGACCGGACTGCGTCTCCTGCCGACCGCCACACCGGCGCCTCAGGCCGAGGAGGACCACGACCCGGGCACCGATACTCCGGCGCCCCAGGCCACAGAGGAATCGGAGCCCAGGGAAAAGGAAACCGACGCCGCGGATGCCCCTGCGGTGAGCACCACGGCGGAGACGAGGGCGGTTGGCTGCGCGGCTCAAGACCTGCACGCGCCGGAGATCCGGGTTCTGGGCCCGGTTGAGGTGACGGGAGTGGACAGCACCGGCCACGGCCCGCGGATGGCCCAGCTCGCCGCATTGTTGTTCTTCCGGCCCGGGCGGAGCGCGGACGCGGTGTGCTCCGACATGGATCCCGTCAGCCCGTGGGGACTGAGTACCCTCAACGCCCGGATGCAGGGCCTGCGCCGCTGCCTGGGCAGCGATCCGGCCGGCAACCCCTACGTTCCGCGGCGCAAGTCCGGCGAGGACCCCTACCGGCTCTCCCCCAAAGTGCGGTGCGACTGGAGCCGCTTCCTTCAGCTCGCCGAACGTGCTCTGCCGCTGGGCCCGGCCGGCCTGCCCGATCTGGAGAAGGCGCTCACCCTGGTCCGCGGCAAGCCGTTCGGGGGCACACCGCTGCCCTGGGCCGAGCCCCACCAGCAGGAGATGATCACACGGATCATCGACGTGGCGCACACCGTGGCCACCTACCGCACCCCCACCGGCCCGCACCACGATCTCAGCGCGGCCCGCCAGGCCGTCGCGACCGGTCTCGACGTCGACGACACCGCTGAGCTCTTGTACCGGGACTGGATGCGGATCGAGCACGCGGCCGCCAACCGACAGGGGCTGCACACCGCCATCACCCGCGTCCAGCAGGTCAACCGGGCGCTGGACTGCTCACTGGAGACGGAGACCACCCAGCTCATCAACGAGCTCCTCAACGGCTTGGGCGGGTCAGCGCGCAAGGTTCTGTAGCCGCTGGGTGCGCAGCGCGCGCTATCGGCTGGGGGCGACATCGCGGGTCTTCAAAGTTGAGCGGTGCGGTGGCGTCCGCGGGCTCGGCGGGGCGGTGACGCAGTGTGGCCGTAGTCGCTGGCTGTCGGTGTTACGGAAGCCGAACGCGTTGCGGGCGGTGAGCTTGATCACGTGGGTTGATGCCCTTTAGAGCTCGCGCAGTTAGGCGCGGCAGAACGCCTTCCACCGGCCCGCGCGCTGCTACGAACGCCGCATCAACGTCAGCAACGCCTTCTTCGACCTCGCCGACACCGTCATCACCGTGCGTGGCCTCATCCGCCGCGCCTGGAGCACCCACCGCCGGGACAACCGACCCGCCCGCCGCCCATGACCGCGCGCCGGCACGTCCTGCTCGCCCGCCCAGGCCAGGCGCCCCTGGGCATGTCCGGTCCGGGGGTGATCCGACCGTCCTCACTGCGGGTGTGCTCGGCGAAATGCCGGGCCGCGAACCCTCCGTCCAGGAGTTCGCCCACGCTCGATGAATTGACCGAACCAATACGGTCGTCCATATTGGAGGGATGGCGAGAGCATCGAACAAGGAGCAGATCCTGCGCGAAGGACTCGAAGTCGTGCGCCGCCGCGGGTTCCATGCGGCGGGGGTCCGCGACATCACCAGCGCGGCGGGAGTGCCCCAGGGGTTGTTCACCAACCACTTCCCCTCAAAGGAGGCGTTCGGGCTGGAGATCCTCGACCGCTACTTCACGGAAGTCGGCACCATCGTCGACGCGACCCTCCACGACAGCGAACTACCGCCGCTGCAGCGACTGTCGGCGTACTTCGACGCCGTCACCGACAGCCTGGAGGCACGAGGCTGGCGCGACGGGTGCCTGATCGGCAACCTCAGCCTGGAGTCCGCCGAAGAGAGCGAACCACTGCGCGAGCGCCTCGCCGACATCTTCCGCGCCTGGCGGCAGCCGTTCGCCGACTGCCTCGAGGAGGCCGCCGCGGCCGGGCAGGTCCGCCTCGCACTGCCCGCACCCGAGCTCGCCGACTACCTGCTCGCCTCCTGGCACGGCGCGGTCCTGCGCATGAAGATCGAACGCAGCGCGGAACCCCTGGAACGGTTCAAACGAATCGTGTTCTCGACCGTTCTGCGCTGATTCCGCGCCCTTCCCCACCCGCACCACGAAAGGGTTTCCCGATGAGCCATGCCCCCGTCTCCGCCACCGACCCGCACCCGCGCCAGCGCGTCCCGGTGCTCGGCACCGAGATCAGCTACGTCGACACCGGCGCGGGCGACCCGATCGTCTTCCTGCACGGCAACCCCACCTCGTCGTACCTGTGGCGCAACGTCATCCCGCACGTCTCCGACATCGGCCGCTGCCTCGCCCCCAACCTGGTGGGCATGGGCGCCTCCGGCCGGCCCCCGACGGCGGATACCGCTTCACCGACCACGTCCGCTACCTCGACGCCTGGTTCAACGCCCTGGGCCTGGACCGCGAGGTGACCCTGGTGGTCCACGACTGGGGCGGCGACCTCGGGCACCACTGGGCCCAGCGGCATCCCGACCGGGTCAAGGCGATCGCCTACATGGAGACGCACGTCCAGCCGATGACCCTGAGCGACTTCCCCGAGGTGTTCGGCGCCATCCGCTCCCCGGAGGGCGAGAAGATCGTCCTGGAGGGGAACCTCTTCGTCGAGAAGGTCCTGCCCATGAGCGTGCTGCGGACCCTCACCGACGAGGAGATGGACACCTACCGGGCCCCGTACCCGACCCCCGAGTCCCGGATGCCGACCCTGGTGTGGCCCCGCGAACTGCCCCTCGACGGCAGCCCGGCGGACGTGGTGGAGATCGTGGAGTCCTTCGGCGCCTGGCTCGCCCAGAGCCCGGTGCCGAAGCTGCTGGTGGTCGGCGACCCCGGCGTCGTGCTGCGGGGCAGCGCCCTGGAGTTCGCCCGCGGCTGGCCGAACCAGCGCGAGGTCACCGTGCGCGGCAGCCACTTCCTCCAGGAGGACTCGCCCCACGAGATCGGCACCGCCCTGCGCGCCTTCCTCCTCGACCTCTGAGCTTGTTGTCAAGCAGCTCGCGCAGACAGGTGTGGGTGCCCCCGACAGCGAAGCAGGCACAGTCGGGGGTCGTGGTGCGGTGTCGTCGTCTGCGGTGCCGGCCGGCGAGCCCGGCGGCCCGCATCAGCCGGGCGATGCGTCTGCGGCCGCAGGCCGTCCCCTCACGCTGCAGGACGGCGTGGATGCGTGGGGCCCGTAGGTGCCTCGGGACCAGGCGTGGACGGCGGTGATCTGCTCGGTCAGCTCCGCGTCCTGCACGGCCCGGGGGCCGACGGCGCCGGTGCGGCGGGCATGGAAGGCGGCACGGGAGACCTTCAGCAGGTCACAGGCGCGTGTGACGCTGTGGCCGGCCTGCTTCTCCGCCTCGATGAACGGGTGCACGTTCACCGGGTCTCCGTCGCGAAGAAAGCCGCCCGCTTGAGGATCTCCACGTCCTCGCGCAGGCGGCGGTTCTCCCGTCGCAGTTGGGCCAGTTCCTCGCGTTCGCTGCTGGTCAGGCCGTCGCGCTCGCCGGCGTCGACCTCGGCCTGCCTGACCCAGTCGCGCACCGCGGTCTCGGTCAGGTCGAAGTCCTTGGCGACCTGGCCGACCGAGCGGTCACCGCGTCGGCACAGCTCGACGATCTCGGCCTTGAACTCCGGCGTGAACGAGCGGCGAGGACGCGGCTTCTTCTTCCCCATGCTCTCCATGGTGGACATCCTTCCGGGGGCTCAGCCCCCTGATCTCGGATGTCCGTCAAAGCGGATCAAGCCCATTTTTGCCGATTGCGCAGACTGGTGGGCCTGATGGGACGCCCGATGCGCAGCCAGTGCGCGGTCGCGGGCTTACTGCTGCGCTTCGGCGTGGTGGAGGGTGAGGGCCTGCCAGCGCCGCTCGAATTCGTCGGCGTTCTCGGTGATGTAGTCGGTAGTCACGGGCTTGTTGTACTGGGCGGTGATTCCCCGGGCTGCGCATTGCTGCGCAACAGTGTCCGCCGCGGGTTCCTCGCTTCGCATCCGGTACTCGACCCAAACGTTGTAGACCCGGGAGGGCAGGAAGTAGCGGCGCAGGGTTGACGGGCTGACCGGCCTTCCGCCGCGGCCGTGCATGCCCTTCTCGGCAAGGTAGGCGGACAGTTGCTCGGCTGTCGGTTCGTCACCGTGCTCGGTCTGGTACTCCATCCACGCCAGGTGGTAGCGGTCGACCGTGGTGAGGACAATGCGCTCCGCCGTTGCGGCTTCCGGTCCTGGCGGCGGGTCGTCGATGGCGGCGTTCACACGGGCGCTGCGCTTCTCCTTGGCGGCCTGCGCAGCCGCAGCGGCAGACGTCGTCTCGGGTTCCTCCTGTGCGAGAGGCTCGTCTGCGGCCTGTTCGGCGGGATCGGTCGCTGGCTCTTCGGCTGCTGGCCCGCTGCTGCTGGACTGGCGCTCCCGGAAGCTCTTGACGAAGTCGGCCAGGTCGTCGCCGGTAATGGGCCGGCCGCCGTCGCCGGTGATGGTGTCCCGCTCGTAGACGAATGCCGCGAGGGTAGCGGCATCAGGGTAGGTGCCGCGCTCCTGCGCGTAGGTGAGCCAGGCACTGTAAAAGTAGTCGTACCACTGGTCGGTCGGTTCGCCAGTCGGCTCCGCTTCGCCGGAGGCGGCTGACTCCCCAGTGTGCGCCGCGTAGCGCTCCTGGAGGACCTGGAGGAGGGGCTGCAACTGGTGCTCGGAGAGCGGGTTTCCTGCCGCCGTGGTGATGCCGTACGCGTCGCGGAGCCAGAGGGCCCATTGCGTGGCGGTCGGCTCGACCTGGAACTGCGCGAGGAACGCCTGGTAGGCCCCCGCGAACCGGTCGGCGTCATCCTCGGCGAAGTCCTCCAGTTCACGGGGCCGCTCGGCCACTGCGGCCGGAGCCTGCTCCGGCCCCGCCTCCGTGATCGCTAGTTCCGCTGTCTCCGGCTCATGGTCTGGTGTGGCCCTGAGCGCGGAGTCTTCGGGCTGGGCGGCGGGAGCGTGGACCCGCTCGACGGTGAAGATGATCGGCGGTTCGTCGATGCCGGCGGCAGCGAGACCGGCAGGCGCGGTTTCCGCGAGTGGTACGCCGTAACGGGCAAGCCGCAGAGGCATCAGTGCTTCGACGGGGGCCTTGCGCCGCCATCCGCGGCCGAAGCGGGAGCGGAGGCTGGCCTGGTAGACAAGCCGCTCCTGCTCCAGCTTGATGACCTGCTCGTAGGAACGCAGCTCCCACAGCTTCATGCGGCGCCACAGCAGGAACGTGGGCCCAGGCGAGAGGATCCAGCGGGTGAGACGGACGCCCTCCATGTGCTTGTCGGCCGTGATGTCCGCGATCCGGCCGAGCGCGTGCCGGGCCGCCTCGACCGCGACGACGAACAGGATCGGGATCACCGAGTGCATGCCCACGCCCAGCGGATCCGGCCAGGCTGCCGCGCCGTTGAAGGCGACCGTGGCCGCCGTGAGCAGCCAGGCCGTCTGGCGCAGGAGGGGGAACGGGATACGGATCCAGGTGAGGAGCAGGTCAAGGGCGAGCAAGACGCAGATGCCGGCGTCGATACCGATGGGGAACACGTAGGAGAAGTTCCCGAAGCCCTTCTGGAGGGCGAGTTCCCGGACGGCCGCGTACGATCCCGCGAACCCGATGCCGGCGATGATGACGGCACCGGTCACGACTACGCCTACGAGGACCCGATGCGCTCGGGTCAGCTGGGGTATCTCGCCCTTCCCCGCAGCCACGTCCCACTCCCCTATCCGAGCCTCACAACTAAGCAGCTCTCACACTCCCACGACGTGCGAGGCGTTGCGATGTTCCGGGGACGGCTTATTGCAGATCGTCTGCGAATAGTGATCGCTTGTGCACTTCGTCCGCGGTCGGTGTGCGGCTGCGGGCTCGCTCTCTTTACGTCGTAGAGGGCCCTCGGAGGCAGGGAGCTCCGAGGGCCAGTCTGGGGCATCTTTACGACGCAAAGCACTCATCGGTACAGCTTCATCTGCCGACCGATCTTCGTGTATGCCTTGGCGGCTGAGGCGGTCGGGCTGTATAGGGTTACGGGCTGGCCAGCCGTGTAGGCCTCTGGAACCTTCACGTCGTCGCGGACGGTCTCCAGGACGATGTCGCCGTAGGCTTCGCGGAGTTGCTTCTCCATGTCCAGCTTCTTGGATTCGAGCACGACCCACAGATTTCGGTTGGGTTCCGGCTTGGAGCCAGCGCGGCTGCGGCCGGAGGAACCATGCAGGTACGGGTGCACATCCGCCGCTGAGGCCTGCGGCGCGTGGTTCAGCGGCACCGTCACTGCTGGACCACGCCGACTTCGGGGGCGGACCGCTCCTGCGCCACCGTGGGCGTGGGGGTTTCCGCATGGCGGCACAGGGCCTCCACCGAGCGTGCCAAGGCCTGTGCGTGCTTGATCTCGCTGATGAAGGTGAGGTCGGGGACCGCGTCCAGGCGCCTTCGGGCTTCGCCTACGGTCGCCTGAGCGACCAGGCGTGGCTCTGCGGTGTGGGCGAGAGACCGCATCCGGTCTTCGGCGTGGGGGACCAGAACCATGAGGTAACCGCGTAACCGCTGGACGAGCTGTAGCAGGACCGTGCTTTCCGGGAGTTCGGCATCGTCACCGATGAGTTGTGCGGCGTCGGCGCGCATCGCGGCGGTGTCGATCCGAATAGGAGGGTGGGTGTCGGGGCGGTGGAGGGCCATCTCCAGCGCACGGCGGAGCGTGGCGATCGGAGTCAGGCCGCACGAGGGCGACAGCAGCCAGTAGGGGCCGGGAGGAGCTTCGCGGTGACCCGGCGGGAGCACCACGTGCGTGGTGCATTCGGTGCTGTTCAGGGCCGTGGTGTCGGGGACGTTCCAGTTGGCGAGAGTGCCCGCGGGGACGAAGAAGTACAGCATCGGCTCCGGCGAATGGGGATCGACGGCGACGGCGCCCGGTTGCTCGATGTGCTCGATCGCCTGGAGGCCGAGGAACCGGCGCATCTTGACGACGTCCCACCTCACGCCGGTTTGCACGAGCCGCATGCCGGCCGCAGTCTCAACTCGGTCGTTGAACACGGTGAGTCCTTTGTCGTCGCGGTGCTGTTCCGCAACCGTAGACCCGCTGCGGACCGTCAACCCGAACTGTGAGTTCGGGCGAACCAGCAGTTCGGGTCCGGTGGTCAGCCAAGTTCCAGCCGTTCGATGAGGCCGGAGACCTGCCGGCGGAAGACGGGCCTGATCCGCTGCTGCAGTTGGAGGATCATGTCGCGGGCGAACGGGCTGCGTACCAGGTCTTCCGGGGCGAGGTCTTCCAGATCGAGCAGGTGCACCAGGACGGCAGCGTCGTCGCGGCGCAGGGCGTGGCAGCTGGCGAGTTCCAACTGGTGCGTGAACTGCCGCTCTCGGCTGGGAAGTTGCCCGATGTTGACCTGATCGGCCAGGCGCAGCCCTTCGGCAGCGTCACCGGCGAGCATCTCGACGCTGATAGCGTGCAGGGCGACGTTGGCCGGGCCGAACACCGTCCAGGCGACGTTGCCCTCACCGACCCGCTTGGCCAGCGGGTCGGCGCGCTCGGCCAGGCGCCGGCGGGCGTCCGCCCAGCGGCGCCGCCGCGCGTCGGAGACGACCGCCACCAGTTCCAGCGCTCCTTCCACAGCTGCCGCCTCTCGCGACGCGGGGGCCTCTCGACGTAACTGGCCGGCCGCCTGGAGCGCGATGTCCTTGGCCTCCTCCACCGCGCCCGGGTCGGTGTGGGAGAGCAGCACATGGCCCATGTTCCAGGTGCCGACGGCGATGCGGATGGGATCGTCGGCGTCCTCTGCGGCCCGGATGGCGCGGTCGGCGACCATGAGTGACAGGTCAAGGCGTCCCGTTCTGCGGCAGTACGAGCGCAGCAACCCGTACAGGCCGGCGGCCACCCGCAGGATCTCGCGCCGTGGGGCGGGGTTGCCCCCGCTGCGGTGGGCGCGTACGGCGTGCTCGACGTCCGTGATCAGCGCGGGCAGGACGTCGGCGATCTCGGTGAAGCGGTTCTTGGAGGACTGCCAGGTCCGCCACGCGCTTTCCACCCGTTCACGCAGCTGGGCCGGACCGAGGACGGTGGCGCTTGCGGGTGTCGCGTAGCCCATGAGCGCGCGGGCGATGGCGGGTGCGGTGCTCACCGGCGTTGCCGGTTCGTCGACCGGCGCCTCGGTGAACAGGGCGGCGACCGGCACGCCGAGCTCGGTGGCCAGCCGGGCCAGCACGTCGGCCGACGGCACCTTGCTGCCGGCCTTGATCATCTCCAGGTAGCGCTCGGTGATGCCGCACAGCCCGGCGACCGCGGTGATAGTCCGGCCATCCCGGCGCCGGTAGTACCGCACGTTGCGGCCGATCGGCAGTTGCGAAGCCGGCACCGTCGCCCCCCTTCTCCGCGCGGTCCTCGTACCGTCAGCGTAGAACCGAAAGCACGAGTGCGTGCACGCTCCGCACACGTTCGTGTGACCGTTGTGACCCTGTAGCAGTGGGAAGTTGGGGAGGGCACATGGCGAGGCTGGTCCTGTGGGACATCGACCACACGCTGATCGACACCCGCGGCGTGGGACGCGAACTGTCCGCCGCCGCCTTCGAGCAGACGCTCGGTCAGCCCATGCAGCAGCAGGCCAGGATCGACGGCATCACGGAGCCGGTCATTTTCCGCGAGACCGCCAAACTCCACGGGCTGACCACGGACCGAGCCGACTTTGAGCGCTTCGCCCACGCGCTGACCGACGGGCATCTACACCGAGCTGCCGACCTGCGGGAACGCGGTCATGCCCTGCCCGGCGCGGCCACGGCTCTGGACGCCCTGGACGCCGTCGGTGTGCGGCAGACTGCGGTAACGGGCAACATCCGGCCCGTTGCCGAGATCAAGCTCTCCGTCTTCGGCCTCGACCGGCACATCGTGTGGGACATCGGCGCCTACGGCGAGGACCACGATGTACGCGCCGAACTGGTCCGCCTCAGCTTGCAGCGCGCCAGTACGGCGGCCGCGGCCGCCGTACTGATCGGCGACACCCCAGCCGACGTCGAAGGCGCGCACACCAACGGTGTTCGGGTGATTGCAGTCGCCTCGGGACGCAGCGACGAGACGGCGCTCCGGGACGCTGGTGCGGAGACTGTGCTCTCCGACCTTCACGACACCGAACTCCTCGTCAAACTCATACGCGGCGACGATCAATGAGGCTGCCCGCCAGCCCGCTGTCACATACGCCAGCGACACCATCGACACTTTCGTGTACCTCAGGGGCCCACAGCAGAAGAAGGCCGGCACATGCCAGGACCGAATCAGTCCTCAATCAGCCCGGCCCTGCAGGCCACTCCGGCCGGACCGCGTGAAATCGTGCGGGTGTGCGCTGACAGGACCCCCAGCATGCCTCACACCTTCGGAGCCCCCGCCCCGGATCACTGCCGCAGACCCCGCCTGACCAGCCGCAACGCGACCGCGTGGGCACACGCCTCCGCGGCTGTGTTCTCGCCGTTTCTGCAGTTCAATCCCCACTTTCGACGCATCTGGATGCCTACCAACTGCGGAACTCAGGTATCTGACGGCCCACGGTGTGCGGCTGCCCGCCCGCCACCGCGACCTCACGGAGGGTGACCTCGGAGTCGGACTCTTCCAGCAGCCATTGAGTCGCGGCCCACCTGAAGGCCCGGCCGGGAGACACTCGGTGGTGTGGCATCGCCCGGCCTCACATGTGGGAGGCCACGCTACGGATCAGCCACCCCCGGGCCTTGAGTGCGTCGAGATGGGGCTCGACGCGTGCGCGATGCGCGGCGAGGGCTAGCAGATGCGTGGGGCGGGTGATCCCCACGAACAGCAGCTGAGCCGCCTTGCGCAGGGTGGGTGTGGCTTCGGCAACGTCTTTCGACGTCGCCACGAGCGCCAGTGTCTCGTGTACGTCGTACTTGCGGCCCCGGCTGTCGAGGCACTCGAGTATGAGGGTGGCCGCGTGGGTTTCGCCTTTGGCCCGCTGAATGGACGTGGCCACCGACATTATCGTGGCTGCATCATTCGCGACTGGGGCAACCGGCGTGACGGGCTGGGGAACGTGGCACAGGG
This sequence comes from Streptomyces sp. GD-15H, assembly GCF_045291515.1. Taxonomy (NCBI): domain Bacteria; kingdom Bacillati; phylum Actinomycetota; class Actinomycetes; order Kitasatosporales; family Streptomycetaceae; genus Streptomyces; species Streptomyces sp. GD-15H. Next base: position 58,967 of record NZ_CP149447.1, read on the forward strand.
CCTCGTTGAGGCGGTGCGGGGCCGGCAGCGGAGCGTCTGCAAGTTGCGGTAGCACTTCTCGCAGGCGGTGTGTCAGGGCATTCCACTCCGTCGAGTCGTCGAGATCGGCGGTGAGCAGGTCGTGTAGGAGCATGCGCATGCGCAGACCGGCCGATGCGGCGCTGCGCTCGATGCGCTGGATCGGGGGCAGGGCGCTGCCGGATCCCTGCCGGAGGGCTCTGCGTATAGCGTCCCAGGTCTGGACGGTTGCGGTGCGCCGATCGCCGGTAGTCAGGTGGGTGCGGGCTGCGCGGAGGGTGGTGATCAGTTCGGGGGCGGTCTGTGCGGTCGACTGGGCGCTGAAGGTGGGCAGGTAGCAGGAAAGCGACTGGGGGAAGGCTTTGGCCGTTCCTGGGGTGAGCCGTGATGCCAGGACCCGTGGTGGTGTTGTGGCTAGCAGGTGGTCGGGGACGGTTTCGCGGGCAAGGCGTTCGAAGGCGGGGATGACGCCGGGGATGCAGTCGTCGTCGAAGAGCAGGAGCGCGACGGTTCCCTGGGGCCGGCGCCGTCGATGGTCTGGCGGCGCTGGACGGTGAGCAGGCTGGCCAGGTCGGCGATCTGGGTGCCGAAACGGCGGCTGACGGGCAGCTGGGCTGCGGACGGTAGGGGGAAGGTCGAGGCCCGCGGAGGGGCTGAGGTGCGGTCGGTGAAGATGCCTTGGTTGACGTCGCCGACTCGCTGCACAACGGTGCCAGGTCCGCCGAAGATCTGGTCCAGGAGGTGCTGTTGGAGGTCGCTGGTGTCCTGCATTTCGTCGAGCAGGACGAACGGGAAGCGGTGGGCGGTGGCCTTGGCGATGTCGGGGTGGTGCACAAGGTGGTGTTCGGCGATCGCGAACATGTCGCTGTAGCGGAACAGGCCTTGGTCGGCGAGGTCGTTTTTGAGGCGGATCAGTTGCTGACCGCTGGGGCTGGTGCTCTTGAAGGGCAGGGTCCCGGTTGGTCCGGTGACGGTGAGTTTGCCGGCGTCGTAGACGTAGTGGGCGCCGGCGACGAGGTCGCGTCCGTCATGGCGGCGTTCAGTGTATGCCTTCAGCGTGAAGAAGCCGCGGTGGTTGTCTAGCAGACGCAAGGCTGCATGTTCGTAGGCGGTGTCGTCGATGGCCTGGATGTCGATGTCGCGGGAACGCAGGGCGGGCAGCGCGAGGAAGGTGTTGGTGAAGGACTGGATAGTTCCGATGAAGTGCGGGAATCTCAGCAGGCGGCGTCCGGCCGGGGAGTCGGAGAGGCGGTGGGTGATCTCGTCCTTGGCCGTGTTGGTGTGGGACAGGACGCAGATACCTCGGGTCGCTGAAGACCACCCTTGTGCGAGGAGGGTGAGTTTGAGGCCGATGAGGCTGGTCTTGCCCGAGCCGGGGGCAGCTTGCAGATCGAGCGACTCGGCGCTCTGCAGGAAGTCCCATTGCTGCGGGTGGGTGAGTTCAAGGCCGTGCTGTGCGGCCAGGGCCTCGGCCTTGTCCTTGGCGAAGGTGTCAGGGGCGAAGGGAAGAGTCATGGGTCAGGTCGCCGGGGTGCACAGGTAGTCGAACGCAGCCACCAGGTAGGGCGGAAGGTCGTCGTCCTTGACCGGGGTGGACTGCAGGAGCCGGGCGGCGTACTGGGCGGCAACGGTCTTGCTGGCTCGGTTCAGGCGCAGGGGCTTGTAGATGTCCAGGGCAGCATGGGCTAGCGACGTGCCGTTGTTCTTCCACTGCTGGACCTGGAGCCGGGCTTTGCTGTCGATGTCGGCGAGCCTGTCTGCGGTGGGCCACTTATCTCGGGAGGCAACGGCGCAGCGGACGGCTTGGTGCATGAGGGTGGCCATGGTCCAGGAAGCTGCTGCCAGGTCGTATTCGAGGGTCCAGTGGTCGGAGACGAAGGTGCGGACGTTTCCGCTGTCCTCGGCCGTCAGCGTTTTCACGTGCTCCTGGATCTGTTCCTCGCTCATCTCGGCCGAACAGTCCAGTTCTCCGCACATTTCCTTGGACGTGCCCGCGGGCACGAGGTCGCGGTCGCGGATGCAGGCCACGGTAATGGGGATCTGGGCGCCATCGCGCTGGAAGATGCGGCTGTAGCGGAACAGGCCGACGCTGCCGACGTTGACGATGCTCGCGCCGCGTTCGTTGAAGGACCGGCCCACCGCCTTAGCGAGGGCTGGTAGGAAGATGGCCTCCGCATCGCCCTCCACGATCGCAACGCCGCGGGCGAAGAACAGGTTGGCCTTGGTGACGTCTAGGAAGCGGGAGAGGAAAGCGTAGTCATCGGGGTCCAGGCGGGTCTGTCCCGGGGCTAGGCTGAAGGTCGCGCCGTGCGAGACGAGCGTGAGGTGCTCCACCGGTGTGGCGGAGGCGAGGTTGGGGCTGTGGGTGGTGCAGATGACCTGTACCGGCAGGGCCGGTCTGTCGTCGGTTTCGCCGGCGCGTTCGCGCAGCAGGTCCATGATGCGGGTCTGCAGTTGAGGGTGGAGATGGGCCTCGGGCTCCTCGATGAGCAGCAGCGGGGCAAGTTCGCTGTTACCCAGTAGGAGCAGCTCGGCCGCCATGAACAGCGCGTTGCTGTAGCCGAGTCCGTGTCGAGTCCATTCCTTGGTACCGGCGAACAGCCGAAGTTCCAGGCGTTCCAGGGCCCTGGCCAGGGTGGCGTCGCCGGAGACGCCGATCTCGCCGCGCAGAACGTCGCTGCCGATGGCGAACTTCTGCAGGTAGCGGGTGTTGATGTCGTTGCGGGCCGCGGTGATGGCCGTGTTGCGGCTGAGGTGGTGCTCGGTACGTTGCAGGATGCCGACCAGGGTCGTGGCGGTGTCTTCGACCGGGTCAAAGTCGCTTTTCTCCTGGTCCTGGATGGCGGGGTAGTCGGCGAGGATCTGCGACAGTCGCGAGCCACGGCCAGAACGCAACTCGGCTTCGGCATCCCGCAGCGGGCGCAAGTAGGTGGCTTTGAGTAGTTCTCGGGCGGTGCCGTCGAGGGTTGGCCCCTTGCCGTCGGGGCCAGTGCGGGTGACGAGGGAGACCCGGCTCGAGCGCAGGGGGTCGATCATCTGGGCTCGCACGGTGACGTACAGGGAGCTGCTGCCGTCCTCTTCGGTGGTCAGCAGTTCCAGGAAGACGGCCTGCTCTTGTGGCGTGAGGTCCTTGAACCCGCAGGTGAGAGTGAAGGTGTCGGCACGGTGGCCGCCACGGATGTGGAAGTCGTCGGCAGTGATCCGGTAGTAGTCCCCCGCCGTGGTCTGCAGACACAGGCGGATGGCATCGATGACAGCGGTCTTCCCGCTGCCGTTCTCACCGACCAGGACGTTGGTGGCGGGGCCGAAGTCCATCCGCAGACGGGTATCCGTCTCACCGTCCCGATTGGGAGCGGGACCGAAGATCCGGAAGTTTTCGGCATACAGACATGCCAGGTACATGAGACGGCCCCCCGATGGTTCTTACGTTCCCGCGTCCGGCACAACACAGGTGTTCCAAACCGCCCCGACTCCCCGTTTCCCGTCTGAGCGGATATCAACGCATCATAAACACAGCCTCTTCACTCTGTGCACACATTCCTGAAATCGCGTCACCTACTTCACACGCCACACCTGGCAACGTCCGACCCTCTCCCCGCCGGGAGCTCCCGGTGCTCGCGGCCCCGAATCCGGCGCCGCGAGCACCGCGCCGCCTGTTCTGACCCATGCGGGTCTCAGGGCTACAGGGGTCGATCACCGGCTGACCAGAGCGTTCCGCCACACCACGTCCAGGGCGGCGACCTTGAGGTATGGCTAACGGCGGGGCAGTCGCCCAAGGTGGGGCGGACAGAGCGACAAGTGCTCCGTCGAGCTCACTGACGAGATGTGCCAGGCTATGGACACCGTCCGGCGGAGGGACTGCAGAAGGCCGGCACGACGGCGCGGAGCCCGAGTGGCGGGCCGGAGTCGAGTGGACGCTGCTGTGGATCGAGAACACCACCAGCCAGCTGACCGAAGGCAGACCGTAGCCAAAGGCGTCGGCAGACGAGCAGCACGGTGACCTGCCGTGGTCGGGCTGATGGTCGGGGCTGGGGGCAGAGCGTGTCGCCGGAGCAGTAGAAGCGGCAGCTCACACCCGGGCCCGACATGCGGGGTTCGCCGGGCCGTGAATCGTGCAGGGCGCGGCCACCAGGCCACCACGACAGCTCGGTGGCCAGGGCTACGCCGTCGTCGACTTCCTCCGGCCGCCAGCCCGTGATGTCCAGCAGCAGCCCGTCCAGCAGCCTGCCTATGAGCGCGGCGTACGTCCGGTGCGGAAGCGGGCCGGGGTTGGGGTCGTCGTGGTCGTGGCCCTAGACCCGGCCGCGCAGCGGCTGGCCCGAGGGCCCGGAAGCTGGTGCGGACGGCGAGACGGCCGACGGCGAAGGCCAGGAGCAGGATGCCGAAGGATGCGGGGGCGTGGGTGAGTGAGGCGGCCGCTGGACTGCTGCGATCTGCCGAGCCCCGGAAGTCCGCCGTACTGGAGCAGTTTGTGCAGCTGCGGGTCATCGACCCTGAGAACTCCTTGGCCGTACGCCGGTACGCGGCGGGACGCCTATGAGGTGGTGCGGGGCCGGCCAACTCCTCGTCGGCACTCCCCGCACCGCTGCTCAGCTCTCGGGCACGGCCTCCTACTTCTGGGGCGCGAGGTCCGGGCCCAGGGAGGAGAACTTCTCCTGGGAGACGACCCGCTGGGGCGGCCAGGTGATGTTCTTCGGGGGCCACTTCTGGCCGGTTCTCTTCAGGAACCACTCCGGGGGCTCGTACATCGGCGGCTCGTACCCGCCGGGCAGTGCCGTCTTCCACTGCACCCCGCGCGTACGCTCCTTGAACTCGTCCTTGATCGCCTTGAGCCGGTCGGGCTGGGTGACGAGGTCGACGGCGGTGGCCGCCAGATAGCGCGCGGCCGCGAGCACGGCGGCCTGGCCGGGGGCGGCGGCGGCACAGGCCGCGGTGGACCAGGTGTGCATCTTGGTGCCGATGGGGGCGAGCGCCGCGCCCATCGAGACGGTCGGCACGTTCCAGCTGATGTCGGCGACGTCCGTGGAACCGCCGCCCAGGAAGACCGGGTTGGGCGGAGTGAGGTCGCCTATCGCGTCGTGCATGCCCTTCTGCGGCAGCCCCAGGGACGCCTGGAGGTCCTTCGCGAGCTTGTGCGCCTCGTCGGTGAACTGGGGCGGTCCGATCTGCCGCATGTTCTCGTGTAGCAGCTCCGCGAACGACTTGGAGGGCAGCTGGTTCCAGCAGGCCGAGGTGATGCGGTGGCGCACGCTGGTCTGGCTGGCCTTGGCCGCGGCCTCGGAGACCGCGATGACCTTGTCCAGGAGCACCTGCACGCGCGCGGGACTGCCCTCGCGGACGTAGTAGGAGATCTCGGCTATCTCGGGGGTGACGTTGGGGATGTCGCCGCCATTGTTGATCACCCAGTGGAGCCGCCCCGAGGGGGCCAGGTTCTCCTCCCGCAGGAACTCCGACATGGTCGCCATCATCACGGCCGCGTCCAGCGCGCTCTTGTTGCCGAGAGGGGAGCCGCCATGGCCCGCGACGCCGAGGAAGGTGAAGGTGACGGCGGTCATCGCGGTGGTGGAGCCCCACCCGGTGGCGTTGGCGGTCGACGGGTGCCAGTCGAGGAAGGCGTCCAGGCCGTCGTACACGCCCTTGCTGACGGCGTAGGTCTTGCCGATCAGCGCCTCCTCGGCCGTCGAGCCGAAGAACTTCACGGTCACCGGGAGCTTGTGCTTCTTCGCCGCCTGCGCGACGGCGGCCGCCGCGGCGGCCGCGGCCGTGCCGAGCGCGCTGTGCCCGCAGCCGTGACCGGGGCCATAGCTGGGTACGAAGGGGTCATGGACGTACTCGCGCGGGTCGTGGTGACCGACGCCCTTGTTCTGCGAGAGGCCGGGCAGCGCGTCGTACTCGCCGCTGAAGCCGAGCACCGGTCCGCCGCTGCCGGAGGTGAAGGTCGCGGTGAACGCGGTCGGGAAGCCCGCGGTGCCGAACTCGACGCGGAATCCGGCCTTCTCCAGGAACGCCGCCTCGGCGATCGAGGACTTCCACTCGCGCAGCGAGAGTTCGGAGTTTTCCCAGATCTCGGAGTTGAGCCCGGTGACCCGGTCGGTGTTGGCGCTGATCCAGGCGAGCGCGGACGCCTTGGCGGGGCTGTCCTGGGCGAGGCCCGTGGGGGCGTGGTAGCCGGCGGCCGGACTGTCGTCTGCGGCGGCTGCCATCGCGGGGTCGGCCTCCGCGGTCATCGCGGCGGCGGTCACGCCGGCGGCGCCGAGGAGCTGCATGATGCGACGTCTGCTGAGTGTGGGGCCGCTCATGGTCTGAGGTTCGTGCTCGTGCTCGTGCTGATCGTGCAGGTCACACACATGGCCCTCCGGGGGTGAGGTTAGGTGTAAGCGGCAAGCGAGCAGCAACATTGGCCCCAGAACTTTACTTCGTCAACATCCTGGGCAGACAAAGTTGTTACTCAGAGGGCATGAACGACCGCGTGGGGCTGTGGGATGGGAGCGCACAGCAGCCGGGAACGGTGAGCAGCGAGCGGGCCGGCGTCGACCTGCTGCGCGGGACGAAAGACCTCGTCATGGCCCGGGCTGTGGGCGAGGAGCTACTGATGTTGCAGGCGTGGTGTCGTCAGGGTGAGTCCGGTGCCAGCAGCACCGCATGCATAGGCACCTCCCCTGCGCAGTACGCGAGTTCGGCGCGACGCCGGAACGACTCAGGCCGACGCGGCATGAGTAATTTCAACCGATCCACAAGTCTTGACAATTAGCCTGCGGGTGGGCCCCAACACCGACATGATCGCGGCGCAAGTGTCCCTCCGGGAACGCAACCGGCGCGGCCGGTGGTCGCCCGAGTCGAACACCGCGGACACCGTCTACGACCGGCCCCACACTGATCCGCGCACCGACCCGCTGTCCAAGGTCCCCCTCGGGGGTCCGTGGAAGCCACCTGATCAAGGGACGACGAAGCCCCACCGCCCTTGAGCGGTGGGGCTGTTCGTGTACCCGCGGAGCCGACCGCGGGTACCGTTCTGATGTCGAAGCAGAACAGGAGCCAGTATGCACGCTCTGCCGCAAGACCACACCGGTACCCGAATCGCACGGCTACGCCGCGAACGGCACCTGACGCAGAAGGCCCTCAGCGAACTCGCGGCCATCCCGTACAGCACTCTGACGAAGGTCGAGCAGGGCGTCATCCTCGCCTCGCCCCACGTCGTGGCAGCCTGCGCCCGCGCACTGCGCGTAGAAGTGGCGACCGTCCAAGGCCAGCCCTACGCCCAGGAGCTGCGCGCCGACCAGCTCGACGTACTGATAAGGCCCATCCGCGAAGCTCTCGATGTCTACGACCTGGGCGCGGAACCCGACCTTCGCGCACGTCGGCCGGAAGAACTGCATCGCGAGGCCGAACAGCTCTGCGCCGACGTTCGAGCAGGTGACATCAAGAGCGCTGCGTCGCGCGTCGCGGGCCTCATCGAGGAAGGCACGACCGCCGCGCATACCGCTCAGACCCGCCAGGGCTGGCTGACCCTCGCGAGTTTCTACCGGACGGCCTACGATGTTGCGGCGAAGCTGGGATACCCCGACCTCGCCCAGCTCTCTCTGGCCCGGCTCGACTGGGCGGCCCAGAGGGGATCAGACGCCGTCCTTGGGGGCTTGTATCACTACCTGCGGGTACTGACCAACCTGCGCGAAGGTAAGTTCCGCACCGGAAGCCGCCTGGTGCGCCTAGGCCTGTCCACCATCGAACAGGCAGACGCCAGCCGTGAACGCCGGGTCGTCACCGGGCAACTCCATCTTGGCGCCGCGGTGCTGGCCGGCCGTGCGCACGACGCGGACCAGGCGCACGTCCACCTCGGCGAAGCTGAGCAGATCGCAGCCAACACCGGCGAGGCGATGAATGTGCACTGGCTCGCCTTCGGGCCGACCAATGTGGGCGTGCACCGTGTCTCCGTGCTTGCGGAGTTGGACCAGTACGGCGAAGCGGTGCAGGCAGCCGAGACAACGCACATCCCGCGGGACTGGCCCAACTCCCGCACCAGCCACCACTACGCGGAGGTCGCTCGGTCCCTTCTGTGGACGGGCAATCTCGACCGCTCCTTCGAGAATCTGCTCAAGGCGCGCAAGGCGGCCCCGCAGCAGGCGAAGTATCACCCAACCGTACGAGAGACGTACGCAGGCTTGGAGGCCGCTCACCGCCGACTCCCGGACAGCTTCCTGTCGTATGGTTCCTGGCTCGGTCCCGTACCTGCGCACTAGGTTGCGCTGAGTCAATCTCTGGCCTCAACTATCAACAGCTCTTGATAGTTGGGGCCTCTACGCGCCGCCACCATGTCGTCACACGCCATTTCGACATGGAGCCGACCATGACGACTGCCCACCTACCGGCCCTGGGGCGCACCCGTCGAAGCGCCGCCATGGACGCCGCTAATCCCTCCCTGCCAACCTCCGAGGTAGCAGATCACTTACGCCGCGATCGCCACCAAGCCAGGCGTGCGCCCCTGGCCCACGACCTGATGAGCGTGTCCTTCAAGGTGTCCCCGCGCCAGGCTGGAAACGGCCTCGCGGAACGCGACACGCGCCGTGTGCAGATGGCCCGACGGGTGACCGCGGCCCGGCTGCGGTACTGCGGCCTGGAGAGCCTGGTCGACGACGCCACGCTCATCGTCTCGGAGTTGGTCACCAACGCCATTCAGCACAGCGGCGGCGCACGGGTCACCTTCACCATGACGGTCCGCGACGGCTTCCTGCGCATCGCTGTGCACGACGAGATGCCCGGCCAGCCGGTCGTCCGCAATGCCGACGACAATGCCGAGGGGGGCCGCGGTCTCTTCCTCGTTGACTGCCTCGCCGTCGCCAATGGCGGTACTTGGGGGACCAGTAACGACGGGACCACCACCTGGTGCAACCTCGCCCTCCCCGGCGGCCAACCGTGACCGCCCCCGGCACCGTTCAACGCTTCACCCGCCCTGTACCGCGGTGGACACCGCCCCTATCCGGCGACGAACTAGCCACCGTCTTACACAGGATCCGCAGCTGGCAGGCATTCGACGGGGACGCCCTCCTCGACGACGTCGCGGCCGCCCTCGACGACGTCCCGCCGGCCGAAGAGGACGTCGAGGAGATCGCCCAGCGACTCCGCGGTCACCTCATGCGGCTCGTCACCATCGCCGTTGCCGCCGAGGCCGAGCAGGACGCCACCGCGGCACAGCTCATCGGCCAGGCCCGCACGCTGCGCGCCGAGGACGTCCCCGGCCACCACCGGAAGGCCATCGGGCACCTGCGCCGGATGGGCTGGACCGCCAACGAACTCCTCGAGCGGCTCGTCGCAACGAGGTGTCTGAAGGAGGTGGCATGAGCCAGTCCCAGGCGCCCGCCCGCTCCACTGCTCCCCACACGAGAGAAGGCAACGTGCGCACCGACCCGGCCCTGGTGCCGTTCGTCATCCAGCGAGAGGGCGAGGAAGCCGCTCCGGACAACCTCCGGTTGGTCACGGTGGGCCCGGACCGGTATCGCCTCCGCTACGCGGACGAGGACCCCCGGGACCGGGACCTGCGCGCCGTGCTGTGGGGCCGCTGCTCCTTCAACCCCGTCGACGAGCGCAAGATGCCGACGGGAAAGCCCCGGTGGCGGCTCATGCACCCCTTCCGGCAGCGGATGACCATGCAGGCCATGCGCTGCCAGGTCTGCACCGAACCCGCCCGCACCCCGCTCGGATACGTGTTCCTCGCCGGGCCCGGCACGGTGGGTGCCGAGCAGACTTCAGTGCTCACCGCCCAGCCGCCGGTGTGCGCCCGGCACGTCCGCGCCTCCGCCGAGCTGTGCCCGCACCTCCACGGCGGACCCATGGTGTTCCTCGCCCAGAGCGCCCCCCTGTACGGGGTACACGGCGTCCTCTACGGCTACGGCGGCCTGGGCGTGCAGGTCATCGCCCGCCCCGACGCACCCCTGCCGTACGGGCACCCCAACCTCTCGACGTTCCTCGCCTCCCAACTGGTCAGACGCCTCAGCTCCTTCCGCCTCGTGGACCTGGGCGAACTGGTCCAAGAGCTGAAGCGCGCCGCATAGGCCCCTGCCCGACGGTCCGGATGTCCCCCGGCCTGGGCCGCCGGGCAGGTCCAACTCCCGGCGCTGGCTGTCTGACGTGTTCCCCCACGGCTCACTGAATCCAGCGCCGGACTCCAGCCCCCTTTGCCGCCCCCGCTTCCCCGAGGGGGCGGCAAAGGGCACCCCCCCTCTCAAGGGAGGTACCTGTTGAACGCTCTACTCCCCGCCTTCGCAGATCAGCTCCTCCAGCAGGGCCGAGACCCCGCCGAGATCCCCGCGATCTCTTTGCCGGCTCCCACAGACTGGCTCGCGCCTCTCGCCACGCGCATCCTGAGTGCCCTGGCCATCGGCACGCCCCGGCCGGCCACCACGAGGAAGCCGAACAGGCGGGGCGGGAGGCTTACGACGAGTTCACCGCCAACGGCCCCCGGCAGTGGACCGCCCGCAGCCTGGAGATGCTCGGCCAGAGCATGGCCGCCGCCGGACGGGACGAAGACGCGGTTGCCCTCTACACACGGGCACTGGAGCAGTTCAGCAGCGTCAGTGCCGTGGACGCGGAGCGCGTCCGGCGGCTGGGGGCGGCCCAGTGAGCACCGAAGCCGTGGACTGGGTACGTCTCCTCGCCCACGCCAGGCGGCTACGTGGTTGTTCCGCCGGCACGGATAGGGCGGGCGCATCCCGCAGCGCCCTGGTCGGCCGGCACAACTGCACGAAGGTCCTCGCCCAACTGTTCCGTGACCGGCACGCGTGAGCTGACGGCCAACCAGATCCCGGGGGTAGCCGTATGAGCGGGTCTGCGTCGGTGCGCGGCGCCGCGCAGAGGAACGGGGAACTCGAGCGGATCGTGCTGGATGAGCTCAAGTGGTCGATGTCGGGGTTCGCCAAGAGGATCCGCGAGCATTGCGCGGCCACCGGCCGTCCCCGGTCCGTGAGCACGAGCACGGTGTCGCGATGGTGCGCGGGGGCGCAGCCGGGTCCGGAACTGGCGGCTGCGGCGTGCTACGTCCTGTCCCGGGCGTGCAAGCGCCAGGTGACCCCTGAGAGCCTGGGCTGGTCGTCCGAGGACACGGATGTCGCCGAGCAGGCGCTCCAGTACGGCGACTTGGGACACGCGGTGCGGATGCTGCGGCGGCTGTGGCAGATGGACGCCGTGCCCAGGAGTGCGGCGGTGCGAAGGATGCCGTTCGCCTCGATGCCCTCCGCGGTCGAGGCGCTGGTCATGCTGCCCGACACGGAGATCGCCGGGCGCGGACAGCGGCGGGTGACCGTGGCGGACATCGAGCTCCTGGACGCGCACACCGACCTGTACGGCAGGACGGACGCCCGGCACGGAGGCGGGCAGTTCCGCTCGGTGTTCGCCGCCTTCCTCGCCGCCCACGCCGTTCCGCTGCTCGAAGGGGGGTTCAACGCCGGGCGTGGCCGGCTGCTGTACGGCAGTGTCGCCGACGCGGTGCTCGCGCTGGCGAGCATGGCCTACGACGACCAGCTGCCGGGTCTGGCTCAGCGCTACGACCTGCAGGCGATGCGGCTGGCGCAGGCGATTGGGGATCGCGGCCGGCTGGCGCGCGGCTGCATTCACCAGGCCCGGCTGGCGGCGGTGCGGGGCGATGGCCAGGAGGTGCTGACCCATGCCCGCAGCGCGGTGGTCGTGGCGACTGGTGCGCCGGCGTTGGTGCGGGCCTACGTTGCGGTGACGGAGGCGAGGGCGTGGGCCTACAACGGTGACGGCGCGCAGTGCCGGGCGGCGGTGGAGCGGGCGCGTACCGCGTTCGATAAGGCCGGGCGCGGGTCGGACCCGAGGTGGCTGGCGTGGCTGGACCGCCCGGAGCTGGAGGGGCAGGCCGCGTGGGCGCTGGCGATGGCCGGGCTGGTCGAGGACGGTGAGCAGGCGCTGAAGGTGGCGATGGGCCTGCCGCCGGAGCGGACGCGCGACAGCGTGGAGTTGCTGATCACCGGTGCGGAGCTGGCGCGGCTGCGCGGCGACCGGGCCGAGTGGGAGGAGTTGCTGGCGAGGGCGACGGCGGCCGCTCAGCACCTCAAGAGCCGGCGTCTGGCGCGGCGCCTGGCTGACGCCGCCGCGGGCGGCCCGCTCCATGCCTTCTGACCCCGGTCGGGTCGGGTCGGGCCCGGCGCGAGCCGGTCGATGACATGGCGGCGTCAGCGGTCGGTGTCGCCGAGCCAGCTGAGCTTGGTGCCGACGTCGGCAGGGGCACGGGGCCGGGGCCCCTCACCGGGGACGGGGTGCCGACGTACAGGTATCCGAGCAGCTGCTCGCCGTCGCCGACGCCGAGGTGCTTGCGGACCTGGGGCGCGTCCGGGTAGGGCCCGCCGAACCAGACACCGCCCCAGCCGCGGGCGTCGAGGAGCAGCAGCAGCGTGGTGGCCATCGCGGACGTCGCGGCCAGCTGCTCCCAGCGCGGGACGGCCGGGTGGTCGCGGGGCTGGAAGACGAGGGCGAGCATCAACGGGGCACGCAGGTGTTTGGCGGCGATCCTCTCGGCCAGGTCGGCGGTGGACGCGGCCTGGGCCGCGGCTTCCCCGAGCCGGACGCGGGCGTTGCCGCAGATCGCGATCAGACGCCAGGGGCGCAACTGGCCATGGTCGGGCGCGGTGACCGCGGCCGCCAGGAGGTCGAGGAGTTCGTCCGGGCCCGGGGCGGGCTCGGTAAGCCGGATGGTGCTGCGCCGGGTGCGGATCGCCGTCTCGGCGTCGACCGCGGCGGCCCGTGCGGCGGGGACGGTGGTCATCGGGTCGCTCCCGGGGTGTTGGGCAACGCCGTGACCGGCACCCCACCGGGGGACGGGGCGGTGAGGTCGGGGGCGTTGCGAGTGAGGCGGTCGAGCAGTGGCGCGGTGGCGGCGGTGGTCACGACGGCCATGACGACCATGATCGTGAACAGGTTCGTGGAGATGACGCCGAGCTGGAGGCCGATGCCGAGGACGACGATCTCGGTGATCCCGCGGCAGTTCATCAGGGTGCCCAGCAGCGCCGACCACCGCCAGTCGCAGCCGGCGAGCCGGGCTGCTCCGGCGGCGCCGACCCACTTGCCCGTCACGGCGACGGCCAGGACGAGCGCGGCCCACCCCCATTGGCCGGCGGGGAGGGCGGCGAGGTCGGTGTGCAGACCGATGTCGACGAAGAAGAGCGGCAGCAGCACCGGGACGACCACCGCCTGGAGGCGAGCAGCGCTGCGTTCCACGGCTGGCACCCCGCGCGGCACGGTCGCGCCGACCAGGAACGCGCCGATCGCGGGGTGGACGCCGATCCGGTCGGTGGCGCACGCGGCCAGGAGCAGCCCGGTGACCAGCAGCACCGTCACCAAGTCGTCGGAGGTGCGGGCGGCGCGCTCCAGCGTCCGCTTCACGACGGGGCGCGCCGCCGCCAGCGCGGCGGTGAGGGCGGCGGCCAGGGCGAGGGCGGTGAGCGCGTCCAGCGGGGAGCCGGCGGCGGCCAGGGAGGTGACGGCGATGAGCAGGCACCAGGCGAGGGCGTCGTCTGCGGCGGCGCACGCGAGCGCGAAGGTGCCCAGCCGGGTGGTGGCCAGGCCTTTGTCGGTGAGGATCCGTGCGAGGACGGGAAAGGCGGTGATGGACAGGGCTGTGGCGATGAACAGGACGAACGGCAGTTGCTGCACGCCGGGCGGTGCGAGGGCCGGGTACATCGCGAGCGCGAGGGCGGCGCCGAGCGCGAGGGGCAGCAGGATGCTGCCAGCGGCGACGGAGGCGACGGCGCGGCGGGTGGCGCGCAAGGAGCCCAGGTCGAGTTCGAGGCCGATGAGGAAGAGGAAGACGAGCAGGGCGAGGTTGCCGAGCACGGAGGTGTAGGGCAGGACGGCGGGCGGCAGCAGAAGGTGCTGGACGCCGGGGCGAGCCAGCCGAGGAGGGAGGGGCCAAGGAGCACGCCGACGGCCATCTCGCCGATGACGGGCGGCTGGCCGAGGCGGCGGGCGGCCCAGCCGCCGGCCTGGCAGGCCAGCACCACGGCGGGGACGGCGGCGAGGACGAGTGAGAGGGGACTGGACAACGCAGGGATCCTCCGGGAACGGCGACGAGGGGCCGGCGGGCGTGCGCGAGCGGCCCGCAGGCCAGGAGTGGTCGAGCCGGGAGCGGACAGCTTCGGGAAGGCGAGCGGGGGTCAGGTGCGCAGCAGGGGCAGGGTGGTGCAGCGCAGGGAGCCGGGGATGCGGGTGACCTCGCCGTAGTCGACGGTCAGGACCTCGAGTCCGCGGGCGGCCAGGGCGGCGGCGATGCGGTCGCTGCCGGCGGCGACCACGATCGTGGTGGGGGCGATGGCCAGGACGTTGACCTGGACCGCGCGGGCCTCGGCGTCAGTGACCGGGAGAAGGTCGTCGAAGTGGGCGTCGAACCAGCGGTTCTGGTCGGCGGTGAACACTTCGCGGTGGATGAGGGCGGTGCCGGGCGCGACCACGGCGAGGTGGTCGTCGAGGTGGACGATCCCCTTGACCGCGAAGTGCACGGGGACGACCTCGCGGTCGACGCCGTGCCGGGCGAGGGCCTCCTGGAGGGCTGCCGCACCGGCGGGGCTGGTCTCCTCGCTCAGGCCGACGAGGACGCGGCCGGTGTCGGGGAGCAGGACGTCACCGCCCTCGATCGTGCCGCGCTCGAGGTCGACGGGCCGCAGTCCGAGCGCGGGGTCGGTGAGGGCGTCGGTCTCGGGAAGGCGGTGCGTGGAGTTCAGGCGGGCCCGGACCAGGACGTGGTCGACGGCGAAGGCGATGTCGCGGGGGTAGTGCTGGGCGGAGCAGCCCGGCGCCGCGGGGAGCAGGACTACCTCGGTGCCACGCTCGCGCAACAGACCGATCAGCTGATCCTGTTGCGCGCGGACGGCGGCGGGATCGTAGGCAGTCCAGGCGCTGGTGGCCTGCTGGCGGGCGAGGACGGGGTGAACGCCGGGGCCGGTCAGGGGGCGGGTGAAGTCGCCGGCGTGTCGCATGGCGACGCGGCGCAGGGTTCCGTACTCGGTGGCGACATGGGTGGCAGTGGGCACAGGTCCTCCCGGGGGCGGTCGGTGCGGGCGCTGGTGGTGCGGGGTGGAGGCGGCCCCAGCACGGCCCGGTGGCGGGGTGCCTGCGGGGGCGGGCGCTGTCAGGTGCGCCTGCCCCCGCAGGGTCCGGGGTCAGCCGGCCGTCGCGGGCTGGTTGTCGTACTGGGCGAGCCAGGGGGCGGCCTCGGCGAGCCGGTTCAGGTTGGTGGGTACCAGGGCCGGGTCGTTGTCGTGGTGGTCGAGGGCGGTGGCGAGGATGCCGATGATCGTGTCGTCGCCGTGGTCGCGGGCGGCGATGTGGCTGCCGCACGCGCCGCAGAAGCTGCGGGCGGTCTTGCCGGGGTGGGTGTCGAACCAGGTCGGCTCGGCGCCGGTCCACGTCAGCCCGGCCATCGGGAAGCCGAGCCACCACTGGAACGGCGCGCCGGAGCGCTTGGCGCAGTGCGCGCAGGCGCAGATGTGCGGGTCGTCCACCGGGCCGGTGACGGTGAAGCGGACCCTCCCGCACAGGCATCCGCCGGAGCGGACCTCGGGGCCGGAGGCGGTGGCGGTGGCAGTCTCGGACACTAGTTCAATTCCCTTGCGAGGTATGCCAGTTGGGTCCACCAGTGTGCCATCGCGTTGAAGATCTGCAGGAAGCCCTCCAGGGCCTGCGGCAGGTCCAGGTGGAAGAGGTCACTCTGACGGATGAACCGGGCCAGGCCCTCGATGTGCGCCTCTTCCACGCTCATGCCGCCGACCTGGGCGGCCTCGTGGCCCTCGTCGAGGTGAAGCCGGTAGTAATAGTCCAGGTTCTTCAGCTCCGCGCCGCTGGCCCCGATGGTCAGCTCGCCGTACCGGTCAGTGATGTCCCGCAGGATCTCGGTCTCTGCGACGGCGACGCCCTCGGTGGCGTAGTAGCCGCCGGCGATGAGGCCGGTCATGTGGGAGTTCACGAGTACCTGGTGCTGGAGGACGAGCTTGGCGGTCTCGTCGGCGGGGACGTGACCGTTGACGAGCAGGCCGAGGTCGGCGAGCAGCGCACGGGTGTAGAGGATGTAGTGGGCGGGGACCTTGCCGGGCTCGCCGCCCTCCTCCAGGAAGTTGCGGTCGAACTCGTGCCCGAGGGCGGGGCAGGAGCCGTAGACCTGCTGGGCGGCCAGGCGCAGGAACTGGGCGTTGTGCCGGGCGAAGACGGCGAGCTCGGCGATGTACATGCGGGCCTGGGCCGCGGTGAGGGTGCTGGGGTCGACCAGGGCGCGGATCTGCCGGTAGATCGTGTCGATCATGGGCTTGAGGTGCTTGTCGACGAGGTCGTCGCCGCTGGTGCGGGTGCCCTGGAGGGTGGCGTGGAGGTAGCTGCGGGTCTCCGGGTTCGCCTTCAGATACGCCTCGACGAGGCTGGTACCGCTGCGGCTTTCGAGCATGGGTGCGGGTGCGGTGGTGGTCACTCGGTCTCCTCGGGCGTGGTGGTGACGGTCAGGCCGCCGGTGGCGCCGAGCGTGCGGATCGCGGCGATCACCTTCGGGTCGTCGGGAAGGGTGGTCGGGCCGGTGTTGAGGCGCTCGACCAGGTCGGGGGTGAGGACGGCGGGGTCGGCCGCCGTCTCGCAGCCGCGGAGGAACGCCTGCTCGCCGGTGACCATCAGCCGGTAGGGTGCGCGCACCGCGACGCTGGCGCCGGGCACGAGGGAGGCGGCCGCGAATGCGGCGGCCTCGTCGCGGGCGAGGTCGTTCTCGGTCTGCTGCCAGCCGCCGTTGCTGAGGACGGTGTACCAGCGCTGGTGGGCGTGCTGCTCGGCGGCGGCAGGCGCCTGCTCGGCGGCCGCGGCAAACGCGGCGGCGGTCACCGTGCTCAGGCGGCGCGCGAGCTCGTCGGGGCCGGCGGTCAGCGGATGCATCGGGGACGGCCTGCCGGCATCGGTGTCCGGCTCGCTGGCCAGCACGGTGCCGAGGAGGTCCGGCGCGATCCAGGCCCGGGCGATCGCGGCGTCGGGGAAGGTGTAGAGGGGGATGGCGACGGAGACGGAGAACTCGCTCTGCCGGCCGACGTGGAAGACCCGCTCAGGTAGGAACAGCGCGTCGCCGGGCTCCAGGGCGAAGTGCTCGCCGTGCTCCAGGAGCCACGTGTAGTCGCCGTACAGCGGGTCGCTGCCGCCGGTGAGCTTGTGGTACTCCTCGGCCGGCCAGCAGTAGAAGTCCTTGGTGCCGGGCCCGTAGTGGGTGAGGAAGGCGTTCTCGTAGCCCTCGTGGACGCCGAACGCGGTCCCGCTGTAGTTGCCGACGAAGGCGACCAGTTCAGCGCCGCCGGCCGGGACGCCCCAGCCGTCGATCAGCGCGCCGACGAACTCGCCCAGTCCCGCTGCCAGCGGGGGGCTGACGCTCTCCAGGGTGTTGAGGACCAGGCTGAACCGCTCGGCGCCGACCTGCTCCTGCATCCACGCAGGAAAGCCGCCCTCCGGCCAGCCGTCGGCGGCCAGCACCTTGTCCACCAGGTCGGGGCGGTGCTCCTCGCCCACATACACGCGGGCGTTCGCGGTGATCTCCACTTCGGCGGCGTGGGCGCGGCGGATCGCGGCGAAGCCGTCCAGGACGGCGGCCGCGTTCGCCGCCGAGGCGGGGACGACGCCCTTGAACAGGTACGGGCGCCTCATGCTGGCGGTCTTCTCGGGCAGGATGTCGGTCCAGAAGGCGCGGGGCGGGGGCCACGCTCCGGTACTGCTGCTCATGGCCGGGTACTCCTTGGAGTTCAGGCCGCGCGGGTGGCGGCCGGACGGACTTGTAGGGGTGCGGACCGGGGCGCTCAGGCCGCGAGGTAGTCCTCGAGGCCGCCGTCGCGGACGGTGTCGAGGGTGAAGCAGTGGTGCCCGCCGCCGAACAGCCGCCGGTGGCGGTGGCGGACCGGGACGACGGTGAAGCCGCGCTGCTCCAGCAGCTCGATCAGCTCCGGGTAGAAGGAGTTGACGACCACCGTGTTCTCGTCGATCGACAGGACGTTGATGTCGATGTACCGGGACGCGGTGGGGATCACGAACCCGAACGCGTCGTAGTCCTGCTCGGCCACGGCGCTCGGCGGCGGGTAGATCGCCTCCCAGCCGCGCATCGCCTCCGGCAGGAACTGGAGGTACTGCGGGGAGCGCAGCAGCATCAGGCCCGGGCGCAGCGGGACGACGATGGAGTCGACGTGGTTGTCGGCGATCCCCGGCAGCCGGTGCAGGCGCAGGTCGGGGAAGGTGCGGGCCAGCCACCGGTAGGCGAGCTCGTGGTTGTGGTTGGCGACGTTGACCAGCACGTCGCGTCCCAGGCGGATGCACTGCGCGCCGTCGAAGACCATCTCCAGGCCGAGGCCGTCGATCGGCAGAGCGGCCTCGCCGGCCATCGCCGCGGCGACGTCGATGCCCTGCTGGTCAAAGTAGGCGGTGTCGAGGGAGCGGGCGGCGAGCGCGGGGCGCGGCATGGACAGCCAGTTCGCGCCCTGCTCGAAGTAGCGGGTGAAGTGGGGCTTGAGGTGGTCGTTCTCGAAGATCCGGCCGCGGATGTGCGGAGCGGTCTCCACGATCGTCTCCCCGAGGATGATCGCGTTGTCGCGGACGTTCAGCGGCGGTGTCGCGCCGCTGCTCCACCACGGGGAGGACACCTGGACGTTTTTGCCCGGCGCGGAGGGGCGCAGCACACGCACTCCGCAGCCGGCGAGGGCGTCGGCGAAGCCGGCGACGTCCTCGTTCAGCTCGTCGACGATCTGCTGCGGGATCGACAGCTGCCGCTGTCCGTCGGCCAGGTGGGGGGCGACGTTCTCGAAGTAGAACAGCCGCCAGGTCGGGTCGGCGTCGTGCTCGGTGTAGTGGTCGGCGCGGCCGACGACGACCTCGCGCAACCGGGTGAAGTCGTCGAAGCTGTGCACACCCTTGGCGGGCGGACTGAGCTGGGGATGGGTCATGGGTGGCCGCCTCCTCGGCGGCAGGGTCCGGCGCGGCACGGGCGGGCACGGGGTGCCGCCCGGACGGCACTGCGGCAGACCGGTCGTTGGACAGGGAGAAGGGATTGGTCAGGCGGCCGTACGCTCGGTGGCCACGGCCTGCTGGGGTGCGGGCTGGGAGGTGAGGCGGGAGATGATGTCTTCGATCACGCACGGCACCTGGGGGGTGGAGCGGCGGCGGAAGAAGTAGCCGGAGCACCACGGCACCTCGTCCCAGCGCTCCAGGCGCTCGGAGAGGAGGGCGGTGGCCTCGGGCAGGCGCCGCCAGGGGATCTTGGGGCACCAGTGGTGCACCGGGTGGAACATGTCGTCGAGGTGGCCGCCGAGCAGGTGCCGGGTGAGCCAGTGCGAGGACCAGCCGCGGGTCTGCAGCAGCACATCGTCGCGGTTCTCGATCAGCCCGGCGTGGTTGCCGAGGTCGGTGATCCAGGTGACCACCGGCCGCACGAACACCAGCGGGACCAGCCAGTACAGCAGCAGGTCGCCGAGGACGCCGAAGGACCAGCACACGGTAGCGACGCCCGCCCACAGCACCGCGCGGGTGGCCGGCGCCCACCGGCTCTCCCGCGGGCCGCGGGTCACCAGCACTTGAAGCGCCGACGTCGGCAGCCGCCACAGCGCGGCCTTGACGATCACCCGCAGCACGAACCCGGTCCGGCTCATCGGTGCCCGGACGGTATGAAGGCGCCCGGCCCGGTACGACTGGAACATCGGATCGTCCCCGGTGCCCAACTGCGCGTGGTGCACCCCGTGGGTGGCCCGGTAGGGCCGCAGCCCCTCGCCGAGCATCCCGGTCAGCAGGTACCCCACCACTCGGTTGCCGCGCGCGGTGGCCAGCAGTTTCGCGTGGACGCACTCGTGCGCCAGGTTCGACAGGTGCCGCTGGCGCACCCCGATGTACAGCACCGCGAGCAGCGGCCCGACGACGTGCCCGACCAGGGAGCCGGCGAGCGTCGCCAGGACGATCGCGCTGACATCGCACGCGACGTCCCGCAGGCCGACCCTCGGAGCGCCGCACAGGCCCTCCAGCTTGCCGATCAGCTCCGGCCCCAGCGCCTGCCGGACCGGGCCGGACGCGCCGGTCGTGTGCCGGGTGCGTCTCGGTGTCTTCTCGCGCCGGCGTACCGACCACCGGCTGGGCCTGCCCATCTGCTCTCCTCCGGACATCACTGGACTGGAACTGGACATTGGCCTTCCGTGAACCGCTGCCGGTGGGGCGGGGCGCCCCGCCCACCGGCAGCAGCACGTCAGCCGATCAGGACGATCGGGGTCAGGCGGCGGCGGGGCGCATGCCGAGCTTGACGCCCGGGCGCTGACCGAGCTTCACGGCGTCCGCGCCGGGGCGCATGCCGAGCTTGACGCCCGCGCCCGGGCGCATGCCGAGCTTCAGGCTGTGGTCCATGTGCTCTCCTCTCGGGCCGCGGGCATGCCGCGGCCACGTGTGGTGAATCGGATGGTCGAGCCAGAGATGAGCGCGGCTCGAAGAAGCCGGCCGGGCGCTGCGCCGAGGGCGCCGGTGAAGCCGTCGCGCCGAGTGGCCGTGCCATCACGCTAGGGCCGCACCAGGGGCACCGGCAACGGGTCATGACGTTGCGCCAGGTGCGCCGGGGCGTTGCGTATCCGTTGCGTCCGCCTTGTCGCTGACCTGGGAAAACGCATCTGCGAGCCGCTGGAATCGTGGTCACCTGCCGCGCACCGGCCGAACGGCCCGGTGTGCGCGGTCTTCTGTGCGTCGGCGGCGTGCGGCTACCTTGAGGCGCTCCGAGGGGGCCGCGCCGCCCAGGCCGCACCCGGTTCACCAACTCCCTTCCTGTGTAGACGAGTTGAGAGGACGCATGCATGTCCGCACTGTCCGGTCCCATCCGCGCCAAGGCCCACGTCCTGCGCGGCCTGCGGGCCCTGCTGCACGACGAGGGCTTCACCGAGGTCGTCACCCCCGTCGCGCGCCGCGCCGACCTCGGGCCCGGCCGCCGCGCACCCGCCGGCCTCCACGAAGGCCGGTACCTGCGCGCGATGATCGGCCCGGCGCTGCGCGTCAACGTGAGCACCGACCTCCCGCGGGTGTACGAGATCGGCCCGTGCTTCCGGCCCGAGCCCCCGGACGCCCTCCACGCCGCCGAGTTCACGATGCTCGACCTGTACGCCGCGCACCTCGGCTTCGAGGACCTGATCAGCCTCGCCTGGCGCCTGGTCGGCCCGCACCTGCCCTCCTACGCCCCCGAGAGGGTCTCGATCGCCGACCACGTCCACGACAAGTTCGGCATCGACCTGCGCACCGAGCCCATCGATGGCCTGCACCCGCGCATGGCCGCCCGGATCGGCGCCGACGCGGGCGAGCCGTTCCGCGACGTCCTCGGCCGCTACATCACCCTCGAACTCGAGGCCGGCACCACGGGCCGCGCGATGTTCCTGACCGACTACCCACCCGGCGGCGACGAGCCGTGCGCCCGCCTGGCCCCCGGCACCACCGCCGTCCTGGAGCGGTTCGAACTGATCGTCGACGGCATCGAACTCGTCCACGGCTACACCGACGAGACGGACCGAAAGGCCTTCACCGAACGCGCCAAGGCCGTCGGCCTCCACGACGACGAGCAGCGGCTCGCCCAGGAAGCCGTCGAGGCCGGGGCCGTACCCGCGGACACCGCCGGCCTCGGCATCGGCATCGAGCGGCTGTGCGCTGCCGCCGCCGGGCTGCGCGACATCACCCCGTTCCTCCAGTCCCCCAGTTCTAACCGCCTGCCCCTCGGCCCGGAGGCACGATGGACCTTGCGATCACCCCGCTGCCCGGCGGATTCGGCGCCCGCGCCGAGACCGACCTCGCCCGCACGACCGGCCCGGCCGCAGCGCGCGCTCTCACCGACGCCCTGCACCGCCACCGCGTGCTGGTCCTGCCCGGCCAGCACCTCAACCACGCCGACCTGCTCGCCGCCGCCTCCCTGTTCGGCGCCGTCGACACCGCCACCGACCGCCGCTACACCGTCCCCGGATTCCCCGGCCTCACCGTCGTCTCCAACATCCACCAGGACGGCACGCCGATCGGCATCTACGACGGCGACCAGGAGGAGGAGTGGCACGCCGACAACTCCTTCAAGCCGCAGCTGACCGCCGCCACCCTGCTGTACTCGGTCGTCACCCCCGGCGAGGGCGGCGAGACCCGCTTCGCCGACGCCACCCGCGCCTACGCCGGGCTTCCCCCGGCGATGCGGCAGCGGATCGAGGGGATGCGCGCGGTGCACTCCGCCGAGTGGCTCGGTGTCCTGCAGAGTCAGGCCGGCGGCGGCCAGTCGTCGGTCGCGGCCGGGAGCCTGGCCGGTCACCCGGAGGTCGAGCATCCGCTCGTCCTGACCCACCCGGCCACCGGCGCCCGCTCGCTGCTGCTCGGTTCCATGGTGATCAGCGGCATCACCGGGCTCGCCGAGCAGGAGAGCCGGGCCCTGCTCGACGAGCTGCTGGCGCACACGACCAGCGCGCCGTACGTCTACAGCCACCGCTGGAAGCAGGGCGACCTGGTCGTGTGGGACAACCTCGCCACCCTTCACACCGCCTCCCCCTGCGACAGCTCCCGCCACCGCCGGCTGCTGTACCGCGCCGCCGTCCGATAGCCGAAAGCCCCGCGTTCACGCCGCCGGATGACCCGCGGCGAGAACACGAGGTCTGCCCCCGTAGCCGGCCCTAGGGTTTGCCCATGACCGTGAAGGTTCCCCTGAAAGAGACCGCCCTCAACGCCGAGCGCATCGCCCGCATCGGCCGCGAAGTCCAAGCGGTCTGCCCCGAGTTCGACGCCGACGGTTTCGTGACGTCGGTGATGGCGGACCTTCCCCGGCTGGAGCTGGGCGCCCGGATCGCCCGGACCAGCGAGGGCCTGCACGCCCACCTTCCGGTCACCGGCCCCGATGCGCTCGACATCCTGCTGCGCTCCCTGCCGCCGACGCCCGAGGCGGCCGGTGTGACCAACGACTTCGGCCTGCACCTCTACGCGCCCCACTCCGACTACGTCTCCCGCTACCTTCGTACCGCCGAGCACCTGGACCAGGCGCTCGCCGCGCTGGCCCGCATGACGGGCTACTTCTCCGCCGAGCTTCCGGTGCGGCACTTTCTCGCCGACTTCCCCGACGAGACGATGAAGGCCGTCGACGCGTGGACCCGCAACGAGGACTTCCGGGTCCGCCGGCTGGCGAGCGAGGCCACCCGGCCCCTGCTGCCCTGGGCCCCGCGGATCACGCTCCCCGTAGACGCGGGCCTGCCCGTCCTCGAGCACCTCTACGACGACGCCCACCTCTACGTCCGCACCTCCGTGGCCAACCACCTGGGTGACATCGCCGCCACCCAACCCGACCTCGTGCTGGCCACCCTTCAGCGATGGAAGGAGTCGGGCCGGCTCGCCGGTGAGCAGTTCGCCTCCCTCGCCCGGAACGCCCTGCGCAACCTGCTGAAGGAGGGCTGGCCGCCCGCCTACGCCATGTTCGGCTACGCCCACGACGCGCCCCTCACGCTCACCCCGCTCACCCTGGAGCGCACCGAACTCCGTGACGGCGACACCCTGGACTTCTCCGCCGCTCTCACCGCCACCACGACCTCCCCGGTCCACGTGATGATCGTGATCGCCACCACGGGTCAGAACGGCCGGCCGCGGGAGAAGGTGTCCTTCCTGCGCCGCGCCACGGCCAAGCCGGGCCAGGAACTACGGCTCGTCAAGGCGCACCCGTTGCGCTCGACCGCACGGTGGAAGGTCTCACCGGGCTCCTACTCCCTCGCCCTCCAGGTCAACGGCCGCCGCTTCCCCTCCGTCGCCTTCACCGTCCTCGACACCTGACCCTCCCCCGCCCCTTCCTGATCCGATCGACCATCCCAAGGCCGCCGGCATCGTCCGCTGCGGCCCGGTCCGTGCTGTCCGCAACCCCTCACGGAGTATCGGTTGGATCATGATGCACCGCCGGCTCGCCCGCGACTACGAGACCCTCGCCGCCAGCTCCGAAGCCATGATCCACCTCGCGTCGATCGACAACCTCGCCAAGCGCATAACGGACGAGACCACACCAACCTGGCGAGGAACCTACTAGGTCATAAGTGGCAATCCGCCCACGCTAAATGCCCTCTGAGAAGTTGATGCCAGAATGCTTTCGTGAACAGTCTCCGTCACGATCCTCGTACGTCTGTTGCACTCCCTGGCAGCGGTTGGCTGGCCAAATCGCTGCAGGGCGACCAGTTGCTTACGTCCTTGGCGCCCGGCGAGCAGGTCGATCTTCTCTTCACCACGCTCCGGTACCAGGGCGCGCTGACCCGCCAGCGACTCTTCCTGTGGCGAGGCACCTTCAAGATGACGCACCTGGAACTACGACGCCCTCTTCTACTTCTTGGGCGTCATGGGAATCTCGCGGAGACAGTCGTCCTGGCTGGTCCCGAAGGTCCGATCGAACTCAAGTCCTTGTCCGCCCGTGTGGCTCGCACGCTGATAGACGCCAGCTCGAAGGAAGACGGCGACGCCCCAATTACTCACATGCATGGACCGCACAGCCCCGAGTCTGCGACTCCTGGAGCAGAATCGAAGGGAAGTAGGCGGACACGCCTTCCTCCGCCCGCGGAGTTGATGCGCGCACAAGAAAGCGGATTCCGGCCAAGAAGCATCCGGACCTGGCAGGACGCCGAACTCGCTGCCGTCGACCATATGCGCAGTATTGGCTTCTTCGATGCACGGACGACAGCCGCTGGTGCTGACGGGGGTATTGACGTTATCGCCGACCACGCCGTCGCCCAGGTCAAGCACCACAGCCAGCCGATCAGCGTCGGCCCGGTGAGGGAACTGCGGGGAGTAGCGGATTTGGGCCAGCACTTACTCTTCTATTCATCTGGCGGCTACACGGACAAAGCCTTTGAATTCGCCGAAGAGAGGGGCATCGCATTACTCTCCATCCTGCCATCCGGCGATATCCTTCCGCTGAACACGACGGCCCGAAACCTGTCGGCTCGCCTGGGCGCCACGTCCGGGTGGAGCTCGGCGCCCGGCACACGCGCTCTCCAGCGCGCGGCCGAGCTGGCGGCCCAGCGGGAGACCGTGCACAAACAGATCCGCCGCATTCTTGCACGCACGAATGAGCGTCGCGCTCTGCCGTTCAACCGATACACCAAGGACACCATTAAGGCTTTGGAAGCGGCATACAAGCTAGCGGAGCAGGCCGCTTCCCTCCTGCGCAAGTCGCAGGCGGACTTTCAAACCCACGGCATGCGGAGGAGGCTCATAGCAATGGCCGACGAGAAGGCCCGAGAAGCGTTCCTCAAGTTGGGAATGCGCCCCTGACAGGCGGCCCCCACGCCACCCCGCACGCGGCTGCGGGCACCTCGCCGCAGTGGTTAAGATTGGGCATACTCGCGCTTGTACCGTCTACTCGCAGTCTCCGCCAGCCCCCGGAGTTGTGGGAAGGTAAGCTGTCAGGTCTCGTCGAGTCTGGAGAGAAGTGCGCCAGCGCACAGTGCGTAGTTTCCCGCCGCCAGCAGGATGCCGACTTGATTACTGTTGCGGTCGCCAGGCAAGCGCAGTGACAGTTTCTCCAGCATCCGGCAACTGAGCCCTAGAGCAGAGACCAGGCCGTCAAGCCCCTCACCGTGCTCGGAGGCATTTTGCACTGCGGCTACCAGCATTGATTCAGCAGCTTTCCGGTGAAGATCCGGGAGGGACGCTGCGGTCGCATTTGCTGTGTCCGTAACATACTCCAACACCTTGTCCGGACGTTTATCCAAACGCTCTGCGTACTGGAACGACCATTGCAGCGTCATCGCGAAAAAAGCAAACAATATGGTCTCCTGCGCGAGCATCGAATCTTTCCCGCTCTCACGCCGTTTGCGGTACGACCGCCGGGCAATCGGTCCCATACGCATGTCAGCCATCGTCTGGTAGACGGCCCACACCTGGACCGTGAGGAGCGGAACATTGCACTCAGGCGATCCGTCCGCGGCAGCTGCCAAGGCCTCCAGAGCTACCCTGACGGCGTCTGGGTCGTGACCCGTGGCATTCCAGTCGAGGTGATGCTTACGTGCAGGCCAGAGTGGATGCTCGCCTTGGCAGCCGGAACACTTGCCGAACGTGTCTCCAAAGAGATTGAACACAGATCCATAGGGACTCTTCACAGACGCTCCAGCAGTGCGCAGCAGACGAAAACGAAGAGAGCCTGTCAGACGAGTACACCCGCATGGAAGACTCGCACGGGGTCCGAACTCGTCTCTGGTAGCAGGATTTAGCACACGCCGCCTCGGGCGCTGCTGTCGTTGCGCTGGTGCCGCCCGCCGTCGCTCACGTGCCGCCGCAGTGAGCACCGCCCTGGAGACGGAGAGCACGCCGCTGCGGCTGTCCCTCGGCAACGACTCCACTGACGTGCTGCCCAGCGGGTGCGAGGGACCCTGCTATCGGCTGGTCACCGAGGCCGGCGGAACCTGGAGCCGATACGCCTCCAGTGATCATGAACGGCGCCGATGACTGACAATGCCGGGATGACCCGACCCAGAATCCGTGTCGCCGCATACGTGATCCAGCATCGCGCCGTCCCCGAGCTCCTGGCGTTCGACCACATCGGTATGCCGGAAGCTGGCACCCAGGTTCCTGCGGGAGGAGTCGACTCAGGAGAAGAACTCGAAGAAGCGGTCCTTCGAGAGGTCACCGAGGAGACCGATCTGCAGACAGCCACCGTGCTCCGGCAGATCGCCGTGGAGGACAAGCCTCACCCCGACACGGGGCAGCCACGACGAACCGGCTTCTTCTACCTCCAGGCACCCGCAGACACCCCGATGCCTGGGAGCACCACGTCCACGGCGACGGAGACGACGCCAGCCTCATCTTCGCCTGCCGGTTCCTCCCACTTCCCCCTGAAGCAGCCACTGGCAGACGGCCAGGACGCGTGGTTGGGCCGCATCGACCCGCGCTGGCCCACCGTTACCGGCACAGTCAGTAATCAGCCGCCGAATCCGCACGCCGCATACGCGACACCTCAACATGCGAGCTCACCAATCCCAGGGCCGTACAACTTGCTTTCCCTCCTTCGGAGTGGGCCGCGTTCGTCCGCTGCGCCGTCGAACGCGGCCCACTCGCGAGGCCGTGACGCGGCTCAGACCGGCAGGTACGGGCTCGGCTTGTCGTGCCAGCTGATGCGGAGCGCGTCGCGGGCGCGGGTCGCGGCCACGAAAAGCAGCGAGCGCGCCCTGAGCTCCTCGCGGGCACAGCGCTGGGGGTCGGTGGCGCGGTAGCGCTCGATGACATCCGTGCGCGGGATGACACCGTCGCGGGCGCCGACGATGGCCAGCTTCTGGTACTCGAGGCCCTTGAAGCGGTGCATCGTGCCGACGTGCACCTCGCCGTCTCCCTTGGGGCCGTCCTTGGTGAGTTCGGCGACGGTGATCCCCGCCTTGGTGGCCAGGTGGAACATCACCTGGCTGACCATGTCCCGTTCCGCGACGCAGACGGCGATGCTGCCGCGCGGGTCGCGGCGCGGACCGGTGCCGCCGTTGCCCGTCGCGATCTCCTCGCGCCAGGCGGCCAGCGCGGCGGCGAGCCGGTCGAGCTCGTCGTCCCAGGAGGTGCAGGGCACCAGGTCGGGCACGGGGCCGCGCAGGACGGAGCGGTACCCGTCGAGGGTGTCGGTGCTGTCGTCGAGGTCGTCGTAGGCGAGGTTCTTGCCGGTGAGGTTCACCACCTGCATGGCCCGGGAGAGGATCTCCTTGGTGGTGCGGTAGCTGAGGGTGAGCCGGGAGGAGCGGCCCCGGATGTTGACGCCGACGGTGCCGAGGGTGACCTGCTGGTCGTAGATGCGCTGATGCGTGTCGCCGGCGATGAACAGGTCGCTGGGGCCGGGGGCGACCATGGCGCGCAGCATCTTCCAGTGGGCGGCGCGCAGGTCCTGGGCCTCGTCGACGACGATGTGGCGGTAGCGGTGGTGGAGGAAGCGCATGCCGGAGCCGTCGTCGCGGTGGATGAGGTCCTTGCCGCCGACGGCTTCCTTGTGCTCCTGTCGGGCCCTGATCTTGGCGTCACGCTCCATTTCGAGGCGGGCGGCGCGCTCGGCGGCCTGCCCCCAGGTCTCCAACCCGTCCGTGTCCAGGCGGGCGGTGAACTGCTCCAGGATCTTCCAGATCTGGGCGCGCTCGGGACGGGTGACGGAACGGCCGCGACCGGCGCGACGGGCGTCGAAGTACGCCTTCCGGCTGCCGATGGACTGGCCGAGGATCACCTGGTCCCACTCCTCGTAGAGGAACTCGGCGTCCCAGCGGCGTTCGTCGAGTTCGAGCAGGAGCTGGCGCAGCACGTTGAGCGCGGCGTTGTCGTAGACGCGCTGCCTGGCCGTGCCCTTGACGGCGTTCTCGCTGAGGACACGCGCGGCGAGCTGGTCGATGTGGGCGATCTCGACGCGGGCGAGCAGTTCGGGCTCTATCAGTGAGGCGAGCCGGGCACGCAGGTCGGTGGTGAGGTTCTTGGTGAACGTCGTCAGCAGGATGGGCTTGTTGTGCCCGGGCGGCAGCTGCTGTGCGAGGTGCTTGACCCGGTGCAGGGCGACGATCGTCTTGCCGGTGCCGGGGCCGCCCGAGACGCGGGCCGGACCGTTGTAGGTGCGGTGGACGAGCTTGGCCTGGGTGGGGTGCAGGAAGATCTTCCAGGCGCGGAAGTCGCCCTCTTCCAGGGCGGCCTGGATGTCGGCGTCGATGGTGGTCACGGTGGTGCGGGCGAGCGCGGCACCGAGGTCCTGCTCGTAGTCCTGGCCGAGGTCGACCCTGACCGGGGCGGTGATCTCCTTGCGGACCTCGTCGAGGGGCATGCCGGCGGCGAGCCCGTAGAGGATGTCCTTGGACAGCAGCGGTGCGCCGGCGACCAGTTGGTCGAGCTCGTCGCTGTCGGTGACGGCAAGCGCGAGGTCGATGAGCTGGTCGGCGACGCCCAGGTCGCGCAGGTCGTCGGCGGTGACACCGGTGAGCAGGGGCTCGGCGGCCGGGGCGGGCTCGGGCGTGGCCTCTTGGGCGGGCTGGGGTTCGGGTTCAGTGGGGGTGAGGGTGATGCCCGCGCGCTGCAGCACGCTGTCGCCCACGACGGAGAGGTCCACGAACTCGATCTCGCCGGTGATCCGGTTGATCGCGACCGAGAGTTCCTCGTAGACGTGCTTGCGGTGGCGTACCGCGATGACGAGCCAGTTCTCCTGGCCCGTGTCGTCGATGCCGGCCTTGGCCAGCAGGGCGCGGTAGGAGGGGTCGATCTTGGCGCGGAAGACCCGGCCGTCGCCCTTGAGGGGTTTGAGGTCCAGGCTGGGGTGGTCGGGGTCTTCGCGGAAGCGGTGGCAGAAGTCGTAGAACTTGCCCTTGACCGAGCGGTCGAGCTTGTACAGCTCCTGTTCGGCCTTCTGGTACAGGCTGAGCCGGGCGGTCATGGGATCAGTGCTGCCTTCCGTTGCCGTGGGATTCGTGGGAGTTGTTCGCGGCGTGTGCTTCCGGGGCGTCGGGAAGCCTGTCGATGAGCGAGTCGAGGTGGTCGAGCCAGTCGGCCGCCGGACGGACCGCCCATCCCGCGTCGGCGTAGGCCTTGTCGCGTCGGAGGGCTTCCTCGTCGTCCTCGCCGTGCGGTGCGGCGACGACGGCGACCTGGACGGTGGGGGCCTGCCAGGCGAAGTCGGCCTGCCAGCGGCGTTCACCGAGCTCGTAGCCGAAGACGGGGGCTTGCTTGCCGTGTGCGGCGAGCTTGTGGGCGAGCCGGGTGAGCGCGGAGTCCGGCTCGTCCTCTTCGAGCAGGGGAAGGATGTCCTCGTCCCAGGCGGCGTCGCGCAGCAGCTGGGCGACGGCCTGCTCGGCTGCGGAGTCGCCAGCTTCCGCCTCGGGGGTGGTGGTGTCGGGCGCGTCCTGCGTCACCGCCGTCGCCGGTTCCTGCGGCCGGTGTACGGCGATGAGCGAGTCGAGCTCGCCGATGCCACCGGTGACGGCCAGTACGTCGACCGGGAAGGCGGACGCACGGCTGCCGGCCAGCTGAATGCCGTCGCCGCCGGCGAACGCCAGGAACTGCAGCAGGTTCGACCAGTAGAGCCAGGCACGCCAGCACCGCTTGTGCGCGTCGGTGCCCAGGACGTTGTCACGGTCGTCCAGCACGGCCAGGGCGCTCCACCGCACTGCCTTCGCGTCCTCGCCGCCGGTCGCGTCGACGGTGAAGAGCAGGGGCAGGCCCCACCGGTCGGTGGCCTGGAGCACCAGGATGGCCCCGTCGCCCGTGACCGGCTCCGCGGACGGCTCGCGGCCCGCGCCGTACGCGTCGAGCGCGGACCTCAGCACCTGGCGTGCCTGGCCACGGTCCGCCTGCATCGCCAGGGCGGTGGGCTCGGACATGAGGCCGCCCACCAGGGCCCTGGCGCGGCGCCCCCACCGCTCCTTGACCGGCTCGCGCAGGTAGGCGAGGAGCGTGTCGACGGGGTTGGCGAACACGGCCTTGGCGAGGTCGGCACGCTCGCCGTCCATCTCCTCGTACCAGTCCTTGGCCGTGTCCTGCGCGCTGCGCGGGTACGGCGGCCAGACCGGCTCGGCCTTCGCGGCCTCCCCTTTCTCGAACAGCTCCAGGTCGTCCCAGGTGATCTGGAAGACGACGTGGTTCCTGTCCCGCAGCTGGTTGCGCTTGTCGCAGTCCGCGGCGATCCGGTTGTGCGCGCGGGTGGCGTGGTAGCGGTGGCCGTCGAGGTAGACGGTGACGTACTCCTTGGGGCCGTCCGTGGACTCGAAGGTGAAGTCGGTGCGGGTGAACTCCATGTCCCGCTGCGCGGTGAGCCGCCAGTTGGCGCCCTGGCTGAAGCGCAGATAGCCGCTGGCGGTGCTGCTCTCCTCCAGTACGGCGTCCTGCTCACCGCCGGTCCAGGTCCGCAGGGCGGCCAGGAACCGGGCCTCGAGATCGGACTCGACCTGCTTGTCCAGGCCGATCAGGTCCGTGCTGGGCAGCTCCGCGACCTTCCAGAGGTCGACGGGCCGGCCGTCCTCGCCGAGGACCGGCTCGCCGTCCTGGTCGACCGGGCCCAGCAGGTCGTTGATGATCTGCAGGGCCTCAAGACGGGAGACGGTGTCCTGGTGCCGCTCCTCGGTATAACGGTGCAGGCAGCGGTGGCACGCGAGCCGTCCCTCGTCGCGGCAGGGGCACTTCAGCAGCGCCCGCCGCGCGTCGGCGAGGGCGGCCCGGAAGTGGGCCGGGTCGGTGAGCCGGTGCAGGTAGCCGGTGCCGCCCGGCAGGCGGTCGAAGAGCACCAGGAAGTGCCGCGTCTCGCCGGTGGCCTTGTCGGGCATGCGCGCCAGGGTCGAGTCCAGATGCTGCGGATCACCGCCGAAGTGGTGGTCGACGCCCAGCCGCAGAGCCGCCCGGAAGGAGTGGATCTTCTCGTCGACCAGGACGGTGGCGGCCGGCAGCAGCACCCGCAGCGCCTCGGTGCGCAGCTGGTGGGCCAGCAGCACCGATTCCTGCGGCACGTCCTGCGGCTTCTTGCCCCGGCGCAGCGGGCACCACGGCTGGTGGTGCTTGAGCTTGGGGTTGCGTGCCGCCGCGGAGTCCAGGGCGTCGGTGTCGTGGTCGAAGACGGGCCGCCCGTCGGCGGTCGCCGCGCCGCAGCCCGTGCACACGTAAAACGGCGCCATCCGCACGCTGTGCCCGGCGAAGTCGTCCTCCGCCCTGGCGTCGAACCGCATCGGGCCGACGTTGACCCGCCGGATGACCGCCGTGCGGCAGAAGTCGACACCGAACGTCTGCGTCGCGTGCCGCCAGGACGTCTTCGGCTCGATGTCCTCCAGCGCGATGTCGACCGCGTCGATCACCGTGTAGTGGCGCTGCTCCCGGTCGTCCTTGTCGTCACTGATCCGGGCGTCCTCCCGCTTGTCCCGGGAGGTGACGACGGCGGGCTCGACGACCTTGTGCAGGCAGGAGCCGTCGTCCGCGATCCGGGCGCTGCCACAGCGCGGGCACGGCGAGCGGTCCTCCTGGGCGTTCTGGGTGCGCACGTACCCGCACTCCTGGCAGAACCGCCACAGCCGCCAGTCGGGATCGGTGGCGGTCCCGATCTCCAGACCGGTGATCTGGTGCTTGTAGCCGTTGACGTAGAACGTGTTGCCAGGCGCGAACTCGGACAAGGCGTAGCGCCGGGGCCGCTCGTAGGCGCGCGGCTTGGACTTGTACCTCTCCCTGCCGGTCTTCTCGTCGACGCCGTCCGGCCAGTACAGCGTGGCGTTCAGAGTGGTCACCGCGTCAATGAGGGCGTAGTTCGGCAGCAGCCCGAGGTCGCACAGGGCCTGCTGGGCCGTGGTGAGCCCGAGCGACAGCAGCCGCTTGCCGACCGACCGGTGCTCGGCGTCCAGCTCGGCCTTCTGCCGCGCCTGTTCGTCGTCGCTGTCGTGCAGTTCATCGCGCGCCTCGCCGATCATCTTCAGCCGGCGGCGCAGCACCTCCTCGCCGCGCCGCCACTGGCGTTCGGCCTCCTCCACCGCGCTGCGCAGCCTGCGGATGGCGTAGTCGCGAAGTTCGGCCCGGGCCTGGTCGCTCACCCCGGTGGGGAACAACTCCAGGAACCCGTCGACCAGTTGATCACCACGGGCAAGGGCGGCCTCGACCAGGTCGGCGAGATAGCCCGAGGGGCCGAACAGCTCCGGCGCCCTGGGCGGGATCGCGGGCAGGGGCTTGCCGTCGGGGCGCGGCAGGCGCCCGCGCGCGGCCAGGTCCAGCAGATGAGCCAGGTACTGGCGGCGCAGGATCTCGATCGCCGACAGGTGGCTACCCGGCGGCACGATCCGCCCGGCGATCATCTCCCGCGGCTGGTCCAGAAAGTACAGGTCACGGCGGCTGCGGTCGGGAATGGTCAGCAGGAACGCGTTGCCCGTACGCCGTCCGGCCCGGCCCACCTGCTGGGCGTAGTTGGCGGGACGGCGCGGCAGCGCGGCCAGCACGACGGCGGACAGGTCGCCGATGTCGATGCCCATCTCCAGCGTGGGCGTGCACGATAGCACGTTGGGGTCCTTAAACCCGGTGCCGTGCTTGAACGCCGCCTCGACCCGTTCCCGTTCCGGCCGGGTGAGCATGCCGGTGTGCTCGGCGGTGACCACCTGATAGGTGCCCGCCTTGCGGTACAGCCGCCGGTAGTAGTCGCCCCGGTAGTCCCGGTCCCGGTAATGGACGCCCAGTTCCTCGGGGCGGTCCCCGGCGACCAGCCGGCCCGGCGGCAGCGGTACGACGGGCACGGCTGCCCGTGCCACTGGTCCAGCAGCTCCGGGTGGACCGTCTGCTCCCAGAAGCAGACCGGGCAGCGCACGAAGGCCTCGTTGACGACGTCGTCGGAAAGGAGCCGCACGTCGATCGCGCCCGGCTGCAACCCGTAGATCCGCACGCTGCCGTCGGCCGGGGTGCGCACCGACAGCAGCCCGGCCGTGACCAGCTCGGGCAGCAGCCGGTTCCAGAACCCGGCCGCCTGCTCGCGGGGCAGGTCCAGGCAGCGCTGCGCCCAGCGCTCGCACCAGGACAGCCGCCCCGTCGCGAAGTCGAACTCGCTCCTGGCCTTGGGCTGGTCGAGCAGGAACACCGGGGCCGCCACCCCCCTGGGGAAGGCGCGCATGCCGACCGGCCGCTTGCCCCAGATGAAGTAGCGGCTGGTACCGGCCTCCTTCAGGTATCCGCCCAGCCACGTGTGGCCGATCGCGCCCCTGGTGCGCAGCCGCTCCAGGAAGATCCGCAGGAAGGCAAGGTAACGAGCGTCGTCCTGCGCGACGGGCGGCAGCCCGCCGCGCCGGCCCTCCTCGGCCAGATGCGCCGCCTTCACGACCGCGACCGCCGCCTGCGCGTCCGCGATGCGCACCTGGGCCGCCGCCGTACGGGTCAGCTCCAGAGTGCGGCCGTTGCGGGAACGGAACCCGAACTCCATCAGGGCCTCGAACGCGAAGCGCTCCCCGATCAGGTTCCACGTCTTGCGGTCGCCACCGCGCCCCTTGCCGGACAGCAGCCGCTGGACGCCCAAGATGTTGTGCAGGTCGGTCGGTACGACGGCGGCGAGCGTCGTGCGGTCGGTGGTGGCCGCGACGACGTTGGCGACCAGGTCGTTGAGCGCGGTCGGCCGGTCCTCCGACAGGTGCTTCTTGAACAGGGCGCGCAGCGAGAAGGTGTACGAACGGGAGGCGACGAACCCGGCCCGGTGCGCGGCGTCCTGCACCGAGTCGTTGAACATCAGCGTCTTGTCCTCGCCCTGCTCCTCGTCGAGCTCGCCACCCGTGAACAACTGGGTGATCGAGGCCGCCGCGAGCGCCGCCGCGCCGGTGCCGAGGAAGCGGATCGCGTTGCGCGACCCGCACGCCGGGCACCAGTCCTCCTCGGCCGCCGTGTTCGCCGTCTCGCCCAGGTTCACCAGGACGAACGCCGAGTCGCCGGCGGCCGGGCGCGGCTCCCCGGTCGAGGGCTCGTAGTCCCGGACCGGATCGGGCAGGCGCAGCCTCCGCTCCGGCCCGTCCAGCACGCGCAGCTGCCCGCCCCTACCGGAGGAGAGCGCGGCCGTGGCCCGTCCGCCGTCCGCCCCGCGGCCGGCCGACGCCATCGGCGCGGCACCGGAGCCCTCCCGGGCCTCGGCGTCCGTCGCCGCGATCAGGTTGCGCACCCGCATCTTGTCCTGGCTGACCGAGGCCCGCCGGATCTTGTGCGAGTCGACCTGGACGTGGGTATCGTCCGTCTCCGGGGAGAACACCGCCCAGCCCGAACGCCCGCAGTCACGGCAGTAGACGGCAGGCAGGAACAGGTTCGCGGCCTGCCCCGCCGTCACCGTGGTGACCGGCGCCGTCCGGGCGTGCTGGTCGCCCTGCCGGTCCGTCGAACCGGCCGCGTCCCACTGGAACTCCGCCTTCGGCCACGGCAGCACGCCACGTACGAGGCGGGAGACCGAGCGGGCCCACTGGTGCACCTCGATCTGCACCAGGGGCCGCGGACGCTCCGGCGTGGACTTGGGGTCGCGGGCGACGGCCAGCAGCGCGACGAAGCGGGCGAGAGCTAAGGCGGCGACCTCCGGCCGCTCGGTAATGGTCTTGCCCCAGGAGCGCGCGCCCCTGCGCCACATCAGATCGAGCACTTCGCCGGTGGTGCGGACCTCACCGTCGAGCGCCAGCATGACAGCGGAGGTCAGCGTCTGCCGCTTCAGATTCCGCCCCAGCAGGAACGGGTCCGGATCGCGGGTACCCGTCACCGCTTCGACGAGATCAGCGAACTCCTCATCACCGAGGGACGGATCGGGCAGCAGCGCCAGCTCATCGGGGGAGGGATACGGCAGCGTCGGGTCGAAGTCGTCCGGCGGAAGGAACTCGTCGACGCTCTGCCGGTCCTCACCGATGATCGCGTCCTCGGTGAACTCGGTCCCGAAGACCTGGGTGGCGACAGTGAGGAGCTGCCGCACCCCGTCCCCGTCCGTGCCGGAGGCGAGCGTCGCGGACGTGGCGACCGGACAGATCCGGCCCAGCGGCCTCCCCGGCTGCGAGGCCCCGACGGCGGCGGCCAGCCGCCGCAGCAACATCGCCACATCGGTGCCCTGGGCTCCGTCGTAGGTGTGAAACTCGTCCACGACGACGTACCGGATGTCCGCGCCGTTCCACAGCGCGGCGTCCTGGGAGCGCTGGAGGAGCAGGTCCAGCATCTTGTAGTTCGTGATCAGGATGTCCGGCGGCGACAGCCACATGTCGGAACGGCGGGTGTAGACCCGGTCGTACCGCGTCTCCGCCCGGTCGCCGATATACAGGCCGGCGCGGAGCTTGCCGAGGTCGGCGTCGTGCTCGCACAGCAGGTCGTTGATGCGCTGCGCCTGGTCGGTGGCGAGCGCGTTCATCGGGTACAGGAACACGGCCTTGACGCCGCTGTTCCCCGCGTCGCGCTCGCGCGCGCAGTGGTCCAGGACCGGGTAGAGGAACGACTCCGTCTTGCCGGAGCCGGTACCGGTCGTGACGAGCGTCGGCCGCGGGGTTCGCCCATCGGCCGACGACAGCCGCTCGAACGCCCGCGCCTGGTGGGCGTACGGGGTCCAGTCGTCCGTCCGCCGCCAGTCCAGCAACTCCTTCCACGAGTCGTCGGCCCGCGTGAACGGCGTCCGTATCCGCAGGAACGGCCCCCGGAACATCCCGGACGTCTCGTCCCCCAGGAACCGGTGCAGCGACTCCCGCGCGCCCTCGTCGGTCAGCGCGTAGGTCGTCGACAGGTACTGCAGCAGGCTCTCCTTGAGCCCCTGCGCTTCGAGCGTCGGCCTCACGGCTGGGGCACCTCCTGCTTCACCGGGTCCCACTCACCCCGGTCGACGGCCTCATCGAGTCGCTTCTGGAAGTACGCGTGCGCCTCGCGCATTTCCTTCTCCCGGTCGGCCTTGTGGAAGGGGGCGGTGTAGCCGTCGGGGGCGGGGTTGTTGTCGGGGTCGGCGAGGTACGCCTCGAACTGGCCCCAGGTCTCCTTCGTCTGGCGCTGACCGATGGTGCGGGCGTTACCGGCGAGCTTCCAGCCCTCGGCGTTGAACCAGGTGACGGCCTCGTACTTCTGCAGCACGGGGAACCGACCCCGGTACGCGGCGATGAGCGCGTCAGCACTCATGCCGAGCCAGACGGCCACGAGGGCGTCGATCTCCACGAGGGCGGCCCGGCGGGCGCGTTCACTGCGGAGGGGGGTGTCGGGACGCCAGTCGGGGGTGACCCCGTGAAGCGGCTGCAGGCCGGGCCAGGGCAGGGCCCAGGGTTCGTAGGCGGGCCAGGTGGGGTCGTACAGCTCTCGCCAGAAGTCGGCGTAAGCGGTGGTGAGGCAGTTCAGGCGGAGAGTACGGAGGAGAAGGGCAGAGGCTAGTGGGTGGTGCTCTGCAGGGGCGGGAAGCTGCCCGGCTCGCCCGACGTCTAGGTGACCGGTTCCGGTCACCCTGAGAGGGCGTTAAGTCCGTTTCTGGTAGCGGCCCCGTCCGGGCTGGGTGAGGAAGCCTTGGCGGGTGAGGCGCCCGAGGCGGCTGCGGGTGACGTTCATGCATGGGTCGTCGGTGGGCATGCCGAGGAGTTCGTGCAGTTCGCGGACCCGGAATGCCTGGTCGGGGTGCTGGTTGAAGGCGTTCACGATGGCCTGGTAGGCGGTGGTCGACTCGGACGGACCGGCCTCGTCTCCGTCTCTGGTCGGCGTGAGTTCGACGATGACCTTCCGGGTGGTGGCCAGGTCCATGAGACGCGCTTCGGTCTCGGCGAGCACGGCGGTCAGGTGCTCGATCTGGCCGCGGAGTTCACCGGCCCGGGCGGTGGCCTCGTCCTGCTGGGCCTGGAGATCCGTCAGGAACTCGGTGATGTTCACGCGGCCGCCCGGACGGTGTCGCGCCAGGCCGGTGTGGGTGTGGTGAGGCGGCGGGCCATGTTCGCGGTGGCGGCCCAGTAGACGCGCGAGGCGGCGTTGTCGGGACGGTGGTCGTACTCGCGGGCCAGGCGCCGGTGCAGCATCAACGTGCCGTTGACCTGCTCGACCACCCACCGTTTCGGCTGTGGGACAAAGCCCTTGCCCTTCTCGTCCGGGTTGCGGCGGACGGTCTCGACGGTGATGTCCAGCAGGGCGCCGTGGATGATGACCTCGTCCTTGAATCCCTGGTCCACCAGGGCCTTCTCCAGGCGCATCCCGCACCGCTCGGCCACCTGGTCGAGCAGGGCCACCCCGGCGGCGTTGTCGTGCGCCGACGCGGCGAGCACGACGACCCCGATGATCAGTCCCAGCACGTCGACGGCCAGGCCCCGCTTGCGCCCCGGCGTCCGCTTGCTGGCGTCCAGCCCCGTCGTGGTCTTCGGGACTCCCGCGGCCGCGCGCACGGACTGGGTGTCGATGACCACGAGGGACGGGTCCTCTAATCGGCGGGCCTTCTCCCGCACCTGGCAGCGCAGGAGTTCCTGGATCCGCTGGTCGAGCCCGTCCTTGCGCCACAGCGTGAAGTAGTAGAACACCGCCGACCAGGCGGGCAGGTCATGGGGCAGGTAGCGCCACTGGCAGCCCGTCCGGTTCTGGTAGAAGATCGCGTTCACGACCTCCCGGAGATCACAGGTCCCGGGATCCTTGGTCGCCGACCGCGCCACCCGGTCCTGCTTCCAGGACGTGATCATCGGCTCGATCAACGCCCACTGCTCGTCCGATAAGTCGCTCGGATACGGCTCACGCTCCATGCCGATATCCGAGCATGCACATGCCCAACCGCTGCCCCGAACGGCAACCAGTCACACGAACGAGCGATCGCGAACCCAGAGAGATGGGACTTAACGCCCTCTGAGAAGGTAATCGACTGGTATTGCGGCCCACATTCCAGCGGTGAGGGCAGTGCGGCAGTTGTCGATCACTCGTGCGCTACGGAGGACGTTGGTGTGCGCCGGGCCGGGCGGGAGAACCGCAGCATAGAGACTGCGTTCAGTGTTCGGGGCGATCATTTCTCGCCACGCTA
The DNA here is from genome assembly GCF_045291515.1 of Streptomyces sp. GD-15H. NCBI lineage: Bacteria > Bacillati > Actinomycetota > Actinomycetes > Kitasatosporales > Streptomycetaceae > Streptomyces > Streptomyces sp. GD-15H. The sequence goes on from NZ_CP149447.1 coordinate 97,398, forward strand.
GGCGGTAGAAGATTGTGAAGCGCCGCTTCGCTCGTTCGGCAAGTGCAGCGTCGATTTGAGCGGAAGTTACAGCGTTGGTTGTCACGCTGTGTGTCCGTGCGATCTGCGTGCGGGCGCGAGACAGTGCCTTTTCGTCAGAGCGAAGGCGTGCCAAAGCGCGGTAGTCGATCCACCGGTCCTGATGCTCCAGGTACTCCCGATTCCGCCCCTTTGGTTGCACGTACTCAGTGTCGGGCACGAAGTCAGATGACAGAGAAGTCAGGTCTGCTCCGTATGGATCGTTGCTGTTGGCGTCGTGGCGCTTGAAGATTGGCGTGGCGACGCTGATTTGCGTGCCCTTGAGGATTACATGGCGCCAGCGGTCCGGCTGATATCCCAGGCCGGTGGAAGCGTCTGGACGGTTGTAGTCGATCAGGTTGTCCTTCTTGGCCCCAGTCTCGTCATAGCCACGTGTCACTTGAGGCGCAAGCGTACGCAGCCGCAGCGGATAGTCCGCCAGCGCACCAATCGCGCTGGCTTCCGCAGTGCTCACCGGGAACAGCAACCGTGCCCGCTCGACCGGCTCGCCTTCTTCGTCCTGCAGGCGCTGCCAGACGGCCAGCAGGTCCGAATCAACGTGGATGACCCGCGACCGATGCGGACGCTCGTCGAACTCGCCGTTGCGGTAACGGACGCCGGGCACCTCGCCGCTACCGTCATGTCCGGCAGAGAAACGCAGGGCGTCTGTCGACACCAGCCAGGACAAGTGGTCGAACCCGATTTCCTGCTGGCGGCCGTACACGTGCACGCCGAAGTGAGCGGTGTGCCCAACGGGCTCAGGGAAGAACCTCTGTCCCGCGTTGACGAAGTCGCCGTGAATGCAGAGTCGCCGGTAGGCGGCTTCTCGCAGCGCGCCTTCCTTGTCGCCGGTGAAGTGAGTGTCGGGGTGAACCAGTCCCGTCGTTCCCCACGCCGACGCGTGGCTCCACACCTGGCACATGAAGGCGCGGTACAGGTCCGGCTGCGTGCCGGTGAGCAGGGGATAGACCTGCGTTGCTCCGAAGACTGCGACCTGCCCGCTGACATTGGTCAGTTCGTCCAGCATATACTGACGGGCCTTCGGAAGCCGCAGCAGCTCGGCACGCCGCTTGTCCTTCTCCGCCGTAGAAGCCCGCTCCGTGAGTGCGAACCACGGCTCGTGCTCGGCGAGTACCACACCCTCGTTCCACCGGGGCCGCACCCACGGCGGATTACCCACCTGCAGGTCGAACCCACCGCCCTGCGCGAAGACGAGTGCGAAGTCCAACTCCCAGTGCAGGAAGCCCTGTTCCTCCGCGATGTTGGTGACCGTGTGCATCCAGGGGAAGCGGGTCTCCGGGTCCGCGAGGTCCATCCCCATCAGGTGCGGGAGGTTCTTCTCGAAGTCCTTGAGCGCGTCCAGGTTGTCGAACTCGGTGACCAGGTTCTGCTCGTCGGGGTCGACGGTGCCCAGGAGGGCTTCGAGGAAGTCCAGCCAGTCGTCCAGCTCGACCAGCGGGATGGTGTTCCGCCAGGTCCGCTGCTTGGACTGCTTCGGCGCACTGCGCTTGGACTGACCGGCCGCCTCCACCGTCTGCAGGGCGATGAGCGGCTCGTCCCCGGCCAAGGCGGACACCAGGGTGTCCTGCGTCGGCCCGGACGCGAACAGCATGGTCTGCTCGGTGAAGCGCGGGCCGGGGATCGCCGCTGTCGTGTCCTCAGCCCGCGCGGTCTGCTCGGCACGGCGCTGACCGGGGATCGCCGCCGCTTCCCCGCCGACCAGCGGCACATTCAGCAGATCGCCGAGTGCGTCAGCGGTGGCGACCGCCACCGCCGTGTCGTCGTAGACGCCGTCCGTGCCGTCCAGCAGGGACGCCTTGTCGGCCGGCCAGAACCACAGGGCGCACCAGGCGTCCATGACCTTCTTCAGGCGCCAGTACGGCGTCTCGGTCGCCAGAAACAGGTCGGCCATGACCTGCTCCTTCGGCGTCGCGCCCGCCGCCGTGCGCAGGAAGCCGTACTCGGGGTCGTCCGGCTTGGCGCCCCACACGTTGATCTTCCGCGCGATCGCCGCCTCGGAGAGCCGCATGCGCTTGATGACGAGCGACCACAGGAACTCCGCGCGCTTGGCCGCGTCCCGCAGCCGGGTGAACTGGGAGGGTGCTTCCTTCCTCGGCTTACCCGCCTTGTCCAGCTTAGGCGTGCCGTCCTTGTTCAGGTGCGCGGTGCTGCGCTTGGGCCGCTGGAGGATGCCCTTCTTCCAGGCGGCCAGCTGCGCCACCTGGTCCTTGGCGAGTTCCTTGGCCTCCTTCGAGCCGGTCACCGCCGCCCACCCAGGACTCGGCAGCAGGAACTGGTGCACCGCGTCCTCGGGCAGCGGCTGCGGCTCGCCGTCCTTGAGGAACGGCAGCGGTGTCGGCGCCAGGGTGTTCTTCGCCGCGAGCCAGGCCTTCGCCGGGGAGACGACGTCCTCGCCCGCGTACACCGCCCGCCGCCCACCGATCAGCGAGTTGCCCCGCCGCAGATGCAGCCCGAACCAGGGCGCCCGCATGCCCGGGTGCATGGTGTTGAGCCACAGCGAGACCTCGGCCAGCTCCACGCCCGTGGCGTTCAGGTCGACGCCATAGGCGTTGTGCAGGGCGACGTACGCCTTGACCTTCTGCTTCTCCGTCAGCGCATCCGCGGCCGGAATGGAGACGCCCAGCTCGTCCTGCCGGCGGCGCAGGTACTCCTCGGCGACCTGGTTGATCGCCTCGTTGAGGAACGCGCCGGAGCCCAGCGCGGGCTCACAGATCTTGTACTGCAGCAGCTTCGAGGCCCGCGTCCGGACGACCTCGCCGTTCTCATCGCGCTCCTGGTCGAGGAGGTGCTTGAGCGCCAGCTCGACGGTGACCTTGGTCAGGGACTCGGGGGTGTAGTACGAGGCGGACGTCTCGCGGTCCCGGCCCGCCAGCCGGTAGACGAATTCACCCACCTTGTACTTCTTCGGCCCGCGCAGGCCCCTGACCGCGTCGTGCTCGTCGTACAGGACCCAGGTCTTCTCCGGGTACTCCTTCCGGCGGGGTGCGGGCACCAGCCAGGAGCCCTTCTCCGGGTCACCGCCCTTGGCGACCTCGCACAGCTCCTCCTCGGCGATGATGCCGGTGTACGACATCAGGCCTTCGTACACGGCGCCGAGCTGGTTGATGCCGAGGTTGCGGTAGGAGATGAAGCCGCCGCGCTCCCCGCGCCGCTTGGCCTTCTTCATCGTCAGCAGCCGCAGCACCTCGTGCAGGGCGCTGTTGCGCAGCCGCAGGTCCAGCCACTTCGGCTCGGTGTCCTCGTCGCTGCGGGGGTCGAGGACACCCCGGCCGATCAGACGGATGGACTTGGGCTCGAAGAGCTCGCTGCGCAGCGGCTCGAAGCGCAGGCCGCGGTCCTCGCTGCGGCGCTTGGCCTTGAGCTTGCGGGTCTCCTCGTCGTCGTCCGGCAGTGCGTCGTCGGGCTCGGTGCCGTACGGGCGGTGACCGTGGTTGACCTTGTTGAACAGGACGTCGAGGGAGGAGAAGAGATGGAAGCTCTTCCGGGCCTCCTCCTCGACGAGCTGCTCGTCGCGTTCAACGAGTTCCCGCAGCCGCGCCACCGAGTAGCCGGCCTCGTAGGTGCCGTCGTCGGCGGGCAGGATGCCCAGCTCCGGGCGGGCCTCGGCGTACAGCAGGAACAAGATGCGGTAGAGGTAGCGCAGCGACTCGCGGGTGAGTTCCTTGGCGAACGGCAGCCTCGGGTCCTCGATCTGGCGCGGCTCGACACCGGCCTCGTCCAGCCGGGCCAGGACCTCGTTGGCGATGATCTCGACCGAGCGCCGCAGTCCCTCGCGCAGTTCCCCGGACACACCGACCGCGTTGTCGCGGGAGGCCTTGATCAGGGCGTCGATGGCCGGTCCCTTGCCGTCCTCGGCGGGGGCGAGCATCTCGTGGCTGAACAGGGCGGCGATGGTGGCCAGTTCGCCGCCCTGCTTGCGGTCGTTGCGTTCCAGCGCGGCGTCGAGGTTGACGGCCAGGAAGCGGCCCTCGCCCCACACCTGGCGGTCGGCCAGGACGAGGACGCCGCCGCACAGCAGCAGCACGAAACGGGGCGGCTCCCCGCCGGGCTCGCCCAGTTCGCTCTGAAAGAGCCAGGTGGCGAGGGACTGGCCGGTCTCGTAGCTCTCGCTGCCGCTCACCCGCAGCGGGCGCAGCAGCCGGCCGGAGCCGTCCGCGTCCAGGGCGGTGTCGTTTCCGGCGGCCCAGCCGCACTCGACGGCCACGATGCCGTCACCGTGCCAGGCGGTGGCCACGGTGTGCTCGCGCCCGGCGCGGTGGACGGTCAGCTGCCGCCGCTCGGGGGCGCCGGAGAAGCCGAGGGCCGCCAGCACCTTGTCGTGCCAGGCGCTGAGCCGCTCGCACCAGTCGCCGTCGGCGTAGGTGTTGAGGCGGGCTCCGGCGACGGCGCTGTTCTCGTCGGCGTCGTCCTCGGCGTCCAGCTTGGCGCGCTCGGCGAAGAAGTTGCGGAACTCCTCCGACAGGTACGTGCCGCGCAGGGCACGCAGCATCTCCCTAGGGGTGGGACGCGGGTCCTTCTCGTCAGTCTCGCGACCGGTCCAGGTGGCGAAAAGGCCCTTCTTGAGGTCCTGGCCCAGCTGCTCGGCGAAGTAGTGCGCCGACAGGTACTCACCGCGGTTGGAGAAGGAGTCGAAGTCGGTGCTCATCGGGTGGTCTCTCCAGCGGCAGCGGCCAGGGCGTCGGTCGAGGCGGGGTCCGCGGGGGCGGCGGACAGGGGTTCCAGTACGCAGAGCAGGCGCAGCATGGGCGCCCCGGAGGTCTTCAGCGACTTGATGAGCGTCTTGCGACGGCTCGCCGTGAGGTTCACGTTGCTGCGGCCCTTCGCTGAGCGGGCGGAGGCGAACAGGGCGTCCTGCTGCCACTGCGTCACGCGCTTCTCGTACGGGGCGAGCATCTCCTCGATCTGCCGCGCGTACTCGGCCTCCTGCTCGAGCAGGTACCGCGCGGCCTCGCCGATGGCCTGGGGGACGAGCCGCTGCAGCGTCTCGCGCTCCTCCCGGGGGACGGCGCGGCCGGGCATCTTCGGGCCCACGCCGCACGCGTCGAGGAAGGCCGCGTCCACGCGCACGACGCGGGGCGCGTAGGGCAGCCCGACGACGGCCATCCACTCCACCACGGTGGGGCGGCCCAGCGCGTTGGAGTGGATGCCCTGCACCAGGTAGACCGGGCTGGCCAGCTCGGCCGGCAGGCGGGGGTCCAGCTTGGCCGCCGCGGCGGCGTCAGGGCGGTGGGCGAGGACGAACGCCTCGTCGTGACGCAGGGACGCCAGGGCCTTGTCGGTCACCCAGTCCAGCACGGGATGCACGTCCGAGACGTAACTGACGTTGGGCCACTGAGTCTTGGACGACTCACGGGCCGCCCTCAGCCGCTGCTCACCGAGCCGCTTGTCGAAGGTAATCCGCAGCCGGCCGGGGGCCTTGCTCGTGGGCAGGATGTTCTGCTCGGTCAGGTACGACTTGGGCAGTGCCTTGAAGCGGTACTGGAGGTCGGCCGGCGGCTCGAACGCGATGGTGCCGTCGTCCTCGTGGCGCAGCTTCAGCTCGTTGTCCGCCCCGGTGGGGCAGATCTGGCGCAGGGCCTCCTCGAAGTAGGCGGAGGTGGAGCGGAACACGCTCGGGACGGTCGCGTACGCCACGTCGTCCTGGGCCGACTTGGCGCCGATGTTGCCCATCATCTTTCTGAGCATCGACGGGGCGCTGCCGCTGGACCGCTTGATGGACTCCTCCACGGTGCGGCCAGCGAGCAGGTCGCGCGTGAGGCGGTTCTCCTCCTCCTGCGCCCGGTACAGGCCGGTGACGGCCTCGGTCGAGCCGTCGATCCGGTGCGCCTCCTCCTCGCGCTTGAGGAGCTTCGCACCGACCAGCCGGTCGTCGAGCGGCAGGGCCTCGCCGGTTGCCGGGTCGCGGCGCCATTCCACGTCGCTGGTGAGGACCAGGGCACGGAACTGCGGCTTCTCCTTCTGCCCGTAGCGGTCGATACGGCCGTTGCGCTGCTCGATGCGTATCAGGGACCAGGGCAGGTCGTAGTGGATGAGCTGGTGGCACTCCTGGTGGAGGTTGACGCCCTCGGAGGCGACGTCGCCCGTGAACAGGATGCGCACCGGGTCGTCGCGCAGTCCGAACTTCTCGACGATCCGCTTCTGCTCGTCCTCGTTGGTGGCATCGCCGTGCATCACCTGCACCGCTCCGCCGTACGCCAGCCAGGGCCGGTCCTTCTTCTCGCCCGCCTCGACGGTGCCGCTCCTGCTGAACCCAAGCCGGGCGGGGACGACTTCGGCCAGCCACGTCAGCGTGGGTATTCGCTCGGAGAAGACGACAACGCGGGTGTCTGAGTCCGGGCCGACGCCGATCTTCTTCAGCTGTTCGACCAGTGCGTGAAGCTTCGCGGAGTCCTCGTCCCCGATCTCGCCGACCAGCCGCTCCAGCTCCACGATCGCCTCGCGCTCGACCTGCAGGGCGGCCTCGCGGGCGGCCAGGTCCTCGTCCTTCTTCACCTTCGCGGGCTTGGCCAGGTAGCGGCGCCGTGCCTCCAGCGACTTCTGGAGCGCCTTGTGGGAGGAGAGGAAGGCCTTGAAGAAGTTGTAGGCGGCGAGCGGATCGGCGCAGATCGAGGAGGCGGACGGGTCGCGCGGGATCCAGCGGGCGGCCAGCTCCTCGAAGACAGCGCGCTCCTTCTCCGTGGCCTGCGCGGGGATCGGCTCGGACGGGCCGCGGTCGGCCCACACTCCCTTGAGGGAGTCCCTCACCTCCTTGTTCGTCTTGGTGCGCCGGATGTACAGGTGGTCGAGGTCCTTCACCTCGTAGTCCGACGGGTTTGCGATCGCGGCCTCGTCCAGCATCCTGATCAGCTCGGCGAACGACTCGGTGTCGCCGTTGTGTGGAGTGGCCGAGGCGAGGATCAGCGCGTCGGTGCGGCGGGCCAGCAGGCGGGCGAGGTCGTTGTTCTTCGTGCCGCGGTTGACCAGGTTGTGGGACTCGTCGATCACGACGGCGTCCCACTCGGTGGAGTCGAGGTGGTGGGCGTACACGTCGCTCTTGAGCGTGTCCACGGAGATGATCGCTCGCTTGAAGTACGCGAACGGGTTCCGCCCCGCGGGGATGTCCTGCTGGATGCGCTGGATGCCCGTGGAGTCGAGCCTGACGAGCGGGATGGAGAACCGGGTCCACAGCTCACGCTGGAACTGCTCCAGGACGTGGGCAGGCGTGACCACGAGTATTCGCTCGCCGCGCCCGCGCCGGATCAGCTCGGCCAGCAGAATGCCGATCTCCAGCGTCTTGCCGAGGCCCACGACGTCGGCTATGAGCACCCGTGGCTGCGGGTTCTTCATCGAGAGGGCGAGTTCGGCCGGACGCAGCTGGTGGGTCTGCTTGTCCATCAGGAAGCTGTCGGCCAGCGCGAGCCCGTGCTCGGTCTGGGGCAGTGCCGTCTTACGGATCACGGCCTCCAGGTAGAGGCGCGCCTTGCGGTGGTTGGCGGAGTCGTCGGGAACCAGCCTGGTCTTCCGTGGGTCAAGGACCTGGATGTCGTCGAGCAGGCTGTAGAAGACGGCATCAGTGCCCCGTACGAACGGAGAGACGCCGGTGACCTCCACCATCCAGCCGTCCCGTGCCGTGGGCGCGACCTTCCGGACGAGCCACTGCTCGTCACGGACCCGGACCTGGGCCCCCGGCGCGTAGGCGACCACCCCGCCGCCCGGCCGCGCCACGTCCCCCGACGCGTCGAGAACGATTCCGTCCTCGCTCACCACGTCGTCGAGCACGCCTTGGCCGTCACCGGCCTCCGCAACGGTGGTCACGTGCTGCTTCATTCCCCGCCCCTTGATGTTCCTGAACTGCCGTCATGCACGGCTCGTCAGTGTTCCTGTTGCCCACACTTATCGCACGCCACTGACACCGTGCCCCACGGTGCCGTTGGAGGCCAGACTCAGAGGCCAGGCTGTGCGGCGTACCGGGCCCGCAACTCCTCGGCCACGCGCAGAGATGCGGGTCGTCGCCCCGGCTTCCGGGTCGCGGGCACGGGGACTTCGGCCGCTGGGTCCTGGGGTGCCGCACTGCTCACCGACGAGTCGGACACGTCGGGAACCTCGGTGGTCTCGGTGACCCTGGCGGCGTCTTCCTCGTTCGGTTCCGGCGCGGCCGGCGGGGGGCTGTCCAGGGGGCTGGCCGACTCGTCCTCGTCGAGTGGGACCGCCCGTTCGGCGAGCTGTTTCCACACAACCGGCGGGTTATTGCCGGGTGCTGATGCCGCCTTGTCCGTTGTGGTGGCGTCGATTAGAGCGTGCCGGGCTTCCATGGGGGACAAGCCCGCCGCGGACAGTACGCCCGTGCATCCGGCCATCACCGCATCGAGGGAAGGCCGGTCGGCCGGGTCGTAGGCCAGCATGGCGCTGATCAGCGGCACCAAGGCCTCGGGGAGGCCGCTCAGGTCCGGGGTGTGGTCGGGGTTGGCGACCTGTCCGACGATCGCCTCCCAGCGTGCCCCGTCGTAGGGGTAGTGCCCGGTGGCCGCGTACAGGAGAGCCGTGCCGAGTCCGTACACGTCGGCGGACTCCTTGACCTTCGTCCGTCCCAGAGCCTGTTCGGGTGGCATGCAGCGCACGGTGCCGATGATCATTCCGCTGTGGGACAGCGTGTCCTTGGCGGTGTCGAGGAACGCCCCGAGGCCGAAGTCGATCAGGACGGGGCCGTACACGCCCAGCATGACGTTCTGCGGCTTGAGGTCCCGGTGGAGCAGCCCCACCGCGTGAACGGCATGAAGTCCCTCCGCCAACAGCGCGCCGAGGCTCGCCACCAGGGGGGTGGGCAGCGGGCTGTGCCCGTCCACGTACGCCAACAGTGTCTGGCCCGGCACGTACTCCATAGCCAGCCAGGGCCGCTCCGCGTAGGGGTCGGCGTCCAGGAACCGGGCGACCCGGTTCGTCCCCACCACCGTCCTGGCGATGAGCGCTTCCTTCTCGAAGCGCGCCCGGGTAACCGGGTCCAGCCGGTCTGGGCGGATTAGCTTCACCGCGACCGGATCGCCGGCGGGTGAGAAGGCCAGATAGACCTCACCCATTCCCCCCGAGCCCAGCTCCCGTTCGACCGCATACCGGCCGATCTGCTCGGGCACCCTGTTCATGAACCGTGCGTATCCTCTCGTGCGCCGCATATCCCCCAAGCGGCCTTCACTGGGCCCACAGCTTAATCCCACGAATGAACCGGAGTGACCCCATCCCGCCCTAACTTCGCTCTTGTGTGACGGCTCGTCAGTTCTACTGGCGGGCCGTTTCGGCTTGTTGGGGCGGTTGCGGGCAGGGTGAGGGCCCGGCTGTCGCACCGGGTGGGCGCCGGGTTCCACGGCTCCGGGAGTTCGTTCAGGCTCGTCGGGACGGGACGCTGCTGGTCAGCCGGGTTGGGTAGGGCGTCGAGCCGGGCCAGGGCGTCGATGATCACGTTTGTCCAGGGCCAGTGCCGGGCAAGGCGGAGGATGCGACGCCGTCCGGTGGTGACGAGCTGGGCGGCGGCGGAGAACAGCCGCCGCAGACGGCGGGGCTCCCACAGCCGGGCGCCGCCGGTAAGAGCGAGCATCGGCATCCAGGCCAGCAGGCCCAGGACGATCTGAACGATCTCCAGCCAGACCTGGTTCTGCGCGGCGTCGTGCAGGGGCAGGTTACGCAGGCCGGTGGCCCGCCCGGCGCGGATGCGGTCCTCGGCGCCGTCCAGGCGCTGCACCGTCACGGTACGCTGCGCGGTTGCCGACTGGCACTGAGGCGTCTGCTGCGCTGCCGGCCGGCAGCGGCCCGGCGACGGGGATTTCCTGACCCGGTGCCCGCTGACGGACGCAATGCCCAGACGTGACGAGGGGCCCGGCTGATGCTGGGCCCCTCGTTCTCGTAGCGGGGACAGGATTTGAACCTGCGACCTCTGGGTTATGAGCCCAGCGAGCTACCGAGCTGCTCCACCCCGCGTCGGTGATGCCACCCTACACAGTCACTCTCGCGGGGCGGTGCGCAGTTGCCGTCGTCAGCCGCGCACGATGTTCTCGGCCTGGGGGCCCTTCTGGCCCTGCCTCGTTGTTTCACCGCGACGGCTGGTTGATCTTGTGCCCGTGATGTCGCATTGATCCCTGTCCGTGGGCGGTTCCGGTCAGGGGTGCGCGTCGGCTGTCGTGCCGGATACGCCGGGTTCCACGGGCCCGGGGGTTGCGGGTGTCCTCCTCTCGGGTGCTCGCGGGGTCGTTTCGTGCTGGTCAGGTGGGGCGGGGCAGGGCGAGGATGCGGGTGAAGGCCTGCACGATCGAGCTTGCCCAGGGCCAGGTGTCGGGGATCTTGAGACGCCGTTTGCGCTGGCCGCGTACCAGCCGTGCGGGGACGTGCAGGATGCGGTAGCGCAGGGTCTTGGGAGTGGCCTTGGCCTCCTCGCCGTCCAGAGCGAGGAGTTGGAGCCAGGCTCGCAGGTCGGCGGCCAGAGCGGTGGCTGTCAGCCAGGCGGCGTTCACGTTCATCTCACGGGAGGGCAGCAGGCCCATGCCGGAGGCCTTCTGGTCGCGGATCTTCGGCTCGACGCGGGCGTGCTTGCGGTGCCGGGCGTCGAGAAAGGCGATCTGGCCTCGGCGGCTGTTGGTAGCGAAGGTCTGGTAGCGGGCCTGTTTCTTGCTCTCATAGTCGGAGGCGTCCTTCGCATAGCGGGGGTGCAGGGGCTCCTTCCGGGCGATCACGCGGTGGCCCTTCGGCCAGCCGGTCAGGTCGCCGAGCAGACCGGTGATGTCGGCTACGAACGCGTCCTCGCGTGCCTGGCCCGCCTCGCCGGTGGCCGGCTGCCACAGGTTCTTGCGGTCCACGATCTCGATGGCTCGCTGTTCGCGTTCGGTGACGGCCCAGCCGATGGAGTACTCCCAGCGGAAGGTGGGGCTGGCCCGACCGCCCGCATCGGCGATCCAGTCCAGCAGTTCATGGGAGAACCCGGCCCCGTCCACCCGGAACAGGATCTTCTGCCTTCTCCACCAGGGCAGTTGGGCAACCGCCCGGGCCAGGATGTCGATGTTCACGGCCGCGTCGTTGGCGCTGACATTGCCCTCGTGCAGGACCTGGGCCAACTGTTCGCCGGTGTTGTCGCAGGTGGCGACGAACACGTGATGCCCGAAGGTGCCCTTGTAGTGCCGCGTCAGGCAACGTTCGCCCTGTCGACGACCTTGCACAGACGTTGGTGAACCCTCCGTGGTACGTTCTGCGTCACTGTGCGCTGCTGCGAACCGAGGAGGTGAGACCGATCAACGCTGTGACAGGTCGGGGCTCCCTCTCTCGCATGGCCTAGGGAGTGCCCGCAGAAGGCATCCCGAAAGGCTTGAAACGCTATGCGCTTCAGCTCTGAGAGGGCGTTAAGTCCGTTTCTGGTAGCGGCCCCGTCCGGGCTGGGTGAGGAAGCCTTGGCGGGTGAGGCGCCCGAGGCGGCTGCGGGTGACGTTCATGCATGGGTCGTCGGTGGGCATGCCGAGGAGTTCGTGCAGTTCGCGGACCCGGAATGCCTGGTCGGGGTGCTGGTTGAAGGCGTTCACGATGGCCTGGTAGGCGGTGGTCGACTCGGACGGACCGGCCTCGTCTCCGTCTCTGGTCGGCGTGAGTTCGACGATGACCTTCCGGGTGGTGGCCAGGTCCATGAGACGCGCTTCGGTCTCGGCGAGCACGGCGGTCAGGTGCTCGATCTGGCCGCGGAGTTCACCGGCCCGGGCGGTGGCCTCGTCCTGCTGGGCCTGGAGATCCGTCAGGAACTCGGTGATGTTCACGCGGCCGCCCGGACGGTGTCGCGCCAGGCCGGTGTGGGTGTGGTGAGGCGGCGGGCCATGTTCGCGGTGGCGGCCCAGTAGACGCGCGAGGCGGCGTTGTCGGGACGGTGGTCGTACTCGCGGGCCAGGCGCCGGTGCAGCATCAACGTGCCGTTGACCTGCTCGACCACCCACCGTTTCGGCTGTGGGACAAAGCCCTTGCCCTTCTCGTCCGGGTTGCGGCGGACGGTCTCGACGGTGATGTCCAGCAGGGCGCCGTGGATGATGACCTCGTCCTTGAATCCCTGGTCCACCAGGGCCTTCTCCAGGCGCATCCCGCACCGCTCGGCCACCTGGTCGAGCAGGGCCACCCCGGCGGCGTTGTCGTGCGCCGACGCGGCGAGCACGACGACCCCGATGATCAGTCCCAGCACGTCGACGGCCAGGCCCCGCTTGCGCCCCGGCGTCCGCTTGCTGGCGTCCAGCCCCGTCGTGGTCTTCGGGACTCCCGCGGCCGCGCGCACGGACTGGGTGTCGATGACCACGAGGGACGGGTCCTCTAATCGGCGGGCCTTCTCCCGCACCTGGCAGCGCAGGAGTTCCTGGATCCGCTGGTCGAGCCCGTCCTTGCGCCACAGCGTGAAGTAGTAGAACACCGCCGACCAGGCGGGCAGGTCATGGGGCAGGTAGCGCCACTGGCAGCCCGTCCGGTTCTGGTAGAAGATCGCGTTCACGACCTCCCGGAGATCACAGGTCCCGGGATCCTTGGTCGCCGACCGCGCCACCCGGTCCTGCTTCCAGGACGTGATCATCGGCTCGATCAACGCCCACTGCTCGTCCGATAAGTCGCTCGGATACGGCTCACGCTCCATGCCGATATCCGAGCATGCACATGCCCAACCGCTGCCCCGAACGGCAACCAGTCACACGAACGAGCGATCGCGAACCCAGAGAGATGGGACTTAACGCCCTCTGAGACGTCGGCCGACGGCGTCTGCGAACAGCTCTTTACCCTCGGTGAGATTCCCGGCGTGCTGTGGACTCCAGCAGGTGCCGCCGGTACTCGGCCCCTCATCCTGATGGGACACGGCGGCGGCCAGCACAAGAAGGCTCCCGGCATCGTGGCCCGCGCGCGCCGCTTCGTGGCCGAGTGCGGTTTCGCGGTGGCGGCGGTGGACGTGCCCGGCCATGGCGACCGACCGGTGGATGAGGAGTACAACCGGATCGCGACCGAGAACCAGGCTCGCGTGGCTGCCGGGGAGGAGCTGGCTCCGCTGGTCGCCGGTTTCCAGGCACTCGTGGCTCGCCAGACCGTCCCGGAATGGCAGGCGGTTCTGGACGGGGTCCAGAATCTCGACTACGTCGGTGCTGGTCCGGTGGGCTATTGGGGGGTGTCGTTGGGGTGCGGACTCGGCGTTCCGTTCGTTGCCGACGAACCCCGGGTCCGCGCGGCGGTGCTGGGCCTGGGCGGGGCGTTGGCATCAGCGGAGGCCGCCGCGCGGATCACGGTCCCGGTGGAGTTCCTGGTGCAGTGGGACGATGAGCGGGTGCCGCGGGCCCACGGCTTGGCGCTGTTCGACGCCTTGGCCTCAGCCGAGAAGACCCTGCACGCCAACCCTGGCAGGCACGGGGAGATCCCGGCATTCGAACTGGACAGCACACTACGGTTCTTCACCCGGCACCTCGGCTGACAGCTACGCCTGCAGTCCGCGACGCGCCGATCGGGATCCGTTCCCGATCGGCGCGTTCAGCGAACACTGGCGGCGTGGCCGACAGAGTTCAGGTGCGGGAGATCGATGACGGCGAGGGCCGACGGCTGCTGCGGATCATCCGCAGAGGCAGCGGATCGGTGGTGACCTGGCGGCGGGCCCAGATGGTCCTGCTGTCCGCACAGGGCATGCCGGTGGTGAAGATTGCCGAGGTCACGTTCACCAGTGCCGACCGGGTCCGGGACGTGCTCCACAACTTCAACGCCGACGGCTTCGACTCGCTGTATCCGAAGTACTCCGGTGGTCGGCCCAGGACGTTCACGCTGCCCGAGCGCCGCGAGATCAAGAAGATCGCCAAGTCCAGGCCGACCGAACACGACCTGCCCTTTTCGACCTGGAGCCTGACCAAGCTGGCGGACTTCCTGGTCGCCGAGGGGGTGGTCGACGACATCAGCCACGAGGGCCTGCGCATCCTGCTCCGCGAGGAGGGCGTCTCCTTTCAACGCCTGAAGACCTGGAAGACCTCCCGCGACCCCGACTACGCGGCCAAGAAGGCCCGCGTCGAACACCTCTACGCGATCGCCGACGGCGAGGTCATACCCGAGGAGGGCGAGCCCGACGTCGTTTTCTGCATGGACGAGTTCGGGCCGCTCAACCTGATGCCCCACCCGGGCCGGCAGTGGGCCGAACGCTCAGGCAAGCACAAGGACCCCGACCGCGAACCCCGCCGCAGGCGGCGGGCGACCTACACCCGCCCGCACGGGGTCCGGCACCTGTTCGCCGCCCTGGACCTGACCAAGGACAAGCTCTACGGCCACATCAAGCCGGTCAAGAAGCGCACCCAGTTCCTGGAGTTCTGCCGCTACCTGCGAATCCTCTACCCGCCCGCGGTCCGCATCGCCATCGTCTGTGACAACTTCTCCCCGCACCTGACCACGAAGAAGTGCCAGCGGGTCGGCACCTGGGCGGCAGCGAACAACGTCGAGATCGCCTACACCCCCACCAACAGCTCCTGGCTCAACCGCATCGAGGCCCAGTTCACCGCCCTGCGCTACTTCACCCTGGACGGCACCGATCACGCCGGCCACACCGAGCAGGGCAGCATGATCCGCCGCTACATCATCTGGCGAAACCGCCACGCCGACGACCGGCGCCTACGCGCCGTCGTCGACAGGGCGAACGTTGCCTGAGGCGGCAGTAGGTCCCGCGCGCGCCCTGCTTGTCGGAGGGTGCGTTGATCAGCGTCCCGTCGCTGTCGATCACCGTCCACCCGCGAAGGGGCACACCGTCGACCTCTACCTCGGGGAAGCCCTCGGGCCGGTCCCGCAGCAGGGCGTACACGTGGCGCCGCACGGCCGCGCGGGCCCGCTCGATCCGCCGCCGCGCGAGCTCGTCGGCCTCCTTCAAGGCCCGCCACGCCGTGGGGAAGGACGCCACCGGCCCGAACACGGCCCGCTGGTGCTCCAGCAGCCGGACATCCCGGATGCACGTGGCACCGAGCGTGATCGCCACCGCGAGATCGACCAGCACCTGGCCCCGGTCGTGCACCGGATCGAAGTCCTTGCGCGCGAGTGCGGTCGAGAGTGCTCCGGTCAGGCCCGTGCGCTCCGCCAGCAGCCGCAGGTGCACCCCGCCTACATGCCCGACCTGGCCCCGCCCGTCCGCCGACATGGCCAGACCCCGGCTCCACTCGCCATCGTGCACGTGAAAGGTGCCCCCACCCGCTCATGATCCAAGCCTTCGACAAGCCGGATCATCGCAGGTCACGGGGCACCTTTTCCATGCCGTGACAGACCGTCACCGCTCTTGGGATTCATGGTGAAACACCGAGGCGGGGCACGATCGTGTCCGCGACCGGGTCCGGGAAGACGATCACGGCGGCCGCGTGCGCGCGGGAGTGCTTTTCGGGCGGGCGGGTCCTGGTGATGGTGCCGACCCTGGACCTGCTGGTGCAGACCGCCCGGGCGTGGCGGCTGGTGGGCCACCGGGTGCCGATGGTGGCGGTGTGCTCGCTGGAGAACGATCCGGTGCTCGACTCGCTGGGGGTGCGCACCACCACCAACCCGATTCAGCTGGCGCTGTGGGCGGGGTCGGGGCCGGTGGTGGTGTTCGCCACGTACGCCTCGCTGGTGGACCGCGAGGACTTCGAGGATCCGATGGGCCAGGGCAAGGTGCGCGGGCCTTTGGAGGCCGCTCTGGCGGGCGGGGAGCGGCTGTACGGGCAGCGGATGGCAGGGTTTGACCTGGCGATCGTGGACGAGGCCCACTCAACCGCAGGTGATCTTGGCAGGCCGTGGGCGGCGATCCACGACAACCAGCGGGTCCCGGCGGACTTCCGGCTGTACCTGACCGCCACCCCGCGCATCCTCGCCTCGCCCCGGCCGCAGAAGGGCAAGGGTGGCCAGGAGCTGGAGATCGCGAGCATGGCCGACGCCCCGGACGGGACGTACGGCGCGTGGCTGGCCGAGCTCGGGCTCTCGGAGGCGATCGAGCGGGGCATCCTCGCCGGATTCGAGATCGACGTCCTGGAGATCCGCGACCCCTCCCCGTCCTCGGGGAGTCCGAGGAGGCACAGCGGGGCCGGCGCCTCGCCCTGCTGCAGACCGCACTGTTGGAGCACGCCGCGGCGCACAACCTCCGTACGGTCATGACGTTCCACCAGAAGGTGGAGGAGGCCGCCGCGTTCGCAGAGAAGATGTCGGAGACGGCAGCCGAGCTGTACGCAGGCGACGCCTCCGACGACGACCTGGCGGCCGCGGATCGGCTCCCCGCGTCGTCGATCGACGCGGAGTTCTACGAGCTGGAGGCCGGACGTCACGTGCCCCCGGGCCGGGTGTGGGCGGCGTGGCTGTGTGGCGACCACCTGGTGGCCGAGCGGCGGGAGGTGCTGCGGCAGTTCGCGAACGGCATCGACGCGGCCGGCCGCCGGGTGCACCGCGCGTTCCTGGCAAGCTGTCGCGTGCTCGGGGAAGGCGTGGACATCACCGGCGAGCGAGGCGTCGAAGCGGTGTGCTTCGCCGACACCCGCGGCTCCCAGGTGGAGATCGTGCAGAACATCGGCCGGGCACTCAGGTTGAACCGGGACGGCTCCACGAAGGTCGCCCGGATCATCGTGCCCGTGTTCCTTCAGCCCGGCGAGGACCCGACCGACATGATCGCCTCCGCCAGCTTCAAGCCGCTCGTAGCCGTATTGCAGGGCCTGCGCTCGCACGATGAGCGCCTCGTGGAGCAGCTCGCCTCCCGCGCCCTCACCAGCGGACAGCGCACCGTGCACATCCGGCGCGATGAGGACGGGCGGATCGTCGGGGCCGGCGGCGAGGGTGACGGCGAGGACCGGGAGCAGGGCGGCACCGACGGTGTGGTCGAGTCGGCGCTGCTGCACTTCTCCTCTCCCCGGGATGCGGCGACCATCGCCGCGTTCCTGCGTACGCGGGTGTACCGGCCGGAGTCGCTGGTGTGGCTCGAGGGCTACCAAGCCCTCATCCGCTGGCGAGCCGAGAACGAGATCACCGGCCTGCACGCCGTCCCCTACGACGTGGAGACCGAGGTGGGGGTGACGAAGGCCTTTCCGCTGGGCAGGTGGGTGCACCAGCAGAGAAAGGCCCTGCGGGCCGGAGAGCTCGAGGAGCGGCGCAAGCTGCTGCTGGACGCGCCGGAGGCCGGGATGGTCTGGGAGCCCGGCGAAGAAGCCTGGGAGACCAAGCTCGCCGCGCTCCGGTCCTACCGGCGGGTCACCGGACACCTCGCACCCCGCCAGGACGCCGTCTGGGACGAGGACGGGGCGATGGTGCCCATCGGGCAGCACCTGGCCAACCTCCGCAGGAAGGGCGGCCTCGGCAAGGACCTAGAGCGGGCCCGGGTACGCGCGCAGCAACTGACGGCCATCGACCCCGACTGGAACTGCCCCTGGCCACTTCACTGGCAACGCCACCACCGCATCCTCACCGACCTCGCCGCCGACGAGGCCGGCGGCGTGCTGCCCGACATCCAACCCGGTGTGACGTTCGACGGTGACGACCTCGGACGGTGGCTGAAGCGGCAGAAACAGCCGGCCACCTGGAAGCTGCTGTCGCCCGAGCAGCGGGAACGACTGACCCGGCTGGGCATCAAGCCCGCCCCGACGCCGACTGGCTCCCCGGCAGCCGGGCGTGCGACGCCGGGGCCGGGCAAGGCACAGCAGGCATTCCAACGCGGACTCGCGGCCCTCGCACAATGGGTCGAACGGGAAGGCCCGGACCGGCCGGTACCAAGGGGCCACGCTGAGCAGATCACGGCCGACGGCGAGACAGAGCCGGTAGCCGTGAAACTGGGCGTATGGGTCTCCAACACCAAGTCGCGGCGGGACAAGCTCACCCCCGAGCAGCGCGCCGCGCTCACCGAGCTCGGCGTCGAATGGGTCTGATGCCCTCGACGGGCGGTACCCCTTCATTCGGGGCACCGCGTCCTACAGCAAGAACAGGAGCGGGAAGCTGAACTGACGAGCTCCAGGTGCTGTCCGCCCTCGGGCTGGAGTGGGCGGCGGCGTAACGCCGCGCTACTGCGTCCGGGCGGGCGATTGTAGGAAAAGCGAAGTTGCCCGGAACGGTGTGCGTCCCGGCAGCATGCGCGGAGCGCAGTCGCGAAGCTGCCGGGAAAGCCGCAGGTCCCAGCCGTGTCTCAGGCCGCGGCCGTCGGGTTCGCCGATGCGGCGGCGCGGCGGTATGCGGCGTGGAGGCGCCGGGCCTCTTCGAGCTGGTCTTCGAGGATGACGATGCGGCAGGCGGCCTCGACGGGGGTGCCCTGGTCGACGAGTTCCCGGGCGCGGGCGGCGAGGCGCAGCTGGTAGCGGGAGTAGCGGCGGTGGCCGCCCGCGGAGCGCAGCGGGGTGATCAGGCGGGCTGCGCCGAGGGCGCGCAGGAAGCCCGGGGTGGTGCCGCGCAGCTCGGCGGCCCGACCCATGGTGTAGGCGGGGTAGTCGTCGTCATCGAGTCGGCCGAAGGAGTCGTCTGCGGTCATTGCACCTCTCTGTAAAACGCGGGGAGGGGCCCTGGTGCCGTATGGCACCGGGGCCCCGAAGGAACTGCTACACCATCTGCCGGCTCTGATCCTGCGCCGGCCCTCTGTGTCCGCGGACCCGGCCGGGATGCTGCCGGGGGTGCGGGGATCGCGGTTGCCTGACCGGAGACCACCTCACTATCGATGTCCTGCGGTACCCGGGCCCAAGACGTCCGCCCGGGCGATCCTGATGGCGCTCGGCTCCTCCGTTCTTCCCTCTTGATCAACTACTTACCAAACGGGGAACTGCGTACTGCTGGTACTGCTCTCCTGCGTACTGCTGGTGGCCTGTGACAGCGCCACCCTTCGGCAGCCGGCCCCGTCGCCCGTCCTGCGTCTGCTCCGGCTTGGAACCCCACTGCCGAACTTCCCGGTGCGCGCGTCCGCAGCCGACGCCTTCACCGGGGTGCTGCTCACGGACTTCGCTGCGGGGTCCTGCTCACGGCGGCCCCTGAGCACTGCGGGCCACCCGGTGCGGTCGTCAGCCCTGTCGCCGTCCTGCAACCGCTCTGGCTCCGGAACTCCACCACCGCACCGTCCTGCGCACTGCGACTGCGGGTACTGCTGCCCGGCAGTTCGTCTCTGCCGGGCCCTGTTGATCTCGGCTACGGGAGAAACCGTAACCACACCACCACCCAATGTCTACTCCGGCCGCCATAGATTTCCGCGCGTTCGGCGGTGAGGTAATCGACCTCGAACAGCGACGGGGCAGGCGCACGCCCGTCACCGCCCGGTTGACGGGCCAGGCCGGGGCACCAGCACCACGCAGACAGGACCCCACGAGCCGGCAAGGGAGCCAAACCGCCCCGTGGGCAACGAGCGTCACGAAACGGTGGCTGCTCCCCCATACCGGCACAGCCGTCCATCGAACCGCTGGCCTCCGCGCACCTGATTACCGCCCAGGGGGACGACGTGACCAGCCCATACACCGCACCGCAGCCACCGCGCCCCGTCCCCCGGTGGACGCGGAAACGCCATGTGCTTCCCGCTCTTGGCCTGGCCCTCCTGATCGGCCTGGGAGCCGGGTCCGACTCCCAGGCCGAGGACGCCGGACCGGCCTCCGCCACGCCGCAGCCGACGGCCACCGTCACGATGACCGCCACCGCGGAGGCTGAGCCTGCGCCCACGGTCACCGAGACCGTCGAGGTCACCGAAACCGTCACCGCTCAGCCCGCCTCGGGCAGCGGCGGTGGCGGCAGCGACGACAGCAGCGGGGAAAGCGGCAGCGGTGCCGGGCGCGTCTGCTGCGCCGACTGTGCGGCAGCCCGGGCCGCGGGAGCCGCACCCGTCCACCGCGGCGAGCCCGGCTACGGCCGCCACCTCGACCGCGACGGCACCGGCTGCGACTGGGGCTGACAAACAACGGGCCGCCTCGACGGGGGAGACGAGGCGGCCCTGTGCCCAGTCTGCACGAACCGTGGGCAGAGGCCCACTGCGTTGCCCCGTCCCCACAGCGGCGGGGACGGGCAGCCAGGGCAGCGCTATCCGGCAGGTTCGTACGTCACGGCCTGCTCGGGGCAGGCGCCGGCGAGGTCATCAAGGGTGGCGAGTTCGGCGCTGTCGGCGGCCAGGTTCCAGCGGAGCTTGGTGGCGACCCACGGCAGTCTTGGCGGTTGCGGTGGCCCGGCCGGAAAGCACCGCCTGCGCGGCGGCTGCGGCATCGATCGCGTCCGTCTTGCCACTTCTAATAGTCGGGTCGCCCGGGGGAATCTCACCCCCGGGCTCCCACGGAACCGTACGTGACAGTCTCCCGTCATACGGCTCTTGTCGTTCTGGGCCTCGACCCCGCCGGGGCCGCCCAGGTCCAGTGAGCGAAGTACTTCGGGCGCAACGTGTGGCCACGGGCCAACCGTCGCAGGGCCTGTTTCGTCCCGACCCGGTACTTCTTCTGGATCCACCGCAGCAAGTAGGTGTTGATGCGGTCGAGCAGCGGATACAGCGCTGAGCGGTAGAAGCGCCCGTAGTAGTTCATCCATCCCCTGACCACCGGATTGACCATCCGTGCCAGGTCAGATGACTCCTGCGCGGTGCGCCGGTGCAGTCTCCAGGACCGCACCGTCCTGCTCAGCCTCTTCAGGGCTTGGTGACTGATCGCGGGCAGGAACGCGGTGAACATCACCCCGTGTCTGTCCTTGGCTCCTCGTGGCCGGAACGTGAACCCCAGGAACGTGAACTCGGTGACCGGAGACCGGCCCCGACGGTTGTCGTCCCTGCAGTACACGATCCGGGTCTTGTCCGGATGCAGCTCCAGACCGACCTCGGCCATCCTGGACCGCAGCGCGGCCAGGACCCGTTCCGCTTCCGCCAGGGTGCGGCAGTGCACCACCGCATCGTCGGCGTAACGCTCGAACGGGCAGCCCGGGTACTCCCGGACCATCCACGCATCGAACGCATAGTGCAGAAACAGGTTCGCCAAGACGGGCGACACCGCAGAACCCTGCGGCGTGCCCTCCACCCTCTCCGTCGTGGACCCGTCGGGCAGGCGCAGCCCCGCGGCCAGCCACCGCTTGACGTACAGCACCACCCAACCGGCGTCGGTGTGCGCCTCGACCGCGGCCACCACCTTGTCCCACGGGACGGTGTCGAAGAACTTCCGGATGTCGAACTCGACCACCCAGTCGAACCGCCAGCACCGCTCCCGGCAGGACGCGACGGCGTCCAGTGCCGACTTGCCCGGCCGATACCCGTAGGAGTCCGGGTGGAAGACCTGCTCCACCCGCTCCGACAGATGTCCGGCCACCACCGTCTGCGCGACCCTGTCAGCGACGGTGGGCACCGCCAACACCCTGGTGCCACCCCCGTTCTTGGGGATCGGCACCGCTTTGACGTCCGGCGGGAAGTATGTGCCCGAGGACATCCGGTTCCAGACCTTGTACAAGTTGTTCTTCAGGTCCTTTTCGAACGCCTCGATCGACACTCCGTCCACCCCGGACGAGCCCTTGTTTCCTCTCACCTTCACCCAGGCGTCCCACACCTCCTGCTTGGAGATGTCGAACGGCTTGGCCGACGCTTTCAACTCGTTCATCCCGCTCCTCCCGGAGTGCTTCCGGTTGACCGAACAAACCAGTCACGAACGACCCGGCCCCTTCACTCCACCCCGATTACCGGGGCTTCCCCACTACTACGAGCCGGTCCGCCGGCGCGCCGCGCGACGGTACTCAGCACCCGGCCGGAGGGCTTCCGCACCGGGTTCTCCCTGTCGCCCCGGCCGCTGAGCCAGGGCAGTATCGCGACACGCCTTCCCACGTTCCGTACGGAAGCCGCAGACCGGGCTCGCGCCGCCTTCATGCCGGACACCGCCTGGCCAATAAGCGGTCACCCGCCAGGCTTGTCCCGGGATCCTGAAGTCACCCCGGTTTCGATGTCACCTACTACTTACGACACGTCATCAGCGGTTCACTCGCGTTCGCCTTCCCGGTCCCCACCTGACGCCTGACCGGCGCCTTTTCCCCGGACGCTCACCACGACGGTCTTCAACCAACGCAGCTCGGGACGGTTTGACGCCTCCCACCGCAGGGCGACGCCGAAGGGCCACAAGACCTTCATCTTCCGCACAGCACCACATCAAGCAGGGTCTCTGCCTACATCAACCTCACTCTCAGCGTTCGTGGCACACCTCCAGCTGTAGTTCGTGATGCTCCGTGGGACAGAGTGGGGGCATGACTACGTACGAGACGATGCCGTTCCACCTTGAGACCGAACGGCTGACACTGCGGCCGTGGGCCGAGTCGGACGCCGCTGAGTTCTGCGCCCTCCTCTCCGAACGCGGCAAGGGGACCCCTACGGTTGAGCACATCCGGACGTCCATCGCGGAGCTGCTCACCGCGACGGCGACTACGGGGATCGCCCTGTTGCCCATCCAGCGTCGCGACGAAGGCGACTTCATCGGCTACTGCGGGCTGATCATCGGCCGCTCCACCCTAGAGGAGCCTGAAATCGCGTATGAGCTGTTCCAGCGCGCGCATGGGCGTGGCTACGCCACCGAGGCGGCCAGCGCGGTGCTCGATGCCGCTGTCGCGACCGGGCGGAAACGGCTCTGGTCGACCGTCGGCACGTGGAACACACCGTCGCTCCGTGTCCTTGAGAAGCTCGGGTTCGAGCGGGACCACGTTTCCACGGAAGACAACGGTGAAGTGGTCTGGCTCACACGCTCGTTGCCGTGACGCGAGAGCACGCTCCCGGGGCTTCACGCTCACATGCTCGAGTGCGCTCCGGCGGAGCGCCAGGCATGCCGAGATCGGTCAGTACTCCAGGTGTAGATCGTGATCTTCATGTCTGGGATGCGGTTTGTCGTCGGTAATGACTGGCTCGTGATCGTGCCTGGTGGCGGCGTCGCCAGGTGGACCAGCTGAGCCGGTGGGCCGGGCCGTGATCGGCTCGGACGGCGACCGTGATGAACAGGCGTTGGATCTCGTTGCAGGTCAGCGGGATCAGGTCATCCGGTGTGGGGCGGTGTGCGTATTCGTCGGCGCGGACGACGGCGAGGAAGGCATGGGCCAGCATCGCGAGGGTGACCCAGCGGGTCCAGGAGGGGTAGCGGCGGACCTGGTGCTCATCCAGCCCGGCCAGGCCCTTCTCACTTTGGAAGGTCTCCTCTACCCGCCATCTGGAACCTGCGACCCTGACCAGGGTGGCCAGGGATGCCGGCGTGGTGGAGTGACAGCGGTAGTAGGCGAGTTCACCGGTGGTGCGGTTGCGGCGGATCAGGAGCTGGTGCTTGCTCGGCGTCGGGTCGGCGAGGTCGATGACGGCCCAGTCGTAGAACCGCTGCCCTTTCGCGCCGGGCCCGGCCGAGAGCTTCTGCCAGGCTCGCTTCGGCACCTTCTTCACCAGGACGTCAGCGCGGAACCTGCCCGCGCTGGTGGGGACTTCGGCCGAGCAGGCCACCGCGAGGACATAGCCGATGCCGCGTTCCTCCAGAGCCGCCCGCAGTTTCGGGTTGCCGCCGTAGACCTCGTCCCCCGTGACCCAGCCGACGCGGTGTCCGGCGGCCAGGAACCGTTCGATCATCACCCGGGCCAGTTCCGGCTTGGTCGCGAAGACGGTGTCCTCGCCGAGCCCCGCTGCCCGGCAGCGATCCGGATCGCACGTCCAGGAGCGCGGGATGTACAACTCCCGGTCCACCGCCGCGTGCCCCCGCTCGCCCGCGTAGACGAGGTAGACCGCGACCTGGGAGTTCTCGATCCTCCCGGCCGTGCCGGTGTACTGACGCTGGACACCGACGGTGTGCGTGCCCTTCTTCACGTCCCCGGTCTCGTCGACGACCAGCACCGCGGCCTCGTCGCGGAGGTGCTCGACGACGTATTCGCGCACGTCATCACGGACGGCATCGGCATCCCAGACGGCCCGGCACAGCAGATGCTGCATGCCGTGCGGGCTGGCCTCCCCGGCCCACTCCGCGATCGTCCAGCAGTTCTTCCGCGGCAGGTCCGACAGCAGCCCGAGCAGCAGCCGCCCGGCCCGGCGCCGGGGCTCGACCCGCTTGAACCGGCACGCGATCCGCCCCATCAGGCCCTCGAACGCCTCCCGCCACCGGGCGGGATCTATGCTGTGACCTGCGGCCACCGTCTCTTCGTAAGTCCACACAACTCACGATGATCAACGGTGGCCGCACCCGTCTCCGCACCGGCCCGACCAGCAAGATCACGATCTACAGCTGGAGTACTAAGAGTTCGCGCGGATAGGTCACGGGCGTCGGGCGGTCCGTGTGTCCCATCGGTAGACCGTCCATGCCTTGCGGATCAGGCGCCGGATCACGATGACCGCGCTGGCCAGCGCTACCCACGCGGCCTGCACCACCGCACGCCGGTCCGTGACGATCGCCGGCGACTTGAAGCCCCGTGTGTGCCAGGAGTTCGTCCGTTCGACACCCCATCGGTGGATGTGGTGGATCGGCAGGAACGCGCCCTTCGGGGTGATCCGCCATCCGCAGCCCAGCTCGGTCAGCAGGGTGCGGGTCACGCCCGAGTCCAGGTGCACCGTGATCCGGTCGGGCAGCTGGAAGCCGAAGCGCCCAAGGATCTCCAGGGTGGGGCGTAACAGCGGCGAGTCGTGCCGGTTGGCGCCGGCGAGCGCGCACCCGATCGGGAGCCCGCCGCCTTCGACCAGCAGCGACCGTTTGGTCCCCGATTTCCCGCGGTCCACAGGCGAGCGGCCGGTGTTCTCCCCGCCGCCGGGGGCTTTCACGATGCACCCGTCCACGGCGAGGTTATCCAGGTCCAGGCCGATGGCCTGGTCACAGGCCTCCAGCGCGGCCCGGTGCAGGGCTTCGAAGACTCCCGCGGCGATCCACTCGTCCCGCCGGGACCGCAGCGTGGTCGCGGAGACCCGGTGGTCGGCGTGCTGCTGGTAGGTGCCGCCCAGCACGAGCCGGGCCAGGAGCTTGTCGAACACGACCCTGTCCGGGACGCGGGGCCGATGACAGCCCAGCGGATGAACGACCTGGCGGCGCGGGATCAACGCGTGGAACTGCTCCCACAGAGGGGCGGTGATGGAGGAAGGCAGGACGGGCACGTGACCTCCTGCTTGCCCGGTGGTGATCGTGGACCTGTTGTTTCCCGGGCTGCGCCCGGCCGGGCCGCCGGACGGGCGCAGCCCTGCCCAAGATCACCCGAGCGTCTCCTCCGTCACCGCGGCGGGCAGGGAGATCCGCCAGGCGACGCACCCGGCCGCGGCGAGCCCGGCGACGGCCAGGAAACTACTGGCGAGGAACGGGTCGGTGCCGTCCAGGGCGGGAGCGAACCCGATGCCGACGTAGAGCGTGATCCCGATGGAACCGCCCAGCTGGTCGGCGGCCCGCTGGACGCCGGAGGCGATGCCGGCGTCGTCCTCGGTCACGCCGGTCACCGCGACGTACTGCAGCCCGACGATCCCGAACCCCATCCCGGCCGCGATGAGCACCATGGCCGGAATCATCGCCGGGCCGGTGGCCCCCAGGGAGGAGACCAGGGCGATGGCGGCCATCGCCAGCGCGGTGAAGCCGATGCCGGCCAGGACACAGGCCCGGGCGCCCCACCGTCCGAGCAGCCGGGGCACCAGCACCGAGGCCGCGATCAGGGACACCGCCAGGGGCAGCATCGTCAGACCGGCCCGGAGCGGGCCGGCGCCCACCGGTCCTGCAGGTAGTAGGTGAACAGCAGGAACGAGGTGGACAGCGCCGCGCTCAGCAGAGCGGTGGCGAGGTTGGCCAGGACGCGCGGCCGGTTGCGGAAGAACCGCAGCGGCACGAGCGGGTTCCGTGCACGGCGCTCGACCCCGACGAACAGGGCCCCGGCTGCCACTGCGCCGGCCAGCGCCGCCGGCGGCAGCCAGGGCAGCGGGCCGTCCGCCCCTCCTGCCTCGATGACGCCGAGGGTGAACAGCAGCGGGGCCGCGACCAGCAGGAGCGAACCGGGAAGGTCCAGCGGTGCGGGCCCGGCAGGCCGTTCGCTCGGCACGAGAATGGCCGCAGCCGCGAGCACGACCAGGATGAACGGCACGGACACCAGGAAGATGCACCGCCAGCCGAGCAGCTCGGTGATGATCCCGGAGACCACGAACCCGAGGACGAGGCCACAGCTCGCGACGGCCGCCCACACGCCCAGCGCCCGCGACCTGCGCGGCCCCTCGGGAAACATGAGCACGATCACCGCCATCGCCGCCGGAAGCGCGATCGCTTCTCCGGCACCCTGCAGCAGCCGGGCCGTCACCAGCACGGCGAAGGACGGCGCGAGCCCGGCCAGCAGGGACGCGGCACCGAAGAGCGTGGTGCCGAGCAGGAGGATGCGGCGCCTGCCGAGCACGTCGCCCAGTCGGCCGCCGAGCATCAGCAGCCCGCCGCCGGTGATCGTGTACCCGACCACGACCCAGACCAGGGCGTGCCCGTCGACCCCGAAGGCGGCGCCGATCGAGGGCAGGGCGACGTTGACCACGGTCACGTCCACCGCGATGAAGAACTGCAGCATGGCCATGCAGCACAGCACCAGCCACGCGCGCACCGGGGACGATTCGTCCCGGCGCGAAGAGGGAATGCCTGAAACCATCGAGTGCTCCGTTGCCCGGAAGAAGTTCCGAGCAGCACGAACGTGCCGCTCCGGTTCAACCACGAAGCAGCAGAACGTTCAACAGAAGTGAGAGGAACGCCCCGCCGCTAGCGGAGCGTCCTCGTCACCGCGGCACAAGCCGCGCACGAAGCACCGGACATGGCGCCGATGCTACCGGAGCCGACGGCAAGTGATCCTTTGACGTCACTCCGCCGCAGACCTGTCAGCCACCCCCGCACCACACCCAGCCCCTGTCCCCCGTCACGCCCGGCCGAGCCGGCGCCGTCGGACAGAACTCCCGCCTATCCGCGCGACCTCTAGGGCCTGTCCGGTGGGTCAGGAACAGAGGCGCCCACCCCGGCTGCCATGGGGCGCTTTAATGCCCAGGTGGTGAACTGGACGCAGATGCACGACTGCTACGGGGATGTCGATCGCGTCCCCGCGCTTCTGGAACGGGTGGAGCTCGAGGACAACGCCGAAGCATGGGAGGAGCTGGGATACCGGCTGGTCCTCGAACACGACCTCGTCTTCCCCGCCGGCTTTGCCGCCCTGCCGCGCCTGGTGCGTCTCGCCGCGAGGAGCGCACGGGCGCGTGGACTGGCCGGAGCGGTCCTGCGACGCGCGGCAGGACACCACGGCTGCGACGATCTGCTGGCGGACTGCGCCGACGCGATCGCAGAGTTCCGCAAGCTGTTGGACCGGCACCTGCAATCGCGGCCGGTCGACTACCTCGCGACCTTCCGCGATTCGCTCGCGGCCAAGGAGGAGTACCACTGGAGTGCCGTCCTGGGGGACTTCGCGGACGACTTCTACCACCTGGCCTGCCCCCACTGCGCCGTGGAAGTGACGATCGCCATCGGGGACCACGGGCGCTATTCAGCGATCCGGGACTGGCACCTGGGCGATGTGGACCGTCGCGGCCTGCGGCCGGCGTCCTTTGAGGAGCTCTCCGGCACCGGCCGGTGGATGCACGGGACTGCCGTCCGTGACGGGCGCGAGGCCCTCGCCGACGGAATCGCCCACCTCTTCGGCAAGGCCGAATGCCCACACTGCGCCAGCGTGTTCAACATCGCGGACGAGTACACATCCGCCAACTGCCCCGTCCTGCGGTAGGCCGGGGTGAATCGGAAGCAAGCGGGAAGGGCTCAGGAGCGGAGCCACAGCCGGATCGCGGTGACGGTCACCGTGCCGTGGAAGACGTAAGCCCGTTTGTCGAATCGAGTGGCCACGGCGCGGAAGCCTTTGAGGGCGTTGATCGTTCGCTCGATCTCGTTCCTGCGGGCATACCGGGCCCGGTCGAAGGCGGCGGGCCGACCGCCCTTGCTGCCGCGCTTTTGCCGAGGGGCCCGCTGGTCGCGGCGCTCGGGGATGGTGGGCTTGATCTGCCGACGTCGCAGATAGCGGCGGTTGCGGCGGGAGTTGTACGCCTTGTCGCCGCTGAGGTGGTCCGGCCGAGTGCGAGGACGCCCGCCGGCCGGGCGCGGCACACGGACGCTCTTCGGCACCGGGATCATCCGCGGCCCGTCGCCTGTCTGCCCCGGTGTGATCAGCACGGCCAGCGGACGCCGCCCGCCTTCACCCACCAGATGAATCTTCGTGGTCAGCCCTCCCCGAAAGCGGCCCAGCCCTTCGTCGTCCCGATGATGAGCGGGCCGACTCCGCTGACCGGGGACCCGCGGAGGCTGCTTTCGTGCACCGGCCGCGTGCTGGTGCGCCCGGCAGACCGTCGAGTCCCCCCGCCATCGTCCAGTCGAGACGGCCCTCGATATCGGCGTCGGCCTGGACGGCCCGCAAGATCCTGTCCCACGTGCCGTCCACCGACCACCTGCGATGCCTGTCATGCACCGTCTTCCACTTGCCGAACCGCCTCGGCAGGTCCCGCCACGGGATGCCGGTCCGTTGCCGAAAGAGAATGCCGTTGATCACCACACGGTGGCTCTTCCACCGCCCGCCCCGGCCTGCGTTCCTCGGCAGGTGCGGTTCCAGCCGGGCCCACTCCGCATCTGTCAGATCACCGCGCCCCACACGGGACGGAACGATTCACCGGTCAGCCTGTCACGCAACCCCTCGGACAGGTCCTAGGTCCTGTCTGGAGTCCGGATCACGGATTCGGTAGATCGCCTGCGCCATGAGGGCCGGTTTTGATAGGCCATCAGTCATGGCGCGAGGCGATCTCACCGACGACCAGTGGGCCCTGATCGAGCCCCATCTCCCGGTCGCTGCGGTCGGGCCCATCCCCGACCTGCGGAAACACTTCAACGCGGTGATGTGGCGGTTCCGCACCGGCAGCCCCTGGCGCGACCTGCCGGATGAGTTCGGCCCCTGGCAGAGCGCGTACGACCGCTTCCGGATCTGGGCGACGCAGGGCATCTTCCAGTACCTGATGGAGGCCGTGATCGCCGAGGCCGCCGCCCGCGACCAGGTGGACCTGGGCCTGGTCAGCGTGGACTCGGCGACCGCCCGGGCCCACCACCACGCCGCCGGGATGGCCCTCGACCCTGAGCAGTTGGCGGCCCTGGAAGCGGCCGCCGAGTCCGAAAAGGGGGTGCCGCGAAGGGACAAGAGCCGCAAGACGGGCCGGCCGAAGACAACCCGCGCACCGAGCGGCGACGCCTCCGCCGACGACACCGGGCCCGCCTGACGGCCGCCGAACTGGGGCGTTCCCGGGGCGGACTGACCAGCAAGATCCATCTGGCGGCCGACCGGCGCTGCCGCCCGCTGGCGTTCGTCCTGACGCCCGGACAGGCCGGCGACAGCCCGCAGTTCGTCCCGGTCCTGGAGCGGGTGAAGGTGCGCGGGCCGGTCGGGCGTCCCCGGACCCGACCGGACGCGGTGGCCGCGGACAAGGCCTACTCCTCCCGCCGCAACCGCCGCTACCTGCGGCGTCGCGGAATCCGGGCGGTGATCCCGGAGAAGGTCGACCAGGCCGCCAACCGCAAGAAGCGCGGCTCGAAGGGCGGCCGCCCCGTCAGCCACGACGCGGCCTTGTACACCGAGCGCAACACCGTGGAGCGGTGCATCAACCGGCTACGGAACTGGCGCGGCATCGCGACCCGCTACGACAAGACCCCGGAGAGCTACGCGGCCGGACTGCACCTATGCGGTGCGATGCTCTGGCTCCGCAGCATCGCACCACAATCATGATCCGGACTCCAGACAGGACCTAGTGTGACGGTCATGCCTGATGAGGTTCGCATGACGACGACGGTCCACATCGAACGGTCTCTGTTCGGGCTCACCGCTGAGGGCAGCACTGTGGTGTGGACGGACCTGCCGATGGGGCCGACCGGTGCAGTGCATGTCGCGGACGGCACTGTCCTGTTCATCAGTAACGCGCGGGAGCACGACGCCACGCTCACGCTCCAGGTCAGCGACCGCATGTCAGAGCATGGGGGTGAGGGGTTCGTGCTGGCCGGGAGCTGGCCCTTCAGCAGCCGTCTGGGGAGGATGGTGCTCGACACGCCCAACGCAGGGGGAATATCGGCTTCCGTCTGGAGTCGAACACCGCCTACACGATGTACGTGTGGCGCAGGGGCGGGGAGAGTGCCCAAGAGCGTTTCTACGGCGAGTTGCGTGGCGTCACGCCGAAAACGGGTCTTGAGGACTATCTGATCGAGTTCGTGTCCGCCGGCTCACCGCATGCCGTCACTCCGCACACGCGGTCCCGGTCTCATCCTCCGGTGGATGAGACCGGGCAGCGTCCGGCGAACTGGATGGGCTGACCGGTGGCACGCCCAAGACGCCCGATGGCAACGCCAACCCGTACCTCGTCAACAATGGTGAGGAGTGCGTGCAGACCTACGAGGGCGTCGCATCCGACGGCACGCTGCACTTCCGTGACGACGGGCGTTACCCGAACCGGACCGGACGAAAGTCAAGTGCAGGCGGTCATCCATGTCGCTGGAGGTCAACTCGGGGGCGATGCGCCTGTTCGGCCAGTTCGCGTCGTCGAACCGACTGCTGGACGCCGACGGCTACTACTTCTGGACGGGCCTGACGGCCGCCGGATGCAACTGGACCGCGGAGAAGGTCATCTGCGACGCGTGGGCCAACGGTTTCCCCGAGTGGAGCCAGTCGGCGACGAAGCTCAGCGCGCCGCGCCGCTGACACCCTCGAAAACGACAACCCGATAACAACCACCCCGCCCGTTGCAGGATCGACTCCTCAACGGGCGGGACCCGTTCGGCGCCGTCAGTGAAGTGCTCGAAGTTCGTCGGCCACCTCAGCCAGGTATCCGGTCAGGGTGCTGCCATCCTCGTAGAGGTGGGAGACGTCCTGCCGGTTCCACGACCCGATCAACCCCGTCGCGGCGTCGATGAAGGTCCCGGAGAACGGGTCGTCAGGTTCGTCGGCGGTGAACGGGATCCATGTCGTCCCCCAGACTCCGGGGTGATTCAGCAGGTCGTAGGCGTCCAGGGCTCGGCGCACTCCGAGCAGTACCTCACCCTCGGGCGTCAACGGCCCGACCGGCCCGCCGCATCGCCGCCACAGCGTACGAAGGTCGGCGGGGAGGCGGAACCCGAGCTCGGCCTCTGCCTCGGCGATCAGCTCGTCGGAGGCGCCGGGAGACAGCGGGGCAGCCGGCGGGTGGAGCCTCAGCCAGGATTCGATGCGTTCCCAGGCCACGATCACACCGTTGCTCATGTGTTCATGCTATCGACAGGCGAGGAACCGGAGTTCTGAGGCAACAACTGCCACACCGCAGCGAGCACTTCCTGGACGACACCCGCTACACCCCGCCCACCTGGGATGAGAACTGCGGCCGCTCCTCGATGTCGAAGTACATCAATTCCGGTGCCATGAGCGGCTTCGGCAACACCTTCGTCCCCGGGTTCCGCCTGCTGGACACGGATGAATACTGGGTCAACCCCGGTGACACCCCCGGCATGAGCTGGTTCAACTCCTGTGACACCACCAAGTCCGAGGTGATCTGCACCATGAGCACGCCGTAACCGGCTAGCAGCACATGCCTGGGGCCCCGTCAGGCTGACGGGGCCCCAGGCATGTCAGTGGATCGGCGTCCAGTGCGGGAGGGCTTCGTCCAGCAGGGGATATTTCGGGTTCTGCCAGATGAGGCAGCCCCACACCAGGCCGGGCACATCCGGGCCCATCGCATCGGCCGGCCCTTCGGTCACGGTGCGCAAGACGGCATCCAGGTAGGCGGCGATCGACGGGAACGCGGGCTTGGCGCTGACGCCGGGCAAGCTGTCCACACTCCACCGGCCGACACCGATGGCACCCACCCAGTGGCCGGACTCGGCCCCTGCCTCATCCCCGGTCAGCCACGGCACCACCGGCGCGCCTTGCCACCAATCCTGTCCGGTATGGTCCGGCAGGCGCGGGCGCAGGGCATCTATCGGCGACATGATCACCCCGCCGGGCAGGAATGCCCCCGAGCCGACCTCGCCTTCCTCGTCATGTTCGATCTCCTGGTGCTCCACGCCGCCGCACAGCCGCCACAGCGCGGCCAGCTCGGCGGGCAGCCCGAAGCCGAGGTGCTGCCTCAGCTGGGCGTCGGCGGCTGTGATCTCCTCTTCCGCCGCGGGCGGCAGGAGGGAGGCATACGAGACGGGAGCGTGCTCGGCAAGCCAGCCGGTCAGGGCCTGCCAGGCCGCTGTGACCCGCTCGGCCTCATCATTTCGTTCAGCCATTCGCCCACCGTAAGGGGAAGAGGATGTTTCGCACCGCTGGCCTGTGGGCCGCGGCCATGGCCGTGTTCTGTCTCGGCGTGATGGCTGTGATGTGGGTGATGTCCCCGGGCATGGCCGCCCCGCCGCCGGCACCATCCCCGGACTGCGCCAAGGTCGTGGCCGACGTGCTGAAGGGCCGGGCCGAAGCCAAGGAGGCCGGCCGGTTCGAGGACTACGCGATCCCGGCCGAGTGCACGGATGAAGTCAAGTCCGAACTTTCCCCGTGATCTTGGACATGTTTCCGTCACGCGGCGAGAGCGTGGTGCGATATCTCGGCCTCGTGTCAGTGACCCACCATGGGATATACCGCGTCGTGACAGTGAGCCCCGCTGCCCGTGTCACCCTCATGGCAGCAGCAGACCGTCACCCGTCCCCACCGTGACCAGCGAAAGGCGACGGAAAGTAGCCGACATCGACTGCCGACCACTCCACTGACACGAACCCGACACATCGTACCGGAGAAGGGAAAACGCATGTGGAGTGCTCAGGACGTGGCGCGGGATCAGGTCCGGCGTCAGGCGAACGGCCTGGACGTCGCCGCCGTGGCGGAAAAGGTCGCGGAGGCCGCTGTCCGTGAGCGGGAGACCGCGGAGCAGTTGAGGGGGAACGGTTCCTTCTACGCCTTCGAGATGGACCGGGAGCGGTTGGCTGTCATCTGGCTGGCCCAGCACGCCGAATGGCGGCGCGTCAGGGACTTGATGACTGCAGCCGGCTGGAGTGTGTACGAGCCGGAACGGGATGCTCAGGGCTCGGTGTGGGCTCGCGAGCGTGAGGAACGGCTTGCCGGTGCTCTTGCGGCACAGGCCGCCGTCGGGGCACGGCGGGGGAGAAGGCGGAGGACGCGGATGAGCTGCGGGCGGAGGTCCGGCTGTCCGCCGCGCCCGGCCGGCTGGTCCAGACGGTGGCCGGCCGGACGGGGCTGCGCCCCTGTGAGGTCCTGGCCCAGCTCGCCGAGCGGATCGTGGTGGGCGAGGACGGCACGGTGTCCGTGCCGCCCTTCACACCGTCCTGGTGATGTCCCAAGCGAGCGGAGAAGAAGGCAGAGGAGGGGCGGGGAAATGCCGGGTATGCGGCTTCGGGAACACCAGGTGGCCCAGAAAGCGAGTTTCCGTCGGTGGGTGGGATTTCCTGCAAGATCATCCGTACCGTCGGAGGGGGCCCGGGGCACGATCGTGTCCGCGACCGGATCGGGCAAGACGATCACCGCCGCCGCGTGCGCGCGGGAGTGCTTTTCGGGCGGGCGGGTCCTGGTGACCGTGCCGACCCTGGATCTGCTGGTGCAGACCGCTCAGGCGTGGCGCCGGGTGGGGCACCGGGCGCCGATGGTGGCGGTGTGCTCGCTGGAGAAGGACGAGGTCCTGGAGCGGCTGGGGGTGCGCACCACTACCAACGCGATCCAGCTCGCCCTGTGGGCCGGGAGCGGGCCAGTGGTCGTGTTCGCCACGTACGCCTCTCTCGTGGACCGCGAGGACCCAGAGGACCCCTTGGGCCAGGGCAAGGTGCGCGGGCCGCTGGAGGCCGCCCTGGCGGGCGGGGAGCGGCTCTATGGGCAGCAAATGAGCGGTTTCGACCTCGCCATCGTGGACGAAGCCCACTCAACCGCAGGTGATCTTGGCAGGCCCTGGGCGGCGATCCACGACAACCAGCGGATCCCCGCCGACTTCCGGCTCTACCTCACCGCGACCCCGCGCATCCTCGCCGCGCCCCGGCCGCAGCAGGGCATCGGCGGCCAGGAGCTGGAGATCGCCTCGATGGGCCAGGACTCCGAAACCTACGGGCCGTGGCTGGCCGAGCTCGGGCTGAGCGAGGCGATCGAGCGGGGCATCCTCGCCGGATTCGAGATCGACGTGCTGGAGATCCGCGACCCCTCCCCCGTCCTCGGGGAGTCGGAGGAGGCGCGGCGGGGCCGGCGCCTGGCGCTGCTGCAGACCGCACTGTTGGAACACGCCGCGGCGTGCGACCTCCGTACGGTCATGACCTTCCACCAGAAGGTGGAAGAGGCCGCCGCGTTCGCGGAAAAGATGCCGCAGACCGCCGCCGAGCTGTACGCCAGTGACGCCTCCGATGACGACCTGGCGAAGGCGGAGGCGCTGCCGAAGTCGTCGATCGGCGCGAGCTTCTACGAGCTGGAGGCCGGCCGCCACGTCCCGCCGGAGAGGGTGTGGTCGGCGTGGCTGTGCGGCGACCACCTCGTCACCGAACGCCGCGAAGTGATCCGGCAGTTCGCCAACGGGATCGACGCGGCCAGGCGCGTCCACCGGGCGTTCCTCGCCAGCTGCCGCGTGCTCGGGGAGGACGTCGACATCACCGGCGAACGGGGCGTGGAAGCGATCTGCTTCGCCGACACCCGCGGCTCGCAGGTGGAGATCGTGCAGAACATCGGCCGGGCCCTCCGGATCAACCGCGACGGCTCCACGAAGGTCGCGCGGATCATCGTGCCCGTGTTCCTTCAGCCCGGCGAGGACCCGACCGACATGATCGCCTCCGCCTCGTATGCCGGACTGGTCGCCGTGCTCCAGGGCCTGCGCTCGCACGATGAACGACTCGTGGAGCAGCTCGCCTCCCGCGCCCTCACCCACGGACAGCGCACCGTGCACATCCGACGCGACGAGGACGGCCGGATCATCGGCGCCGACGGCGAGGGTGACAGCGAGGACCAGGAGGACGACAGCAGCGATGCCGCCGCCGGGTC
The DNA here is from genome assembly GCF_045291515.1 of Streptomyces sp. GD-15H. Classification (NCBI taxonomy): domain Bacteria; kingdom Bacillati; phylum Actinomycetota; class Actinomycetes; order Kitasatosporales; family Streptomycetaceae; genus Streptomyces; species Streptomyces sp. GD-15H. The sequence goes on from NZ_CP149447.1 coordinate 132,360, forward strand.
GGCGCTGCTGCACTTCTCCACACCGCGCGACGCCGCCACCATCGCCGCGTTCCTGCGCACCCGGGTCTACCGGCCGGAGTCCCTGGTGTGGCTGGAGGGCTACCAGGCCCTGATCCGCTGGCGGGCGGAGAACGAGATCACCGGCCTCTATGCCGTCCCGTATGACGTGGAGACCGAGGTCGGGGTGACGAGGGACTTTCCGCTGGGGAGATGGGTGCACCAGCAGCGCAAGGCCCTGCGGGCCGGAGAGCTGGAGGAGCGGCGCAAGGAACTGCTCGACCTGCCGGAGGCCGGGATGGTGTGGGAGCCGGGCGAGGAGGCGTGGGAGGCCAAGCTCGCCGCGCTCCGGTCCTACCGGCGGGCCGCCGGGCACCTCGCTCCGCGACAGGACACGGTCTGGGACGACCCCGCCAGCGGCCGGCCCGTCCCGGTCGGGCAGCACCTGGCGAACCTGCGCCGGAAGGGCGGCCTCGGCAAGGACGCGGAGCGGGCCCGGGTGCGTACGGAGCAGCTGGCGGCGATCGATGAGGACTGGAACTGCCCGTGGCCGCTGGACTGGCAGCGGCACTACCGCGTCCTCGCGGACCTCGCCGCCGACGAACCCCACGGCCACCTGCCCGACATCCAACCCGGCGTCCTCTTCGACGGCGACGATCTTGGGAAGTGGCTGAAGCGGCAGAAACAGCCGGGTACCTGGGCGCAGCTGTCCACGGAGCAGCAGGAACGGCTGACCAGGCTGGGCGTACAGCCCGCCCAGGCACCGTCTCCCGCCCCGACGGCCGGGCGTGCGGCGAAGGGGGCAAGCAAGGCGCAGCAGGCGTTCCAGCGGGGCCTGGCGGCCCTCGCGCAGTGGGTCGAGCGGGAAGGCCACCGGCCGGTACCACGCGGGCACAGTGAACCCATCACACTCGAGGGCGAGACGGAGCCGGTGACCGTGAAGCTGGGCGTATGGGTCTCCAACACCAAAACCCGACGCGACAAACTCACCCAGGAGCAGCTCGACGCGATCCGGGAACTCGGCGTGGACTGGGCGTAGATCCGTAGGTTCCGCTGAGACGTGGCCGAAGTCGTGTGGCCATCGGGCCGGACAGTGATCGAGGACGCACGGGAGCTCGAGGTCAGTGTGGAGTCGCTGCGGGGCTGGGTGAAGAAGGCCCGCCCACCCCCAGGGCACCGGATCGGGACTCGATGCAGTGGGGGTGGGACGGGGCCGTCGATCGAGTCCCTACCGAATCCGGGGCGGTTCACCCGTCTCCCGGCGGATCGTGTAGCCGTACTGCTTGTCCGGGTTCGTGTCGAAGTACAGCTTCGGGCGGTCGCCCTCCTCCTCGACCTGCAGAATCGTGGACTCGGAATCGTCCGAGAAGGAACCCGCGGCGGCGAAGTTCAGCTCGATGGTGCCGCTGCGGCCGTCGTCACCGCGCAGGTTCCAGTTGCCGCGCCCGGAGAGGTTTCCCTTTCCGGGCGGGGGGTCGATGAAGCTGAACTCGATGGCACTCCGTGGAATGCCCGACATCGTGAACGTGCCGTCGCCATCGAACTCGACCCGGCCGCCGCCGGTGCCCTTCCAGACCCCGGTGCGATGTGCCGTCTTCGTGGCAGCGAGCCAGCTGGGGATGTACCGCCCAACGACAGCCAAGAGGTCGCGAAGTACCACCGCCGTGTCAGTGGCACGCCGCGGCCACGGACCGACGACCTGCAAGAACACAGTTCTCCCGCTCAACCGTGACTGACGCGCTCTCACTGACACGAAGCCGACACATCGCACCCGGGTCCGAGACCGGCTCGGTCTCATACGAGGCCGCAGCCCTCTCGGTACCTGCCGGCGAGGCGGCCGGGCCCTAGGGCCTGTGTGATGTTGTGATCAATCGGCCGCTTGCAGGAGATCTCCGATCCAGATCATCGAGGCGCGGAGTTCGAGGCCGGCGAGGTAGCTCTCGGGCGTCTTGTCGAAGCGTGTGGCGATGCCGCGCCAGTCCTTCAGCCGGTTGATCAGTCGCTCGACGGTGTTGCGGTCACGGTAACGATCGGCGTCGTAAGTGACGGGACGGCCGCCCCTGCTGCCCTTCCTCTTGCGGTTGGCGGCCTGGTCCTTCTTCTCCGGGATGACCGCCCTGATGTGCCGTTTGCGCAGGTAGGCGCGGTTGGCGCGGGACGAGTAGGCCTTGTCCGCGGCGACCGCGCCGGGCCGGGTGCGGGGTCGGCCGACCGGCCCGCGGACCCGGACCTTGTTCAGCACGGGGATGAACTGCGGGCTGTCCGCGGCCTGCCCGGCGGTCAGCACGAACGACAGCGGCCGGCGCTTTTGGTCGGCGGCGAGGTGAATCTTGCTGGTCAGTCCGCCGCGGGACCGGCCGAGCAGGGCTTCCTTCAGGCGGAGCCTGCGTCGGCGGCGGACGCGCCGGCGTTCTTCCCGCTCGGGCCCGTTTCCGCCGTCCCGCCCGTTCTGTTCCGCCTTGTCGCCCCCTTTTGCCGGGCCTGTTCCTGCTCGGCGGCGGCCTCCTCGAGCGCCTCCATGACCTCCTGGCCGACGAGCATCCCGGCGGCGTCGTGGTGGGCGCGGACGGTCGTGGAGTCCACGCTGACCAGGGACAGGTCCGTTTTGCCCCGGCGGGCGGCCTCGGCGATCAGGCCCTCCAGCAGGGCGGTGAAGACACCGGCGTTCCGCCAGAGCCGGAAGCGTCCGTAGACGGTCGGCCAGGGGCCGAACTCGCCCGGCATCTCCCGCCACTGCGCGCCCGTCCTGAACCGCCAGATCACCCCCTCGAACTGATCCCGCAGCCGCTCGGGGTACGGGCCGTACTCGCCTATCGGCAGGAACGGCTCGATCAACTTCCACTGTTCTTCGGTGAGTTGTCTGCGCGTCACGATTGTCTTCCTACCGGATCCGCCTTCCAGGCGGATCCGGACCGGCAAGACTGATCACAACATCACACAGGCCCTAGTGGCTCGTCACGCAGCCTTGGCCGGGTAATCGACCTGCTGCCCGTCGGCCCGCAGACTGTCCCCAGGATCGGATCTTGGAGGTGGTCGTGGGGCGTCGACCGAGTGTGTTCGTCCGGCCGGTGAGCATGGAGGAGGGCCGGAAGCTGCAGCGGATCAGCCGGACCGCGAAGGACCCGGTGAAACTCCGCCGGGCGATCGTGGTGCTGATGTCCGCCCAGGGCCAGACGGTCAAGGACATCACCGTGCTGATGCAGGTCGGCGAGGACTACGTCCGCGATGTCATCCACGCCTTCAACAAGCAGGGGCTGGACGCGCTGGACCCAAAATGGAGCGGGGGACGCCCCAAGACGATCAGTGACCAGGTGCGCGAGCACATCTGCCTGATCGCCCGGACGTCCCCCGCCGACTGGAAGATCACCGCGTTCTCCACCTGGAGCCTGAGCAAGCTCGCCGACCACCTCATCAAGCAGAAGGTGACCGCGGCCATCAGCCGGGAGAGCCTGCGCCGGATCCTGCACGCCGGCAAGATCTCCTGGAAGACCACCACCACCTGGAAGGCGTCCACCGACCCGGAGTTCATCGCCAAGATGCACCGCATCCTGGCGCTGTACGACACCCCGCCCGCGGACGGACGGGTGATATGCGTCGACGAGTTCGGGCCGCTGAACCTGATGCCCCGCAAGGGCAAGGCGTGGGGTCCGGTGAGGCGTCCGCGCCGCCTGCGGGCCACCTACCACCGTTACGGCGGCGTGCGGCACATGCTCGCCGCCCTCGATCTGGCCACCGGCAAGCTGTACTACCGCATCCGCCCGCGCAAGCGGTGGCGCGAGTTCCTCGACCTCCTCAAGGCCCTGCGCGCCCGCTGGCCCGGGCAGAGGCTGTATGTGGTGCTGGACAACTTCTCCCCGCACAAGCACGCCAAGGTCCGTGCCTGGGCGGCCGGCAACGACATCGAGCTGGTCTTCCTGCCGACCTACGGCTCCTGGCTGAACTGGATCGAGGCCGAGTTCGCGGCCCTGCGCTACTTCGCCCTCAACGGCACCGACCACCGCAGCCACGACGAGCAGAACGCCGCCATCGCCGCCTACGTCCGCTGGCGCAACACCCGCGCGGAACCGAAGACGAACTTCGCGCCCGACTCACCGATCCGGTCATGGACGGATTACCCGGCCAAGGCTGCGTGACGAGCCACTAGCCACAGCGCTTGCGGTCCCCTTGCAGGTCGCCCCGGGCGTGGACTCGAACAAGGGCCACGGCATCGGCCTTGAACTCGCCCGAGTAGCCCTTCATCGCCATCGGCGGTCTCTCGCTTCCTCCTCCCCCGGATCAGCCAGATCCAGTACCAGCGTGCCCACCACTCAGGGGAGGCTCCGAGCTCGCGGTGGGTCTCAGACGAGGCGCTTACGGCCCCAGAAGAAGAGGAACACCGTGACGGCGGCCGTCAGGGCCAGCAGGATCGATGCGCCGAACCACTGCATGCCGTTCATCTGAGAGATCGGCAGGTAGTCGACCTGCCAGCCCACGACATCGGCCTTCTGCAGGCACACCACTCGCGCTCGTTCCGTCTGCGCGTCCGCGCAAGTGTTCCAGCCGAGGAGTTTTCCGTCGCCGGTGAGGTACGGGTGCGACCCGTCCATCTGGTGCGCGCCTGCGGGCAACGTCTGGGCCGGGGTTTCGGTCATGACGCCCCTGCTCGTCGTGCTCGTGACGACGTTGCCGAGCGACAGCAGGAAGTGGGACCAGACGAGCTGGACGACGACGGTGAAACCGAGGGTGACCACCATGGCCATCAGCGTGCGGCGCAGCACCACGCCGATCGCCACCCCGCTGAAGACGGAGAAGAGGGCGAGGGCGACGGGTACGGGTCCCGTGTTGTTGAAGGTGGATTCGGAGATCCACTGTGTGGCCGTGACCTCGGACTTGTAGAGGTTCCACCACCAGCCGAACGCGGCCGACAGTGCGACCGTGCTCACCACGACCACCAGCGCGGTTAGGGCCAGTTTCGTGGTCAGCCAGCGGGTCCGGCTGACGGACTGGGTGACGACCAGCTTGGCGGTGCCGTTCTCCAGGTCGCCGGCGAACAGCGGGGCCCCGAGAAAGACACCGAGCAGGATCGGTACCAGCCGAAGTCCCGTGGACACGGGGGTGTACCCATCGAGCTGCAGCTGGGAGCGCTGGAAGACGATGCACGCCACGGCGAGCGCGGAGGCGCCGAGGACAGTCCAGAACACGGCCCGGTGCTGGCGCCAGACCAGCCAGGGCATGCCCTTGAGGAGCTGGGGGAGTTGGCCGGTGCCCGTGGCCTCGGGCCCAGTCGTCGTCGAGGTGCCGGGGAGAGAGCTCATGCTGCCACCGTCCGTGTGTTGTACGCCTGGTCCTGGGCCTGGGCGGTGGGGGTGATCAGAGGTGGTGCGTCGGGTGAGCGGAGATAGGTGAGCAGGAGTTCTTCCAAGCTCAAGCTGTCCGTCTCCACGGGGCCAGCGACCGGGCCCTCGGGGCGGATCAGGGCGGTGAACTGCCGTCCGCTGGTCCGGTACTCGACAAGGGGGTGGTGCGCGAGGGAGGCGGGCAGGTTCTCGCCTTCCTTGGCACCGGTGGCCATGGTGTGTACGGACAGCAACTCGTCCACGTCACCGGCGAGGCGTACTTCGCCGCCTGAGAGGACGACGACGTAGTCGCACACGCTCTCCAGTTCGGCCAGGACGTGGGTGGACATCAGGACGGTGGTGCCGCGCTCGGCGGCCTCGGCAAGGAGCGTACCCATCAGTTCTTTACGCGCGACCGGATCGAGGTCCGACATCGGCTCGTCGAGCAGCAGCAGGTCGGGGCGCTTGCCGAGGGCGACGGCGAGGGCGACGCGGGTGCGCTGGCCGCCGGAGAGGGTACCGATCTTCGTGTCTAAGGGCACATTGCCCGCGCGGACGATGTCCTCCGCGGCGCGCTGGTCCCAGCCGGTGTTCAGCTCTCGCCCCAGCCGCAGGGTCTCTGCCACGGTGAACCGGCGGTACAGGGGCTTCTCCTGGGCGAGGAACGAGGTGCGGCCTGAGTCCACCGAGCCCGGTGCCGCGCCGAACAGGCTGAGCGTGCCCCGCGTCGGCTCCAGGACGTGGGCCATGATGCTCAGCAGCGTGGTCTTGCCTGCCCCGTTGGGACCGACCAGCCCGCAGATCCGTCCCGCCGGAAGCCGGAAGGAACAGTCCTTCAGCGCCCATCCCCGCCGGTATCGCATCCCCAGGCCGTGCGCCTCAAGCGCCGGCTCCCCCGCGTACATACCGTTACTCATCAGTGCTCCTGGTTGTTGTGGCCGCCGTCGCCGTGCCGGTGGCGTACTCCTTCTCCATGGCCGAGGCGACCAACGCGGCCACGTCTTCCTGTTCCAGGCCCGCCTCGGCCGCCCGGGAGACCCACGCCACCAGCTCCCCGTACAGCGGTGAGTCGGTGCTTGCCGAGGGGCGGGCCAGTGTGCGGCGTACGAACGTGCCCTGGCCGGGTCGCGGTTCGACCAGACCCTCACGCTCCAGCTCGCGGTACGCCTTGAGGGTGGTGTTCGGGTTTACCGCGCTGACCTCGGCGACGTCCTTGGCGGTCGGCAGCCGATCACCCGGCACCAGTACGCCCAGCCGCAAGGCCTGCTTGGTCTGCTGCACGATCTGCTGGAAGGCAGGGACTCCGTTCCGCCTATCGATGCGGAACTCCATGACCACCACCACCATTCCACTACTTGATTAGTGGAATGATGATGAAGGGGCGCATGGGCGGCTGTCAATAGCAACCGGAGGGGCTCCCTGGGCAGAATTTCGGTAGGCGGTCGCGACCCCCGTCACGTCAGCGCCCACTTCGACGCCGTATGCGTCGCGGGCGTACGCGCGTCGACCTGGCCGATGAGGCAAAAGTCGGCGCCGACACCTGAAGTACCGGTCGTGGAGGCGGGGTTGCTGCCGGATTTCTGCGCGAAGTGGTGGGTCGCGCGATCGATGCAGTACGACGACCACGACATCGCACTCCGTACGCAATCGTGTACGGACGGCCCCGGAGGCGCGGGACGCCGACCGAGGACCCTCACCACCGAGGGGGCCTCTAGGAGTAGTCTTCAACTGCCACGCCCACATCAGGAGTGAGGCGAGGATGACGGCTGCCTGGTAGGACTCGGTGGTCTTGTCGCAGCGGGAGGCAATGCCGCGCCACTGCTTCAAACGACTGAAGCAGCATTCGACCAGGCGTTGTCACGTTGTTGGGTGTGCGGGTGTCTGACGGTGTGTCGAGGTGTGGTGGGGCCGGGTGCCGGCCCTGGGCTCAGGCCGCGGCAGGTCGGCCGGTGACGCCGGTGATCTGCTCCCAGATGGTGAAGCGGGTGGTCATTTCTGCGCGGTAGTTCGGGGCGGTCATCCGGTGGCGGCGGGGTCGGAAGTGCGGTGAGATCCTGCTGAACGCGGACAGGAACCGCTGGGCTCCGCCGACGGAGCGGAAGCCTTTCATGGCGCGTTCGCGTTGCCGGGTGGGCTGATGACTGTTCTCCGCCCGGTTGTTCAGGCCCTTGTGGGCACGGTGCTCGACGGAGGGCATGACCTCGCGGTGGGCCGCGCCGTAGGAGCGCAGCTTGTCGGTGACGACCACCCGCGGCACCGTACGGGTCGTCTTGAGCAGTGTGCGGAAGAACCGCTTGGCCGCAGCGGTGTCCCGCCGGTTCTGTACGAGGATGTCCAGGACGGCGCCGTTGGCGTCCACGGCCCGCCACAGGTACTTCCGCTCTCCGTTGATCTTGATGAAGACCTCGTCCAGATGCCATTTGTCGCCGGGACGGGGCTGCCGGCGGCGCAGCGCGTTGGCGTAGGCCTGTCCGAACTTGGCGCACCAACGCCGCACCGTCTCGTACGAGACGAGCACACCGCGCTCGAGCATCAGCTCCTCGACCTCACGGAATGACAACGGGAAGCGGAAGTACAGCCATACCGCGTGCGCGATCACCTCCACCGGGTACCGGTGGCCCTTGTACGACGGCGACGCGGACGACACGAACGAACCCCTCCCCGGCACGATCAACTCCAAGATCATCCCAGGCCGGTCAGCCAACGTGACAACGCCCTCGCTCAACCTGACAACGCCGACCCCGCAGATAGCCATCGATCCACAGGTCTTGACAATTACTCGGGAGCGGATCGACACCTGAAACGGATGGAAGACAGGCTGACCTACCGAGGCCGCAGCACTGGCTGAGTCGGCCGGTGGATCCCAGGCAAGCTACGCGAGGGCCGGAGCGGCTGTGTCTTCTTGGATCGCGGCACGCCCGGGGGAAGCCGCTTCGAGGTGCACCGGTGGCAAGGCAGCTGTGTCCCACGGCCCGTGCCGAGGCCTGGCGGTGGGCGTGGTGTTGGTGGCGTGACGCGAGCGCAGGCGCAGTGCGTGCCAATCACCGATGCGGTGTTCAGGTGGTTGGGGCGCGGCTGCCACAGCGGGCCCGGCGGTCGCTTGCCGCGCGGGCCGTGCGGAGCAGGGCCGCGCCGGCCAGGAAGATGGCCAGGGCTGCGGTCGGCAGCCCGAACGGGCCGTGGTCGGCGGGACCGGCGTCGGCCACCCCGAGCAGGCCCAGCACGCAGGCGGCATAGCCGACGGTGGTCGCGGTGGCGCGCGGCCTGGGCCGGCCGAGCGCCCCCGGCGTCCACCAACTGCGCGACGTTGCGGCGCCGCGCCGCAGGCCGCGCCGCTCGATCCGGCCGAAGACCGCCACGAGCGCGCCGAGCACGGGGAAGAGCACGACCAGCCACGGCAGCTTCCACAGCAGCCACGCTCCCGTGTCCGCGGGGGGTTGGGGCAGCGGGACCAGGCCGGAGGCGTCCACGGCCACGGCGGCGAGCACGAACGCGCTCATGTGCCACAGCAGCACGGTCAGGATCACCGAGTTCACGGCGATCACGGCCATCCACGGCCCACACCGTTGCAGCCGCCGAGTCCCCGCGTCGCGCAGCAGCAGCACCAGCCCGAGCTGAGCCGTGGCCAACGCCAGCAGCGCGAGCGTCGGCGGCGAGAGGTTACCGAACGGCGCGCCGGGAATGTCCACCATGCTGACCGGGTAGGGGCCGGCCACCGTGAGCAGCACCGCCACCGCGGCACCGCCCAGCAGCAGCGGCACGGCCACCGTGGGCCGGACCGGCAGCGTCCCGTCCTGCCAGGCGAAGCCGATCTGGTGCACCGCCAGCCAGGCGAACAGGTAGTTGCCCAGCTGCAGCGTCGGCGCGTCGAACGCCAGCCGCGCCACGTCCCCGGCGGCGACCAGCCCCACCAGGACCAGCGGCACGACCGGCCCCGCCCGCCGGTGCAGGCGGTGCATCAGCGGCGTCAGGAAGACCACCACGAGGTAGACCAGCAGGAACCACAGCGGGATCGAGGCCAGCCACACCGCCCGGCCCACCTGAGCGGGATCGACGCCCGCCAGCCGGGCGATCAGCGCGGCAGCGGCAAGCGTCACCAGGAGTGCGGTCGTCGGCCGTACGAGCCGCGCGCTGCGGTCGAGCAGCCAGTCCGCGACGCCGCCGCCCCGACGGGTGCGCGAGGTCAGCGAGGCGGCGTTGGCGAACCCGCCCACCATGAAGAACACCGGCATGACCTGCCCCAGCCAGGTGATCGGGCGGCCCCACGACAGCACTTCCAGGGCGCTGAAGCCCTCCACGCCGCGTGCCCCGCCGGTGACTACGATGACCATCCAGTGGCCGAGCACCACGATGAGGATGGCGAGCGCCCGCAGCAGGTCGACGTAGCGTTCCCGCCGTGGCGGTGTGCGCTCCGCGAGCTCGCGCAGGCCGGGCATGTGGCCATCATAGGAACGGGTGGCCGACGGAGATCGCAGCCACCACCGGGCGGGCGCGCGGACGCCACGCCGTCGTCTTTGAGCCTCATATCGACTCTGCTGCGCAATTCGGCTCGTGGAGCCCTGCGGGTACGGGATGATCGTCCGTGCGGTCTTGTCCTGTCGTGCGGCCGCGGGGGTGGTGGATGTCGTTGCAGCCGAAGGGGTTGCCGAAGATCCCGGAACAGACCGCGGTCGTGGCCCGCGCCGCGTTCCCGAAGGGCAGTCTGGCGATCCGGGTTCGGGATCATCTGGCCGAGGTCTTCGCAGACGAGCCGTTTGCCGACGCGTTCGGGGTGCGCGGGGCGCCCGGCCTGTCGCCTGCGGTGCTGTCGCTGGTCACCGTGTTGCAGTTCGCCGAGGACCTGACCGACCGGCAGGCCGCCGCGATGGCCGTGCGGGCGATCGACTGGAAGTACGCGATCGGGGCGGAACTCACTGATACCGGCTTCGATGCGAGCGTGCTGAGCCGGTTCCGTGCCCGGCTGGCCGACCAGGGCCTGGAGCGCGTTGTCTTCGACCGGCTCCTTGAGCACTGCAAGGATGCCGGGCTGGTCGGTGCCGGAGGCAAGCAGCGCACCGACTCCACCCATGTGATCAGCGCGGTGCGGGAGTTGAACCGCCTGGAGCTGGCCGGGGAGAGTATCCGCGCGGCACTGGAGGCCCTCGCGGTGGCGGCCCCGGCCTGGCTGGCCGAGACAATCGACGTCGCGGAATTCGCCCACCGCTACGGGCTCCGCGTGAACGGCTGGACGATGCCGGTGTCGAAGACCAAGCGCGACCGGCTCGCGCTCGTATTCGCCCAGGACGGCTACACGCTGTGCCGGGCCGCCTGGGCCGCCGACACCCCCGCGTGGATCCGCGAGATCGAGGCCGTGCAGATCCTGCGGCAGGTCCTCGTGCAGACCTACTACCTGCGCACCGACACCCGGGGGCGGGAGGTGATCTGCAAGCGGGAGGCCGACGACGAGGGCGTCCCGCCTGGCCAACTGCGCCTGGCCTCGCCGTATGACACCGATGCCCGCTGGGCGGCCAAGGGCGAGGCCCTGTACTGGATGGGCTACAAGGTCCACCTCACGGAGACCACCTGCCACACTCCCGCCGAAGCCGAAGCCGAAGCCGAAGCCGGGAGGAAGGCCGTCCCATCACCGAACCTGATCACGGACGTGGCCACCACCGACGCCACGGTGCCGGATGTGAAGGCGACCGCCACCATCCAGCAGCGCCTGGCCGCACGCGGCCTGAAACCCGCCGAGCACTACCTAGATGCCGGTTATCCCTCCGCCGACCTGATCACCGCTGCCCGCGCGCAGGGCATCACCATGGTCACCCCGGTCCTGCTCAACCACTCCGCCCAGGCCCGCGCCGCCGCCGGCTTCGACAAGAGCGCCTTCACCATCGACTGGAAGACCCGCCAGGTCCGCTGCCCCGCCGGCCGCATCAACCTCAACTGGAACCCCGTCAAGCAGCACGGCCAGGACGCGATCGTGATCACCTTCAGCGTGCTGACCTGCCGCCCCTGCCCCTTCCGGGCACAGTGCACCACCTCCAAGATCGGCCGCCGGATGCTCACCCTGCAGCCGAGAGAACCCCACGAGGCCCTCGTCCGAGCCCGCGCCGAGCAGAAGACCGACACCTGGAGGGACAAGTACGCCCTGCGCGCCGGCATCGAGGGCACGATCAACCAGGCTCTCGACGTCACCGGGATGCGCCGGGCCCGCTACCGCGGCCTGCCGAAAGTCCGTCTCCAGCACGCCTTCTCCGCCACCGCGATCAACATCATCCGGCTCGACGCCCACTGGAGTGATCACCCACTCCGCCGCACCCGTACCAGCCAGCTCGAGCGCCTCAGCTACCGACTCACCGCCTGACGGAATTGAGCAGCAGAGTCACTGCTCTCGCCAAAGATCTCGTGAAGTGGCGGGCCCTGCTTGGCCCTTGTTGAGTTTTGCCATGCATTGAACCAGAGCGCGAGCAGCGGATACGCCCCGGAATGCCCCAGAGTGAATGTGACATGGTTCACTCGAGTCAGATCCATGATCCACTGCACGGTTCGCGGATCTCACCGCCTATTACTGGTGACGGCGCCTCGATAGTGGGGACGTCCTCAAGACGCGCGCTGGGACAGCTCATGCGCGCTACTCACCCGACGGGTGATGGAAGGTCTGGGAGTCCTTGCTCTCGCCAAAGATCTCGGGATCTCCAGGCCTCTGCGAAAACGATGGGCCCCGGCAGCGTCCAGATGCTGCCGGGGCCCATTGCTTTCAGCGTCGCTGAGGCCCGGCCATACGATGGATCACCGTGACCACCCGCCGCACTCTTGGCACCGGCCCCGAGGCTCCTGCCCAGGGCATCCGCGCCCCCCAGGCCGATCTTCTCGACTCGCTGCCGGGCATTCGCCTGCCGGATCTTGGCGAGCTGCGAGCTCGCGGCGTGGTCGGAGGCCAACCACCCGCGCCGCGGACTGTGCGGCGCAGTCTCAGGGCCGGGCGTGCGGGCGACGACTCAGTCGACGCTCCGGCCAACATCTAGACGCAGGGCGGCGGCCCTGGCGAACCGGGACCGCCCCTCGTCATTCGCCGCCACCAGGCTCGGTGGGGGCGAAGGACTCTCCTCGGTCGGTGCGTGCCCGCGGGCGCCCTCGGTCCCGGTGAACCTGGAGAAGGTCAGCTGGGTGGCTCGTCTGGTCCGATGGCGCCGGGAGGCGTCCGGCGCGCCTGCCGCCGGGTGCGGATGCGCTGCCATCCGGCGGTGCCGGCCAGCAGCACCAGTCCGGCGATGACATTGCCGGCCACGTCGTGGAGGACGAAGTCGTACAGCGCTGCCAGGACAGTGCCCTTGGTCATCGCCGCACCCCCGCCTGCCGCGCCTGCTGGGCGCGCTGCTGAAGGGCCGCGGCCATGCGGTGGTCCGCGCCGGCCCTCGGGAGGTGGCCCGTGAGCTCCAGGTGCTGCTGGCGGAAGAGTTCCCTGCGTTCTCGCAGGCGCAGGCGGACCCGGTAGATCCGGTCGGTGACCATCTTGGCGGTGATGCCGAGCGTCTCGCCGATCTCGGCGTAGTCGTACCCCTCGTAGACCATGCGGAGCATGTGGCGCGTGTGCTCCGGCAGGGACGCCAAGAAGTCGTTCAGCCAGGCGTTCACGAGCACGGACTCGTCCTCGAACGGGGAGTTGCCGGTCCACCAGGGCGTCAGGTCCACGGCCCAGTCGTCCATCACGCCCAGCTCCGCGAGCCGGCGGTCGCGCTGGTAACACCACCTCCAGTAGTGGCGGGGGAAGGACTGCAGGACCCCGCGGGTGAAGTAGGTGCGCAGCCCGGCGGCCGAGGGTCGCCGGTCTGCGGCGGGCTCCGGATCCGCCGGCTCCCACCGCGGATTCCAGGCCTTGCCGTGCAGCGCGTGCTTGACGAAGGCGGGCCACGCGCCGCTGACCGCGGTGAGGACGAGGTCGATGCGCTCCTGCGGGTCGGTACGCAGGACGTCGCCGTGCCGGGCGTCGATGTCGAACTTCGCGTGGGCGGGGGCCGATGCCCGGACGCGTTCCACGATCTTTCGGTTGGAGCACCAGGAGTTCAGCGAGACCGTGGCGTACGCCCACAGCCGCTCCTGTGTCAGCTTCATCTCCGGGCCGCGGAACTCGGCCTGGCGCAGCCGCTCGACGAGCGCGGCGTCCTCGGCGCGCTGCCGCTCCGCCCGGACCCTCGGGCCCTCGTCCGGAATCATCCCGATTCGCGCGGAATCAGCACCCTTGAGCTGTTCGATCATTCGCTGTGATGTCATGAGCCCCTCCCCCTGTCGTATCGCGTTGCCTTCGGCACGACGTAGCGGGGGATGGAAAAAACATCGCGCGTGATTCGCGGAAGATTTTGAGCCCGATTCATTTGGCGGCGTCAGCGGTTCCGCACGGCGGGATCTGGCTCTTGATAATGTTCCTTCTCCAGAGCCAGACGTGAGGGAGGGTCAGTGAGGGACGAGACGGCCGAGCAGAACCGTTACCAGCGCGCGCTCATCGCGAGCGGAAGCCAGGCCCCGGCCACCGCCGGGCACGCGGTCTTCTGGGAGTTCAACGGCAAGACTCTGAAGGAGCACCCGCCGGCCGACGGGCCCGATCCGTTGTGCCAGGGGTGCGGGAAGCGCTGGCCGTGCGAGATGGCCGAGTCCGCCATGCAGCAGGTCGGAGTGAGGTCGTGAGCGGCCACCTCGCCGTCGTCACGGCCGCCGACGTCGTCGACGCGGAACTGGTGGACGGCGAGACGACCGGCGCCGAGCTGGTGCACACGGACCGGGACCGGCACCTCTCCCCGGAGACCGTCGCCGCCATCGAGGCGAGCGCGGCTGCCTCCACCCGCCGCGCGTACGGCGCCGACCGCGACCTGTTCGCCGCCTGGTGCCAGGAGCAGGGCCGCACGGCGGTGCCCGCGTCCGGCGAGACGATGGCGGAGTGGGTGCGGCACCTGACTGTCACCCCCCGGCCGCGCACGAACCGCCCGGCCGGGCCGTCGACCATCGAGCGCGCCATGTCGGCGGTGACCTCCTGGCACCTGGAGCAGGGCCGGCCGAAGCCGAACATGCGCGGCGCCCGCGCCGTCCTCAACGCCTACCGCGACCGGCTCGCCCGGGAGAAGGCGGAGGCCGCCCAGGCACGGCAGGCGACCGCGGCCCTGCCCCCGCAGATCCGCGCCATGCTCGCCCCCACCGACCGGGCCACCCTCGCCGGACGGCGCAACGCCGCCCTGGTGCTCCTCGGCTTCGCCACCGCCGCCCGCGTCTCCGAGCTGGTCGCCCTCGACCTGGCGGCCGTCGTGGAGACCGAGCACGGCTACGACGTGACCCTGTACCGCAAGAAGGTCCGCAAGCACACCACGAACGCCATCCTGTACGGCACCGACCCGGCCACCTGCCCCGTCCGCGCGCTGCGCGCCCACCTGGCCGCCCTCGCGGCCGCCGGGCGCACCGCGGGCCCACTGTTCCTCCGCATCGACCGCTGGGACCGCCTGGCCCCGCCGATGACCCGCCGCGGCCGCACCATCGGGGACCCAGCCGGACGCATGACCGCGGAGGCCGCCGCCGAGGTCATCGAGCGGCTGGCCGTCGCCGCCGGCCTGACCGGCGCCTGGTCCGGGCACTCCCTGCGCCGCGGCTTCGCCACCGCCGCCCGGGCCGCCGGGCACGACCCGCTGGAGATCGCCCGCGCGGGCGGCTGGGCCGACGGCTCCCGCGTCCTCGCCCGCTACATGGACGACGTCGACCGCGTGCAGAACTCCCCGCTGGTTGGCATCGGCCTGTAGCCGCACGACCAACCCCGCCACCAGGAGGACACCCGCCATGACGACCAACGTCGTGATCCCCGCCGCACCGCTCGACCAGGAGCCGCGCCCCGACCAGCCCTGAGCCGACTACGAGACCGCGCTCCGGGAGGTGCTTGCCGCGGCCGGGGTCGAGCTCGGCGCCCACAACGACCACGTCGCCACCCAGTGGTACAGCCGTGCCTCCTCAGCGGGCATCCCGGTGATCCGGGTCCGTTTCCCCGCACCCACCTGTCGCGCCTGCCCTAACTTCCAAGCCTGCGATCCCTCGAAGGTCGGCCGGGGACGGGAGATCATGCTGCGGGAGAAGGACGCGCACGACGCCCTGCAAAAGAACCGGGCCCAGCAGGACGCCAAGGAGTGGCGGGCCCTCTACCAGCACCGCCAGGGCATCGAGGCCACCGTCTCTCAGGGCGTCCGGTCCTTCGGTCTTCGCCGTTCCCGCTACCGCGGCCAGAAAACCGAGTTCCAGCACTTCTTCACGACCGCGGCGATGAACCTCGCCCGGCTCGACGCCTGGAACACAGGAACTCCCCGCGCCGCGACCCGCATCTTTCGCTTCGAATGGCTCTGTCCCGCCGCCTGAACGGCGGCGGGACAGAGCCAGGGGCCCACCCTTTTACCAACAGTGTCCGGCCGGGGGCGCCCCTCCCTTCGCCCGCAGCCCGGCCACACCCGTCCCGACATGCGCCTCCCCCACCCCGGTGAAACACTGAAAGCGCTGCCCACGCCGGATAGTTGAGCGGCGAACGACCCGGGGGCTGCCCGTTTGGACTGCCAGTTCACAGCGCAGCTCCGTGAGGTGGTGAGTGTGGATTCCTTCGACGCCGTGGTCGTCGGATCGGGTTTCGGCGGATCCGTCACCGCGTTCCGGCTCGCAGAAGCCGGAATGCGCGTATGCCTCTTGGAGCGCGGTAAGGCCTACCCGCCCGGCTCCTTTCCCCGCAGTCCGCACGAGACCGCGAAGAACTTCTGGGCCCCGGACTCCCGGCTCTACGGCATGTACGACCTGTGGAGCTTCTCCAAGCTCGACGCCCTCGTGTCCAGCGGGCTCGGGGGCGGCTCGTTGATCTACGCGAACGTCCTCATCCGCAAGCCCGAGACGTGGTTCGTGAACGAGACCTTCGACGGCGGCTACGAGCGGTGGCCCGTGACGCGCGAGGATCTCGATCCCCACTACGACAGCGTCGAGCGGATGCTGGACGCGCAGCGGTACCCCTTCGACCAAAAGCCGTACCAGGACACCCCCAAAACCGTCGCCATGCAGCAGGCGGCCGCCCGGCTCGGGCTCTCGTGGGGGCTGCCCAAGCTCGCCGTCACGTTCTCCAATCCGAACGAGGCGCCGACGCCCGGCGCCGAGATCACGGGCGGGGACGACAATCTGTACCACAGCCCGCGCTATACCTGCCGGCTCGTCGGCGAATGCGACCTCGGCTGCAACTTCGGCAGCAAGAACAGCCTGGACTTCACCTACCTCAGCGCCGCGCAGCGCCTCGGCGCCGACATCCGCACGTTCTGCGAGGTGCGCGCGTTCGAGCCGGTGGACGGCGGCTTCCAGGTCTCGTACATCGAGCACCGTCCCGGCCAGGAAGGCGATCCGGCCGCGCCTCCCCCGGTGCACCGTCAGGGCCAGGCGGCTGATCCTCTCCGCCGGCGCGCTCGGCACCCCCTATCTCCTGCTCCGCAACCGCAGCGCGTTCCCCGCGCTCAGTCCCGCCCTCGGCACGCACTTCTCGGGCAACGGCGACTTCCTCGGGATGATCGTCAAGGCGCGGCAGCTGCAGGAGGGCGGCGACGGAGAGCTCGTGCCGCGGCTGCTGGCGCCGAGTCTCGGACCGGTCATCACCAGTGCGATGTTCATGCGCGACGGGCACGACGAGGGCGGCACGGCCCGGGGCTTCTACATCGAGGACGCCGGGTACCCGGAGTTCCTCAACTGGCTGGTCGAGAACAACGTGCTGACCATGTCCCACCGGGTCGGGCGCTTCCTGCTGCGCCGCGCGTGGTCCGCAGCGACCCGGAGCCCGAAGAGCCAGGTGGACCGCAACGCCGCCGACGCCCTGAGCAAGGGGCTGCTCACGGCGACGTCCCTGCCGTTGCTCGGGATGGGCAGAGACGTGCCCGACGGCCGCGTGTTCCTCAGGGAGGGGCACCTGGACCTGGACTGGGATCTGACCGCGTCGAAGCCCTACTTTGACCGGCTGAACAAGACCATGGGCGAGGTGTCGCGGAGTCTGGGCGGGCGGTACGCGGCGAGTCCGCTGTGGCTGCTCAACCGGCTGATCACCGTCCACCCCCTGGGCGGCGCGCCGATGGGGCGCGACCGACGGGAAGGCGTGGTGGACTCCTACGGGCAGGTGTACGGCTATCCGGGCCTGTCGATCGCCGACGGATCCGTGATGCCCGGGCCGGTCGGCCCGAACCCCTCCTTCACCATCGCCGCGCTGGCCGACCGATCGGCCGAGCGGATCATCGACGACCATCGGCGTAACCCGGCAGGCAGGCCATGACGAACGACCAGGGCGCCCGTCCCGGCGCCGACTCCCCTCGCAGGTCGCTGCTGCTGGCGGGCGGCGGACTGAAAGTGGCCTTCCAGGCCGGCGTCCTGCAGGTTCTGCTCGACGAGGCCAGACTCCGCTTCGACCACGTCGACGGCGCGAGCGGGGGCGTGTTCAACCTGGCCATGTACTGCCAGGGGATGTCCGGGCGCGAGATCGCCGACAACTGGCGGGAGCTGCGCCCGCTCAAGGGCGTCAGCCCAAACTGGCGCGAGCTGGTCAAGGGTCCGTACGCCCGCTCCCTGTTCACGCTGGAGGGATACCGGCGCCATGTGTTCCCGGGCTGGGGGCTCGACTGGCGGATGATCCGGGCCAGCGAGCGCGAGGCCACCTTCAACCTCTACAACTTCAGCGCCGACGAGCTCGAGACGGTGAACCCCGACCACATGGACGAGGAGCGCTTCAGTTCCGGGGTGTCCCTGCCCATGTGGTTCCCTCCGGTCGTCATCGACGGTCAGACGTACATCGACCCGGTGTATCTGACCGACGCGAACGTGGAGGAGGCGATCCGACGCGGCTGCGACGAGCTGTGGATCATCTGGACGGTCAGCCGACGGCAGCGCTGGCGGAACGGCTTCGTGGCGAACTACTTCCACATCGTCGAAGCGGCGGCCAACGGCGGGCTGCTCCACTGGCTGCGACGGATCGAGGTCAACAACGACGCCGAACGCCGCGAGGAGGGCGGGGAGTTCGGGCGCGTGATCGACGTCAGGCTCCTGAGCTCCGAGGTGCCGCTGAACTATCTGATCAACTTCAGCAGATACCGGTTCGCCCAGGCCGTGGAGCTCGGAGTGCACAAGGCGCGCCGGTGGTGCGAGAGCCAGGGAATCCCGCTGGCGCCCCGTCCCGATCCGAGCGAGCCGGACGACGAGACGCGCATCCGGTTCACCGAGCGCATGACGGGCTCGGTCGCGTTCGGCGAGAGCGCCTTCCAGCCGACGGCAGCGCCGGAGGACGGAGCGCGCGCGGACCTCGCCGTAGAGCTGACCATCGACATCCGCGGCGTGGACCGCTTCATCGTCAGCCCGGAGCACAAGGCGTCGGCGACGGGCTGGATCGAGTGCCAGGAGCTGGGCGGACGGCTGCCGGTCGACAAGGGCGACTTCCAGCTGTTCGTGGAGCGGTCGGACCCGGACGGCGCCGACCCGCCGGACTCCGATCCGGAGCATCTACGCATGCTGTACCGCCTGTACTTCGCCGACCGCGCCGGCCACCGGCTCACGCTCACCGGCCACAAGGAAGTCAGCGAGGACTCGCGCCAGGGCGTGTGGAGCGACACCTCCGTCCTCTTCACCCGCATTCTGCGGGGCCACGTCGAAGCCCACGAGGAGGACGGCGCGCAGACGGTGGCCTCCGGGGTGATCCGCATCCGTCCCGCCGACTTCCTCAAGCAGCTCACCACCTTCCGCGCGGATGCCCCGACGATCCCGGGCCGCGTGACCGCGCTGCGCCGCTTCGGGCAGTTCTTCTTCGGCAAGCTGTGGGACGTGTACGGGCAGAAGGTGCTGCCCTGGTCGCCGCTGTGACCTGAGGCCGTGAGTGTCCCGGTGTGCGCGCATAACACGGCCGCCCCACGGGCCCTGGTCACCGCTGCCAGGGTCTGCAGCCCCCCGCCTCACGCCCGGCGTCCTGAGGAAAAGCAGCAGCGGGCTGTGCAGGAGGAGCAGGAGCGCGGCGAGCGGTGCGGGTACGCCCGTAAGGAGGCCGCGCTCGCCGAACGTACGGCGCGCACTGATCCCGATCGGGAGGCCCTGGCCCGGCACTCCGCCCGGCTGCCCGGGATCGAGCGGGCCACCGCCCAGGTCGCCGCAAGGTACCTCGGGCGCATACGCGTGATCGTCGGCTGGAGCGTGGGAGACAGCCGGTACGCCTGTGGCGTCCCCCTCGTCAACGAGCACGGGTCCCTCCTCGCCGTCTTCGATCCGCTCCCGCAGCCCGGCCCTTGCCCCGCGTTCCTCCTGGACGTCGACCTGCCGCTGCTCTTCCCCACGGAGGAGCGACGCGAGCGCTTCGCGCAGTACCGGGCTGTCAGTGAGCGGGTCCGGGAGGCCGGCTACTCCGCCGACCCTGAGTAAGGGGGCGCGGCAGTGGGGTGTCTGCGCCCCGCCCGCGCTTCTGGCGTCACGTGACGATTGGGCGAGGAGCCGATACCGTGTTCACCCAAACGTCACGTGACGTTTGGCCAGGAGGGTTCATGACGACGTGCCCGGTATGCGGCGGGCCCCTTCCCGCGCAGCGCGGCCCCCGCGCCCGCCGCTACTGTTCGCGCGCCTGCCAGGCCAAGGCGTACCGCGCCCGCCAGCGGCAGCACCAGGAGCACCGGATTCCCCCGGCGAGGAGCAGGAACTGCTGGAGGCGTACGCGGGGATGCCCGCGACGGAACTCGCCGACAGCCTGGCCGCCGCCGCCCGGCGCCTGGCCGGCGCCCTGAACGCCGGACTGCCCGCCGACGGCTTCGACCTCGGTGCCGTGGCACGGATCCCGCTCGTCCTGGCGGCACGCGCCCGCCAGGCCGCGCCCGCTGCCCACGCATCGCACGGCATCCCCGATCGCCAGGCCGCCCCCACCGTCACGGTCCGCCGCCTTGCCGCTCCGCCTTCCGAGCAGCACGGCGCGCCGGAACCCCTGTCGTCACGTGACGCTTCGCCCCTCCCCGCCGACTCCGCCGCTGCGCACCCTCACACCGAAGCATCACGTGACGATCCGGTCTCCGCACCCACAAAGAAGGGCGCGCACCGGGACGCTGCTGCTCCCCGGCCACGACGCCGCACGCAATCGTCACGTGACGGTTCCCGCCCGTCTGCGGCACCGGAGAAGACCCAGGAAGGAATCCGCCCACGGCCACAGGAGCTCTCCCAGCGCGCGGCGCGGCAGATCGCAGACTCCGCCGAACTGGTACGCAACCCCGACTACCGGGACACCCACCGTGCGACCGTGCGCAGCGGCGCCACCGTGCTCGGCTACGTCGAACCGTCCTACGGCGGGACCTCTTCCTCCGGCCGCAACGGCTGGATCGGCTCCGTAGCACCCGGCCACCACGGTCCCGTCCGCAAGACGCAGCAGCAGGCCGCCGTCGACGTGGCGCTGAGCTGGATCCGGATCGTGACCGCGAAGCCCCGCCCCGCAAGCGACTGAAGCGGCCGCCCCGCCCGCCTGATCAGATCCGGCCCGCCCGACCCCGGCGAACGGCTACCGTGATCCCCGGCAGGACGCGCACGCCGCTCGCCGCCGCTCCCGGCGCCCACGCCGCCCCGAGGAGCACAGTCGGCCAAGGTCTCTCGGGGCTCGTGGAGTTCTCTCCTGCTGTCGGCTCCTGCCATGGCCGGCGGACGCGTGGGACCGCCGAAGCCTGGAGGACCTGATGCCGAAGAGGCAGAGCACCGCCGCCCGCCGCGCCCGGGCCCCCGCCCGCGCGGGCGAGAAGTACACCACCGCCCTCCGCTCCGAGGGGACCAACCCGGAGCCGTCGCTGCGCACCTTCCCCGGGACCGGCGGCCCGTGGGTGTCGTCGTGGATCGGCGACCCGCACGACGACGTCAACCCGGCCTGTGGGCACCACCTCCGGGCCCTGTGCGGGGGCTGCGGGGTCTGCACCACCTGTGACGGCTGCTACTGCGCGGAGGCCGCCGAGGAGGCCCGTATCGAGGCGGAGATCACCCGGGCCTACGCGGACCAAGCGGAGCACGACGACCACACCGCCGGCTGCTACCTGTGCGAGGGCGAGCGCGACCGGTCCGAGGGCTACGCCCGGTGCTGGAAGTGCGGGCTCACCTTCCCCGACGGCCGCTTCGACCTGACCAGCCACCAGCCCGGTTACTGCTTCCGCCTGTACGCGCAGCCGTCCGGCATCGACTGGTCGTATCTCCGGGGCCAGGACGTCCGCCTCGTCGGCACGCACTACACGATCACCGGGCACATCCCCGCCGACCAGGAGGCGCCCGACCCGGCCGACCTGATGCCGCACCTGACGATCGTGCGGACGGATGAGGGCTACGAGGGCGAGACGGGCCCGTTCAACCCGCGCGAGTGGCTGGAGGTCCACCCGGCGCCGCCCGTACGCCCAAGCACCTGACACCCGAACACCACGACCAGAAAGACGACAACATGACAGAGATGGGCGGGGCCCGGGCCTCCCATACGCGGACGGAGGTCCGTTGGCTCACCGTGGCGAGCGTGGTCGTGGCCGCCGGGGTGTGGCTGGTGTGCGGGACGCTGGTCGGCCGGGCGCTGCACGACGCGTACAGCCGGACCGTGCTGGAGTCCGTGGGCGCGGCAGTGCTCGCGTGCGGGGCGCCGGTCGCTCTCGCCGCGTTCGTCGCCGCCCGTGAGCAGGCGCGGCAGCTCGGGGCGGCCCCTGGTCTCCGGAGCGACGTGCTGCTCGTCCTCGCACACCTGGTCGTCATCGTGCCCGCCGCCGCCTTCCTGGCGCGGCCGCACGGCGTCGTCCTGGCCGTGATCCTCGTCGGGGTGCTGTTCATCCCGGAGGCCCTGGCGGTCGGTCTGCTGCGCCTCGCCGCCGCCCGCCGCGCGGCCACCTGACCGAACAGACCGAAGGGCTCCACGTCACCTCGGTGCGCGACATCCCGCGGGTTCGTCCTGGCTTTCATCTCCCCTTGCCGCAGGTCAGCTCGGCAGACGGGAGCGAGGGACCCGCATAGATCATGATGGACCTTCGGGACTCCTGAAGAACCATCATGATCCCTGCACAGACGTGCAGGCCGCGAGAGCGGCGAGGTGCCTGGTCAGGCACCATGCCGAGGAACCGAGGGGCACGGCGAACTCGCGGGATGTTGCACAAACCCGGCGCTTCCCTTGGCGACGGGTTGTTCTGCGACGGCACCGGGTGGCCGTGGGTGATGATGCCGTGCATGGACATGGAGATAACGGTTGCGCTGATCGGCGCCGCTGGCGTGTGCGGCACGATCGTGGGCACCGTCGTGGGCGCGCGAATCCAGGCCCACAGTGGGCACGCCCAAGCGCAGGCGGCGCGGGATGCGGCCGCCACGGCGGCACAGGCCGCACGGCGCCAGGCGTTACAGGAGCTGCGTTGGACGACTCTCACGGCGCTCCTGCGAGCGGCCGGTGAGTGTATGGAGGCAACGGAGCAGCTGTACACGTCGTCGCAAGCTCGGGTGGATGCCGAACTGACGGAGGTGAAACGGGTATATCGCGCATTCCGTCTCGTACACGCCGAGGCCGAGCTCGCCGCGCCGCCGGGTATGGAAGGCGTGCTCGCCCATATGAACCGGGTCGTGATGGGGGCCTATGACGGTGCGCGGATGCGGGCCCCGACGGAGCGGGCGTTGCAGGCGCTGGACGAGCTGAGCCGGGAAGGGGATCCGGCCGCAATGCAGGCGAAGGAGGCCCTTACTCGTCTACGTAGGGCGGGGGCACCCTTGTGGAGCCCTCACCGTGGGGATCCGCCACCTGAGTACGAGGAGGTGATCGAGGCACTGAACGCGGTCCCCCGACTGGACCGTCATCAGGTGCGGTTGCTGCTGGCGAACGCGGTGGTTCCGCTTGAGTACGAGCGCAGTCGGCTTGAGAACGTGCGCGGTGCGTTGCAGGAGCGGACCGCGCGGCGGCACGCCCACCAGGATGCGCGGCAAAAACTGATCACAGCCGCCCGGGAGGCGCTGAGCACGAACGAGCCGTAGGGCGGTGGGGCTGCCTGTGTGGGAAGCGCCGGTTTTCGTTCCGATGTCCCATCTGTCCGCCGTTACCCGGCGGCTGCGGCGCAGTCCGCCGCGACGCCTGCACTTTCGGTGCCGAGCTGTTCCGTGATGGCCTCTTCGTGGTCCGTGCCCTGAGCAACGGCCAGGACGATCGGGCCTGTACCTGCGGCGTAGTGGTCGATGAAGATCCGGTACTGCGGGGTGTTCTCGACCATGTTGGCGTCCATGAACGCCTGGAGCAGCTTCTTGTCATCCTGATCGAGCGGCGCCTTGTCCTCCCGCCACTTGAGCGCCAGGGCCGCAAGTACGTCGCGTGTGCAAGCCTGTGCCGGCGAGTCCTCGACCGCAGCCGCCGACGGGTCCCCCGGCTTGGTCGCGCTGCTGGACTGGCCGTTGGAGCATCCAGCCACGAGCAGCATCGTACCCATCGTGAATACCAGTGTTCTTCGCACTTTCCCCACCTTAGTAGCCCCAGACGGAGCATTAGGCACATCATGCCGAACGGCCCGATCAGCTGTCGACAAACTTCGGTGTCGACGACGCTGCCGTCCTCGAGCGCTGGCGGGTACTCGACGGCGAACAGGCTCTCGTCGAGGCGCTCGGCGAGAGCTGACAGGTCGACGGGCTGCTCGTCACAACGTCGGCTGGTTCCGGGGCACACCCCTCGGTGCTGAACGGCGCGCGTTTGCCGCGAGCAGTTCGGCGCCTGCAGCAGCTTGTGAACGTGCTGACAGAGGACAGGCCAACGGAACGACGGCCTGCGGACTCATTCGAAGTGGTGGCTCGACACTCGTCGTCACCATGCCGACTCGGTCACGCCCGCTTGATGCCGGCGCGACGAGCGCTGAGGACGGACCGCGCGTCCCTGACACGTCTTTGCCTCACATGCCCGCGCCCCGCAGGCCAGCCAGCCCGCTCTGACCACCTGTCCGCGCTCCTGGGCGAGATCGGAGTCCCCGTTGCGGCCGCCCGCGGTGCCGCCATCCAATAGCAGCTCCTCGAACTACCTGCCCCCGTCGTCGCTGATGCTCTCGGCTACCACGACAAGGTGGCCCTGGAGCCCTAGCCCAGACACCAGTCGCAAAGTAAGTCGTGGGTAGCCGGAGGAACTCCATTTCGCCGGCGGTGTGGTCAGAGTGGGTCGGCCCGTTCCGCTACCGGCCGACGGCTGTGGGCCGGTAAGGTGACGCCCAGGCCCTTTCTCAAGCTCACC
This sequence comes from Streptomyces sp. GD-15H, assembly GCF_045291515.1. Classification (NCBI taxonomy): domain Bacteria; kingdom Bacillati; phylum Actinomycetota; class Actinomycetes; order Kitasatosporales; family Streptomycetaceae; genus Streptomyces; species Streptomyces sp. GD-15H. The sequence goes on from NZ_CP149447.1 coordinate 156,897, forward strand.
GGCCCCTGGCTCAGCCGGGGACTGGCCAGTTGAGAGGGGAAGTTCCTTGAACAGTGAGAAGCAGCACCAGTGGTCCCGCCTTCGTCGCGGAGCCATGAAGGTCGCATCCAGCGTGGTGACGGGTGTACTCGTCCAAGTCATCGCCCACTGGCTCGGCCTGTAACACCGAGGAAGGGCTTAGCCTCGATCCACCGACGTAGTCTGAAGTTGATCTTCTGGTGGGTCTCCGGGCCGGTGGCTGGGTGCGGGCAGGTGGTATCCGCTGGTCTGCCCAGCATTTCCACGGTTCGGTTCCGGTCGGGCCCTTGCGGACGGGGCGGACAGGGACTGTTCGTATCAGCGCAGGCCCGTGGGCGGTGGAGAACAGGTGTGTCCAGGCGGGCTGCCAGGGCCAGTTGTGCGGCAGGTGCAGGGTGATGCGGCGGGCGGAGCGGGCGATCCGGGCCGGAACGTGGACCAGGTGGGTACGGATCGTGGCGGTGGTGGCCCTGGCGTGGAACGCGGAGGCCAAGGAACCGGTGGCCCGCAGCAGGTTGTAGGTCATCGCCCACAGGGTGAGCCAGGCGGCGTTGGCATGGAAGTGCCCGGACGGCAGGTGGGCCAGTGCCCCGGCCTTGCTGTCCGCGATGACCTGCTCGATGACCGCGTGGTGGCGGTGTTCCCGCTCGGCCTGGAGGGTTTGTGCGGGCTGGTCGGTGAAGAAGGGGTGGTAGCGCCATACGGGAAACAACTCGCCCTGCGCACCCACGACGGCGGGTTTGGCCAGGTCACGGACCCGACGCACGATCAGCCGCGCGGTGACCCGCTCCGCTTTCCTGCGGCCGGCGAACGCGGTGTAGGCGGGTATCTCGGCGACCTCGGCGTCCGAGATGAGGTCACCGGTCTCGGGATCGGGCACCGCGGTCGGGTACGTGATCGGCTGCCAGGCCTGGTCGGGGATGCCGAGGACGGCCCGCTTGACGGAGGGGTTCATGCCGGTGGTGATCGAGAAGTGGGCGCCGGCCCGGCGGCAGGCGGCGATCACCCCGGCGTTGTAGAACTGCGAGTCCGCGCGCAGGATCCGGGTGCCGGTGCAGCCCGCCTCGACGGCGGTGGCCAGGGCCTCACTGACGAACTTCGGGGCCCCACGGGAATCGGCCGCCTTGCCCCGGCGCATCCGCACTCCGGCGATCACCGGCCGGGAATGCGGGGTGCAGACCGTGGCGAGCAGGGGGTGCAGGGTGCGGATGCCCCTGAACCGGCCGTACTCGGCGCCCTGCTTGGCCCGGCCGTAGACCCGCTTGTGGGTGGAGTCGACGTCGATGAACGCCTTCTCGCCGGAGCCGGGAAGCAGCGGGGTGTGCGCGGCCAGTTGACCGAGGAACCTGCGGTGCACGGCGTGGAGTTGGAGGGCGTGACCGTGGGTGAACGCGCGCAGGAACGTGCCCAGCGTGGACGGCGCACGGACCCCTTGGAACAGGGCCGGCAGCGCGCCGTGCCGCAGGGTGTGGAGGTCGTCAATGCTGTTCGCACCGGCGGCCATGCCGGCCACGATGCTGCTGACCTTGGCGTCCGCCGCGGCACCCGCCCCGTTCTTCGCCCCGGTCAGCTTCACCCTCTCCGCCACCAGCCGCGACAGCCCGCACCGCTCGGCCAGCCGCAGCACCGGAACCAGCCCGGCCTGCGCGACCAGGTTCGGGTCATCGAACGCAGCGGAGACCGCCGCTGGGGTATGGGAAACTTGCATCTCGGAAGTGCCTTGCCGATCGTGCGTACTGGAAGCCTCAAGAACTCCCATCATCGCAGGTCACAAGGCACTTCCTCGTTTCTCGAAGAGTCATCCACAGCCATCAGGTCGGTGGATTCAGGCTTAGGGCCACCCGGGAAGTACACCGGGCCCCGCCCTCTCAGTAGTCGCCGTCGAAGCCCCACACGTTGAGGGTGTCGCCACAGCAGGCCGGGCACATGCACCGGCAGGAGTTCTCCCGACCCGTGCACGGCCCCGGCCGCCCCTTCTCGCCGTCCTGATGCGCCAGCCTTCCCGGGCAGTACGGGCCCAGCTCGGGGCAGTCGGCCACGGCCATCTCATGGGTGTCGCACCACGTCGTCATGGCGGTTGCCAGCTGCACCTCGTCCTTCGCGCCGGTGTAGCGCATTGCCTGGTCGTCCCACAGGCACAACGCCTCTACACCGGGGGCGGATAGGAAGGCGTCGGCTCCCCAGGAATGGTCATCCAGGTGCGCTCGTCCAGGGCCCGCCAGTCGATCCACCGTTTCTCGTACTGACTGCGGGGGTTGTATTGCGGTTGGTGACGATCCTGCTGGCTCATTCCGTGCCTGATCGGACTGACGGCTCGTTGTACGGGGCACCGACCGTCTTACCGTTCCGGTCGCGGGTGGGTGCTGGATGTCGATGCAGCCGAGGCCGTGGCCACGGATTCCGGACGTGACCGCGCAGGTGGCGCGGTGCCGGCGGACCTGGGAGGCCCCGGGATCTCCGCTTTGGCCGCCTTGTCCGATAACCTGACCGACCATGCCCATATCACTTGATCGCCGCCGCCGTACCGCCGGGGCTCCGGCCCGAAGATCGGCCGCCGTCGCCGCCGTATCCGGTCTGCTGCTCACCACCGGCTGTTTTCTTACCTCCGGCTCGGGATCCGACTCCGAGGACGCCTCAGGACTGTCCGCGGCGCTCGGGAAGGTCTCGTCCGAGCATGGGACACCGATCGTCGAGTACACGGACAGCGCGAGGCTTCGGGAGCTGACGAAGGAGGACCCGAAGAGGTTCGCCGTCTTCCGGTCGTTCACCGATCCGATGCTCTCCACCGAGCTCAGCAGCTCGGCTGCCTCGAAATACGGGATCGACCCGGACAAGATCGAAGAAAGGTTGAAGAACACGCCGGCCGACTTCCCGGTCAGCGCCGGTTACTGGCGTGGCGCCTTCGACTCCGAGTCGATCACCAAGAAGCTCAAGGCCGAAGGGCGTCCGGAGCGCGAGCAGGGCGGGGCGACGGTCTGGGTCGGACACGAGAAGAGCCAGATGGACTTCGAGGTGTCCGACCAGGAGTTCACCTACGTCAATCCGGTGGGTACCCGGGTGTTCCACCCCGCCGACGGCAAGGCGCTCGCCGACAAGGCCGAGTACCGGCAGCTTGTCGCCTGTCTTGGCGACGTCTACTGGGTGAGCATCGAACCGCGCCAGGGCGGCAAGGAGCTCTCGCACCTGGCGATCGGCCAGCTCGCCCGGTCCGCAGACGACACCTCCGGAGTCGTCTGCGCGGTCGCCCGCAGCAGGGAGTCCGCGCTGAAGGGCTCCGAGACCGTCAAGGCCGTGCTCAAGAGCCAGCCGCAGTATGAGGGGTCTGAGGTGACGGTCCTCGAGGGGGACGAGGGGGAAGGGCAGCCATCCGTGGTGAAGGTGACCGTTCCCGACAATCCGGACGACAAGAAGGTCGGCAAGATCATGCGCGGCCCGCTGCTGGAGGCGCTGCTGAAACTGTGACCGGGGCCGGGTATGCGCCGGTGAACACCGCCCGCGGCGACAGGCCGTGGGCGGGGCCAGACGTACGGGGGGCCAGGGCCCGACGGACAGATGGCCAGAGCGACGCCCTTGCGGCCCAGCAGTAGATGTTCGTCGTCACCCAGAAGCTGGTGGCGGTCGGCGTGAGGCGCCCATCGACATCCAGCACCCACCCGCGACCGGAACGGTAAGACGGTCGGTGCCCCGTACAACGAGCCGTCAGTCCGATCAGGCACGGAATAAGCCAGCAGGATCGGTGACAGGGTTCTTACCGGGGTGTGAGTAGTTGCGGTACAGAAAGTGCCGTTGAGATTGATCTTGCTGGAGTTGGGCTACCGCGTGGGCGCTTCGAGCTGGCGGGGGACGGCGCCAGCGCGTAGTTCGCGTAGGTCCGGGATGTGGTTGTAGAGGGTGCCCGGGGAGACGCCGAGGAGTTTGGCGATCGAGGTGATGGAGCGGCCGGGGTCGGGGAGCAGGTCGCGTGCGGCGCGGATGATCTCCTCGGTGGCGACGCTGGGGCGTCCGCCGACCCGGCCGCGGGCGCGGGCAGCGGCCAGGCCCTCCTTGGTGCCGATGACGATGAGTTCGCGGATGAACTCGGCGAGCGCGGCGAAGACGTGGAAGACGAGGCGACCACCGGGGGTGGTGGTGTCGAGGTTCTCGTGCAGTGAGGTGAAGCCGATACCGCGCTGGCGCAGCTCGGCAACCATGTTGATGAGGTCCTGGAGGCTGCGGCCGTAGCGGTCGAGCGAGGGGACCACGAGCGTGTCGCCCGCGTCGAGGAACGCGTGGCACGCCTTCAGCTCGGGGCGGAGCGCGTCCTTGCCGGACTTCTTGTCCGCGAAGATCTTCCGGCATCCGGCGACGGTGAGCGCGTCGAGCTGCCGCTCCAGTTTCTGCCCGCCGGTCGACACCCGGGCGTACCCGATCTTGATCTCGGTACGTACGAGCGGCTCGGCGACGAGGACGTCCGCGTCGTCCGCTGGCCCCTGAGTGGTCGTCATGGCCCCGGATCATGTCAGAAAACGGCAGTCCGGGGTTCTTGAACGCCCGAGGTTTTTGAAGGGTTTTCTGAAGGCCCGGAGGGCGTTGGGTACCCCTTCGGGAGGGATCTTCAGAAAACGAACGTTTATTGAAGATCGGGTGCCGGGCGGAGCAGCCCTGTGCGGAAGAGGCCAGCGGCGGCGTCCTCGATGTCGGCGCGGGCGGTGGACGGGAAGACGTACCGCCGGTGGGTGTTCGCGACCACCGCCCGCTCCAGGTCACCGTCGGCCGATACCGATTGGAAGATCTCCAGGCACTCGGTCCCGAACAGCACGCCGGACGGCGTTGTCAGGTTCGGCTCGGGCCGTGGGATGATCTTGGTGTAGATCGTCGTGAGGAGAGGCTGCGGGTGGAGAGCGGGACGGCACCGTCGTACCGGGGTTACCGGTTTCCGCCCGAGGTAATCGGTCACGCGGTGTGGCCGTATCACCGTTTCCCGCTCTCCTGCCGGGAGGTCGAGGAGCTCCTCCTGGAACGCGGCATCGTGGTCTCCTACGAGACGGTCCGGGCCTGGTGCGCCGCGCTCGGCCCCGCCTACGCCGCGCAGGTGCGCCGCCGGCGGCCGCGTCCCGGCGACACATGGCATCTGGATGAGGTGTTCATCAAGGTCAACGGGAAGATGCGGTACCCGTGGCGCGCGGTCGACCAGGACGGCAACGTCCTCGACGTTCTCGTCCAGGATCGCCGCGATACGGCCGCAGCCAGGCGCTTCTTCCGCAAGCTCCTCAAGGACCTCGAGTACGTACCCCGCGTGATCGTCACGGACAGGCTCCGCAGCTACGGTGCCGCCCACCGCGAGGTCATGCCGTCGGTCGAGCACCGCAGTTCGACGTACTTGAACAACAGGGCCGAGAACAGTCATCAGCCCACGAGGCAGCGCGAGCGCGCTATGAAGGGCTTCCGCTCCAGCGGAGCGGCCCAGCGGTTCCTTGCCGCCTTCAGCCGGATCTCCGGCCACTTCCGGCCCCGACGCCATCTGATCACAGCGAGTGACTACCGCACCGAGATGACCGAACGGTTCCGCATCTGGAGGACCGTCACCGGAGCCCTCACGACCGCCTGACCAGGATGCCCCCGGCCCGGCCGAACGCACCTCCAGCACACCTCAACTCGCCTGCCACAACAGCAACTTGACAACACCAGATGCCTTTCTGCTGCGGGTCGTGGAGGTCTCTGATCTCCTGGACGATCTCCAGGGAGACGGCGGCCTCCCCGGAGTCGGCGAGTCGCCCGAGGGCAGCGGCGAGCTCCGGCCCCCATCCGACGACCACCGGCTCCAGCTCCTCCGGCCGCGCGCAGCCGTCCGCCGCCCCGACACGGCGGATCCAGGTCGCATGCACCCGCGGAGGCGACTGCGGGTGTCGGCGACTTCCGAGCGATGTCGACTCGTCGGGCTCCGCCCCCAGTCTCTGGGAGATCTCCTCCGGCGGCAGAGCCTGGCTGACCACCCTGAGGTACATGCGAAACGCGCTCATGGCACGTACCGGTAACTCGCCGGAACCAAGATCTCTCCATCCTTGCGTACCAGAATGCGTCGACGGCGATCTGCCGCCTGCGGGACCGCGCCCCGGCCCGCCACCCCACCCCGCCGGCCGCACGATCGCGCAGCACCGCCCCAGGCCAGCAGCAGGCCCCCGCCGCACACGACCGAATGAAAACCGCGGAAACCCCGGACAACCAGCGACACCGCACCGCCGCACCGCCGCACCGCCGCACCGCCGCACCGCCGCACCGCCGCACCGGCGGAGCCGACGCCGACCAGGCCGCCTATCCGCACGACACGCCCGTGACCCAGCACAACGCCATCAACCCCAGGTTCCGCAGAAGTCGGCCCGCCTAGCGACACAAAGTGGGCTGTGACCTGCGACTTCACCACCTCCTGTCCGAATTGCCCGTGTCACTAGGCGTTGACATCTCCGCTGGTCAGGGAACTGACGAGACGGGCATCCTCCTCCGACAATGCCGTGAGAAGCGAGGGACTTTCGCAACCTCTCATCCCTTTTGTGGGCCTACCTCGGCGCAGCGTGACTGGGCTCAAAGCGCGCTACGTGATCGAGTAGCGTGGGGGCAAGCCCCAGCATCAAGGGGCTACTTGGCGGTCGTCAACGCGCTGACCAGCGAGAATGCCAGCCCCTAGTGACACGCCTTCTCTCTATACCTCGCTGCATCCTCCCTGGTCAGCCCGCATTTTGTTGCTCTAGGTGACGGGAGTTCTGCGGAACTCGGGTCAACCGTCACCACACAAACGACAAGCCCCGCGCAACAACCGCAGCTCAACCGCCCGCGACCAGTGACACCCCATGACACCACCCCACTGACAAACCAACGACGCCCATCACTGTGCGGACATCTGCGAGGCCACCGGCAAGATCCTCTCCCGGCACACCGGCTACGACGCCAACATCACCCGCACCCAGCTCCAGGCCTGCGCCATGGTCTGCAAGTCCTGCGCGGAGGAGTGCGAGCGCCACGCCGACATGCACGAGCACTGCCGGATCTGCGCCGAGGCGTGCCGCCGCTGCGAGCAGGCCTGCAATGAACTCCTCGCCACCCTGGGCTGAAGCCTCGCCGATCCCCGGACGGACCGTGAAGGTGCCGTGTCCGGGGACGGACGGAGGGGCCGCCACGACGATGTCGTCGTGGCGGCCCCTCCGTCACCGGCCCGGGAACCGTCAGGACGAGCAGGTGTTCTTCCGAGCGGGAGAGCGAGGTTGTTCCTGCGCCCGGCGGGCCATGGCGGTGAGCAGGCAGGCCAGCAGGCAGCGGGTGGCCGGATGGTTCGCCACACGGCGCAGGTCGGCGGCCGTCGGGATGGCCTTCACGTCGTCTCCTCCTTCTGCTCTGTACCGGCTGCGGTGGCGAGGCGGTCACGGAGGTGGTCGTCGGTGGGCTCGACGAGGACGGTGCCGTCGGCCAGGACGAGGGTGGGAACGCGGCGGGTGCCGCGTTGCAGGCGGTACACCGTCTTCGCGGCCTTCTTGTTGGTGTCGATGTCGTGATAGCGGTAGGCGACGCCGGCATGGTCGAGTCGGGCCAGGACCTCTGTCACCTGCGGGCACCAGGCGGTGCCGTAGACCTCGATCTCCTGCACGGAGGACTCCCAAAGGTGCGGGTGCCGCCGGGCACGGACCGCGGGTCCGTGTTCGGCGGCACCGGTGGACGGATCGGACACGGGCGGGACGTCAGTGGACTTCGGCCGTCCGGGACTGCCCCTGCCCGGCCTCGGGCTCCGCGGTCGCTGCGGCGGGCGCGGGGCGCAGGGTGAGCCAGGCGATCAGGGCTCCGACGAGGGCGATGACGGCGGCTCCGAGGAAGGCCGCGGAGAAGCCGTCGGTGAGTGCGCCGGGGTTGCCCAGTTCCTGGGCGCCGCGGGAGGCGGCCACCGCGGTCATGGCCGCCAGGCCGAGGGCGGAGCCCACCTGGTAGCTGGTGTTGACGATGCCGGAGGCCAGGCCGCCTTCCTCGGGGCGGGCGCTGGAGACGGCGGTTCCCAGCGAGGGGATGAACGCCAGGGACATGCCGGCCGCTGCCACCAGGGAGGCCGGCAGGACGTCGACCCAGAAGGTGCCGTCGGGGCGGACCAGGGACAGCCAGAACATTCCGGCGGCGAGCACCACCAGCCCCGCGACGACCAGCGGGTTGGGGCCGAAGCGGGCGATCAGGCGCGGTGCCAGCACGACCATCATGATCATGATGGCGACCGTCATCGGCAGCAGCGCCGAGCCGGAGGCGAACTCGCCCAGCCCCAGGACCTGCTGCAGGTAGAGGTTGAGGAAGAACCACATCGGGATCCAGGCGCCGGCCAGCAGCAGCTGGGCGATGTTGGCGGCGGCCAGGTTGGGGGCGCGCCAGATGCGCAGGGGCATCAGCGGTTCCTTGCGGCGGGCCTGGAGGACGACGAAGGCGACCAGCAGCAGCGCGCCGGCCCCCAGCATCAGCCAGGTCTGCGCCGTTCCCCAACCGGTCTCGGGGGCGCGGACGATGGCGTAGACGACGATGGCCAGACCAGCGGTGACGGTGGCGGCGCCGAAGACGTCGATCGCGCCGCGGCGGGCCGGGGCGGAGGGCATCAGGGCCGGGGTGACGGCCAGTACCAGGAGGGCGATGGGGATGTTGATGTAGAACACCCACGGCCAGCTGGCGTACTCGGTGATGACACCGCCGAGGAAGACCCCGGCGGTACCGCCGGCCGGAGCCGCGGCCCCGTAGAGAGCGAACGCCTTGGTGAGTTCCTTGGGGTTGGCTCCGAAGAGCATCATCAGCAGCGTCAGTGCGGAGGGCGCGATCAGCGCGGCACCGGCACCCTGCACGGCGCGCCCGACCAGTTCCACCCACACCTCACCGGCCAGACCAGCGATCAGTGAACCGGCGGCCAGCACGACCCATCCGGCACTGAACAGTCGCTTGGCGCCGAACAGGTCCGACAGCCGACCCCCGAGCAGGAGGAGCCCGCCGAAGGCGATGACGTAGGCGTTGAAGACCCACGACAGGTTCTCCTGGGAGAACCCGAGGTCGACCTGCATCTGAGGCAGCGCCACACCGATGATCGAGGTGTCCATAATCACCATGAACTGGGCCAGGGCGATCACCCAGAGCGCCTTCCAGCGCCGCGGATTCGGTGGGGACGAGGTAGACGACATCATTTACTCCTATACCGGAGGGGGGTATGTCTCGAGCATCAAAAGGTACCCCCTGGGGGTATGTGTTGGCCAGTCCGATCGCAAGAAAAACTCCGCGCCGGGGGTGTGAACGGGCGAGGAGGCGCGTCCGGACCGCTTCCGGCCCCCGCTCCGCACCACCGGCTGGGCCTGTGAACGCCTCATCCGGCCGGGTGACAGCGCCGAGCCGTCAGAGCGGCTCTTTCGCATGAGTGCCGGAGGTGGCTGGCGGAGCGTCCCCTGTCACCATCGCAGCGGAACACCGCACCGCCGTCGAGCATCTGGGGCGGTCGCCCTCATCGCCCGGTGCGAGAGGCCGAACGAGGAGAACCATCTCGTGCGTCGACCAGGTGCGAACCCACGTGGCACACGGTCACAGGGCGTGCCGTCGGCTTGATACGGGCTCCGGGCGACACGGTGATCACCATCTTCGGCAGGGGTGGCGGAGCCGTGACACCCGTGGTCGCACGCCCGTCGTCAGGACGGATCGGCTCGCCGCCGTGAGCGCAACCGCACGGCCAGGACGATCACGATCAGCGGCGCGGCAGCCGCGTACAGAAGCAGCCCGGTCGGCGTTCCGCTCTCCGGACCGGTGCGCAGCAGGTCGGCGTGCGCCTGCTGGTTGATCGTCAGAGCCGTCAGGGGCAGCAGCGCCAGGAGGAGGGCGGCCCGGCGGTGGGTCACCCGCAGGTTCAGCCATCGGCCGCTCACACGGCCGACGGTTTCACGCGCCAGCGCGAGAACGGCTCCCGGGACGAGCACGAGACTGAGTGGGTTGTAGCGCCACGCCTCCTCCAGTCGTCCCAACGGCATCGCGTGCGCGCCACGGGTCCCGCCGCACAGCGGTCCCATCACCCCCAAGTAGTGCAGCGGCCCGTGCAGATCCACCGGAGGCAGTCCGACGACGGCCAGCACCGCGCCCGCGGTGATACCGACAGCCGCCAGGGGGCCCATCCACCGATGGCGGTCCCGGTCCTCCCAGACCGGACGGCACGGCAGCCACTGTCGTCCGCGTCCACTCGTCACACGTTCTCCAGGGGTACCGGTCGCCGGCTCCGCACCCATCCCGGCACGGCTTGTCCGGAACCATTGTCGGCACCGGTCGGTTTCGCTCACCCGTCGGGGTGCTCCCACGGCGCGGGGGCGGGACCGAGACGGCCGCCCCGTCCCTGGGATCACATCCTTGGAGAACGTCACGGTCCGGGGCGATCAGCGCGATGCCCGCAGCCGGGGCCTCGTGCCGTGCGGCAACAACAGTGTCGATTCTGCCGCTCCGCACCGCCCTGCGGTGCGGCCTCGGTGGGCACAAGGCCGGGCGCAGACGTGCCGCTGGAGAACACCCTGCGGCACCCCCGCACCGCCTCGGACGACGAACGGCGTAGGTTGTGACCGGCCGCGAACACTCCGGCCGGTGTTGTCAAGTTGCTGTTGTGGCAGGCGAGTTGAGGTGTGCTGGAGGTGCGTTCGGCCGGGCCGGGGGCATCCTGGTCAGGCGGTCGTGAGGGCTCCGGTGACGGTCCTCCAGATGCGGAACCGTTCGGTCATCTCGGTGCGGTAGTCACTCGCTGTGATCAGATGGCGTCGGGGCCGGAAGTGGCCGGAGATCCGGCTGAAGGCGGCAAGGAACCGCCGGGCCGCTCCGCTGGAGCGGAAGCCCTTCATCGCGCGCTCGCGCTGCCTCGTGGGCTGATGACTGTTCTCGGCCCTGTTGTTCACGTACGTCGAACTGCGGTGCTCGACCGACGGCATGACCTCGCGGTGGGCGGCACCGTAGCTGCGGAGCCTGTCCGTGACGATCACGCGGGGTACGTACTCGAGGTCCTTGAGGAGCTTGCGGAAGAAGCGCCTGGCTGCGGCCGTATCGCGGCGATCCTGGACGAGAACGTCGAGGACGTTGCCGTCCTGGTCGACCGCGCGCCACGGGTACCGCATCTTCCCGTTGACCTTGATGAACACCTCATCCAGATGCCATGTGTCGCCGGGACGCGGCCGCCGGCGGCGCACCTGCGCGGCGTAGGCGGGGCCGAGCGCGGCGCACCAGGCCCGGACCGTCTCGTAGGAGACCACGATGCCGCGTTCCAGGAGGAGCTCCTCGACCTCCCGGCAGGAGAGCGGGAAACGGTGATACGGCCACACCGCGTGACCGATTACCTCGGGCGGAAACCGGTAACCCCGGTACGACGGTGCCGTCCCGCTCTCCACCCGCAGCCTCTCCTCACGACGATCTACACCAAGATCATCCCACGGCCCGAGCCGAACCTGACAACGCCGTCCGGCGTGCGCTGGGTCAGGGGCGTAAGCGCGAGAGCCAGGAGCTGCTGGGTGAGGGCTTGGGTGACGGGAGCGTCTAGGAGCGCACGAGGCGTGCGATGGCGTCGCGGGCTTCCTTCAGCTTGAGGTCTCCGTCTTCGCCGCCTTCGGCCACGGCGGTCCGTACGCAGGTGTCCATGTGCTCGTCGAGCATCTGCAGGGCGAAGGACTGCAGGGCGCGTGTGGTGGCGGAGACCTGGGTGAGGACGTCGATGCAGTAGGTGTCTTCTTCCACCATGCGCTGCAGTCCCCGGACCTGTCCTTCGATCCGGCGGAGCCGCTTGAGTACGTCATCCTTGTGGTTGCTGTAGCTGACCATCGCCTTGTCCCTCGTGTCTTGTCGCGTGTCTCGTTGTGCGAAGGCGGCTGTTCCCGCCGGCGTCTTGGCCGCCGTAGGCGGTTGCCCTCGCAGATCAGGCAGGTCTTCGCTCTGCGGCCGAACCACTCAGCATACCCCCGGCCCGTATGCAGCTGGGTGTCTAAGTCCAGCCGAGCCGCGCCGGTCCGCAGGGGCGTCCCGTCCCGGGCCGGGCCGTCAGGACGGACCCGCATCGACGGTGCTCGCCCGATGGGTCAGTGCTGGTGATTGCCGTGCTCCTCGCCGTCCGCCGGTTCCGGTGCGCCGGCGGTTCGGTCGGCCTGGACGGTGAAGGCTGCGGTGCGGACGGTGCCGTTGTGCTGGAAGTCCAGGAAGAGGCGGTAGGTGCCCGCGCTGGGCGCGGTGGCGGTGAAGGAGATGGAGGGGCCGGGCTTGGTGGTGCCGTCGCCGGGTTCGCCGTTGGGGTGGACGTGGAGGTAGGCGAGGTCACCGGAGCGCAGGGCGACCAGGTGGCCGTAGGCGCCCAGGTAGGGCTGAAGGTCGGTGACCGGGCGGCCGTCCCGGTTGACGGTGAGGGCGAGTTCGGCCGCCTTGCCGGGGCGCAGGTCGCCGTCGAGGGTGACGGTGTAGCCGTCGACGGTGGCGGCGGTGGCGGGTTCGGGCAGGGCGGGGGCCTTATAGGTGCCGGCGGCGGCGAGGTCGGCGCCCAGGTGAGGTTGGTGGCGCCTTCGGTGGCTGGGGTGAAGTCGGCGAAGACGCGGTAGGAGCCGGCGGCGGGCAGGGTGACGGGGGTGCTCCAGGTGCCGTCGGCGGCCCGGGTGGGGTGCAGGTGCCGGTAGGTGACCAGGTCGCGTGAGGCGAGGATGAGGTGCAGTTCCTTGCCGTGCTCGCGGCGGTAGGTGGTGACCTGCCGCCCCTCCTGGTCGCGGATGGCGAAGCGGAGCTCGTTCTTCTCTCCCGCGGTGAGGCGGGGGGTCTTCAGGTCGAGGGTGTATCCGGCCTGGGAGATCTGCAGGCCTGCGGGCGTTGTGTCCGCGTGGCCGCTGTGTCCGCCGGCGCTGCGGCCGGGGGATGCCGGCCGGTTGTGCCCGGCGTGGGCTGCCGGCTCCGGGTCGGAGGCGAGGGGGCCGGTGGCCGCGCCGACACCGTAGGCGGCGGCGAAGGTCGCCGCGACGGCGGCGGTGAAAGCAGTGATCTTGACGCCGGTGTTCATGATGGGCCCTTTCTCGGCGGTGTCGCCGCGTTCCTTGGCCAACACCCCTGACTATATACCCCCTAGGGGTATCCGCAAATGATCCGCAGGCGTTTGCCAAATATACCGGGTGGGGGTATATCTAGTGCGTCAGCGGTACCCCCCTGGGGTACACCAGTGATCGCATCCTCCGGGAGGAACCCATGTCCTGCTGCACCCCCGACGGCAGCTGCTCCACCAACGCCGCCACGGCTGCGGCCACCGAGGGCACCACCACCGTCTACAACGTCTCCGGGATGACGTGCGGGCACTGCAAGGCCACGCTCACCAAGGAGATCGGCGCCCTGGACGGCGTCCTGGCGGTCGACGTCGACCTGGAGACCGGCCAGGTCGCCGTCACCAGCTCCGGCGAGCCCGACGAGGCGCTGCTGGCGAAGGTCGTCGACGACGCCGGCTACGAGCTCACCGGCCGCGCGGCCTGACGGCTCTGCTTGTCTGCCGGGCCCGCCCGCGGGCCCGGCCCTCTTCTTCCCCTTGCCCCACCCAGTCCCAGGAGCAGTGATGGCTACCACGGTCCCCGACACAGCCGAGGTCGAACTCGCGATCGGCGGCATGACCTGCGCCTCGTGCGCCGCCCGGATCGAGAAGAAACTGAACCGGATGGAGGGGGTCAGCGCCACCGTCAACTACGCCACCGAGAAGGCCAAAGTCACGTTCCGCCCCGACCTCGACGTCGCGGACCTGATCGCCACGGTGGAGGCCACCGGCTACACCGCCCGCCAGCCCGAACCGGACCCCGCGCCCGGCGCGGCCGGTGGCGGTCAGGGCGGCGCGCCGGGCCAGGAGACGCAAGGCGATGAGCTGCGGCCGCTGCGGCAGCGGCTGGTCACGGCCGTGGTGCTCGCCGTCCCGGTGATCGCGATGGCGATGGTGCCGGCCTGGCAGTTCGAGTACTGGCAGTGGCTCTCGCTCACCCTGGCGGCGCCCGTGGTGACGTACGCCGCCTGGCCCTTCCACCGTGCCGCGTTCACCAACGCGCGGCACGGCGCGGCCACCATGGACACGCTGATCTCGGTCGGTACGTCGGCGGCGTTCCTGTGGTCGCTGTGGGCGCTGTTCTTCGGCACCGCCGGCACCCCCGGCATGACCCACCCGTTCGAGCTGACCATCGCCCGCAGCGACGGCGCGGGCAACATCTACCTCGAGGCCGCCGCCGGCGTGACCGCCTTCATCCTGGCCGGCCGCTACTTCGAGGCCCGTTCCAAGCGCAAGGCCGGCGCCGCCCTGCGGGCCCTGCTCCAGCTGGGTGCGAAGGACGTCACCGTCCTGCGGGGCGGCCGGGAGGAGCAGATCCCGGTGGGCGAGCTGAGGGTCGGGGACCTGTTCCTGGTCCGGCCGGGCGAGAAGATCGCCACCGACGGCGCCGTCGTCGAGGGCACCTCCGCCGTGGACGCCTCCATGCTCACCGGCGAGTCCGTCCCCGTCGAGGTCGGCGCCGGGGACGCCGTCACCGGGGCGACCGTGAACGCCGGCGGCCGCCTGGTCGTGAAGGCCACCCGGGTCGGCGCCGACACCCAGCTCGCCCGCATGGCCAAGCTGGTCGAGGACGCGCAGAACGGCAAGGCCGCCGCCCAGCGGCTCGCCGACCGCATCTCCGGCGTTTTCGTCCCGGTCGTCATCGCCCTGGCGCTGGGCACCCTGGGCTTCTGGCTGGGCAACGGCGCCGGGCTGACGGCCGCGTTCACCGCCGCCGTCGCCGTCCTGATCATCGCCTGCCCCTGCGCCCTCGGCCTGGCCACCCCGACCGCGCTGATGGTCGGCACCGGGCGCGGCGCCCAGCTCGGCATCCTCATCAAGGGCCCGGAGGTTCTGGAGTCCACCCGCAAGGTCGACACCGTCGTCCTGGACAAGACCGGCACCGTCACCACCGGGAAGATGACCCTGCTCGCCGTCCACACCGCCGACGGCACCGACGAGACGGAAGTGCTGCGCCTGGCGGGCGCCCTGGAGCACGCCTCCGAGCACCCCATCGCCCAGGCGGTGGCCGCCGGCGCCGCCGACCGGGTCGGCGCCCTGCCGGCACCGGAGGATTTCGCCAACGTGCCCGGCCTGGGCGTGCAGGGCGTGGTCGACGGTCATGCGGTCCTGGTGGGCCGGACCAAGCTGCTCGCCGAGTGGACCATGGAACTGCCGGACGGCCTGGCGCGCGCCAAGGCGGACGCCGAGGCCGCGGGCCGCACCGCGATCGCGGTCGCCTGGGACGGTGAGGCAAGGGCGGTCCTGGAGGTCGCCGACGCGGTCAAAACCACCAGCGCCGAGGCCATCACCCGGCTGCGTGCCCTGGGCCTGACGCCGATCCTGCTCACCGGGGACAACAAGGCCGTCGCCGAGGCGGTGGCCGCCGAGGTCGGCATCGACGAGGTGATCGCCGAGGTCATGCCGCAGGACAAGGTCGATGTCGTCAAGCGGCTGCAGGGCGAGGGCCGTTCGGTGGCGATGGTCGGTGACGGCGTCAACGACGCCGCCGCGCTGGCCCAGGCCGACCTCGGGCTGGCCATGGGCACCGGCACCGACGCCGCCATCGAGGCCGGCGACCTCACCCTGGTCCGCGGCGACCTGCGTGCCGCGGCCGATGCGATCCGGCTGGCCCGCAGGACGCTGGGCACCATCAAGTCCAATTTGTTCTGGGCCTTCGCCTACAACGTCGCCGCCCTTCCGCTCGCCGCGGCCGGCCTGCTCAACCCGATGATCGCCGGCGCCGCGATGGCGTTCTCCTCGGTCTTCGTCGTCGGCAACAGCCTGCGCCTGCGCGGTTTCAAGGCCGCAAGCTGACACCATGCCCTCGCCGCACAGACGGGGGGCGGGCTCGGTGGCCCGCCCCCCGTTACGGCTTCCCCGTCCCCAGGAGCAGCCGTTCATGACATACGAGGGAGGCCGCATGCGCGGCTTCGCCTACCGCGGCAGCGACGGCTGCCGGCTGCGCGCGGAACGGGCGAAGATGCGTGCTGAGCGCCGCCGCGAGCGGGCACAGCAGAAGAAGGGGGCCGAACGGTGAGCGGTCTGCATTTTGCCGCGGTGAACGCGGAAGGCGTCGTCGCCGACCTGGGCCTGCTGCCCGCGGCCTACCGTGTGCTGCTGAAGCTGCGCGCCCACAGCGAGCCGGGCGGCCGCATCAAGATCGACCAGGTCACCCTCGCGCAGATGCTCGGCCTGAGCCGGCCGACCGTGAACGCGGCCCTGCGTGACCTGGACCTGGCGCGGCTGGTGAGGAAGAAGCGCGCCGGTGTCTACCAGCTCAACCCCATGCTCGCCGCCTACCTCTCCCCCGAGGACGCCATCGCGGCCGCCAAGGTGATGCCGAACGTCGGCGTACAGGCGACGAGGGCACCGATCAGGGTGCCGATCGCCAGGTGGATCAGCGCGTACATCACCGTCCCGGCCACCACCCGTCCCGGCTGGTCACCCAGTCCGGTGCGCGCGGCGAGCGCCACCAGGGCCGCGGCGGCGAGCAGCGCCAGGGTCAGGCCGGTGGCCATGCGGGCGGCCACCAGCCGGGCGGGGGCGAGGCCGGCCAGGACCAGGCGGCGGTCGGCTGCGCGCGCGGCGCGCAGCCGGAAGTACATGGCGATGGCTGCGATGAAACCGGCGGCCCAGCCGGCGGTGGCGGTCTGCACCGCGGGGCCGCCTTCTCCGCCCAGCAGCTCTGCGGTGTCGGCCAGGGGGCGGGAGGCCACCACGACGAACACCACCGGCACCAGCACGAGCACCAGCAGGTTCACCGGGGTGCGCATGGCGTCGGTGAGGAAACGCCGGGTGAGCAGCACGGTCATCGGGGCACCGCCCGTCCATCGCGGAGCTGGACGATGCGGTCGAAGCGTTCCTCCTCGGTGACGAAGTGACTGATGATCAGCACCGACCGGCCCGCCTGGCGGCGCTGGGCGACCAGGTCCCAGAACTTCAGATATGTGTCGAAGTCGAAGTCGGCGTACGGCTCGTCCAGCAGCACGTCCGGGTCGGCCAGCGATGCCAGGCCCAGGTTCAGCTTGGACAGGATGCCTCCGGAGAGCCGGTCGGCGCGGGTGGTGGCGTAGCGGTCGAAGCCGGGCTGGGAGTAGATGCGGGCGCGGCGCTCGACCTGGTCGGTCAGGCCGCAGGCGCGGCCGAACAGTCCGAAGTGCTCGTCGCAGGTGAGGCGTTCGTAGACGACGGGCTCCTGTGGGCAGTAGCCGATCCGCCCGCTGCGGGTGATGGTGCCGGCGTCGGCGGACAGGGCCCCGACCAGGATCTTCATCAGGGTGCTCTTGCCGGACCCGTTCTCCCCGACCAGGCCGACCACCTCGCCGGGGGCGAGCGCCAGGTCAACGCCGTGCAGCACCCGCACCCGCCGCTGGGCGGGCCACACACCGCGCCGGTAGGACTTCTCTACCCCGGCCGCCACCAGCACCGCCCGGTCGCCAGGCGGCCCGTCGGCACGACGGGCGCCGACTGCCGCCACATGCCACCTCCCGGACCGGATGACGTCGCGCCCCTTCACAGGCCGGGGGCGCTCCACAGCGGGAACCAGCGGCTCAGGTCCTGCTCGATGCGCAGGTCGTCCTTGACCGCTGCCTTGACCTGGAATTCCAGCGGGTTGTCGCGTTTCTCGCCGGGCAGCGGAGCGAAGGGGTAGAAGGTGCCGCGCTTGTAGAGGTAGACCATCGCCATGGGGCGCAGCTCGGCGTCGCGGAAGGAGACCAGGGAGCACAGGAGTTGTGGTCCGAAGCCGCTGTCCTGCAGGGCGGTGTTCACCGCGTGCAGATCGCCGGCCAGCGCGGGCAGGCTGTCGGGATCGCGGCGAGAGAGCAGCCATGAGTATCCGTAGTCGTCACGGCCGAACTCCACGGGCACACCCGTCCGTTCGGAGTCCGCGTCCAGCAGCGCCCGTGCCTCCTGCTGGACTTGCGCAAAGGCCCCGCCCTCGATGGAGGCGAAGCACACCGAGCCCGCACCGGTCGGGGTGAAGCCGATGGCCGCCTGGAGGGTGATCGCCGCGGAGGGCAGGCCGAAGAGCTGGTCCAGGTCGGGCTTGACCGGCTTGGACCGGCCGAGCAGGGAGTCCAGGAAACCCACGGGGTCTCAGCTCCTTCTCATGGCGTCCGGCTGCCCGGTTCGCCCAGCTCGGCGGAGATCTCCGCGAGGGCCTCCAGGCGGCGTTCCAGGCTGGGGTGGGTGGAGAACAGGTTGGCCACCGCGGTGCCGGGGCCGAGGGCGGGGGTGAAGAAGAACGCGTTGAACGCCTGGGCGGTGCGCAGGTCCTGGGTGGGGATCCGGGCGATGTCGCCACTGACCTTGGTGAGAGCCGAGGCCAGAGCGGAGGGCTTTGCGGTCAGCATGGCTGCGGCGCGGTCGGCGGCCAGTTCGCGGTAGCGCGAGAGCGCGCGGATGAGCAGGAAACTGAGCGCGTAGACGAGGGCGGAGACCGCCATGACTGCTGCGAGTGCGAGGGCGGTGTTCTGGTCGCGCTGGCGTCCGCCGAACAGCTGGGAGTAGAAGGCGAAGCGGACGACGAGGCCAGCGATCACGCCCAGGAACGAGGCGATGGTGATCACCGCCACGTCGCGGTGCGCGACATGGGAGAGCTCGTGGGCGAGGACGCCTTCGAGCTCCTCGGTCGTCAGGCAGCGCTGCAGTCCGGTGGTGACGCAGACGACGGCGTGGTCGGCGTTGCGGCCGGTGGCGAACGCGTTGGGCAGGTCCATCTCGGAGATGGCCACCCGGGGTTTGGGCATGTCCGCGGCGGCGCACAGCCGGTCGATGACGCCGTGCAGTTGAGGTTGTTCCTCAGCTGTGACGAGGCGGCCGTGCATCGCGTAGAGGGCGATCCGATCCGAATACCAGTACTGCGCAGCCAGCAGCCCGGCGGCGATGACGACCACCAGGACTGTGGACTTGAGCAGCACGATCAGCGCGGCGATGAATGCCACGTACACCAGCCCGAGCAGGAACATGGTGACCGCCATGCGGGTGGTCAGCTGCCGATCGGGCTCAAAGCGGCTGCGCATCGCGTCCTCACCCCGGGATCAAGCCCTCGTCGGACAGCAGTTGCCGCACCTGCGTGAGGCTGGTGCCCTCGTCGGGCAGCACCAGGTCGGACGGCGTGATCTCCTCGTCCGGCAGCGGGGTGCCCAGGCTGCGTACCGCGTCCAGCAGGGCCGACAGGGCAGAGGTGAACGCCGCCTCGTCGCCCGCGTCGGCGGCCGACTGCAGCGCGGAGTCCAGCTCGTTGAGCCGGTCCAGGTGCTCGTCGGCGATCTCGTACTGCCCCTCGCCGAGAATCCGCATGATCATGACGTCGCCTCCCGGTCCGACGGGTTCTTCGGGGCGTCAGGGCCCTCCACGGCCGCCGGGGCGGGAGCGGCGGGCAGTTGTGCCTTCATCCGGGCCAGCTCGATCTCCACGTCCTGACCCGCGCTCACGCGCTCGAGCTCGGCCTGGATGTCGTCTCGCCCGGCCGGCAGAGTGGCGTCCTCCAGCGCCCCGGAGGCGATCAGCTCATCGAGTGCACCGGCGCGGGCCTGCATCTGCTCGGTCTTGTCCTGGGCCCGCTGCATGGCCAGGCCGACGTCGCCCAGCTCCTCGCCGATGCCGGTGACGGCCTCGGTGATGCGGGTCTGGGCCTCGGCCGCGGTGTAGGTGGCCTTGATCGTCTCCTTGCGGGTACGGAACGAGTCGACCTTCGCCTGCAGGCGCTGTGCGGCCAGGGTCAGCTTCTCCTCCTGCGCCTGCAACGACGTCTACTGATCCTGCAGATCGGTGATCTGCGAGGCGACGGCCGTCCGGCGGGTGAGCGCCTCGCGGGCCAGGTCCTCCCGGCCGGCCGCGAGCGCCTGCTGTGCCTGGTCCTGCAGCTTGCCCGTGGACTGCCGCAACTGGTTCACCTGCAGTTCGACGCGCTTGCGGCTGGTCGCCACATCGGCCACCCCGCGGCGTACCTTCTGCAGCATCTGCAGCTGCTGCTCGTAGGAGTAGTCCAGGACCTCCCGCGGGTCCTCGGCCCGGTCCAGTGCCTTGTTGGCCTTGATCCGGAACAGGGCGGCGATACGGTGAGTGATGCTGGTCATGACGACCGCCTTCCTCTCGCCTCTCGGATTCTGGGTGACGCGGGAGAGACCGGCCGGGCCGTTTGCGGGCACGTGCGCGACGGCGCCTGCCACCGCAGGTCACAGCCCCGACCATGGTTCTTCCATTGTCCGGGCACACTCCCGGCCCGGCAGCTCCACCCGCCCCGGGCCGGTGCGTGCCTCGGGCTGGCCACGGGATCCTCCCGGCCGGATCCGCGCTCTGGGCGGCGCGGGTGTCGCGGAGTGTATCGGCGGAGGCGTAGACGAGGGCTGCGGCGATGTCGCCGGCACCCCACAGCCCCAAGGCACCAGCGGGTGCGTCGGTGGCGAGCAGGGCGGGAAGGGGCAAGTACCCCGGCGATCAGGAGAGCGGGGGCAGTGCGGCGAATGCTGCGGCCCAGGCACGGGGCGTCGCGTTTACCGCGCCGGGCGAGGAGCCCCCACCGGCGGCAGTGGTCAGGACCTGGAGCGCGAGAAGAAGCCAGGTCAGCAGGCCGGCAGCGGCCATCTCGGTCACCTCCGGCCGGGTCGGCGTGGTCGGCGGTGGCGCTCTGCCCGGGCAAGCGCGGCGAGCAGCAGCATGGCGAGGGTGCCGCGGACGATCACGGCCTGCGGGGCCACGGGAATCCCCCCGGTCATCGGCTCCTCCCGGTGTGGGAGTGGTGGAGCCGGCCGTGCGCGACGGCTGCCGCTGCTGCCCGGATGCGGCGTGGGGGCCCGGCGGGGGCGTGGTGCTGGCGAACACGATGAACAGCAGAGTGTTGAGAACCACCAGCGGCCACAGGCCGTATGCGGCGTCAGCCATGACGTCCTCCCGCGCGGTCGATCGGGCGGGCAGGGGTGCGGCGCTGTCCGCGGGCGATGCCGCTCATGCGGCGCTGGTAGGTGGCCGTGTCGATGCGCTCGTGGAGCCGCAGGCCCACCAGCCACCGTTCCGCTTCCTCCAGGGCGGCACGCCGTCCGCGCAGGCGGGCCAGCGGCGGACGCCGCGGCTCCTGCGGCGTGACCAGGCGGGCGATGTCGTAGCCGATGATGGCCAGGATCAGTGCCCCGGCCAGCGAGGCGATGACGGCTGCCATGGCACTCGCCCCCTTCCCGGGGCCCGGGCGGTCAGGCCCGGCCGGGCCCGGAATGGTGATCGTGCTTGCGCATGGGGTCTCCCCTGCTCGAAGAGCTTGGGGAAGGGTCCGCATCGCGGTCCGCAGGACGGTCATCGTGACCGCCGTGCATGCCCTGGCCGTGCATGCCGCGCATCATGAAGAACATCATCAGCGGGCACGCTGCCACGAGGGCGAGCCAGACCAGGCTTTCCAGCGACGCGCCGACGATCAGGGCGCCGACGACGACGATCGCGGCGGCCAGCGCGTACATCCCGTAGTTGCGCCTGTCGTTCATCACGGGCCTCCTTCGGCGGAGGGCAGAGGCCGCCATCGAATGCGGCCGGGATTGGTCAGGGTTTGCGGGGAGAGCCGGTGTGCAGGGCGTTCAGGCGGCGCCGGTACTCCTCCTCGTCGATCTCCCCACGGGCCAGCCGCTCACGGAGGATGTCCTCCGGCGCAGGCGCGAGCGGGGTGTGGGTGTGTTCGTGGGGCCGGTCGAGGGCGCGGAAGAGCAGCACGGCGACTGTAATGATCAACGCCCAGAACAGGATCATGCCGGCCGACATCGCGAACCAGCCCCATCCGCTGACGTCGTGGTCGTACCAGAACATCATCGCCACTCACCTGCTTCGGCCGTTTCTGGTGACCGGGGCGCGGACGGGCGCCCAGACACTTCATTGCCTTACCTCTGCATCGTCTCTCCGGCCGGGGTGAGGGTCTGGGGCCGGATGGCCCAGGACCAGTGGGCCGTTCAGCCCCTACCTCGTAGGGGTACCTGGGCACAGGCTGGAGAGTGATCCGCCGAGGGAGGCGAGAAGTTCATGGGTGCCCTCGAAATCGTCGTCGTCCTGGCCACGGCCGTGCTGATCGGCGCGCTGGGCTGGTACTTCTTCGGACCGCGCCGTGCCGGTGCCGCCCGGCTGGAAGGCGGGGTGCAGCGGGTGGAGGTGACGGTGCGGGGCGGCTACAGCCCCAATGTGATCCAAGTCCGGCAAGGTGCTCCGGTGGAGTTGGTGTTCGACCGGCAGGAGGCCGGCGAGTGCACCTCCCGCGTGGTCTTCCCCGATCTCAAGGTCGGCGCGGGCCTGCCCGCGCACACCCGCACCACCGTGCGGCTGAACCCGGACCGGCCGGGCTCGTTCGGCTTCGCCTGCGGCATGAACATGATCCACGGCACGCTGCTGGTCGAACCCGCAGAAGGCTCCGCACCGCCACCGCCCACCCCGGACGGCGCCAGCGCCACGGCCGCTCCTCTTCCTGCCCCTGCTGCTTCGGCCGGCGGGCCGCCGGCGGGTGAGGAGCAAACGGCGGCCGAGGCGGAGGCCGCGGACGCCGCCGAGCGGCAAGCGGAGATCAGGGACCTCACCCGACGCGTACTGCTCGGCGCGGTGCTCACCGCCCCGGTGCTGTTCGCGGTGATGGCGCACGAACTGTTCGGCGCCGACTGGGTGCCCGGTTGGATGCTGAACCACTGGCTGCAGCTGGCCCTGATCACGCCGGTGATGTCCTACACCGGCCGGCCGATCCACGCGACGGGCTGGCTGACGCTGCGCCACCGGGCCGCGGACATGAACTCCCTGATCACCCTGGGCACGTCTGCGGCCTACGGCTACAGCCTGCTGGTCACCCTGGCCCCCGGTCTGCTGCCCCAGGACGTGCGAGAGGTGTACTTCGAGGCCGTCGGCGTCATCCTGACCCTGATCCTGCTCGGGCGGCTGCTGGAGGCCCGGGCGAAGGCCGGCACCGGCGAGGCCATCCGGGCCCTGCTGGGCTTGCAGGCCCGCACCGCCCGCGTCGTGCGGGACGGCACCGAGAGCGAGATCCCGGTCGAAGACGTGAGGGTGGGCGACGAACTCGTCATCCGACCCGGGGAGAAGATTCCCGTCGACGCCGAAGTTCTCTCCGGCTCCTCCGCGGTGGACGAGTCGATGGTCACCGGCGAGCCGATGCCGGTCACCAAGCACGCCGGGGCCACGGTCATCGGGGCCACCGTCAACGGCACCGGCAGCTTGCGGGTACGGGCGGACAAGGTCGGCGCGGACACCATGCTGGCCCAGATCATCCGCCTGGTGCAGCAGGCCCAGGCGTCGAAGGCCCCCATCCAGCGGCTCGCCGACGCCGTGTCGGCGTACTTCGTGCCGGCGGTGATCGCCATCGCGATCGGCACCTTCGCCGTCTGGTTCACCCTCGGCCCGTCCCCCGCGCTGACCCTGGCGCTGGTGTCCGCGGTCGCGGTGCTGATCATCGCCTGCCCGTGCGCCCTGGGTCTGGCCACGCCGCTGTCGGTGATGGTCGGCACGGGCAAGGGCGCTCAGGCCGGCATCCTGATCCGCTCCGCCGAAGCCCTGGAGACCGCGCACCAGCTGGACACCGTCGTGCTGGACAAGACCGGCACCGTCACCGAGGGAAAGCCCGTCCTGACCGACGTCCAACCCCTCGGCGGATTCGACGAGACCGTGCTGCTGCAGCTGGTGGCGGGAGCCGAGGCCGACAGCGAGCACCCGCTCGCGCAGGCCATCACCGCCGGCGTCCGCGACCGCGGCCTCAACCCGCTCACCGCGACGGGCTTCGACTCGGTCACCGGCAAGGGCGTTCAGGCCACCGTCGCCGGGCGCGCCGTCCTGGTGGGCACCGCCCGGCTGCTGGGTGACGTCGGCATCGACACCACCGCCCTGACCTCCGTCGCGGCCGCCCTGGCCGCCGAGGGCAAGACCCCCGTCCTGGCCGCAGTGGACGGGCGGCCCGCCGGCGTGCTCGCCGTCGCCGACACCGTCAAGCACGACTCTGCCGCCGCCATCGCCGCCCTCCAGCGGCTCGGCGTCGAGGTCGTGATGCTCACCGGCGACAACGCCCGCACCGCCGCCGCCATCGCCGCCCAGGTGGGCGTTACCCGGGTGCTGGCCGAGGTGCTGCCCGAGCACAAGGCGGATGAGATCCGGCGTCTGCAGGGCGAGGGCCGCACCGTGGGCATGGTCGGCGACGGCATCAACGACGCGCCCGCGCTGGCCGCCGCCGACGTCGGCCTGGCCATCGGCACCGGCACCGACGTGGCCATCGAGGCCGCCGACATCACCCTGATCTCCGGCTCGCTCGGCGGTGTCGTGACCGCGATCCGGCTGTCGCGGGCCACGATGCGCAACATCCGGCAGAACCTGTTCTTCGCCCTGGTCTACAACGCCGTCGGCGTCCCCCTCGCCGCCGGGGCCCTGTATCCGCTGTGGGGCATCCGCCTCAGCCCGGTCATCGCCGCCGCGGCCATGGCACTCAGCTCGCTGTCGGTCGTCACCAACGCCTCCCGGCTGCGCCGCTGGCACCCCCAACCGCTACCCGATGCCCACCCGGCGCGTGTGCAGCCCCGTGTCGAGTCCGCCGCCGACCGCGCCCGAGCCGACAGCACGGCAACCACAGCAGACCACGGGCACCACCACCCCGCCTCCCAGAACGACAGCGACAGCACGGTCACGGACCCGGTCTGCGGCATGCAACTGGCCAAGGCAACCGCCGCCGAGTACCGGCACACCGAGCACGGCACCTACGCCTTCTGCTCCGCCCACTGCGCCACCACCTTCGACGCCGCCCCGGACCGCTACACCGCCCCCACGACCGGCGGCACGAGCGAGGGAGACGACATGCGATGACCACCGCCACCCCACACCACGAACACGAGCACATCCCGGTACCGGGATACGCCGACCACAAGGCCGACCGCCTGGCCCGTCTGAACAAGATCGAGGGCCAGGTCCGCGGCATCGCCCGCATGGTCACCGACGACCGCTCCTGCATCGACGTCCTCACCCAGATCAGCGCCGCCACCCGAGCCCTTCAGCAAGTAGCCCTCGGCCTCCTCGACGACCACGTACGCGGCTGCGTCACCACCGCCGCCCGCACCGGCCCCGCCCAGGCCGAGGAGAAGCACGCCGAACTCACCGACACCCTGCGCCGTGCCCTGCGGCTGTGAAGGTTGCCGAACCGGCCCAAGAATGGCCAACGCTCCACGCCCACGCGCAGGGCGGCCGCAGTGGCCTGGCGGCAGCGAAGTGCGGACGCACAGAAACGGCCCCGTCCCTGTGGGCGAAGCGCCTGCGGGCTCGGCGGGTCAGCGATCGAGAACCCTCAGGGGCCGACCCATACTCGGCACGTGCTGGTCAAAGCGGCGTCACCTGCTCAAAGGCCATAAAAGACGATCGCCCTGCGCATGGACTCCACCGGTCCGGGGTGCTGGTACGCGTCGCCGCCCGCACCCCCGTGGCATTTCCGGTTGCGGCCCTCTTTCCCACTGTTCCCTCCGGGCGTGGCTCAAGCACATGAGGAGGAAAGTGAGGAGTCGGCGGTGCTGGTGGAGCGGGCCCTCGCGCTGATCGCCAACGACGCCGACCGCGATCAGGTGGCCGAGCGTACTGGAAACGCCTTGGAGGCCCCGCACAAGGGTGCAGGAGGCTGTCGGGGTAGGGAGCCGGGTCTCCTGTGGTGGGCGAGGAGGGAGTCATCGCCACGGGGAACGCGGTGCACGCCTTCGTGCGTAGAGGAGCCAGGAGACGTGCTCGACCAGCTCGTGGGGGACGCCGAGCATGGCAGGGTACGGAACCAACAGGACCCCTCTGGTCGCCGACGGGCTGAGGGGAATCACCACGTCAACGATGAGGGGCCCTGCCTCGTCACCGTCCCTGTTGACCAGCTCGTTTCACTCCTGCGGCACAGGATGAAAGAGACTCAGTCACCTTCACGATCCTTCACATCGATCACGGTCCTTCACGTCGATCGGGCGGGGAACGGCTGCGGTGGTACCGGCGCACCCGGTGGGTTCAGATGCCGATGGTGTAGTCGGCCGTCCAGGACTGCATATAGCTGATGAAGTAGCTCCAGACGCCGGTGACCATCAGCACACCGGTGGCGACCATCATGCCGCCGCCAGCCCACATGACCCACCGGTAGTGGGCCTTGACCCAGGCAAAGACGCCCATCGCCTTGCGGAAGGCCAGCCCCGCCGCCAGAAACGGCACGCCCAGCCCCAGGCAGTAAGCCACTGTCAAAAGCGCCCCACGCTCGGCGCTTGCCTCGCTGAACGCCAACACTTGCACGGCGGCCAGGGTCGGGCCGATGCACGGGGTCCAGCCCAGCCCGAACAGCACCCCCAGCATCGGCGCGCCCACCAGCCCGGCAGCCGGCCTGGTGTGAATGCGGAACTCGCGCCGGGTCAGCCACGGTATGACGCCCATGAAGGCCAGGCCCATCACGATGGTCACCGCGCCCAGCGCCCGGATGAGAAGGTCCTGGTGTTCCAGCAGGGCGTTCCCGGCGTAGCCGAAGGCGGCGCCGAAGGAGACGAACACGCCGGTGAACCCGGCCAGGAACAGCAGCGTACCGACCAGGATGCGGCCGCGCCGGGCCTCGGCGAGATCTGCCCCGGTCATGCCGGTGACGTAGGACAGGTAGCCGGGCACCAGCGGCAGCACGCAGGGGGAGAAGAAGGACACCAGCCCGGCCAGCGCGGCGATCGGGATGGCCAGCAGCACCGAGCCGGTCAGCACGGTGCCGTTGAGATCGAGGGCCAACAGCATGCCTCAGCCTTCCTTGAGGACGGGGTCGGTCAGCGAGCGCAGCTCCGTCTCCGACAGGCCCTGCAGCCTCCGGGCCGCAACGCGGCCCGGGTGGTCGATCACCAGCGTGGTGGGGGTGGCGGGGGGAGGCAGGGTGCCCTTGACCTTCGGCAGCTGCCGCCCGTTGCGGTCCCCCAGGCTGGGGCAGGTGAGGCCGTAGGTGTCCTTGAACCGGTGGGCGACGTCCTTGGTGGCGTCGTGGGTGTTGGTTTTGAGGAAGGCCGTGTCCTGATCGCGCAGGTCTTCGGAGACCTTCCGCGGGTGCGGGGCTTCGGCCGCGCACCACGAGCCCCGCACGTTGGTCGCCAGGGTCTTGCCGCGGTGGTCGGCGAGATTGATCGGCTTGCCGGTCAGCGTCTCGCCCCGGTTCTCCGGCGCCGCCGTGCGGTCTTCCACCGCCGGGTGCGTCAGGCGCTGGTGGTCGGGCGATGCGGCCGCCGGGGCGGCAACGGCGGCGCGCCGCGGTATGCCGGGACAGCCGGAAGTGAGTGGGAAATTCGGCATGACAGGCACCTGTGCAGATCTGGTGGGAAACGGGGAAGCGGACGGTCACTGCAGCGGGGTGGTCCGGTACAGCCAGAACCGTTGAAGGCCCGGCACGACAATCGCCACCTCGTAGTGGTGGGTTGGCACCGAGGTGACGTGACGCAGCCGGGCCGGGCAGGTGCTGGTGCTGGTGGGTGGGTGGGTGCGTGCAGCATTCCGTCCGGGGCGTCGCTACCTTCGGTAGCCGAGGACGGTCATCATGCCTGCCTCGGCGTGGTAGACGTTGTGGCAGTGGACCATCCACAGGCCGGGGTTGTCCGCGTCGAAGTCGACGGTGAGGGTCTCGTCCGGCAGGACGATGGCGGTGTCCTTGCGGGGGCCGCCGCCTGCGAGGGCGAATGTGTGGCCGTGCAGGTGGACGGGGTGCCACATCGTCGTGGTGTTGGTGAAGACCAGGCGGACCCGCTCGCCGGCGCGGACCGGGTGGCGCTGCGAGGGGTCGTACCTCTTGCCGTCGAAGCCCCAGTCGTACTTCGCCATGCCACCCGTCAGGCGCAGTTTCACCGTCCGGTCCGGCTTGCGCTCGGACAGGCGCACGCTTTTGTCGGCCTTGAGCCGGTCGGCCGTGAGTACCTTCCCGGACAGCTCGGCCGGGCGGACGGACGGCTTCGGTGCGGAGCCGCCGCCGGTGCGCAGCAGTGCCATCGCCGTCTTCTTCTTGCCCTCGGCGAGGGCGACCAGCGGGAAGACGCCGTCCCGGGCGGTGACCAGGACGTCGTAGCGCTCGCCCATGCCGAGCAGCAGCGCGTCCGTCGTCGCGTGCTCGATGGGGAAGCCGTCGGTGTGCGTCACGGTCATCTCGTGGCCGCCGAGCGCGACCCGGAACGCCGTGTCGCCGCCCGCGTTGACGATCCGGATCCGGATGCGGTCGCCGGGCTTGGCTCGGAAGCTTTCCGGAGCCTCGGCGGTACGGCCGTTGACCAGGTAGTAGGGGTATGCGACATCGCCCGCGTCCTCTCCCAGCAGATCGCTGTGCGAGCCCATCAGCATCCGAGACGGGCCGGAAGCTCCGGGGGACGGCGACTTCTCGCCGGATGCCGACATACCGCTCGTGCCGTGGCTGTCATGGCCGCCGTGGTCCATGTCGCCCATGCCCTGGCTGAGCTCGGCGAGCACGGCGTCCGGGGTGCTGCCGTCCACCCCGTCGACCCAGTCGTCCAGGACGACGACCCACTCCTTGTCGTACCGCAGCGGCTCCCTGGGGTCCTCCACGATCAGCGGCGCGTACAACCCGCGGTCCTGCTGCACTCCGGAGTGCGGGTGGAACCAGTGGGTGCCCGGGTGCGGGACGGCGAAGCGGTACTCGAAGGAGGCCCCGGCCTTGATCGGCCGCTGGGTCAGGTCGGGTACGCCGTCCATGTCGTTGCGCAGCGCCAGCCCGTGCCAGTGCACGGAGGTCGGCTCGGGCAGGTGGTTGGCGAGGGTGAGGGCGAGGGTGTCCCCGGCGGTGACGCGGACCTCCCGCCCCGGCAGCCGGTCGCCGTAGGCCCAGGTGCTGACCGTGCGGCCGCCCAGGTCGAGCCGGGTGCGGGCCGCGGTGAGCTTCACCTTCCGTTCGGGGCCGGGGTTGCGCTTGGCCTCGGCGTCGGCGACCTCCCGGTCGTTTGGCGAGACGTAGTCGCCCCCGGGCGCGGACGAGGGCTTGGTGTCGCGGCCGGCGTGGTTGGAGGAGCCGCTGCAGGCGGTGAGCAGGCCGCTGCCGGCAATGGCGATTCCCGTGCCGAGCACGGCGCGGCGGGTGGTTGTGCGCATGGGTGAGTGCACCTCGTGTCGATGTCGATGCGTGAGGAGGACGCGGAGGCCGCCCTTGATGGGGAGCGGCGGGGCGCGCTCCTACAGGCGCAGTACCGACAACCGGGCGAGGAGTATCCGGCCTCCGGGAGGAGGTACCGGCCACAGGGCGCGCAGGAGGCGCGTGCGGGCAGCGCCCAGACGGTCGGCGGCCCGGCGCGAGAGGCATGCGGCGGTCAGCAGGGCGACGGTCCACCCGGCGAGCACCGCCAGGCACACCGACAGCGGGTCCAGCACCATGCCGGGGGCCGGGTCACCCGCTGTCGGCATGCCGGCGGAGGTGTTCGATGTCGCCTGGGCGACGTGGCCGGCGGAGATGTCGGACACCGGCTCGGCGGAAGACACGGAGCTGTGCGAGGGGGTCTGCTGGGTGGGGTGGCCGAAGGAGTGCATCGTGACCACACCGAACAGGACGGCGGACAACAGGGCCAGACGGACGGCCCAGGCCACGCACCTCTGCCTCCCCGTCCTCACCACGTGCCTCCCTTTTTGCGGCTTTCTGCCCGGAGGATACCCCGGCGGGGTAGACCCGCCGGGACCGGCCCTGGTTGTGCCGGGAGAAGTCGGGGCCTGTCCCCCGGCCGCGGGCGGCATCACGTGGCGGGCGGTGCCCGCGGACTCCCCGGCGGGATCGCGTCCACGCCGTCCACCGGCGCCGATGGGACAGGGGCCTGGTCACCGAGTTGCACGACCGGCTGCACGGGAAGGCCCGCCCCGTCGACGCCGTCCGCATCACGCGGGTGGGGCGGCGGGAAGAAGGTCCACGGCCGCAAGCGGCACATCGGGGCCGACACCCTGCGCCTGCTGCCGGCTGTGATGGTCGCCGCCGCGTCCGGCACCGCCGGGAGGCGGGCAGGAGCCTGCTGGAACGGCTGCGGACGCCTCGCTTCCGGCTGCCGCGGACACCGCCCGGCCCTGATACGGAGGTCGTCGAGAACGCCACCATGCTCGCCAACTCCCCGAGATGGTGCAGCAGGCCCGGCCGGTCGGCTGTTCCGGGGCGTCCTGGCCTTCGCTCCGCCTGTGGCCCTCGTGCTCGCTGGGTGCCGACCAACCGCTGTCCGATCGCCCACGGCTGCGGCCATGCGGCCGTCCACGCCCATCGCCACTGGCCCGTCCCGGTTCCCGGAGCCCGGGGACGGCCGTATCCGCCGCCGAAGCGGGGTGGCCGTCGGTTTGCAGTGGCCCTGTCAGGGTTACCTGCCACAACCACGGCGCGGCCCCGGGCCCGCGCCGGCAGAGAAAGAGAAAACACACGGAGAGGATGATCACCATGACCACGATGGTCAGGGACATGCTGCGGACCTACCCGGCCGACCTCGGCGGCGTCAACCGCGAGGCACTGGAGCGCTGCATCGCCGCGTGCTTCGACTGCGCGCAGGCCTGCACGGCCTGCGCGGACGCCTGCCTGTCCGAGGACATGATCGCCGAGTTGCGCAAGTGCATCCGCACCGACCTGGACTGCTCGGACATCTGCGAGGTCACCGGCAAGATCCTCTCCCGGCACACCGGCTACGACGCCAACATCACCCGCGCCCAGCTCCAGGCCTGCGCCATGGTCTGCAAGTCCTGTGCGGAGGAGTGCGAGCGCCACGCCGACATGCACGAGCACTGCCGGATCTGCGCCGAGGCGTGCCGCCGCTGCGAGCAGGCCTGCAACGAACTCCTCGCCACCCTGGGCTGATCTCTTGCTGGTCCCCGGTTCGGCAGTGGGGGTGGGCTGCCGCGACGGAAGCGTTGCGGCGGTCCACCCCGTGGCCGTGCGGGAAACCGTCGGGACGAGCAGGCTTCTTCCGGGCAGGGGTTCGGGGCGGGTGCTGCGCCCGGCGCGCCATGGCGGTGAACAGGCAGGCCAGTAGGCAGCGAGTGGCCGGATGGTTCGCCACGCGGCGCAGGTCGGCGACGGTCAAAGCGGCCTTCACGGCGTCCCTCCCTTGTGTGCGCTCTTCTGTTCGGCTTCGTTCGCGGTGGTGAGGTGGTCGCGGAGCTGGTCGTCGATGGGCTCGACGAGGGCGGTGCCGCCGGCCAGGACGAGGGTGGGGACGCGGCGGGTGCCGCGGAAACTCGCCGAGGCGGACGAGACCCGGCTCCGGCCGAGCCTCGGTTACACAGGTGCTGCTCCGGATGCTCGGCGAGGCAGCGAGGGCCATCGGGGCAGCGGAGAACCACCAGGCGGTACGGGCCAAGGCCAATGCCCTCGTCGCCGAACTGAGCAGCTCGACGAGGGCGGGACACCGATTCCCGCAGTGGCACCACGGCGGGACGGGTCCGGTGTCGGCGGTCCAGCAGGCCGTCTGCGGCACCCTCCGCACAAACCCGGACAACGAGCCGTTTAGGTTGGCCTCAGACGCGAACCCGCCCCGACCCGGCCGTACCGGCATACCTCGGCCGGTCTCACACCGCACCAACGCGAGGATCTTTGATGTCTGTCCGCTTCCGTTCCACGATCGCCGCGGCGACCCTGCTGGCGGCCGTCCTGACCGGCTGCTCCGCCGACTCGGACACCCCCGAAGGTTCCTCCACCGAGCAGTCCCCCACGTCCGGCATCGAGATCAGCCACGTCCACGGTCTGGGCATCAACCCCGGCGACGGGAAGCTCTACGTCGCCACCCACCACGGCGTCATCGCCGTGAACGGCAACGGATCGGCCAAACGCATGGGGGACACCGCCGACTACATGGGCTTCACCATCACCGGGGCCGACACCTTCCTCGGCAGCGGCCACCCCGCCGCGGGCAGCGACGACCACGCCAACCGCGGCCTGATCAAGAGCACCGACGCCGGGAAGACCTGGCAGACCCTCTCCCTCGCCGGCAAGGCCGACTTCCACGCCCTGGAGCGGGCGCACGGCACCATCTACGGCTACGACAGCACCAATGGACTGCTGCGCGCCAGCAAGGACGGCAAGAACTGGGAGGACCGCGCCGAACTGGCCGCCCTGGACATCGCCGTCAGCCCCGAGGCCCCCGGCACCGTCCTGGCCACCACCGAGAACGGCGTCGCGCAGAGCACCGACGGCGGCAAGACCTTCACAGGCGGCGCCGGGCCGGTCATGGCCTACCTGTCCTGGGCCGAGCAGGGCGAGCTGTACGGGATCGACCTCGACGGCGCGCTGCACCGCAGCACTGACGGCGGCGAGAGCTGGATCAAAACCGGCACCGTGCCCGGCGGGCAGCCCCAGGCCCTGACCGCGGTCGGCTCCGACCATGTTCTGACCGCCACCGCCGACGGCGTCTACGAGTCCGAGGACGGCGGCAAGACCTTCACCCGGCGCCTGGCGATGTCGGACGGCAGCCACTAGCCCGGGCGGGGCGCCCCCGTCACCCGGCACGCTCTACGCGGCAGCCGTCTGCTCGGGACTCCACGGACAGCATCAGGGGCGGCCCGGCACGAAAGGCGCCGGCCCGCCCCCGGTTTCCTCGCGGTCCGGTACGTCACCGCGCCTGTCCGGACAGCCAGGTGCGGAAGTCCGCGCTCTGCGCCTCCTGGCTGACGATCCCCGTAGTCGCCGCCACCTTCAGCTGGGGATGGTCGGCCCGTGGCTGCGCCTCGAGGAGCTCGATGATCCCCGAGTTGTGGTGGGAAATGATCCGCCGCGCGAACTCGATGTCGAACTGCTTCCCCGCGGGCACCTCGCGCAGCTCGGCCATCGTGCGGCGCGACTCCTCCTCCATGGCCGCGATCTCCTTCCGCGCCTCCTCCGGAGCCTGCTGCAGGGCCTGCTCCGGGGGTCAGGCCGCACCATGCGGCGTGCACCGTGCCCCTCGTCCCGCGGCCTATTCGCCCGGCAGCCCGCTGACCCCGGGCGCCCGGCGCGCCTCAGGGCGATCCCGGGGTCCTCGCCGGCCGTGACCACCGGTGTCCGCCCACCGGCCCCGCCGGACACGTCGGCATCGGCGGTCGCGGCACGGTTGGCGTCGCCGCCGACGGACACGCCCAAGAACCCGAGACCCCATGCCACCGCGGCGTGGACCCGGGCCGGTGCTCGCCCGCCCCTCCGGTGAGCGCCAGCACACGGAGACCGCCCAGGGCAGCAGCCCATGGCTGCGACATCGCGGCGGAGACGGTGGAGGCACCCCTCGAAAGGGCAGGCGGCCGGCCGACCAGGGCCGCGGACCGCGTAGCGGTGCGGCACGGCCGGTCCGGGGTGTTCGTAGGTGCGTGAGCCCCGTGGTGGTGTCTTCGAGGCCGGCGCGTCGCTGTCCGCCGCCTGCCGGCCGGCCCCGCGTCCCCGGCTCTGCCTCCGCTCGGCCCATTCATCGCCGCCCGGTAGGGGCCGGGGCCTGCGGCCGGCTGCATCAGGCGGGCCAGCTCCAGTCGGCCACCTCTGGGATGTCCTCGCCGTGGTCGCGGGTGTGGGCGCGGGCGATGAGCCGCTGGTCCACCATCCGCTGGCGGACGCCTGCGGCCCGCTGGCCGAGCCCTGGCACCCGGTCGATGACGTCCATGACCAGGTGGTAGCGGTCCATGTCGTTGAGCATCACCATGTCGAAGGGCGTGGTGGTGGTGCCCTCCTCCTTGTAGCCCCGCACGTGAAGGTTGTCGTGGTTGGTGCGCCGGTAGGTCAGCCGGTGGATGAGCCACGGGTAGCCGTGGTAGGCGAAGACGACCGGCCGGTCGACCGTGAACAGCGTGTCGAACTCGTGGTCCGTCAGCCCGTGGGGGTGCTCGCTCCGGGGTTGCAGGCGCATCAGGTCCACCACATTGACCAGCCGCACCTTGAGCTCCGGGAGGTGCTGGCGCAACAGGTCGACCGCGGCCAGGGTCTCCAGGGTGGGGACGTCGCCGGCGCAGGCCAGCACCACATCGGGGTCACCGTCGTGGTCGCTGCTGGCCCAGTCCCACACGCCTACTCCCCGGGCGCAGTGCAGGGCGGCGGCGTCGGCGTCGAGCCAGTCGAGGCTGGGCTGCTTGCCGGCAACGATCACGTTGACATAGCCGCGGCTGGCCAGGCAGTGGTCGGCGACCGACAGCAGCGTGTTGGTGTCCGGCGGCAAGTAGACGCGGATGATGTCGGCCTTCTTGTTGACGACGTGGTCGATGAACCCGGGGTCCTGGTGGGAGAACCCGTTGTGGTCCTGGCGCCACACGTGAGAGGTGAGCAGGTAGTTGAGCGACGCGATCGGCGGGCGCCAGCCAAGGTCCCGTGACACCTTCAGCCACTTGGCGTGCTGGTTGAACATCGAGTCGACGATGTGGATGAACGCCTCGTAGCAGGAGAACAGGCCGTGCCGGCCGGTGAGCAGGTAGCCCTCCAACCAGCCCTGGCACAGGTGCTCGCTGAGCACCTCCATCACCCGCCCCCCGCGGGACAGGCGCTCCTCGCCGGGCCACAGTTCCGCTGTCCACGCCTTGTCGGTCGCCTCGTACACCGCGCCGAGGCGGTTCGACGCGGTCTCGTCCGGGCCGAACAGCCGAAAGTTGCGGGGCTCGGCGTTGGCCGCCATGACGTCGCGGAGCAGTTCGCCGAGACGCCGGGTGGGTTCGGTGCGGGTCGCCCCGGGGGGCGTGCACCTCGGCCGCGTAGCCGCGCCAGTCGGGCAGCTCAAGGGGGCGGAGCAGGCGGCCGCCGTTGGCGTGGGGGTTGGCGCTCATGCGGCGGTCGCCGGCCGGGGCCAGCGCGTTGATCGCCGGGATCGGTCGGCCGTCGGCGTCGAACAGCTCGGTGGGCCGGTAGCTGCGGAGCCACGCCTCGAGTTGGGCGAGGTGATCGGGGTTGGTTCGCACCTCGGCCAGGGGCACTTGGTGGGATCGCCATGTCCCCTCGACCCGCATGCCGTCCACCTCGGCCGGGCCGGTCCAGCCCTTCGGTGAGCGCAGCACG
Organism: Streptomyces sp. GD-15H; assembly: GCF_045291515.1. Lineage (NCBI taxonomy): Bacteria > Bacillati > Actinomycetota > Actinomycetes > Kitasatosporales > Streptomycetaceae > Streptomyces > Streptomyces sp. GD-15H. The sequence goes on from NZ_CP149447.1 coordinate 191,876, forward strand.
AGCACCGGCCAGCGGGGCCGCTGGCCGGTGGCTCCCCGGCGGGCGGTGTCCTGGATCTCATCGATGTGGTCGAAGACCCGGTCGAGGGTTGCGGCCATGTGCTGGTGCATCGCCTCGGGGTCGTCGCCCTCGACGGTGTACACGGTGTGGCCGTAGCCTTCGAGCAGCTTGGTGAGCTCGTCCTCGGGGATGTGGGACAGGACCGTCGGGTTGGCGATCTTGTAGCCGTTGAGGTGCAGCACGGGCAGCACCGCGCCGTCATGCACCGGGTCGAGGAACTTGGTGGCGTGCCAGCTGGCCGCCAGCGCCCCCGTCTCGGCCTCGCCGTCGCCGATCACGCACGCCGCCACGAGGCCGGGGTTGTCGAATGCGGCGCCGTAGGCGTGGGAGAGGGAGTAGGGGACTTGACCCCGGATCGTGGACACCGTTTGCTATGCGGCAGCGGTCAGCGTAATCGATCGTTGTTCGTAGGTGATCGGGCTGATCTGGCCGAGTGCGGAGTGTCTCCTTCTTGTGTTGTAACGAGTGACCCACCGAAACACCGCGAGGCGGGCCTCACGCGCCCCTGACCAGCGTTTCCTTCTCTGCAGGGTCTCCCGCTTCAGGCTTGCGTTGAAGGATTCGGCGGCGGCGTTGTCCGCCGAGGTTCCGACCGCCCCACGTGATCTGGTCACGCCGAGTTCGCGGCACACGTCCGCGAACTCCTTCGACGCGTACTGGGCGCCGTTGTCGCTGTGGAATATCGCCCCGTCAAGGGTTCCGCCGCGGGTACGGGCCGCAGCCCGGAGCGCATCGGTGACCAGCTCGGTGCGCATGTGGTCGGCGATCGACCAGCCCGCCAGCCGTTTCGAGCAAAGGTCCAACACCGTTGCCAAATACAGGAATTGGCCGTCGCCGATGGGCAGGTAAGTGATGTCGCCGACGTACTTGGTGTTCGGCTCGCTCGCGGTGAAGTCACGCCGCAGCAGATCGGGCACCGGCGTCGCGGACGGCTCGGGGACGGTGGTGCGAACCTTCTTACGCAGGTGCACGCCCTGCAGGCCGATCCGGGCCATCACACGCGCGACCCGCTTGTGGTTCACCTCGATCCCGGCGTCCCACAACTCGGCCGTGATCCGCGGGACGCCGTAGGTACCGTCGGACTCCTTGTGGATCTCCCGGATCCGCCGGGCCAGGCGGGCGTCGGACCGCGCCCGCTCGATGCGGGCCGGGGCGCCCTTCAGCCACCGGTAGAACCCGGACCGGGAGACCTCCAGGACCCGGCACAGCCGCTTGACGCCGAACGCGCCGCGATGATCATCAACGAACTGGAAACGGCTCACCAGTTGGTCTCGCCGGCGAAATACTTCGCGGCCCTCCGCAGGATCTCCCGCTCGGTCTCCAGCTCCCGGATCCGAGCCCTGAGCTGCTTGTTCTCCTCTTTCAGCACGTCGTCGGAGGGTACATCGACGGCCTGTACCGCCCGCGGCGAGCGACTCGCGGCCGCCGCGCGGCCCTGCCGGGTGCGCTCGACCCGCACCCAGTTCCGCAGCGTCTCCCGGCTGACTCCCAGGTCCTTGCTCACGCCCTCGAACGTGTTCTTGGGGTCCGACAGGTACAGCGCGACAGCATCCGCCTTGAACTCCGCCGAGTACACCTTCATCACCATCGGGAACATCTCTTCCTCTGGACCCTCAAGGTCCAGTGTCCAAGGTGTCCACGATCCGGGGTGAAGCCCCTAGCCCAGCTCGCCGCCCTCGTTGATCGACCCCGGGGTCTCCGGTGCGGCATGGCTGGGGATGCCCCCGGGGAACGAGAACTGGCGGAACAGCCGCCTCATGCCGCGGGCATCGCGGCTGACGCTGGGGTAGATCTCGCTGTAGGTGCCGTCGAGCCACGCGCTCGCCACTGCTGCCGGCCCGCCGTGTCCGGGCCCGATGACGAAGATGATGTCGCGGTCGCGGGCGGTGATGATCCGGTTCAGGTGGGCGTACACGAAGTTGAGGCCCGGTGTGGTCCCCCAATGACCGAGCAGCCTTGCTTTGAGGTGTTCAGGCCGCAAGGGCTCGGCCAGCAGCGGGTTGTCGAGCAGGTAGATCTGCCCGACCGACAAGTAGTTGGCCGCCCGCCACCACGTGTCGAGCTTGGCCAGGGCGGCGGCGTCGAGGGCGGCCGGTGCGGTTTGGGTTGTCATTCTCCGTGTCCTCCTCGCGTCTGTGGGGCGTCGGCGAGATCGGCGGCGCTCTCGCTGGTCATCCTCGGTCGCGCCGCGTCGCGCCGCTCGGCGCGGCCGTTAAAGGGCGAGCGCGGCACGTCCGGGGCCGCCAAGGGGCCGGGTACTCGGCCCCGCGCCGGCACTCGCCCGGCGGCCACGGTGACAAGGGCGCAGCAGCCGCTGCGGCCCGGGGTGCAGACGGCACTGCGGTCGGCGGCGGCGCGTCTCACCGTGCGCCGCCAAAGGGGCTCCCCGCGGTGACCGGGCGGGCCGGGGCCTTCTGCGGCGGTGCGGCGGGCGGGGGCGGGGTCTCGGGCAGGCGGAGGCGTTTGAGGGCGAGGGCGTTGAGGGCGACGATGACGCTGGAGCCGGACATCGACAGGGCGGCGATCTCGGGGCGGAGGACCAGGCCGAGGGCGGGTTCGAAGACGCCCGCGGCGATCGGCAGGGCGAGGGCGTTGTAGCCGATGGCCCAGCCGAGGTTCTGCCGCATCTTGCGCAGGGTGCCGCGGCCGATGCGCAGGGCGGTGGGGACGTCGAGGGGGTCGGAGCGCATCAGGACGAGGCCGGCGGTCTCGATGGCGACGTCGGTGCCGGTGCCGATGGCGATGCCCAGGTCGGCCTGGGCGAGTGCCGGGGCGTCGTTGACGCCGTCGCCGACCATGGCGACCCTGCGGCCGTCCCGCTGGAGTTCGGCGATCTCGGCCGCCTTGTCGCCGGGCAGGACCTCGGCGATGGCGGTGTCGATGCCCAGCCGGGCGGCGATGTGCTCGGCGGTGGCCTGGTTGTCGCCGGTGAGCATGACGGTCTCCACGCCCAGGGCGTGCAGTTCGGCCACCGCCTGGGCCGAGGTCTGGCGGGGTGCGTCGGCGAGGCCGATCAGGCCCGCCGCCCGGCCGTCGACGGCGGCGATGACGGCGGTGCGTCCGCCGGCGGCCAGCTCGTCCCGGCGGGCGGCCAGCGGGCCGAGCTCGACGCCCTCCCGCTCCAGCAGGCGGCGGTTGCCGACCGCGACCCGGTGCCCGTCGACGACGGCGGTCGCGCCGTGGCCGGGAACGTTGACGAACTCCTGGGCGCTCGCCGGGGCCATCGAGCGCGCCTGGGCGTGACGGACAATGGCTGCCGCCAGCGGGTGCTCGGACTCGCGTTCCACCGCGGCGACCAGCCGCAGCAGTTCGTCCTCCTGCTGGCCCCCGGCGGTGAGCACGTCGGTGGCCTCGGGTTCGCCCCGGGTGAGGGTGCCGGTCTTGTCCATCACCACGGTGTGGATGCTTGCGGCGGTCTCCAGGGCGGCGGCGTTCTTGAACAGCACGCCCCGCTTGGCGCCCAGGCCGGTGCCCACCATGATCGCGGTCGGGGTGGCCAGGCCCAGCGCGTCCGGGCAGGTGATCACCACGACGGTGATGGCGAACAGCATCGCGGTGCCGAAGGAGCGGTCGGTGGCCAGCAGCCAGACGGTCAGCGTCGCCGCGCCGCCGATCAGGGCGACGAAGACCAGCCAGAAGGCGGCCCGGTCCGCCAGCCGCTGGCCTGGGGCCTTGGAGTTCTGGGCCTGCTGGACGAGTTTGACGATCTGCGCCAGCGCGGTGTCGGAGCCGACCTTGGTGGCGCGGACCCGCAGCGTGCCGTGGGTGTTGATGGTCGCGCCCACCACCTGGTCGCCGGGTGCCTTGTGCACCGGCAGGCTCTCGCCGGTGACCATCGACTCGTCGACCTCGCTCTCGCCCTCCTCGACCACGCCGTCGACGGCGACCTTGGCGCCGGGGCGGACCAGCAGCAGGTCGCCGGCGGCGATCTCGGCGGTGGGCACCTCCACCGGCTCCCCGTCGCGGACGACCAGCGCCTTGGGCGGGGCCAGGTCGAGCAGGGTGCGCACCGCGTCGTTGGCGCCGCCGCGGGCGCGCATCTCCACCCAGTGGCCGAGCAGCACGAAGGCGGCCAGGACGGTGGCCGCCTCGTAGAAGACCTCCCCGCCCCCGGTGAGGGTGATGACCAGGGAGTACAGCCAGCCGGCGCCGATGGCGACCGCGACCAGCACCATCATGTCCAGGGTGCGGTTGCGCAGGGCCCGCACCGCGCCGTCGAAGAAGATCGTGCACGAGTAGAAGATCACCGGCAGGCTCAGCAGCAGCGCCCACACGTCCTGCCGCAGGCCGAAGGGCACCGGCACGTGCAGGCCCAGCACGTCCTCGCCGATCGGCGACCAGAGCACGATGGGGAGGGAGAAGACCAGCGCCACCAGGAAGCGGTTGCGCATGTCGGCCACCATCGCCGCCATGGACATCCCGCCGTGGCCGCCGTGGCCCATCGCCTCGTGCGGCGCGAGCTCTCCCTTTGGCCCGGCGTGGCCCTCGTGCTCCGCGTGCCGCTCAGGCCGTTCGTGGTCGACGCGCTCGGCCGGCCCGGCGCCGTGCCCGGCGTGTTCCGCCGGCCGGGTGCCACGGCCGTCCCCGTGCCACGACTCGCGTGTCCGGCGTGCTCGCCGGGCGGATCGGGCTCCTCCATCGGGTCGCAGACGTGGGCGGGCACCGACTGGCCCGCGCAGTGGTAGCCGCACTCGGTCACCCACCGGCGCAGCTCGGCCAGCGAGGTGCGCCGCGGGTCGTAGACCACCGTGGCCGACTGCGCCACCGGGTTGGCCTCCACCTCCAGCACGCCCGGACGCCGTCCCAGCGCAGCGGCGACCGTGCTCTGCTGGGACGCCCGCACCATGCCGCGCACGTCCAGCACCGCCGTGCTGCGCTCCTTGTCCGCAGTGGCCGGAGGGTGCGAGGGGTGGTGGGCGTCCGCCGAGTGAGACACGGCCGTTCCTCCTCAGGCAGAAAAGCGCTGCGTGGAACGAGATGTCCTCGGTACCCAGTCCTCATGGAGCCACACACGAAAGCGCGGCTATAGGGGCACGGCGCCCGGACCAGCGGGTGGCTGACGGGCGCACCGGGAGCCGCCGCCCGGGCCCCGCGGCGGCTCGAAACCGGCCGGCTCCGGCCCGGTGCCCGTGCGAGGGTCGGGCGGGAGGAGCTGCGGCGACGGAACTCGGCCCCGGTCAGCCCACGAGCAGCCCGCAGGCGATGAGCAGCGGCAGCAGGGGTGCGGCGACGGAGCAGCCGACGATTGCCAGCCGCGTCGCACGGTGCGGCGTGGCTTTCGGGGCGAGGAGGCGGTGCAGCCGGACGGCCGCGCTGGGCCCGCCTGCGCCGAAGGCCGCCCGGGGCGTCTGGCCCGCCGCGACCTCGCACATCGCGGTGGCCAGGGTCTCCCGGGAGTGGGAGCGCAGTGCCTGGTCGTCCGCGGCCATCTCCAGCAGCAGGGCGGTCTGCTCGCGGGCGTGCCGGGCGAGCGGCAGTTTCGGGAAGGCGTGTGCGAATGCCTCGGCGGCCGCGTGGCACAGGTGGTGCCGGCCGGTGATATGGGCTCGCTCGTGTGCGAGCACGGCCCGGAGTTGTTCGCGGGAGAGGGTCTTGATCGCTCCTTCGGTCACGACCACCTGGCGGGAGCGTCCGGGCAGGCAGTAGACGGCCGGGGTGTCGTGGTCGACGACGACGGCATCGTGCTCGAAGGAGGGGCGGCCCACCAGGGCGAGCATGGCCAGGTGGCGGCGCTGGGCGCGCCGGGTGCGCCAGACCGTGCGCAGAAACCAGCCGCCGGGGAGAAGCACGGCGAGGGTCGGCAGCAGGGCGGCAGGGTCGGCGGCGGTGTGCGGCGCCGGGCCGAAGACTGCGGCGCCGGGGAGCAGGCCGCAGGCGGTGAGCAGGCCGAGCAGCCCGTCGTGGACGTGCGGCTCTCTCAGGGCGACGTGGTAGAGGATCAGTGCGACGGTGATGACGAACGTCGCCATCAGTCCGTGCCAGGTGAGGATCGCCAGCCGGGGGGCCTGGTGGGTCCACCGGGCCCGGGCCAGCGCGGTGGGGGCGATGGCACCGATCAGGAGGGCGTAGCCGGCGAGCACCAGGGCCGCTGTCACGTCTGGTTCCTCCGCTGTGCCGCCCGCAGGGCCGAGCGCAGCGCCTCCACCTCGTCCGGCGACATCCGCTCGACGAAGCTCAGGAGTGTGCCGGCGGGGTCGGGGTTGTCGCCCAGCGCGTCGCGCATCAGCGCCGCGGTGTACTGCTGGCGGGTGCAGGTGGGCTCGTACCGCCAGGCCCGCCCTTCTTTCTGCCGCCGGAGCATGCCCTTGCGGTACAGGATCTCGGCGACGGTCTTGACGGTGCTGTAGGCGAGGGGGCGGGTCCTGGTGAGGTCCGCGAGGAGGTCGCGCGCGGTGGCCGGGCGCCCCCAGGCCCACAGGCGGGTCATGATCTCCGCCTCCAGCTCACCCAGTGGCCGCACGCGTGTTCCTCCGCCCCGGACTGCCGACGGTGCCGGACCGGCACGGGTTCATCGTAGTGGCCCGGCCGGCCGTGGCCGTCGTCCCGCCGGGTCCACGGCCGGCACATGGCCGCTAAGCAGTTTAGCGATAAAAGTGGACCTGGGCACCTGCCTGACAGGCAGTTGCACCGGGAGGAGTTCCTTCTTTGGCGTTGCCTGGTGATCCACTGCCCCGTGACCCACCAGATTGCAGCTAAGTTGATTAGCTGAGTAATATCCGCCTCCGAGCCTTCGCACGGTCGGCCGCCCATCCGGGGTGGCGGCGGGGGTACCGCCGAGTCCGCGGAGGTCACGCGGAGCCGGGCCCCATGTCCGGCAGGCGGCCGAGGAAGAAGGAGCTCGCCCCCGTGGCGTCCCACCGTCGTCCCAAGCAGCCCAACCGCGCCCGTGCGACCGTGCTCACTACCACCGCCGCGGCGGTAGTGGCCCTCACCGCGCAGTCGGCTCAGGCCGATCCCCTGCCGGACCCCAACAAGAAAGGGGTGAAGGCGGAGGTCGACCGGCTCTACGAGCAGGCCACCCAGGCGACCGAGAAGTACAACGGCGCCAAAGAGAAGCACGACAAACTGCAGAAGCAGGTCGACAACCTGCAGGACACGGTGGCCCGCGGCCAGGACGAGCTCAACACACTGCGGGACGGCCTGGGGTCGCTGGCCACCGCGCAGTACCGCAGCGGCGGGGTGGACCCCTCCGTGCAGCTCTTCCTCTCCTCCGACCCCGACAGCTACCTGGACAAGGCCGCCGTCCTGGACCAGCTCAGCAGTCGGCAGCTCAGCACGCTCAAGAAGATCCAGGCCAAGCAGCGCACGCTCGCCCAGCAGCGCGAGGAGGCCTCGCAGAAGCTCGCGGACCTCGGGAGCACCCGCAAGGAGCTGAAGGACAAGAAGCAGGAGATCCAGGGCAAGCTCGCCCAGGCCCAGAAGCTCCTCAACACGCTGACGGCGAAGGAGCGCGCGAAGATCGCCGCCGAGGAGGAGCGGGCCAACCGTGCCAGCGCGCGGGTCGAGCTGGGCAACGAGGCCAGCGGCTCGCAGCGCGCGGCCTCCGCCTTCGAGGCGGCCAAGTCCCGGGTCGGCATGCCCTACGTCTGGGGCGCCACCGGGCCGAACTCCTTCGACTGCTCCGGGCTGACCTCCTGGGCCTTCAACCAGGCGGGCATCTCCATCCCCCGCACCTCCCAGGCCCAGGCCAACATCGGCACCCGGATCAATTCCCTGAGCGAGCTGAAACCCGGCGACCTCATCCTCATGCGCACTGACCTCAGCCACGTCGGCTTCTACGCGGGCAACGGGCAGATCCTCCACGCCCCCAAGCCGGGCGCCGTCGTGCGCTATGAGCCGATCAGCACCAGCGGCATGCCGTTCATGTGGGGCGTCCGGGTCTGAGCACCGCCTTGGTGACCGGGGACCCGCACAGGGACCCGCTCCGGCACCGTGAAGGCGGTGCCGGAGCGGGTCAGCCGTGCGGAAGAACGGCCGCTTGAGGATGCCGGGCGGCGCGGAAGCCGTGCAGCCGCAGGCTGTCACCGACGACGAAGACCGACGAGAACGCCAGGGCGATGCCGACGAGCATCGGGCTGAGTACCCCCGGGCGGCCTGGCAAGAACCGCCGCGCCCGCCGTCCGCTCAGGCGCCGGCCGGACAGTGCGCCGGGTTTCCTCGACGGCCAGGCGCTGCGGCGCGGCGTGCGGCTGGGCGTTTTCTTCGCCGTCGTCTCGCCCTCGTCGCCCACTGCGCCGCCGCCCTCGACGCCGCCCCGGACCGCTGCACCGCCCCCGCGACCGGCGGCACGCAGGAGGGGGGCGAAACCCGATGGCCACCGCTCCCGCCACCGCACGCCACGCCCACGGGCACACCAGGCGCCCGGTCACGCCGACCGTCTGGCCCGCCTGAACAGGATCGAAGGCCAGAGACGCGGCATCGCCCGCATGGTCACCGACGACCGCTCCTGCATCGACGTCCTCACCCAGATCAGCGCCGCCGGCCGCGCCCCCGCAGGAAGTCGCCCTCGGCCTCCTCGACGACCACGTACGCGGCTGCGTCACCGATGCCGCCCGCACCGGCCCCGCCCGGGCCGAGGAGAGGTACGCCGAACTCAGCGACCCCCTGCGCCGCGCCCCGCGTCTGTGAGGGTGGCCGAACCGGCCGGTACGGGCAGCGTCGTTGGGGCGTGCCCGGCGGCATGCATTGCGCAGCACCGCCCCGGCCATGGGGGGTGAGCGCAGCTGCGGGCTCGGCGGGTCTCATGGGCCGGCCATCTCCCTTCAGGGGCGTTCCGCTTGGCTGTACGGCCGGTGGAGCGCGGTCCAGGTGCGGCCGCCATCGGTGGATTGGTAGATGGCGTCGGTGCTGTCGGCGGCCAGCAGATGCCGGGCGGTTGCGGCGGTGAGCACGGCGGGCTCGCCGCCGGTGGGCAGGCGGCCCTGTTCGGTCCATGTCTGGCCGCCGCGGCTGGTGACCACGCGGCCGTCCGCGGCCAGGGCGACCAGCAGCCCGGACTCCGGTTCGTCGACCGCCACCAGGGCCGGGGCGCCGGGGACGGCCCGGAAGCTGCGCGCGCCGTCGGTGCTGTGGACGAGGCCCTTGCCGGTGGCCGCCCACACCGTCGCGGGGCTGTCGGCGTGGGCGGCGAGGTCGAGCAGCGGCAGGCCGGCGCGTACATCCCAGGTGCGGCCGCCGTCGGTGCTGGCCCACACCTTTGCGCTCTGACTGTCGAAGCCGTAGAGGGTGCCGCCCGCCTGCTGGAGGGCGTGGAAGTCGGCGCGGCCCTCGGCGGAGAGCGTCTGCCACGTCCGGCCGGCGTCCGTGCTGCGGATCAGGCCCAGGTGGGGGAGCGGGCGTCGGGGTCGGCCGGGGCGGGGTGGCCGCTGGCCAGGAAGGTGGAGGGGCCGGTGACGGTGAAGCCCATGGTGTCCTGGTAGCGGTCGGCGACGCGGACCGCCGTGCCGCCGCCGAGGCGGAAGACGCCGTGGTGGCCGGCGGCGTAGACGGCGCCGTCGGCCGGGTCGACACCCAGGCCGTGCAGGTGCCCGGTCCCCGGATCGGGCACGGCCGCGTGCTGATCCGTGGCGGGAGCGGAGCAGGCCGCCAGCAACAGCCCCGTGGCGGCCAGGAAGTACACGGCGCGCCGGGCGCGTCGCCGTATGCGGACGGAAGTCATGGTGGTGTCCAAGCTGGAGGAGAAAGGCGGTGGGCGCGGCGAGTGGGGCGGGCGCGCTTGCCTGGCGCCCGCCCCGTGCTGTCAGCCGCAGGTCAGTCCTTGCCGAGCAGCTCGTTCATCTGCTCGATCTCCGCGCTCTGCGAGGCGATGATGGCGTCGGCCATCTTTGTGGCGGGGGCGTAGGCACCGTCGGCCTGCTCGGTCTTCGCCATCTCGACCGCGCCCTCGTGATGCTTGATCATCATCTCCAGGAAGGCGGTGTCGAACGCCTGGCCCGAGGCGTTCTCGAGCTCGGTCATCTCCTCGTCCGTCATCATGCCCTCCATGCCGCCGTGCATGGAGTGGTCCATGGCGCCCTCGGCGGGCACCTCCTCGCCCCAGGAGGTCAGCCAGCCGGACAGCGTCTTGATCTCCGGGTCCTGGGCCTTCTTGATGTCGGCGGCGAGCTTCTTCACCTCCGGTGACTGAGCCCGGCCGGGGGCCAGGTCGGCCATCTCGACGGCCTGGCGGTGGTGGGGGATCATCCCCTTCGCGAAGGCCACGTCGGCCGCGTTGTGCTGCCCCTGCGACGCCGGGGCCGAGGCGGACGAGGAAGCGGTGGCGTTGTGGCCGCCGTGCCCGGCGGCCGAGCTGCCGTCGTCGTCGTTGCCGCCGCAGGCGGCCAGGACGAGCGCTGCCGCACCGGCGGCGGCGACGGCGGCGGTGCGGCGGGCGAGGGAACGCTTGCGGATCATGGTGGTGCAACTCCTTCACGCGCGCCGGTCAGGGCGCGCGGTGTCACGGATTTTTGAGGGCGCGCGGGAGCACGGCACCCGTCGCCGGGCAGCGCCGGGCACAGGGGTGCCGAGCGGGCCGCTCTATATCCGCAGGAGCTGCAGCTGGAAGAGGTCGGGCGGGGCCCGCCCGACATGGGATGAGCCGAGGATTGCCGTCCTGGGGGCAGAGACTGCGGGCGCGTCCAGCACCGTGCCGGCCAGCGTCGGCGGCGTGTACGCCGAAGCGGTCCCGGCGGCCGCACACGTCGCGTCGGCATGATCGAGGTGGCCCGATCCGCCATCGGTGGGCGCGCATCCCCCGTCCGCGTGTGGCACACCGTCCGCCGCGGCCATCACCGTCTCGTGACCGGCCCCCGGCTGCGCCGCCACCACCGCCCCCGGCGCCAGGCCGTGCATGCCCAGCACGCCGGCCAGCACCGCCAAAAGCAGCAGCACAAATAGCCGCCCGGCCGGGCGGCTGTGTGAACGGGTGCTGGCGGTCATGAAACTCATCGTACGGGGAGGTCCGCAGCGGGCGGATGCAGCCATCCGCCGAATGTGCACCGTCTCACCCACGGCCGATATGTCAGCAGCCGTCGCCCTCGGTGGCTTCCGCTGCCGTGCGCTGCGTTTTCTCCGGACTGTCGGTGTCACGCGCCCGCGCCGGGTTCCGGCACCGGCTTTCCCGGCGGGGTGAAGGCGGCCAGCACCGTGGCGGTGATGTGGGCGGCGGCGCGGTCGGAGGTGAGACGGCCGGCGCGGATCTCGTCGGTGGCGCTGTGCATCACCGCGTGCAGGACATTGACCAGCCACACGATCGGCAGGTCCGTGCGGAAGACCCCCTCGGCGCGGCCGCGGGCGACCAGCGTCTCCACCCGGGCGGCGGGGCCGTTGTGCAGCTCGCGGATGCGCCCCGCGGGCAGCTCCCGCTGGGCGGCGACGAGCAGAGCACGCGCCTCATCCACCAGATGCCAGCCGGCCTCGACGTAACGCGCCAGCGCGACGAGCGGATCCCCGGTCAGATCGACCGCGTCCAGCGCCTGGTTGCCCCGGTCGAGGGCGCGGCTCATCGCCGCATCGACGACCTCCGCCCGGGAGGCGAAGTACGCGTACAGCGTTACCCGGCCCACGCCCGCGGCGCGGGCGATCTCGCTGAGGCTCGCCTCCGGGTTCCGCCCCAGGCACTCGGCTGCGGCCTGGACGATCGCGTCGATGCTCCGCAGGGCGTCGGCGCGCTTGGCGGTGCTTCTACTGCCCATGACCCACAGCCTACCCGAAGAAATCGAACAGCATTGTTTGGCTTATATCCTAGGCGGGGCTAACCTGAACACAACTGTATGGGTTATCGGTGAGGGGTGAGCGTCATGAGCGACACGGAAACCACCAGCACACACGCACCGGGAGCGCCCCATTCGCAGCGCTGGCCGGTCCTGGGCCTGCTGGGGCTGGCCCAGCTGATGCTGATCCTCGACATCACCGTGGTGGCCATCGCGCTCCCCCACATGGGCGCCGAACTGGACCTGGGCCGCGCCGCCCTGACCTGGGTGGTCAGCGGGTACGCCCTCACCTTCGGCAGCCTGATGCTGCTCGGCGGCCGGGCCGCCGACCTGTTCGGCGCCAAGCGGATCGTCCTGGCCGGCCTCACCGTGTTCACCGCCGCCTCCCTGGCCGCCGGACTGGCCACCGGCGCGCCCCTGCTGCTGGCCGCCCGGATCGCCCAGGGGGCGGGCGCCGCGCTGCTCTCGCCCGCCGCGCTGTCGGTGGTGGTGCGGCTGTTCGACGGCGACGAACGCAACCGGGCACTGGGCATCTGGTCGGCGCTCGGCGGCGGCGGCGCGGCCCTCGGCGTACTGCTGGGCGGGCTGATCACGGCCGGGCCGGGCTGGGCCTGGGTCTTCTTCGTCAACGTCCCCGTCGGCCTCTTGATCCTGGTCGCGCTCGCCCGGATACTGCCCCGCCTGCCCCGGGCGGCCGCCGGCTCCTCGACGTGGTCGGCGCCGCTCTGGTCGCCGCGGCGACCGGCGCCCTCATCTACGCCCTGATCCGTGCCGGCGACCACGGCTGGCTCGACCCCGTCTCCCTCGCCCTGTTCGCCTTCGCCGCCGCCGCCTACGCCGCCTTCGCCGCCTGGCAGCGCCGGGCGGCGGCACCGCTGATGGACCTCCGCTTGCTCGGCCGGCGCCCGGTGGTGGCGGGCATCTTCGTGATCGCGGTGGCCACGGCTCTGATGGTGGGGGTCTTCTTCCTCGGCTCCTTCTACCTTCAGAACCATCAGGGCCACGGCGCCCTGATGACCGGTGTGCTGTTCCTGCCGGTGGCGTTGCTGACCATGGCCGCCGCCACCGCGGCCGGCCGCGTGATCGGCCGCTTCGGGGCCCGGTCGCTGGCAGCGGTGGCCCTGGTCGTTGCGGCCGCCGGATTCCTCGTCCCCGTGCTCTGGTCCGGCGCCACCGCCATGGTCGCCGGGGTGAGCGTCGCGGCGGCCGGCCTGGGCGCCCTGTTCGTGGTCGCCTCGGCCACCGCACTGGGCAGCGTCGCCCCGCACGAAGCCGGCGTGACCTCCGGAATCGTCAGCACCTTCCACGAGTTCGGCGCCTCGGCCGGCGCCGCGGCCGTCTCCAGCGCCGCAGCCGCGAGCATCGCCGGCCACACCGGCGCCACCACGGCCGCCGGCTTCGACGACGCGTTCCTCGTGGCCACCGGTGTGGCCGCGGTCTCCGCCGTCATCGTCATGGGGCTGATCCCGTCCAAGAGCGAGTAAGAACTCCTAATACTCCAGTCTGACTTCGCGATCTTGTCGCGGACCCGGCTGGGAACGGGTACGGCCACCGCGTGATCATCGGGGGTTGTGTGGACTCCTGAGGATCGTGCGGTGGCCGCAGGCCATAGCGTAGACCCTGCCCGCTGGCGGGCAATGTTCGACCAGGTCATGGCCCGGATCGCGGGCCGGTTCGGGCGAGTTGAACCCCGGGCCACGGCCCGCGCCTACCTGCTCGGACTACTGTCGAGCGTCGAACGGAAGAACTGCTGGCAACTGGCCGAACAGGCCGGCCATGCCCGGCCCGGGCCGATGCAGCGCCTGCTGCGCTACGCCCGCTGGGACGCCGATGCGGTCCGCGACGATGTACGCGCGTACGCCGCCGAACACCTCGGCGGGCGTTGTCAGGTTAAGCGAGTGCTCGAGGGTGTGAGCCGGTTCAGCGCGTTTCGGCTTCGGTGGTGACAGCGGCTCAGGCTACGGCGGGCAGGCCGGCGACGCCGGTGATCTGGTCCCAGATCGCGAAGCGAATGTTCATCTCGGCGCGGTATTCGGGAGCGGTCATCAGGTGGCGGCGGGGCCGGAAGTAGGGCGAGATGCCGCTGAACGCGGCCAGGAACCGTTGTGCGGCACCCACCGATCGGAAGCCTTTCATCGCGCGCTCGAGTTGCCTCGTCGGCTGGTGCGAGTTCTCGGCCCGGTTGTTGAGGTACTTCGACTGCCGGTGCTCGACGGAGGGCATGACCTGGCGGTGGGCTGCGCCGTAGGAGCGGAGCTTGTCGGTGACCACCACCCGCGGCGTGTACTCCAGATCCTTCAGGAGCCGGCGGAAGAACCGGACAGCCGCCTGCGTGTCGCGTCGGGGCCGGACCAGGATGTCGAGGACGTTGCCGTTCTGGTCCACGGCCCGCCACAGGTAGTGCAACCGGCCGTTGATCCTGATGAAGACCTCGTCCAGGTGCCACGTGTCCCCGGGCCTCGGCCGTCGCCGGCGCAGGAGGTTGGCGTACTGCTGCCCGAACTTGCCGCACCAGCGGCGGACCGTCTCGTGGGAGACGAGCACGCCGCGCTCGAGCATGAGCTCCTCGACCTCGCGGTACGACAGCGGGAAACGGAAGTACAGCCACACGCAGTGCGCGATCACCTCGGCCGGATACCGGTGCCCCTGGTACGACGGCGGCGCACTCTCCACGGTAATCCCCTCCCCGCACGGCCAACCCCAAGATCATCCCACGCGCCAGCCAACGTGACTGTGAGGATGATCGGGTGCCGCTCCGGGCGGTGGCCTGACTCGCAACGTGACTGGCCGTGTGCCTTGGCATTGATCTGTCGGCCACCTGCTCGGTGCGGTGCGTGCTGCCGCCGGGCAGGGGACGTGTCCCGATAGGGGCCTTCGCGACAGGCACCGTCACAGTCTTGACCGCCCCGGCCCGGCGACGGCCACCAGCACCCAAGGCGATCAGGAGAAGGCGACCTTGCCCAGCATCACGCAATCCGCTGCCCCGTGTCACCTCCCGGCCGACGCCGCCGAGGAGGTCCTGCTCGGCGTGGACACCCACAAGGACGTGCACGCCGCGGCCGTCACCACCATGCCCGGTGCCGCCCCGGACGGCCGGAGCTTCCCGGCGACCGCGCAGGGATACCGCCAGCTCGTCGCCTGGGCCCGCTCGTTCGCAGTGGTGCGACGTGCCGGCGTCGAGTGCACCGGCTCCTACGGGGCGGCCTTGGCCCGCCACCTGCACGCCGAGGGAATCGAGGTCACGGAGGTCAACCAGCCGGACAAGGCCGCCCGCCGGCGCCACGGCCAGACCGACGCCGTCGACGCCGAGGCCGCCGCCCGCGCCGTGCCGTCCGGGCGCGCCACCGCCACGGCCAAGACGAGCGACGGCCCGGTGGAGATGCTGCGGCCGTTCAAAATCGCCAAGGGATCCGCGATCTAGTCCCGCGCCCAGGCCCTCAACCAGCTCAAGAGCGTCCTGGTCTGCGCCGACTCCGCCCTGCGCGAGGCCCTGGCCGGCCTGACCGACCCGCACCTGATCAAGCGGTGCGCCGCACTGGAAGCTCTGGACGCGACCGGGCCTGCTACGGCTGCCCGGCACACCCTGCGTCTGCCGGCCCGCCGCATCCAGCACCTGACCGAAGAGATCGACGACCTGAACCAGCGGATGGCCGAGGCCGTCAAGGCGAGTTCGCCCGGTCTGCTCGACGTACGCGGCGTCGGCCCGGACAGCGCCGCGGCCCTGCTCATCGCCGCAGGTGACACCCCTGAACGCCTCACCAGCGAGGCGTCTTTCGCTGCCTTGTGCGGCACCAGCCCGGTCGAAGCGTCCTCCGGCAAGACCCAGCGCCGCAGACTCAACCGCGGCGGCGACCGCCAGGCCAACGCCGCCCTCTACCGGATCGTCCTCAGCCGCCTGCGCTGGGACGACCGCACCCGGAACTACCTGCAGCGACGCCTTGCCGAGGGCAAGACGCGCCGAGAAGTCATCCGCTGCCTCAAGCGCTACATCGCACGGGAGGTCTACCGGCTCATCGCCACTCCGAGCCCCGCAGCCGGCCGCGCACGTGCCGCAACCGCTACTTGACATCCATAGGGGCATCAACGCCCTATGAACTTCCACCGCCTCAACGCCTGGTGGACCGGCACCCCAAGGGCCTGCACCCGCACTTCCCATCTGGCAGCCCTGCGGCCGGCTGGGTAGAGCTCGTACGCTGAGCACTCCCTACGTTCTTCCGCGGGCGGCAGCCCAGAAGCTCCTTACTCATGCCGCCCGGCGAAGAAGCCCGCAAGGGAAGACGCGAGCGCTTCTGGAGCCTCTTCGGCCACGTGGTGCCCGGCATCGATGCCGTGGCCGCGTACGTTCGGGGCCCACTGACGCCAGATCTTCACCGGGTCCCCGTACAGGTCCTCGAGGTCGTCTCGGAGCGACCAGAGGATCAGCGCCGGGCACTGGATCCGTGTCCCGGCGGCGCGGTCGTCCTCCTCGTGTCGCCGGTCGATGGTGAGGCCGGCCCGGTAGTCCTCCAGCATCGCCCGCACCACGTCGGGGTTTCTCGTGGCCGAACGCCACTCGTCGTAATTCTCCTGCCCCATGCCCTGGGGATCGCCGCGGTACCAGCTATCCGGATCGGCGTTGATGACCCGCTCGGGGATGTCCGGCTGGGCGAAGAAGAACCAGTGCCACCACTGCGTGGCGAACTCGGTCGTGATGCGGGACAGGTGCTCGGTGAGGGGCAGACAGTCGATCAGCGCCACCCGCGAGACCGCGTCGGGATGATCGAGTGCGAGACGCAGCGCGACACTGCCTCCGCGGTCGTGCCCGGCGAGCGCGAACCGGGCATGGCCGAGGGAGCGCATCACCTCGACCACGTCACCAGCGACGGCCCGCTTGGAGTATCCCGCGTGGTCTGCGGTAGGCGCCGGGCCGGTGGACCGGCCGTACCCCCGGAGATCGGAGCAGACCACGGTGAAACCGCTCCGGACCAGGAGCGGGGCGACGCGATGCCAGGTCGCAGATGTCCGGGGGTGGCCGTGCAGCAGCACCACCGGCGGCCCTTCCCCGCCGTAGCGAACGAAAATCGATGCTTCATCGACCTGAACCCGCTTGGTCTCAAAGCCCTCGAACAAGGCCCGAACCTCCCGCCCTCGTTGGTACACCGTCCACGGCACCTACCGGTCCAGGGCAACCCCTCACTCGCCCACGAGAACCGCCGGGCCAACAGGCTGCGCAAGCCGCCCCCTCGTCGGCGAGTGCTAAACCGACACAGCCTTCCTCTTGCCCCCGCGGGTGCCGTGGACACAACTACCTGATTCGCCAACAGTGTCGTTGCAATGCCGGGGTCAGGGCGTTGTCACGGGTGGCTATCCGAGCCAGACAATGTCCAGGACGGACAGGTGGCGCAGGGCGCGGTTGGCGAAGTAGATGACGGAGAGCTGGCCGACGGAGGCGATGCGCACGTCCTCGCCCTCCGGGTCACCGACGTCCCACTGCGGGAAGCCCCAGGGGTTCGCGACCGCGGCGTCCAGGACGTCCCAGACCATCTGCTCCGCGGACTCGGGCAGGGCGGCGAGAACCTTCGCGGCCGGTGGGGAGAGCCGCACCGCGTAGGGCTGCTGTCCGCTCACCGGCGCCTGCTCCAGATCTCCTCCAGGTCCACGAAGCCGGTCTCGTCGCGGCCGGAGGCGAGGAACGCGTCGACTGCCGGGGCGGAGGCGACGCGGGCCTGCCAGACCTGGACGACCTCGTACAGCCCGGCGAGGGAGAACGTCCGGCGGGACTCCTCCAGGGCCGCCGCCCACTCCTGCACGAAGGCCGGCACCCACCGGTCCGCGCGATCGCTGGCGCGCAGCTGCGCGAGCAGTTCGGCCGGAGCCCCGGGTGCGGGGGCGTACGGGGTGACGGGTACGTGGTCGGGCTGCGCGCTCATCGGCACCTCCTGGCGGGTCGTACCGCCACGGTACGCGCGCCATGGGCGGGCAGATGCAGGCATGGATTGATTCCTTCCGTCAGAAGGCGGTGCGGGTGTCGCTTCTTGCATCGCCAGTGACGACGTGGCTGTCGTACAGGCCCGCTCGTGCGATCCGATGTGGCTACAGGTCGAACTCCACGTGCTCGACGTCCGTGAACTGCACCTCCAGGCCGGTCGCGCGGCGGCCCCCGTCGCGGAAGTAGACCTCGCCGAGCGCTTCGGCCGCCAGGGCGCGCAGCTGCTGTTCTGTGGCCCCGGTGTCCTGGGCATCGAAGAGGCGGGCCGCGTGGTGCGGAGGCAGGGCGAGGGTGAGGTGGCGGATCCGGGCGTCGCACGGCCGCCCTCGCCGAGATCGTGCAGCCGATCGCTCTGGCCCTGGCGGGGCGGGCCGGTGCCCGGCTCGCGGCCGTCCTGCGCGTCCCGATCAGCCGGACCACCTTGCTCAACGTGGTGATGGCAATGCCGGATCCGCCCCGGCCTGCACTGCGCGTGCTCGGCGTCGACGATTTCGCGACCCGCCGGGGCCGACGCTACGGGACCGTGCTCGTCGACCTGGACTCGCATCGCGTCGTGGATCTGCTGCCCGGCCGCGAGAAAGCACCCCTGGTGGCCTGGCTGGCCGATCACCCCGGCATCGAGATGATCTGCCGGGACCGGGCCGGCGCCTACGCGGAGGCAGCAAGCGCCGGAGCGCCCCAGGCCCGGCAGGTCGCCGACGCGTGGCACCTGTGGGACAACCTGGCCCACACGGTCGAACGCACCGTGATCGCCCATCGGTCCTGCCTGACACCGCCGCCACCGGAACCATCCGAGCTCGCATCGGCAAAAGCGCCCGACCCCGCCCTCACCCCGGACACCGGCGCCGAGAAGTGGCTGGTCACCCGCACCCGGGAGCGCTACCGGGCCGTCCAGGACCTGCTGGCCCAGGGATGGACGATCAGCGCGATCGGACGTGAACTCGGGCTGGCCCGCCACACTGCCCGCCGCTACGCACGCTGCGAGAGCCCCGAGGCCCTCGCCGACCGCGCCATCCGTACCACCCGGCTGGACGCCTGGCGGCCCTATCTGATCGGCCGCTGGAACCAGGGCTGCACCAATGCCTCCGCCCTCTTCCGCGAGATCCAGGCCCAAGGGCTACCCGGGCCGCACACCGCAAGCCGTCCGCCGCTTCCTGCGCCCACTGCGTGATACCGCGAAGGCGGCGCCCGCACCGCCGCCCAAGCCCCAGGACCTCACCACTGGATCACTCGTCACCCCGGCCGCTTACGAGCCGAGGAGGAGCAACAACTCGACGACGTCCTCTCCCGCTGCCCCGAGCTGGCCGCACTGCGCACCCACGTCCACGCCTTCGCCCGCATGATCTGCGACCGCACCGGCACCGACCTTCCTGCCTGGATCTGCGCGGTCCGTGCCGACGACCTACCGCAGCTGCACGCCTTCGCTGACGGACTCGAACGCGACTGGGATGCTGTCCTGGCCGGCCTCACCCTGCCCTGGAGCAGCGGGCCGGTCGAAGGTCACGTCAACCGGATCAAGATGCTCAAACGACAGATGTATGGACGCGCGGCCCTTCCGCTCCTACGCAAGCGCGTCCTCCTCGCGTGACGTTCCGTCAGAGCTTCACGAAAATCTTGACTGAGCCTCTCCATGACGCCGCCGCACGCGAAGACGTGGTCGCAGCGAGGACGCACCCCGGTGGTGCGGGTCCGCGGCCGCTCCCGCAGACGCATCTCCATCGCCGCGCTGACCTGCTACAAACCCGGCCACCGCTCGAGGCTGATCTACCGGCCCCGCCGCGACGACGGCCAGCGCGACGGCCGCAAGAGCTTCTCCTGGCGTGACTACCGGGACCTGCTCATCGCGGCCCACACCCAGCTCGGCGGCCCGATTGTCCTCGTCTGGGACAACCTCAACGTCCACCAGGCCGCAGGACTACGGGAGTTCGCCGCGACCCGGGACTGGCTGACCATCTACTACCTGCCGCCCTACGCCCCCGACCTCAACCCCGTCGAGGGCATCTGGTCCCTGCTGCGAAGCGGATGGCTCTCCCACGTCGCCTTCACCACGCCCGAACACCTCATGCAGCGCATCCGAAGCGGTCTCCGCCACATCCAGTACCGCAGCCACCTCATAGACGGCTGCCTCACCGAGACAGGACTGACGATCAACCCCCGATAACCAGAGGCGACATCACGAGTTCAACCTCAGTAACAGTCACGCGGCGTCCGGCCGTGGCCTCTGCTCGCCCCGAAGGGAAGCCGTGGTCGAAGGCGCCGGTCGAGCTGGCCGACGATCCCGGCCGGGATCCGGTGGGCCGCCTGATGTGATGGGCAGGGGCGAATCCCCGCTGGCCCAGGCCGGCAGCCCATCGCCGGGCTGC
Source organism: Streptomyces sp. GD-15H (assembly GCF_045291515.1). Taxonomy (NCBI): domain Bacteria; kingdom Bacillati; phylum Actinomycetota; class Actinomycetes; order Kitasatosporales; family Streptomycetaceae; genus Streptomyces; species Streptomyces sp. GD-15H. The sequence continues at coordinate 211,957 of NZ_CP149447.1, forward strand.
CAGTTTCGTCACCGGGCCGAAGAGTGCTTGCCGCCGGGAGTCAGCCGAAAGTCGGGACAGTCGCGGTTTTGACATGCGCCCGGGCCCCACGCGGGAACGAAGACGCCGAGGGTCTTGTGGCGGTGGACCGCGGCCGGCACGGCCTTCTTGCAGGTCGGGCACACGTACGCTTCGGGCTTGCGCTTCGTTTTAACCATATTTTTACGATATGCCCGTACTGGTGCATCGGGAAGTGCCCCGCTTCCTTGCCAGGCCCGCGTGCGGGTGGGCTTCACCGTCTTGGCCTGGTGAACCGGCTGAGGGCTCAGGGTCCATCACGGGCAGTGCGCTGGGCGTCTGGGACTGCTCGGTGGCCGCGGCGGCATTCTGTTCGTCAGCCTGTTCCAGAACACCTAGAGGGGTCGGCCTTCTGATGCTGAGCAGCACGGATCCTGTCAGGACGACGACGATGACGGCGAGGCTGATCGGTGAAGGGATTTCCGGGATGCCAGGGCTGAACATCTTGTGGGATGCCTGGAGGATGAGCTTGACCCCGATGAAGGCGAGGATGATTGCCAGGCCCTTGCTCAGGTAGTGGAAGCGGTCCAGCAGGCCGGCGAGCATGAAGTAGAGGGCCCGCAGCCCGAGGATGGCGAACGCGTTGCTGGTGTAGACGATAAAGGCGTCGTCGCTGACCGCGAGGACGGCGGGCACGCTGTCGACGGCGAAGATCAGGTCGGCGGCCTCGATCGCGGCGACCACCGCCAGCAGCGGGGTCGCCACCCGCTTGCCGGCCTCCTTGACGAAGAACTTCGCCCCCGCGTACTCGTCCCGCACCGGGATGATCTTGCGGAGCATCCGTACGGCGAAGCTCTTGCCCGGGTCGAAGCTCTCCTCCTCGTCCTTGAGGAGTTTGTAGGTGCTGTAGAAGAGGACCGCCGCGAAGGCGAACAGCACCGCGGTGAAGCGGCTGACCACGGCCACGCCGAGGGAGAGGAAGATCCCGCGGAAGACGAGGGCGCCGATGACGCCGAAGAACAGCACGCGGTGCTGGTAGGCGCGGGGCAACTTGAAGTACGCGAAGATCACGGCGAAGACGAACAGGTTGTCGACCGACAGGCTCTTCTCCAACAGCCAGGCCGTCGTGTACTCGGTGCCGGCGGTGGTGCCGAGGACGAGGAAGACGACCGCGCCGAAGATCAGGGCGAGGCTCACCCACAGGCCGCTCCAGGCGGCGGCCTCCTTGAAGCCGATGACGTGCGCGGTGCGGTGGGACAGCAGGTCCACCGCCAGCGACACCACCACCGTCACGGCGAACGCCCCCCATAGCCAGAGCGGGACCTCAAGCACACCGAATCCCCTCGCCATGGCCCGCGCGAAAAACGCCGACCCCTCTACAGGAGTGTCCGGCATTACGCCTCCGGGAGCACGCGGAGCGGGTGAGGCCGGCCAGTGCCGTCTACACCGCCTCGTGCCGCGCCTGCGGCGGTTCGTACGACAAGCCGTGGCGCCGCGCCCGGTCCTGACCTGTCCCGGATGCCCAAGTCCCGGTCAGCCTTCGGTGTCCTCGTCGTCGGAGTCGGCCGCGACCGGGTCGCGCAGCGGGCGCAGGCCGCCGTCGGCCGGAACCGAAGCGCGGATGCTGTAGCGGCCCAGCACGTTGAGGTTGGCGTGCTTGAGCGGGGAGAGCCGGGCGACATCGGCGTCCAGGACCTCGTGCTCGCGCTCGTCGGCGGGCAGCGCCCGCAGGTGGGCCACGGCGGCGTCCAGGTAGCGGGTCGTCCAGAGCACGGCCGCGTTCAGGACCAGGCCGAGCGCGCCGAGCTGGTCCTCCTGGCCCTCGCGGTACGCCTGCATGATCTGCCCGCGCTTGCCGTGGCATGTCCCGGGCCAGCTTGTGGCGGGACTCCTGCACCGTGAGCTGCCGGTTCATCTGCCTGCGGTAGGTATCGTCCACCGGGTCGACCACCCGCAGCATGTCCGGCCAGTGCGTGATCACCTTGCCCAGGTTGACCTTGTTACGGGCCAGCGGCTCCAGCGGCCCGTACCCGCCCGCGTCCACGCCGGGCATCTCCGCCCGCCAGAAGGGAGTGTCTAATCAACGGGTCTGGCCCGTAGTCGGTGGTGACGGCGGGTAGCCATCAGCGATCATGATCTTGTGATGGATGTCAACTCGCTTGTCGCGACGGTGTTTTCCGGGCTCTCGGGGGTGGTGATCGAGGGTGTTACGGACGACGGGGACGCGGTCGTGGTCACGGCCCGTACCCGGGGTGTCGCGGTGCCGTGCCCGGTGTGCGGGACGCCGACGATGAAGGTGCACGGGTATCACGGCCGGACGGTGGCGGACGTGCCGGTCGACGGCCGGCAGGTCGTCGTCCGGCTGCGGGTGCGGCGGCTGGTCTGTCCGGTGCTGGGCTGTGTGCGGCAGACCTTCCGTGAGCAGGTTCCCGGACTGCTGGAGCGTCATCAGCGCCGGACGGTGCGGCTGGCCGGGCAGATAGCCGAGGTGGCACGGGAGTTATGCGGCCGGGCGGCCGCCCGTCTGGCCGGCCTGCTGGCCGTGCCGGCCTCCCGCAGCACCGTGCTGAGGTGGCTGTGGCGTCTGCCGGTGCCCCAGGCGCCGATCCCACGGGTGATCGGGGTGGACGATTTCGCGCTGCGGCGCCGTCGCCGCTACGCCACGATCATTACCGATGCCGTCACCGGCCGGCGCATAGAGGTCCTGCCCGGCCGGGACGCCGATCCCCTGGAAGCCTGGCTGCGCGAGCATCCCGGCATCGAGGTCGTATGCCGGGACGGCTCGGCCACCTATGCCGAGGCCATCCGTCGCGCCCTGCCCGACGCGGTGCAGGTCAGCGACCGCTGGCACCTGTGGCGCAACCTGTGCGACAAGGTCCAGCTCGAGGTCCGCGCCCACGCCGGCTGCTGGGCCGCCGTCCTCAACCCGCCGCTGCCCGGCGGCATCCGCGAACAGACAACCCGTGAACGCTGGAACAAGGTCCACACCCTGCTCGGCCAGGGCGTCGGCCTGCTGGACTGCTCCCGCCGCCTCGGCCTCGCGTTGAACACTGTCAAACGCTACGCCCGCATGCCCGAGCCCACCGGTCTGCGCATCGCGCCGGCCTACCGGCCCACCCTCGTCGACCCCTACCGCGAACACCTGCGCCGGCGCCGGACCGAGGAGCCGGGCGTCCCCGTCCTCCACCTCTTCCACGAGATCAAGGAACTCGGCTACACCGGCAGCCTCAACGGCCTGCACAAATACCTCAACCAGGGCCGCGCCGACGGCGACCGGCCCGTCACCACCCCACGCCGCGCCGCGCGGCTCCTCCTCACGGATCCGGAGAACCTGCGGCCGAAGGAGGCCCCCCTGCTGGAGAAGATCACTGCGGCCTGCCCGGAGATGACCGAACTCGCCGATCTCGTGCGCGGCTTCGCCGCCCTGCTCACACCGGCCCAGGGCAACGATCTGAAGCTCACCGAGTGGATCACCGCCACCCGCGCCGCGGCCCTGCCTCACCTGCACAGTTTCGCCAACGGCCTCGAACTCGACCGCTCAGCCGTCGACGCCGGCCTCACCCTGCCTTACCACAACGGCCGCACCGAAGGCGTCAACACCAGAACGAAACGGATCATGAGACAGATGCACGGCCGTGCCGGATTCGACCTCCTCCGCCACCGTATCCTCCTGCGCTGATGGCTACCCGCCGTCACCACCGACTACGGGCCAGACCCTAATCAACGGCGGATCTGATGATCAAGGAGACGCCAGAGATGACCGACACCGTCGTTGAGCCTGAGCCCGCTGAGCAGCCGGTCCAGGCGCCGTCGAGTACGGCGACGGACGAGCAGCTGATCGCGATGCTGGTGGACCGCGCCCGTACGGACGGGCTGCAGCTGACCGGCGAGGGCGGGCTGCTGCAGCAGCTGACCAAGCGGGTGCTGGAGTCCGCCCTGGAGGGCGAGATCACCGATCACCTCGGCTACGAGAAGCACGATCCGGCCGGGAAGAACAGCGGCAACAGTCGCAACGGCACCCGGGCGAAGACCGTGCTGACCGACGTCGGCCCCGTCGAGGTCAGGGTGCCCCGGGATGTGGCCGGCACGTTCGAGCCGCAGATCGTCAAGAAGCGGCAGCGGCGCCTGACCGGCGTCGATGAGATGGTGCTGTCGCTGTCCGCGAAGGGCCTCACGCACGGGGAGATCTCCGCCCACCTGGCCGAGGTCTACGGTGCCGAGGTGTCCAAGCAGACCATCTCGACGATCACCGACAAGGTGATGGAGGGCATGGCGGAATGGTCCAACCGCCCGCTGGACCGCGTCTATCCGGTCCTGTTCGTGGACGCCATCAACGTCAAGATCAGGGTTCTGGCGACGATCTTGTGATCCGGACGCGTGAGCGGGCCGTGTCAGCTGTTCGCGATCATGCATCGCGTGCTCTCGTGATGTGCTCCCGGAGCTGTTTCCGCACCTGTCCGCGTTGCTGATCGAGGAGGTCCAGCGGCGGCCGGACCAGGTGGTGCTGAGGACGCGGGCGCGAGCGACGACCGCGGTCTGCCGGTGCGGCCAGGGCTCGGCCCGGGTGCACGGCCGGTACGTACGCCGGCTGCGTGACGTCGCCGTGGGCGGGCTCGGCGTCGTGATCGAGTTGTGCGTACGCCGCTTCCGCTGTGAGAATCTCGCCTGCTCGGCGGTGACGTTCGCCGAGCAGGTCATGGGACTGACCACCCCGCACAGCCGCCATACCCCGCTGCTGCGCGGGGTGCTGACGCAGATCGGCCTGGCCCTGGCCGGCCGGGCCGGAGCCCGCCTGGCGGCCGCGGTCGGCATCCGTGGGGGCCGGGACACGCTGTTGCGGCTGGTCAGGGCCTTGCCCGAGCCCGATGTCGGCCCCGTGGAAGTGCTGGGCGTGGACGACTTCGCCTTCCGCAGGGGACGCCACTACGGCACGATCCTGATCGACATGGCCACCCACCGTCCGCTGCATCTCTTCGACGGCCGTGAGGGCGAGGACCTGGCCGCCTGGCTCCGCGAGCACCCCGAGGTGAAGGTCATCTGCCGGGACCGCTCCAGCGGTTACGGGGAGGGCGCGCGGGCCGGGGCGCCCCAGGCCGAGCAGGTTGCCGACCGCTATCACCTGTGGGCCAACCTCGGCCAGGCGGTCGAGAAGACGGTGAACGCCCATCGCGCCCGCCTGGCCGAACCGCCTCCTGGACCTGCCGGCACGCCCGACGAGCCGGAGGCGGAGCCGCCGGTGGTCCAGCCACCACGGGAACTGAAAGTCGTGACCCGGCTGCGTGAGCAGCACGCCGCCGCCCACGAGCTGTGGGAACAGGGGATGTCGAAGGCGGCGATCGGCCGCAAGCTCGGGCTGCACCAGGCCACCGTCCGCAAACTGGTGGGCGCCCGCTCCGCCGACGACGTCGTGGCCAAGAGCCTGCAGCGGGCGCACATCGTCGACCCGTACGTCGGCTACCTGCACCAGCGCTGGAACGAAGGCGTCAGAAACGCCGCCCAGCTTTACCGCGAGATCAAACAACTTGGCTATCCAGGGGGTGAGTTGGCGGTTCAGCGCCATCTGCGGCGCTACCGGGCCGGGCGCGGACACGCACCCGCCCCAGGGCCGAAGCCTCCCTCGGTCCGCGAGGTCACTTCCTGGATCATGGCCCACCCGGAACACCTACGGGACGAGGACGCGGACAGGCTGCACCGGCTGCGTGAGCGCGACCCCGAACTGGACCGGCTCACCCTGCATGTCAGGAGGTTCGCCGCGATGATGACCGGGCGTCACGGCGACCGCCTCGAGAACTGGATCGCCGACGCCGAACGGGACACCCTGGCCCCGCTGGCGTCCTTCGCCCGCAACCTCCGCCGGGACTTCGACGCTGTCCGCAACGGGCTGTCTCTGCCCCATAGTTCCGGCGCTGTCGAGGGCAACATCAACCGGCTGAAGATGCTCAAACGCCAGATGTTCGGCCGGGCCGGCCTCGATCTCCTTCGCAAACGCGGGACCTGTCCCCGAGCGGTGGACACCTCTGAGCCCGGCCCCGGCAGGGGCCGGGGAGGAGGGATCTCTTATGGTGATGAAGGTCTATTCGCCCGAGTTCAAGGCGGACGCTGTCGCGCTGTACCTGTCGGATCCGAGCCACACCCTCGAGGGCATCGGCAAGGACCTGGGGATCAGCCGGGAGACGCTGCGCAACTGGGTGCGGGCCGAGCGGGCCCGCCGCGGCAAGAGCGGCGCCATGATCAAGAGCACGAAGGACGTCCCGGTGAGCGAGGCCACGAAGGAAGAGCTGGAGGCCGAGATAGCGGCCCTGCGCGCGGAGAACAAGGACCTGCGCAAGCAGAACGCGACCCTGGCCACCGAACGGGACATCCTGTGCAAGGCGACGAAGTTTTTCGCCACCGAGATGAACTGGTGAACCGCTTCAAGTTCATCGAGGACCACCACCGCGCCTGGGGCGTGAAGCGGTTGTGTCACGTGCTGGAGGTCGCCCGCTCCAGCTTCTACAAATGGCGGGCCGGCCGTGCGGCCCGCGCCGCGCGTGAGCGGGCGGACGCCGCGCTCGCCGAGCGGATCAGGGCCGTGCACGCCGAGTGGGACGGCACCTACGGCCGGCCCCGGATCACCGCCGAGCTGCGCGACGACGGTGAGCGCGTGAACCACAAGCGCGTCGGACGGGTCATGCGCAAGTACGGCATCGCCGGGCTGCGGCTGCGCAGGCGCCAGGTCACCACCGTGCCCGAGCCGTCCGCCACGCCCGTGCCGGACCTGCTCGGGCGCGACTTCACCGCCACGGCGGCGAACACCAAGTACGTCGGCGACATCACCTACCTGCCGGTGGGTGACGGCGAGTTCCTGTATCTGGCGACCGTGATCGACTGCTTCTCGCGCCGCCTGGTGGGCTGGTCGATCGCCGCTCACATGCGCACCTCGCTGGTCGCCGACGCGCTCCGGGCAGCCGCCGCGACCCGCGGCAGCCTGGCCGGAGCCGTCTTCCACAGCGATCACGGAGCGCAGTACACCTCCCGCCAATTCGCCGATATATGCGCCGAGTTGGGGGTGCGGCAGTCCATGGGCGCGGTCGGCACGAGCGCGGACAACGCGCTCGCCGAGAGCTTCAACGCGGCCCTCAAACGCGAGACGCTCCGCGGCGCCCGCCGCTTCGGCGGGGCCCGGGCCTGCCGCCTGGCCGTCTTCCGCTGGACCACCCGCTACCACACCCGCCGACGACACTCGGCGAACGGACAGCAGGCACCGATCGCCTACGAGCAACAGTCGGCTACCCTGACACTCGCCGCATAACGACACGAACAGGTGTCCACCCCTCGGGGACAAGGCCCGGGTTGTGGTGCCCAGGGGAGCCGGGTGTGGCTGACAAGTGGCTGCCGTCTGTGGCTTCAGATGCTTGGCCGCCCGGCTTCCCACGACGACTCGGCCGCCGATTGGGAAGTGCGAGAAGGTCGCTGTGTAGAGCAATGCCGGCGAGGTCGTCCGTGGTACGAATTGCAGGCACGACCTGATGGAGCACGATGAGCCGGATATGGGCGGGGACCGACTGCGGCAAGACCCACCACCACACCCTGGTCATGGACGCCGAGGGCGACACGCTGCTGTCGCGGCGGGTGGCGAACGACGAGCCGGAGCTGCTCCAGCTGATCGGCGACGTCCTGGACCTCGCCGACGGCCGCACGGTGATCTGGGCGATGGACATGACGGGCGGTGAACCCGGCCTGCTGATTAACCTCTTGGCCAACCACGGCCAAGAACTCGTCTACATCCCTGGTGTCGCGGTCAACCGCGCTACCGACAGCTACCGCGGGCAAGGCAAGACCGATGCCCGCGACGCGCGGGTGATCGCTGACCAGGCCAGGATGCGGCGGGACCTGCTGCCCATCCATCTCGACGACGAGGCCATCATCGAACTTCGCCTGTTGACCGAGCGCCGCACGGATCTCGTCGCCGACCGCACCCGAGTCACCAACAGGCTCCGCTCCCTGCTGAACAGCATGTTCCCCGCCCTGGAACGGGCTCTGGATCTCGGGAACGCCGGGCCGCTGCGCCGGCTCACGGGCTATCGGACCCCGGCGGCAATCCGACGCGTCGGCACCAAGCGGCTGACGACGTGGCTGCGCAACCGCCAGGTCCGCAGCGCCGAGAACCTGGCGGCGAAGGCCGTCGAGGCCGCAGAACGGCAGCACATCGCCGTCGCCGGGGAGAAGGCCGTCGCCAAGATGGTCCACACCCTGGCCGAGGAGGTGATAACCCTCAACGAGAAGATCGCCGAGATCGACAAGCTCATCGAGGGCCGGTTTCGCGAGCACGACCTCGCCGAAGTAATCACCTCCATGCCCGGCATCGGCGCGATTCTTGGCGCCGAGTTCCTCACCGCTGTGGGCGGCAGTCTGGACGCCTTCCCCACCGCCGACCGACTCGCCGCTTTCGCCGGTGTCTCCCCGGCCCCTCGGGACTCGGGAAGGGTCAGCGGCAACCTCCACCGCCCCCAGCGATACCACCGGCGCTTGCAGCGCGTCTTCTACACATCCGCGCTGATCAGCGTTCAGAAAGACCCCAACTCCCGCGCGTTCTACGACCGCAAGAGAGCAGAAGGAAAGCGGCACACACAGGCCGTCCTCGCGCTCGCCCGTCGTCGTGTGAATGTGCTGTGGGCCCTCATCCGTGACGGACGGTGCTACCAAGTCACACCTCCAGTCACTCACGCCGCTTGACTTCCAGATTGGGAAGCATCTGGACGAGGTCTTCATCAAGATCAACGGGGAGCCGAAGTACCTGTGGCGGGCCGTGGACCAGCACGGCAACGTGCCCGGCATCCTGGTCCAGAACCGGCGGGACACCGCTGCGGCCCGGCGTTTCTTCCGCACACTGCTCAAGAAGACCCGCACGGTGCCCCGGGTGGTGGTCACCGACCAGCTGCGCTCCTACGGCGCAGCCCACCGCGAGGTCATGCCGAGCGTGGAGCACCGCGCCTCGAAGTACCTCAACAACCGGGCGGAGAACTCGCACCAGTCGACCCGCCAGCGCGAACGGGCGATGAAACGCTTCACCTCGCCCGGCCACGCGCAGCGGTTCCTGTCCGCGTTCAGCAGCGTCAGGGTGTCCATTCCAAGGGACCAGCGCTCGCGAGGTACTACGAGCAGCAGGAGTTCAGGCTCATCCGCAAGGTGTCATCGCCCGGCGAACTCACTTCATTCGCCTTACAGCAGGGAACATAACCCGCCGCGCGGCCACAGGTCGTCTGATTTTCGTTCCACCCGCGTGGCTACAGCGCATCGGCGAGGCGTGGGGACCAGCGCTGGGGGCGCCAACGGCCCGGTCGGTCCCTGCTGTTCGCGCCATCGCACGCGCACGTGACAGCCACGTCCTCTGGGGGCACGGAAGGGGGCTCCGTTTCCGGAATGCGAAGCTCCAGTTGTTCATTCGGAGACCCGGAACCGGACCTCTCGTGATCACCTTGTCGGGGCATCGTGCAGATCGTCACCATTTCTGCCCGAGACAAGGTAAGCCCCCCATGGCACTCCCCGCGAGAAAGTCCGTCACCGTCCTCACCTGCGCCCTGGCCGTCACCCTTGGCATCACCGCCGCAGGGATGTCCGGCGTCTCATCCGCCCAGGGCTCGGACCGCGCCGCGCAGCAGAGCAAGGCCGGCAAGTCGTACGTCAACCAGGCGCTCACCGAGACCGTTCTCTGGAGCGAAGACTTCGACTCGGTCCCCACGCCCACGGACTTCACGCACACGCTCCCCAAGGGCTGGTCCAAGGAGAACGCCGGATTCACCACCGGCGAGGCGCGCTGGGCGGGCTGGGCGATCACCAACATCCGTGACTGGACCTGGGCGGTGGGCACCGACAAGCGCCACTACTTCACCCGGGCGCACGACAAGCTCGCCGTCGTCGAGAGCCAGCACCAGCGCCTCAACGGCACCGACCGGCTGAACACCGCGCTGACGTCGCCGGCCATCGACGTCAAGAAGCACGACCGGATCTTCCTCGGCTTCGACTCCCACTACCGCCAGGGTGACGCTCCGCAGCACGCGACCGTGAGCGTCTCCTTCGACGGCGGCAAGCCGGTGGAACTGCGGCGCTACGACGCCGACAAGCTCAGCTCCCACGAGGCGATCACCGTCGACGTGCCCGAGGGGGCCCGCAAGGCCGTCTTCACCTGGAGCTACAAGGACGGCCACAACGACTGGTTCTGGGCCATCGACAACGCCCGGGTGTCGCTGCCCATGGGCGAGGTCGAGGGCAAGCCGTCCGCCGTCATCGACGTCATCAGCAACATCCAGGGCGGCATCGACAACTACAAGTCCGCCGTCAAGCAGCTCAACGACATGCCGGACCCGGCCGGAGCCATGTTCGTCAACGGCGACTTCGTCGACCTGGGCACGCAGGAGCTCTACGACGAGTTCGAGGCCGCCACCAAGGAGGTCCCGCACGCCTCCGGACGCAACTACTACACCATCGGCAACCACGAGATGTACGGCCCGGAGGGCTCCGAGGCCTACATCAACCGGTTCCTCGACTTCACCGGCCAGGACAAGGTCTGGCGTGAAGAGATCGTCGACGGCATCCCCAACATCACGATCAACACCGAGTACTACAGCGATGTGGACCGCAAGGGCGTCGAGCCGTACGTGAAGCTGTCCGACGAACAGCTGCGCTGGCTGGACTCCCGTCTCGCGCACTGGGCGAAGCAGGGCAAGCCGGTCATGCTCTACAACCACCAGGTGATCCCTGACAGCGTCTCGGGAAGCCACAGCGCCTGGAACGGGAACGACTTCTACGACCTCGAGGCGTTCACCGAGGTCGTCGGCAAGTACTCGAACATCATCCTGTTCACCAGCCACACGCACCACTCCCTGGAGTTGGAGGACTGGTGGGGCCGCTACCGGGCCGACGCCACCGGCAACATGCGCGGATTCCCCGTGGTCAACACGGGCGCGATCAAGAACGCCACTGTGCCCAACGGTGACCACCAGGGCCGGCGCCTGGAGGGCAACCACTCCTCCGGCCTGCGGGTGAAGGTGTCCGAGGACCGGGTGCGTGTGGAGGCCTGGGACTTCGTCGCCGGGAAGAAGATCAAGCACGTGGACTTCCCCGTTCCCGTCAAGCGCAAGGGCTGACCCCCTGGTTCACGCCGCCGGCTCCCTGCCTCCTCCGCCACGTCCGTGCGGGGAGTCGGCGGCGCGGCCTCACCGGTGACCTCCAGCGGGGACGTACGGCTGCCCACTCCGGCACCCGCTATGTCCATGTGGTCGCCTTGGCGGCTCACGGGCCCGGTGCGGTACGAGGGCGTTGCCACGTTGGTGGGGGTGTGACCGGCTGATGGCGTGTCACGGCGTGGTGGGGCCGGGTGGCAGTTTCGGGTCAGGCCGCAGTGGGCATGGCGGCGGCACCGGTGATCTGGTCCCAGATCGCGAAGCGGACGGTCATCTCGGCGCGGTGTTCGGTGGCGGTCATCAGGTGGCGGCGGGGCCGGAAGTGGGGTGAGATGCCGCTGAAGGCGGACAGGAATCCTTGTGCGGCGCCGGCGGTGCGGAAGCCTTCATCGCGCGTTCGCGCTGCCTCGTCGGCTGGTGGGAGTTCTCGACCCGGTTGTTCAGGCCCTTGTGCGAGCGGTGCTCGACCGAGGGCATGACCTCGCGGTGGGCCGCGCCGTAGGAGCGGGGCTGGTCCGTGACGATCACCCGCGGCACCGAGCAGGTTCTCTTGAGCAGTGTGCGGAAGAACCGTCGGGCCGCGGCGGTGTCCCGGCGGCTCTGCAGGAGGATGTCCAGGACGGTGCCGTCGGCGTCGACGGCCCGCCACAGGTACTTCCGCTCCCCGTTGATCTTGACGAAGACCTCGTCCAGGTGCCATTTGTCGCCGGGCCGGGGCCGCCTCCGGCGCAGCCCGGCGGCGTAGGCCTGCCCGAACTTCGCACACCAACGCCGGACGGTCTCGTGGGAGACGAGCACGCCGCGCTGGAGCATCAGCTCCCCGGCCTCGCGGTACGACAGCGGGAAGCGGAAGTACAGCCACACGCAGTGGGAGATGATCTCGACCGGGTACCGGTGCCCCCTGTACGACGGTGGCGCGCTGTCCACGGACGCCCCCTCCCAGCATGACCAACCAGAAGATCATCCCACCCGGTCAGCCAACGTGACAGTGCCCTTCGAAAGGGTGCGGCGCCGTCAGGTGCGCGTCCTGGCCGTACCGGTCTTCCTCGGCGCGCTGGTCATGGCGCACTGGGCCGTGACGCGGATGAACTACGCCTGGTTCTTCCACAACTCCAGTGCCGAGGACCTCGCGGCGCCCGCCTGGCACGGGCCGGTCATGACGCTGGCGATCTTCGGCTGCTCGACGGTCCTGGTCGCCTGCTTCCTCGCCCTCGTTCCGCGGCACCGGACGTGGTACACCGCGCTCGGCGCCGGCACGCTGTACGGCTACCTGCTGCACGGCTTCGTCATCCAGGCCGCCAACCACTGGCACTGGTCCCACAACGACTGGTTCCACCGCCCGCTCGGCTGGATCACCGTCACCGTCGTCGCCGCCGTGGTCGTGACCGTCCTGTGCACGGCACCGGTGCGGCGGGTCTTCCGGGCCGTGTTCGAGCCGAGAATGGACTGGGCCTTCCGGCGGCGGGAACCGGCACCACCGAGATCCGGATGAAGCCCGAGGGGCGCACGAACTCGACAGCTCGTGCGCCCCTCGTGTTCGGGCGTCCCGCGGGCTCCGCGCCCGAACGTCAGAAGACGACGACCGGCTTGACCGCCGCCCCGCTGGCCGAGTCGGCGAACGCCTCGTTGATCGCCTTGAGTTCGTAGGTCTGCACGAGTTCGTCGAAGGGGAAGCGGCCCTGCTGCCACAGCTCGACGAGACGGGGGATGAAGACCTGCGGGACCGCGCTGCCCTCGAGGACGGTCTTGAACGTCCAGCCCTTCATGAGGGACTCGCCGATCTCGAAGGGAACCGTCGTACCGGACGCCGCGGCTCCGACGAGCACGATGGTGCCCCGGATCGCCAGGGCGTCCAGCGCCTGGGTGAGCAGGGCCGGTACGGCGGTGGTGTCCACGGCGTAGTCCACGCCCTTGCCGCCTGTGATCTTCTTCAGGTCGGACACGACGTCGGCGCTGCCGGAGTTGATGGTGTGGGTGGCGCCGATCTGCCGGGCCAGCTCCAGCCTGGAGTCGTGCAGGTCCACGGCGACGATCGTGGTGCAGCCGGCGACCTTGGCCGCCATGACGGCCGCCGAGCCCACCGCGCCGGCCCCGAAGACCACCAGGGACGTGCCCGCGGCAGGCTGCAGCTCGTTGAGCACCGCTCCGGCGCCGGTCTGCAGGCCGCAGCCCAGCGGGCCGAGCTTCTCCAGCGGCGCGTCGGCCGGAACCTTGACCACGCTTCGCTCCACGACGTTGGCGTGGGTCGCGAAGGAGGACTGGCCGAAGAAGTGGGAGGACACCTGCTCCCCGTCCGAGGACAGGGCGGTGGTGCCGTCGGAGCGTCGGCCGCCGAAGCACTGCTCATAGACGTTTTCGCAGTAGGTCGGGCTCCCGCTCATGCACTGTGAGCAGACCCCGCAGGAGGCGGCCGACAGGACCACGTGATCCCCGGGCACCACACTGGTGACCGCACTGCCGACCGCTTCCACGACGCCGGATCCCTCGTGGCCGAGGACGGCGGGCAGCGGCGTCGGGTACACCTGGTCCCGCACGATCGCGTCCGTGTGGCACACACCCGTGGCGACCATGCGGACCCGGACCTCGCCCGGCCGGAGGTCGTCCAGTTCGAGCTCCTCGATCGTCAGCGGCTCCGACTTGCCCCGGGCGACAGCGGCGGTGACGTTCATGGCACAAACCATCCTTTCGTTTCTGTATAGATAGTTGAACCGTAAACCACTTTCGCGGTGAAGGTCAATGTCGCGCGGTGGCGACGCGAGCGCGGCGGGCTCGGGCGCGCAGTACGGCCTCGAGCACTTCGCTGGTCCAAAGGGTGACGGAGCCGACGGCCGCACAGGCCGGCCACTGGCCGGGGGTGAGGTCGGTCGTGGTGAAGAAGCCGTGCGGGGCGTCCGTCTCGACGCCCAGGGGCATGACGGCAGACCGTCCATGACCTGGCTGTCGCGGATCGCGGCGTCGGTGCACAGGGCCATCGCGGTCAGCGCGTGGTCCAGGGTCGTCGGCAAGGGCTGCCCGTCGGTGGTGCGGACCCGCCCCTCGGTGGAGCACCCCTCGCCGGAGAGGGTGAGCCGACGGCCGGCCAGCAGCACTACCCGCGCCGTCATCTGGTTCAGCGTCAGCGTGCCGGTCTTGTCCGTGCAGGTCTGGTGGTGCCGCCGAGGGTCAGGTGCTCGGCCCTGCCGCTGCCCGCCCGATGCCGCCCCAGGGCCTGTCTGCGGCGCCCCTTGTCCGACCCATGACCGGGATTGGCGCTGTCACGTTGTTGGGGGTGTGAGTGCCTGACGGTGTATCGGGCGTGGTGGGGCCGGCTTCCGGCTCCGTGCTCAGGCCGCGGCAGGCAGGCCGGCGACGCCGGTGACCTGATCCCAGATGGCGAAGCGGGTGGTCATCTCAGCGCGGTATGCGGTGGCGGTCATCAGGTGGCGATGGGGCCTGAAGTGGGGTGAGATGCCGCTGAATGCGGACAGGAACTGCTGGGCTCCGCCGACGGAGCGGAAGCCTTTCATGGCGCGTTCGCGCTGCCTCGTCGGCTGATGGCTGTTCTCGGCCCGATTGTTCAGGCCCTTGTGGGAACGGTGCTCGACCGAGGGCATGACCTCGCGGTGGGCCGCACCGTAGGAGCGGAGCTTGTCGGTGATGACCACGCGCGGCACGGCGCGGGTCTTCTTCAGGAGCTTGCGGAAGAAGCGCCGGGCCGCAGCCTGGTCCCTCCGGCCCTGGACCAGGATGTCGAGCACGGTGCCGGCGGCGTCGACGGCCCGCCACAGGTAGTGCAACCGGCCGTTGATCCTGACGAACACCTCGTCCAGATGCCATGTATCCCCGGGCCGCGGCCGGCGGCGGCGCAGGCCGTTGGCGTAGGTCTGCCCGAACTTCGCGCACCAGCGGCGGACCGTCTCGTGGGAGACGATGACGCCGCGCTGCAGCATCAGCTCCTCCACCTCACGGAACGACAGCGGGAAGCGGACGTACAGGCGCACACAGTGGGAGATGACCTCCACCGGGTACCGGTGCCCCCGGAACGACGGCGACGCGTCCCCCACGGACACCTCCTCCAACGTGATCAACCCGAAGATCATCCCACCCGGATGCTGATCGGAAAATCGATCGTCGGGAGGGCAGGCGGCAGCATCCGGGCCGCTTGCGGACCGGATGTCGTGATGGGGTCGGTCAGGCTGGTACGGGTTCGAGGGTGACGTGGTGGCCGAGGGCCTGGAGCTGGCGGACGAGATCGCGGGTCCTGCGGGCGGGGTTGAGATGCCGCTGGTGCCAGTCGGAGCCGAGTTCCTGGTAGACGGCGTCCGGATCATTGATCAGATGCCAGCTGATGACGAGTATCGAGCGGGCGACGGCGACCAGGGCTTTGGCGTGGCCGCGGCGTTTGACGATGCGCCGGTAGCGGGCGCCGAGGAAGGTGTCGGTGCGGGCAGCGGCGTTGGCGGCTTCGCCGAGGGCGCCCTTGAGCCTGGGGGTCCCCCCGGCCGAAGGCTGGGGGAGGGTTGCCCCGTCCGGCCGGGCCCGTGGTGTTCTTCGCCCCGGACTGGATCGTCCTGGGACATAGCTTCGCCCACGAGACAAGGTGTTCGGGGGTGGGGAAGCGGCTCATGTCCGTACCGATCTCGGCGAGGATGATCTGCGCGGTGGCCGGCCCGATGCCCGGGACGGCATCCAGATTCTCGGCCACGGCCCGCGCACTCACACCGGCGCTCGGCCCAGGGCCGGGTTCCGGGCCGTCGTGCGGGGTGGTGATCTCTTCCAGGGTCTGGACGATGAGCCGGTCGAGTTCGTCGATCTGGGCGGTGAGATGGTCAACGGTGCCCAGCAACACCCGCAGCAGCCGGGCGTGGTGGTTCTCGAACTGCCCGGTCAGAGCCTCCACGAGGGCGGGCTTCTTCTTGACCAGGCTGCCCCTGGCGAGGTCCGCCAGGATGCGGGGGCTGCGTTCACCGGCGGCCAGAGCGTCGAGCATGGCCCGGCCCGACATGCCGAACAGGTCCGAGACGACACCGGACAGCTTGATCTGCGCGTCCTGCAGGGCCTTGTCCACCCGGTGCTTGTGCCGGGTGCGTTCCTGGACGAACACCGTGCGGGTCCGGGTGAGGTCCCGGAGCTGCCGGACGGGTTTCGGTGGCACGAACGAGGCACGGACCATGCCGCGTTCGGCGAGTTTGGCCAGCCAGACCGCGTCCAGCTTGTCGGTCTTTGGCCGGCCGGGGACGTTCTTCACGTCCCGCGCGTTGACCAGCCAGCAGTCGAGTCCGCGGGCCTCCAGAATGTAGAAGAACGGGCGCCAGTACGAGCCGGTCGCCTCCATCACCACTCGCTCAACGCCCTGGCAGACCAGCTTGTCGCCGAGCTCCAGGATCGCGTTGGTGGTCGAGGCGACCGTCCAGACCTTCTGGACGCGTCGGCCCTCGATGGTGTCGTGCGGGACGCGCAGGCAGACCATTCCGGATGCCTTGGCGATGTCGATCGCCGCGACCCGCGCGACCGTTCCGTCGTCGTGGTCTTCTCTCGACTCCTCCACGGTGTGCCCCCTGTTGCAATGGTGCCGGCGGGGCTGTCCGGGGAACCTTGAGGGGAACGGAGAAGCTGATCGGCGTGCTCAAGGCGACAGTGTGCGGCCCCTCGGACGGCTCCCTCACCAGACTCCTATGCGGGCTCACGGCCCAAACATCGATCGGCGTCGGCGGACAGCCCCTGCACCGATTTTCACGCCCGCGAGGCGTCATCCGCAGGTGAACGGCTGACTCCTATAGATGTCAAGCGGCAGGAGCGAGGTCGGTTTGACCGATTCGTTTGGTTGGTGTGCTGGTCAGGGCGCGGTAGACCTCACGGGCGACGAATCGCTTGAGGCAGCGCATGATGTCCTTCTTCGACAGTCCTTCCTTGGTGCGGCGCTCGACGTAGGCGCGGGTGCGTTCGTCGTACCGCATGCGCACCAGGACGATGGTGTGCAGGGCGTTGTTGGCGGCCCGGTCGCCGCCGCGGTTGAGGCGGTGGCGGTGGGTGCGGCCGGAGGACGCCGGTATCGGCGCGACCCCGGCCAGATGCGCGAACGCGGCTTCCGAGCGCATCCGTTCGGGGTTGTCGCCGGCCGAGGCCAGCAGCTGGCCGGCGGTCTCGGGGCCGACACCGTAGAGCTCCAGGAGCGCGGGGGCGGCCTGCCGGGTCAGCGGTGCGAGTTCGGCGTCCAGCTCGGCAATCTCCTCGTCCATGGCTTGGTGGCGGCGGGCCAGGCGGCGCAGTGCCGCCCGTGTGGCGGCCAGCGGGCGGGACAGGTCGTCGCCGGGCCGCAGCCGGGCCAGGGTCTGTATCAGTGCTGCCCGTTGCAGGCCGGCGACCTGCTCGCGGAGCATCGCGGGCGCGGAGACCAGCAGGCCCCGGATCTGGTTCATTGCCTGGGTGCGGGCCTTGACCGCGCTGCGGCGGGCGACTCTCAGCACGCGCACGGCTTCGACGACGCCGTCCCGGCTCTTCGGCGTGCCGGTGGCCCGGCCGGAGAGCACCGAGGTCGCGGCGGCGTAGGCGTCGATCGGGTCGGACTTGCCCTTCATCCGCCGCGTCTTGCGGTCGGGCCGGTCGATATCGATGACCGCGACGCCGGCGGCGGTCAGCACGCGGGCGAGTTCGGCCCCATAGGCGCCGGTGCCCTCCACACCCACCACGGTCAGCGTGCCGTGGCCGCGCATCCAGTCCAAAAGGTCGCGGTAGCCGCGGATGGTGGCGGGGAACTCCCGGTCGGCCAGATGTCGGCCGATGGAGTCGATCACCGCGGCGTGGTGGGTCAGGCCGTGGGTGTCGACTCCGCCGGTGATCTCCGGGGCGTCGTGCGTCATGCTGGTCATGTCCGTCCTTGTGGCGTGTCCGTTCCGAGGGCGGCACGCGCCGGTCGGGCGGGTGAACAAGACAGTGACGGGGCTTCTGGACCAAGCTGAACGGAAAATCGGGGCTCAGCCAGGCAGGCGGCAGCATCCGTTCCGCGAAGCGGAACGGATGTAGTGGATGGGCGGGTGGCGTCAGGCCGTGGGGGCGAGGGTGACCTGGTGGCCGAGGGCTTGGAGTTGGCGGACGAGGTCGCGGGTCTTGCGGGCGGGGTTGAGATGGCGGTGGTGCCAGTCGGCACCCAGATCCTCGTAGTGCGCCTCGGGGTCCTGGAGGAGGTGCCAGGCGATCACGAGGATGGAGCGGGCGACGGCGACCAGGGCCTTGGCATGGCCACGGCGCTTGACGATGCGCCGGTAGCGGGCGCCGAGGAAGGTGTCGGTGCGGGCGGCGGCGTTGGCCGCTTCGCCGAGGGCGCCCTTGAGCCAGGGGTTGCCCCGCCCTGCCGGGCCGGCGGTGTTCTTGGCCCCGGACTGGATGGTCCGCGGACACAGCTTTGCCCAGGAGACCAGGTGCTCGGGGGTGGGGAAGCGCCCCATGTCCAGGCCGATCTCGGCGAGGATGATCTGTGCCGTTGCCGGACCGACCCCGGGGATGGCATCCAGGCACGCGATCGGGTCCTGCCCGGGCCGCTCGGAGGCGGCCCCGGCACTGCCGTCGTGACCGGACGGGCCGGTCATCTCCTCCACAAGCGCGGTGATGCGCCGGTCGAGGAGCTGGATCTGCCGGGTGAAGTGGTCGACGGTGTCCAGCAGCACGCGCAGCAGATGACCGTGGTGCTCTTCGAAGTGGCCGGTCAGGGCCTCGATGAGGGCGGGTTTCTTGTTCACCAGGCTGCCTCTGGCCAGGTCTGCCAGGGTGCGGGGGTTGCGTTCGCCTGCGGCCAGAGCGTCCATCATGGCCCGGCCCGAGAGGCCGAAGAGGTCGGAGACCACAGTGGAGAGCTTGATCTGGGCGTCCTCGAGGAGTTTCTCGGCGCGGTGCTTGTGCCGGGTACGGTCCTGGGTGAACGCGGTGCGGGTACGGGTGAGGTCCCGCAGCTGCCGCACCGGCTTGGGCGGCACGAACGAGGCCCGGACCATGCCGCGTTCGCTGAGTTTGGCGAGCCAGACCGCATCTAGTCTGTCGGTCTTCGGTCGGCCGGGCACGTTCTTCACCTCGCGGGCGTTGACCAGCCAGCACTCGAGGCCCCGGCTCTCCAGGAGGTAGAAGAAGGGTTTCCAGTAGCTGCCGGTCGCTTCCATCACCACCCGCTGGATGCCCTGGCACAGCAGCCGGTCGCCCAGCTCCAAGATCGCGTTGGTGGTCGATGCCACCGTCCAGACCTGCTGTACCCGTCGGCCCTCGATCTTGTCGTGCGGCACCCGTGTGCACACCACCGCCGAAGCCTTGGCGATGTCGATCGCCGCGACCCGGGCGACGGTTCCGTCGTCCTGCTCTTCTCCGGTTTCCTGCACGGCCGTCCTCCCCTCCTGCACCTCTTGGGCGGGGCTGTCCGGGGAGCCGGAGGGGAGTTGGAGAAGCTGAACGGCGTGTTCGAGACGACAGTGTGCGGCCCCTCGGGCGGCTCCCTCACCAGACTCCTATGCGGGCTCAACGGCCCAAGCGTCAAACGGCGTCGGCGGACAGCCCCGTACCCATTTTCACGCCCGCGAGGCGTCACGTCAGGGACACGGACGACTCCTATAGTTGTCAACTCGCGGCGGCGGTCGTTCGTGGGGCGGGTCGAATCAGGTGGTAGACCTCACGGATGACGTAGCGCTTGAGGCAGCGGATGATCTCCCGCTTCGTCTTGCCCTCGGCGGTGCGGCGGGCGACGTAGTCGATCGTGGGCTGGTGGAAGCGCATACGGACGATGACGGTGCGATAGATCGCGGCGTTCAGCTGCCGGTGGCCGCCGCGGTTGATGCGGTGCCGGCCGCCGGTCATGCCGGAGCCGGTGGGCACGGGCGCGATGCCCGCGAGCTTGGCGAGGGCGGCCTCGGACTTGATGCGTTCGGGGTTGTCGCCGGCCACGACGAGGATCTCCGCAGCGGTATCCACGCCGATGCCGAACGGTTCGAGCAGCTGTGGGGCCGCGCGGTGAACCAGATCGGCGATCATTTTCGTCAGGTCCTTGGCCTCGGCGTCGAGGTACTGCCACCGCTTGGCCAGCGTGCGCAGAGCATGACGCAGTGCGTCCTCGGGGCCCTCCAGTTGCCGAGGACGCAAGGCCGCCAGATACCGGGCCAGGGCGATCTGTGTCTTGCCCGCGGTCTCGTCGCGCAGGGGATCGGGGGCGTGGACAAGCATCGCTTTCATGGTGACCATCGCCGCTGTGCGCTGTTCGACGGCCTGGTCGTGGGCGATCTTGAGTTGACGGATCATCTCGGCTTCGCCGTCGGCACTCTTGGGTGTGGCCGTCGCGAAGCCGGCCAGGACGGCTCGGGCGGCGTTCTCGGCATCCAGGGTGTCGGACTTGCCGTTCATCCGCCGCAGCCGTCGGTCCGGGCGGCCGGCCTCGACCACTTTGTGCCCGGCCCGGCGAAGGAACGAGGCCAGGGTGGCGCCATAGGACCCGGTTCCTTCGACCCCGAACGCCAGAATCCTGCCGAATGAGTTTGCCCAGTCGAGGAGTTGCTGGAATCCACCGGTGTCGGTGGGAATCGTCAAGGTCGCCAGGATCCCGCCGATCGTGTCCATCACGGCTGCGACGTGCACGTGCTTGTGTGTGTCGACGCCGATCACGACGTGCCCGGACCTGTGCTGCTCGTTGGAGGTCACCGCGTTCCTTCCCGCCGGTAGCGTGGGGTGCACGCTGTCGCCGGCCGGACGGACAGGACTGTCACGGGGACGCTTTGACGAGTTGGCTCCAGGCTCCTGACTTGTTGAATCGACCCCAGACGCTCGGTCTGCAGCCGTAGCGTCCAGGGTGTCGGTCGGCACGGTGTCCGCGTACTCGTCTGAGTGCACCACCGAGTACGAAGTTATGTGCACCACTGCTCAGGCCACGTCGGTGTCCCGCTCGATGGCCTGGAGGCGGTTCTTGAGCCGGTAGCTGTTGCCGTTGATCGAGACGACCTCGCAGTGGTGCAGGAGGCGGTCGAGGATCGCGGTGGCCAGGACCTCGTCGCCGAAGACCTGGCCCCACTCGCCGAAGGTCTTGTTCGACGTCAGGATGATCGACCCCTTCTCGTAGCGCTTGGAGATCACCTGAAAGACCAGGTTCGCCTCGGCCCGCTCCAGGGGCTGGTAGCCCACCTCGTCGACCACGAGGACGCTGGGGCGGAGGTAGCTGGTGAGCTTGCTCATCAGCCGGCCCTGGTCCTCGGCGGCCTTGAGGTGGCGGACCATGTCGTCGAGGCTGGTGAAGTAGATCGAGTAGCCGGCCCGGCAGGCCGCGACCGCGAGGGCGACGGCGATGTGCGTCTTGCCGACCCCCGGCGGCCCGAGCAGGGCGACGTTGGCCTTGTCCTCGACGAAGGAGAGGGTGGCCAGGTCCTTGACCTTGCGCGGGTCGAGGTCGGGCTGGAAGGAGAAGTCGTAGTCCTCCAGCGTCTTGTGGTGCGGCAGCTTCGACAGCCGCAGGCCGTTGCGAAAGCGGCGGTCGTCGCGGACGGCGAGTTCCTCGGACAGCACCAGGTCGAGCAGGTCGAGGTAGCCCATCTTGGCCTCGTCGGCCCGCTGGATGTACTGGTTCAGGGCCTCGGCCAGGTGCGGCAGGCCGAGCTTGACTGCGGTGGTGCGGATGCGGGTGCTGGTCAGCTCGCTCAACGGGCTTCCTCGGTCGGGGCGGGTGAGGTGAAGGGTCGGGTGCCGGTCAGCTCGTCATAGACCGACAGCGGACGGCGGCCGACCTCGATGTGGGCGGCTGCGGCCCGGTTCAGCAGAGCCTGCAGCGGTCCGGTCTCCGGCCCGGCCGGCCGCGGCGGGGTGGCGGCAGAGTGTCGCCGGTGGTGACGCGTCGGCCGGCGCCGGTCGGCAGACCGTCCCAGTGCGTCTCATCCACGATGCGGGCGCCTCGGCCGACTGCCCGCGGATGGACGGCCAGCAGCGTCTGACCGCTGGCGTCATGAACAGTGGAGTGCAGCGTGATCTGGGACTTCGTGGCCCGGACTTCGACCAGTTGACGGGGGCGGACCCTGCGGGCGGGTACCGAGTAGAGGTTCGCGTCGAAGGCGACCAGGCAGTCCTTGCCGACGTGCCGCAGATGCCGCTGGGTGACCACATAGGGAGTCTGCGGCAGCGGGCGCAGAGCCATGTGATCGCGCACGGCCCGGTGTCCGATGACCTCACCGTGGGTGCCGTGGACCTTCGCCCGCCGCAGCGGCACCCAGGCCGCGAAGGCGGCGTTCATCTCCTCGATCGAGGCAAACGCCCGCCCGGCCAGGACGTGGTCGCGGACGATGCCGACCTGCCGCTCGACCCGGCCCTTGCCCTGAGGCCGGTAGGCGGCCAGCACGTCGATGTCGAAGTCGTAGTGCCCGGCGAAGGCGACCGCCTCCGGATGCAGCGGGACCGCCTCCCCGGGGGCGACGTGCCGGCGCACGACCGTCTTGGTCCGGTCGTAGACGATGCTCATCGGCACCCCGCCGAAGTGCGCGAACGCCTGGCGGTGGCAGTCGAAGAACGTCGCCAGGTCCTGGCCGGTGGTGAAGCAGCAGAACGGGTCGCGCGAGTACGACAAGGTCATGTGGAAGGAGTAGACCTTCAAGATGCCGACATGGGCGAGGATCTTGCCCTCATCGCCCCAGTCCACCTGGGCCTGAGCACCCGGGACGACCTCGAACCGCCGGTGCAGACCCGCCAGCTCGCCCGGGCTGATGCCCAGTTCCTCCGCGATCCGGGGCCGGGCCTCCTGAAGGTAGAGCTTGATCCGCTGGTAGTTGATGGTGACCCCGTACTCCTGGACCAGGCGCTCGTGGATCACCCTTCCCTTGAGCAGGATCTCGGACCTGAGCATCGCGTCGATCAGCGGAGCGACCTCGTCCACCACCCGCCGAGGGCGCTGACCTGCTGCTTCTCTCTTCGGCGGCGCTGCCGAAGCGGGGTCCTTGAGGTACTTGCCGACCGTTCGGCGGTTCAGCCCGGTCTCCTTCGCGATCTCCCGCAGGCTCATCGCGCCGGACTCGTACAGCGACCGGAACCGCCTCAACTCCAGCCAGCGATGGGGATCCAAGACCACCGTCAGCCGCCTCCCTGTCCCGTCGAACCGACAGCAGCAGACTCGCGGCCTTCACCCCATCACCGCACCGAAAACGGTGCACTTTCATCCGTACGAGGTGGTGCACGTTCGCTTGTACGCCGACACACGGGCCCGCAGTGCTCCTTGCCGCCCTCGGGCTGGCTCATTGATAGCGTGCCGCCGCCGGCCGGCACCCGCGCGGTGTGGCTCGACAGAGGCATGAAGGTGACACGGTGACTTCAAGTCAGGGTGCCCACCGCACTCCCCTTCCTGTCTCATCGAGTGCGAGGACAGCAGCCTGTGATCCTGATCGGCATCGATCCCCACAAGTCGTCCCACACCGCCGTCGCCGTCAACGCCGCAAGCCACCAGGTGGCCCAGCGCCGGTTCGTCGTCAACGCCGGCACCTTCCGCCAGCTGATGCGTTGGTGCGAGCAGTGGCCCGACCGTCGTTTCGCGGTCGAGGGCGCCGGCGGCCTGGGCCGCTCGCTCGCCCAGCAGTTGGCCGCCGCGGGTGAGAACGTGGTCGACGTGCCCTCCACCCTCTCCGCCCGGGCCCGGCTGCTGGCCACCGGAGGAGACCGCAAAACCGACGCCAAAGACGCCCTCCACGTTGCCCAGGTCGCCCTCTTCC
Organism: Streptomyces sp. GD-15H; assembly: GCF_045291515.1. Taxonomy (NCBI): domain Bacteria; kingdom Bacillati; phylum Actinomycetota; class Actinomycetes; order Kitasatosporales; family Streptomycetaceae; genus Streptomyces; species Streptomyces sp. GD-15H. Next base: position 235,799 of record NZ_CP149447.1, read on the forward strand.
GCCACGACCTGCGGCCCGTAGTCCAGGAAGACCAGACCACGATCCTGCGGCTGCTGACCGAGCGGCGAGACGACCTGGTCCATGAGCGCACCCGCGTCCTCAACCGGCTCCACGCCGTCCTGCGCGATCTCCTGCCCGGCGGAGCACCCACCGGGCTGTCGGCCGACAAGGCTGCCGCCCTGATGAAGGGCATCCGGCCGGTCACAGCCACCGACAACTGCCGCCGGGACATAGCCCGTGACCTGCTGGCCGACCTGCGCCGCCTGGACCGGCAGGTCAAGAACAACGAGGCCGAGATGCGCGAGGCCGTCGCCGCGACCCACACCACCCTCACCACCCTGCCGGGCCTGGGCACCGTGCTGGCCGCCAAGGTCATCGGCCACGTCGGTGATGTCGGCCGGTTCCCCACCGAGCACCGCTTCGCCAGCTACACCGGCAGCGCACCCCTGGACGCCTCCAGCGGCAACAACGTCCGCCACCGGCTCAACACCGGCGGCAACCGCGCGCTGAACTCGGTCCTGCACACCATCGCCGTCTGCCAGATCCGCGACGGCGGGCGCGGGCAGGACTACTACCTCCGCAAGATCGGTGAGGGGAAGACGCCTTCGGAGGCCCGCAGGGCCCTCAAACGACGCCTGTCCAACGTGGTCTACCGGATCATGAAACGAGACCAATGGACCCACCTCGCCCAAGCCGCTTGACACACAGAGGCGCTATGAGGTCACAAGCGCCCGTCCGGCCGCGTGCGTGGTGACGTTGGCGGGCCGACAAATCCGAAACAGGACAGTCGAGACGTCAGTCAGCCAAAGGGTCAGACCCACCAGCGCCGTCACCACGAACATCATCACTGTCAGCCAACGTGACAGCACCGGTTTGGAGCCTCCCTCCGCGGGGGCGACTCCGAGGGGCCAACACCCTCATCGTCTGTGCAGCACCATCCAGTTGCTACCGGCCTACACCGGCAGCCCCTCTCCGTTCAGGACACACGAAGGCCGTCGCTTTTTTCAATATCTCGATCGTCTTGGCCTGGTCGGTGGCGAGCTTGCGCAGTCGCTTGAGTTCCTCCCGCTCGGCCGCGTCCAGCCCGCTACCGGCGGCCACCGACGCCCCCGCGCCGGCCTGCCCGGTGCCGTTCGACTTCTTCACCCAGCCTCGCAGACTCTCCGAGCTGACGCCGAGTTCCCGGGCGACCTCGGTCACCGTCCGGCCCGAGGAGGCCACGAGCGCGATCGCGTCCCGCTTGAACTCCTCGGTGTACCGCTTCGAGTACTTGTTTCCCACCTGGCACTGCTTCCTCTGAGCTCACACCGCCCAGTCTCCAGGTGTCCACGATCAAGGGGAAAAAGTGTCAACGGCCTTCTGGTTCTCCCCGTAGGCGGCCAGGAGTTCGCCCCACTGGCGGCCATCGAGTCCTCCCCGGTGGCGGCCAGATAATTCCCCGCCCTCGGGTCGGTTGGATCAGCTGAAGGGCTTCACCCCCTGTCCGCTGGTGGCCTGGGTGAGCCGGTAGCTGTCACCCTGGGTGACGACGATGTGCGCGTGGTGCATGAGCCGGTCGACCGTCGCGGTGGCCAGGGTCTTCGGCATGATCTCGTCGAATCCGGACGGGTGGAGGTTGCTGCTGACCGCGATCGAGCGCCGTTCATAGGCGGCGTCGACCAGGCGGTAGAAGCCCTCGGCGGCATCCGGGGAGACGGGCAGCAGCCCGATGTCGTCGACGATGATCAGGTCGGAGCGGATGATCTTCGCGAGGGCCCGGGCGATGGAGTCGTCCGCGCGGTGCCGGCGGACCAGCGCTCCGAGGTCTTCGATGGTGAACCAGGAGACGGTCAGGCCGGCCTCGATGGCGGTCTGGCCGAGGGCCTCGGTGAAATGGCTCTTGCCCGTCCCACCGGGGCCGCAGATGCAGAAGTTCTCCCGGCGTCCGATCCATTCCAGGGTCTTCAGGGCATCCTGGGTGGGGCGGGGGATGGAGGACTTCGTCTCGTCCCAGTCGCCGAAGGTCTTGCCGGTGGGGAAGCCGGCCCGCTTGCGGCGGGTGTGAAGGTTGGCGCGGTCGCGTCCGGCGGCCTCCTCGGCCAGCAGGACGCGGACGACCTCGGCCGGGTCCCACCTCTGCGCCTTGGCGGTGGGGATGATGTCGGTCAACGACCGGCGGATGTGCGGGAGTTTGAGCCGTCGGGTCAGCTCGATGGCCTCGGCGAGCGGGTCGCCGCCTGAGCCGGGAACGGTGCGAAGTGGGGTGGCCATCAGGCAAGGTCGCTTTCGTCGTACTCGGGAACGTCCGAGGTCGTGGTGGGGATGCCGAAGGAGGACCAGGCGGAGGTGCCGGGCTGCAGGGAGTGCTCCTCGCTGCGGCGGACCGGCTCGGCCTGGCCGTGGACGGCCTGGTAGTCGAGGATGGACAGCAGGTCCTTGTCGGCGAAGCGGCCGGTGACCGCGGCGGTGCCCAGGGCCCGGTCGACTTCCGCTATGGAGTAGAGCTTTGACAGGGCGACGGCCTCGGCCATCTTCGCCTTGATCCGGCGGACCCCGGCGGCCGCGGCCTCCACCAGCCAGGAGGCGGCACCGGGCCCGAGCGCGAGGAACGCGGTCTCCTCCGCATTGGTGGCCCTCGGGGTGCGGCCGGCCTCCTTGTCCCCGCGCGGCGGGTAGTGGGCGTCGTCCAGGACCGGGGTGCCGGGGGTGCCGCGGCGGTGGCGGGCGACCTCGTGGGCCGAGCCGTCCTCGCCGATGGCGGTGACGATCAGCTCGTCGCCGTGGAAACGGGCCCAGACCCGGTTGTCGATCAGCTGGTGCGGGACCGAGTAGCGGACCGCCTCGACCGAGATCGTGGACTCCCAGTTCACCCGGCGGGTGGTGCCGAACGCGGCGGTGAAGGGCCGGCGCGGCAGTGGGTGCAGCCGCTGGCGTTCCTCCGCGAGCCGTTCGGTGGGCTTTTGCCGAATCGCCTTGTGGGTGCGGGAGTTGACCTCCTCGCAGAAGGCTCGGCAGGCCGCCTCCAGCTCACCGAAGGTCTTGTAGTGCTCGCGCAGGTTGACGTCCCTGGGCACCAGGTCGGCTTTCGCGATCCGCACCGTCGCCTCGGAGCCACCCTTGGTCTCCGGGTCCGCCGGCAGACACGTGCGGATGGTCGTGCCGTAGTGCCGGGCGACCTCGACGATCTCCGGATTGCGCACGGCGATGCCGGCGACGTGGTCGGTGGTGACCGTCTTCTCGTTGTCGGTGAGCACATAGGCCGGCACCCCGCCGATCCGGCGGAACGTGGCATCCAGACACGCGGTGACCGTCGGCAGCGTCTTGTCCCAGATCGGGATCACCACCCGGAAGCGGGACCAGGCCAGCCAGGCGCACCACAGCGTGGTCTTCCGCCCGCCGACGACCGGACCGTCGCCGAAGTCGTACTGCAACCAGAGCCCGGGCTCGGTCACCCACGGCCGATAGACCCGGCGCCAGGCCGCTGAACTGGGCCTTCGCCTCGGCCACCGTGCGGCGGATGGTGCGTTCCCCGCCCGTGAAGCCCATCGCGACGATCCTCTTGTGGACCACGTCCGCGCGGATCTTGCCCTGCGAGCGGACCACCAGTTCCTCGATCTTCGGCAGATAGTCGTCGATCGCGCGGGCCCGGTGACGGCGCCGGTCGGGGTGCTGGCCGGCAGCCCGCATCTTCACATACCGGGCCACCGTGTGGTGGTCGCACCCGGCCAGCTCGGCCGCGGCACGGTAACTGCCCGTGAGGTCGTACGCCTCAAGGATTTCCATGATCTCCCTGCTGTTCTTCACCCGCTCGAGCCTCGCCGAGCAGGACCTGTCGGGGCGAGCGGGGAGATATCTGGCCGTACGCGGGGAAACCCGTGGCCATCAGTGGGGCCGTAAGTGGCCGCCTATGGGGAGCCTGCCATGGCCGCCGTCAGGGAAGCTTCATCATCAGCGTCACCACCGGTGGCAGACAGCGCTGGCACTGCTGTTCAGAGCGGACGGCGACCTGCTGCGCGTGACCGCAGCCTGCCTGGCGCCGTCCACCGGCGTGCCGCGCCAGCAGCCCGTCCGGTGCGCACGACCGCAGGAGAAACAGCGTGCGGAGCGCGTCGGGCACCTGCTGCAAACCAGGCTGGCCGAGCGTGCACCGCACGCGCACGCGACGCCAAGCACGCTCTCATCGGCCTCATCGATGCCGTAAACCGGATCCTCGCCCGGCGTCAGCCGTCTGGCGCTCCCTCGGGTAGTGGCCCCAGCGCCTCGAATCTTGATGGTGGTGGAAGGACCGTTGCCTTCTTGCTTGAGAGGCGTCCGAAGCGTTGACGTCGGACGATCAGTCCGAAGAATGGATCCGCCCCTCCGGGAGCGTAAACGAGGAGCGCTATCGGGCCGTCGCTCGCACGGGCGGTCGCATGCATGGCAGCAACGTCTGTCTGGCTCGGCCCGGACGGAGCGGGATGGCTGTGCCATTCACCGACGTAGCCGGTTGGATCGTCATCCGCTCGCTGGGCCAGAAACGCTGCCAGGAGAACGTTTGCCCTGATGTCATCGCGCACATACCTGTGGGTGGACGCTCCCTCTCCGTCGATAACCAGGGCATGGGTGACAAGGACGTTGGCGTCTTCCCGGTAGCCGAGGAGGAGGCCACCCGTTTCCACGGGTAGATGCTCCGCGGTCGCGGACGTGATGGCCTCGTATGCCTCGCGGCACAGCTCGATCCGTATTGCGGGCCGGGTCACTGATGGCTCATTTCCGATGGGGACTGGAGATGGCGTGTTTCCCCTGCGGGATGGAGGGGGCGGTCGACGAGGAGGCCGATGGCGTGGCGGACGGTTGCCGCTGCTGCCTCAATCACCGCGTGGGGCGGTGTCGGGGATATCGGGCTTCCGCAGCCTGCTTCGTACAGTTGCGGTGCCTTGCTGTCGGCTTTGGTCGTCGAAGGTGGCAGCGTGGCGGCGTCGTCGAGCGGTGGCAGCACGTCGATGCGATAGGTCCTGCCGTCGTTTTGAAGCGCCGCTGAAAGGACTCGTGTGCCCAGTGATCGGGCGCTCAGGTGGAGGAGCGCGGTGGTGGCGAAGTCGGCGGTGGCGTTCACGACAAGGTCGTGCTTCCTCAGGAGGTCTACGGCGTCGTCGCCCGAAGTAAGCGCTTGATCGATGATGTCGATATCGCTGGACATCGTCTCGTTGTGTCCGACGAGGTGTTGCTTGACTGCTTCGACTTTCGGCAGTCCGGCCGCGTCGGGCCCCACGAGGTGGCGGACGACGTTTCCCGGTTTGACGACATCGTGGTCGATTAGGGTGAGGCGACGGACACCGGAGCGCACAAGCATGTCGGCGATGAACGAGCCCAAAGCGCCGACGCCGACGACCGCGACCCTAGATCCACGCAGTTCGGGAGCGAGGAGACCTGCGCGAGCCGACCTGGCTGCCTCGGTGTCCGCCCCCGAGCGCAGACGTGTGACAGCGGTGCCGCCATCCTTCGTGGGCGCTACTTCCAGCACGATCGCACTTTCGTGGGCGCCGCGTCGGTAGATCAGCACGACGACCGCGACCGAATGCTCACGGATTCTGCGCTCCAGGTCCGCGTTCGATTCGATCCGGGCGGAGATGTCTGCCCAGGTTCGCGGCGGCACGTCCACGTCGCCAAGGCCAGCGACGTATCCGAAGCGGTCCTTGCTGTGCTGGAGGGCCTTCCTGGGGCGGGTGCCGTGCCTGATCCGCATAGTTCCGTTCCTGGATGGGCTGAAGCGGACAAAGCGGTTGAGGTACTGGCCGAGGTCGTCGTAGAGGTAGAGGCGCCGGTCCGCGGACGGCTGGAAGTACCGGTCGAGATCGAGGTCGGGGCGATCGTCCGTCCAACCGTTGTCCGCGTGCTCGAACCACGCTGTGATGTGTTCGAGGAACGCGGGTGCCTCCGTCCACCACAGTCCATCATGATCGTCTTCGGCGACCAGGCACAGGGTGCCGTCCGGCTCACGGTGCCAGGACCAGGGCACCGCGTCGTGATCGACCGGCGCAACCCTCGGTGGACGAAACGGGAAGCGGGGCGGCAGGGCTATCACCACACGGGTCGTGCCCGCCGAGTGCGGGACCGGTCCCTGCCATCCCGCTTCGACCTCGCTGAACCCGGCGCGGATGAGGCCTTCCTCGAAGTGCTGTCGTGAGTAGGCGACATATTCGCCAAAGCTGTCGGGGCTCACCCAAAGATCCTCGTGCCAGCGGGCACGACGCGGGCGCCGGGCGAGATCGCGGATGCACGCTTGCTGCCGTCCTCGTTGAAGCCGGGAGGCATCGGGAACACCATGTCTCCATCGCCGTTCTTTCCCAGCAGTTTCCGGAATGCCAGCGCGGCCTTGCCCACGTCCTCCTGGTCGAGCGCAGCATCCGCCGACGCTGCGGCATCAGCGAACCGCGTACGCGCAGCGTCCAGTTCGTCGTCGGTCGCGCGGATGCGGATGGTGTGTCCGGGCAGTGTCGGATCTGTCACCGCGATGCCGTAAGCCACGAAGTCATTTATGATCTTGCTGACCTCCCGGAGAGCGGAGACGTAGTACTCCGCCTGGTCGTTCCCCGAGACTGCGCCAGAGGCGAACGCCTGGTAGGCAGCCATCTCGATGAAGAATCCGCCGGGCTTCTTCTTGCCGAGCAGAGCACGACGAGTCTGACGAAGCAGCTTGACGGTCGGTACGTAGTAATCGTCATGGTCCGCATTCATCGTGCTCGACAGCGCCGTCAGTCCGTCAGGGTTGGTGCGCACCCACTTGTTCCCATCACCCTTCTGCGGAATCTCCCACGTCCCGTCACCGTACGGACGGGCGGGCACCGCGTCGACGTAGAGGTCGTACTGCGGGAAGGAGACTTGCAGACTCCGGTCCTGACGCTTGGTACGCCGGTGCCCATCGGAGTCGGTGCCGAACTCCGCATGCAGGACCTTGAAGAACCTGTCGAGGATGTCCGTCGACGTGACGTCCGCCGGGACATCGGCAAGGCGCACGAACACGTCGACGTCCTTGATCCTGCGGATGGACACGTTGCGCTTGTAGGAGCCGATCAGTACCGGGCTGACACCGTACTCGGCGAGCTTCGAGTCGGCTTCGAGGGCATCGCGGACGAGGCGATGAGCCTCTGGTGCATTGGTCTTGTCGTCGCGGGGCTCGATGGAGCTCAGCGCATCCTTGAACTGCTGCTTGAGGTGAGCCATCGGGCCCTCCGATCCTAGATGTGGCTGCATTGGGTAGCGCTAAGCCTGGCCCACACCACTGACAGGGCCAGGCCGGCCGGGAGAAGGCTGGCAACCCCGTTGGGGGCCGTCAGGAACGCGTCGAATAGCTCGCCAGTCCCCATACGTTGTGCCTCCTCGGGCGCGTCGTCCAGCCCGGGTGCACGCCGCGGCCGCTGGCTCCCCGGTGGGAGCTCTGCGGTCGCAAACACGCATTTACGGCTGCTCGTTCACTACAGTACGACCCACCACTGACAAACCCTCCTGCACCAGGACTAGTTGATCGTTTACGGCGGCGTTCGTGCGCATCGGAGCCACGTTCTTTGCGCAGGTGGGAGGCGCACTCAAGGCTGCTGCCTCACGTTGAGGACCCGCCAGGACCAAGTTCCAGGGCCGATACGGGCCTCGATCGACGGCCGGGAAAACGCATCCCGCGCGTCTCCGGCATCTGTAGGCACACAGCGGGACACTGCAGAGAGGATTCGACCGGAGGGTGGAGGCACGTGTGAGGTGGCTTGGACAGCTGAGGCGGCTGCTGCTCTCCCGGGAAGGCGGCGGCACCGTCCTGATGGCGGCCTCCACGGCCGTCGCACTCGGTGTCGTACCGAGCATCCTGGAGCAGTGGACCACGCGGCAGTGGGTATTTGTCGTGGTGTTCACCGGCGCTCTCGTCCTGGTGCTGGTGGGGTGGGTACTTCAGCGTCCCCGTGGGCTCGGCGTAGTGGTCAGCCTGTACCCGGCGGACCGCACTCAGGCCTCGCGGGTGGTGGCGCTGAAGAACGCTTCCCGCGCCGCGCACAGCGCGACGCTGGTCATCGATCGCGCGGTCCTGTGGCCCGACGAGCGCTCTGTGCAGAGCCGTTCGGATGTGGCCGACTTCATGGCCAGGCTCATCGATGCGCAGATTGAGGCTCTCCTGCTGTATGAGTGGGTCACTCCGTGGCGGGTTGGCGGCCGGGGAGGGCGGGCTTGTCGCCGGCGAGGGTGAGCATCACGAGCGCGATGATCGCGTCCGCGCTGTGGAAGCCGAAGCCGCGGCGGATGATGAGGCGGGTCTTGGTGTTCGTGGACTCGATCAGCCCGTTGCTCATGCCGGTGGTCAAGGCGGCGCGGATGGCGTCGTCATGGCGGCGGATGCGGCGTTGGAGGTCGACGAAGGCGTCGATGCGGCAGCGACGGGCCCAGCCGATCCACCGGTCCAGGGCCTGCAACGCGGCGGTGGGACGGGTCTTGGCCAGCAAGAACACGGCCCGCAGAGCTTCCTTGAGGCGCCAGGCGCGGTGCAGGCGGGGGTCGGTGGCCGCGATCCAGGCGAGCTTCGCGGCCTGGCGGTCGGTGAGGTCGGCTTCGTTCTTCCACAGGGCGAACCGGGAGTCCTTCAGCGCCCGGGCACGCTCGCGGCCGTCGGTGTCGGCGGCCTGGTGGCGGGCCCGGTTCCAGGAGGCCCGGCGCTCGACGTCCAGGGCGTCGGTGGCCCAGGCCACCACATGAAAGGGGTCCATCACACGCAGGGCGGCCGGGGCCCGTTCGGCCAGTGTCTCGGCGATCCAGAGCGCGCCGTCGGCGCTGATGTGGGTGAGGCGGGCGGCCCGCGTCTCGCCGAGGTTGTCGAAGAAACGGGCGAGGACGGTCTTGCCGTGCCCGTCGGCCATCCAGACGACCCGGCCGGTGTCGTGGTCCACGACCACGGTCATGTACTTCTGCCCCTTGCGGTAGCTGATCTCGTCGATCCCGATCCGGACCAGCCCCGTGAGTCGGTCGACGGTCCGGTCGCGGTCGGCGACCACGCGCGCCACGATGCCGCCGACCGTGCGCCAGGAGGTCCGCATCAGCTGCGCGGTCGCGGACTTGGAGCACTCGGCGGCCAGCCACGCGGTCTGCTGGTCGAAGGCACGGGTGTGTCCGGCGTCGTGGCGGGCCCAGGGCACCGCACCGGTCACGATCCCGTGGGTCCGGCAGGCCACCCGGGGTGCGGCGGCCTCCAGGAACACGCGCATCGCCCCGTGGTCGAGGTCCCGCCACCGGCGCCGGCCCCGTCCCGCGTCATAGCCCGGGGCCCGCCGGCGGCACACCCCGCACCGCCCCCGCCGCCGCGCGTCGGGCCGTACCGACACGATCACGCACCGCTCGCTCTCATCGATCCGGACACCTTCGATCACCGTGTGGTCGACCGTCAGCGTCCGCTTCCATATCCTGAAGACAGACACGCCGTTTTCCTGCTTGATCCAACTTGAGCCTCAACACCTCAAGGGTCACAGGGGACGGCGTGTTTCACGTATCAGAGCAGGTCAGGACACCCACTCATACGGCAGGAGAGCCCAGATTGAGGAGTTGCGAGCGGCCGGCAGAGCGGAGCCCGAGGTCACACTGTACGTGCTCGCTCATCTGCAAGACGGGTTCCTTCTGGGCCGACGCCTAGCCGACGATGCACATCTGTCGCTGGCCGTGATGCACCTGTCGCAGCAGGCCGGGCACTCTGTGGTCCCTGGAGTCGACCTCAGCAGCTCACTGCGTGCAGCGCTCAGCCCTCACCAGCGCGGCCAGCTGAGCCAGCACCTGGAGGTTCCCGGGCACGGGCGACCGCAACTGGTGGAAATACCCGACGCGGCCGGACAGCAGCGTCACCGGATCGCGCTGATCGTACGACTGGCGTCGGCCGGCTCCATGGTCGACGACGCCCGCCACGTGGCGGCAACCGGTCAGGTCGCCTACGGGCCAGAACACCACACCGGCTACCAGATCCCGGGCCCGGTCCCTGCGAACGGCCCGTGCGGCGCCTACCTCGTCATCGACACCGGCAACGCCTACCTGCCCGACGATTCCGCCCTCTACGCCGCGGTGACCACCTACGTCTGGGAGTGCTGGCAAACAGCCCGGCAGGAGTGGGCCCAGCGTCTGGGCGGGACCGCTGCGGTGGAGGGGCTGCTGTTCTTCCACGGCCCGCTGCCGGTCGCCGTCGCGCTGGGCTGGCTCACGGCCCGCGACCGCCTCACCCTGGTCCACCACGACATGCACCTGGCACGCGGCACGACGATGCCTCCGGCGGCGGGACCGTAAGGGCTTACCGGGCCCTCATGCGTCGATGACGAAGGCCTTCTCGTACACCTGCTGTGCGTTGACGTCCTCGTACACGGTGGTGGGGCGCAGCCGGTTCCACCGGTTGCCCAGCAGCAGGGCCAGGCCCATGGGGCCGGCCTGGAAGAGGTGAATCGCGGGATGTGCGCGGCAGGCACGGCGCAGCAGGTCCCGAATACCGACGGCCAACGCGCTGGCCGTCGCGGCATCCGGGATGGAGTTGTCCTTCGCCCCGCCAGGCGGGCGCAAGACCAGCAGCCGGGAGACGGGCACCTGATACTCACGCAGGAAGTCCAGCACGTCCTGCGTCAGATCGGTGGCGACCGCGACGGCCACGGCAAGATCCGGTCCGAGATCGAGGATGTGCTCATCGACGGCTGGTGCCAGCGGAGAGTCGTACGCTGCGGTGGATGACCACAGCTGTTCACGCTGAGCCACGGCAAGGTCGGAGCCGGCCACCATGCGGAAGGCGGCACCGACCACGAACGCGGGTGCCAGACGCAGACTGCCGGTGACGGCAACGGTGGTGGTGCCCGGCGGCATCCGATACGGCGCGGCCTCGATGTCCGCCTGCAGCTGCGCCCAGGTCGCTGGGGCCAGCGGACGGCGCTTCACATATTGTGAGCCTCCCTCGAAGCGGTCCACCCAGTCCAATGCGTAGTCGGCATCCTCCGCCATGGGATCCGGCTTTAGGGTGGCGATGGACAGCACCGGACGGGACGAGCCGGTTTCCAGGCGCAGAGCCCGGATCGCCTCCCTAATGTCCGCCAGGGACAACCGGCGCTGCCCGTCGGCGACTTGACGGGCCACCCAGTCCGCGCCGGAGTGCATGGCTTCCTCGTTGAACCGCAGACCTGCGGCGAACATCAACATCTGCAAGTGCTCATGCAGGTGCATCACGTCTCGTGCCAGGTCGAAGCGCAACACCTTCAGCAGGTCCAGCAGTCTCTCCTCGGTCAGCCCGGCGCCGTCGGCCCAACGTCTGCGTGCCTGTCCCTTCTTCGATCCCGGGCCCTGTTGCGCCGCCTTCGGGACCAGTAGCTGAGTGCGGGAGTCCCGCAGCGAAATCAGCGGGTCTTCAGAATCCGGGGACCGGTTGCTCAGCAACGCAAGATCGACTGGAGTGCCGTCCTTGGCGAGCTGCTGCCAGGCCTGCGCCATCTTCCGCAGGATCGACGGGCCGCCACGATCGCTGAGCTTGAGCAGGTAGTCCTCATTGACTGGAGTGGAGCTGTCCGCGGCGTACTTGACCTGCATGTAGGTGTGCGGCGGCACCTGCCGGTACAGGACGACGTCGTCCAAATTCCCCGCGTCGTCGACCTCGACGCCGACCGCCACCACCGGGTTGGGCGCACGCAGCGCCGCATCCCGCACAGCGGCGACACACCCCTGCCACGCAGCCAGCCACTGGTAGCGGTCACCAGCAATACGGACACCCGTCGAGCTCGGTGCAGGCAGGTCAGGCACTGAAACGATCTCCCAGTTGTTGGGGCGCCGCACTTGCGGCCCGGCGTACTCAGCAGATCATCACCGCAACGGACATGCCCGTCTACTTCTGCGACCCCGGCAGCCCCTGGCAACGCGACTCGAACGAGAACACGAACGGCCTGCTGCGGCAGTACTTTCCAAAAGGCACCGACCTGTCCGTCCACAGCCCCGAGCACCTGGAAGCAGTGGCCGCTGAGCTGAACAGCCGCCCACGCAAAACGCTCGGCTGGGAAACCCCAGCCGAGCGTCTCGCTAAGCTCCTGACCACAGCCAATTGATCACTGTGTTGCGACGACCCCTGGAATTCGCCTTCACTGGCTTCTGACATTCATCGCTCCCCGCATGCCCGCGCCCGGCAGGGGCACAGCGGTGGGGTTACGGGGCGGCGGAGCGTGACTCGGGCTCGGTGAGGGGGCGGGCGAGGCCGGCCGCGGGCCCGGAAGAGCGCGGCGATGGTGCAGCCGCCGGTGATCGCTCCGCTGCTGGCACGTGCTCGGGCGCCGGAGCGGGTGCCGAGTTCGCCTGCGGCAACAGCGGCCGGCTGACCGCGGGGCAGAGCGCGCCGGCATAGGGCCGGAACCGAGATCGCCGGCTGGCGCCTCTCCTGCCGCGTGGCCGAAGCCGTGTGCTGGGCGGGGCAGCCGTGCCTGATGGAGGTGGCCGACTTGGTGTTGTAGACAACAGGTCCCGCAGCGGTGACGCTGGGTGTCCAACCGGTGTGGGGTCAGGGGGGACCATGCGGCGAGTGGAGGAACTGCGGGAGCGGACCGTCTGGAAGAGCGATCCGCACACGCAGATCAAGCACCTCGTGTACCGGCACTACCTGCAGTGCTGGATGGGCAAGATCCTTCAGAAGTTTCCCGAGGCCACCATCGTGGACGCCTTCGCGGGACCGGGCGTGTACACCGACGGCCCTCCCGGCTCTCCCATCGTGGTCGCCAAGACCTTCCTCGAGCACACGGCGTATCGGCGCTTCGGCCTGCTCAACCTCGTCTGCCTTGAAGAACGGCCCGACCGAGTGGAGGAGCTCAAGCGGCAGTTCGCCAAACTGCCCCGCTCGCCGCAGCTGAACACCAGCGTGCAGCCGCCGGGAACCTTCGCCGAACGGCAGGCCCAGCTGTCCGGGATCGCCCACCGCGGCCGCGCCGAAACCCCCGTGCTCTGGCTGATCGATCCGTTCCGTCTCAAGAGCGCACCGTTCTCGCTGATCAGGCAGTGCCTCGCCGGACCCCGCGACGAAGTGCTGTTCACCCTCTTCACGAACGAACTGCACCGCTTCTGCCAGCGCGAGGGCTTCGACAAGACGATGACCCCCTACTTCGGCGGAAACCACTGGCAGGCGGCAACGGCCGAGCGGCGCGCCGGGGCCCGCAAGGAAGCCTTCGCCACGGCCTATCGGCAAGGACTCAGGGAACATGGCCTGTTCACCGGCAGCTTCGGCATCAAGATCAGCAACCAGAGTGCCCGCTACCACCTGATCCTGGCCACCCACAACGAAGCCGGCCTGAAGTGCTGGGCGCCCGTCACCTGGAAGCTGGACAGTTACAGCGGACAGGGCGCCTCCGCCGACACGGCAGACGCCCCGTCGCTGTTCGACGAGGCCTCGATCGTGGACCGGCTGGACATCGCGCTGCGCGCCCACGCCGGCACCGAGCAACGGTGGGAGACGCTGTCCAGCCAGGCAGCCCAGCTGAACCACATGGACAAGCACTTGCGCCAAGCCCTGGACAACCTGGCTGCTCAGGGCCTGGCCTTCCGTGTCGACCCCGTCCGTGCGCGCACCGCCTGGCCGGAAGGGTGCACCGTGCGCTTCTACGCCCCCGAGGACGTCGCCGACGAAACCTCCTAGCCCGCAGGAAGCAGCGGGCGGTTCGGCATGTCGTCCCAGGTGCGGCCGTCCAGCTCGCGGCCGCCGGCCTTCGGCGTGCGGCCGCCCCACTGCTTGAAGAAGAAGGCCACCCCGGCCTGCTGGCAGGTGTCCCGGATCTGCGCCACCCAGGCCTCGTCCAGCGGCCGGTGCCCGGGCCCGGACTCGCCTCCCGCGATGACCCAGTCGATCGCCGTCAGCTCCAGCCCGTCCAGCGGCCCCAGCAGCGGCTCGCACGACAGGAACTTCACCGCCGCAGGCGCCTGCCGCAGGTCATCCACGCGCGGCAGTTCCTTCGCACTCTCCACCGAGACGCCCATCCACAGATTCGCCGGCCACTGAAGCCGGTCGGCGACCTGCCGCAGGCGCCGCGCCCGCTTGGTGAGGACCTGGTAGGTGTGCTGCGGGGTGTCGGCGATCACGTCGAAGACGCGGCGCACGTAGTCGAGCGGCACCCGGGCGTGGAACAGGTCGCTCATGGAGTTCACGAATACGGTGCGTGGGCTCTTCCACCCGTACGGCACGCGCAGCGCGTCCGGGTGCAGCGTCAGCCCGAAGCCAGGCCCGGAGGTCCGCGGGTCACCGTCGGCCTGGTATTTCGACGACCCCATCGCCTTCAGCCGCTTCGCCAGCGTCAACGCGTAGCAGTTGTCGCATCCCTTGGAGACACGGTCACACCCCGTGGTCGGGTTCCACGTCGCCTCGGTCCACTCGATTGCACTGCGGTCACTCACCGGCCGGCCCTCCATCCCCTCGAACCGAGCCTCATCCCCAACGGCGCAGCCGCGGCCCGCTGTGTGCCCAACGATCCGTCACACCACCGGACACCGGCATCCAACCATCCTGCGTCCGCGCCGTACTCACTTCCCCGAACAGCGAACATGCGTTCCCCTTCTTCGGCTAGTGCGCATGATGCAAACCGGCCATCCCTGCGCGCTGGACCCGCCGCCCGGGGCGGCTGATCCCCAGGGGCGTTCACGCTGTGGGCCGCGGTGATGCCGAGCCCGGCACCGCGGCTGCCGCCCCGGACTGCTGGGTGCGCTCAGCTCGTGCCCGCCGCCGCGCGGCAGCACGGGGCCTCGGATCTGCGGCGCCGCTGGACGCGGAATGCCGACCTGCGCGAACGCCTGTGCCCCCTGCCGCCCCTGACGTGTCCGGCACCGCCTCGGCGTGACGGCCGCCGGGCATCCGACGGCGGACGGTGGTTATGGGCAGCGGAAGCCGCGATCGGGGTCGCGGCCCTGATCGGGGTCGAAGGCGGCAAACCAGTCGTGCGGGGCGAGATTGACCATGCCCAGTGACTGATGGATGTCGCCTTCGGCGTCCTCGATACCGTCGAGGGAGTGGTCGAACAGCATCAGCACGTCGTGATCCTGGAAGAGGACGTCGGAGCAGGCACCCCAGTCGCAGTCCCGGCGGTCTTCGGGCAGGGCTGCCACGGCGTCGCGCACGAGCCGCGGCCGGTTGCGCGTCAGGTCCTGGGCGCGGGCGATGCCGAGGTGCAAGGCCATCTCCTCGCCGGTGCTGCGCGGTTCGACCTCGGCGGCGGACGAGCAGTCGGCGGCCAGGTCGTCGAAGGCCCGGGCCATCTGCCGCCGCCAGAGACCGTCCTGGCGCCAGGTCACCCGCGGTAGCGACCCGAAGAGCCCGTCGGCGCCCCGCTGGATCGGCTGGTCACCCAGCGTGGATACCTCCTGCCACGCCTGGTCCGACAGTTCCTGAAGGGCCAGGTGCAGCACCGCTCGCGTGCGCGCGGTGAGCACCTCCCCGTCGTCGTCCTCCTCGTCCCAGTCCTCGCTCAAGGGGTCGGCTCCGCCGTAGCGGGCGCGGGAGCGCAGGTGCTCGCGCACGCGGTGCGCGGCCTCCTCGGGGGCGGCGAGCGACGTGTCGATGATCAGCAGTTCGTCGGAGAACGGCTCGGCGCTCAGCAGGACGCCTGCCTCCGTGAGGAGGGCCGCCTCCGCGTCACCGGAGACACGAGGGAGGACCACGGCGAACTGGTTGTCCGTCAGCCGGTCAATGACGCTGGATGTCAGCCCCGCGACGATCCAGGGATCGTCCCAGGGCGCGGCGATGTGGAGGTCGTCGACCACGAGGACACTGCCTGGAAGGTCGACGAACGCTTCGAACTCCGGACGGAATTGACCGGTGGGATGGAGGAGCTGCTCCGCTGCCACCGCGGGGAAGGACTGCTCGTCGGCCATGCGCTGGTGAAGGTTGTGGGCCTTCCAGTACAGGCCGCGCGTCGCACGCAGACTGCCCACCGTCGTGTCGTTGGCGAGGAGGGAGATCTGCCAGGTCTGGACGCCCTCCGCGGCAGGATCGATGAGGCGGTGGACATGCCGGAATTCCAATGTCAGTGCGCTGGGATCCGCCTTGGCGTGGGACCTGGTTGCCTGGTCGGTCATCGACTTCCTCTCGCCGTGCAGCCGCCCGCGGCGGGCGCCGCGAATCCAGGCTAGCCAGCGAGAAGCCCGCTCCGCGTGCCATCAGCACAGACACCGGAGCCCAGCGCGCTCAGCCGCGCTCGGTCCACTCCTTCAGGGCCGTGGCCAGGGCGCGCACGTCCACGTGCCCGGCGGACACCTGGTCGGCGAGGTCGGCGGCCTCCTTGGCAGTGAACCGCACGGGCAGGCCGCTGGCGTGCAGGTAGCCGGCCGCGGCCGTCGCGCCGAAGAGTTCGTTGCTGTGCTCCAGGGCCGGGATGCGGGCCAGCGAGTGGAAGAGGGCGGCGGCCCGGTGATGCGGCCGCGGGTATACGGGTTCGTCCATGACGCGGAAGGCGTGCCGTGCGCGGGCCGCTTCCAGCGCTCCCCAGTCCGTCACGTCAGGGTCGCCCAGCTGTGTGCGGGCGATCTCCAAGAGCCACGGAAGATCTACCGTGAGGTCCATTGCGTCGCTGCCCGTCTCACGCCGCGGACGCGGTGGTGCCGGGTTCCGGGCCGAACCGGCTGGCGAACTCCTCGCGCACCCCGGGAGTGCTGAGGAAGAGGGCGCTGCCCTCGAGGAACCGCGCCTTGTTGAGCTCCTGGGCCAGGACGCGTCCGGCGTACACCGTCGGATCCTCGTGCCGCTCATGCGCCTCGCGCGCGAGCTGCTCGTACTGTGCGTCATCAAGCTCAATGCGAAGTTCCCTGGCCATGCCCTCCACGGTAGCCGGACCCGGCCTCCGACGGGAAGGAATCGGCTGGTGAGCTCCGTCCAGGGGCGCCGTCATGATGTCTCCTTCAGCTCGCTGCGGTCGTCGTCGACGCTGTTAGCTCTGGTCAGGCCCTCGCACACGGGAAGGCTGAGGGCGACGGCGGCCGCGTCGATGTGGGCCCACTGCTCGTCCGTGAGGTCAGGCAGCAGAGGCCTGAGGTGGTGGAGGACGAAGGCGGACTCACTGCTTACCTCTTCGACGGGGGTTTCCGAAGACGGCTGTACTCCTTGGCCCAGCTCGACTCGTGAGCGGTGCGGCCCGGACGGGCTCGCGCAGGGCGAGCTGTAGCCTCTGCCGCAGTCCGGGCAGAGGACTTCGTACACGCCCATGTGCCGAGCCTATACATCTGAACGGAATTCCTGACTCAGAGGACTAGCGGTGATTTGTTGACTTGGGGCAGGGTCCGCGGTAGGCCGGTAGGTGGGGGATTTCCGCAGGCCGGAGGTGGTCGCGATGGTGACCGCGAGGCGTCCGTGCCCGCCGGCGCCGGGACCGCTGGAGGGCTATGCGACCCGGTTCGACGACCTCTTCTCCTCGCTGGCGCAGCGGCGTGGGTTCCGGGAGTACCTGGCCGGGCTGCTGCTGCCGCGGGATCGGAACAAGACGCTGACCTGCCTGGCCGGAGCGGAGCCGATCGTGGGGGCCCAGCACTCGGGGGTGCAGCGGCTGCAGTTCTTCCTCTCCGAGTCGCGCTGGGACCCCGAGCGGGTCAACGCCCGGCGGCTGGAGCTGCTGCGGGCCGATCCGGCGACGGTCCCGCACGCCGATGGGGTGCTGGTCATCGACGACTCCGGGGACCGCAAGGACGGCACCACGACCGCGCACGTCGGGCGGCAGTGGCTGGGCCGGTACGGCAAGACCGACAACGCGGTGGTCACGGTGACCACGCTGTGGGCGGACGAGCGCCTGTACTATCCGCTGCACGCGGTGCCCTACACCCCGGCCCACCACTTCGAACGGGGCCGCAGCGACCCGGCCTTCCGCACCAAGTGGAAGATCGCCGCCCAGCTGGCCGGCCGGGCCCGGGCCGCCGGATTCCCCTTCCGGGCGGCGGTGGCCGACGGCGCCTACGGCGACCTGGACGACTTCCGCTGCGAACTGCACGCCGCCGGTGTGCCGTTCGTCATGGCCGTCAAACGCCGCCGCGGCATCTGGGCCTACGGTGACCAGGCCCGCACCCCGGTGGACGCCGCCCGCGAGCTGGCCTGGGACGGCCCCGGGGAGCCCGGGGACTGGACGCCCGTGGTGCGCACCTTCCGCGACGGGCACACCGCCATCTGGTGGGCCGCCGACGCCACCTTGGGCTTCTGGGGACCGGACGGCCTGACGCGGCTGGTGGTGGCCACCACCGACCCGGCCACCCTGCCGGAGAAGGCCACCTGGTACCTGGCCACCGACCTGCCCCGGCCCGGCTCGCCCCGCGCCGTCGAGTCCCCCTATCCGCCCGCGGACCTGGCCGAGATCGTGCGGATCTACGGCATCCGCACCTGGATCGAGCAGGGCTACAAGCAGGTCAAGGACGAATTGGGCTGGGCCGACTTTCAGGTCCGCTCCGATGCCGCGATCCGTCGTCACCAGACCCTGGTCAACTGCGCGTTCACCTTCTGCTGGGAGACCTGGCTCACCGACTCGGGACCTGAGGCAACGTCGGCACCGGCATCGGACACCGACGCCGGAGAGGGGGGAACGCATCGGTTCCGCCGTGCTGGCCGAAGGCGATCCGCGCCGTCCGCGGCTGGCTGACCCCCGCGGTCGCGCTGCAGCGCTGGTGGCGGGCCTGGTCCACGGCGTCCCCGCCGACCGAGCTCCAGAGCCTGATCGACGCGGTCACCACCGGGCACACCGTGAGCCTCTACTCCCCGGTTTAACAAATCACCGCTAGATAGTGATGTTCAGTGGTGACGGCGGTGGGGGACGGCCAGGCGCCGGGCCGGTGGCCCGCCGCGCGGTGTGTGCTGCGCCATGACCGCGTCCGGCAAGGGCGGCTGATGCGGGAGCGCAGGAAGGCGGGCAGCTCTCCCCTGCGCCGTATGGCCGTGATGTCGTCGGTGGTGAAGTCGTCGTTCACGGCGGCCCCTTCCCCCGCTGTGCACCGCGGCGCCACGGCAGTGTCGCCTGCGCGGGCAGGGCTTCTGTGCGGGCCGGACCCGGGCGGGCCGCGGGGCGGGAGACGGTGAGGTGGTTTCGCGTCCGGTGTCCCTTCCGGCGGGCCGGTGCCGGGAGGTGCGGCAGGCCGGGTGCGGCTGTTCGTAAGGGTGGTGTGTGCCCAGGACAGCGGCGACGGTCCCGTTTGGGTGAGTAGCATCCGGCAGCAACAACCCCCGTATGAAGGAGCGTGCCGCGTGGCCACCGAGCCGGAAGAGCCCACCACCCAGAGCCTGCAGAGCCAGTACGCGGCCCAGTTCGCCGATCACCTCAAGGCCAACCGGGAGGAACAGGCCCGTCTGCGTAAGCGTCTTGAGCAGCTCGAGGCGGACGAGGCCTGGCTGGTCAAGGCACTGGAGACGGTGTCCGCCCCGGCCAGCGCCGGCGCCCGGGCGCCCGAGGGCGAGCCGGCACGGCCGCAGGACAACACGTCCGGGCCCACCGAGCCGACCGAAGCGGCCGAGTCGGCCGAGTCGGCCGAGCCGTCCGAAGCGACCGATGTTGAGGCTTCCGCGGCTGTGCCGAAGCAGCGGCAGGACAAGCCGGCCGAGGCACCCGCGAAGAAGACCACGGCCAAGAAGACGGCCGTGAAGGAGACGACGGCCAAGAAGGCCACGGCGAAAAAGTCGGGGGCGAAGAAGGCAGCAGCGAAGAAGGCTCCTGCGGCGAAGAAGACGACGGCGACCAGGGCCGGTGAACCGGCCCTGGGTGAGCTGCTGTTGAGCGTCCTCGGCAAGCACGCCGGTCAGCCGCGCACCGCAGGCGAGGTCGCCGGCGACCTGGAGCGGGAGCACCCCGAGCGGGCCCGGGACATCAACACCGTGCGCAGCACCCTGGAGCGGCTGGTCGCCAAGAGCCGCATCGAGCGGACCAAGCAGAAGAACACCGTGCTGTACACCGCCGTGACCGAGTCCGCGCCCGCCACGGAAGACGCAGCCGCAGAAGCGTCCCCGACGACCGAGACGGCCGGCGCCGAGGAGACCGAGAAGGTGCCGGCGCAGGCCTAGTCAGGGCCGCGCCGCCCGTCTTCGCGCGCAGCAGCGTCCCGGGCGCCAGCACCCGGCACGCTGCGACCGGCGGAAAAGTCGGATAACCGCGCGCCGACGGGGTAGAACGGACGCCGGGTGCCTTCCGGCTACGGACGGCCCTGCCCACAGACCAGCCGGGACCTCTCGGCGATATCGAAGGACAAGCAGCATGGCCAGCGGCACCGTGAAGTGGTTCAACGCCGAAAAGGGTTATGGTTTCATCGCCCAGGACAACGGAGGCCCGGACGTCTTCGCCCACTACTCCGAAATCCAGGGCGGGGGCGGCTACCGTGAGCTGACCGAGGGCGAGCACGTCACCTTCGACATCGGTCAGGGCCAGAAGGGCCCGCAGGCACAGAACATCGTCCGGGGCTGACCGCTCACGGTGATGCACGGCGGGTTGCCGGAACAGGCAACCCGCCTCTTTTGTGCGCCGAGACCGCGCGACGACCGGGCCGGCCGCCCCGGACGTTGTCGGCGCCGCCGGACAGGAGACCGGGACACCGACCGGTGGGGCAAGCCGCCCTGCTGAGAGCCTGTTGTGCCGGCGCACCGGGCGGGGCCTGCGGGGCGTGCCGCGATGCCATCTGGTGGCAGCCCCCGTAGTCTGACGGTATCGCCTCATCCGCGGCTGCCCCGACTGGAGCCGGAGCGGACCCGCAGGCCCGCATCCTTCACCCTTCCGGCCGGCTGGATGCCTGTCTCCCTCAGGCGCCGGCATCCGTGTCGGGGCAGTCCGCACCCACGGGCTCCCGTTCGTTGCTCCGCGGTGTCTTGTGCCGGGTCTGCGGGTGCCGAGTAATCATCCGCCCTGGTCAAGCGGAGTGGTGGTACTCGTGGAGGGTGCCGCCGAGTCGATCTCGTCGGCGGATCTTCAGGTGTGTGATCTGTCCTGGTTCGGTGATCGGTTCGGGCAGTGAGCGGAGCGGGGCGGCTTGGCCCAGGGCCCGGTGAGGCCGGTGCCTGTTGTAGAAGGACTCGAACTCGCGTAGGGCGTGGAGCAGGTGGCGCTGGTTCCAGATCAAGGCGTGGTCCAGCAGCTGGCGTCGGCAGGTCTGGATCCACCGTTCCATGAGGGAGTTCATCCGGGGCCTCCGGATGTCGCTGAGGACGACCTCCAGCCCGGCATCGGCCGGCACCGCGTCGAAGGCCTGCGTGAACCTCGAGTCCCGGTCGCGGATCAAGAACCTGGCCTGGCTGCCCGCGTCCTCCAGGTCCATGGCGAGGTTGCGTCCGAGCTGCACCACCCAGTCCGCGGTGAGGTGTGCGGTCGCGCCCAGGATCCGGATCCTGCGGGTGGTGTGCTCGATGACGGCGAAGACGTACAGACGCACTCCGGTCGGGGTGCGGGTCTCGAAGAAGTCGCAGGCGAGCAGCGCGTCCGCCTGGCTGCGCAGGAAGTCGGCCCAGGTCGTGCTCTGCCGTTCGGGGGCAGGCGGGATGCCGTGCTCGCGGAGGATCTCCCAGACGGTGGAAGCGGCGACCTTGACGCCCGGCGTGGCGAGCTCACCGTGGATGCGCCGGTACTCCCAGGAGCTGTTCTCGCGTGCCAGGCGCAGGACCAGGGCGCGGATCGATCGGACGGTGGGCGGTCGTCCGCGCCGCCGGGGTGCGCAGTGCGCAGTGTGGCGTCGTTTGAGCAGGTCACGGTGCCGGCGCAGGACGGTGTCGGGGCGTACCAGCAGCAAGAGTTGGCGCAGCTTGTCGATCGGGAGGTGGTGGAGCAAACCGGCGAGGACTGCGCGGTCGGTGTCGGTGAACACGGGCTTGCCGACCTGGCGCTGCAGGACCAGCAGCTGGTGCCGCAGCGCGAGGATCTCGATCTCCTTGTCCCGCTCGCTCCTCGGTAGCAGGCGCAGGAGGGTGAAGGTGTTGGTCGCGGCGAGGTAGGCCGGGCGCAGCAGCACGACCGGTCATGATGCCGCCCGACCGCCGTCCACGTGCCCAGCAGGGGCGCGAGCGGGGAGGCAGCACGGAAGCCCCGCCATCAACGATCAAGCTCCTGACCTGGCCGGATGATTTATCGGCACCTGCAGCTCTGCCGGGAGGCCACTGCAGAGCGCACGGCACCCGCCCAGCGAGGTGACGGGCGGGTGCCGTGGAGATGCAAGCCGTTCAGGCGGGGGTGATGTTCTCCGCCTGGGGGCCCTTCTGGCCCTGGGTGACGTCGAAGTTCACCTTCTGGCCTTCCTGGAGCTCACGGAAGCCGGAACTGGCGATGTTGGAGTAGTGAGCGAAGACGTCGGGGCCACCGCCGTCCTGCTCGATGAAGCCGAAGCCCTTTTCCGAGTTGAACCACTTGACGGTTCCGCTGGCCATACTGCCCTCCAAGGGGACTGGAAATCGGTTCCTGCACCGCGCGGGAACCGGAGGTGATCGCCTTGGTCCTCAGACACTCTGAACAGCAGAAACGCCCGTGCGCACGCTCACGGGCGACCGGTACTTCGGAACCATGACAGCTGACTCTGACGCTACACCGGTAAGCCCACGCCCAGTGCTATCGCCCGTACGTGCCGCCGCCCGCCGCCCGCTGCGTGCTTGCGCCGACTGCGCCCACGGGTGGGTCACTCGGATGGATCGGCGCGTGTCTGGAGTTGCTGCCAACAGTGGTGGACGTGCTGTTCAGCCTCTCGCACGGCACAGGAGGCAGCGTCCGAGAACGCGGCCGCAGATGACGCGGCCGTCTCGGCACGAGGTGCGGTGCGACGGCGCACGAGGTGTGCTTCGCGGGCGACAGGCCTTCGGCTGCCCTGGTGGAGGACGACTGCCCGGGCGACCAAGATCGTGGCGATGACTGCTGCGGCGGTCAGCGCGGCAGCTGCGTGCTGATCGGACATGACGGTGAGGGGTCCTTCGTAAGGGTACTGGCCGGGGCATGGGAGGGCCGGTATTCGTCTCCTACCAGCCCTCCCACCTCCTCATGCGCGTCAGCCGGGCCAGGTTCCGGTCAGGCGGCGGACGGCGGTGGCGCCGGCGCGGTCGACGGCCGCTTTGACTCCGGCGAAGATCGCGCCCTGGAGCGTGGCGGCGAGCAGCACCTCGCGCCAGGAGCGCTCTTCGTCGGTCGCGTCCGGGGCGTCCTCGTCGTGGCCGAGCATCTTCCACGTCTGCTTGAACAGCGCTCCCGCGGCCATGCCGCTGACGGCGCCGAGCGCGAGACCGATCGGCTTGTAGGCGATCTTCGATGCCTTCACCCGGCTCAGCCCTTCCGGCGGCGGCAGGCCAGCCACAGCACGACGGCCACACCCGCTGCCGCCAGCAGCACCTTGCGGTTGTCCCGCGCCAGCTGCGCCCCTTGGGCGGTCTTCTGCCGCACCGGCTCGGGCGCCTTCTCCTGCCACAGCTGACCGGCCTGAGCCGCCTTCGCCCGGGCTTGCGCGGCAGTCTGGGCGGCTTTGTCCTTGACCGGGTCGGGCAGCCGGTCCTGCGCCTGGTGGGCCAGGTCGGCGGCCTTCGCCTTCAGTTCCCCGGCCTTGACCGTGGCTTGCTCCTTCAGCTCGCCGGCCTTCGCTGCAGCCTGTTCCTTGACCTCGACGGCCTTCTCCTGGGCGCGCGCCTTGACGTCGGTCTTCGCTGCGAGCGCCTCGACCGTCTGCCCGTGTCGGCGTACAAGCGAACGTGCACCACCTCGTACGGATGAAAGTGCACCGTTTTCGGTGCGGTGATGGGGTGAAGGCCGCGAGTCTGCTGCTGTCGGTTCGACGGGACAGGGAGGCGGCTGACGGTGGTCTTGGATCCCCATCGCTGGCTGGAGTTGAGGCGGTTCCGGTCGCTGTACGAGTCCGGCGCGATGAGCCTGCGGGAGATCGCGAAGGAGACCGGGCTGAACCGCCGAACGGTCGGCAAGTACCTCAAGGACCCCGCTTCGGCAGCGCCGCCGAAGAGAGAAGCAGCAGGTCAGCGCCCTCGGCGGGTGGTGGACGAGGTCGCTCCGCTGATCGACGCGATGCTCAGGTCCGAGATCCTGCTCAAGGGAAGGGTGATCCACGAGCGCCTGGTCCAGGAGTACGGGGTCACCATCAACTACCAGCGGATCAAGCTCTACCTTCAGGAGGCCCGGCCCCGGATCGCGGAGGAACTGGGCATCAGCCCGGGCGAGCTGGCGGGTCTGCACCGGCGGTTCGAGGTCGTCCCGGGTGCTCAGGCCCAGGTGGACTGGGGCGATGAGGGCAAGATCCTCGCCCATGTCGGCATCTTGAAGGTCTACTCCTTCCACATGACCTTGTCGTACTCGCGCGACCCGTTCTGCTGCTTCACCACCGGCCAGGACCTGGCGACGTTCTTCGACTGCCACCGCCAGGCGTTCGCGCACTTCGGCGGGGTGCCGATGAGCATCGTCTACGACCGGACCAAGACGGTCGTGCGCCGGCACGTCGCCCCCGGGGAGGCGGTCCCGCTGCATCCGGAGGCGGTCGCCTTCGCCGGGCACTACGACTTCGACATCGACGTGCTGGCCGCCTACCGGCCTCAGGGCAAGGGCCGGGTCGAGCGGCAGGTCGGCATCGTCCGCGACCACGTCCTGGCCGGGCGGGCGTTTGCCTCGATCGAGGAGATGAACGCCGCCTTCGCGGCCTGGGTGCCGCTGCGGCGGGCGAAGGTCCACGGCACCCACGGTGAGGTCATCGGACACCGGGCCGTGCGCGATCACATGGCTCTGCGCCCGCTGCCGCAGACTCCCTATGTGGTCACCCAGCGGCATCTGCGGCACGTCGGCAAGGACTGCCTGGTCGCCTTCGACGCGAACCTCTACTCGGTACCCGCCCGCAGGGTCCGCCCCCGTCAACTGGTCGAAGTCCGGGCCACGAAGTCCCAGATCACGCTGCACTCCACTGTTCATGACGCCAGCGGTCAGACGCTGCTGGCCGTCCATCCGCGGGCAGTCGGCCGAGGCGCCCGCATCGTGGATGAGACGCACTGGGACGGTCTGCCGACCGGCGCCGGCCGACGCGTCACCACCGGCGACACTCTGCCGCCACCCCGCCGCGGCCAGGCCGGGCCGGAGACCGGACCGCTGCAGGCTCTGCTGAACCGGGCCGCAGCCGCCCACATCGAGGTCGGCCGCCGTCCGCTGTCGGTCTATGACGAGCTGACCGGCACCCGACCCTTCACCTCACCCGCCCCGACCGAGGAAGCCCGTTGAGCGAGCTGACCAGCACCCGCATCCGCACCACCGCAGTCAAGCTCGGCCTGCCGCACCTGGCCGAGGCCCTGAACCAGTACATCCAGCGGGCCGACGAGGCCAAGATGGGCTACCTCGACCTGCTCGACCTGGTGCTGTCCGAGGAACTCGCCGTCCGCGACGACCGCCGCTTTCGCAACGGCCTGCGGCTGTCGAAGCTGCCGCACCACAAGACGCTGGAGGACTACGACTTCTCCTTCCAGCCCGACCTCGACCCGCGCAAGGTCAAGGACCTGGCCACCCTCTCCTTCGTCGAGGACAAGGCCAACGTCGCCCTGCTCGGGCCGCCGGGGGTCGGCAAGACGCACATCGCCGTCGCCCTCGCGGTCGCGGCCTGCCGGGCCGGCTACTCGATCTACTTCACCAGCCTCGACGACATGGTCCGCCACCTCAAGGCCGCCGAGGACCAGGGCCGGCTGATGAGCAAGCTCACCAGCTACCTCCGCCCCAGCGTCCTCGTGGTCGACGAGGTGGGCTACCAGCCCCTGGAGCGGGCCGAGGCGAACCTGGTCTTTCAGGTGATCTCCAAGCGCTACGAGAAGGGGTCGATCATCCTGACGTCGAACAAGACCTTCGGCGAGTGGGGCCAGGTCTTCGGCGACGAGGTCCTGGCCACCGCGATCCTCGACCGCCTCCTGCACCACTGCGAGGTCGTCTCGATCAACGGCAACAGCTACCGGCTCAAGAACCGCCTCCAGGCCATCGAGCGGGACACCGACGTGGCCTGAGCAGTGGTGCACATAACTTCGTACTCGGTGGTGCACTCAGACGAGTACGCGGACAGCCCGAGCTCTTCGCGGGTCTGCTCGACCTGCTCGCGCAGTTCCTCGGGACTGGAGGCGGTGGGTTCGTCGTGAGGCGGCTGGGTCATCGGTGTGCGCTCTCCTTGATCTCGGCCACGTCGGCCTTCACGTTCTCGACCGTCTGCTCGGGCGTGGGCGGCGCGGCCTGGTCGACCTGCTTCTTTCCACTCATGGCCATCACCGCGGCGATCACACCCAGCACCGCGGTGACGATCAGCCCAGCTGCCCACACCGGCAGCGCCACCGACAGTGCGGCGATCGCGGTGGCGACCAGCGCCTGCGCCATCAGGAAGCCGACCACGCCGGCGCCGCCGAACAGGCCGCCGCCCTTGCCGTAGCGCTTGCCCTTCTCCTTCATCTCCGCCTGCGCCAGCCTCATCTCGCCGCGCACCAGCTCGGTCAGCTGCTGCGAGGCCCGCTGCACCAACTCGCCCACCGGCTCCTGGCCGGAGCGGTCCGTGCTCTGACCGGATCCGGCAGAGTGCGGCTGCGTGCTCGACACGGCGGTCACCTCCCGTTCTCGAAAGTTCCTGCAGGCCGGGCCTGCGTCATGCACCCGACCATCCGATGAGCGCGCGAGTACCCCGAACGGGCGAGTTCAGGGCGGGCGGTGTGGCCCACTTGCAGTCCCGGACAGGAGGCGGTGCTGCGGGGTTTGACCGCGGATGCATGGGTGAGCCGCTGGTTGCGGCTGACAGGTTGCGGTGGCTGCCTGGACGGCTTGTCCCCGGTGTGCCTGGCGGCTGGGCCGCCGGGCACACACAGCCGGCCCACTCGAGCAGGTTCCGAGCGGGCTGGCGCGCGTCTTGCGAGGTGGGCACGGTGTCAGGTGCCGCACTGTTCTTCGTCGTCCACGCCTTCGGTGTCGATCTGTTCCTTGCGGACCTGTCCGCGCACCGTTTCCTCGTCGGTGTGTTCCTCGGTGGACAGGCGCACCCGCCCCGCCGGCACCGTCTCGGTCTTCGTCACGGGGCGTTCCTCATGGAGGCTGAGCTCGTGTTCGGCCTCGCTGATGTCGGGCCCGGACAGGGCGGCATCGCGGGTTTCGTCCGTGATCGGCTCGCGCTCGACGCGGACCTCCTCACGGTGCACCGGCACGGTCTGCTGCACACAACGTACCTGCGCAGCCGGGCCGGACCGGCTGATGCGGGAGCACTCCCCACAGCCGGACCGGTGGCTGCGGGGCACAGGGAAGGGCTGCCGAGTGCCGTCCCCGCCAGGTCGGGGCCGAAGTCTCCGTAGCGCTTGCGGGTGGGCCCGCCCGGCAGGTCCACCTCGCCAGGCTCGTACACGTGTTTGGTCGCAGGTGGTGGGGCTACTCGCACCCGGAAGCCTGCGTCGCAGCGAGGGACAGCGCCGACGGGACCGCGCCAGAGACAGACGACAAGGGGCTGGTCGCCATGACCGTGGCGACACAGCAGGGCGGCGGGGGCGGCTCCAGTGGCCTCTACGACGTTCTGGAACTCATTCTCGACCGCGGGCTGATGATCGACGCCTACGTGCGGGTCTCCCTTCTCGGTATCGAGATACTCAAGATCGAGGTACGGGTCGTGGTCGCCAGCGTCGACACCTACCTTCGCTTCGCCGAGGCGTGCAACCGCCTCGACCTGGAAGCGGGGCCGCGCAAGCCGGCCGGGCTCACGGAGCTCACGGGGCAGCTCACGGAGTCCGGCGCCCGCGGCAAGACCAAGGGAGCCCTGTCCGGCTCCGCGGAGACGATCTCCGATGCCTTCCCGCAGGCACGTGACGAGGGCCGGCAGCGTCAGGGCGACCGGGCCGCGCGCGGGTGAGGGGAGTGAGAGATGAGCACCTACGTCTACGGGATCATCCGCGCCTCACACTCCCCCCTTCGCCAGGACATGGACGGCATCGGAGACCCCCCGCGGCCGGTACGTGTGCTGTGCCGGGGCGAGCTGGCCGCGATCGTCAGTGACGCCCCCGATCAGCTGCGGCCAAAGCGCCGTGACCTGCTGGCCCACCAGCGGGTACTGGACGAAGCCGGAGCGGGTGGCGTGGTACTGCCGATGCGGTTCGGCAGCGCCTCTTCGGACGACGACACGGTGACCCGGGTGCTCGCCGAGCGTGCGGAGCACTTCCTCGAGCGGCTGCGGGCACTGGACGGCACAGCGGAGTGCAACATCAAGGCCAACCACGACGAAGAGGCCGTGCTCCGCCTGATCATGGCGGATCACGACGACATCCGGTCCCTGGCGGAAGCGAACCGCGAGGCCGGTGGCGGCACGCAGGAGCAGCAGATCCGGCTCGGGGAGATGATCGCCGCCGCCGTCCAGGCACGCGAGGCCACGGACGCGGAGCTGCTTCAGCAGGCGCTGGAGCCGATGGCCGAGGCGGTCAGCGCCGGGCCGCAGAGCACCGGCTGGCTGGCCAACCTCTCCTTCCTGGTGGACCGCGGTTCAGCGGACCAATTCCTGGCCGCGGTCGACGAACTCCGCGGGCAGCACCCGCACCTCGGGCTGCGTGTCAACGGCCCGCTGCCGCCCTACAGCTTCGTCGACACCCCCTCGTTGCAGCACGTCGAAGGCGGTACCGCGGAAGCGTTCGGAACCGCGGCAGCCCAGCCAAACGGCTAAGGAGTCGCGGTGCCTCAGGAACGGCGGATCCACCCGTTGCGGGTGACGTCTGTCGGGCCCGGTCCGGCTCAGCGTGAGGCTATGCCTGGTGGAAGTGCGGCACGCGGATACGAGTTCCGTGTCGTCAGCCCCGTCCCGGAGGCCGTCGCAGAAGCGTTCCCCGAGCTGGAGGCTGTGGTGATCGGCAACCAGACGGTGTTCTACGGCGACGTCATTGACGAGGCGCATCTGTTCGGCCTGCCGGCGCGCTTCCAGATGCTCGGTCTGCTGATCGTGGAAATGCGACCGCTCCCCGCAGCTTAAAGCAGCCAGTGGCGCAGGATCAGGCGCAGGGCGCGGCGGGTGAGCCAGGCGCTGGCCAGGCCGATGGCAGCGCCGGCGGTTACGTCAGTTGGATAGTGGGCGCCGCTTTGCACCCGCTCGACCGCCACCATGGCGGCTGGTACTGCACACGCTGCGCCGGCGGCTGGCCATGTGGGTGCCACGGCCGCGGTGAACGCCACCGCGGCGGCGGTGTGTCCGGAGGGGAAGGAGGAGGAGTCGGGGCGGTCGTCGACCTCGTCGTGGGGGAACCACTCCTTCGGCGGCCGGGGCCGGTCGGCCAGCTGCTTGCACAGGCCGTTCGAGGTCAGCTGGGCGATGACCAGGGCGGCCAGGCCGGTGGCCGCTGTTTTACGGCCGCGCCACCCTCCCAGCCGCGCCATCGCGGCGGCGGCGCCACACCACAGCTTCGTGCTCTCCGCAGTCTCCTCCACCGCTGAGAGCACTCTGCCGACGCCGGGCGGGATGCGGCAGGCCGCCTGTTTGGTCAGCGACCGATCAGCGTCGCGCAACCCTGCCAGAAGCCTCATGGAGAGCAGATATCCCGCAGTTCATCAATCTATGCCCAAGGCCATCGGGTGGGGGTCAGCCCTCGCCCAGGCGGCGTCGGTCGTCCTCGTCCCACTTCCGGGTGTCGCGGGGCTGGGTGTAGGGCTCGGTGTCCGGTGGCAGGCCGCCCGCGATGGATCGCTGGCGTACGGTCTCGGCGTCAAACTCCAGGCCCAGCAGGATGGCCAGGTTGGTGATCCACAGCCACAGGAGGAAGACGATGACGCCGGCCATGGTGCCGTAGGTCTTGTTGTAGGAGGCGAAGTTCGCGACGTAGAACGCGAAGGCGGCGGAGGCGATCATCCAGATGACCAGGGCGAGGAAGCTGCCCGGGGTGATCCACCGGAAGCCCTTCACCTTCGCGTTCGGACTTGCCCAGTACAGGATCGCGATCATGACGGTGACCAGGACGACCAGGACGGGCCACTTGGCGATCGACCACACCGTGAGCGCCGTGTTGCCGATGCCCAGCGCGGTACCGGCCCGGCGGGCCAGGGTGCCGGTGAACACCACGATCAGCGCACTGACCACGGCCAGCACCATCAGCACGACCGTCACGCCGATTCGCACCGGAAGAATCTTCCATACCGGGCGGCCCTCCGGCATGTCGTAGACGGCGTTCGCGGCACGGATGAACCCGGCCACATAGCCGGAGGCCGACCACACCGCCAGCGCGATGCCGACGATCGCCATGATGGAGCCGACGCCGGCGTTGCTCTGCAGCTGCTCCACGGCCCGGGTGATGATGTCCCGGGCTGAGCCGGGGGCGAACTTCTTGATGTTGGCCAGCACCGAGTCGGTGGCCGACTTGCCGGTGATGCCCAGCAGTGACACCAGCACCAGCAGGGCCGGGAACAGCGAGAGCACTCCGTAGTACGTGAGGGCCGCCGCGCGGTCGGTCAGCTCGTCGTCCTTGAACTCGCGCAGCGCTCCCTTGAGCACACCGCCCCAGGCCTGTTTGGGCAGCTTCGTCGGTGCGTCCGGCGCCCGGCGCTCCACCTCGGGCCCGGGCCCGACCTCCTCGGGCGTGGGCATCGCGCGTTCCTGCGCCTCGTCGCTCCCGTGATCCGCTTTCCGCCCTGGAAGATGCAGCTTCGCCATACCCCCGGGTAACCATCTGGGGCCCCGCCTACGCCAGCAAGAGCGGCCGCTGGGTGCGGCTAAGGGGTCCTTTCAGAATGCTGGGTTCTTCCGGGCGAGGGTCATGCAGTGGGCGAGCTGGAGGAAGGCGTCGTGCATGTCGTCTCGGGTCTCCCAGCGGGTGCGTAGGCGGCGGGGGCCGTGCAACCAGGCGATGGCGGACTCGGCGACCCACCGCACCCGGCCCAGACCCGAGCCGTGTGGTTCGCCGCGCCGGGCGATCTTCGCCCCGATGCCGCGCTCGCGCAGCCGGCGCCGGTACAGGTCGTGGTCGTAGCCACGGTCGGCATACAGCACGCGGGGCTTGCGCCGGGGCCGGCCGCGCTTGCCCCGCACCGGCACCAGGGCGTCGACCAGCGGCAGCAGCTGGGTGACGTCGTTGCGGTGTCCACCGGTGTGAGACACCCGCAGCAGGGTGCCGTGCGCGTCGGTCAGCACGTGGTGCTTCGATCCCGGCCGCCCGCGGTCAACCGGGCTCGGACCGACTTTTGGGCTGCCGCGCCCCCGCTTGGCCGGGACGTGGGAGGCGTCGATGGTGGCGCGGGAGAAGTCCAGGCGGTCCGCCTCCCGTAACCGGTCCAGCAGCACTTGCTGGAGCTTCTCCCACACCCCGGCCTGCTGCCATTCGGCCAGCCGCCGCCAGCAGGTGGAACCGGAGCCGAACCCCAACTCCTGGGGCGGGTACTCCCACTGGATACCGGTGTAGAGGACGAACAGCACACCCTGCAGTGTCCTGCGGTCATCGATCCGCTTGCGTCCCGGGTGCCGGAACCGCCGCTCGTGCTTGGGCAGCAGCGGTTCGATCACCGCCCACAGCTCGTCACTGAAGATCCACCATCTTGAAGCTGCTGGTCACGGGGCTGGTGTGAGTCGTTGATCGTGTTCTCGCGCTGGTCGGGGGCGGTTGTCGGAGCTCAAGATCGTCTGCCGTTTCGGCGATCACGGATCCACGGGTTTTCCGGCGTGCGCGGGGCGCCTGTCCGTACGATCCGGGCGGGAGGTGCATCAGGTGGCCCAGGACGCGGAACCGGACCTTCGCGAGCTGATCACGGCCCGCAGAGCGGAACTGGAGTTGCAGGCGGAGAAGTTGAGTCAGCAACTTCAGGAAGTGCGCGAGGAGCTGGAGGAACTCGCCGTGGCCGAGCGGGTTGCGCGTCGGCTGGCCGAGCAGCTGCGCGTGGAGCGGGAAGCGGTGCCGGCACAGGCTGCCGGGCAGGTCGCGGGCCGTCCGGTGCTGCTGGTTCCGCCGCGCGAGCGGGGCATGGACGAGGCGGTGCTGCCCGCGGACTACCAGCGGATCATGGACGTGGTGCGGCGGGCGGAAGGGCCGGTCATGGTCAAGCAGGTCTGCGCCGGGCTGGGGATGTCCACCGAGCCGGCCCGCTCGGAGGCGATGCGCGCGAAGCTGAACCGGCTGGCCGAGCGGGGCTGGCTGCGCAAGCTGGCCGACGGGAAGTTCACCACCACGCTGTGAGCGTCAGCCCAGGACCGTAACCGAAGGTCCCCCGGCGGCAGTTGGTGTCGTATGCGAAACAAGACCAGCCCCGCCGGGGGCACCGAGACGGTTGTCTACCAGTCCAGCCTGCAGCTGTCCACGGCCACCTTGGCCTTCCTCGGCGATCTGCTGCGCGGCCACCTGAAGAAGATCGGCTCGCGGTGGCGGAAGCTGCCGCCCGGGAAGATCGCCACGATCGTCCTCGCCGTTCTCCGCCATGACCAGCGGCTTGCCGATATGGCGGGCGGCAACCGCATCTCCGCGACCACGGTGCGCCGCTGGCTGCTGGAGGTGATCGAACTGCTCGCGGCGCGGGCCCCACGGCTGGACCGGGCGCTGAAGAAAGTCACCCGAAAGGGGGGCCACGTCGTCCTGGTCGATGGCACCCTGATCCGCACCCGGCGCCGTACCGGAGCGGACAACCGGCGCAACTACAGCGGGAAACATAAGACCCACGGCCTGCTCTTCCTCGCGCTCACCGACGACAAGGGGCGCCTGCTGTGGCTGTCCGCGGCCCGCCCGGGACGCTCCTCGGAGATCACCACCGCCCGCTACAACAAGCTCGTTGAGCAGCTGCGGGCCCACGAGCTGGGCGCCATCGGAGACCTCGGCTTCACCGGCCTGGACGACGATGTGGACAACCCCGTGGTCATCACCGGCTACAAGGCCGCCCGCACCAAGCCGCTCACGTCGGCGAAGAGGCAGGTCAACAAGCTGATCGCGTCCGTCCGCGCGGTCTGCGAGCACGCCTTCGCGCACCTGAAGAACTGGCGCATCCTCACCAAGCTGCGGTTGTCGGCCCGTTACGCGACGACGCTGCTGCGGGCGCTGCTCGTGCTGACCAACACCGAGGTCGCACGCTGACAGACGATCTTGGGAGCAGGCAACCGCCCGCGACCAGTACGAGTACGAGATCGCTGACTCACACCAGCCCCGATGACCTGCGGGTTCGAAGTTGGAGGAAGCTCATTGATGATGTCGGCCTGGTCAAGTACATGACGTTGATGAGCAGCGCGATGTCTCGATTTGAAGTCGTTCCCCTCTTCTGAAGCATCGCCATACAGCGCAGTGGCTCGCAGCCGGTCGGCGACCTCGCCAGGGCTGGTAGTGGCCGAGATGTCTTCGTCCGGCCGCCCTCGAAGTCGCAGTCGGCGGGCGGGCAGAAACCCGGACCGGCTGTGGCCTTGAGGGCGGCGTGGGTGCTGGTCAGCGGCTGTGCCTCGCGGCGCCTGCCACCCTGCATTGGGATCTCGAAATCGACCGCCCACCGCCGCTTCCCGAGGTGGTCCAGAACCAGAGTGTGGGACTGACTGCAGTCACGCCGCAACATTGAAGGACTCTGTCGGGGATCTTGGTTGCGCCGTGAGGCGCTGTCGGTTCGAGTGGAGGTGGAAGACCTGCACCAACACCCTGTCGCAGCAGGGATGTTGAAGCTGAGGGCAGCCTGATCCGGGTGGTGCCGGGGAGGGCGGGAAGCGGCCCTGACAAAGCCGGGACGTACCAGTACTGCCAGATGGTGCGGGTCCGGCGAGCGTGATGGAGAGGAGTACGCGAGGAACCGGCGTTTTACGTCTCTCAAAGCGACACCGGCTCGAACCTGGCGGATGGGGGCCGGGAGTGGCGCGTATCCGGGTCATCCGTTCGGGTGGCCCGGAGAACTCCTGGGGCGGTATTCAAGAGCTGTCCGGGAGGCCGTGGGGAAGGTCTGCGGCGTACTCGCGGCGATGCCACAGGGACACAGTCGGGCTCCTCCTTCATCGAGCGAACCGCAGTGAACACGGGAACCGTTCCGGTCCTTGCCCCGCACGCCGCGTCCGGCGGTGAGGGTGGGGCCGAGTCCACCGACGACCGATCGGTCCGGGACGGGGCGGAGCCGCCGTAGTACTCCGAGGCCGGGAGAGCCGGTCACATGGGGAAGGGCGGCAGCGGTATCGAGAAGGGAAGGATGCTGCAATGCCGGAAGACGCACTGCCGAACGGCGGTGCTCCGTCGGCGGACCCCGAACCGGGGCCCCGCCGGCGGGTATCGGAGATGCAGGCCAAGCTTCACCGTTGGGCGGCGGCCGATCCGGGCCGCGGGTTCGACGACCTGTTCAACTTCGTGCACGACCCGGCCACGCTGCGCATCGCGTGGGACCGGGTCGCGGGCAATCAGGGGGCGCGGACTCCGGGCGCGGACGGGCGCACGGTCGCCTGGATCGAGTCCGAGATCGGCGTCCCGGTGTTCCTGGCCGACGTGCGTGAGCGGCTCAAGGCACGGGCCTGGCGCCCGATGCCGGTGCGTGAACGCATGATCCCCAAGCCCGGTGGCTCGGGGAAGGTCCGCAAGCTCGGGATTCCCCGGGTGGAGGACCGCCTGGTCCAGGCGGCACTGAAGCTGGTGCTGGAGCCCGTCTTCGAGGCCGACTTCGAGCCGGTCTCCTACGGGTTCCGGCCCGCCCGGCGGGCCCAGGACGCGATCGCCGAGATCCACTACTTCGGCACCCGAGGCTATCGATGGGTGCTGGATGCGGATATCGAGGCGGCCTTCGACAACGTCTCGCACCTCGCCGCCATGGACGCGGTGCGGGCCCGGGTCAAGGACAAGCGCGTGCTGGAGCTGGTCAAGGCGTTCTTGAAGGCCGGTGTCCTCACCGAGGACGGCCGGTATCAGGACACCCACACCGGCACTCCGCAGGGCGGGATCCTCTCACCGCTGATCTTCAATATTGTCCTGTCGGCGCTCGACGAGCACCTGCACGGGCCGTGGAAGGACGGCGGAGAGATGAGTACCAACTCCCGGCGGACGATGCGTCGTTACCGAGGGCTGCCCAGGTGGCGGCTGGTCCGTTACGCGGACGACTTCGTCGTTCTCGTGAACGGCACTCGCGATGACGTCGAAGTGCTGCACGAAGACGTCGCTCATGTGCTGGAACCTCTGGGACTTCGGTTGTCACCGGCCAAGACCCGGATCGTGGACATGGCCGACGGGTTCGACTTCCTGGGGTTCCGCATCCAGTGGCGCCGCAAGCGAGGCACGAACAAGTGGTACGTCTACACCTTCATCGCCGACCGGCCCCTCCGGTCGCTGAAGGCGAAGATCCGTGCCCTGACACACAGGACGTCGCAACTCCCACCCAGGGACGTGCTGATTCGTCTCAACCAGATCATGCGCGGCTGGGCCAACTACTTCAAGCACGCAGTGGCCAAAGACACCTTCAGTAAACTGGAGTACTTCGTCTGGTGGCGGGTGGTCCGGTGGCTGAGAGCCCTGCATCGCTGGCGGTGGAAGGACGTCCGCCGGTGGCTCGCCGACCCCCGCGGGGGCTGGCGCCGCCCACACGCGGACGGGATCGAATTGTTCGACATCGAAGCGGTGACGGTCACCCGCTACCGCTATCGGGCGTCGAGGATCCCCAATCCCTGGACCAGTATCAACCACGCCTGACGGCAGGGACCGTGGAGAGCCCGTTGCGTTGAGAGGCGCACGGCGGGTTCGGCGAGAGGTCCGGAGAGACGGACCGGGAGCAATCCCGGCACCGCGCTCCGGGCCTACTCAGCGGGCGGGCAGTAAACGATCGTGATGTTGCGTCAGGCTCATACACGGCAGCTGTAAGTCTTGATCTTGGGCGTCGGGTCATGTGGTCGCCTCCGCGGTGACGTTGTTCCAGTGCCGGTGGCAGGTGGTGGCGCGGTGCTGGTGGCGGCGGCGCCAGGCGGACCAGTGCAGGATGTGCTCGAGGTCGCGGCGGGGCATCGGGATGACGGTGGCGCGGAGGACGGCCAGGAGTTCGCGTGGGCTGGCCGGGACGAGGTCGGTGCCGGCGGGGCCGGTGGCGCGGGCGCGGGTGACGGTCAGGACCGCGGCGGCCAGGAGGCTGATCAGGCTCCAGCGCATCCACAAGTTCCAGCAGGTCACCTGGCCCTGGTCGAGGCCGGCGGTCCCCTTCGCGCCTTGGAAGTCCTCTTCGATCTTCCACCTGGTGCAGATGATGTCCACGAGGTCGGCGAGGCTGGCGGGGGTGGTGGAGTGGCAGCGGTAGAAGGAGACTTCACGGGTGTAGCGGTGGCGGCGGACGACCAGGTGGGCGTGCCCGGCGGCGGCTGCTTCGCCGGCGGGGGTGTCGTCCTCGATCACGTCGATCAGGGCCCAGTCGTAGTGCCGGTCGTCCTTGAGGCCGTGGCCGGTGCGCATCCGCATCCACGCCTTCTTCGGGACACGGCGGGCGAGTTCGGCGGCACTCAGGCGGCCGACCGGCGTAGTGGCGCGGTGGTCGGCCTTCACGGCCAGGGCGTAGTCGAAGCCCAGGGCGCGGGCGGTGCGGCGCAGCTCGCGCCCGCCGTATACCTCGTCCCCGGCGAACCAGCGCGCCGCGATGCCCAGGGATCGGGCGCGGGCGAGCATGGCGGCGGCAAGCTGCGGCTTGGTGGCGAACTCCACCGTGTCGGGCACGTGCCGTAGCAGGCGGCGCTCTTCGTCCGTGGCCCAGCCGGCCGGCAGGTACAGCTCCCGGTCGATCAGCGCATGGCCGCGGGTGGAGGCGTAGGTCAGGTGCACGGCGACCTGGCACAGGCCGACCCCGCCCAGAGCGCCGGAGTACTGGTGGGCGGCGCCGAAGCAGTCCGTGGACGACTTCGCATCCCCGGTCTCGTCCACCACCAACACTGCTTCCTCTTCGGTGAGTTCACCGGCCGCCCAGGTCGCGAGCCGGTCCCGGGCCAGGTCGTGGTCCCACGCGCCGCGGGAGAGGAAGTGCTGCAGCCGGTGCGGCCCGCCATGCCCCAGCGCCTCGGCCAGTGACCAGCAGTTGCGCCGCTCCAGCTCCATCAGCATCGCCTGCACCGCCTCCCGGGCCAGCAGCCGCGAGTCCCGTCGCGGGAAGCAGTCCGCGACCTGCGCCATCACGTCCCCGAACGCGGCCGTCCACTCCTGCTGGGCTATCGTGGCCTCCACGGCCACCACATCTTGCGTTGTCCTCACAAACGACCATGATCGCGGTGGCCGTTCCCATGTCCGTGCCACCCCTGACCTGCGCAGACACGTCAACGATCAAGACTTACAGCTGCCGTGTCAGTGGCACCTTTCCGGCGGAATGCTCACACGACGTTCCAGCTGTCTTCGCCGAGCCAGCCTTCGGAGTCGGTGAGTTCATCGGAGACGTCGAGGGTCGGTGTCACGATGGATTCATGGCTGGACCGCGCCACGACAGCATAGAGCTTGAAGGTATGCACAGCGAAGGCATCGAGCTTCGATTTCAGTCGTGGCCCGACGGCCACGATGAAGGAATCAGGGCTCTCGCCTCCTTGAAGGGTCCACTCGATGATCCACAAGTAGGTTCGCTCTTTGGTGTGGTCCTTGACGATCACATGGCGATCGTCATGCAACCCCGCCCTACGGTCCGTGAAAGTTCGCGCAGCAGGGAGAAGTTCTTCGGCCGCGAATCGATTGAACGCGTTCTCGTCCGCCTCAGGACGCAGCGTAATGTGATGAATGCAAATCGCCATGCCTTTTCCTTTTGGTGATGCGTCTGGAGGAAACGTTCGGACGTGGTCCGGGCGTCGTGGATCAGGAACAAAGAACCAGGCCCTTCCGGGCGTGTCTGGTGGATGTCGTCGAGGTCCTTTCCGCTGTCACCAGTCCCTCTTGTGTCCGGACAGGAATTCCCGGCGCGACGCCAGAAATTCGACTCGGGCCCCTCAAGGGAGACGTCATGAGCCCTGGCTACCGTACGGAGCGTTTCCTTCACGTCCGGCTGGCTCTGCCGGCGATGCGATTCCGCCCCGATGGGCTACACGTCCGGCTGCGACCGGACGGCACTGTCACGTTGTCGAGGGTGTTGGCGCTTGGCGGGGCGTCGGGGCGTGGTGGGGGCCGGGGACCCGGACCGGTGCTCAGGCCGTGGTGGGCAGGGCGGTGGCGCCGGTGATCTGGTCCCAGGTCGCGAAGCGGATGGTCATCTCGGCGCGGTAGCCGGGGGCGGTCATCAGGTGGCGGTGGGGCCGGAAGTGGGGTGAGATGCCGCGGAACGCGGCCGGCAACCGCTGGGCTCCGCCGGGGGCTTGTGAAGAATCAACATGGCGATTCGGCCTTCTGCGGGGCGTTTTCGGGTGGTGCGAACCGGCTCCCCCACCACAGCGGCGAACCCGCCCGCCGGGCAGCGGATCCTCGCCGCCCTCCAGCTCGAAGACCCCCTTCCGCACCGTCGTCTCGCTCACGCCCGCAGTGCGCGCGACGGCCCGGACCCCGCCATGGCCCAGCAGCCGGGCCTCGATGGCCAGCGCCAGCCGCCGCTGCCGCTCATCCAGATGCGGAAACAACACCCCGAACCTCAGGGCGGGTTGATCACGAACCTCACTCGGTATGCGCATACCAGACCAACGCGCCAGAGCCCGCAAAGCAACGTGTTGATTCTTCACAAGCCCCCGACGGAGCCCAGCGGTTGCCGGCCGCGTTCCGCGGCATCTCACCCCACTTCCGGCCCCGCCGCCACCGGATGACCGCCACCGCATACCGCACCGAGATGATCCACCGCTTCGCCATCTGGGACCAGGCCACCGGCGCCGCCGGCCAGCCCGCCGAAGCCTGAGCACCGGCCCGAAACCCGACCCCCGCCACGCCCCGACGCGCCGTCAGAGACCCACCCACCCAACAACGTGACAGCGTCCCGTTGACCGTTTCCCGTGGGCTGCTCACCATGATGGCTTGCGGCACTGGGCATAGACGAACGGGCCCGCCGGGTGGTCCTCGAAGTGGAGGTGAGGGCCGGTGACCTTGCCGGTCTTGCCGACTTTGCCGATCTTCTGGCCCGCCTTCACCGATTGGCCCGGTTGGACGCCTCGCTGCGACAGGTGGCAGTAGACGTAGACCCGACCGTTGTCGGCTTGAAGGCCGATCCAGCGGCCGTACGCGCCCCCGTTGTTGTTCGACCATTGGACCGTGCCGTTGCGGACGGCGACCACGGGGGTCCCCTCCAGCGCGGCGTAGTCGTCCCCGGTGTGGTAACCGGCCTTGTAGCGCGGGTTCTTGATCCCGAAGCGGTAGGTGACGTGGTGCTCAGGCACCGGGGGGCTACCCGGCCGCCCGAGGTGCCCGATGGCTGGTGGCCGTCGAGGCTGACCTTGAAGCCGAAGCGGTCGCCGAGCTTCTTGAGCGATACCTCTCCCGGAATTCCGTCCGCCTGCGCACCTGAGAAGCCGAGGTGGCGCTGCCATTTGGCGTACGCGTCCTGGGTGAGTCGGCCGAAGACGCCGGGGCCCGAGCTGAAGTCGAGTCCCACGGCCGCTGCCAAGGCCTTCTGGACGACCAGGACGCTGTCGTTGCGCGCGCCGGGTTTGACTTGGGACAGGAGTACGAACTTGGACATGAGGAACATTCTTTCGACGGCTGGTGATCAGTAACCACCGGGTCGACGGGTGGGGTCGAACTGGCGGACGCGGCCTGCGAGATTCGATCCATCCCGGTAGACGCCGTAACGGACCATCACGTAATGCATGGCGGCGCAGATGTTGGCGACGCCGTCGTAGATCGCGTTCGAGGTGCCGGAGTGGTGGTACGCGGCGAACGTCGGCGGGATGACCTGGAGGACGCCGCGCGAGCAGTTGAGCGGATGGCCATCGCTCTGCTTGGGGCCGACGGCGTTGCTGTCCCAGGCGTTGACCGCGTTGAAGTTGTAGGACGACTCGCGCTTGGCAGCAACCAAGATGCCCGGCACCCAGTGGGTCTGCGGCACGCCGAGGATTCGGCATGCCTCCTTGGCCGCGGCCGTGGTGCTGCCGTCCGTCACGTGACCGAAGGTCACCGCCTCGAACGGGATCGCAGTGTAGCCCTTGGCGCTCCGCGCCTCCGGAGCCACTGCCTCGTCGTCGTCCGGCTGATGCCGGCCGTCGAAGAAGTCCAGCCCGAGGACGACAAAACCCTGTCGGCGACCCAGTTCGGTGAGCGAGTAGCGGCCGAACACCCCGTCCGCGTCGGCACCGGTCAGACCCAGCTTGCGCTGGAACGCCGCGACTGCCGCCTTCGTGCGCGGCCCGAACGTTCCGGGCGCGGCGGCGTAATCAAGCCCGACCTCCCTCGCCAGGGCCCTCTGGACGGTCCGCACCGAAGTATTGCGCGCCCCGAACACCAGGTGTGAGGCGGTCACCGTGCGCTCCTCGGCAGGCAGCGCCGTCCCAGGCCAGAGCCAGGACTCCATGGCTGTGCCGCCCCGGTGGTTGTCCGGGTCAGCCGTAGGCGGGCATCTGTCCTCGAACTTGGGCGCAAAGTAACCGACGACCTTGGAGCTCTTGCGTTCGGTCCGGTGAGAGTAGACGCCGTTTCCCTGACCGGCGTCCGTCGCGTCCGCGGCCACCGTATTGCCGCCTTTGGTGCGGATGTGTGTCGCGTCGAAGCCGACCACGAGTTCGGTGTGCTTGCCTTCGGAGAGGTTGACCCACGCCCCGATCGAGGGGTAATCGGACCATTGACCGCGGACGCGCGCCCATTCGCTGAAGGCAGTGACATTGTTGGTCTTGGGTACGAGGTGCTCTAGACTCACGTCCGCGTACATGTCCCAGTCGAACATGACGCACCACGGCTGTCCGTCTTCGCCGAATTGCTTTCCGAACTGCGTCCGGTTGTTGTAGCCGGTCCCGGGTAGATTCGTCTCATAGACACCCTCGGGGACACTCTGGATGTGATCAACGAGTTTTCGCCACTGAGGTACTGCCATCGTCGTCCCACCTTCCGAAATCAGCAGCCGACATCGGCGGTTCTCGGCGGTTCCAAGGAGTTTGAGAGGCTCTGAGTACTCATGAGTCCTTTATCCAGCACAGCACCCGAGACCCTTGATCACCACTTGGGCCATAGCCTGACTGCGTGTGTTCGCTGTGGGTCGGCCTGGCGTGTCAGGCCCTAGGTCCTGTCTGGAGTCCGGATCACGGATTCGGTAGATCGCCTGCGCCATGAGGGCCGGTTTTGATAGGCCATCAGTCATGGCGCGAGGCGATCTCACCGACGACCAGTGGGCCCTGATCGAGCCCCATCTCCCGGTCGCTGCGGTCGGGCCCATCCCCGACCTGCGGAAACACTTCAACGCGGTGATGTGGCGGTTCCGCACCGGCAGCCCCTGGCGCGACCTGCCGGATGAGTTCGGCCCCTGGCAGAGCGCGTACGACCGCTTCCGGATCTGGGCGACGCAGGGCATCTTCCAGTACCTGATGGAGGCCGTGATCGCCGAGGCCGCCGCCCGCGACCAGGTGGACCTGGGCCTGGTCAGCGTGGACTCGGCGACCGCCCGGGCCCACCACCACGCCGCCGGGATGGCCCTCGACCCTGAGCAGTTGGCGGCCCTGGAAGCGGCCGCCGAGTCCGAAAAGGGGGTGCCGCGAAGGGACAAGAGCCGCAAGACGGGCCGGCCGAAGACAACCCGCGCACCGAGCGGCGACGCCTCCGCCGACGACACCGGGCCCGCCTGACGGCCGCCGAACTGGGGCGTTCCCGGGGCGGACTGACCAGCAAGATCCATCTGGCGGCCGACCGGCGCTGCCGCCCGCTGGCGTTCGTCCTGACGCCCGGACAGGCCGGCGACAGCCCGCAGTTCGTCCCGGTCCTGGAGCGGGTGAAGGTGCGCGGGCCGGTCGGGCGTCCCCGGACCCGACCGGACGCGGTGGCCGCGGACAAGGCCTACTCCTCCCGCCGCAACCGCCGCTACCTGCGGCGTCGCGGAATCCGGGCGGTGATCCCGGAGAAGGTCGACCAGGCCGCCAACCGCAAGAAGCGCGGCTCGAAGGGCGGCCGCCCCGTCAGCCACGACGCGGCCTTGTACACCGAGCGCAACACCGTGGAGCGGTGCATCAACCGGCTACGGAACTGGCGCGGCATCGCGACCCGCTACGACAAGACCCCGGAGAGCTACGCGGCCGGACTGCACCTATGCGGTGCGATGCTCTGGCTCCGCAGCATCGCACCACAATCATGATCCGGACTCCAGACAGGACCTAGATGCGACTGGAGTTGCTCGGCCTCCGACAGGTTCTCGGCTCCGAGCGCGATCGCGACCGCCAGCTGCACCAGCACTGCCGCACGGTCTCGCCAGCCGGCCACCGTGCTGGACGGCAACACCGTCGCCAGCGCCTGCGTGAGCCCCGTGCGGTCCGCGCACCGGCGCAACAGCACCGCCCCGGCGTGCCCGACCAGCCTCTTCCCGTCAGCCGCCACCGACAGCCGACGGTCCCACCCTGTATTCTCGACCACCAGAAAGGTGCCCTGACTCTCGCAACGGATACGGACTAGACACTCGCATCCTCGCAGGTCAACGGCACCATTCTGCTATCGGGGCGTCAGGTCCCCCAATTCCGCTGAATACCCAGGGTTAGGCCCCGTAATGTCCTCTCACACCCTCAACAACGTGACAGCGCCTGGCGAAGGGCCATGTCTTCGACCCGTCCACCGGAGTCAACCTGACGCATCCGGAGCGGCCACCCCGCGTAGGCGCCGCGGCCATGGTCTCGAGGTGTGAGGTGCGAGATGCGTGCGAGCAGTCGTTCCCATAGTGTGTTTTTGAGTGCATTTCCTGCTGTATCTGATGACTGTTTGGGTTTCCGTCGTCGCAGTAGAAGTCACCGCACCCTCAAGGGGATAGATCATGGCCAAGCAACGCGCCGCCGCCCGTCGCCCTGCCTCGGTCTACGCGCTGGCCGGAGTCCGGCTCTTCAACGGGGCCACCGGCCTGCTGGCGCCCGCCCTGCTCATCCAGCGTCTCGACCCCGACCGTGAGCTCAGTCCAGCGGCCGTCTACGCCTTCCGGCTCTTCGGGATCCGTACGATCCTGCTCGGCCTCGATCTGCTGGCCAACCGCGGCGAGCGGCTCCGGGAAGACCTGCGCGAGGGCATCTTGATCCACGGCAGTGACACCGCGACAGCGGCCATGCTCGGCATCCGCGGCCAAGTGCCGCCCCGCACTGCCGCCCTCATCACGCTCATCTCAGCTACCAATACGGTCCTGGCCGCCACCGCCTCTGGGAAAGGGAAGCGGAAGTGACCACGCAGTCCGGTGCTCCCCCGGTTGAGACGGGCTTCGACTACGTCGTCGTCGGCGCGGGCGCTGGCGGCGGACCGCTGGCGGCTAACCTCGCCGCCGCAGGCATGCGCGTCCTGCTGCTCGACGCGGGCGGCGCCGAAGAGAACGACAACTACCTGGTGCCTGCCTTCCACGGCGACGCCTCCGAGGACCCTGTCCAACGCTGGGACTACTTCGTACGGCACTACGCCGACGAGCAGCAGCACCGGCGCGACAGCAAGCTCGTTCCGGGCACGGGCATCCTCTACCCGCGCGCCGGGGCGGTCGGCGGCTGTACCGCGCATCACGCGTTGATCACCGTCTATCCGTACAACCGTGACTGGGACGCGATCGCGGAGGAGACCGGCAACGCCACATGGCACAGCACGGCCATGCGCCAGTACTTCGAACGGCTGGAACGCTGTACGTACCGACCCAAGCCCAAGGAGCCGCCCGGCAACCCGCTACTGGCCGCGCTGCTGAAGCTCCTGCCCTTCGCGGCCGCCCGGTACCGCAACGACGCACGGCACGGATTCGACGGCTGGCTGCCGACCGACCTCGCTGACCCTGAACTTGCAATCCAGGACAAGCAGTTGCTGAAGCTCATTCTCTCCGCCGCGCGGGACACGCTCGCCGACTTCCTCGACCGGCCGCTGTCCCCGCTGGAGGGGTTCGAGTCCTTCGTCGATCCCAACGACTGGCGGGTTCAGACGCGTGCCCTGCAAGGGTTGTGGCAGATCCCGATCTCCACGGCGAACGGACGGCGCAGCGCCGCCCGCGAGCGCGTCCAGACCGTACAGCGCAGCCACCCGGACAACCTGATCGTCCGTACACACGCCCTGGCGGCCCGGGTCGTGCTGGATGAGACCGGAGCGGCGACCGGCGTCGACTACCTGGACCAGCCGCACGCCTACCGGGCCGACCCCGGCAGCCACAGCGACCTTGAGTCACCGGTCCGGCGCAGAGTTCTCGCCTCCCGTGAGGTGATCCTGGCCGCGGGAGCCTTCAACACGCCCCAGCTGCTGATGCTTTCGGGTATCGGACCGCGTGAGGAACTGGGGCGGCACGGCATCCCCGTACGGATCGATCTGCCGGGCGTGGGCACCAATCTGCAGGACCGTTACGAGGTCGGCGTGGTCAGCCAGATGGACCGCGAGTTCCCGGCCATCAAAGACTGCGACTTCCACGCGCCGGAGCCTGCAGCCGAACCGGACCGCTGCTACCGGGCCTGGCAGCGCGGCGAGGGCCTGTACACGACCAATGGTGCTGTCGTCGGCGTCACCCGCAAGTCCCGCCCGGAGCTGGACGCCCCGGACCTGTTCATCTTCGGCGGCCCCTTCGACTTCCGCGGCTACTACCCAGGCTACTCGCTCGACCTGACACGCCACCGGGACCGCTTCACCTGGGCCATCCTCAAAAGCCGGACTCACAACACCGGGGGCCGGGTGCGGCTGCGCTCCACCGACCCCCGCGACACCCCGCTGGTGAACTTCCACTACTTCACCGAGGGCACGGACAAGGACGGCCTGGACCTCGAAGCCATGGCCGACGCCGTGGAATTCGTGCGCGGAATGAACCGCAAGGCCAGCTCCGTGATCCTTAAGGAGTTGTGGCCCGGCGAGGAAGTCCGCGGCCGCGAGGGCGTCCGCCGTTTCGTGCAGGACGAGGCCTGGGGCCACCACGCCTCCTGCACCTGCCGAATGGGACGGGCGGACGACCCCTCGGCCGTCGTCGACAGCAGCTTCCGGGTACGCGGGGTGGACCGCCTGCGGATCGTCGACGCTTCGGTCTTCCCCCGCATTCCCGGATTCTTCGTCGCCGCTCCCATC
This sequence comes from Streptomyces sp. GD-15H, assembly GCF_045291515.1. NCBI lineage: Bacteria > Bacillati > Actinomycetota > Actinomycetes > Kitasatosporales > Streptomycetaceae > Streptomyces > Streptomyces sp. GD-15H. Next base: position 280,725 of record NZ_CP149447.1, read on the forward strand.
TACATGATCAGCGAGAAAGCGAGTGACGTGATCCTCGGCGATGCCGCCCGCGCCTGAACCGCCACGGCCTCGTTGTCACCCACGCGAAACGACCAGAACTGACCCAAGGAGTGTCCGATGAGCACGCAACGACGCGCCGCACGGCGTTCCGTAGCCGGATACCGCTCTTCCCTCCCCTGGCGGATCGTCACTGGCATCGCTGGGTACGTCGACCGGCGTACCGGCTGGGACAAACTGGCCGTCACCCCAGGTCTGTTGACCCTCCTCGGGCTGCGCGTCAAACTCCGCCAGAAGAACCTCCACGACACCACCCAACTGCCCTCTGTCAATCTTCCCGATCCCGCGCCGCCGTCCGAGAGCCACAAGGTCAACCGGACCGCCGACGGCAGCCACAACGACCTCGACGAGCCGCGCATGGGCATGGCAGGAACCCGCTTCGGCCGCAACATCCCGCTGGACAAAGTCGCCCCGGCCACGGCCGAGGATGTCCTGTCCAGGCCGAACCCGCGCGAGGTCAGCCGCGCCCTCCTCACCCGCCACGAGCTGATCCCGGCCGAATCGGTCAACTCCCTGGTCGCCGCCTGGCTGCAGTTCATGATTCGCGACTGGTTCAGCCACGGTACAAGCCCCACGGAACGGCCTTGGGAAGTGCCCCTCATGGACGATGACCCGTGGCCGGAGCGCCCGATGCGTATCATGCGGACACCGGACGACCCGACCCGCGATCCATTGGCGCCCGCCGGGACGCCTGACACCCGGGTCAACGTGTCCTCCCACTGGTGGGACGCCTCCCAGATCTACGGGACGAACGAGACGGAGCAGCGCCTGATGCGCACCGGTGAGCTGGGCAAGCTGCATCTGTGGGACGACGAGCAGTCGCCGTTCCCCTCGGACCCCTCGCGCGATCCCTCACGGGTTCCCGGCTTCTGGCTGGGCCTCGCCATGATGCAGAACCTGTTCGCTCGGGAGCACAACGCGATCTGCGACCACCTGCACGCCGCGTATCCGTCCTGGGGCGACGAGGAACTGTTCCAGCGGGCCCGGCTCGTCAACGCCGCGCTCCTCGCTAAGATCCATACCGTGGAGTGGACGCCGGCCGTGATCAGCCACCCCACCACCGTCAAGGCCCTGCGGTCCAACTGGTGGGGCATCGCCGGCGAACGCGTCCACAATCTCTTCGGCCGGATCAGCGAGAGCGAGGTCATCAGCGGCATCCCCGGCGGCGAGACGGACCACTACGGCATCCCGTACGCCCTCACCGAGGAGTTCGTGGCCGTCTACCGCATGCATCCGCTCATCCGCGACGAGTGGCACCTGCGTTCCGCCGTCGACGACGCGCCCCTGCGCCACTGCACCCTCCGCGACATCTCGGGCCCCGGGGCGCTGAAGGTCCTGAAGGCCACGGAGATGGCCGATCTGCTCTACAGCTTCGGCACGCTCCACCCGGGTCTGGTCACCCTGCACAATTTCCCGAGTTTCCTGCAGGAGTTCGAGCGTCCCGACGGGTATCTACAGGACCTCGCCGCCACCGACATCCTGCGCAGCCGGGAGCTGGGCGTCCCCCGCTACAACGAGTTCCGGCGGCTACTGCGGCTGAAGCCCGCGGAGAGCTTCGAAGAACTGACAGATAACCCGGCGTGGGCCGAACAGATCGAGCGGCTCTACGACGGCGACATCGAGAAGGTCGACCTCATGGTCGGGCTGTACGCGGAGAAGCTGCCGGCCGGATTCGCCTTCAGTGACACAGCGTTCCGCATCTTCATCCTGATGGCCTCACGCCGGCTGAACAGCGACCGCTTCTTCACCGAGTACTACACCCCCGAGGTGTACTCCAAGGCCGGCATGGCCTGGATCGACGACAACAGCATGATCACGGTGCTCCTGCGCCACCACCCGGAGCTGCGTACGGCCCTCGCAGGGCTGACGAACGCCTTCGTGCCATGGCACACCGCCGGAAGGACGGGGAACTGACATGGGAACGGTGGGCAGGGCTCGCGAGGAGCGCCAGCGCCAGGTCGCGGCGGCTGCCGGGCGGTACCACGAGACCAGCGACGAGCGGCAGGCGGTCGAGCGGCAGCAGGACGCCGGGGTCAGCTTCCCGGACTCGCAGCAGGCACTCGCCGCGCGCGTGGCCCGCCTGCTCGACCGGCATGCGGTGCCTGCCGCCATGGTGGTCGAGGCCGTCCGAGCGGAACCGCTGACCGCGCCCGCCGCGTACGAACGCATCCTCGGGGTGTCCAAGGAGCTGCAGGCATGGAGCTTCCTGCCGCGCGGCGCCCGGGCGGCACGTACCGTCGCCCGGATCTCGGTGCGGGAGGACGGCCGCGAGCTGCCGCTCGGCACCGGCTTCCTCGTGTCACCGAGCCTGCTGATGACCAACCATCACGTGCTCACCGACGCGGAGGCCGCCCGGCAGTGCTTCGTGGAGTTCGACGCCCAGGTCACCGTCGACAACACACCGCAGGCGCCGACGCGGCTGGAACTCGACCCCGATGGGTTCTTCGTCGCGGACGAATGCCTCGACTTCGCCCTGGTGCTGGTCGCCCCCGGCCCGGACCAGCGACCCCCGGGCCAGACATTCGGCTGGAACCGGCTCAGCGCCCAGATAGGAAAGCTGGTGATCGGCGAGCCGGTCAACGTCATCGGCCACCCAATGGGGCGCCTGAAGGAGGTCGCCGTACGCGACAACATGCTCCAGGTACGCCTGGACGACTTCCTCCACTACAAGACGGACACCGAGCCGGGCAATTCGGGCTCCCCGGTCTTCAACGACCAATGGGAGGTCGTCGCGCTCCACCACAGCGGGGTGCCCAGGACCGACGACCAGGGCCGCGTCCTGCGCCGCGACGGACGGGTCTGGCAACCCGGTGACGGCGACGACGCCATCGACTGGGTGGCCAACGAGGGCGTACGCATCAGCTCCATCCTGAAACGCCTCGCCGCCCTGGCACTCACCTCCCGGCAGCAGGCTCTGCTGGCTGAGATGGGACCGGAGTCCGGCCTCCGCCTCGCCGAGGCCGAGGTGGCTCCCGCGACGATTCCCGCTCCCGCGCCCACCGTCGCCGCGCCGCGTCCGGTCGCCGAGAGGGCCACCGCCCGTGCAGGCCTGCGCGCCCGGGACGGCGCGTTCGGCGGCAACCGGCATCTGGTCTTCCTGCACGGTCGCTCCCAGGAGGGCAAGGACCCCGAGAAACTACGCCGAGAATGGGCGGCCGGGCTCAACCAGGGACTCGTCCGCGCCGGGCTCCCCCAGTCGACCCGGCCGACATCTGGTTCCCCTACTACGGCGACAGGCTGGCGCAGGCCCTCACCGCACACGAGGCCGTCCCCCGCATTGTCGAGGCACCGACCGCCACGGCGGCGCAGGTGGTCGCACCCACCTCTCCCAGCGCCCACGCAGTGTACGAGGCGATCATCAGCGAGGCCGCCACCAAGTGGAACATGCCCCCCGAAAGGCATCTCGCCACCGAACGGACCGGCCTGGGCGACGTGGTCGGGGCCTTGCAGAGGCAGCTGAGCTGGCTGGCTGCCAGGAGCGACCTCGACGCCTGGGCCATCGCCTTGATCTTCCGTGACGTGGCCGCGTATCTCGACGACGACCGCGGCATCCGCGACGAGGTCCTGAACTGCGTACTCGAAACGATGCCGGACACGGGAGAAGTGATCCTCGTCAGCCACAGCCTCGGCACGGTCGTCGGCATGGATCTCACCACGGCTCTCCCCTCTGGTGTGAACCTTGTCCACCTGACCACGGCGGGAAGTCCACTCGGCCTGGACAGCGTGTACAGCAGGCTGCTCGTCGGCGGGCCGAAGTGTCCCGACAAGGTGACGGACTGGCTCAACGCATGGTGCCCGACCGACGCGGTGGCCATCGGATGCCCGCTGGGCGACGACTGGGCGGACGGACTGACCGACATCGCCGTCGTCAACGCCCGCGACCGGGCACACAGCATCGTGGAGTACCTCTCCCACGCCGAGGTCGCCCGGGCGGTGGGCAGCCGCCTCGGCCACTGATCCGACTTCAAACCCGGCCGAGCGTGACACTTCTCCATCACGCGAGGGAGGGGCCACCGTCACGGTCGCTGTGAGAGTTGTTCTGTCTTGCTGGCGACCAACTGGCCGGCTGCGAATCCATCTGCTCGGACTGACTGTGCGGAGTCCGCGTTGGGTACTGTCACGTCGGCCTGGCCGTTGGCCAGATCGATTGATTCGCGCGGTCGCTGGTCGAGGTAGATGTCTACCCGATCAACGTTGGTGGCTTTCACCCTGAGTCGCAGGGCACCGTCGACGGGGGTGGCGTTGATGGATACGGCATGTGGGGTCCGGTTTTTTGAGGAGCTGGCCGGCACGGTCGAAGAGGTCGGCGTTGTCCTCCAGAAGATCTCGGCGGGTCATCTGGTGCCGCTCGTCGGGGATGACGCCGAGGTCTTCCACGGGGGTGCCGGACTGGGGGCCGACCCGCAGGGTGCGGCGGATCGATACGCGCATGCCAGCTCCTTTCGGCAGCGGCACGTACGGCGTGGCCTTGTCACCCTGCAGGAGAGAAGAGAGCAGCTGGTGGGTCCAGACGTTGGCGCCGCCGGCGCCGGTGTTCTCGTCGGTGCCGAGCACGGGGCCAATCTGGTGGTCCTGGAAACCTGCGGCGAAGATGTCGGTGGCGGAGTAGCAGCGGGCATTGGTGATGAGGACGACCGGGCCGAAGTACTGCTGCCCGATGGCGTTGGCCTTGTCCTCGGGGGTGAGGGGGAAAGCGCTGGAGAAGGCGGCGCCGATCTCGACAGCCTGTTCCATGGAGGGGACCCAGGCACCGAGGTTGATGTCCGGATTGGTTTGGTGTTCGCGGCAGATCCGCAGGTTGAGCGGGGTGTTGATGAACTGCACCGGCTCGGGGACGATCCGGCGGGGTGTCAGGACCTGCAGGGCGAACTCGGCGGCGTGGATGTGGCCGCCGCCGTTGTCGCGGACATCCACGATGAGCCCATTCTGCGGCAGCTTGCCGATGAGACGGACGAATTCCTCGACGAACGCGAAGGGGTCATCGACGTTGAATGTGAAGATACGGATGTGGCCATACGTGCCGGACTCTGTCCGCACTTTTTGGGCCTTAAACACCTTGGGCATCGTGGTGGCGACCTCGCCCTGGCGCAGTTCGGGGAAGGACTCGTTGGCCTGGACAGCCTTCTCCTGGGCGACGACCCGCGGCGCGAACAGCAGCACCTTGGCCCGGCTGGTTTCGTCCGCGTCGAGATCCAGGCCCTGGGACAAGGCGGCGGCGCTCACCGCGTCCGCGTTGACAAACGCGGGCAGGTTCTCCACGATCCGCCAGTTCTCCCGCAACTCGCGCTTCGTGCCGCCCTCGTCGATGTAACTGACGGTCACCCACTCCTCGAAGGGAGGCAGGTGGATGCGCAGCGGCCGCACCGTCAGCGACTGCACGCCTCGGCTACGCCGGGCTGGGGTGTTGCTGCCGGCGAACCGGGCCGCGTTCAGGTCGACGGCGTCGGAGATGGGGATGCCGCTCCAGTGGGTGATCTCGACGCCAGCCTTAAAGCCGGGTGCGGAGAAGCCCTCGACCACGTGGGTGACCATGAAGTGGGTGCCCTGCTGGTCTGTGTACTGCTCGATGAGGAACGGCAGGAAGGCGATCTTGCCGGCGAAGGGGTTGGGGAGCAGATAGTTGGTGTGGAGGTCTCTGACCGAGTGGAAGGTCTCCGACACCTCGGCGTGGAAAATCCATTCCAAGGGCATGGTCTTCTGCGTCTGCCGTTCCAGGCGCCGACGCAGGACCCGCAGGCGCTGTACCGGATTCACGGCGTGCATCGCGGTCTTCAGCGGCAGGTGGACGTAGTTCTGCTCCAGCAGGACCAGTGCCTGGTCGACGATGAGACGGCGCTCCTCCAGCGTCAGGGTGCCCGCGCCCTGGAGGAAGGTGTTCAATGCCGTTGAGGTGGCCAGGTGAGCGCGGACCGGTTCAGCGGCCTGCTGGATGAACTCGGGCGGGGTGCCGTCAACCGGGTTCGTCATGGTGCCTCCTGAGGGTGGGACGGGGCTCTGGAACTCGCGATATCAGTGATCGGGCGACGTCCACGAAGCAAGCGCGCCGTATGCGGCTTTTGCGCTCGATCGGATACCCCGAGTGGCTTCGAATGGGGGATGCTGATCTCGGCTGTCACTAGTCGTTCTGCCAGGTGATGTCGTGGAAGCTGCCGAGCGGCGTCCACCGCTCCTCGCTCGGCACGCCTGCTACCACGGCGACCGGCCTGAACCGGTCGACCGCCGGCAGTGGCCCCAGGTCCAGGCCGGTGATCTGGGCGATATCTCTGACCGGGGCCTGGAACGTGCGGAAGGCACCCAGAGGCGGGGGCTCACCCACAGCCTCGGCGGCAGCCAGAGCTGCCTCGGCGTCCGTAAGGTCGGGACTCTGATCCAGTACGTAGGCGGTTGCCGCCAGCTCACCGTCGTCGATAAAGGCTGCGACCTTCCAGAAACGAAGCGGGATCTTCACTCCCCGGTAGACCGGATCGTCATCGAGCAGGACGGGTCCCGAGTGGACCACCAGCCGTCGATCAAACTGGGCTGCGTGGTCCAGCAGGAAGTTCTCCAGCCCCAACCACAACTTGATCCCCTGATTGAAGACGTCCGCCTGCGGGGCCGCGTTCGTGTAATGGAAAGTGTCCTCATCCGCCTGATCCGCTTCCGCAGGCTCCCCCCACACAGGGTCCAACCGGCGGACCAGGTGCCCCCGGTCCAGGGAGTTATGCAGGTACAGCTCATTCCCCGCCTGGATGCCGACAGGTACTCGCGGGTCCAACCGCCACTCGCTATCCCGATCCGAAGCACGAAGCCGTGCCCCGTCGATGGCCACAGTCGTCGCCGCTGCCAGCTTCCGGTCCGGACGCAGCACCACGGTGAAGTGCGTGTACAGCAGCTGCACCGTCGCGAGGCTGGAGTCCGCAGGACGGGGCAGCGGCACGCTTCGTCCGAGAAACATCGGATCGTAGCCAGCGCGGTTAGCGAGAGAGCCAGCGGTAAAGGTGCTGGCCGAGGCGGCCGGCTGTGCCGGGTCGGGGGACGTCGTCATGGTTTCGAGGTACCGCACGCCACCGATGACCACACTCCCAGGGACCCGGATGGCGGCAGGAAAGGCGCTGTCACGTTGTGCGTGTGTGAGTGCCTGACGGTGTGTCGGGTGTGGGGGGTCGGGTTCCGGCTCCAGGCTCAGGCTGCGGTGGGCAGGGCGGTGGCGCCGGTGATCTGATCCCGGATGGCGAAGCGGGTGGTCATCTCGGTGCGGTATGCGGCGGCGGTCATCAGGTGGCGGTGGGGTCGGAAGTGGGGTGAGATGCCGCTGAACGCGGACAGGAACCGCTGGGCTCCGCCGGGGGCTTGTGAAGAATCAACACGTTGCTTTGCGGGCTCTGGCGCGTTGGTCTGGTATGCGCATACCGAGTGAGGTTCGTGATCAACCCGCCCTGCGGCCTGCGTTCCGCGTAATTCGGGGGTTCTGGAGTCCCTGCCGGGCTGAAGGTGCAGGTCAGTGGGTTGGAGGCTGGTGACGCGGGCGGATTCGCCTAGAGACGCGATTCTGCGGATTCACCTGCGCTGACCTGGAGTTGCTCCGTAGGGTCTGGAGTCGTGTATGTGAAGACGACGAAGCGGGAGAACAAGTCCGGCACGGTCCGGTACCTGCACCTGGCCCACAACGAGTGGGATCCGGTGAAGGGCCGGGCGGTCCCGAAGGTCCTGTTCACGTTCGGCCGTGAGGACCACCTCGACCGGGACGCGGTGAAGCGCCTGGTCGCGTCTCTATCGAGGCTGCTGGAGCCGGGTGAGGCCCTGGCGTCGACGGCGGCGGGTGACCTGGAGTTCGTCTCGTCGGTCCCGTTCGGCGGCACCTACGTCCTCGATCATCTCTGGCGGCGGCTGAGGATCGACAGGATCGTCGGGCAGGTCGGGCAGCCCAAGCGGGGCCGGCGCCGGGACATGTCGGTGACCGAGCGGGTGCTGTTCTCCCTGGTCGCGAACCGGGCCCTGGCACCGTCGTCGAAGCTGGCGGCCGCGGACTGGGTCACGCACGACGTGCGTGTCGAGGGCCTGCCGGCCACCGACGACGACGCCTGCTACCGGGCGATGGACTGGCTCCACGAAGTACAGGACGACCTGGAGAAGCGGGTGTTCGACGAGGTCGCCAACCTCCTCAACCTCGAGGTCGACCTGCTGTTCTTCGACACCACCAGCACCCACTTCGAGCTGGAGGAGGCCGACGAACCCGTCGCCCGCGACGACCAGGGCCGCCTCCCGACGGACGATGGCCCACCCGCTGAAGAGGACGGCGAGCCCGCGGATCAGGCCGGGTTCCGCACCTTCGGCAAGTCCAAGGACTCCCGCGGTGACCTGCCGCAGATCGTGATCGGGATGGCCGTCACCCGGGACGGGATCCCGGTCCGCGTCTGGTCCTGGCCCGGCAACACCGGTGACCAGAAGCTGATCCGGCAGGTCAAGGACGACATGCGGGACTGGACCCTCTCCAAGATCGTGTGGGTCACCGACCGGGGATTCTCCAGCGAACGCAACCGCCGCTACCTCCGCCAGGGCGACCATGCCTACATCGTCGGCGAGAAACTCCGCTCCGGCAGCCCGGAGGTGAAGGCCGCCCTGTCCCGCCAGGGCCGCTACGGCGAGATCGCCCAGAACATGCGGGTCAAGGAGGTGCGGATCTCGGAGACCGAACGGTTCGTGATCTGCCACAACCCCGAAGCCGCCACCCGTGACCAGCACATACGCGAACAGCTCGTCTCCCAGCTCACGACCCTGATCGAAGACACCGACCAGCTCAGCGACTTCAAGCGTGGCGAACTCCGCGGCAAGATCGCCGACAAGCCCGGCCTCAACCGCTACCTCCGCACCACCCCGGCCGGCAAGCTCCGCATCGACACCGCGAAGATCAAGACCGAGGAGAACCTCGACGGCAAGTACCTGCTGCGATGCTCCGACCCGGACCTGTCCGCGGAGGACATCGCGCTCGGCTACAAGCAGCTCCTCGAAGTCGAGCGGGGCTGGCGGGACATGAAGCAGATCATCGACCTGCGGCCCGTCTATCACCGGCTCGAGGAACGCATACGCGCCCACGTCGTCCTCTGCTGGCTCGCCCTGCTGCTGATCCGCATCATCGAGACCACCGCCGGCGCGACCTGGCCGACCGTCCGCCGCGAGCTCGACCGGCTCCACCTGGGCACCTTCACCGGCCCTACCGGCCTGTTCCGGCAGGTCACCACCCTCACCAAGCCCCAGACCGACCTGCTGGCCAAGCTCGGCACCCCCGCACCGAAGCAGATCATCGCCCTCGAACCCGCACCCCGCTGACCAGCACGAACACCAGCGCCTAGAGAAACGCCTCTCGGGCGCCCTCACCCATGTCCGCGCAGGTCAGACCCCAGATTCGTGACTCTAGGACGCTGAATTACGCGGAACGCAGGAGAGGAGGAGCGTGGAAATGCTGGGTATTCGGCTTCGGGAACACCAGGTCGATCAGAAGTCGGCGTTTCGGAGGTGGGTGGGATTTCCTGCAAGGTCATCCGTGCCGCCGGAGGGGGCGCGGGGGACGATCGTGTCCGCGACCGGATCGGGCAAGACGATCACCGCGGCCGCGTGCGCGCTGGACTGCTTCCCGGGCAGGCGGATCCTGGTGACCGTGCCGACCCTGGACCTGCTCGCACAGACCGCTCAGGCGTGGCGGCTGGTGGGCCACCGCTCCCCGATGGTCGCGGTGTGCTCGCTGGAGAAGGACGAGGTCTTGGAGCGGCTGGGGGTGCGCACCACCACCAACGCGATCCAGCTCGCCCTGTGGGCCGGGAGCGGGCCCGTCGTCGTGTTCGCCACGTACGCCTCCCTGGTGGATCGCGAGGACCCAGAGGACCCCTTGGGCCAAGGGAAGGCGCGCGGGCCGCTGGAGGCCGCCCTGGCGGGCGGGGAGCGGCTGTACGGGCAGTCGATGAGCGGGTTCGATCTCGCGATTGTGGATGAGGCCCACGGCACGGCGGGGGATCTGGGCAGGCCGTGGGCGGCGATTCACGACAACGCCCGGATCCCGGCGGACTTCCGGTTGTATTTGACCGCGACCCCGCGGATCCTGGCCGCGCCCCGGCCGCGGAAGGGCATCGGCGGGCAGGAGCTGGAGATCGCGAGCATGGCCGACGACCCGGACGGGACGTACGGTCCGTGGCTGGCCGAGCTCGGGCTGAGCGAGGCGATCGAGCGGGGCATCCTCGCCGGGTTCGAGATCGACGTGCTGGAGATCCGCGACCCCTCGCCGGTCCTCGGGGAGTCCGAGGAGGCGCAGCGGGGTCGGCGCCTCGCGCTGCTGCAGACCGCACTGTTGGAGCACGCGGCGGCGTACAACTTGCGTACGGTCATGACGTTCCACCAGAAGGTGGAGGAGGCCGCCGCCTTCGCGGAGAAGCTGCCGCAGACGGCGGCCGAGCTGTACGTCAATGACACCTCGGATGAGGATCTGGCGGCCGCGGACCGGCTCCCCGCCTCGTCGATCGACGCGGACTTCTACGAGCTGGAGGCCGTCTGCTTCGCCGACACCCGCGGCTCCCAGGTGGAGATCGTGCAGAACATCGGCCGGGCCCTGCGGCCCAACCGGGACGGCTCCACGAAGGTCGCGCGGATCATCGTGCCCGTCTTCCTCCAGGCCGGCGAGGACCCGACCGACATGATCGCCTCCGCCTCGTTCCGCCCCCTTGTCGCCGTGCTCCAGGGCCTGCGCTCGCACGACGAACGACTCGTGGAGCAGCTCGCCTCCCGCGCCCTCACCAGCGGACAGCGCACAGTGCACGTGAGGCGCGACGAGGACGGACGGATCGTCGGGGTCGGCGGCGAGGACCAGGAGCAGGGCGACACCGACAGTGCGGTCGAGTCGGCGCTGCTGCACTTCTCCTCTCCCCGGGACGCCAGCACGATTGCGGCGTTCCTGCGCACCCGGGTCTACCGGCCAGAATCCCTGGTGTGGCTGGAGGGCTACCAGGCCCTCCTCCGCTGGCGGAAGGAGAACCAGATCACCGGCCTCTACGCCGTCCCCTACGACGTAGAGACCGAAGTCGGGACGACCAAGGCGTTTCCACTTGGGCGGTGGGTGCACCAGCAGAGAAAGGCCCTGCGGGCCGGAGAGCTCGAGGAGCGGCGCAAGGAGCTGCTCGACGCCCCGGAGGCCGGCATGGTCTGGGAGCCCGGCGAAGAGGCATGGGAGACCAAACTCGCCGCGCTGCGCTCGTACCGGCGCGCCACGGGGCACCTCGCACCCCGCCAGGACGCCCTCTGGGACGACGGCGCCGGCGGCCAACCCGTGCCCATCGGGCAGCACATGGCCAACCTCCGCCGCAAAGACGGCCTCGGAAAGGACGCGGAGCGGGCGGCGGAGCGCGCAAAGCAGCTCGCGGCAATCGACCCGGACTGGGACTGCCCCTGGCCACTGGACTGGCAACGCCACTACCGCGTCCTCGCCGACCTGGTCGACGCCGACGGTGTACTGCCCGACATCACACCCGGCGTCCTCATGGACGGCGACGACCTGGGCAAGTGGCTGGAGCGGCAGAAACAGCCGGCCACCTGGAAGCAGCTGGCGACCGAGCAGCAGCAACGGCTGACCCGACTGGGCGTACAGCCCGCCCAGGCGCCGACTGGCGGCCCGGCAGCAACGCGTGCGACGAAGGTGTCGAGCAAGGCACAGCAGGCATTCCAGCGCGGCCTGGCAGCCCTCGCACAATGGGTGGAACGCGAGGGCGCTCACCGGCCCGTGCCGCGGGGGCACAGCGAAGAGATCACAGTCGGCGGCGAGACCGAGCCCGTGACCGTGAAGCTGGGCGTATGGGTCTCCAACACCAAATCCAGGCGGGGCAAGCTCAGCGCGGAGCAGCTGGGCGCGCTGCGGGAGCTGGGCGTGGAGTGGGCATAGATCCGTAGGCTCCGCTGGGACGCGGTCGAACTCGTGTTGGCCGTCGGGCCGGCCAGTGACCGAGGTCGCGCGGGAACTCGGGATCAGTCCGGAGTCGCTGCGGGGCTGGGTGAAGAAGGCCCGCGCCGCCCAGGACACCGGATCGGGACCCGATGCCTGGGGGCGGGCCGTCGATCGAGTCCCTATCGAATCCGGAGCGGTTCAGTCTTGGCCGTTCCAGGACCGCCAGAGCGCCGCGTACGGCCCTTCCGCGGCGACCAGTTCGTCGTGGGTGCCGAGCTCGACGATGCGGCCGTCCTCCATGACGGCGACCCGGTCGGCGTCGTGCGCGGTCTGCAGACGGTGCGCGATGGCGATCACTGTGCGATCGGCGCGCACGGCAGCCATCGCACGTTCGGCGTGCCGTGCCGTCGTGGGGTCCAGCAGCGCGGTCGCCTCGTCGAGAATCAGCGTGTGGGGGTCGGCCAGCTCCACCCGGGCGAGGGTGAGTTGCTGGGCCTGGGCGGCGTCGAGCTGAACGCCGCCGGCGCCGAGGCGAGTGTCGAGCCCGTCCTCCAGCTCCTGGGCCCAGTCGGCCTCAACCATGGCGAGCGCGGCGAGCATGGCACCGTCGGCGGCGTCCGGCGCCGCCATCGCGAGGTTCTCCCGGAGGGTCCCCAGGAACACGTGGTGCTCCTGGGTGATCAGGATGATGCGGTTGCCCAGTGCGCCCGCTGCGGCCAGGGCCGCGACCGATACGCCGCCCACCTTGATCGACCCCATGCGCGGAGCCCCCACACCGGACATCAGCTTGCCGAGGGTGGACTTGCCTGCGCCCGAAGCGCCGACCACTGCCAGCCGCTCACCGGGCTGCACCGTCAGATCGACGTCGTCCAGCACGTCGTGCGTACCGGAGTACGCGTAACGCACTCCGGAAACCTCGATGCGGTCGTCGGCGGGCTGCCGGGTGTCGGGCGCGGTCTCGTCGGTGACTAGGCCGACGCCCTTGATCCGGGCGAAGGACGCCCCGCTGCGCTGGAGTTGCTCCACCCAGGTGAGCGCGCGGTCGAGCGGGTCGACCAGCTGCCACATGTAGAGGCTGCCCGACACCACCAAGCCCAGGCTGACCGCACCGTCGAGGTAGGCGAGCCCTCCCACCAGGAGGACCAGCGCCATGGGCAGCGAGTGCGCGAATCCGGTGACGGGGAACAGCACGGTGCGCAGGAACAGGGTGCGCCGACCCGCGCGGTACGTCGTGTCAATGGTCTTGTCCGTGTGCAGCACCCGGCTCTTGCGCAGGCCGAACGCCTCGATGGTGCGGGCACCCTGTGCCGTGGCGTTCAGCGCCTCGGCGACGTCGGACGCGGCCGCGCCCTCGGCGAGATAGGCGTCCCTGGCCCTGGCGAGGTACCAGCGGCTGACCCACCAGACGAACGGCAGGCCCACGAGCGCGCACAGCCCCAGCAGGGGATGCAGCACGAAGACCGCGACGAAGATGAACAGCACCTGCACCATGGCGATGAACACGTCCGGCGCCGCGTTCCGCAGCGTCGAGGCCACGGTGCCGACGTCCACGGACGAGCGGGTCACCAGATCGCCGGTGCCGACCTGTTCGACCACCTGGGCCGGCAGGGCGAGGGTCCGGTCGACGACTTCCTCGCGCAGCCGGGCAAGCGCGCGCTCGCCGAACCGGTGGGAGTGGCAGCGGGCGTAGCGGGTCAGCACCAGCTGGGCCACGGCGAAGGCAAGTACGGCCATGGCCAATTGGTCGACCTGGGAAGTCGTGATGTCTTCTTGCTCGACCCTGGTGACGATCTTTCCCAGCAGCCACGGGCTCGCGAGGCCCGCCAGCGAGGCCAGACAGGTCAGGATGATGATCTTGACCATGGCCGGGCTGTCGTCCTTGAGCAGCCCCCAGCTGGCCCGGCGCACGGCCGGGCCGTCGGCGACCGGGAGCCGCAGTACCTCTTCCGAGCCGCTCATCGGCTGATTCCTTCCTGGGTACCGGCCGCTTGGACGGACGGTTCGTTTTCGTCGGCGCCGCGGAACACCAGGGCCCGGTAGTCGGGCTGCTGCGCGAGCAGTTCCCCGTGTGTGCCGACCGCGACGACCCGGCCGTTCACCAGGTAGGACACCTGGCTCGCGTGGCCGAGCAGCAGCGGGGACGTACTGACGACGAGGGTGGTGCGTCCCTCGCGGGCGGCCTTGACACGCGATGCGACGGTGGCCTCGGTGTGGGCGTCCAGGGCCGAGGTCGGCTCGACAAGGAGCAGGACCTCGGGGTCGGCGAGCAGCGCCCGCACGAGCCTCAGCCGCTGCCGCTGGCCACCGGACACGTTGAGGGCCCGGTTGTCCAGGCGGGATTCGAGCCCGTTCGGCAGTGACTCGATGATGTCCTCGGCCACGGCGGCCCGTACCGCCCGCTCGATGTCCTCGTCGGAATGGGATTCCCGTACGGAGACGGCAGCGCGGACCGAACCGCCGAAGAGGTACGTGTCGTTGTCGGCGAAGAGGATGTGGCGGCGCACCTCGGCGAGCTCCATGTCGGCCAACGGGATGCCGCCCCAGGTGGCGTCGGAGTCCGTGTAGCGGCCCAGCCGTTCGACCACCGCACGCGCCTCGTCGAAACGGGCGCTCACCAGAGCCGTCATCCGGCCCGCGGGAAGAACCAGTCCGGAGACCGGGTCGTGCAGCTCGGCGGAGCCGCTCGGCGCGGGCACCAGCGTCTTGCTGTCCTCGACATCGGGCGTCATCGCCAGGATGTTGGTCACCCTGCGCGCGGAGACGAGCCCGCGCGGGAGGTCGTCGGCACCTTCGATGAAGAACGTCACGGGCACCAGGAGCGTGGCAACGTATCCGTAGACGGCCACCAGTTCACCGACCGTGATGGTGCCGCCGGCGGCCATCCGCGCGGCGATCCAGGTGACCAGGGCGAGGAAGAGCACCGGCAGACAGGCTCCGAGGGACTGCACCCAGCTGGTGAGGGAGGCGACGCGGTAGCCGTCGGACAGGAGGGCCTGGGACCGCTCCCGGTAGCGGCGGGCGAACATCGGCTTCCCGCCGATGCCGTTCAGCACGCTCAGCCCGGTGACCACGTCCACCGCCTGGGCGGTGAGCTCGCCCTGCTTCTCCCGGTAGGCCCCCTCGGCGCCGTGCAGCTTCTCCAGCAGCGGGCCGATGGTCACCGCCAGCAGCGGGACTCCCAGCAGGACCACGAGCGCCAGCAGAGCGGAGATGTTGAACAGCAGCACGGCGGTCGTGGCGTAGGCGATGACCGCGCCCACACCGGGCCCCGCGATGGTCAGGGTCTGGGCGATCCGGCCGATGTCCCCCGCTTGCAGATGGGTCAGCTCACCCGCCGACACCTTGCTGGTCAGAGCCGCACCCAGATGAGTGATGTGCCGGACGACGACCTGCACCGTGCGGTACGCCGCATCGACCCGGATGAGGGTCATGGTGCGGTGGCGCAGGATGCCAAGGACCGCGACGACCGCACCGACCGCAAGGATGACCGAGACCCAGAGGACCAACTGCCCCCGGTCTCCCGCCTTAAGACCGCTGTCGATCGCCTTGGACATGAGGTACGGCGACAGCATGAGCGCGCACATCCATGAACTGCCCCACAGGGCCCCGAGGACGACCCGCTTGCGTTGCATCTTGACCAGCCACCACAGATAGCGTGCCGGGCTGCGGTGGTCCGGCGCTCCCGGATCGGCATAGGGGACCCGGTGCGCATACGTGCGCAGGTCCGATCCTTCGGTCATCTCGGTTTCCTCACATCGGTTCGTCGAGCAGTTTCGCGCCGCGCCGAACTGCCTCGGCTCGACGAGGATGCGCAGAACGCGAAGAGGGCAGGGGGAAAGAATCCTCGGCGGCGAATCAAGGAACACCAGGTAGACCAGAAGGCGAATTCCCGGAAGTGGGTGGGATTCCCTGGTGTCTACAGCCCGGGGGCAGGCTCGCTGATGATCAGAGATGGGGTGGTTGGGGATAGGTGGCGAGGTGGTCTTGCAGTTCGCGGTGGCGGAACTGGTAGGCGGTACCGGAGATCCGCAGGATGCCCAGGCTGTAGCAGGCGTGGAGGAACCTGCCCAGCCGCCACGGGAGACGGCCACGGGTGCACAACAGCAAGCTCACATACCGCAGGACAGCTCGGCCTCCGAACCCGAACGTGAGCCCGAACACGAGCCCGCCCCCGAACCCGAACACGAGCCCGAACACGAGCCTGCCGAATACGAGCCCGAACACGAGCCAGACCGCAAGCCAGACGGCAAGCCATGCGGTGAGGTCTTTTCGGATCAAGGCCAGCGGATCAGCGATTGATTTCTCGGCTTCCAAAAACAGCCTGCCCGCGAACCCGCCCACGAGCCCGACCGCGAGCCCGCATACGAGCCCGACCTCGAACCCGACCGCGAGCCCGAGCCCGCCGAATACGAGCCCGAATACGAGCCCGAATACGAGCCCGAATACGAGCCCGACCACGAGCCCGAACGCAAGCCATGCGGCGAGGTAGCCCCAGCCGGCTGGCGTACGCAGCAGCTCCAGGTTCACGCGACGCGGCTCGGGCCAGGACCGCCCCCACGCCGCGAACACACCGCCCACCGTCAGCGGTGCGGCCCAAATCAGATGCCACGTGCTGAAGAAACCGGCTCCGGCTCCGGCTGAGAAAAACCACAGCATCGCCGCCCCGGCCGTGAGGAAGACCGCTGCGACCAGGGCCCGCTCGGTCCAGCGCACCCGTCCGGGGCCGGCCAGGGGCCACAGTTCGTGCAGCACCAGGTCGCTGGTGGGCAGGGAGCGGCCGGCCAGGGTACGCCCGGCGGTATTGGCGTGCAGGTAGGAGGCCAGCAGGGCCAGGGCGCGCCAGGCCGTGGCCGGGTCCGGGGGCTGTGCGCGCCGGCGCCGGTGGTTCTGCGGGCCGCCGGTGTCCGTACCGGTGTCGGCGTGCAGGGCCGCGGGGACGAAGTGGTCGAGCAGGTACCGGTGCAGTCGCCCGGTGCGGGCGAGGGGGAGCAAGCCGGCGGGGTCGCGCCGGTAGGCGCCGTTCGGGTCGCGTTCTTGGAAGACGACGGCGGCCAGGGTCAGCCGCCAGGGGGTGTTCAGGGCCAGAGCGAGCGCCCGGGCGTCGGCCGGGACGCTCGCGCCCGCGGCCAGTGCCAGGGCCTCCAGGACCGGCTGCCAGCGGGCCCGCCCGGCCGGGTGGGCGGCCACCCGCCGCTGCAGATAGGCGCGGGCGGTCCCGGGGCCGACCCGGGCCAGGGAGACATGGACCACGGCATGCGGTTGCGCCTCGGCCGCCTCCAGCGCCTGGTAGTGGCCGCGGCGGCAGGTGAGCACCACCGGATGATGCTCACCGCCGACCTGGTAGTCGTCCACGGCCCGCAGCAGGCCGGCCGCGCGGGAGGTGTAGCCGGGCAGACCGGGGTCCATCTCGTCCAGGCCGTCGAGGACCGGCAGCACCAGGCGGGCGTCGACCACCCCGGCCGCCTCGCGCCGGCCGAGCCGATAGGTCTCGGCCAGGTGGGCGGTCAGCCAGTCGCGGAGCGGGCCGCCCGGCCAGGCCGCCGCGGACAGCCGCACCGGCACCGGCTCGCCTTCCGCCCGGTCCCGGGCCAGGCCCAACAGCAGTTCCAGCGCCAAGACCGTCTTGCCCGCTCCCGCATCACTGCCCGCTCCGCCGTCCAGCGTGCCGGTGATCACCAGCCGCCCCGGCTCCAGCCCCCGGTAGAAGACGGTGATCTGCGAGAGCGTCCCCGCCGGTGCGGCTCCCTCGGCCCCCCACGCCGTCGCGGTGAACGGCAGGTCCAACCGCCCGCTCAGCGCCTCCCGGCCACCGCCCAGCAGCCGCTCCAGCTCCTTCCCCTCACGCCGGACAACCTCGCGGGCCAGGTCTTTGGCGATCACCTCGGCGGTGCGCTGCTCCCGCAGCGCCCGCAACGTCGCCCACAGACTCCATCCGCCGGCCACCATGCCGATCAGCCCCGGGGCGAAGGACAGCACCCCGGCGGTGTCCGCGTCCGCCAACTTCACCTGGCCCAGCGCCCACACCATCCACCCCAGCCCGGCCAGACACACCACCACGGACACCCACACCGTCACCAGCAGCCAGACCCGCCCCCAACTCCTCATGTCCCCACTCCCCTTGGCCGCCACCGCACCCACACCGCGCCAACGTACCGCGCAAAAGATGACGCGGGTTGACGCGGCCTCCCCAGCCCGCAGAATCCGACCCCTCGGTACGGCTGACACGCACAAAGAGGTACCGGCGTACCGAACCCCCCCGGCGGGCATGGGTGCGATCTCTCACCTTCGTGTCAGTACGCCACCTGCGCGTATACCGCCCGGTGACAGTACCGACACCCCCTGATCTCTCATGCGCCCTGACTACTTTGTACGGGCTTGCCGACGGTCGTGCCCGGGTGGACGATGTCCGCACCGTTGACCGTACAGACCCCGACAAGCGGACCGCAGCGGCGTTCAGCGTGACTGAGCGGGCCTGCACCGCGGTCGGCTGGGAGTTCGCCATGTCGGGTCCCTGCCCTGGTGTTTATGGCGAATCTGGGCGTTGTCAGGTTGTCCGGCAGCGTTCCTGATTGGCATGATCATCGAGTGGATCGTCACTGGTGAGAGGGCAGGTCGTGGACTCGGTGCAGGCACCCTCGTACCGGGGTTACCGTTATCCGCCGGAGGTTATCGGTCACTGTGTGTGGCTGTATCACCGGTTCACCCTGAGCCTGCGCGACGTCCAGGAGCTGATGCTGGAGCGGGGTGTCGAGATCACGTACGGGACCATCCGCCAGTGGTCCATGACGTTCGGCCCCGACTACGCGGCCGCGCTGCGGCGGCGTGGCCCGCGACCGGGTGACAAGTGGCATCTGGATGAGGTCTTCATCAAGGTCAACGGCGAGCTGAAGTACCTGTGGCGGGCCGTCGACCAGGACGGAGGCGTCCTGGACATCCTGGTCCAGAATCGGCGGGACAAGGCCGCGGCCAGGCGTTTCTTCAGGAAGCTCCGCAAGGAGACCGCCTCGGTGCCGCGGGTGGTGATCACCGACAAGCTCCGTTCCTACGGGGCGGCTCTGCGCGAGACCATGCCCTCGGTGGAGCACCGCTCTCATAAGGGGCTGAACAACCGGGCAGAGAACTCCCACCAGCCGACGAGGGAACGCGAACGGACGATGAAGGGCTTCCGATCCGCCGCCTCAGCCCAGCGGTTCCTGGGAGCTTTCAGCTCCATCTCCCCGCACTTCCGACCACGCCGCCACCTGCTCACCGCCCGTGACTACCGACAGGAGATGACCGAGCGCTTCACCGTGTGGAACCAGGTCACCGGCGTGTCCGCGCAGGCCTGAACCAGCACGGACATCCCGCCCAGCCACGCCCCGCTACAGGTCACGCCGCCCGACGCTCCCTCAACTTGACAACGCCCCGATGATTCCTGCCGACCGATCGAGTCTGCCTTCGAACAGGAACAGTGACGTATCCGAGGTTCGACCTCATGGGGCAAGGAGGCAGTCGTGGCGGTAGGAATCTTCGCTGGTATCGCGGTGAGGAACTACAGGAGTGCGCTGGAGTGGTACAAGCAGCTGTTCGGCTCGGAGCCGGCCTTCTACCCGAATGACGTCGAAGCGGTGTGGCAGCTGGCTGAGGATCGGTATGTGTACATCATCGAGGACGCCGAGCGTGCCGGCGGCGCTGTGAGCATGATCTGGGTGGATGATCTCGAATCCGAGGTGGCGAAGATCGCCGAGCGAAGGCTGCAGCCGGTAGGCGTTGAGAAGCACGACGATGTGTGGAAGTACGTCTACCACGATGCCGACGGCAACGAGACAGGGCTCGGTGGCAAGGTCTCAAGGTCCGAGTGACCCTGGACCGTTCAACGCGAGGTCCGGGTCCGTGAGGGTGCAACGTGACTGCGCTCAAGGCCGGCGGAGTCTCGAAGAGCGAGTCAAGGGTCGGGCAGAGACGAGGTCAGTCGCCGAAGAAGTGAAGGGCCGGGTCTTTGACCTGCGGCCGTGCAATCGATCAACGCTGCGACCTGCGACTTAGCTGTCGGTGGTTGTCAGCGTTGGTCGTCGTTGCGCACGGCCCAGAGACGGCCCGGGCGGAGGTGTCGTGGTATGCCCCTCGATGCGAACTGCGGGCGCGACAGTCGTTGTGGTCTGCTCGGCCGATCATGTGGGTGTTGAAGGCGGCGACGGTCGGCTGTGATCGCTGTGGTTGCTGCACTTCTCTGCTGTACGGGAAGTCCCGCTGTGCAGTCGACTTCCTGCCTGTGTCCCCAACGGGGCGTCTCCTCCGGCATCCTGTCCGACGTGACATTGATCCGTGCGGTGGCGATCGGCTTTCTTGCCGGGGGTGCAGGAGCCCTGATCTTCGACCCCAGAGGTGAGGGACTCGACCACCTGCGTCTCGCCATGCTGATGGGGTTGCTTGTCGGTCAGCTCCTCACGGTCCCGGTCTCACTGGTGGGCGGGGTCGTCTGGGCGCGGCCACGGAAAGGGAGGTCGATTCGACCTTACGACTTTTCCATGGGCTCCCTGCTCATGGCCTTGGGTGTTCTGGTTGTGATCCAGGCGCAGGCAGCGGTGAACTGGCTCAGCACCGAGCCGACCCCCGGTGGCGTTGGCGATCCGGATGGAGAGACATCCATAGCGGGGTTGGCCGGCCTTTCCGGATGTCTGATGGTCCTCGTCGGCCTGGCGTTGCTGGCGAATGGCGTCTGGACGAGTACGCGGACAGGTGGCCTGCGGCCCACTGAACCTTCGCCAACTTCGTTTTCGCAGGTCACTGGGACTGGTGTGAGTCGTTGATCTCGTTCTCGTGCTGGTCGGGGGTGCTTGTCGGAGCTCAAGATCGTCTGCCGTGCCGGCGATCACGGATCTGTGGATTCCCCGGCGGGCGTGAGGCGGATCTCCGTACGATCCGGGCGGGAGGTACGTCAGGTGGCCCAGGATGCGGAACCGGACCTTCGTGAACTGATCACGGCCCGCCGGGCCGAACTGGAGGTGCAGGCAGAGAAGTTGAGCCTGCAGCTGCAGGAGGTCCGCGACGAGCTGGAGGAACTCGCTGTTGCCGAGCGGGTCGCACGCCGGCTGGCCGAGCAGGTGCGCGCCGAAGCCGGGTCGGCGGTGACGCCGTCCGCCGGGCAGGTCGCGGGCCGTGTGGTGCTGGCAGTGCCGCAACGTGAGCGGGGCATGGACGAGACGGTCCTGCCCGCGGACTACCAGCGGATCATGGACGTGGTGCGGCGGGCCGACGGTCCGGTCATGGTCAAGCAGGTCTGCACCGAGCTGGGCATCTCTTTGGAGCCGGCCCGCTCGGAGGCGATGCGGGCGAAGCTGAATCGGCTCGCCGAACGGGGTTGGCTGCGCAAGCTCGCCGACGGGAAGTTCACCACCACGCTGTGAGTGAGCGTGAGCGGCGACGCCGCGCGAGGGGCCCGTAACATCCGTGCCCCCGGCGGCAGTTGATGTCGTATGCGAAACAAGACCAGCTCCGCCAGGGGCACTGAGACGGTTGTCTACCAGTCAAGCCTGACCCTGTCCACGGCCACCCTGGCCCACCTCGGCGACCTGCTGCGCGGGCATCTGAAGAAGATCGGCTCGCGGTGGCGCAAGCTGCCGCCCGGGAAGATCGCAGCGATCGTCCTCGCCGTTCTCCGCCATGACCAGCGGCTTGCCAACATGGCGGGCGGCAACGGCGTCTCCGCGACCACGGTGCGGCGCTGGGTGCTGGAAGTGATCAACTTGCTTGCCGCGCGGGCCGAGCGCCTGGAGCGCGCGCTGAAAAAGGTCGCCCGGAAGGGTGGCCACGTCGTACTGCTGGACGGCACCTTGATCCGCACCCGGCGCCGCACCGGATTGGACAACCGCCGCAACTGTTGAGTCGGCACGGAGCGCGGTGCCGATGTTGCCATCGGTCCGTTTCTCCGTGCCGCTCGCCGAACCCGGCGTGCGGCTCTCACCGCACCGGGCTCTCCACGGTCTCTGTCGTTCAGGCGTGGTTGAGGGTCCAGGGGTTGGGGATTGTGTTGCCCCGGTAGCGATAGCGGGTGACCGCGATCGAGACCATGGGGAACAGTTCGATCCCGTCCGCCGAGAGCTTGTGCCACCGGCCGTTGCGGTCGGTGAAGCGTCGGCGGACGTCCTTCCACCTCCAGCGATGCAGCACCATCCACCAGCTGGTCACCCGTCGCCATACGAAGTGGTCCAGGGCTTTCAGCGTGGTCTTGCATACCGCGTGCTTGAAGTAGTTGACCCAGCCGCGCAGAATCGAGTTGATCCTCTTCAGCACGGTCCCCGGGTCCTGCTGCGACGTTCTGTTCGTCAGGGCACGGATCTTGTCCTTCAGCTGCCGGATGGGCCGGTCGGCGATGAAGGTGTAGACGTACCACTTGTTCGAGCCTCGCTTGCGGCGCCACTGGATGTGGAACCCCAGGAAGTCGAACCCGTCCGACATGTGCACGATCTGGGTCTTGGCCGGTGACAGCCGCAGCCCGAGAGGGTGCAGTACGTCGGCGATGTCCTCGCGCAGGCGGGCGACGTCGTCACGACTGCCGTCGACCAGGACGACGAAGTCGTCCGCGTAGCGGACGATGCGCCAGTTCGCGCGGCCGTGGTGGCGATGGTGTGCCCGCCTGCCTCTGGTGGACATCCGCCCGCCCGGCTCCCACGGCTCCATCACGTGCTCGTCGAGCGCGGACAGGGCGATGTTCGCCAGCAGCGGGGAGAGGATGCCGCCCTGCGGGGTGCCGGTGAAGGTCTCCTCGCGACCGCCGCCCTCAGTCAGGACACCGGCCTTGAGGAACGCCTTGACCAGCCGCAGCACGCGCTTGTCCTTGACCCTTGCGCGCACCCGGTCCATCAGGGCCGTGTGGTCGATGGAGTCGAAGCACGCCTCGATGTCCGCGTCCAGCACCCAGCGATAGCCGTGGGTGCCGTAGCGGTGGATCTCGGCGATCGCGTCGTGTGCGCGCCGCAGGGGCCGGAAGCCGTAGGAGACCGGCAGGAAGTCGGCCTCGAAGATCGGTTCCAGCACCAGCTTGAGGGCCGCCTGGACCACCCGGTCGGAGACGGTCGGGATGCCGAGCCTGCGCACCTTTCCGCTCCCGCCGGGCTTGGGGATCTTGCGTTCGCGTACCGGCAACGGGCGGAATTCACCCGTCTTCAGTACGCGTCGCAGGTCCTCCAGGTAGCCCGGGAGGCCGAGTTCCTGCTCGACGTTGACGACGGTGAGGCCGTCCGCGCCCGGCGTTCGGGCTCCCTTGTTGCCCGCGACCCGTTCGAACGCCACGAGCAGCGTCGCCGGATCGCATACGAGGTTGAACAGATCGTCGAACCTGCGGCCACGGTCGGCCGCCGCCCAACGGTGAAGCTTGGCCTGCATCCCCGATACCCGCTGGTGAGACCCCCGCGGGGCCTCAGGAGCACTGCTGTTCAGCAGCGCGTCTTTCGGCATTGCAGCCTCCTTCCCTTCTCGAAACCGCTGCCGCCCTTCCCCATGTGCCAGGCTCTCCCCGGCTCGGAGTACTACGGTGGCTCCGCCCCGCCCCGGCCCGGTCGGCCGACGGTGGACCCAGCCCTCCCGCCGTGCTGGACACGCGGCAGGAGGGCGGGACCGGGACGGTTCCCGTGTTCGCTCGTTGTTCGATCGTCGGAGTAGGAGCCCGGCTATGCCCCCGCGGCCTCGCCACGGCTACCCCGCAGCACTTCACCGTGGCCTCCCCGCGCGACCGAAGTAGACCGCGCGGAAAGTTCCCCGCCGGCCGAATATCCAGCGGGGACGCACCGCATCCAGCCCTCATCCACCAGGTTCGAGCTGGCGTGCCTTAAGGAGGCGTAGACGCCGGTTCCTCGCGTACTCCTCTCCGTCTCGCTTGCCGAACCCGCCCCATCTGGCAGTACTGGCACGTCCCGGCTTTGTCAGGGCTGCTTCCCGCCCTCCCCGGCACCTCCCGGGTCAGGCTGCCCTCAGCTTCAACCGTCCTGCTGCGACAGGACGGCGGCGGCGGTCTTTCACCTCCACTCGAACAACAAGCGCCTCACGGCGCACACAGCGGGAAACACAAGACCCACGGGCTGCTCTTCCTCGCGCTCACCGACGATCGGGGGCGTCTGCTGTGGCTGTCCGCGGCCCGCCCGGGACGCTCCTCGGAGATCACCACGGCCCGCTACAACAAGCTCGTCGAGCGCCTGCGGGCCACCGAGCTCGGCGTAATCGGCGACCTCGGCTTCGTCGGCCTGGACGACGATCCGGACGACCCGGTGGTCGTCACCGGTTACAAGGCCGCCCGCACCAAGCCCCTCACCTCGGCGAAGAAGCAGGTCAACAAGCTGATCGCGTCCGTCCGCGCGGTCTGCGAACACGCCTTCGCCCACCTCAAGAACTGGCGCATCCTCACCAAACTGCGCATCTCGCCCCGCTACGCGACCACGCTGCTGCGGGCCCTGCTCGTGCTGACCCGAACCGAAGTCGCCTCCTGACAGACGATCTTGGGGACAGGCAACCGCCCACGACCAGCACGAGTACAAGATCGCTGACTCACACCAGCCCCGACGACCTGCGGATTCGAAGTTGGTGGATCTTCACTGTGGATGCCTCTCAGGACTAGCATCAAGGTTCCCGAGACGGCCCCAGTTTGGAAGATCGCGTAACTGGAATCGGGCTGACCTGGCAAGATGCTGACCTGCGAGTCTCCGGGCGACTCGCCGACGTTCCCCGCTGTTCCCCGCCTATGGCCGTCCGATCGGGCACGCATGGGGCACACGTGGCCTTCCCCCGGCCTTCCCGGCTGCGAGTGCGCCCCCTCTTCCCCATACTGAGCCTGCTCGGCGCTTACGCGGTCGGCGGAGCCTCGCGAGCCCAGTCGAAAGGCATCGGCGCGCCCTGCGGGATCACCCAAGGGTGGGGATACCGAGCGTGACAACTGGTGCAGCGTGCGACGAACGGACCGACCTCGGGGTTTGTGAGAACGCTGTAGTGGCTGGAGGGCCGAGCCGGGAGCATGTGCCCGTTCGCCGTCGTCTCCAAGCCTGGCCACTCCGGCGAGCATTGGCACGGGCGATCTACCGCGAGCGGGTCGCTGTCAGGAGTCTTGGTCGTGGTCTTGAAGAGCTTGGCGAAGTTCTCGCGTATCGACACGGCGGCGCCCCCCCGGTCACTACGCCCGGCCCTCGGGCCCCCAAACAGTAACCGAGGTCGGCGGAGTCTCATGAGTTTGAGATCTGGCCTCATCCTTATCAGGTCGATCACGGGGCATCGGCAACGTCGGCCGACCGGCCGGCGTCCTTGGCTGATCGTCCGTTGTGATTCGGCGTTGGTCGGCGCTGCCCGCACCTGTTGGTGTCAGCCGTTGATGTCGACCGACCGACTCAGCGTTGTCGGTTGCCTCGGCCAGAATGCGCGACATGAGCATCGAGATGCAGCTGCGCGCCATGCCGGAGTCCGAGATCCGAGAGGACTGGGCTTGGCTGGAGGAGTTCATGGGGGCCGCCGGGGACTTCGACCGCTTCCAGGCCGAGCGCCGGGCCGGAATCGCCGAAGTCGTGGAGTACCACTTTCCCGCCCTCCATGAGGTCTACAAAGCGGTGTACACCCTGCGGGGCTCTCCTGACTGGGAACTCCCGGTCTTCGGGGGCAGCCCTGTGCACCACGCCACCTACGACCAGCCGCCGTTTCTGATACTCCGCCCCGCCCAGGTGCGCGAGGTAGCGGACTTCCTGGCTGCGGTCTCCTTCGACGATCTTTGGGACGCGGCCCGGCCGAAGGTCCTGCCTCCCTTCTCCGCCTTCGACGAGGCTGAGGTCAAGGGCTGGTTCCTCACCCACCACACGGACCTGCAGGCCTTCTACACCCGGACCGTCCCCACGGGGCACACCGTCGTCAAGGCCTTCTGGTACTGAACCGGGCGTTGTCACGTTGGTGGGGTGTGGTCGGCTGATGGGGTGTCAGGGTGTGGTGGGGCCGGATGGTAGTTTCGGGTCAGGCCGCGGTGGACATGGCGGCAGCACCAGTGATCTGGTCCCAGATCGCGAAGCGGATGGTCATCTCGGCGCGGTGGTCGGAGGCGGTCATCCGGTGGCGGCGGGGCCGGAAGTGGGGCGAGATGCCGCTGAACGCGGACAGGAACCGCTGGGCCCCGCCGACGGAACGGAAGCCCTTCATGGCGCGTTCGCGCTGCCGGGTGGGCTGGTGGCTGTTCTCGGCCCGGTTGTTCAGGCCCTGGTGGGAGCGGTGCTCGACCGAAGGCATGACCTCGCGGTGGGCCGCGCCGTAGGAGCGCAGTTTGTCGGTGACCACCACCCGCGGCACCGTACGGGTCGTCTTGAGCAGTGTGCGGAAGAAGCGTCTGGCCGCAGCGGTGTCCCTTCGGTTCTGGACGAGGATGTCCAGCACGGCGCCGTCGGCGTCGACCGCCCGCCACAGGTACTTCAACTCGCCATTGATCTTGATGAAGACCTCGTCCAGGTGCCACTTGTCCCCGGGCCGGGGCCGCCGGCGGCGGAGGCCGTTGGCGTAGGCCTGCCCGAACTTGGCGCACCAGCGGCGGACCGTCTCGTGGGAGACGGTCACACCGCGCTCGAGCATCAGCTCTTCGACCTCCCGGAACGACAGCGGGAAGCGGAAGTACAGCCACACGCAGTGGGAGATGATCTCCACCGGGTACCGGTGCCCCTTGTACGACGGTGGCGCGCTGTCCACGGACGATCCCTTCCCGGCATGACCAACCAGAAGATCATCCCACCCGGTCAGTCAACGTGACAGCGCCCTGCGCCGCCCTGGCGCGGGTGATCTGCACCAGCTGGTAGACGATGAGCAGCGCATACAGTTCCTGGGCCACCCCTTGGGGGTCCTTCGAGCGCAGGACCTTCTGGTGGCTGCGGAGGTACGTTTTCAGGTCGGCGAAGGCGATCTCGGCCTCCCAGCGTTCCGCATAGAGCCGGACAATCTGCTCGGCGGGGGCCTGCCCGGGATCGAGCAGGGTGGTGATCAGCCGGTAGGGCTCGGTGCGGGGCTCACCGTGTTCGGGAATGACGGTGACCTCGGCCTCGATGACGCGGATCCGGATGCCCTGGGCCTGGCGGGCCCGCAGCCCCAGCCTGCGTCCGCGCTCACGGGCACTGCGGCGCCAGTCGCCCTTGACCGAGTAGACCGGGCCGGGCAGCACCGACAGGTAGGAGCCGTCCGCAAGCTCGGTGAGCACCGGCAGCTTGCGCCGGGAGGGAGTGCGGAAGATCAGGTGCGCGCCGGTGCGGACGATCTGCGACACCTGGGGAAAGCCGGTGAAATACCGGTCGGCCAGCACCAGCATGCCCCGGCGCACGGCCCCGGTCTGCATGAGCTTGTCCAGCAGCGGCAGTTCGCCGACCGACCACGGCCCCCACACCGCCTCGAGCACGGTCCGTGTCCCGCTGGCGATCAGCGTGAGGACCCGGATCTGCGGATAGCGGCCGGAGCCGAAGCGGCCGCGCGGCGGATCACCGAACGCCTTGCGGTTGGCCGGGGTGTCCGCCACGTCCAGGCGGGTGCCGTCCACCGAGACCTTCAGCAGAGCCAGGTCGCATCCGAAGGCCGACATGCCCGGGGCGCCGGGGTCACTGTGCGGGCCGCGCAGGTGCCGGAACAGGGCCCTGAGCGGGGCCGGGCCGAGCCGACGGCGGGCCTGGACCACGGCCGCGGTGGAAGGGATGTGCAGTATCCCGGCCCGTAACTGCTCCTTGAGCTGCTGGAACAGCATCCGCAGCACCTCGGGGTAGCCGGCGGCCGGGCACAGCCACAGAGCGAGGACGAAGTACAAGGTCACGCGGGCCGGCAGAGCACGCACCCGCTGTTCCCGGCGTCCGCAGTCGGCGATGACCTGATCCACGAGGGCGGGAGACAGCAGCTGCGGCAGGGCTCCCAGACCGAGATCGTCCAAGGGATGAGGGGGACCCGATGGCTTCAGCCTCTCTCGGGCAGCGGGAACGGTGGCAGGATGAGCAGACACGGGAGCCTCGGCACGGACGCGGTCTTCTTGGTCGAAACCCAGTCCTGCCGGGGCTCCTTCGTGCCGTCAATCCCTCGAAAGGGCGGTTAACTTACCGGCGTTGCGATCTGACCTACATCCGCACCTGGTCGGGCTGGGTCTACGTCGCCTTCGTCCTGGACGTGTACTCCCGTCGGATCGTGGGCTGGCAGGTCGCGAATCACATGCGTACGGACCTGCCGCTGGACGCGCTGGAGATGGCGCTGTGGCGGCAGAAGATCAAGAAGGACGCCGGCCTCATCCATCACAGCGACCGCGGGTCGCAATACGTATCTATTCGGTATACGGAGCGTCTTGCCGAGGTCGGCGCCTCGGCGTCGGTCGGCTCCGTCGCGGACTCGTACGATAACGCGATGGCCGAGGCCCTGAACGGCACATTCAAGGCCGAATTGATCGAGCATCAGGGGCCGTGGCGGGGCTTCGACGAGGTCGAGCGGGCCGTCTTCCAGTGGGTCGCGTGGTACAACGGTGAACGACTCCACTCTGCCCTGGGCTACGTCCCGCCCGACGAGTACGAACAGGCGTACTGGGCGCCACCAGGGGAAGCCCCGCAGACCGCTTGATCACACGATCGCGGACTCCACAAAACTCGGGGCAGCTCAAAACTCAGCCGTTCTTACACCGAGGCCGGGCGCGAAGCACGCATTCGTCTCCTCCCGGCCCGCGGCAACCGGGACTGCCCGCGTGCGATCAAGAAGCCGAACCGATGGCCGGTGCTGAGAACCCGGGCCAGACGCAACACGGTGCAGCCCGGCCGCTGGGCCCACAACCCGACCTCGAAACCGAAGAGCACCCGCCGGGCCGGAAGACCAGCCACCAAGGGAACGTAAGCCTTGCGCCGATGCCTTCTGCTTGCCTGATGTCCGTAGGCGCCTCAGAAGGCATCCGCTTTCCGAACGTGATCCATTGGTTCGGCTGGGGTGGGCATGAACTCGCGCCTGCGGCGGGAGAGATGGGGCGTTTGGTCCGCTCGTGTCGCTGGTGGAGGTTGCTCATGCCGTCGGTTCTCGGTCTGCTGGAGGCCCGGGAGAAGAAGGTCCGGGAAGAGGCAGCGCGGCTGCGGGAGGAGGCCGAGCGGATGCAGGCCGCGCTCGGCGAGGCGGAATGTGCGCTGCAGCGGCTGGTGGATGCCCGTGTGACGGTGGCCGAGGTACTGGCCGAGCCATCTGCCGCGGTGGCGGAACCGGTGCGGAAGGCGGTGGCGGGGTCGGTGGTGCCGCACCGGACCGAAGGCATGACGGTGTCGGTCCTGGCGCCGGACTACCAGCGGATTGTGTCGGTGCTGGAGTCGGAAGCGGGCCGCGAGGGCATGCGCTGCCAGCAGCTGGCTGCGGCCCCGGGGCTTCAGGCGGTGCCGGCGAAGGTCGAGGGGCCGCGGCCGAAGTCCCCGGAGGGGCCAACCCCCAGAAACGCCTGGTGGAGCGGGGATGGGCCGTGCAGGTGCGGCCGGGGGTGTTCACCGCGCTCGGGATGCCGACCGGCTGAAGGCAGCCGGTCGGCGCCCGGCCAGACGGCCGCTCATGAGCATGGTCATGGACCACAGCACCATGGCCTCGTGCAGGACGGGCAGCGTCTCGTGGTCACGCACCAGACGACGCGAACGCATCAGCCAGCTCAGCGTTCTCTCCATCGCCCAGTCACACTGCACATATGGACGGTCTGGACAGTGAGCGGGCGCCGATAATCGGTCGTGAGGGCCTGCTGCGGCTGGCCGCGGTGGCCAAGCGGCTGCAGGACCGTGACGAGGGAGATGAGTCGCCATGCGCGACGACAGTGACGTCGGCCCCAGAGAACGATTCCGGCGGTGCCGGACGGGCAGGTGTGGGCAGCACTGCCGGAGGTGAACCGACGGGCGGTGGTGGGGCAGTTGGTGCGGCTGGCGAGCCGCGCGTTGCCGGTTGCAGCAATGGCAAGTGAGCGGGACCGACGATGACCTCGGTGATGCCGTGGGAGCGGCCCGGCAGCAAGATCGACGACCGTCACCTGCAGCGGCTCGCGGTGGTCTATGTCCGCCAGTCCACCCGCCGGCAGCTCGTCGACCACCAGGAGTCGACCCGGTTGCAGTACGCCCTGGCGGACCGGGCGGTCGCGCTCGGCTGGCCGGCGGACCGGATCCTGGTGATCGACGAGGACCTGGGCAGGTCGGCATCGAGTGCGGTCGCCCGCACCGGCTTCCAGCGTCTGGTCACCGAGATCGGGCTGGACCACGTCGGTCTCGTGCTGGGCATCGAGATGTCCCGCCTGGCCCGCTCCGGCAAGGACTGGTACCAGCTGATCGAGCTGTGCGCCCTGTCGGGTGCGGTACTGGCGGACCCCGACGGGGTCTACGACCCGGCCGAGTACAACGACCGGCTGCTGCTGGGGCTCAAGGGCACGATGAGCGAGGCCGAACTGCACCTGATCAAGCAACGGATGTGGAGCGGGCGCCTGAACAAGGCCCGCCGCGGCGAGCTGACCTTCCCCCTGCCCAGCGGCTATGTCCGCCGCCCGTCCGGGGAGGCCGCCCTGGACCCGGACGAACAGGTGCAGACCGTGATCCGCCTGATCTTCGCGCAGTTCGAGCGGCTCGGCACCTTGCACGGCGTGCTGCGCTATCTCGTGGACCACGACATCCAGTTGGGCATCCGGCTGCGGGAGGGGCCGGACAAGGGCACCCTGGAGTGGCGAAGGCCGAACCGGATGACACTGCAGACCCTGCTGCACAATCCCGCCTATGCCGGCATCTACGCCTACGGGCGGCGCCGGGTCGACCCGCGCCGCCAGGACCCGGCCCGGCCGAGCACCGGACGGGTCGTCCGCTCCCGGGACGGATGGCATGTGATGATCCCGAATGCCCTGCCCGCCTACATCACCGTCGCCCGGTTCGAGGCGAACGAGGCGAAACTGGCGGCCAACCGCGCCCGCGCCGAAGCCATGGGCGCGGTGCGAGGCGGCCGGGCGCTCACGGCCGGGCTGGTGCACTGCGGACGCTGCAACCGGCGCATGAGCGTGCGCTACCACACCCAGCACAGCAAGGCACTGCCCGAGTACGTGTGCGCCCGGGACATGACCAACTACGGCGCGCACAAGAGCTGCCAGCTGCTCAACTCCGCCTGCGTGGACGCCTTCGTCGAGCAGCAGGTCCTCGCGGCACTGACGCCCGCCGCCGTCGAGGTGTCCCTGCGCGCGGCCGACCAGGTCCTGGCCGAGCGGGCCGAGCTGGAACGGCTGTGGTCGAGGCGGTTGGAACGCGCCGCGCAGGACGCCGACCGGGCCCGCCGCAGCCACCACCTCGCCGAACCGGAGAACCGCCTGGTCGTGCGCCAGCTGGAGAAGGAGTGGGAGGACGCACTCGCCGCCCAGCAGCGGCTTTGCGAGGAGTACGACCGCTTCACCCGCAGCAGTCCGCGCATCCTCACTTTGGCCGAGCGGCAGACCATCACGGCCCTGGCCGGCGACATCGAGGGTTTGTGGCGCGCGCGCAGCACCACAAGGGCGGACCGCAAGGAGATCGTCCGCGCGGTCGTCGACAAGGTCGTCGTCACCGTGCTCGGCACCAGCGAGCGGGTGAAGGTCACCATCGTCTGGGCCGGCGGGACCACGACGGCGGGAGAGGTCATCCGCCCGGTCCAGCGGTTGGAACAGCTCAGCTGCTACCCGCAACTGACCGATCGGATCCGCGAACTCGCAGGCCAGGGCATAGGAGCCAGCGGAATCGCCGACCGCCTGGAAGCCGAGGGCTTCCGGCCCGCGAAGGGCGGCAAACGGATCTCCGCAGCCACCGTCCGCGACCTCATGCGCCGCCTGGCCTGTCCCGCAGGCCGCGTCCACCGGCACCGCCCCGCACCACCCGGCGAGGAGCCCGGCCCCAACGAGTGGTGGCTGGGGCACCTGGCCGCCGAGCTGGACATGACCACCTCCACTCTCTATGCCTGGATCAACCGCGGCTGGATCACCACCCGCCGGGAAAGCTGCTGGCCCCACCGGCTCATCGCCCACGCCGACCAGCGAGAACTCGCCGAACTCCGCGAACGCCGCACCCGTCCGCCCGGCTGGTACAGCCGCCGCATCTGGACCGAGACCGCCGAGACGGCAGAGCAACAGACTCCATGAGTGCGCTGTGCTTGACAGATCTCGACCACCCAGCGCCTGGGGAGCACCACGAACCCCGCCATGTCGTCGGAGCGCTTGACGATCTCCAGGGTGAGCCGGCACTTCTCGGCCGCCCAGTCGATCAGCCGCCCGGCATAGCCGCCGTCCGCCCACACCAGGCGGATGGAGAAGTACATCTCGCGCAGTCTTGCGAGCAGGGGGACGGCGGCGTCGCGGTCCTGCACATTCGCCGCGGTCACCGCGACAGCCAGGACCAGGCCGAGGCAGTCCACCACCAGGTGCCGCTTGCGGCCGCCCACCTTCTTCCCGCCGTCCCAGCCGGATGTTGAGCGCGGGATGTTCGCCGCTGCCCGCACCGACTGCGAGTCCACGATCGCGGCGGTCGGGTCCACCGCGCGGCCCGCCTTCTCCCGCACGCGGTCGCGCAGCCGGTCGTGGAACTCGGCGAGCAGGCCCGTCACCTGCCAGCGGCGGGCGAAGGCGTGCACCCGCCGGTACGGCGGGAAATCCGCAGGCAGGTTGGCCCACTTGACGCCGTTGTCGACCACGTAGCGCACTGCGTCCGGCATCACGCGGTGGCAATAGCCCTCCGGCCGGCCTCCCCGCCCCCGAAACCACGCCGGAACGGGCAGCAACGGCCGGATGACCTGCCCCTCCGCGTCCGTCAGGTCCGAGCCGTAACACCGCGCACGGTCCGGCCCGTCCGCCGCGTTGCCGAACCTGTGCGCGAGGCAGTCACACGACGGAGACGGCGCGTTGGACTCCACCGGCGCGAGCGCGAAAGGCTGCGGCAACAGGGCCTCCTGGTGCTCGTTGGCTTCGACAACCCCGAGCTACCAAGAGGCCCTGCCTTCATGCGCCGACCCCACCGCGATCACCCGATCAAGACCCTCGTTCGACCAGACCAGCCCGTTGATCGGTAAGCGGATGGCTTCTGAGTTTCTTCGATGGCATTTGAAGACCTTTTGATTCTTCCCTCTCGTGGCTTTCGGCCGAAGGAAAGGATGGAAAGGGGACCGGTCGGAACGCCGACGCGCGGGTTTGTGACGGTGCTCGGAGCTTGGACGACACCGCTGCTTGCGGCGCTGATTGGTCTGACGCGGCGGCGCCCCTGCGGTGGTCAGGAGGACCTGGCGCTTGCGCCGGAACACCGCCGCGGGCACGGGGCCTCTACGCCGGCCTCAACAACGGACGGCTCGACGTCGCCCGGCTGCGTCGTGCTGGCGGGGGATACCGCTACCGAGAGCGGCGGACGGCCAGATCGTGCTGCCGCGGACGTCTCGTCCTGACTGCGGCCAGACGCCAACACCTGCCCTGACCGGTCCCTCCGCTATACCTTCGGCCGGGGCGAGGGCAAGCACCAGATGGTCCCGGGCTGGCCGCACTCGAACGGGCCCTCGCCCGAGGCGGCCTTGTCGCCGGGAGCGACAGGTCTCCCGCCGGCACGGTGACCGGGCAGATGACCCGCCCGTTTCCGGAAGCGCTACGACGGCCTGCCCGAGTGCACAGCCGCGGGCGACGGGACGGTACACGCGGCGGGCTGTCGTGGATCGGCGAGCGTACGTCCGGGTCGACCAGTGGTGCATTCCCGGACCCTGCTGATCCCAGAGAGGGCTGAGCGGCAGGCGCAACCAGCTTGACGTCTCAGTCGCCGGGGGAGCCCTGTCACACGCTCAACGCGTGTTCCGCCGTCGGGGTGGCGAGCAGGGCGACGGAGGTGGCGGGAGCGTGGAGAAACGGGCCAGGGCCGCGTGCGTTGTTCGGTGTAGGCGGGGTTCAGCCGAAGACCTCGGCCCCCGGGTAGGGAGCCGCGTCGCGTACCGGCGGCGCCAGGTAGGTGCCGCCGGCCCGGACGGACAACAGTCGGTCGGCCGGTGTGCCGGGGCCGGCCAGTCCGCCGAAGTTGACGCCGCCCAGCCAGCCGCGTTGGGTGAGGACGCGCAGCACCCGGTCGGGGCCGTCCTGGAAACTGACGAAGTTGAGGCCCACCCGGAAGCCGGGGGCAAGGGCTACCGGCTCGAAGAACTCGTAGCCCTGCCGGAAGACCCGCAGTGAGCCGGGCTGCCCCGGGTCCGCAGCGCCGGTCAGGTTGGCCCGGTGGACGTGGGAGGCGGCCACCACCGGGTCGGCGGTGGGCGGCGGTTGCAGGAACTCCTCGTTGCCCGGCTGGGTAACCTCGGTGGTTCCGGCGACCGGGCAACCCGCGGCCGGCACGGGCTGACCCGCCGCGTCGACGCCGGTCAGCGGGGCTCCGGTGAGCTTGTCCCGGCCGACCAGCAGCTCCTGGGCCGCGCGCGGGAGTGTGTGCCATTGGTCGAGGTCCACGGCGAGCTTTAGGAAGACCAGGTAGGTGCCGCCGACTGTCCAACCGTCCTCGCCTGCGTCGGCCTCCCCGATGGCGACCACGCCCTCCCGGTCCTGGCTGCGCAGGTTGGACACGCCGTCGTGGAAGCCGATCCAGCTGCGCCCGTCCTCCCGCTGGAAACCGGTGTGGACGCCCGCGATCTCCAGGACCGCCGCCCGAGTGCCAGGGTCCCGCCCGTCGCGCAGCAGCTTCCACAGCTCCACGACCGCCCGTGATACGGCGAGTTGGGTGTGGGCGGTGAACTGAAGGCAGAACTCCTCGGTGGCGTCGTTGCGCACGATGTCCGGAGCGTACGGCAATCCGCCGCCGACCAGCAGCGGCCCGCCCCCGGTGGGGCGCGGCGAGCGGAACCGCAGGCGCGGCCCGAGGCCCGCCGGGCACGGCACCTTGGCGCCAGGGATCTCGAACGCCTTGGGGCCGAAGCCGAGCAGAAACTCCAGATCGCCGGCGGCCACGGGGTGGCCGGGCAGTTCGGCAAGCCGGCCCTCGGCGAGCTCGCGCAGCATGGCGGTCACCGCACGCAGCGCGCCGTCCACGGCCCGGGCGTCGGCCGCGGGGTCCGCGCGCAGGAACACCAGCCCGAAGTGGGCGGGCGGGCGGCGGCCGGGAGCATGGTAGATACCGGGCTGCAGGGTGCTCACCGCCGTGCCCATCCCCTGTTCACCGCCCACCGCGCGGGCCGGCGACCGGTGTACCGGGGCCATGCGCGGCCTCGAATGCCTCCTTAAGCGGCCCCACCACGTCCTGGCACACACTCGCGTCCCGGCAACGAATCGGAGCGTCCGGGTCGGGCAGCTCCACGAAGTCCTGCGGCGGTACGGTCCGCGCAGGGCCCAGGGCTACGACCGGGCCCACCTGCACCTGGCGGGTGACCTGGTAGCCGCCGGTGACCGGCTCCTCCGTGTCGCCCTCCACCACAGTGATCTCGTCCAGGAAGTGCGGGTCCTCATCCCGCGGTCCGAACTCCAGTCGCTGGTGCAGGCCCTGCGTGCCCCGGCTCAGCCGGATCCACGGGTCGGGCACCGGGGCACCCTCGAACAGGAACACCTCGGAGGTGAAGTGGTGGATGTACATGCCCAGCGGATCCGCGAAGGACACGGTGCGCCCCTGGAAGGCGGCACTGGCGGCGGCCAGCGCGGCGGCGGGGTCGGCGTGGCGGCAGGCGAGAGCGGCGAGGCCGGGTTGCTGGCTGAAGATCTGGTCACGTCCGGCCGGTTCCAGCGCACCCGCGGCGGTCCGCCGGGCGTAGGGCCTGGCGCCGAACATGACGATGTACAGCAGGTCGTCGAGGCCGTTGATGGGGTGGGCCATGAACAGCGCGTTCACCGCGTTGAGGGAACCGACTGGGGCATGCGGGACCCCCGCCTCGACGAGGTCCGCGTGGGATCCGTGGCCGGTCAGCTGGCGGGCGAACGCCACCCGGCGCGCGGTGGGGCTGAGCCGCCCGGGGTCGGCGACTGCGGGGCCGTACAGCTCCTGCCAGCGCGGCTGGGAGCCGAGCACGCCGGTCACGATCGAGCGCAGCAGCTCGGGGTCGTGCTCGGCCAGCGTCAGGTAGTACTCGGGCAGTTCGGTGGTGACCTGCACCCGCTTGGGGCGCAGCCGGCCCTCGCTGTCGGTGGCGGTGACCACCGCGTACTCGCAGTACTCGTTGTGCAGCGCGCGCCGCCCGCGCACTCCCCAGTCGGAGAGTTCGCGGGCGGTGGTCTTGTCGAAGCAGAACCCCGGCTCGGCCGGGTTGCCGAACCAGGTGACCGGAACGCGCTGCGCGGTGGCCGGGTTCTCGGGTTCGAGGGTGAAGTACTTGCTGCCCTGCTGGGCCTCCAGCCGCTGGAACTGGGCGTCGATCGCCTTGTTCCATCGGTCGAGCAGTGCGGCGGGCAGGTCGTCGACCAGCCCGGGGGCGGAGAAGGGCATTCGGCACCTCTCGAAAGTGTGACGGCAGAGCATATGACATCACTCAACGTAGTCACGCATCGTGCGAGGCGCCCGGTGTCCGCGTCCATCCGGGTACCTCAGCCCGGAATGCCCACCGTGTCGCCGGGGCGGCCCGGTGGGCATGGATCGGCGGCGCGGCGGAGCTGACCGGCGAGGGGTGGCCGGATGGGCTGGAACTGGCAGAGCGTGAGCGTGACACCAATCGAATGTGTCCCTGTTTGTCCGTTTCTTGGAGCCCGTAGGCGCCCCCCAGGCCGGATTCGAGGGCGGAGCGTGACACATAGGACCGTGTCCTATGTGGTGAGCTTGAGGAGTAGTTTGTAGCAGCAGAGGGCGGCGGCGAGTCCGAGAAAGGCCAGGTAGTTGCGGGGGTGGCGTTCGTAGCGGTGGTTGAGCCGGCGGTAGCCGGTCAGCCAGGAGATGGTCCGCTCGATCACCCACCGTCGGCGGCCGAGGCGTTCTCTGGACTCGATGCCCTTGCGGGCGATGCGTACGCCGATGCGCTTGCCTCGCACCCATTTCCGCAGCTCGGGTACGTCGTAAGCCTTGTCGGCGTGAAGACGCCGGGGTTTGAAGTACCGGCCATTGTGCGGGTCGTGTCTCGTTAGGTGCCCCAACAGCACGGGCTTCAGGGTCTGGCTGTCGTGGACGTTGGCGGCGGAGAGGCCGACGAGAAGGGGCAGTCCGTTCGCGTCCGACAGGACGTGCATCTTGGAACCCGGCTTGCCCCGGTCCACGGGGCTCGGACCCGTGTGTGCACCCCTTTTTAGCGCGGACGGGCGCGGAGTCGAGCACGGCCCGGGACGGCGTTGTCACGTTGTCGAGGGTGTTGGTGCTTGGCGGGGCGTCGGGACGTGCTGGGGCCGGGTTCCGGCTCCGCGCTCAGGCCGTGGCGGGCAGACCGGCGGTGCCGGTGATCTGCTTCCAGATCGCGAAGCGGACGGTCATCTCGGCGCGGTATCCGGGGGCGGTCATCAGGTGGCGGTGAGGGCGGAAGTGCGGTGAGATGCCGCGGAACGCGGCCAGGAACCGCTGGGCTCCGCCGACGGAGCGGAAGCCCTTCATGGCTCGTTCGCGCTGCCGGGTGGGCTGATGACTGTTCTCCGCCCGGTTGTTGAGGTACTTCGACTGCCGGTGCTCGACGGAGGGCATGATCTCGCGGTGCGCCGCACTGTAGGAACGGAGCTTGTCGGTGACGACCACCCGCGGCACGGCCCCGATTCCTTTGAGGAGCCGACGGAAGAAGCGCCGGGCCGCGGCCTTGTCCCGCCGGTTCTGGACGAGGATGTCCAGGACGTTGCCGTTCTGATCGACGGCCCGCCACAGGTACGTCAGCTCTCCGTTGATCTTCACGAAGACCTCGTCCAGGTGCCACTTATCACCGGGCCGGGGCCGGCGTCGGCGCAGCGCGTTGGCGTAGGCCTGGCCGAACTTCAGGCACCACCGCCGGACGGTTTCGTAGGAGACGAGCACGCCGCGCTCGAGCATCAGTTCCTCGACCTCGCGGAACGACAGCGGGAACCGGTGGTACAGCCACACGCAGTGGGAGATGATCTCGACGGGGTACCGGTGCCCCGGGTGCGACGGCGGCACGGACGACACGAGCGAACCCCTCCCCGGCACGACCAACTCCAAGATCATCTCAGGCAGGTCCGCTAACGTGACAACGCCCCATCGCCACCACCGTCTGCGCGATTCTGTCCGCAACCGTGGGCACGCCGAGGACCCTGACCCCACGCCCTCCCGGCTTGTCGATCTCCACCATCCGCACCGGCGGCGGGAAGTAACAGCCCGACGACATGCGATTCCACAGCTTGTAGAGGTTGCCCCGCAGGTCAGCCTCGAACTGCTCGATCGACTCGCCGTCGACGCCCGCCGCGCCCTTGTTGGCCTTGACCTTCAAGTACGCCTCGAACACCAGGTGTTTCGAGATCTCGAACGACTTCGGTCCACTCGTCCGGCTCATCCCGGGCACTCCGGTTGACCGCCATGCAGACCCGGACGACCCGTCCCCTTCGCTTCGCCCGCATTACCGGACCTCAGCGCTACTACGAGACGGTCCGCCCCCGTGCCCCGCATCGGTACTCGGCCCCTCGCGGCTTTGTCCGCTTGGGGTACTCCCTCTCGACCCCGGCCCACCAGGCCGGCGTCAGTATCGGGGCGACAGGTTCCCACGTTCCGTGCAAGAGCCCGGGCCAGGCTCGCGCCGCCTCCATGCCGGACGCCGTCCGGGCAGTCGGCAGGCTCCCCCGGACTCGTCCCGGAGCCCAGATCATGCCCCGGTTTCGACGCCACTGAGAAAGATTACGACACGTCATCAGCGGTTCGCTCACGCTCGCCTTCCCGACCCACACCTGACGCGATCACTGCCGCGCCTTTTCCGCAGCGCTCACCACGACCGGTACTTAACCGACGCAGCCTGCGGTGGTTTGGGGCCTCCCCCTGCAGGGCGACCCCGGAGGATCTACCTCCATCTCCTGCACAGCACCGCTTCCAGAAGCAGCTACATCAACGCCTCCTTCAGCGTTCGTGGCACACGATCTGGGACTTCTCGTCCACACACAGCACCACCGCGCCCTCGGGTGGGTTGTGGTACAGGCCGACCACGTCGTAGACCTTCTCCACGAACAGCGGGTCCGTGGACAGCTTGAACGTATCGGTCAGATGCGGCTTGAGCTGGAACTTCCGCCAGATCCGGCCGACGGTGGACTTCGACAGACCACTGTGGGCCGCCATCGATTTGCGCGACCAGTGGGTGGCGTTCTTCGGGATCTGCTCCAAAGTGGTGACCACGACCGCCTCCACCTGGTCAACGCTGATGGTGGGCGGCAGGCCCGGCCGCGGCTCGTCGACCAGGCCGTCCAGCCGCTCCGCCAGGAACCGACGCCGCCACTTGCGGACGGTGTCGGCGGCCACCCGCAGATCCCGGGCGACCGCGACGATCGGCGGCACCTCCGGGCCTGCGCACGCCAGCACGATCCGCGCGCGCAGGGCCAGCGCCTGGGCCGAGGTTGCCCGCCGCGTCCACCGCTCCAGCATCGCCCGCTCGTCAGCGGACAGCAGCAGCGGTTCCAGCTTTGGGCCCCGACGAGGGACTGATGCACCAGCAGCAGAAGTCACGCAACTACTAACGATCAACTATTGGCGCAGGACACTAGTAGGGCTTTGTTAGGTCCTGTGGTGGGGTTCGGGGGTCGGTACAGGCCGGCCGCATATCGAGCAGGCGCCGGCCCAGGTGGCCAGGAGGGCCTGGAGTGCGCGGAGGACCGCGTACAGGGTCAGGCCGGCGCAGGGACTTTTGGGTCGAGTCGCAGCAGGGTGCAGAACGCCTGCGCCAGTGCGGCGAGGGTGACATGCCGGTGCCAGCCGTGGAAGCTGCGGCCCTCGAAGTGGTCCAGGCCCAGGCCGTCCTTGAGCTCGCGGTAGTCGTGCTCAACTCTCCAGCGGATCTTGGCGATCCGCACCAGCTCACGCAGCGGGGTGTCGGCAGGCAGGGTGGACAGCCAGTAGTCGGTGGGCTCGGCGGAGCCCGGTGGCCACTCGGCCAGCAGCCAGCACTCGGGCAGGGAGCCGTCGGCGAAGCGGCGGATGGTGCGGTTGGCGGGGCGGACCCGCAGCGCCAGGAAGCGCGAGCGCATCTCGGCGCGGGGGTTGTGCTTGCCGACCCTGCTGCCCTGGCGCCAGGTCACCGTCCGCACCACCGACCTTCCTGCATCCAGGGCGAGTTGGCGCAAGGTGGTGTGCGGCTGGGGGTAGGTCGGGACGGGTGGGCGACCCCGACCGGAGTACGGCGGGCGCTCGGGGACCGCGTCACCCGGGTAAGCGGTGGTGGTGCCCTTGACCGCCACGGCGTAGGCCAGGCCGCGCTCGGTCAGCCCCTCGCGAAAGCCGGTGGCATCCCCGTATCCCGCGTCGGCGACGACCGGCAGGTCCGGCAGTTCCCAGTCCCCGCGCACTTCGTCGAGCATGTCCAGGGCCAGGCGCCACTTCTCCCGGTGCCGCTCGGCCTCGGGGATGCCGGCCCTGGCACGTCGGTGCCGGATCGCCTCCGCCAGCAGCACATCGCCGGCGTGCTGGGCGTCGTCCCAGCTCTCGGGCAGGAACAGGCGCCAGTCGACGGCCGCCGAGGCGCGGTCGGACACCAGGTTGACGCTCACGCCGATCTGGCAGTTGCCGCGCTTGCCCAGCGCGCCGCAGTACATCCGGGCCACCCCCGGGGAGTCGTAGCCGTCCTTGGGGAAGCCCACGTCGTCGATGGCGTACGCCTCCGGCGAGATGTGGGCGGCGGCCCAACGGGCCAGCCGCTCACGGACCGTGGTCCAGTCCCAGGTGGAGGAGGACACGAACTGCTGGAGTTGCTGGTGGTCCACGCCCAGGCGTTCGGCCATCGGCTGCATCGACTTGCGCTTGCCGTCCAGCATCAGCCCACGCAGGTACAGCTCGCCCTTGGCCCGCTGGTCCCGACGCGGCAGCGAATCCAGCATCTGGGCCGCGAACGCCTCCAGACGCGGGCGGACCTCGTCCATCTCCTCAGGTGTCACACCCAACACCGTTGCGTTTGAGTCTTGAGTCGCAGGTCAAGCCCTGATGAATGGCGCAACGGGACGTCCTGATAGATCAGCTTGTGTCGAGCAAGAAGATCATCGGGAGTCCCGTTGCAGGAGAAGTCTGTCATCACGCGCACGGTCGAGGCGGCCGGGGGCGTGTACGCGCCCGGCCACTTGGGCGAGTTGACCCAGATCGTGGACTTCGTACTGGTGGACACGGTGATCGAGGAGACCGGGTCACGTGAGAAGCGGCTGCGGCTGCTGCCGTCCCGGGTCGTGGTCTACTTCGTCCTCGCTCTGGCCCTGTTCGAGGACTGTTCCTATCGGAGCGTGTGGGGCAAGCTGACGGCGGGGCTGGAGGGACTGCCGCTGGTACGTCCGGCGGTCTCCTCGCTGTCCAGGGCCCGACGGCGCATAGGAGCGGCACCGCTGCGGCGGCTGTTCGAGATCCTCGCCGGACCCGTCGCCCACCTCGGGCAGGCCGGTTCGTTCTATCGAGGGCTTCGGACCGTGGCCGTGGACGGCACTTTGCTGCACGTGCCCGATGAGGAGGCGCTCACCTGGCACTATCCCAAGCGAGCGGG
Organism: Streptomyces sp. GD-15H; assembly: GCF_045291515.1. Taxonomy (NCBI): domain Bacteria; kingdom Bacillati; phylum Actinomycetota; class Actinomycetes; order Kitasatosporales; family Streptomycetaceae; genus Streptomyces; species Streptomyces sp. GD-15H. Next base: position 322,213 of record NZ_CP149447.1, read on the forward strand.
CGAGAGCGTGGAGTTCGGCTACCCGCTGCTACGGCTCGTGGTCCTGGTCGAGTGTGGCACCCGTGCCGTGTTGGCTGCCGCGTTCGGCCCCGAGAGCGACGGCGAACTCACCTACGCGGGACGCCTGTTGAGTGTGCTGGACCGCACGATGCTCCTGCTGGCCGATGCCGGCTTCGATGGAGCCGAGTTCGCCCGGGACGTCCAGGCCACCGGCGCCCAGTTCCTGGTGCGCTCCTCCGCCCGCCGGATACCCACCCCTTTCCGGCACCTGGGCGACGGCTCCTACCTGGCCCGGATCGGCTACGGCGTCCTGTCTGTTCTGCTGCCCGTCCGCGTCATCGAGGCGTCCATCACCGTAACCCTGGGCGATGGCACCGTCCGCACCGAACAGTGGCGCCTGCTCACCAGCCTCCTCGACCCGACCGTCCACCCGGCCGCCAGGCTCGTGGATCTCTACCACGAGCGGTGGCAGTCGGAGACGACGTACTTCTCGATCAAGGCGACCATGCTGGACGGCCGTGTCCTGCGCTCCCGCAGCCTGACCGGCCTCGACCAGGAGGTCTACGCCCTGCTCACCACCTACCAGGCCTTGATCCGCGCCGCCGCCGACACCGCCTGCACCCGGGCCGGCCTGGACATGGACCGCATCAGCTTCACCGTCCTGCAGACCACCGCCGCCGACACCGTCACCACCGCGACCGCAATCCTGCCCCCGACGGGACCCGCCGACCTCGTCGGCACCATCGGCCGGGCCGTCCTCGACGCCCTGCACCCCGCCCGCCACCGGCACCGCGTCAAGGCCCGCACCCGCAAGAACCCCACCAGCAAGTACGGCCCGAACGCCGGAAAACACCCCACGACCAGCCAGAACTACACCGTCCACAGCACCGTCACATTCTTCGAGCACGGACTCTCGAACCGCTCAAAGACATAAACGCAACGGTGTTGGTATTTCTGCTCACCGTTGATCTTGATGAAGACCTCGTCCAGATGCCACTTGTCGCCGGGCCGGGGCCGCCGGCGGCGCAGCGCATCGGCGTAGGCCTGCCCGAACTTCGCGCACCAGCGCCGGACGGTCTCGTACGAGACGAGCACGCCGCGCTCCAGCATCAGCTCCTCGACCTCACGGAAGCCGAGCGGGAAGCGGAAGGACCACCACACGCAGTGCGAGATCACCTCGACCGGGTACCGATGCCCCCCTGTACGACGGCGCACTGTCCACGGGCGGTCCCCCTCCATCGTGACCAACCCGAAGATCATCCCACCCGGTCAGCCAACGTGACAGCACCCCCTGGAGCGTCAACGCTGAAAACGCTCAGTACGTGTCCATGGCTGCAGCACGGTCACGATGACCCGTGTCGGGATGCCTACGTACAGGCTCGGTCAGACCATCGGGGTGAAGAAGAAGGTGTCCCTGCGGCGGAAGGCGTTCGCCTCGGAGAAGCTGAAGAAGTCCGCGAACCGCAGTTCCACCGCACGCCCGTCGCGCAGGCGCCCGGCGAAACTGCCCTGGACGGCGACGTCATCGCCCTGCTGAACGAGCAGGGACACGGTGTGCCGTCCTTCCTCGATGACGCGTCCCTCCCTGTAGAACCGCTCCAACCCCGCATGGCCGACCAGCGGCTGGTACCCGGGCCGGTGGTAGACGGCATCCCTGTCGAACAGCTTCACCAGGCCGGACACATCGCCCGCGTCCACAAGCTCGTAGTACCGGCGTACCCGGTCTTCCTTGATGCTCGGTGACGTCACACTGACCTCGTTCATGTGCGCGTACCCCCTGTCAGCCTGCCCGTGCGCGGCAAGCTGGTACGCAGGGCGTCCATGACCTCGTCGAACCGCGAATGCAGATAGAAGTGACCGCCCGGGAACACCTTTACCACGAGCTCCTCGGACGTCAGGTCGCCCCAGGCTCGCAGACCGTTCTCCGGTACCTCGGGGTCGCTGTCGCCGCCGAGTGTGGTGATCGGGAAGGGAAGCGGAGGGCGTTCCCGGTACCGGTAGGTCTCGCAGACCTTGTAGTCCGCCCTGATTACGGGGAGCAGAAGCTCTATCAGCTCCGGGTGTTCCAGCACCGCCCCGTTCGTCCCCTGCAGGGCGGTGATGTGCGCGACCAGTTCCGTGTCGGGAAGCTCGTGCGGCACAGGGCGTCCGGGCCTGCGTGGGAGGTGGGGGGCCGAGTACCCGGAGACGAAGAGGTGCGCGGGAGGCCAGCCCCTGCGCACCAGCTCATGGGCGAGTTCATAGGACAGCAGCGCGCCCATGCTGTGCCCGAAGAGTGCGAACGGCCTGGGCGAGCGGCTTCCGGCCGGTCCCCTCCCCTGCGATCCGCCCGGGGTGTCGAGGCGCGCGAGCAGCGGCTCCACGAGGGCCTCGACCACCTCCTCGGCCGAGGCGGCGGGCGGTTCCGTGAACCGTCCGTCTCGCCCGGGGAGTTGAGGGGCGAGCACCTCGGCCGAGGGACCGAGCCCCGACTGCCAGTCCCGGTACGTCGCCGCACCCGAGCCGGCGTGGGGCAGGCAGACCAGTTGGGTGACCGCGTCCGGCACCGAGGGCTGATTCACGAACCAGCGTCCCGTGCTTGAATTGCTCACGATGAACAGCCTTCCGTCAGGAGGGCGGCCAGCCGCCGCACCCCTTCCTCGATCTGCTCAGGCTCGAGGTAGCTGCACGAGAGCCGCAGTTGGAAATCTCCCGCGTCATCGAGGTGGAAGTGCCTCATCGGAGTCCACAGGACGCCGTATTTCACGGCTGATTTCTCCAGCAGTTCAGTGTCCGCGGGGACGGGTGACTGAACACGCACGAAGAACCCACCCAGAGGGCGGTTCCACCGAATTCCTGGACCGGCGCCATCACCCAGGTGCCGGTCCAACGCGTCCGTCAGACAGCTCAGATTGCGTTGGTAGATCTCGGCTCTGCGGCGACTCAACTCGAGCACGGAACCGCCGTGCTCCAGCAGCATTCCGCCGATCACCGCCTGGCACAGTGGGGACGTGTTGACGGTGACCATGCTCTTCACGGCGGCCAACTCGTCCGCGAGCAGCCCGGCACCGCCCGGTGAGCCGACCTGCTGGTCAGCGATCACAAAGCCGACCCTGGCTCCCGGAAAGGCGACCTTGGCGAACGTCCCGATATGAATGACTCGACGGCCGGCGTCCAGCGCCTTCAGCAGGGGGAGCTCGGATCCGGACGCCGCCGTGAACCCGTACGCGTTGTCCTCGACGATCAGGAAGTCCTCGCGGTCCGCGAGGTCAAGAAGTCGGGTGCGACAGGCGAGCGACATACGGGCGCCACCGGGATTGGAAAAGTCCGGCGCCACGTACAGCGCTCGAATGGGGCGGCCCCTTGCGCGAGAGGCGCGACACGCCTCCTCAAGGGCGTCGCAGTCGATTCCGAGGTCCGTCTCACCCACCGGAAGAACGTCCAGGTCGAGGAGTCGAGCCGCCCCGCGGATACCCACGTAGCACGGGTTGGCCACCGCGAGCACGCTGTCGTCCGGCCGGAACAGCGTGCGGAGGACCAGCAACATCGCTTCCTGCGCACCGACGGTGACGACGAGAGCGTTCGGAGTCGCATCGATCCCGTAGTCCCGACGCAGGGCGTCGCTGACCAGGTCGTTGATGATCCCTCGGCTCGGCCCGTACTCGAGAAGCCGTCGGCGGGCCTGCTCGGGACTCCTGCCCTCGTGGACCAGATGATCAAGAAATCTGTCCACGTACCGCTGTGTGTCGACACCCTCCAGCGTTTGTGGATGCGGAGCGCCGGGCGCAAAGGATATGGCCTCCGGGAATCGGCTCATCACTTCGTTGAGAAAGTCCATGGAACCGAGAAGAGGATCTTGCAGCGAGCCGTGCAGCGAAGAAGGAGCAAGTCTCATCTACTTGAGCCCTCCCTCTTTGGAGCGGGAACGCTGCCACCGTCTCTCGACCTTGGCCAGAACATCATCGCTGTACGCTCTCACCACCTGAGTGACAGCGAATTCGGCCATGTACTCCCGGAACTGGTCCAGTGGTTCTTCGGCCAGATTCAGCATGCGCCTGTTGGCTGCCACCGCCGGAGCACTCAACTCGCGGATAGCAAGTTCGATGGCCTCCTCCATGTCCGGGGCGGGCACGATGTCATCGCACAGCAGGCGGGCCTCCGGGTCGGTCATCCGTACACGGCGACCGCCGAGGATCACTTGACGGGCGTGTCTGGCCCCGGTCAGCCGGGTCAACCGAAGATTACCCAGTCCCGGCACGATTCCTTCCTCCGCGGCCGGCAGACTGAAGTACGCGCCCTCTTCGGTGATCACGCGGTCCATCACCAGGAGGAGTTGCATTCCGCCACCGATGGCGAACGCGTCGACTGCGCCGATCCATGGCTTCTGAGTCGCACGGTCGGACCACATGTGACCCGACGGATTCACCAAGAGGCCGCGGAACATCTTGTTGATGTATCCCAATTCACGACCCATCAGGAATTCCACGAAAGAAATGGCGCCGTTACGCAGGTCCTTCAGGTTGATGCCGGCGCTGAAGACCCGTCGCCCCTCATAACGAGGGTGGTCCACCTCCCCACCGCGCAGCAGACCGACCCGGACCTGGTCGTCCAGGAGGACCAGGTCGACCGCCGTCTCCATGTCGGCGATCAGCTGATTGTCCTCGGCGTTGAGGCAGTGCGCGTTACGGAAGGTCACATGCGCCGCGGATCCGTGCCGCTCCACCAGCAACGATGCCAGCTCGACCCGGCCTGCCGCCCTGAACTCGTCCAGCAGTTCCAGCGAGCGCGGGGTGGGCAGCAGCATCGCTTCGATGAGGTGGGTCCCCGCCGCCCTCGAATGCAGGACGGCGCCGCAGAAGATGCCCTGGTCCATCTCGCGGCCGTCCCGCTCCGCCTGGATGCGCGCATATTCCGATTCCATCTGCGCTCGGGTCGGGACCAGGCCAGGGAAGCGGTCTGCCGCGGCGTGGACCAGTTCCGGAAGCCGCAGGTACCGGGAACGGCCTGCGGTCAGAGCGTCGTAGACGGCCTCGGTATGCCGGGCCAGGAAGCTGCGGCGTGCGTCCCTGGATGCCCCGAAGACCGCGTCCGCCAAGCTCTGCTGGGAGGCGTCGCGGTCCTGCTTGGGCGGTAGCTGGCTCAGCAGCGCCTCGCAGGTGGCCGCGTACTCGGCCAGAGCGGCCGCATCACCCTCGAGATCGCCGATGAACTCCGGTGAGTGAGTCGGCCATGCCGACGCCGTGTCAGGTGCGTGTGTGGAGGTCATGCCGTCGCCTTCCCCGTCAGCTCGGACGCGGCAGCCTCTCGGCCGAAGCGCAGCCTCCGCAATTCCCTGTCGCAGGCCGCGAGGTGCGCACCCAGCGCTTCGTCATACTCGGTGGTCACGGCTTCCAGCAGCAACTGACGACGGACCGCCGCTTCCCGGCCGGACATACGTTCCAGGAGGACCGTCCCCGCGCGTACGGCCGCCGGGACATCGCCGCACACCTCGTCGACGAGGCCCAGTTCGGAGGCCTGGCGGAGAGATATTCCGGTACCCCGCATGAAGACCTGCCGCGCCCGTGCCAGTCCGAGGTGCTGCACCAGCCGGTAGAGCAGCATGCCGGGCCAGACGTGACCGTCGTTGACCGGCAGTGTCAGCTGGAGATCGGGAGCGCCGATGCGGAAGTCGGCGGCAAGCAGCAACTCCAGGGCGGGACCGCCGCAGTTGCCGTGGGCCACGGCGATGTTCAGCGCGTCCAGGCGTTCCAGCCGGCGTACCGCCCGCTCCCATCGGGTCACTGCCTGGATGTTCACCTCACCCGGCCACTCACGGCGGTCCACCGGCGTGGCGCCGAGTTCGAGGATCACCGCGCCCTTCTCCGGGCGGCCCTCGGCCCGGTCACAGGCCGAATTCACCAGGACCGTCAGCTCCGCCAGCGGTCGCGCCGCGTCGACCTTCACCATCAGGTCGAGCCCGTCCGGGGTTTCAGTGAAGTTCGAGTCGGAATGCATGTCAGTAGGTCTACCTTTCATTACCAGCCCGCCAAGGCCATTTCGATGGTGGATCCGGGACCCATGGTCATGAATACGCCGAACTTGCCCGGAGCGACGCGACCTTCAGAGGTCAACCGTTCGTACGAGAAAAGGAAAGAACCGCTCGACAGGTTTCCGTGGTCTCGGAGCACGCCTGTCGTGTGACGCACATCGTTGCGCGTCAGGCCAAGGTTTACGCGAACCGAGTCGACCACTTTCTTCCCACCGGCATGCACCACCCAGTGGGATATGTCGGAACGCCGCAGACCGGTTCCCTCAACGAGTCGCTCGAAGGCGACCTCGGCATGCGATCCCACCAGATAAGGGACTTCGGGATCGAGATAGAAGCTGTATTTCCCATGCGAATCGTCCCACTCGTAGCGCATCGCGTCAATCGCTTCCGGGATGATGCAACTGGAGAACCGCAGCAACGCCGGCCCGGTAGCAGAATCCTCCTCATGTGCATTCTCGGACGCGCGCACCGCGACGGAGGCCGATCCGTCGCCGAAAAGACTGTTGACCACCGACGTCCGCATCGTCCCGTCGAACACGTACGCAGCCGAACAGACTTCGACGCACACCATGACCGCCAACTCACCGGGGTGTGCGGCCGCCCAATGAGCCACCGCCGTCAGCGCGTTCAGACCGGCGTTGCAGCCCATTCCCACCACGTCCAGGCGTGAGCAGTGCCGATCGATCCCCAATTCCTTGATGAGAAGCGCGGAAAACCCCGGCGTGAGCAGGCCGGTGGACGTCACAACACACAGGTAACGCACGTCGGCCAGTTCCGCGTTCGTGTTCTTCAGGCAGGCTTCGACCGCCTCGCGCCCCATGGACAGACCGTGGGAACACTGTTTACGCAGTAGGTCTCCCTGGGTCTCCGTGCCCCTCGTCCCGTCCGGCAACAGCGGTGGAAGCGTAAGTCCGCGACGTTCGATCGCGCTGTTCAGGAAAACCGAGCGCACACGCGGATCGGTGATATTGAATTCATCCAGCAGCGCCTGCTGAGTGTATGAAGTTTTCGGAACCGAAGTACCCACGCCAACAATTTTGGGGGACGTCACATCTACTCTCCAGACATCTGAACGAATGTACGCGTGCTTTACCGGTGGCAGGCACGTCATGCGACCCCGGCGAAACCGGGCCCTTCGGCCCGGGTCCGCGGACCTCTCGTGCCTCGGCCGGCACGCACAGCTCATCCGTCGCCGGGCTCAACGGGGTGTTCGTCGCCTTCACCGAGCGCACCGGCGTCAGCGGGGATGGCCACGGCGGCCAGACTCGCGGGGCTCTGTCGCTCGAAGACCTGGAGGGCGGTGACGGCGAGGCCGGCCTGGTGGGCCCGGGACACCAGATCCATCACCATGATCGAGTCACCTCCGAGCACGAAGAACGAGTGGTTGGCGCCGACCCTCTCGACGCCGAGCACCTCGGCGAACAGGGCGCACAGCGTCTCCTCCGCGGACGTACTCGGGGCGCAGCCCTTGGCGACCCGCGGACGCGGGGCGGGCAGTGCGGCCCTGTCGAGCTTGCCGTTCATGGTGAGCGGCAGAGCCTCCAGGAGCACGACCGCCGGCACCATGTAGTCCGGTAGGCGCGTTTCGGCGAAGGCCGACAGGGCCGAGACGTCCACCGTCCGATGGGCGCCGGGCACCACGTAGGCGACCAGCCGCCGGTCGCCCGGCCGGTCCTCGCGCACCACGACCGCTGCCTGGCCCACGCTCTCGTGGGCGGCGATCACTGCCTCGACCTCGCCCGGCTCCACGCGCATCCCGCGGATCTTGACCTGCTCGTCCACGCGGCCGGCGAACAGCAGTCGGCCGTCCGTCGTCCAGCGGGCGAGGTCGCCCGAGCGGTACATCCGGGCGCCCGTGTCGAAGGGGCAGGCCACGAACCGCTCGGCGGTCAGTCCGGGGCGGCCGACGTAGCCACGGGCCAGTCCGGGGCCGGCGATGTAGATCTCCCCGGTAACACCGACTGGGACCGGCCGGAGGAGCTCGTCCAGCACGAACACCTGGGTGTTGCCGATCGGACGGCCGATCGGGGGCGGCTGGTCCTCCGGCGTGATCGCCCGGTCGACCGGCCCGGCGGTGGTGATCACGGTCGCCTCGGTCGGACCGTAGGTGTTCCACACCTGGGCATGCGCGCTCCATCGGCCGGCCAGGGCCGCGTTGAGGCGCTCCGCGCCCAGCACCCAGTTGCCGACACCGGGGACCGCACGCGGTTCCAGCACTCCCAGCAGCGACGGAACGACACTGGCCACACTCACCCCGGCCGAGCGGATCATCCCGGCGAGCACCGCGGGGTCGGCGCGCTCCTCGCTGGACGCGATCGCCAACGTGCCACCGGACGCCAGGGTGACCGCGAAGTCCAGCACCGCCCCGTCGAAGCTGAACGACGCGAACTGCAGCGCGACGACGCCTTCGGAGACGCCCAGCACCGGGCGCATCACCTCGGCCAGGTTCGCCACCCCTCGGTGGGGGACGCCCACGCCCTTCGGCCGCCCCGTCGACCCCGACGTGTAGATGACGTAAGCGAGTTGCCCCGGGTCCAGGAGGGTTCCCAGTGGTTCGGCGGACTTGGCGGCGATCGCCTCCGCCTCCTCGTCCAGCAGGACGACACGCCCCGGACCCGTGGGCGTCTCCGGCACCGCTCCGCCCGTGCCCAGCACCACCACGGCACCGCTGTCGCCGATCATGTAGGCGAGGCGGTCCTCGGGGTACTCCGGGTCGAGCGGCACATACGCGCCGCCCGCCTTCCAGGTCGCGAGGATGGACACCATCATGTCGGTTCCCCGCGGCAGGTACAGACCGACGCAGGTCTCCCGGCCGACGCCCAGGTTCGTCAGGTACCGGGCCAGTCGGTTCGCACGTTCGTCCAGCTCCGCGTACGACAGCATGTCCGGCCCGCAGCGCACCGCGGTGGTGGCGGGCGACTGCTTCACCCACGTGTCGAACGCGTCCAGCAGCGTTCCCGAGGCGTTCGGCTGCTCCGTGCCGTTCCGGTCCGCGGCCACCGGCAACCGCTCTTCCCTGTCCGCGGTGCCATGGACGGGCCGGTCGTCCGCTCCGTCGCCGTCGCCTGCCATCCGCGCGGCGATCGCCTCCAGCAAGGGGAGCGCCTGCTCGGTCAGATACATGTGCTCGCCGGGTATCTCGACCGCACAGAACTGCCCCGCGGTCGTCTCCCGCCACTGGTCCAGCTGTTCGCGCGCCACAAGCGTGTCGTCCGCACCGCGCAGTGCGGTCACCGGTATCGGCAGCGGTGGCTCGTCCCGAGCGGGCCGGTAGCTCTCGTGCATGACGGTGTCGGCGCGGAGCACCGGCAGCAGCAGCGCCCGCAGGTCGGGGTTGTCGAACGCCGGGGGACGGTATCCGGTGATCTCCTCGACGTGAGCGGCCAGTGCCTCGTCGTCGAGTCCGCTGGACGGCGGCCGCTGCTCCCACGGTCCCGCCGCTCCGCTGACGAAGACGTGCCGCAGCCGGTCGAAGCCCCGGGCCAGCAGCTCCCGGGCGGTCTCGTACGCCAGGACGGCGCCGAGGCTGTGCCCGAAGACGGCGACCGGACGCGTGTCCTCCGCGGTCAGCCGGACCGTCTCCGCCGCCACGTAGCGCGCCGCCTCCCGCACGTCGGTGTATGGGGTCTCGGTGAACAGCTCCTCGCGCCCGGGGAGCTGCGGGGCCATGACGTGCACGCCGGGAACACCCAGGCGGGCCCACGGACGGTACAGCCCCGCGCCACTGCCCGCGAAGGGGAGGCACACCAATGAGAAGGACATCTCAATACCACTTCCAAGTCGTCTCGCCCTCGCCGTACGGCGTGACGCGGGCGTCGCTGCGAATGACGCTGTCCCGGCGGACAGCGGCCACCTACCTCAGGGGGAACGCAGCCTGCCCGAACGCCGGCGGAGGGCTTCCGGAGGCTCGTTCCCGGGACATCACGCGCGGAGATAGATGGGGTACCTCCGAGCCAGAAGCTCCACCCGGTCCTTGGCCGACTTCTCGACCTGCGCGTCGCCCGCGCCTGCTTTGCGGACTCCGTCCAGCACATCGACCACGATCTCGGCTATGTCACGCGTCGCCTCGTCCCGGAACCCTCTGGTGGTGACGGCGGACAGACCGAAGCGCAGGCCCGAGGTGGTCCTGGGGCCCTCGGGATCACCCGGCACGAGGTTCTTGTTGCACGGGATGCCCGCGGCTTCCAAGCTCTCCGCCGCGACGTCGCCGGTGAGGCCGACCGACCTGAGGTCGACCATGACCAGGGGAGTGTCCGTTCCGCCCGTCACGATGTCGTACCCCGCGGAGGAGAGGACGGAGCAGAACGTACGTGCGTTCCGCAGCACAGCCTGCGCGTACTCCTTGAACTCGACCGACAGCGCTTCCTTGAAAGCCACGGCCTTGGCGGAGATGTACTCGGGAAGCGGTCCGCCCTGAATGCCCGGGAAGAGAGCGGAATCGAGCTTCTTCCCCAGACCTTCGTCATCGCAGAGGATGATCCCGCCACGTGGACCGCGCAGGTTCTTGTTCGTCGTACTGGTCACCACGTGGGCATGCGGGAACGGGCTCTCATGGACGCCTCCCGCCACCAAGCCAGAGAAGTGGGAGATGTCGGCCAGAAGGTAGGAACCGCATTCGTCGGCGATCTGCTTGAACCTCTCGAAGTCGATCCTCCGCGGATACGAGGAGCCGCCGACGACCATCAGTTTCGGCCGGTGCTTCCGGGCGATCTCCCGTACGGCGTCGTAGTCAATCAGCCCGGAGTTCTTGTCTACCCCGTAATTGGCCACGTTGAACCACTTGCCGGAGAAATTGGAGCGCAGGCCGTGGCTGAGATGTCCGCCGTCCCGCAGGGACATGCTGAGGACGTTGTCCCCGGACTCGAGAAGGGCGTAGAAGACGGCCTGGTTGGCCTGGGTTCCCGAGTGCGGCTGCACATTGGCGTAACTGCACCCGAACAACTGCTTGGCACGGTCGATGGCCAGCCGCTCGATCGCGTCGAGGTTCACCATGCCCGCGTGGAACCTGCGTCCGGGATAGCCTTCGATGGTCGTGAAGGAGACGATGGAGGCGAACGCTTCACGCGTCGCCCTGCTGGCATAGTTCTTGGGCGCCAGGAGTTCTATCTGCGAATGCTGCCGGTCCTCCTCGGCCACAACCGCGCGCATAAGGTCGCCGTCCACCTCCATCAGCCCTCGCGAAAGAATTCGCCAACGGCGGGCACAACGGCCCGGTCCTCAGAAAAGGACATCACGAAATCTCCTTGAAATTGTTGTTTTGTTTCTTGACGGAGCTGCGGAGCGGCTACTTCTCTTCGCCTCGCGGCCTGCGTCGCAGCAGGGGGCGCCGCGCGTCCCCGGCCCCCGCCAGCCGCCGCCCCAGGTCCGCCACGTTCGGCGCTTCGAACAGGTCCCGGACACTCAGCTCCGCACCTAGCACCCGGCGAACACGGCTCACCAGCCGCGTCGCCGATAGCGAATGCCCGCCCAAATCGAAGAAGTTGTCGTCGATCCCCACCGCCCTGACACCGATGACCTCGGCGAACAGGCCGCACAGAATCTCCTCCCGCGGCGTCCGCGGCGCCCGCCCCGAGGAGGCGGCGTCCACCCCGGGGGCGGGCAGCGCCTTGCGGTCCACCTTCCCGTTCGGTGTCAGCGGCAACGCGTCCAGCACCACGAACGCCGACGGCACCATGTAGTCCGGCACCGCCCGCGCCACGTGATCACGCAGCGCCCTCACCTCGACGCCGGACCCGTCCGCCGCCACCGCATACGCCACCAGGCGCCGGTCCCCGGGCCGGTCCTCACGCGCCATCACCAACGCCGCCGCCACCGACGGATGCCCCGCCACAGCGGCCTCCACCTCACCTGGCTCGATCCGGAAACCACGGATCTTCACCTGGTCGTCGACCCGGCCCACGAACTCCAGACACCCCTGCGCACGCCACCGCACCACATCGCCGGTCCGGTACATCCGCGAACCCGCCGGCCCGAACGGATCCGCCACGAATCGTGCGGCGGTGAGCCCGGCCGGCCGGCGTAGCCGCGCGCCAGTTGCACGCCGGCCAGGTACAGCTCGCCGCCGACTCCGGGCGGCACGGGCCGCAGCCGGTCGTCGAGGACGTAGGCGCGCACGTTGGCGAGCGGCCTGCCGACGGTCGGACGGCCGTCGCCCTCGATGCGGCAGGCGAGGGCGTCGACCGTGCACTCGGTGGGCCCGTAGAAGTTGTACGCGGCCACGTCCCGCCGCTCGCCCAGCTCCCTCCACAGGCCGGGCCCGACGGCCTCGCCGCCGAGCATCAGCACCCGGGGGTGGTGGCGCGGATCGGTGAGCAGCCCGGCGGGCAGCAGTTGGCGCAGGTAGGTGGGGGTCAGGTCGAGGAAGTCGATGCGGTGCTCGACGACGTACTCGACCAGCGCGGCGGCGTCCAGCCGGGTCGTCTCGTCGACCAGGTGCAGCGGGTGGCCGTCGGCCATCAGCAGCACGCCCTCCAGTGAGGTGTCGAAGGAGAACGACGCCGTCAGCGCCACCCGCAGCGGCCCGCCACCCGCCTCGGCGACGAAGCCCTCGCGATGGCCCGCCAGGAGGTTCGCCAGGGACCTGTGGGTGACGGTGACGCCCTTGGGGCGGCCGGTGGAGCCGGAGGTGTAGATCAGGTAGGCGGGATGGTCCGGCAGCAGCGGGCAGGCCCGCTCCCCGTCGTCCACGTCCTCACCGGACAGACCGGCCAGCTCCTCCAGCACACCGGCCTCCTCCACCAGCAGCGCGTCCGTCCCCTCCGGCAACCGGGACACGACCTCCTCCACGGCCACCACCACCGCGGGCTCCGCGTCCCCCAGCATGAACGCCACCCGGTCGGCCGGCAGCTCCGGATCCACCGGCAGATAGGCGCCACCGGCCTTCAGCACCGCCAGCAGACCCACCACCATCTCCACCGAACGCGGCAGCATCAACGCCACCACCCGCTCCGGCCCCGCCCCACGCGACATCAACAGCCGCGCCAGCCGGTTCGCCCGCGCGTTCAGCTCCCCGTACGACACCTCCACATCCCCGAACACCACCGCCGTGGCCCCCGGAGCCCGCACCACCTGCCGCTCGAACAGGTCCGGGATCAGTCCGGCGGGAGGTTCCGTGTGGGTGTCGTTCCATTCGGTCAGCAAGCGGTGACGGTCCTCCGGGGAGAGGATGTCGACCTGCCCCACCGGCCGGTCGGGATCCTCGACCAGCGCCTCCAGCAGACGCTCCAGACACCCCACCATCCGCTCGACGGACGCCTCGTCGAACAGATCGGTGGCGTACTCGACGACTCCGTCGATGCCTTCCGGGGTCCCGCTCTCCCGGCCCTGCCTCTCCGCCAGGTTGAAAGCCAGGTCGAACTTGGCCACACCCGGCAGAGCCGACTGCGGTGACGTCTCCACACCGGGAAGCCGCATGCCGCCGCCCGTGGCGTTGTGGAAGGCCAGCATGACCTGGAACAACGGATGACGCGCCAGCGAACGAGCCGGGTTGAGCGCCTCCACCAGACTCTCGAACGGCAGGTCCTGATGCGCATACGCCTCGAGATCCGTCTCACGGACCCGCGCCACCAGCTCCCGGAAACTCGGATCACCCGACGTGTCCGTCCGCAGCACCAGCGTATTGACGAAGAAACCGATCAGGTCGTCGAGCCCGTCGTCCGTACGCCCCGCGACCGGGGTACCGATCGGAACATCGACACCCGCTCCCAGACGCGTCAGCAACGCCGCCACCGCGGCCTGCATCACCATGAACACACTCGCACCACTGTTACGCGCGAGCTCCACCACACCCTGGTGCACGCCCGCCCCCAGACGGAACTCCACCCGGTCACCACGATGAGACGCACGCGTCGGCCGCGGACGGTCCGTCGGCAGCTCCAACTGCTCAGGAATCCCCGCCAGCGACTTCCGCCAGAACGACAACTGCCGCGAGAAGACGCTGTCCGGATCGTCCTCACCACCCAGCAGCTCCCGCTGCCACAACGTGTAATCCGCGTACTGCACCGGCAACGCGTCCCACCGCGGAGCCCGCCCCTCGGCACGCGCCGCATACGCCGACCCCAGATCCCGGGCCAGCGGAACAGACGACCATCCGTCCGCCGCGATGTGATGCATCACCAGCATCAGCACACACTCCCGCGGACCCAGCATGAACAACCACGCCCGGAAAGGCAGCTCCGACACCAGATCGAACGGACGCCCGGCCTCCGCCGCCAGACGCTCCTCCAGCTCCCGCGGACCGACCTCCACCACCCTCAAAGCACCCGCCGACACCTCTTCCACACCCAGGATCCGCTGATACGGATCACCGTCGACACCCTCCGGGAACACCGTCCGCAACGCCTCGTGCCGCCCGACCACATCCCCCAGAGCCGCCTGCAACGCCTCCCGGTCGACAGCCCCACGCAACCGCAGAACAAACGGAACGTTGTAAGCCGCACTCCCCCCGGCATCCTCGAAACGGTTCAGGAACCACAGCCGACGCTGCGCGAACGACAACGGAACCCGCTCAGGCCGCTCCACCACACCCAACGCCGGCCGCGCGTCCCCGGCCCCCGCCAGCCGCCGCCCCAGGTCCGCCACGTTCGGCGCTTCGAACAGGTCCCGGACACTCAGCTCCGCACCTAGCACCCGGCGAACACGGCTCACCAGCCGCGTCGCCGATAGCGAATGCCCGCCCAAATCGAAGAAGTTGTCGTCGATCCCCACCGCCCTGACACCGATGACCTCGGCGAACAGGCCGCACAGAATCTCCTCCCGCGGCGTCCGCGGCGCCCGCCCCGAGGAGGCGGCGTCCACCCCGGGGGCGGGCAGCGCCTTGCGGTCCACCTTCCCGTTCGGTGTCAGCGGCAACGCGTCCAGCACCACGAACGCCGACGGCACCATGTAGTCCGGCACCGCCCGCGCCACGTGATCACGCAGCGCCCTCACCTCGACGCCGGACCCGTCCGCCGCCACCGCATACGCCACCAGGCGCCGGTCCCCGGGCCGGTCCTCACGCGCCATCACCAACGCCGCCGCCACCGACGGATGCCCCGCCACAGCGGCCTCCACCTCACCTGGCTCGATCCGGAAACCACGGATCTTCACCTGGTCGTCGACCCGGCCCACGAACTCCAGACACCCCTGCGCACGCCACCGCACCACATCGCCGGTCCGGTACATCCGCGAACCCGCCGGCCCGAACGGATCCGCCACGAACCGCTCCGCGGTCAACCCCCGACGATTCAGATAACCCCGCGCCAGACCGGCACCCGCCACATACAACTCACCCGCCACACCAACCGGAACCAGGTTCAACGACCCGTCCAGCACATAGGCGCGGAGATCGGGGATCGGCCCTCCGACGAGGCTGGCGGCGTCCGAGGTCACCATCTCCTCGGTCAGTGCGACGTGGCTTACGTGGACGGTCGTCTCGGTGATCCCGTACATGTTGACGAAGACAGGGGCTCGGTCCCACTGCCCCTCGCACCAGTCCCTCAGCCGCGGCAGGTCGAGCTTCTCGCCGCCGAAGATCACTGTGCGCAGGGACAGATCGGCTGCCGGCCCGCCGTTCTCTCGGATCGCCTCGATCAGCTGGTGGAAGGCGGAGGGTGTCTGGTTGAGAACGGTGACCCCTTCTCGGGCGAGCAGCTCGAGAAGGTGCTGGGGCGAGCGGCTGACCAGGTACGGGACGACGACCAGCCTGCCACCGTGCAGAAGCGCTCCCCAGATCTCCCACACGGAGAAGTCGAAGGCATAGGAGTGGAAGAGGGCCCACACGTCGTCCGGCCCGAAGGTGAAGAGGCCGCGCGTGGACGAGAACAGCCGGCACACATTGCGGTGGGTGACGACGACGCCCTTGGGACGCCCGGTGGAGCCGCTGGTGTAGATCGTGTAGGCGGGATGGTCGGGGTGCAACGGGGCGACGCGGTCGACGTCCGTCGGATTGCTGGTGGGCCGGGTGCTCAGCAGGTCGTCGGGGATGTGAGTGAGGGTGAGGAAGGGCTGAGCATCGTCCCTCAGGCACGTGGTGCGCTCGGCGGGCTGGTCCGGGTCCAGGGGGAGGTAGGCCGCCCCCGCCTTCAGGGTGGCCAGGACCGCGACGACCATGTCGAGGGAGCGCGGGAAGGCCAGGGCGACGGTCTTCTCGGGACCCGCGCCCTGTGCGATGAGGTGGTGGGCGAGCTGGTTCGCGCGGGCGTTGAGCTCGGCGTAGGTAAGGGTGGTTCCCTCGTGGGTCAGCGCCGCCGCATCGGGTGTACGGGCGGCCTGCTCTTCGAACAGGTCCGGGATCAGTCCGGCGGGAGGTTCCGTGTGGGTGTCGTTCCATTCGGTCAGCAAGCGGTGACGGTCCTCCGGGGAGAGGATGTCGACCTGCCCCACCGGCCGGTCGGGATCCTCGACCAGCGCCTCCAGCAGACGCTCCAGACACCCCACCATCCGCTCGACGGACGCCTCGTCGAACAGATCGGTGGCGTACTCGACGACTCCGTCGATGCCTTCCGGGGTCCCGCTCTCCCGGCCCTGCCTCTCCGCCAGGTTGAAAGCCAGGTCGAACTTGGCCACACCCGGCAGAGCCGACTGCGGTGACGTCTCCACACCGGGAAGCCGCATGCCGCCGCCCGTGGCGTTGTGGAAGGCCAGCATGACCTGGAACAACGGATGACGCGCCAGCGAACGAGCCGGGTTGAGCGCCTCCACCAGACTCTCGAACGGCAGGTCCTGATGCGCATACGCCTCGAGATCCGTCTCACGGACCCGCGCCACCAGCTCCCGGAAACTCGGATCACCCGACGTGTCCGTCCGCAGCACCAGCGTATTGACGAAGAAACCGATCAGGTCGTCGAGCCCGTCGTCCGTACGCCCCGCGACCGGGGTACCGATCGGAACATCGACACCCGCTCCCAGACGCGTCAGCAACGCCGCCACCGCGGCCTGCATCACCATGAACACACTCGCACCACTGTTACGCGCGAGCTCCACCACACCCTGGTGCACGCCCGCCCCCAGACGGAACTCCACCCGGTCACCACGATGAGACGCACGCGTCGGCCGCGGACGGTCCGTCGGCAGCTCCAACTGCTCAGGAATCCCCGCCAGCGACTTCCGCCAGAACGACAACTGCCGCGAGAAGACGCTGTCCGGATCGTCCTCACCACCCAGCAGCTCCCGCTGCCACAACGTGTAATCCGCGTACTGCACCGGCAACGCGTCCCACCGCGGAGCCCGCCCCTCGGCACGCGCCGCATACGCCGACCCCAGATCCCGGGCCAGCGGAACAGACGACCATCCGTCCGCCGCGATGTGATGCATCACCAGCATCAGCACACACTCCCGCGGACCCAGCATGAACAACCACGCCCGGAAAGGCAGCTCCGACACCAGATCGAACGGACGCCCGGCCTCCGCCGCCAGACGCTCCTCCAGCTCCCGCGGACCGACCTCCACCACCCTCAAAGCACCCGCCGACACCTCTTCCACACCCAGGATCCGCTGATACGGATCACCGTCGACACCCTCCGGGAACACCGTCCGCAACGCCTCGTGCCGCCCGACCACATCCCCCAGAGCCGCCTGCAACGCCTCCCGGTCGACAGCCCCACGCAACCGCAGAACAAACGGAACGTTGTAAGCCGCACTCCCCCCGGCATCCTCGAAACGGTTCAGGAACCACAGCCGACGCTGCGCGAACGACAACGGAACCCGCTCAGGCCGCTCCACCACACCCAACGCCGGCCGCGCGTCCCCGGCCCCCGCCAGCCGCCGCCCCAGGTCCGCCACGTTCGGCGCTTCGAACAGGTCCCGGACACTCAGCTCCGCACCTAGCACCCGGCGAACACGGCTCACCAGCCGCGTCGCCGATAGCGAATGCCCGCCCAAATCGAAGAAGTTGTCGTCGATCCCCACCGCCCTGACACCGATGACCTCGGCGAACAGGCCGCACAGAATCTCCTCCCGCGGCGTCCGCGGCGCCCGCCCCGAGGAGGCGGCGTCCACCCCGGGGGCGGGCAGCGCCTTGCGGTCCACCTTCCCGTTCGGTGTCAGCGGCAACGCGTCCAGCACCACGAACGCCGACGGCACCATGTAGTCCGGCACCGCCCGCGCCACGTGATCACGCAGCGCCCTCACCTCGACGCCGGACCCGTCCGCCGCCACCGCATACGCCACCAGGCGCCGGTCCCCGGGCCGGTCCTCACGCGCCATCACCAACGCCGCCGCCACCGACGGATGCCCCGCCACAGCGGCCTCCACCTCACCTGGCTCGATCCGGAAACCACGGATCTTCACCTGGTCGTCGACCCGGCCCACGAACTCCAGACACCCCTGCGCACGCCACCGCACCACATCGCCGGTCCGGTACATCCGCGAACCCGCCGGCCCGAACGGATCCGCCACGAACCGCTCCGCGGTCAACCCCCGACGATTCAGATAACCCCGCGCCAGACCGGCACCCGCCACATACAACTCACCCGCCACACCAACCGGAACCAGGTTCAACGACCCGTCCAGCACATACACCGACGTGTTGTCCACCGGACGACCGATGGGTGGGCTGTGCACGGCCTCGCCCTCGATCGGTGCCGCGGTGGACCAGACGGTCGTCTCCGTCGGGCCGTACACGTTCAGCACCCGGCACCCGAGATCGTGAAGATCGCCGCACAGACCGCCCGGTAGGGGTTCGCCACCGACCAGAACACGCAGTCCCCGGATCGGTTCCGTGTCGAATCCCATCAGTATCTGCCAGAGGGAGGGCGTCGCCTGCATGATGGTGACGCCCCACTTCTCCATGATGCCCAGCAGGGGCCCACCGCCGCGGACGTCCTGGTGAGAGGCGAGAACGACAGCGGCGCCGCTGAGCAGCGGACCGAAGATCTCCAGTGCCGCGATGTCGAACCCGACCGTGGTGACCGCGAGGAGCCGGTCCTCCTGGGTGAAGGACACTCGCTTCTGCATGGCGGCCAGCAGATTCCCCAGATTGCCCAACGTGACGGTGACGCCCTTGGGGCGGCCGGTGGAGCCGGAGGTGTAGATCAGGTAGGCGGGATGGTCCGGCAGCAGCGGGCAGGCCCGCTCCCCGTCGTCCACGTCCTCACCGGACAGACCGGCCAGCTCCTCCAGCACACCGGCCTCCTCCACCAGCAGCGCGTCCGTCCCCTCCGGCAACCGGGACACGACCTCCTCCACGGCCACCACCACCGCGGGCTCCGCGTCCCCCAGCATGAACGCCACCCGGTCGGCCGGCAGCTCCGGATCCACCGGCAGATAGGCGCCACCGGCCTTCAGCACCGCCAGCAGACCCACCACCATCTCCACCGAACGCGGCAGCATCAACGCCACCACCCGCTCCGGCCCCGCCCCACGCGACATCAACAGCCGCGCCAGCCGGTTCGCCCGCGCGTTCAGCTCCCCGTACGACACCTCCACATCCCCGAACACCACCGCCGTGGCCCCCGGAGCCCGCACCACCTGCCGCTCGAACAGGTCCGGGATCAGTCCGGCGGGAGGTTCCGTGTGGGTGTCGTTCCATTCGGTCAGCAAGCGGTGACGGTCCTCCGGGGAGAGGATGTCGACCTGCCCCACCGGCCGGTCGGGATCCTCGACCAGCGCCTCCAGCAGACGCTCCAGACACCCCACCATCCGCTCGACGGACGCCTCGTCGAACAGATCGGGGCGGTAGCTCAGTCGCAGCAGGAGACGCTGTCCGGTGAGCGCGGCGACGAGGTTCAGTGGGTAGTGGATTCCGTCGTAACCCTTGAGCCCGGAGATACGGAGACCTGGAGCGGGAGAGACGAGGCTCTCCCGGTCCACCGGGTAGTTCTCGAACACAACCAGTGTGTCGAACAGTTCGCCGACGCCCGCCCACTCCTGAATGTCGGTGAGCCCTACGTGCATGTGGTCGAGCATCCGGGTGTGCCGGTCCTGGGCCCTCTTCAGGAGGTGGGCCAGGGACTCCCCCACCTCCAGCCGGATCCGTACGGGCACCGTGTTGATGAACAGTCCGAGCATGCTCTCGATGCCCGGGATGTCCGACGGGCGTCCGGCCACGGTGGTCCCGAAGACCACGTCGTCCTGTCCGGTCAGGCGGCCGAGCAAGAGAGCCCATGCCGCCTGCACCACAGTACTCATCGTCACGCCGGCATCACGGGCGTATCGCTGCAGCGCGCTGGTGAGTTCGGTGGGCAGGAAGCCCTCGGTCTGGGCCGGTGCGATCGGCGCGCGGGCCCGGTGTGCCGGTGCCAGATGGCATGACTGCGTGAAGCCTGCCATGTCCTCCCGCCAGGCGGACTCGGAGACCGATCGGTCCTGGCGCGCGAGCCAGGCCAGGTATGCGTTGAACGGTGTGACGCGCGGCAGGCCGGAGTCGTCCCCCGGTGTCTGGTAGAGGGAGAACAGGTCCCTGAGCAGGATGGGGACGGACCAGCCGTCCAGCAGGATGTGGTGATGGGTGATCACCAGCCGGTATTCCTGGTCCCCCAGGATCAGCAGGGTGAAGCGCATCAACGGCGGCCGAGCGGGGTCGAAGCGCTCTTCCCGTTCCTCGGCCGTCAGGCGGTCGGCCTCCGCCTCGCGGTCGGCGGGGCTCATCCCGGAGAGATCACACTGCCGCCAGGGAAGCACGATCTCCCGGGGTATGAGCTGAATCGGCTGTCCCTGCGCGCTGTGCCGGAACGCGGCCCGGAGATTCGGGTGCCGACGGAGCAGAGCCTGCCCGGCCGACTGCAGTGCCTCGGGATCCAGTTTCCCCTGGAGGCCGACGCTCACCTGCGCGGTGTAGACGTCAAGGCTCTGCGGGTCGTAAAGGGCATGGAAGAGCAGTCCTTCCTGCAGCGGCGACAATGACCAGACGTCCTGCAGTCCAAGCTTCATGCCTGCGGCACCTTCCACTCTGCTACGAAAACGGTCAATTCTTTGTGGCGACAGGACATCGCGCTCGTCGTCGCGGAACTGAGGTGAGTCCCGCGGAACGAGTGGGCGATCGGCCGGCCCGGGCCGACTGTCCGGAAAAATGGCGCCGGGATTCCCGTGCGACCGGGCGCCGGTGAATGTGCAGTCGGAGGGCGACGGGGCGGCGCCCTCAAGCGCGTCCCGACCGCGAGGCTGGAGGAAAATGTGGTCCTCTCGCCGTCACGCCAGGACGACGAGGCTTCCCGGCCTCCCGCGGATTTCTTGTCATCGTGCGCCTTCGGATTCGGCGTTCATCGAGTCCTGCTTTTCCAAGGCGTCGGCGATCCGTTCGGCGATTTTCGCGACGGGGCCGGGATCCATCATTTCCGCGTGTTCGCAGTAGACCTGCTCCACCTCGATCGGACCACGGCAGAAAGGATCCCATGTGCGGACGAATTCATCGACCCGTTTTCCATCGTGTTCGGCGACGAACAGGAGCATCGATCCGGAGTAGTTCCGGGGACGAAATTTCCTCCGGAGCAAGACGTTGTTCTGTGTGACCGCGATGAAGTTCTCCAGTTTGTCACCGAGAATGTGGCCGTACGAACCGCTGTCGTCGGACAGCGCGTCGCGCACCCGGGAGAGCGATTCCGTGTTCTCCGGCTCGTCCGGCAGCTCCGGGGGAGTCATCCCCAGGACCTCGAACAGTCCGTTCACGACATCGGTGCGGTCCAGCACGCCGGTGCCGGCTCCCGGTTCGTCGACGGCCGGGTACGAATCGAGAACGGCCAGCAGGTCCACCTGCTGCCCTTGCTCCGTCAGGAGGACAGCCATCTCGTGAACCACCAGTCCGCCGAAGGACCAGCCGATCAGCCGATAGGGCCCCTCGGGCTGTATCTCGCGTATCGCGCCCACGTAGGCGTCCGCCATCTCCTCGACGGACTCCGGCAGACCGGTCTCCAGGAAGCCCGACGACTGGATTCCGTAGAGCGGGCAGTCGTTGGGGAGGTGCCGCAGGAACTCGGCGTACCGCCAGCTCAGTCCCCCTGCCGCATGCACACAGAAGACCGGGTTCCGGGAGCCTGTCTCCCGCAGCGGGAGCACGGTCTCGAAGGCGTACTGCCGGGCGATGGCTCCCTCCCCCAGTGCCTTGGCGAGGGCTGCGACGGTCGGAGCGGCGTAGAGCGTTCGGATCGCCACCTTCACACCGAACGCGGCCTGAACCTGGCTGACCAGCCGGGCAGCGAGCAGCGAGTGCCCTCCGAGTTCGAAGAAGTTGTCGTCGACGCCGACCTTCTCCACACCGAGGACCTGGGCGAAGAGAGCGCAGAGCGTCTCCTCCTGACTGGTCCGCGCGTCGGTGAAGCCGGTCTCGTCGGGCTGCTCGGGAGCCGGCAGGGCGTTCCGATCGAGCTTCCCGTTCGGGGTCAGGGGCAACGTGTCGAGGGTCACGAAGGCCGACGGGATCATGTAGTCGGGCAGCCTTTCCCGAAGGTGGGTCCGCAACTCCTCCACTCGGACTTCGGGGGAGCCTTCTGCGCCGTCGGCGGCCACGACGTACGCCGTCAGGCGGACGTCCCCCGGGCGGTCCTCACGGGCCAGCACGGCGCACTGGCCGACCGCGGCATGGCGCCCGATGGCGGCCTCGATCTCGGCGGGCTCGATGCGGAAGCCCCTCAGTTTCACCTGCTCGTCCGTCCGGCCCACGAACTCCAGGGTTCCGTCGGAACGCCAGCGGACCAGGTCTCCGGTGCGGTACATGCGGGAGCCCGGCGCTCCGAACGGGGCGGCGACGAACCGTTCCGCCGTGCGGGAGGGCTGATGGATGTAGCCGCGTGCGACCTGCTCGGAGGCGACGTACAGCTCACCGACGACACCCACCGGGACCGGGAGCAGGCGGGAATCCAGGACGTAGGTCCGCATGCCGTCCATCGGGCCGCCGATGGGGACGTTGTCCGGGATCCGGTCCGTGGCGCACATCCGGTACTGGGTGGTGAAGACCGTTGCCTCGGTGGGACCGTAGCCGTTGACGACCACGAGGCCGGGACAGGCCTCGAGTACCCGCCGCACGGCCGAGGCCGGGACGACGTCTCCGCCCGTGCAGATCTCCTTGAGCGCCGAGAAGGCATGGGGCCGCTCCTCCGCCATCAGGCGGAACAGACCCGCCGTGAGCCACATCCTGGTGATGCCCCAAGAGGAGAGGTAGCCGGCGAGGTCGTCCACGCCGAGATCCCCGGGGGCCGCCTCCACCACCTGTCGCTCGCGCAGCAGCGTCAGCCACAGCTCCCAGGTGACCGCGTCCCACGCGTGCGGCGAGTGGAACAGGACGCACTCGCGGCGGCTGTCATCCCGCGGTGCGTACTGATCCGCGTCGACCATGCGCAGGACGTTGCGGTGGGTCAGAGCCGCTCCCTTGGGGGCGCCGGTGGATCCGGAGGTGTACATCACACAGGCCAGCTGATCGGGGTGCACCACGGTGACCGGTGGTGACACGGGCTCCTCGTCCAGCGCGACATCGGCCACCGCCACCCGCCGGACCGCCGGATCGAGATCAGGGCCCGGCCAGCCGATGTCCTGGGTGAGAGGACCGGTCAGCAGCAGCGAAGCGCCGCTCTCGGAGAGCAGGGCGGTAAGCCGCTGTCCCGGTGACCGTTTGTCCAGCGGGAGGTACGTGGATCCGGCCTTCAGGGTGGCCAGCATGGCGACGAGGAGGTCCGCCGAGCGCTCGAATAGGAGCGCCACCGGCACCTCCGGCCGTGCTCCGAGCTTCAGGAGGTGATGGGCGAGCCGGTTCGCCCGCCTGTCGATCTCGCCGTAGGTCAGCTCGCCGTGCGCCGACACGTACGCCGGCTCGTCGGGACGCCGCGCGGCGATCTCGGCGAAGCGCTGGTGAATCGTCGGTCCGGCACCCGCGTGGGCGCCAGCACTCGTCCCTCCGTCCGTCTCGCCGGCCTCGTTCCAGGCAACGGTGAGGGTGTGGCGTTCCTCGGCCGTCAGGATAGCGGTGCGGTCGACGAGGTGGCCGGGGTCGCGGGCGATGGCCGTCAGGACGGCGACGACATGACCGCTGATCCGCTGCGCGGTCGCCGCGTCGAAGGCACCCGGGTTGTAGGCGAGCCGGAGGTGGAGGGCGTTGGTGGCGGGATTGTGGGCCGCCACCAGGTTGAGGGGGTAGTGGGCGCCGTCGTGGCCGTCGCTGGTGACGACCGTGAGGCCGGACTCGTCGGTGGTTGCGTGGTCACCGGGTTCCTGCTGGACGGGGTAGTTCTCGAACACGACGGTCGTGTCGAAGAGTTCCGCGTGGGGGGTCAGCGCCTGAATGGCGCTGAGTCCGAGGTAGTGGTGGTCGAGAAGGTCCGCCTGTCGTTCCTGCAGCCGTCGCATGCGCGCGAGGAAGGTGTCGGTGGGCTCGGTGCCGGTCCGGACGGGCACGGTGTTGATGAACAGTCCCACCATGCTCTCGATGCCGGGGATCTCGGGCGGCCGACCGGAGACGGTGGCGCCGAAGACGACGTCGTGATGTCCGGTGTAACGCGTGAGCAGCACGCTCCAGGCGGCCTGGACCGCGGTGCTGAGCGTCAGCCCGTTCTCTCGCAGCCGGTTCCGCAGGAGACCGGTGACGTCGGCGGGGAGCGTGGTGTAGCAGGATTCGGTCCGCGGAGCGGGGTCCTTGTGCGGGCCGGGAGCCATCAGGGTCGGCTGGGCGAGTCCGGCGAGATGGTCGCGCCAGGCGGTGAGGGCCACGTCGGTGTCCTGCCGGCTGAGCCAGGCAAGGTAGGTTCGGTAGGGCGTGGGACGCGGCAGGCCAGTCTCGTCGCCTGCCGAGGCGTAGAGCGCGAGCAGGTCCCGGATCACCAGCGGCATGGACCAGCCGTCGAAGAGGATGTGGTGGTTGGCCAGCACCAGATGGTGCCGGCGCTCGGCGAGACGGATCAGGGTGAACCGGATCAGCGGGGGTTCGGCCGGGTCGAACCGGCGGTTGCGTTCCTCGGAGACGATCCGGTCCAGCGCGGCACGCCGTGCGTCCGGGGTGAGTCCGGTGAGGTCGTGCGTGGTGATTGGCGCCTCGACGTCACGGGGGACGACCTGCACGGGATCGTTGGCCGTGCGTATGTGGAAGGACGCGCGCAGGTTGGGGTAACGCCGCAGCAGCGTGTGGACGGCCTTGCGCAGCCGGTCGGGGTCGAGCACGCCCTCGAGGCCGAGTTCCGTCTGCACGGCGTAGACGTCGGGACTGTCGTGGTCGTACAGGGCGTGGAACAGGAGCCCTTCCTGCAGCGGCGACAGCGAGAGGACGTCCTCCAGGCCGCCCGCGCTGTCCTCCAGTTGGTCGATCTCCTGCTGGGTGAGGGTGACGAGGGAGAGGTCGGAGGGGGTGTGGCCGGCCTTCTGGTCCTTGGCGTGGGCGGTGATCGCCTGAACGGCTTCGGTGTACAGGTCCGCCAGTTCGTGGATGTCCGAAGGACCCAGGAGGCTCTCGGGCCAGGTGAAGTGCGTGGTGAGGCGGGGGCCGTCGGGGTGGTCGTGGGCCACCGCGTCCAGGGCGATGGTGTGGGGCGTGGGCATGACGTTGTCGACGGTGGGGAGGGCAGGCTTCTCGGGTGCAGGGGTGAAGAGGCCCTTGGTGTCCGCGTCGATGCTCGCGGGGTTGGCTCCGGCCGGGGAGTGGCCCAGGTAGTTGAAGCTGGTCTGTGGGGTCTTCTGGTGGCTGAGGGGGTGACCGGGGGTCAGATACCGAAGAAGCCCGTAGCCGATGCCGTGGTCGGGGAGGGTCCGGAGGTGCTCCGTGACAGCCCCGACGGTGGCGGCCACGGCGGCCGGGTCGGTGTGGAGACAGTGCCAGGGCAGGTTCTCCGTGGTGACGCGGACGGGGTGGCAGGAGGTGAACCAGCCGATGGTGCGGGTGAGGTCCGTGTCGGTGCCGGTTTCGTGACGCCCGTGGGTTTCGAGGTCGATGAGCGCGCCGTGCGTGTGGTCGTGTCCGCGGCGGCGCCGCCACTCGGTCAGGGCGAGGGCGTAGGCGGTCACGAGGATGTCGGTGATGCCGGCGTTGTAGGCAGCGGGAACGGAGGTCAGGAGGGGCTGGGTGACGTCGGGGGCGACGGTGGTGGTGTGGCGGCCGGTGACGGTGTCCTGCGTGGGCCTGAGCTCACGGGAGGTGAGCAGGGGGTCGGGCGGCGCGAGGACGGCGGTCCACAGGCCGGTTTCCGCCTGCCTGGCCGGCAGGGTGGCGTGGTGGGCGAGGTGATGGGCCCACTGGCGCCAGGAGGTGGGCACCGGGTCCAGCCGCAGCTGTTCGCCCTGGACGAGGTTTCGGTAGGCGTCGGCCAGGTCCGGCAGCAGGATGCGCCAGGAAACGGCGTCGACGACGAGATGGTGGACGGTCAGCAGGAGGCGGCCCGGCTGGGCGGGACCGGCGTCGAACCAGACTGCCTGGAGCATGGTGTCGGCACGCGGATCGAGGCGCTCGATGGCTCCTCGGGCGTGCTGGGTGATCAGTTCGTCGGGGACGCGGTGGTCGCTGACGGGGGCGGGGACGCGGGTGAGAAGGGCCCCGGCGTCGGGGGTGCCGGCAGGGAGGATGTGGAGGTTCCAGGTGCCGTCGGAGGCTTCGACGAGGCGGGCGCGGAGGACGTCGTGGTGGTCGAGGATGGTCCGCAGGACGGTGGTCAGGTGGTGCCGGGTGGCGCCGGCGGGGGTCCGGACCAGGGCACTCTGATGGAAGTGGTCGATGTTTCCGCCCAGGCGGCGCAGCCATTCCATGATCGGGGTGGGCGGTGTGGTGCCGACCGGGCTGGTCTGCGGCTGTGTGACCGCGGAGCCGCCGGTGGTGGCGACGAGGGCCAGTTCGGCCACGGACTGATGTTGGAATACCTCACGGGGTCTGATGACGAGTCCGGCCTTGCGGGCCCGGCTGACCAGCTGGATCGAGGTGATCGAGTCGCCGCCCAGTTCGAAGAAGCGGTCGTCCACGCCTACCTGGTCGAGACCGAGGACCTCGGCGAACAGGTCGCACAGGATCTTCTCCTGCGGAGTGCGAGGGGGGCGCTCGGTGTCCCTCGACGGACCGTACTGGGGGGCGGGCAGGGCCCTGCGGTCCAGTTTCCCGTTCGGGGTTAGCGGCAGCGCGTCCAGAACCACGAACGCCGCGGGCACCATGTAGTCCGGCAGCGCGCGCCGCACGCTCTCCCGCAGTTCCTCGACCGGAACCTCGTGCCCGTCTTCCGCGACCAGGTAGGCGACCAGACGCTTGTCCCCGGGACGGTCCTGGCGGACTGTCACCGCGCAGTGGGACACCGAGGCGTGGCCCGAGAGCACCGTCTCGATCTCTCCCGGTTCGATCCGGAAGCCACGGACCTTGACCTGGTCGTCGGCCCGGCCCAGGAACTCGAGGTTCCCGTCCTCACGCCACTTCACCAGATCGCCGGTCCGGTACATCCGCGAGCCCGCCGGCCCGAACGGATCCGCGACGAACCGCTCCGCGGTGTGCCCGGCCCGCCCCAGGTAGCCCCGCGCCAGACCCACGCCCGCGACGTACAGCTCACCTGCCACCCCCACCGGCACCGGGCAGAGCAGTTCGTCCAGGACGAGGACGCGGGTCTCTGTGATCGGCCGTCCGATGGGCGGCTTCGAGGAGCCGGAGAGCGGCTCACTCATCGTGACGCAGACCGTGTACTCACTGGGCCCGTAGGCGTTGATCATGCGGCGGCCCGACGACCATTCCGACACCGTCTCGCCGGAGCATGTGTCACCGGCCACGACGAGGGTGAATTCCGGCATCTCCTCGGACGGAAGGGAAGCGAGCAGCGCGGGGGGAATCAGGGCATGTGTGATGCGTTCCCGCACCAACAGCTCGGTCAGTGATTCCGCAGAATGCAGGTTCTCCGCCGGGGTCAGGACGAGAGTGGCGCCGGCCAGCAGCGACACCGCGATCTCCATGAACGCCGCGTCGAATCCCAGCGAGGCGAACTGGAGCATGCGGTCACCGGGGCGTACGCCGAAGCCCACGATCTTGCTGGATATGAGGTTCGGGATTCCCCTGTGGGTGACGACGACGCCTTTGGGACGGCCAGTGGACCCGCTGGTGTAGATGATGTACGCGGCATTCCCGGGACGCAGCGGGGCGATACGGTCGGCGTCGGTCGGGTCAGTGGTGGGCCGACTGGCCAGCCACTCGTCGCTGATGCCGCGGAGGGTGAGCAGGGGCCGAGCGTCGTCCAGGACGTGGTTGATGCGCTCGGTGGGGTAGTCCGGGTCGATGGGCAGGTAGGCCGCGCCCGCCTTGAGCGTGGCGAGAACGGCGACGACCAGGTCGAGGGAGCGCGGGAGGAGCAGGGCGATGCTGGTCTCGGGGCCTGCGCCTTGGGTGATGAGGTGGTGGGCGAGCTGGTTGGCGCGGGCGTTGAGCTCGGCGTAGGTGAGCGTGGTGCCCTCGTAGCTGACGGCGGGGGCGTCGGGTATACGGGAGACCCACGCTTCGAAGAGCGTCGGCAGCATCGGAGTCGCGTCCACCGGATCCGGGTCCGGGTCCGGCCCGTGCGCGGAGCCGCCGGTGTGCCCGTGTGCGGTGAGGGTGCGGAGCTCGGTCGGCGAGAGGATGGGGACCTGGTTGAGGGGGAGGTCGGGGTGTGCGGCGACGGCCGTCAGGAGACGGGTGACATATCCGGTGACGTGTTCGGCCGTGGAGTGGTCGAACAGGTCGCGGGAGTACTGCAGGGAGCCCTCGAGTCCCGCCGGGGCACCGGCCGGGCCGGAATGACGTTCGGCGATGTTGAACGCGAGGTCGAAGAGGGCGGAGGTGTCTTCGTCCGGGATGGGCTCGAGGGTGAGACCGGGCAGTTCGAGGGCGGACCGCGTCTGGTTGTGAAAGGTGAGGACGACCTGGAAGAGGGGGTGGCGGGCCAGGGAGCGTTCGGGATTGAGCGCCTCGACCAGGCTCTCGAAGGGGAGGTCCTGGTGGGCGTAGGCGGCCAGAACGGTGTCACGGGTACGTTCCAGCAGGTGGCGGAAGGTGGGGTTGCCCGAGACGTTGCTCCGCAGCACAAGGGTGTTGACGAAGAACCCGACGAGATCCTCGAGGGCCTCGTCGGTGCGCCCGGCGATCGGGACACCGATGGGGATGTCGCTGCCCGCTCCCAGGCGCGTCAGTGTCGCGGCCAGAGCGGCCTTCAGCACCATGAACATGCTCGCGTTCGTGGAGCGGGCCAGGCCGACCAGCCTCTGGTGGGTCTCGGTGTCGACACCGAACTTGACCACACCGCCCCGGTAGCTGGGCTCGGCCGGCCGCACCCGGTCGGTCGGCAGCGACAGCTCCTGCGCCATCCCCGACAGCGATCGCTTCCAATGAGCCAGCTGGCGCGCGAACAGGCTCTCCGGGGCCGCCGGATCCCCCAGCAGGTCTCGCTGCCACAGGGTGTAGTCCGCGTACTGCACAGGCAGCGGATCCCACCCCGGCGCCTCACCCTTCAGCCTCGTGGCATACGCCTGAGCCAGGTCCCGCATGAACGGCGCCGTCGACCAGCCGTCGAAGGCGATGTGATGCATCAGCACCAGCAGCACGTGCTCCTGCGGGCCCACCCGGAACAGGCGTACCCGCAACGGCCGCTCGACCGCGAGGTCGAACACGTACCGCCGGGCCTGTGCCAGCCGGGCCGGCAGCTCCTCCCGGGACACCGTCTCCGCCCCGGCCATCACCGCCTGGTCCTCGGGCCCTTCGGGCAGGATGTCCTGGAACGGCTCGCCGTCACGCTCACCGATGACCGTCCGCAGCGCCTCGTGCCGGGCCACCACGTCCCCTACGGCGGCTCGCAGCACCCCCTCGTCCAGCTTCCCGCCGACCCGCAGGGTCAGCGAGGTGTTGTAGGCCGCGCCGACCGACTCGAAACGGTCCAGGAACCACAAACGGCGTTGCGCGAAGGACAACGGAATCATCAGAACTCCATGCTTGGTCAAGCGGTCACGAGTTTCCGGCGAGCTGCTCCTGCGCCGGTGTCGTCCTGGGGCGCGATGTGAGCGCGGGGTGCCTGGTCCTCGGTGCGGTGGCCGCCGCCGCGGAACAGCTGACGACGCAGCGGCGGTCGATGTCGGTGACTGCCAGGCGCAGTGCCAGCGGCAGGTGTCCGCTCAGCTGCCCGAGCTCGGCGCCCGGCCCGGTCCCCGCCCCGGCTGGGTCGCCGTGCATCAGCCGTCTGATCAGGACAGAGCTCTCCTGCGGGGTGAAAGCACCCAGGCGGATCGGCTGGGCCCCTTCCAGCGCGATCAGTCCGGTCGGTTCGGTGCGGCTGGTGACCACGACCATGCAGTGCCGTCCGGCGGGGAGCAGCGGGCGGACCTGATGGGAGGAAGCAACGTTGTCCAGCACCACGAGGATCCTGCGGTGGGCGAGCATCGACCGGTAGAGGGCTGCCTGCTCGTCCTCGTCGTCGGGCACCGCCTCGGGAGGAACCCCGAGTGCTCGCAGAAACATCGACAGGGTCTCGGTGGTGGTGCGGGGAGCGGACGGGGGACTCCGCGCAGATCGGCGTAGAGCTGGCCGTCGGGAAAGTGGATCTGGGCCTGGTGGCCCCAGCGCACGGCTAGCGCCGTCTTGCCGGCCCCCGCCGGGCCGGTGATGGCGGCGATCGCCAGGCCCGACGCGGGGGCGCCGCTCGCCGCGCGGAGCCGGTCCAGCTGCCGTATCGGTTCCGCACGTCCGGTGAATCCGGCGATGTTCAGGGGCAGCTGGGCCGGGACCGGGGGTTTCCATGGAGCCGTGCGCGGCCCGCACGCGCCCGAGAAGGGGAGATCCTGGCGCAGCACACGCAGCTGTGCTGCCTCGATCTCCGGGCCGGGGTCGATTCCGAGGGTTTCGGAGAGCCGCTTGCGCAAGGTGGTGAACAGGTCGAGCGCGGCCGCCTGCTGGCCGGCTCCGCCAGGGCGAGCATCAGGCGCGCGTGCAGCCCTTCGTGGAGCGGTTCCTCGGGCGTGACCGACTGCAGCTGCGGCACCACCTCGTGGAAGTGCCCTCTCTCCAGGGCGAGGTCGGCGTACGCCAGGGTGCTGGTGAGACGGAGATGGACCGCGTTGAGGACCACCGGATCCTGCCCCAGACGATGGTCCAGGTCCGCGAGGACGCTTCCGCGCCATATCCGAAGTGCCTCGTGGAAGAGCTCCTCGGCTCGTTCCGCGTTCCGCGTCGCGTGTTCTTCGTGCGCCTTGGCCGCCAGGTCGAGGAACCGGAGCAGGTCCACCTGGTCCGTGCCGAGGTCGAGACGGTATCCGGTGCCTGTGTGGCGGATCAGGCTCGGGGACGCGCTGTCGGCACGGAAGCTGTCACAGCCCGGCTGAAGGGCCTTGCGCAGACGCGCCACATAGGTGTGCACCAGGGCGAGGCTGGTCGCGGGCGGATTCTCGCCCCACAGCGCGTCGATGATCTTCTCGTGCGAGACCACCTGGCCGGCATGGAGCGCGAGAGTGGCCAGGAGGTGCCGCTGTTTCAGGGACCGGATGGACACGGGCCGGTCGTCGTGGCGCACACTCAGCTGCCCGAGAAGATCGACGTACGTCGTGCCTGTCATGAGGCCACCGCCTCGTACAGCGGGCGTGCAGCACGTCTACCCGTTCCACCGGATACGTTGCGGGCGCGTCCCGCAGACGCCGAATGAACGGGAACCGAGGAGCAATCGCAATGAAGACGCTGTACGAACTTGGTGAAATGCCGCCTCTGGGCCGGGTGCCGGAGAAGATGTACGCATCGACCGTTCGGCAGGACCGCTTCGGTACGCCTGCGAGTGCCATCCGTACCGAGGTCGTCGACGTTCCGCCCGTGGGACGCGGCCAGGTGCTCGTGTACGTCATGGCCGCGGGCATCAACTACAACGGCGTGTGGACCTCGCTCGGTGAACCCATCGATGTCATCGCCATGCGCCGACGCCAGGGTGCCACGGAGGACTTCCACATAGGCGGGTCGGAGGGTGCGGGGGTGGTCTGGGCGGTGGGCCCGGACGTGGAGCAGGTGAAGGTCGGCGACGAGGTCACTCTCTCCAGCTGCCAGTGGGACGAGACCGCACGGGACGTCCGGCTCGGCGCGGACCCCATGACCTCCGTCACCCAGAGAGCCTGGGGATACGAGACGAACTACGGTTCCCTCGCCCAGTTCGCCCTGGTCGACGAGTACCAGTGCCACCCCAAGCCGTCCAGGATGACCTGGGAGGAGGCCGGCTGCTTCATCGCCACCGCGGCAACCGCCTACCGGCAACTGTGCGGCTGGGAACCGCACACCGTCCGCATCGGGGACCCGGTCCTCATCTGGGGAGGCGCCGGAGGGCTCGGCTCGATGGCCATCCAGATCACCGCCCTGAAGGGAGGGCTGCCCATCGCGGTCGTGTCGACGGACGAGCGCGGCGAGCACTGCCTGCGGATGGGTGCGAAGGGAGTGATCAACCGGACCGAGTTCGACCACTGGGGACGCATGCCGGACCACGACGACGTGGAGGCGATGGCGGCCTGGGCCAAGGGCGTCCAGGCGTTCGGACGACGGATCTGGGAGATCCTCGGCGAGAAGCGGGCCCCCCGGATCGTCTTCGAGCACACCGGTCAGGACACCCTTCCGACCTCCATGTTCGTCTGTGACACCGCGGGCATGGTGGTGACGTGCGGTGGCACCAGCGGCTACAACGGCGATCTCGATCTCCGGTACTTGTGGATGCGCCAGAAGCGCCTGCAGGGTTCGCACTTCGCCAACACCAGGCAGTGCCATGACGTCGTGGAACTCGCGGCCCGGGGGCAGCTGGACCCCTGTCTGTCCTGGTGCGGCGGGTTCGAGGACATCGGCAAGGCCCACCAGATGATGTACGAGAACGTGCATCCGTCGGGAAACATGGCCGTGCTGGTGAACGCGCCCACCACCGGCCTGACCACCGCTGGCCTGGCCGCTGCCGGGTAGACCGATCGCCGCGCCGGAGGGCCTCAGAACTCCCACTGCGCCTCCAGGTCGTCGAGTTCGCTCTGGCTCAGTGTCACCAGCGGCAGGTCAGAGGGTGACCGACTACCGGTCTTCTGCTGCTCGGCGTATCCCACCAGGGCGTCGAGGGAGCTGAACCAGAGTTCGGCTAGCTCGCGTACGTCCTGTTCCGACAGGCATGTGGGCGCCCAGGTCCAGGTGGCGACGAGTTCGGGGCCCTCCGCGCCGTCCAGGCAGGTCGCCGTGAGTTCCAGGGTGTGCGACAGAGGCACGTCCGGGTCGGCGCCTGCCACGACCGGTCCGGCGGTGGTGACGAAGGACCAGTCCTGATCGGGAGCGACCGTGACCCGTCCCAGGTAGTTGAAGCCGAGCTGCGGGCGGGGCAGCGCGCCGAGCCGGGCGCGGCCCTCCGGGTGCAGATGGCGCAGCAGCCCGAAACCGGTGCCGTTGTCCGGCAGTGCCCGCAGCTGTTCCTTGATCCGCTTGAGCGCCCGGCCGACCCCGGGGCCGCCGACGCGCAACTCCCCGGAGGTCACGGTGCCCGGAGCCAGACGGACCGGGTACATGCTGGTGAACCAGCCGACGGTGCGCGAGAGATCGGTGCCGGGCGTCTCCTGCCTGCCGTGGCTCTCGAGGTCGACCACCACGTCGCTGGTGTCGTCGTGACCGCGGCGCCGTTGCCAGGTGGTCACCGCGAGAGCCAGGCCGGTGAGGAGTACATCGTTGACCTGGCCGTTCACCACCATGGGCACATGGGTGAGGAGCGGGGAGGTCCGGTGGGCGGGCAGTGTCATCCGCAGTCGGCGGGCCGTGCCCATGGTGTCACGGCCGGCATCCGGGGTGGCGCCCAACGGCACCTGGCGCTGGGGCAGCGCGGCTTCCCAGTACGCGAGCTCGTCGAGCCTCGCGGGGTCGTCGGCGAGGTCCGCCAGGCGTTGTGCCCATCGCCGGAACGAGGTGCCGACCGGCGGCAGTTCCGGTGTGCGACCCGTCACGGCGTGTTCCCACGCGGCGGCGAGGTCGGACAGCAGGATCCGCCAGGAGACACCGTCGACGACAAGGTGGTGGGCGACGAGGAGCAGCCGCGCGGCCTGCCCCGGCCCGGCGTCGAAGAGGACGCACTGCGTCATCACACCGTCGGCGGGTGAGAGCCGGCGCCGCGCCAGCTCACCCTCCTCGGTGATGCGCCGGGTCAGTTCGGGCTCGTCGAGGCCGACCACGTCGACCTGGCGCAGCTGTTCCCCGGCCCGCACAGCGCCCGGAGGCCGGACCTCCAGCTGCCACGGCGCTCCGGTGGGCCGGTCCAGGCGCATCCGCAGCGCGTCGTGGTGGTCGAGCACCGCCTGCAGCGCCGTGGTCAGGTGGTGGTGCCGGGCCCCGGCCGGGACCCGGACCAGCACCGCCTGGTTGAAGCCGTCCACCGGGCCGCCGAGGTCTTCCAGCCAGCGCATGACCGGTGTCAGGGGCACCGGCCCGATGCCCGCCTCGGTGGACTCGTCCACCGTTTCGGAGGGTGTCGTGCCCGCCACCCGGGCGAGGTCTGCCATGGTCTTCTGTTCGAAGACGTCACGGGGTGTGAGAACCAGCCCGCGTTCCCGGGCCCGGCTCACGAGCTGGATCGAGACGATGCTGTCCCCGCCCAGGAGGAAGAAGTTGTCGTCGGCCTTCGCTTCGGGCAGGTTCAGCAGCTCGGCGACGATCTCGCACAGCACGGCCTCTTCCGGTGTCCGCGCGGAGCCGGTCGCCACGGACTCGGGGCCGGCAGGCGCAGTTGCGGCCGGTCGACCCTGCCGTTCGGGTCGAGCGGCAGGATGTCGTGCACCACGGCACGGTCGGGCACCGCGTAGTCGGGCAGGAGTTCCGCGGCGAATCGACGCACGTCCTCCCATTCTGCCGAACGGCCGCGCCTCGGCACGAGGTGCGCGACGAGCTGCCGGCCGCCCGGCCCGTCGTCGTGGACAAGGACGACGGCCTGGTCCACGTCCGGGTGGGTGGCGAGGACCACCTCGATCTCGCCGGTCTCGACACGGGCACCCCGGATCACGGTCTCGTCGTCGGCGCGGCCGACGACATCGAGGCGGCCGTCCGCGCGTCGGCGTGCCAGGTCCCCGGTGCGGTACATCCGACTGCCGGGCTCACCGACGAGGTGCCCGAAGGGGTCCGCCACAAAGCGTTCCGCGGTGAGCCCCGGCCGGCCGAGATAGCCGCGCGCCAGTCCCTCGCCGGCCAGGTACAGCTCGCCGACGACCCCGGGCGGTACCGGGGCGAGCCGTGCGTCCAGCACGTAAGCCCGGGTGTTGTCCACCGGTGTACCGACCGGGGGCAGCACCTCGGCGTCGCCCGGCGTCACGTCCCCGGACAGGGCGACGACGGAGAGCTCGGCGGGTCCGTAGTGGTTGACCACCCGGAAGGGCAGTCCGGGCCGGGGCCTGCGGCCGAGCGTGTCCCCGCCGGCCAGCACCGCTCGCAGGGACGAGGCGGCGAGGGCCGGTTCGTCCAGCAGGGCCCGCAGTCGGGGTGTGGGCAGCAGGCAGACGGTCACGCCTGCGGCAACGCACCACTGCGCCAGAGCGGCGGGATCGTCCACGGCGTCCGGGTCGGGCAGGTGGACCGAGGCGCCGGCGTACACATAGGGCCACAGCTCCCACACGGCGGCGTCGAAGCCCGGAGGGGCGAGCAGGCTCGCCCGGTCCTCGGGGGTGACCGCGTGGTGCTTGTTGTGCCACAGGCACAGGTCCAGCAGGCCGCGGTGTTCGACTACCACGCCCTTGGGCGTGGCGGCGGAGCCGGAGGTGTACAGGACGTACGCCGCGTCACGGGGGCCGACGGTGACGGCCGGGGTGGTGCCGGGCATCGCGGCGAGGGCCGCCTGCTCGGCCGGGTCGTCCACGAGTAGAGCGCGGGTCTGCGCTCCGAAGAGGTGGGCGAGGTTCTGCCGGGTCACCACCACCGGGGCGGCCGCGTCGGCGAGGATCGCCTGCCGGCGCTCGTCGGGGCCGGCGGGGTCCAGGGGGACGCAGGCCGCGCCCGTCTTGAGGACGGCCAGCAGGGCCACCACCGCCTCGGGGCCTTCCAGGCAGACGCCGACGACGGTGCCGGGCCCGGCACCGACCGCGGCCAGTCGGTGCGCCAGCCGATTGGCACGGGTGTCCAGCTCCGCGTAGCTCAGCGGCCTGCCCTGGTGTACGACCGCGGTGGCGTCGGGCGTGCCGGCCGCGTGCGCGGCGACCATCTCGTGGGTGAGCCGGTCGGCGGGCCGCTCGGCGGCGGTGCCGTTCCAGTCGTGCAGGATCCACCGGCGTTCCTCGCGGGTGAGGATGTCGGCCAGGCCGATCGGCCGGTCCGGGTCGGCGGTGACGGCGTCCAGCAGCGCGATCAGTCGGGCGAGGAGCCGTTCCGCACCGTCGGCGTCGAACAGGTCGGTGGCGTACTCCAGGAAGGCATGGATACCGTCGGGGGCGCCGTCGGCGCCGTGAGTCTCGGTGAAGGCGGCGGCCAGGTCGAACTTGGCCCCGCCGGTACCGACCGGCATGACGGTGGTGTCGAGACCGGCGAACCCCTCGGCGCCCGCCGTGGCCGTGTTCTGCAGGGCGAGGGCCACCTGGTACAAGGGGTGCCGGGCCAGCGAGCGGGGCGGGTTGACCTCCTCCACGACCCGTTCGAACGGCACGTCCTGGTGTGCGTAGGCGGCGAGGTCCGTCTCCCGTACCCGGGCAAGCAGTTCGGAGAACGTGGGGTCGCCCGAGGCATCGGTGCGCAGCACCAGCGTGTTGACGAAGAAGCCGACCAGCTCGTCCAGCGCCTCGTCCGTACGCCCGGCGACCGGGGTGCCGACGGGGATGTCGTCGCCGGTGCCCAGCCGGTTCAGCAGTGCCACCAGGCCGGCCTGCAGCACCATGAAGACGGTGGTGCCGGTCTCCTGCGCCAGGTCGACGACGCGCCGGTGCAGCGCGGCGTCGAGCCGTGCGGCGGCGACTTCGCCGCGGCGGCTGGCGACGGCCGGGCGCGGGCGGTCCGTGGGCAGCTTCAGGTGGTCGGGAAGGCCGTCGAGCATACGCAGCCAGAAGTCGAGCTGGCGGCCGAGCACACTGTCGGCGTCCTGCTCGTCGCCCAGGATCCGGCGCTGCCAGAGGGTGTAGTCGGCGTACTGGACCGGCAGCGGCCGCCAGTCGGGGGCGGCACCGGCCCGGCGGGCCGTGTAGGCGTGGGCGAGGTCCTGGGTGAGGGGAGCCATCGACCAGCCGTCACCCGCGATGTGGTGCAGTAGCAGGAGGAGTACGTGGTCGTCGGGGCCGAGGACGAACAGCCGGGGGCTCAGCGGGAGTTCTGTGGTGATGTCGAAGGAGTGGCTCACGGCCTTCGCCAGCGTCTCGGGCAGCTCGTCGACGCCGCACGCAACCTCCGGCAGGCCCTGCCACGCCGACGCCACGTCCAGGATCATCTGCCGGGGCACACCGCGGCGTTCCGGGAAGACGGTGCGCAGCGACTCGTGGCGGCCGATCACGTCGCGCAGCGCGGCGGCCAGCGCACGGCGGTCCAGTGGGCCGGTCAGCCTCAGCGTGAGCGGGATGTTGTAGGTGGCCCCGCCCTCCTCGAGAC
Source organism: Streptomyces sp. GD-15H (assembly GCF_045291515.1). Taxonomy (NCBI): domain Bacteria; kingdom Bacillati; phylum Actinomycetota; class Actinomycetes; order Kitasatosporales; family Streptomycetaceae; genus Streptomyces; species Streptomyces sp. GD-15H. The sequence goes on from NZ_CP149447.1 coordinate 359,625, forward strand.
GGCTGAGGAACCACAGGCGGCTCTGCGCGGGGGACAGCGGGATCTCCTCCGGCCGTTCGGCCGGTACCAGTGCGGGGCGTCCGGCGGCCGCCGTGTCCTCTGTGTCGAGCAGGCGGGTGAGTCGCTCCACGGTGGGCGCCTCGAACAGGGCACGCAGCGGCAGTTCCGCGCCCAGGACCGAGCGGATCCGGCTGACCAGCCGGGTGGCCAGCAGCGAATGGCCGCCCAGCGCGAAGAAGTCGTCGTCGATGCCGACCTCGGGCACACCCAGGACCTGGGCGAACAGCTGGCACACCGTGCGTTCGCGAGGGGTGCGCGGCGCGCGCGATGCGGCGGCCGGACGGAACTCGGGGCTGGGCAGTGCCCGGCGGTCCACCTTTCCACTCGCGGTCAGGGGCAGGGCGTCCAGTGTGACGAACGCCGCCGGCACCATGTAGGCGGGCAGGGACTTGGCCAGGGTGTCGCGCAGGGCGGCCGGATCGTAGACGTCCGGTGCGCTCGGTACGACGTAGGCGACTAGACGCCGGTCGCCCGGCGCGACATCTCGGAGTGTGACGGTCGCGGTGCGGACCTGCGGGTCCGCGGTGATCCGGGCCTCGATCTCCCCGAGTTCGACGCGGTGGCCGCGGATCTTGACCTGCTCGTCCGACCGTCCGGCGTATTCCAGCACGCCGTCGGCCCGCCAGCGGGCCAGGTCTCCGGTGCGGTACATGCGCGCTCCCTCGGCCTGCCCGGCCGAGGAGGCGTACGGGTCGGCGACGAAGCGCTCGGCTGTCATACCGGGCCTGCCGAGGTAGCCACGGGCCAGAGCGGCGCCGGCGAGGTACATCTCGCCGACGACACCGGGGGGCACCGGACGCAGAAACTCGTCGAGAAGGTAGACGCCGGTGTTCCGGATGGGCCGGCCCACGGGCACGGCCCCGCCGCCGAGGGTGTCCCCGGGGGTGATCCGGTGCGCCACCGTGCCGACCGTGGCCTCGGTGGGCCCGTACTCGTTGACCACCGTGACGCCCGGGTGGCGGCGGCGCCACTCCCCCAGCTCCTCGCCCAGCAGTTGTTCACCGCCGATGACGAGGTCCTCCGTCGGCGCGAAGGCGTCGGGCAGCGCGGCGAGCAACGGGAGGTGGCTGGGAGTGATCTTGCAGAAGGTGATCTCCTCCCGCGGCGGGGCCGCGTCGTCCAGGTCCGCCACGCAGACGCGGCCGCCGACGGTCAGGGGCAGCAGCAGGGTGGTGAGGGTGAGGTCGAAGGAGACCGGCGAGTGCAGGAGGGCGGTGCCGGCCGCACCGGGGTACGTGTGACCGGCCCACGCGAGGTCAGCCGGCCAGGGAACGGTGTTCGACGACGACGCCCTTGGGGCGGCCGGTCGAGCCCGACGTGTAGATGGCGTAGGCGGGCGTGCGCTGCGGGGGCACGGTGGGCAGGGCGGTGCCGTCGTACCCGGCCACGGCCGCACACGTGTCCTCGTCGTCCAGCGCGATCCATGGGACGTCCGGTGGCAGGGGGACGTCCCGTGCGGTCCCGACGGTGGTGAGGCCGAAGACGGCGGCGGAGTCCCGCGTGGTGAACGCGACGCGCTCGGCGGGCTGGTCGAGGTCTATCGGTACGAAGGCCGCGCCGCTGCGGGCGACGGCCAGTACGGCGACGATTAGTTCGGGCGACCGGGGCAGGAGCACGGCGACGAAACGCTCGGGCCCGGCGCCGCGGTCGACGAGGAAGCGCGCCAGACGGTTCACCCGGGCGTCGAGTTCGGCGTACGAGAGCGCGACTTCGCCCTGGGTGACGGCGGTCCGTTCCGGGGTGCGCGCCGCCTGCCGGGAGAAGGCCTCGGGCAGGGACGGCACCGGGTCCGGGTGGGTGGTGTCGTTCCACCGCTGAAGCACCGTGTGCGTTTCGTCCGGGGTCATCACCTCGACGTGCCCGATGGGTGTGCCCGGGTCGGCGATCACGGCGCCGAGGAAGCGCAGCAACTGGGCCACGATCCGCTCGACCGTCCCGCGGTCGAACAGGTCGGTGGCGTACTCCACCGCGCCGAGGATCCCCTCGGGCTCGCCCTCGTGGCGCTCGCGGAAGGCGAACGAGAGGTCGAACTTGGCCACTCCGGCGTCCAGGTGGTGCCGTTTCACGGTCAGACCGGTGAGGTCGAAGCGTCCGGTCGGGTTGTTCTGGAAGGCCAGCATGACCTGGAAAAGCGGGTGACTGGCGAGTGACCGGGCCGGGTTGAGCTGTTCGACCAGGTGCTCGAACGGCACGTCCTGGTGCGCGTAGGCGGCGAGGCTCGTCTCCTTCACCCGGTCGAGCAACTGGGTGAAGGTCGGGTTGTCCGAGGTGTCCGTGCGCAGGACCAGGGTGTTGACGAAGCATCCCACGGCGTCGTTCAAGGCACCGTCGCCACGGCCGGCGATGGGGATGCCGAGGGGGATGTCCGTTCCGGCCCCCAGCCTCGTGAGCAGTGCCGCCAGTGCTGCCTGCACCACCATGAACGGGGTGACCCGGTGGCTCAGCGCCAGTTCACCGAGCGCCCGGTGCGTGGCGGCGTCGATGTCGAACGTGAACGACGCGCCGCGGTGGCTGGCCACGGCCGGGCGCGGCCGGTCCGTCGGCAGTCGCAGGGATTTCGGGATCCCTGCCAGCGCGTCCGCCCAGTAGGCGGTCTGCGCGGCGATCTCGCTGTCCTGGTCCTCGGGGTCGCCGAGCAGTTCACGCTGCCAGGTGGCGTAGTCGGCGTACCGGACGTGGGCCGGCCAGGACGGTACCCGTCCCGCCCGGCGCGCGGCATACGCCGTGGCCAGGTCCTGCCCGAGCACGGCGACCGACCAGCCGTCGGCGGCGATATGGTGCAGCACCAGAGTCAGCACGTGGCCCCTGCCCGGCAGGGCGAACAGCCGTGCGCGCAGGGGGAGTTCCGCGGAAAGGTCGAATCCGCTCCGCACCTCGCCCTCGAGTGCCGCGATCAGCTCGGTCTCCGCGACGTCGATGACCGGCAGGTCGATCGCGCAGGCCGGACGCAGCTCCTGGTACGGCTCTCCGTCGTGGTCGCCGAAGACCGTGCGCAGGGTCTCGTGCCGCTGTGCCACGTCACGCAGGGCCGCCCGCATGGCGGTGACGTCCACAGCCCCGGACAGCCGCAGCACCAGCGGCATGTTGTACGTCGCCGACGGTCCCTCCATCCGGCTCAGGAACCACAGGCGGCGCTGGGCGTACGACAGCGGCATCCGGTCGGGCAGCTCCCGGCGCCGCAGGACGGGCCGGGGGGGCCGGGCCTCGTCGAGTCGGCGGACCAACCGGTGGACGGACGACGCCTCGAACACGGCTCGTATCGGCAGGTCCACGCCCAGTTCGGCGCGCACCCGGCCGACCAGCCGGGTGGCCAGCAGCGAGTGCCCGCCCAGCGCAAAGAAGTCGTCGTCGATGCTCACGGCGGGCGAGCCCAGGATCTCGGCGAACAGCCCGCACAGGACCGCTTCGCGAGGTGTGCGCGGGGCTCGTCCCTCACTGAGGTCTCGCAGTTCCGGAGCGGGCAGTGCCCGGCGGTCCAGTTTCCCGTTCACCGTCAACGGCAGCGCGTCGAGGGTGACGATCGCGCCGGGCACCATGTGGGTCGGCAGCCACTGGGCGGCGAACTCGCGCAGCTGCTCACCGGTCACGCGCCGCTCGCCCGCCGGCACGACGTAGGCGGCCAGGCGCTGGTCGCCGGGGTGGTCCTCACGGACCACCCCGGCTGCCTGGGCGACGGCGGGGTGCCGGACCAGCGCGGACTCGATCTCGCCGAGCTCGATTCGGAATCCGCGCACCTTGACCTGGTCGTCGGCCCGGCCGAGGAATTCCAGGGTGCCGTCGGCGCGCCTGCGCACCAGGTCCCCGCTGCGGTACATCCGTGTTCCCGGAACACCGAACGGATCCGCCACGAAACGCCCCGCCGTCAGCCCCGGCCGGGAGATGTATCCCCGTGCCAATCCGGGACCCGCCACGTACAGCTCGCCTGCCAGCCCGGACGGAACCGGTCGTAGCCACTCGTCCAGGACGTACCCGCGCAGATCGGCGAGCGGCGTGCCGATGGGGCTGCCGTAGGGCTCGTCGGCGTGCCCGCGCTCCAGGGCGAGGTGGGTGACGTGCACGGTGGTCTCGGTGATCCCGTACATGTTGACGAGGGTCGGTGCGTTGTCGGCGTGCCGCTCGTACCACGCGCGCAGGCGCCCCGGGTCCAGCGCCTCGCCCGCGAAGATCACGAAGCGGAGTCGCAGGGCCGCGCTCCACTCGGGATGCGCGGCGTCCGCCGCGATGAACTGGGGAAGGCCGAGGGGGTCTGGTTCAGTACGGTGACGCCTTCGGTCGCCACCAGTTCGAGAAAGTCGTCCGGCGACCTCGACGTCTCGTACGACACGACCACGAGGCGGCCGCCGTGCAGGAGCGCGCCCCATAGCTCCCACACCGAGACGTCGAACGCGTAGGAGTGGAACAGCGCCCACACGTCGTCGGGGCCGAAGCCGAACTGCTCGCTGGTCGCCTCGAAGAGGCGCACGACGTTGTGGTGCGACACCGCCACGCCCTTGGGCTGCCCCGTCGAGCCAGAGGTGTAGATGACGTACGCGGGATGGGCGGGCAGCAGCGGTCGGGTCCGATCCTCGTCGGTCACGTCGTGCTCGGGCCACGATGCCAGATCGTCGGGCAGCCGGTCGAGCATCCAGCAGGGACCCGCGTCCCGGGTGATGTAGGCGGTGCGCTCGGCGGGGTTCTCCGGGTCGATCGGCACGTAGGCGGCGCCCGTCTTCACGACGGCGAGGATGGCCACCACCAGATCGGCCGAGCGCGGCAGGCTGACAGCCACGTACCGCTCCGGTCCGGCGCCGCGTTCGATCAGCCAACGCGCCAGCCGGTTGGCCTGTGCGTTCAGTTGCGCGTAGGTGATCGTCGTCCCGCCGGAGCGCACGGCCGTCTCGCCGGGGGCACGCCGCACCTGCCGCTCGAGACGCTCGACGATGGTGGCGGGTTCGGACACGGCCGGAGCCCACGGCGCCGAGAGCGCGGCACGCTCCTCGTCGCTGAGCAGGTCCGGCGCGGACAGGCGCTGGTCGGGGTTCTCCGCCATCGCCGACAGCACCCGTCCCAGACGCTGTACCAGCGCTTCGGCAGTGTGCGGGGTGAACAGGTCCGTGCTGTAGTTCAGCACGCCGCTGATGCCGCTGGCCTGTCCGCCTGCGGTCGACTCGCTCAGGTTGAGCGAGAGGTCGAACTTGGCCGCCCCGAGGCCTACCGGCTCCAGGGTGGTGCTAAGGCCCGGCATGGTGAAGTCCGGGTCCACGCCGGTCTGGAAGGCCAGCATGACCTGGAACAGTGCCTGCCGCGCCAGGGAGCGCCGGGGGCTGAGCGCCTCCACCACGTGGTCGAACGGCACGTCCTGGTGGTTGTAGGCGGCCAGGTCGGCGGCGCGTACGCGGGCCAGCAGCTCGCGGAAGGTGGGGTCCTGGGAGGTGTCGGTCCGCAGCACCACCGTGTTGACGAAGCAGCCGACCAGGTCGTCGAGGGCCTGCTCGTCCCGGCCCGCGACAGGGCTGCCGATCGGGATGTCGGTGCCCGCGCCCATTCTGGTGAGCAGAGCCGCGAACGCCGCCTGCAGGACCATGAAGACGCTGGTCCGGCCGTCCTTGGCGAGGCGTGCCAGTGCCTGGTGGGTCGGTTCGTTGATCCGTACCGGCACGGCGGCGCCGCGGTGGGTGGCCACGGCGGGCCGCTGACGGTCGAAGGGCAGGCCGAGTTCGTCGGGAAGGCCGGCGAGTGCGGTGGTCCAGTACGCGAGGTGCCGGGCGAGGCGGCTGTCGGGGTCCGAGGCGCTGCCCAGCCTGCGCTTCTGCCAGAGCGTGTAGTCGCTGTAGGAGACCGGCAGCGGCTGCCACGACGGGGCGCCGCCGGCGACGCGCGCCTCGTACGCCGTTGCCAGGTCCCGGGCCAGTGGCCGCAGCGAGAGTTCGTCGCACGCGATGTGGTGCGGCAGCAGGAGGAAGACGTGCTCGGCCGGGCCGAGCACGAAGAGAGTGGCCCTTACGGGCGGTTCCGCGGACAGGTCGAACGGGTACCGGACCGCGTCCGCCAGCAGGGCGGGCATCCGGGACTCCTCGGCGGGCACGACGGTCAGTTCGGGGCGTGCTCCGGCGGGGCCCAGGACAACTTGGTGGGCGGCGCCGTCGGCCTCGCAGACGACCGTGCGCAGCGTCTCGTGACGCGTCACCAGGTCGGCCAGCGCGGCCCGGAGCGCCTCGACGTCGAGCTCTCCGGAAAGCCGCAGGACCAGGGGCGTGTTGTAGGTGGCGCTCGGCCCTTCCAGCTGGTGCTGGAGCCATAGCTGTCGCTGGGCCGCGGACAGCGGCACCGGTCCTTCGTGCGGTGAGGGGCGGAGCGCGGTCCGGCCCGGTCCGTCGGCACCCAGACACCGGGCGAGGGCGGCGGCGGTCGGCATGTCGAAGACCGTCGCGACCCGCACCTCCTCCCCCAGCTCCGAGCGAATGGCGGTGACCAGCCGGGCGGCCAGCAGCGAATGGCCGCCCAGGTCGAAGAAGTTGTCGTCGACGCCGACCTCGGGTATCCCGAGAACCTTGGCAAACAGGCCGCACAGCGCTTTCTCGCGGTCGTTGCGGGGCGCCACCCGGGAGTCCGGCGAGCGCTCCGGTACTGGAGCGGGCAGCGCGTCCCGGTCGAGCTTGCCGTTGGGGGTGCGTGGCAGGACGTCCATCGTCACGACTCCGGACGGCACCATGTAGGACGGCAGCGCGTCGGCGACGACGGCGCGAACCTGGCCCACGTCGACGACCGCGCCCGGTGCGGGCACCACGTAGGCCACCATGTGCTCATGGCCGGACGGTGCTGTGTGCACCACGACGGCCGCCTGGGCGACGGCGTTCAGCCGGGTGATGACCGTTTCGACCTCGTCCAGTTCGACCCGGAATCCGCGCAGCTTGACCTGCCGGTCGGCACGTCCGACGAACTCCAGGTTGCCGTCGTGCCGCCAGCGGGCCAGGTCACCCGTGCGGTACATCCGGGTCCCGGGCTTCCCGAAGGGGTTGGCGACGAACCGGGCGGCGGTCGTGCCGGGCCGCTGGAGGTAGCCGCGGGCCAGGCCTGGTCCCGAGAGGTAGAGCTCACCGACGGTGCCCGGCGGGACCGGCTGCAGCGCCGCGTCGAGCACGAAGACCTGGGCGTTGGCTATGGGCTTGCCGATCGGCGGGACGACGCGCCCTCGCAGGGGATCGCTGAGCGTGGCGCAGACGGTCATCTCGCTCGGCCCGTAGGAGTTGAGCATGAGCCGGTCCTTCGACCACCGCTGGACGAGCTCAGGGGGCATGCCTCGCTGGCCACCACCAGCGTGATGCCCGTGGGCAGCGAGTCCGCGGGCAGCTCGGCGAGCATCGACGGCGGCAGCGCGACATGGGTGATGCCCTGCTCACGCACCAGTTCGCCTAGGACCGGTCCCACCAGTTCACGGCCTGCCAGCGCCAGCGACACCGTGGCGCCCGCCAGCAGCGTGATGAAGACCTCCCAGAACATCCCGTCGAAGCTCGGCGACAGGAACTGCAGCACCTCGGAGGTTTCGTCCATGCAGAGCTGTTCGCGCAGGGACGCCAGGCTGGGCACACCGGCGTGGGTGACCGTGACGGCCTTCGGGACACCGGTCGATCCCGAGGTGTAGATGACGTAGGCGGCGTTCAGGAGGGAGACCGCGTGCGTCCGGTCGGCGTCGGTCGGGTCCGTCATCGGGCGCCCGTCCCGGTCGTCGGGGGCGTCGGCGGGATCCAGGACCAGTTCCGGAATCGCGTGGTCGGGCAGCGTGCCGCGGATCTCTTCGGTGGTGAGCAGGCACACGGGCCGTGCGTCGTCGAGGATGAAGGCGACGCGGCCCGCCGGGTACTCCGGGTCCACCGCGAGGTAGGCCGAGCCCGCCTTGAGGGTGGCCAGCATCGCCACGAGGAGTCCGGGCGAACGGGGCAGTGCGAGCGCCACCACCTGCTCCGGTCCGACGCCGCGCGCGATCAGCCGGTGCGCCAGGCGGTTGGCCCGCTCGTTGAGTTCGCGGTACGTCACCGTGGAGGCGCCGTGGCGCACGGCAATCGCGTCCGGTGCCTGATGTGCCCTCGCTTCGAAGAGATCCGCGAGGTGGGCGGTGGGGAGGTCGTGGGCGGTGTCGTTCCACTGCTCCAGGACCTGGCGGCGACGCGTGGGCCCCAGAAGGTCGATGCCGCCGATCGGGCCGTCGCCCGTGGCGATCGACGCCGCCAGGTGTTCCAGGAAGACGAGGAAATGATCGTGGTGGGTCCGCAGCTCTTCAGGACTGTGACGGGCGGTGTTGCCGTCGAGGTCGATCCGCAGCGGGTTGCCGTCCGACCGGTCGTACACGGACAGCAACAGGTCCTCGACGTGTCTCATGGACATGTTGTGCGTGGTGGTGCGGAAGCCACCGAAGGTGAGGTCGTAGTTGAATGGCCACACGTTGACCGACGGTCCGAACCCCACCGGCCGGCCGAGTTCCTGGCCGAGTTGATCACCCCAGTAACGCTGGTGGGCGAGCAGTTCCCGGATGCCGTCCGTCGTGTTCGCGAGGAGCTCGGCACCGGTCATGCTCGGCCGCAGGTCCAGGCGCAGCGGAAGGACGTTGGTGCGCATGCCCGGTGTGGTGCGGGCGAGGGGCGTGGTCCGAGCGGTCACCGCCATCGACAGGACCACGTCCCGGTTGCCCGTCAGGCGGTGGACGTATCCCGCCATCGCCGCGATGGCCAGCCGTGACAGCCGCGCGCCGGTACGGCTCAGGGCCGCCCGCACCGCCTCGGTCGCGTGAGGGGCCAGGTAGCCGGTGTGGCGCAGCGGCTCGGCCGGACCTGACCCGGCATGGCTGGACAACTGCGTGGGCGTGGGATTGTCCGCAAATCGCTCGCGCCAGTACCGACCGTCGTCGGCGTACTGAGATGACCGGCGGTAGGCAACATCTTCCTCCAAGAGGTCCTGGACCGAACCGAACGGGGTCTCGTTAAGGGGCCGGTCCTCCACCAGCGCGGTGTAGAGCTCCGCCACCCGGCGGACGATCAGCGTCGTGGATGCCCCGTCCATCACGAGATGGTGCTGGTGGTGGAACCAGAAGTACCGGTCGGCGGCCACGCGGAAGAGCATGTGACCGAATAAGCGGTCCTTGTACAGGTCGAGAGATACGGACAGTTCCTGCCGCATCACCCGCTCCGCGGCTGCGCGTGGCTCGGGTTCAGAACTGACGTCCACGAAGTCCATCGACCACGCGGGGGTGGCGCCCACGGTCTGCCACGGTTCCCCGTTGTCCACGCCGAACCGGACATGCAGCGTATCCGCCTCACGGACGACTTGTTGGAGCGCCGCCTCGAAGAGAATTCGGTCCACCGGACCGTGGATCTCGATGTACTCGCCGCCACGGAAGACCGCTCGCGCCGGGTCGACCTCCCACGCGCGCCACATGCCAGTCTGCGTCGGTGACAGGGCCCAGCGGTTGACCTGTACATCCTTCAGTTCGTCAGGCAATGGTCTTCCTTCATGGCACGAGTCGACAGAAAAGGAGTTCGGATTCTCGGTGAAGGGCGGAGATCAGATGGCTGCTCAGATCGCACGGACAGCGCTGTCGAACCCGACGGCATGACTCCCGGCGTCAACCCAGAAATGACACACAATCTACCCGTGTCACGCGCGGACAAGATGAGGTGAAAATGCCGCCGTTCGGTGGTCACACGTCGGCGTCAGTGACTTTGGGTTGCGGACTTGCGAGGGCTCGCGGAATCAAGGCTTTTCCATGGCCTCAACGAGGCTCTTCGGGCGCATGTCAGTCCAATGTTCCTCGACATAATCGAGACAGGACTGTCGGGAAGCTGCACCGTGAACGGATCGCCAGCCGTCCGGAATCTCCGCGAAGGATGGCCACAGAGAGTGCTGCCCCTCGCTATTGGTAAGTAGAAAGAAAGTACCGTCTTCATCGTCGAAAGGATTCGCCATCTTCGTCGCACCTGCCAATCCAGAGAAGCGCAAGGCTGCTTGGTTATTTGCGGGACAACCCTGTTCTGTTCTATCGGCGACCTGTATAGGCACCGAAATCCTGGAAGATCACTCGGGTATTCAACATGCCGGGGCTAGCTCGCGCAATCGATTTTAAGACAGCCGCAATGCCACTTCAATTAAATGTATATTCGGTGCCATGTAGTGATCTTTGGGTCCGTCATTGACGGATCGAAGATATGCGGTATGCCCGATATTGAGCCGGAACTGATGGGTTGCCTGCTCGGTGACCGGGCGCGATCGAGGATGGGGACATGCGGCGTCTGCCGCCCGCTGCGCAGGAGGACCTGCGGCTGCGGGCGGTGAGTGCGCTGGAGTCGGGGCGGATCCGGACGGACGGCCAGGCGGCGGAGATGTGCGGGGCCTCCGAGCGGCCGGTGGGCACGTGGTGGCGGGCCTGCCGCACCGGGGAAGGCAGGCACCGCTCACGGCGGTGCGTGAATCTCGGGCGGGCAAGGGAGGGTGGTCGACGAGTCCGCCCGTGGAGCGGTCTTGCAGGCGATGCGGGATGACACCCCGGCCGACCTCGGGCAGAGCGGGGTGCTGTGGACCCGCGCCTCGGTGCGGACCCTGATCCGGTCGGTGTGCGGGGTGTCGATGACCGAGCGGGGTGTGGGCAAGTGACTGCGCCGGCACGGCTTCGCCCGCAGCAGCCCGCCCGCCGCTCCTGCCGGCAGAAGGGCGACGAGGTCAGCCGGTGGCTGCAGGAGGAGTATCCGGCGATCCGGGCCCGGGCGAGCGGGGAGAAGGCCGAGCCGGTCCGGGCCGATCGGTGCGGTCTGCGCTCGGACACCGCCCCGCCGGGACGCTCGTGGGCCCCGGCCGGAGTGACCCCGCTGGTGCGGGTGAACGGCCGCCGCTTCAGGGTCACCCTCATGTCGGCCGTCGCCTCCCGCGGGGCGCTGTGGTGCACCGTCTTCCCCGGCAGGTGCACCTCACGGGTGTTCTGCGCGTTCCTCGACCGCCTCGCCCGGCATGCCGGCCGCAAGGTCCACGTGATCGCCGACCGGCCCCCGGTCCACCGCAGCAAGACCGTCCGGGTCTGGCTCGCCGAGCACGCCGAGCGCGTCGAACTGCACCTGATGCCCGGCTGCAGCCCCGAGCTGAATCCGACGAGCTGTTGAACGCCGATCCGAAGCACCACGTCCACGCGGCCCGGGCCATCTCAGCCGACGCTCTCGCCCACGAGACCCGCCGCTTCCTGCACCGGCGCCGGAGGCAGCCCCACGTCGTCTGCGGCTACTTCGCCGCCCGCCACGTCCGCTACACGATCCAGTGGGAAACCCGTCAGTTCCGGCTCAATATCACGGGACCGTCCATGCAGTGGCTGGCCGGATGGCCCAGGCAGTTCATCATCGCGTGGCCCATCGCTTTCGCCGTCACGATGGTCGCCTGGCCCACGTCGATGGCACTGAGCAGTGCGATCCTTAAGTCCCGCAAGGGCAGGCCTGCCGCCGACGAGGCTTGACATCTACGCCACCGAGCCGGGCCCCTGGACCAGGGTCTCCACGGAGACCCTGGTTCCTGTTCCAGGTGCACCGCCTGCCCCGATGGATCCGTTCGCGTTCCCGTCACCGTGACTGTTCAGCGAACGGCGCAGTTCCCCCGGGGCGGTTCGTCCCGTGGTTTTGACCTGCCTTTCCGGATTTCGGAAACAGGTACTCAGCTTGTTCTTTATGGTCCGGGCTCGAACACCGGGTAGGACACCGTCACTCACCTGGGCATTCGCCGGACAGGCGGACGGCCTCCGCATGAGCATGCGTTCTGTCACCGAACCACACTCATACGAAGGCCGCAGGGGTGAGTCTGCTGCATCACGATGCCCGGCACGAGGCGTTCGACTTCACATCACACTTCCGGGAGGACCTCTACGCCTGCCTGACCCGGCGCGGTGACACCCTGTTCGAGCTCTGCGACGCGATGCTCTGCGAGAACGGGCCGGTGACCTCGCCGGTGGACCTGACACTGCTGGCCGAACACCGTCGCGGACACGGCGCGCTCTACGACGCGCTGAACTGTGGCCGCATCGACGCCGCACGGCTGCGCCGTGCGCTGGCCGTGCTCCCGCAGCCCAAGGCCGCCGACAACCGGCTCGTCCTGGCCGTCGACGTCAGCCACTGGCTGCGACCCGACGCCCCGTGCAGCCCGGACCGCCTGTTCTGCCACGTCTACGGACGCAGCGGACGCTCCAGTGACCAGCTGATCCCGGGCTGGCCGTACTCGTTCGTCGCCGCTCTGGAGAGAGGACGCACCTCGTGGTGCCAGATCCTGGACGCGCTCCGTCTCGGTCCCGACGACGACGTCGCCGAGGTCACTGCCCGCCAGGTGAGCCGGGTGGTGGCCGACCTGATCGACGGCGGCCAGTGGGAGGACGGCGACCCGGACATCCTGGTCGTCTGCGATGCCGGCTACGACGCCCCACGCATGGCCTACCTCCTCAAGGGCCTGCCGGTGGAGGTGCTGGGGCGCATGCGCGCGGACCGGGTGATGCGCAGGCCCGTCCCTGCCACCTGGACACAGCCGAGGCAGGGAGGCCTGCTGCTGAAGCACGGTGCGGAGTTCCGCTTCGCCAAGCCCGACACCTGGGGCGAGCCGGACCAGGCGACGGTGCAGGTCACCGACCGGTACGGCACCGCCCGGGCGATGGCCTTCGACCGCCTCCACCCGAAGCTGACCACCCGCAGCGCATGGATCGACCACACCGGTGAACTCCCCCTCATCGAGGGCACTGTGATCCGACTCGAAGTCGACCACCTGCCCGGCGGCCAGGACCCGCTGCCCGTCTGGCTGTGGTCCTCGAAGACCGGCATGACCAGCGAGGATGTCGACCTGCGCTGGCAGGCGTTCTTGCGCAGATTCGATCTGGAGCACACCTTCAGAATGATCAAGCAGACGCTCGGCTGGACCCGGCCGAAACTCCGCAGCCCCGAGGCGGCCGACCACTGGACCTGGCTGGTCATCGCCGCCCACACCCAGCTCCGCCTCACCCGTGATGCCGCCGCCGACCTCCGCCATCCCTGGGAGAAACCGGCCGAGCCCGGCCGGCTCACCCCCGCCCGCGTCCGGCGGGGGTTCCGGAACATCCGCCCGCACCTTCATTGCCCGGCCCGCGCACCGAAACCCTCAACACCCGGGCCGGGCAGGCCACGTGGATCGAAGAACCGCCACCCGGCAACCCGCCATGACGTCGGCAAAACGACCAGACGTCCCGAGAGCATCACTGAACGGAATCAGCACAAAGACCGCAAAGGTTAAATTTCAAGCTAAGAAGTTGATCTGGCTCCACTCTGCGCTCATGGCGCTGAATGGATCTTGGACACCGGGATAGGGTCCGGTGGGAGGTGCGGGGGATGAGTTTCCGGCTGGCGGCGTACGCCGTGTGCATCGAGGGCGGGCGGGTGCTGCTCTCCCGTCACGTGCCGCCGAAGGGCGAGAGCAACTGGACCCTTCCGGGCGGCAGGGTCGAGCACGCGGAGGATCCGTTCGACGCGGTGATCCGGGAGGTGGCTGAGGAGACCGGCTGCGACGCGGTGGTCGAGCGCCTGTTGGGTGTGGACTCCCGGGTGATCCCCGCGGCCGAACGTGCCGTCCCCGGGGGACCGGAGCATCAGAATGTCGGCGTCTTCTACCAGGTTCGTATCACCGGCGGCCAGCTGCGGCCGGAGCCGAACGGCGAAATCGCTGAGTCGGCCTGGACTCCGATTCCCGATGTCGCTTGCCTGCGCCGGTCGTCGCTGGTCGACATCGGCCTCGCTCTGGCTCAGACGCTTCCGGCGACCGGCCACGTCGCTGCTGTCCCGGTCGGCGGCCTGATCCAGCACTGAGGCTCCATCGACATCCGCACTGGTTGTCCCGCAGGCGGCGTCGTTCGCCGATGGGTCGGCCTGGCAGGTCCGCGACGTGCCCTCTTTGGGTGGAGCCAAATCACCTTGCTACGGGAGCGTGAATCACACCAATACACGCCCCTCCACTCCAGCAGTGGAGCCAGAACAGCTCCGTGCACTGGAGCCAAAACAAGTGCTTACAGACACCGCCGCCGTCCCGGCCGCCACAAAGCCGGCCCCGACACCCCCGCATCCGGCCGGACGCCGCCCCCTGGGCGCCTGGCCCACCCCCTTCCCTCCCCGCGTTCCGGGCACCTCAGCGACCGGGTGAACGCGGCAACCCCGCCGACGCGCACCACCCGAACCCGCGCAACGTGCCGCAGCCAGTACGGCATCGGTCCCGGCCCGGCCACCAGCGGCGCCACCCGCCCGAGACGGCGCCGTGCGCAGCCTCCCCGGCCGCCGTCGGCGCCGGGCCGGCGCGGGGACGACGAGGGGCCGGCAACGGCGGTGCGGGCCGGGGGGATGGCCGCGCGGTCCGGAGCCGGGGTCGGGGCCGCCAGGGCGCGCTGCAGATCCTCGAGGTGGCCGGCGCGTTCCTCCAGGCACGCCTTGAGGTGCCGGGCCTTTGCCTCGGCGAGGGCGCGGGCGGTGCGTTCGTCGGCGAGCGCCAGGGCGTGCCCGGGCCGCAGCCGCTCCAGCTCGGCCCGCGGGGCCGCCGCCTCGTCGTCGGTGGCGTCCCGCTGCACTGCGGCCGGCGCCTGGTCCCCGACGGCCTTCTCGTCGGGCGGGGCGGGGGCGTTGAGGCGGGATCCGGCGGCGAGCAGGTCCTCCACGGGGATCAGCCAGCCGCGGTTGACGGCGGCTGCCGGTCACTGGCACGACGCCACCGCACCGCTCGGGGTGCAGACGCCTCGGTGCCGATGCGGGCGCGGGTGTTGATGAGGATTCCGGCAGTCGTGGCGGCGTGCAAACCGACGCAGATCATCAGCGGCGAGTGCAAGGAGCGCGAGCGCACCGGCGTCCTGCGCCGCTCCACGCGGCGCACCGGCCGGTTCGAGTACCGCGCCGTCCTGCCCAGCGAGCTCAACGCCGAAGGTATCGGGGCGACGCTGAGCGAGGGCGTGCTGTGCGTCAAGGTGTTCAAGGCGGAAGCGGTAGAGCCGCGCCGTAGCGAGATCCGAGCCGGGGAGTGACAGCCTGCCGGCGAGCAGCCCTGGAGCCTGAGTGAGGGTGAGGCTCCAGGGCCTGCTCATGATGCCCCCGTGCGCGGCCTGCCGGGTGAGCGTGCTGCCTGCATTCACCCGCCGGCGGCGGCACGCTCACCCGCCTGGTTCACCGGGCGGTGCGGGCTTCGGCGGCGGAGATGACCTCCTGGCGCCGGCGGTGGCGCCGTTCGTACTCCTGGACCTGGCGGGCGACGCCGGCGGAGACGTTCTGCAGCCGGGCGGTGAGCTTGCCCGGGGCCATGGTGTCGTAGCCGGACCAAGGCTCGCGGCCGCGTAGCTGCTCGATGGCGTCCAGGACCGGGGGCCGGTTGGCGTGCGTGCGCTCGTATCCCTCGATCACTGTCAGCTCCGACTGGGACAGCAGGCGCAGCCGCTGCTGGATCTCCTCCACACTGAGCTGGCTGAAGCGGGCGATCGGCAACTCCTCCTCCCGGGTCACCGCACCCTGGACTCCTTCGGCCATCCGGGTCGGCCCGGGCATCTCGCGCACCGCGCCCTGGGCCGCCCCCCGGGCCCGCCGGCCGCCGCTCTGCGCGGCGTCCTGCACCCGGCCGGCGACGGCCCGCAGCGTGCGGGCGGCCGCGTCCGCCCAGCCGCCGCCGTTCGCGGCGCCGAATCCGTTGGCCGCGGCCGCCACGGCCCGGGCGTTCTGGGCGACGCCGTCCTCCAGCCTTTCGAGCAGTTCCTCGTCCTGGCGGCGCAGGGCGGCGAGCAGGTCGGCGGTGGCCTGGTCGTGGGCCTCTTCGGCGATGCTCTGCCCGGCCCGGCAGGCGGCCAGCGCCCGGGCGGTGACCGCGTACTCGTCTTGGGCGTTTTTCAGCAGCCGCCGCTCGTCGTGGGGCCGCCGGCCGCGCAGCATGTCCGTCACGAGCGTGGAGCCGATGGTCAGCGGCAGCATGGCGGTGCGCACGGCGCCGCGCGAGAGGAACCGCGCCATATCGAGGCTGTCGCCGACCAGCCCGCCGCGGGGCCGCAGCTCGCGTGCGTGGTGCTCGAGGCGCTGGAGGCTGTCCTGGACGTCGTCCACCTGGCGTTCGAGCATCTGCCGGTAGGGGCCGGGCGGGGTGATGGTCGCATCCGCCCTGAACCGGTCGAGTACCGCCTCGTGTGCCTCGCGGGCGTCCTGCAGTGCCGGTACGAGCGCGTCCGTCATCACTGTCATGGGGTGCTCCTGGGGAGTCAGGCGGCCGGTCCGGCCCGCCGTGCGTGGGGGAGTGGCTGCCCGCCGGGCATTGCCGCGGCCGGGCCACCGGGGACCATCCTGAGGCACCCCGAGCAGGATCGCCCGGAGGCTGGGCGCACCACCTCCGGACGCCTGTTGCCCTGTTGCCCTGTTGGGCCCAGGACAACAGGGGAAGAGAATGCGTTCCGCTTTCCGAAGCGGCTGACCCTCGCGCGCGGACCCGGGTGGGCGCGGCGCCGTTGGGGGGCCGGCGTGTGGGCTGAACGGGTGATGACGCGGTGGTGCCGTGTCGAAAATCCTGATCACGCGTTGGTCCCAGCGTGCATCCTCGCGTCGACGACGCGGTGCCCTGTGCGGCACCGCCCGGGCTGACCGGCGCCCGGCCCGAGCGCGCTGACCCGGGCGCCGGCGTCCGGCGGGACGGCAGGTGGGGCCGGGCCGTGATGGTCCTCTGCTCAGCGGTGATCGTTGCCGCTGCCGTGGTGCCTGCCGTTGCGGACCGGCTCGCGTGAAAGACTCCGAACCGGGTGGCCAGGGCCAGTCGGACGGCCCGGGCTCGACCGCGGCGGCAGCCGGAATGGATGCGCATGCGGGCCTGCGTGACCAGCTGGCCGAGGCGATCGCCGCCCTTCGCTCGCAGACCGCAGTGATGCTGTCGCATCCCCCCGGCCGTGTCAGTGCAGCCGGTGCCACCGGGCCGGAGGGCGAGTCGTCACCGGGCGCGCAGCCCTGATCAGAACCTGGGCAAGCCCGGGTGGGCAGCCAGGGCGTGTTGCTGGCCGACGAGGCCGCCACCCGTCGGCGACCGGGCGGTGCGGGCCCGGGCAGCTTCGGCGGCGCGGCGACAGCGGCCGGGAGCCGGCGAACAGGGCGCTCTGCAAGGCGCCTCAGCCGCGCGCGGAAATGAGGAAGCCTCGCAGGTCAGCACGCTGGTCAAGGGGCCGGCCGCGCCGACTACTTCCCTCGGAGCCCCCGCAAGGCTCCTGCGGGCAGTACCGGCCCGGTTCCGCCGGGCCCCCGGCGCCCTGCTCCGGGCCGGGCATCGCCGCCGCCCAGACCACCGCCGGGTGCTCACCGAAGTTCACCGCCTCGCACGCACCCGACACGCGCGCCCTGGGGCGCGTGGTGGCGAGCGTGCCGGGGCTCAGCCACTTCTTCGGCAGCCGCCCCCTGGGCCCCGCGGCCTGGACGATCGCGCCGGCGTCGGCGGCGGGCTCGGTGCCGGTGCCCCTCGCGGTCCGGGGCGCCGCCGGCACGCTGAGAAAAATTCACCCGCAGCACACCCGCGTGCGGCCTGCTGGATGACATCGGGGCCGACAAAGGAGTGGTACCCGGCACGACACACGAAAGGCGGCGGACCATGCCGCACATCCTCACCACGATCCTGACCCAGGTGGCGGTCGCCCTGCTCGAGGCCGCCGTGGTCCGGCTGGCCGTCCAGCTCTGGAAGGCCCTCGGCACGAGCGGGCGCCCGGCGGCCGCACACGCCTGAGCGGCCCCCGAACCAGCCTGCCCGAATTGTCCGTTCGGGCGGGTTTATTCGCGCGCATTGATGGAAGGCGGCCAGGGAGAGCCCTCGCCACTCACGCCGCACGGCAGGAGAGGAAGAGATGACTTCCCCGGATCCACAGACCCAGCCACCGCACCAGCCAGCCACGCCACAGGCCGCGGAGACCCGCGCTCCGGAACCCCAGCAGGCCCCGGCGGAGCACCCCAAGGAGAAGCGGACGGGCGGCAAGCTGCTGCACCTGCGCACCGCGCACGCCCGGGTTCCCATCCCCTACATCACCCCGGGCGACATGTTCTCCCCGCCGGCCCGGCCGCACCCGTGTCCACGGCCACGTCCCTGCTCCCCTCGCCCCGCAGGCTGGCCTTCTACGGCCTCCTCGGCGCCATGGCCGTGGTCGAGGCCGTCGAGTGGCCGATCGCGGTCGCCGTCGGCGCCGCCACCGAAGTGATCACCCGTGAGCAGGCCGCACGCCAGCGCGCCGAACACGAGCGCATCGAGCGGGACCGCGCCGAGCGCGAACAGGGCCGGCAGGCCGCCACCGAGCGGACAGAGCCCGGGGGGCCCGCGCAGCCAGCGATGGCCTGACACGTTCCCTGCGGGCGGTCGCCCTCAGCGGCTCGCGGCAGTGCCGGCCCCGGCGCGCGCCGGGGCCGGCGGGGTTTCGGCCTGCGGTGCCCCCGCAAAGGGGCTAGCGTGATCCACAGAGCAGGCGTGGTTCCGAAGTCGTTCGCCCGCGGTCACCTTGCCCGCGGGCGCATTGCTGTGCAGCCCTCTCCGGACCAGGCGATTACCTCCGGGCCCGCACCGTGTGGGCCCTGCCCGATCTTGGTGGTTAACCCCAATAGTCATGCGGCGAGGCGGAGTTGGAGTCTGGCGAGGTGGCTGTGGTTGGTGCGGTCGAGGGGGTGGCCGTTCCACCAGGCGTTGAGTCGGATGAGGTTGAGGGCGGTGGCGCTGGTGGTGTGGTCGAGGTGGGTCTTCGCGAGGCCGCGGTAGCGGGTTCGGCGCAGGCCGGTGGTGTGGGTGGCCTGGCGGATGGTGCCCTCGATACCGGCGCGGAGCGCATAGTCGCGCTGCCAGGTTCCGTCCTGTTGCCGGGCGCGGGCGGTGCGGATGGCCTCGGTGAGCTCACGGGGGTAGAGGCTGAGCCGGCGGCCCTTTCGTGAGCTGGTGCACTGCTCCTTGGCCGGGCAGGGGATACAGTCCAGGGCGGCGAAGGCAACAACGGTCTTGGCCACGCCCTCCTGGACGACGTCGTTCCAGGTGGCGCTGATCTTTCCGGCCGGACAGACGGCTCGCTTGCGATCCCAGTCGATGGTGAAGTCGTGTGCCGCGAAGCCCTGTTGGGCCTTGGCTTGGTGGGAGGTGTCGAGGAGGACTGGGGTGATCAGGGCGAGGCCGTAGGTTCTGGCGGAGGAGACGATGAGTTCGGCGCTGGGGTAGCCGGAGTCGAGGTAGTGCCGGGCGGGCAGCAGTCCGCGGTGTTGAAGGGATTGGTGGATCGGCTCCAAGGCCTTGGTGTCAGGCAGGGTGGAGGCGGTGGTGGCCACGTTGGTGATGATGTTCGGGCGGGCGGGCCGGTCTCCGTCGGCCTGTGGGTGACAGGTCTCCGAGACGTGGAGTTTGTAGCCGTTCCAGAATGTCTCGCGTTTGGCGGACCACCGGGTGTCGGTGTCGTAGGGGGAGGCAAGGCGTATCGGGGCGGGTGGCAGGCCGTCGCCGTTGTCCTCGGCGCGCTCGCGGCGCCGGATCCGTAGTCTGCCGTTCCGGTCCGGGGTGCGGATGTAATTCTGCAGCAGCACGATCCGTAGGGTCTGGACCGCGGGCAGTTCGCGCAGCCATGCCGGGGACGAGGGTGCATACACGGCCTGCAGCAGGGTGTAACCGTCGGTGGCGTAGTGCAGGGCGAGTTCGTGCTGCTTGGTCTTGGAGGCGGGCAGCCGCCAGTTGTCGATCCGGTCCGCGTAGCGGTGGCTCCAGTCCTCCACCACCAGCACCTGATCGACCCATTCGGGGCATGCGGCGGCCAGCGCGTTCAGGGCGGCGCGGACGCTCTCGCCGACCAACTCGAGGCGGTTCAGATCTCGCACCGCGGCAACGATGTGGGTGGAGTCGGTGCGCTGGCTGCCGCCCGCCTGCACCAGTTCCAGGGTCTGCAGGCGCTCCAGCAGCAGGTCCAGCACACGTTCCTCCAGGCCGTGGGCGACGACGCGGGAGCGGAACTCTGACAGCACGCTGTGGTCGAAGCCCGGGTCCTCCAGGTCCAGGCCGAGTGCGTATTTCCAGGCGAGGTTCTCGCGAACCTCGTCAGCAGCCTGCCGATCGGTCAGGTTCGCGGCCTTCTGCAGCACCGTGACCAGCGCCAGACGCCCCGGCGACCAGCCCGGCTTGCCCACCTGGCCGAACGCGTCAGCAAAGGCCGTGTCCGGGAACAGCTCCCCGAGCCGGTCACGAACCTGCACCGCCAGCGGCGCCTCCCGCCGGCCCGATACATCGCCCGGATCGCCGCCGCGACCTGCGGATCCGGCTCAGGCCAGGACTGCGGCTGCATCGACACGACACACTCCGATCCCCAAGGAACCACGACAAGATCAACGATCAGCATGATCCCATCCGCCGGAGCCGTCGTTCCTCAGCGATAACTCCGACTCACAGAAGGTGAATTGGAATTAGCCACCAAGATCCTGCCCTTGCCGAAAACCACATCCATCCTGGTCAGGCCGCATGCCGGTACTCGTGGAGGGTGCCGCCGAGTCGGGCCCGTCGTCGTATGTCCAGGTGGACGATCCGGTCCGGGTCCTCGATCGGGGCGGGCAGCGGGTGGAGGGGGCGGGCGTTCGCAAGGCCCTGGTGCGGCCTGTGCTCGTTGTAGAACGTCTCGAACTCGCGCAGGGCGTACAGGAGATGGCGTTGGTTCCAGATCAATGTGCGGTCCGGCAGCTCTCGTCGGCAGGTCTGCACCCACCGCTCCATGATCGAGTTCATTCTCGGTACCCGGACGCCGCTGAGCACCACCTGGATGCCCGCGTCGTTCAGGACAGTGTCGAAGAGCTCGGGGAACTTGCCGTCCCGGTCCCGGATGAGGTAACGCACTCGGCACCCGGCGTCTTCCAGGTCCATGACGAGATTCCTCGCGGCCTGGGCCACCCAGGACGCGGTCGGATGCGCGGTGGCGCCCAGGACATGGATCCGGCGGTTGGCATGCTCGATCACCGCGAACACGTGCAACCGGGCCCCGGACAAGGTGACGGTCTCGAAGAAGTCGCAGGCCAGCAGGGCGTCGGCCTGGGAGCGCAGGAAGCCGGCCCAGGTACTGGAAGCTCGTTGGGGTGCCGGTTCGATCCCGGCCTCCTTCAAGATCTCCCATACCGTGGACGCGGCCACCTTCACCCCGAGCACGAGTAGTTCGCCATGCACCCTCCGGTAGCCCCAGTTGGGATTCTCCCTGGCCAGGCGCAGGACCAGCACGCGGATCGAGCGTACGGTGCGCGGCCGGCCGCCGCGCTTGGGCCGGGACCGGGCGGCGTGCCGGCGGACGATCAGGTCGCGGTGCCGGCGCAGGACCGTGTCCGGCCGGACCAGCAGTCGCATCCGGCGTAGCACCTCGCGGGGCACGCCGTGGAGCAACGACGCCAGGAACGCCCGGTCGCCGGCGTCGAACCGGACCCGCTGCCCGTCCAGCTGCCGCTCCAGGACGGCAATCTGATGACGCAGGGCCAGGATCTCGACATCCTTCTCCCGGTCGCTCATCGGCAGCAGTCGCAGCATCGCGAAGGTGTTCGTCATGCCCAGGTACGCCAGTCTCAACAGCACGGCCGATCATCATGCCGCCTCCACCGTCCCCCAAGCGAGAGCGCCGACGCGGGTGACCACGGTCGGCACCGAAACCCACTCCCACCTGCATGGATGAGGTTATCGGCAAGGGCAGGGTCTGGACACGGGCGTGCGGGGCAAACTGGAGCCGCTGCGGGGGAAGCTGACCAAGCTTGCCGAGCGCGGCTGGCTGCGCAAGCTGCCCGACGGCCGCTTCACCGTGCGCCTGTGACCGGCACTGCTGCCGGCCGCCGCCGCGAGCGGCGACTCGGGGCGTAACTGCGGTGCCTCCGACGGCCGTTGAGATTGTGTGACCAAAAACAAAGAACACGCCGGGGACACCGTCTCCCTTGTCTACCAGTGCCGCCTCAACCTGTCCACGAGCACCATCGCCTACCTCGCCGGCCTGCTGCGATCCCACCTGAAGACGATCCGCTCCCCGTTCAGGTCGCTGCCGCCGGGCCGGATCGCGGTGCTCGTGCTGGCCATGCTGCGACACGACCAGCGCCTGCTGGACCTGGCCGGCGGCAACGGCGTACCCGAGTCCACCCTGCGGCGCTGGCGCGACGAGATGATCGGCCTGCTCGCCGCCAGGGCCCCGCGCCTGGACCGCGCCCTGCGCGCGATAGCCAGGCGGGGCGGGGAGGTCGTGCTGATCGACGGCACCCTGATCCCCACCCAGCGCCGCACCAAAGCGGACGACCGCCCCAACTACTCCGGCAAGCACCACCGCCACGGCCTGCACTTCCTCGCCCTGACCGACGAGAGGGGCAAGCTGATCTGGATCTCCGCGGCCCGGCCGGGACGGACCCATGACGCCACCGCCGCCCGCCACGACAAGATCGTCGAGCACTTGAAGGCGGCCGGTCTCGGCGCGCTCGCCGACCTGGGCTTCCTCGGCGTGGACAAGCCCGACGACCCCGACGAGCAGGTCATCGTCACCGGCTTCAAGGCCACCCGCGCCCGCAAGCTCACCCCCGGCCAGAAGCAGGCCAACCGCGTCCTGGCCGCCGGACGCGCCCCCGTCGAACACGGCTTCGCGAACCTGAAGGCCTGGCGGGCCCTCACTAAACTCCGCACCAACCCCGGTCACGCCACCGCCCTCCTGCGCGCCCTGCTCGTCCTGACCAATCTCGAGATCAACCGGTGACGGACGATCAAGACCGCAGACTCCCGCCCGCGACCAGCACGAGCACCCCGACCGAGCATCACACCAGAGCCTCCGACCAGCACGTTCGAAGATGGCGAAGCCTCATTGCATCTCGGAAGTGCCCTCGTGATCGTGCGTGCTGGAAGCCTGAAGAACTCCCATCACCGCAGGTCACAGGGCACTTCCTCATTCCCGGCGATATCACCGCCGCACATCAACCGGTGGATCCGGGCTCAGCGGCTGGCAGGTCTGCCGCACTGTTTCACTGCCACGCTCATGCCTCCACTTCAGCTTCGCCCCCGCCCCGTCCGGGACGAAGTCGCTTTCGACAACTCCTGGCGATAGGTTGCCTCTTGAACGACGGCGGTCTGATCTGGAGGACATCGCGTGACCGAAATGCCCGCTGCGTCGAACGAGACGCGTAAGCGAATCAAGACCGACCAGCCGCACACAGCCCGGATCTGGAACTACTGGCTGGGCGGCAAGGACAACTACGAGGTCGACCAGGCTGCCGGAGATCAGATCCGCACGCTGCACCCCGGTATCGGGGATTATGCCCGTGCCGACCGGCTGTTCCTGGGCCGCGCCGTGCGATACCTCGCCGGTGAGTGCGGGGTACGGCAGTTCCTCGACATCGGAACCGGCCTGCCGACGGCCGACAACACGCACGAGGTTGCCCAGCGCGTTGCACCGGAATCCCGGATCGTCTACGTCGACAACGATCCCATCGTATTGGCCCATGCACAGGCCCTGCTCACCAGCACACAGGAGGGCAGAACCGACTATCTCGACGAGGATCTGCGCAACGTCGACACGATCCTGGAGCAGGCTGCGAAGACCCTGGATCTCAGCAAGCCCGTTGCGCTCATACTGCTCGGCGTCGTCATCTTCATCGAGGACGAAGCCGAGGCGTACACGATCGTGCGTCGTCTCATGAATCGGCTGGCCGTAGGCAGCTACCTCGTCCTCTCGCACACCATCACAAGGCCCGACATGCCGGACGTGGACTCCGCGGTGGCGTTCTGGAACCAGCACGGCACTCCCAAGCTGATCCAGCGCACGCCAGAAAAGGTCACCGGGTTCTTCGACGGGCTGGAGCTCCTCGAGCCGGGTGTCGTCTCCTGTAACCGCTGGCGTCCGGATGACAGTGGGGCCGGCATGGCCGCAGAAGTAGCCATGTTCGGAGGGGTTGGCCGCAAAGCCTGATCGTCTTCTACGGCAAGTACGGGCGCGAGCCGCAGCACGGCTGCGGAAGCACCGCGCACGAGCTGGAGGAGCAACCGCCCTCCGCTATGCCCCGAGCCTTACCCCTCGCGGGCTCAACTGCCGCGGCCATCGAGGACTCGTCGGTCACGTCCAAGGCGAGGGGGCGAGCACCAGCGGCGGCCAGGTCATCGATAGCGGCAAGGCGGCGGGCCGTGGCGTATACCGTGAGGGTGCGCCTGCCGAAAAGCTCATCCGCCCAGTTCAGGTGGCATGTCGGTACTCGTGGAGGATGCCGCCGAGTCGTTGGCGTCGTCGTATGTCGAGGTGGGTGATCTGCCCCGGATCGCTGATCGGCATCGGCATCGGCATCGGCATCGGCAAGGGGCATAGCGGGCGGGCGTGGGCGATGCCTTGAGGGGGCCGGTGGAAGTTGGAGAAGTCTTCGAACTCGCGTAGCGCGTGGAGCAGGTGTCGCTGATCCCAGATCAATGTGCGGTCCGGCAACTCCGCCGGCAGGTCTGCACCCACCGCTCCGTGCTCGAGTTCATCCGCGGCATCCGGACGCCGCCGAGCACCACCTCGATCCCCGCGTCGTTGAGGACGGCGTCGAACAACCGCGGGACCTTCCCGTCCCGATCCCGGATCAGACAGTGCGCCCGGCAGCCGGCGTCCTCGAGGTCCATGACAAGATTCTTCGCGGCCTGGACCACCCAGGAGGCGGTCGGATGCGCGGTCGCGCCCAGGATCCGGATCCGGCGGTTCGCGTGCTCGATCGCGGCGAACACGTACAAGCGGGCCCCGGACAGGGTGACGGTTTCGAAGAGGTCGCACGCCAGGAGCGCGTCGGCCTGGGAACGCGGGAAGCCCGCCCACGTGCTCGAGGCCCGCTCGGGCGCCGGCTCGATGCCGGCCTCCTTCAAGATCTCCCAGACGGTGGAGGCGGCCACCGTAACGCCCAGAACGAGGAGTTCGCCGTGGATGCGGCGGTATCCCCAGTTGGAGTTCTCGCGGGCGAGCCGCAGCACCAGCAGCCGGATGGAGCGCACGGTCCGCGGCCTTCCCGGGCGCCTGGGCCGGGAGCGCGCGGCGTGGCGGCGTGCGACCAGATCGCGGTGCCGGCGCGGCACCGTGTCCGGACGCACCACCAGCCGTATCCCGCGCAGCACCTGCGAGGGCAGGCGGTGCGGCAACGCCGCCAGGAACACGCGATCGTTCGGGGGGAACCGAACCTTCTCGCCACCGAGTTGGCGCTCCAGCACCGTGATCTGATGCCGGAGGGCGAGGATCTCCGTGTCCTTGTCCCGGTCGCTCATGGGCAGCAGGCGCAGCACGGCGAACGCGTTCGTCACGGTCAGGTAGGCCAGTCGCAGCAGCACGACCAGCCATCATGCCGGGCTGATCGCCGGCCCCGCGAGAGCACCGATTCCAGCGTCCGTGCTCGAGAACCCGCGCATCCCGCACACCGGCTCCCACCTCGGCGGATGAGATTTTCGGCAAGGGCACCGTCTCCACCACCCACCGCCGGCCCCGATGGTGCTCATCGATGAGCACCTGCAGGGCATCGTGCGCCGAGCGTTTCGGGCGGAACCCGAAGCTGCACGCCAGCATGTCGGCCTCGAAGACCGGCTCGAGCACGCTCTTCATCGCGGCCTGCACGACGCGGTCACGAACCGTCGGGATGGACAGCGGCCTGCGCTCGTCCTTCACCCCCGGCTTGGGATGAACACCCGGCGGGCGGGCGAGGGCCGATACCGCCCCTGCCCCAACTCGTCGGCCACTTCGTCGAGGAGACGGTCGATGCCGTACTCCTCAACGCCGGCCAGGGTGGTGCGGTCGATGCCCGGTGCGCCGTTGTTGGCACGCACCATGGCCCACGCACGCCGGAGCACATCCCTGCGGTGGATCTTGTCTCCCAGCGCGTGGAACCGCCGTCCGGGATCGGCCTCGGCCGACCGGTAAAGCGCATGCTGCAAGGCGCGGACCTTGTCCGAGGGAGAACGTCCCCCGACGGCGGGACTAGCCATACCGGCACTCACCGGGCCCCTCCTCCACTTCATGACGCACCGACGAAGCAGTGGCCCTTCCCTCACCGGGAGTTGTGTTGTCTCCTCGGCTCAAGCGGTACTACGGCCACCTCCGACGCCCACCCGGCCCGCGTCCACTTCCCGGGGTCACCGGTTATAGGACGCGCCGCTTCCGATGACGATTCTCCGCAGGTCACCGGGCCGGGGAGGGCCTCCCCAGTTCCCGCCGCCACCCTCGATACGTTCCGCGCCCCATACGCCGGGGAGTCCTTCACGGCTGCCCGTCCAGGATCTTCACCGCTTCCATGGCCTTCACCCCGATTTCGAAGGGCTCGGCACTCCCTCGTTCCACCCGAAAGAGTGGCTGAGTAACGACGCCGCAGGCTTCGCGTGATGCTACGGACCGTATCGTCGCTCCCCCCTTTTTTTGCAGGGCCTTTGACGCTGGGCTTCGACGCCGGACGTTTCCCTCCGACGCCGCCGGCCTGCTGCCGGGCCCCTGGCAGCTACCCGGACCGGACTTCCACCGGCAGGCGACGACGAGCTTCCGAACAGCAAGAACACCGCTACGTCACGGTGTCACCTCCTGTCCTGCTGGGCGCACGGAAAACGCTCACTGGTGTGGGGTCTCCAGACCGCATGACGCACAGAGATGTATGCATCACCCAACGAACCGACCCGTGTTACGGCAAGATGAAAGGTTCAACGAACATCGTTGCCGTTATCCCTCACGAGAGGACGCACGATGCGCATCGGTTTCACACTGCCGCAGTTCGGCGCGCAGGCCCTCCAGACCACCGACGTCACCCGTTTCGCGCGGGAGGCCGAGGCACTCGGCGCCGCCAGCCTGTGGGTCGGTGACCGCCTGCTCACAGCGGTGTCTCCCAGCGTCGGCTACGGCGGCAGCGGGGACACCGTCCCGGAGGAGTTCCGTACCGCCGCCGACCCCTTCGTCTGGCTCGCCGCTGCGGCCGCTGTCACCGACCGGGTCCTGCTCGGCAGCAACGTTCTCAACGCCCCGTGGTACCCGCCGGCCCTGCTCGCCCGGCAGCTGGCCAGCATCGACCGGCTCAGCGGCGGGCGGCTCCTGGTCGGCCTGGGCACCGGCTGGTCGCCCGAGGAGTACCAGGCTGCGGGTGTGCCGATGAACGAGCGCGGTGCCCGGCTGGACGAGTGCCTGGACATCCTCGAGGCCTGGTGGACCCGCGACCCCGTGGAGCACAAGGGCTCCCGGTGGACCATTCCTCCCAGCCACGTGCAGCTCAAGCCGGCCGGCAGCCCTCGCCCTCCGGTCTATTTGGCGGGCTTCGCACCGCGCGCGGTGCAGCGGGTCGCCCTGCGCGCCGACGGCTGGCTGCCGGTCGCCGCGCTCCCCGGCGGCTTCGACCCCGCGGCTTCGATCGCCGAGCCGATGGCACGCATCCGCGCGGAGGCCCGCCGGGCGGGGCGCGCCCCCGAGGAACTGGACGTGATCCTGCGCGTCAACCCCTCCTCCCGGACCACGGCCGACGACATCGCCGACGCCCTGAAGCGGGCTCACGGCGAGGCCGGCATCGATCACGCCTTCGTCGACCTGATGTACCTGGCACGCGATGTCGACCACGCGCTCCAAGTAGGCGCCCAGGTACTGAAGGCCGTCGGCATCCGCTGAGGGTCAAAGTGGGACGCTCATCGCGCCACCTGGCACCTCCCTCGCCGGGTGGGTGAGCACGCCGAACGGGCCGACGCGAGAAGCGCCTACGAGCGGGCTAACCTGCGCGTTTCAGTTGCCAGGGTGTCCGGATCTTGATCGGAAAAGCGAAAGTGCCTTCTGAGCTGGGAAGATGAGGCTTGTCGAAGGTCTCTGTCATCCCAGCAGGAAGGCACTTTCTGCGTGCGCCCTGCCCGGTCGCGTCCCCAGCTCGTCGTGTCGGCCGACGGTCACGGGGTGGTGAGCCACGCCGGATCCCGCCTGCTGGCCGATCTCGCCGATGCCACCGGTCTGACCAGCGCCTTCACGGACGCGCTGCGTCGATTGCGACCGCGTGGTACCGGGCACGACTCCGGCCGCATCGTGGTCGATCTCGCGGTCATGCTCGCCGACGGCGGCACGGCGACAGCGGACCTGGCCGTGCTGCACGACCAGGCGGAGGTGTGCGGCGCCGTCGCCTCATGTGACCGCCGCTGGCTGCGGCTCGTAGAAGGTGCCGTCGCGGAGCATGGCGAAGAGGACGTCGGCTCGTCGTCTGGCGAGGCAGAGGAGGGGCGTTGTCAGGTTGAGCGAATGCTCTAGAATGTGAGCCGGTTCGGCGCGTTCCAGCTGCGGTGGTGATAGCGGCTCAGGCTACGGCGGGCCTGGCGACGCCGGTGACCTGCTCCCAGACGGCGAAGCGGACGGTCATCTCGGCGCGGTAGTTCGGGGCGGTCATCCGGTGGCGGCGGGGCCGGAAGTGGGGTGAGATGCCGCTGAACGCGGACAGGAATCGCTGTGCCCCGCTGGCCGAGCGGAAGCCCTTCATGGCGCGTTCCCGCTGCCGGGTGGGCTGGTGGCTGTTCTCCGCACGGTTGTTGAGGTACTTCGAACTGCGGTGTTCGACGGAGGGCATGACCTCGCGGTGGGCGGCGCCGTAGGAGCGCAGTTTGTCGGTGACGACCACCCGGGGCACCGCGCGCGTCTTCTGCAGCAGGCGGCGGAAGAACCGCCTGGCCGCCGCGGTGTCCCGGCGGTTCTGCACGAGGATGTCCAGCACCATCCCGTTCTGATCGACGGCCCGCCACAGGTACTTCCGCTCGCCGTTGACCTTCACGAACACCTCGTCCAGATGCCATGTGTCCCCGGGCCGGGGCCGGCGGCGGCGCAGGCCGTGGGCGTAGGCCTGCCCGAACTTCGTACACCAGCGGCGGACGGTCTCGTGGGAGACGAGCACGCCGCGCTCGAGCATCAGCTCCCCGGCCTCGCGGAACGACAGCGGGAAGCGGAAGTACCGCCACACGCAGTGGGAGATCACCTCGGCCGGGTACCGGTGCCCCTGGGACGACGGCGACGCGCTGTCCACGGACGGTCCCCCTCCACCATGACCAACCCGAAGATCATCCCACCCGGTCAGCCAACGTGACAGCACCCACCCGCGCCCAACCCCTGTACGTCGGGCACCGCCCACGGCCTGTCGCCGCGGGCGGTGCCCACCGGCGCAGGCCCGGCCCCGGTCACAGTTTCAGCAGCGCCTTCAGCAGCGGGCCGCGCTGCGCGATCTTGCCGACCTTCTTGTCGTCCGGATTGTCGGGAACGGTCACCTTCACCACGGACGGCTGCCCTTCGCCCTCGTCCCCCTCGAGGACCGTCACCTCGGACCCCTTGTACTGCGGCTGGCCCTTGAGCACGGCCTTGACGGTCTCGGAGGCCTTCAGCGCGGACTTTTTGCTGCGGGCGACCGCGCAGACGACTCCGGAGGTGTCGTCGGCGGACCGGGCGAGCTGGCCGATCGCCAGGTGCGAGAGCTCCTTCCCGCCCTGGCGCGGGTCGATGCCGCTTTGGCGCGGTTCGATGCTCACCGAGTAGACGTCACCGAGACAGGCGGCAAGCTGCCGGTACTCGGCCTTGTCGGCGAGCGCCTTGCCGTCGGCGGGGTGGAACACCCGGGTGCCCACCGGGCGGACGTGGGTGAACTCCTGGTCGGACACGGTGTAGTCATTCTGGCTGTCCTCGTCCCCGCCCCAGACCGTCACCCCGTCTTGCTCGCGCTCCGGACGCCCTTCGGCCTTGAACTTCTTGATGATCGACTCGGAGTCGAAGGCGCCACGCCAGTAACCGGCCATGAGCGGGGAGTCGATCGACTGGATCCACAGCCTTTCTTCGACCTGGTCCGGGTCGATCCGGTAGCTCGAGACAGCCGAGCCGCTGAGCTCGGTGGCGAACTCCGAATCGGGGAACGGCTGGAAGTCGGCGAACCGCTCCGGGGCCTCCTTCGTCAGCTCCCGAAGCCTCGCGCTGTCCGTATACCCGACGCTCCAGGTCCCGGGCTCGGACGAGACCTTCCCGAGCGCCGCGGACAGTCCTGAAGCGTCCTCGGAGTCGGATCTCGAGCCGGAGGTGAGGGAACAGCCGGTGGTGAGCAGCAGACCGCATACGGCAGCGACGGCGGCCGGTCTTCGGGCCGGAGCCCCGGTGGTACGGCGACGGCGATCAAATGATATGGACATGATCGGTCAGGTTATCGGAAAAGGCGGCCAGGGTGGGAATCCCCCGATTGTGCGACATCCTGCGGGTTCGCCCTGGCTTTCATCTCCCGTTGCCGCAGGTCAGCCGGGCAGACGGGAGCGATGGATCCGCCTAGATCATGATGGTTCTTCAGGAGTCCTGAAGAACCATCATGATGGCGCTGTCACGTTGGCTGACCGGTGGGATGATCTTCTGGTTGATCAGGCTGGGAGGGTCGTCCGTGGACAGCGCGCCGTCGTACAAGGGGCACCGGTATCCGGTCGAGGTGATCTCCCACTGCGTGTGGCTGTACCACCGCTTCCCGCTGTCGTTCCGCGAGGCCGGGGAGCTGATGCCCGAGCGCGGCGTGACCGTCTCCTATGAGACGGTGCGGCGGTGGTGTGGCAAGTTCGGGCAGCAGTACGCCAACTCGTTGCGCCGACGGCAGCCTCAGCCTGGGGACAAGTGGCATCTGGACGAGGTCTTCATCAAGATCAACGGTGAGCAGCGGTACCTGTGGCGGGCCGTCGACCAGGACGGCAGCGTGCTGGACATCCTGGTGCAGAACCGGCGCGACAGGGCCGCGGCCAGGCGTTTCTTCCGCAGGCTGATGAAGAAGACCGGTACGGTGCCGCGGGTGGTCGTCACCGACAAGCTCCGCTCCTACGGCGCGGCCCACCGCGAGGTCATGCCCTCCGTGGAACATCGCTCGCACAAGGGTCTGAACAACCGGGCGGAGAACAGCCATCAGCCCACGAGGCAGCGTGAACGCGCGATGAAGGGCTTCCGCAGTACCGGCGGGGCGCAGCGGTTCCTGGCCGCATTCAGCGGCATCTCGCCCCACTTCCGGCCCCGCCGCCACCTGATGACCGCCTCGGATCACCGAGCCGAGATGACCATCCGCTTCGCCGTCTGGGACCAGATCACCGGCGCTGCCGGCCGACCTACCACGGCCTGAACGCAGGCCCGAAGCGCAAGCCCACCACGCCCCCACGCGCCATCAGACACTCACACACCCAACAACGTGACAACGTCGTCTTGACAATTACTCCCGAACACAGCAACCACGGAAACCCGGCAGTCGGCGGTCTGCTCGCAACAGATGTGGGGCCGCGCCTGTTCGCCATCGGCGCCTACCTTGGCGAGACCGTCCGGCATAATCTTGGTGGAGTCTGGGAAACCGATGACGAGGACCCGTACGGCGAGATGAACATCGCTCTCCGCCTGCCCGATGGCTCAATCGTCTGGCCCGTCCAGCGCGTGATCAAACGCTTCCGGAACGGCCCTGAAGACAGCATCGTCGGTTACGCAACCGGACTTGGCCTGCGCCTGGCCCTGCCAAATCGCCGACGAACATGGTTCCGTCGCAACTGACCGGCATATGCCGCGAGACGCGGATGCCCAGACGTACATGAGACAGAACCTGAAGCAGCGTCCCACCCAACTCTGAGTACCGCAGGTCAACTCCTCGCCCTGCCCACACTTACTGATCGTTTCAGAATGAGATCCATCAGGAGGGCCTCGAAGGCGGTACGCAGGCACTGTTGGCCTGCCGCGTGGTAGGCATGAGCGGTGATTGGTCGCCTCCCGCTCGACGAGCAGCTCGCTGCCCTAAAGTCTGTGCTGTCCCGTAACGAGGTGCTGCTGGAGGTGCTGAACCGCACGGCGCGATTGGGGCTGCCGGGCTGGTACCTGACGGCAGGCTGCCTGTTCCAGACCGTCTGGAACGTGGCCACGGACAGGCACCCCACCAGCGGGATCAAGGACTACGACGTCTTCTACTTCGACAATCACGACCTGTCGTGGGAGGCGGAGGACGCTGTGATCAAGGCCGCCGACGATGCCTTCGCCGGATTGCCGGCAGAGGTCGAGGTCCGCAACGAGGCCCGCGTCCACCTCTGGTACGAGCAGAAGTTCGGCGTCGAGTGCGCCCCCTACGCCTCCACCGAGGCCGCCATCGACAGCTTCGCAGCTACTACCTGCTGCTTGGGCGTGCGCCTGAAGCGGGATGGGCGGTGGCGCGTCTATGCACCGCACGGACTCGCCGACGTGTTCAATCTCGTCGTCCGGCCCAATCCAGTGCTTGCTCCGCGCGAGGTGTACGAGACCAAGACGGCCCGCTGGCGACAGCAGTGGCCCGAGCTGACCGTGCTCGACTGGCCTTCAGAACCCACCACCCTGACGCCTGCCTCAACCTGATGCGCGGAGCCGACGCAGACAGATGATGCTGCACGCGAGTTGAAGCAGGCCGACGTGGAGGTCAGCGCGCCGTTCGTAGCGGACACGGAGTCGCTTGAACTGGTGCAACCAGGCGAAGGCGCGCTCGACAACCCAGCGCACCTTGCCCAGCCCCGAGCCGTGAGCGACACCGCGTCGGGCGATCAACGGTTTGACGCCGCGCTTCCACAGCAGGCGGCGGGTACTTGTCGAAGTCGTAGCCCCGGTCGGCATACACCCGTCGGGGCTTGCGGCGAGGCCGTCCTCGCACGCCCCGGATCGGCGGGACCGCGTCCAGCAGCGGCAGGAGCTGGGTGACGTCGTGTCGGTTGCCACCGGTGAGCGTGACGGCGAGTGGGGTGCCGTGCCGGTCGACGATCAGATGGTGCTTCGAGCCGGGACGCGCGCGGTCGACAGGCGAGGGCCCGACGTGATCCCCCCTTTCAGAGCTCGGACGTGCGAGCCGTCCACGGCACAGTCGTCCAGGTCCAGCAGGTCCGCGCGGCGCAATTCGGACAACAGGGCGGTGTGCAGCCTCGGCCAGACGCCGGCCTCGGTCCAGTCCCGCAACCGGCGCCACGCGGTCACCCCGGAGCAGCCCACTGCCTCCGCAGGGACGTCGCGCCAGGCAACACCGGTCCGCAGCACGTACATGACTCCCGCGAGGGCTGCCCGGTCGGGAACACGCAGTCGGCCGGGATAGCGCTGCCGCCGCTCGGGAGCAGGCGGCAACAGCGGAGCCACCCGCTCCCACAGGTCATCCAGAACAAGATCAGTACGCACCCCGGATACCCTGCCGACCAAGATCGCCGGGCACAAGGCCCGCGGCTCAACTCATTCTGAAACGATCAGTTAGAGGTCGCGCGGATAGGCGGGAGTTCTGTCCGACGGCGCCGGCTCGGCCGGGCGTGACGGGGGACAGGGGCTGGGTGTGGTGCGGGGGTGGCTGACAGGTCTGCGGCGGAGTGACGTCAAAGGATCACTTGCCGTCGGCTCCGGTAGCATCGGCGCCATGTCCGGTGCTTCGTGCGCGGCTTGTGCCGCGGTGACGAGGACGCTCCGCTAGCGGCGGGGCGTTCCTCTCACTTCTGTTGAACGTTCTGCTGCTTCGTGGTTGAACCGGAGCGGCACGTTCGTGCTGCTCGGAACTTCTTCCGGGCAACGGAGCACTCGATGGTTTCAGGCATTCCCTCTTCGCGCCGGGACGAATCGTCCCCGGTGCGCGCGTGGCTGGTGCTGTGCTGCATGGCCATGCTGCAGTTCTTCATCGCGGTGGACGTGACCGTGGTCAACGTCGCCCTGCCCTCGATCGGCGCCGCCTTCGGGGTCGACGGGCACGCCCTGGTCTGGGTCGTGGTCGGGTACACGATCACCGGCGGCGGGCTGCTGATGCTCGGCGGCCGACTGGGCGACGTGCTCGGCAGGCGCCGCATCCTCCTGCTCGGCACCACGCTCTTCGGTGCCGCGTCCCTGCTGGCCGGGCTCGCGCCGTCCTTCGCCGTGCTGGTGACGGCCCGGCTGCTGCAGGGTGCCGGAGAAGCGATCGCGCTTCCGGCGGCGATGGCGGTGATCGTGCTCATGTTTCCCGAGGGGCCGCGCAGGTCGCGGGCGCTGGGCGTGTGGGCGGCCGTCGCGAGCTGTGGCCTCGTCCTCGGGTTCGTGGTCTCCGGGATCATCACCGAGCTGCTCGGCTGGCGGTGCATCTTCCTGGTGTCCGTGCCGTTCATCCTGGTCGTGCTCGCGGCTGCGGCCATTCTCGTGCCGAGCGAACGGCCTGCCGGGCCCGCACCGCTGGACCTTCCCGGTTCGCTCCTGCTGGTCGCGGCCCCGCTGCTGTTCACCCTCGGCGTCATCGAGGCAGGAGGGGCGGACGGCCCGCTGCCCTGGCTGCCGCCGGCGGCGCTGGCCGGCGCAGTGGCAGCCGGGGCCCTGTTCGTCGGGGTCGAGCGCCGTGCACGGAACCCGCTCGTGCCGCTGCGGTTCTTCCGCAACCGGCCGCGCGTCCTGGCCAACCTCGCCACCGCTCTGCTGAGCGCGGCGCTGTCCACCTCGTTCCTGCTGTTCACCTACTACCTGCAGGACCGGTGGGGCGCCGGCCCGCTCCGGGCCGGTCTGACGATGCTGCCCCTGGCGGTGTCCCTGATCGCGGCCTCGGTGCTGGTGCCCCGGCTGCTCGGACGGTGGGGCGCCCGGGCCTGTGTCCTGGCCGGCATCGGCTTCACCGCGCTGGCGATGGCCGCCATCGCCCTGGTCTCCTCCCTGGGGGCCACCGGCCCGGCGATGATTCCGGCCATGGTGCTCATCGCGGCCGGGATGGGGTTCGGGATCGTCGGGCTGCAGTACGTCGCGGTGACCGGCGTGACCGAGGACGACGCCGGCATCGCCTCCGGCGTCCAGCGGGCCGCCGACCAGCTGGGCGGTTCCATCGGGATCACGCTCTACGTCGGCATCGGGTTCGCTCCCGCCCTGGACGGCACCGACCCGTTCCTCGCCAGTAGTTTCCTGGCCGTCGCCGGGCTCGCCGCGGCCGGGTGCGTCGCCTGGCGGATCTCCCTGCCCGCCGCGGTGACGGAGGAGACGCTCGGGTGATCTTGGGCAGGGCTGCGCCCGTCCGGCGGCCCGGCCGGGCGCAGCCCGGGAAACAACAGGTCCACGATCACCACCGGGCAAGCAGGAGGTCACGTGCCCGTCCTGCCTTCCTCCATCACCGCCCCTCTGTGGGAGCAGTTCCACGCGTTGATCCCGCGCCGCCAGGTCGTTCATCCGCTGGGCTGTCATCGGCCCCGCGTCCCGGACAGGGTCGTGTTCGACAAGCTCCTGGCCCGGCTCGTGCTGGGCGGCACCTACCAGCAGCACGCCGACCACCGGGTCTCCGCGACCACGCTGCGGTCCCGGCGGGACGAGTGGATCGCCGCGGGAGTCTTCGAAGCCCTGCACCGGGCCGCGCTGGAGGCCTGTGACCAGGCCATCGGCCTGGACCTGGATAACCTCGCCGTGGACGGGTGCATCGTGAAAGCCCCCGGCGGCGGGGAGAACACCGGCCGCTCGCCTGTGGACCGCGGGAAATCGGGGACCAAACGGTCGCTGCTGGTCGAAGGCGGCGGGCTCCCGATCGGGTGCGCGCTCGCCGGCGCCAACCGGCACGACTCGCCGCTGTTACGCCCCACCCTGGAGATCCTTGGGCGCTTCGGCTTCCATCTGCCCGACCGGATCACGGTGCACCTGGACTCGGGCTGCGACTCTCGCGTGACCCGCAACCCGCTGACCGAGCTGGGCTGCGGATGGCGGATCACCCCGAAGTGAGCTTCCCCCGAGATGCGGTGGAGGGTGACAGAGGGTCGGATGGGTCTCATGAGAGGAACCCACACGATGCCCGCACCGAGGAAATACCCGCTGGAGTTGCGTGAGCGTGCGGTGCGGATGTACCGCACGGCCGAGCCGAAGCCCGTGATCCGCCGTCTGGCCGAGGAACTCGGCGTGCACCACGAGGCCCTGCGCAACTGGATCCGGCAGGCCGAGGCCGACGCCGGCGAGCGGGGCGATGTGCTCACCACCGCCGAGCGGGAAGAGCTGACGGCCCTGCGCAAGGAGAACGCCCAGCTCAAGCGGTCGAACGAGATCCTGAAAGCCGCCTCGGCTTTTTTCGCCCAGGAACTCGACACGACCCGGCGCAGGGACTGACGTTCGTCGACGAACACAGTGACCTCGGTGTCGAGCCCGTCCTCCGGGAACTCTCCATCCCCTCGTCCACCTACTACCGCTGGCGCCGTGCGGAGAAGGAGCCGTGCGCCAGGAAACGCCAGGACGCGGAGCTGACCGAGCACATCCGCAAGGTCCACGCCGACTCCGGCGGGATCTACGGTTCGCCGCGCGTGCATGCCGTCCTGAAGCGCGAGGGCGTGTCGATCGGCCGTAAAAGGGTCGAGCGGCTGATGCGCGAGGCCGAGCCGGCCGGCATCAGCCCACGCCGCCCGAACAGGGGCTTCACCCGCCGCGCCCCGGACGCCACCCTCGCCCCGGACCTGGTGCGGCGCGACTTCACCGCGAGCGCGCCGGACCGGCTGTGGGTCACCGACCTGACCATGATCCCCACCGGCGAGGGGCCGCTGTGGCTGTCGGCGATCCGGGACGCCTTCTCCCGCCGGGTGGTGGCCTGGGAGACCTCCGCCCGCGCGGACGCCGACCTGGTCCTGACCACGCTGGAGTACGCCCTCGCCTCCCGCGAGGTCGCCCCCGGCACGCTCATTCATCATGCCGACCATGGCTGTCAGTACACGTCTATCAAGCTCACAACCCGCTTGATGCGGGCGGGAATTGAGGCGTCCATGGGGTCGGTGGGCGACTCGTTCGACAATGCCCTGGCGGAGAACCTGTGGATGCTGGTCAAGACCGAGTGCCTCCGCGGCCGGATCTTCGCCACCCGGGCCGAGGCCAACCTCGCACTCTTCGAGTATCTCGACGGCTTTTACAACAGCCGGCGCATCCAGAAGCGGCTCGGCTACCTCAGCCCCGTCGAGTTCGAGGAGAAGCACTACGCCGAACAGGCAGCGGCCGAACCGGTGAACCTGAAACCCCGCCAACCCGCCCTGACCAGCTGATCAGCCGCTCCCGCACAGCGGGGGAACCTCAACCCCCGACTTCTCTCCGTGTCCTGGCTGGTCAAGACGGTCGGCAGCGGGCTCTACCTGACTACCAGCACCCTGTTCTTCACCCGGGTCGTCGGACTGCCCGTGCACCAGGTCGCCTCCGGCCTCACCGTCGCCGGGATCGTGGGGCTGGCTGGTGCTGTACCGCTGGGCAGGCTGGCGGACCGGTTCGGCCCCCGGCGGACGTACACCGTTCTGCTCGGCGTCCAGTTCGCCACGATGGCCGCGTTGGCCTTCGCCCGTACCTTCCCGGCGTTCCTGGCCTTGATCCTGACTTGCACGGGTGAGGTATTCGGCAAGCGCAGCGGCAGGCGGTCTCACCGGTCGGCGGGCAACCGCAGGTCCGTGCAGCCGTGCCGCTTCACCGAGCGTTCGGCAAAAGCGCTCAAGGTGTCGACGAGGAAGCGCGTGTCCGCCCCGTTCGCGTATTCCGTCGCGGTGATGGTGAGGAGCGCCTTCGGAGCGCCAGGGCAGGAGGCCGTGGCCCACGCCCGGCCCGGGGCGATCCCCGCGGGCTCGTCCCGCAGGCTCGAGTCGTGGGTCGCCGCGCGCCTGGCCTGTGCGTACGGCCCGTAGTAGGCGGACAGCCAGTAGAGTTCCTCGGCGCGTGCCCTGGTCTCTCCCAGCACACACTGCTCTACCGGCGTGGCCGCAGAGGCCCGGCTCTCCTTGATCCAGTGGATCTGGAGGTCGTCATAGGGGATCGACAGGCCTTGGCATGTTCCGGTGGCGCTCTGCGGCTGAGGAATTGACTCCCCCGCCAATTCCGGCAGGGGCGGGACAGGGCCTCCCCGTTCGGCCGCGCACGACCAGTGGTCGGCCGCTTTCCGGCCGATGCCGGCGGCCAGTTCTGCCACGTCGCGGGCCTCCTGCCGGTTGGTGTGCGACGCGTCGCTCTCGACGTCGACCACGACGTACCCGGGCCTGTTGGTGCACGCCAGCACGATGCCGGTGCTCTGCAGGTCCGTGTAGCCGTACCAGCCGCCACCGAGGGCCATGGGCAGGAAGTCCTGCGATGTCGGGGCCAGTTCGCCGAGGATGTTGTCCCCTCGCATGCGTGTCTCGTCGGCCTCGGCAGGAACCTGGCCGACGGACACGTCCAGGTCGGCGACCTTGCAGAAGTGGAAGGCGGCGGCACCCGAGTTGCGCTGCCGGTCGAGCGGAAGGCCCACTTCCGTGTTGTACCCGGTGAAGACGGCGGACTCCTCGAGCGGAATCAGACCGGCGCAATACGACGTCAGCCTGTCCTCGTAGCGCCAGCGCTTGCCGGTCTCGCTCGTCCGGTACCAGAGGTAGCCCGCAACGAGGGCGACCGCCAAGGGCAACACCACGAACAGGGCGGCCCGCCGCAACATCTTCATCTCGCCCTGTCTCTCTTCCCGTTGGTCTCCATACCCTAGGGCGCGTATCGGGTCGTGATCAAAGAGCGGGTTTTCCCCTCGCGCTGATCTTCGATCCGGTAGATCGTCTTGCGTGGCCGTGCGCAACTGGCCGATGTGGAGTGGGAGTTCATCGAGCCGTACCTGCCGATCGGCGAGTATGGCCCGTATCCGGTGCGGCTGCGGCAGCAGTTCGAGGGGGTGCTGTGGCGGTTTCGGACGGGCGGGCAGTGGCGGGAAATGCCCGCCGAGTTCGGCGCCTGGTCGACCGTCCACAACCGTTTTCGGCAGTGGCGCGACGCCGGTGTCTTCGAGGCCCTGCTGGAGGGGCTGATAGCCGAGGCCGCGAAGCGGGGCGAGGTGGACCTGTCGCTGGTCAGTATCGACTCCACCACCGCCCGAGCCCACCACGGCGCCGCCGGGATGCACCTCGATCCCTGCGTGCTCGACGCGCTGGAGAAGGCCACCGAGGAGGAGAGACCCAGGTCAAAGGGGGCGGTTGCGAAGAGCAAAAAGGGCGGAAGACCGAAGACGATCCCGGGCGGGAAGAGCGGCATCGAGGGGCGTAGTTTGTCGGGATCGCAGTTGCGGGCTCTCAGCGGCGGCCGCATTTCCGGATGTCGGGATTTCGGTGGCCCGCTGCCGCCCGGGGAGTGGGGATTGTGCGCCGCGTGCGCGGTGTCGGCCCGCGGGGTCAGGCGAGGGCGGCGGCCAGCAGGGCGAAGGCGGCGATGATGACGGCGACGCGGACGTAGTGGAGGCGGTCCCAGCGGTTCATCTGCTGCTTCCAGTCGGCGGGCCGGTTCTCGGGGGTCCATGTCTTGCCCCGGTTGTTGATCGGGACGAGCAGCAGGATCGACATGAGCACGCTGAGGATCAGCAGCGCGCCGGCGGTGACGACGAGGCCGGTGCCGTGGTGGTGCCATCCGGCGACGGCCCAGGCCGCGACGAGGACGAGCGAGGTGATGTACCAGACCGGCATCACGGCGCCGAGCATCCGGCCCCCGTGGGCGCGGCCGCGCACGCCGCTGTCCTCCGGGAGGGCGTTGAGGATCGGGTTGATGACGAAGGCGACGGAGAACTCCACCCCCACCATCACGCCGACGACCACGGTGGTGACGACCTGGAGTGCGTTGAGCACGATGACCCCTCCCAGAATCTAGCGCCGCTAGATGACGAGGCAACGCTAGCGCTACTGCCGCTCGATTGTCTAGCGATGCTAGGATCGCATCATGTCGGTACAGGAACGCAAGGCGCGCGAACGGGCGGACCGCGAACGCCTCATCGTGGCCACGGCCCGCGAACTCGCCGAGCGGCAGGGCTGGGACGCGGTCACCACCCGCCGGCTCGCCGAACGCATCGAATACAGCCAGCCCGTCCTCTACAGCCACTTCCGCGGCAAGCGCGAGATCATCGGCGCCGTCGCCCTCGAGGGCGCCGCCGAGATGGCCGCGGCGCTGCGGGCCGCGGCCTCCGCCGCGGACGGCCCGCGCGCCCGGGTCACCGCCCTGGCCCGCGCCTACCTCGACTTCGCCGAGCGCAACCCGGCGGTCTACGACGCCATGTTCCAGCTCGACGGCGGCCTGGCGTTCGCACACGAGGACACCCCCGAGCCGCTGAAGGACGCCTTCGCCGCCCTGCTGGAGAGCCTCGGAGAGGTCGCCGGCGACGGCGT
The DNA here is from genome assembly GCF_045291515.1 of Streptomyces sp. GD-15H. Taxonomy (NCBI): domain Bacteria; kingdom Bacillati; phylum Actinomycetota; class Actinomycetes; order Kitasatosporales; family Streptomycetaceae; genus Streptomyces; species Streptomyces sp. GD-15H. The sequence goes on from NZ_CP149447.1 coordinate 399,714, forward strand.
CCACCCGGCGCTGTTCACCGAGGTGTTCTGGGCGGCCCTGCACGGGTTGGCCACCCTGACCCGGGCGGGACGGCTGCCGCCGGAGGACACCGAGCGCAGGGTGGAGCTGCTGGTGGACCGGCTCGCCATGCTCTGACACACCGTCCCGGCGGGCACACAGCCGGGGTCCTCGGGCCCCGCTGCCTGCCTGCGGCACCGCCTCCGGTCACTCGCGCCCACACGGCGGAGCCGCAGATCGCCGGGCCCCGCGCCCCCAACGGGGCACCCGCCCCGGAAGCTGCGGCGCTCATTGATCACGACCCGATACGCGCCCTAGTGGCCGGTGTGGAGCGGCCCGCGAGCGGTCAGACCGTCAGCCGTCGGCGACATCGGAGCGCCGGCCGCGGTGAGGTGCGCTTGTCGTGCAGGTAGGTGCGAACGCCCTGGTGGCTGCCTTGTAGCCGAGCGGGACAATCTCCTCCCATAGCTTCCGTGCGTTGGTGCAGCCCTCGTTCCAGCGGTCGCCCAGGTAGGCCCGGTTCTCGTATAGCTACGGCAGACAGACAGGTAGCGGAGAGTGACGACCCGACTGGGCTTGTCACGGCGTACACCTCACCTGCGAAAACGCGGCCGTCGCCCCTGCTGGAGCGGCCCGCCGTCGCGGTGAATACGCGATTTACCGCGACGGCGGCCCGGGCTGCTGACCGGGGCGGACGGCTCCAGACGCCACGTGGCCGCAGCTGTACGAGAGCCGGGCCGACCCCGTTGTCGGTGCCGGATGACACCATCCGGCCATGAGTGGCGAGTCCTTCGACTGGCACGATTTCCTGGGACGTTGGCAGGAGGAGTGGGTTCCGCGCGCGGACGCGGACGAGGGCGGCGGGCGGACCGTCGTCCCCCGGGCAGGCCCGGGGCGGACGAGGCGGCGATCGCCGCGGCCGAGGAGCGGCTGGGGCGGCGGCTGCCGCCCTCGTACCGGGAGTTTTTGGCCGTGAGCGACGGGTGGCGCGTGGACCAGACGGCCGGGGTCTATCGGCTCGGCGGCGCCGCGGACATCGGCTGGTTCCAGGACCCGTACGACATGACCCCGCTGTACGAGCAGAATCTGGACGACAACCCGCGCCAGGAGGACGTCCTGCTGGCCGGGATGTGGCAACGGGCGCTGCGGCTGGAGACGGACTCCGACATGTCGTACGCCCTGCTCGACCCGGGCGACAGCGACCAGGACGGCGAGTGGGCGCTCTACGTCTACAAGGGCTGGGGCGGTGAACGGCCGGACCGTTACCCGTCGTTTCGCGCGTACATGGAGGCCATGTACCGCGGCTTCCACTCCGCCCGGGCGGAGAGACCCGACTTCGTGAACGCGACCACGCGCGCCCAGGACGCCCAGGTGGAGCAGGCCCGCCTGCTGGCCCTGCGCGGACGGTACGAAAAGGCCCTGCCCCTGCTCGAGGAGGCGCTGGCCTTCGGACGGCCACAAAGCGCCGTCCTGCTGAACCAGCTCCGGCATCTGCTGGCTTCGCCCGGCTCCCAGGGTTACGGCGACCTGGTGGCCGACCCGCGCTACCTGCCGGAGATTCTGCCCGTGGAGGCCATGGGCCGGCGCGCGGCGCATGGCGGCTGGGCGGGGCCGACCAGGACGGCCACTGGCTCGGGGTGATGACCGCCCGCGGGGCCGCCCGGAAGACCGCCGAGGCCGTCCTGGACGCGGTGCGGGACGGCACCCATCGCTACGCGCCTCCCGGCCTGTGGGGGCGGGCCGTCGCCGAGGCCCGAAAGGCGGCCCGCTGGGGGGCGACCGACGCCGCGTGGCGGGTGCTGCGGGACGCGCTCCCGCGGTGGGAGGCGCCCGGGCCCTTGCTGATCGCCCCGATCGGCCTGCTCGCCGATCCGGTCCTGGGTCCGCTGATCACCGCGGAGCGCAGGCGGGAAATCCTCGCGACCCCGCGGTCCGGTCAGAGGGGTCCCGCTCCCGAGCCGGTGCCCGATCTCGACCCGCCGGGCCTGGCCTGGCTGACGGAGCCCGCGGGGAACCGGCGGCCGCTCGACGGATACCGCTGTGTCTGGGGCGAGGGGATCGATCCCGCCCGCCTGCCCGCCCTGATCGGCGAGGAGGGCGCCGAACTGAGCGAGCCCACGAAGCCGCGCGAGGCGTCCCGGCGGGCACCCCAGCCCCACGAGCGGGAGGGCGTGGGACTCTGGGAGGACCGGGCCGTGGTCGCCGTCGGCCGCACCGCCGAAGCGTGGGCCTTCGCCTTCGACGGCCACTCCCGTCGCCACCTGGACGAGCTGTTCCTGTCCCCCGCTGCGGCCGCCTCCTCGGCCGGCCGCGCGGTGGTGGTGTGGCGCGACCCGAGGAGCCCGTTCCCGGGCGGCCGCCCGGCCGCGTTCCACCTGTCGGTGGCCGAACGGGGCGAGGAGCTGTACGCGTTCACCGTGCGGACTCTGCTGCTCAATTCCGTCAGGCGGTGAGTCGGTAGCTGAGGCGCTCGAGCTGGCTGGTACGGGTGCGGCGGAGTGGGTGATCACTCCAGTGGGCGTCGAGCCGGATGATGTTGATCGCGGTGGCGGAGAAGGCGTGCTGGAGACGGACTTTCGGCAGGCCGCGGTAGCGGGCCCGGCGCATCCCGGTGACGTCGAGAGCCTGGTTGATCGTGCCCTCGATGCCGGCGCGCAGGGCGTACTTGTCCCTCCAGGTGTCGGTCTTCTGCTCGGCGCGGGCTCGGACGAGGGCCTCGTGGGGTTCTCTCGGCTGCAGGGTGAGCATCCGGCGGCCGATCTTGGAGGTGGTGCACTGTGCCCGGAAGGGGCAGGGGCGGCAGGTCAGCACGCTGAAGGTGATCACGATCGCGTCCTGGCCGTGCTGCTTGACGGGGTTCCAGTTGAGGTTGATGCGGCCGGCGGGGCAGCGGACCTGGCGGGTCTTCCAGTCGATGGTGAAGGCGCTCTTGTCGAAGCCGGCGGCGGCGCGGGCCTGGGCGGAGTGGTTGAGCAGGACCGGGGTGACCATGGTGATGCCCTGCGCGCGGGCAGCGGTGATCAGGTCGGCGGAGGGATAACCGGCATCTAGGTAGTGCTCGGCGGGTTTCAGGCCGCGTGCGGCCAGGCGCTGCTGGATGGTGGCGGTCGCCTTCACATCCGGCACCGTGGCGTCGGTGGTGGCCACGTCCGTGATCAGGTTCGGTGATGGGACGGCCTTCCTCCCGGCTTCGGCTTCGGCTTCGGCTTCGGCTTCGGCTTCGGCTTCGGCTTCGGCGGGAGTGTGGCAGGTGGTCTCCGTGAGGTGGACCTTGTAGCCCATCCAGTACAGGGCCTCGCCCTTGGCCGCCCAGCGGGCATCGGTGTCATACGGCGAGGCCAGGCGCAGTTGGCCAGGCGGGACGCCCTCGTCGTCGGCCTCCCGCTTGCAGATCACCTCCCGCCCCCGGGTGTCGGTGCGCAGGTAGTAGGTCTGCACGAGGACCTGCCGCAGGATCTGCACGGCCTCGATCTCGCGGATCCACGCGGGGGTGTCGGCGGCCCAGGCGGCCCGGCACAGCGTGTAGCCGTCCTGGGCGAATACGAGCGCGAGCCGGTCGCGCTTGGTCTTCGACACCGGCATCGTCCAGCCGTTCACGCGGAGCCCGTAGCGGTGGGCGAATTCCGCGACGTCGATTGTCTCGGCCAGCCAGGCCGGGGCCGCCACCGCGAGGGCCTCCAGTGCCGCGCGGATACTCTCCCCGGCCAGCTCCAGGCGGTTCAACTCCCGCACCGCGCTGATCACATGGGTGGAGTCGGTGCGCTGCTTGCCTCCGGCACCGACCAGCCCGGCATCCTTGCAGTGCTCAAGGAGCCGGTCGAAGACAACGCGCTCCAGGCCCTGGTCGGCCAGCCGGGCACGGAACCGGCTCAGCACGCTCGCATCGAAGCCGGTATCAGTGAGTTCCGCCCCGATCGCGTACTTCCAGTCGATCGCCCGCACGGCCATCGCGGCGGCCTGCCGGTCGGTCAGGTCCTCGGCGAACTGCAACACGGTGACCAGCGACAGCACCGCAGGCGACAGGCCGGGCGCCCCGCGCACCCCGAACGCGTCGGCAAACGGCTCGTCTGCGAAGACCTCGGCCAGATGATCCCGAACCCGGATCGCCAGACTGCCCTTCGGGAACGCGGCGCGGGCCACGACCGCGGTCTGTTCCGGGATCTTCGGCAACCCCTTCGGCTGCAACGACATCCACCACCCCCGCGGCCGCACGACAGGACAAGACCGCACGGACGATCATCCCGTACCCGCAGGGCTCCACGAGCCGAATTGCGCAGCAGAGTCCGTGCGGGGTACAAAGATCCAGCGCTCCGGGGCGCTACCCGAGGCCCTGGACCCCGCACGGCTGTTCCGCCCGGAGGACAGCGAACCGGACCGCGAGCTGCGTGTGTTGGAGGCTCTGCACATCGAACTCGGGCTCTCGCTCCCCCGCTTCGCGCTGACCCGAGGCAGGCTTGGCACCTTCACCACCCGGTCCTGGACCCGGGCGCCACGCGCGGGCGAGGAGTTCGCCTACGCCTACGTCGGCTACCTGTGGCACCGGCCCTGAACCCGGGCAGGCCCGCCGAAAAAAGGAAACGTGGCCGACCGCTCCCTCAGCACCGCCTCCGCGGTGCGGTGGCTGGACGGCGAGCAGCCCACCCGCAGCCGCCGGCGGACACTGGTCACCGCACGGCGTGAGTACCTGCGCAACGTGCGCCGAGCACGAGGTCGGCGGCCGTTTCCAGGGGAAACGGCCGCTGTTCCTGCGACATGCGTCGGCGTCTGGACGCGGCGCGATCAGGTGGGATCGAGCGGGGTGATGCCCGTTTCCGCGTACAACTCGGGCTCAAGTGACAACACCGTGAGCGGCTCGCCCGCCTTGAGCGCCTGCCAGGCGATCGCCGCCGCGTGAGCCACCGGCCAGTCCACGCTCGGCCAGTCCATCGCATCCGCGGCGTGCGCCGTGCTGAAGGAGACGTTCTCCGCGAATCGCAGCGACGCGGCGTGTTGGCCCGCCCCGGCAACCTGACGCTCGGCAGCGAGGACGGACAGTGACGGGACCAGGACGCGACCGGTGCCGCGCGAGGCCTCGATGTACAGGCCGGTGAAGAACGGGTCCGCCCGGTAGAGGGCGGTCAACGCGGTGTGGTCCAGGACCGCCGTCAGATTCATGCGGCGTCGCCCTGATGGGCGCGGATTTTCGCCCAGGCGTCCTGGCCTGCCTGCTGGATCTGCTCGGTGAACTCGATGCCGAGCTCACGAGCGGCCTCGAGGGCCCGCTGCTCACGCTCGGCAGCCGTGGGCTCGCGGGTAGCGAGCTCCTCCAGCAGCTCCGTGATGGTGGTGCCGCGCTCGTCGGCCAGGACGCGCAGTCGGTCACGCACCTCTTCGCTGGTCTTGATGCTCGTCGGCTTACTCATGCCGAGGATTCTACCGCCGGTAGAGCCGGACAGGCCTACGGTTCCGTCCGCTCAGTGAATCGAATTGGCCCGGGCACACAGGAGCCGCGCATGTATCGCGAGTGTGTCGCGCGGGTCGAGGGACAGAGCCTCGCACAGCGCCGCCCGCGCGGCGTGGTGCTCACCCCGGGCGGAGACCACCGACCCGATCTTGTAGACGAGCCGGCCGGACCGGTGTCCCCGTGATGCGGCGGGCTCGTCCAGACGAACTCCCGGTCCTCCTCCGGGCCGGCCGCGATGTCCGACAGGCCGGGCAGCGCGAGGACGACCCCGGGCGCTTCGGACGCCTCGTCCGGCTCGGCAGCGGGCGTCCCTCGAGGGCAGTCGGTGTGCCCGGTGGATACGCACCTGCGACGGCGGGATACCTCCCACCGTCGTGACTTTTTCATCGTGCCCGGCCCGGCCGAGGGGCGGGACCAGGAGGGGCTGCCTCAGGCCGGCTTGCGCCACACGGAGATGTGCTTCGCGGAGTCCTGGGTGAACGGCGCCCCGTCCCAGTCCGCGACGCGCCGTTCCAGCTCGAGCCCCGCGATCCGTGCCATCAGGTCGAGCTCCGCCGGCCACGCGTACCGGTGCCGGGAGTAGCCGCGGCGGTAGCGGCCGTCCTCGCCGTCGCGGGTGAGGTGGTGCGAGACGAGAATCTGCTCGACCAGGTCGAAGGTGTCGAAGCCCAGATGCCGCTCGGAGACGTCGAACGGCACCGCGACCTGGCCGGGCGGCAGGAACCGCAGCGGCGGCACGCCCAGCTCGATGACGAATCGGCCGCCGGGCTCCAGGTGACGTGCGGCGTTGCGGAAGCACTCGACCTGCTCGTCCTGGGTGAGCAGGTTCGTGATCGTGTTGTAGACGAGATAGACCAGGGTGAACTCGCCGGGGACGACGGTGGTGGCCATGTCCCCGAGGGCGACCGGGAGCATGTCCTCGTCGATCTTGCGCCGCAGGACCGCTGCCATGTGCTTGGACAGTTCGATGCCCACCACGGGCACGCCGCGTTCCCGGAGCGGGACGCCCACTCGTCCGGTTCCGATGGCGAACTCCAGTGCCCGGCCGTCTCCGGCGAGTTCGGTGAGGAAGGCGAGGGTCGGTCCGAGAACGGCGGCCGAGGACATCTCGCTCTCCTCGGCGTCGTAGCGGTCGGCGGTCGCCCGGGTCCACAGCTCGCTGCTCGTCACGGGCGGCCACTTTGCCGGGCGCGGCGGGGAGCTGTCCATGTATTTACGACCTGTCCCCCGCCTGCGGCGCAGTGGCCGGGACGTGATGGTGGCCGCGCGGGTTCTTCGAGTGTGGTCAAGAAGCAAGCCCGCGAGGCCTTGGCCGAGGCGGAGCCGGACGCCGGCGACGAGGCCGCGTGGCAGTATCCGCCGTTCATTCTGCTGCTCGACCCGCCGCTGTACGACGACCTGCGTGCCCTGATCGAGTGGGTGGAAGGTGCTCTCGTTCCCGGCTGCCTTGCCGAACCCAGCGCGGACGCCCGCCGGTGCCACCTGTGGTTCGAGCACCCGGTGGCCGTCGCCCGCCTCCACGCCTGCTGGCTGGCGTGGCAAAAGCTGACGGACCCGGCCGGCTGCGGCTGCACCGGGCCCGGCGTCTGGCACCGCGACCACTCACGCCCTCGCCGCCCTCCAGCACGCGGATGCCGAAGCTGAGGCCGGGACACCGTGACAGGGCCACCGGCTCCATCCGCCGCCCGGCGGCAGACGCGGGGCCAGTCCCCGGGGTGCGTCCTGTGAAGCAGCTCCGCAGCCTCATCCCGGTCCAGCCCGCCGGTTCGCCGACGCGCTCCGGGCCGACGCACGTCGTCACCTTGGCGACCCGATTCGACCTGTGCGGGAGGACGCAGGGGGCGGTTCACCGCTGTCCACGGACAGCTGTTTGTCGAGGAGATGGCCAGGACGGTGACATTCGGTCGTGGCGGTTGTTGACTTCGTCGACGCCTGTGCATCCGAGAGCCCCAGGAGTGTGGAGCGGTGCAGTTAGTCGTACGAGCGACACGAATTGGGAGCAGGGGGACAGAGAGCGCGATCAAAAGGTAGGCTGCTGCTCGTGCCAGACGTGCAGTCAGATGCGATCTTGGCCGACCAGACAACAAGGAACGGCCCCGCTGCTTCCCCGGTGCTACCAACACCAGGAGCGGGGCCGAGCCGACACCACAAACCTTGCGAGAAGTAAAGGTGCCGACGATGGCTAAGAGTACCCGGGGACCGGACCCCGCAGACAGGGTGACCCGCATTTCCGGCGTGAAGATCACACCGCCGACGCTCGCGGACCCCGTCCCCTCAACCCTCACCATCACGTGACCGGCCAGGGCGGGAAACTTCTCGCCTCACGGCCGCGGGGCGCCCCCGCCTCAGGGATCCTGCCCATCGTTGGCATGCACGTCTTCTGCTGCCGCCCTGCCGACGGCGCCACCCAGTGCGGCGTCAACGCCCAGAACTGGGCTGGTCTCTCTCGGCTCCTGCCGTCACGGTCGAGTCGCGCGCACAGCGTCGCGCTCGAACGCCCCGCCGATGGCGCTCACCAACTCGTGCCGGACGGTAGGCACGCAGAACTCACCCACCGAGGAGAGCTAATGACGTAGCGAATAGCTGCGGCGGGAGGTGCCTGGGCCCCCTGGCGGGGGCTCTACCTCAACCGCCTGGCCGCTGGTGTTGGCGCACCGTGCGCGGCCTTCTGCCACGGCTCGAAGTGGACGCTTCGAGCTAAGGCTCGAATCTCAGATCCGGTTTGGCGACCGGGTCAGAGCTTCGAGCGAGATCACTGCCTAGCAGCAGTTCAGACCACCCGAGTCGGGGGTCCTTTTGTGCCTCCGTCGGGACAACGAAGACAAGGTACATAGTGCCGTACGCACACCCCAGTTGTCAGCTTGGCGCATCCATGCTGGGCGATTCGCGGCTTATTTCCCCCCGCACGGGCGAAACCCAGCCCCCGCAGCCCCCGCACGACGCCCCCAACCTCACTCGCACTTTCGAACGCTCGGTTGATTGCAGAGGTGCTTGGAGCGCCCCTCTACGCCACGTCGACCAGGAGCTCACTCGCACGCGCTCACGCCGGAGCGGCCCGCGTCGGTGGCTTCGAGCGGTGGAATGGCTGATCACAGCCGGCCTCCATGACCGCGCGAACACCACCACGCTGAAGGTCGCCGAGGACCTGGCCGCGCGCATGGACTACGACACCGGGCACGTCCGCTACGGCCTGGACCAGACTGTCGCCCGCACCGGTGTGTCCCGGGCCTCGGTGAAACGGCACGTCGCCGTCCTCCGGGAGCTCGGCGCACTCGCCTGGGTCCAGCACGGCACCCGCACAAACATTCGCCGGATGCTCGGTCTGAAGGGCTACGCCGGCACCGCCACGATCTACGCAGCGGTCATCCCGGCCGTGTACGACCACGCCATGGGCCACCGCATCATCGGCACCGGCTACACCGCCCGGATCGTCATCGACCACCGCGACCGCCACTGCGTCCCCGCGCAGGCCACCCAGGAGCCTGTGGACAACTTGCCTGTGGAAAACCCTGGTTCCGAAGACCGTGAGCCCCCTTCCCTTACCTGGCTGAGGAAGAAGGGAAAGGTTGAGGTAGTGGGTGGTTCTAACTACACCTCGCAGAGGCAGGCGAAAACCCAGATCCCTCACCAGGACAGCAGCATCAACGGCCGCCGCCGTACCGCCAGCGACGTTGAGAAGGCCAGTCGGACCGTCCGCCTGGTGCGCGCCCTGGTCAACTGGACCCAGTCTGTTCCACTGCGGCGCCTCGAATACGTGCTGCGCCCGTTGACCGACCGCGGCTGGGACGCGATGCGGATCGCCGACGAGCTGAAGGGCATGTGTTCCGGGATGCGCTGGAAGCCCAAGCGCCCGGGCGCGTTCATTCGTGCCCGCATCGCCCAAGACCTCGAGCATCAGCCCGGATCCACCGGCTCACTTTGTGAGTGATCGTTTTCGGTGATCAGGGCGATACGTCTGGCGGCGGGCATGGGGTGGCCGCTGGTCTGTCCAGCCTTTCCACATGTCCACAGCTCTCGGGCCCTGGCGGGCGGGTTGGATACGACCTGGTCAGGCCGGTTGGGGCGGGGTGTGCACGGTGCTGAAGAGGGTTTCGAAGGCGTCGCGCCAGGGCCAGTGTTCGGGCAGGTGCAGGGCGAGCCGCCGAGCCGAACGGGCCAGCCGGGCGGGCACGTTGATGAGGTGGTCGCGGATGGTCGCGCACGTCGCCCGGGCGTGGACGGTGCCGGCAAGCGTCCCGCAGGCGCGGGTCAGGTTGAAGGCGAGGGCGGCCAGCGCGAGCCAGGCGGCGTTCGCCTGGAAGCTGCCCGAGGGGGCGTGCGTGAACGGCCCGTTCTTCAGCTCACAGATCACCTGTTCCACGATCGCGTGCCGCCGGTGGTCACGCTCGGCGTCGATGAGCGGCAGCGTACTGTCGGTGAATGCGGCGTGGTAGCGCCAGGTGGTGAACAGCTCGCCCTGGCCCTCGGGCACCGCCGCCGGGTTGAGCCGTTTCACGCGGCGCACGATGAGGCGGGCGGTGACCTGCTGCTTCTTCGGTTTCGAGGCGAAGGCGGTATAACGGATCTCGGCGATTTCGGCGTCGGATATCCAGCGTTCCTCCTCGCTGTCCCAGACCGCCTGGGGATACTTGATCGCCTTCCAGGCCGTCGCATCGATGGCGGCAATGGCCTGCTTGATGGAGGCGTTCATCCGCACCGTCACGGAGAACCGGACATCCAGGGCCCGACAGGCGGCGATCACCTCGGCGGCGGGCGTTGTCACGTTGTTGGGTGTGTGAGTGTCTGATGGCGCGTGGGGGCGTGGTGGGCTTGCGCTTCGGGCCTGGGGTCAGGCCGTGGCGGGCAGGCCGGCGACTCCGGTGATCTGGTCCCAGACGGCGAAGCGGATGGTCATCTCGGCTCGGTGATCCGAGGCGGGCATCAGGTGGCGGCGGGGCCGGAAGTGGGGCGAGATGCCGCTGAATGCGGCCAGGAACCGCTGCGCCCCGCCGGTACTGCGGAAGCCCTTCATCGCGCGTTCACGCTGCCTCGTGGGCTGATGGCTGTTCTCCGCCCGGTTGTTCAGACCCTTGTGCGAGCGATGTTCCACGGAGGGCATGACCTCGCGGTGGGCCGCGCCGTAGGAGCGGAGCTTGTCGGTGACGACCACCCGCGGCACCGTACCGGTCTTCTTCATCAGCCTGCGGAAGAAACGCCTGGCCGCGGCCCTGTCGCGCCGGTTCTGCACCAGGATGTCCAGCACGCTGCCGTCCTGGTCGACGGCCCGCCACAGGTACCGCTGCTCACCGTTGATCTTGATGAAGACCTCGTCCAGATGCCACTTGTCCCCAGGCTGAGGCTGCCGTCGGCGCAACGAGTTGGCGTACTGCTGCCCGAACTTGCCACACCACCGCCGCACCGTCTCATAGGAGACGGTCACGCCGCGCTCGGGCATCAGCTCCCCGGCCTCGCGGAACGACAGCGGGAAGCGGTGGTACAGCCACACGCAGTGGGAGATGACCTCGACCGGATACCGGTGCCCCTTGTACGACGGCGCGCTGTCCACGGACGACCCTCCCAGCCTGATCAACCAGAAGATCATCCCACCGGTCAGCCAACGTGACAGCGCCTCGCGGACGCTTCACCTTCGTCGTTGCCGCACCGCGTACGCATCGAGGGCATAGGTTCGGCCTACTCGTGGAGGTGAACCTGACGTGGGGCTGACGCCTTGGGAATCGGGTCGTTCCCGAGGGCTGGCCGGGCGTCCTGGCGTTGGCGCGAGTGGCCACGAGGGGCTGCTGCTCGCGCCAGGTCGACGCCTGAGAACTGGTCGGTCATGCCCATGCTGCTTGGCGCTCCAGGCGAGCCTGCTGCCCAATGGCGTACTGGCACAGCTTCACGCCGTACAAATCGATGGCGTCGTCCTGGTCCTCCGCAAGGTGGTCCAGAACTTCCGGCCACACGTTCCAGTCCATCCGGGCGCGCTTGCGGTCTTCGTCGGTCCGCCCTGGCTCGGCGAACAAAGCGGCGAGAGTCTGCCGCTGCCGCACGAGGGCTCGCCACTCCGGGTTCGCCATCGGGTTCGCGGCTTCTGCCTGAGCGTCCAGGAGCTGCTGAGCCCGGATCCACCGGTTGATGTCCGGCCGTGATACCGCCGGGAACGAGGAAGTGCCCTGCGACCTGCGATGATGGGAGTTCTCTAGGCTTCCAGTACGCACGAGCAACAAGGCACTTCTGAGATGCAATCCTCGCATGCCGCGGCGAAGGTCTCCGCACGGTTCGATGATCCGAATCTGATCGCGTACGGCGGGCTCGCGCCGCTGGTGCGCCTGGCCGAGCGGTGCGGACTGCCGAGTCTGATCGGCGAGCTGGTGCGGCTGCCGGCCTCGAAGGACGGCACCGGCGCTTTCCCGGCCGCCAAGGCGATGGCGCTGATCGCGGGCATGGCCGCGGGCGCGGACTGGGGGTTGCCCCCTGCGGGGACATCGACGACATGGACCGGCTGCGGCACGGCGCGATGCGGCGCCTGGGCGCTGTCACGTTGGCTGACCGGTGGGATGATCTTCTGGTTGATCAGGCTGGGAGGGTCGTCCGTGGACAGCGCGCCGTCGTACAAGGGGCACCGGTATCCGGTCGAGGTCATCTCCCACTGCGTGTGGCTGTACCACCGCTTCCCGCTGTCGTTCCGCGAGGCCGGGGAGCTGATGCCCGAGCGCGGCGTGACCGTCTCCTATGAGACGGTGCGGCGGTGGTGTGGCAAGTTCGGGCAGCAGTACGCCAACTCGTTGCGCCGACGGCAGCCTCAGCCTGGGGACAAGTGGCATCTGGACGAGGTCTTCATCAAGATCAACGGTGAGCAGCGGTACCTGTGGCGGGCCGTCGACCAGGACGGCAGCGTGCTGGACATCCTGGTGCAGAACCGGCGCGACAGGGCCGCGGCCAGGCGTTTCTTCCGCAGGCTGATGAAGAAGACCGGTACGGTGCCGCGGGTGGTCGTCACCGACAAGCTCCGCTCCTACGGCGCGGCCCACCGCGAGGTCATGCCCTCCGTGGAACATCGCTCGCACAAGGGTCTGAACAACCGGGCGGAGAACAGCCATCAGCCCACGAGGCAGCGTGAACGCGCGATGAAGGGCTTCCGCAGTACCGGCGGGGCGCAGCGGTTCCTGGCCGCATTCAGCGGCATCTCGCCCCACTTCCGGCCCCGCCGCCACCTGATGACCGCCTCGGATCACCGAGCCGAGATGACCATCCGCTTCGCCGTCTGGGACCAGATCACCGGAGTCGCCGGCCTGCCCGCCACGGCCTGACCCCAGGCCCGAAGCGCAAGCCCACCACGCCCCCACGCGCCATCAGACACTCACACACCCAACAACGTGACAACGCCCTTACGAGCAACAGTCGGCTACTCTGACACTTGCCGCATAACGACACGAACAGGTGTCCACCCTCCGGGGACAAGGCCCAGGTGCGGGTGGTCTGGGCGGACGGCTCGAACTCCTTGGCCGGCTCTTCCGGCGTGCGGCCGGAGCGGACCAGCTCGATGATCCGGCGACGGAACTCCGGCGGGCAGGCCGGACGCGTCCTCGGCACGATGGACTCCTCCTTGCGGGACCCAGTGTCCCCAAGCGGATGGTCGTCCACCAAACCGGAGCAACTTCAGCATCGCTTGCGTCGCTATCCTGGGCAGGCAGGGAAGGGGTCAGGGACGGGCTGGTGGCGATGAACGGTCCTAAGGTTTCCGGAGGCCTTGGCGCAGGTTCAAGAGACCCGACGCAGGGGCCGTACACAGCCACGGCAGTGGTGGACAGCAAGGGCGACATCTCCTTGTGGAGTCCGCAGGCGGAGACGCTGCTCGGATATCCGGCGGAAGAGATCTGCGGCACGCCTGCGGTGGACCTGCTGACCAGCCCAGAGGGCCGGACTGCAGCGCATGTCGCCCGCGAGGAGCACCCAGCCGGGCAGGACTGGGACGGCGTGCTGGGCCTCAAGCACAGGGACGGGCACGAGGTGCAGGTCGCGCTGCGCGTGCGCCCGCTGCTCGGCCGGGAGGGCCGGGCCGGCTGGTCGGTCAGCGCCGCCGACGCCCGGCAAGCGGAGCAGGAGGAGGTCGACCGGGCGATCCTTCAGGCGCTGTTCAGCCAGTCCCCGATCCCGATCACTGTCATGGACAGCGAGCTGCGGCACCGCTGGGTGAACGCCGCGACGGAGCGTGCGGCCGCCGTCCCCGCCGAGCGGCTCCTCGGCCGGCGCATCGGCGAGGTCGCACCGGGTCTTGACGTCCAGACGGTCGAGGAGGTCCTGCGCCAGGTGCGGGACACCGGCGAGCCGGTGCTCGACTTCCAGGTGCGCGGCCGTCCTCCGTCGGAGCCGGACCGCGAGCACGTGTGGTCCACCTCCTTCTTCCGGCTGACCGATTCGGCCGGCCGCCTGCTGGGGATATGCCAGACCTTCGTCGATGTCACCGACGGGTACCTGGCCCAGCGGCGGCTGGCGCTGCTGACCGAGGCCGGCGAGCGCATCGCCACCACCCTGGACGTGGTGCGCACCGCCCAGGAACTGGCCGACGCGGCCGTTCCCGGGCTCGCGGACATCGTCGTCGTCGACCTGCTGGAGGCGACGGTGCGGGGCGAGGAACCGGACCCCGGGCCGGTGGGCGGACAGGTATTGCTTCGCCGGTCGGGCATCAGCTCGGTCCAGGAAGGCGCCCCGGAGGCCGTGTACGCGGTGGGCGCGACGGGGGCTTTCCACCCCGGCACCCCTCAGGCCCGGTGCCTGGCCACCGGGCGGCCGGTTCTGGTGCGGCGGCTGGATGTCGAGGAGTGGTTCGCCTTCGACCCGCGAGCGGCCGAGAAGATCCGCGAGGTGGGGATCCACTCGCTCATGGCGGTGCCACTGCGGGCCCGCGGAATCACCCTGGGAGCGGCCGTCTTTAGCCGGTACCGGGATCCCCAGCCGTACGACGAGGGCGACCTGGCCCTGGCCGAGGACTTCTGCTCCCGCGCCGCGGTGTGCGTGGACAACGCCCGCCGCTACACCCGCGAGCACATCACCGCCTTGACCCTGCAGCGCAGCCTGCTGCCGCACGACCTGCCCGACCACCCGGCCGTGGAGACCGCCCACCGGTACCTGCCCGCCGCCGCCCACGCCGGAGCGGGCGGGGACTGGTTCGACGTCCTCCCGCTGTCCGGAGCCCGCGTCGCCCTGGTAGTCGGCGACGTGGTCGGCCACGGCCTGCACGCCGCGGCCGTCATGGGACGGCTGCGCACCGCCGTCCACACCCTGGCCGACCTCGACCTGGACCCCGACGAAATCCTCACCCGACTCGACGACCTGGTCGTCCGCCTGGCCGAGGAGGACTCCGACTGCCAGGGCGCCACGTGCCTGTGCGCCGTCTACGACCCCATCTCCCGCCGCTGCACCTTCGCCCGCGCCGGCCACCCCCCACCCGCCCTGGTGCAGCCCGACGGCATGGTGGAGTTTCTCCACGAGATCCCGCCCGGTCCACCCCTGGGCCTGGGCGGACTGCCCTTCGAAACCGCCGAACGCCAGCTCCCCGAGGGCACGCTCCTCGCCCTGTACACCGACGGCCTCATCGAAGCCCCGGACCGGGACGTCGACATCGGGCTCGACCGACTGGCCCACACCGTGGCCGCCCCCGCCCGATCGCTGGAGCAGCTGTGCGAGGCCGTGGTGGCCTCCCTGGCGCCGGAGCGCCGCTCCGACGACGCCGCCCTGCTCCTGGCCCGCACCCATGTATTGGAGGCGAACCGGGTGGCCTCCTGGGAGCTGCCGGTCGACCCCACCCTGGTCGCCCAGGCCCGCACCCTCACCGAGGCTCAGCTCGCCGACTGGAACCTGGAACCCCTTGCCTTCACCACCGAACTCATCGTCAGCGAACTGGTCACCAACGCCATCCGGCACGCCCGCGGCCCCATCGCGCTACGCCTCATCCACACCGCATCCCTCATCTGCGAAGTCTCCGACGGCAGCCTCAGCGCCCCCCACCTGCGCCTCGCCCGCAACAGCGACGAGGGCGGCCGCGGCCTGTTCCTGGTCGCCCAGCTCTCCACCCGCTGGGGCACCCGCTACACCACCGACGGCAAGACCATCTGGGCCGAACAAGCCCTCACCCCGGCCTGAGCATCGGGGAGTGTCTGATCATCGGCTCTGTCCCGTAATCGGTGGTAGGGCGTTGTCACATTGACTGACCGGCCTGGGACGATCTTGGAGTTGATCGTGCCATCTCGGGCGATGACCGACCGCCGCCCGCCGGGCACCGGACCGACCCGCACCGCCACCGAGGCGGACACCGAACTGCCGCCCGCGCCACGCGCCCGGCTCGCCGCCGAACGCCTGCCCGCCGCCCCGGCCGCCGGCGACCCGATGCCCGCGCGCCCGGTCACCGGTCGCCGCGCCCTGGGCGCCGGCCCTGAAGGTGATCCGCAGCCACCCACAGCCGAATGCGCAGCTGCGCAGCCTCCCCCGATCTGATGGCGCAGCCCGGCCCTACAGGTCGAACTCGAGGTGTTCGACGTCGGTGAACACCACCGCCAGGCCGTGGGCGCGGCGGCCGCCGTCGCGGAAGTAGACCTCGCCCAGGCCCTCGGCGGCGAGGATGCGCAGCTGCCGCTCACTGGCACCGGCGTCCTAGGCGTCGAACAGGCGGGCCGTGTACTGCGGGGGCAGGCGAGGGTGAGGTGCCGGATCCGGGCGTCGTCGGTGGTGCCGGGCGCGGCGGTGAAGCCGAAGCGGGCAGGGCAACCTGTGTTCACACGGGCGGTCACGGGGTCCGGGCCCGGGAAAGCGGCGGTGGTCAGGGGGTGATCGCCTGGGAAAGCGAGGTGTCGGTGAGCAACTCGGCCCGGGCGGCGCCGGTGCCGGTCAGGACGACCGGCACGGCACCCGCCGGGTCGTGACGGCAGCGCGGCGGGGGCTGGCGCGTCTTCGGCCGCCGGCGGGGGCGGCTGCTTCGGCCGGCGCCCGTCGGCGGCCGGGCAGGGCGGGCCCGGGCCGCTTCGGCGACGCGGCGACAGCGACCGCCGGGAGCCGGCCGGCAGGGCGCTCTCCAAGGAGCCTCACAGGACGCTCTGCAAGGCACCGGACAAGGCGTCCCGCAGAGCGCCGGACAGGGCGCCTCAACCGGGCACGGACCTGAGGAAGAGTCGCAGGTCAGCGCGCTGGTCAAGGGGGCCGGCCGCACCGACTACTTCCCACAGCGCCCTCTGCGGCAGTCCGCCTCGAGGAACCGCAGGCCTTCGGCACCCGCCGCCTGGCCCCGGTCGCCGTCGTCGTCCCGGACAACGCCCCTTGCATGGCGCGGTCCAGGCCATCTCCGACGATGCCCATCGGGGGTTCACCGAACTGGGGCCCCGGCCACACCATCCGAGCCGAGGACGAATACCTGTAGTGGTGTTCCGTCGCTGCGTCGGTCGTCGTTACGTCAGATCCCGGCACGCCTCATCCTCGTCTCGGCTTCGTCGCGCCCCAGCGCGTCGAAGTTGTCGAGATGGAATTTCTTGGCGTTGAAGGCGCGCACCCACAGGCCCGCTGCCCAGCACAGCTGCAGTTCGTTGTCGCTCAGCGCTCGTCCGCGCGCGGTTTGGTACTTCTCCAGGAAGGCCACTGTCCGCTCGACCGAGGCTCCGGCACCGGTGGGCCCGCCCTCGAACATGGCGGCGGCCTGACCGATGATCACCACCTCGGGCTCGTAGACCACGCTGTCCCAGTCGTGGACTGCGAGCGGCCGGCCGTCGCGGAACTTCACATTGCGGCCGTCCCAGTCCCCGTGTCCGAAGACGCGGGCGGCGTCGCGGACCTCCTCGAGCCGCTCGCGCACGGCCGCGCCGAGCTCGTCGACCCACGCCGTGGCAGAGCACCGCTCGGCGTTGAGGTCGGCGTCCCGGTCATCCGGGACCGGCCAGACGCCGTCCTCCTCGTGGTACCAGAGGACCCACGCGGGGGCGGGCCGTAGCAGCGGCTGCGGATCGAACTCCTCTGCGCGGGTCACGAAGTCGGCCAGTAGGCCGGCGAACAGTCGGGGAGCATCGGCGGGCGCGGGCGCCTCGCCCCCTGGCACAGGAGTCTCGGCGCTGGCGACCTTCCTGCCCAGCGGCAACGGACCGGTCAATGGCTCCGGGCAGGGGAAGCCCGCCTGCCACATCCGGCGTTGCACCCGGGTACAGGCTTCCAGCCGCGCATCGTCGTCGCGGATCTTCAGCACCACCTCGCGGCCGTCTGCCAGTCGTAGTCCGTAGACCACGGACAGGTTCCCCGCCGTGAAAGTGCGCTCGGCGACCGGGCAGCCCAGGTGCTTGAAGCACCAGTCATTCACTGCTCGATCGTCGGAGTCTGCAGGCATGGCTTTCCTTTCCATGGGTCGTTCGTCCGTCCGTTCAGGGCCGGGATGGCCGCCCGGAGCCCGTTGGAACCGGATCGGCGCCCTCGCGTCGCAAAGCGCTGATCGGATTGGCGAACTGCCGCGGGCTCAGCCCAGTGAACGGAGCCATCCAGGACGGCTCCGACGCCGTCACCACCAGGGCAGAGATCAGGGAGCCTCGCTGTCTGCCTCTTGCGGTCGCATGAGGTCCAGGTCCTCGCCCCATGCGTCCAGCACCTCGCCGTGCCCGGCCGCCCGGGCGGCCGCCTCGACCAGGGCGAACAGGTGCCGCTGCAGGGCTACGTCGCCCGTGGCCGAGATCCGGTCCACGGCGCGGAGCAGCACGTCGGTGTCCCAGCCCGGCAGCGGGTGCCGGTCGAGCTCCCACTCCAGGTACTTGTTGTAGGGACGGGGGCGGCGGTCGAGAGCGAAGAGCAGCTCCAGCAGGAACCGCATGCTGTCGGCGGCGTCGAGGCGGGCGGCGAGGGCCCAGCCGTCCCGGTGGTTCTTGACGGAGCGGTAGAGGGAGTTGGCATAGGCGTCGAGCCGGTCGCCGGCGTTTTGGAATGCCTCCTCGGCCCCCAGGCGTGCCTTGTCGGCGAGGATCCGGGCGATGCCCCCGTCGAGCCGGTCGAGCACGACCCGGGCCCGGGCGAGGGCGTAGCGTTCAAAACCGGGCATCCCGGCTGCACGGAACTCGGTGAGAGAGACGATGACGAGGTCCAGCCGGGCGGTGCGGTGGCCCGCGAACCCGGTGAGATCGGTCGTGGTGTCATCGGCGAGGACCACGTAGAGGTCGTGGTCGGAGTGCTGGGTGGCCATGCCGTCGTGGGCTCGGGAACCTGTGAGGACGAGGCCGACGACGGCTGGATCGGCGGCGGCGAGTTCGACGAACGCGTCGTGGGTGAGGGGCTGCTGAGCGGTCATGGTGTGGAACTCCGGTGGGGTGACGACGGGTATGCCCGCCGGGGCGGCCCCTTCTTCGGGAGGCGCCCGGCACCGTCTGCGGCTGCACAGGGCCGCCGCCCGGAAGATCAACGCACATCCGGACCCTATCGCCCGGCCGGGCCGTGGGGCAGGGTGAGTGCAAGGTTGATCTGGCAAGCGAGGATGGTCGAGGAGTAGGCCGTGTCGCTCCGGAGCAGCCCCTCGGCGGCATGGCGGGTGAGGGGAAAAGCTGGAAGTGGCGTAGGCGCAGGTGAGAGCGTGGTCCCATGAGCACGATCGATGACGTCATCGCCCTGGCCGCCACCCACGGCCCGCGCCTGTCCGCGCAGGATGCCACCGTGAACGAGGCGGGCCTGGACTTGTCCCTCCCCTCGTAGCGTGGAGTCCGTGCTTGCAGGGGAAGTTGGCAGCCGTGGGTGCTTGATGTCGGCCTGGTCGAGTCGCTGCGGTTCGGCCCTCCGGCCGGCCGCACAGACCTGGAGGTCACCATCGCGCTGACCCGGCTCCGAGGCTGTCAGCGGGGGGTGCGGGTCACTTGCGTGACCTTGCAGGTCACGTGGTCTCCGAGGGGCAGCATGCCGTCGGCGGTGGTGGTGATCGACTGGCCCGGTTCCAGGGGGCTGGTGGCGAGTCCGTGGTCGCCGAAGCTGACGCGCACAGGAGTCACAAACGCGATGTCGAGCTGGTAGGCCACGCGCCACGCGGCGGAGTTGGTGACGGTGATCTGCATCGAGGGCCTGCCCGTGGCCGCATCGACTGTGCACGCCCCGATCCGGACGTCGTCCTTCGGATCCGCGCCCTCGCCCGGAGCCGGGCCCTCGGCGTCCCCCGCCGACTTCTCCAATCCTCCCGGCCAGTGCACGGAAACGAAGGAGGACGCGGGCAGGACCGCCAAGGCGATCACGAGCCCGAGGACCACTTTGCGTACCGTCCCGCCCCCGCCGACGATGGCCCCACGGCGCCGGGGCGCGGGCTGCTGCGGCGGCACGGTGCCCTCTGCGGCACCGGCCCCTCGCCGAGACTGTGAGCGTGACATGTTCCCCTCTCGCGATGGACCAGGCCGGTTCCGACCCCGTGATCACACCAGCCACGCCAAGATCATCTCATCGGGAACCGGCGGACCGTGAGGCGTGGCGCTACATTTTGATCCGCCCGGTCAGCCACCCCTCGCGGTACTTGGCCAGGCTCGGTGCCACCCAGGTGCGGCTGTCGTCCTCGTGGTCCCGGACGAATACATCGGGCCGCCGGAGCCCGGAAAGGAGCCCGAACAGGTCTCCGTTGCCTGCGTCCGCGAAGAAGCGCAGCGGCTCGAAGGGCATGTAGAGGGCGGCGAACTCACTGTCCTGGCGACGGGTCCGGTTCTCGGAGACGGTGCGCTCGGCCGACCAGATGAGCCCGGCTCCGTACTCTCCTTCGACGCCGTTGCTCTCGCGGAGCAGGGCAGCGAGGTCCGCGGGCAGTGGATGGCCGAGGACCGTGGCACAGCGCAGCAGCGACGCCTCCGCAGCAGGGGGTTGGAAGACGGTCGTGCCGGGTAGGACCGCGAGGGCTTCGGTCCACACGGTTGATTCGACCTCCAGGAGACTGGCCCGCGATCGAGCCGTCAAGCGGCCCGCCGGCCGGGCCGGCGTCGCGCGATTCGACCAGTGGCGCGGCTGATCACCGAGCGACAGTACGGCCCGCCGGGCCGGCCACGCACCGCCCCCGGACCAAGAGGGGGCAGCCCAGGCGGGCCTTCGGCAGGCCGCGGTAGCGGGCCCGCCAGATGCCGGTGACGTCGAGGGCCTGGTTGATGGTGTCCTCGATCCCGGCGCGAAGTGCGTCCTTTTGCCGCACGTCGGTGCCCCGGGTTCGACGTAATTCGGTGGCCTGGAGGGCCGAATCTGGGGTCTGATCTGCGCGGACATGGGTGTGGCCGCCTGGAGGGCGTTTCTCTAGGCGGTGGTATTCCTGCTGGTCAGCGGGGTGTGGGCTGGAGGTCGAGGACCTGCTTGGGGTGAGGGATGGCGAGCTTGGCGAGCAGGTCGGTCTGCGGCTTGGTGAGGCCGGTGACCTGCTGGAACGTGCCGGCGGGGCCGGTGAAGGTCCCGACATGGAGGCGCTGGAGCTCGCGGCGGGCCCGGGGCCAGGTCGTGCCGGCCTGGGTCTCAATGATGCGGATGAGCAGGAGGGCGAGCCAGCACAGGATGACGTGGGCGCGGATGCGTTCTTCGAGCCGGTGGTAGACGGGCCGCAGGTCGATGATCTGCTTCATGTCCCGCCAGCCGCGCTCGACTTCCAGGAGTTGCTTGTAGCCCAGAGCGATGTCCTCGGCGCTGAGCTTGGGGTCGGAGCAGCGCAGGAGGTACTTGCCGTCGAGGTTCTCCTCGGTCTTGATCCTGGCGGTGTCGATGCGGAGCTTGCCGGCGGGGGTGGTGCGCAGGTAGCGGTTCAGGCCGGGCTTGTCGGTGATCTTCCCGCGTAGTTCGCCCCGTTTGAAGTCGCTGAGCTTGTCGGTGTCGGCGATCAACTCCTCGAGGTTGGCGACGAGTTGGGTGCGCATGTGCTGGTCGCGCAGCGCGGCTTCGGGGTTGTGGCAGATCACGAACCGGTCGGTGTCGCTGATCCGTACTTCCTTGACGCGCATGTTCTCAGCGATCTCGGTGTAGCGGCCCTGCCGGGAGAGGGCGGCCCTGACCTCGGGTGATCCGGAGCGGAGCTTCTCGCCGATGATGTAGGCGTGGTCGCCCTGCCGCAGGTAGCGGCGGTTGGCCTCGCTGGAGAAGCCGCGGTCGGTCACCCACACGATCTTGGCCAGGGTCCAGTCGCGCATGTCGTCCTTGACCTGCCGGATCAGCTTCTGGTCGGAGGCGTTGCCCGGCCAGCACCAGCAGCGCACCGGGATGCCGTCGCGGGTGACGGCCATGCCGATGACGATCTGGGGCAGGTCGTCGCGGGAGTCCTTGGACTTGCCGTAGGCGCGGAACCCGGCCTGCTTCGCCTTGTCGTCGCCCGCGTCGGCGTCCAGCCGGCGGCCCGCGTCGTCGCGGGCGATGGGGGCGTCGGGCTCCTCCAGCTCGAAGTAGGTGCTGGTGGTGTCGAAGAACAGCAGGTCCACCTCGAGGTTCAGCAGGTTGGCGACCTCGTCGAAGACCTGCTTCTCCAGGTCGCCGGTCACTTCATGGAGCCAGTCCATCGCCCGGTAGCAGGGCTGTTCGCCGATCTCGGCCAGGCGGTCGATGTGCGCGTCGTGGGTGATCCAGTCCGCTGCGGCGAGCTTGGACGACGGCGCCAGTGCCCGGTTGGCGACCAGGGCGGACAGCACCCGTTCGGTGGCGGTCATGTCCCGGCGGCGGCCGCGCTTGGGCTGCCCGACCCGGCCCACGATCTGGTCGATCTTCAGTCGGCGCCACAGGTGGTCGAGGACGTAGGTGCCGCCGAACGGCACCGAGGAGACGAACTCCAGGTCGGACGCGGCGGTCGCGGCCAGCGCGTCGCCCGGCTCCAGCAGCCTCGATAGAGACGCGACCAGGCGCCTGACCGCGTCGCGGTCGAGCTGGTCCTCGCGGCCGAAGGTGAGCAGGACCCTGGGCACCGCCCGACCCTTGGCCGGGTCCCACTCGTTGTGGGCCAGGTGGAGGTACCGGACCGTGCCGGACTTGTTCTCCCGCTTCGTCGTCTTCACGTACACGGCTCTAGACCATACGAGCTGCGGCCAGGACAGCGCAGGTGAATGGAAAAAATCGGGCTCTCCTGCCGTATGAGTGGGTGTCCTGACCTGCTCTGATACGTGAAACACGCCGTCCCCTGTGACCCTTGAGGTGTTGAGGCTCAAGTTGGATCAAGCAGGAAAACGGCGTGTCTGTCTTCAGGATATGGAAGCGGACGCTGACGGTCGACCACACGGTGATCGAAGGTGTCCGGATCGATGAGAGCGAGCGGTGCGTGATCGTGTCGGTACGGCCCGACGCGCGGCGGCGGGGGCGGTGCGGGGTGTGCCGCCGGCGGGCCCCGGGCTATGACGCGGGACGGGGCCGGCGCCGGTGGCGGGACCTCGACCACGGGGCGATGCGCGTGTTCCTGGAGGCCGCCGCACCCCGGGTGGCCTGCCGGACCCACGGGATCGTGACCGGTGCGGTGCCCTGGGCCCGCCACGACGCCGGACACACCCGTGCCTTCGACCAGCAGACCGCGTGGCTGGCCGCCGAGTGCTCCAAGTCCGCGACCGCGCAGCTGATGCGGACCTCCTGGCGCACGGTCGGCGGCATCGTGGCGCGCGTGGTCGCCGACCGCGACCGGACCGTCGACCAACTCACGGGGCTGGTCCGGATCGGGATCGACGAGATCAGCTACCGCAAGGGGCAGAAGTACATGACCGTGGTCGTGGACCACGACACCGGCCGGGTCGTCTGGATGGCCGACGGGCACGGCAAGACCGTCCTCGCCCGTTTCTTCGACAACCTCGGCGAGACGCGGGCCGCCCGCCTCACCCACATCAGCGCCGACGGCGCGCTCTGGATCGCCGAGACACTGGCCGAACGGGCCCCGGCCGCCCTGCGTGTGATGGACCCCTTTCATGTGGTGGCCTGGGCCACCGACGCCCTGGACGTCGAGCGCCGGGCCTCCTGGAACCGGGCCCGCCACCAGGCCGCCGACACCGACGGCCGCGAGCGTGCCCGGGCGCTGAAGGACTCCCGGTTCGCCCTGTGGAAGAACGAAGCCGACCTCACCGACCGCCAGGCCGCGAAGCTCGCCTGGATCGCGGCCACCGACCCCCGCCTGCACCGCGCCTGGCGCCTCAAGGAAGCTCTGCGGGCCGTGTTCTTGCTGGCCAAGACCCGTCCCACCGCCGCGTTGCAGGCCCTGGACCGGTGGATCGGCTGGGCCCGTCGCTGCCGCATCGACGCCTTCGTCGACCTCCAACGCCGCATCCGCCGCCATGACGACGCCATCCGCGCCGCCTTGACCACCGGCATGAGCAACGGGCTGATCGAGTCCACGAACACCAAGACCCGCCTCATCATCCGCCGCGGCTTCGGCTTCCACAGCGCGGACGCGATCATCGCGCTCGTGATGCTCACCCTCGCCGGCGACAAGCCCGCCCTCCCCGGCCGCCAACCCGCCACGGAGTGACCCACTCATACAGCAGGAGAGCCAAAAATCGCGTCTCTAGGGACTTTCGGGCTTCTCTGCCTCTCGCAGCCCGATGACCTGGGCCTTCAGCTCCGCAGGACCTCTAGAACCCCCAAATTACGTCGAACCCGGGGGTGCGGCCTGCTCGGTGTCGGCGCGCGCGATGGAAGTCATCCAGCTCGTGGTCAGCGAGCTGGTCGCCAACGCCCGCAAGTACGCGCCCGGCCCCATCCGGCTGGATCTGCGCATCCTCGGCGACGCCCTGGAGGTGAGGGTCCGGGACGGCAACCGCGTACCGCCCGTAGTCCGGGACCCGGCCCCGGGCCGGGTGGGGCAGCACGGCCTGGAGATCGTGACGGCCCTCGCCCAGGCGCTGGACGTGCAGCCGGAGACGTCCGGCAAACGCATCACCGCCCGCATCTCCCTCATGGACACCGGCGGAGCGTGACCCGGCGGCCCCCCTCCCGCTCCCCGGCGACGGCACCCGACCGCGTGACCGCCTCAACCGTTGGACCCGGCCGGGCCGTTCACGAGGGCGTCATGCACGGCCCACCCCATGTCACCCGCACACCAGCTGACGTTGCCCAGGACGGCGACGTCCACCTCGTGCCGGGGATAGTGGTAGAGGCGGGCGCTGACCCCGTCCTCCTCGCCCGTGTGGCCCCAGCGGACGACGGCTCCCCGGTCGTCGAGGAGGTGGGTGAGGCCGAAGCCGTACTTCCACCGGTATCCGCGCACCTTCTCCGCCCGCTCGTCGACCTGCGGGGTCAGCGCGAGGCGCGTGGTCCCCTCGTCCAGCAACCGGCCGGTGCGCAGCGCCCGGGCGAAAGCGGTCAGGTCGGCGGCACTGCAGGTCGCTCCGCCGTCGGCGGCGGCGCGCGGGGTGGTGGTGTAGTGGTGGGTCCGGTACGGAGTCGGACCGGCGGCCGGGGTGAGATATCCCTCGGCGATGCCCGGACCGAGTTCGTCCAGTGCCCAGAACCCCGACGCGGTCATGCCGGCGCGGGCGAAGACCTCGTCGGCGATGACCTGCTCGTAGGAGCGGCCGGTCAGTGACTGGCACTGTCACGTTGTGGAGTGTGTGGGTGCCTGACGGTGTATCGGGTGTGGTGGGGCCGGGTTCCAGCTCCGTGCTCAGGCCGCGGTGGGCAGGGCGGTGGCGCCGGTGATCTGATCCCAGATAGCGAAGCGGACGGTCATCTCGGCTCGGTAGTCGGGTGCGGGCATCAGGTGGCGGCGGGGCCGGAAGTGGGGCGAGATGCCGCTGAATGCGGCCAGGAACCGCTGCGCCCCGCCGGGGGCTTGTAAAGAATCAACACGTTGCTTCGCGGTCTCTGGCGCGTTGGTCTGGTATGCGCATACCGAGTGAGGTTCGTGATCAACTCGCCCTGAGGTTCAGGGTGTTGTTTCCGCACCTGGATGAGCGGCAGCGGCGGCTGGCGCTGGCCACCGAGGCCCGGCTGCTGGGCCACGGCGGGGTCCGGGCCGTCGCGCGCACTGCGGGCGTGAGCGAGACGACCGTACGGAAAGGGGTCTTCGAACTGGAGGGCGGCGAGGATCCGCTGCCCGATGGCCAGGTCCGCCGCTGTGGTGGGGGCCGTAAGAGTGCCGAGGAGCTGGACCCGCTGCTTGTTCCGGCTCTGCTGAGGCTGGTCGAGCCGGACGAGCGGGGGGATCCCATGTCGCCGCTGCGGTGGACGACCAAGTCGCTGCGGCACCTGGCCGAGGAACTCGCCGGGCAGGGGCATCCCGTGTCGGCGCCCACCGTGGGCCGGCTGCTGCGGGAGGACGGCTTCAGCCTCCAGGTCAACGCCAAGACCCTGGAGGGCAGGCAGCACCCTGACCGGGACGCCCAGTTCCGCTACATCAACGAGCAGGTCAAGCAGCACCAGGGAGCCAGTGAGCCGGTCATCAGCGTGGATGCCAAGAAGAAGGAGAGGCTCGGCCGGCTGCCCAACGCCGGCCGTCAGTGGCGCCCGAAGGGCGAGCCGGTCAAGGTGGAGGACCACAGCTTCTTCGCCGCCGGCCCGACGCCGAGCAGGCCATCCCCTACGGCATCTACGACCTCACCGCCGATACCGGCTGGGTCAACGTCGGATGCGACCACGACACATCCGCCTTCGCGGTCGCTTCCATCCGCCGCTGGTGGCAGGCTCGCGGACGAGACGACTACCCGCAGGCCACCCGGCTGCTGATCACCGCGGACGCGGGCGGCTCCAACGGTTATCGCACCCGGGTCTGGAAGGCCGAACTGGCCGCGCTGGCCGCCGAGACGGGCCTGAAGATTACGGTGTGTCACTTTCCGCCGGGTGCTTCAAAATGGAATAAAATTGAGCATCGGCTATTCTCCCACATCACGATGAACTGGCGCGGCAGGCCACTGACCAGCCACGAAGTCGTCGTCCAGACCATCGCCTCGACCCGGACCCGCACCGGGCTGCGGGTCGAGGCCGCCCTGGACACCGGCGCCTATCCCACCGGCGTCACGGTCGGCACCGACCGCATGAAGGCACTTCCCCTCGAGCCGCACACCCAGCGCGGCACCTGGAACTACACCATCCGCCCCGCGGACAAGCCCACCGACCCGGCGGCCCCCGGGAGGGCTCCGCTGCCGGAGCGGGCGGCGGCCCTTGAACTGCTGTTCGACCCGCGCCTGACCGGGATGAGCCACGAAGAACTGGACGCGATGGCCCGGCACCTGGCCCCCGCCCAGGCCGCGCGGCGCGAAGAACTCCGCCACCAGCAGCGCGGCGGGAAACGCCGCCAGGTCCCGGGAGCCCACGGCCGGTCCCTGCTCTCGGCCAGGGACCGCCTCCTGATCACCGTCCTGCATCTGCGGCAGACATGCGCCCAGAAAGTCCTGGCCGAGATCCTCCAGGTCACCCCGCCGGCGATCGGCCAGGCGATCAGGGAGACCCGGCCTGTGCTGGACGAGCACCACTACGCCATTACCCCCACCGCCTTGCACTTCATCCAGGCGCAGGAGGTCCTCGCCTTCGTACGGACCGGCTCCGCCACCCCGCCCCGGCGGCCGGACATCTCCACGGTGCTGTCCGACCCGTCACTGACCGGCATGAGCCGCGCAGACCTGCAGAAACTGACCGACCGGCTACTGGTGAGGTATACAGCCCTGCGGGAACGGCGCCGCTACCAGCGACGCGGCGGGCCACGCCGGCCCGGGACGAACGGCGGCGCCTTCCACCAGAAGATCCCCCACGCGGAACGCGTCCTGATCTCAGTCCTCCACCAGCGCAACGTCTGCACCCGACAGGTACTCGCCGCCCTCTTCGACGTCACCCCGCAGACCATCGGCACCATCTTCCGTGACCTCCGCCCCCTCCTGGAAGAAGACGGCCACCTCCCGACACCGGCCACGCCCTTCCGCACCGCAGCGGACCTCCTCGCCTCCGTCGCACCACCCGAGAACGCCCCGCAGAAAGCCGAATCACCACGTTGATTCTTTACAAGCCCCGGTACTGCGGAAGCCCTTCATCGCGCGTTCACGCTGCCTCGTGGGCTGATGGCTGTTCTCCGCCCGGTTGTTCAGACCCTTGTGCGAGCGATGTTCCACGGAGGGCATGACCTCGCGGTGGGCCGCGCCGTAGGAGCGGAGCTTGTCGGTGACGACCACCCGCGGCACCGTACCGGTCTTCTTCATCAGCCTGCGGAAGAAACGCCTGGCCGCGGCCCTGTCGCGCCGGTTCTGCACCAGGATGTCCAGCACCATCCCGTCGGCGTCGACGGCCCGCCACAGGTATTTCTGCTCACCGTTGATCTTGATGAAGACCTCGTCCAGGTGCCACGTGTCGCCGGGCTGGGGCTGCCGACGGCGCAGGCCGTTGGCGTAGACCTGGCCGAACTTCAGGCACCAGCGCCGGACGGTCTCGTACGAGACGGTCACGCCGCGCTGGAGCATCAGCTCCTCGACCTCCCGGAAACTGAGCGGGAAGCGGAAGTACAGCCACACGCAGTGCGAGATCACCTCGACCGGGTACCGATGCCCCCTGTACGACGGCGCACTGTCCACGGACGGTTCCCCTCCGCCATGACCAACCCGAAGATCATCCCACCCGGTCAGCCAACGTGACAGCACCCCAGCTTCCCTCAGGGGTCATCACCGTGCCATCGATGACCAGCCAGTTGTCGTCGTACGAGTCGCCCCGGACCGTGGCGAACTGATAGCGCACCGGGTGGAGGTCGACACTGCTGGCGAGATCGTTCAGGAGCACTGGGCCAGGATGTCATGCGCTGGCCAACAGGACGGACTGAGCCTTCCAGCCCGGGTGCACAGGCCAGAGCGCCGCCCCGGACTGACCTCCGTTTCGGAGACAATCCCGACCTCTGTCAGACGATCTTCTCCATGGACTCCCACCCACGACCAGCAGGAGCACCGCGAGAGCCGGTCACACCAGCCCTTTGACCTGCGGCTTCAGGTTGGCGGAGGCTCACTCAGCCCCCCACCTCGCTTACCTCCGCTATGGAATCGGCACGGTACAACGCGGACGGCTCACCCCCGACGATGTGATCAACATGTGGCCACTGCGGCGACTGCGCCGGTCCCTGCGCAAAGACCGGGTGGACTGAGGCGCACGTGCAGCGGGTCACCCAGCTGCTCAGGCCATGCGCCGAGGTGCCGCGGCAGCCGACGTGGGCCAGTGGCTGCGGCCAAGGCTCACACGTCGAGCGTCACCGAGCACTTCCAGCCCTCCGGCCCGCCGACGAAGGTCAGCTCGTGCAGCGTGACCGCCTTCGGCGCGGCCCCCGTCACCGGAAGCGACCCGGCATCAGCCAGCTGCAGCCCGCACCGCACGCCGCCGGTGACAGCCGCCAGTTCCATACCGACCGGCACCTCGCCCTCGGTGTCGAGCCAGTACACGACCTCCTCCAGCAGAGCGACCAGTACATCCTCGCCCCTGTCCGCCTGTACCACAACGTCCCGCCGGCGGACACCGGCTGCCCCAGTCAGGTCCAGAAACGACTCGCAGACACCCCGCACCGCCTGCGCCAAGCACTCCTCGCGCGTTGGCGCCCATGCCTCCACCCGCAGGTCCGCGGTGTGCGGAACACTACGATGCCCGGCGTGCCGCGCGGAACTCTCCGGCCTTGTCACACCACTGCTTTCCCCTCACGAATCCACACGAACGGTCCGTGCCTCCATCGTCGTCCCGTGGGGAAAGGCACGCGCGTCGGCCTGGGACTGACACCTGTAAGAAAGAGGGTCTTCAACAAGCGGCTGCCCCACACGAGTGATGCTCGGCCGCGTCGTCCTCATGGAAGCACTCATCTGCCGATTCCCATGCAGGCCTTTACTAGGGCTTTGTTAGGTCCTGTGGTGTGGTTCTGGTGTCGGTGCGGGCCGGCCGCATATCGAGCAGGCGCCGGCCCAGGTGGCCAGGAGGGCCTGGAGTTCGCGGAGGACCGCGTACAGGGTCAGGCCGGCGCAGGGACTTTTGGGTCGAGTCGCAGCAGGGTACAGAACGCCTGGGCGAGGGAGGCGAGGGTGGTGTGCCGGTGCCAGCCGGAGTAGTTGCGGCCCTCGAAGTGGTCCAGGCCCAGGCCGTCCTTGAGCTCGCGGTAGTCGTGCTCAACTCTCCAGCGGATCTTGGCGATCCGGACCAGGTCACGCAGCGGGGTGTCGGCAGGCAGGGTGGACAGCCAGTAGTCGGTGGGCTCGGCGGAGCCCGGTGGCCACTCGGCCAGCAGCCAGCACTCGGGCAGGGAGCCGTCGGCGAAGCGGCGGATGGTGCGGTTGGCGGGGCGGACCCGCAGCGCCAGGAAGCGCGAGCGCATCTCGGCGCGGGGGTTGTGCTTGCCGACCCTGCTGCCCTGGCGCCAGGTCACCGTCCGCACCACCGACCTTCCTGCATCCAGGGCGAGTTGGCGCAAGGTGGTGTGCGGCTGGGGGTAGGTCGGGACGGGTGGGCGACCCCGACCGGAGTACGGCGGGCGCTCGGGGACCGCGTCACCCGGGTAAGCGGTGGTGGTGCCCTTGACCGCCACGGCGTAGGCCAGGCCGCGCTCGGTCAGCCCCTCGCGAAAGCCGGTGGCATCCCCGTATCCCGCGTCGGCGACGACCGGCAGGTCCGGCAGTTCCCAGTCCCCGCGCACTTCGTCGAGCATGTCCAGGGCCAGGCGCCACTTCTCCCGGTGCCGCTCGGCCTCGGGGATGCCGACCCTGGCACGTCGGTGCCGGATCGCCTCCGCCAGCAGCACATCGCCGGCGTGCTGGGCGTCGTCCCAGCTCTCGGGCAGGAACAGGCGCCAGTCGACGGCCGCCGAGGCGCGGTCGGACACCAGGTTGACGCTGACGCCGATCTGGCAGTTGCCGCGCTTGCCCAGCGCGCCGCAGTACATCCGGGCCACCCCCGGGGAGTCGTAGCCGTCCTTGGGGAAGCCCACGTCGTTCGATGGCGTACGCCTCCGGCGAGATGTGGGCGGCGGCCCAACGGGCCATCCGCTCACGGACCTTGACCCAGTCCCAGGTGGAGGAGGAGACGAACTGCTGGAGTTGCTGGTGGTCCACGCCCAGGCGTTCGGCCATCGGCTGCATCGACTTGCGCTTGCCGTCCAGCATCAGCCCACGCAGGTACAGCTCACCCTTGGCCCGCTGGTCCCGCCGCGGCAGCGAGCCCAGCATCTCGGCCGCGAACGCCTCCAGGCGCGGGCGGACCGTCTCCATCTCCTCCGGTGTCACACCCGAAAGAAGATCACAACACTACCTACGCACGAACAATCGGGGTACCTAACAAAGCCCTACTAGGGCCTGTCCGGGGAATGCCGGTCAGCGCGGGAGGAGTCTGCGGGCGGTCAGGGCGAGGGTGACCTCGACCAGGTCGAAGGGGCGGGAGAGGGAGCGCCCCGTCAGTTGTTCGTAGCGGCGCAGGCGGTTGAGGACGGTGTTGCGGTGGCAGTACAGCCGTCTGCTCGCCCGCTGGGCCGAGCCGTCGCAGGCCAGCCAGGTGGCCAGGGTCTCCAGTAGGATCTCCGTGTCGGCGGGTTCGAGGTGCGCCAGCGGGCCGAACAGCCGGTCCGCCAGAGCGGTGCCGAGGTCGGGGGACGACACCACCAGCGCCGCCGGCAGGTGTTCCGTCAGCCGGACCGTACCACCGGTCTCCGGGCACAGGCTCAGCGCGGTGTCCGCCAGCCTGCGCGCCTCTCCCACCGCCGCGAGCCCTTCGACGGCGCTGCTGACCCCCACCCGTACGCCCGGTGGCTGCTCGTCCGCCACCACCGGCTCCGTGTCGTCGTCGACCCGTACGATGCCGTGGTCCGCGTCCACGCCCGTATGCCAGTGCACGCGCACACCCGGAACGAGGACCGCTTGGGCACCGGGACAGGCGGTGAATCCGCCACCGCCGACCGCGACGACCAGGTACCGGCCCTGCTCCGGCAGCTCCAGCGCGAGCGCGGCCTCGGGCAGGTCGGCGATGCGGCTGGTTCCGTCCAGCAGCGCCGCGGTCAGCAGCCGCACCCTGTTCTCCCGCCGCCAGGCCAGTTGCCGCTCGGTCTGCCGGTAGGCGTCCACCACGACGGTGCAGTGCTCGTCGACGAAGTTCCACACGTCCGACGCCACGTGCACCAGCAGCCGTACGTCCTCGGGGGCGGTCCGGGAGGTCTCCTCCACCAGGCCCTGCCACACCAGGGAGCCACCGAGGCGGAAGGCGTGCAGCACCGCGTCCAGCGGCAGCCCCTGCTCGGCGCGTGTGGCGCCGATCTTCCAGGAGCAGCGACGCGCGGCGTCGCGGGCACCACGCGGGTCGAGCAGCGAGGAGACGCTGTGCCGCAGTGAGCGGTGCGCCTCCTGCCAGATCTCGGTGGCATCGCGCTCGCCCGCCGATCGGTAGGCGGGCTCCTGGTCCTGGAGCAGGGCGACCAGTTGGTCGGTGAGCTGGGGCAGGTCGTCCAGCAGGACCCGGGCGGCACGGTGCAGCACGCGGAGCGCGTCGGCGTCGATCAGTGACCGCACGCGCGGTGTCCGTGGCCGCGGTGCGGGTGCGTGCACGGGTCCGGGGCGGGGCAGGCCACGTGGCCGTACGGCGTGTTGCATCGCGCATCTCCCCCAGGGTCGGCTTCCCGGCGGCGCCCGCGTGGCGGTCCTCGAACCGGCTCCCGACCGGCCGCGGAGCCCGTGGGCGGGCCGCCACCTGACGCGTCCTGCCCCGAAGGATGGCATACCGTCCGGTCGGTCCCTAGGGTTGTGCGCTGATCTTTTCCGCCTGTTCGACCAGTCGGACGAGCTCGACCCGGGAACGCACGCCGAGCGTCGCGAAGACGTTGCGCAGGTGGTAGTCGACGGTACGGGTACTGACGGACAGGCTCAGGGCCACTTCCCGGTTGGTGGCGCCCTCGGCGACGCACCGTGCGATCCGCAGTTGCTGCGGGGTCAGCCGGGACAGGTCCCGCGCATCGTGCCGGGGCGGCTCGCCGGTACCCGCCCCGCCCAGCGCCGCGCCGCCCGCGCGCAGTTCCGCGCCGGCCTGGCGCGCCCACAGGTGCGCGCCGCAGCGCTCGAAGTCCACCAGCGCCTCCCCGAGCCGCGCCCGCGCCTCGCGCAGCCGGCGCTGGCGGCGCAGCCACTTGCCGTGCAGCAGTTCGGTGCGGGCCCGTTCGAAGTCGCCGGACGTCTCGTCATGCCGGTCCAGGGCCCGCAGGTACAGCTCGTCGGCCGCCTCCGGTGCGGCCAGCAGGGCGCGACAGCGCAGGAGTTGGGCGGGAGCCTGCGGGTCGGCGCCGCACCCGGCCCACAGCGCGAAGTCCTCGACCACCGCGCGGGCGCGCTCGGGCTGCCCGGCCAGTGCGGCGGCCTCCACGAAGCAGGGGACCGCGAGCATCCACACCGCGAAGTGCCCGCGCCGCGCACCTGGGCGCACCAGTGGGCCGAGCCGGTCGGCGGCCTCGCCGGGGCGGCCCGCACCCAGGTCGGCGCGGGCCGCCGCCCACTGGGCCAGCATGGCGGCCTGCGCCAGTCCGTGCCGCCGGGCCGTGGCGAGCGCGGTCGCCGTGTGCTCGGCCACGCGTTCCTCCGCCCCCTCGATCGATGCCGCGAGTGCCAGCACCGCGTGATGGTGGGCGGCCGTGTTCCGCTGCCCGGTCCGGCGCGCGGCGCGCAGCCCCTCCTCCGCGTGGGTCCGGGCGAGTTGGTGGCGGCCGGCACGCAGTTCGGCGTAGGCCAGGTACTCCAGGGCCCTCGGTTCGAGGGCGACGGTCCTCAGGGTCCGTGCCGCGGCCAGCGCCCGCGCCCCGGCCCGGCGGGCGGCGGCCACGTCGCCGAGCATGAGTGCCGCGGCGGCCGAACGCAGCAGCCGCTCGGGCTCGGTGGCGGGACGGCCCCGGTCCACCACCCGGGTCAACGGGGCGGCGGCAAGGTCGAACCGCCCCAGCAGGACCGCGCGCATACCGTCCCGGTGGTCGCGGAGCAGGGCGTGCGGGCCGGGAGGCGGTGACACCGTCGCCGCGGCCCGGGTGTCGATACCGACGACGGTAGGGGCGGCCGCGCCATGGCTCTCGGTCCGGGACAGGGCGGCCGTGTCTCCGGTTCCGGGTGGGGCGTCGTGGGCGAGGGCGCGGAGGCAGGCCGCCGGATCGCCCGCGGCCCATGCCGCGTCCGCCGCGCCGAGGACTGCCTCGTCGGACTCCGCGGGGCTCGGGCCCGCGAGGAGGGAGGCTGCGAGCAGGAAGGACTCGCGGGCGTCGTCCACCGGGCCGTCGGCCAGGAGCACCCTGGCGCGGAGCAGTTCGGCGCGGCCGCGCACCGGGGCGGGTGCCGGACAGGCCCCAGCGGCGTCGAGCAGACGCAGGGCCTCGGGCGGATGCCCGGCGAGCAGGGCCTGTTCCGCGGCGGCCGTGTACCGGTGCGCACGCTCCCCGTCGTCCGGTGTCAGTTCGGCGGCACGCACCTGGGCCGCACGGCGCAGACCGGGTGGCAGCCCGGACGTCAAGTCGACTGCGGCGGCGGCCAGTTCCGCGGCAAGGTCGGCGTCGGGGCCCGGGACGGTCCACGAGCGGTGCAGCAGGGCGGGCACGCCGTGCGGTGCCGGGAGCGCCCCGGCCAGCGCGCGGTGCACGGCACGGCGGCGTTCGGGCGGCGCACTGGCGTACACCGCCCTGCCGAGCAGCGCGCTGCGGAATCGGAGCCGGCCCTCGGAGACCACGAGCAGGTCGGGCAACTCCTGCATGGAGAGAGGTGGTTCGATGTGCGGCACCGGTCCGGAGCCGGCGGCGGTGGCGGTCACTCCCGCACCCGGTACGTCCCCCCGTTCTCCGAGGACGGCCGCCGCCCGCCGTACGAGCGACGCCTCGGCATCCGGCTCGCCCGTGACACGTGTCGCCGCCGCGACCGTCAACAGCAGGTCGGCGTGGCCGGGCCGTAAACCGGTCAGGCACCCGCCGGCGGCGGCGGCCAGTGTCCCGGCGTCGGCCGGCGGGCGGGGCAGCGCACGCCGACCGTGGAGCTGGGCGGGCGAGAGGCGGTGGGCCAGGGCCACCAGCAGAGCGGGATTGCCCTGCGCCTCGGCCACCAGTTCGTCGCGGACGGCGGGGTCGACGGCACCGTCCGTCAGGTCGTGCAGGAGTCCCGCCGCGGCCCCGGGCGTGAGCGGGGCGAGGTCCAGCACCGGCAGCCCGGCCAACTCCGGGTCCACGGGCCGGTGCCCCGGGACGGTGAGGAGCAGCCCGACCCGGTGGGCGCCGTCCGCCGCGTGCACGCGTGCCGCCGCCCGGCCCAGCACGGCGCGCGAGGCGGGGTCCCACAGGTGTGCGTCGTCCACGCACACCAGCAGGGGCGAACGGGCCGACGCCTCCCGCAGGATGTCCAGGAACACCTTGTCCGCCGTGCCGTCGGCGGGGAGGCGTACGGAGCGGCCGGCGGCACGCAGCAGGGTGCGCAGACCACTGTGCGGCCGCGGGGTCCGGGCCGGACCGGCTCGGACGTGCCACACCGGTCCGGCGCGGAAGGAGCGTGCGGCGAACTCCAGGAAGGCCGTACGTCCGCCACCGGGTTCACCGGTCACGACATGGGCGCCGCCGTCGGTGCGCAGCCCGTTCAGCAGCGCGGCGAGCGCCTGCCGTCGGGGGCCCGGGCGGTACCGGAGCGGAGCGGATCCGGGGGGCGTCTGTCCGGTCATCTCCGTGACGTTACTCACGCGCAAGAAGCGGCGGAAGGCATTCCTCCGTGCTCGGAAAGTGGCCCAACCGCCCTACCACCAGCGGATTTTCGACGTGCGCGCGGGGAACGGAGTGTGCCGCGGACCAAGCTGGGCGGCCCTCGGTGGTGCACACGCACAACGCCGGTGGCGGCCCGCACCGCGTGCGGGCCGCCACCGGGTCGAGGTCCGACGGAATCTCAGGACGTGTGCGGGCAGTTGCCCCGTGACTCCTCGATCGTCAGGCTCCGCTGCGGCAGCGGGCACAGGAACCGCTCGTAGCGGATGTCGTTGTCGATGAACCGCTTCAGCCACGAGATGCTGTACTTCGCGATCGTGGTGTTGTTCGAGTTGGGCGTGAAGTGGGTGGCGTTGTTCAGCTCCAGGTAGGCCCGGTCGAGGGAGGACGGCAGACCGGTGTAGAGGGGCTCGGCGTGGGTGGAGACCGGGGCGACCGTGTCGCCGTCGGCCCCGAAGATCAGGGTCGGGGTGCGGACCTCGGGCCAGGTCTTGTCGAGGTTCCAGGGCGTCAACGGGATCGCCGCTTCGAGCGAGGGCCGGTCCTTCGCGGCTTCGAGGGTGCCGCCGCCCATCGAGTGGCCCATGACGCCGAGGCGGCTGCTGTCGATACGGCTGCGGACCGCGCTGCTCTGGGTGAGGTAGTCCAGCGCGGCCAGCAGCTGGTCACCGCGGGAGGCGGGCTGGTCGAGCGTGCTGTTCGTGTCGATGGTGAACACCACGAAGCCCTGGGAGGCCAGGCGCGGGCCCAGCCAGGCGATGGAGGACTCGTAGGCGGTGAAGCCGGGCGAGATGGCGATCGCGCCGAACGTTCCGTCGGCGGTGCTGTTCGGATAGTAGATGGTGCCTCCGCCGAAGCCCCTCACTAAGAGCGAGGAGACGGAGACGTCGGAGACGGAGTACGGGCCGCGCAGCGCCTCGATACTGGATTCGGTCGGCGCCGGACCGCGCTCGTAGGGGTTGCCCGCGGCGTGGGCGCCGGGGCCGGTGAGGGTGGTGAGGCCGACGACGGCGGCGACGGCCGCGGCCAGTCCGGCGAACCGTCCGGTCCTGCCACGCCGGGTGCGGGCCGGGTACGTGGTCGCGGCCGAGGTGCTGGTGTGGGGGCGCTGCTGCACGACGAGTGGTCCTCTCTGTCGCGGCGAGCCGCCCGGCGGCCGATGCACGGGGTACGACGTGGGACGTGGGAGTGACCGTGCTCCGGGCCGTGGGCGCCGCCTCTGGGGCTGGCGGTTGCCACTGTCGGCGCGGAAGGGTCCGGCGCGGACCGGCAATCTCACCGGTCTCGTTGCGCCGCTCCCCAAGGCCCGCCGCTCCCCCGAACCCGTCGGCCCGGCGGCCCACCGAGCCGGCGGCACCGTATGCGGGCAGGCGGCCGGGGTAGACGAAGAGGCGCGGTCAGCGCCGGAGTCGGCGCCGGCGGTGACCGCCGTGCGGGAACTCGAGCGCACTTGCCCCGCGCGTCACCCGCATGGCCCTCTCGGGGAGTCGATTCGGCCCGCACCGTGCTCGTATGGAAGCGGCCTGCCTACCCGGAGGGAGCTGGGAATGCACGAGATGTGGTGCGGTGCAGACACTTCGGGGGAGCCTGTGTGGCATGTCCTGACCACGGACAGAAGGGCCACGCTGTGCGGGGTGGAGAAAGAGGAGGAGGAGTCCCGTCGGCGACACGCGACGGACCGCCACTGCTTCCCCTGCATGCAGTCCTTCCAGGAGGTCGTGGAAGCCCGTTGACACCGTCCGCCGTCCTCTGCTCCCGGCGCGGCCCGCGACGCCGTCGGCCGCGCCGGGAGCAGATCGGTGGTATGCGCACCCGCACGGGCGGGATCAGTGCGCGTCTGTCGCCGTGACCGTCGTGAACGGCAGCACGAGGCGGGAGGGGTGCGCGGCGTCACGGTAGATCTTGTGGGTGACGGGGCGGCCCACCGGCAGGTGGAAGGCGTCCGGCGGCAGCAGCGCGTTGTGCTCGTCGGCCAGCGGCTCGGCGTTGGAGAGCTCCGCCACCAGCTTGTGGCCCGGCAGGAACGTCGCCCCGAACGGGTAGACGCGCAGCACGTACTCCTCGATCCTCCCCGGCTCGACCGGCACCGCCCGGGTGTGCGGGTGGTGGGGGTCGCCCTCCGTGGTGCGCTCCTCGTCGAGCTCGCGGTGCGAGGCCTTGAGGTAGGCGGTCGTGATCAGCTGACGCCTGCCGTTCGGGGCCTCGTCCCAGATGCGCAGGATGAAGTTCGTGTCGGGCTGGTCGATCTCCACGAAGAGGTGCGCCGCGCCCTGACCGATCATCTCGGTGGGCTCGGTGAACGGAGCGGTGCTCCAGTTGAGGATCTCCACCTTGTCGGTCACCGTCAGCGGCGCCTGGTAGAAGCCGTCGGGGGCGGCGTACTCGGCGCCCATGAGCTCGGGCTCGAAGGACAGCTTGCGGCGCGGGCGCAGGTAGAGCGACTTGTGCTCCACGTCCTTCGGCGGCCACTGCGCGCCGGTGACGGTCTCGCGCGAGCCCTCGACGTGGACGGTGACGGCCGGCTCGTCCATGACCCCGTTGTCGATGCCCTTGAGCCAGTACTCGTACCAGCGGAACATCTTGTCGTGCTCCTCGATGAAGGGGCGCGACTGCATCGGCGGGTAGGGGCCGATGTCGAGCTTCTTCGGGCCCTGCAGCGACTTGTACAGCTCGATGGTGCCGTCCATCGTCCAGCCGCGGCCCTGGTCGATCTGGAGCCAGACCGGAATGTCGATGTGGGGCGCGAGCGTGATCGGGTTGCGCTCCTCGTACCAGTCGCCGTCGACCTCGTTCATCACGATGTCGAACCAGGCCTCGTGGTTCTTCGGGTAGTTGAGCACATGGACCAGGTTGGGCCAGGCGGCCACGTCCGGGTCCCGCAGCCGCTTGGCGACCTTCTCCTTGATCTCCTCGGGGGAGAAGGTCTCGAGCATGCGGGACTTGACGCCGTCGGTGAAGGCCCAGCCGGAGTCGCCACCGCGGCCCTCACGGGCGGCACGCGGCATGAACCACATGACGCCGCCGTGG
Source organism: Streptomyces sp. GD-15H (assembly GCF_045291515.1). NCBI lineage: Bacteria > Bacillati > Actinomycetota > Actinomycetes > Kitasatosporales > Streptomycetaceae > Streptomyces > Streptomyces sp. GD-15H. Next base: position 437,760 of record NZ_CP149447.1, read on the forward strand.
TAGGTGGTCTCGTAGAAGTCGTAGTGACCGCCGCTGACGAAGATCGCCTTGAGGCTCGGCGGCCGCTCGGCCGCCGCCAGCACCTGCATCGAGCCGAAGTAGGAGATGCCGATCATGCCGACGTTCCCGTCGCACCACGGCTGCTCCGCGACCCACTCGATGAAGTCGTACGCGTCCTGGCCGAGCGAGACGCCACCGGCGTTGTAGTTGCCGATGTGCTCGCCCTCGGAGGCGCCGGAGCCGCGCAGGTCGCCGATGACGTGGACGTAGTCCTCCTGGACGACGCGCGCGATGTCACCGGCCTCGATGCATCCGTCCCACATCGGGCTGGGCGCCGCTGCGGCGGCGTGGTGAGCGCGAGGGCCTGCAGCTCCTTGCCGTACGGGCTGAGCGCCACGAGCGCCGGACGCGGCTTGTCGTCGACGCCGCTGTAGGTGTCGGCCGCCAGCATGACACCGTCGCGCATCGGCACTCGGAGATCCTTGCGGACGGCGATCTCCTGCCTGCCCGCCTGGATCGTCTGGAAGTCGGTCATGAGTGCGAAGCTCCTGTACTACGAGTTCTGGTGGTGCTGCGTGCGGTAGCCGTGCATCGACGTGAAGAAAGGCGACGGCTCGAGCGTGGGGTCGCCGGTGTAGCCGAGCTCCTCGGCGGCGCGGGCGAACGGGGAGTACGGCGAATCCGTCTCCTCCAGGCCGGCCCGCAGGCAGCCGCAGGCGGCCTCGGCGACCCGGCCCTCGACGGCGAGGCTCTGGTCGATGGCCTCCCGGGCCTGTGCGGCGTCGAGCTCGACGCCGTACGGCGTGCCGTCCGCGCGTCGGTACGGGTGCCCGAGATACAGCTGCTGCGGACGGATCTCGTCACGCAGGTACTCAAGGCCGATGCGGTAGGCGACCGGGTCCGTGTAGCCCGGGAAACCGTTGGCGGCCCCGTGGACCTGCACGGAGTCGCCGACGAACACCGAGCGCTGCCCGTCGACGACGTAGGCGACCGATCCGGGCGTGTGGCCCGGGATCGAGTGCGCCGAGACAGTGACGTCGCCGCCGAGGGAGAGGGTCTCGCCGCCCTCGAGGAGCATGGTGGGCTCCATCTCGCCGGAGATGACGGCGTTCGCGGCTGCCGTCACCTTCGCCTCCCCCTCCGGGTCGCCCAGATACCGGCCCCGTCCCGCGAGGTACTCCTCCACGTGGGCCCGCCGCGAGCGGAGCATCGGGGCGTCGGCCTCGTGGATCACCACCTGTGCGCGTCGGCCGGTGAGCTCCCACAGGGCGTGCGCCCCGCCGACGTGGTCGATGTGACCGTGGGTCAGCAGGATCCAGCGCACGTCCTCGATGCGGCGCCCGATCGCCTCGAGCGCGGGAACCATCCCTTCGGCGGGCGAGGAGGCGATACCCGTGTCGACGATGGCCGGCTCGGGTGCGTCGATGAAGAAGCTGTAGAGACCGAACCGGCCCCACGGCGAGACCAGGGGATGGACGGTGGCTGCGTGCGTCATGGCCCTCTTTCTGTGCTCGTGCGCGGTCGGCCGGGTCAGCGCCGGCCGAGGAAGTCGCGCGTCTCGGCGAAGACCTCGTGGTACTCCGGGATCCAGGAGAAGTGCTGGACGAATCCGTGGCCCGCGCCCTCGTACCGGCTCACCGTCGCCTCCACGCCGGCTTCCCGCAGCCGCCGGCCGTAGAGCTCGCCCTCGTCGCGCATCGGGTCGTACTCCGCGGTGACGACCAGGGCCGGCGGCAGCCCGGTGAGGTCCGCCCGCTTGATCGGCGAGACGAGCGGGTCCGCGGGGTCGGCGCCGCTGTCGAGGTAGAAGGCGTTGAAGGGCTTCAGCCCCGCCGTCTCCAGGCCGTAGCCCACGGCGTTCTCCCGCAGCGAGGCATAGCGGTCGACGTCGAAGTCCAGGTCCAGCGAGGGGTAGTAGAGGATCTGGTGTGTGATCCGGTCGAAGCCGTCGTCGTGTGCCCTGGCCGCGACCGCGGCGACGAAGTTGCCGCCGGAGCTGTCGCCGGCGAGGGCGAGCGTCGTGCCGTCCCAGGCCAGGCTCTCGCCCTCCTCGGCGGCCCACCGCACGACCGCGTAGCAGTCGTCGAGACCGGCGGGGAAGGCGGCTTCGGGCGCCAGGCGGAAGCCGACGGAGATGACCTTGAGCCCGGTCTCCTTCGCCAGCGAGCGCGCGACGTGGTCGTGCGTCTCCAGACTGCCGAGGAAGAACGCGCCGCCGTGGAAGTAGACCAGCACGCCGTAGCTGTCGGCCTCGACCGGCGTGTAGATCCGCACCGGTACCTCGCCCGACGCCGTCCGCGCCGTCACGTCCTCGACCGCGTGGAGCGGCAGGCGCTCCTCTAGGGGAGCGACGTGCGTCTCGTCCGCGGCGCGCATGAGGACCGGGTCGAGCGGACCCTCGGACGGGGTCGGCAGACCGGCGAGGAACTTGGCGATCTCGGGATGCAGGGGCATGGTGTCACTCCTTCGGGGCGGCGGCAGCCGCGGGCTTCTGGCCGGGGAAGACGTCGTCGATCTCTTCCGCACTCCACCCCTGACGTGAAATGGCCTGCAGCTTGTCGGTCTCCGGCTTGCGGATGGCCTGGTACTGGGCCAGCGCCTCCTTCGGGGAGTCCGCGTCCCGCAGGGCGTCGGCGAGCGCGCCGGCGTCCTCGATGGCGGAATTCGCGCCCTGGCCCTGGTGGTGCAGCATCGAGTGGGCCGCGTCGCCCACCAGGACGACGGAGTCCGAGTGCCACGTGTCGACCGGGTCGATGTCGTAGACCGCGCGGATGTTCACGGTCTCCATGTCGAGGTCGCGCGTGATGCTGACGAGGCGCTCGTCGAAGCCCTCCACCGTCGCCAGCATGTCCTCCTTCGTGTTCTGCGGATTCCAGGTGCTGTCCGGGCACAGGGCGGTGATGTCGAACGACACCTGGCCGCGGTGACGCAGCGGCAGCAGGTAGATCTTCGTGCCCTTGCCGATGTACATCCGCAGGTTGTCGTCGGTGACCATCCCGTGGGCGTCGTCGACGGAGATGACCGCGCGGTAGGCGTGCTCGCCCGAGAACACCGGGCCTTTGTCACTGAACAGTTCCTTGCGCACCACCGACTTGATGCCGTCGGCACCGACGACCAGGTCGGCCTCGACGGTCTTGCCGCCCGCGAAGGTGAGGACGGAGCGGTCGCCGTCGTCCTGGATGCTCTCCAGCTTGTGACCGAGGTGCACCATGCCCTCGGGGAGCACGCCCAGGAGAGCTTCGATGAAGTCGCCGCGGTGGATCAGGTGGGTGTGGGTCTGCTCGCCGTCGGCCGGCCACGCCTCCTTCATGATCGGGTCACCGGTGGCGGTGAGGATCTCGAAGTACTCGCTCGGCGAGCTCACCTTCGCGATCGCGTCGAAGATTCCCCACTCGCGGAACCGGTTCATGGTGGCCGGACGCAGACCGATGCCGGCGCCGACCTCCCGGATCTGGTTCGCCTGCTCGTAGACGTTGACGTCGGCACCCAGCAGGCTGAGGGCCTTGGCCGCCGCCGCGCCGCCGTATCCCGCTCCGACAATGGCGATCTTCAGGTTTTTCAGTTCTGAGGTCTGCATGGTGGTTCTCTCTGATTCTGAGGGTCAGGAAGAGCGCTGGAGGGTCAGGAGGACTTCTGGAGGGTCAGGAAGTCGGCCGGGTTGTCGACGAAGATCGTCTTGATCGCGGCCTCGTCGAGGCCAGCGGCGCGGAGGTCCGGGAGGAGGTCCTCGAAGATGTAGTTGACGGTGTGGCCCTTCACGCCCGGCCAGCCCAGCGGGCTGCAGTTGGCGTCGGCGGAGGCGAGGACCTGCTTCAGCCGGCCTTCGCCGATGAACCGGAGGAAGTGGTCCAGCCGTTCCTGCCGGGGGCGGGCCCAGAACGGCGGGTCCGGCAGCTCGGTCTCGTAGCCGAAGGTGTCGAAGCCGATGCGTCCGCCCTGCTCCGCGATCCAGACGTCGCGCGTCTTGTCGGCGTTCACGCCGTCGTCGACGTGCCCGAACAGGACGCGGTCCAGGGGGAGGCCCTCTTCGTTGAAGATCGCGATCGCGTTCTCGGCGTCGATCGCGAGATGGGTCAGGATCGGCACACCCGTGGTGAGCGAGGCGCGGGCCGCGGCGCGGTAGATGCGTTTGTCCAGGTCCGTCATGCGGCCGCCACGGCTCACTCCGACCTTGATGACACCGGCGAGACTGCCGGTGTCGCCGATGCCGACGGTGATCTCGTGGACGAACTGCCGGGTCAGGTAGTCCACGTCGGCCCGGGCGAAGTGCGGCAGGGCGGTGTCGCCGCCGACGAAGCCGGTGCAGGCGACGATGTGGACGCCGGTCTTCGCGGACAGCGACTTGTAGTAGTCGACGTCGCGGCCGTTGCAGATCCCGGTCGCGTCGACGAAGGTGCCGCCGCCGTACTCGTGGAACCTGCGCAGCTTCGGGACCGTCTCCTCGTACCGCTGCTCGGGGGCCTTCCACCACTTCGTGTCCAGCTCGGAACCGGGCATGCCGTAGCCAATGTGCTCGTGGATGGCCACGAGACCCAGCTCCTCGGCCGGGATCGGCCCCAGGACGGTGTTCACTCTCGACACAACACTCACCTTTGAAGAAAGTAACTCGATGGTCGTTCGTGCCCGCGCGCTCAGCGCACCGACAGCAGGTCGCGCGGGTTCTCCACGAGGATCCGCTGCGTGTCCTCGTCGCTGAGGCCCCGTGCCTTCAGGAGCGGGACGAAGGTGGTCAGGACGTAGCTGTACGGGAGGTCGTTGCCGGGGTGGCCCTTCGCCACGCCGGTCGCGTTGCTCGAGAGCAGGATCCGGTTGCCGAAGCCGGCCCGCACAAGGTCGACGACCAGGTCGGCACGTTCGGCATCGGTGAGGTGGGCCTCGTCCTCCACACCGACGTGGTCGAGCGCGACGTAGGCGCCGCGGCGGGCGATCTCGAGGGGGGCGTCGGTGGCGACGGCGTCCTTGCGGTCGAGTCCGCCGGCGACGACGCGGTCGGCCGGCAGCTCCTCGTCCAGGACGATGTCGAGGTCGTGGACGGCGTCGCTCCCGTAGCGGATGGAGACCGCGATGCCGGTGCTCAGGGCGGTCCGGGCCGCGCCGCGGAACAGGCTCTCGTCGGTCGCGGTCATGCCCTCGAGGGTCGCGGCGGTGGCCACCAGGCCGGCGGCGCCGCGGCGCTCCACGCGGGGGACCACCATGCCCTCGGTGACCTCCTTGGTGAAGAGGTCGGCGAACTTCTCGGCCGGCCACGGCGTCGGCGGGTTGGTCTGCGGCGTGAGGAAGTAGCCACCGAGCAGCTCCTCCGGGCCCTGCCCCGTCGAGGCGACGATGTGTACGCCGGTCGTGCGGGAGAGGGCCTCGTACAGCCGGACGTCCCGGCCGTGGAACATGCCGGTGCTGTCGACGATCGTGCCACCGCCGTGGGCGCGGAAGTCCTTCAGCTTCGCGGCGAGGGTCTCGAAGATCTCGGCGCGGTCGAGGGTGATGTCGAACGCGTGCTCGGCGCCCGGGACCACGGAGAGCAGGGCCTCGTGGACCGCGACGACGCCCAGCTGCTCGGTCGGCACCGGGCTCAGGACGGTGTTAACGGTGTTGCTCTTGACGCTCATGCCTGCCCTCACGTGTCCAGGTGGGGTGCACAGCACCCCGTGGCTGCTGGCACAGTATCCATTCGGTTTACATAGCGTCAATGAAATGAACGACACGTAAAACAATACGCGGGAGAGGGGGCGGACAAACCGGGACCCACCGCTCGGCGCTGCACGTCGAAGCCGACCGAGGAGGCGACGACCTCGCCGTCGACGTCGTCGCGGACGTGGTGGAGGGCGTTCTCGGCGTCAGAGGTTCGTCGCGACGTCGAACAGCAGCGCCCGAAGCCATTCCATGAAGTACTGATCAGCCAGTCGGGGGTTCCAGACCATGTCGATCCCGAGTCCGGGAAGCGGGAACGGGAACTCCTCGATCCGCAGGTCGGCGAGCGTCCGCATGGTGGCGGCGACCCGGTAGCGGAGGAGCGCGACGCCGCCCGCGCGTGCGACCAGGAAGGGCACCAGCAGGAAGTCGGAGCTCAACTGGCCGACGCGGTAGGGGACGCCCTCTTCCTCGAGCACCGAGTACGGGAAGACGCGCCGATCGGTGTCGACGACGATGTGCGGCTGGTTGGTCAGGAGGTCGAGCGCGCTCGCTTCCGGTGGCGTGTCCGGTGAGGCCACCACCACACAGCGGTCGTTGTACAGCCGCTCGCGCGGGTACGGCGAGAAGTGCCCCTCGGAGAGCAGCACGACGTCGACGCCCTTGTCGGTGAAGGTGGCCTCCGTCGGCACCGTGATCGTACGCAGACGCAACGTGGCGTGGGGCGCACGCTCGGCAACGAGCCGCGCCAGTTGAGGTCCGACGACGAACGCCGTGCTGTTCGTCATGGCGATCGTGATGACGCGTCGATCCGTGGCGGGGTCGAAGCAGGGGAAGTTCACGATGTGTGCCGCCTGTTCCAGGGCACTGCGCAGCGGCGCGATCAGCTCCAGCGCGCGCGGGGTCAGCGTGAGGCCCGCGCCTTGCCGGACGACGAGGTCGTCACCCAGCAGCCGACGCATTCTCGTGAGGGCGTGGCTCATCGCCGGCTGTGACAGTCCGACCCGCTCCGCCGCCAGAGTCACCGAGCGCTCCTCGAGGAGCGCGAGGAGGGGCACCAACAGGTTGAGGTTGACCGATGCCAGTCGATCCAGCCCCGAACCCGTGGTGCCCTCTTCGCCCATACGTCGACCTTACGCGGCTGCCCGGGTCATGCGGCGCAGCCGCGGAATCGGGATCCGGTAGTTGAGCGCCACGACGTCACCGGTGCCGTCCTCGTGCGACCAGCGCATCAACGCCGGCCCGCCCCGGCTGCCCGTCGACGTACGTCGGCTCCCCTTCCACCGGAAGGTGGCCCACCGCCTTCAGGCTCAGCCCGAACTGCTCGGTCCAGAAGTACGGCTGGAACCGGAGCGGCGGCGACTCGTCGCCGTGGACAAGCGCCGTGGCGGCGACCTTCGCCTGCTCGATCGCGCTGCTCCACAGGGGGATGCGGCGCAGGCCGTGCGGAGTGGGGAAGGCCGCGAGGTCACCGACGGCCGCGACGTCGGGGCGGACGAGCCCGCGCTGGTCGACCGGAATGGCGCCCTTCGCCGCGAGGCCCGTGTCCGCGAGCCACTCCGTGTTGGGCACGTCGCCGGCTGCGGTGATGATCATCTCTGCGTCGAGGACCGCGCCCTCGTCGAGGACGACCCGAGTACTTCCGTCCCGCCGTTCGAGCCGTGCCGCCGCGGTCTCGACGACGGTGAGCCCCTGGTCCAGCGCGGCCTTGACGAAGACGTCGGCGAGGTAGGGGCCGAGCTGGAGGATGAGGGGCACGCCCTGGGAGACGACGGTGACCCGGCAGCCGGCGGCCAGGCACCCGGAGGCGATCTCCATTCCGAGCGGGCCTCCGCCGACCACGACGACCGACGGCTTGTCCGCCAGCCGGCCGCGCAGGGACAGCGCGTCGTCGAGTCCCCGCAGAGTGAGTTCTTCGGGCAGGTCGGACAGCCGTCGCGCCCGGGAGCCGGTGGCCAGGACGACGCGGTCGTACGGCAGATCCGTACCGTCGTCGAGCGTGACGCGCCGACGGTCGAGGTCGAGTCCGGTCGCGCGTACGCCGAGCAGTTCGGTCGCTCCGTGACCGGCCGGTGGAAGCTCGTGCGACGACATGTCGTCACTGTCGAGCAGGAGCGCCTTCGACAGGGCCGGGCGGCTGTACGCCGGGCGCGGTTCGTCGCCGACGATGGTCAGTTCGCCGTCGAAGCCGGCCTCACGGAACGTGTCGGCCGCGGTGAGCCCGGCGATCCCGTTGCCGACGACGACGACACGGTTCAGGGTGCTCGTACTCATATGACCCTCAGCGCGGCGACCGGGCACACGCGGGCGGCGGCGTTCGCCAGGGCGACGTCGGCCCCGTCGACCTCCTCGCGGTCGAGCACGAGCTCGCCCTCGTCGTCGAGGTGCATGAGCTGCGGGGCGGCCTCCTCGCACAGGCCGTGGCCCTCACAGCGGGGACGGTCAAGAACGATCTTCATGCGGGGATCACCTCCAGGACGGGGAGCTCCTCGATGCTCCGGGTGATGTTGCTGGGCACACGGACCTCGGGTCCGACGACGAGGCGCTTGACGCGCCGGGAGAGCGCCTCGATCACGGCGTGGGCCTCCAGGCGGGCGAGTCCCTGACCCGCGCAGCCGTGCGGGCCGTAGCCGAACGTCAGGTGGTCGACCGGATTGCGCTCGACGAGGAAGGCGTCCGGGTTCTCGTAGTGGCGGGGGTCGCGGTTGCCGGCGCCGAGCAGGACGGCGATCTGCGCGCCCGCCGGGATGACGGTCCCGTCGATGTCGACGTCCTTGGTGGCGCGCCGGCCCCAGGCGTTGATGGGAGGCCAGAAGCGCAGCACCTCGTTGAACGCCGCCGGTACCAGCGACGGGTTCTCGCGGACCAGGGCGAGTTGATCGGGGTGCGCGGCGAAGAGGGCGACGATGTTGCCGATCGCCGCAATGGTGGTGTCGACGCCGGCGCCGAGGTACTGGTGGATGATGTGGCCGGCTGTGCCCGGCGAAATGGCGCCGCGCGCCTCGGCGTCGAAGATGCCGCGGCCCACGGACCCCTCGGCCAGGTCGTCGGCCTTGACCTCGGAGCACCATCCGTAGAGCTCGCCGGCGATCGGGAAGTTCTCGGCCGTGCGCTGGTTCATCGGGCCGAGGACCTGCATGGCGGCCTGTCCCCAGCGCAGCATGTTGTCGCGCACATGGCCCGTGAAGCCGATCAGGTCCGCGACGACCTCCAGCGGGAAGGCACGGGCGAGGGCGTCGATCGCCTCGAAGGAACCCGTTTCGACGAGCTCGGCGACGAGAGCGTCCGCCTTCGCCTCGATCCCGCCCTTGAGACCGCGCAGTGCCCGCGGGGAGAGATTCTCGGTGAGCGTGGCGCGCAGCTGGGTGTGCACCGGCGGGTCGGACGCGAGCGAGGTGCCGGTGAGCGCCTCGTTGGCCATCGGATTGAAGGCGATCGAGGTCGAGGAGAACGACTCCCAGTCCGCGAGTGCGCCCCGGATGACGTCGTACCGCGTCAGCGCGTAGACATCGTTCGTCCGAAGGTGAACGACAGGGCCCTGCTCCCGCAGTTCGGCATAAGCGGGGTAGGGATTGAGCACGACCTCGTCGGCGAAGAGGTCGATGCCGGAGGTGGGTTGAGTGGCCATGCCACCAGTGAAGTAGTCGATTTCACATCCAGCAAGTGAATGTTTTATATGCCGTAACATGCATGCCATTCATATCCTTCCGGTGTCCCGGCAGACCGGTGCTGGAGCGGCCGGGCGGCCTCACCCGCGCCACAGCCGCGGGGAGGAACCACGTGATGCCGGCACGCACACGATGACTCCGGGCACCGGCAGGGAGAACTCCGCCATTCCTTCAGGGTCTTGTTCACTCATGGGCTGATCCGAGCCGCGCGGCGCTCCCTAGGATGTACTCCCTGTCCAGCCAGTCCAGTTGGCACTCCGCAGGGGGAACGATGCACACCGGTAAGCAGCTGTCCACCGAGATCGACGCCACAGTGCCGACGGCCGCACGCATGTACGACTACTACCTGGGTGGCAAGGACAACTACTCGGCCGACCGGGCCGCCGTGGAAGAGCTCGACAAGGTGGTGCCCAGCACCCGCCGCCTGGCCCTGAACAACAGGCGCTTCCTCCAGCGGGTCGTCCGGGTCCTCACGCAGGACTACGGGATCCGGCAGTACCTCGACCACGGCTCCGGTCTGCCCACCCAGGACAACGTCCACCAGGTCGCCCAGCGCATCGACCCGACCACCCATGTGGTGTACGTCGACAACGACCCGATGGTGCTGGTGCACGGGCGCGCACTGCTGGAGCAGGACGAGCGCACCGTGGTCATACAGGCCGACATGCGGGAGACCGACGAGATCTTCGGCCACGCCGAGACGCGGCGCCTGATCGACTTCTCGCAGCCGGCCTGCGTGCTGTTCAACTCCGTGTTCCACTGCATCCCGGACAGCGACACCGACGGCCCGCTCGCTGTGGCCCGCCGGGTCCGTGAACGGCTCGCACCGGGCAGCTTCCTGGTGATGTGCCAGCTGGTCAGCGAGGACGCCGAAGTCCGCAAGTCCGTCACGGAGTTCATGGACCAGGCGACCCAGGGGCACTGGGGCCGGGTGCGGCAGGAGAGCGACGTCGAGTCGTACTTCGAGGGCCTGGAGGTCCTGGAGCCGGGCCTGGTGGAGGTCTCCACCTGGCGTCCGGACACGGAGGTGGCGTACCGTCAGCTCACCCAGGAGTGGATCGAGTTCGGGGGCGTGGGCCGGATCCCGCTGTAGGCCCCGGCACACCGGGCCCCGACACGTCGACGCCCCTCGCCGGGCCCGGATCGCCGGGGTCGCGCGAGGGGCGTTCCGCGTCGGTCGTGCTTCCGGAACCGCTACGCCTCGGCGTGCGGGGCTGGGTGGGGCGAGGGGTAGCGGCCCTCCCTCGTGGTGCGCAGCAGGTCCAGGGACTCACGGGGTCTCAGGGCCTCGTCGGCGAGGCGGTCCAGCGTGATCCGGTACTCCTCCGTCTCGTCGCGGTCCTCGAGGAAGTTGGCGCTCTTGATGTGCTCCAGGTAGACCACGTCGGGCAGATCGAGCCCGCCGCAGCGCAGATACGTCACCGGGATGGCGGGGGCCGACGCGTTGGTCACGCTCAACGGCACGATCTGCACCGTGACGTTGGGGCGCTCCGCCATCCGCGCGAGGTGTTCGAGCTGCTCGCGCATCACCTCGACGCTGCCCAGCACACGCAGCAGAACCGACTCGTCGATGACCGCCCACAGCTGCGGAGCCCCCTCACGCAGCAGCAACTCCGCCCGTCGCATGCGCAGTTCCACGCGACGCAGCACCTCGCCCGCCGAGGCGTTGGGCAGACCGCGCTCCACCACCGCGCGAGTGTAGGCGGCCGTCTGCAACAGGCCGGAAACGTACTGGATCTCGAAGGTACGGATGGTGGCGGCGGCCTCCTGCAGTCCGACCAGCCGGTCGAACCACTCGGGCATCAGCCGCTTGTCGTACCGCTGCCACCAGCCCGGATCCCCGGCTCGCTGGAGCAGTTTGAGCAGCACCGAGGTCTCGTAGTCGTCGGTGCCGTACAGCTCCAGCAGCGCTCGGACGTCGCTCTCGGTGGGCGGGCGGCGCCCCTTGCCGGACTCGATGCGGGACAGCTTCGCCGCACTGAAACCGACGGAGCGCGCCGCCTGGTCCTGGGCCAGCCCGGCATCCTCGCGGAAGCCCGCCAACTGCACACCGACCAGCATCTTCAGCAGGGTCGGAGCCGGCTCGGGGCGGTCCAGATAGGGTTCCAGGCGGGAGATTCGATGCGACGCGGCGAACATCCTGACTCCCAGCAGACCGGCACAAGAGCGTTTCACACTATCGCACCTCTATCCTGCCGCAGCGCATCCGCCGACAGAAGCCGTATGAAAGTGGAGAGTTGGGCTCCGCTTCACTGCCCGGCACGGGCTCCGGGCCGTTCAGACGAGGTGGTCGAACTCGCCGTCCTTCGCCCCGGCCAGGAATGCCGCCAGCTCCGCCGCCGTGTAGACCAACGCGGGCCCGTCGGGATCGCGGGAGTTGCGCATCGCGACGCCGCCGTCGCTCAGCGGGGCCACCTCGACGCAGTTACCCTCGGCGTTGCTGTGCCGACTCTTGGTCCAGCAGGCGCCCAAGGAACTCGCCCGCACTCCGTTCCGCACTCCTGGCACCGCAGTCTCCTTGCTGTTCATGTGTATCGCCGGGCGGAGCCCGGCCGTTCACGCGGGACGGGGCCGAGCCCGGTCGCCACCCGATCCGCCCCACCACGAAAAACTTCACGCAATTTCTCGTGCAATTGCACGCGATCACTCTCGGCGTGGATAATAGCCGTGGCGTCAACCCCGTTCTCGACGCCCTCCTGACGTCGCATCGGGGAGATGGCGTGTCCGCACCTGCGCGCCAAGTGATCCGGTCGACCGCCGGGCCCGCGGTTCGGGCGGGTGGCCGCGGTTCGGCCACCGCGAGAGGGTTCGGCCTGCTCACCGCGACGCCGTCCCCGCTGCCCGCCTCGGCGGCCCTGCGCCTCGAGTGCGGCCGGCAGGGTCTCGCCCGGGCGCGGTCCTTCACCCGTGAGACCCTGTGTGGCTGGTCGCTCGACCACTGCTGCGACGACGCCGGCCTCGTGGTCACCGAACTCGCCACCAACGCCGTGACGCACGCGGCGCCGAGACCCGCGGAGGTGCCGAACGTCCGGCTCGGATTCCGCCTGCACCCGGCGTACCTGGTCATCACCGTCTCCGACGCCGACTGCCGGCCTCCCGTTCACACCCCCGATGCCGGTTCCCCCATGGAGGAGCACGGCCGGGGACTGCGCATCGTCGACGCCCTGTCCGAGGCCTGGGGCTGGGCTCCCGCTCCTCCGGCGGGCAAGACGGTCTGGGCCCGGTTGTCGACCCGGCCGCCTGTCTGACCAGCCTCCACTCGACACCACCGCCGCGGAAAGGCACCCACGCGATGCGCAGCGCTTCTACGGAACACCCGGGCAGCGAGCGCCCTGTGCGCCACACGTCCCCGACCGGAATGGCACGTACGGCCCCCCTCATGTCACTGTCCCGGGTGCCGTGGCGCGACATCCAGGACTCCACCGGGTCGGCGGCGGCCATCCCCCTGCTGCTCAACGGCATCGCCTGGGGAGACGCCGACACGGCCCGGTCCGCTCTGGCGGATCTGCGGAAACGGATCTGCCAGTACGGCTTCGTGGTGGAGCAGGCGACGGCCGCCACCGTCCCCTTCCTCTGGGAGCTGGCGCAGCTGCCGCGCGTCACGTGTCGTGCCGAGATCATCCGGTTGCTGAAGGCGATCGCCGATGCCCGGCAGTGGGAGAGCACCGCCGCCGCGTATCCCAAGCTGCTCAATCACCGCGAGAACCCGGTCGTGTGGGAACGGGCCGCCCGGCAGGCGGTGCGCGCCCGGCGGGGCGACCTGAACCGCCTGATGGCCGACCAGGACACCAGGATCGCCCGTGCCACGTCCGAGCTGGCCCACGCGCTGGCCGAATGACCCCCTCCGAGCGCCTGAGGGACGAGCGCCGAGGGGCGAGTGGCACGGGGAGAGAGCCGCGCGACCGGAAACGCACCACCGGTCGCGCGGCCCTCGGGCACACCCGGCGGCGGGCTGCCGGGGCCGGACCGCGTCAGTGCCGGTTCACTTCATGAAGCGGTACTTCAGGTGGGTGGCGGCGGGACTGTCGACGACCCTGACCGGCTCGAGGTTCCGCTGCCCGGTCCCCAGCCCCTCGAAGAGCCGCAGCCCCGCTCCGAGGAGTACGGGCACGACGTGCAACTGCAGCTCGTCGATGAGCCCCTCCTTGAGGTACTGCCGCACCGTGCTCGCCCCGCCCGCGATGTCGACGTTCCGGTCCCCGGCGGCGGCCTTCGCCCGGTCGAGGGCGCTGTGGATGCCCTCGGTGACGAAGGTGAAGGTCGTGCCGCCCTCCTTGACCAGGGCCGGCCGGGGGCGGTGGGTGAGCACGAAGACCGGAGCCCGGAAGGGCGGGTCGTCACCCCAGAACTCCTCGCCCGTGTCGTACATCATCCGCCCCATGACCACCGCCCCGGTGGCATCGAACCACTCACGGATCAGCTCGGAGTCGCGGTTCTCCTCCCCGCCGGTCATGCCCTGACGCTGCCGCCAGCTCGCCAGGTCGTGAATCCACTCGAAGATCGGCTCGCCGCCGTCGCCTCCTGGGTTGCCGACGGCGACGTCGGTGCCGGCGACGAAGCCGTCGAGGGAGAGGGCCATGTCCGCGGTCACGGTCACGAGGAGCTCCTGAAGTCGTGGGATGTACTGCCTTCACTCCTACGTCGATCGGGAACCCACGCTTTCGACAATCCCGGTGACGCGCGGCAGCCCCGCCACGGACGGCCGTCACCCGCCGAAGACGCGCCATTCTGGCCTGTAGTTAAACTCGGCACATGGTCCGACTGATGGGTCGATCCCCGACCCGGTCGCCCCAGCGGCCCAGCACCACGGCCTCCGTAAGTCGGCAACGGCAGGGAGGCGATGGTGCGCGGTGGCGCCCACCGGCGTGGCTCCGGCCGGTGCTGAGCGTACGCAGCGTCGCAGGACAGGTGTTCACCCTGCATGTCGTGATCGTGCTGCTGCTGGTCGTGTCGGCCGTGATCGCGCTGGTGCTGCAGGTACGGCACGACAGCGTTCAGGAGGCCCGCAGCCGTTCGCTCGCCATCGCGGAGACGCTCGCCCACTCGCCCGGCATCGTCGAGGCGCTCGATTCTCCCGACCCCACTCTCCTGCTCCAGCCGCGCGCGGAGGCCACCCGCAAGCAGGCGAAAGTCGATTTCGTCGTCGTCATGAACACCGACGGCATCCGCTACACACACCCCGAGAGGGACCGCATCGGCGAGAAGTTCGTCGGCACCCTGCAGCCCGCGCTGGCCGGACGGCCGGTGACCGAGAAGATCACGGGCACCATCGGTCCCCTCGTCCAGGCCGTGGTGCCGGTGAACAACCCCGACGGCGTCGTCGTGGGCCTGGTCTCGGCGGGGATCACGATCGAGCACGTCGGTGGCGCCGCCGACGAGCAGCTGCCGTTGGTGCTGGCCGCCGGGGGCGCCGCGCTCGTGCTGGCCACCGCGGGCGCGGCCCTGATCAGCAGACGCCTGCTGCGGCAGACCCACGGCCTGGGCCCGCACGAGATGACCCGGATGTACGAACATCACGACGCGGTGCTGCACGCGGTACGGGAAGGCGTGATCATCCTCGCCGACGACGGCACCCTGCTGCTCGCCAACGACGAGGCGCACCGGCTGCTCGGTCTGCCCGAGGACGCGGAGGGCCGTCATGTGCTCGACCTCCCCCTCGACCCCGGCACCGCCGACCTGCTGTCCTCGGGGCGTGTCGCCACGGACGAGGTGCATCGGGTCGGCGGCCGGCTGCTGGCCGTCAACCAGCGGTCCACCGACCGCGCCGGAGGCCCGCCCGGCAGCGTCGCCACGGTCCGCGACTCCACCGAACTGCGTGCCCTGTCCGGTCGGGCCGAGGCCGCGCGGGAGCGGCTCAACATGCTCTATGACGCCGGTGTGGGCATCGGGACCAGCCTGGACATCACCCGCACGGCCGAGGAGCTGACGGAACTCGCCGTACCGCGGTTCGCGGACTTCACCACGGTGGACCTGTTCGAGACGGTGCTGGCCGGCGGTCAGCCGGACGGGGCCGGATCGGTGCGCCGCACGGCGGTGGCCGGCGTCCGCGAGGACGCCCCGCTGTACCCGGTGGGCACACAGACCCGGTTCGTCGAGTCGTCCCCGCAGGGCCGCGGCCTCGCCATCGGCCGGCCGCTCATCGAGCCCCGGCTGAGTGAGGCCCCGGGGTGGCGGGCGCAGGACATGGAACGCTCCGGGCAGGTCGTGGAGTACGGCATCCACTCGCTGATCACCGTGCCGTTGCGGGCCGGTTCCCTGACACTGGGCGTGGTCAGCTTCTGGCGTGCCGAGAAGCCCGAGCCGTTCGACGAGGACGAGCTGGCTCTGGCGGAGGAACTGGTCGCACGGGCCGCGGTGTCCATCGACAACGCCCGCCGCTATACGCGCGAGCACAGCATGGCGGTGACGCTCCAGCGCAGCCTGCTGCCCCGCAGCCTGCC
This sequence comes from Streptomyces sp. GD-15H, assembly GCF_045291515.1. Taxonomy (NCBI): domain Bacteria; kingdom Bacillati; phylum Actinomycetota; class Actinomycetes; order Kitasatosporales; family Streptomycetaceae; genus Streptomyces; species Streptomyces sp. GD-15H. The sequence goes on from NZ_CP149447.1 coordinate 453,496, forward strand.
CGAGCAGAGCGCCCTGGACATCGCCTACCGCTATCTGCCCGCCCAGGCCGGGGTGGGCGGTGACTGGTTCGACGTCCTGCCGCTGTCCGGGGCACGGGTCGCACTGGTGGTCGGCGACGTCGTCGGGCACGGGCTGCACGCCGCGGCCACCATGGGGCGGCTGCGCACGGCGGTGCACAACTTCTCCGCGCTCGACCTGCCGCCCGACGAACTGCTGGGCCTGCTGGACGAGCTGGTCGGCCGCATCGACTCGGACGAGTCGGAGGGCGAGCACAGCGCCCCGGTGACCGGGGCGACCTGTCTGTACGCCGTCTACGACCCGGTCACCCGGAAGTGCACGGTCGCCCGCGCGGGCCATCCGCCGCCCGCGCTGATCCACCCGGACGGCACCGTGGAGTTCGCGGACGTGCCCGCCGGCCCGCCACTGGGACTGGGCGGGCTGCCGTTCGAGACGGCCGAGCTGGAGCCGGCGGAGGGCAGTCGGCTCGTCCTGTACACCGACGGGCTGGTCGAGGACCGGCAGCACGACATCGACGTCGGTCTGGAACTGCTGCGCGAGGCGCTGTCGCGGGCCGGGGACTCCCCCGAGGACACCTGCCGGACCGTGCTTGAGTCCCGGAGTCCGGTCAGGGCCCGGGATGACATCGCCCTGCTGGTGGCCCGTACCCGGGCGCTCGCCGCGGACCGGATCGCCCAGTGGCCGGTGCCGTCCGCTCCGGCGGCCGTCGCCGAGGTGCGCGCCGCGATCACCCGGAAGCTGACCGAGTGGGAACTGGAGGACCTGTCCTTCACCACGGAACTGATCCTGAGCGAACTGGTCACCAACGCGATCCGTTACGGCGCCGGCCCCATCGAGGTGCGGATGCTGCGGGACCGCCATCTGATCTGCGAGGTCTTCGACAGCAGCAGCACCTCGCCGCATCTGCGGTACGCGACCATGACCGACGAGGGCGGGCGCGGCCTCTTCCTGGTGGCGCAGCTGGCGGAGCGCTGGGGCACCCGCTATCTACCGACCGGTAAGGTCATCTGGGCCGAGCAGGCCATCCCGTGACCACGGGGTCTGCCCCGGAAACCACACGAGGAGCCCTGAGAAGTCATAAGGGTCACCTATGTGCTCATAGACCGGACCCGCGTACCAGGTAAGGCAAGCCTTTGTTTAGGATCGAGTGAGGCTCTTGTCATCGCTCGAAGGGAACCTGCCCATGCCCCGCCCCCTGCGGGTAGCCGTCGTAGGATCCGGCCCCGCCGGGATCTATGCCGCCGACGCCCTGCTCAAGTCCGCCGTGGCCGCCGAACCGGGCGTCTCCATCGACATCTTCGAGCGCATGCCGGCGCCGTTCGGTCTGATCCGGTACGGCGTCGCTCCCGACCACCCGCGGATCAAGGGCATCATCACGGCCCTGCACCAGGTGCTCGACAAGCCGCAGATCCGGCTGTTCGGCAATGTGGACTACGGCACGGACATCCATCTCGACGACCTGCGCGCGTTCTACGACGCCGTGATCTTCGCCACCGGCGCGACCGCCGACCGGTCGATGTCCGTCCCGGGAATCGACCTCGACGGCTCGTACGGCGCGGCCGACTTCGTCTCCTGGTACGACGGTCACCCGGACGTGCCGCGTACCTGGCCGCTCGAGGCGGAGAAGGTCGCCGTGCTCGGTGTCGGCAACGTCGCCCTCGATGTCGCCCGCATCCTGGCCAAGACGGCGGACGAACTGCTGCCGACGGAGATCCCGTCGAACGTCCACGAGGGGCTGAAGGCCAACAGGGCGCGGGAGATCCACGTCTTCGGCCGCCGCGGTCCGGCGCAGGCGAAGTTCAGCCCGATGGAACTGAGGGAGCTGGACCACTCCCCCAGCATCGAGGTGATCGTCGACCCCGAGGACATCGACTACGACGAGGGTTCGATCGCGACCCGGCGCGGCAACAAGCAGGCCGACATGGTCGCCAAGACCCTGGAGAAGTGGGCGATCCGCGACGCCGGCGACCGTCCGCACAAGCTGTTCCTGCACTTCTTCGAGTCGCCGTCCGAAATCCTCGGCGAGGACGGCAAGGTGGTCGGCCTGCGCACCGAGCGCACGGAGCTGGACGGCACCGGCAACGTCAAGGGCACCGGCGAGTTCAAGGACTGGGACGTCACCGCGGTCTACCGCGCGGTGGGCTACCTGTCCGACAAACTCCCCAAGCTGCCCTGGGACATCGACTCCGGCACCGTTCCGGACAAGGGCGGCCGGGTCATGCAGGAGAACGGCGACCACCTGACGTCCACGTACGTCACCGGGTGGATCCGTCGCGGCCCGGTGGGCCTGATCGGCCACACCAAGGGCGACGCCAACGAGACGGTGGCGAACCTGCTGGACGACTTCGCCAACGGTCGACTGTCGGCGCCGGCGTCGCCCGCCCCGGAGGCCGTGGACGCGTTCCTCGCCGAGCGCGCCGTCCGCTACACCACCTGGGACGGCTGGTACCGGCTGGACGCCGCGGAGAAGGCCCTGGGCGAACCGCAGGGACGCGAGCGGGTGAAGATCGTCGAGCGTGAGGACATGCTGCGGGAGAGCGGCGCGTGAGCTGAGAACCGGACGGCGGACACCGAACGCACCGCCGAGCGCCCGCCCGGCCCCTCGGGGGACCGGGCGGGCGCTCCGCTTTCCGTACGGCCGGCGAGCGGCCGTCGGTGCCCACTCGTACCCCCCTGGTGTGACAGCGATCGGAGTTGTGTACGATCCAGCCTTCACCAGATCACCATATGACCTTCACACAAAGGTCATACAGGGGGGATGAGTTCATGCGCATACGCACTGCCGCCGTCGCCACCACCGCCGTCGCGGGCGCCCTGGCCATGCTGACGGCCTTCCCGGCGCACGCCGCCGAGTACACCTCCGCGCTCAAGGTCCGCGGCGTCCAGTACGACGCTCCGGGGCGCGACTCCAACAAGTGTTCCACGGGCAACACGCACCAGGAGTACCTGACGATCAAGAACTACTCGCCGACGAAGACCGTGAACCTCAAGGGGTACCTGGTCAAGGACGCCGCCGGGAACCGGTTCGTCTTCACCGCCAACCACTACCTCGAGCCCCGCGACTACGTGAAGTTGCGCGGCGGCCACGGCACGGACTCCGACAAGAACAACGTCGTCTACCGCGCCAACTGCAACTTCCTCTGGAACAACGACAAGGACACCATCTACCTGGTCAAGCCCACGGGCAGCCGCGCCGACGTGCACTCGTACACCAAGCACGGCTCCGACCGGGACGGCAACGGGTACATCACCTTCCACAAGTGACCTGCCCTGCCGGACAGCGCGCCTAGTCCGTGAGCGGTAGGTGGCACGTCTCCCCCGGGTGGATGCGGGCCGTGCGGTCCGGGAGGCGCACGTCGATCGGGGCGGGGCCGGAGGCCGGTACGGCGATCTCCAGCCGGCCTCGCTCCAGCCTCAGCCGGACACCCCAGTGGCCGTGGTAGCGCAGGGTGAAGCCGTAGGAGGACAGCTCCGGCAGGGGCACCGGGTCCAGCCGCAGGTCGCCGTTTCGGGTCTCCAGCCCGGGCAGTCCGCGCTGGACCAGGTCGAGGGTGCCGGCCATGGCGCCGAGGTGAATGCCCTCGCCGGTGGTACCGCCCTGGATGTCGGCGATGTCCCCGCGAAGTGCCTCCTGACAGAACGTCCAGGCCTCGGCGCGCCGCTCCCGGGCCAGCACCCAGCCGTGGACGAGGCCGCTGAGGGTGGAGCCGTGGCTGGTGCGGTGCAGGTAGTGGTCCATCGTGAGCCGCCAGGTCGCCTCGTCCAACTCGTGCCCCAATCGGCGGAACAGGTCCTGCAGTTCGGCCGGGGCGAACAGATAGCCGAGCATCAGGACGTCCGCCTGCTTCGAGGCCCGGTAGCGGTTGACGCTGTCGCCCTCGGCCTCCAGGATCCGGTCCAGCCGCCGGATGTCGTCGTACCGCCGCCGGTAGTCCTGCCAGTCGAGCTCGGCGAGCTTTCCGTACCCCTCGAACTGGCTGATGACGCCGTCGTGGAAGGGCACGTGCAGGGTGCGGGAGACTTCCTCCCACTTCTCGAGTTCGCTTCCGTCCAGGCCCGTGCGTTCGTCGAGTTCCCGCCGGCGCGGCTCGGGCAGGGTGCGCAGCACGTCGAGGGTGTGGGCGAGCACCCAGGCAGCGGTCACGTTCGTGTAGGCGTTGTCGTCCAGTCCGGGCTCGGCCGCGTCGGGATAGGCGTCGTGGTATTCGTCGGGGCCGACCACACCCTTGATCCGGTGCCGGCCGAGCAGCGGGTCCCAGGCGGCGGCGTCCGCCCAGAAGCGGGAGATCTGCAGCAGCAGTTCGGCACCCTTGGTGTGCAGGAACTCGGTGTCGCCGCTGGCCTCGCAGTACTGCCACACGTTGTACGCGATCGCCGATCCCACATGGTGCTGGAGGTGGGAGTGGTCGGGCACCCAGCGGCCCGACCGCGGGTTGAGGTGGAACTGTTGGGCCTCTTCCCTGCCGTCGCTGCCGCTCTGCCAGGGGAACATAGCCCCCCTGCGTCCGGCGTCCCGGGCGGCGGTGAGAGCCCGGCCCAGTCGGCGGTGCCGGTAGTGCAGCAGGGCTCGGGAGACCTCGGGGAAGTGCAGGTTGAGGTAGGGCAGCACGAACAGCTCGTCCCAGAAGACGTGTCCGCGGTAGGCCTCGCCGTGCAGTCCCCTGGCCGGCACCCCGACGTCCAGGTCGGCGGTGTGCGGGGAGAGGGTCTGGAGCACATGGAAGAGGTGCAGGCGCAGAATGGTGCCGGCCTCGCCGGGGACGTCCAGTTCGCCCCGGCGCCACAGCTGGCCCCAGGTCGTCCGGTGGGACTCCAGCAGTTCGTCGTAGGCGGGAACACGGGCCACCCGGTCGACGGCGGCGTGCAAGGGGTCGCTGATGGCCGGGTCGCGCGAGGTGTGGAGGGCGACGATCTTGTCCACGGTCGCCGTATGGCCCGGGGTCAGGTGCAGGCGGGTCGACTGGACGGCACGTCGGTCCTCCCTGAGGATCGCGGTGGGCGCCTCGGACAGCAGCCGGGAAGCGAAGGCGATCAGGATGTCCGAGGTACGGGTGCGGCAGCGCAGCCACACCGTGTCCGGCGCCGAGCTGCCGCTGTGCACATGGGTCAGATGCCGGCCGTCCAGGTCCCGGTAGCGTGCCACTCCCGCGTTCGTGACGCCACCGTCGAGTGCCGCCTCGACCTCGAGGGCGCCGGAGTGCTGCTCACCCGTGAACTCGGTGCGCAGCGCGGCCAGATGGGGGTCGGCCAGGTGCACCAGCCGTTCCTGGCGCACCCTCAGCACCCGGCCGCCGCCCAGATCGTACCGGGTCAAACGCTCCAGCAGCCCCGAGGACAGCCGCAGGGTTTCCTGGTGGTCGAGCACGGTCGTGGTGTCGGGGGTGAGCCACGGGCCGCCGGGCAGCCGGAAGCGCAGCGGCAGCCAGTTGGGAAGGTTGACGAGGTCCTCGTTCTCCACCTGCCGCCCGGCGACCTCGGAGGTGAGCCGGTCGTAACAGCCGGCCACGTAGGTGCCCGGATAGTGCACCTCGTCGGCGGTGCATTCCGGCAGCGCTCCCCGGGTGGCGAAGTAGCCGTTGCCAAGTGTGCACAGCGACTCCCGCAGGCGCGCCTCGGCGGCGTCGTATCCCTCGTACTCCCAGGTCCAGCCCGTCACGAGGACGCTCCTTCCGCAGTCGGGCCCCGGTGGTTCGGCACGGGGTACCCCGCCCCGGGCCGACCACACGCGGCCGGGCGGGCGCTAACTCTCCCGTACGGGCACGCGCCACACCAGGGTGGTGCCGCGGTCCGCGGAACTGTCGATCTCCAGCTCGCCCCCGAGCTGCGTGGCGCGCTCGGCCATGTTGCGCAGCCCGCTGCGGCGGCCGTCGGCCGGAATGCCCACACCGTTGTCGGAGACGGTCAGCCGCACCTCGCGGCCGTCGGTCTCGAGGGCCACCTGGGCGCGGTCGGCACGCGCGTGCCGGGCGATGTTGGTCAGGGACTCGGACAGGACGGCCACCACATGGTCGGCGGTCTCCCTCGACACATGGGTGTCGACCAGTCCCTCCATCCGCACGCTGGGCGCGAAGCCGAGCAGGGGGGCCGCCTCGCCGACCACCCGCACGGCGCGGGCCCGCAGACCGGTCCCGGACGCGGTGTCGTGTGCGCGCAGGCCGAAGATGGTCGACCTGATGATCTTTATGGTCTCGTCCAGGTCGTCCACCGCCCGGGCAACCCGCTCCGAGGCCTCCTTGTGCTCGATGAAGCGGCCGGCGCTCTGCAGCGTCATCCCGGTGGCGAACAGCCGCTGGATCGCCAGGTCGTGCAGGTCCCGGGCGATCCGGTCCCGGTCCTCGAGCACGGCGATCTGCTCGGCGTCGCGGCGCCGCTCCGCCAGTTCCATCGCCACGGCCGCCTGCGCGGCGAAGCCCTGCAGTGGTTCGATCTCCTTCTCGGAGAACTCGCCGCCGCCGGTGGCGCGCACCAGCAGGACGATGCCCCGGACGCCGTCACCCGATCCGACGGGCACCGCCACCGCCGGGCCGAGTCCGGCGAAGCGCGGCGGTCCGGACGAGATCCGCTCGTCGCTGGAGACGTCCGGGCTGGTGACGGGGGCGGCGCTGGTGAACGCCCGGCCCAGCAGACTGTCGTCGACGGGTACGACGAGCCCGCGGTGGGCGTCCGCCTCCTGGCCGATGGCGAGTTCCACGGTCAGTGATCCGGTGCCCTCCATCGGCACCGCCACCTCGGCGAGCGCGGCACCGGTGATCTCCCTGGCGCGTTCGGCGATCAGCAGGAGGGCCTCGCTGCCGCCGCTGCCGGACATCAGGGCGTGGGTGATCTCCGTGTTCGCCTGCAGCCACCGCTCCCGCAGCCGGGACTCCTCGTAGAGCCGGGCGTTGTCGATGGCCACGCCGGCGGCGACGGCCAGGGTCGACAGGACCGACTCGTCCTCCTCGTCGAACTTCGCCCCGGCACGCTTCTCGGTGAGGTACAGGTTGCCGAAGATCTGGTCGCGGACCCGGATGGGGACGCCGAGGAAGCTGTTCATCGGCGGGTGGTGGGGTGGGAATCCGTAGGAGGCGGGGTGGTCGGAGAGCTTGGCCAGCCGCAGCGGCTCGGGGTGGCGGATCAGTTCCCCGAGGATGCCGTGTCCCTCGGGGAAGTGGCCGATCCCGGCGATCACTTCCCCGCTGACGCCGACGGTGTGGAAGGCCGACAACCGTTTGCCGTCGGGGCCGATCACACCGAGGGCGGCGTACTCCGCGTCCACCAGCACCGCCGCGGCGTCGACGATGCTGTGCAGGACCTGCTTCAGGTCGAGTTCGCGCCCCACCTCGAGGACGGCCTCCAGCAGGCTGTGGACCCGGTCGCGCGTGCCGCGGGCCGCGTCGATCCGGGCTTGGAGCTCCTCCAGCAACTCGTCCAGCCTCAGCTGCGGCAGCCTGAGGCGGGCGTCCCCGTCCCGCTCGGAGCTCTCCACCCGTGGTCCTCCCGTTCGCTCGCCCTACCGGGAGAGTGCCCCCGGCAGGTGCCACGGTAACGGGCCCTGCACGCCCGCATCCCACCGGACGCCGCACCCGGCGTCAGCGCTCCGTGCGCCGCAGCCGGTCCTGGGCCTGGGTGGCGATCACGGCGGCCTGGATGCGGCGCTCCACCCCGAGCTTGGCCAGCAGCCGGGAGATGTGGTTCTTCACCGTCTTCTCCGCCAGATACAGCCGCTGGCCGATCTGCCGGTTGGTCAGCCCTTCACCGATCAGTGCGAGGATCTCCCGCTCGCGTTCGGTCAGTCCCGGCAGGGCGTTCCGCTCCTCCTCCGGCTCCTGTTCCTTCCTCAGCCGGGCCATCAGGCGGGTGGTGGCGCTCGGGTCGAGCAGGGACTGCCCCGAGGCGACCGTCCGCACGGCCGCGACCAGGTCCGAGCCCTGGATCTGCTTCAGCACATAGCCGGAGGCACCCGCCATGATCGAGTCCAGCAGTGCCTCCTCGTCGTCGAACGAGGTGAGCATCAGGCAGGCCAGGTCGGGCATCTTCGAGCGCAGCTCGCGGCAGACGGTCACACCGTCGCCGTCGGGCAGGCGGACGTCGAGGACCGCCACGTCGGGGCGGAGTGCGGGGACGCGCACCAGGGCCTGCTCGACGGTGGCGGCCTCGCCGACCACGGTGATGTCCGGTTCGTCGTTGAGCAGGTCGTGCACTCCGCGGCGGACCACCTCGTGGTCGTCCAGCAGGAAGACCCGGATGGGCCGGTCGGGTCCGGGCTGCTCGCTGTCCGCCATCTGACGCTCCTTGTCCTCGGTGTGCCGGGCTGTCGGCCGGGCAGTCCCCCACAGGGAGATCCTTCTCGATTCCGGGCCGGACGGCCAGGGCCGACCGGCCTTGCTTTCCTTCGGTCACCCGTTTCGTCTCGGGTCACCCACTGCTTCGCGGGGCGCGGCCAAGGCCGGTCGGTCCGGGACGCCGGGACCATCGGCCCCTGTGCCACGGCGCGCGGCCGGGCCATCCTCGAGCACAGGAGCGGCGCCGATCCCCCGCGGTGTCGCTCCGCTCACGATACCGACGGTTCCGGTGCTCGCCTCCGTCCTCGCCCTCGTCCCAGGTGCCGTACTCACCGGTCAGTGCCGGTCGGCCCCGGTGGACCGCTGCGGCTGGGGCCGGGCGGCCCTACCGTCGGGCTCGCCGCTCCGGGTTGTCTGGGTGGTACGTCTGAGAACCACTGCCGGTCCGTGTCGGAGCCGTCCGAACGGATCGTCGCCGGAACGACGGTCGTCACTCCGCGCGGTGAACTCGACCTGTGCACCGCGCCCGTGCTGTCGCGGCGCCTGGACGCACTGACCGACCACGCCTTTCCCGACCTGGTGCTCGATCTGCGCGCCGTGTCCTTCATCGACTGCTCGGGACTGGGCGCGCTGTGCCGCGCGCGCAACCGCCTGCTGGCCCGCGACGGGCGGCTGCGGCTGATCACGGACAAGCCCTCCTTCCTGCGCATCCTCCACCACGTCCGGCTCACCGGCGTCTTCGAACTGCTCCCCCGGCTGCCCGCGGAGCTCGACGCGGCCGTCCCCACGGTGCGCGAAGGCCGCTGAACAGCCTCGTGAGTCCCCCGGAACCGAGCCGATCGGCCCTGCTTGGTGCGCGTCGCCCGGGACCGAAGGTCCCCTTCTCCCGGGCCGATGGGCCCGCAATGCCCCGCCGGCGTCGGTTACCGACGGAAACCCGCACGTCGGATTGCTATACAGGTGGTGCCGCCGGTCCGGAACGGCGGCCCAATCCCCTTACCGCGTCACGTTGTTGGGAGACCTCATGCTGTCCGAAGAATCTGCCGCAGTGGTCCGGGCCACCCTTCCCGCCGTGGCCGGAGCGCTCGACGAGATCACCGCACGTTTCTACGGGGCGATGTTCCGCGATCGCCCCGAACTGCTGGACGGCATGTTCAACCGGGGCAATCAGGCCAGTGGGGCTCAGCGCCGGGCGCTGGCCGGTTCCATCGCCGGTTTCGCGCAGGCGCTGCTCGCCGACCCGGACACCCGGCCGGACGCCCTGCTGGCGCGGATCGCGCACAAGCACATCGCGGTCGGGGTCACCGACGACCAGTACACGATCGTGCACAAATACCTGTTCGGCGCGATCGCGGAGGTGCTCGGCGAGGCCGTCACCCCCGAGGTGGCCGCCGCCTGGGACGAGGTGTACTGGCTGATGGCCGGTGCTCTCATCGCGCAGGAGGCCCGCCTCTACCAGGACGCGGGGGTGGAACCGGGCGCGATATGGCGGCAGTGGACGGTCGTCGAACGGCACGAGGAGACCCCCGACGTGGTGTCGTTCCTGCTGCGTCCGGCCGACGGCGAGCCCGCTCCGCCCGCACGGGCCGGGCAGTATGTGAGTGTGCGGCTGCGGATGCCCGACGGGGTGCACCAGCTGCGCCAGTACAGCCTCTCCTCGGACCCCGGTGGCGACCTGCGCCGCGTCACCGTCAAACGCGTCACCGGCGAGGCGGAGGCACCGGACGGCGAGGTGTCCAACCTGCTGCACGCGCAGACCGGCGTGGGTGACGAACTCGCGCTGTCCGTGCCGGCCGGCGACGTGGCCCTGGACGAGGCGGACACTCCGCTGGTGCTGGTCTCGGCCGGTATCGGCTGCACCCCCATGGTGGGCATGCTCGCCCGGCTCGCCGCGACGGGCTCGGCCCGCCGGGTCCTGGTGCTGCACGCCGACACCTCGCCCGACGAGCACGCCCTGCGCGCCGAGGTGCGGTCACTGGTGGAGCGACTGCCGGACGCTCGCGCGGTCTTCTGGTACGAGCGGCCGGGTGCCGAGGAGTCCGCCGCGCGCGGCGGCCTGATGGACCTCGCCGGGATCGACGTCCCGGCGGACGCGTCGGTGTACCTGTGCGGCCCGCTGCCGTTCATGCGCACGGTGCGTGGCCAACTCCTGGGCACCGGCGTCCCCGCCCGGCAGATCAGCTACGAGGTCTTCGGTCCCGACCTGTGGCTCCCCGACGCGGCCTGACCGCGACCGGCTGACACCGTGACGCCGTGTGCCCTTCGCGCGTACCGCTCGCGAGGGGCACACGCCCGTCGCGCCGATCCGGACCGGCCCCGGATCGGCCCCGTCTCAGACCTCCAGGTCGGTCTCGATCCGGCGCAGCTGGTGGCGCGCCATCGCCAGGTTGGCGCGTACCTTGTCCAGGACCAGGTAAAGGAACAGGCCGTTGCCACCGCGCCCCTTGAGCGGGCGGATCAGGTGGTACTGGCTGCCCAGGGTGATCAGGATGTCCTCGATCTCGTCCTTCAGCCCCAGGAGTTCCATGGTGCGCAGTTTCGAGCGCATGACGTCGGTGTTGCCCGCGGCGGCGACCTCCAGGTTGAAGTCCTTGTCGCCGCCCATCGTGCCGAGCGCCATGCCGCTGGTGTAGTCGACGAGTGCGGCGGCCGTCGCGCCGTCGATGGAGCTGAGGCAGTCCTTGAGCGAGGTCTCGGTGTTGGCCATGAGAGGTGTCCTTTCGGTCGTGATCGTTGTTCTGGCCGGTCGCCAGGTCGTGCCGCGGCGGCAGGCCGGGAGGAGGAGCCGGGAATCAGCCGTCGGCCTGGGGCCGGGGCCGGTGTGCGGGCCGCTGCGGAGCGCGCACCGGGAGGATGCCGATCCGGCGGTCCGCGTCCGAGGCGGGTACGGGGCCTTGTTCGGGCGCCGCGCGGTCGGCGTGTCGGCCCACTCCGGGGCCGGCTCCGGTGGCGACCAGATCCGCGATCCGGGCCCCGCTGCGCCGGCCCTCCAGATGCAGCCGGCCGACGTTGACCCGGTCGTCGGCGAGCAGGGTGAGCACGGCGGTGCTTCCGGCGGCGTAGGTCGCCACGTATCCCTGGGTCCCGCGCACCAGCAGTTCACGGAACTCACCGCGGGCGGCGGCGTCCGTCACGCGGTACGCGACACCGAGCGCGGCGGCGGTGAGCGCGGCCAGCCCCTCCGGTTCGGTGTCGGGCACGTCGTGGGCGAGGACGAGTCCGTCGACGGTGGCCGCGAGCGATCCCGCCAGCCTGGGGACGCGGGCACGGAGCCGACGCAGTTCGTCCAGCACGTCGGTCTCGACGGCCATGAGCAGTCTCCTTTCGGCACGCTGTCGACGCGCGCGGATCACAGGGCCTCCAAGGCGTGCAGGAGCCGTCGCAGCAGCGCTGTGTCGGGCTCGTCCCACGCGGCGCCGGCTTCGCCGGTGCCCGGTGAGACGGCGGCGACGGGCAGGGGTGGGGGCGGCGCGGGGGTGATCAGCCCGTCGGCGGCCAGGCGGCGCAGTTCGACGAGGGTGTGGAAGGTGCGGCACGCGAGGGCCGAGGCGATCTGCGCGGCGGTGCTGGCTCCGTCGACCCGGGCAAGGGTCCGGCCGCGGCGGGGCGGCAGGTCCGCCGGGTCGGCGCCGGGCGCGCGGGTGAGCGGAGCGGTGTCGACGGCGGGGTCGGGCCAGATGCGGTGCAGCAGGTCGCGGCGGCGCCGCGACTCGCGCAGCACGCTGTGCACCGGAACGGGGCGGACCGCGCCGAGCCAGTGCGCTGCTTCCGGGCGGAAGCGGAGCGCGGCGGTGTCCTGGGCCAGCGCGAAGTACGCCGCGTCGAACAGCGCGCCCGTGTGACACAGTTCCAGCGCGCCCGCGGTGAGACGGCCGCTGTCGACCAGCTGGCGGCCGACGCGGTGGTGGGCCCCGGCCCGCTCGACCGCATCCCACCAGCCGTCGGCCGGAAGGGCCCCGCTGCGGGTGAGCAGATCGCCGAGGTCGGGGCTGTACGCGGATTCCACGTGGACGACGTGTCCCTCCGCCAGGTAGAAGATCCCGGACTCGGTGGACAGGGCCCCGGTGGCGCGGTCCGCCGCGAGGCTGTCCAGCACGGCCGGCACCGATCCTCCGGTGGGTGCCGATCCGTCGGCGGGTGCCGCCGTGGTCATCCGAGCACCAGCCGGTCCGCCATCTCGGCCAGCCGGATGCGGGCCAGGGCCAGGTTCCCGTCGCGGCGGTCGAGCCACAGGTACAGGAACACGGTGCTGTCGAAGGTCGTGATGACGAACCGGAGCAGGTGGTACGCGTCGGCGGTGGTGAGGATGAGGTCCTGGACGGGTGGTTCCTTGCCGGACGCGACGGACAGGCCGCCGTCGGCCGGTGCGAGTGTGCCGCTCTCCATGGCGAGGCGGGCGAGTTCGGCGGTCTCCGCCGCTGTCGCCTCCGGGTCGTCGCCCGGCGCGTCGCCCACCGCGCCCAGCGCCAGTCCACTGATCCAGTCGACCACCAGTGCACCCCGCGCACCAGGCAGTCGCATGGCTTCCAGCAGACTCTCGTCGATTCCGGGCACGCCGGATCCCCCCATCGCACGGCTGTACCGCGAACGTGACATCGACGCTACGGTGTGTGCTCGACCGAGGTGAGAGCTTCGGTGTTTTCCCTTGGAATATGCGACAAGGGCCCCCCGGTGCTGATAACGTCAGCGATTTTCCCCGTCCGGTACGGCCTCCGGGAGGACCCCGGACGCCGGGCGGACGCCGCGCGGCGCATGGTGGCGGGGCCCGCGATGCCGCGGCGGGGTGCGAGCAGGGCCTTCCCCTCTGCGGATGGTGGGTCGGCCCTGCTCACCGGGTTCCATTGTGGTGACCGGGTACTGTCGCGACCACGAGTGAAAGCCCTCCGCCATGTGTGCGCCCCGCACACCCCGTGCGCGGGACCCGCGTGCGGGGATGACACGTGGTACATGGGGGCACCACCGCGCGGGTAGCCGCGGACGAGGACCGCCGCCCGGCGGAACCCGCGTCAGTTCGCCGTCCGACAGCGACGACAATGGCAGGAGCCCGTGCCCCCGTTCACCCCTGGACCCATGCCGACCTCACGCACAGCCCGCCCCACGATCCCTCCGTCCGTCTGGCTGACCGCGCAGGCACACCGGCGCCTCAGCGCTGGACGTGCTCCGGCGCACCCTGCCCCGGCTGGAGGACAGCGGGGGCGTCGATGCCTTCCTGGAAGTGCCCGAAGCGGGGCACGAGGCGCGGCAGGACGCGCCGGACCGGGTGTTCCAGGCCCGTGTCCGGGTCGCCGGGGCGGTGACCGTGCGCGCCCGGCTGAGCGTCGGCCCCGCCGACGGGGACGGGCAGCGCTGGATCCTGGTCGCCGAGGCCGAGCAGCCCTGGGACCACACATGGCCGTCCCCCGCCGGTATGTTCTGGCCCCTGGACGACCCGGACACGGACTGGAACCACGACGCGGCCACGGGACTGCGGCTGGGAGAGCTCAATCCGCTCCCCGAGGACGACAAGGCCGTACGGCGGCTGCTGCGCGCCTGCGCGCGGAGCGCCGACGGGAACGGGTGGAACATCCACGTGGTCGTCCACGAGGCGATGACCACGGACGACCGCGGCCGGTTGCCGCTCGCCCACTGGCTGCCGTCGGGGCTGCGGCACCGCGTGGTGGAGCACCGGGCCGCGCCGCACCAGCTGCGGGTCGTGAACTGGGCGCTGCGGGACTCCGGTGTCGAGGTGCCGCGCGGCGGGGCGGTGGTCCTGCCCGGCGGACCGGTCCCGGACGGCTACGAGGCCGGGGAGTTCTCGGTGCGCGCGGTATTCCTGGACGGCACCCCGCCTGCCGACCTGGTCGACGCGGTGAACCGGTTCGCGGCGCTGCCGCGTCCGCTGCCGGACGGCGCCGAGGCTGCTCTGACCGCGCTGCGCGAGGACTGGCGTCTGCTGACCCCGGAGGAGGAACTCGCCCGCGAGCGCCGGCTGGTCGCCATGTACGCCGACGCGCTGGAGGCCATGACGAAGTCCCGCGACCTGTACCGGGAGGCGGCCGAAAGCGCGCACGAGGCACTGGCCGCCTACCGGGAGTCCGCCGCGGCCTACGGGAACCGTGCCCTGCCGCCCGGTGGTACGCCGGCTCCGTCGCCCAAGCGGCAGCTGACGCGCACGCTGGAGCGTCTGAAGTTCGGTCCCAGGGCGGCGCGCCGCCCGTCGGCCGAGGAGGAGGAGCACCGGGGCCCGCCCGCCACCGACACGCAGTCGGCGGCTTCGGGCGCGTAGGTCCTTTTCCGGCCCGTGCCCGGTCGGCCCCGGCCCGTGCTCGGTGGATCCCCGCGTCTCTCCTCGATCGATGCTCGCTCAGTCCGGCATCCGGTGTGTCCCGGGTGCCGGCCACACCGCCCAGCGCCTGCCGGGGAACGGGGACGCCACCCGGACGACCAGGGCCGTCAGCGCCAGCAGCGCGGCGCTGACGGACGCCGCACTGGCCAGCCACTGCGGGGCGAGCGCGAGGCGGACGGCCCGGGACAGGAAGACGGACGGGAAGGACGGGCCGTAGGCGTGCGCCCCGACCAGGGCCGCGGGTACGACGACCGCCACCGCGAGCATCAGTGTGCCGGGGCGCACCACCAGGATCAAGGCCAGCGCCGCGCAGAGCACCGACAGGCCGACGGCGAGGGCGTGCAGGCCCAGTGCGGAACCGTCGCACTGCAGGGGGAAGTGGGCCACCGCGCACAGGGCGAGGGCCACCGCGGCGAGCCAGCTGGACCAGGTCAGGGACCGGACCACCTGTTCAGGCGGGCGCTCGCGGGCGGCACCGTCGGGTCTCCGGTCGGGCCGCGTGCCGTGACCCGTTCGCGCGCGGGGCCGGTGGTGCCTGATCCGCCGTCTCGAGCGCAGGGCCGCCGCGCCCCGGGCACCGCGGTGGACGGGCCGGTACCCGGCCTCTGGAGTCGCACCGCGCCCGTCTCCGCCTCCGTCGCCGTCCCGGGCGCTTCTTCGGGCCCCGTCCCCGTCCTGACCGCTGTTCCTGGCTCGGTACGGGGCTCGGTGCCGGTCTCCGTACGCGTCGTCGTTGTCCTCCTCGCCGTGGTCGTCCCCGTAGCGGGACGGGACTGCCGTCGGGTCGCCGGAGCGTTCCGTCGGCTCCTGCGCGGCCAGACGGTCTATCAGCTCGATCAGTTCCTCGACGGAGCGGCCGGAGGCGGCGGCCCGCAGCGCCTCCTCACGACAGTGGGGTGCCAGCTCCTCGTTCTGCAGCAGCGCCACCAGCCGGGTCACGTCCGCCACGGGACGGTGCGCCGCCGCGGCCCGGATCACCTCGTCGGCGCTGTCGGCGTCGTGAGGCGGCCGGGTCAGCAGGGCGACCAGACGGGCGACGTCCTCCACGGGCAGGCCCACCCCGACGGCGCGCAGAGCGTCGACCACGGCCCGCGTGTGCTCGGGCGAGCGTGCCAGCGACGTGATGAGGTCGGCGACCTCCTCCAGGGGGCGGTCCGACACCACCGCGTACATCAGGCTGCCGACGGAATCCCCGGTGCTGAGCGGGGCCAGGTCCAGCCGGCCGGTGCCGGTGGCGGAGACCGTCGCGGCGGACGGAGGGGGCATCGTCGGCGGTGCCGACGGGAGGGCCGGGTCCGTCCCGGCGGGTATCGCGGATTCGTTCGAGGTGTTCGAGGGGGGTGTCGAAGAGCAGGTGGTCATGCTCGGCTCCATGAAGAAGGCTGAGGCCGCTCCTCGCTCCCGGACGTACGACGAGCGACGTTACGTGGACCATTACTAGGCCCCCTCGCCCCGCACGGCCACTCGGCTGGGCCATGGGTATGACCCGCGCGGCTCCGCGCGTCCGGTGGATGCCATACCGGAGCCGTTACCGGGCATCCAGACAGAGAGACCGGTGTCTCGCCGCACCTGGAGGAGGACAGCCCGTGGACACAACCACCGTGGTACTCGTCGTCGCCGCCGTCGCCGCGGCCGCCGTGCTGGCCTGCGCCGTGGCCGTCCTGGTGCGACTGGTCCGCACCCGGCGGGCGTTGCGGGAAGCCGGTCTGCCCACGGGCCCGCGATGGGTGTTCTGGGGTGCGGTCCTCTATCTGGTGCTGCCTGCCGACCTGTTGCCCGACCCGATCTATCTGGACGACATCGGCGTCCTGCTGCTCGCCCTGCGCACCATGCGCGGCTCCCTCGGCGCGCGTTCACTCGGAGC
Source organism: Streptomyces sp. GD-15H (assembly GCF_045291515.1). NCBI lineage: Bacteria > Bacillati > Actinomycetota > Actinomycetes > Kitasatosporales > Streptomycetaceae > Streptomyces > Streptomyces sp. GD-15H. The sequence continues at coordinate 469,965 of NZ_CP149447.1, forward strand.
GGCTCCCCGGCGACCGGACCGTGAACCCGCCGATGACTACGCTCCGTGAGGAAACCAACCACCCGTTCGATTCGTATAAGTCTCTGGAAGCCAAAACAAGTCGGCGGACCAAGCGGCGGCGCACGGTGGGCCGTCGGCGGTCGGCGCGGTACCGACGAGGGAGAGACGATGCAACCGTTTGCGCTCAACTACGCACGTCCGGCACCGGAGTTAGCCATAACCACTCCGTATGTGTACGACTCTGGACTGCAGTTGAACGTACTCGTCGACGGACGGGTGGCAGCCTGTGATCACGCACTGTTGCGAGAGGTGGGCACCACGACGTCCACCGCGGGGTCCAAGACACACTTCGACGACTGACCATGGACCGCAGACGATGACCGTACTGATCCTCACCTGCGAGGAGGACGTGACCGCCGACATGGTGATCGTGCATCTGCACGACTCCGGGGTTCCGGTGGTGCGCCTCGACCCGGCAGATCTGCCCGGCGGGGTCTCACTCTCGGGTGAATACGTCCACGGCCGCTTTCGCGGCCATCTCTCCGCCGGGGGACGGCTGGTGAGCATCGGCGGGCTGCGGTCCGTGTGGGTGCGCAGGCCGGGCACCCCGGCCGGGCGGGCGGCCCAGCCGTCGCCGTGGCTGACCGAGGAGGCCGCACAGGCCCTCTACGGCATGCTGCGCGGCTCGGACGCCCGCTGGATGAACCATCCGGACGCGGCCCGGCAGGCCCGTCACAAGCCATGGCAGCTACGCCTGGCCCAGCGCTGCGGCCTGCCCGTGCCCGCCACGGTGATCACGACCTTCCCGCGCGCCGCCCGGGAATTCGCGGAGCGCTTCCCGGACCTGGTGGTCAAGCCGGTCTCCGGAGCGCATCCGCAGGATCCACCGCGGGCCGTGCCGACCAGCCGGGTGGCGTCGGACGCCGACTTCGCCGCCGTGGCATTCGGGCCGACACTGCTCCAGCGGCGGATCGCGAAGCGCGCCGACATCCGGCTCACCGCCGTGGGCGAGCGCCTGTTGGCCGCCCGCAAGGCGACGGCTCCGGATGCGGAACCGACGGAGGTCGATGTGCGTTTCGCCACATCGACCTCCCCCTGGGAGCCGGTCGACGTACCGCCGCGCACCGCCGACGCCGTCCGCGCCTATCTGTGCGAGGCCGAACTGGCTTACGGAGCCTTCGACTTCGTCGAGGACGCGGACGGGACGTGGTGGTTCCTGGAGTGCAACCAGTCAGGTCAGTTCGGATTCGTCGAGGTGGAGACGGGACAGCCGATCGCCCGCACCGTCGCCGAGTGGCTGGCCCGGCCCGTTCCCAAAGAAGAGACTCCGGAGGTCAACGGGGCACGCACCACGGCGTGCTGAAGACCCGTACCCCACCTGGACGTGGTGGTACGGGCCCTTTTTCCGGGTCAGTGCGGCCGGGGGCCGGGCAACAGGGCGGTGCGCTGCCAGCCGTTGCCCGGGGACTGCGGACGGTCGAGACCCGGGGTGTACCCGGATGACCGCAGGGGCCGCATGACCAGCTCCAGCTCCCTGCTCACTCGTTCGGCCTCCCTGCGGACCTGTGCGGGCACATCGCCGCACTCCGCGATGAGTCGGTCGTAGATGGGGGAATCCTGGAACACCCGGCAACGTGCCTCTCTGCTCGTCGCCCCCCGGAACGGGGGTGCGACTGCCGAGTGTAGGCGCCCGGACACCACGGAGTGGGAATTCACCCGTACGACTTGATGCAGACCGGGACACGGGGGACAGCCGGCGCGAGCCCCGGTCCGCTCGGGCCCGGGCCGATCAGGCTCCCGTCGTGGAGCCGGGGCGAACGATCATGAGGATCGTGACCGTCACCCACAGCAGGTTGAACACACCGGTGAACACGGCCAGTCGCACCGTGGCCTGCCGATCGACGGAGCGTCCTTCCGTCAACTGCTCGACGAGCTCCTCCTGGCGGGGCAGGACCAAGGCGATCAGGACGCCCGCGGCGGCCGCCGTCAGGGCGATGGAGGCGAGGAGCCGGCCCTCACCCGGGACCCCCATGGCGAGAGCGGTGGCAAGTCCGAGGACGGGCACCGCGATCCCTGCCCGGGCGTAGGCCCCGCAGATGCGGTGCAGCACTCCGGCAGTGGTCACCGCCGTCGCCGCGGGCCCGTCACCCCCGGCGGGGACGGCTCGGCGCACGGCCGGCGGGAACATGCTCGCCGCGACGGTCACGGGACCGACGGCGATGATGGCGGCGAGGACGTGGACGGACAGCAGGAACTTGGTCACCGGGGCTCTTTCCTTGGTGCGATCAGCGGTGCCGGGCTCACGTGAGGGGCCCGGCGGACGATCACCCATGGGCCGGATCGGCGGCTTCCCACGGATTCCCGCCAACACCGCCCGCCTGCCCTCCCTGCCATTGCCGTACCACCACCCCGGCTCCACCCCGGTTCTCGCGGGTGGCGGGAATCCGCCTACCGTGGCGTTCATGCACTCCGTGGCGATCCTGCTGCTCGACCGGGTCATCCCGTTCGACACGGCGGCCCCCATGCAGACCTTCGACTGGACGCAGTTGTCCGACGGCCGGCCCGCCTACCGGGTGCGCCCGTGCGCGGAGACACCCGAGGTGGCGGCGGACGGGGCGGGCTGGTCCTGCGCGTCGACCGCGGGCTGGAGGCCCTGGCGGACGCCGACACGATCATCGTCCCGGGCCGTGCCGAGGGCGCCGCGCCGCTCTCCCCGCCGTCCGCGCGGCACTGCGCCGGGCGGCCGGGGCGGGCACCCGGATCGCCTAGGTGTGCGTGGGCGCGTTCGTCCTGGCGGAGGCCGGGTTGTTGAACGGGTTGCGCGCCACCACGCACTAGGTGGCTGCGGACCAGCCGGCCCGTGACTTTCCGCGCGTCGAGGTGAAGCCCGACGCGCTCTACGTCGACAACGGGCAGATCCTCACCTCGACCGGCGCCGCCGCCGCACTGGACATGTGCCTGCACATGATCCGCCGGGACCTCGGCTCGGCCGTGGCCGCGAACACGGCCCGGATGTCCGTCATGCCGCTGGAACGGGAGGGCGGGCAGGCCCAGTTCATCGGGCACCAGTATCCGCCCGTGCCCCGTGGGTTGGCCCTGGAACCGCTCCTGGAGTGGCTCGAGGACAATCTGGCGCACGAGGTCACACTCGGGGCGATGGCGGCGCGCGCCGGGATGAGCGAGCGCACCTTCGGCCGCCGATTCCGTGAACAGACGGGCACCACGCCGGTGCAGTGGCTGCTGCGGGCACGGGTGCGGCGGGCCCAGTACCTGCTGGAGAACAGCGACTACACCGTCGAACGGATCGCCCAGCAGTCAGGGTTCGGCTCGCCCACGGCGTTCCGTGAGCGGTTCCGCAAGGTGGTGGGCACCACACCGTATGCGTACCGGTCGGCGTTCCACGGGCGGCAGCCCGCCGCGAGTACCGGCTCGTAGCCGGCGAAAGCCGGCAGGAGCCCTGCGTCCGGCCGAACCTGCGGACTGCCCGCCTCGGCGGGGTGCGGCCCGGGAGCCGTCACCCGACCAGGTGCCGGCCGCTCTCGCCCTCCACGTCCGTGGTCCGGATGTCGGCCGTGGTCCGCTCCCGGGTGAGCAGCGCGTCCGCGCGGGCGACGGCCTCGCGGATGCCGGCCGTTCCCGTCATCACGCAGAGCGTGTACGTGATGTCCTCCAGCTCGCGCGCCGCGACGGGCGAGTGCCGCTCCGCCTGCGCGATCCGCAGCGTCGCGTAACGCGTCAGCAACTGTCTGACCCTCTTCGGATCCGGTACCAGCACGAAGGCGCCTTTCTCTGGGGTGTGAAGCAGCGCCTACCCGGATCACGCCGAAACATTCATCCCATGCACAACTGGTCGGAGTGGACAAAAACCTGTCGCCCCGCGACGCGTCCTGCGACCGCCCGTCAAGCCGCCTGATCGCCGTGCAGCGCGGTGTACGCCCGCCCGCGCAGCCTCGGGTTCGGCGGCGGGCGTGAGGAAACCCGCCCTCCGCTTCCCGGGCCGCGGACACGATCCGTGCGCCGGAAGCGGAGCGGACGCGTGCGACCAGGACCCCGGAACCGTGGCTCGTTGCGGCCGACTTCGCCGGCGTCCCGATGGTAGGCGTCGGCGGTGTCGATCAGGGTGACGCCGGCGTCCAGCACGGCGTGGGCGAGGGATCGCGCCCGAGGCAGCCACGGCCGGGGGATTTCGGCAAGGGCGGGTGTCAGTGGCCCGCGCTACGCTGCGCGCGACTGCACGTTCCGGCCAGTTTCAGGAGGTTCACATGGCTTCGCGCCTCAATCCGTACCTGAGTTTCGACGGCGACGCCAAGCAGGCAATGGAGTTCTACCAGGGCGTTTTCGGCGGCGAGCTGCGCCTCAACACCTTTGGCGAATCCGGCCAGGCGAGCGGAGAGCATGCCGGCAAAATCATGCACGCCATGCTGGAGACCACCGCCGGTTTCGCCCTGATGGGCGCTGACACACCGCCGGGTACGGAGTACACCCCGGGCACCAGCTTCTCCGTGAGCGTCAGCGGTGACGACGAGAGCGAACTGCGCGGCTACTGGGACAAGCTGAGTGAGGGCGGCTCGGTGGCCGTACCGCTGGAGAAGCAGATGTGGGGGGATGTGTTCGGGATGTGCACCGACCGCTTCGGCGTCCCCTGGATGGTCAACATCAGCGAGCACCAGGGCTGACGCCCGGACGGCCGTTGCCGCCGGCCGGGACTCCCCGCCCCCTGCCACCCCGGCCGGTGTGACACGCTCGGGCCCAACAGCGGGCCGGGCACCACCGGCCGGCGGCGAACACGGCACGGGAGAAGCGACGGCATGCGTATCGGACTGCTCGGCACCGGCCCCTGGGCGCAGGCGGCACACGCCCCCGCGCTGAGCGGGCACAAGGACCTCGACTTCGTCGGCGTGTGGGGCCGCCGCTCCGACGCCGCCAAGGAACTGGCCGACCGGCACGGCACGCGGGCGTACGACGACGTCGACGCGCTGATAGCCGACGTGGACGCCGTCGCCGTCGCCCTGCCGCCGGACGTGCAGGCCGGGCTCGCGGTCCGCGCGGCGCGGGCGGGACGCCATCTGCTGCTCGACAAGCCGCTCGCCCCGACGGTGGCGCAGGGGCGGGCGGTGGCGGAGGCCGTCGAGGAGGCGCAGGTTGCTTCCGTGGTCTTCTTCACCACCCGCTTCCAGCCCGAACCGGCTGCGTGGATCAGTGAACAGGCGGGTGCGGGTGGCTGGTTCACCGCGCGGGCGGAGTGGCTCGGGGCGGTGTTCACCTCCGGCGACAGCCCGTTCGCGGCCTCGCCCTGGCGGCGGGAGAAGGGCGCGCTGTGGGACGTCGGCCCGCACGCCCTGTCCGTACTGCTGCCCCTGCTCGGCGACGCCCGGCGGGTGTCGGCGGCGGCGCACGGCCCCGGCGACACCGTCCATCTCGTGCTGGAGCACACCAGCGATGCTTCGAGCACCCTCACCCTGAGCCTGACCGCGCCCCCGGCCGCCGCCGGCGCCACCGTGGAACTCCGCGGCAAGTCCGGCGCCACCGTCCTGCCGGAGACGGCCCAAGGGGCGGTCCCCGCCCTCGGCCGGGCCGCCGACGCGCTGCTCACCGCCGCGGACACCGGCAGGCCGCACCCGTGCGACGCCGCGTTCGCGCTCCGCGTCACCGAGATCCTGGCCACCGCGGAGGCACTGCTCGACGGTGGAACGGCCCGGCCCGGCCTCTGACGTCCCCCGGCTCGAAGACGCTCAAGAAGTGCTCAAGCAGTCGTGGGGTCCTCGTACGCCGTTCAAGTAACCGCTGGTCAGGGTGGGTTGGGGAACAAGTCGGACTCATTGGCGGGGGTCGTTCCGGTCCGTACCATCAAAGCCGTGCGTCGGCGCCGACGCACGGCGTGAGAGCGCTCTCACCCTTGGAGCGCTCTACGCTCCAAGGTTCCGGGCCGGGTCGGCGCCGTACGGCCCCCCACGATTACCTCAGGAGACCCCCACATGGCTCCTCGTCACCAGCGCTCCCTCGACCGTCGGAAGGTTCTCTTCGCTCTCGGTGGGGCAGCCGTGGCCACGCCCGCCGTCGCCGCGCTCGCTCCCCACGCCCTCGCGGAGTCGCCCGCGGACACGAAGGCCGCCGCGGCCGCCGCGGGCCCCCTCCCGCTGACGATCGTCAACAACAGTGGTTCCTTCGACAACACGAGCGTGCACCTCCACGTCGTGGGCAACCAGAACGGCCGTCGGGTACGGTCACCCCCGACGGCAACCCGGCCCCGATCGCCCTGTCGGACAACGGCGCCGACGGCTTCACCGACCACGCGATCAGCCTGGCCGGCAGCGGCGAGACCAAGCTGTCCCTGCCGTACATGTCCGGTCGTGTCTACGTGGCCCTCGGCGAGAAGCTCAAGTTCAAGGCCGTCGCGGACGGGAACGGCAACGCGGCACTGCAGTACCCGGCGGGCTGGGTCACCTCGGACCCCAACTACGGTGTGCTGCACGACTGTGCCGAGTTCACCTACGACTCCGCGGGCATGTTCTGCAACACCACGATGGTCGACATGTTCAGCGTGCCGTTGAACATCCGGCTCACCGGCTCCAGGGACCGGACCACGGGCGCCTTCCGTGACGGGGGCCGCCGTGCCGTGTTCGACGCCCTCAGGCAGGTGGGGGCGCTCTCGCGGCTCGTCGTGGACGACACCCGGATCATCGCGCCGGGAAACGGACTGGACTCGGGTCTGTTCGCCAAGGACTATCTCGCCCCGTGCATCGACGAGGTGTGGAGCGCCTACACCGGCCGGGACCTGGAGGTCATCACCAACGCCGGCACCTTCACCGGCCGGGTGCGCGGCGGCCGGTTCACCTTCGACGGTCCCGCCCCGGTCTCCTTCGGCAAACCGTCCACGCGGGACGTGCTCTTCTGTGACGGCGCGCTCGCCGCCCCCGACGACGGGTCCGATCGGCCCGGTAGCCGCTGTGCTCGGTGCCGGCTTCAACCGCTCGACGCTGCTCAGCCACCCCGCCCAGCCGACCACCGACGCCTCGGCCTTCTACCGGACCGAGCTCACCAACCACTGCTCCAAGGCCGTGCACACGGCCACGAAGGACGGAAAGGCGTACGGCTTCGCCTTCGACGACGTAGCCGACTTCGCCTCGTACATCCAGGACACGGCCCCCACGGGCCTGCGCCTGACGTTGTCGCCCTTCTAGACGACCGGACGGCTCCCCGACGGGGCGCCGTCCGAGGCGTCGCCGGTTCGGACCAGCCCGGTCGGCGGCCTGCGCAGTGTTTTCGGCGTGCCGGGGAAGGTACCCCTGCACGTGAGGAGCGGCCCTTCGAGGCGGCGCCCCACGTGTTCCGGATGCACGGCGGGCTCCCGCGTTGAATGGTGATATCGGACCCGATGACCGCACCGGGGCCGCTACAACGTCCGGACCCGAGGAGCCAGAAGATGTCGACGTCACAGCCCGAGCAGTCCCGGCCGTCCGAGGATCGCACCACCCCGGACGGCCTGCTCCACGCCCGTACCGGCACCGACGTGTCGCCGGAGGACCTCGTCCTTGCCTCCGGCAAGGATCTCACCCCGCAGAGTCTCGAATGGGCCAGGCGCAAACTGGCGGAGGAGGGGCCCGCCGCACTGGACAAGTTGCTTCCCTGAATCCCGGGACGGCGCGCCGCCAGCCGGTGCATGTCCGCACCGGGCCGGCGGCGCGCCGTCCTGATCAACACGGTTCCCCTCGGGGGTCGGGTCAGGTCACGTCCTGGCTTCGTTCCCGCTCCTCGCCCCGGTCCTCCGGCAACGCCGTCTCGTCCTCCACGACGTGCACGGCGGCCTCTTCCGCGCCGGCAGCCCCCGCGTCGACTCCGACGTCCTCGGCGACGGTCTCCTTCGTGCTGTCGGCACGGACGCCCTAGTCCGGGGCGACCAGGCGTCCGGCGCGCTCGGTGCCGGCCTCCGGATCGACCGGTTCGCCCTCGCCCCCGGGGAGGTCGCCCACGTCGTCCCCGCCGGGTGCGGACGCGTCGGGCACTTCCTGGGCCAGCCGTTCGTCCAGGGTCTCACCGTCGTGTTGTTCGGCGGCCGTGGTGCCGTGCCGGGTCACGCCGAGCGGCTTCTCCGGCGGGGAGTGGCCCTCGTCCAGGATGTCGTCATAGGTCCGTTCGTCGACGGCGTCCTGCAGGTCGAGGGGCGCGGCGTCCTCCTGCTCCTCGTTGCCTCCGGTGGGCTGGTACACGTCGTCCGCCATCGGGTCGGTGCCCATGGTTTCCTCCCTGTCACGCTGTGTCGACTCGTTCCTCTCGGGTGTCGGATCCGCGTTTCCCGTTACGCGCAGCCCAACCCCGATTTTCGGCGTGCGGAGCCCTGCCGCGTCCCGGCGGCCCGGGCGTCACCCGGCGGCGTCCCGCCTGGGCGTCGGGGCGATGCGGACCTCGAGGTCGCTGATCCGGTGGACCGGCCAGGGCCGCGCGTAGTCGGGTGGGGTGCCGCCGGGGCCGGTGAGCGCGGCCACGGGGACCCGGTCCGCGGTGCGCAGGATCTCCGCCACCGTGGTGTTCTCGTTGTTCCCGCTGGTCTCGCCGGAGGAGCAGCCGGTGTAATAGCCGATGGGGATGGCTTCGTGGCCGGTGATCAGGCAGGGCGGGCGGACGCCGAGCCGGTGCAGTTCGCCGGCGGTGCGGGTCCAGTCCCGGCGGCTTTCGGTGTTGCGGTCGACGGTGCGCACCAGGACGGCCAGCTGCACCGCCAGATGGCCGGCCAGGGCGAGCGCGATCAGCGCCGCCGCGACCGGTCGCCATCTCCCGCCCGGTCGCCATCTCCCGCCCGGTCGCCACTTCCCGCCCGGCTTCCTGGCCAGGTGCCACAGTCCGTCGGCGAGGGGGATCGCGAGCAGGACGTAGGCGGGCTGGAGGAAGCGCGGTGCCGCGTACCCGATCATGAACAGGTAGGGGAGGGCGGCCGTGGTGGCGCAGGCCAGCGGCATCACGGTGCGCAGGACACGCCGGGCCCGTACGGCGACGACCAGCCCGACGACGGCGAGCAGGGGCAGGGCGAACCACCAGAGGGTGACCACCGGAGGGGGCATCGGCCCGGTGCAGGGACGGCACAGGCCGCGTCCGCCCAGACTGCGCAGCTGGTCGTCGACGGCTACGTGCCAGCCGAGCCCGCCCTGGATGCGGGAGGCCTCGGCCAGCCGCTCCCCCAGGCCGCCGTAGTCCGCGTAGGCTTCGGCCACCCATTCGACCGCTCCCGCCGCGAGACCCGCCGCCAGCGCGAGCAGAAGCCGCCAGTGCCGGCCGGCCAGGGCGAGGACGAACAGGGGGACCGTCACCCAGACGGCGTCGGTGGGCCGCATCCACGCCATCAGCGCGGCCCCCGCCACGACGCCCCACAACGCGCCGCGCGCCGAGCGGTCGGCGCGGTACCGCAGGAAAGAGCCGACCGTGATCAGGGCGCCGATCGCGACCCAGTGGTTGGGCATGGCCTGGGGGCCGTAGAAGAGGGTCACCCACAGGGAGGCGTAGAAGGCTCCGGCGGTGACCAGGACGCGGGTGGGGAACAGGCCGCGCCAGGTGCGCAGCGCCAGGTACAGGGCGAGGCCGGACAGCAGGGCGAGGTAGACGCGCAGCAGTGCGGTGGACGAGGACCAGGACGCGACGGGCGCCACCAGGAGAGAGACGCCGCGGGAGCGCGGGGCGCTGAAGAAGGCGGCCGGGTGGTGGGAGGTGACCTGGCTGACGTAGACGATCTCGTCCCAGCCGAGTCCCAGGTCCGGGCGGACGAGGACGAGTTGGGCGAGGGTGAAGACGGCGGCCAGGACCGCGAGCGGTGCGGTGCCGGCGGTCGGATGGAACACGCCCGGGAACGTGTGCGCGCGTCGCCGTCCTCCGGTGAGGAGAACACCGCTTCCGTCGGGCATCGTCCGTCCCTTACGTCCCTTGCTCCGGTGAGGTGCCGTCCCTGTGGGTCGACGCCCTCGCGAGGCATCGGCGTGCAAATACGGACAAATTAAACCGCAAGGGGCAGGTGCCTGGAGTGAGGTACGGCCGTTCGCCTCATTCCGTCCGTGGGGGCCGCCGCTCCCCCGGCTCTCCGAGGAGCTCGTCGAGGTCCGTCACGACCCGGTCGGCGCCGTGGGCGTACAGTGCGTCCGGCCGTCCGACGCGGTCCACGCCGACCACGTATCCGAAGTGACCGGCGCGGCCCGCGTCCATGCCGGCCAGCGCGTCCTCGAACACGGCGGCCCGGCCGGGAGGCACGCCGAGGTCCCGGGCGGCGGCAAGGAAGGTGTCGGGGCGCGGCTTGCCCGGGAGGCCGCGTTCGGCGGCGACCACGCCGTCGACGCGGACGTCGAAGAGGTGCTCGGCATCGATCGCGCGCAGCACGTCGAGGCAGTTGGCGCTGGCGGAGACGACAGCGGTGCGCAGCCGGCGGGCGCGGGCCGCCTCGATGTAACGCAGGGTGCTGTCGTAGGCGTCGACACCGCCGGTGCGGATCCGCTCCAGGAGCAGCTCGTTCTTGCGGTTGCCGAGCCCGTGCACGGTCGGGGCGTCGGGCGGGTCGCCTGGTTTCCCCTCGGGCAGTTCGATGGCGCGGGAGGCGAGGAAGGTGCGTACGCCGTCGGCACGCGGGCGGCCGTCGACGTACTCGTCGTAGTCGCCGGCGTCGAAGGGCCGGAAGCCGACGCCGTCCCGCTCGCGCAGGAAGGCGTCGAACATCTCCTTCCAGGCCGCCGCGTGGACGGTGGCCGTCCTGGTGATGACGCCGTCGAGATCGAAGAGGCAGGCCAGGATGTTCTCGGGCAGACCCAGATCCGTCATACCGGACACCTTCCCCGCTCGGCGGCGAACACGAGGATCGCGGGTGACACACTCGTCCGTGTGACGCCGACCTTCGACGATCTCCTCGGCCGCGCCCGCGCCCTCGGCCGGGACGGCCGACGCGCGATGCTCGGCATCGCCGGCGGTCCGGGCTCCGGCAAGTCCACGCTCGCCGGGCACTTGGTGCGGGAGTTGAACGGCACCGGGGAGCCGTGGGTCGCCCATGTCCCCATGGACGGCTTCCACCTCGCCGACGCCGAACTGGACCGGCTCGGCCGCCGGGACCGCAAGGGCGCCCCGGACACCTTCGACGCCGCCGGGTACGCGGAGCTGCTGCGGCGCCTGCGCGAGGAGGCGCACGACGACGTCGTGTACGCGCCCGGCTTCGAACGGGTGCTGGAGCAGCCGATCGCGGGTGCCGTGCCGGTGCCGCCGACGGCCCGGCTGGTGGTCACGGAGGGGAACTACCTGCTGCTGGAGACCGGTGCCTGGGCCCGGGTCCGGCCGCAGCTCGACGAGGTGTGGTTCTGCGAGCTGGACGAGGCGGAGCGGCTCCGCCGGCTGGTGGCCCGCCACGAGGAGTTCGGCAAGCGCCCTGACGAGGCAGTGGCCTGGGTCCTTCGCTCGGACCAGCCCAACGCCGAACTGATCGCCCCGACCCGGCACCGCGCCGACCTCGTGGTGCCTGCGTCCGCGGTGCCGCGCGTGGGCACCGGGGCATGAGCCCGTTGCTGCCCGGCGAGGCCGGTGACGTGGCCGTCTGAGGGCCGCGGTGATACTCGGCCGCGGGAGCGGCGCGGTTCCCGTCCGGCCCCTGGCGGGCAGTGGGCAGCCGCACGACGGATGCCACCGAGTTCTGTCGAGGTATTCGGGATACGGGCTCCGCCACCCCGTCGAAGTGGCCGGGCACGCCCCGGGCCGGCTCGGGCCGTCCACCGAGCTGCTCCCGATGGACGCGGCTCGGTCCGGTGGTTCATGCTCCGGCCCATGATTCGAATCGCCACCGTGCGCGACGTCCCCGAGGTCCGCGCGGTGATCCGCGAACTCGCCGCCTACGAGAAGGCCGCCGAGCAGGCCCGCGCCACCGAGGAGCAGCTGCGCGAGGCGCTGTTCGGCGCGCACCCCGCCGCGTCCGTCCTGATCGCCGAGGACGACGCCGACGGCCGGATCGCGGGCTTCGCCCTGTGATTCCCGCGTTTCTCCACCTGGACCGGCACCCGGGGGACGTATCTGGAGGACCTCTTCGTACGCCCGCACACCCGGGGCGCCGGGCATGGCAAGGCACTGCTGGCCGCCCACGCGGCGATCTGCCGGGAGAACGGTTGCGAGCGCTTCGAGTGGGTGGTGCTGGACTGGAACGAGCCGGCGATCGGCTTCTACCTGTCGCTCGGGGCGGATTTCCTGGACGACTGGACGGTGTGCCGGCTGAGCGGCACCCCGCTGGCGAACCTCGCCGCTCACGCGCCGGACGTCGTGCGGCGCACTCCCTGACGGTCACCGGGCGCACCCCGGGTCCGCCCGAAGGAGCGGCGCGACCCGCCGGCCATTTGGCACCCGTCCGGGGTGCGGCGGTGCGAGAGTGGGGCGGTGCGAGAGTGTGGCGGCATAAGTCGTCTTTCGGTGGGGCGCGGGCAACAGCGGGCGTTGCTCGGCGGGGGTGAGCGGGGCGCTGTGCCGGCGGTGGCGGCCGTGGTCCGCTCGGCCGGCCGGGGCGGCGGTGGCTGGTTGCTGTGTTGACGGTGCTGCTGCTCGGGCAGATGGCCGTCGCGATGGTGACCACCGCCGTGCGGCAGACGCCGACGATCGACGAGCCGGTGTACGTGGGCACGGCCGCCGTGTATCTGGAGGAGCACAGCCTGCGGTACAACCCCGAGCATCCACCGCTCGGGAAGCTGGCGGTCGCCGTCGGGGTCGCGGTCGCGGATCCGCACCTCGCTCCCGGCTTCCGCGGCAGCCAGGGCGAGTTGGGACGGCATCTGCTGTACGAGTCGGGCAACGACCCGTGGCGGCTGATGCTGTGGGCCCGTCTTCCGGTGATCGCGCTGACGCTGCTGTTCGGGCTCGTGGTGTTCGCCTTCGCCCGCGAACTCACCGGTGACGCGGGCGCTTTGGTCGCGCTCGCGCTGTACTGCCTCTCCCCCGACGTGATCGCCCACGGTTCCCTGGCGACGCTCGACGTGCCGGCCGCCGGGTTCGTCCTGACCTCGGTGTGGCTGCTGTGGCGGGCCCGGCTGCGGCCACGGCTCCATCTGCCGCTCGCCGGTGCGGCGTTGGGGGCTGCGCTGGCGACGAAGATGAGCACCCTGCCCGTGATTCCGGTGGTGTTGGCGCTCGCCGCGGTGTCCGTCCGGTACGCGTCCAAGGGCGCGGCGGGGCGCAGGCTGCTGCGGGCGCTCGCCGGTTGCGTGGTCGTCGGGCTGGTCGCGGTCGCCGTCGTCTGGGCCAGTTATCTGGCCGTCGATCCACGACTGCGCTGGGCTCCGCAGCAGGTGCCCGTGGTGCACGGACTGCGGGGCTTGGCGGTGGAGTTGATGCCGTTCCCAGAGCCGTACCGGGACGGCGTGCGCATCCAGTTCGCCTTCGAGAACCGCCCCTGGGAGGGCTTCCTCTTCGGCAGGTTCTACACCGGCTCCCTCTGGTACTACCTGCCGGCCGCGCTGCTGGTGAAAACGCCGCTCGGCGCGCTCGCGCTGTGGGCTGCCGGAACCGCCGTGGTGGTGGCGGTGCGACGGCTGCGGCCCGCGGCGTCCTACCTGCTGGCGGCCCCGGCGGTGCTGCTGACCGCCGCCATGTGCGGCAGCCGGGACTTCGGCACCCGGTACGCCCTGTTCCTGCCGATGCTCCTCGCGGTGGCGGCGGGGTGCCTGGTCGTGGTGCGCCGATGGTGGGTGCCGGTGGTCGCCGCGGTGCTGGTGGCGTTCGTCGCGGCCGGCTCGCTGCGGGCGTATCCGTACTATCTGCCGTACTCCAACGAGGCCTTCGGCGGCCCGGCGAAGACGCGGCTGCGGCTGCACGACTCCAATGTGGACTGGGGCCAGGATCTCGGCCGGCTCGCCGACCGGCTGCGCGAGCGGTACCGGGGTGAGCGGATCTGGCTGGTGTACAAGGGCAGCGGGGTGCCGTCGTACTACGGCATCCGTGCCGCCGACCCGCTCCGGGTGCCGCCGGGCCGGGTGCACGGGGTGCTGGCCGTGTCGGACTCGGCGGCGGCCAAGGCGACCGGCAGGCTGGCCGAGTTGATCGACAGCAGCCGCCCGGTCGACGACGTCGGGCACTCGATCACGGTCTACCGGCGGTGACACGGCCCCGACCCCGGATGCGACGGCGTCGGTCCCAGCAGTTGCCGGCGGGGGCGCTGATCCCTACCGCCGTGCCTGCCGGAAGCCGTCGGCCCGGACGTGCGGCATCACGCTGCTCGCCACGCGGTAGCGGCCGTTGGGCACCTCGCGGGCCCTGCCCACATGCACGGTGAGCGGCCCCGCCCACTCGTAGCCGTGGCGCGCGGCGTGGCGGACCAGGCTGTCGGTGAGCGCCTGTCCCACGTGGCTGTCGCGGCGCGTGAGTTCCTCGTGCACCGGGTCGGCGAGCTCCACGTCGTAGGCGTTGGGGACCATCACCCGATCGGCCCGGCACACCACGGCGTTGCTGTCGCACTCGCGCCGCAGGGCGTCGACGACTTCGACCGGCTCCCGGTCGAACACCCGCGCCCGCAGCGCCTCCCAACGGTTTTCCAGAGCCTCTTCCAGCGCGCTCAGGGCGCTCATGGGTTCACCTGTCCAAAATGTCGTCGCGTCGGGGAGGAGCGGAGATTCTCAGACCGGCCCACGGGCCTGTCGTCGAAGTCGTCGGGCGTGTCTCGGCCTCCTCCAGCGCCTCGCGCAGGGTGCGGCCGGTGGCGCGGGACGATCATGACTCTGCTCCTCGCATGTCTTGCGGGGTTCTCGCTCTGCTCCGCTGAGGCGGCGGGTTCCCGCGGGACGCGGACATATCCCTGCGGAAGCCTGCCGATGCGCTCCCGTCGGCAGGCCTGTTCGCCCTCACGCGTGAGCTAAATTGAACGTTCGTGGGAGACGAAGGAGGCGCCCCGGTGCCATCGCCGCAGCAGGCACGCGCCCAGGCGTCCGCGATCACCTCGAGGAAGGCGGGCCAGGACACCGAGGCGTCCCCGACGTCCCAACTCCGCACGCTGTTCGACCGGCCCCGGCTGTCCCGGGGCAGCGGCGCATCGCCCAGTACCTGATCGAGCACATCACCGAGGCGGCGTTCCTGTCGATCACGGACCTCGCCGAGCGGGTCGGGGTGAGCCAGCCCTCGGTGACCCGATTCGCCTCTGCCGTCGGGTTCAGCGGTTACCCCGCGCTGCGGGAAAAGCTCCAGGCGATCGCCCTCGGCACACTCCCCGGCGGGTCGGCGGAGGAGTGCCGGGGCAACGAGTTGCAGGCGGCGGTGGACGCCGAGATCGAGAACCTGGAGAACCTGCGGCGGGACCTCGCCGACGCCGACCGGGTCATCGAGATCGGCCGCACACTGTCCGCGTCCGCTCCGCTGACCGTGCTCGGGCTGCGCATCTCCGTCTCGCTGGCCGAGTACTTCGCCTACGCCGCCCGCCGTATCCACCCGGACGTCCGGCTGGTGACGCGGGGCGGCAGCGTGGCCTACGACGCGCTCCTGCAGTCGCGGGAGGCCGGCGGCACCTGGGTGCTGGCGTTCTCCCTGCCCCGGCACGCCCAGGAGACCCTGACGGCGATGCGGGTCGCCCGGGGTGCCGGGCTGAAGGTCGCGCTGATCACCGATCTGGCGCTGGGGCCCCTCGCCGACGAAGCCGACGCCACCTTCGCCACCGGCACCGGGTCGCGCCTGGTGTTCGACTCCTACGCCGCTCCGGGCGTGATGTGCGCGGCGCTGCTCCAGGCCATGACGGACGCGGACCCGGAGCGGACCCAGACCCGGCTCGAGGAGTACGAACAGCTCGCGGACCAGCACCAGTTCTTCCTCAGGGACTGAGCGGCGACCGATCACCGACCCCTCGCCGCGGGCCACGGACGTGCACGGCCGGCACGCGGACCTTCCCTATCAGAGCACGCATGAATGTTTTCATACGCCTTGCAAACCAGATGGCATATATAAATACTGCTGACGGATCGCGACGCATCCATTCCGGACCGCGCCCCGTATCCCGAACGCCCGGGGCCGCCGGGTCCCACCCGCTCCGACGGCCAGGTGTTCGGCCGGGCAGTCCCTGCCCGGCCGCCCGTGGCGGCCCCGGTCGTCCCCGGCTCGGGGCCGCGCCACCCCGTCGTGCACCCCCTACGACGCCGCACACCCGGAAGCGATGATCATGACCGTGACGTCCACGCGCCTCAGCAGTCCGGACTGGCCCTGCCAGGTCAAGGCACCCGGCAGCTACGACTGGGAACGCTCGGCGGCCAAGTGGCTGCGCGAGCTGGTGCCGGCGCGCTACGCGAGCTATCCCGCGTTCATCCGGCACCCCGTCCTGCTGGCCCGGCACGCCCAGATCCAGGTCGAGCACGAGATCCGGGTGGCGCGCACCGCCCTGCAGACCGCACGGGCCGACCTGCCCCGGCTGGGCCTGCACGAAGGGGTCATCGAGCACACGATCAAGCTGTACGCGGCCGAGGTCATGCAGTTGCAGCACATCGCGCGCAGCGTGCGCGCGGTCAACCGGGCCCTGAGGGAAGCGGGCCGCTGACCACGACGGGACGTGCGGGTCCGGCGTCACCCGGTACGCGACTCCAGCGCGAGGCGGGTGTCGTCACCGTAGACGCCGGTCTCGTCGCCCTGGATGCCGTACCAGAGCTGGAATCGGGCGACGGCCGCCGTCAGGGTGGCGTCGTAGCGGCCGCTGGTGGCGCCGTCGCGGTAGACGTCCGGGATGCGCAGGAGCCGTTCCTGGAGTTCGGTCACCTCGGGGCCGGAATCGCCCTCGCTGAGGAATCCGGGGCCGGCCGGGCCGGCTCGGGTGGCGTGGCGGGCGTGCTCACCGGAGGGCTCGCGGAGGGGTGGGGGCCGGGAGCGACGCGGTCGTCGGCGTTCCGGTCGAGGAACAGGACCGCGCCGCCGAAACCGAGCACCGCCGCCGCGGCCACGGCGATCGCCACAGCGGCACGCCGCGTCACCGGTCCGTGTGCGGGACTCTGCGCAGGGCTGTGCACCGGGCCGGACCCGGGCGACGGTGGCCGGTCGGCCTCCTCGGGGACAACCGGCGGGAGCTCCTGCGTCTCGTCCTCCGCACCGCTCGACGGCCGGGGCAGGGTGACGGACTCGTAGTCCCCGCGCTCCTCCCGTTCGAACTCCCGGAACATCTCCGCGAGCGCGTCCGTGCGGCGCGGGCGCAGGACGCGGACGGGTTCCAGGGGCGGGCCGTCGTGCGGCTGCCCCGGGTCGGACGGCGTCGGCATGCTGCTCTCCTTCCGTCCCGTATCTCTTGCTGTGGGCGGCGCCGCCCACAGCAAGAGATACGGGACGGAAGTGGCGGAGGTTCAGCCCGCGGCGCGCAGAAAGCGGTGCAGGGAGGCCGTCATGGCGGACACGAACGTCTCCCGGGACGCCTCGTCCAGGGCGTCGAGGGACAGGTACGGGTTGAGGTCCTCCAGCTCGACCAGCAGCAGTTCGCCGTCCGGGGCGCGGCAGGCGTCGACCCGCTGGATGCCGTGGTCGAGGGTGTTCCATTCGACGAACCGCCGGGCGAACTCCAGATCGTCCGGGGTTGCCTGGTACGGCTCCAAGTGCCAGCGCCGGTCGGTGTGCGGGGCGTACAGGGCGTACTGGAAGTCGTGGTCGACGAAGTAGAAGGAGACCTCGTAGGCGAAGTCGATGTGCGGCTGCACCAGGACGCTGCCGTCGACGAGGTCCCCCACGGCGTTCCGGTCGACGATGCGCAGTCCCAGGGAGTCGGCGCCGAGCCTGGGTTTGACCACGTACCGGTCCGTCGGGGGCAGCCGGTCGAGGTCCTCCGCCCGGTCGACGGTGGGGATCACCGGGCGGCCGGCGGCGCTCAGTTCGAGCAGGTACCGCTTGCCGGCCATGTCGCCCCGGCCGGTGAGCGGGTTGTAGACCGGTGTGCCGGTCTCCGTGGCCCGTTCACGGAAGGCCTGGTGGGCGTCCAGGTACGACAGCACGGGGCCGCTGTTGCGGACCACGACGGCGTCGAAGCCGTCCAGCAACGCGGCGGCGTCCCGCGGATGGCACAGCGCCAGGTCGAAGTCCGCGCGCAGCCGGGAGGTGAGGAAGACGTCCTCCTCGCCGTAGCGGCGCCCACGGGCCGGGTAGGCCAGGTCGGTGACGTACAGGAGGCGGGGGCGGGCTTGGACGCGGGGGCGCGCGGGTGCCATGCGGGACTCCTCGGGGACGACGGCACCCTGATCATATGAACGGCACCAGGTCCTCGGTACGGCGCGGGGCGCACCGGGCACGTCCGCATACAGAGATTATGGTACCGAGTGCCTTTACGAGTGGCACTGAGTGCCATACCCTGTGGCCGTGCGCGGTGGCACGACAGACCGGGCACGGGCGTGCCGGGCGACCGCGCACGCGGGATTCCGGCCGAGTGCAGGGAGTTGACCAGCGTGTATCACCACTCAGGAAGCGTGACTCAGCAGGCAGCCGGCTCCGCGACGGGTCTGCTCGAATCCCAGAGCAGCACCTCCGCGTCCATCGAGGCCATGACCTTCCAGCGGTGCACCTGGTGCGGCACCGCCATGTACCAGCGGCTGCTGTGCCCCGTCTGCCAGGGCAGCGACCTGCGCACGGAGCGCAGCACGGGCGTCGGAATGGTCCGCCACTCCACGGTGGTGCACCGCAACACGCCGGCGGCCCGGAATGTGTCCCTGATCGAGATGGCCGAGGGCTTCGTCGTACGCGGCCGGGTCATGGGCCCGCCCATCGGCATCCACGGCGGCGACCGGGTGCGGCTGTCCACGGCCAAGGACCCCGTACGGGGCGAACCGGTCTTCCAGTTGGTCGACGAGCCCTACCGCGCCTGGACCTGACGCCCCACCGGGCACCGTTCAGAACCGTTCAGGCAGTCGGGGTGATGCGGATTCCGACGGTGCCGTCCCGGCCCCGGCGCAGGCGGCTGCCGAGCAGCGTCAGCCGCCCCGTCAGACCGTACTTGCGGGCGATCAGCTCGCGGTAGCGGGCGGTGGTGGCCCGATCGCAGATCTCCGCGGTGGCCGGGAGCTGGTCGCCGGTCGGGTTGCCCCGTATGTCGCAGGGGCCGACCAGGACGTCGGCGCGGGCGCGGATGCGCTTCACCTTCCAGGAGTCGGCGACGGTCCAGACCCCGAGCGCGTCCCCGTCCCGCACCACCCATACCGGGGTGGCCACCGGTGTTCCGTTGCGCCGGTAGCTGGTGACCAGCAGGTACTTTCCCGCTCCGAGACGCTCCACCAACGTGTCACCCATACCCGGCAGTATAGGACCTGCCCACGCATTCCCTCACCGCCTCGCCTGGGCGGCCGGCCGACATGCCCGGCCGACACGGCCGACGCATTCGGATCACGTCGGCGGTGAACACGAAGGGGCCCGCGCGCGTATGGGGAGAGGGCACTCGACTCAGCGGAGGCCCCGCGGTGTTCGCACCGCCCTGTTCTGGTTCGGGAGTCACGCATGAGGCACGCACGACGACGGGTCGTCCGGCGAGTGACACGGTTGGCAGCCGTCGGCGGACTCCTCCTCGGAGGAACGATGGTGACCCGTGCCGTCGCGAGTGAGCCGCCGGAGCCGGACGCGGTTCCGTACGCCGCCGCCGAGGAGACCACAGGCCCCGGCTCCGCACTCGTCTCCCGGCTCGGCACCTCCCGCACGGCGGGCAGCTGGCTCGATGCCGACGGGCGGACGGTCGTCGCGGTCACCGACGAGAAGGCGGCGGCCGAGGTACGGGAGGCCGGCGCCGACCCGAAGATGGTGCGCCACAGCATGCGCGACCTGAAGTCGGCCACGCGGACTCTGCGTGCGGCGCCGCGTGTGCCCGGAACGGCCTGGTCCATGGACTACCGGGCCAACGAGGTGGTGGTCCGCGGTGACAGCACGGTGTCCGCGGACGCCTGGTCCGACCTGACCCGAGTGGCGGAGGGGGCGGGTGGATTCGTCCGCATGGAACGCACCGAGGGCACCTTCACCACCCGGATCAACGGGGCGGTGCCCATCCTGTCGACCGCCGGGCGCTGTTCCGCGGGCTTCAACGTGACCGACGGCAAACGCGACTTCATCCTCACGGCGGGGCACTGCGGACCCGACGGATCCGTCTGGTTCGCCGACGACCGGAGCAGGCAGAAGGTCGGGACCACGGTCGGCGGCAGCTTCCCCGGCGACGACTACTCCCTGATCGAGTACGACGGCGGCCGGGCGGGCGAGGGTGCAGGTGTGGTGGCGGTCGGTGACGGACAGGGCGTGCGGATCATGGGGGTGGGAGATCCCGAGGTCGGCCGGCGGGTGTTCCGCAGCGGCAGCACCAGCGGGTTGCGCGACGGGGAGGTGACCGCGCTCAACGCGACGGTGAACTACCCGGAGGGCACGGTCAGCGGCCTCATCGAGACCAATGTGTGCGCCGAACCCGGTGACAGCGGCGGCCCGATGTTCTCCGAGGGCATCGCGCTCGGTGTGACGTCGGGCGGCAGCGGCGACTGCCGACAGGCGAGCGGTACGACGTTCTTCCAGCCGGTCACGAAGGCGTTGTCGCAGCTCAAGGTGGATCTCATCGTGGCCCCGAAGGCCGGTGACGGTGCGGGCACGGCCGCTCCGTCGGCGACGCAGGGCGCGGTGGCGCCGGACGCCGCGTCACCGGGCCCGTCGGCGCCGGGGGGCGACGTGTCGACCCTGCTGTCCCGCCTGGCCGACCCGCGTGCGGTCGGCCCCGGCATGCTGGTCATCGGAGGCAGTCTGGTGGCCCTGGTGGCAACCCGCTGGCTCCGCGCGGAGCAGGACCGCAAGGCGTACCGGCGCTACTACTCGGCGACATGGGGCTAGAGAAGAGCGCGGGCGAGGGGCAGCGGGCCCGTGCGGCGCTCAGGCCGCCTCGGCCCGCCGCGGAAGGGCCGAGGCCCACTCCTGGACGAGACGCTGGTACTCCGCGCGCTGCTCACCGCTCAGTGTCCCGCCCGACCGGAGCCACAGGGCCCGAATCTCCTCATTGACCTCGGCAGCCGATCGCTCGGAGGAGGGTTCGAGAGTCGTGGACATGCTGTGAAGCATACGACCCCGGACGTGAAAGCCGTGTGAGTAACGGCGAGCTAACTTTACATATCGGACATAATGGACAGTGTCACTGATCACGTCATCTGCCGTGCGACGTGGGGGAGTTCACACCCCGGACCGCCACCCGTCCGCCCGCAGCCCGGCCCCGCCCCGCTTCCCCCCGACGACTTGCGTGAACGGTCCGGCGTCGGACAAGTGCCAACAAAACGAGGCCGCTGCGGCATCGTGTTCTCCGACACTCCTCACGGCACCGCGGCCGCGATCGCCGCCCGCACCTCGCGGATCAACCTCATTCACTCCCGGTGAAGGGCACGCATGTCATGACGTTCTCGCTCGGTATCGTCGGCGCCGGCCAGTTCTCGGGCCAGTTCGCCACCCTGTTCCAGGCGCACCCCGGCGTCGGTGACATCCACGTCACCGACCTGCTGCCCGAACGGGCCCAGCGGCTCGCCGCCGCGCAGGGCCTCGCCGGCACCTTCCCGTCGTACGAGGCCATGTTGGAGTCCCCGCGGATCGACGCGGTCGCGATCTTCACCCAGCGCTGGACCCACGGCCCCCTGGTGCTCCAGGGCCTGAACGCGGGCAAGCACGTGTACTCCGCGGTTCCCATGGCGATCCGTACGGAGGAGATCGCGGCGATCATCGACGCGGTCAAGGCGACCGGGCTGACGTACATGATGGGTGAGACCAGCCAGTACCACCCCGCCACGGTCCACGCCCGCGACCGGATCGCCGCCGGTGCCTTCGGGCGGCTGTTCTACGCCGAGGGCGACTACATCCACGACATGGACCTGGGCCTCTACGAGGAATACCAGTACAGCGGCGGCGACGACTGGAAGGCCACCGCAAGCTATCCCCCGATGCTGTACCCGACGCACGCGGTGGGCGGGGTACTGGGGGCATGGCAGACGCACGCGGTCGGGGTGTCGGCGATCGGTGTCGGGGACGACCGCGGGGACGGCGTCTTCGAGAGGGGAATCAGCCAGTTCGACAACGACTTCTCCAACGCCACCGCCCTGTTCGAGGTGGCGGGCGGCGGCGCGTTCCGCACGAACGAGTTCCGGCGGGTCGGCTATCCCTCGCACATTAGGGAATCGCGGTTCCGTTTCTTCGGCACGGAGGCGAGCATGGAGCAGCTCGCCACGGTCGCGCTGTGGCAGGACAAGAGCGGGGTCCGGGACATCACCGAGCTGCTGGAGCCCAAGCCGACGCTGCCCCCCGACGATCCCTCCCTCGAGCACATCGCGCCGGAACTGCGCGCCGCCTTCACCTCCGGTTCGGCGGCGGTGCACGACCGCGCCCGGCTCCCGCGCGAGTTCGACCGGCTGGCCAACGGCCACGAGGGCAGCCACCACTTCCTCGCGGACGACTTCGTGACCGCGGTGAGCACCCGCACCCTGCCGTCGGTGAACGCCTGGGTCGCCGCCCGCTACACGCTGCCCGGCATCATCGCCCACCAGTCCGCGCTGCAGGGCGGCGCCAGGCTGGAGATCCCGGACTTCGGTGACGCCCCGGCCCCCTGACCTCAGGGTCTGCCAGCTCTCCGAGACCTCCGGCCCGTGAGCCGGATCCCCGCCGCATCGGGTGCCCGGCTCAGCTCTCCGGCCCCGCCAGCGCCTGACGGAATCCTGAGTTGACCGCCGTGACACCGCCGTCGACCACCAGGGTGGTACCGGTGATCCACGACGCGTCGCGGGAGGCGAGGAAGGCCACGGCGGCCGCGATGTCCTCCGGTTCGCCCACCCGGCCCAGCGGGTAGAGCCCGCGCACCGCCGCGAGTTCCTCGTCCCTGCCCTCCCACGCCCTGGTGCGCACCGTGCCCGGAGCGACGAGGTTGACCCGGACGCCCCGGGGCCCGGCGTGACCGGCGAGGGTACGGGTGAGGGAGGCCAGACCCGCCTTGGCCGCGCTGTAACCGTGGTTGCCGAAGTCCTGGATGCCGTTGACGGAACCGATGGCGACGACGGCCCCCCGGCCGGAGGCGGCGAGATGCGGGAGTGCGGCGCGGCAGCAGCGGTGGGCGCCGGTGAGGGTGACGTCGAGGTCGCGGGCCCAGGCCTCGTCCGGCTGGTCCTCGAAGAGGGGGGCGTCCGGTGTGCAGTGGGCGGCGTTGTTGACCAGGACGTCGAGCGAGCCGAAGGCGTCCACGGCCTGCGCGACGGCCGCTTCGACCGACGTGCGGTCCGCCACGTCGCAGGTGACGCCCTCGGCCGACAGGCCTCGCTCGCGGAGCGCCGACGCGGTGCGCCCGGCCTCGGCGCCGTCCACGTCGGCGACCAGGACACGCGCCCCCTCCTCCGCGAACCGCAGGGCGGTCGCCGCCCCGATGCCGCGTGCCGCGCCCGTGATGAGAATGCCGTACCCCTCGAAACGCCGTGTGTCCGTCGTCATGCGGGGACGGTACTGCGCCGGACGATCACCGCGGGAGGGGTAGGGCGTCAGCGGTAGCCGGTGGTGTCCGCCGGCTTGCCCGGGTCCTGGACCTCGACCAGGTAACGCCAGGCGTCCGGGCGGCTGCCGTCGAGGTCGGTGAAGCCGTACTCCCGGGCGAGGCCGCCGCTGGAGAGGGAGGTGCCGTTGAAGCGGGACACCCGTGGGTCGGCGGCGAGGGCGGTGACGGCCCGGCCCACGTAGCGCGGGGTCTCCGAGATGGCGAAGTGGGGGACGCGGGTCAGGGCGTCCCGCCAGTTGTCCTCCCGTACCCCGAACTCGTCGAGCATGATCTCCGAGCGGAGCCAGCCCGGGGTGAGCGCGACCGCGGTGGCGCCGCGCGGACCGAGTTCGTGGCCGAGGGCGAAGGCCATGCGCAGGACGGACGTCTTGGCGAGGTCGTAGAAGAAGGAGACGCGGTAGGTGTCGCGGTTGTAGTCCGCGGTGCCGTCGGTGACCTCGACGACCAGCCCGCCGGGGTGGCGCAGCAGCAGCGGCAGGGCGTGGTGACTGGTGACGGCGTGGGTCTCCACCGCGAGCCGGAGCAGGCGCAGCCCCTTGTCGAGGTCGTGCTCCCAGACGGGGGTGTCCCATGCGAAGAGGTGCTCGCCGCCCCAGATGTCGTTGACGAGGACGTCGAGGCGGCCCTGCTCGTCGGCGACGCGGTCGACGAGGGCCTTGACCTGGGCGGGGTCCAGGTGGTCGGTGGGGACGGCGATGCCCCGGCCGCCGGCCTCGGTGACCAGGTCGGCGGTGTCCTCGATGGTCTCGGGGCGGCCGTACTCGGAGCGCCGCTCGCGGGTGCTGCGCCCGGTGACGTAGACGGTGGCGCCCGCCGCGCCCAGTTCGACGGCGATGCCCCGTCCGGCTCCCCGGGTCGCCCCGGCGACCAGTGCGACCTTGTCCTTCAACGATCCTGCCCGCTGCTCCGGCATGTCCGGCCTCCCGCCACTCGCGATCTGCTGTCGCTAGGAGAGTGACGGGTAAGCCGGACATCCTCTGTCACCTTTCCGGCGGGGCTTTCGCGAGTCACCGGGACCGGGGGCGTCAGTGGCCGCGGGCGATCCACTCCTGGAGGTGCGGCGCCTCCGCACCGATGGTGGTCGAGTCGCCGTGGCCGGTGCGGACCTTGGTCTCCGGCGGGAGCGTCAGCAACCGGTCGCGGATCGAGTCGATGATCGTCGGGAAGTGGGAGAACGAACGGCCGGTGGCACCGGGGCCGCCCTGGAAGAGGGTGTCTCCGGTGAACACGGTGGCCAGCCCGGGGTCGTAGAGGCAGACCGCGCCCGGCGCGTGCCCGGGGGTGTGCAGCACCGTGAGGTCGGCGCCGGCCGCCTCGATCACCTGGCCGTCGACCAGCCAGGAATCGGGATCGCGGTCCGGATGGGTCTGTTTCCACAGCGGCAGGTCGTCGTGGTGCAGCCAGATTCTGGCCCCGGTGCGCTCGGCGAGGGCGGGAGCGGCGTCGATGTGGTCGTTGTGGGCGTGGGTGCACACGATCGCCTTGAGCTGGCGGTCGCCCACCGCCTCGGCGATGGCGTCGGCGTCGTGTGCGGCGTCGATGACGATCACCTCGTGGTCGTCGCCGACGATCCACACGTTGTTGTCGACGTCCCAGGTGCCGCCGTCGAGGCTGAACTGGCCCGAGGTGACGAGGTGCTCGATGCGTGCGGCCATCAGAGCACCACCACCGAGCGCAGGACGTCGCCCTTGTGCATCCGTTCGAAGGCCTTCTCCACCTCGTCGAGCTGGATGGTCTCGGTGACGAACGCGCCGAGGTCCAGGCGGCCCTGCTGATGCAGGTCGACCAGCATCGGGAAGTCCCGCGAGGGCAGGCAGTCGCCGTACCAGGACGACTTCAGGGAGCCGCCGCGGCCGAACACGTCGAGGAGCGGCAGTTCGAGCTTCATCTCCGGGGTGGGCACGCCGACGAGGACGACCGTGCCGGCCAGGTCGCGGGCGTAGAAGGCCTGCTGGTACGTCTCGGGGCGGCCGACGGCCTCGATGACGACGTCGGCGCCGAAGCCGCCGGTGAGTCCGCGGATCGCCTCGACGGGGTCGGATGTACGGGAGTTGACGGTGTGGGTGGCGCCCATGGAGCGGGCGGTCTCCAGCTTGCGGTCGTCGATGTCGACAGCGATGATCTTCGCCGCTCCGGCGAGCCGGGCCCCGGCGATGGCCGCGTCGCCGACGCCGCCGCAGCCGATGACGGCGACACTGTCGCCGCGGCCGACGTTGCCGGTGTTGATCGCGGCGCCGATGCCGGCCATCACCCCGCAACCCAGCAGGCCGGCGACCTGCGGGGAGACTTCGGGATCGACCTTGGTGCACTGTCCGGCGGCGACGAGGGTCTTCTCGGCGAAGGCTCCGATGCCCAGGGCCGGGGAGAGTTCCTGGCCCGTCGAGGCGAGGGTCATCTTCTGCTCGGCGTTGTGCGTGTCGAAGCAGTACCAGGGGCGTCCGCGCAGACAGGCGCGGCACTTGCCGCATACCGCACGCCAGTTGAGGACGACGAAGTCACCGGGCGCGACGTCGGTGACGTCGTCGCCCACCGACTCCACCACGCCCGCGGCCTCGTGGCCGAGCAGGAAGGGGAAGTCGTCGCTGATGCCGCCCTGCTTGTAGTGGAGGTCGGTGTGGCACACACCGCAGGCCTGGACGCGGACGACCGCCTCGCCCGGCCCCGGGTCGGGTACGACGATCGTCTCGATGCGTACCGGCTCGTCCTTGCCCGGTGCGATCACACCGCGCACTTCCTGCGCCATGGTGCTGGCTCCTTCGTCTTCCGGTGTCCGTACTCCGACCCTACGCGACCGGCAGGTGACTCGGCCGGTGGGCTCCACGGCAGGTCGCGGCGCTGCGTGGGTCCGCCCGCCGTTCCACGCCCTTGCCCCTGCGACGTAGCCTGAGCCTTCCGCCCGACGCCCAGGGAGCGACGTGAGCATCGCAGCGCAGAAGACCGGTCCGCCCGCCTGGCGGGCGCTCCTCGGATACGTACGACCGCACCGGTGGGCCCTGCTGGGCGGGGCCTCGCTGTCCCTGCTGACGGGAGCGACCGGGCTGATGCTGCCGCTGGTCGCCCGGGAGCTGATCGACGACCTGTCGGCCGACCGGGCCATCACCGGCGCGCTGCTGCTGATGTCGGCGCTCGTCGTCGCCAATGCCGTGCTGGGCGCGCTGGGTTCGTACGTGCTGCGGCGCACCGCCGAGTCGGTGGTGCTCGGGGCGCGGCGCTCGCTGTCGTCGTATCTGCTGCGGCTGCGCATCACGGCCGTGGACCGCAGCGAGCCCGGCGATCTGATGGCCCGCATCACCTCCGACACCACGCTGCTGCGCCAGGTCACCACCGACTCGCTGGTGGGCCTCGGCACGGGCGGCCTCACGCTGATCGCGACCATCGTGCTGATGGGCTTCGTCGACCCCGTGCTGCTGGCGGTCACCCTCGCCGTGATCGTGGGTGCGGGGACGATACTCGGCGTGATCGTGCCCCACATCAACCGGGCCAGCCGGCAGGCGCAGGACGCGGTCGGCGTGATGGGCGCCTCGCTGGAGCGGGTGCTGGGCGCGCTGCGCACGGTGAAGGCGTCCGGTGCCGAGCCGCGGGAGGAGCGCGCGCTGCACGATGCCGCCGAGGAGTCGTGGCGGCAGAGCGTACGCGCCGCCAAGTGGTCGGCCGCGGCGGGCAACACGGCCGGGCTCGCGATGCAGGTCGCGTTCCTCACGGTGCTCGCGGTGGGCGGCGCGCGGGTGGCGACGGACGCCATCGACATCGGCACGCTGGTGGCGTTCCTGCTGTTCGTCTTCTATCTCATGGCACCGATCCAGAGTGTCGTCGCCGCGATCACGCAGTACCAGACGGGCAGCGCCGCCCTGGCGCGCATCCAGGAGGCGCTGCGGCTGCCCGCGGAGCCGGCCGCCGATGCCACGCCCCTGCCGACACCGGGCACCGCTCCCGCCGCGCTCGCCTTCGAGGACGTGCGTTTCCGTTACGCCGACGATCTGCCGTACGTCCACCACGGGGTGACGTTCACCGTGCCCGCCCAGGGCATGACCGCGTTCGTGGGCCCGTCCGGCGCGGGCAAGACCACCGTCTTCTCCCTCATCGAACGCTTCTACGACCCCGACGCGGGTGTGATCACTCTCGACGGGCGCGAGCTGGCCGGCTGGGGACTGCCGGAGCTGCGGTCCTCGATCGGCTATGTGGAACAGGACGCTCCGGTGCTGTCGGGCTCCCTGCGCGACAACCTGCTGCTCGGGAACCCGGAGGCGGACGACGACACCGTGGCGCGGGTGGTGAGGACGACCCGGCTCGACGGGCTGGTGGCCAGGCTGCCGGCCGGGCTCGACACGCTGGTCGGGCACCGCGGCACCAAGCTGTCCGGCGGGGAACGCCAGCGGGTCGCCATCGCCCGCGCGCTGCTGCGCAGCCCTCGGCTGCTGCTGCTCGACGAGGCCACCTCGCAGCTCGACGCGGTGAACGAGGCGGCGCTGCGCGACACCGTCGCCGACGTGGCCCGTACGACGACGGTGCTGGTCGTCGCGCACCGGCTGTCGACGGTGACGATGGCCGACCGGATCGTGGTGATGGACGCCGGCCGGGTCCGCGCGGTCGGCACCCACCGCGAGCTGGTGACCGCCGATCCGCTCTACGCGGAGCTGGCGGCGACGCAGTTCCTGGCGGCCAGTACGTGACCCCGTGGCCAGGACGGTCTCACTTTTCGAACGCCGTCGAGATCGTGCCATGATCATCCCCTGCGGATCGGGCGACCGGCGTGCCCGGGTGCGCGCTTGGGCGTGGCGACACGCGCTGCGCCGGGCGCGGCCCACGGCAGGCTCTAGGGTGGTGAGCGTGCGGCTGCTCCTGATGTCAGACACCCACCTGCCCGTGCGGGCGAAGCAACTGCCCGCGCCCCTGCTCGACGAACTGCCGCGGGCCGACGTCGTGTTCCACGCGGGGGACTGGGTCGACACGGCCACGCTCGATCTGCTCGAGAGTCGCAGCCGCCGACTCGTCGCCGTGTACGGGAACAACGACGGACCCGAACTCCGCGCCCGCCTGCCGGAGGTCGCGTACGTCGAACTCGACGGTCTGCGCTTCGGCGTGGTCCACGAGACGGGTCCCGCGCGGGGTCGTGAGGCCCGGTGCGCCGCCCGCTTTCCCGACCTGGACGTGCTGGTCTTCGGGCACAGCCACATCCCGTGGGACTCCACCGCCGCCACGGGACTGCGTCTGCTCAACCCGGGCTCACCGACGGACCGCCGCCGGCAGCCCCACCACACCTATCTCACCGGCACGCTCACCGACGGCCGACTCGGCGATCTGGAACTGCACCGGCTGCCACCACGCCGGTGACGTCCGCTCCCGGCGTCCGCATCGGTCGGGCACGCCCATGGCCGGGGCCCGACGGGCCGGGCCGCTTCGTTTCGGTGGAAGCGGCCCGGACCCTGCGAGTAGTTGCTCTGTCACGGACCTCCTTCCCACGATCGGAGGTGATACGGGCCTGAATACCCACCCCGGCCGGGCTCACACATTTTTTTCGTCTCATTCTTCAGGTCCGGCGCCGCCTGCGGATCCGCGAGATCAGCACGACCACCGCGACGACACCGGCGAGGGCCGCGGCGACTCGTTTGGCGACCGGCACACCAGCGGTGCGCAGCAGGTCCAGGGGCTCGTCCGGCGGGTACTCCGCCCGTCGGCCGGCCTGGGCCGCACCGGCGGCATCGGCCACACCGGCCGTCCCGGTCGTGTCGGCCGCCTCGGCGGGTTCGGTCAGCCGTTCGGACAGGCAGGCGGCGAACTGGCCGATGATCCGCTCACCCACCTCCGCCAGCACCCCGCGCCCGAACTGCGCCGGCCGCCCGGTCACCGTCAGATCGGTACGCACCGACACCGCCGTGCCGCCGTCCCGCTCGCTGAGCGTTCCCGTCACGGTGGCCCGCGCCGTGCCCTGGCCACGGGTCTCCCGGCCACTGGCGACCAGCACCATCCGGTGGGCCGTCTCGTCCCGTTCCTCGAAGACCGCCGTGCCCCTGTACGTCACGGCGACCGGTCCCACCTTGACCTTCACCGAGCCGGTCACCGTCTTGTCGTCGTGCTCCTCGACGGTCGCTCCCGGCAGACACGGCGCGACCCGTTCGATGTCGAGGAGCGCCGGCGAGGCGTCGTCGACCGGGACGGGGATGGTGAACTCGTGATGCAGCTCCATGTCTGCCTCCTCGTGACTCGGTGGACGTGGGCTCAAGGGGCTCAGGGTGCGGGAACGGGTGGATGGACCGCTCCCTCGGTCACGGACAGCGGTGCGCCCGTCCCGCCCCAGCGCAGCGCGACGATCTCGGCGGCCACCGACACGGCAACCTCCTCGGGTGTACGGGCGCCGAGGTCCAGCCCGACCGGTGAGCGCAGCCGGGACCGTTCGCGCTCGGTGAGGCCGGCCTCGACGAGGCGCTCCGCACGGTCGGTGTGGGTGCGGCGGCTGCCCATGGCGCCGATGTAGGCGGCGGGCCGGCGCAGCGCCTCCTGGAGCAGCGGCACGTCGAACTTCGGGTCGTGGGTGAGGACGCAGATCACCGTGCGTTCGTCGGTCTCGGTACCGTGCAGGTACCGGTGCGGCCAGTCCACGACGACCTCGACGCCCTCCGGAAAGCGGCGGGGCGTGGCGAAGACGGGGCGGGCGTCGCAGACGGTCACCCGGTAGCCGAGGAAGACACCGATGCGGGCCACGGCCGCCGCGTAGTCGATCGCGCCGAAGACCAGCATGCGCGGCGGCGGCGCGAAGGACTGCAGGAACACGCTCACCGCGTCCTCACGGCGCTGGCCCCGGGGCCCGTAGTGGCGCAGCCCCGTGGCCCCGAGGGCGAGTTCGCCGCGCGCGTCGGCGGTGACGGCCACATCCAGGCCGGTCGTCCCCAAGGTGCCCGAGAGCCGGTCCCGCCAGACGGCGAGCGTGGCGCCGAGCGGTGCGGGACCGTCGGTCACCGTCGCCACGGTCACCGGCTCGCCCGCGGCCACCGACTCCGCGACGGCACCGAACGCCGGGTCCAGCTCGGGTGTGACCGGGCGCACGAGCAGGGTGATCTCCCCGCCGCAGGTCAGGCCGACCGCGAAGGCATCCGAGTCGCTGTAGCCGAAGGTCTCCAGCCGGGCCTCACCGTCGGCGACGACCTCTCGCGCCAACTCGAACACCGCACCCTCGACACACCCCCCGGACACGCTCCCCAGCACCTCGTCGTCCGGGCCCACGGCCATGGCGGCGCCGGGGTCGCGCGGAGTGCTGCGGCTGGTGCCGACGACGGTGGCCAGGCCGAAGGGCCGACCGGTGGTGTACCACCGGGCGAGCGCCGGGAGGATGTCACGCATGGTCGGCTCCTTCCCGGGGCACGTCAGCCGGGTCGGCGGAAGCGCCCCGTACCACCGCCGCCAGGGTTTCCAGGGCGGCCAGGCTGTGGCCCTCGACGAACGCGTCCACGCTCGGCAGTGCCGCCGCCATCCCCGCGGCCAGCGGGGCGTAACCGGGGCGTGCCTTGAGGGGGTTGGCCCAGATCACCCGGTGGGCCAGCCGGTGCAGGCGGTGCATCTGGGCCGCGAGGAGTTCCGGGTCGCCGCGTTCCCAGCCGTCCGACAGCAGTACGACCACGGCGCCGCGGGCCATGCCCCGCTGCCCCCAGCGGTCGAGGAACTCCCGCAGCAGCTCGCCGAGTCTGGTCCCGCCGCGCCAGTCGGGCACGGCCGCCCAGGCCGCGCCCAGGGCGGGATCGGGGTCCCGGTGCGACAGCTCCCGGGTCACCCGGGTCAGCCGGGTGCCGACGGTGAACACCTCCGCCGCCCGCCCTCGTACGGCTGCATGCGCGAAGCGCAGCAGCGCGTCCGCGTACGGCGCCATCGATCCACTGACGTCGACGAGCAGCACCAGGCGCCGCGGCCGTTCGGCCCGGACCCGGCGCCGCAGCCGGGCCGGCTCGCCACCCTGCCGCAGCAACTCCCGCACGGTGCGGTGCGGATCGACCTCCCCGCGCCGGGCAGGCCGGCGCCGCGCCGTGCGCCGTACCTCTCCGCGCGGCGCCAGTGCCGCCAGCAGTCGGCGTACCTGTTCCCGCTCGGCGGTGGCGAGGCCCGCGACGTCACGGTGGCGGAGCGTCTCGGTGGAGCTGGCCAGCGTGGCCAGGGGCGGCCCCGGCCGCTGCCCCTGGGCGGCGGCCGCACGGAGGCCCGTGGCCTCGCGTACGACGAGCCGCTGCCGGAGCCGGGGCGCGGGCGGCACCGGCGGCCCGTCCGGCCCGCCGGTGCCGAAATACGCGGCGAAGACCCGCTCGTACCGCTCCAGGTCGTCCCGGCAGGCGCACAGGGTCAGCCGTCCCGCCCAGTACACGTCCGCCCGCACCCCGGGCCGCAGGGCGTCCACCGCGCGCAGGAATGTGTGCGCCCGCTCCGCGCTCGCGTCGAGGCCGGCCGCGCGCAGGGCACGGACGAACCCGACGAGCACCGCGACCGCCCCGGCCGCCGGCACGCCCCGCTCCCCGTTCACCGCCGCGCGTCCCCCCGCCGCCATGTCCGCCATCCCCGTCACGTCCCTCGCGCGGCGAGCACCGCCGCAAGATCGAGTCCCCGGGCCCGCTCGGTGTCCTCCCGGTACTTCAGCGCCGACCCCAGCGTCGCCGCGGCAAGGTCCGCGTCGACCTCGCTCGCCCCGAGCGTGTCCAGGGCCTGCGCCCAGTCGATCGTCTCGGCCACCCCCGGCGGCTTGAGCAGGTCCTGCGTGCGGAGCTCCTGCACCAGCGCGGTCACCTGCTCGGCCAGCCGCGCCGACACCCCGGGCAGCCGGCGCCGCACGATGGCCAGCTCGCGGGCGAAGTCCGGGTGGTCGAACCAGTGGTACAGACAGCGCCGCTTGAGCGCGTCGTGCACCTCCCGGGTGCGGTTCGACGTCAGCACGACCACGGGCGGCACCTCTGCGCGTACGGTGCCCAGCTCCGGGATCGTCACCGAGAACTCCGACAGCAGCTCCAGCAGGAACGCCTCGAACTCGTCGTCGGCCCGGTCGATCTCGTCGACGAGCAGCACGCACGGCTGGGTCTCCAGGGCGCGCAGCAGGGGCCGGGCGATCAGGAAACGGCGGTCGTACAGTTCGCCCTCCAGCCGGCCGGCGTCCGTGATCCCGGTCGCCTCGGCGGCCCGCAGATGCAGTAGCTGGCGCGGGAAGTCCCAGTCGTAGAGCGCCTGGGCGGCATCGATGCCCTCGTGGCACTGGAGCCGGATCAGCGGGGCGTCCAGCGCCTCGGCGAGGGCGGTGGCCAGCGCGGTCTTGCCGACGCCCGGGTCGCCCTCGCAGAACACCGGGCGGTGCAGCCTCAGGGCCAGGAAGCAGGCGATGGCAAGCCCCTCGTCGACGAGGTATCCCGTCTCCTCCAGGCGGGCCCGCACCTCGTCCGGCCCGGCCGGCGCCGGTTCGCCGCTGATCGGCCTCACCCCATCCCGGCCGCGGTCAGCACCGCCCGCCTGGTGAGCACCTGCGCCAGGTGCGCCCGGTACTCGGGCGAGCCCGAGGTGTCCCGGGGCGGCTGGGTGCCGTCCGCCGCCGCCTGCGCGGCACCCGCCACGGCCTGCGTGTCGTCGCTGCCCGCCAGGGCCTGCTCGGCCGCCGTGGCCCGCAACGGGGTCGCGCCCATGTTGACCAGCCCGACCCGCGCCTCGGCGATCCGCCCGTTGTCGCGGCGCACCAGCGCCGCCACACCGACGATCGCGTAGGACTGCGCCACCCGGTGGAACTTCTCGTAGTGGAAGCCCCAGCCGTCCGCCTTCGGCACCCGCACCTCGACCAGCAGCTCGTCGGGCGCCAGCACCGTCTCCAGGTAGTTGACGAAGAACTCGCGGGCCGGGACCGTGCGCCGGCCCCCGGACCGGCGACGACCAGCTCACCGTCCATGGCGAGCACCGCCGCGGGCAGATCCGCCGCCGGGTCGGCGTGCGCCAGCGAGCCGCCGAAGGTGCCCCGGTGCCGTACGGCCGGGTCGGCGACCGTGCGGGTGGCGGCGGCCAGCAGCCCGGCGTACCGGCGCACCAGCGGGTCCCGGACGACCTCGTGGTGCGTGGTCATCGCGCCGATGACGAGCGCGTCGCTGTCCTCGCGCACACCGCGCAGCCCGGGGACGCGTCCGACGTCCACCACCAGTTCCGGGAAGGCCAGTCGCAGCCTGAGCAGCGGCAGCAGGCTCTGACCACCGGCCAGCACCTTCGCGTCCTCACCGCCGTCGGCGAGCACCCGCAGCGCTTCCTCGAGGCTGGTGGGCCGGGCGTAGTCGAATGCCGGGGGAATCATGCGGAGCCCTCCTTCGCCGAATGCACTGCCCGCCACACCCGCTCGGGCGTGCAGGGCATCGTCACGTCCGTCACACCGAGCGGCCGCAGCGCGTCCACGACCGCGCCCACCACGGCGGGCGTCGAGGCGATCGTCCCCGCCTCGCCGACGCCCTTGACGCCCAGCGGGTTGGAGGTCGCCGGCGTCTCGGTCCGCTCCGTGACGAACTCCGGCAGGTCCCCGGCCACCGGCACCATGTAGTCGGCCATCGTGCCCGTGATCAGGTTGCCCTCGTCGTCGTACACGGCCTCCTCGTACAGGGCCTGCGCGATGCCCTGGGCGAGGCCGCCGTGCACCTGTCCCTCCACGATCACCGGATTGATCACCCGGCCCACGTCGTTGACGCAGACGTAGGAACGGATCCGGGTCTGTCCGGTCTCCGTGTCGACCTCGACGGCGCACAGGTGCGTGCCGTGCGGATAGGAGAAGTTCTCCGGGTCGACCACCTGTTCGGCGTTGATGGTGGGTTCCATGCCGTCGGGCACGTCGTGCGAGGTGAACGCCTCGAAGGCGATCTCCTGGATGGTCCTGCGCGCCTCGGGCGACCCCTTGACGGTGAACACGCCGTCGGTGAACTCCAGGTCGTTCTCGTTCGCCTCCAGCAGGTGCGCCGCGACCCTGCGGGCCTTCTCGACGACCTTCTCGGCCGCGTGGTGCACCGCGGATCCGCCGACCGCCAGGGACCGCGAACCGTAGGTGTCCATGCCCTGCGGGGCCGCCCTGGTGTCGCCGTGCACCACCTCGATGTCCTCGAACGGCACGCCCAGCACGTCCGCGGCGATCTGGCTCCAGCTCGTCACATGCCCCTGCCCGTGCGGGCTGGTGCCGGTGACCACCTCGACCTTGCCGGTGGGCAGCATGCGGATGCTCGCCGCCTCCCAGCCGCCGGCCGCGTACCGGAGGTCCCGCAGTACCCGGCTCGGCGCGAGCCCGCACATCTCGGTGTACGTCGACACGCCGATGCCGAGCCGTACCGTGTCGCCGCGCTCGTTGCGTTTCTGCTGCTCGGCGCGGAGTTCGTCGTACCCGAACAGGGCGAGTGCCCGCTCGGTGGCGGCCTCGTAGTTGCCGCTGTCGTACGTCAGACCCGCGATCGACGTGTACGGGAACTCCTCGTGCCGGATCCAGTTCCGGCGCCGCACCTCGACGGGGTCCAGGCCGAGTTCGGCCGCCAGCTCGTCCATGATCCGCTCGATGGCGAACGTGGCCTCCGGACGCCCGGCACCGCGGTACGCGTCCGTCGGTGTCTTCGTCGTGAACACACCCGTACAGGTGAAGTCGTAGGCCTCCATCTTGTAGATCGCCGGGTACATGAAGGCGCCGAGGATCGGGATGCCGGGCGTGACCAGCATCAGATAGGCGCCCATGTCGGCGAGCAGGTCGACCTTCAGGCCGAGCAGCCGGCCCTCACTGGTCGCGGCGACCTCGATGTCCTGGATCATGCCGCGGCCCTGGTGCGTGGCCAGATAGCCCTCGGAGCGGGACTCGGTCCACTTCACCGGCCGGCCCAGCCGCCGGGCGACCTCCAGGGCGACGGCCTCCTCGCCGTAGACCTGGAGCTTGGAGCCGAACCCGCCGCCCACGTCGGGGGCCACCACCCGCAGTTTCTGCTCGGGGATCCCCGTGACCGTCGACAGCATCACCCGCAAAATGTGCGGGACCTGGGTCGCCGAGTAGACCGTGTACTCGCCGGAGGCGGCGAGCGGGGTGACGACGACCGCGCGCGGCTCCATCGCGTTCGCGACGAGCCGCTGCTGGTGGAAGCGGCGGGTGACGACCACGTCGGCGCGTCGCTTCACCGTCTCGTAGTCCTCGCCGGTCTTCAGCGGCCACACGTAGCTGCGGTTGGTGCCCTTGTCCGCGTGGACCAGCGGGGCGTCCTCGGCGAGCGCCGCCTCCAGGTCGAGCACCGGCGGCAGCGGCTCGTAGTCGACCTCGACCGCCTCCAGCGCGTCGGCCGCCGCGTACCGGTCGCGCGCCACCACGACCGCCACCGGGTCACCGGCGTGGCGCACCTCGTCGACCGCGACCGGCGGGTGGTCCGGCAGCACGATGTCCTCGGTGACCGGCCAGGCACAGGGCAGCGAGCCGAGACCCTGGGCGAGGTCACGGCCGCTGAACGCGGCGACGACACCGGGGCGTTCCAGGGCGGGGGAGACGTCGACCCGCTCGATGCGGGCGTGCGCCATGGGACTGCGCAGGAACGCGATGTGCAGCAGTCCGGTGACGGAGATGTTGTCCGTCCAGTTGGTCTGCCCGGTGATCAGCCGGGCGTCCTCCTTACGGAGCCGGCCCCGGCCCACCTCGCGTTCGGTGCTCCGGTCGGTGCTCTGGTCGGTCATGCCGTGACCTCCTCCGACGAGGCGGCCGCGGAGAGGACCGCGCGGACGATGTTCTGATAACCGGTGCAGCGGCACATGTTGCCCTCGAGGGCCTCGCGCACCTCGTCGGCGTCGGGATGCGGGTTCTCGCGCAGCAGATCACGCGCCGCCATGATCATCCCGGGGGTGCAGTAGCCGCACTGCAGTGCGTGCTGCTCGTGGAAGGCGCGCTGCAGCGGTGTCCACTCGCCTTCCTGGGCCAACCCCTGAATGGTGGTCACCTCACCCCCGTCGGCCTGCACGGCGAGCACCGAGCAGCTCTTCACGCTCGTACCGTCCAGCTCGATCGTGCAGGCTCCGCAGTTCGAGGTGTCGCAGCCGACCGGGGTGCCGGTCAGACCGAGCCGGTCGCGCAGATAGTGGACCAGCAGCAGACGGGGTTCCACCTCATCCTCGTACGCCGTGCCGTCCACTTTCACCGAGATACGGGTCATGTGCCCTCCTGAGGCCGTGCGGGCGGATGAGGAGTGTCTGTGACCTTGGAGTGATGAATCTCACTCTATGTCCAGGTCCGGCGAACGGCGAGTGCTGCGGCACCGATGCGGTGACCGCTGGACCCATTGCCGTGGTTCGGCCCGCTCCGTTCCACCGCTGGCGTCCGCCGTCACCGGACAAGGAGCGCACATGCCCTCAACGTCACCGTCCCTCCAGCAGGAATCCCGCCCCTGCCCAAGGACGTGACGCTCAGTGCACATGCTCACCGCGCGTCCCGTAACATCTTCCCGCTCGCCCCGAGCGGGGATCACTCGTCCCAGGCCTGGATCAATGTCTGCTCGGTGATCTTGCCGTCCCTCAGCGAGATCATCGACTCCGAGAGCACCCGCACTCCGTCCGGGTACACGCAGCTCTCGCTGTAGGCGGCGTGATCGCCCTGGATGACGCACCGCTCCAGCCGGTGCGTCATGTCACGGCTGTACACGTCGTCGAGCATGGCGGCGATCTCGTCCCGGCCGTGCAGGACCTTGGGGTGGCTGGGCTGGGTGTTGCGGTCCACGATGCGCAGTTCGGCGTCGTCCGCGTAGAGCGACACCATGGGTGCCGACGTCCGCGCCTCGATGCCCCGGCGCAGTGTGTCAGTGCTGAACCCGGGTTCTGCCGAGGTGGTCATGACGACCTCCTTCGAGAGCCTCGGCCCGGTCCCGAGCGGGCCACGCCGGGCCTCTCCTACGAGGCTCCTCCGGCCCGCGGGGCGCTGCAAGCCCGGCCCGTGGGCTCCGCCCGACGGATGAGCCAAGCCGTCTTCCCGTGTCCGGGACGGCCCCGTCGGCATTGCTGAGGCCATGATCTCAACACGCCGTATCGTCGCCGACGTTGGTTTCCCCGCCGCTGTCACCGACACCACCGCCCCGGCCCCGGAGTGGTCCCCTCCGGCCAGACCTGACGGCCGTACCGGGCCGGGACTGCTTCCCGCGCGCGGCGCCGCTGGGAGAGGTGGGGAGCTGCTGGGATGTGGCTGGGTACGAGTGTGTTCGGGCGTGTGTGGATGAGTGCTGGAGTGTGGTCGGGAGGTATGTGGTCATGCCTGGAGAGGGGAATGGTGGTTCGTCCGCCGGATGTGTGACCTTTGCGGGTGGGGTTCGTTGGGTGGGAGGAGCGGGTCTTCACGGCTGACCGGGGGGTGTGGGGTGGACGGACTGCGTGGGCTTGCGGCGCCGTTCGTGGCACCCGGCCCGTCGGGGGTGGCCATTCGTACCCGGCTCAAACTGCTCACCGCCGCCGATGAGGAGGTGCTGCGGCTGATGGGCGCGCATCTGGGCACGCCGGCCTCCGGTGATCTGAAGGCGCGCTGCCGGGATGGTCTGGGACATGACGCCGGGGCGTGGGCGGCGCGCAGGCGGGAACTGACCCCTGCGTCGTCGGCCCGCTGGGCGGGTGCGCTCACCAGGGCCACGCGCGATCAGTCGGCGCCGGCCCGGCGCTGCGCGCACACCCGCCTCCAGTGCCTGGAAGCCGGTGTGCGAACCCTGCGGCACCGACTGCCACTGCCGGTGGGTGGGAAAGGGACGCGGAAGGCCCCGGGTGGGTATCGCAGCGGGCGGGAGTGGCATGCCAAGGCCCGTCGGCTGCATGTCCTGGAGGACCGGCTGGCGCGGGAGCGCGCCGCTGGGGAGGCCGGGACCGTGCAGGTGGTGCGCGGCGGCCGGCGCCTGGCCCGTATGCGGCACCGCCTGGCCGCCGCGCGGCTGACCGAGGACCAGTGGCGCCAGCGGTGGCAGGCCGTCCGGTGTTTCCTGCAGGCCGACGGCGAGTCGGGGAAGCGGTACGGCAACGAGACGATTCGCATCGGCCCGGACGGTGAGGTCAGCATCAGGCTCCCCGCCCCGCTCAAGGGACTGGCCAACGCGCCGCACGGCCGGTACGTCCTGACCGGCCGGGTCCCCTTCGCCCACCGCGGAGTGGAGTGGGCCGACCGGGTGGCGGCGAACCGAGCGGTCGCCTACCGCATCCTCCCCCACTCTCGGCCGCGCTCGAGCGGGGGCACCCCCATCGACACAGACCGCGCTCGCTGGTACGTGACCGCCTCCTGGCAGAAACCCGTGGCGCGGACGGTCCCGCCGGCGGCGGCGCTCGCACACAGGGTGATCGGAGTGGACACCAACACCGACCTCCCCCACCGCCGCCTGGCGCCTGGATGTCCACGGCAACCCGACCGGCACCCCGCGCCGGTTCTGCTACGACCTGACCGGCCCGGCCGACCGCCGGGACGCCCAGGTCCGCCATGCCCTGACCCGGCTGCTGCACTGGGCAAAGGCCTGCGGGGGGCAGGCGATCGCGATGGAGGACCTGGACTTCACCGCGGAGAAGACCCGCGAGAAACACGTCCGCCAGAAACGGTTCCGAAAGCTGGTCTCCGGCCGGCTCCGCCCCCGGCTCGTCTCGATGGCCGACGCCACCGGCATCACCCTCGTCGCCGTGGACCCGGCCTACACCTCCCGGTGGGGTGCCCAGCACTGGCAGAAGCCGCTGATCGGCAGCACCCGCACGGCCACCCTCCCCCAAGCTCCCGACTGCGCTTCAAGCAGGGGGCCCCATTGATGCGGCGAGCATCACGATCGGCAGGCGTGCCCAGGGGTATTCGGTCCGGCGTCGGGCGGCACCGCCCCGCACCCACCAGAGCGATGGATGCGGGCGTCGGACCGTCCAGGCCGGACCGGAGGCTCCCGGGCGTGAGGAACCCCGCCCCCGCGTTCCCGGACCACGGACCGATCCGTGCCGCCGAACGCGGAGCGAACGCGGGCGACCAGGACACCCAGCACCGTTCGGGGTGTCCGCAGTGAGCGGGACTGGGCCCAGGACCCGCTCCCGCGCACTGACCAGGAACGTGACGATCGGGCGACGTGGAGCAACCTGCCCGTTCGAAGGCAAGCGACTCGAAGGGCCACAAATCCAGATGCCGGTCAAGGTCAGCGTCATCGTTCCCGTCTACAACCCGGGAATCTACATCGAGGACTGCGTCTCCTCCCTGCAACGGCAGTCACTGCCGCCCGAGGAGTACGAGGCGATCTTCGTCGACGACGGCTCCACCGACGGGACCCCGGCACGGCTCGACCGGCTGGCCGCCGAGGACCCCCGGATGCGGGTGATCCACCAGGAGAACTCCGGCTGGTCAGGCAAGCCGCGCAACGTCGGAATCGCCGCCGCCCGGGGCGAGTTCGTGATGTTCGTCGACAATGACGACTACCTGGGCGACGAGGCCCTGGAGCGGATGTACGCGTACGGCGTGGCCAACGGCGCGGATGTCGTCGTCGGCAAGATGGCCGGCAAGAACCGCGGTGTGCCGGTGGAGTTGTTCCGCCGCAACCATCCGCGCGCCACCGTGGAGAACGCGCCGCTGATCGACAGCCTCACCCCGCACAAGATGTTCCGCCGGGCGTTCCTCGACGACATCGGGCTGCGCTTCCCGGAGGGGCGGCGGCGCCTGGAGGACCACGTCTTCGTCACCGAGGCGTATCTGCGGGCGGCCAACGTCTCCGTGCTCAGCGACTACGTCTGCTACTACCACATCAGACGCGACGACGCCTCGAACGCCGGTTTCCAGCGCTTCGACCCGGTGGGCTATTTCAAGAACCTCCGCGAGGCGCTCGACGTGGTCGAGCGGTACACCGAGCCCGGTCCGGTGCGTGACAGGCTGTTCCGTCGCTGGCTGCGGGTGGAGATGGTGGAGCGGCTGCGGGCCCGGCGGCTGCTGGGGCTGCCGGACGACTACCGCAGAGAGTTGTTCGGGGAGATCCACAAGGTGGTCGTCGAGCGGTTCGGTCCGGCTGTCGCGGCCGGACTGCAGCCGACGCAGCAGGTGGTCGCCTCGCTGACGGCGGCGGACCGGTACGACGACGTGATGGCCTTCGCCGAGTGGGAGGCCGGGGTCGCACCGACGGCGGCGCCCACGAGCGTGGAGTGGGCGG
Organism: Streptomyces sp. GD-15H; assembly: GCF_045291515.1. Lineage (NCBI taxonomy): Bacteria > Bacillati > Actinomycetota > Actinomycetes > Kitasatosporales > Streptomycetaceae > Streptomyces > Streptomyces sp. GD-15H. Next base: position 510,537 of record NZ_CP149447.1, read on the forward strand.
GGGGTTCGCTGTGTCTCGGCTTCACCGCCGAGTACGTCTCCGCGGGCGCGCCGATGACGTTCCCCGCCGATGCCGCCCCTACCCCACTGGCCGACACGCCGAAGAACGTGGAGGAGGCGGTGGCGTGGGTCGGTGCCCAGACCGCGGCCCGCTTCGACCAGGCCACGGCGGATCTGCTGCTGCGTGAACGGGCCAGCTCCGCCCAGTACTTCCAGCCCGTGGAGTTCACCCGGGAGACGGTGCCCGTCGACGGCGGCGAGCGGGTGCGGCTGGTGCTGCGTGCGACCGTCAGGGTCGACCCGGGCGCGCTCCCCGGTGGCGAGGTTTGGGACGCCGTCGTACGGGTCAAGCTCGGCGGCTGGACCAAGGAGTGCCGGCTGGGCCCGGCCCCGCGCGCCACCCGGCCCGAGCCGTACGCGGGCATCGCCGCGGGCCGGGCGTTCCTGCCCTACTGGACGGAGCCGCACGGCAATCTCTCCCTGGACGTCGCCGTCCGAGGCAGGCGGCTCGGCCTCGGCCAGATGCGGCGGCCGGACGTGACGGTCTCCGGGGCGCGGCTGCGCGCCCGGGTGCCGCTGCACGCCGACGACGGCACCGGGGTGCGGCTTCGGTTCTCGTCCGGTGGCCGGATCCTGTACGCGCCTGGCACGCTGGCCGGTGAACCGGACCGGCCGGGGTCGCGGTTGGAGGCGACGCTGCCCTCGGGACTCCCCCGGGGTGTCTGGCGGATCGCGCTCTGCCTGGACCCGGACGCCGCCGAACCGCGCTTCGACGGGCTGCCGTTCGCGCTCCGCACCGGCGGGGACGGGGTGCTGGTGGTGTCGATTCCACGCCCCGGTGCCGTACGGAAGTTGGTGCGCGGGGCGCGACGGATGCTCGGCGCCGCCCGGACGAGGGTGGCTCCGCTGATCGACGGAAGGCGGTGACCCGGTGCGCGCACTGGAGTTGGAGGGGGCCTGGGTGCTGGAGCCCAAGGTCTTCCCTGACGACCGGGGAAGTTTCCACGAGTGGTACCGGGGTGAGGAGTTCCGCGAGGCGACGGGCTACGACCTGTCCCTGGCACAGGCCAACTGCTCGGTGTCGCGCCGCGGGGTACTGCGCGGGGTGCACTTCTCGGAGGTGCCGCCCGGCCAGGCCAAGTACGTGACCTGTGTGCGCGGCGCGGTCCTCGACGTGGTGGTCGACCTGCGGATGGGGTCACCGGCGTACGGGCGGTGGGAGGCCGTGCGGTTGGACGACGACACCCGGCACGCGGTGTTCCTGGCCGAGGGGCTCGGACACGCCTTCATGGCGCTCACCGACGACGCGACGGTGGTGTACCTGTGCTCGACGGGGTACGCGCCGGGCCGCGAGCACGGGGTGCATCCGCTGGACCCGGTGCTGGGCATCACCTGGCCGGAGGGCATCGACCCGGTGCTGTCGTCGAAGGACGAGCAGGCGCCCACGCTGGCCGAGGCGGAGCGCCTCGGCCAGCTGCCCTCGTACGAGGCCTGCCGCGCACGCTACGAGGAGCTGCGCGGCAGGGGGCTCAGCGGCTGACGCCGACCTGGTCGAGCGCGCGGCGCAGGGGCTCCCAGCCCAGGCGCCGCGGCAGTCCGCGGTTGCGGGCCTGGGTGAGTGCGCGCCAGAAACCGGCCTGCAGCAGCGCCTCGGGCGGCACCGCGCCGGCCCGCTCCAGGATCGCCTCGGGGACCTTCTGCGGGTCGGGCACCTTGTACTCGGCCATGATCTCGTCGTACTTGTCGTGCAGCACGGTGTTGTCCGGGTCGGCGCCGAAGACCACGAGCTGGCCGGTGGGCTGGGTGTCGACCAGGACGGTGACCAGGTCGGGGCGGTAGCGCGTCAGCACCTCGGTGATCTTGTAGACGTCACCGGTCCAGGCCGAGGTGTGCCGGTCCCGGGCCGCTTCGTCGACGCTGCGCGGCAGCATGTCGTCGAGGACGATCACGCTGGCCCAGTCAGAGTGCTTCTCGACATTCATGAAGTCGCGCAGGGCGTACTCGAACAGGTGCATGCCGTCGATGAACGACAGGTCGAGCGTGGTGCGCCGCCAGTGTCCGATGGGGCTGCGGCCGCGGCGGAGGTTGCGCAGCGGGTGCCGGCCGCCCTTGAGGTGGGCCAGCGGGTTGTCGCGGGCGAAGAAGTCGTCACTGGTGGCCTTCACCAGGTGGACGTCGCACTTCAGCTCCGAGACGACCTTGAAGGCGGGGTCGACCGCGATGCTGGGGACGCGTGACAGGCGCAGGCTGCGGCCGTCGTTGACGCCGATCTCCAGGTAGTTGCGGTTGGCGCTGGCCTTGTGCAGTTCCCGCAGGAACTCATGGCGTTTCACGAAGGGGACTCTCCTTGCGGATGCGGGGCAGTGCTTCGTGCAGGGCGACGCGCCAGTCACGCGGCGCCGGCAGGCCGATGTCCTGCCAGCGGCCGTGTGCGAGGGCGCTGTACGCGGGGCGCGGGGCGGGCCGGGGGAAGGCCGCGCCGGTGGTGGGCCGCACCCGGTCGGGATCGGCGCCGATCAGCCGGAACACCTCCCCGGCCAGCTCGTACCAGGTGGCCTCGCCGGAGTTTGTGGCGTGGAAGACTCCGTGCACGTCGTCGCCGAGGCGAGGGCCGAGGTCGGCCATGCGTTCGGCGACGTCCACGCTCCAGGTGGGCTGCCCCCGCTGGTCGTCGACGACGTCGACGGTGGGGCGGCGGGCCTCGAGACCGATCATCGTCCGCACGAAGTTTCTGCCGTGGACCCCGTACAGCCAAGCGGTGCGCACGACGGCGCTCGCGCCGGGCAGCTCCTCCAGCACGGCCCGCTCGCCGGCCAGCTTGGAGCGGCCGTAGGCGGTGCGCGGGGCGGTCGGGTGGTCCTCGGGATAGGGGGTGGCGCGGGCGTCGCCGGAGAAGACGTAGTCGGTGGAGACGTGGATCAGCCGGGCGCCGTGCGTGGCGCAGGCGCGGGCCAGCAGGCGGGGTCCGTCGCCGTTGATCCGGGTGGCGCGTTCCTCGTCGGTCTCGGCGTCGTCGACGGCGGTGTACGCGGCGCAGTTGACCACGATGTCGGGGCGGTGCTCGGTGACCGTCCGCTCGACGGCCTCGGCCCGGGTGATGTCGAGGGCGGTCCGGTCGAGAGCGGTCACCCGCTCGCCGCGCCGGATCAGTTCGTCGACGGTGTCCCGGCCGAGCATCCCGCCCGCCCCGGTGACCAGCCACTTCATGACTGCTCCGTGACGCGCCGCTTGAGGGGCTCCCACCAGGCGCGGTTGTCGCGGTACCAGGCGATGGTCTCGGCGAGGCCGGTGGTGAAGTCGTGGCGCGGGCGGTAGCCGAGTTCGTCGCGGGCCTTGGACCAGTCGACGGAGTACCGCAGGTCGTGGCCCTTGCGGTCCTCGACGTGCTCGACCCGGTCCCAGCCTGCGCCGCAGGCGTCGAGGAGGAGCCCGGTGAGGTCCTTGTTGGTGAGTTCGGTGCCGCCGCCGATGTTGTAGACCTCGCCGGCCCGTCCTCCGGTGCGCACGAGGTCGATGCCCGCGCAGTGGTCGTCCACGTACAGCCAGTCGCGGACGTTGAGGCCCTCGCCGTACAGCGGGACCTTCCCTCCGTCGAGGAGGTTGGTGACGAACAGCGGGACGACCTTCTCGGGGAACTGGTGCGGGCCGTAGTTGTTGGAGCAGCGGGTGACGCGGACGTCCAGTCCGTGGGTGCGGTGGTAGGCGAGGGCGAGCAGGTCGGAGGAGGCCTTGGACGCGGAGTAGGGCGAGCTGGGTTCGAGCGGGGACTCCTCGGTCGCCGAGCCGGACGCGATCGATCCGTAGACCTCGTCGGTGGAGACGTGCACGAAGGTGTCCACGCCGTGGCGCAGGGCGGCGTCGAGGAGGACCTGGGTGCCGACCACGTTGGTGAGGACGAAGTCGGACGCGGTGAGGATGGAGCGGTCGACGTGGGACTCGGCGGCGAAGTGGACCACCTGGTCCGCCTCGGCGGTCAGTTTGTCGACGAGGTCGGCGTCGCGGATGTCGCCGTGGACGAACTCGAGGCGAGGGTGGTCGAGTTCGAGGTTGTCGAGGGTGCCGGCGTAGGTGAGCGCGTCCAGCACGGTGATCCTCGGCGCGTCGGCGGCGTCGGGCGCGTCGGCGGCGAGCAGCGTACGGACGTAGCGGGAGCCGATGAAGCCGGCGGCTCCGGTGACGAGGAGGTTCATGAATGGATCTGCACCTTGCTGTGGTCTCCGAGGACGAGTCGGTGGGCGCTGGGGACGCTGGGAGCGGGGGTCACCTCGACATGACGGCCGATCAGTGAGGACTCGATGCGGCGGACGCCTTCGATCGAGGAGTCCCGCAGCACGATGGAGAACTCGAGCTCGCTGTCGGTGATCCGGCAGTTCTCCGCGACGGAGGTGAACGGTCCGACGTAGGAGTCGCTGACGACGGTGCCGGCGCCGATGACGGCGGGACCGACGACGCGCGAGTTGCTGATCCGGGCCCCCTCCTCCACCACCACCCGGCCGATGGTCTCGGACGCGGCGTCCACGTCGCCGTCGATCCGGCGCTCGACCCCTTCGAGGACGGACCGGTTGACCTCCAGCATGTCGACGACGTTGCCAGTGTCCTTCCAGTAGCCCTGGATGACGGTGCAGCGCACCTCGGCGCGGGAGTCGATCAGATGCTGGATGGCGTGGGTGATCTCGAGTTCGCCGCGCCAGGACGGCTTGATGGCGCGCACCGCGTCATGGATGGCGGGCGTGAACAGATAGACGCCGACGAGGGCGAGGTCGCTCTTGGGACGGTCGGGTTTCTCCTCCAGACCGATCACCTGCCCGCCCGTGTCGAGTTCGGCGACACCGAAGGAGCGCGGGTCGGCGACCCGGGTGAGCAGGATCTGCGCGTCGGGCCGGTGCCTGCGGAACTCCTCGACGAGACCGGTGATGCCGCCGACGATGAAGTTGTCGCCGAGGTACATCACGAAGTCGTCGTCGCCGAGCCAGTCGCGGGCGATCAGCACGGCGTGTGCCAGCCCCAGCGGCTGCTCCTGGGGGATGTAGGTGATCTGCAGGCCGAACTTCGATCCGTCGCCCACCACGTTCTCGATCTCCGCGGCCGTGTCACCGACGATCATCCCGACGTCGGTGATGCCCGCGTCCGCGATCGATTCCAACCCGTAGAAGAGCACGGGTTTGTTGGCCACGGGCACCAACTGCTTGGCCGAGGTGTGGGTGATCGGCCTCAGCCGGGTTCCGGCGCCGCCGGACAGCACGAGAGCCTTCATCTGACTCACCATAGTGGTGCGCGGCGGAGGGAACGTCGCTTGTTTTAACGGTTCATTACGAAATTCCCGACGAGAGCCGTCCAGTCGCCATGATTCCGGCCATGACGGCCGACCCTCGTCTCCCCGGACGTCCGTCGTCACCGGTGGGGCTCCGCCCCTTCCCGGCCTTTCGTATCAACGCCTCTGCGAGGACGGCGGGTTCCCGTGGGGCCGTCCGGCCAGGTCGGACGCGGGGCCGGACCCTGCCCGTGGCGGTGTACGCGGGACCGGGCGGCGCTCGCTGACCATGTCACTCGAAGGGATGACCCGGGCGCCGGGATCGTTGTCGACGGCCGGTGACGCCGCGCGCTCACCGGCGCGGGACGAGTTCCGCCCACACCTGTTTGCCGCCGCTGACCGGGAGTGTCCCCCAGGCCGCCGACACGGCCTCGACGAGCAGGACGCCGCGGCCGCCGGTGGCCTCCCAGCCGATGCTGCTCGGCTTGACGGGACTGCGCGGCGAGGCGTCGGCGACCGCGAGGCGGAGCCGGTCGCCGACGAGGGTGAGATCGAGACGGACCTGTCCCTCGGTGTGCACGAGGGCGTTCGTGACCAGTTCGGAGACGACGAGCAGGGCGGCGTCGAGGTCTTCGGTCGCGCCCCAGGAGCGCAGGGTGCGCCGGGTGAAGCGGCGGGCGTGGCCCACCGCCTGGGGCACCCGCCACACCGTCCAGCTCTCCCGCAGCGGGCGCAGGGTCATGCCGTCGTAGCGCATCAGCAGCAGGGCGACGTCGTCGCTGCGCGCGGCCTTGCCGAGCAGGGTGTCGGCGACGAGCCCGAGGTGGGTCGGGTCGGCGGCGGCGAGCCGGCAGGCGAAGTCGTCCATGCCCTCGTCGATGTCGGCCTCGTGGGACTCGACCAGGCCGTCCGTGGTGAGGGCGACGGTCGTGCCGGGCTGGAGCCGGAGCGGGCTCATGGGGAAGTCGGCCTGTGCCATGACGCCGAGCGGCGGACCGCCCTCCGCCTCCGCGATCTCGGTGCGGCCGTCCGGGTGACGCAGCACCGGCGGCAGGTGCCCTGCCCGTACGTACCAGGCGGAGCCCTGCTCCAAGTCGATGTCGACATAGCAACAGGTCGCGAAGAGGTCGCTCTCCATGTCGATGAGCAGCCGATTGGCGCGCGACACCACCACGTCGGGCGCGTGCCCCTCGACGGCGTAGGCGCGCAGCGCGGTGCGCATCTGCCCCATGAGGGTGGCGGCGCCCGCGCTGTGCCCCTGGACGTCGCCGATGACGAGGGCGACGTGGTTGTCGGGCAGCGGGATCACGTCGTACCAGTCGCCGCCGAGTTCCAGGCCGGCCGTGCTGGGCAGATAGCGGGCGACGGCGACCGCGCCGGGCAGCCGGGGCAGCCGGCGCGGCAGCAGCTGGCGCTGGAGCATGCCGACCAGCTCGTGCTCGGCGTCGAAGGCGCGGGCCCGCATCAGTGCCTGTCCGGCGAGGCCGGCGGCGGCCGTGAGCAGGGCGCGTTCGTCGGCGCCGAAGTCGTGCGGGGTGTCCCAGCCGATGAGGCAGGCGCCGACCATCCGGTTGCCGGCGGGCAGCGGCAGCATGGCGAGGCCGCCCGGCCCGACCTCGGCGAGGGAGGTCTCCAGCGGGCTGCCCGCGGGCCAGATCCGGGCCCGGCCCTCGCGCAGGACGGCGGCGAGGGTGGGCATGGTGCGCACCGGTGCCTCGGGCCATTCGGCGCGCCACTCCGCGCGCCACAGATCCGGCCAGGCGTCCGGTTCCGGCGGGTCGAGGACGGTGACGACGAGCCGGTCGCTCTCCAGTTCGGCGACCGCGATCCGGTCGGCTCTGAGCGGGCCGCGCAGGGCGGCGACCACGGCTCTGCCGACATCGTGGACGGTGACCGCGGTGGCGAGTGCGGCGGCGAGGCGCTGTACCCGGGCCACGTCGGTGACGTCGGAGCGCAGCGTGGAGGCGTCGGCGACGGAGCCCACGAGACGGGCCGGACGGCCCTCCCCGCCCGGCAGCAGCCGGCCGCTTAGTCTGAGCCACTTCGGCGGGCCGGTGGGCTGCAGCACCCGGAACTCCAGCTCGCGCTCGCCGATGGTCATGTGGTCGGCCTCGACCACCGACATCACGGAGGGCAGGTCCTCCGGCACGGTCAACCCCATCAGGGTTTCCACCCGGCCGTCGAAGTCGTCCGGGCCGAGGCCGAACAGGTCCAGGACGTCGTCGCCCAGCCGGACCCGTCCGGTGTCCATGGCGAGGCTGAAGGTACCCGGCGCCGGCTCGCCGCCGCCGTCGGCGGCGGGCGGCCCGGGAAAGGCGACCGCGTCGGCGACGAGCCCCAGGCAGACCCGGTCGTCGGGGTCGAAGCCGCCGGGGCGCTCGCTGACGGCGAGCAGACAGCCCCCGGAGTCGCGGCGCACGGGCAGGGCGGCGAGGGAGAAGTCACGAGCGGGTACGCGCCGCGCCTGGGCCTGCGCGGCGAGCTCCGTCGGTCCGAGCCACACCGGCCGACCGCCGCGCACGGCCTCGGCGGCCGGGGAGTGCCCGGCGACGGAGTAGCTGCCGCGCACCCCGCACAGGGTCCGCGGGATCCCGGCCGACTCGACCAGGAGCATCTGCTCGCCCTCCTCGTTGGGCGTGTACACGGCGACGAGCGCGGCACCGGCGAAGACGAGGGCCTGTTCCAGGACCCTGCGCAGCCGGTCCGGCGTCTCCGGTTCGGCCGTGACCGCCATCAGGGCGGCTTCCGCGCGCAGCGTTCTCGTGCTGCGTCCCGCAGCGCCCTCAGCGACCACGTTGGCCATTACAGCGCTTATCCGACAGCCGCGCAGCCCCTGCGGCACACCGTCGCGTTCCGGCAGGCCGTCGACCTCGACGGACCCGCGGGGCGCGCCGGAGCGGGCCGTGTGCCGCGCGGCTCGCCGTGCGGGAGGGGGCCGCAGGGGGAGATTGGGTTCTCGGCCGGCGACGCGGCCGTGCGAGGAGGTGGTCGGCGTGTCCGAGAGGCACTCCTCCGCGCAGGTGCCGCCGGGCGCGCGGGGCCCGGTCGGCCGTCCGTTGCTCTCCCTGACGCTCACCGCGATGGTGGACGAGGTGCAGGCCCACTCCGGCGCGGTGTATCTGGTCGCGCCGGACCGGCCGGTGCTGGAGATGACGGTGGTGGTGGGGCTCCCCCGGGCGTTCGCGGCGCCTTGGGAACGGGTGGCGCTGAGCGCGCCGATCACGGTCGCCGACGCGGTGCGCGAGCGGCGTCTGGTCTGGGTGGGTGGCGAGGAGGAGATGGCGCGGCGCTGTCCCCGGATCGCCGTGGTGCTGCCGTACCACTTCTCGCTGGCCGCGCTGCCGGTGGCCACCGCGACCAGTGCGTACGGTGCGGTGTTCGTGACCTGGCCCGGCGGCCACCCGCCGGAGCTGTCCGAGTGGGAACGCGATCATCTGACCGCCGCCTGCGACCGTCTCGCGGCGCGGCTGGAGCGGGCCGCCGAGGAGAGTCTGCCGTTGCCTTCGGAGCCGGATCTGCTGGCCGCGCCGCTGGTGCGCGGCCTGACCGGCACGCTCGGCACGGTGGAGGCGGCGCGCATGGTGGCCCGGCTGCCGTACGGGCTGTGCTCACTCGATCTGAACGGGCGGGTCGACTTCGCCGACGCCGCCGCGGCACAACTGCTGGACACCCCGGTCGACCGGCTGCTCGGCGCCCAGCTGTGGGCGTCCGTACCGTGGCTGAACGATCCCGTGTACGAGGACCACTACCGGGCAGCCCTGCTCAGCCTGGCACACCACGTCGTTCGTGGCGCCGCGCCCGCCCGGCGAGTGGCTGTCGTTCCGGATGTACCCGAGTACGACGGGGCTCAGCGTCCGGATCGGCCGGGCCCGTGGCGTGGCGGACATGAACCGGGCCGCACAGCCGCCGGGCACCGCTCCGGCCAGGCTCGTCACCATCTCCCAGGTGCTGAACCTGGCCGGCGCGCTGACCGAGGCGGTGGGCGTGCAGGACGTGGTGCAGCTGGTCGCGGACGAGATCGTCCCGGCGGTGGGCAGCCAGGGACTGGTGATCCTCGGCTCACGGTCGGGCCGGCTGCTCGTCCTCGGGCACCGCGGGTATCCGGACCCGCCCGTCGTCGAGCGGTTCGACGGAATGCCGCTGTCCGAGCCGACCCCCGGCGGTCAGGTGCCGCGCACCGGGGTGCCCGAGTTCTTCGAGTCCCGGGAGGAACTGGAGCGCCTGTATCCGGTCCTGATCGTGAACCCCTCGGGTTTCTCGTCGCGGGCCTATCTGCCACTGATCGTCTCGGGGCGTCCGGTGGGGACGTGCGTGCTGGCCTACGCTTCACCGCACCACTTCACGACGGAGGAGCGGGCGGTGCTGACCAGTCTGGCGGGGCTGATCGCCCAGGCGCTGGAGCGGGCGCTGCTCTACGACGCCAAGCACCGGCTGGCGCACGGGCTGCAGGCGGTGCTGCTGCCGCACACCCTGCCGTCGCTGGCCGGGATCGAGGCGGCGGCCCGCTACCTGCCGGCCACTCAGGGCATGGAGATCGGGGGCGACTTCCACGATCTGGGGCCGGCGCAGGGGACGGCGGCGGCGGTGATCGGGGACGTGCAGGGGCACAACGTGGCGGCGGCCGGGCTGATGGGGCAGGTACGCACCGCGGTCCGCGCGTACACGACGGTGGGGCAGCCGCTCGAGGAGGTGATGCGCAGCACCGACCGGCTGCTGCTCGAGCTGGGTTCCGAGCTGTTCGCGAGCTGCCTGTACCTGCGGCTCGATCCCGCGCGCGGGCGGGCCGCGATGTCCCGGGCGGGGCATCCGCCGCCGTTGCTGAGGAGGCCGGACGGGCGGGTGCGGGTGCTGGACCTGGCCGGTGGTCCGCTGCTGGGCATCGACGGTTCGGCGACGTATCCGGCGACCGAGGTGGACTCCTCCCCCGGGTCGCTCCTCGTCCTTTACACCGACGGGCTGGTGGAATCGCCCGGTACCGACTTCGAGGACGCGCTGGCCGGTCTGGGCCGCCTCTCACCGCCCTCGGGGAGCGTTCCCCGGACGAGCTCGCCGACGCCCTGGTCCAGCCCGGCGCACGCCCGGAGGGACGGGTGGACGACATCGCGTTGCTCCTGCTCAGAGCACTGCCCCCGGGTTGAGCGCGCCCTCGGCTCGCCGCTCACCGCCGCCCCGGGCTCCTGCCACGGTCGCGTGACGGGGCCCGGGGCGTCGGTCTGACGTGGGCGCTCCGCCCGGGTGCGGTCAGCCGGTCCCGGTCAGTGGGTCTCGGTCGGACCGCCGTCGTCCTCCGTGTCCTGGCCGGCCCCTGGCCGACACCGTCGCCGGCTCCCTGGCCGGCTTCCTCACCGCCGGCTCCACCGCCACCGGCGTCCTCACCGCCGCCGGCCTCTTCGCCGCCCGCCTGGTCGCCGGCACCGCCCTCGCCGAGGGTCGCGCCGACCGCAGCCAGGGCGGTGGTGACCGGCTGGAAGAACGTCTCGCCGCCGACGGTGCAGTCGCCGCTGCCGCCCGAGGTCAGGCCGATCGCGAGGCCGTCCTGGGTGAACATCGGGCCGCCGCTGTCACCGGGTTCGGCACAGACATCGGCCTGGATGAGACCGGTGACCGTGCCCTCCGGGTAGTTCACCGTGGCGTTGAGACCGAGCACCTGGCCGTCGGCGAGCCCGGTGGTGCTGCCCATCCGGAACACCTCCTGGCCAACGGTGGCCTCCGCGGCCTCGGTGATCCGGACCGTCTGGCCGCCCACATCGACGTCGCTCGGCGCTTCGGTGGCCGGGTCGTCGTACCGGACGAGTGCGAAGTCGCCCTCACCGGGGAAGACCGCCTGGTCGACGGTGGCGATCGGCCGGCCGTTCTGCGCGTCGGACCACTGGTCGGCCGCGACCGCGCAGTGACCGGCCGTCAGGAATGCGGGCGAGCCGTCGCCCGCGGTGACGTTGAAGCCGAGGGAGCAGCGCGCGCCGCCCGAGAAGATCGCGTCCCCGCCCGAGGCGAACGTTTTGAACGTGCCCGCGGACTTCTTGATGGTCGCCATGCCGGAGCCGAGGCTCCGCACGGCGGACTCCAGTCTGTCCCACTTGTCGCCGGTCACCGTGGAGTCGGCGGTGACAAGGATCTTGTTGGTGCGTGGGTCGGCGGCCCACGAGGTGCCGGGGATGGTCGCCTCGGTCTTCAGCGTCCGCGCGCCGGCCTCCAGCTCGGTCATGCTGTTGTCGACCTCGCGGACGGTCGCGCCCGCCTCCTTCGCCCGCACGATCACGTTGTCGTCGCCGGGCACGACGTTGACGACCAGCTGCTGTTTGCCACCGTCGTAGTAGGAGCCGGCGAACGCGTCGCCGAGGAGCCCTGCGAGCTGGGTGGAGAGATCCGAGGCGTCCGTGGCCTTCAGGGTCTTCGGCGCCGCCGCGACGCCGTCCGTCGCGCCGTCCTGTGACGCGTTGGCGTGGGGGAGCAGGATCGCGGCGGCGCCGAGCGCCACCACACCACCCACCGCTATCGCGGCCTTGCGCTTCGGAATTCGCTTGTGACTCAAACTTCTCGACCTCCTGGGGGGACCGGAGTCGTGCCGCCGTTCGGCAGCTGTCGGCGCCTGGACGGCTGTTGGTACGCACGGGTCCGGCGAGGCGTTCAGATCCTTTTGCCCACACCCGCCTTACGACGTGGAATCGGCCAACTCGTACGCCCGGCCCCACCACACGGGAACGCGCTCCAGAGCGATACGCACCGCGACCTGACTCACACGTTCCGTCATGGACGGTGAGCGGAATCCTGGCTTCAGTGAATCTGCACATCGAATGCCCAGCGCGGTCACTGGAGTCGGAAGTCGTCCACACTCCGGCCGCCCCCCTCACACCTTTGGGACCGGTGTGCCGGATTCCGGCCCGAGGGGCGCAAGCAGTGGGACGGGTCGATGCCGTGAGCCATGTGAAGAAGTCGCCACCGGGCCGTGCCCTTCTCTGCACTCTTGGGCGCCACAAGGCCGTAAGTTCGCTGGTGGGAGGTTTGTTTGATTGGAAGCCCGGCCCCGGGGCGTGCTTTGATCCATCGCACCGCAAGGCCGTTTCGGGCACCCGGCGACGGGGTCCGGCGCTCGCGGTCGCGGCCTTCATCTATCCCCAGAGGGGGCCGCTCTCCCCCTTGTTGACATACCCACACGAAGGGAAGTTCCCTCATGAACTCCACCCCCCAGGTCGAGACCGTCGAGATCTCCGACGCCGAGCTCGACAACGTCTCCGGCGGCCTGTCCGTGAACGCCGTGAACGCCGTCACGGGCGCGGTGGACGGCATCGCTCCGGTCTCCGGCCTGGTCAACACGGCCGTCGGCACCGCCGAGGGTGTCACCGGCCTGAACACCGCCCCGGTCACGAACCTGGTCGCCGGTCTCTGACCGCGTCCTTGTGCCGCTGAGTCCCGGAGCCGCCCCCGGCTCCGGGGCTCGGCGTCGCTCCAGGCCCTGTCGCCCGGCAGACGGGACGTCACGACAGGCCCCGATGACCCCCGGTCGGCCATCCGGCCGCCCCGCCGGCTCAGCCGAGCCGCACCCCGCCGTCCTTCGCAGAGTTCACGCAGGTGAGGGAAGTACCGTGCAGTTCCGCCAACAGGCCCTCGCCAAGCTCCAGTCGCCCGAGGAACTCGATCTTCCGGTGCGCTTCGCCCGGCCGCAGGGCTGGCTGGTCCTCTCCGTGACCGTGGTCGCCATGGCGGCCGCCTCCGTGTGGGCGGTGACCGGGTCCGTGTCCTCCACGGTGGCCGCGCCCGCCGTCCTGACGCACGGGCAGGGCAGTTACGTCCTGCAGAGCCCTCTCGCCGGCCAGGTCACCGCGGTCCTCGCGAAGCAGGGCGAGCGGCTGCCCGCGAACTCCCCCGTCCTGAAGGTCCGTACCGAGCAGGGCGACACGGTCGTCCGCACCCTGGACGCGGGCCGGATCACCACACTCGCCGCCAGCGTCGGGCAGATCATCACCACCGGCGCGGACGTCGCCGCCGTGGAGAAGGTCGCCGACGCCGACGACCCGCTGTACGCGACCGTGTACGTCCCCGCCGAGAACGCCGCCGGTATCCCCGCGCGCGCCACGGTCGACCTCACCGTGCAGTCGGTGCCGAGCCAGGAGTACGGCGTGCTGCACGGCGAGGTGAAGTCGGTGGCCCGCTCCGCGCAGTCCGCCCAGCAGATCACCGCGTTCCTCGGGGACAGCCAGCTGGGCGAGCAGTTCACGAAGAAGGGCAGGCCGGTGGCCGTCACGGTCGAACTGGAGAAGTCGTCCGCCACGAAGAGCGGTTACGAGTGGTCCTCCGCGGACGGTCCGCCGTTCCCCCTGACCTCGATGACCCTGGCCTCGGGCTCCATCCGGCTGTCCGACGAACGTCCCGTCGACTGGCTGCTGCCGTGACCACCGCGCAGGAGACCCGCGGCCGGCGCCGTGCCGCCCCGCCCAAGCGCAAGGTGCCCAAGGCGCGCGGGAAGACCGTCCGTACGCCCACCGTGCTCCAGATGGAGGCCGTGGAGTGCGGCGCCGCCTCCCTGGCGATGGTGCTCGGCCACTACGGACGCCATGTCCCGCTGGAGGAGCTGCGAATCGCCTGCGGTGTCTCCAGGGACGGCTCGCGCGCCAGCAACCTGCTGAAGGCGGCCCGCGGTTACGGGCTGACCGCCAAGGGCATGCAGATGGATCTGGCCGCCCTCGCCGAGGTGACGGCACCGGCCATCCTGTTCTGGGAGTTCAACCACTACGTCGTCTACGACGGCATGGGCCGCCGGTTCGGCCGCCGCGGGGTGTTCATCAACGACCCTGGCAAGGGCCGCCGTTTCGTGCCGCTGGAGGAGTTCGACGGCAGTTTCACCGGTGTCGTCCTGACCCTGGAACCCGGGCCGGACTTCACCCGGGGCGGTCGCAAGCCGGGCGTCCTCGGTGCGATGCCGGCCCGATTGCGCGGTACGGCGGGGACGATGCCCGCCGTGGTGCTGTCGAGTCTGCTGCTGGTGGCGGTAGGTGCGGCGGTGCCCGGACTCAGCCGTACCTTCATCGACGAGTTCCTGATCGGCGGCCAGACGTCGATGCTGGGCGTGCTGTTCACGTCGATGGGCGCCTGTGTACTGCTCACCCTGGTGCTGACCTGGCTCCAGCAGGCGAACCTGCTGCGCGGGCGGCTCGTCTCCTCCACCCTGTCCAGCGCCCGCTTCCTGCGGCATCTGCTGCGGCTGCCGGTGACGTTCTTCTCCCAGCGCAGCCCGGCGGACCTGGTGCAGCGCCTGCAGTCCAACGACGCCGTGGCCGAGACGCTGTCCCGGGACCTGTCGGCGGCGGGGGTGGACGCCGTCGTCGTCGTGCTGTACGCGGTGCTGCTGTACACGTACGACCCGCAGCTCACCTTCGTCGGGATCGGCGTGGCGCTGCTCAACGTCCTGGCGATGCGGATCGTCATCCGGCTGCGCGCGACCCGCACGGCGAAACTGCGCGCGGACACCGCACGCCTCACCAACACGGCGTACACCGGTCTGCAGCTCATCGAGACGATGAAGGCGACCGGCGGCGAGGACGGCTACTTCCGCAAGTGGGCCGGGCAGCACGCGACCACGCTGGAGGAGCAGCAGCGGCTCGGGGTGCCGAGTGCCTGGCTCGGCGTGGTCGCGCCGACGCTCGCCACCCTCAACAGCGCGCTGATCCTGTGGATCGGCGGTATGCGGGCGGTCGAGGGGTACATCTCGGTCGGTCTGCTGGTCGCCTTCCAGGCGCTGGTCACCCGGTTCACCGCGCCGCTGACCCGGCTCAACGGTGTCGCGGGCCGGATCCAGGACTTCGCGGCGGACGTGGCCCGGCTGAAGGACGTGGAGAACTTCCGGGCCGACCCGCTCTACGGCCGCCCCGGCGCCGGGGAGTCCACGCGCCGCCTGCACGGCCATGTCGAACTGCAGAACCTCACGTTCGGCTACAACCCGCTGGACAGGCCGCTGTTGACCGGCTTCGACCTGACCGTCGGGCCGGGGCAGCAGGTGGCGCTGGTCGGTGGCTCCGGCAGCGGCAAGTCCACGGTGTCCCGGCTGCTCTCGGGCCTGTACACGCCGTGGGAGGGCGTGATCCGGATCGACGGGCAGCGCATCGAGGACATTCCGCGCGGGGCACTGGCCGCGTCCGTCTCCTTCGTCGACCAGGACGTGTTCCTCTTCGAGGGCACCGTCCGCGACAACGTGGCGCTGTGGGACCCGTCGATCCCGGACGAGGCGGTGGAGGAGGCGCTCCGGGACGCGGCCCTGTACGACGTGATCACGCGCCGGCCGGGCGGCATCCGCAGCCGGGTCGAGCAGGACGGCCGGAACTTCTCCGGCGGGCAGCGCCAGCGCCTGGAGATCGCGCGGGCGCTGGTGCGGCGGCCGAGCATCCTGGTCCTGGACGAGGTGACCAGCGCGCTGGACGCCGAGACCGAGCTGGTCGTGATGGACAACCTGCGCCGGCGCGGCTGTGCCTGTGTGGTGATCGCGCACCGGCTGAGCACGGTCCGGGACAGCGACGAGATCGTCGTCCTCGACCACGGCACGGTCGTGGAGCGCGGCCGGCACGAGGAACTGGTGGCGCGCGGGGGCGCGTACGCCGCGCTGGTCAGGGAGCGATGAGATGACGACGACCATGCGGGAGGGGTACGGGGGCGACCTCGTGCTGGGTGCGCTCGGCTCGCTGGGCACGCGGGTGGACTGCGCCGGGTTCAACCGGCTGGATCTGGCGGGGCCGCAGACACTGTGGCTGATCGCGGCCGGCGCGGTGGACCTGTTCGCCGTCGACGCCGAGGAGCGGGGCCACTGGCACCATCTGGGCCGGCTGGAGGCGGGCTCGCTGCTGCTCGGCCCCGGCGCGGGACCGCGGCACACCCTGGTGGCCCGGCCGCTGCGGGACTGCGTGGTGCACCGTATCGGCCTGCGCGAGCTGTACCAGGCGGCGGACACCCAGACCTGGTCGTACGACGAGTACGGCAATCCGCAGTACGTCCCGCCGACCACGAGCCCGCTGGAGTACGCCCTCGCCCTCGGCGTGGGCCGCAGTCTGTCGGTGCTGTTCCAGGCGCCGATGGCCACCGAGCGGGCCGCCGCGCCCAGCGACGACGACGTGTTCTGGATGCAGGTGCCGCCGGGCAGCGTGCAGTACGGCTCGCTGTACGGTGCCGAGGCCGCGGCGGACCTGCTGATGGACCCGGCGCTGTGGCAGAGCCTGGTCGACCAGCAGTCCCGGCTGATGACCACGCTGGACCGCTGGATCGAGCAACTGGAGCACACCCACGAGACGCGCACCGCCGAGGGCATCAAGGCCGGCGAGGCGGCCCGCGCCCAGGCCGACCGGACGCTGCTCGCCGCCATCGGCAAGCGGTCGGCGCAGGGAACGACCGCGGCCGACGCGGACGCCACGTACGCGGCCTGCAGGCTGGTCGCGCGGGCGGCCGGGATCGCGCTCGCCGAGCCGGCCCGGTCGGGCACCGGCGGCGACCGTCTCGATCCGGTCGAGCAGATCGCCGTCGCGTCCCGCCTGCGCACCCGTGCCGTACGGCTGGCCGGCCGCTGGTGGCGGGACGACGTCGGTCCGCTGGTGGGTCACCGGGCGTTGTCCGGCGCGCCGGTGGCGCTGCTGTGGCGGCGCGGCGGATATGTCGCGGTGCATCCCGCCACGGGGCGTGCGACGCCGGTGGAGAAGGCGAACGCCGCGGAGTTCGAGCCGCAGGCGGTGATGTTCTACCGCCCGCTGCCCGAGCGGCGGCTCAGCCCGCTCAGGCTGATGCGGTTCTGCATGTCGGGCACCCGCGGCGATCTGACGGGTCTGCTGCTCAGCGGTCTGGTCACGGTGGCGATCGGGGCACTGGTGCCGATCGCCACGGGCAAGGTGCTCGGTGAGTTCGTGCCGAAGGCGCAGACCGAGCTGATCGTGCAGGTGTGTCTCGCGGTGATCCTCAGCAGTGTGGTGGCCGCCGCCTTCATGCTGCTGCAGAACCTCACCCTGCTGCGGCTGGAGGGCCGGGTGGAGGCCACGCTCCAGCCGGCCGTGTGGGACAGGCTGCTGCGGCTGCCGACGTCGTTCTTCACCGAGCGCTCGACCGGTGAGCTGGCGAGCGCGGCCATGGGCATCAGCGCGATCCGCCGGCTGCTGGCCGGGGTCGGGCCGACGGTGGCCCAGTCGGTCACCGTCGGCGCGATGAACCTGGGGCTGCTGCTGTGGTTCAGCGTGCCGATGGCGCTGGCCGCGATCGGGATGCTCGTCGTCATCGCCGCGGTGTTCACCGGGCTCGGGCTGTGGCAGGTGCGGTGGCAGCGACGTCTGGTGGTACTCACCAACAAGCTGAACAACCAGGCCTTCCAGACGCTGCGCGGCCTGCCGAAGCTGCGGGTGGCGGCGGCGGAGAACTACGCGTACGGGGCGTGGGCGTCCGAGTTCGCCCGCAGCCGTGAGCTCCAGCAGAAGGCCGGCCGGATCAAGAACCTGACCGCGGTGCTGGGCGCGGTCTATCTGCCGCTGTGCACGCTGGCGATGTTCATGCTGCTGGCGGGCCCGGCGCGCGGCTCGATGACGGCGGCCGAGTTCCTCACCTTCAACACGTCGGTGACGATGCTGCTGACCTCGGTCACCCAGCTGACCGGCGCGTTCGTCTCCGGGGTGGCCGCGCTGCCGCTGTTCGAGCAGATCCGGCCGGTGCTGGACGCGACGCCCGAGGTACGGGCGGCGAGCACCCGGCCGGGCCCGCTGAGCGGGGCGCTCGAGGCGCGGCGGGTGTCCTTCCGCTACTCGGACGACGGTCCGCTGGTCCTCGACGACGTCTCCTTCGAGGCGCGACCGGGCGAGTTCGTGGCGGTCGTCGGTCCCAGCGGTTGCGGCAAGTCCACGCTGCTGCGGCTGCTCATCGGCTTCGACCGGCCGCTGTCGGGGAGTGTGCTGTACGACGGTCAGGACCTGGCCGCGCTCGACCAGTCGGCGGTGCGCCGTCAGTGCGGTGTGGTGCTCCAGCACGCCCAGCCGTTCACCGGTTCCCTCCTGGACGTCATCTGCGGCACCGAGCCGTACACGCCCGAGGAGGCGATGGCGGCGGCCGAGATGGCGGGGCTCGCCGAGGACATCCGGCGGATGCCGATGGGGCTGCACACCATCGTCTCGGGCAGCGGCGCGGTCTCCGGTGGCCAGCGGCAGCGGCTGATGATCGCCCAGGCGCTGATCCGCCGGCCGCGCATCCTCTTCTTCGACGAGGCGACCAGCGCCCTGGACAACGAGACGCAGCGCACGGTGATCGAGAGCACCAAGGCGCTCCGGGCCACCCGGGTCGTCATCGCGCACCGGCTGTCGACGGTGCTGGACGCGGACCGGGTGGTGGTGATGGAGCACGGCAAGGTGGTCCAGCAGGGCCCGCCGGCACACTTGCTCGCCGACCCGGCCGGGCGGCTGCACGAACTGGTGCGGCGGCAGATGGCGTGACGACGGCCCTCGGCGCGCCGGGGCGGGCGGCGGCGCGTCGAGGCGCCGGCCCAGGGTGTCCAGGCTCTCGTTCCACAGCCTGCGGTAGGGGGCCAGCCAGGCGTCGAGCGCGGCGATCGGGGCGGGGTCGAGGGTGTAGACCCTGCGCTGCGCGTCCTGACGGACACGCACCAGGCCCGCTTCGCGGAGCACCTTCAGATGCTTGGAGGTGCTCGGCTGGCTCAGGCCGCAGGCCCGGACGATCTCCCCCACGGGCCGGGGCCGCTCGAGGAGCAGCGCGACGATGGCCCGCCGGTGCGGATCGGCGAGAGCGGCCCAGAGGGCGGCGTTGGACACGCACCCGATATGCCTCTGGAGTTATATGCCCGTCGAGGAGAGTAAGCGTCCCGAAACGCCGGGGCCGGCGGGCGGCCCCACTCCGCCCGCCGGCCCCTTGTGCGGGACCGCACGCTCCGCGAGGAGGTCGGTACTCCCCAGTACCCCGACCGCCGCGCGGTCACGGGAACCGTGCGGTCCCGGTCTCAGAACGCGAGGACGCCCGAACCGTGGGCGTTCATCACGCATTCGTTGGAGAAGGTGCGCTCGTGGGAGACGCGCCGCCCCTGCCACACGCCGTCGACGGTGACCACGACCGGGTCGTACTGCTCGGTGCAGAACACGCCCTCCGCGGCAGTCAGCGCGTGCAGGTCTCCGCCCGCATCGGCCAGCTCCCCGCACGCCACGGCCGCGGCCGGGTGGGTGCCCGAGGTCCCGGGGGCACAGGTCAGGGTGACGGCGCGTTCCGGCGTGACGGCCGCCGCGCTCTCGCCGTGGCCCGTGGTGAGCACGAGGGCCGACGGGGCGTAGAGCGCGGGCGGGGCGCCGCCCGGGGCGGCCGACGCGACCGGGGACAGAGGTGCGCAGACGGCCGCGGCCGTCAGGGCGAGGGTGGTGGCCCAGCGCGCGGTGTTCCGCATTGTGTGCATCCTTCCGCTCGTTTCGACGAGGTGCCGGACCGTGCTCGGTGGTGCCGGACCGGCGAGCGGGAGTCTGCCGAGTCCGCCGCGGAAACACACGTCGACCATGCCGGTTTCGGTAACATTGCGTATTGAATCAGTGGCGTGAAGTCACGGAACACGGAAACGTGGACCCTGCAACCGCAAGGGGGCCGTGTGTGCGAAGTGGCCAGATGGCCGAATTTCCGTCGCTCATCAATAGGCCTGAAACATTCCGATTCCGCTGTCGGCCGACCATTCCGCGACAGCTTGTGTTCATGATTCAGTCGGTCCGGGCGACACCGCGCCGGCCCGACGGCCCGACGGCTTCGACGAGGAGAGGGCGGGACACGCCACACCGGCCGCGGTCGGACCCGGCGACCTCGTGGAGGGCACCGTCCGACCGCCCGGCGTGGAGTGTGCCGGGGGCGGTGGAGTCGCCGGGGCAGTGGACCACCCCGCCCCGGCACCCGGTTCAGGTCAGGAGTCCTCGGCCGACTCCACCGGCTCGGTCACCCAGCGCTGCTCCTCGGCCCGGTCCCGCACCCTGACGACGATGTCGGCGTTCGCGTCAGGGCGGGCCGGGGTGAGCACCAGCTGTTCGTCCCAGCGGGGCAGCAACTCCCCCTGCGCGGTCAGGTCGTAGCGCACGTCGTCGCCCCGGCTGTCGTTCTCCTCGGCGCAGGTGGCGAGGACGACGACGCCGGCGTCCTTGTGCGAGTCCAGGCACAGACCGGGGTCGGCCACGCTGCGCAGCAGTCCGTCGTCCTCGTAGCTCCACCGCTGGCTCCACTGCGAGGAGCACGGCGCCAGCCGGGTGCCGACGCCGTCCTGGGGCTCGCCCCGGGTGTCGAGGCACAGGCCGGAGGCGACGTTGCGCAGGAGGGTCTGCTCCGGCCCCGTGGGCAGGCCGGCCACGCCCGGCGGGGACTCGGTCGGTACGACTCCTCCGCCGCCGGCCGCGCTGGTGGCGCCCGTCGGGTCGGTGCCGCCGCCGCCGGGTGTGGAGGACCCTGCGATGAGCACACTCACCAGCACGCCGGCCGAGACGGCTCCGAGGCCGGTGAGCAGGGTGCGGGTGGAGCGCACCGCGTCCGGGAGTCCCAGGCCGGTGAGGCGGGCGGACGCGGGAATCCGGGACAGGAGGCGGTGCCGGCTGCCGCCGCCCCGGTGTCCGCGGCGGGCGGCGCGGCCGCCGCGCGGGCCCGGCGTCGCCCGGCCGGGGCGGGAGTCGAGGTAGCGGCGGGCACCCCAGCCGAGGACCGCCTCGGCGAGGAGGGTGCCGAGACCGCCCTCGAAATGGCTCAGCTGCTCGGCCGCGTTCCGGCAGTAGCGGCAGTCCGTCAGGTGCTGCTGCACGTCGGGGAGCAGTGTCCTGCCCCGGCGGATGGGTACGTCGAGGAGTCGGTTGTAGAACCTGCAGTCCTTCATGGGCGCGAGTTCCTGATGGGCGTGGACGCAGCCCTGTCGGAATGTGTCACGCGCCTGTTCGAGCGCGCCCGACGCGATGTCGGGATCGATGCCGAGCAGACCGGCCGGGACCGATAGGGGTTCCGCCTCGACCTCGACGTGCCAGAGCACGCAGCGTGCGAGGGCGGGCAGGGAGCGGAAGGAACGCTGGGCGAGCGTACGGTTGTCCGGCGTCATCGTTTTCGCCGCGCGCATGCCGCGCCCGCCCGCGGGTTTCTGCAGTTCGGGCAGAGCTCCCGCCGTCCGGTCGTCGGCGGCCCATTCCCGGACCGTGTCCCGCACGGCCACCAGCAGCACCGGGCGCAGCGCGACGGCCGATTCGCCGAGGGCGATCCGGTCCAGGACCCGGTGCTGTGCCGCCGCGGTGACCATGGCGGCCGTCGGCCCCGACGAGGCGAGGCAGACGGTCGCGTAGTCGTGCATGGAAGGCCAGTGACGCGCCGTCAACAATGCCACCGCCTGGGAGGCTTCGTTCTCCGGACGGCCTCGCAGCCGCGTGGCGAGGGCCTCGTCGGACTCCCCCGGATCCCCGCCGGAAGGGGGATACGGTGGCCGACGGGAGTGAGGGGTGGGCACTGAGGTGGTTCCTTCCCACGCGCAGGTGACACAGAAGTTCTGACGCCTAGAAGGGAAGTCCCCGAGTGGTCCATACCTCTTGGCGGCTTTGCGTGGGAGGATGCGAATTCACCGACGGTGACATCGGACCCGGTTCATCAACGCGCGTGCGACCCCGGATTTTACCCCCCTCGCGGGTGGCTCACTCTCGCACACCCGCACACGGCCAACAAGGCGCTTGGGAAACCTCCGCCCGTTGACAGAACGTCGACACGAAAAGCCCGGCCGGCGCCACTCGCACCGGCTTTCCACCTGCGCGTTTCCTCCTGCGCTTTCCCCGGTTCGCATTCCGGGCGACGGTGTCAGATCTGCCAGGACCGCAGTCGGTCCGCCGCCGCGTAGACGTCCGCCGTACCGGACATCAGATCGCGGGCCAGGTCGACGATCGCACCGTAGGGCGGGTCGATGCCGACTCCGCTGACGAACATGTACGCCACGGCCGTCGCGCAGGCGAAGCGGGCATTGGCCGACGGCAGTGGCCGGAGCAGGGCGAGGGTGTGCAGCAGGGCGGCGGCCCGCCAGGCCGGGTCCGAGTCCACGCCGAGGCGGGGCGGGTCGACGCGATGCCGGGCGACGGCCGCGACCAGCGCCGAGAAGTCGTTGATGGTGGGCTGGTCCGGGAGGACCTCCTCGTGCCGCTGGAGCAGCCAGGGCACGTCTATGTGCAGGACGGGTCCCATCGGTCAGGCGGCCCGCCCCTCGCCCTTGGCACGTGGTTCGTCGTCCGGGAAGGCGGCGGCGAATTCGTCGGCGTGGGAGGCGAAGAAGCGACGGAACGCCTCCGCGCCCTCCTTCAGCGCCCGGTGGCGCGCTATGTCGGCCGCGGCCGCCTCGCGCACGAGCGCCTTCATCGATGTACCGCGCTCCTTGGCGATCTGCCGCAGGTCCTCGAGTTCACGGTCACTGAACTCCACATTGAGAGCAGGCATGCCCTCACGGTACCGCTCTGGTACTCAATCGTAAATATCAGCAGCTCAGGGCGGTTATGAACTGGTACCGACAGAAGAGACGGGAGCGGGCCGGAGGTGCCGCCTCGCCGGACGGTCCCTACCCCCTGGTCGGCCACGAAGGAGGCCATGCGGGTCAGGGCGGCGTTCCAGGTGATGGTGTGCTCGTCGGTGGACCAGGACTGGATGTCGTCGATGAAGCAGAACTGGCCGACGCAGCCCTGGATCCGACTGCGCGCAGGGGTCCTGGATGCTCGAGTGGGGACCGCCGGAGAGGGTTCCCGCGGGCGGGTTCGGCAGCGTCGGGTCGAGTTGACGGGCGTACCAGCGGCCGTCCAGGCCGTGCGCGCGGCCGCCAGTGTCCGCGTCGCGAACTGCCTGTCGGAGGACCGGTACAGGCGGGCCGCCTGGGCGGCCGTGGCCGCGAGGTTCAGGGTGGCCGCGGTGCTCGGCGGATGCAGCTCGCGCCGCTGCGGGTCGTCGCTCGGCAGCAGCGGCAGGCCGGTCCACTGCTCGTCGTGGATCTCGTGGTGGGCCATACCGGCCAGCGGCTCCCTCTCGGGCACCTGCGTCTTCAGCAGGAACTCCAGTCCCCAGCGGGCCTCGTCGAGGATGTCGGGCACCCCGTTGCCGCTCTCCGGGATGTCCAGCGTGCCGTCGCCGAGTTTGTCGGCCTGTCCGGTGCGGGCGTGCCGGGCACGCTCGTAGGTGCTGAGCACCTCCCAGGTGCTGATGCCGCCGTTGACGACGTACTCGCCGTGGTCGCCGGCGTCGTACCAGCCGCCGGTGACGTCGAGGGTGTGGTCGCAGACGCCCGGTTGGCAGGGCACCTCGCCGTCGCCCTGGTCGGGCGCCGCGTCCACGTGTCCGGCGGGGTGGGCGTAGCCGGGGCGCAGGTCGTCGCGGATCTCGATGCCGCTGCGCTGGGTGTAGTAGTACTTCGCCGAGTCCAGCCGCAGCCGCTCGTAGGCGCCCGCGTCGATGTCGAAGGGCCGGCTGGTCTCGCCGTCCACGACCAGGGGGTAGCCGGTGCCCCGCTCACGGTGGGCGCCGAAGTCGGGGGAGTGGACGTTCTGCCCGGAGGAGCCGTCCACGCCGCGCGGCGCGGTCGTGCCCTGCCGGACGACCCTGCCGTCGGCGTCCTTCAGCTGCCAGGGCAGCTTCCCGGTCGCCTCGGTGACCAGGGTGGCGTTCTTCGGACCCGCTGGCAGGTAGGCGACCTGGTCGACGCGGACCCGGGGCCCGGTGCCGGGCTCGTACGGCTCGGGCGCCACGCCGCCCAGCAGGGAGACGTCGTCCATGCAGAAGCGCCAGGGGGCGGCGCTGCCGCCGAGCTGGAGGCCGGCGCTGGCCCCGGGAGGTGTCGACGGGTGAGGTGAAGGTGTAGGAGTACGTGTCGCCGGCGACGCCGAGCTGCGGGGTCACCTCGAAGTAGGTGTCGTACGGCCGCCGACAGGCCGACGATCGCCCGGACCACGTGGCCCGCGGGCGAGCCGGCCGCGGTGAAGGTGAAGCGGTACGGCTCCTCCTTCACCAGGGTGATGTCGTGCTGGCCGACGGCGGCGTCCCACCGGTCGGCGGTGCCGCCGGGGACGTCGGCGCACAGGCGGCCCTCGGACAGGCCCGTGGTGACCCCGGCGGAGGCCCACCGGGTCGGTGGTGGTGTCGAAGGTGCCGTTCCTGACCTGCTCGGCCTCGTCGGCCCCGGCCGGGGCGGCGGGCAGCGCGGTGAGCGCGCTCGCCAGCAGGCCGGCGAGGGACGGCAGAGCGGTTCTGCGTCTGTTCACGTCCGGGCTCCTCTGGGGGAGGACACGGCGGCAGCACGGCGTGGGAGCGCGCTGCGTCTGGGGGTGGCAGGGGAGCACCACCCCATGGGAGCGCTTCCACTCGTACGGGACCATGGTTGCGGCAGGTGTGACACTCCGTCAACGACTGGGACGGGACTGGTGACGAACGCCGGGCGGACGGCGGTGCGGATGCCGCGAGGAGCCGGCCCCGGCGACCGTCTCCGATGTCCACCCGCCACTCCCGCCCCGGTCTCGCGGCCCCGGGCCGGGTCGGGTTCCGGGCCACGTGGGCCTTTGACGCACTAGGCTGGAACTCTGGCGATCCACCAGTTCACGGTGAGTGTGCGCGATGGAGTGGCGACGATGAGGCCGGACGACCCGTTCGACGATCCGGTGACGGCCCGCGTCGTCGTCGCCGCCGACGGCACCCTCGTAGGGTGGAACGAAGGTGCCCGGCTGCTGCTGGGCCACAGCGCCGAGGAGGTGGTCGGCCGTCCTGCGGCCGACCTGCTCGCCGCCGGCGCGGCCCCGTCCCGACCGCCGTCCGGCACACGCTGGAGCGGCACGCTCGTGCTTCGGCACCGGGACGGCGGCACCGTCACCGTATGGGTGCTCGCCCACCGCGTCCGGCGGAAGGACGGCGGCACCGGCGACTGGCTGGCCGTCACACCGCTGCGGTACGGGGACACCGATCCGGCCGACGATCCGCTGCTCCGGGCAGCCATGTTCCAGTCCCCGTGCGCCACCGCGGTCTTCGACCGGGACCTGCGCCTGCGCGGTGTCAACGACGCGATGGCGGCCCTCCTCGGGCTGCCGGCCCGCCAGCTGCGTGGGCTCAGGCCCACCGAGCTGGGCGGCCAATCCCGGCACTTCGAGTTGGAGCGGCACATGCGCCAGGTGCTGCGGAGCGGCCGGGGCCACGACATGCAGACCCACGTACGTGGCGCCGGCGTGGGCCGCGCGCAGGCCTGGCTGGCCCGGATCGCGCCCCTCACCGACGACGGCGGCCGGGTCGCCGGTGTGTGCGTGGCGGCCCACGATTTCACCGAACAGTACAGCGCGCGGGCACGGCTGCAGCTCGTCAACGAGGCCAGTGTGCGTATCGGCACCACCCTCGACGTCACCCGGACGGCGCAGGAGCTGACGGAGGTCTGTGTGCCCGCGCTCGCCGATTTCGTCAGCGTCGACCTGCTCGAGCAGAACGACCAGGGTGCAGACGTCACCGCTCCGCCGACCCTGCCGATCTCGCTGCGCCGGGTGGCCCACAGGTCCCACACCCCGGGCAGCTTCGAGTCGATCGCCGACACGGACGAGGTGATCGCCTACCCGGCCACCGCGCCCCAGGCCGATTCGCTGATCGCCGGTCACAGCGTCGTCGCCTCGGTGCCCTCGGGTGATCTCAATCCGTGGCTCGCGGCCGACGAGACCCGCGCCCGGCAGGTCCGGGAGCTCGGCGTCCACTCGATACTGTCCGTCCCCCTCCAGGCCCGCGGTACCACTCTCGGCGTCGCGGTGTTCACCCGGTTCCGGCATCCCGAGTCCTTCACCCACGACGACGTGCTGCTGGCCGAGGAGGTCACGGCACGGGCCGCCGTCTGCATCGACAACGCCCGCCGCTACTCCCGTGAACGCGAGACCACCCTCACGCTCCGGCGCAGCCTGCTCCCCCGCGGCCTGCCCCGGACGGCCGCGGTGGACTCCGCCTCCCGGTATCTGCCGGCCGCACGCTCCGGCGTGGGCGGCGATTGGTTCGACGTGATCCCACTGTCCGGGATGCGGGTGGCCATCGTGGTGGGGGACGTCGCCGGCCGTGGCATCCAGGCCTCCGCGACGATGAGCCGGCTGCGTACGGCCGTCCGTACCCTCGCCGACATCGATCTGGCCCCCGACGAACTCCTCACCCACCTCGACGACCTGGTCCTGCACCTCGCCCACGAGTCGGGCGTCGACGGCGGCCGTGGCGAGACCGCCGACAGCGGTCAGGGCGAGGTCGGCGCGACCTGCCTGTACGCGGTGTACGACCCGGTGTCACGGCGCTGCACCCTGGCGCGGGCGGGGCATCCGCCGCCCGTCCTGGTCCCGCCGGACGGGCAGGCCCGCGAGCTCGGCCTGCCGTCCGGACCGCCGCTGGGCCTGGGCGGTCTGCCCTTCGAGTCCGTGGAGCTGGAGTTGTCCGAGGGCTCCGTGCTGGCTTTCTACACCGACGGGCTGACCGAACGACCGGAGGGCGACACGGAAATCGGCGGGCTCATGCTCACCGACGCCCTGTCGAACGCGGCCTCGGGATCGCTCGACGAGGCCTGCGACCGTGTCCTGTACACCCTGCTCGGTCCGGGCAGCAGGACGGAGGACGCGGCCCTGCTGCTGACCCGTACCCGCGGGCTGCCGTCCTCCCAGGTCGCCACCTGGGACATCCCGGCCGATCCGGCGCTGGTCGCGTCGATCCGCAAACAGGTCCTCGACCAGCTGGGCATCTGGTCCCTGACCGAGGCGTCGTTCACCGCCGAGCTGGTGGTGAGCGAGCTGGTCACCAACGCGATCCGCTACGGCGCCCCGCCCATCCGGCTCCGGCTCATCTGCGACGCGTCGACGCTGATCTGCGAGGTGTCCGACACCAGCCACACCGCCCCGCACCTGCGGCGCGCCAAGACCTGGGACGAGGGCGGGCGGGGGTTGCTCCTGGTCGCCCAGCTCACCCAGCGGTGGGGCAGCAGACACACCGCCGAGGGCAAGACCATCTGGGCCGAACTGGGACTACTGGAGCAGGAGGAGCTGTGAGCGCTTTCCGAACCATCATGGGTGGGACCTCCGTGCGTCGGGCGGCCGGACGTCGGGCGGCTGTGCTCGCGAGCGCGCTGGCCGCGCTCGGCGCGGTGGCGTCCTGCGGAACCGGCACCGGCACCGGCACTGCGGCCTCCGACGCCGTGAGAGCCTCGGACGCCGGTGCCGCGTCCGCCGAGAGCGCCGTCCCGAGCGACGCCGCCGCCGCGTCCGCCGTCACCGCCTCCGGCACCTCCGGGAGGACGGCAGACCGTGCCACGGCCCGCTGCCACACCTCCGAGTTGCGCGCACGGGTCGGCGGCGTGGACCCGGGCGCGGGTCAGCGCAACTTCCCCGTCGTACTGACCAACGTCTCCCCCCGCGCCTGCACCCTGTACGGCTATCCCGGCGCCGCCTTCGTGGACGCGTCCGGCAAGCAGCTCGGCCCTGACCCGAAGCGCTCCCCCGGTGACGCCGTGCGCGTCGCACTGGAGCCCGGCGAGAGCGCGTGGGCGGGGCTGCGGTACTCCGCGCCCGGCATCAGCGGGGCGCGCACGGCCACCCCTGCGGCGCTGCTGGTGACCCCGCCGGACGAGCGGAACTCCCTGAAGGTGCCGTGGACGGCCGGCGCCGTGCCCGTCGCCGGTGACTCGGCCGCGGTGTTCGTCACGGTACTGAGCGAGGGCACCGGGCCCTGACGCGGGTGCGTGCGTCCGCCCGCGGCGGACGCACGCACCGTCGCGGTTCGTCGGCGCCCCGGTCGACGACCTTCCGCTGCGGGTCGGGCTCCGAGGTGTGGATCGCCCAGCGCTGGGTGTCCGAATCATTGCGGGTCTTGAGGACGAGGGCACCCGAGCCGTCGGTCGCGGCCGGTGCCAGCCCCAGGCCCTGACCGGAGCGGGGCACCAAAGTGCTCTGCACGGTGAAGTCGTAGCGCGCGCTGTCGGCGTTCCCCCGCGCCGGGCCCGTGCACCGGGCCAGCCGCACCGAGTAACCGAGGCGGGAGTCGAGGCACAGGTCCGGTTCCGCGGCGTTGCGCAGCAGCCCGTCCGTCTCGTACGTCCACTGCTGGACCTCGCCCGCCGAGCAGGCGGTGAGCTCGGTCTCGGCTCCCGCGACGGCACGGTCGCCGACCACGCCGACGCACAGGCCGGAGGCGGTGTTGTGCAGCCGGCCGCGCAGGGCACCCTTCGCCGCCTCGCCGGAGCCGAACCCCGAGGGGTCGCTGGGCGACGGGGTGCCCTCCTCGGCACCGGGGGTTTCGGAGGGGCGGCCGTCGCCCCGCGCGGAGGTGCCGTCGGAGCCGCCCGAGGTCCACAGCACCAGCGGTAGGACGATCAGTCCGCTGACCGTGAGGATGCCCACGGCGAGGTTGCGCCGGCGGGCGGCCCGGCGGGCGGCCCGGCGGGCGGCCTTCCGGGCGACGCGGGAACCGGCGCGGAGCACGGCACCGCGAGGACCGGTGCGGGGTGCCGCACGCCGCCCGGAGCGGGAAGCGCGGCGAGGGGCCGGGTGCTCGGCGGGAGTGCGGGCGGTGCTCGGGACCGGGGGCGCGGTGGGGGCGGTGCGGGGTGCCTCGGTGGGCATGGGCGGGATCGGTGCCGGGTTGGTGAACGACTCGCCCGTCGTGCCCGGGGGTCCGTCTGCGGGGCCGGGGAAGGCCGTGCCGACGACGCCCCCGGGTGACAGTCGTTCCTCGGCCGCCGAGCCGTCCGTGGACCCGTCCGTCGGCTCGTCGGTGGTGTCGGCCGCCCGTGCCCGGCTCTCCGCGTACTCCCGTGCGCTCCAGCCGAGGACCGCCTCCGCCAGGGCCGTGCCGAGTCCGGTGGTGAAGCAGGCGAGTTGGTCCGCGGCGTGCCGGCAGTGGCTGCAGTTGTCCAGGTGTGCGCGCAGGTCCGGGTCGAGTTCGGTGCCCGCTCGCCGGTAGGTCACCTCGAGCAGGCGGAGATAGCGTCGGCACTCCTGGTCGGGGGCGAGTTCAGCGTGGAGTTGGAGGACTTCGTCACGCAAGCGGTCCTGGGCGCGGCGCAGTTCGATGCGGGCACCCTCCTCGTCCAGCGCGAGCAGTCCGGCAGGGATGTGGAGCGGTTCGGACTCGACCTCCACGTGCCACAGCAGGCAGCGCGCCGACTGCGGCAGACGCTGGAACGCCCCTGCCAGCAGGCGTCGTTCGGACAATGGCAGCAGCCGGGCGGCCTGCCGCTGGCCGTCACCGGACTCGGCGGTGAGGTCGGGATGGAGCATGTCGCGCCGGTGGTCGTCGATCCACTCGGCGGCGATCCTGCGGACGGTGGCCAGGAGTTGGGGCCGCCATGCGGAACCCGGCCCGTTGTGCTTGAGGGTCTCGCCGAAGAGCCGGGTGAACGCGGCGGTGGCGAGCATCCCGGCGGACCGCGGGCCCTCGGTGCACAGCCGGGCGTAGCGGAAGACCGACTCCCAGTGCCGGTCGAGCAGTTCACCGACGGGGTGCAGCACCGGTGTGGCACCCGTCCACTTCCGCAGCTCGGCGGCCAGCTGCTCGTCCGTCGCATCGGATGAGTGGGCCGGAACCCGGGAATGCGACAGACCGGTGTCCTTCACGGATGCAATCCTCTCGAGGATGCGCGGAATAAAGTCCGTACCAGCGGGCCCGCAGCCTCGCCGACGATACGACGGAAGCCCGTCCGTACGGGATTCGACATCTCGAACCCCCGTCCGGAACAGCTCTTTTGGAGCTGGGTGGCCTGCGGGAGCGGCCACGTGCACGCCAGGGCAGAAAATATTGTCCGCGCGCCGGTACGACCCACTTTTGCACAGGTCAACGAGGAGGAACAAGGGACTCCGCGGTTTCGCGCATTTCTCTTCCGGCCAACATATTTTGACATACTGTCAATGAGATTCGAGGTACTTGATTTCACGCGCCTGATCACCCGGTTCGGCGTCCGGTGTCCGGAAAGGGGCGCCCGGAAAAGCGAGCGGGTCGGCGCGGCGAAGCCGGTCCCGGTCAGCCCCGCCGTACGAGGTCCAGAGCCCGTTCCCAGTGGAGCTCCGGCCGCCCGCCGTCCGGTGCCGTCTCCCCCGCGTACGGGTTGCCGACGCTGGGCAGGACGGCGACAGGCACGACCAGGCCCGCGGCCTCGCACAGGGTGCCCAGAGCGAGCGTGTCGGCGATTCCGGCCGCCCGTTTGTTGACGGTGTTGAAGGTGGCGGGCGCGGCCACCACCGCGTCGGGTGCCGGGAAGGGGCGCGGTTCGCCGGGGTGTGCCAGGCGATTGGGGTCTCCCCTGCTCGAACGGAGTCGAGAGCTCGGGGAATGATCGGCCGACCGGTCTGCGCCTGGACCGCGGCGGCGTCGAAGAACCCGTTCATGGCGACCGGTCTCGCGACGACACCGGCCTCCCAGTCCCGCTCCTGCGCGGTGGTGATCAGCTTGCTGACGTCCGCGGCGACACCGGCGGCGCAGACGACGTAGAGCAAGGGTTTCACGGGCTGTTCGGTCATCCCCGAAGCCCTGGTCACTCGTCCGGCCCACCCGCACTCGTCCGGTCCTCCGAGACCGTACGGCCTTCGGGCCGCTCCGCACCTGGAGCCCCGAAGTTTTCTTCGCTCCGGTGTGCATGACGGCCCGGTCGACGGGCACCCGTGCGTCGGGCCCTGCCGCGTTCCCCCGTCGTGGCGGGGTCCTCCACCCTGCCTCCCGTGCCTCTCGCGTTCCTGGGGGCACCCGGTCGGGTCCGGTGGAGCCGTGCCGACGGCGCAAAACGGGGAACGTGGTCACAGGAACTCTTGAACGCCGGAACCGACCTGGGAGACCCACGTGGCGAAGAAGACCAAGAAGAAGAAGCTGCCCCTGGTGTACAAGCCCATCGGGTTCGCGCTGGGCTGGACGAGCGGCACCCTGGCGGGGCTCGCCTTCCAGAAGACGTGGAAGGTGATCCGGCACGAGGACAACGCGCCCGACGCGCTGGACCGGGACCGCCGCTGGGGCGAGATCCTGCTGGCCGCCGCGATCCAGGGCGCCATCTTCGCGGCCGTACGCAGTGCCGTGGACCGCGCGGGTGCCAAGGCCATCGAGCGCTCGACGGGCACCTGGCAGGCTCCGGACAAGCGCGGACGTGACTGACGCGGCGCCCTTCTCCCGCTCCCTCGCCCCGTGCCCAGCCCCTGCCCACCGCCGTCCGGACCCGTCGCCACGCGGCGCGGCCCGCCCCTGCGGTCCCCGTCCCGGGCTCCGGGACGGGGACCGCAGGGGCGTCCGTCAGCCCTGTTTCGGCCCCAGCGGCACCCCGCGGCGCAGGGTGAAGGAGTGCCCGGCCGGGTCGGCGTAGCCGCGTTCCTCCAGGGGGCCGGTGACGTCCTTCGTCTCCACCGGACGGCCGCCGAGGCCGACGATCAGCCGTTCCGTGGCATCCAGGTCCTCGACCACGAACTCCAGGTGCGCCTGGAGCGAGTTCTCGGGGCGCGGCCAGCTCGGGGCGGTGGTGTTGACGTCGCGGCGCAGCGCCAGCCGGAAGCCGTCGGCGGCCCGGATCTCCACCCGGTTGGCGTTGGCGTCCGCCACCTCGGCCTCCAGCAACTCCCGGTAGAACTCGGCGAGTCTCTCCGGCTCGGCGCAGTCGAGCACCACCACTCCGGCATGTACCAGTGCCATGTCTTCCTCCACAGGATCCGGGTCCGTCCGGGCTCGGGGCGGCACCCCGGCCTGTATCTGGAGCCTGTCCCGGCTCGGCGGTTTCAATCTGCACCAAGTCCGTTGAGTCCTGGGGCGTTTGAGACGGCACTCACCTCAAGTGGCCTGCCAGGTAGCAGACATCACGAGGGACGTCCGGTGTAGATCATTTGGGATCTGGGCAGCTTCGTACCGCTTCCCGGTTCAACCTTCTTTCCGTGAAGCCGAGTTCAAGTGTGTGGGCGGTCGCCACGACGGCCCGACCGCAGGGCTGGGGGACTCTGCGTTCCGTCTCCCGAAAGGAAGCACATGCCTCAGGACGTCCGGTTCGATCTCCCCTTCAACACCCCCGTCAGCGAGCATCTGGAATACGCCCGCGCGCGCCATCTGCGCTGGGTGTGGGAGAGGGGCCTGGTCCGCAGCCGGGCCGGATTCGACGAGTACCGGTCCTGGGACCTGCCGCAGGCCGCCGCCCGTACCTATCCGTACGCCTCGGCCGAGGACATGGTCGTTCTGATGAACTGGTTCTCCCTGGCCTTCCTCTTCGACGACCAGTTCGACTCCGACCGACCGGACCGCGCGGACCTGATAGCGGACGTGGCGCGGGAGCTCATCGTCACCCCGCTGCGGCCGGCGGGAAGCACTCCTCGGGTGGCCTGCCCGATCACGATGGCCTGGGCCCAGGTCTGGGAACGCCTCTCGGATGGCATGTCCCTGACTTGGCAGACCCGGTTCGCGGCGTCCTGGGGACGGTTCCTGGTGGCCCACTGCGAGGAGGTCGACCTGGCGGCCCGCGGGCTGACCGGGACGCTCGGCCTGGACGAGTACACCGTGTTCCGGCGCCGTACCGTCGGCATCCACCACAGCATCGACGTCGGTGAGCGCAGCCGCGGCTTCGAGGTGCCGGCGCGGGCGATGGCGCATCCGCTGATGGAGCGGATGCGTGATCTGGCCGCGGACACCATCGGGTTCATGAACGACATCCACTCCTTCGAGCGGGAGCGGCGCCGCGGCGACGGCCACAACCTGATCGCCGTACTGCACCGGGAGCGCGGCTGCTCCTGGGAGGAGGCCGCCGCCGAGGCGTACCGCATGACGACCGCCTGCCTGGACGAGTACCTCACCCTCGAGTCGCGGGTGCCCGGCATGTGCGACGAGCTGGGGCTCGACACGGAGGAACGCGACCGGGTGGACAAGGGTGTACAAGCCATTCAGCACTGGATCGAGGGCAACTACGAGTGGGCCCTGACCAGCGGCCGCTACGCGGCGGCGAAGGAGGGAGCGGTGGCCACGGCCGAACAGGCGGGCCGCGGCTCGGTCGACGACCTGTTGACCGTGTGAGACGGCTGTGCTGCGCGGCCCCGTGGCGGGGCCGCGCAGCACAGCCGATCACGGTGGCCGGCCCGGTCGGCGGTTGCGGCGTCGCCGACGTCAGACGCTGAACTCGACGGGCAGGCGGTCCAGCCGGGTCTCCCAGGTGGATGCGGTCGAGGACAACTCCCCCGGCGGCACCGCCAGGCGCAGGTCCCGCAGCCGGTGCAGCAGGACGTCCACGGCGATCTCGATGACGGCCAAGCCGATGTTCCGGCCCGGGCACTCGTGCGGTCCGCCGCTGAACGCCAGGTGCGACTGGTTGCCCTGCACGGACACCCCGGCGTCCGGGCGGATCTCGGGGTCCTGGTTGCCCGCCGCGAGGCCCAGGACCAGCAGGTCGCCCTCACGGACGCGGTGGCCGCCGAGTTCCAGGTCGCTGGTGGCGAACCGGCCCGGCAGAACGGCCAGCGGCGGGCTGTTCCACATGACCTCCTCGACGACCGCGGAGATGTTCAGCCGGCCGCTGATCAGTCCGGAGAGCCGTGCGGTGTCGGTGAGGACCAGTTGGAGCACCCGGGCCAGCAGGTTGCTGGTGGTGGTGTGACCGGCGATCAGCACCAGCCGCAGATGGCTGACCACCTCCTCCTCGTCGAGCCCGGCGTGGTGTGCCAGCAGAGCGGTGGTGAGGTCGCTGCCGGGTTCGGACCGCTTGCGGACGACGAGCGCCCCGAGGATCTCCTGGATGCGGCTGTCGTGCGTGACGGCGTCCTCGCCGCCCTTGAGGACCTGGGCGCAGGACTCGACCAGGTCGCGCCCCTCCGCCTCGGGCAGCCCCAGGACGCGGGTGAGCACCAGCATCGGCAGGTAGTCGGCGTAGTCGCTCACCAGATCGGCGCCGCCCAGATCCGCGAAGGCGTCGATCTCCTTGTTCGCGAAGTGCGTGGCGTGCCGTCGGACACCGCGGCCGGCCGCGGCCTGGAGTCCGTCGGTGACGGCTCCACGCAGCCTGCGGTGCGGCTCACCGTCCTGGGAGACGCAGTCGGGGCGCCAGCCGAGCATCGGGACCAACGGTGAGGTGTCCGCGACGCGCCCGTCGCGCCGGTCCCGCCAGATCCGGGCGTCCCGGGTGAACTGGCGGGGGTTGTCGAGCACCCGGCGGTTGTCCCGGTAGCCGAGCACCAGCCAGGCCTGCACGTCGCCCTCCAGGAGCACCGGCGCGACCGACCCGTGTTCCTTGTGCAGCCGCTCGTGGACGCCGGCCGGATCGCCGGCCACGTCCGGCCCGTACAGCCGGGCGAGGTCCGCGCCGTGGTGTCGGACCGGCCCGGCCGGCAGTGGGGCGACGGGGCAGCCGCGGGCCGCGTCGGGGGCGTTCTTGGTCGGGTCGTTCATCGGGACTCCACGGCCACGGCCGAGCGTTCCCGCAGGTGATGGATGAGGGTGACGAGCACGTCGCGGCTGGCGGCCCGGTCCCGCGCGTCGAAGGCCACGACCGGGATGTGTTCGGGGATGTCCAGGGCGTCCCGGATCTCGTCCACCGGGTAGTCCTTGGAGTCGGGGAAGACGTTGAGGGCGATGACGAAGGACACCTTCTGCCGTTCCATCTCCTCGATCGCCCGGAAGCTGGAGGCCAGCCGTCGGGTGTCGACCAGGACGACCGCGCCGAGCGCGCCCTTGAACAGCCCGTTCCACAGGAACCAGAACCGCTCCTGGCCGGGCGTGCCGAACAGGTACAGGACCAGGCTGTCGTTGATGGTGATCTTGCCGAAGTCCAGACTGACGGTGGTCTCCGTCTTGTCGGCGACACCGATGAGGTGGTCGACGGCGGCGCCGGCCTGGGTGAGGGTCTCCTCGGTGGTGAGCGGCTTGATGTCGCTGACCGACCGGACCATCGTGGTCTTTCCGGTACCGAAGCCACCGGCGATCATCACCTTCACCGAGCGGGTGTCCCCGGCCGTATGCCGACCGGCTTGCTCAAAGCCTTTCAAGTCCACTGAGTACCTCCTCAAGGAGCGCGAGGTCGGTCCCGCGTCCGGCGTCGTGTGCCGGCATGGGGTCACGGGCTTCGACGTGGCCTTCGTCCAGCAGGTCCGACAGCAGCACGGCGAGAATGTTGAACGGCAGTCCGAGGTGGGCGCCGAGTTCGGCGACCGAGAGCGGATCGCGGCAGTGCCGGACGATCTCCTCGTGCTCATGCTGCATCCCCGGGACGGGGGCCGAGCGGGAGACGACGAGGGTCGCCACGTCGAGACTCGATGCCGAACCGCCCGGTCCGCTGCGTCCTCCGGTGAGGACGTAGTAACGCTCGAGACCGGACGGGTCCGACGGTCGGCGGGGAGCACTCATCCAGAGTGCTCCTCCAGGCGCGGAGTGGTGCCGAGGAGCTCTCCCATTCTGCGGGCGAGGTCTCTCATCTGGTGCCCGAGCAGACCCTGGTCGAGGCCCTCGCGGGCGAGGACGCCGAGGTAGGTCTCCACGCCGGCGCGGACCACGAAGAGGTGGCCGCCGTCGACCTCGATCACCGCCAGCCGCAGCTGCCCCGCGTAGGAGGGGAACTGTTCGGCGACCGGCTGGGCCAGCGCCTGCAGGCCGGCCACCACGGCCGCGAAGCGGTCCACGTCGTCGGGGTCGTCCGCCCCGAAGGAGGTGATGGCCTTGCCGTCGCTGGAGGCCACGAGGGCGAAGCGGATCTCCTGGATGCTTTCGACGAGATCGCGGAGCGCCCAGCTCACGTCGTTTCCCTGTTGCGTCATGGGGTGTGGTCGCTCTCCTCGGTGCGGTGCTCGGTGGACTCGCGTTTTGCGGGGGTGTCACCGGCGGTGGCCGCTTCGGACGCCGCGCCGGTGTCGCGTTCTCCGGAATCGTGCGCCCCCTCGTCGCGTGCCGCGATGTCACGTCCGGCGGTGGCGAAGGCGGCGAGGCCGGTGAAGGACGCGTCCGGTGGTACGGGGGTGACGGTGGCCGGCCCGCCTGGCGCTGCGGCGGCGGGGCAGCCCGCCGGGCGTGGTGGCCGGCGCCCCGTCGGCCCCTGGAGACACGACGGAGTCGGTCGGCCAGAGGTCGGCCTCCCCGTCGTCGGCGACCGCGGTGCACGGCAGGACGGACGGGACGGCGGGGGCCTCCGGTACGGGAGCGGTCGGCGCCGCGGCGGCCGTGGGCGGCCGGCTGAAGTACTTGTGCGGTACGACGACCACCACCGAGGTGCCGAGCCACGGCGAGTCCGCGAAGGTGACGCGGATGCCGTAGCGGCGGGCGAGGACGCCGACGACCCTGAGGCCGATGTTCGCGTCCTCGGTGATGCCGCCGATCCCCGCGCCGGGCGCGGTGCCCGCGAGGGCGTGTTCGGCCTCGCGCTTCTTCTCCTCGCTCAGGCCCTTGCCGGAGTCCTGGATCTCGATGCCGACGCCGTTCGGGACCTCCTTGCCTGAGACGACCACGGGCTCGGTGGGCGGCGAGTAGCGCGCCGCGTTGTCCAACAGGTGCGCGAAGATCAGCGTGAGGTGGTCCACCAGGCCGCCGTCGACGCCGAGGTCGGGCAGCTGGCGCAGCTGGACGCGGTGGAAGTCCTTGATCCGGCCGATGCCACCGCGCATCACGCTCAGCAGCCGTTGCGGCTCCTGCCACTGCCGGCCGGGCCGGTCCGAACCGCCGAGCACGCCGACGCTGGCGGCGAGACAGTCGGCGGGGCCGATCTCCTGGTCGAGTTCCATCAGGCCTCGGGCGACGGCCGGGAGGCGGCCGTGCTCGCCCTGCATCTCGTGCAGCCGGCCCCGGAGTTTGCTGGTCAGTACGTGGATGCGGTTGCCGATGCTGATGACGGCCTGTTCGGCGGAGGTGGAGCGGTCGAACTCCTCCTCGAGCGCCATCAGAGCGATCCGCAGGGTCTTGCGCAGTTCGGCCTGGAGTTCGGTACCGACCTCGGCGTTCTGGTTGACGCTCGGCAGCACGTCGTCGATGGCGTCACCGGCCCGCAGACGCTCTATCGCCTCCGGTAACTGCTCGTCGGCGAGCCGGGTCACCGCGGCCAGTTGGTGCGCCAGCTGCTCCCGCAGGGCCTCACGCTGCTCGGCGATCCGCGCCTCGTGATCGACGGCCTGTTCGGCGATCCGCGCCTCGAAGGACTTTGCCTGGTCGGCGAGTTGGCCCTCGCGTGCCGTGTCCCGGTCGGCGAGGAGCCGTTCGTGTGCGGCGTTCTGCTCGGCGAACCGCTCCTCCTGGGCGGCCTGTGCGGTACGGAGGGTGTCCTCCGTCCGGGCCAGTCGGGTCCGGGTGCGGAGCAACAGCCGTACGCATATCATTCCGGCCGCCGTGACGGCGGCGCCGGCGACGGCCGCCGTCATTCGCTCCGAGCTCACGAACGTGGCGGCAATCGTCCCGCTGCCCAGGCCCAGCGGCATCAACCACCAGCTGTACCAAGCGACAGGGGGCCGCGCCGCCGGTGGCGGAGTGGCGAGTTCCATCTGCATCCTTCGAAGCAACACGATCAAACAGGGGGGTGTGCAAGGGATCGCACTCAGGGGTAAGTACCGCGAACGGGCGCGGCACGATCGCTTCAACTCGCAGCGCTGACAAGGAGCTTATCGGTTCCTACCACAAAAGGATCAAGTTCGGGGGGCGGCGGCGGAGTGAGGGTTCCGTCACGCTCCCGAGGAGAGGCGAGGTCCTCAAATCTCCTTGCAAACTGGTCAGTTGACCCCCACGACAGTTCGCCGTACCGGAGCCGGCTCGCTCGGGTGCCGCCCGGAACGTGCGCCGGTAGGTCTGCGGGGAGACTCCGGTGACGGCGTGCGGATGCCGGCGCAGCGAGGTTCCGGGCTGGATCAGCCGGCGGCCGGGGCCGAGACCGGCCTCGTCATGAAAGCGGCGGGCGGCAGTGAACCGGTCGGCACCCGAAGAGCTTGGCCGCAATTCGCAGACATATGACATTCAAACATGCCTGCATCCACCCGCTCAAGGGTAACTTTCAATGCAGGGACCGGCGTTGGGGCCGATCCCACCGTGCAAGGAGCAGGCTGGAGGCGATGGCGTGGTGCGGCACCAACCTGCACCGCCTACCCGGTATCTCCGCGTCCGCCAGGAGCGGGGACACACAGTGCTGGAGTTCCGCGGCGAGATCGACATAGTCGCGGAGGCGGAGGTCGTCCCGCACCTCGATGCGGCGACCTCGGACCCCAAGTGCCTCGTCGTGCTCGATCTGACCCGGGTCGAGTTCCTGGACGCCTCGGGTCTGCGCCTGCTGTACCGCGCCCGGCGGCGGGTGCTGGACCAGCACGGCCGACTGCACCTCGTGTGCACTCACGCGCTGACCCTGCGTCTGTTGCGGATCACCGGCCTGGCCGGGCTGCTGCCCCCGCAGCCCACCCTGGACGCGGCCCTGGAACAGCCCGGGGCCACACCCGGCCCGATGTGACGGCCAGGGGCCTGTCCGGCGGATCATGCCGGGCAGGCCCCTGGGTCGCTATTCGGTCGGCGGGGCGTCGAACAGGGCGCTGACCGACTCGCCGTTGTGGATGCGGCGTACCGCCTCGGCGAGCGCCGGGGCGATGGACAGGACCCGCAGCTTGTCCGTGTGTTCGTCGGCGGGCACCGGAACGGTGTTGGTGCACACGATCTCCAGCACGTCGGGCTGCTCGCTCAGGCGTTTGAGCGCGCCTGCTGCGAACAGTCCGTGCGTGCAGGCCACGCGGATCGAGCGCGGGCCCAGTTCCCTGAGTCTGTCGAGCAGTTCGATTACCGTGCTGCCCTTGGCGATCTCGTCGTCCAGGACGATGACGTCCCGCCCGGCCACCTCGCCGATGACGGAGCTGATCCGCACCCGGTCGTCGGCGAACCGCTGCTTCGCCCCGGCCGCCACCTGCGCCCCGATCAGCCGGGCGAACGCCGCCGCCTCCTTGGCGTTGCCCAGGTCGGGCGAGACGACGGTGGTGCGGCTCAGATCGTACTGGCGGAAATGCGCGGCCAGTTCACGCAGCGCGTGCAGGTGGTCCACGGGCACCGAGAAGAAGCCGTGCACCTGCGGTGCGTGCAGGGTCATCGCCAGGACGCGGCTCGCGCCTGCCGCCACCAGCAGATCCGCGACCAGACGTCCGCCCATGGAGATGCGCGGGGCGTCCTTCTTGTCGGAGCGGGCGTAGGAGTAGTGCGGCATCACGACGGTGATCCGGGAGGCGGACGCCCCGCGGGCCGCGTCACACATCAGGAGCAGCTCCACGAGGTGTTCCTGGACCGGTTTGACCAGCGGCTGGAACAGAAACACGTCCCGCTCGCGGCAGTTGGCCAGCAGCTGCACCTCCAGGCAGTCGTTGGCGAACCGGCTGGCCCGGACCGGGCTGAGCGGTACACCGAGATGCGCGCAGACCTCCGCCGCCAGTTCCGGATGGGCACTGCCGCTGAACACGGCGATGTCTCGCACGGTCGGCTCCTCGAATGATCTTGTCGGCCGGAAGCCTCATGCTACGGCCTCGAACCGCCACCCGGTCCGCCGCGCCGGTACGGCGTGCGCCCCCCACGTGCTCCCGGCGACGTCCTCCACATCTCGACTTCCCTGCCTGCAAGAGGAAGTGAGGGGCATTCGGTCAACAGGAAGGAGGGCCGTCACCATGACGACTCCCATCAGGCGCCTCCCCGGTCGCATACCGGGCTGGGCGAAGGCACTGACCGCGGTGGTAGTGGTGCTCGCTGTGCTGTTCGCCGGTATCCGGCTGAGCGTACTGCCGGGCCTGAAGGACCTGTTCGGCACGGAGACCCAGGACCGCTCCGGCCCCGCGCTCCTGGAGTCCATCCAGGACATCAGCCGGTACGACGCGGCTACCGGCAACTTCCAGGTCGTGGTGGATCTGGAGAAGGACGCCAAGTTCCTGCCCGACGCGGTCCGCGGCAGCCGCACCCTGTACGTGGGCGCGGGCACCGTCGACGCCTATGTCGACCTCGGAAAGCTCGGCAAGGACGACGTACAGGTCGATGAGGACCGTACGTCCGCCACCCTGCGGCTGCCGCACGCCCGCCTGGGCACTCCGGCACTCGACCCCGAGCGCTCCTACGCCGTCTCCAAGCAGCGCGGGCTGCTCGACCGCCTCGGTGACCTCTTCTCGGACAACCCCAACAGCGAGCAGGCCGTGCAGAAGCTCGCGGTACGGCACATCGGCGACGCGGCGAAGGAGAGCGGGCTGACCGCCCGCGCCGAGACCAACACCACGGGGATGCTCGAAGGGCTGCTGCGTTCCCTGGGGTTCAAGAAGGTGGAGGTCGCCTACGTCGACTGAGCCGTACCGGCACGGGGCCGGCGTGATGGCCGCGTCGCCGGGTAACTGACCTGTTCAGCACAGCAGTTGACCATAGGAGGACGGAATGCCCCGTACTGCCTCACGCCGGCTCTTCGGGTGGCGCCACACGTCGGGCAGCGGTCCTGGGCCCGCCCGCGGCGCCGGGGGCGGGAACGAGGGGTCGCGGCCGCTGCCCCTGCCGGTCCGACTGCTCGCGATGCTGTGTGCCTTCACGTTCATGGTCGTCTTCGCGGCGGTGCTGGCCCGGCTCACCCTGCAGCCCTCCCCCGCCTCGGAGGCGCTGATCCACACCAATCTGCGTCCCGGCCGTTCCCTGCGGGCCTATCTCGACCAGCCCGCGCTGCGCGACGCCGTGCGCCAGGTCGGCGGCAACATCCTCCTGGGCATGCCCTTCGGTGTCCTCGCACCGGTGGTGGCCCCGCGTACCCGCGGATTCCTGCGCGTGCTGCTCCTGACCGGGAGCGTGATGCTCATGGTGGAGTTCGCGCAGGGGGCCATGATCACCGGACGCGCCTTCGACATCGACGACGTCATCCTGAACACCGCCGGTGCGCTGATCGGGTACTTGCTGCTCGGACGGCGGCTCAGCCGCGCCGTGCACGCACGGAGGCCGAAGGCCGACGCGAAGCCGAGCGCCGAGGGGAAGCCGAAGTCCAAGGGCAAGGGCAGGCCCAAGCCGAAGACCAGGGCGCAGACGTAACCCGGGCGGCGCCACCACGGGCTCGGGGCGGAGGGCACCGCTCTCCTCGGCGCCTACTGGCGAACGGTCCAGGTGAACTTGTCCCCGCCCACCCAGCGCACCGTGTCCGGGTCGTCAAGATCA
This sequence comes from Streptomyces sp. GD-15H, assembly GCF_045291515.1. Taxonomy (NCBI): domain Bacteria; kingdom Bacillati; phylum Actinomycetota; class Actinomycetes; order Kitasatosporales; family Streptomycetaceae; genus Streptomyces; species Streptomyces sp. GD-15H. Next base: position 551,847 of record NZ_CP149447.1, read on the forward strand.
TGGACCGTGATCCCGAACGCGGCGGCGGCCTGCAGCACGTCGGTGATCGTTCTCGCCTCACCGATCACCTCTCCGTCGATCTCCATGATCCGGAACGGCGGCGTACCGGGCTGTACGCCGAGCACCATGATCCGTGGATGGGCCATGTACAAGCTCCCGCTTTCCGTCATGCATCAAAGGGTAGGACGCAAACCGGACGAGCGCGGGTTTCGGAAGTCACCCGGCGGACGGGAGTCCGACAGCCGGACCTGGGAACCCCGGAACCAGGAGGTGCCCATGGATCCCGTCGAGGCGCTGGACCGGATCGCCTTTCTGCTGGAGCGGTCCCTGGCGCCGACGTACCGCGTCCGAGCCTTCCGCACCGCAGCCCGGGTGCTGGTGGAGCTGGGCCCGGACGAGGGGCGCCGGCGGGCCGCGGCCGACTCACTGGAGGCACTCAAGGGCGTCGGTCCGAAGACCGCGCAGGTGGTGTCGGGTGCCGCCCCAGCGGGTGGTCACCGCCTGGCCCCTGGAGCGGTTGCTGGACTGGACCCGGGAGCGCGGCATGGGAGTACACCAGAGGTGACACACACCACCTCGTACTCGGGCATTCGGCTGGAACACCCAGAGGCCGCTCCCCGTTGAAGCAGGTGTGGGTGCGGAAGGAACAGTGTCCCCGGGCCTCACCTTCCGCCCACGGGGACGATCGTTCGGCTGAAGCCCTGTGGAGCCGTCCGCCGAGAGGCGACCGCCGTCCGTGCCCACCGCCTGACCGCCCCGACCGTGATTCCCCCGTCACGGTCGGGGCTTCCACTTTTCCCGTACGGCTCGGGTCACGCGGCGTTCGCCGCGCAGACCTGCCGCGCGTCATGCGGTGGGTTCGTCCGGTACCGGCTGGTCCGGGTTGGCGGAGGCCGAGTGCGGCGCGCCCCGGCGGCCGGTTCCGGCCTCGTCCGTGTCGGGGACGTCGGGCTGCCGCTCACCGGGCGCGTCCGGCCCGGCGGACTCCTCCTCGCCGGTGGCGGGAACGACCTCCCAGGGGTCCTCGCCCTCACCGGCCTGCTGGTCGGGCGGGTCCCGGGGGACGCCCTGGCCGCTCTCGCCCGGTCCTTCGTCGCGGTGGTCGGTCATGGTCCTCTCCCTTCCTCCGCACGCCGTCACGTACGGCCGGTGTGTACGGGGCGTCCGTACGCCGTCGCTCGGGCTGCCGCGCGGGTACCTGCGCGGCGAGCGGGGAAACCTCAGCGCGGCGTCCGTTCCTGCAGCGCTCTGCGCCAGGCGGGCGGCGGAGACTGCGGGTCCGGGTCGGGGCGCCGTCCACCGCGGGTGAAGAAGTCGGCGAGCGGCAGGATCGCGGCGCCGACGGTGACGGCGTCGGGGCCGCGGCTGCCCAGCTCGATCGTCACGTTCTCGGCGGGGTGGCGCAGCGCGTAGGACAGGGCGTGCTTGCGCACGGCGGGCAGGAAGCGGGAGCCGAGCTGGAGGCCGGCCCAGCCGCCCGTCAGGATGCGCTCCGGCTGGAAGAGGTTGATCAGGTCGGAGAGGCCCGCACCCAGGTACTCGGCGGTCTCCTCCAGCACCGCGAGGGCGACCGGGTCGGCGGCGGTGCCGTCGGCGGGGTAGGCGGCGAGCATCGAGGTCAGCGCCGTCTCCTCGTCGGTTCCGCCGGGGCCCCGGCCGCCCTCCTCGCGCCACCGGGCGAGCAGCGACTCGGCGCCCGCGTAGGCCTCCAGGCAGCCGAGCGCGCCGCAGCGGCAACGGCGGCCCCGCACCCGTACGGTCAGGTGCCCCCACTCGACCGCGCGGCCGTGCTCCACCTCGGGCGTGACGAGGCAGGCGCCGACGCCGGAGCCGAAGAGGACCACGAGGGCGTTGCGGGCGCCGCGTGCGGCCCCGAACCACATCTCGGCCTGACCGAGGGTCTTGGTCCCGTTGTCGATGAAGCAGGGGACGCCCTCGGGCAGGGGCGGGCCGCCGCGCAGCAAGGACTCCAGCTCGATGGCGTCCCGACCGAGGGTCTGCCCGTGCACGACGGCGCCCCGGTCGGGGGTGTGCTCGACGATGCCGGGGACGACGATGCCGACACCGAGGAGCCGCTCGGCGTCGAGGCCGGCGGTGGCGAGCACCTCGGTGATGCCGGCGCGGATGTGGTCGACGATGACCTCGACCTCGTAGCGCTGCTGTTCCAGCGGACGCTCGGCTCGAGCGAGTTCGGTGAGGGCCAGGTCGAACAGTTCGACCCTCACCCGGGTCTCGCCGACATCGACGCCGATCATGTGGCCGCTGACCGGTGCCACCCGCAGCAGGGTGCGCGGGCGGCCACCGTCGGAGTCGACGCTGCCGGCCTCCTCGACCAGGCCGTCACCGATCAGGTCGGCGACGGCATTGCTCACCGAGCCGGAACTGAGCCCGGTCGCCGGGCCGAGCCCGAAGCGGCTGAGCGGGCCGTCGAAGTAGAGCCGTCGCAGCACGGCCGTACGGTTGGCCCGCCTGAGGTCGCGCACCGTGCGCCCGTTCCGCCCCGCCGTATGGTTCCTTCCGAAACCCTGCCCGACCTGCGACATACCATCGAGGACCGGATCGGCGCGACTTCCTCCCACCCTTATTCAACGCGGTGAACTAACGACGCTCGCCGACCTCACCGGAGTACGCCGTCCCGGCTCCCTCCGGTTTCAGCGTGATGCGCAGCCCGGGGTCGAGGGGCGGGCCGGCCGAGCGGTCCGTGACATGACGCAGTGCCGCGCGGACCCGCGGCGAAGCGTCCTCGGGGAAAATCACTGGCTCGTGCTCCTTCGGGATCCTTACCCCGGACCGGAAACCAGAGCCTCCAGGTTTCGAAAGGCCAGGCCGGGAGAGCCCCATGAGATCACTCACCGAACAAGACATCCGCGGTTCCTTTGTCGACTGTTCGAAGGGGGGAGGCCAAGCATCTGTCCGTACTCCACGATCTCGGGGAGCGGGTCTGGAGCGAGCTGGACTTCCTGGGCTGGCGGGGGGGCGCCCCGACCGCAGTTATCTCGTCGCCGCGAGCGAGGGCCGCCCGGTCGGGGTGGCCATGCGGTTCCAGCCCGCCCGGCGCGGCTTTCTGCACCGCAGCATGTGCTCGCTGTGCCTGACGACGCATCCGCGCGGCGGCGTCTCCCTGATGACCGCGTGCCGGGCGGGCGCTGCCGGGCGCGAGGGAAACTCGGTCGGCGCCTACCTGTGCACCGACCTCGCCTGCTCCCTCTACCTGCGTGGCAAGAAGGTCCCGGAGACGGGACTCCGCTTCGAGGAGGCCCTCACACTGGAGGAGCAGATCGCCCGCACGCTGAACAATCTCCATGCCTTCCTCGACAAGGTGTGACGCCCGGCTGCTACTTTGGTCCACGATCGTCCCGTTTCCTCACCCGGCCGACCGCGGTCCTCCCTGAACACGTTCGATGCGTCCGGGGAAGGGGAACGGTCGGAGGATGCGAGTGGTTCGTGAGTGGATGTCGCCGGCCAGGGAGTTCGTCAAGCAGCGCCGCGATCCCGTGGCCGTGCAGACGCTGCGCTCGGCGGCGGCGGCGACGATCGCCTACGTCATCGCGCTGCGGCTGAGCCCGGAGTCCGCACCACTCACCGCTCCCCTGACGGCTCTGCTCGTCGTCCAGGTCACCCTGTTCTCCACGCTCACCACCGGCGTACGCCGGGTGAACGCCGTGGTGACCGGGGTGGTCGTCGCCATCCTCTTCAGCCTGCTGGTGGGGCTGAGCTGGTGGAGTCTGGGCCTGCTCATCCTGGCGTCACTGGTCGTCGGCCGCATCGTACGCGTGGACGAGTTCGTACCCGAGGTGGCGATCAGCGCGATGCTGGTGCTCGGGGTGACCCACCACGGGGACACGGCGTGGGCGCGGATCGTGGAGACGCTGATCGGCGCCGTCGTCGGGCTCGCCTTCAACCTCATCCTGGCCCCTCCGGTGTGGGTGGAGGAGGCCGGTGAGTCGATCGAGGCGCTGGCCCGGCGGGTGCGGCAGCTGATGCTGCGCCTGGGCGAGCAGGCCGCCGAGCACACACCCCACCACCGCGCGGCGGCCCGGCTGCACGAGGCCCGCCGGCTCGATCACGACATCTCCGAAGTGGACGCGGACCTCCGGCAGGCCGAGGACAGCCTGCGGCTGAACCCTCGGGTGCGGGAGGGCCTGCTGCACCGGGTCGTGCTGCGCACCGGCCTGGACACCCTGGAGATCTGCACGGTCGTCCTGCGGGTGCTGGCGCGCACCTTCACCGACCTCGCGAAGGAACGCGAGCCGGACCCCCTGTTCCCGCCGGAGACGGGTGCCGCCGTCGAGCAGTTGCTGTCCGAGGTCTCCGATGCGGTGGTCAGCTTCTCGGTGCTGGTCACCGCGAGTGTCAGCGCGAGCGCGGAGTCCGCGGAGGAGCGGCTCATCGCGGAACTGCGGCAGGCCGCCACGACCCGCGACCGGCTGGCCCGGCTGCTGCTGGAGGGGGTGCGGCGGGACGCCCGTCAGTGGCAGTTGCACGGCGCGCTGCTGACCGAGGCCAACCGCATTCTCGACGAGATGGACACCGAGCATCGTTCGCGACGGCTGCTGGAGGAGCTGGACCGGCACGCGCGCGAGCAGCGTGAACGCCTGCCGCGGCTCACCCGGATGCGGGAGCGGTTGCGCGTTCCGGACCGGCTGCGCCGGAACCAGCGGGGTACCGCCGGGCGTTCTCTGTGACGGAACCGGCCGAGGGTGTGCACGCCGTCGGCCACGGACACGAAGGGGGCGCGCGGATGACCGACACCACCGTGCGGATCGACGGGAACACCTTGCGGCTGCCGGGCGGTGCGGCGGTGCGGTTCATCCGTACCCTGCGGCTGCCGGAGACGGGAACGCATGCCCTGCCGCCGGGCCTGGGCGAGTTCCCGGTACGGCGTGTCGCGGACTACGCGGAGGCGGTGCCCGAAGCCTGGCGGGCGCGCGGCGGTGTGATGCTCCCGGTGTACCTGCGGGAGGCCATGTGGCTGAGCTTCGCGGGCACGAAGGAGCCGGCCGCGCTGCAGGTGGGGGTCGGCAAGGTGTGCGCGGTCTCCGGTCGCCCGTGGAGCGACCGGCAGGCTCGCGACCCGCAGAACTACGTGGTGCTGCCCCGGCAGCCCTGGCTGGACGGCATCAACTCCGGGAAGGGCACGGTTCGCCAGTTCGTGGCCGTGCCGCTGGGTCTGGGCGCGACCGTCGAGGGCCAGGTCACCGGCGAGGAGGTGTGGGGCGGCGTCCAGTTGCAGTCCTTCCCGCTGAACGGGGAGGCGCTGGCCCGGTGGCGCGAGGAGGAGCGGGAGCGGGAGCGCCTGCGGGCGGAGCGGGCGCGGTTGCCGGCCCCCACCGCCGGCTTCGGTGCCGCGCCCGCCATGGCGGCGCCGTCCGCGCCGGGCGCGGCACGCCCGGCGTTCGGTGGCGCGCCCCGGGCCGCCGCCATGGGGCTCGGTGTCGGTGGTTCCATGCGGCAGGAGGTCTACCAGGACGACCGGCCGCTGACGGACTGGTCCGAGCGGCCTGCGGGCCGCGTGTTCGTCCACCTGGTGACGCCTCCTCAGTGGCGGAGCATCACGGGTGAGGCACCGCCGCCGTCCCCGGTGGACCGGGCCGCCTACACCCGGGCGGGGCTGCCCTGGTTCGACTACTTCGACCAGGACGCGCGGGACCTCGACCCGGCCGGCCCGCTCCAGTCGGTGAAGCCGCAGGCGACTGGCTCGGGGACGATCACGAGCCCTGGCAGCCCCCGTCGCCGCATCAGGTGAAACCGCTCGGGGACGCGCCGGGCAAGCCGGTCGAGGACGGCGACTGGTAGGCGCGGGCGGCCGGGATCTCCGACGGCGGATCGGCCCGGGGGCACGGCTGTGGAGCACGCCCGCGGGCCGGGAGTCCGCCTCAGCCGTCGCCGTCGGCGCGTTGTCGTTGCAGCGGACGGGGGCAGGACACCGCGCTCGCCTGGGAGAGGAGTACACGCATACGCTCGGTGAGCTGACCGAGGTCGTCGGCGGGTCGGTGGAACGGCAGCCGTACGTCGCCGCCGGTGCGGACGCGTTCGATGCGCAGTGTGAGTCCGTGCCGGTCGACGGCGAGCGGCCGCACGCGGACCGCGCCGTGCAGGCTGCCCGGGTCGACCAGGCGGGTGAGCCGTTCGACCGCGTCACCGTGGCAGTCGGCGAGGTGGGTCAGCAGCCGGGCCTCGGCGGCGGCGAGCGGGTCGGGGCGTGCCGCGGCGAACTCGTCCGGGTCGACGACGACGGCTCCGGACGCCTGCCGCAGCACCACGCGCGTAGCGCGGAAGGCGAGCCGGCCGTCTTCGACGGCGAACCGGCCCGCGAGCCACAGCCTGGCACGGATCCTCTCCCGTACCGGGACGGGTGCGACGTCGGCGAACTCCAGCACGGCGGACGGTTCGCCGCGGGGCGCGCGGATCGCGGCGGTGAGCAGCGCGCTCTCCTCGGGCACTTCCAGCAGGACGCGGCCGTCGTCGCTCACCCCCTGCGCACCGACGAACTCCTCCCGGAAGCCCTCCGCGGTCACCGCGCAGGACCATGCGGCGGTGAGCACGGAGCGGGCCCGTTCCGCCGCGCCGGGCTCGGCCGTCCAGACGCGCGTGTCGTCACCCATCCTCGAACCTCCTCTTAGGTAAGCCTTGCCTAACCTAGCGAAGATCGGGGCGCACGCCAACCAGGCGGCGTGACCTTTGCGAGACCTTTCCGCACCTTCTCAGAAGGTGAGAACACCGAGCAGGGCGCGTGCACACAGATCGCGCACCTCCTCGCGGCTCAACTCGGAACCGCGCAGCCACTCCAGGCACACCGCCGTGGTGAAGGCCAGCCAGCCGCGCACGGCGAGGCGCGTGTCCGGCCGCCGCCTCAGCAGCGGACCGAACTCGGGGTCCCCCGCCAACGCCTCCAGGATCTGCCGCTCCTGCGCGGCCAGAGCACGCTGGTAGACCCGACGCACCGCCCGGTCCCCCGCCGCGTCGGCACGGTGGAAGGCGCGGTAGCCGTGCGCGTGCGCCTGGACGTACTCCAGGTACGTGTCGAGTCCCGACGCGAGCTGCCCGCGCACCGGGGCGCCGGGCACCGCCGCCGTCATGCGCAGCATCCGCTCGCTCTCGCGCTCGACGACCGCCGCGAAGAAGTCCCGCTTGGTGGGGAAGTAGTGGTACAGCAGCCCTCGCGAGACCCCGGCGATCTCGGCCACCTGCTCGATCCACACGTCGTCGTACGGACTCTCCGAGAACAGCCGCGCCCCGACCGACAGAAGCTGCTCGCGACGCTCCTCGGTACTGAGCCGACGGCGCGTGCGCCCGCCCTCGCCCTCGTTCCCGGCCATCCCCGCACCTTACTTGACGCCGGTTCAACCGCCGGACCAGACTGGGACGCCCTATTGAACCCGTGTACAACACGTCTCGTACTTCCCGTCCCCCACGTACCACAGCGTTCCGCGGACACCGCGCCGCGTCGCAGGCCCTCGCCGGATCGAAGGAGATCGCATGGCGGAGACGACGACACCGACCGGACTGCCGAAGGGGTTTCGCAGCGCCGAGCGGGGCTGGCCCGAACTGCACCGCATCCCGCATCCTCCCCACCGGGTCCCCCTCCTCGGGGACGTCCTCGGCTCGAACCGGCGCACTCCTCTGCAGGACTCGATGCGCCACGCCCGCCGACTGGGGCCGATCTTCCGGCGGAACGCCTTCGGCAAGGAGTTCGTGTTCGTGTGGGGCGCGGACCTGGTGGCCGATCTGGCCGACGAGGCGCGCTTCGCCAAGCATGTGGGACTGGGCGTGGCCAATCTGCGGCCGGTCGCGGGCGACGGCCTGTTCACCGCGTACAACCACGAACCCAACTGGCAGCTCGCCCATGACGTACTCGCCCCCGGGTTCAACCGCGAGGCCATGGCGCGCTATCACACGATGATGCTGGCCGTGGCGGAGCGGCTGACCGACCACTGGGACCGCGCGGCCGGTGCGGGCCGGAGCGTGGACGTGCCCGGCGACATGACCAAGCTGACGCTGGAGACGATCGCACGCACCGGGTTCGGGCACGACTTCGGTTCTTTCGAGCGGTCCCGTCCGCACCCCTTCGTCACCGCGATGGTCGGCACGCTCGCCTACGCGCAGCGGCGGAACTCCGTGCCCACGCCTCTGGCCCCGCTGCTGCTGCGGAACGCGAGCCGGCGCAACGCCGCCGACATCGCCCACCTCAACCGCATCGTCGACGACGTGGTGCGGACCCGACGCGCCGACGGCGGCGGAAAGGGCGATCTGCTCGACCGGATGCTGGACACCGCGCATCCCGAGTCCGGCGAGCGGCTGTCGCCCGAGAACGTCCGCCGGCAGGTCATCACCTTCCTGATCGCCGGACACGAGACCACCTCGGGCGCACTCTCCTTCGCCCTGCACCACCTCTCCCGGCACCCCGACGTCGCGGCCCGTGCCCGCGCCGAGGTGGACCGTGTCTGGGGCTCCGCGGCCGCGCCGGACTACGAGCAGGTGGCCAGGCTGCGGTACGTCCGCCGGGTGCTCGACGAGTCGCTGCGGCTGTGGCCGACCGCGCCCGCCTTCGCCCGGGAGGCCCGTGCGGACACGGTGCTGGCCGGGGAGCACCCGATGCGGCGGGGAGCGTGGACGCTGGTGCTGACCCCGATGCTGCACCGGGATCCCGGGGTGTGGGGCCCCGACGCCGAGCGGTTCGACCCGGACCGGTTCGACGCACCGGCCGTACGGTCCCGGCCGCCGCACACCTTCAAGCCGTTCGGCACGGGGGCGCGGGCCTGCATCGGACGGCAGTTCGCGCTGCACGAGGCGACGCTGGTGCTCGGACTGCTGCTGCGCCGCTACGAGCTGCGGCCCGATCCGGACTACCGGCTGCGCGTGACCGAGCGGCTCACGCTGATGCCGGAGGGACTGCGGCTGCGCCCGGAGCGGCGGACGGTGGGGCCGGCCGGGGCCGAGGCGGCCGGGGCGTCGAACGCGTCCGGGACGCCCGGCCCCGGCGGCGCGCCGTCAGCGCACCGCTGTCCAGTGCGCGGGACGGGTGAGTGACCCGGGCAGCCTGGTGCCGGCGCTTCCCCGGGCCGCGTTCAGCTGGGGCTGGGTGAGGAAGAACGCCCCGGTCAGATCGGCGTCCGTGAGGTCGGTGTCGCGCAGGTCGGCGCCGATCAGGTCCGCGCCCCGCAGGTCTGCGCCGGTGAGGTCGGCGGCGATGAGGTAGGCGCCACGCAGACTGACCCCGCGCAGATCGGCCCCCTTGAGGCGGGCACCCATCAGATCCGCTCCCCGGCGGTCCTTCCGGCGCCCGCGCGCCCCGGCCCGCGCCAGTTCGCTTGCCCTCAGCAGCAGCACGTTGACGTCCTGCCGGTGGGCGCCCACGTCCAACGCGCCCAGTTCGTCAGGGGTCTCGCGGGTCAGCCGCTCGGTCTTCTCCAGCGCCCGGCGCAGCTCGGCGTGGACCGGACGCGCCGCGGGCAGGGTGAGCGCCTCGGTCAGGTACCAGAGCAGCTCGTGCAACTGCCGGACGACCGGGAACACGTCGAACATGCGGCGGGCCCGCTCCGGCGGCCCGGTGCGCCAGTCCTGTCCGCCGAAGGTGATCTGCGAGACCTTCTGACCGGCGCCGAAGCAGTCGTAGACCGTGCAGCCACTGAATCCCTCCTGCCGCAGCCGCGCGTGGATGCCGCAGCGGTGGTCCTCACGCAGGTTCCGGCAGGGCTTGCCGGCTTGCTTGTCCACCGCGAAGTCGGCGGACGCGGTGAACGGCAGAGCGACACAGCACAGCCCGAAACACTCCTCGCAGTCCCCGCGCAGTTCCGGTCGGCCGGTCTTCTCTTCTGGCATGCCGTTCAGCATACGGAACGAGAGGTCGGCACCACTGCGGCGGTCACCCTCCGAGGCCGGGCATCGCCAGTCGGTCGAGCCGCTCCGGGTCGGCCAGGAGGTACATGCCGGTGATGCGACCGCCGCTGATGGTGACGGCCATGACCGACTGGGGTCTGCCGTCGACGATGCTGATGAGGCCCATCGAGTCGTTGACCATGACCTGACGCGCCGCCGCGGTGTACCGGGCGAACATGAGCGCCGACTCGGCCACCGTCCGCGCGCCCCGGAGGGCCTTGGATCCCGCGACGCCACGGACCAGGGTGCCCGCGTCCGCCCTGAGGGTCACGTCCGGGTGCAGGACGGCGACGAGCGCCTCGAAGTCACCGCCGCGTGCGGCCGCCATGAAGGCGTCGAGCACCTGCTTCTGCCGGCCGAGATCGGGATCGGACGACGGGGCGGCGTCCCGCACCCGGCGGCGGGCGCGGCTGGCGAGCTGCCGGGTGGCGGCCGGACTGCGCTCCACCACCGGGGCGATGTCGTCGAAGGGCACGGCGAACATGTCGTGCAGCACGAACGCGAGGCGTTCGTCGGGTTCCAGGTGCTCGAGCACCACCAGCAGGGCCACACCGACGGAGTCGGCCCGGAGCGCCTCCTGTTCCGGATCGGTCGGTGCGACGGGTCCGACCACCGGGTCCGGGACGAAGGTCTCGTCGATGGGCTGCTCGCGGCGGGCGGTGCGGGACCGCAGCAGGTCCAGGCAGATCCGGCCGGTCACGGTGGTCAGCCAGCCGCCGAGATTGCCGATGGCGTCGGTGTCCTCCGTCCGGCTCAGCCTCAGCCACGTCTCCTGGACCGCGTCGTCCGCCTCGGTCTGCGAGCCGAGCATCCGGTAGGCGACCGCCTTGAGGTGCCCGCGATGCGCCTCGAAGCGCCCGGCCAGCGCGTCCGGGGCGAACGTGCCCCTCTCGCCCGTGGCGTTGCCGTCATCCATGTCGTCACCCGTCACCGGGGGAACAGCTCGAAGGTGACCGCCAGGCCCCCGAACCGCTTGCCCGCCTCCCGGGCGTTCCCGGTCAGGAAGCCGCGCACATACGCCTCGGGCTCCTCGTCGGTCAACGCCTCGAGGTAGGTCCGGTGTTCGAGCAGGGAGCGCACCGCCCGCTCCCTGCCGGCGGCCGCGTCCACGGCGTGGGTGGGCATGTGGGAGCCTGCCACGGCGACCCAGCGGACACCGTTCCAGGGTTCGAGGCCCTGCTCGGTCAGTTCCGGGAAGATCCACCGGTTGCCGGCGTCTCCGGCCGCGTCGAGCACCGCGCGGCCGACGGCCACGTGGTCCGGGGTGTTCCAGAACGTGTCGCTCCAGGTCTCCCGGTGGTTCAGGGTGATCACCAGCTCGGGACGGTGGCGGCGAATGGCGGCGGCGATGTCCCGGCGCAGGGCGGTGCCGTACTCGATGACGCCGTCCCGGTGGTCCAGGAACTCCACGGTCGACACGCCGACCACGGCCGCGCTCGCCACCTGCTCCCGCTCCCGGATCGGGCCGGCCTCGGCGGGCTCCAGCGTGTCGATGCCCGCCTCGCCACGGGTCACCAGCACATAGGCGACCTCACGGCCGGCATCGGTCCAGGTCGCGATCGCCGCGGTGCAGCCGTACTCGAGGTCGTCCGGGTGGGCGACCACCGCCAGCGCGCGGTGCCAGTCGGCGGGCATGGGCTCGAGTTGGGTGAACGTCACCTCGGTCATGCCCGCAGACTAACCCGTACCACCGACAACCCCCCGGGGCCCGCGCGGAGCACCGGGGTCGCACGTCACCCCGCGCTCACGCCTCGTCCCGGGCCAGCGCCAGCAGCCGGTCCAGCACGCGGGGGCCGCCCGCGCGTACGCCGTCGTGCTCGAACTCGTCGGTGACCCAGGTGCGCAGGCCGCGGATCGCCCGCGCGGTGCGCAGGCAGTGGTCCGTGTCGACGTACATGTCGTCGTGGTAGACGGCCGCCGCGACCGGGACCTCGTTGGCGGCGAGGCGGGCCGGGTCGTACAGGGGCGTCCAGTCGGTGCGGGCGGCGAGCAGTTCGGCGGTCTCGCGCAGCGGACGCAGCGCGGGGTCGCAGTCGAACGTCCAGGGGTGCACGGACTCACCGGTGAACAGCAGCGGCCCGTCGCCCGCGAGCGTCTTCGCCGCGTCGAACTGCGGGAACTCGGCCCGCACCCGCTCGGCCGACCAGGCGGTGGCCCGGCCGTCCTGGCCGTAGATCGACTCGTGGACGAGCGCGTACAGCGGGTGCCCCGCGTACGACAGCAGGCCCTGCACCTGCTCCAGGAACGCGTCGGACAGCGCGGGGCCCGCCTGGGTGCGGACGAAGGCGTCCTCCAGGAGGTAGTGCAGTCGGTGGCTGCCGTCGCCGCTGCCGAGGAGGACGCCGAGGGACTGGAACGCCTCGACGGTGAGCCGGTAGCCGTTCGGGAGGACGACCTCGTGGGTGAGGAGGTGGTCGGCGATCCGGCGGGCGCGTTCGACGTCCTGCGGGTAGCGGACGTAATGGGCGCCGACCTTGCGCTCGACACGCGGGTAGGCGGCCCGGTAGACGTCGTCGGGGTGGGCGTCCAGAGAGGGCAGACCGCCCGTGATCACGGCGGTGGCGAGGCCCTCGGGGGCGGTGGACAGGTAGGCGACCGTGCAGAAGCCGCCGAAGCTCTGGCCGAGGACGGTCCAGGGGTCGCCGCCGGTGACCTGGGGGCGGATCGCCTCGCAGTCGCGGACGATCGAGTCGGCGCGGAAGAGGGCGAGGTAGTCGGCCTGCGCGGCGGGGCCGCCGCGCAGCGGGAGCGTCTGCCGGTTGGCGGGGGTGGAATGGCCGGTGCCGCGCTGGTCGAGCAGCAGGACGCGGTACTCCTTCAGGGCCCGGCCGAGCCAGGCCTGCTGCCCGATGAAACGGTTCGCCCCGAATCCGGGGCCGCCCTGGAGGTAGAGCAGCCACGGCAGGTCCTGGCCCGCCTTGTCGCCGGCGACGACCTCGCGCGCGTACAGCTCGATCATCTCGCCCGAAGGATCTTCGTGATCGAGGGGAACGGTGAAGCGGTGGTCGGTGAGGACGACACCGGGCTGGCGGTAACTGACGGTCAACGGGGCTCCCGGGACGAACGGATTGTCGGGCCGCGACCCAGTTCAACACATGTTCGTCCGGCCATCGAGCCCGGGATCACGCAATTCTTGCCGCGTGGGTCGGTCAGCGCGCCGACAGGCTGGATCGCCGGACCACGAGTTCCGGGCGCAGGACGACTCTCCGGTGCTCGTGGGGTGCGACCGCCGCGGTCCCGGTCTCCGTCTCCTCCAGCAGCTCCGCCGCCAGCACTCCCATGGTGACGGCGGGCTGCCGTACCGAGGTGAGGGGGACCGCCGCGGCGGCGGCGAACTCGATGTCGTCGTAGCCCACGAGCGCCAGGTCGTCCGGGACGCCGACCCCGGCCGCGTACATGGCCTGGAGCACGCCGAGGGCGAGCAGGTCGTTGGCGCAGAACACGGCGGTGGGGCGGTCTGCGAGGCCGAGCAGCCGGGCGCCCGCGTCCCGTCCGGCGGCGACGTCGAGGCGGTCGGTGGGCAGTTCGCGCGGGGACTGGGGTCCGAGCCCCGCCTCGGCGAGGGCGTTCAGGGCACCGGTGCGCCGGTCCCGGACCTGGTTCGGGCCGGGCGGTCCGCTGACGTAGGCGAGGGACCGGTGTCCCGCGTCGACGAGGTGGCGCGTGCGCTGGCTGGAGCTCATCCGGCGAGGCCGACGATCTCGCCGCGCCGCACGTCGAAGGAGACGTCGGTGACGACACCCTCGCGGGTCAGCCGCCGCACGCTCAGGGCTATTTCGCCGGGGCGCACCTCCTGCTTGGGGTACGGCTCCTCGAGTTCGCGGCCGACCATGCGGCGCACCATGTCGTCCTCGGTCATGCCATTCAGCGGCTCACTGGCGATCCAGACACCGTCGCGCAGGGTGGGTGCCCCTGCCGGAACGGATCGCGGAGACCTGCCGGGCCTCGGGGCAGCCGGTGCCGCTCTCCCCCGCCGAGCTCACGCGCTGCGTCCTCGACTCGCTCGCCCTCGCGCACCGCAGGGCCGTCGAGGACGCCCAGCGGCTCTCCGGGCGGTCGGCCGACGTCGTGCACCTCGTGGGCGGGGCGCCCGCAACGCCCTGCTGTGCCAACTGACCGCCGACGCCTGTGGTGTGCCGGTGGTGGCCGGTCCGGCCGAGGCAGCCGCGCTGGGCGATGTGCTCGTGCAGGCCCGTGCGCACGGGCTGGTCGGCGACCTCGCCGGAATGCGGCGCCTGCTCACCCGTACCCAGCCGCTGACCCGGTACGAACCGCGCGGCGACACGCGGCGGTGGCAGGCCGCGCAGTCCCGGCTCGCCCGGTGCTGACCGGGATCTGCCCCGGGACCCCCTCGGACTACCCTGAAATCACCCGATGACCGATCCACAAGGAGCCGCGATGCGTGTCGCCCTGTTCCTGACCTGCGTCAACGACACGCTTTATCCGGACACCGGGCGCGCCGTCGTGAGACTGCTGACCAGGCTGGGCGTCGAGGTCGACTTCCCGATGGCGCAGACCTGCTGTGGGCAGGCGCACTACAACACCGGTTACCGGCACGAGGCGGAACCGCTGGCCCGCCGCTTCTCCGAGGTGTTCCGGGACTACGAGGCGATCGTGACACCCTCCGGGTCGTGCGGGGCGATGGTGCGGGAGCTGTATCCGCGGATGGGTGAGCGGGCCCGCGCGGAGGGGCGCGGGGACACCCTCGCGGCCACGCTGGCGCCCGTGGTGCCGAAGACGTACGAACTCACGGAGTTCCTCGTGGACGTGCTGGGTGTGACGGATGTCGGTGCGTACTACCCGCACACGGTGACCTACCACCCCACCTGCCACGGGCTGCGCTCCCTGGGGCTCGGCGAGCGGCCCCGGCGCCTCCTGGAGGCCGTGAAGGGGCTGGAGCTGGTCGAGCTGCCGGGAGCGGAGGAGTGCTGCGGCTTCGGCGGCACGTTCGCGCTGAAGAACCCCGACGTCTCCGCGGCGATGGGCGCCGACAAGGTGCGCAGCGCCGAGTCGACGGGCGCCGAGGTGCTGTGCGCGGCGGACAACTCCTGCCTGATGCACATCGGGGGGACGATGACCAGGCTCCGCACCGGTATGCGGCCGGTGCACCTCGCGGAGATCCTGGCGAGCACGGGGAGGAACCGGCCGTATGAGTGGAACGTTCGTCGGCATGCCTGGGTTTCCCGCTTTTCCGAACGCCGCCCGGGAGGCCGTGCGCGACACCACCCTGCGCGGCAACCTCCGGCACGCCACGCACACCATCCGCGCCAAGCGGGCCAAGGCCGTCGCGGAGGTGTCCGACTGGGCGGAGCTGCGGGAGGCCGGCAAACGGATCAAGGATCATACGCTCCGTCACCTCGACCACTACCTCGAGCGGTTGGAGGAGTCGGTGACCGCCGCGGGCGGCACCGTCCACTGGGCCGCCGACGCCGACGAGGCCAATCGGATCGTGACCGGGCTCGTCAAGGGGACGGGCGAGTCGGAGGTCGTCAAGGTCAAGTCGATGGCCACGCAGGAGATCGAGCTCAACGAGGCCCTCGAGGCGGCGGGCATCCGCGCCTACGAGACGGATCTGGCCGAGCTGATCGTGCAGTTGGGCAGGGACCGCCCCTCGCACATCCTCGTCCCGGCGATCCACCGCAACCGCGGGGAGATCCGGGACATCTTCGCCCGCGAGATGAGTGGCTGGGGCCGCCCGGCGCCCGAGGACCTCACCGACACGCCCGCCGAACTCGCCGAGGCGGCGCGGCTGCACCTGCGGGAGAAGTTCCTGCGCGCCAAGGTCGGCATCTCCGGCGCCAACTTCATGGTCGCGGAGACCGGCACGCTGGTGGTGGTGGAGTCCGAGGGCAACGGGCGGATGTGCCTGACCCTGCCCGAGACGCTGATCTCGGTCGTCGGCATCGAGAAGATCGTGCCCAGCTGGCAGGACCTGGAGGTGTTCCTGCAGACCCTCCCCCGGTCCTCCACCGCCGAGCGCATGAACCCGTACACGTCCACCTGGACCGGCACCACCGAGGCGGACGGTCCGCGCGCCTTCCACCTCGTGCTGTTGGACAACGGCCGCACCGACATCCTCGCCGACGAGGTCGGCCGTCAGGCCCTGCGCTGCATCCGCTGCTCGGCCTGCCTCAACGTCTGCCCGGTCTACGAGCGGGCCGGCGGCCACGCCTACGGCTCCGTCTACCCGGGCCCGATCGGCGCCATCCTCAGCCCCCAACTGCGGGGCACGGCGAGCGAGATCGACGCGTCCCTGCCGTACGCCTCGTCGCTGTGCGGGGCCTGCTACGAGGTGTGCCCGGTCGCCATCGACATCCCCGAGGTGCTGGTGCATCTACGGGAACGGATCGTGGAGGGCGGCGAGGTCACCCGGGGCGGCAACAAGGTGGTGCTGCAACCCGCGAAGGGGCACGCCGCCGAGCGTGCGGCGATGCGCGCGGCGCGCTGGGCGTTCACGCGTCCGGGTGCGCTGCGCACCGGCCAGCGCCTCGCCTCCCGCACCCGCCGTTTCCACCCGCGCACCCTGCCGGGTCCCGGCCGGGCGTGGAGCGGGACACGGGACCTTCCGCCGGTCCCCGCCGAGCCGTTCCGGGACTGGTGGCAGCGTACGCGGGGCGGGGACGGCGCGAAGGGAGCCGCGGAATGAGCAGCAGGGAACGGATCCTGGGCCGGGTGCGGCGCGCCCTCGCCGATGTTCCGCGGGACGCCGAAACTCCCCCAGTGCCTGAACGGCCCGGGCGGTACCCCCACTACGAGCGGGCCGTCCCCCGCGACTACCTCCGCGAGCACGGCGCACGCACGCCCGCGGAAACGATGGACCTCCTCGCCGAGAACCTGGCCGACTATCGGGCGATCGTGCACCGCACCGACGCCGACGGTCTGGCCGGGGTCGTCGCCGAACTCCTGTCCTCGCGCGGTGTGTCGTCGGTCCTCGTCCCGCCGGGGCTGGACGAGACCTGGCTGGCGCGGACCGACGTGACGCGGGTCGCGGACCGGGCGGAGAGCACCCCGCACGAACTGGACCGGGTCGACAGCGTGGTCACCGCCTGCGCGGTCGCCGTGGCCGAGACCGGCACGATCGTCCTGGACGGCTCGCCCGACCAGGGCCGCCGCCGTATCACCCTCGTCCCCGACCACCATCTCTGCGTCGTCCGTGCCGCCCAGGTCGTCCCCTCCGTCCCGTACGCCCTCGAACGCCTCGACCCGACCCGCCCGCTCACCTGGATCTCCGGCCCGTCGGCGACCAGCGACATCGAACTCGACCGAGTGGAGGGCGTCCACGGCCCACGCACCCTGGAGGTCGTCCTGGTCGACTGAGGCCGGTGTGACACGTCGCGGGTGACGCCCTCGTGCTCAGGCGGACACGCGGCGCGCGGTGTACAGCAAGTACTCCCATTCCATGACCAGGTGGCCTCCGCCCGTTCCCCGGTCGTACCGGCGGGCGAGTTCGGCCAGTTCGGCGTCGAGGGCGGCGACGCGTTCGGGGGCGTCCGCGAGCGACCTGTAGACGCTGATGGTCGGGCCGTAACGCTGCTTGAAGTAGTCCCGGAACTCCTCGGGCGTCGCGAAACGCTCGACGACGACCGTACGGCGTTCGGCGGTCACCTCGGTGACGCCGTCGCCGATCAGCGCCCGGACGTGCTCCGGGTCCCCCCACAGCGGGGGCGGCTGCGCCCCGGGCGGGGGCGGCGGTGCGTATGGCTTCATCGTGGCCAGCATCCGGCCGACGAATCCGCCGGGCGTCCAGCTCAGCAGGCCGATGGTGCCTCCGGGACGGCAGACGCGGAGCAGTTCGCCGGCGGCCCTCTCGTGGTGCGGGGCGAACATGACCCCGACGCACGAGACCACGGCGTCGAAGGCGGCGTCGTCGAAGGGCAGCGCCTCGGCGTCCGCCTCCTGCCACCGCAGCCGCGCACCCCGTTCCCCGGCCAGCCGCCGTCCGGCCTCCAGCAGCTCCGGCGACAGATCGGTGGCGACCACGTCCGCCCCGGCCAGCGCCGCCGGGATCGCGGCGTTGCCGCTGCCCGCCGCGACATCCAGCACCCGGTCGCCCGGCCCCACCCCGGCCGCCTCGACCAGCGACTTCCCCAGGTCGGGGATGACCTCGGCGGCCACGGACGGGTAGTCGCCCTGCGCCCACATCGCCCGGTGCCTGGCCTTCAGGGCGCGGTCGGCCTCGGCCTTGTCGACCACGTTCGTCGTGGCTGCGCTCCTCGCTCTCCCCGCGCGGTCCGGCTGCGGCTGCGGCTGCGGCTGGGTACGGCTAGTCGGCCTTCGCGTACCGCTGGGCCGTGGCGCCCCCGAAGTCGTACACCACGACCTTTTCGTCACCGACGACCCACGCGTCGTGGCCGGGCGTGCAGACGAAGAGGTCGCCGGGGCCGACCTCGCTCTCGGCGCCGTCGTCCATGCGGATGCGCATCCGGCCCTGGAGAACGTAGCCGTTGTGGTGGATCTGGCAGCTCGGGGTCCCCATGATCGGTCCGACGGACTCGGACCAGCGCCACCCCGGCTCGAGCACGGCCACGGCGAAGTCCAGCCCCGTCATGTGGACGGCTTCGAGACGCCCCCTGGGGAAGTCCCGTCGCTCGTCCGGCTTGTCCAGCGGCTTGATCTCGAGCATGCCCCTTCTCCCTTCCGGCCCTTGTCGTACGTGGCCGGGTCCGGTCTCCGTCCGCCCACGGCGGCATCGACAGGGCCCGGTTCTTACCATTCCATCGTCTGTCCGGCCATACGGAGACGCCATTCGGGTGAGGGGTGACCGGGTCAGGGAGGTCAGGCGCCAGGGTCAGTGGTGAGGGCCGCAGAGCCGGGCGAAGCGGGCGGTGTCGACGTTGCCGCCGGAGAGGATCAGGCCGACCCGGTGCGGGAGGGGGCCCGCGCGGCCGGTGAGCAGTGCGGCCAGGGGGGTGGCTCCGCTCGGCTCGAGGACGATCTTCAGGCGCTCGAAGGCGAACCGCATGGCGTCCCTGATCTCGTCGTCACCGACCAGGACGATCCCGTCGAGGAGCCTTCGGTTGACGGAGAACGTCAGTTCACCCGGCGTGTGCAGCGCCTGACCGTCGGCGATGGTGCGCGGGACCGGGACGCTCACGCGATGTCCCGCCTCCAGCGACCGCTTGGTGTCGTCCCCCGCCTCCGGCTCCACGCCGATCACCCGCGCCTCGGGGTACAGGCCCTTGGCCGCGGTGGCGCTTCCGGCGATCAGCCCGCCACCACCGACCGGCGCGAGCAACACGTCCAACTCCCCCACTTCTTCGAGGAGTTCGAGCGCAGCCGTACCCTGTCCCGCGATGACGTGCGGGTGCTCGTAGGGCGGGATGAGCGCCAGGCCGCGCTCCGCGGCCAGGGCCTCGGCGACGGCGACACGGTCGCCGGTGTACCGGTCGTACGTGACGATCTCCGCGCCGTACGCCTCGGTGGCCGCCCGCTTCGACGGCGGGGCGTCCTCGGGCATGACGATGACGGCGGTGGTGCCGAGTTCCCGGGCGGCCAGGGCGACGGCCTGGGCGTGGTTGCCCGAGGAGTAGGCGGCGATACCCCGGGACAACTGCTCGGGGGTGAGGCGGGAGGCCGCGTGGTAGGCGCCGCGGAACTTGAAGGCGCCCACCCGCTGGAAGTTCTCGCACTTCAGGTGGACCTCGGCGCCGACGAGCGCGTCCAGGGTGCGGGAGCGCAGGACCGGCGTGCGGTGGACGACGCCTTCGAGCCGTTCGGCGGCGGCACGGACGTCGTCGAGGGTGACCGGCGGACTGGTGGTCGTCACGCGGTGACTATACGTCCCGTTGCTTCCCTCCGGTCCGGGTGGTGGGATCCCACCACCCGGGGGCACCCAGGGCACCCACCCGCCCACGGCCGCGTAGGCCGGCGGGTGCAGCTGGTTCGCCCCGTCCGCCGGGCGGGAGGCGTCGTAAGTGCGCACCGGCCTGCGGGCCATCCCCGCCGAACGGCTGTGGGTCGACCCCGACTGCGACCCGAAGATCCGCGCCTGGCCCGAGACCCGCGCCTTGCTGGAGGACCTCGTCACCGCGGCCCGCACGCTCCGTGACGAGTTGTCCGGTTCCTGACC
The DNA here is from genome assembly GCF_045291515.1 of Streptomyces sp. GD-15H. Classification (NCBI taxonomy): domain Bacteria; kingdom Bacillati; phylum Actinomycetota; class Actinomycetes; order Kitasatosporales; family Streptomycetaceae; genus Streptomyces; species Streptomyces sp. GD-15H. The sequence continues at coordinate 571,795 of NZ_CP149447.1, forward strand.
CGGACGGCTCACCGGCGGTCACGCCCGCCGCCGCCGGGTGCCCCTGGCATCCGGCGGCGGCTCCTGGCGACCTCCCCCGTCGGCCGCACGTGCGGCCGACGGGGGGCGAGCAGGGGCCTGCCTGCTCCAGTCCTTCCGGGCCGACCACAGCGCCCCGCTCCCGCCGCCCGCACCCCTGGGGCTGGACGGGATCCACGGCCACCGGGCGCGGCCGCCGGGGTGACCGGCGGTGGTTTCGGGGCGTAGGGAGTTTCACCCGGGCCGGCCCGCGCCGGGCGGCGGCCGCGTACCCAGCCGAAGAGGGCCAGCGAGCACAGGGCGGCGAACGCGCACCAGGTCGAGACGAACTCCAACCGCCACAACGCCCAGCAGACCAGCGCGCCCGCGGCGGCCAGGGTGCCCAGCACCCGCAGGCCGCGGGCGCCGGACAGCAGCAGCGAGCCGACCGTGGCCACCAGGTACCCCACGACCAGCAGCGGAGCGTGCGGCAGGTCCAGCACGTAACCGATGGTGTGTCCGCGAATCTCCGCCCGCACCGGGCGTGTGGCGAGTACGTACCCGAGGACCGGCGCCGTCACGGCGCCGGCGGCGAGCGGCACGATCAGTGCGCGCCGCGGCGCGGCGCACCACACGCCCACCGGCACCCAGAGCGCCAGGAGCGGCAGGGCGACGACCGCCCAGAGCAGGACGGCCGGACCAGTCCCGCCGTCCGAGGCCCAGACCGCCGCCTCGATCATCTGATGCACACCAAGCAGCGGCGGCAGCGCGGCCAGCGGAAGATCACGAGCGCGGTCCGCCCGCGCCACGCAGGCCGCGCCGACCACCGCGACACCGACCCCCGCCACGAGGTCGGCCTCCGCACTCCAGCACATCACTCCGCCCTCGGGTCATCGGCCGGAAACCCCCATCTTCGCGGGCCCGGAGCAACCGGACGGCAGCGACACGGCGGTGTGCGCGCCCCTCCCGCGCCTACCCGGTGCGCTCCCGGCCCCGGGGTGGCGTGCGCCCGCCGCCTGTGCCGCGCTGGGTGTCGCCGCCCTCAGCGGTGCCCGCTTCCACCGGGGCTCTGGCTCGCGCTGGGCGCCGGGGCGCTGGCCGGGATGGTCTTCGTCCACCGGCTGATCGCTCAGTCGCTGCACTCACTCAACAAGCTCTGCCCCTACTGCGCCGTGGTCTGGATCGTCACCACCGCCCTCTTCTGGTACGTCACCGTGCACTGCCTGGACCAGGGAATCCTCCCCGCCCCCGAAGGGTGCTGGACGTCGTCCGGGACACCCACTGGATGCTGCTCGGCGGCCTGGTACGGCGTGATCGCCGTACTCGTCCTCACCCGCTTCTGACCGTACTGGCGCACCCTGCTCTGAGCCCCCTGCGGGTCGCGTGCGGAACGCCGGGCCGGGCGGGGCACGGCCCGTAGCCGGGCCGGCCTGCCGGATGCGCGGTCCGTCGCCGGTCAGTACGGTGGCGTTCTGGTGTTCGACCCTGGACGGAGTGACCCGACCATCGACGGCACGGGTCACCGGGCGGTGGAGGCGGCATGGCCGACAAGAAGGCGGTGAAGCTGTCCCGTGCGGTGTACGAGAGCGAGCTGCTGCGGCTGCAGACGGAGCTGATCAAACTCCAGGAGTGGGTGAGGGCGGAAGGTGCCCGGCTGGTCGTCGTCTTCGAGGGGCGGGACGCGGCGGGCAAGGGCGGCACCATCAAACGGATATCGGAGCACCTCAACCCGCGCGTGGCACGGATCGCGGCCCTGCCCAAACCGACCGAACGCCAGCGCGGCCAGTGGTATTTCCAGCGCTACGTCGAACATATGCCTGCTGCTGGCGAGATCGTTCTGTTCGACCGGTCCTGGTACAACCGCGCCGGCGTCGAGCGGGTCATGGGCTTCTGCACGAAGCAGGAGTACCAGCTCTTCCTCCGCCAGTGCCCGATCTTCGAGCGGATGCTGGTGGAGGACGGGATCCTGCTGCGCAAGTACTGGTTCTCGGTGAGCGACGCCGAGCAGCAGGCGCGCTTCCGCAAGCGGCTGGAGGATCCGCTGCGGCGCTGGAAGCTGTCTCCCATGGACCTGGAGTCGATCGCCCGCTGGGAGGCCTATTCCCGTGCCAAGGACACGATGCTGGTGCACACCGACATCGCCGAGGCGCCGTGGTACATCGTGGAGAGCGACGACAAGCGCAGGGCGCGGCTGAACATGATCGCCCACCTGCTGGACACCGTGCCCTACCAGGAGGTGGCACCCCCGGTCATCGAACTGCCGGAGCGCCCGCCGTCCACCGGATACCAGCGGCCGCCGCGTGACCTCCAGACCTACATCCCCGACCACGCGGCGGGCCTGTGAACTGCCCGCGCGCCGAGAGGGCCCGGCCTCGGGTCCGGGCAGCCCCCGTCGGCCGGCGGAGGAGCTTCGTGCATGATCGGTACGGCCCCTCGACCTTCCGGGCGGGGAGGCGGCTCACCGATCGTGAAGGAGACGGCCTTGTCCATCTGGGAGGCACTGGCGGTCTTCGCTGCCGGGGTCGGCGCCGGCAGCATCAACACGATCGTCGGCTCGGGGACGTTGATCACGTTCCCGGTCCTGCTCGCCACCGGGCTGCCACCGGTGACCGCCACCGTGTCCAACGCCCTCGGGCTGATCCCCGGGTCCCTCAGCGGCGCCATAGGCTACCGCAAGGAGCTCAAGGGCCAGCGCCGCCTCGTCCTGAGGCTGGGCGTCGCCGCGTCGGCCGGCGGGTTCACCGGAGCGGTGCTGCTGCTCACCCTCCCCGCGACCGCTTTCGAGACGATCGTCCCCGTTCTCGTCGCGCTGGCGCTGGTCCTCGTGGTGCTGCAGCCCCGCATCTCCGCCGTCGTCCAGCGGCGCCGTGCGCGCACGGGCACGATCACCAGGACCGACGGCGGTCCCGTCCTCTTCGGCGGGATCCTCCTCGCCAGTGTCTACGGCGGCTACTTCACGGCGGCTCAGGGCATCATCTACCTCTCCCTGATGGGCATGCTGCTCGATGACACCCTCCAGCGTCTGAACGCCGTCAAGAACGTCCTCGCCGCCCTCGTCAACAGCATCGCGGCCCTGTTCTTCCTCTTCGTCGCCGACTACGACTGGACGGCCGTTCTCCTCATCGCCGTGGGCTCGGCGATCGGCGGGCAGGTCGGAGCGAAGGTGGGGCGCCGGCTCCCCGCGCCCGCCCTGCGGACCTTCATCGTCGTCGTGGGCACCTTCGCCATCGCCCAACTGCTCCTGCGCTGAACGGGCCCACCGGAGGACTCTTCCGTCACAGGGGTATCAGCCGCGGCGTTTCGGCCATCGGCCCGCCCCTCCCCCACCCCTGCCTCCCACGGACGCGCGCGTCCCGCGCTCCCGCCTCCCGCGCCCGCGTACGGAATCCGCTTCGTCCGAAACACGTGTGTTCGACCGCGTCACCCCCGTCGTTGACTCCCGTGCCGTCGCTTTTCCTCACCGACCGCAGGGAGATGGGCAGTTGACCTCGACTTCCGACCACAGCAGCACGACCACCGCCGTCACACCCCCGCCGCCCGCCGAGATCACGTACTCGGGGCAGTACGCCGTGAATCCGCTCGGCCAGATCGGCTTCCGCGCCCTGTGCTCGCAGCTTCCCGCCGTCCTGCGGCGCATCACCGCCATGGCGTGGAGGATCGACCGCCGTGCCGTGCTCATGCTCCTCGCCTGCCAACTGATCACGGGAGTCTCCGCCGCGGTGCTGCTCACGGCCACCGCCAGGGCGATGAGCTCCCTCCTGGCGGCCGGGTCCGTCTCCGACCGCCTGCGCGACGCGCTTTGGGCGCTTGTCGTCGTGGCCGCGGCCGGCGCCGTGACCCGGGTCTCCGTGGCCGTGGCAGCGTACGCCGAGCGGCGCGTCACGCCCCGGCTGGTGACGGAGACCGACACCGCGCTGGTCGAGGCCGTCTGCCGGGTGGAGGCGACCGCGTACGCGGTGGACGGGTTCTCCGACCGCCAGGAAGCGGCGGAGATGGGTGTGACACGCGCGCACGTCATGGTCATGGACGCGCAGCGTTTCATGTCCGCGCTGATCCGGATGGTCACCGCGAGCGGGGTCCTGTCCGTCCTCAACCCGCTGATGCTGCCCCTGCTGCTCCTGGCCGTGGCCCCGGCCGGCGTGGGGGCGGTCCTCACCGCCCGGGTCGACTACGAGATCCACTACGCGAACGTCGCGGACCGCAACGTCCGCGGGATGACGCGCTGGTGGGCGACGACGCCGAAGTACGGGGACAAGGTCCGCGCCAACGGCATGACCGACTATCTCCTCCACTGGTACCGCGCGCTGTCCGAGCGGGTCGACCGGCGCACCCTGGCCGCCGCGCCCCGGACCCTGCGGATCGCGCTGTTCTCCTCCCTGGCCGGCGGGGCGTTCCTCGCCGCCACCTGGGGTGCGCTCGCCTGGCTGGCCGTGACCGGCCGGATCGCGCCGGCCATCGCCGCCACGGCCGTCGTCGCCGTCCAGACGACGCTGGCGTCACTGTCCCAGGTCGTCATCAACGGCGCGGCGGTGTTCCACACGAGCCTGTACCTCGGTGACATGCAGGCCTTCGTCGACGACGCCACCGAACGGGCGCCCGAACGGGGCCGGTTGCGCGTCGACGCCCCGGTCGAGGAGATCCGGCTGGACGAGGTCACCTACCAGTATCCCGGGAAGGCCAAGCCCGCCGTCGACGGCGTCTCCCTGACGCTGCGCCGCGGCGAGATCCTCGCCGTCGTCGGCGTGAACGGCTCCGGCAAGAGCACCCTGACCCGCCTGATCACCGGCATCTACCTCGCGGACAAGGGCCGGGTCACCTGGAACGGCATCGACATCGCCCGCGCCGACCCGGCCACCGTCTGGCGGCGCACCGGTCTGGTCCCGCAGATCTTCGCCCAATGGCCCCTGCGGGCACGGGAGAACGTGACACTCGGCCAGCCTCGCACCCACGACGACGGGCCTGTGTGGGATGCCGTCGACGCGGTGGGCATGCGCGAGGCGATCGAGGACCTGCCGGCCGGTCTGGACACGCTCCTCGCCCGCGAGATCTTCGGCGGCGCCGAGCTCTCCGGCGGCCAGTGGCAACGCCTGGCCTGCTCACGCGCCCTGTACCGACGCCCGTCCCTCCTGATCCTGGACGAACCCACCTCGCAGATGGACCCGCGGGGCGAGCACGGCATCTTCGAGCGCATCAAGGCGATCTCCGGTGACCGCATCACCATCGTCGTCACCCACCGCCTCGAGAACACCCGGATCGCCGACCACATCGTCGTCATGGAGCAGGGCCGCCTCACCGAACAGGGCACCTACGACGACCTCGTCCACGCCGCCGGCACCTTCGCCGACCTCCTGCGCCTCTCCCAGGACCGCTGACCCCTCACCCGTCCGGACCCGCTGGGCGGGGTCCGGGGCGGGCGGCCTCCGGCGCGCCGGGGCGAACCCGGGTTTCCGGTACCCGTCGCGCTGTACCCGTACCAGACGCTCGACCTGCTCCCGAGGGCGCCGAACGGCCGGCCTTCCGCCTCTGGGACGCGTACGCGCCCCAGGACGCCGCGCGGCGCACGTGTCACGCCTCCGACCTGCTCGTGATCGAGAAACCCGCGATTCCCGGCGCGCTCCCCCTGGCTCGGCCGTTCAGCAGACGCTTCACCGAGCGCGTCTGCGCCGAGGACCGCATGGCCGCCGAAGCCGAGCAGCGGGCGTGGGACGAACAGGGCGAGGACCGCAATCACGAGGTCTTCCCCCTGAGCCTGGACGTCCGCGAGGTGCTGCGCGCCAACGGCGTCCCTCTCCGGCCCCGGCCCGCCGCATGCGGGCTCCGCCCCGACGGCCCGGCGCCGAGCGGGCGGAGAGGGTCGGCAGCGGAAGGGCAGACCACGGCACCGCCCCTGCGGGACGCGTCCAGGTCACGTAGGTCCTCGTCAAGCCGGGGTCGGCTCGTACGTCCAGCGCAACAGGGCGCCGAGGCCGCCTGCCGGAACGTCGGGGCCGTCCTCGTCCGAGGGCGGGACGATCAGTACATCGGCGGCCGTGACGGCGGCCGACCGCAGCAGCGCGTCGTCCGCGCGTACGGGAACCGGGGCGTTCTCGCCCAGGCTGCGCGCGTCGGTCCGGCGTACCGCCAGCTGATCGGGTTCGTAGCCCACCCACGTCTCCCGGCCCAGCTCCGGCCCGTCGGGCCGGATCAGCAGTGTGTCGATGCGGTGCTCCCGGGCAGCTTCGACCAGGGCCGGGACACCTTCGACCGCGTCCGTCCGCCGGTCGGTGCCCACCCGTCCGGCGTGGAAGCGGTCGAGTACCTCATCGAGGCGACGACGTGTGTACTGCCGCCGTGCCCGCTCGATGGCCTCCTCCAGGGCGGGAGAGGACGAACCGGAGGCCCGGCCGCCGTGCTCCGTCTCCACCGTGACCTCGCGGACCGCTTCAGGGAGCTTTTCGTGCACGGCGGGCCGTTCGCGGGGGTCACCGACCAGAACCACCAGGTCGGCGCCGCACTCCTCGTACGCCGAGGCCAGCGCTGCAGCGATCTCCCCGGCGTTGTGCTCCCAGGTGTTCTCGACCTTGAGCTGGAAGTGCCGCTCGGACCAGTCCGACGAGGCCGTACGGTGAACCGGCCACTGTCGCCCCTCGGCTTGCCCGGCATCCTGTGGTCCGGCCGCCCCGCGCAGCTGGAAGTCGGCACCGGTCCGGTCGATGTACGCCACCAGGCAGTCCGGATCCTGGCTGGACAGCTCCAGCAGCGGCGTCAGTCGTGGGAGCGCGGCCCAGCAGGCGATCTGGCTCTGCGGCGACCGGGAGAGACGATGGCTGAGCACCACCTCTCCTCCGGTGGCGAAGATCACTCGGCCCGCCGGGTCTTCCGCGGGCCCGATGTTCGTCAGGGCCCTGCGCACCGCCTGGACGGTGGCCGCGTCGGCGCCCTCCTCCTCCAGGGTCCGGCAGGCTTCCCGTACTGACAGCTCGCGCCGCTTCGCCCCCGACTCGTCGTTCTGCGCGGCATCGAAGTACACCGTGGCCCACGGGCCGGGGCGGTCGAAAAGTGGTCCCAAGAATGACAACTGCATGCTCTCTCTCCTCATTGATCCCGGTTGTCAGGCCGAGTGCCCGAGGGACCGGCGGAGACACGCAGCAGGCTCCGGTGGACCGCGAGGACCGCACTCCCCGCGGTCGGAGCCCGCCGGCACCCGGTCACGGGGACGCTCACCGCGCTGATCCCGATGGGCGATGGCACCGGAAAATCAGGGGTTCCCTGGCCTGACCGGGTTTTTTCTCAAACCGGATCGACCACGTCCCGGGGGTGGCCACCCCCTCCAGGCCGGCCCTCGCGAGCAAGCCCTCCACCAGACGCGCCAGCCGGTCGGTCTCGGTGAGCGCCGCGGTCAGGGACGCCTGGCCGAAGGGCGCGACGGCCGGCTCGAGGTTGTCCAGGCGCAGTCGCAGTGCGGCGAGCGGGGTCTTGAGCTGGTGGGAGGCTTCACCGGCGAACGCACGCGGGGAGGCCAGGAGGTGCTCCAGAGGGGCGGCGGTCTGGTTGAAGGTGGCGGCCAGACTGCGTATCTCCGGTGGCCCGTCGGTCACGGCGACCGGTCCGGGCAGGCTGCCGTCGGCGAGACGGACGGCGGCCCGCTGCAGTTCGCGGATGGGGCGTGCGGCCCACCGGGCGACGGCGAACGCGAAACCGGCCACGACGGCCGGCACTGCGAGGCCGGCCAGGACGAGCAGCAACCACGCCTGGTGGACGCGGCCGTGCACGGTGTCGGTGGGCACGGAGATGCGGACGGTGGCGTCGGGCGGGGTCGCATGGCCCACGGGCGCGGCGACGGACAGGTACCGTACGCCGCCGATCCCGGAGGTGCGCACGTCGGCGGAACCGGTGCCGTTCAGGGCCGCGGCGACGTCCGGCCGCCCCATCAGCTCCCGCGCCTCCTGCTCGGACAGGGGAGGGAAGCGGCGATGAGGCTGCCGGAGCGGCTGATCACGGCAATCTGGCCGCCGATGCGCCCGGCGCATTCCGTGACGCGTCGGGGCAGGTCCTGCTCCTCCCGTCCGGCAGCCAGGGACAGTTCGGCGAAGGCCGGCAACGAAGCTGCTTCCTCGCGGGCAGCGTTGATCACGCGGTCCCGCTCGGCGCGGGAGTACACGAAGCCCAGAGGTATTTCCAGGCAGAGCAGCACCAGGGCGGCGATGCTCAGGTAGGTGAGCAGCAGACGGCGGGTCACGGGAAGGCGCCGTCGGAGGCACCCGCGTAACCCCGCGAACGACCGGTCGGCTCGGGAGGAGGTGCCTGCATCGCGAGCCGGAACCCCACACCGCGCAACGTCTGGATCCAGCCCGGGTGGCCCAGTTTCCGGCGCAGCGTGGACACATGGACATCGAGTGTCTTGGTGGCGCCCTCGTAGTAGGGGTCCCAGACGTGTTCAAGGATCCGCCGGCGCGAGCAGACCGCCCCGGGGTCCTCACACAGCGGCGCCAGCAGCTCGAACTCCTTCAAGGTCAGCGCGACCTGCGACTGGCCCACCCACACCTGCCGCGTACGGCGGTCGACCACCAGTGTGCCGGGCACGTCACCGGCTGCGGGAAAGTCTTCGGCCGCCGCTGCCGGGCCGGGGGGCCGGAGACGGGGGGCCCGTGGGCGGGGGCCCGTGGGCGGGGGGCCCGTGGGCGGGGGGCCCGTGGGCGGGGGGCCCGTGGGCGGGGGCGGCCGGCGGCTCCGTTTCCCGCTGCCCGTACACCATTTCCGCTGCCCGTACGCCCCCGGGGCGTCCCCTCCCGCCATGGTTCCCGGCGTGGTTCCGGGGCGCCGGGTGCGGCGAGAGACGGCGCGGATGCGGGCGACCAGCTCCCGAAGGGAGAACGGTTTCGCCAGATAGTCGTCCGCGCCCAGCTCCAGACCGAGCACCTTGTCGCTCTCCGCGCCGCGTGCGATGAGAATGATGACAGGAACGTCCGAAACCCGCGGGATCCCACGACAGACGTCGATGCCGTCCATGTCCGGCAGCCCCGGGTCGAGCAGGACGACATCCCCGAACGGCCCCGGGAGCCCCTCCGTACCCGTGGTGACCCAGGTGACCGGCAGGCCGCAGTTCCACAGTCCCTCGATCAACGGCTCGGCGATCGTCTCGTCGTCTTCGGTGAGCAGCGCCTGCATCCCCATGCGTCTTGTCTCTGTGCATCCCCACTACGACCTTGCAGAGTTGCCCGGCATCATGCCCCTTCGTCCGGGTAGCCGCTTTTCGTCGGCCGCTCGCGCGGCGGACCCGGGCCTCGGGCGAAGTTCCCACCGTCACGTACGCACCGCGGGGGCTCCGCGTTCAGGCTCCTCCGATCATCGATCGGACACCGTGCCTCATGAGGTGCGAGGCTGAGGTCGTTCGTCCCCCTCCTTCGGCGAAGGGAAGTCTCCGTGAACAGCAGGACGATGCCGGCCGCGTTCCTCGGACACGGCAACCCGATGAACGCGCTCGAGCGGAATCGCTACACCGAGGCGTGGCGGCTGTTCGGTGCGTCCGTGCCGCGGCCCCGGGCGATCCTGGTGATCTCCGCGCACTGGTACACCAACGCGACCGCGGTCACCGCGATGCCGCGGCCCCGCACGATCCACGACTTCTACGGGTTCCCGCAGGAACTGTTCGACGTGCAGTACCCCGCTCCGGGCGCACCCGACGTCGCGGACATGGTGGCGGACGTGGTGAAGCCGACCTGGGTGGGGCAGGACATCGACAGCTGGGGAATCGACCACGGCACGTGGTCGGTGCTGATGCACGCCTTCCCCGACGCGTCGATCCCGGTGGTGCAGTTGTCCCTGAACGCGTTCAAGGACTTCGACCACCACATGCGGCTGGGCCGCAGGCTCGCACCGCTGCGGGAGGAGGGTGTGCTGATCATCGGGAGTGGGAACGTCGTGCACAACCTCCGGGCGGTCGACTTCCGGCAACCGGACCGTGGGTACGACTGGGCCCTCCGCTTCGACGACGTGGCACGGGAGACCCTCCAGACGGACCCGACCGGGGTCGCGGCGCTCGACGCCCATGCGGACTTCGGCCACGCGGTGCCGACGCCGGACCACTATGTGCCGCTCCTGTACATCGCCGGCCTGGCCGACACCCAGCCGCTCGACCTGCTGGTCGACGGCCACGCCGCCGGCTCGATCTCCATGGCGGCGTACACCCTGGGGCTGGACTGCGACCTGTCGGGCACGCTGAGCAACGAGCCTGCCGCCGACCTTCCGGACGGATTCCCGGCGCTCGACTCCAACCTCTGAGCGGTCATCGCTCTCGCGGACGCGTACTCGTTCTGCCGTCCGCACAGCCTGGCGACATCGCGCCATCCGGACCAGCGTCCGAACGGCGCGTCACGTCATGACAAAGGCGTTCCCTCGCGGCGCTACGCGCTGGGGTTACGGAGGCCGACCGCGTCGTGCCGCCAGAACGGCTCCGCATAGACCAGTGTCCCTGTCATCCATGGTTCGTACTCCGGGAGCCTGACGGCCTGGAAGGCACCGTCGGGAATACGCAAGGATGGTTTTCGAAAGCCCTGGTCAGCACCGGGGGTGAATCCGAAACGAGCGTAGTAGCCCGGATCGCCCTCCGGAAGACGAGGGGGACGGCTCGCTCGGCGAGCGCCCTCAGTCCGTGTCGGACCAGGGCCGAGCCGATACCGCGCTTATGGCGCTCGGGCACGACGGCCAGTGGGCTGAGCACTTGCACCTCGACCAGTCGCCGGGGGGCGTCGAGCAGGCTGCGGGTGAACATGACGTGCCCGACGATCTGTCCCTCGTGCTCGGCGACCAGCGAGAGACCGTTCGCGGGCGTGAGGGTGGCCCGCAGAGTATCGACCAGGTCGGCCACGACAAGGCCGTGGTCACCGAACGCCCGCAGATGGAGGTCCCGCACTGACTCTCTGTCGCTCGGAAGTTCTTCGCGAAGATCCATACCCGGAGGTTGCCGTGCTCCCCGGCCTGAGGTCCAGGGATTCCGGCCTGGATCGGCCGCCCTTTTCCGGAGGCTTCCTGCTTCAACGCGCTGTGCCGGGACTTTCGTCCTCGTCCTACGAGAAGGAGGCGCACCGCCTCTTGACCGGCGTCAAGGATCGCTCCGCGCTTTGGTGCGACATTGAGGTCAGGACGAACGGTCCCATGGCTACCGAGGTCAGGAAAGAGGTGGGCGTGATGGGTGGCAGTCCGACGGACGAGGAGGTCTTCGAGGAAAGCCAGAGCGAACGGATCTCCAGTCGTTTGAACCGGCTCCGTGCCGGGGTGATGGGTGCCAACGATGGCATCGTCTCCACCGCGGGCATGGTCGTCGGCGTGGCCGGTGCGGCGGTGAGCAACAGCGCGCTGTTGGCCGCCGGTGTCGCTGCCCTGGTGGCCGGCGCCCTGTCGATGGCAGTGGGTGAGTACGTCTCGGTGTCGAGTCAGCGCGACTCCCAGCTGGCCGAGCTGGCCAATGAGCGCTCCCAACTGCAGGCCGATCCTGCAGGGGAGTTGGAGCAGCTCACGGGGCTGATCCAGGCAACGGGCATCGACGCCGACCTCGCCGGATCGGTGGCCGCGCAGCTGACCGAGAAGGACGCGCTGACCGCACATGCCCGCCTCGAGCTGGGCATCGACCCCGACGAGTTGGTCAGCCCTTGGCACGCGGGCTTGTCGTCGATGATCACCTTCGTGTTCGGCGGGCTGGTGCCGCTGCTCGCGATGCTGCTGACTCCGAGGTCTGTCGCTGTGCCGGTCACGGTCCTGGCCGTGGTCATCGCCCTGGCGGCGACCGGATCGGTCTCGGCCCATCTGGGCGGCGCGGACAAGCTCCGCGCGGTGGCGCGCATCGTCGGCGGCGGGCTCGCGGCGATGGCCATCACCTACGGCATCGGCCTGATGGTGGGCACCCAGCTCTGACCGACCCACGAACTTCGGTACACGAATCTCCGTGTCCGACCCGATGACCCGGAAGGGGAAAGACAATGAACGAGCTGCTCATCATCGCGGTGTTCGCGGTGACTCTGGCCGTGATGGTGCTTTGGCCGCAGCCGGCCGACGCCCACTGCGACACCATGGAAGGCCCCACGGCGAAGGACGGCGTGAAGGCACTGGAGTCCGCCGACCTCGATCACGCTCTGAAGTGGGTCACCCCCGACGGGGGGACCGAGCTGCGTGAGGTGTTCGAGCGCAGTCTCGCGGCCCGGAAGCTCGGCCCCGAGGCACAGGAGGTGGCCGACCGCTGGTTCCTGGAGAACCTGGTCCGGATCCACCGGGCCGGCGAAGGCGCGGCCTTCACCGGCCTCCAGCCGGCGGGCGCGCCGGTCGAGGAGAAGGTCGCTGCCGCCGATCGGAGCATCGAGCAGGGCGACCTGCGTCCCCTGGCCGGCCTGGTTCCCGCCGAGCGCCGGCCGGAGCTGGAGCGCAGGTTCGCGAAGGTGCTCGAGCGCCGGGGGTACGACGTGCACGACGTCGACGCGGGCCGGTCCTACATCGAGGCCTACGTGAGCTTCTTCAAGTTCGCCGAGGGACACGACCACGACCACGTGGACGCCCATGCCGGGCACGGGCACTGAGGGGGAGCAGTCATGGAGCACGCCGTCGCCGTGGCCGCAGCTCTGCTGGCCGTGGCCGTAGGACTGGTGGCGCGGCGCCGGCTCGGCTTCGTGACCATGGTCGAGTCCGATTCCATGACGCCCACCCTGACGCCGGGTCGGCGGCTGCTGACCCGGCGTCCCGGCGTCTCCCGACCGGTCCAGCGCGGTGACATCGTGGTGGTCCACTCGGCCGAGCTGGCCCGTGTGATCGTCAAGCGCGTGATCGGGCTCCCCGGTGAGCATGTGGACGTTGCCGCCGGCGAGGTCTGGGTGGACGGCGAGCGGCTGTCCGAGCCGTACGTCATCTGGCGGGGCGGGCGGTCCGGCAGCTTCGACGTCCCGGACGGCCATCTGCTCCTGCTCGGCGACAACCGCGCCCGGTCGAGCGACAGCCGCAGCTGGCGACAGCCCTACCTGCCGGTCGGCGTCCTGCGAGGCATCGTCCTCCTCAAGTCGAGGCGACCCGTCGCAACGCTTCCGGATCGAGGACCTCGACCTGCCGGCGCGGCCCGAGACGGATGACTCCGGCCTCCTGCAGCGCGCCGAGCCGGCGGCTCAGCGTCTCCGCGGTGGTGCCGAGGTAGGAGGCCAGCTCCTTCTTGGTCGTGGGCAACCGGAAGTCCGCGCCACCGGCCTCGTCCGCCAGGTGCAGCAGTTGCTGGGCCAGCCATTGCCGGACCGACTTCCCGCTGAGCGCGGACACCATCTCCTCGGCCGTTCCCAGTCGGCCCGACACCGTCTGCAGCATCTCCACCGCCACCGACGGATGCTGCCCAAGCAGCCTGGTGAAGCGCGCCCGGTCCATCACGCAGAGCTCACTCGGTTGGAGCGCGACCGCGAAGTGATCGGTGGTCGTGTCCGCGAGAAGCGCGGTCTCGCCGAGGAAGTCCCCCGGTGACATCAGCCGGATCAGCTGCTCGTTCCCGGACTCGGTGATCCGATAGACCTTCACCAGCCCGCGGTGCACGACGAACAACCCGGTGCGGTCCCCAGGGCCGTAGATGCGCTCGTCGCGCCGGTACCGACGCGTCACCGCCGCGGACGCGACCCGTTCCTGTGCGGCCTCCGGCAAGCCTCCGAAGAGCCGCACCGCCCGGACAAAGTGCAACCGGTGGTCGTGCCCGTCGCCCATCGTCTTTCTCCCCTCGCTCCCGCCCCAGTATGGTGAGGAGGGCGTTCGGTAGCCGCACGCGCAGAAAACGTCAGCCCTGCCGACCCCCACCTCCGGTTGTCCGGTAGTGGGGTACGACGGTCACGGGGCAGGCGGCCTGCCGGATCACGGTATGGGCGACCGGGCCGGTGCGCGGCACCTCCGGCCGGTCGGTGAGGCGGTGGCCGACGACCAGCAGTTCCGCCCCGGACGCCGCCCTCAGACACCGGCGACCACAGGACATGCACCTCCAGAACAAGGCCTTCTCCTCCGCCACCAGCGTCACGCGGGAAGCGGCGCCCGGGGAAGGGCCACCGGGTCCTCACCGGAGGCCGGGCAAGCCCAGAGGCATGGGGTCCGGCCACAGGGCACCCTCGGCGGTGGTCCCCCTTCTGACGGTTCTCCTCCGAGGGTTCTCCGTCACACCCGCTGCGGTACGACCGCCACCGGGCACTGCGCGTGGTGCAGCAGGGTGTGGCTCACCCGGCCGAGCCGGAGACCGAAGTGGTCCTGGCGGCGCCGCGCCCCGACGATCACCAGGTCGGCGGCGGCCGATCGGAGCACGAGGACCTTCGAGGCCGGGCCCTCGACCGTCGCCCGGCGCACCCGGACGCCCGGATGGGCGGCCCCCGCATCGCGCAGCAGTTCGTCGAGCAGGGCGCAGGCCTGCTCCTCGTGCCGACACGCCGGCTCCCCGGCCGGCGCCGGGCGGCCGGGGGTCTCGTAGGCCGGGCAGCGCCAGGCGCGCACGACGTCCAGGACGCACCCGCGCACCTCGGCCTCACGGAAGGCGAAGCGCACCGCCTCACCGCTCGTGCCGGGGTCCCCCGCGCCGAGCAGGATCCGCTCGTGGGTGCCGGCCAGGCCGGCCGTGTCGCCTCGCACCACGATCACCGGGCAGTGCGCCCGCGCGGCCACGGCCAGCCCGACCGAGCCCAGGAGCAGTCCCTGCAACTCCCCGCGGCCGCGCGATCCGGTCACCAGGAGCGAGGCGCTGTCGCTTTCGCGCAGCAGGGCGTGCGCCGCTTCCTCGGGGAAGAGCGCGGTGGAGACCTTGATCTGCGGGTTGCGCCGGCGGGCGCGTTCGGCGGCGGAGGCGGTGATGTGCTCGGCCGTCGCCCGGGGCGAGGGGTGTGGCGGGCCGGGCGACGGGCGGGGGCCTTCGTAGCGCTCCCAGAGGGAGGCGTGCACCAGCCGCAGCGGCAGTTCGTGCCGGCCTGCCTCGTCCACCGCCCAGTCGACCGCCCGCAGGCTGGGATCCGAGCCGTCGACACCCACGACCAAGGGCAATCGAGTCATGTGTCCGCCGCCTTTCGTCCGCCGCGTGCGCGCGGTGCCACTCGCCCGCCACCACCGTCCCACGCGCCACGGCGCGAGGGAGCGGGCCATGGGCCCCCTCCCGGGGACCTTCGGCCCGCCGCGGGCGCCCGGCGCACGGTGCGCGCCTGGGTGGCGGATGCTTCCACAGGCGCGCAGGGCCGGTCGGCCCTTGTTCGTGCCCGCTCAGTCCCTGGGCCCGGCAGACCGTCCGCCGGATGCTGAAGTCACAAGCTTCTGTGGGAAGTTCGCATCGGCTGTGCCGAGGGGTTTCCAACCGTTCGAGGAGGAATCAGCGATGAAGGCCACCAGGGTCGGTGCCGTCATGACCACCGATGTCGTCACGGCCGCATACGGCACGCCCTTCAAGGAACTGGTGCGCACGCTCGGGAACCACTGCATCAGCGGCCTCCCGGTGATCGACGACGACAAGGTCATCGGGGTGATGTCCGAGACGGACCTCATGCTCCACCAGGCCCGCACATCCGAGCCGGGCGGTACCGCCGGCGCCTGGAAGGACCGGCTGCGGAAGCTGAGCCGCCGCGTCCGCCGGGAAGCGGCCAAGAGCCGGGCACGGACGGCGGGCGACGTGATGTCGGCCCCTGCCGTCACCGTACGGGCCGACGCCACGGTCACCGAGGCCGCCCGGCTCATGACCGAGCACGGCATCGAGCGGCTGCCGGTGGTGGACGAGGAGGACCGGCTCGTCGGCATCGTCACCCGGCGCGACGTGCTCCGGGTCTTCCTGCGCACCGACGAGGACATCGAGCACGACGTGCGGAAGGAGGTCCTCGGCAACACGCTGTGGCTGGCCCCGCAGGCCGTCACGGTCACCGTCCAGGACGGCGTGGTCACCCTCACCGGTCGGCTGGAACGGCGCAGCGACGCCTCTGTCGCGGTCGGCGTGACGGGCCGTCTCGACGGCGTCGTCGCCGTCGTCGACCAGCTGTCGTACCGGATCGACGACACCCGCATGCGGCCGGCCGGACAGGCCGCTGTGCACGGTGTGGCCGACAACTGGATCCGCCGGCTCTGAGCCGGTGCCCCGCTCCCGGTGACGGAGCACCCCGTGATCCGTGCCACACCGCAGAACAGTGCCGCTGCCGAGGCAGTGCGCCGGCGGGGCGGGAGGGCCCTCCGAGGGGGCCCGGCCGCCCTGTGGCGTCCCGCGCCGGTCGGGCACACGCTGTCATGGGGACGCACGGTCTTTCCGGAAAGGCGACGTTGACCGACCGTCGCACAACCGCCGTCCTGGACCGGAAGGCGCTCTCGCACAGCCGCGGAAGGCCCGGCCCCCAGCGGGCCACGAGTTGATCCACGCACCTGACCACCCGAGGGGAACCCCATGAACGGCAGCCCGCACACCGTGAGCGACGTGATGACACACACCGTCGTGGCCATCGGCCGCGACGCCCCGTTCAAGGACATCGTCCGACTCATCGCGCAGTGGAAGGTCAGCGCCCTGCCCGTGCTGGAGGGCGAGGGCCGGGTGGTCGGCGTCGTCTCCGAGGCCGACCTGCTGCCCAAGGAGGAGTTCCGCGACAGCGACCCCGACCGGTTCGTGCAGCGGCGCCGCCTGCCCGACCTGGCCAAGGCGGGGGCACTGACCGCCGGCGAGCTGATGAGCACCCCGGCCGTCACCGTCCACGCCGACGCCCCCCTGGCCGAGGCCGCCCGCATCATGGCTCAGCGCAGGGTGAAGCGGCTGCCTGTCGTCAACGCCGAAGGGCTGCTCGAGGGCGTCATCAGCCGGGTCGACCTGCTGAAGGTCTTTCTGCGGACGGACGAGGAGCTCGCCCGGGAGGTCCGCGGGGAAGTCGTCGCTCCCCTCTTCCCGGCCCCGCTCGAGGCCGTGGGGGTGGAGGTCTCCGACGGCGTCGTCACCCTCACCGGCCGCATACGGGACACCTCGCTGGTGCCCGTCGCCGCCCGCGCGGTGCGTGCCGTCGAGGGGGTCGTCGACGTCAAGTTCCAGCTGACGGGCGGACCGTCGAGCGAACCGGCGTGAAGGAGAGACCATGCCGCTAAACAAAAAGGGAGGGTGCGTGGGGCTCTGTCGTCCCGGTGCGGGCCGGTGGGCCGGCTACCGGGACAGCGCCGGCACCTCCCGATGCAGCACCACCTTGAGGGCACCGGTCTCCGGGCCGCGCGAGAAGACCTCGTAGGCCTCCTCCATCCGCTCCAGGCGGAACCTGTGGGTGACCAGCGAGGAGACCGACAGACGCCCGAAGACCAGCAGATCGAGCAGCCACGGCGTGGAGAACGTGTCGACCTGACCGGTGCTGATCGTCACGTTCTTGCGCCACAGCGCCTCCAGATGCAAGGTGGCCGGCCTGCCGGGCATGCCGATGCTGGCCAGATGCCCCCCCCCGCGCGCACCACCCGCGTCGCCAGGACGAAGCTGTCCGGATCGCCCGCGGCCTCGATGACCACGTCGGCCCCGGGCCCCTCGGACAGCTCGGCGACCACCCGCCCGGGCAGCTCGGCGGCATCGGCCCCCAGCCGGGCGGCGGCCGCCAGCCGGGCGTGCGACAGGTCCACCGCCACGATCCGGCGCGGCGAGTAGAGCCGGGCCACGAGCACGGCGGCAAGCCCCACCGGACCCGCGCCCACCACCACCACGGTGTCGCCCGGGCCCACGTGCCCGTTGCGCACCCCGACCTCGTAGGCCGTGGGCAGCAGCTCGGCGAGCAGCACCGCCTCGTCCAGGGGGAGGCTGGGAGGCCGCCGGTACGTGGAGTGGTCGGCGAAGGGCACCCGGACGAACTCGGCCTGCGTCCCGTTGACCACGTTGCCCAGGAGCCACCCGCCGCCGCCGCGGCACTGTCCGTACCGGGTGTCGCGGCACGGCGGGCAGTGCCCGCAGGCCGACACGGACGACACGATCACCTGCTGTCCGGGGCGCCGGGTGTGCACCCCGCCGCCGACTTCCACCACCTCGCCGACGGCCTCGTGGCCGAGGACCGTGCCCGGTTTCACCTCGGCGAGGTCCCCCCGCCGGATGTGCAGGTCGCTTCCGCAGAGGGTGGTCGCGTCGACGCGTACGATCGCGTCGGTGTCCGCCTCGAGCGCGGGGTCCGGCACCGTGTCCCAGGAGGTCTGTGCCGGCCCGTGGTAGACGAGTCCTCGCATGAATGCCTCCCTCGCCGTCCTCCTGTCCACCGTCGCCCTGGGCAGGCTTCCCGGCAACACGGCGGGGCCCGCACCGCCCCGGAGTCCGTCAGTGCGGCGGGCGGCGGAAGACCGGGGCCTGGCCGGTGCCCCGCGGGCGCGGGGCCGCCAGCGCCTGGACGACCACCGCCTCCAGGGGACCGCTGGTCACGTACGGCGCTGCGAACTGGTGGCGGTACACGCCTGGAGTGCGCCGCTCGGCGCACTCGCCGAACCTCTGCCCGGGCCGTGGTACGCCCTCGAGACGCACCGTCGCCCGCCGGCCCAGGTGCTCGACGACGCTCTGCGCGGCCCCGCGAAGCAGTACCCGGACACCACCGTGACGCGCCGGGTGGTCGAGGGGGCGGCACGGCGGGCGCTGTGGGAGGCCGCGGCGGGAGCGGATCTGCTCGTCGTCGGTGCCGGCAGGCGGCATGCCCGTCCCGGCCTGCAACTCGGCCTGATCAACCACGCGTTGCTGCATCACGCACCGTGTCCGGTCGTGGTGGTGCCGCAGAGATGACCGTGTACCCCCGGGGGGCCGTGCCGGGGCCGGCCCCGGCTGCCTGAAGGACCGCTCATCAGGGACCTTCGGCCCTGTGCTCGGGGCCTGCCGCCGTTCGATGGTGGGAGGCGAAGCGACCGGCGATCCGCTGGAGGCCCGGCGATGAGTACCCGAAGTTCACCGCACACGAGCCCCCGACCGTGACCAGCGGCTGGTTCGCCGGTGACGCGCAGGAGAACCGGACGGGACCGAGAAGGTGGCGCTGATGTCCGATGCGACGACCACCGACCTGTACGAAGTGACGATGGCCATGTCCTATCTGCGGGAGGGGATGACCGGCCCGGCGACGTTCAGCCTGTTCGTCCGCGATCTGCCTGCTGAGCGGGGCTTCCTGGTCGCCGCGGGGCTGGAGTCCGCCCTGGACTACCTGTCCGGCCTGCGTGTCGACCCGGAGGATGTCCACGCCTTCGCCGCCGCGCTGCACCGCCCGCCGCGGGATCTGGAGCCCCTGCTCGGACTGCGGTTCACCGGCAGCGTGCGGGCGGTGCCGGAGGGCAGGGTCGTGCTCGCCGGAGAGCCCCTGCTGGAGGTGACGGCTCCGCTGCCGCAGGCCCAGCTGGCCGAGACGTACGTGCTCAACCAGCTCAGCCATCAGACGGCGATCGCCTCGAAGGCCGCACGCTGTGTGCTCGCGGCGGCCGGGCACCCGGTCGTGGACTTCTCCCTGCGGCGGACCCACGGCCCACAGGCCGGATTCCAGGCCGCCCGGCTCGGCTCCATGGTCGGTTTCGCCGGTACCAGCAACGTGGCCGCGGCCACGGCCATGGACCTGCCCGCGGTCGGCACGATGGCCCACTCCTACGTGGAAGCCTTCCCGACCGAGGAAGACGCGTTCCGCGCCTTCGCCCGGGCCCACCCCGGCCCCGTGACCTTTCTGGTGGACACCTACGACACCGAGGCGGGCGTCCGCATCGCGGCGCGCGTGCTGCGGGACCTGAACCGCGGGCCCGGATGCGCCGTGCGCCTGGACAGCGGCGATCTGGGAGCCCTGGCGGTGCGGGCCCGGTCCATCCTCGACGAGGCGGGCCTCGCGGACGTACGGATCACCGTCAGCGGCGGTCTCGACGAGTACGCGGTGGACGACCTGGTCCGCTCCGGGGCGCCGATCGACGTGTACGCGGTCGGCACGCGCATCGGGGTCTCGGCCGACGCGCCGTATCTGGACTCGGCCTACAAGATGGTGGAGTACGACGGGCGACCGGTCATGAAGCTGTCGTCGGCGAAGGTGGCGGCGCCCGGGCGGAAGCAGGTGTTCCGTCGTCCCGGCTGTGCCGACGTGATCGGTCTCGCCGACGAGCGGCCACCGCTCGACGGCACACCGCTCCTGGAAACGGTGATGCGGAACGGACAGCGCACCGGCGGCAGGTCCGCGCTCGACGAGTGCCGGGAGAGGTTCGCCGCCGACCTGGCCGCACTGCCGCCGGCCGCCCGGCGGATCCGGGTCCCCGTCGCACCTCGTGCCACGCCCTCCGAGCGGCTGAGCGTCCTCGCCGACCGCGTCCGGCGCCGTATCGCGGAGCAGATGGGCGCGCCCGCCGCACGGCACGGGTTGTCCGAACGAACCATGTCCGGGCCGTACCGGTCCGTACCGAGCTGAGGAGGAGAGCGATGTCGCACACCGTGGAATGGAAGGTTCGCCTCTATCTCTTCGAGGAGGGGGGAACGACGAAGGCCCGCGCGGTGGTCGACACCGGAACCACGGTGCTCACCGGCCGCGGGGCCGCGCACCGAAACCCGGCGGACAGGGAGGTGCCGGAGATCGGTGACGAGCTGGCGGCGGGCAGGGCCATGCAGGATCTGGGCCGGCAGCTGGTGGAGATCGCCGAGCGCGACGTCGAGGGCACGGGCGCGACCGGGCCGGGCCGCCGGCCGGCCGCTGGCCGGCCGGGGTGACCGCGGTCCGCGCCTCGGCCGGGACAACCTCGTGGGCCCGACGCTTAACGGGGAACCCGGCCTCGCAAGCAGCGGATCAGGCCGCGGCCGGATCCGCTGCCAGTCCACCAGTCAAGGAGGATGACCGATGACGCTTCCCGCACACCGCGGCAGGGGCCCGCTCTCCGGCTGGACACCCCTTCGGGAGCTCGAGGAACTGCGCACCCGGATGGAACAGCTCATGGACGCCACCTTCCCCTTCCCCGGCCGCGGTCTCGCCGAGGCCGGCACGGCCGCGGCGTGGGCGCCGCCGACCGCCGTCGAGGACACCGAGGACGCCTACCTGCTGGAGCTGGAACTCCCCGGCGTGGACAAGGACCAGATCAGCGTGGAGGTCAGCGGCGGCGAGCTCGACGTCCGCGGCGAGATCAAGGAGAAGGAACGCACCGGGGTGCTCCGCCGGCAGACCCGGCACGTCGGGCAGTTCGACTACCGCACCAGCCTGCCGCCGAACGTCGACCCCGAACACATCACCGCGGAACTGGCCAACGGCATCCTCACGGTGCGCGTCCCGAAGGCCCGGAAGAGCAAGCCGCACCGCATCGAGATCACGGACTGAGGAGGGCCGGGCCGGCCTGTCGCGGTCCGGGCGGCCACGGCAGGCCGGTGCCCGGTCCTCCCGTTCCGGCGGGACCCGCGCACCGTGTGCGTGGCATCTTGCAGACAGCCATACCGTGAGGAAAGGGGCGGCGCTCATGCGAGCTCACCTCGGCGATCACCTTGTCATCGAGAGTCCGGCGACCGGCGCCACCCGACGCGACGGCGAGATCGTCGGGCTCCACCACCCTGACGGCACACCCCCCTACGACGTGCGCTGGTCGGACACCCAGGAGGTGACGCTCCTGTTCCCCGGGCCCGACGCCCACATCAAGCACCTCGGGCACCAGCCCGGCACCGAGGCCGGGGCCGGCACGCCCCCGTCCACCGGCCCGTCCGACCCCGGCGACATCGGTCGGCGGGTGGCCACCGAACGCCAACGCCGGGGCCTGAGCCGGGAGGAGACCGCCCGCCGCGCCCGGATGGCACCGGGCTACCTCGCCTACCTCGAAGAACGCCCCTCCGATCCCAGCCTGGCGACTCTCTTCAGGCTGGCCGCGGCGCTGGGCACCAGCGTCCAGGCCCTGCGCGGCAGCGGCATCGGCATGCCGCCCGGCCGGGGCACGGCACTTCTGCACCCCCAACTCCACGACCTCGCCCCCCAGGACTGCCGCACCCTGCTGTCCACCCACGGGGTGGGACGCCTGGCGGTGACCACACCCGAGGGGCCCGCGGTGGTCCCGGTCAACTACGAGGTCCTCGACGAGGAGATCACCTTTCGGACCACGGCCGGCTCGGTGCCCGCGGCGGCCGTGGGCAGCGAGATCGCCTTCGAGGTCGATCACCTGGACGAGGCCATGAGCCAGGGCTGGAGCGTGCTCGCCGTCGGCCCCGCACGCAGGGTCACCGCCCCCGAGGAGGTGCGACGCCTGACCGAACACGCCCACACCACCCCGTGGGCCGGCGGCGAACGCGAGATGTGGGTGGCGATCCGGCCCGTACGCCTCACCGGACGCCGCATCACTCCGGCCGAACAGTGAGCAGGAGGCCCCTGTGAACCAGCAAGCACTGCCGGACGAGCGGGTGACGGCCCTCGTGCACGACGCAGCCGCCGCCCCGTCCATGCACAACGCACAGCCATGGCGCTTTCGCTACTTCCGCGGCAGCAACACCTTCCACGTGCGCGCGGACCTCGACCGCCTCCTGCCGCACGCCGACCCGGACCGCCGCGCCCTGCACCTGGGCGGCGGCGCCGCCCTGCTGAACCTGCGGGTCGCGCTGGCCCACCAGGGATGGCACCCGGCGACCCGACTGCTGCCCGACTCCGGCGACCCGGCGCTGCTCGCCACCGTGCGGCCCACCGGCCCCCACAACGGGGAGCGCGCGCTCGCCGCACTGTATCCGGCGGTCCATCGGCGGCACAGCAGCCGTTTCCCCTTCGAGGAGACGAGGATCCCCCAGGAGCTGCGCACGGCCCTGGCCGACGCCGCCCGCGAGGAGGGGGCGACACTGGCCTTCCCCTCCCCCTGGCACCTGCACCAGGTACTGGAACTGCTGGAGGAGGCCGAAACACGCAACCTCACCGACCAAGGCAGCGAACAGGACCTGGCGGCCTGGACCCGTATCGCCGCACCGTCGGCGGACACCGCCTTCGACGGGGTGCCCGACTCCGCCTTCGGGCCGCGCAAACGCGGCGGCAAGGCACCCATGCGCGACTTCGCCGGCGGCAGGCCGGTGCCCGGCCGCGGCACCGCCGAGTTCGAACACGCCCCCCAGCTGGCCGTCCTCAGCACCACCCGTGACCGCCCACAGGACTGGCTGCGCGCCGGCCAGGCCATGGAACGGGTCCTGCTGCTGGCCACCCTGGAGGGCCTGGCCTGCTCCTTCGCCACCCAGGCCCTCGAATGGAGCGACCTGCGCTGGCCGCTGCGCGACCCCGTGTCCGGGACGGGACACACACAGCTCGTGCTGCGCCTGGGATACGGCCCCCCGGGCCCCGACACCCCGCGCCGCCCGGTGCCGGACATCCTCGACATCCGACCCTGACCCCCCAGCCACCGACAGGCACCGCAGGTGCGGTCCGCATGTCGCGGCGGGGCTCGGGCAGTGCGACGGTGTTGACAGAAAATCTGTCAGTGGCCATGCAGGAAAGTGAGGGAAACCATGACACTCCCGCTGGTCGTGGGCGTCGACGGATCGGATTCCAGCCTTCAGGCACTGGACTGGGCGGTGGACGAAGCGGCACGCCATGGGTTGCCGGTGCGTCTCGTCCACGCCTCCCTGTGGGAGCGCTACGAGGCGGCCCTCCCCTCCCTCAGGACCGATCGCCCCGCCGAAGAGGTCATGGCGGAGCACATCATCGCGTCCGGCGTCGAACGTGCCCGGCTCCGCAATCCCGAGGTGAAGGTGTCGGGCGACGTGCTGCCCGACGATGCCGTGTCCGCGCTGCTGCACGCCGGGAGTGAGTCATATGCCCTGGTCACGGGCTCACGTGGTCGTGGCGGAATAGCCGGGCTGCTGCTGGGATCGGTCAGCCTCACAGTGGCGGCCCGTGCCGTGTGCCCGGTGCTCGTGGTCCGTGGTGCGGAACGGAACCGACAGGGCCTCTTCGGGCGGGTGGCGGTCGGGGTCGGCGACCCGGCCACGAGCAAGGGCGTCGTGCGGTTCGCCTTTCGTGAGGCCGAGGCGCGTGGCTCCGCCCTTGACGCCGTACGGGCCTGGCGCAGCCCGGCTCACAAGCACGTGGATCACCCCCTCCTCGCTGATGACGCCGCCAGTGCCCACGAGGAGCGCGCCGCGACCAACCTCACCGACGCGCTGGGCCAGGCGATACGGGAGCATCCCGAGGTCGAGGTGCGACGCAGGCCGGTCGAAGGCCCTGCCCACCGGGTCCTGCTGCACACGTCGACCGAAGCCGACCTGATCGTCGTCGGCGCTCTGCGGCGGCACGGCCACTTCGGTCTGCAGCTCGGCCGCGTCGCCCACGCCCTGCTGCATTACTCCTCGTGCCCGGTCGCCGTCGTCCCTCGGCGAGCCTGAGTTCCGTCATGTGGGCGGCACGCGGGTACGTGTCGTGAAGGGCGAGGGGGGAAAGCGGCAGATGCCGGAGTGGACGTGGGAGTACGGGGGATACGACCCCGCTGCCGAGCGGTTGCGTGAATCGCTGTGCGCCCGCGGCGCGGTGCCCGAGAGCCGAGCGGGGGTGGTGCGCTGCCCGGGAACCTGCGCGGCCGGCCGCTGCCACCGTCTGGAGTCGAGGGTGGCGGGGCGGCAGGTGGTGAACGAGGGGCTGGTCAACCTTCCGGACAGGCTGTGCCTGCGGTTTCGCTGCCGCCCCGCCGACGGACCGTGGGGGCCGTGGTTCTCCCCGGACACCTGTGCCCTCCTCGAGCACCGGCACACCCTGGACCTGCGCCGCGCTGACCCGCACGTTCGGTTATCGGGACGACGCGGGCGTGCTGAGTGTTCGGAGGAATCACCGATCCGCGTGGTACTCGCCGGCCGAGCTGTCACGGTCGCGCCGGGAGAGACGTGCACGCTTGTGTCGCCACCGGGTTGCTCAAGGCACGCATCGTCTTCGAGACGTGATCCGACACAGCCGAAAGGAAGAGCACCGCCATGGTCCGTTACGTGTACGCGTTCACCGAGGGCGGCCGGGACATGGCCGACCTGCTCGGCGGCAAGGGCGCCAACCTGGCCGAGATGACCCGCCTGGGCCTGCCGGTGCCGCCCGGCTTCACCGTCACCACCGAGGCCTGCCGCTCGTTCCTCGCCACCGGCAGTGAGCCGGCCGGCCTCGCCCGCGAGATCTCCGATCACCTGATGGTGCTGGAGCAGGCTGCCGGGCGGCGGCTGGGACAGCGGGACGACCCGCTACTGCTGTCCGTCCGTTCCGGGGCCCGTTTCTCCATGCCCGGCATGATGGAGACGATCCTCGACATCGGCCTCAACGACGACTCCGTGCTGGGCCTCGCGAAGTCCTCCGGGAACGAGCGCTTCGCCTGGGACTCCTACCGCCGGCTCGTGCAGATGTTCGGCAGCACGGTCATGGGTGTCGACAGTGCCCTGTTCGAGAACGCCATGGCCCGTCTCAAGCAGGACCGCGGCGCGGTCGACGACCTGGGTCTGGACGCGGCCGATCTGGCCGGGCTCGTCGAGGCGTACAAGGAGCTGATCCGCCAGGAGACGGGCGAGTCCCTCCCGCAGTCCCCGGCCGAGCAACTGCAGCGGGCGGTCCTGGCGGTGTTCACGTCGTGGAACGTCGAACGTGCCCGCCTGTACCGCCGCCGAGAGCACATCCCCGACGACCTCGGCACCGCGGTCAACGTGCAGACCATGGTCTTCGGCAACCTCGGCCCCGACTCCGGCAGCGGCGTCGCCTTCACCCGTGACCCGGCCACCGGCCGAAGCGGCCTGTACGGCGACTACCTGCCCAACGCGCAGGGCGAGGACGTCGTCGCGGGCATCCGCAACACCGTGCCGCTGAACGAACTCGGCCGGCTGAACCCGGAGGCGTTCACCCGACTGCGCGACCACATGGCCACGTTGGAGACCCACTACCGCGACCTGTGCGACATCGAGTTCACCGTCGAGCGCGGCCGGCTGTGGATGCTGCAGACCCGGGTCGGCAAGCGCACCGCCGAGGCCGCGTTCACCATCGCCGCCGAGCTGGCCGACGAGGGACTCATCACCTCCGACGAGAGTCTGGCGCGGGTCGGCGGGGACGAGCTGGCCCGGCTGATGTTCCCCCGGTTCGACACCTCCGCCGTCGGTGACGCGCTCGCACACGGGATCCCCGCCTCGCCGGGCGCGGCAGTGGGTGCCGCCGTGTTCGACTCCGCCGAGGCGGTCCGGCGGGCCGCCGCCGGGGAACGGGTCGTCCTCGTACGCGAGGAGACCACCCCGGACGACCTGCCCGGCATGGTCGCCGCCCAGGCCGTGCTCACCAGCCGTGGCGGCAAGACCAGCCACGCGGCCGTGGTCGCCCGCGGTATGGGCAGGGTGTGCGTGTGCGGCGCCGAAAAGATCACCGTCGACCCTCAGGAGCGCCGCTTCACCGTGGGCGACGTCACCGTCGAAGAGGGCACGGTCATCTCCGTGGACGGCTCGGAAGGCACCGTCCACCCCGGCGCGGTCCCGCTGGCCGATTCCGCCGTGATGCGGTACTTCGAGACCGGCGAGCGCCCGGCCGGGCTGGTGGACGTCGTGGCCCGCGCCATGGAGCACGCCGACGGCGTACGCCGGCTGGGGGTCCGAGCGAACGCGGACACCCCTCAGGACGCCGCCCGGGCCCGCCGGTTCGGTGCCGAGGGCATCGGCCTGTGCCGCACCGAGCACATGTTCCTCGGCGACCGCCGGCAGCTGGTCGAGGCGATGATCCTGGCCCGCACCGACGCCGAACGGGATCGCGCCCTGGACGCGTTGCTGCCGCTGCAGCGGCAGGACTTCGTCGGCATCCTGGAGGCGATGGACGGCCTGCCGGTCACCATTCGCCTCCTCGACCCGCCGCTGCACGAGTTCCTGCCCGACCGCACCGAACTCGCCGTGCGCATCGCCGCGGCCGAGGCACACGGCACTCCGCCCAGTGCGCGCGACGCCGAACTGCTCGATGCCGTCAACCGCATGCACGAGGAGAACCCGATGCTGGGCCTGCGCGGTGTGCGCCTGGGCCTGGTGGCACCGGGACTGGTCGCCATGCAGGTACGGGCGATCGCCGAGGCGGTCGTGGAACGCAAGCGGGCGGACGGGGATCCGCGGGCGGAGATCATGGTGCCGCTCATCGACACGGTCGAGGAACTGCGGCTGGTGCGCGAGGAGGTGGAGCAGGTTCTGGCCGAGGTCTCCACGGAGTCCGGCGTTCCCGTCACCTGCCCGGTCGGCACGATGATCGAGCTGCCGAGGGCCGCGCTCACCGCGGACCGTATCGCCGAGGAGGCGCAGTTCTTCTCCTTCGGCACCAACGACCTGACCCAGACCACGTGGGGCTTCTCCCGCGACGACGTCGAGGCGGCGTTCTTCTCCGCCTACCTCGACAAGGGCATCTTCAAGGTGTCCCCCTTCGAGACGATCGACCGCGCCGGCGTGGGGCGCCTGGTGGAGATAGCCGTCGTCGAGGGCCGCGCCGCCCGGCCCGACCTGAAGATCGGCGTCTGCGGTGAACACGGCGGCGATCCGGAGTCGGTGCACTTCTTCCACACCGTCGGCCTCGACTACGTCTCGTGCTCCCCGTTCCGCGTCCCGGTGGCCCGCCTGGAGGCCGGACGGGCCGCACTCTCCGGGACCGAGGTCAGCGACAGCAGGTGACCGGAGGCCGTCCGGCCCCGCCGAGGCACCGTCGGACATGGACCGGGCGCGGCACCCTCGAGGTGCGATGGTCGGCGGGATTCCGTCACGGGCCTGCTCGTACGGCGGCGCGGCCACCGGGAGGGGACGGCGCGGCGGCTGCTCGCCGGGCCGTGGGGCCTGGTCAACCGGAGCCTCACCGCACGGCGTCGGCGGGGGCGGGAACGAGGGGGCACCCCCGCCGACGAGCGGAGGTGCCCCGGTCCGACGATTCCGTGGCCGTCAGAGCAGCCAGCGGTTGCGGCTGACGAAGGGGAGCCGCGCCCAGACCTTGCCCAGGCCCCAGGTGGCGCCGGCGCCCGCGGCGGCGAGCGCGATGAGGACCACGGCGTAGATCAGGTGGTAGTCGGCGAACGGGTTCGTCGACATGCTCGGCGATCCGTCCGACAGGTGCTGGGCCGGCGGCCATTCCGCGACCCACATCAGCGCCATCATGGCGGTGCCCGCGACCGCGGCGAGCCGCAGGCCGATGCCCGCCATCAGCGCGAGACCGACGCCGAGCAGACCGAGCATGAACAGCCAGTCGGCCCAGGCGGCCCCGGCCCAGTCGTGGAAGGTGGACTCCATCGGCCCGACGGCGACGCCGCTGAGGAACCCCTTGGTCGGCGACCCGCCGTCGATCCACCCCTTGCCGGAGGGGGTCGCGTAGCCGAAGCCGAACGTCTTGTCCAGGAACGCCCACAGGAAGACGAATCCCGTCAGCAGACGGAGCCCGGCGAACACGTACGCGCGGGTCGCGGTCGCCGCCGCGGTCGTCGACTCGGCGAACGCGGGAGCCGTCTCGGCCCGGTGCAGGGACGGGAAGCGGATTCCCGGACGCCGGTGGGGGTGGTCGTGAACTGCCATGATGCTCATCCCTTCCAGAGGGTGGCGCATGATGTGGACGGCTCTCGTTGCTCCTTCAATGTCTCGCGTCGCCGACACCTTCCGGAGGGGCTGCAGGGCCCGGGCGGTGGGCCGAACGTCCCTCGGTCCGGGCCCTGTTGGCGGTCGTCAGCCGTCCTCTGCCGCCAGGCTCACCCCGTACAGGGTGCGTCCGCCGACGAGTTCGCGCCCGGTGACCAGCTCGGGCTCGATACGGACGAAGACCTCCCGCCCCGCGGGCGCCCAGGAGACCGGACCGGTGCGGAACAGCCGCGCGTGCTCGGCCGGGTCGGTCACCACCGCGGCCGGGCCCGTGACGACCACGCTCCAGCCGGCCTGCCGGGCCGCGTCGACGTCGTCGGCCTCGAAGGCGACCACCGCGCCGTCGATCGCGCGGACCAGTTCCGAAGCCGCAGCGGTACGCAGCAGGACCGCACCGTCGGCGTCCAGGCAGAAGTTGACCGGCAGCACGGCCGGCAGGGCCAGGCGCGTGAAGACGATGCGGCCGACGGGCACCTTGGCCATCAGCCGCAGGCACTCCTGCCGACCGAGTTCGCGGAAACCGTCATTGGGGTACATCGCCAGCCCGTCCTTCACCTGGTACAGCGGTATTACGTCCTTCCACCCTGAGCGGGGCGAGCCTGGAAGATGAGGGCCAACAGTCCCGTTTCTACCGGAAAACGGCCTGGTCGCAGCGGAGTGTCAGAGCGTCGGCACAGGTACCGCGGCGGCCCCGGTGCCGGGAGCCGGGGTCTGGATCGGGCACAGTGTTCCGGCCCGCTCTCACGTGTGCGTCAGCTCGTCGGCGACATGTGCCGCCCACGTCTCGATGCCGTGAAGTCGCGAAGCGGCGGCTCGGTCGGTGCGGGTCGGGCGTGGCCGCCCGGCGCGCCACCAGGTCCGTTTCGGAGATGACGCCGATGACCTTGGCGTCCTCGTCCACCACCGGCAGTCCGCCGGGACGTTCACACCGCGCGCCGGGTCCGGAGCGCGGCGGGCGGTCCGGGAAGAGAGGGCCGCGCCGACCAGAATCAGAACGCGATACCCGCCCGGGCGACCGTCTCCACTGGCGACAGGTCCCGCCAGGGCATGACTGGGCGGGTGTTGACCTGCCGGCTGTCAGGTTGTCCGCGTGGCGACGACGTCATGCTGTGGTTCGCCGAGTACGACCTTGAGTGCACCGGTCTCGGCGGCGTTGCCGAAGACCTCGTAGGCCTCCTCCATCTGGTCCAGGGGGAAGGTGTGGGTGACCAGCTGGGACGTCGGGAGCCTGCCGGCGGACGCCATCCGCAGCAGCGTCGGTGTGGAACGGGTGTCGACCAGGCCCGTGGTGATGGTCACGTTCTTGATCCACAGGTCTTCCAGATGCAGGACCGCGGGCTTGCCGTGCACGCCGACGTTGGCCACGTGCCCGCCGGGCCGCACCATGCGCGTGCACATTTCGAAGGTCTCCGGCACGCCGACCGCCTCGATGACGACGTCCGCCCCGAGCCCGTCCGTGAGGTCGGTGATCAGCTGTTCGGGGGCCTCCCGCGCGTCGGCCACGGCGTCGGCGCCGAGGCGCCTGGCGGCCTCGAGCCGGGCGGCAGCCGGGTCGACCGCGATGATCCGCTCGGGTGCGAAGAGCCGGGCGGTGGCGATGGCCGCCAGCCCGATGGGGCCGGCCCCGACGACCGCGACGGTGTCCCCGGGCCTCACCTTCCCGTTGAGCACGCCCACTTCGTAGGCGGTGGGGAAGATGTCGGCCAGCAGCACGGTGTCCTGACCGGCCAGTGCGCCGGGCAGCGGGTACACGGACAGGTCGGCGTACGGGACCCGGACGTATTCGGCCTGGGTGCCGTCGATCAGGTGCCCGAGTATCCAGCCCCGCCGCCCCGGCACTGGCCGTACATGCCCTCGCGGCAGTACCGGCACCGCCCGCAGGCGCTGATGCAGGAGACCAGCACCTGGTCCCCGGGGCGCACCGTGCGCACGTCGCTGCCCACCTCGACGATCTCGCCGACCGCCTCGTGCCCCAGCACGGTGCCGGGCCGCACCTCGGGCACGTCCCCCTTGAGGATGTGCAGGTCCGTCCCGCAGATGGTCACCGCGGTGACCCGTACGATCGCGTCGGTGGGCTCCTTGACGCCCGGGTCCGGGACCTCCTCCCAGGCAGCCTGTCCGGGACCGTGGAAGACGTAGCCTTTCATGCCGTTCCTCGCTCTCTTGCTCGCCGGTGAGGTGAGGAATCCGGCGAAGCGCAGTCAGCAGGTTCGATCCGGGCTCCGACGCGATGTCGGAACATTCCCGTAAGTCCAGCTTGCCCGACGGCTGGGACGTCCGCTTGGGCCGGTCGCCCCTCGGAGGACGGCTGGCCGGTCCGCTCCCGGGCGGCCGGGGCAGGTACGGTCGGCACGCCGGAAGGCCGCGGTGGGCCCGGTCGCGCGCGGTGGAGACCCGGTGCGCGTTCAGGGCACCCGCGACATCCTCGGGGCGCCCTGAAACGTGTCGGCCCGGGGCAGGGCCCAGCGGCCGCGCAGGGCGGCGAGCGCGGCCTCGAGAGTGGCCGCGCGGGGGCGGTTGTGGGGCAGCTTGCCCAGTACGACCGCCCTCCCGCAGGTATCGGTGAGCGCGGAGAAGACCGGGCCGGCCGCGATACCCGCCGCGAGGAACTGGAACGCCGGGTGCACGAGCAGGCCGAGCACGAGGCCGAACAGCACGAGCGTCCCGGCCGTGAAACGGACCTGGCGCTCCATGCTCCAGCCCGTCCGGTGGCGCAGCCCGCGCAGGGCGGTGCGTGTTCCGGGAAGCCCGACACGACTGCCTTGGCACCGGCGTCACCGGCGTCACCGGCGGCGGCACATGGAAACCCCCTTCATCACCGAGCGCTTCCCGGACGCCGGCACCTCCCGGCTGTGTGCCCTGTCCGTACCCCGCGAGCGCCATGGCGGAAGTAGTCGTCCCGCGCAACGAACCCTCCTGGCCCTGAGGCAGCCGGGGCAAGGGTCGGTTGCTGCGGATCGCCGACACGATGATCCCCGAAGCATTCCAGGAAGCCCATCTGGCGATCGGGCTGGTCACGGTCAGCGGCTTCCTGGTCTCCTTCGCGCTGTCCCATGCGTGACGTGTTCCCGAGCGACGGCAGTTGCCGTTCGGCGTCCATCTCTTCCCCGGCGTCCGGTCTTGAGGACCCGCGGCAGGGAATCCCGCATCGCGGGGAGCGTCCGCCTCCCTCTCCTGCGCACGCAGCCGGGGCCGCGACGACGACTCCCGATTGATGCGGCGCCGACCGACCTGCCGCCTGATGCCCTGCGAAAAAGACCCTCTGGCACACGGCAGGAGCGGGTACTCGTTTGCGGGCGGCCGGAGACGGACCTTCCGGCGAAAGGTCCTGCACGGTCCAGGAAGGCGGTTTTCCCTCGATGACTCACCCAGCTTCCTTTCCGGTGGCGTGATGTGCCCCTCCTACCGGGCCACGAGGGAGGAGGAACACTCCACGCGCGGCCGGACCCGGCTGCTGTCCGAGATGCTCGACGGCCACGCCGACTCCGCGGTCACCGACGGGTGGCGCTCCACCGAGGTCCGCGAGGCGCTCGATCTGTGCCTGGCCTGCGAGGGCTGCGAGGCTGCGAGTCGGACTGCCCGGTGCACGTCGACACGGCCGCCCACAAGGCCGAGTTCCTCGCCCACCACTATGCCGGCCGGCTGCGCCCCGCGGCCCACTACTCGACGGGCCGGCTGCCACTGCTGCCCGCGGACGGCTTCAACTGCCGTACCCGCATCGAACAGGGCGATACCGGCCGCCGCGCCCTGCACCTGGCCGAGGCACTCGCCCTCGGTCTGGACGGCAACCTCCCCAGCGGGCACCCCGAAGCACGGGCACAGCGGCCGTCCGAACCGTCCCGCGCCGCCCGGTGGGCGACCACCGCATCCGCCGCCGCTGTCACCGCGACCGCTGCGGCAGCGGCGGGACGAGCCGCCCTGCGCTCGCTCAACCACCACACCTGACAAGCCCGCAACACACTC
Source organism: Streptomyces sp. GD-15H (assembly GCF_045291515.1). NCBI lineage: Bacteria > Bacillati > Actinomycetota > Actinomycetes > Kitasatosporales > Streptomycetaceae > Streptomyces > Streptomyces sp. GD-15H. The sequence continues at coordinate 604,220 of NZ_CP149447.1, forward strand.
CGGAAAGGTCTTCGGACATGTCGAAGAAAGTCTCCGACCACATCCTCCAGCGCCTGCGTGAGTGGGGAGTGGAGCACGTCTTCGCCTACGCCGGCGACGGCATCAACGGCCTGCTCGCGGCCTGGGGCCGCGCCGACGACGATCCCCGGTTCATCCAGGCCCGCCACGAGGAGATGGCCGCCTTCCAGGCCGTCGGCTACGCCAAGTTCTCCGGCAGGGTCGGCGTGTGCGCCGCCACCTCCGGACCGGGCGCCATCCACCTCCTCAACGGCCTGTACGACGCGAAGCTCGACCACGTGCCCGTCGTCGCGATCGTCGGCCAGACCGACCGCAGCGCGATGGGCGGCTCCTACCAGCAGGAGGTCGACCTCCTCAGCCTCTACAAGGACGTCGCCTCCGACTTCTGCGAGATGGTCACCGTCCCCGAGCAACTGCCCAATGTGCTGGACCGGGCGATGCGCACCGCCGCCGCCCGACGCTCGGTGACCGCCCTGATCATCCCGGCCGACGTGCAGGAGCTGGACTACTCGCCTCCCGGGCACGCCTTCAAGATGGTCCCCTCCAGCCTCGGCATGCCGCACTACGCGCCGGTGCCGAGCGACGACGACCTGCAACGGGCCGCCGACGTTCTCAACGCGGGCGAGAAGGTGGCGGTCCTCGTCGGGCAGGGAGCCCGCGGGGCTCGTCAGGAGGTCATGACACTCGCCGACCGGCTCGGCGCCGGAGTGGCCAAGGCGCTGCTCGGCAAGGACGCCCTCGACGACGACCTGCCGTACGTCACCGGCTCCATCGGGCTGCTCGGCACCCGGCCGTCGTACGAGCTGATGTCCGGCTGCGACACTCTCCTCGTCATCGGCTCGTCCTTCCCCTACACCCAGTTCCTGCCGGAGTTCGGGCAGGCCCGGGCCGTGCAGATCGACATCGACCCGCACATGATCGGCCTGCGCTACCCGTTCGAGGTCAACCTGGTCGGCGACGCCCGCGAGACCCTGACCCGGCTGCTGCCGCTGCTCGCACCGGCGAAGCACCGAGGCTGGCGCAAGAAGATCGAGAAGGACACCGCCCGCTGGTGGCAGGTGATGGAACGGCGCGCCGCGGTCGACGCCGACCCGGTCAACCCCGAGTACGTCGTCCACGCGCTGAACGACCTGCTGCCGGAGAACGTGATCCTGTCCTCCGACTCCGGCTCGGCCGCCAACTGGTACGCCCGGCACCTGAGGCTGCGCGGCACCATGCGCGGCTCGCTCTCCGGCACGCTCGCCACCATGGGACCCGGGGTGCCGTACGCCATCGGCGCGAAGTTCGCGCACGGCGACCGCCCGGCCCTCGCGCTCGTCGGCGACGGGGCGATGCAGATGAACGGCATGGCCGAGCTGATCACCGTCGCCAAGTACTACCGGGAGTGGGAGGACCCGCGGCTGATCGTGGCGGTCCTGAACAACCAGGACCTCAACCAGGTCACCTGGGAGATGCGCGCCATGGAGGGCGCCCCGCAGTTCCTGCCCTCCCAGTTGCTCCCCGACGTCGCCTACGCCGACATCGCCCGCCTGATGGGCCTGGAGGGCATACGGGTCGAGAAGCCGGGCAACGTCGTGGGCGCCTGGGAGGCCGCACTGGCCGCCGACCGGCCCTGCGTACTGGACTTCGTCACCGACCCGGCCGTACCGCCCATCCCGCCGCACGCCACCCTCGACCAGATCGAGGCCGCCGCGACCTCGATCCTCAAGGGCGACAGCGACCGCGCCGACGTGGTCCGCCAGGGCTTCAAGGCCAAGGTGCAGGAGTTCCTGCCCCGCGGCCGGCACCACGGGGACCGGCCCGGTGCCAAGGACGAGACGTGACCGGAGCTCCTGTCGTGGAACGCGTGGACACCGCGGTGTCCACGCGTTCCCACCGCCGCCCCCGAAGCGGACGGCACCCTCAGCCGGGACAGCACCACCCTGGTCCTGGACACCGTCCGCTGCGGCGGCATCACCGTCTGGCTGCGCGCCGCCGCCCTCACCAGGCCCGCGGCATCGGCTTCTCCGGGCACTGCGTCCCGCACGCCCACGCCCACGCCGCCGCCGCGGTGCCCAACCTGCGGCACCTGGAGTGGTTCCACGACCGCGTTCGCATCGAACGCCTGCTCTTCGACGGCGTCCTCGACCCCGGCGGCGGCAGCATCACCCCAGGTGCCGACGGCGCCCCCGGCCTGGGCCTGATCCTCAACGCCACGCAAGCCCCGCCCTATCGGGTGGGCTGACAGCGGGCGCAGCAAGAAGTACACGGCCAGCACAGGCGGCCATCCGGTGCACGAGATCCTCGTCCGGCGTCCGCGGCGTTGCGCCGTCCACGGCAGGAGCGGGATGCCGGGCGGGCCGTGACCGTGGGTGTCGGGGCGTTCCTCACCCGCCCCTCATGACGGGGAAACGGCAGGGACTCCGTCGGGCAGGGGGGTCGCCGGGATGGCGGGCGTCTCGGCCGTACGGGACTCGCTTGGCCGCCTGCCCCCGAACGGCCGAGCGCTTCCAGGCCCATCCGGACAGTCGCCGTCCTGCCGTTCTCACGGGTCGCTCAGGACTTCTGCCCGCCGGTCGCAGTGCCCGAGAACTTCAACCGACACACCATGACGCATGCGGCCTTGGCCGTCGGTATCGCCACCCACCCGTCGGAACCATGGCTGGATGCACGTCAGTCCTTTCTCATTGCGGCCGCCGCGCACAGCGCGCCCCAGAGGGTCGCGGAGACAGCAGCCTTGGCCCGCGCACCTCTGCTGGGCAGCATGGTCCCGAAGGCGACTGCGTCCGAAAAGTCGGCGACGATCCGACAGCCGACCGCCCAGCTGCGGGCGGTTCCACGGGGAGCGAGCATCATTGCCGTACCGATGACGGTGTCACGGGCCCCGATCGCCCTGATCAGAAGGCGAGTGGAACGCTCGGCGCGGCCGTCGGAACCGGTCAGTCCACAGGGACGCGCCAGGATCTCCGGGCGGATGACGAGGGCCGCACTGTAGGCCGCAGTGGCCAGCCCCAGAACCTGCGTCGCGGCGATCGGCTTGCTGGTCTGTCGTTTCATGCGTTCCTCTCACATGCTGTTACCCGGTGTCGAGGGGTCAGTCAGAGGGGCGGCTCGGCGGGCCGGTGTCCGGCCAGTCGGGGCGGGCCGTGTGGTCGGGGTGGTTCGGAGTCCGGCGGGCTTCCTTCATCTCTGCCTCGTACAGATGGTCGCGGCCCTCGGCGAGCCGTGCCACCGCCTCGCGCTCCAGGGCCTTGAACGCCTGGTAGTACGTCTGGTCGTACGCCTCGACGATCTGGAACGTCCAGTGCCCGGGGATGACGTTGCGCCCCACGATCTCCGCTTGGACACGCTCCGCCCACACCCCGTGGCCGGCCATGCGCAGCAACTCCACCGCGCGGTCCAGTTCGAGGTCGGCGGTGCCGGTGAGCTGGTGAAACGAGTACAGGTGCCCCCGAGCCCGCTCGGTCGTCTCCAGCGCCTTGGACAGGGATCCGAGGGCTTGCACCGTCTCATCGGTGACGCCCGCTGGGCGCAGGTGCGCACGGGCCGGCCCTCGTGCCCGCTTGGGGGATCCACCATGCCGTCCCAGCTCCTTTCGGGGTGCGCACTGTGCTGCCGGCTGCACAAGTGCCCAGTATTGGGCCTTACGCCCACCCGTGCGGACATAAAGCGCGCGTGCAGGGCATTCGGTGGAGATCGGCTGCGCATCCGAACTCTGGGGCCCATTCGAGCAGCGGTCGGGACCCTCGTGCTGCGACCGGCCCAGGAGAACCCGAGGCGGGGGCACAGGCGCATCCAAGGGGAGCCGGCCCGACGCGTACATCGGATCGCCGCCTCGACGGTCCGGGAGACCCTCAACGCCGCAGGCGTAGAGCCGGCACCGCGCCGCTCCGGCCCGACCCGGCGCGAGTTCCTCACCGCCCGGGCCGAGAGGGCATCATCGCCGTCGACTTCTCCCACCCCGGCACCGCGCTCGGCAAGAGGCTGTACGCGCCGGCGTTCCTCGAGCACGACACCCGGCGCCTGCACCTCGCCGGCGTCACCGTCCACCCCACCCGCGACTGGGCGGTGCAGCAGGCCCGGAACCCGGCCACCGATCTCGGCACACGCATGGAGTCTTTGCGCTTTCTCCTCCGTGACCACGACAGCCAGTACGGGCAGTCCTTCGGCGCCGTCTTCGAGGCCGAGGACCTGGACGTGAGCAAGACCGCGCCGCGGGCTCCCCGCAGTACGCCCACCGCGAGAGAGCCATCGGCAGCATCCGGCGCGAGGTCCTCGCCCACGTCCTCGTCCCCGGAAGAGACCCGTGCGCGCCGGATTCTTGCGGCCTGCCAGGCCCACCACAACGGGCACCGGCCCCACCGGGCCCGCCACCGGCTACCACCCAACGCTCAGGAACACCCCACCGCGGCCCACCACCTCAGCAGCCGCAGACTGCTGTGCACCCGGATCCTCGGCGGCCTCGTCAACGCGTACAGACACGCCGCCGGACCTGTGGCGATGACTTTTCGAGCGGCACACGGTCGAAGGTCAAGGAGCACGTGGTGAAGGGAACGGTGGACGACTTCCCCGACACGCTCCGGACGCTGTTCCGCGGTGAGAACGTGGGCAAGCTCGCGCTGGACCTGTCATGAGCGGGGAGGAGAGGGCGCCGGACCGGACCACACCGTGGAGCGCCGCGGCGAGGTCGACGGACCGCTCGAGGAACACTCCGACGACGGACCCCGGTCCGGCGCCGCGGGCCCGCAGCACGTGCGCGATCTGCGCCGTGCGGGCGTTCAGTCGGGCGTAGGTGAGGGCCGAGGCGGCGTCGCTCACCGCGACTTCGGCGCGCAGAAGACGCAGGCGCTCATGAGCGGGGAGTCTCGTGGCGCAGGAGCGCGAGTTCCCGGTTCATCTCCGTGAGGAAACGTACGACGGTCTTCAGCTCTTCGGGGCGGAAGCGCCGGCGCGCGGCGTCGGTACCGCGGGCGAGGGGCTGGAAGTAGTCCCTGGCGACACCCTTGGCCTCCTCCGCGTAGTGCAGGTGTACGACGCGGCGGTCGTCGGCCGCGCGGACGCGTCGGATGTGACCGGCCTTCTCCAGCCGGTCCACGCATGCGGTGACAGCGCCGGAGGTGAGATCGAGCTGTCTGCGGAGCCGCCCGGGGGTCATCGGCCCCTCGTCGGGATCGGCGTCGAGGATCGCGACCAGGGCCTGGACGTCGGTGAGGTGCAGTCCCTGCGCCTGGGCGAACTCGTGGGCGATGCGGTTGAACTCGCCGTTCATCCTGCGCAGCAGGACCGCGAAGGACTGCAACCCCGTCGGGTCGTTCTCGGGAAGAGGGGGCGTGGGGTTGTCGGTCCCGTGCATGCCTCCAGTATATAGTTTCTCAATGATTGAGATACTTGATGAATGACTTAATTCGTTCCAGATCTTGAGGATGTTCATGAGAACCACACCGCGCTGGGCCCGGTGGCTCGTCCCGCTCGCCCTGCTGCTCGTCTGGCTCGGCGTCGGTGGAACGCTCGGGCCATACGCGGGCAAGCTGGGTGAGGTGGCCACCAACGACCAGGCCTCGTTCCTGCCGCAGAGTTCGGAATCCACCAGGGTTCTCAAGGCCCGCAAGGCGTTCGACCAGTCCGAGAGCCTGCCCGCCATCGTCGTCTGGACGACCGACGGAAACGGTGTCGCCGAGGCGCAGCGGACGGCGGCCACCGACGCCGTCGCCGCACTCGCCGGACGGCCCGGAATCGTCGGCGCTCCGTCGCCCGCCTTGGTCTCCGACGACGGGCAGGCGATGCAGGCCGTCGTCCAGTTGAAGCCGGACCTCGGTGACGAACTGCCCGACGTCCTGAGCGAGGTGCGTGAGGCCGCACGAGGCGTGCCGGAAGCTGAAGCACGGATCGCGGGCCCGGCTGCGAGTCAGGCCGATCTGTCGGACGCGTTCGCGGGCGTCGACGGACTGCTGCTGGGCGTGGCGCTCAGTGCCGTGCTGCTGATCCTGCTGCTCGTCTACCGGAGCGTCCTGCTGCCGTTCGTGATCATCCTCGGATCCGTCTTCGCCCTGGGTCTCGCTTGTGCGATCGTCTACGCGCTCGCCGGCCGTGACGTGGTCCGAGTGGACGGCCAGGTGCAGGGAATCCTCTCCATCCTCGTCATCGGCGCCGCCACCGACTACGCGCTGCTGCTCGCCGCGCGCTTCCGTGAGGAACTGGCCAGGCGGGGAGACCGGACCTCGGCCGCACTGGCAGCCGTGCGCCGGTCGTTCGGCGCGATCACCGCCAGCGCGGCCACCGTGGCCCTCGCGCTGCTGGCTCTGCTCGCCAGCGATTTGACCAACAACCGCGCCCTCGGACCGGTCGGCGCCATCGGCATCGTGTGCGCGGTGCTCTCCACGCTCACCTTCCTCCCGGCCGTGCTGGCACTGCTGGGCCGGGCCGTCTACTGGCCTTCCCGGCCGAAGGAGTCGGACGCGTCCGTGGAGGGGCACGGCGTATGGAGCCGCGTCGCCGCGAGGGTCGACGCCCGGCCGCGTCGGACCTGGGTGGTGACCGCGCTCGTCCTCGCCTTCTTCGCGGCTTTCTCCCCTTCGCTGTCCGCCAAGGGTGTGCCCCTCGACGAGATCTTCGTGAACGACGCGTCGTCGGTCGCCGCCCAGAAAACGCTCGGCGAGCACTTCCCCGGTGGCTCCGGCAATCCCGCCGTCATCCTCGCCGACGCCGATCGCACCGCTCAGGTGACGGCCGCCGCGACGCGCACGGAGGGCGTGGCGTCCGTCGGCGCGGTCTCCGCCTCGGGGCGGCCGGGGCAGGCGAGCCGCTCGTCGTCGACGGGAGGGTCCGCATCGACGCGACTCTGAAGGACGCGGCGGACAGCGACGCCGCCAAGAAGACCATCGAGCGACTGCGCGCGAACGTCCACGCGGTGTCCGGCGCCGACGCGCTGGTCGGCGGGTACACGGCGCAGCAGTACGACACCCAGCAGACCGCCGCCCGGGACCGTACGGTCATCGTGCCCCTCGTGCTGGGCATCATCCTGCTGATCCTTGTCCTGCTGCTGCGCTCGCTGCTCGTGCCGGTCCTGCTGGTGGCGACCGTCGCGCTCAACTTCCTGGCGACGCTGGGCGTCTCCGCTCTCGTCTTCGAGCACCTCCTCGGATTCAGCGGCACGGACGCGTCGGTACCGCTGTACGGATTCGTGTTCCTGGTGGCGCTCGGCGTCGACTACAACATCTTCCTGATGTCCCGGGTACGGGAGGAGGCGCTCGCACACGGCAATCGACAGGGGGTTCTACGCGGGCTGACGACGACAGGAGGAGTGATCACCTCGGCCGGCGTCGTGCTCGCAGCGACGTTCGCGGCCCTGATGGTGATCCCCCTGGCCTTTCTGGTCCAGATCGCCTTCATCGTGGCTTTCGGCGTACTGCTCGACACCCTCGTGGTCCGCTCCCTCCTGGTGCCCGCGCTGACGCTCGACATCGGCCCTCGGGCGTGGTGGCCCAGCGTCCTGGCCCGCGACGTCACCGGATCCGAAAACGGGACGAGGCAGTCGGCGTGACGGCGGCCCGCATGCCGACAGCGGCATCCACCCCTACCGTGGGCGGGAGGGGGAACGCCGCCACGGGAAAGGAATCGTTCCATGCCGGTCACCGAGAGCCCGCTGCGCGGACGGACAGCTGTCGTGACCGGAGCGGCACGCGGTCTGGGGGCGGCGATGGCAGGGGATCTGTCCGGCCGGGGGGCGAAGGTGGCGCTGCTCGGTCGTGAGGAGAGAACACTGGCCCGGGTCAGGGATTCCCTGCCGGGTGTGGCCGAGTGCTGGGAGGTCGACGTCACGGACGACCGGGGCATGGCCCGGGCCGGCGCGGAAATCCGTGCGCGGCTCGGGCCGCCCTCCCTCGTGGTCGCCAACGCGGGACTGGCCGAGGGCGGCCCGTTCGCCGAGTCCGATCCCGCGGTCTGGCGTCGGGTGGTGGAGGTGAACCTGATCGGCAGCGCCGTCACCGCCCGGACGTTCCTCAAGGATCTGTTCGGCACTCGGGGCTACTTCCTCCAGGTCGCGTCGCTCGCGTCCATCGGTGCGGCCCCGATGATGAGCGCGTACTGCGCGTCGAAGGCGGGGGTCGAGTCGTTCGCCCACGCGCTGCGGGCGGAGGTGGCCCACCGGCGTGTGGGTGTCGGGATCGCCTACATCAACTGGACGGACACCGACATGATCCGCAGCGCCGACGAGTACGCGGTGCTGCGAGAGCTCCGTGGCCACATGCCGCCACCGGCGCGCAAGGTGTACCCCGTCGAGTACGTGGCCGGCCTGGTCACCGCGATCGAACGGCGCCGTCCGTCCGTCTACGTGCCTCGCTGGCTGCGGTCGACCCAACTCATGCGCGCCGCGATGCCTCCTGTGGTGACGATGCTGTCGCGACGTGAACTGCCTCGTCTCGCCGCAGTGGAGCCGTTCGAGGCCACGGGGCTGCTCGGCGCCGGTGGTCGGGCCGATCAGGCGGACTCCCCCTCTTCGCATCCCTAGGTCCTCGCGTCGGTTTCCCGCTTGCTCGGCGACCTCGGGTACACCTCCGAATCCCTCCAGCAGGCCGGCTGGACCCACTCGAACGGGACCGTTCCGACCGCGCCCGCATCCACCGGCCCGCACCCCCGCGAAGTAGTCGCGTGGGCGGTCGGCACGGCTCGTTGCCTTCGGCAGGAGACGCACATGCACGGGGTGGTGGTGGACGTGGCGCACGCGGCTGTCGGGCGGTCGCACCATGACGCCGACGAGCCGGGTCGGGCGGAGCCCGAGGCACGGGAGGCTGAGCTCAGCCGGCGCACGCCCGGGCTGGAGACGATGGCGTCGATGCTCGTCGTGTCCCTGCCCCGTCAGGGAAGCCGTCGCTTCGCCGCACGGTGCCGGTGGCCTCGCCTTCACCCGCTCAACGAGCGGGTGACCGCTGTGACGCACCACCCGTTGACCACGGTGGAGTCCCGCCCTCGGCTCGCGAGCGCACCGGAGCGGCGTCATCTGCCCGCGGTGGTTGGCGCACCGTTCGAACCCGTTTCGGTGAGCACGGGACCGCACCCGCGGGCGCGGCCGACCGAGAGCGGCAGTGCCACCGACGTGACCGTCGGGATCAGCGTCAGCGACCTCGCGTCGCGGGCCGGTGCGCTCACCGCCTGCCGGGTCACGGCCGAGTACCCGCACGCCGGCACACCGTTCGGGTCGTGCACCATGCGGTTCGCCCGTCCGGCGTATCAAGGCGCCCCGGCAACGACACGGTCGTCCCGGCGGCGCTGCCCCACCCCACGGCAGCCACGGTGGGTGCCGCTGCCGCCCCCGACGTCCTGCTGGCGCGGGCATCCCGGGGCGGTAGGTACTCGTCCCGCGCGACCCCGGTCATCCAGTGCTGCTCCCCGTTCGTCCTTCCCGGCTGCCCACGACGGCGTTGCCCGGGTGGAGGTGGCGGCGGAGCAGGGAGGTTCCCGCTTCCTCGTCACGGTCGCCGACCACGTCACCGCGGCGGGCACGGTCACGCTGCTGCGCCCAGGATCGAACATCAGAGCACGATGTCGGACCGAACGCTTGGAGGAGTACTCGTGAACACGGACGGACAGCGGGACGCGGAGCGGCTGCACTGCCTGGTCACCGGGGCGTCCGGGTACATCGGCGGACGTCTGGTGCCGGAACTGCTGGAAGCCGGCCACCGGGTCCGGTGCCTGGCCCGCTCCCCCGGCAAACTTCGCGACCACCCCTGGGCGCAGGACGCCGAGACGGTCGGCGGCGATGTCACGGACGCCGCCTCCGTCGCCGCTGCCATGCGGGGTATCGATGTCGCGTACTACCTGGTGCACGCCCTCGCGGGCGGTTCCGGCTTCGAGGACACCGACCGCCGCGCGGCCCGAACCTTCGCCGAGCAGGCGCACGCCGCCGGCGTACGGCGGATCGTGTACCTCGGCGGACTCGCTCCCGGCGGTGTCCCGGAGCGGGAACTGTCCCCGCACCTGCGGTCCCGGGCCGAGGTCGGACGGATCTTCCTGGAGGCGCCCGTACCGGCCACCGTGTTGCGGGCGGCGGTCGTCATCGGCTCGGGGTCGGCGTCCTTCGAGATGCTGCGCTACCTCACCGAACGGCTGCCGGTCATGGTGACCCCCAGCTGGGTGCACACCCGCATCCAGCCCATCGCAGTCCGCGACGTGCTGCGCTACCTCGTCGGCTCGGCCACCATGCCCGACGATGTCGACCGGGCGTTCGACATCGGTGGGCCGGACATCCTCACCTATCGGGAGATGATGCGCCGTTACGCCGCTGTCGCCGGACTGCGGCGGCGGCTCATCGTACCGGTACCGGTCCTCACCCCGGGACTGTCCAGCCACTGGATCGGCCTCGTCACCCCGGTGCCCGCCTCCCTCGCCCGGCCCCTGACGGAGTCACTGCGTCACGAGGTCGTCTGCCACGAACACGACATCGCCCGCTACGTACCCGATGCCCCCGGCCATCCCCTGCCGTTCGACGAGGCGCTGGCCCTGGCACTGCGGAAGGTGCGCGAGGCCCAGGTGGCCACCCGCTGGTCGTCCGCCGCCCTGCCCGGGGCACCCAGCGACCCGCTGCCCACGGACCCGGACTGGGCCGGCGGCAGCCTCTACCAGGACCAGCGCCGGCTGCTGGTCGGTGCCTCCCGCGAGGCCCTGTGGAAGGTGATCGAGGGCATCGGCGGCGACAACGGCTGGTACTCCTTCCCCCTCGCCTGGGCGGTCCGCGGCTGGCTGGACCGGTTCGTCGGCGGCGTCGGCCTGCGCCGCGGACGACGCGACGCCGAGCACCTGCGGGTCGGCGACTCGCTGGACTTCTGGCGGGTGGAGGAGATCGAACCCGGCCGCCTGCTGCGGCTGCGGGCGGAGATGCGGCTACCGGGCCTCGCATGGCTGGAGATGTACGCCGAGACGGACGCCGAGGGCCGCACCCGCTACCGGCAGCGCGCCCTGTTCCACCCCCGCGGCCTGCTCGGCCACGTCTACTGGTGGTCCGTCTCCCCGTTCCACGCCGTCGTCTTCGGCGGCATGGCCCGCAACATCACCCAGGCCGCCGCCAAGGGCATGAGCGCGCGCAGGGCCACATCCTCGCCGACCGCCTCCGGCACTCCCCCGCCGGGCGGAGCGTCCGGAAGCGGCACACACAGCACCGCCTCACGACACCAGGAGTGACGCCATGACCGTCGCCGTCGTCCCGTTCACCTCGCGTCTGCGTCGGCACGGCCGTCCGCCGCTGCGCGCCGCACTCGCGGCGGCGGACGAGGTGGTGCCGCTGTGCGTACGCGGTCCAGGGGTCCACGCGGCCGGCTTCGACGTACCCAGCCGCAACGCCTTCCTCGCCGACCGGGGATCAACCTGAAGCCAGTGAGTTGGAAAAGGCGACTCTCCTGGCTGCCTGCGGAGCCGGTGGAGGCAGCTCTCCCCTACCGCGCCCACCCGGCGCGCCGACGGGGCGGGCATGTCGCGCAAGCGGTGGGCTCAGTCGGCCACGGGGCCGGCGGTCGTCCACAGTCCACCCGCAAGGTCGGCACCACCGTGCTGGACAAGACCGGCGCCGTCACCACCGGCAAGAACGCCGAGATCACCCACCTCGAATCCCTGCCGCTCCTCGCTGCCACGCGCCCCTGGATCCGAGGGCATCGCCGCCCCGACAAGCGCTGCCGGCGCCGGACGATTCCGGCGCCGGCCTCTTCCAGGTCAGGGCTGATAGGCGACCAACGCCCTCATCCCGGCCTCGCCGTGATGGACCTGGTGGCAGTGCGGCATCCGCTGGCCCTGGTTGCCGGGGGACCGTATGGAAGCCTCTGCCTTGCGGCCCCACGCCCCCTCACTGCTGACGCACTCCGTGCAGCGGCGCGGACAGCAAACGCTTGGGTACCGCCGCACCAGCAAGAGCCCTTCTCGGGTCCGCGCGCCTCACATCAGTGACCGCCCTCCGACGCAATGTCCAGGCGCTGGTCGAACGTCTTGCCGCCGTCCTTCGACTCATAGACACCGTCCTGTGTCGCCGCCAGGATCCGATCGGCGTCGACTGCCGTCAGTGCCTGCGGCTGCCCCCCAGGCACTGCGCCCGTCTTCTTCCATGTGCTCCCGGAGTCCGTGCTGCGATAGAGCGCGCCCGAGCCGTCGAGTCCGTACGCGGCACCCCGCGGGCCCCAGGAGACGAAGAAGAGCGCCGGCTCGGCACCGTCGGCGAAGGTCTTGCCGCCGTCGGTGCTCTTCGCAACGCCCGCCTCAGTGGTAGCGAGCAGCATCTGCGGGTCGTCAGGGTTGACGGCGATGTCGAGCGCCGGCAGCGTCGCGCGGTCCTGCCACTCGACGCCGTCCTTGCTGACTCTCACCTTGCCGTTCGTGCTGTCGTAGCCGTAGATCGTGCCGTCGACGTAGTCGAGGGCGTGGAAGTCGACCTCGCCGGACAACGACTTGGTCTTCCATGTCTTGCCGGCGTCGGTGCTCTCGATCAGACCTTTGTTTCCGGGGCCTTCGCCGTCGGCCGCCGGGTGTCCGCTGGCCAGGAACGTCCTGGCCTCGGCGATCGTGAAGCCCATGTAGTCGTCTCGGCTTTCGCCGACCCGTTGCGGCTTGCCGTCCTTGTCCGGCGTGAAAATGCCCTCGTGAGTGGCCACGTACAGTCGGTCGTCGGCGGGGTCGATGCCGACCCCGTGAATGTGACTGACCGACGTCGTGGACGGCGCCTTCGCCTCATCCGAGCCGCCGTCCCCGGAACAGGCCGTCAGGGTGAGGGCGAAGGCCGCCGAAACGGCGATGGCAAAGTACTGCTTCCTCATGGTGTCCCGTCGAGTTTCGTGCAGGCCGGGGCGCCCTGGCGCCCCGGCTGGGTGGGAGGGGCGGATGCCGTCGCGGACTCGATACGAGGCACGCGACGGCATCCGCGGAGTGCGGACCGGGTCAGAGTCGGGCGAGGATCTTCTGAAGTTGCTCAACCTCGGCGGACTGGGTCTTCACCACGTCCTCAGCGAGCTTCTTCGCCGTTGCGTTCCGGCCGTTCTTCTGCTCGTCCTGGGCCATCTCGACGGCGCCCTTGTGGTGGTCGACCATCATCTGCGCGAACATCCGGTCGAACTCGGTGCCCTTCGATGCCTTGAGCTTCTCCATGTCCTCGTCGGACATCATGCCGGCCATTCCCGAGTGGCCCATGCCATCGGATCCGTGATCCATCCCGGGCATGCTCTCCTCAGCCGGCTGGGCTTGCCCCAAGTCTTGAGCCAGGACTTCATGGTCTGGATCTCGGGGTCCTGGGCCTTCTCGATCTCCCCGGCCAGGGCCTTGACCTCCGCGTCGGAGGCACGGCCGTCAGCGAGCTTCGCCATCTCCAGGGCCTGCTCGTGGTGGGGGGTCATCATCTGCGCGAAGGTGACGTCGGCGTCGTTGAAGGCGCCGGGCGCCGGGTTCTCTCCGGCGTTTGCGGTAGCAGAGGCGGACGCGGAACCACCACTTCCGTGGTCCACGCCCTCCACGTCGTCGTTGCCGCCGCACGCGGCAAGCAGCAGTCCTCCTGCTGCGACAGCGCTGACGAGCACGATCCGGTGGCGGTTCGAGCGGCCGAGGGCACGCTTGTAGACGGTCATGTGCAAGAAACCTCATGTGGTCGTGCGGATTTGCTGATTTCGCGGCGCGAGCAGGTGTACACGCGGCGCTGGGTACGCCCGTGTGTCCTGCCACAGGGCCTACGTCCGCAGGACCGACAGCTGAGGGAGGAGCGGCCTGGGTGGAGGTTCGGGGCACGTCGGCACGACGCTCCGGCTTCGGAGAGCTGCACCCCGGTCAAGGCGGCCGATGAGCGCGCCATACAGCAGTACAGCCAACGCCCAGGTGGCGAGCACAGCCACGCAGAGCGCCGTCATGTCCATACCCGTCCCCACGGGAGGGTGGTCCACCGACTGCGGGGCGGTCACCAAGCCCGAGTCGTGCATCGCCATGGCTGCCGACGATCCGGCATGCGCAGTGTTCGGTTCCGCCGCCGGCTCCACAGAACTGATGCGAACCGCTTCGGCTGTGACGGCGTGATATGCACCGTTCACGTGGGAACCGGAGGAACCCTCCGGATGCCCCAGGGTGTGCATGCCGAAGACGCCGACCGCGAGCACGATGACCAGCAGGAGCTGCCCGAGGGCACCGCCTGCTCGCAATCGTCGGCTCGCGTTCACTTCAAAACCTCCGCCCTCGACCTTACCGAAGACTCTACGGGCCCCCGGGAGGGATGGTTCTCCCGGGCCAGACCATCGGTCGAGCCATGGGTGCTCTTCGCCTCCCCACCGGCTGTCCCCCGTCTTCCTGTTGCGCTGAGCGCCGGAAGGGACCCGGCTGCAGGATTTGGCGGGTGACCCACATGTGAAGCGATCCCTCAGGTCCCGACACTCCGTTTCGTGCCGCGAGGTTTCGTGCCGCGAGGCCCAGTCGTCGGTGGCAGCGGGCCCTCGCCTGGTGTGGCGTGAGGTAGCCGATGGGCTTGATCGGGTGCTGCTGGTCACACGGACTCATCGCACGGGGCACTTCGCAGTGGCCCGGCGCACCGGCCAGTCCCCGCACCGGCCGGCCCACGGCTCACACGTCAGCGGCTGCGTGGCCACCGCGGTTGCCGCCTGTCACGCGCCGAGCCGTTCCCCAAGCCGCCGGTGTCACGTTTCCGCGCCGGGGTCCGGCACCGGCTGCCCCGGCGGGGTGAAGGCGGCGAGCACCGTGGCCGTGATGTGGGCGGCGGCATGGTCGGAGCTGAGGCGGCCGGCGCGAATCTCGTCGGCGGCGCTGTGCATGACGGAGTGCAGGACATTGACCAGCCATGCAATCGGCAGGTCCGTGCGGAAGACCCCCTCCGCACGGCCGCGGGCGATCAGTGTCTCGACCCGGGCGGCGGGGCCGTTGTGCAGCTCACGGATGCGCCCCGGGGGCAGTTCCCTCTGGGCAGCGACGAGCAGAGCACGCGCCCGGTCCACCAGGTGCCAGCTGACGTCGACATAGCGCGCCAGCGCGAGCAGTGGATCACCAGTCAGATCGACCGCGTCCAGCGCCTCGTTGCCCTGGTCGAGGGCGCGGCTCATCGCTGCGTCGACCACCTCCGCACGCGAAGCGAAGTGCGCATACAACGTCACCCGCCCCACGCCTGCGGCGCGCGCGATCTCGCTGAGGCTCGCCTCCGGATTACGCCCCAGGCACTCGGCTGCAGCCTGGACGATCGCGTCGATGCTCCGCAGGGCGTCGGCGCGCTTGGCGGTGCTTCTGCTGCTCATGACCCCACAGAATACCCGAAGAAACCGTACAGGGTTGTTTGGCTTACGACCTGGAGTGACCTAACCTGAACACACATGTACGGCTTAACGCCAAGGGATGAGTGTCATGAGTGATACGAAAGCCACGAGCACGCACACGCCGGGAGCAGCCCATCCGCTGCGCTGGCCGGCCCTTGGCCTGCTGGGGCTGGCCCAGCTGATGCTGATCCTCGACATCACCGTGGTCGCCATCGCGCTGCCCCACATGGGCGCCGAACTGGACCTGGATCGCGCCGCCCTGACCTGGGTGGTCAGTGGATACGCCCTCACCTTCGGCAGCCTGATGCTGCTCGGCGGCCGGGCCGCCGACCTGTTCGGCGCCAAACGGGTGGTCCTGTTCGGGCTCGCCGTGTTCACCGCCGCTTCCCTCGCCGCCGGACTCGCCACCGGCGCACCCCTGCTGCTCACCGCCCGGATCGCCCAGGGAATCGGCGCTGCGATGCTGTCGCCCGCCGCCCTGTCCGTGGTGGTGCGACTGTTCGACGGCGACGAACGCAACCGGGCACTGGGCATCTGGTCAGCGCTCGGCGGCGGAGGCGCCGCCCTCGGCGTGCTGCTGGGCGGACTGATCACAGCCGGGCCGGGCTGGGCCTGGGTCTTCTTCGTCAACGTCCCCGTCGGCCTGCTCGTCCTCGTCGCGCTCACCCGGATACTGCCCAACCTGCCCCGGGCGGCCACCGGCTCCCTCAACGTGCCGGGCGCCGCCCTGGTCGCCGCCGCGACCGGTGCCCTCATCTACGCCCTGATCCGTGCCGGCGACCACGGCTGGCTCAACGCCGTCATCCTCGCCTTGTCCGCCTTCGCCACAGTGGCCTACGCCGCCTTCGCCGTCCGGCAGCGCCGGGCGGCGGCACCGCTGATGGACCTCCGCCTGCTCGGTCGGCGTCCGGTAGTGGCGGGCATCTTCGTCATCGCGGTGGCCACGGCCTTGATGGTGGGAGTCTTCTTCCTCGGCTCCTTCTACCTCCAAAGCCATCAGGGCCACGGCGCCCTGATGACCGGCGTGCTGTTCCTGCCGGTAGCGCTGCTGACCATGGCCGCCGCCACCGCCGCCGGCCGCGTGATCGGCCGCCTCGGGGCCCGGTCGCTGGCAGCGGTCGCCCTGCTCATCGCGGCCGCCGGATTCCTCGCACCGGTGCTCTGGTTCGGCACCACCGCCATGGTCATCGGCGTGAGCGTCGCCGCGGTCGGCCTGGGCGCCCTGTTCGTCGCCGCCTCGGCCACCGCGCTCAGCAGCGTCGCCCCCCACGAAGCCGGCGTGACCTCCGGAATCGTCAGCACCTTCCACGAGTTCGGCGCATCGGCCGGCGCCGCAGCCGTCTCCAGCGCCGCAGCCGCCAGCATCGCCGCCCACACCGGCGCCACCACGGCCGCCGGATTCGACGACGCGTTCCTCGTGGCTACCGGTGTGGCCGCAGTCTCCGCCGTTGTCGCCATGTGGCTGATCCCGCCCAAGAGCGAGTAGTCGGGCACGACGGCGTCCGGGTGCCGGGCGATCTTCAAGCGGGGCGATTGAGCGGGGTGTCCTGGCCCCGTTCGAGAACGACGTGCTGGAGATTCGCGCCCCCTCGCCGTACTCGGATTGCCGGAGGAGGCGCTGGCGCCCTGTCTCGCCGCGGCAGGCCAGAAGGCGGCGCAGGGTACGCGCGAGTACTGGCCTCCCGTGCTCGCGGCGGACGGTGTGCATTCCGGGCAGCCGGTCCGTGCGACTTGGACCTCGGTTGATCACAGGACTACGGCGCTCGACGAGGACCACATCCCGCCAGCGGCCCAGATGCCGGCCGATGCCCTGTCGGATGCCGAGGAACCGGGACCCGGCCCGCCCGTGCAGGGCGAGGCAGGCGGTGTTCTCCGGGAGGACCCCGGACTGGATGGTCCGGATCCTCGCCGCCTCGGTCGACTCGACGAGCACCTCGAGCAGCGCCAAGCGGCGCCCCGGCTGCGGGCTGGACGGCGGTCGTGTCGCACGGACGGCGAGGGGGGCCACAGCATGGCCCCCACCTCGGTCGGCGAACAGCGCCGCCGGCTCGCGGCGGGGACGGCCGACCCGGCCGCGGATCGGCGGGATCGCGTCGAGCAGGCGCGGCCGCAGCCGTCCTGTTCCGCCGCCTCGGTCCTGGCGTAGCCCGCTCAGCGTCAGCCCGCGAGGGAGGTTTCCGCATCCGGCTGTGGGGCCTGGCTCGGCCACCGTTTCGGCGGCGTGCGTTCCGGGCTGGGGGCGGCGGGCTTGACGGCGCGGACGAGGGCGGAGTGCATGCCGTCGGCGACACTGTGGGTGGGGGTGATCTCGATGTCCGTGAAGCCGGCGGCCCGGAGGCCGTTGCGGTACTCGGCAAAGGAGAGGGCTCCGGCGATGCAGCCGACGTAGTCGCCGCGTTCCGCGCGCTGGTCGGGGGTGAGGGTGTCGTCGGCGACGACGTCGGAGACGCCGATGCGGCCTCCGGGCTTGAGGACGCGGAAGGTCTCGGCGAAGACGGCCGGCTTGTCGGTGGACAGGTTGATCACGCAGTTGGAGATCACCACGTCGATCGTGGCGGCGGGCAGCGGGATCGCCTCGATGGTGCCCTTGAGGAATTCCACGTTGGTGGCGCCGGCCTTCGCGGCGTTGACCAGGGCCAGGGCGAGCATCTCCTCGGTCATGTCCAGTCCGTACGCCTTGCCGGTGGGACCAACGCGACGGGCGGAGAGCAGGACGTCGATGCCGCCGCCGGAGCCCAGGTCGAGAACGCGTTCGCCTTCGTTCAGGTCTGCGACCGCAGTCGGGTTGCCGCAGCCGAGGGAGGCGGCGACGGCCTCGGCCGGCAGCGCGTCGCGCTCGTCGGCGCCGTAGAGAATGCCGCCGAAGTTGGCGTCGGCCTCGACCGGTTCCGGCCCACAGCACGCGCTTCCGCCCGCGGTGACCTTGAGAGCGGAGGCGGCGTACCGCTGGCGGACGGTTTCGCGCAGGTCGGTGGACTGCTCGGTCATGACTCGCTCCCCAGCAAGCCGCTTCGATGTTTCTCGATGCAACTCTGCGCTCTGCATCACAGTTCGTCAACATAGAGATCTGTCGAACCAAGGTTGCTGGTTGCGGCGGTGCACGGCGTCGGCGGTTGCCCAGGGGCGAGGAGCGCGGCGGCCAGGGAGATGACGGCCGACGGGCAGGCGAGTGGTCCGTAGCCGCCGAGGGGTGCGGCGGGGGCGGCTCCGGCGAACGGGGACGGGGCTGCTGCCGTGGTTGCCGGTGCCGCGAGCAGTCCGGAGAGGCGGCCGTATGCGGTGGTGCCCCAGCGGTTGGTGACGGCGGTGGCCCGGAGAGACGGCGGTGGCCTGGAGAAGGGTGAGGTTGCCGCGGACCGTACCGGCCGCGATCGGCGCAGCAACGATCAGTACGTGGGAGCCGGGCACGACGTGTCCTTCGACGACCCCGAGCTCCAGGGCAGGATCAGGCCGCGAGGACGGCCTCGCGATCGCGGTCGATCCCCTGGACTTGACCTGCCCGATCTGGTCGAGTTTTACCGGGTCGGCCAGCACCTCGAGCGTCGCTGCGTCCGCTTCGCGGAGCCGCTCACACAACGGCCGCAGGAAACGACCCCACGTCTTTGCGCCCGACTCAGTGCGCGCCTGTAAACCGTAGCCGTCCAGCCGGCCGTCCTCCTGCGGCTGAGCAGCCGGGATCATCCTGCGAGGTCGGCGCCGAGATCACCCGCCGGGAGCATGCTCGCCTAGGGGCAGTGGCGGTACTGGAGCCCAGCCTTCCCCGCACTGCCGTAAGCACGGAGCCGCTCTACAGGCGATTCGACCCTCCGGTGAGGGCATGTGTCCGCAGAGCAGCAGGACAGGCCCGGCGGCGCGGCCGGTGGCGATACGGAAGAGTGTCCACGCCGGCGCGCCGAGCGCCGAGTCAGGGTCGGCTCGGGTACTCCGGCTGCCCGCCGTCGGCGTCGAACACCTTGGCCCAGGTGGCACCGCACCGGCAGCGCGAGTACTCGATCAGTTCCCCTTCTTCCGACACACTCAGCCCTTGGCCGAGTCGCACATGCACATGATCACCCATGAGGAGCTGCTTTCCTTGACGCCCGTCGTCCGCCTCATCGTGGGGCTCCCCGCTCCCGCTGGCAATGTCGCAGCTCACATAGTTCACGAGTGCGACGTTGACGCTTCATCGCGTAGCGGGATCTGACAGTGCACGCACGGTAGCCGCGTAGGCCCTCAAGAGGTGTCGCCGACCGCCCGTCGCGGACAAGCGGCCCCCCGTCGCCGCAGCCTCGGCCAACTGACTTCTGCCAGGCACACGGTGAAGGACGCCACAAGACGAAGCGGTGCCCGTCTCGCACACAGCTCGGGCCGGACAGGCGGATCAGGACGGTTCCGTGGACGGCTGATCGGCTCGCGATTGCGGCTGGGGGCGGCCGGCGGCGTGCACCATCGGCGTGGCGTGTCGCTCCGGGCAGTGGACACCTTCGGCCGGGACGCGGCTGCGTGGTGCTTCGGTGGCTCCGGGCAGGTGCACAGGGCGGCGGGCCATGCGGCGCCCGACCCAGCGTCGACCGCAGTGTTCGCAGGGCGGAGCGCCTTGCGGGGTGTACGGCGAGGGAACCGCCGTGTTGTCGCGGTAGAAGCACTCCCACTCGTCCCGGTAGCGCTACACGCCGTAGTCGACGTTCCCACGGCGCCGGCACGGGCCGCAGGTGAACTCGACACGTCCGACGGCAAGTTCGGTGATCACTGCACGGCACCTCCTGGCCGGTCGGCGGGTGTGGTCCGGGGCGCCGCGAGGGCGGCGTCGAGGGAGGGATGGACGGACAGGGCCTGTGCGAGTCCGCTGCTGCGCAGGATCCGCTCCACCCGCCCTTCGGGACACACCAGGCGCAGCTCCCCCTGGTCTTCGTCCAGCAACGCGCGGACGGACAGGAGCGCACCGAGGCCGTCTGCGTCGGCCCAGGTCAACTCGGACAGGTCCACGATCAGATTGAGCAAGTGCCGGTGCTGCGCGGTGACGGCGGCCACGAAGTCACACAACTCCCGGGCGGTGGTGGCGTCCAGGGCCCCTTTGATCTCCATCACGGCCCAGCCGTTCTCCCAGTGCGAGGCGAGGAACAGAGCCATGGTCCTCACTCCTGCCGCTCAGCGCCTGCCGAGGGCCGCCGCACGCGCGGCGCTCCAGTGGGTGGATGCGACGGTCCCACACGGTGTCGTCGGTGCTGTGGTCCTCTGGTGGCTCGCCTCCTTCCCTTCGTCTCTCGCGTGGGGCGGATCAGCTCGCGCTCTGCTTTGTCTCCGCGTCTCCGCGGCTGATCTCGATGCGGCGAGGCTTGGTCTCCTCCATCACCGGGATATTCAGAGTGAGCACGCCCGCGTCGTAGTGGGCGGTGGTCTTCTCCAGGTCGAGCGAGTCGCCCAGCAGGAGCTGGCGGCTGAAGACACCATGGGGCCGCTCGGCGACCAGCAGGTCGGCCTCCTCGACGTCCGGGCCGGGCCGCTCGGCTCGTACAGTCAGCACGTTGCGTTCCGCGTTGAGGTCAATGGTGTCGGGGGCGACGCCGGGCAGGTCGAAGTGGACGACGAAGGCATCGCCGCTCTGATAGGCGTCGACCGGCATGACGGCCGGCCGCGCGAGGGTGCCGAACATCTGCTGCGTGAGCCGGTCGAGGTCCCGGAAGGGGTCCGTGCGGATGACAGCAGCCATCATGCAACTCCTTTCACCTGGTGCGACCGCCGGATGGCGGCCTCCCCGTCCGGGCTCCGGGAGCCCGGAATGCCTCTGACAACCCCTATACCTCTCAGAGCAAACCTTGACAAGAGTGGGCTCAAGTTTTATTTCAGGACTATAGGCAACTAAAGGTGAAGCCGCAGCTCTCAGCGGGCGAGGAGGTGGCCGGGATGCGGGCGCGGGCGCGGGACCAGAGGTCGGACTTGTACGCGGTGCTGGGGGTGGAGCCCTCGGCGACGGCCGAGGTGATCACCTCCGCCTTCCGCGCCCGGGTGCGGGATCTGCGCCCCGACACCCGCGTGGACGCGGCCACCGCCGAACGGTTCGGCGAGGTGAGGACGGCGTACGAGACGCTCCGCGATCCGGTCCTGCGCGCGGCCTACGACCAGACGTACGAGCGCACCCCCGACTGCGGGCGTGCCACCGCCCCGCCGGTCCGGCCGGCGGGGCGGTACGTCGTGGTGCTCGGGGCCGCCCGCCCCGAGCCGCCGCTGCGTGCCGGTCCCGTCCGATGGGAGCGGACATCCCGATGAGGCCCGGCCAGAGACGTTGCGCACAGCATGGGTGAGGAGGGAGAACCAGATGACGCGTTCGATCGGTATCGATCTCGGCACGACGAACTCGGTGGTCTCGGTCCTGGAGGGCGGCGAGCCCACCGTCGTCACCAACACCGAGGGCGCGCGGACCACCCCGTCGGTCGTGGCGTTCGCCAAGAACGGCGAGGTGCTGGTCGGCGAAGTGGCCAAGCGGCAGGCCGTGACGAACGTGGAACGCACCGTCCGCTCGGTCAAGCGGCACGTGGGCGATCACACGTGGCGGTTCCCGGAGCACGGCAGCATCGACGGCAAGCGGTACACCGCCCAGGAGATCTCCGCGCGGGTGCTGCAGAAGCTGAAGCGGGACGCGGAGGCGTACCTGGGCGAGGACGTCACGGACGCGGTCATCACCGTCCCGGCCTACTTCAACGACGCCCAGCGCACCGCGACCAAGGAGGCCGGGGAGATCGCCGGGCTGAAGGTCCTGCGGATCATCAACGAGCCCACGGCGGCGGCCCTCGCGTACGGCCTGGACAAGGAGCACGAGCAGACCGTCCTCGTCTTCGACCTGGGCGGCGGCACCTTCGACGTGTCGCTGCTCGACATCGGCGAGGGCGTGGTCGAGGTGAAGGCCACCAACGGCGACGAGGACCGCCGCCGGCGCGAGGCGGCGGAGACCCGCAACCAGGCCGAGCAGCTCGTCTACCAGACCGAGAAGCTCCTCAGGGACAACGCCGACAACATCCCGGCCGACGCGAAGAGCGAGACGGAGACGGCGCTGGCAGAGCTGAAGGAGAAGCTGAAGGGCGAGGACACCGCGGTGATCCGGCAGGCGATCAACCGCACCACGCAGGCCACGCAGAAGATCGGCACGGCCCTGTACGAGAAGTCGCGTGCCGAGCAGCCGACGGGTGAGGCCGGCGCACCTGCGGGAGGTGGTACAAGCGGTGGCCCGCCCGAGGACGAGGTGGTGGACGCCGAGATCGTCGACGACGACAAGCCGGAGGCTGGCTGACGATGACCGGGACCGGGCCGCAGAGCACCGAACTGGCACAGCTGCGGCGCCTGGTGGAGGAGCGGACCGCCGACCTGCAGCGGGTGAAGGCCGAGTACGACAACTACCGCAAGCGGGTCCGGCGGGACCGCCTGGCCGTACGCGAGATCGCAGCGGCCAACGTCGTCCGGGCGCTGCTGCCCGTGCTGGACGCCGTCGACCGGGCGTGCGCGCACGAGCCGCTCACGCCGGGTCTGGAGGACATCGCCGACAGCCTGAAGGACCGGCTCGGCTCGCTGGGCGTCACGTCGTTCGGCGAGTCGGGCGACCCCTTCGATCCCGCCTGCCACGATGCCCTGATCCACCACATCTGCCCCAGTGCCGACCGTCTGGTCTGCTCAGCGATCCTCCGGCCCGGCTACCGGCTCGGCGACCATCTACTGCGTCCGGCCAGCGTAGAGGTCACCGGGCCGGCTCCCGCGAGGAACTCGTTCGGAAGCGACCCTGGCGCCGACCGTTTCCTCCCGGATGTGCGCCACCCTTGCTTAGTCTTAGGGCGCCTGCTTGCCGCCGGACAGGCAGAAGTACTCCACGAACAATTGACACTCTCCCGTTGGGAGTGCCAACGGCTGGGTCGGGTGACGTGCGCGTGCGGCCGTGGGCCAAGCATCCGGTCGCGCGGGGGACGTCGCGGGCGTCACCCCGGTCCACCGTCGTTGTCCCCGGGAGCGATGCGGGAGGGACCCGCTCCGCTCAAGCAGATCGTCCACAACGCCGGGCTGGAGGGCGGCGTCGTGGCGGAGAAGGTCCGCACCCTGCCCGTCGGCCACGGTCTGAACGCAGCGACCGGTGAATAGATCGACATGCCGGCCGCCGGCATCGCCGTTCCGGCGAAGGTGACCCGTTCTGCCTGGCAGAACGCCGCCTCCCTCGCCGCGCTGTTCCTCACCACCGAGGCCGGCGTCGCCGACGGGCCCGGGAGAAGGACACTGCCGCCACTGCGGCCGACGCCGATCTGCAACGCCGCTGCCCGCGGCGACAGACCAGGTGGGTGTCGGCGACTGAAGGGAGGCCGTCGGCACCCGCTTGGCCTCGCGCGTCGGTGAGCCGATGCTGCTCGTGCGCCGGCGATTGAGGCGAGAAGCCTCGCCAGACCGGTTGGCGTTCTCCCCCGTCCGCGGGAATGCTGGCTGTAGGTCGACGGCCGGCGGGTAATCGGCGCCGCCGGCGCTGCTCCTGGCGTCCTCAGGAGGCTACGTGAGAATCGAACTGGTCCAACCCGCTGCCAGCGTGTTGTTCGAGGTCCCGAACGACATGCACGAGGAGATCGTGGCGCTCATCGACGCTGTGGCAAAGACCCCGCAGGCACAAGTCTCCGACCTGGCCGCAGCGTTCGGTGAATGGTGCTGGCTTGTCTACACCACCCACGATGACGTCATAGAGGTTCTGGACGTCGGCTGCGCACGGTGACCGACGGCCTCCCCTCCGCCAGCCACCGACTCACAGACGATTCAGCAGGTCAGCGGACCCTTCCCCGCGGCTTCAGCGGCACCGGCGGCAGCTCGGGAGCAGGACCGAACCGGCCTGCGAGACCACGACCCGGCCGGTACCCCGGACAAGGACATGGGGGTAGGGACCGGTGGGCTTCTTCACCTGGAAAGTGCCTCCGAAGGGAGCGGGAACAAGGGCCTCAGCAATCCTTGTTCTTGCCGGTCAGAGGCACTCTTCGCTTATCTGACCGCCTGTCGGCCAGCCCCCTTCATGAAAGCGCGAGGTCAATCCTCGTCCCCCCATCGAGATACCGCCCAGGCCAGCACGTACGCGAAGCCGTTGAGGGCCCAGTGCAGCGCCGCAGGCGCTAGCAGACTTCCGGATCGGCGCCGCAGTTCGCACAGGACGACCCCGGCGGCGGCGGTGGCGACAGCGGCGGCCGTGACCGACAGCACGGTGCCTGCCGGGCCGGTGCCGAGGACCGCTGCGGCCGCGTTGGCCCGGGGCAGCCCGCGAGAGGGAAGCACATGCCAGAGCCCGAACAGCAGCGACGACACAGCAGTGGCCCAGGCGGTACCGCGTCGGCGCCGGACCATGGCCCACAGGACACCGCGGAAGGCGGTCTCCTCCAGCAGCACGGTGCCGAACAGCACACGGATCAGCACCCGCCCCAGCAACTGCCCCACAGTCAGGCCCGCGGCACGCTCATCCTGGAACGCCTCCCTGGTGGCCGGCAGAGCAAGCCCGAGGAGCAAGACGGCGAGAATGGCGCCGACCAGGACCGATGCCCACCTCAGCCCCCGGCGCAGGGCAGCCGCATCGAGCCCGAGATCGGCGCGGGTGAGCCCGTCCCACCGGGCGATCAGCAGTAGCGCGGCAGCCGCGGCCACGCAGGTGGGTACATAGGCGCCGGGCGCGAGCCAATTGTTGAGCAGGTTCGCGCCGACCAGGATGGCGAGGACACAGAGCATCCGCATGGTGTCACCAGGATCCCGTGATCCAGCCGCGACGGGCATGGACCGAAACCGTTTGACAAAAAGCGACATATGGGGTGCGGTTTGCCGGGCTTCCCGCTTCCTCAACGCTCACTCGGTTTCGTCCGGCGTGTCCAGGGATGACGGAGGATGCGGCAGCGCCCCCGCCGGGCGAGGGAGCGGGAACCTGTGGAACCAGCCGGTCCGCAGACGGCGGACCGGCATCGTCCAGGCGGTGCGGGCCCTCCTCGTGCAACCGGCCCCAGAAGGTGCTCGAGCTGCTCGCCGACCAGGGCCTGGTCGCCCTGTCCCGGGTGGTGCTCGACTCCGCTCACGCGCGGGCTAAAAAGTGCCCCTATGATTTTCGTCAAGTGGTAACGATCTTGGGTGGTCCGTAGAAGGCGCCGTCCCGGAGCATGGCGAAGAGGACGTCGATGCGGCGTCGGGCGAGGCAGACCAGGGCTGCGACGTGGTGTTTTCCCTCCCGTCGTTTCCTGTCGCAGTAGGCGCGTGAGTCGGGCTGGGACAGTGAGCCTTTTCCCACCTCAGGTTGAGGCGTGATGGAGGGCGACGATGGCCTTCACGAGGCCGGTGATCCGGTTGGTGCTGCAGCGAAGTTTCCGCAGGACGCGCCGGCCCTTCAGGGTGGCCATGGCCTGCTTGCCGAGACAGCGGATCCTGGCGTGGGTGCTGTTGTGCCGTCGCTTTCACCGCTTGAGCCGCCGGCCGCGGACCGGGCGGCCGGCGGCTTGGTATGCCTGGTCCGCCCAGCACTTCACGTCCGCGTTGGCGAGGGCACCGATGATGCCCGTGCGTCCGTGCGGCGGTCAGGTCGTGGGGCGAGCCGGGTGGTGCGGGTGAGACCCCCACCAGGCGTCCGAACGGGTCGGTGAGGATTTGGACGTTCGTGCCGTGGCGTTTGTGCTTCCCGAAGTGTGCGCCGTGAGGCGCTTGTTGTTCGAGTGGAGGTGAAAGACCGCCGCCGCCGTCCTGTCGCAGCAGGACGGTTGAAGCTGAGGGCAGCCTGACCCGGGAGGTGCCGGGGAGGGCGGGAAGCAGCCCTGACAAAGCCGGGACGTGCCAGTACTGCCAGATGGGGCGGGTTCGGCAAGCGAGACGGAGAGGAGTACGCGAGGAACCGGCGTCTACGCCTCCTTAAGGCACGCCAGCTCGAACCTGGTGGATGAGGGCTGGATGCGGTGCGTCCCCGCTGGATATTCGGCCGGCGGGGAACTTTCCGCGCGGTCTACTTCGGTCGCGCGGGGAGGCCACGGTGAAGTGCTGCGGGGTAGCCGTGGCGAGGCCGCGGGGGCATAGCCGGGCTCCTACTCCGACGATCGAACAACGAGCGAACACGGGAACCGTCCCGGTCCCGCCCTCCTGCCGCGTGTCCAGCACGGCGGGAGGGCTGGGTCCACCGTCGGCCGACCGGGCCGGGGCGGGGCGGAGCCACCGTAGTACTCCGAGCCGGGGAGAGCCTGGCACATGGGGAAGGGCGGCAGCGGTTTCGAGAAGGGAAGGAGGCTGCAATGCCGAAAGACGCGCTGCTGAACAGCAGTGCTCCTGAGGCCCCGCGGGGGTCTCACCAGCGGGTATCGGGGATGCAGGCCAAGCTTCACCGTTGGGCGGCGGCCGACCGTGGCCGCAGGTTCGACGATCTGTTCAACCTCGTATGCGATCCGGCGACGCTGCTCGTGGCGTTCGAACGGGTCGCGGGCAACAAGGGAGCCCGAACGCCGGGCGCGGACGGCCTCACCGTCGTCAACGTCGAGCAGGAACTCGGCCTCCCGGGCTACCTGGAGGACCTGCGACGCGTACTGAAGACGGGTGAATTCCGCCCGTTGCCGGTACGCGAACGCAAGATCCCCAAGCCCGGCGGGAGCGGGAAGGTGCGCAGGCTCGGCATCCCGACCGTCTCCGACCGGGTGGTCCAGGCGGCCCTCAAGCTGGTGCTGGAACCGATCTTCGAGGCCGACTTCCTGCCGGTCTCCTACGGCTTCCGGCCCCTGCGGCGCGCACACGACGCGATCGCCGAGATCCACCGCTACGGCACCCACGGCTATCGCTGGGTGCTGGACGCGGACATCGAGGCGTGCTTCGACTCCATCGACCACACGGCCCTGATGGACCGGGTGCGCGCAAGGGTCAAGGACAAGCGCGTGCTGCGGCTGGTCAAGGCGTTCCTCAAGGCCGGTGTCCTGACTGAGGGCGGCGGTCGCGAGGAGACCTTCACCGGCACCCCGCAGGGCGGCATCCTCTCCCCGCTGCTGGCGAACATCGCCCTGTCCGCGCTCGACGAGCACGTGATGGAGCCGTGGGAGCCGGGCGGGCGGATGTCCACCAGAGGCAGGCGGGCACACCATCGCCACCACGGCCGCGCGAACTGGCGCATCGTCCGCTACGCGGACGACTTCGTCGTCCTGGTCGACGGCAGTCGTGACGACGTCGCCCGCCTGCGCGAGGACATCGCCGACGTACTGCACCCTCTCGGGCTGCGGCTGTCACCGGCCAAGACCCAGATCGTGCACATGTCGGACGGGTTCGACTTCCTGGGGTTCCACATCCAGTGGCGCCGCAAGCGAGGCTCGAACAAGTGGTACGTCTACACCTTCATCGCCGACCGGCCCATCCGGCAGCTGAAGGACAAGATCCGTGCCCTGACGAACAGAACGTCGCAGCAGGACCCGGGGACCGTGCTGAAGAGGATCAACTCGATTCTGCGCGGCTGGGTCAACTACTTCAAGCACGCGGTATGCAAGACCACGCTGAAAGCCCTGGACCACTTCGTATGGCGACGGGTGACCAGCTGGTGGATGGTGCTGCATCGCTGGAGGTGGAAGGACGTCCGCCGACGCTTCACCGACCGCAACGGCCGGTGGCACAAGCTCTCGGCGGACGGGATCGAACTGTTCCCCATGGTCTCGATCGCGGTCACCCGCTATCGCTACCGGGGCAACACAATCCCCAACCCCTGGACCCTCAACCACGCCTGAACGACAGAGACCGTGGAGAGCCCGGTGCGGTGAGAGCCGCACGCCGGGTTCGGCGAGCGGCACGGAGAAACGGACCGATGGCAACATCGGCACCGCGCTCCGTGCCGACTCAACGGTACGGGGTGTCGGCGGCGATCTCCCCCGGCCTTCGGCCGGGAGGTGCCCCCAGTCGATCGGCAGCAGGGTGCCGTCCAGGACCACGAACGCCTTCGTCCGCACGGTCTTCATCGCTTCGGTCAGGGTCGGTGCGGGGGCGGCCAGGACGTCGACGGCCTCGCGTATGGAGCGGTCGGCCGTCGCGACACCCATGCGGAACCCGGCCGCGAGCTGGGCGCGTTGGGGGGTGCCCCGGCCGGAGGCTGGGGGGTGTCACCGCATCTCAAGTGGGTCAGGGCGAGCAGGGCCTGCCGGCCCACCGGCAACCGTCGCCACCGCGTTCCGATCTCGCGCTGCCGGGCGCGGAGTTGTCCTGTCAGGTAGCGCAGGGTGTGGCTGGACAGATCGATCGACGACGGGTGGACAAGCACGCGAAGCTCCTGGCGGACACAGGTGACCTTGGTCGTGAACCCGTCTACCAGGAGCTTCTTCGCGTTGTACAGCAGCCCGCCTCGACGGTGCCGCCGGCAGATCGGAAAGGGCTCAGTGTGGCCCGGGCCCACCGTTCGGCCCGCCCTCAACGGGCCGAACGGTGGCTGCGGGGTGTGCGGGGTACGGCTCAGCAGCCGCCGCAGTTGTAGTACGTGACGTCCCAGTGGTTGCTCTCTTCGGCGTAGATGTTGCCGGAGCCGGAACGCCACTGCCGGGCGCCGTCGCCGCGTACCCCGATGTAGGCGAAGTTGTTCTTGATGTAGTTCCCGAGACACGTGTACTTGCTGTAGTCGAGCTTGTAGCCGTTCCAGTGCGAGTACGTCCCAGAGGCGTGGCCCGTCTCGGTGCCGCCGGTGATGTTCAGTGCGCAGCCGCTGGCCCGCTTGAGGGTCTGGGCACCCTGGGCGGTGGCGAGGTTGAGCTGCTCGAACGACGTGCATGTCGAGATGTTGCGGTTCGAGCAGTTGCCGGAGGATGACCAGGTGATGCCCACCTCGCGGAACATCGAGGTCGCGGTGGCGTGGCTGATCTTCGTGGCGGCGGACGCCTCGCCCGCCGTGCCGATGACGGCGGCGCCGGGGGCGATGACCAGAGCGAGAGCGATCAGGACCGAGCGGATCCTCGGGAACTTCAGAGCCTTCACGGCCTTCATGTGCGAACCTTCCTGCTGGGGGCCAGGTTTCCTTGGGGGTGGCTGTGCAGGTGGTGCACGCAGATAATGGCGGATATCTACGCGCGTTCGCCAGAGGGCGGACGGTATCCGTCCGCAGGCACGCGGGGAAGGCGCGGTGTCATGCCGTGTGATGCGCTCTCGGCGTCGTCAGTTCCAGAGCTCGCCGCTGCCGCACACACGCGCGCCCGTGTTGCGACCTCTCTGTTCGAGGCAACCTGACCGAGCCAGCGCACGGATGCCCATGACTCTGGGGCTGACCAAAGAACAGGAGGCCGGGGCATTCGAAGGCGTCATGCCCCGGCTGCGGGCGGCAGACGACATCACCACGCTGATGAGAGACAAGCTCGATCGTGTGGGGATCGGTTATTCATCGCTGCTGGTCAAAGGGCCAGGACTCCGCACGTAGGTCTGCGACCCTGCTGGGGTGATCGTGCCTCTCCCATACCAGGTGACCCGACGTCTGCCCTCCGTTCCCGCAGTGCTGTTGCGCCAGGACACGGCGAGGGCCGCCGAACTGCTCGTGCTGCGGCACGAGAATGCGGTGCTGCGACGCCAACTCCATGCACCCGTACGTACGAACCCGCGGACCGGCTGTGGCTCACGGCCCTGTCCTCGCTGATCCCCCGCCGCCGCTGGACGCAGATCTTCCCGGTCACGCCGGGCACACTGCCGGCAGGGCACCGCACGTTGGCCGCCCGTCGGTGGGACTACTCCCAGCGGCGCCACAGACCCGGACGGCCGCCCCCGACCGCCGCCATCAAAAGGCTCGTGCCGCGCCTCGCTCAGGTGAACAGCCGATGGGGTCATCGCCGGATCCAGGGTGAACCGGCCCGGCTCGGACACCCGATCGCCGCCTCGACGGTCTGGGAGGTCCTCCACGTCGCGGGCATCGATCCGGTCCCGCGCCGGGCCGGCCCGGCCTGGCGCGAGTTCCTGTCCGCGCAAGCCACCGCCGTGATCGCCTGCGACTTCTTGAACATCGACACAAGGTCCTTGGACCACAAGCCGACCTGCGAGGGCGGACTGTTGCAGCAGTCGACCAAGCCGGATGCTCAGGGCCGCTCCCTGGCCATGCTCGGCACCGGCCGGATCGATCGTTTTTCAACGGCCTTCTGGCCAATGCGCGTAGATACGCGCATCATGGCAGTGCTGTCTGCGGGACAACCTTCGAGCGACTTGTCATGGGCACGACATTTCTCAGTAGAGGGAGGCGGCACGATGGCTTGCGGATCGACCAGCCTGTGGGCCGGTGAAACGACCTGGTTCTGTTGCGGATCCTCATGGGGTCCGTGCGGCAGCGCAGGTGGCGGCGCCTGCGGCAACTGCCGGTCCAGTGCGAATCACGGCGCCTGGCCCAACGCGTCACAGGCGTGCTGGGACATCACCCGGCCCGACCTGTGCGGCGAGAACATTCCCAGACGCGGCTGCGGCTCCGTGATGAACGTCAGGCACCAGTGCTCCGGCGCCACGGTCTGCATCACGATCACCGACTGCGGACCGCGCACCAAGAGCTGGTGCGGCGAGGCCACCTGCTGCAACGGTGCCTGCCGTACCAACCGGGTCCTGGACCTGACCCCGGCCGCCTTCTCGGCCATCGGCAGCCTCAGCTCCGGCAAGCTGCCGGTCTACATCTACGAGTGAGGAGGCGTTCAACGTGACGTACCGTCAGAACGACAACGGCGGCCTGGGCCGCCGGCGCTTCCTCACCACGGCTGCCCTCAGCGGCGCAACCATCGTCGGCGCGACCGCCCTCGGCGGGATCGACGCCGACGCGGCCTTCGCCTCCGAGCCGTCGCTCGACCCGGCGGTCCCCGCATCGTCCTTCGTGGAGGGCCGGATCACCGGCATCACCGGCAGTGTGCTTCAGGTCGCGGGATCCTACGGCGACCATTCCCGGGTCCAGATGACCAACGCCACCAGCGTGTGGAAGGTCCAGCCCACCACCGCCGCCGAGATCGAGGTCGGTGACGGGCTCTACGCGCGCGGCGTCCCGATGCCGGACGGTACCGTCGCCGCTGACGCGGTGTGGGTGAACATCGTGAACATCGACACCCAGATCCGCGGCATCGCGAAGAGCCGGCTGCACCTCTCCCACGGACGGCACGAATTCATCGGCCACGTCCTCCCGGACACGACGAACGCCTCCTACGCGGGCCGCGCGCTCACCTCGGACCTGTCCCGGCTGCGTATCGGACAGAGCGCCCAGGTGCTCGGGGCCTGGCGGCCGTCCGACGACTCCGTGGACATCGTCCGTATCTCCGTCGGGCACTGACGTCCGGATCACAGGAGGGAGAAGGGTGAGACAAAGATGCTCTCACTGACAACGGGCCTCATACCCCTGGTCCTTGCGGGCCTACTGGGGTGGACCGGCTCGGTCAAGCTCTTCAACCGCGACACCGTGCGCCAGGCACCCAAGACGGCGCTGGCCCGCATGCTGCGCAGCAGCGAGCGGGCGGCACTGGTGCTGCGTGCCGTCGGCGCCGGGGAACTCCTGCTCGCCGTAGGGCTGCTGGCCCTACCGGCGAGCCCGGTGCCGGGCACGGCCACCGCCGTCCTCGGGGCCGGATTCCTCGGTTATCTCGGTTACGGCCGGGCGCTGGCACCGGAGTCCTCCTGCGGCTGTTCGGCGAATGAGGACACCCCGATCACCTGGCGCGCGTTCGCACGCGCCGCGGTGGTGCTCGCGGGCGGCGCGACCGCGGCGGCGGCGAACGGCGCATGGTGGTCCACTCTCATCGAACAGCCCGGCGGCTCGCTCGTGTTTCTGGCCGTCACCGTGGTCGTCCTGGTGGCACTTTCGGTCGATCTCGACCGGTGGTGGCTGCTTCCCCTGCGCCGGCTGAGGCTCCGTGTGTGGGGGCATCCGCTCTTCGGCAGGGAGCGCGGGGACCGCGTGCCGGTCGCCGCCAGCGTGGAGCTGCTGGAGCGCTCCCTCGCCTGGCAGACCGCCTCCCCGGTGGTCCGGTCGGGTCTGCTGGACCACTGGGAGGAAGACGGCTGGCGCATCCTCCTGTACTCGGGTGTGTACGGGACGCGGGAGAACGCACGACCGGTGTCCGTGGTCTTCGCCCTGGACGCCACCGCCAGCCGCGACACCCCTGGTGATCCCGCTGTCCGCGTCAGCTTCGTCGACGCGGACAGCGGGGAGCCGGTGGCGCAGGAGATGCTGAACGCGGTTCCTTCACGCCGGGCTCTGCCGATGGTCGGCTGAACAGCTGGCCCACCGGCTCCGGCTCCGGCGCGGCCGGACGTCTGTCCGGCCGGGTCAGTCCCCGCCGGCGCCGCACCACGCGGGCGACCAGGCCCAACTCCGCCATCAGCTTCGCCACGGTGTTCACCGACACCCGCCATCCGACCCGTATCAGTTCGATGAACACCCGTGGCGAGCCGTAGGTGCCGCCGAGGACTCGAAGACGCGCACGATCTCCTCCACCAAACGCTCCCGGCGTTCCTCCCACGCGGTGACCGCTCCTTGATCCACTTGTAGAACCACGACTCCGACACGCCCAGCACCCGGCAGGAGACACGGTGCGGAACGTGGTGCTCGGCCCTCTGGGCATCGATGAACGCGGCCAGCGCGGCCGGATCGGTCTCGGTCACTTCACCCAGAGGGCCACGAATCGCTCGCAGACATCACGCTCCCTCTCCCGGATCGTCGCCGCTGCCGGGTGCGGGGGCCGCGGGCGGCAGACGACTCAGACAGTGCTCGGGGAAGGAGTGCCGCTCCTGGCCGATGTAGGCATCGAGGTGCAGGGTGAGGGAGGTGCTGGAACTGGTCAGTGAGGCGATGCCGAATGAGCGCGCGCACAGATCCGAAGACGTGCCGAGTTGCTCGAGGGTGCGGTTTTCCAGCAGCGCCTGCGCCGGGGAGGCCGAGGGGGCGGGTGGCTGGTGCGAAGGCCGGCGCGGCCAGACTGCCCGCTGTACTCGGCCCGGTAGCGGCTTCCCGAGGCTTGCGGGGCTGCTCGCCCCAGGTAGCTGCCCCTGGAAGAGGACGTTCGGTTCTGCGCCCGTGCTTCGGCTCTCGGTGTTGCCTTCCAGCCCGGCAGCAGGAGAGTTGCTCTCGCGCGCGTTGCACCCTCTCGGACGCGACGGCGTCCTCCCCCGAGGGGTGAGGACCGGGGGAGGGCACCGCAGGGTGGACCTGTGGAACGTCAGGCGGCGACCGGGGTCTGTTCGGCCGTGCGCTGTTCCGCGGTCCGCGTGCCGTTGCGGCGGGTGAACAGCCGGTCCAGGCCGAAGGCGCCGGAGCCGGTGAACACCAGCAGGAACATGGCCCAGCAGTACATGGCCGCGCCCTCGCCGCTGTTCTGGAGCGGCCACAGGGCCTCCGGCTGGTGCACGCTGAAGTAGGCATAGGCCATGGCGCCCGACGATATGAACGCGGCGGCACGGGTGCCCAGTCCGAGCAGGACCAGGCTGCCGCCGACGAGCTCGATCACGGCCGCGTACCAGTGGGGCCAGGCCCCGGTCTCGGCGGTGCCGCCGCTGCCGTCCGTGCCGCCGAGCACACCGAACAGTGCGGCGGCGCCGTGGCAGGCGAAGAGCAGGCCGACGACGATGCGGAACAGGCCGAGGGCGTACGGCTGGGCGCTGTTGAGGCGTCCGGACATGTGGGGGTCTCCTTCGGTGGACCGGCCCGGAAAGGACCGGGCGGGGACGGGAACCGAGTCGAAACCTCGCATTAAGTGCACCCAATTTACGCTTGCAAACGCAATGTTTGACTTTGGGGCAACGCGGAAATGAAGGGCCAACCGCTTGCTGTCACGGGGAATACGGATCGGCCCCCGCCCTCGCACTCAAGGGTGTAACCGAATGCACACCCAGAGTCACATTCTGCGGCCAGGTGTGACTTCGCGCGAGCCGAGTCGCCAAGCGTGTCCACGTCACCCGCTCAGTTCGGTCTCCGCCACCGTCCTCAGCCGGACACCCTGTCCTGCACCCGGCCGTCCCGCGGCCGTCCCCGGTGCCGGGCGCTCCGTCACGTACGCGTGCTCCAGTCGCATTGGCTCACCCGCGATCTCCCCTGAGTAAGCCTCATGCCTTCGTCAACGACCGCATCCCGCTTCTCCGTGGCGAACTCCACCCGGCACGGAAACTCCTTGATGGCACAGTGATCCACGGTCAGGTGGAGGACCGCGTGACTCCCCCGCTGCTTACCGTCGGCCTGCCCGGGCGGAGACTGTGCCGACGTAGAGCTCGGGGGTGACCTGGGTCTATCAGGAGTCAGGCTCTGGCCCACATTCGGT
Source organism: Streptomyces sp. GD-15H (assembly GCF_045291515.1). Taxonomy (NCBI): domain Bacteria; kingdom Bacillati; phylum Actinomycetota; class Actinomycetes; order Kitasatosporales; family Streptomycetaceae; genus Streptomyces; species Streptomyces sp. GD-15H. The sequence goes on from NZ_CP149447.1 coordinate 638,697, forward strand.
GGTACCCGAGCGTCACGTTCGTCTGGGCCCGGATCTCGCAGCTCATGGAGGGGGCGACGGCTGCGTCCGGAGACGAGAGTCCCGCCTGGCAACCGCGAGCACCCCTCCGACCTGCGTACTCCACCGTCAGCAACCATGGCCACAAAGCGTCACCACCGAATGTGGGCCAGAGCCTGATTCATGACACTCCCCCGGTGGGAGCGGCGTCTGCGGCAGTCGGCGGTTGGGTGGTTACCGGGCGACGTAACCGCCGTCGACGGGGAGGGCGACGCCGATGACGAAGCCGGCGCCGGGGCTGCACAGCCACAGCACGGCCTGGGCGATTTCGTCGGCGGTGCCGAGGCGGTTGATGGGCTGGCCTGCTTCGGCCTCGGCGCGGTCGAGTTCTCCCTTGGCGATCATGCCGCTGACCATGGGGGTGTCGATGGTGCCGGGGCAGACGGCGTTGATGCGGATGCCGCGCGGGGCGTATTCGAGGGCGGCACTGCCGGTCAGGCCGATCACACCGTGTTTGGAGGCGTGGTAGGAGGCGCGGCCGGGGATGCCGACGAGGCCGCCCAGGGAGGAGCAGTTGACGATGGCACCGCTGCCTTGGGTGCGCATGTGACGCAGTTCGTGTTTCATGCTGGCCCAGATGCCCCGCAGGTTGATGGCGTGGACACGGTCGAAGACCTCGGCGGGTTCGTCGGCGGCGTCCGCCGGCGGGATCTGGATGCCGGCGTTGTTGTAGGCCATGTCGAGGCGGCCGAAAGTGTCCACTGTGCGGTCGACCGCGGCGGCGATCTGCTCCTCGTCGGTGACGTCGCAGATGATGGCGATGACATGGTGGCCTTCACCGGTGAGCTGCTCGGCGGCGGACGTCAGGGCGGCTTCGTCGATGTCGGTGAGGGCGACAGCGGCGCCGGAGGCGGCAAAGGCACGGGCGGTGGCCAGGCCGATGCCGGAGGAGGCTCCGGTGACGAAGGCGACCTGGCCGCGGAAGTCGTAGGTGGGGTTCACGGGCGTTCTCCCGAGAGGGCTGGGCGGCGGACAGAGGTCTGAGCGCGTGCCGGTACTGGGTGGGGTGGTGAAGCGGGTCCTGACCGGGTCAGGACAGTGCCTCGATGGTGATGCGGTCGGTGGTGGCGAGCCGCTCGGTGTCTCCGCTGTTGGTGAGGCGGCCCAGGATGGCCAGGCCCGGGGAGTGCTGCCCGTCGCGGTAGAAGAGGGCCAGGTTGCCCCAGGGCGCGTAGGAGGCGAGGTCGCCGGCCTTCGATGTGGCGGCGTCCGGGGCGCCGGAGGTGTCCAGCTTGCGGGGTGGGTAGGCGATCCGCTCAGTCTGGTGGAAGTCCTCCGTCTCCAAGGTGAGCGGGAGGAGGGTGGCGAGGTCGCGGGCGGCGGCGCTGTCGTTCAAGGTGGCCTCGACTCGCCGGCCGTCGATCGTCAAGCGGATGTGCACGGTGGCGTTCCTGTCGGACGGTGCGGGTGGTGTTTGGCGCGTCGAAGTCGGCTGGCGGGAAGAAGAGGACGAGGCGGACGGCGGGGCCGACGAGCCGTCGCTGCAGGCCGTCACGGCCAGTACGAGCACGGCAGCGGGAGCGGCTCGGACGGCCGCGTGAAGAAAGGCGCGGAGCACGGACTCCTCCTGTGCACTCGGGCAGTGGCTCGGCGTGGTGCTGCCTGCAGGGCCGTGGAGAGGGAGGCGGGATCGAGGACGTCGGAGGCCAAAACCCGCTGGTGGCTGGAGCGGGCCGGGTGTCAGTCGGTGGCCGGGGCTGAGGCGTACTCCTCGTCGGTGACGGGGGTCAGCCAGTGCACGACGTCGTGATCGGCGTCGCCCTCGTTGATGGCCAAGTGGACCATCAACCGGTTCGGTGCGGCGCCGTGCCAGTGCTCTTCGTCGGCCTCGAACAGGACGCGGTCGCCAGGTCGGATGACCTCGACCGGTCCGCCTCGGCGCTGGCACAGGCCGGTCCCTTCGGTGACGAAGACGGTCTGGCCCAGCGGGTGGCGGTGCCAGTGGGTGCGCGCGCCGGGCATGAAGTGCACCAGGGCGGCGCTGACCCGGGACGGGGCGGGAGCCGCGGCGACGGCGTCGATGTAGACGTCGCCGGTGAACCAGTCGGCCGGGCCCTTGACGGTGTCGATCGAGCTTCGGGTGATCTGCAAGGGCGTTCCTTCTCTGTGAGCGTCACGGGTGAGCGGACGGTACGCGAGCGCGTCGGCATGTCCGGAAACGACGCCCGTACGCGGGTGTCGGCGGAGAGGGGCGCGCGGGCGGCAGGTCAGGGCTTGAGGAGGGCCTTGATGGCGCGGCGCTCGTCCATCGCCCGGTAGCCCTCGGCGACCTGCTCCAGGGGCAGGGTGAGGTCGAAGACCTTGGCCGGGTCGATCCGGCCCTCAAGAACGCACTCGATGAGGTCGGGCAGGTAGCGGCGCACGGGGGCGGGCCCGCCGCGCAGGCCGACGTGGGAGAAGAACAGCTCCTGCCCGTCGACGGCGACGTCGTGCGGGACGCCGACGAAGCCGACGTTGCCGCCGGGCCGCGCGGAGCGCAGGGCCTGCCGCATGGCCTGGGCGGTGCCGACGCACTCCAGGACGGAGTCGGCGCCGATCCCGTCGGTGAGGTCCTTGATCCGCTGCACGCCGTCCTCGCCACGCTCGGTGACGATGTGGGTGGCACCGAACTCCCGGGCGAGGTTCTGGCGGGACTCGTGTCGGCTCATCGCCATGATCCGCTCCGCGCCCCTCTCCTTCGCCGCGATCACCGCGCACAGGCCCACCGCACCGTCCCCGACGACCACGGCGGTGGAGCCGGGTTTGACCTCGGCGGCATCGGCGGCCCACCAGCCGGTTCCCATCACGTCGGAGACGGCCAGCAGGCCGGGCCAGAACTCCTCGCCGGGCACCTCGTCGGTGGCGACCAGGGTGCCCTGGGCGTGGGGGATGCGCACGTACTCGGCCTGGCAGGTGCTCATGAACTCGCGGTTGAGGCAGTTGGACTGGAAGCCGCCCAGGCAGTTCGCGCAGGTGTTGTCCGAGGTGGCGAACGAGCCCACGACGAACTGGCCGGGCCGGACCGAGGTGACCTCGCTGCCGACCTCTTCCACGATGCCGACGTACTCGTGCCCCATCGGGTGCGCCTCGCCGATCGGCTCCAGGCCGCGATACGACCACAGGTCGGAGCCGCACACACAGGTGACGGCCGTGCGGATGACCGCGTCGGTCGGCTGGAGGATCTTCGCGTCGCCCACGGTCTCGAAGCGCACATCGCCGGGGGCGTGGATCACTGCTCCGCGCATGAGGGATTCCTTCCGTGCCGAAATATCCCGGACGCAGCCGTACCGGGCCGTCGGGTGCAGGTGCAGGGCCCCGGAACCGCGGACGAGAGCGCTGCCCGGGTGCCGGAGGCGGGGTCCGTCCGCCCACGGCCGCGGCCGGACGGGAACCACCACGTCATCCAGGTAACCCGCTCCCCGGGCGCGCAGCGAGTCACCATCAGGGGGTGTACCGGCCGTACACCCCTCCGGCCACCTGCGGGACGTACGGTCGGGGGGGTGTACAACCGTCGAGAGGTCCGCGAGTTCCTCACCTCGCGGCGCGCGAAGATCACCCCCGAGCAGGCCGGGATGCCCTCCGGCAGCCGGCGGCGCGTCCCCGGCCTGCGCCGCAGCGAGGTCGCCGCCCTGGCCGACATGAGTGTGGAGTACTACGCCAAGCTGGAGCGCGGCAACCTCGCCGGCGTCTCCCCCACCGTCCTCGAAGCCGTCGCCCGAGCCCTCCAGCTCGACGACGCCGAACGCGCCCACCTCCTCCATCTGGCCCAGGCCGCCGACGGCTCCGACGCCCTGACCCGGCCCCGCCGCCGCACCAGCCGGACGTGGACGGCGCGCCGCAGCCTGCAGTGGACCCTGGACGCCATCACCGCCGGCCCTGCGTTCGTCCGCAACGGCCGCATGGACCTGCTCGCCGCCAACCACCTCGCCCGCGCCTTCTACACGGATGTCTACGCCGCCCCCGGGAACCAGGCCAACCTCGCCCGCTTCCAGTTCCTCGACCCCGCCTCCCGCCGCTTCTACCCCGACTGGGACCAGGCCGCCGACGTCGTCGTCGCCATCCTGCGCACCGAAGCCGGCCGTAACCCCCACGACAAGGACCTGCACGACCTCGTCGGGGAACTGTCCACCCGCAGCGAGGAGTTCCGCACCCGCTGGGGCGCCCACAACGTCCGCCACCACGGCACCGGCACCAAGCGCTTCCACCACCCGGCCGTCGGCGAACTGACCCTCGCCTACGAAGGTCTCGACATGGCCGCCGAACCCGGCCTCACCCTCACCATCTACACCGCCGAACCCGGCTCCCCTTCCGAAGAGGGCCTACGCCTGCTCGCTTCCTGGGCCGCCACCCAAGAAGCGATCTCCCCCATGCGGCAGGCATCCAGCTGACGGCACTGGACGGAGGGAAATCTCGCTCCGCAGCCGCGGCGAACAGCGTGCAGGCGTGGCGGCACCACGACACCCCGATGGAGGGAAGAAGGCCAAGGAGGACGGCCCGAGTATCAGGCGGTCACCGCGGTCACCGCGGTCATCGTCGCCGACGAGCAGCGGCCGCGCTGGCCGGTGCCGCCGCTCGGCGTTGCAACGCACCTTTCGCCCAAGCCCACGGCGGAGCCGGAACCCGCACGCTTCCCTACACCACGGTGGTACACACGACCCGGTTCGAGCCTCAAGACGTCCCAGAATCCGTGACCCGCGCCCTTCCGACATGGCCACGCAGGAGATACGCGCGCCCCCACTCGGGGACGAGAGCTGGAGCCGGCTCCTGGCCTTCTCCGTCGGCGGGCGGGACACCGCTGTGCAGCAGACCGCGATCCGCGACGGAAACGTGCTGCTGATTGTCTGCGGCTCGCCCACCCTCGGCGACCGGCACCTCGACAAGGCCCTCCTCAAGGCGACAGGCCCCTGACGCCCACTCCCGACACGCTGCCCCGGCCTCGATGATCATGCCAATCAGGAACGCCGCCGGACAACCTGACAACGCCTCTGCGGGCTTTCCTCAGTGCGTGCCTGTCGTCGCAGTGCTGTAGGCGTACAGGGCGACGACGCCGACCACACAGGCGAGGGCCATCCAGGAGGCGAGGCTCATCCGTTTCCCTTTCCGCCCGGGCCGTTTCGGCTTCTCGGACCGCTTGGTCCGGGCGGGAGCCGCCGGAGCGGGCGGTGCGGCGTCGGCGGCGGTCTCGGCGAGCAGGCGGCGGCAGGCCGTGGCGAGCTCGCCGGTGCCGGCACGGAGCGGTACGACAGTCTCCGAACGCGCCGGAGCGGTGGTGCCGCCGTCGAGGATACGGCCCGCACGGAGCAGGATTTCGTCCCTGCGGCCCGAGGGGGCCAGACTGATCCAGCGCTGCACATGCTCTCCCCGGATGACCACACCCCCGGCCCGGTCCCGGTACACGGTGTGCCGGCGCCAGAGCATATCTGCCAACTGCACTGCGGTTTCTCTCAGTTGGGCACTCAAGACCCGTCCCCCAGAGCCGTACGGTCAATCGAACGGGAATCGTACTCCAGCGTCTCTGTTTCGTTCGGGGCGGCCCCGAGTGAACCGTTCCGGGTTTGATCGGGACTCTAGGTCGTGACTGTGACCTGGGGTTTCGTGGTTGCTCGGTAGTAGTTGGTCTCGTATTCGGCGGGTGGGATGTGCCCGATCTCACCGTGCAGTCGGCGGTGGCAGTACCAGTCGATCCACTCGGCGGTGGCCAGCTCGACCTCGGACAGCGTCTTCCAGGGCCGGCCGGGCTTGATCAACTCGGTTTTGAACAGACCGATCGTGCTCTCCATCAGGGCGCTGTCGTACGCATCGCCGACCGCGCAAGACCCTCGGCCGGAAGACCCCGGTCGAGGCCCTCAACGAGCAGCTACTGTTGATCCCACAGGCCGGTGTTGCGACGACCGGTTGAGTCCGGGCTGCGACCCGGCATCGGAGTGATGTATCAACTCGCCTTTTTGATAAGGACGTTGATCTCGGTCGCGCTGCCAGCGTGCCATCTCGAGGGCGTCCAGGACGAGCCGGATCTCCTTCGACGTCGCGGCGGACCAGCCGACGATACGGCGGGAGAAGGTGTCCACGACGAAGGCGACGCAGACGACCCCGCTCCACGTGGCGACGTGGGTGAAGTCGGCGACCCAGCAGCGGTTCGGGGCCGGGGCGACGAAGTCGCGGGCCACGAGGTCCGGAGCCCGTTGTGCGCTCGCGTCAGGGATCGTGATGATCACCTTCTTGCCGCGGACCGCTCCGGTGATGCCGAGCTCACACATGAGACGCTCGACGGTGCAGCGGGCCACCGCGACATCCTGGCGGTTCAGGTGCCGCCAGATCTTCCTCGCGCCGTAGACACGGTAGTTGGCCTCGTACACCTCTGTGATGAGGGTCTTCAGCTCGGCGTCGCGGACGGTGCGGGCAGCGGGCGTGGCCTGGCGTTTGTGGTGGGCGTAGTAGGTGGGACGGGGCGATCTTGCAGTCGTGGTCGGTGAGGGTCCTGCAGATCGGCTCGACGCCGCCGAAGCGGTCCCGGTGCTCGTCGATGAACGCTACGAGCGTGTGTGTGGCCGGCCGAGCTCGGCCGCGGAGAAAGAAGCCGCGGCCTTGAGGGTCTCGTTCGCCCACTTCAGCTCGGCGTTCTCCTTCTTCAGCCGCTTCAGCTCGGCGGACTCCTCCATCGTCGTCCCCGGCCGGGTGCCGGCATCGATCTGGTCCTGCCGTACCCACGTGCGCAGGGTCTCGGTCGTGCCGATGCCCAGCTTCGCGGCGACCGCTTTCCTCGCGGCCCACTCGGTGTCGTACTCCGGCCGCACCTCGGCGACCATCCGCACCGCACGGCGGCGCGGCTCAAACGGGTACGGGGAAGGACGTGCCATGACTCGGTCCTCTCAAATGTATCGAGTCCCTACCGAACCCGGAACGGTTCACTCAGCACCTCACGCCGCTCGCTGACGAGGGGGTCGCCACACAGCCAAGCGGACCAGACGTGGTCCGGTGGGCCGTGGCGGCCTGCCTCCAGCTCGTAGAGCTCGGCGTCGATCGACGATTTCGGCAGCTTCTCCGCGTTGGCGCCCGTTGTGGCTGCTGTTCGCAGGCAACTGCGCCTACGGGCGCACGGGCCTGACCGCCGGACGCCCGGCTCGACCTGGCGGACGCACTGTTCGACGTACGCGCCGTCTACGGCGGCCGCCGGGCCGGGGCACGCCTGATCGGCGCTGGCGGGGCCCCTGTCCCGATCGCCGTTCCACGCGGCGGTACGGACGAAGCGGGTACGGATCAAGGGCATCAGCCCCGGCACCCCGCTCGCGTACGACGGTGAGACCGCGGAAGAAGCCGGGGGCAACGAACGTGACGCTGTCCAAGCTCCACGAGGGCCTGCGGGTCTACCGTCCCGTCCGGTGACCGTCCCCTTCCCGCCACCGTCCCCGCGGTAGCGACCGACTTGCCGCTCGAAGCCTACGACGCGGGCCGATGGACCGTGGCGCCGAAATATCCCGGGCTTCGTCAGTGTTCCCGGATACGGGCACGGTCGGCGTTCGGCGTGCCCGCTCCACGTGCCTGTGTCTGTCTCTCCGAGAGGTCTGCTACCCGTGACTGTCCCACTCTCCATCCTCGACCTGGCGCAGATCGGCGAGGGCGAAACCGCCGCCGACAGCTTCCAGGCCAGCGTGACCATGGCCCAGCACGCCGAGGAGTGGGGCTATCGGCGGATCTGGTATGCGGAACACCACAACATGCCGACCATCGCGTCCTCGGCGACCAGCGTGCTCATCGCGCACATCGCCGCGCACACGCGGACCATCCGCCTCGGCGCCGGCGGCATCATGCTGCCCAATCACGCACCGCTGCCGATCGCCGAACAGTTCGGAACCCTGGCGACGCTGCACCCCGGCCGCATCGACCTGGGCCTGGGCCGGGCACCGGGCAGCGACCAGCAGACGATGCGTGCGCTGCGCCGCGACCCCAGGTCGGCGGACACCTTCCCGCAGGACGTGCTGGAGTTGCAGGGCTACCTGGCAGGTGAGTCCCGCATCCCAGGTGTCGACGCCACACCGGGCAAGGGCACCAACGTGCCGCTGTACATTCTCGGTTCGTCCCTGTTCGGCGCGAAGCTCGCCGCCGCACTCGGGCTTCCGTACTCCTTCGCCTCCCACTTCGCCCCGAACGCGCTGCGGGACGCCGTCGCCCTCTACCGGCGCGAATTCCAGCCGTCGGCGCAACTGGACAAGCCGTACGTCATCGCCGGCGTCAACGTCATCGCGGCGGACACGGCGGAAGACGCCCAGGAGCATTTCCACGCCACGAAGCGCCACCGCGTGACCCAGATGCTCGGCCGAGGCGGCCGGACGTTCACGCCGGAGGAGGCGGACATGATCCTCGAGACCCCCGCCGGACAGCAGGTCCTGCACATGCTCCAGTACACCGCCGTCGGCAACCCCGCCGAGGTCAAGGATTACCTGGATCGCTTCACCGAGCTCGCCCAGGCGGACGAGCTGATCATCGTGTCCTCGGCCATCGACAGGAAGGCCTGGCTGAGGTCGCTGGAGCTGCTGGCGGAAATCAGCGGACAGGCATCCGCCTGACGGGCCAGGGAACTGTCGAAAAATAACTCCTCGGTTCCGGGTGCGGGTTCAGCCGACGGCCACACCCTCTCGACGTCGTCGGTCGAACGTGCCCTGCGCAGACGGGACCTGCTCCAGCCCATCGACTACCAGGGCGAACGCCTCGAGCTCGCCCGGGCCCGCAAGGCGGCTTTCGCCGACCCGCCGGTGCGGCCGAACGAGGTGTGGCAGCTGGACTTCTCCGAGTACGAGACGACCAGCGGCGGGATCTGGCGGCCGGCCGGGGTCACCGACTACTTCACCACGTACGAACACGGTTGGCACATCACCTCGACCTGCACCGGCACTGACGCCATCGAGGCTGTGAAGACCGCGATCAGGGAGGCCGAGCGCCTCGGCGGCGCTCCGCCGGCCGAGGCGCTGTCCCGCGCTACCGACACCGGCGAGATCCGCCGGATCAAGCTGGTCACCGACAACGGTGCGGCGTTCAAGGGCGCCGCGTTCGCCCGGTTCACCGCCTCCCGGCCCGAGCTGCTGCATATCCGCGCCCGCGCGAAGAGCCCGGGCCGGAACGGGGCGCGTGAGCGGGCCTTCGGCTCGCTGAAGTTACGAGCACCTCTACCACCTGGAGATCGAGGACCTCAGCATGCTCGTCCGCGAGGCCGAACACCACCGGCGCGTCTTCCACCACATCCGCCCGCATGAGGCCCTCACCAGTCACCGCCCGATCGAGATCTGCAACGACCCGACCCTGCATCCCAACTTTCAAATCAAGATTTCTGTGCCACAACCTTGACGCGGGACAACCCACTCCGCTCTCTCACCCTCGCGACAGTGGACCGACACCCCAAGAACAGCCCCGACCAGCAAAACCCCCCGCGATCAACTGTCCCTCACCACCACTGCCCCGACACCGAGAGATCGCAGGTCACCCCGCCATACATGCGATATGCACCCAACTCCCAGTTTTTGCACGACACTTGTGGAATTACGGTGAAGGGAGATTTACTCGCGCCAGGCCGAAAACCGGGGGGTACCAATGCAGCGGTTGTCCAGGCATGTCCTGACTGTGCTATGGGGGGCTTGAGATGCCTCCCACTCCATTCGATGCCGCGGGGCGCCTTTGGTACTCGCCGGCCCGGTGGTCCGCCGGGTCGACGCGGAGAGCGCCACCGTCTGGGTGGCCCTGAAGGCCCCCCGCAAGGTGACGCTCGAGGTCCGCGAGGGCGCCGCCGGCGACCCCGCGGCGCCGCCACTGCTCCAGGGCACCCGGGTGACCGCCCGGATCGGCGAGCACCTGCACCTGGTCGCGGTCACCGCGACCGGTGACGCGCTGCGGCCGGGGACGCTGTACCGCTACGCGATGCGCTTCTCCGAGGACACCGCCACGCCGTCCGCGCCGGCCCCGGCCACCGCCCCGGACCTCTTCGCCGCCGGCGTCGTGGCGGCCACCCCCGAGGAGGCCCGCCGCCGGCTGGTCTACGAGGAGGCCCCCGGCGCCCCCGCCGCACCCGGGTTCGTCACCCCGCCGGACAACGCGGCCAGGCTGCGGATCTTCCACACCGCCAATCGCAAGCCGCACGGCGACGGCCCGGACGCGCTCTCGCTCCTCGACCAGGTGCTGCGCGCCGACGCCGGTTCGGCCGCGACCCGCCCCCAGCAGCTCTTCCTGACCGGCGACCAGATCTACGCCGATGACGTCGCCGAGGCGATGCTGCACCTGTGCACCACGCGCGGACGGGCGCTGCTGGGCCGGGACGAGACCTTCCCGGGCCTGCCCGACCCGGAGCGCGCCCTGCACCCCGGCTTCCGCCGCAAGCCCGCGCGGGAGCTCTTCGGGGTCACCACGCACCGGTGCGACAGCCACCTGCTGCGGTTCTCCGAGTTCTGCGCCATGTACCTGCTGGCCTGGTCGGACGTGCTGTGGCCGGAGTTCCCCCGGGGCCGGGCGGCGGGGTCGCCTCCCTCTTCACGGAGGTCCACCCGGACGTCGCCGCCGCCCTCGGGGTGCCGGAGGGCGAGCGGCTGCCCGCCGAGATCGTCGGCCCCGAGTACTGGAGCGAACTGGACGCCGTCCGCAAGCGCTTCCTCGACGACGCCGCCAGGCTCGACGTCTTCCGCCAGAACCTGGTCGCGGTCCGCCGGGTGCTGGCCAACGTGCCCACGTACACCGTCCTGGACGGCCACGACGTCACCGACGGCTGGTTCACCACCGCCCGCTCGGTGACCGGCCTGTCGGGCTCCCCGCTCGGCCGCCGGCTGCTGGGCAACGCGCTCGCCGCGTACGCCGTCTTCCAGGGCTGGGGCAACACCCCCGAGCAGTTCGCCGCCGACGGGCCGGCCGGTGCGCCCGGCCGCGATCTGCTCGCCGCGCTCGCCGCCCCGGACCCCACCGCCGACGCGCCCGCCCGCGCCCTCGCCCTGCGTACCGGCATACCGCGTGGCCTGGCAGCCGGGACGGTGGACCGCGAGGCGGGCGCCCTGACCTGGCACTACACCGTCTCCTGGCCGGCCCACCAGGTCTGCGTGCTGGACACCCGCACCGACCGGTTCTACCCGGGCGGCCCGGACTCCCCTTCGGAGCCGCTGTACGGCGACCGGCCGTTCGCGGCCATGGTCGACCCGGCCGGGGACACCGGGCTGGACAAGGTCACCCTGCTGGTCTCGGCGGCCCCGGTGGTCGGCCACCCCTACCTGTCCGGCTTCGCCACCCCCGCGCTGCGGGCGCTGCGCGGCGACGCCGCCGACCTGGTCGCGGACAAGGACGGCTGGGGCCACCGCAAACGCGCCTTCGAGGCGCTGGTCGCCCGGCTGCTGGCCAACGCGGCCGCGGACGGCGGCGGCGTGCGCCGGCGGCGGGTGGTGGCCCTCTCCGGCGACACCCGGTTCGGCTTCGCCGCCCGTTTGTCGTACGAGGCGTCCGCCGCCTTCCAGCGCCCCGGCACCGGGAACGTCCGCGGGGTGATCGCCCAGCTCACCGGAGGATCCGCGCACGACGAGCACGAGGGTTCGCTCTGGCTGCACAGCAACGGATTCCAGGAGCGGGCGAAGACCCTCCCCTCGGTCCGGCGGGTGGCGTGGGCCAACGACGACGAGGGGGTGATCGACGCCGGTCAGGAGCCGGACCCGTCCCGTCCGGGACAGTTCGTCCGCTGGCGCGCGGGGGGCTTCCCCGCCGTCACCGAAGTGGGCCCCTCGCACAGCCTGGAGCAGGACCCGGACTGGCGCTACCGGGTCGACTTCTACCGGCACGAGGACCCGGACCGGCTGCGCCCGCCCGCCGGCGCCCCGCAGCCCGTCACCTTCCCCGCCGAGGACGCCGCCGTGCGCGGCCGCTCGCTGCGCTGGTACGTCCGTGCCGCGCAGAACCACTCCGGCTTCCGGGACCGGTTCGGCGAGGGCAAGCAACTGGTGGGCCGCAACAACCTCGGCGAGATCCAGTTCACCTGGAAGGACGGCGACGCCAAGTCGGTCGTCCAGACGCTCTGGTGGCGGATACCCGGCGAGGAGCAGGGCGCCCCGCTGACCCGTCTCGCGGTGCCGCTGGACGTCGGCCAGCCGCCGTCGCTGCCGGTCGAGAACCTGCCGGAGCTTTACCACAACCGCAATCTCGAGGAGGGCGAGGTCGACGACGGCGAGACGCACGACGTCCTCGACCTCCAGCGCGACCTGCAGGAGCTCGGCTTCCTGATCGTGCTGGACCGCACCGGCCGCTTCGACCGTTCGGTGCGGTGGGCGGTACGAGAACTGCAGACGTACGCCAAGCGGGGGCGGATCGCGCGGGTGGCGACCGCGTTCACCCGGCTCGCGGAGGCACTGCCCGCGACCGCGACCAGCCTCCGGGTGGACTCCGCGGAGGGCTTCCCCGCCGCCCCGTTCCGGGTCCGGATCGGCTTCGAGAACCTGGAGGTCACCGAGGTCGCCGGCACCACCTGGACGGTCGTCCGCGGCAAGGAGGACACCGGCGCGGCCGGCCGACCCCGTGGGCGAGGGCGTCACCTGGCTGCCGCGCGACACCAGCGTGCCGGACGACCGGCAGTGGTACGGGTACGGCTCCACGCTGGAGCCGGTCGAGGTCCCCGAGGCCCGCAGGTACACCGGCCGGGTCAGCGGCTACGTCGACGCGGCGACCCGGGAGACGATCGCCCGCTGGAAGGTGAACCACTGGCGCTGTCCCGTGGTCGTCGAGTCGTGGGTGCTCGAAGCGTCAGGGGTCAAACGGCGCGTGCAGACCATCGCCCGGCGCGCCGCCGCCGGCGGCGTACCGGAACGCCCCGCCCGCATCGCCGACAACCTGTGGCGCTGGGACGACACCATCAATCCCGAGGGTGTCCGGCTGCGCACCTGCGTGCGGGACTTCTCCGACCGCTGGACCCGGCCCGCCGCCCGTCCGGCGGACACCGCCGAACGCGACCGGTGTACCGGGATCGGCCGCCGCACCACCTACAAGGACCCGCGCGGCACCGACAACGACCCGGACCGCCCGATGAACGGTCCCGTGGCTCTCCCCGAGCGCAACGACTGCTGGCCCGAGGCGGAGATCCTGCCCGATCGGCTCACCGACCGTGCGCTCGCCGCACTGGCCCCCTCGACCCTGGCCACCTTCAAGGTGATCCGCGCGGTCGCCGAGGTGGAGGCACTCGGCTTCTTCGACGCCGTCAATTGCTACGACCACGCCTTCGCCTCGCTGGGGCTGTGCCACTGGACCCTCGGCGCCCGCGTATGGCAGCCGAACAACACCGCCCGCAGGCCCCGCGAGGAGTGGGACGCCGAGGAGGGCGAACTGTGGGCGTTCCTGGCCTATCTGCGCACCAGTGACGAGGCGGCCTACAACCAGCTCCTCGGCGACTGCGGCATCGCCCCGGACCGCGCCTGGACCGGGGACGGCAGGACGGCGGCGCCGGGCCAGGACCGGCTGTGGGTACGAGACCTGCGCAAGTACACGGCCTTCGGCACGGCCACCGACCGCACCGGCGCGGCGCGGCCGCTCACCGGCTTCACCGCCCCCGCGGGCAGCGGCGTGCTGACCTACGGCCGCTACGGAGAGCAGGAGTTCTTCAAGACCTGGCACTGGTTCCACCGGTTCGTCATGGCGGCCCGCACCAGCGCCCCGTTCCAGCGGGCGATGTGGGACATGGCACGCATCCGCCTGCGGGACATCCTGACCACTCCCTGGAACGCCCCGGCGGACAACCCCGCGCCGATGGACCCGGGGGTCACCATCGGCGACGTCTTCCGCTCGGAGAAGACGGTCGCTCTGATCCACCGGTGGCACGTCTTCTCCCCCGCCTCCGTGTGCCGCCGCAACAGCACCGGGGTCGCCGCCACCACGCTCCAGAGGGTCGTCGTCACCGCCCGCGCCAACCGTCCCGACCTCGTCTGGGGGACGAACCCGGCGGGGTGGACGGTGGACCACGAGGAGGCCCTGGCCGCCGCTGCTCTGGAACGCAACCCGGACCCGGTCCCCGCCGCCGGTGTGACGCCCCCGGACGACGACCCCACCGACAATGTGTTCCCCCAGCCGGCCCAGGCCCACCCGGCCGACCACGGGGGCCACCGGCACTCCCGCGACCCCGGGCACACGCTGCGCTACGTCGACGACTGGCCGTACTGGTACGCGCCGACCGAGACGCCCGCGCAGCAGCAGGCGCGTAACCCGCGCAACTACACGCTGCCTCTGGGCGACCTCGACGCGGACGGGGCCACCCTCCGCACCGACCGCGACTTCCAGCTCGACACCGACGGTCTGCCGTAGCGACAGCCCGCCGTAGACGGGAGATCAACATGACCACCGCACCTCCCGCCCTGCCCGGGGCCCCCGATCCGGGCGACGGCAACGCCCAGGCCCTGCTCGTCCGCGAGGTCGAGCGGCTGCTGGAGCCGCTGCTCGCCGCCGCCGGTGACGAGTGGCACCTGGATGCCCTGCTGGACGCCCTCGGCTGGGACCTCTCCGCGCTCCCCGGCACCGGGGCCGACCTCACCGACTGGCTGAAGCACGTCACCGCCGCCGCCGGCGCGGTCACCGACCTGCTCCAGGACCCGCCCGACTCGCTGGACGACCTCGGCCGGGTGCTGACCGCCGCCTCGGCCGCCTTCTCCGCCGTCCGCGGCCTGCCGCCCGCGCTCGCGGCGCTCGACGCCGAGGTGCTGGCGCGCGACGTGATGGACCACCTCGTCGTCGCGTACCTGGTCCGCCACCACCCCGTGCTGCACCAGGTCCTGGTGCTGCTGGGCGTCGTCGTCGCCGCGGAGGACGCCGAACCCGAGCCGGGGCTGATCGTCGACGGGGTGGCGCTGCGCCGCCCTCGCGCCCGCTCGCGGGTGCGTCCCGAGCGGCTGGTCGACCTGGTCTCCGACCCGGTCGGCGTGCTGCGCGCCGACTACCTGCCGAACGGTCTGGCCACCGAGGCGGACGCCGACGCCCTCGCCACCCTGCTGCTGCCCCGGCTCGGCGCGCTGCTGCACGCCCTGGGCGTCCCCGCTCTCGTCGGGGTCCCCGATGTGGACGACGACACCGACCTGGACGAGAACAGCGTCGCGCTGGGCCGCCGCATGCTCACCCTCACCCACCGGGTCGGCGGCGCGGACCTCGGCGCGGAGCTGGGTCTGACGATCGCGCTGGCCTCCGGGGAGACGGGCGACCTCGGCGTCGTCCTGGTGCCGAGCGGTGCGGTCGCGGTCGAGCAGCTGCTGGGCCGCTGGGGGCTGCACGTGGACCTCGCCGCAGCCGGTCCCGGCCTGGCGATCGGCCCGCACGGCGTCACCCTCTCCGACGACGCCCTCGGCCACGTGGGCCTGCGCGCCGAGCTGCGCACCGTCCAGGACGGGCAGCCCGCCCTGCGGCTCGGCTCGGTCGGCGGCACCCGGCTGGAGATCGGCTCGGTCCGCATCCGGCTGGCCGCCGAGCTCGACGCCACCGGCGACGACGGCCCCGCCCCGACCCCGGCCGAACTCCTCGACCGCGCCGAGGTGGAGATCGGCGTCACCGCCGAGCAGGCCGCCCTGGTGGTGGTACCCGGCGACGGCGACGGCTTCCTGGCGAGCGTGCTGCCCGCCGAGGGGCTGCGCGCCGCGTTCGACCTCGGGCTGGTCTGGTCCCGCCGCAAGGGGCTGCACCTGCACGGCTCGGCCGGTCTGGCCGCCGAGCTGCCGGTGCACTTCCGCCTCGGCCCGCTGGAGGTCCAGGGCGTCCAGCTCGGCCTCACCGCCGACGAGGACGGCCTGCGCGCCACCGTCACCGGAACCGCCCGCCTCACCCTCGGACCGGTCACCGCGACCGTCGAACGGATGGGCTTGGCCGCCGAGTTGATCCCGACTCCCGGACGGGACGGCAACCTCGGCGCGCTCTCCGCCGGCGCCGGATTCGAACCGCCCAAGGGAGCGTCGCTGAGCATCGCGGCCGGACCGGTCACCGGCGGCGGCTACCTCTTCTTCGACGCCGACCGCGAGCAGTACGCCGGAGCGCTCGCCCTGCAACTGCGGGGCATCGCCCTCAAGGCGGTCGGCCTGCTCACCACCCGGATGCCGGGCGGCGAGGACGGCTTCTCGCTGCTGGTGATCGTCAGCGCCGAATTCACGCCGGTCCAGCTGGGGTTCGGCTTCACCCTCAACGGCGTGGGCGGCCTGATCGGCGTCAACCGCGGCGTGAACACGGACGCGCTACGCGCCGGGCTGCGCACCGGGGCACTGGACTCGGTCCTCTTCCCGGCGGACCCGCTGGGCCGGGCCGCCGAACTGGTCACCACGCTCGGCTCGGTCTTCCCGGCCACGCCCGGACGGCACGTCGTCGGCCCGATGGCCCGGATCGGCTGGGGCACGCCCACGCTGCTGACCATCGACGTCGGCCTGCTGCTGGAACTGCCCGCGCCGCTGCGCCTCGCCCTCCTCGGCCGCCTGCACCTGGCGCTGCCGACCGAGGAAGAGGCGGTCGTCGTCGTCAATGTCGACATCCTCGGCACCCTCGACTTCGACCGCGCCGAGGCCGCCGTCGACGCCTCGCTGCGCGACTCGCGGATCGCCGGGTTCGCCCTCACCGGCGACCTGGCGATGCGCGCCGACTGGGGCGACCGGCCCGCCTTCGCGATCTCGGCGGGCGGCTTCCACCCCCGCTTCCAGCCGCCGCCGGACTTTCCTCAGCTGCGGCGTCTGGCACTGTCGTTACTCAACGGCGACAACCCGCGGATCCGGCTCGAGGCGTACTTCGCGCTGACCTCCAACACCGTCCAGTTCGGCGCCCGGCTGGAGCTGTACGCGGCGGCGCTGGGGTTCAGCGTGCAGGGCATGCTGTCGTTCGACGCGCTGGTGCAGTTCGAGCCGTTCGGCTTCGCGGTCGACATGGCGGGAAAGTTCGCGCTGAAGCGCGGCAGTTCGACCATCATGGCGGTCGGTGTCGAGGTCGCGCTGTCCGGCCCGAGGCCGTGGCACGCGCACGGCCGGGCCCGGTTCGAGATCCTCTTCTTCAGCGGGGAGATCTCTTTCGACCGCACCTTCGGGAAGAGCGCCCCGCCGCCCGAGCTGCCCGCCGCCGTGGAGGTCGCGGCGCTGCTGGAGGCCGCGCTCGCCGACCCGAGGAACTGGACCGCCCAGCTGCCGGGCGCGGGCGACAGCGTGGTGACGCTGCGGGAGGTCCCGCACGAGGAGGGTGTGCTGCTCGCCCACCCGCTGGGCTCCCTCGCCGTCACCCAGCGCGTCGTCCCGCTCGACGTCACCCTGGAGCGCTACGGCCGGGTTCCGGTAGCCGGTCCGGACCGGCTCACCATCAGCTCGATCACCGTGCGCAGCGCCCCCGGCGGCGACGCCGACCCGCTGGACACCACGGAGACCCGGGAGTACTTCGCACCCGCGCAGTACCGCGAGCTGAGCGACGACCAGAAGCTGTCCCGGCCGTCCTTCGAGGAGCTCCCGGCCGGCCGCACCGCGGCCCGCGCCACTGGACCGGGCCGTGACCGGGCCGGGCTGGTACAGGCCGAGGTCGACTACGAGGAGGTGCTGATCGACGGCCCCGCCGCCGCGGCGCCGGCCGCGCTGCGCGCCACCACCCTCGCCGCCCCGGCCGCACCCGCCTCCGGCGTCCTCGCCGGGGAGACCCTGCTGGCCCGCACGGCGGCGTCGCCCGCCGCCCGCGCCACCACCCGGCACGCCGGGAAGGCCCGCTTCGCGGCGTCCGCCCGCCGCCTCACGGTGTGCGACACCGGCTGGAGGGTCGACGGAACACCCGCGTCCCTGAACGCCCGGACCTCCGCACCGCGTCCGACCACCTGGACCGAGGCCGACGAGTTGCGCCGGACCCTGCTGCGGAACGCCGCGCCCCGGGCCGGGGCCGTACAGGCGGCCGCCCACCCCAGTAACGACCCCGCGACCGCCGCGCTGCGGATCGTCGTAGTCCCCGGAGGAGAGCGATGACCGGCGGCCTGACCTTTCTGTCCTGGGTGCGCGAGGGGCTCGGCGCCGACGGCGGCGCCCCCGACCCGCTGAGCGGCGCGCTGCCCGCCCGTACCACCGTCACCCTGCACCCCCGCGTCAACACGCGCGACGAACTGACCGTCCCGGCACGGTTGTTCGGCCCAGGCGACGTCACCGGGATCGACCCACGCCAAGTCCTCCAGGTGTTCCCGCCGCCCGGCACCCCGGACGCGGAGCCGCACCTGTTCGCCTCGGTCGAGTTCGACCGGCCCGACCTGCCGTGGATGTTCAGCCCGGCCGCCCCGGACGGGCAGGGCCGGCTCCGGCCCTGGCTGGCCCTGGTCGTGGTGGAGGACGCGCACGCGTCGGTGGAGCCCTCCCCCGGCGGCGGCCTGCCCCGGCTGACCTGCGACCCGGACGAACTGCCCGACCTCGCCGAGTCATGGGGGTGGGCGCACGCCCAGGTCGTCACCGACGGCGACCTCGGCGACGGGGCGATCGACGCACTGCTCACCGGGGACCCGGACCGCACGCTGTCCCGGCTGCTCTGCCCCCGCCGCCTCGCGTCGGACACGTCCTACCTGGCGGCCGTGGTGCCCGCCTTCGAGGCGGGCCGCCTGTCCGGTCTGGGGCGGGACCTGCCGGCGGCCGACCGGGACCACCTGCGGCCCGCCTGGCCCCCGTTGGAGAGCGCTCAGCCGTGGCAGCTGCCGGTCTACCACCACTGGCGGTTCACCACCGGCCTGGACGGCGACTTCGAGTCGCTGGTCCGCGACCTCACCCCGCGGGCCCTGCCCGGCAAGGTCGGCACCCGCCCGTTGGACGTCGGCCGGGCCGGCAACGGCCTGCCCGAGCTGCGCGAGGGCGCCCCCGGCCGGATCGTCGATCTCCAGGGGGCGCTGGCCACCGCCGGCACCGAGCCGCTGCCCTGGCACGCCGGGACCGCGGACGACTTCGCGGACGCGTACACGGAGATCCTCGACGGCTCCGCCCCGGCCTCCGGCGGCGGGGAGGGCCCGGAGCTCACCCCGCCGGTCTACGGCGCGGCCCAGGCCGGCGGCCGGAACGCCGTGACCACGAACGGCGGGACCAAGCTGCCCAGTCCGCAGGCCGGGCCGTACTGGCTGCGCGAGCTCAACCTCGACCCCCGGCACCGGGTGGCCGCCGCGCTCGGCGGGGAGGTGGTCCGCCGCCACCAGGAGGACCTGGTGGCGGCCGCCTGGGACCAGGCCGCCGAGATCCGCCGAGCCAACGACGCGCTGCGGCAGGGGCAGTTGGCGCGCACGGTCGCCGACAGCCTGCACCGCAGGCTGGCCGGGGCGGCCGGCGACGACCGGGCGGACGCCCGGCTGCTGCAGATCACCGCCGCGGCGCGCGCCGCGGTCGCCTACGGGGCGGGCACGGCGGCGGGCGAGACGGCCCGCAACCAGGAGGCCGCGGCCGCCCTCTCCCCGCCTTCCGGAAACTCCTGCGCCCCGGCGGCCCGTTCACCGCGAAGACCGGCACCGCCGCCGACGCCACCGCCGCGGCGCTGGCCGGGCAGCTGACCCGGCGGCACGCCACCGCGACGCCGGAGCTGACGCCGCCGCCCGGCTCGATGGGCGTGGAGGACCTGCCGGGCAGCGAGACCTTCACCCGGCTCACCCCGGACCGGCTCACCCGCCGCTGGTGGGAGCAGGACACGCCGGGTCCGGAGGAGCGGCCCGCCCCGGTCGTCCCGAGCATCCGCTTCGTCGGCGCCGCCATGCCCACCCGGCTTTTCGTCACCACCACCGACGGCCGGGTGATGTCCCGCTTCACCTCCTCACAGGGAACGGTCAGCTGGACCGACCACGGCACCCCGCCCGGCACCACCGCCGAGTCCGCCCCGGCCGGCGTGCGCGACCTGCACGCCTTCGTCACCGGCGCCGACGGCCGTCTGTACCGGCTCGGCTGGGACGGCGACCGGTTCGCCTGGCACAACCACGGCCACCCGGCGAGCGGCATCCTCAGCCGCTGGTGGCGGCTGTCGGCGGTGGCGCGCAACTCCCGCCCGAGCGGCTCGCTGATGCAGACCGGCACCTACGACAGCGTCTACGCGGTCAACACGGCAGGCCAGCTGGTCGAGTTGAAGACGTACAACGGCGAGACATGGACCTGGTCGCAGATCGGCACCCCGAACGGCGCGAATGTCCCCAACCCGCCCCCACGGCTGCACGGCAGTCCGTTCGTCCTGGCGCCGCTCAAGCTGTCGGCGGTGGGCGAGAACGGACGGATGTACTTCTACAGCTGGGACGCCGGCTGGAAGTGGCAGGAGCTGGGCAAGCCGGACAACGGAGTGTTCGCCGCCGACATGCCGCCGGTCCCCGGTCCCGGTCTGCTCTCCTACATGATCAAGGGGCACCCCGACCAGCTCTTCACCTACCAGTTCTCGGGCGGGCTCTTCCCGCTGCCCGGCTGGAAGTCCTTCCGCACCGACGTCGGGATCTGCCTCGGCGCCATCGGCACCAACCGCGGTGTGGTCAGCAGCAATTACTCCTCCCTGCTGATCCACACCAACGGATCGGGCTGGGCCGAGGTCGGCGGCCGCGCGCCGGTCTCCGGCAACCAGGCGCTGCGCGGCGTGCTCCAGGGCTCGGTCGTGTGGGCGGTCGGTGACGGGCGGCTGCTGCGCCTGGACACCGCCGCCGCCAACCCGCGGTGGGAGGACCTCGGGCGCCCCGCCTTCGGCGGCGCCGGCACGCCGGGCGCCGTTCCGGCCCGGCACATCCGCTGGCGGCCCCGGCTGGGTTTCCGCTCCAACCTGCTCGTCGGCCATGTCGACAACCCGGGCGGCCCCAACAAGGCCTACCTGCGGATCGGCCGGAACACCGACTTCGACGCCAAGGTCACCGGCGGCTGGCAGGCTCCGCAGCAGCTGCCGCTGTACGGCTTCAACGACAACGTGCAGGGCTTCGCGATCGCCTGCACCGACCTGAACGTGCCCGATCCCGCCAACCCGCGCCCGGACCTGCTGGTCTTCTGGATCCAGGATCATCCGCTGGGCAACTTCGGCAACTACGTCTTCGGCCGTGACCTCTCCTCGACCGGCACCCCGGCAAACTGGACCGAACCCCAGCAACTCCCCGTTCCCATGAGCACGTTGTACGGTTCCTCCGGTGCCCTCACCGCCTCCTACCCGGTCGAGTGCGGCACCGCGACCCTGGCCGACCTGGACGGCGACAACCGCCAGGAGCTGATCGTGGTGTACGCCGCGGGCACTCCCGGCAACCGACGGCTCTTCCTGCGGATCGGCTGGGCACTGGACCCGGAATCCGGGAAGGTCACCGGCGGCTGGACCGACTCGGTGGAGATCCCCTGGCCGGGCCGTCCCTCGAACACGGCGCCGCCGATCGCCGGCATGGCCGTCGCGGTCGCCGACCTCGACGGCGACCTGCGGCCGGAACTCGTGGTGCTGCTGATGGAGCAGACCGCGTCCGGCGTCACCGCCTCCTACCGGATCGGCTGGAACATCAACGCCCGCGGCACGGTCACCGGCCGGGCCGGCGGCGAGAAGTGGAGCAGCCTCCGCAGCGTGCCCGGCGGCTTCGGCGCCAAGGTCTGCGGCGCCGGCCTGTCCGTCGCCGACTTCTCCGGCTCCCAGCAACCGGACCTGTTGGTCCTCGCCGTCGAGGACGTCGAGGGCGCGAGCCAGGAGAACCGTGCCTGGTACCGGGTCGGCACCGACGCCGACCACGGCACCCCCCGGAAGTGGTCCGACCTGATCCCGGCCCATCCGGGCGGCTGGTACGGCTGGTACAACCAGGGCGCCGCCGTCTGCGTCGCCGACCTGCCCGGGGACACCCTGGCCCGCAAGCGGAGGATCGCGGAGAACTTCCGTACCGCCGCGACCCGTCACCAGAACGGCCTGCTCGCCGCGCAGCACCGCGCCGAGCAGGAGGACGAGGCGGCGCTGCGGCTCAGCGGCCTGGCGGAGGCCGTCCACGAGGCACTGGCGCCCGAGCGCACCGTCACCCGGCGGATCACCGCCCGGCTCGGCGGCGCCGGTCTGGCCGAGGCGGACCTGACCGACCCGCTCAACCCGCTGCTCACGCCGCCGGTGTTCACCCATCCGATGGCGGAGCTCCTCACCGAGCTCGGCCAGGACCACCTGCTGCCCGGCGTGCAGGAGATCCCCGCCGACACGGTGACCCTGCTGCGCACCAACCCGGCGTTCGTCGAGGCCTTCCTCACCGGCGCCAACCACGAGCTGGGCCGCGAGCTGCTGTGGCGGGGCTTCCCCACGGACCGTTCCGCCACCTCGTTCCGGCACTTCTGGGACGCGCGCGGCACCGTACCGCCGGGCGAGGAGGAGCCGGACGTGCCGCCGCTCGCCGAGTGGCCGCGCCGCGCCCGGCTGGGCACCGTCGCGGTCGGACCGTCCGGCGGCGAGGAGCTGGTGCTGCTGGTGCGCGGCGAACTGGTGCGCCGTTTCGCGTCCTTGGGACTGCACGCCCGGCGCGCACTGCCCCCGGACACGCCCGGCGGTCCGCGCCGGCTGGGCGACGAGCGGCTGGAGCCGGTCTTCTTCGGCCGGCTCGACCCGGACATCCTCTACGCGGGCTTCCCGATCACCGCCGCCGAGGCGCGCGGTGACGACGCCGCCGAGGGCTCCGAGGGCGGCGACCCCGGTTGGTACCTGGTGTTCGAGGAGCACCCGACGGCGCCCCGGTTCGGCCTGGACGTACCGTCCCGCGACGCCGCCCACGGCGCGCTCCCGCCGACCTGGCGGGACATCAGCTGGGCCTCGGTCGTCCCCGACGCGGACGCCCTGGACGCCCTGACACACGCCCCGCTGACCACCCCGTTCGGCGCCCCGTCCCGCCCGCTGCGCACGCCGCGCCACGCCGGGGAGACGGTGCCCGAGGTCACCTGGGCGTACAACGCGGCCCACCTGGCCCACATCACCCTGCAGCAGCCCGCGCGGGTCGCCTTCCACGCCACCGACCTGCTGCCGGGTTTCGGCGCCGGCCGCCGCGTCACCCACGTCCGCAAGCGGGAACCCGGCAGCGACGTGGTGCGGGTGCGGGAACTCGCCGGGCAGCATCCGGACGGCACCTGGTGGCGGTTCACCACCGCCCAGGTGATCGCCGCGATCCAGGCCCGGGAGAGCTTCTGCGTCGAGCCCGCCCCGGGGCAGCGGGTCGCCGTACGGGTCGTCCGCCGCTCCGACGGCCGGCCCTACCTGCGCACCGAGGACAACGACACCACCGGCGACAACCTGCTCTCGCTGCCCCCCATTCCGCCCGGCGCGGGCCTGCCCCCGCAGTACGCCGAGCCCGCTGCGGCCACCGGCGCCGCCGCCCCCACGACCACTTCTCGCACTCCCCTGGACGGCCATGTCTGAGACACCCTGGACCCTGTCCACCCAGTACCCGGTGCTGCTGCTGCCCGTCCGGCTGGAGACCCGCTTCACCGCCAGCCAGCTGCTGGTCCGGATCTACCCCGACGAGCTGCACATCGACACCCACGAGCCGCCGTTGACCGCCGACGAGGAGGAATGGGGCCGCCGCTACTGGACGGCGATGTGGCGGGCCGGCCTCGACACCGCCGGGCGGGACGCCGGCACCACCTCCGCGCGAACCGCCGTGGCCGAGAAGGCCGCCTGGGACGAGCTCGCCGACCGCTACGGCGCCGAGCGCGCCTCCTGGATCGCCCGCGTCCTGGAGCCGGCCTTGTTCGACCACGGGGAGGCGCTCGGCCCCGTCTTCCCGGTGCTCGGCCCGCACCGCGCCGGCACCTGGACGCGGCGCGCGGTGGCCCGCGGTCTGCCCACCCGCTGGCACGTCGTCGGCTACCCGCTGGCGAACGGGCAGGCGCCGGTGCGCGTCACGGCGACCCACCCGGTCCCCCGCCCGCTCCCGGTGGGCCCCGCCCCCGACGGCGTGCTGCCCGATGACCCGGCCGAGCCGCCCGTCGACGACGCCACCCGCTGGCTGGTCGACTTCGCCGAGGCGGAGAAGGTGGGCATGGCCGTCCGGCTGCCCCGGACCGTCGGCGGCCTGGCCGGCTACCGCCGCCTGGTGGTCCACGGCGTCCTGGAGACCGACGACCCCGCCGTGGCGGCGGGCGAGCTGAACGCGCTGCTGGAGGCGCAGTACCACACCCGTGGCCTCGGCCTGGTGCCGCCGGGCGCGGCGAGCAACAACACCGCCACCGCCGCCTCGGTGCACAGCCGCACCGATCCGGCCCACCGCTCCGCCCTCCAGGTCCGCCACGGCGACACCGCGCCCGCCTCCCCGGACACGGCGGCCCGGCTGCTCCACCGCGCCCTCGGCCTGGATCCCGCCTCGGCCCCCGCGCCGGGCGGTCCGCGCCCCGGCACCGCCGGCGCACTGGCCCGCGCCCACTTCGGCGACCGTACCGACGAGCGCGCCGTCCGCGACATGTCCACCGCCCTGTGGGGCGCGACCTGGGGCAGCCTGCTCACCCAGCTGACCGCCGGCCGCTTCACCGACTCGACGATCCGCGGCGCCCGCGAGCACCTGGTCGAGTACGTCCGCCCCGGCGGCCCGCTGCCCGCGCTGCGGATCGGCAACCAGCCCTACGGGGTGCTGCCGGTGCTGCCGCTGGCCCGCTGGACCGATGTCGAGGGCCCCTCGTTCGGCCGGCACCGTCTCGACCCGGCGGTGGTCCCGTTCCTCCGCCACCTGCGCACCCTTGTGTGGGAGCCGGCCGCCGCCAACACCGCGGCCGTGCCCCGGGTCACCCGCGGCGCGCAGCCCGACGAGACCATCGCCCGCATCCTGGCGATGGCACCGACCGCCCGGCGGATCTTCGGCCGCAGCGCCCTGGGCGCCGAGTACGTCACCGCGCTGTGGCGGTTCGGCGAGCTACTGCTCAACGACCAGTGGCGCGACGAACTCACCGGCGCGGCGGCCGCATTGGCGCAGCGCTTCGGCATCGCCCCGTTCGACGTGCGACTCGCGAAGCTGATCTTCGCCACCGAGTCGTTCCCCTTGGACGCCCCCTGGGTGCTGGCTCCTCAGGACGTGCCAGGCGGCAGGCCCGCCGACTACCTGAGCGCGCTCGGCCGCGCCGTTCCGGACACCCCGCCCGCCCACGACCTGGGCGCCGCCGCGACCACGCCGCTGCTCTACCGGCTGGCCCGGCACTCCCTCCTCGTCGAGTACAGCACCGCCACCGCCCGCGTCCTGGGCGACGGCCTCGGCGACGGCCTGGAGGCCGAACTCGTCGACCTGGACGACCAGAAGCCCACCCGCACGCTGCGCAAGCGGCTCGGGTCCCGGGTCCCCGGCACCACCATCCCGGTCGCCGCCTGGCTGACCGGCGCGGGCGCGACCGACCTGCGTGCCCGGGACCTCACCGAGACCACCGCGGCCTTCCGCTCCCTCGCCGCGGTCGACCCGGCGGACCTGGAACGCCTGCTCGCCCAGCACCTCGACGCCACGTCGCACCGCCTGGACGCCTGGATCACCTCGCTGGCCACCAAGCGCCTCGCCTGGCTGCGCCGCCCCGCCGCACGGGGCGGCAGGGCGACCGGCGTCCACCTCGGCGGCTACGGCTGGCTCACCGACGTCACCCCGCGCGGCGCCGCGCCGACCCCGGTGCCCGCGGACCGCAGGCCGCGCGGCGAGTCCGGCCCACTGCTCGCCGCGCCCTCGGACACGCCCGGCCCCGTCCTGGCCCCGTCCCTGGCGCACGCCACCACGGCGGCCGTGCTGCGCGCCGCGCAGCGGGCGCACGGCGACCGGCCGGACAGCCCGTTCGCGGTCGACCTGTCCTCGGACCGGGTCCGTACCGCCGCCTGGCTCCTGGACGGTGTCCGCCAGGGCCGGCCGCTCGGCGCACTGCTCGGCGCCCGCCTCGAACGCGCCCTGCAGGACCACCCGTTGCCCGCCCTGGCCTCCTGGACGGACCGGTTCCGCGAACTCGCCCCGATCCGCGCCACCAGTCTGGCCGCCGATGGCACGGCGACCGAGACGATCCCCGCGCACGACCTGACCGACGGCCTCGCCCTGCACCGGCGCCGCCGGGCCGGCCGGCTCGACCTGGTCCGCGACGTCGGCGTCCCGGCCACCTCGACGGCCGAACTCGCGGCGCTCACCCAGGTCTTGGACAACCTCGCCGATGCCGTCGACGCGGTCGCCGACACCCTGCTCGCCGAGGGCGTCCACCAGGCCGCGCTCGGCAACCCGCTGCGGTCCGGCGCCACCCTGGACGCCCTCGCGGGCGGCGACGCCCCGCCGCCCGAGCCGGAGGTGCTCCGCACCCCGCGCACCGGTGACGCGGTCACCCACCGGGTGATGGTCCTGCTCGACGACTCCGCCACCGGTTCGACCCTGTGGCCCACCACCGACGCCGACCGGGCGGTGCGGGCCCGCGCCGCCGCCGAGCCCGTCCTCGACGGCTGGCTCTCCCGGCTGCTGCCCGCCCCCGCCACCACCACGATCGCCGCCCTGCTCGACGACGGGACCTCCGTCCCGGTCACCCTCACCGGGCTGCCGCTCTCCCCGCTCGACTGGGTCGCCCTGGTCCCCGACGCCCTGCCCGACCCGGCGGCCCCCGCCGCGGCCGCGCTGGACGGCACCGATCTGGAGGCGCACCTGCTGCGCCACGCCGCCGCCCGCCACGAGGTCGCCGCGCGGACCGCCACCGGGCGGACGGTCACCGGCCTCGACGTCACCGGGCTCGCCGCCCTGCTGGAGACCGCCCGCGCCGCCCGCGACCTGCTGCGGTCGGCCCGCCCGCTCACCCCGGCCGACCTCACCCTCCCGGAGCACGCCCCGGACACCCCGCCGCACCCCGACCCGGCACTGGCCGCCCGCGCGACGGCGGTGACGTCCCTTCTCACCACCGCGCTCGCCGACACCGGGCAGACCACCGACCCGGCCCGGCTGAGCACCGGTCTGCTCGCCGCGAACCAGCTCGGCATACCCGGCGTGGTGCCGCCCCCGGCGCCGTCCGCCGGTGCGCCCGCCGACCGGGCCACCGCCCACCTGGCCGCGCTGACCGCGCTCGCCCAGGTGGCCCGTCCCGAACTGACCCGCCGCCACCAGGCGGTTCAGGTTGCGACGACGAACCACGACCGGCTCACCGCCGCCCTCGGCCCCGACCTGCTGCTCCTCCCCGCCTTCACCCCGGCCGCCGAGCTCCCCGCCACCCACCCGCTGCTCTCCGCGTCCCTGGCCGCGAGCACCGCGCTCCAGGGCGGCGACCCGCACCTCGCGGCCGGGCACCTCACCGCCCTCTCCCGGGTGCGGCGCGGCATCGACCGGCTCACCACCTCGCTCGGCTACGCGGAGGCCCTCGCCACCGGCGAGTCCCTCACCGCCTCCGTCGCCCAGCTTCCCTACGCTGAAGGCGACTTGTGGGCCGCCCTGCCCGCCGCCTCCGGCGGCAGCCCCGGCACCCGCCTCTCCTTCGTCCTGCACAGCCCCGTCACGCCCTCGCTGGACGGCCCGGTGCGCGGCCTGCTGGTCGAGGAGTGGACCGAGGTCGTCCCCCGCCCCGCCGAGACCGCCGGTCTCGCGGTCCACGCCGACTCCCCGGACGCGGCGGCCCCGCAGGCGATGCTGTTGGCCGTGCCGCCGGACGGCCGCGCCCAGTGGGACCCAGGCCTCCTCACCGAAACGGTCGTCGAGGCCTTCGACCTGGCCCGGCTGCGCGCCGTCGACCTGGAGGCGCTGCACCCGGCGGACCCGGACGCGCCGACCGACATCGGCCAACTGCTGCCCGCCACGGTGCTGGCCACCAACGCCGAGTCGGTGGGCACGGCGACCACCGACATCACCCGGGGGCTGCCCCGATGACTCCCCTGTCCCTTCTCAGCGACCCCCGACCGGCGAGGTAGCCCCATGCCCTCCATCACCACCTGGACCCGCCTGGAGCCCCGGGCCCGCGCCGGCGACATGCGCCCCGCCCTGGAGGCCCAGATCCACGACCCGTTGTGGCTGCTCACCCGGCAGTGGCAGTTCGGCGAGTACCTGGCCGACGACGCCGGCTCGCCCGTCTGGATCCGGGTCCGCGCCCAGTCCGACTCCCTCACCGCCTACCGGCCGGGAGCCCTGCCCGCAGCCGGAGCCCCCGCCACGCCCCGCGAGGACTACTTGCCCGGCGTGCCCCTGGAGGCGCTGGCCGAACGCGAACAGACCCCCGCCGTGGACCTGCGCGCCGCCGGGGAGTCGGGCCAGCACCTGACCCGTCTCCTCGGCGGGGCCGGTCTGGCGGAAGTCGCCGCCGCCGTCCTGCGTGCCTGGGCGCTGCCGCTGCCCGGCCCGACCGACGAGCGCCCGGCCGCCGCCACCGCGCAGAGCCCGGCGGTACGCCGCTACCTCGCCGTCATGGGCGGCCGCGTCCCCGACGGCCACCGCACCGCCGACGCCCTGCGGCCGCTCCTGCCGTCCGGCTCTGTACCGCCTGGCCTCGAGCTCACCGCGGCCGAGACGGCCGCCGCCCTCCCCGTCCTCCGCACCTGGCTCGCCTGGCACGACGCCCGCCACCTGGCCGCCCCGGCCGACGGCGACGCCTGGCAGCCCGGCCGCATGGAGTACCGCTTCTCCGTCGGCGCGGACGTCGGCGGCCCCCTCGGCAGCACCGCCCCCGGCACCGAGGTCACCCTGGCCGCCCCCGAATACCTCGGCGGCCGCCTCGACTGGTCCGACTTCACCGTCACCGGCGCGACAGGCCTCGCCCCGGCCCCCGCCCGCACCGAGGTCACCGCGACGGTGCTCCCCGCCCCCGCCGCGTTCCCCGGCATGCCGGCTCGCCGCTACTGGGAGTTCGAGGACGCCCGCGTCTCCCTCGGCCAGGTCGAGACCGTCCCGGACGACCTGGCCCGGATGCTGCTCGCCGAGTACGCCACCGTCTACAGCAACGACTGGTACGTGGTCCCCCTCGACCTCGGCGCGGGCACCCTCACCACCGTCAGCTCCGTCGTCGTCGGCGACACTTTCAGCTCGGCCCTCGGCGGCCCCACGCTGATGCCGGCGCCCGGCACCGGCGCGGGCGACGCCCACTGGTCCCTCTTCCGCCTCTCCACCGCCACAGGCGGCCGCCACCCCGCCTTCCTCCTTCCGCCCGCCACCGCGCAGGGCCTGGACGGTGAGCCGCTGGAGGAGGTCCTCTTCGCCCGCGACGAGGGCGCCAACCAGGCGTGGGCCGTCGAGCACACGGTCACCGACGCGGTCGGCGCCCCGCTCGACCGTACGCGCTCTCCCCAACCACCCGCCGATCCCGGCCCCTTCACCAAGGACGCCCTCGGCTACCGACTGATGAGCCCCGTCCCCGAGCACTGGGTCCCCCTCCTCCCCGTCGAGGTCCGCCCCGGCGCCGTCCGCCTCCGCCGCGGCCACCTCACCCGCCCCCTCCCCGACGGCACCCGTGAACCGGTCCCGCCCCTGGGCCGCCTGCTCAACCCCGGCGGCACTCTGGACGTGCACCAGGAGGAGGTCCCCCGCGAGGGTGCGATCGTCATCCGCGCCTGGCAGTACACCCGAGGCGCCGACGGCCGCCCGTACCTGTGGGTGGGGCGGCGCAAGCGGACGGGACGGGGGGAGTCGTCGAGCGGGTTGCGGTTCGACGAGCTGCGGCCGTAGGGGCGTTACGACGTCGAGGGCCCGGCACGCGAACCCGCGCACCGGGCCCCACCGGTTGCATCAGCCGACCTGTTCGGCGGCGACCCCGAGGAACGATTCCCAGGCCGGGGAGCCGACGGCGAGAACGGGGCCGGCAGCGTGCTCCGGCATCACCGGCGACGACACCCCGCCCGGCCACCAGGAGGGACACGGCGTTGTCAGGTTGAGCGAATGCTCGAGGGTGTGAGTCGGTTCGGCGGGTTTCGGCTTCGGTGGTGACAGCGGCGCAGGCCGTGGTGGGCCGGCGGCGTCGGTGCTCTGGTCCCAGAGGGCGAAGCGGACGGTCATCTCGGCGCGGCGGTCGGGTGCGGCCATCAAGTGGCGGCGGGGCCGAAAGGGGGGTGAGATGCCGCTGCACGCGGCCGGGAACCGCTGCGCCCCGTCGACCGAGCGGGGAAGCCCTTCCTCGCGTGTTCGCGCCGGCGGGTGGGCCGGTGGCTGTGCTCCGCCCGGTGGTTGAGGCCCTTGTGACAGCGGTGCTCGACGGAGGGCATCACCTCGCGGGGGGCCGCGCCGTAGGAGCGCAGCCTGCCGGTGACCACCCCCCGCGGCACCGTACGGGTCTTCTTCAGCAGCCTGCGGAAGAACCGCCGGGCGGCAGCGGTGTCCCGCCGTTCCGTACCAGGATGTCCAGCACGGTGCCGCCGGCGTCCACGGCCCGCCACCGGTACGTCAGCTCCCCGTTGATCTTGATGAAGGCCTCGTCCGGGTGCCACGTGTCTCCGGCCGGGCCGGCGGCGGCGCAGTCCGTTCGCACAGGCCTGCCCGAACGTGGCGCGCCGGCGGCGGACCGTCTCGCAGGAGACGAGCACGCCGCGCCCGGGCATCGGCTCCCCGGCCTCGCGGAAGCCGAGCGGGAAGCGGAAGTACGGCCACACACAGTGGGAAAACACCTCGGCCGCATATCGGTGCCCTCTGGTACGACGGTGACGTACTCATCCCGGACAGCCCCCTCCCGGCGTGATCAACCCGAAGATCATCCCAGGCCGGTCAGCCAACATGACAGCGCCAGTGGGGGTATCGGTGAGGAGTACCTGGTGGCGCATGTCCTCGTCCAGGTCGAACAGGGACAGCTGGGCGCCGGGGTGCGGGCACTCGTGCCGCGTACGGGGCCGCGAAGGCCGATGTCGCCGGGCTGGTGCGGGGGCCGACCGCGGAGTGGGGCCGCGTTCGGTTCAGGTGAACGCGCCATGGCTTCCGGGGCCATCCGCACCAAACTCTCCGCCTCATCGCCGAACTCGGCGGTGGAGGGCTTCCCGTTCGACCAAGCGCTCCTCGGCACCGCCGACACGGCTGCCGAACGGTTCGATGAGGCGATGCCCGTCATCGCAAAGCTCATCAAGTCGACCGAGCCGTTCTCACACGACGGTGAGTTCTAACGGGAACCTGCCCCCGGTATCTGTCGGGGCGTGTGTCGCCATCGCTCCTGTAGTGAACGCGTTCCTACAAGCGGCGCGTTGGCCCATGGGGGAAATCGGTGGTACCCAAACCGCATCGTCTGGCTCTTGCCGTGCTGGGCAGCCTCGGAATGATGCTGGGAACGGCTCATCCGGCGTCCGCAGAGATACCGGCTGAGCGGGCGTGCGTCGTCGACGAGGCGTCCACGATGCCCGACTGGACGTGGACCAGCGCAACCACCGTGGAGCGGCAGCTGACCATGGACAGCGACGCAGACGACCGTGCCGAGCCGCTGATGACATCGATCCAGCCACGCATCGACCCCGCCGTGTACGCAGACGGCGAGCCCGGAGAGAAGCTGTTGCGTCCCGTCGGACCGCTGGGACACCTGGGGCCGCTCGGTCCCTGGGGGCCGCTCGGCCGGTACGGGCCCGTCGGAGAGGCGAGTGCGTACTGGGAGACGCAGCTCGATTACCTGCGGCACCATCCGTACTTCGCCTCGCTGCTCAACACCTGGGGCATCCTCGCGAAACCGGTCCTGGACGAGACCGGTCCGCTCGGCCCGACCGGTCCGGTCGGCCAGGAGGCCTACTGTGAGGAGTTGCCCGCGATCAACGAGATCTCCGGGCAGCTCCAGGCCGGCGGCGTGTATGGGCCTCTCGGGCCCGCAGGCCCCCTGGGCGTCTACGGGCCGCTCGGGCCGCTCGGGCCCCGCGGGCCTATGGGCGTCCTCCTCGATCCGGCCGACGGCCGCTACTTCGACCACGGGGAGCTGGTCACCGAGGTCGAAGGTGCGGCGCCCTGGGGCAGCGGACAGCGGCGCACGTACGAGCTCGTCGAGACGTACCCCATCGGCCGCGCCCGCGCCGCCGATGTCGCTCTCGACACATCGTTCATGGCCACCGACGTCACGACGCCCGGTCGGCCGACCGAGTACCCCATGACGTCGGCCGAGGATCAGTTCGTCACGGTCACGGTGGTGCCGGACCGGGGCTTCGCCGACTTGTCCTGCATGCTCAACGCCTACGGTTTCAACCCGTGCGGCGTCTATCCCGCCCTGGCGGTCTTTCCGAACGGAGCGGCCGTCGACACCGAGGACATCCTGATTCGAGACGTCTTCTATCTGCCCGCGAGATGGAAGTCGCCGCAGGAGATCACCGACCGCTACACGGTGGAACTGCTCGACGGTGCCGGCAACGTGGTGGCCGAGTCCAGGGCAAGCCGGTATGCCAATTGGCTTCAGATCAAGGTGCCCGCCGGTCGGAGCTGACGGCGCGCGTCACCCTGAACTCGACCTGGGACGAAGAGCAGACGACCGCGAAGTACCACCTTGTCGTCACCGGATCCACGGACTGGATCGGTTCCGTCGGATCCTCAGGAGCGCACCAGGCAGGTCCGGGCCCCCTGTGAATGGCGCGGCAAGGCATCAACTAATACGACACTGTCATGTTGGCTGACCGGCCTGGGATGATCTTCGGGTTGATCACGCCGGGAGGGGGCTGTCCGGGATGAGTACGTCACCGTCGTACCAGAGGGCACCGATATGCGGCCGAGGTGTTTTCCCACTGTGTGTGGCCGTACTTCCGCTTCCCGCTCGGCTTCCGCGAGGCCGGGGAGCCGATGCCCGGGCGCGGCGTGCTCGTCTCCTGCGAGACGGTCCGCCGCCGGCGCGCCACGTTCGGGCAGGCCTGTGCGAACGGACTGCGCCGCCGCCGGCCCCGGCCGGAGACACGTGGCACCCGGACGAGGCCTTCATCAAGATCAACGGGGAGCTGACGTACCGGTGGCGGGCCGTGGACGCCGGCGGCACCGTGCTGGACATCCTGGTACGGAACGGCGGGACACCGCTGCCGCCCGGCGGTTCTTCCGCAGGCTGCTGAAGAAGACCCGTACGGTGCCGCGGGGGGTGGTCACCGGCAGGCTGCGCTCCTACGGCGCGGCCCCCCGCGAGGTGATGCCCTCCGTCGAGCACCGCTGTCACAAGGGCCTCAACCACCGGGCGGAGCACAGCCACCGGCCCACCCGCCGGCGCGAACACGCGAGGAAGGGCTTCCCCGCTCGGTCGACGGGGCGCAGCGGTTCCCGGCCGCGTGCAGCGGCATCTCACCCCCCTTCGGCCCCGCCGCCACTTGATGGCCGCACCCGACCGCCGCGCCGAGATGACCGTCCGCTTCGCCCTCTGGGACCAGAGCACCGACGCCGGCAGGCCCACCACGGCCTGAACACAGGACCGGACCGCAAGCCCACCACTCCCCCGGCACACCGTCAGACACCGAGCCACCCAACAACGTGACAGTGCCGCCAGGAGGTCGTCGCGCACCTATGGTTCCGGCGGCTGGCTGTACGAGGTCGGCCTTTCTCGCGGCCAGACGGCGCGTTCTTGAAGCCCCGAACGATCGGTTGATGCCCTCCCGGAAGGCGAACCAGGAGGGCATCAACGCTGACATGTCACCGTGCGTTGCGGCGTTCGTATCTTCTTAGCGGCCATCTCATTTGGCTCGGTAGGCTGTCGGCCGCGGCAGGGATCGTTGGGGGCTGGTGCCGGATGAGTTGTGGGAGCTGTTCCAGCGCATGGTGCCAGAGGCACCCTCACGCCCCCAAGGTGGCGGCCGACGCCGGCACGGCGACCGGGAGGTGCCGGCCGCGACCGTGTTCGTGGCCACGTCGGGCTGCACCTGGCAGCAGCTGCCCGCCGCATCGTTCGGCCCGTCCGAGGTCACGGCCCACCGCCGGTTCACCGAGTGGACGAAGGCCCGGGTCCGGGCCAAGCTCCACCGCCTGGTCCTGGGCGAACTCGGCTCCCGCGGCGAGCTGGACTGGTCGAGGTGCGCGATCGACTCGGTGAACATGCGGGCCCTGAAAGGGGGGACTGACGGGTCCGCATCCTGTCGATCGGGGCACGTACGGATCGAAGATCCACCTGATCACGGAACGGACGGGTCTGCCCCTGTCCGTCGGAATCTCCGGCGCCCACGTCCACGGCAGCCAGGCCCTGATCCCGCTCGTCAAGGACATCCCTCCCGTCCGCTTCCGCCGGGGCCCCGCCGGCGCAGGCCCGGCAAGTTCCACGCCGACAAGGGCTACGACTACGCTCACCTGCGGAAATGGCTGTCCCAACGTGGCATCCGGCACCGCATCGCCCGCAAGGGCGTCGAGACCTCGCAGGGGCTCGGCCAGCACCGGTGGACGATCGAACGCACCGTGTGCCTGGCTCGCCGGCTGCCGCCGACTCCACCGCCGTTATGAGCGCAAGGCCGAGCACTTCCTCGCCTTTGCCAGCATCGCCTGCACCCTCATCTGCTATCGCCGACTCACCAAATGACTCACCAAATGAGATGACTTCGGAAGACCGACCCCTCCATCCCGACCGACGCCCACGTCAGCAACTCGCGCACGACGCCGGCCTCGGTGGTCGACGGGTACAGCGTCCACGGCGCCGTCAGCTGCCGCGCGGTGAACAGGGACTCCAGCGCGGCCCGCCGCCGTCGGTACGGCCACCCGGTCGTGTCCGTCCCGGACAGCCGCAGCAGATCGAACGCGACGAAGTGGGCCGGCCACTCCTCCGCCGCCCGGGCCGCCCGGCGCCGCGCCGGGCAAGCCGGTTCTGCAACCGCTCGAACGCGAGGCGGCCCGCGGCGTCCCATACGACCAGCTCGCCGTCCAGCGCGGTCGCGTCCGGCAGCTGCGCAGCCCCCGGCCACGATCTCCGGAAACGCCGGCGCCATATCGGTGCCGCGCCTCGAACGCAGCACCACCCGGCCCGTATCGACGGAGAGCAGGGCCCGGAATCCGTCCCACTTCGGCTCCACTGCCCAGCCGGGCGGCAGGAGAGGGCTGTCCACGTTCGCGGTGAGCATCGGATCGGGCAGCGACCAGTTCATGTGCTCGTGCCTTCCACGCCGCCCGCCCGCCAGATACGCGGGCTCACAGGTGGTGCAACACGGAGCTGCAACAGAGCCCCGTGTCGCAGGCTGTACTGGGCAAGCACCCAAGTACCCGGGCTGCAGCGTGCGTGTTGCCCTCAGCGTTTTCTCGGGGCGATGGCCGTCCGGTCCGCGCCCGCATGGCGATGCGCGGCGAGGGAGGCAAAAATGAGATGGGCCAGATAGGAGCCACCCGATCAGCGGACACGGCCTCGCCCTCAGCGCGGGGAAAGCGGCACCCCATCCCCAGCGCCGTTGAAGCAGACCCGACCCGGAGCGGGGCGCAGCAGGCAGGTGACCGGCGAAGTCGATGAGAATTCCGGAAACCGCGAGCGGGACATCAAGGTATTTCCGCGCGTGCAGATGCAGGTGCAGGTAGGACAGGTGGTCGCTCATGTGCCGATGGCTCGCTTACTCGGGCACGCCCCTGCTGCTCGACACCATCCTCTACAAACCGGCCCACTCGCTGATCGATCAGAGCCTCCACTCCAGACTGGGTGTCGAGACGACGAACGGCGACGGTTTCGGTGTCGGATGGTACGCGCAGGAGAGCATCGACACCCCGGCCTTGCTCAGGGACATCGGCCCCGCCTGGAACAACCGCAACCTGAGGGAGATCGCGGATCATGTCCGCTCCCCGTTGTTCTTCGCCCACATACGGGCGTCGACCGGCACGGCGGTGCAGCAGACGAATTGCCACCCGTTCCGGCACGGCCGTTGGATGTGGATGCACAACGGTGCCATCACGGGTTTCCACCTCATGCGGCGCGAGCTGTCCCTGCTCGTCGACCCTGGGCTGTACTCCGACATCGAAGGAACGACGGACTCGGAGATGATGTTCTACCTGGCGGTCACCTTCGGCCTGGATGAGGATCCGCCGGGCGCCGTGGCCCGGATGGTGGGAGTGGTGGAGCGCAGCGGCCGCGACCACGGTGTGGAGTTCCCGCTCCAGATGACGATCGCCGTGACCGACGGCGAACGCGTGTGGGCCTTCCGCTACTCGAGCCAGGGCGCTTCCCGGTCGTTGTTCTACAGCACCCGCGTGGACGCGCTGCGCAAGCTGCACCCCGATACGGCGTTCCTGCAGGAAGTGTCCGACGACACCCGCCTCATCGTGTCCGAACCCCTCGGTGATCTGCCTGGTGCCTGGAACGAGGTACCCGAGAGCAGCTACGGCGTTGTACATGCCGGAGCGGACGAGCTGCATCCCTTCGCCCCAGAACCGGCATGACGCGTCGACTGTTTCTCATGCGTGGGCAGTTCCAGGGGCCGCAGACGACGACGGCGGGCGGCGCCGCCGTTTCTTACTTCGCAGGTCCCGACCAGGTGGCCGCGCCCCGTCGCATGGTGGCCGGCCCGAGGTCCCCGACGCGACTCAGGGCGTTTTCGTCGTGCCCCGCTTCGCGCTTTTGCTCTTGCCGATGCCCGTGCTGCTGCGCCCTGGCTTGGCGGGCGCGCTCCTTCGTGTTGTGGCCTCCTTTGTGCCTGCGGCCGTTCGCGATGGCGCTGTCCGGGTCGGTGTGGTCGGCCACTTGAACTCGATCTCCAGCTCGATCTCCTCCTCACCGATTTCGACCTCCATCTCGCTGTGGAGGTCGTCGGGGATCCGCAGGCTCAGCGTTCGGGGCTGAGGTCCAGTTCGGCGTCCCCACCTTGCTCTTGGCGTACTGCACCGGCGACCTGGTTTTGGACGCGCCCGCCAGGAGCCTCCCGGCCCTGGTCGACTGGACGCTCACGGAGGCAGGGCTCGGGCAGCCGAAACTGTCCGGGCCGGGCAGGGACGCCGACCCGCTGCTCGTGCTCACCGAGGCCGCGCTGGAGCGCTACGGCCTGCCGGTCGCCCTCACCGAGGAGGAGCGGCTCGCCGGGCGGATCCCCGAGGGCCACAAGGTCGTCAAGCAGCTGGTCCGCGCCGACTGGAAGCTGACCAAGCGCGGGTTCGGGCCGTGGGCGCGGATCTACCGCCCCGCCACCGGTGCGGAGCGGGCCTGCGTGCAGCTGTGCATCCCGTCCTGGCACGCGCTCGACTTCCGCCACTGGGGCGAGGCCGGGCAGCTTCCGCCGGCGGACCTCGCCCGGGTGCTGGGCGTGTACGCGTCGCGGGTGATGACGCCGCGCGGCTCCACCGCCGTCACCGGCCGGGAGCTGATGACCGCGCTGCACCCGCCGACCCGGGCCTCCGAGCCCGACACCGACGGCACGCGGCACTCCGAGCACAACCCTGGCAGCCTGGGCAAGGACCCGGTGGACTGCGCGCCGTGCGAGGCCCCGGACGGACACCCGCTGCTGGCGGACCTGCCGCGCTTCCACGTGCGCGGCCCGGCGGAGAAGCTGTTCGAGGAGGCGTACGACTGGGCGCGGCCGATGACGGACGCCGAATGCATGCGTCGCCACCTGGTCGGCATCGACGTGAACATGGCCTTCGCCGCCGGCGCCGACGGCCTGGTCGTCGGCCTCGGTGCGCCGACGCACGTCAAGGCACCGGTGTTCGATCCGAAGCTGCCCGGCTCCTGGCTGGTCGACCTCAGCCATGTGCAGGAGAAGGCGACGAAGTTCAACGCCCTGCTCACCAGCGCGGTGATCTTCACAACGACCTGGACCTCGCGGAGGTCGTCCGTCAACTGCTGGAGGACGGCCCAAGGCGCCGGTGGCGGCGCCAGTACCAGAGCGCGCCGACTGCGGCGGACGCCGTGGCCAGGGCGATGCCGAGGACCGGCCAGCGGCTGTCGGCGATGCGCAGGCCGGTCACAAAGGTCACGGCGGTCAGGACGATCGGCACGAGGAGAGAGAGAAGCGCACGGAGTGCGGACGCCAAGACTTCCGGTTCGGTGCGGGAGATCCGGTGCCGCGGGGCGGGTGCGGTGTCGGCGAAGTAGTAGGCGAGGACGCGGTCTGCCAGGCGGGCGTCGGCGCGCTGGTAGGCCACCGCCAGGTACGGAAGCCAGACGAGGGGGGCGACCAGTCCGACCAGGAAGACCATGCCGAGGAGCAGCCACCGCCAGGCCTGGACGGCGACCCGGGGTACGCGCCGGCCCGCGTCCTGACTCTCATCGCCTGGCGTGAGCACGCCGAGGAGGTGGGCCATGCGCAGGGTGACGTCCCACAGGGCCACCCACCGCCTCCAGCGGGTGGGTGCGCCGGCGGCGCGTCCGGTTCGGACGAGCGCGTCCTGTGCCTGCCGGGTGTCCTGGTACACGCCCTGGAGGACGAGGAGTTCGCCGGCGCGGGCGCTCGCCGTGGGGTCGCGGCCGTCGAGGGCGGCCAGCTCCAGGACCGTACGTGCCTGGCGGAGCAGCGCCGCGCAGAACGCGACGGGAACGAGCACGAGGAACGGTCCGCCCACGAGGGATCCCTCCGATACGACGGTCCGTCGGCCGCGAGCGACCACCCGGGCCCGGAGCTCCGCCTCGGTGGCGTGGGGGTGGTTCTGCCGAAGACAGGCGATCGCTTCGGGCACGGCCGGACCGATGCGGCGGACGGCAAAGTCGGCGAGGAGTTCGGGAAGGTGCCCGGGATCGGTGACGACCGACGCCAGCAGCGAGCGTTCGGGCGAGGGCTCCTTGCGGGGACCCGCAGTGTTCAGATTCTCCCGGTGCGGCACAGATCGTATCTATCATGAATCATCCCATTAGGGCATGTAGGCAGTTCTCGCCTCTTCCGTTCCGCTCTCCCAAGCGCTCGCTCCGATCTCCCCCCAGCGCCCTGGGACTCTCCCAAACCCCCGTATCGCGCTAAGCGCTCGTCTTCATGTGACGGACGGGTCGAGAGTGTGCCGACCAGGCGCACCACCTCGCTCACGGTCGTCATCTGCGCGTCCGGGACGGCGCATTGAGCGACGAACCGCCAGTGGAACGCCTCCTTGGTGGCGGCCCTGATCCGTTCCGGGGAGTGCCGCGCCGCCCGCGGCTTCTCCGACAGGCCCGCGGCCCACTGGGTGGGGTTGCCGAACGAGGGTGCCGCGTGGAGAGGGGCGGACGTGAAGGACACCGTGACGGGAAGCAGCGGCCCCTCGGAGGAGCCGTTCCTCCGCCACGGTCAGCAGGGCGCGGGCTAGGCGTAGAGCCAGCCGGCAAGGGCGGGCGATGCCCCTGCTGAACGGGGCATTGGCCCCCGTGCGCCGTGCGCCGTGCGCAGGGGCAGGCAGGCTGGGATGCTGGGGGAGGAAGCGCTGCCTATGACGTGACCCTGGCGGACAGGGATGGTGAGCGCCGTGGCCGACACCTACGACAATGTCCGGGGATCGGCCGTTCCACGCGCTGATCCTCTGGGGACCCGTATCTGCGCACCCGGTTCGCTCTTCCCGTGAGGCCGGATACGTTTCTGCGGCGGCAGCGGCTCGTCGACCACCTTGACCAGGCGCTGTGGACTCCGTTGACATTGCTCAACGGTGCGGCCGGAGCCGGCAAGAGCTTGTTGGCCGCCGACTGGGCCGCCGGTCTGCGCCAGCCGGTGGCCTGGCTCACCGCCGAGGCGGGGGACCAGCAGCCCGGGGTGTTCTGGGCGTACGTCCTGCAGGCCCTGCGTGCCTGCGGTGCGGCGGCATCCGACGCGGTCGGGGTCCCCGCGGACGCGACCGGGGTGGACCGCAGGCTGCTGGCAGCGCTCGCCGCCGAGCTGAACGATCGTGACCGACCCGTGATCGTCGTGCTCGACGAGTACGACCGCGTGACCGCCCCGGAGGTCGCGGAGCAGCTGGAGTTCGTCCTGCGCCACGCCGGGCGGGGGTTGCACCTCGTCCTCGTCACCCGCACCGAACCGCTGCTTCCGCTGCACCGTTACCGAGCGGCCGGCGAACTGACGGAGATCCGCGCCGCCGAGCTGGCCTTCACCCCCGAGGAGACCGTCGCACTGCTGGAGCTGCACGGTCTGAGCCTTTCGATCCACGCCGCACGCGCCCTGGTGGACCGCACGCGGGCTGGGCCGCCGGCTTGCGCCTGTCCGCCCTGGCTGCTCGGGAGAGCGCCGACCCGGAGGTCTACCTGAAGGAGTTCGAGGCGGGCCGGAGCACGGTCGCGGACTTTTTTGCTGGCCGAGGTCCTCAAGGGGCAGACGGAGGAGGCACAGGACCTCCTGCTGCGCGTCAGCGTCCTGGAACGTTTCTGTCCCGATCTGGCCAACGCGCTGACCGGCCGGACCGATGCCGAGCCCATTCTCGTCGGGCTGCACCGCGCGAACGCGTTCGTCGAGCACCTCGGGCGCTCCTGGTACCGGCTCCACCCGCTGTTCGGAGAGATACTCCGGGCCCATCTGCGGGTGCGCCTGCCGGGGCTGGAGCCGGAACTCCACCGACGGGCAGCGCGGTGGCTGCGTCGTTCCGGCTTCCTGCCGGAAACACTTGCCCACGGAGCCGCCGCGGGCGACTGGGATTTCGCCGCCGGTGCCCTCGTCGGTGACCTGGCGATCGGCCAGCTCTTCACCGGCCTGCGCTCGGGCGACCTGGCCCAGTTGTTCTCCCACATGGGGCCCGAGGCCAGGAGCCCCGCGACGGACCTCGTGCGCGCCGCCCGCGACCTGTCCCGGTGCGACCTCGACCGTGGTCTGGCCCGCCTGCGCCGTGCCGAGGAGCATCTGGCCGACGACCCGCCCGACCTGGCGGCCGCCCAGCTGAGCTGTGCGCTGCTCGAGGCACTGGCCGCCCGGCTGACCGGATGCCCCCCACGGGCCGAACAGGCCGCCGAAGCGGCCGATGAACTGCGACGGGAAGTCCCGGCGCACCTCCTGGACAAGCATCCCGAACTCACCGCTCTCCTGCTGACCCATCTGGGCTCGGCCCGCCTGTGGGCCGGGCGTTTCGAGGACGCGCGCGCCGCCCTGACCGCGGCGGCCGGCGCTCCCGGCGGAGACTCCACCGTGCTGCCCCGGGAGGACTCGATGGGGCACCTGGCCCTGCTCGACTATCTGAACGGCTGGCTCGGCCGGGCGGAGCGCAAAGCCCTGGCGGCGGCCGAGGCGGAGCGGGTCGGTCTGCCCCAGCCGTCCGGCTCCGGCATCGGACGGCTGGTCCTGGCCGCCGTGGCCGTCGAACGCCATGAACTGGGCCGGGCCCAGGCCCTCCTCGACGAGACGGCCCAGCCCTCATCGGGAACGCGTGATCCGGTGATGGCGGCGGGACGAGCCCTCGCCACAGCACGTCTGCTGCTGGTCAGGGGCAAGGCACGAGCCGCCGTCGAGGCGGCGGACCCGGCCGTCTCCGCCACCGTGGCCTCACCCTGGGCGGCAAGCCATGAAGCGCTCGTCGCCTCCGCCGCCCACCTGGCCGAAGGACGGCCGGACGAAGCCGCCGAAGTGCTCCAGGGCGTGTCCGGCGACCAGCCGGCGTGTGCCGTGGAGGCCGCGGCGATCCAGCTCGCCGCGGGGCGTCCCGGGGCGTCCACCGACCTGCTCGACAGCATCCGCACCCAGGGCCGGACCGGTCCGGCGGTGACCGTGAGGGCCGCGCTGGTGAGGGCTCAGGCCGCGGAAGGGGCGGGAGACACCGCCACCGCCGGCAGGCTCGTGGCGCAGGCGCTCCTCGACGCCCGGCGGGAGCGGCTGCGGCGTCCTTTCCTCGATGCCGGAGCGTGGATCCGGCCTCTCCTGGCCACGGCCTCACTGCACGAGCTGGCAGCGGGCTGGCTCACGCCCGGCCTGCCGCGACGCGGTGAGCAGCCCCGGCCGGAGTCGCTGCCCCCGCCGCTCATCCCGGTGAAACTGAGCGTTCGGGAGCGTGACGTCCTGGAGCGGCTGGCCCGGATGATGTCGACGGAGGAGATCGCCGCCGACCTCTACCTGTCGGTGAACACGGTGAAGACCCACCTCAAGAGCGTGTACCGGAAGCTGGCGGTGAACCGGCGAAGCGACGCGGTGCGCCGCGCGCGCGACCTCGGGCTGCTGTGAACGCGCGTCGATGAGTCGATGAGAGGGTCCGACGCCCGCCCCCTCCCCTGACAGAGCACCACCGGGCACGGTCCTTCCCCCGTGGCGGGTGAGGCACGGGGCGCGTACTTCGGATGCGATGGGAGGAGCGGCGCGGTGGGCGCCGGCCGCTGCCCGGCCGGCCCCACCGGCGTAGCGGGCCGACTCGGCGAGGTGGACGGCGTGAAGCACTGGCGGGCTCTGATCGTCCTCGGTACGGCCCAGTTCCTGATGGTCCTGGACACCTCCGTCATGAACGTGTCCATCAGTCAGCTGGTCGAGGACTTCGACACGGAGGTCACCGCCATCCAGGCCGTCATCACGTTGTACGCGCTGGTCATGGCGGCGTTCATGATCACCGGTGGCAGGTTCGGGGACATCCTCGGGCGTCGCCGCATGTTCCTTCTGGGGCTGGTCGTCTACGGCGTGGGGTCGGCCCTGACCGCCGTGGCCCCCACACTGTGGGTGCTCACGCTGGGCTGGTCCGTCATCGAGGGGCTCGGAGCCGCCATGGTGCTGCCGGCCATGGCCGCCCTCGTCGCGGAGTCGTACCGCGGGAAGGACCGGGCCGTCGCCTACGCGGTCATCGGCGGGCTCGCCGGCGCCGGGATCGCGGTGGGCCCGCTGCTGGGCGGCTGGGTGACGACGTACCTCACCTGGCGGCTGGTCTTCGTCGGCGAGGTCGTGGTCGTCGTGGCCGTCCTGCTGTGCCGCCGGATGATCGCGGAGTCCCCCGGACCGGCCCGCGTCCCCGGCTGGACGGCGTCGGTGCAGTACTCTCCGCGGCCGGACTCGGACTCGGCGTACTCGGGGTGCTGCAGAGCAGCACCTGGGGATGGGTGCAGCCCCGCAACCCTCCCTTCACCGTCCTCGGCTTCGCCCCGACGCTGTTCGTCGTCGGCGCCGGGGCGGCCGTCCTGGCCGTCTTCCGGTCCTGGGAGCGGCGGCGCGACGCCCGAGGCGCCGACCCCCTCGTACACCTGTCCCTGCTGGGCAGGCCCGTGCTGCGGTCCGGCCTGCTGACCCTGCTGAGCCAGAACCTCATCCTGCTGGGGCTGTTCTTCACCATCCCGCTGTACTTGCAGGTGGTTCAGGGGTTCAACGCCTTCCAGACGGGGCTGCGCCTGCTCCCGGTGTCCGTCACCATGCTGGTGACCTCCCTGTCCGCGTCCCCGCTGGGGCGGGTGTGGGGGCCGCGCCGGGTGGTCCGGCTTGCCCTGATCACCCTGGCGGCGGCCATCGTGTGGCTGCTGGCCACCGTCGACCCGGTCATCGACGACGCGCAGTTCGCCGGGGCCATGGCCCTGCTGGGCGTGGGCGTCGGCCTGCTCGCCTCGCAACTGGGCAACGTCGTCCAGTCCGGCGTCGGCGAGGAGGAACGCAGCGAGGCCGGAGGGCTCCAGTTCACGGCACAGAACCTGGGCTCGGCGCTGGGCACCGCGCTCATCGGGTCGATCCTCATCGGTGCGCTGGCCCACGCCTTCACCACACAGGTGGCGGAGAAC
Organism: Streptomyces sp. GD-15H; assembly: GCF_045291515.1. Lineage (NCBI taxonomy): Bacteria > Bacillati > Actinomycetota > Actinomycetes > Kitasatosporales > Streptomycetaceae > Streptomyces > Streptomyces sp. GD-15H. The sequence continues at coordinate 682,013 of NZ_CP149447.1, forward strand.
CCGCGGCTGTCCGAAGAAGCCCGTGAACAGGTCGGTGTCTCCCTCCAGGCCGGGGTCACCTTCGTCTCCACCGATCAGGTGCGCTCGGCGGCCGAGCGCGCCGGGCTGCCGCCGTCCGAGGTGGACGCCGTCGCGGACTCCTACGCCTCCGCACAGCTGAACGGCCTGAAGGCGGCGATCCTGGCCACCGGCGGCATCGCTCTCGCCAGTTTCCTGGTCACACCGCACCTGCCGACCGCCCCAGGCAGCCGCCCGCGGCAGCCGGACGCCGACGCTCCTGCCGGAGCCGCCGGATCGACACGCTGAGTCCGGGGGAGTCACCGATGTCCAGGACCAGAGCCAGGACCGGCCCGGCCACGGACCGGCGGACGCGCCGTGCCGAGCGCCGGGCCCAGGCGGACTACACGGGCGGCGTCTACGGATCCATGCTCGCGGCCTCCGTGGTGATCGGCGCCGGCTCGCTGGGCTCGTTCCCCCGCATCGAGCTGGTGCTGCTGCTGTTGCTCACCGGCGTGGTGTTCTGGATCGCGCACGTGCACGCCCAGCTGTTCGGGGCACGCCTGGCGCAAGAAGCTCTCGACCGCCGGGTGGTGCTGCACGTGTGCCGTGACGAGTGGCCGATCGTCAAGGCCGCCGTCCCGCCGGCCGCCGCGGTGGCCGTCAGCCCGCTTCTGGGCCTGGACGTGCGGGGCGCCCTGTGGCTGGCCCTCTCCGTCGCCGTGGCCGGCCAGGTGGGCTGGTCCGTGGCCGCGGCATACCGCGCCGGTGCTTCGCCGCGGCTGATGGCCGCCACCGCGTCGGTCAACCTGCTGCTCGGCCTGCTGATCATCTCCTTCAAGATCGTCCTGAAGCATTGATCCGTGGCGTCCGGTTGCCGGGCGACGGTCACCTGTATCGGGTGAGGTCCGAAGGAGCACGGAGGTCGGACGATCGCAGGGAAGGGCGCCGTCCGCCTGTCCACGGCAGTCCATGGGAGGCCAGCTCGTGCGCTACGAGATCCGAGTCGAGGGACACCTGTCGGAAACGCTGGCCAAAGCCTTCCCGGAGTTGGACCACGTGGTGATGTCCGGCCAGACCGTCCTGTTCGGCCCGGTCGTGGACGAAGCGCACCTGTACGGGCTGCTGGCACGCTGCCAGTCACTGGGACTACGAGTCGTGGAGATGCGACAGCTGCCGGAGTGACAGGGCCGGGAGGTGCGCGGTCCCGGACGACCCGGGGGCCCCGCTTGATACCCGCGCGGGAGCCTCAGCGCCGCTCCGCCGTGATACGGCCGGAGCGGCGGGCGGCTCCCAACGCCTCGAAATCCCGCTCGTTCTGGTCGGCGTAGGACTGGGCGAACTCCGCGAGCGCGCGATCGAAGCGATCGCTGCCTCCCAGGTAGGCCGCGAGGGCGAGGGGATCGCCCGAGCGGGCGTGGGCCCGTGCCAGGGACACCCCGCACAGCCGGCCGAAGAGGGACAGCAGGCCCGGTCCCATGGTCTCCGGCCGTGCGATGCCCTTCCAGTCCCACAACTGGCGCACGTAGAAGTCCCGGCCCTGCCCGTCCAGACCCACGACGTGCGTCCAGCCCAGGAAGATGTCGCCGGCCGTCTGCATCAGGCGCTGTCCGGCCACCACCCGGCGGCCCTGGTTGTCGTAGCGTTCACCGCCCGTGTGGGCGGCCAGCACCGACTCCTGGGCCTCCTTGGCCTAGAGCAAGAGGGGGTCGTCGTCGTCCCTGCCGAGCAGGAGCAGCACCCAGCAGCGCGTGCCGACACTGCCGACGCCCACCACCTTCCGGGCCATGTCCACCAGGTGGTAGTGGCGCAGCAGGTGCCGGCGTTCCGGGGGCAGGGTGCGTGCGTACCCGGCCAGGAGGGCCTGGAGTTCCTTCTCCCGTCCGGCCTCGGGCCGCTCGGCCGACAGCCGGTCGAGCGGAGTGATCAGCGGCGGGTCCGGTGTGATGCGTCGGCCCTCGGCCGTGACGCGGGTGAGTTTCGCGAAGGCCCGCAGATGCGTACGCGTGCGGGCCCGCGCCGCGGCCCTGACGGCACGCCGCCCGGCCTCGCCGTCTGTCGAGGAGGCCAGCAGTTCCCGCATCTGCTCGGCGTCGTCCTGGGCGTACCAGACGTCCAGGGTGCGCATGCCGGCGAACTCCCGCATCCGCTCCCGGTACGCCTTCACGCAGGCCCGTACGGTGCCGTTCTGCTCCTTGAGCGAGAAGCCGTTCGCCCGTGCCGCCGTCACCAGACCGGCCGCCAGCCGCTTGACGTCCCACTCGAACGGCCCGGTCAGGGTCTCGTCGAAGTCGTTGATGTCGAAGACCAGACGGCGCTCCGGCGAGGCGAGCAGCCGGAAGTTCAGAGGGTGGGCGTCCCCGCAGAGCTGCACGTGCAGTACCGTGTTGGGCGAGCCCGCCAGGTCCGCCGCCATGATCGCGGCCGCGCCGCGGTAGAAGCGGAACGGCGACTCGAGCATGCGGCCGTACCGGATCGGCACCAACTCCGGCACCCGATCAACGCACTGACGCTCTATCACCTCGATCGGATCGGGCCGCTGCTGCGCCGTCTCGTACCAGCCGTGGCACGAACGCGACGCCCGCCTGCGCGCGTTCCTGCCGTACGCCGCTCGCTCGGCCGGCGACAGGGACGCGGTGAAAACGCTGGGTACGGTCATGGTCCGGCCTCCTGGTGCGGTGTCCCGGTCGCGGTGCCGGAACGCGGCTGCGCCGACGGCTCCCGGCGCCGACGGCGCAGCCCCGCCTGGACCGCGCTCGCCAGCACCCGTGCGGCGACGCCCACGAGCAGCAGCCCTCCCGCCATCTGCAGCATCGTCAGCACCCGCCCGGTCTGGGAGCGCGCCGCGATGTCTCCGAAGCCGACGGTGCTGAACGTGGTCAGAGTGAAGTACAACGCGTCCGTCCTGGTCAGCGGTTCACTGAAGGAGCCCGGGGCGGAGCGGTCCAGCAGGTAATAGGCGCCGGCGAAGAGGACCAGAAACAGCACCAGCGTGGCGGCCAGGGCCTCGACGGCCTTCAGCCGCGGGTGGGGTGAGCGCACGATGGCCCGCACCTCCCACCCGAACACCAGCAGCACCGCCGCCAGACCGCCCGCGAGCAGCGCCGACGCACCGGCCGTGCCGCGCTCGTCCAGGGGCAGCAGATAATAGGCGGTGACCAGGCCTACGGCGATGAACACGGCGCGGGCGACGGAGACGGCCTCCGCCCACCGGCGGGTGCGGAACCGCCGGTGCATGTCCGGCCCGGACGGGGTTCGGTCCGCGCGAGCTGTGCTCGGGTCGCTCATCTCGTGTCTCTTCGTTCCGTCCGACCGGTGGGCCGGAAGGGCTGGCGGGCCGGGCGCCCGGGGATTCCACCTCACCGCCACGGCGGCGTCGACGGATCACCCGTGGTGGGTGATCCGGCACCCGGTGACGGGCGTGACCCTGGAGCGGTCAGGTTCTCGTACATCAGCCCCCTCATACACCGCCCCGCCGGGTCCGGTGGCGACCTACGATCACGCGAGGAGGAGTCATGGCCATGTCGCGTGATCCGGCGTCGCGCACCGAGCAGGAACACGAGCCCGACGGGGCGGCCCCCGCCCCCACGGGTGATGCCGCGTACGTGCTCGCGCGGCTCGGCCGTTCGTGGACCTGGCTCCTGGGCTCGGCCGTCGTGACGCTGGTGCCGGGCGTCCTGGTACTGGTCTGGCCGGAGGCGACCCTGCACGTCCTGGCCGTCCTCATCGGCCTGCATTTGTTGGTGGCCGGGGCGTTCCGGTTCGTGGCCGTCTTCGCGCGGGAGGGGCACGAGCGGCTTCCGGGGCTGCTCCTGGCCGTGCTGTACGTCCTGACCGGGGTGCTGTGCCTGCGCAACCCGCTGCAGACGATCACCGCGCTCTCGCTGATCGTCGGGGTGGTCTGGCTCGTCTCCGGCGTCCTCACCCTCTACACGGCCCTCGCTGCCCAGGACCTGCCGCACCGTGGCGTCGTCCTGGGCACGGCCGTACTCGCCATCGTCGCGGGGATCGTGGTCCTCGCCCTGCCGGCCGAGTCGGCCCGCGCCCTGACCCGGTTGCTCGGCCTGTGGCTCGTCCTGCTCGGACTGGCCGAGGTGGTGGTCGCCTTCGCGTGGCGGGCCGCGCTCCGAAGGACGCACTCCACGGGGCCGCGCACGCCCGTCCCGGCGGCCTGACCCCGCGCCCGCCGCTCCGGCGGGCGCGGCAGAGGCACCGGAGAACCCTGCGCTGCCTGCACGACCGTCATCCCGAGCGGCGACCGTCGCGGCCGGGGCGGCGCCCACACGGAAGGGAGCATTCATGGATCCGGCCTCGGCCCCGGGCCCGCCGGACTCCGGCGGAGCCGCGAGCTCGAAGCACGCCTTCACCGCCGACGAACGGGCGGAGTACGGGCGGCTGCGCCGTCACGCGGCGGTGCGCCACCGGCGGGTACGCCTGGCGGGCTCCTCGGTCCTCCTTCTGCTGGCCCTGCTGCTCGCGCCCCTGGCCGTCGTAGCGGCCTGGGTCCAGGACGCGGTCTCCGACACCGACCGGTACGTGGAGACGGTCGCACCGCTGGCGTCCGACCCGGCCGTGCAGGAGGCCGTGATCAACCGGCTCACGGACCGCGTGGTGGAGAACGTGGACGTCGCGGCGGTGACGGACTCGCTCGCCGAGGCCCTCCAGGACGCCGGGGCTCCGCCCCGCGTCGTGGAGGGGGCCGAGTCTCTCGAGGGTCCGCTGCGCAACGCGGTCAGGACCGTCGTGGACCGCGCCGTCACCGATGTGATCACCAGCGACACCTTCCAGCAGGTGTGGGAGGGCGCCAACCGGCGGTCGCACGCCGCGGTGGTGAACATGCTCACCGGCGAGCGCGAGGGTGCCGTGCGCGCCGTGGGCGACACCGTCCAACTGGATGTGGGAGAGGTCGTCGACCAGGTGCGGGAGCGGCTCGTCGACGCGGGCTTCGAGAAGGCCGCCGCCCTCCCTGACACCGACCGGACGATCACTCTGTTCCACACGGAGGAACTGGGCAAGGCGCAGGACACGATGCGGCTGCTGGACGTCCTCGGCGTCTGGCTGCCCGTCCTGACCGTCGTACTCGCCGCGCTCGCCGTGTGGACCGCCCCGGCACACCGCGTGATGCTGATGATCACTGGGGCGGGTGTCGGCGTGATGATGGTGGTGCTGCTCGTCGCGCTGGCCGTGGCCCGACGGGTCTACCTGGACTCGGTTCCGCCCGCGGCGCTGCCGCCCGACGCGGCGGAGGTGATCTACGACACGTTCGTCCGCTTCCTGCGTGACAGCACGCGCACCCTGCTGGTCGTCTCGGTGATCACGGCACTGGTGGCGTATCTGTACGGTCCCGGACGCCCCGCCCGCGCCGTCCGCACGGCGGCGGATCGGGGCATGACGGCCGTCGGCCGGGGGCTGCGCCGCGTCGGAGTGCGCACCGGGTCCATCGGACGCTGGCTGGCGGACCATCGGGCGTGGACCACCGGTGGCGCCTTCGCGGCCGGGGCGCTGGCGCTGGTGCTCTGGAACCACCCCACGGTCGGAGCGGTGGTGCTCGTCCTCGGCATCGTCCTGGCCGTCCTGGTGGTCCTGGCGATCCTCGCGGCCGCCGCTCCCCGTGGCCACGGGGAGTCCGGCGCCTGATCCGAGGGCGGGAACCCGTCCGCCGATGGCGCCTCACTCGGTGCGCACACTCACCCGCGCCGGGTGAGGCGTCCGGTGCCTGCCACAGGCACGCTGAAGAGGGCACAGAACCGCTGCCGGGCGAGCGCCCGGGACGGAGGACGGACATGAGCGCACAGACCTACCTGGCGTACGACTTTCCGCTACTGAGCGCCTTCTGGACCATGTTCTGGTTCTTCCTGTGGATCATGTGGTTCGTCCTGCTCTTCCGGATCATCACCGACATCTTCCGCGACGACGACCTGAGCGGCTGGGCGAAGACCGGCTGGCTGGTGTTCTGCATCGTCCTGCCCTTCCTGGGCGTGTTCGTCTACGTGATCGCCCGCGGCAAGAACATGGGCCGCCGAGAGGTCTCCCAGGCACGCGCCCAGCAGGAGGAGTTCAACGCCTACATCAGGCAGACCGCGGCCGGCGGCCGGCCCAGCAGCGTCGACGAGCTCGCCAGGCTGTCCGAGATCCACGACCGCGGCACGCTCACGGACGAGGAGTTCCGCCGGGCGAAGGAACTGGTCCTGACCGGCCACGGCCCGGCGGAGCACTCGGGCCCCACCCGCACCTCCGGTCGCTGAGCACCCGCACCCCACGAAACGAGGCGCAAGATGACCGCGACGCACACCCGGCCGGCACCCACGGCGAGGCAGGAATGGGCCACCGGCCTGACTGTCTTCGCGGCCGTGATGCTCTTCCTCGTCGGCCTGCTCGACATCCTCCGGGGCATCATGGCCATCGCCGAGGACGACATCTTCGTCACGACACCCAACTACGTGTTCGCCTTCGACCTGACCAGTTGGGGCTGGATCCACCTCGTTCTGGGTGCGATCGCCATGATCGTCAGCGTCGGCCTGCTCCAGACCGTGACATGGGCGCGCGTCACCGGCGTGGCCATCGCCGGACTCGTCATCATCGCCAACTTCCTCTCCATGCCGTACTACCCGGTGTGGTCGGTCGTGATGATCATCATCTCGGGCTTCATCATCTGGGCCCTGTGCGTGGTCCCGCGCGGCAACCTCTCCGACCTGTCCGAGGAGCGCACACCGCGCGACGTGTGAAGCGGCCCCGGCACGGCGCGGACGGCGTGTGAGAGGGCGAGGCCGGCGCGTGCCCGGGAGCGCGAGGAGAAGGGCCGACAGGTGGGGCGACACAGAGGTAACACGAGGGGATCGGGAGAGACAGGGACCGCGACCGTGCGCGAGGGCGGTGCCGGACGGGCCCGCCTCGCCCTGCTCGCCCTGCTGGGAAGCATCCTGGTGCCGCTCGTCGTCGCCGGTCTGCGGAGCGTGCTGTGGGTGCTGGTCGGCATCGCCGGGCTCGCGCTCGCCGCCGTCGGCGTGTGGTGGGTCCTGGCACACACCGGTGTGCTCCGTGTCCTCGGGGCAGTCCTGTCGGTGGCCGCGCCGGTCACCGTGCTTGCCCTGTACGCCGCGTTCGGCATGCTGGGACCGGCCCTGTTGTCCCTGGCCCTGTGGGCGCTGGCCGTCACGGCGGCACGTACGGCCCCGGCACCCGGTCCCACCCTCTCCGGACAGGCTGTCGTCCAGGAACCCCACGCCCCCTGGATCCTCATGAACCCGCACTCCGGCGGCGGCAAGGTGGGCCGTTTCCAGCTGACGGAGAAGGCCCGGGCGGCGGGCTGCCGGGTGGTCCGGCTCGACGCGGGCCAGGACGTCGCCGAGCTGGCCCGGCAGGCCGTCGCCGAGGGAGCCGACCTGCTGGCGGTGGCGGGAGGCGACGGCACCCAGGCACTGGTGGCCGAGGTCGCGGCGCGCCACGACCTGCCGTTCGTGGTGATCCCCGCGGGCACCCGCAACCACTTCGCCCTCGACCTCGGCCTCGACCGCGACGATCCGGCTGCAGCCCTGCAAGCCCTGACCGACGGCGTCGAACTCCGCATCGACCTCGGATACGCCGCGGACCGGGTCTTCGTCAACAACGCCTCGTTCGGAACGTACGCGTCGGTCGTCACCGACCCTGCGTACCGGGACGCCAAGGCCCGCACGACCCTGCGCACCCTTCCCGGCCTCCTCACCGGCGAGGACGCGCTCGGGCTGCGGGTACGGGCCGGCCACACGCGCGTCGACGGGCTCCAGGCCCTGCTCGTCAGCAACAATCCCTACGGACGTGCCGTCGACGCGGCCCGTCCGGGGCGCAGGGAGCGGCTGGACTCGGGGCTCCTCGGCCTGGTGTGCGTGCGGGTCGGCAACACCGCTCAGGCGGCGCGAATCGTGCGCGGTCCGCGCTCCGGGGGGCTCGTCCGGCTGAACGCCGAAGAAGTCGTCGTCGAAGCCGGCACGGACACCCTCCCGGTCGGCATCGACGGAGAACACGTCGTCCTGCCGTCACCCGTCGTGTGCCGCAGCGCGCCTGGTGCACTCCGGGTCCGCGTGCCACGCCGCCGCCCTCACACGCTGCGAGGCAGCGGAGCGGCGGCCGACTGGCCGCGCGTGGCACGGTTGGCGCTGGGCCGCCTGTTCCCGGACCGAGGATCGGAAGGGCCGACCTCGCGCGAGGAGGACGGCCGGGTGGCCCCGCCTGGCGGCACGGACGCGGCGGGGGCCGGGGGCGACGTGTCGAGGGAGGCCGAGCACGGCGAGCTGTCTTCTCCGCCCCCCGCCGAGCCGTCCCCCGATTCCGGTAAGCGCCGCCGACTGCTCCACGTCACACTGCCCGGCTGCTGGGGCGCGCTCGTCCTGGCGTGCCTGTCCTTCACTCCGTCACTGCTTCCCCGCGGGGGGCTGCTCCAAGGACTGATCTGCGGCATCAGCGCGGCCATCGGGTACGGGCTCGGCGTGGTCGCGGCCTACGTCTGGCGCGCTTTCGCCGACCGGGACCCGCGGAGCGCCTCGCGCCGGTCATGGCTCGTCCTGCTCGTCAGCGCGATCGTGCTGTTCGGCCTCTCGTTCGGGCTCGGACAGTACTGGCAGCACGAGATCCGCGAACTCATGGGGGTCACCGACTACAACGTCCTCACCACCGTCGCCTGCCCGTTCGTCGCCGCTCTCGTCTTCTCCCTCCTGCTGCTGTGCGGGCGGGGGATCCGGAGCCTGTACCGCTGGGCCGCCCGCCTGCTCGGGCGCTGGATCGGCAGGCGAGCGGCGCGGGTGGTCGGCTGGCTCCTGGTGGCGGCTCTGGCGTGGTCCGCGTTCACCGGGCTGCTGCTCGGCGGCTTCGTGAACGCGGCCAACGAGGCGTTCTCGCTGCGTGACACGCAGACACCGGAAGGCGTGCATCAGCCCACGTCCGCCCTGCGCTCGGGCGGGCCCGGTTCTCTCGTGCCGTGGGACTCGCTGGGCAGGCAAGGCCGTGCCTTCACCGGCAGCGGACCATCGGCCCGGGACATCGGCGCGTTCACCCACCGCACGGCGCAGGAGCCGGTCCGGGCCTACGCCGGGCTGACGACCTCCGACGACGCGGAGAGCCGGGCGGCCCAAGCCGTCGCGGACCTCGAACGGGCAGGCGGCTTCGAGCGCGAGAACCTGCTCGTGATGACCACGACGGGTAGCGGCTGGGTCGATCCCGCTGCTGTGGACTCGTTCGAGTACCTCGGCAACGGCGACTCGGCCACCGTGGCGATGCAGTACTCGTACCTGCCGTCGTGGCTGTCGTATCTCGTCGATCAGTCCAAGGCACGCGAGGCTGGCCGCGAACTCTTCGACGCGGTCTACGACACCTGGTCCAAGCTGCCGCAGGACCAGCGTCCGCGGCTGTTCGTAGCAGGTGAGAGCCTGGGGTCGTTCGGCGGTGAGACTGCCTTCAGCGGGGAGTACGACCTGCGCAACCGCACCGCCGGCACCCTGTTCGCCGGCCCGCCCAATTTCAACACCCTGTTCCGCGAGTTCAGCGATCAGCGCGACGCGGAAAGTCTCGAGATCAAGCCCGTCTACAAGGAGGGGCGGACCGTCCGGTTCACCGACGACCCGGCCACCGAAATGCCTCCGACGGATCAGCCGTGGGACGGTACAAGGGTGCTCTACCTCATGCACCCTTCCGATCCGATCATCTGGTGGAGCCCCCGGCTGGCCCTCTCCGAACCCGATTGGATCCGCGAGACGCCCGGCGGAGATGTGCTCGAAGAGATGGTCTGGATGCCCTTCGTGACCTTCTGGCAGGTCACCGCCGACCTGCCGTTCGCCACGGATGTACCGGACGGCCACGGCCACACGTACAAGGCCGCGTACGTCGACGGCTGGAATACAGTCATGCGGCCCACCGGATTCACGGCGCAGGACCTGGACTTGCTGAAGGACATCATCCGGCCGGAAACTGAGCCCACAGCCACGGGGTCTTAGCTGTCGCGCGGTCAGCGCAGCAGGAACCCGACGAGGTAGCCGAGTGCGTTGAGCGCCCAGTGCAAGCCCATGGGAGCCAGCAGACTGCCGCTGCGGCGACGCAGTTCGCAGAACAGGACGCCCGCTGCCGCCGTGAACAGCACGGCCGACAGAACCGCCAGGGCGGCACCAAGCGCGGAATTGCCGAAGGCCGTGGTCAGAGCGGGTTTCGCGGTCGTCAAGTGCAGTGACGGCAGCACGTGCCACAGGCCGAACAGCAGGCTCGACACGACGGTCGCCCATACCGCCCCGCGGACGCGGCACACCAGACCGTAGAGCACGCCGCGGAAGGCGATCTCCTCCACCAGGACCGTGCCGACGGGTACCAGCACGAGAACACGTAGTACCAACTCGCTCCCGTTCATCTCGTCGTACCGACGGTCCTCGAACAGCGCGCGGGTGGCCGGCAACAAAGCCCCGGCCAGGTAGACGACGCCGACCACGCCGAACAGGGCCAGCGCCCAGCGGGCACCGCGAGCCAGTGTGCCGGGCGCCAGGCCCACGTCCGCCCGGGTACCGCCTGCCCAGCGGAGCACACCGAGCAGCAGGACGCAGACCACGACGGCCGTCACCAGGCCGAACAGGCCAGTCCAGCGGTGCATGACCAGGTTGGCAGCGACGAGAACAGCCACCGTGAGTCCCACGGCCGCCCAGGTGCCGATCGGTCTTCGGCACCGGCTCCGGGACGTGCCGCTTACGGTGCGGTGCCCTCGTACCTCGCACCGCTCGGCATCATGGGGGTCGCGGCAGGCCATGAGAGTCGGTCCTTCGGTTTCCCCGACGGTTCGTCCCATCCTCCCCTCGGCCCAACGCTACCGGGCACCGCCCCGGGGCGCTCGATCGCGATCACGCCATTTGCGGCGGCATCCTGGAGACTCGGCCACGGATACCCGGCCGCCCTCTGCGCATGTGCTCACCTGTGATCGGGACACTGCGGATGTCGACAGCGGCACCAAGATCCGGACCAGCCACGGGACCAAGTGGCCATCCGCTGGCTTCGCGGGCCACCCGGTATGCGCCTCCTCCGCATGCGCTGTGCTGACGTTCGGCGCACGCTATGAGCGTGGAGGCGCGTTACTGGATCGCGATGGTCGGGGCTTCCCCCAAGGCCAGGTAGTGAGGACTTGCCGGGAAATAAGCCGTCGCTTCCGTCGTCGAGCATCGTTGTTGTGGTATGGGGAGACCGGAGGGGGTCGAGACCGGACTGGCGGCGAAGTTCCAGGCGTTGTCCCCGCACCTGGACGAACGTCAACGTCGGCTGGCCATAGGAGTGGAGGCACGCTCGCTGGGCCATGGCGGGATCAGGCTCGTCGCCCGCGCGGTGGGGCTGCGTGGGGGCACAGTTTCGCGCGGGGTGACTGAACTGGAGTCCGGTGAAGTGCTGGTGGTGAAGTTCCCTGCCGGGTCCCGCCTTATCACCGGCGCTGTCACACGTCTGTCACCAACTACGCCGACTCCGCCGGACCGCGATGCCCTGACCTGCTATTACGCACCCATCATGGACTGACGTGGACACCGTAGACGGTCGCTACAACCTGTGCCATGTGGTACCGGCACGCGCCAAAGGCATATCTCATTGAGCGCCGTCCTTCCCTCCGCAGCACAGGGCTCCAAGCACGCGGAGGTGTCTCCCCGTCCCCCATCGGCTGTAGCTGGGCCCGGAGTTCTCGCCCTCACCGGCGGATGCGAGAAGCCAAGATCCGGACCATTGACGGGCCAACGAAGCCGCATCAGGAGCAACTTACGTCATCGACACAGGCCAGAGACATGCAAGCGCCGTGCTCCCAGCAGGCGAAGAACCTGCTGGGAGCACTCCGCCACGACACCCCCTTCAAGGAGCAGTGCCAAGAGCGCTCGCCCCTACGGCCGCTCACACCTTGTCGAATTCCCACAAACCGACAGGCCGAGTACTGAGTTCCCGCACCGGAGTGTGACTCAGCCACCCGCCAGGTCAGCATCCGTGCGGTGGCCACCCAAACTGCGATGACCACTACACCGCCGCGAGGTACGACACGAACCTCCGCCGACACCTCATAACCCGTCAGTAGGGTGAGCAAAGGGTGAGCAAGAGTCCTGCCACAGCTACCCACAGACGGACACACCGTGGAATTGCCCAGCCCCGCGCACGGGACCTGCAGCACGTCCAGCCGCCCTCCCGCACGCGATGGAGGAACGGGAGACAAGGCACGACGGCGAGTCGCCCACCCGTCACCAACCAATCAGCCGTTTCCGCAGGTCAACGCACTCTTCCCCGCGGCTTCAGCGGCACCGCCGGCAGCTCGGGCGCGGGCAGCGGAGCGCCGTCGTAGCCCTTCACCTCGCCGAAACGGGTGCCGGTCATCCAGTCCCGGCGGGCCTGTTCGATCTCCTCCTGGGTCCGGCCGATCCAGTTCCAGAACATAGCGAACCCTGCGCGCATCAACGCAGGTCAGCGGCGCTCCGGACTACCGACGGTGAGCAAACCGTCAGCATCGGTCCCGGAGGAGTCAGCAACCGTGAGTGCCACGGCCCTGGTTCGTGGGGTGGGGTCGTTTTTCAAGGAGTGTGAGCATCCGCGGTCGCGGTGGTCGAAGTGCCCTCACCCGTACAAGATCCGGTATCGGTCGGCGGCCGGGAAACAGGGGGAGGAGTCTGAGGTCGCGACCGCGGATGAGCACCTTCGACCACAAGGTCGTCGAAGCCTTCATCCTGAGCATGGAGCGCAACGGCGTTGGCCTGGCCGCGCAGGCGAACGCGTTCGACAAGCTGAAGGCGATTCTGTCCCGGGCCGGCGTGGTACGGAACCGGGCAGCATCACGGCGGCGATGCAGTGACCGGGGTCCGGCCGCCGCCCCGGTGGCTGGGGCGCTCCCGCGGCCTGGGCAGCCGGATCGCGGGGGCCTGGGCACGTCTTCCGGGCGGCCCGGTGCGGGGCCGCCCGGGATGTCATACGTCCGTGACGCGGAGCCCGGCGTGTGTCTTGTAGCGGCGGTTGACGGAGATCAGGTTGGCGACCAGCGCCTCCACCTGGTGGGCGTTACGCAGGCGTTGTCAGGTTGAGCGAATGCTCGAGGGTGTGAGTCGGTTCGGCGCGTTTCGGCTTCGGTGGTGACAGCGGCTCAGGCTACGGCGGGCAGGCCGGCGACGCCGGTGGTCTGGTCCCGGATCGCGAAGCGGATGGTCATCTCGGCGCGGTAGTTCGAGGCGGTGAGGAGGTGGCGGCGGGGCCGGAAGTGAGGTGAGATGCCGCTGAACGCGGACAGGAACCGCTGCGCTCCACCGGTGGAGCGGAAGCCCTTCATCGCCCGTTCGCGCTGCCGGGTGGGCTGGTGGGAGTTCTCCGCCCGGTTGTTGAGGTACTTCGACCTCCGGTGCTCGACCGACCGCATGAGCGCGCGGTGGGCGACGCCGTAGCTGCGGAGCTTGTCAGTGATCAGCACCCGCGGTACCCGGCCCTGCTTCTTCATCAGCTTGGCGAGGAATCGCTTGGCGGCCTTGGCGTCCCGAGTGCCCTGGACGAGGATGTCCAGGACGTTGCCGTCCCGGTCGACCGCCCGCCACAGGTACTGCCGCTCACCGTTGACCCTGCTGAAGACCTCGTCAGATGCCACGTGTCACCGGCCCGGGGCCGGCGCCGCTCGCGTGCATAGACCGGGCCGAACTTCACGCACCACTGCCGGGTCGTCCCGTACGAGACGGTCCCGCCCCGGGCGAGCATCAACTCTTCGATCTCGCGGTAGCTCAGCGGGAAGCGGTGGTAGAGCCACACGCAGTGGGCGATGACCTCCGCCGAGAACCGGTACCCCTTGTACGACGGCGACACGACGCCCCTCCCGACGGCCAAGGATTCGAGGATCGTCCCAGGCACTCGGCGTATCAGCCAAGTTGACAACGCCGAGCCGATAGCTGCGCGAGCACCCCGGTGTCGAGGTCGCCTGCCGCGATGGCTCGCCCACCCGGGCAAGGAGCCGGCCTGGCGGGGAGGCGGACGGCCGTACCACCCAGCCATGCGATGGGGCTCCACGGATGTCCGTGGAGCCCCATCGCGTACCTCGGAACAAGCTGTCGATGACCCGCCTGCCGCCCTCGGGCCCGTGCGCGGGTGATCACCGGGGTGCGGGCCCGTTGCCGTGCCGTCGTGCGGGGTGTCGGGTGTCAGCCCTGGTGGTGGCGGGCGTAGTGGCGCTGGGCCTTGGCCCGGTTGCCACAGCCGCTCATCGAGCACCAGCGCCGGGTGCCGTTCTTGGACACGTCGTAGAAGTGCAGCACGCACTGGGGGTTGCCGCAGGCGCGGATGCGTTCGGGGCGGTCGGCGAGCAACCGCAGGAAGTCGGCGACGGCGACCCAGGCCGGCAGCCAGGCCGGATCGTCCACCTCGACCAGGGTGCCCGGCCCGTCGGGGCGCAGCACCTGCCGCAGTCGGCCGTGGGCGAGGACGTCGTTGACGGCCGTGACGGCGGAGGGCGTCGGGTTCGCCAGGTTCGCGACGGCCTCGTCGAGGGCGGCGCGGGCCTGGTGGAGTCGCTCACGGGTGTCGTGGCCGGCCGGGGCGGGGTTGCCGCCGAGGGCCTCGCGGACCAGGGGCGTGTTCAGCCACACCGCCGTTCCCTTGAGGGAGTGCAGAAGGTCGTGCCGACCCGCGGCGTCGATCCAGCGTGTGTTGAGCAGGTCGATGGCGAGCGGCTCACCGGTCAGCGGCCTCGGGTCGGGCTCGGCAGAGGACGGCACGGTGCGGGTCCCTTCGTCACGACGGCATCACCCCACCCACAGTAACCGGTCATCCCGTGATCAGCGGTTGACGGCCCGCGACCTAACCATTAAATTCGGTTTCACCGGTTGCGAGATCGGTTCGCGACCCTGAGCAGAGGCAGTTGATCGACCATGAGCAAGGCGAAGAACCTGCAGACCGGTCACGTCGGGCTGAACGTCACGAATCTGGGCCGCTCGCTCGCCTTCTACCGCGAGGTCTTCGACTTCGCGGTGATGGCGGAGGGCAAGGAGGACGGCCGCCGCTGGGCCTTCCTCGGCCGTGACGACCGTCTGCTCGTGACGCTCTGGCAGCAGAGCGAGGGCACGTTCGCCGCCGCCCGTCCGGGGCTGCACCACCTCTCCTTCCAGGTCGACACCGTCGAGGAGGTCAAGGCCACCGAGGAGGTGCTGCGCAGGCTCGGCGCCGAGTTCACCTACGACGGCGTCGTCCCGCACGGCGAGAGCGCCTCCTCCGGCGGCATCTTCTTCACCGACCCCGACGGCACCCGCCTGGAGATCTACGCGCCGACCGGCGCCGACCCCGCCACCGCCCCGACCGCCGGCGCCCCCACCTGCGGCTTCTTCTAGGCCACGCGGACAGCCCGAGGCGCCCGCCCGGCCGCGAAGCCGCCGGGCGCGGCCGCCGCACCACACACCGGACGTTCGGAAAGGAGAACGCCGTGGCCACCTATCACAGCGGCGAACTCGCGATGCAGCAGCGAGCCGGACTCACCACCCAGGCCGAGTTCTCCCTCGGCGGCATCCACGGGACCGTCCCGCCCGTCGCCCGGGAGTTCCTGGCCGAGCAACCGATGATCGTGGTGGGCGCCGCCGACCCGGCCGGCCGCCTCTGGGCCACCCAGCTGACCGGGGAGCCCGGATTCCTCCGCGCCCCCGACCCCCGCACCCTCGCGATCGACGCCCTGCCCGTGCCGGAGGACCCACTCGCCGATGTCCTCGCCACGGCACACTCCGTACGGCTCGGGACGATCGCCATCGAGCCGGCCACCCGGCGCCGGATGCGGATCAACGGCTGCGCCCACCGCGACGGCGGCGGACTGCGCGTCGCTCTCGACCAGGTCATCGCCAACTGCCCCAAATATCTCCAGAAACGGCACCACCGCAGGGCGGTCATCGACGAGGCGGGGCCCCGCACCGTCACCACCGGCCGTGCGCTCGGCGCGGCGCAGCAGGAGGCGGTGCGCCGGGCCGACACGTTCTTCATCGCCACCGCCTCCGACGACGGCGACACCGACGCCTCGCACCGCGGCGGCAACCCCGGATTCGTCCAGGTCCTCTCCCCGACCCTGCTGCGCTGGCCGGACTACACCGGGAACGCCATGTTCCTGACGCTGGGCAACCTGCTGCTCAACCCCGCGGCGGGAATCCTCGTGCCCGACTGGGAGACGGGCACGGCCCTCCACCTGTCCGGCACCGCACGGACCGTCTGGGACGCCGAGGAGATCGCCCGCACGCCGGGTGCCCAGCGGCTCGTCGAGTTCTTTGTCGAGGCGGTGCACGAGGTCTCCTCGGCGTCCCCGCTGCGCTGGAGCGAGCCCGGCTACTCCCGCTTCAACCCGCCGGTCCGCTGACCCCCGACCGATAGCCCGCCCGCGCCCGGTGCGCCCCCACAGCACGGGGGACCGCCCGGCACGACACCGGGACACGGCCGGGCCTCACACCCGACACAACGGAGCCAGTCATGCGAATCACCGTGGACATGAATCTCTGCGAGAGCCACGGGCAGTGCGTCTTCGCGGCGCCGGAGATCTTCTCCTTCGACGACGAGGACTACTTGGTCTACGACGCAGGTCCCGCCGACGCGCTGCGCGACAAGGCCGAGAAGGCCGCTGCCGTCTGCCCGATGCGCGCCATCACCGTCTCCGCGGGCGCGTCATGAGGCGGGACGCACTTCGTGAGGTCGTGATCGTGGGCGCGTCGCTCGCCGGGCTGCGGGCGGCCGAGGCTCTGCGCGCCCAGGGCTTCACGGGAACCCTGACGATCGTCGGTGCTGAACCGCACCTCCCCTACGACCGGCCGCCGCTGTCCAAGCAGGTGCTGACCGCGCAGGCCGACCCGCCCGGCACCGCACTGCCGTTGCCCGGCGGACTGGACGCCCGCTGGCTGCTCGGCCGTCCGGCGGTGGGCCTCGACGCCACGGCCAGGGCCGTCACCCTCGCCGACGGCACCCTGCTGCACTACGACGGCCTAGTCCTCGCCACCGGCTCGGCAGCCTGCGCCGCACCGGCCGCCCTCTCCGCGCCCCCACGCGGCGTGCTCACGCTCCGGGGGCTGGACGACGCGCTGGCCCTGCGCGCCGAACTGGTCCCGGGCCGGCGACTGGTCGTCGTCGGTGCCGGGTTCCTCGGCGGCGAGGTCGCGGCCGCCGCGCGGTCCCGCGGACTCGACGTCACGCTGGTGGAAGCCGCCGCCCAGCCCCTGGAACGGGCCGTCGGCACGGTCGCCGGTGCCTATGCGGCGGCCCTGCACCGCGCGGCGGGCATCGACCTGCGCACGCGGACCACCGTCACCGGCTTCCGAGCGGGCACGGACGGCCGCGTCACCGGCGTCGGGCTGTCGACCGGTGGCGACGTCCCCGCCGACGTGGTCCTGCTGGCGCTCGGTTCCGTCCCGGCGACCGGCTGGCTGGCCGGCTCCGGGGCCGCCGTCGGCGGAGGCGTCCACTGCGACCCGTCATTGCGCGTGCTGTACCCCGACGGTTCGGCCGTCGAGGGGGTGGTCGCCGCGGGTGACGTCGCCCGGGTGCCGCAGCCACTCGCGGGCGGCGCGCGCCTCGCCCTCGGCCACTGGACGAACGCCGTGGAACAGGGCACCGCCGCCGCGGCGACCCTGCTCACGGCCGGGACGCCGGCCCCGTTCACGGCGGTGCCGTCCTTCTGGTCCGACCTGCACGGCGCGCGGATCCGCTCGGTCGGCCTGCCCGCGGTCGCGGACCAGGTAAGGGTCGTCGAGCACGACCTGGCGAACCGGCGTCTGGAGGTCGCTTACCACCGGGAGGGCCGGCTGGTCGGCGCCCTCACCATCGGCCGCACCGCCCGGCTGGCGGCGTACCGGACGGCGCTGCATGCACACCGGGAATCGGCAGGAGCAGCGCCGGTGGCCTGACCCCGAGCCGAGCGAGCCCGTACTGCCGCTGTATCCAACTGCTGAGCAGACTGCACCCCGAGGGGCACCAGGAGCAATGCTCAGTGTCTGTGGATCACTCCTGATGGAAGGAGGCGTACCTGCCCGATGGATCGATCGATAGGTCATCGAGCAAGGCTGACGTTGCCGCGTAGGTCGGGAAGGCACGCCCGTGCTTACGGTAGTCAACGAGGACGGCACCACGCCAAGCGGCAGTTTCGCTGCTGGATGAGATCGTCCGGGAAGGCGCACGGCGGATGCCGGTCGCCGTGCTGAAGGCTGAAGTCAAAGACTGCATAGCCGAGTTGGCCGATGAGCGCGACGACAAGGGGTGCCGCCTGGTAGTCCGCAACGGCTATCACCAGCCCCGGCAGGTCACCACCGCGGCCGGCGTGGTGGAGGTGAAGGCTCCATGGGTGAACGGCAAGCGCGTCGACGAGCGGACCGGCGAGCGCAAGCGGTTCTCGTCGAAGATCTCCCCAGCCTTCGGCCGGGAGGTACCCCCAGCCGTCTTGGTGCCGCAAGTCCCCGAAGATCAGCGAGGTGCTGTCCCTGCTCTGGCGCTGTCACGTTGTGGAGCGTGTGAGTGCCTGACGGCGTGTCGGGTGCGGTGAGGCCGGGTTCCGGCTCCGTGCCCAGGCCGCGGCGGCGGGCCGGCGACGCCGGTGATCCGGGATCAGATCACCGGCGTCGCCGGCCCGCCCGCCGTAGCCTGAGCCGTTGTCACCACCGAAGCCGAAACACGCCGAACCGGCTCACACCCTCGGGCACTCACCCAACCTGACAACGCCAGACCGACCGCTCCGAAGGTGGCCCGCCCTCCACCGCTATACAGCAACTGGGCATAACGCTGCCCCTGTGAGAACAAGCCGCCGAACACGCCACAGGCCGGAAGCGAGGTGCGTGGCGAGGTGGTGGTGATCGGTCGTGGCGGGCACCTGCGCAGCGGTGGCGGGGTGCGGATCGGCGAGGGGGTCTGTTGCCGTCGGTCGGGATCCGGGATGCTCCTGTGGCATGAGTAGACCCGTGAGACGCACCACCCGTATGCGCCACTGGATCTGGCCCGTCGTCGCCGCCGTGGTCGCGGCGACGTTCAGCTGGAGCTCGCCCGCGGGGGCGGACGGTGACCGGACTGGACTGCCGGAGGCCATCGACACAATCCTCGGCGACGCCCGCATGGACGGCGGCGCCGCGAGCGTCGTCGTCGCCGACGCGAAGACCGGCGCGGTCCTTTATCAGCATCTGCCGAGCGGGCGACTCATGCCCGCCTCCAACACCAAGTTGCTCACCTCGGCCGCGGCCATGGCGCTGCTCGGCCCCGACCACCGCTTCACCACCGACGTCCTGTCGACCGGTGCCCGGCAGGGCTCCGTACTCGACGGCGACCTGTATCTGCGCGGCACCGGCGATCCGACCCTGCTCGCCGAGGACTACGACCGGCTCGCCGCCGCGCTCGCCGACTCGGGGGTGCGGCGCGTCACCGGGCGCCTGGTCGCCGACGACACCCGCTTCGACGACCAACGGCTCGGCCGCTCCTGGGCCTCCGACGACGAATCCTCGTACTACTCGGCGCAGACCTCCGCGCTGAGCGTCGCCCCCGACACCGACTACGACACCGGCACGGTCATCGTGCATGCGGCGCCGGGGGACAAGCCCGGCGACCGGCCGCGCACCACCGTCACCCCGGCCAACCACTACGTCCACCTCGACGTGCGCGCGACCACCGTCGACCGAGGCGGCCCGAGCGACCTCACCGTCGAGCGGCAGCACGGCACCAACACCATCACCGTCAGCGGCACCCTGCCTGTGGGAGGCGCCACCGCCAAGGAGTGGGTCAGCGTCTGGGAGCCCACCGGCTACGCCGCGGACGTCTTCCGCGACGCGCTGGCCGCGCACGGCGTGCGCGTCACCGGGGCGACCCGGCTCGGCGAGGCGACCCCGAAGGGCGCGCACAGGCTCGCCACGCACGAGTCCATGCCCCTCAAGCAGCTACTGATCCCGTTCCTGAAGCTGTCCAACAACATGCACGCCGAGGCGCTGACCAAGGCGATCGGATACGAGACCTCCGGGCGCGGCACCTGGGATGCCGGCCTCGCCGGCATCAGCGGCTACCTGAAGCGCATCGGCGTCGACCCGGGCAAGCTGCGCCAGGTCGACGGTTCCGGGCTGTCCCGGATGGACAGCGTCCCCGCGGACCAGCTCGCCAAGCTGCTCCTGTCGGTGCGCACCGAGCCCTGGTACGCCGACTGGTACCGGGCCCTCCCGGTGGCCTGTGACCCGAACCGCTTCATCGGCGGTACGTTGCGCTCGCGTCTGTGCGGCACACCGGCCGCGCTCAACGCACGTGGCAAGACGGGGTCGTTGACGGGCGCGTCGGCCCTGTCGGGATACGTCACCGACGCGGGCGGACGCGAACTCGTCTACAGCGTCGTCCTCAACAACTATCTCGCCGGCTCGGTCAAGAGCACCGAGGACGCCATCGTGGCCACCCTCGCCTCGTCCGACGAGAACCGGGCGGTGACGGTGCGGCCGAAGGCCCTCCGGAGCACAAAGAGCAACGGAGACCTGGAGTGCTCGTGGCGCAAGCCGGCGCAGTGCTGAGGCACCCCTGGGCGCTCGCGCGGGCCGCCGGGCAGTCCGCGCCGAGCAGGGCCAGGGCTCAGCGCGCGCCGGGTCGCGTAGAGCGGCAGGGCGCAGGCGGCAGCGGTGACCGGGGCGAGGTACCCGGTAGCAGGAGCCGCGTGCCCCACCAGCCTGCCGCCGCCCGCCACGCCGCAGGCGATGCCCCCGAGGAGGCCGGTCACGGCGAGGGTCATGCCCCCGTTCAACCGCCCCTCGGGGGCGCGGCGCTGCACCAGCGTCACCCCGACGCGCGCATCCCCTGCAAAGCCCACAGAGGGCAGCGACTTCCCGCGTCGCTGTACGGCCCCGAGTCGGTAGCTGTTGGACATCCTTGCTGGACACCAGCGGTCGGCTCCGGCTCGGCGTGTCGATCTCCAGGCGCCGCTGTCCAAGAACCGATCGGTTCTTGGACACTGCCAGGGCATGGCCATGGTGGGCGGGTTACGTGGTCCGCGCGCTGCCGACTGTCCCGTCTCGCGAGACCTTGCCTCCGTCTCACCTGACGGGGTCCGGTTCACACGTCAAGGACAAGGTCAGGTGAGACAGTCCAGGTCAGCGTGCCGCCGCCCGCCGATCGTCGGCGGTGGAAACGCACCTCGCCGACAACATCAAGTGAGACGACGGCTCATCGGCGTCTCGCGCGACTTTGTCTCTCCGCAGGTCAGGACGCCACCCAACGGCAAGATCGAATGAGACGGGACACCGACTGCAGGGGGCTCGGTCGGGGCGGAGGACAGGCTGGTTACGGAGGGGGGAAGGTCCCGCGGCCAACTGCGATGGTGAGGGGGCGGCCCGATTCGGGCCGCCCCCTCACGTTCGGCGATCGTGTCAGCGGTGCCCATGGCCGTGCCCATGGCCGTGGCCATGGCCGTGCCCGTGCCCATGGCCGTGCCCGTGCCCATGCCCGTGCCCGTGCCCATGCCCGTGCCCATGGCCGTGCCCATGGCCATGGCCGTGACGGCGGTCCCTGTCCCTCCCGTGGCCGTGGTGGCGGTCCCTGTCCCTCCCGTGGCCGTGGTGGCGGTCCCTGTCCTTCCCGTGCCCGTGGTGGTACCGGGGCCCGTCCTCACCCCGGTCCCCACGATGGTGGTCATTCGAGGCGTACGCACCGGTCGCCCCCGGCGCGGCGCCGGCGGCGGCAGCAGCTCCAGCACCACCCAGCACCACGGCGACTGCCACGCCGAGCGCGGCAGCAAAGCGGGAAACACGCATAGCGATCTCCTGTCACAGCAGGCGCCCGGGCGCCTGGACCGATTGGACACGGCAACACTTGCCCCAAGCGGGCACCAGAAGCCGCAGGCGCGCCCACAAAGGCCCTCAATGAGGTGGTTTTTCCAGGTCCGCGGAACCAAGGCGTGTGGGCAATCCGGGGACACCCTTCTGCGCGACCACTACGACCAAGGACCGGTGTCAGGCCAGGATCGTGGCGGGCGCAACCGTGAAGACCCAGCCCGGCGTATGCCATCGACCCCGCCGGAGCTGGGCCACTCTCCGTACTGCCGCCGCCACGCACGAGCGAGCGTGAGCAGACCGCACCGTCCGCCGTGGTCGAGGGAGCGGCTGCTGCCGCGAGGTGGCCGGGCCCATCGTGGGCGCTCCGCTCAGCGCGGCGCCGTCGCGCCGACCGCGGCCGGGAGTGGGTCCGGAGCCTGCAGCAGAGCGCCAAGTAGTCGGGCGGCCTGCTGCCGCCGCCGTCGCGCCTGAGGGAAGGGCCGATCCGGACGGCAGGACAGCGGGGGAGGGCCCGCAGCGCGGCAAGCGACGACCCAACCAGAGGGTCACTTCTT
Source organism: Streptomyces sp. GD-15H (assembly GCF_045291515.1). NCBI lineage: Bacteria > Bacillati > Actinomycetota > Actinomycetes > Kitasatosporales > Streptomycetaceae > Streptomyces > Streptomyces sp. GD-15H. The sequence continues at coordinate 704,292 of NZ_CP149447.1, forward strand.
CTGGGGTGAGGCCGTAGCCGGCGGTGGCTGCCGTGCCCCGCACAGCGTTCAACAATTGATGGTCTGCGATTCCGCTGTGCAGGGTGAACTCGCCTGGACCGCGTACCAGGCCGAACGGCGTCGGCGCGGAGAGACCCACGAGGACTCCTTCGAGGCGTACAACCCATTCCGCCAGGGCCGCTGACCGGGGCACCGAAGCGTTCAGGAAACTGAACGCCGTAGCGGTGATCCCTGCTCGGATACTCCCCGAACCCCGAGACCACCGCCCGCCGGACCTGGCATGGAGGAGGACGACCAGGAGCACGTGCTCACCGTCTGGGAAGAGGGACGGGCTCGTAGGGGCGGAGCCGAACGGCGGCGAGCCCACAGGACCAACATCACGCTGAGCTACATGTCGCTTGGTTCCCTGTTCGTTAACGGCGCCCTCGTTCGACGCGCGCCCGGGAGGCGCACCTGGGGAGAATGAAGCAAGGGTCCGTGGCGGGGCACTACCTGAGCCGGGGAGCGGCGGTGGCCCCCTCTCGAGGGTGATGACGATGCCGGCGTGGCGATTTCGGGACTTCCACGACGATGATCTGGACCGCGCCATCCAGATCTGGGACCAGAACCAGCAGGTGGACGAGGCTCCTGCCGTTTTCCCGGTATCGGAGGTCGTGGCCGCAGCCAGGGCCGCAGGACCGGCCGTGGTGGCGGTGGTCGGCGACGAGCTGGTGGGCGTCGGCGTGGCGCAGGTCTCCGGCGAGAGGGGCTGGATCATCCTGGTGGCCCTGGCCGGGACGTGGCGCAGCCGCGGCATCGAAAGCTCCTTGATCGCCGAGCTTGAGCGGCGCTTGCGGTCCCAGGGAGTCCGCCGGATCGGCGCGCTCCTGGCCCCGGGGGCGACGGGAGCCGTTGCCTTGGAAAATTCAGGCTACCGGTCCCGGACCGGGCTCGTCTTCCACGAGAAGGTCGAGCAGCTCGGCGCGAGCGATGCCGGCCTCCTGGCGGAGTTGGGGGGAAGGATGCTTCCCGGGGATCTGTGGGACGGCCTTGCGGGGATGGAAGAGGTGAAGGAGGCCATCGAGCGGCGGATCGTGCTGCCGCTGGCCCGGCCCGCGCTGGCCGAGCGGTATGGGGTGAGGCCGCCGAAGGGGGTCATCCTCTTCGGGCCGCCGGGCACCGGCAAGACCAGCTTCGCCCGAGCGGTTGCCTCGCGGCTGGGGTGGCCCTTCGTGGAACTCTTCCCGTCCCGGCTTGCGTCGTTTCGGGAGGGGGGACTGGCGGCCTCGCTGCGGGAGGCGTTCACCGAGCTGGCCGAGCTGGAGACGGTGGTTCTCTTCATCGACGAGGTCGAGGAGATCGCTTCTGCCCGGTCCGGTACGGCTGTCGACCCCAGTCATGGAGTCACCAACGAACTGCTCAAGCTGATCCCCGGCTTCCGCGACCACGACGACCGCCTCTTGATCTGCGCCACGAACTCCGTCCGCTTCCTCGACCCTGCGTTCCTTCGGCCCGGCCGCTTCGACTACGTCATCCCGGTCGGCCCGCCCGATCCGCAGGCCCGTTCGGCGGTCTGGCGGCGCTACCTCGGGGCCGCCGCCACCCATGTCGATCTCCGCCGTCTGGTGGAGGCAAGCGCAATGTTCACGCCGGCCGATATCGAGTTCGCCGCTCGCAAGGGCGCCCAGACCGCCTTCGAACGCGAAGTCGCCCAGGGGGAAGGCGCCCCGGCCGGCACGGAGGACTACCTGCAGGCCGTCGCACAGACCCGTCCCACACTCACCGACCAGGCACTGACGGACTTCGCCGAGGACACCGAGGAGTACGTACGCATGTGACACCACGGCACACACCGCGAGTTCGCCGTGGTCCTTGGTTCTTCGGCATGGGGCCTGACCAGGCACCTCGTCGCCTTCGGCCTGTGCGTCTGTGCGTCTGTGCGTCTGTGCGTCTGTGCGTCTGTGCAGGGCTCATGACGGTTCTTCAGGAATCCCGAGGTCCGTCATGATCTATGCGGATCCCTCGCTTCCGTCTGCCGGGCTGACCTGCAGCAATGGGAGATGAAAGCCAGGACGAACCCGCGGGATGTCGCATAACACACGCCGCTCGCGGCGGAACTTCTTCAACCACTCCGTCACCCGCTACCGCGACCTCTCGGGGCACGTCCAAGGAGTGCGTCGCGGCGGGTCATCCGGGCACGAGCACGGCGGCGCCGCTGACCCGGTCGGCGGCCAGGTCCCTCAGAGCCTGGTCGGCACGGCTCAACGGATACGGGCTGACGGTGACCCGCATACCGATCCGCGCGGCCGTGTCCAGGAAGTCGCGGCCGTCCTGCCGGGTGTTGGAGGTGACGCTGCGCAGATTCCGCTCTTCGAAGAGGTGACGGCGGTAATTGAGCACGGGGATGTCGGTGAGATGGATGCCCGCCACGGCGAGCGTTCCCGAACGGTCCAGTGCCTCCAGTGCCACGGGCACCAGATCCCCTACCGGTGCGAACAGGATCGCCGAATCCAGTGGTTCGGGCGGGCGGTCGTAGGCGCCGCCCACGGAGGAGGCGCCCAGGTCGAGGGCGAGTTCACGGGCCCGTGCCGAACGGGTCAGCACGTGCACGGTTGCTCCTTCGGCCAGGGCGACCTGCGCCGTCAGATGGGCCGAGGCCCCGAAGCCGTAGATCCCGAGCCGGCCGTTGGGTGGCAGGGCGCTGCGGCGCAGAGCCCGGTAGCCGATGATCCCGGCACACAGCAGCGGTGCCAGCAGCACGGCGTCCTGGTCGTCCGGGAGCGCGTGGGCGTAGTCCGCCGGAACGAGGGTGACATCGGCGAAACCGCCGTCCGCGTCCCAGCCGGTGTAGAGGGAGGCCGGGCAGAGGTTCTCGCGACCGGCCCGGCAGTAGCGGCATCGGCCGCAGGTGCTGCGCAGCCACGCCCCACCGGCTCGGTCGCCGACCCGGAACCCCGTGACGGACTCGCCGACGGCGGCCACGCGGCCGACGATCTCATGACCGGGAACGGTCGATGCCCGGTGCGGGCGCAGGTCGCCTTCGGCAAGGTGCAGGTCCGTGCGGCAGACGCCGCACGCCTCGACCCTCAGCAACAGCTCACCAGGCCCCGGCGAGGGCACGGTACGCCGCACGGACACCAGTGGGCCGTCCGCGATCGGACCAGGACTCTCGACAGCCCACCCGGTCAGCATGTTCGAAGCCGACGCGCGCACCATGCTCCCAGCCTGGCGCCGGCCGGCAGGTCCGGCAAACGCTCGCCGCAGAACGGCAGGCCGCAACCGCACGACGCTTGGTGCGGCAACGGCCCTCGGCCGTTCGGGCGGCACTGTCATGTTGGCTGGCCGGGTGGGATGATCTTCGGGTTGATCGCGCCGGAGAGGAGCCCGCTCGTGGGCACTGCCACGTTGTTGGGTGCGTGACTGTCTGATGGCGCGTCGGGGCGTGGTGGCCGGCGGCCCGGGCCTGTGCTCAGGCCGTGGTGGGCATGGCGGCAACCCCGGTGATCTGGTCCCAGGTCGCGAAGCGGATGGTCATCTCGGCGCGGTATCCGGGGGCGGTCATCCGGGGGCGGTGGGGCCGGAAGTGGGGTGAGATGCCGCTGAACGCGGCCAGGAACCGCTGGGCGGCACCTACGCTGCGAAAGCCCTTCATGGCACGTTCGCGCTGGCGAGTGGGCTGGTGGCTGTTCTCGGCCCAGTTGTTGAGGTACTTCGACTGCCGGTGCTCGACGGAGGGCATGACCTCGCGGTGGGCGGCGCCGTAGGAGCGCAGCTTGTCGGTGACGACCACCCGGGGCGCTGCGCGCGTCTTCTTCATCAGGTGGCGGAAGAAGCGCCGGGCCGCGGCTGTGTCCCGGCGGCTCTGCACGAGGATGTCGAGAACGGTGTCCTGGTCGACGGCCCGCCACAGGTACTTCAATTCTCCGCTGACCTTGACGAACACCTCGTCCAGATACCATTTATCCCCGGGCCGGGGCCGGCGGCGGCGCAGGCCGTTGGCGTACTGCTGACCGAACTTCGCGCACCAGTGGCGGACCGTCTCGTAGGAGATGAGCACGCCACGCCCGGGCATCAGCTCCTCCATCTCGCGGAAGCTGAGCGGGAAGCGGTGGTACCGCCACACGCAGTGCGCGATGATCTCCACCGGGTACCGGTGCCCCCTGTACGACGGCGACGCGGACGACACGAGCGAATCCCTCCCCGGCACGATCAACTCCAAGATCATCCCAGGCCGGTCAGACAACGTGACAACGCCCACCGGCAGCTCCTCGCCGACCTGCCCGGCCTCCTCGCCGACGCCCACGCGGCTGCCCGCTCCCGCACTAGCCTGGACCAGGCCCGCCTGTCCGCCGTCTACAGCCTGGCCACCGCGGGCCTCAGCAAGCTCGGCGCCTACGACCGCGCCCGCCTCACCGCGGACCGCGCCCGCACCTGGGCCGAAGTCTCCAGCAGCCCGCTCGCCGCTGCGGCCGCCGCCCGCGAACTCGCCATCGTGCTCCGCCACCAGGACCAGAACGACGCCGCGCAGCGCCTCATGAAGTCGGCGACCGCCGACCTCGAGAGCACCGGCTTGCGCACCGAACCCGCGGCCGCCGCCTACGCGCAGATGCTGTGCACCCTCGCCTACACCGCCGCACGCGGCGGGCAGCGCGCCGACGCCCTCGCCATGACCGAGGAAGTCCGCCGCGCCGCCCGCAGGCTCCCCGACGGGTGCCCTGTCGGCCGCCTCTTCCCGATCACCCGGCCGCCGTCGACCTGTACGCGGTCGGCGTCCACTGGGCGCTCGGCGACGCCGGGGCCGCCCTGGACGCGGGCAAGAACCTGCGCCCCGACCAGTTCCCGACCACCGAGCGCAAGGCCCGCCTGGGCACCGACATGGCGCGCGCCTGGTGGTCCTGGCAGCGGCCCGAGCAGACCGCCCGCGCCCTCCTCGACGCCTACCGGGCCAGCCCCGGCGAAGTCCGCGACCGGCCCGCCATCCGCGCCATCGTCGACGAGCTCGCCGAGCGGCACCCGCGCACCACCGGAGTACGCGAGCTCCACGCCGCCGTCACCGCCGGCTGACCTGCGGCGAAGACAAACTGTCTTCCGCGCAGGTCAGCCTCTCCAACTCGGGTCGCCCACCGCGTTGTCGGCGAAGTCGTTGATGGAGTCGTTCACGTCGCTCTGGTGGTGCTTGTCGAGCTTGGCGTACAGGGCGTCGAACACGTCGCTGTCCATGGCCCCGAGCTGCTCGCCCAGCCACCCGGCGAGCTGGTATTGCTCGCCGTCGTCCAGGTCCCCGCTCATCAGCGCCAGCTCGGGTGTCCACAGTCCGCAGCCCCGTGCCACCTGCACGACGTCCATGGCCAGCTGGAGCGGCGACGGCTTCCACCCGGACGCCTCCTGGATGAAGCCGCCCAGGTCCTCCGTGCCGTCCCTCCACGCGCGGTCCAGCACGGGCAGCCGCAGCCAGTTCACGCGCTCGCCGGTCTCGGCATGCTCCGGGTACGTGTACCAGGTCAGGAAGTCGTGCTGTGACTCGTCGACCTGGGACTGGCGCGGCAGATGGCGTTCGTCGCGCGTGTACGGCGCTCCCTCGAAGACCCCGTCGCCGGGCGGCGGTGCGACGACCTTCCAGGAGATGTGCACCTCACCGGGCCGGAACGCGTCCGGCCACCGCTCGTGATAGCGGTTCGCGTCCCGCGCCCAGTAGTGCCACAGATCGGCCGCTGGCTTCCCCTCTGCGGAGGGGTCCTCGCAGATCGGGGCGGTGCCCCCGACCAGCCAGGACAGCGCCAGTTCCTCGGTGTTCACGTACCCGCTCTCGCGGGAACGGAAGGTCCACATGGTGCCCGCCGGGTACGGCTGCACGCTCGCAGTAGTCGTCTCACCCATGGCGGAAAGTCTTCCAAAGCGCAACGCGTCCCCGCGGCCTTTCCCTCAACCTCGGCAGGCCACGTCGACCAGCCGTGCGCGATCTTGGTGGCTAATTCCAATTCTCCTGCTGTGAGAGGGCGCTAGTGTGCCGAGTCTTTGATTCGGTTCAGATATCCGGCGAGGCGTTCGAAGATCTCATCAGCGGTCTTCGTCCAGACGAAGGGCCCCGGGTTGTCGTTCCAGTCGGCGCTCCAGGCCCGGATGTCCTTCTCCAGGGCTTGGACGTTCTTATGGACGCCCCGCCGTATCCGCTGGTCCGTCAACAGGGCGAACCAGCGCTCGACCTGGTTCAGCCAGGACGAGCCGGTCGGGGTGAAGTGCAGGTGGAACCGGGGATGAGCCAGCAGCCACTGCCGGACCGCGGGCGTCTTGTGGGTGGCGTAGTTGTCACAGATCAGGTGCACGTCGAGATGGTCGGGGACCTCCTTGTCCAGCTTGGCCAGGAACTTCTTGAACTCCACCGCGCGGTGCCGGCGGTGGAGCGAGCTGATCACCTCGCCGGTGGCCGCGTTCAGCGCGGCGAACAGGGTCGTCACGCCGCCGCGCAGGTAGTCGTGGGTGCGGCGCTCGGGCATGCCCGGCATCATCGGCAGCACCAGCGCCGACCGGTCCAGCGCCTGGATCTGGGACTTCTCGTCCACGCACAGGACGATGGCCCGCTCGGGCGGATCCAGGTACAGGCCGACGACGTCGCGGACCTTCTCGATGAACTGCGGGTCCCTGGACAGCTTGAAGGTGTCCACCAGGTGCGGTTTGAGGCCGAAGGTCCGCCAGATCCGCGAGACGGTGGACTGGCTCAGGCCGCTGGCCTTGGCCATTTCCCGGGTCGACCAGTGAGTGGCGTTCTTCGGGGTGGTCTCCAGGGTCCGCACGACCACCTCCTCGACCTTCTCGTCGCTCACCGTGCGCGGCGGTCCGGGCCGCGGCTCGTCCGACAGGCCCTGGAGCCGATCGGCCGCGAACCGCTTACGCCACTTGGCCACCGTGACCGGATGGACCCCGAGTTCCGCCCCCACCGCGGTGTTCGAGCCGCCATCGGCGCACGCGAGCACGATCCGGCACCTCAACGCCAGAGCCTGCGAGGAGGTCGCCCGCCGCGACCAGCGCAACAGCGTCTCTCGCTCCTCGTCCGTCAGAACCACCTCGACCGTCGGCCGGCCCGTACGTGCCATGAACCCAGCCTACTTCTATGGCGCAATAAAGACTCATGAAACTAGGTGGACAACTTGAGGACGAAATTCACAGGGTCACACAACGCCGCCTTTCGACTCACCGCGACTTCGGTGGTCCGCACGGCGACTACCTCAACGATGTCGGCAGCACCACCGGCCGGCACCCGTACCACCAGCATCTCTCGACCAAGATTCGGACCATTCCCCGACCGGTGCACCGCTCTGGGGGCCGAGCCGCGCTCTCTGCACTGCTCAGCAACGTGCCACTGCTGTACCACCAGCAGACGACGAACCCACTGGCGGCGCTCGGACAGCACTTCTCTCACTGGATCAGTGAAAGCAGCGTTCACGGCCCCCGAATCTTGTCGACTCTCCACAGGACGACAGGGCAAGTGCCGACTTCACGCACCGGCACCCGGCCCAGCCGCCCGCCGGGTCAGCATTCGTCCGGCCGCCACCGAGTCCGCAAAGGCCACCGCGCGCGAGGGAGCTGCGAAAAGAGTGCCTCAATCGCAGCTGACGAGGCGTCAGGAAAGTCAGCATCAGGTCAGCGCTGAGTAGGCCCGGAGCGCGGTGCCGGGATTGCTCCCGGTCCGTTTCTCCGGACCTCTCGCCGAACCCGCCGTGCGCCTCTCAACGCAACGGGCTCTCCACGGTCTCTGCCGTCAGACGGGGTTCGCAGGCTGCCATGGGTTGGGGATCGCGCCGGCCCGGTATCGGTAACGGCTGACCGTAACCGACGCGATCCGGAACAGCTCGATCCCGTCCGCCGCGATGGGTCGCCACCGCCCGCTGGGGGTGGTGAACCGGCGGCGGACGTCGCCCCAACTCCACCGGTGACGCTCCCGCAGCATGCGGATCAAGCGCCACCACACGAAGGCGTCGAGCCTGTCGAAGACATGCTTGGCGACCGCGTGCTTGAAGTAGTTGGCCCAACCGCGCATGATCTGAGTGAGTCTGATCAGCACGGCGGCGAGATCCTGCTGCGATGTCCTGCCTGTCAGGGCACGAATCTTCGCCTTCAGCGACCGGATGGGCCGGTCGGCGATGAAGGTGTAGACGTGCCACTTGGTCGTGCCTCCCTTGCGTTTCCACTGGATGCGGAAGCCCAGGAAGTCGAAACCGTCGCTCATGTGCGTGATCCGGGTCTTGGCCTGCGACAGACGCAGGCCGAGGGGTTCGAGCACGTCGGCGACTTCTTCGCGCAGTGCCGCGGTGTCGGCCTCGGTGCCGTGCACCAGGACGACGAAGTCGTCCGCGTAGCGGACGACTCGCCACGTGGGTTGACCTTTGCGGCGCCGGTAGGCGCGTTTGCCCTCGGTGGCCATCGTCCCGCCTGACTCCCATGGCCCGTGCAGGTGCTCGTCGAGCGCCGACAGGGCGATGTTCGCCAGCAGCGGGGACAGGATGCCGCCCTGCGGGGTGCCGGTCAGTGTCTCCTTGTTCTCGCCGAGTTCCGTGAGGACTCCGGCCTTGAGGAAGGCTTTGACCAGCGCCAGGACACGCTTGTCCTTCACCCGGCGACGCACTCGGTCCATCAGGGCCGCGTGGTCGATCGAGTCGAAGCACGCCTCGATGTCCGCATCCAGCACCCAGCGATAACCCCGGGTGCCGAAATAGTGGATCTCGGCGATCGCGTCCTGGGCCCGCCGTCGGGGCCGAAACCCGTAGGAGACCGGCGTGAAGCCGGCCTCGAAGATCGGTTCCAGCACCAGCTTCAGCGCCGCCTGAACGACCCGGTCCCTGATCGTCGGAATCCCGAGCTTGCGGACCTTCCCCGAGCCCCCCGGCTTGGGAATGCTGCGTTCCCGCACCGGCAGCGGACGGAACGAACCGTCTTTGAGGGCGGCCCGCAGGTCGTTCAGGAACCCGGGAACACCGATCGACTCCTCGACATCGATGGCGGTCAGGCCGTCGACGCCGGGAGTCCGGGCTCCCCGGTTGCCCGCGACCCGGTCGAACGCCGCCAACAGCGTCGCCGGGTCGTGCACGAAGTTGAACAGGTCATCGAACCGGCGGCCGGGATCGGCCACCGTCCAACGGTGAAGCTTGGTCTGCATCCCCAGTACCCGGGCCCGAGGGCCCGGAGCTCCGCCATTCGGCGGGGCATCTTCCGGCATTGCAGCGTCCTTCCCTTCTCGATACCGCTGCCGCCCTTCCCCATGCGGCCGGCTCTCCCGGCCTCGGAGTACTACGGCGGCTCCGCCCCGTCCCCAACCGATCAGCGGTCGATGCGCTCAGCCCCGCCAGCCTGCTGGAGGCAGGTGGCAGGGCGAGGTTCGGGACGGTTCCCGTGTTCACTGTGGTTCGCTCGATGAAGGAGGAGCCCGGCTGTATCCCTGCGGCCTCGCCACGAGTACGCCGCAGGCTTTCCTCGTGGCCTCCCGGCCGGCTTTCGTAGACCGACCCAAGAGTTGTCAGACCACCCGAAAGAGTGACCTGCATACGCACCGCTACCGGCCCTTATCCGCCAGGTTTGAGCCGGAGGCACTTTAAGAGACGTAAACGCCGGTTCCTCGCGTACTCCTCTCCATCACGCTTGCCGGACCCGCCCCATCTGGCAGTACTGGTCACGTCCCGGCGTTGTCAGGGCCGCTCTCGCCCTCCCCGGCATCACCCGGATCAGGCTGCCCTCAGCTTCAACCCGACTGCTGCGACAGCGAGTTGGTGCAGGCCTTCCACCTCCACTCGAACCGACAGCGCCTCACGGCGCAAACAAGAGTCCTGCCACAGCTGCTCACAGACGGCCACACCGTGGAATCGCCTGTCATCCCGGCTCCGGTCCGCACCCCGCTCAGCCGTCCTCCCGCGAGCGGGCGGACAGCGGGAGGCAGCGCCCGACCGCCGCCCGCCCACCAGCCGCCAGGACTCGAGCATTTCCGCAGGTCAACGCACCCTTCCGCGCGGCTTCAGCGGCACCGGCGGCAGCTCGGGCGCGGGCAGCGGGGCGCCGTCGTAGCCCTTCACCTCGCCGAAGCGGGTGCCTTCCATCCAGTCCCGGCGGGCCTGTTCGATCTCCTCCTGGGTCCGGCCGATCCAGTTCCAGAACATGATCAGTTCCTCCTCGAACGGCTCGCCGCCCAGGAGCATCAGCGCCGCGTCGGACTCGGCACGCAGGGGGAGTTCGTCGCGGCCGCAGCCAAGGTAGAGCATCGATCCCGGGAGCACCGGTACGCCGTCCACATGGGCCTCGCCTGACATGGCGAGGACCGCGTACTCGAAGTCACGCTCCAGGGGCAGCCGGACGTCCGCGCCACTCGACAGGGCCAGGTCGGCGCCCACGATGGGGGTGTACGCCGTGCCCGGGGACGTGGCGCCGTCCAGGTCGCCGAGGATGAGCGTGGCCTCGACACCCTGTGCCGTGACGACCGGCAGGTCGGCGTGGTGCTCGAAGTGCGGGTCGGTGTAACGGTGGCCGTCCGGGAGGGCCACCCACAACTGGGCGCCGTGCAGGAAGCGTGCGTGCGAGCGAGGGCTCTCCTCGGAGTGGCTGATCGCCCTGCCGGACGTCATCAGGCCCAGTTCGCGCGGGCGGATCGTCTGGAGGCTGCCCGTGGAGTCACGGTGCAGGACCTCGCCCTCGTGCAGCCAACTCACCGTCTGCAGGCCCATGTGCGGGTGCGGCGGCACTTGCATGCCGGGCTCGTCGGCGATGTCGTCCGGGCCGTAGTGGTCGACGAAGCACCACGCACCGACCATGCGCCGCCCCAGGTTGGGCAGCAGCCGCCGAACCTCGGTGGACTCGCCGAGCTTGACCTGTCGGGGACTGAGGAGCTCACGCACCGGCTCCGCCACCACGAAGCCGCGGCCACCGCACAGGGACGGAGCGGCTTCCCGCTCAAGATTGCTCATGGGCACAACTTAGCCCCGAGGGGCGTGGTGAGTCACTCCGTCGCCACGCCGCGCGGACGGCACTGCGGAGAGCGAGAAACAAAGTAGTAGCCATGGATATAGTTGCCATGTACCGTATTGGCTATGGGTTCGGCACACGAGGGCGCTACGCCCGGGTTCCTGGTCTGGCGTCTGTCCATGAAGTGGCGCGTCGCGGTCGACCGTGCGGTGGCCCCGCTGGGGCTGACCCACGCGCAGTACTCGCTGGTGGCGTCGCTGTACGGGATGGGACGCGCCGGCGAGCGGCCCAGCCAGCGCCGGCTCGCCGACCACACGGGACTCGAACCGCTCTACGTGTCGAAGCTCGCCCGAGCGCTCGAAGCCTCCGGTCTGCTCGAACGCACCCGGGACCCGCGCGATCCGCGCGCCGTGCAACTGGCGCTCACCGAACGGGGTGTCGACGTCACCCGGCGGGCGATCGAGGTCGTCCACCTACTGCTGGGGCAACTGCTGGAGCCGCTCGGCGGTCTCGACGGCGCACGCACCCGCGCGTTCACGCACGATCTGACGACCCTCCTGGACACGTCCCTCGACGCATCTCTCGACACACCGGCCGATTCCTTCGGCGACAACGAGACGGAGCAGCCATGACCACCTCCACCGCACCCCCCGTCGACGGCCGCGCCATCGGCCTCGCCCACTACGCGAGCCGCGCCGTCCTCGAAAGCGTGCTGGTCCGCCACGGCATCACCTTCCAGCAGTCCGTGACCCTCCGCCTCGTCGCCGTGGCCGAGGGGCCGGTCGACCGCGTCCGCCTCGCCGGGGACGTCGTCGGCACCCTGAAGATCGGCCTTCCCGACGCCAACGGCGTGGTCGACGAGGTGATCACCGCGGGGCTACTGGCCCCGGACGACCCGTCCCGGGTCCGGATCACGGACGCCGGACGGGAGTTGCACGACAGGACGTCCGCCGAGACCAAGGTGATCGCCGCCAGGATCTACGCCGGCATACCGGCGGACGAACGGGCGGTCACCGGCCGGGTGCTGGCCCTGGTCACCGAGCGGGCCAACCGGGAACTGGCCGCCGTCTCCGGGGCCACCGCCTCACACCCATAGTGGAATATTCAGGCAACCAGGTCAGTTGTCGGCGTCGAAGGAGGTCACGAGTGGACACCATGTACTCCTACGACCACGGAACCCCGGCCGAGCGCTGGGAGCGCGCCGGGCTGTTCTTCGACGCCAAGGACTACGCCGCGGCGGCGCGCGTCCTGAGCGGGCTGGTCGAGGAGGTGCCGGAGCAGACCGGGCCGCGGCTGCTCCTGGCGCGCTCCTACTACCACTCGGCTCAGTTGCGCCGCGCCGAGGCCGAGTTGCGGATCATCGTGGAGCGCGATCCGGTGGAGCACTACGCCCGGCTGATGCTCGGCCGCACCCTCGAACGGCAGGGGCGGAACGAGGAGGCGGAGTCCCACCTGCGGATCGCCGCCGCGCTGGCGGGCGAGTTCGACGGCGGGCTCGACCGCGCGTAGCTGCCATCCTCCACGCGCCGGTGGAACCGTACTGCTCCAGCGCGCCGCGCACCTCCGCGGTGTACGGGTCGACGAACACGGGGAGGGTGTGGCTCGGGGCCACTCCCGGCACTCCGGACAGCATCACCCTGGCCGTCGCGTCCGCCTCCGGTGAGGGCCGTATCGCGGACACCGTGCCCTCGGGGCGCCTCGCGGGCGGCGGCCACCTGCTCGGAGACCGGCAGTGCGCGGTCGCCGACGAGCACGGGCGGGCGGTGGACGAGGTGTTCAGCGGCAGGCCCGCGCGGATCGTGCAGCACGAGACGGACCACCTCGACGGCACGCTCTCTCGACCGGGCCGAGCCCCGCTCGCTGTCGTCCCACCAGGCGGTGGCGGAGGCTGGTCGCAGCCCACACCGGAGGAGGCCGCACGGGCACTGGGCTTCGAACTCCCGTAGTGGCCGGCCCCCGGCGCCCCGCACCGCCCCCGGTGGCTCAGGCGGTGTCCCGATAGGCCTCCAGCAGTCGGAGCCACGCCTCGCTGATCGTCGGGTACGACGGGACCACGTGCCACAGGCGGGCGACCGGGACCTGGGCGGCGACCGCGACGGTCGCCGAGTGGATCAGTTCGCCCACGCCGGGGCCGACGAAGGTGACGCCGCGCAGGATTTCGCTCTCCAGGTCGACGATCATGCGGGCACGGCCCTTGTAGCCCTCCCCGTACAGACTGGCGCCGGCGACCGCGGACAGGTCGACGTCGACGGCGCGGACGCGGTGCCCCGCCTGTTCCGCCTCGGCCAGGGAGAGGCCGACCGAGCCCGCCTCCGGATCGGTGAACACCACCTGGGGTACGGCGTCGTGGTCGGCGGTGGCGGCGTGCGCACCCCACGCCTCCGCGGCCACGGGTCCCCCGGCGGCCCGTGCGGCGATGGCGGCGCCCGCGATACGGGCCTGGTACTTGCCCTGATGGGTGAGCAGGGCACGCCGGTTGACGTCGCCGACCGCGTAAAGCCAGTCCTGGCCTGTCACTTGGAGGCTGTCGTCCACGGTGAGCCAGGATCCCGGTTCCAGGCCGACGGTCTCCAGGCCGATGTCGTCGGTGCGCGGGGCACGGCCGGTGGCGAAGAGGATCTCGTCGGCCTCGATCCGCTCCCCCGTGTCGGTGACGACCACGACGGCACCGTTCTTCCTGGTCACCGAGGTGGCGGAGGTGCCGGTACGGATGTCCGCGCCGGCCTCGGTGAGCGCCTCGGCGACCAGCTCTCCGGCGAAGGGCTCCATCCGGGACAGCAGGCCCTTGCCGCGTACCAGGAGCGTGACCCGGGAGCCGAGGGCCTGCCAGGCCGTGGCCATCTCGGTGGCGACGACACCGCCACCGACCACGACCAGCCTGGCGGGCACGGCCTTGGCGCTGGTGGCCTCCCTGCTCGTCCACGGCGCGACGTCGGCGAGTCCGGGCAGCGGAGGCAGCAGCGCGCGGCTGCCGGTGCAGACGGCGACGGCGTGCCGGGCGGTGAGGACGCGCCGCGTTCCGTCACCGGCGGTGACGGTCACCGTGCGCGGGCCGGTGAACCGCCCGACGCCGCGGTGGAGCTCGACGCCGACGCTCTCCAGCCACTGCACCTGGCCGTCGTCCTCCCAGTGCGAGGTGTACTCGTCCCGGTGGGCGAGGACCGCGCTCGTGTCGAGCGGCCCCTGCGTCGACCGGCTCAGGCCGGGGACGCGGCGGGCGTCGGCCTGCGCGAGAACGGGACGCAGCAGGGCCTTGCTGGGCATGCACGCCCAGTAGGAGCATTCACCGCCGACCAGTTCGTTCTCCACGATCGCGGTGGACAGCCCTGCCGCACGCGTGCGGTCGGCGACGTTCTCCCCCACGGGCCCGGCACCGAGCACGACGACGTCGTAGTCCATGGCTGCCGGTCCTGTCGATTCCGCCGGTCCTGTCGGTTCCTTTTGCCTCATGGGGCCAGTCTGGTGGGTGGTGTGCGTGGTGGCCACATGGGTAGGGGCGCGGAATACGTGACCCGGCCGGCCGTGTTGTGCGGACGGCTCGCCCCGACGTCAGGAAGAGGAAACACACCATGAGCAGCACCGTGGAGCTCACCAAGGAGAACTTCGACCAGCTGGTCACGGAGAACGAGTTCGTTCTCATCGACTTCTGGGCGTCCTGGTGCGGGCCATGCCGTCAGTTCGCACCCGTGTACGAGAAGGCGGCGGAGGACAACCCGGACCTGGTGTTCGGCAAGGTGGACACCGAGGCGCAGCCGGAGCTGGCCGCGGCCTTCGACATCCGGTCCATCCCGACGCTGATGATCGTTCGCGACCAGGTGGCCGTGTTCGCCCAGCCGGGCGCCCTGCCCGAGGCCGCGCTGACGGACGTCATCGGACAGGCCCGGAAGCTGGACATGGACGAGGTCCGCAAGTCGATCGCCGAGCAGCAGGCGCAGGCCGGCGGCGAGGCGGGGAACCCGAGTCAGGGCGAGTGACCGACCGGCCCCGGCTCGGGGCCTTTTGGAACGGGGCCTTCTAGGGCCTGTGTGATGTTGTGATCAATCGGCCGCTTGCAGGAGATCTCCGATCCAGATCATCGAGGCGCGGAGTTCGAGGCCGGCGAGGTAGCTCTCGGGCGTCTTGTCGAAGCGTGTGGCGATGCCGCGCCAGTCCTTCAGCCGGTTGATCAGTCGCTCGACGGTGTTGCGGTCACGGTAACGATCGGCGTCGTACGTGACGGGACGGCCGCCCCTGCTGCCCTTCCTCTTGCGGTTGGCGGCCTGGTCCTTCTTCTCCGGGATGACCGCCCTGATGTGCCGTTTGCGCAGGTAGGCGCGGTTGGCGCGGGACGAGTAGGCCTTGTCCGCGGCGACCGCGCCGGGCCGGGTGCGGGCCGGCCGACCGGCCCGCGGACCCGGACCTTGTTCAGCACGGGGATGAACTGCGGGCTGTCCGCGGCCTGCCCGGCGGTCAGCACGAACGACAGCGGCCGGCGCTTTTGGTCGGCGGCGAGGTGAATCTTGCTGGTCAGTCCGCCGCGGGACCGGCCGAGCAGGGCTTCCTTCAGGCGGAGCCTGCGTCGGCGGCGGACGCGCCGGCGTTCTTCCCGCTCGGGCCCGTTTCCGCCGTCCCGCCCGTTCTGTTCCGCCTTGTCGCCCCCTTTTGCCGGGCCTGTTCCTGCTCGGCGGCGGCCTCCTCGAGCGCCTCCATGACCTCCTGGCCGACGAGCATCCCGGCGGCGTCGTGGTGGGCGCGGACGGTCGTGGAGTCCACGCTGACCAGGGACAGGTCCGTTTTGCCCCGGCGGGCGGCCTCGGCGATCAGGCCCTCCAGCAGGGCGGTGAAGACACCGGCGTTCCGCCAGAGCCGGAAGCGTCCGTAGACGGTCGGCCAGGGGCCGAACTCGCCCGGCATCTCCCGCCACTGCGCGCCCGTCCTGAACCGCCAGATCACCCCCTCGAACTGATCCCGCAGCCGCTCGGGGTACGGGCCGTACTCGCCTATCGGCAGGAACGGCTCGATCAACTTCCACTGTTCTTCGGTGAGTTGTCTGCGCGTCACGATTGTCTTCCTACCGGATCCGCCTTCCAGGCGGATCCGGACCGGCAAGACTGATCACAACATCACACAGGCCCTAGAACGGGTACTGCGCGACGTCCCCGCGCACGGTGGTCCAGCGCACGTCGGTGAACGCGTCCAGGTTGGCGTCGCCGCCGAAGCGGGACCCGGCGCCGGAGGCGGCGACACCGCCGAACGGGGCCACGGCCTCGTCGTTCACGGTCTGGTCGTTGATGTGCACGATCCCTGTCGGGATCCGCTCCGCCAGGTCCAGGCCGCGTGCCGTGTCACCGGTGACGACGCCCAG
This sequence comes from Streptomyces sp. GD-15H, assembly GCF_045291515.1. Lineage (NCBI taxonomy): Bacteria > Bacillati > Actinomycetota > Actinomycetes > Kitasatosporales > Streptomycetaceae > Streptomyces > Streptomyces sp. GD-15H. The sequence continues at coordinate 720,556 of NZ_CP149447.1, forward strand.
CGAGAGCCCGCGGGGGCTTGCGGCGGCCAGGGCGGCGGCCTCGTCGGCGCCGCTGAAGGACCGTACGGGCGCGACGGGGCCGAAGACCTCCTCCGTGTAAGCGGGGGTGTTGTCGCCGGTGTCCGCGAGGACGGTGGGCCGGTAGAACAGCCGGTCGTGGGTGCCGCCCGCGGCGAGTTTCGCGCCGCCGGCGGTGCTGGACTCGACCAGGGCGTGGACCTTGTCGAGTTGTCCGCGGTCGATGAGCGGGCCGAGGTGGACCTGGTCGCGGTGCGGGTCGCCGACGGCGAGTGAGTCCGCCTTGGCGGCCAGCCGTTCGACGTACTCGTCGTAGAGCGCGGCGTGCACCAGGTGGCGTCCGGTCGTCATGCAGATCTGGCCCTGGTGGAAGAACGATCCCCAGGCTGCCGTGGAGATCACCGCGTCGAGGTCGGCGTCCTCCAGCACGATCAGCGCGGAGTTGCCGCCGAGTTCCAGGTGGGCGCGCTTGAGGGGACGGCCGGCGGCCTCTCCGACGTGCCGCTGGCGCCGGTGGAGCCGGTGAAGGAGATGACGGGGATGCGCGGGTCGGCGACGAGCGCCTGGCCGGTCTCCGCGCCGCCCGGCAGGATGTGCAGCAGTCCCTCGGGCAGTCCCGCCTCGGCGAACACCGCGGCGAGCGCCAGTCCGCCGCAGACCGCGGTGCGCGGATCCAGCTTCAGGACGACCGCGTTGCCGAGCGCGAGGGCCGGGGCGACGGAGCGGATGGACAGGATCAGCGGCGCGTTGAACGGCGCGATGACACCCACCACGCCCACCGGCACCCGTCGGGTGTACGACAGCCAGGGCCCTTCGGTGGGCAGCACCTGACCCGGAGGCGGGAGGCCAGTGCAGCGGCCTCGTAGCACTCCTGGGCGGCGACGCGCAGTTCGAAGTCGGCCTTGCCGGGGATGTTGCCGGCCTCTCGGACCAGCCATTCCCGCAGTTCGTCGGCGTGCGCGGCGAACAGGTCACCGGCCTTGCGGAGCACCGCGGCACGGACGAAGTGCGGGGCCTTCGCCCACTCGGTCTGGACGGCACGGCCCGCTTCGGCGGCGGCCCCGGCGTCCTCACCGGTGGCGAGGGTGACGGTGGTCGGCTGTTCGCCGGTGGCGGGCTCCGTGACGGTGTGGTCGGCTCCCGCGAGGCGGCGGGGCTGCCAGGTCGTGGGGTCGAGCAACGGCATGTGACGGCTCTCCGATCGGTCGCCGGCGCACCGCGCGAGCGCGAGCCCGGCTGTCCTTCCGCGTACCATTTGGTTGAGCAGGCAACATCCTGGTCACCACCCGGACGGTCCAGCTCCCGCCAATCGTCCGAGGAAGCGACCGGGCATCGCATGCCGCGCGGGCGGGCGCCCGGCGCGCGGGCGGGCCTCAGCTGGACTCGCGTGGGACCACCGACGCCCCCAGCACCTTGTGGGCCTCGGGTGCGGCGGCCGGATCGCGCACCGCGCGGTCGACGAGTTCGGCGAGTTCCCGGCCGGACGGCAGATCGAGGTGGACGGTGGTCAGCCGGGGCCGCAGCAGCCGGCCCAGCATGAGGTTGTCGGCGCCGACCACGGCCGTCTCCTCCGGGACGCGGACGCCGACGTCGTCCAGGGCCCGCATCAGCAGCATCGCGTACTCGTCGTTGTAGGTGAACACGGCGTCGAGGCCGAGGTCGCGCCAGCCGGCGGCGAGCCGCGCGGCGGCGCCCTCGTCGTGGGCGAGGGGCAGTTCGGTGACCGTCGCGTCGGTGCCGCGCAGCGCCGCACGCACGCCGGCCAGGCGGGGCGCGGAGAACGCCTCCAGCCCGGGCTCGCGCGGGACGACGACGCCGATGCGGCGCCGACCGCGGTCGAACAGGTGGGCGCCCGCGCTGTGGCCGACGACGTCGTGGTCCATGAGCAGGGCGTGCGCGCCCTCGACGGATTCCGGGCCGAGGGTGATCACGGCACGCGCTCCGGAGCGTTTGAGCACGGCGACCCCCCGGGGGCCGAGCCCGGAGCCGGGGACCAGCACGGCCACGGGACGCAGTTCGGCCCAGGCACGGGCGGCCTCGTCGTCGTGCACGCCGACGGTGCCGTACTGCACGACCGTGTAGTCGAGGCGGCCGAGTGCCACCTGGAGGTCGCTGACGAACTGGCTGTAGACCGGGCCGACCGGGAAGGCCGGGGCCGGCATCAGCACCATACGGCTGTGGCCGGCTCGTAAGCTGCGGGCCGCCGCGTGCGGCACGTACCCGAGTTCCCTGGCCGCGTCGTGGACGCGGCGGCGGGTGGGCTCGCTGATCCGGACGGCCTCGGCGTTGTTCAGGACGTAGGAGACGGTCGCGCGCGAGACGTTGGCCAGTCGGGCCACGTCGGCGCTCGTGGGCACGGCGCGCGGCAGTGCGGCGGATGCGGGCGCGGGCGGGTTCGGTATCTGCACCATGACGCAACGCATCTTCGCAGAAGCGCGAACGGGCCCTTCGGCCGGGGGAGTTGAGAGCGCCACATGAAGATTCCGCCCCAGTTCAGGGCAGTCTCAGCCGTGCGGTCCGGGACGTGCGTCCGCGGCGAGCCGGCCCGGTCAGCTGGGGGGGGTCGCGGAATCCGTCACGCGGTCGACGAGGTCCACCCACGCGGCTTCCAGCCGTTCCATCGGCATCCCGCGCTGCTGGGTCAGATGGTGGACCAGGGCGGGGTCGAGCGGCGCCATCAGAGTGTGGGAGAGGAGTTCGCAGTCCGCCTCGGGGACGGCCTCGCGCAGCAGCAGCGTCACGTGGTGGTTCAGCACACGGCGGGGCGGGTTGGTGAAGCGGCGGTCGGCGCACGGTTCGGCGGCGAGCTGCAGTTCCAGTTCGTCGGCCGTGCGGCGCAGCAGGGCGAGGCCGAACGCCCGCAGGCGCTCCGCGGGCGGCGCTCCCGGTCCCAGCGGCGGGGGTCCGGTGAGGAAGGCGGCCTGGAACTTCTTCTCGGAGTGGTCGAGCAGTGCCGACAGCAGTCCGGTGCGGTCGCCGAAGCGCCGGAAGACCGTCCCCTTGCCCACGCGGGCCGCCACGGCCACCGCCTCCATGGTGAGACCGTCCGCGCCGCGCTCGGCGACGAGGAGAGCGGCGGCCTCCAGCAGTCGGGCACGGTTGCGCGCTGCGTCGGCTCGCAGGCAGGGCTCGTCGATCTCGCTGCCGAGCTGTGGCAACTCCTGCGGCTCGACGGGCTCCTGAGGTATCGGGGTGGGCGACGGCACGGCGGACATGCAGCCAGAGTAAAGCATGGGGAAGAAACTGGACCCGGGTCCGGTTAAGGTGCTAGAAAAGAAACGGACTTCGGTCCGGATTGTTGCGGCGATGTTTCGTCACGCCGTCGCGTCCTGCCGTCGCACCACTTGTTTCACCGCATGTTCCGCCCTGCACTTTTATACCCCCGGGAGTTCGCATGTCCGTCCGCATCCTCGCCCTCGTCGGCAGCCTTCGCGCCGGTTCGCACAACCGTCAGCTCGCCGAGGCCGCGGTGAAGCTCGCGCCCGAGGGCTCCGACGTGGTGCTCTACGAGGGTCTCGCGGAAATCCCCTTCTACAACGAGGACATCGACGTCGAGGGCAGCGTCCCCGCCGCCGCCACGCAGCTGCGCGAGGCCGTGGGCGGCGCCGACGCCCTGCTGCTCTTCACGCCCGAGTACAACGGCACGATCCCGGCCGTCCTGAAGAACGCCATCGACTGGCTGTCCCGCCCGTTCGGCGCCGCCGCCCTCGGTGACAAGCCGGTCGCCGTGGTCGGCACCGCCTTCGGCCAGTACGGCGGTGTCTGGGCGCAGGACGAGGCCCGCAAGGCCCTGGGTATCGCGGGCGGCAAGGTGATCGAGGACATCAAGCTCTCGATCCCGGGCTCCGTGACCCGTTTCGCCGAGGTCCGCCCCGCCGACGACGCCGAGGTCGTCGGGCAGCTGACCGAGGTCATCGTCCGCCTCAACGGCCACGCCACCGCGTCGGCCGCCGCCTGACCCCACCCCGCACGACCGGGGCCCGAAGGGGCCGGAGCCGTCTCGACGACGGCTCCGGTCCCCTTGGGCCGTCCGGATGCCCTCGGACCCCCGCCGTCGCGTGAAGGCCGCCCGGCAGGTGGACCCTGTACATGCAGGTCATGCCCTACGGGGCAGCCGCGGGCTACCGGTTCAACCCCTTCGGCCTGACCGAGGTGTGGCCGCCCGGCGACTACCCCCTCATCCCGGTCGGCCGTATGGCACTCGATCGCAACCCGACCGACGACCACGCCGAGATCGAGCAGGCGGCCTTCCAGCCCGACGACCTGGTCCCCGGCATCGGCCCGAGCCCGGACCGCATGCTGCTGGTCCGGCTCTTCTCCGACGCCGACGCCCACCGCCACCGGATCGGCGCGAACTACCAGCAGCTTCCTGTGAACGCCCCGGTCGTCGACGTCCACAGCTACTCCAGGGACGGCGCGATGGCCTACCGGAACACGACCGATCCGGTGTATGCGCCGAACTCCAAGGGCGGTCCCGCGGCCGACACCGAGCGCTACGGCACCCCGCCCAGCCGGGAGGCCGACGGGGCCCTCATGCGCACCGCCTACGTCTCCCATCCCGAGGACGACGACTGGGGGCAGCCCGGCACCCTGGTGCGCGAGGTCATCGCCGACGCCGCGCGCGACCGGCTGGTCGACAACGTCGTCGGACACCTCCTCGACGGCGTGACCGAACCCGTCCTCGAGCGAGCCTTCGAGTACGGGACGAACATCGACAAGAACATCGGCGCCCGCATCGCCCAGGGCGTGCGGGCGAAGGCGGACGAGAAGGACCCCAAGGCCGCCGAACAGGGCGATCCGGCCCGACGCGCCATGCAGGAGAAGGCCTGACGCCTTCGGCGAAGGGCGAGTGGGCGGCTTCGGGTTCTCGTCCCTGCGGGGCGTGCGTCACACGACGCACGCCCCGCGTCTGTTTCGGCACCTCTGGGCCTGTCCGGCTGTTCAACCGGCCTTCAGGCGACGGCCGTCGGCGCCAGTTCCCGTAGTTCCCGCAGGGCGGCCTCGACCGCCGGGCGGGCGTGGCCGCCTCCTCTCGTGCAGGTCAGCAGCTTGCGGTGCGGGTTGCCCGTGCAGCGCACCCGGGTGATCGGCAGGTGCGGGGTCAGCTGGGCCAGCCGCGGGATCAGGGCGAGGCCCAGCCCGTGCGCGACGAGGTGGGCGGTGACGTTCCAGTCGAGGGCGTGGTGGACGACGTCCGGGGTGAACCCGGCGGCGCCGCACGCCGACATCACATGCGGCCGGCAGGGACTCTCCGGCACCGGCGCGATCCATGGCTCACGCGCCGCCTCCTCGAGGTCGACCCGCTCCCGCCCGGCCAGCGGATGCCCCTCGGGGACCACCAGGTCGAACGGGTCGTCCAGCAGCGGCCGCTGGTCGAAGCGCGCGTCGCTGAGCGGGGGGTTCTTCGGGGTGGCCTCCACGATCGCCAGATCGGTGGCCCCCTCGAAGAGCAGGTCGAAGCTCTTCGGCACCTCCGTCTCCAGGATCCGCACCGCCAGCCGCGGATGGCGCGCGCCCAGCCGGGCCGCCATGGGCGCCAGCAGCACCGAGATCGCCACCGGGAATCCGGTCACCCGCAGCAGCCCGGAGGGCGCGCCGCGATCGGCCCGCAGGTCCAGTTCGGCCTGCTCCCAGCGGGCCTGGATGGCGTCGGCGTGCGCGAGCAGGCTCTCGGCGGCCGGGGAGAGCCGCACCCCGCGCCCCTGCGGTTCCAGCAGGTCGACGCCCAGGTCGCGGGCGAGCTGGCGGATCTGCTGGGAGGCGGCGGACGGGGTGAAGTGCAGGGCGCGGGCAGCCGCCGTGACCGTGCCGTAGTGGGCGACCGCCCTCAGGACGTGCAGTCGGCGCAGGTCAATCATGTAGTTCACGCTTCACGGTCGAGTCCACAAAGTCAACCTGGACGTATACGGATGTTCCGGCGCACCCTTGGTTGTGTGTCACGACGGCCGACCGGGCCATGTCGTAAGGGGAGTCGAGGGCTCGAGGACGCGCGGGCCCGGGACGCGAGGAGCTGAGGAGTCACCATGACCGGCACGCCCGGAACCACTGGCACGACCGGCGCCGTCTGCCCGTACTGCGGATGGCCGGACGACGGCGAGCCGTTCCAGTGGGTGTCGCGGCACACCACCGCGGCGGGCAGCACCGTGTGGACCCGCTGCGGCTGCGGCTCGCTCCAGGTCCGTGCCGTCGACGACCGCGGCAGCCGTGTCGTCACCCGCAGCAGGCCGCCCACCGACGTTCCGTCGAGCCGGGCGGGCGGGGCGTGCGGTGTGGGCGGGACGGGTCACTGAACGGGGCGGGGCGCCGAACGGGGGGCGCCGTTGACAGACCGTGCACCCCGGCCGTACTAATCGAGCCGGCCCAGGCCGGTGCTCGCGACCGGTGTTCGGTGCTCGGTGTTCCGGAAAGGTGAGCGGAAGGCGTGGACGTGCAGAGACATCCCCTGTCCGGGGTCACGGTGGTCAGTCTGGAACAGGCCGTGGCCGCGCCGTACGCCACCCGTCAGCTCGCCGACCTCGGCGCCCGTGTGATCAAGGTGGAGCGGCCGGGCGAGGGAGACTTCGCCCGCCGCTACGACACCACCGTCCACGGTCACTCCAGCTACTTCGTGTGGCTCAACCGCTCCAAGGACTCCCTCACGCTGAACCTCAAGGATCCGCGGGGCCAGGAGATCCTGCATCGACTCCTCGCCGGTGCCGACGTGTTCGTGCAGAACCTGGCACCGGGCGCGGCCTGGCCTCGGCCTGGGCACCGACGAACTCACCCGGCGCCACCCCCGGCTGATCCCCTGCACCATCTCCGGCTACGGCACCACCGGCCCCTGGGCCGACCGCAAGGCGTACGACCTGCTGGTGCAGTGCCAGACGGGCCTGGTGTCGCTGACCGGAACACCGGACGGCACCGCCCGGACCGGCATCTCGGTGGCCGACATCGCCGCCGGGATGTACGCGTACAGCGGTGTTCTCACCGCGCTGTACACCCGCGCGACCACCGGTACCGTCCACCCCGTTGAGGTGTCGCTGTTCGAAGCGCTCGCCGAGTGGATGGGCCAGCCCGCTTATTACACCCGTCACGGCGGCATCCAGCCCCCGCGGCTGGGCACCCAGCACGCCACGATCGCCCCGTACGGGACGTACCAGGCCGCCGACGGGCGCGAGGTGCTGTTCTCCATCCAGAACGAGCGCGAGTGGGCAGCCCTGTGCGCGGAGTTCCTGGACCGCCCCGAGCTGGCCGAGGATCCCCGCTTCGTCACCGGTTCCGCCCGGGTGGCGCACCGCGAGGAACTCAACGCCGTCATCGCCGAGCGTTGTGCCCGCTCCGATTCCGAGGAACTGCTGGGGGACCTGGAGGCCGCCGGCATCGCCTGCGCCGGGGTCAACGACGTCGCCGCCTTCCTCGGCCACCCGGTCCTCGCCGGCCGCGACCGCTGGCGCGAGGTGGCCGTGCCCGGAGGGACCGTGGAGGCCCTGCTCCCGCCGGCCAACCTCGCGGGCCTGTCGCCCCGCATGGACCCGGTACCGGCCGTCGGCGAACACACGGAGGCGATCCTCACCGAACTGGGCCACTCCCCCGCCGACATCGACACCCTCCGCGCGGACGCCGTCGTCTGAACGGACGCCGTCGTCCGCGCCGCTCCTACGAACCGGTCGCCCCCTGGCGCCGGTGCAGCGCCGTCAGCACGTCCTCATCCGTCAGCTGGTCGAAGTGCGCGTACCACTCGCCCACGGCCATGAACCCGGCGGGCCGGTGCGGACAGACCACCTCGTCGGCCTCGGCGCGCATCCGTTCGACACTCTCCGGGGAGCCGACCGGGACGGCCAGCACGACACGGGCGGGTGCCTGATGCCGTACGGCCCGAAGCGCGGCGCGGGCCGTGGCACCGGTCGCCAGACCGTCGTCTATGACGATCACGGTACGTCCCCGCAGCACGGGGGCGGGCCGACCCTGGCGGTAGAGCTGTTCACGGCGCCGCAGTTCGACGCGCTCCCGCTCGACCACGGAATCGAGGTCGGCCTCGCTCAGGCCCAGCGCCCGCAGGGACGAAGGGTCGAACAGGGGCACCCCGTCACCGGCCATCGCACCGACGCCGACCTCCTCGTGGAAGGGAGCGCCGATCTTCCGGACGATAAGTACGTCGAGCGGCGCCTCGAGCGCCTCGGCAACCTCGCGGGCCACGGGGACACCACCGCGCGGCAGGGCGAGGACGACGGCCTCGGGCAGCGCGCCGTCGCCCTGCATCCCGCGCAGCCTCTCGGCGAGTTCCCGGCCGGCTTCCGCCGATCACGGAACAGCATGACGGTCGCCCCTCTCCGCACCGGTCCGCGCACCGGGGACGGCTGCCCCGGTCCGGCACCCACGTACCCCGTCGCGGGCGATCCGAAGCGCGCTCCGCCCGACGAACCCCGCACGCCGGTGCGGAGGTCGCATGCCCGGAGGGCGAGGGGGTACCCCGGGGCGCATGACCGGTATCGACATCGGCAGTGACGCCTTCGACGACCACACGTTCATCGCGCGGCGGCACGCGTACGAGGCGGCGAACGTCTCGCCGCCGCTGGCCTGGAGCGGCGTACCGGACGACACGGCGGAGCTGGTCCTGCTGTGCGAGGACCCCGACGCGCCGTCGGGGACGTTCGTGCACTGGATCGTCGTGGGAATCGACCCGCACAGTGGCGGCGTCGGCGCGGGGCAGAGTCCGCCGCGGGGCACCGCACTCGTCAACGGCTACGGGGAGCGCGGCTGGGGCGGGCCGCATCCGCCGCCCGGGGACGACGCGCACCACTACGTCTTCCGGCTCTACGCCCTCGCCGAGCCGTGTGTGCTGCCCGACGCGCCCCGTGCGGAGCAGGTGCACGAAGCGGTGGACAAGGCCCGGATCGCCGACGGCACCCTGGTGGGGTTGTACCGGCGCTGAACCTCGCCGGGTCTCACCGGCGGGAACCGGCCGGGGCGGGTGAGACGGCTCGCGTGCCCGCCCACCCCGGCCGGCCCGGTGCTCAGAGCGCTCCGGGGACTTCCTCCGTGACGCCGTTCAGCGGTGACGCCGGGTCGCTGCCGTAGGGACGGGTGATCACTTCCAGGCCGTGTCCGGCCGGGTCGGTGAAGTACACGCCGCGTCCGCCGTCATTGCGGTTGATCCGGCGTGGGTGCCGACCGTGCGGATCAGCCTGGACGGGGACCCCGGCGTCCACGAGCCGGCCGAGGATCGGGCCGAACTCGTCCTCGGAGACGAGGAAGGCGTAGTGCTGCACGGGAATGTCGGCGTCGATGGTCGCGAAGTCCAGCGTGACACCGTTGGCCGTCGTCACGGGCAGGAACATTCCGGCCGGTTCGCCGACCTCCAGCCCCAGGATCCGGGCGAGGAAACGGGCGGACTTCTCCCGGTCACGGGTAAGGACGATGGTGTGATTGAACTCGACTGACACGGTTTCAATGCCTCCACGGGCATCCGCGGCGCCTCCATGCCTCACCCTGCCGGTGACCGACACGCGATGCCGCACGGAGGATCATAGGCAGCCCCGTCGGCCGTCGTCGAGGTGTCCTCGATGCCCCTGTCGCCTACGTGGCCTCCGTGGCCTCGTCGACGCGGGTGGCCACATGACGCAGGAAGCGACGCACGTCGGCGGCGGGCAGCGGGAGCGCGGCCCCGCGGGGACGTTCGAAGCTGTGCAGCGCGGCCTCGACGAGGGGCCGGAAAGCGGCCTCGGAGTCGGCGACCGCCTCCGCCGCCCGACGCTTGGGAAGCCACTGGTCGGTGCGGCAGAACACCAGGGAGCGGCAGCCGTTGAGCACCCTGTTGTCCGCCAAGTGGCCCTCACCGGCGGCGTGTTCGCGAACGGAGGCCCGCAGGGCGGTGAGCAGCGCAGCGCGTTGCGGCTCGGCGATCACCTCCCTTGCCGGCCTGCCGAACAGCGAACGTCCGGCCCGGGAGGCGAGGGAGAGGTCGATGACGTACCAGAAGTCCGCGGACTCCCCCGGGTCGAAACTCACCTTCTCCGGCAGCTCTGCCCCAGTGTTGAGGTCCAGCAGGTAGCCGGCCCCGCCGGACGGACTGGCGGCGGTGCCGGAGGCGTGGACGACCAGTTCCAGCCCGGCCGCGGGACACGGCAGCGCGGAGTGGCTGAGTGTCCCGGCCAGCTCGTGCAGCGCCCGGCCGGGCAGGGACGAGTCCACCACGACCATGACGTCGACGTCACTGCGCCCGTGCAGGTAGTCGCCGAGGGCGACCGAACCGACCGCGAGGACGCTCACCAGGTGGGGGCCGCAGACGGTGCGGATGCGGTGGACCTGCTCCTCCAGATAGGGACGGAGCTCGGCGGGCACGGGCTGCGGGGAGGCGGGGAAACCGGGAGGAGCGGGGGTACGGGCCACGCGTTCAGTGTCGCCCGGTGGAAAGTGCCCGTCGCCGCACGGCAGGGCCCGGCCGTCCCTGCCGGACCCCACCGGCCCCCGGAGTACCCCTCTGGACCGTTTTCAAGCACCGGTGGCTCATCAGGGCCGTCCGGCCCTAGCCCTGGTGGCTTCCACCGCCGACGATGGGCTGATGTTCCAGAGTGATGGCTTCCGCGCACTCGATCGCCAGGAGTGCCTGCGCCTGCTGGCCAAGGTGCCGGTGGGTCGCGTCGTATACACCCGGCAGGCGCTGCCCGCCGTCCTCCCGGTCAACTTCTCCCTGGACACGGACTCCTCCGTGCTGCTGTGCACCTCGCGGGACTCCGACCTGCTGCACGCGATCGACGGTGTCGTGGTGGCCTTCGAGGCCGACGACTTCCAGGCCGAGATCCGGGCCGGCTGGAGCGTGGTGATCACCGGCCGGGCCGCCGTGGTGACCGACCCCGCCGAGCACGAGCGGCTGCTGCGCACCGGTCCCGACTCCTGGATGCCGATGCGGGACGGGGTGTTCGTACGGATCGAGGCCGGAATGGTCTCGGGGCGGGAACTCACGGGCCTGGGCGTGCCCGGCACCGCGTCGACCGCCTGAAACCACCGGGCCCTCGGCTCGGGACGCACGGCAGTTGATCACGGTCCTGGTGGCATCCCGTACGGTACGCCCGTGACCGAGTACAGCACTGAGGAAGCCCCGGGGCGCTTCGGCCCCACCGCCACCACCGAGGCCGAGCCCGGCGACGTGGGCCGGGTGCGCACGGAATACTCGCCCGCGCACGACGGTGACCCCGATCCCGGGGAGATCGTCTGGACCTGGGTGCCCTATGAGGAGAACGACGGCCGGGGCAAGGACCGTCCGGTGCTCGTCGTCGCACGCGAGGCGGCCGGAACCGTCCTCGCCGTGCAGTTGTCGAGCAAGCCGCGCAACGGAGACCGGGACTGGGTACCGATCGGCAGTGGACCGTGGGACCGGTCGGGCCGGGATTCGTGGGTCGCCGTCGACCGGGTGCTGCGGCTGCATGAGGACGGCATGCGCCGCGAGGCCTGCGCCCTGGACCGGATGCGGTTCAACCTGGTGCGTCACCGGCTGCGGGAACGGTACGGCTGGAACTGACCCCCACCGCACCTGTCGCCAGATCCGCGAACGTCTGCTCGAAAGCTGTGCGGACCGCGCCCTCGCGCGTGCGGTCCAGGATCCCGAACACCATGTGTGCGAACGTCCCCGCGAACCGGCCGCCCGGCTCCAGCAGCGCCCGGAATGCGGCCGCCACCCGCGCCGGGTCGTTGCGGAAGACCCCGCAGCCTCAGGCGCCCAGCACCAGCCGCCGACAGCCGCCCGCCACGGCGGTCTCCGGCACCCGCTCCGCCCGGACGGCCAGGGCGCCGGGCACCTCGCCCGCGCGCTCCGGCGCCGTCCGGAGGAGGACACCCGCGTTCGGCGCGGGCGAGGTGAGAAAGCCCGCCTCGAACGGCTCCTCGAGGAGTCGGCCGCGGTCGTCACGGAAGACGGGCACGGCGGGTGAGTGGATCACTCGATCGGAGTAGAACGGGTCACGCTGGGTCCGGTGGTGGTCGTCGCACTCGGCGGCTCGCAGCAGGCAGGTGTAGAGCGCGGAGGCACGGCGCAGCGCCTCCTCCTGAGCCTGGGCGCCGTTGAGGTGGTCGCCGCCGGGGAGGGGGTACCTCCTGCTCGTGGGGGTCCCCCCTGTTCGAGCAAAGTCGAGAAATTGGGGGAGGAGCTGAGAGCTTGGGGGAGTGCGGAGGCGAAGTCCAGCACCGCGGGTTCCCGACGCGGGCCGTTCGGCTCCGCGTCTCCCGCGAGCCGGCGCGCGGCCTCCAGGCTGCTCTCCCCGGTGACCTCGATCCGGGTCCCGACCGGGGCCGACGCCCGCACCGGGCCCGGCCCGTACATCCGGGTCCCGTCCCGTGCGGCCTGGAGGGCCGCCGCGAGGCGCACCTCGCGGCCGCCCGGAGCGCGGTAGGTCCCCGCCGCCACGATCTGCTCGGTCTCGCGCGCGATGCCGCGCAGACGCGCGCTCACGGCGCGACCCCCGTACGCTCCGTGCCCGCGCGCCCCGCGGTCCCCCTCGCCAACCTCCCCGCCGGCTCCCCCGCGATCTTCCCCGTCGTGCCCATACGAGCATCGTGAGCGATGCTGGTGAGGCGACGCAACGGAGTTTTTCCGCACCCGGAAGGCCCGGGAAAGGGACGCACAAGCCCTCGGAAGCGGGCGGGACGGAGAGACGACAGATCCGGAACGCCCCGCCAGGCGCCCTTGTGCCGAGCGTCGCGAGAGTTTTGGGTGGACGGGTTGTTGCCGGGCCGGCCCAAAGGACCCGGCCGGCGACATGGTGGCATCTCAGGAGGATTCCCACATGTCCGATTCGGTAAGTGGCCATACCGAGCCACGTCCCGCCGTCACCGAAGCCGAGGTGGATGCGCTGGTCCGCGGCATCTGCTTCAAGACCGGACCGCCGCGCCGCCTCGGAGTCGAGGTGGAATGGCTCGTCCACGAGCTGCGTGCCCCGCAGCTCCCCGTGACATCCGAACGACTCGAAGCGGCCTACGCCGCACTGCGGACCGTGCCCCTGAGTTCGGCGCTCACCGCCGAACCCGGCGGCCAGCTGGAACTCAGCTCGCCGCCCGCCGCCTCCCTCATGGAGTGCGTCGACACCGTCCGCGCCGACCTCGACGCCGTCCGCGCGGTACTGCGCGAGGACGATCTCACTCTCGTCGGCCTCGGCCACGATCCCTGGCACACACCACGCCGGTTCCTGCGCGAACCGCGCTACGACGCCATGGAGGCCTGCCTCGACCGCACCGGCCCCGCCGGCCGGGCCATGATGTGCACCTCCGCGTCCGTACAGGTGTGTCTGGACGCCGGGTACGAGGAACCCGGCGTCCTCGGTCATGTGCGGCGCTGGTGGCTGGCACACCAGCTCGGCGCGGTCCTGGTCGCCGCGTTCGCCAACTCCCCGCTGGCCGGCCACCGGCCGACCGGCTGGCTGTCCACCCGGCAGCTGCGCTGGACGCAGATCGGCACCGGTCGCGCGGGCGGCCCCGTGCTGAACTCCGATCCGCGCGCGGCCTGGGTCCGCCACGTCCTGGACGCGCCGGTGATGTGCGTACGACGGGACGGCGGTCCGTGGGACGTACCGGAGGGGCTGACCTTCCGTGAGTGGACCAGGTCCAGGGCGCCCAGGGCGCCCACCCGGGACGATCTCGACTACCACGTCACGACGTTGTTTCCACCGGTCAGGCCGCGCGGTCACCTGGAGTTGCGGATGATCGACGCGCAGCCCGGTGACGACGGCTGGATCGTGCCGCTGGCCGTGACGACGGCGCTGTTCGACGATCCGGAGGCCGCCGAGACCGCCTATCGGGCGGTGAAGCCGCTGGCCGAACGGACCCACGGGGTGCCGGCGCCGCACAATCCGCTGTGGCGGAACGCGGCCCGTGGCGGCCTGGGTGATCCGGAGCTGCGCGAAGTGGCCGTCGCCTGCTTCGCCGCGGCGCTGCGGGCGCTGCCCCGACTGGGCGCCACGCCCGAGGTCGTGGACGCGGTGGCGGCGTACCGGGACCGCTATGTCGCCCGGGGCCGCTGCCCCGCCGACGAACTGCTCGACACCCTGCGCGCCCGTGGTGCCGTCGGCACCGACGGCACCGCCGCGGCCGGCACGCGCGCACACCCGCGCACGCACCCGCACGGAGCGCCTCCGCACGGGAAGGACACCCGCTCATGACCGACCCCGCCCTCGACGCCGAAAGCCTGCGCGAGCGCGCGGTCGCCGCCCTGATCACCGCGCGCGACCGGACCACCCTGCTGACCGGCTGCGTCGACGAACCCGATCTCACCGCTCAGCACTCGCCGCTGATGTCGCCCCTGGTGTGGGACCTCGCCCACATCGGCAACCAGGAGGAGCAGTGGCTGTTGCGGGCCGTTGCCGGGCAGGAGGCGATACGGCCCGAGATCGACAGCATCTACGACGCCTTCGAGCATCCGCGCGCCGCGCGGCCGAAGCTGCCGCTGCTGCCTCCCGAGGAGGCCCGCCGCTACGCCGCGGACGTGCGCGGCCGGGCGCTGGACGTGCTGGAGGGCACCGCGTTCCACGGCGAGCGGCTGACGGAGGCGGGCTTCGCCTTCGGGATGATCGCGCAGCACGAACAGCAGCACGACGAGACCATGCTGATCACTCATCAGCTCCGCGAGGGGCCGCGGGCCCTGACCGCCCCGGATCCGGAGCCGGTGCCGCTGTTCACCGGTCCGTCCGAAGTGCTCGTTCCCGGCGGCCCGTTCACCATGGGCACCTCCGACGAGCCGTGGGCCCTGGACAACGAACGCCCGGCACACCGGCGCGAGGTGGCGCCGTTCCACATCGACACCACCCCGGTGACGAACGCCGCCTACCGGGCGTTCATCGAGGACGGCGGCTACGACGACCCACGCTGGTGGACCGCGGAGGGCTGGGCCCACATCCGCCGGAACTCCGTCACCGCCCCGTTGTTCTGGCACCGGGACGGCACGTCCGGCGCGGGGCAGTGGCTGCGGCGCCGCTTCGGTGTCACCGAGGTCGTACCGCCCGCCGAGCCTGTGCTGCACGTGTGCTGGTACGAGGCCGACGCGTACGCGCGCTGGGCCGGACGCCGGCTGCCCACCGAGGCCGAGTGGGAGAAGGCCGCCCGCCACGACCCGGCCGGCGACCGCTCGGCGCGCTATCCCTGGGGCGACGCCGAGCCCGGTCCGGAACACGCCAACCTCGGCCAGCGGCACCTGCGTCCCGCGCCCGCGGGGAGCTATCCGGCCGGTGAGTCGCCGCTCGGGATACGCCAGTTGATCGGTGATGTGTGGGAGTGGACGTCGAGCGACTTCCTGCCGTACCCGGGGTTCAGGGCGTTCCCGTACAAGGAGTACTCGGAGGTGTTCTTCGGGCCCGAGTACAAGGTGTTGCGCGGCGGTTCGTTCGCGGTGGACGCGGTGGCCTGCCGGGGCACGTTCCGCAACTGGGACCACCCCGTCCGGCGGCAGATCTTCTCCGGCTTCCGCACGGCACGCTCGGAGAGCGCCTGATGTGCCGTCATATCGCTTATATGGGCCCCGAGGAACCGCTCGGCCGGCTCCTCGTGGACCCGCCGCACGGGTTGTACCGCCAGTCGTGGGAACCCCGGCGCCAGCGGTACGGAACGGTCAACGCCGATGGTTTCGGCGTGGGCTGGTACGCGCCGGGAGACCCGGTGCCGGCCCGGTACCGCAGGGCCGGACCGATCTGGGCGGACCTGTCGTTCACCGATCTCGCCCGGGTCGTCCGCACCCCGGCGCTGCTCGCCGCCGTACGGGACGCGACCCTGTCGGGCGCGGACAGTGAGGCCGCGGCGGCCCCGTTCGCCGCGGGGACCTGGCTGTTCAGCCACAACGGTGCCGTGCGGGGCTGGCCGGGCGCGCTCGCGCCGCTCGCCGAATCCCTGCCCGCCGAGGACGTGCTGTCGCTGGAGGCCCGCAGCGACTCCGCGTTCGTGTGGGCCCTCGTGCTCGCCCGGCTGCGAGCCGGGTACCCCGGGGAACCTGAGGGGCAGGCGCTGGCCGACACCGTGCTGGAGGTCGCCGCGGCGGCCCCCGGCTCCCGGCTCAACCTGCTGCTCACCCAGGGCGACACCATCACCGCGACCGCGTGGGGCGACACGTTGTGGTACCTCACCCGGCCGGGCGGCGGCACCGTCGTCGCCTCGGAGCCCTACGACGACGATCCGCACTGGCGCGAGGTCCCCGACCGCACGCTGCTGGCGGCGAGCCGCACCGACGTGCTGCTCACCCCGCTCAAGGAGCCGAGCGAGGTCCTGGCGCCCACCGACCCATCAGCACCCCCGAAGGAGCCCCGCACGTGAGTCCCTTCCTGCTCACCCGCACCCTGCCCGAGGACGCCACCGACGCAGCCCTGCGCGCCGACGTCCTCCAGGGCCTGAACGGCAGGCCCAGGACGCTGCCGCCGAAGTGGTTCTACGACGCGTACGGCAGTGAGCTGTTCGAAGAGATCACCGAGCTGCCCGAGTACTATCCGACGCGCGCCGAACGCGAGATCCTGCTCGCCCGCTCCGGTGAGATCGCCGCGGCGGCCGGTGCCCGCACCCTGATCGAACTGGGCTCCGGTTCCTCGGAGAAGACCCGCCACCTGATCGACGCCCTGACCGGGCTGCACACCTACGTCCCCGTCGACGTCAGTGAGAGCGCCCTGACCCGGGCGGGGCAGGCGCTCGTCGCCGAGCGGCCGGGCCTGGCCGTGCACGCGCTGATCGCCGACTTCACCGGCCGGATGACGCTGCCCGACACCCCGGGCCCGCGCCTCGTGGCGTTCCTCGGGGGCACGATCGGCAATCTGCTGCCCGCCGAGCGGGCCGCTTTCCTCGCCTCCGTCCGCGGGCTGCTCGCCCCGGGTGACGCGCTGCTGCTGGGCACGGACCTGGTCAAGGACGAGAAGGTACTGGTCCGGGCGTACGACGACGCGGCCGGGGTGACGGCCGCCTTCAACAAGAACGTCCTGACCGTGATCAACCGGGAGTTGGGCGCCGACTTCGATCCTGCCGCCTTCGACCATGTGGCCGTGTGGGACGCCGAGCGCGAGTGGGTCGAGATGCGGCTGCGCTCGCGCGGGGCGCAGACGGTGAAGGTGCCCGCGCTCGGCCTCGCCGTCGACTTCGGCGCGGGCGAGGAACTGCGCACCGAAATCTCGGCGAAGTTCCGCAAGGAGGGCGTACGGGAGGAACTTGGTGTCGCGGGGCTGGAGTTGGCCCGATGGTGGACGGACGAGGAGGAGCGGTTCGCGCTGTCGCTGAGCGTGGCGCGTTGACGTAGAGCTTCACTGCGGGTCGAGGTCCAGGGCTTCGGTGATGCGCCGTGAGGCGCGTTCGGCCTCCGTGGCGGGGTCGGCCCCGGTGAGCACCTTCGTCATGTACTCCTTGATCGGGTTGTCCGCCTCGACCGCGCCCCACTCGGGGGTACTGGGGGTCGCCCGGCCCTGTGCGGCTCCGGCCGCCATGGCCGCGGCCCCCCTCCTCCTCGGCCACGGCGTCGGCGAGGGTGGTCTTGTCGGGGACGTAGTCCCTCGTGCGGGCCAGGTCGGTGTGGGTGCGCTCGAAGTCCTCGGTGAAGCGGTCCAGGAACTCCTGTGACGCGCTGTGCCGCATCAACCACACGGTGAGGGTCTGCCGTTCGTGTCCCTTGCCCCCCGGCAAGAGGCCGCAGCCGCCGAGGAGGAGGACGGACACACAGACGAGGGCGAGCGGGCGACGTCTCACGAGGGGTCCTGTTTCTGTCTGACGGACAGGGCGAAGGGCCCGGCGTGGGGGCGAGCGTGGGGGCTCGCACGGGTGCCCCGCATATTGGTATGGACCAATTCGGGGGTCAAGGGGTCGGGTGACCGGCGGACATCGAGGACCGGAGCGGTCGACGTCTCGCGGTACGCCACGGCCTGAGGCACGGTGGAGTGACGTGTGACACCAAGAGGCGTCCCGCGTACCGGTGGGAGCCGCCGTCGAGAGGAGCACCCGCATGTCGGACCACATCTACCGGGTCACGGAGATCGTCGGCACCTCGCCCGACGGCGTGGACCAGGCCGTCCGCAACGGCGTCGAGCGCGCCTCGCAGACCCTGCGCAACCTGGACTGGTTCGAGGTGACCCAGGTGCGCGGTCAGATCGAGGAGGGCCGGATCGCGCACTGGCAGGTGGGCCTGAAGGTCGGCTTCCGCCTGGAGGAAACGGACTGAGCCTGCTCCGGAGGAGAACGGCCCCGTACCGGAGCGGAAGCGGTACGTGAGGAGGCACGGGGCCCCGGTACGCACCTGCGGGAGGGGGAGACGTCAGGTCCGCCCCTCCCGCTCCTGCGCCGCCTTCAGCTCCCCCGACGGGGCCGTCCAGCGGGCGTGCACGATGGTGAACCCGGCCCGTCGGGCGTCCGCGCAGACCAGTTCGTCGTCGTCCACGAGCATCCGGATCTCCCGGGTGCGGGCGAGGCGTCGCAGGATCGCGAGTTTGGTGTACCGGGCGGGCCGCCGGTCGGCGTCGCCGCGCATGTGGACCGGCCCTTCGGGCAGCCCGTGGGCGGTCAGCCAGTCCAGCGTGTGGCGCCGGCAGCGCTCCGGACGCCCGGTGAGGTAGACGATCTCGCACTCCCGCGCGCTCTCGCGCACCAGCGCGATGCCCTCGGCGAGGGGCGGATCGTGGGGCGCGGCGGCGAAGAAGGAGTCCCAGTCGCGCGGCCTGTGCTCCAGGAACCGCTGCCGGTGTGCGGTGTCCGCGAGGGTGTTGTCCAGGTCGAACACGGCGAGCGGGCGCTTTTCACTGTCGGTCACACCGCCCAGCCTAGACAGGGGGAATGCGGTGGCGGACCAGGCGTTGAACCGGGTGTGACTCCGCTGATCGCCCGCACCCGTTTCTCCGTCCTCGACCGTTCCCGTACCCGTGAGGGACACACCGGTGCCGAGGCGCTGCGTGACACCGTGCGGCTGGCGCGGGAGGTGGAGCGGCTCGGCTACCACCGGTTCTGGGTCTCCGAGCACCACGGCGTGCCCGGGGTCGCCGGCTCCGCGCCGGCGGTGCTGGCCGCCGCCGTCGCCGCGGCGACCGGGACGATCCGTGTCGGGACCGGCGGGGTCATGCTGCCCAACCATCAACCACTCGTCGTGGCAGAACAGTTCGGGGTGCTGGAGTCCCTCTTCCCGGGACGGGTGGACATGGGCCTGGGCCGCTCGGTCGGCTTCACCGACGGGGTGCGCAAGGCCCTGGGCCGCGGCAAGGACGACGCCGAGGACTTCGGCGCCCAGATCGACGAGCTGCTCGGCTGGTTCCGCGGCACCTCCCCCACCGGGGTGCACGCCCGCCCGGCCGAGGGACTGGCCGTGCCCCCGTTCGTGCTCGCCATGGGTGAGGGTGCGGCGATCGCCGCTCGCGCGGGTCTGCCGATGGTCATCGGCGACCTGCGCGGCCGCGACCGGATGCTCCGCGGCATCGACGACTACCGCGCCCGGTTCCGCCCGTCCGCATGGGCGAGCGAGCCGTACGTGGTGATCTCCGGCACGGTCGCCGTGGCCGGCACGCCCGAACAGGCCCACCGGCTGCTGGTTCCGGAGGCCTGGTCGATGGCGCACTCCCGGACCCGCGGCACCTTCCCGCCGCTGCCGCCCGCCGAGCGCGTCGAGTCGCTCCCCATGACGGCCAAGGAGCGCGGCCTGTACGAGTCCGGGCTCAGTGGCCACATCGCCGGCACCGAGGAGCAGGTGGCCGACGAACTGGAGACGGTGCTGAAGGAGACGGGCGCCCAGGAGGTCCTGGTCACCACCAGTACCCACGACCGTACGGCCCTGCTGGACTCCTACCGGCGGCTCGCCGGGCTCGCCGGTGTCCCGGGGACGGGCGGCGGCGCGGCGCGCCGGTGAGCTGCCTCGCAGGCGCGCACGCGGTTCCGCCCGGTCAGCCGCGGCCGCGCCGCGGAACGTCGCGGCCGCGCCGGGTCGCTTCGTCGCTCCGCATGATGTCGTCCGGCACTCCCTCGCTCTCGATGCGCTCCTTGCGGACCCGGCCGCGTACGGTCTCGTTCTCGATGCGCTCCTCCATGGTCAGCCGCACCCGTTCCACGGGTACCGCCCTGGTCTCCACGACGGGGCGCTCCTCGTGCAGCGTGACCTCGTAGTCGGCCTCGCCGATCTCCGCGCCGGAGAGCGCGGCCTCGCGGTCGGCCTCCGCGATCGGCTCGCGCACCACGTGCACCTCCTCGTGGCGCACCGGCACGGTCTGCTCGACCTCCTCCGTCACGACGTACTTGTGCAGCCTGGCCCGTCCGGTCTCGCGTCGCTCGACGCGGACGTGCATCTCCTCTTCCATGCGCGTCATGGAGTCGGCGCCGGGCCCACCACGCTCGGTGGTCCTGCCTGCCTTCCCGGTCGTCGCCGACGTTCCCGCGGCGCCGGCTGCCGCCGTGGTCGTCGTCCGGTCCCTGCCCGTCGTGCGGGCTGTTCCAGCGGCGCCCGCTGTCCCCGTCGTGCCCGGCGTCCCGGCCTTTCCGGTCGTGCCCGACATGCCGGCCGCACCCGCCGCGCCGGCGGCGCCCGCCGCGCCGGCCGTTCCTGCCTTGCCCATGCCGGGGCGACGGTCACCGAGGCCCTCGCCGGAACGCCCGGTGTCGTCGCGCAGCACACCGCTCCAGTCGATGCCGTAGTACTCGTACAGCCGGTGCT
Organism: Streptomyces sp. GD-15H; assembly: GCF_045291515.1. NCBI lineage: Bacteria > Bacillati > Actinomycetota > Actinomycetes > Kitasatosporales > Streptomycetaceae > Streptomyces > Streptomyces sp. GD-15H. The sequence continues at coordinate 741,179 of NZ_CP149447.1, forward strand.
CCTCCGACTCCGACAGGTGGCCCTGCGAGTCGACGTCGACCTCGGGCGCGCCCTTGACCTTGTCCCTGAGGTACGGGACTTCGAGGTGGTCCTCCACCAGTTCGGCGTCACGGATGGGAATGAACGACTCGCTGGAGCCGAACATGCCCGTCTTGACACTCACCCACTCGGGGCGGCCACTCATGTCGTCGAAGAAGACATGCTTGGCCTCACCGATCTTGTTGCCCTCGCCGTCGTAGACGGGGTGATCCAGGAGGATCTTGACCTCATCGCGGGTGATCATCTGGCCTCACCCTCCTTTCAGGTGTCGCTCCCGTCCGGATGTCCTCGTCAGCACCGTGGAAACTTCACGTAAGGGACAAAGTGCACTTAACTTTCGACAGCGCTCACTTCTGGTGGCCGCCCCCGCACGTCTTCGACCGGATGTTCCCGCCCGAAGTCGCCGGCCGCCGGCGGCTGCGCGGCGGCGGCCAGGGCGCGGCGGTCGGGGTGGCTACCCGACGCGATCGCGGCCCGTATCTCGACCTCGGCGACCAGACCGCGGGCCGAGACCACCCGCCACAGGGACGCGAACAGGGTGTCGTCGCCGACGAAGGCCGCGGCGGTGGCCGGTGTTCCGTGCGCGCTCCGGTAGTGGATGCGGACCGGCTGGACCGGGACCCCGGCGTCCAGCGCCGCCTGGAAGACGGCCCGGCGGAAGGAGCCCTGCCGGCGGCCGCACCAGGTGCTGCCCTCGGGGAAGGCGGCGACCGCCGCGCCCTCGCGCAGCGCCCCGGCGATCCGGGTGACCGTGTCCGGCAGGGCGCGCAAGCGGTCACGGTCGATGAACAGAACGCCACTGCGTCCCACCAGCGGCCCGGCCACCGGCCATCGCCGTATCTCGGACTTGGCCAGCATGCGGGCCGGGCGGACCGCGCTCAGCAGCGGTATGTCGAGCCAGGAGATGTGGTTGGCGACGAGGAGCAGCCCGCCGGTGGGGGTGGCGGCGCCGATGACACGCACCTGGACTCCGGCGGCCCGCACGATCCACCGGCACCAGCGGCCCACCAGCCCCGCCGGGACCCGCCGCCCGATCGGCAGCAGCGCCACCCCGGCGAGGACCAGGACGGCGACCGCCGTCAGCCGCAGCACCGCCTTCGGTACGCCCGTCGCGGCCCTCGTCGGCTCCACACAGCCGCTCGGGGTGCAGGGCGCGGCGGGCAGCCAGGCGCTCATCAGGCCGGTACGAGGGAGAGGAAGTGCCGCAGGTAGCGCGGGTTCACCCGGTCCATCGGCAGCAGTACGTACAGGTCGGCGACGCCGAAGTCCACGTCGTGCGCGGGCTCGCCGCAGACCCAGGCGCCGAGCCGGAGGTAGCCGCGCAGCAGGGCGGGCAGCTCGGTGCGGGCCGCGGGCACCGCAGGTGCCCCGGGGTTCGTCCGCCACGGGAGCAGGGGGCGGACGCGGTACTCCTCGGGAGCGAGGTGCTTGCCCCGCACCCGGTCCCAGGTGGCGGAGGCGAGCGCGCCCCCGTCGGCGAGCGGGATGGAGCAGCAGCCCGCCAGCCACGCGTGGCCCTGGTCGACCATGTAGCGGGCGATGCCGGCCCAGATGAGGCCGATGACCGCGCCGTCGCGGTGGTCGGGGTGCACGCAGGAGCGGCCGACCTCGACGAGGCCCGGCCGGATCGGGGCGAGCGCGCCGAGGTCGAACTCGTTCTCGGCGTACAGGCGTCCGGCGACCGCGGCGCGCTCCGGCGGCAGCAGCCGGTAGGTGCCGACGACCTGGCCGCTCACCTCCTCGCGGACGAGCAGGTGGTCGCAGTAGGCGTCGAAGGGGTCGACGTCCAGGCCCGGCTGGGGGGTGGACAGCAGGGCGCCCAGCTCGTCGGCGAAGACGTCGTGCCGCAGTCGCTGGGCGGCGCGCACGTCCTCCTCGTCGCGGGCGAGGGTGACGGTGTAGCGGGTGGGTGCCGCGGGCTTCGCGGGGTGGGCTGCGGTCAGCACGCCGGTCATGGCTCTCTCCTGGTCACGCGCCGGAGCGGGGAAGGTGGGGACTCCCCCTTGTTTCTGCCTGTGCCGGTTGGCGTGTACGTGACGTGAGCCGGGAGTGCGGATGTGGGGATGCTGAATGCCAGGCATCACCCGGACGGCAAACGGGACCGGGGATGAGCACCACTCCCGGTCCCGCCGTCCGCCCCCTGGCGAACGCTTTCCCGCTGCCCGCCCGGTGGTTACCGGCCGGCCCCTTGCGCGTGGCCCGCAGCCACTCCTTGTTCATCCCGGCGATGGAGGTCAGCGGGATGCCCTTCGGGCAGGCGGTGGCGCACTCGCCGGCGAGGGTGCAGCCGCCGAAGCCCTCCTCGTCCATCTGCGCCACCATGTCGAGCACCCGGGTCTCACGCTCGGGCGCGCCCTGCGGCAGCACGTTGAGGTGGTTGATCTTCGCCGCGGTGAAGAGCATCGCCGCCCCGTTCGGGCAGGCCGCGACGCAGGCGCCGCAGCCGATGCACTCGGCGTGCTCGAAGGCGAGGTCCGCGTCCGGCTTCGGCACCGGCGTGGCGTGCGCCTCGGGCGCGGAGCCGGTGGGGACGCTGACGTAGCCGCCGGCCTGGATGATCCGGTCGAACGCCGACCGGTCCACGACGAGGTCCTTCACCACCGGGAAGGCCGACGCCCGCCACGGCTCGACGTCGATGGTGTCGCCGTCCTTGAAGGACCGCATGTGCAGCTGGCAGGTGGTGGTGCGCTCGGGACCGTGGGCGTCGCCGTTGATGACCAGCGAGCAGGCGCCGCAGATGCCCTCGCGGCAGTCGTGGTCGAAGGCGACGGGGTCCTCACCCTTGAGGGTGAGTTCCTCGTTGAGGGTGTCGAGCATCTCCAGGAAGGACATGTCGGGCGAGATGCCGTCCACCTCGTACGTGGACATGGCGCCGTCGGCGTCGGCATTCTTCTGCCGCCAGACGCGCAGGGTGAGCTTCATGCGTAGCTCCGCTGAGTGGGGTGGACGTACTCGAAGACGAGGTCTTCCTTGTGCAGGGTGGGGGCTTCGCCGGTGCCGGTGAACTCCCAGGCGGCGGCGTAGGAGAACTCCTCGTCCTTGCGGGCCGCCTCGCCCTCGGGGCTCTGGGACTCCTCACGGAAGTGGCCGCCGCAGGATTCGGAGCGGTGCAGCGCGTCGAGGCACATCAGCTCGGCGAGCTCCAGGTAGTCGACGATGCGGTTGGCCCGCTCCAGCGACTGGTTGAACTCCTCGCCGGTGCCGGGCACCTTGATCCGCCGCCAGAACTCCTCGCGGATCTGCGGGATGCGCTCCAGCGCCTTACGCAGGCCCGACTCGGTACGGGCCATGCCGCAGAACTCCCACATGAGTTCGCCGAGTTCGCGGTGGAAGGAGTCGGGGGTGCGGTCGCCGTCCACGGACAGCAGAAGGTTGAGCCGTTCCTCGGTCTCGGTCAGCACCTCCCGCACCGCCGGGTGGCCGGCGTTGACCTCGTCCTTGTGCGGGTTGCGGGCGAGGTAGTCGTTGATGGTGGCCGGGAGGACGAAGTAGCCGTCCGCCAGGCCCTGCATCAACGCGGAGGCGCCGAGGCGGTTGGCGCCGTGGTCGGAGAAGTTGGCCTCACCGATGGCGAACAGGCCGGGGACGGTGGTCTGGAGGTCGTAGTCGACCCACAGGCCGCCCATCGTGTAGTGCACCGCGGGGTAGATCCGCATCGGTACCCGGTACGGGTCCTCGTCGGTGATCCGCTGGTACATGTCGAAGAGGTTGCCGTACTTGGCCTCGACCGCCTTGCGGCCCATCCGCTTGATGGCGTCGGCGAAGTCGAGGTAGACGCCCTGGCCGCCGGGGCCGACGCCCCGGCCCTCGTCGCAGACGTTCTTCGCGGCGCGGGAGGCGATGTCGCGGGGGACGAGGTTGCCGAAGGACGGGTAGATGCGCTCCAGGTAGTAGTCGCGCTCGTCCTCGGGGATCTTGTTCGGCGGGCGGTCGTCGCCCTTCGCCTTCGGCACCCAGATACGGCCGTCGTTGCGCAGCGACTCGCTCATCAGCGTCAGCTTGGACTGGTGGTCGCCGGTGCGCGGGATGCAGGTGGGGTGGATCTGGGTGAAGCAGGGGTTGGCGAAGTACGCGCCGCGCCGGTGCGCCCGCCAGACGGCGGTCGCGTTGGAGTTCATGGCGTTCGTCGACAGGTAGAAGACGTTGCCGTAGCCGCCGGTCGCGAGGACGACGGCGTCGGCGAAATAGGTGTCGATCTTCCCGGTGACCAGGTCCCGGGCGACGATCCCGCGCGCCCGGCCGTCGATGACGATGAGGTCGAGCATCTCGGTGCGCGGGTGCATCTCCACGTTCCCGGCGGCGATCTGCCGGGACAGCGCCTGGTAGGCGCCGAGGAGGAGCTGCTGGCCCGTCTGGCCGCGGGCGTAGAAGGTGCGGGACACCTGGACACCGCCGAAGGATCGGGTGTCGAGCAGGCCGCCGTACTCGCGGGCGAACGGCACGCCCTGGGCGACGCACTGGTCGATGATCTCGACGGAGACCTGCGCGAGACGGTGCACGTTGGACTCGCGCGAGCGGAAGTCGCCGCCCTTGACGGTGTCGTAGAACAGGCGGTGCACGGAGTCGCCGTCGTTGCGGTAGTTCTTCGCCGCGTTGATGCCGCCCTGCGCGGCGATGGAGTGGGCGCGGCGCGGGGAGTCCTGATAGCAGAACTGGACGACGCGGTAGCCCTGTTCGGCGAGCGTGGCACCGGCGGAGCCGCCGGCCAGGCCGGTTCCGACGACGATGACGGTCTGCTTGCGCCGGTTGGCGGGGTTGACCAGCTTGGCCTCGAAGCGGCGGGTGTCCCAGCGCTCGTTGATCGGCCCGGACGGGGCCTTGGTGTCGGCGACCGGCTCACCGGTCACATACTCGGCATAGGTAGTCATATCAGCTCACCACTCCGGTCATGACGCCCACGGGTACGGCGACGAAGCCGAGCGTGAGCAGCAGCGCGAGGACGTTGGCGACGGCTTTGAGCGCGCGGTCACGGGTGCGGCTGCCGACGCCGAGGGTCTGGGCGGCGCTCCAGAAGCCGTGCCGGATGTGCATTCCGAGGGCGAGCACCGCGACGATGTAGATGACGTTTCCATACCAGGTGGAGAAGGTGTCCACGACGTTCTGGTAGGGCTTGCCCGTCTCGAAGCCGCCGGAGTGCACGGTGCCGGTGGTCAGGTCGAGGATGTGCCAGACGATGAAGAGGCCGAGGATGATCCCGCCCCAGCGCATGGTGCGCGTGGCGTAACTGGTCCGCGCCTTCTTGTGGACGTACTTGCTGGGGCGCGCCTTGATGTCGCGGCGGCTGAGCTGGTACGCGGAGACGGCGTGAGCGACGACCGCGACGAGGAGCACGACCCGGACCACCCACAGCGCCCACTCGTAGTGCAGGAGGGGCTCGCCCATGGTGCGCAGCCAGTGTGCGTACTCGTTGAACTCGACGGCCCCGAAGTAGATCTTCAGGTTGCCGATCATGTGGGCGACCAGGTAGAGCAGCATGATCAGGCCGCTGACGGCCATCACTGTCTTCTTGCCGACGGTCGAGTCCCACACAGTGCGTGCGATGGACGGCCGTCGGTCCGTCTGCGTTGCCAGAGCCATGTCACCACACGCTAGGGCCAAAGGACCCCATCGGTCCAAGACATGGTCCAGCTCGTTTCCATAGACAGCACCTATAGAAGGTCTATGCTGGGCTCATGCAGTTCCAGCAGCTCCAGTACTTCGTGGCGGTCGCCGAGACCCGGCACTTCACCCGGGCCGCCGAAATGGTCCATGTCGCGCAGCCGTCCCTCTCGCAGCAGATCAAGGCGCTGGAGCGGGAGCTGGGAGCGGACCTGTTCCTGCGGGCGCGCGGCAACATCACGCTGACCGATGCGGGCGAGGCGCTGCTGCCGCTGGCGCGGCGCATCCTGGCCGACGCCGACACGGCCCGGCACGAGGTGCAGGAGCTGGTGCAGCTGCGCAGCGGCCGGGTACGGCTGGGGGCGACGCCGAGCCTGTGCACCGGTCTGCTGCCGGACGTGCTGCGCGCCTTCCACGACCGCTACCCGGGCGTCCGGCTGCTGGTCGAGGAGGGCGGCTCCCACGACCTGGTACGGGAGCTGGCCCGTGGTGCGCTCGATCTGGCCCTGGTCGTCCTGCCCCTGCCGACCCCCTCCCCCGCCCTCACCACGGTGGAGCTGCTGCGCGAGGACCTGGTGGTGGTGTCCTCCCCCGACGCCCCTCAGCCCGGCCGGGGCCGCCGCACCGTGCGCGTCGCCGATCTGGAGGGCGAGCGGCTGGTGATGTTCCGGCACGGCTACGACCTGCGGGAGCTGACCGTGGCCGCGTGCCGCGCGGAGGGCTTCGAACCGGACTTCGCGGTGGAGGGCGGGGAGATGGACGCCGTGCTGGGCTTCGTGCGGGCGGGGCTGGGCGTCGCCGTGGTGCCCCACATGGTCGCCGCACGGTCCGGACAGGGCCTGCGGGTCACACCCCTGGCACGCCCCGGCCTCCACCGCACCATCGCCCTGGCCCACCGCAGCGACGTGGCTCCGCCCCGCGCGGCCCGGGAACTGCAGCGGATGCTCCTGGAGCGGTGAGCCGGTGGGCCGGCCCACCCGTCGCCCTCCCCGCAGCTCCGGCAGCTCCGGCAACTCCGGCAGCACCCTCGAACCGCGAGCTCACGGCTTGGGAGCCGCCTTGAGGTTCCCGCGGGTGCACGGCGCGCGGCGTCCGCACGGTCGGCAGTGGTACCGGTCGGCGGCCGGTACGGGCGGTGCCGCGTCAGCCCGTCGCGTTGGCCAGGGCCAGGTCGTGCAGGCGTTCCGGTGGGCCGGGGCGGGCGTAGTACCAGCCCTGCGCCGTGTCGCAGCCGAGTATGCGGAGCTGCTCGGCCTGCGCCCCCGTCTCCACCCCCTCCACCGTGACGGCGAGGTCGAGGCTGTGGGCCAGGGAGACGATCCCCTCGACGATCTTGAGGTCGACCGGGTCGGCCGGGAACTGCTGCATGCTCTGGGTGAAGGAGCGGTCCAGCTTGAGGACGCTCACCGGGAGGCGGCGCAGGTTGGCGAGGTTGGAGTAGCCGGTGCCGAAGTCGTCCAGGGCGATGTCCACGCCCATCTCCGCCAGCCGGCGCAGCGGCTTCAGCAGGTCGTCGTCCGCGCCGATCAGCGCCGACTCGGTCACCTCCAGGCACAGCGCGTCCGGCTCGACACCGGTGCGCTCCAGAATGTCGACGGTGTCCTGGACCAGGCCGGGGTGGGTGAGCTGGCAGGGCGAGAGGTTCACGTTGACGCGCAGCGGGCCGAACGCCTCCGCGCCGCCGTGCCGCTCCTGCCACGCGCGAGCCTGGCGCACCGACTGCTCGAGCACCCAGCGGCCCAGCGGGACGATCAGTCCGGTGTGTTCGGCGAGCGGGATGAACCGGTCCGGGGACAGCACGCCGTGCTGCGGGTGCAGCCAGCGCACCAGCGCCTCGGCGCCCCGAACGCTGCCGTCGCCGAGGTGGACCAGCGGCTGGTACTCGATGAAGAACTCGCCCCGCTCCAGGGCCGCGGGCAGTGCCGTGGTGAGTCCGTGCCGGGTGATGGCGCGGGCGTCGGACTCCGGATCGGCCAGCTCGAAGCGGTTGCCACCCGCCGACTTGGCCCGGTACATGGTGATGTCGGCGCTGCGCAGCACCTCCGCCGGGCTGCGTTCCCCGGCCGGTCCCTCGACGACGCCGATGCTGCCGCGCACGGTCAGGTCGCGGCCGTCGACGCCGATGGGGGCGAGCAGCGCGTTCATGATGCGGGCGGCGAGCTCGTCGACCGTGTGCTCGGTGTCGGGGCCTGTGGTCAGCGCCACGAACTCGTCGCCGCCGAGCCGGGCGACCATCTCGCCGGGCGCGGTGGCGCAGGACTGGAGCCGGTCGGCGACCTCGACGAGCAACCGGTCGCCCGCGGCGTGCCCGAGACTGTCGTTGACGGTCTTGAAGCCGTCCAGGTCGAGGTAGCACAGGCCGAAGCGCTGTCCGGAGCCGGCGCTGAGCGCCTTCTCCAGCCGCTCGAAGAAGAACGTGCGGTTGGGCAGGCCGGTGAGCGCGTCATGGGTGGCCTCGTAGCGCAGCCGGAGGTTGAGCAGCCGCCGCTCGGTGGTGTCCTCCATCAGTGCGAGCTGGTACTGCGGTTCGCCGTCGGCGTCGCGCAGCAGGGACACCGTCAGATTGGTCCACAGGGCCGTTCCGTCGGGGCGGTAGAACGCCTTCTCGAGGTGGTAGTGCTCGCGGTCGCCGCGTACCAGCTCGTCGTAGAGGTTCCAGGTCTGCGGGGGGTCGTCGGGGTGCGTCCACTCCCTGACGTTGCGGCTGCGCAGGCTCTGTTCGGACAGGCCGAACATGCGCCGGAGGGCGCCGTTGACCTGCAGGACGTTGCCGTCGAGGTCGGCGATGCCGATTCCTATCGCCGCGCCTTCGAAGACCGCGCGGAACCTGGCTTCGGTGGCGTGCAGGGCCTGCGCCACCGCTCCCTGCGCCTCCAGGGCGGCCTGGGCGATGGCCTCCTGCTCGGCCAGCGTCCGCTCCCGCAGTGCCCGCGCGAACCCGGCGGCCATGGCGTGCTGCAGCCTGGCGCTGCGCGCCCGCAGACCCTCGCGGTCGCCGTCCCCGCCGCAGTACAGGACGAGGTAGGCGTCCACGCAGTCCAGGGTCCGGCTGAGCGCCTCCGGATCGGTGCAGTGTGCCTGGACCAGGGCGGCGCCGACCGCCTGGCCGGCGTCCGGGTCGAAGGCCCTGGCCAGCAGCGCTTCGCTCAATCGCCGGGCCAGCGGGAGCAGTTGCTCCTCGAACTCGGGTCGGGTCGACGACGTCGAGGTCACCGGGAAGACCGCCCGGCTCCAGATCGTCGCGAACCGGCGCAGTCTGCCCTCCGGCCCGTCCGGCTCCGCGCTCACGCGGTACGCCCCACGCCCGCGAGGCCGGAGAGCTCGTAGGGATCCTCGTCCTCCGGTGCGGTGTCCGGCCGCCACCGCGGCATCGGCACCAGTCCGGGTTCCACCATGTCGTACCCCTCGAAGAACCGCGCGATCTCGTCACGCGAGCGCATGATCAACGGGTTGCGGATGTCCTTGTACACGTCCACCGCGCCACCGGCCCGCTCCGGCGGCAACGGGATTTCCTCGTACGAGGCATGGGTGAGCATCAGCATACTGCCGGGCGCGAGGGCCTCGCGCAGTTCGGCCACTGCCGCGTACGGGTCGTCCGTGTCCTCCACGAAGTGCAGTACGGCAACGAGCAGCAGCGCCACCGGCCGATTCAGGTCGATCAGGCGCCCCACCTCAGAACTCGCCAGAATGTCCCGGGGCTTTCGGAGGTCGCCTGCGACGACGCCAGCGTCGTCGTTGCCTTCGAGAACGGCCTGGCTGTGCGCGACGGCCACCGGGTCGTGGTCGACGTAGACCACCCGTGCGCCGGGAACGGCCGTCTGCGCCACCTCGTGGACGTTGCCGAACGTCGGGATGCCGGAGCCGATGTCCAGGAACTGGGTGATGCCCTCGCCGACCGCGAAACGTACCGCCCGGCGCAGGAACGCCCTGTTCGCCTGCATGGTCTTGGGGAGTCCCGGCATGAACTCCATGGCCCTGCGGGCCGCTTCCCGGTCGACCTCGAAGTTGTGCGAACCGCCCAGGTAGTAGTCGTACATCCGGGAAACACTGGGCACCGTGATGTCGATGCTCCGTGGGGCCCAGGCGGGACGCTCCATGTATCTCTCCACAGCGTAGGCGATCCGGTGTTCGAGCCGAGGCTACTGATCGCCTGCCAAAGGAGCGACCTGAAACGGAAATTGACCATCCGTTCCCGGTCACTGCCCGCGGCATGTGCCGAATCGACACTCGTGGACACACTACGAAAAGCGCCCGCGGCATTCCGGAGAGTTCCGGCACGTGTGAAGCGGACCCGACGAAGAAACGGGCACGGGGAGGAGTAGCGGGGAAAACCACGGGAAATTCCGTGACTTCTGGTCAATCACGGCAAAACGGTCCGCCTCTCCGTATCCCGCGGAGAGGCGGACCGAGGGGTGGCGCGCCGGAAATGGACGGCGCCCGGGGAGGTCGCTGCTACTTCGCTACTTCTTCGGCGCGCCGACCGGCTCTCCGTTCGGCCGCACGGCGTACCAGGTGCCGCCGACCCCCTGGCCGTTGGTGTCACCCGCGGCCTTGTCACCGGCGAAGGTGTAGATCGGCCAGCAGCCGATCGTCTGCTGGTCGGCACCGTTGTCCGGGCGGGTGAAGACCATGTAGTTCTTCTTCCGGATGCCCTTGGTGTCATTGATGTCGACCGGCGCCACCACCGGCCACTTCTCCAGGCACGCGCCGGTGCAGGCGGAGACCGGCTTCGGCCAGGCCTCGTCCTTCATGAAGCGGTAGACCGTCATGCCGTCCTTGTCGACGACGATCTCACCGAGTTCGGGATCCTTGCGGGTGGACAGGCCTGGCTGGTCGGCCGCCTGCGCCTTCTTGCCCTCGGGGGTCAGCCCGAACCATTTGCCGCCCACGCCCTGGCCCTCGACGTCGCCGGCGTTGACGTCCTTGACGTAGCGATAGGCGGGCCAGCCGCCGACGGTGAGCTGCTTGGTGCCGTCCGCCCGGGTGAGCTCGCCCAGCAGTGACTTGTCGATGCCCTCTCCGGCCTTGGCGTCGTCGGCGAGCACCGGGGGCCAGGTCTTGGCGCAGTCGCCCTCGCAGTTGGACTTGGGGGGCTGCGCGGTGTCCTGGTCGAAGCGGTAGAGGGTGAGCCCGAGTTCGTCCGTCACCAGCTTGCCGAGTTCGGCGTTGGTGGCGACGCCCAGCGTGCCCGCGCCGCCCACGGGGGCCTCGGACGACTCCGCACCGGCCCCCGTGTCGATGCCCCCGAGGTCCCCGGGCGCGGCCGAGGCGCCGACGTTCTGACTGCTGGCCGGCGGCGCGGTGTCCTGACCGCACGCCGTCGTCAGCGTCAGCACCGCCGCGGCGCTCACCACCAGTGAGGCGGTCCGCCAGGAGGTCTTCATCTCAACTCCAGATCATCGCAAGGGTGTTGCAGCGCCCTACTGCGCCGCCGCTCGACGTGGAGTACGCACGAGGGCACCTGCCGTGTTCAACGGCGGCTCATATTTTTCCGGAACCCGCACTTCCGCCCCGATCCGCCTGCGTGCCTCCCTGCCGCATCGCACGTCAGTACGTCGTTCCCCAACGGGTGATCGGCCCGAACCAACCGGGAGATGACGGATCTACCTCCATCGGGGCATTCACCCGGGACTCGCGCGTGTCCCGGCGTGTCCCGGCTCATGATCTTCGTCGTGCAAGGACTTGTACCGACCCGATCCGCACGCGCCGCACGCGCGTTGGCGGTGGCGACGCTCGCCTGGACAGTCGTCGGCGCCCCGGGCGCGGCGACGGCCGACGCCTGCGCCTACGCCTCGACGGGACCGGGGGAACGGAGGCGGTGGCGGTCGCCGGCAGCGCGACCTGGCCGCTCCCTCCGCCCTGTTCACCCCCCGCGCCGCCACCGCCCACGCCCACACCCTCTCCCCCGCCCGAACCCATGCCGACCCCGCCACCACCCGCTCCCCCACCCTCGCCGCCTTCTCCGACACCGAAGCCCACCCCCACGGCGAAGCCCGAACCGCCGCCTCCGCCGCCTCCGCGTCGGGTCCGCCCCGCGCCGCCCGCCCGTCCGGCCCCCACTCCCGCTCCCACCCCCACGTCCACTCCGGCGCCGCGCCCCTCGCCCGTCCCGGCGCCCTCGGCCACCCCCGCACCCACGCCACCTCCGTCCGCGACGCCCGTGCGCTATCCGCGGTACCGGGCGGCACCCCCGGCCGAACGGCCTTCCGGCGGCGCCACGTCGCCCCTCACCTTCGTCCTGCTCATCACCACGCCCGCCGTGGTCGCCGTCGCCGCGCTGCGACCCCGCTGAACCCGAGTGCCCGCCCAGGGCCTGTCCGCCGTGGAGGCACCTCTTGCCGGAATGGCTTGTTCTCACCCTCGCGATGCTGGCCGTCTGCGTCGTGGTGGTCGTCATCACTCTCGTACGCCACCGCACGGCCGCCGACGACGAGGACCCCAGCGAGACCCCGGACGTCATCGAGTACATGACGATGTGGATCGGCGTGGTGTACGCCATCGTCCTGGGCCTGGCCATCGCCGGCGTCTGGGAGGGCCGCGGCGCGGCGCAGGAGCATGTGCGGGCGGAGGCGGTGGCGCTGCACGAGATCTCGGAGCGGGTACGGATCTATCCGGCCGACGTCCGCGATCGCATCCGGGACGATGTCAACGCCTATGTCGGACACGTCGTCACCACCGAGTGGCGTGTCATGGCCGACGACGGCCGGGTCACCGAACGCGGGACGGACCTCCTCGACCGGGTCCGCCGGGACGTCACCGACTACGAACCGCGGACGGACTTCGAGGCGCAGGCCTATCAGCCGCTCGTCGACCAGGTGTCCGCCGCCGACCAGGCGCGCGCCGCGCGGGCGGAGTCGGCCGAGGAGACCATGCCGGGCGTGGTGTGGTTCGGGCTGATCGCCGGGGCCGTCATCACCATCGGAATGATCTTCGCGCTGCAGATCCGTCGCACCGGCCGTGAGCTGGTCCTCGCCGGACTGTTCTCCGCGTTGATCGCCTTCCTGCTCTTCCTGATCTGGGATTTCGACGCGCCCTTCGGCCGGGGTCTCGCCGCCCCGGCCGATCCTTTCCTCCTCCTGTTCCCCCACGTCGGAGACTGACAGGCCCCACCGTGGCACCCACCACGGCACCCGCCACGGGAGCGTGCGCCACGCCGTGCGCGTCCCCCGGCCGCCGCAACGCGTTCCCCCGCACGGCCTACAGGAATGCCCCGTTAGCGCGACTGCGATCGCGCGCCCCGGTGCGGCTTTCTAGGGTTTCGGTCATCGAGGCGTATTTCCGGCGCGAGCGGAACAGGTCCGCCGCTGCCCCTCGGGATCCGGAGGACTCGTCATGCACGCGATACGCGTCGCTCCCGCCGCACATTCCGAAGGATCGCTCCAGGGCGAGGACGGAGGTCGACCGGGACGCCGGGCCTGGCGTTGCCCACCGGGCGGGGTTCACCTGTGACGGCGCCACGGGCACCACGAGGGCGAGAGCGGGCGCGGTGCCGCGCTCATCGCGGGTTCGGTCGGCGCCGCGCACCGCTTCGCCCGCCGCGACGGCACGGAGGACGGCTCCGCCTGACGGGTTTTCAGTACCCTCGGGGCTGTGCCCCGGGCCCGGGCGGGATCCGGGGCACAGCCCTGAAGTCACACATGCGAGAAAAGGCTGCCCGAAAGGACTGGGACTCAGATCCGCTTCTCGGCGCGGCGGCGCATCCAGAAGACACCTCCGGCGGCGACCGCGGCGGTCACCAGTCCGCCGCCGATGGCGATGTCGGTCGGGGTCGCCCCTTCGGTGCTGCTGCCGCCGAGGCCGCCGCGGACCCCACCGATGACGGTGAAGGCGACCGGCCTGGTCAGGCTCCGGCCGGAGCAGTGCACGGTGATGTCGTACGAGCCGGCGCGCGCGTCGGAGTGGACGGTGGCGGTGCCCTTCGCGCTGTCATCGCCCCCGTGGATGGGCGACAGTCCGGTCCTCGGAAAGGCGTTGGAACTCGCGTGGCCGCCGTCGGGGCAGCCGTCGACCGTGATGGTCAACTGGCCGCCCCGGGCGATGACGCTGGGCAGGGCGACGATATTGGACGGGCTGGAGCCCCGACCGCCGTCCGCGAGGGCGCCCGGGGCGGCGAGCCCGAGGACGGCGACGGCGGCGCCCGCGGACGCCAGGGCACGTGACTTGCGCATGTGTTCCTCCGCGGAAGGCACCCCGGGGCCGGTCCCCGGTCGATCGGCGAGAAAGCGCCTCCCCTCAAGACCCTCAGTTGCGTTGCCCCGGCGCGCATTTCGGCAATGGTCCGTCCCGGTGAGGCGGCGCCCGCACACATTCACGCATTCGGATATCACCGCAGGTCACGGGCTGTCAGGAGATCTCCGTTCGGCGGAACCCCGGATGGCGCACTGAATGACGGCCCGGCCACCCGTTCGCCTTTCCCCCGTCGCCGGTCGCGCGCGCGGCACCTAGCGTTTCCATCATGCGCAAGTGACGCGGCGACGGCCGTGCCGAGAGGGGAAAAGCGAATGTCTACTTTCGAACCGGCGGAAATCGAAGAGGAGGCGCGGCGGAAGAGGCGTGCTCCGTGGGGCGTGATAGCGCTGGTTCTGCTCACCGGCCTCGCGCTCATCCGGAACGGTTCGGGAGAGTTCGACGTGGGGCCGCCGCAACCCGCCGTGGCGGCCGCCACCGACAGCCAGGTGCCCGGTGGTACCGCGGGCGACTCGGTGACACCGCTGCCGTACTCGGTGCCGGGCCAGGTCAGGATTCCGGCGATCCAGGTCGACGCGCCGGTCATGGCGGTGGGTCTGGACGCGGAGGGATGGGTGGACGCGCCACCGCCCGAGGACCCCAATCTGACGGGCTGGTTCACCGGCGGCGTCACCCCCGGGGAGAAGGGCACGGCGGTCGTGGTCGGCCATGTCGACAACGCCCGGGGTCCAGCCGTCTTCTACGGGCTCGGCGCGCTGAAGAAGGGCGATCGCGTCGAGATCGCACGCAAGGACGGAAAGACCGCGGAGTTCGAGATTTACGGCGTCGAGGTCTTCGCGAAGAACGACTTTCCCGGTGACCGGGTCTACAACTCGAAAGGCACGGCGGAATTGCGGGTCATCACCTGCGGAGGCGGTTTCACCCAGCAGGACGGTTACGACGGCAACGTCGTCGTCTTCGCCCGACTGGCCGAGGTCCGCTGAGCGGGTCCCGCCCGGGTTGGGCGGAGCGTCCGCGACGGCCCACCGGGGCCGGCCCGGACGCACGGGGCCGGCCGGGACAGGCGCCCGCTCAGGTGTCAGGTGTACTGCCGGCGGGGCACGGTGACCTGGTAGCCGGAGTCCAGCAGCTCGGGCAGATAGTCGCGCAGCGCCCGCACGCTCTGGGACCGCTCGCCCCCGGCGTTGTGCGAGAGCACCACGACGCCGGGGGCGGCGCCGTTCTCCACCCGGTCGACGATGGTGCGGGTGCCCGGGGACGTCCAGTCGAGGGTGTCGACGGTCCAAGCGAGGGGTTCCATGCCGAGTTCGGCGCCGAGTTGGAAGGCGGCGCGGTTCCAGGCCCCGTAGGGCGCGCGGAACCACTGGGGGCGCTCGCCGTACCCGTCCTCGATCACGTCGCTGGTGCGTTCCATCTCGGAGCGGATCCTGCTCCTGGAGAGAGTGGTGAGCAGGGGGTGGGACCAGGTGTGGTTGCCGACGACATGCCCCTCGTCGGACATGCGGGCCAGCAGGTCCTTGTGGTAGGAGGCCATTTCCCCGCACACGAAGAACATCGCCCGTACGTCGTACGCGGTGAGCGTGTCGAGGATGTCCGGGGTGTAGCGGGGGTCGGGTCCGTCGTCGAAGGTCAGCACCATGGTGCGACCCCGTCCGGACACCCGCAGCAGCGGTGCGCTCCGCACCGGGGTCCTGCGGGGCACGCTCTTCGGCGGGCCGTAGCCGGTGAGGGGCCTGAGGCGGTACGCGGAGGGCTTGAGCGGGCGGCCGGCGGCCTGGCCTCCGGCGGCGGGCGCGGCGGGGCGTACCGCGTCGGTGCCGGCGCCCGTCATGAGGACTCCGGCCGTGCCGGCCGCTCCCACGACGGCGGCGCCGATACCGGCGAGCAGCGCTCGGCGCCGCGTGAGCAACTGATCATTTTGCATGATTCATCACTCGCCCGCCGAGGGACGGGCGGACCTCGGTGACACCGGTGCGGCGGGACGATTCCACCCGCTCGGCCCAGCACTCCGCCGGTGCCGGGGTCCATGGCCTCTGGGCCGTGACGGAACAGCACTCCACTCTGTTCGAACGGGGCACGGCCGGACCGAAGGTGATCGTGGTCGGAGTGGGCGGCTCCGACTCCTCACTGCGCGCGGCGGCCTCTACGTCCGGTTTGGCGCGGCGGCAGCACGCGCTGCTCGCCGTGGTGTACGTGCGGCCGGTGATGGCGGCGGGTGCGGCGCTCGGGGCGCCGGTGGCCGACGCCACCGACGAGATCGCCGAGGAACTGGTGGCGCGGGTCAGGGAGGCGGCCGAGCGGGTCCGTGGGGTGTTCGACTTCCGCTGGGAGTTCCACACGTTCCGTGGCGACCCCTGCAACGGCATGGTGAAGGCGGCGGACGACCTCAAGTCGAGGTGGCGCAGCAGGGCGGCGAGGTCGTCCGCCCAGCGGAAGGGTTTCGTGCGCACGCGCCCACCTCCACGAGGCCCGCGCCCTGACACCCGGCCCGCAGGAACTCACCGGGACAGCGCAAGATTTCACACTGATGGGGTGGCCGATGTGCGATCCACTCCAGGCCGTACCCGAGGGGCCGTTCCTCCTCCCCGCCGGACCGCTCGCCCTGCTCATGGCGGAGCACCGGCCCCGCGGACGGCTGAAGCACCGTCTCAGCGTGTTCCTGGAGCCCCCGCCAGCCGGGTCGGCGGCAGATACTCGCGCACGAACGTCCGTTCCCAGCACGCCCCCGTCTCCCGCAGCTCACGCCAGGAGGTGTAGCGGTAGCGGAAGAGCCGGGCGCGCACGTACCGGGGCGGCGCGCCCGGCGGGAACGGGGAGCGACGCAGCAGCCGCAGCGTGTCACGGTCGTTCTCCAGCAGCCGTTCCACCAGCGCGCCGAACCACGGCCCGGCGTAGGACGGCGACAGCGCGGCGAACCACATCAGCCAGTCGAGCCGCAGATGGTACGGCGCGAACTGGCGCGGCCAGCGCCGGGGATCACCCGGCTTGCCCCGGAACTCGTACTCCCGCCAGTCCGAGTCCGCCCGGGGCACCTCGTCGGCGGTGCCCTCGACCACCACCTCGTACCGGACCCGGCTGACGCTGCCGAACGCCCCGTAGGTGTTGACCAGATGGAGCGGGTCGAACGAGCGGTTCATCACCTGGCGGCGGGAGAGCATGTTGCGCACCGGGTGGTAAGCGAGGCAGAGCAGCAGCGCGGACACCACGAGGACGACGACCACGTACCAGAGCGGGGCGCCGGCCGTGTCCGGCGGATCGGCGGGGAACGCGACCGCGGACAGGGCCAGCACGATCGTGATCCAGTTCAGCCAGGAGAAGTTGCCCGACAGCACCAGCCACAGCTGTGTGACGATCATCAGCGCGGCGGCGGCCGTGGCGATCGGCTGGGGAGTGAACAGCAGGAACGGCACCACGAGTTGGGTGACGTGGTTCGCGGCCGCCTCGGCCCGGTGCAGCGGCTTCGGCAGATGATGGAAGAACCAGCTCAGCGGCCCCGGCATCGGCTGGGTCTCGTGATGGTGGTACAGACAGGTCAGCTTCCGCCAGCACTCGTCGCCGCGCATCTTGATCAGCCCGGCGCCGAACTCGACCCGGAACAGGATCCACCGCAGCAGGAACAGCACGACGACCGGTGGGGCCACCTCGTCGTTGCCGAGGAACACGGCGAGGAAACCGACCTCGAGCAGCAGCGACTCCCAGCCGAACGCGTACCAGGTCTGCCCCACGTTCACGATCGACAGATACAGCGCCCACGGCACCAGCCACAGCAGCATCCCGCCCCACAGGGGAAGCCAGGAGTCCAGCCCCGCGAGCAGCGCCACCGACACCGCGCAGCCCACCCACGCGCAGAGCGCGAAGAAGCGGTCCGAGTAGTGCAGGTGGAACAGGCTCGGCGCCCGCCGGAACGGCACCCGCTCCACGTACCGGGGCACCGGCAGCATGCCGCGTGCTCCGATCAGCGCACGGAACTGCAGCGCCGTCGTCAGGAACGCGACCAGGTACAGGCCGGCCAGCGCCCGCTGGAAGACCAGCCGGCTCAGCCAGTACTCGGATGCGGTGAACCACTCCACGGCCGTGCGCTCCCTCCCCCATTGTCCCGCCGTCGCGCCTGTGACCCTCCGTACACCACCGGGGCGACCGGGCAGCCCTGCGCGTGCGCGCCACGGAGGCGGCGAGCGGGACGAGCGGTCGACGCCCCAAAGACCGCAGCGGTCGAAGAATCCGGTGAACCCTGACAAAGTGACTTTCATGGCTGATCGGGGAGCGAGCGCCCTGTCACTCCCGGACGACTGGCCGGACCACCCGGATCCGATCCTGGCGCTCAACCGCATGGGCAGTTTCGACTGGGATCTGGACACCGGGGCGTTTCAGATGGACGCCCAGGCCCGTGACATCTTCGACCTGCGCGCCGACGAATTCGACGACCGGCCCGAGACACTGTCGTCACGGGTGCCGGCCGCGGAGATCGTGCGCCTGGACACCACCGTCGCGCAGGCCATGAAGGACGGCAGCGAGAACTACGGCGCCTACTTCCGGGTCCGCCGCCGCGACGGCACCCTGCGCTGGACCCACACTCACGGCTACATCCGCCGGGACGGCACCGGACGGCCCCGCCGCATCATCGGCATCGTCCGGGACGCCACCCAGGAACTCGGCGCCAGCGAGGCGAGGCGGGAGCGGCTCACCCAGGAGGACGCCCTGCGCGAGCAGACCAACGTCGTCCAGCTCACCACGGCCGCACTCGCCCACGCCCGCACCGTGCAGGACGTCATCGACGTCCTCAAGGACACCCACGGCCTCACCCATCTGGGCGCCGCCAGTCTCGTCGTGGGTCTGGTCGAGGCCGGCCGTATCCGGCTGGTCGCCGAGGGGCCCGTCGGCAGCTTCGTCCCGGGCACCCGCACCACCCGGATCGACGAGCAGTACCCGATGAGCGAAGCGGTACGGACGCTCAGTCCGTGCTTCATCGAGTCGCCGGAGGAGTTCGCCGAACGCTACCCGGTGCTGTGGCCGCACCTCACCGACCTGCACGTCACCTCGGCGGCCTACCTGCCGCTCATCGTCCAGGCCCGCCCGATCGGCGCCATGGGCCTGCTCTACAGCGACCGGCGCGGCTTCTCCCCCGAGGAGCGCAACATCCTCGTCGCCCTGTGCAGCAGCATCGCCCAGAGCCTGCAGCGGGCCATGTTCTACGAGCAGGAGATGGACCTCGCGCAGGGCCTGCAACAGGCCATGCTGCCCCGCACCATTCCCAGCGTGCCCGGCGCCGACGTCGCCGTCCGCTATCGCGCGGCCAGCATCGGAGGCTCCCTCAGCCGGGACATCGGCGGCGACTGGTACGACCTGATCCCGCTGCCCGGGGGCCGGGTCGGCGCCGTCATCGGCGACGTCCAGGGCCACGACACCCACGCAGCCGCCGTCATGGGCCAGCTGCGCATCGTGCTGCGCGCCTACGCCGCCGAGGGGCACCCGCCGGCCACCGTGATGGCCCGCGCCTCCGTCTTCCTGCACGAACTCGACACCGACCGCTCCGCGACCTGCCTCTACGCCGAGGCCGACCTGTCCACCGGCGTCCTCCAGATGGTCCGGGCCGGTCACATCGACCCGCTCGTCCGCCGCACCGACGGCTCCTGCCACCGGGTCTTCGTCACAGGCGGGCTGCCGCTCGGCCTGTCCGCCGAGTTCGGCAGGCTCGAGTACCCGGTCGGGACCATGGAGCTCGATCCCGGCGAAGTACTGCTGCTGTGCACCGACGGCCTGGTCGAGGAACCCGGCGCCGACCTCGACGACGGCATCGAGACGCTCTCCGCGCTCATCACCACCGGCCCCCAGGACGTGCGCGACCTCGCCGACCGGCTCATCGAAGTGGCCGGGGAACGCGGTGGCGAGGACGACGTGGCCCTGCTCCTGCTGCGCCGCCGCCCGCCGGACAGCCCGCGCTCCGGCGGGCGGCTCCAGCAGCACGTGGCCCCCGGCGACCCCGAGGCCCTCACCGAGGCCCGGCGCATGATCCGTGCCGGGGTCGGTGCCTGGGGCGCCGGGGACCGCGCCGACGAGATCGAACTGGTCGCCGACGAGCTGATCACCAACGCGCTGATGCACACCGAGGGCGCCGCCGTCGTCACCCTCAGGGTCCTCACCGGCACCGAACGGCGACTGCGCGTGGAGGTCGCGGACTCCTCCAGCGCCCTGCCGCGCCGCCGCGAGGCGGGGGAGTCGGGCGTCTCCGGGCGGGGCCTGCTGCTGGTCGAGATGCTCACCGACGTGTGGGGTGTGGAGGCACGCGGCGGCGGCAAATGCGTCTGGTCCGAGTTCGCGGTGAACGTGTGCCCCGCCCCCGCGGACCACGTTCACGACGCCGACGACGGCACGGGGCCGGGTTCCCGCTGACCGGTCCGGTCCGGGGCGGCACTCTGGACGTATGCCGGAACTTCCCTAGGTCGAGGCGCTGCGTACCCCCCTCACCGACGTGGTGGAACGCTCGTGCGGGGGCGGCCGCCGGCCGGTGGCCGAGAAGAAGAGCGGCCTGAGGGCCCACGGCCGGACCGGCGAGGCCTGCCCGGTGTGCGGTGACACGGTCCGCGAGGTGGCGTTCAGCGACTCCTCGCCGCAGTACTGCCCGAGCTGTCGGACCGGCGGGAAACCGCCGACGGGCCGCAGGCTCTCCCGGCTGCTGAAGTGAGCCCGCCCGGTGGGCCGCTTCCGAGCCGGTGCCGGCGGTCGGAGGGGGTCGGCCGTCGGCGGGCGTCAGCGGCCGGCGGGCGTCAGCGTCACCAGGTGCTCGCCGTCCGAGGAGCGCAGCTCGTAGCGCATGATCTGCCCGGAGTGCAGGGTGGAGCCGCCCGTCATGGTGTGGGGCCGGGCGTCGTGGTGGGGCACGCTCCAGCTGGTCACGGTCTCCTCGGTGCCGTCCTGCCCGACCACCACCAGCCGGCAGACGCGGGGACCCGCGCCGTCCTTGACCTTCAGCTCCAGCCTGCTGCCCCAGTCCTCGTCCTCCGTCGTGATCTCCGCCCACACCCCGGACCGTTCGTCGGTCGCCGCGATGCTCGCGCGCGGTGGCCGGTCGCCGCCGCTCGTCATCATGGCGAGCGGCGGCGCGGTCATCGCGAGCACCACCGAGGCGGCCAGCGCGAACAGCAGCCGCCGGCGTCCCGCCCGCTGCCGGGCCGCCACCTGGGACAGCAGCCGGTCCAGCATCCTCGGACCGGGCTTGGCCACCGGATGCGCCAGCGGCGGCGTGGAGCGCCGGTACAGCATCAACTGCCGTGTCGTCGCGCCGAATTCGGTCACCTGTGCAGCGCAGTTGGGGCACTCCATGAGGTGGTCCTCGAAGCGGAACGCCTCCGCTTCGTCCAGCACGCCGAGCGCGTACGCGCCGACGTCGCGATGCCGTTCCAGGGACCTCATGCCGAATCCTCGTACCGTTGGGTGTGGGTGGGGTTACTCCTTGCTCCCACCGGTACGCACCAGGCAGTCGATTCGCTCAAGCCGCACACCGAATCGTAACCAAAGGGTTCGGAGTCCTCCGGTCCGCGGATCGGTCGGATTCACCGGAAGGCTAGAAAAGGTGGATGGCGAGGTGCCCGAGCGGCAACCCGAGCTGCCACGCCGGCGTCCACACCTTCGGCCCCTCGTCCTCGCCGGCCCCGCGCCACCGCCCGGCACCGCGTTCAGATCCGGCGCGAGCAACTCCGTCTCCCGCAGCCAGCGCCAGGCCGACCGGGCGAGTTCCAGATCGGGACGTGCCGTGCTCCGGCCGGCGGCGGCACACTCCGCGGTCAGGTCCGCCAGGCGTCCCCGCACCCACTCCTGCCACGGCTGGTCGTACGCGGTCAGCGACAGCCAGGTCTCCAACTGGGTGACCACCCGGATGCCGGAGAGCTCGCCGTCGGCGTCGGACAGGAAGACGGTCAGTGCCAGCGCGTCCCGGCCGGCCCGGAACTCGAAGGACGTCGGTGGCATCAGGTCGCCGCTGCGCAGTAATTCGTCGGCGATGTACTCGGCATACAACCAGGCCATGGGGACGGTGAGTTCGCCGTCTCCGATGTCATCGGTGCTCTCTTGCCCTCTGTGCGGCATCCCTTCCAGCCTTCCTCCGGTACGTGCGCGTCGCCCGACCCCGGGCTCCCGGTCCGCAACACGGATGAGGACAGCCGATTACTCAACCGGGGTCGTCGGCAAGGCGCTTTACGGAGGTTTGACCCGGCCGTCGGTTTCACCGCAGGTCGGTGGCGTATTCCGGAAGCACCCGGCGCAGGGCCCGCAGCGCGTAGAACGCGCGGGACTTCACGGTCCCGGGCGGGATGCCGAGGGCCGCCGCGGCTTCCGCCACACTCGCCCCCTGGAAGTACACGAGCACCAGGACTTCACGGTGCTCCGGAGTGAGTGTCTTCACGGCCTTGCGGACATCGAGCGTCGCCGCGGCGCGCTCGGCGTGGTCGGAGATCACCCGCGCGTTCTCCAGCCCCGCGTCGCCCACCTCGGCGGGCCGGGCCTGCCGTGCCCGCCGCGCGTCGATGGCGAGCCGCCGTCCCACCGTCATCAGCCAGGGCCGTACGGAGTCGAAGTCGTCGGCGCGCAGGGCCTCCGGATGCTGCCAGGCCCGCACCAGGGTCTCCTGGACGAGGTCCTCGGCGCGCTGCCGGTCCCCGTCGCAGAGCCGCAGCAGCAGTGCGAAGAGAGGCCGGCCGTGCTCGCGTTGCAGGGCGGCGAGTTCGTGCTCGGCGGTTGTCCCGTTCGTGAGTGTGATTCCGGCCGTCATGGCGGTATGGCAACGTACGGCGACCCTCGGGGACAGGGCGCGCACAGGAGCGTGCGGCGGACGGTCGATCGCGTCGACGAACGGTTCGACGAACGGTCGCGGCGGCCGTTCGCGCACGCCGGACGGCCTAAAACAGCGTGTCGGAACAGCGACGACCCAGAAATGGATTCTTATCTGTTTGTCAGCAAATACGACAACGAAGAGTGTGACAGCGAAAAGATCCGTACCGGGGTGAAGTGATGATTGCGCGCAGTAGACAGGTGGCCCTGGCCCTCACCGTCGTCCTCGCCGCGGGCGCCGCCTGCCAGGCCCGGGGCCACCACCCACCGGAATCCGGCCATCCGGGTGCCTCGGCCGCGCGGGACCGCGGCTTCACTCTGGTCGCCTCGGGGGACGTACTGCCGCACGGCTCGATCATCGACCGCGCCCGCTTCGACGCCGGAGGCGCCGGCCACGACTTCCGCCCGATGCTCTCCGGCGTCCGTTCCGTCGTCGCCGACGCGGATCTGGCGCTGTGCCACACGGAAACCGTGCACGGCGCCGACGGCGACCACACCGGCCACCCCACCTTCAAGTCCCCGCCCGAGTTGGCCCGGGGCCTCGCCGCCACCGGCTACGACGGCTGCTCCACCGCCTCCGACCACATCCTGGACGACGGTGCCGACGGCATCCGCCGCACCCTCGACGCCCTCGACCGCGCGGGCGTACGGCACGCCGGCTCGGCCCGCTCCGCACGCGAGGCCCGTACGGCGACCGTGCTGCGCGCGGGCCGGGCCGAGGTCGCCCACCTCGCCTACACCTACGGCACCAACGGCCTCCCGCTCCCGCCCGACCGGCTTTGGGCCGTCGACCTCATCGACGAGACCAGGATCCTCGCCGACGCCCGCGCGGCCAGGAAGGCGGGCGCCGACGTGGTCGTCGTCTCCCTGCACTGGGGCACCGAGTGGCAGGAGGCCCCCGACGGGCGGCAGATCGCCCTGGCCCGCTCACTCACCGCCGCCCGCACCGGCGACCGCCCCGCCATCGACCTGATCCTCGGCACCCACGCCCATGTCCCGCAGGCCTACGAGAAGATCAACGGGACCTGGGTGATCTACGGGATGGGCGATCAGATCACCGGTGGGACGACCTACCACGGAGGCGCCCCGGACCCCCGCGGCACCCAGTCCACGCTGGGCCGCTTCACCTTCGCCCCGCCCGCGCGTCCGGACGGGCGCTGGGAGGTGACGAAGGCCGAGTTCGTCCCGCTCCTCTTCGACGTGGACGCCGGCCGCGTGGTCAACCTCAACCGGGCTCTCGCCAAGGGCGCCGAGGTGCGCTCCGTGCGCGACCGGATCCGTGAGGTGGTGCTGAGCCGGGGCGCGGCGAGGGACGGGCTGGTCATGGGGGAGTAGCCGGCCGCCCGCGCCTCAGTCAGCAGGTGCCCGGCGAGGGCGCGGCCGATTCCCCGGCCGGCGTGGTCGGGGTCGACCACGAAGCCGGCGTCGGCGATACGGGTGGCGGGACCGCCGTAGTCCGGGGTGAGGTAGGCGGAGGCGACGAGCGCTCCGGTGTCGTCCTCGACGACGTACACCTGTTTCGCCGGGTTCGTCCACAGGCCCCGGGCATCCTCCCCGGAGGTGCCCGGGGCCCAGGCGCAGGTCTCCCCCGCGGCGACGATGCGGTGCCGGAACGGCCGGATGCGCGGCCAGTCGTCGGCGATTGCTTCCCTGATCGGCACGGGTGTGAGTCCGGCACGGTCGTACGACCGGTGATCGCGACGGGCGAGGGCGGGGGTCAGTCGACGCTGGGCAGGATGTGGGGTTCGGCGAGGTCGTCCTCGTAGCCCGCCAGGCGGATCGGGGCCGACCGGGCCCACACGTCGAGGCTGCAGAGCTGCCCGGCCGGGCGGCCCGCCCGCTCGGGGCGTTCCTTGGTCGGCTGATCGCTGGTCGTCTTCTCCGGTGTCACCGCGCACTCCTTATGTGTCGGTCACCCTCGGGACGTGCCGCGCCGGTCTTGCCGCGCCCGCGTCGTACGTCCGCTCGGGCATGAGTCGAAAGTCGTTCGGACGCGGTGGCGCCGTTGACTCGTACAGAGCAGGCCGTTGTGGAGCGGCGTGTCCCATGACGGATCTATGGGTGTGGGGAGGACCCCTTACTGCTGCCCGTCCGCCTCAGATTAACCAAATGAGCGGCCCCCTGCTCGATGGGGCTCGAAACTCGTGGCAACAATCGAGTGTCGGACTGCGCTCAACGGGCCCTCATAGCCTCCTATTTCACCATTGATTCCGCTACGGCTGATCGCTCGATCGGATTACACGGCTGTCCGCGTTGTCGCGTGATCGAGAAGACTGCATGAGTATGCCGTAGTTAAAGTCCCGTTGGCCGGTACGCAAGCTCCCCATGCTGTGCTGCCGTACGGCAAACGGCTGTCTTCCAGGAGGACCGGCGCATGGAGCTGCGCAGTGTCGAGGAGCTGATGGACCTGCTGTACGCCTGCCGGGGCGCCCGGGACGTTCCAGGCCCCGGCGGCACCCCGGTCGACACGTATGACCACGCCCTGCGGACCGCCGCGCTGCTGCGCCGGGGACGCCCGGCCGACAAGGAGCTTCAGGTGGCGGGCCTGGTGCGGCCGGTCGGGCGGCTGCTGCAGCCGGGTGCAGCCGGCCGACCCGGGCGGACCGGGCGGCGGACGCGGTGCGCGCGCTGCTCGGCGAGCGGGTCGCCGACCTGGTCCGCCGTCGGCCCCGGCCCGGTCTTCCGGCGGAGGACGGCCTCCTCGCCCTGCGCGCGGCGGACGAGGAGGCCCGCACCGCCTGTTTCGACGCCGGGGTCCTGGAGGACTGGCGCACCGTGCTGGAACTGCTGGCGGCGCGCAACTCCCGGCTGGGAGCGGTGGACTGACGCCGCCTCGGCGTCACCACCTGCCGGGTGCGTAGTCCTTGAGGAAGACGCCGTACAGGTCCTCGCCCGCCTCACCGCGCACAATGGGGTCGTAGACGCGGGCCGCTCCGTCGACCAGGTCCAGCGGGGCGTGGAAGCCGGCGTCGGCGAGGCGGATCTTGTCCGGGTGGGGACGCTCGTCGGTGATCCAGCCGGTGTCGACGGCCGTCATCAGGATGCGGTCGCTGTCGAACATCTCCTGGGCGCTGGTGCGCGTGAGCATGTTCAGGGCGGCCTTGGCCATGTTGGTGTGCGGGTGGCCCGCGCCCTTGTAGCCGCGGTCGAAGACGCCCTCCATCGCGGAGACGTTCACGATGTACGTCCGCTTCGCCGACGCGGCCGCCATCGCCGGGCGCAGCCTGCTGATGAGCAGGAACGGCGCCGTCGAGTTGCAGAGCTGGACCTCGAGCAGCTCGACCGGCGTGACCTCCTCGACCGTCTGCACCCAGCTGTTGGTGTCGTGCAGGTCCGGGACCAGGCCGCCGGCGTCGATCGCGGTACCCGCCACGATGCGGTCCAGGGAGGCCGAGCCGGAGACCAGGGCCAGGCCCGTGACGTCCTGTGCGGTGAGCGCGCCGCCGCCCGCGACGGGCAGCTCGGCCACCGCGCCGGAGCCGAAGCCCCCGATCACCTCGGCGGCGGGCAGTTCACCGGCGGGCAGCGGCGCGGACTCGGCGGTGACCAGCTCGCTGTAGGCCTGCGGGGAGCGCCGTACGGTCTGCGCGGCGTTGTTGATCAGGATGTCCAGCGGGCCGGCGGCGGACACCGAGTCGGCGAGCGCGACGACCTGGGCGGGGTCCCGCAGGTCGATGCCGACGATCTTCAGCCGGTCGATCCACTCGTCGCTGTCGGGCTGGGCCTTGAAGCGGCGGATGGCGTCGTTCGGGAAGCGGGTCGTGATCGTGGTGTGGGCACCGTCACGCAGCAGCCGCAGCGCGATGTACATGCCGATCTTGGCCCGACCGCCGGTGAGCAGCGCGCGCTTGCCGGTGAGGTCGGTCCGGGCGTCGCGCCGGGCCCGGTTCTCGGCGGCGCACTTCTGGCAGAGCTGGTGGTAGAAGTAGTCGACCTCGACATACCGCTGCTTGCAGATGTAGCAGGAGCGGGGGCGCTGGAGTATCCCCGCGATCCGGCCCTCCTCGGTACGGGACGAGGGCAGGATGCCTTCCGTCTCGTCGTCGATGCGCTCGGCGGACCCGGTGGCGGTGGCCTCGGTGACCGCCTTGTCGTGGGCGGTCTTGGCGGTCCGGCGCTCCTGGCGGCGGCGCTGCTTGACCGTGCGGTAGATGTGCGAGGTGGCGCGGCGGACCTTGATCGCGTCCGGGTGGTCGACGTCCAGTGTGTCGAGTTCCGCGAGCACGTCGAGGCACACGGCCAGCCGCTCCGGGTCGATGCCGGGCCCGTGCGCCACCACGTCCTCATGTGCCACGGCGTCCCCGTGCGCCACCGCGTCCGCGGCCCGGAGGCCGTCCTCTGTCACCGTCATCGCCGTCGCCGTTCCTGGTCTGCCGTGGCGGCGCTCCGGTCGCGCCCGCTGTCGAACGGGGGATTTTACGGAGCGCCGGGCCGCAGCACCAAACCCGCGGCGGCCGACGGGTCAGGGATCACACGCGGAGATGAGCGTCGCCACCTCCTCGGACACGGCCCCGGCGAGCCGGTCGAGGTCGGGGACGGCGGCGCCGTCGGCGACCAGCCCGTAGTGGACACGGCCGCGGTAGGTGGAGACGGCGACCGCGAGGGAGTGCCCGGGGGCGAGCGGCGCGAGGGGGAAGACCGCGCCGAGCGGGTCGCCGCCGAGCCGCAGGCCGAAGCCGGGCAGCGGCACGCTGGTGACCAGGACGTCGAACCAGAGCCGGGCCGCCTGGCCGACCAGGGGGCCGCCGAGCCGGTGGCCGAGCGGCGGTACGTGGTCGGCGAGCAGGGCGACGGCGCCCGCGCCCCGGTTCGGGCCCACGTCCTTGTTGCGGTCCATGGCGGTGCGCACCAGAGCGAGGCGTGCGAGTGGTTCCGCCTCGTCGACCGGGAGGCGGATCAGGTAGCCGGACAGCCGGTTGCCCTGGGGGTGCGCGGTGCGCGGGCGGCGCCGGGAAACGGGGACGAGGGCGCGGGGGGCGACGCCCTCGCTGCCGGCGCCGCGCTCGTCGAGCCAGCGGCGCAGGGCTCCGGCGACGACCGCGATCAGCACGTCGTTGACGGTGCCGCCGACGCTCTTGCGGATCCGGTGCACGTCGTCGAGGTCGAGGACCACTCCGGCGGTGCGGCGGGTGCCGCTGGGCTCGCAGGTGAGCGCGGGCGACGAGCGCACGTCGAGGGTGGAGCGGACCACGGAGGCGCCGATGTCCAGGGCCCGGCCCGCGTCGGACAGAACACCACGGACGAGGGCGGGCACCTCGCGCACGTCCGGGAGCAGTCCGCGCGTCGGCTCGGCCGGGCGGGGCCGCGGGGTGGGCAGGTCCATCGGGTCCATCAGGGCCGCGGCGAGGGTGAGGGCCCGCAGCCCGTCGGCGAGGGCGTGGTGGAACTTGAACAGTACGGCGAAGGAGACACCGTCCTCCCCCGGCAGCACATGGGCCTCCCAGGGCGGCCGGGTGCGTTCCAGGGGCCGCTCCATGAGCCGGCCCGCGACCGAGTGGAAGGCGGCGGTCGGGGCGTGCAGCCTGACGTGGTTCTGGGGATCGAAGCCGGGGTCGGGCTCCCGCTCGGCGCCACCGAAGGCGAGCGGGTGGCGCAGGGCCGAGCCGATCGGCCGATGCAACGCGGCGGTGAGCGGGTGGCCGAGGGCCGCACCGAGGGCGGACCAGGGGCGGCGCAGGGCCGGGAGCGACGGGCGCGAGGACAGCGGTTGCCACACGTCACGGATGCGCATCCGCAGTCCGGGCACGGCGGCGGCACGGGAGGCGAGCAGATCCGCCGCGTGGGCGCCGGCGGTGGGCGAACGGGCCGAGAAGACCCCGAGGGCCGCGAGATGCATGGGGTGATCGGCGGACTCGATGTTCCAGAACGCCAGGTCGAGAGGAGCGAGCGGGCCTGCCTTCACCTGATCTCCTTCAAGGATGCCCGGCCTTCGCGCCGGGGTGGGGGTGCCTCCCGCTTGCGGGGGAGAATCGAACGCCTGCGGAGCAGGGTAAGAACGGGACTGCGCCTCCAGGGCCAATGGCCGCCCACGTATTCGGGTGAAGTTTCTGCCGTGCGTGGCGAGAACCAAGGCGGCACACCCGAGCTGTGCTCAACGAACCGGGCAGGTTCCGTCCCGGTCGGCGTGGAGGGAGCAGGCCCTCGCAGGTCGCTGACCTGTGGGGCTTCCTGAGCCAGGAATCCCCCTGCTGTGGCTGGGGGAGAGTTCAAGGGCTTGCCTCGCATGACGACGGGATGGACCAGCAGCACACCGTCCGTGACTGATTACGGTCAAGCACGATCCCACCGCACACAGTTAACAGCAGATTACGCCTCCGCCCC
The DNA here is from genome assembly GCF_045291515.1 of Streptomyces sp. GD-15H. Taxonomy (NCBI): domain Bacteria; kingdom Bacillati; phylum Actinomycetota; class Actinomycetes; order Kitasatosporales; family Streptomycetaceae; genus Streptomyces; species Streptomyces sp. GD-15H. Next base: position 770,147 of record NZ_CP149447.1, read on the forward strand.
TTCCGCCGTTACGGCGGAAGGGGCGGATTTCATGGGGCGGACGGGGTCACGGCCGTGCGGTCGAAGCCTTCCGAAGTGGCGTCAGAAGCGGCGCCGGAAGCGACATTCGAGGCGCCGCCCGGGAGGGCAACCGGGGGAAGGCCCGGGGTGACACCTCGGGCGACGAACGCCACCCGGACGGGCGCGGGCCGCCGGGGGAAGCGCTCATCGCGCGGCACCCTCCGCCGGGCACTCCGCGGGCTGCGCCCGGGACGCGTCCCGGATCAGGGCGTCATGGGCGTCCTTCACCCGGGCGACGTCCGGCTTCAGCACGCGTCGGTCGTAGGTGAGCAGACCGTTCAGTTCGCCCTCCACGTCCGAGATCTGCGTGTACACGGCGCCGTTGCTGCCCCGGCAGACCAGGGCCCGTACCTTGTCGAGCTTGGTGAGGTAGTCGTCGGTGTAGGTCTCCGGGTCGACGTCGACGTACGACTGCTGCACCGACCAGGCGTGACCGGGCACCGCCAGGCCGAGGCCGCCGTACTCGCCGGTGACCAGGGCGCGCCGCCCGTCCGGGTTGGGCGGGAGTGCCGGGCTGGGATAGCCGTGCTCGTCCATGATGTCGCCGGCGTTGCCGTCGGCGCCGAGGTTGAGCCCCGACTGGTTGTTGACCAGGCGGGTGGGGTCCCAGGCCTTGGCCTGCTCGGCGATGCGGCCGATGTCGTACTGGCCCCAGCCCTCGTTGAAGGTGACCCACATGACGATCGACGGGCTGCTGAGGTGCTCGTCGATCATCTGCTTCATCTCGCGCTCGTAGCGGGCACGGGCGGAGTCGCCGGGGTTCACCCCGGCCCTCATGGAGGGCATGTCCTGCCACACCATCAGCCCCAGCCGGTCGGCCCAGTAGAACCAGCGGTCCGGTTCGACCTTGATGTGCTTGCGCACCGAGTTGAACCCGAGCTCCTTGTGCACCCGCAGGTCGTACGCGAGGGCCTCGTCGGTGGGCGCGGTGTGCAGGCCGTCCGGCCAGAAACCCTGGTCGAGGGTGGCCATCAGGAAGACGGGTTCGCCGTTGAGGACCGTGCGCGGCACCCCGTCGATCTCCTCGACGGCGATCGAGCGCATCCCGAAGTAACTGCCGACCCGGTCGGTGCCGACGGTGACCTCCAGCCGGTACAGGAACGGGTCGTGGGGCGACCACAGGCGCGGGTTCTCGATCCCCAGGTCCAGCGGCTCGCCGGCGCGGCCGGCCGCCGTGGCGACCCTGCGCCGTCCGTCGTACGCGGTGGCCCTGACCGGTACGCCGTCCCGGACGCCCTTCGCCTCCACGGTGAGCCGCTCGCCGGGCACGTCGGGCACCAGCTTCAGGGAGTCGACGTGGTCACGGGCGACGGGCTCCATCCAGACCGTCTGCCAGATGCCCGAACTGGGCGTGTACCAGATGCCGCTGGGGTCAAGACGCTGCTTGCCGAGCGGCGGGTTCTCGCCGTTCGCGGCGTCGGTGGGGTCGTACACGCCGACGATGAGCTCCTGGGTGCGGCCGGGCTTCAGCGCGTCGGTGATGTCGGCGCTGAACTTGTCGTACCCGCCCTCGTGGGCGGCGACCTTCGTGCCGTTGACGTACACCTCGGACCGCCAGTCGACGGCGCCGAAGTTCAGCCGCAGCCGCTTGCCGGAGCCGATGTTCCAGTCCCGGGGGACGGTGAAGGTACGGCGGTACCACATGCGGTCCTCGTGCCGCTGGATGCCGGAGAGCTGGGACTCCACCGGGTACGGGACGAGGATGCGCTCCTTCAGGGTCTTCCCGATGGGCGGCCGCTCCCCCTCCTCGGCGGCGGCGAACTGCCACTGCCCGTTGAGGTTGCGCCACTGCTCCCGGGTGAGCTGGGGACGCGGGTACTCGGGGAGTGCGTTGTCCGGGCCCACCTTGTCGGCCCACTTGGTGCTCAGTTCGTGGGTGGAGCGGTTGGGCCCGCTGCTCATGAACGCGTCCACGGGGTCGCCGCCCGTGGTGGTCAGTCCGCCCTCGCCGTTGTAGCGGACGTCGGCGGTGCCGCGGGCGGTGCCCGTCTTGTTGCCGACGACGGGCTCGGCGAGCGTGATGAGCAGGGTCTTGGGGTCGGCCGGGTCCGGCTCGGCCTTCGTCAGCGGCCACTTCGCGCCGCCGATGACCGCGTTGACGTGGTCGGTGAGACCGGCCGGGAGTGCGGCGAGCGGGCGCGGGAAGTCGAGCTTCAGGGTGCGGCCGGAGCCGAGGACGGTGGCCGCGAGGGCCCCGTCGTAGTCGAAGCCGTCCGGCAGGCGGAACGCCGACTGCGGTACGGGTTCCTTGGTGCCGCCGGGCTCGGTCCAGCGCAGGTGGAGGTGGGAGCCGCCGTAGTGCTCGAAGTACTCGACCTTGATGTCGTGGGCCTTGCCGGCGGTCAACTCGATCGGCTCGGCGGTCTGTTCGCGGTCCCAGTCGTCGACCCAGTGGTCGATGGCGAGCCGGCCGTCGATCCACAGCCGGAAGCCGTTGTCGCCGATGATCGAGAAGATGTGCGCGCCGGTCTTCTCCGGCACGATCTTCCCGGTCCAGCGGACACTGACGTCGTCCGCCCGGCCCGTGGTGAAGTTCAGCCGCGGCTCCAGGTTGTCGAAGTCGAGGTGCGGGTCGAAGGCGGTGGCCTCGAGCTCGTGGAAGTCGAAGGCGCCGGGGGCGGACTGCGTGTAGTACTCGCCCTTCAGTCCGTGGATGTCCACCGGATCGTCCTCGGCTGCGGTCGCGGTCTGGCCGGTCGCGGTGAGCCCCGCGACTCCCAGTGCGGCGGCCAGGAACAGTGCGAAACGGTCTCTGAGTCGTCTGATGCGCACGGATCCTCCGTCTGTGAGGAAGGTGACGGCTCTCTGCTCACTACTCGGCGCGTGTTCTGTTCTGTGCGCTGCGCTCGCCTGTACAACGTTGTCATGAACAGCACCTGGCATAACAGCACGGATTCCGTCGCTCGTCCAGGGACATGACAAAGCCACCGCCGGGGCCGCGGGGCGCGGTGGTGCCAGGCCCCCTAGGGGAAGCCATCAGGGGTCCTCCGCCATGAGGTACCCGCCCAGGGGATGACGGGGCCGTCCGCGTACTCCATCGGCAGTAGGACTCATTGAGTGCTCAGGGACGACGACGGGAACAACAGGACACGGCATCGTGTTCGTCATGAAAGCCGACCGATCGCCGCGCCGGATCGAGCGCCCCGGCCTCACGCAGAGGAGTCGCCGATGAGCGCCCTCGCGTTGTCCGTGCTGCTGTCGTTCGTCTCTGCCGTGGCGTACGCGGGTGGAGCGATCGTGCAGGAGCGGGTCGCGGTGTCCTCGCCCGGCGAGCAGTACGCACCGCTGAGCCGACCGGGCTGGTGGGCGGCGGTCGCACTCAACGGCCTCGGCGGACTGCTGCACGTGGTGGCACTCGCCTACGGCCCGCTGAGCCTCGTCCAGCCGCTGGGCGCGCTGACCATCGTGTGCGCGCTGCCCATGGCCGCGCTGTTCGTCGGCCGCAGGGCAGGCGCGACGGCGTGGCGCGGCGCCCTCATGGCGACCGTCGGTCTCGCCGGTCTGCTGTCCCTGGTCGCCGCGTCCGACGCCCAGTCCCTCGACAGCACCCAGCGGGTGGCGACGGCGTCGGCCACGGCCGTCGCGGTCGTCGCCCTGATGGCCGCGGCCCGGACCGTGCGCCGGCATCCCGCCGTGCGCGGCATCCTCCTCGCCGTCGCCTCCGGCGTGGCCTTCGGCATGTCCTCCGTCTTCACGAAGACCGTGGCCGTGGACTGGACCGACGGCGCATCGGTGGCGGACGTGCCGTCCCTCGCCGTGATCGGCGTGTTCGCCACGGTCGGACTGCTGCTGTCCCAGGCCTCCTACCGGGGCGCCGGCCTCGCGGCTCCGCTCGCCACGCTGACGGTGGTGAACCCGGTGGTGGCGGCCGCGGTCGGCATCACGATGTTCGGTGAGACCTTCCGCTACGGCGCGACGGGCACGGCGCTCGCGCTGAGCTGCGGCGTGGTGGCGGCCGGCGGTCTGATCCTGCTGACGACGGAACGGCTGGCGCGCGAGCAGCATCAGCCGGAGCCGGAGGGCGTCGGGGCCGACGCGCCGACGATCCCGGCCACCGGCGCTCCGGTGGCAGAGGTCCCGGTGGCAGACGTTCCGGGGGCCGAGGTCCCGGCGATGGCGTCCGCCGCGCGGTCCGTGTCGGCCGCCGGGTCACTGTCCGACGCCGCCGAGGAGCTGCTGCTGGCCGAACTCGCCCGGGACGTACGGGTACCGGTCCCGGTACCCGTACCGGCCGCCGTGGGGGCCGGTACGGAAGCCGAGGTCGCGGTCGCGGAGCCGGACCCGCCGCTGCCGCTGGTCGCCTACGCGTCCTTCTACGGCGGCCCGTACGTACCGATGCCCGTGCCGGACCGGCACCGCAAGCGGGTCACATCCTGACGCCGCCCGCTCTCAGGTAGGCGACCGGGTCGATGTCCGCCCCGAAACCGGGCCCCGTCCGCACCTCGAAGTGCAGATGCGGGCCCGAGCTGTTGCCCGTCGAGCCGGAACGGCCGATGCGCTGGCCCGCGGCGACCGACTGGCCGCTGCGCACGGAGATCGCCGACAGGTGCGCGTACTGGCTGTAGCGGCCGTCGGCGTGCCGGATCACCACCTGGTAGCCGAACGAGCCCTCCCAGCCGGCGCTGACGACACTGCCCGCCCCGACCGACTTCACGGACGTGCCGGTGGGCACGGGGAAGTCGACACCGGTGTGGTAACCCTTCGACCAGGAGGAACCCGCCTTGTGATACGGCGTGCCCGGCACGGCGCCGACCGGGGCCACGCGTGTGGCGCCGGCCTGGGTGGCGCGGTCGGCCCGTTCCTCGGTGCGCTGCGAGGACGTCTTCTTCTCGACTGCCTTCTTCTCGGCTGCCTTCTTCTCTGTGGCCTTGCTCTTTGCGGCCTTGCTCTCTGCGGCCTTCTTCTCGGACGACTTTGAGGACTTGGACTGCCCGGACTGCTTGGACGCCTTCCCGTCGGGCAGGGTCAGGCGCTGGCCGGGCAGGATCAGATCGGGGTCGGCGCCGATGGTCGCGCCGTTCGTCTCGTACAGCCCGCGCCAGCCGCCCCGGATCCGCTCCTCCGCCGCGATGCCGGACAGGGTGTCGCCGTGGACCACGGTGTACATCTCGGCGCGGCCCGCCCGGGACTGGGGCGTGTGCTGCGGCTTGACCTCCTCGGCGGTGGAGCGGCCGATCCCCTTCCCGCCGGACCGGTCGGTGGCCGGCCGGATGTCGGGGGTGTCGCCGCCCCGGGTCAGTCCGGCCCGCTCCGAGCACACCGGCCAGGCGCCGGGGCCCTGGCCGTCGAGGACCTTCTCGGCGATGGCGATCTGCTGGTCCTTGGTGGCCAGATCCGCGCGCGGCGCGTACCGGGTGCCGCCGAAGGCCTCCCAGGTGGACTGGGTGAACTGGAGCCCTCCGTAGTAGCCGTTGCCGGTGTTGGTGTCCCAGTCGTCGCTGGACTCGCAGGCGGCGACCTTGTCCCAGGTGTCCACGTCGGCCGCCTGGGCCACGCCGGTGCCCAGCAAGGGAAGCGCCATCCCGGCCCCGCCCGCGGTGACGGTGAGTGAGGCGCGGTTGATCCTGTTCGGCTGATACCGGCGGTGCCGGCCGCGCACGGCCATGGAGTCCCCCTCGACAACGCGTCAGAAGGGGCAAAAGTAAGCGCTGCGAACTGGCTGTGACAAGACGGCTATCGGCCGCGCGGATGCGCCAAGTGGCCGGTTTTTTCGCCTGTTGCGCCCCGGTTGAGGCCGTCGTGCGGCACGCTCGCACGGCGGCGCGGGCGTGCGCCGGACGCGTGCGTGCGCGCCGGACAGGTCCGGATGAGTACGGAGGGGGATCCCGTCCGTATGTGGCTGCGGGGTGTCGTGGGACCCGCGCGTGCGGACGGGGTAGCGGCACGTCAGGATGGTCGCGACGGTCAGAATGGTCGACGGCGGGGCTGGCGGGCACCGACCGGCGGCACAGCAGCCCGACAGCACCACCGTCACCCCGGCAGTACCGATACCAAGGTCACCTAGGAGCCATCCAATGAGCAGTTCAGCGCAGATCGGCGTCACGGGTCTCGCGGTCATGGGCCGCAACCTCGCCCGCAACTTCGCCCGCAACGGCTACACGGTCGCGGTGCACAACCGGACGTCGGCGCGCACGCGTGCGCTGGTGGAGGAGTTCGGGCACGAGGGCGGTTTCGTGGCGGCCGAGACGGCGAAGGAGTTCGTGGCGGCGCTGGAGCGTCCGCGGCGGCTGGTCGTCATGGTGAAGGCCGGTGAGCCGACGGACGCCGTGATCGAGGAGTTCGCCCCGCTGCTGGAGCCCGGTGACATGATCATCGACGGTGGCAACGCCCACTTCGCCGACACCCGGCGCCGCGAGCGCGCGCTGCGGGAGCGGGGCATCCACTTCGTCGGCACCGGCGTCTCCGGCGGCGAGGAGGGCGCGCTGAACGGGCCGAGCATCATGCCGGGTGGCTCGAAGGAGTCGTACGACTCGCTCGGTCCGATGCTGGAGAAGATCTCCGCCAAGGCGGCCGACGGGGCACCGTGCGTGACGCACGTCGGTCCGGACGGCGCGGGGCACTTCGTGAAGATATAAGTGCACAACGTCTCGTAGTTTGGCCGGGCCGCAGGTCAGGACCATGCTGAGGAGCCGTTGGTCAGCAAACTCCCAGCACGAGTCAGGAGACATGCGCTTTGGCGACCCAGCTCATACGCGGGATGGGCAGTTTCTTCAAGAGCTGCGCCTGCGTTCGGCAGAACCGTTGCTCCCACCCCTACGCCATTCGCTACCGTGACGCCACCGGTCGGCAGCGCGAGGAGACGGGGTACGCGACACAGCAGTCAGCACTCGATCGGCTGACCAAGGTCTACGAGGAGAAGCGGAACACTCCGCGCGCTCAGGCCGACCTCAAGCGCGACATCGGGAAGCAGCGTTTCGGCGAGTACGCCACGAGCTGGCTCACCCGGCAGCGCCATTACACGCCCAGCAGTGTCCGCACGGTCAGCCAGGTCCTGCACAGCCAGGTCCTCCCCGTCTTGGAGTCACGCCGGATCAGCACGTTCACGTCGACGGTGGTGGAAGACTTCATCATGTCGATGGAGGAGCGTTCCGTTAGGCCGGCGGCACAGCAGAACGCGTTCGACACCTTCAAGAAGATTCTCCTCGACGCCCGACGTCGCGGGGGGATCACCGAGAACCCGTTCGACGGAGTGATCTCGCCCGAGTACATCCCACGGAAGATCACCATTCCGACGCTGGATGAGATCCATGCCATCAAGTCAGCCGGCAGCGACGAGTTGCGCATCATCATCGACCTCATGTCCGGCTGCGGTCTCCGGAACGGAGAGGCGTACGCCGCCAACGTGGAGCGGATGGTCGCCGATGACGTCTACCGCATAACGGAGCAGATCGACGGGAGAACACGGCAAAGGGCACGCCTCAAGCATCGCAAGCCCGGTGAGTTCCGTGAGGCTCCCATGCCAGGGACGGTTCGTGAATCCCTCCTTCGCTTCGAGAAGGAGCACGGAACCGATGCCAACGGCTACCTGCTGCAGAGCCAGCGTTCCTCGCACTGGGGGCACTCGACACTGGAGTACCAATGGGGCGTAGCGAAGAAGAAGGCGGGCGTCACCAGGAAGCTCACTGCCTACTCCTTGCGTCACTTCTTCGCTTCGAACTGCCTGGGCAGGGGGATACCCATCACAGACGTCGCAGAGTGGATGGGACACAAGAACATCAACATGACGTTCCGGATCTATCGCCACCTCATGCCGGCATCGATCGGCCGCGCCGCAAAGCTTCTCAACGAGGGATTGTAGAACGAAGGGGGCCGGGAGAATTCCCGGCCCCCTTCAGGAGACCTTCTGCTGCTGTGCCCAGTTGTCCAGATCCGCGACTTTGAACCTGAGCTTCCCGCCGAAGTAGTACCGCGGCAGTCCATGACGCTGGGATTCCCGGTACATCCAACGTCGGCTCAGACCGAGGTACGTAGCTGCTTCATCAACCTTCAGATACTGATGGACGAGTCCATCGCACCGCGTGCCAGAGATCGACTGACGTCCACTCACGCCGGGATCACCTCATCAGTGGTCCGTACTTCCCTCTGCGCTTCCGCGGATGCGCCCACGTCCTTGAGGCGCTCCCGTCGGTACAGCTTCTTCACGTGTGCCTCGGACACCTTGAGGACTTCAGCCACCCGGGGAGCCGACATCCCGGACCCGGCCGCCAGTCGGACGAACTGCTGCCGTTCTGCCCTGGTGAGATGCACGTCCCTACCTGACAGCGCGGCCATCACACGAGCAGAATCGCATCGGAGCTCGAAGCGGCGTCGGACAGCCTTGCGCTCCGCCTCCGTCATCCCGCCTCGAACTCCGTACGTATCACCGCAATGCAGAGCGGTTTCCAGGCATGTCCTTCTGACCTGGCAGGAGGAGCAGATTCTCTTCGCCAAGCCAACGCGTTGATCATCCGCTTGCGCCGACGGGAAGAAGAGGTCGGGATCTCTCGCCACCTCGACCGCCACGGCGCATGCCGCTCTTCCCTGCCAAGCCTGGTCTCCTCTGATCCGGGACCCGGAGTGCCCTTCGTACATCGCTGATGCTTCCTGTTCAGATGCGTGCGTTGGGCCTGGGAACCGCCGGCGGTCCACCAGACGTACAAAGCATCCGAACAAGTGCCGGTTTCCCCAACCGGCGATCGTCGGCTATATTGTGCCGCCCCCGCGCTACCCGTTGCGATCGTCGGCCGTCTCCAGTCGATGAGCTACATGATTCCCTTCCAGTTCCACGGACGCGGCCCGCGGCGACCACGCAGGCAGTCAACGCGGTACTGGGCTTGATCTGCCCACTCGGGATTACTAGCGGCGTGCTGGGCCGCGTATGTCACCATGCGGAGTTCCCGAGCGCCGGCCAAGATCGGGTAACCGGCCCAGTCGGTTACGTCGTACCCATACGCGGCACAGAACTCGTCGTACTCCGTCGGCGTGACCGCACCTGTCGTCCGCGCACGTACGGCTGTTGAAACCAGATCCCATTCCGGTGGGCCCAGAGAGAAGCGCTCCAGGTCGATCATCAGCGGGCCCTCGGCAGTGCGGATCAGGTTGCCGGGCCAGGCGTCGCCGTGAACAGCGCAGTCCGGGCGTCCGGGTGGGCGCTCTTCCCACGCTGCCACAAGTTCTTGGTGGAGACCCTTCAGCCACTCACGGTCCTTACTGATCAATGTAGTTGCGGCCTCCAAGCGCTCGCTGACACGTACGAACGGGTCCAGGTGACCAAGTTCGATATCGGGAGCAGGCAGCGCATGGAGGCGTTTAAGCAGCTGGGCGACCTCCGTGTGACTGCCATGCTGGTGTGGCGGGAGTTCCTCCCAGAAGGTGACGGGTCGGCCGCCCGCTTCGACCGGTTGTCTGACGTCGGCGAGGCGGACGGCCGGCATGTGGTTCTCGGCGAGCCATCGTGCAACCCGTACTTCTCGGAGCGCGGCTGTGGTCTGGCCACGCCGCGCGATTCGAACAATCACATGCTGTCCGGGCAGCCTCCATATCTGGTTCTCCGCCAGCCGTACGGGCTCGGCCCCGCGGGGGTCGAGCCCCACGGCGACGCATGCCTGTTCGAGGGCCTCTCGGGCGGGGGCTGCTGCCGAGGTGGTCATGCGGAGACCGTAGCGGCGATGCGCTCCCGCAGGGCGACGGCCTCCGCCACCTTGGGGTGCTTGGTGGCGAACGCCCCGAGCTGTCGCAGGTCGTCGGCGGCCCGGCGGGAGGTGAGCCGGCCCACCTCGTCCAGCGCGTCGTGGCCGATGGCGGCGGCCTGGCGGGGATCGCCCTTGGCCATGACGAGTGCGGCGAGTTTCGTGCGGGAGATGGCCCGGGAGCGTTTGTAGGCGTCCGAGTGGCCCTTCACGGCGGTATCAAGGCGGCGGGCCGCCCGCCCCGGGTCCTGGTCCGCGAGGATGACGAGGTCGAACAGCCCGTGAGCGGTGTCGCCGTTGTGCTGGGCCTCGTCGTAGTAGGCCATCCACGGCGGATCCTCGGACGGGCGAGCGTGGGAGAACGCCTCGTCGGCCTCGCCGACAGCGGCCATGCAGTCGCGGACGTTGCCCATCTTGCCGAACGCTCTGGCCCGTGCCGTGTGCAGCATGGCCCGCTCGGTGGCGGTAAGTCGATCGGAACGCACCAGGCCCTTCTCGGCGTGCGTGAGCCCGTCGTCGGGCTGACCGAGCCACACGGCCTGGCGTGCGAGGAACGAGTATGCCTTCGCACGCAGGTGCCAGTCCCCTGCTTCTTCGGCGCGGTCGGCCGCGAAGAGGAACGTCGCGGTGGCGTAGGTGTGGTGGTAGGAGTCGAAGGCCGAGGCGCCGACGACGATGCCCAGCCGGGAGACGGCCGCCAGGAGGTCGGACCGCAAAGTTTCCGGGCACTTGGCGCTCAGGAGTCCGGCCGCCCACTGCATCGCACGACCGGCGACGTCGCCGACCATGCCTCCGCCACCGAACTTGTTGTCCCAACCGCTGATCGCGGTGGCTACTTCCTGAACCTGGTCGACGTTGTGGGAGCTGATCGAATCGGGAAGCGTCAGCTCGTACGGGGCAAAACCGTGCGTGAGGTCTATGGGGGCAATGGCGGCCAGGCCGCTGACTTGGAGGAACGCGCGTCGGTCCACGGGCTCGGGGCTCCCAAGGCGAGGAGGTACTTCGTCACTGCCCAGGATGCGGCCTCGATGCACCTGAACCATTGCCTCCGGCCCCTTGCGAGAGCGCTTATCGGCATCAGGGCGCTTTTTATCGGCATCGCGGAGGCTGAAGGCCATCGGCCATGCCCGTTCGAAGACGCCGCCGGTCTCCAGCACCTTGTCCAGGCGCTGGGCCACCTCCAGCTGGCACGAGGGGTACTGCCCCTTCTCGATCGACAAGATCATGTCATCGCTGACCTGTGCCAACCGTCCCAGAGCCTTGGCCGAGAGGCCATCTGCCTTACGTCGGAAACGCAGCTCACTGCCGAACCAATCCTGCGGAGAGGCTCCCGGGTTGAGCGGCTTCTCTGGCTGCGGCATGTCCGTTCCCCATCCTCGCGATGCCGAACTCTTCGGCTCTCGGCATCAGGGCCTGCACGACGAACGCGTGCTCTGCCTCAATGGTTGCTGACCGATTCGGTCCCAGTACACACCGCAACCGCCCCCCGATGTAGGGCTTCCGGCGCAACGGACGGAGCATCGATGAGCACACTTCTTCAAAGCCCCGGCGCGGGCCCATCGACCCGAGCCGCGTCCAGAAGCAGCCGGGGCCAACTCGACATGACCTTCCAGCTCGAGAAGAGGCACCTGGGTCTCGTGCGCGGTGTGGTGCGTCACCACCTCGCCTGGTGGGGGGTCAGCGGTGAGGTCGCCGAGCTCGTCCTTCTCGCCGTGAACGAGCTGCTGACGAACGTGCTGGTGCACACCAGCCCGGATGAGAACGGGTGGCGCTCAGCGAACCTGCTCGTACAGCACGTCCCAGGCGGTGTCACCGCGGTCGTCCGCGATCAAGACCCTCGGCCGATCGTGCGGAAGACAGCGGCACCTCTCGACCTCGGAGGCCGGGGCCTCGCTCTCGTGCGGGCGTTGGTCGACGAGTTCTCGGTGGCGATGTCCGGCGAGGGGAAAGACGTGTGGTTCTTCATCGCCGATCCCGAACACCATGCCCCGCAGACCGCCGAGCCCACGGAGTCGTAGTGCGCAGGGCGTACAGAACAGCTCAGTCATTCCCACTACACGCTGCGCTCCGCAGGTCGTTCGCTTGCGTCCGCCCAGTAGCTCGGGTCGAGCATCTCGCCTGGCCAAGCCGGCTGACGGACCGGACCCTGGGGCCCCATCTGTTCGAAGTACGGCGCCAGGTCGATCACGGGCGTCCCATCGACGGCATCGAGGTCGGTGACCAGGAGGTCTCGACCGGCCACGTCGAGCAGCCGTGGGTAGCTGATCGCGAGCTGGTTCGGCCGCCGGTGGTTGCGGTGCACGAAGGTCCCTGTGGCCGGCCAGCGCGTGTCTCCTCGGGGGCTGCGGGCATGAAGCTGCACCTCCTCCGGGCGCGCCAGGTGGAAGCGCCACGTCACCGTCAGGTGCGAGAACCCTTCGATCCCTTGCAGGGTTTCGAGCGGGTACTCGTCGTGGAGACGGATGATCGACCGGACTCCTCCCTGATAGTCGTCCAGGACGCGGGTGTGTCCCCCACGACCGTGGCGATCGGCCTGACCTCGTACGTGGAGACCACCGTTCGTTCCTCTCGCTCGGCAGGGCGCGTTGGGCGGCATCCCGAGGGTGGGGGCGCCGCCGTCCGGATCGATGTTCAGCCTATGGTGCGGAGCATTTCGCGTGCGCGGCGGTCCAGCTCCACAACGTGCCGGCCGCCGCGGTGCCGGACGGGCGAGAGGTCGCTCTGCATGCGGACGATGACGTCGCGGGCGCGGCCGGACTGGACGCCGGACATCGCATCGAGGGCTTCGCTCCAGGTGGCGCATGCCTCGTCGAGGCGGCCCTGCTGGACCTGGACGGCACCCAGGTAGCCGAGGGTCACGCTGTGGGTGCGGGCGTACTGCTGCCGGCGTCGGGTTGCGACGCTGCGCTTGAAGTGGATCTCCGCGTCGAGTGGCCGGCCCAGGTCGCGGAGAGCGCAGGCGGTCTCGTGGGCGAGGGAGGCTTCCTGGAAGAAGCCCACGCGGCCCGGCGCCTCGTTGTTGTCGGCTCGGGCAAGGTCCCGCTCGGCGCGGCTGATGGCCGCGAGGGTTCCGGGGCGGTCACCGTCGGCCGCGAGGGCTCGTGCGTGGACGATCGCGAGCAGGGCTTTCTCCCGGGGGCTCGCCTGGCCGTAGCGGTCGCGGGACATGGAGGCGTCAGCCAGGGCGAGCGCTCTGCGCGGGTGCCCGAGGTCCACGGCTTGGTGGGCAAGGGCGCGCAGGATGTGGCCGCCGAGCGGTCCGTCGTCGGCTTCGGCTGCGATGCGGGCGGCAAGGGTGAGGTAGCGCTGGGCGGTGCGGTGTTCGGAGGCATCGAAGGCCATCCAGCCGGCGAGGTAGGTCATCTCCGCCACGGCCGAGTACGTGTCGCGGCGGAGCTGTTCCGTGCGGAACCTGCTGCCGAGCAGGGGCACCGCTTCGTCGCGAAGGTGGCCGGCCAGGGCCGAGCGGCCGGCGGCTCCGCCGCGCTGCTGGTCGCGCGCGGAGTAGAAAGTCGTCAGGTCGCGGACATCGTCGATGTCAGCCTGGGTCGCCAGCCGCGGGGAGACCGCTGGCCGCTTCGCCGCTGCGGCGGGGGCGGCTGCCCACCACGAGGCGGTGGGCAAGGCGAGGCCAGCGGCCGAGTATGCGGCAGTCGCCAGCAGTTTGCGTCGGTGCATATCGAGGTCGTCGCTTCCCAGCTCGGCCAGCACGGTCAGAGGGTCGACGCTCCAGTCGGAACCGCTGTCGGTTTGGCCTGTGGCTTCACCTTCCAGCCCGAGGTCGGCCAGGATGAGGGGGCGGCCGAGTCTGCGGGACAGCGTCTCGCGCAGGATATGAGGTGCCTGGCCGCTCGGTTGTGTGCCCTGCACCCACATGGCGATGTGCGAGCGGGAGATGGCCTCCAGCTCACGCACCCCGCTCTCCGCGGCTACCCGGGCGACCGCTGCGGCTGCTTGTGGCTGGGACCAGCCGGTTTCGCGCAGGAGTGCGGCGAGGGCTTCGTTTCGCGCACGGGCCAGGGGCTGCCCCTCGGTTCCGAAATGATCTTTGACGCCTTTGACGGCCCCGGGGGTCGCGCAGGCATACCCCTCGGCGGCGATTCACGGTTCGCTCAACGTAGCGACCAGATCACTCACTTTGCACGACGACCGACGCCGCCGCACGGCGAATCCCGATCAACTTGGCTTGATTCGAACAGGAGTTGTGTCATGCGCCTTTCGCTGGCTCCACGGCAGGCGGACGGTCAACGCGCCACGCCCGGCAGGAAGGCTCACGTCACTGACGAGCCGGTCCGGCGGCGCGATCAAGCGGCGGCCACGGCGGAGACGGTGGCGCTCGTGCTGGACGAGGAATCGCCGCTGCCGCAGACCGCTGCCGACGTGGAAGACCTCGCGAGGCGTCTGCGGGGTCACATCGATCAGCTCGGCGTCATGGTGCCGAATGAGGAACCGGCGCTGCGCCGCGCCCAACAGCTCGGCTCGGCGGGGGTCCCCGACGGCTGTATGCCCAGCAGGGTGTATCTGGTCCAACTGGCCAAGGCGTCCCAGGAACTCGCCGCGGCAGTGGGGTCCTGCGGCAGCCACCGTGCGAAGCAGCAGCGGGGACGGCGTCGTTGGACGCCTGGAATCAGCGTCCTGCGTGGCGCGGTCTTCGCCCTCGCACTCGCCTGCCTCGTCCTGGCTGCCTCCGTGCCGCGGACATGACCGTCACCGGAGCGGTTCTGATCGTTTTGATCCTCGGTCCCACGGCCTGGCTGGTTCTCCGCGGTGACCGCGCCGTCAGTCCCCGCAAGTCGGCGAGGAGACCTCGCCGGTGCAGATCGAGTCGCCGCCGCGACGGTGCCCCGCCTCACCGACAGTTCACCGGCCGCCCCTGACGGCCCTGAAGCCCACCCCGTTCGCGGGGCCTAACGGAGATCTACACGATGAAACGCCTACCGCGCATCGAGCAGTACGACCCCACGATCGGGCGGCAACTGGGCAACTTCCCGCAGGCGTACAGCCACATCGGGGTGATCGGGTCCGCGCTCCTGCTGCAGCAGCTCGACGCGGGCGTGTCCGCGACCGAGCCGGACGTGCTCCTGGTGGCGGGTGTCTGATGAACGCAACCGCCACGACCATGGTCATCCTGTCCGCCGCCGCGGCGATCGTCGCCGGGGCAGCAGCCTGGGTTACCCACCGCCGCTGGCAGAAGACGCGGCAGCAGGCCCACCTCCTGGCCCGCGAACAGCAGGCCACCGAGCGTGCCCTGCACATGCTGGTCCACGAGACGCTGCCCCACATCCACCAGACGGGCGGCCGGATCTCCGTGCCGACCGCTGCGCCGGAGCTGGCCGGCACCGCGGTCGGTGAGCAGCTGACCACCCTTGTCAAGGGCACCGTCGGCGTCGTCCAGGCCGTGGTCCGCGACATGCGGTACGCGGCGCACCAAGAGATCGAGCAGGCGAAGACGCGCGGTGCGGAGGAGTTGCGGCATGCGCACACCGTCGCGCAGGAAGAGATCGCTCAGGTACGGGCCACTGCGGTGCGGTCGACCGAGGCCGCGGTGCGCAGTGTGTCGTCGGCTCTGGTGGGCATGGCCGCCAAGACCAGTCGCAAGGTCAGCGAGGGCGTGCGCGCGCACGAGGACGACGCCGCGTTCGAGACGCTGACCGGTATCGACCACACCGTCCAGCAGATGCTGCTGGTCGCCCAGGGCTGGACCATCCTGGCCGGCGGCAAGCTGACCCGGCACTGGCCCACCACGACGCTGACCGACGTGGTGCGGGCCGCGATGGGCTCCGTCGAGGACTACCAGCGCGTGCAGCCCCAGGAACTCAGCCTCGCGGTGAGGACCCGCGTGGTCGGGCCCGTGGTGCACACCCTCGCGCTGCTGCTGGACAACGCGCTGCGCTTTTCGCCACCGAAGTCGCGCGTGCACGTGTCCTTCGAGCAGGGCCACCACGGGGTCACCGTCTTCGTGGACGACAGCGGCCTGCAGATGACTCCGGAGCAGCTCGACGCCGCCCGGGACATCCTCACCGGGCAGCGCACGGACGACATCACGCAGCTCGGCGCCCGCCCACAGACCGGGTTCCGGGTCGCCGCCGCCCTTGCGAGCGCCTACGGATTCCGGGTCGATGTCCAGGCGCCCAACTCCCTGCTGGGCACTCGCGCGCTGCTCACCCTCCCCCAGGACCTTCTCACCACGGTGCCGCAGGCTCCTCCGGCATCCCCGCAGGGCACACCCGACGCTGCTCCGGCCGCGCTCGCCCCCGTCCCGGACGGTCGGCTCCCTGCACTCGCCCCGGTTCCTGCACCTTCGCAGCCCGCCCTTGCCCCCGTCCCCCCAACGGCCGGGGAGCCCGCCCACGAGCCCCCGGCTGTTCGTACGACGGCCGGCGGACTGACGGTGCGCAGCCGCCGTGCCGCGCCCGCCGCCCCGCCTGCTCCCCGCCCGGCCAACGCCGAGCCGGGACGGGCGAGCGTGATCGCCGCTTGGGCTCACGGCACCCAGCGCGCCCGCGTCGAGCAGGACACCTCCCACCCCACCGCCGACAACGACCAAGGACACGACGCATGACCGACAAGAAGATCGGCTGGCTCCTGGAAAGCCTGGAAGACACCGCCGGCGTGGAGTACGCCGTGCTGGTCGCTGCGGACGGCATGAGCCCAGCCCACACCGACCGGCTGCCGCGCGAACGGGCCGAGAAGATCTCGGCCATCGCCTCCACGCTGTGGGGGGCGTCGCGGGCCTACGACCGGGAGACGAGCGGCGGGGGCGTCCGCCAGTTCGTCATGGAGTCGGTCGACCACATCTCCCTGCTCATCCCGGCCGGCGAGAACACGATGCTCGCCGTGCGGACCGACAGCCCGCACGCGGACATCGGGGTGATCAGCGAGGCCGCGCTGCGCCTGGCCGCGAGCGTGGGTGACCAGCTGGGAGTCGAGACGCGCGTCGCCGGCGGCGCGCAGGCCCCGCTGGCATGAGCAGGCCGCGGCAGGACCCGGATCTGGTCAGGCCCTACGTCCGCACGGGCGGACGGACCCGCCCCGGCACGGACGTGCGCCTGGAGAGCGTGGTCTTCGCCGCGACCGGCACCCGCCCCGGACTGAACACCGACGCACGCCGCGTGCTCGCCCTGTTCGCACCCGCGCAGGGCGGCGGGCTGGCTGTCGCCGAGGTCGCCTCCGCATTGGCCCTCCCGCCCTCGACCACCCGCATTCTCGTGGCCGACCTCATCGAGCACGGACTGATGACCCTCGCCCAGCGCCAGGACGACGACCGGCCCCCGGCCTCACTTCTCGAAAGGGTTCTCCATGGCCTTCGCGCTCACGCCTGACCGGTTCGTCGCGCCGACGGTGACGGAGACCGCGAAGATCGTGGTCGCCGGAGCCTTCGGCGTGGGCAAGACCACTTTCGTCGGCAGCGTCTCCGAGGTGCCCCCGGTGCACATGGAGGAGACCATCACCCGGGCGAGCGCCCTGGTCGACGACCTGGCCCGCACGCCGGCCAAGTCCACCACCACCGTCGGCGTGGACTTCGGGCGCAAGCACCTCGGCGACGACCTCGTGCTCTACCTGTTCGGCACCCCGGGTCAGGCCCGGTTCAGCTTCCTGTGGCAGGAGTTGATCGTCGGTGCCCTCGGCGCCCTGGTCCTCGTCGACCCGCGCGACCTGGACGCCTCCCACGAAATTCTCGGCCTCCTGGAAGAGAACGGCGTCCCGTACGCGGTCGCGGTCAACCAGTTCGATGGCGCCCCCTGCCACCCGCTCCAAGAGGTCCACGAGGCCCTCGCTCTGGAGGGCCATACACCGCTGACCGTGTGCGACGCCCGCGAGCGGGCGTCCTGCATGCAGGCCCTGATCCAGCTCACCGAATATCTCGCCCGTCTCGCGCACCGTCTGGAGCCCCGACCGTGAGCACCGCGACCCACCGCATCCCTCTGTACGAAACGGACTTCGCCCAGAACCCGCACGCCGCCTACCGGCGCATGCGCGAGCAGTGCGGCCCCCTGGTTCCCGTGGACCTGGCCCCCGGCGTGCCCGCCACGCTGGTCGTCGGGTACAAGGAGGCCCGCCGCATCCTTGGCGACCCGCAGCGCTTCCCCGCCGACCCGCGCCGATGGCAGACGTCCGTCCCCGGCACCTGCCCCATCCGGCCGATGATGGAGTGGCGCCCCAACGCCCTGCGCTCGGCCGGCGCCGAGCACGCCCGCTACCGGGCCGCGAACACCACCGCCCTCGGGGCCGTCGACCAGCACGCGCTGCGCGACCACGTCGAACTGGTCGCCGAGCAGACCATCAACTCCTTCAAGGCCGCAGGCAGGGCCGACCTGCTGTCGCAGTACTCCTGGCCCCTGGCGTTCCAGACGCTCAGCCACCTGCTCGGCTGCCCCGAAGAGGTCGGCCACCGGATCGCCGACGGGATGGCGAAGATCTTCGACGGGGTCAACGCCTCCATCGGCAACCAGATCCTCCTCCAAGCCGTCGCGGACCTCGTCGCCCTGCGCCGCCGGCACCCCGGCGACGACGTGACCAGCAGACTCCTCACCCACGTCGCCCAGCTCGACGACACCGAGATGGGCCAGCAGCTCATCACCCTCTACGGGGCCGGCATCGAACCCCTGACCAACCTGATCACGAACACCCTCCTGGAGATGCTCACCAACCCCGAGTTCTCCGGGGACCTGCACGCCGGCGACGCCTCGGTCCGCGAGGCCCTGGACAGCGTCCTCTACCGTGACCCCCCGCTCGCGAACTTCGCGATGACCTACCCGCCCCGGCCGGCCGACATCGGCGGATTCCTGCTGCCGGCCGACCAGCCGGTGGTCATCAGCTACGCGGCCTGCAACAACGATCCCGCCCTGGGATCACACCGGCCGCTGGGCAACCGGGCCCATCTCGCCTGGGGCGCCGGCCCGCACAGCTGCCCGGCCAGCTCGCACGCCTACCTCATCGCCGAAGCCGCCATCCTCCACATCCTCGACGCGCTGCCCGAGATGGACCTCGACGGCGACCGCGACGACCTCATCTGGCGCCCCGGCCCCTTCCACCGCTCCCTGGCCGCCCTGCCCGTCACCTTTCCCACCAGCTGAAAGCGACCCCACCGTGCCCGAACAGCAGATACTCGTCCTCGACCCCACAGCCACCGATCCGGACGCCGAACACCGGGCCCTGCGCGAGCGCGGCCCGGCGACCCTGGTGGACATCCTCGGCGTGCGCGCCTGGTCCGTCTCCGACCCTGCCCTCCTCAAGCAGCTGTTGACCAGCAAGGACGTCTCCAAGGACGGCCGCGCCCACTGGCCGGCCTTCGCCCAGACCGTACCCACCTGGCCGCTGGCCCTGTGGGTCGCGGTGGAGAACATGTTCACCGCCTACGGCGCCGACCACAGCCGCCTGCGCCGCATGGTCGCCCCCGCCCTCTCGGCCCGCCGCACCGCCGCCCTCCAGCCGGACATCGAGGCTCTGGTCAACGGCATCCTCGACGATCTCGACATGCTCCCGGCCGGTGAGACGGTCGACCTGCGTGAGCACCTGGCCTACCCGCTGCCGATCGCCGTCATCGGCAAGCTCATGGGCGTCCCCGCGCAGGCGCACCGAGTTCCGCACCGTGGTGGACAACGTGTTCGCCACCCACCTCACCGCCGAGGAACAAACCGCGAACACCGCCGCCCTCTACGGCCTGCTGGACGCCCTGATCGAGACCAAGCGCAGTGAGCCCGGCGAGGACATGACCTCGCTGCTGATCGCCACCCGCGACGACGAGGGCGACGGTTCTGCCCTCAGCCACGCCGAGCTGCGCGACACGCTCCTGCTGATGATCAGCGCCGGGTACGAGACCACTGTCAACGTCATCGACCAGGCCATCACCACCCTGCTGACCGATCCCCAGCAGCTCGCCCACGCCCGGGAGGGCCTCTGCACCTGGCAGGACGTCGTCGAGGAGACCCTGCGCCACCAGCCCGCGGTCAAGCACCTGCCGCTGCGCTACGCCCTTACCGACATCCCCCTCCTCGACGGGCAGACGATCCGGGCCGGGGAGGCGATTCTCGCCTCCTACGCCGCCGCCAACCGCCACCCCGACTGGCACGAGGACGCCGACCGCTTCGACGCCACCCGCACCAGCAAGGAACACCTGGCCTTCGGACACGGCGTCCATTTCTGCCTCGGTGCCCCGCTGGCCCGCCTCGAAGTCGCCACCGCGCTGCGCCTGCTCTTCGAGCGCTTCCCCGACGCCCGACTCGCCACGGAACGGGCCGGGCTGGAGACGCTGCCGAGCCTGATCAGCAACGGCCACACCTCCGTCCCCGTGCGCCTGCGCCCCACGCCGAGCCGCTGACCGAAACCGACGAGGAAGACCACCATGACCGCCCCCCTCCCGACGACGCCGCTCACGCCGGCCGAACGGCGCGTTGCCCAGCACGTCGTGCTCGGCTTGTCGGCACGTGAGATTGCCGCCGCCACGCAGCTCTCCCCGAACACGACGCACTCCTACCTGCGCGTCGTGCGGGGAAGCTGCGCTGCCCCGAACGCTGCACCCTGGCGGTCGTCGCCCACCGCCTGATCGCATCAGGGGAAGCTGCCGCCCCCGCACCGGACATGTCCATACCCGCGCTCAGTGACGCGCAGCTGGTCCTTCTGCGAGCCGTCACCGAGTACAGCCGACCGCTCGACATCGCACGGGCGGCGAAGATCGCCCCCGCGGACCTTCGCGCCTCGCTCGACCAGCTACTCGCGGATGCAGGTGCCGCAGACACCACCCAGCTGGTCACCCGCGCCCACGCGTGGCAACTGCTGAGCCCCGGCCAGGCCGAAACGGTGCCGAATGGAGCACGTCGGTGAACCCCGCGAACACGCCCATGGCCTGGCCCCCGCACTCGATCCCTTCGGCGTACCAGATGCGCTTGCTGGGCACCGCGGCCGAACGGACCGAGGCCGCCGCGCTCGCCGAGGAACGCCAGCGCTGGCTCACCCTTCGCGGACTTCCCGTACCCATCCGCGTGGACGTCCCGGCCCTCTTCCGCGACACGCAGAGGGGGTTGGCCGGCCTTTTCGAGGACGACGTCCTGATCGCCTGCATGATCCTGCAGCGCGAGCCGGACCTCGGCTGGGGCGCTGACGGCTCCGGGCCCTGCCTCTTCCTCCGCCATGTCCACACCCTTCCCGGGCGCTCCGACGACGCAATCCGCCTGGTAACCCTCTGGGCGTCCGACTACGCCGCCCGTCTGAGCCTGCCGCACGTGCGGGCCGAGGCTCTCGCCCGCCACGCCCTCAGCGCCGACCCGATCGCCGGCTTACTGCACCGTCTGCGGGACATGGGCTGGGTCCTGCGCGGCTCGGGAGCCGGACAGGACGGCGAGCGGGTTGCCCGGCTCGAACTCGCCGCGGATCTTCGCCCCGGGCTCACTGCCCTCATCGGCTGCTCGGTCAGGGAGCCCCAGCCCACCACCGGTAGCCGGAGCAGCTCATGACGGCCGCCCAGCCGTTGCGGCCGGACCTCGCCCGCGAACTGATCGCCCTCGCCGACCAGTCAGCGCCACGCTGGTCGCGGCAGGCCCGCAACGAGCTGGATGCCGTCCATCTGGGCCAAGGCCGTCACGCCGACCACGCCAACGCCAAGCGGTTGAGCCGCATCCTGGCCGAGGAGAACTGGCCCGGCCATCGCCTCGTCGGAGCCGACGCCGCCCACGCCGCCTGGCAGATCGCCCTCCACGCCGATGACCAACCCGATTTCCAGCGCACTGCCGCACGCCTGCTGCACCGCGCCGCCCAGCAGGGCGACGCGCCGCTGAAGCACTGGGCCCACCTCCACGACCGGTCCTTGATCAACAGCGGGCAGCCGCAGGAGTTCGGCACCCAGTACCGCCTCACCCGCGACGGATTGCGTGCCTGCCCCATCCGGGACCCGGCTTCGCTCACCGCGCGCCGGGAAGGCGCCGGACTCCCCTCCGCCGTTACGGCGCTGAGTGCCCTGCGCGAGCGACTCTCCACACCTGGACCACGCTCCCCGGACAGCGACACCGTCCTGCTCGCAGCCCTGGCAGGTGCGGCATGAGCCGCCCGCCGAACGCCTCGCTCCCCACCGACCCCCAGACGGTCCGTCCGACCGTCTGGAACCAGACGCCGGGGCTCGTCCGAGCCCCGGAACCCGCACCACCTATCGCCACCAGGAGGCATACATGACCGCCGTCCAGACCGAGAGGCCGACCGCCCCCGCGCAGCCGGACCTCGCCAGTACCGAGTCGACCGACCCGTTCGGCCTCGACATCACCTTCATCGAGGGCACGCCGGCGACCGAGACGGTCCTGATGTGCAGCACCGGCGACACCTGCGGCAGCTCCTGCCCCAGCGCCTGCACCACCTCGTAAGCCGGGCCGACCCGGCAGTGCGGGCCGGACGGGAGACCCTGCCCGGCCCGCACCCCGCCCCGTCACAAAGGAAGAAGGGAGAGCGGTGATGACACGCGTACGGCCCAGCCTGTATCAGGGCGCGGGGCAGGCGATGCTGCGCGCCGCGGTGCACCTCACCGAGCCCGCCATGCCGCCTTGGCCGGATCGCACGGCGCCGGTCGAACAGTGGCGTGCGTGGCTGAGCAGCGTATGGTCCGACAACGCCTTCCGGCAGACGGTGGCCGACGCCAGCCCCGGCTTCGCCGGACAGGTGCAGGCCATCATCGACGGTCGGACGCCGAAGCCGCGCCGGATTCGCCGGGCTGCTCTGGCCACGGCCCGCTACGCGATCCGGTACGCACGCCGCTCCACCCCCTACGGCCTGTTCGCCGGCGTCGTGCCCCTCGACTTCGGGGATACGGCCTCGGTCCGTTTCGGGGAGCACCACCAAGCCGTCACCCGCCCGGCCCCGGGGGCTCTCGACGAGACGATCAGCGCCTGGGAGAGCGACAGCACGCGGATGGCCAGCGCGGAGGTGTGCGTCAACACCCTCGTGCGCCAACGTGACGGACACATCTTCGTGCCGTCCGAGGGGGACGCCGAGTTCCGTCTCGCGCTGAGCCCGGCGCTGAGGCTCGTACTCGACCTCGCCCGGTCACCGATCCGCTACTCCCACTTGGCCGACAAGCTCGCCGCCGAGTTTCCCGCCGTGAGCGGTGCAGCGCGCGACAGGTTGTTGGGCGAACTGCTGCGGGTGCGGTTGCTGCGCTCGTCGCTGCGTGCTCCCGCCACCGTTGTCGACCCCACGGACGCCTTACCGCCCGCCGCTCGCACACAGGTGCGTGGCCTGCGGGCGGCATGCGACCTGCGGCTGGACGCCGAAGTGCGGCTGCCGCAGGAGGTCCTGACCGAGGCGGGGACGGCGGCGAGCGTTCTGGCCCGCCTCGCCACCCATCCGAACGGGACACCGACGTGGCGCCGGTGGATCGAGCAGTTCACCGAGCGGTTCGGTGAAGACGTCGCCGTGCCGGTGGAGATGGCCACTGACCCGGGGCGGGGCGTCGGCTTCCCCGATGGCTTCGTCACCGCAAGCGAACCGCCCCGCCCGATGACCCGGCGCGACCGCCTGCTGCTGGAGCTGGCCGGTACCGCCGCCGCCGAGGGCATCCGCACGATGGCCCTGACCGGCGCGGTGATCGAGGAACTGGAAGCAGCGGTGGGAGAGAGGCCCCGCCGCCCGGCCCCCCACCTCGAACTGGCCGGCCAGGTCCACGCGGCCTCCGCCCAGGCCCTGAACCGCGGCGACTTCCGGCTGCGGGTGCTGACCGTCTCCCGGTCGGCCGGGTCGATGACCGGACGGTTCTGGCACCTCTTCCCCGGCACCGCAGCGACGTACGCGCACCTGCCCACCGTCGACGCCGGGGCGGAGCTGGTACAGCTGTCCTTCCACGCCGGCCGGGTGCCGGCCGACCTGCTCACCCGCGCGCCGCGGGCGCTGCACCGCATCGTCAGCGTCGGGGAGTTCCGCCACCCCGGGGAACACGTCCTCTTTCCCCGTGACCTCGCGGTCGCCGTCACGGCTG
Source organism: Streptomyces sp. GD-15H (assembly GCF_045291515.1). Taxonomy (NCBI): domain Bacteria; kingdom Bacillati; phylum Actinomycetota; class Actinomycetes; order Kitasatosporales; family Streptomycetaceae; genus Streptomyces; species Streptomyces sp. GD-15H. The sequence continues at coordinate 793,829 of NZ_CP149447.1, forward strand.
GCCGCCCTCAGCTGGTGGAGATCATCACGGGCACGCACCTGGAACTGCTCGCGCCGACCGCGATCAACTTCCTGTGGAACAACTACACACCGCCGATGGCCAGGTTCCTCGGCGAGATCAGCCGGGCCACCGCACCGCAGGTCACCTGGTTCGACTGGGGCGCCGCCTGGATCCTGCCCTTCACCCCGGGGCTCACCTACCGGCGCACCATCCTCACCGCCGCCCGCTGGAAGATCCGCAGCCGCGCACTGCCCGCCCGCACCGCGACGCTTCAGGAGTGGGCAAGTCAACTCCACGCCCTACGAGCCCGGTTGCGGGTGCCGGAGCGAGTGCTGCTCGCCGAGGACGACCAGCAGCTCCCCCTCGACCTCACCCGGGACGTAGACCTGGATCTGCTGCGCGCCCACCTGGACGCCAGCCCCTTCGGCATCGCGACCCTGCACGAGGCACCCCCACCAGGCGCGGACGGGTGGATCGACGGCCGTGCCCACAGTCTCGTCCTTCCCCTGGCGGTCCGCCTATGACCACCACGACCGCTCCCCGCACGCAGGACCTGTCCGAGGGCGGCCTGGGAATGGCGCTGCTCGACATCGAGCGCGGTGACCTCCCCACTGCCCGCCGCCATCTCGCCCAGGCCGTCGCACAGGGCGTGAGCACCGGAAGCAATGCCAGCCTGTTCCACGGCGCCCCCGCGCTGGAGTTCGTCCTGGCCCGGGCCCAAGGAGCCGGCTGCGACGTCGCCGCAGCCGTCGACCGCGTGGTGGATGCCCGCCTGGCAGCGGCCCGCCGACGGCAGGCGTCCGGCGCGCGGCCCCGCCTCGCGGAATGGGACCTCATCCGAGGGCTCACGGGACTCGCCGCGCTGCTGCTGACCCGCGGCACGCACGCGGCCCGGCTGACGGACGTGCTCGCCCGCCTCGTCGCGCTCTCCCACCCGGCCCGGCACCAGGGCCGGGACATGCCGGGGTGGTGGTCGCCCGTCGGGCCCGGCGGGGAGGAGATGCCCGGCGGGCACGGCAACAACGGCATGGCCCACGGCATCGCGGGACCTCTGGCAGTGCTCTCCCTCGCCCTGCGGGCCGGCGTCCGCGTCCCCGGACAGGTGGAGGCGGTCGGCACCTTCGCCAGCTGGCTCGACCAGCACGGCACCCGATACTGGACCACCCTGACGGACCTGGACACCGCCCGGCCGCCCGAGCGACAACCGGCCCGGCAGTCCTGGTGCTACGGACTGCCCGGCATCGCCCGCGCACAGCAACTCGCCGCGCTCGCCCTCGGCGACCGTCCTCGGCGCCAGACGGCCGAGGACACCATTGAGCGGATCCTGACCAACCCGCTCCAGCTCGCCCGGATCACCGACTCGACCTTGTGCCACGGCTGGGCCGGCCTGTTGGCCCTGACCCGGGCCGTCGCCGCCGACAGCCCCACCCCCGAACGCTTCGCCCCGGTGATCCAGGACCTGCACCGGCGCCTGGCCGCGGACTGGGAGCGACTGCCAAAGCCCGGCTTCATGGAGGGCCGGGCCGGTGCCCAGCTCGCCCTCGACGGCACCGACACCACCGGCTGGACCCGCGCCCTCCTGCTCACCTGACCCGCCAGCCCCGACACCGCAAGGAGCTAGCCTGCATGACCTTCGACGACGAGCATCTGCCGATGACCCGAAGCACGACCTGGTGGCACGCCTCCGTGGCTTTCCCCGACCACGGATCGGGCGCCGAGGCCGCCCGCACTCTGGCGAGCGCGCTGGGCGACGGGCGCTTCCACTTCCTGCGCAAGGACGCCGGCGTGCGACTACGCACCGAACGCCCCGCCGCCGCCCTGCTGAACCGGCTCGTCGCCGAGAAGGTCATCACCGGTTGGGTCGGCGGGATCTACGAAGCGGAGACCGAAGCCTTCGGCGGGCCCGAGGGCATGGCCGTCGCGCACGACGTGTTCTGCGCCGACAGCCGCGCCGCGCTGGCCGAGACCGGCAACCCCGGCACACGCGAGCGCAGTGTGATGCTGCTGTCCGCCATGATCCGCGAAGCCGGACTGGACCCGTTCGAAACCGGGGACGTCTGGGCCCGCCTCGCCGCCCTGCGTCCCCCGGTCACCCCGCCCGACGGCCCCGCGCTGGAGCGGTCCGCCTCGTCGATGCGGCGCCTGATGAACGCGGACGCGGCCCGCCGTCCGGACGCCGAGGCTGGCTGGGCCGAGCGCGTCGCCGCGTTCGAGGACGCCGGCCGACGTCTGCGCCGCCTCGCGGCCGATGGGCGTCTGATACGTGGCCTGCGGGCCGTGCTCGCCCATCACGCGATCTTCGCGTTCAACCGCGCCGGCGTGCCTGCCGAAGCGCAGGCCGCCACCGCGTGGCTCGGCCGTCACGTCGCCTTCTCCACCGGAGAAGGCGCTGACGTGTCTACCCGCAAGTCCGCCTTAGCGGACCCTAGCCTCCCTCGAATGGAGACCACCGTGACACCCGTATCCGACCCGCCGGCCTGCGCGAATCCCTCACCCAACGCCTCGTCGACAGCGGCCACCTGCGCAGTCAGACGACCATCGACGCCTTCCGCACCACCGACCGCCACGCCTTCCTGCCCGGCGTCGACCTGGAAGCCGCGTACAAGGAGGACGCGGTCCCGATCAAGCACGACGAACACGGAGAGATGATCTCCTGCATCTCCGCGCCGTCCATCGTCGCCACCCAGCTCGAACAGCTCGGCGCCCAGCCCGGCCACAAGGTCCTGGAAGCCGGAGCCGCCACCGGCTACAACGCCGCCCTACTCGGCAAGATCGTCTCACCCGGCGGGCAGGTGTGGACCCTCGACGTGGACCAGGACCTCGTCGCCGGCGCGAGCAAGAACCTCGCCCAGGCCGGCGTCGACAACGCCACCGCGACGCTGGCCGACGGCGCGGCCGACCTGCCCGAGCACGCCCCGTACGACCGGATCATCTTCACCGTCGGCGCGGGCGACGTACCGGTGAAGATCCTCGACCAGCTCGCGCCCGGCGGACGCTTGGTCCTGCCGATGCGCATCCGCGGCAGCATCTCCCGCTCCTTCGCCTTCGAGCGCGACGGACAGACCTGGAAGTCCGTTTCCTGCGAGATGGCCACCTTCATCCCGCTGCGCAAGGGCGTCTGCGACGACATCTACACCCTCGTGCCGATGGCCGGCGAGGGCAACGTCCGCCTGGAGACCTTCAGCGAGCAGGACGTGGACCGCGACGCCCTGAGCTTCGTCCTCGACCAGAAGCAGACCAAGATCTACACCGGGGTGAAGTTCCGGCAGGGCTCCGCGTGGGAGTGGCTGTACCTGTACCTGGCCTGCGTGCTGCCCAACGGCCTGTCCCGGCTGCCGGGCCGGCGCCCGGATTCTCCCCGCACTTCGGCTGGGGCTCCATGGCCGCGCTCGACGGCGGAGCGCTGGCGTACCTGACCATCCGCGAGGGCGAGGACGAGGAGGGCCGGTACTGGGAGGTCGGCGTCATCGGGCACGGCTACGGCGGCGCCGACCTCGCCGAGCACGTCGTGAGCGAGATCCGCGCCTGGGACGCGAGCGGCGGCAACGACGCCCCCGAGCCGGGCTTCCGGATGGCCGTCGCCGACTCCCGCGACCGGCTCACGGCTGACGATCCGCGCTTCGTCGTCGACAAGCCCTACAGCCGACTCGTCGTCGACTGGGCGCGCAAAGGCTGAGCCGATGATCCCCGCGATAGCCAGCCGCATCCCCCTGGTCCGCCGCACCAAGGCACCGGCGCTCCCGTTACAGGAGCGCATCAACCACCTCACCGGGCTGACCGTCGCGCCCGCAGGTGCGAGCCACCACGACCTGGTGGCCCGCGCCTGCGGGGTCTCAACTACGCCGCGCTGATCGCCTCCGACGTCGGCCTGCCCGACCTGGCCACCGACCTGTGCTGGCGCCAGCACCAGGTCTTTGCCGACACCGGACGCCTGAACGGACCGATCGCCGTCATGTCGCTCATGCCGCTGGTCAACCTCTCCCGGCTGCTGACCCGCGACGGCCAAGGCGAGGCCGCCTACGACCTGTTGGTCCGCCTCAACCGCGCTGCCCGGCAGCGGGAGAAGACCGAGATAGACGGCCGCACCGTCGACCTGTCCGCTCTGACCGGCACGGAAGACGATCACCGCAAGGTGTGTCAGGAGCTGTGGGTCACCCTGCTCGTGGACGGCGCCCGCGCCCTCGCGCGCGTCGGCCGGTGGACCGAGGCGGCCGAGGCCATGGCCCAGCACCGTGGCATCGGCAACCGGCTCCTCGACGGCCGCCAGATCAAGATCATGTCCCTGATGGAACAGGGGCACGACCAGCAGGCTCGCGACATGATCGACGCCACCCAGCCCACGGAGCCTTGGGAGACCGCCGTCGCCCTCCTCCTGCGCACCCACTGCCTCCCCGCAAACACGCCGGTACCCGAGCCCGACCTCGACCGCACTCTGAGCGAAGCCGCCCTGCTCCTTGCCCACCCCGAACCGTCGACCGCCGCCTTCCAGACCCGGACGGGCCTTACGGCCCTGGAACTGGACCCCACCGGACGGCACGCCGACTCGCTGCTCGACGCCATCGTCGACGTCGCCCGATTCGACGCCTACGCCGCACGCGAAGTCCTGCATCATCCCGTCGCCATATCCGCCCGCAACGCCGACCGGACAGACGCTCTCAGCGCGGTGATCGCGGCGGCGGGACTGGGAGCCGGCACCCTGCCCGCCCACCACCGCGCGTCTCTGACGGGCCCGGTCGCCCATGCCGAGACAGAGCTGGGGAGGCTGCTGCGGACCGACCCTGCGCGCAGCCAAGGCGGGTGTCGGCCGGGATGACCTGCCGCAACGCCAGCTCGTCACGCGGCGTTGTCGGCGTTTCGGCCATCTCCTGCCCGGAGCCGCTCCAAGCCGGACCAGGGGCCCCGGACCCGAAGGGCCCCCTCGTGCAGGCAATTGCGGGCTTCCAAGTACGACCGAATGCCATGTGTTCGATATCGCTGCTGGGTCGTTGGTCCTCACGACTCCGCCGCAGCGACCGTCCCAGGGGGAACAATGACCTCGGCCATCACACAGGAGCAGCCGCCTCAGCCACCGCCCGGCACCTCGCAGGACAACGAACCGGAGGAGGCCGGTGTTCGAGAGGAGGAATACCTCTACCGCGACGAGTCGCGGCTCCAGGCCGGATCGCTCCTGACCTCCCGCACGATGGCGCGCCGCCTGCCCGCGCTCGTACTGCGCTCGGTGCAGATGGCCTGGCGGGTGGACCGCAGCGCGACCATCGGACTGCTCGTGTGCCAGATCGGGACGGGCGTCCTCGCGGCCCTTGGCCTCCTGGCCGTCACGGGCACGATCACCGCGCTGATCTCCTCGGGCGACATCACCGAGCGGCTGTGGGACGCCGCCCCGCAGCTGGCCGTCATCGCCACCGCCACCGGACTGCGCGCGCTGCTGGGCATCGCGGTCGTCTGGCTGACCGGGCGTCTGCGCCCGGTGCTCGGCCGGGCGGCGGAGCTGACGATGATCGAGGCCGCGCTCGGCGCGGAGCTGGCCGCCAACAACAAGCCCGGCTACAACGACGCCTACGACATCGCCGACCGCGGCGCCCAAGTCACTCCCGACCTGGTGGAGGAAGCGCAGGACGTCCTCGCGGCGACCGCGACGCTCACGGCCGGCGCCGCCGTCCTGACCGTCCTGCACCCCCTGCTTCTCCCTCTTCTCTTCCTCGCGTGCCTGCCGCAGGCCGCCGCCTACGTCCGCTCCGCCCGCGTGCTCTACCTCGCCGCCCTGGAGACCTCCGGGCGGCGGCGGATGCTGGGCAAACTGCGCTGGCACATGGCCTACATGGAGTCCAGCGAGGAGATGCGCGCCTGCCTGGCCGGCCCCTTCCTGATCGGCCGGTACCGAAAGCTGGCCGCCTCGGTCAACGCGGCCGAACGCAAGGCCGCGAACACGGGCGCCTGGATGGGGATGGCCGGTGCCGTCGCCGGCGGGGTCGCCTCGACCGCGGTGTGGGCGGCACTGCTGTGGCTCCTGGCCTCCGGCCGCATGAGCCTGGCAGCTGGCGGCGGCGCCGTCTTCGCCCTTCAGACGGCCACCGGCTCCGTGCGCGGCATCATCAACGGCGGGGCCCGCCTGGTGCGCACCGGCTGGTACGTGCAGGACTGGCAGAACTTCCTCGACAACGCCCACGGCCAGGCCATGACCGACTCCCGCGGCACCGCGGCCCTGTCCGCGGTCCCGGAGCGCTTCGAGGTCCGCGACGTCACCTACCGCTACGACGGCGCCCCGAAGGACAGCCTCAGCGGCGTCTCTCTCCACGTGCGACGCGGCGAGATCGTGGCCCTGGTCGGGGAGAACGGCTCCGGCAAATCCACCCTCTCCCGCCTGCTGTGCGGGCTGCTGCTGCCCACCGAAGGCGAAGTGGCCTGGGACCACACCTCCACGGCGGACCTGGATCCCTGGGGATCATGGGAGCAAGTCGCCTTGGTCCCGCAGAAGTTCACCTACCTGCCGCTGACGATGCGCGACAACATCACCTTCGGGCAGGGCGACACCAGTGATGCCGCGCTGCTCGCCGCGTGTGAGGCGTCCGGCGCCGCGGAGATGCTGCCCAACCTCCGCTCCGGCCTGAACACCCTCCTGACCAGCGAGTGGTTCGGCGGGCAGCAGCTCTCCGGCGGGCAGTGGCAGCGCCTTGTGCTCACTCGCGCCTTCCACCGGCAGGCGGCGCTGCTGGTGATGGATGAACCCACGGCAGCCCTCGACGCACGGGCGGAGCACCGGATCTTCTCCGGCCTGCGCAAACTGGCCAAGGACCGCGCCATTCTGCTGATCACGCACCGGCTCACCAACGTGGCCGTCGCCGACCGGATCGTGGTCCTGGACGAGGGGCGGATCGTGCAGGAAGGCACCTACGCCCAGCTCACCCGGGAGCCGGGGCTCTTCCAGTCCTTGTGGGAATTGCAGCGCCGGATGAGCGGCGGCACCGCCTGATCCCCACTCCCCGGTCCGCGCCGTACACACGCCCGCCCGCCGTCCTGAAAGGCAGAGCCCCGTGACCTCTTCCGCCTCCCCTTCGGATCACGTCGCACGGCGTGCCGCCCTGGCTGCAGCGCCGTATGCATCGTCCCGGCACGCGGTGTGGCTCGGCGCCGCCGCGATCGTCACCGACCAGGTCGGCCGCGTCCTGCTGGTGCACCCCACCTACCGCGAGGACGACCGGTGGCTGCTGCCCGGAGGCGTCGTCGAACCCGGCGAACACCCGCACGTCACCTGCCGGCGCGAGATCACCGAGGAACTGGGCCTGGCGGACCTGCCCCTGTCGGGCGTGCTCACCGTCCACTCCCTCTCGCCGCACCACCCCGACATCCAGCCCGGCATGCCCTGCCCCGGAGAGATCCGCTATGTCTTCGACGGCGGAACCCTCACCCCCGACCAGGTGGAGGCGATCCGCCTGCCGCGCGAGGAGCTGTCCGAGTTCGCCTTCCTCGAGACCCGGGACGCGGTGCAGCGGCTGCGCCCCGTGGACAGGCAGATCATGCTCGCCGCCTACCGTGCCCGCCTCGGCGGCACCGCCACCGCCCACCTCGCCGACGGCCGGCACATCCTCGACGTCCCGGCGCTGGATCGCCATGACGTCCACGTCCGCTACCGGCCCCTGTGGGACAGCCCCCTCGATCGCGGCCCCGTCCCCGAGCGGTTACCCGTACAGCAAGCCTGGGCGTGGTGCTTCGTGCCTGACGGCAGGGTCGTCCTCGTCGCCGATCCCGGCCCCCGGGGCGCCCTGCCGATGCTGCCCGGCGGCACCGTGGAGAAGACCGACACGACTCCCGAGGACACCCTCCACCGCGAAGCCGCCGAGGAAGCCCAGCTCACCCTGACCGACCCGGTGCGACTGGGCTGGGTGCTGGACGAGACCGGCGAGGTCTACGGCGGAGTGGGACCCAACGCCCGACTCCGCCTGGCCGCCCGTGTCACCGCCATCGGGCCGGCGGCCATCGACCCCGCCACCGGCCACCCCTTCGCACGCCTGCTCGCCACCCCCGCCCAGGCAGCCGCCCTGCTGGGATGGGGCCCGCCGGGAGCGCGACAAGCCCGACTCGCCGCGGAGACAGCTCAGGAACGCTGGGGCCTGCCCACCGCTCCCCCCGCCGCGGTCGAGGAAGTCCCCGCGGAGGGGATGCGACTGAGCTGACACGAACGACCACCCCGCCTCGACTCGTTCCGTTCTGCGCCCCTCTGAGGTAGACCTATGCCGCTGTCGCACGACCACATCCGCACCACCGTCGATACCTACCTCGCTCGCCACCCGCACGAGCGACCGCAACTCGGCGGCTTCCTGGACGCCCTCGACCGGCCCACCGACATCGCCTGTCGCTCCACCTTTTCCGGACACGTCACCTGCGGCGCCATCGTCGTCGACCAGCTCGGCCGCGTCCTGCACGTGCTGCACCGGGCGAGCGGGAAGGTCCTCGCTCCCGGCGGACACACCGAGCCCGAGGACGAGTCCCTGGCCGTGGCGGCCCTTCGGGAGCTGCACGAGGAGACCGGGATCCCACCCCAGGCCGTGGCACCGTGGCCCGGCTACGAGACCGTGCCGTTCGACATCGACATCCACGACATCGACGCCCACCCGGGCAAAGGCGAACCCGGCCACCAGCACTTCGACCTCCGCTTCCTCTTCCGCCTGCACACAGCGACAGAGGTGCCGGTGGTGCTCCAGAAAGAAGAAGTCGCCGGCATCGAGTGGCGCCCCGTGGACAGAGTGACCTCCCCCTCCCTGCGCGAGAAGCTGCTCAAGCTCACGCCCACCGTCGAACCGGAGACCGCCAACGCCTCCGCCCTGATCTACAACGACCGCGGCGAGTACCTGCTCCACCTGCGCGACTACTTCCCCGGCCAGATCTGGGAACCGGGCATGTGGTCCCTGCTGGGCGGCGGCCGAGAGCCCCAGGACGCCACCCTGGAACACACCGTGCGGCGCGAACTGGCCGAGGAAGCCGGCCTCCACATCGCCGACCTGACCCCGTTCGGCATCGAGGAAGCAACCGACGACGCCGGCGCGACCGTGCCCATCGCCGTCTACGCCGGCCGCTGGAACGGCGACCCCCGCGACCTTCACCTGACGGAAGGAGTGATGCTGGCCTGGTTCGCCCCCGCCGACCTCCACCGCCTGCGCATCGCGCCCACCACCAACGACCTCGTACGCCGCCACGCCGCCAGCCGCACGGCTGGCACATCCCGCGCCGCGTCGCAGAGCGGGGCCTCACCGAACGATGAGCGCCGACCGGCCTCCCCGCACGGCACGGTCCTCAACGTCATCGGCGTCCACCTCTACCTGGAGCGGCCCGACGGAACGGTGCTGCTCGGGCTACGCCACCCCGACTCCGAGTTCTCGCCCTCCACCTGGCACGTCCTGGCCGGCCACTGCGAGCAGGAGAGCGCGATCACCTGCCTGATCAGGGAGGCCCGGGAGGAGGCCGGCCTGCTGATCCGGCCGCAGGACGTCGATCTCGTGCACGTCGTCCACCACGTCGACCGTGCCGGGGACCAGCCCCGCATGGGCCTGTTCTTCCGTGCGCAAACCTGGACCGGCAAGCCGGAACTACGTGAGCCGGATAAGTGCACCCAGTGGAAGTTCTGGGACCCGACCGCGCTTCCGGACGACCTCGTCCCCTACACCCGGGTGGTCATCGAGGGCATTCTCGCTGGCCGCCTCTACTCCGAGACGGGATGGGCATGAGCACGGCCACGTCCGCACACTCGGGCCTCCCGCCAGAGGAAGCGCGACGGCTCGCCGAGCAGGCGGTGGGACGCGTTGCCACGTGGACGGACACCTCATGGGCCCGCAAAAGCAGTCGGGTGTGGCGGGCCCTCGGAGCGGAAGGTGGAACTTGGTACCTCAAGATCCACCAGAACGACCGATTCCATGGCCGCGAGGTGGAGGCGTACCGCACCTGGGTTCCTCACCTCGGAGCGGCTGCCCCCACGCTGGTGGCCGCCGACAGCACGTTGCGCGCGGCCATCGTCACCGCGGTGCCCGGTCGTCCCCTGCACGATCTCGAGCACCCGCCCGGGGAACAACGCCGCCTCTTCCACCAGATCGGCGCCCTGGCCGCAGCCATCCACCGCAGTTCACCTGCACCGGTGACCACTACTGAGGGGATGGCGGCCCTCGCGAAGGTCGAGAGGCATCTACAGGCGGCACGGCCCTATCTGACGCCAGGGGACGAGGAGTTCATCCGATCCCTCGCAGCGCGAGCCGAGGAGGTCCCACTCCTGGACTGCGTGCCGACACACGGGGATTTCCAGCTGCGCAACCTGCTGCTGGACCAGGACGGCAGCCTCGCGATGATCGACTTCGAACGCAGCGAGCCCGGCCCGGCCATCCGCGATCTGGTCCGCCTCGCGGACGCCTGGGCCACACAGCCGCGCCTCTGCGACGCGTTCATGGCCGGCTACGGCCGCGAACTCACCCCAGCCGAAGAAGAACGCTTCGTCATCGACTCCGCTCTCGACGCCCTCTCCGGAATCCAGTACGGCGCCACGCACAGCGATGCGGAAACACAGGACCGCGGGCGCCACACCCTGGCGCGCCTACGAGCCCAAGACCACCCCCAGTGAACCGGCCACCTGAAGGCTCCGCCCCGGACAAGCCCTGGCTTGTCTTCCAGTAGCCCGCACACCCCGCAACAGACCAGCCGCAAGCATCGATCGGAGGCGCTCGTGCCTGACGACGTCCAGCAAGCAATCTCGGCCATCCCTGGTCCGGCGACAGGAGGTGAACGGCATGAGCACCACATGCGTCTGCTCCCGAGGTACTACCGCCAAGTGGAGGCAGGCCGTAAGACGATCGAGGTCAGGGTGGCCACCCCGCAGAAGCGCGCCATCGCAGCCGGCGACCTGGTCGTCTTCCACGACCGGGACAGTGACCGGGAACTCGACGTCATCGTGCAGCGGATCACCCGCTACGCCTCCTTCGAGGATCTGCTCAGCTCGGAGGACCCCGCGCGCATCGACCCGGACGGACCGCTCGGGGAACTGCTCGCCAACCTCCGGAGCATCTACCCGCCGGCCAAGGAAGCTCTCGGCGCTCTCGCCTTCGAATTCGACCACCGCCCCGCCCGGCCGGGCCGCCCCATGCCGATGACACCCACGCAGTACGCACAGACCGTTCCCCACCACACCGTGTACGGCTGCCTGTACGTCCGCGACGAGGACGACCGACCAGTACAGCTGCGCTCGGTCTACGGCTCCCGGCTCTGGCAATTCCCGGGCGGCAACCTCGACGCACAGGGAGAGGACCCGCTCCAGACCGCCCGGCGCGAAGGACTCGAAGAGACCGGTCTCGAACTCGGGCTGACGGCACCGAAATTGTTACTCACGCACTTTCTGCACGCCGGGCCGCGCATGCCGCTGAACAAAGTGGGGCTCATCTTCGACGGCGGCCAACTGACCAGAGACCAGCTAGCACAGATCCGCCTCGATCCCGCAGAACACGACATGTGGGCCGTGCACGACATGGCTGGCTGGCAGGAGTTGATGGCGCCCCGTGACTTCTCCCGTCTCAACGCCGTCGAACGTGCCCGAACCGGCGAAGGCCCCGCCTACCTCATCACGCACACCTGACCGCATACCGCCCACCGAGGAGGCACCGTGCCCGTCGAGGACATCAACACTCGAGCCTGGAAGATCTACGGCCAGCGCCAACTCGCGCGTTCCTACACGCCGCCCATTCCCGACCGAATGTCCTGGACGCCATGGGAGGGGATCGGGCCAGGTGCTGAAATCCTTGGCGACATCACCGGCCGCCGCGTCCTGGACATCGGGTCCGGGGCAGGCCATCACGCCGTCCACCTCGCGCGCACCCACGGCGCTCGCGTCACCGGAATTGAACTATCCCCGACCCAGCACGAACGCGCCACCTCCACCCACGCCGATACCCCAGGCGTGGAGTTCACACAAGGAGATGTGGCCGAATACCTCGCCGAAGTCGAGCCGTTCGACGCCGCGTACGCCATCGGCACACTGGCCTTCATCGACCCACACCGGGCGCTGCCAGCCCTGCGCGACGGACTGCGTCCCGACGCACCGCTGATCCTCTCGCTCCTGCACACCGACCTGAACGGCCTCGGCCCGTCCACGCAGGTGACACCGCGCGAGCAAATGATCCTGCTACGCGACGATCCACCGCTGGCCACCCAGATGTGGGTTCTGGCACCGCAACTGTGGGAGGACCTACTCACCGAGTACGGCTTCCGTGTCGAGACCACTAACCTGCTGCACCACCCGGACGAAAACGCCGCGGTCATCCAGCAGCTCATCCGTGCCCGCCGCCTGCCCGACCGGCCACCAATGGTCTCCAGCCGCCCCCGCAGCAGCAGGCCGCCAGTGCCGCACGCGGCTGTCGGCGTCGGAGCCATCCTCGTCAGCAAGCAGGGCCTCCTGCTGGGCCGCCATAAGCGTGGCACCCTCGAACTGCCCGGTGGAACCGTCGAGGCCGGTGAGTCCTTCGATGCCGCAGTGGTGCGCGAACTCGGCGAGGAGACCGGTCTCACCACTCACACCAGCGCCGTCACGCTCCTGGGCACGCTCGTCGACCACGTCGAAGGCGTCCTGCGGGTCACCATCGGTGCCCTCGTGCATGCCTGGCACGGACAGCCGACCACGCAGCCGAACGAGAGCGTCGGCGACTGGGACTGGTACCCACTCGATCAGCTTCCCGACGGTTTGTTCGTGTGCAGTGCTCAGATCCTCACCGCCTGGCAACCCGACCTGCCCATCGACCACACCCCCGCTCAGTTCACCCCGTACGCAGTCGGCGACGGAGCCCCCCACGGCCTTCGGAAGCGAACCCGACCGCCCGCCTAAAGCTGCTACCGCAGAAGCGTGAACACCAGGGCAGCGGTGGAGCCCAACGCGGTGCCGCAGACGAGCTGAGCCAGGGTGTGTGCCTTCAGGACGCGACGGGACCACCCCATGGCCACGACGAAAAGGACCGCGGGAAGGACCAGCGCCTGGCCGAAGACCAGGACGAGGATCATCACGGCGCCGCCGGCCACGGCGTTGTGCACGGATATCTGCCACCACACCGTCACCGCCAGTGCGCTGGCCAGGCCGACGAGCATGGCGATGACGAGCGCGAAGACCTCCCGCGGCGCGCCCAGGACGTTCAGGAGCACGATGCCGGTCACCACGGAGGCCAGGGTGGCCATGAGGGGGGCGATGCGCTGCCTGCGTACGCGGATGTGCTTGTCGGTGAGCTTCCCGCGACGGACGCCGAAGTGGATGATCCCCATGGGGACGATGCCGCAGAACATGGCCGCGAACAGGCCCCATCCGACTCCGCTGAAACTGCTGGTGCTGTGCCAGCCGATCAGCAGGAGCAGCGCGATGACCAGGTTGGCCGGTGCGAAGACGTCGGTGAGGACCTTCGCCGTTTTCACGCGCGGGGTGGCTTCGGCGTAGGTGGGGGTGGGGGGTGCAACGAAGGTGCTCATGCCAGTGGCTCCATCAGGCGGTCTTCAGAGTCCGTGAAGTCTCGGACGAGGTCGGAGTGGTAGGCGTCGGACAGCTGGGTGAGCGCGGAGATCTCACTGTTCAGGTCCCGACCGCCACCCGCGGGACGGTGCTCGACGCTGGAACCGGGCGCTGCGCCCCGGAACTTGGCGCGGCGTGCGGTCGCGAGCCAGCAGGCTTCGGCCGCGATAGCGGCCTGGGTACCGAAGAGTCCGCGGGCCTCGGCGTGCTGCTGGGCCCGTTTCCGGAGCGCGGGTGACGCGTAGTTGTTGAGGGCCAGGGCAGCATCACGGATCTCGACGCCTCGACGGTACAAACGGTCGTGCACATTGAGCGGGTTGAGGCGTTCGGTCACCGCGCTGCGTGGAGCGTGAAGGCGTACGGAGGGCGTGACCTGTGTGAGGTCTCGCCACAGGGGACGCAGCCGCAGCAATGCGTGCCGCTTGATCCGCCAACTGTGGAGCAGGCTGAGCATGGGCAGGCTGCTGCCTGCGACGATGAGGACGAGGGCCGCCATGAGCAGGGCGGTGCTGATGTAGTCGTCCACGGCACCGGGGAAGAGGCCGTCACCGTGCATGCGTGTGGTGATCGTTGCCGCTCTGACGACGGCATACCCGACGCCGGCAGCCAGGCCCACGCCGATGGTTCGAAGCCCCCAACTGAGCGCTGGACCACTTGCGTTGCGTCCCCAGCGCCAGCAGAGCCTCACGCCTCCCAGCAGGGAGGCAGTGAGGTAACCGAGGAAGAGAAGCGTGTAGGCGAGGAACACGTAACGAGCCACGGGGTCCGCAAATATCGACGGCGTCTCGTACGGCTGGAGTTTCGCGAAGAACAAAACCGCCATGGCGAGCGCCGTCGCGCAGGCGACCATGATGCGCCGCCGCTTGGTTCGCGGCCCGTCCGAAGCCCCGGAGACCTTACGCAGGAAGGCCAGCAGAGCAGCTGATGCAAGCACCCCTCCGATGAGGTGCTTCAGCAAGTAGGAGAGGTCCGTGACGCCTGTCCATTGGTCGAGTGCTCTTCCAGGTGGCATGCGCAACGTCATCATGACGGCCAGCCCGAAGAAGGCCCACCAAAGAGACCGGTCCTGCCCCCTCCGCCAGACCTTGACGGCACGCCAGGCAACGGTGAGCCACAGGAGTACAGCGACCACGAACGTGAAGGTGTTCATCTTCTGCCGTCACCGCGCAGCGCCGCGTCAAGGCGATCGAGTTCGGGATCACGAGTTTTCGGAATGGGTGTCAGTTTTGCCAATTTGGCTATTCGGGTGGCGAGTTGTTCGGCCTCGCGTTCTTGGGGACTGCTGAAGTTCGCCCGTCCCAGCACGCTGCGGACAGTGCGGGGATCGATGGTGGTGAACAGTTCGCCCAGGTCGGCGCCCGTGCTCGTATCACTCGAGGAGCTGTGCCCGAGGAGCATGTGACTGATCTCGTGCAGGACGATGTGGTCTCGATGCAGCGGGGAGGTCGACGCCTCGAAGAAGATGCAGTCCGCGGTATCGAGTTCCACCCACAGACCGCACAACTCGTCGCCCGCGCCGCTCACTCCTTTGACTTCCTCGACAAGCAGAGGACGACCTCGGTACGCCGCTACGGCGGCGCAGAACTTCTGCAGATCGAAGGGGGAAGGAATCTCGATCCCTGACAGTGGATCCGGCTTCACCAGTTTCCGGCGCCGCCGGAAGGACGGTATCCGGAGTCGCCGCTGCGAGCGCAACGATCTCCTCCCTGGTCTTTCATTTCTGCTTGCTCCAGGCGCACTGACGGCGCATCATCGATCACTCTATGTGACCTGAGGGTGATGATCCAGATTCGGCCAAAGAGTCTTCGCGGCAGCCCCACCATTTTCAGGACAGCCCGACAGAAGTGTCCTGATTTTTACGGGACCTATCTCCCGCAGCAAGTGACGAGAGTCATACGCCTCGTTCCGACTGGCCGTCTTCGTCGAGGCCCTCAAGCTCCCGAGCTCGCTCAATGAACGCCTGCACGGTGCGGAGGGTCTCGGGAGAAAGACCGGAGGCACGCAGGGCCACAGAACGGACCTGGTTGTCGCGCATCGACTCGAGCAGGGTCACCTCCGCCTGAGCGCGCGCCCCCTCACCGTCGTCAAAGAAGTACGCTGGCGAAACACCAAAAAAGCCTGCAATCGCCTTCAGGTACTTGATGCCAGGGTTGTCCCGTTGCCCCGTGCGCAACTGGTGAAGGAAGCTCGCCGACATGCTGGGGCCACCCATGTCCGCCACACCTCGGGCGACTTCGCGCAGCGAGTAAGGCCCCCGCCCCTCGGGGTGAATCACCCGAAACAGCCGGTCGACCTTCTCCGCCAGAGCGCGCCCCTCCTCGCTGATCCCGTCACCCACACTTGCCCCCTTCCTGTCACGCACAGGGACCCATCAAACCAAACCTGTCAACTCAGGCGCACACCGAACCCGCAAGGCCAACAAAGTTGTCCGCTTCAGTTGACAGATGGCGCCGTCTGCGACTTACGATCTTGCTCGACTGTCAACAGGTGTGAACAGCTCCCGTTTGAGGCGACCTCAGCCAAGAAGCGAGCACCTGGCCGCACGTAAGCCCATTAATGGACAAATCGACATGAAGCAGAGAGTTGTAGAGAGTTTAAGAACCAAGTCTGGATCTTGACGCGGCGTCGTGCGTATGTTCGTCGTCCCCCGGGCAGACCGCCCGGCGCGACGAACATGAGGAGCAGCGGCATGCGCACACTCCGGACCACGTAGGCCCGCAAACAGCGACGGCGCCCGAGAGCGGCAACTCCCGGACGCCGGACGCTTAACGGCAGACCGCCCCGGCAAGGGCGGAGATCGCCACCATCACCACGCTGATCCCTTCCAGGGGGCGTCTCAGCATGGCAACACCAAAGGAGATTCTTGCATGCGCTCCGTCCTGCGCAAAAGGCCCAATGGCCTGGCCCGCCCGGCAGCCGCCCGCTTCCCCGCCGCTGCACGCCGACGGCGGGAACACGTCCCGGCCGCCGGGCCGGCGCGGCACTCCCGCCCGACGACCGGGAGCGGCCGATGAGCGTCGACGCCCGCGAGTGGGTGTGGGAGCACAGCTCTAGCCGCGGGACCGCGCGTCTGGTCCTGCTGTCGATCGCCGATCGCGTACCGGACGAGCAGTGCGCCGCCTGGGCCTCACTCTCCAGCCTGGTCGAGCGCACGAACGCGAGCCGGACCGCGGTACGCGACGCGCTCACGTCGCTCGTCCAGAGCGGCGAGCTGAAGGCGCTGGACCACCTGCAGGGCCCGCAGCGCACCACGGCCTACCGCCTGCCACGCGCCGCCGCGTGGCTGGCCAAGGTCGCGGCAGCCACGCGGGAGGACCTGGACACCTACGTCGAGCCGCCGACCGAGTCGGACCCGGTGCCCGAGCTGGACGAGATGCGGCTCCGACGGCACGGGATCTGGCCCAAGGGGGGCGCGGAATCCGCCCCCTCCCGCCGGAATCCGACCGGTGCGGAACCCGGCCCCTCGCGACGGAATCCGACCCCCCGACGTGCCGGATTCCGCACCCCGCAAGGTGCGGAATCTAACCCCCAGAACCGTAGAGAACCGAAGGTGAACCGTAAAGGCAGCAGTAGTGGTGGTGCCGCCGTCACCCCGGCCGGCGAGTGGCAGGTCGACCCAGCCACCGAAGCCTGGGCCCGCCAGCAGGGGCATCTCGCCCGCCTCGGCGAGGACGGCCTGCGGGCGGCCGACACGAAGTGGCGTGCCCACCGGGCCGACTGGAAGCCCCGGTCTGTGGGGGCCTGGGCTGCCGACTGGCGCTCCTGGATCGCCCGGGAACACACCCTCGGCCGTCCGAACCTGTACGCCCTGCCCGGCAGCGGCCCCGCCCCCGCAGGCGGCATGACCCGTGCGGAAGCCCACACCGCCGCCCTGCTCGCCGCCCTCGACGAGCCGACCGAAGCGGAGTAGCCATGGACCGCCGCGAAATCGCCGCCCTGCTGGCCTACATCGGCCGACTCGACCCCCGCACCATCCGCACCGACCAAGGCGAGGCCCGCGACCAGCTCGCCCAGTGGCACGAGCTGCTCGCCGACGTGCCCCTGGCCACGCTGCACGGCTGGGACGCCCGCATCGCAGCCCGACAGCACATCCGCCTCTCGCCGTACCAGATCCTGCCCGCGGACATCGCCCGCCCGTGGGAGAGCTACCGGCGCGACCGCCTGGGCCGGCACACCGACCCCACCCCGGCCGCCGACCCCGACGACCAGGCGGCCTGGGCCGCCGAGCTGGTCGGCACCCGGCGCGCCGTCGCCACCGGCAGCGCTCAGCCCGCGCAGTACCGGGCCATCACCAGCGGCCGGATCGACCCGAAGCTGGAGGCGCGGCTGCGGGAGGTCGGCTCCTGCATACCACCGGAGGCCCGAGCCACCCTCGCGCCCTACCGGCCCGCCCGAGCGGCGCGCGAGGCGGCCGTCGCCCAGGGGCAGCCCGATGCCCTCGGCGTCCGATGCGACTGGTGCCAGGCCCCGGTCGGCGAACCATGCCGCCGCCGACGGATCGACCGCGACGGCTACGCACGCAGCAACGCCCCGCGCGCCACCCCGCACCCTGGCCGCCTCGACCTCGCCGCCGCCCGACAGGCCCACGAGACCGAGCAGGTCCAGCAGCCCGCGATGGCCTGACCGGCCCACCCCGTCGGTGCACCCCGTCCGGCGCATCACCGCCACGCCACCGTCCCGCCCCGGCTGCGGCGCCCCACGCCGCAGCCGGCACCCGACGCCGCGTCCGCCCCTTCGCCGGCCCCGACCGGCCGACGCGGCAGCACATCGGAGACCACCTTGCGCCACATCACCACCCACAACGCGCCGGCCACCGGCCTGCGCGGCATCGGCGACACCAGCTGGCATCCCCGCGGCATGTGCCACGGCATGGACCCCGAGGACGCCGACGCCACCTTCTTCCCGCTGCCCCGGGACCACGAGGCCATCGCCGAGGCGAAGGAACTGTGCGGCCTGTGCCCGGTCCGCCGCGACTGCCTCAACTACGCCCTGGAGAACGTCCTCAAGGAGGGCATCTGGGGCGGACTGACCGAGGCCGAACGGCGCCCCTGGCACGACGGACTGCCCCAGCGCCTCGACTACGGCCGCGTGATCGCCTTCTTCAACGGACGCGACGTGCACCTGACCGAAGCCGAACGCCGGATCGTCATCGACCACGCCTACGTCCGGGGCTGGCGCCCCGACCGGCTCGCCGCCGCCCTGCAGATCAGCCGCAAGCACGCCCGCGACCTGCTGCGGCAGACCGCCAACAAGGTCTTCGACCGTGATCGGACCCTCGGCGTGCCGAGGCGCAAGAAGAAGCGGACCCAGAGCACCCCGACGACCAGTCGGCCCACGCCCGACAAACCCGGAACAAAGCAGCCGGCATCCCCTCCGGGGACGTCGACCTCGGCGCACGCCCCTCTCGGAAAGGCCGCATGACCCACCCCGTCCTGTCCCTCGGTGCCACCCCGGATCTGTCCCTCCTCCTCGCCATCGGCATTCCCATGTCCGCCCTCGCCCTGCCCCTGGCCGGTTGGGCGATCCGGCGCCGGGGAGCACGTCCGCAGAAACGTCTCGGCAGTCCGGCAGTGAAGGTGGCCGCGCTCGCCGCGCTCGGCTGCACCGCCTACAGCGCCGACACCAGCTGGCGGTTCGCCGCCGACTACCTCGACATGGCCGGCACCGCCGAGCGCGCCGGGATGTTCGCCGCCGCCGAACTCGCGCTCTTCGCAACCGCGCTGATGGCCCGGCAGAACCTGGCCACCCAGGGGGCGCCCGGGCTGCCGGGCACGCTGGTCTGGGTCATCACCGGCGTGCAGGTGATCCCCGCCTACGCCGAGAGCGGCCCCGTCGGCGGCACGGTCCGCGCCTTCGTCGGCCCGATCATGGCGGCGATGCTCTGGCACCTCGCCATGGGCATCGAACTGCGCCTGCGCACCCCCGGCGCCGCCTCCCACGGCCTGCTCGCCGCCCTCGGGCGTGAGGCACGCGAGCGGATGCTGTCCCGCCTCGGCATCGCCGCACGGGACCGCGACGCCGCGCAGATCACCCGCGACCGAGCCACCGCCCGCGCGGTCGCGCTCGCCGCCCGCCTCGCCGAACGCACCCCCCAACAGCAGCAGAACTGGCGTGGCCGGCGACTCACGCGGCGGCTGTCGAAGGCGATCGGCCGGGCCTCGATCGGAACGGACCCTGCCCAGCGCGCCGAGTTGCTCGACCAGCTCGCCGCCCGACGGCACGCACTCGCGCTCGCCACAGTCCCCCTGCCCTCCCCGTGGTCCCCGCACCACGACGACACCACGACCGTCACGGTCCCCGCACCGACCGTCTGGAGCACCACGGTCCCCGCCGACGGTCCCCGCACCGCCCCCGAACCCGCCGGGGCCGGGGACCGTACATGAAGAGGGGACCGGTCCCCGGAGCCGGGGACCGGGGAGCGGGGACCGAGCTGGGAACCGGGGACCGTGACGCGGGGACCGGGGCGGTCGAACCAGCGTCCCAAACGGACCGCGTCGGCTACGTGGGGACCGACCTCACTGCGACGAAAGCGCCTGCTCAGGACCCTGACCCGCGCCGGGGACCGAGTGGCACCGAGTCGGGGACCGACACCACCGGGGACCGGGGACCGAGCACCCCCGACACAGGGACCGACACCACCGGGGACTGGGGACACAAGGTCTCCCTCAAGCGGAATCCGAGCTCGAAGGCCGAGAGCAGAGTAGGCAAGCGGAGCAGGTCCCGGAGTCCACAGACGCAGCGTCCGCCGCTTGAGCCGGAGCAGTCCGTGGAGCACCTCGTCGAGCAGGTCCGCCCCCACGTACCGGCCCTGCTCGAACGGGACGGCAACGAAGCCGTGACCCGGGTCCAGCTGAGGGAGATCATCCGGCGCGAAGGCCTCAAGGGCGGCCGGAACGACCGACTGAGCCTCGTTCTCCAGCAATTGCGGAGCGAGGACGCCACCACGAGGACAAGGAGCAGCACCCGATGAAGACTTGCCCGCGATTCGCGTCCCTCCGCAAGGAGTACGAACGGGAGATCGGCTTCCTGAGCGCTCACTCCGAGCGGCATGCCGGCAGGCCGTCGGCGAAGTCCAGCGCGAAGTACGCCGCCTCGACGAAGACTCGGATGGCCAGGGCCCTCAGCAGTCACGTCGGGCGCTGCCCCGAGTGCGGCTGACCCACAAAGCCGCAGATCGTTGCGTCTATCGCCCGCGGTGGCCCGGCTCGATGCCGGGTCACCGCCCCGTCCAGGAGGCACCCCGTGATTCCCCGTCCGACACGCTCGTCCGCGCACACGACCATCGAGGCCGGCGCATGGGCCGACGTCCTGGTCCGCCGCCGACTCCTGCACGCCGCGCTCCTCGCCCCGAGCGGCCAGTGGCTCGTCCAACCCGAGGCCGACGGCCCCGTCCACGTCCTCGCGGGGCCGGCCGACGTCGTCGAGCTGGCCGCCACCATCCAGCACCGTATCCGCTCCACCAGGGCCCGCACTCGATGACGAATTTGAACGAGAACGGCACCACCCCGGAACCTGCTCGGGAACTCAACTCGGTCTCGGGGCGAGCAAGTTGGGGTGGAAGCGTAGCTTCCGCCGAACCCGCCCCCGAGGGGGCGGGAGAGGACCTGCACCGGGGGGCGCAGGTCCTGGAGGCTTCGACCGAGGGCGGATCGAAGCCGGGGCAGGAGGAGAAGCCGTTGCAGCACCGCAGCCACTGCGAGCGCAGTGCCCGCGCCCGCCAGCGTCCGCGTCAGCCACGCGAGAAGAAGCGCTTGCACCAGCCCAACACGCGTTTCAACGACGAAGAGTTTGCCCTGATCAAGTCCGCCGCCGCTCGATGTAACCTGTCCGTCGCCGGGTTCCTCGCCCGTGCCGCGCTCGCCGCCGCCCGTGACCTCGACCGCACCAGCGCCGAGATCGCCGACGAGCGCGAAGTGATCACCGCCCTCTTCGACAGCCGCCGCAGACTCGGCTGGGCCGGCAGCAACCTCAACCAGGCGGTCAAGGCCCTCAACTCCGGCGCCGAGGCACCCCAGCTGGAAGCAGCGGTCGTCGCCGTCCAACGCGCCGCCGAGAGCGTGCGCGAAGCCTCTGCCCGGCTGATCGAGCAGCGCGCTCCATGATCCCCAGCGTCCACAAGGCCGGCTCCCGGACGATCGGCTTGCTCGCGTACCTCTATGGCCCGGGCAAGCACGAGGAGCACACCGACCCCCACCTCGTGGCCTCCTTCGATGGCATGTCCCCCGACCCCGGCCGCGACCTGAAAGCCACCCTCAAGGACCTCCAGCAGCTCCTCGACCAGCCCGTCCAGGCTCTCCCCGAACACGCACGTCCTGCCAAGCACGTCTGGCACACCTCCGTGCGCGCGACCGCCGACGACCGGGTCCTCACCGATGAAGAGTGGGGCGACATCGCCCGACGCATCGTGGCCGCCACCGGCATCGACCCCGGTGACGGACGGGCCGGCTGCCGGTGGGCTGCCGTACGCCACGCCGAGGATCACATCCACATCGTCGCCACCCTGGTGTGCGAGGACGGCAGCCGCCCCGACGACTTCCGCTCCGGCAAGCGTGCCCAGGCCGAATGCCGCCTCATCGAGAAGGAACTCGGCCTCCACCAGGTCGCGCCGGGAGACGGCACCGCCGCCCAGAGACCCACCAGCGCCGAACGTCACAAAGCCGAGCGCCAGGGTCGCGAGCGCACCGCACGGGAGGAGCTGCGCGAGACCGTCCGGCGCGCGGTGGCCGGCGCGACCAGCGAGGAGGAGTTCTTCGACCGGCTGGCCGCCGCCGGCCTGCTGATCCGCAAGCGGGTCGCCCCCTCCGGGGACCTGCTCGGCTACAAGGTCGCTCTACCCGACGACCGTAACGCCCAGGACGAGCCGGTTTTCTACCCCGGTGCGCGCCTCGCGCCGGACCTGTCCCTGCCCCGGATCCGAGAACGCTGGTCCGCCGAAAGCCACGCCCAGGACGCCGTGCCGACCGATGCGAAGGTGCGTACGGCGCCGAGCGGACCGTCCGCCGCCCGTCGGCGTACTGCCTCCGCGGCGTGGCAGGCGGTGCACGTCATCGAGCGCGGCGGTGACGCGGTCGTCGCCGCCCACATCGCCTCGGCCGGTGAGGTCCTGGACGCGTTGGCGAAGACGTCCGCCGCGCACACCCGCCGCGAATTGCGTGACGCCGCCTTCGCGTTCGAGCGCGCCTCCCGCTCCCACGTCCGCGCCGAGCGCGGCCACGACCGGGCACTGCGGCAGGCCGCCCGCGATCTCGTCCAAAGCGGCCCGGCCCTCGGCCGGGGCGAAGACGGCGCGACGACTGCCATGGCGATCGACATGCTGTTCTTCCTCATCACCACCGCCCTCCACTGGCATGCGAAGAAGGGCCACGCCCAGCAGGCCGCCGCCGCGCGCCGGGCCGCCGCACATCTGCGCGCCGCCTACCAGGTGGCCGCCGCCCAGCCGCTCGGCGCCCTCCATCATCGCGGCCGACGCCTGGGCCGCTCCCTCCTCCAGCGGCAGACAAGGGCACTGCGCGAGGCGCTGCCGGAACTGGCGGAGCAGATCCTCGCCGAGCCCGGCTGGTACGCGCTCGCCGCCACCCTCGCCGACGCCGAAGCCGCCGGCCACGATCCCGCTGCCCTGCTTACCGACGCTGTCGGGCGACGGGAACTCGACACGGCCGAGTCCGTCAGCGACGTCCTGGTGTGGCGACTGCGCCGGACCGCGGATCTGCCCGCCGATACCAGCGACATGGTCGGCAACGCCCCCAGGGCGGGCCAGGCCGCACGCCGTACGGGCTGGCAGGCACCGCAGCGGTCCGGGTCTCGGAACAGACGGGCGTGACTGTGGAGTTTGTGAATTGAAGCAGGTTGGGGCCCAGGGCATGATCATGACGCGTGCAGGACGAGACGAGGGAGAACGTCAGGGTGTTCCAACGGATACGCCGCCGCCGCGACGCGGCGGAGCCCAGCGAGATGCAGCGTCGGCACTTCGAGCTGTGGGCGCGGCTGGAGGGCCAGGTGCCGCCGGAGGTCGAGCGGATGAGGGCTGAACTACAGCCCGCCGAACCGGTCGCGCTGGTGGACGACTTCCTCCCGCCGGAGCTGCGCGTACCGAGCCACGACCAGCTCGACGGCCGGATGATGCCCTGGAAGCAGCCGATCGTCCTCGACGGCGAGATGGTCGCCTGTACCGAGTGCGGCGCGTACCGGGACTGGCTCGTCCTCTCCACCCGGGACCAGATCTGGCTGCGCTGCCGGGCCGGCCACCAGCAGCACGAGACGCGTCTCGACACCGCCTGGTACAACCGGCACGCCGGCCCTGCGGACGCGACACACGCAACGTTCGAGGACTGCCTGCGGCACCTCGGCCACTGACCTCCACTCCTACGACCCCACCGGGCCCACGGGCCCTTACTGACCACCCGTCACCCAGCACCAAGGGGTCCGTTCCACCATGCGCGTTCGCGTCGCCACCGCACTCGGCCTCACAGCCGTCACCGTCCTCACCCTGCCCGCCTGCTCCACCGACACCACCGAGGCGAAGTCCGCCTCCCCATCCTCCACGCGCAGCGGGAAGCCAGCCACCGCCGACCAGAACGATGCTCCACTGCCCTCGGCCGCACTGGAGGAGCGCCTGCTCGACGTGAGCGACCTCGGCAGCGGCTACACCCGCAAGCCCGAACGCCCCGCCCAGCACGACGACGTCACCGTCCTCGGCTGCCCCGCCCTCAACGACCTCGGCGGCGCCGGAGCCACGGGAGACTCGCTCGATTTCCCCCGCCAGGCGAAGGCTACCTTCACCTACAGCGGCGGCAGCAACTCGGAGGTCTTCGAAGAGCTGTGCAGCGACACCGTCGGCAAGCTGTCCGGCGGCACCGGCCAGATCTTCGACGCCATGACCGGGTGCCCGGAGTACCAGGTCCTCGTCGGCGGCACGGCGATCGACATGGCCACGCAGAAAATGACCGCGCCCCAACTCGGTGACGAGGGGTGGAGCCAGTTGCTGACCTTCTCCGCAGGCGGGCACGACACCGCGATGAAGCAGACCGCGGTCCGCGACGGCAGCGTGCTGCTGATCATCTCCGGCTCGCCGGCCCTGGTGAACCGGCACATCGCCAAGGCCACAGCAGCTCGCTGACAGCCAGCCACATGACGACACCGGCGCTCCCCGGCCATCACGGCCGGGGACGCCCGCGCACGTGGTCCCTGCGATGCTCCACGGCGCCCAATCCGGTGCTGCTACAAGTGGAGCGGGTCGGGAGCGAGGACGACGGTCATCCACGGCACGGCACGCTGACGGAAGCTGTGCCCCACAGGCTCCAAGCCACCGCTCTGCTCGGTGAGGCTGAACGTCGTCACCATGACCATGCCCAAGCCATCGGCTATGGAGACGAGGCGGGTGCCGCAGCGCGGGCAAAAGCCTCGGCGCAGGGTCGGCCAAGTCGAGTACCACGTCGGCTCCCCGCCGCGGCCGGTCCAGGTCAGCGTCTCCGAAGACGTCCTCGATCTGGGCGCCACACTGCTCGATGAGGGTGACGGACAGCGGAGTTGGCGCATCCTCGCGGATCCCGCAGGACACCCGTTCCGTCTCGTCCGAAACTGACGGGCGACACCGAAGAGTGCGGTCACCGTTGATCATCGTGAGTTGTGTGGACTTGCGAAGAGACGGTGGCCGCAGGTCACAGCATAGATTCCATGCGTTGGCGGGAGGCGTTCGAAGTGGTCCTGGGCCGGGTTACAGGCCGGTTCGCCCGGAACGAACCCCGCTTCCGGGCCGGGCGGTTGGTGCTGGGCCTGCTGTCTCGTTGCTCTTCGTGTCGATCTGCCGCTGTGCGAGGAACGTCTCGGCGTGGTCCATCGCGAGCTGCTCTGGCCTGCAGAAACGAGCTCACCGCGGCGTCGAAGAGGTCACCGTCGCGACGGCCGAGCAACCGCATCACCGTGGTGGGATGCGGCACCGTGACCGCGTGACCGCCTTGCTGAAAGGGTCGAACGTGAAGCCGAGGGCCAAAAGAACCCAGTGGGGGCGCGTCCGCGATCCACTCGGCGATCGCCGTCAGGGCTCTCGGACCGGCCAGCACACTCGCCGCGGCGGCCGTCACTTCTGAGCTTTGCGCTTCAAGGTGCCGGTTGTCCTTGATGGGTGTAGGCCGGTGGTATGAGGTATCCCGATAGCGGCGGCCAGAGTCCGGCCGAGCGGGACCGGCGGGAGCGGGTGCGGTTCGAGGCCGCCGAGATGTTCGAGCAAGGGGTGCGGCCGCCGGAGGCGGCCGGGCGACTGAGGGTGTCGCGCAAGTCGGCCTACGCCTGGCACGCCCGCTGGGAGACAGGGGGCGTGGAGGCCTTGCGCTCCAAGGGGCCCAGCGGCCGGCCGAGCCGGATCAGGCCGGAGTGGCGGGCGTGGCTGGCGGCAGAGCTGGAACGGGGGCCGGCGGCGCACGGCTGGGTGGAGGACCAGCGGTGGACGCTGGCGCGGGTGGCCACGGTCCTGGGCAGGCGTTTCCACGTCTCGCTGAGCGTCGCGCAGACCTCGAGGATCTTGCACCAGATGGGCTGGACGGTGCGCATGCCGGCGCACCGGGCCGCCGAGCGGGACGAGGAGGCGGTGGCCACCTGGGTGCGGGTGGGGGTGCCCCCGCTTGCGGGGGAGTGTGGCCGCGCGTGGAACGACGGTGAGGGACCAGGGCGCTTGGCTGTGCTTCGCCGACGAGGCCGGGCAGGGCCTGCGTCCGCCCAAGGCCAGGACCTGGTCCCGGCGCGGAATCACCCCGGTGGTGCGGGTGAGCGGCAAGGGCTCCGGCCGCATCTCCCTGGCCGCCGTGGTGTGCTGCCGCCCGGCCGCGCGTACCCGGCTGGTCTATCGCATGCTGGTCCGCCATCCCCACCGCAGGGGCGAGAAGACCGGCTTCAGGGAACCGGACCTCGCTGCCCTGCTGGACGCCGCCCACCAGCAGCTCGGCCGTCGGCCGGTCGTCCTGGTGTGGGACAACTCCACCCAGCACACCGACCATGCCATGCGCGAACTGCTCGAGGGGCGTCGGTGGCTGACGGTCTTCCGCCTCCCGTCGTACGCCCCGGACCTCAATCCGGCCGAAGGCGTGTGGGCGCACCTGAAGAAGTCCCTGGCCAACCTGGCGTCCTGCAGCACCGATCAGCTTGCCGCGCACACCCGGACCCGGCTCAAACGCATGCAGTACCGCCCAGCACTCCTCGACGGCTTCGTCGCCGGGACCGGACTGGTCCTGACGCCCTTACAGACCCCACCTTGAAGCGCAAAGCTCAGAAGCGCCACGAGCGGGGAACGCCGGGCACGGCGGTCACGCGGATCGGCAGGCCCGCGAGAAACCGGGCCAGGCACACCGCGTCGGGTAGCGGCTGTGGCGACAGGATACGGGCCAGTTGCTCCAGGCCCGACGGCATAGGAGAAGATGAGACAGCAGGCACGGTCTTCGGATGTGGTCACGTGAATTCGACACTCACATGATCAAGGAAGCCGTGCCTGCACTTGCCTTCGGGCCATCACAACATGAGCATGACGGCCCATTACCGGGCGCTCTCACCCGATCCGCGACCTTGCAACGTCCCTGCCGCGCCGTGCCGGGAAGGATCGCTATACGGGCAGCAGGAATGCGCCCGCGTCGGTCCTGAGGATCTGGCCGGTCACCATGTCGGACTCGTCGGAGGCGAGATAGATAAGCGCCCAGCCGTGATCGTCCGGGGTGGCGATTCGCTTGATGAGGTGCAGATTGTCGACGAACTCGTTCAGCTTTTCGCCCGGGTAGTGATCGCGGGTGGCCTGGGTGTCGGTGATCCCCGGGCCGATGCAGTTCACGTTGATGCCCTGCGGCGACAGTTCTCGCGCAAAGGCCACTGTCAAACCCTGAACCGCAAGCTTCGTCAGACCGTAGACGTTCGACGAAAGGGCGCCGGCTGTCGACGACTGATTGATGATCTTGCCCCGACCTTGACCGATCATGACGCGGGCGACCGCCTGCGTCGTCAGGAGAACACTCGTGACGTTCACGTCCACGAATTTCTTCCAGTAGTCCACGGGGAGTTCGGTCATCGAGTAGTGGACGTATCCGGCGTAGAGAGCTGCGTTGTTGACCAGGATGTCAATCCGCCCGAAGGTGCTCACCGTGGTGTCGACCATCTCTTGGACGGCGGTGGGATCGGTGAGGTCGACGGCAACCGAGATCGCCTCCGCCCCGGTGCCGCGGATCTTCTCCGCATTGGCAGCCACGAGATCCCCCTGGATGTCAGCCAGGACCACCTTTGCGCCCTCGTGAGCCAGCATCTCCGCGTAGCGCTGACCAATTCCCTGCGCGCTCCCCGTGACGATCGCAACCTTGTTCTGAAGCCTCATGTGCATTTCCTCCTGTTGTGCGCAACTCCGGGTCGAATCACTTCGATGAGTACTTGAGCGTCTTGACTTCGGTGTATTCGAGAACACCACTGACACCGAACTCGCGTCCTAGCCCGCTCTGCTTGTAGCCGCCATACGGCGCGCTCGGCGTGCCGCTGCCAGGGCCGTTGGCATTGATGGTTCCGGCGCGGAGCGCCAGGCGACTCGGAGCGCTCGCGACAACTCGCCGCTCCAGACAGAGCCGACGAGACCGTAATCGGTGTCGTTCGCCAGGCGGACGGCCTCGTCCTCGTTCTTGAAGGTCTGCACGACGACGACCGGTCCGAAGATCTCTTCACGGGCGATCCGCATGGACGGCGTCACATCGGAGAAGATCGTCGGTTCGAGGAAGTCGCCGGCCTCGCAGTGGCTCGGAACCCCTCCGCCCGAAACGAGGGTTGCGCCCTCTTCGACACCCGAAGCGATATAGCCCCGGACGCGCTCCCATTGGGCCCGACTCACGAGTGGCCCCATTTCGGTTGCGTGATCCGTCGGGTCCCCCACGATGACGGACTCCGCGCGGGCCTTCATACGGGCGACAACCTCATCCTTAATGCTTTCCTCGACGAGGACCCTGCTGAGGGCGGCACAGCCCTGGCCCGCGTGCCGGATCACCAGTCCGCAATCACCGGCGAGGGCGGCGTCCAGATCAGCGTCGGCGAAGATGATGTTCGCGTTCTTCCCGCCGAGTTCGAGCGTCACCGATTTCAGTGTGCTTGCCGCGCTTGCCATCACGGCGCGGCCCGTCGCCGTGCTTCCCGTAAAACTGACGTGGTCGACGCGGGGGTCCGAGGTCAGCATCGCCCCGACGTCACCGGTGGCTCCCACGAGAACGTTGACGACGCCGGCCGGTATCTCGGTCTCTTCGTCAATGATCCGGGCGATCAGCGCCGCGTCGAGGCAGGTGTACTCGGTCGGTTTGAGCACGACGGTGCAGCCGGCCGCCAGCGCCGCACCAACCTTGTGGACGTTGAGCATGAAGGGATAGTTGAACGGCGTGATGGCCGCTACGACCCCCACCGGCTCGCGGATCACGACGGTATGCCCTACACCGGGAACGGAGCCTTCGAACGCACCACCGGCAATATCGACCCACTCAACCGGGTCGCGGCCCGCGAGTTCGGCGTACTCGTACATCGCCTTGATGGGAAAGGCGACCTGCATGTTCTCGGTCTGCGCCACCGTGCAGCCGCCCTGGGTCACGACCAGTTCACCGATATCGGCCGCGTGCCGGTCCAATGCCTCGGCAAATCCTCGAAGGATTCTTGCCCGCTCCTTACGAGGCAGCCGTGGCCACGGCCCTTCGTCGAAGGCCCGGCGTGCCGCTGTGATCGCCCGGTCGGCGTCTGACGGCGCGCATCGCGGAACCCGTACCACGACCTGGGCGGTCGCCGGGTTGACCACCTCGACGAACCCGTCCCCGCTGCCCTGCACGAACGCCCCGTCGATGTAATTGTCGAGCAGCCTCTGATCGATCGAAGCGCCCACGGCGGCAACTGTCATTGCATTTTCTCCTTCGAGCTCTGCCGAATAGATGGACAGTGAAACCTTCTCGTCACGACCCGCCGCGGGGCAACCGGACGGGGAACTGTCGGGCGGTGGTGTTGCCGAAGCAGGTCCGGAGCTTGTCCTAGTCGTGATCAACCCAGGGGTACATCTTCCCGGGAGGATATGCCCGAGCAAGGAACTGGAGCGCGAGACCCGCGTCCAGTGCAATGTCCAGGTGGCGCCTGATTTCCAGCGTCAAAGCGGCACGCGTATACCGCAAGGTCAGCCGGGGCCGGCGGATGAGTTCATAAGCGATCTCCCAGGCCCGCTCCATGAGCTTCTCCAGTGGCAGGACCTCGGCGACGAGACCGAGATCGAGGGCCTCGGAGGCCGAGATCTCGCGCCCTGACAAGAGGAAGTGGCGGCCGCGATTCACACCCAGCCACATCGACCACAAGATGTTGACGCCGTCGCCAGGTACGCCGCCGGTGTGGAAGTGGGCGGTGTCCTGGAACACCGTGGTTTCCGCTGCAAGGACGATGTCGCTGAGCAGCGGAAGCTCAGCGTGATAGCGGGCGGGTCCGTTGACCACGCCGATCACCGGGGTCGGAAGCGCCATCAGCGCATCCAGGAGGGCCTTGCCCCGGCGCATCATCGCATCCCGAATGTCGGCACCCTCACGCTCCGGGCCCCAGGACTCGCGATCGATTCGCGTCATGAACTCCTGTCCGGTACCGGTCAAGATGAGGACTCGGTTCTCGGGGTCGTCGCCGATCGCTCTGAAGAGCTCGGGTAGCTCGCGGTGCGGAGCCTCACCCCACACGAGGGAATCCTCGTCCGTGTGCAACCGGACCAGGAGGATGCCGTCGCGGCGCTCGAGGGCAACGTTGGTGAAGCGGGTTGCGTAATCGCTGAGTTTTGTCGACATCCATAGCCTCTCAATCGACCGCTGGCACTCAGACCGCGGTGTAGCCGCCGTCGACGGCGAACGTCTGGCCCGTCACCCACTGCGACGCGTCGCTCGCAAGGAACACCGCGATGTTCGCGATGTCCTGCACGGTCCCCAAGCGCCCCGCAGGATAGGCCTCCGCCGAGCGCCGTAGGTTCTCCGCCACGGCCGCCTCGACATCCGTGGCACCCTCGGCGATGACCTTTGCTCGACGACTCGCCAGCAGGAGTGCTGTGGGGACCGTGCCCGGACAGATCACGTTCACCCTGACCCCGGTCGACCCGAAGTCTGCTGCCATCTCGCGAGTCATGGCGACGACGCCACCCTTGGCCGCGGTGTAGGAGAAGTTGTCCTTGATGCCGACCAGTGCCGCGATGCTTGCCACGTTGATGATCGAGCCACGTCCGGCCTCGAGCATGACCGGCAGGACATACTTGGCGCACAGCCACGTCCCCTTGAGGTTCACGTCGATCACGCGACGCCATTCCTCTTCGGCAACCGAGGCTGCCGTGCCATGCCCACTCATTCCTGCGGATGCGAACAGCGCATCGATACGACCTGTCCAGTCGACGGTGCCGGTGACGGCCCCCTGCACGTCGTCGGCCGACGAGACGTCCGCGACGAACGCGCGTGCACTTCCCCCGGAGGCAACGATCTCCTCCGCGACCGCGTGGGCCGCATCACCGTTCAGATCCAGGCACGCAACAGCCGCGCCGGCTTCCGCGAACTGGAGAGCCGCCTGGCGGCCGAATCCCGAACCCGCACCGGTGGCGATGATGGTCTTCCCAGCGAGGGAGAAGGCGTTCGTACCCTGCTGCGTCTGGTAGTTGCTCAAGAAACTGCCCCGATCCCGACGGGAGCCGCGTGAATGGCATCAGCGATCTCGGCCGCCTGGAGAGCAGCCACCCAGACGAGATGTGCGTACGGGACGCGCGTCCCGGTTGACGGACCCACCGCCCAGATCCGGTTCTGAGGCGCACCCGCGATCGGCACCCTGAAGTCCCCGTCGATGATGACGTGCTCGACGTCCGCCGGTGCACGATCGATCGTCAGCCTGCCTCCGCCAATGTCGTAGAACCGCGGAGGGTGGTAGCCGGAGGCACTGACGATGTAGTCGAAGTGGCGCTCGGCCGGCTCGTCCGGGAAGGTCGCCACGAAGCCTTGACCGGTCCGGTCCACTCGCGAGGGCATGTCCACCAGGCTCACCCACCCACTGTCCAGCCCGTCGACGAGGAGACGGCCGAGCTCGACTGGAATACTGGCGATGTACCTGCGCGTGTGCGGACGCAGTGTGCCCGCGAGCGCCTGGTGCTCGTTCCAGTCGAGTCGGCGCGAGAGGTCGTTGAGGATGTTGACGGACTCATAGATCATGTCCGACCATCGCGTCTTGCGATCCTCGGCGAGAGCGACGTCCTCCCTCAGCCGGGCGAGCGCGGGGCCGTCCGCCGAGATCTGATCCTCCAGACGCGTGCCGTCCGGTCGCGACGCCGCCGCGCGTTCGAGCAGCTTGTAGACGTCCATCAAGATCGATTCGGAGGCGAGATCGAGCTGGGCGAACTCGTCGTGCGGCAGGATCGGTTCCGGCGGGTAACGGAAGATGTCCCGGACCGAGGCGAACTCACCGCTGCGGGAACACATCGCGACCTCATGGCCGCGGTTGCGGAGTGCCACGAGAGCGTCGAGCGCGCTTGCCTTCATGCCGACGACCAGAATCTTCGACCCGGCGGGGAGCTCACGGAGCTTGGAACCCGGGTACGGCGTCACGTAGTACCTCGGGTCTCCGACCAGATGATCCAGCACCCGGGGCACGATCGGCTTCTCCAGACCAGCCGCGAGGACGATGTCCGTGGCCGGCACCGAGCTTCCATCGGAGAGATGCACGCTGTAGTCGTCGCCGATCGCCTCGATCTCCACCGCCCGGGCTGAGACATGCTTGATAGCCGTGCCGCTCCGACGCAGCAACTCCGCGTGCTCGCGCGCCCGCTGGACGGTGTAAAAGCCGACGATGTACCGCGGCACCTGGGTGTCGCGGTCGGCCTGCCAGCCGTGCTCCCGGAGAAAGCGGACGAAGTCGTCGGGATCGTCGGAACGGAGCGAGGTCAAGGCGACCGACGAGTTGCACATGAACTCGAAGTCGTCGGCGCACAGCTCGCCGAACACGTTGCCCGCACCTACCGGGTTGGGGTCGACGAAGGTGACGGACTCGAGTTCGACCCCGGGCTTCAGCCGCAAGAAGACGGTGATGGCAGCGGGGCCCGCGCCGATGAAGACGACCGACCTTCCGTTGGTTGTCATGCGAACTCACTTTCTAAGACATGCCAGGTCACGTGCGGAACGGCCTGAAAAACTCGCGAACGTCTGTCACGAACTCATCGGGAATCTCCATGGCCGCGAAGTGGCCACCACTCTTGGCGTCGGTTCGGTGCACCATGTTGTGGATGCGCCGGATCCAGGCATCCGGGGGCGGCAGCCGGATGTCGTACGGACACAGGAAGAGTCCGGTAGGGGTGCTGAACGGAGTGCCGTCCGGCAACCTCAGGGATCGGTGGTTCCTCGCGGCACCGTAGGTCCACATAGGTGCATAGGGACCTGGAAGCCAGTGCATCATGAGATTGGTGAGGAGCCGGTCCCGGGAGAAGGGCGGTCGGCCGTCCTCGGTCGGCGTACTCCACGCCTTGAACTTGTCGAGAACCCACGCCGCCAGGCCCAGAGGCGAGTCGGTGAGCGCATAGGCGAGAGACAGCGGACGTGTCCCCTGTATCTCCTTGTACGCCGACTCTCCGTGGCGCCACTTCTCGTAGTCGGCCAGCCACGCCACTTCCTCCTCGGCGAGCTGATCCGCTGCCACCTCCGGAGCGAAGCTCACCGTGTTGATGTGCACCGCGGGCACCGACTCCGGATGGTCGTGCGCCAGCCAGGTCACCACACCGGACCCGACATCGCCGCCCTGGACGAAATAGCTGTCGAAGCCCACCACGTCCGACATGAGCGTGTGCAGTCTCGCGGCGATGTCGCGATGGGTCAGGTGTTGGCTGGGGGCATCGCTGAACCCGTAACCCGGAAGGTGCGGCGCCACCACCGTGAAGGCGTCCGCCTCCGACCCGCCGAACCGCTCGGGATGTGCGAGAGGCTCGACGACGTCCAGGAACTCTGTGATGGAGCCGGGCCAGCCGTGGCAGATCAGCAGCGGGGCCGGGTTGCTCCCTGACCCGGGCTCCATCAGGAAGTGCAGCCGGTCACCGGTCGTTGTGCGCCACTGAGAGAAGCGATTGATCTGTTGCTCCTGGGCGCGCCAGTCATAGCCGTCTCTCCAGTACGAGACGATGCCGCGCAGGTAATCCGCCGACGTCCCGTGTTGCCAGTCCGACTCCTCGGGCATGGGCCAACGGCTTCGCTCGAGGCGGTCGTGCAGGTCCGACAGCGTCTCGTCGGAGACATGGACCTCGAATGGCTCTGCGTTCTTCACAGTGGCTTCCCTCGATAGCGGCCGGGGGCTTCGTTCGCCCTCAGACGTGGGTCGGTTCCTGGGCGTGTGGCGTCCTGACGTCCCGGAGGACAGACCAGGGACGCAGCTTCTGTCCGCCGGAGCCCTCCAACGCCTTGCCGAACCGGTCGCGGTCGCGTTCACTCTTGGTCCCGGTGACGTCCAGATCGTGGAGACGGGCGAAGTTCTCGCTGAGGATCATCTTCTTGATGTCGTCGGTCAGTTCCGGGTATCCGAAGCCGAGCATCAGGTCCTCGGGCATCTGCATGTTCCAGAACCCCTCGATGACCGGCTGGGGGTGCACCAGGTTGCAGCCGGTCGCGAAGATGAGCTGCTCCGGGCGTGCCCGGTAGAGGAAGAGTCCGAGCGCTTCCTGAACGAACCGGGGTGCTGTGTAGGTGTAGTTCAGCGTGGATTCCAGCGTCACGTATACGTTCTTGTAACGGTGCAGAACGTCGGCAGTCTCCTCGTTGAAGGTGAGTCCGCCGTGAATGATCTGGAAGTTGAGGTCGGGGAACTTTCCTGCGGCGCCGATGAGGTCGGAGGTGTGGAACGGTCCGATCTCACCCGGTCCAAGTGGGCGACCCTTGTGGACGGCGACATTGCGGACCCCGAGGTCGAGGGCCTTCTGGAACACCGGGAAAGCCGCGTTCGGGTCGTCCATGTAGAACCCGGTCGACTCACCGTGGTAGAAGGTCGAGGGATACATCTTGAATCCGTCGACCCCGAGCTCGGCATACTGTTCCATCGTCTCGAGGCACTTGTTGCCCTTGAGCGGTTCGATGGCGGCGTAGACCACGAACCTCCCCGGGTACTTGCGCTTGAGCTCGAGACCCTTCTCCAGGGACGCGAGGCCGTCCTTGAAGAGATGGAACATCGGGAGGCTGTGGTAGACGGCGATGTCCACATCGCTCTCCAGGAAGACCGTCTCCGCCAGAGCCTCCGCCGACAGGTCGCCCTTGAACTCCTCGGCGGACATCGTGAACTCGTCCGAGTGCGATTTGTAGTACTGACGATGGTTGCGGTGCGCGCCCTCCGTGTACCGCGCCGCCCAGTCGGCCTGGACAGGGTCGTCGACGGTGTTCTCCTTCGTGAAGTTGTAGGCGTGCACGACGCCGTCGATGACGGGGATGCCGTTAAAAGCCACGGGCTTCTCCTTGTTCTTTGGCGGGCGAATTCTCCGCGGGCGTTCCGGGAACAACGTTGTCCCGGGGATCTGCTCGCCGCAGTCCGGGCGAGTCGGGGCCGAGGTCGACGATCGGGAGTGACCGGTACTTGAGCCGGCCGGGTGTCCACATCAGGTGTTCGCTCTGCTGGACGACCACGTTGCGGACTCCGGGGACGGCCCGGACGACGTTCTCGATGGCTTGCGTGATGTCCGCGAAGAACCAGCACGTCGGGTCGGTGAGAACGACGTCGATCGTGACGTCCCCCGTCGAACTGACGCGGGCCTCCTCGATCAGGCCCATCTCCCCCAGATCGCGGGGCTGCGAGGTTGCCAGACTGCAGGGGTCCATGACCGACGACGCGGTCCGTACGACCTCATCGCGAAGCTTGTCGGGGTCCAGCTGGGTTCCGCTCACGGCCTTACCTCCTCGGTTCTCACTGGACTCGAATCCAGGACCCCAGGCGTGTGCCCGCGGCGCACTGGTCGGCGAATTTGGATCGAGATCTACGAATGGACTGGAATCTAGTTATGTGAGCCTGTGACGTCAAGCACGTCGGCCCGGTACGTACAGCGAGCCGCCGCGTCACGTTCTTCGAAGGGAATCAAGTCCCCCGGCGGCACGGCGGTGTCCCGGCCGGGGCGCCCAAGGCGTCGAGAGGCTCGGCCAGTTCGGCGCCGAGCCGGCTGCACGACCAGGACGGAGGACTGCGCGCGATGGCCGTCGACGGCAGGAACAGCCTGCGCGGATCGCGCACGGCGACGAGGGCGGTGCCCTTGCCGGCGGCCGTCACCCACGGCGAACGCGCGACGCCGAACCAGCGGCAGGTCGCCGGAAGGAGGGCGCGACCAGCGGACGGATGAGGCGCGACAGCGCCGGATCGGACAGGCCGATGCCGTCGCGACGGTTCGCCACCGTTTGAACAGGTCCTCAGTTTTCTGCCTGGGCCACCGCGGTGCGAAGGATCGATTCGGGAACGGGAACCGTGTGGCCGGCGAGGTACTCACCGACCGCCTTGCCTTGCGCATCGACGCGCGTACAGGAGGAGACGCCGTCCTCGAGGAAGCCGGTGACCACGAAGTTCAGCCCCAGTAGGTTGTCGAACCGGTAGCGGTCGACCGCAAGTCCTGCTGCCTCTGGAACCAGCTCTACGAATCGTTCCGTGGTGAGGTAGCTGGCCAGCCAGTCATATGCTTCCGGTGTCCTGACCCAGATCCCGATGTTCGCGTTGCCGCCCTTGTCACCTGAACGGGTCATCGCCAGTTCGCCGAGCACTGTCGGCACCGTGTCCCCGAAGCGAGCGAGATCGGGCGCCTCGCCGTTGTCGGGAACGACCGGGTCGGTGTCCTCGCCTGTCACCCAGGGGACGGAGACGTCCGGCCGGCCCTCGATCCGCACGACCGGGGTGATGAGCGACTTGTCGATCAGGCATGGCCACTGGACGCCGAAGAGCCGACCCTCTTTGGGAGGGGTCGTCATGTAGTGGCCGGGGATGCTGGCGAGGCACATCTGGACGATCTTGTCGGAGAAGCCTTTCCGTCCCACCTTGGCGGGATCACGGTCCCGGACGTGAAGAATGACCAGCGCGGTCGCCTCGTCGAACGAGCCGTCGATCGGCCGACTGGGTCCGATGACCGACCAGCGGAACCCGTCGAAGTCCTCGGGCTTTCCGACCCGGCCTTCGATCTGCCGCTTCAGCCAGGCGATCTTCTCGGGGATGTGCGCGCCGGTGACGCCGATCGTCATCATGTTGCGGTAGCCACCCTCGTAGGTGAGGGACAGCTTGGTCGTCGTCGTGGGGCGGCTACCGCGGACAGCGGAGACCCGCACCCGGTCGTCGCCGAGATCCTCCAGCCGGAGCGAGGCGATGTCGGCGATCACGTCTGGGTTGTGATACCGGGGGCTGCCCACCTCGTAGAAGAGCTGCGCCTTGACCGTGTCGACGGTGACGACGCCTCCCGAGTCCGCGCTCTTGGAAATGATCGCGGTGCCGTCGGCGGCGATGTCGGCGATCGGCAGCCCCGGGTAGCCGAGGTCGTCGTACTCGTAGAAGTGTCCGAACATGCCGCCGGTGACCTGACCACCACACTCGATCAGGTGACCGACGACCACGGCCGCAGCCAGCCTGTCCCAATCCTCGCGGCCCCAGCCGAAGTTCCATGCCGCCGGCCCAACGACCAAGGACGCGTCGGTCATGCGAGGACAGACCACGATGTCGGCGCCGGCGTTGAGCGCCTCGACGATCGGCCACGCGCCGAGGTAGGCGTTCGCGGTGAGCACCTCGTGGTCAGGGAGGTCGAGCTTCTCTCCCGTATCCATGTTTGCCAAGACTGTGTTCCTGCCCAGGTCGCCTTCCAGGGCATCACGAAGGTTGTCGCCGACAACCGCCGCGACGGTCAGCTCGACCCCGGCTTCGCGGCACGCCGAGCGGATGGCGGCAGCACACTCCTCGGGGGCGAGTCCACCGGCGTTCGCGACGACCTTCACGCCTTGCGCCTTGATCTGCGCGAGATTGTCCTGCAGCTGCGAGACGAAGCTGCGGGCATAGCCCGGGCCACCGCGCAGCTGCGTCTTGCGCAGGATCAGCATCGTCAACTCGGCCAGGTAGTCGCCCATGAGCACGTCGACCCCGTTGTCGAGGAGCGTCTTCATGTTTTCGGGGCTGTCACCGTAGAAGCCGGAGAAGGCTCCGATCCGCAACCGGTCCTTGCGGGACTCCGCGGTGGTCATGCCTGACCGCCCTTCAGGTTGATCTTGCCGTTGTCCTGCCCGAGCTTCGGAGCGGCCGCGCGAATGCGTCCGGGTGTCCTCATCAGGTTGGGAACCGGCGCGGGCATCCGAACGGTCCCGTACTCCTCGGTCTCGACGGCGACCAGGCTGCCCCGCGCATTGACGTGCGGGTCGGCCGCGAGGTCGCTCGGCCGGTACACCCGGTCGGTCACCACCCCGACCTCGGTCAGTCGCGCGATGGCATCGCCGGCCTCATGCTTCGCGACCCAACGACGCAGCGCCGCCGAGGCTTCGACCGAGCTGGAAGTTTCCAGGGCGTAGACGCCCTCACCGCGCAGGAACGCGATCAGGTTCTCGATGGTGGACGTCGTGGCGGCGGACACCACGACGAACGCCCCGTCACTGGCGGGACAGATCTCGGTGACGAACGCTCCCTCGAAGGGGAAGGAGGCGCCGTTGCGCGCGGCGTCGATGCCGAGCTTCTCGAAGAACGGGATCTGCCACTCGATCATCCGGAACAGCCCGTCGTAGAGACCGAGGTCGATCATCTGGCCCTTGCCCGAGCGTTCACGCTCGAAGAGGGCGAGCATGATGCCCCAGGCGCCGTACATGCCGGTGATGAGGTCCGCGAGCGAATAACCCGGATGCACGGGGGGCGTGTCCTTGTAACCGGTGACGTTGGTCGCCCCGCTGAAGGACTCGGCGATCTTGCCGAATCCCGGCCGGTCGCTGTAGGGACCGCCACGGCCGAAGCCCGAGATGCGCAGCATGACGAGCCGGGGGTTGATCTTCTCGACGTCGTCCCAGCCCAGTCCGTACTTCTCCAGGGCTCCCGGTCGGTAGTTCTCGACGATCGCGTCACTGGAAGCGACCAGGTCCCTGACGTACTTGTTGTCCGACGGATCGGCCAGGTCCACCTCGACGCTTCGCTTGTTGCGACCGTTCACGGTGAACCAGAGGCTCTCCGCGCCGACAGGGCCCATCCGTCGCAGGCTGTCGCCGGATCCCGCCCGCTCGATTTTGATCACCTCCGCACCGAAGTCGCCAAGGAGACCACCACAGAACGGGCCCGCCATCGCATGGGCGAACTCCAGAACTCGAATACCGTCTAGGGGCATCGGCTCGGACACGGCTCTGTCCTCCATTCCGCGCGCTTATCAACCCAGGCACAGTGTGTACTTGAGTATAAGATTGGACATGAATCTATGATGGGAGGGAGAGTAGGTCAAGCAGTTGACGGATACTGCTCAAGCGACGCGCTCAACCAGGAAGGGTTCCTATGCCTCAGCGATCCACCCCCGACTCCGCGACGCCCACGTCGGTAGCGCGCGATCAGTCCGATCTCGCCGATCGCAGAAGCCGAAGTAAGCAACGCCGAAAGGACCGTGTGTACGCCGCAGCGGTCGAGCTGTTCATTGCGGAGGGTTTCGACAACGTCACGATGGACCAGGTCGCGGAGCAGGCTGATGTCGCGCGGCAAACGGTGTTCAACTACTTTCCGCGCAAGACGGCCTTTCTGGACGAGTGGACCCGTCGGCGCCAGATCCGTGCATCGGCCGCCGCCACCGCAAGCAGCAGCTCAGGCTTGACGCTGGAGAACTCGCTCCACAGTTACATGACCGAGATGGCCCGCGTCAGCGAGGACGCGCAAGCCGAGACCCGCGCCCTGCTCCCCCCGGCCCTGCAGCAGACGAACTTCCTCGCGCTCACTCCACTTGCGGCCGAACTCGCCGCGATCATCAAGGAGGCTCGCCCGGATGAGGGCGACCCGGCACACGTCCATGCCGGCCAGATCGGCCTGATCCTGGCTACGTCCTACTTCGCAGTACTGGACCGGTGGATCGACGCATACCCACCGAGGTTCGATCTTGAGCGCCAGCTGAAGATCGTCGTCAACATCATCCTGCAGGGCATTTACGCACCCCAAGCACCGTTCGCCCCGGCCGGCCCCGACGGAGGTTCTGATCCGGGCCTGACGGTGCCTCCGAGCTCGGGTCAGAACGGTTGACATCCACCGATCGTGACGTCGTTCAGTAGCTGCGCGGCAGCCCCAGGCTCCGCTCAGCGACGTAGTTCAAAATCATCTGGTTGTTGACCGGGGCGATGCGCTGAATGCGGGTCTCGGCCCAGAAGCGGCCGATGTGGTATTCGCGTGCATAGGAATAGCCGCCGAAGACCTGCATCGCGTCGTCAGCCGCCTGGAAGGCCGCCTCCGAGGCAAGATACTTTGCCGCGTTGGCGAGCGTGCCGACCGCCGCACCGCCCTTGGCCTCGTACTCCTCGACGGCGCGGTAGACAACCTGTGCCGCGGCGAGGAGGTTGAGGTAACCGCGCGCGAGCGGGTGCTGGACCGACTGATTCATCCCGATCTGCCGGTTGAAGACCACGCGCTCCTCGGCGTAGCGCGTGGCGTTCTCGATCGCCCAACGCCCCATGCCGAGAACCTCTGCCGCGATGTAGAGACGCTCGCTGTTGAGACTGTGCAGCAGATGGTAGAAGCCCTGGCCGATCTCGCCGACCACCTCGGCCTCGGTCACTGGGTGGTCCTGGAACACCACCTCACAGGACGCGACGGCGTTGCGTCCGATCTTGGGGATCGGGCTGATCGCGACGGTGTCGGCATGGAGATCGGTGAGGAAGAGCGTCAGGCCCGTTCCCTTGCGCCCGCCCGGTTCCGGTGTGCCGGTCCGGGCGAGCAGCATGATCTTGTCGCCCCGCAGCGCACCGGTGTTCCACACCTTGGTGCCGTTGATCACCCAGCCGTCACCCTTCCTCGTCGCCTGGGTCGAGATCCTGGTGGTGTCGGTGCCCGCGTCGGGTTCGGTCACGCCGAACGTCACGAAGAGATCACCCGAGGCGATCCTCGGCAACAGCTCGCGGCGCTGGTCCTCGGATCCGAACGTGAGCAGCGACGGCACGCAGAGCTGCGGGACATGAACCGAGCTGGCCGCGTTCAACCCGCCGCCTCCGGCAGCCACCTCCTCGAGGATCGCGACCATGTCGCCGATGGTGCCGCCACCACCGCCGTACTCCTCGGGAATGACGGCGCCCGACAATCCGGCGTCGGCAAACGCGCGCCGGAACTCCTCGGGGAAGACGTGCTCGCGGTCGTGCTCCTCCCAGTACTCCAGATCGAACTTGGAGCAGAGTGCCTGCACGGCATCACGCAGGTCACGCTTGATCTCCAGATGCGGAAAGCGCTCGATCGGCATGGCTGTGTCCACCTTCCTTTCGCGGTTGTTGGTCAAACGGTTCAGCGACCGGTCCACACGGGCTTGCGCTTCTCGGCGAAAGCGCGCGGGCCCTCGGCGGCGTCCTCGCTCGTGTACACCCTGTAGAAGATCTGGTGAGCCGCCTGCAGAGCGGCAGACTGCCCCACCTCGGTGGCCACCTCAACGACCTGCTTCGAGGCCCACACGCTGAGGGGAGCGTTGCCGGCAATGGTCTCCGCCACCGCAACGGCCGCACCCACGAGTTGGCCGGGCGGGACGACCTTGTTCACCAGTCCGATCTCATAGGCACGGTGTGCATCGATGGGTTCGCCCGTGAGTAGGAGTTCCATCATGATCCGCTTCGGCAGCATCGAGATCAGCGGCACCGCCCAGGGCGCTCCCCGGCCGCGCTTGACCTCGCTGATCGCGAACGTGGCCCCCTCCGCGGCGATCACGAGGTCGCAGTCCTGGGCCAGCAGGAAGCCGCCGGCCATCGCGTACCCGTTGACCGCGGCGATCACCGGCTTGGACAGCCGGCCCTTGCTCCCGAGCATGACGAAGGAGTTCTCCGGCGGCACGGCCATGTTGGTGTCCGCCATCTCCTTCAGGTCACCGCCAGCGCAGAACGCCTTGCCATTGCCAGTGAGAACGGCGCAGCGCAGACTCTCGTCCGTGTCGAATCGGTCGAAGGTGTCGCGGAGGGCGGACCGGAGCTCGGTGTTGAGCGCGTTGCGCTGCTGAGGACGGTTCAGGGTGGCGACAAGAACTCGGCCTCGCCGTTCCAGGTGAAGTACGTCGGTGCTCGGATAGCCGTCCAGCATGGGAAGGGCTCCTTTCAACTGCTCAGTCGACCAATTCGAGGATGGTCGCGTTCGACACGCCGCCGCCTTCACACATCGCCTGGAGCCCGTACCTGGCGCCGGTGGCTTCCATCGTGTTGAGCAGCGTGGTCATCAGCCGGCCGCTGCTCGCACCGATCGGATGCCCCAGAGCGATCGCTCCGCCGCGCTGGTTCACCCGCGACAGGTCCGCGCCCAGGTCGGCCGCCCACGCGAGCGGCACCGAGGCGAACGCCTCGCTGATCTCGAACGCCCCGATGTCGTCGATCGACAGACCGGCATTCTTGAGCACCTTCTTGGTGGCCGGGATCAGCGCGGTCAGCCGGAACACCGGATCGTCTCCGGCCACCGCGGTCGAGTGAACTCGGGCGCGGATCGGCAGGCCGAGTTCCTTGGCCTTCTCGCTTGTCGTCAGCAGCAACGCGCAACTGCCGTCGCTGGTCTGGCTGCTCGTGCCGACGGTCAG
This sequence comes from Streptomyces sp. GD-15H, assembly GCF_045291515.1. Classification (NCBI taxonomy): domain Bacteria; kingdom Bacillati; phylum Actinomycetota; class Actinomycetes; order Kitasatosporales; family Streptomycetaceae; genus Streptomyces; species Streptomyces sp. GD-15H. Next base: position 836,062 of record NZ_CP149447.1, read on the forward strand.
CAGCCACTCGATCTGTGGGTAGAGGCGCGCCGCCTCCTCATCGAAGAACGGAGACTTCAGGGCCGCCATCGACTCGGGCGTGCCGCCGGGGCGGATGCCCTCGTCCGAACTCAGCTCCGGCATCTTCACGAACTCGTTGTCGAAGGCGCCCTCGATGGTGGCCCTGTGGGCCTTCTCGTGGCTGGACAGGGCGAATTCGTCCAGCTGAGTCCTCGAGAGGCCCCACTTGTCAGCGATCAACTCGGCACCGATGAACTGGTTCGGTATGCCGTCCCGGTAGCGCGCGTCGAACATCGTGCCGTAGACGTCCGTGCCCTCCGGCGTGTCCGAGCCCATAGGCACCCGGCTCATCGACTCGACCCCGCACGCAATGGCGACGTCATAGCCCCCGGCGATGATCGAGTGCGCTGCGAAGTGGACGGCCTGCTGGCTGCTTCCGCATTGCCGGTCGACCGTCGTGCCCGGAACACTCTCGGGGAAGCCGGCCGCGAGCAGCGCGGTGCGACCGATGTTGAGCGCCTGCTCGCCGAGCTGGGTGACGCAGCCTGCGATGACGTCATCGACGATGCCCGGATCGATGCCGGTGCGTTCCAGGAGCGCGGCAAGGGAGCGTGCCAGCAGGTCCGCCGGATGCACGTCGTGAAGGGCTCCCGTGGCACGACCCTTCCCGACCGGCGTTCGTACCGCATCAACAATGACCGCATCACGCATGATCAAACTCCCTCATTTCACCCGTGTAGGCGCATCTAAATTAGACGCAACTCCAAGATTGGACCGCAGTCTAGGTACACCCACACGCCCGGTCAAGACCCTCGACTGGGCCCGTGACGACCGTCCGGGAAGCCCTCGCAAAGTGCTTGACGTCACACTCGGCCATGGCTAGATTGCAGTCCAATCATGGACCCGAATCCATCATCGATGAGCATAAATCGGGCATCCCCGCTCGCCCGGTGGCTGATTGGAGCAGCCGTCCTACCGGCGCAAGGCTGTGAAGGCACCACGAACACAATCCGAGAGGGCTAAAGCCGTGAACCAAATGCCTGAGGTGATCCCTGCGTCACAAGCGAACAGGCGCCGCACCTTCATTGCGACGTCCGCCGGCCACGTCATCGAGTTCTTCGACTTCGCGGCCTACGGGCTCGTCGCAATTTACCTCGGGCATCAATTCTTTCCCGAGAGCAGTCCGTCGATTCAGATGATCAACACGTTCGCGATCTTCGCGTTGACCTTCATCTTCCGGCCCCTGGGAGCGGCGATCTTCGGGCCACTTGCCGACCGAATCGGTCGACTGAATGTTCTCGTGACCGCACTGCTCATGATGGCCGCCTCCACACTCTTGATCGGCCTCCTGCCCACGTACGACTCGATAGGGGTTGCCGCCCCCATCCTGTTGGTCGTCCTTCGCCTGGTTCAAGGGCTGTCCGCCGGCGGTGAGCAAGGCAGTGCAGTTCCGTACATGCTCGAACATTCCGCGCCCGGGCGCAAAGCCTTCGGCTCATCGTGGCTCACCGTCGCAGGTGTCGTCGGGTTTCTGCTCGGGACGTCCGTTGCCGTGATCCTCAGTCAAGCCGTATCGGAGGAGACGATGTACGACTGGGGTTGGCGCGTCCCCTTCCTGGTCGCCGGGCCGCTCGGCTTTCTGGGCATCTACATTCGCCTCAAGCTCGAGGAGTCCCACGAATTCCAGGCGCTGAAGGAATCCGGTCAGACCAGCAAGCGGCCGCTTCGCGATTCCTTCCGTTACCCCAAGCAGATGGCCATCGCGATCGCGCTGGGGTCACTCCACTCCGCGACCTTCTACATAGTGTCGACGTACATGATCACCTACATCGGCGTGACCGTCGGGTTCGGTGGAGACGTCGCACTTCTCAGCGTGCTGATCGCGATGGCCGCCGCGCTCGTCCTGATCCCCACCGTGAGCGCCCTGTCCGACCGCATCGGAAGGCGTCCGGTCATCGTGACCACCACGGTGCTGCTGATTCTCACCGCCCTACCCCTCTTCGCCATGATCCGAACCTCCGCAGCGATGGCCATGGTCGGTATGGCTCTCTTCGGTATTCTGTTGGGATCGATCGTCTCGGTTACGCTCGTGACGGCCAGCGAGAACTTTCCGACGGCCATTCGAGGCGCGGGATTCTCGATTTCCTATGCCGTCGCCGCGGCGGGGGTGGGCGGCACCGCACCGCTCATCTCGGCGTGGCTGGTCGACGCCACCGGAAGCAATCTCGCTCCGGCCGTATTTCTGACTTTGGTTGGCATCTGCGGACTCGTTGCCGGCCTTGCCCTCCAGGACCGCTCCCAACTCGAGGAGGAGTCCTCCGCCCCCTCCCTGACGAGCGTGGTTGAGGGGTAGCAGGCCGCTCCGCGTGTCACGCGGGTGAGTTGACGAAGGCCAAGTACTCACCATGCGGCCAGCCGTGACGACGGTGCCCGGGCCGATGGACGGTGAACAGCAGCCCAGAGCACCTGAAGCTCGGCCAACCCCGAATCGGGTTGGCCGAGCTTCAGGTGTGGCGGGCGGAGCGGCCGATCTCGCCCCTCAGCCAGCCGGAGTGCGCAGGAGCCGCTCCCGGGTGCTCTCGGGCAGCACCCGGCGCAGGACCGGCGCGGTGGAGCTGAGCGCGTTGGCGAAGCACGCGACGAGGTCGTGCGGCACGCCGGCGCCGAAGGACGCGGCCCACAGGCATGGTGAACCCGGCGCCGGCTCGGCCCACGCCTGCCACCCGCCCGGTCCCACCTCATCGGCCCCAGCCGTCAGGGCGCGCGGGTCGGCGTCCTGGATGAGGGGCGGTACCTCGCCGAGGCTGATGTACGAGGTGACGGTCGGGTCCATCGCTCCCGCATGGGGCTGGTCGATGTCGCGGAACCAGCCGTGCGCGGTCACCGCGTCGAGGACCAGCTCGGGGCCACCCAGCGGGACACCGGGCTGATCGCGGGCGTCGAGCGCGACGAGGAAGTCGACGAGGACCTCCCCCGGGACGTCGGGGGTGAAGTAGGCGGACCACTGCGCGAGCGGACTGCTCGTGTCCGCGCGTGCGGAGACCTGCCAGGCGATCGGCAGCTCCCCCAGATGGAACGGCTCGTCCGCCAGCACCCACTGGGCCCAGCGGAGGGTGTCGGGGCTGATGTGCAGGACGGTGCTGCGCAGGACCTGGCGGTCCTCCGGTGCCTCGTCCGGCTCGTGCCGTCCGCGGACGATCGTCAGGCTCGTCCAGCCGAGGCCGGCAAGCGTGTCGGCGACGGCGTCGTAGAGGCGTCCGTCGTCACCGGCCAGGTGCCGGGGGCCGACCCAGTACGCGGACTGGGCACCGTTCGGGGTGGACGGGTCGAGCGGAGACTCGGGATGCAGGGGCGCCTCCAAGGGCGAGATGGGGTGCTACTTGCCGCCGGCACTGCGGCGGGGGCGGCGCGGAGGCGCCTGGACCGGAGGCTGCCAGGCCAGCTCGACGGCGACCTCGGGCGGCAGGTGACCGAGCTGCGTGTCCGCCTCCCGCCCTTCGGCGAGGTAGACGACGGGCCGACCGGTCTCGTCCACGGCCTGGACGACCTGCGCAAGGCGGTGCGCCATCGGGAAGAACGGGTTCATCGCCTGCCGCACCGGGGCGCTCCGGTCGCAGGCGGACAACAGGTCGATGAGATCGCCGACGGTCAACTCCGTGTGAGTCACGGACAGAGTCTCCTTGTGCGAGGGAACGCGGTGAGCGGCGGCCTGTGATGCCGCCAGGATCCGGAGAGCAACCTCCGGTGTCGGCCTTCCGACTCGAGCCTCCGGTGTTACGGGCGCCGGGAGGTCTCCAGCACGCGCGCCACGGCGGCGGCGACGATATCGGCCGGCGTCTCGGTATCGAAGGACAGGTGGTAGCCGCGTACCTTGGCCGTGCCGGTGACGGCGATCTTCCACCCCTCGCCGTCGGTGCCGGGGCGCCCGAGCGGGAACCACCCGAGGTAGAAGCGGCCGTCCTTGCTGCTGACGTGCACGTCCGCCCGGTCGTCCACAATCAGGTTGAAGTCCTCGGCAGAGAACTGGTCCATGACGAGCGTGGGCCTGCCCGGGCCGAGCTGCCACTCGCGCCGCCGCAGGGCTTCGACGGTGGTAGAGAATCCGGGGCTGATGGGAGCCGCGGTCACGGGCATTCACCTCTCTGACCTGGGGGTTTCCTGCAAGGTCGTCTACGTTGACATGCCCCTGCTCGGATTGGCCAGTCTTTTGAGGATCTTTCCTGTCTGCCCCCGGCGAACTGACCGCTCTCATCCAATCGAGGCGTTTACTCAGCGAACCCGGAACGGTTCACAAGGTCCCGCCGACGCTGATGGACCATCAGCGGTGGTTGAGTGTCATGACAACGGCCCCGTCCGGAACTCCCGGATGGGGCCGCCTCACGTCACGTCAGCACTTTTCGTCGTAGTAGTACTGCGCCATAGCATCCGCATCTACCGACGGGTCATCCAACATCGACTCCAGCAGCGCGCCCACCGTCTCCGAACTGGAGTCGGTCATCGTGTCACACAACATCTGCTGGTTCTCCACGTCCAACGTGTCCCACACCTCGTCGTACATGGCCTCGTCGGCGGCGTCGGCCATGATGTCGTCCACGTGACCCTTCAGTACGTCCCCGACGGCCGCCACGTACTCATCTTCCGTCAGCCTCTCGCACTCCGGCTCGTCTGACACATCGCTGGGAGTGCCTGACGCGTACCCCTCCTCCATCAGCGCCTTGCAGTCGTCGATCGTGTACACCGTCTGACTCGGGCTGGGTACGGCCGAAATGGCGCTCGGCTTGGCGTCGGCCTTGATGTCGCTGTCGGAGCAGCCAGCCAGCGCGAGCGTGGCGGCGAGTATGACGGCGGTGCTGGTGCGGTGCATGGTCCCCCCAAGGATCTATGTACGTAATGGGAATCATGCGTGGTGATGTGGGTGGCATGGAGAGAGTGTGCCCGAGTCGTGACATGCGGAGGTCCGCCATCCACGGGAGGAGAGGGCGGGGCCGGTCGTGCCGTGCTCAACGTCCAAGCCGGGACAGCCAGATGGTCACGGTTTCGGGTAGTACACCGAGGTCATTGCCGGCGGGGGTCCCGAAAGAGGGCGTTCCCCAGCTCGCTGCGGGCGTCGTCCAGCGCCTTCAGGACTGCTGCGACCTTCCGCGCCGGCGCCCTGCGGGTAGGCGCTCTCCAGCCGGACATGGATGTTGGTCAGACGACCATGCATGTCGGCCAGGGTGCGGCCGGTCCCTGCGTGCTGGTCTTCGGTGAGCCTTGTTTTCGTCATGCCGCTCATCACCCTCCACCCGGGGCTGCGCTGGACTCGATCCAGAAGCTGCATCCACCGTGCACCGACTGCCCGTTGTCGGCGATCGTGCGACGACCGCAGCACGTCGGAACTCGTGTGAGAAGAGCCGCTGGATCAAGCTGCCGACCTTGCCGCTGGGCAGCGCCTTGGAGTTGTTGGCTCCGGTCCACTCGCCTGGATGACGCCGCACGCGGCCATCAGCGCCTTCAACCATCTGGGGGCAGCTCAGATTTGCTACCTGCACTCATCACAGTGTCAGCAATCACGCTGCTATCAGTCCACCCTCCATTCGGATCGCTCGCGCTCCATGCGGTTGCACGACCGGTGATCAGCATGCCCGTAACCTGCGCGTTTGCCGCTGAGCGACTGAAGAACCCTGGAGTCCTGCCACGCACCCTGTTTCACGGGACCTCCACGACTGGGCTCTGTGCGTATTACAGTTTTCTTCGTGCGACTCGTCATCTTGTGTCGCGCAAGGGGGCAGAGGGGGTGGAACCCTCCGCATGTCCAGGGTGCGCCGTGAGGGGGGCTTTGTGCAGGAAATGATCAAGGGGTCGAACGTGGCCCTGACGGACCTGAGCGACGACGTCGGTTCAGTGATCGTCGGTCTGGGCTGGGCCAGCCCCACCGGCGAGGGCGACGCGGATGTGTCGGTCCTGCTGCTGGACGCGAACGGCAAGGTGCGCAGCGACAACGGGCCTTGTCCCCGAGGGGTGGACACCTGTTCGTGTCGTTATGCGGCGAGTGTCAGGGTAGCCGACTGTTGCTCGTAGGCGATCGGTGCCTGCTGTCCGTTCGCCGAGTGTCGTCGGCGGGTGTTGTAGCGGGTGGTCCAGCGGAAGACGGCCAGGCGGCAGGCCCGGGCCCCGCCGAAGCGGCGGGCGCCGCGGAGCGTCTCGCGTTTGAGGGCCGCGTTGAAGCTCTCGGCGAGCGCGTTGTCCGCGCTCGTGCCGACCGCGCCCATGGACTGCCGCACCCCCAACTCGGCGCATATATCGGCGAATTGGCGGGAGGTGTACTGCGCTCCGTGATCGCTGTGGAAGACGGCTCCGGCCAGGCTGCCGCGGGTCGCGGCAGCTGCCCGGAGCGCGTCGGCGACCAGCGAGGTGCGCATGTGAGCGGCGATCGACCAGCCCACCAGGCGGCGCGAGAAGCAGTCGATCACGGTCGCCAGATACAGGAACTCGCCGTCACCCACCGGCAGGTAGGTGATGTCGCCGACGTACTTGGTGTTCGCCGCCGTGGCGGTGAAGTCGCGCCCAAGCAGGTCCGGCACGGGCGTGGCGGACGGCTCGGGCACGGTGGTGACCTGGCGCCTGCGCAGCCGCAGCCCGGCGATGCCGTACTTGCGCATGACCCGTCCGACGCGCTTGTGGTTCACGCGCTCACCGTCGTCGCGCAGCTCGGCGGTGATCCGGGGCCGGCCGTAGGTGCCGTCCCACTCGGCGTGCACGGCCCTGATCCGCTCGGCGAGCGCGGCGTCCGCCCGCTCGCGGGCGGCGCGGGCCTCCCGGCCGGCCCGCCATTTGTAGAAGCTGGAGCGGGCGACCTCCAGCACGTGACACAACCGCTTCACGCCCCAGGCGCGGTGGTGGTCCTCGATGAACTTGAAGCGGTTCACCAGTTCATCTCGGTGGCGAAAAACTTCGTCGCCTTGCGCAGAATGTCCCGTTCGGTGGCCAGGGTCGCGTTCTGCTTGCGCAGGTCCTTGTTCTCCGCGCGCAGGGCCGCTATCTCGGCCTCCAGCTCTTCCTTCGTGGCCTCGCTCACCGGGACGTCCTTCGTGCTCTTGATCATGGCGCCGCTCTTGCCGCGGCGGGCCCGCTCGGCCCGCACCCAGTTGCGCAGCGTCTCCCGGCTGATCCCCAGGTCCTTGCCGATGCCCTCGAGGGTGTGGCTCGGATCCGACAGGTACAGCGCGACAGCGTCCGCCTTGAACTCGGGCGAATAGACCTTCATCACCATAAGAGATCCCTCCTCCCCGGCCCCTGCCGGGGCCGGGCTCAGAGGTGTCCACCGCTCGGGGACAGGTCCCGTCCATCCACGCGGGCAGTTGGTCGCCCCGCAGCTCGCGCATCATGGCGGCGAAGTCGCGGACGTGGTGGGTGACGGCATCGAGCTCGGGGCAGCCGGTCCGTATCTCCTTGAGATCGGCGGCCTCATCGGCGGTCAGGTTGCCGGGGTCGGTCATGATCCAGCGGACGATACGGCGGGGCCGTGGAGCCGGGCGGGGCACGGGTGGCGCGGCGGTGGCGGCCTTGAACGGGCGGAGGTAGCGCCGTACGGTCTGGATGCTTCCGGCGAAGCCCAGGGCGACGATCTCCTGGTGGAGCCGGGCACTGCTGCGGCAGCCCTCGTTCCACCGCCGGTGGAGGTGGGGTTTGTAGGCGTCCAGGATGGTGGAGCGGTTCGTCGCTTTGACCAGCAGCTCGTCGAGGCTGGTGGCGCGGGCGAAGCGGCGCACGGTGGACCTGTCCAGCTGCAGCGTCCGGCAGATCTCCTCCAGCGTGCTGCCATCGTCCAGAAGCTGTCGCACGGCGCTGTAGCGTTCCCTGGTCCGGGTCACCAGGCGGCGTTCCCGTCCGCAGACGTCGAGCATCCCGGCAGCCGGTGCCGGTGGCGTCAGCCAGAGGTCGTCGCTGGTCGGCGGGCCGGCCGGTACGGTGTTCTCGAACGCGGCCCGGACGCAGGCGTGTGGGCGGCGACAGTCTTTTCGATGGCCTCGCCGAGGTTGTGCCACAGATGCCAGGCGTCGGCGACCTGGACGGCCTGCGGGGCGCCGCTGCGGGCACCCTCCGCGTAGGCCCCGGCCCGGTCCCGGCAAATGATCTCCACTTCCGGGTGGCCCTTCAGCCAGGCGGCCAGCGGTTCGGCATCCCGGCCGGGCAGCACGTCCACCGGGCGCCGTCTCTCCAGGTCCACCAGGATCGTGGCGTACGAGTCGCCCTTGCGCAGCGCGAAATCGTCGACTCTGAGCACACGGATCTGTCCGACGGGTTCTTCCGGCGCGGCGCGGACCAGACGTAACAGGGTGTCCTTGGCGACGCGCAGGCCCAGCACCCCGGCCGGCCGGGCTCCCGCCCGGCCGGCCAGCGCGAGAGCGATCGAGGTCAACTGTTCACGCACCAGCGGCGTGTAGCGGGCATGCGGGCTCGTCAGCCCCGCGATCTGCTCGGCGAACGTCACCGCCCGGCACGCCGGGTTCGGGCACTTGAACCGCCGCACCAGCAGCTCGATCACCACACCGGCGCCACCGACCGCGACATCCGCCAGCCGTCGCATGTACCGGCCGTGCACCCGGCCCGACGCACTACCGCAATGCGGGCAATCCGCACCCGCCGAGCGGGCCCGCGCATGCATCGTGACCACCCCGGCCGCAGCCCGCTCGACCAGCTCCACCGCGACACCAGCCAGATGAGGGAACAACACCTCGAAATTCCGCGAAGAACACGCGAGTCATGATCACAGCTCGGGTCCGTCAGGCGGGTCCCGGGATGATTCGTCCGGAAGATCCGCGAGCTCGCAGCCGGGCGTGGGCCTGCTGTATAACCGGCCCGACCGCGGTGTGTGTATCCATGCCGCGGCGCTATGGATCGGATCACGGCCTCGCTCCAAGAGGCGGCACATCCGCGTAACACTGTGCGTTGAAGTCTGCTGGCCCTGCCGGAAAAGCACGCTCAGAGGTGGGAATTAGGTGACGGAGCAGTTGGGGCTCGTGCGCGTGGTGTGGGCGAGTCGGACGTTGGCTGCGGCCATGGCGACAATGGGGGTGCTCGACGGCCTACTCCTGGCGGTAGTCAAGGGCGGAGTGAGTGTCCCTGAGCACCCGGTCGCGGTCGCGGGATCGTTCGCATGCGTTGGCGCGATGGTGGTCTTCGCCGGGGCCCGGGTGGGCCGGCGCGCCGAGCTGCGGGGCTATGAAACTGCCGTGCCGCTCACCGAGCCGGGTGCCGTGCTGCTGGGCGAGTCCGCGGCCAAGCGCCCGGTGGTCCGCCGCACCGGGCTGTTCGCGGCGTTCCTTGCCGTGGTGGGGCTGGCCATGAGTTTTGTGCTCGAGGAGCCGCGTCCGCTGATACCGGTCTTCCTCTTCGGGTTGCTGGCCGGGATATTCCTGCTGCGATCTGCTCGCACCTCCCGCTGGGAACGCCGCCACGGTGTGGTGCTATGGCAGCGCAACGTTCCCCTGCAACCAGATCCGGTGACGGGACGCCGCCCGCGGGGGATGCCGCCGCTGTTTACAACGGCCCGCGAAGTGGCTGGAGTCCGCGCGTGATTTGGGCACCGCGACTGCTGGACGGGCTACCCGCGGGCCGTCAGTACACATACGTTGCCCAGTGACACGCTGCACTCCCATCTGCAGCTTCCTGCTCTTGGCGATCAAGAAGCTACGAGGAGTGCGGCGTTCGTCGTCTCATGACACGAGCCGACCCACACATCTGGGCGAAGAGCCTCGAAAGGCAACGATTCGGCCGAGCCAACCTTGACTTCCTCCGCAAGCGCGTACTCCTCAGGCCCTGACCCGACAGCGTCACAAGATCAGCGCCAGAGCCCAGCTCGCCCTGGCGCAGCACGCGTGCCAGCCGCGGGGGATCACCGATGCCGTCCATGTCCTGGGGGAGGGAGGAGTGTGAGGTGCGGATGATCCCGTAGACGTAGGTGCTCACCGCTCTGTCTCCCTCCGGCGCGCGGCGGGCCGGCCGCTGACGTTCCTTGCCCTCGTCGCGGGACTGCTGGAAGGCATCGGAGATCGTCTCTGCGGCGCCGGACAGGGCTCCCTTGGTCTTGCCGCGGGCGCCGGACTCAGTGACTTTCCCCGTGAGCTCGGTAAGCCCGGCCGGCTTGCGCGGCCCCGCCTCCAGATCGAGGCGGTTGCACGCCTCGGCGAAGCGCAGGTAGGTGTCGACGCTGGCGACCACGATCCGTATGTCGATCTTGAGTATCTCGATCCCGACGAGGGAGACCCGTATGAACGCGTCGATCACCAGCCCTCGGTCGAGAATGAGTTCCAGCACGTCGTAGAGGCCACTGGAACCGCCCCCGCCGCCCTGCTGTGTCGCCACGGTCATCACGACCAGCCCCTTGCCGTCTGTCTCTGCGTGGTCCCGTCGGCGCTGTCCCTCGCTGCGTCGCAGGCTTGCGGGTGCGAGTAGCCCCACCACCTGCGATCAAACGCATGTACGAGTCCTTGCCGTCGTGGCCCTGCGGCGGACGCCGACGCCTACCGGTGCGGTTGCGTGCCCTTCATGCGCACCGTCCGCATCCAACTGCTCCAGGACGGCATCCCGCGCGCCGCATCCGCTACGAATTCCTCGCCCCCGGCCTGTGGCCCGAGCGGAAGGCTGATCCCCGACGTCAGGCGGGCGTGACTCGAACGGACGCAGCGTCGTGCCGGCTGCCGACAGGACGCGGTCACAGGCATTGACCGGCAAGGACGACGCCCTGACCCCGCTATGACGGCGGCGTGTCGGACCCGCCGCCATCGGAGCCTTACAGGCCGTGCCACCAGCGGCTGGAAACGCCATTCCACGGGGCGCAGGCTGGGCCGATGGTGTGATGCCGTGGGTACTGCCGTCGTTGTGGGCGGTGATCGCACGTTGTGCTGGATGGTCGTCGGTTCGGCGTGGCCATCGCCGTGGCGGGCGCGGGCGAAATGGTGTTCAGGGCGGCGCGGTGGCCGGTAGAGGTGAGTATGAGCGGTGGGGAGAGAGCGGTCTGGACTCCGGCGGCGGGATACGACGGCTGCCGGGTGCTGCGTGACCAGCTGGCTGAGGCGATTGATGCCATCTACTGGCAGGCGGTGTTGGTGGGGTTGGCCCAAGCCCTTACTCCGGTGGGCGAGAGGCCCGATGGAACGTGGGAAGCGGCAGCCTGAACGCGGCCAATGTGACGCCGCTGGCAGATGCGAGGACCCTGACCGGATGCCAATCTGGGCAGGGGACCAACAGCAATGCCGGAGGTGCGGTCATGGGGGCAGAAGGCATGAGGCAGCGGGCCAAGGACATGGCTGACAAGCTGCGGCACATGGGCCAGGGCGGGCAGAGCAGCAAGGCGCGCCACAAGACCCGGGGGCGCAACAAACTCCTCGAGGAGCCGATGAAGAAGCTGCAGGAGCGGCGACACCGGCATCGGTGACCAGTAGTCAGCCGCGACTACTCGAACGTATTGGTCATGCGCGCGCTCAGGCGTTCCCTGCGCGAGCGTGCGTCGTGCGCCCTGCACGGCTGCGCGCTGGCCTCGTGGACAACGAAGGGCCGTCGCGAGGCTGGCAAACGCGCTTGGTCTCGGCGCCTTCGTCGCGCACTTGCCCAGGGCCGTCGAGGGTCAGGGTATGGCTGTCTCCTCCCGAGCACGGCCCTGCAGCAACCCGTACCGTCCGGCACACACGGCTCTCTCCTTGCCACCGCACCACGTCCCGCCGCCAAGCCCCGGGGCAAGACCATTCCGCCGCCGTAGGGCTGGTACCGCTCAGCTACCGGCAGGGGCAACGACGGCGGACCGAAGGTGGGAGCAGTTCCCTCCCACGGACGCCCTGGGGATGCGCATCCGGCGCAGCAGATCGCGAGTGAGGCGTTTCTCGAGCGTGGTGTGCCAGGTGACACCGGGATGCTGGGAGCGCAGATGCGACAGCGCCCTGGTGCCCAGCCCGCAGTCGCGGAACGGTTCGTCGAGGACGACATCGGTGACCACGCCCTCGGCGCACTCGTCGCACGTTCGATAGGTCACCCGGCCGACCACCTTGCGAATGTGTACCAGCAGCAGACACTCCTCACCCGCATCCTCCGGACAGGAAGACGGCAGCAGCTCGACGCCGCGGTAGGCCAGAAGCCGGCGATGCCACCGGCCCCCTCGTCGTCCAGGGCGCCGATGCCTTCCCTCGGCCCGCCGCTGTGAGGCGCCCTCCCGTACAGGCCGACCGCGTGCGTTGCTCATGGCATACATCTGGTTTCCCTGCATTCCATCGCGTCTGCCCCCAACCTCGGGCTTGATGTCACGACGCCAAGAACGCATCACTTCGCGCGCACGACACTCGCAGCGGCGCACCGCGCCAGTCGGCCGACTTCTCCACCGACCTTGAGCGCCTGCCTTCTGGTGTCGTTGCCCCACACGGCCGGGTGACCCACTTGCGGCACCACGTCCCTGCTCTTTGCCTGCCTGGCCGGGCGGCTGACGCAGGATGGTCAGCACCTGCCACGCCAAGGGAGCGCGGCCGGACCGTCCCGGGCCGCCGTAAGGGCTTTTTCAGCTGGTCAGGGCCTCTTCGACGGTGGAGTGGCAGGGGATGAGGGCGTCAATGCCGACGAGTGCCAGGACGCGCTGGACGGATTCCTGGACGCCTGCCAGGCGCAGCCAACCCTCAGCGTCTTCGGCGGCCCGGTGGGCGACGATGAGCACGTTGATGCCGCTGGAATCCATGAACATCACACCGCGGAAGTCGGCCACGGTCCGCGGCGCCGGCGCTCCCTCCGGCGGAAGCAGGGCCTCCTTCAGTGGGCGTTTGATGTTGATTTGCGATGGGCAATTTGAACCGCTTTGCCGTATTCATCGCCAGCGTGCACAGCCTGAAACGCCTGGAAGCTCTGCACTAATAGGAATCTTTTATCCCATTAGCAAACCAGACGGAATCTAGTGCCGAGAAGCGAATCAAACGGGCACGCGGGTCGGCTCCCGGAAGGCCGCGAAGAAGTACGTAAGGTGTGAATCGGCCCAAAGGTTGCTGACCGCAAGAGCGACTTAGCATCACAATCTATACCTAAACGCCCACTCAGAGGGCGGTTCGTGAGTTGATGTTCATTTCCGGGTGAGGCTGGGGCAAGGTTGCTGGTCGCGGTGCTCGGTCGGCTACTGCTTCCTGGTGAAGCTGCCGGCGTCGACCTCGGTGAGGATGCCGAGCTTGACCAGGCGTTTCAGCTTGGCACGGGTGCCCTCGATGTTCTTGGGCAGCAGTTCGTGGTCGAGGGCTTCGCAGACATCACGGGCCCGGAGCGGGCCGACAGCTTCGTTGAAGACGGCGAGGATGCGCGGGTAGTCCGGGTGCTCGGGCAACTCGGGCGAGGAGGGGCGGGCCGGCAGGCGGTCAGCCAGGCCGGTAACGGTCTTCCGGGTGATCGCCAGGTGCTTGAGGTGGGTCTCGGCCTCGCGCAGCCGGTCCCGCAGTTCCTCAACTTGCGTGCGGAGGTCGTCGGCCAGGGCCCGGGCGGCGTCCTCCTGGACGTCGAGCGCGTCGAGCAGGGGCTGGATGTTCACGCACTCACCGTCTGCGCATCGCGCCAGGTGGGAGTGTCCGCGCCGGTCAGGCGGCGGGCCATGACGTGGGTCATCGCCCAGTAGACGCGGGAGGCGGAGGAGGCCGGGCGGTGCTCGTAGTCGCGGGCCAGGCGCCGGTGCAGTATCAAGATCCCGTAGGTCTGCTCGACTCTCCACCGCTTCGGCTGTGGCACGAAACCCCTGTCCTGAGGGTTGCGTTCGACGACCTCGACGTCGATGCCCAGGCGGGTGCCGTGCGCGACGACCTGGTTTTTGAAGCCCTGGCCGACCAGGGCCTTCTCGACGGTGCCGCCGGCGTGCTCGGCGACCCGGTCCAGCAGGGCGATGCCCGCGGCGTTGTCGTGCGTGTTCGCGGCGAGGACGATGACCGCAATGACCAGGCCGAGGACGTCCACGGCCAGTCCGCGCTTGCGGCCCGGCACCCGTTTCGCCGCGTCCCGGCCGGTCGTGGCGGCGGGGACCCCGGCGGCCGCGTGGGCGCTCTGGGTGTCCAGCACCACCAGGGTCGGGTCCTCTAATCGGCGGGCCCGCTCCCTCACCTGGCAGCACAGCAGTTCGTGGATGGTCTGGTCGGTTCCGTCGTCGCGCCAGGCGGCGAAGTAGTAGTACGTCGCGCTCTTCGGCGGCAGGTCGTGCGGGAGGTAGGCCCACTGGCAGCCGGTCCGGCCCTGGTAGAGGATCGCGTTCACGATCTCCCGCATGTCGTAGGCGCCCTGGTGGCCGCTGACCGAGCGGTGTCGGTCCTTCCAGGCAATGATCACCGGCTCGATCAACGACCACTGCTCGTCCGATAAGTCACTCGGGTACGGCTTGCCTTCACTCACCCCGCCACCCCAGCAGGACACCAGCCGCGGACCGGCGGATTTCGCCCGTACCCACACCATTGGGCGACGACAGAACCACTCAAAGGGTCACGGACCGCCCTCTCATAGCCAGCCGTTGCGCTTGAAGCCCCGGTGGATCAGGAAGCAGGCGGTCGCGATGACGGCGAGGGCGAGGGGGTAACCGAAGCGCCAGCGGAGCTCTGGCATGTGGTCGAAGTTCATGCCGTAGACGCCGCACACCATGGTGGGCACGGCGACAATCGCGGCCCAGGCGGTGATCTTGCGCATGTCCTCGTTCTGGGTGACGGTCACCTGCGCGAGGTGGGCCTGGAGGATCGAGTCGAGCAGGGTGTCGAAGGCGGTGATCTGCTCGGTGGTGCGGGTGAGGTGGTCCGCTACGTCGCGGAAGTAGGCCCGTATCTCCTCGGCGACGGGGTGCATCGGCTCGGTGGCCAGCTGGGTCAGAGGGCGGGCGAGGGGGACCACGGCCCGCTTCAGTTCGAGGAGTTCGCGTTTGAGCTGGTAGATGCGGCCGGCGTCGGCGGTGCGGTGGCCGTGGAGGGAGAAGACGTCGGTTTCGACCTCGTCGATGTCGTCCTGGACGGCGTCGGTGACGGAGAGGTAGTCGTCGACGACGTGGTCGGCGATGGCGTGCAGCACCGCGGCCGGGCCCTTGGCCAGCTGTTCGGGTTCGGCTTCCAGGTCCTCGCGCAGGGGGCCGAGGGAGCCGTGGCGGCCGTGGCGGACGGTGACGACGAAGTCGGGGCCGGTGAAGACCATGATCTCGCCGGTGTTGACGACCTCGCTGGTGGTGGTCAGTTCGACGTGGTCGACGTAGGTGACCGTCTTAAGGACGGCGAACAGGACGTCGCCGTACTGCTCGACCTTGGGGCGCTGGTGGGCGTGGACCGCGTCCTCCACGGCCAGGGGGTGCAGGTCGAACAGCTCGGCGACCCCGGCGAACTCCTCCTCGGTCGGCTCGTGCAGGCCCAGCCACACGAAGCCGCCGCGGTGCTTGCGCGCGTGCCGGACGGCTTCCTCCACCGTGTCCGTGCCGAGCTGCCGGACGCCGTCGCGGTAGACGACGCAGTTGACCACCGTCGAGCCGAGCGGCGAGCGGGCCGGGTGGCTGAGGTCCACGCGGCGGCCCCGCCGCGCCAGACGGGCCACTTTGCGCAGGTTGCCGACCATCGACATGCAGGACTCTCCTTCGCCGGGTCCGCACAGTGTGCCAGGAGGGCGTTGTCACGTTGTTGGGTGCGTGACTGTCTGATGGTGGGTCGGGGCATGGTGGGCCCGCGGCCCGGGCCTGTGTTCAGGCCGTGATGGGCTGGCCGGCGGTGCCGGTGACCTGGTCCCAGATGGCGAAGCGGAGGGTCATCTCGGCTCGGTAGTCGGGTGCGGCCATCAGGTGGCGGCGGGGCCGGAAGTGCGGTGAGATGCCGCCGAACGCGGACAGGAACCGCTGGGCCCCACCCACGCTGCGGAAGCCCTTCATCGCGCGCTCGCGCTGCCGGGTGGGCTGGTGGCTGTTCTCCGCCCGGTTGTTGAGGTACTTCGACTGCCGGTGCTCGACGGAGGGCATGACCTCGCGGTGGGCCGCGCCGTAGGAACGGAGCTTGTCGGTGACGACCACCCGCAGGACCGAACACGTCTTCGTCATCAGGCGGCGAAAAAACCGCCTGGCCGCGGCGGTGTCCCGCCGGTTCTGCACGAGGATATCTAGCACGTTGCCGTCCCGGTCGACGGCCCGCCACAGGTACTTCCGCTCGCCGTTGACCTTGATGAAGACCTCATCCAAGTGCCATGTGTCGCCGGGCCGGGGCCGACGACGGTGTAGTCCGTTTGCGTAGGCCTGGCCGAACTTCCCACACCATCGCCGCACCGTCTCGTACGAGACGATGACGCCGCGCTGGAGCATCAGCTCCTCCACCTCCCGGAAGCTGAGCGGGAAACGGAAGTACAGCCACACACAGTGGGAGATGATCTCCACCGGGTACCGGTGCCCCCTGTACGACGGCGACGCGCTGTCCACGGACGCCCCATCCCAGCATGACCAACCAGAAGATCATCCCAGGCCGGTCAGCCAACGTGACAACGCCTGACGCGCTGCGGACCGCGTACGCCGACTATCAGCGGGAGCTGACCGGGGAGGTACGCGCGCGTGTGGGCGGTATCTGAGACGGCGGCTTGTCGCTGTCCCGGACAATCGGGATGTTCCGCGGGGGCCGCGAGCCCTGGCCGTCGTTGGGGGTCGGCCAGGTGGCGGCGCCCGCCGAGCCGCTACGCTCCCGTCCTCCGCGCCGCATCGAGCAGCGAGGCCCAGTCGGGCAGCTTGACCACGTTCCGGCCCAGCGAGGCGCCGAGTTCCGCCTCGGCCCGTTCGATCGCCCGCCACCCGGCCCACTCGACCGGCTCGATCCCCTCGGTACGCAGCGCCACCAGCGGATCCCCGGGCACGTCCCGGCGGACCAGCGCGGCCGTGTCCGCCAGCAGGGAGGCCACCGTCTCCTTGGCGCACGGCCGGTTCGTACCGATGACACCCGTCGGGCCCCGCTTGATCCAGCCCGCCACGTACTCGCCCGGCGCCACGGCACCCTCCCGCAGCACCCGCCCGGCCAGATGCGGCACCGTGCCGCCCGAGGCGTTGAACGGCAGACCCTCCAGCGCCACTCCGCGGTACCCCACCGAACGCAGCACCAGGTGCGCCTCGATGTCCTCGTACGCACCCGTGCCCGTCACGCCACCGTGCCCGTCCGGCACCGTCCGCTCGAAGCGCACCGCGCCCACGCGGCCGTCCCGGGCGAGCAGTTCGACCGGGCGGAGGAAGAAACGCAGCCGGATCCGCCGCCGGGCACTCGGTGCGGGGGTCTCGGCCCAGCCGCGCAGCACCTCCACGTTGCGGCGCTGCGGGGCGGGCAGCCCGGAGGGATCGGCGTAGGCCGGATCCTGCGCCAACTCGGCCCGGTCCACGGCGATCCCGGTGTCCGGCAGGGTGCCCAGCTCGCGCAGTTCCTTGGTGGTGAAGCGGGCCTGGGACGGACCGCGCCGGCCCACCATGGCGATGTCCGTCACCCGGCTCACCCCGAGCGCGGTCAGGGCGGCGTGCGGCACATCGGTCGGGCTCAGCTCCGGCACCCCCCGGGCCAGCATCCGTGTGACGTCCACGGCGACGTTCCCCACGCCGATGACCACGGCCGACCCGACCCCGCGCAGGAACCCGTCGTCGGTGGGGGTGCCTCCCTGCCCGGGGGAGTCCGGGTGGGCGCTGTACCAAGACACGAACTCGGTCGCCGACCAGCTCCCCGGCAGGTCCTCACCGGGGATGCCCAGCCGCCGGTCGGTGGCGGCGCCCACGCAGTACACCACCGCGTGGTACAACTCCCGCAGCCGGGCGACCGACACCCCTGAGGGGCCGACCGCCACCCCGCCGAGGAAGCGCACCCGCTCGTGCTCCAGGACCGCGCGGAGGTTGTTCTGCAGCGACTTGATCTTCTCGTGGTCCGGTGCCACGCCGTAGCGGACCAGCCCGTACGGGCACGGCAGCCGGTCCAGGACGTCGACGCGCACCTGGGCGTCCTGCTGGACCAGACTCTGTGCGGTGTAGCACCCGCTCGGTCCGGAACCTACGACGGCGACACGCAGCACGGCGGAACTCCTCACCCCACGGACCGACAGGAGATCGCTGATGTCTCCAGCATCGCACCACCGGTGCTCCGCTGACAGGGTGCCGTCCGCCACGAGGGGTGCGTGTTCGCTCGCCTGGAAAGTGACCGCACGCTTACGTTGCGTGTGCGCTTGAGGCATCCTTTCTTCATCTTTCCGATCGTTCTCCGGCGGACGGTGCGGTGTCCGTGTGGCCCGCGTGGGAGGTGCCCGCGTGGGAGGTGCGGGAGGACGAGCGCGTGACGCGCTGGTTGCATGTGCGGCTGGCCTTCGCCGACGGGGCGTCGGTCGAGGCGCTCGCGACGGTGTCCGAGCAGTGCGTCTGTGTCGAGGACGTTGCCCTTGCCGAAATCCTCGTCCGGGCAGGTCAGGCGGCATGCTCGTACTCGTGGAGAAGGCCGCCGAGGCGATCGCGTCGTCGTACCCCGAGGCGGGCGCTCTGGTCCGGATCGGCGATCGGCGGGGGCAACGGGTTCAACGGGCGGGCGTTCGCGATGCCCTGATGAGGCCGGTGCACATTGTAGAAACGCTCGAATTCACGCAGGGCGTGGAGCAGATGCCGCTGATCCCAGATCAAGGTCCGGTCCAGCAGCTCGCGCCGGCAGGTCTGCACCCAGCGTTCCATGACCGCATTCATCCGCGGCATCCGGACACCCCTGAGCACGACCTCGTTCCCCGCATCGGCGAGGACCGCGTCGAACAGGGCGGGGAACTTCCCGTCCCGGTCCCGGATCAGGAACCGTGCCCGGCAGTTGACATCCTCCAGGTCCATGACGAGATTCTTCGTGGCCTGCGCCACCCAGGAGGCCGTCGGGTGCGCGGTCGCGCCCAGGATCCGGATCCGTCGGCTGGCGTGCTCGATCACGGCGAACACGTACAGTCGTGCCCCGGTCAGGGTGACCGTCTCGAAGAAGTCGCAGGCCGGCAGCGCGTCGGCCTGGGAGCGCAGGAAGTCGGCCCACGTGCTGGAGGTCCGCTCGGGCGCCGGGTCGATCCCGGCCTCCCGCAGGATCCCCCAGACCGTGGAGGCGCCGGCAGCCCCACGTGGGATTTTCCCGTGCCGGGCGCAGCACCAAGGCGCGGACGGAGCGCACGGTGCGCGGCCGACCCGGGCGCTTCGGCTTGGACTGGTCGGCGTGGCGGCGGGCGACCAGGTCGCGGTGCCAGCGGAGCACCGTGTCCGGCCGCACCAGCAGCCGCAGCCTGCGCAGCACGTCCCGCGGCAGCCGGTACAGCAGCGCCGCCGGGAAAGCCCGGTCACTCGGGCTGAAGCGCACCTTCTCCTTACCGAGTTGGCGCTCCAGCACCGACAGTTGGTGGCGCAGGGCGAGGATCTCCGTGTCCTTGTCCCGATCGCTCATCGGTAGCAGGCGCAGCATGGCGAACGCGTTCGCCATGCCCAAGTAGGCCAGTGGCAGCAGCACGGTTGGTCATCATGCCGCGTTGATCGACAGCCGCGCGACGGCGCAGACTCGACCGACCGCACTCGGCATCCCGTACACCCCGCACACCAGCTCCGACCAGGGCGGATGAGGTTATCGGCAAGCGCAACCTGGAAGCTGCTGTCGACCGAGCAGCAGGAACGGCTGTCCAGGCTGGGCGTCAAGCCCGCCCAGGCGCCGTCTCCGGCCCCGGCAGCCGGGCGTGCGACGAAGGGCACCAAGGCGCAGCAGGCGTTCCAACGCGGACTCGCGGCCTTCGCCCAGTACATCGTCCAGGAGGGCAAGACCGTCGTGAGAAGGGCGCACGTTGAACAGCTGCCGGACGGTTCGGCGATCAAGCTGGGCGTGTTCCTGAGTAACCAGGAAGCCAGGCTCGACCGGCTGGATGCGCAGCAACGGGCCGCCCTCGCCGAACTGGGTTACGCCTGGGCTGCCGAGCCCGAGGTAGAGACGACGGTTCGTGCGCGTTCAGAGACGGTCGGGCCGATCACCGGCAGGAAGCCAAGGTCAACGAAGTCGCTGTTCGTCTGCTGTCGCCGTGAGCCTCGGGCTGGGCGCGCCATGCAACGGACCGCCGAGCAAACCTGTCCGTGTACGGAACCTACGGAGCTGACGCACAGGAACCGACGGACGCACGGCACGGTGAAGGTCCTCGCCCCGGGCCTGGCCTGTGAGGGGTGTGACCGGGCGGGGCGAGGACGGCTGCGTGCTACAGGACGTACCGGGTAGGCCGGGGCGCCGGTTCAGTCCTGCAGGCGGTACTCGATGATCGCGCCCGGGTTCTCCAGCCCGGTGGTGGCCGGAGCGCGGTCGGGGCCTGGGCCACGGATGTAGCCCGCGGAGTTGGTGATGGCGAAGATGGACTTGCCGTCGGCGCTGAACTCCGTGTCACGGAAGCGGTTCTGCTCCGTGAGAAGCTTTGTGACCTTGCTGACACGCTGGCCGTCGTCCGTGAAGTCGACGCGGTAGAGCGTGCCGTCCTTGAGGGTGGTCATCACCAGGGAGTTGTCCCAGCCCGGCATACCCTCACCCGTGGCCCCGGCGGACTTCCGGGACGTCCCGTAGTGCTCGAAGCTGGAGGGGGCGATGGTGGGCCAGCATACTGCCGCCTCCCCGCTCGGCTGGCACGCCGGGTCCTCGAAGTCGAAGTCCGAGCCCACGGTGCCGAAGGTGTGGACCGGCTCCACGAAGGACTCGGTGAAGTCGGACTCCTCCTGCACCGGGACCGTTTCGGGGATCTCGAAGTTGCTGAAGGTCAGCTCGTCGCACGGCGTCGGCCACGAGGCGGACCAGTTGGCGTAGACGTAGGCCTTGTCGTCGCGGTAGCCCGAGACGTTCGGCCAGCCGTAGTTGCCGCCCTTGCGCAGGATGTTGATCTCGTCGTCGGTCTTCGGGCCCATCTCGTTCGAGTAGAGCGTGCCGTCGGGGCCGAAGGCCAGGCCCTGCGCGTTGCGGTGCCCGTAGGTGTAGACGTGGCTGCGCACGCCGCCGAGGACCGGGTTGTCCGAGGGGATGGAGCCGTCGGTGTTCAGCCGCAGGGTCTTGCCCTGGTAGGCGATCCAGTCCCGGCCCTGGACTTCGTGGGCGGTGGGCAGCCGCATGGCGTAGTTGGGCTTGCAGTAGTTGCCGAGCTGGTTCGCGCCCTGATCGCCGATGGTGTAGTACAGCTTGCCGTCCGGGCCCAGGCGCAGCCGCGCCGACTGGTGGTCGTTGCCGGACGGCAGGCCGGCGATGACCGCCTTCGGGCTGTGCAGCCGCTTCCGGTCGGGGTCGTAGGTGTACCGCTCGATCTTGGTGCGGGCCTGCACGACCGGGCCGGGGTCGATGTCGTAGCTGTAGGAGATGTACGCGTACACCTCACCGCTCTTGCCCGCTTTCTCGATGGCGAGGCCGAGCACGCCGTCCTGCCCTGCCTCGGTGTGGACGGCCTGCGGCAGGCTGAGCAGGGTGGTCTTGGCGCCGGACTTCGGGTCGACACGGGTGACCTTCTTGCCGGTCTTCTCGGTGGCCCACAGGGCCCCGTCGGGAGCCCGGAGGACCTCGTAGGGGTTGTTCAGCCCGGTGGCCACGACGCGCTTGGCGAACGTGCCCGAGGCGGGCGGCATGCTCGTGTCGGCGGGAGGGGAGACGGCGTCGGAGTCGGAGGTTCCGGAGGGGTCTCCACCGGTGACAGCGGCGCCGGTGAGGGAGGCGCCGAGGGCCAGGACGACTGCGGTCGTCACCGGCCCGCGCAGTATGCGGTGCATGCGATTCCTTCCGAAGTCGTGTCCCCCCCGTCAGAGCATTGCGCTCGGTGAGTGATTCGGCACTCTGAGTACTGTGGCGCTGTGCCATTCAGGTGAAAGAAGGGCCGTGACCGGGAAGCGGGACACGCGCGGACAACCGCCCCGACGGCGTCAGGAAAGGCATGAAGCACCTTTTAGGACTGAGGAGTTGAGGGAAGCAGCATTGCTTTTCCGGGCGGGGGTCACAAGGTCGCCCGCATGGCTGCGTGCCTGCGGCCCGCGGTCCGCGGCCTTGCCGTACCCCGTACGGTGTGCTCGGTCACCCCGTAGGGCCGGGGCGCCGCCGTGCGCGGCGGCCCGCCCGGCGGTAGACCCCCGGCTCCGGAGCCCCCTCCTCGGAGTGTTTGACCAGTGAGCGGACCAGGCCGTGGTCGGGGAGAGCCGGCATGCCGGATCGGTGCGGGTGACGTCGCCGATGAGCGCGTACGCCTGGCAGCGGCAGCCGCCGAAGTCCTGCGTGCGCCTGTCGCAGCTGCGACAGAGCTCGGCCATCCAGCCGGTGCCGCGGGAACGGTTGAACGCCGGGGAACGATGCCAGATCCAGTCCAGCGTGTGGTCACGGACGTTCGGCGGATCGAGGCCCGGCAGGGAGGCCGCCGCCGGGCAGGGCAGGACGGTGCCGTCGGGGGTGACGGTGAGGGAGACGGCTCCCCATCCGCCCATGCAGGGCTTCGCCACGCCGTCGAAGTGGTCGGGAACGACCCAGACCAGTTCCGGCCGTCCGGACAGTCCGGCCCGCCGGCGTGCGACGGTGTCCCGGGCACGGGCGAGCTGGCCGGGGGTGGGCAGCAGCGCGGTGCGGTTGAGCAGGCCCCAGCCGTAGAACTGGGTGTTGGCCAGCTCGATCCGGTCCGCGTCCCAGGCCACACCCAGGTCGACGATGGCGTCGATCGCGTCGAGGTTCTCGCGGTGCAGGACGACGTTGAGGCCCAGCGGCAGCCCCGCGTCGCGGACGAGGGCGGCGGCCTTCTCCTTGGCGGCGAACGACGACGGGCGTCCGGCGATCCGGTCGTTGGTCCGCGGGTCGGCGGCCTGCACGGACAGCTGGACACTGCGCAGCCCGGCGTCGGCCAGGGCCGCCAGCCGGTCCGCGTCCAGGCCGACGCCGCTGGTCACCAGCTGGGTGTAGATTCCGGCGGTTTCCGCGGCGGTGGTGATCTGCTCGAGGTTGGGGCGCAGCAGTGGCTCACCACCTGACAAGTGGGTGTGGACGACGCCGAGTTCACCGGCCTGGCACATCACCCCGGCCCACTGGGCGGTCTCCAGCTCGCGAGAGCGACGCGTCAGTTCCACCGGGTTCGAGCAGTACGGGCAGTGGAGCGGGCAGGCGTGGGTGAGCTCGTCCAGCAGGGCCCAGGGGCGCGGGGACGCTCACCGCAGACACCCTTCCCGGCGCAGGCCGTCGAGGAAGACCGGGACCTCGTCGGCGACCGGTGCCCCGGGAAAGCGGACGGTCAACTCCTCGACGATGGCCCGCACGGTGCGGGTGCCGTCGCACAGACCGACCACCGCCCCGCCGCGGCCCTGCAGGACGACGACGCGTTCGGGCAGGACCAGCAGGTCCGCGCCGCGCGCGGGATCGTGCCGCAGCACCGCGGCCGGGACCAGGGCGGGGTGCCAGTCGGCCACCGCCGGCTGCGTGCTCATCCCCGCTCCCGCTGTCCGGCGGTGTGCACGGCGTCCAGCAGCGCCCCCAGGACGTCGCACTTGAAGGCGAGTGCGGCCACGGCCCGCTCCTGCTCGGCCGGGGTGCGGGCCCACTCCAGGACCAGACCGAGCGCCTCGGAACTGTCCCGCCGCCCCTGGTGGACGCGGCTTCGGAAGTAGGCGAGGCCGTCCGGTTCGATCCACCGGTAGTGGCGTTCGAAGGCGTCGATACGGGTGCGCATGAGGTCCGGGGCGGCCAGTTCGGTGAGCGAGGCCGCCACGGCCTCCAACGGCGTACGCAGCCGGCAGAAGTTGACGTATCCCTCCACCGCCAGCCGTACGCCGGGCAGCACCGTCCGTCCGCCCAGCAGCGTGCCGCGGTCCAGGCCGGCCGCCTCACCCAGCCGCAGCCACCGCTCGATTCCGCCCTGGCTCCCGCTGTCCGTCGTGGTCCTCGATGCGGCGCATCCACATCCGGCGCAGCTGCGGAGAGTCCAGCTTGGCGAGGATCAGGGCGTCCTTGACCGGGATGTGGCGCTGGTAGTGGAAGCGGTTGGTGATCCAGCGGTTCCTCGGGGCCGAGGTCACCGTTGTGCATGCGGACGTTGAAGGGATGGCGGTCGTGGTAGCGGTCCCGCGCCACCTCGCGCAGGCGGCCCTCGAGCTCCGCCGGACTCCAGGGCTCCGTGTGCTCGGTGAGCGATGTGGTCCCGGTCGTCACAGCTGGATCACCATTCCGTCGTGCGCCACTTCCAGGCCCAGCCGCGCGAGCTGCTTGTGCTGCGGCGCGTCGGGGTCCACGAGCGGGTTCGTGTTGTTGAGGTGTGTGTACAGACAGCGGGCGGTCAGCGGGGCGAGGAGCGCGGCGGTGCCGCCCGGCCCGGCCACCGGCAGATGCCCCATGCCGGTGGCCGTATGGTCACAGACGCCCGCACGGCGGGGTTCCTCCTCGTCCCAGAAGGTGCCGTCGACGATGACGCAGTCCGCCTCGGCGGCGGCCCGGTGAAGGTGGTCGGGCCAGGCGGCCAGGGCGGGAGCGTAGAGCACGGACGCGCCCGTGGCCGGGTCGTACAGGCGCAGCGCGACGGCCCACTCCTCGTCGTCCGGCTCCTCGGCCGCGTACCGCGGCCGTTTGCCGGACACCGGAAGGGCACTGCCCCGCAGGCCCTCGCCGCCGTCCGCGGCACCCAGCGGGGCCGATCCCCGGACCGGCAGATCATGCCAGGCCACATCGGTGTACGGGGCCAGCACCGTGTCCAGGCGCAGCCGGTCCCGGATCGCCTGCCGGACCGGAGCGGTCGCGAACACCTCCAGCCCGTCGTGCGCCTCGCGCAGCCGGGTGAGGCCCGTGGTGTGGTCGAGTTCGGCGTCGGTGAGAACCAGCCCGGCCACCGGGGTCTGCCGCCGCCCCGGGCCCGGGTGCAGAGCCGGGTACGCCTCGATCTGGTCGCCGAGGTCGGGCGTGGCGTTCACCAGGTACCAGCGGCCCTCGCCGGTCCGGACGGCGAGCGAGGCATGACGACGGCGCCAGTGGAACTGCGCGTGCCCCGGAGCATCCGGGGCACGCGCAGTTCCACTGGGGATTCCGCTGCCCGCCGCGGTGCCGAGCACCTGCAGCAGCATGGCGGCGGGCTAACGGGTTGCGAGGGAGTAGGCGGTGACCTCGAGTGCGGTCTCGACGATCACGAACTCGGGTGTCTGCCAGCCGGTCTCCTCCACGGGACACGGCGGGGCCTGCTCGGTGTGCTCGGCCATGAGGCGTACCTCGCTTTTCACTACGACGGCCGGGACGGCCGTACCAAGGAGACCTCCCTTTCCGGAAGGGAGGTTCCAGACGTCGGAGAGAGCTGCCCGACCTCCCCTTGGGGTTTCGGTGGCGCCCCCCGGGGCGCGCCACTGGCGTTTACTCGATCGGAGTACAAGGGGCGCGCCCGCCTCGTGGCTCGCCCGGTCGGCGGGACCCGTGGGAGGCCTGGCATCGGACCCCGTTCGGTCACCCGTGAGCTGTGTCGTCGTCCAGGGTGTCGAAGAGCAGGTTGAGGCCCTCCCCCATGGTGGGGTGGGTGAAAACGGCGTCGCGGACCTGCTGGTAGGGCAGCCGGCCGAGCATGGCCATCTGCACGGCGGAGAGAACCTCCCCGGCATGGTGGCCCAGCAGGGCGACGCCGAGGATCTGGTCCGTCCCGGCGTCGACGACGGCCTTCCAGATGCCGGCCTTGTCGTGCAGGGTCTTGGCGCGCGGGATGGCGGCGACCCGGAGCCGGGCCACCTTCACGTCGTGCCCCTGCGCACGGGCCTCGGTCTCCGTGAGTCCGATGCGGGCGAGTTCGGGGGTGATGAAGACGGTGTAGGGCACGGTCCGGCCGCTGGTGACGGCGTCGCCGCCGGTGAGGTTGGCCCGCAGGATGCGGAAGTCGTGCCAGGAGGCGTGGGTGAACTGCGGACTGCCGGCGACGTCCCCGGCGGCCCAGACATGGTCGGCGGTGGTGCGCAGGTGGTCGTCGACGGCGACGAACCCGCGGTCGGTCAGCCGCACGCCCGCCGCCTCCAGCCCGAGGCCGGCGGTGACCGGTGTCCGGCCGGTGGCCACGAGCAGCTCCTGCCCGCAGACCTCGGAGCCGTCGTCGAGGGTGACGACGACGTCACCGCGGCCCTCCTCGCGGCGCACGGCACTCGCGCGCGCCCCGAGCCGCACGTCGACGCCCTGGTCGGTGAGCACTCGGGCCACCTCGTCGGCGACGTCCCGGTCCTCGCGCGGCAGCAGCCGGTCGCGGCCCTGCAGCAACGTCACGCGCGTGCCGAAGACGGCGAACATCGAGGCGAACTCGCAACCGACGTACCCTCCGCCCAGGATCAGCAGCGTCTCGGGCAGCCGCTCCAGGTGCAGGATCGTCTCCGAGTCCCACACCTGCGCGTCGGCGATGCCGGGCAGGTCCGGCACGGCCGGGGTGGTTCCGGTGTTGATGACGACGTCCCGGCCGCGCACCGTCCGGGTGGCACCGTCGGCGGTGGTGATCTCGACGGTCCGTTCCCCCGTGAACCGGGCGGTCCCCAGGACGAAGTCCATGCCGGAGTCGGCGAACAGCTTCGTGTGGGCCTCCACCATCCCGCCCACCACGTCCTCCTTGTGCGCACGGAGCGCTGCCAGGTCGACGGCGGGCTCGGAGCCGATCTCGACGCCCATCCGGGCGGCGTGGCGTGCGGCGAGCAGGGTGCGGGCCGAGCCGACGAGCGCCTTCGTGGGGATGCAGGCGACGTTGATGCACGTGCCGCCGATCTTGTCCCGCTCCACCATGGTGACCTTCCAGCCTGCCTTGGCGCGGTCCATCGCCAGCGACTTCCCCGCCTTGCCGCCGCCGATCACCAGCAGGTCGACGTCCTGGACGTCCTTCTCACTCATGGGGCCTCCCTCTGATGATCGGCATGGCTTCTTCCGCGCGGCGACGCACAGAGTTACACCGTCTCTGCGGAAGGAAGCCCGACACGGGCCCGGTCCTTCTCGGGGACGAGGTCCAGGTATGTGTCGGTGTCCCGGGCGATGACCTTGCGGACGTAGGGGCAGTACGGCAGGACGGCGAGGTTGCGGCGCCGGGCGTCGTCGAGGGCCTCGGCGACCAGCTGCCCGGCCAGGCCCCGGCCGCCGAACTCGGGAAGGGTCTCGGTGTGGGTGAACGAGATGCTGCCGTGGGCGAGTTCGTAGACGGCGAAGCCCGCGAGACGGCCATCGTCGTGGATCTCGTAGCGGTGCTCGGCGGGGTTGTCGCGGGTGGCGGTGCTCATGTCAGGCCCTCCTGTGCGGTGGCCGCCCGGGAGGTGCGCGGTGCGGTGGCCGTCTGGGGCGGTACGGGGTGGCGGCTGACGATCGACACGCGGTTGAAGGCGTTCATGGTGAGGGCGACCCAGGCGACGGCGGAGATCTCCTCCGGTGTCAGGTGCCGGGCGGCTTCGGCGTAGTCCTGGTCCTGGACGCGGGCGTCCGGGAGCACGGTGACGGACTCGGCGAGGGTGAGCGCGGCCCGTTCCCGGTCGGTGAACAGGCCGGCGTCGCGCCACGCGGGCAGGACGGCGAGGCGCTGCGTGGTCTCCCCCGGCGCAGGGCGGCACGCACGTGCAGGTGCAGGCAGGAGGCGCAGCCGTTGATCTGGGAGACACGGATGTTCACCAGCTCGACCAGGGTGCGGTCGAGTCCGGCCGCGCGGGCGGTCTCCCGTACCGCCTTCGCGGTCTCGCGCAGGGCCCGGTACGCCTGAGGGCTCTGCCGGTCGATCCACACCCGGTCCCCGGGCGGTGTCGTGCTCAGCGGGTCCCCGGGGCCTGCTGCCAGAAGGGGGCCTCGGCCGGAATGAGGGGGAGCGCGGAGTCCACGCGGCCGAAACGGTCGTCCTGGCGGGCCCAGGAGGCATAGGCGGCGTCGATCTCCTCGCGGTCGCGGCCGACGAAGTTCCACCACATGAGGATCGGCTCGGGGAAGGGCTCACCGCCCAGGAGCATGACCCGGGCGGGCTCGCGGACCTCCAGGGGGAGCTCGTCGCGTCCCTCGCCGAGGTAGCCCAGGCGCCCGGGGCGCAGGGGCTGGTCGCGGACGGCCACGGCCCCCTGAAGGACGACGAGTGCGTACTCCCAGTCCGGGCGCAGGGAAATGGTGGCCGGGGCCCGCAGGTCCAGCTCGACGCCGACGAGCGGGGTGTCGTGCCGGGCCGGGCTGCTCAGGCCGCCGAAGTCGCCGATCAGGACGGTCGCGGCGCCGGCCTGGCCGTCGAGGTCGGCCCGCGGCAGTTCCGCATGGTGCTCGAACGCGGGTGCGCCGTGCCGGGTGCTGTCCGGGAGGGCGGTCCACATCTGGATGCCCTCCAGGGTGCCGCGGTAGTGGCCGGTGGCCTCCTCCGCGTGGGAGACGGCGCGGCCGGAGGTCATCAGGTTGAGCTGGCCCGGCTTGATGACCTGCTCGGAGCCGAGGCTGTCGCGGTGCAGGACCTGGCCGTCGGTCAGCCAGGTGACGGTCTGCAGGCCGATGTGGGGGTGCGGCCCGATGTCCAGGCCGCTGTTCTCGGTGACGTCGGCCGGCCCCATGTGATCGGCGAAGCACCAGGCCCCCACCGTGCGCCGGCCCCGGCGCGGCAGGGCCCGGCGCACCCGGATCGCGCCGACGGTCGCCTCCCGGCTGTCGCTCACCTCCAGGCAGGGCGGTTCGGGATGGCCGGTCTCGGCCTGATCGGCGGGCGCATCGACCGTACTGACCGGTCCGCTCATCACAGGACCTCTTTCCTCGTGTGCCGGTGTCTTCTGGTGACCGGACCGCCAGGGGACGCGGCTTACTTCCGGCGTGTCCACGGGCGCTTGTGTCCACCATGACGTGCAGTCCACGGTGGAAGTACCCGTTTGCGCGTGCGACAAAAGGCGACCCCCGCCAGGCGGGGGTCGCTCGGACCAGCGACGGTCCGTCGGCCGCACCCCGGGGTGCGGCCGACGGACCGTCGCTGGTCCCCTCCTGGACAGGGCCGGGTCAGGCGGCGGCGAGGCCGGCCCTGAGGCCGGACGCGATCCTGACCACGCGCTCGGCCTGGATCCGGGCGGCGGTGCGGGTGGTGTCGTCGACCGGGTTGTTGCCCTGGGCGTCGACGTGGGAGGTGCCGTAGGGGTTGCCGTCGGCGAACTTGGCGGGGTCGGTGTAGCCGGGGGCCACGAGGATGCCGCCGAAGTGGTGGACGGAGTGGTACAGCGCCAGCAGGGTGGACTCCTGGCCGCCGTGGGCGGTGGAGGTGGCGGTGAAGCCGCTGTAGACCTTGTCGGCCAGCTTGCCCTGGGCCCACAGGCCGCCCAGGGTGTCGATGAACTGCTTGAGCTGCGAGGCGATGTTGCCGAAGCGGGTGGGCGAGCCGAAGATCACGGCGTCGGCCCACTCGATGTCGGCCGGGGTGGCGACGGGGATGTCGGCGGTGGCGGCGGCGTGGGCGGCCCAGGCCGGGTTGGAGTCGATGGCGGCCTGCGGGGCCAGCTCGGCGGCCTTGAGCAGGCGGACCTCGGCGCCGGCCTTCTCCGCGGCCTGGGCGATCTCCTTACCGATCTCGGCGACGATGCCGGTGGAGGAGTAGTAGACGACGGCGAGCTTGGTCGGGGTGCGCACGGCTGCGGTCTCCGTTCGGTTGGTGTCGGGGGTGCGGTGACGGCTGAAGATGCCCATGACAGCTTTCGTTCTGGTGCTGAACACCCATCGACGGGTGTTGGTTGAACCGTAAACCATCATGTGGGCGTCTGTACTTCCAGGGGTGGGTGGCAGGTCAGCGCATGACCGCAGCGCAGGCTGGCCAGACCCCGCGTGCAGCCCGGCTCGTCTGCCACTCTGCAGCCACCGTTCAGGGAACCGGCGCCGTCGGGATGACCGGATCGCCGTCGCCGACGGCCCGCAGCTCGCCCTCCTCGCTGCCGACGCACACGCATGAGGTGCGGTTTCGCCCAACGTGGCTGCGGGCCGGCCGGGTTGCTGCCCGCGAGATAGAGCGAGGGGGGCGGATGTCTCGACCTGCCGCTCGAGAACCGGCTCCCAACGGCGGGTCTCGGAGGAATATTCCGACGCACCGACTTTTGCCGGGTGGCGGACCTCACGCCCCAGGTAGTTCAACGCTCAACCAAATGGGCTACTGTCTCAAGTGCCCGAAGGCAGGCGAATATCCGCGAAGCGATCCATTCGCATCGCCGGATGAGCAGGGAGGAGGAATCATGTCAAACCAGACTGCGCGCCGGGCCGCCGCCGCGATCACTTCTGCTGCCGTCGCGGCAGCCGGCCTTCTCGCCGGTGGCGGCGCCGCCTCGGCGGCGGCGTACCCGAGCAGCAGCCACTCGGGCGCCGTATCCGCCGTCCGAATCTCCGACCATCACAACGGATACCGGCACCCCCACAGCGGGGACCGACGCAGCGCATTCGACGGCCGGGGCGGTGACGATTACGGCTACGGGAAGCGGGATCACGACGGAGGCCGCTCCTGGATCCGGTACGACGACCGCGACGGTTACCAGGCGCGGATCGACGAAGGCCGTCGTCAGTGGGTCCTCGACCAGCTCCGCTGGGCCGAGGAGCACGGACACGCCCACCAGGGCAGCCCGCAGCACCACGACCGGTCACACGGCTGAGGACCGCGGGCACCGAGGCCGCCACCGCTCGGGCTGCCGTATACCGGTGGGCAAGTGACGCGGCCTGAGCCGCCCCCTGCACCACATGCGGGCGGGCGTCACAGGGCAGCGGGGGTGGTATGCGGTGGCATGACCGCTTAAGGGACAGCAGCGGTCATGCCACCGCATACCACCCCCGCGACCCGCACCCCGCGCGGAAGTTCCGCAGCCGCCGCTGTGGCTTCGTTCCCTTCTACCCTCGTGAAAAAAGCCACCTCTCGCCCTCGGCGGCCGTGACCTCCACCACCGCAAATCCCGGCTCCACCACATGTGCGCCGTTGCGGGGCCGGCCGGATCCGGCCCTTCACGTACCGCTCCACGGTGCGCTGCGAGACGCCCAGCGCGCCAGCCACCGCCCGGGTGCCCTTGAACTGCCTGACCAGATACCACATCTGCGCGCCAGCTGCTGACGGAGTATGAGGAGAGCGGGGAGGAACCGGTGCTGTCGCTGGCCGCGACGATTTTGGAGTCCGAGGAGCCCGAAGTACGGCGGTATCCGATGCTGCACCATCATTTCAGGGCTTACAAGCCGCTGGACAACGCGCTGGCTGTGCTGCGCAGTGCCGGTCTGGCGGCCCACCGACGACGAGAAGGTGCGAACCCACCGCTGCCTCTACCGCGGCAACAAGATCCCCTCGCCCTGGCCCAATGGGACCACGATCGCAGCGGCCGTCTGAGAGGGCTTGTGGAGAGCCGGATGCCTGGAGAGCGGGCACGTCGGTTCGGGAGGCGGGCCGGGGAAACCCACCGACGGCAACGCCGGCAAGGCGCCCCGGCCCGACCTCACCAACTGTCCGAGTACGCGGGCGACATGGCCCCGTGGCCATACCCTGATTCATGACACTCCCACTCCGGGCCGTGACGCGTGGATGTACTGGTCGGCCCAGGCGCTGATGATGTGGGCGGCTCGCTGTGCTTGTCCTCGGGCGGTCAGGAGGTGGTCTGCTCCGTCGAGCGCGACGAAACTACGCGGGTGTCGTGCCTCGTAGAAGATCTCCCCGGCGTTGGCGATGTCGACGGTGTTGTCGGTAGGCGAATGCAGGACGAGTAGTGGTAGGCGCAACTCGCGTATCCCGGCGCGCAGGCTGGCATGGTGGACGTCCTCGACGAAGGCACGCTTGAGGACCAGGGTCCTCCCGCCGACGAACCACTCGTGCGACCCTTCACTGAGAACGCGATCTATGACCGCGTCGTACTGTCCCTCGACGTGGCTGGGGTCGACAGGCGCCCCGATCGTGGCGACCGCGCGGACGCCGGTTGCCTCGGCCGCCGCGGCGATGGCGGCGGCGCCTCCCCACGAGTGCCCCACCAGCAGGTCTGCTGGAGTCCCTCGCTCCGCCATCAGAGTTGCTGCACGGACGGTGTCCTGGACCTTGATGGTGAAGGAACCGTCCCCCAGTCGCCGTCGGAGCCTCCGATCCCGAGGTTGTCGTAGCGCAGCATTCCGATCCCCTCGCTTGCCAGTTGCTTGCTGACGCGCGAAGCGGCCGGCGAGTTCTTGCCGAGTGTGAATCCGTGGACGAAGATTCCCCAGCCCCGGATCTCGCCGTCTGGCAGGTCAATTACTCCGGCCAGTTCGGGGCCGACGATGCTCTTGAATCTCACTTCCTCAGTCATGTTGTGATCACCTCGGCATGGGCTGTTCGTGGGGTCGGGGAGGTGAGGGCGACACCGGCTGTTGCCACGCGCGGGCTCCGCGCAGGAGAGCGGTGAGCGCGGTGCCTGTCGCTGTCGGCGTGTCAGGCGGTCGGCTTCTGGACGAAGGTCGGCTTGATGGCGAGTAGCGCAGTGATCTCATCGGCGAGGCGCGGGCCGAGCCTGCCCCAGCCGTCCTTGTAGCCGTAGACGCCGGCCAGGGTGCGGGCGTCATAGTCGCCGCTCATGATCTCGATGTCGGTGGCTGTGATGAGTGCCGGGTGGGCGACGCCGATGGCCGACGAGACCTTCATCAGCTCCTTGCGCAGGGTGCGCAGGTAGGCAGCGGCCCGGGTGGCCTTCGAGGTCGGGTCGAGGCCGCGGGCCAGCCACGGGTTCTGGGTGGCGACGCCGGTGGGGCACCTGTCGGTGTGGCACTTCTGCGACTGGATGCAGCCGATCGACAGCATCGCCTCACGACCCACGTTGATCATGTCGGCACCCAGAGCGAAGGCGACTGCGGCGTTCTCGGGCAGGCCGAGCTTGCCGGAGCCGATGAAGGTCAGCTCGTCGGTCAGCCCCAGCTCGGCGAAGGCGCCATAGACCCGGGAGAAGCCCATCCGGAACGGCAGCGACACCGAGTCGGTGAAGATCAGCGGCGCCGCCCCGGTGCCGCCCTCGCCGCCGTCGACGGTCACGAAGTCGACACCACGGTCACCACGCGCCATCAGCGCGGCCAGCTCCTGCCAGAAGTCCAGCTCGCCCACCGCGCTCTTGACCCCGACCGGCAGACCGGTCTCGGTGGCGAGCAACTCGACGAAGTCGAGCATGGAGTCGACGTCGCTGAACGCGGTGTGCCGCGACGGGGAGGCGCAGTCCTTGCCGGGCGGGATGCCGCGGATCTCGGCGATCTCCGGGGTCACCTTCGCGCCCGGCAGCATTCCGCCCAGCCCCGGCTTGGCGCCCTGGGAGAGCTTGATCTCTATCGCCTTGACCGGGGCGCTGGCGACCACATCCTTGAGCTTGTCGAGATTGAAGGTGCCGTCCTCGTTGCGGCAGCCGAAGTACGCCGTACCGATCTGAAGGACGAGGTCGCCACCGTTGCGGTGGTACGGCGAGATGCCGCCCTCGCCCGTATTCTGCATCGTGCCCGCCAGCGCCGCCCCTTTGTTGAGCGCCGTGATCGCCGCGCCGGAGAGCGATCCGAAGCTCATCGCCGAGATGTTCACCACGCTCGCCGGTCGGAACGCCTTGGCGCGCCCGCGCGGCCCGCCCAGCACCTTGGCCGAGGGCAGTGGGGCCTGCGGGTCCTGCGCGTCGGGCAGCGTGTCGGCGAACGTGCGCTGCTTCAGGTATGCGTGCCCCTGCACGTGCTCGACGTCGACGTCAGTTCCGAACCCGAAGTAGTTGTTCTCCTCCTTCGCCGACGCGTAGATCCAGGTGCGCTGGTCACGACTGAACGGGCGCTCCTCCTCATTGGTGGTCACGATGTACTGCCGCAGCTCCGGCCCGATCGTCTCCAACAGGTACCGGGCGTGCCCGATCACCGGGAAGTTCCGGAGCAGTGCGTGCTTCTTCTGGAAGAGATCGCGGGCGGCCATCAGTGCCAATCCTGTTGCGGCGGCCGCGCCGATACTCCGGGCGTTCATGAACGTTCCTCTCCTCGATGCTCGACTCCACCGCTATGCGGTGGAGTCGACGTGTCGTGTTGGGCGTTGGGCGACGGGCACGGCCCAGCGGGGGTGAAGAAATCGAGAACATCGTCCGGGCGAACCGCCCCACCGACCCCGGCCAGGCAGCCGAACGCACAGCCCGACCGTAAACTCGCGCTCCGCACAACCACCGACGCGAACCACCGACGGGCCCACCGCGCCTTCCACCTGCGCGCCGCGGGTGCCAGAGCCAGGGGTCCGGTACGGGTGGACGGCGATGAGCACCCGGGCAACGCGGCGTGTTGCACTCGCGGCGGGGCGTAGTCCTCCGCCGTCTGCGCGGCGGCCTCCGCGCGGCCCTCTCCCGGGCGGTCGCGGCTGCGGCGAGCGCCTCGGCGGCCCGCTGCTCATCGAATGCACGCCGCGTGGCGGGACGTCTGCGTCTGCGCCTTGAGGCGCCTCGCCTCCGCCCCCAGCGGCCTCGTCGCGGGCCCGGGGCGCGGCCGGGTGTTCGCCGGCGGTCTTGATGTTCACCCGGTGCATGCGGACCTCAGGCGCTTTCGCCGAGCAGTCCGCACAGTTCTTGTTCCACATCGAGCAGCCGCGTCTCGTGGCCCGGGGGCACCAGTCGGTAGGTCCGCTGCAGCCACCGCTCCACCACGGCGGACGGGGCCTGGAGCAGGGCCTGCCCGTCCGGGGCGGCCAAGGCAAGACACAGCATGCGGCGCGCCCCGGTACCGGCAGGCCAGGTCCGCACGTCGCCCTGCCCACAGGGCCCGAACGCGCCCTGGGCCAGCAGTTCGCGGGCGAACACCCAGGTCACCGGGGCGTGCAAGCCGGTGTGGAAGTCGACCTGGACGGCGTAGGGGTCGCGCGGGTCGTAGGACAGTCGGGTCGCTACACCGATGCTGCACCCCGGCGCGACCAGCAGGCGCATCTCGCACTCCTGCTCGACGAAGTTCTTCACGGGCTTTCTCTTGTCTCTCGATCCGGACGGCGCCCGCGGGAGGCTCTCCGGACGGTTCTTTCGGCGACCTTGATGCGGGTGCCGTGTTCCGGCCGCCGCCCGGCGTCGGACGACGACATGCCCGGGGCGGGGTGCGGCGCGCCTGCAGTCGCACTGCACCCCGCCCCCGGTGATATGGGCGCACCCCGTCCGGTCACCTGCTGCCGGTCTCGGCCGCGGTCGCTCATACGCGACGTCGTTGTCGGACATGAGCCATGCGGACGGTGCGTACGTCTGATCAGCGGACCGGTGGTTCCGGCCCCCCGCCGTCAGCGGCGATCGTCCCCGCGGTCACGGTCATGCCGGTCACGGTCACGGTCCCGGTCGTACCGGTCACGGTCCCGGCCCCGGTCGTACCGGTCACGGTCCCGGTCGTGCCGGTCGTTGTCCGTGGCGTAGGAGCCGGTGACAACGCGCTGGGCGTCGGAGTGGGGCGATGCCGAGGCTGTACCGCCCGCGGCGAGCACAGCGCCCGCGGCGACAGCCACCGAGGCGGCCGCAGTGGCGATCCGCCTTCCGAATATGCGACTCATGATCACTCCTCCTTGAATGCCATGCCGACGTTCCGCCCCGCGGGACGTCGGACGGTGCCCCGAGGTGGTGGGACACCGCCGAAACTACCCCGAGATGGTTGAAGGATAAACTTTCCGCTGTGTGGGCTATTTCACCGACATCGCCCCCCGCAGAGGGAAATAATCTGACCTCCCCCGACCTTCGCGCGGCCGGGATCAACCGCATCGACGGGCACGGAGAAACCACCACCGGCCGGGGCGGAACGGCAGCCCGCCCCGCCGGCAGGGACGCCAGCACGCGCCGACGACCGCCCCCGAGCACATCGACCCGCCGACACACCGCTCGCGGCGCCGCGCCCGGCCCACCGCGACCCGTCCTGCCGGACCGCGGGGACACGACTGGTCAAACCCGGCGGAAAATGGCATTCTCCATTTTGTGCAAGATTCAACTAATTCGGAGGAGAGGCCGCCCACCCCGCCTCCCGGATGGCCGGCGCTGGCGCGTCTGGTCAAATCCGTGGCCGCCCGCCAGGGCAGGCACATCCTGTCCCACGGCGGCAAGAATCTGACCGCCGCACTGCTCGCCTGGCAGGCGAGCGCCCCGTGGGGGCCGGGACGACCCCAGTTCCTGGCCGTCGCCACCGCCCTGCTCGTGGTCAACACCTCGACGGTGCACCACTCGGTGACCGAGGCCGCGCGCCGGATCGCCGTCCAGGCGGCGGGGGCCGCCCTGGCCATCGCCACGGCCTGGTGGCTGGGCCCCACCGCCGGAAGCATCATGGTGGTCCTCGCCGTCGTCCTGGCCACCCGCGGACGCCGGATGTTCGACGACCAACTCCAGGTCGCCTCGACCGCGCTGCTCACCCTGGCCGTCGTAGCGGCGATGCCGGTGCGCGACCTCGTCCTCCTGGCGCTGGCCACCGCGGCCGGGGCCATCGTAGGGACGGCGGTCAACGCCCTGATCCTGCCCCCGGTGTACGTGGACGACTCCCGTGCCGCGGTGCGCCGGCTGGCCCGGGCCACCAGCGCGCTGCTGCGCGACATGGGCCGCGGCCTGCACCAGCACCAGCGGCCCAGCCACGCGCGGGTCTGGCTGTCGAGAGCGCGGCAACTCGAGGAGGAGATCGCCGAGGCGCAGGACCAGGTGCGGCTGGCCGAGGACAGCCTGCGCTGGAACCTCCGCTGCTCCGTGCACGGGCCCCGGCGGCCCGGAACCGGCGGCCATGCGCTCCTCGTCCTGCACGGGATATCACTGCAGGTGCGAGGGATCGCCCGGACCCTGGCCGATACCCTGGACGCCCCCCGGGACGACTTCCGTCTGGGGCGGTTGTTCACCGACCAGTACGCCCGGACGCTCGAGCTGGCCGGACAGGCCGTGGAGGACTTCACCGCAGGGAGCCGGGCCGCCGAGCCGGAGCACACCGCCGCCGGCAAACGGCTGTGCACCGCGCTTGACCAGGCCCAGAGCTGGCATGACCGCATGACCGAACTCGTGGCACGCGGCGCCCTGACCGAACCCGGAGCCTGGCACATCTACGGATCGCTGGTCACCGACGCGGAACGGCTCCTGTCCGACCTGGACCGCGCCGGGACCTCGGAGCCGATGGCACCGGTGACGCCGCTGGCGAAGAGCGCGCCCACTGCCCGGTTCCCCCGCTCCTGACCGCCCGGCCCGCCGCCGGCCCAACCCGTCGAGCGCCTTCTCGAACACAGCCCACGAGTGCCGCCGTCCCCACCAGTCGAGTATGTTGAATATTGAACAAATATCCCGGGTCGTCCGCGCCGCCCGCCGCGGCGGGCGGCGCTCCTCGCGAAAGGCCCTCCCCATGACCACTGCCATGACGCTCTCGCCGGCCCGCTCCCTCACCTGGTCGCTGCCCTGCACCGCCGACGCCCCCGCCCGGGCCCGACAAATCACCCGCCGGCTCCTGCACGACTGGGGCCTGACCGGCGAGTACACCTGCCGCACCGAGGTCGTCGTCGCCGAACTGGTCGGCAACGCGCTCACCCACGCCCGGCCCGGCGTCCGCGTCACCTGGCGGCTCGTCCGCGACACCGAACAGCCCGCGGTCCGCGTGGAGGTCACCGACGGGGGCCCCACCCGCTCCCCCGCCGACACCGACCGCGACACCGACGAACACGGCCGAGGACGCCTGATCGTGGCCTCCCTCGCCTCCCGGTGGGGCACCTACCGGCGCCCCGACCGGCACGGACGCACCTACTGGGCGCAGATCGCTCCAAACTGATCCGGCGGCGCGGAACGCCCCCTGAAGACATCACGTCCGCCGGACGGCCGGCCACCGAAGTCCTCGCCCCCGCAAGGCCGCGACCGCCCGGCGGCGGCCCCCTGCCCCGTACGCCTCCACCGCGGAAGCGGCCCCCCACCGGACCCCGCGAGCACAGGCCGGCCCACCCGCATGGAGGCGGGCAGGGCCCTCTCTGCCGATCGGTTATGCGATCGCCCTCGCGAAGGCTGCGACGAAGACCGGGAACCGGCCCTTCGATTGATCCTTAGAGGAACGCGGTGAAACGCAACCGTGATGCTCCGTACTTCTCGGCAGACCGGCGCCGGCCGTTGCCCGCCGCGCTGATCGCCTGCGCACCCCTCATCGCATACGCCACCTCGAACACCATCAGCGTGTTTCCCCTGCTGGCAGCCACCCCGATGGTGGCCGCGCCCCTGCTCTCCCTGACGGGCACCATCGCCACCGGAGCAGCAGCAATGCTCATGGGGCCGCTCCTGGTTCTTCTGTACGGCGGCCCGTACACCATCACTCACCACGTCGCACTGCCGAGCATGGCCCTCCTGACCGCCCTGGCCGCTGGCATCAACCGGATACTGGCCCACGAGCGGCAGCAGCTGAAGTCGGCCCGCGACGTTGCGGAGACCGTCCAACGCGCCGTGCTCCCGGACCCACCCAGCCGCATCGGCCCCCTGGCCGTGGCCGCCCGGTACCAGGCCGCCGAGAGGAAAGCAGCCATCGGCGGTGATCTCCACGCGGTCCAGGAGAGCCGGTACGGCACCCGGCTGCTGATCGCGGATGTCCGCGGCAAGGGAGTGGGCGCGGTCAGGACCGTCAACGGACTGCTCGGCGCCTTCTACAAAGCCGCCGTCCGGGTGCCGGACCTGCCGGATGTGGTGAACCGCCTGGAGGAGAAGATGCAGCGGATCAACACCGACCAGAGCGGTCCGGGAGCATCCGAGGCGTTCGCCACGGCCGTCATTGTCGAGATCCCGACCGACTGCCGCACCATACGCGTGGCGAACCGGGGACATCCGGCACCCCTGCTGGTCGACGACGGCCGGGCGCGGCTCCTGGAACCGAAGTCGCCGTCGCTGCCACTGGGCCTGGCCGATCTCCCCGCCCTGAACACTCCCGTCCCCGTCGACCTGTTCAAGCTTCCCCCAGATGCCACCCTGGTGCTGTTCACCGACGGCGTCACCGCGGCCCGCGATCCGCGCGGCCTCTTCTACGACCCCGTCCCACAGCTGTCACGCCCCACCCCGCCCGGGCCCGACGGCCTGCTGGACGCCCTCATCGCTGATCTGTCCCGGTACACCAGGGGGCGCCAGGACGACGACGTCGCACTGCTCGCCGTGACCCGTACCGCAGGAGCAGACCGTCAGCCCGCCCCGGGCCCGGGAACCCGGGAGCGATAGAGCCCGAACGGTCCGGGGCGGTGAGGGAGCGAGCGATGGGCGGTCGTGATTCTTTCCTGATCGGGTGGAGGTGGCCGCTGCCGTCGGTGCCGGGGCTGCCGGAAGCGAAGGAGCCGGCCGCACGGGAGACGGTCGAGCCGGTCCGGGAGGCGGTGGCGTCGGGGGCGGAGGTGGGGTGAGATGCCGCTGAACGCGGACAGGAACCGCTGCGCGTGGCCCGGCGAGGTGAAGCGTTTCATCGCCCATTCGCGCCGGCGGGTCGGCTGGTGCCAGTTCTCGGCCCGGTTGTTGATGTACTTCGAGGTACGGTGCTCCACGCCCGGCATAACCCGGCGGTGGGCCGCGCCGCAGGAGCGGGGCTTGCCGGTGACCACCACCCGCGGCATGTACTCCAAAACCTTCAGGAGCCGGCGAAAAAACCGGACAGCCGCCTGCATGTCGCGTCGGGGCTGGACCAGGATGTCGAGGACGGTGCCGCCAGCGTCGACGGCCCGCCACGGTACGTCAGCTCCCCGTTGATCCTGACGAACACCTCGTCCGGGTGCCACGTGTCCCCGGGCCGGGGCCGCCGGCGGCGCAGGAGGTTGGCGTACTGCTGCCCGCACTTGCCGCACCAGCGGCGGACCGTCTCATGGGAGACGATCACACTGCGCTGCAGCATCAGCTCTTCGACCTCGCGGAAGCTGAGTGGGAAGCGGAAGTACCGCCACACGCAGTGGGAGATCACCTCGGCCGGATACCGATGCCCCCTGTACGACGGCGGCGCACTCTCTACGGTGATCTCCTCCCCGCACGGCCAACCCCAAGATCATCCCACGCGCCAGCCAACGTGACAGCGCCCGCGTGGCTGGCCGACAACACCATCGAGAGCCGGGTGGCCCCGGTGGCCAACGGCGTGATCACCGCATGGGAGGCGTGGCCTCCTCGCTTTCCGCTCCCCCACCCGAGGTTTGGCGTCCGCCCCACCGCGGGCAGCACCCGAAGGAATGTCCCTGAACAGCCGAAGCCCGGCGAGGAGGTGGCGCCGTGGAGGACCCCGAGCGGACGGCCCGCACGCTGTGGGCCCTGATCGAGCCGGTGCACGCGGTGACCTACTTCGCACCGCAGGCCCGGGCCGCCTTCGCCGAGGCGGGGCTGCGCGGCTTCTGGCGAGGGTACTTCGCCGGACGCGCCGCGCCGCTGGGGGCGGTCGGCCCCGGGCCGGTCACGGCCGCGTTCTTCGGCTTCGCCCTGGCCATGGTCGCCCGGGCCGTGCCCGATATCTGGACCAGGGCGGCGCCCGAACGTGCCCTGCGGGCCCGGCAGAACGGCGCCGGCGCGGCCCTGAAACACTTGCTGTCCGGCCACGGCCGGCAGGTGGAGGAGGCCGCCGCCCTCTTGGCACCCGTGGCCGAAGGGTTGGACTGCGCCGGCCGGGTGCTGGCCGCCGCCAACCAGGACCTCCCGACACCACAGGGTGCCGTCGACCGGCTGTGGCACGCGGCGACCGTCCTGCGGGAGCACCGTGGCGACGGCCACGTCGCGGCCTGGGTCGCGGCCGGGCTGGACGGCTGCGAGACCCTGGTGCTGCGGTCGGGCATCGACCTGCCGCGTACCGAGCTCCAGCCCCACCGGGGGTGGAGCGACGACCAGTGGCAAGCCGCCCGGGCCCGGCTGATCGCCCACGGATGGCTCGCGCCCGACGGGACGGCCACCTCGGAGGGGCGCCGAGTGCACCGCACGGTGGAGGAGGCCACCGACCGGGCCGCCGCACGCCCCTGGCAGGCCCTGAACCCCGCCGCGGTCGACCGGCTGCATCGGCTGCTCGCCCCACTGGCCCACGCCTGCGCCACCACGCTGCGCTTCCCCAACCCGATGGGACTCCCGGCCCCGACCGAATGAACTCCGCCGTCTTCCACCGCCCCTGTGCCGCTCGAAAAGTCATCGCCGCTGGCGGCAGCGATGATGTGGCGCCGGCCCCAGCATGGCCTGTCAGACGTGCGGGCCGAGCAGGATCGACGACTGCTCGCTCTGGCAGGCGGTGTGGCTCGCTCCAGACGCCGTGCGCCGCCTCCTCGTTGACGATGTCGCGCAACACCACTGTCCTGGGAGGAGCTGTTGGAGGAAGGGAAGAGCACGGCCCCGTTCGAGCCGATCGCCACATGGGGGCCAAGGCTTGGGTCGAGTCACTACTGGTCGTGGAGCTCGCAATGGGAGGCAGCGGCCGGCCAAGCGCTCGCCCACCTGCTGGCAGCTTCCGAAAGGCGGCCGGTGAGGGTCCCGAACGGCCTGATCGAGGACGTGTTCCAACGCGCCCTCGATGCTCTGCTGGCCGTGGGACCGCCGGAACGGCACGCCGTCCTTGCCGGGCCGGGACAGCCTGCCCCGACGCAGACGTGGACATCCTGCTCGTGCCGGTCCATCCGCAGACGGGGCGGACTCGCACGGTCTTCCACCTCCACCCGGTCAGACGGCGCCTCGTGGCGCACCCAGCTGTTCTTGCGGCCGACCGGGCCGAGCAGGCCGCGTACGTAGTCCCGCATCCGCCGGCGTGGCTTCACCCGCGCGAAGCGGGCTCCGGTCCGCAGGAAGAGTTCTTCGAGCTCCAGGTCCCAGGCGTTCGTCGGCACATCGTGGATCACGACAACGAACTGCTCGTCGCGCTGTCATGACATGCGGCGCGGGCACCCGTTGGTGGGACGGCCCGCCCAAGACCGTCCTACGCATGCCACGCCCCCGCTACACTCCCCACCGCCAGGCCGTTGACCAGGGAAAATACAGAAGTCCGGCTGGAGTACTAACGGCCGCCGCCCCGCGTGGCCATGCGGAGGCATACGGCCCACTGTAGGTTTGCGGTGGTTTCTCCTGTCGCCAGAACTCGGCGGGCCCGCGCCACCGGGCCCGGCCCACCGCAGTCATGTAAGGAGTCCGCCATGGCCTGGAACGCCAAGGTCATGTTCTTCCGCTTCCCCGACCCCGCCCGCACCTACCAGGCCTTCTCCGAGGTCAGGCAACTGCCATCGGTGGGCCGGGCGGCGATCCTGGAGCGCGCGGAGGACGGCACCCTGTCCGTGCCCGAGAGCTACGAACCCGGCGCCGGCAGCACCACGGCGGTCGGCGGCGTCGTCGGCGCGCTGGTCGGGGTGCTCGGCGGGCCCATGGGCATCTTTCTCGGCTGGGGTGCTGGAACGCTCGTCGGCATGGCCTCCGACGCCGACGACGCGGCCGAGTCGGTGGACGCACTGACCGTGCTCAGCCGCGGCGTGGACGAAGGCAGCAACGTCCTGATCGCCGGGGCGGAGGAGGACGACCCCGGGCCCGCGGACGCCATCGCCGAGCGACTGGGCGGGACGATCGTGCGGGTGCCGGCTGGGGAGGTCGAGGCCGAGGTCCGCTCGGCGCAGAAGGCCGCGGAAGAGGCCGTGGCCCAGGCTCGGCGACAGCACCGCGCCGAGCGGCGGCAGGAGTTCTCCGACAAGCTCGGAACCCTGTTCCACCGCTAGCCCGCGGCCGGACCGGCGGGGGCGGGCCCGCACGCAGCGGGGGCACGCCGATGAGGCAGGCGCTGGGACTGCGGTGATGCGGCGGACCGCGAGAGGAGCCGACGATGGGCGAGGGGGACCGGGGCGACCGGGCACTCGATCGTGTGCGCCCCGCCGGCCTGGTGGACGTCCCGGCCCTGGTGCGCCTGATCACCTCGCGCGCCGCCGACACGCCACCGGCCATCGACCGCGATGCTGAGCAGGTCCAGGCCGTCCTGCGGCTGCTGCTGGCCCACCATGCCCTTGAGGAGGGTCACCTCTGGGTGGCAGAGCAGCATACCGACGAGCTCATCGCCGCCGCCGTGTGGTTGCCGCCGGAAGCCGATCGGGACGTCAGCCGCTTCCACGGCCTGATCGCCCGAGAACTGGAGGTTCCGCCCGGCCTGCTGGCACTGGGCAGGGCAGACGGTGAGGCGCTGGAGGCCGCTCGGGCAGGTACCCGGGACTGGCTCCTGCTGGTGGCGAGTCGCGACGGCGACTTCTCGCACGCGCTGCTCGACCGCGTCCTGGCACCAGGTCTTCAGGCCGTGGACCGGCAGAGCGGCACGGTGGTCGCATGGACCGCATCCATCCCCGAGGCCGGTCGGCTGGAGACGTTCGGCTTTCGAGACACCCGCAAAGTGACGCTGCCGTCCGGCGGGCATGTCTGGCTGACCCGGCGTCCTCCGGCGACGGCTGGTCAGCCCCGCCCCTGACCGCCTCGGCAGCAGCCTCGCACTCCCTGCCCGCCGACGGCGTTGCCACGTCGGCGGACCGGCCTGGGACGATCTTGGAGTTGATCGCGCCGAACAGGGGTTCGCTCGTGTCGTCCGCGCCGCCGTCGTACCCGGGCCACCGGTACCCGGTCGAGGTGATCGCGCACCGTGTGCGGCGGTACGTCCGCTTCCCGCTCGGCCTCCGCGAGGCCGGGGAGCCGATGCCCGGGCGCGGCGTGCTCGTCTCCCACGGGACGATCCGGCGTTGGTGTGCGACGTCCGAGCAGGTGTACGCCAGCGGCCTGCGCTTGCAGACATCGCGCCCTACCTTCTTCTCGGGTCTGAACTGGTCATTCGTAGGATCGGTGGACCCAGGGGCTCCGGGTATGGCTCACATCGCGCTGCGCCGTCGGATGGTTCATGGAGCCTGGCCGCCCGGAGCCCCGCGACGACTCGACCGCCAATTGGGAACTGCGACTCGATCGCTGCGTAGGGCAACGCCGGCGAGGTCGTCTGCGGGATCGATGTACGACGTACTGACGGAGGTGACCGTGCCTGAGACATGGGCCGGGGTGGACATCGGTAAGACGCACCACCACTGCGTGGTGATCAACGCGGAGGGTGCGCGACTGCTGTCCCGCCGGATCCCAAACGACGAGAGCGAACTCCTGGCCTTGATCGGGGAGGTCCTGGAAATATCGCGTGACGTGCTGTGGGCCGTCGACCTCAACCACGGCGGCGCCGCCTTGCTGATCGGGCTGCTGGCCAGCCATGAGCAGCCCGTCGCCTACCTCACCGGACTCGCGGTGCACCGTGCCTCAAGCACCTACCGGGGCGAGGGCAAGACGGACGCCAAGGATGCCTTCGTCATCGCCGACCAGGCCCGTCTCCGCCGGGACCTCGGCCTGCTCCGGCCCGGCGACGAAATCGCCGTCGACCTGCGCACCCTCACCAACCGCCGCCTGGACCTGGTCTTCGACCGCACGCGGCAGATCAACCGACTGCGCGCACAACTACTGGAAGTCTTCCCCGCCTTGGAGCGGGTCCTGGACCTGACGGACAAGGGCCCGCTGATGCTGCTGAGCGGATACCAGACTCCGGCAGCCATCCGTCGCTCCGGGGTGAAACGGATCGAGACCTGGCTGAAGAACCGCAAGGTCCATGGCGCCGCCACACTCGCCAAGACCGCCCTGGACGCTGCCCAGGCCCAGCACACGGCGTTGCCGGGCGAGAAACTAGCCGCCGCTATGGCGGCCCGCCTCACAAAGGGAGTGATGGCCCTCGACGAGGAGATCGC
The DNA here is from genome assembly GCF_045291515.1 of Streptomyces sp. GD-15H. NCBI lineage: Bacteria > Bacillati > Actinomycetota > Actinomycetes > Kitasatosporales > Streptomycetaceae > Streptomyces > Streptomyces sp. GD-15H. The sequence continues at coordinate 880,624 of NZ_CP149447.1, forward strand.
CGAGCTCGACGCCCAGATCGAGGCCCGGTTTCGCGAGCATCCGCATGCCCAGGTGATCAGCACCCTGCCTGGGATGGGGCCCAAGCTCGGCGCCGAGTTCCTCGCCGCGCCCGGCGGCGACATGGATGCCTTCGGCACCGCGGACCGGCTGGCCGGCTTGGCCGGGCCGGCGCCGCAGCCACGCGACTCCGGCCGCGTCAGCGGCAATCTCCGCCGGCCCCGGCGCTGCCATCGCGGCCTCCTGCGGGTGATGTACCTCTCGGCCATGGTCAGCCTGCGCTGCTGTCCGGCCTCCAAGGCGTACTACGACCGCAAACGAAGCGAGGGGAAGGGGCACAAGCAGGCCCTCCTGGCCCTCGCCCGCCGACGCATCAACGTCCTATGGGCCATGATTCGTGACGGAGAGTTCTACAAAACGCCACCCTCTGTCACTGCCGCGGCTTGACCTCCTGATTGGGAAGCTCCATCTCCAACTTCCGGATGCGCTTGCCCTTCTCCCGCGCCTGCGCCCGCAGGCGCTCCAGCTCGCCTCGCTCCGTCTCCCGCGACCGGCCCGTGCCGGAGGCGACCGGGACCCGATCCGAAGTCGGCGAACCCGTCCGGCGAGCCCTCGACACCCAGCTGTGCAGCGCCCCCGGATTGATCCCCAACTCCCGTGTGACCTCCGGGATCGGCTTCCCGGCCTCGGTCACGATGCGTACAGCCCCCTCCCGGAACTCAGCATCGAACCTCCGCTTCCCCGACGCCATGACGCCCCACTTCCCCTTCCGCCACGGTGTCTCCACGGTACGAGGGGGCCATGCCGCTGCTCCTGTGTCGCCTGGCCGTTCACTGCCCGGGCCTGTTGCCCGACACGTGGCGCGGGTACAGGCTGCTGAAAGACGAAAGGAGTCCTTCGATGAGCCAGCACCCGCCCACCCCGCAGGTCGACCGTCCGATTGTCGGCTCGTATTCGTCATACGACGGCGCCCAGCGCGCGGTCGATCACCTGTCCGACAACAGGTTCCCGGTGGAACGCACCGCGATCATCGGTTCCGACCTGCGCATGGTCGAGACCGTGCTCGGCCGGCTCACCCGCGGCCGGGCCGCCCTGGCCGGGGCGGGCAGCGGAGCCTGGTTCGGACTGCTGATCGGGCTGCTGCTGTCGGTGTTCGCCGCCGGTGACCACGACGTCCTGGTCCTGATGCTGAGCGGACTGGCCTACGGCGCCCTCTTCGGTGCGGTCTTCGGCTTCGTCGGCCATGCCCTCAGCGGCGGCCGCCGCGACTTCGCCTCCCGCAGCCAGATCGTGGCCGGCCGCTACGACGTGGTGGCCGACACCGAGGTCGCCGACGAAGCCAAGAACCTGCTGATCAAGCTTGCCTGGCGGGAAGACTGACCGCAGCCTGCCCCGCCCAGGCGGGCAGGGCGTGGATGCCGCCGTCCGAGCACACACGGACGGGGCGTAATTACGGCCCGTGAAACCCGACTTCATCAGTAGGCAGGCACACGTAGTCGGCGGATTCGTGGGGTGGTCTGTTGACCCGGAGGTTGTCGCGCACGTCCTGGTAGCGGCCCTGCCGGCGAATGCGGTAGCGGCCTTCTTGCTGGTCTCGCGCATCTTCACGCTGGTGAGGCAGTGGCCGCCGACGCGGGTGAGGTAGGCGAGGTCGGCCTCGGAGGAGAAGCCGGAGTCGGCGACGGTGACCACCCGGCCCAGCCGCCAGGAGCGTAGATCGTCTTTGACCTGCTCGATCACGGGGGTGTCGGAGGCGTTGCCGGGCCAGCCCCAGCAGCGGACCGGGATGCCTTCGCGGGTGACCGCGAGCCCGATGATGATCTGCTGCAGGCCTTGGAGTGCCCGAACCGGCGAAACGCCTCATCGCCCGCCTCTTCGTCCTCGCCGTCACGCTCGAAGCAGGTGCTGGTGATATCGAAGAAGCGCAGGTCGACTTCGAGGTTGAGCACGTGGGCGGCGGCGAAGAACACGCACTCCTGCGCGGCGCCTTCCGCCTCGCTCTCGACGAGCAGGCCCAGCGCCCGCAGGGCCTGGCTGCTGCCGTCGAGTCCGGGCAGATCGGGCACGACCACGTCGCGGCTGGCCCACTCGCCCGCGGCGAGTTTGGAACCCGACGCGATGGCGCGGGTGGCGACCAGCGCGAACAGCACTCACTCGACTGCAAAACCGGCGCCCGTCCAGGACCTGGGCGAGCGCGGTGTCGATGCCGAGCAGCTTCCACAGCTGATCCAGCAGCCAGCCCCCGCCCATCGGACGGGAGGATTCCACCCGCAGCGGGCCGGCCTTGGCACCCAGAGGCGTGGTGACGTCGTCGTCCTCGCCGAGGTAGCGGTTGACCGAGGCGCCCAACCGGCGCAGGGCCTCAAGGCCGAGCCGGTCCTCGGCGGGCGAGCCGGCGCCTTCCCACACAACACCGGAGGTCGAACCGTCCTGATCGTGCGCGTTTCCGCGGCCCCTGCCAGTACAGTCGCCGCAAGGTGCGGCTGGAGAGGCAGGTGCGGGAATGCTCGAGATCAGCGGGGGCACCTGGGCGGCGACGCTCGCGGTCATCGTGGGACTGCTGGCCCTGGACCTGACGCTGGGATGGGTGAAACCGCACCGCGTCGGCTTCCGGGAGGCCGCCGCCTGGTCCGTGTTCTACGTCGCGGCCGCTGTCGTCTTCGGCGTGTGGTTCATGAGCGCCCACGGGGGCACGTACGGCACCGAGTACTTCGCCGGTTATCTGGTGGAGAAGAGCCTCTCGGTCGACAACCTGTTCGTGTTCGTCATCATCATGACGACGTTCACCGTGCCGGAGGAGCACCAGCAGAAGGTGCTCTCCTTCGGCATCGTGCTCGCGCTCGCCATGCGTGCCGTCTTCATTGCACTCGGAGCCGCGCTGATCTCCGCGTTCTCCTTCATGTTCCTGCTGTTCGGCCTGCTGCTGATCTACACGGCCGTCCAGCTCTACCGGCACCGGGACGAGGATCCGGACGTCGAGGACAACGGCGTGGTGAGGGCGGCCCGGCGACTGCTCCCGGTCACCGAGGGCTACGTCGACGGCCGGATCCTCACCCGGGTGGAGGGGCGACGGATGGTGACGCCGCTGCTGATCGTGCTCATCGCGATCGGCAGCGTCGACCTCCTGTTCGCGCTCGACTCCATCCCCGCGGTCTTCGGCGTGACCGAGGAGCCCTACATCGTCTTCGTGGCCAACGCGTTCGCCCTGCTCGGCCTCAGGGCGCTGTTCTTCCTCGTCAAGGGGCTGCTGGACCGGCTCGTCTACCTGTCGACGGGCCTCGCGGTGATCCTGGCCTTCATCGGGGCGAAGCTCGTCCTCCACTGGGCGCACGAGGACATCTCGCACGGCGTTCCGGAAATCTCCACTCCGCTCAGCCTCGTCGTCATCGGGGTCGTGCTCGCCGTCGCCACGGTGGCCAGCCTGGTCAAGACCCGCCGTGACCCCACCAGCAAGGCGCACGCCGGATCGCTCAGGGCCCACCGGCCCCGGCCGGAGCAGGACAAGGACTGAGGCCGCCGGCACCCGCCACGAAGATTGCGCCGCATGCCGGGCTGACCGTTCAGGGTGCCCGGCCCGCGCCCCGGCACCGAACATCCTGCGGTTCAGCCTCCCCAAGGTCGCCGGCCTCTCCGCCTGGGAGCTCGGTCGCCCTCACCCGCCGCGCGAAGCCGCAGGTGCCCGCCGTGCAGGCCATGCCCGCGTTCCGGCACCGCGGCATCGCCCGCGAGCCGGTCGTGGTGATCGACTCCACCGCGGCCCACACCGGCCGCCCGGTCGAACTCGACGCCGCGGCCGACGCCGCCTGCATCCGCGTACCCGACACCTGCGGGCCGGCCACCTTCACCACCGAGGTTGACCCGGTTGCGGAAGCAGAGACGGCAGACCACCACGTCCTGGGGGCGGTTCAGGGCAGTTCGGCGAAGCGTTCCACGGCTTGGGTGCGGCCGGTGACGACGAGGATGTCGCCGAGCTGGACGACGGTGTCGGCGGTGGCGTGGGTGAAGGCCTCGCCGGCGCGTTTGACGCCGACGACGGTCACGCCGTGGCGGGCCCGCAGCTGGCTCTGGCCCAGCGGTTTGCCGACGGCTTCCTGCGGGGCGACGGTCTTGATCAGGGCGTAGTCGTCGTCGAACTCGATGAAGTCCAGCATCCGGCCGGTCACCAGGTGCGCGACGCGCTCGCCCATCTCGTACTCGGGCAGCACTACGTGGTGGGCGCCGAGGCGTTCGAGGATCCGGCCGTGCTGGCGGCTGATCGCCTTGGCCCAGATGTGGGGGATGCCGGCGTCGACGAGGTTGGTGGTGATCAGGATGCTGGCCTCCAGGTCGGTGCCGATGCCCACGACCACGCGGGGGTACTCGGTGACACCGAGCTGCTCCAGCACCTGGGGGGCGGTGCAGTCGGCCACGACGGCGTGGGTGAAATCCTCGCTGAGCTGCTGCACGAGGTCCGGATCGGTGTCCACGCCGAGGACCTCCCAGCCGTGACGCATCAGTTCCAGCCCGAGAGAGCGGCCGAAGCGGCCCAGCCCGATCACGGCGATCCGGGTGTCGCCGCTCGATCGCCCGACCGGGGCGGAGAGTGGGCGCGTGAGGCGCCGGCGCAGGGGGGTGAAGTGGTCAGCCAATGACGGGTCGCTCCTCGGGCAGTCGGTAGCGTCGCGCAGGTTCGTGCAGGGCCAGCGCGGACGCGAGGATGACCGGCCCCACCCGGCCGGTGAACATCAAAGCGATCAGCACCAGGTGGCCGCCGGTGGGCAGGCCGGCGGTGATACCGGTACTCAGTCCCACCGTGGCGAACGCCGACACCGCCTCGAACAGCACCGCCTCCAACGATGCGTCGCTCACGGTCAGCAGGACAAGCGTGCCGGCCATGACCAGGCCCACGCCGAGCAGCGCCACGGCCAGGGCCTGCCGCAGGGCGGCCTGCGGGATCCGACGGCCCATGACCTCGGCCGCGGGGCGGCCGCGCACCTCGGCGAAAATGGCGACGGCCAGCACGGCGAAAGTAGTGATCTTGATGCCGCCCGCGGTACCGGCGCTGCCTCCGCCGATGAACATCAGCACGCAGCTGCCGAGCACGGTGGAAGAATCGAGCGCGGCCACATCGACGGCGTTGAAGCCGGCGCTACGGGTCATGGCCGAGTAGAAGAAGCCGTTGAGGAGTTTGCCGCCGACGCCCATGGGGCCGAGGGTGCCGGGGTTGCGCCACTCCAGGAGGCAGGTCATCGCGGTGCCCGCGGCCAGCAGGACCAGGGTGCCCAGCGCGGTGAGCCGGGTGTGCAGGCTGTAGGGTCGCCGACCGGTGGTGCGGGTGCGGCGGTGGTGGCGCAGGATCTCGAGCAGGACGGGAAAGCCCAGGCCGCCCAGGATCACCGCGGCCGCCACCGGCAGGGTCACCCAGGGATCGTGGGCGTAGCCGACGAGGCTGTCCGCGCGCAGGCCGAAGCCTGCGTTGTTGAAGGCCGATACCGCGTGGAAGACGCCGCCGTACACGGCATCCTGGAGGTCCTGCCCGTAACCGAGCCGGAACCGCAGCACCAGCAGGGCGGCGGTCACCACCTCCACGGCCACCGAGGTGGTCACGATGCCGAGCAGCACCTGGCGCACCTCACCCATGCCCAGGCTCTTGGTCTCCGCCTGCGCGGTCAGCCGCAGCCGCAGCCGCAGCCGTCCCGACACCAGCAGGGCCAGCAGCGAGGCGAGAGACATGATGCCGAAGCCGCCGACCTGGATCAGGGACAGGAGCACGCCCTGGCCGAAACCGCTCCACTGGGCCCCGGTGTCCACCACCACCAGCCCGGTCACGCACACCGCCGACGTCGCGGTGAACAACGCCTCCACCACGCCGGAGCCGGTGCCGTCCCGCGAGGCGGCGGGGAGCATGAGCAGCAACGTCCCCACCGCCACCGCCACCGCGAAGGCCGCCACGACGGCCCGCGCCGGGTGCAGGGCGAGTCTCTTCCACTCCACCCGGCCAGCAGCCACCACAAGCGTTCCCTTCCACTTCCACGGCCGGTGTCTGGCCGGCTGCAGCCGGCGAGAGACCGGGACGGCCAGCGCGCGGATACCAGGAGACGAAGTCCTCGTCGTCCCAGAGCCCGTCGAGGTGGTCACGTACCCACACGGCCGTGCTCCCGCGGGGATTCCGGCCCGCGCCATCCGAGCCGTGAGTTCTGGCCCTACCGCACCGGACAGGGGACGAACTGACACTGACCACCCTAGGAAGACAGGACTGCACCGAACCACCCAGAGCGTCCCGTAACGACCAGCAGCCCTGTCCCTGGAACCTCAAGATTCCCGGCAGAGTCCCTTCCTGACTCGGTCGTTGAGGCTCCGCCGCCGTCGCTTCTATGCTCCACCGGCCTGCGGTGCGGCAGCCGGGTTTCGTCCCACGTCGCCGGCCGGGACATGTGTGATCGCGAGGGCCGCGGCATCGTCGTCGAGTACTTCGGCGTGCCGGGACAGAGCGGTGAGCATGGCGTCCAGTACGGCCCCCGGGTCTGGGGGGAGGGGCCGGCCAGCGAGGGGATGGGATCGAAGAAGACACCATTTCGGTCACGGGCCTCGATGATGCCGTCGGTGAACATCACGAGCGTGGCACCGGGGGGCCACTCGAACCGGTCCACCGGGACTTCAGGCCCGGCCAGGTCCCCCAGGCCCAGCGGCAGTGCCGGCTCCTCCGGTTCCAGGACGGTCACTGTGCCTTCGTGGACCATCAGCGGCGCCGGGTGGCCCCGGTTCGCCGTGCGCAGCACGGAACGCTCGGGGCAGATCTCGGCGATGACGGCGGTGACGAAGCCTTCGTCCGGCGCGTCGGTCCGGCGGCTCTTGACGTCCTGCAACTGCACTTCCACGCCGCGGACGACGTCGGGCAGCTCCGGCAGCTGAAGGGCCGCCGCGTGGAAGGTGCCCAGCAGGGTGTTGACCATGCTGACCGCCTGCATACCTTTGCCGCGGACGTCGCCGATGACCATGCGGAGGCCGTAGGGGGTGTCGTGGACCGCATAGAGGTCGCCGCCGATCAGGGCCTCTTCCTGGGCCGCCCGGTAGCGGGTGGCGACGGCCAGCCCCCGGACACGGTCGGGCACGGCCGGCAGCACCGCGTACTGGACGGCCTCCGCCACCTGGCGGGCCGTTCTCAGTTGTTCCCGCTCGCGGGCGAACATCCGGTTGAGGAACGCCGCGACGGCGGTCAGGACGGCGATGGTCGCGAGCCCGAGGAAATCCGAGCGGGTGGAAAGAGCCTGGCCTTCGCGGAGGGCCAGGAGCGCCCCGACCAGGCAGGCCGCCGCCCCACTGGCGATCGTCCAGGCCAAAGAGAGCATCGGGGCCGCGATCACGGAGACCGCCGCCAGGAGGGGAAAGGTGTTGACTTCTGGCCAGGCGAGGTCTATGCCGACCGCGGCGAGGAGCACGGCGGCAGGCAGGCACCGGGACCACCGCATTCGCCTGGAGGCGCGCTTGTACCGGTATCGCTCCATCCCTGGTGGGCTCCGGGTCGTCCTGTGGTGAGCTGGTCTCCAGTCTCCGGTAGGTCCTTGCTCGAGGCGACCGCTGGGCCGTCTTCGGTGGTGCATAGACAGCTGAGTCGGTGCTCACGACCGCATGCCCCATGCGTGCCAGAACAAGCGGTCCGTCACGGTCGACGAGGGCGTCGGGACGCAGGGGGCCCAAGTTCCAGCCGTACCCAGGAGGCGGACCCGGTGACCAGCGGGGGACGGCCCCACAGGTCACCACCCGGCCCGTCACGTCCCCGTATGGGACCCGTATACGGAAGCTGCGCCATCTTGAAGTAGCTGGTCAGCGGGGTGGTGTGACCGCGTTTCGGGGTGCTCGTGCTGGTCGTGGGCAGCAGTCCAGGGTGTAGATCGTCTGGCAGGGCGGGTTTGCCGATGAGTTCACCGTCCTCGAACGGTCTACCCAGTGACATGACCGTTCTCGACAGGAGTGCTATGTCCACCATCCAGCCAGTGATCATCACTGCCGACCAGGACGTCCTGCTTGGCTTCTATACGAAATTGTTCGGCGCCGAAGAGATCTTCCGGGTGCCGGAGGAAGGCCCGGCCTTCTACCTCGGCTTGCGCATCGGCGACACCGACCTCGGCTTGGTGGCCAAGGAGAATCCGGGGACCGAGGCGGCGCCGCGGATCCTGCTCAGCATCGGTGTCGACGACGTCGACGAGACGCTCGGCCGGGTGACGGCGCTGGGCGGCTCGGTCCGCGGCGGCCCCAACGACATGCCGTGGGGACAGCGCGTCGCCCACATCCAGGACCCCGACGGCAACCCGGTGAACCTCACCCAGCCGACCCCGGCCCGGTGACGCCGTTCCGGGGTGCTGAGGCTGCCCCCGGAGAGTGGACACGAGGGCTTCATGCGACGAGCGTCATCTTACCGGTCGCCAGGTGCTGCTGTTCGAACTCCGTGGGTGACAGGTAGAACAGGGCGCTGTGCCGCCTTCGGGTGTTGTACCAAGTGATCCACTGGAACAACTCCAGTCTCGCCTGGCTCACCGTCAAGAACCGCTTCTCGTACATCGCTTCTCGCTTCAGCCCCTGCCACAACGACTCCGCCAGGGCGTTGTCGTAGCTCGAGCCGACCTTGCCCATGCTCCTGCGAATGCCGTACCGGTCACAGGCTTCGGCGGAGGCGGCGGAGGTGTACTGGGCGCCCCTGTCGGAGTGGAAGACGACCCCGTCGACCGACCCGCCGCGGGCCCGGACGGCCGCCTCCAGGGCGTCGGTGACCAGCTCCGCCCGCATATGGGTGGCCATCGAATACCCGATCACCCGGCGTGAACAGATGTCGATGACCGAGGCCAGAGAGAGCCACTGGCCGTCGCCGACGGGTATGTACGTGATGTCGCCGCACCAGCGCTGATCAAGACTCTCGGCGGTGAAGTCGCGCCCGAGCAGGTCCGGGGCCGGCGACGCGGCCGGGTCGGGGACCGTGGTGCGGGTGGCCCGCCGCAGGTGCCGCCCGACGATGTCGTTCCCGGACATCAACCGGGTGACCCGCTTGTGCTTGACGGTGTGCCCGAAGGCACGGAGCCCGGCATGGACGCGCGGCGCCCCATAGGCACCCTTGGACTCGGCATGGATCTCCCGGATCTCCTCGACGCGCGCGTCTTCCTCGGCCTGGCGAGCCGCACGCGCCTGGGTGCCTGCGATCCACCGGTAGTAGCCGGACCGGGACCCCTCGAGCACCCGGCACATCCGCTTGATGCCGAACCGCTCGGCATGGGCGGAGATGAAGCCCCAAGCGGGGGCCTTCACTTCATCTCCCGGGCGAAATACCGGGCCACCCGGCGCAGGATCTCCCGCTCCAGCTGCCACTCCTTCTCCGCCTTGGCATACCGCGCGTTCTCCTCCCGCAACCGCGCCGGCTCCGCGTCACGCCCGTCGCCACCCGCGCGGCCGCCGGAATCAACGCCGGCCGCACCAGCTCGGCGGCCGTCATCGGCCCGCACCCAGTTACGCAGCGTCTCACCGCTGATGCCGACATCCGCCGCGACCGCCACGTACGTCCGCTTCCCACCCGCCGCGCGGTACAGCGCCAGAGCATCCTTCTTGAACTCCGCCGTATACGGAGACTTGCGTCCCACTAGGACATCCTTCCTCGGATCAACAAGATCCATTGTCAGGGTGTCCACATCCCGGGGGCAGCCTCAGAGCCTCCGGTTTTTGTGAACGGCTTGTCTTGGTCGACTGCCAGTTCTACCGGGGCTCCGCTCCTCATGTCCGCGAAACCACAGTTCACGGCCCCTGGACAACCCCACCCGGCCCGCAAACTTCACGGCCTTGCCACTAGTGTCGGAAACCACGGGGCGCAACAACCGATCGAAAGAGGTCCGGATGAAGACCAGTGGAGCCGCCAACATCGGCGTCGTCGGACTGGCGGTGATGGGATCGAACCTGGCTCGCAACCTCGCCTCCCGCGAGGGCAACAGCGTCGCCGTCTACAACCGCACTTATGCCCGCACCGAGAGCCTCGTCGCCGAGCATCCGGAGGCAGGCTTCATCGCCGGTAAGTCGATCGACGAGTTTGTCGCATCGCTGGCCAAGCCCCGAACGGCCATCATCATGGTGCAGGCCGGAGCGGGCACGGACGCCGTGATCGATCAGCTCGCCGAGCGGTTCGAGCCGGGCGACATCATCGTCGACGGCGGCAACGCCAACTTCCAGGACACCATCGCCCGGGAAAAGCGGATCGCCCCCACCGGCATCCACTTCGTCGGTGTCGGCATCTCCGGTGGCGAGGAAGGCGCGCTCAAGGGGCCGTCGATCATGCCGGGTGGTTCGGAGGAGTCCTACCGGACCCTCGGCCCCATCCTTGCTTCGATCGCCGCAGTCGTCGCGGGCGAGCCCTGCGTCACGCACGTGGGCACCGACGGCGCCGGGCACTTCGTCAAGATGATCCACAACGGCATCGAGTACGCCGACATGCAGTTGATCGGAGAAGCCTACGATCTGCTGCGGACGGTAGGGGGCCTCCAGCCGCACGCTGTCGCCGACATCTTCGCCCGGTGGAACGAGGGCCCGCTGGAGTCCTACCTCGTGGAGATCACCGCTGACATCCTGCGCCACGTCGACCAGGCCACAGGTCAGCCGTTCGTGGACGTCGTGCTGGACCGAGCCGGTTCGAAGGGCACCGGCGTGTGGACCGTGCAGAACGCCCTCGACCTGGGCGTGCCAGTGGGAGGGATCGCGGAAGCCGTGTTCGCGCGCGCCGTTTCCGGAAAAGCTGAGCAGCGCGCCGCGGTGCGCCGGCTGGTCACCTCCCGGCCGGAAGTGCAGAAGGCTTCCTCCTCGTTCGCGGAGGACGTGGCCGCAGCTCTCTACGCCTCGAAGATCGTCGCATACGCGCAAGGCTTCGACGCCATCACCGCGGGCGCGGAGAAGTACGGCTGGAACATCCACAAGGACCAAATCGCCAAGATCTGGCGCGGGGGCTGCATCATCCGGGCGCGGTTCCTCGACCGCATCACTCAGGCGTACACCGAGAACCCGGACATCACCACGCTGCTCGAAGCGCCGTACTTCGCGCAGGCCGTCGCCGATGGGGAGGCCGCCTGGCGGCGTGTGGTCGCCACCGCCGCCCTGTCCGGCGTACCCGTACCGGGCTTCAGCTCCGCACTCAGCTACTACGACTCACTGGCCGCCGAGCGCCTGCCTGCCGCGCTCGTCCAGGGGCAGCGGGACTTCTTCGGCGCCCACACCTACCGGCGCACCGACAGAAGCGGCGTCTTCCACACCCTGTGGTCCCGCGATCGTACGGAGATCCAAGTCGATGGGGACGGCCACTAGTCTTCCGGGCCAGGCATGCTGTTCGGATGTGCAGGGTTGCGGGGCGGCCGAAGGCCGAGTTGATCCTGGCGGACGCGGAACGGGCTGCGCTGAGAGGTTGGGTGCGGCGCCGTTCCACGCCGTCGGCATGGACTCAGCGGTGCCGGATCATCCTGGCCTGTGCAAGTAGGGCGTCGAACAAGGACGCGGCCGCCACCGGCCCACCGCATGCGGTGGGCCGGTGGCGGCCCGGTTCATCTTCATCGAGCACTGGATCGCCGGCCTGGGCGACATGCCGCGGTCCAGCGGGCCCAGGACGGTCACCGACGAACAGCCCGCCACCGTAGTCAAGGATCCCTGCTCCTGCACATCGCCTTCGCAACCGCAAGGCCGATGCTGCCGCCAGCAGCACCTCAGGCGTCTCCTTTCCACCCTTTCCCAGCGAACTGACGGTCCATCACCGAAGTCAGCATCGGGTCAGCAAAAGCACCGCCGACACCTGCCCCTGAGCGCCATGGACCGCCAAGATCTATTAGTCGGCCCCAACCTCTCTGACCTGCTGAAACACAGGTCACGGGCCTGTCTGCTAACCTCAGCGGAAGGTACCCGTGAGGATGGTGCACAACGGCATCGAGTACGCCGACATGCAGCTGATCGGCGAGGCGTACCAGTTGCTGCGCGACGTCGCCGGGTACGAGCCCGCGCAGATCGCGGACATCTTCCGCACCTGGAACACCGGCCGGCTGGACTCGTACCTGATCGAGATCACGGCCGAGGTGTTGTCCCACGTGGACGCCGCCACGGGCAAGCCGTTCGTCGACGTGGTGGTGGACCAGGCGGAGCAGAAGGGCACGGGGCGCTGGACCGTGCAGATCGCGCTCGACCTGGGTGTGCCCGTGTCGGGCATCGCGGAGGCGGTGTTCGCGCGCTCGCTGTCCGGTCACGCGGCGCTGCGGGAGGCCTCCCGCGGGCTGGCGGGCCCGACGGCCGCGCCGCTCGGCGAGGCGGAGGCCGCCGCGTTCGCGGACCGGGTGGAGCAGGCGCTGTACGCGTCGAAGATCGTGTCGTACACGCAGGGCTTCCACGAGATCGCCGCGGGCAGTGAGGAGTACGGCTGGGACATCGACCTCGGCGCGGTCTCCTCGATCTGGCGCGGCGGGTGCATCATCCGCGCGGCCTTCCTGGACCGCATCCGTGCCGCCTACGACGCCCGCCCCGACCTGCCGAGTCTGCTGTCCGACGAGACGTTCGCCCAGGAGATCGCGGACGCGCAGGACGACTGGCGCGAGGTGCTGATCGCCGCGACCCGCCAGGGCGTGCCGACCCCCGGCTTCGCCGCGGCCCTCGCCTACTACGACGCCCTGCGCGCGGAGCGCCTGCCGGCCGCGCTCACCCAGGGGCAGCGCGACTACTTCGGCGCGCACACCTACCGGCGCACGGACCGCGACGGGTCCTTCCACACGCTGTGGGGCGACGACCGCTCGGAGGTCTCGGCGTAAGCGGAGGACGGGGACGGGCGCCCGCCGACGTGGTCGGCGGGCGCCCGCGTGCTGTGCCAGGCCGTCAGGTGAGCGGCGGGCCCGGCTCCGGGTTGGGTACGGGTTCCGGACCAGGCGGAATGGGCGAGGGTGGCGGTCCGGGCGGCCCCGGTGGGGGCGGCGGCTCCGGAACGGGCGGCCCGGGAGGGGGCGGGACCGGATCGGGGGGCGGGGGCGTCGGTACCGGGCCGGGGGGCGGGACCGGATCGGGGTGGGGCTGCGGAGGCTTGGGATCCGGGCCCGGAGTGGGCCCCGGGGGAACGGGGTCCGGGGTGGGGCTTGGCGGGGCGGGATCCGGGGGCGGTTGCGTCATGGTGGTGTCCTCCAGCCAGTCGGTCGACGTCGGCTCTGGACTACTCCCCCGCCTACCCGACGGCCGCGTCCCCAGTCACTCCCCCGTATGACGACGAGGGACCCAGGTGGTGCTACCGTCCGCCGGACGCCGCCGCGCCCGCCGCGAGTCCGGGGCGGGGGCTGGACAGCACCGGGACGGCGGTCGTCGTAAGCCGCTCCGCCAGGGCCATCGAGGCCTGGGCGAGCACGATCACGTCGGCGCCGGTGACCGCGTCGGCCGCGTCGGCGACCCGGTGGACGTACGCCGCCGTGTCGCCCGCCTCGAAGTGGGCCCAGGCGCCCTCGACCAGCAGGGCGCGCACCTCGACGGGGCGGCCAACCCGGCGGGCCTCCTCCTCGACCAGCGACGCCGTCGGCCCGAGGGTGCCCTCGTAGGCGGCGAGGACGACGACCCGCGGCCCGGCGGCCACGGCGGCACGCGCCATCGGCCGGTCGACCCGCAGCACGGGAACGCCGACCTCGGCGGCCGCCTCCTCCGCGACTCCACCGATGGTCGAGCAGGTGCACAGCACCGCCCGGGCACCATCGGCGACGGCCTCCCGCACCCTCGCCCGCACCTCGTCGACGACCGCCGCGAGGCCCTCCGCGCGGACCCGGTGCAGCAGCCCCTCGGCGACGAGGTGCCGCAGCTCCAGGCCCGGATGGGCGTCGTCGCGCAGGGTGTCGAAGACGGGGACGTGGACGGGCGAGGTGTGCAGAAGGGCCAGCACGGGGGCGTCCGACGAGGTCAGAAGCGCCCGGGGTGCGCCGCCAGCCACGCCTTCGCCGCCTGGAGGAGGTCCGGGGAGGCCGCCGGGGCCTGGTCGGGGTGCCGTTCGGCCCACTTGACGACGTACGGGCAGAGCGGGGCGACCGCGATGCCCTCACGGGCGGCCGTGGCGTACAGCTCGCGGGCCAGGGAGCCGGCGATGCCCTTGCCCTCATGGGCGGGTTCCACGACGGTGTGGACCGGAACGCTCGCGCGCTCGGGCGATTCGAGCACGAAGTACTCGATCCGGCCGACGACCTCGCCGTCGCCCGCCACCGCTTCCAGACGGCCCGCCGCCCGGTCGTCGCGGATCTCGATGTCGCTCACGGACGCATCACGCTCCTGCCTCTGCCTGCCACCGTCCGCGCCGGTCAGGCCTTGACGGCCTGCGGGCTGCGCTGCTGGTCCGACCCCGGCACCGGCTCGGACGCGTCGGCACCCAGGGCGACGATGCGGTTGTCGCGGTCCACGTGCACCACCCGGGGTTCCAGCGCCCGCGCCTCGGCGTCGGTCACTTGAGCGTAACTGATGATGATCACCAGGTCACCGGGATGGACGAGATGCGCCGCGGCCCCATTGATCCCGACGACGCCCGAGCCCCGCTCCCCCTCGATGACGTACGTCTCCAGCCGGGCCCCGTTGGTGATGTCGACGATGTGCACGAGCTCACCGGGCAGCAGGTCGGCGGCGTCGAGCAGATCGGCGTCGATCGTCACGGATCCCACGTAGTGCAGGTCGGCCTGGGTGACGGTGGCGCGATGGATCTTGGACTTGAATACTGTACGAAACATGGAGATGCTCCCGGTTTTTCTGCTCTCTGCCTGCTTCTTGCAGGTCAAAGGCACCTTCTGGAGATTACAACGATTCGCACGTGCGGTCAGCTGTCTCCTGGTGTTTCAGGACTCACACTGACTCGATGCTGACTTTCTCAACGAACCGTCAGACGTTCGAGGACTCCGCCTGGCGGGGTGCGCCGTCCCCTGCACCGCAGGGGCGCGAGCGCACGCGTCGACGAGGAGGAACTGAGCGACCACGTAGGTGGCCGTCACCAGGACCTGACGGCCGGCGAACTCCGCCCCGGCCGCGCCGAGCCCGACCAGCAGGTCGGAGCCCAGGAACAGCACCCCGCCCCGCGCCGCCCTCGGCCCCGTGACGCAGGCGGTGGCCGACATGGTCACCAGTGCCGCGCTGCAGGGAGCCACCGCCCAGGCCAGGGGACCCACACGACGCGCGTGACGCCTTCGGCTCCCGGATACCCGCCCTCGTCAAGTCGTCCATCTGCGGGAAGGACTACGACGGGCTCAAGGGCACGAACCCCGGCTCGGCCGGCGACCTCGTCGATGCGATCCGCGCTGAAGGGCTGACCGTCCTCAACGGGGCCCGGTGACGGAGACGGCACTCACCGCCCGGTGGCTGGAGACCCATGTCCCGCCGATCCCTCAAAGGTCCGCGCCATCACCCAGCGGACCGTCAGCAGCCCCGGATGCTCCGAACAAGTACAACCGCAACAAGGACCGTGCCGCCTGCTCCTACCCGCACAACATGGCCGCCGACGGCAAGATCGAGCTCATCGAGGTCGGCGCCGCCGGGCAGAAGTTCGCGGACCGGGCGAAGCGCTCCTGCGAGACCGACAACACCGTCCCGGACACCGGACGGGGCACGTACCTGCGGGTCAAGCGCACGTCCGACGATGCTCCGGACCTCTCCGACGCCTCCACCTTCCTGCTGATGAAGACCGGCGGCCTCGCGGGCTGCACCACCGACGGAACCGCCGGCACCAACTTCGACGAGGCCCACGGACAGCTCTGCGACTACGCTCTCACCCCGCTGCCGCCGGGCGACGTGGTGCCGGGGCCGTTCACCAGCGCGCTGCCCTGGTGGACACCGGAGGGCATCGAACTGCCGGGACGTGTCCTGTCCGTCCTCGGCGTCCAGGCACCGACCCTCCACCCGGAGAGCCTCGCACCGATCGAGGTACGGCGGACCGCACAACGGGCATAAGGCGCCGTGCGGGGTCGGCAGAGCAGCGGTCGTCCGGCCGCCGCCCCCTCAAGTGACCTCACCGGCCCACCGGGGTCCCACAGCAGCGGCGGGTCGGCTCCGTGGTCGCGGCGCGGCCGCCTTCGGCCGCGCCGCGACGACCTCCGACCCCCGGTTTCACCGTAGGCTGGCGGCGGCCGCGGTCGATGCCGTCGGACCGGGCCACACGGCCGAGGCGTCGTCCCGGCACGGGTCGGGCAGGCGCATCGGACGGACAGGGACCGGGCTGGCACCGTTGCCGGTGACCGCCGTCCAGGGGACAGCCCGACCGGAGTAGCACAGAGCGGTCAGCGCGAAGGCGTCGTCGGCGTAGACCTCGACGTACTCGCCGACCGTGAGGATGCGCAACGCGCCGGGGAGACTCGACAGAACGGTCTGCGCCAGCACCCTTCCGCCGGACCCGGTGACCCGGAGGTCCTTGCCGTCGCAGGCCACGGCGAGGGCGGCACGGTCATTGCCCGGATCTTCGGCGCGCAGAACGACCTCGGTGCGGCCGCCGACGTCGACGTGGCCGACCGCGTGCAGGGGGGCGTCGTACGTCTCCTCGCCGAGCCAGGTCTCCAGGCCCGGCCACCATTCCAGGCGGGGCCCCGAATCCGCGGACATGACCAGGGACTTGGGCTGGGCGAGCATGCCGCGGCAGGGGTCGCCGGTGTCGGTGAGGCCGACGCGGCGCGGGGTGGTGTGCAGTACGACGCGGGAGCCGTCGGGGGCTGCGACAACACGCGGGGCGTACGCGCCCGTCGGCCCGAGCGGACCGTGACGGGACCACGGGCCGCGAAGGCGGGGCGCGGTCCACGCCTCGAAGCCCCGGGTGGCGCCGATGGAGCCGAGCAGCAGCCAGCTGCCGTCGTCGAGGCGTTCGAGGACGGGGCACTCCAACTCGTCGACGTCGCCGGGGGCGACGAGCGGCGGGTGGACGGTCCAGTGCTCCAGGTCGTCGGAGGTCGCCCAGGCCACGCAGCCGCTGACGTCGACGGGCAGCGAGGCGTCGGCGGCACAGAGGACCATGACCCAGCCGTCGGACTCGTCGTCGCGCACGACGAAGGGGTCGCGCCAGCCCATGCGTTCGCCCGTGCGGTACCAGCGCGGGTCGGCCTCGGCGACCGGCCCCGTGCCATGGCGGCGCCAGCCGGTGCCGTCGGTGCGCTCGGAGTACGCCAGGCCGACCGACTGCAGCGGCCAGCCGTCCGGGGTGAGGCCGGAGACGGCGGTGTAGAGCATCGCCATGCCGGTGCCGTGCGGGAAGGCGTGCATGGTCCACACCGCCTGCTGGTCGAAGCGGCCCGGCAGGCCGTTGCCGAAGGCGCTGCCCTGCGGCTCCCAGTGGACCAGGTCGGCGGAGGTGGCCCGGCCGTAGGAGGTCTCCATGCGCAGGTGGTCGAACTCGGCCGTCCACGGGCCCTGCAGGTGCAGCACGGTGTAGGTGCCGTCCGCATGGCGCAGGAGGTCGAAGTCGTTCACGCAGAGGCCGGGCGGCGCGTATCGCATGGACAGGTCCTGTCTGCCGACAGTCGCACTCAAGCGTGTGCGCTGTTCTCTGGCTGGTGGGAGTTCCTCTGAGAATTAGCCGAAGTAAAACTGAACGCAAACGCTTGCGCAACTGGGTGGACGGGTTTACGGTCTCGTCACTCCCCCTCACGCCGACGTGCTGCCGGGTCCCGGCCACGCGGTGTGCACCCGTCCAAGGAGCGTCCCGTGACGGTCAGCATCACCGACGTCGCCGAGGCCACCGGTGTCTCGGCGTCCACCGTGTCCCGCGCCCTGCGCGGCCGGCCCGGAGTGTCGGAGGAGATGCGAGCCCGGATCGTCGCGGCCGCCGCCGAATTGGGCTACACCGCCTCGCGCTCGGCGTCCAGCCTGGCCAGCGGGCGCACCTACACCATCGGCGTCGTCGTCCCGTACGTCGGCCGCTGGTTCTTCGGCACCGTGCTGGACGCGGCCGAGAAGGTCTTCAGCGCCGCCGGCTACGACGTCCTGCTGTACAACCTCGGCTCACCGGAGGTACGCAAGCGCTTCTTCACCAAGCTGCCGATCCGCAAGCGGGTCGACGCCGTGTTGTCCCTGCTGATCCCAGACCCGGAGGAGGCCTCCGCCCTGCGCTCCCTGGACGTGCCGCTGGCGACCACGGTCGGCGGCGCCCGACCCGGCTTCACGGTGGTCGGCATCGACGACCGGGGCGGTGCGGAAAGGGCCGTACGGCACCTGGTGAACCTCGGCCACCGCCGGGTCGGCATGATCATCTCCGGGGCCAGCGAGCCGTTGCACTGGACCACGCCCCTCGACCGCCGCCAGGGCTACCTGGACGTGCTGGCCGACGCCGGGATCGAGCCCGACCCCGCCCTGGAGTCGGACGGCGGTTACACGGTCGAGGGCGGAGAGCGGGCCATGACCGAACTGCTGGCGCTGCGTCACCCGCCGACCACCGTGTTCGCCCAGTCCGACGAGATGGCGATGGGTGCCCTGCGCGCCCTGCGCCGACACCGACTGAGGGTTCCGGAGGACGTGTCCGTCGTCGGCTTCGACGATCACGAGCTGTCCGAGGCCGTCGGGCTGACCACCGTGGCCCAGCCGGTCGCGGCCCAGGGCCGGGAAGCGGCCCGGCTGCTGCTGGCGCGGCTGGACGACCCGGACGCCGGGCCGCCGCACCCCGTCGAGATGCCCATCCGCTTCATCCTCCGCGAGACCACCGCTCCGCCGCACAGCCGCCGGCAGCGGTAGCCCACCCACCTCGTCAACCGCCCGCTTCCGGAGGGCCGTTCCCGCCCCCGGCCTCACCGTCCACGCACCCACCGCACACCGCTCGGAGGCACCACCATGACCAACGGACCCAGAAGACACCGTCGTACGGGCCTGACCGCCCTCGCCCTGCTGCCCCTGGCCGCGCTGGCCGCCTGTGGCGGCGGGGGCGGCGCCGGCGACACTTCCGCCGAGGAGGGCAGCGGCAAGGGCACCATCAGCGTCTGGGCCCACCAGGGCCAGGCGAGCGAGACGGCCGCGCTGCAGAACGCCGTGAAGACCTTCAACTCCTCGCAGAGCGACGTCAAGGCCGAGCTGAAGCTGATCCCCGAGAACGACTACACGAAGACCATCACCGCCACCGACCCCGCCGAACTGCCGGACGTGCTGGAGTTCGACGGCCCGACGATGGCGAACTTCGTCTACAACGGCAAGCTCGCCCCGATCGACGACCATGTCTCCGCCAAGACCCTCGGCAACGCCACCGACGCCGTCAAGGCGCAGGGCGAGATCGACGGCAAGCACTACGGCCTGGGCATGTTCGACGCCGGGCTCGGCATGTACGCCAACAAGAAGCTGCTGGACGCGGCCGGCGTGAAGTACCCGACGCGGGTGAACGACGCCTGGACGGCCGAGGAGTTCGGCAAGGCGCTCAAGGCACTGAAGGCCGAGGACTCCGACGGCAAGGTCCTCGACATATCGGAGCAGTACGGCCTGGCCACGGAGTGGGGCACCTTCGGCTTCTCCCCGATCCTCTGGTCGTCCGGCGGAGCCCTGTTGAAGGACGGCAAGGCGGAGGGCGCCCTCGACAGCCCGAAGGCCGTCGCCGCGATGAAGACATTCCAGTCCTGGAAAACGTACGTCGATCCCAACACCGACGGCAACGCCTTCGCCAAGGGCAAGGTGGCGCTGAGCTGGGTCGGCCACTGGATGTACCCCGCCTACAGCGAGGCCCTCGGCGACGACCTCGTCGTCCTGCCGCTGCCCGACTTCGGCAACGGCCCCAAGACCGGGCAGGGCTCGTGGGCCTGGGGCATCGGCGCCGGCAGCAAGAACGGCAAGGCCGCCGGCACCTTCCTGGACTACTTGCTGAACGACACCAACGTCGGCGCGATGACGAAGGCCAACGGCGCGGTGCCCGCCACCAGGACCGCGCTCGCCAAGAGCGAGCTGTACAAGGAGGGCGGTCCGCTCCAGCTCTTCGCCGACCAGCTCGCCCGGCCCTGCGGCGACAGCGACATCAACGCCTCCTGCGTCGCCGTCACCCGGCCGGTGACCGCCGGATACCCCACGGTCACCGCCAAGTTCAACACCGCCCTGAACTCGATCTACGGCGGTGCCGACCCCGAGGAGGCCCTGCGCAAGGCCGCCCGAGCCATAGACCGGGACTTCACCGACAACGCCGGCTACGAGATCCCGTAACCCGCAGGACGCATCGGCCGGGGCGGGCCGTCGGCGACGTACCGACCGCGCCCGCCCCGCCGGAAAGAGGACCCTCCCGTGAAAACCGTGGAACCCGCGCATGCCGCGCCCCCAGGCCGGGCCCAGGCCGCCTCGTCCGCGCCCCCCGCGAAACCTTCGCGTCCCTCGCGCGGCCACCGTGACCGGCTGCACGGGCTGCTGATGTCCGCCCCGGCCGTCGGTGGGCTGATCGCCTTCGTCGGCATCCCGTTCGGCTACGCCGTGGTGCTCTCCTTCTACAACGTCCGCCTCGGCTCCCCGCTGGAACCCGCCTTCTTCGGCGTGGAGCACTACCGGCGGCTGTTCACCGACCCCGACCTGTCCGGCCCGTTCCTGCGGGCGCTGCTGAACAACCTGACCTTCGCCGCGGTCGTCGTACCGCTCCAGACCGGCCTCGCGCTCGCGCTGGCGATCCTGCTCAACCGCAAGCTGAAGGCCATCGGCCTGTTCCGGTCCTTCTTCTTCATGCCGGTCGTCTTCCCGATGGCGCTGGTCGCCGTGATCTGGCGGCTGATCCTCGCCCGCAGCGAGCAGGGCATGCTCAACTCCCTGCTGGACGCGGTGAGTCTCGGCAACTGGGGCGCCTTCGACTGGCTCGGTGACAGCCTCACCGCGATGGGCTCGATCATCGTGCTGTCGGTGTGGCAGGGCGTCGGCTTCCAGATGGTCATTCTGCTGGCCGGCCTCCAGCAGATCCCGGGCGAGCTCTACGAGGCCTCCCAGCTGGACCGGGCCTCGCGCTGGCAACAGTTCCGGCACGTCACCCTGCCCGGCATCCGCGGCACCCTCGTCTTCGTCGCGATGCTGATCTCGGTGCTGTCCTTCCGGGTCTTCGACCAGGTGTACATCCTCATCCGCGGCGGCGGCTTGGACGAGGACGCCACCCGGACGGTGATGTACCAGGCCGTCACCACGGCCTTCGACCAGAACGACATCGGGCAGGCCTCGGCCGTCACGGTGGTGTTCTTCCTGAT
Organism: Streptomyces sp. GD-15H; assembly: GCF_045291515.1. Lineage (NCBI taxonomy): Bacteria > Bacillati > Actinomycetota > Actinomycetes > Kitasatosporales > Streptomycetaceae > Streptomyces > Streptomyces sp. GD-15H. The sequence continues at coordinate 901,762 of NZ_CP149447.1, forward strand.
CGTCGTCGCCCTGACGATCGTCCAGCGCCGCGTCGTCCGACCCGACCACGAGGACTGACTGCCCCATGGCCATGACCCGTACGCCCGTACGCCGCGTCCTCGACTACACCGTCCTGAGCGTCCTGGCGTTCGTCTTCGCCCTGCCCGCGCTCTACCTCTTCCTCGGCAGCCTCAAGCCGTCCGACGAGGTCCTGAACGGCCTGTCCGGCTTCCTGCCCACCCACCTCTCCTTCGACAACTACGCCGCCGTCCTCGACAGCCTCAGCTCCGACAGCACCGGCTACTTCTGGCAGTTCATGGGCGTGTCCGTGCTGTTGTCGTTCGTGGTGGTGACAGGCGGACTGATCGTCAACTCGATGGCCGCGTACGGGCTCACCCGGCTGAAGTGGCGCGGGCAGAACGCGGTGTTCACCCTCGTCCTGCTGCTGATGCTGATCCCGTTCGAGTCGGTGGCGGTGCCGCTGTTCTACATGTTCAACGGCCAGCGCAACACCCTGTACATCCAGGCGCTGCCGTTCGTCGCCAACGCCTTTGCGATCTACCAGTTCCACACGTTCTTTCGGAAGATCCCGCCGAGCATCGAGGAGGCGGCCCGGCTGGACGGCGCGGGGCCCTGGCGCACCTTCTTCGCGATCATCGTGCCGATGTCCAGGCCGGTGTTCGCCTCGGTCGCGATCCTCACCTTCCTCATCCAGTGGGGCTCCTTCCTGTGGCCGGTGCTGATGGTGTCCGACCCGTCGGTGCGTCCCCTCCCCCTGGAGATGAGCGTCTTCCAGGGGCAGCAGCCCCCTGACTGGGGGCAGATCCTGGCCTTCGGTGTCCTGCTCGTCCTGCCGGTTCTCGCCGTCTTCGGCTTCTTCCAGCGCTGGTTCGTCCAAGGGGTCGCCAGTTCCGCCGTCAAGGGCTGACCGCACCCGTACGGGGCGGCGGCGAGGGCTCGGAACTCCTCGTCGCCGCCCCGCACGGGGCCGCGTCGGCCCACCCGGGTTCTAGGCAGCGGCGGGTGGGCGTTCTTCATCAGCTCGTGGAACCGGGCGGAGAATCAGTGTCCGGAGATCGGGGCGTCGGGCAGCGCTTCCGACATGTTGTTCCGCGGGTTACCGGTGTACGTGGGGTCGCACATCCGGTCGAAGCCCTTACCCTCGTCATTCGGTATGGCTTTGTCCGACCCGTCGGACTCGCCCGGGGACTTCATCCACACGTAGGCGTCGCTCCCGGGCTTCGGGACGCCTGGGGCCACTCGCCGAGTCCGGCTCCCGACTGGTTGCACCAGTTGCCGATGTGGATGCGGCGGTCGTAACGGCCACCGGGGGCCCTGGCGGTACAGGAACCACTCCTCACCGATCCGCACTTGGCGAGCGGCGCGGTGCCGGCCGCGACGCGGGGACGGCCCGATCCGGTCGGCGACGCGCTGGCCCGCGCCGAGGCCGCGTACACCGAGACGGGCAGCCGACTGCCGCTGGAGTACGAGGCGTTCGTACGGATGATGCAGAACCTCTCCCCCAGGGCCCTGGCGGACGAGGACGCGGCCGCGGAACGGCTGGACCTGTTCGAGATCGCCGTGCTCAGCGGTACCTCTGCCGCCGCGCACCGCCCGCGCCCGCCCGCCTCCGACCGGCTGGCCGCGTACGCACGGATCACCACGCCCCTGCTGGTGGTGGGCTTCGCCGACGACGTGCTGGCTCCCGCCCACCTGAGCCGTGAGGTGGCCGCGGTGATCCCCGGCGCCCGCCACGCGGCTGACGGCCTTCCTGCCGGAGCCCGCCGCGGGCGGGTCCTGCTCGCCGTACCCGGACCAGGTCACCTGGGAGGAGGCGATGCGCCGCTCGGACGTCGTTCGGTACGCGTGGATCGCGGGCGCGTTGATGTTGGTGACCTCCAGCCAGAGGTGCCCGGCGCTCCGCTCACGGGCGAACTCCACCGCGAGCCCCATCAGCGCACGCCCCCGCCCCCGGTGCTCTGGGGCGATTTCGATGTCCTCGACGGTCAGTCGGCGGTTCCACCCGGAGTACGAGACGGCGACGAACCCGGCCAGGTCGCCGGCGGCCCCGTGGGCGACGAAGGTACGGAGTCCGCGTCGCCCCCGTCGTGCTCGTCCTCGGGGAACACCTTGGTCAGGGGCGGGTCCACCGCGATCTCCCGCAGGGCGAACCCGTCGTCGGCGCCGGTCACCTGGAAGACCGTGCCGGTGGTGAAGGAGCCGTCCAGGGCCCCGACGGCCTCGGCGTCCTCGGGGACGGCGGTGCGGTACCGGTAAGCGGTGTTGTCAGCAGCGGTCACGGCACGACGCCAAGGCCGCTCGAACCACGACAGGACGGCTTTCGGCCGACCATGCCGGCGCCCTCGGACCTGGTCCAGGGCACAGGGCACGCCGGGTCGGCGGCGGTGCCGTGCTGGTGGATGACGTACACGTTCCGCCCCGCCACGACCGCGGTGGCGGTCACCAGGTCAGCGAGCCGGGACAGCTCCGCGCCCGATGCTGACCGTTTGCTGACCCGAGCAGCCTGACCATGCCCCTGACCTGCACAAATGCCCAGATGCTAGAGCTTGGCTTGAACAGAGTACGCAGCACTTTGGACTCCTGGAAGACGGCTCCCTGCCAGCTTTGTGCAGGTCAAGGGCTTTCTTCACTGTACACCGGCACGCGTCGGACTCGAAGATTTCGAGGAACATCGGTTCACTCCGAGGAGAAGGCTCCCCGCCTGCGTTTCCGTGCGAACCTGGCTGTTGTGACGCCGCTGATCTGGCGCCTGTTCGGGCAGCCATTTCGGGAAGACCGGGGATTGATGCTGATCAGATGCCGACTTACCTGACGAAACATCAGGTGTATGAGTGGGCACAGGACGACTCGTTTCCCTTGGGAGCACCCAAGGCTTCCTCGCCGTGATCAAGTAGCTGGCCACCCTTGGGGGCGGGCTGCACTCTCCGCTTCCGGGCCAGTTGCAGCGTCGAAGTGTCCGGCACGACGGTGTAATCGACCGACACGGTCCAGCCAATGCCATCGACGGCATCCGCTGCCGCGAGGATGGCGGCGAGGATCTTCTCCCAGGTTCCGTCGATGGCTCATCCGCTCAACCGCTTGTGAACGGTCTGAAACGAGCCGAGCTCGTCGGGGAGGCCCCGCCGGGGCGAGTTGGTTCGGTACTTCCATGCGATGGCCTCGAGCGTGCGGCGGTGGTCGGCCCGTCATCGTCCCCGGACCGGATCGGCCGGCATCAGTGGTTCGAACCGGCCCCACATCGCATCAGTGATCACTAAGCGGACAGACACATCCGATCAACTCGGTCGGACACCGTCGCCCTCGTCGGCGATGTCGGCTGGCTCCGTCGTTGGTCTCGTCGATGAGGAAGCCGTGATTCGGCGTCAGCCTGCCGCGGTGATCGTAGGATGCCTGGATGCCGAAGCCGATAGGGACGAGCCGCCGCATGTGGGTTGCCGCCTGGGCGGTGCTGTGTGCGGCTGGCCTCACCGTCACCGCCGAACCGAACGCCTCCTCGGCTCCGGACCCGGAGCCTGAGAAGCCCGTCAGCGCCGAGTGCGCTGAGTACGTCGCGGACATCGAGATGCGGCTGGCCAAGGCCAAGCAGGAAGGCAAGGACGACGGAGTGCTGACCTTCTCGCGCGCCCAGGTCGGCACCGAGGACGACTGCAGCAAGGCGCTCCGCAACCACTTCGGAGGCGATCGGTGAGCCGGGGTACCTGGCTCGCCGCGATGGCAGGGCTGACCATCGTCGGTGCCGGGGCAATCATTGCCGTGGGCGCTACGTTGGAACCGGAGCCGCGGCCCACGCCGCCACGGGTGTACTCCTCCTGCCTGGCGGCGGACACCAAACCGATACCTGCGGATGACGACCCGTGCGACGGTCACTGAAAAACGTCTGTGCGATTGGCCGTTGACCGGCTGTTCCCTGTCCTTTCATGGGGTCGATCGGGTTCGAACAGGGGTCTGGTTCGGGTGAGTCGGCCGGTGCGGGTGCGTGGAAGAAGGGCCTCTTGGTAGCTCGTGGTTTATGCGACATCCCGCGGGTTCGTCCTGGCTGTGATCTCCCGTCGCCGCTGGTCAGCCCGGCAGACGGGGTTGCGTCCTGGGAAGTGGTGTACCGGTTCCCACCTGATCCGGGCGTTTGGCCCGGCGTCGGAGTGAGTGTCCGGATACAAGAACGGCCACCGGCCGATCGAGTCAGAAACCGACGACACCGCCCTGCCCACCGGACTCACCGCATAGCCTCAAAGACGAGATCGCCGAGTGGCCGTCGATACACCCCCTCGGCGGACGTGACCGCCTGCGGGCACGGGCGTCGAGCTCCTGCGCACAGGCCAGCAGAGCAGATCCAGGACAGTTGCGGCTGACAACAGGTCAGCGCGCCTCCGCTGCGAGGCGTGGACGGCTCAGCCTCGACGGGCCGCGTCGTGGAGCCGGTGCAGCAGGCGGAAACGGGCACGGCGGTCGGCGTCGCCGGCCATGACCGTGCCGAGTCGACCGAACTGATCGCCGTCGCCGACGACATAGTCCGCAAGCGCCCAGAACACGATCGCCTGCTGGAAAGCTACCTGTGAGGGGCGCTCCCACGCAGGCCCGTCGTCCGCTTCCGTCCCAGCCTGCGACTCGCGGGCGCGCAGCTCGTAGGACCGAGCCAGAGCCGCCTGATGCGCGGCCTCCAGGTCGGCCCATGGCCGATCACGGCCATCGGCCGGACCGTCGGTGCCGGCGGACAGGGCGGCAACGGCCAGCGGATCCTCTGCGAGGCCTGCCTGGGTGACGGCGAGCGTCATGGCGTACCGCTGCATCTCCGGGAGCAGGTACGGGCCGAGCCCGGCCAGATAGCGGTCGAACGGCGCCTGCGCCAGCAGCGGCGAGTCTTCAAGGCCCTGCGGCAGCACGGCCTGGGGCACCGGTTCAATCTCGAGGACGAGGTGTGGGCCGGCCGCCCAGCTTGCGTCGAGCCTTGCGGCGGTCGCCCGCTCGATGGCGGTGAGGCCGGCGCCCCAGGTGCGCTCGGGTCCGAAGCCCAGCCCGTCGAGGTACGGCCGCCATGCGTGCGGAGCGGCGCCGTGCGGCTGGTCGGGGCGGTACAGGTCGAAGGCGGACTGGACCAGACCGTCCTCGGCCAGGCTGAGTTGTGAATTGGCGTTGACGTTCCAGAAGGCGCTCGCGGCCCGACCGAGCCGGGACAGCGGGCGCAGCACTTCCTCGCGCGAGCCCTGGAACTGGTTGCCCTCCACGACCACCACGGTGGTGCCGCTGCGCGAGACCGCGATGCGCTGCTTCTCACCGTCCCAGCCGTCCTTGGTGTCCGACAAGGTGCCGGGGCGGGCCTGGGCGGGGTCGCCGCCGAAGCAGCGGATCACGTCATCTTCGTCGTCCGTGCAGATGGCCGTGAAGGTCGCGGCGATGGACAGGCCGAGGTCGGCGAGGAGGCGGTCATGGTGGGCGGCGGAGTTCATGCCGCCCACCATGACCGTCGGCACTGACACGCCGAGGGAGTCCTGGGCGCCTGCCGCCACGAGGCATCCGGCGGTGCACGCGGCGCGGTTGAGCTTCCTTCGAGAAACCGGCTCAGCGACGGTGGCGCATGCAGCAATCTCAGCGAGTACGGCGGCGAGCGTGTGGGGGCTCGGTCGCGACCACCATCCGTGGTGATGACGGCCTGCAGCGCATGGGAGGGGACCGCGTGGGGTTGGGACCTTCGGGGCGGGAAGGTGCCCGGTCTGCAGCGGCGGCGCCCGGCGCCGACCGCGCGGCCACTTACGGTGACCGCGAGCCCTCACCGGCCACGGAATACGCGACTTCCGATGACGAGAGGCGCCAGTTCCGAGGGCCTGGTCAGCCCCAGTCGCCGTTGATCCACGCGAGCAGGCGGGCGCGCTTCTTGTAGGAACAAGGAGCGTAGACGGCGCCGGACGTGGCGTACGTTTCAAACCCGCCCCGCAGGTTGTGCCCGTAGTCGCTGGGGCCGTACTCGCCGTCGCGGCGGCCGTCCATGTCGTCGGCCCAGTCGAGGAGACCGAAGTCGAGGTCGAGGCTCTCGAGGTACCGGGCGGGGTCGGCCGGTTCTACCGGTGTGGGACGACCGTTCGCCCCGGCGGCGAGCCGGTCTTCCAGGCAGCCGTCGGAGCGCACCGGCTGGCCCAGCCACCACCCGGCCAAAAACACGGCGTACACCGTGGTGGCGGCGCCGAGGCGGCGCAGGGTAATCCAGGCAGGCATCCGGGGAGTGTCGCACGATATGAGGCCGGCGCCCGCGTCGGCAAACACCCCGGGCCACCCCGCCTCTCTACCGCCAGTGGCCCTGGAACCACGCTCGCATGCGGGGGCGTTCGCTCGTGTCGTTGGTGCAGGCGACGGCGTAGGTGGTGACCGTGAACGTCCGGGACCACCTGGCGTCGGCGCCCCCACGCAGGGTGTAGGGGGTCTTGGAGGCCGGGTCCGGCGTCGGGTCGAGCGGGAGGGGGGACTTCGAGGCGTACCGTGACGGGTACCCCGTCGGCGTGGGGGTGGGGGATGGTGCGGTTTCGTACTCCTCGGCGATCCGGTCGAGAGCGGCCCGGTCGACGCGGCATTCGGGGGTGACGGGCTGACCCAGGTACCAGCCCGCAACGAACACGCCGTAGAGCGCGGCGGCGGCGCCGAGGCGGCGCGGGGTGACCCGGCGGGGGGTGTTCACCGGCGGCCCCGTGCCGGCACACGGGCGGCGTCCCACAGCGCCCGGACGGCGGCTTCGGCGTCCGTGGCCCGGCCGTCCCGGAGGAACCGGCAGGCGGTCGAGAGCGCCTCCTTGCGCAGGGCGGCCTCATGGCCCAGGGCCGCAAAACCGCCGGTGCCCACGCCGGGCAGCGGGTTTCCGGTCCTGGACCGGGCCCCGGTGCCGTGGCGGGGGCCGGCCGAGTGCTCGACGACGAGGTGGTCCGGGTCCGCGCCGCCGCTGGGCCGGCGGCGCGGGTGCATCCGGCGCCGAACGCGGCGGCGGTGCGGGCCGCCCCGGTTCCGGGGGCGGCGCGGAGGCTGACCCGGCGTGTGTCGGGGGGTGTTGTGCTCATGCCGAAGGACCCTATCCGCAGGTGCAGACCTCTCTGCCGGTCTGCGTGTCCCTCGATATGCGGCCGGCGCGGGTGTCGCGGGGAACAGACCGCGCGGGGCTGAACGGCAGGCGTTCGCGCTGCGCACGATCACGGAGGCGAGGGCAGGCGCGGGCCGAGTCGAGGAAGCCGTAGCTCTACTGGATCGGACCGGGGACTGTGGGGCGAGGACAGGCCGTTGCGGACAGCGTCGAGATCACGGCGGAGGTTGCGAGCGAAGGACGCCCGCGGGGCTGGGGTGTCCTGCTCGGCGTCGGCGATCCAATTCTCGAGACGGTCGCCGGGGCGCCCGGTCATCATCACGGCGAACTTCCTGCCGTGGCCGGTGAACCGGTCCAGCTCGGGATCACGCTCGCGCAGACGGTGCAGCCTGTCCGCGTCCTCGCCGACCTCGTCCACACCGACGGCGAACCGGCCCCGAGCGCGGACGCGCTCGGGCATCTCGCGCCCCCGGATCGGGGGCATGTCCCCGCGGCCCATACGAACGTGGTGTCTCCGTGGCCGCATGATGTGCGGCCACGGAGGCACCGTCAGGTTGTGTCCGGGTACCGGCCCGGTCCGGCACGGCATGGCCGGGTCCGATCGGCTCCGGGGCGGATCAGAACTGCAGCGCCCAGGAGTCGATGTATCCAATGTCGCCGGCGTAGGCGTCGGTGACCTGGAGTTTCCAGGTGCCCATCGCCTTCTCGGAGGAGGCGTCGACCGGGAACGTGCCGATCACGTTGTCGGCGCTGCCGCCGGTGCCGGTGTTCTTCAGCCGGTAGGCGGTCCCGTCGGGTGCGATCAGCTCCACCTGCAGGTCACCGCTCCAGGTGTGCTTGATGTCCACCTCCACGTGGAGGTTGGCGGGAGCGTTGTGGGGAACGCCGGTCACCCTGATCTGCGACTCGGCGACCGACCGATCCGGGACTCCGTAGTCGGTGGTGTTCTCGAACCGCTTACCGCTCGGCGCCGGCGCGGGCTCCGGAGCGCCTCCGCCGTCCTCGCCGACGTTGAGCAGCAGGTTCGGCGAGCCGGGGCCGGGGTCGGTGACGGCAGCGTAGGTCGCCTTGCCCGCCAGCGCGGAAGCGACCTCCTCCGGGGTGGCGGTGGGGTCGTCCGCCAGGTGCAGCGCGGCGGCGCCGGCGACGTGCGGCGCGGCCATCGAGGTACCGGAGATGGTGTTGGTGGCACTGTCCGAGGTGTGCCAGGCCGAGGTGATGGAGGAGCCCGGGGCGAAGACGTCCAGCACCGAACCGTAGTTGGAGAAGTAGGACCGGGCGTCGGTGTTGGTGGTGGAGCCGACGGTCAGCGCCTCGGTGACACGGGCCGGCGAGGCGCTGGAGGCATCCGTATTGGAGTTGCCCGCAGCCACCGCGTAGGTGACGCCGGAGGCGATGGAGTTGCGCACGGCGGTGTCCAGGGCGATGTCGGCGCCGCCGCCCAGGCTCATGTTGGCCACCGACGGGCCGGAGGCGTTGGCCGTCACCCAGTCGACACCGGCGATGACGCCGGCAGTGGTGCCCGAACCGGAGTCGTTCAGCACCCGCACGGCGACGATGTCGGCGTTCTTGGCGACGCCGTGGGACGCGCCGGCGATGGTGCTGGCCACGTGGGTGCCGTGGCCGTTGCCATCGTCGGCGATGGTGTCGCCGTCGACCGCGTCGTAGCCGTACCGGGCGCGTCCGGCGAAGTCGCTGTGGCTGATCCGCACACCGGTGTCGATGACATAGGCGGTGACGCCCTCACCGGCGGAGTCCGGGTAGGTGTAGGAGCCGTCCAGCGGGAGGGGTGCCTGGTCAACGCGGTCCAGGCCCCACGATGGCGGGGCGGGCTGGGTGCCGGTCGCCTGGACCGTCTGGTCCTGGACGACGAACTTCACCGCGGGGTCGGCGGCGAGCCGCTCCGCCTCCTCCTGCTCCATGGAGATGGCATAGCCGTTCAGAGCGGCCGTGTAGGTGTGGGTGATCTCGCCGTCGAACTTCGCGACCAGCGCCTTCCCCTGCCGGGACGCGGCGCCGAAACCGGCCGCCTCCTTGAGGACGACGATGTAGCTGCCGTCGACGGCGCCGGGGCCGTCCGCGTTCAGGACCACGCCTTCGGCCGGTGCCGCGGCCGCCGGGAGTGCCGCCACCGCGCCGAGTGCCACGGCCGTGAGTATTGCCGTGCCGACACCGGCGAGTCTGTGACGGGTCATGCGTCTGTCTGTCATCCGAGGGGTCCTCCTCCTACAGGTACACGGGTGCACGGCGGGTACCGATGCCGACCGGGGTGACCGGTCGCACCGGAGGACGGTGCCGCCCTGGCACGGGCAGCGCGAACAAGCCGGATCATTTATTCATGCTCATGACAAATAAAGCCGTCTCGCTGCCGCCTGCCGCACCGAACCGCCGTGACACAGCATCACCACTCGATGACACTTACATAAGAACGCCTTTGACGGATCGCAAGTGCCGCATCGCCTCCACAACCCCTTCACGCATCACAAGAACCGGTGGCGGCACGCACCGGCACCACCGAATCCCGCCGGCGGCGTTGTCGACTTGAGTGCGTCGCCTCGGAGCTGGGATGAGCGTCGGGTTCGGTGATCGCTTGAGAGAGGTCGGGGTGGGGGCCGAGGCGCCGTCGTACAAGGGGTTCCGGTTCCCGGCGGGGATCATCGCGCATGCGGTGTGGCGGTGCCACCGCTTCCCCTCAGCTACCGCGAGGTCGAGGAGCTGCGGCTCGTCCGCGGGATCGTCGAAGTGACGCGGGGCCTCGCTGACCTGCGGCCTCCTGAGCGGCCAACGCTGTGACCTGCGGCTCAGCTGTCGACGGTTGTCAACGTTGGTCGCCTTCGGCCGCCTTCGGACGGCTTGCAGACGGCCCGGCGGGGCCTGCCCGAAGCTGCCTGGTGCTCTGACCCGGATGGTTCGCCGGTTGGAAGGTTCGCACCGGCGTCGGCCCTTCCCTTTCTGCAGGGAGCGTGATCGCGTAGGTTGTGGCTTTTCGAAGATGTACGTGAAGGAGTGGAAGTGGGCGGGACCCCCGGGATAGCGGCGCTCGCGCAGGTCGTGTCGACGACGCACGGCGTGGACGAGCGGATCGACTGGAGTGAGCTCGAAGAGACCTGGGGGACCCGGTTTCCGGCCGACTATGTCGCCTTCATGGAGGTGTACGGGGCAGGGGAGCTCAGTGAGGCGATCGGCATACTGCTGCCGGTTCCGCGGCCCGACGCCTACTCAGACGGGTCCGGGCTGAAGGACGAGACGGCGAACGCCCGCGGTACATGGGAGATGTACGGCGGCAGGGCGGCCCTCGACGTGGACCCGGACTCCATCCTGGCTTGGGGCGTCACCAGTGGCGCAGACATCTATTGTTGGCTGACCACGGGCGACGATCCCGACCTGTGGCCCGTGCTCGTATGCGGGCGGCACACGAATCCCCACTTCCAGGTCCACCCCTTCGGAATGGCGGAGTTCCTGCGCAGACTGCTCACAGATGAAGAATTCCAGGAGGAGACGATCAGTGTCGTCCTTCCGGGAGAGCCCTCTTTCGTCAACTGGCGTGAGCAGCAGCGGTGTTTGGAGGCGGGCCTCGACCCGTCCACAGGGGAGCCCTGGTAATAGCAGCTACTTTGGAGCGGCTGACGGGACGCCTTGACCGGGCTCGGGATCAATGAGCCCGCAGAGATCACCGTTCGCGGCTGGTTACGCCGCCTTCAACGGCCGCCCACCCCAGCGGATGCCTTTCTCGCTGCGGATGCGGGCGCGTTCCTCGCGTTCGGCGGCCAGGACGTCGCGGTGGCGGGCGTTGGCGTTGCGCCGGCGCAGGTAGGCGTGCAGGGCCCGGGTCTGCACGGTGTGGTTGGGGTGGTGGGAGTTGGCGAGGGTGAACTGCCGCAGCGGCCCAAAGTGGGCCTCGATCGGATTCGCCCACGAGGCGTAGGTCGGGGGAAGCACAACTCGACCTTGTGCTTCATCGCCCAGCGCCGGATGTCGAGGCCCTTGTGGGCGGACAGGTTGTCCAGGATCGCGTAGATCGGTGCGCCGTCGGACCGGGCGGCGCGGATCGACTTCAGCGCGGCCAGCGTGTTCCCGGCGCCCTTGTGCCGGCGGTCGACACCCCAGAGGGTGACTCCGATGAGCAGTGATCGTGCGCGCTTCGATAAACGTATGGGTGGCATAGGAACGTGTGCCACCCGCCCAGGCGGCCAACTCCTCCCGGGCCGCGCGCAACAGGGCGACGGAGGGAGCGGTGGCGCCGCTGGTGACGAGCGCCACCTGCGGGCTTGGGGTCGTCGCTGTGCGCAGGAGGCGGCGGGCGTCGGGCCTCCGGGTTCGGGTGCGACGGCCGAGGACTTCCGGACAGGAACACCCGGGCCGTCTCATCCCTGGTGCCGGCGTCGGCCTGTTCGCCGCCGATGACGAACTCTCGGGGCTGGGTGACGATCGCGTGGGGGCCACAACGAACCGTTCTCCGCTGGAGCCGGGCGAAGCCGTCGCAGGGGGCTCCTGGGCACCCGGTCACAGCCAGCCGGAGCGCTGCGCCAGCAGGGCCATCTGGAAACGGTTCGCGGCACCGAGACGGGCCATCAGGATCTGCAGGCGGCGGAACAGCGTACGGCGGCTGATGCCCAGTTCGCGGGCGATGACGTCGTCGGTCGCGCCGCCGGCGAGGAGCCGCAGCAGGCGACGGTCGGCGGGCGGGAGGCCGACGGGGCCGGCAGGGAGGCCGTGGAGGGGGAGGGCGTTGTGCCATGCCTGCTCGAACAGGGCGGCCAGCGCGGAGAGCAGGCCGCACGGCTGCACCACCAGCATGGTGTTGTGCACGTCCGCTTCCTTGATCGACAACGACACCAGGGCGTACGCCTCATCGATGATCAAGAGCTTGACCGGCACCGACGGCAGCACCCTGGCCTGCTCGCCCGCCTCGATGCAGGGTTCGACGACGTCCTTCAGGTGGCCGGGGTGCTCCAGTGACTCCCGTGAGTAGACGACGCGCTGCGTCACCCCGCGGGCCAGCGTCGCCAGGGCGTCGTCGGTGGCGCCGGCCAGGGGGACGTACGGCGGGGACTCGAACTGCCGGATCTGCTCGCGGCGCCGGCCCACGCGTGGCGCATCCTGGGACCGACGGCTTCGCCGGTGACGACCTCGACGAGGTCGTCGTTGTAGGCGGCGAGCCGCCGGCGCTGGAACGACTCGAACGCGCCGGTGACGGCGATGCGCGACTCCTCGAGCTCGGCCGCCCGGCGCCGGGCGAGGATCTCCAGGCCCGCGGCGGGCGGCACCGGGGCCACCACGTCCCCGTCCCCGGCCGCGGTACTGGCCAGACCGGCGTCGACCAGTTCGCCGTACGCCGCGGCGAACTCGCTCCCGCCCAGCCCGGCCGCCGCAGCGATCGCGCTCAGCGGAGCGGGGGCCAGTTCCAGCAGGGCCAGGTAGACCCGGCACGCCGTGTGATCGAGCCCCAGCAGCCGGAGACCCGCGCCGAGTTCCGCGTTCGCCATGGGGCACATTATCGATGCTTTCCGTCCGGGACCGTGGCCGATCTGTGCCACTGGCACTGTTCGGCCCCGGCGCCCACCGCGCGGCGGTACTCTCCGGGAGCCGCCGCCAACCGGCGGCAGCGAGGGAGCCCGGGACCCCACCGGGCGGGGCGCCACCCCGCCCGGACGGTGCGCTTGCCCGCCCTCGCCGCCGACACATGGAACCCCATGAAAGCTCCGACGGAAGAAGGTGCACGCCGTGGCGAAGCGCCGGAAGAACGGCCTCTACCCGGAGATCTCCGCAGAGCTGTCCGCCCTCATGCGGACGGGCTGGGCGGACACCGAACGACACGACCTCCAGCTCGCCGAGCAGGCCCCGCACGCGGCCCGCCGCCGCGCCGCGCTCTCCGCACGGTTCCCCGGCGAACGCCTCGTGATCCCCTCGGGGAACCTCAAGGTCCGCTCGAACGACGACACCTACCCCTTCCGGCCGTACACGGGCTACGTGCACATGGCCGGCGACCAGGTCCGGGACGGCGCGCTCGTCCTCGAACCCCGCGCGGACGGCGGCCACGACGCCTACTGCTATCAGCTGCCACGGGACAGCAGGGACGACGACGAGTTCTGGACGGGCGCCCACGCGGAGCTGTGGACGGGCCGGCGCCGCTCACTCGCCGAATCGGGGCGCGTACTCGGCCTGCCGTGCCGCGACGTGCGCACCGCGGCCGCCGACCTGGCCGCCGCCTCCGGAGCGCCGACCCGGATCGTCCGCGGGATCGACCCCTCCCTCGAGGCCGCCGTCACCACCGACGCGGAGCGGGACGCCGAACTCGAGGAGGCGCTCAGCGATCTCCGCCTCGTCAAGGACGCCTGGGAACTCGGGGAACTGCGCAAGGCCGTGGACTCCACCGTGCGCGGCTTCACCGACGTCGTCGCGGAGCTCTCCCGGGCGATCGCCTCGTCGGAACGGTGGATCGAGGGCACCTTCTTCCGCCGGGCACGCCTCGAGGGCAACGCCGTCGGCTACGGCTCGATCTGCGCCGCCGGCGAGCACGCCACGATCATGCACTGGACGGACAACGACGGCCCGGTGCGCCCGGGGGACCTGCTGCTGCTCGACGCGGGCGTGGAGACGCACTCCCTCTACACCGCCGACGTCACCCGCACGCTGCCGATCAGCGGCACCTTCACACCCCTGCAGCGCGAGATCTACGACGCGGTGTACGAGGCCCAGGAGGCCGGCATGGCGGCGGTCAAGCCGGGCGCCCCGTACCGCGACTTCCACGAGGCGGCCCAGCGCCACCTGACGGCCCGGCTGGTCGAGTGGGGCTTCATCGACGGTCCCGTCGACCGCGCGTACGAGCTCGGCCTGCAGCGCCGCTTCACCATGGCCGGCACCGGCCACATGCTGGGCCTGGACGTCCACGACTGCGCGCAGGCCCGCACGGAGGAGTACGTCGACGGCGTGCTGGAGCCGGGCATGTGCCTGACCGTCGAGCCGGGCCTGTACTTCCAGGCGGACGACCTGACGGTGCCCGAGGAGTGGCGCGGCATCGGTGTCCGGATCGAGGACGACCTGGTCGTCACCGACGAGGGCCACGAGAACCTGTCGGCGGGCCTGCCGCGCGCCGCGGACGAGGTCGAGGCGTGGATGGCGCGCTTCTCCGGCTGAGTGCGGCGGTGGCGTCGCCGGTGCGCCAGTGCGCCGGGGGTTCGCCGTCGCCCTCGGCGAGGCAGCGGTCCCTGGGAACGTCGCCGGTGGGGCCCGCGGCCGCGCCGAGACCCCCACCGAGTCCCGGTGACTCCCGCTCGACACCGTGCGGACCCACCTGCCTGGGGCCCGATGCGCTCACCCGCCACGTCCGGTCATCCGCGGCCGTGCCCACCGAGCACCGGGTCGAGCGGCTGCCGGGAGCGGCTCGACGCCGTCCCGGCAGGACGACCTTCCCGCCTCCACGCCCACGCTGGCCGGCACCGCCCGCGTGAGGCGGCCGTCGTCGGCCTGACCCTGCCGTGAACTCAGCTCGGTCATCCGGCGTTGCCGGGGCCGCCACTGCTTCGCGTATTCCGCGACCGTCTGCTGCCCGAGTTCGCGGCGGGCCTCAGCAACGTATGGCGCTGTTCTCCTTCTCTCCGCATAGATCTGCGTGAGGCGTTCGATCGCGTCGTCCTGCGTGCCGAAGCCGCCTTCCTCACACTGTTTCCCCAGCCCGTTCCGGAAACGGATCGTGTACGGGTGCGGGCACCCGGGTCGGCCTGAAACAACCACACTCCTTGAAAAAGGACCCAACCCCACGGGCGAGCTGTCGAGCCACGTATCAAGCCTTCCGAGCAGGGCGCCGGGCGGGGCAGCAGATCCCTGCCCCGGGGGCAGGTCAGCAAGCCGGACACCGTCCGGCCCGATGCTGACCGTTTGCTGACCCGGAGGCGACGATCAGGGCTCTGACCTGCGGAAACACCTAAACGCTAGATCTTGGACTTGAACAGAGTACGAAACACTCGAAACTCCCTGAATACGGCTCCCTGCCTGCTTGTCGCAGGTCGAAGGCGTTCTTCACTGTACAACGGCACGCCTTGAACTCGAAGATTGCAAGGAACATCGGTTCGCTCTGGCGAGAAGGCCCCGACGAGGAGCACGTACCGGTCGAGTTCCGGATCGACTTGACGCCGGTACCGGACGAGGTGGAGCAGGGGTGGGAGAAGTACGGCATGGTCGACGCCGACGACTACCTCGGAGGTCGGCCCGCCTATCCCGACTGGGCCGGTGTCGAGGCCCCGTGGCGCTTCTTCTTCCGCATGGCGGACCCCGTCGAAGACGGGCCGTACTCCCTGAACTTCGCCCACGGTGCCGGCTACGCCTACCTCAGCCCGGACCCCTTGGAGGATCGCTTCGGCTGGGAAGCGGCGTAGCCCATGTGCCACCGTCTCAGTTTCCTTCTCATTCAGCGCCGTGCACGGCCGTTCAGGCGGGACCCGAAGCCGTCCAGGCGCCGACGACCAGCCGACTATGAGCCCAGGTGAACGCCCACGCACACAGCCCAACCTCCCGCCAACACAGTTGGAAAGAGTGTTGGTCTCCGTCTGCGGTTGCACCGGAGTCACCACCTACTGAGGCAGCTAGGTTGAAGTCGTGGACGATGACGCGATCTTCGGCTGTCTTTCAGCCCCGCAGGCCGGGAGTGCCGGAAGCCGGGTCTGTCCGAAACGCGGTGGGCTAGGATCCCCGCCGGGCGAAGCCGTAGCGCAGAGGTCGTCGCGCGCGGTCTCCAAAATCGCGAGGACGCCGGTTCAAATCCGGTCGGCTTCGCCCGCCCCAGCTGCGCGCCCGGGTGGATTCCCCGGGACACCCGAAGCCCCGTCGACCCTCATGCAAGGCGGGGAACCCGCAGGCCAGCCCCTTGATCACCCAACCGCTCTCCTAAAGAGAGGATACGCGCGGCTGATGCCGTCTGTGGCAGGAAACATCGACCGGTACTGACCGACGACACCTCAGTCTGCCCATGGGGCCAGCCTGAGCAACTCGCCCATGCCGTACGGGTACAGCCATGGGCTATGGTGACCGGCTCGGAGTCGATCGACCGCGATCAGCGCGTCGGCTGCGGTCTTGCAGCGCGGATGCCGCGTGGCGAAGGTGGCGATGCGGGCTCGCTGGGTGGGCAGCCAGGCGGCGATCACCTGAGGGTCGCCGTCGTACCACCACGTGAACCGGAGTTCCTCCCAGAGAAGGTTGGTCGCCCAGTCGAGGGCGAGGCGGACGAGCCCGGCGTCCGCCTCGGGCCGGCAAGCCCAGCAATGTGCTCCAGCCACGGCTTCAGACCACCCGTCGCATGGGCGATTCCCTCCAAAAGGTCAGCGATGTCCGAAGGGGGCCGACCGTCAACCAGAGCGATCGCCAGCAGCGCTCGAAAGGCCTGTTCCACAACGGCACGTTCGGGCGCAGACCAGTCAACGAACTTGGCCCCGCGCCGACCGAGATGACCGATTTCCCCGGACGGATCGGCGCCATGGCCCTCCGGCCCCCAGTAGCGCAGCGCACGGGGGATGAGACGACGCCATAGGACGGAGTACTGGTCCGTTTCCCAGTGGCTGACGACCTCACGCATGAAATGCCCGAGGAGATCGTCTGGTACGGCAGCGGGGTCGCCACCGAGAAGGCGCAGCTCCGACTCCGGGGTGCAGTAAGTGCAGCCGTCCACCGGGCGGTCGAGTTCGGGAGGTGACGCGAAGACCCGGTCAGCCTCGGCCAGCGCGTGCTGCCACTTTGTGTACGGATCGGGGTCAAGAGGATCGGACATGGTATGACCTACCGCGGGGACTCCGCGCAGGGGAACCTGGCGAAGAGCGGGACTCTACCACCGGGCGATGTCCGAGGCCTCGGTCTCGCCCTGACATCCAGGCTTGGCATCAGCGACGCCAGACAGCAGCAGCCATGAACGGCCCGCGACGGCTTTGCGTCTCACGTCCCTGAGTGCCGTGGCGCCCCTCTGATCGAACTCCTGAAGTGGTTGTCATCGCAGCGAGTCGAGTCGTTGCCTCCTCTACCGGCCGAGCTTCCTGAGTAGCTGATCCGTGGGCCAACAGCACGTCCATACGGCCCAGTTCGTCGTCACGAAGTATGCGAGCGTGACCCAGCCCTCTTCCTTGCATATCAGCGCTCTGCCGGTCTGGTGGACACGGCGTAGGTACAGCTGCCGGAGTGGCCCCCCGGTAACCAGCAGAACCGGTGATGCGGCCAACGCAAGCACCGTTACAGCAAGGCGGAAGGCAAGGATCTGGGATCTGTTCTCCACACGCATGAGAGCAGTGTGAGGCACCGGAGCTGGGCCGCCTCTGGACCGTCCGAGGCCGCTCAGTGAGGGCCAATGACGACCAACGTCGACCGCTCAAGCAGCTATCGGCACCCCCGGGACCTGTGAAAACCCAGCTCCCCAAGATCCCCGGCAAGACCCGACACTTCTTGACCGTCGCGAACACATTGATGCGACGACACAAGGTGATCATGGTAGGGCGTGAGTACAACCCCGCGAGAAGTGCACCGAGAGCTGCAAGAGCGCCCGAAGGCCCTTGTGTACGTGTTCCTGCCGGGCAAAAACCATGGCGGAGGAGGATGGATGACCGGCTGGTCGGTGGCCGGCGAGTTCGGGTCCATGGCCAAGGGCAACCCTTGGCACTGGATCGTGGCCAGTACGGCTTGAAACGTGCCGGTCGGGCAGGTGGGCACCGTCATGGTGACCGTCTCGCGCACAGTCAACCGGTCTCTTCCGCTGCCCCGGCGTCTCCGGTGCCCGCACCCCCACGTCGACCGCAGCATCCGTCGTGCATCAGTACCGGTAGGACGCGCGAGAGCTGTTCGCCGTCCGGAACTCCGGCACGAGCGAGCAGCAGATGGTGCCTCACCCGTGCACTGGGGCACACCTGCTTCCGGGACGGGGGTAGACGCGCCCACGGCCTTGGCCCGCCTTCACCGACATGGGAGTTCGCCGACTTCTCCATCGCCCGAGCAGGGCGCGAGCACGCCGGCACAGCCTGCCGGGCTGGTCGCGTACGCGAGGGTCCTTGGCCGCGGCAGGCAGCGGAGCACTGTCAGTGACGGGTGGCAGCATCGGGCGCATGACGGACACCACGACATTCGACTGGCGGCCCTTCCTGCTCGGATGGAGCGAGGAGTGGGCAGGTTCCCTGCCGGATGGTGAGACGCGGGGCCAGGACGACGAGGCCGCCCGGCGGGCGCGGTGGCTGGGGTTCCCACCCGCGTCCGAGGAGCGGATCGCCGCCATGGAGGAGCGCCTCGGCCGGCGGATACCCCCGTCGTACCGGGAGTTCCTCAAGGTCAGCAACGGGTGGCGGCACGCGGGCGGGTTCGTGTGGCTGCTGGCGGGGAGCGCGGAGGCGCGCTGGCACGACGACGAGTCGGGACTCGCGGACATCTTCGAGGAGGACCTGGACGAGGACGCCGGGCCCGAGGAGCGGCGGGAGGCGGACCTCTGGCGACGCGGGCTGCAGCTCGACGTCGAGTCCGACAGCACCTACGTCCTCATGGATCCCAAGGACGTGGACGAGGACGGTGAGTGGGCCGTGTACACATGGGCGGGCTGGCGGGCCGCGCCACCGGAGCGGCACGCGAACTTCCTCGAGTACATGCGGGACATGCACCGGGAGTTCCACAGCCTGCGGGCGCGCCGGAGCGACGGGGAGCCGGTGTTCGTCAACGACACGACGCGAAAGCTGGACGCCCTGGTGGAGGAGGCCCGGCTGGAGGCGCTGCGCGGTGGCTGGGAACGGGCCGTGAAGGCGCTGGACGAGGCCAAGGGGTACGGCAGGCCGCGGGCCGCCGGGCTGGGCGACCAGATACGCCGCCTGCTCGGACAGACCTCCATGGTGTACTTCGAGCACTTGGTGACGGACCCGCGGTACGCGCCCGAGCTGCTGCCACCGCTGGTGGCCGAGCACGCGGCGCACTCGTACCGGGACGACTCCACGCTGAGGTTCCACCTGCGGGGCGCCGACGAGGACCTGGTGTCACTGGCTTACGCGACGCTGGAGCAGGTGCGCAGCGGCACGTACCGGTACACGGCGGCCGGACCGTTCGGGGAGGCGGTGGAGCGAGCACGGGAGCTGGCGCGGTGGGGGGACACCGACGGGGCCTGGCGGACTCTGATGGACGTCCTGCCCCTGTGGGAGCCGCTGGGACCGGACCTCCTGGCGCCGCTGGGGTGGGTGGCCGACCCGGTGCTCGGGCCGCTGCTGACCCCGGAGCGGGGCCGCGAGCTGCTGTCCACGCCGAGGGGCGGGCAGGTGGGTGAGGCACCGGGGCCGATGGCCGGGCTCGACCCGGGTGACCTGGCGTGGCTCGCGGAGCCCGACCCGGGCAACCACCGCACGTCCTACCGTTTCGTCCTGGTGGAGGGTGTGGAGCCAAAGGAGTTGCCCGGACGTCTCGCGGACGGGGACGGCCCCGTGCTGAACGAGCCCATGACCCTCTGGGAGGCGCGCCACAGGTCGCTGGACAACCAGAGGGAGTTCTCGTCCTACGACGACAGGGCTCTCGTGGCGGTCGGCCGGGCCGGCCCCGGTTGGAGCTTCGCCTTCGACGGCGACCCCGCCCCGTTCGACCGGCAGCGGTTCGTCTCCCCGGCCGCGGCCGCCGCCGCGGGCACCCGCGCGGTGGTGCTGTGAAGCGGCCTGAAGGCATGTCACGGGGAACCGTTTTCCACCTTTCGGTGGGCGGCCGGACGTCCGCCGAGAATGCCGGTGCGGCGGCGCCACCGACCCTCGCTGGCCTCAGTTGGGCCCTCCCGCAGGCGATACCGCCGACTACGCCTCGCCCGCAACGCGCACACGGACATGCGCACGTTGCGAGCCACGGCACCGGGCGCGCGAATGGATAGCGCGCAGAGTGCCGGTGAAGCAGCCGGACCGCGGGACTGATCGACTCAGCCGCCGCTCTTACGCCTGAACGACCGCTGGCTCGCAGCCGGGCCGTGCGCCGCACGCACCTTCGACGCATTCGGGTTGGCGGCAACATCGGCCGCGTCCGCCTGCGCACCGCGCTTGCGCGCCAGGGCTTCACGGAACTTGCGCTTGAGGTCATAGTTGCCGTCGTTGTCCGGCGCCAGAGGGGACGTCTCGGGGGCAGCCGGCTCCGAACCTTCCGTAGTTGCGGGCTCTGCGGTCATGGTGACCTCCTGGGTTCGGGGAGTGGGCAAGCACAGCTTGTCATGCCGGGCGCAGTGCGGGGCGCCGGCAACATCATCCTGCTCCGTTTCGGCGGGTATCCCTCTCGCGGTCGAGGGCGTTCGCTTCGTAGGTGGGGGGCGCAGGACGGGCTTCGGGCCGGGCCGAGGGTTGTCGATCCCGTGGCCAGGAGATTCGCTGCCAGGGCAACGGCTCTCAGCCGTTGCGACGCACGAGGGCGGCCTTGCGGGCCCTCGGCGAGCTCGCGGACCTCGCCGGCCTTTCGGGACTTGCCGCCGGCGCCGCGGGAGGTGTCCTTGCTGGTGCCGAGGCCGCGGAAGCGGAGCGTTGGTGTCCTTGCTGGTGCCGAGGCCGCGGAAGCGGAGCGCTGGTGTTCTTGGGCCGGGGAACGGCGGGCCCGCCGTCGAGCGGGGTGCCCGAGGGAGCCTCGGCGCCGGTGATCCGGCTCAGCTCCGCCGCGCCCGAGCGCACCTTGGTGACGGTCGGCTCGATGCCGGCCCCGGCCATCATGCGGCTCGTCTCGCGGCGCTGGCCCGCCAGCACGAGCGTGACCACGCTGCCGGACTCACCGGCGCGTGTCCCTCCCCTCGTAGCGTGGATTCCGTGATTGCAGGGGAAGTCGAGATTCATGGGGTCCAAGCAACGGGCGTATACGCCTGAGTTTCGCGAGGGTGCTGTACGCATCGTGATCGAGACGGGCAGGCCGCTCCCGGAGGTCGCCGAGGAGCTCGGTGTCCACTACGGAACGCTGCACAGCTGGGTGTCGCGGTGGCGGCGCCGCCGTCCCGGGCCGAAGGCCAGGTCCAAGTGGCTGACCGGTTCGATCCACGACACCGCCGCGCAGGTCGTGGCCGCCGCCTTCGACCAAGCCGAGCACCGCGACCCCGAACACCGCCGGTGCTGGGTCGTGCTCGTGGACGGGGCCCGCCACCAACTCGACCTCGTTACCGCCGAAGCCAAGCGCCGGGGCGGGAAGGTACACATCGTCATCGACCTCATCCACGTGCTCGAATACCTCTAAAGCGCGGCCTGGTGCCTGCACGGCTCCGGCGATCCGGCCGCCGAGGCATGGGTCGCCCGCCACGCCCGCGCCATCCTCGGCGGCGGTGCCGAGCAGGTCGCCGCCGCGCTCCAGGCGGCCGCCCGCGCCGCGAAGCTGGAGAAGAACCGCCGCAAGGGAATCGACGACGCCGTCGGCTACCTGCGCAACAAGGCTGACTACCTGCGCTACGACATCGCACTCGAACGCGGCTGGCCGATCGCCACCGGCATCATCGAGGGCGCCTGCCGCCACCTGGTCAAAGACCGCCTGGACATCACCGGAGCCCGCTGGGGCCTGTCCGGCGCTGAGGCCGTGCTCAAGCTTCGTGCCCTGCGCACCAACGGCGACTTCGGCACCTACTGGGCCTGGCACGAGCAGCAGGAGTTCGCCCGCAACCACCAGGCACGCGACCGACTCAAACTCGCGGCCTGATCAACAACACCCCGATTGGATCTGCACCCTTGTTGTTTCACCCGCGCGGTGACGCTTGGCGGTAGCACGCGTCGGGCGCCACCAGCTCCTCAAGAAACCGATGTCGAGCCGAAGTCCCCATTGAGTTTCCGGTCGGTATCAAGGAGCAAGCCGACCTTGAGGCCACAGAACGCTGAGCCTTTTCCATGCTCAGTCCGAGCTGGTCAGATGCAGGCAGAGGACCGCCTGAACGAGGCTGGTGATGCGGGGTGGTCGAGCAGCGGAGCTTACGGAGGATCCGCCAGGACTTGAGGGTGGCGACGGCCTGCTCGACGAGGGTCCGGATCTTCGCGTGGGACCGGTTGACTGCCTGCTGGCCTGACGAAAGCGCCTCCCACCGGCCTCAGTGGGGGACACGGACCGTCCCGCCGGCACCGCGGTATCCCTTGTCGGCCCGGCACGGGACGCCCGCCTGGGCGAGAGCGTCGATGATGCCGTGCTCGCGGGCCGCGCGGATGTCGTGGCCGGCCCCGGGCAGGGCCGGTGAGGCCCACAGCAGTCGGCCGAAGGGATCGGCGATGACCTGCACGTTCATCCCGTGTCTCTTGTGTTTGCCGGAGTGTGCGCCGTGAGGCGCTTGTTGTTCGAGTGGAGGTGAAAGACCGCCGCCGCCGTCCTGTCGCAGCAGGACGGTTGAAGCTGAGGGCAGCCTGACCCGGGAGGTGCCGGGGAGGGCGGGAAGCAGCCCTGACAAAGCCGGGACGTGCCAGTACTGCCAGATGGGGCGGGTTCGGCAAGCGAGACGGAGAGGAGTACGCGAGGAACCGGCGTCTACGCCTCCTTAAGGCACGCCAGCTCGAACCTGGTGGATGAGGGCTGGATGCGGTGCGTCCCCGCTGGATATTCGGCCGGCGGGGAACTTTCCGCGCGGTCTACTTCGGTCGCGCGGGGAGGCCACGGTGAAGTGCTGCGGGGTAGCCGTGGCGAGGCCGCGGGGGCATAGCCGGGCTCCTACTCCGACGATCGAACAACGAGCGAACACGGGAACCGTCCCGGTCCCGCCCTCCTGCCGCGTGTCCAGCACGGCGGGAGGGCTGGGTCCACCGTCGGCCGACCGGGCCGGGGCGGGGCGGAGCCACCGTAGTACTCCGAGCCGGGGAGAGCCTGGCACATGGGGAAGGGCGGCAGCGGTTTCGAGAAGGGAAGGAGGCTGCAATGCCGAAAGACGCGCTGCTGAACAGCAGTGCTCCTGAGGCCCCGCGGGGGTCTCACCAGCGGGTATCGGGGATGCAGGCCAAGCTTCACCGTTGGGCGGCGGCCGACCGTGGCCGCAGGTTCGACGATCTGTTCAACCTCGTATGCGATCCGGCGACGCTGCTCGTGGCGTTCGAACGGGTCGCGGGCAACAAGGGAGCCCGAACGCCGGGCGCGGACGGCCTCACCGTCGTCAACGTCGAGCAGGAACTCGGCCTCCCGGGCTACCTGGAGGACCTGCGACGCGTACTGAAGACGGGTGAATTCCGCCCGTTGCCGGTACGCGAACGCAAGATCCCCAAGCCCGGCGGGAGCGGGAAGGTGCGCAGGCTCGGCATCCCGACCGTCTCCGACCGGGTGGTCCAGGCGGCCCTCAAGCTGGTGCTGGAACCGATCTTCGAGGCCGACTTCCTGCCGGTCTCCTACGGCTTCCGGCCCCTGCGGCGCGCACACGACGCGATCGCCGAGATCCACCGCTACGGCACCCACGGCTATCGCTGGGTGCTGGACGCGGACATCGAGGCGTGCTTCGACTCCATCGACCACACGGCCCTGATGGACCGGGTGCGCGCAAGGGTCAAGGACAAGCGCGTGCTGCGGCTGGTCAAGGCGTTCCTCAAGGCCGGTGTCCTGACTGAGGGCGGCGGTCGCGAGGAGACCTTCACCGGCACCCCGCAGGGCGGCATCCTCTCCCCGCTGCTGGCGAACATCGCCCTGTCCGCGCTCGACGAGCACGTGATGGAGCCGTGGGAGCCGGGCGGGCGGATGTCCACCAGAGGCAGGCGGGCACACCATCGCCACCACGGCCGCGCGAACTGGCGCATCGTCCGCTACGCGGACGACTTCGTCGTCCTGGTCGACGGCAGTCGTGACGACGTCGCCCGCCTGCGCGAGGACATCGCCGACGTACTGCACCCTCTCGGGCTGCGGCTGTCACCGGCCAAGACCCAGATCGTGCACATGTCGGACGGGTTCGACTTCCTGGGGTTCCACATCCAGTGGCGCCGCAAGCGAGGCTCGAACAAGTGGTACGTCTACACCTTCATCGCCGACCGGCCCATCCGGCAGCTGAAGGACAAGATCCGTGCCCTGACGAACAGAACGTCGCAGCAGGACCCGGGGACCGTGCTGAAGAGGATCAACTCGATTCTGCGCGGCTGGGTCAACTACTTCAAGCACGCGGTATGCAAGACCACGCTGAAAGCCCTGGACCACTTCGTATGGCGACGGGTGACCAGCTGGTGGATGGTGCTGCATCGCTGGAGGTGGAAGGACGTCCGCCGACGCTTCACCGACCGCAACGGCCGGTGGCACAAGCTCTCGGCGGACGGGATCGAACTGTTCCCCATGGTCTCGATCGCGGTCACCCGCTATCGCTACCGGGGCAACACAATCCCCAACCCCTGGACCCTCAACCACGCCTGAACGACAGAGACCGTGGAGAGCCCGGTGCGGTGAGAGCCGCACGCCGGGTTCGGCGAGCGGCACGGAGAAACGGACCGATGGCAACATCGGCACCGCGCTCCGTGCCGACTCAACAGAACGGCCGGTCTGCGGCGATCTCCCCGGCCTTCGGCCGGGAGGTGCCCCCAGTCGATGGGCAGCAGCGTGCCGTCGAGGAGGACGAACGCCTTCGTCGAGGCGGCCCGTGCCACCTCGGCCAGGGCAGCGGCGAGGGCGCCAGGAGATCGACGGCCTCGGCGACGTAGCGGTAGACGGTGGTGGTTCCGACGCCGAAGCCGGCTGCGAGCCGGGCGTGCGTCTGCCCGCCGCGGAGGTGGGCGAGGGTGAGCAGGGCCTGGCGGCCCGCGGTCAGCCGCCGCCATCGGGTCTCGAGCATGCGGCGGTGTTCCCGCAGTCGTCGGGCGAGGAAGCGGAGGGCAGAGCTGGACACGTCGACGCGATGGGGCCTCCCCTGCTCCGCCACGGGCCTTGTCGTCGCGGATCCACTTCCGCAGCGTTTCCGGAGGGATGCCCGGACTCTGGGCGATATCCGTGAAGGACCGGTCCGCAGAGGAACGCGCCGGCTCCACCGCATCCCGCTTGAACTCCTCGGGGTGGTTCTTCCGCTTTGCCGCCATGGACCACTTCCCCTGGATGACGAAGCATCCAGCGTCCAGGTGCCGGAATTTCGGGGGGCACTCCACGCCACCTCGACACCCTGCGCGCCCACGGCCTGCGCTTCTGCGGACACGACGAGGACGTGCACGTCCGCATCGCCGAACTGCCCGGCCGTCCCTTCTTCCTCGCCTCGCTGTTCCAGCCGGAACTGGCGGGCGACGGCTCGCGCCCGCACCCGTTGGTCCGGGCACGGGCGCGAGCCGCCGTGGAGCATGCGACGCGGCAGGAGCGCGAGCCGCGTCGGGAAACCGAAGTTCAGCTCGTGTGCCCCTCCGTTGCGAGGCCGGGTCAGCCTCTGGCCCGCGTGGTGTCCAGCCGCCGGACCAGGAGCGTCATCGCGACCATGAGCACGACCGGGATGAGCATCGCGACGCGCAGACCCCCGACCTCCGCGAGCGCCCCGATGACCGGCGGGCCGGCGAGGAAGCCGCCGTATCCGACGGCGGAGACGGCGGCGATCGACGGGCCCGGCCGGTCCGGGTGCTGCTCGGCCACGTGGCTGAAGACGACGGGGACGACCGCCGCCAGGCCGAGGCCGAGCAGCGCGTAGCCGAGCAGCCCGGACGCGGGGGCGGCCACGGCCACCGCCACGGCAGCACCGAGCCCCGCGACCAGCCCGCAGGCCAGCATGAAGCGGACGGTTCCGGTGCGGGCCCGGATACGGTCGGCGGCCAGCCGCCCGGCGACCATGCCAGCCGAGAAGACGGCGAAGCCGGCGGCGGCGGTGCCGGTGCCGGCTCCGGCGGCGTCGTGGAGGTAGACCGCTCCCCAGTCGTTCAGCACCCCCTCGCCCATGAGCGCACAGAACGCGATCAGGCCGGGGATCCACAGCCCGCCCTTGGGCAGCGCCAGGGCCGGTCCCGGGTCCGTGGCGTCCGGCGGATCCGGGAACAGGATCGTCATGGCCGCGAGAAAGGCGACCGCCGCCACCAGCCCGGTGACGAGGAAGTGCGGCCCGGCGCCGACTCCGTGGCCGGCGGCCACGCTCCCGGCGGCGGCGCCGACGATGCCGCCGAGGCTGAACATCGCGTGGAAGCCCCCCAGGACCGGCCGCCGATAGGCCCGCTCCACCAGCACGCCTTGCGTGTTCATGGTGACGTCCACGGCGGTGTTGCCGCATGCGAACGCCGCCAGGGCGAGCGCCAGCAGGGGCAGGTTGGGCGCCACGGCGAGCACGGGCAACCCGCCCGCGTACAGCACGGCGCCGACCAGCAGCACCGGCCGGCTGCCGTACCGCGCCACCAGGCCGCCCACGACGGGCAGCGCCGCCACCGCGCCGACGCTGAGCCCGACGAGCGCGAGCGCCAGCGCCCCGGCAGACATGCCGAGCCGCTCCTGGACGGCCGGCACCCGGGAGGCCCAGGTGGCGAAGACGGTGCCGGTGAGGAAGAACACCGCGGCGACGGCGGCCCGCGCCGCCCGCACCTGCCGGGGAGGCGAGCCGTGCCGCTGCTGCTCGGCGGCTTCAGCCGACACGAGCGGCTTCGTCACGCGCCAGGCCGATCAGGGCGTCGCGCTCGTCGATCAGTACCTTCGTGAAGACATCGGCGAATGTGGCCATGGTGTCCAGTCCGTTGGGCGGCCCGAGGGAGCTGAAACTCTGCCCGAGTACGAGCCGGCGTTCGCAGACGTCCTGGGCGACCGGATACTCCTGGGCCCGGTATTCGCATCCGGGCCGGGTATGGCCGCAGGTCCACGGACATCCTTTTCCGTAGCCGCGCCTTTCCTGGAAAAGCGTCTGCGCGGGTACCGGCTGATGCTGCCAGCGCATGATTCCCAGTCCTTCGGCACTCACCGCCTTCAGCACGGCGTCACGGAACGCCGCCACGGGAATCTCGGCCACTCCGTACTCCTCGGGATCCACGAGAATCGGGTAGAAGAAATACACGTGGGTACGGTCGTCCGGAACCGTCTGCGGCCGTAGGCCCGGAATTTC
Organism: Streptomyces sp. GD-15H; assembly: GCF_045291515.1. Taxonomy (NCBI): domain Bacteria; kingdom Bacillati; phylum Actinomycetota; class Actinomycetes; order Kitasatosporales; family Streptomycetaceae; genus Streptomyces; species Streptomyces sp. GD-15H. Next base: position 928,744 of record NZ_CP149447.1, read on the forward strand.
CCGGAGTGCTGCGGTGAGCGCGGCGCCATTGGCCTCGCGTACGGCCGACATCGCGGGGAGCCGGGTGAGCTGGGAGCGGGCGAAAGCGGCGGCGAGCACGTCGATGCGGTAGTTCCAGCCCATGATGCGCGCATTGTAGTCCCGCCCCTGTCCGGCAAGTTCCTCGCCGAACATCAGGACCCGGCTTGCCAGCCGGTACTCCTCGGCGTCGCGGGTCGCGAAGAGTCCTCCCTCACCCAGGGCGGACAGGGGCTTGGAGCCGTTGAGGCTGGCGGCGCTCAGGTCGGCGAGCGCCCCGACCGGACGGCCGCGGTAGGTGGCGCCGTGCGCCTGGGCGGCGTCCTCGATCAGCGTCAGCCCGTGCCGGTCCACCACTTCGCGCAGCCGATCGTAGTCGGCCGGAAGCCCGTTGAGGTCGACGGCGATGACCGCCTTCGTGCGGTCCGTGACGCGCTCGGAGATCTTCTCCGGGTCGATGTTCAGCGTGACCGGGTCGGTGTCCACGAAGACCGGGACGGCGTTGGCCTGCAGCACGCAGGAGGCCGTGGCCAGGAAGGTGTCGGCGGGCACGATCACCTCGTCGCCCGGCTCCACACCGGCCGCCGTCACTGCCATGTGCAGGGCCGCGGTACCCGAGTTCGCCGCCAGCACATGGGGCATGCCGGTGGCCTCGGACCAGGCCGCCTCCAGGTCCTGCACGGTGCCCATGGGCCAGTGCCACGGCGTGGCGTCGTCCATGGCCCTGAGCACCGCGCGGCGGTCCTCCTCGACGATGTACGGCCAGGGTGCGACATCGCCCTCGGCCATGACCGGCTTGCCGCCCTTCGCCGCTAGCACGCCGTGACCTCCGCCCCGGCCTTCGCGGGCTCCTCAGCCGCCGGTCCGCCGGCGGCCGGTCCCCTGCGGAAGACGGCGGTGACCGACGGCAGTTCGGGGTGCGGCCCGAGATGCTCCGCCAGGCCGCGCAGTCCGGAGGCGAGGTCGTACTCCGGCTTGAAGCCGAGCCCGCTGAGCCTGGAAACGTCGGCCACCAGCCGGAAGCTGTCCTCCAGCCGGGTGGTGTCCGCCTCCAGCCGCGCCGGGCGGCAGGTCGCCTCGGCCACGGCGTCGGCCAACTGCTGCATGGACACCTCACGGCCGCTGCCGAGGTTGTAGATCTCTCCGTCCGTGCCCGCCTCCGCCAGAGTGATCAGGGCCTGGCACAGGTCGCTGACGTGGATGAAGTCGCGGGTCTTGCGGTCGCGGTCCCCGACGAGCGGGATCGGCAGGCGGTTGAGCTGCCAGCGCAGGAACTGCGAGACCTCGCCGCCGGCGCGCCTCGGGTCCTCGCCGGGTCCGTAGACGACGAACGAGCGGCCGATGACCACGGGCAGCCCCAGGGCGTCGTGCAGGCTGCACAGGGCCAGCTCGCCCGCGAGCTTGGAGGCGCCGTACGGGAGGAACGGCCGCGTGGGGTGATGCTCCGTCATCGGGGTGTGCTGCGGCGTGCCGTAGACGATCGCCGAGGACAGATAGACCAGCTTGCGCACTCCGAGCAGCGCGGCCGCGTTGCCGATATTCGAGGTGCCGACCGCGTTGACCTCGAAGTCGAAGCGGGGCTGCTCCACCGACAGCGTCCCGCTCGCGTTGCCGGCGAGGTGGAAGACGGTGTCGGTGCCCTGCAGGGCCAGCAGCACGTCGCCGAAGTCTCGCAGATCCGCTTTGGCGTACCGCACTCCCGGCAGGTCGAGGATTTCTTGTCGGGGGACGGATAAGTCGACGACGACCACCCTTCGGCCACACTTGCTCAGCGCCCTTACCAGATGACCGCCGATAAATCCGGAGCCTCCGGTGACGGCCACTTCCGTAGCCGTCGCGAAACGTTTCCCCTCGGGCGACAGACTCACGGTGGAATTCCTTTCCCTTACTGCTGGGTTCGGGCACGATTCGGGATCTGTTCGACCGTTGCATGACGTCTCGACGGCTTGGAGTGGGTGTCTTCCCATCGTGCCCAAATTTCCTCGATGACCAGGAGCGATGTCGAGGAAATTGCCACAGAGTTCATGCGGTGGGCGCGCCGGCAGGCCGCCTCGAAGGGTTTTCCGGGGTGGCGCTGTTTCCTCAACCTTTGCGGCGGCTTCGCCGCGTCGGGGGCACGCCGAAAGATTCGCGACAACAGTCGGCTTGCGGTTGCCGCGAGTTCCTACGCTGACTGTCACCAGTGCTGAGACGATCGGCGGCGAGGAGCCCGACATGAGTGGACCTGGGACCGGCCGGAATGTGGCTGTCGTGGGAGGCGGGGTGGCCGGACCGACATGCGCGGTCGGCATGGCACGCTCGGGATACGACGTGACGCTCTACGAGGCCTACACCAAGCGGGTTCAGGACGTGGGCTCGTTCTTCAACCTGGCCCCGCTCGGGCGGGCCGTGCTGGAGGAGCTGGGGATCGCGGACGCCGCGCTCAAGACCGGGACGGTCTGCGACGGCATCACCTTCCGCAACCACAAGGGCCGCTGGCTCGCGAACAACCCGGAGAGCACCACGAACATCATGCGCGGCGAGCTGAGCGCCGGGCTGCGCGAGGCGGCCGTCGCCGAGGGGGTGGAGCTGCACCTGGACAAGCGGCTGAAGTCGCTGCGGGAGCGGCCCGACGGCAGCTGGCAACTGGGCTTCGCGGACGGATCCGAGGCGGAGGCGGACATCGTGGTCGGCTGCGACGGGGTGCACTCCGGCGTCCGGCCACACGTACTTCCGGAGGCCTCGCCCCCGCGGTACGCCGGCGTGGTCGGCTCCGGCGGTCTGTCGGAGGTCTCCGACCACTACAAGGTGGACGGCCTGTTCCACATGACCTTCGGGCTGCACGGCTTCTTCGGCTACCAGGTCATCCGCCCCGGGCAGATCCTCTGGTTCGAGAACCACTACGAACTGCAGGAGCGAACCATCGGCGAGCTCGCCGACCTCCCCAACTCCGCGTGGATCGACGCGCTGGTCGAACGCCACCGCACCGATCCCAGGGAACTCGGCGAGATCATCCGGGCCTCGGTGGGGACGGTGTGGCGCTGGCCGGTGTACGAGGTGCCGCTGCTGGAGCGCTGGCACCGCGGCACCGCCATCGTGATCGGGGACGCCGCCCACGCGATCCAGCCGCACCTCGGAGTGGGGGCGACGCTGGCCCTGGAGGACGCGTACGAACTCACCGCCGCCATGCGGCGGGAGCCCGACGCCACCGCCGCGTTCACGGCCTTCCAGGCCGACCGCCGCGCCCGCGTGGCCAAGATGTTGAAGCAGGCACAGCGCATGGGTTCCGTGATGACGCCGCGGCACTGGTGGGAACGGATGATGCGTGACCTCACCCTGCCGATAGCGATCAAGCAGGGGATCAAGAAGAGCGAGCAGGGCTTCGGCTACCGGCTGGCCCCGTGGCCGCCGACCGACCAGGCCGCATGAGCCGGCGGCTGGCCCGGCTCACCAGACGCCCCGGCTCACCTCAGCTCGCCGGTGAGGATCCACAGGTGGCCGAACGGGTCGCGGATACGGCCCGAGCGCTTGCCGTAGGGGCGGTTCTCGATCGGCACGATCACTTCGGCGCCGCCCGCGGACATGCGTTCGCCGACGGCGTCGGGGTCGTCGGCCTCCAACTCGATGAGGACCGGCGATCCGCCGATGTCACTGGGCGCGAGCCACCCCCATTCCTTGACAGCGGGTGAAACCCTGAGAGTCGTGCCCTCGATGCGGTGATCGATGACGCTGGGCCGGCCGTCGTCGAGCGGCGGGGCGCGGAACACCTCCTCGGCGCCGAGGAATTCCTGGTAGAACGCCGAGGCCTGGTCCGGATCGGGAACGATCAGGCGAGGAAACATAGGCATGGCCGCCATGCTAGTCACGAGATCCGCTTCCGGGGGTTGCGGATCGCCAGATCTGCCGCGGTTCTGTCACATGAATTCACCCCGGCTGGATAGAGTCGTGGGCATGGTGGCACTCGCAGTGACTCCGAAACTTGTCGTCAACAACGCCCGCCAGGCCCTCGATTACTACGTGCGCACGCTGGGCGCGCAGGTCGAGGAGCGGCACGAGGACGGCGGCCGGATCGTGCACTCCCAGCTGCGGCTGGGGCCGACGGCCGTACAGGTCAAGGACGCCGACGCGGTCGACGACGACCCGCTGCGGCTCGGCCGTCCCGGCGTGCTCCTCCAGCTCATCGTGGCAGACCCGGACAAGGTGGCCCGCGCCATGGTGGACGCCGGCGGGGAATACGTCTTCGAGGTGGCCGACCGCGAGTACGGCGCCCGCGCGGGCCGCGTGAAGGACCCCTTCGGCCACGAGTGGCTGGTGCAGACGCCCAGAACGGCCTGAGGCCGCGGTGGTCTCGGCCACCACGGCCTCATCCGTACGACGCGTCCGACACACCCCGGCGTCCGGTGACGCCGGGGCCCCCTCACTCAGAGGGCGGGCTTGATGTTCACGTTGGTGTGGAAGAAGTTGTCCGGGTCGTAGACCGACTTCAGCTTCGTCAGCCGGTTGTAGTTCTGCCCGTACGCCTCGGCGACCCGATCGGCGGCGTCGACGCCGAGGTGGTTGGCGTAGACGCCGTCGGTGGTGTACGGCAGCAGCTCGGCGTAGACACGCTCGGTCCACTCCACCGACTCCTCGTCCTTGGCCGGGTCGGTCCAGGACGGCAGGATACTGGTCAGATAGCCGTCGCGGTGCGGGAACGGCGTCTCCTCCGGCCCGACCTTCAGCATCGCTCCGCCCATCTGGGCGCCGCCCACCAGGCTGCGCTCCGAGGGGGTGCTGACGAACCCGTCGGCAAGGACCTGCATCGCCTCCTCCCGCAGCGACGGCAGCAGGAACGAGCGCGGGTAGTAGCGGTGCCCGGCGACCGTGTTCTCGTCGAGCAGCCGCTGCACCGCCACGTACGGCATCACACCGCAGTGGTCGAGCACGAGGTTCGTGCCCAGGCCGCGCATCTGCTCGATCAGTCCCTCCGTCTTCTCGTCGGGTGCGGCGTGGCAGAAGCCGATGCCGACGGCCGGTTCCCCGTTGGGGGCGACCAGGAAGGCGAACGAGGTGGTCAGCGCATCCGGGGCGGTCCGGTTGAACTCGTCGATGCGGCGGGTCACCGCCACCGTCTGGTCGATCGGGAACCCGAGGATGCCGGCCGCGCACTCGCCCTGCGGGTGGAGCTGGAACTCGAAGCGGGTGGCGACGCCGAAGTTGCCGCCGCCACCGCGGATCGCCCAGAACAGGTCGGCGTCGTCGTCCGCGCCGGCCCGCACCAGTTCGCCGTTGGCGAGCACCACGTCCGCGGAGATCAGGTTGTCGACCAGCAGACCCCGGTAGCGGGCCAGCCAGCCCAGGCCGCCGCCGAGCGTCACGCCGCCGATCCCGATGTACGACTCCTGCGAGCCGGTGACGGCCAGGCCGAAGCTCTGCGTCTCCGCGTCCACGTCGCCCTGCAACAGGCCGGGTTGCAGCACGACGCGGCGGCGCCGCGGATCGACGTGGATACCGCGGAGGTTGGAGGTGTCCAGCAGCAGGCCGCCCTCGACCGTACCCGTGCCGGCGAAGCAGTGCCCACCGCCCTTGACGGCGAGTTCGATCTCGTTGTCGCGCGCGAAGTTCACGACCTTCATCACATCCGACGCGCCATCCACCCGCACGATCGCACCAGGGTTCTTCTGGAAGTATCCGTTCCAGATCAACTTGCGTTCTTCGTAGTTCGGATCGCCCGGTTTGATCACCTCGCCGCGGATGGCACCGCGCAGATCCTCGAGCGCGGCGTCCTTGACGGCATTTCCGGCTGCGTTGACGAGTGCCACGGCAGTCCTCCTGAAGGGAACGGTGTGCGGCGAACGTAGTCCTTTGGAACCGAGCGCTGTCCGTGCATGAAAGGGTGCCGACAGGCCGGCGGCGGTCACGTCGGCCGGGCAGTGACAGGAATCTTCTCGAACGCCCAGTACGGGAACCGGAATCCGCCGCCGCTGGGGTTCCAGCGGGCCGGTCCGGCCGATTCGACACGGGAGAAGCGCGCCATCAGCCGCTCGAAGACGACCGTTCCCTCGATCCGCGCCAGCGCCGCCCCCAGGCAGTGGTGGACGCCGCCGCCGAAGCTCACATGCGGATTGGGTGACCGGGTCAGATCCACCCGGTCCGGGTCGGCGAAGGCCGACGCGTCACGGTTCGCCGAGGCCAGCAGCAGCACCACGACCCGTCCGCGGCGGAGGGTGTGGCCGGCGATCTCGATCGGCTCCAGCACCAGGCGCGACGTGGTGTGGATCGGCGCGTCGTAGCGCATGAACTCGTCGACGGCGGTGCCCATGACGCCCGGGTCGGCGCGCAGCTGCCGCTGGATGTCGGGCCGGGTGACGAGCAGGTTGCCGCCGGTGGCGATCATGTTGGTGGTGGTCTCGAAACCGGCGTAGTACACGAACAGCGCGTTGTCGACGATCTCCTCGTCGGTGAGCGGTTCGGTGCCGTCGCGCACCGCGGTGAGCATCCGCGACAGCAGGTCGCCCCCCGGCCGACGGCGGCGTTCTCGCAGCAGGTCGACGAAGTAGGCGCGCAGCTGGGCCACCGCCTCGTGCGCCTCGTGCCGCTTGTCGTCCGGGATGAACACGGCGAAGGCCTGCGCCAGCGAGGTGGACCAGCGGGCGATCATGTCGCGGTCGGCCGCCGGGATGTCGAGCAGCTCGCTCATCACCGTCATGGGTACGGGCACGGCCAGGTCCGCCACCAGGTCCCACTCGTCGCGCTGCGCCAGCGGGTCGAGTATCCGGTCGACGGACGCGCCGATGGGCCCGGCCAGCGAGCGCACCATCGCCGGGTTCAGGGACTTGATCAGCAGGCGCCGCAGCCGGGCGTGCGCCTCGTCGTCGCGGTTGATGACGATGCGCTGCAGATAGTCGTTGGCCGGGCCCTCCCCGATCGACAACGCCTGGTACCGCTCGGGGTATTCACGGCCCAGGCGCCGGTCCCGCAGCAGCGCGCTGACCTCGGCGTGCCGCGGAAACACCCACTGGCCCGGGCCGCCCCGGCACATCGGCCCGTACTCCCTCAACTGCTGGTAGGCCGGGTACGGGTCCGCTGCCTTCTTGGCGTCGTCGAGCACGTACCGCGGCATGTCCGTCAGCATCATGCACCTCCAACCAGCGACGAGATTAGGGCCGCCGCCGAGCCGCCCAGCCGGGTCCGAAGGTTGGCTGACAGGTTCACCGCCGAGCCGCCGGTGCTCTGCGAGGCTCGGTGGCCGGACTGCAACGGTGGAGGTGGCAGACGCGGATGCGACAGCTTCCGGTGAAGTTCGACTCCCGCGACCCACGCGTGCTCGACGACCCCTACCCGGTGTACGCCGAACTCCGGGCGGCCGGGAGGCTCGCGCGCGGCTCCGCGGGGCAGTGGGTCGTCTCCCACCACGCGGACGTCGCGAAGCTGCTGAAGGACCGCCGGCTGGGGCATCGGTATCCGGCCGAGTATCACGAGTTCTCCAACGGTTCCGGGCCGGCGAACGACTTCCTGCAGCGGATCGTCCTCGACCAGGACCCGCCGACGCACACCTTCTGGCGGCGCATCATGCAGCAGTCGTTCAGTCCGCCCCTGATGCGGCGGCTCTACGACTACGTGGCCGGGCAGGTCGACGAGCTGATGGCCGCGGCGATGGAGCGCGGGCGCCTGGACGTGGTCGACGACCTCGCCTTCCCCCTGCCGGTGACGGTGGTCTGCGAGCTGCTCGGCATCCCCGACGTCGACCGGGCGGCGGTGCGCCCGCACGCCGTGGAGCTCGCCAAGGCCTTCGCGCTCTACGTGCCGCCCGAGGATCGGGAGGGCGCGCACGCGGCGGTCACGTGGCTGCGCGGCTACATCAGGTCCCTGATCGACGAGCGTTCCGTGCGGCCTTCCCACGACCTGATCGGCAATCTGCTGGCCCTGGAGCGCGAGACCCCGGAGCTCGACCGCGAGACCCTCGTCGACAATGTCGTGTTTCTGTTCTTCGCGGGCTTCGAGACCACCACCAACCTGATCTCGACCACGTGGTCGGCACTGCTCACCCACCCCGAGCAGTTCTGGCTGCTGCGCGAGCGGCCGGAACTGGCCGAGCGCGCCGTGGAGGAGATGCTGCGCTACGACGCCCCGATCCAGGCCACCGCCCGCTATGTGAAGGAACCGGTCGAGATCGGCGGCCGGACCATCCGCGCCGGCCGGATCCTGGTCCTGCTGCTCGGCGCGGCCAACCACGATCCGGAGTGCTTCGACCGGCCCGAGGAGGTCGACATCACCCGCGACCCCAATCCGCACGTCAGCTTCGGCGGCGGACCGCACCACTGCCTGGGTGCCGCCCTGGCGCGGGTCGAGGGGCGCGCCGTCGTCCACTGGCTGGCCGGCGCGGCCGAACGCCCGCAGCTGGCCGGTGAGATCGTCCGGCGGCCCAGCGTCACCTTCCGCGGGTACCAGTGCATCCCCGTCTCCCTGCGGTGAGGTGGGGGGTTGCCGGCGTGGAGCGAGCGCCGGCCCGAACTTCTTCGATCGAGTGACGACCGACCCCTTTTCGTAGCGGTACTCACCCTTTACGGTGAAGCAGTGACCGACGGAATGTTTGAAGGTGATGACAAATTTCGAACTGAGTTCCGTGTGGCCCGCCGCAACGGCGGCCTTACCGGCCCGAGGATTTCCCGGCATGTCCATCGACGCGTATTCCGCTGCCTTCGGGGATTCCGCCGTGGACTGACACCATGCGTTGACAAGATGTATGGGCCATCGACAGACAGGCAGATCAGAAGCGATAAAACGCCAGCGCAACGGCGATACGGGGGCAATCATGCCGAATGTTCGGGAAGTCACTGCCACTGTTCAATTCCGTCCTGGCCGAGTGCCGCACAACCGATTTACCAGTCGATTGCCCGGAGGAGGTGCTACCCGGCAGGAGGCGTTATGAGCCACCGGGACGTCGTGTTCCTGCGGTGGCCGGCTCAGGGCCACGAACGAACGCGGCTGCGCGAAGCCGGAGTGCCCGCCTTACTGGTCGTGGAGGGGGGCGCCGTACCGCCGACCGATGTCGCACCCAGCGAGGACTGGATACGCCCGCCGGTGGCGCGTTGCGACGTCGAGGCCCGGGTCTCGGTGCTGCGGCAGCGCACCGCGGACGCCGTGCCCGTACTCGATCCGACCGGAGTGCTCTACTACGGCGGCGAGTCGGTTCCCATGTCCAACGCCCAGGTGGCGCTGATGCACCGCCTACTCGACGACTTCCGCCAGGTGGTCCGCCGCGAGCAGCTGAAGCAGGCGCTGGCCGACATCGACGTGGGTTTCTCCAATAACGCCCTGGATCTCCACATACTGCGATTGCGTAAACGCATCGAAAAGGTCAGCCTCGAGCTGCGTACGGTGTGGGGTCGCGGTTACATCCTGGAATGGGCGGACTCGGAACCGCAGCATTCTGTGTGAGCGAAAGGAAACGCTTACACCCGCGGGCCGGAGCGTCCTCAGTCGGAAGCTGAGGCGCCCCGGCCCGCCGTGGTTCCGGCCACGCCGGACTTGCGCTGATGCACCCGGCCGCGCAGCGCCCGCAGTTCGGCGAACGGCAGGGTCGCCCGGTCCATCAGATATCCGACGCCCGCACTTCCGCCGGTCCCGGTGTTTTCGCCGAGCATCCGGCTGGTGAGGCCCACGTGTCCGACTTTCCACCGCATATAGCCGTTTCCCAGGTGCAGCAGCCCCTCGACGATGCGGTGCTCGGTGCCCGCCGCGACGCCGGCCTCGACGATGGCGGCCACGGTGCCGCCCGTGCGTTCCACTCCCTGGGCGAACGCCGTGTACAGGATGCCCGTGCGGGCGGCGTTGCCGAGCTTCCGGTCGAGCTGGTGGAATTGGGTGGACTGGACGCCGCTCGCCGAGCCCAGATACCGCCGGAAGTTCGCGAAGTCCTCCAGCGGCAGCCGTTCCATCGCCACCAGTTGCTCATGCAGCAGCCGCAGCAGGTCGCCCACGCGGTACAGCAGGTCGGCCGCGCGCTCCAGGTCGGCGGTGCGCATCGTCAGGAACGCTTCCTCGACGGCGGCCAGGTCCACCAGTATCTGCTTCAGCCACAGTTCGCACGTCTGGTGGCAGACGATGAAGAAGTGCTCGGACAGCACCGTGTGGTCGGGGCCGTCCTTGGGGGCCCTCGGCTGCTGCAGGGACAACAGCTCGTCAAGTCGCAGGTACTCGTGGTAGGAGTCCTCGGCGTCCATCAGTTCAGTCCGTCCTCTTCCGGTCTACCAGAGCCACGATGCGTTCGACCCCGGTGGCCAGTTGCTCGGGGTCGACGCAGAATGCGATCCGTACCAGCCCGCCGGCGATGCCGCCGGGGTGCAGCGGACGCAGCGTCCCGTCCGCGCCGAACTCGGGACGGGCGGAGAACCCGCTGCCGGGCACGACCACGACGTCCTCGGTCCGCATCAGTTCGGCGGCGAACTCCTCGCCGGTCAGGCCGCTGGGCGAGACGTCGACCATCGCGTACCAGCCTCCTCCGGGCAGGGCCGGCAGCAGCCCGGCGTCGACCAGCGCCGGCAGCACGTTGTCCCGGTTGGCGCGCACGAACTTGTGGTTGGCGGCGAGCGCCTCCCCGGCCTGCAGCGCGCTGAGGCCGGCGTACTGGATCGGGGCGGACGGCGCGATGATGCTCGACTCCTGCACCATCCGCATCGCCTCACACACCTGAGGGCGGGCGACCGCCACGTAGCCGAGCCGGTATCCGGTCATCGCCAGTCCTTTGGAGAACGTGAACACACTGTGGACCCGCCGCTCGGACGGGAGCAGGTCGCGTTCGAGGGCGGCGATCGACACGTGCGGTGCCGCGAAGTCGAAGTCCTCGTAGGCCTCGTCACTGACGATCTGCCAGCTCTGCTCGGCGGCGAGCTGGTACAGCCGCTCCTGGGTGTCGCGGCCGAGCAGCGCGCCGGTGGGGTTGGCGGGCGAGTTCAGCAGCAGTATCCGCGTGTGCGCGGTGGCCGCGGCACGGATCGACTCCGGGTCGGGTGCGTACGTCTCGTCGAGCCCATAGAACACCGGGCGCAGGCCGGCCAGCAGGGCCTGTTGCAGATGCACCGGCCAGTGGATCTCGGGGAGCAGGATCTCGGCACCCGGCTCGGCGAGGCTACGCAGGAGGGCGGCGAGGCCCTGGCAGGAGCCCGGGGTGACGAAGAGCTGGTCGACCGGGGCGTCGATGCCGTTGACGGTGTCGAGTTTGACCCTGATGGCCTCGCGCAGTTCGAGCAGCCCCTGCACGTCGATGTAGCGGGTGCGTCCGCCGAGCGCCGCCTCCGCGAGGCCGCGGGCCACCGATTCGGGCGGCCCGAACGCGGGCTCGCCGACGTGCAGTTTGATCAGGCCGCCCGGCATCCGGCGCTCCCGCTCGGCGGCGAGTCTGAAGGAGTTGTACAGCCAGGAAGCGGGGATCGAGGAGGCCACCGGAAAGACCGGATTCGGATGAGCCATGGTCGTCACTACTCCTGAGCTCGAGGGGATGTGATTCAGGCGGTGCGGCCGCCGTCCACGGCGATCAGGGAGCCGGTCATCCAGCCGGCGCTCTGCGGGTCGAGGAGGTGGCACACCCAGGTGGCGACCTCGTCGGCCGCGCCGAAGCGCCCCATCGGCGTGCCCGCGATGATGCTTCGGCGGAGCGCGGCGACGTCGTCGCCCGCCGCCTCCTCCCACAGCCTGGTGTCCACCGGGCCGGGCAGCACCGCGTTGACCCGTACGTCGGGGGCCAGCTCCACGGCCAGCGCGCGGGTCAGGGCGTTCAACGCCGCCTTGCTCGCGCCGTAGTACGCCCGGCCGGGCATGGCCAGCACCCCGCCGACCGAGGAGACGTTGACGACGCTGCCGCGGTTGGCGCGCAGCTCCGGCAGCGCCTGCCTGATCAGCTCGGCAGCCGCTACGACGTTGGTCTGCAGCATCCGGCCGAACTCCTCCGGATCGGCGTCCTCCAGCGGCGCGAACCGGGCGTGCCCGGCGTTGTTGACGACGGCGTCGACCCCGCCGAGCTTCTTGCACGCGGCGGCCACGATCGCGGCGGCCGCGCCGGGCCGGGTCACGTCGCAGGCGTAGGCGTGCACGTGCGGGCCGCCGCGGTCGGCCACCCGCTCGAGCCGGCCGGCGTGGCGGCCCACGGCCACTACCGCGGCGCCCAGTCGGGCCGCCCGGAACACGATCGCCTCACCGATGCCCGAGCCGCCGCCGGTGACCACGACGCGTTGCCCCGCCCAGGGGCCGCTCACGCCCACACCGCCTCCTCCGTGCCGGTCCCGGCGGGCTCGGCCAGCAGGTCCGCGAGCAGTTCGCCGGGCAGATCGAAGAGATGGAAGTGTCCGCCGCGCCGCGCCCGGACGACGGTCCGGCCCGTGGTACGGGCCGCCCACCCCGGGGCGGCGGCTGCGGGCGCGAGCGGGTCGTCCGCGCCGACGTAGCACCGGATCGACGTGCTGATGGGGGCGGGCGGCGGGGCGGACACATAGCGCTCGTGTGCCGCGATGTCGGCGCGGAGCGCGGGCAGTACCAGGGCGCGCAGCTCGGGCTCCGCGGCCACCAGCGGATGGAGTCCGCCGAGTTGCGCGATGCGGCGCCACAGCTGCTCGTCGGGAAGGGCGGCGTCACCGAGCCGGACCGCCGGATCGCCGGGGGCCCGTGCGCCGCTGACCGCCAGCACGGCCGGCGGACGGCCGGCGGACTCCAGCCGGCGGGCCGTCTCGTACGCCACCATCGCGCCGAAGCTGTGTCCGAAGAGCAGCAGCCGCGCCGGGGGCAGAGCGGTCAGCTCCGCCTGGACGGCGTCCGCGATGGCGTGGACGTCCGCGGTCGGCCGCTCCGCGCTGCGGCCGCCGTGCCCCGGATACTGGACCGCGAGGAGGTCGACGCCTCCACCGCCCGCCTCGTCCCCGAGGCCACGGAGGTGGTCGCGCCAGGGCAGGAAGCTCTCCGCCCAGCCGCCGGAGTGCGGGCAGCAGACCAAGCGGGTCCGGCGCGGCCGGTCCGCACCGAGCCGGCCCGCGCCGGTGGCCGGCCCTCGCCGGCCACCGGCGACATCGCGCGGATGCAGACGCCTCAGCCAAGTGCGCGATTCCATACGCCCTCCGATCGGTGGTCGCGTCTCGACGATGGCACGCGCCGATGGCGGGCTCGCGGAATCCTTCTGCTTTCATTCAAGGCGCCCGCCCCGGCCCGCGACCCTTGCCACGATCGGCCGGTGCGCCCCTGTAGGGAGGCGTCGTGCGCTCCTAGGCCCAGGAGGACGAGACAATGCCGGAGACCCCCGCATCGGTGTCGGCGCTGGATCTCACCGATCCCGCCGCCTTTGTGGATCACGACCCGTACGCGTACTGGGACCGGATGCGCGAGCAGGCGCCGGTCGTGTGGCACGAGTCGCCGTACGGCACCGGGTTCTGGTCGGTGGCCAGACACGCCGATGTCGTCGCCGGGTACAAGGACGCGGACCGGCTCAGCTCCGCCCGCGGCACGGTGCTCGACGTGCTGCTGCGCGGCGGGGACTCCGCGGGCGGCCGGATGCTGGCCGTGATGGACCGGCCGCGCCACCGCGACCTGCGCCGGCTGCTGCTGCGGGCGTTCTCACCCCGGCTGATCCGGCAGGTGGAGCAGCAGGTGATGGCCCGCGCCGACGCCCTGGTGGGGCGCGTCGTGGGGGCGGGCCCGTTCGACTTCGCGGCCGAGGTCGCCGAGGTGCTGCCGATCAACACCATCTGCGATCTGCTGGAGCTGCCCGATGCCGACCGGCCGGACCTGCTGGCCTGGAACAAGCGGGCCCTGTCCGCCGGCGACGCCGAGGCCGATCCGGTGGACGCCCTCGAAGCCCGCAGCGAAATCCTCGCCTACTTCGTCGAGCTGGTCCGCGAGCGCCGGCAGCGGCCCGGCGACGACGTGATCAGCATGCTCGTCGGCGCACGCGTCGAGGGCGAGCCGCTGTCCGACGACGACATCGCCCTGAACTGCTACAGCCTGATTCTCGGCGGCGACGAATCCACCCGCATGTCCGCCATCGGGGCACTCGACGCCCTGGGCCGCTACGGCGACCAATGGCGGCGGCTGTCCTCGGGGGACGCCTCGGCCGCCACGGCCGTCGAAGAGGTACTGCGCTGGGTCACCCCCGCCATGCACTTCGCCAGGACCGCGACGAGCGACCTGCGCCTGGGCGGGCGGGACATCCGCGCCGGGGACATCGTGTGCCTGTGGAACATCTCGGCCAACAACGACCCCGCCGTCTTCGACCGGCCCCGGACCTTCGACGTCGGCCGCGCCCCCAACCCGCACGTCGCCCTGGGCCACGGACCGCACTTCTGCCTGGGCGCCTTTCTCGGCCGGCTCGAACTCACCGCCGTACTCACCTCGGTCGTCCGCCGGGTGCGCACGATCGAGCCGCTGGCGCAGCCGCGGCGGGTGTACAGCTCATTCCTCTTCGGATACGAGGATCTGCGGCTGGAGCTCCGCTGAGCTCAGGCGCCCGGGAGGTGCTTGCACAGGTCGGCCATCGTCGGGCCTTCGATGACCGCGCGGACCGGGAGGTTCATCCCCCACTCGTCCCGTACACGGTGTGACAGCCGGACGGCGAGCACCGAGTGACCGCCCACGTCGAAGAAGTTCTCGTGCGGCTCGATCACGTCGACGCCCAGCACGTCCGCCGCCAGCGCGCACAGCGCGTCGATGCGCGAACCGGCGGCGGGCGGCTCGGCACCGCGGCCCGCGGCGGCGGGCGGGGTCCCGGAGCCGGCCAGCTCCGCGAGGACGCGCCGGTCGACCTTGCCGTTGCTGGTCACCGGCAGCGCGTCCAGGAGCACGATGTCCTCGGGCACCATGTGCGCGGGCAGCTTTCGCGCCAGCCGGTGCCTGAGGTCGCCGATGTCCGGGCTGCCGCCCCGACGGGCCGTGACGTACGCGGTCATGCGTGCCGTGTCGAGCGCGCCGGTCACCACCACCGCGCTGAGCACCACTCCGGGGCAGGCGTCCAGCGCCGCCTCGACCTCGCCGAGCTCGATGCGGAAGCCGCGCAGCTTGACCTGGCGATCCGAGCGGCCAGCGTAGAACAGCTCGCCGCCCGCGGTGCGGTGGCCGCGGTCGCCGGAGCGGTACATGCGCGTGCCCGGCGGGCCGTAGGGGTCGGCGATGAACCGTTCGGCGGTCAGAGCCTGCCGGTTGAGGTATCCCAGCGCCTCGCCGGAGCCGACGAGGTAGAGCTCGCCCTCCACGCCGGGCGGGCAGGGGCGCAGGTCGTCGTCGAGCACCCGCACCTCGTTGCCCGGCCACGGGATGCCGATGCTCACCGGGTCGCCGGGTGCGATCGGTCCGGCCATCGTGACGCCCACGGTCATCTCGGTGGGGCCGTAGCCGTTGTACATCCGCCGGCCGGGCGCCCACTTGCGCACCAGCGACGGCGGGCAGGCATCGCCGGTGGACAGCAGCACACCGCCGTCGAGCACGCCGGTGTCGTCGGTGAGGGTGAGGGTGACCGGAGGGAGCACGGCATGCGTGATGCGCCGCTCCCGCAGGGTGCGGCGCAGGTCGTCACCGGGCAGCACGTCCCGCTCGTCGGTGATGACGAGGGTGGCGCCGGAGAGCAGAGCCAGGGTCATGTCCCAGAATCCGGCGTCGAAGTTGAACGAGGCCCACTGCAGCACCCGGTCCCCGGGCCCGGCGCCGATCCACTGCCGCTGCGTCGCGACCAGGTCCCTCACGCCCGTGTGCGCCACGACGACGCCCTTCGGCACGCCTGTCGAGCCGGAGGTGTAGATGACGTACATCGGGCAGTCGGCCGTCAGCGGTCGCAGCCGCTCCTCGGGCGCGATGGGATGCGGCGCCGTGGCGGACAAGAGACGCTCCAGTCCAGGATCGTCGAGGTCGAGGACCGGGGCCTTGTTCGTCACGGCGCCGTGCGGGCCACTGTGCAGCAGGCAGTCCAGCGCGGCATCGCCCACCGCGTGCTCGATCCACTCGGCCGGGTAGGCCGGGTCGAGCGGCACATACGCGGCACCGGCCGCGGCGACCGCGAGGGCGGCGACCGGCAGCCGGCGACCCCGGGCGACGGACAGCCCGACGAGGTGGCCGGGGCCCAGGCCGCGGGCGATCAGCACCCGGGCGAGCCGGTTGACCCGCGCCGCCAGCTCGCCGTAGGTCAGCACGCCCCCGTCCGCCTCCACCGCGGGCGTCTGCGGATGGGCGGCGGCGATCCACTCGAAGTACTCCGGCAGCGTGGGCAGGGCGGTGACCGGCCCGCCGACGGCGCGTACGTCGGACCACACGGTCTCCACGAAGGCGCTCGCCTCGGACCGTTCGACCGGGCCGTGCTCGACGATCCAGCCCTCCGGCACCTGGTACTCCGCAGGCCACAGTGAGCGCTGGCCACGGTCGTTGCGCAGCACGACGCAGCTCTGCCTCTCGCGCTCGAACGGATTCCGGCTCATCGCTGACCTCCGAGAACTCACGCGGGCGACGGGCGGACGCGCGGCGCGCACCCCGGTCCACGATGGAGCCTCGGCCAACGCGGCGGGCCGGTCCGCGACAGGTTCGTGAAGGCGGCGGGCCGCGGGGCCGGCGCCGCCCCGGGGTTTCTCGCAGCTTTCTTTCAAGGTCCGCCGGCGCCGGACGTTCGTGTGGCTACGTTGCCGACGTGGTAGCCGAAACCCAGCCTTCCGTTGGACAGATCCTGCTCTGGTTCCTCGACCGCTACCGTGGTGAGGAAGGGGCGCTCAACTGCCCGACCCTGTGCCGCCTGCGCGGGCCGGTCGACAAGGCGCGACTGCGCCGTGCACTCGCCGAGGTCTTCGCCCGGCACGAGGCGCTGCGGACGACCTTCACCGGGGGCGGACGCCGGCTGAAGGCGCTCATCGCCGACCGCGTCTCGCCCGAGCTGCACGAGGTCGACCTCTCCTCGGTCGAGGACCCGCGGGCGGCGGTCGAGGACGCCATCGCCGTCGAGCTGGGTACGCGCATCGACCCCACGGAGAGCGGGGTACGGCTCACCCTGTTCCGACTCGCCGCCGACCATCACGTGCTCTGCTTCAACATGCACCACATGGTCACCGACGCCTGGTCGTGCCGCGTGATCCTGGAGGACCTGTGTGCCGCGCTGGACCGGCCCGAGGGCGAGCCGGCCCGGAGCCGGCCGTGCCCTACTCGGCGTTCGCGGCTGAGCAGCGGCAGACCCTGGGCTCGGCGGCCGGCAAGCGGCTCACCTCGTTCTGGTCCCGGCAGCTGCGCGGGCTGAGCCTGCCGCCGCTGCCGATGACGCGGGCCACACCGGGAGCGGCCCGTAACACCGGC
Organism: Streptomyces sp. GD-15H; assembly: GCF_045291515.1. Lineage (NCBI taxonomy): Bacteria > Bacillati > Actinomycetota > Actinomycetes > Kitasatosporales > Streptomycetaceae > Streptomyces > Streptomyces sp. GD-15H. The sequence continues at coordinate 946,021 of NZ_CP149447.1, forward strand.
CTGGTGCAGCACGTGCTCGACGCCGGCACCGTCAGGGCGCTCGACGAGGTGGCCCGCGGCGAGCGCAGCACGCTGTTCGTCGCCCTGCTGACGGCCTACTACCGAAGCCTGCGCAAGGTCAGCGGCAGCGACGACCTGACGGTGGCCACGCTGTTCGCCAACCGCACACCGGAGCACCAGCGCACCGTCGGGTTCCTGGCGAACATGGTGCTGCTGCGCACCCGGCTGCGGCCCGGGGCGGATTTCGCCCAGGATCTGCGCGCCACCCACGCCACCGTGATGGAGGCGTTCGTGCACCAGGCGATGCCGCTGCACTTGCTGCCCATCACGCCGACCGACACCACCCGGCGGCCGGACGACGTGGTGTTCCAGATGATGCCCGACCCCGTCTACAGCACCCGGGCCGGCGGCCTGGACGTGGAGGTGCTGGTACCGGACGGGGTCGCGACGCGCTTCGAGCTGGAGCTGGTGGCGGTGCCGGCCGAGGACACCGTTCGCATCCTGCTGTTCTTCAACCCGGACCGGTTCTCCGCCGAGTTCGTCCGCGAGCTGCTCGCCACCTACGTCGAGATGTGCACGACACCGACCGGCCACGCCGTGGCCTGAAGGAAAGGTCCGCATGATCGAGCGACACATCGACCGGATCACGCGACCCCGGGTGCTGTCGGCGGACGGCATCCGGGCGGAGGTCGCCGCGAAACTCGGTATCCCGGTCACCGACATCGGGCTGGACGACGACCTCGTCGTGCTGGGCCTCGACTCACTCGGCGTCATGACGCTGGCGACCGCCTGGCAGGACGCCGGCGTGGACGTCACGTTCGGCGACCTGATCGAGGAGGCAACGGTCGAGGCGTGGGCGCGGCTGATCAGTGACAGCGGCTCCGCGGCCCCGGCGGCCGGGGCGGCGAGCGGACAGGCCTTCGCGCTGGCCCCCATGCAGCACGCCTACTGGTCCAGCCGCCGGCCCGGCATGCCGATGCGGACCGGCTCGCACTTCTACTTCGAGTTCGACGCCGACCTCGACCCGGACCGCCTCGACCGTGCCGTACGGGCACTGCGCAGCCGCCATCCGATGGTGCGCACGCAGGTCGACGGTGACGGCATCCAGCGCGTGCACCCCGAACTCCGGGGCCTGGACGAGGTGGTGGACCTGCGGGCGCTGGACGACGACGCACGGCAGCGGCGGCTGGCGGACATACGGGCACGGCTGTCGCACCAGACGCTGCGCATCGAGGACGGGCGCGGTCTCGACGTGCGGCTGGCCCGTGTCACGGACAAGGCCTGCCGACTGTTCATCGACATCGACATGATCGTCAGTGATGCCGGGAGCTTCCGCATCCTGGTCTCCGATCTGGCGCGGCTGTACACCGATGACGGTCTCGACGCGAAGCCGCTGGACCTGAGCTATCCCCAGTACCTGGCCCTGGTGGAGCGGTCGGCCCGGCGCCGGGACCGCGATGTCACGTACTGGCGCGAGCGCGCCGAGTCGCTGCCCACCGCGCCCATGCTGCCCTTCGCCACCGCCCCGGAACGGCTCGACGAGGTCGTCACCGTACGGCGTCATACGTGGCTGCCCGGCGAGACCCGCGACCGGCTGTCCCGGCACGCCCGCGACCACGGCGTGACGCTGTCGATGGCGCTGGCCGCGGCGTACGCGGATGTGCTGGCCGCCTGGAGCGACAACCTGCACTTCCTGCTCAACCTCCCGGTGCTCAACCGTCTTCCGGTGCACCCGGATATCGACCGGCTGGTGGGCGACTTCACGGACCTGCTGCTGCTGGAGGCCCGGCCGGACGGCAGCCGCCCGTTCGCCGAGCGCGCCCGCACCCTCCAGGACCAGTACCGACGAGACGCCGCCCACTCCAGCTACGGCGGCACCTCGGTGCTGCGCGACCTGGCGCGCACGACGACCGGTCCCGCCAACCGCACCGGGGTGGTGTTCACGAGCGCGCTGAGCATGGGCGAGCTGTTCGAACCGCCCGCGCTCGAGCTGTTCGGCCAGCCCGTCTGGATGAGTTCACAGACTCCCGGCGTGTGGATCGACCTGCAGGTCATGGAGCAGGACGGCGGCATGCTGATCAACTGGGAGACCTCGGAGAACCTGTTCAGCGAAGGCGTGCCGGCCGCCATGTGCACCGCCTTCGTCGAGCGGGTGCGGCTGCTGGCCGAGGACTCGGCCGCCTGGTCGCGAGAGCTGCCCGTACTGCTCCCGGCTGATCAGGCGGTGGTCCGGGCGGAGGTGAACGCCACCGAACGCGCCGGGCAACCCCACCTGCTGCACGCACCGGTCTTCGCACACGTGCAACAGACACCGGAACGGGTCGCGGTGACCGGCGAGGCCGGCTCACTCACCTACGGCGAGCTGGGCCGACGCGCACTGGCGGTAGCCGGATGCCTGCGCGACAGCGGCCTGCAGACCGGTGACCCGGTCGTGGTCTCCCTCCCCAAAGGCCCCGACCAGATCGTGGCCGTCCTCGGCGTCCTGGCCGCCGGCGGCTGCTACGTCCCCATCGGCACCGACCAGCCACCACGCCGCCGCGACCGCATCACCCACACCGCCGGCGCCCGCCTGGCCCTGACCACCGGCCACCACACCGACTGGCCCACCACGGTGGCCACCATCCCCCTGGACACAGCCACCCACCACACCCCCCTGGACACACCGGCCCAGAGATCACCACAAGAACTCGCCTACATCATCTTCACCTCAGGCTCCACCGGCGAACCCAAAGGCGTGGAGATCACCCACGCCGCCGCCGCGAACACCGTCGACGACATCAACCACCGCTACCACATCACCGCCGACGACGCCGTCCTGGCCGTCTCCGCCCTCGACTTCGACCTCTCCGTCTACGACATCTTCGGCCTCCTCGGCGCCGGCGGACGCGTCGTCACCATCACCGAAGACGCCCGCCGCGAGGCCACCACCTGGACCCGCCTCGTCAACCAGCACCACGTCACCGTCTGGAACACCGTCCCCACCCTCCTCGACATGCTCCTGACCGCCGGCGAAGACCACCACCCGCTCCCCTCCCTCCGCGTGGCGATGGTCTCCGGCGACTGGGTCGGCCTCGACCTCCTCGACCGCCTGCACACCACCGCGCCCCGCGCCCGCCTCGTCGCCCTGGGCGGCGCCACCGAAGCAGCCATCTGGTCCAACGCCCACGACGTCGACCACATCGACCCCGCCTGGGCCTCCATCCCCTACGGCCGCCCCCTGGCCAACCAGCGATTCCGGGTGGTCGACCCCTACGGCCGCGACCGCCCCGACTGGGTGCCCGGCGAACTCTGGATCGGCGGCGCCGGCCTCGCCCGCGGCTACCGCGCCGACCCCACACGCACCGCCACCGCCTTCCTCACCAGCGACGACGGCCACCGCTGGTACCGCACCGGCGACCGCGGCCGCTACCACCCCGACGGCACCCTCGAATTCCTCGGCCGCACCGACCAGCAGGTCAAAATCCGCGGCCACCGCATCGAACTCGGCGAAGTGGAGCGGGCCCTGGAACGCGCCGACGCGGTGCGCGAAGCCGTCGCCGTGGTTGTGCCGGAGCTGCACAACACCCTCTGCGCCCTGGTCGTCGCACACGACGGTGCCGACGTCTCGTCGGCCCGGGTGCGGGACGCCACCGCGGAGCACCTGCCCGACCACATGGTGCCGACCCACATCGAGGTCGCCGCCGCGCTGCCCTTGAACGCGAACGGCAAGGTCGACCGTGCGCGGGTGCGAGCGGATCTCGCCGTGCGGATCGCCGCCGCGGCGGACGCGGAGTCATCGGCGGACGCCGTGCTGACCGGAACGGAGGCCACCCTGGCCGCCGTCTGGGCCGAGTTGCTGGAAGTCCCCTCCCTCACCGCCCAGTCGAACTTCTTCCACCTCGGCGGCGACAGCCTGCTGGCCACCCGTATGCTCGCGGCCCTGCACCGCAAGGGACTCTCCGGCCGCCTGGGCGACCTGTTCGACGCCCCGACCGTCGCCGGCTTCGCCATGGCTGACCCGGCTGAACGGCTCCCCGGGCGGCACTCGGACGATCACCGCCGACCCCGCGCACCGGCATGAACCCTTCGACCTGACCGATGTGCAGCGGGCCTACTGGCTGGGGCGCCAGGAAGACCTCACCCTGGGCGGCGTCGGCTCCTGGTGGTACTGGGAGTTCGAGGCCGACTCCGTGGATCTCGGCCGCCTGCAGGCGGCGTGGAACGAGGTCGTCAGGCGCCACGAGATGATGCGCGCCGTCCTTGACGACGACGGCCACCAGCGGATCCTGGAGGCCGTGCCGGAGTTCCGGTTCAAGGTTCGTACCACGACCGCGGACGACCATGACGAGGCAGTTGCCGAGCTGCGCCGTATGGACAGCCGGATACTGGACGTCACCAAGTGGCCGCTGTACGACGTGCGCGCCGTCCAGCGCGACGACGGACGCACCGTGCTCGGCATCGGGTTCGACTACGTCGTCCTCGACGCGCTCAGCATCGTCACGGTCCTGACGGAGCTCTCGGCCCGCTACGACGACCCGGATACCGAGCTTCCCGAGCTGGAGCTGTCCTACCGTGACTATCTGCACAGCACCAAGGCTGGTGCCGACGTCCGGCAGCGGGACGAGGAGTACTGGCTGCAGAAGCTGGAGCAGCTGCCCCCGCCACCGGCCCTCCCGGTGCAGACCGAGCCCGAGCAGGTGGGCCGGCCCCGCTTTGTCCGCCGTGAGTTCCGGATCGAGCCCGCGCGATGGCGGGCACTGCGCCGGCGGACCGTCGAGTACGGACTGACCGCCTCGACCGTCGTCGCGGCCGCGTTCGCCGAGGTGCTGGCCGCGTGGAGCGCGGAACCCGCGCTGACCCTCTCCCTGACCGTGTTCGACCGCCAGGATCTGCATCCGGAAGTCAACGAGGTGGTGGGCGACTTCACCTCCCTGATGCTGCTGGGACACGACAGCGACCCCGACGAGCCGTGGGCGCAGACCGTACGCAGGCTGCAGGGCCAGGCCTGGGAGGGCATGGAGCACAACGGCGTGTCCGCGGTCTGGGTGCTGCAGCAACTGGCACAGCGCCATGGTGCCGCGCACATGCTCATGCCCGTCGTCTTCACCTCGACCCTGGGGGTCGCCGGGAACTTCCCCGACCTGGAGCTCTCGTTCGGCACCCGGACCCGCGGACTCTCCCAGACGCCTCAGGTCACCCTGGACTGCCAGGTGATCGAGCACGGCGGCGGGCTCGACATCAACTGGGACTACGTCGAGGGGCTGTTCGCCCCCGGAGTCATGGAGGCGGCCTCCGACGCGATGCGGAGCCTGCTGGAGCGCCTGGTCGACCACGACTGGGACCGGCCGCTGCCGCGCGTCGTGCTCCCGGCTGATCAGGCGGTGGTCCGGGCGGAGGTGAACGCCACCGAACGCGCCGGGCAACCCCACCTGCTGCACGCACCGGTCTTCGCACACGTGCAACAGACACCGGAACGGGTCGCGGTGACCGGCGAGGCCGGCTCACTCACCTACGGCGAGCTGGGCCGACGCGCACTGGCGGTAGCCGGATGCCTGCGCGACAGCGGCCTGCAGACCGGTGACCCGGTCGTGGTCTCCCTCCCCAAAGGCCCCGACCAGATCGTGGCCGTCCTCGGCGTCCTGGCCGCCGGCGGCTGCTACGTCCCCATCGGCACCGACCAGCCACCACGCCGCCGCGACCGCATCACCCACACCGCCGGCGCCCGCCTGGCCCTGACCACCGGCCACCACACCGACTGGCCCACCACGGTGGCCACCATCCCCCTGGACACAGCCACCCACCACACCCCCCTGGACACACCGGCCCAGAGATCACCACAAGAACTCGCCTACATCATCTTCACCTCAGGCTCCACCGGCGAACCCAAAGGCGTGGAGATCACCCACGCCGCCGCCGCGAACACCGTCGACGACATCAACCACCGCTACCACATCACCGCCGACGACGCCGTCCTGGCCGTCTCCGCCCTCGACTTCGACCTCTCCGTCTACGACATCTTCGGCCTCCTCGGCGCCGGCGGACGCGTCGTCACCATCACCGAAGACGCCCGCCGCGAGGCCACCACCTGGACCCGCCTCGTCAACCAGCACCACGTCACCGTCTGGAACACCGTCCCCACCCTCCTCGACATGCTCCTGACCGCCGGCGAAGACCACCACCCGCTCCCCTCCCTCCGCGTGGCGATGGTCTCCGGCGACTGGGTCGGCCTCGACCTCCTCGACCGCCTGCACACCACCGCGCCCCGCGCCCGCCTCGTCGCCCTGGGCGGCGCCACCGAAGCAGCCATCTGGTCCAACGCCCACGACGTCGACCACATCGACCCCGCCTGGGCCTCCATCCCCTACGGCCGCCCCCTGGCCAACCAGCGATTCCGGGTGGTCGACCCCTACGGCCGCGACCGCCCCGACTGGGTGCCCGGCGAACTCTGGATCGGCGGCGCCGGCCTCGCCCGCGGCTACCGCGCCGACCCCACACGCACCGCCACCGCCTTCCTCACCAGCGACGACGGCCACCGCTGGTACCGCACCGGCGACCGCGGCCGCTACCACCCCGACGGCACCCTCGAATTCCTCGGCCGCACCGACCAGCAGGTCAAAATCCGCGGCCACCGCATCGAACTCGGCGAGATAGAGACCCGGCTGCGCGAGCTGGACGGCGTCACGCACGCGGTGGCATGGGTCGAGGAAGCCGGTCCGGCCAGGCGCCTCGTCGCCGCCGTGACCGGCGCGGACCCCGACCCGGAGGACGTACGCGCCTGGCTGGCCGACGCCGTGCCCGGCTATATGGTCCCGGACCACATCCGGATCCTGGACGAGCTGCCGCTCACCCCGAACGGCAAGGTCGACCGGACAGCCCTGGCCCGTACCACCGCTCCGGTCACCGACTCCCCCGCGGCGTTCACCGCCCCGCAGAGCGCGACCGAGCGCGCGGTGGCCGCCATCTGGCAGGAGCTGCTGCAGGTCGACGAGGTGTCCCGCGACGCGGGGTTCTTCGAACTCGGCGGCGACAGCCTGACCGCGATCCGCGTCGCGCAGCGCCTGGACCGGCGCTTCGGGGTCGAACTCACGCTGCGGCAGCTGTTCGACCGGCCCACGCTGTCCCAGGTGGCGGCCCTCATCGACGAGCTGGCCCTCTCGGCCGGTGATCACGACGCTCCCATCCGACTGGAAGAAGGTGTGCTGTGAACGCCAGCGGCATCATCGCCGAGCTCGAGCAGGCCGGCATCCACCTGTGGGAAGACGACGGGAAGGTCCGCTTCCGCGGGCCGGAAGGCGCCATGACGCCGGAGCGTCGCGACCTGATCGTCAGCCGGCGCGACGACGTGCTGCGCGCCCTGCGCGACCGCGACGGCCAGGTGGTGCGCCCCGAGCCCGAGGCGCGGTACGAGCCGTTCCCGCTGACCGACGTCCAGGCCGCCTATCTGCTCGGGCGGCGCGACGCGTTCGAGTACGGTTCGGTGCCCTGCCACGCCTACGGCGAGCTGGTCTTCGACAGCCTCCACCGCGACCGGCTGCAGCAGGCCTGGTCGACCGTGGTGGAGCGGCACGACATGCTCCGTGCCGTCCTCGACTACGACGGCTTCCAGCGCGTACTGAAGGATCCGCCGCCCTTCGAGATCACCTGGACCGACGTGCGCGAGCTGCCCGCGCAGGCCGGCGAGGCGCGGCTGGCCGCGACACGGCAACGGCTCTCCCACGAGTCGAAGGACGTGACCGGGTGCCCGCTGTACAGCATCGAGGTCACCGAACTCGATGACCGGGCCGTGCTGCACTTCTCCATCGACTTCCTGATCGCGGACTATGTGAGCATCTACCGGCTGCTGGACGAGTTCGGCGCGTACTACGAGAACCCCGACGCGAAGCTGCCGGCGCCGGCCATCGGCTTCCGCGACTATCTGCGGGCCGAGCGGCAGGTGCGGCAGGGCAGGCCTATGAGCGGGACCGAGCGTACTGGCTGGACCGCCTCGACGACCTTCCGGCGGCGCCGGAGCTGCCGATGGCCGCCCAGCCGAGCCGTTACGGGGCCGCCCGGTTCACCCGGCGGGAGCTGCGGCTGGACGCCGGGACCTGGGCGGCCCTGCGCCGGCATGCCGGAGCCCACCACCTGTCGGCGTCCAACGTGGTCATGGCCGCGTACGCGGAGGTGCTCGGGCGGTGGAGCCGGCAGCCGCGGTTCACGCTGGACGTGACGGTGCTCAGCCGGCTGCCACTGCACCCGGATGTGGCGAACATCGTCGGGGACTTCACCTCGGTGGAGCTGCTGGCCGTGGACACCCTGGCGGCCGAGGACTTCGCCGGCCGCGCCAAGAGCATGAGCGAGCGGCTCTTCGAGGACCTGGACCACCGCTTGTTCTCCGGCGTGGAGGTGCTGCGCGAGCTGAGCCGGCGCCGCGGGCAGCAAGGCAGCCTGATGCCCGTGGTGTTCACCAGCGCGATCGGGCTGGCCGGCGCGCCGGACGAGGCGAACCCCATGCGCACGCCGATCCGGCAGGGCATCAGCCAGACCCCGCAGGCCTGGCTGGACTGCCAGGCGATGGAGGCCGACGGCAGCCTGCAGATCAACTGGGACTCGCGCGACGGCGTGATCCCTCCGGCCGTACTGGACGACATGTTCACCGCCTTCGAGAAGCTGCTGCACGATCTGGCGGACGACGCCGCCGCGTGGTCCGGCGATCCGCTGGCGCTGCCCGCGGCCCAGCTCGCCCGGCGCGCCGAGGTCAACGACACGGCGCGGCCGCTGAGTCCGGCCCTGCTGCCCGACGCCCTGGTCGAGCAGGCCCTGGCGCGTCCGGAGAAGACGGCCGTCGTGGACGCCGGTGCCGTGGTCAGCTATCGGGAGCTGCTCGCCCGGGCCGCCGCGGTGGCGGACGCGCTCCGTGCGGCCGGGCACCGGCGCGGCGACCGCGTCGGCGTCCTCATGGAGAAGAGCCGGACCAAGTGGCAGCCGCGATCGGGGTTCTGCTCGCCGGTGGGGCGTATGTGCCGGTCGAGGCCGGCCAGCCCGAGGCCCGCCGGCAGCAGATCCTGAGGAGCGCGGGCGTCGGTCTGGTGCTCCAGCACTCGGGCACCGCGGCCGGCGCGCCGGAGGGTTGCCGCCGCATCGACGTCGACACCCTCCCCGTGTCCGACGAGCCGCCGACCCGCCCCCAGGGATCGCCGGAGGACAGCGCGTACGTCATCTTCACGTCCGGCTCCACCGGCACCCCGAAGGGCGTGGAGGTCAGTCACCAAGCGGCCGTGAACACCCTCGACGACGTGTGCCGCCGCTTCGCCGTCACCGCGGACGACGTCGTGCTCGGGCTGTCCAGCCTCGCCTTCGACCTGTCCGTGTTCGACATCTTCGGCGTGCTCGGCCGCGGCGGCACCCTGGTCCTGCCCGAAGCGGCGCGGCGCGCCGACCCGTCCCACTGGTCGCAGCTCATCGCCGAACACCGGGTGACCGTGCTCAACACCGTGCCCGCGCAGATGATGCTGCTCGACGACTACTGGCGCGGGGCGGACTCCGAGCGCGGCAGCGTGCGGCTCGCCATGATGTCCGGCGACTGGATCCCGGTGTCGCTGCCGGACGCGATCCGCGGGCACGTCCCCTCGATCGAGCTGGCCGGTCTCGGCGGCGCGACAGAGGCGGCGATCTGGTCGATCGTCCACCCCATCGGCCGGGTCGATCCCGCGGCGCCGAGCATCCCGTACGGGACGCCGCTGGAGAACCAGCGCTTCCACGTGCTGGACGGCGTGTTGCGCCCGCGCCCGGACCTCGTGGTGGGCGACCTGTACATCGCCGGGGCCGGTCTGGCCAAGGGCTATCTCGGCGATCCGGAGAAGACCGCCCGCTCCTTCATCCGACTGCCGTCCGGCGAACGCGCCTACCGCACCGGCGACCTGGGCCGCTATCTGCCCGACGGGACCATCGAGTTCATCGGCCGCGACGACCGCCAGGTCAAGATCCGCGGCCACCGCGTGGAGCTGGCCGAGGTCGAGTCCGCGCTGGCCGCCGACCTGGAGCTGGACGCCGTCGCCGTGACCACACAGGGCGAGCGCAACGACCGCAGGCTGGTCGCCTTCGTCGAGAGCGCCCGCACCGACACCCCCACCCGGCCGACCGACCCCGGGCTGATCGACGACGTCGTCGCGGCGGGCGAGGAGATCCGCGGCGGCGTGGACGTCGGCAAGGTGGTCGAGTTCGCCGAGGTACTCGACGACGCCGCCCTGCACCGCATGATCGACGTACTGCGCCGGTCCGGCCTGTGGCCCACGGGCGAGGCGCGGCACAGCACGGCGGAGATCATGCGGACCGCACAGGTCGCCCCGAAACATGAGCGCCTGGTGCGGCGCTGGCTGGCCGCCTGCACCGAGAACGGCTATCTGCGGGAGCATGACGACGGCTACGGCTGCCTGCGCCTGGTCGAGCCGGAGGACGTGGCGCGCGCCTGGGCGGAGGTGGAGCGGCTGCTGCCGCAGGCGCACGACCGCCCGGAGCTGGTGGAGTACTTCAGGACCGCGGCCGAGCACCTGCCGGAACTCATGCGTGACGAGCAGGACCCGCTGCAGCTGCTCTTCCCGGAGGGCGATCTCAGCATCCAGGAAGCGGCGTACATGGAGGGCTTCCTCTCACGCTATCTGAACCGGCTGGCCACCAGCACGGTCCAGGGCGTCGCCCGCCGGCGGCCCGGCGGCGCGCCGCTGCGGGTCCTGGAGATCGGCGCCGGCGTCGGCGGCACCAGCGCGGACACCATCCCGGCGCTGGACGGGGAGAACGTGCGCTACTCCTTCACCGACGTCTCCCGGTTCTTCCTCAACAAGGCCGCCGACCGCTTCGGGGAGTATCCGTGGGTCGACTACGCGATGTTCGACTTCAACGAGCCGTTCCGCGGGCAGGGGGTGCGCCCCAACTCGGTCGACCTGATCCTGTGCGGGAACGTCATGCACTACGCCAAGGACGCCCGCACCGTGCTGCGGCGGATGCGCGAGGTTCTGGTGCCCGGCGGCTGGCTGGTCTTCATCGAGACGACGCGGGACAACTACCAGGTCCTCACCTCGATGGAGTTCCTGTTCGACGCCACCGCCGGCGACTTCCAGGACGTCCGGCACGGCCGGGACCAGACCTTCATCGCCCGGCAGCAGTGGCAGGACCTGCTCGCCGAGGCCAGCGCGGAACTCGTCTACTGCCTGCCCGAGCCGACGGACGAGCTGGCCGGCATCGGCATGCATGTGTTCGCCGCCCGGTTCAAGCAGGACCGGATGGCGCTCGACACCGACGAGGTCGCTCGCCGGCTGGCCGCACGGCTGCCCGCGGAGATGATCCCGTCGGCGTTCCACGTGCTCGACGCGATGCCGCTGACCGGCAACGGCAAGCTCGACCGCGCCGCCCTGGCCGCCTGGGCCGAGCAGCGCGGTCTGGAGTCCGCCCGCAGCGTCGAGGGCGAGCAGCAGGAGGCGACCGAGCTGCACCGGGCCATCGCCCGGGTCTACGGCGAGGTGCTGGACAAGGCCGACATCAGCCACGACGTGAACTTCTACTCGCTCGGCGGCGATTCGCTGCTCGCCGCCCAGGTGGTGACACAGCTGAGGGAGAACGTCCCCGAGGCCACAACCGTCCTCTTCGACGAGCTGCTCCGGGAGCTGCTCGACGGAGCGTCGGTCCATGAGCTCGCGGCGTTCCTCGGCGACGGCGCGACGGCCGAAGCGGATACGACCGACAAGGAGAGTTACGTGCTGACCGGAGCCACCGAGGCGATCGGAAACCCCGTGCATGTCCTGATCAACGACGGCTTCGGCGAGGACGCCGTCCGGCTGGGCGAACTGCTGGGCGAGCGCGACCCCGTCGTGCAGATCCCGTATCTGGAGGTCGGCGAGGCGCCGGAGATCGACGAGCTGGCGCAGCGGATCGTGCGGCAGGTGCGCACGCTCAGCCCGGGGCCGTTCCATCTCGTCGGCGCCCGGGGCGGTGGCCTGCTGGCGCTCTCCGCGGCCCAGCAGCTCAGCGAGCTCGGGGTGCCGGTCTGCGGGCTGACGCTGGTGAGCAGCTATCCGCTGCCGGCCGTCATCCGCGACGAGGTCCTGTACGAGGCGATGTTCGTGCAGGGCGCGGGCGCCGACCCCGCGGAACTGGGGTACTTCGACGAGGCCGCGCTGGGCCGGGCGCTCGCGGAACTGGTGCCGGCGGCGAGATACCCGCCGGCGCGCTGGCCGGGCTCGCGGACCATCGGGACGCCGGGCTGCGGAAGGTGGCGGAGGTCGCCGCCGGGCTCGGCGCCCGCAGCCGCGACGAGCGTGTGGGGGCGATCGCCGGGCACCTCGGCTGGCCGGCCAAGGACATCGGCGACGCACTCGTCGGCACACTCGCGCTGTTCAACGCCGCGGCCGCGCACTCCCCCGGCGTCTACACCGGTGACGCCCGGCTGCTGGTGCACAGCGAGGAAGCTCCCATCTGGCCGACCATGGCCGCCGACATGCGCGCCTACTGGGGCGACATCTGCGTCGGCCGTCTCGACGTCGAGGAGATCCCGGGCAGCCACTTCAGCTGCTGCGCCGAGCTCACCCGCGACATGCTCGACCTGCCCGAGGAGGAGCAGTGACCGGCGTCGATCTCGCGGTGCTCGGCGGCTACGGCGCGGTCGGCGCCGCCGCGCTGCGGACCGTCGCCGAGCGCCGGCCCGGGGCGACGGTCCGGATCGGCGGCCGTCATGAGGCGCAGGCGGCAGCGCTGCTCGGCAAGCTCGGCCTGCGGGGCGAGGCCCGGCCGGTCGACGTGCACGACGGCCGGTCGCTCGCCGGCTTCTGCCGCGACGCCCGGCTGGTCCTCAACTGCGCAGGCCCGTCGTACCAGATCCTGGACCGGGTGGCGTGGGCCGCGCTGGCGGCGGGTGCCGCCTACGTCGACCCGGGCGGCGACGAGCCGGTGTTCGACGCGCTGCACCGGCCCGGCACGTTCACCGGCACCGCGGTGCTCACGGCGGGCATGCAGCCCGGCCTCACCGGCCTGCTGCCCCGACACCTGATCCGCTCGATGTCACATCCGCGCGCGCTCACCGCGTACGTCGGCACCATGGACCGGCTGACCCCGGCGGGGGCGGCGGACTACCTGCTCAGCCTGGGCGGTTCGTACGGCGAGGCCCAGGCGGCCATACGGAACGGGATCCGTGTCGAGCGGGAGCTGGAGCCGCGGTCCGGCATCGAGCCGCCCTACGCGGGCCGCCGGCTCGACGCCTATCCCTATCTGAGCTTCGAGGCCGAACAGGTGGCGACGGAGTTCGGGTTGTCCGACGTCGACTGGTTCAACGTCTTCGAGGGCGGCGCCCACATGATGAGCTGCCTGAGCCGGCTGCAGGGCGCCATGCGCGGCGAGTCCGACCTGACGCGGGCCGCCGACGAGCTGACCCGGGCGGCGGCGCTCGACCTGTTCGGCAAGGAGCCCTTCCAGCTGATGCTGTTCGAGGTCACCGGCAGCCACAAGGGCGAGCCGGCGGCCCGCAGCCTGGCCCTGCGCGGCAAGGACACGTACGCCCTCACCGGGCTGGTCGCAGCCCTGGCCGCACTTGATGTGCTGGACGGCCGCATCGGCCCCGGAATCCACTTCGCCGCCACGGGGCTGGACTCCGGCGCCATGCTGGACGCGCTGCGCGCCTGCCCGGCGGTCACCACGCTGGAGGTCCTCGACCAGCCCGTCCTCGGGCCGCTCCGGATGGAGGAGGGAGTGCTGTGACGGCCAGCGGCCGGGTCGCGGCAGCGGGGGCGCCGGTGCGGGTGGTGGTGGCCGGGACCGGCTTCGGGCGCGCCTATCTGGCGGCCTTCGAACGGCCGGACTTCCCGTTCGAGCTGGCGGGGATCATCGCCAGGGGCAGCGCCCGCAGCAAGGCCTGCGCCGAGCACTACGGTGTGCCGCTGTGGAACGGTGCCGACGACGTGCCCGACGACGTCGGCATGGCCTGTGTGATCGTGGGCGGGGCGATGACCGGTGGCCACGGTCCGCAGCTGTCACAGCAGCTGATGCGCCGCGGCCTGCACGTCCTGCAGGAGCACCCGCTGCACCCCGACGAACTGCTCGCCTGCCTGCGCACGGCCCGTGAGCAGGGCGTGGTGTTCCGGATGAACACGCACTACCCGCATGTGGAGCCGGTCCGGCGCTTCCTGGACTGCGCCCGTGCGGCGGGCAGTCGGCAGCGGCCGCTGTACGTCGATGTGACCTGCGCGTTCCAGGTGCTGTTCACTGTCTTCGACGTCCTCGCCGAGGCGCTGGGGGCGATCAGGCCGTTCGGCGTCCACGGGGTGCTCGAGGAACCGGCGGGCGGCGCCCCGCCGCCGTACCGCAGCCTCAGCGGTCGCTTCGCGGGCGTGCCGCTGACCTTCCGGCTGCAGAACGAACTGGTGCCCTCGGCCCCGGACAACCACGGTCATCTGATGCACCGGATCACCATCGGATACGACGGTGGGCACCTGACACTGGTCAACACGCACGGGCCGGTGCAGTGGAGCACGCGCCCGCACATGCCCATGGAGCTGCGGGACCTGCCGCGGTTCTCGGACGCCGCCGCGGCACATCTGCGGGTGCCGACCGTGCAGACCATCGGCCCCGCGGACGGCCCACCGTACCGCGAGGTGCTGGGCACCCTGTGGCCGCAGGCGACCGCCCGCGCGATGACGGAGCTGTGGCGGGAGGCGGTGGCCGGAGCATCGAACGAGGCGCATGTGCAGCGGCATGTCACGCTCACCCGGCTGGCGATGCGGGTCGCCGAGGCCTGCGGGCCGGTGCGCCTGCACCGGCCCGAGCCGCCGGAGCTGCTCAGCGCGGACGATCTGGCGGGAGGTGCCTCATGACAGTCGAGGCGACCGGAGGCGAAGCGTCATGACGGTGGTCTTCAATACGTGGCTGCGGGCCTTCGCGCCGCGTGCCGACGCCGCCCTCAGGGTGGTGTTCTTCCCTCACGCCGGCGGCTCGGCCAGCTTCTACCGGCCGCTCGCCCGCGCGCTGCCGGAGCACGTCGAGGCGCTGATCGTGCAGTACCCGGGGCGCGAGGACCGCAGCCGCGAGCAACCGTGCGGCTCGATGGACGAGTTGGCCGAGGCCCTGGCCAAGGTGCTGGAGCAGCTCGACGACAAGCCGGTCTGGTACTTCGGGCACAGCATGGGCGCCTCCGTGGCCCACGAGGTGACCCGCCGGCTCACCGCCGCCGACGGGGCGCGCCCCGGACAACTGATCGTCTCCGGCCGCCCCGGCCCGGCACGCCAGCGGCCCGACAACAAGTACCTCGACGACGACCGGCTGTGGGCCGACGTCTGCGCCCTGGGCGGCACGGACTCCCGTCTGCTGGCGATGCCGGAGATACGGGCCGTGGCGCTGCCGTCGCTCCGCGCCGACTACCGGCTGATCGGGACGTACGAACCCGCGCTCGGCACCGACCTGGACCTGCCGGTGACGATCTGCTTCGGCGACCGCGACCCCGAGGTCGGCCTGGACGACGCGGAGGCGTGGCGTGCGGTGACCACCGGCCCGTTCGCGGTGGCGACGTTCCCCGGCGATCACTTCTATCTGCGCGGCGACGGCGAGGGCGCGGTCGTCGGCTGGCTCGGCGAGCAGACCGCCACGCATGCGGCGGCGGACAGGTCAGCGCCCCCGCGCACGCGGTGAGCCGCCGTCCGGCAGCTCGTCCGCAGCCGCCGCGATGGCGGCGACCAGGATGCCGCGCCGCGCCACCCACCGCCCGCGCAGAGCGGGGAAGCCGGCGTGCTTCTCGGACCGTCCGCGCGCCGCTCCGGTCAGCCGCACGACGAAACGGCCGCCGCGGCCGTCCACGGGTCCCGCGCCGAAGGCGACTTCGGCGTCGCCGAAGCCCAGCGGGCCGCCCACAGCGGGCGACCACACCTTGTAGAACGCCTCTTTGGCGCAGAACAGCAGCCGGTCCCAGTGGACAGCGGGGTGGGCGGCCCGCAGCTCCGCGAGGTGCCGCAGTTCCCCCGCCGACGCGGTGCGCCGCAGCACACCGGGGCTCAGGGCCGCGTGCGGCTCGGCGTCGACGCCGAGCCCGGACGCGGCCGATGCGGGCGCGACCACGGCGGCCCGGTAACCGCGGCAGTGCGTCAGGCTCCCGACCAGCCCGTCCGGCCAGCGCGGCGCGCCGAACGGCCCGGGGAGCAGCGGCGCCTGCGGTCGCCGCAGGCGCCGCAGGCACTGCGCGGCGGCCCAGCGGACCGTGGTGAACTCCCGTACCCGCTCCTCGACGGCGCCCTCGACGAGCGCACGCTCGGCGGCGAAGAGCCGATGGGCGGCCACGTCCCCGAAGACGTCACGCGCGGCGACCTCCGGCCGTACCAGCTCCTCGATCACGCGCGGCCGTGGCTCAGCCGTCCGCGTCCGCCCGCAGGGCGGCCTTGTCGATCTTGCCGACCGGGGTCCGCGGCAGCTCGGCCACCAGCCGCAGGTCGTCGGGCAGCTTGAAGACGGCCAGACCCCTGCCCGACAGGTAGCGCTTGAGTCCGACCAGATTCACTCCTCCGTCGCCCTTCGGCACGACGTAGGCCACGGAGGCCTCGCCGAGCCCGGCGTCGGGCCGGCCCACCACGGCCGCGTCGCTGATGGCGTCGTGGCTGCGCAGGTGCTGCTCGACCTCCTCGGCCGACACCTTCTCGCCGCCGCGGTTGATGATGTCCTTCACTCTCCCGGCGATGACCACGTTGCCTTCAGGGGTCAGCCGCGCAAGGTCCCCGGTGCGGAAGAAACCGTCGGCGGTGAACGCGGTCCGATTGGCCTCCGGGGCGTTCCAGTACCCGCGGATGGTGTACGGGCCGCGGGTGAGGAGCTCGCCGACCTCACCGGGCGGCAGGTCGCGCAGCCCCTCGTCGACGATGCGCACCTCGTCGTGCTCCGACAGCGGCCGGCCCTCCGTACCGTGGATGATCTCCTCGGGGTCGTCGAGCCTGGTGTAGGTCAGCAGCCCCTCGCCGATGCCGAACCAGTTGCTGATCCGGCAGCCCAGCGCGCGCCAGGTGCGGTCGGCCGCGTCGGCGTCGAACTTCGAACTGCCCACCTGCAGCAGGACGTTACTCATGTCGACGCGTCGCTTGGCGCTCGCGGCCGACCACAGCGCGGCTACCGCGGGCACCACGGTGGTGTGTGTGACGCCCTCCCGTTCGATCAGCCCGAAGACTTCGTCGGGCGACGGGCTGGCCGCGAACACCGCCTTGCCGCCCACCATCAGCGCCCCCCACACGCCGGGACAGCCGAGGGCCGCGTTGTGGGCGGCCGGGTTGGCGGCGAGGTAGACGGAGTCGGGGGTGAAGCGGAGGGCCTCGGCGCAGCCGCGGATGTTGTACGCGTAGTCGTCGTGGGTGCGCGGAATCAGCTTGGGCTTGCCGGTGCTTCCCCCGGAGAGCAGCAGCAGGGCCACACTCGACGGGTCCACCTCGGGCAGGCGGCGGGCGGGCGCCTCCGCCCCGGCGGCGCGGACCGTGTCGAGGGAGGTCAGCTCTTGTGCGTCGCCGCTGATCACGCAGCGGAGGTCCGGCCGGCTCCGCAGCAGGTGGCGGGCGAGGGTGCGGTAGTCGAAGCCCTGGAAGCGGTCGACCGTCATATAGGCGACCGCCCCGGATGCCGCCGCGAGATGGTCGGCCTCGCTACGGCGATGGCCCGGCAGCGCGAGTACGGGGATGATGCCGGACCGCAGCAGCGCGACGGTCACCGTCAGGAACTCGACGACGTTGGGCAGTTGCACCAGCACGCGATCGCCCGGACGCAGGCCGAGGGCGAGCAGCCCGCGGGCGATCTCATCGGCTTCGGCACGCACCTGGCCGTGCGTGATCCGCCTGCGGCGGTCGACCCCGGCGATCGCGTCCGGGGCCGTGCCGGCCGCGGCGGTGAGGGCGTCGCCGAGCGGGACTCCGCGCCACAGGCCCGCCCGCCGGTAGCGGTCGGCGTCCTCCTCGGGCCAGGGCGTGAACGCTTCGGTCATCGCGGTCGTGTCGGTCATCGGCATCCTCCGCTGGGCGGCGTGGTTGCGCTCGCGGCGGCTTCCGCGCGTCGCGCGACGGCAAGGCTGCCGCCAGTTTCGGGGAGTTCGCACGGCCCCGGCCGCGCGACAACAGAGCCATGAAAGAGACGGCCGGCGGCATCTGCGCGTCACCTACTGTCCTGTTGACCGGCCCGTCGGCGTGCGGGCGGCCGTCCCGTCCGACGATCGAGGGGAATTCATGACCGGCACCGGCCCGGAGCATCCGCTGGACTGGCTGGATCGGCCGCGCACGAGTGCCGGCGTGGAGCTCTTCGACGCCGAGTCGGCCGAGCGCACCCCGTATCCCGAGATCGCCGCGCGCGCCCTGGGCATGGCCGGGGGCCTGGTCGTGGGCCGCGTCCGGGCCCGTACGGTCGTGCCTCTGCTGTGCAGCACCGGTCCCGAGCTGATCGCCGGCTTCTACGGCATCCAGGCGGCCGGCTGCGTCGTATCCGTGCTCGCTCCGCCCACCCGTATGTCGGGCGATGCGCATCGCGAGCGCATCCGGGAGGTGCTCGACGTTCTCGACGCCGAGGTGCTCGTGGTCGACGCGAGCCATGAGCGCTATGCGCGCGAGGTGGTCGGCGAGCCCGGCTTCGCGGCCCACCGCTCGGTGCGGCTGCTGAAGACCGACGAACTGGCGGCGGCCGATCCCGCGCGGCGCGGCCCCGCGGAGCTCGCGCTGGTCCAGTTCACCTCGGGCAGCTCCGGCCGCCCACGCGGCGTGCGCGTCTCCCACGACGCGCTGGCCGCCAACACGGCGGCGATCCGGGTGTGGGAGCGCGCCACGGACGACGACGCCTGGTGTTCCTGGCTGCCGATGCACCACGACATGGGACTGATCGGCTGCATGGTGGTCCCGGTGTCGGGCGGCAACAACGACCTCGCCGTGTGCACGCCCGAGACGTTCGTTCGCCACCCGCTGGCGTATCTGCGCCGCTTCGACCGCGGCGGCGCGTCCATCACCGCGACACCCGCCTTCGGGCTGCAGCGCATCGTCGACCGGATCCGGCCCGGTCAGCTGGACGGTATGGACTTCTCCGGCTGGCGTGCCGTGATCGTCGGCGCCGAGCGGATCGACCCGGTCCTCGTACGGTCCTTCACCGGCCTGCTGGCGGGCCACGGCCTCGCCCCGGGCTCGCTCACACCCGCCTACGGCCTCGCCGAGAGCACCCTCGCGGTGACCGGCGTGCCCATCGACCGGCAGCCGTCCAGCGTCCGGATCCGGCGCCGCGAGCTGGCCGTCGGCGCACCCGTGCGTACCGCCGCCGGCGGCGGTACGCACGACGCCGACGCCATCGACGTGATCAGCTGCGGGCGCCCGCTGACCGGCCTGGACGTCTGCTTGGTCGACGACGCCGCCGGCCCGTACCGCCAGGGCACCTCGGTGAGATCGAGGTCACCGGGACCTCGCTCGCCGACGGCTACCTGGACGACGCTTCCGCGGCCGGGACCACCTTCGAGGGCGGCCGGCTGCGCACCCGCGATGTGGCCTTCGAGCTCAGCGGCGAAGTGTATGTCATCGGCCGGCTCGGCGACTGCATCAAGGTCAACGCCCGCCATCTGTTCGCCGAGGACGTCGAGCTGCTGCTCGGCCGCGCCGGCCTGGACCTGAACCGCACCTGCGTGGCGCTCGGACAGGATGACGCGCAGGCCCATGCGTACGCCGTCCTCGAGGACCTCGACGCGGAGTGCGCCGAGATCGCCGACCGGGTGCTGAGCACCACCTGTCCGGGCGTCGAGCGCGAGGTCGTCCGGGTGCCCCGGGGCACCATCCCTCGCACCACCAGCGGCAAGAGCAGGCGCCGGGAGCTGTGGCTCACGCTGCGCAACCGGCCTGCACAGCCGGCCTGACCAACGTCGAGAACGGGAGAACGCGGATGCGCTACGCGGTGGAGGACGTCCGCGAGACGGTGCTCGGGATCATCGAGCAGCTCTCGCCCGAACCGGACCGGTTCGACCCGGCGAAGGACCTGCACCTGGTCAACGACCTCGGCTTCCACTCGCTGGCTCTGCTGGAGCTGGCCTTCGCGATCGAGGACGACTTCGACCTGCCGCCCATCGACGAAGAGACCGGGCGGGGCATCCAGACCACCGAGCAGGTCTTGGCGTACGTCATAGGACAGCTCGACGAGCAGGACGAACTCATCTCCTCCTGAGGCCGCGCCGGAGGGAACGCCGAAGGGAAACGCATGAAGATCAAACTGCCGACCGACGTCACCTTGAGCTACGACGTCTACGGACCTGAGGACGGGCCGGTCGTCGTGCTCGTACCCGGGCAGCATCAGGCGTCGCTGTTCGAGGACGTGCAGGTGCCACATCTGACGAAGGCGGGCTACCGCGTCGTGACCTTCGACCTGCGCGGCGTCGCGCCCTCGGAGGAGACCCCGCCCCCGTACACCGTCGAACTGCTCGGCGAGGACCTGGCCGCGCTCAACGAGGCGCTGGGGCTCGGAAAATGCGCCTACATCGGCTACTCCGTGGGCGCCATGATCCTCCTTGAGTTCGCCATGAAGCGGCCCGACCTGATCGGGCGCGCGGCCCTCATCGGCGTGCCGTGGAAGGCCAGCAAGCTGCAGGAGGCCATCCAGGCCGAGGCCGTGACGCGGCTGAAGTCGGACCAGCAGATCCCGGCGCTGCTGGAGGGCGTCTACCGGGCGATGTATCTGTTCGGCCCTCGGGCGCTCAACCGCGACGCGTTCATCGCGCCGTTCCTGGAGGGACTGCAGGGGTGGGCGGAATCCGGTGGCCACGGCGCGATCGGGCATGCGGAGGCGGCCCGACGGTTCCGCCCCTCGGAGGCGGAGGTCGCGAAGGTGCGGGTGCCGCTGCTCATCGTGGGCATGGAGCACGACATCGTGGCACCGCGGCACTTCGCGCGTGAGCTGGCCGCGCTGATCCCGACGGCCGAGTACACCGAGATCCGCAACAGCGGCCACGCGTCCCTGCTGGAGAAGCCGACCGAGGTCAACAACCTGGTCGGGGAGTATCTGCGCAGCGGCAAGGTGGGCACACCACGCGGCACCGCCCGTATGCGCGACCGGGCGGCGGCCGGGGAGACGCCGGCGGGCTGAGACGAGAACCGGGAGCCGGGCCGCCCACGACAAGGGGCGGCCCGGCTCCCGCTGTCCGCCCGGCCGGTACGGCCGTTCAGGCCGGCCGCAGCCGGTACAGCCGGTAGAAAAGGTGCCCCACGTCGATCACATCGGTTTCCAGCCCCGCCTCGCGTGCGTACGCGCGCACGGTGTCGGGGCGCATCACCGTGCCGGTCGCCGCCGAGGGGGTCTCGCTCATGCCGATCGGCAGGCAGTGCAGCACGCTGACCGCGTAATGGAAGCGCTCGCTGTCGGCGGGCTCGGTGCTGAACCGCTCCGCCACCGCGGGCTCCATCAGCAGGACGGCACCGCCCGGGGCCAGGAGCTCCCGGCAGCCGCGCAGCACCTCGACCGGCCGCGCCATGTCGTGCAGGGCGTCGAAGACGCAGACGAGCAGGCTGCCGCCCGCGAGTCCGGACTCGGCCGCGTCCTGGTTGCTGAAGCGCACGCGGTCGCCGAGACCGCTCGCGGTGAGGTTCTCACAGGCCTCGGCCAGGGCGTCGTCGTCGCGGTCCACGCCGTGCACCTCGGCCTGGGGGAACATGCGGGCCAGCGCGAGCGTGGAGAGACCGGCGCCGCACCCGATGTCCGTGATCGCGGCCCCCGGGAGGTGCAGCCGTGCTTCGACGTCCGGCAGGTGCCGGACGATCCAGTCCGGCAGGTGGTCACGGAAGACCGCGCGGTTGAGGTCCCGCCGACCGCCGCGCATGGCCTCGCCGTAGACGCTCTGGGGCAGGCCGACGCGGTCGGTGTACGCCGCCACGAGCTGCGGCAGTACCGCCGCCATACCGCCGAGGGGCATCACCACCAGGGGTGCGATGTAGTTCGGGCTGTCGGCGTCGAGCAGCGCCTCGGCGTGTTCCGGCGGCAGCTCGAAGCGCCGCTCGCCCGGCGGCCGGGCGGGATCGTCGACGCGCAGGATGCCCGCGCTCGCCTGCTGCTCCAGCCACTCCCGGATCATGCGCTCGTCAAGGCCGGCGCGGTCCGCGAGTTCGGCGGGCGTCGCGGGGCCGGCGTCGGCCAGCGCCTGGTAGGCGCCGATCTCCAGCCCGAGGTAGCAGGTCATCAGCTCGGCTGCGGCCAGCCCGGCGCCGAAGAACCGGATCGAGAAGCTGCGGGCGTCCGGGCCCGCTGGGATGGGCCGGGTGCCGGGCCGGTGTTGCGGCCGGGACGGCCAGGCCTGGCGACGGACGCGGGCGGTGGGGCGGAACGGTGGCCGGCAGGGCTGCCTCCTCTGGTCGTACCGGTCGGGCGGTGTTTCAGAGATGGGCGAGCACGTTGATGACGTTGCCGTCCCGGTCCCGGCAGAAGAACCGACGCACGCCCCAGTCCTCGTCGTGGAGCTCGTGGATGATCTCCATCCCGGCCTCCCGGACCGTTTCACAGACGGCGTCGACATCGTCGACCTCGATCGAAGCGTCCATGTTGACCGGCCCGGTGCGGTCCTTGGTGATCAGGCCGAGCTGGGCGTTCGGATGCTCCGGCGAGGCCAGGATGGCGATCCAGCCGTGGTCCATGACGACTTCCATGCCCATCGTCCGCGTATAGACATCGACGGCGGCGCCTAGGTCGGTCACCGAAAGAACGGACATCACGCGTCGCACAGCCATACCACAGACTAAGCGCACGCCGACGCGTGCCGGAGAAGCTCTGTCGGCACTCTTTCACCGGCGTACGGCGGCCGGCCGCAAAGGGCTACGGTCGCCGAGCGGTACCCGCGGCCAAGACGTCGGCTGACAGTGGCCGATCCGTCCACCATGCCCGCTTCCAGGACGTGAAAGGGGCTCTCGTGCACGACGAAGCGACCCAGCGGAGCGAGGACCAGCCGGCTGCCCAGGATCACGGTCCCCGGCACCCCGGCATGGCGCTCGTGCTGATCAGCACAGTGCAGCTGATGGTCGTGCTCGACGCGACCATCGTCACCATCGCGCTGCCGCGGTTGCGCAACGACCTCGGGTTCTCCCCGGAGAGCCTCTCCTGGGTGCTGACGTCGTACTCGCTGGCCTTCGGCGGACTGCTGCTGCTCGGCGGGCGGCTCGGCGATCTGCTGGGCAGGCGGCGCATCTTCATCCTCGGCTCCGCGGTGTTCGCGGCCGCGTCGCTGCTCGGCGGCGTGGCCGTCGGCCCCGAGTGGATGATCATTTCGAGGGCGCTGCAGGGCCTCGGCGCCGCGATGGCATCGCCCGCCGCGCTCGCGCTGATCACCACGACGTTCCCGGCCGGGCCACAGCGCAACCGCGCGATGGGTGTCTACGCGGCGATGTCCGGGCTGGGTTCGGCGGTCGGGCTGCTGCTGGGCGGCGTGCTGACGGAACTGTCCTGGCGGCTGACGTTCTTCATCAACGTCCCGATCGGGGTGGCGGTGGCGCTGCTGGCGACCTGGTACCTCGTCGAATCCCAGCCGAAGCGGGGTTCGTTCGACCTGCTGGGCGCGATCACCGCGACGGTCGGCCTGGCCGCACTGGTGTACGGCTTCACGCACGCGGGCGGCGACGAGACCAGCGGCGGCAGCCGCTGGTCGGAGGCCGAGACACTGCTCGCCATCGGTGTGGGGGTGCTGTTCCTCGGCGCGTTCATCGTCGCCGAGCAGCGTCCGCTGGACCCGCTGCTGCCGCTGCGGATCCTGCGCGACCGCACGCGCGGAGTCAGCTACCTGGCCATGCTGATCGTGGCGGCGGCGATGTACGCCTTCTTCCTGTTCCTCAGCCAGTACGCGCAGGACGTCATGGACTACTCCGCGCTGCAGACGGGCGTGGCGTTCCTGCCCTTCGCCCTCTTCATGATGGTGGCGTCGCAGCTCTCCTCGAGCCTCGTCTCGCGCTTCGACCCACGCTGGGTCGCGGGCAGCGGCGCGGTCCTCGGGGCCGCGGGGATGTACTGGTTCTCGAGGCTCGAGGCCGACTCGACCTACTGGACGCACCTGTTCCCGCCGATGTTCGTCGCGGCCTGCGGCTTCGCGCTGCTGTTCATCCCGCTGACCCTGACGGCGCTGTACGGCGTCGGGCATCGGGACCAGGGGGTCACCTCGGCGGTGCTGAACTCCATGCAGCAGGTGGGTGGTGCCCTGGGCATCGCGGTGCTGTCGACGGTGTGGGTACGCGAGATGCTCGACAAGCAGCAGGAGCTGCAGGCCCGGGCGCAGCAGTCGCCGCCGCCGAAGGGCGCCGACGCGGAGGCCGCACAGGACCGGCTGTACGAGATCGCGTTCACCGAGGGCGCCACGCGGGCCTTCCTGGTGGTCGGCCTGATGCTGCTCGGTGTGGCCGTCCTGGTCGTCCTCGGGCTGCGCATCAAGCATCAGGACCTGTCCACCGACAACAGCCAGCAGCCTTCCGCTTCCGCGTAGCCGCGATGGCCGGGGCCGCCCTCGAGGGCGGCCCCGGCCATCACTGAGGCGAGCGGGGCAGGCTCAGTGATCCCCGTGTCCGTGCCCGGCGGCGTGGTCGAACTTCAGCACCTCACGCGGCATCACGACGAAGGGCCGCATCATTCCCATGTCCTCGTGCTCCAGCAGAGGGCAGTGGTACTTGAACCGGCCGTCAGGTGCGTCAGCTGCCGTCGCCGCTCCCGAAGGGGCTCACCCCGAGGCCGTGACGTGTGCGGCTGAGTGGTGGTGTCAAGGCGGGCTGCTACAGGCAACGGAGTCCCTGTCAGAACAGCGTCGGCCGAGATCGCTGAAGTGCAGGAACTCCGTTGGGCACCCGATCTGTCCTCACCCGTGCCGTCAGCGTGGCCGGGGGACGGTTCGCGCCCGGCCACCTCGGTGAACTCACCCGGCTCATTGCGTTCAAGATGGTCGACGAAGCCCTGCGCGCGGCGGGAGGAGTCCGGGCACGGCTGCGGGACCTGCCCTCCCGGGTGTGCTCTACCTGGTCCTGGCCACGTGCCTGTTCCCGGAGACGGGGTGTCCGGCGTGTGGCGGGGACGGCGGCGAATGCGTGGAAGTCGCCGCCGGCACGACCGCCATACGCGTACGGGACTCCAAGGAACGCGGTGGCCCCCGGCTCGCGTTCACGCGGCGCGCATGGTCCGGGTTCGTCGCGGACCTCGGGCGGGACCGGGTCTGACCTGCTCGCCCGAAGCCACGGCACCGGCCGTCCCACGAGGCCCGCATGCCCTCCCGGATCCGGCCACGACCGGGAGAGGGACCGGCAGGCCACGCCCGTCCCTCGGGAGAGGGTGTGGGACGGCGCCGTGGCATTCCGGACCGGCTCCGGTGTCAGTCGGGGTCCGTCGTGGAGATCACCACCATCTTGGTCACGGTGCCGTCGTCGCCGACCACGTCGCGCACGTGCCGGAAGCCCAGTCGGCGGGCCATGGCCAGGCTGACGGTGTTGTCGGCGCCGACCATGCCGTAGGCCTCCTTCAGGCCCAGGTTGTCGGCGGCGTGGCGGAGCAGGCCATGTCGCCCACCGTGCTCATGCCCGTCCCGGGCGTGGCCGCGCCGAGGCGTCGCCGGTACGGCCCGACGCCCGGGCATACCGGGCGTAGCGGGCTTACAGTGGGAAGCGCGACCCCTGCCGGGCCTGCGGCACGCCCGTGTCGCAGCCACCTGTCGGCTCAGCCGGCATCTGGCGGAGGTGTGCCGTGCCGTACGACTGTCGGCCTTCTCGCTTCAGCGCTGACCTGTTCCCCGCCGCACCCGGATGGATCCGCGATGCCGCATGCGTGGGCGAGGATCCCGAGCTGTTCTTCCCTCTGACCGAGCGGGACAGCGAGCCCCAGGTTGCTCGCGCCCGTGCGGTCTGCCGTCGCTGCCGCGTCCTGCTCGCCTGCCGCCGGTGGGCCGTCGAGCAGGGGGAGGACGCCGGCATCTGGGGTGCGACCACCGCCGCGCAGCGTCGCGTCATCCGTCGGGAGCTGTTCGACTGAGCACTCGGCGTGGTCCGCTGTCCGCGGAGCGCCCACGAGAAGGCGGTGGGACACGGCCGGGAGGCACGTGCCGCCGCGGTGCCGGCGGACGCCGACGCGCTGATCGCGGACACCGGCTACCCGCGGGTCCCGGTGATGCTCTTGCGGGGCAAGCCTCTGGCCGCACGCCACCCCCTCGAGGCGGAACCGGCCGCGGGGCCGGGCGTCGAGGGCACCCTTCTCATCGCGCTCCACGCGATCACGGTCGCGGCCCTCGCGGCGTGGGGGCTCCCGCACAACTGGCGGAGACGGCCCACCTGTCCGTGCGCATGGACACGGCGTCCGGCGAGTGCCGAGCCCGGTCGTCCCGTGCCGAGAGCATTTTCCCGTGCAGCGGCATGGCCGAGGAGTTGTCCGGGCACTCTTCGGCTCCCATGCCTCAGGGCCGGACCTCGATGAATCCGACTTGTCGGCTCCGGCCCCATATGCCACTTCGAACTAAAATTGACAAGGAACAACGCCCAGCGAGCCCGCACCGACGATCGCGAGGTGACCGTCATGACGGAGAGCATGAATCGCACCGAAACCACCACGAAGGCGAAGTCCCGGGACGAGCAGGAGACGACACGGCAGGGGCGCAGGGGCGCCGACATCCCTCCGGGGGAGCGGGGGAACACCATCGTGGCGGACGGTGTCGTAGCGAAGATCGCGGGCATGGCCGTCCGCGAGATTCCCGAGATCCACCACCTGGGGGGCGGAATGGCCAGGGCGTTCGGGGCGATGCGCGAGCGCGTGCCCGGCGGGGGAAGCGGCGTCACCCAGGGAGTGAGTGTGGAGGTCGGGGAGCGCCAGGCCGCTGTCGATCTGCAAGTGGTCGTCGAGTACGGCGCTTCGATCACGGACACGGCCGGGGACGTGCGCACCAACGTCATCAACGCGGTGGAACGGATGACCGGCCTGGAAGTCGTGGAGGTGAACATCTCGGTGAACGACGTTCACCTGCCGGACGAGGAGGAGTCGGAGCAGGGCGAGAGGCGAGTGGCGTGACCGAACGTCCAGGGCCGACCGGAGAACCAGTGGTGGACACACCTTGACCGGCTCCGGAGCACCCGCGTGGGCGGCCGGAACCGCTCTGGCCGGGCCGCCCGGCGGTCCGCGTCCCGCCTGGCCCACGGACGACCGGGGCACACCGCATCGAGTGCATCCGGTAGAGGCGGCACCGCGTTCGCTCCACGCCGACCGGAACGTGCCGCCACCCGGTTCACGCACACCTTGCTCTCCGTGGCAGTCCTCCCTCTGGCCCAGGGAGTGACGCCGGACCGCGGTGGCCAGCAGAAGGCGCAGGTCCTGCGCGCACGCCTGGCCGCCCCCACCGCGTCCGCGGACGCCCTTGCGGCAGTGACCCGGGCCTGTGGACACCGTGGGTCCGGGCGGACTCCGTCAGCGCGAAGCCCAGGCGCTCTGCGCCAGGCCCGGCCGCGGCAGGAGTACGAGAGGCGCGGGACCGCTCTTCGGGACGAGCCGGTGGTTGTTGTCAGTCGCCGTCAGCGAGGGAGCGGGCCGAAACGGCGCCAGAGGTGACGCCGTCGGCCTTGGCTGCGTCGGCGAGGGCTGCGGCAGCGGCTTCTGCGGCCTGAGCCGTGTCGTTGGCGGCCTGGGCGGCCATGTCGTCCGAGGGCTTCTCGCGGGTGGCCGGCGACTGCGGCAGCGCCTCGCTGAAGGCGCGGGACACCCCCTGGAGTGCGGAGGTGACCTCGCTGGGTATCACCCAGAAGGTGCTGCCGGAGCCTTGCGCGAGTTGCGGCAGCATCTGGAGGTACTGGTAGGCGAGCAGCTTGGGGTCGGGGTCGTTGCGATGCACGGCCTGGAACACCTCGTCGACGGCCCGGGACTGGCCCTCGGCCTGGAGGATCGCAGCGGTCCGGTTGCCCTCCGCGCGCAGGACGGCGGCCTGCTTGTCGCCTTCGGCGGTGAGGATCTGCGACTGGCGTTGCCCCTCGGCGCCGAGGATCGCGGCCCGCTTGTCCCGCTCGGCTCGCATCTGCTTCTGCATCGCGTCCTTGATGGACTGCGGGGGGTCGATGGCCTTGATCTCCACCCGGTTGACCCTCAGCCCCCACTTGCCGGTGGCCTCGTCCAGCACGCCACGGAGCTGGCTGTTGATGGTGTCGCGTGAGGTGAGCGTCTTTTCCAGGTCCATGGATCCCACGACGTTGCGCAGGGTGGTGACGGTGAGCTGTTCGACCGCCTGAAGGAAATTCGCGATCTCGTAGAACGCCGCGCGTGGGTCGGTGACCTGGAAGTACAGGACGGTGTCGATCTCGACGACCAGATTGTCCTCGGTGATGACCGGCTGCGGTTTGAAGGAGACGACCTGCTCCCGCAGATCGATCACCGGGTGAACGCGGTCGATGTAAGGGATGACGAGGTTGAGGCCGGGGGTCAGGGTCCGGTGGTAGCGGCCGAGTCGCTCGACGTTACGAGCGCGCGCCTGGGGCACGATGCGGACCGCCCGCACCACGGTGAAAACCGCGATCAGCGCGACGATCAGGCCGGCAATGAGGAACGCCGAGGTTTCCATGGTTTCAGTCCCGAGGGTAGACGAGTGCGGTGGCGCCGCTGATCTCGATGACGTCGACGGTCTTTCCGGCAGGAATCACCAGCGTCTCGTCGTAGGCGCGGGCCGTCCATTCCTCGCCGTCGATACGGACCCTGCCGCCCAGCCCCGTCACCTCCGAGACGACATAGGCGGCCCTGCCCACCAATGCGTCCACGCCGAATCGTTCTCCTCGGGGCTGGAGCACGTGGCGCAGCGCAATGGGGCGCACGAACAGCACGCTGACCGTGGCGACGAGGGTGAACAGCAGGAATTGGAAGGGCAGCGGCAGCCCGACCGCGGCGAACCCCGCCGTGACCAACGCGGACGCACCCAGCATTCCGAGCGCCAGGGTGAGCGTAAGGATCTCCGCCACAGCCAGCACAGCTGCAGTGATCAACCAGATCAGCCATGGATCCATTGCGCGCCTCTTCTGACCAGTGCGGGTACGGAGAGGGCTGGAACACCACCCTCTGGCCGCCGAGCAGGGAACCGCTCGCGTACCCACGAGAAATGGATATGCACCCTAAGCGAACACAACTTCGGGAAGATACCCATAGATCAATAGATGGTCCTTTTACGTAATTTTACCCGTTCCAGGAGGAGGGAATCCTTCTCTGCGGGTGCAGCGATCTGCTGGCTCCTGCCCGGACGGGCCGCCGCCCCGGCCGGGTGCACGGAGTGAGCGGTGGCGCGGAGCCAGAGACGGCACGACAACACGGGAGGGCGGTCGTGGAAGGGCGGCGGCCTCGCAGATGAGCACCAGGACAGCTCCACGGAGCGGTGGCGAACCACCCCCGGTCATGCCGACAGCGGTCGTCCGGTGAAGGCCGACAGCCCCCCACGCGCCAGGACACCGGTGAAGATGTGGTGTGTCCGTGAGGGCCGTCATCGAGGCGGCCCGCACCGCCCTGAGGGCGAGCGCGGACGCCGTCGAGGAGCAGCGCTCAGCGGCACGCCCAGGACCGCGGCGCCCCGTGCCGCAGTACGGCCGCCCCGCACGTTTCCGTGAATTCTCGCGGGGGACCCGCCGCCTGTGGTGGCGTACGGAGCGGAGCAGCGGGTGCGGGTGCCGGCGTTGCGGGCCGGGTGGCTGACGCAGACGTTCGTGCACTGGTCCTTCCCTCCGGAGACGGTGCAGGCGCTGCTTCCCGAGGAGCTGGTCGTGGACGAGTACGAGGGCGCTGCCTGGGTGGGTCTCACGCCCTTCGTCATGGCGGACGTGCGCCCTCCCGGCGTACCCGCCGCGGTGCCCGGACTCCCTACATTCGCGGAGACCAACCTGCGGACCTACGTCCGGCGCCGGGACGGGCGGGACGGCCTGTGGTTCCTGTCCCTCGAGGTCGCCTGCCCCCTGCTGCTGGCGGCCCGTGCCATCGGCGCGCCCTACCACCCGGGCACCCTCACCGTCACCGCGAGTGGGGACACCGTCTCCTACGCCGGTTCGCGAGGGGCCGGTGGGCCCTCCTACCGCCTGGTCGTCCGCCCCGGCGAACCGGTCGAACCGGCGGAACGGGACGTATGGCTGACCTCGCGCTGGCGGGCGTACACACGTCGGCTCGGCAGGCTCTGGGAGACGCCCGTCGAGCATGAACCATGGCCGCTGGACACAGCCGCCGTCGACGTGCTGGAGGAGACGCTGACCACGGCGGCCGGCCTTCCCGCCCCCCTCGGCGAGCCCCTGGTGCACTTCTCGGAAGGGGTCAGGCACGTACGGCTGGGGCCCTCCAGGCCCTGTGCCCCGGAACCGGGCCTTTCGTGACCCGGCTGCGCTTCGACGGCTGGATCGCGGGCATGGGAACCTCTTCCGGGACGCGCATCGTGCTCGGACACTGGCTGCGGTCGCCCTTCGGACCCTTCAGCGATGTGATGCTCGAACGGGCCGATGGGGGCAGGCTGCTGCTGGCCCCCACGCAGGAGACGGCGAGCTTCGTCAGCGGCACCTACACCTTCGACACCGTACGCGTCGTACCGGTCGGCGTAAGCGTCGCGGACAGTACCTGGACCGTCGCGGCCGGGACATTCGGCCTGCGCTTCTCCACCGGCCGGCGAGGGCTTCTCGGGTTCCTGCTGTGCGCCGTTCCAGGCGCGCTCGCCCGCCGCCCGGCGTGGAGCGCGCTGACGGACTGGCCGACCCGTGTGCTGCTGCCCGGTGTGCGGACCCGTGGCAGTGCCGGCGGGGGCCGCCGCGAGTGGTACGGAGCTCATGACCTGCGGCCGATCGCCGCGCTGTCGGCGCTCTTCGAGGGCGAGGACCTCGGCGCCATGGCACGGGTCGAACCACCCGTTCGCTTCGGGTTCGGTTCGGTTCCGCGGAAGCCCACCGTCACCCGGGTCACGACGACGGTGGAACTCGGCCCGGAGTGAGGACACCCGGCCAGGGGTACTCGGCCGATCCTACGGAGGAGGTCCATGGGCAGCACGAGAGTTCCGGAGCTGGTGGGCACGGCCACCAGCTCCGGGAACACCTCTCGCCCAAGGGCCGTCAGGGCACCCCAGTACGGCACGAGCGCCGCATACCCGAACCACCGACAAGAAGGCCGATCATGTATGAGCAGACCCCGTCCCAGGCGGAGGGCGAGCGACAGCAGGAGGTCACGCCGGACAACGCGGCAGAGACTCCCGAGCGTCGTGATGCGCCCCGGACAACCCCTTCC
The DNA here is from genome assembly GCF_045291515.1 of Streptomyces sp. GD-15H. Classification (NCBI taxonomy): domain Bacteria; kingdom Bacillati; phylum Actinomycetota; class Actinomycetes; order Kitasatosporales; family Streptomycetaceae; genus Streptomyces; species Streptomyces sp. GD-15H. Next base: position 977,200 of record NZ_CP149447.1, read on the forward strand.
CAGGCGGAGGGCGAGGACACGGAGGACGAGGACACGGAGGGGAGCGAGGAGGAGGAGAGCGGCTTGTCCGGTCCGTGAGCGCTGCCGCAGCGCTCCTGCTGACGCCCCGACTGCCGAAGGGCAGCGGCGACGGAAGCTGCCGAGATCATGGCCGGTCGCCCCAGTCGCACCGATCGAAGCCGGTTTCGTCGGCCGGCCGCCGCGCGTAGTCCCGTGCTGCGCCCGCAGGGTGCTGACGTGCACGGTGAGCCCTGGGGGACGTGGCTGAACACGCCCGGGCGGTACGCGGCCACCGTCCGCCTCTCGTGACAGGGGATCATGCGTGCCGGGCGGCACGTCGGGGCGCGACATGGCCCGCCTCCAGCACCTCCTTCCCTCGCGCGGGGCGGGGCGCAGATCCACGCGCGGGTCGTGGCCGTGAGCCGGGTGGGCAGGGAGTGCGCGGCGCCACAGCACGAGAGGGACGGCAGCGTCGACCGGCAGGTGGGTGCGGGGCAGGTCCGCGAGGCTCTGTCGGCGCCCGACGAGCACCGCACCAGGCGTGGGGCGAAGCGCTGTGGCAGGTAGGTGACTTTGCTGGAGATACGGCCGCAGACGCACGGAACCAGCTGACCGGTCCGTGGGAGGCTCACCCCCGCACCCGGCGGCGGTGGCCTCGCCGCACCCACTCGCGGTCCCTTCCGTCGGCGGAGACCTCGTCGACGGGGCGGTCGGCGGCCGGGCCGGGCCGTCACCACGGAGCTGCCTGCCTCCACGCCGCGGGGCGAGGGGCACCATCGTCGGCGCCCTGTGTGGTGAACGCTTGGGCGACGATGTCGTCGTCGACCGCATGACCTCTTCCGCCGCTTCTCCGGTCTCGGGCGTGTTCTGCGACGGTGCGGCCTCCTGCGACTCCGTGGTGTCCTGAGGCCGGCCCGGCTCGGCGCGAGGGGCGCCCCCGAGATCGCTGCGCATGCCGGGTGGGCCCGCGGGAACCGTCCGCCGACCGATCGGACATGACTACTCTTTGTGCTCCCGAGGCGGGTCGGCCGTGGAACGGTCCTTGCGTCTGGTCCGACAGAGACCGTATCCACAACCGACGCCGCCGTTGACGCTCATGCCGGGGTCATCCGGTGTTCTCGTCGGACGCCTCCTGCGTGTCCGCGGCCTCGCTGCCGCCGGACAGGTCTGGCTTCGGACGTCCCTCCTCCTCCGGATGGACGTCCCGTTCACCGGTCTCCTGCTCCAAGGGGGAATCCAGCTCGCGTTCGGCTTCAGGACTGCTCATGGTCCCTCCTTTACGCCTTTGAACGGGTCTCTCGGCTTCCCATGTGCCGAGAAAGGAAACGGCGGATCGAGAACCCGAAACCGGGGGCGGACGGGTTTCACAAAGGGTGGCCGCCCTCGGGCAGGCAGTAGGTCTGCCTCAGAAAAGCGGCCATGTCCTCAAGCGCTTGGACATCACCGGCCTTGTAGCGCGCGTCGGTGTCCGTGCGTTCGCTCCCCGCCTTCGCCCACTGGTCCCTACGCGTGGGACCGGCTGCCGCCCGTGCGGCACATGCTCTGCGCGATCCCCGTCGTGATCGCCGGTGTGGCCAGTGCCTTCTTCGTCGTCACGGCGAACGCCTGGATGCAGCAGCCGATCGGCTTCGAGGTCGAGAACGGCCGGGTGGTCGCCGTCGACCCGTGGGAGGCCATGTTCAACCCGGCCACTCCGCCGCAGACCGTGCACATGATCCTCGCGGCGTTCATGGCGGCGGGATTCCTCATGGCCGGTGTGCGCGCCGTCGCCATGCTGCGCGGTCGCCGCGACCGCTACCACCGCCTGGACTTTCTGGTGCCCTTCACCATTGCCGCCCTGGTCACGCCGGTGCAGATCGGTGTGGGCGACTGGGCGGCGCACTTCGTGGCCGCCAACCAGCCGGTCAAACTCGCCGCCGTGGAAGGCGTCTTCAACACCGCACGGGGTGTCCCGCTCCATATCGGCGGCGTCGCCGTCGACGGCGGGATGCGCTACGGCGTGGAAATCCCGCACGGTCTGTCGTTGCCGGCCCACTTCGACCCGGACGCGGAGGTCACCGGGCTCAACGAGGTCCCGCCCGCCGACCGCCCGTCAGCGTCGTCCACTGGGCCTTCCAGATCATGGTCGGCTGCGGCTTCGCCCGGCTTGCCCTGCCGCCTGGCTCGGCTGGACGTGGCGGCGCCACAAGCGACTCCCAGGGACACCCTGGTTCCTGCGCGCTTCCGCCCTGTCGGGACTGGCCGCGGTCCTCGCCCTGGAAGCCGGCTGGGTCGTGACCGAGGTGGGGCGCCAACCCTGGATCGTCCACCGCGTCATGCGTACCGCCGAAGCGGTCAACCCGGCACCGAGACTGGTGTACGGATTCGTCCTCGTCAGCCTCGTCTACCTGGTACTGACCATCGCCACTGCCCATGTGCTGCGGCGCCTGGCGCGGGACCAGCCGATGCCCATCGCTCCCCGAGAGCGCGACGTGACCGACTACAAGGTCGTCTGACCGAAGGTGGGTGAACACCGACCATGCCACTGCCGGAGATCATGCCGGCCCTGCTGTGGCTCGGCCTGACCGCGTACGTGCTGTTCGGCGGCGCCGATTTCGGCGGCGGGGCAGGAGAAGCGGCCCGCGGCATGGCCGGTCATCACGCCGAAGCCGGCTTCCGTCTGCTGGCTCGGCTGCGCGGAGCCCCGGCACTGCATCCGCACGGCCTGACGTGCACGGCCGACCTCGAGATCCTGGACGACGGGCGCGGGCCAGAGCAGTTGGCCGGCGGTCAGGGTCGAGGCCACCCAGACGCTCATGCAGAAGGGGCAGGTGACCAGCTCGCCCACGGTTTCCCCCTCTGCCTCGGACTGCGCTTCCTCGAGCAGTTCGGCCGGGCCCTGCGAGCCTACGTGCCGTGTGAAGGGGGCCCGCAGCGGACTGATCACCGATGCCTTGCTCAGCAGTCGGCTGAGCCGGAACGTGGCCACCGAGGTCAGGACCACGTCCCACGGCTCGGGCCGGTCGGGCAGCGGGCGCCGGCGAAGCCGTACCGCCGTGGCCCAGGCCGCCGTGTACGCCGCGAATCCCGCCATGGCCGCGAGACAGCCGCCCAGGGGCCGCTCCTGCTCCGCCGAACAGTCCCGTCGGGTGCGCCGCAGAAGCCCGTTGAACCGTTGTGCCAAGCGGCTGTCAGTCGGCGTACCCATGGACCCTTTCCACTCCACTCCCGCTCCACTCGCCGTCCGCTTCCCGGTCGGCTCGGCGCAGACGCACCTCGACATGCCCGTCGAGGATCCGGGTGTCGAAAGCGGGCTGCGGTGCGGTGGCCGGACCGCGGACGTTCCAGCCGTCCGAGAGCCGGAAGACGCTGCCGTGCCACGGGCACCGGACACATCCGTCGGCGACCGCGCCCTCGGACAGCGGACCGGCGAGATGGCTGCACCGCTCGGCCAGTGCGTGGATCACCCCGCCGGATTCACGGACCACCAGGACCGGCACATCGTCCACGACGCGCCGCACGGGCCGCCCGGCCGGAAACTCGGCCACAGCGCCGATCCGGTGCCAGCCCTCCCGGACGACGTGCGGGACCTCTTCCGCATGGTTGGCGCCGGACGCCTGGTGGTAGGCCAGGTGGCCGCCCAGCATGCCGCCGAGCCCCACCGCCGTCAGTCCCAGGAAGCCGTACGCCCGGCCGGCACCCGTACGCCCCTTGAGGCGGCAGGTGAGCGAGGTCGCGTACAAGCCCACCGCCGCCCAGTTCGCCATGGCGTGCACCAGCCCCACACGCGCCTGCTCGCGGTGCAGCTCCGCCCAGTCGACGGCGCCCGCCAGCGCGGAGGGCGCGGCCGCGGCCAGGCCGACACCGACGAGCAGTCCCGCTTCACGGGAGCGGCCGGGCCGTGTGTCCAGCACGGCCGCGGACAGCCAGCTCCCGATCGGCACCTGCACCATCAGCGGATGGACCGGGTGCCCCAGCCACCTGCCGTGCAGCGCGTCCCGGCCGCGCCCCAGCGGCAGGGACCGTACCCCCGCCCGGAGAGCGTCGATCACCGGGTCCGCCCAGGGCGCCCGTTCCAGGCGGTCCAGGAACCACAGCACTCGGTTCTGTCGCATCCTGCGGTGACGTGGCGTTGCAGTCATGGACGCCGAGTCCCCCACCTGTGCACACGACAAACGCGGGCGGCCTCGGCGCCCTCTCGGTTCAGTCCGGCGGCCGGATGACGGCGCGCACGCAGCCGTCCTCCTTCTCCTTGAACATCTCGTAGGCCCGTGGCGCCTCGTCCAGGGGTACGGTGTGGGTCGCCAGGTGGGAGGTGCTCAGCTCCCCGGCCGCCACCCGGTCGAGCAGCATCGGAATGTAGCGCTGGCCGTGCTGCTGGGCACCCCGCACGGTCAGGCCCTTGTTGATGATCGCGCCGAGCGGGAACTTGTCGACGGCGCCGGCGAACACGCCCAGGACGAAGACGGTGCCGCCCTTGCGGCAGGCGTGGATGGCCTGCCGGACGGCGGTGGGGCGGTCCGTCTGCAGCCGCAGTTGCTGCTTCACCTGGTCGTAGGCGTGCACCAGGGTGTCGCTGTGCGCCTCCATGCCGACCGCCTCGATGCACACGTCCGGGCCCCGGCCGCCGGTGCGTTCGCGCAGTTCCGCCCCGACGTCGGTGGCCGTGTAGTCGATCGCCTCGCTGCCGATGTGCCGCTCGGTCATCTCCAGCCGTTCCGGGAGGCGGTCGATGGAGATCACGCGTTCCGCGCCGAGCAGGATCGCGGCGCGCGCCGCCATCTGGCCGACGGCCCCGCAGCCCCAGACGGCGACGACGTCGCCCGGCTTCACGCCGGCGAGATCGGCTCCCATCCACCCTGTCGGCACGGAGTCCGACACGAACAGGGCGCTCGTGTCGTCGATGCCCTCCGGCACGGGAAAGGCCCCGTAGTCGGCGAAGGGGACACGCACGTACTCGGCGTGGCTGCCCCGCAGTCCGCCCATGGCGTGCGAGTAGCCGAAGATGCCCCCGGGGTCCGCCCCGAACAGGGCCTGGCCGATGCCCGGGTTGGTGTTGGTGTTGTCGCACAGGGACCACAGGTCATGTGTGCAGTACCAGCAGCGGCCGCACCCGACGAACGAGGAGACCACCACCCGGTCGCCCACCGCGTGTCGGCGCACTCCACCACCGACCTCGACGACCTCCCCCAGGAACTCGTGGCCGATGACGTCCCCGGACCGCATGAAGGGAATGTAACCGCCGATGAGATGGAGATCGGATCCGCAGGTGGTGCCCGCGATCAGTCGTACGATCACGTCCTGATCGTTGCGCAGGACCGGGTCGGGCACGTCCTCGACGGCGAGCTTGTTCACGCCTTCCCAGCACAGCGCCTTCACAGCACTCCCTCCCCGCCCGCGCGTCGGCTCAGCAGCCCGACGAGTTTCCCGCCGGGCGTGTCGTGTGTCGTGGGCGGTGTGTCGGGTTGCATGACCTCTCCCGTCTCCAGCATCGCCTTGGCCTCGCGCAGGGCACGGCGCAGATCCTGGCGCGGGTCGTGGCCCGTGAGCCGGGCGGGCAGCGAGTGCGTGACCTCCGGCTGCGGGTCCCTCAGGCGTACGGCCAGTTCCGTGCCCCGGTCACCGGGCGCAGGGCGGATCCGCGTCTCGATCCGGTCCCCGTATTCCCGCAGCGGGGAGGGCAGCTTCTCGGGCTCGATGTCGCCCGGTCCGCGGTTGATCGTCACCGACAGCCATCGGTCCTCGGCGGTCGCCGAGGACCGGCCCGTCTGCAACCGTCGCAGGGTGAGGGCGGTGACGGCGGTGACGCCCGCGGCTGCCGTCCAGAGCATTTTCCTCGAAGTCATCGTCGGTCACCTTTCGGCGAAGCGGGGGTGGGCGGGCGCGCGAACGACCGCCTGCGCGCGCCGAGTACCCCGCCTCCGCTGGGTCATCTCCCCGCCGTCGACGGACCGCGAGGGCGCGGTGTGCCTCCGGTGGCGGGTGTCCGGCTCGGCAGGAAGCACGGCCTCTGGAGGTAATGCACCTCGAACGGAGGACGCCATGTCGTCGGTCGAGAAGCTGATCGACGCCTATCCCGCCGAGACGGGAATGCCGCCCAGGCTTCCGGGCGAGGCGGGCGAGAGCTCCCCCACTCCACCCTCCGGCGCGACCACCCCCGCCGGTGCGGCCATGGCGGTGGAACGCAGGCAGCCGGGGAAACCGGCGCGCCCGAGGAGCAGCTCCGCGAGCTGAACGTGGACGAGCTGCGCGACATGGCCCGCGAGAAGGGCTCCGGCGGTGTCTCCGAGATGCGCGAGAAGGGGCTGATCGAGGCGATCAGCTCCAAGCGCGGCTCGTGGGAACACACGTGAGGTGACGGCGACCGCGGGTCACGCGGTCGCCGTCGCCTTCAGCCTGGCCGGCTCACAGTGCTCGTCAGCGAGCCATCCGCGCGGAGCGGCCGCGACCGCCCCGGTCGGTGTTGCCCGCCGCCATGCTGGCCGCCAGCGCGAGCAGCAGGGCGACGGCGCCGACGATGACGTTGTTGACCACCGTGCGCGTGGTGTCCACGTTTCCGGCCACCACCCACGGCGCGATGATGGTCCAGACGCCGAGCACGGCGGCAGCCCACGCGCGGGCGTGGGTGCGCTCGTATGCGTGGCCGAATCCGCTCAGGAGCATGGCGTAGGCGATGCCGGTGATGAGGTTGTTCACGGCCAGGGTGGTGAAGCCGTTGAAGCCCGCGATCCAGGGAGACGCGGCCAGATACAGGCCGGTGACGAGGGCCAGCGCCTCGACGGCCTGCCCTTGCTGGGTCGTCACGGCCCGCTCGGCCCGGGTGTGACGCTCACGCATCTCCAGGATGTCCGGGTGCGACTCCATGGTGGTGTGGGTCCGGTCGGTCATGATCGCCTCCTGGTTCAGGGGTCCACGACGACCGGGTACCCACCGCACGACCGCGAACCAAACCGGCCGGTCGAGTGGCGACCGTCCTGCCGGCCGCTCGCAGCCGACCAGGCACGCGGACCGTCAGCCGTCGCTCCCCTCAGCGCCTTGCGTACGGCGTCCATGGTGCGGTCCATGAGGGCCGCGACGGGCGGGCGCCATGGCCTCGGCCGCCTTGAGGCCCTCGGCCATGGTGGCGAGCCGGCCGGCGTCCGCACCGCGCCGGATGTGGGTGAACTCGTAGAGGGGGTGCCCCCTCGGTTTCCTGGCGGAACTCGCGTCCGGACACGGCGTCGTGGTCGGCCATGACCCGCTCGCTCGGCGGCTCCTCGCCACCGCGGACCTGCTCCTGCATCTGCTCGGACCGCTCGTGTGCGTCACGCACGTATCCCGCTCCCAGCGTCGTGAGGCCGCTCTGGGTGTCCAGGAGCTCACCCAGGTACGCCTTGTCCGGCTCGAAGGTCAGGACGTTGGGCGGTTGCGGCGCCAGTACCGATTCGGGGTCGCGTCCATCGTGACGGCGCATCAGGAGGCAACAGAATTCGGGTAGATGCCTCTTCCTTGCACGACGACGCAAACGTGACCGGGTGGTCCGGGCGGGACGCGCCGTCCCTACACTCACGATCATGAACACTCAAGCCACCCCGCCCGAGGCACCGGCCGGCGACGCCGCCGAACCGGCTCTCTTCGCGACCATGTCCACCGTGCGGGCCATGCGGCGCCTCCAGCCCGACCCGGTGCCCGACGAACTCCTGGACCGGCTGATACAGGCGGCCGTCTGGGGCCCCAGCGGCGGCAACATGCAGCGCTACGAGTACGTCGTCGTCACCGACCCCGCGGTCATGGCCGACCTCGCCCCGCTGTGGAAGCGGTGCGTGGACGCCTACCTGGCCACGACCGGCAAGTACGCCCCCGCCGGCATGGACGAGGCCGCGTACGGACGCATGGTCGCCGCCATCGAGTACCAGCGCGACCACTTCGCCGAGACCCCGGCGCTGATCATCCCCTGCTACCGGTTCCCGGAGCCGAGGATCGAGGAGGAGGGCCTGCGGCGCTACGCCGAGGCGCTCGGCGCCGACGCGACGGCGCGCATGGCGGGGATCCAGGAACGCTTCGCCGCCCTCGCGGAGGGCTCCTGCGTCTACCCGGGCGTGCAGAACCTGCTGCTCGCCGCGCGGGGCCTGGGCCTGGCCGCCAACCTCACCATCTGGCACCTGATGCTGGAGGACGAGTGGAAGGCGGCCCTCGGCATTCCCGAGGACATGCACACCTTCGCGGCCATCCCGGTGGGGTGGCCGCGCGGCAGGTTCGGTCCGGTGAGCCGCCGCCCGGTCGCAGAGGTCGTGCACCGCAACCGCTGGTAGGCCACGACCGCCGGCCGCCACCGAGCCCCGGGCGGGGGAGGCCGCCCCCGCCCGGGAACACGGTCGCGCCCCGGCCGCCCGGTTGACGGTCCGCTGCCCCGTCCCCTCCGGGAGGCGAGCAGCCAGATCTTCCAGACCGTCGAGCAGTTCGAACAGCGGCTCGGCGGCTGTTCGGCCATCTCGGAACAGATCGCCGAGCACACCGGGATCGGGCAGGACCGCGTGCCGGCCGCACTGCGGGCGGTGCACGAATGCCGTCCGCGTTCTCTCGACGAGCCCACCGGGCACGACCAGGAAGCCTCGCTCGCCTACCTGGCTCCGCGCCTGGCGCCGGTGCTCGTCACCACTCCCCCGCTCACCGTCTGCGGACCCGTGGGTCTCAAACCCACGGGTCCGCGTGACCCCCCTCATGCGGGGACGGCCCACTCGTCAGGAAGGCGGGCAGCGCATGGCTCGCTCGCGCAGGCGCATCGCATGGGGAGCCGTGCTCACACTGGCCCCGCACGTCCTTCTGCAGCCTTGCCGCAGCCCCGCCGACTCCGGCGGGCCGGGCCACCGTGCGCGCGCCGGGCGTACGGCACGTCGTGCAAGGCGTCGGCGCCTCTTCCCGGCTGTTTCGGCGGATCACACGTGGGACATGTCGGCGAGTGCGGCCACCCGTGCCAGCACGTCCCCCTGGAAGAGCTCCCGCCCGCGGGCGATCCGGCGGTCCCGGGACGCGCCGTCCGCCGACAACCGCCGCAGGGCGCGCAGCAAGGTGGTGGTCCGGAGCGATCTCCGAGACGCCGAGCGCCGCCATCCGTCGCACGCCCTCCGTTCCATGACCGGGCAGCGGGCGATAGCCCACCACGGGCAACCCGGAGGCGAGAGCCTGTACGGCGGTCTGACCGGCGGCGTTGTCGACCAGGACGCGGGCCGCACGCAGCAGGCCGGGCATGTCGGTGACCCAGTCCGGTACGAGCGCGCCCGGGACCCCGGCCAGGCGGGCCCGCAGGCGTTCGTTCCGGCCGCACAGCACGACCGGGAGGAAACCGGCAGCGGCGAGCAGCCGAGCCGTCCTGCCCAGCGCCGAAGCCGCGCCCCAGGCTCCGGCGGACGGCACGACGGGCGGGCGTCCGGGGGCGTACCGCTCGAAGCGCGGTCGCCAGGCCGCGGTCCCGGCAGCCGGCGCGAAGAAGCCGGGTGCCACGACCGGTCCGGTCGTCTCGACGGGCACCGTGATGCTCCGGCCCACGTCCCGCGCGGCGAGCAGCAGGTTCTGCACGCCCGGGTAGACGCAGGAGCCCTCCGGACGCACGGCGCGCGGGTAGGCGTTGTCGACGGTGTGCTCGCCGTGTTCCAACTGGCGGACGGTACGGCGGACGCCTTCCAGGATGTCGAGCGGTTCGAACCCGGTGACGACGATGGGCACGCGGAAGCGCTCGGCGAGTTCCGGGTACTCGTCCATCCCCATGACACTGCGCACGTGCCCGGCGGCGAGGAACGCCTGCACACGGCAGTTCGGCGACTGCATGATCGCCTCGATCGCCGGAGGCACCCGCACGTGCGAGACCAGCAGACTGAAGTTGCGGATGCCGAGCTTGAGCGCCTGATACACCGTCATCGCGTTGGGCGGAGCGGTCGTCTCGAAGCCGATGCCGAAGAAGACGACCTGCCGGTCCGGGTTCTGTTGGGCGATGCGCAGCGCGTCGAGCGGGGAGTAGACGACCCTGACGTCTCCGCCGGTGCCGCGCACCTGGAACAGGTCGCGGCCGGTGCCGGGCACGCGGAGCATGTCGCCGAAGGAGCAGAAGACGACGTCGGGGCGGGAGGCGATCTCCTTGTCCCAGGGGACGGGCTCCACGTGGAAGCCGCCGGCGCCGGTGAACGCGGTGCCGGAGAACAGCATCAGCAGCGGCACCTCCCCCTCGGACAGGGCCCGGAAGTACCGCGACGCCGCGATGTCCGTGTCGTACGTGCAGGGCACGACCAGGTCGGTCTCGGTCTCCCCGGTGAATCCGGGGACCATCACCGAGACCTGCGCGAACTGCACGGGGTTGAGGCTGCTGCCCCATCGGGAGCGTTCACCGAAGAGGTCGGTCAGTGCCGCGGCCTCGGTGTCGTCGTAGCCGCGGCGGGCGGGTTCGACGCGGATCTGGCAGCGCAGCGCGAGCGCGTGGACGCGGGTCGTTCCGGACGCGGTGATCCGCAGCCGGAACACCAGGGTGGGGCCTGCCGCGTAGGCGTCGGCGCGTACTCCGGTGCAGCTGAAGGAGAACTCCGAGAACCCCGAAGACCCCGAGAACCCGGTCATCGCCGGCTCCCCTGAAGGGCGCGGGCACGGTCGCGGACGTGGGTGAAGAAGGCGTCGAGGTCGGCCCGGGCCTCCGCTCCCCCGTCGAAGCCCTGCCGGCGCAGGCGCATCCGGCCCACCAGTTCGTAGCAGATGTCGATCGGCACCAGATAGCACCCGGTGCGACCGTGGTGACGGCGCAACAGCAAGGCCTCCACGTCGGGTTCGAGCAGAGCGGCGAGGCGGGTGCCGGCGAGGACGGCCTCCCAGGAGGTCGGCTCCAGTTCGCTCTCGGTCGCTCCGGCCGGGCTCGGGTAGAGCGCGACCAGCCGGTCGAGGGCGGAGTTGCGGAAGAAGAAGGCGACGTCGACCGGGATGCGCAGTTGGTCCCAGGCGTTGTCGTCGAGCCGGTGGTCGGGGTCGCTCAGGCAGCGGCCGGGTACCGCGCGGAAGCGGCCCGTCGGGCCGCCGGAGCGGTCCAGCGACTGCGCGCAGGGACCGCACGCGCAGGCCAGTGCCCGCTTCTCGGTGTCGACAGGTGCGGGTGGCGTTCGCCGGCGAGGGGTGCTCCGCACAGTTCGCACTGCTCCTCGCGTGGTGGCCGGGGGGTGGTGAAGCGGCTCAGACCACGGCGGTCGGCGGTGCGCCGCGGTCCGTGCGCGCTCACGGGGCGGTGGCCGACGGCGGCCGGCCGTGCCGGGGTTCGGCGGTGCGGTGCCGATCTGGAGCAGCGCCGGTTCGCGGGAGGCGCCGGCGGGCTCCATCTCGCCGGCTGTCACCTCGGGGGCGAAGCAGGCGAGCGAGTCGGTGGCTGCCTGCGGACGGACTCCTGGGTGCTGGGGCAGCCGCAGCCCGTGCCGGCGCAGGGTGTGGTAGGGGGCCGCCGAATCGTCGAAGATGCTCCGCGTACGCGCGAGTTCCTGCTCCCGGTAACGGGCGAGAGGGGAGGTGGTCTCCCGGTGCTCGGCTTCCGCCTTCTTGGCCGCGAGACGCGTCTGAACGGAGGGAAGGGCCGGAAGATGTGCGGCTGTTCGGGTGACGTCGCTGGTGAAGTCATGCGGGCCGCAGTGAAGGACCCGGTCGACGAGCCCCGTGCCGAGCGCCGCTGAGGCTGTCAGCGGCGCGGTCTCGCCGGTGAGCCGTTCCGCCGTGGCGGCGCCCACCCGGCGGGACAGGGTGGGCATCCAGTACTCGGAGCCGTACAGGCCCATGAGCCGGTAGTGCGGGTTGAGGACCGAACCGGAGCGGCACCAGACCTCGTCCGCGGCCAGGGCGAGCATGACCCCGCCGGCGGCCGCGTTGCCGCCGATCGCGCTGACGACGAACCGGTCGGTCGTGGTGAGGACGGCCTCGACGAGGTCGTCCATGGCGTTGTTGTCGGCCCAGGATTCGGCGGCCGGGTCGGCCGCCGCCTCGATGACGTTCAGGTGGATGCCGTTGGAGAAGAAGTCCCGGCCACCGCCCAGTACGAGGACGCCGGTGGGGCGGGAGCAGGCCGCCCGGTAGGCGTCCAGCAGGCGTCGACAGTGGTCGGTGCTCATGGCGCCGCCCGGGAAGGAGAAGGCCAGGAAGCCGACCTGACCCTCCTCCCGGTAGCGGACGTCCTGCCAGGTCCGGGCTCCGGGAGGTGGCTGCGGTGCCGCGGGGGCTTCGGGCAGGGCGGGCAGGCGGTCGGCGAGGGCGAGGGCGGCGGGCAGTTTGCAGGCCCGGGGACGTCCTGGACCGGTGCGGGCCCGCAGCTCGGGGATCCAGACCGCGTCGTCCGCCGTGGCCCGGCAGATCGCGCCGGTGCGTGTCGCCAGGAGTTCACCCGGGCGGCCGCGGAGTCGGTCCTCCGCGTGGCCGCCGTACAGGAACCATCCGCGGCCGAGAAGTTCGTCGCGCACGCCCGGCTGGGAGTCCGCGGCACGCAGCTTGCGCAGGACGGTGCCGGTGGAGTCCGTCTCCCAGGAGATGCCCCGGTCCTTCTGCCGCACCGGCGATCGGGTCCTGGCACCCGGCAGGCTGGGGAAGTCGTCCTGCGGCCGGGACGTACGTGCCGGAGGCGAACCGGTCGACCGCGAGCAGGACGGCTTCCAGCGCCGCGTCGGACACCTCGCCCCGGTACAGGTCGCTCTTCGCCACCTCCGGCACGGCGCAGTTCGTCGTCGCCCACACGGGGCCGGCGTCCATCTCGGCCACGGCCTCCAGCACGGTGACGCCCCACTCGCAGGCGCCCTCCTGGACGGCCCAGTCGAGTGAGGACGGCCCACGGTCCCCCACGGGACCGGGGTGGGCGATCAAGCAGGTCCGCGCCGCCCAGACGTCCGGCGGCACGACGGCCTTCAGCAGGGGAGCCACGACCAGGTCGGGATCGTGCCGGTGCACCAAACGGCGCACGTCCTCGCCGTGCGGTGTGACCTCCACGACGACGGCGTGGCGGCGTTCCGACAGCTCGGCGTGGACACGCTGCGTGAGACTGTTGTACGCACTGGCGACGAGCAGAATACGCATGGTGGCTCTCCCTCGGAGGCACGGCCGCCGTCGTACCGCGGCCGTCCGGGGATCGTCGGCCCTCGCGCCCTCCCGTGGTGGCATGACCCCCGGGCATCGCTCGCACGGGTGACACTTCGGCTCCACCTGGCCGGGAGGCGAGCTCGCCGCCAATGGGGACAATGAGCGTGTTGTCGGACACTCGGCAGGGTGGTCGACACGACAACCGACAAGCAGGCCGGCACATGTCCAGGAAAGAGAAGTCGCCGCAGCCTTCGCACGGCGAGGGCCCGAGCCGCCACAAGGGCACCGAGCAGCACGGCTGGGCCCCCGACGTTGACGAGACACGCCAGCAGGACAACCCGAGCGCCCGGCGCTCCTTCCACCCGGACGAGCACGCCCCGCCCGCCGGCAAGGGACGCAGGAAGTCCAAGCAGGAACGTGAGTCCGTCCCCGGGGACGTGGTCGAGAGCGGCACGAAGAGCGGCGAGGAGTACGGCGACGCCGCGGAGAAGGGGATGCGCGACACCGGGCACCGAGATCGCTCCCGGCGCCCGAGCGGCACCAGGGACGACTCCGCCTTCACCGGCGTCGACCCGGGCAAGGACAAGGACCAGCACCGCCCCGGCTGACGCCGGGCGTGCGGTGTGCGCCCCACACCGGGTCACCTTCGGGCGGCGCGGCGGGCCGCACGGGCCGTGGGCAGGTAGCGCAGGCGCTCGGGCAGGAGCGGGACCACCGTGCGCACGACGGCGCCCAGGCGGCGCAGTCCGCGCTCGTCCCGTGCCGTCCAGGCCAGGCCGAGGCGGTCACGGACGGTGGGCGGAAGCAGGCCGGTCGTGACGAAGACGTGCAACCGCGCCAGGGGCGGGCGGAGTACCGGCCAGAGCCGGCGCAGGAGCGCTCCCGCGCCGTCCGGCGGCGGGATCGGCCGCCGCGGGTCGAGCAGCTCCGCCACGACGGCCGTCTTCTCCAGTTCCTCGCGCACCATCGTGTCGAAGTACGGCCAGAACTCCTCCGGGGTGCGCGGCATGTCACGCTGCTTGATGCCGAGGATGGCCCCGAGGGTGAGGAGTTCGTCGTAGAGGCGGCGTTCGGCCGGCTCGTCGAGCGGGCGGGACAGGTACTGTGCGGCCCTCAGGAAGACGGGGTAGGCGGTGGCGTGCACCCAGGCGTAGTAGGCGGGGGCGAGTGCGTGATAGGCGCGGCCGCGGGTGTCGGTGCCGCTGATGGTCCTGTGCAGCTCGCGGAGCCTGCGGCCCTCCTCGAGGGCCTGCTCACCGCCGTAGACCCACAGTTGCAGGGAGTTCAGTGAGCGCTCGGCCCGGCCCCAGGGGTTGGTGCGGAACACGGAGTGCTCGTCGACGCCCGCGCCGACCGCCGGGTGGGCGACCTGGAGCACCAGGGCGGCCGGCAGGGAGAGCAGGATCCGGACGTCACCGGCGATGTCCCAGAGGAGGGAGCCCGGCGCGAACGGGACGGGCTCGGGGCGAACGTCCGGGCCGGGCGCGGGGCCCGTGCCCGCGTCCGGGCCGGTGTGCGCGTGGTCGCCGGCCATGTCACCACGCTCCCAGGGCCGTCGTGCTCGCCCCCTGTCCCTGGCTGTGGGGGCCGGGGGCATCGCCCTCCGCCCAGAGGGCGATCGCCGCCTCCCTCGCGGTGTCCGGCACCGCGTTCAAGGTGCACGCCGAGGAGATCACCGCGAACGGTGTGTCCTCCTTCCCATCCTCCATCGGCTCCAGCCGCGACGCCAAGCCGGTCCTGCCGACCGCCGTCAAGGACGGCGCGGAGGAGATCCTTCCCAGCGCCGGGCGAGTCCGCCGAGAGCGCGTGACGAGTGCGGAGGCCCTCCGGGTGTTTCGCCGGAGGGCCTCCGCACTCCACCGCCCCGAAGGGCGCGCGCCTCAGCCGACGCCGGCCGTCGATGCCGCCCTACCAGCCGAGTCCGCGGACTCGGCGGTGAGCCGTTCCATGCCGCTGGTGTCCTTCAGCGGCTTCTCCTTGATGAACACCACGGCGATCACGGCGAGGGCCGCGACGGGCGTGGCCACGAGGAAGAGGTCCGCGGTGGCGACCCCGTAGGCGTGCTCCACGATCTCCCGCAGGGGCCCGGGCAGTGTGGCCATGTCGGGCACTCCGCCCTCACCGGACTCGTTCGCCCCGGCGAGGATGCCCGCTTCCGTCAGCCCCTCGGTCATCTCGGTGGCGACCCGGTTGGCGAGGATCGCCCCGAGCACACTGGTGCCGATGGTCCCGCCCATGCTCCGGAAGAAGGACAACACCGAGGTGGCGGCGCCCAGTTCGGTCGCGGGAACGTCGTTCTGGGCGGCCAGCACCAGGTTCTGCATCAGCATGCCGACGCCGATGCCCATGGTCGCCATGTAGACGCTCAGCAGGCCGAAGTGGGTGTCGACGTCGATGGTGGAGAGCAGCCCGAGGCCCGCCGTCATGATGACGGAGCCCGCGACCAGGTACACCTTCCACCGGCCGGTCTTGGTGATGATCTGCCCGGCGACGGTCGAGGAGACGAGCAGGCCCAGGATCATGGGCAGGCTCATCAGACCCGCGATCGTCGGGGACTTGCCCAGGGAGATCTGGAAGTACTGCGAGAGGAAGACGGTGCCGCCGAACATGGCCACACCGACGAGGAGACTCGCGACGGTGGTGAGCGTCACGGTGCGGTTGCGGAAGATGCCCAAGGGGATGATCGGTTCCGGCACACGCGACTCGACGACGACCGCGGCGATCAGCAGCAGCACTCCCCCGCCGGTCAGGGCGGCGGTCTGCCACGAGACCCAGTCGAACTCGGTCCCCGCGAGGGAGACCCAGATGAGCAGGGCGCAGACACCCGCGACGATCAGGAAGGCGCCCAGGAAGTTGATCTTCGCCTCACGGCGGACGGTGGGCAGCTTCAGGGTGCGCTGCAGCAGCGCGATGGCGAACAGCGCGAACGGTACCCCGATGAAGAAGCACCAGCGCCAGCCGAGCCAGGAGGTGTCCACCAGGACACCTCCGATGAGCGGTCCGGCCACGGTGCCGACCGCGAAGACGGCACCGAAGATGCCCGCGTACTTGCCGAGCCGGCGCGGCGGGATGATGGCCGCCATCACGACCTGCGCCAGAGCCGTGAGACCGCCCGCGCCGATGCCCTGCACCACGCGGCTGAAGATCAGCAGTCCCACTTCCTGCGAGAAGCCCGCGAGCAGCGAACCGATGATGAAGAGGGACAGGGACAGCTGGAGCAGCAGCTTCTGGTTGAACAGATCCGACAGCTTGCCCCACAGGGGCACCGTCGCCGTCATCGCCAGCAGTTCGGCGGTGATGACCCAGGTGTAGGAGGACTGACTGGCTTCCAGGTCGGCGATGATGCGCGGGAGCGCGTTGGCCACCACGGTGCCGGCCAGGATGGCGACGAACATGCCCGCCATCAGCCCCGACATGGCCTGGAGTATCTGCCGGTGGGTCATGGCGGTGGGTGACGCCTCCACGGGCGCCGGCGTTGAGTTCACTTCGGTTCTTTCGCAGCGGTCAGGAGTGTGGGCGGGAAGAGGGGGAGGGACGGCTCACGCGTGCCGGGGACGACGCGCAGCCGTTCCGTGAGGGAGGGAGGGAGGGAGAGGGTCAGGCCCCTTCGGCGGGCCCGGCGGGCCCGGCGGGTTCGACCGGTCCCGGGAGTCCGGTGGCCACGTGGTCGAACACCGATCGGAAGACCTCCTCGAAGGGAGCCTCGTCCTGTCGCACGCACCAGTGCTCCACGGCCACGCGGACGGCCGTGGTGCCGACGGCGGCCAGCAGGACGGCCGTGGTGCCGACGGCGGCTAGCAGCCTCGGATACAGCCCCAGGGCCTGCCTGCGCAGTTGGCCCTCGGTCGACCCGAGAGGGGGGCGGTCCCCCGTGAACAGCGGAGATCCGGCGCCGATGCGCTCCGCGAGCGTCTCGGCCAGTAGGAATTCGTCCTCGACGTGGGCGCCGAGACTCCGCGCCAGCAGGTCCCGCCGAGAGCCTGTCGATGGCGCTGATGCTCGTCCTGGAGACGCTCTCGCCAACCGAGCGGGCCGTCTTCGTGCTGCGCGAGGTCTTCGACGTCGGCTACGACGAGATCGCGGCCGCCGTCGACAAGAGCCGGGCGGCCGTCCGCCAAATCGCCCACCGCGCCCGCCGGCACGTCGACGCCCGCCGCCCACGCCAGGCGGCCTCCCCGCGCCAGACCCAAGCGGCCTTGGTAGTCGTTCCGGCGCGCGCTCGAGAGCGGGGACCTGCAAGGACTCCTCGACGTGCTCTCCCCGGAGGTCGTCCTGACGGGCGACGGCGGCGGCATCAAACCGGCCGCGCCGCGGCCGGTCCGCGGGGCCGGCAAGGTGGCCCGCTTCATGCTCGGCGGCCTCGGCAAGAACAAGCTCCCGATCACCGTCGGCCCCACCATGGTCAACGGCGGCCCGGCCCTCGTCGTGCACCTGGACGGCGGGCTCGACGGCGTCAGGGCGGTCCGCGTCGAGGACGCCCGCATCACCGGCCTCTACTACGTCCGCAACCCGGAGAAACTCTCCCGCGCCGAAGCCGAGACCCCCTGACCCTGCGCTGAACACCACCGGTTCCCGACGCACGGACGCGACGGAGCCCGGCCGCCCGTGGGGCGGTCGGGCTCCGCTGTCGGGGCCGGGGGTGTCAGTCGGTGATGTCGACCTTGCCGTTGGCGGCATCCACGGGAGCGTGCTCCGCGGGGGCCGGTACCTTCGGCGTGCCGCGCCGGGCGATCCCCTGGAGGAGTTCGCCGAGGTCGACGCCGGTGGTGGAGCTGAGGAGTTCCATGCCCTGCGCGACGTTGTCGGCCACGGTGCGCGGGAGTTGTCCCGCGCCGTCCGTGGAGATGACGGTCAGCTTGTCCACGGCGGCCAGCGGCTCGGCAGCCTTGCCGACGACCTCCGGCAGCACCTCGACCAGCATCTGGAGCACGGCCGCGTCACCGTAGCGTTCGAAGGCGTCGGCCTTCTTGTGCATGGCGTCGGCCTCCGCCGCACCCTTCGCGGCGATCGCGGCGGCCTCGGAGTCACCCTCGATGCGTACGGCGTCGGCGAGCGCCGCGCGGTGGGCCTTCTCGCCCTCACCGGTGAGCCTGGCCCGCTCGGCGGCCGCCTCGGCCTCCTTGACCGACGCGATACGTCGGGCCTCGGCCTCCTGCTCGGCCTGGTAGCGGGCGGCGTCGGCGGGCTTGCGGACCTTGGTGTCGAGTTCACGGTCGGTCAGTGCGGCCTGCCGGGTGGCGACCTTCTCCTGCTCCTGCAGGACCTCCTGCTGCCGGGCGGCCTCGGCGAGCGGGCCGGCGGCGTTGGCGCGGGCGGCGGCCTCGTCCGTCTCGGCCTTGATCTCGGCCTGCTTCAGGGCGAAGGTCCGCTGGGCGATCGCGATCTCCTCCTCCGCCTTGAGGCGGGCCTGCTCGGAGGCGCGCCGGGCGACGGCCTCGGCGATGTCGGCCTCCTGCTTGGCGCGGGCCGCCTCGGGCCGGCCCAGGTCCTCGAGGTAGGAACCCTCGGTGGTGATGTCCTGGATCTGGAACGCGTCCAGCACGAGGCCCTGCCCGGAGAGGCTGGCCTCGGCCTCCTCCGCGACCTGTCCGGCGAAGGCGGCGCGGTCACGGATGATGTCCTCGACGGACATGCGCCCGACGATGGAGCGCAGCGCGCCGGACAGCACTTCCTGGGTGAACCCGACGATGCCGTCCTGCTGGTCGAGGAAGCGCTGGGCCGCGGCGCGGATCGAGTCCTCGGTGCCGCCGACCTTGACGATGGCGACACCCTCCAGGTTCGCCTTCACTCCGCGCAGGGTGACCGCGCCCCGGACGGCGACCGGGATGTGCCAGGCTGGAGAGTTCGAGGGTGAATTTCTGCTGGACGAAGGGGACGACGAAGACACCGCCGCCGACCACGACCTTCTGGCCGCTGTTGTCGGTGAAGATCCGGCCGGTCTCGGGGTCGGTGGACTTCTTGCCGCGCCGGCCGGTGACGATGAACGCCTCACTGGGGCCGGCGACCTTGTAGCGGGTGACCACCACCAGGCCCAGCAGGACCAGGAGTACGACGACTCCCACCACGGCGATCAGTACAGGACTCATATGTGTGGAATCCCCTCAGCCTTCCCGGGGGACGGCGATGTGGTTCGGATGGGACAGGAACACGGGTACTGCGGGAGGTGCCGGCATCACCGCGGGCGTCGGCGGGTGACGTGCCGTTCCGCGGAGGCGTGCCGGTCGGCACCGGTCAGCGCTCGACCGGCCGGACCGCCACCGAGGTCGCGGACAGTGCCGACTCCACCCAGACCTCGGCGCCCCGCGCGACGGGCACGGCACTCTTCGCGGACAGCTTCAGCGGCTGCCCGGCGAGATACACCAGCACCTCGCCGTAGCCCTCGGCCGGGATGGCGGTCACCACCGAGCCGGAGGTGCCGACGAGGTCGCCGCCCCGCGGGGTGGCAGCGGTCTGATCCCGCATCAGGGCCCGGCTGAACTTCCAGGTCAGCCATCCCGCGGCGACTCCCGCCAGCACGCCGACCACCGTCGCACCGGTGACCCCGAGGCCCGTCGTGCCGAGGACGATCGCGCCGCCGAAACCGAGCATGGACGTGAATCCGGCGATCACCGGCAGCGACAGCAGTCCGTCGAACAGGCCGTCCAGCACACCGCCGAAGACGCCTTCCAGGAGTCCGTCGAAGATCAGTGAGAACAGCAGCAGAACCAGTCCCGCGACGCCGAGACCCACAAACCACTCCATTCGGGCCTCACTCTCGCTGGATGACCTCCCGCATGCGCATGCTCTCACGCGTCCCGATCCGAACACATTGCCAGAACCCGGCAATCTTTACGCATTCTTCATGCCGCCTTCCACCGGAGCGCACCGTTCCGCTCCCGCTCGGGCCGCGGTACCGGCCACGTGGCACACGGTGAACGTGCCCCCGTCTCCGCAACTGCCCTTCCAGGAGACTCCCCACGGAACCCCGAGGACGGAACCCTTGCCCGCCTCCGGCAGTTCACCCACTTCTCAGGCATGTGCACGGCTCCGACCCGCTCGCTGCTCATCCGGGTGCCGTCCAGCGGGGAGCCGTCTCGGCCCAGGCTCTGTCCCAGTCGGCGAGGTTTCGGCGGCGTACCACGAAACGGGTCACGCCGTGGGCGGCGGCGCCGGTGAGGGCCACGCCGGTGCCGGAGAGGAGGGCCCAGCCCATGCTGCGGCTGTGGATCTCCTCACGCGTCAGCGGTGGCCCGGTGGCCTCGCCGTCGGTGGTCACCCAGATGCGGACCGGGCTGCCGGCGGGCAGGTTCGGCCGCACCTCGACCCGGGTGGTGCCGGTCCGTCCGTCGTGGGTGGTGAAGCGGACCTCGACCGGGTAGCGGGCCAGCTTCTCCTCGTCCGATCCCGGCTCCGGATGGCGCGGGGCGTCCTCGGTGAGGGCCGCGGTCGTCTCGTACCGGGTCAGGTTCTGGTGGCGGGCCGTGTCCTCGTAGTGGCGGTGGGCGAGCTCCGAGACGACGGCGGTGACCACGGGCGCCACTGCCAGGACGGCGAGCAGTACGCCGAGACCGGTCCAGACCCGGAGTGCGTCGGTGTGGCGGCGCAGGGGGTTGCGCCGCCGGCGCCACAGCGGAGGGCGGTCGGGCGGGCCGAGACGGGGCCCGGGGGCGGTTGCGCGGGGGAACGGTGCCCGCCACGTTGTGACTCCTTCGGGCGCGGACGAGTGGGAGTGCGGGTGGCGGATCAGCCGGGTCCGGTGGCCAGGGGGTGGTGGTGCGCCGCGGCGAGCAGGCCGGCGGCGCCCCGGACTGCGGCGGTGTGCGGCGACGGCACCGGCTGGACCGGACAGCCGAGCCGGTCGGGCAGGCCGTGGGTGATCTCGGGGCGCAGGGCGCCTCCGCCGGACAGGAGGATTCCCCGGCGCAGGGCGGTGCGGGTGGTGGCGCTGCGGTCCTGCCGCAGCATCGCCGTCACCATGTCGACCACCGCGTCGGTGAGATCCCCGGGCGAGGTGCCGTAGTCGCCCAGGTCACCGACGCCCAGCGCGGTGCGCCGGGCGTCGGTGACGGCTCCCTCGGCGAGCAGCACCACCTCGGTGAGGTGCGCACCGAGGTCCACCACCAGGAGCGGGCTGGAGTGGTCGGCGCCCGCGGCGAGGGCAACCGCCCGCGCGCCCGGGACAGTGTGTACAGCGCGCGGGCGGAGGATTTCGACGGCCGTGCGGGCCGCTTCCCGGAAGGCGGGCCCGTCCAGGACCGGCGTCGTGACGACGACCAGGGGGCGGCCGAAGCGGGGCAGCCGGTGGCCGAGCAGCCGGTCGAGCATCCGGGCGGTGCCGGAGGCGTCGACGATGGCACCGCGCTGGATGGGGTGGATGGCACCGCTGCCCGGGAAGGTCACGGTGGGCACGTCGAGGACCATGCCCCGCCCGGCGATCCACGCGCGCGTGCGGGAGCTGCCCATGTCGAGCGCGATGCCGGAGCACCGCCGGCACAGCGGCCACGGGCTGTGCCGCGCGGCCGCCGTCCTGCGCGGACGCCGGATCACGGTCATCGCCCGGCCCTCCGGCCCGTACTCATCGTGCGGCCTCCCTCACCTGCTGGCAGCGGGCGCAGTAGCGGGCCTGGGGGACTATCAGCAGCCGGTCCCGTTCGACCGGGCCGCGGCACAGGTGGCAGCGACCGTAGCCGCCGGTGTCCATCCGGGCGAGCGCCGCCTCGACGTCGGCGAGCACCATCCGGGCGGACGCGGCGAGCCTGACGTGGACCTCGAGCTGGCCGACGACCTCCTGCCGGCGCGGATCGCCGGGACCCGACTCGGCGTCGACGGCGAACTGCCGCAGTTGCTCCTGGCGGAACAGCAGTTGCTCGCGCAGGTTCGCACGCAACGCCGCGAGGTCCTCGGAGGTGAGGACCTCGTCGTGCTCGTCGATGGTCTGGTGGGTCACCACTTCACCCCCTTGGGCAGAGCGGGAGAGGAGACGGACGGAGTACGGGTCAGGCGGCGCGGCTCTGGCAGGTGACGCAGTACGGGGTGTGCGGGAGGATCTCGAGGCGTTCCGCCGGGACGGGCTTGGAGCAGCCCAGGCAGGTACCATAGCTGCCGTCCTCGACGCGGGCGAACGCCGCTTCGATCTCCGTGAGGGCGCGCTTGATGCCATCCTTCTGGTTGGACATCAGGTGGTCGTCGGGACTCCCTCCTGTTTCGTCCAGGGCCTTGAGCTGCGCCAACCGCGTGGTGCGCGCGTGTTCGAGGCGCTGACGGATCTCGTCGGCAGCGGTGTGGGCGGAACGCGGTTCGGTGCGCGGCAGGTCGAGCGACACGGAGAGTCTCCTCTGTTGACAGACAGGTGATCTCCCAGCATCGCCCTTTCCGCGCCCGGCGCCCATTGGGCGCGGGACCCATCTCCGTCGGGTTCGAGGACCCACCCCGTTCGGCATGGGTCGGCAGACGGACGGAAATGGGGCGCGGGGCCCATCGACGGGAGGGGCCGGCTCGTGCACTCTGTCCGCTGTTTCGCCGTTCGCCGTGGGAGAAGGGGTATGCCTCCGGGGGTTGCTGCCGCATCGGTCGCTGTGGTGCCCGACAGTAGAGGCAGACGAAAAAATGAGGAAGGCGTGACCCCCGTGTCCCTGTACTGGCGGATCTTCGGGCTCAACGCGGTGGTGCTGGGCGCGGCCACCGCGCTGTTGCTGTGGGCTCCGGTGACCGTGTCCGTTCCGGTGCTGCTGACCGAGGCAGTGATCCTGGTGGGCGGTATGGCTGTGATGCTCGTCGCCAACGCGGCCCTGCTGCGAGTCGGGCTCGCTCCGTTGGACCGGGTGACCCGGCTGATGACCACCGTCGACCTGCTGCGGCCCGGTCAGCGGCTTCCGGTGCGCGGCGGCGACGAGGTCTCCGAGCTGGTCAGCGCCTTCAACGCCATGCTGGAGCGGCTGGAGAAGGAGCGCGCCGCGAGCAGCGCCCGCGCCCTGCTCGCCCAGGAGGCCGAGCGGCGCCGTATCGCCGTCGAGCTGCACGACGAGGTCGGGCAGAGCATGACCGCGATCCTGCTGGCCCTGAAGCAGGCCGCCGACGAGGCGCCCGATCCGCTGCGCGGCGAGCTCCGTCAGGTGCAGGAGATCACCCGGGAGAGCCTGGACGAGGTCCGCCGCCTGGTGCGACGGCTGCGTCCGGGTGTGCTGGACGATCTCGGTCTGGTCAGTGCGATCACCTCGCTCGCCACCGAGTTCGCCACCCACACCGGGCTGCGGGTGAAGCGCAGCTTCGACCCCGATCTGCCCGCCCTCGACAACGGCACCGAGCTTGTGATCTACCGTGTGGCGCAGGAGAGTCTGACCAACGCCGCCCGGCATGCCGAGGCACGGAACGTCAAAGTGAGCCTGTATCGGGAGGACGACCATGTGGTCCTCGAGGTGAGCGACGACGGCCGTGGCGTCGGCGTCGCCCGTGAGGGCGCCGGAATTCGCGGTATGCGTGAACGGGCCCTGCTCATCGGGGCCACACTGGACATCACTCCCGTCACCCGGACCGGTACCCGGATCCGGCTGGCCGTGCCCGCCGTCAGGAAGCAGTCATGACCCACCAGGCCCCACCGACCACGATCCGGATCCTGCTCGCCGACGACCATGCCCTGGTACGCCGCGGTGTCCGGCTGATCCTCGACCGGGAGCCGGACCTGGAGGTCGTCGCCGAGGCCGGGGACGGCGCGGAGGCGATCTCGATGGCCCGCGCCCAGGAGGTTGACCTGGCCGTCCTGGACATCGCCATGCCCCGGATGACCGGTCTGCAGGCCGCCCGCGAACTGTCCGCGCTCAAGCCGGGCTTGCGTATCCTCATGCTGACGATGCACGACAACGAGCAGTATCTGTTCCAGGCGCTCAAGGCCGGGGCCAACGGGTACGTCCTGAAATCGGTCGCCGACCGTGACCTGGTCGCCGCCTGCAGGGCCGCGATGCGCGACGAGCCGTTCCTCTACCCGGGGGCGGTCACCGCGCTGATCCGCAACTACCTCGACCGGGTCCAGCACGGTGAGGAGGCCGCCGAGCAGTTGCTGACGCCGCGCGAGGAGGAGGTGCTGAAGCTCGTGGCCGAGGGTCACTCGTCGAAGGAGATCGCCGAGCTGCTCTTCATCAGCATCAAGACGGTGCAGCGGCACCGCGAGAACCTGCTGAGCAAGCTGGGTCTGCGGGACCGTCTGGATCTGACCCGGTACGCGATCCGCGCGGGGCTCGTCGAGCCTTGAGCCACGTCCTGCCGGGACCTGCCGCCCGCCTTCCACTCCGCATCGCCGCGGTCCTCACCGCGCTGGCCTCCGTGCTGCTGACCTTCGGGTTCGGCATCCCGGACGGCCCGCGGCCCGCCCTCGCGGCGCAGCCGCCCGCCGTCGGCGCCCCCGCGGCTCCCGGTCCCTCCGTCCCGGGTCCGGCGACGCCCGACGGGCCGGGCCCGGCCGCGCCGGATCCCGCCGCGGATCCCGGGACCCACTCGTCCGACGCGCGTCCGCACACCGACGACTGCACCGCCCGCACCGTGCCCTTCCGGCCGCAGCGCGACGCCGGGGAGCGTACGGTGCCGGCCGGTCATCTGCTGTTCACTCCCGAGCACACCCCCCGCGTGCCGCCCCGGCCGGCCCGGCCCGCCCCGGCGGCCGGGCACGCGCCGCCCGCCGCCGCGCACATGCCTGCGGACCTCGGCCGGGCGCCTCCCGTATCGTCCAGCGCTTGAGAGTCCTGTCACCTACCTCTCCGCCGTGCCGTAGCCGGCCACGGCGTGCCTGCTGGAGTCATCCGTGAAAAGTTCCGCCCGCTTCCGGGCGTTGTTCGCGCTCATCGTGATCGCCCTGTCCGTGTACGTCGCCGCCACGGTCCCCGTCCGTCTGGGCCTCGACCTGCGCGGCGGCACCCAGATCGTGCTGGAGACCCGTTCCACCGAGACCGTCAAGGCCGACGGCGAGGCGACCGAGCGGACCCTCGAGGTCCTGCGCGGCCGTATCGACGCGCTCGGTGTGTCCGAACCCACCATCGTCCGCTCCGGTGACAACCGGATCATCGTCGAGCTGCCCGGTGTGCAGGACCCGCGGAAGGCCGCGGACGTGCTGGGCCGTACCGCGCAGCTCTCCGTCCACCCGGTGCTCGGCCCCGGTACCGAGTCCGACAAGTCCCTGCCGAAGGGGGAACGCGTCCTGGCCGACGAGGCCGGTGAGCGGCTCCACCTGGCCCCCGCCGCGCTCTCCGGTCAGGACGTGAAGGGCGCCGAGGCCAACTTCGACCAGCAGAGCGGTGCCGGCTGGCACGTCACCGTGGACTTCGAGGACGACAAGGGCTGGGCCAAGCTGACCGGCCAGGCGGCCTGCAACCCCGCGGGTGATCCCAAGCGCCGGGTCGCGATCGTGCTGGACAACAAGATCATCTCGTCGCCGCAGGTCGATCCGTCCGTGGCCTGCGGGGCCGGTATCACCGGCGGGTCCACCCAGATCACCGGTTCCTTCACCAGTGAGGAGTCCAAGGAGCTCGCCCTCCTCATCCACGGCGGTGCCCTTCCGGTGCCGGTCGAGACGGTCGAGCAGCGGACCGTGGGCCCGACGCTGGGCGCCGAGGCCATCGAGTCGAGCGCCTGGGCGGCCGTCGTGGGCACCGCCCTCACCGCGCTGTTCATCATCGTCGTCTACCGGCTGATGGGTTTCCTGGCCACCGTGGCCCTGGCCTGCTACGGCGTGATCTCCTACGCCGCTCTCGCGGGTCTGGGCGCGACACTGACCCTGCCGGGTCTGGCCGGTTTCGTCCTGGCGATCGGTATGGCCGTCGACGCCAACGTGCTGGTCTTCGAACGAGCGCGCGAGGAGTACGGCAAACGCAACCGGCCCAGCAGCCGCTCGGCCCTGACCGCCGGCTTCAAGGGTGCGTTCAGCGCGATCGCCGACTCCAACATCACCACGCTCATCGCGGCGGGGCTGCTGTTCCTGCTCGCCTCCGGTCCGGTGAAGGGCTTCGGCGTCACCCTGGCCATCGGTGTCCTCGCCTCCATGATCAGCGCACTGGTGATCACGCGGGTGCTGGCCGAGTTCGCCGTGGAGCGCCGCTGGGTGCACCGCCGTCCCAAGCTCACCGGTCTGGCCTCCATCGGGCGGGTCCGTGCGTACCTCACGCGGCGCGACCCGCAGCTGATGCGCCGCCCGCGCCGCTGGCTGGTGGTGTCCCTCCTCGTGCTCGTCGTCACCGGCGCCGGCATCGTGGTGCGCGGGCTGAACTTCGGTGTCGAGTTCACCGGCGGCAGGCTGATCGAGTACTCGACCACCAACACCGTCGAGCCGGACCGGGCCCGTGAGGCCCTGGCCGACGCCGGCTTCCCGCAGGCCGTCGTGCAGTCCTCCGGGGACAACGGGCTGACGGTGCGCACAGAGGAGCTGAGCAACGCCGAGGCGGTCAAGGTCGCCGAGGCCATCGACGAGGTCGGCGGCGGGGCGGAGAAGGTCCGCGACGAGCTGATCGGCCCGAGCCTCGGTGACGAACTGCGCCGTAACGCGCTGATCGCGCTCGGCCTGGCCCTCGGCGCCCAGCTCGTGTACCTCGCCTTCCGGTTCCGCTGGATGTTCGGTACGGCGGCGGTCAGCACCCTGGCCCACGACGTGGTGATCCTCACCGGCATCTTCGCGTGGCTGGGCAAGCCGATCGACGGGGTGTTCCTGGCCGCGCTGCTCACCGTGGTCGGCTACTCGGTGAACGACTCCGTCGTGGTCTTCGACCGCGTCCGGGAACTGTGGCAGAAGGACCGCAAGGCGCCCCTGGCCCAGTCCACCAACCAGGCGATCCTGCAGACGGTGCCCCGTACGGTCAACACCGGTATCGGTGTGATCTTCATCCTGGCCGCGCTGGCCCTGCTGGGCGGTGACTCGCTCACCGACTTCGCGCTCGCCCTGCTGATCGGCATCGGAGTAGGCACGTACTCGTCGGTCCTGACCGCGTCGCCGCTCGCCATCGAGCTCGACGCGTACGCGGGCGACGGCGGTGGCGGCCGTGGTCGCGGTCGCGGCCGTGGCCGCGCCCGCTCCGGGCGCGGGAAGTCCGGTGCCGAGGAGAGCTCGTCCCTGACGAAGGCCACCAGCCAGGGAACGTGACGCCGAGCGGCTCCCCGCGGGGGAGCCGCCGTGCACCCGCGAGCGCCGCCGCCGACCCCGATCCCGGGGTCGGCGGCGGCGCTGTGTGACGGGCCGGGCGGGGCCTACGCCGCCGCCGGTGCGCTGCGGTCCAGGTCGTGGCCCCGGTCGTGGTCGGGGCCCGTCGGCCGGGGGGCGAACTGGGTGTGGTGCAGTGTGGCGTAGCGGCCGCCGGCCTCCAGCAGTTCCTCGTGCGTGCCCCGTTCCACGATCCGGCCGGCTTCGACGACCAGGATCTGGTCCGCGGTCCGGACGGTGGACAGCCGGTGGGCGATGACGAGGGCCGTCCTGCCCTCCAGGGCCTCGGCGAGCGCCTCCTGGACGGCCGCCTCGGAGGTGTTGTCCAGGTGGGCGGTGGCCTCGTCGAGGAGGACGACCCGCTGCCGGGCCAGCAGCAGCCGCGCGATCGTCATGCGCTGGCGTTCCCCGCCGGAGAACCGGTAGCCGCGTTCTCCGACCACCGTGTCCAGACCGTCGGGCAGGGACCGTACGAGGTCCTCCAGGCGGGCGCGGCGCAGCGCGTCCCAGAGTTCGGGCTCGCTCGCCCCGGGCCCGGCCAGGAGCAGGTTGGCGCGGACCGTGTCGTGGAAGAGGTGGCCGTCCTGGGTGACCATGCCGAGGGTGTCGCGCAGCGACCGCGCGGTGAGGTCCCGGACGTCGACGCCACCCACGCGCACCGCCCCCGAGTCGACGTCGTAGAGGCGCGGCAGCAGCTGCGCGATGGTCGACTTGCCTGCGCCGGAGGAGCCGACGAGAGCCACGGTCTGCCCGGGTTCGGCGCGGAAGGAGATGCCGTGCAGGACCTCCGTGCCCCCGTTCGTGTCCAGGGTGGCGACCTCCTCCAGGGAGGCGAGTGAGACCTTGTCGGCGGACGGGTAGCCGAAGCGGACGTCGTCGAACTCGACGGACACCGGCCCGGCGGGCACGTCGCGGGCGTCCGGCTTCTCCTCGATGAGCGGCTGCAGATCCAGGACCTCGAAGACCCGCTCGAAGCTGACCAGGGCGCTCATCACCTCGACCCGCGCCCCCGCGAGCGAGGTCAGCGGCGCGTACAGGCGGGTGAGCAGCAGCGCCAGCGACACGACCGCGCCGGGCTCCAGGGCGCCGCGCAGCGCGAGGTGACCGCCGACTCCGTAGACGAGGGCCAGGGCGAGGGCGGAGACGAGGGTCAGCGCGGTGATGAACACGGTCTGGGCGGTGGCCGTCCGTACGCCGATGTCCCGCACCCGGCGGGCGCGCTCCGCGAATTCCTCCGCCTCCTCCTCGGGCAGGCCGAAGAGCTTGACCAGGGTGGCGCCGGGCGCGGAGAAGCGCTCGGTCATCCGGGTGCCCATGGCCGCGTTCAGGGCGGCTGCCTCGCGCTGCATACGGGCCATGCGGCGGCCCATGCGCCGGGCGGGGACCACGAACACCGGCAGCAGCACCAGCGCGAGCAGGGTGATCCGCCAGGACAGGGTGAGCATCACGGCCAGGGCGAGCACCAGCGTCACCACGTTGCCGACCACGGTGGACAAGGTGTTGCTGAAGGCCCGCTGGGCGCCGATCACGTCATTGTTGAGACGGGAGACGAGCGCGCCCGTACGAGTGCGGGTGAAGAACGCGACCGGCATCCGCTGCACATGGTCGAACACGGCGGTCCGCAGATCGAGGATGAGTTCCTCCCCGAGGGAGGCCGACAGTCTGCGGCCGAGGATGCCGAGCGCCGCCTCCGCCACCGCGATCAGCGCGATGAGCAGGGCCAGCCGGACGACCGTGGCCGATTCGCCGCCGGTCACGATGGTGTCGACGACGCGCCCGGCCAGCACGGGGGTGGCGACGGCGAGCAGTGCGGTCGCCGATCCGAGCAGAACGAAGAGGGTCAGGCGGCGGCGGTGCGGGCGGGCGAACCCTCCGATCCGGCGCAGCGTGTCCCGCGCGAAGGGGCGGCGCTCCTCCTCGGCGGTCATGACACTGCGCAACTGGGTCCAGGCTGTGGTCTCCATACTCATGCGGAAAACGTAGAACCTCACTCTTTGTTGAGGTCAAGGCACGCCGCCCACCCGGTGGCCCTGACTGCTCGCCGCGGGCGGCGCGACCCGCCTGCCCTGGGCGCCCTGCCGCGTGCACCCGGCAGGGCGCCGTCCTCGAACGGCTGCCCGGACGGCGGTTGCCGGCCACACAGTTCGCCGCGGGCGCGGCCAACCATCTGCTGCCGACCGGTCTGGGCGCGAGCGCCGTCAGTCCGCGGTTCATGACGGTGTGCGGGATGTCGCTGCCCTGTTCCTCGGCCGCCCTCGCGCT
The DNA here is from genome assembly GCF_045291515.1 of Streptomyces sp. GD-15H. Lineage (NCBI taxonomy): Bacteria > Bacillati > Actinomycetota > Actinomycetes > Kitasatosporales > Streptomycetaceae > Streptomyces > Streptomyces sp. GD-15H. The sequence goes on from NZ_CP149447.1 coordinate 1,006,652, forward strand.
GTATCCGCCGGCGGAGCCCGTCGGCCGGGTGGCCCCGCTGGGCGTGCTGCTCGTCGCGTTCCCGGACGCGCACCCGGCGGTGGCGTATCTCGCGGCGACCGTCACGGTCGCGCTGGGGCCCACGCCGGGCGGGCTCGGCCCGGTGGAGGCGGCACGGGTCGTGGTGCTGGTCGCGGCGGGCGGGGCGGCCGCGGTGGCGCCGGCCTTCCGGGTCATCACGGTGTGGCCGCCGATGCTGCCGGGAGCGCTGACACAGGGCGCCGGTGCGGCTGAAGGTCATCCGACCAGCGTCTCGATACGACCCCGGCGCCGGCGGCGTGGTACGAACTCCCCTTCCCGATACGGCAAGATGAGCGACTGTGCCGACCGCGGGCCAGGCCGGTCCGGCACGGCGTACCTCCCGGCCCGCACCCTCCCGGGCATCCCCGAACTCGAGCAGGTGACGAGACGTGACAGGACATCACACACGGTCGGCGGCGAGGACGCTCGCCGGAGGTGAGCGATGACGCGCGCGCTCACTCTGGACGATCTGCTGTACGCCGGTATCGCGACCGTCGCGGGCCTGCTGGCGGCGTTCCTGCTGCGGATGCTGCTGCGCTGGCTCGGCCGCCACGCCGAACGCACCAGCTGGCGCGGGGACGACGTCCTCGTGGACGCCCTGCGCATGATCGCGCCGTGGGCGGCGGTCGCGGGCGGCGCGGCGTCCGCGGCGGCGGCGCTGCCGCTGACCCGGACCGTGCAGCACAACGTCAACCAGATGCTGACGGTACTGGTCATCGTCGCGGCGACCGTGTCGGCGGCCCGGGTGGTGGCCGGCCTGGTGCAATCGGTGACCCAGTCCCGTTCCGGTGTCGCCGGGTCGGCCACCATCTTCACGAACATCACCCGGATCCTGGTCCTGGCGATCGGGTTCATGGTGGTGCTCCAGACGCTCGGCATCCCCATCGCCCCGATGATCACCGCTCTCGGCGTCGGCGGGCTGGCGGTCGCGCTGGCCCTTCAGGACACGCTCGCCAACCTGTTCGCGGGCATCCACATCCTCGCCTCCAAGACCGTCCAGCCCGGTGACTACATCCGGCTGAGCAGCGGCGAGGAGGGCTACGTCGAGGACATCAACTGGCGTCAGACGACCGTGCGCGCGCTCTCCAACAACCTGGTGGTCATCCCCAACGGGCAGCTCGCGAAGACGAACATGACCAACTTCATGCGTCCCGAGCAGAAGCTGACCATCCTGGTGCAGGCCGGGGTCTCCTACGACAGCGACCTGGAGCAGGTGGAGCGGGTGACCATGGAGGTGGTCGCCGAGGTGATGACGGAGATCACCGGCGCGATCCCGGAGCACGAGCCGGCGGTGCGTTTCCACACCTTCGGCGACTCCCGGATCGGGTTCACCGTGATTCTGGGCGTCGGCGAGTTCAGCGACCAGTACCGGATCAAGCACGAGTTCATCAAGCGCCTGCACCGTCGCTACGGTGAGGAGGGCATCCGCATCCCGTCCCCCGCGCGGACGGTGGCGCTGCAGCAGGGCACGGTGGTGTTCCCGCAGCAGCGCGGCACCGAGCCCGAGCCTAGCGACATGACGGCGACCCGGCCGATCTGACCGGCGCCGGCGGACCGCGGCGGACCCCGGCCGACGGCGAGCGGCCGGGGACGGGGAGGGCTGGTCGGCGCATACGGGTCCGGACCCCTGTCGAGCCGAGGTCGCGAACGGGATATCTTGATGTCGAGCAATGTTGCAGACGTGGAGCGGAGCACCCGGTGACTGACTCGACCATCATCTATACGCACACTGACGAGGCCCCGGCCCTGGCGACGTATTCCTTCCTGCCGGTGGTCCGGGCGTACGCCTCGCAGGCCGGTGTCACCGTGGAGACGCGTGACATCTCGCTGGCCGGACGCATCATCGCCGTGTTCCCGGAGTACCTCACCGAGGACCAGCGCATCCCGGACGCCCTCGCCGAGCTCGGCGAGCTGGCCAAGACGCCCACCGCGAACATCATCAAGCTGCCGAACATCTCGGCGTCGATCCCGCAGCTCAAGGCCGCGGTCGCCGAACTGCAGGGCCAGGGCTACGCGCTGCCGGACTACCCGGACGACCCGAAGACCGACGAGGAGCGCGAGGTCCGCGCCCGCTACGACAAGATCAAGGGTTCCGCCGTGAACCCGGTCCTGCGCGAGGGCAACTCCGACCGGCGCGCCCCCGCCTCGGTCAAGAACTACGCCAAGACCCACCCGCACCGCATGGGCGCCTGGACCTCCGAGTCCAAGACCAACGTGGCGACCATGGACGAGAACGACTTCCGCTCCACCGAGAAGTCCGCGGTGATCGCCGCGGACGGTGCGCTGCGCATCGAGCTGGTCGGCGACGACGGCACCACCACGGTGCTGCGCGAGTCCGTACCCGTCCTGAAGGACGAGGTCGTCGACGCCTCCGTGATGCGGGTCGCCGCGCTGCGCGAGTTCCTCACCGCGCAGGTGGCCCGCGCCAAGCAGGACGGCGTGCTGTTCTCCGTGCACCTGAAGGCCACGATGATGAAGGTCTCCGACCCGATCGTCTTCGGCCACGTGGTGCGCGCCTTCTTCCCGAAGACGTTCGCGAAGTACGGCGAGAAGCTCGCCGCGGCCGGCCTCAGCCCGAACGACGGCCTGGGCGGTATCTACAAGGGCCTCGAGGGCCTGCCCGAGGGCGCCGAGATCAAGGCGTCCTTCGACGCCGAGCTCGCCGAGGGCCCGGAGCTGGCGATGGTCGACTCCGACAAGGGCATCACCAACCTGCACGTCCCCTCGGACGTCATCGTGGACGCCTCCATGCCGGCCATGATCCGCACCTCCGGCCACATGTGGGGCCCCGACGGCCAGGAGGCCGACACCCTGGCCGTCCTGCCGGACTCCAGCTACTCCGGTGTCTACCAGGCCGTGATCGAGGACTGCCGTGCCCACGGCGCCTTCGACCCGTCCACGATGGGCTCGGTCCCGAACGTGGGTCTGATGGCGCAGAAGGCCGAGGAGTACGGCAGCCACGACAAGACCTTCGAGATCCCGGTCACCGGCACCGTCCGCCTGGTCGACCAGGCCGGCGAGGTCGTTCTGGAGCAGACCGTCTCCGCCGGTGACATCTTCCGTGCCTGCCAGACCAAGGACGCGCCGATCCGCGACTGGGTGAAGCTCGCCGTCACCCGCGCCCGCGCCACCGGCGTCCCGGCCGTGTTCTGGCTGGACGAGACCCGCGCCCACGACGCCAACCTGATCGCCAAGGTCGAGCAGTACCTCGCGGAGCACGACACCGAGGGCCTGGACATCCGCGTCCTGAACCCGGTGGAGGCCACCAAACTGTCGGTGGAGCGCATCCGCCGCGGCGAGGACACCATCTCGGTCACCGGCAACGTGCTGCGCGACTACCTGACCGACCTGTTCCCGATCCTGGAGCTGGGCACCAGCGCCAAGATGCTGTCGGTCGTCCCGCTGATGGCGGGCGGCGGCCTGTTCGAGACGGGTGCGGGCGGCTCCGCGCCCAAGCACGTGCAGCAGCTGGTCAAGGAGAACTACCTGCGCTGGGACTCCCTCGGTGAGTTCTTCGCCCTGGTTCCGTCCCTGGAGCAGTTCGCGACGACCACGGGCAACACCAGGGCCAAGGTCCTCGCCGACGCCCTCGACCGGGCCACGGCGACCTTCCTCAACGAGGACAAGTCCCCGAGCCGTCGCCTCGGCGGCATCGACAACCGCGGCAGCCACTTCTACCTGTCCCTGTACTGGGCGCAGGAGCTGGCCGGGCAGACCGACGACGCGGACCTGGCGAAGGCCTTCGCCCCGCTCGCCGAGACGCTCGCCGCGAACGAGCGGAAGATCGTCGACGAGCTGATCGCCGTCCAGGGCGAGCCGGCCGAGATCGGCGGCTACTACCGGCCCGACCCGGCCAAGGCCGCCGCGATCATGCGTCCGTCGGCGACCTGGAACGAGGCGCTGGCGTCCCTGAGCTGACGCGAGCGGGCATAGGCTCCACTGGCTCCGCCCCGGCCGGCACGACGTCCGGCCGGGGCGGAGCCGTGTTCGTCACCGGCCCGCCGACCCGATCGGCGGGCCGCGCCCCGGGCACGCCGCGTTCATGAATGCCGTGTGAAGAGACCGACCACCTACTGAGACGCCATCTCATTTCGCGCTCACCTCGTCGTAGCATCGAGCTGGTGACGCGCTGCCACCGGCGACCACGCACGTGTCATCACTGCGGCGTGTCGCGCGAGAAGCCGACACCCACGTCGGCACGTGGTCCTCCCTACGCCCTGATCCCCAGGGACATCCGGCACGCCCCCGCACCCCCCAGGTACGTCCGCGGATCCGCCGCCCGCGCCCGCACTGCGCACGAGGAGCACACCATGAGCCAGCCCACCGAACCCGTCCCCGCCGGTCACACCCCCGAGGAGACGTCCACCGGTCCCGACATGTCGGCCTGGTCGTTCGAGACGAAACAGATCCACGCCGGCGCCGAACCCGATCCCACGACCGGGGCCCGGGCCACGCCGATCTACCAGACGTCCTCGTTCGTGTTCCGGGACACCCAGCACGCGGCCGACCTCTTCTCGCTGGCGGAGCCGGGGAACATCTACACCCGCATCCACAACCCCACCCAGGACGTCTTCGAGCAGCGCGTCGCCGCCCTGGAGGGCGGTGTGGCGGCGGTGGCGCTGTCCTCGGGACAGGCCGCGCAGACGCTGGCCCTCCTGACTCTCGCCGGGGCCGGCGACCACATCGTCTCGGCCTCCTCGCTGTACGGCGGAACGTACAACCTCTTCCGGCACACCCTGCCGAAGTTCGGCATCGAGGTGTCCTTCGTCGACGATCCCGACGACGCCGATGCCTGGCGGGCGGCCGTCCGGCCGAACACCAAGGCGTTCTTCGCCGAGACGCTGGGCAACCCGCGGGGCAATGTGCTCGACGTGCGGGCGGTCGCGGACGTGGCGCACGGGGCGGGCGTACCGCTGGTCGTGGACAACACGATCCCCACGCCCTATCTGCTGCGCCCGCTCGAGCACGGCGCGGACATCGTGGTGCACTCGGCGACGAAGTTCCTCGGCGGGCACGGCACCACGCTCGGCGGCGTGGTCGTGGACGGCGGCACCTTCGACTTCGGGGCGCACGCCGAGCGGTTCCCGGACTTCACCGAGCCCGACCCCAGCTACCACGGCCTGCGCTACTGGCCGGCGCTCGGACCCGGCGCGTTCGCGGTCAAGCTGCGCGTCCAGTTGCTGCGCGACCTCGGACCGGCCATCGCCCCGCACTCCGCGTTCCTGCTGCTGCAGGGCGTGGAGACGCTGAGCCTGCGCATGGAGCGGCAGTCCGCCAACGCGCAGGCGCTGGCGGAGTGGCTGGAGCAGCGCGACGAGGTGGCGGTGGTGCACCACCCGGGCCTGCCGTCCAGCCGCTGGTACGAGGCCGCGCGGACGTACCTCCCCCGCGGCGCCGGCGCGGTGTTCTCCTTCGAGCTGAAGGGCGGTGTCGAAGCGGGCAAGCGGTTCGTGGACGGTGTGGAGCTGTTCAGCCACCTCGCCAACATCGGTGATGTGCGCAGCCTGATCATCCACCCGGCGTCCACCACCCACAGCCAGCTGGACGAGGAGCAGCTCGAGGCGACCGGCACCGCGCCGGGTCTGGTACGGCTCTCGGTCGGCATCGAGAGCCTCGTCGACCTCACGGCCGACCTGGAGTCCGGTTTCCGCGCGGCCAAGGGTGCCTCCTGAACGCCTTCGCGACCTCCGGGACATCGGTTCCCCTCCCGCCGACCACCGGGGCCTGGCAGGAGGGTGACCCGCCCGGACGGCGTCAATGGCATGTCCTCGGCACGCCGCTGCCGCTGGAGGCGGGCGGTGAACTCCCTGGCGTGGAACTGGCGTTCGAGACCTGGGGGCGGCTTGCGCCGGACGGGTCCAACGCCGTGCTGGTGCTGCACGCGCTCACCGGTGACAGCCATGCGGCCGGGCCGGCCCCGGTCATCCCACGGCGGGCTGGTGGGACGGGCTGATCGGCCCCGGGCTGGCCCTCGACACCGACCGCTGGTTCGTCGTCGCCCCGAACGTGCTGGGCGGCTGCCAGGGCAGCACGGGACCGGCCTCGCCGCGCCCCGGCGGGCGGCGCCGGTGGGGCGGTGCCTTCCCGTATCTGACCCAGCGGGACCAGGTCGCCGCCGAGGCCCGACTGGCGGACGCGCTCGGCGTCGGGACGTGGGCGCTGGTGGTCGGCGGTTCGATGGGCGGGATGCGTGCCGTGGAGTGGGCGGTGGCGCATCCGGAACGCACGGGGGCGCTGCTGCTGCTCGCCACCACGGCGGCCGCGAGCGGCGAGCAGATCGCCTGGTCCACCCTCCAGCTGCACGCCATTCGCAGTGATCCGCACTGGCGCGGCGGTGACTACCACGACACCGGCCGGGGCCCGCACGCCGGACTGGGGATCGCCCGCCGCATCGCCCACGTCACCTACCGCAGCGAGCCGGAACTGTCGGCCCGATTCGGCCGGGAGCCGCAGGGTGCGGAGGATCCGTGGCGCGGCGGCCGGTACCAGGTCGAGTCGTACCTCGACCACCACGCGGTCAAGCTCGTCCGGAGGTTCGACGCGGGCAGCTACGTGGTGCTGACGGAGGCGATGAACGGCCACGACGTGGGACGCGGCAGGGGTGGCGTCCGTGCCGCCCTGCGCCGGGTGACCGCGCCCGCGCTGGTGGCGGGGGTCGACTCGGACCGTCTCTATCCGCCGTCCCAGCAGGCCGAGCTGGCCGCGCACCTTCCCGGTGCCGACCGGCTCAGAGTGGTGGAGTCGCCCTACGGACACGACGGTTTCCTCCTCGAGACGGAGCAGGTCGGCGCGCTGATCCGCGAGTTGCTGGGGTAGCCGGCACTGCGGTCCCGGTCTCGACGTGTTGACAGTGGTGTGCGGCACCTTGATCATGCCGTGCACCGCTGACAAACCCTCCTGGAGCAGCACGATGACCGACACCCCGCAGTCCTGCGCTCTCCTCCCCGGAGCCGGAGGCTCCCCCGTGATCCTCCACGTGCCGCACTCCGCGCGGGAGAGACCGGCCGCGGTGCGGTCCGGGATCGTGCTGGGGACGCGGAGCCGGAGCGGGAGCTGGACCACCTCGCCGACGCGCACACCGCCGCGATCGCCGAGGCCGCGGCCGAGGCGGCCGGGATCACACCGTGGCGGTTCGTGAACCGGCTGTCCCGGCTGGTGGTCGACCCCGAGCGGTTCCCGGACGAGCGGGAGGAGATGCCGACCGTGGGGACGGGCGCGGTCTCACCCGGACCACGCACAAGGACGTACTGCGGCCCGACGGCTTCGACCTCGAACCGCTGATCGAGCGGCACTTCCGGCCGTACGCGCGGGCCATGACCGAGGCGGTCGCGGATCGCCTCGCGGCCACCGGGCGGGCCGTGATCATCGATGTGCACTCCTACCGCACCTCACTCCTGCCCTACGAGCTGCACGGAGAGGCCCCTCGCCCGGCCGTCTGCCTGGGCACCGACCCTTTCCCCACACCGTCCGCGCTGCTCGAGGCGGCCCGCGAAGCGTTCGTGCCCTGCGGGGGGCGGGACTGAACAGCCCGTTCGCCGGGGCGTACGTGCCGCTGGAGTTCCACGAGAAGCGGGCGGAGGTGACGGCACTGAGGATGGAGATCCGCCGGGACGTCCACATGACCGAGCCGGGCGGCCCCGCCGGTCCGGGCCTGTCGGACCTCGCCTCGGCTCTCACGGCCCCGGTGGGCGCGGTGTCGCGCTGACCGGGTGCCGTCCCCTTCACCCGGCCGGGCGCGGCATGGGGTGCCCGGTGCTCAGGCGCGCACCCACTCCGTCACGACCAGGTCCCCCGCGGTCCGCAGGCGCAGGGCGAACGGGCCGGCGGGCGGGGTGGCGCCGGTGAAGCGGCCCATGTCGTCGGCGACGAGGGAAGGGCCCGACCGCGGTCCGCCCAGCACCTCGACGCGGGCCGGCTGGGGCGGCAGCACCTGCCCCATCAGGCCGTGCGCGGTCACCTCGACGTCCACGGTCAGCTCATCCGCGCTGAAGGTGAGCATCCTCGGCGGGTCCGTCGCTCCCCTGACCGGGATGGCGTCGACCAGCGAGTCGAAGGTCAGCTCGGCCACCCGGGCGTCCAGGTCGTGCAGCGCGTAGGCGTCCACGGCGATCTGCAGGAGCGCCGGCGGCAGCGGATCCAGGACGGCGGCGGCCTGCCGGAGCTCCTCCTCCAGCAGGTCGGCACCGGCGTCCGCGCCGTGCGGACCTTCCATGGTCTCGCTCGTGCCGTCCATGCCGTTCACATCGCCCCCCGTGCCTCGAGCCGGGCCCGCAGTCGGCGCAGGCAGCGCTGGCGCAGGGGCCCGATGCTGCCCACCGCGATACCCAGCGCGGCGGACACCTCCTGATAGCTGGGCGGCGGCGAGGCGATCAGCACACGCAACAACTGCCTGCACCGGTCGCCGAGTTCCTCGAACTCCTGCCACAGCCGCCGTACCCGCTCGCTCTGCGCGGCGGCATCCTCCGCCTCCAGCAGCGACTGCTCCGGCGTGCCGTCCTCGCTGACCCGGTCCAGGAGCTGCGGATCGTCCGTCAGGGTCAGCCGGCGCGCGTTCCTGAGCACCTTCAGGCACTCGTTCCGTGCCGTACTGGCCAGCCAGGCGCCCGTCTTGTCCGGTTCGCGGATCCGCCCCAGGTTCTGGGCGAAGCGGAACCACACCGTCTGGTAGACCTCGTGCGCGTCGGTGTCGGAGAGCCGGTGGGCGCGCACCACGGACCACACCAGTGGACCCAGCCCTTCCACGATCGCCTTCCAGGCCGCCGCGTCGCCGCCGGCGGCGGACTGGACCAACGCGCCGACATCAGTACGGTCCACGGCCCCACCCCTCGTGTACGGCAAGTCATCGTACGCCGTGGAGGGCACGGTTCCGGACCTCATGTCCGGGCGGCGGGGAGCGCGACGGGCGTGGGACGCCAGGTGGCCGGGATGAGCGCCGGTACGTTCGCCCCGCGCACCTCGGCGACCTCCCCGTTCGCGCCCATCAGCTGCCGTCGGGCCTTGCGCGGGTCGGTCTCGGCCTGCGCGGTCATGTGGGCGGCGATCATGCCGACGGCGACCGGGGTGGCGAACGAGGTGCCGCTCCACTGGGCGAGCCCTTCGAACATCACCTGGTCCGGCTTGCCGGAGCCGCCCTCCTCGCTCAGTACGCCGGTGTGGCGGGGGTGGCGGCAGGTGCACCGGTAGCCGAAGCCGTAGCGGCAGGCGTCGTAGGTGGAGTGCTGGTACACGTACGGCACGGGTGTCTCGAAGCCGGTGAGGGCGCTGGTGAGTCGCTCGCCGGGGGCGTAGGCCCGCACCCAGGCACCGTGGTTGGTGAAGCAGGCGCCGAATTCGTCGTCGCCGCGCAGGGCACCGACCGACAGTACGGCGTTCTCGTAGCCGGGCAGGCCTGCGTAGGCGGCGGGCCAGAACGGGGTGGCACTGGAGTTGTTGCCGGCGGCGGCGACCAGCAGGGTGCGCTGCTCGCGGAGTTCCCGCATGAAGGCGTCCACGCCGAGCAGTCCGTCGGTGCGGCCGTTGGAGGTGCCGGCGGAGAGGCTGATGACGTCGGGCCAGCCGTCCCGGTCGACGGCCTCGAAGAGCTTCTCGCCGAACTCGGACTCCAGGATGGCGCCGGCGTCGTTCAGGGTGCCGCGGACCGTGATGTCGGTGTGGGGGGCGACGGCCGCGACGAGCCCCGCGATGAACGTGCCGTGGCTGCAGTACTGCCTCAGGACGCCGTCCTCCCCGCACTCCTCGACCTGGGCGTCGCCCCGGGTGTGGGCGAGGAGCGGGTAGGAGCGGTGGTCGTGCATGAGGCCGGTGTCGATGACGAGGACATCAACGGCGCGGACGGCGCTGTCCGCGGCGTAAGCACCGTCGGGCGCGGCCGGGTTGGGCTGCCCGGTGGCCGCCACGGGCACCGGTTCGTCACCCGGGCAGGCGTTGACCGCGATCGACACCACGTGGTTGCGGCTGACCAGCCGGCGTCCGGCGCGGCCCTCCGGCTCCCTCAGGGCCCGCAGGGCGCCCGCGACGGCGGGGTCGCCACTGCCGTCGCCCTGCCCGGGGTCGGCGACCTGGATGCGGGTGATGCCCGAGCGGTTGGTCTCCGGGCCGGTCCGGCGCACCTGATCGGCCGTCAGACCGGCGAACGTGGTGAAGTGCCGGCGCACGGTGTCCTCCACGAGGCGGGCCTCCTCACCGTCGCGGGCGAGGACGACGCCCTTCTCGTACAGGAACTCGCCCGCGTCGTCCGGGCCGACCGCCAGGCGGACGTCGGGCATCGCGCGCTGGATCTGGTCGAACTGCTCGCGGAACCGCTCTGGTGCCATGGCGTGTCCTCCCCTGGTGCGGTGGCGGCCGGGGCCGCGAACTGTCGTGAATCAGAGCCGTAGGACGGTCATTTGATACAACGTCGTCCCTGTGGAGCGCGGTTGCGGAGCACTACCATCCGTGGGGTGACAGCGGGAAGCGAATCGGTGCTGGAACTGCTGCCGATGGTGTTCGCCGACCCGGGCGAGGCCCTGGCGAGGGCGGAACAGGTGCTGGGCGACCGTCCTCCGCCGCTGCACGCGTCCGTCGCCCACCAGGTGATCGGCATCTGGCAGCGGGACTTCGGGGACATGCGGCTGACCCTGACCCATCTGCGGCGGGCCCGGGACTGCGCGGCGCGCGCGGACTCGGCCGAGCGGGAGGCGGACGTCCTGGCCACGCTCGGGGTCGCACTGGTGCACGCGGGGCGCACCCGGCAGGGCCTGGACGCGCTGGGGCGCGGCATCGAACGGGGTACGGGGCACACGCGCGCGCGTGTGCTGTACCGCCGCGCGTACGTGTGGTGGGTGCTGGGGCACCACAAGGAGGCACTGGAGGACGTGCGGCGGGCGATCGCCGTACTGCGGCAGGCGGACGACGTGATCTGGACGGCGCGAGCGCTGACGCTGCGCGCCACGGTGCATCTGGCACTGGGCGCGGTGGAGCGGGCGGACGCCGCCTTCACCGCGGCGAAGGCGCTGTGGGACACCACGGGCCAGGAGCACGACAAGGCGGACGTCGTGGAGAGCCGGGGGCTGGCCGCGTTCCGGTCCGGTGACGTCCCTGCGGCACTCAGGCTGCTCGACGAGGCGGAGGAGCGCTACGCCAAGCTCGGCACGCCGACGTTCATGCTCGACGTCCGCCGCTGCGAGGTGCTGATGGCCGCCGGGCTGGCGTCCGAGGCGCTGGCCGGGGCGGACGCGGCGGTCAGGGCGCTCGACGGGATCGGCGGCCAGTCCACGCGCAAGGCGGAGCTGCTGCTGGCCGCCGCGCGGGCCGCCCGGCTGGCGGACGACCCGCAGACGGCGACCGCCCGCGCGGCACTCGCCGTACGGCTGTTCGCGGGTCAGCGGCGCACGTGGTGGGAGACGCACACGCGGCTGGTGCTGATCGAGGCCCGGCACGCGGCCGGGCGCGGTTCGGGACGGCTGGTCGCGGAGGCGGCGAAGGTGGCCGACCGGCTGGCCGCGTTGGGCGCGCCGGAGGCATCGCTGCTCGCGGGCCGGATCGCGCTGGAGCTCGGGTGGATGGCGGATGCCGAGCGGCATCTGGCGGTCGCCGCCCGCAGCAGACGCAGCGGACCCCCGCTCGCGCGGCTGACGGGCTGGGCGGCACAGGCGTTGCGGGCGCAGGCCGCCGGGTCGGCGCGGGGCGTCCTGGAGGCCTGCCGACGGGGGCTCGACGTGCTCGACGACCACCGGATGACGCTCGGCGCGTCGGAGCTGCGCGCGCGTGCCACCGCGCAGGGCGCGGAACTGGCCGCCCTGGCCCAGCGGGCCAGCCTGGTGTCGGGCGGGCCGCGGCGGCTCCTGGTGTGGAGCGAACGCTGGCGGGCCACCGCGCTGTCCGCGCCGCCCACCCGGCCGCCCGCCGACCCGGCGCTGCTCAGCGGCATGACCGCCTACCGGGAGGTCGTCGCCCGCGCGGAGGAGGCCCGCAGGGACGGCAGGGCGGTGCCGGCGCTGGAGCGGGAACGGCGTCGTCTGGAGCGGGAGATCCGCTCCCGGACCCTGCACATGCGCGGTGCGGCGTCCGAGGGCGGGGCCGGCTCGACGTCGGGCGCCGGTTCGACGTCGGCCGGCTGTTGCGGCGGCTGGGCGAGAGCGACGACGCACAGCTGGTGGAGCTCGCCGTGCTCGACGGGCGGGTGCAGGTGCTGCTGTGCGGGCGGGGGCGGGTGCGGCGGTTCGAGGCGGGGCTGCTGGCCCCGGCGGAGACCGAGGCCGAGCATGTGCAGGCCGGGCTGCGGCGCCTCGCCCATCCGGGGGCGGAGGCACGGCTGCCGGTGGTGGCGTGCAGCGCGCCCGTGAACGAAGCGGCGGTGGTGCCGCTGATGCTCGCGCTGCACAAGGGACTCGGAGCCGGCCTGTCCCTCGCGGAGTCCCTCCGCGACGCACGAGCCGCTCTGCCGGCCGACGCGGTGCACCGGGCCACCGGCTGGGCCTTCTCCGCGTTCGGCGCGGCGTGAGCACATGCGCTGGACGCACGGGGGGAGTCGGGTGAACGGCGGTCATGTGCTGGTGACGGCACCGACTCGCCGCACACACGGATGCCACGGCCGCTGTCCGGCGCCGGGAGACGGTCACCCTCGGGGAGGGTGACCGTCTCCCGGCCCACGCCACCCGCCGGACCGGACATGCCTCCGGGCGTCGGGGAACGCCTTGCGCGGGTGCTTCGTGACACGGACCAGGTGGACGTGCGGTGGGACCGGTGGGCTGGATCAGTAGGGGCGGTCACCGGCGATGGCGACGCGTTCGGCGACACGGCGCTCGCGGCCGTAGTCGTAGACGGCGTAGTGCTGGGTGGCGCGGTTGTCCCAGAAGGCGATGTCCCCCGGCTGCCAGCGGAAGCGCACCTGGAACTCCGGAACGTGCGCCTGCTGGAAGAGGTACCGCAGCAGCCGGTCGCTCTCGTCGCGGGCCATCCCTGTGATGTGGGTGGTGAACGAGGTGTTCACGAACAGCATTCGCCTCCCGGTCTCGGGGTGGGTGCGCACGACGGGGTGTTCCACGGGCGGGAACCGGTCCTGATGCGGGATCAGCCGCTCGGGCCCGTAGAACCTGGCGAAGCCGGGGATGAAGTCGTGCACGGCCCGGGCGCCCTCGATGCGGTCCTTCACTTCCTGGGGGAGGTTGTCGTAGGCGGCCGCCATGTCCGCCCACATGGTGTCCCCGCCGAACGGGGGCACCTCACGCAACTGGAGGACGGCGCCGAGCGCGGGCCGCTCCCGGAAGGTCACGTCGGTGTGCCAGACGTTCTCGTAGGTCGGGGTGGCCGAGTCACGCTTGTCGAAGCGGACGACGTCCTCGGTGGAACCGGCGGCGAGCAGCGGGTTCGTCTCCAGCTCGCCCCAGTGGCGCGCGAAGGCGCGCTGCTGATCCGAGGTGAGGTGCTGGGCGCGGAAGAACAGCACCTTCCACTCCAGGAGAGCCCGGTTGAGATCCTCGCGAAGCGCGGCACCGAGCGGGCGTGAGAGGTCGACACCCCGGATCTCGGCGCCGATCGTGCGCGTCTGCGGGACGACGTCGAACCGTTCGTAGGGGCGCTCCTCCCACCCCTCGGGCAGCCGACGCAGCGTGCGCCGCCCCTCGTACATCCCGTCCTGCGGGATGCGCGCTTCGCGGAGGCCGACGGCCGGTCCAGCATGTGTGACGGTCATGAAGTGCTCCTTTTCGCCTCTGCTTCGCCACGGTGTCCGGCGTCCGCGGCACACAGGGGTGCGGACGGTCCGAAAGCTGCCGGAACGGCCGGGCAAGATGGTGTCCACAGCGTCCGCCGGGAAGACCGGTGAGGCGCTGCGGTATACGAGGTGCGTCGAGCCTGCGGCTCGGAGACAGCCGGTTATCGACCGGAGCGTTCACAACCAGTTCGATCCGGGACGCGCAGAGGCCCCGTCATCGTGTTGAACCGATGTGTAGTCATGGCAAGGATTGTGTGATCTTCGCCCTCTTCTGTCAACGGACCGTACACGGGGAGGGCACGGCGGGCGCGCGGGAGTCAGGCGGCACTCTCCCTGCGGAGGGTCGCCAAGGGCCGGTTTCGAATGTCTCCGAAACCGGCCCTGACCTTCGACTCTCACGAGTCGGGACGACAGGATTTGAACCTGCGACCCCTTGACCCCCAGTCAAGTGCGCTACCAAGCTGCGCCACGTCCCGATGCGGCCCACGGGCGAACCGCGTGATCACGTACGTCAATCCTACCCCATGCGAGGACGCCCCCAGGACTTCGGGCGGCGGCTGCCGCACGGTGCGGAATGACCGGCTGTCAGCCGCGCAGCGCGTCGATCACGCTGCTGGGGCGGGCGCGCACAGGCGACTGAACCCGGAGTGGGTGAGGCATTCGCCGGCGGCCACGGCCTCGGCCATCGCCGTGCCCGGCTCGGGGAGTTGGTCCAGCCTCGCGGGCGAGCCCGTTCTCCACCGGTCGTTGGCCAGCGCCGCGTCGCGGCGCAGGATCGCCTGCCGCAACCGTGCGGCGGCATGCCGGCCGGAACGTCGGTGCCCGGCCAAGTCCGCCCGAGCACCGGAGAGCGGCCTCCGGCACCCTCCCTTGACACCCTCACCCGCACACACTCAAGGTTTGTCTGGACAAGGATGGACGGAAGCGGGAACGGTCCGGTCACGGAACGGTCCGAGGAAAGGCTCTCATGGTGGATACGCTCGGTGTCGCCGTCATCGGATTCGGGTGGATGGGACGGGTGCACACCCAGGCGTACGCGCGCGTACCGCACCACTATCCGCGGCTCGCCCTGCGTCCGGAGCTGATCGCGGTCGCCGAGGAGGTGCCGGGCCGGGCCGAGGAGGCCGCCGCGCAGTTCGGGTTCGCCTCGGCCACCCGCGACTGGCGTGAGGTGGCCGCCGATCCGCGGGTGCGGGCGGTCAGCATCACCGCCCCGAACTTCCTGCACCGCGAGATCGGCGTCGCGATGGCCAAGGCCGGAAAGCACCTCTGGATCGAGAAGCCGGTCGGGCTCAGCTCCGAGGACGCCCGCGCGGTTGCCGACGCCGCCACCCGGGCCGGCGTCCGGAGCGCGGTCGGCTTCAACTACCGCAACGCGCCCGCCGTCGAGACGGCCCGCGCGCTGATCGCCTCCGGCGACATCGGCACGGTCACCCATGTCCGCATCCGCCTGTTCAGTGACTACGCCGCCCATCCGGAATCCGCTCTGACCTGGCGGTACGAACGGGAGCGCGGCGGCAGCGGAGTCCTCGGCGACCTGGCCTCGCACGGCGCCGACCTGGCCCGTTTCCTGCTCGGCGACCTCGCCTCCCTGACCGCCGACACGGCGATCTTCCTTCCCGAACGGGCCCGCCCGGCCGGCGCCACGGCCGGCCACTCCCGCGCGGCCGGCGGCGCACTCGGCCCGGTGGAGAACGAGGACTATGTCAGCTGCCTGCTGCGCTTCGCCTCCGGCGCGCGCGGCGTGCTGGAGGCCTGCCGGGTCTCGGTCGGCGAGCAGAACAACTACGGCTTCGAGGTGCACGGCACCGAGGGCGCGGTGTTCTGGGACTTCCGCCGCATGAACGAACTCGGTGTCAGCCGCGGCACCGCCTACCAGGACCAGCCGGTGAGCACGGTCCACGTGGGCCCGGGTGACGGCGAGTTCGGCGCGTTCCAGCCGGGCGCCGCGAACGCCATGGGCTACGACGACCTCAAGGTCATCGAGGCCCACCGCTTCCTGCGCTCCGTCGCCGAGGGCGTCCCGTACGGCGCCACCCTCGCCGACGCCGTGCACAGCGCGAACGTGCTGGACGCGATGGCCCGGTCGGCCGAGCAGGGGGCATGGGTGGCGGTGGACGCGGCGCCGTGAGCGTCAGCCGGAAGCCGACTCCTCCCTGCGGCCCAGCCAGGCCTTGACCGGGATCAGCACCAGCCACCACCACATGGCGGCGGGTCCGATCAGCAGGGCCAGCGGGATGGTCACGAGGAACACCGCCACCGTCACGCCCAGGTCGATGGCGGAGAGCGTCTCGTCGCGCGCAGGGGCCGCGTCGCCGCGCAGCCAGGGGCGTCGGGCGAGGAGGGCGGCCAGCGCGAGGTGGACGCCGCCGAGGGAGGCGACCGCCGTCGCGTAGATGACGACGGAGGCCCGTTCGTCGCCGTACTCCGAGAGCAGCGCGGTGGGGAACGGCAGCAGTGCCGCGAGGCCCAGACCGAGCACGGTCAGCGAGATCACCTGGCCGTCCACCTGCCGGACGGTGCGGAACAACGCGCGGTGGCCGCGCCAGAACCCGGCCAGCACGAACAGGCTGATCGCGTAGGCCCCCAGGTTGGGCAGCAGCCCGCGCAGCGCCTCGAGGTACTCCCCGGAACGCAGTCCCTGCGGCACGGAGAGGTCGAGGACGAGCAGCGTGATGGCGATGGCGAACACGCCGTCGGCGAGCGCCAGCAACCGCTCGGGCCCACCCTCCGGGGTCGGATTCCTCATGCGCACGACGGTAGGCAGCGTCGGCCCGCCGGACGGGGATGCACACGCGGGCCGCGGCCCGTTCACCGCGGACGGTCACCCGGCCACCGCCTGCGGCGGCATGTTGTACGGCGTGACCACCTGGATCGCGGACGGCAGGGTGGGACCGGCGGGCGGCAGGGCCCCGTGCGCGCGCATCACGATGTGGCACGCCTCGCGCAGGTCCTGGCGCAGGTCGTGGTGGAGCACGGCGGACAGCCGGTGCTCGCGCAGCAGGCGGGTGTTGTCGTGGTCGAGGTCGTGCGCCACGAACACGGCACACTCCCGCCCGGCGTCCTCGAAGGCGCGCAGGGTCGCGATGTTGCCGCCTCCGATCGAGTAGACCGCGCGGATGTCCGGGTCGCGTTCCAGGGCGGCCCGGACGAGGTCGTACTGGGTGGCGTCCAGGCCCTGGCCCTCGGCGATCTCGACGAGGGCGCGCCCGGGGTGCCGGGCCCGCATGGCCCCCCGGAAGCCCATCTCGCGTTCCTCCTCGTTGCGGAAGAATCCGCTGCTGAGGCTGGTGAGCACATTGCCGGGGCGGTCCCCCAGCCACTGGCCCACCAGATACGCGGCGGTGGCGCCCGCCGCGCGGTTGTCGCTGCCGACACAGCCGATCCGGGCGCTCGTCGGCAGGTCGGTCACCAGGGTCACCACCGGGATGCCCGCCGCGGCGAGCCGTCCGACGGCGGCGGTGATCCCGGGAACGTCCGGCGCCTTGAGGATCACGCCCTGCGAGCCGCGTCGGGCGATCCGGTCGAGGACAGCGGTCAGTTCGTCGGCGGGGCCGGTCTCGCGGAAGTGGAAGCGGGAGCGGACCACCGCCGGGTGCAGCGCGGGCAGTTCCGCCTCCAGGGCGGCGCGCACGGCGGTGGAGAACCGCTCGGGCGACTGCATCACGATGTCCACCATGAACGTGCGGCCGACCAGCCGGACCTGGGTGCGCTGCCGGTCCAGATCGGCGATCGCGCGGCGCACCTCCTGCGCGGTGCTGTCCCGCACACCGCCGCGGCCGTTGAGGACCCGGTCGACCGTGGCCTCGCTCAGCCCTGCCTGACGTGCGATTTCCTTGATCGGGAAGGGATGGCCCATGCGCCGGCTCCTGAGACTTCTGAGGGGTTTTTGATGGCTGGCTGATGGTTGTTCGAAGGCTTTGTACTGACAAGAATGGCAGAGCCGAGTCCCCCGTGACCCGAAAGGGAGAAAATGCCCTTCCCCACCGCTTCCACCCCGGCCCAGCCGTCCACGGAGCAGCGGCCCTGGCTGTCCGAGCAGGACTGCGACCTGGACGCCTTCCGTGCCCTGGTCGAGCAGACCACGGACCCCGCCGACTACCCGCACGCCTCGGCCGTGGAGCAGAACGTGCTGCTCTACGACGCCGACCGGCTCGCCCTCGCGGACCGCCGCGACGCGCAGGCCGAACTGGCGCGCGCCCTCGCCGGCGGCCCCGGCGTCGTGGTCGTGCGGGGTGCCTTCCCCGACCCGGCGGTCGTGGACCGGGCCACCGCCGTGTTCGACGCCCTGATCGCCGAGCAGCGCGCCACGGGTGCCACCGCCGGCGACCACTTCGCCAAGCCAGGCGCCAACGACCGGGTGTGGAACGCCCTGGAGAAGACCGCCCTCCACGCTCCGCAGACCTTCGCGGACTACTACGCCAACGACGTGATCGCCCTGGTCTCCTCGGCCTGGCTCGGCCCCGGCTACCAGGTCACCTCCCAGATCAACGTGGTCAACCCGGGCGGCGCCGCCCAGACCGTGCACCGCGACTACCACCTGGGCTTCCTCTCCGACGAGGTCGCCGCCGCCTACCCGGCGCATGTGCACCGCTTCTCCCCCGTACTCACCCTCCAGGGCGCGGTCGCGCACTGCGACATGCCCGTCGAGTCCGGTCCCACGCTGTATCTGCCGCACTCGCAGAAGTACGGGCCCGGCTACCTCGCCTGGCGGCTTCCCACGTTCCAGGCGTACTTCGAGGAGCACCACGTGCAGTTGCCGCTCGCCAAGGGCGACGCGGTCTTCTTCAACCCGGCACTGTTCCACGCCGCCGGCGCCAACCACTCGGCGGACATCCGTCGCATGGCCAACCTGCTCCAGGTGTCCTCCGCGTTCGGGCGGGCCATGGAGACGGTGGACCGCGAGGCCGTGACCGGAGCCATCTACCCGGCGCTGCTCAAGGGCCGGGCGGAGGGCGCCGACGAGCAGTGGCAGGAGAACGTGATCGCGGCGAGCGCCGAGGGCTACCCCTTCCCCACCAACCTCGACAACGACCCGCCGGTCGACGGTCTGGCCCCGCCTTCGCAGGCCGACCTCGTGCGGCGGGCGCTGCGCGAGGGCTGGACCGCGCGAACCCTGCGGGATGCGCTGCGTGCCGGTGCCAAGCGGCGCGACAGCTGAAAGGACCCGGAACGCAGTCATGGGACTTCTCGACGACAAGGTCGTCCTCGTCAACGGCGGCAGCCAGGGCGTCGGTGCCGCCCTCGCGCGGGCCGCGGTCCGCGAGGGGGCGGTCGTGGCCGTCACCGGGCGCCGGGCCGAACCCGGTGAGGCCCTGGTGGCGGAGCTGGCCGCCGCGGGCGGCAAGGCGATGTTCGTCCGCGCCGACCTGGCGGACGCCGAGCAGGCGAAGGGGTCCGTCACCCAGGTGGTGCGGGCCTACGGCCGGGTCGACTGCCTGGTCAACTCGGCGGGGCTGACCTCCCGCGGAACATTGCTGGACACCACACCGGAGCTGTTCGACCAGCACATCGCGATCAACCTCAAGGCACCGTTCTTCGCCATGCAGGCCGCCGTGGCGGACATGGTGCGGCGCGAGGAGCCCGGCACGGTCGTCAACATCATCACGTCGTCGGCGCACGGCGGGCAGCCGTTCCTGGCGCCCTATGTCGCCGCGAAGGCCGGGCTCGTCGGCCTCACTCGCAATACGGCCCACGCCCACCGCTGGGACCGGATCCGGATCAACGGCCTCAACATCGGCTGGACGGCGACCGAGGGCGAGGACGCGACCCAGCGCACCTTCCACGCCGCCGGGGACGACTGGCGCGAGCGGGCTGCCGCCCGGCTGCCGATGGGCAAGCTCGGCCAGCCGGACGAGATCGCCGACTTCGTGGTCTTCCTGCTGTCCGACCGCTCCGGGGTGGTCACCGGCTCCGTGATCGACTGGGACCAGAACGTCCTCGGCGGCCTCGACTGACGGACCCCGCCCGGCCCTCCCCTCCCCCACACAAGAGCGCACCCGCACGTCGCACCCGCACTCCGCACCCAAGGAGCACCACCCCATGCGCATCGGAATCCTCGGCCTCGGCCGCATCGGCGCCTTCCACGCCGAGACCCTCTCCGGGCTCGACGCCGTCGAGTCGCTCATCGTCTCCGACCCGTTCGCGGACGCGGCGAAGGCCGCCGCCGACCGGTTCGACGCCGAGGTCGCCGACTCCCCCGAGGCCGTGCTCGCGGCCGGGGTGGACGGCGTGGTGGTCGCCGCGGCGACCGACGCCCACCCGGGGCTGATCCTCGCCTGTGTCGAGGCGGGCGTCCCCGTGTTCTGCGAGAAGCCCGTGGCCGGCACGATGGCCGAGGGCGTACGGGTGCTGAAGGCCGTCGAGGGCCGGGACGCGCCGATCCAGATCGGCTACAACCGCCGCTTCGACGCCGCCTTCGTCGCCGCGCGGGCCGCCGTGCACAGCGGCGAACTCGGCACGCTGCACACCGTGCGTTCCACCACGCTGGACCCGGCGCCGCCGCCGGCCGCGTACATCGCCGCCTCCGGCGGCATCTTCCGCGACTGCTCGGTGCACGACTTCGACGTCATCCGCTGGGTGACCGGCCGCGAGGTGACCGAGGTGTACGCGGTCGGCGGCAACCGGGGTGCCGACCACATCAAGGAGGCGGGCGACGCCGACACCACCGGCGCGCTCCTCACCCTGGACGATGGCACCATCGCCGTGGTGTCCAACAGCCGCCACAACGCGCGGGGTTACGACGTCCGCATGGAGATCCACGGCTTCAAGGACTCCATCGCGGTCGGCCTGGAGGACAAGATGCCGCTCCGGTCGGTGGAGCCGGGCGTGACGTTCCCCTCCGGCACCCCGCACGACTTCTTCATGGACCGCTTCGCCGCGGCCTACCGGGCCGAACTGACCGCGTTCACCGAGGTCGTGGCCGGGTCCCGTCCCTCTCCCTGCACGATCGAGGACGCCCTGGAGGCAGGCTGGATCGCGGAGGCGTGCACCCTCTCGCTGCGCGAGCACCGTCCCGTCACGCTCGAGGAGGCACGCCGGGCATGAGCGGTGGTAGGCACTCCTGGACTCCGGTGACATGAGCAACGTGTGTGGGGGCAGCCCTTCGGAGGACGGCCCCCACACACATCACGTCGCCTCACCGGTACAGCGCGGGCTTCTCCGCCAGTTCGACCGCGACCCGGCCGCCTTCCTCCAGGGCCCGGACGCCGGCCTCGCAGACGGCGGCCGCCGCGTAGCCGTCCCAGGTGCTGGGGCCTGCGACCTCGCCCCGGCGGGTGGAGTCGACCCAGGCCTGGAGCTCGTCGTCGTAGGCCTGGGCGAAACGTTCGCTCCAGTCCTGGGTGATGGTGCCGCCCCAGCGGCCGGCCATGTGGGTGACCAGGTCGTGGCCGTCGCCGACGCGGGCGGTGCCGCGTTCGCAGACCACCTCGGCCTGGACCTGGTAGCCGAAGCCGCAGTTGACGAAGATCTCGACGTCACTGATCGCGCCGCCGTCGGTCTCCAGGACGACGAACTGCGGGTCGCGCAGCCCGTCCGGGGCGCCGGTGGAGGGGGTGGGGCGCAGCACCGTGACCGCGGTGATCTCGTGGCCCAGCAGCCAGCGGGTGGCGTCCACTTCGTGCGCCACGGAGTCGCTGATCAGCATGGAACTGGTGAAGAACGGCGGGCTGGCCACGTTGCGGTGCCGGTTGTGCAGCATCAGGGGGCGGCCCAGTTGCCCGCTCTCCAGCAGGGCTTTGAGGCGGACGTACTCGGCGTCGTAGCGGCGCATGAAGCCGACCTGGACGCGGCGGTGGCCGAGTGCCTGTTCGGCTTCGAGGACGCGCAGCGCGGAGGCCGCGTCGGGAGTGAGCGGTTTCTCGCACAGCACGGGCAGGTCGTGCTCGAACGCGGTGAGCAGGGCCGCCTCGTGGGCCGGTCCCGAGGAGGCGATGAGTACGGCGTCGACGTCGGCCGCCGCCATCGCGGCGGCCGGGTCGGTGTGGGCGGTGCAGCCGTCGACGCCGGCGGCCACCGCCTTGGCCCGTTCCGCGTCGATGTCGACGACGGCGGTGACCCGCGCGCCGCTGATGACCCGGTCGATCCGGCGCACATGGTCCGCGCCCATGCGGCCCGTTCCGATGACGGCGATTCCCAGGGGTCCGTGCCGGTTCATGTCGTCGCCTCCCCTTTCCGGGTGGTCGGGCGCCAGACCGTCAGGCGCCGCAGGAGCGCAGGAAGTTGCGGGTGCGGACCGCGATCGGCAGCGGCTTGTCCGGTTCGCAGGGGTACATGTCCTGCTCGACGATCGCGAACAGGTCCACGTCCAGCTTCTGGGCGGCCGTGAGGACCGGTCCCAACTCCGGTACACCGGCCGGCGGCTCGCACATCACGCCGCGCTGCACGGCGGGGCCGAACGGGATCTCGTCCTTGACCACGCCGGCGAGGATCTCCGGGTCGACCTGCTTGAGGTGCAGATAGCCGATGCGTTCGCCGTAGGTCTCGATCAGCTTGAGGCTGTCGCCGCCGCAGTAGGCGTAGTGGCCGGTGTCGAGGCAGAGGTTGACCAAGGAGGAGTCGGTGGAGTCGAGGAAGCGCTCGACGTGTTCCTCGGTGTCGATGTGGGTGTCGGCGTGCGGGTGGACGACGATGTCGAGACCGTAGGTGTCCCGCACCTCCCGGGCGAGGCGTTCCATGCCCGTGGTGAGGTGGCCCCACTGCTCGGTGGTGAGCTCCGGGGCCTCCAGGATCTCGGCGGTCTTGTCGTCGCGCCAGAAGGACGGGATGACGACGAGGTGCTTGGCGTCCATGGCCTGCGTGAGGGAGGCGACCCGGCCGACCTGCTCCCAGGTGGACTCCCACTCGGAGGGGCCGCGGTGCAGTCCGCAGAAGATGGTGCCGGCGGAGACCTTGAGGTCCCGCTTCCTCACCTCGTCGGTGAGGCGGGCCGGGTCGGTCGGGAGGTAGCCGTAGGGGCCGAGTTCGATCCAGGAGTAGCCGGCCTCGGCGACCTCGTCGAGGAAGCGCTGCCAGGGCACCTGCCGCGGGTCGTCGGGGAACCAGACACCCCAGGAGTCGGGGGCGGAGCCCACCCGGATGCGGTCGAGCGCGACTGCCATGTCAGGACTTCCCTTCCGAGGATGCCACTGCGGGGGCCTGGAGGTCTTCCACCTCGGGGAGCTCCTCCACATCGACGCCGCGCACCTGCGCCAACTCGTGCTTGAGAGCCGCGAGTTCGGTGCCGCCGGCCATGTGGTTGGTGAGTTCCTCGAGGGTGACGTCGCTGCGGGAGGCGGAGAGTTCCATGGTGCCCAGGCGCAGGACGCTGAAGTGGTCGCCGACCATGTAGGCGTGGTGCGGGTTGTGGGTGATGAAGATGACGCCGAGGCCGCGGTCGCGGGCGGCGGCGATGTACTTCAGCACCACACCGGACTGTTTGACGCCGAGGGCGGCGGTGGGCTCGTCGAGGATGAGGACGCGGGCGCCGAAGTAGACGGCGCGGGCGATGGCCACGCACTGGCGCTGGCCGCCGGAGAGGGTGCCGATGGGCTGCTCCAGGTCGTCCAGGACGATGCCCATGTTGCGCAGTTCCTCGTCCGCGGTCCTCT
This sequence comes from Streptomyces sp. GD-15H, assembly GCF_045291515.1. NCBI lineage: Bacteria > Bacillati > Actinomycetota > Actinomycetes > Kitasatosporales > Streptomycetaceae > Streptomyces > Streptomyces sp. GD-15H. The sequence continues at coordinate 1,029,995 of NZ_CP149447.1, forward strand.
TCATCCGCTCGATGTCGAGGCGGCGGACGGGCCAGGGGCCCCTGGTCATCTCGGAGCCGAGGAAGAAGTTGCGCCACACCGGCATCAGCGGGATGACGGCGAGGTCCTGGTAGACGGTGGCGATGCCCTTGTCGAGGGCCTCGCGCGGGGTGGAGAACCGTACCGGGGTGCCGTCGACGAGGAACTCGCCCTCGGTGTGCTGGTGCAGTCCGGAGACGATCTTGATGAGGGTGGACTTGCCGGCGCCGTTGTCCCCGAGGACGCAGGTCACCCGGCCGGGGTGGACCGTCAGGTCGACCCCGTGCAGGGCGCGGATGTTGCCGTAGGACTTGCCGGCGCCGCGGAGTTCGACCAGGGGGTGTTCCCCGTCCGGGGCGGTGTCCTGCAGGACGGCACCGTGGGTGCCGGTCATGTCGTCGGTCATCGCTGTCACCTCCGGGTCGCCGTGCGCTGGACCCACAGATTGATGAGGACGGCGCCGAGAAGCATGACGCCGAGGAATGCCTTGAACCAGTCGGGGTTCCAGCCGGCGTAGACGATGCCCTGCTGCACCATGCCGAACATGAAGGCGCCGAAGACCGGGCCGATCGCGGAGCCGTAGCCGCCGGTCAGCAGGCAGCCGCCGATCACCGCGGCGGCGATGTAGATGAGCTCCTGGCCCACGCCCTCGCCGGACTGCACGGTGTTGAAGGAGAACAGCTGGTGCATGCCGACGAACCAGGCGCCGAAGCCGACCAGCATGAACAGCGAGATCTTGGTGAACGTCACCGGCACGCCAACGGCGCGGGCGCTCTCCTTGTTGCCGCCGACCGCGAAGATCCAGTTGCCGTACTTGGTGCGGAGCAGCACCCAGGAGGCGAGGACGGCGAAGACCAGCCACCACACGACGGTGATCTTCACCTGGATGCCGCCGACCTCGAAGCTCGAGGCGAAGACCGCCTTGGCCTGGTCGAAGCCGTCCATGTCGCTGATGTCGTCGGTCGCGACGTTCCCGGTGACCAGCTTGGTCACTGCCAGGTTGACGCCCTGGAGGATCAGGAAGGTGCCCAGGGTGACCAGGAAGCTCGGCAGGCCCGTCTTGACGAGGAACCAGCCGTTGAACATGCCGATCGCGAGGGACACCCCGAGGGCGACGATCACGCCCACCCAGATGTTCATGGTCAGTTGGTAGCTGAGCATGCTCGCGGTGAGCGCCGAGGTGATCACGGCGACACCTGCCGACAGGTCGAACTCGCCGCCGATCATCAGCAGCGCCACCGGCAGCGCCATGATGCCGATGGTCGACGACTGGTACAGGATGTTCGCCATCGAGCTGCCGTCCCGCACCGGCGGGGCGGTGAAGAGGAAGAAGACCAGGACGGCGACGGCGCCGAGGAAGACGCCGACCTCGGGCCGGGCGAGCAGTCGCAGCGCCAGCGGGCGCCGCACCGTCCGGCCGTCGGTCTCCTTCGGGCCGGGGCCGGCGGTGGGATCACCGCCGGCTCAGCCTGTCGGGTCATACTCATCACCGAGTGCCCTTCGCGGCGTACTCGGAGACCGCGTCGACGTTGGACTTGTCGACGAACGCCGGGCCGGTCAGCACCGGCTGCTCACCGCCGCCGCTGTAGTTGCCGTTGTTCTTGTAGAGCCACAGGCCGTCGATGGCGAGGTAGCCCTGGAGGTAGGGCTGCTGGTCCACGGCGAACTCGATGTCGCCGGCCTGGATCGCCTTGGTCAGGTCCTTGTTGAGGTCGAAGGTGGCGACCTTCGCCTCGCTGCCAGCGTCGCCCACCGACTGCACCGCGGTCGGCGCGAACGGGGCGCCGAGGGTGGCGACGTAGTCGATGGCGGAGTCCTGCTTGAGCTTGGCGGTGATCGTCGACTTCACCGACGGCATGTCGGTGCCGTTGACGTTGAGGATCTGGGTCTCGCCCTCGAAGGTCTTCTTCAGGCCGTCGCAACGCTGGGTCAGGCCGACGTTGCCCTGCTCGTGGATGACGCAGACGGTGTTCTTGGCGCCCACCTCGTTCAGCTTCTTGCCGAAGGCCTCGCCCGCGACGGACTCGTCCTGGCCGAAGAACTCGAGCAGCCCGAGGTCCTTCCAGTCGGTCAGACCGGAGTTGAGGCCGACGACGGGTATGCCGGCCTTCCCCGCCTTGCCGATGACGCTCTTGAGCGCGTCCGGCTTGGCGAGGGTGACGGCGATGCCGTCGACCTTCTGGTCGATCGCGTTCTGCACCAGGTTGGCCTGGTTGCCCGCGTTCGGGTCGGCGGAGTAGACGAGCTTGACGTTGTCCTTGGCGGCGGCGGCCTCGGCGCCCTTGCGGACGATGTCCCAGAAGGTGTCGCCGGGTGCCTGGTGGGTGACGAGGGCGATCGTCATGCGGGGCGTGCTCGCCTTGCCCGCCGAGGCCTCGTCCCCGCCTTCCTCCGACTTCTTGCCGCCGGAACCGCTGGAGCAGCCGGCAAGGGTCAGGGCGGCCGCCGCGGCCACCGCGACGAACGGCGCGATTCTGCGGGGGCGGTTGTGAGAAGAGCGGTCCATCTTGCCTGCACCTCACTGTGCTACGCGGAAAAAAGGGCGGGTTTCCGAGGATCCTCCCCGGAGCCTCGGACGTCCGGTCTGTGTCGTGCGAAACGGCTGTCGTGCTGTTGGGACGGGATCCAATCCCTTGACGCACACTCTGTCAATACTTTGTCAAGACATCCTTTCACTAGCTAGTCCGAATGTAAGTACAAACTATTGACATCGTCGCCCTCCGAGACCTACACCTGAGGGGCGGCAGGTCCCTGGTTTTCCACGTCCCCACCGTCGCAGGGCACTACGGGGCCCGCATCCCCAGCAGTTCGAGGAGCTTCGCTCGATGACCGACTCAGACGCACCACAGTATTTCGACCTGATCACCATGGGTCGCATCGGGGTCGACCTTTACCCACTGGAGACCGGCGTTCCGCTGGCGAAGGTCGAAACGTTCGGAAAGTTCCTCGGCGGTTCGGCCGCGAACGTCGCGGTGGCCGCCGCCCGCCTCGGTCGTTCCACGGCGGTGATCACCCGCACGGGAGACGACCCCTTCGGTACCTATCTGCACGAGGCGCTCAAGGAGTTCGGCGTCGACGACCGCTGGGTCACCCCGGTCGCCGCGTACCCGACGCCGGTCACCTTCTGCGAGCTCTTCCCGCCGGACGACTTCCCCCTGTACTTCTACCGTCGGCCCAAGGCCCCCGACCTGGAGATCCACACCGCCGAGCTGGACCTGGCGGCCGTCCGCGCGGCCGGGATCTTCTGGATCACCGGCACCGGTCTGAGCGAGGAACCGAGCCGGTCGGCGACGCTCGCCGCGCTGGAAACGCGTGCCAAAGCGGGTACCACCGTGTTCGACCTCGACTGGCGCCCGATGTTCTGGCGCGATCCAGACCAGGCCCGCCCTTACTACCGCGAGGCGCTGCGGCACGCCACGGTCGCGGTCGGCAACCTCGACGAGTGCGAGGTCGCCACCGGTGTGCGCGAGCCCGAGGCATGCGCCGAGGCGCTGCTGGCGGCCGGTGTGGAACTCGCGGTGGTCAAGCAGGGCCCGAAGGGCGTGCTCGCCGTGCACCGCGACGGCACCCGCGCCGAGGTGCCGCCGGTCCCGGTCGACGTGGTCAACGGCCTCGGGGCGGGCGACGCCTTCGGCGGCTCGCTCTGCCACGGCCTGCTCTCGGGAGGGGACCTGGAGCGGACCATGCGTCACGCCAACGCCGCCGGCGCCCTCGTCGCCTCGCGCCTGGCCTGCTCCTCCGCCATGCCGACCGGGCCGGAGGTCGAAGACCTCCTCGCGCGGGCCGTGCCACCGGGCGACGCGAGCCTGCCGAGCAAGTCCTGAACGGAGTCCTTCCCTTGAACCTCAGCATCTCCGACCTCACCGCGGTCCGGGCCCGGAACCCGGAGGCAGTCGCCGAGGCGGCGGCCCGCCGGGCACGCCGTCCGCTGATCGGCGACAGCGGACGGCTCATGATCGTGGCCGCCGACCATCCCGCGCGGGGCGCGCTCGGCATCGGCGACCGGCGTCTGGCCATGGCCGACCGCGCCGATCTGCTAGAACGTCTCTGCGTCGCGCTCTCCCGGCCCGGCGTCGACGGGGTACTGGCCACCGCCGACGTCCTGGAGGACCTGCTGCTGCTCGGCGCGTTGGAGAACAAGGTCGTCATGGGGTCGATGAACCGCGGCGGGCTGGCCGGTTCGGCCTTCGAGATGGACGACCGCTTCACCGGCCACCGTCCCGAGGACATCGAGCGGTTCGGCTTCGACGCGGGCAAGCTGCTGGTCCGCATCGACTACGACGACCCGGGCTCCCTGACCACCCTGGAGTCCACCGCCCGCGCCGTCGACGCCATGGCCGAACGCCGTCTCCCGGTGTTCGTGGAGCCGTTCATCTCGCGCCGGGTCGACGGCAAGGTCCGCAACGACCTGTCGGCCGAGGCCGTCATCCGTTCCATCACCATCGCCTCCGGCCTCGGCGGCACCTCCGCCTACACATGGCTGAAACTCCCCGTCACCGAGAACGCCGGCGACATGGCGGAGGTCCTGCGGAGCTCCACACTGCCCGTGGTGCTGCTCGGCGGCGAGGTCGGCGACCAGGAGGCCGCGTACGAGCGGTGGGGCAAGGCCCTGAGGCTGCCCTCCGTGCAGGGCATGGTCGTCGGCCGCTCGCTGCTCTACCCGGCCGGCGGGAGTGTGGAGGAAGCGGTGGACACGGCCGTGAGCCTGTTGTGACCGGAAAGCCCGTGGTAACCGGAAAGCCGTAGTGACCGGAAAGCCGTAGTGATCGGAGAGGCTGTTGTGATCGGAAAGGCTGCCATGACCCCTCACCTGCCCGCGGGCAGCGCCCGGACCGGCCCGTACCTCGTCGACATCGCCCCGGAGACCGCAGGCTGGGGCCACGCCGGCCTGCGGGTGCTGGAACTGCCGCCGGGCGGCACCCACACCTTCGACACCGGCGACAGCGAGTGGATCGTCCTGCCGCTCAGCGGCGGCTGCACGGTCGCCGTCGCCGACGACTTCGGCCACGACGCGTTCGAACTGACCGGCCGCACCGGCGTGTTCGACGGCGTCAGCGACTTCGCATATGTGCCGCGCGACGCCCGCGCGACCGTGACCTCGGACGCCGGCGGACGGTTCGCCCTCACCGGTGCCCGCTGCACCCGACGCCTGCCCGCCCGCTACGGGCCTGCCTCCGCCGTCCCGGTGGAGCTGCGCGGCACCGGCAACTGCTCCCGCCAGGTCAACAACTTCGGGGCGGCCGGGGTGTTCGAGTGCGACAAGCTGATCGCGGTCGAGGTCATCACCCCGGGCGGCAACTGGTCGTCCTTCCCGCCGCACAAGCACGACGAGCACCGGCCGGGCGAGGAGTCCGTACTGGAGGAGATCTACTACTTCGAGTTCGCGGACCACGACGGCACCCCCGGCCTCGGCTACCAGCGGGTCTCCCCCTCCGGTCCGGGCCGCGAGACGGACGTGCTCGCCGAGGTGCGCGACGGTGACGTCGTCCTCGTCCCGGACGGCTGGCACGGGCCGTCCATGGCCGTGCCCGGCCACCACATGTACTACCTCAACGTCATGGCGGGCCCCGAGGACGAACGCGCCTGGCTCATCTGCGACCACCCCGGCCACGCCTGGATCCGCTCGACCTGGCCGGACCAGCCCGCCGACCCCCGCCTCCCCCTCTACACCGCCCCCGAGAGGTCCGCATGAGCGCCGCCACCCGCCGACTGACGACCGCCCAGGCCCTGATGCGGTTCCTGTCCGCCCAGTACACCGAGCGGGACGGCGCACGGCACCGGCTGATCGCGGGCACCTGGGGCATCTTCGGCCACGGCAACGTGGCGGGCGTCGGGCAGGCACTCGTCGAGTACGCCGACGTCATGCCGTACCACCAGGGGCGCAACGAGCAGGCCATGGTGCACGCGGCCGTCGCCCACGCCCGCCAGCTCAACCGGCTCTCGGCGCAGGCCGTGACGACCTCGATCGGCCCCGGCGCCACCAACCTGGTCACCGGCGCCGCCCTCGCCACCGTCAACCGGCTGCCCGTGCTGCTGCTCCCCGGCGACTACTTCGCCTCGCGCGCCGCCGACCCGCTGCTCCAGCAGCTGGAGCACCCGGTCGAGGCCGACGTCTCCGTCAACGACACCCTGCGCCCCGTCTCGCGCTACTTCGACCGGATCACCCGCCCCGAGGCGCTGATCGCCTCCGCGCTGAACGCGATGCGGGTGCTCGCCGACCCGGCCGAGACCGGCGCCGTCACCCTCGCACTGCCGCAGGACGTGCAGGCCGAGGCGTACGACTGGCCGCAGGAGTTCTTCACCGACCGCGTCTGGCCCGTACGGCGTCCGGCGCCCGACCCGGCCGAGCTGACGGCGGCCGTGAACGCCGTACGGGCCGCCCGCCGCCCGCTGATCGTCGCGGGCGGCGGCATCCACCACAGCGAGGCCGAGGCGGCGCTCAAGGCCCTCGTCGACGCCACCGGCATCCCGGTCGCCTCCACGCAGGCCGGCAAGGGCTCCCTGCGCCACGACCACCCGGCCGACCTGGGCGGCATCGGCCACACCGGCACCGCGGTGAGCGACGACCTCGCCCGCACCGCCGACCTGGTGATCGGCGTCGGCACCCGCTACACCGACTTCACCACCGCCTCCTGCACCCTCTTCGCCCACCCCGACGTGCGCTTCCTCAACCTCAACATCACCGGCTTCGACGCCCACAAGCTGGCGGCGCACACCCTGGTCTGCGACGCCCGCACCGGTCTCGAGCAGCTGGCCGGGGCGCTGGCCGGGCACCGCGTGGACGCGGCGTACGAGGCGGAGTACCGCGCCGGCAAGGAGCACTGGGAGCAGGTCGTCGAGACGGCCTACCGCGCCGACGACGAGAACGCCGTACCGACCCAGACCCAGGTGCTCGGCGCGCTCGACGCGGTCGTGGGCGACGCGGACGTGGTCATCAACGCGGCCGGTTCGCTCCCCGGCGACCTGCACAAACTGTGGCGTGCGCGCAGCCCGCGCCAGTACCACCTGGAGTACGGCTACTCCTGCATGGGCTACGAGATCCCGGCCGCCCTCGGCGTCCAGCAGGCCGCGCCCGGCACACCGGTCTGGGCGCTGGTGGGCGACGGCACGTATCTGATGATGCCGACGGAGATCGTCACGGCCGTCCAGGAGCGGCTGCCCGTCAAGATGGTGCTGATCCAGAACCACGGATACGCCTCCATCGGCGGCCTGTCCGAGGAGACCGGCGGCGAACGCTTCGGCACCGCCTACCGCTACCGGGCCGAGGACGGCACCTTCACCGGCGCCCCGCTGCCCGTCGACCTGGCCGCGAACGCCGCCAGCCTGGGCATGGACGTGCTGCGCGCCAAGACGGTGCGGGAGCTGCGGGACGCCCTGGCCCGGGCCCGTACCGCCGACCGTCCGACGTGCGTGTACGTCGAGACGGACCCGGCCCCCACCGCTCCTTCGGCCGAGGCCTGGTGGGACGTGCCGGTGGCCGAGGTCGCCTCCCGCGAGGCCGCCGTCCGGGCCCGCGAACGGTACGACGCCCGGGTCTCCGCACGCCGCCGCCACCTCTGATCAGCTCCCGCCCCCGCCCCACCCCGACCGCCCCCTCGACAGGAAGGCACGTCCATGGCGAAGACCGGTGACCGGACCCGTGCCGGGACCGAACCCGCGCTCAGCACACTGGACTTCGCCCTGGACCGGGGCAGTCCGATACCGCTGTACCACCAGCTCGCCCAGCAGCTGGAGGCGGCGATCGAACGCGGCGTCCTCGCCCCGGGCAACCTCCTGGGCAACGAGGTCGACCTCTCCGTACGCCTCGGTCTGTCCCGCCCCACCGTCCGTCAGGCCATCCAGTCCCTCGTCGACAAGGGGCTGCTGGTCCGGCGGCGCGGGGTGGGCACCCAGGTGGTGCACAGCCAGGTCAGACGTCCACTGGAACTGAGCAGCCTCTACGACGACCTGGAGGCGGCGGGACAGGGCCCGACCACACAGGTCGTACGCCATGAGACGGTCCCGGCGCCCGCCGAGGTGGCCGCCGCGCTCGGCCTGGCCGAGGGCGGCGAGGTCGTCCTGCTGGAACGTCTGCGCCGTACCCACGGCCAGCCGGTCGCCCTGCTGTGCAACTACCTGCCGTCGGGACTGCTGGAACTGGACGACGCCCGGCTGGAGTCGACCGGCCTGTACCGCATGATGCGCTCGGCCGGCATCACCCTGCACAGCGCCCGGCAGACCGTCGGCGCCCGCTCGGCCACGCCCAAGGAGGCGTCCCGCCTGGACGAGAAGGAGGACGCCGCCCTGCTCACCATGCAGCGCACGGCCTACGACGACACGGGGCGGCCCGTGGAGTTCGGCAGGCACATCTACCGCGCGTCCCGGTACGCGTTCGACTTCCAGCTGCTGGTCAGGTCCTGAGGCTCGCGCTGAAGGGCGTGACCGGGCGCTGGAGGCGCTCACCGTCCACGGTGAGGTCGACCGCCTCGTTGAAGAAGGCCAGTCGGCCCCTGACCGCGGCCACGGCGGGCAGCGGATCGGGGTAGCTCCACACGATGTTCGGCGGTACGGCGCCCCCGCCGCGCCAGGACCAGTACTGGTCGGCCGTGCCCTTGTACGGGCAGTCGGTGCTGTGGTCCGTAACCTCGAAGAGGTCCAGGCGGACGTCCTGGCGCGGCAGGTAGTAGCGGATCGGCAGGGAGGTCTCGAACAGCAGGACCGGGGACCGGGTGTCGGCGACGACCGTGCCGTCGATCTCGACCCGGACGTGGCGGCTGCTCGGCATGGCGTCCACCCGTGTGTGCGGGTCACGGGGGTGGACGAAGACCTCCTCCTCTTCCTCGTACCAGTGGTCGAGTCCCGTGTCGGTGCGCCGGAACCACTCGAAGGCGAGGTGGCCGGCCAGGTCGTCCGCGGGGAACGTCCAGGCCGCATTCGGGCGCACCCCGCCGCCCGCCTCGAGGTCGTAGAAGACCGTCGAGCCGGTGTGCTTGCCCGTGGGCGGGTCCTGTGCGGGGCGGAGGAGGTCCGTGCGCACCTCCTCGCGGGGGAAGGCGTACTGCGGGACGGGCAGGCGGGGCTCCCAGACGAGGATCGGGTGGCGGCTGTCGACGACGGTGACGTCGCCCGCGGTACCGCGCACCCAGCGCTCGCTGGGCTCCCACAGCAGGCCTTCGGGGGTCGTCCGCATGGCGCGGGCGGCGGGGTGGGTGGTCATGGCCGCACTCCCTTCGGGTGTCCGGATGTCCCTTCCACGGTCCCACCGACGGACGCGGACGTCTCGGTGCGCCCCGTCCAGCCGGGCCCGCTGCTCCGCCGTCAGCTCCAGGTCCACCGCCGCCGGGTTCTCCTCCAGCTGGGCCGTCGAGGGCACCCCGGTCAACGGGACGATCGGCAGCTCGTGGCCGAGGCTGCCGTCGGGGAAGAGGTCCTCCGGCACGTCGGTGCGGGGACGCAGATGGCTGTGCGGGTACTGGAGCACCTCGTAGCCGGGCAGCCCGGCCGCTGCCGCAAGGGCGCGGACCCACTCCACCCGCCACACAACGGCGCGTTGGGGTTCAGCGGGCGAACGGCCCGTCCAGCGCGGCCCATTGAAGTAGCATGATGGTCTTGGCGTCGTTGATCTCACCGGTGCGGATCATCTCCAGGGCCCGGCGGAAAGGCAGTTCGAGGATCTCGATGTCCTCGCCCTCCTCGTCCAGCCCTCCGCCCGCGTGGGTCCGGGTCGAGGCTCCGTAGGCGGCGGCGTAGAAGCTGACGCGTTCGGTGACCGAACCAGGGCTCATGTAGACGTCGAAGACGTGCCGGACGACTCCGATGGTGTGCCCGGTCTCCTCCACCACCTCACGGCGCATGGCGATCTCCGGGTGTTCCTCCTCGTCGTCGAGCAGGCCGCCCGGTGTCTCGATCAGCATGCCGTCGGGGTGGCCGTTGACGTACACCGGGAAACGGAACTGGCGGGTGAGCAGCACGGTTTCCCGTTCGGTGTCGTACAGGAGCATCGTGGCGCCGTTGCCGCGGTCGTGCGTCTCACGTTCCTGGGTGCTCCAGGTCCCGTCGGCGCGCTGGAAGTCGAAGGTCGTCGTGCGCTCGACGTACCAGTGGCTGGACAGCAGCCGCACGTCCCGCACCTTCACCCGCGGGTTTCCGGTCAGATCCCGGCCGGCCCGGTCGAGTCCGGTGCGGCCCCGGCGGTCGGGGCTGTCGATCCCGGCGGTCATCGGCACCCCGCCGGGTGGGAGGACACGCGCAAGGAGGACACATACAGAGTGGTCATGCCCGCTTCTCTCCTCCACGCCCATCCGGGATCACGCACAGACGGCCACGCGGCGCGGCCACGAGCGAAAGGCGGATCAGCGGCGAAGGCCCGCTCCGGGGCTTCGTTTGTCACGCTGCCACCGTACGCCGCCACGACCGGCGAGACAGCGCCTCCGGGAGCGACGCCCGCAGTGGAAGAGGAGTACAGACATTTCGGCGACGCGGCAGGACGCGGCGATCAGTACGTCCCGTGCCCTTCAATCCACCGGGCCATCTCCTCGAACGCAGCAAAGGCAAGTCGAAGACGGAGATCATCCGGTGCCTCAAACGGTACGTCGCCCGCGAGGCTTACTACCTGATCAAACAAGACAGCACCCCGAACAGTCAGTCCGGAGGGGTTGACGTTCAGGAGAGCGTCGCCGGAAGCCACTACCTCTCCTTCGCCCTGGCCACCCACCTCGACCAGGCCGGCACCATACCCTCGGTCGGCTCGATCAGCGACGCCTCCGACAACGCGCTGAGGGAGTCCACGATCGGCCTCTACAGAAGGAGATCCGTACCCGCGGGGAACCGCGTCAGCCGTTGAGCAGGCCACGGGGCACGGCCACCACGTCGCAAGCGCCTCGGCCGCCGGATTCCTGGGCGTCGCCGGTCGAAACACATGCACTATGTATGTTTCTGCGAGGGGGCAGATCGAGAGGGGATGAAAAAAGTGGCCACGAAGGCGAGCTCACGCCGGAGCCAGCAGGAACGTACCAGGGCAACCACGGACGCACTGCTCTCGACCGCTCGCGAGCTCTTCGTCACTCACGGGTTCGCGGCCACCTCGCTCGGTGCGATCTGCGACCGGGCCGGGGTGACGCGAGGCGCGTTCTATCACCACTTCAGCAACAAGGAGCAGATCTTCCGCGAGGTCTACGCGGTGGAACAGAAGGAGCTGGCGGCTGTCGTCCGGCGGGCGTTTTGGACGCAGCGGGATGCGTGGGACGGGATGTTCGCGGGGTGCAAGGCCCTCCTTGAGGCCTCCCTCGAGCCCGCCGTACGCAAGATCACCCTGGTCGAAGCGCCGGGTGCGCTCGACTGGAACGCCATGCGGGACATCCAGGCCGGTTGCAAGGAGCAGATGCGGAGCGGGCTGGCCGTCGCCGTCGAGGCGGGCTGCATCCCCGCCCGCCCCTTGGCCCCGCTCACTTCACTGCTGTACGGCGCGATCTGCGAGAGCGCCCTGGACGTCGCACACGCAGAGGACCAGCGCGCCGCGCTGCGGGACACGCTGACGCAGTTGGATCTGCTGCTCGCCGGAGCGGCCGGTCGTGCGGCGCCGGGCTGCGCGCACAAGGATGAGTAGGTCCCCGCACAGACCTCGCCACCTCCATCCAATTTACATACACACTGTCGGTATGTATGTTCGGGGCACCGGGTAGTCCGTGCACAGAGGGGCGAGTGGTTCGAGCATGCGCGCGATGCAGCAGGCTGAATGGGGTGGCGCCGAGACCATGGCGCTGGTCGAGAAGGAAATGCCCGAGCCGGTGTTCGGCGAAGTACTGGTCAAGGTGGTCGCGGCCGGGGTCAACCCGGTGGATGTCTATACGCGCCAGGGCGTCGCCTACAACCGCGTACTGGACCTGCCGTTCATCAACGGCTGGGATGTCGCCGGAGTGGTGGAGGAAGTCGGCTACGGGACAACCCGTTTCCAGGTCGGCGACCATGTACTGGGTATGCCGTGGTTCCCGCGGGCGGCCGGCGGCTACGCCGAGTACACCACCGCGCCGGCCCGCCACTTCGCTCGTATGCCGGACGGGCTGAGCTTCGCCGAGGCTGCTGCGCTACCCCTGGCCGGACTGACGGCGTGGCAGATGCTCACCGAGGTCGCCCGTGTCGAACCGGGGCAGCGGGTCCTCATCGCGGGGGCGGCGGGCGGCGTGGGCCACTTGGCCGTCCAGGTCGCCAAGGCCCGCGGCGCCCATGTCATCGGCACCGCCCGCGCGGCCAAGCACGCATTCCTGGTCGGCCTGGGAGCCGACACGACGGTCGACTACACCACCGCAGATGTGTCTGCCGCAGTACGTGACGTGGACGTCGTCATCCAGATGTTCGGTGGTCGGCCCGGACTCAAGGCGCTCGAATGCCTACGGCCGGGCGGGATCCTCGTCAGCGGGCAGGCTGCCTGGACCCCCGGACTGCACGAGCGCGCCGCCGAGCTTGGCGTGCGCGCCCGCGGATACCTCGTCGACCCCGACGCCGTGGGCCTCGAGGCGCTCACCGACCTCGTCCGAAAGGGGCGGCTCAAAGTGCACATCGACAAAGAGTTCCCGCTGGCCCGGGCCGCGGAGGCACACCACCTGATAGCCCAGGGCCGCACCACCGGCAAGGTCGTGCTCAATGTCGCCGAACCGGTCTGAGCAGGCCGGCGACCAGGCTCCGTCCCACGTGAACACCGAACTTCCTGGAGGAATAAGTGCGGGAGAGGCACACATCACCGGTTGATGTCGTACGGGCCTACGCGACGGCCAAGAGCCGCGCCGACATCCCGGCGGCGCTGAAGAGCTGTCACCCCGACGTCGTCTTCGAAACGATCCCCTTTCAGGCCGTCGCGCGGGGCACCGAGGAAGCCGCACGGCAGTTCGCCGGCTTCCTGCGTGCGTTTCCCGACTACGACGTCGAGTTGGGGTACCTGCACGGGATGAGCGGTCTGGTGGTCGGCTCCGGAACGATCCGGGCGACCATGGCGGGGCCGCTGGCCGGGATCGACCCCACCGGCAAAGCCTATGCGCTGCCGTTTGCTTGCCACTGGACTGTGCGGGACGGGCTGATCGCCCACGAGCGGTTCTTCTTCGACTTCCATCAGATGTGCGAGCAGCTCGGCCTGTCCACCGACGCCGCGGGAGCCAAGGTCGCCGCCTGGCGGGAACACGCGCAGCGAGCGGCGCGATGACGACGTACGTATGCGTCCATGGGGCCTGGCACGGCGGCTGGTACCTGCGGGCCCGTGTCCGCCGCGCTGCGGAAAGCCGGCCACGAGGTCTTCACCCCGACGCTGACCGCCCGAGAAATGACGGCGCTTCGGATAGGAGGAGGGAGGGTGCCGGCCCTGCTCCCTCACCTGTGAGCTGCGGCCATGCGTGCCACGATGAGCGCATGGGTGGTGGACGCCGGTGCCTGCTCACAGAGAAGACGCCCTTCCCCGACGATCTCGACGAGGGACTGCGCGCCCAACTCACCTTCCTCATAGAGGTGGATCAGCTCCGAACCATCATCCGTCAGTCGCTCCTTGTCGCGGCAGACCGCCGCGAGAACGACGCGGAGCACTCGTGACTCCCCCGGATTAAATCCGGGCAGCTTCTCCTGGCGGTGACTGGGCCACGTCGGGAAGGGCCGGCCCTGAAGCGCGCGCCTGCCGTGCCACTGCGCCGGGGAGCATTCCCTCCGTCCGTTGCGTGCGCGCCGCGCACTGGAGGAGCACTGGTCCGCAAAAACGACCAAGGGGCGGTTCCGGATTACTCCGAAACCGCCCCTGATCTGCGACTCCCTCAAGTCGGGACGACAGGATTTGAACCTGCGACCCCTTGACCCCCAGTCAAGTGCGCTACCAAGCTGCGCCACGTCCCGGTGCGCTCACGTGCGGTGAACCGCGTGATCGCGCGGACAGTACTTTACCCCACGTCCCTGGCTGCGCCGAAGACGGTCCGGGCGCGGGACAATCGACGTATGGGCAGCATGGACAGCACCTCCCGGGACACGGACAGCACCTCCTCGGACATGGACAGCACCGCCCCGCGCCGGCCGGAGGGTGTGCGGGACCGGGACGGTGAGGGGCGGGCGCGCAACGCCCGGCCGCGGGACGGGCTGGGGCGGCCGCTGCCGTACGGCGCGGAGGGTGTGCCCCGGCAGCCCGAGGGGGTCGTCCGGCCGCCGGAGGAGAGCGTCGCCGAGGCGCAGCGGCTGCTGGACGAGGGGAAGCCGTTCCACGCGCACGAGGTGTTCGAGGACGCCTGGAAGTCGGGGCCCGAGGAGGAGCGGGAGCTGTGGCGGGGGCTCGCCCAGCTCGCCGTGGGGCTCACCCACGCGGCGCGCGGGAACGTCACCGGCGGGGCCCGGCTGCTGCGGCGCGGTGCGGGCGCGGCGGAGGAGTGGGCCGCGGGTGCCGGGTCCGCGCGTCCGCACGGGATCGATCTCGGCGGGGTCGTGGCCTGGGCCCGGGAGCTGGCGGCGGAAGTGGAGCGGGGGGAGGGCGTTCCCGTGGACGCCGGGGCGCGGGCGCCACGGCTGCGGGACACGTCCCGGCGAGGGTAGTCCCGGACGCGGTGCGCGGAGTGTCAGTGGGGTGCGGCAGACTCGGGGCGTGCGAAAAATCCATGTCATCGGTATCGGCGCGGGCGACCCCGACCAACTGACCCTGCAGGCGGTCAAGGCGTTGCGCGGCACGGACGTGTTCTTCCTCCTCGACAAGGGCGAGGTGAAGGCGGACCTGACCGGGCTCCGCCGGGACATGCTCGACGCACACCTGCCGGAGCGGACGTACCGCGTGGTCGAGGCGCGCGACCCGGAGCGGGACCGGAGGGCCGGCGGGGCGGCCTACTCCCCCGCCGTCGGTGACTGGCGCAGCGCCCGCGCGGACATCTACGAGCGGCTGATCGCCGAGGAGCTGGGCGAGGGCGAGGTGGGCGCGTTCCTGGTGTGGGGGGACCCGTCGCTGTACGACAGCACGCTGGGCATCCTCGAGGAGGTGCTGGCGCGGGGCGGGGTCGCCTTCGAGTACGACGTCGTGCCGGGGATCAGCAGTGTCTCGGCGCTCGTCGCCCGGCACCGCACGGGGCTCAACCGGGTCGCCCGGCCGGTCCAGATCACCACGGGCCGGCGGCTCGCGGAAGGCTTCCCCGAGGGGGTGGACGACGTCGTCGTGATGCTGGACGCCCACCAGACCTTCCGGCAGTACGCCGGCCAGGACGTCGACATCTACTGGGGCGCCTACATAGGCACCCCGGACGAGATCCTCGTCTCCGGCCCGCTCGCCGAGGCCGCTCCCCGGATCGAGCGGCTGCGCGCGGAGGCTCGCGAGCGCAAGGGCTGGATCATGGACACCTATCTGCTGCGGCGGAACCTCGGGGACGGCTGAGCCGCCTGAGACCTGTCGCGCCGGATGTCGCGTCAGAAGGATCCCAGGCGTTCCAGGGCGCTCGCCACGTCGGGCACCGGGCTGACGTCCTCCGGCAGTGGTGGGCGGCGTACGACCACGACCGGCAGGCCGAGGTCGCGGGCCGCCGTGAGTTTGGCGGACGTCGCCGATCCCCCGCTGTCCTTGGTCACCAGTACGTCGATGCGGTGCTCGCGCAGCAGGGCCGTCTCGTCGGCCACGGTGAACGGTCCACGGGCCAGCAGGACGCGCATGTGCGGCGGCACGGGCGGCTCGGGGGGCTCCACCGACCGGAGCGTGAAGTGGAGCCGGGTCAGCCGGGCGAAGGCGGCGAGGCCCAGGCGGCCGGTGGTGAGGAAGGCTCTCTGTCCGAGCCGGGGCAGTAGTTCGGCGGCGGCGTCCAGCGAGGGGGCCGGGTGCCAGCGGTCGCCCGGTCCGGGCTGCCAGCCGGGGCGACGCAGCACGACCAGGGGCACGCCGGTCGCGGTCGCGGCCCGTGCCGCGTTCGCCGTGATCCGCTCGGCGAACGGGTGCGTGGCGTCGACCAGGGCCGTCACGCCCTGGTCGCGGAGCCAGTCGGCGAGCCCCCGCGCCCCGCCGAAGCCGCCGACGCGCATCCCGCCCGCGACCGCTCCGGGCCGTGCCACCCGTCCGGCGAGGGAGGTGGTCACCCGCACTCCGGGACGGGCGGTCAGCTCGGCGGCGAGTTCGCGTGCCTCGGTGGTGCCGCCGAGGACCAGGACGTGCGCAGACATGACGCCGAGCGTACGAGTCCGGCCGCCGGAGGTGCCGGGGCGGGCCCGGAAGGGGCATCGGAGGGGCGCCCATGGGGCAGGCCCACGAATGTCGGACACGCGCTGTGACCAGGACTCGGGTGTCGGCAACGTCCGTGGCCCCGTACGTCTTACGATGACGCCGGGGACTGGAGGAGTCATGGCCGTGGACTTGAGCAGGCGGGCCTACCGGATCCAGCGGTGGTCCGCGCGGGTGGCGCTGGCCGCGGCCACGCTCGCGGTGCTGTTCCCGCTCCTCTACGGGGGTCTGCGGGGGCTCGCGCTGCTGCTCTGCGGCGCGGCGGGCCTCGCCGTGAGCGCCGCGGCCCTGTGGTGGACGCTGACCCTGCGGGGTCCGCTGCGCTGGGTTGCCGGGCTGGTGGCGCTGTGTGTGCCCGCGGCTGTCGTCACGCTGTTCGCCGTCACCCTGTTCTGGGTGCTGCCGCTGTCACTGGCCCTGTGGGGGCTGGCCGTGTGGAGCGGCCGGTACGCGCTGCGGGGGACGGGGAGCGAGCGGCTGGGAGAGCGGCGGGCACCGCCGCCCCGGCGGCCGGTGCTCATCATGAATCCCCGGTCGGGCGGCGGAAAGGTGGGCCGGTTCGGCCTGCGGGAGAAGGCGGAGCGCCTGGGTGCCCGGGTCGTCCTGCTCGATCCGGAGGGGCCGAACGACGTGACCGCTCTGGCCCGGGAGGCCGTCGCGGACGGCGCCGATCTGCTGGGCGCCGCCGGCGGTGACGGCACGCAGGCGCTGGTCGCGGCCGTGGCCGCCGAGCACGACATCCCTTTCCTGGTCATCAGCGCCGGGACGCGCAACCACTTCGCCCTGGACCTGGGCCTGGACCGCGGTGATCCGGCCGCCTGCCTCGACGCGCTCAGCGACGGGGTGGAGCTGCGCGTCGATCTCGGTTTCGCCGGTGACCAGCCCTTCGTGAACAACGCGTCCTTCGGCGCGTACGCGTCGATCGTGCAGAGCCCGGCCTACCGGGGCGACAAGATCGGCACCAGTCTGGAGCTGCTGCCCGACCTGCTCACCGGGCAGCAGGGTCCCCGGCTGGTCGCCCGCGTCGGCGACACGACACTCGACGCCCCGCAGGCGGTGCTGGTCAGCAACAACCCCTACCGCACCGATGACCCCTTCGGTCTGGGCCGGCGGGACCGGCTCGACTCGGGTGTCCTCGGTGTCCTCGGCGTCAAGGTGGAGGGCGCGGTTCACGCCGCCTCGCTGCTGCTGGATCCCGCGCCGGGCGGACTCACCATCCTGACCGCCCCCGAGGTCGTCATCGAGGGGGACCGCGCGGAGATAGAGGCCGGGGTCGACGGGGAGGCCCTGGTGCTGCCGGCTCCCGTCCACTGCCGTATCGCACCCGGCGCGCTCCGTGTCCGCGTCCCCCGCAAGCGGCCCGGCGTCACGCCGCCGCCACCGCGCCTGGACTGGCGGCGGCTGCGCAAACTGGCGGCGACGGTCGGCCGTACGGCGGCCCCCAGCCGATTCCGGCACCACGACGTCCCGCAGACGCAGGGCAAGGAGCCCTCTCTCGGCTCACGGTAGGTCCGGCGCACACCGCACCCACCGGCACCCGGCTTCCCGCACCCGACGCCCTGCTCCCTGCTCCCTGCTCAGCGCACCAGCAGTTGCACGCCGCCCACCACCGTCGCCGCGATCACCAGCCGCTCGAAGAGCTGCTGGTTGATCCGGCCCACGGCCCATTTGCCGAGGAACGCGCCGGGCACGACGAACAGTACGAGCGCCGCGTCGAGCAGCAGCGACTCCGCGTTGATCAGTCCGAGGCCCACGCTGAACGGCACCTTGGACGTGTTGACGATCAGGAAGAAGAAGGCCGACGTCCCCAGGAAGCCCAGCTTCCGGAAGCCCGCGGAGAGCAGGTACAGGGACATCACCGGTCCGCCCGCGTTGGCGACCATGGTGGTGAAACCGCCGAGGACGCCGTACGAACGCGCCTTGGCCTTGCCGGCCCGGGAGGTGACGGCGTCGGGTTCGTCCCTGGCCTCGTCCCCCTTCGCGGCTCGCCGCCGCCACACCGTCACCCCGGCCATCAGCAGCAGGATCGCCCCGATCGACGTCCGTACGGCCTCGTCGTCCGCCCACGTCAGGAAGACGGTGCCGACCACGACGCCCGCCGCGACCGCCGGGAACAGCCGCCACAGCGTGGGCCAGTGGGCGTGCCGCCGGTAGGTGAGGACGGCGAGCACGTCCCCGGCGATCAGGATGGGCAGCAGTACGCCGGTGGAGGCGCGCGCGGGCAGCATCGCCGCGAAGATGGCGAGGCTGACCGTGTTGGCCCCGCTCACAGCGGTCTTGGAGAAGCCCACGAGCAGGGCCGCGAAGGCGAGGGCGGCGAATTGCCAGCCGTTGAGGTCCCAGAGCGTCATCGTGTTCATTGCG
Source organism: Streptomyces sp. GD-15H (assembly GCF_045291515.1). NCBI lineage: Bacteria > Bacillati > Actinomycetota > Actinomycetes > Kitasatosporales > Streptomycetaceae > Streptomyces > Streptomyces sp. GD-15H. The sequence continues at coordinate 1,048,560 of NZ_CP149447.1, forward strand.
GGGACCGATGCTATGTCCACCTGATGAGCGCGGTAAGCACCGTCTCGCCTGATGGCCCTGCCGTCAGCGCCCGCGGATCAGTGTCGTTCGGCCCCGGCCGAGCTGCCCGTCGGAAAGGGCGCGCCCACCCGCCGGATCGTGCGCGCGCCGCGGGGGTCGCCGTGTTTGCGCCGGAGCGCCCAGGGCACTCGCGCGGTCGGAAGCCGTCAGCCGCGACAGACACCGCAACAGACGGCGGACGGACGAGAAGGACAAGAACGAGAAGGGAACCCCCACCCCATGACCGTTGTGCGGAGCACGTTGCCCGACGAGGACCGCCGAATCGCCTGTGAGGCACTCCAGAGCACCCTGGTGGATCTCCTCGGCCTCTCCCTGATCGGCAAGCAGGCGCACTGGAACGTCGTGGGCCCGCGGTTCCGTTCGGTCCACCTCCAGCTGGACGAGGTGGTCTCGGTCACGCGCACCGGCGCCGACACGGTCGCGGAGCGCTCCGCGACGCTCGGCGTGCCGCCGGACGGCCGTCCGGAGACCATCGCCAAGGTCTTCTCACTACCCGCCCCCGATGAGGGCTGGCTGCGGGACGAGGACGCCGTGCGGGTGATGGCCGAGGCGCTGGGGACCGCGATCGTACGGTTGCGCGAGCGCGTCGACGCCACCGAGAAGGCGGACCCGATCACCCAGGATCTGCTGATCTCCCTCACCGCCGAACTGGAGAAGCTGCGCTGGATGTTCGAGGCGGAGAACGCCCCGGCCGGCTCCTGACGGACGCACGTGGCGCCCCCGCTCCACTCTCTCTTCCACTCCCCTGACCCCTCCTGCTCCCGCTCCCCTGTCCCGCTCTCCCGTTTCCCGGGACAAGGTGATCATCGCGCGGCACAATGACCGCGACGGCCGGATCCGGTCGTGGGAGCGAGGGAGGGCGAGAGACGTGGGTGAGAGTCACACCCCGCCGAGGGTCCCGGCGCGGCTGGACACCTCTGTCGCGCACAACGCGCGCGTGTGGAACCACTGGATCGGCGGCAAGGACGACTACGAGGTCGACCAGCGGGTCGGTGACCATGTCGCCTCGATCATCCCGGTCATCCGGGACATCGCCCGCGCGGACCGGGAGTTCCTGGGCCGGGCCGTCGCGTACCTGACCGGTGAGCGCGGGGTGCGGCAGTTCCTCGACGTCGGCACTGGACTGCCGACCGCGGACAACACCCACGAGATCGCGCAGCGGATCACGCCCGACGCCCGGATCGTCTACGTCGACAACGACCCGATCGTGCTGGTCCACGCCCGGACCCTGCTCACCGGCAGCCACGACGGCGCAACCGCCTACATCTACGCCGACGTGCACGACCCGGACGCCATCCTCGAGCGGGCCGCCGTCACACTCGACTTCGACCGTCCGGTCGCGGTGATGATGCTGGGCATCCTCAACTTCGTCCTCGACACCGACGAGGCCCGCGAGATCGTACGGCGGATCATGGCCGCCGTCCCCTCCGGCAGTTTCCTCGTGCTCACCCACCCCACCTCCGACGCCGAGGTGGGCGGCGAGAACCAGATCCCCGCGATGGAGTTCTGGAACGAGAACGCCACTCCCCCGATCACCGCCCGCAGCGCCGAGGACATCGCCGCGTTCTTCGAGGGGCTGAATCTTGTCGAGCCCGGCCTGGTGTCCTGCTCGCAGTGGCGTGCCGGGGCGGACGCCACGGTCGTCGTACCGCAGTACGGCGCGGTGGCCGTGAAACCCTGACGCGACCGTCGATCCGATCCGGCCGAGCCCTTCGAGGAGGACACACCGCCGCGGAGCGGCTGGCACCCCGTAAGCCCGACCCGTTGAAAGTATGATCAAGCGATGTCTGACACGACCGAAACCACGCCGGGATGGCTGTCCTCCGACGAACTGGAGATGACACGTGCCCGCATGCCGATCCTGTACGTCGAGTCCGTCCCCGTCCGGGTCGACGACAGCGGCGAAGTCACCAGCGTCGGCCTGCTGCTGCGTATAGGGCCCGACGGCACGGTCAGCCGGACGCTGGTCTCCGGCCGGGTGCTGCACCACGAGCGGGTCCGCGACGCACTGCTGCGCCACCTGGAGAAGGACCTCGGCCCGGTGGCGCTGCCCCGGATCCCGGCATCGCTCCAGCCGTTCACGGTCGCGGAGTACTTCCCCACGCACGGCGTCACGCCGTACCACGACCCGCGTCAGCACGCGGTGTCCCTCGCCTACATCGTGCCGGTGACGGGTGACTGCCGGCCCCGGCAGGACGCCCTCGACCTGGTGTGGTTCAGCCCGCAGGAGGCCCTGTCGGAGGCCGTGCAGAGCGAGATGCCGGGCGGGCACGGCGTGCTGCTGAAGCAGGCGCTGGCCCACGCGGGCTGCGTGAGCTGACCCGGCGGGAACGGCGCGAGCGGGATCAGGTGGCGTCCCGGCGCTCCGGATGGGTGAGGTTCGCCCCGGTCGAGGGGTCGAAGACATGCGCCTTGCCCATGTCGACCCGGAGTTCCACGGGTGTTCCCTCACGGGCGCGGGTGGCGGCGTTCAGCCGGGCCACGATCTGCTGCGTGGCGCCCGCGCCGGTGTCGCGCAGACCGGAGTCGGTGGCGAGTTCCTCCAGTTCGGCGGTCGTCACCGGTCCGCCCTCGGCGTTGAAGTAGACGTACACGTCGGAGCCGAGCGACTCCAGCACGTCCACGGTGGCCGTGACGACGGGGCCGCCCGACTCGCGGGCCAGGGCCGCGTCCTCGAAGGCCTCGGGACGCAGCCCGACGATGACGTCGCGCGGCGCGTTCCGCCGTTCCAGCGCCTGGCGCGTACGGTCGTGGAGCGGCAGGTCGCCCAGCGGTGAGCGCAGCACACCGGCCTCCAGGGCGGCGCCGACGAAGTTCATCGCCGGGGAGCCGATGAAGCCCGCGACGAAGAGGTTGCGCGGCAGGTCGTAGAGCTGTGCGGGCGTGCCGATCTGCTGGATCAGGCCCTGCCGCATGACCACGACCCGGTCGCCGAGGGTCATCGCCTCGGTCTGGTCGTGGGTGACGTAGACGGTGGTGGTGCCCAGGCGGCGTTGCAGCCGGGAGATCTGGGTGCGCATCTGCACCCGCAGCTTGGCGTCGAGGTTGGACAGCGGCTCGTCCATCAGGAACGCCTTGGGGTCGCGGACGATGGCCCGTCCCATCGCCACCCGCTGACGTTGGCCGCCGGAGAGGTTGGCGGGCTTGCGGTCGAGGAACTCGCTCAGGTCGAGGACCCGCGCGGCCTCCTCGACCTTGCTGTCGATGGTGGTCTTGTCCACCTTCGCCAGGCGCAGCGGGAAGCCCATGTTCTCGCGCACGCTCATGTGCGGATACAGGGCGTAGCTCTGGAACACCATGGCGACGTCACGCTCCTTGGGCGCGAGGTCGTTGACGACCTCGCCGCCGATGCGCAGGGTGCCCTCGGTGATGTCCTCGAGTCCGGCGATCATGTTCAGGGTGGTGGACTTGCCGCACCCGGACGGGCCGACCAGGATCACGAACTCGCCGTCGGCGATGTCGAGATCCACGTCCTTCACGGCGACGGACCCGTCGGGAAAACGCTTGGTGACTCCCTCGAGGACGATCTCGGCCATGGGTGGTGCCTCCTTGCCTTCATGACGGCCGGGTCCGGGTGTGGTGCGGGGTGGACCGATGCGGCCCGGTCACCCCTTGACCGCCCCGGAGGTCAGTCCGGCCACGATCCGCCGCTGGAAGAACAGGACGAAAACGATGATCGGGACGGTGATCACCACGGCGGCGGCGGCGATCGACCCGGTGGGCTGCTGGAACTGCGAGCTGCCGGTGAAGAACGCGATCGCGGCGGGCACCGTCCGCGCGGACTCGGTGGAGGTCAGCGAGATCGCGAACAGGAAGTCGTTCCAGCAGAAGATGAACACGAGGATGGCGGTGGTGAACACGCCCGGTGCGGCCAGCGGCACGATGACCAGCCGGAATGCCTGCGCGGGCGTGGCGCCGTCCACCTTGGCGGCCTTCTCCAGGTCCCACGGGATCTCCCGGAAGAACGCCGACAGGGTGTAGATCGCCAGCGGCAGCGAGAAGGTCATGTACGGGATGATGAGCCCGAGCCAGGTGTCGAAGATCCCGATGACCCGCTCGATGTCGAACAGCGGCGACACCAGGGAGATCGGTGGGAACATGGCGATCAGCAGCGACATCCCGATGAGCAGCTGCTTGCCGGGAAACCGCAGCCGGGCCACGGCGTAGGCGGCCATGGTGCCCAGGATCACCGCGATCACCGTGGCGATCAGCGCGATGCCGATCGAGTTGATCAGTGCCCGGGTGAACTGGGAGGTCTCGAAGATGCCCCGGTAGTTCTCCCAGGTCCAGTCCCGGGGGACGTAGTTGCCGTCGGAGAGGGTGCTGGGGTCCTTGAACGACAGCGCGGCGATCCACCACACCGGGAACAGGGCGTACAGCACCACCACGACGTTGACGACACCCCAGCGGGTGGCGTGCGTCCTGCCTGCTGCGGCCATCAGCGCTTCACCTCCGCGCCGGGTGCGGCGGCGCCGAACAGCTTGACGAAGGTGAAGGCGATGATCCCGACACAGAGGAAGATCAGGACCGAGATCGCCGATCCGACGCCCAGGTTCAGCGCGGTGAACAGGTTGCTGTAGCCCAGGATCGACAGGGAGCCGGTGCCGTGGGCGCCCGAGGTCAGGACGTAGATGTTGTCGAAGATCCGGAAGGCGTCCAGCGTGCGGAAGAGCAGCGCGACGAGGATGGCCGGCTTCATCAGCGGCAGTACCACCCTGGTGAACCGTTGCCAGGGGGAGGCGCCGTCCACCATGGCCGCCTTCAGGGTCTCCTCGGGGACCAGCGCGAGGCCGGCGAGCAGCAGCAGCGCCATGAACGGGGTGGTCTTCCACACCTCGGCGAGGATGATCAGCCACAGCGCGGGCCACTGCTCGGTGAGCGGGGCCTCTCCACTGGGCAGCAGTTCGGCGAGGTAGCCGAGCTCGGGGGTCCAGGCGTACTGCCAGGAGAAGGCGGCGACCACGGTGACGATGCCGTACGGGACGAGGACCGCGGTGCGCACCGTGCCGCGCCAGAACAGCGTGCGGTGCATCACCAGGGCGAGTGCCATGCCGAGGACGAGTTCGACGGCCACGGACACGGCGGTGATGAACAGCGTCACCCAGAACGCGTCCCACCAGAACGGGGAGGACAGCACCGCCCCGTAGTTGCTCAGGCCCACGAACTCGGCCCGGGCCGGGAAGCGCAGGTCGTAGCGCTGGAGGGAGAGGTAGACGGCGTATCCGATGGGGTAGGCGGTCACGGCGGTCATGACGATGACGGCCGGCGCGCACAGCAGCCAGCCGAGGCGCCGTTCCTGCTTGGCGCCGGCCGAGAGTGCTTTCCCGCCCTTGTCCGGGAGGCGGTGGCTCACGGGATCACACCCTCGGATCGCAGAGCATCGTCGATCTGGTCCCTGATGGTGGCGACCGAGCTCTCCGGCTTGATGGCGGACGGCGGGGACAGCGTGTGGGAGACGGCGATCGACACGTTCTGGTAGGCGGGAGTGACCGGCCGCACGCTCGCCGCCTCCAGAGCGGCCAGCACTTCTTCGGAGAACGGATACGCCTTCATGAAGGCGGGGTCGTCGTACAGTTCGCGCAGGGTGGGCGGCAGCCCGCCGTCGAGCGCGGCGGTGAGCTGGTTCTCCCGGTCGCGCAGGCACAGGGCCGCCTCGAAGGCGAGGTCGGGGTGGCGGGAGTAGGCACTGACGGCGAGGTCGATGCCGCCGATGGTGGTCCGGGCGGGGCGGTCGGCGTCGACGCGCGGGTAGGGCGCCCAGCGGAAGTTCTTGAACAGCTGCGGGTTGTTCGCCTCCATCGACGGATGGACGAACGGGTAGTTGAGTTCGAACGCCGCCACCCCCGATTCCATGGCGAGGCGGTTCTGGTCCTCCATCTGGTTCGGCAGGGAGGGGTCCGCGGCCGGCGAGTTGGCGAGGTCGTGCATGAGGGAGGCGGCCCGGACGGCCGGCGGGCCGAGGGACGGCGCGGTGGCGCTCGGGTCGAGGAGGGAACCACCCGCGCTGTTGACCAGCGTGTTGAACCAGACCGTCAGGCCCTCGTACTGGGCGCCCTGGATCTCCACGTAGTGGGGCTTCCCCTGCCGGGCGAGCTCGCGGGACATGTCCAGCATCTCGGACCAGGTCCTCGGCGGGGTGGGCACCAGGTCCTCGCGGTACCACAGGAGCTGGGTGTTGGTGTTGTACGGGACGGCGTACAGCTTGTCCTTCCAGGTGGCGGTCCGCAGCGGGACGCGCAGCGTGCCCTCGGTGGCCCGCCGTTTCGTCTCGCCGGTCCACTCCCGGACCCAGCGGGCCTCGGCGAACTCCGCGGCCCAGGTGACGTCGAGGCCCATGATGTCGATGGATTCGTCCTCCGCGGCGAGCCTGCGCACCAGTTGCTGGCGCTGGCCGTCGGCGCCTCGTGGCAGCTTGTTGTAGCTGATCCGGTAGCGGCCGCCCGATGCCCGGCTGCACCGGTCGGCGGCCTTCTGCAGGGCGCCGGAGTCGTCGGGGAAGTTGTACCAGTTGAGGGTGGGCCGGCCGGAGCCCTCCTGGCCACCGCCACAGGCGGCGAGCGTGGACGCCATCAGCGTCAGCGCGACCAGCACCCGTGTCCGCGCCCGGCGCCGTCGCGCCCCTCGGGGGCGTCGCCCCTCGCCGGGGTTCCCCGCATCCGGTCGGCCCCCGCACCTCGCGTGCACGCGCTCCACACCTCGCTTCCGGGATGGCGGCGCGGGTGTCGGGCCCCGCGGCGGTGCTTACCCGGCGAACGTTAAGCAGTACACAACGCGACATCAAGGACATCCATGGACGAATCAACCATGGAATGCGTCAAACAGCTCGCCAGACGTTGTCGAAGGCCGCGCTCTCGAGGCCTCGCCGCTGCCGTACGGCCTCCAGTTCCATGACGGCGTCGTTGACGGCGGCCAGGACGGTCACCACCTGTTCGTCGGCGATCTCGGCGACCAGGTCGTCGGTCGGCTGTTCCCCGATGCCCGCGGCGGCGGCGAGGCCGGCCAGCACCGGTTCACGCGACGCCCAGCGGCCGGCCGCCCGGCTCCGGGCCGACGAATCGGTCGGCACCGGTGGGTCCGCCCGGAAGGAGATCCGGCGGGCGTGCGGCCGGGTGACCAGCCCTTCCGACTCCAGGGCGGCAAGATGGGCGGCGGCCAGGTCACGGCCCCGGCGCCACAACCAGTCCTCGACGGATTCGTAGGGCGCCTGCCGCACGAGTGACGATGCGGCCTCGCGCAGCGGCCCCTCACCGCCGGCGGGCGGCAGCCTGGGTACGACAAGGTGCTCGTCCAGGGTGACGGCCTCGGCGTCCATGAGGTCGATCAGCTCCGCCCCCGCGAGCGCGAGCGACAGCTCACCCTGCGCCACGGGAGGAGTGGAGGGGGTGTCGAGGGCGACGATCATCAGGTCCCGTGCCGTGGTCATGGGCGACTCCCTGTCATGGTCCCCTGCCAAAGGGGCGGCGGCGCATCCACAGACGACACCTCCACAGGTCACACATCGTACGACCGCCGCACCGGGGACGACGAAAAACCGTCTCCTCATCCATGAGAAGACGGCCTCCGACCTGCTACAAGCTGGTCGGGACGACAGGATTTGAACCTGCGACCCCTTGACCCCCAGTCAAGTGCGCTACCAAGCTGCGCCACGTCCCGATGCCCGTCTGACCTGGGAATTCCCCCGGATCAACGTGCACGGAAACAATACCGCACTCGGGACGGTGATCGCGCACCCGTTTGCACGGCGGAGCTTGACCTGAAGTTTGGTTGAGGTTGCACGATCGCCGTATGACGATCACCGAGGAACACACGCATACGTACGGGTTCGCGGATCTGCCGGGGCTGATGGGCCGGATGACCGGGGACGAGAAGCACGGGCCTGCCGCCACCTCCACGCTGGACGTGCTGTGGGTGCTCTACGACCGGGTGCTGCGGGTGAGCCCCGAACTGATGGACGACCCCGGGCGCGACCGCTTCCTGCTGTCGAAGGGGCACGGACCGATGGCGTACTACGCCGTGCTGGCCGCCAAGGGCTTCCTGCCGGTGGAGTGGCTGCCGGGCTTCGGCTCGTACGACTCCCCGCTCGGCCACCACCCCGACCGGGTGCTGGTGCCGGGGGCCGAGATCGGCAGCGGATCGCTGGGGCACGGGCTGCCGCTCGCGGTCGGCACGGCGCTGGGACTGCGCGCGCAGGGGCTCGACGGACCGGGGGTGTGGGTGCTGATCGGCGACGCCGAACTCGACGAGGGCAGCAACCACGAGGCCATCGCCTTCGCCGGGCCGGCCGGTCTGGAACGGCTGCACACCGTCGTCGTCGACAACTCCTCCGCCAGTCACGCCCGGCCCGGCGGGATCGTCGCGCGTTTCGAGGCGGCCGGCTGGTCCGCGCTCACGGTCGACGGCCGTGACCACGAGGCGCTGTATGCCGCGTTCACCGCGCCGCATCCGGGCCTGCCGCACGTGGTGGTGGCCCGGGTCGAACCGAAGTACGCGTGAACCCTCTCCCTTCTTTCAGTCGTGTTCGGTATGCGGTAAGGAAAGGACTGACTTCCGTGGACACCATGCGTGACCGATTCGCCCCTGTCGTCACCCGGCTGCTCGACGAGGATCCCCGGGTCGCCGTCGTCCTCGCCGAGGTCGGCAAGGACGCCTTCACCGAGGCCGTGCGCCGGCATCCGGACCGGGTCGTCAACGTCGGCATCCGGGAGCAGCTCCTGGTGGGAGCCGCCGCGGGGATGGCGCTCACCGGCCTGCGGCCCGTCGTGCACACGTTCGCCAGCTTCCTCGTCGAGCGGCCCTTCGAGCAGGTCAAGCTGGATCTCGGGCATCAGAGCGCGGGTGCCGTGCTGGTGAGCGCCGCCGCCTCCTTCGACTGGCCTGGCCGGTTACACGCACATGGCTCCCGGTGACGTGGCGCTGCTGGACACCCTGGACGGCTGGACCGTGCATGTGCCGGGGCATCCGGACGAGGCCGAGACGCTGCTGCGGCATGCGGTGGCCGCCGGGGACGACAAGGTGTATGTGCGGCTGTCCCTGCAGTCCCACACGCACCCGCTGCCGGTGGACGGTGAGCGCTTCCGCACCGTCCGCGAGGGCCGCTCCGGAGTGGTGGTCGCCGTCGGGCCCGTCCTGGACGCCGTCCTCGCGGCCACGGAGGGGCTCGACGTCACCGTCCTGTACGCCACCACGGTCCGTCCCTTCGACGCGGCCGCGCTGCGGCGGGCCACCGGGACCGCCGCAGCGGACGTCGTCCTGGTCGAGCCGTACCTGGCGGGCACGTCGGTGGCGGAGGCGAACGACGCGTTGGCCGATGTGCCGCACCGGGTGCTGGGGCTGGGCGTGGGCCGGCGGGAACTGCGACGGTACGGGCAGTTCGACGAGCACGTCGCCGCGCACGGTCTCGACGCCGCCTCGCTCCGGGAGCGGATCACGGGCTTCGTCGCGGGTGGAGCGGATACGGCGGACGCGACGGGCGCGGTGCCGGCGTGAGACCTCGCCACGGGCCACTGACAACACCCGTCGGCCGTTCAGCCCACGGACGGCAGCCCCAGCCGGGGATGCGCTTCGAGCAGCCGGGGTGGGGCCGCCTGACGCCAGGAGTCGGCGAGGATGTCGTGCAGTTCGTCCTCGCCGTCGAGTGCGGTGAGGCGGACCCTGACCCAGGCGGACTGCGCCTCATGGCCCGCGATCCAGAACTTCCCCGGTTCGGCGAGGGCCAGTTCGTCCCGCTCCTCCTTGGGACAGCGCACGGCGATGGACGTCTCGTCCTCGGGCAGGGTGGCGAACATCTTCCCCGCGACCCGGAACGTGGGCATGCTCCATGCGATCTTCTCCGCGGTGTCCGGCAGGGACAGGGCGATCCGTCGTACGTCTTCGGCATCCGGCATGGCAGGAACGGTAACGGCCGCCACTGACATTGATATGACATTGATATGGGTGGGCAGGTTCTGGTGGTCGTGGCTCTGCCACTGACTGACGTCCTGCTGGACTGCCTTCCGGCTGTTCTGTCCGGCCGCCGGGGCCTGTTCAATCACCTGGTGGAAGGGGAGACCGTTACCGTGCCCAGGCGCTTGTGGCAGAGGGGCGTCGGCCGCAGGACGCCGGGACTGCCCTCGGGCGCCGGGCGGTTCCCCGCGACAGGCCTACGCCGCTCGGGCGGCCTCGCCGAGCGCGTCCAGCACCGGGCGGATCAGCGGGTGCTCCTCGGCTCCCCGGCGTACGGCGGCGAAGACCCGGCGGGTGGGTGCCACTCCGTCGACGGGGCGGACGACGACGCCCGTCAGGTCCATGCCGCGCAGCGCCGAGCGCGGGACCAGGGCGACGCCCACGTCCGCCGAGGCCAGCGCCACCACCGCGCGGAAGTCGTCCGAGGTGTGCTCCAGACGAGGCTGGAATCCGGCGTTCTCGCAGGCCAGGACGAGGACGTCATGGCAGGGGTTGCCGGGGTAGGGGCCGATCCACGGGTCCTTGGCCAGCTCGGCGAGCGGCACCTCGGCGGTGTCGGCCAGCCGGTGGCTGACGGGGACGACCGCGTCGAAGGGCTCCGCGTACAGCGGTAGGTGGGTCAGCCGCGGGTCGTCGGCGGGCGGCGCCCCCCGGTACTCGACGGCCACGGCGACGTCGATCTGCCGGTCCAGCAGCATCGGCAGGCTGGCGTCGCCCTCGGCGTCCTGGACGTGGAGGCGGATCCCGGGCGCCGTGGCGGCGAGGTCGACCACGGCGGGGACGACGACCTGGGCGATCCCGGTCGCGAAGGAGGCGATGGTGACGGTACCGGCCGCGCCCGAACTGTAGGCGGCGAGTTCGGCCGCGGCCCGCTCCAGCTGGGCGAGGACCACGTGGGTGTGGTCGAGCAGGATCTCGCCGGCCTGCGTCAGCCGTACCCCCTTGGCGCTGCGCTCCACCAGCCGATGGCCGGTCTCCTGCTCCAGCGCGGTGAGCTGCTGGGACACGGCCGAAGGGGTCAGATACAGCGCGGCGGCAGCCGCCGTGACCGTACGGTGGTCGGCCACCGCACGCAGGACGTGGAGCCGCCGCACCTCAATCATGAGACCGATCCTCTCAAACGCCGCCGCGCGCTCCGCTCAGGCGTCGAGCTCCGCCCGCGCCGCCACGAAGGCGTCCACCGCGCGGTTCACGTCCTCGGTGGAGTGGGCCGCGGACAGCTGGACCCTGATCCGGGCCTGCCCCTCGGGCACCACGGGATAGGAGAAGCCGATCACGTACACACCGCGTTCCAGCAGCAGTTCCGCCAGGCGTCCCGCGCGGGCCGCGTCGCCGATCATCACCGGGGCGATGGGGTGGTCGCCGGGGAGGATGTCGAAGCCCTCGCCGGTCATCAGGCGGCGGAACAGGGCGGTGTTCTCGCCCAGCCGGACCCTCAGGTCGTCCGCGGACTCCAGCAGGTCGAGGACCTTCAGCGAGGCCGCCGCGATCACCGGGGCGAGTGTGTTCGAGAACAGGTACGGCCGGGACCGCTGGCGCAGCAGGGCGACGATCTCCGCGCGGGCGGCGACATAGCCGCCGGAGGCACCGCCGAGCGCCTTGCCGAGGGTGCCGGTGAGGATGTCGACGCGGTCCATGACGCCGTGCAGTTCGGGGGTACCGCGCCCGCCGGGTCCGACGAAGCCCACGGCGTGCGAGTCGTCGACCATGACCATGGCGTCGTGGCGGTCGGCGAGGTCGCAGATCTCGGCCAGCGGCGCGACATGGCCGTCCATGGAGAAGACGCCGTCGGTGACGATCAGCTTGCGCCGCGCCCCGCCCTCGGCGGCCTCCTTCAACTGGCGCTCCAGGTCCGCCATGTCACGGTTGGCGTAACGGAAGCGGCGGGCCTTGGACAGCCGGATGCCGTCGATGATCGACGCGTGGTTGAGCGCGTCGGAGATCACCGCGTCGTCCGGGCCGAGCAGCGTCTCGAACACGCCGCCGTTGGCGTCGAAGCAGGACGAGTAGAGAATCGTGTCCTCCTGGCCGAGGAACGCCGACAGCCGGGCCTCCAGTTCCTTGTGCACCTCCTGCGTACCGCAGATGAAGCGCACCGACGCCATGCCGTAGCCCCAGCGGTTGAGGGCCTCGTGGGCGGCGGCGAGCACCTCGGGGTGGTCGGCGAGGCCGAGGTAGTTGTTGGCGCAGAAGTTGAGGACCTCACCGGGACGGCCGCCGGCCGTGACGTTCACGGTGGCGGACTGCGGGGTGCCGATGACGCGCTCGGGCTTGTGCAGTCCGGCGGCACGGATCTCGTCGAGGGTGGTGCGGAGGTCGTCGCGCACGGAGTCGAACATGGGGAAGCTCCTGGATGAAGGTGCTCGCGGATGAGGAGAATGCCGAGGAAGGTACTGGGTGGGTGCCGGTACGGGTGTGCCCGGGACGGGTGTGCCGAGGTCAGGCCGTCCAGTCGAGGATGATCTTGCCGCCGCGGCCGCTCGCCGCGTCCTCGAACGCCACCTCGAAGTCGCGGTGGGAGTACCGGCCGGTGATCACGGGGGAGAGGTCGAGGCCGCCTTCCAGCAGCACGGACATGGCGTACCAGGTCTCGAACATCTCACGGCCGTAGATGCCCTTGAGGGTGATCATCGAGGTGACGATCCGGGCCCAGTCGACCGGGAACTCCTCGGCGGGCAGGCCCAGCATCGCGATCCGGCCGCCGTGGGCCATGTTGGCGATCATGTCCCGCATCGCCTCGGGGCGGCCGGACATCTCCAGGCCGACGTCGAAGCCCTCGCGCAGGCCGAGGAGGTGCTGCCCGTCGGCGAGGGCCGACTCCCCCACGTTCAGCGCCAGGCTCACGCCGATCTTACGGGCGAGTTCCAGACGCTCCTCGCTGACGTCGGTGATCATGACATGGCGGGCTCCGGCGTGCCGGGCCACGGCGGCGGCCATCAGGCCGATCGGTCCGGCGCCGGTGATCAGGACGTCCTCCCCGACGAGCGGAAAGGACAGGGCGGTGTGCACGGCGTTGCCGAACGGATCGAAGATCGCGGCGACATCGAGGTCGACGGGCACGCGGTGCACCCAGACGTTGGTCGCGGGCAGCGCGACGTACTCGGCGAACGCGCCGTCGCGGCCGACGCCGAGCCCGACGGTGGCGCAGCACAGGTGCCGTCGTCCGGCCAGGCAGTTGCGGCACTTGCCGCACACGAGGTGTCCCTCGCCGCTGACCCGGTCACCGGTCTTGATCTCGCCGACGTCCCGGCCCGTCTCGACGACCTCCCCCACGAATTCGTGCCCGAGGACCAGCGGAGTACTGATCGTCTGCCGCGCCCAGCCGTCCCAGGACCGGATGTGCAGGTCGGTGCCGCAGATACCGGTGCGCAGCACCTTGATCAGCACGTCGCCGGGCCCGACGGCCGGCTCCGGGACGTCCGCGAGCCACAGCCCGGGTTCGGCCTTCTCCTTGACGAGCGCCTTCAACGCCACGACTCCTGAGGGTGAGTCCCGGTTCCCGGGCATGCCGGAGCAGCCCAGGCCGGGAGGCGGAGTGGATTCGCACTGCAATCTGCCGTACGCCACCCTCACCGGTCCATCGAGGATTTCTTAAGCGTGGCCACAGCTTTCCTTCACACCATCACCCCATCGGCCCACGCTCACCAGGCCCGTGGATTCACCACGGCAGCCCGTCGGTGTCTCCGCGGCCCCGGGTCTCCGTGTTCAGAACGGCAGACCGCCGGTCTCTCCGCGTTCGAGCCGTACGACGAGGTCCGCGGCCTGCTCCTTGATGGCGGTGAGTCCCGCCCATCCCCAGGCCCGCGGCCGGATGTCGGAGACCGACACGGTGCCCAGCACCGTGCCGGTGCTGTCGATGAGCGGGGCGCCCAGGTAGGAGCGCACCCCGAACCCGTCCACGACCGGATTGCCCGCGAACCGCGGGTAGTCGCTCACGTCTCCCAGGACCAGGGCCTTACGCCGGGCCACCACATGGGGACAGAAGCCGTGGTCGCGGGGCAGTGCCCGGCCCAGCAGGGCGCCGGTGCCGTCGCCGCGGACGACGGGCGCGACCGCCGGGGCGTGCAGACCGGCGAAGAACTGCCCGCCCTTCCCCAGAAAGTTGACCATGGCGTACGCCGCCCCGGTGAGCTCGGAGAGGCCATACGCGAAGGCGTCGAGCGCGGGCTCGGGGCGCTCACCCAGGCCCAGCCGGCGCAGCCGCTGGGTGCGGGCCGGGGCCTCCTTGTCCTCGGGGGTGAGCAGGAGACGACCGGCCGGGCGGGACGGGTCGTCACTCATGGGCGGGCTCCCTGGGTGTGGGCAAAACGCATAGACGGGCTCCGTGGTGATGTGCGGGGATCACATGTGGGCGCCATATCCCGTTACGGGGGTTGGGGCAGGGGCGATGAGGTGGCGTACCAGGGTCAGCAGGGTCTGGACGCCCGAGTGGGACATCCGGGCGTCGCAGCACACGACGGGGATCTCGTCGGTCAGGTCCAGGGCGGCGCGCACCTCCTGGGGGTCGTAGCGGAAGGCGCCGTCGAACTCGTTGACGGCGATGACGAAGCCGAGGCCGCGCTGCTCGAAGAAGTCGACGGCGGCGAAGCACTCCTCCAGGCGCCGGGTGTCGGCGAGGACGACCGCGCCGAGGGCGCCCTCGCAGAGTTCGTCCCACATGAACCAGAACCGCTCCTGACCCGGTGTGCCGAACAGGTACAGCACATGCTCCGGGTCCAGGGTGATGCGACCGAAGTCCATCGCCACGGTCGTCTCGGCCTTGTTCTCGATCCCGTCGAGCCGGTCGGTGGCGGCACTGACCGTGGTGAGCAGTTCCTCCGTGCTGAGCGGCGCGATCTCGCTGACCGCGCCGACGAAGGTGGTCTTGCCCACGCCGAACCCGCCCGCCACGAGGATCTTGAGCGCGGTGGGGAACGGGTCGGCCCCGGCGCCGCGGTCAGAGCCGTCGTCGTAGTCCATCGAGCACTGCCTCCAGAAGGGCCCGGTCCGTCGGGTTGTGGTCGAACACGGGGGGCTTGGTGGTGAGCCCCCCGCAGTCGACGAGGTCCGCCAGCAGCACCTTGGTGACGGCCACCGGCAGCTTGAGATGGGCGGCGACCTCGGCGACCGGGAGGGGCGCGCGGCACAGGTCGAGCGCCTGCGCGTGCTCGGGGCCGAGGTAGCCGAAAGGGGTGGCCCCGGTGGCCATCACCTGCGACATCAGGTCGAGTTCGACGGTGGGGCGGGTACGGCCGTCGCTGACGGTGAAGGGGCGCACCAGCCGCCCGGCCGCGTCGTCCAGCCAGGGGCCGTCGCCGACCGCCGCCACGTTCAAGGCCTCATCACCGGGGGTGCGACGGCGTGCTGCCGGGGAGCGGTCATCAGATACGGCCGGACGCTCTTGACCAGCATCGCCATCTCGTAGCCGAGCACCGCCGCGTCGGCCTCTCGGCCGGCCAGCACCGCGAGGCAGGTGCCGGAACCGGCGGTGGAGACGAACAACAGGGTCGAGTCGAGTTCGACGACGACCTGGCGGACGTCGCCGCCGTCGCCGAAGCGGATACCGGCGCTGCGACCGAGCGAGTAGAGGCCGGAGGCCAGGGCGGCCATGTGGTCGGCGCTGTCCGCGTCGAGGCCGTGCACGGACTTCACCAGCCCGTCGCAGGAGAGCAGCACGGCACTTGACGTGTGCGGTACCCGTTGCACGAGGCCGCTCATCAGCCAGTCGAGATCGGATACGTGGGCGGTCGGCGCATCGCTCGCCATGGTGGATCGACTCCTTGGGGTACGAAGGTCTGCGGGAGCGCTGGGAGTGGGTGCGGGCATACTCATCCGGCGGGTGCGCTCCCGTCGTCCCGGGCGGTGTGGTCGGTGCGGGACGCGGGCACTCCGTCGTGGGCACCGCCCGTTTCCCGGGGCACCGCGGGCATGTGGCGTGCCTCGATGGTGTGGGACTCCATCGTGTGGGACTCCATGGTGTGGGGTTCCACGGCACGGGTCTGGGTGGTGTGGAGCGGATCAATGAGGTGGGCGTCCATCGGCCGTGGGGGCAGCATGGATACGGACGCCGCGGGGTCGCCCACCATGCGCTCGCCGGCATTGTCGTCGCCCCCCGTGTCCGCGCGCCCCATGTCGTCGCGCCCCATGTGGCCGACTTCCATGGGCTGTTGGGTTTCGGCGAGGCTGACGCCCCGTTGGAAGACCGCCATCAGGTTGGGGTCGTGACCGGCGACGTGTTCGGTCTCCTGACGCGGCGTGGGACCGTCGCGAAGTTGGGGCGCGAGGTGCTCCTGGGCGCGGCGACGGGGCAGTTGGGGTTTGCCCATGGTGCCGCGCACCGTGCCGTCGCGCGGGGTGCGGGGAGCGGTTCCGGTCCCCGCCCCGTTCTCCGTCAGGATCCGCCGGTCGTCGGGGTTGACGCCGGGCATCGCCTCGGCCGGGTTGGGCCGTACCGGACGGGCACCGCGCAGCGGCAGGGGTGGCGCCACACCGTCGGGGGGCGACGGGGCCGGCACGGTGGCGTGGTCGCGGCGGTGCGACCGTGGTCCCGCGGCACGCGGCACCGGGGTGCGGGGCGCCCCGTGCCCCTGCAGCGGTCCGGGGCCGGCGCCCGCCTGCGGATCGGGCAGCGGGCCGGTGCCGTACCCGGCGGGTCCGGGCAGCGGGACATCCGCGGGCACGGGGTGCGCGGGCGTCGGCCCGTCGCCGTACTCCGCGCCCGGCACCGCCCCGATCTCTCGCGGCTGTCCCGTGACCTGCCCCGCGACCCACGGCTCCGCCCCCATCAGTGACTGCGGCACGACGAGCACGGCCTGCACTCCGCCGTAGATGTTGCTCTGCAGCCGGACATGGATGCCGTGCCGCTTCGCGAGTTGCGAGACCACGAACAGACCGATGCGCCCGTCGGCCAGCAGGCTGGCCACATTGACCTGGTCCGGGTCGGTGAGCAGGGCGTTCATCCGGTCCTGCTCGCCCACGGGCATGCCGAGCCCGCGGTCCTCGACCTCGACGGCGAGCCCGGAGGTGACGAGGTTGGCGCGGAGCAGGACCTGGGTGTGCGGGGCGGAGTACAACGTGGCGTTCTCGACGAGTTCGGCCAGCAGGTGGATGACGTCGGCGACGGCGTGCCCGCGCAGGGTGCCGTCGATCGGCGGTACGAGTTTGACCCGCGAGTACTGCTCGACCTCGGCGATGGCCGAGCGCAGCACCTCGGTCATGGGGACGGGGTTGCTCCACTGCCGCCGGGAGACGGCCCCGCCGAGCACGGCGAGGTTCTCGGCGTGGCGGCGGATGCGGGTGGCGAGATGGTCGACGTGGAAGAGGCCCTTGAGCAGGTCGGGGTCCTCGATCTCGTTCTCCATCTCGTCGAGGAGGGAGATCTCGCGGTGCACCAGGGACTGCAGGCGCCGGGCCAGGTTGACGAACACCTCGAGCTTCTGTTCGCTGCCCGCCTGGCTGGAGAGCTGGGACGCCTGCACGACGGCGGTGACGGCGCCGTCGTGTGCCCGGGACAGGTCGGCGGCGAGCAGGTCGAAGTCGTCGGCGTCCTCCGGCGTCCTGTCGTGCTGCCTCCGTGGTGGCGGGCCCTCTCCCCGGCGCAGGGCGTCCACCAGGCCCCCCAGGTCGGCCTCGCGCCGGGCCGTGCTCCGGCGCAGGCTCTCCACCCTCTCCTGCACGGAGCGGGCCGCGCGGTCGGCGGCCACGGCGGCGATGACGATGCCGGCCAGGGCCACCGACACCGCGCCGCCGAGCACGGCCCACAGTGCGGCGTCGGGTCGTACTCCGGTGGAGCGGACCGTGAAGAGCACGGCCGCGCAGGCGCTGAGGGCGACCGCGACGGGCGGCAGCACGGCGAGCCGCAGCAGCTGGGGCCGTATCTGTGTCTCGGGGAACGCGGGGGCGGGCCGGGAGGGCGGGCGTCCGTGCCGTCCGCCCTCCCGCCGGTCCGTGCGGGAGGCCGGAGCGCGGGAGTCGGGCATCGGTGTCCTCGAACTGGTACTGGTCCGTCGGTTCCGGGTGCCGGGCACGCCCGAGACGTTGGCCGGGCCCGGTCGGCGGGACCCCTCGCCCCGTCGGCTCCCTCGTCCGCCTTCTGCCTGCACGTACCGGTCCCCGCTCCCTGATCCGATCTGATGGGCACGCCCCCGGGACGCGATGTGCCTGGCGACGACTGGTGTCGTCGCGGTGTCGCCGTACCGGTCGGGAGCGCACCGAAAGGCCGAGGGCGTCGGCCATGCGTCGCCCGATCGGCACTCACCGTAGTCACCACCGCATCACGCGCGGTGGGCAGTTGACAAACTTGCCCGGACAGCGTCCCGCTCTGGTATGAGGCGTCGTACGACAGACCGATAAACCCGTCAGCGAGCCACCCAGAAACCGTCACGGCTCGATCCAACCTGGTCAGAAGTGGTCACGGGAAAAACGCTGAGGGCCGGGGAGCTCACGGCTCCCCGGCCCTCGTCCTTCCGTCGTCCACTCACCCGGACCGCCACAACGGCCGCGGTCGCTCCGTCGAAGCGGTCCCCGAGAACCCTTCGTACCTGAGGGATGTCCGCAAGATTTTTACTCTCCGTAGCAGCGTGGGCCACGGCTTCGGGCGGCGTCAGTCCTCTCCCACCAGGTCCAGGTCCCCGTGGGAGGAGGCGGAGGAATCCGTGACGGGGTCGGGTAGCGGCCACTTGTGGTCCGGGACGTGTCCCACGTCCCGCCACCAGGTCTCCGTCGGCAGCTCTCCCGCGGGTTCGAACGGCAGGCCCGGGACGGGGAAGGCGGCGGGCTGACCGACCGCGTCGGCGGCCGCCCTCGTCCACTCGCCGGGCTCCGCCCAGGGGTGCGGCGCCAGGTTGAAGGTGCCCCAGTGGATCGGCAGGAAGACACCGTCCGGGCGGCCTCTTTGCAGGTCCAGATGGGCCTGGATGCCCTCGGCCGGGTTCATGTGGATCTCGGGCCAGGAGCCCGGTCCCGGGAGCGGGTCCGGCCTGCCCTTGGGCCAGAAGTCCGAGTACGCGCCGATCTGGATCATCGTCGCGTCGAACGGGCCGTGGTCGGCGCCGATGTCCTTGAAACCGTCGAAGTAGCCGGTGTCACCGCTGTGGTACACACGGTGCTCCGCACCCGCGACGACCCAGGAGGCCCATAGGGTGTGCTGGGTGTTGCGCAGCCCCCGGCCGCAGAAATGGCGGGCCGGGGTGGCCGTGAGGGTGAGCCCCCCGATCCGCGCCGCCTCGTGCCAGTCCAGTTCGCGCAGCCGGTCGGCGGACACGCCCCAGTGCTCCAGATGAGCGCCCACTCCGAGCGGCACGGCGAACAGCGTGTCCGTGCCGGCCAGCGCCTTGATGGTGGGCAGGTCCAGATGGTCGTAGTGGTCGTGCGAGATCACCACGACGTCGACCGGGCCGAGCGCGGCCAGCGGCAGGGGCACCGGGTGCAGCCGTCGGGGCCCGGCGAAGGGGAAAGGGGAGCAGCGCTCTCCCCACACGGGGTCGAACAGGACCCGCTGACCGTCGATCTCCGCGAGCACGCTGGAGTGGCCCATCCAGGTGAGGCGCAGCCCGGTGGCCGGCGGGCGGGCCAGGTCGGCGAGGGTGGTGGAGTGCACCGGTACGGTGCCGTGCGGCGCACGGTTGTACCGGGTGTCCTTGTCGAAGTAGGTCTTCGCCAGGTCTCGGGACGAGCCCGCGGGCCGGGACCGGGTGGGGCCCCCGGGGTTCTGGAACACCCCGTCCCGGTAGTGCGGGGATCTGCGGATGCGCGCCATGCGCTCACCACTCGGGTCCGCGCCGAAGGCCGCGGGTCGCAGCGCACGGAGCCCGGAGCTCTGGGAACGGAAACCGGCCACGATGCCTCCCAGCGGAGTCGGTCAGAAACCCCATTATGTGCGGACTGCCCGGTACCGCGGTGTCGGACGGGACGGAACCGGCCGCACGGGGCGATGGCCCCCGAGGGCTCCGGTTCGCGGGTGCGGGAGTCCGTGCCCGCACCCGCCCCCGCATCCGCTCCCGTGCCCGCCGCGGCCGTTCCCGCCCGGCGTTACGCCACCGAGGCGATCCGCACCTTGATGTCGTCCGGGGACAGCGTCCCCTTCGCCGTCACGTGGTCCCCCGACGACTCCCCGCGCAACCGGCGCCCTATCCACGGCACCAGGTACTCGCGCGCCCAGTGGACGTCGTCCCGCCGGACGTCGAGGTTGCCGCGCGGCGGCAGCGGGGGCCAGGGCTGCTCCGGGTCGGCCGGGACCTCCAGGCCGAGAGTCCGGCCCGCGCGGAGCGCCACGCGCGTGTGCCCCTCGGGCGACAGGTGGAGCCGGTCGGCGTCCCAGGCCCTGCGGTCCTGGACGCTCCTCAGGGACCACAGGTCGAGCACCGGGCAGCCGTACCGGTCGGCGACGGCCCGCACGTGTCCGTTGTAGGTGGCGATCTTGCCGCGCAGATGCTTGAGCAGCGGCACTCCACGGGTGTCGAACCCGGTCGTCACCAGGACCGTGCCGCAGACCGCCGTGAGCGCGGCGACGGCCCGCTCGAAGCGCTCGGCCACCTCGTCCGGATCGGTGCCGGGGCGGAGGATGTCGTTGCCACCCGCACAGAACGAGACCAGTGCGGGAGCCAGTTCGACGGCCTGCGGAACCTGGTCGGCCATGATCTGGTCGAGCAGTTTTCCGCGCACCGCGAGATTCGTGTACTGGAAGTCGCCTTCGGGACGGCGGTCGGCGAGAAGTACGGCGAACCGGTCGGCCCAGCCGACGAACGCCCCGTCCGGGCCGGGGTCGCCGACGCCCTCGGTGAAGCTGTCCCCCACCGCCACGTACGACCCGATCACTGAATTGCTGTCACTCTTCGAATCGTCTGCCACGAAGGGACATGATTCACCTTCGAATGTGACCTACGCGACCGTAGGAAGGGATTGACGTACGGTGAGATAAGCCACTCCCGAAGCAGTGCCTCATTCCGGAATAGTCGGCAAAGACGTTGAGGGGCGAAACACGCCGAAGGCCGGACCCGGGGATCGGGGTCCGGCCTTCGGCGGTGTGTCAGGCAGGCTGTCGCGGGGGTCAGCCGAGGGAGACGCCCTTCGAACCGAGGTAGGCGACCGGGTCCACGTCCGAGCCGTAGTTCGGCGTGGTGCGGATCTCGAAGTGCAGGTGCGGGCCGGTCGAGTTGCCGGTGGACCCCGAGAGGCCGACCTGCTGGCCGCCGCTCACGGTCTGGCCGGCCGAGACGGACAGCGAGGACAGGTGGGCGTACTGGGCGTAGTGGCCGTCGTTGAGCTTGATGACGACCTGGTTGCCGTACGCACCGGCCCAGCCCGCGGAGACGACGGTGCCCGGGCCGACGGCTTTCAGGGAAGTGCCGGTCGGAATGGCGAAGTCGACACCGGTGTGGTAGCCGCTGGACCACATGCTGCCGGCCACCTTGTAGGCGGTGCCGAGGCCGCTGCCGGGCACCGGCGAGCTGTAACCGGAGGTGTTCGCGACCTGCTTCGCGGTCGTGGCGCCGGAGGAGGCCTTCGGAGCGGACTGCTTCGAGGCCACCGAAGCGGCCTTCGGCGCGGACTTCTCGGCGGGCTGCCCGGCCGACGACTTCGACGCGGAGGACGGGGCGGACGGAGCAGTGGAACCGGAAGGGCTGGACTTCTTCGGCGCGCTCGTCGCGGCCTTGCCGTCGACCGAGAGCTTCAGGCCGGGGTGGATGAGTGACGGGTCGTCACCCACGGCCTCACGGTTGTCGGCGTAGAGCTGCTTCCAGCCGCCGTCGACGTTCTCGGACTCGGCGATCTTCGCCAGGTAGTCGCCGCCCTTGACTATGTACGTGCGGGTGTCGCCGTTCTTGCCGCTGTCGGCCTTCTTTCCGTCAGCCTTCTTGTCGGTGACGGAGAACGACTGGACGGCCTTTTCCGGGGCCGCCTGCGGAGTGGCGGCGTTCGCGCCGGTGGCGCCGAGAAGCGGCAGGGCGAGCGCGGCGCCACCGGCGCCGGCGACGGCGATGGAACGGGTGAGGCGCGAAGCGCTGGGAAGGCGGTGCTTACCCTTTGCGGGCATGACGAATTTCCTCTCCGGCGCCTACGAGGTGAGCTGTCGGGTTCGGACTGGAGATGCCCGGCCGCGTCGAAACGCGGCTTAACCCCAAGCCTGTTCCGGAGACCGGAACAGGCAGTCGTACCTGTGGGTCCCCCGCTCCTGCCGTACACGGGTCAGTGTGTGCGGGCTCCGGGCGGCGGCAGGATTAGGCGTCCGTCCGGATCGATGGCGAACGTAGGCGACCACGACGCAAAGGGACAAGCGAGAGGTTCCGAGCGAAGGCGCTTTTCCGTGATCCATTTACCTGAACACCGTCACCCAGAGTCGTCCCGGATTTCCCGCGCCCCCCGAATTCCCCTGCGAAACGCCGGAATTACGTGAGCATGATGACAACACATCGTCACCGATATGACGATGCTCACCACGCCTTCCCCATTTCCCCTCACATCTGGGCATGTTCTGGCGAAATCCGCTAAACGGACAGAATGCCCTTAATTGGGGGATCGCGGGCGTCCCGCTCCGGCCGGACGGTGGGTTCGGAAGGTCCGCGCCGGCCGATCCACGGACAACTCATTGCCCCTGACAGGCATGTCGTATCGTCGGGTGACACCCGCCGGCGCCGCCGCGCCGGCGGCGGCGAGTGGGAGAGGGGCCCCCGTGACGCAACACATCCCGTCGACCGAACCCGAGCTGACCGGAGTGCGGAACTTCCGCGATGTGGGCGGACTGCCGACCGTGGACGGCCGCCGGGTGCGGCACGGAGTGTTGTTCCGCAGCGGTCATCTCGCCCACGCCACCGCGTCGGACGCCGCCTTCCTGTCCTCCCTGGGACTGCACACCGTCTTCGACTTCCGCAACACGGCCGACCAGAAGCTGGACGGGCAGGACATCGAACTGCCGGGTGTGCGCAATGTGAACCTGCCGCTGAGCGACCCGGCCGGCGGCGCCCGGTTCTGGAAGATGGTCCGCGACGGCGACCTGGACCAGCTGCGCTCGCTCCTCGCCGACGGCAAGGGGGCGGACCGGATGATCGCCTCGTACCGCATGACCGTCAGGGAACGCACCGCCGAGCACTCCCAGGTGCTGCGCTCACTCACCGAGGACGGCGTCCCCGCGCTGATGCACTGCGCGGCGGGTAAGGACCGCGCGGGCGTGTCGGTGGCGGTGACGCTGCTCGCCCTGGGCGTGGAACGGGACGCGATCTTCGACGACTACCTCAAGTCCAACGCCAAGCACCGCCGCTACAAGGTGCGCCGCAGCGGCAGCCCCGCCTCGGCCTACTCCCCCGAGGTCATGGAGCTGCTCGACCCCCTGTTCGACGCCCGCGCCGAATACCTGTCGGCCGCCCTGGAGACCATCGAGGAGACCTGGGGCGGCGTGGACCCCTATCTCGAGACGGCTCTCGGGCTCACCCCCGAGAGCCGGGAGCGACTGCGCGAGCGTCTGCTCGACTGAGGCACTGCTCGACCGGGCAGTGCCTCACTGGGGCACTGCCCGGCTGAGGGCTACTGCTTCGCGCCCAGCTCGAACAGCAGGTAGATGAAGCCCGCGAAGAGGTGCCCCACCACGACGTAGACGAACAGCCTCACCCACAGGGCGCGAGGGAACTTCTCCTCCAGGTCTTTCATGACACATCTCCATGGGTGGGGCCCAGGCACAGGGTGGCCGTGGGGCTCTGCAACAGGGTATGGACGAAGAGCAGCTCGACCCCGTCGGGGTCCTGAGCGGCGATACGGTGCGGGGTCAGCGAGTCGAAGTGCGCGCTGTCGCCCGGGGCCAGCCGGTGCAGCGCGTCCCCGAGTCGCAGCAGCAGCCGCCCCTTGAGGACGTACAGCCATTCCTCACCGGGGTGGACCCGCACGATGCCGCCCTGGGAGCCGTGGGGCACCTCGACCCGCAGGGCCTGCATCCCGCGCCCGGGGGAGCCGGCCTGCCGGTACGTCCAGCCGCCCGCGACGGTCGGTTCCACGTCGGCGGCGCGCAGCACCGTGTCATGGTCGGCGGTCGTCTCGCCGAGCAGTTCCGAGACGGTCGTACCGTAGATCCGGGCCAGGGAGAGCAGCATGGGCAGCGAGGGCTGACGCTGCCCGGTCTCCAGCCGGGAGAGATGGGCGGGCGACAGCCCCGCGTCGCGGGCCGCGGCCTCCAGGGTCAGGCCTGCCCGGCGGCGCAGCGCGCGCAGGTGCGGCGCGACCGCGGGAAGCGCGGCGGCCGGTTCGGCCGCCTGCTCGGCCTCGGGGGTGCTCATGACCCTATTCAGCAGCATTATTGCCCGCGGGGCAAATTTCTTGCCTCATGGGCAAAACGGGCCGGGTGTCACGGCCCGGCAGGCATCACGGCCGGACGGGACCAGTGTCTCACCGGTTGGCGACCGCCTGTTTCACCAGGGTCCTGCCGAACTCCCACACCAGACCGCCGTCATGGGCGTCGTCCATCACCGCCGTGAAGGCGTCCACGAACCGGTCCACGTCCCGCTCGTCGATGATCAACGGCGGGATCAGTTTGATCACCTCCATGTGGTCGCCGGAGACCTGGGTGAGGATCCTGTGCCGCCGCAGCAGCGGGACCACCACCATCTGCGCGAAGAGTCCCTTGCGTGCGGCCTGCAGCGCGGCCCAGCGGCCGCGCAGCCTGAGCGACCGCGGCCGGCCGAACTCGATGCCGATCATCAGGCCCCGGCCGCGGACGTCGGCCAGCAGCTCGTACTTCTCGGTCAGTGCCGCGAGCCGGGACCGCAGCAGCTCACCGGTGGCCCGGACGTGCGCGACGATGTGCTCGTTCTCCATGACCGACAGGACCGCGAGACCCGCGGCCATCGCCTGGGCGTTTGCCCCAAACTGGCCGAGTGGACCAGCAACCGGTCCATCGACGAGTAGACCTTGCGGAAGATCCAGTCCTTGCCGAGCGTGGCCCCCACCGGCACATAACCGCCGGAGAGCGCCTTGGCCACGCACACCAGGTCCGGCTCGACCCCCTCCTCGTGCTGGTAGGCGTAGAAGTCGCCGGTCCGCCCCAGGCCGGTCTGCACCTCGTCGGCGATCAGCAGCGCCTTGTGCCGGTGCAGCAACTCCTGCGCGGCGCGCAGATAGCCGGGCGGGGCCTCGTGCACGCCCTTGCCCTGGATCGGCTCGACGATCAGCGCGGCGACGTCCCCCTTCCGCAGCTCCCGCTCCAGCGCGTCGAGATCACCGAGCGGTACGGCCGTGTCGGGCAGCAGCGGGGCGAAGCCGTCGCGGAAGCCGGACTCGCCGTTGACGGACAGGGAGCCGGTGGTCAGTCCGTGAAAGGCGTGCGCGCAGTACAGGACACGCGGTCTGCCCGTCACGTAGCGGGCGAACTTCAGCGCGCCCTCGACCGCCTCCGTTCCGCTGTTGCCGAAGAACACCCGGTCCAGATGGGGGCTGTGCGCGAGCAGTTGCTCGGCCAGCAGACCGGGCAGCGGCTGGCAGTCGAAACGGGTGAGGTCGGCGAGCGAGGCATCGAGGACGTCGTGCAGTGCCTTGCGGACCACGGGGTGGTGGCGCCCCAGGCCCATCACCCCGAATCCGGCGAGCATGTCCAGGTGGTCATTGCCGTCCGCGTCCCAGAAATGGGCGCCCTCGGCTCGTTCGTAGACCTTGTCGAAGCCGATGGTGTGCAGCATGCGCGGGAGCTGGTGGTTGAGGTACCGGGTGTGCAGCTCGTAGCGCTCGGCTCCGCGCTCGGCCAGCAGCGCGCCGAGGTCGAACTCCCCGGCCCGCGACGGCTCCGGCGCGGACTCCGCGATGGTCATAGCGGTGGCTCCTGTCGGTCCTGCGGCTGTTTCGACAACTCGTCCCTGACGGTCGGACTCGCGCTGATCCGGCCGGCGATCTCGACGGGCGTCAGGCCGATGTCGGCCAGCACCTCGCCGCGTTTGGCGTGCGCGAGGAACTGCTCCGGGATACCGAACCGCCGTACCGGTACGTCGACATCGGCATCACCCAGCGCCAGTGCCACGGCCGAGCCCGCACCCGCCGCGCGGCTGTTGTCCTCGACGACGGCCACGAGCCGGTGCGCGGCGGCCAGCCCGACCAGCGCCGGGTCGACGGGCTTGACCCAACGGGGGTCGACCACGGTGCAGCGGACGCCACGGGCTTCGAGCAGCTCGGCGGCCTGGAGGCAGACGGACGCCATCACGCCGACCGCCACCAGCAGTACCTCGGGATCGCCGGCGCGATGCAGCACGTCCATGCCGCCGACCCGGTCGAGCGCCGGGACCGCCGGGCCCACGGGCTCCTTGGGGAACCGCAGCAGCGTCGGCGCGTCGTCGACGGCGACCGCCTCCCGCAACTGGGCGCGCAGCTGGTCCGCGTCGCGTGGTGCGGCGATGCGCAGGCCGGGGACGACCTGGAGCACCGAGAGGTCCCACATGCCGTTGTGCGAGGGCCCGTCGGCCCCGGTGACCCCGGCCCGGTCCAGGACGAAGGTGACCCCGCAGCGGTGCAGTGCCACGTCCATCAGCAGTTGGTCGAAGGCGCGGTTGAGGAAGGTGGCGTAGACGGCGACGACGGGGTGCGTACCACCGGTCGCCAGCCCGGCCGCGGAGACGGCGGCGTGCTGCTCGGCGATGCCGACGTCCCAGACCCGGTCCGGGAACCGCTCGGCGAAGGCGCCCAGGCCGACCGGACGCAGCATGGCGGCGGTGATCGCCACCACGTCCTCGCGTTCCTCCCCGATGCGGACGATCTCCTCGCCGAAGACCGAGGTCCAGGACGGTGCGCCGGCCGGTGCGAGCGGCGCGCAGGTGAGGGGATCCATCACGCCGACGGCGTGGAAGTGGTCCTCCTCGTGGGCGACGGCGGGTTCGTAGCCGCGGCCCTTCTCGGTGAGGCAGTGGACCAGGACGGGCCCGTGGAAGCGTTTGGCGCGGCGCAGGGCGGACTCCACGGCCTTGACGTCGTGCCCGTCGATGGGGCCGACGTACTTCAGGCCCAGGTCCTCGAAGAGGCCCTGGGGGGCGAAGGCGTCCTTGAAGCCCTTCTTCGCGCCGTGTAGCGCCTCGTAGACGGTGTCGCCGATCACGGGGGTGTGCTGGAGTACGTGTTTGCCCCAGGCCAGCACCCGTTCGTAGCCGTCGGTGGTGCGCAGGGTCGCCAGGTGGTTCGCGAGGCCGCCGATGGTCGGGGCGTAGGAACGTTCGTTGTCGTTGACGACGATGATCAGCGGGCGGTCCTTGGCGGCGGCGATGTTGTTCAGCGCCTCCCAGGCCATGCCACCGGTCAGGGCGCCGTCGCCGATCACGGCGACGACGTGGCCCTTCTCCCCCTGCACCCGGCGGGCCTTGGCCAGTCCGTCGGCCCAGCCGAGGGCCGTGGAGGCGTGGCTGTTCTCGATGACGTCGTGCTCGGACTCCTCGCGCGAGGGATAGCCGGACAGGCCTCCTTTGCCGCGCAGCTTGGAGAAGTCCTGACGCCCCGTCAGGATCTTGTGGACATAGCTCTGATGACCCGTGTCCCACAGGATGCGGTCGACGGGTGACTCGAAGACCCGGTGCAGGGCGACGGTGAGTTCCACCACGCCCAGGTTGGGCCCGAGATGGCCTCCGGTCCTGGCGACCGCGTGCACCAGGAACTTCCTGATCTCTTCGGACAGTTCACCGAGTTCCGCCTCGGACAGCGCCTTCAGGTCACGTGGTTGCCGGATGCTCTCCAGAATCGTCATGCTCGGGCCCCCTCTCGGTCCGTGCCTTGCCTCAGCTCACCGTCACTGCCGGTTTTCCGGTGCCGGCCGGGGCGCCGGAGGCCACGCCGTCGGCCTCCATCCGCTCGGCGATCTTCATGGCCTCCTCGATGAGGGTCTCCACGATCTTCGACTCCGGGACGGTCTTGATCACCTCACCCTTCACGAAGATCTGCCCCTTGCCGTTGCCCGAGGCCACCCCCAGATCGGCCTCACGCGCCTCCCCCGGCCCGTTCACCACACAGCCCATCACCGCCACCCGCAGCGGCACGTCCATCCCCTCCAGCCCGGCCGTCACCTCGTCCGCCAGCCTGTACACATCCACCTGCGCGCGGCCGCACGACGGACACGAGACGATCTCCAGACCCCGCTGCTTGAGATTCAGCGACTCCAGGATCTGCAGACCCACCTTGACCTCCTCCGCCGGCGGAGCCGACAGCGACACCCGGATCGTGTCCCCGATGCCCTGCGAGAGCAGCGCCCCGAACGCGACCGCCGACTTGATCGTCCCCTGGAACGCCGGACCCGCCTCCGTCACCCCCAGGTGCAGCGGATAGTCGCACTGCGCCGCGAGCTGCCGGTACGCCTCCACCATCACCACCGGGTCGTTGTGCTTGACCGAGATCTTGATGTCCCCGAACCCGTGCTCCTCGAACAGCGACGCCTCCCACAGCGCCGACTCCGCCAGCGCCTCCGGCGTCGCCCTCCCGTACTTCCGCAGCAGCCGCCGGTCCAGCGACCCGGCGTTGACCCCGATCCGGATCGGCGTGCCGTGCTCGTGCGCCGCCTGCGCGATCTCCTTGACCTTGTCGTCGAACTGCTTGATGTTGCCCGGGTTGACCCGCACCGCCGCACAGCCCGCCTCGATCGCCGCGAACACGTACTTCGGCTGGAAGTGGATGTCCGCGATCACCGGGATCTGCGACTTGCGCGCGATCGTCGCCAGCGCGTCCGCGTCGTCCTGGGTGGGACACGCCACCCGCACGATCTGGCAGCCCGACGCGGTCAGCTCGGCGATCTGCTGCAACGTGGCACCGATGTCCGCGGTACGCGTCGTCGTCATCGACTGCACCGATACCGGCGCGTCCCCACCCACCGCCACCGACCCGACCTGGATCCTCCGGCTCTTGCGGCGCGGGGCCAGGGTGATCGGAACGGACGGCATGCCGAGAGAGACAGCGGTCATGACCTCACTCCCTGTTTCCCGAGGAGCCCGAGGAGCCCGAGACCGTATCGCGCATGGCGCGCAGGGATTCCTTGAGCGACCCCATGGTGGCGAGGACGGCGGTGGGCTCGTACCCGCAGTGCGCCATGCAGTTGGCGCAGCGCGGGTCCTTGCCGCGGCCGTACTTGTCCCAGTCGGTCTCCTCGATCAGCTCCCGATACGTCGGCACATAGCCGTCGCTCATCAGATAGCAGGGGCGCTGCCAGCCGAAGAGCGAGTAGTTCGGGATCGCCCACGCGGTGCACGGGAAGTCGACCCTGCCCTCGAGGAAGTCCAGGAACAGCGGGGAGTGGTTCAGCCGCCAGCGGCGGCGGTTGCCGCCCGCGAAGGCATTCTTGAACAGCGCGCGGGTCTGCTCCACTCCGAGGAAGTGCTCCTGGTCGGGGGCCTTCTCGTAGGCGTAGGCGGGCGAGATCATCATCTCGTCGACGTGGAGGTCGTCATTGAGGTAGTCGAGCACCTCGATGACGGTCTGCGGGGTGTCGGTGTTGAAGAAGGTCGAGTTGGTGGTGACCCGGAAGCCGCGCCGCTTGGCCTCCTTGATGGCGGCCACGGCCTCGTCGAACACGCCCTCCTTCGCGACGGACTCGTCGTGCCGCTCGCGCAGCCCGTCGATGTGCACGGCGAACGCGAAGTAGGGCGACGGCCTGAACTTGTCCATCTTCTTGCGCAGCAGCATGGCGTTGGTGCACAGGAACACGTACTTCCTCCTGGCCACCAGCTGGCTTACGATCTCGTCGATCTGCGGGTGCATCAGCGGCTCGCCGCCGGCGATCGACACCATCGGTGCCCCGGATTCCAGCACCGCGCCCACGGCCTGCGCGACCGGCATGCGCTGCTTGAGCACCCCGGCCGGGTGCTGGATCTTCCCGCAACCCTCGCACGCGAGGTTGCAGGCGAAGAGCGGTTCCAGCTCGACGATGAGCGGAAACTTGTCCCGCCTGCGGAGCTTCTGTTCGGCCAGGTACGTAGCGACCTTGATGGTTTGACGCAGTGGCATGGCCATCTGGCTCACCTCCGGGGGAGCAGCAAGGAACGGTGCCATTCGAGATACGCGGGAAGAACGGAACGAAGGACGCGGAAAGCCGATATTCCACCGCGCACCGTGCCGATCCGGACCAGTTCGTGTTCAGGAGCGTCCACGACCACCCGTACGGCCGCAACAGGGCGCGCACCCACGCGGACGGCGCTCAGGAGCGTGGCCGCGGACTCCATGTCGACGGCGATCGCGCCGGTGGCGAGCAGCTCGGACCGTTCGTGCCCGCGGACGACGTGCTCGGAACCGGTGAGCGGACCGGTGTGGACGGGCCGCCCCGGGGCGGCCCGCACCAGTTCCTTCACCAGCAGCTCGGTGCCGTCGCAGGGGACGCTGCCGCGCGGGTCCCGGGTCTCCTCGGCGACCACTAGGTCGCCGGGGTGCATCCCGGGGGCCAGCCCCGCGCAGAAGCCGGTGGCCAGCACGACGGCGTCGCGCAGCACCGGTTCGGCGAGCACCCGGGTGACCGAGCGCTCGGCTGCCTCCGGCCCCATGCCCGTACGCACGACGGTGGCCAGCCGCCGGCCCCGGCCCGCCCCCGCCCGCGCAGGGCGAGCTGCTCGATGCCGAGCGCACAGGCGATCAGCAGCGGGGCCGGGGCCGGCCGGGCGCTCATCAGCTGCCCTTCGCCTCGGCGAGCCGCTGTTTTGGTCCGGCATTCGAGGCACCGGCGTCGGACGCGCCGACACCCGACGCATCCGATGCGCCCGAGGAACCCGCGACACCGGAAGGACCCGGTGCGCCCTCGCTCGCCGTGTCCGCGCCCGGCTGCGCCGCGGCGGACTTCTCGGCGAACGGTTCCCCGTTCACATACCGGCCGAGCGCGGTGAGCGGGAAGACCTGCCGGTAGAGGTGGTAGTTGATGGAGAAGTCCCAGGGGAAGCCGGTACCGGTGAAGTAGGGCTCGTCCCAGGAGCCGTCCTCCCGCTGGGTGGCGGCCAGCCACTCGATGCCGCGTTCGACGGCCCGGGACTCCTTCTCGCCGGCCGCCAGCAGGGCCATCAGCGCCCACCCCGTCTGCGACGCGGTCGAGGCGCCCCGGCCGCTCCACTCACGGGCGTGCCGGTAGGAGCGCAGGTCCTCACCCCAGCCGCCGTCGTCGTTCTGGACCGACTCCAGCCAGGCGACGGCCCGTCGGATCGCCGGGTGCGAGCCGGGGATCCCGGCGGCGACCAGCGCGGGCACCACGGACCCGGTGCCGTAGAGGTAGTTGACGCCCCAGCGTCCGAACCATGAGCCCTCCGGCTCCTGTTCGGCGAGCAGCCACCGGATGCCGCGCCGGGTGCGCGGGTCGTGGGCGAGTCCCTCGACGGCGAGCATCTCCACGACGTGGGCGGTGACATCGGCGGACGGCGGATCGATGACCTCGCCGAAGTCGCAGAACGGCAGCCGGTTGGGGAACGCGCTGGTGTTGTCGACGTCGAAGGCGCCCCAGGCACCGTTGCGGGACTGCATGCCGAGGTTCCAGCGCACCCCGCGGCCGACGGCGTTGTCGACCCGCTCCGGGTCGTGGTGCTTGACCCGGCGGAGCGCGAGGACCACCTCGGCGGTGTCGTCGATGTCGGGGTAGTTGTCGTTGTGGAACTCGAACGCCCAGCCGCCGGGAGGCAGTCCGGGCCTGCGGACGGACCAGTCACCGGGTCTGACGACCTGTTCGCCGAGCATCCAGTCGGCGGCCCTGACCAGTTGCGGGTGATCGGCGGGCAGACCGGCGTCGGCGAGGGCGATGGTGGCGAGGCAGGTGTCCCACACCGGGGACTGGCAGGCCTCGATCATCCGGGCGCCGTCCTCGCGCCATACGGCGAACCGGTCGAGGGACTGGAGTCCGGCGCGCATCACCGGGTGGTTCAGGTCGTAGCCGAGCAGGTGCAGCGCGATGATGGAGTACACGGCGGGCGGCTGGATGCCGCCCCAGCAGCCGTCGTTCTCCTGCCGCTCGATGATCCAGCGGGCCGCGGTGTGCATCGCCGCCCTGCGCAGCCCGGGCGGGACGGCCCTGCGCAGCGCGTGCAGGACCTTGTCCAGCCGTTGGAATGCGCTGTCCCAACTGGCTGCCGGAGCGAGCGGTACGGGCGGGTTGGGGCGGTCCGGGTCGGTGTGCAGTTCGTCGAGCGGGAACGGGGCGGGCCGTACCGGCCGCTTGGCGGAGACGATCGTCAGCGGGACGATGGTCTGCCGTGCCCAGCAGCCGAAGTCGTAGATGTTGAGCGGCATCCAGGACGGGAACCAGATCAGCTCGGGCGGGAGTTCCGGCAGGTCCTCCCACTTCCACCAGCCGAACAGTGCCAGCCAGATCCGGGTGAAGACCCGGGAGGCGGCGACCCCGCCGTGCTCGCGTACCCAGGCGGAGGCCCGTGCCATGTGCGGGGCGTCCGGCGGATCACCGGCCAGCCGCAGGGCGACGTACGCCTCGATGGTGGTGGAGAGTTCGCCGGGGCCGCCGTGGAAGGTGGCCCAGGTGCCGTCCTCGCGCTGCTCGCCCCGGATGAACAGGGCGGCGGCGTGGGTGGTCTCCTCGTCGAGGATGCCGAGGAACTGACGCAGCAGCAGGTCCTCGGCGTCCATCGTGACGTTGGTCTCGAGGTCTCCCTTCCACCAGCCCTCGGCGTCCTGGCGGGACAGCAGGAACTCGGTGGCGCGCCGCATGGCGCCGGCGGCGATGTCGGATGCCCCGGCCGCCACGGGGATGTCGGTGTCGTTTTCGCTGGCCGCGGTCACTCGGGACGGCAGGGCCGCCCCGGTGCTTCCGTCGGTCGTCGCTGTCATGGCTTCCCCTTCGTGCAGTCCTGCAATGTGTGCGTCTGCTGTGGGTCCGCCGTCGGCCGGTGCCGTACTCCTCGCCGCACCGGCCGGCGACTACGCGAGGGCTATTCGACAGATAGTGATCATCTCTTTCGTACGACGACGAAGTCCGCGAGCGCCGTGAACTGGTCCCGTACCCGGTCGGGCATGTCGACGGCGTCGAGGGCTTCGATGGCGGTGGTGTGCTGACGACGTGCTTCCTCGGCGGTCCACTCCCGTCCGCCGGCCTGTTCGATGAGGGCCGCGCGGGCCGCGAACTCCTCCTCGGAGAAGTTCGCGAAGTCGCTGCTCTCGGCGTCGGTGGCGAGGAGGTGGGCGAGCTGTTCGGAGGCGGAGCCGCCCGCGGCGAGCGCCGCCACGACCGGGAGGGACTTCTTGCGCTGCCGCAGGTCGCTCCAGGTCTGTTTGCCGGTGGCAGCCGGGTCGCCCCAGATGCCGAGCAGGTCGTCGACGGCCTGGAACGCCAGGCCGAGGTGGTAGCCGTAGGTCTCCAGGGTGTCGGCGGTGCGCCGGTCGGCGCCGCCGAGGACGGCTCCGACGGAGCTGGCGCAGGCCAGCAGGGCGCCGGTCTTGTTGCCCTCCATCTCCAGGCACTCCTCGACGCCGACGTGTTCGCGGTGCTCGTAGGAGATGTCCTGCGCCTGGCCGTCGATGAGGGCGCGGCTGGCGGTGGTCAGCCGGCGGGCGGCCCGGCCGGCCTCGACGGTGCCGAGTTCCAGCAGCACCTCGTTGGCGAGGGCGAACAGGGCGTCGCCGACCAGGATGGCCTGGGCGGGACCGTGCACCTTCCAGACGGTGTCGCGGTGCCTGCGCTGTTCGTCGCCGTCCATCAGGTCGTCGTGCAGCAGGGAGAAGTTGTGGACGAGTTCGACGGCGACCGCGCCGGGGACGCCAACCTCGGGGGCGGCACCGGTGACCTCGGCGGACAGCACGGCGAGAGCGGGGCGCACGGCCTTGCCGCCGTCGCCGTCGGCGGGCCTGCCCTCGGCGTCGATCCAGCCGAAGTGGTAGGCGGCGACGGTGTCCATGGGAGGCGCCAGGCGGCCGATGGCCGCCCTCAGTACCGGCATGGCCAGTGTCCGGCCGCGCTCCAGGAGCGCGGGCACGTCCGCCGCGGTCCTTCCAGCGGCCTTCGAGGCCGGGGGCACAGTGGGCACAGTCTCTCCTCTTGTTGCGGTACCGGGGGTGCGGGGACCTACCGCGGCGGGTGCGTCGGCCGTCACCGGATCCCACCTCGCACGGCGGCGCCCGGGGCGCCGCGGTCGGCCGCCTCCTCCCCTGCGAAGAGGTGGCGGGGGCGGGGGCGGCCCAGGGCGCTCAGCGCGGCGTCCGCCGCGTCGACGCCGCTGCGGACCGCACCCTCCATGGTCGCGGGCCATCCGGTGGCGGTCCACGCTCCGGCCAGGTACAGGCCGGGTGCCTTGGTGCGGGCGCCGGGCCTGAGCCGTCCGACGCCGGGTGCGGGAGCGAACGTGGCGGTGCGCTCCCGGGTGACGAAGAAGTCCCGTACGCCGGCGCCGCGGGTGCGCGGCAGCAGCCGTTCCAGTTCGGGCAGATAGCGTGCGCGCAGCGCGGCCACGGGCTCGTCGATCTCGTTCTGCGCGACCGACTGCGACACGGCCAGGTACTGCCCCTGCCGCAGGCCGGACGCCCCGGTGCGGTCGAAGACCCACTGCACGGGGCTGCCCAGGGCAGCGAAGAAGGGCCGGGCGAGCACCTTGCGGTCGTAGACGACGTGGACGTCGAGGATCGGCGCGGTGCCGATCCGGAGCAGCCGCTCCGGATCGTCGAGCGCTCCCGCGGGCAGCAGATCGTACGCCTCGCGCTGCGGTACGGCGAGGACGACCGCGTCCGCCTCGAGCGTCTCGCCCGGAACCTGGACGCTCCACCCTCCGTCGCCGTGCGGGGAGACGGAGGTGACGCGGGTACGGACCTCGGTACGGACGCCTGCGGAGTCGAGCGCCTTGCGGGCCAGCCGGTCGTGCAGGTCGCCCAGCGGGACATGGGCCCAGCCGATGTCGGCCGCGCCCGGGTCGGACAGCAGTCCGGTCTTGAACACCATCGCGGCGAGCGCCAGGGAGGAGTCCGGGGCGACCGCGTTGAGGGTGGCGACCCCGACCAGGTCCCACAGTGCCTCGATGGCGCGCGCCGACTGGCCGTGCGCGGTCAGCCAGCTGCCGAAGTCCTGTTCGTCGAGGGCCGGATCGGCGAGGTCGAGCCCCTTGAGCGCGAGCGCGGCCCGGCCCACCCCGACCCGCTCGGCGAGCGAGAGGTGCGGGTACGTGGCGAGGCTGCGCCCCAGGTGGAGGGGTACGGGCAGCGCGTCGCGGCGCAGCCGGCCGAGCCGGCGCCCCTCGGGCCGGTCGGCGTCGATCACGGGCACGTCGAGACGATTCTGCAGCGGTGCCAGGGCCGCCCCGTCGATCCGGTCGAGGAACCAGCGGTAGGCGGTGCAGCAGCGCAGGTACACGTGCTGGCCGTTGTCCACGGTCAGGTCGCCGCGCTGGAAGGAGAAGGCGAGCCCGCCGAGCCGCGGGCGGCCCTCGAGCAGGGTGACGCCCACTCCGGCGTCGGCGAGCGCGAGCGCGGCGGTGACTCCGGCGAGGCCGCCGCCGATCACGACGGCGTGCCGTCCGGCCGGTGCCCGATCGCCGGCGAGTGAGCCCTCGGGCCTGTTGACACGGGTCATGGTGCGCCCTCCCCTGCCCGGCCGCCGTACGGCCGGGACGGTGCGCGGACGGCCGTCTCAGTCTGGGACGCGGCGTCGCGGCGGAGGGTTGCCCGCCGCTTCCCGGCGGGGGCGCCGGCTGGGAGCGGTGTGTCCATCAGGCGCGCCTCCTGACGGTCCGCCGGGTCGCGTTCCGTGTGTCCAGGCCGGACAGGCCGCGCACCGCGACGTAGGCCTTCTCCCGTCCGGGCAGGGAGACCCGGCCGCGCAGCACGGCCTCGGGCTCGCGCTCGATGCGGTCGAGGAGGCGGCGGTAGATGCCGGCCATGGCGGCGACACAGGCACCACTTCGCCGGTCGAGCATGGGCAGCAGCCGGTAGCCCTCGGCGAACAGGGCGCGGGCCCTGCGTACTTCGAAGTGCACGAGGCCCGCGAAATCGGAGCCCTCCGGCGGGTTCGGCCCGTCGAACCCGGCCGCGCAGCCGAACTTGGCGAGGTCGTCGGCGGGCAGGTACGTGCGCCCGCCCTCGGCGTCCTCCCTGACGTCCCGGAGGATGTTGGTGAGCTGGAGCGCGAGCCCCAGGGTGTCGGCGTACTCGGGGGCGCGCTCGACGCCTCGCGCGCCAGGTTCCGTACCGAAGACGCCGAGGGAGACACGCCCGATGGCGCCTGCGACGCAGCGGCAGTAGACCTTCAGGTCGTCCCAGGTCTCGTAGGTCTCGCCGCGCACGTCCATCTGGACGCCGTCGAGGAGCTCGTCCAGGCCGCCGAGCGGGATCGGGAAGCGCTGTGCGGCGTGCGCGAGGGCGACGGCGACCGGGTCGGTGTCGTCCTCGTCGACCGCGCCGTCCCGGACCCGGGTGAGCAGCGCCCGGGTGTCCTCGAGCCTGGCGACCTTGACGTCGTCCGCCAGCGGGCCGTCGCCGATGTCGTCGATGCGCCGGGAGAGCGCGTACAGCGCGGACATCGCACGCCGCTTGGGCGTCGGCAGCAGCCGGATGCCGTAGGCGAAGTTGCGGGCCTGCTGTCCGGTGACGGCCTCGCAGTACCGGTATGCGGCGAGTACCGGTGCTGACGCGTGTGCTTCCGATTCCACGGTCCGGATCACCCCTTTCCTCGCAGCGTCACGCCCACCTCGCGCAACAGCCGGACCTTGCCGGGCCTGGGCGGGCCGGTGAGTACGTCGTGTTCGGCGGCGGCGATGGCGCCGAGGGCCGCCCTTCCCCCGCCACGAACCCCGCGAGCAGCAGCCGCAGCCTGCCGTGGACGCTGGCCACGAGGGGCGCGCCCTCCTCCAGGAGGTCCCGGGCACGTCGCGCCTGGAACGCGATCAGCGCGCGCACCGACGCGCCGGCGTGCGGCGCGGCGAGGTCCGCCTCCTGGACGTGAAAGCGCTTCATGTCCGTGGCGGGCAGGTAGACGCGGTCGCGGCCGAGGTCCTCGGCGACGTCCTGGAGGTGCTCGACGATCTGGAGGGCGGTGCAGACCGCGTCGGAGCGGCGGATCCGCTCGGGGGTCGCGGTCCCGGTCACGGCGAGGACGAGGTGGCCGACCGGGTTGGCCGACAGGGCGCAGTAGGCGAGCAGGTCGTCGTAGGTCTCGTAGCGGCTGACGATCTGGTCCTGGCGGTTGGCTGCGATCAGGCCGAGGAAGGGTTCGGGGGTCAGGGCGCGGCGGCGGACCGTCGGCTGGAGCCCGCGCAGCAGCGGATGGCGTGGGACCGCGTGGAACACCCGGTGCAGATCCGCCTCGACGGCATCCAGCAGCGCCGTCCGGTCACCGGCCTGTTCGGGGGCGACGCCGAGCAGTCGGGCGTCGGCTCCGCCGGGGGCCAGATCGCCGTCGCCGATGTCGTCGACGAGCCGGGCGTAGCCGTAGACCGCCATCAGGTCGTCGCGCCAGGCCCTGGGCAGGAAGAAGGGCGCCACCGGGAAGTTCTCGGCGGCGGCCTTGTCGAGGGTGGCGCGTTCGGGGGCGGCGCCGTGTGGCGTGCCGGTTCGCGTCATCGCGGTCTGCCCTGGGCGGGGACGGCACATGCTGCGTTCAGCAGGGGAGCCTCCGTAGCCATTGCCGTCACATCTCCCGTTCTACACTGCCTACCCAATGCACACTATTTCGGACACGCCGCCCGCACTTTCGGCCGACAGGACCATCGGGCGGTGTCGCGCATTATCGCCCTGATTGCCGTCTTTAGGCACCGCTACAGCTTACGTTGTGCGACGCGGCACCGACCGCCGGGGTGCCCCGCACCTCACAGCAACACACCGATTGGCGTCAAGGTTCCTACGTAGGGCAGGAGTTGACGCTTTCTTGGCAGACACCGGGGCTCGTCCGCCAGTTCCGGCGACCATGGCGCGCCGGGCTACTTCCCGGCGAACTTCTCGTACTCCTTGAGCACCTCGTCCGTCGGCCCGTCCAGGCGCAGCTCGCCGCGCTCCAGCCACAGGACGCGGTCGCAGGTGTCGCGGATCGACTTGTTGTTGTGGCTGACCAGGAACACCGTCCCGGCATGCTTGCGCAGCTCCCGGATGCGGCTCTCGGAGCGCTTCTGGAACTTGCGGTCGCCCGTGGCCAAGGCCTCGTCGATCATCAGGACGTCGTGGTCCTTGGCCGCCGCGATGGAGAAGCGCAGCCGGGCGGCCATGCCGGAGGAGTAGGTGCGCATCGGCAGGGTGATGAAGTCGCCCTTCTCGTTGATGCCGGAGAAGTCGACGATCTCCTGGTAACGCTCCCGGACCTGCTCGCGGGACATGCCCATGGCGAGCCCGCCCAGTATGACGTTGCGCTCGCCCGTCAGGTTGTTCATCAGGGCGGCGTTGACGCCGAGGAGGGAGGGCTGGCCGTCGGTGTAGACCTTGCCCTCCTCGGGAGGCAGCAGACCGGCGATGGCCCGCAGCAGGGTCGACTTGCCCGAGCCGTTGGAGCCGATGAGGCCGATGGCCTCACCCCGGTAGGCGACGAAGGAGACCCCGCGCACGGCGTGCACCGTGCGCACACCCCGCGCCGCGTCGTCCTTGCCCCGCCGTATCATGCGGCTCAGCGCCGCCGTGGCGCTGCCTTTGCCGCCCCTGGCCCCGTTGACGCGGTAGACGATGTGCAGGTCGTCCGCGATGACGGTGGGAACGCGCGGATCCGTGTTCACGTCAGCCACGGCCGTAGGTCTCCTCAGCCTTCCAGAAGTAGACGAAGCCGATCACACCGGCCAGCAGCGCCCAGCCGACCGCGCACGCCCATACGTGCGGGGGCAGGTACGAGGAGCCGTAGCCGTCGATCAGCGCGAAGCGGACCAGGTCCATGTAGACCGCGGCCGGGTTCCACTGCAGCACGTCGGTGAGCCAGCCGGGGACGTCCTTGTCGGCGAGCATCACCGGGATGCTGAACATGACGCCCGAGGCGTACATCCAGGTGCGCAGCACGAACGGCATCAGCTGGGCCAGGTCGGGCGTCCTGCTGCCCAGGCGCGCGAAGAGCAGCGCGAGTCCGGTGTTGAAGACGAACTGCAGCCCCAGCGCGGGGACCACCAGCAGCCAGGACAGGGCGGGCAGGCTGCCGAACGCCAGCACCACCACGACCAGGACCACCATCGAGAACAGCAGCTGCTGCAGCTGCTGCAGCGCGAAGGAGACGGGCAGCGCCGCCCGCGGGAAGTGCAGCGCCCGCACCAGGCCGAGGTTGCCGGAGATGGCGCGCACCCCGGCGAGCACCGAGCTCTGCGTGAAGGTGAACACGAACACGCCGGTCACCAGGAACGGGACGTAGATGTCGTGCGGGATGCCCCGGCGGGCGCCCAGCAGCAGACCGAAGATGAAGAAGTACACGGCCGCGTTCAGCAGCGGGGTGGCCACCTGCCACAGCTGGCCCAGCCTGGCCTGGCTGTACTGCGCGGTCAGCTTCGCCCGGGAGAAGGCGAGGATGAAGTGCCGGCGCGCCCAGAGCTGGCGGACGTACTCGGTGAGCGACGGCCGGGCGCCGCTGACCGTCAGTCCGTACTTGGCGGCGAGCTCGGCCGCCGTGAGGCCCTCGTCGGGCGGCACGGGAGCGCTGACCGCGACCGTGCCGTCGTGCGTTGTCTCACTCACTGGTGGAAGCTTTCCCTCTTCGAGATGCGCGGCCCCCGCGGGCCTGGCACGTGCCGGGGAGCCTGGGTGTGGCCCCATGGTTCCCGGATGGTCCCGGATACGAGCTTGTCAGATGACGGGGCCGGCCCAGCCGGGTCAGCCGCCACACCGTACGCCACTTCATGGGCCGACGGGGTCCGCACGGGGTGGTCCAGCCCTCCCGGAAGCCGCCGAACCAGGCCTTCAGGGCCGGGCGCGAGGGCCTTCGCACCAGCGTGAGCAGCATCCAGACGCCCAGATAGACGGGGACCAGGGGCGCGGGAAGATTGCGGCGGGCCAGCCAGACCCGGTTGCGGGCGACCATGCGGTGGTAGACCGCGTGCCGCGAGGGGGCGGTGGTCGGGTGGTACAGCACCATGTCGGACCGGTAGTCGATCATCCAGCCCGCGTCGAGGGCCCGCCAGGCCAGGTCGGTTTCCTCGTGGGCGTAGAAGAACGCGTCGGGCAGCCCGCCGACGTCGGCGAAGACCCGGGTGCGTACGGCGTTGGCACCGCCGAGGAAGGTCGTCACCCGGGAGGAGCGCATCGGGTCGGCGGCGCGCAGCCGGGGCACGTGGCGGCGCTGGGTGACCCCGGTGTCCGGGTCGGCGATGCGGAAGCTGATGATGCCGAGCCCCGGGTCGGCCGTGAACGCCTCGCGGCACAGCTCTGCGGTGTCGTGGCTCGCCAGGAGACCGTCGTCGTCGAGGAACAGCAGGATGTCGACGTCCCGGCCGTTCGGTCCGAAGGCCTCGATGCCGGTGTTGCGGCCACCGGGGATGCCGAGGTTCTCCGGCAGCTCGACGGTGCGCACACCCTCGGGTACGTCGGGGACGGGCGAACCGTTTCCCACCACGACCACCTGGACCGGGTCTCCGTCCTGTTTGGCGACGGAGTCGAGCAGGGCGCGCAGCTCGTCGGGGCGGTTGCCCATGGTGATGATCACC
Organism: Streptomyces sp. GD-15H; assembly: GCF_045291515.1. Taxonomy (NCBI): domain Bacteria; kingdom Bacillati; phylum Actinomycetota; class Actinomycetes; order Kitasatosporales; family Streptomycetaceae; genus Streptomyces; species Streptomyces sp. GD-15H. The sequence continues at coordinate 1,089,029 of NZ_CP149447.1, forward strand.
GCGCCGACCTTGAGGGAGGAGCCCACAGCGGTCACCTCAGCCTGTTGGAGGCAAGGATGGACACCAGGTGCAGGACCGTCTGCAGCAGGGCGATCCCGGCGAGTACGGCGGTGCCGAGCCGGGTGAAGAACAGGTCGCCCCGGGCGGCGTCCGCGACCGCGAGGAGCAGGATCAGCAGGGACGCCTCGATGCCGAGGATCAGCCGGTGGAACTTCAGGGCCCCGGCGGCCCGGCGGGCCAGTGCCATGCCGGAGGAGCGCGGCTCGGAGGCGGCCTCCTTGACCGGTGGCAGCCCGCCCTGGTGGCGGGCCACGCCGACCAGGTCGGTCTCGGCCTTGACCAGGATCGCGCCGAGGGCGGCCAGGGTGCCGAGGAAGGCCCAGAGCCAGTCGATGCGCCCGGGGCCCCACAGGTCGGCGGCGCGCAGGCCCAGTCCGACCAGGACGGCGGCGTCGCACAGGTAGGCGCCGACCCGGTCCAGGTAGACCCCGCCGAGCGAGAACTGCTGCTTCCAGCGGGCGACCTCACCGTCGACGCAGTCCAGCAGCAGATACAGCTGGACCATGACCACGCCGAGGACGGCCCCCGCGATCCCCGGCACCAGCAGGGCCGGGGCCGCGAGGACGCCGAAGGCGGTCATCAGGTACGTGAGCTGGTTGGGCGTGACCCTGGTGTTCACCAGGTAGCGGTCCACCCGCAGGGACACCTCACGCATGTAGAGGCGTCCCATCCAGTGCTCACCGCTGCGCCGGTCCTTCACCCCCGCGGGGTGCACGACCGGGCGGAGTTCAGCTACCGATGGCCTTGACATAGTCGGCGTAGACATCCTTGATCTGTTCGGTCTTCAGGTCGAGATGCTCGAGGATCGTGTAGCGGCCGGGCCGGGTCTCCGGGGCGAATTCGACGACCCGGACGAACTCCTCCGTCGTGAAGCCGATCTCCTGGGGCAGCACCGGCAGCCCGTGCCGGCGCAGCACCTCGGCCATGTACGCCGACTCCTCGTGCGCGCCGCGCAGGTACATCGCGAAGGCCGCGCCCAGTCCGCACTGCTCCCCGTGGGCGGCGGCCCGCTTGGGGAAGAGCAGGTCGAAGGCGTGGTTGATCTCGTGGCAGGCCCCGGAGGACGGCCGCGAGTCACCGGACACCGACATGGCGATGCCGCTGAGGACCAGCGCCTCGGCGAGCACCTGGAGGAAGTCGTTGTCGCCGATGCCCCCGGGGTGGCGCAGCACGGACTCGCCGGCCTGCCGGGCCATGGCCGCGGCGAGTCCGTCGATCCGCTCGCCCTTGACCCGGCACGCCAGTTCCCAGTCCGCGACGGCGGAGACGTTGGAGACGGCGTCGCCGATCCCGGCGCGTACGAAGCGCACCGGGGCGTCCCGGATGATGTCCAGGTCGATGACGACGGCGATCGGGTTGGGCACCCCATAGGAGCCGCGTCCCGCGTCGTTGTCGAGGGTGGCGACGGGCGAGCAGAGCCCGTCGTGCGCGAGGTTCGTCGGTACGGCGACCAGGGGGAGGCCGACACGTGCCGCGGCGAACTTGGCGCAGTCGATGATCTTGCCGCCGCCGAGTCCGACGATCGCGTCGTAGCGGCCGGCCTTTATGGCACCGGCCAGCCGGACCGCGTCGTCGAGGGTGCCGCCGCCGACCTCGTACCAGGTGGCGCCGGGCAGCGACGGGGAGAGCCGCTCGCGCAGCCCGGCGCCGGAGCCGCCGCTGACGGCGACGGCGAGGCGCCCGGACTGCGAGATGCGCTCGTCGGCGAGGACGCAGCCCAGGCTGTCGAGGGCGCCGGGGCGGATGTCGACGACGAGCGGGGAGGGGATCAGCCGGGTCAGTACTGGCATGTGATCTCCCGTCCACGGGCGAGATCGTCGTGGTTGTCGATCTCCACCCAGTCGATGTCGCCGATCGGCGCCACGTCGATCCGGAAGCCGCGGTTCACGAGCTCCTGGTAGCCGTGCTCGTAGAACTGCTGCGGGTCGGTCTCCCACACGGTCCTCAGCGCGTCGGCCAGCTCGGGGGCGGCGTCGCCCTCGATGAGGGTGACGCCGATGTACTCGCCGGTGGCCTCGGCGGGGTCCATCAGCTTGGTGATCCTCGTCATGCCCTTGCCGGGGTCGGCGACGACCTTCATCTCCTCGTCGGCGAGCTGCTTGACCGTGTCGAGGGCGAGGATGATCCGCTTGCCGTCGCCGCGGGCGGCGAGCAGCGTCTTCTCGACGGAGACGGGGTGCACGGTGTCGCCGTTGGCGAGGATCACGCCGTCCTTGAGCGCGTCACGGCCGCACCACAGGGAGTAGGCGTTGTTCCACTCCTCGGCCTTGTCGTTGTCGATGAGGGTGAGCTTGAGGCCGTACTTCCGCTCCAGGGCCGCCTTGCGCTCGTACACGGCCTCCTTCCGGTAGCCGACGATGACGGCTGCCTCGGTGAGGCCGATCTCGGCGAAGTTGCCGAGGGTGAGGTCGAGGACCGTTGGTTCGCCCTCTATGCCCGCGGGCCCCACCGGCACCAGTGCCTTGGGCAGGGTGTCGGTGTAGGGACGCAGACGCCGTCCGGCGCCGGCCGCCAGCACGAGGCCGATCATGCGGGTTCTCCTTCATCGTGTACGGCGGGCGCGCCACCCCGGTGGGCGGCCACCCAGAAGCGGATGCTCTCGACGAGCACCAGCAGGGCCACGGCCACAGCGAGCACCGTGAGTGCGACCGTGAACTGCGAGGCGGTGAGCAGGGCCGCCAGTACGGCGACGGCCAGTGTGCGGCCCTCGTGCCCCCCGATCGCCCGCACCAGCCAGGGCGGGGGCGCGCCCGCGTTGCCGCGGATGCGGTAGACCGTGTCGTAGTGATGGTAGGCGACCGCCGCCACCAGCCCGTAGGCCGCTGGTAGCGCTCCGTTCACCCCCGCGTGGGCCGCCAGCGCGAGAACCGTGCCGTACTCGGCGGCGCGGAAGAACGGCGGGACGAGCCAGTCGAGGGCGCCGCCCAGGGGGCGGGCGACGGCCAGGGCGGAGGTCAGGACGTACAGCAGGGCCGCGAGGACGGTCCACGGTCCGCCGAAGCCGGTCAGCGCGGCCGTGCCGACAACGGCGGCGCCGCCGAGCAGGGCGACGGCGGGGGCGGTGAAACCGGGCAGGCGTCGTGCGGTGTTCCTCAGCACAGCGGCGAGGCGCTCGGCGAGCGGTCCGGTGTCGGCGAGGTCGGCGAGGGCCCGGGTGGCGCGGTCGGTACTCCCCCGGGGCCGGGCGCCTGGGGGGACCCCCACGGCCTTGCCGCGGGTCAGCGAGCGCAGGACACGGCCCGCGGTGGTGTACGTCGCCGCGAAGGCGCAGCCGATCAGCAGGGCGTAGAAGGTGATGCGGGGGGTCGTGACGGCGGTGAGGACGGCGAGCATCGCCCAGCGCTCGCCGATCGGCAGGACGATCATGCGGCGCACCCAGACCGTCCAACCGACGCTGTCGAGGCGGTCGGAGAGGGCGGCGGTGGGGCTGGAGTTGGCGGTGGCGGCGGGATTCCCGGTGTTCGCCTCGTTGAAGGAGAAGTCCACCACGTGCCGACAGGTCTGCAGGACCATCGCACCCAGCGCCAGGGCCCACACCTCGTCACCGCCGCGGGCCGCGCCGAGGGCCAGGCCCGCGTAGTAGGCGTACTCCTTCGCACGGTCGAAGGTGGCGTCGAGCCAGGCGCCGAGGGTGGAGTACTGCAGGGAGTAGCGGGCGAGCTGGCCGTCGGTGCAGTCCAGGACGAAGGAGGCCAGCAGCAGGACGCTGGCGGCGACGAAGCCGCCGCGGGTTCCGGTGGCGGCGCAGCCCGCCGCTATGAGCGCGGTGAGCAGCGAGGCGGTGGTGACCTGGTTGGGGGTCAGACCGCGGCGGGCGCACCAGCGGGCGAGGTAGCGGGAGTACGGGCTGACGCAGTAGGTGGTGAAGAAGCCGTCGCGGGCCTTGACCGCCGACTTCAGTCGGACGGCCTCGTCGTCGACCGCGGCGACGGCCTGCCGGGCCTCGTTGCGGGCCTGCGGGTCGTCGGGGACGGTGGCGACGAGGCTGCCCAGTTCGGGGCGGTACACGTCGGTGCCGTCCGCGGAGTCGGCTTCGAGGACGGCGACGATGCGATCGGCGAGGCTGCCGGTGAGGGTGGTGCCGCCGGTCGCGGAGCTCTCGCGGGCCATCGCGCGGGTCAGTGCCTGGCGGCCGGCCGGTGGGCAGTGACGGCGCCGGGGATCGCGGCGAGCGGGAAACGGGGGTCGGTGAGGCCGAGGCGCAGCGCGTGCTCATGGCCCACGAACCGGGCGTCGACGACGGCGACCCTCCGTCCTGCGGGCACCTCGGCGAGCAGGGTCTCGGCCTCGGTGGTGTCGGACGCGATCCGCACGTCGAAGCCGAGGGAGCGCAGGTCCGTCTCGAGTGACGAACCGGGGCCGGCTGTCCGGTGAGGATGGCGGTCGACAACCGAATCTCACTCCCTGGAGTGTCGGCGCGTCCACGCCGGTCGTGTACTGGTGAGGGCGCCCGTGCGGGGCCTCCGGGCGGCATGTCGGCTGAGGCTATCGGATGTCCCGAACCCACGTTCACCGCGTGTTCGACGGTTGGATCGACGTGGTTCCACTCGCGTCCCTGCCGCGATCATCATCAGGGATGGCGGGGCCGACTCACAAACCACGTACCAGAAGGGGCATGGGGAGGGATACCCGGCATTACGGGCTGGAGGCGGACGCCGAGCGTGGCCCGGAGCGGCTTCACCCGATTCTCCGTCGGCGACCGCGTGCGGCGGTCCCGGTGTGGCCCTCCTCACGGAGGACGGCTGCGCCGCGGGTTCGAAGAATACCCGAACACTCCTGACCTGCGGTCGGTTTCCGCAGGTCAGGACACATGACAACGGTGTTCAATGCCGCTTTGCCTCATACCCCCCACCCGTAGTTCACTGTGCTCGGGACGAGCGACGAAGGGACGGTTCACATGGGGGCTGGGCACGATCACGGACACGCGCACCGTGCGCCCGCCGGCGGTACGGCGAGTGCGGCGTACCGCGGCAGGCTGCGGGTGGCGCTGACGATCACGCTCGGTGTCATGGTCGTCGAGATCGTCGGCGGTGTGCTGGCCGACTCGCTCGCTCTCGTCGCCGACGCCGCTCACATGGCGACCGACGCGCTGGGGCTCGGCATGGCCCTGCTGGCGATCCATTTCGCGAACCGTCCGCCGAGCGAGCGCCGCACCTTCGGGTACGCCCGCGCGGAGATCCTCGCCGCCCTGGCGAACTGTCTGCTGCTGCTCGGGGTGGGCGGCTATGTGCTGTTCGAGGCGGTCCAGCGGTTCGTCTCGCCGGCCGGCACCGAGGGCGGGCTGACCCTGGTGTTCGGCGCGATCGGCCTCGTCGCCAACCTGGTGTCGCTGACGCTGCTGATGCGCGGGCAGAAGGAGAGCCTGAACGTGCGGGGGGCGTTCCTGGAGGTGGCCGCCGACGCGCTCGGCTCGCTCGCGGTGATCGTCTCCGCTCTGGTCGTCATGGCCACCGGCTGGATGGCCGCCGACCCGATCGCCTCCCTCGTGATCGCCCTGATGATCGTGCCCCGCAGTTTCAAGCTGCTGCGCGAGACGTTGGACGTCCTGCTGGAGGCGGCGCCCAAGGGCGTGGACATGGCCCAGGTCCGCGCGCACATCCTGGCCACGGACGGCGTCGAGGACGTCCACGATCTGCACGCCTGGACGATCACCTCGGGCATGCCGGTGCTCTCCGCCCACGTGGTCGTCAGCACCGAGGTCCTCGACGCCCTCGGACACGAGAAGATGCTGCGCGAGCTCCAGGGCTGCCTGGGCGACCACTTCGACGTGGAGCACTGCACCTTCCAGTTGGAGCCGCGCGGCCACGCGGAGCACGAGGCACGGCTCTGCCACTGAGGCGGCGCCGAAGACGCGCCTGGAGCGTGGGGCCGGGGGCCGTGCGCCGGGGGAACGCGTCCCTTCGCCTCCGTTCCGGCGTCCGTTCCCCCATGCCGTCCCACTCCGGCCGGTTCTCCGGCAACCGGTCCGGGCACGCTCACTTACCGAGCCCTCTTCCGGTGACCGGCCGACGCCGCCGGCCGGTCGCGCCGTCCGCGGGACATGCGGAGGGGTCGGGGAGTGCCGGGGGTGCCGGATTCGTGCGGCAGACTTGGGGGCGCGAAGACCGAGTGAAGGATGGGTATGCCGATCACACCTGCCACCGCGACGCACAGTCCGTCGAGCGGTACCGCCGAGGCGATCTTGCTGGAGCTGGTCAACGACGAGGGCGTGACGATCGGCACCGCGGAGAAGCTGTCCGCCCATCAGCCCCCGGGGCAGCTGCACCGGGCGTTCTCGGTGTTCCTGTTCGACGAGCGCGGACGGCTGCTGATCCAGCAGCGGGCGCTGGGCAAGTACCACTCCCCCGGTGTGTGGTCCAACACCTGCTGCGGTCACCCCTACCCCGGTGAGGCGCCGTTCGCGGCGGCGGCCCGGCGGACCTTCGAGGAGCTGGGCCTGTCCCCGTCCCTGCTCGCCGAGGCGGGCACGGTCCGCTACAACCACCCGGACCCGACCTCCGGCCTGGTGGAACAGGAGTACAACCACCTGTTCGTCGGCATGGTGCAGGCATCGCTGCGGGTGGACCCGAAGGAGGTGGCGTCGACGGCGTTCGTGACCCCGGACGAGCTGGCCCGGCGGCACGCCGAGGGCACCTTCTCGGCCTGGTTCATGACCGTCCTGGACGCCGCCCGCCCGGCGGTCCGGGAGCTGACGGGACCGTCGGCGGGCTGGTGACCGTGCCGGTCATCTGCCGGTGACCGGTTTCAGAATCGCGCGGGTTTGTGCGGCAGGGCGGCCCAGATCACCTTGCCGCCGCTCGCGGTGTGCTCGACGTCGCACATGCCGCCCGCCTCGTGGGTGATCTCGCGCACCAGGAGCAGTCCACGGCCGCCGGTGCGGCCGTGGTCGGTCTCCAGGGCGGTCGGGCGGTAGGGATGGTTGTCCTCCACGGACACCCGGACCCACTCGGCACCGACGGCGACCTCGACGGCGAGCGTCGGGGAGAGCAGCGCCGCGTGCCGTACGGCGTTGGTGACCAGTTCCGAGACGATCAGCAGCAGTCCGTGGACCACCTCGTCGGCGACCGGCACCCCCTGGCGCAGCAGCAGGTCCCGTACGGCGTGGCGCGCCTGGGGGACCGAGGCGTCGACGGCGGGCGCGGTGAAGCGCCAGACGCCTTCGTACGGAAGCGGTGCCGCGGTGTCCGCCTCGACGGGTCTCTCCCCGCCTCCCGGGCGTGGGCCGGGGCCGCGCCCCTGGTCGTCCATCGTCAGGTCGCCGCCCTCACACTCGATTGTCACCACACGTCGAGTGTTGGTACCGATCCGTGCCTCTCCGAAGCGCTGAACAGAAGTCAGCAGATATCGAGTGTTCCTGATCGTTGACGTTTGCCGCCGTCAATTGCGGGATCGTTTCTGCCTGCCTGGTGCCGTGTCGGCGAACTATTCGGGTTGTACGGGCTATTCGGATCGGACGGGTTTGACGTCGGCCTCTCCCCCGTCTCCGACCAGCTGGTCGGAGACCATGTCCACGATCCTGCGCCCGCCGTAGCCGGTGGCGATCAGTCCGAGGCCGTCGAAGAGCAGGGTGAGCGAGAAGAAGGTGCCGATGACGTACTGGCTGCTGCTCGGCCAGGTGGCCAGCACCAGGATGCCGAGGAGGAGGCCGAAGGCACCCTGCAGGAGGGTCATACCGAACTGCGGCCCACGCACCACCAGGCTTCCCACCAGGCGGAACAGTCCGCCGGTGAGGAACAGCAGCGCGGCGAACATGGTCAGCGCCTCGGCCGCCGCGTCCGGTGTGCGCAGAATCACCACGCCGGCCGCGATGTTCAGCGCCGCGACGATCACGGCGAGCCAGAAGAAGTTGCTGTGCCGCGCCTGGGTCGCGTGCAGCAGACCGACCACGCCGCCGATCAGCAGCAGCCAGCCGAACAGGAGCATCGACGTCAGGGTGGCGACACCGGTGTGCACGAGGCCGACGAGGCCCGCGACGACCAGGATCACGCCGAGTGCGGCGAGCCAGGTGAAGCCGCGGTTCAGTTTGGCAGCCTCGCCCCGCGGCTTGGTGGACTTGGCCATGGCTGCCTCCTCGGATCCGTTCCTTCCCCTCCCATCGTCCGCTGTGTCGTCTCGTCGTGCACGCTCCCGCCGATCAGCGCCCCGACCGGGGCGGATAGCATCCGGCCCCATGGAGCCCCAGCTGCTGCACCGGGTCACCGACGCGGTCGCCACGGTCGTCATCCGCCATCCGGCGAAGCGCAACGCCATGACGACCGCGATGTGGCGCGCGCTGCCGCCGCTGCTCGACACGCTGGCGGGTGACCCCGGGGTACGGGCACTGGTGCTCACCGGCGAGGGCGGGACGTTCTGCGCCGGGGCCGACATCTCCACGCTCCGGGGGTCGCCGCAGGAGGCGCAGCGGCTCGCCGTGGCGGCCGAGGAGGCACTCGCCGCCTTCCCCAAGCCGACGCTGGCGGCGATCCGGGGGCACTGCGTCGGCGGCGGGGCACAACTGGCGGCGGCCTGCGATCTGCGGTTCGCCCAGGAGGGGGCGGTGTTCGGGGTGACACCGGCCAGGCTCGGGATCGTCTACCCGGCGTCCTCCACCCGGCGGCTGGTGTCGCTGGTGGGCCCGTCCGCCGCCAAGTACCTGCTGTTCTCGGGCGAGCTGATCGACACCGGGCGCGCCCTGCGCACGGGACTGGTCGACGAGGTGCTGCCCGAGGGCGAACTGGACGAGCGGGTCGCGGAGTTCACCCGGGTCCTGGCGTCCCGTTCGCAGTTGACGCAGGCCGCGGCGAAGGAGTTCGCGAACGGGCGCACCGACCGGGACGACCACTGGAGCGAGCGGGCGCACAGGAACGGTGACACCGCGGAGGGGGTCGCCGCGTTCCTGGAGCGCAGACCGCCCCGGTTCACCTGGAGCCTGTCGGGCCAACGACAGGACACCTCGGGACAGTGGTAAAGGCGCGGCGTGCATGGGGAAGCGTTGACGAGGTACACGAAGACCCACACAGTCCGTCCCGGCCGAACGTGGTCGGGAAACGAAAGGGGAAACACGTGTTCCGTGCCATCGCGGATGTCCTGCGCCAGATCGGCGGCGCCGTCGCCACCGTCGTGACGCTGCCGTTCCGGGCTCTGGCCCGCCTCTTCGGCGGCGCCTCGTCCGCCGGCCGCGGTCGGCGCGCCTGATCCGGCGCGCGCCGGGCGAGTCGCCGCCCTGATCCCCGATTGTCGGCGCCACCTGCCACAATTGCCGCGCAACCTCAGCGAAGAAGGCGGTACGGGATCGTGACGACACCCCTCACAGGGTCCATCGAAGGCAGGATCGCCGAGGAGCTCGGCGTACAGGAGCGGCAGGTCAGAGCCGCCGTGGAGCTGCTCGACGGCGGTTCGACGGTGCCCTTCATCGCCCGCTACCGCAAGGAAGCGACCGAAATGCTCGACGATGCGCAGCTGCGCACGCTCGAGGAGCGGCTGCGCTATCTGCGGGAGCTCGAGGAGCGTCGCACGGCGATCCTGGAGTCGGTGCGCGAGCAGGGCAAGCTCACCGAGGAGCTCGAGGAGCGGATCCGGGGCGCGGAGACCAAGGCGCGCCTGGAGGACGTCTACCTGCCGTACAAGCCCAAGCGGCGCACCAAGGCGCAGATCGCGCGTGAGGCGGGGCTGGAACCGCTGGCGGACGGGCTGCTCGGCGATCCGGGCGTCGAGCCCCTCGCCGCGGCCGCCGCGTTCGTGGACGCCGACAAGGGCGTCGCCGACCCGCAGGCCGCCCTGGACGGAGCGCGGGCCGTCCTCACCGAGCGGTTCTCGGAGGACGCCGACCTGATCGGCGAGCTGCGGGAGCGCATGTGGGTGCGCGGGCGGCTCGCCGCGAAGGTGCGCGACGGCAAGGAGGAGGCGGGCGCCAAGTTCGCCGACTACTTCGACTTCGCCGAGCCGTTCACCGAGCTGCCCTCGCACCGGATCCTGGCGATGCTGCGCGGGGAGAAGGAGGAGGTCCTCGACCTCGTCCTGGAGCCGGAGGAGGCGACGGACGGCCCGTCCTCGTACGAGGGCATGGTGGCCCACCGGTTCGGGATCGGCGACCGGGGGCGCCCCGGGGACAAGTGGTTGCTCGACACGGTCCGCTGGGCGTGGCGCACGCGCATTCTGGTGCATCTCGGCATCGACCTGCGGCTGAGGCTGCGTACGGCGGCCGAGGACGAGGCGGTGCGGGTGTTCGCGGCCAATCTCCGCGACCTGCTGCTCGCCGCTCCGGCCGGCACCCGCGCGACGCTCGGGCTCGACCCCGGGTTCCGTACGGGCGTGAAGGTCGCCGTGGTGGACGCGACCGGCAAGGTCGTCGCCACCGACGTGATCCACCCGCACGTCCCGGCGAATCGGTGGGACGAGGCGATCGCCAAGCTGGCCCGGCTCGCCCAGGAGCACGCGGTCGAGCTGATCGCGATCGGCAACGGCACCGCGTCCCGCGAGACCGACAAGCTCGCCGGCGACCTCATCACCCGGCACCCCGAGCTGAAGCTGACGAAGGTCATGGTGTCCGAGGCGGGCGCCTCCGTGTACTCGGCGTCCGCGTTCGCCTCGCAGGAACTGCCGGACATGGACGTGTCGCTGCGCGGCGCGGTGTCGATCGCGCGGCGGCTCCAGGACCCGCTGGCCGAGCTGGTGAAGATCGATCCGAAGTCGATCGGTGTCGGCCAGTACCAGCACGACCTGTCCGAGGTGAAGCTGTCGCGTTCGCTGGACGCGGTGGTGGAGGACTGTGTGAACGGCGTGGGTGTGGACGTCAACACGGCGTCGGCACCGCTGCTCGCCCGGGTCTCCGGCATCACGTCCGGGCTCGCCGAGAACATCGTGGCCCACCGGGACGGCAACGGGCCGTTCGGGTCCCGCAGGGAGCTGAAGAAAGTGCCGCGGCTCGGCCCCAAGGCGTTCGAGCAGTGCGCGGGCTTCCTCCGGATCCGCGGCGGCGACGACCCGCTGGACGCCTCCAGCGTGCACCCGGAGGCCTACCCGGTCGTGCGGCGCATGGTGCAGACCTCCGGCCAGGAGGTCGCCTCCCTGGTCGGCAACACCGCCGTGCTGCGCTCGCTGAGGCCGCAGGACTTCGTGGACGAGACGTTCGGTCTGCCGACCGTCGGGGACATCCTCCGGGAGCTGGAGAAGCCGGGACGCGACCCGCGGCCGGCGTTCAAGACCGCCGTCTTCAAGGAGGGCGTGGAGAAGATCACCGACCTGTCGTCCGGGATGATCCTGGAAGGCGTGGTGACGAACGTGGCGGCCTTCGGCGCGTTCGTCGACGTCGGCGTCCACCAGGACGGTCTGGTCCATGTCTCCGCCATGTCGAAGACGTTCGTCAAGGACCCGCGGGACGTGGTGAAGCCGGGCGACATCGTCAAGGTGAAGGTCCTCGATGTCGACATCCCGCGCAAGCGGATCTCGCTGACGCTGCGGCTGGACGACGAGGCCGCGGAGCAGGGAGAGGCCCCCGGCGGACGCCGGCAGCGCGGCGGGCGTCCGCCGCAGCAGCGCCAGGGGCAGGGCCAGGGACGACAGGGTCAGGGTCAGGGCCGCGGTGGGGGCGGTGGCGGTGGTCGTGGGAGCGGCGGCGCGCGTCAGGCGCCCGCTCCGGCGAACAGCGCGATGGCCGACGCCCTGCGCCGCGCGGGTCTGGCCGACCCGGCGAAGGGCAAGCGCTGACCCGCTGTTCCCGGGGCCCGGTCCCTCCGCTGTGCGGTGAGGGACCGGGTCCGGTCTGTTCCGCGGCGTCGGGGGCCCGCGGAGCGGAGCGGGCCCGAGGCGGTGCCCGGTCAGTATTCGGTGACCTTGCCGTCGGCCACTTCCAGGCGACGGGTGACGTGCACCGCGTCGAGCATGCGCCGGTCGTGGGTGACGAGCAGGAGGGTGCCCTCGTAGGAGTCCAGGGCCGACTCCAACTGCTCGATGGCGGGCAGGTCCAGGTGGTTGGTCGGCTCGTCGAGGACGAGGAGGTTGACGCCCCGGCCCTGGAGGAGGGCGAGGGCGGCGCGGGTGCGTTCCCCCGGGAGAGGGTGACGGCCGGCCGCGTCACCTGGTCCGCCTTGAGGCCGAACTTGGCCAGCAGGGTGCGGATCTCGGCCGGTTCGGTGTCCGGTACCCCGGCCCGGAAGGCGTCGAGCAGGGCGTCGGTGCCGTGGAACAGGGCGCGGGCCTGGTCGACCTCGCCGAGCAGGACGCCCGAGCCGAGGGCGGCGTGTCCGGCGTCGAGCGGGACACGGCCCAGCAGGGCGGCCAGCAGAGTGGACTTCCCGGCGCCGTTCGCGCCCGTGACGGCCACCCGGTCCGCCCAGTCGATCTGCAGCGAGACCGGCCCGAGCACGAAGTCGCCGCGCCGCACCTCGGCGTCCCGCAGCGTCGCCACCACCGCGCCGGAGCGCGGGGCCGCCGCGATCTCCATGCGCAGCTCCCACTCCTTGCGCGGCTCCTCGACCGCCTCCAGGCGCTCGATCATGCGCTGGGTCTGACGGGCCTTGGCGGCCTGCTTCTCACTGGCCTCGCTGCGGAACTTGCGACCGATCTTGTCGTTGTCGCCGCCCGCCTTGCGACGCGCGTTCTTCACGCCCTTGTCCATCCAGGACCGCTGCATCTGGGCGCGGTCCTGGAGCGCGGACCTCTTGTCGGCGTACTCCTCGTACTCGTCGCGGGCGTGCCAGGCGGGCCACCTCCCGTTCCTCCAGGTAGGCCGTGTAGCCGCCGCCGTAGAGGTTGATCCGCCGCTGGGCGAGGTCGAGTTCGAGGACCTTGGTGACGGTGCGGGTGAGGAACTCGCGGTCGTGGCTGACCACGACCGTCCCTGCGCGCAGCCCGCTCACGAAGCGTTCGAGGCGCTCCAGGCCGTCCAGGTCGAGGTCGTTGGTCGGTTCGTCGAGCAGGAAGACGTCGTAGCGGGACAGGAGGAGGGAGGCGAGGCCGGCGCGGGCCGCCTGGCCACCGGACAGGGCGGTCATCAGGTGGTCCGGGCCGACGGTCAGGCCGAGGGAGGCGGTGACCTCCTCGGTGCGCTCGTCGAGGTCGGCGCCGCCCAGGGACAGCCACCGCTCCAGGGCGTCGGCGTACGCGTCGTCGGCGCCGGGCGCCCCGTCGACCAGGGCCTGGGTCGCCCCGTCCATGGTCCGCTGGGCCTCGGCGACACCGGTACGGCGGGCCAGGAACTCCCGGACGGTCTCGCCGGGCCGGCGCTCCGGCTCCTGCGGGAGGTGCCCGACGGTCGCCGTGGGCGGGGAGAGGCGCAGCTCGCCCTGCTCCGGCGCGGTGAGGCCGGCGAGCAGGCGCAACAGCGTGGACTTGCCGGCGCCGTTGGCGCCGACCAGGCCGATCACGTCGCCGGGGGCGACGACGAGGTCGAGGCCGCTGAACAGGGAGCGGTCGCCATGGCCGGCGGAGAGGTTCTTGGCGACGAGGGTGGCAGTCATCAGACCGCCGATCCTAGCCTCCGGGCGCATCCGTCGGCGCGCCGGTTCCGACCGCCGCACGGACGTCGTTCCGCTTCCCCCGGGCCCTGGTCCTCACCGCCCCACCGGCGTCGTCCGTACCGTCCCGGCGGTGCGGGCCACCAGGTAGGACTCCCCCTTCACCGCCTTCGCGTCCAGGGGGATGCGGTGGAGTCCCGGTTCCAGGACGCCGTCGAAGAGTTCGTGGGTGCGGGGGCGGGAGAGGCGGTCGACGCGGTACGCGGTGAGCCGTACCCGGCAGGACGAGGTGATCTCGACCTCCGCCACGGCACCGGCCGCGGAGGCCGGGGCGGTCAGAGCGGTGAGGCGGCGCTGCTCGGGCGGGCTGCGGTCCAGGGCGTGTTCGGTCTGGGCGACGAGGAGGGGGACGACCGGGGCGAGGCCGTCGACGCAGGGCACGTCGACGCCGGCGGCGGCGAACGCGCCGCGTACGGCGTCCCGTTCGGCGGCGCCGGCCGACCGGCCGAAGACCACGGCGCTGTAGCCGCGCAGTTCGCCGGCGGGGACGCCGTCGGCGTCGTGGGCGATGTCGGCGCCGACGCCGAGGGTGCGCAGGGCCGCGGCGAGCCTGGCGAGCAGGGCGACGCGGGCGCCGATCAGCAGGACACGGCGGCGGGTGCCGCCGGCGCCGTCCAGCAGGGCGTCGAGGGCCGTGCGGTAGTCGGTGCCGCGGAAGCGGAACGGGCCCAGGCCGTGGTAGCCGTTGCGTTCCAGGTCAGCGTGCTCGTCGGTCTGCCAGGCGAAGTCCCGCCAGATGTAGTCCTCGCCGTCCCGTTCGATGGCGGCGGTCACCGCGCCGCAGGCGAGGTCCTCGCAGTCGGGGCAGCCGTAGACGATGTACCGGCCGGACGGCAGCGGGGGCTCGGTCTCCAGCAGCAGGCTGCGGACCTGGGCGGTGAAGATGGCGGACGGCACGTCGGAGGCGAGCGGGGAGACGGCGTCGAGGTCGGAGAGGCGGAACAGCAGCGGGCATCCGTCGACGACGAAGTCGACGAAGTCCCGGTGGACCTGATAGTCACCGCCGGAGAGGAGTTCACCGGCACGGATCGCCGGTGTCAGGCCGAAGGTCGCGTACTCGGCAGACATACGGTGAGTATTGCCGCAGTCGGACGGACATGAGCACGGCATGACATGTTCCGTTGACGCCCCTCCGTGAAAAACGAACCGGCCTTCGATGTCCGCGTGATCGGTGGCGGGCTCGTCCGGTTCACGACGGCCGTCGTCCTCACCGAGCGGGGCGCTCGGGTGCGGCCGTGGAGGCGGGAACCGGTCCGGCGGACCACCTCGGTGGTTGCCGCGGTGCTGTGGTGGCCGTACCGGATCGAGCTGCCGGCGCCGGTGCGCGCGTGGGCGCTGCGGTCGCTGGACGTGTGCAAGGAGCCGGCGGCGCGGCCGGAGGTCACCGGCGTACGGGTGGTCGAAGGGGTACTGGGCGAGACCGCGCTGGACGAGGCCGGCACCTGGGCCGCCGAGCGGCTGCCGGGGCTGCGCGGGGCCGGGGGCGCGCGCTCCTACCGGATCCGGCGGTGCGGCCGGTGCGGGGACAACCGGTCGTGGTGGAGAAACCGCACCGGGTGGGGCTGCGGTCCGCCCGGGGCGCCGTCCGCATCGCACGCGAACCGCTGCCGGGCGGACGGACCCTGGTGCACCACTACGGCCACGGCGGCGCGGGCGTCGCCGTGGCCTGGGATGCACGGAGGAGGCAGCGGGACCGGCTACCCCGAGGTGAGTCCCGGCGACCGGTCCCTGGCCGCCGTGACGCACCGGGCCGGCCGCCCCCGTGGAAGCGGGGTGGCCTGCCCGTCCGCTGACGCGGTGGCCGACGGAGCGGCGTCGACGGTCAGTGCTTGCCGATCGGGTCTCCCTCCACGTCCGTCCCCGCGCCGGGGCCGATACGGAGTTCGAAGTCGCCGTCGTACTTCGTGTGACCCGCGATGACAGCCATGTCGACCGCCTCGGAGGCCATCTCGCCCCGCACGATGAGCGGGTCGCGGCGCAGATCGCGCATGAGCGCCACGCACATCATGATCATCACGATGACGAACGGGGCCGCCGCGAGGATCGTGAGGTTCTGCAGGCCGGTCAGCGCGTCGCCCTGTCCGCTGCCCACCAGCAGCATGATCGCGGCGACGGCTCCGGTGACCATGCCCCAGAACACCACCACCAGGCGGCCCGGTTCGAGCGTCCCGTGCTGCGAGAGGGAGCCCATGACGACCGAGGCCGCATCCGCGCCCGAGACGAAGAAGATGCCTACGAGGATCATCACCAGGAGGCTCGCGGCCGTGGCGATGGGGTACTCCTGAAGCACCGCGAACAGCTGGCCCTCGGGGGTCGCCTGCTCACCGAGCCGGCCCTGCTCCTGGAGCCGCATCGCGGTACCGCCGAAGATCGCGAACCAGATCAGGCTGACCGTGCTGGGCACGAGGATGACTCCGCCGATGAACTGTCGTATCGTGCGGCCCCGGCTGATGCGGGCGATGAACATACCGACGAACGGCGTCCAGGAGATCCACCACGCCCAGTAGAAGACGGTCCAGCTGCCCAGCCAGTCCGCCACTCCCTCACCGGCGCTGACCTCCGTGCGGCCGGCCAGCTGGGGCAGGTCGCCCAGGTAGCCGAAGATGGAGGTGGGCACCAGGTCGAGGACGAGGATCGTCGGGCCGGCCGCGAACACGAACAGGGCGAGCACCAGTGCCAGCACCATGTTGGTGTTGGACAGCCACTGGATGCCCCTCTCCACGCCCGACACGGCGGAGGCGACGAACGCGACCGTGAGCACCGCGATGATGCCGACCAGCAGCCCCGTGCTCACCTTGTCCATCCACTCCAGTTCCCGCATGCCGGAGCCGATCTGCAGCGCGCCGAGGCCCAGGGAGGCAGCCGAGCCGAAGATGGTCGCCACGATCGCGAGGATGTCGATGACGCGGCCGACGGCTCCGTTGGCGTGCTTCGTCCCGATGAGCGGGGTGAAGACCGCGCTGATGGTCTGCCGGCGCCGCCTGCGGAAGGTGTTGTAGGCGATGGCCAGGCCGACCACGGCGTAGATCCCCCACGGGTGCAGCGTCCAGTGGAAGAGGGTGGTCGCCATGGCCAGTTCCATGCGCTCGCCCGAGTCGGCCGGGTCGGTGCCCGGCGGCGCGGTGATGTAATGCGCCAAGGGCTCGCTGACGCCGTAGAACATCAGGCCGATTCCCATACCCGCGCTGAACATCATCGCGACCCACGAGACCGTGCGGAACTCGGGTTCCTCACCCTCGGCGCCGAGATGGATCTTTCCGTAACGGCTGACCGCGAGCCAGAGGGCGAAGACCACGAAGCCGGAGGCGGCCAGCATGAACGCCCAGCCGCCGTTGTGCATCAGACCGGTGAGCGCGCTGCTCGAGACGTTCTTGAGCGAGTCGGTGGCTGTGGCGCCCCACACGACGAACGCGACGGTGAGCACGGCCGTGACACCGAACACCACCCGGTCGGTGCGAGGGTTTCCACGTCCGGTGAGTCCCGTTCCCGAAGCCGGCCCGGGCCTGCCGTATGGTCCTTGTCGCGGGATTGTTCCTGCGTCACAGGCGGCACCTTTCGTCGAGCCGATGGGCAGAGCTTCACTCCCCCAGACAAGCCCCTACCACGTGTGGCGTGAAATTCACCTCCGAGCAGTCATTGTCCTGTCGATCGACGGCCGGATCGTGATCGGAGGGTCCCTTCTCCGCACGCGTCGAGGGAACCGCGCCCGGAGCGCTCAGCCCCGTGGTCGTACGTCGTCACGGGCATCCCCTGCCGGACCAGCCGCTCGGTGATCAGCGGTTCGACGCGGCCACTTGCCCCCGGCCAGTCCGCAGCCGATGCGCGGCATGTGCACCGAGGCGCCGGATGATCTCGACGCCCTTCACCGACGGCGCGGTGGCGTCCCCCTGACCCATGTGATCCCCGACATGACGCCACCGTAGGCGCCGGCACTGACGGTCGGGGCGGGCGAGGGCGGGTGAGGTGTCGCACGGTTGGTGGGACAGTGATACTGCTGTACATGACGACCGACATCGAGGGGCCGGCCCTCACGATCGACGAGCTGGCGGCGAAGGCCGGGGTCACGGTGCGGACGGTCCGGTTCTACGGCAGCAGGGGGCTGCTGCCGCCACCGGTGATCGGGCCGCGTCGCGTCGGTCACTACGGGCAGGAGCACCTGGCCCGGCTGGCGCTGATCGAGGAGTTGCAGCGGCAGGGCATGACGCTGGCGGCCATCGAACGATATCTGGGGCAGTTGCCGCCGGATCTGAGCGTACGGGACCTGGCGATCCAGCGTGCGGTGGTGGCCTCCTGGGCGCCCGGCACGGTGGAGAGGGTGCCGCGCGAGGAGTTGGAGCGGCGGGCGGGGCGTGCGCTGGGCGAGGAGGATCTGCAGCGGCTGGCCGCGCTGAGCGTCGTCGAGCGGGACGGCGAGGACTTCCGGGTCGACGCCGGTCTGCTGCGGCTCGGCGTCGAACTGCTGGACGTACCGCTGTCGCACGAGACGATCCTCGAGGCCCGCGCGGCGCTCACCGAGCATGCGCGCGCGGCCGCCCAGGACCTGTCGCGGCTGTTGCGGGACGCGGTGGCGGAGCGGGACACGCGGGACGTGAAATCGCTGTCCGCCCATATGCATCCGCTCGTGGTGCAGGCGCTGCTCACGACGTTTCAGCGGTCGCTGCGCGAGGAGCTGCGGGGGTGGCTCGACGACGGAGAGTGAACGGGGGTGGGGCGGGAACGGGGGCGGGACGGGCCCGCGTTCCCGTCCCGCCCCCGTCAGGTCTTCCTCGGGCGCCTCAGCCGGCGTCCGTGAACCGCTCCCCCTTCTCCGCCTTGGCCACCAGCAGCGCCGGCGGCGCGAAGCGCTCGCCGTAGCGCTCGGCGAGTTCACGCGCGCGTGCCACGAATCCGGGCAGGCCCGCCGCTTCCCCGGCGCCGCCCTCGTAGCCGTTGATGTACTGCAGGACACCGCCGGTCCAGCCGGGGAAGCCGATGCCGAGAAGGGAGCCGATGTTGGCGTCGGCGACCGAGGTCAGCACGCCCTCCTCCAGCAGCCGGACCGTGTCCAGCGCCTCGGAGAACAGCATCCGCTCCTGCATGTCCCGGAACGGGATCTCGTACCCGGGCTTGGTGAAGTGTTCCCGCAGGCCGGGCCACAGGGCGTCGCGCCCGCCGTCCTTCTTGTACGTGTAGAAGCCGGCGCTGGCGGCACGGCCGGGGCGGTCGAACTCGTCGACCATGCGGTCGATGACGGCGTCGGCGGGGTGCTCGGTCCAGGTACCTCCGGCCTCCTCGACGGCCCGCCTGGACTCTGCCCGGATCCTGCGCAGCAGGGTGAGGGTCAGCTCGTCCACCAGGGACAGCACCTTGGCGGGGTAGCCCGCCTGGGCGGCGGCCTGTTCGACGGAGGCGGGCTCGACGCCCTCGCCGACCATGGCGACACCCTCGTTGATGAAATGGCCGATGACGCGCGAGGTGAAGAAGCCGCGCGAGTCGTTGACGACGATCGGCGTCTTCTTGATCTGCCGGACCAGGTCGAAGGCGCGGGCGAGCGCCTCGTCCCCCGTCCGCTCGCCCTTGATGATCTCGACGAGCGGCATCTTGTCGACGGGCGAGAAGAAGTGCAGCCCGATGAAGTCGCCCTGGCGTTCGACGCCTTCGGCGAGCGCGGTGATGGGGAGGGTGGAGGTGTTGGAGCACAGGAGCGCGTCGGGGGCGACGACGTTCTGGATCTCCTGGAACACCTTGTGCTTGAGGGCGGTGTCCTCGAAGACGGCCTCGATGACCGCGTCGCAGCCGGCCAGGTCCCGCACCTCGGCGGTGGGCGTGATCCGCGCGAGGAGCGCGTCGGCCTTCTCCTGGGTCGTCCGGCCCCGGGAGACGGCCTTGGCACACAGCTTCTCGGAGTACTGCCTGCCCTTGGCCGCCGCCTCCCGCGTGACGTCCTTCAGGACCACGTCGATGCCCGCGCGTGCGCACGAGTAGGCGATGCCGGCGCCCATCATCCCGGCGCCGAGCACGGCGACCTTACGGACCTGGCGGGGCTCGATGCCCTGGGGGCGGTTGGCGCCGGAGTTGACGGCCTGGAGATCGAAGAAGAACGCCTGGATCATGTTCTTCGACGTCTGTCCGGCGGCCAGCTCGACGAAGTAGCGGGCCTCGATGACCTGGGCGGTCTCGAAGTCGACCTGGGCGCCCTCGACGGCGGCGGCGAGGATGTTGCGCGGCGCCGGGTAGGGGGCGCCGTTCGTCTGCTTGCGCAGGTTGGCCGGGAAGGCGGGCAGGTTGGCGGCGAACTTGGGGTGGGCCGGGGTGCCGCCCGGGATGCGGTAGCCGGGCCGGTCCCAGGGCTGGGCGGACTCGGGGTGCGCGTCGATGAAGGCGCGGGCCTTGGCCAGCAGGTCGTCGCGGGTGTCGGCCACCTCGTCGACGAGGCCGTTCTCCAGGGCGCGTCGCGGGCTGTACTGGGTGCCCTGGAGCAGCACCTTCAGCAGGGCGTCGGCGATGCCGAGCAGTCGGACGGTGCGGACGACGCCGCCGCCCCCGGGGAGCAGGCCCAGGGTGACCTCGGGGCAGCCGATCTTGGAGTCGGGCGCGTCGAGGGCGACGCGGTGGTGGCAGGCGAGGGCGAGTTCGTAACCGCCGCCCAGGGCGGCGCCGTTGATCGCCGCGACGACCGGCTTGCCGAGTGTCTCGATGCGGCGCAGCTGCCGCTTGATCGCCAGGCCGCCGTCGAACAGGTCCTGCGCCGTGTCGGGGGTGACCCTGATCAGGTCGCGCAGGTCGCCGCCCGCGAAGAAGGTCTTCTTGGCGGAGGTGAGAATGATGCCGCGGAGGGAGTCCGGGTCGGCCTGGAGCTCCGCCTCCAGGCGGTCGGTGATCACGGCGAGCGAGTCGCGGAACGCCTGGTTCATGGTGTTCGCGGACTGGTGGGGGTCGTCGAGGACGAGGGTGACGACGCCGGTGTCGTCCTGTTCCCAGCGGATGGTGGTGCTCTCGGTCATGAGGGGGTCTCCGTAAGAAGTCGCGGGTGGGTCGCTGGGGTTCAGATGCGCTCGACGATGGTGGCGATGCCCATGCCGCCGCCCACGCACAGGGTGGCGAGGCCGTAGCGCTTGTCCTGGCGTTCGAGTTCGTCGACGAGGGTGCCGAGGATCATCGCGCCGGTGGCGCCGAGCGGGTGGCCGAGCGCGATGGCGCCGCCGTTCACGTTGACCCTGTCCAGCGACAGGCCCATGTCCTTGACGAAGCGGAGCACGACCGCCGCGAACGCCTCGTTGATCTCGACGAGGTCGATGTCGTCGATGGTCAGGCCCGCCCTGGCGAGTGCCTTGCGGGTGGCGGGGGCGGGGCCGGTGAGCATGATGGTGGGCTCGGAGCCGGACACGGCGGCGGAGACGACCCGCGCGCGGGGGGTGAGCCCGTAGCGCTCACCGACCTCCTTGGAGCCGATGGCGACAAGGGAGGCGCCGTCCACGATGCCGGAGGAGTTCCCCGCGTGGTGGACGTGGTCGATCCGCTCCACCCAGTGGTACTTCTGCAGCGCCACCGCGTCGAAGCCGCCCAGGTCGCCGATGTCCGCGAAGGACGGCTTGAGTCCCGCAAGCGAGTCGGCGGTGGTGCCGGGGCGCAGATGCTCGTCGTGGTCCAGGACGACGAGTCCGCTGCGGTCCTTCACGGGGACGACGGACCGCGCGAAGCGGTTCTCCTTCCACGCGGTGGCCGCCCGTTCCTGCGACAGGGCCGCGTACTCGTCGACGTCCCGGCGCGAGAAGCCCTCGATGGTGGCGATCAGGTCGGCGCCGATGCCCTGGGGGACGAAGTTCGTGGCGAGGTTGGTCATCGGGTCGTTGAACCAGGCGCCGCCGTCCGAGGCCATCGGCACCCGGGACATCGACTCCACGCCGCCGGCCAGCACGAGGTCCTCCCAGCCGGAACGCACCTTGGCGGCGGCCATGTTGACGGCCTCGAGGCCGGAGGCGCAGAAGCGGTTCTCCTGGACGCCGGCGACGGTGTCGGGCAGTCCGGCGGCGATGGCGGCGATCCGGGCGATGTCGGAGCCCTGGTCGCCGACGGGGCCGACGACACCGAGCACGATGTCGTCGACGGCGGCCGGGTCGAGGCCGGGGAAGCGGTCGCGGATCTCGTGGATGAGGCCGACGACCAGGTCGACGGGCTTGGTGCCGTGCAGGGCGCCGTTCGCCTTGCCGCGCCCGCGCGGGGTGCGGATCGCGTCGTACACGTACGCTTCGGTGCTCACGGGATGGCCTTTCACTGAGGGTTTCGGGGCGCGGACAGCAGTCGGGGTACATCCCAGTCGCGGGCCACGTCGTCGGTGTCGGCGCCCGGCCGGGCGGGCCCGGTGCGGACGGTGGTGGGGGTGGCGGAGAACCGCGGGGCCGGTGCGGGCTGGGTGATGCCGCCGTGGTGGGTGAAGGTGCCGCGGGCGGCGAGGTGCGGGTCGTGCGGGGCCTCGCGCAGCGACAGGACGGGGGCCACGCACGCGTCGGAGCCGTCGAAGACGGCGGTCCACTCGTCGCGGGTGCGGGTCTTGAAGCGGGCGGCGACGTGCTCGCGGAGCGCGGGCCACCGGGTGACGTCCCCGTGGGCTCCGGACCAGTCGCCCTCGCGGGCCCCGGAGCGGTCCGGTCCGTCCGCGCCGCTCGGTCCGTCCGTGCCGTCCTCGGTGCCGAGGAGCCGGAGGAACTCGGCGTAGAACTGCGGCTCCAGCGCGCCGACCGTCATGTACCCGCCGTCGGCCGTCCCGTAGGTGCCGTAGTACGGGCATCCGCCGTCGAGGAGGTTGGCGCCGCGCCGGTCCTGCCAGCCGCCGGCGGCGAGCATGCCGTGGATCATCGCGGACAGGTGGGCGGTGCCGTCCACGATGGCGGCGTCGACCACCTGCCCGGTGCCGCCCGCACGTACGTGGTGCAGCGCGGCGAGGACGCCGACGACGAGGTAGAGGGAGCCGCCCGCGTAGTCGCCGAGCAGGTTTGCCGGGACGGCCGGTGGCCGGTCGGGGCTGCCGACCATGCCGAGGGTGCCGGTGCGGGCGATGTACGCGATGTCGTGCCCCGCGCGGTCGGCGAGCGGGCCCTGCTGACCCCAGCCGGTCATCCGGCCGTAGACGAGGCGCGGGTTCCGGACGTGGCAGTCCCCGGGGCCGACGCCGAGGCGCTCGGCGACGCCGGGGCGGTAGCCCTCGAGGAGGACGTCGGCGCGTTCGACCAGGTCGAGGACGTGGTCGGCCCCGTCGGGAGCCTTCAGGTCGACGACCACGGAGCGCTTGTTTCGGTTGGTGACGTCGTACGCGGCATCGATCGCGAGCACCGGGGTGCCGGGGCGGTCCACTCGGACGACGTCGGCGCCCAGGTCGGCGAGGAGCATGGCGGCGAACGGGCCGGGGCCGATCCCGGCCAGCTCGACCACGCGCACGCCGGTGAGCGGCCCCTGCGTCGATACCTTCGTCATCGCACTCCCAGCTGTGACACAACTGATGTAACACCAGTGATGCTAAGAAGACGTTCCATCCGGCACAAGAGGGCCGAGCAAGCGCTCAGTCATGCGTTTCGGCCACTCTACGGTGCGCTCCTCGCCGCGTTCCCGCCCGGCTCAGCGTTTCCCCATGGTCGTCGAGTTCCGCCGCCAGGCGCTTCGGCGCGCTGGTGCGGCAGCTCTCCTCTCACCCAGTCGCAGAGCGGCCCGGCCGCGGACGCCCTGCGGCTCCAGCGGGACACTCACCCAGCCGGGCCTGCCCAGGCCGTAGCCGGCGGACTCGGCACCCGGGCAGCTCGGAGCGTGGGCGTGGGCCGTCTCGTCCCTGAGCTGCACGGTGATCCCGAGCGGGTGGCTGCCGTCGTCGACGCCGAGGAAGACGCACACCTTCTTGCCGACCTTCGCGACGGCCTCACCCCGGGAACGGTCCTCCGCGGCTCCCGGCAGACCCAGGGCGTACACGCGCGCTTTTTCCCACTTCTTCAGGGTGTTCCTGGGCACGGCCATCGGCTTCCTCCGGGCTCGTCGTCGGGCTCCGCACACCTCACGCTAGCCTCGGCCACCGAGAGCGGCACGATTGCGGAGCCAAGGGGCGTCACGATCACCGGGGCGCCACGACAAGGGGTGTCATGAACAGGCTGAACAGGACGGACGACCGTCCCTACGACATCGTGCTCTTCGGAGCCACAGGCTTCGTCGGGACGCTCACCGCCGAGTACCTCGCCGCCCACGCGCCCTCCGGTCTGCGCTGGGCGATCGCGGGCCGCTCCCCGAGAAGCTGGAACGCCTGAGGGAGCGGCTGGAACGGCTGTCCGGCGATCCGGAGATCGGACTGCTGCGGGCGGACGTGTACGACCCGGCCTCGTTGCACACGCTCGCCGAACACGCGCGCGTGGTGGCCACGACCGTGGGCCCCTACGTGACCTACGGCGAGGAACTCGTCGCCGCCTGCGCGGACACCGGCACCGACTACCTCGACCTCACCGGTGAACCGGAGTTCGTGGACCTGATGTACGTCCGCCACGACGCACGCGCGCGGGAGACCGGCGCGCGCCTGGTGCACGCCTGCGGCTTCGACTCGGTTCCGCACGACCTGGGCGCCTATTTCACCGTGCGGCAGCTGCCGGAGGGAGTGCCGCTGACGGTGGACGGTTTCGTGACCGCCGACGCCACCTTCTCGGGCGGGACCTTCGCCTCGGCGCTGGGCCAGTTCGCCCGGCACCGGCAGCTCCGCGCGGCGGCCCGGGACCGGCGGCGGCACGAGCCGCGGCTGGTGGGGCGCCGGGTGTCGGCACCGTCGGGCGGGCCGCGCTACGCCCCCGAGGTTGGCGCCTGGGCGCTGCCCCTGCCGACCATCGACGCGCGGATCGTGCGCCGGTCGGCGAAGGCGCTCGACCGGTACGGGCCCGACTTCCGCTACCGGCACTACGCGGCCGTCCGGCACCTGCCGTTCGCGGTGGGCGGGGTCGCGGCCGTGGCCGCGCTGGTCGCGGCGGCTCAACTGCCGCCCCTGCGGCGCCGCCTGTCCGACCGGCTGGCGCCCGGTGACGGGCCGGGGCCCGAGAAGCGCGCCAGGAGCTGGTTCACCGTCCGCTTCGTGGGCGAGGGCGGCGGACGGCGGGTCTTCACGGAGGTCGCGGGCGGTGACCCCGGCTACGACGAGACGGCGAAGATGCTCGCCGAGGCGGCGCTCTGCCTGGCCTTCGACGACCTCCCGCCGACGTCGGGACAGGTCACCACCGCGGTGTCGATGGGCGATCCGCTGATCGAGCGGCTGCGGGCCGCGGGCATCCGCTTCCGCGTCGTCGCGACCCGCCCGTCCTGAACCCGGCCGCACCCCGCGCCAACCCGGAGTTGAGACTTCTGGACGCTCACCCCCTGCGGCCCGTTCGTACCCGCTGCCCAAGTCTCAAAGGGGAGTTCGATGAAACAATTGAGGGCATGCGATTTCTTCTCGAAGTGAGCATGGACGACGAGGCGTTGGCCAAGGATCCCGCGGGTGAGCTGGGGCGGATCCTGCGGTACTGGGGCGGGAACCTGCGCCACTACCCGATGAAGCCCGGGGACGGGTCGGAGATCTACGACTCGGAGTACCGCCGGGTGGGGCGCTGGCGCATCGAGCCGGACGCGAGGGAGAAGCAGGACGAGCGGCAGGGAACCGCCTAGACGCCGGTGCCCGACGCCTTCCCCGCCTCCCGCAGGGCCCGGCGGCACAGGGCGTCCGCTCTGCGGGTGGTTTCCGGGAGGCGGTACGTGGGGGTCAGCGCGAGGGTGTGGACGCGGGCGTTGGCGAGGGTCACGCGGTGGCCGACCGAGACGAAGACCGGCTTGACGGCGTCCCGGGTGCGCAGGGCGAGGCCGACCTCCTCGACCCCGGCGAGCAGCGGAGCCGTGCTGCCGCGCGGGGTCGCCGGGGTCGTGAAAGTGAAGGTGAAGGGGTTCTTGGCGACGCCGATCGTCGGCAGACCGGTGAGCACCCCGAGATGGCTGGCGAGACCGAAGCGGCGGGGGTGGGCGAGTCCGTAGCCGTCGCAGACGACCAGTCCCGGCGGGCACGGCAGGGCGTCGAGGGCGGCGAGGACGGTGGGGATCTCCCGGAAGGCGAGCAGGCCCGGAACGTACGGGAAGGAGATCCGGCCGACGGCCGTGGCCTCGGCCACGACCTCCAGGCTGCCCGCGTCCAGGACCACGGCCGCCGCCGCGACGAGGTCCCGCTCGTCGTCGTACGCCACGTCCACCCCGGTGACGCGGCCCGTTCCGGGCGGCGGGCCGGGCTCGTCGAGCACCACCCGTCCGCGCAGTCCGTCCTGGACCGCGCGGGCCTGCTCCTCGGTCGTGGGCCAGTCCGCGGGGATGCGTACGCTCGTCATGGTGGCGACGAGCCTACGGGTCCGGGATCTTTTCGCGACGGGGCGGGGCCCCGCGCAAGCGGTGCGTACCACCCCCGGAAGACTCCGGCCACTCGGATGCATGAAGACGGTGACAGAGGTCACTCTGTTCTGGTGGGCACGGATTGGCTGATTCCGTCGTCTCTTTGAGTGGGCCGCCCTATCCGCCCGGAAGCCGTTGAGCCGTCACGAGGGAGCAAGGCGTTGTCCACCGTCATCGAGCAGCCCGTCGAGGCCCGGCTCGTCGCCGCCGCGCCGCGGATGCCGAGCATTCCCGCCACCCTGCACTACGACCGGAGCGACCCGTTCGCCGTTCATATGACCTTCCCGGCCCCCGCCACCCTGGAGGGCGTAGAGGTCTGCTGGACCTTCGCCCGCGAACTGCTCACCGCGGGGCTGCACGAGCCCGAGGGCCACGGCGACGTGCGGGTGCGGCCGTACGGCTACGACCGGACGGCGCTGGAGTTCCACGCGCCCGAGGGAACCGCCATCGTCCATGTCCGCTCGGGTGAGATCCGTGAATTCCTCGAGGCCACCAGCGCACTCGTGCCGGCCGGCCTGGAGCACCTTCAGCTCGACCTGGACCACGACCTCGCGGAACTGATCCGCGACGCCTGCTGAGCCACGGCTCCGGGCGAGCCGGGTGTCCGTGCCCGGAAAAACGTTTGCGGATCACCCATCCGGTTGACAGCCTGCGCTCATGAGTGCCCCCACCCCCCGCGGCCCCGGCTCCTCACCGACGCCCCCGGCAGAGGGCTGGATCACCACCCCGCTCACCGAAGAGCTGCTGCGCGGCGCGCTCGAGCTGGAGCGGACCGCCCGGGGAGTGCAGCCGCACCGGTTGCCCGCTCGGGCCCGCGCGCAGGTTCCCGACGATCAGCTGAAGACGGCGGAGGCGCAACCGTCCGGCGTCCGGCTGGTGTTCCGCACCCGGGCCACCGCCGTCGAGCTGGACGCGCTCCGTACCAAGATGGCCTACGAGGGCGCCCCGCCCCGTCCGGACGGCGTCTACGACCTGCTGATCGACGGCGAACCGGCCGGGCAGGCCGAGGTCACCGGTGGGAACGTCATGCTGGTGAACATGGCCACGGGCTCCGCCGACCTGCGGCCGGGCCCCGTCGGCACCGTCCGCTTCACCGGGCTCCCGGACCATGACAAGCGCGTCGAGATCTGGCTCCCGCACAACGAGATGACCCAGTTGGTCGCCCTGCGCACCGACGCTCCCGTGGAGCCGGTGGCCGGCGGGGACCGCAGGGTGTGGCTGCACCACGGCAGCTCGATCAGCCACGGGTCCGACGCCGCGAGCCCGACCACCACCTGGCCGGCGCTGGCCGCCTCCCTCGGCGGGGTGGACCTGGTCAACCTGGGGCTGAGCGGCAGCGCGCTGCTCGACCCGTTCACCGCGCGGGCGATGCGGGACACCCCCGCGGACCTGATCAGCGTCAAGATCGGGATCAACCTGGTCAACGCCGACCTATTGCGGTTGCGTGCCTTCGTCCCGGCGGTGCACGGCTTCCTCGACACCATCCGCGACGGCCATCCGACGACGCCCCTGCTGGTGGTCTCGCCGATCCTGTGCCCCCTTCACGAGGACACCCCGGGCCCGAGCGTCCCCGACTTCAGCACGATCGGCGAGGGCCGGCTCCGGTTCGTGGCCATGGGGAACCCCGAGGAACGGGCCGCCGGCAAGCTCACCCTCAACGTCGTACGGGAGGAGCTGGCCCGGCTGGTGAGACAGCGGGCTGCCGACGACCCGAACCTGTACCACCTGGACGGTCGCGAGCTCTACGGCGAGGCGGACCACGCCGAGCTGCCGCTGCCCGACGCGCTGCACCCGGACGCCGCCGCGCACCGTCGCATCGGCGAGCGCTTCGCGGGGCTGGCCTTCAGCGCCGGCGGGCCGTTCGCCGGCTGAGCCACCCGTCGGCCCCTTCGGCCCTCCGCCTGCCCACCCCGCCCCTCCGCGGAAAACGCGTTGACAGTGGATCGGGCCCCTCGTAGCGTGTACAGCGCTTCTGTTGCCGTCGATCGGAGAGGGACGTTGCTCGTCTGAGGTTCTGAGACACCGCGTCACACCTGTGTGGTGTGCACGCCGCGTGCGACCTCGGCGTACGAGCCGTCCTTGCGGAACAGGGCTTCTTTCCTGCCCGGACCCCCCGCTCGGCCTGTCGTCCCGCGGTGTCTCGATACGCGTTTGCACCCGACCGCATCACGCAACCGCGCGGAGGCCCGCATGTCCACATCCCTCACCTGTACCTCCCTGTCCTTCACCTGGCCCGACGGCACCCCCCTCTTCGAGGGCCTCAACGCCGCCTTCGGCCCCGGCCGGACCGGACTCATCGGCGCCAACGGGTCAGGGAAATCAACCCTGTTGAAACTCATCGCCGGTGAACTCCGGTCGGCCGACGGCACCGTACGCGTCGTCGGCGAGGTGGGATACCTGCCGCAGAACGTGACGCTCGACACCGCGCTGAGGGTCGACGACGCGCTCGGCATCGCCGCGCAGCGCGCCGCGCTGCACGCCATCGAGGCGGGCGACGTGGCCGAGGCGCACTTCGAGACCGTCGGCGACGACTGGGACGTGGAGGAGCGCGCCCTGGCCACCCTCGGTGAACTCGGCCTCACACACATCGGGTTGGACCGCACCATCGGCGAGGTCTCGGGCGGCGAGTCGGTGCTGCTGCGGCTGGCCGCGCTGCTGCTGCGCCGGCCCGACGTACTGCTGCTCGACGAACCCACCAACAATCTCGACCTGTACGCGCGCAGGCGGCTGTACACGGCCGTCGAGGACTGGCCGGGTGTCATGATCGTGGTCAGTCACGACCGCGAACTCCTGGAGCTGGTCGACCAGATCGCCGATCTGCGCTCCGGAGGGGTCACCTGGTACGGCGGCAACTACTCGGCCTACGAGGAGGCACTCGCGAGCGAACAGGAGGCGGCCGAACGCATGGTGCGGGTCGCCGAGTCGGATCTGCGCAAGCAGAAGCGCGAACTGGCGGACGCCCAGGTAAAACTGGCCCGCCGCAAGCGGTACGGGCAGAAGATGTGGGACAGCAAACGCGAACCGAAGATCGTGATGGGCGCCCGCAAGCGCGCGGCACAGGAGTCCGCGGGCAAGCACCGCGTCATGCACGAGGAGAAGCTCGCCGAAGCCAAGGAGCGGCTCGACGAGGCGGTGGAGGCCGTACGGGACGACGACGAGATCCGCGTCGACCTGCCGCACACGGCCGTACCACCGGGACGCACCGTCCTCACCCTCAGGGATCTGGAACTCGCGTACGGCACCCGGGCGGGCGGCGACTTCGAGCTGCGGGGCCCCGAGCGGGTCGCGCTGATCGGGCGCAACGGCGCGGGCAAGACGACGCTGCTGCGCACCGTCGCGGGCGAGCTTCCGCCGGTGTCCGGCGAGGCGACGGCACAGGTCCCGCTGCGGTTCCTGCCGCAACGGCTCGACGTCCTCGACGACGAGCTCAGCGTCGCCGAGAACGTGGCCCGCTTCGCGCCGGGTGCCACCAACAACCGGATCCGGGCGAGGCTCGCCCGCTTCCTGTTCCGGGGTGCCCGCGCCGACCAGAAGGCGCTGACGCTCTCCGGCGGCGAGCGTTTCCGGGCGGCACTGGCCGCGCTGATGCTGGCCGAGCCCGCGCCCCAGCTGCTGATGCTGGACGAGCCGACCAACAACCTCGACATCGCGAGCGTCCGCCGGCTCACCACTGCCCTGGAGTCCTACGAGGGGGCGCTGATCGTGGCCAGCCACGACCTGCCGTTCCTGGAGTCGGTCGGGATCACGCGATGGCTGCTGATGGAGGGGGGCGGACTGAGGGAAACCGCACCGGACGCCGTCGGCTGACCGGGCCCGACCCTCCACCGGTACGAACCGGGGCGGCATGGACCCGGGCGGTCCGGTTGGTTACCGGTGGTGGATCTCATCGCCGCCGGGGGTGGCCCGGACCGGGTTCTCCCTGCATGATGGCTGCGCCGCCACCCGCGGGAGACCGGCCGGCCCACCGGCGCCCTCGGCAACGATGCCAGACATGCCCCGTCCGATACGGAGTCACGCTCGTGTCCAGCAAGAAGGCCCTCGTCCGCCGTCCCAGCCCCCGACTGGCCGAAGGGCTGGTGACACACATCGAGCGGGAGGGCGTCGACGTCGATCGCGCGGTGGAGCAGTGGGAGGCGTACACCGGGGCGCTGCGCGGCCACGGCTGGGAGACGGTCGAGGTGGACCCGGCCGACGACTGCCCCGACTCCGTGTTCGTCGAGGACACGGTCGTCATGTACCGGAACGTGGCCCTGATCGCCCGGTCCGGTGCCGAGTCCCGGCGCGCGGAGACCGCCGGGGTCGAGGAGGCCGTGGCCGCTCTGGGCTGTTCGGTGAACTGGATCTGGGAGCCGGGCACACTGGACGGCGGAGACGTGCTCAAGGTCGGCGACACCGTGTACGTGGGCCGCGGTGGGCGCACCAACTCGGCCGGGATCCAACAGCTCCGGGCAACGTTCGAACCGCTGGGCGCCCGGGTCGTCGGCGTGCCCGTGAGCAAGGTGCTGCACCTGAAGTCGGCGGTGACGGCGCTGCCGGACGGGACGGTCGTCGGACACCTCCCGAACCTGGACGCGCCGTCGCTGTTCCCCCGCTTCCTGCCGGTGCCGGAGGAATCCGGGGCACACGTGGTGCTGCTCGGCGGGGACCGGCTGCTGATGGCGGCGAGCGCGCCGAAGACCGCGGAGCTGTTCGCGGACCTCGGCTACGCGCCGGTGCCGGTGGACATCGGGGAGTTCGAGAAGCTCGAAGGCTGCGTCACCTGCCTCTCGGTACGGCTGCGGGACCTGTACGCCTGACGGGTGACGCCCTTCCCCCGTACGGCCCTGGCCACCCGCGTGGACAACGCCGATCTGCGATTTTTACTGCACCCTTAACCTACGGTTTCGTAACCTACGGTTTCGTAGCCTACGATTCCGTAGGTTGCCGCCGCCGCTCGCCGGCGCCCCTGTCTGTCCCCGTCCCCCTGGAGTACCCCATGTCGCTCACTTCTCCCCACCTCGGCAGTCCGGCCGTGTGGACCGACGCCCGGCTGTTGTACGCGCTGGAGGAAGTGGTCGAGAAGGAGCTCAACCGGCACCTGAAGGTCACCAAGGACTGGATGCCGCACGAGTACGTGCCGTTCAGCGACGCCCGTAACTTCCCCGGCTTCTTCGAGGACGGCGAGGCATGGGAGAAGGAGCAGTCCAAGGTCACCGAGGTCGGCCGGATCGCCCTGGTGGTGAATCTGCTGACCGAGGACAACCTCCCGAGCTACCACCACGAGATCGCCACGCTGTTCGGCCGGGAGGGCGCCTGGGGCACCTGGGTGCACCGCTGGACCGCGGAGGAGGGCCGGCACGGCATCGTGATGCGGGACTACCTGCTCGCCTCGCGGGCGGTGGACCCGGACAAGCTCGAGCAGTTCCGCATGTCCCACATGAGCGAGGGCTTCGAGTCGGACAACCGCCACTCGATGCTGCACTCGATCGCCTACGTCGCGTTCCAGGAGCTGGCCACCCGTATCTCGCACCGCAACACCGGCCACCAGTCCGGTGACCCGGTCTGCGATCGGATGCTGGCCCGCATCGCGACCGACGAGAACCTTCACATGGTCTTCTACCGCAACCTGCTCAAGGCGGCCTTCGAGCTCGCCCCCGACCTCACCATGCAGGCGGTGCGGGATGTCGTCGTGAACTTCCGGATGCCGGGTCACGGCATCCCCGGCTTCGAGCGGGCGGCGGCGCAGATGGCGATCGGCGAGGTCTACAACCTGCGCATCCACCACGACGACGTGCTCCTCCCGGTGATCCGCCACCTGAAGGTCATGGAGATCGACGGGCTGGGTGCCGAGGGCCGCCAGGCCCAGGAGGAGCTCGGGATGTACCTCGGCGGTCTGGACTCCGAGGCGGCGAAGTTCGACGAGAAGCTCGCCGCCCGCAAGGCCCGGATGGCGGCGCGCGCGGCCGGCTGACCCGCTCACCGCAGACACCGGCGGGCCGCCCGGGCGAACGGGGCGGCCCGCCGTCCTGTCCCCGTCTCCCGGCACCGGCCCGCCGTTCCCTCTAGTGAGGCGTACGCCGTAGCTCCAGCCGTTCCTTCTCCGACAGCCCGCCCCAGACGCCGAAGCGCATGTCGTTGGTCAGGGCGTAGTCGAGGCAGGTGGCGCGGATGGGGCACATACCGCAGATCCGCTTGGCCTCACGTACCGAACTGCCGGGCTCGGGGAAGAAGAAGTCGCCTCCGGTCTGCGCGCACAGGGCCTCCTCCTGCCAGGCGAGTTCGGGCGACGCGATGGTGTCGATGTGCATGGCCGAAAGCGTGCCGAACGTCGAAAAACGTTTGCTCAACGCCGGATCAACGCGTCGCGCCGCGAACCGTCGCCCTCTACCGGCCACCGTCGGCCACCGTCGGCCACCGTCGGCCACCGCACGAACGATGCCCGCGCGGGCTCCGGAACGCACGGCGGCGCGGAAACATGTCACGCGGAGGCGCGGCGTACCAGCGTCGTCGGGAGGATCACGCTGGAGGGGTCGCCTCCCACGGTGTCGTGCGCGGGAGCGGTGCGGTCGAGGCCGCGCAGGAGGAGCCGGGCCATCAGCCGGCCCATCTCCACGATGTCCTGGCGGACCGTGGTCAGCGGGGGGTCGGTCTGCTCGGCGAACGGCAGCATGTCGTCGAAGCCGACCACCGCCACGTCGTCCGGCACCCGCCGCCCGTGCTCGCGCAGCACCCGCAGCGCGCCCGCCGCCGTGAGGTCGTTGGCGGCGAACACCGCGTCCAGGCCGGGGCGGCGCTCCAGGAGTTCCCGCATCGCCCGCTCGCCGCCGGTCACGGTGAAGTCACCTTCCACCACGAGCCGCGGGTCGGCGTCGACCATGACGTCCCGGAAGCCGTCCAGCCGGTCCACCGCCGAGGTCTGGTCCAGGGCGCCGGTGATGTGCGCGACCCGGCCGCGACCGAGGCCGAGCAGGTGCCGTACGGCGTCGCGGGCGCCGCCCCGGTTGTCGCTGTCGACGTACACGACGCCGCTCCTGCCACCGGACCAGCCGGGCCGGCCGCCGAACACCGTCGGGACACCCGCGCGCTGGATCAGTTCGGGCAGCGGGTCGTCGAGGTGGAGTGAGAACACCAGCGCACCGTCGACATGGCCGCCGGCCAGGTAGCGGGCGACGCGGGCGTGATCGTCACGGCCTTCGGTGAGCAGCAGCACGAGCTGGTTGTCGTGTGCCGTCAGCTCCTTGCTGATGCCGCGCAGCTGGTGGGCGAAGAAGGGGTCGGCGAAGACGCGGCTCTCCGGTTCGGCGACGATGACGGCGATGGCGTCGTGGCGATTGGTCACCAGGCTGCGGGCTGCCTGGTTGGGCACGTAGCCGAGTTCGTCCACCGCCTGCCGGACCCGCTCGGCCAGGGGTTCGGTGACGCCGTCGGCGCCGTTGACCACGCGGGAGACGGTGGCACGCGAGACCCCGGCCCGCGCGGCCACGGCCTCCAGAGTGGGGCGCGGCACTGTCTCGGTCACGTCGGCGGCTCCTCACCTGCGGCTGCCGATCAGGATAGCCCCGGTAGCCGCAGAGGTGAGAGCACTCTCGCAGGTGCCGCCCCGTCAGTGCTCGTGCGCCTCACTCTGCTCCGGAGCGGCCTCGTGGCGTGCGCGTGCGGGTCGTAGCCGGGGATCGTGCCGTCCGGCTTCCTCACCAGGAACAGTCCCACCATGCCCATGTCGGAATGGCTCTGGCGGAACGCCGGGGGCGCCTACGTAGGTGCGGCGAGTGTCGCCGTCACGGCGACCGACGAGGGCTCGGGTGTCGACCGGATCGAGTACGCGATCGGCGCCGACGGTGTCCGGCAGCCGTACACCGCGCCGGTCGTCGTCGACCAGGTCGGTACGCACACGGTGCGCTACCGCGCCCTGGACAGGGCGGGCAACGTCTCGGCGGAGCAGAGCGTCGAGTTCACCGTCGTCGCCCCGCCGACGGACGACACCACCGCACCGGAGACCTCGGCGACGGTGGACGGCGAGAAGAACGCCGACGGCGCGTACATCGACATGGCGACCGCCACCGCCTCCGACACGGGTTCCGGTGTCAACACCATCGAGTACGCGATCGGTTCCGGCGCCTGGCAGGCGTACAACGGGCCGGTGATGGTGCGTCAGGTCGGCACCCACACCGTGCGCTATCGCGCCACCGACAAGGCGGGCAACGCGGCGGCCGAGAAGAGCGTCGAGTTCACAGTCGTCTCCGCGCCCCCGCAGGACACCACCCCGCCGGTGACCGGCGTGACCGTCGAGGGTTCGAAGAACTCCGCAGGGGCGTACGTCGGCAGCGCGAAGGGGACCGTCAGCGCCACCGACACGCATGGTTCCGGCGTCGCCGGCATCGCGTACTCGCTCGACGGCGGACCCTACCTGGCGTACACGGAGCCCGTGGTCGCCAACCGGGTGGGCAGGCACACCCTGGCGTACCGGGCGAGCGGCAGGGCGGGCAACACCTCCGCTCCGCTCACGGTGAGCTTCACGGTCGTGTCGGGCCAGGTCCCCGCGCCCCCCTGCCCGGAGTACGACGAGCGGCTGACGGTGTTCGTCGGCGAGGTCGACCCGGGTGTGCCCGACCGGGTCACCGACAACCGGTGCCGGATCGGCGAGTTGATCGAGGACGAGAAGGAGTGGACGTCCCACGCGCTGTTCCTGAAGCATGTCGGGGGCGTGCTGGACAGGCTCGAGAAGGAAGGAGTCCTCGACCAGCGGGAGTACAGGGCGATCGACAAGGCGGCCCGCCAGTCCGGGATCGGCAAGCCGGGCCGGATCGAGGGCTACCGCACGATCCTCGACGGAAGTGCGGAGTCGTTCGGCAAGTGGCAGCCGGAGGAAGCGGTGCGCTACGACCTCGCGGAACTCCTGGGGCCGGTGAGCGGGAGCAGATCGCACAACTGCGTCGGGCTCACGGCCGCATGAGCACCTTGACCGCGCCGTCCCGCTTGCGCTGGAACATCTCGTAGGCCCGGGGCGCGTCCGACAGCGGCACGCGGTGGGTGGCGAAGTCCTCGACGCCGAGGGGGTCGTCGTCCGTGAGGTGGGGGATGATCTCGTCGCTCCAGTGGCGTACGTTCGCCTGCCCCATGCGCATCTGGATCTGCTTGTCGAACAGGGTGAGCATGGGCATCGGATCGGCCATGCCGCCGTAGACGCCGGTGATCGAGATGGTGCCGCCACGCCGCACGAGTTCGATCGCGGTGTGGAGGGCGGCGAGCCGGTCGACGCTGAAGCGTTCCGCCATGGGACCGCTCAGCTTGCGGGGCAGCAGCGCCGAGGCGTTCTGCACCATGCGGGCCGCCGCGCTGCCGTGCGCCTCGGTGCCGACGGCGTCGATCACGGCGTCGGGGCCGCGGCCGTCGGTCTGGTCGCGGATGGCGGTGACGAGTTCCTTCTCGTCGTCGAAGGACCGCAGGTCGAAGGTCTCCACGCCCCGCTCACGCGCCCGGCGCAGCCGTTCCGGTACCAGGTCCACGCCGAAGACCCGGCCGGCGCCCTTGAGCCGGGCGATCCGGCAGGCCATGTCGCCGATGGGGCCGAGGCCGAGCACGGCGATGCTGCCGCCCTCCGGGACATCTGCGTAGGCGACCGCCTGCCAGGCGGTGGGCAGGACGTCGGAGAGGTAGACGAACCGGTCGTCGGGCGGCCCCTCGGGAACCTTGATCGGGCCGTACTGGGCCTGCGGGACCCGCAGGTACTCGGCCTGGCCGCCCGGCACCGCGCCGTAGAGGCGGGTGTAGCCGAACAGGGCCGCGCCCATGCCCTCGGCGCTGACCTGAGTGGTCTCGCACTGGGTGGGCAGGCCGGTGAGGCACATCCAGCAGTTGCCGCAGGCGATCTGGAACGGCACCACGACCCGGTCGCCGGCCTGGAGGTCCGGCACGGCGGCGCCGACCTCCTCGACGATGCCCATCGGCTCGTGACCGAGGATGTCACCCGGGGTCATGAACGGGGTGAGCACCTCGTACAGATGCAGGTCGGAGCCGCACAGTCCGGTGGAGGTGACCCTGATGACGGCGTCCGTGGGTTCCTCGATCCGGGGATCGGGCACGTTCTCCACCCGGACGTCCCGCTTTCCCTGCCAGGTCACTGCCCTCATCGCCGCCCGCTCCCTTCGTGGTGGCCGGTGTGCCGTTCCCACTGTCCGTCTTCGTGCGGGGCCCGGGTACCCGCACGGTCAGTGCTGAACCGCGCGCCACTGGGCCGATCGGCGGGAGCCCCCGCGCGGGACCGCCACTGATCGGAGATGGCCACTGACAATCAGAAAAGCGCACAATCAAGGCAACTGATGATTCAGGGCAGGCAGGGTGGCGACGGTGGACATGGGACGAGGGGCGCGCACACGGCGTGCGGCACGCATACGGCGCACGGCAACGGCGAGAGCACTGCTGGCGGTGTTCCTGGCGGCCGGTCTGGCAGCCGGCTGCACGGCCTCGGACAGCCCGGTCGACGACGGGCGCGGAGAGCCCTGGCCGTCGCCGCACGAGCCGCGGCCGGACGGGGACGGCGGCCCTCCGGTGCTCGCCGTGAAGCTCGACAACGCCCGCGCCGCTCGGCCCCAGGCGGGCCTGGACGCGGCGGACGTGGTGTACGTCGAGCAGGTCGAGGGCGGGCTGAGCCGGCTGATGGCGGTCTACGCCACCCGGCTGCCCGAGTCCGTGGGGCCGGTACGCAGCGCCCGGGAGGCCGATCTGGAGCTGCTGCGCCAGTTCGACCAGCCGATCCTGGCGTTCTCCGGAGCACAGAGCAGGCTGCTGCCGCTGATCGACGAGGCTCCGCTGGAGGCCCTGACCCCCGGGGCACCCGGGTCGAAGGCGGGCGTCTACGTCCGGGGCACCGCCCGGCCCTCCCCGCACAACCTCTACCTCCACCCCCGGCGGCTCCTGGACGATCCACCCGGCCGGTCCGCGCTGACCACCGGCTTCCACCACGGCTCGCCGCCCCGGGGCGGCGAACCCGAGGCCACGCACACGGTGCGCTATCCGGCGGCCCGCTTCGCCTTCACCTGGTCCGACACCCGCGACCGCTGGCTGGTCTCGATGGACGGCGATCCCGCGGTCACCCCGCAGGGCGAGCGGCTGGCGCCCGCGACCGTCGTCGTGCAGTACGTGACCGTCCGCCCGTCCGACTACCGCGACTACCTCGGCAACAACACGCCGTACACCGAGACGGTGGGCTCCGGGGAGGCCACCGTGCTGCGCGACGGGCGCGCCCACGACGTCCGCTGGAGCCGCCCGGACGCCACGGACGGCACCTCGTTCACGACGAACGACGGCAGCCCGGTGAACTTCGCGCGGGGACAGGTGTGGGTGGTCTACGCGAAGGCCCCCTGATCAGCGGGGCCCACCCGGCGCCGCGCCCGCGCCACCGTGACGCCACGACCGCGTCACCGGTTCGACGGGGCGGCGGGACGGCGCAGCCCCTCGGCCGCGTCCGCCACCCGGCGGATCAGCTCGAAGAAGGCGGCCTGCTCGTCGTCGCCCAGCGGGGCCAGGAAGACCTGGTTCATCCGGGCGGTGCGCACCGCCAGCTTGCGGTGGGTGCGCAGACCGCCGTCCGTGAGCCGGAGCAGAAAGCGGCGGCCGTCCCGCGGATCACGGACCTTGTCGAGCAGTTCCCGCCGGAGGAGCCGGCCGATCACCTCGGCGATGGTGGACCGGTCCAGTCCCACCCGCTCCCCCACCGTGCGCTGGTCCAGGCCGGGCTCGGCGACGAGCGCGTTGAGGACCGCGAACTGCGGCGAGGTGATCTCCTCGGAGACCATCGTGTTCCACAGCAGGTGGTGCGCCTGCTGGAGTCGCCGGGCCAGGTGCCCGGGATGGCTGGTGAGATCCACCGCGCCCATGTACGCCCCCACTGTCCTACCGTTTTTTCGTTGGTGCACTGAACGATACCCGCGGGAGAGTGAACCTGTCCGCGACTCCCGGAGACATCGTCGCTGGACGGAAGAGGGTATTGACGCCTCCGCCCGGCGATGGCAACGTGAAGGACTGCTACGAAAATACTCAGTGCCCTGACTATCTCGGTACCGACGACATACGGCCGCGGACCGGTGCGCATCCGGCCGGCCTGGAAGGGATGGGGTTTCCTCATGGACAAGGTGTTGGCCTCTGCCGCGGAGGCAGTGGCGGAGGCGGCCGGGGAGATCACCGCCCGGACCGGAGCCGAATCGACCTTTGCGAAGGGCCT
Source organism: Streptomyces sp. GD-15H (assembly GCF_045291515.1). NCBI lineage: Bacteria > Bacillati > Actinomycetota > Actinomycetes > Kitasatosporales > Streptomycetaceae > Streptomyces > Streptomyces sp. GD-15H. Next base: position 1,127,186 of record NZ_CP149447.1, read on the forward strand.
GTTGTGACGAACGTACTCACCCAGCACGACATCGACCAGGAGATCGTGGCCGAGCACGCCGCGTACGAGAAGCGGGTGGCGGGCGGCGCCCCGGTCGAGCACCATCCGCGTCGCGACTACGCCCCGTACCGCTCCTCGGTGCTGCGCCACCCCAGGCAGCCGGCGATCGCCGTCGACGTGTCCAAGGACCCGGAGCTGGTGGAGCTGTCCTCCCCCGCCTGGGGCGAGCGGGACATCACCGTGATCGACAACGACCTCACGCGGCACCACGACGGCGAGCCCGTCGGTGAGCGCATCACCGTCTCCGGCAGGCTGCTGGACCGCGACGGACGTCCCGTGCGCGGGCAGCTGGTGGAGATCTGGCAGGCCAACTCGGCCGGGCGGTACGCCCATCAGCGTGAGCAGCACGACGCCCCGCTGGACCCCCACTTCACCGGCGCCGGCCGCACCCTGACCGACGCCGAAGGCTTCTACCGCTTCACGACCATCCAGCCGGGCCCGTATCCGTGGCGCAACCACGTCAACGCGTGGCGCCCGGCGCACATCCACTTCTCCGTCTTCGGGTCGGCGTTCACCCAACGGCTGGTGACGCAGATGTACTTCCCCAACGACCCGCTCTTCCCGTACGACCCGATCCTGCAGTCGGTGACCGACGACGCGGCCCGCGAGCGGCTGGTGGCGACCTACGACCACAGCCTGTCGGTGCCGGAGTTCTCCCTCGGCTACCACTGGGACATCGTGCTCGACGGACCGCGGGCCACCTGGATGGAAGAAGGGCGCTGACCACCATGACGAAGATCGACACGAGCAGCCCGGAGAACGTGCTGCCCACCCCCTCGCACACCGTCGGCCCGTTCTACGGCTACGCGCTGCCCTTCCGCGGCGGCGAGGACATCGCGCCGCTCGGCCACCCGGAGACCGTCACCGTGCACGGGTACGTGTACGACGGTGAGGGCAAGCCGCTGCCGGACGCGTTGCTGGAGGTGTGGGGCCCGGACCCGGAGGGCAATCTGCCGACGACCGACGGCTCGATGCGGCGGGACCCGGCGAGCGGCGACTTCCTGGGCCGCAACGGGGTGGAGTTCACCGGCTTCGGCCGGATCCAGACCGACGCCGACGGCCACTGGTACGTGCGCACGCTGCGGCCGGGGGCGCGGGGACAGCACGCGCCGTACCTCAGTGTGTGCGTGTTCGCGCGGGGCCTGCTGATGCATCTGTTCACCCGGATCCACCTGCCCGGCGACGAGGCCGCGCTCGCGGCGGACCCGCTGCTGTCCCGGCTCGACGCGGACCGCCGCGACACGCTGATCGCGGTGGACGAGGGCCACGGGACGTACCGTTTCGACATCCGCCTTCAGGGCGAGGGCGAGACGGTCTTCCTGGAGTTCCAGTGACCTCACCCGATACCGGTACCGGCCTGCTCGCCCCCGGGTGGGCCGGTTCCCCGGCCGCCGCCGAGACCGGTGACGGCGCCGTCCTGCGGGCGCTGCTGGACGCCGAGGCCGCGCTGACCCGGGCCCAGGCGGCCGCGGGGCTCGTCCCGGCCGAGGCCGCGGCGGCGGTCACGGAGGCGGCCGCCGACCCCGGGCGCTTCGACCCCGCGTCCCTCGCCGAGCGCGCGCGGGGCGGCGGGAACCCGGTGATCGGGCTGGTCGCGGACCTGACCCGGGCGGTCGGCGAGGAGTACGGTGCCTCCGTGCACCGGGGTGCGACCAGCCAGGACATCATGGACACGGCGATGATGCTGGTCGCCCACCGCGCCCTCGGCCCGCTCCTCGACGACCTCGACCGCTGTCAGCGGGCGCTGGCCGGCCTCGCCGCCGAGCACCGTGGCACGGTGCTGCCGGGGCGTACGCTGACCCAGCACGCCGTGCCGACGACGTTCGGGCTGAAGGCCGCCGGGTGGCGGTCGCTGGTGCTCGACGCCCGTGACCGGGCGACGGCCGTACGTGCCTCACTGCCGGCCCAACTCGGCGGTGCGGCGGGAACCTTGGCGGCCTTCACCGCGTACGGGGCGACGGACGCGACCGCGCTCCCCGCGCTCTACGCCCAGGAGCTCGGACTGCGCCCGCCCGCTCTCCCCTGGCACACGCTGCGCACTCCGGTCGCCGATCTCGCCGGCGCCCTCGCCTTCACCGCCGGGGCGCTGGGCAAGCTCGCGACGGACGTGCTCACCTACTCCCGCACCGAGATCGCGGAGGTTTCCGAGGGCAGCGGTGGCGGCTCCTCGGCCATGCCGCACAAGGCCAACCCGGTGCGTTCCACGCTGATCGCGGCGGCGGCCCGACGCGCACCGCAGCTCGCGGCCACGCTGTACGGCTCACTGGTGGCCGAGGACGAGCGGCCGGCCGGGGCCTGGCACGCCGAGTGGGAACCGCTGCGGGACCTGCTCCGCCTGACCGGCGGAGCGGCCCGGGACGCCGCCGAGCTCACCGAGGGGCTGCGGGTGCACGCGGACGTGATGCGTGAACACCTCGGCCTCACCCACGGATTGATCATCTCCGAGCGGCTGTCCGTGGAGCTGGCGCCCGTACTCGGTCGGGGCCGGGCGAAGGAACTGCTCACCCGTCTGGCGCGGCGCGCCTACACCGAGGGCCGCGACCTCGGTGAACTCCTCGCCGAACAAACCGAGTCGGCCGAACTGCCGGAACTGAAGAACATCGACGTCACCGACCTCATCGCCGCGACCGACCCCGCCCGTTACACCGGCTCTGCCGGACCTCTCACCGACCGTGCACTGGAGCGCTCGTGACCGACACCGTCCTCAACCACCGCGCCGAGGGACCCAGTTCCGCTCCCCCGCTGTTGCTCGGCCCCTCGCTGGGCACGTCGTACGCCCTGTGGGACAAGGTGGCGCCCGAGCTGTCGATCACGCACCGGGTGGTCCGCTGGGATCTGCCGGGGCACGGCGGTTCGGCGGCCGGGCTGATCGGTCCCGGCGCGACCGTCGGGGATCTGGCGGATCTGGTGATCGGGCTCGCCGACACGCTCGGCATCGAGCGGTTCGCCTACGCGGGCGTGTCGCTGGGCGGAGCCGTGGGGCTGGAACTGGCCGTGCGTCATCCGGAGCGGGTGTCGTCGCTGGCCGTGATCTGTTCCTCGGCGCACTTCAGCGGCGCGAAGGCGTGGGAGGAGCGGGCGGCGCTGGTACGGAGCGAGGGTCTTTCGGGGCTCGCGGAGAGTGCGGACGCCCGCTGGTTCACGCCCGGTTTCACGGTGCCGGAGCTGGTCCGCGACCACCGGGACGCCGATCCCGAGGCGTATGCCGCCTGCTGTGACGCGCTTGCCGCGTTCGACCTGCGGGAACACCTCGCGGAGATCCGGGTGCCGACCCTGCTGGTGGCCGGCCGGGAGGACCCGGCGACGCCCCCGGCGCATCTGCGCGAGATCGCCGACGCGGTGCCGGGTGCGGGGCTCGTGGAGATCCCGGGTGCCTCTCATCTGGCACCGGCGGAGCGCCCCGAGGCGGTGCTGACGGCGCTGCGGGCCCACTTCGGCGGGGACGCGCTCAGCGGGATGCGGGTGCGGCGCGAGGTTCTCGGGGACGCGCATGTGGACCGGGCCCAGGCCCGGCAGACGCCGTTCACCGCGCGGTTCCAGGACTTCATCTCGCGCTATGCCTGGGGCGAGATCTGGACCGATCCGACGCTCACCCGTCGCGAACGCAGCATGATCACGCTCACCGCGCTGGTCGCGCACGGCCACTACGACGAGCTGGCCATGCACGTCCGCGCGGCACTGCGCAACGGGCTCACCCCCGAGGAGATCGGAGCAGTGCTGATGCAGACGGCGGTGTACTGCGGAGTACCGGCGGCCAACTCGGCCTTCGCGACAGCCCAGCGGGTACTGGCGGAGGAGACCGACGGGACGTCGTGACGGGCCCGGGCTCGGGTCCGGGGCCCGAGCCCGGGAGCCCGTGGCGGGCCCGAGCCCGAGAGCCCGTGGAGGGGCGGGGCGCTACGGCCGGTTGTCCGGGGCCCGCCCGATGGCCGGGGCCCGCCCGGTGGCCGGGGTCGGCATGGCGGTCGACGTCTGTCCGGTGACCGAGGCAAGTTCGGCCTGGGCCCGCGCGGCCAGCCCGTCCGCACGGCAGGACCGCGCGAGCGCCAGGCCGCGCTCCAGGTCGCTCTTCGAGCGGGCGAGGATGCCGTACTCGACGCGTGCGGTGGCATGTTCGTACTGGCAGGGCGAGGACTCCAGGTAGGCGACGGCCTGGGCGGCGAGCCGCACCGCCCGCTGGCCGGTCTCCAACGCGGCGGCACAGCGCAGGGCCTCCCCTATGGCGGTGTCCGTGCCGAAGTGTTCGGCCCGCCGGCGGTACTCGACGGCGAGCCGGGCGGCACGGGCCGGGTCCTCCCCGGCGAGGGCGCGGGCGAGGTCGGCGGCGCAGAAGACGTGGACGGGGTTGTGGTGGCCGCGGGAGACCGCCGCCTTCTCGGCGGCCTCCAGTTCGTTGACGCCGCCCTTGGTGCGGCCGACCGCGAGCAGTAGCCTGCCGCGCACCGAACGGAGGTCGGGAAGCACGATGGTGGACGGGTAGGGCGGCGCGAAGCCGTGCCGTTCGGCGACCTTCCAGGCCTCGTCCACCTGCCCGCGGGCGAGCAGGGTGTCGACCAGGTTGCAGGTCGCCGTCCAGTACAGGGGCAGACCGCGGCCGACGCGTTCGGCGAGGCGCAGGGACTCGCGCAACGACTTCTCCGCCGCCGCCAGGCGGCCCCGCCTGCGGTGCCCGAGACCGACGTAGGCGTGGGCGAGGGCCAGGTGGCCGCCGCTCCAGCCTGCCGTCTCGTAGGCGCGCAGGGCCTCGTTGTAGAGGCTCTCGGCACGGTCGAGGCGGTCGGTGTAGGCGTAGACACCGGCCAGCATCAGCAGCAGTTCGACGCCCCACTCGGAGTCGGTCCAGCCGAGGCCGGGCGCGAGGCGGCCGTTGACGAGGGCCCGGTCGCAGATCTCGGCGACCTCCTCGGCGTTCTCGCCGCGCATCATGGCGTCGAAGCCGCGCAGGATGAGCAGCGCGCGCTCGGAGTTGTCGCGGCCGGTGCAGGTGGCGGCGAGGGCCGCCAGACGTTCGCTACGGCCGGGTGTGGTGCTCTCGCCGGCGTGGATGCCCTCCCACATGAACTGCACGGCTTGCAGCCGCAGCCGGGTGGTTCCCGGCTCCAGCAGGGCGGCCTCCGCCTCGACGGTGCGGACGGCCTCCTCCATCTGGTTGTTGTGCAGCAGCGCCTGCGAGAGCCGGACCACGGCGTCCACCCGTGCGTCGCCCTCGAGGCCGGACATGCCGAGCGCGGTCCGCAGATGGCCGACGGTCCGGGCGGGAGCGGTGAGGAAGGTGGCGCAGCCCAGTTCGTAGAGCACGCGCGCGTGGACCTCGGGGCGGGGCGGTTCCTCCAGTGCGCGCTCCAGGCAGCGGCGGGCTGCGTCCGGGGCGCCGACGGCGAGGTGTTCGCGGGCGGCCTCACGCAGTTGCCACACGAGTTCCTCGTCGTCGTCCGGGTGCACCTCGAGGAGGTGTCGGGAGGCGGACGCGGCGCCGCGTCCGGAGTCGGTGACGATCCGGGCGGCGATGCCGTGCATGGCCCGGCGCAGGGCGTCGGGGATGGAGTTGTAGGCGGCGGAGGCGATGAGCGGGTGGACGAACTCGAGGTCGGCCGGTCCGGTACGGCCGGTGCCGGGGTCGGGGACGGTGAGGATGCGGGCGCTGCGCAGGAGTTCGGCGCAGCGGACGGCGTCGTCACGGTTCAGGGTGGCGAGCCGGGCCACCAGGTCGACGGTGATGTCGGTGCCGAGGATGGCGGCGGCCCAGGCGAACCGGGTGGCGTCTATGCCGAGTTGTTCCAGGCGGGCCACGAGTCCGCCGCCGCGGGCGGAGCGGTTCAGTGCGCGCAGTTCGCCCGCGTGGGTCTCGACGGGTTCGAGTTCGCTGTCCTGGACCTTGGCGAGGAGTTCGACGGTCTCGTAAGGGTTGCCGCCGGTGACGGCCCACACCTCGCGGCAGAACGCGGCGTCCGCGTTCTCGCCCAGGGTGGCGCGGGTGAGTCCGGCCGTGGCGAGCGGGGTGAGGACGCTGAGGACGGTAACGGGGTGATCGGCCGCCTCGGCGACGGCGTCCAGGTAGCGGGCGCTCACCCCGGAGATCTCGCCCGGCCGGCGGGCGACCACGACGAGGACGGGCACGTCCGCCAGGCGTTCGGCGAAGACGGCGAGCCAGTGCAGGGTCTCCTGGTCGGCCCAATGGGCGTCGTCGATGGTCAGCACCAGCGGCCAGTCCCGGCGGACCAGCCGGCGCACGGCGGCGACCAGCCCCTCGCTGACGCCCTGCGGGTTGATGTGCCGGCCGCCGGGCTCCGCGACGCCGAGGGCGGGGCCGGCGATGTCGTACCAGTCGCCGAGGTACTCGCGAGCCTCCTCCGGCAGCATCGACACCAGTGCCGGCTGGAGGAGTTGGCGCACGACGTTGAAGGGGACGGAGCGCAGGGTCTCGCCGCCGCGGGCCGACCAGACGGTGCAGCCGCGCTGTTCGGCGATGCGCCGCGTCTCGGCGAGCAGCGCGGTCTTGCCGAGCCCCGGCTCGCCCCGGAGCACCAGCAGGCCGCCGGGCGAGGACCGGTCCGCGCACAGGGTGTCGACCACTGCGGTGATGGCGGCGACCTCCTCGTCCCGCTCCCAGAGGGAGGGCGAGGCCGAGACCGTGGGCCGTACCTCCGTCATCCCTCTGCCTCCCCAAGTCGCCCGAATGACGTACAGGCGTCGAGCGTAGTCCTCCGACAGCCCTGAGGGAGTAGTACCGTGCCCGCTCTTGCCGTGACGGGTGACAGGCGGTACAGAGGTCGACGCGTCCCGCCTCTCACCAGGGGGTTCGAAGGCCAACACCTGTCCATGAGTGCGGTGGTGACGGTACGCCGGACCAGTTTCGCAGGGAGGCGCCGGGGAGGGGAAGGCCCGCGGCGAAGCGGCGGCACGCCGGCCGCACAGGGGGTGCGCCGGGAGTGTCCGGGGCCGGGGTGGCCGGTCGGACCGGGACCGGGGCAGGGTGCGGCCGATCACCGGAGGTGACGGACCTCTCTCATCCCGCTTTCACCGACGCCTCATACGGTGGGGGCATGACACAGGCGACTCCTCCCGGGTGGTATCCCGACCCCGGGCAGACGAATGACGGACCGGCCACCGAGCGCTGGTGGGACGGCACTGCCTGGACGGACCAGGTCCGACCGACGGGATCGGCACCCGCCTGGGTCCCTCCGGCACCGGGCACGGCGGCCGGGCCGGCGTACCCGGCCCATCCGGCGTACCCGGCCCACCCGGCGTACCCGGGGTATCCGGTGCACCCCGGGTATCCCGGGGTCGTGCAGTCCGGCTCGGGCTCCGGACGGCGGCGCGGGCTGTTGATCGGGATCGCCGCGGCCGCGGCCCTCGCGGTGCTGGTGAGCGTCGGGATCGGCATATACACGCTGATCGGCGACAGCGGCGGCGGTGACTCCGCGACCGCGCAGGGTCCGGGCGGACGGGGCGGTGGCCCGGGTGGTTCGGAAGGCGGTCCGGAGGGCGGTCCCGACGGGAAGGACTCCGGTCCGGACACCTCGGAGCCGCCGCGGGTCGAGAGCGGGTCGGTGACCGACGGGCTGAGCGGAATCAGCCTGCCCATCCCGGACGGCTGGTACGGCCAGGAGGGCCAGGTGGGCGCCCAGATCATGTCGAAGAACACGTACGACTGCCCCGGCAACACCTCCAGCACCTGCACCAAGGGCGGGGCGTACTCGGCGCCGGCACCGGCGCTCGGCACCCGCGGCTCCACCGCCGAGGAGGTCGCCAAGGCGGACATCGCCGCCAATGCCGAGGAGTCGTACGGCGGCGATTCCTACGGGAAGATCAGCTCGCACGAGGTCCTCGAGTCGAAGGCGGTGGACGTCGCCGGGCAGAAGGGCTACCTGGTGCGATGGAAGGCGGTCACCAGCAAGGGCTCCGACGGGTACGTCCAGTCGCTGGCCCTCCCCTCCCCCGCGCAGCCGAAACAGATCGTCGTGATCCGCTTCGGTCTGGACACCGACCAGAAGCAGTCCGTCCTCGACGACATCACCGAGGGCATCGAGGAGGCGGAGGGCCGCGGCGGCAACGGCCAGGACGTATGACCCGCTGACGCGACGGCCGAGCCGGGGCACGACGGCTGGGTGGCGCTCCCCTCGGCTCAGGAGGAACTCCACCCGGCCGGTGGTGCGCGCCGCCCCCGCCCCCACGGCGTAGCTGTCACTGCGAGCTCCTGAGGCCGCGGGAAGCCCGGCGGCCGGCCCGGTGTCAGCGGCTCAGGAGCGGAGCTCGGTGGGTGGGGCTCAAGCGGCGAGAAGCAGGATGCCGAGAACCAGGAGCGCCACCGTCTTGATGGCCTCGAACACCACGTAGTACCAGTGGGCGTGGGAGCGGGGCAGTCGCTCTCCGGCGAGCACCCGGTCGGATCGGCGGTTGAGCCGGGGCCGGATCACGGCGAGTTGACCTGCCAGCACCACGGCCACCACGACGGCGAGCACGGCCACCGAGGTGCTGGGTCCGCCGACTGCCAGGGCGACGGCGACAGTTGCCGCGAGAACGATCTCGACGAGATTGAGCGCCCGGAAGACGATGCGGCCGATACCGAGACCGAGGGGGATGGTCACCCCCGGCGCCCGGAACTTCAACGGCGCCTCCAGGAAGGAGATCGCCAGCACCATGCCGAGCCAGACGAAGACGGCGGCGCCCGCTATGGCGGCCGATACGGAGTTCACTGCCGGACTGCCCTTCCCCTACGCGGCGCGAGCATGGACGAAATGGGCGTGACAGACGTCGGGTTCGGCGAACGGCTCCAGCCGGTCGGCGGCGACGGGCGCGTCCAGTTCGGCCAACGCGCCTTTCATCAGGCCCAGATGGAGGGGGCAGACGATCTGCCGGTACTCCTCGGCGAGTTCGAGAAACGGACAGTGCCGCAGACGGATGACGTCGGGCACGTCATCGGACTCGTCGCTCACCGGGTCGAAGCCGAGGTCGGCGAGGAGCCCGACCAGCCGGTCGACCGCTTCACGGCCGGTCACGGTGTGGAAGGGCGGTGCCGGGTCGACCAGATGCCGCCCCCAGGCCCGGCCGGCCTCGACGGCCTCCGCCTCGGCGTCGGCGCCGGCCGACGCGAGCCGGCTGAGCAGCATCCGGGCCAGCAGTCGGTACTCACGCCGTCCTCCACGGTCCATTCCGCGACGCGGCGCATACACCCCGCGGGGGCGCCCCGGCCCGGACGGCGCCTCCAGTGTCCGCTCCACCGCTCCGCGCGTCACCAGCGACTCCAGGTGGAAACGTGCCGTGTTGGCGTGGACCCCCACCCGCTCCGCCACCTCGTTGACGCCGAGCGGCGCGCCGGCGGTGCGCAGCACCTCGAGCACGGTACGGCGGCGCGGGGCCACCGGATCGCTTCCCTCGGCACGTTCCCCGGAGGTCACTTCGCGCCGTCCTGCGGCGGCAGCGCGGCGATCAGCGGGTGGTCTCGCTCGATCAGCCCCAGCTTGCCGGCGCCGCCGGGTGAGCCGAGGTCGTCGAAGAACTCGACGTTCGCCTTGTAGTAGTCCTTCCACTCCTCGGGAGTGTCGTCCTCGTAGAAGATGGCCTCGACCGGGCAGACCGGTTCACAGGCGCCGCAGTCGACGCATTCGTCCGGGTGGATGTACAAGGACCGCCGGCCCTCGTAGATGCAGTCGACCGGGCACTCCTCGATGCACGCCTTGTCCTTCACGTGGACACAAGGCTGCGCGATGACGTAGGTCACGACGTCCTCCTCCCCGAATTTTTACGAATCCTCCATGGAAGAATAGTGCTTTCCGGCACCGGTCCGCCACCGGCGATGACCGGGGACCGCATGGAACAGGGCCCTGCCCGGTGGCGGGGCCCTGTTCGGGCGAAGCAGCCGATTCGTCTCGTGGCCGAACGGTCAGCGCCTGCCGCGCGTCATCTCATCCACGACGAATCCGAGAGCGATGCCGAGCATCCAGACGTCCTTGGCCAACACGATGCCCTCCTGGGTCGGCCGCAGACTGCCCTCCTGCCGCATCCCCGGAGTGCGCAGGTACAGACCCAGCAGCCCCGATGAGAACGCGGCGAGCCCGGCACCCGCCACCACCGTGGGCACGAACGGCAGGAGCAGGGCGGCTCCCAGCGTGATCTCCCCGGTGGACAGCAGTCGCGCGAAGGCCGCGGGCTGCATCCGGTCCAGGGCCGGGTAGGTGTTCTTGGCCATTCCGTGCAGCTGGGCCGCGGTCTCCTCGTCGACGCCACGCTTGGACAGGCCCGAGTTGAGGATGAACGCTCCCGTGGCCAGACGCGGCGCTACGTGCCTGAGCTCGATGGGCAGACGCATGGGAACTCCCGGTGGGGATGTGAAGCGCGATTGCGGTCAAGCCTAGGGCGCGCGGCGCTCACCGGCAGATCGAAGCGCTTTACCTTGCGCCGATCGTGCACGTCCGGCGAACCGCGAGCGGGCACACCGGGGCGCCCTCGCCTTTCGGTCTTCCCTGGAGAGGGATACCGTTCACACACAAGCAGACTCATATCCCGACATGCCCGCATACGGGCATCCTGGAGGAGCTGTGGAACTCTTTCCCTCGCTGCCCTACGCCGAATGGCGGGCGTCCAAGGAGACGCTGCACCGGTTCGCGCAGGTGGTCGGAAAGGTACGGCTCGCGGCGGCGCCGCGCCGCAACCACTGGTGGAACGTTCCCTACCACCTCACCGGACGCGGCATCACCACCCGCCCGATGGGACTGGACGACCAGGGCCGCTTCTTCTGCATCGACTTCGACTTCGTCGACCACAGGCTCCTCGTCACGACCGGTTCGGGTCGAGGGGTGTCGTTCCCCCTGCCCGGCCTCTCCGTGGCCGACTTCTACCGGCGGTTGCAGTCGGCGCTCACCGAACTCGACATCTCCGTGCGCATCAGGCAACCGCAGCCGTTCGACCTTCCGGATTCCGACCGTCCCTTCGACGAGGACACGGAGCACCGCTCCTACGACCCGGAGTCGGTGAACCGCTACTGGATCGTCCTGTCCCAGGTCAACCTGGTCCTGGAGGAGTACGCCGCCGAGTGGTCCGGAAAGACGAGTCCGGTGCACCACTTCTGGCACACCTTCGACATCGCGGTGACCAGGTTCTCCGACACCGCCGTCGTCCACTCCGACTCCGTCGATCCGGTCACCAGGGAGGCGTACTCCCGTGAGGTGATCAGTGCGGGCTTCTGGTTCGGCGACCCGACGTTCCCGGAGGCGGCGTTCTACTCCTACACCGCGCCCGAACCGACCGGCCTGGAACGCCGTCCGTTGCGACCCGCGGCTGCTTCGTGGGTCGAACGCGGCACCGGCAGCCATCTGGCGGTCCTCGAGTACGAGAGGGCCAGGACCACGCCCTCGCCGCGCGCCGACGTACTCGCCTTCCTGCAGAGCGCCTATCGGGCCGGCGCGGAGACGGCGGGCTGGGACATCGACCGGAACGCCTGCCCGGGCGGCGTGACCGATCCGTACGCCGCCCAGCGGGTCTGAGCCGGGGCCGGCCCCGAACCGTCTTCCGCGAGGCGGAAGGGCTGTTGCGGCCGTGTGACGCACCGCACGGCGATGCCGTCACGTTCAGAAGACGGGAGCCGCGGCCATGCCCCACATGACCGCTTTCGCCAGGAACCAGTGGTACGTCGCCGCCTACAGGCAGGAGGCGGGACGGGAGTCGCTCGGGCGGACGGTGCTCGGGGAGCCGCTGGTGTGGTACCGGATCGAGCGGGACGGCAGGGCGGTGGTGCTGAACGACCCCTGTGCACAACGGCGTTACCCCTTGTCCGAGGCGCCTGCGCGGCTCGGCGGGGACCGGATCGTGTGCGGGTACACGGGTTCACGTACGACACCACGGGCACGTGTGTGTCCGTGCCGGGGCAGAAACGGGTGTCGCGGACGGCGCGTGTCGCCTCCTCTCCGGTGGTCGAGCAGGACTCGCTGGTGCGGGTGGGGATCGGGGACCCGGCGCTGGCCGATCCGGGGAGCATCCCGCGTGCCCGGCACCTGGCCTCACCGGGGTGGGTGACCGTGCGGGGGACGGGCCGCCGCCCGGGATGGCGTTCGTCTTCCAGGAGTACGGGCGCAGCCTGTTCCCGTGGATGCGGGTCGGCGCGAACGTCGAACTCCCCCTGAGGCAGAAGGGCCTGAGTCCGGGCAGGCGCGGGGTGCTGGTGGCCGACGCCCTGGAGTCGGTGGGGCTCGCGGACGCCGCCGGGACGTATCCCTGGCAGTTGTCCGGCGGGATGCGGCAACGGGTGGCGCTCGCACGGGCGTTGGCGTACGAGCCCGAGGTGCTGCTGAGGGACGAGCCGTTCGCCGCCGTGGACGCGCAGACCCGGGCGGATCTGGAGGATCTGGTGCGCAGGCTGTGGCAGGAGCGTTCGATCACCGTCCTGTTCGTCACCCACGACATCTTCGTCACCCACGACATCGACGAGGCCGTGTATCTCGGGGAGCGGATCATCGTGCTGTCCGCCTCCCCCACGGTGGTGCGGGAGCAGTTGAAGGCCGATCTGCCGCAGGAGCGTGACCAGTTGAGCACACGGGCCGCCCCGCGCTTCACCGCGCTGCGGACCCACGTGTACGAGCAGATCCAGGCGGCGAAGCGCGGGGCGGCCGAGGCCGTGCGGAACGACGTCAGGAAGGACATGCCTCCACTTCACTGAACTGGGCCGCCGGCAGGCCGGTGTCGCCGGTGACGTGCAGCCGGAGGTGGCGCGGGTCAGTGCCGTCCGGCAGCGTCACGGTGACCGTGTTGCCGGTGGCCGGAGCGCACTCAAGCGGGAGTCAGTCGGCCGCCGACACGACGCTGAGGTGGGAGGCGGCGCGACGGTGCCCGCGGCGGCGGGACGGGGCGCGGCGCGTCTCGCGCAGGACCAGGGTGAGCCGGGTGCAGTCCATGCCCTCGAGGATCCTGGTCGTCTCCACGACGAGACGGCAGTCGGTGGCTCCCCAGCGCGGGTCGGGGTGGCGCAGCGGCCGTACCGCGCCGTCGTGTTCGGCGGCCTGTTCGCCGACGGCACGGAGCCAGTGCGGCAGCCCCTGCCGGTAGGCCGCCTCCATGATGGGGTCCTGGGCGATGTCCCGGCGGATGGCCTGCAGCCCGTGGTCGTGGCCGTCCCGCTCCACCGTCTTGGCGAAGTGGGCCAGCATCGGCAGGCACCAGCTCGACTCGTGTTCGCCCAGCACCGTGGGGGCGTCCGGATGGAAGAGGACGAACCGGAGGAAGTTGTCGCCGGGCATGGCCGTCGGATGCGGTTCGACATCCCGGAAAAGTGTCTGGAAAGCAGCATTGGCCAGCAGCACGTCCCAGCGGTGGTCGACCACCAGGGAAGGGAAGGGGACCGCGTTCAGGAACACGGCGTAGTCCTCCAGATAGGCCTGCGCCTCGGGAGTCTCGAAGACGGGCGGCCGCGGTGTCGGCCGCTGCCCTTCTGCCTGATGTGCCATCGGGAGGTCACCCCTCTTGCCTGTGCGGCCTTGACGCGGCGCCTCGATCCTGCTGCCCTGACGTGAGGCGTGTCAACTATCGTGGCATTCCATGTCGGTTGACGGCTGAAATTGGCCACAGTTGTGGCGAGACCTGGATGTGAGTTCGAGACACGGGCTAGTCTCCGTGAAGTCACGGCAAACGCTTGTGAGAAGCCTGTGAGAGACGTAGGAGATCTGTCGGTGACGGGTGGCTTCGAGGGTCCGGGCACCGCGCCGACGACCGCGCTGCCGGCCGTCGTCGCCCGCGTCACCGTACTCGCCGACCGGCTCGAGGTGCCGCACGCCGAGATCTTCGACGTCGGCCGGCTGTCCGCGGCGTCCGGCGTTCCGGAATCGGTGGTCAAGGCTCTGCTGAGCGGCAGGCCCGCGGGCGAGCCCGACGTGCAGACCCGGTTCTTGCAGCGCCTGGACCTGTTGCGCCGCACCCGGCTCAAGCCGAACGGCCGCAAGTACACGCAGCAGGAGATCGCGGACGGCGCGGGCATGTCCCGCCAGCAGGCCGGCGCCCTGATCAACGGCGACCGGCGTCCCACCATGGAGCACTGCGACGCCATCCAGCGGTTCTTCCGGGTGCACGCCGGATTCCTCACCGCCGAGGACCCCGAAGCGCTCGCCAACGCCCTTCAGCACACCGAGCAGGAACTGCTGCAGACCCTCGCGGACCGTGAGCGGCGGGCCGCCACGGCGGCCGACGACCCGCTGGAGCGGCTGCTGCGGGACCACGGCGTGCGCGGAATCGCGTGGCGGGCCGCCCAACTCCCCACCGACCAGCACCGCGACAAGGTCGCGGAGTGGCTGGACATGCTCCTGGAGAGCGTCCAGCGGCCCAACTCCTGACCTGGGAGCGCGGAGGGGACGCCGCTCCGGTGGGCGGGCGGACCGACGGGCGGCACAGCCCGATTGTCAGTGGTGGACGGCAAGCTGGAGGCGTGTCCGCACCGTGCGGGCCGTCTGATGCCGGATCACGATGTGGGGAGAGCCGAGCGATGCCCACCACCGTACTGACCGACCGGGAGCGCACCGCCGTCCAGGCCTACCTGCGGCTGCTGCACACGGTGCGCGCCGCCCACGACGCGGGGACCGGCCCGCCGGACACCCGCAGGCCCCCGGTCGTCGTGCCTTCGGTCCTCGCGGAGGCGGATACCGCCCTGACCCGAGCGGGGCTGACCGGCAACGAGGAGTCCTTCTTCCGGATGCTCCGCGCCTGGCCCCCGAAGCCGTGACGGGGAGAACCGGACCGGGCCGACGCCCGTACCGGTGCTGTGCGGTAGCGGGGCGCTGCGTCGTCCCCGTCAGCCGTGGGGTACGGCGACCGCCGTCGCGACCAGGCCGCTCTCGGCGGTCCAGCGGCCCGCGAAGTGGTCGAGGCGGCGGTCGCCCACCCATGGGCCGGGGACCAGGAGTGCCGCCCGGAAACCGCCGCGCGTCCGTTCCCCCGGGTCGGTGAACAGCTCGATGTCGGCCTCCATGAAGTCCAGCCACTTCCCCGTGAGCGGGAACCACGCCTTGTAGACGGCCTCCTTGGCGCTGAACAGCAGCCGGTCCCAGTGCACCTCGGGCCGCTCCACGGTCAGCCGGCCGATCCGCTCCGCCTCCCCGGGCAGGGCGACGGAGGACAGCACCCCCTCGGGCAGCGGCCCCTGGACCTCCGCGTCGATGCCGAGGGAGGCCAGGTCGTCGGCCCGGACGAGGGCGGCGGCGCAGTAGCCCGTGCAGTGGGTCATGCTGCCTGCCAGCCCGGCCGGCCAGCCCGGCGCACCGCGCTCGCCGGGCAGCACGGGCTGCGGAGGCACTCCGAGCTTCTCCATGGCCCGGCGGGCGCAGGAGCGCACCGCCCTGAACTCCCGGCGGCGCTTTTCGACCGCCCGCTCCATGAGCGCCGCCTCCTCCGGGTAGAGCGGAGCGTCGGCGCCCTCGTCGCCGCGGGCCTCCACGACGACGACCGTGTCCGGCAGCAGTTCCTCGATCATCGGGCCCCTCCCTCGGGCTCGCCCTTGCCCTCGTCCGCGTGCTCACCCGGCACGATCCGGCGCAGCCGTCCCGGTGGCGTCGCCCGCTTCCGCCATTCCCGGGGGTAGCCCACGGACACCTCCTCGAAGAGGACGCCGTCCTGCCGGGTGCTGCGCGGGATGTGGAGATGGCCGTAGACCATCGTGTGGACGTTGAACCTGCGGTGCCAGTCGTCGGTCAGCTCGGTGCCGCACCACATGGCGAACTCGGGGTACCACAGGACGTCCGTGGGATGCCGGTGCAGCGGGTAGTGGTTGACGAGGACGACGGGCAGGTCGTCCGGCAGTTCGGCGAGCCGGCGTTCGGTCTCCTCGACCCGGGCCCGGCACCAGGCCTCCCGGCTCGGGTACGGGTCGGGGTGCAGCAGGTGCTCGTCGGTGCAGACGATGCCGGTGCCGTGCGCGTACGCCAGTCCTTCGTCCTTGGTGGCGCAACCGGCGGGCAGGAACGTGTAGTCGTACAGGAGGAACAGCGGGGCCACTGCCACCGGACCGCCGGGGCCGTCCCAGACGGGGTAGGGGTCCTCGGGGGTGGTCACACCGAGTTCGCGGCACTGTTCGACGAGGTGGTCGTAGCGGGCGACGCCGCGCAGGGTGACGGTGTCCTTCGGGTGGGTCCACAGTTCGTGGTTGCCGGGCGCCCAGACGACCTTCCGGAAACGGCCGGCGAGCGTCTTGAGCACCCAGCGGATGTCGTCCACCGTCTCCGCGACGTCCCCGGCCACGAGGAGCCAGTCGTCGTCCGACCCGGGGTGCATCCGCTCGACCAGGGCCCGGTTCTCGTCATAACCGATGTGCAGGTCGCTGATGGCCCACACCTGTCCGTCGCCACCGGCCGTAGATGCCACTCGTCGCCTCCTGGACATGAACGAACAACCTGTAAGGACAGCATGTACTCCCCCGAGCTCCTCGAGCAGGGGGTCCAGCGGCCACGAACACCCTCAAGAGATCATATTCGCGTCGCCCGGACAAGGACGGTTCCCCTGGTCTTTCCCGGGGAACCGTGACACACCCGTGGTTCGGTCCTGGGCGTCGAAGCCGTATGATCGGCCCGACACCACCGCAGTGAAGAGCCCTTCGCACAGGGCGGTTCGGTGACCCTCCATACCCTCTGCCCGGGCACGGGCCGCTGAGGCCTGCCCGCAAACCGTGAAAGGCGGCCTGCATGGCCTCATGCGTACGAGTATGGCTCAACCGCACGTACGCGGAGAACGTGTTCTTCATCGATCAGGTGAGAAAGAATCCCAGCGACCGGGCCGTCGAGATCCATGCCACGCACGGCGACCCCGACTCCCCCGTACTGGCCGCGGCCGACACCGCCGAGCTGGAGCCCGAGAACCTGTCCCCGGCGGCATACGTCGAGTACGCGCTCGCCCAGTGCGCACGGCGCGGCATCGACGTGTTCGTGCCCCGGCTGCACCAGGGGGCGATCGTCGCGCACCGCGCGGAGTTCGAGGCGGCCGGCACGGCGCTGCTGGCGCCGCCGCCCGAGGCCGTGGCCGTCTTCCGCGACAAGGTGATCGCCTACGAGGCCGTGCAGGCGATCGGGGTGCCCGTGCCGCCGTGGTGGCGGGTGCGGTCGGCGGACGAGCTGGTCCGTGCCGTGGAGGAGTTGGAGGCGCTGGGGCACCGGGCGTGCTTCAAACCCGCGTCCGGCGCGGGCGGTGTGGGCTTCCGGGTGATCACCCGTACTCCCTTCGCCCTCGGGCAGCTGAGCGGTTTCCCCAGCCCGCAGGTGCCGCTCGATCTGGTGCTGGCGGCGGTGCGGCGGGCGGAGGAGCCGGTGGACTGGCTGGTGATGCCGGTGCTCGAGCAGCCGGAGGTGTCGGTGGACTGCCTCACCGGACCGGACAACCGGGTCCGGCTGGCCGTCGGCCGCACCAAGAACGGCCGCCGCAGGGGGTTCACCCTGCACGAGCGGTGGCTGGGCAGGCCCGGCGGATCGCGGAGGGTTTCGGCCTGCACCATCTGTCCAACATCCAGTTCCGGATGTTCGGCGAACGGCCGGTGCTGATGGACGTCAACACCCGCCCGGCCGGCGGCCTGCACCAGCTGTCGCTGTGCGGGGTGAACGCGCCGTGGGCCGCCGTGCGGCTGGCGCTCGGCGAGGACCCGGGGGAGATGTCCCCGCCGTTCCTGGGCCAGGACTATTCGGTGGTGTCCGGCCCGCGTCCGCTGCGTCCCGTGTCGGTGCCGCAGCGACGCCCTGACCTGCCCGCGGAGCTGCCCGCGCCCGCGCTGAGCGGTGTACCGGCCGCGGCGGTGGCCGCGGGCGACCCCGGCCAGGTGCGCGCCACCGCCGGGGACGCCGTGGCCGGTGGCCCGGCCTGGGGACCGCGCCACCGGTAGGGCCTGATCCGCCGGACAGGCCCTGAGGTCGGCGATTTTTTTCGGCGGATTCCCCCTGAGGGTGTATCAGGCGGCGGGTGTCGTGCTCTTAACGGTGAAGGATGACGGGGGAATCCGCAGGCGGACGGGGAAGCCCGCCGGCGGGACGGGAAAGACACGGGGGAACCGGGAGGCTCGGGTCGGTCGGCCGCTGTCACGGGGGCGACCGGCCGACCCGATGCGCACGGTGCGTGGGCGGTCAGTCCCGGCCCCGGCCCACCACCAGCCGCAGGGTCAGTACCTGGAACGGGCGCAGGACCACGGGCACGCTGTCGCCGTCGGCGGCCGCCGGTTCCAGCGGCCGCTCCGGAAGGCCGGTCACCTGGGCCCCGCCGAGGGGGAAGCCGGTGCGCAGGGTGCCGGTGGCACGTCCGCCGCGGGATTCGTAGAGGCGGACGACGACATCGCCGGAGGCGTCGTCGGCCAGCTTGACCGCCTCGACGGTCAGACCCTCGCCGTCCACCGACACGACCGGGTCCGGTGCGCCCACCGCCCGGGCCACGCGCAGCGGCAGGTTGAGCGCGTAACCCTCCGCGACGGCGTCCTCGATGCTCGCGCCGAGCAGCAGCGCGTAGGTGGTCAGGTGCACCAGGGCTTCAGCCTGGAAGCCCGGCCCGGCGCCGGTGAAGCCGAGGTCGATGACCGCCTCGACGCGCCTGGCCACGCGGCGGGGACCGGCCCGCGCATCCGGAACCAGGTGGTGCCCCAGGGCGGGCCCCACGGGGAGTTCCTGGCGAAGGGCTCGTAGGAGGCGGCGGCGGCCTGCGCGAAGGGGACCGGCTCGCCCGGCGCGTGCCGGGCCTCGACGGTGAGCGGGACGGTGGCGGCGTATACCGCGGGCTTGACGCGCTGGGCGTGGACGCACTCGACGCGGCCCTCGATCCGACGGCGTTCGTCATGCATGAAGTGCTCTCCTCACGAGGCTACTTGAGGTGGGCGAGGCCGGGGTGGACAGCGGTGTAGCCGTCGACGAGGCGGCGGGCCACGTTCACGGAGTCGACGAGCGGGTGCAGCGCGAAGGCCTTGACCGCCCGGCTGCGGGAGCCGGACTCGGCGGCATGGAGCACCTCGCGCTCGACCGCCTTGACCGCGCAGACCAGGCCGGTGGCGTGGCCCGGCAGCGGGTCGACGGAGACGGGGTGTGCGCCCCCGGCGTCGACGAGGCACGGGACTTCGATGACGGCTTCCGCGTCGAGTGCGGAAAGGGTGCTGCGGTTGCGGACGTTGAGGATCAGGGTGGTCCGTTCGTCGCGGGCGACGGCCCGCATCAGCGCGAGGGCCACCTTCTCGTAGCCGCCGGACAGGTCGTCCTCGTCGCGGTCGCCGGCGCCGGCCGTTTCGCGGTTCGCCGCCATGTAGGTGGCCTCGCGTTCGGCGCGGGTGCGGTCCCAGGTGGCCAGGGCGGGGGTGTCAGTGTCGTCAGGGTCGCCCACCTGCGCGTAGAAACGGGCCTGCTGGTCGTGGAGGAAGGCGCCGCGGGTCTTCTCCGCCCGCTGGTAGGCGCGTACGGTCTCCCGGTTGAAGTAGTAGTAGTGCAGGTACTCGTTGGGGATCGCGCCGAGGGTCTGGAGCCAGTCGGCGCCGAAGAGCCTGCCCTCCTCGAAGGAGCCGAGCAGGTGGCGATCGGCGAGCAGGCGCGGGAGTTCGTCACGGCCCTTGACCCGCAGGCCGCGCACCCAGCCGAGGTGGTTGAGGCCGACGTAGTCGATCCACGCCTCCCGCGGGTTCGCGCCGAGCACCCGGGCGATGCGGCGGCCGAGGCCGACCGGCGAGTCGCAGATGCCGATGACGCGGTCGCCGAGGTGGCGTGACATGGCCTCGGTGACCAGGCCCGCCGGGTTGGTGAAGTTGATGACCCAGGCGTCGGGGGCGAGGCGGGCCACCCGGCCGGCGATGTCGACGGCGACGGGGACGGTGCGCAGCCCGTAGGCGATGCCGCCCGCGCCGACCGTCTCCTGTCCGAGGACGCCCTCGGCGAGCGCGACTCTTTCGTCGTTCGCGCGGCCCTCGAGGCCGCCGACGCGGATCGCGGAGAAGACGAAGTCGGCGCCGCGCAGGGCGTCGTCCAGATCGGTGGTGGTGGTCACCTCGGGGGCGTCGGGCACGCCGGCCGCCTGGTCGGCCAGCACGCGGGCGATCGCATACAGTCGCCGATCGTCCACGTCGTGGAGAACGAGCCGGGTGACCCGCCCCTCGGCGTGATCCCCGAGGAGCGCGCCGTACACCAGCGGTACCCGAAATCCTCCGCCGCCCAGAATCGTCAGTTTCACGTCTGCACCTTTCCCGCCTCGACGCCGTCGACACCAGCATGTCCCGCTCCCCGGGACGCAGACCTTCGACGGGCACCGTCAGGCCACGAACCGGTCGCGCG
Organism: Streptomyces sp. GD-15H; assembly: GCF_045291515.1. Classification (NCBI taxonomy): domain Bacteria; kingdom Bacillati; phylum Actinomycetota; class Actinomycetes; order Kitasatosporales; family Streptomycetaceae; genus Streptomyces; species Streptomyces sp. GD-15H. The sequence goes on from NZ_CP149447.1 coordinate 1,147,492, forward strand.
GGTTGCGGCGGACCCGGTGGCCACGCGAGAGTCACGGCGGCCCGACTCTCCGTATCGGCGCCCGCCCTTGCGGTGTTCGTACCGACGCCCGCCCTTCCGCAAGACATCCGCCGTGACCAGCCGTTCCGCGCCCGACCGTCTGCTGTCCGTGCCCGCTGCCTTCGACCACGAGCACCCCGCGCTGCCCCTGACGGAGATCAGCCGCCGGGCCGGGCTCAGCCTGACCACCGCCCACCGGCTCGTGGGCGCGCTCACCCGCTGGGGCGCCCTGGAGCGGGACGCGTCGGGGCTCCACCACATCGGGCTGAGACTGTGGCGGCCGGACGAACCCGAGCGGGGCGGGGGCAGGAGCAAGCTCTGAGACACGGGCAATCCGTACACCGTCGACGTGGCGCTCACCTTCGCGGGTGCCGTTCGCGAAGTGTGGTCGAAGGGGAGGACGCGCACGGCGCCCGGCGGCAGGCCGGGCGCCGCGTCGTGCGTCCGGCCGTGGCGCGGTTGCACCCATTCGCGTCAATTCACGGGATGAACTCTCCTCACGCAGAAGGACTTTCTCGGTTACACCTCTTGACGGCCTTGGGGCCGCAGAGCACATTGGCGACACTCTGAGAGCGCTCTCAGAACCGTCGAGCCGGGCTCTCCGAGCACTCCCCGCACCCACCTGTGGACTCGAGTCCGTATCCGTTTCCGCATCCGAGAGGCAACCCCACATGAGTGACACCTCCGGCACCTCCCGCAGATCCCGGGCCCTTCGCAGACCCCGCCCGCTGCGGCGGGCGCTGCTCGCCGTCATCAGCACGCTCGGGCTCACCGCGGCCGCCGCCACGGCCGCCGTCCCGTCGGCGAGCGCCGCCGCCCCGCCCCCGCCGCCGGGCTGGAACCAGGTCTTCGTCGACGACTTCAACGGCCCCGCGGGCAGCGGCGTCAACGCTTCCCACTGGCAGTACGCGACCGGCAAGGGATACCCGGGCGGCCCCGCGAACTGGGGCACCGGTGAGATCGAGACGATGACGTCGAGCACGGAGAACGTCTCCCTCGACGGCAACGGCAACCTCCGCATCACCCCGCGTCGGGACGCCTCCGGCAACTGGACCTCGGGCCGCATCGAGACCCACCGTTCCGACTTCCAGCCGCCCGCCGGTGGCACACTGCGCGTCGAGAGCCGCATCCAGGTGCCGAACGTGACCGGTGCCGCCGCCAAGGGCTACTGGCCGGCGTTCTGGATGCTGGGCGCGCCGTACCGGGGCGACTACTGGAACTGGCCGGCCGTCGGCGAGCTGGACATCATGGAGAACACGCAGGGCATGAACACCGTGTTCGCCACGATGCACTGCGGCACCGCACCCGGCGGACCGTGCAACGAGAACAGCGGCATCGGCAGTTCGACCACCTGCCAGGGCACGACCTGTCAGGCCGGCTTCCACACGTACCGGTTGGAGTGGGACCGCTCGACGAGCGTGGAGGAGATCCGCTTCTCCCTCGACGGCAACGACTTCCACACCGTGCGGGAGAACCAGGTGGACGCCACGACCTGGTCCAACGCCACGGACCACGGCTTCTTCGTCATCCTCAACGTGGCGATGGGCGGTGGCTTCCCCGACGCCTTCGGCGGCGGCCCGGACGGCGGTACCCAGCCCGGCCACTCGATGCTCGTCGACTACGTCCAGGTGCTGAGCTCCGGTGGCGGCACCACGCCCCCGCCGACCGGCGACCGCGACGCCTACGGCACCCTTCAGGCCGAGTCCTACGACGCCCAGTCCGGCACGATGACGGAGACCACCTCGGACTCCGGCGGCGGCCAGAACGTGGGTGCGCTGGCCAACGGTGACTGGCTGCAGTACAAGGGCGTCGATTTCGGCTCCTCCGCGGCCCGGCAGTTCTCCGCCCGGGTGGCGAGCGGGGCGCCGACCGGGGTCAGCGGCCTGGTCGAGGTGCGTCTGGACAACCGCGGCAACGCGCCCCTCGGGAGTTTCGCGGTGGGCAACACGGGCGGCTGGCAGTCGTGGCGGACGATCCCGGCGGACATCACCTCCGTGACGGGCACGCACGACGTGTACCTCACCTTCAGCAGCGGCCAGCCGCAGGACTTCGTGAACGTCAACTGGTTCACCTTCGGCCGCTGACCACCCACTGTGAGGGGGCTCCACGCGCGCGTGGAGCCCCCTCACCCATGCGGGCCGCCACCGGGACCGGCACCTGGGGCCTCCTGCCGTTTGAAACGTCACGCCTTTACTACTGAAGGCGATACGGAAGTCGCCCCTTCGGATCGAAGATTCCTTGAAGGCAGCGGGCGAAAAGCACGGGCACGGGCCCCGCCGGGATTTTTCGGAGGTGAAGGTTCCCGTTTACCGGGACACCCTGTAGGTGGGAGAGCCCTCGACACCAAGGGAGCTGACGCGGAATGACCGAGGCCGAAGGTGAAGGCGAGAACGAGGCCGGAGCCGGGGACGGCTGGTCCAACCCCCTGCACGACCCCCGCGACCGTCGGCTCCCCCGGATCGCCGGCCCCTCCGGGCTCGTCATCTTCGGCGTCACGGGTGACCTCTCGCGCAAGAAGCTGATGCCGGCCGTGTACGACCTCGCCAACCGGGGTCTGCTGCCGCCGGGCTTCTCGCTGGTCGGGTTCGCCCGCCGCGAGTGGGCGCACGAGGACTTCGCGCAGGTGGTCCACGACGCGGTCAAGGAGCACGCCCGCACGCCGTTCCGCGAGGAGGTCTGGCAGCAGCTCATCCAGGGCATGCGCTTCGTCCAGGGCACCTTCGACGACGACGACGCCTTCGAGCGGCTGCGCGGCACCATCGAGGAGCTGGACAAGGCGCAGGGCACGGGCGGCAACTTCGCGTTCTACCTGTCGGTGCCGCCGCGGTCCTTCCCGGTGGTCATCCAGCAGCTGAAGAAGCACGGGCTGGCCGACCAGAGCAGCGGTTCCTGGCGGCGCGCGGTGATCGAGAAGCCCTTCGGCCACGACCTGACGTCGGCCGAGGAGCTCAACGCGATCGTCCACGAGGTGTTCGCCCCGGACCAGGTCTTCCGGATCGACCACTACCTGGGCAAGGAGACCGTCCAGAACATCCTGGCGCTCCGCTTCGCCAACCAGATGTTCGAGCCGGTGTGGAACCGGTCCTTCGTGGACCACGTGCAGATCACCATGGCCGAGGACATCGGCATCGGCGGCCGGCCGGCTACTACGACGGCATCGGCGCCGCCCGTGACGTCATCCAGAACCACCTGCTCCAGCTCATGGCGCTGACCGCCATGGAGGAGCCGGCCTCCTTCGACGCGGACGCGCTGGCCGCGGAGAAGACCAAGGTGCTCGGCGCCGTGCGGCTGCCCAGGGACCTGGGCCGGGACACCGTGCGCGGGCAGTACGCGGCGGGCTGGCAGGGCGGCGCGAAGGCGGTCGGGTATCTGGAGGAGGAGGGCATCGACGACTCCTCGAGGACCGACACGTACGCCGCGATCAAGCTGGGCGTCGACAACCGCCGCTGGGCGGGTGTGCCCTTCTACCTGCGCACCGGCAAGCGGCTGGGCCGCCGGGTCACCGAGATCGCGGTGGTGCTGCAGCGGGCACCGCACTCCCCCTTCGACTCCACCGCCACCGAGGAGCTCGGGCAGAACGCGATCGTCATCCGGGTGCAGCCGGACGAGGGCATGACGGTGCGGTTCGGCTCCAAGGTGCCGGGCACGTCCCTGCAGATCCGGGACGTGTCGATGGACTTCGCCTACGGCGAGTCGTTCACCGAGTCCAGCCCGGAGGCGTACGAGCGGCTCATCCTCGACGTCCTCCTGGGGGACGCCAACCTGTTCCCCCGCCCTCAGGAAGTGGAAGAGTCGTGGAGGATCCTCGACCCGATCGAGGAGTACTGGGCGTCCCACGGCAGACCCGCGCGGTACACCTCGGGCAGCTGGGGACCCGCGGAAGCCGACGAGATGCTCGCACGAGACGGACGGAGCTGGCGCAGGCCATGAAGATCGACCTCACCGACACCACGGCAAGCGATGTCAACAAGGCGCTGGTGCGGGGCCGCCGCGCCATCGGCACCCCCGCCGTGGGCATGGTCCTGACGATGGTGATCGTCACGGACGAGGAGAACGCCTACGACTCGATCAAGGCCGCCGAGAAGGCCTCGCACGAGCACCCCTCGCGCATGCTCGTCGTCATCAAGCGCCACGCCCGCACCCCGCGCGACCGCACCCACCCGCGCCTCGACGCCGAGGTGCGGGTGGGTGCGGAGGCCGGCACCGGCGAGACCGTCGTCCTGCGGACCTACGGTGAGGTGTCCGATCACGCCGACTCGGTGGTGCTGCCGCTGCTGCTGCCGGACGCCCCGGTGGTGGTCTGGTGGCCGGCGGACGCGCCCGAGCACCCGTCGAGGGACCCGCTGGGCGCGCTGGCCCAGCGCCGGATCACCGACCTGTACGCGGTCGAGGACCCCCTGAAGGTCCTGGCCGCCCGGATGCGCTGCTACGCGCCCGGCGACACCGACCTGGCCTGGACCAGGCTGACGCCGTGGCGGTCCATGCTGGCCGCCGCCCTGGACCAGGCCCGGCTGACGGTGACGTCGGCGGCCGTGGAGAGCGAGGCCGACAACCCGAGCGCGGAGCTGCTGGCGCGCTGGCTGGAGGCCCGGCTGAAGGTGCCGGTCGAGCGGGTGGAGACGGCCGGCCCGGTGGTCACCGGCGTGCGCCTGGGCACGGTGGACGGTGAGATCGCCATCGACCGCCCGGAGGGCCCGATGGCCACGCTGTCGCTGCCGGGGCAGCCGTCGCGGCGGCTCGCGCTGAAGGTACGCCCCCTCTCCGAGCTGATCGCGGAGGAGCTCAGGCGTCTCAACGCGGACGAGATGTACGCCGTCGCCCTGCGCGGCGAGGGCACCGAGGAGGTCCCCGCCCATGCCTGACGCCCCCTCCCCCGCACCGACCCGGCGCCTCCGCTGGGCCGTCCTACCCGGATCCAGGAAGTGAACTGACATGCAGATCGGCCTTGTTGGTCTCGGCAAGATGGGCGGCAGCATGCGTGAGCGCATCCGTGCCGCCGGACACACCGTCGTCGGCTACGACACCAACCCCGACCGCTCCGACGTCGGCCACCTGTCCGACCTCGTCGACCGGCTCGACGGGCCGCGCGCCGTCTGGGTGATGGTCCCGGCCGGCGCGGTCACCCAGCACGTCATCGATCAGCTGGGGAGCCTGCTCAAGCCCGGTGACACCGTCGTCGACGGCGGCAACTCCCGGTGGACGGACGACGAGAAGCACGCCAAGGAGCTGGGCGCCCGGGGCATCGGCTTCGTCGACGCGGGTGTCTCGGGCGGGGTGTGGGGGCTGGAGCACGGCTACGCCCTCATGGTCGGCGGCGACGAGGAGCACGTGGAGCGGCTCAAGCCGATCTTCGACGCGCTCAAGCCGGAGGGTCCGTACGGCTACGTCCACGCGGGCAAGGTCGGCGCCGGGCACTTCGCGAAGATGGTCCACAACGGCATCGAGTACGCCATGATGCAGGCCTACGCCGAGGGCTGGGAGCTGCTGGAGAAGGTCGACTCGGTGACCGACGTCCGCGAGGTGTTCCGCTCCTGGCAGGAGGGCACGGTCATCCGCTCCTGGCTGCTCGACCTGGCGGTCGACGCCCTCGACGAGGACGCCCACCTGGAGAAGCTGCGCGGCTACGCCGAGGACTCCGGCGAGGGCCGCTGGACCGTGGAGGCCGCCATCGACAACGCGGTGCCGCTCCCCGCGATCACCGCGTCCCTGTTCGCGCGGTTCGCCTCCCGGCAGGAGGACTCGCCGCAGATGAAGATGGTCGCGGCGCTGCGCAGCCAGTTCGGTGGCCACGCGGTCGAGTCCGCGGACCGTGACGGCCCGAATCAGGACCGGGGCCAGGAGCAGGAGCAGGAGCAGGACTGGGCGTAGCGACCGTGGGAGATCTCCTGCTGGCCCGGCACGGTGAGACGGAGTGGAGCAGGGCGGGACGGCACACCGGTGGTACCGATCTGCCCCTGACCGCGGGCGGCGAGGACCAGGCCAGGTCCCTGGCCCCGCTGCTCGCGGGCCGCGCCTTCGCGCTCGTGCTCACCAGTCCGCTGCTCCGCGCCCGGCGCACCGCCGAACTCGCGGGGCTGGCGGGGGCGGTGCCGGAGCCGGACCTGCGGGAGTGGGACTACGGCGGCTACGAGGGCGTCACCACCGCGGACATCCGACGCACCCGGCCCGGCTGGGATCTGTGGACCGACGGGGTGCCGTCCGGTCCTGAGTTTCCCGGCGAGTCCGCCGCGCAGGTCGGCGAGCGTGCCGACCGGGTGCTGTCCAGGGTGGCCGGGGCGCTCGACGCGGGTGAGGTGATGCTCGTGGCGCACGGCCACCTGCTGCGGGTGCTGACCGCACGCCGGCTGGGCCTGCCACCCTCGGGCGGACGGTTGTTCCGGCTGGAGACGGGGACGCTGAGCCGGCTGTCGCTGGAGCACGGCAGTCCGGTGCTCGCGGAGTGGAACACCCGGCCGTGAGATCGTGACGCCGACGCCCCGTCCTACGGCTGGGAGGTGAGGGCGGTCGACGTCCGGACGGCGTGCTGGGCGGCCAGCCGTACCGGTGCGTTGCGGGCGCCGTAGCCGCGGTGGCCGCCGTCCCGCTGGAGGAGTTCGAAGAACACCCGGCCGCCCTGTGCGTTCCGCCGGTGGTCGCGGCGCTCTCCGCGCGGGAGACCCACCGCGTCCCGACCGAACTGCTCGGCGAACGCGCGGCCGACGGCAGTGTGACCCAGCCGGAGAAAGTGACGGCCTGACCCCGCCCGTTCCGACCCCCGGAGCCGGTGTTCGGCTCCGGGGTCTCGCGTCGGCGCGGCCCCGCCCGTCCCGCCTATCGGTTGGACCACCCGCGCCGGCACAGCACCAGCCGGTAACCGTCGGGGTCCTCGAGGGTGACGCCCCACTCGTTCCAGTACGGATTGGGGGACGGGACCGCCGTGCCGCCGTGCTGCTCGAGCCGGCCGACCAGATCGTCCGGGACCGGGCCGTCGAGGTAGATCACCAGCAGATCCTCCTCGGTGGGCCGGGGCTCCACGGGCCGCCCGGAGTCATGCACGAGTTCGAGGTGCCAGTCGGCGTCCGGCCACCCCAGCATCAGCAGGTCGTGCCCGCCGGGCGGGGCACCGCCCCCGGTCCGCCACACCACGCTCAGTCCGAGCCCGCCGCACCAGAACCGCTCGGCCGCGGCGAGGTTCCGGGACGGACGGGCGATACGGATGTGGCTGCGACCGCCGACGGACATGATGGCCTCTCCCCTGGGACGTCCTCCTCGGCGCCGAAACCGCACGCCGATCCGCTCCGCAGCGTAGGCATCCCACGCTCACGCAACCATCGGTCGTCCGGCGGGGGCCCCGGGTCCTACGACCCGCCCCCGGGTCCTACGACTCGCCGCGCCGGGGAATCCCGTACGCGCGCTCCACCCGCAGCCGCAGCACGAGGCGGCGGTCGCGGACCATGGCGGCGCGGTAGTCGTCCCAGTCGGGGTGTTCGCCGTTGACGTCGCGGTAGAGCCGGATCAGTTCCCGCACCGTCTCGTCGTGCGGATCGGCGGCGACGGGGGACAGTTCGGCGGTGCCCTCGGCGACCGTGTACGCCCACCGGTCGGGGGTGGTCACGTGGTAGGACGCCCGGGGGTCCCGCCGCAGGTTGCGGGTCTTGGCCCGGTCGTCCGTGAGCGAGACACGGATCAACCGCTCGTCGGGGTAGTAGGCGTGGTTGACGTTCGACGGCTGGGCCGGCCGTCCTTTTTCAGCGTGACGAGCACGCCACCGTCGTAATCACCGAGCAGTGCGAGCAGTGCGGGCAGTGTGTCCTGTGTCATACCCAGTGCAACCGACCGTACCGGGCCCGTCATTCCCGGCGTCCTTGCCGTCCGTCCGGGTTCGCCGGTGCGTTCACCCGCCCTGACGAGGTCTGACCTTCTCCGAGCGGGGTATGCCGGACTCAGCTTGTGAGCACGGTCGAAGGAGTGCGCGATGGGACTGCTGCGGCAAGAGGCCGGCCCGGAGGAGACCGGCCTGGACGCGAAGGCGCTGGACCGGCTGGACCGGCACTTCGCGCACGAGGTCGACGAGGGGCGGCTGCCCGGCTTCCTCGTCGCCGTCGCGCGAGGCGGGCGGGTCGCGCACCTGACGGCGTACGGACGGCGGGACATCGCGGCCGGGCTGCCCGTGCGGAGCGACACGCTGTGGCGGATCTACTCCATGACCAAGCCGGTGACCTCCGTCGCCGCGCTGATCCTCATGGAGGAGGGCCGGCTGTCGCTGGACGATCCGGTCGGCCGTCACTTGCCGGCGTTCGCCGAACCGCGGGTGTACGAGAGCGGCTCCGGCGCCGGGACGCGGACGCGTCCCGCGGCCGGCCCCTGCTCGTACGGCACCTGATGACCCACACCGCCGGGCTGACGTTCGCCTTCTACCACGCCCATCCGGTGGACGCGCTGTACCGCGAGGCCGGACTGGACTCGTCGGTGGCACCGGGTGCGGACCTCGCCGGAACGGTCGACGTGTACGCCGGTCTGCCGCTGCAGTTCGATCCGGGTACCCAGTGGAACTACTCGGTCGCCTCCAACGTGCTGGGGCGGATCATCGAGGTGGTGTCCGGGCAGTCGCTCGACACCTTCTTCGCCGAGCGGATCTTCGGCCCGCTGGGGATGACGGACGCCGGTTTCCAGGTCACCGACGAGCAGGCGGGGCGGCTCGCGGAGCTGTACGGGGAGACGGACACCGGCGGCATCGAGCCCATCGCCGGGCTGCCGCTGCGGGGGCGGCCCCGGTTCCTGTCCGGCAGCGGGGGGATGGTGGCCTCCGCCCACGACATGCACCGCTTCATGGAACTGCTGCGCCGTCGGGGCGAACTGGACGGTGTCCGGCTGCTCGCCCCGGGCACGGTGGACCTGATGACCCGCAACCACCTCCCCGGCGGCGCCGATCTGCGCGCCTTCGGCAGCCGTCCGGCCCACGACGAGCCCGGCAACGAGGGCATCGGCTTCGGCCTCGGTGTGTCCGTCGTCGTCGACCCGTCCCGTACGCGGGCCCCGTCCGGCCTCGGCACCTACGGCTGGAGCGGGGTCGCCACCACCACGTTCTGGGTCGACCCGGGCCGCGACCTGACCGTGCAGTTCTACACGCAGGTGCGGCCCCGGTCCTCCCACTCGGTGTTCCCGGACCTCAGGCGGCTGGTGCACGAGGCCGTGACCGGCTGAACGCCGGCCGGCCGCCGGTTCGCCGCCGGGGGTGCCGGGTCCGGTGGGCCGTCAGGACCAGTGCGCCACCGCGTCCAGGTGGGGCAGGTGGTGGTCGAGGCGTTCCCGCTTGGTCCGCAGGTAGGTGATGTTGCTCTCGCACGGCGGTATCAACAGCGGCATCTGCTCGGCGACCTGGACACCGTGCCGTACCAACGCCTCGTGCTTGCGGGGATTGTTGGACATCAGCCGCACCGACCGCACGCCCAGGTCCTGGAGCATGCCGGCGGCGACACCGTAGTCGCGGGCGTCCACCGGCAGGCCGAGGGCGAGGTTCGCCTCGACGGTGTCCAGTCCCTCCGCCTGCAGGGCCATCGCGCGCAGCTTCGCCAGCAGGCCGATGCCGCGGCCCTCGTGTCCTCTCAAGTAGAGGACGACACCCGCCCCTTCGGCGGCCACCGCGCGCAGTGCGGCGGCGAGCTGGTCGCCGCACTCGCAGTGCTGGGAGCCGAACGCGTCGCCGGTCAGGCACTCCGAGTGCAGCCGGGTGAGGACCCGGTCCGCGCCGATGTCGCCGTGGACCAGGGCGACTTGTTCGTCACCGCGGTCGTGGTCGAGGTAGCCGACCACCTGGAACTTTCCGTACACGGTGGGCAGCGGCGCATTCACGACACGTTCCACGCCGGTCCGCTGCGGGGGCTTCTTGCCGAGTACGCCTATGTTTTCTGTCATGATTCCCGAGTTCCTAAGCAGAGACGAAAGGCCTTGAGGATATGGGTGGTTCACAAAAGCGGTCGGCGGCATACGGCCCGGTCCACGGTCTGTTGCCGGCGGATACTACAGAAGATGTACGGAAGCGGAGCGCCGACGTCTCACGGCAGATCGCAATCCTTCCCATCGGGAGTTTCGAGCAGCACGGTCCGTTCCTGCCGCTGGTGACCGACACGCTGGTGGCGTGTGCCGTCGCGGGGGAGATCGCCGACGCGTACCCGGTGCACCTCCTCCCTCCGGTGACGGTCTCCTGCTCGCACGAGCACGCGGCCTGGCCGGGGACCGTCTCCCTCTCCTCCGTGACCCTTCACGCGGTGATACGGGACATCGCCGACTCGCTGCGCCGGTCCGGCGTGGACACCCTGGTGCTGGTCAACGGACACGGGGGAAACTACGTACTCGGCAACGTCGTTCAGGAATCCTCCGCCCGCGGCGAGCGCATGTCACTGTTCCCGGCACCGGAGGACTGGGAGACCGCGCGCCGGCACGCCGGCGTGGTCACCTCGCTGCTCACCGACATGCACGCGGGGGAAATCGAGACCTCCATCCTTCTGCACACTCATCCCGAATTGCTCCGGACCGGTTATGAGACCTCCGATCACGTCGCCGACGACCGGCGCCAGTTGCTCACACTGGGAATGACCGCCTATACCGATTCAGGTGTCATCGGACGTCCTTCGCTGGGCTCCGCGGAAAAGGGCAGGGAACTTCTGGCGAGCCTCGTGGATTCCTTCGGCGCGTATTTCTCGATGCTCACCTCCGGAAGCACCGCGACGGATGCGGCAGGCGCGACCGGTTCGGCCCGCGCGGTGAGCGACGGCGACGGCGCGTAGGCCGCGTCGTCCTGCGCGGCGGGTGTGAGGACGGCGGCGAGTGCGGCTGCGGGTGCGGCGGTGGCCGTCCGGCGCCCTGTGCTCCGCCGCCCGGCGCGCAGTTCCGCGTACCAGCGGGCGACGAGCACGATCACTCCGGGCAGGCTCGCCACGAGGCTGAGCACCCCGTAGACCACGGCGACGGCCAGCCCCCGGCCCGCGCCCAGTCCCGCGGCGCCGAACGCCCAGGCGGCGACGCCCTCCCGGGGGCCCCAGCCGCCGACGTTCAGCGGCAGCACCATGGCGAACAGCGCCAGTACGCCCAGCGGCAGCAGCTCGGTCACCGCAGCGCCGACTCCGGCGACGCGGGCGGCGAGTACGAACATCGCCAGGTATCCGGCGAGCACGACGACGGAGGAGAGCAGCACACCCGGACCGTTGCGCCGGGACAGCAGCCCCTCGCGGGCCTCGGCGAATACCGGCCATGGCGCCCGGCCCCGGCGTGACGGCGCCGACCGGTTCATGCGCAGGGCGAGGACGACGGCGCAGGCGCCGAGTGCGGCGAGGCCCACGAGCGGGGCGGCCTGCCGCATCTCGTCCCGGACCGGGGACGGCATCGTCAGCAGCATCACGGCCCCGGCGGCGAACAGCGCCACCTGTCCGGCGGTCCGTTCCAGCACCACGGACCGCACCCCGCGGCCCAGGTCACCGGCGCTCCGCCCGTGCCGCACCGCGCGGTGGACGTCGCCGAGGACGCCACCGGGCAGGGCCGCGTTCAGGAACAGGGCGCGGTAGTAGTCGGCGACGGCCAAGGCGAGCGGCAGCCGGATTCTCAGACCCCGGGCCACCAGGGCCCAGCGCCAGGCGCTGAACACCGTGGTCACCAGCCCGATCCCGAGCGCCGCCAGCACGGAGAGCCCGTCGATCCGGCGCAGCCCGTCGACGAAGACTCCGGTGCCCAGGCGCCACAGCAGCACGGCGAGGATGACGACACCGGCGACGCTGCCGAGGCGGGTGCGCACGGCGGGGGTGTTGAGCCGGGCGAGGAGAGCGCGCGAGGCGCTGCCGGTGCGCGGTGTCGGGGCGTCGGGAGGCAGACTGTCGAGGACCGGGGTGTCGGGAACCGGGGCGTCCAGGACCGGTGTTTCCACCGTCCGGACACTCACGCGGCGGCGCCCGACGGCCCGCACAGGGCGAGCAGGTCGCTGTGGTGGACGACGACCCGCAGTTCGCCCGCCGCGCAGGCCTCCAGGCGCTCGGTCAGGTAACGACCCGCGGGCTCCGCCAGTTCGGGGCGTTCCTCGACCGCCGCGCCGACCCAGCCCCGCAGCCACTGCGCGGTCAGTTCGGCCTGCTCGGGTCCGAGCCGCCAGGGGCTCGGGTTGAGCCGTACGGTCGCGCCGTGTTCGGCGAAGGCCTGCGCGGCGACGGTGGCCGCGTCCGGGCCGAGCAGTCCGTCCCGGCGCTGGTGGGCGTTGAACGCCTCGGTGATCTCCTGGTCCAGCGGGTGCGGCGCGGTCAGTTCGACGCGTCCGGCCACCGAGAGCGTGAGCAGGGCCGGGCAGCCGGCTCCGGCACAGGCGGCGGCGAGGGCGTCGACGTCCTCGCGGGTGAGGACGTCCAGCAGTGCGGACGCCGTCACCAGGGAGGCGCCGGCCAGGGCGTCCGGGGTGAGCCGGGCGACGTCGCCGCGCCGGGTCTCCACGCTGACGCGGCTGCCGTCGGCGGCGGACCGCGGGGAGGCGACGGCGGCGAAGTGGAGGAGGTAGGGGTCCCGGTCGTGCAGGATCCAGTGCTGGGCACCGTCCAGCCGGGGCGCGAGCCAGCGGCCCATGGAGCCGGTCCCGCAGCCGATGTCGTGGACGAGGAAACCGTCGGCCCGCTGCGGCAGGTTGGCGAGCCGGATGCGCAGCGGGTCGAGCAGGTCGTGGGCGCGTGCGCAGGCGTCGGCGGGCTCACGCAGTTGGAGCCACTCGGGCGCGTACCGGGCGGGTTCCTCGGCGTCGGACTCCCGCAGCCGGAGGGTGGCCCGCTCGCCGGGACGGAGCGCGGGACCGGCCCCGGGGATGACGGACTGCCGGGCGGCAGGGGCGCCCGGTCCCACCTGTACCGCCGTCTGCGTTGTCTGCGTCTGCGTTGTCTGCGTCTGCGTTGTCTGCGTTGCTGACGGGGTGGTCATGCGGCCTTCCGGGGTTCGGTCGGCAGTCGGCGCAGTACCTCCGCCAGGCTCTGTGCGGTGCTCGCCCAGCCGCCGAGCGCGGCACGCCGGCCGCGCGCGGCCGCCTTCAACCGGCGGCGGACGTCCGCCTCGCCGAACCAGCCGCGGAGCTCGACGGCGAGGGCGGCGGGGTTCTCCGGCGGGACGAGGATGCCGGGCACCCCGCCGTCGGGGGCGCGGCCGACCGCCTCGGGCAGGCCCCCGACATCGGTGGCCAGCACCGGGATGCCACGCGCCAGTGCCTCGGTGACCGCCATGCCGTACGTCTCGGCGTACGAGGTGAGGACCATCAGGTCGGCGGCGGCGTAACTGGCGTCGAGTTCGGCGCCGGATCTCGGCCCCGTCAGCTCCAGCCGGTCCTGGAGGCCGTACTCGGCGATCAGGGAGCGCAGTTGGGCGACGTACTCGGGGTCGTGGCCGAGCCCGCCGACCAGCGCGCAGCTCCACGGCAGGTCGGACACCGCCGCCAGCGCCTCCACCAGCCGGTGCTGACCCTTGCGCGGGGTGACCGCGGCGACGCACAGCAGTCGGGAGACGCCGTCGGTGCCGGAGGCGAGGGGCGCGATGTCGGCGCCGGGCGCGGCGGCGTGGACGCGCTCGGGCGCGAGACCGTGGTGGGAGACGAGGCGGCGTACCGCCCAGTCGCTGGTGCCGATGACGGCCGGCACCGCGCGCAGGACCGTACGCTCACGGGCGTCCAGGTCGGCGGCGACCGACGGGGCGAGCCCGGTCTCGTCGCCGAGCGGGAGATGGACGAGGACGGCCATCCGCAGCCGTTCCGCCTCCGGGACGATGATCTCGGGGACCCCGCAGGCGACCAGCCCGTCCAGCAGGACGACGGCGCCGTCGGGCAGTTCGCGCAGGGTGCGGGCGAGCACGGTGCGGGCGGCGGCGTCCGGGCGGGGCCAGTCACCGGCCACGGCGTGCCGCTGCACCTGCCAGCCGAATCCGGGCAGGTCCAGGCAGACGCGCCGGTCGTAGGCGTTGCCGCCGCTCGGTGCGGCCGGGTCGTCGACGCCGCCCGGCATCAGGAAGTGCACGGAGCGCAGGGACATGGGGATGATCCCTCCGTTCCCCGGGAAGGAGGCCTGCTGGGGAACATAGTCCAGGCGGGCCCGCTGGGGGGCGGTGCCGGTCATGGTGGCGGTGGCGTCGTTCACAGCTCACGCTCGTAACTCGCCCAGGCGATGTGCGACTCGTGCAGGGTGACCGCGAGTCCCGCGATGCCCTTGGCGCCCTCGCCCAGCGCGCCCTTGTGGATGCGCTCGGCGAGCCGGTCGGCGATGACCTTGGCCAGGAACTCCGTCGAGGTGTTGATCCCCGCGAAGTCGGGTTCGTTGTCGAGGTTGCGGTAGTTCAGCTCGCCGACGACGGCCCCGAGTTCCTGCGTCGCGAGGCCGATGTCGACGACGAGGTTGTCCTCGTCCAACTGTTCGCGCCGGAATGTGGCGTCCACGAGGAACGTGGCCCCGTGCAGGCGCTGGGCCGGTCCGAAGACCTCGCCGTGGAAGCTGTGGGCGATCATGATGTGATCGCGGACGGTGATGCTGAACAACGGACGACCCTCCAGGTGCGGCGCGTCTGCCCCCGGCCGATCGCCGCCGGGGATGCCGTGTAGTACGGCTGTTCGCCGTCCGGCGTTCAGCCTCCGGTGTGTCTTTTCTCAGGTCAGACGGTGGCTCTCCGATCAGGGCGTGGCCCGGTCGTAGTGGATGAGGTGGCACAGGGCCGGGATCTCGCCGGAGGCGAGGCGAGGCATGACGTCGGGCAGCTCCTCGAACGCGGACTCGCCGGTGATCAGCGCGTCGAGCGCGGGGTCGGCCAGCAGGTCGAGGGCGAGGGCGAGCCGGTCGGCGTAACTGCGGCCGGGGCGGGCCGGGGAGACCGTGCCGACCTGGCTGCTGCGGATGGCGAGCCGCCGGGAGTGGAAGGCCTCGCCCAGCGGGAGGCTCACCTTCCGGTCGCCGTACCAGCTCAGTTCGATCACCGTGCCCTCGGCGCCGAGCAGTTCGAGCGACCGGGTGAGTCCCTGCTCGGTGGCGCTGGCGTGCACGACCAGGTCGCAGTCGCCGAGGGCGTCCCCGGGCAGCGCGAATCCGACGCCGAGGGCCTCGGCGGTCTCGGCGCGCGCGGGGTCGGCGTCGACGAGCTGGACGCGTACGCCGGGGAAACGGGCCAGCAGCGCGGCCACCGAGCTGCCGACCATGCCGCCGCCGACGACGGCGATCCGGTCACCGATCAGCGGCGCCGCGTCCCACAGGGCGTTGACGGCGGTCTCCACGGTGCCGGCCAGCACGGCCCGGCCGGCGGGCACGTCGTCGGGCACGGGTGTCACGGCGCTCGCCGGGACGACGTAGCGGGTCTGGTGCGGGTAGAGGCAGAAGACCGTGCGCCCGACGAGTACCGCCGGCCCCTCCTCCACCACGCCCACATTGAGGTAGCCGTACTTCACCGGCCCCGGGAAGTCGCCCTCCTGGAACGGCGCGCGCATCGCCGTGTGCTGGCTCTCGGGCACCCCGCCGCGGAAGACGAGGGTCTCCGTACCGCGGCTCACCCCGGAGTACAGCGAGCGCACCAGCACCTCGTCCTCACCGGGGGTGGGCAGGGCGGTCTCACGGATCTCTCCTCGGCCGGGTGAGCCGAGCCAGAAGGCACGAGCGGTGTGGTTCATCGAATTCCTCCTGAACGAACGGCAAGTTGCACCCGTACCGAGTGGTGCACGGGCCGCGCACAAGGCAGCGGCGTTGATCGACTCTGTCACACGGCCGGAGGGTGTTCGGTGGCCCTGAACAACAGTTACGACGCGAGGCTCGTACAGCAGGAGACCGCCGTGGGGGCGGGCGTGCAGGTCCTGCTGCTGGCGCTTCTCGGTACGGCGATCGGCATGGGCCCGGCGGGCTGGCTGACCGGCCTCGCGTTCGCGATCGCCACCTGGGCGGTGCTCTCCCGGGCCCTGCACCGGTCCCGGCTGCGCTCGTTCGGCCCGGCCAACCGGGTGACGCTCGGCCGGGCGATCCTGGTGGGCGGGGTGACCGCGCTGGTCGCCGACTCCTTCCGGGACACTCCGCCCGTCGCCCTCTTCGTCGGCCTGACCGCCGCGGCCCTCGTCCTCGACGGGGTGGACGGCAAGGTGGCCCGCAGGACCGGAACGTCGACCGCGCTGGGTGCCCGTTTCGACATGGAGGTCGACGCGTTCCTCATCCTGGTGCTCAGTGTGTACGTGTCGATGGCGATGGGGCCCTGGGTGCTGCTGATCGGCGGTATGCGGTACGTCTTCGTCGCCGCGGCCCGGGTGTGGCCGTGGCTGAACGCCGCCCTCCCGCCGAGTACCGCCCGCAAGACGGTGGCCGCGCTGCAGGGCGTCCTCCTGCTGGTGGCGGGCGCGGACCTGCTGCCGCACCTGGTCAACGTCGGGGTGGTGGCGCTGGCCCTGGGCCTGCTGTTGTGGTCGTTCGGCCGCGACGTCCTGTGGCTGTGGCGCACCTCGCGGGTACGGCCCTCCGCCCACCCCGAACAGCCGGTGCGGGAACTCGTCGCGGGGTGACACCCCCTCGGCCCGTAAGCATGAAGTGGCGCCGACACGCCCCGAAGTGTTTGACACCGTCCCAGCCCCCCTCTAAACCTACCGACATGACATTCGTTTTCAAGACGGTGGAGTGCCGATGAGGATCGCGTTCGTCGGCAAGGGCGGCAGTGGCAAGACGACGATGTCCGCCCTCT
Source organism: Streptomyces sp. GD-15H (assembly GCF_045291515.1). Taxonomy (NCBI): domain Bacteria; kingdom Bacillati; phylum Actinomycetota; class Actinomycetes; order Kitasatosporales; family Streptomycetaceae; genus Streptomyces; species Streptomyces sp. GD-15H. Next base: position 1,164,214 of record NZ_CP149447.1, read on the forward strand.
TCTCCCGTCACCTGGCGAGCACCGGCGCCCCGGTGCTCGCCATCGACGGCGACATCAACCAGCACCTGGCCGAGGCCCTCGCCCCCGCCGAGGGCACCCCGGTGACACCCCCTCCCCTGGGTCCGCGCCTGCACGACATCAAGGCGTACCTGCGCGGCACCAACCCCCGCATCACCTCCACCGAGTCGATGATCAAGACGACTCCGCCCGGCCGCGGCTCACGCCTCCTGCGTCTGCTGGGCGACGACGAACTGCACGCGCGGCACGTCGTCCGGGCCGGCGGCGTCCCGCTGATGGCGACGGGCCAGTTCGACGACAGCGACCTGGGTGTGGCCTGCTACCACTCCAAGCTGGGCGCGGTGGAGCTGTACCTGGGCCACCTGGTCGACGGCCCAGGCGAGTACGTGGTGGTCGACATGACCGCGGGCGCCGACGCCTTCGCCTCCGGCCTGTTCACCCGCTTCGACCTCACCTTCCTGGTCGCCGAACCCACCCGCAAGGGCGTCTCCGTCTACCGCCAGTACCGCGACCACGCCCGCGAGTTCGGCATCCGTATCGCGGTCATCGGCAACAAGGTGACCTGCGAGGACGACCTCCTCTTCCTCAAGAACCAGGTGGGTGACGACCTCCTGACCCACCTCGTGCACTCGGACTGGGTGCGGGCGGCGGAACAGGGCAGGGCCGCACCGGCCGGCCCCGACACCCCGGACGCCCTGGGCACCCTGGAACCGCACAACCACCACGCCCTGACCGTCCTGCGCGAGGCCGTCGACTCCCAGCCCCGGGACTGGGACCGCCTCCACCGCCACGCCGTGGAGTTCCACCTCCGCAACGCCCGCGCCTGGGCCGACGCCCGCACCGGCGAGGACCTGTCGGCCCAGGTCGATCCGGACTTCGTCCCCGGCCCGGCGACCCTTCTGCCCTGACCCCGGGCTTGCCCGGCTACTCGATGCCGGTCGAATCGAGGAGCCGGACCAGGTCCTTGCGCCCGTACCCGAGCAGCCGGGCACGATGGGTGCCGGCCAGCAACAGGTGTGCGGCGATCACCGCCGCACACCCGTCCCTGTCATCACCGAGCCACTCCTGCGGCTTCTCGACACCCAGACTGTTCATCACCAGCCCGTGTTCGCGCCGTACTTCCGCGACGGTGCCGACGACCGCGTCCAGCAGCGTCTTCCCCGGCCGCTCGCACTCCAGGGCAAGGTGCCCCCGGTCGACCGGCACACAGCCCTCCGGCGGCCGCTCCCGCAACCCCGCATACCGCTCGTCCCCGAACCCGACCGCGCCGAACTCCTCGTGCACCAGGGAGAACCGATGCAACCCGGCCGGGAGGGGAGGCGGCGGAGGCGAGTACTCCCACCCGGCATCCTCGTACAGCAGCCTCTTCGCCTCCTCCTCGTCGGCGTGTGTCACGGTGAACCCACTGGCGTCGTTGCGCCCGGTGGTCGTGCCGTCGGGGTTGCGATGAAAGCAGAGACCCATGTGTACCCCCGTGGTCTGCGATGAGAAGGACGAGAAGCCCTCGTCACGGGATCAAACGGACCGCGACCCCCACCCGTGCCCGCTCCCCGAACGATCACCCGATCGCGTGATCCCGCACTGCGGGCTGACGCCGGCCAACGCAACTCTGCGGCCTCACCCCGGGGATCACCACAATCCCCCGCGCGTTCACGTCCACTGAACTACCGTGCCGCCATGACCACGAAGCCTCTTCCCCACCTCACCCCGACCGGCACCTGCTGGTGCGGCTGCGCCAAGAAGGTCGGCGCGGGTTCCTTCTTCGCCCCGGGCCACGACAAGGTGGCCGAGGCGGCCCTGCTGGCAGCCGAATACGGTTCCTCCATCGCCCAGTTGCTGCACGCCCACGGATACGGCCCCGGACACTCGGTGAGCGCCCGTGCCGTCACCGAGGGCGTATGGCGGAAGTGCCCCTCGTGCGCCTACGTCGGCGCCCCCGCGAGCATCGTCAACCACGCGAAGCGCGCACACGCGTCCGCCACTACCGAACAGGCGTGAGGACCAACACGATGACCGAACCGCCCACAGGCACATCCACCCAACGCGCCGACCTCGAGAAGGCGGTACGCACCTACGGCGGCCACTGGGACACCGACCGCGGCCTACGCGCCCTACGCGACGCGGGCCACGACCCCCAGGAGAAGAACACCCGCCACATCCTCCGCGACCTCGCGCGCCAGGGCCTGTTGGTGAAGGTGGAGGACTGGCCCGTGCGGTACACCACCGCGGAGAATGAATCCGACGGTGGTCACTGAAGGTGATCCCGCCGCTGGACCGACCGCAGGCTCCCGGCACCCGGCCTCTCGTGCACGGTCATACCGGCGGCGACACACCGCCGCCGGTATTCAACTGGTACCCGCGACCCGCACGGCGGTCCTCGAACCACGGCACATCAACACGTCAACTACGGCACCTCTCGTCGGCGCCCGGCCCGGGACGAACGCCGTCAGTGGCGCCGCCGTGCCGGCGCGGCGGCGTTGGGAGTACGCGGGTTGAAGACCCAGAGCCCTTGGGAGTGAGTGGCTCCCAGCACCCGATTGTTCTCCAAAAGCCAGGGGTTGGCCTTCTGGAAGGGGGCGAAGTTGTCGTTGGAGACGATCACCCCGCCGATCTCGTCCGCGATGCTGATGACCAGCGCGTCGCCACGGCCCTCGGTGCCGGCGGGCGGCTGCACCACGGTGCCGTCGGCGATGGCCTGTTCCACCAGCGGCCGCTCCTCCGCTGCGACGTCGTGGCGGAGCGTGGCGTCCACGACGACGTGGATGTCCCTGTCCGGGTTCTTGAACTGCAGTGACCTGATGGCCGCTTGCAGGGCGAGGAAGCTGGGCCGCCCTCCTGCCGAGCGGGGCGGACGGCCGTTCCAGGCCAGGTTGGACCCGTCGACGACCAGCGCGGCGGGCTTCTGCCCGGTCACCGGAGCAGACTTGCCGACCGAGGACGCCGACGAGGCCAGGGGCGCCCGGGTGGAGGCCTTCGCCGCCAGGAAGGTCGGCGACGGCGGCCCGGCGTTCTTTGCCGAGGACCCGTTGTCGGGTCGTCCACCGGACTGCGCGGCGGCGGGGCCCCGCTGGGGGTGGGTCGGCCGGGGTGCTGTGCGCTCGGACGCGCTCAGGGTGAACAGCCTGGTGAGTTCCTCCTCGATGTCCGGGGGCGCCGTGCGGTCGCCGAAGACCCTGACCTCGTCGTCGAGTACGGTCTCGCCGGTCCGCTGGAGGGTCGCCTTCACCGTCAGCAGGCCTTCCTTGCTGTACGTGTACTCCAGGTCGAACGCGCCGTCCTCCGCCTGGGAGCGCTGCGGGTAGGCCAGGACGAGCTCGGTCAGCTTGACGTTGTCGGGGTGGTCGACGGGCTGGTCCGGGTCCCCTTCCCACACTTCCACGGTCAGTCGGCGCACTCCGTCCTTGGACGGCTGGTACGACTTGGACCGCTGCTGGGGCAGCCGCTGGTTGCGGTCGATAAGGGCACTGAAGGCCCTTTTGCCGTCACGGTCCTTGGTCACCGTGCCCAGCGCGTGGGTGTTGACGACCCGGATGATGCTCTTCAGCTCACCGTCCATGGCCGCCGCGCTGATGGCGGCTCCCTGGGCGACCGCGGTCATCGGGTCGCACAGCTCCGGACCGACCAGTTCGCAGTCCAGTGCTTCGGCCACGGCCTCGCGCACCGCGGGAATCTGGCTGCTTCCGCCGATCATCAGTACGGCCGTGAGGTCGCGCGGGTCGATACGGGCCTGTTCGAGGCACTCTTCGACCGGGTCGAGGGCGTGGCTGATCAGGTCCTGGATCTCGGCGGAGAACTCCTCCTGGCCGATCTCGACGACGTTTCCGTCCGGGGTCGCGATGCGTACGGACTCCTGGGACGACAGCAGGATCTTGTTGCGTTCCAGCTCGAGACCGAACTGCCGCTGCTCGGACTCGGACCACTGCCTGCGCGCGGGCGCCCGGTTCAGGACCATGCGCCGCAGCCGGGCGTCGATCTCCAGGCCGCCCAGCTGGTTGACGCCTCGGCTGGCCTTCTCGTCGAAGAAGCCGTCCTCGTGCAGCAGCAGGGTGGCGTCCATGGTGCCACCGCCCCAGTCGAAGACGAGGAACTCTCCGTCCTCCTCCACGGCGTGGGCGTAGGAGATGGCGGCGGCCGTGGGCTCGTTGAGGAGGGTCTTGACCGTGATGCCCGCCGCCCGTGCCGCTTCCCGGGTGCGGAAGCGGGCCGCGCCGGTGGCGTTGGCGGGGACGGTGATCACGGCTTCCGCAATCTCGGTCGCGGCCTCCTCCTCGGCGGCCGTGGCCATGGACCGGAAGACTCCGGCGGCGGCGGTGGTGGCGGCGAACCTCCGCCCTCCGATCGTCACGAGGGGCTCGTCGCGCAGCATGCGCTTGCATGCTTCGACCGCTTGCTCGGAGCGGAGCTTGGCCTCCCAGCCGAACAGCGCTCCCGTCCTGAGCGAGCTGGTGCCCACCACCGACGGATAGAGCAGTTCGAAGCCGGGGCGCTTCCAGTCGGCGTCGAGTCCCTGTGCGCCGAGTTCCAGGACTTCGACGTATTCGCCGTTCCACTGGGCGGCCACCGAGTTGGTGGTGCCGAAGTCGATACCGGTGGTCACGCTTCTCCCCCCTCTGCGCTGTCGCGCGCGGAAACCCTCCGAAGGTGTCCGGCCAGAACCACCTTTCCGGTCACCTCGTCCACGTAGGCCGGACGCAGCACCTCGAGGTTCTCGCCCTCGCCTTCCGTGACGACGAACCGGTCGCTCTCCTCCGGTTCGGTGATCCTGAGCAGGCGCAGGTGCCGCAGGTGGTCCAGCAGGGTGCCGCTGACGAGCTCACCGCCGTGGTCCGTGCTCGTCCAGAGCAGGGCGTCGATCTCGGCGAGCCGGCCCACGAACTGTGCGCGGGTCCGGAACTCGTCCAGAACGGCCTTGCGCACGGCCACGTTCAGCCCGGCGGACGGGGCGGCGGCGTTACCGTCGGCGGCCGTGACGGCCTCCAGAGCGGAGGGGATCCGTTCGACGACCCCCTGGATGATCGTCTTGGCGTCGATGGGCTCCGGCGCCGGCACGACGACCTGCCGCTCCCCGTCGGCGGACCGCTCGTCCGGCTGTTCCCGCTTCGCGCGACGGGCCCTCAGCCCTCCGGGCTTGTGCGGCGCATCCATCCGGTCCTGGCCCGGCTGTATCTGCCCGCAGTGCGGGCAGGGACGATGGGGGCGCTGGTTCTTGTGGATCCTCTGCACGCCACGGCTTGCCGCGGTTTTCCTTTTCTGGGCCATGGACTGGTCGCGCCTCACTCACCGTCGTGCGTCGTCGTGGTCGTGGTAGGGGTGGGCCGTCAGCGGCTGTGGCCGTGCCGGTCGAGGTGGGGTGCGGTGCTCCGGAAGTCGTCGAGCAGTTCGACGGCTGCGCGAGCACGCATGATCTCCAGTTCCGCACCGCTGGTGAACGTGGTGCGGCGGGCCAGTGGCTCCAACGGTGGTACCAGTTGCCGGGGGACGGCGTCCGGCAACTCGTAGCGGGCCTCGGCGAGCGGCAGCCGGAAGAACACGTCGAGACCGGAGTCATGGCGCAGGGCCTCTTCGATGCGGCCCTGTGCCCGGTTGACCCGGGACTGGCTCGTCTGGTCCCCTGCTTGCGCGTACTGGCGGAAGAGGTCCCGGCAGTGCCGGTCCCATCCTTCGGCCCCGTGGTCCAGGCCGAGTTCCAGGAACGGGTTCGTCATCGGCTCCCGCTGGTTCCTGGGAGTCTCTCTCCATGTGCGGACGAGGGCGAGGTTGCGTTCGGCGACGGCACCGCCCACCTCTGTCGCCTTCCGTGCGTGTTCCTCCGCGAGGGCGAGCTTCTCGCTTCCGCCCGCGCCGACCGCCGTGGCCACGGCCACGTAGGCCGCGACGGTGTACGCCTCGGACATCATTTCGGCGGGGAGCGACGTGACGGCGCGGCTGCGCAGGAAGGCGTCCACCTGGTTGTCCGCCGCGTCCAGCTCTCCGGACCTGGTGAGGTCGTAGGCACGCCTGAGCGCGACCAGCGCATGGAAGCCGCTGCGTGTCGGATCGACGGTCTCCGTCGGCTGCCACAGGGCGGCCATCAGCTTCCAGAGTCCTTCGTCGCGAACCGTTTCCATGGCCCACTGCCCATTGAGGGCGCCGGACTTGAGGTTGCGCAATTCGATCTGCTGGGCTCGCGGCAGGGCGGTGTCCAGTGCGTCGAGGGACGACAGCTGGGCCTCGCCCACGACGTTCGAGCAGCAGGTCCCAGACGTCGTCGGGTTCCCTGCGGGTGACCGTCTCGCCGTCCAGGAACGCGCGGCGGCGCAGGAAGTCGTCCCAGTCGAGGCGCGCGGCTTCGCTCCGGGCGACGGACGAGGGGATCAGACGGGCGCGCAGATAGAGCGCGTCGTCCTCACCTCGCTCCGTCCAGGGCTGGTCCTCCGCCATCAGGCCGCCGTGGTCCACGAGGTCGTCGAGCACGGACAGCGGCGCGCGGGACAGGGCGTACGGCAGGTGGGCGTTCGGAACAGGGACCGCGCCACGGGTCGCCGCTGTGACGAAGAGGGAGAAGGCGGGCCCTCCCGAGACGGCCCGGGACCGCACGTTGACGAGTTCGAGCCCCGGGGCGGTGGAGCACAGGATCTGGCACCGCCGCGTGCCGGGTTCGTTGAGCCACCGCACCTCGACGGCCCAGAGGGACCTCAAGTGTCCGAGAACTTCGTCCGGCTCCAGGGTCGCGAGACCGGCCCGGACCGCAGGAAGCAGTTCCTCGCGGTCCGGTGCACCGGCCACGGCCCGGCTCAGTGTGTCCCGCTGCCCGTCCGTCAGGGTCGGCGCCTCGACGATGTCCCTCAGAACGGCCAGCACGGCGTCGACGGCCTCACCTCCGTTGACGCCGAGCCAGCGCCACTTCCGCTGGGCGAAGCCGTTCGCGCCGGCCGGTTCGCGGCTCGACCGGCGCTCGCGCGCCCTCGCCAGGCGCTCCTTCTCAGCGGCTATCGCCGCGCGTCGTGCGGCAACCGGGTCCGTCATGTCGTACACGCCGACAGGGTAACCGCGCACGGATCCATCGCCTACTCCCCCTGAACCACAGGAATCCTCAGGTAACTCGCCTGCCGGACGCTTGCGGCAGTTGCGGCGATTCCATGCCCGGCCTCAGCCGACCCTCTTCCACTCCTGGCACCGGTTGGTCTTGAAGTACTCGCCGGTGTTGAGCGTCACCCGGCCCGGGCCCTTCAGGTTGTTGTTGGCGATGATGGAGCCGAACTCGCCGCTGGCGTCCTTGGCCCGCTCCCAGTAGCAGCCGAAACCGCCGTCCGCTCCGGCCGTCTTGTACGTGCCGGCCTCGATGTCCTCGCCGACGACGTACTCGCCCTCTCCCGAGAAGCTGGTCGCCGGGCCCGGCTCCTTCGTCTTCTTCGGCTTGGCGGTCACCGTCTCGGTCTTGGTGACGGTGGGCGCGGGCTTGGCGTCGCCGTCGGCGGACTTGGCGGTTTCGGTGACGGTGGCCGTCGGTCTCGGCCCTGACTTGGTGTCGGCTGCCGCCTTCTCCGACGCCGCCGAGCCGTCGCCGCTGCTTCCGATGCCGACTCCGATGAACAGGGACACCAGGGCGACCGCCCCGTACTTCAGCCACCGGCCGCGCTGCTTCGGGGGCCGTACCGGACCGGTGGGCGCGCCGAGGCCGAAGGGGCCCTGCGCGCCGGGGGCGGGCTGCGGGGAGGGGGAAAACTGCTGGAAGGACATGGTCATGCTCCGTTTCCGTGAAATGCGATGCGTGCAATGCGATGCGGGGTGAGAGGTGAGGGGCGCGTGGGCGCTCGTCCGGGTTCAGCAGCCCCGGATCCTGCGGCCCGCCTCGATCGCCGGGTAGAGGATCGCGTCGGCGACCCGGCCGCCCGAATCCTTCACCCCGCGGCTGAAGTTGGGTTGAGCCAGGTTCCTTCGACGACGCCGGTCGGCATGGTCAGGCGCATGGGACTCCCCCCGGAGTTCAAAAGCTTCCACTCGGAAGCAACACAAGAGAAGCACAGCAACGAAAGCGTCGTCAAACACGTTGACAGATTTGACGAGCGCTGTAGGTTGTTGACTGTTCACTCCAGAGAGGCCCAGGACCCCCACCATGCCCCAGTCATCCGCGCAGGTGACCGCCGCCGAGATCTCCCGCATCGCGGGGGTCACACGCGCCACGGTCAGCAACTGGCGCCGCCGGCACGAGGACTTCCCCGCGCCGTCCGGCGGCACGGACAGCAGTCCGCTGTACGACCTGGAGGCCGTGCGTGCCTGGCTCGCCTCGCGCGGTCACGCCTCGGCGGCGACCCCGTCGGAGGAGCTCCGTACGACCCTGCGCCTGCACGCGCAGAGCGGCGGCGGCACGTCGGAGGACCTGCTGCTCCTCGTCCTCGCGACGGCGGGCCGCTCACCGGAGGAGCTGACGGCCGCCACCCGGCTGCCGGACGCGGACCTCGTCGCCCGCGCGCAGCGCGACGCGGCGGACGCGGCCGACGCCGTACCGGCCGCGGGCCCCGTGGACGCCGTCCGCTTCGGGACGGGCGACGCGGACGTGCTGCGCGCGCTGTACGCGTGCGTACGCGACGAGGGCGGCCAGGCCGCGCTGGCCGTGCTGGCGGAGCGGGAGTTGGAGGACAGCGCCGCGTCCGGCGCGTACCAGACGCCCGTGCCCCTCGCCGACCTGCTCGCCGGCCTGGTCCCCGGCTCCCCGGCCCGCGTCCTCGACCCGGCCTGCGGCAGCGGCACGCTCCTGGCGGCCGCCGCCCGCCGGGGCGCACGCGAGCTGTACGGCCAGGACATGCTTCCCGTGCAGGCCCGGCGCAGCGCCGTGAGCCTGATGCTGACGGCCCCGGAGGCCGCGGTCACCGTGCGCGTCGGCGACAGCCTCCGCGCGGACGCGTTCCCCGGTCTGGTCGCCGACGCGGTGCTGTGCACTCCGCCGTACGGCATCCGGGACTGGGGGCATGACGAGCTCGCCTACGACCCCCGCTGGGCGTACGGGGTCCCGGCCCGCGCCGAGTCGGAGCTGGCCTGGGTGCAGCACGCGCTCGCCCATCTGGCACCCGGCGGCCACGCGGCACTGCTCCTGCCGCCGGCCATGGCCGGGCGCGCGTCGGGGCGGCGCGTACGGGCGGAGCTGGTACGCAGCGGGGCGCTGCGCGCGGTGATCGCGCTGCCGGTCGGCGCGGCGGTGCCGTTGCACGTCGGGCTGCAGATCTGGGTGCTGCAACGGCCCGAACCGGGTGGTCCGGAGCGCAAGTCGGTGCTGTTCGTGGACACGGCGGCGGAAGCGTCCTCGTCGGCGGCGGGGGCGGCGGCCGGGCGCGGTGGTACGGCGTCGAGCGGCCGTACGCGGGGCGCGAGCCGGTCCGCCTCCCTGGACTGGCCGGGCGTCACGGCGCGGGCCCTTGGGGCGTGGCGGGCGTTCGCGGAGAGTCCGGACGCGTTCGAGGGCGAACCCGGTGTCGCGCACGCGGTCGGCGTGGTGGATCTGCTGGACGACGTGGTGGACCTGACCCCGGCCCGGCTCGTACGGGCGTCACGGTCCGAGGTCGATCCGGCGGAACTGTCGGCGGAGGTCGACGCCACGCGCCAAAACCTCGTCAAGGCCGCGAAGTCCCTCGCGCGGGCGGCCGGTCACGAGGACTGGAGCGCCGCCGGTGCCGCGGCACGGGAGTGGCGGACGGCGACGGCGTCCGACCTCGCGCGCGGTGGGGCGCTCACCTTGCTGCGGACTCTGCCTGAGGGTGCGCGGGGCCGCGCGGAGGGCGGGAGCGGGGAGCCGCAGGAAGCCAGGGCGGTACTCACCGGCTCGGACATCTCACGCGGTTCGGGTCCCACGGGCGACCCGGCGGAGCTGCGCAGCGACACGGCACCCGTGATCGCCGTCGGGGACGTCCTCGTACGGGCGGTCGCGAGCGTGGACGGCTCGATGGCCCGGGTCGCGGGCGAGGAGGACGCCGGTGCGCTGCTCGGCCTCCACGTCCACCTCTTCCGGCCGGACCCGAAGCGCCTGGACGCCTGGTTCCTCGCCGGGTTCCTGGGCGCGGAGGAGAACATCGCGGGCGCGTCGACCGGCAGCACGGTCCTGACGGTCAGCCCGGGCCGGCTGCGCGTGCCGCTGCTGCCGCTGGAGGAGCAGCGGCGGTACGGAGAGGCGTTCCGGCACGTGCACGAACTCCGGGCGGAGGCGCAGCAGGCGACGCGTCTGGCGGAGGAGACGGCACGGTTGCTGTCGGGTGGGCTCACGGGCGGGCAGCTGCTGCCGTCGCGGGAGGCGGCGAAGGGCCGCGGCCAGGGTGGCGATTCGTCCCATTAGGCACGCCGAACCTCACACATAGACCACACTTGTCGGACCGCCCCGGTCGACTGATGGGCTCGGGCGGTGGGGTTGGGACATTTCGGAAGGAATCCGGGGATCCAGTTGAACAGCAGTAAGCACACGGAGTTGGCGAACCACGCGTGGTCCGTCGCCGACCTCCTGCGGGGGACTACAAGCAGTCCGACTACGGCAAGGTCATTCTGCCGCTCACGGTGCTGCGGCGCCTGGAGTGCGTGCTGGAGCCGACCCGCGAGAAGGTCGCGGAGATCGCGGAACAGCACAAGGACAGCGGGATCGACCCGGACCGCTTCCTGCGCCGGGCCTCGGGCCACTCCTTCTACAACAAGTCCGGCCTGACACTGAAGAAGATCGCGGCGGACCCGCAGAACGCGGCGCAGAACCTCCAGGTGTACGTGGGCGCCTTCTCCGACAACGCGCGGGGCGTGCTGGAGCGCTTCGACTTCGCGCAGTAGATCAAGCGGCTGGACGGCGCGGGGCTGCTCTACAAGGTCATCGGCAAGTTCACGGACCTGGACCTGCGTCCCGAGATCGTGCCCAACCACAACATGGGTTACATTTTCGAGGAGTTGATCCGCCGCTTCTCCGAGCAGTCCAACGAGACGGCCGGTGAGCACTTCACGCCGCGCGAGGTCATCCAGCGGCGCCAAGGACGACGAGAAGTCACTGCTGTCCGAGCTGATCGAGAAGTTCAACTCCAAGTTCGGCACGGAGTTCACCGAAGAAGACGTCCTCCCGGCCTTCAACGCCACCAAGAAGGACCCGAAGGTCCGGGCCGCCGCCGTCGTCAACGACGAGGCCAACTTCGGCACGGACCGCGACTTCAAGTCCAACCTCGACCGCAGCGCTCGCCGCGCGGCCTGGCGGATGATCCGCCGGGAGGAAGGCCTGGACGACCTCTGAGACGTGAGACGAAGGAAGGGGCTCTGCGTGTACGCCGGGCCCCTTCCTTCGTGCATCCGCAGCGGGTCAGCGCCCGGCAGCCATCCGTACGAAGCCGACCCAGGCGTCGGCGCCGACCGCAAGGCGGGCCGCCGCAGGCTGCTTCGAGTCCCGGATGAGGACGGCTCCAGGGGTTGCGGCGACCTCGACGCATTCACCACCGCCACCAGTGCTGTAGCTGCTCCTAGCCCAGGCCACTTCTACGCATTCACCGCCGTTGCCCGTGCTGTAGCTGCTCTTGAACCAAGCGGCCTCAGGCACAGCCGCGTTGGCGTGCTGCACGCTCATGTGTCTCCCATCAGTTGCTCGATGAACGCCATCGACTCGCTCGGTGACAGCGCTTGTGATCGGAGGATGCCATAGCGCGCTTCGAGTGTGCGTACGTATGCGGCGTCGATGTACAGACGGCTGTGATCCTGCACTTCCGCGTACGCAACACGCTGCCCCTTGTCGGTGTCGATCAACGTGAAGGGACCGCCCAAGGCGGCATTGTCCTCGCGCGCCATCGGCATGACCTGTACCTCTACGTTCCTAGACTGACCCGTGACGAGGATTTGTTCCAGCGTCTCGCGCATGACTCTTGGGCCACCAACCGGCCTACGGAGGACCGCCTCCTCGATCACAAAGCTCATCAGGGCAGCAGGGCGTCGACCGAAAATCTCCTGTCGGACCATTCGTGCCTCAAGCCGCTGCTCAATGACCTCAGCCTCCAGTAGCGGCCGCTGCATGTGGAACACAGCTCGCGCATACTCCTCCGTCTGCAACAGACCCGGCACCGCATACACCGCGTACAGGTTCAGAGCCGTAGCCCTGGCCTCCAGACGCGCCATGTCCCGGAAGAACGCCGGATACTGAGCCTTCCCCACCTCCTCCTTCAGCGCCGTGAGCAATCCCCCAGCCCCCAACACCTCATCCGCCTTCTCGATGAACCGCGCCTGCGGAATCCGCCGCCCCTGCTCGATGGAGGCCACCGTCTCGGGCGAGTAACCCATCCGCTTGCCGAACTCCGGTCGCTCCAGGCCCGCCCGGATGCGCAGCAGCTTCAACTGCCGTCCGAACGCGGTGATGACTCCCGCCCCCGGCTCGTCCCCGGGCCTCCGGCTCCCCTGCCCCTGGCCACCCTGCGGCGGTACCGGTACCGCCGCCTGTCCCTGACCAGTCTCTTCGTCCCGCACGCTCGTCATGTCCCGCGCCTCTCCCCGTACCGTTCCCGGCCGCTCCGTACCGCTCAGTGCACCGTCGCGTGCCGCCGCGTGCGAAGGACCCGCGTCGGCGCGTCACCACTGGTCACGCTAGGCCACGGCACGCCACCGTGAGTACGCGATCGCAGCACAACCACCCCTGATGGTGAACGGTTCACGATGCGGCTGAGCCGGGGCCGCGCCTCAGGCCAGCAGCCGGCAACCGGCAACCGGAAGAACCCACCCCATTCCCGCCCACAAGGAGGCACCGATGTGCGCCCACTCCGACCGGCTCCCCACCGGGATGCCACTGCCCGACGGCATCAGCACGCCCGCGCCATGGGGGCTGCGCCGCATGGCGCCGTACCCGGCCCTCGCCCCCTCGTACGCTCACGTCGAGCTGGACCCGGCCACCCAGACCGGCCGCTACTTCGACGCCGCCGGACAGGTCATGGAGATGCCCGGCCACGGAACCAGCACGGGCACCAAACCCGCGACCAACACCGGCAATCCCTCCGGGCAATGGGCATGGCTGGAACCGGAGACCGGGCTGCCGATGGTGGCGGCGATGGCGGACCTCCTGGAGAGGAAGACGGCATGAACGACAAGGAGCTGAGGGCACGGCTCGTCGAGCGACTGACCGCCAGCGGACAGCTGCGAACCGAGCCCTGGCGGGAGGCCGTGTCCGCCGTTCCGCGCCACGAGTTCCTGCACGGTGGCTTTTTCCGAGAGGTCGGCGGCTCAACGCCCACCGCCTGGACCCCGGTCATGCGGGACGATCCGCGGTGGCTGGAGGGCTGCTACGACGATGCCTCCCTGGTGACGCAGGTCGCCGGAACCGTCGTGCCCGGGGACGTCCGCGGGGAGATCATGCGCGCCCCCACCTCGTCCAGCACCATGCCCGGCCTGGTCGTGCGCATGCTCGAGGACCTCCAGGTCGGCGCCGGCCACCGTGTCCTCGAGATCGGCACGGGCACCGGCTACTCCACGGGCCTGATGTGTCACCGGCTCGGTGACGACTCGGTAACCTCCGTCGAGGTCGACGAGAGCGTGTCCACTCGCGCCCGCACCGCGCTGGGTCGTTGCGGGTTCGCACCGGACCTGATCGTCGGCGACGGCCTCGCCGGGTACGAGGACGGGGCTCCCTACGACCGGGTGATCGCCACCTGCGGGCTCCTCACCGTCCCCCGCGCGCTGATCGAGCAGACCCGTCCCGGTGGGATCGTGCTCGTCGCCCTCTGCGGTTGGCTGTACTCCTCCGAACTGGCCCGGCTCACGGTCCACGAGGACGGCACGGCATCAGGTCGCTTCCTCGGCGGGCAGATCTCCTTCCTGCTCGCCAGGCCACCCCTGCCGCCGCCGCTGGGGCTGCTCCCCGATCTCGACGAGGGCGACGAACGACAGGCGGTCCTCGGCGCCGACGTGATGAACGACTGGAACACCCGGTTCGTCGCCCAGCTCGCCGCGCCACGCGCTCAGCACGTCGGCCTCACCCGCGAAGGCCGCACGGAGCACCTGTTCCTCGACGTCGACACCGGCGCCTGGGCAGTGCTCCGGGAGGACGGCGGTCAGTGGACGGTCCGGCAGAACGGGCCGTCCCGCGTCCGGGACGCCATCGAGGCGCACCTCACCCGGTGGCGCGGCGCCGGGGCTCCGCCGCTGGAGCAGTGCGAGATCACCCTCACTTCCGACCAACCGGTGATCACCTGGCCGGGCCGCTGACCTGTGTCTCACGCATGCGTACCCTTCCGTACGCGGTGGCCGGTCCGATCATGAGGCGATCGTCCCCCGCCGGGTGATCAGCGAGGGGCCGGGCCTTCGCGCAGCCAGGTCAGCTTCTCGTCGGCGGCCCGCAGAAGGGGGTGTCCGGGGCCGTAAATGCGGTGGTAGTCGCGTACGCAGCGGTCGAGCAGCTCGGCGGCCTCGGCGTGCCAGGCCCACGTCGATCAGCACGTTGGCGAGGTTGTCCCGGGTGGCGACCATCGTCGGGTGCTCGTCGCCGTGGAGTGCGACGCGTCCGCCCAGGATCGCGCGCAGGATGGGCACGGCGTCCTCGTAGCGCTGCATGGCGTGCAGGACGGCGGCGAGGTTGTTGCGCGCGGTGAAGGTGGACTCGTGGTGCGGCCCCACCGTCGCCTCCAGCGACTGCACGACGGCGCGGATGTGCTGTTCCGCCTCGGCGTGGCGGTCCAGTCGGACCAGGACGGCGCCGTGGTTGCTCCGGGCCGCGATCGTGGCCTCGTGGTCGCGCCCGTACCGGTCCTCCAGCCGGGGCACGAGGGCGCGTAAGGCGCGCTCGGCCTCCTCGTGCCGGCCGCACTTGAGCAGCGAGGCGGCGTGGGCGTTGGTGGAGGACAGGACATCGGGGTGGTCACGGCCGAGCAGCCGGACACGGCGTTCCAGGACGTCCCGCAGGAGCGGCTCGGCTTCGGGGGCGCGGCCGAGGTCCTCCAGAACCGCGGCGAGTCCGGTGGCGCTGCGCAGCGCGTCGGGGTGGTCGCGGCCGAGCGTGTCCGCCTGGGCGCGGAAGGTGTCGCGCCACGCTTGCTCGGAGAGGCGTAACTGACCGGTGGCGTGGAGGGCGCGGGCCAGCTCGACGGAGGTACGCAGGGTTTCCTCGTGGCGGTCGCCGAGCACGGTCCACTGGGTGCGTACCACGTGCTGGTAGAGCTCGACGGCTTCCTCGCCCCGTCCCGGGATCGATCCCAGGACCCGGGCGAGTTCGCGCATGGCGGTGAGGGCGTCCGGGTGCTCGGGGCCCAGCCTGTCGATGGCGGACCGGGCTCGCATGGCGTGGACTTGTTCGGAGGAGAGCTCGACGCGGGCGATCTCCTGCTCCGGCCAGCCCTCCGTCACCTCCGTGATGGTGATGTGTCCCCCGACCAGTCGCCGCGTGTTCCCGGATCCCACTGCGGGCTCCGGCGCGTGCGAGCCCGTCCGGGATTGCCCGTCCGTGCGTTCCCGATGCTCCTGCCCCCGGCCCTCCTGTTCCTGTCGAGGCTGCGGCGGCTGTGCGCCGGTGCCCTGGCCGTCTCCCGCGGCTCGTCTCCGCCACCATCGGGTCATCGTGACCGCCTCCTCGTTGCTGCTGGTGTCGTCAGGCGCCCGCGTGCACGTGTGCCGCCCACAGGCTGGGACTGGCCGTGAAGGCGGCGCGGCACCGCAGGACCGCCTGGTGCAGGGCGTCGGCCGTCCTCGTGTCGTCCAACTCCGGGCCGATGCCGGCTCCTTCGGTGCACAGCTCCCGGTAGAGGAGACGCGTGACGCGGACGGCCACCGCGTCGTGCACCGGCCAGAGCGTTCCGACGGCGTTGGGGTATCCCGCGAGCTGGAAGGCGGAGGTGATGTGGATCGCCTCGTCGGCCAGTTCCCCGCCGCCCCGCGCCGTCTCGCAGGCGGACATCACCGCGAGCCGCGCCGCCGGCAGTTCCAGGCGGGAGATCTCACGGACCGTCAGCGGACGGGTCGCATGGTCGTGCACCAGGAGCCGGCCGTTCGAGGGGTCGGCGGGCTCGCTGACCCCGTGGCAGGCGAAGTGCACGCACGGGTGACGAGGCAGGGCGTTCATCACATGTTCGAAGGTGGCCTGCTCCTCGTACAGCACCTCGGTCGGCAGGAGGCTCCGCAGTACCTCCACCTCGCGCCGCGCGCCGCCGAGCGGTCGGGCACCGGGAGTGTCGGGGAGCGCCACGGCGAGCAGCGGGCGGGGGGCGGCGGCCCGGGCCCGGGCGTACCGGAGAGCTCCGATGGTCGGCGTGTAGGAGGAGACCACCCGGTCCAGTACCGTCCGTGGTCCCGGCACGGCCGCCGCCGGGACGGATACGGTTCCGGCGTCCGGTGCCGCGTCCGGTGCCGCGTCCGGTGCCTCGCCGTGGTGACCGGCCGCGTGCAGCGGCAGAGAGGCCAGCGCACCCCCCGGTGACCACCACAACCGGTGCCACTCACCCTCGAGCGTGGGCCCGTGCAACCCGAGCCGGTCGAGCACCGGCCCGGTGACGTGGTCCCAGGTCCAGGCCAGTACCTCGCTGACAGTCTGCTGGGCTGCCCGGTCGCGGGCGGGGTCGGCCGCGTCGGCGAGCGCCCGCTCGAGGCGGTCCGCCTGTTCGCCGACGGCCCGCGGGGTGGCATGCGGCAGTGGCACGAGGAGGACTTCGCCGTCCCGCAGCACCAGGGCGTCACTGCGGTACGCGCTGCAGTAGGCGAGCACCACCGGGCCCCTGTCGGCGCGGGCCAGCAGTGCTTCGATGGTCGGCACGCCGAGGAAGTCGGAGAAGCCGGGCTGCTCGCGGATGTCGGCGACCAGGTGCTCCAGGTCGGCCGCGAGGGTGTGCCGCTGGTCAGTGGTGTCGGCCGGCAGCCGGCCCTGGGCGGTGTCCGCGGCGTCGGCGGCCTCGAGCGCGTCGAGCCGTTCCCGCAGGCGGGCGAAGCGCTCGGCGAGAGCGGGGTGGGCGCCGCGCAGCCGTCCGAGCCCGTCGCGGGTGGCCATGGTCCGGCCCAGCAGGACACCCCGGCCCTGTTCCAGCAGCAGTACCGCGCGCTCCGGCTGCCCGGCGTTGACCGCGCACGCGGCGGCTTCGGCGGCCAGGCCCCGCACCCGGGACAGGCCGCGTTCCTGGTCACTACCGAGGCCCTGGCCGACCTCCACATGCGCGACTTGGCGGCCGCGCTGGGCCTCGAGTGCGAGGGGGGTGTCGACCGGGTGCTCGGCGAACGCCTCACACGGGTGCTGCGGAAGGAGACGGAAGCCGCGTAGGGCGGTTCCTGGCGCGCGTGCCGTATTCCGGTGGCGGGCGGGACGTCACTCGGACATGATCGCGCACATGATCTCAGCCGTGACGAACATAGCCATCGACTGTGCGAACGCATACCAACTGGCGCGGTTCTGGAGCGAGGTGACCGGACACCCGCTGGATCCCGAAGACGAACCGGGTGACGACGAAACCGAGATCATGCTGCCCGGCGGCCCGGCCCTGCACTTCAACGAGGTGCCGGAGCCGAAGTCGGCCAAGAACAGGCTCCATTTGTGCCTGCGCCCCGATATCTCGAGGGACGCGGAAGTCGAGCGGCTCCTGGGGCTGGGCGCCTCCCTGGTCGCCGATCGTCGCAAGCCCGATGGCTGGGGCTGGGTGGTTCTCGCCAACCCGGAGGGCAACGAGTTCTGCGTACTGCTGGCCGAATCCGAGCGGGCCGCGTTGTCCTCGTGAACTCAGCCCCTGCCTCGCTCCCTGCGTCAGCCCCGCAACAAGTGCCGCTGGAGTACCGACCCGGTCCCGGTGGTGACCGCCGTGAAATGCGGAACGGCCACCGCGGGGAAAGCGCCCTCGGGTACCGCCCCGTACAACGTCCGCGCCCACCCCGTACGAAACCCCGGAAGCAGCGCGTCACCGTTGGTCACGTTGCGCCACGACGCGCCACCGTAAGCGCATGACCGCAACACAACCACCCCTCACGGCACACCGGTTCACGATGCGCTTCAGCTCCACCCCGCACAGGCGCCCGCCTGGCCCGGCGCCTGTGCGGGCACCGCCTCAACGCCTGGGGCATCCCGTACGGCAGTGACGCACACGACGTCGTCACGCTCGTCGCGGCGGAGCTGTGCGCCAACGCCGTCCGGCACGGGCACGTCGCCGGACGGGACTTCCACGTCCTCCTCACCGCCGACCCGGCCATCCGCACCGTACGGATCGAGGTCAGCGACACCCGGGGTGAACACCTCCCCCGCCTCCCCGACCTCCCCACCGCCCCACCGGAGGACGGCGACGGCACTCCCGGGGACAGTGGACGCGGCCTGCTGCTCGTCGCGGCGCTGGCCGACCGCTGGGGCTGTTCACCCCGTGCCGGGGGCGGGCCCGGAAAGACCGTCTGGGCGGAGTGCACCGCCCACCCCGCCTGACCTGATCACGCAACCAGGACCCGCCCTGGTCGGACGCGCGAGTCCCCACCCGGAAGACTGATCCCCGACCACATCGCAGACCTCTTCGGGCACTCGACGTGAGCGGGGGCGGGACCAGGTGCCGGACATACGGCGGATCGCGGAACGCTACGAACTGCTGGAGCAGTTCGGCCAGGGCGGGATGGGCGACGTGTGGCGCGGTTACGACACCGTGCTGGACCGGCCGGTCGCCGTGAAGCTGATCCGTCCGCAGGCCGTGACGTCCCCGCACCTGGCGGAGGAGTTCGAGAAACGGTTCCGGCGCGAGGCGCGGGTCACCGCGCGGATCCAGCACCCGGGTGTGCCGCAGGTGTACGACGCGGTGCTGGACGAGTCGTACGAGCAGCTTTTCCTGGTGATGGAGCTGGTCGACGGCGTTCCGCTGACCGCGTACGTGCACCCCGACCGGCCGCCACTCCCCGTCAGCTGGGCTGTGGCGGTGGCGGCGCAGGTGGCGACCGTGCTGTCGTACGCGCACGACGTGCCCGTGGTGCACCGCGGCCTGAAGCCGGGCAACGTCCTCGTCACCCGGGACGGCACGGTGAAGGTGCTGGACTTCGGCATCGCGGCGATCCTGCGGACCGACGTCACCAAGCTGTCCGCGACGGGCAGTCCGATCGGGACGCATCAGTACATGGCGCCGGAGCAGGTGCGCGGCGGGCGGATCACGCCGCGCACCGACCTGTACGCACTGGGGTGCCTGCTGCACGAACTGCTCTGCGGGCGGCCGCTGTTCGCCGGGGACAGCGAGTGGCAGCTGATGATGCAGCACGTCAACGCCGCACCGCCGCCGCTGCGGCAACTGCGTGCCGACGTACCGGCGGGCCTGGAGGAGCTGGTCCTGCACCTGCTCCGCAAGGCGCCCGAGGCGCGGCCCGCGGACGTGCAGGAGGTGTACGAGCGGCTGCGGCCGTTCCTGCCGGCGCCCGGGGACGAGTCCGCGCCGGAGGAGGCGGGGCCCGCCGGGGCGCCCGGCCCGACCGGCGTCTTCCGCCGCCCCTACGCGCCCCGCTCGCGCGTCGGTGCCGCGGGCGCGCGGCCCGCCGCACCCGCCGTCGGGCCGGACGCGTCGCCCGCCGTTCCCGCGGCCGAGCGGGAGGCGTTGCGGGAGCAGATCCGCGAGGTCTACGCGCACTATCTCGCTCTGATGGAGGAGGAACGGTACGCGCAGGCCACCGAAGTGGTGGACGAGATGATCGAACCGGCCGCACGCGCCCTGGGCTCGGAGAGCAAGGCGGTCCTGCGACTGCGTACGTGGCGGGCGGTCGGCCGCACTGGATCTGCTCGTCGCCCAGGTGCGGGCGTGGAGGGACGCGGGTGTCGGCGCCGGGGAGATCGGGGTGAGCGCCCGGTTCAACAAGACGTGCGCGAAGGCGGTGGCGCACCTGAAGGACTCCGGCATCCCCGCGGTGACGCTGCGCACCGCCTCCGGCGAGTCCGCGGCGGTCGAGGCGACGGCCGTGCGGGTCGGGACGATGCACTCGTTCAAGGGGCTGGAGTTCCGCTGCGTCGCGGTCATCGGCGTCAACGACGAGGCCCTGCCGTTCCCGAAGGCGGTCACGCCGCCCGAGGTGGACGCCAAGCAGCACGAGACGGACCTGATGTCCGAACGCTGTCTGCTGTTCGTCGCCTGCACGCGGGCCCGGGACAGCCTCTCGGTCTCCTGGTCGGGCGAACCGAGCACCTTCCTGACCGAGGCGGGCGTCACCGGCGCCGCCTGAGCCGCCTCAGCCAGGCCGGCCTCCGGCAGCGGGCCCGTGTGGCAGCCTCCGGCTTCTCCGGAGTGCCGTGGCGACCCCGCGGTGCCCGCCCGGGTGTGTCAGGGATGTTTCCATGTCGTTGCCCCACCTGGTGCTTACGGACTCACAGGCCCGCCTGCTGGCGGAGCTGGTACTCGCGCCCCTCCCGGTCCGGGAGGGCGGTGACGTCGCCGCGGGGGTCAGTGAGGAGGAGGTGGCGGCGCGGGGCCTGGATCACGAGGTGACGCCGGCGGACCTGCGCCGACTCGTCCTTCTCGGGCTTGTCGTGCGAGAGGCAGGGTGCGCGCGGGTCACCGATCTCGGGGCGCCGACCTGCCGACCGCCACGGAAGAGCCACCACTCCGTGCCGTTCGAGTACAGCAGGTTGGGCAGGTCCCGGAGCTTGTCCCACTGCTCCCGGTTGCCACGGCCGAAGGCGCCCGGATCGACGGGCAGCCCCGGGCGCTTGAGTTCGACATAGCCGCTGATCCCCCCGTCCACGCTCACCGCGTAGTCGGGCCGGCCACCGAGATCCGGCAGCGGATACTCGTCGCGCCAGCTCACCCGGTGCTGTTCGTGGTGCTCGCTCACCGCTCGGAACAGGACTTCCAGCGGTCCGCGGATCGCGGCCTCCTGGCCGCCGCCCCGGCCGGCTTGTCCTTGCGCATTCCACCGAACCGCGACACGGCAGCACGAAGCCACCCGCACTGATCCCCACCCATGGCCCCCAAGGAAACGATCACTGACACCGGCGCACGGTCCCCGGGGCCCCCACCGCGTCCATGCGGGCAAGGACATGGCGGCGCGTCAGTCCTCTGAACGACGCTCCCGGTGGTGTACGCACTCAACAAGGAGCGCCCCCTGCGATGACACGCCCCGCTCACACTCCAGCTCGCGCACCCGACAGGAGCGGGTCCCGTTCACAACGGAACCCCACCGACCCGCCGAAAGTCACCCCAGGCAAGCAGACCTTGAAACCATCGTCAATCAATGAATCACAGTTGACCCGCGTTGCACTTCACTGAGCACCTGTGACTGACGCGCCACTTTTCACGTGAAAGCGTTGGTTACCGGCTTGACGCGTGAGAGGTGCAGTATATGATCGGCCTCTCCGGTCGGCGGCGCGGCAACCACGCCCCCTCGGACAGGCGGGGGGCGCGCTTTGCCTCTCGACGCACGATCCACACCAACTCACTGCGAGGCAATCCGAGATGATCGACGCTTCCTCCCCCTACCGGCTCCTGCCGGGCTCCCCCGACTCCCCCGTGATCCTGCACGTCCCGCACTCCTCGCGGGCCGTGCCAGCGGACGTGCGGCGCGGGATCACGCTCGACGACTCCGCGCTGGAAAGGGAGTTGGACCACATGACCGACTCGCACACGGCGGAGATCGCGGCGAGGGCCGCTGCCCGGGCCTCCTCCGGCGTGCCCTGGCGGTTCGTGAACCAGCTCTCCCGCCTGGTGGTCGACCCCGAGCGGTTCCCGGACGAGCGGGAGGAGATGCTGGCCGTCGGCATGGGGGCGGTGTACACGGGGACTTCGCACCGGGGTGAGCTGCGGCCGGGCGACTACGACGGGCGTCCGCTCGTCGAGCGGTACTTCCACCCGTACGCCGAGGCCATGACCGACGCGGTCGGTGCGCGGCTGGACGCGGTGGGCCGGGCGGTCGTCATCGACGTGCACTCGTACCCGACCGAGCCCCTGCCGTACGAACTCCACGGCACCGGCCCCCGCCCACCGGTCTGCCTGGGCACGGACCCCTTCCACACCCCCGCCGAGCTGCTCGCCCACGCGGAGAAGGCCTTCGCGGACTTCGGCGGGACCGGAACGAACAGCCCCTTCTCAGGGGCGTACGTCCCGCTCGAGTACCACGAGAAGGACCCTCGGGTCAGCGCCCTGATGATCGAGATCCGCCGGGATGTGTACATGGACGAGCCGGGCGGCCCTGCGGGACCGGGACTGGACGCGCTGGCGGAGGCGCTGGCGGAGCTGGTCCGGCTGGCCCACGCGAAGTAGGCGCCCCAGGTCGCCCTTCGAGTCCGCCGCCGACCCGTCCGGCCGACGCCAACCACGGAACCATCGCGCTTCCACCCTTGACGCATCAACTGCCAACTTTCTGCCGATCACGCATCAATCCGGACGGGTCGGGCCGCAGGCTCGGCATTACGCATCACGACGGCACCCGATGTCACATCCCAGCCGTTGCTTCCCCTCGGGTCGACAACTTGAGGCAGTTACCTGTGCGCAAGCAGGACGTCGTCGAGGGAGTTGACTTCCAGGGCCTGGAGGTGACCGAGGCTGCCTCAGTGGGCGGCGCGAGGGAGTAACGGTCAAGACCTGTGGAGGGGTGAAGTTATCGCCTGAGGCTCCGGTGCCATCGGATCTCGCCTTCGTGCCATGCGTCGGTGGGTGTGAGCCCGGCGGCAGTGGCGACGGCAGCGGATGCCCGATGGTCGGGGTGGATGTGGGCGAGGACGGTGTGCACCGGCTGCCGGCCGAGCCAGGCGACGAGTCCTCGGGCTGCTTCGGTGGCGATGCCCCTTCCCTGCCACGGGGTCCCCACCACCCAGGCGATCTCGGCGAGGGGGCCGTGGCCGGAGGGGCCGATCGTTGCCTGGACGGCGCCCGTCAGGCAGGCCTCGTCACGGAGCCGGATCACCCAGTTCAACCAGGACACGGTCGGATCGGGAGAGCCTGTGGTCATGCGCTGATAGCGCGAGCGCAGGGCTTGCGGGGTGTCCGGGGTGCCACCGATGAAGGAGTGCAGGGCCGGATCGGACAGCACCGCGGCCATCTCCTCGGCGTGCTCGAGGTGCAGCGGCAGCAGGTCCAGCCGCCTGGTGCTGACCGTCAGGGCTGCGAGGGTGCTCACGCCGCGACCGCCGCGGGGCGTTCGACGAGCCGGCCGCGTGCGAAGCGGGCCCCGGCACGGACGAGGGCGACGAGGTGGGGTGCGTTCACGGCCCGCCACCGCTGCTGGGCGGACTCGACGAGTTCGAAGACCATGGCCAGGGCGGCGGTGCGGGAATCGGCGCCGCGGGTGGCCTTGGTCCGCAGCCGGACGGTGGAGAAGGTCGACTCCATCGGATTCGTGGTCCGTAGGTGGATCCACTGCTCGGCCGGAAAGTGGTGGAGCACCGGCAGTTGGTCCTGGTCATCGGTGATCTTTTTGACCCCCTTGGGGAATTTCGCGCCGTAGAGCTGGGCGAACGTCTTGATCACCGCCCCGGCGCGGTCGTGGTCCTCGGCGCCTGTGATGTCCTGGATGGCCTTCTTCGCGCTGTCGCCGGAAATGCACCCCAATGGCCCCCCTCCTGGCCCTCTGTTGAGCACGTCGTCCTCACTGCCATTAGCGTGGCCGCCAGACGGAGCGACCGTCATGAATGAATTCGGACGAAATTCGTCACGACCAGAGTGAACATGACGAACTCTCCCCGTAACGCCGCGGGTCTTCTCGTACGTTCTCGCCCACGGTCCCCAGATCCACTCGGGTGCCTTGCCTTCTGTGAACCGACCCGACACGCCGCCGTCCGGCGGCATCGGCGTCGGACAAAGCCTGGGCGGCCCTGACTCTGTTCCTTCCCACACACACGGAGGCGACCGTGAGCTTCGCTGGCCGGTCCTTCACATTCCTCGCCGTTGCGGTTCTCGGCGGCTCTGCCGGGCTCGCTCTCATCGGATCCGCGTCGGCCGACGTGGTCCCGCAGAAGACGGCCGGGGCTGCGGCAACCCACCCTGCCGACGGCTCCTCGGCGAAAAGCCGCACCCTCCGTGTGGGGGCCCGGCTGCAAGTCGGCGAAGAGCTGGATCTGGGTGCGACGGGCCGCAGCGTCGGCGACCAGTTCGTCTTCAGCGGGAATCTGGTGTCGGCCGAGGGACCGGAAGAACGCTTCGTCGGACGCTTCGGCGGGTTCTGCGTCCTCACCGACCTCGAACGCAACGCGGGACAGTGCTCGTCGACCGCGGTGCTGCCGGAAGGACAGATCACCGTCCAGGGCGAGCAAGCCGGAATTCCGGTACCGGGCCCGGTCGTCAACGCGATCACCGGAGGTACCGGGGAGTTCCGTAAGGCGCGTGGCCAGGTGACACAGCGGGTGTTGACGCCGGCGACCTGGCAACTCACCTTCGAAGTTTTCGACGTGCAGCCTCATCGGACCGGGGACGGTCACAGTCCGTCCGAGGCGCCGATGCCCACGCCTCCGTCCTCCCCTGGCAAGTAGCCGCGTCAGACGGTATCGACGCCGCCCGGGACGCGGTGGCGGGAGCAGCGGTTCCCGCCCGCGCCAGGCATCGGACAGTCCCTGTCACAGGCCCGTCCCGGTCATCGAGCGCAGGGCCTTCAGCGCCACACCAGGCGGAGGTGCGCCATTTCGGCTCAATGTCGAGAGAGCCGCCAACCGGCCGTGAGATCCGAGAAGTCGGGGACAACGCGAGGCGCCTCCGCGACCCGCACCGATCACCACACAGGGAGACGTCGTGAGCAAGAACTTCCGCACACTCATCAGCTGGGGCGTCGCCCTGGCCACCGCCACGGCCGCCACCGTCACGATCGGCGCAACCACCGGTGGCCCGCCGAACCCGCTGCCGGCCGACCCGCAGACCCGCCCGACGGCCGGTCAGGGGAAGGAACCACGGACTGAGCCTCAGGCGACAGAGCGCCGACGGATCGCCGCATCGGTCCTGGACAGCGACTTCACGTTCACACTCACCGCGCTGAGGTCGCAGACCGATCCGCTCGCGGCATCCGTGCGCCTCCAGGTCTTCACCTTCAAGGACGGTGCGTGGAGAGAATCGGACCGCGCTCTGGTCGGCGAGGCGGACGCCTGGTTCTGGTTCCCGCTGACCGGCCGCCACGCGGTGTGCGAGTTCTCCACCGCCGGCACGGAGCCCGCACCGGTCGCCGTCAGCCTGCTGGTCACGCCATCGATCGGCTGCTCGCCGACCGAGAACTTCCAGATCGAGAACGGGCGGATCATCCCCGCCTGACAGCGGCCGGTGGCTGCGGTGCCGACCGCCGCTCGTCAAGTTCTTGCATGTCCCGGGAAGTCGAAGCACCCGGCTGCACTCCAAGGGGGCACTGTTCGACACCGTGACGGCCGGTATCGGCGGGCCCCGCCCCGGGATGCGGCTACAAGCACCGCCGATATTTATCCCGTCTCCCCACCGTCACTGCCGACTTAGCCACTCCCGCCCCGCCTGCCGCTTCATCACACCCTTGCGAAGGCCGCGGAAGTCGAACCCTCGCAAAAGCGGACTGATCACGGCCAGGGCTGGGTTGGCAGTGCCCCACGGGACGCTGACGTCATGACGAACCGTTCCGGGTGAGTCTCCACGAGAACCACCGGCCCCTTCACCCGCGTCGTGTTCTACGGTGCCATCAGTCACCGCTGACACCGGGACGGGGGAGGGGTCCGTGGAGCAGCCCAGGACGACACTGGCCGAGCGAATAGCCGAGCAGCGGGCGGGGCTTGGCGATCCTCGGGCGCTGGTCGGTGAGATGCGACGGTCGGTTCTTCTGGTTCCGTCCGTCGACGGCCGCCTGTGGAGCGCGCATTCGGGTGGGGTGCGGTGGGTGTGCGCCTTCACCGACGAGACGGCGCTGGCCCGCTTCGCCCTGCACCACGGGCCGGGTGACCGGCCGATGGAGTACGCCGCGCTGCTGGGTGCCCGCATCGTGGACGAGGTCGTGCCGGGTCTGGCCGAGCCCGCCGGTCTCGCGGTGGACATCGCCAGCGAGGACGGGTCGATGTTCTTCCCGCCGGTCACCGGGATCGTTCCCGACGGTGTCGCCGTCGACACCGAGACGGCCGGGGAGGGGCGCGGCCGTGGGCGCTGACGGAGTGGACCTGAACTTCGACAAGGCGTCGGTCGCGAAGTTCACCAAGGGTGTGGGCGCCACCATCGACGGGCTGGGCGACCTGGGCGGCGCCACCGGTTCGGTGATGGGCAAGGGGTTCTCCGCGCTGTCGATGACCGGGATGGAGTCCGGGCACCACGGTCTGTCGGTCGACTTCGAGGACTTCTGCGAGCGCTGGGAGTGGGGCGTGCGCGCCCTGGTGAACGACGCCGGCCAGATCGCGAATCGTCTCGGTCTGGCGGCGGGCACCCAGTGGGAGCACGACCAGTACGTCGCGGGATCGCTGAAGGCGGGGGTCAACGCCTTGATGGGCGGCAACCCGCACGCCTCCGAGGAGGAGATCACCCAGCAGGGCTGGGGTGAGGTGTTCACGCCGGACTACCTGGACCCGGACTGGAGCGCCGAGTCGTTCGAGCGGGCCGGCCAGGACATCGAGCAGACCTGGAAGGACACCGGCCGGACGGTGCTCACGGAGGGGGAGGGCGGCCGGCAGTCGGAGCGGCTCAAAGAGGAGCTGGGCATCGACGAGGGCGAGTGGAACCGGGCGCTGGACGAGACGTTCGGCCCGTCGCCCGAGGAGCGTGCCCAACAGGCCCAGCAGCAGGCCGGGCAGGGCGATGGTGGGGGTAACTGAGGGTGGGTATCGGCGACTTCATCAAGGACATCACGCCGGACTCGGTGGAGGACGCGGTCGAGGACGGTGTCGAGTGGCTCGGCGACCGGGTCGAGGGCGCGGGGAACTGGACCGCGGACCGGCTGGACGACGTCGGCTGGGAGTCGGGCGCGGACTGGGTGCGCGAGCAGTCGCGTTCGGTCGCGAACCGGATGGGCGCCGAGGTCGACGAGATGGACCTCGGAGAGACCGAGGACAAGACCAAACTGGTCTACGGCAGCCCGGCGAAGCTCCGTTCCACCGCCGAGAAACTCCGCGCCTTCCAGAAGGCGTTCGACGATGCCGGCGAGGGGCTGAAGGGTCTGGACTCCTCGCAGCTCAAGGGTGAGGCCGCGGAGGCACTGCGCAAGGCGGTGAGCACCCAGCCGCCGAAGTGGTTCACCGGTGCCGACGCCTGCGAGAAGGCGGCCGCCGCGCTGGAGGCGTTCGCCGACACCGTGACGTGGGCGCAGGGGCAGGCGCAGACGGCGATCGAGAAGTGGAAGGACGGGGTCGAGGCGTCCGAGGACGCCGCCGGCGCCCACCGCAAGAAGGTCGACGACTACAACAAGGCCGTCGACCGCTACAACGCCCGGCCCGCCGACCGTCGGGACCCGTCCACGCTCCCGCCGTGTCCGGCGCCGACGTTCGACGACCCGGGCAAGAAGCTGATGCAGGAGGCGCAGGACATCCTCGCCGAGGCCCGCAAGCAGCGGAACACCGCCGCGGAGACCGCCCGCAGTGCGGTCCGCGCGGCGCGGGACATGGCCCCTCAGAAGCCGTCGTACGCGCAGCAGGTCGGTGACGGCCTGCAGGAGCTGCAGATCATGGGTGACCACGTCGGCGGTGGGCTCATCAAGGGCACGGCGGGACTGCTGAACTTCGTGCGGGGGATCAACCCGCTGGACCCGTACAACCTCACCCACCCCGCCGAGTACGGCACGAACCTCAACAACCTGGCCGCCGGCCTGGTGCTGGCCGCCAACGACCCGGTGGGCACCGGCAAGCAGATGGTCAGCGACTTCATGAAGGACCCCTACGAGGGCTTCGGCCGGCTGCTGCCCGACGCCGCGCTGACCGTCGCCACCGGTGGGGGCGGCGCCGCGGTCAAGGGCGTGCGCATCGCCGTGGACGCGGCCGACGCCGCGCGGGTCCGCAGACTGGTCGACGACGCCCCCGACGGCGCCCACAACCGCCCCGACGGCGACCGCACCACCGACGGCACCGACCCCGTCGACCTGGCCTCCGGCCGCATGTTCCTGCCCCAGACCGACGTGGAGATCCCCGGCATCCTGCCACTGGTCTTCACCCGGCGCACCGAGTCCGGCTGCACGGCCGGCCGTTTCCTGGGCCGGCCTGGACGTCCACCGTCGACGAGCGCCTGGAGATCGACCCGGTCGGCGTCGTCCACGTCACCGCCGACGGCCTCCTGATCACCTATCCGCACCCCGTCCCCGGCGCCCCCACCCGCCCCGAGTCCGGCACCGTCCGCACCCTGCTGGCCCGTGACGGAAACGGCGACTACACGGTCACCGACCCCGACACCGGCCTGGTCCGCCACTTCGCCGCCCCGCCCGGTGGCGAGCCCGGTGGCGACGGCGACGCCTGGCTGATATCCGTCACCGAACGCAACGGCCACACCGTCACCGTCGACCGCGCCGACGACGGCCTGCCGCTGGCCCTGGCCCACTCGGCCGGCCTCCGGGTGAAGCTGACCACTGTCGAGGGCCGGATCACCGCCCTTTCCCTGGCCGGCGCGGGCGACAACAGCGCCGGCCTGCCACTGATGGCGTACGGCTACCAGGACGGCGACCTCACCACCGTCACCAAACCCTCCGGCGCCACCACCACCTTCGTCTACGACGACCGCCACCGGGTCACCGCCTGGATCGACTCCAACGACAGCCGCTACGACTACGCCTACGACGCCCGCGACCGCGTCATCGCCGAAGGCGGCGAAGCCGGCCACGTCCAGATCACCCTCACCTACACCGAACCCGACCCCGAGACCGGCCACCGCACCACCACGCTGACCACCGCCGACGGCCGCACCACCCGCCACCGCATCGACCACCGCTGCCGGGTGACCGCCACCACCGACCCGCTCGGCCACACCACCCGCTTCGGCTACGACACCCGCGGCAACCTGCTCACCCGCACCGATCCGCTCGGCGCCACCACCGCCTACACCTACGACGAGAACGGCAGACTGGGCGGTGCGGTCCGCCCGGACGGCTCCGAACTGCGCATCGCACGCGGCCCGCTCGGGCTGCCGACGGACGTCGTGGGGCCGGACGGCGCCCGCACGGCCTACGCGTACGACGAGCACGGCAACCGAACCGCGGTCACCGACCCGGCCGGGAAGACGACCCGTTCGGCCTACGACGACGCCTGCCGGCTCACCTCCGTCACCGACGCCCTCGGGGATACGGCCCGTGTGGTGTGCGACGCGGCGGGGCTGGTCGTGGCGGTGACCGACCCGTCCGGCGCCACCACCCGCACCGAGCGGGACGGGCTGGGCCGCCCGGCCCGCGTCACCAACCCAAGGGGCGGGGTCACCCGACTGGAATGGAATGCGGACGGACAACTCGCCCGCCGCACCGCCCCGGACGGCGCCACCGAGTCATGGACCTACGACGGCGAGGGCAACTGCCTGACCCACACCGACGCCGCCGGCGGCGTCTCGCGCTACGCCTACACCCACTTCGACCTCCCGCTCGCCAGCACCCGACCCGACGGCGGCCGCTACGAATTCGAGCACGACAACGACCTGCGCCTCACCCGGGTCACCAACCCGCAGGGGCTGACCTGGACCTACGAGTACGACGCGGTCGGCAACATCGTGTCCGAGACCGACTTCGACGGACGCACCCTGACCTACCGCATGGACGCCGCGGGCCGGCTGCACCGAGCGGATCGACGCCCTCGGCGGGACCATCTCCTTCGAACGCGACCACCTCGGCCAGGTGCTCCGCAAGAACGTCGACGGGCGGGTGACGACCTATGCCTACGACAAGGCCGGCCGCCTCCTGGAGGCGATCGGACCGGAGAGCGAACTCCGCTACCAGTACGACCGCCGCGGGCAGGTCAAGACGGAGTTGGTGGACGGCCGCCCGCTCCTGTACTCCTACGACGGCCTGGGGCGGCGCATCCGCCGGACCACGCCCACCGGTCATGTCACGTCCTATGCCTACGACTCCGACGGGCTTCCCCTGCGGCTCACCACGAGGCCGGCGGGTCGACTTCACCCACGACGCCGTCGGCCGCGAACTGGCCCGTGCCTACGGGGACGCGATCACCATGACCTCGGCCTGGGACGAGGCCGGACGGCTCGCCGAACAGCACACCACCGCCGGAGTCAGAGCCGTCACCAGCCGCGCCTACGCCTACCGCGCCGACGGCCACCTGGTCTCCGTCGCGGACCGGCTGTCGGGCACCCGTACCTTCGATCTCGACCGGGCGGGCCGGGTCACCGCCGTCCACGCACAAGGCTGGACGGAGCGGTACGCCTACGACGCCGTCGGTAACCAGACCTCGGCGACCTGGCCGGACCGACATCCGGGCGGTGAGGCGACCGGGGAGCGGACCTACAGCGGCACCCGCATCACCCGCGCCGGAGACGTCCGCTTCGAGCACGACGCTCTCGGCCGAGTCACCCTGCGGCAGAAGACCCGTCTGTCCCGCAAGCCCGACACCTGGCGCTACGAGTGGGACACGGAGAACCGCCTCACCTCCGTCACCACCCCCGACGGGACCCGGTGGCGTTACCGTTACGACCCGCTGGGCCGCCGCACCACCAAACAGCGCCTGGCGGCCGACGGCGAGGGCGTGGTCGAGGAGGTCCGCTTCACCTGGGACGGTCTCACCCTGTGCGAACAGACCAGTCACCGGCCGGACGTCCCGAACACGGTCGTCCTCACCTGGGACCACCGGGACGTCGTGCCCCTGGCCCAGACCGAGCGCATCCTCACGGCCGACAGCGGTCAGGAGGAGATCGACCGGCGGTTCTTCGCCATCGCCACCGATGTCGTCGGCACGCCGACCGAACTCATCGACGAGTCCGGCGACATCGCCTGGCGCACCCGGAGCACGCTCTGGGGCACCACCGCCTGGGCCCGCGACAGCAGCACCTACACCCCGCTGCGCTTCCCCGGCCAGTACTACGACCCCGAGACCGGCCTCCACTACAACTGCTTCCGCCACTACGACCCCGAGACCGGCCGCTACACCTCCCCGGACCCGCTGGGCCTCGCTCCCGCGCCGAATCCCGTGGGCTATGTCGACAACCCGTACACGGGCTGCGACCCGCTGGGCCTGATGCCCAAGTACACGAAGGAGGAGAAGGCCAGGCAGCGGAGCATCAAGACCGCGGACGGGGTCATCGAGAGGGCGCAGGACGGCACGTTCCGGAAGCACCCCAAGTACCACGGGGACGAGATGCACGACTTCACCGACGAACGGGTCCTGGAGATCCTGAAGAACCCGGACGCGGTGTACCAATCGACTGGCTCGGCCGGAAAGCTCGTCTTCCGGCAGGGCGAGGACGTCGTCGTGACCCATGGGCCCGGCTCCGAAGCCGGCCAGGCCATCACGGCGTACGGGCCGTCGGGTACCAAGGGCGAATCTGGAGCGACGGCACTGGGCGGCAAGTCGACCGACCCGGGTGCGCCGATTACCCACCAAGACATCGTGGAGGGGAAGATCCCGGGCAAGGACGGATTCATGCCCCCCGCCGTACAGATCAAATGAGGCAGCACTGACCATGAGACTGACCCTCGGCAATGACTGGCGCGCGACGGTGACGGACGATCCCCTGCCCTTCACTCCTCGCTTCGCGGGCACCTTCGTGGCCGTCGCGCCTTACGCGGACGTGAAGGAACGTGTGCGGTTCCTCGCGGACACCTTCGGCAGCCAGGAATGGCTGTGGGACACCCCGGACACGCTCGGGTTCGACCCGGCGAGCCGGGAGCTGGTCGGCGCCGAGTTCCAGTTGCCCCACGAGTCCGCCTCCACCGGGGACTGCGCCCGCCTCCCCTCCGTGCCCCCCGTCCTCCCCGGCGGACTGCGCGCGGACGAGGAGCGGAACTGCCGCCTCGAGATGGCCTCGGTGCTGTGCCGTGCGCCCGGGGACACGGTACTGACCTGTCTGCGCGACCTCGACGTCCTCGACGAATCGCTGGAGGCCCGCATCGGCATCGCTCCGGACACGGCGCTCCTGATCCAGCACGGCACCGTCGTCGGCTGGAGCCTCACCGATCCCGTGCGCTATCTGACGACCACCTACGCCTCCCCCGATCCCGCCCCGCCGTCCCCGGCCACCCGCCGGCTGCTCAGTGCCTGTTTGGACCTGATCACTGATCCGCTGCTCGAAGAGGTGCAGGACCGCGAGCCGGCCGCCCTGGCCCGGCTCCGGGAGATCCACCAGGCCCTACGCGCCCAGCGCGAGGACCGGCACCGCGTCGATGCCCTGCTCTCGCTCATCGGCAACCTGGTGGAGGATTACGGGGACCGGTGACGGTCGGCCGAGGAAGCTGAACCGCACCTGGTCGTCCTGGTCGACACGGCCTCGGCGGACATGGCCGCAGCCCCGTCGGACCACCCGGATGTGACGGCCGTACGGCACCTACTGAGCTGTTTCCGACCCGACAGGACCGCCACACCGCGGCGTTGGAACAGTGCCGGCTGCAGGTGTCGCCGACGTCATCCCGGTCCCCGGTGATCACGAGATGTCATGCCTGCACCCAACTGTCCCTTCGCGTCATGCAGTTCAGAACAGCGGCCACAGGATCACCCTGCTCGGACCTCCCGTCACGCCACAGGCGGGCGGGCCCATCACGGGGGCTGCCTCTCCCACTCGCGCCTGCTACGGCGGGCGGCTCGGAGAAACGCCCTGGTCGGTCGGCGGCAGGGCAGGCCGTCACTCCACCGAGCGCGACCTGTCCGGTGCTCCGTCCAAGCCGCTGAAGTCCTCGATCGGACAGTCCGCCGGAGTACGTTCGCCGGTCGTCGCGGTCGTGGCGGCCCGTTCAGCGAGGGCCTCCGGATAGCCTCCGCGCTCGGCCAGGAAACGGACCCAGTCCGGGAAGAGGGCATGTGCCGACGCGGTGACGGGGTGGTCGGGCCTCCAGTCGTGGATCAAGGCATACTGGTGCTGCACCCGGTGGGGGGACGGCTGCAGTTCAGTGCCCGGCAGAGCGCCCTCCAGCCATTCCTCGGCGAGCGCGGCCGCTCCCTCCGCCTCGGGGCGCCGACCGCCGTTCCGCTCGGCGTACCACTCACCGAACGCTTCCTCGGCCCACTGCGTCTCGACGTCCGCGTACAGCGACCGGCGGAGCGGAAGCGCCTGCCCGCGCTTGCGCAGGGCGCGGTCCAGGTCGTACCGGCGGCGGTCGGCGCGGTACCACTCGTCCAGCTGACCGCGGTTCTCCGTGCCCCGCAGCATCTCCTCGCCGAGATCCAGCTGGACGAGGCACTGCAGATCCGCCTGATCGGGTACGTGCGGCGGGCACTGTCCGGCCGTGTCGCCGACGGCCGACCGCCAGGCCGCAGCCGCCTGCGCGAAGTCCTCATGGGTGCCACCACCGGCCAGGCACGGGACCTCGCAGGCATCGACATCCCACAGATAGACATGGCGGTCGACCCCACCGGGGTAGGCGAACTCCGCCAGCACTCCGATCCGCGGCAGACAGGGGTCCCTCAGCAGCCGAACCTCGCCCGTCGCGGTCGGCTTGGGCAGCAACCGCAACCAGTCGGGCGGTCGCACCGCCCTGCGGACCTGTTTCTGCACGCCGTTCCTCACCCGAAGGGCCACCGCGCACAGGTCGGGAGTTCCGATCGACGCCATACCGTGCAGCAGCCGCCAGGGCGCCTCCCACGCGCCGCCGCCCCCCTCCAGGCCGGCCCGGACCTGTTCGGCCGTGGCCTGCGCAAGCTGCTCGAACCAGGCAGCGAACCACAGACCACCGACATCGCCGTGCACGCGCTCATGGAGTCGGGCCCCCAGCAGCGCAGCCGTCGCGTCCTCCAACTCGCGTGGTCCATCGGCCCCGAGAAGCACTCCCGCCCCGTCAAGCACGCGAGCGCTCGACTCGGCGTACCAGTCGGCCTCCTTCTGGTCATGACCGAGGCTCTGGGCGAGTGCGGCCAGGGCCGACCGCTTCCCGGGCAGCAGAGCGCCACCGAACAGCTGGTCCGCGCTGCGGGACACGGCGGCCCCGCCCGCGCCGCCCCTCTTCGAGCGCTCGGCCTTCTTCGACTTGCGTGGACGTGATACCGGTGACATGCACCGCACTTTAGGGAGCCACCCCGCAGGTTGCCCACCTCGGGCCAGAACCTCACCCGGACCGGGTCTCTCCGAGAGGGACGGGATGTCGTTCCCACAGAGGAATCGGACGGCTGTCGGCGGCGGCGCGGTGGCTGCCGCGGGTTCTGCGCCTCCTGGCTCCGTCGGCCGGGTGGAGCCAGGAGGGTCGGGCCGGATGCGACGTCAGTGTGTGCGCAGCCGTGCGGTGACGGGGTCGCTTTCGCGGTGGGCACGGTCCACCGAGGTGACCGCGTACGCCGAGCCCTCCGGTGCCGCCGGTCCCGCCCACTCGGTGCTGCGGGCGCCCGGGAGTACCGCCACGAGCTCGTCGCCGCCGGCGGCGCCGCGCAGCCGGACCGCGTACAGCGCGGGGACGTGGTTGCCGCGGGAGCGCACCTCGATCCGGATCCCGCCGCCGGCCGTCCGGGTCGCCGACGCGAGCGGGGGCAGTGGCGCGGGACCGCCGGCGAGCCTCGGCAGGACGGGAGGCAGCGCGGGCCGCTGCCAGTGGTCGCCGGCCAGCCTGCTGATCGCGCCGATCGGATCGGCGGCCACGTCCGTGGCGCTGAACAGGATCTCGCCGTTGATCTCCGGCAGCCCCTGGTCCATCGTCAGGTGCCGGGAGAGTTCGGCCGGGTCCTGCCAGGCGGCCGGTTGGGCGGGGTCGCCCACCTTGTACACGGCCTGGCCGATCCACAGCTGCACGTCGGTGCCGCGCACCGCGTCCGCCCACCACGGGGCGAGGACGGCGTAGTCGGCCACGGGGAGACCGATGTTCCAGTACAGCTGCGGGGCGATGTAGTCGAGCCAGCCGTTGCGCACCCAGCCCAGGGTGTCGGCGTTCAGCGCGTCGTAGGACTGGGTGCCGCCGGTGGCCGAGCCCCGCGGGTCGCTGGAGGCGTTGCGCCAGATGCCGAAGGGGCTGATGCCGAACGCCGCCTCGGGCCGGACCTCGCGTACCCGGTCGTGCACCTCCCGCACCAGCAGGTCCACGTTGTGCCGGCGCCAGGCGGCCCGGTCGGTGAAGCCCGCGCCGTACGCGGCGAAGGCGTCGTCGTCGGGGAAGTCCTGGCCGCCCACCGGGTAGGGGTAGAAGTAGTCGTCGAAGTGGACGCCGTCGATCTCGTAGCGCTCCACCGCGTCCATGACGGCGTCCTCGACGAAGGCGCGGGCGGCCGGGACGCCGGGGTTGTAGTACAGCCGGCCGCCGTAGGAGACGGTCCATTCCGGGTGCAGCCGCGCCGGGTGGCCGGGCACGAGCTTGGTGACGTCGGACTGCATCGAGACGCGGTACGGATTGAACCACGCGTGCAGGGCCAGCCCGCGAGCGTGCGCGGCCTCGACCATGAAGCCCAGTGGGTCGTAACCGGGATCCTGCCCCTGAGTGCCGGTCAGGTACTGCGACCACGGCTCGAACCGGGAGGGCCAGAACGCGTCGGCCGCCGGGCGGACCTGAGCGAACACCGCGTTGAGCCCGATCGATCCGGCGTGGTCGAGCAGCGCGACGAACTCCGTCTGCTGTTCGGCGGGGCTCAGGCCGGGCCGCGAGGGCCAGTCGATGTTGGCGACGGTGGCGATCCACTCACCGCGCAGTTCACGGTCTTCGGCTCCGGTCGCCGTGCCGTCCTCGGCGGCCGGCAGCAGGGCCGGTTCCGTCTCGGAGGGGGCAGCTGCACCAGCGGGGGTGGGGAGACCGGCCACGGTGAGACCGGCCATCAGTCCGGCGGTGCGCAGCAGTCCACGGCGGGTGGGACGGCGTGCGGCAGAGCCGGGGTCGGGGGTGTCGGTCACAACGACTCCTGAGGAGAGACGGAAGGCAGACCGGCTCACCCTGCCCAATCCGGCATGTCCAGGTCAACCATCGGGCTGGATGGTCACCAGACGACTGGAGTTCGAGTGACCGACATGCGGACCTCACCACCGTTCGTCCTCAGGGTTGTTGGCCTTCGGGTGCCGCGGCGGAGGAGGTCTCGGGACCCTCGTGGCAGATCAGCCGGACGAACCGGTCGCGCTTCCGGTCCCTCCGGGCCCGCCGATCCCGAAGCCCCACTGCGGGCGCAGCGCCACGAACTCGTGGAGGCGTAGCCGTGCGCGATGCTTCGTCGCACGCGTCGCGACCACGACGGCGAGGAGCCGCGACCCGCTCGGCGCAGCTCTCCGGCTGTGAGCACGGCGCAGGCAGCCCCGACGAAGAGCAGGCCGGAGAGCTGCGCCGGGTGTGGTAGCGGGTGGCCCAGCGGAAGACGGCGAGCCTGCAGGCTCGTGGTCCGTCCCAGCGCTTGGCGCCCTGCAGGGTTTCTCGTTTCGGCGAGACTGGAGCAAGTCCCGCAGACCGCTTGATCACACGATCGCGGACTCCACGAAACTCGGGGCAGCTCACCCGACGCGCCCGGGCGGCAGACGCCGGGAGTTCACACGCGCAGGTGAATTCGTGATGGTGCCGCGTACTGCGCGTTCCCCGAGAAGCCCTTGAACCAGGGCGGACACGGTACGCACCCCCACGGTCCGCGCAACACGCGATAGACCGAACAGCCTTCAATGCGATCAATTGACCCAAGTTTCCTCTACTCGATTTTCCTACCTTTTCGGGAAGTCGGCCGTGGGCCGTCTTGTGCGCGGGTCAATTCGTAGGTGGTCGACCAGGGAGAAGACATGCACGTTGTGGTGACCGGCGGTGGAGGCTTTCTGGGGTCGCATCTATGCGAAGCCCTCCTTGCCCGAGGCGACTCCGTCACCTGTCTGGATGATTTCTCCACCGGCAGTCCGGACAACATCGCCCACCTGTACAGCAGAGAGCGGTTCGCCTTCCGCCTCACCGACGTCAGCGCAGGCATCGACATGGCCGGACCCGTGGACGCCGTGGACGCCGTGGTGCACCTGGCCAGCCCCGCGTCCCCCGCCGACTACTACCGGCTGCCCCTGGAGACCCTCGCGGTCGGCAGCCGCGGCACCGAGCACGCGCTCGAGCTCGCGCAGCGGCACGGGGCCAGATTCGTACTCGCCTCCACCAGCGAGGTGTACGGCGACCCCCACGTCCATCCCCAGCCCGAGGACTACTTGGGCAACGTCAACCCTGTCGGCCCGCGCAGCGTCTACGACGAGGCCAAGCGGTACGCCGAGGCCCTCTCATGTGCTTACGCCCGCACCCACGGTGCCAACGTGGGGATCATCCGCATCTTCAACACCTACGGGCCGCGCCTGCGACCCCACGACGGCCGGGTCGTCTCCAGTTTCATCCGGCAGGCGCTCGCGGGGGAGCCGCTGACCCTCTACGGCAGCGGCGACCAGACCCGCAGCTTCTGCTACGTCGACGACCTGGTCCGCGGCATCGTCGCCATGATCGACTCCCGCGAGCTGGGCCCCATCAACCTCGGCAACCCGGATGAGCGCAGCATCGCACAGCTCGCCGGGCTCGTCCTGGAGATCACCGGCTCCGACTCCGGGACTGAATTCCTCCCCCTTCCTGCCGATGATCCGGTACGCCGCTGCCCCGTCATCATCCGGGCCACCGAGCGACTCGGATGGAAGCCGGAGATCTCGCTGGAGGACGGCGTACAGCGGACGGTCGCCTGGTTCCGCTCGCAGACCCGTGTGACACCGCCTCGGGAGGCACCGTCCGCCGAACGCGCCAACGACTCGACGTCCGCCGTCCAGGGTCGGCCCCACCCACTCGAAACTGGTTGAGATGTCCCGTGCAAAGTCCGTCCTGCCCCGCCCGGAGAGCAAAGGCCCCGACGACCCGGCCCTTGTCATCGCCGACGTACGGGCGCTGTCCCGCGGCAAGGTCGCCCGGGTGACCAACGACGGCCCCGAGTTCGCCCTGCCTCCCGAGAGCCGCCGCGTCCGCCCCGACACCTTCCGGCACGCTCTCTCGCCCGGCACCCGCTTGCTGGCCGCCCTGCTGGCGGCCGGCTGGGTGGGGTGTGCGGGCCTGTTCTGGTTCTGGTGGTTGCAGCCCGAGCACCGGGCCGGCACGGCCGCGTTGATCGTGAACAGCTCGCTGCTGCTGTACCTGGCGATGCTCCCGCTGCCGCTTGTGGTGGCGATCTTCCGGCTCCGCCGCGTCAACCCTGCGTTGGAGGTGCCTCGGCTCGCGGTCGCGTTCGTCGTCACCAAGGCGCCGTCCGAGCCGTGGCGGCTGGCCCGCACGAACCTCGAGGCGATGCTGGCCCAGGAGTTCCCGTATCCGTACGACGTGTGGCTGTGCGACGAGGACCCTACCCCCGAGACCGAGGAGTGGTGCGAGGCGCACGGCGTCCGGATCTCCAGCCGCCGCGGGGTCGACGGCTACCACCGTCCGGCCTGGCCGCGCCGCACCCGCTGCAAGGAAGGCAACCTCGCCTGGTTCTACGACTGCCACGGGTACACCGAATACGACGTCGTCGCCCAGCTCGACTGCGACCACGTCCCACACCCCACCTATCTGCGGGAGATGGTGCGCCCCTTCGCCGACCCGGCCATCGGTTACGTGGCCGCGCCCAGCCAGTGCGACTCCAACGCCGAGCTGTCCTGGTCCGCCAGGGGCCGGCTGCACCGCGAAGCGACCTTTCACGGCGTGGTCCAGCTCGGCCACTCCGACGGTCTCGCCCCGATCTGCATCGGCTCCCACTACGCCGTGCGGACGCAGGCGCTGCGCGACATCGGTGGGATCGGTCCCGAGCTGGCCGAGGACTTCACCACGTCGTTCCTGTTGAACTCGGCTGGCTGGAACGGTGCGTTCGCGATCGACGCCGAGGCACATGGCGAGGGTCCCCTCACCTTCGGCGCCATGGTTACGCAGGAGTTCCAGTGGTCGCGCAGTCTGGTCACGGCATTGATCGGCATGTTCCCCAAGCACCTGCGGCGGCTGCCGATGGCGCTGCGGCTCCGCTTCGGGTACGCGTTGTTCTTCTACCCGCTGATGGCGGGGACCACGGCCGCCGCCCTCATGCTGCCGCCTCTCGCCGCTGTCACCGGTGAGCCGTGGATGAACGTCAACTACTTCGAGTTCCTCGGCCACTTCTGGTCCATGTCGGTCTGGCTGATCGCGCTCGCCTGGCTGATGCGCCGCCGAGGGCTGCTGCGCCCCCGCCAGTCGCCGCTGCTCAGCTGGGAGAGTGCCCTGTTCGCGCTGGCTCGCTGGCCGTTCGTGGCCTGGGGCGTGCTGGCTGCGGTGATGGACCGGCTGCGCCCACGCTCCCTGACCTTCAAAGTCACTCCCAAGTCGCGCGATTCACTTGCGCCGTTGCCACTCCGGCTGGTGATGCCCTACCAGGTCATCACGGTCGTGCTGGCGTCCGCAGCCGTGGTGGGCGAGCTGACCGGGCCCGCGTACGGCTATGTGTTCCTGTGCATCCTCGGCGCCGGCGCGTACACCGTGGTGACGGTCGCGGTGTGTTGTCTGCACGCCTTCGAGGCCGCCAAGGCGGTCGGTGTCGACCGGGTCAGTGCCCTGGTCACCGTGCGGGTGCCGCTGGCCATCACGATGGTGACCACGACGCCGCTCGCTTTCGCCATGGGCCTCTACCCGCGCTACCTGCTCGGCTTCCTCCAGCTCTGACCCACCGACAGTCCCGAACCCTCGGAAAGGTGAACCATGTCCCTGCCCTGGACGATCCTGGTGACCGGTGGCGCCGGCTTCATCGGCAGTCACACCTGCGTCGAGCTCCTCGACTACGGCTACGAGGTCGTCGTCGTCGACAACCACGCCAACAGCTCCCCGGAAGCGCTCGCCCGCGTCCAGAAGGTCGCCGGCCGTCCGCTCGCCGCCGTGTACACCATCGACGTGCGTGACCGTGCCGCTCTCACGGAGGTTTTCGAACGCCACCCGGTCGATGCCGTCATCCATTTCGCCGCCCACAAGGCGGTCGGCGAGTCGGTCGAACTTCCCATCGATTACTACGACAACAACGTCGGTGGGACGACGGCGCTGCTCGCCGTCATGAACGCCCACGGCGTACACCGCCTTGTCTTCTCCTCCTCCTGCTCCCTCTACGGGAACGCCGAACGCATCCCGATCACCGAGCAGAGCCCGGCCGCGCCCACCAACCCGTACGCGAGCACCAAGTGGATGTGCGAACAGGTGCTCACTGACGTGTGCCGGCACCGGCCGGACTTGCAGGCGTTCTCCCTGCGGTACTTCAACCCCGTCGGCGCCCACCCCTCCGCCCTGCTCGGCGAGGACCCCCTTGGCATCCCCAGCAACGTGATGCCCTACCTCGCCCAGGTCGCGATCGGTCGGCGCGAGAAGATCTCCGTGTTCGGGGACGACTGGCCCACTCACGACGGCACCGGGGTCCGCGACTACATCCACGTCATGGACGTCGCGGAAGGTCACCGGATCGCCCTCGAGCACCTGGACGAGGTCCGCGGTGTGCGGGCCCTCAACCTGGCCACCGGGGTGGGCACGTCGGTCCTCGAACTCGTCGCGGCCTTCCGGCGAGCCTCGGGCCGGCCCATCCCGTATGAGATCACCGCGCGCCGCCCGGGCGACGTGGCCCGGCTGATCGCCGACCCCGGTGAGATCGAGCGTGCCTGGGGGTGGCGTGCCACCCGCACCCTCGACCAGATGTGCGGCGACGTGTGGCGCTTCCAGCTCGATAACCCCGTCGGCTACCAGGCCTGACCGACACCGGCACGCCCCACCTCATCGCTCACAGGAGTCACACATGCGGTTGACCGTCATCGGAACCGGCTATCTGGGCGCCGTGCACGCCGCGTGCATGGCCGACATCGGCCACGACGTACTCGGTGCGGACGTCGACCGGCCCAAGATCGAGGCACTCGCGGAAGGCAGAACACCGTTCTACGAGCCCGGCCTGCGCGAGGTCCTCCACCGGGGACTCTCCTCCGGTCGGCTGCGCTTCACCACCTCCACCGCCGAGGCCGCGGACTTCGGTGACGTGCACTTCGTCTGCG
Source organism: Streptomyces sp. GD-15H (assembly GCF_045291515.1). NCBI lineage: Bacteria > Bacillati > Actinomycetota > Actinomycetes > Kitasatosporales > Streptomycetaceae > Streptomyces > Streptomyces sp. GD-15H. Next base: position 1,205,058 of record NZ_CP149447.1, read on the forward strand.
TCGGCACTCCGCAGCAGCCTGGCTCCCAGGCCGCCGATCTGCGGTACGTGGAGGCAGCGGTCGACGCGCTCGCCCCACACCTGCGTCGGGGCGCCCTGGTCGTCGGCAAGTCCACCGTACCGGTCGGCACCGCGGCCCGCCTGGCCGACCGGATCACCGCCGCACTGCCCGCCGGCTCCCCGGTACCGGACGTGGCCTGGAACCCGGAGTTCCTGCGCGAAGGGTACGCCGTGCAGGACACCCTCCGGCCCGACCGGCTGGTCGTCGGCACCTCCACCGAGCGGGCCGAGGCCCTGCTCCGACAGGCGTACGCGCCCATGCTCGAGGAGGGCGTGCCGTACATCGTCACCGACCTGGCCACCGCAGAACTCGTCAAGATGGCCGCCAACTCCTTCCTCGCCACGAAGATCTCCTTCATCAACGCCATGGCCGAGGTATGCGACGCCGCCGGAGCCGACGTGGTCACCCTCGCCGACGCCATCGGCCACGACAGCCGCATCGGACGCCGGTTCCTCAACGCCGGCCTCGGCTTCGGCGGCGGATGCCTGCCCAAGGACATCCGTGCCTTCCAGGCGCGGGCGCGAGAACTTGGCGTACACCGGGCGCTCGACTTCCTCACCGAGGTCGACCGGATCAACCTGGACCAGCGCCGCCGCACCGTCGCCCTCGCCGCCGACCTCGTCGGCGGAAGCCTGGCCGGCCGCGCAGTCGCCGTGCTCGGCGCCGCCTTCAAACCCTGCAGCGACGACATCCGCGACTCGCGGCCCTCGCCGTCGCCACCGCCCTGCACGCGGCGGGCGCACGGGTTCGGGTGCACGACCCCAAGGCCCTGGAGAACGCGCGCGCGGCTCACCCCGAGCTGGATTACACATTCGAGATCGACAAGGCGTGCGAGGGCGCCGACGTGGTGTTGCACCTGACCGAGTGGCCGGAGTATCGCGACATCAGCCCGGAGGACCTGGTCGCCGTGGCCCGCCGCCCCCGTCTCCTCGACGCGCGCAACACCCTGGACGCCGCACGGTGGCGGGCGGCCGGCTGGGAGGTCGTGGGGCTTGGCCGTCTCAGTCTCGGCGTCCCCGGGCAGGAGGCCCTCGCGCAGGCCTCGCTGTCCGTCGGTTAGTCGCCGCAGACCTGGACCGGGTACTTGCCGTCGCAGACGAACAGATTTTCCCTGACCGTCACCCCGGCGGGCCCCTGGCTCAGCTTCAGCGCGGGCGCCCCGACGTCCCGGCCGCCTCCCCGATCCAGCACGGTGTTCTGGTAGATCTGCACGTCCCGCACATACCCGCCGACGTGGATTCCGCCGTAGAAGCCCGTCTTCCCTGCGTCCTGGCAGCTGAGATTGAAGCGGACCACATTGCCGGAATTCATCCGCTCCCCGCGATCCGCGTAAATGAGGTAACCAGCGCCGTCGTTGCCGTAGGACAGGTTGTACTGGAGGACGGAGTCGGTGACGTTGACGTCCAAGCCGAAGCCGTCGCCGTCCGCGGGCCCGCCGGTGCGGTTGCGGTACGAGACGTTGTGCTCGATCACGACCTTGGTGGAATCGTAGGCCCAGATGCCCTCGGGCCCCTCCGTCGCCTCGGGTGAGGAGAAGGCGCCGTTGTCGTGGGCGGAGCAGCCGGTGATCTGCCCGCCGTGCACTGATCCCAAAATGATGCCGCTCCCGGTGTTGCGGGCGCTGTTCGCGGGATCGCCCGCGTTGTGGTGGGCCTCGACGCCGGCGACGGTCACGTCCGCGTGCGCGTACACCGGCTTGTCGGCAGTGAACTGGGTGCCGTACGTGATCAGCCCGGCATCCTGGTTGTGGTGCACCGCGCTGCACTCGATCCGCACCTGCCGGAACCCCGACCAGCCCGTACCACCGACAGAGATGCCGTTCCGGAAGCCCGAGACCTCGACGCCGGAGACGACGACATGGTCCAGCTTCCGGCCGTCGGGAAGGTCATTGAAAAACTTGATGCCGTCTCCGCTGGAAGCCGCTGCTCCCTCATTGCGTACGGCGAGGTTCCGGATCTCAACTCCAGCGGTGTCGTAGACGACGATGCCGTCAGTCCCGTCGACCGTGATGGTCGCCCTCCCCTCGCCGTACGAGTCGATCACGACCGGAGCCGACGCATCGCCGGCGTCGCCGTACAACAGGGATACCGGACCGCGAAAGCATGCACCGCCGCGCAGCCGCAGCCGGTCGCCGGGGCGGAGGCGCAGGAATTCTGTGTGCTGCGGGGTCCTCCACGCCGTCGCCGGTGACCGGCCATCGGCGCTGTCGTCGCCACAGGGACTGACGAAGAAGGTCCGCCCGGTGAACGGTCCAGGCACCGGGCCGGGCAGAGGGCACGGTTCGCGCTGCTGTTGGCCGCCATGCATCAGTTCCGCTTCCACAAGACTCCTGACCGTCGGTCATGTAATCCGACGGCCCAGGGTGTCAGCCGCAGACCGCTCGTCCGATCCCGACACGACGGCATGCAGTCAAGTTCGCCCTGGGCTCGCCCGAGTCACTGAGCGCGTTTCAACCTGAAGTTGCAAGTCACGGGGCTGGCGTGGGTCGCGGTTGGGATGCTCGTGCCGGTCGGGGCTGTGATCGGCAGGAGGTGATCGTCCGTCAGCGGTGGACCTCGGCGTTCAATGCCAGAAAGTTATGGTTCATGCTGGTTTGTCAAGCAGTCCTGCTGGTCGGCGTGTCGTGGCGGCGAGCGGCTTGGCGGGGGCGTCTGTCACTGGCTGTTGGGGGAGTCGGTAGGTTGCGGGCGCGGTCTTGACCAGCAGGTTCTTGCGTGCCCAGGTGCTGAGGTGGAGTGCGAGGGTGCTCTGTTTGACGGTGTTCAGCGCGGCGGTGATCTCACGGGCGTGCCAGGGGCGGTGAGGATCGGTGGCCATGACCGCGAGGACGTCTTCACGGCGGACGGCGACCTTGGAGGGCCGCGGCGGTCCGTCCGGGATCTTGAAGGTGGCCGGCCCGGCCTTGATGAGGATCTGGCGTCTGGCCCACCGGATCAGCTCACCGGTCAGGTCACTGCGGTCCAGCCGTAGCAGGGTGGCCAGTTCGATGGCACGCCACTCACGCTCCGGGGCGGCGTCCATCGCGGCGAGCACATCCTCGAGCCTGCTCGTGTGCATCAGGGCTGCGGCGGGCGGGTGCTCGCCGGTACCGGCGGCGGGCGGGGCCTGCCACGGGGCCGGGATCCGACCGGGTCGGTCGGGAGGAGCAGGCGCCGGGACGGGGGCGAGGGCATCGTCCACGGGAGCGTGGACGATGATGTCGATGGCTGTGACCGGGGTGCTGACGGCAGGCCGGTCCTCGTCGGGCGGGCGGTGTCCGCAGCGGGCGGAGACGCCTTTGACGGTGCGTGCGCTGATCCGCGCCCTGCCCGATCTTGGTGGTTAACCCCAATAGTCATGCGGCGAGGCGGAGTTGGAGTCTGGCGAGGTGGCTGTGGTTGGTGCGGTCGAGGGGGTGGCCGTTCCACCAGGCGTTGAGTCGGATGAGGTTGAGGGCGGTGGCGCTGGTGGTGTGGTCGAGGTGGGTCTTCGCGAGGCCGCGGTAGCGGGTTCGGCGCAGGCCGGTGGTGTGGGTGGCCTGGCGGATGGTGCCCTCGATACCGGCGCGGAGCGCATAGTCGCGCTGCCAGGTTCCGTCCTGTTGCCGGGCGCGGGCGGTGCGGATGGCCTCGGTGAGCTCACGGGGGTAGAGGCTGAGCCGGCGGCCCTTTCGTGAGCTGGTGCACTGCTCCTTGGCCGGGCAGGGGATACAGTCCAGGGCGGCGAAGGCAACAACGGTCTTGGCCACGCCCTCCTGGACGACGTCGTTCCAGGTGGCGCTGATCTTTCCGGCCGGACAGACGGCTCGCTTGCGATCCCAGTCGATGGTGAAGTCGTGTGCCGCGAAGCCCTGTTGGGCCTTGGCTTGGTGGGAGGTGTCGAGGAGGACTGGGGTGATCAGGGCGAGGCCGTAGGTTCTGGCGGAGGAGACGATGAGTTCGGCGCTGGGGTAGCCGGAGTCGAGGTAGTGCCGGGCGGGCAGCAGTCCGCGGTGTTGAAGGGATTGGTGGATCGGCTCCAAGGCCTTGGTGTCAGGCAGGGTGGAGGCGGTGGTGGCCACGTTGGTGATGATGTTCGGGCGGGCGGGCCGGTCTCCGTCGGCCTGTGGGTGACAGGTCTCCGAGACGTGGAGTTTGTAGCCGTTCCAGAATGTCTCGCGTTTGGCGGACCACCGGGTGTCGGTGTCGTAGGGGGAGGCAAGGCGTATCGGGGCGGGTGGCAGGCCGTCGCCGTTGTCCTCGGCGCGCTCGCGGCGCCGGATCCGTAGTCTGCCGTTCCGGTCCGGGGTGCGGATGTAATTCTGCAGCAGCACGATCCGTAGGGTCTGGACCGCGGGCAGTTCGCGCAGCCATGCCGGGGACGAGGGTGCATACACGGCCTGCAGCAGGGTGTAACCGTCGGTGGCGTAGTGCAGGGCGAGTTCGTGCTGCTTGGTCTTGGAGGCGGGCAGCCGCCAGTTGTCGATCCGGTCCGCGTAGCGGTGGCTCCAGTCCTCCACCACCAGCACCTGATCGACCCATTCGGGGCATGCGGCGGCCAGCGCGTTCAGGGCGGCGCGGACGCTCTCGCCGACCAACTCGAGGCGGTTCAGATCTCGCACCGCGGCAACGATGTGGGTGGAGTCGGTGCGCTGGCTGCCGCCCGCCTGCACCAGTTCCAGGGTCTGCAGGCGCTCCAGCAGCAGGTCCAGCACACGTTCCTCCAGGCCGTGGGCGACGACGCGGGAGCGGAACTCTGACAGCACGCTGTGGTCGAAGCCCGGGTCCTCCAGGTCCAGGCCGAGTGCGTATTTCCAGGCGAGGTTCTCGCGAACCTCGTCAGCAGCCTGCCGATCGGTCAGGTTCGCGGCCTTCTGCAGCACCGTGACCAGCGCCAGACGCCCCGGCGACCAGCCCGGCTTGCCCACCTGGCCGAACGCGTCAGCAAAGGCCGTGTCCGGGAACAGCTCCCCGAGCCGGTCACGAACCTGCACCGCCAGCGGCGCCTCCCGCCGGCCCGATACATCGCCCGGATCGCCGCCGCGACCTGCGGATCCGGCTCAGGCCAGGACTGCGGCTGCATCGACACGACACACTCCGATCCCCAAGGAACCACGACAAGATCAACGATCAGCATGATCCCATCCGCCGGAGCCGTCGTTCCTCAGCGATAACTCCGACTCACAGAAGGTGAATTGGAATTAGCCACCAAGATCCTGCCCTTGCCGAATACCTCATCCATACAGGTGGGAGCGGGTTTCGGGGTGCCGGCCGTGACCGATCGAGTCGCCACTATCGCGCGGCGGCGGTGGGCGCGGCATGATGATCGGTCGTGCTGCTGAGACTGGCGTACCCGGGCGTGACGAACGCGTGCGCGATGCTGCGACTGCTACCAACGAGCGACCGTGAGAAGGACATCGAGATCTTGACCCTGCGCCATCAGATCGCCGTCTTGGAGCGGCAGCTGAACGGGCAGCGAGTCCGGATGCACGCGAGCGACCGGACTTTCCTGGCGTGGCTGCTCCACGGTCTGCCAAGGGAAGTGCTGTGCCGGATGCGGCTGCTGGTGCGGCCGGACACGGTACTGCGCCGGCGCCGCAACCTCACCGCCGGCCGGCACGCCGCCCGGTCCCGGCCCGAAGCGCGGGGCCGGCCCCGCACCGTGCACTCATCCGAGCACTCGTACTGCGCCTGGCCAGGGAAACTCCAAGTTGGGACTACCGGCGCCTGCACGGTGAACTGCTCGTGCTCGGCGTGAAGGTGGCGGCATCCACGGTCTGGGAAATCTTGAAGGAGGCCGGCATCGAGCCGACGCCCGAGCGGGCCTCGAGCACGTGGGCGGGCTTCCCGCGTTCCCAGGCCGACGCGCTCCTGGCGTGCGACTTCTTCGAAACCGTCACCCTGTCCGGGGCCCGCTTGTACGTGTTCGCCGCGATCGAGCACGCGAACCGCCGGATCCGGATCCTGGGCGCGACCGCGCATCCGCGCAACCGACCGCGTCCCGGGTGGTCCAGGCCGCGAAGAATCTTGTCATGGACCTCGAGGACGCGGGCTGCCGGGCGCGCTGTCTGATCAGGGCCCGGGACGGGAAGGTCCCGCGGCTGTTCGACGCCGTCCTCAAGGACGCGGGCATCGAGGTGGTGCTCAGCGGCGTCCGGATACCGCGGATGAACTCGAGCATGGAGCGGTGGGTGCAGACCTGCAGGCGGGAGCTGCTGGGCCGCACATTGATCTGGGATCAGCGCCATCTCCTGTACGCCCTGCGCGAGTTCGAGACGTTCTGCAACGAGCACAGGCCGCACCAGGGCCTGGCGAGCGCCCGCCCCCTCCACCCGCTCCGATCGAGGATCCGGACCGGATCGCCCGTCTGGAGGTACGACGGCGAGCGCGGCTCGGCGGCACCCTCACGAGTACCAGCATGCGGCCTGACCAGCACGGATGAGGTATTCGGCAAGCGCAGGGTCGCGCCGTACGGGAGAGGCCGCCAGGAGTCCGGCCTGGCGCGGCGACGCTGGGAAATGCCGACCCGCCGGTAAGGCAGCGCCCCGCGTCGCCGCGCCCGGCGGTTCGTGCAGTCGTACGACTCAGAGGCCAGTGGGTTCGCACCCGCAGCTGGACCGGACGACGAGGGGGGCTACGGCGGGCGGCACCGCGGTCTCACCGCCGAGGAGCAGGTCGACGGCCTGGGCCGCCATCGCCTCCAGGGGTTGCTGGGTGACCGTGAGGGCGGGAGCGGTGTAGGCGCTGTCAGGGGTCCCGTCGAGGCTGATGACGGCCAGCCGCTTGGGGACGGCCAGTCCGTGAGCCCGGGCTCCGGCAAGGACGCCGATGGCTTGTTCGTCGGTGGCGGTGATGAGCGCGGCGGGCATGGTGCCCTCGCTGATGAGCTGTTCGGTCAGGGCCGCTGCCGCGGCGCGGGAGTACTCGCAGCGCAGCAGGGGGGCGCCGGTGCCGGCGATGGCCGTCTCCCACGTGGCGTGGCGTCGGCCGACCGGTCCGGCGTCGCGTGGTCCGGCGAGGAAGGCGATGCGGGTGTGTCCGTGGCTGCACAGGTGGGCGACGGCCTGCTGGACGGCATCTTCGTTGTCGGCGCTCACTGCCGGGGCCTGCCCGTCCTCGGGCTGGTTGTGGACGTATACGGAGGGGACGCCGGCGCGTTTGACCTGGGTGTCGACGTCGGCGCCGCCGTCGGCGGAGACGATGATGAGCCCGTCGACCTGGGCGGCGAGGAACTTGTCCGCGAGATGCTCCTGCCGGTCCGGGGAGTATCCGGCGTTCCCGGTCAGGGTGAGCTTTCCGCGCTTATCCAGTGCCTGCTCGAACGTGCCGGGCCAGCGCGCCGAAGTAGGGGTTGGATGCGTCGGCGAGGATCAGGCCGACCACGCCGGTGGTCCGCGAGCGCAGAGCCCGGGCGATGCGGTTGGGCCGGTAGTCCAGTTCTGCCGCGGCGGCCAGGACCCGCTCGCGGGTCGCGGCCGCGACCGGCCGGGGGCCGTTGTTCATCACGTAGCTGACTACCGCTGTCGAGGTCCCGGCCGCGCGGGCCACGTCCGTCAGCGTCGGGGCCTTGCCTGTTCGCTTCGCCATAACTCTTGCATCCTCTCATCTAAACGATTAGACATGGAGTATGAACGGATTCTTGGCAGGTCGGGTGGTGGCTGTGGGCTCGGTGAACATCGACCGGATCATGCGCTGTCCCGTCCTTCCCTCCCCGAGTGAGACGGTGCTGGTGACCTCCGTGAAGGAGGGTTTCGGCGGGAAGGGCGGCAATCGGGCCGTGGCCTGGCCGCCGCCACCATGGGAGCCGCTACTCACTTGGTGGCCAAGGTCGGCGGGGATGCCGATGGACTCAAGACCCTCGCCAACCTGCGCGGTGCCTCGGTCGGCGTGGACACAGTGATCACCGAGGTGTCCACGCCGACCGGACAGGCGCTGGTCGTGGTGGACCCGGACGGCGAGAACAGCATCGCCGTCATCAGCGGCGCCAACGCCCTGCTGTCCGCCCAGGACGTCACCGACGCTCTGACGGCGCTCCGGCCGCTGGCCGCGGATGTGATCCTCACCAGCGGTGAGGTCCCCCTGCCCTGTCTTCAGGCTGTCGCAGGTTTTCTTGCGCCGGGGACACGGTGGGTGCACAACCCGGCTCCGGCCGGGATCCTGCCCGCGTGGCCCCAGGACAACCGGCCACTGCTGGTGGTCAACGAGGTCGAAGCCCGGCAGCTCACCGGAGCCGCTGACGCCCGGGCCGCCGCCGCCGAGATCCTGGCAGAGGCGGCCTCCGGTGCGGTGAGTCACCCTGGGCGGCGACGGTGCCCTGGTTGCCCAGGAGGGGCGATGTGAGCACATCCCCGCGCCTGCCGTGACCGTCGTCGACACCACCGGCGCCGGGGATGTCTTCTGCGGCGTGCTCGCCGCCGAACTCGCCCACGGCCACCCCCTCACCCGGGCGGCAGCCACTGCCACAACCGCTGGTGCCTTCGCCGTCACCGCGCTCGGAGCCCGAGGGGCCCTGCCCCGCCCGAACGACCTCGTCCGCCCGCGGGCTCACTGAACCCGCGATCCCGCACGACTCGCACGAATGGAGCACGGCCATGCCGGCCCTTCCCCTGATCATTGACACCGACACCGGATCCGACGACGCGGTCGCCCTCCTGCTCGCCGCCGCCAGCGGACTCGGCGACATCCGGGCGGTGACCACCGTGGCGGGCAACGTGCCCGTCGAGACCGGCACCCGCAACGCGCTGATCTCCCTCGAGACCGCAGGCCGCACCGACATACCCGTCCACCCCGGCTGCGCCCGCCCGATGACGCGAACCCTTTCCAGCGCGCAGCACGTACACGGCGAGGACGGCATGGGCGACATCGGCCTGCCCGACCCGGCCACCGCCTGCCAACACACCCACGCGGTCGAGACGCTGCTGTCCTACCCCCGCCGGCATCCGGGAGAGCTGACACTGGTCACGCTCGCCCCGCTCACCAACATCGCCGCCGCCCTGCTGCGCGACCCTGAGCTGTTCACCCGCTACCGGCATGTGTACTGCATGGCCGGCGCCGCCGACCTGCGCGGCAACATCTCACCCACCGCAGAGTTCAACGTCTGGGCCGATCCCGAGGCCGCCCGGATCGTCACCCAGGCCGCCACCCCCGAGAAGGTCACCTGGATCGGGTGGGACGTCTCCCGCAAGGACGCCGTCATGACCCCGTCCGACCAGCAGCGCCTGGAACGACTCGGCACCCCGATGGCCACATTCGCACACCGCATCAACCGCACCGTGGCCGACTGGGCCCGCGATGTGACCGGACTGGCCGGCTACGACCTGCCCGACCCCGTGGCCATGGCCGTGGCACTCAAGCCTGGCCTGATCACCGAACAGGAAGAGGTCCACGTCGACATCTCCGTCACCGACGACACCCGCGGACAGATGATCATCGACCGGCGCCTGTCCGCTCCCGCCCCCAACATCACCCTGGTCCGCCGCGTCGACGAGACCGGCTTCAAGAAGCTTCTCTTCGACACCGTCACCACATCCCTCCCCGTCGGCTCGCCGCTCACCGACGCGACTGCCCCCGCCCTCTGACCTGGACCGACTTCATGAGTACTGCCACCACGCGGATCCCGCGCTACGAACTGCACTGTCACCTCGACGGCTCCGTCCGCCCCGATACCGTCGCCGACCTTGCCCGCGAACAGGGCATCCCCCTGGAACGGCCCGCCCGGGACCTGGTCGTGGCCCCGGCCCACTGCGGCAGCCTGACCACCTTCCTGACCTACATCGACCTCCCCTTGCAGGTCCTGCAGACTCCGGACGCACTCACCCGCACCGCCCGGGAACTGGTCGAGGACTGGAAAGCCGACGGCGTCGTCTACGGAGAAGTACGCTTCGCCCCGCAACTGCACGGCTGCCACGGAATGACCCCCGACGAAGCCGTCCAAGCAGTCGCCGAAGGACTGGCCCAGGGCCGGGCCACCACCGGCGTGGGCACCGGGCTGCTCCTGTGCTGCCTGCGCCACCAGAGCCCGGACGAAAGCCTCGCCGTCGCCGAGACCGCCCTGCGACACCGGAACATCGTCGCCGGCCTCGACCTCGCCGGCGACGAAACCCTGTACACCGCCCAGCCCCACCGGGCCGCCTTCGACCTCGCCCACAGCGCCGGCATGCCCTGCACCGTCCACGCCGGAGAAGCCGCAGGCCCCGAAAGCATGTGGGAGGCGATCGACGTCCTCGGCGCCCGCCGCATCGGCCACGGTGTGCGCTGCACCTCCGACACCGCACTCCTGAACCGGCTCCGCACCGACAGAATCGCCCTGGAAATGTGCCCCACCAGCAACGTGCAGACCGGCGCCGTCCCCAGCATCACCGCCCACCCCGCCACCCCCCTCCTGGCCGCCGGACTGCCCGTCACCATCAGTACCGACACCCGCACCACCTCCGACACCACCCTGCAAAGCGAATTCGACGCACTACGGCACACCAACGGATGGACCAGCGAGCACGAGGCCCTCGCACAGGAGAACGCAGCCCAAGCGTCCTTCAGCACCCGAAGCGAGTAGTACAGGCGGGCGCGACGGCTACGTGACGTGCTCTGCTGTCAAGCCCCGGGTTTCGTGGAGACTGAGTGAGCTGGTTGTCCGGAGTGACGCAGGGGGTCCGGCCGCGCGGTAGGGGGCGGCCTCGTGCTCGGCGGGCGTGACGTGGCCGAGCTCGCCGTGGAGGCAGCGCCGGTTGAACCAGTCGATGTACTCGACGCCCGCGACCTCGAGGTCGCCGATGCCGGTCCCCGGCCCCCTGGCGCGGATCAGCTCGGCCTTGAACAGGCTGTTGAACGCCTCGGCCAGGGCGTTGTCATACGAGTCCCCGACCGAGGCCACGGCGCCTCCTGTTCGAGGCGTTCGGTGGGGCGCAGAGCTCGGTAGGGGACTCCGCGGCCCGGGTGGTGCGTGAGGCCGGCGCCGGTGTGCCGGCGGCGCCGGAGCGCCCTCTCCGGCGCGTCGAGGGCGAGGCCGGTGCGGAGGGAGGTGGCGACCCGCCGGCCGACGACCATGCGGGAGAAGACGTCGCCGACGAAGGCGGCCCACACCCGGCCGGAGAAGGTTCTGACACGGGTGAGGTCCGCGGCCCACAGCTGGTCCGGCGCACTCGCGGTGAGCTGCCGCTCCAGCGGATCGGCGGGCCGGTCGGTCTCGGGGGACGGCCGGGTGGTGCGTGGGCTCTTGGCCCGGATCACTCCGCGCAGACCGGCCGCGCGCATGAGGCGCTCGACCGTGCGGCGGGCCACCTCGAATCCCTCGCGCAGGAGGGCGGCGTGGACCTTGCGGGCCCCGTAGACGGCCTGGTCGGCCTGGTGGATCCGGGGTATCTCCGCGGTGATCTCCTCGTCTCGCGGGCCGCGGGCGGGCGGTTGCGGGCGGCGCAGCAGGTGCTCTCGGCGCGTCCGTCTCGGCGAGGACATCGCAGATCGGCTGGACGCCGAACGTCTCCCTGTACTGGCCGATGTGGACGACCTTCATCGCAGTGGACGGTCCAGCTCCGCGGCGAAGAAAGCCGAGGCGAACTTCAATATCGCGTTCGTCCGCCGCAGTTTTTTCACCTCCCGCTCCAGCTCCATGATCCGGGCGGCATCGGTGCTGCTGGTGCCGGGAACGATGCCCTCGTCGGTCTCGGCGCGCCTGACCCAGCCGCGCAGGGCCTCGGGGTGTACGTCCGGCTGATCGGCGATCCGCTTGATCGCACCGGCCCGGCCGGCCGGATCCCTGCGGGCCTCGACCGCCAACCGCGTCGCACGCTCGCGCAGTTCGTCGGGGTACTTACGGGGAGCAGCCATGGTCGGCATCCTTCCGGGTCTTCGATGTCTCCATCAAACCCGGGGCGGTTCGGATCGCGTCCAGCATCTGCCGGTGGCAGTAGCCTTCGGGCTGCCCGCCCGCCCCTGAAGCCAGGTCGGCACCGGCGACAGCGGCCGGACGGCCGCCCACTCCGCGTCCGTCATGGCCGACGGATACCGGCGCACCCGATCGGGTTGATCAGCCGCGTTGCCGTACACGTGCGCGAGGCAATCACACGATGGAGCAGCCGAGTTGAACTGGACGGGCTCGGACGCGTGCAACAACGACACCAGTGCCTCCCGGCATCGCTCGGTTCGATTCGCACCCCCGAGCCACTGCGAGGCCCGGCCTTCACGCGCGCACAACGGGAAGATCACCCCGGCGGGAAGCCTGTGCGAACTGCGCGTTCCATGATCGGTTGAGATACCGCTTCAACCGGACAACGCGCTGCGGGAGCTGGGCATGGAATGGGCATAGGCCACGACCGGCCGGCCGATGAACCTGCCGGACACACCAGTGCACAGGGAGACCCCGGGCTGTCACGAGCGGGGTCCCGTGCTGTCCGCCACCGGGGGCGCCCCTGGTCGGGTGGGCTCTTCGTCCGGTCCGGGAGCCAAGATCGATTGTCAGTGGTGGGTGAGACAGTAGGAGCATCGAGTCGGAAAGAGGGGGAGCTGTCATGTCCGGAAACCAGAACTACATCAACCACGTCGCCCTTGTGCTGGATGCCAGTTCGTCCATGTCGCACCTGAGCCGCAAGGTCGTCGAAGTCGCCGACCAGCAGATTGCCTATCTGGCCCGACGCTCGCAGGAACTGGATCAGGAAACCCGCGTCACGGTGTACGTCTTCGCGGACAAGGTGGAGTGCGTCATCTACGACAAAGACGTGCTGCGGATGCCGTCGCTGAAGCAGTTGTACCGGGTCGGTGGAATGACGGCGCTGCTGGCGGCCACGCTCAAATCGCAGCGGGAGCTGGCGCAGACAGCTCAACTGTACGGCGACCACAGCTTCCTGACGTTCGTACTCACCGACGGGCAGGAGAACGCAAGTCATCGCTGCCCGGATGCCCCTACCAGGGATCGACGTGAACTGGTTGAGGCCGTGGCCGAGATGATCGAGATACAGAAGGACAACTGGACGCTGGCCGTCCTTGTGCCGGACCAGATGGGCAAGCGCGAGGCCATGCAGTGCGGGTTCCCGAGGGACAACATCGCCATCTGGGACGCCACGAGCACACAGGGCCTGGAGGAGGCCGGGCAGGTCATCCAGCAGGCCACCGAGAAGTTCATGATGGGCCGCGCCCAGGGCATCCGGGGATCGCGGGCGGTGTTCTCCACGGGTGCGGAGGCGGTCAACAAGGACACCATCAAGGCGGCCGACCTCACCCCGGTGAATCCGTCGGAGTACCAGCTGATCCCGGTGGCCCGTGACGCGGCGATCCGGGAATGGGTCGTCGAATGCGGGCACACCTACCGTACCGGTGGTGCGTTCTACCAGCTGAGCAAGTCGGAGAAGATCCAGGCGCAGAAGCAGATTGCGGTGCTGGAGAAGAAGACGGACCGGGTGTACACGGGGCCCGAGGCCCGCGCCCTGCTCGGCCTGCCGGACGTGGAAGTTCGCATCAAGCCGGACCACAACGACGACTTCACGATCTTCGTGCAGAGCACCAGCGTGAACCGGAAGCTCGTACCGAACACGCGGCTCCTGCTCATGCTCTGACGCCTTGGAGCCCCTTCGGGTCCCGAGGCTTGTCGTCCCGGCACCCCACCAGCAACAGAGTCGGCAGAGAAGCGGCCTCCGACGACGTCTGACTGCACCTCTGCAGCAGCGGGCTGACGCAAGGACGTGCCGGGACCGCACCAGCGCACTGATCGAGGACTTCGTCGGACGGGCCGGTGTCCTGCTGGGAGCGCTGGAGCGGTAGCTGAAGGCCGGAGGCCGTGTCGGTGTCAGGCGGGGAGGTCGGGCGGCTCACCGTTCGCGCGGCCGCCCGCTCCAAGGGTCCGCCGCGGGCTCGCGGACGTCGCCGGGTGGGCCCCGAGCACTCCACGGGCCCGCAGCTCGTCAAGGTTGGGGAGACGGGCCCCGGGGAGTTCGTCGAGAAGTTCGGCCTGGGCGGCGCGGATGCTGTGCGCGGGAGCCTGGGGCCGGTGCCAAGGGCGCGGCGGACGGTCACGCCGATCATCGTACGGGCGGTGCGCCGGACACGAGGAGGCCCGCACCCAACGAGGTCACGTCTGCACCCCTCCGCACCCACCTGGGGTGGGCTGCCGTCGCTGCCGTAGCTGTCGTTGACCGAGGATCGCGGCACCGCCAGCGTGTGCAGCATCCCGCGAGTTCGCCGTGCCCCTCGGTTCCTCGGCATGGGGCCTGACCAGGCACCTCGTCGCCCTCGGCCTGTGCGTCCGTGCGTCTGTGCGTCTGTGCGTCTGTGCGTCTGTGCGTCTGTGCAGGAAGCATGATGGTTCTTCAGGGATCCCGAGGGCCCATCATGTTCTGTGCGGATCCGTCGCTCCCGTCTGCCGGGCTGACCTGCGACAACGGGAGAGGAAAGCCAGGACGAACCCGCGGGATGCCGCATGAACCACGTCGGGATGCCGCCCCCGTACACACCATCGTTTGCGGCATCCGAGGGGCGGCGAGGACACGGTCGCCTGGGATGTGTACGGGACGCTCGGCTTGCAGCGGCGGTCACCCCACGGGTGACGATGAGCAGGGTGACCCACTCGGCCAGGGCATGCGGCGGGTCGGGACGACGGCATTCGCGGTCACGCACCACCCGCGAGCAGGGGGTGCCTGCACGGGCCCCGGACCGACCGCGGTCCGGGGCCCGTTGCCGAGCGGCTCGGCATGGAGGCGGTGAGCGAGCCGGAGTGCGCTCGCGTCGGCCCGTGTCCAGGCCGGGGGTCATGGCCGGCTCAGGAGACCGTGCCGGCCGTCCCGCCGCCGCCGGTGGCGACGCCACCGATCGGCTTGGGTGCGGAGAAGGGAGGCGTGTCCTGTCGGCACGTCGTTCCGACCGGCGGGAGGGTGCCGTCGATGAGGTAGCGGCTCTCGTGTGCCTTGACGCAGCTGCTGGGGTTGATCAATGCGGTGTGCCCGTAGCCGTCGTTGGTGAGCAGGCGGGCGTTGGCCAGTTCTTCGGCCATGGCTTGCGCGTTCGAGTAGGGAGTGGCGGGGTCGTAGGTGGTACCGACCACCAGGACGGGGTGTGCCGTCGGCTTGTTCCACGGACCGCGGTAGCGGTCGGCGGCGACCGCGGGCCAGGTGGCGCACCCCGCGGCGGCCCAGGTCCAGAAGCGTCCGGCGTCGCCCGCACGAGCGGCACTGGCCTCCTCCATGGCGTGGTAGGCACCGGGGTCACGCGGGTTGGGGCTGTCGCCGCAGAGCACCGCGGCGCCCTGTTCCTCGCCCAGGTACGGGTTCGGGTTCGGGACCACCGGTGGGGGCGGGAGCGGGGCCGGCTCCGGCACGCGGCCCCGCCACAGGTCCTGCAGCCGGCCAGGCGAGGTCCGTCCACCCTGGGTGGACGACGTAGAGGCTGTTCACCACGCCGGCGACCGTGCCGGCGTAGGTCCACGCGCCCACGGGCTGCTTCCGGAGCCGCTGCATCAGCTGGTCGAACTTGGCCCGGGTCGCTTTCGGACCGCCGGCGGAGAAGGCGCAGCGGGCGGTGGTGGTGGACCCGCACAGGGCGAGGAACCTGTCCAGGGTCGCTGCCGCGCTGCGGTCCGAGCCCATGCGCAGGAACGTCGTGAGCCGGGGGTCGTCGCCGGACGCGTGATTCGTCCAGGCCTGCGGGTCGATGTTGCTGTCGAGGACCATGGCGCGGACCTTGCCGGGGAAGAGGTTGGCGTAGGTGGCGCCCAGGATCGTGCCGTAGGAGATCCCCTGGTAGGTGAGTTGTGACTCCCCCACCGCCTGACGAAGCAGGTCGAGGTCGCGGGCGGTGTCGGTGGTCGACACATGGCGCAGCAGCTCGGGGTCACGCTGCTCACAGCGCCGGGCCAGGTCCTTGTACGCGGCGATGAAGGCCGTCCGCTCCTTTTCGCCCACCGGGAAGCCCGTCGGTTTGCTCGCGTTCCATTCGGCGGCTTCCTCGGGACCGGCGAAGCAGTTCACCGCGGTGCTGCTGCCGATTCCCCGGGGGGCCCAGCTGACGATGTCGAACCGCTCCCGCACCTCGCGCGGGAACTTCTCGTAGTTCTGCGGCATCTGCACCGTTCCGGGACCGCCGGGGCCGCCGGGGTTGAAGAAGAGGGTGCCGATGCGCCGACCGGGGCCGGTCGCCTTCCGTTTGACGACCGCCAGCTCGAGGGTGCGACCACCCGGTCTGTTGTGGTCCAGCGGCACCTTCGCGGTCGCGCAGTCGAACTCGCCGCCTTGGACGCAGGGGCTCCAGTCCAGCTGCGGGACGGGTACCGAAGGTGTGGGCGTACCGCCGGCCGCGGCGAGGTCCTGGCCGGTCAGTACGGTCGAGCAGGTCACCAGCGCGGCGAGGAACGCGGCATGGCGTCTGCGGACCGCTGTGAATCGGCGTATGAGGGGCATGGGCATACTCCGTTCGTGGTTCTCCGTGGCTGAGCGCCCGGGCCACCGATGCCCTGGCCGCGGTGCGCGTCCGGGTCAACCACACAGCGGTCCGGCGGTGCGCGCGAGGCAATGCAGCCGAATGGCCCAGCCCCCGCGCTCCGGCCCGGCGCGCGGTGATAACCAGCACCACCCACCTGGGCCGGCGGCCCACCCGCCGGGTGCGGAACGGTGGGCCGCTCACTGAGGACCGCCCGGGCGCGGCGCGGCCCACCTCCTCACCGGTGAGCGGCTCACCGTCGCCCAGCGGCGGCCGGCCGTGTGGGAGGAGGCCGCACAGGCCGGGCCGGCGGGAACGTCATGCCTGGCGGCGTCGTCGGCCGGACCAGCCGACGAGATTCCGCTGACGTCTAATGGGTCAAGGCGCCCACCAAGGGCTTCCGGTCGTCCTGGGCGGTCAGGCGGCGGCCGATCCGCCGCTCAGCGCGGCCACGACCTCCTCGCTCTCGGACTCTCCGGTGGGCATGAAGCCGAGCGACGCGTACAGGCGAGCGGCGGGGATGTTCTCCGGGTGGTAGGAGAGCCGGATCTCACGGCAGGACGGCAGTGCGGCGAGGCGTCGCATCAGGACGCGCATCGTGGCGCGGCCCACGCCCTTGCCCTGCTCGGCGGCGTTGACGACCATGCCGCCGCTCCAGTGGGTGCCGTCCTCCTCGTCGTACGCCCACATGACATGGCCCACGACCTCGTCACCGGCCCGGACCGCGAGGGAGTTCCAGGTTCCGCCCCGCAGGGAGAGCAGCAGACAGCGTGCGCCGAGGGCAGCCACGAACCGGCGCTGGTCGTCGGCGGGGCCACATCGGCGACGTCGCGCCGGTTCTCGTCCGTGATCTCCTCGAGCACCACGCACCGGCCCTGGCGGTCGGTGTCCTCCTTCGTCATCAACCCTGTTCTTTCGCTCGATCCGGGTAGGACGGCCCCGAGCGGACCTGGTCAGTCGTCGACGTGGTCGGCTCGTAGGGCGCCGAGCAACATCGGGAGCGACGCCTGCAGTTCGCGTTCCCAGTATGCCCAACCGTGGGTGCCCGGT
This sequence comes from Streptomyces sp. GD-15H, assembly GCF_045291515.1. NCBI lineage: Bacteria > Bacillati > Actinomycetota > Actinomycetes > Kitasatosporales > Streptomycetaceae > Streptomyces > Streptomyces sp. GD-15H. The sequence continues at coordinate 1,222,520 of NZ_CP149447.1, forward strand.
CCGTAGAAGTGAGTGGTGAGGTGCTTCGCGCCGACGCGTTCCAACTCGGCGGCGAGGGCGTGGTTCTGTCGGTTGAAGTCGGCCTCGAGCGCGCTCGTGCGGCCCGGCGGGTCCAGCGGGCCGGTGGTGCCGTCGCCGCACGACAGGTACACGGGGATCGACCGGAGCCGCTCGGCCAGGTGGAACGGGTCGTGGGCCTGCCAGATGCGGCGTTGCGCGACCGGGTCGCCCCAGACCCGCAGCGGGTCGTCGCCCTGGCCGGCGAAGAAGCCCATGATGCGGTCGACCGACTCGTCGTTCAGGAGTGGGTGGGCCGAACCGGAGTACGCGGCGGTCGCCTTGAACATGCCGGGGTTCCGTGCGGCGTACTGCAGAGCGCCCTGGCCTCCCATCGACAGGCCCGCCACGACGCGGTCGGCGCCGGCGCCCCAGTCACGCTCCAGGAGGTGGCGCAGCTCCACGGTGTGGAACGTCTCCCAGGCCGGGTCGCCGCCCCGGCCGTGGTTCCACCAGTCGCTGTACCAGCCGTTCCAGCCCGCCTCCGGCATCACCACGAGCACGTCGCGCAGGCTGTCGGTCTGCGCGACGTCGGTCATCGCGGTCCACGAGGTGTAGTCGCCGCAGCAACCGTGCAGCAGCCAGAGGGCCGGCCAGTGCTGCCGGCGTCGCGCGTCCGGGTTCCAGCCGTCGGGGGTGAGCAGGCGGACCTTGACCGTTCGGCCACCCAGGGCCTGCGATCTCACCGACAGGTCGACCTGCCGGTCCGCGACCTGGGTGACCGCGACGACCTCGGCGCCTCGTGGCGACCCGGAACGCGACGTGTCGGTCGCCGCCTGGACACCGGTGGCGGGAGATCCCGGCGGTGGGACGGCGGCGAGTGCCGGTGCGGTGGGGACGAGGGTGAGCAGCAGCACGGCGAGGATGAGGTGAACGCGGGCTCGAAGGCTCAGGACGGCGGTCACGGTCGCGGTCACGGCGGCTCCCTGCGGGGTCGGTTCGTCGTTGACGGCCCATCGGCGCACGCTGCATGAATATCGGCGGGCTCCGCCTCCACGTCAAGGTCCGCGAGCGGAAGCGTGCCCTGCACGCCCGCCCTGCCCCACATGCGCCGTGTGACATTCCTTGATCACGTCGCGCTCTTGTTCTGGGGGCCGGGAACGTCGGTTCCCGGTCTTTCAGGAGGTTTCAAGTGCTGCTCAGACGTGCCGTATTGACCGTGGGGATCGTCGTCGCCGCCGGTCTGCCGACGACAGGGACCGCTGCGGCGGGGCAGGGTCCGGCGCCGGACGGCCGGATCACCGCCACCGACTACTCATCCAGCTCTCCCGCTCTCGTCTCACTCGACCCCGTGAGCGGCGACATCATCGGGACCTTCGCGCAGAACGCCGAGGAAGGCGTCCTCGCTCCCAAGGGCTCCACCGTCGCGTACATCCAGCGCGACGACACCTGCATCCCCCAGACTGAGGGCTGCATGTACGCCCGGAACCTGGTGCTCGCCCAGGCCGACGGCAGTGACCAGCACGTTCTGGTCCAGGGTGTCGCGCCCGAGACCAACGAGGCCCCGTACGTCGGGCACCCCGACTGGTCCCCGGACGGCAAGCGCATCGTCTACCACAGCCCGCGCGGCCTGGAGTGGATCAACAGCGACGGCACCGGGCACGAGGTGCTGACAACGACCGGTGGCGCGGGCACCTTCTCGCCCGACGGCAAGAGCATCGCCTTCATCAGGACCACCGAGTACGAGACTGCCGACGGCTGGGAGTACGGCGGGGACGTCTGGGTCATGGACACCACCACCCGGCAGGTACGCCAGATCAGCACCGTCCGCGACGCGCTGTCCACGCCCGTCGACTGGTCCCCCGACGGCCACCGCATCGTCTACGTCACCGAGAACGGCCTGAATGTCGTCGACGTGGCGACCGGCGCCGTCACCGAGCTGCAGAGCGGCTGGACATCCCCGCTCAGCGGCATCCGGGGCCCCGTCTTCTCGCCCGCCGGCACCCAGATCGCCTTCTCCGCCATGGACGACTTCGACTACACCCTCAGCACCTACGTCGTCGACGCCGCCGACGGACGGAACCGCCAGATGCTCACGGGCCCGTCCGTGATCCCCACCGACTGGCTGAGGAGGTAGTAGTCGACCCACTGGCCGCGGCCACGGGGAACGCCCTCGGTCGCGGCCGTTCGCCCTGTGGCCGTCCGTCAGGACGCTCACTGGACACAGGAAGCGAACATGGCCCCCCTACAGATCTGTCGAGTTGACGAGCGGTAGCGCGATGCCCGCGTTTCCTGTGATTGCTGCCGGTGTCGGCGCCATGGCCGACTTGACCGGCTGGGCTGTCCGTTAAGCCTGAATCCACCGACCTGATGGCTGTGGATGACTCTTCGAGAAACGAGGAAGTGCCTTGTGACCTGCGATGATGGGAGTTCTTGAGGCTTCCAGTACGCACGATCGGCAAGGCACTTCCGAGATGCAAGTTTCCCATACCCCAGCGGCGGTCTCCGCTGCGTTCGATGACCCGAACCTGGTCGCGCAGGCCGGGCTGGTTCCGGTGCTGCGGCTGGCCGAGCGGTGCGGGCTGTCGCGGCTGGTGGCGGAGAGGGTGAAGCTGACCGGGGCGAAGAACGGGGCGGGTGCCGCGGCGGACGCCAAGGTCAGCAGCATCGTGGCCGGCATGGCCGCCGGTGCGAACAGCATTGACGACCTCCACACCCTGCGGCACGGCGCGCTGCCGGCCCTGTTCCAAGGGGTCCGTGCGCCGTCCACGCTGGGCACGTTCCTGCGCGCGTTCACCCACGGTCACGCCCTCCAACTCCACGCCGTGCACCGCAGGTTCCTCGGTCAACTGGCCGCGCACACCCCGCTGCTTCCCGGCTCCGGCGAGAAGGCGTTCATCGACGTCGACTCCACCCACAAGCGGGTCTACGGCCGGGCCAAGCAGGGCGCCGAGTACGGCCGGTTCAGGGGCATCCGCACCCTGCACCCCCTGCTCGCCACGGTCTGCACCCCGCATTCCCGGCCGGTGATCGCCGGAGTGCGGATGCGCCGGGGCAAGGCGGCCGATTCCCGTGGGGCCCCGAAGTTCGTCAGTGAGGCCCTGGCCACCGCCGTCGAGGCGGGCTGCACCGGCACCCGGATCCTGCGCGCGGACTCGCAGTTCTACAACGCCGGGGTGATCGCCGCCTGCCGCCGGGCCGGCGCCCACTTCTCGATCACCACCGGCATGAACCCCTCCGTCAAGCGGGCCGTCCTCGGCATCCCCGACCAGGCCTGGCAGCCGATCACGTACCCGACCGCGGTGCCCGATCCCGAGACCGGTGACCTCATCTCGGACGCCGAGGTCGCCGAGATACCCGCCTACACCGCGTTCGCCGGCCGCAGGAAAGCGGAGCGGGTCACCGCGCGGCTGATCGTGCGTCGGGTCCGTGACCTGGCCAAACCCGCCGTCGTGGGTGCGCAGGGCGAGTTGTTTCCCGTATGGCGCTACCACCCCTTCTTCACCGACCAGCCCGCACAAACCCTCCAGGCCGAGCGGGAACACCGCCACCACGCGGTCATCGAGCAGGTCATCGCGGACAGCAAGGCCGGGGCACTGGCCCACCTGCCGTCCGGGCACTTCCATGCCAACGCCGCCTGGCTCACCCTGTGGGCGATGACCTACAACCTGCTGCGGGCCACCGGTTCCTTGGCCTCCGCGTTCCACGCCAGGGCCACCACCGCCACGATCCGTACCCACCTGGTCCACGTTCCGGCCCGGATCGCCCGCTCCGCCCGCCGCATCACCCTGCACCTGCCGCACAACTGGCCCTGGCAGCCCGCCTGGACACACCTGTTCTCCACCGCCCACGGGCCTGGCTGATACGAACAGTCCCTGTCCGCCCCGTCCGCAAGGGCCCGACCGGAACCGAACCGTGGAAATGCTGGGCAGACCAGCGGATACCACCTGCCCGCACCCAGCCACCGGCCCGGAGACCCACCAGAAGATCAACTTCAGACTACGTCGGTGGATCGAGGTTAAGCGCCCGCGGCCGGCTGACGTGCAGGAGGTGTACGAGCGGCTGCGGTCCTTCCTGCCGTTGCCCGACGAGGAGCCCGCGCCGGGCGTGGCTGGACTCAGGTGTCGGCGTCGGGGAGATCGGGATCAGCGCGCGCTTCAACAAGACGTGCGCGAAGGCGGCGGGCACGCCTGAAGGACGCAGGCGTGCCCGCCGCCACGCTGCGCGCCGCCGACGCCGCCAGCGAGGAGGCGAGACCGTGCGCGTAGGGACCATGCACTCCTTCAGAGGACTGGAGTTCCGCTGCGTCGCGGTCATCGGCGTCAACGAGGAGGCACTGCCGTTCCCGAAGGCGGCCACACCGCCCGAAGTGGACCCCGAGTAGCACGAACGGGCACGATGTCGGAACGCTGCCTGCTGTTCGTCGCCTGCACGAGGGCCCGCGGCAGCCTGTACGCGTCCTGGTCCGGCAAGCCCAGCCCGTTCCTTGTGGAGGCGGGCGTGTGAGGCTGAACCGCCCCGGCACCAGCCGGCACTCATACGTACCAAGACTCACCACCGTGCGCTCCAGCCTCGCCCACCGCCGGAACCACGCCGCCAGCCCCGCCTCCCCCCGCGTCAGAAACCGCGCCGAGTGCCGCAGCTCCCCGGTGTTTCCCAACGCCTCCTCCGCCCGCTCGACGAAGGAGGCGTCCGGCATCCGCCGCCCCCTCCACCGACTCCACCGTGTGCTTGGAGAAACGGACGCTTTCCGCGAACTGCACCCGGCTCAGCCTCGCGTGCTCCCGCAGCGCCTGCACGACCGCCCCGAACGTCCGCAGGCTGTCCATTCGAGGCCCACCTCCAGGTACTCACACGCCAAGTCCCTATCCCTGAGAGGGCGTTAAGTCCGTTTCTGGTAGCGGCCCCGTCCGGGCTGGGTGAGGAAGCCTTGGCGGGTGAGGCGCCCGAGGCGGCTGCGGGTGACGTTCATGCATGGGTCGTCGGTGGGCATGCCGAGGAGTTCGTGCAGTTCGCGGACCCGGAATGCCTGGTCGGGGTGCTGGTTGAAGGCGTTCACGATGGCCTGGTAGGCGGTGGTCGACTCGGACGGACCGGCCTCGTCTCCGTCTCTGGTCGGCGTGAGTTCGACGATGACCTTCCGGGTGGTGGCCAGGTCCATGAGACGCGCTTCGGTCTCGGCGAGCACGGCGGTCAGGTGCTCGATCTGGCCGCGGAGTTCACCGGCCCGGGCGGTGGCCTCGTCCTGCTGGGCCTGGAGATCCGTCAGGAACTCGGTGATGTTCACGCGGCCGCCCGGACGGTGTCGCGCCAGGCCGGTGTGGGTGTGGTGAGGCGGCGGGCCATGTTCGCGGTGGCGGCCCAGTAGACGCGCGAGGCGGCGTTGTCGGGACGGTGGTCGTACTCGCGGGCCAGGCGCCGGTGCAGCATCAACGTGCCGTTGACCTGCTCGACCACCCACCGTTTCGGCTGTGGGACAAAGCCCTTGCCCTTCTCGTCCGGGTTGCGGCGGACGGTCTCGACGGTGATGTCCAGCAGGGCGCCGTGGATGATGACCTCGTCCTTGAATCCCTGGTCCACCAGGGCCTTCTCCAGGCGCATCCCGCACCGCTCGGCCACCTGGTCGAGCAGGGCCACCCCGGCGGCGTTGTCGTGCGCCGACGCGGCGAGCACGACGACCCCGATGATCAGTCCCAGCACGTCGACGGCCAGGCCCCGCTTGCGCCCCGGCGTCCGCTTGCTGGCGTCCAGCCCCGTCGTGGTCTTCGGGACTCCCGCGGCCGCGCGCACGGACTGGGTGTCGATGACCACGAGGGACGGGTCCTCTAATCGGCGGGCCTTCTCCCGCACCTGGCAGCGCAGGAGTTCCTGGATCCGCTGGTCGAGCCCGTCCTTGCGCCACAGCGTGAAGTAGTAGAACACCGCCGACCAGGCGGGCAGGTCATGGGGCAGGTAGCGCCACTGGCAGCCCGTCCGGTTCTGGTAGAAGATCGCGTTCACGACCTCCCGGAGATCACAGGTCCCGGGATCCTTGGTCGCCGACCGCGCCACCCGGTCCTGCTTCCAGGACGTGATCATCGGCTCGATCAACGCCCACTGCTCGTCCGATAAGTCGCTCGGATACGGCTCACGCTCCATGCCGATATCCGAGCATGCACATGCCCAACCGCTGCCCCGAACGGCAACCAGTCACACGAACGAGCGATCGCGAACCCAGAGAGATGGGACTTAACGCCCTCTGAGAACGCCCAGAGTGGCCAAAACGAATGCGCACAACCCACCAAACGTGCTCGTACGCTGACGCGGCGTACGGACCGAGCGCCCAGTGACTCATCCTGGGCGCCCACCGGCAGGCACCAGGGGACGGCCGAACGCCATGTCATCGCCGCCTGGGCTACCACCGGGCACACACGGAAGCGCAGCACCATTGCCATTCGCGACTTTCCCGATCGCCCCGGTCGCGCACATTCCCATGTGAGGAACTGGCCAAGGTTTCCCCGCTGCTGCCGACCGGGGTGGAACTGGGGATGCAACTGAGCCGGCTCGGCTGGCTTATGGTGGCTGTGCTCGTGCGACCTGTGGATGGGTGATGATGAGGCGATCGGCAGCAGGCGGACCGGCGCTCGCCGGTTTCCGCGCCCTGCTGGGCCTGCTCGTTGCCGTGGTGGCACTGTTGTGCGTGTCCCGTCAGGCGGAGCCGGCAGAGCGCAGTGCCATGCCCACGTCGGCTGGGGTTTCTGTCGACGTCGAGCAGCTACAGCCTCAGGAGCAGGTCTCACTCGTCGCGGAAGATGACGTTTCCGCGCCGCAGTGCGGCAAGAAGGCAGTCCTCGAGCAGAGCGCCCCCCGCGCTGACAGCCATTCCCTCGTGGCTGTCCCGTCATGCCTGTCCGCTCAGGAGCCGGCATCCACGCCGAGTTCTGCCTCCGGTTCCCGGGCCCCACCCGCAGGGCCCGCACCACCTCGCCCGTTTGCGCTTCTGTCCGTTCTGCGGATCTAGGCCGACCGCTGCGTCGTGTCCCTGGATCCCGCAGAACGGAGTAACTGAACATGTCCTCTTCCCCGCGCTCACTGAGCCGGGCGGGTATGGCGCTACGCGGTTGGCGGCCCCGGCAGTGGGCCACGGCCGGCGTCGGCGCACTGATGACCGCGGTAGTGATCGGCGTGCCGACCGATGTGGTCCCCAGCCCGCTGTTCTCCCGGTCGGTTCCCGTGCAGTGGTGGAACTATCCGGCACTTGCCGTCACCGCCGTCCTGGCCGGCCTCGTGCTGAACACCTATGTGCGCCTGCCCTCCATGGCCGGAACGGAGCAATCCCCGCGCGGCAACCGCCTGGGATGGCTGGGCGGTCTGCTGTCGTTCCTGGCGGTCGGCTGCCCGGTCTGCAACAAAGTCGTCCTGCTGCTGCTCGGTGCCTCCGGGGCGCTCAGCTACTGGGCGCCTCTGCAGCCGCTGGTGGCCCTCGTCTCCGCTGCCCTGCTCGCCGAAGCCGCGCTGCGCCGCTTGTCGGCACAGGCTGCGTGCCCCGTGCCGGTTTCCGCCTGAAGTCAGGCGCCCCCTTTCGCTCTTCCTCCGCATCAGGAGAGGTATGTCATGCCCATCAACAGCGCCCCGCGTTCACTCCGCAAAGGCCGTCGGCGGACCGTTCTGGCCTCCGCTGCCCTCGTCGTAGCGGCGGCAACCGCAGCTTTCGCCCTCACTCTGGACAGCACGAGCAGGAGTGGCGGTACGCAGGCCGAGCAGCCTCCGGCCGTCGTGAGCGAGCCCGGCCAGACGCCGCCGGTCGATGACGGCCTGCTGGCCCTGGCGCGTCGTGAGCCGTCGGACGCTCTGGCGATCGGCCGGGCCGACGCTCCGGTCGTGATGATCGAGTACTCCGACTTCCAGTGTCCGTTCTGCGGGAAGTTCGCCCGGGAGACCAAGCCCGAACTGCTGCGCTCGTACGTCGACAAGGGCGTTCTGCGTATCGAGTGGCGCAGCTTTCCCGTCTTCGGCGAGGAATCGGAGCAGGCTGCCCTGGCGGGCTGGGCTGCCGCCGGCAGCAGAAGTTCTGGGAGTTCCACGACGTGGCGTACAGCAAGTCCCGTGCGCGAAACGCCAGCGAGTTCAGCCAGGACCGGCTCGTCGGCATGGCCCGGGAGGCAGGCATCGCCGACATCGGCCGGTTCCGGGCGGACATGGCGTCCGCGGAAGCCCGTAAGGCCGTGCAGCGCGATCAGGAAGAGGGCTACGCACTGGGGGTCGCCAGCACCCCGGCGTTCCTGGTGAACGGCCGGCCGATTCTGGGCGCGCAGCCCACGGACACCTTCAAGAAGACCATCGACGCGGCGGCGGAAGCGGCCGGGCGATGAGCGAGGTGGGGCTGCTGGTGGCGTTCGGCGGCGGGCTGCTTGCTCTGCTCAGTCCGTGCAGCGCCCTGCTGTTGCCTGCGTTCTTCGCCTACTCCTTCAGTAATCGCACCAAACTGGTGGCCCGCACGGCGCTGTTCTACGCGGGACTGTGCACCACGCTGGTGCCGCTGGGAGTCGCCGGGTCTTTCGCCAGCCGCCTGTTCTACGGGCACCGCGACGTGCTGGTCACCGCCGGCGGCTGGACCATCATCGCGCTGGGAACCGCCCAGATCCTTGGTCTGGGGTTCGGCTCACGCCGGCTCCAGCAGGCCGCCGGGACGCGCCGCTCGGGATCGGCGGTATCCGTCGTGGCGCTGGGCGCGGTGTACGGGCTGGCCGGATTCTGCGCCGGGCCGATCCTCGGCGGAATCCTCACGGTCGCTGCCGTGGACGGGGACCCCGCACACGGTGGACTGCTGCTCGCCGTCTACGCGCTCGGGATGGCCCTGCCGATGTTCGTGCTGGCCTGCTTGTGGGACCGCTTCGACCTCGGCAGGAGACGGTGGCTGCGCGGGAGGACGCTGACCGTGGGGCGTTTGTCACTGCACAGCACGTCTCTGGTCGGCGGCATGCTGTTCATCGTCCTGGGAGCCGCGTTCCTGGTGTTCGACGGAACGTCGGCGCTGCCGTCGCTGCTGAGCGTGGACAGCGAGTTCGCCCTGGAGGAGTGGTTGTCGGGTGTCGGCGGCGCGGTCTCCGACCGCGTCGTGCTGCTCGTCCTCGCGGGGATCGGTGCTCTGGCAGCTCTGCTTGTTCTGGTGCGGCCGGACCGCACACGTGCGAAGGACGAAACCGGCGAGCCTGCCTCCGATCCGGTGGCAGGCGACTGACGCGGTTTCCGTTCACTCGAGCGGTCGCACAGACAGTGACCCCGGGATGCTCCCCGGGGTCACTGTCGTTGAAGACGCGGTGACGGTGCCGTGGTTCAGCGGTTGCGCAGGGCGGCAGGAGTGGCTGCTGCCTGCGGGCCTGGAAGACCCACGGAGGCCGCTCTGGTCCGACGCGGCGCTCCCGTCGATCCCGCCACCGTCCTGTGCCGGTGGCGGCTGCCTCGGCTGGACCACGCGAGTGGGGACGGCCTCAGAAGCGGGCCTGACCTGGCCGCGGGGGACCACCGAGGCGGTCGCCTGGCGTGTGGCCGATGCCGGGTGCTGTTGCAGAGTGAGGGCATGGGTCAGTCCTCTGCGATTCTGTGCCGACAGGACGTGTCCCAGGGCTACTCCATTCGAGTTCGTCGAGCAGCCAGTCCAGGACATGGGCGGTGAAGCCCCAGATGTATGCGCCGTCGAGCAGGAACCCCGGCCCCGCCCAGTGCTTCCCGTACGTCACGGTGGTGCGATTTTCCGGGTCCACGAGGTGGCTGCGGGGCACCCAGTGCGTCGACTGGGTCTCGCGGTCGTGCCAGTGCTGTGTCGGGCGGTCTCGGAGATCGTCTCCGGCCCAGGCCAGCACCGGGGTGACGACATTCGCGCTCGCCTCCAGCGCCAGCGCGGGCAATGCGCCGAGTATGTGCCTCTGGCTGAGGACCCCTCCTGTTTCCTCGTGGCATTCTCGGATCGCGGCCGTGACGGGGGTCTCGTCCGGGTCGATGCCGCCGCCGGGAAAAGCGAACTCGCCCGGGTGGTGGCGCAGTGCCCGGGAGCGTCGCACGAGCAGGAAGGCGACATCGTCGGCGACCGGTGTGGCCACCACCACGGCGCTCGCGCGTTGCGTGCGATGGTGCTCCGGCGTGGCACGCGGCAGTCCGGCCCGGCCCCACTGGCGCCTTCCGACCCGTCCGATGAGATCGGACAGTTGCTCCTGGGCGCTGATCGTCGCCTCCGTCATCCTGCCTCCAGCTCCCGCGTCGGGGTCCTCGGTGTGCGCGCCGGCGCGGCCGCCACGGCTCTCGGCTGCACCACCGGTGTCGTGAGGCCCGGAACTCACTGTGAGGGGAGCGCGTAGTGGTCGGCGATGAGCTCGACCGTGCGTGCCTGAGCCTGGCGTGAGTGCCCCATGACCACCAGCATCACTTCGTCGACCCCGGTCCGGGCATGGAGTCGTTCGAGGGCTGCGGCCACCTCCGGGCCGGTGCCGTTGAGGAACCGGTGGGTGTACGTCTCGAGGATCTGCTGTTCCTGGAGGCCTGCGGGGTAGGCCTCTACTTCCTCCGGGGGGAGCAGGCTGTAGGGCTTGCGCTGGAACATCCGCAGCATGGCCATCGCCGACGAGGCCGCCTGGCGTCGGGCCTCGGCGGGATCGTCGTGGGCGATCGCGCCGACACTGACGAGGGTGTACGGCTCGGTCAGGACGTCCGAGGGACGGAAGTTCTCCCGGTACAGCCGCATGGCCGAGGCCACGTCGGCGTCGCCGAACTGCAAGGCGAAGGCGTAAGGGCGGCCGAGCTCGGCCGCGAGGCGCGCCGAGTACGGCGACGAGCCCAGGATCCAGGTCTCCGGCGCGGTCTCGGGACGGGGCACGCGGTTCTGGTCGGCCTGCCACGGGCCCGGGACCGCGTGGACGTTCCGGTAGGGGTGGCCGTCCGGGAAGTCGTCGCCGAGGAACCCGAGCAGTTCCAGCACCTGCTGCGGGAACCCGTCGTTGGCGTCGTGATGCCGGCGCAGCGCCGCGGCGGTCGGCAGGTCCGTGCCGGGCGCGCGCCCCAGTCCCAGATCGATCCGTCCCGGGGCGAGGGCCTCCAGCATGCCGAACTGCTCGGCGATCACCAGCGGCGCGTGGTTGGGCAGCATCACGCCGCCCGCGCCGAGCCGGATGCGGTCCGTCTCGCCGGTCAGGCGCGCCAGCATCAGCTGCGGCGAGGAGGTCGCCGCCCCGGGCATCGCGTGGTGCTCGGACATCCAGAACCGGTGATACCCCCGCCGCTCCGCCGACTGGGCCAGCGCGATGACCTCGCCGAAGGCTTCCTCGACGGTCTGCCCGACGGCGGTGTGCGCGTTGTCGAGCACCGACAGGGCGAACGGTGCAGTGCCCGAAGGCGGTGCGGGGATCACGGGACTCCTCGATTATCACGGAAAACATTGCTGTTCATCGTGAGGTTCACGGTAGCAGGAGTCTCACGGAAGACTGAAACTGATACCATGAGGACGATGTCGAGAATCCCACTTCCACCCGCCCCTGGAGCCGACGAGCACATCAGCCTCGCGCTGGCCAACGGCACGGTCACCCTTCCCGGAGGACATCGGGCAGACGAACTGGGCAGCCCCGAGGAGGCCACCGACTGGCTCATCAGCCACGGCCTCGTTCCCGATCAGACCGCTCTGCTGACGTACTGCCAGAGCCAGCTCACGGGCCTGCGGGACGACCTGCGCTTCCTCTTCACGGCACACGTGGAAGGCACAGCTCCCCCACAGCAAGCCCTGGACGGCATCAACCGGGCCCTCACGAGGGTTCCCAGCGCGCCGTTGCTGCGCCACGCCCCGGACGAAGGATTCCACCGGGCGCCGGAGCACCCCGTGACACAACTCGTCGAGCACGCGATGGCAGTGATCGCCGAGGACGCCGCCACCCTGCTCACCGGTAGTCGGGCCTCTCAGCTCGCGCGCTGCGAAGCACCCCCTGCGACCGGTTCCTCTTGCGCACCCACGGGCGCCGACACTGGTGCTCCACCCGCTGTGGAGACCGCGTCCGAGCAGCCCGTGCCTACGCCCGCAAGCAAAGCCGAGCTTTCACCAAATAGTCCAGGGGGATGTCCGGGCGGGCCGCCAGTGGGCCCTGACCTCGCGACCTGGATGGGGGGCCATGTGGCTGGGCTGCAGGTCGGCAGTGAGGGTGACCAGGGCGCGGTGGGCGTATGCGGACGGCGCGATGCCAAGTCCACATGCGAGGCCGTCTGTCGGCGCTCGAAGGAGCGGCCTCCGACCGGTTCTGCTGCTCGTGCCGGCCGCGTTTACGCCATTGATCGCAGCGTCCGTACCGGTACGGAGCACCGGGCAGCGGGCATGGAGTGAGAACGGGGCACTGGAGCAGCAGACGGTTGCCGGCGACTGACCGTACGTGTGGGAGCGATGCCCGCCCGAGCCCCTGTTCCGTGCGTATCTCTGGTGTCGGCGGTCGCGCGGGGCGGGCGGCCAGGGCGGGGTCGAGACCGGCGGTGCGGGCCCCGGTCGTACGAGATCACGGCTGACCATGCGGTAGGTAGGGGTGAGGGCTGAGGAGACCAGTCGGCGACGATCCCGCAGGCAGCAGCTACAGAGGCAAGTGACGAGGATCCCGAGGAGCGGCTCCGGGCTTCATGCATCGGCAACGGACGTGGCTATGCCGACCCTCCTCCGCCCAGGGAGGTAGCGGGGAGCTCTGTTGCAAAGCCTTTCATCCTGGTGTGGTTGGTGAAGCGGTATCGGTAGGACGTCGGCGTGGTCGCGTATTGCGCCGTGAAATTCTGCCGGAATGTCACGGCGCTGGCGAAGCCACAAGCTGCGGAGATGCGGGTGATGCTCCAGGTGGTCGTCTCCAGCAGTCTGCGTGCTTCGTCGAGTCTGCGGGTGAGGATCCACCTGGCCGGGCTCATGCCGGTCGTCTCCTGGAAGCGGCGGGAGAAGTTGCGTGTGCTCATGTGTGCGTGGGCGGCGAGTTCGGTGACGGACAATCGCTGATCGAGGTTGGCCAAGGCCCAGGTGATCGTGTCGCCGATGGGTCCCGCGGTGTCGTCGGGCATGGGCCGATCGATGTATTGGGCCTGGTCGCCCTCCCTGTGGGGTGCGACGACGAGATGGCGAGCGATGGTCGCGGCCGCCGCGGACCCCAGTCGGGTGCGGACGACGTGAAGGCAGGCATCGAGCGCGGAGGCTGTGCCGGCCGAGGTGAGCACGTCACCGTGGTCCAGGTAGAGGGCGTCCGCGTGTACGTCCACGGCGGGGTACCGTTCGGCCAGTTTCGCCGCTGCGGCCCAGTGGGTTGCAGCGGCGCGCCCATCGAGCACGCCACTGCCTGCCACGGGGAACGCACCGAGGCAGAGCCCGGCGATCCCCGCTCCGCGACCGTGCATGCCCCGGATCAGGGCGACGAGCTCGCCGTCCGGCTCCGGGAAATCGGCGGGCCAGGAAGGGAAGACGACCAGGTCGGCCGAGTCCACTTCAGCGGGCCCTGCAAGGTCATCGATCACGATGCCCTCCGAGGTGCGGATCGGGTGCGCGTCCGTGCTCCACACAGTGGTGGTCCACCCCGTGGCCAGACCTTGACGGGCTACTTCGCCGAACACGAGCAGAGGCGCGGCGAGGTGAAACGTGGTGATCCCGTCGAAGGCGTGAACGGCGATACGCATGCCTGTCCTGATCTCATCGATTATCTGCTTCTATGCCACTCACTGTAGCGCCCGCGGCCCTACGAGGATGGAGCCGACGGCGCCACCCGCGCCGCACCCGCCAGACACCGGAGAGAACGTTGAACGCCCCACGCCGAGCCCTTGTCCTCATCGACGTGCAGCAGGAGTACTTCGACGGGCCGCTGAGCATTCAGTACCCGCCCCGCGACGAATCGCTGACGAACATCCTGCGCGCCCTGGACGTTGCCGCGCAGGCGGACATGCCCGTCGTCGCCGTCCAGCACGAATACCCTCAAGGGGCCCCGGTCTTCGTGGCCGGTTCGGCCGGCTGGGAACTCCACCCCGAGGTAGAAAGCCGCATCAACTCGACGACCAAGCGAGTGGTCAAGAACTTCTCCGACATCTTCGCCTCCACCGGCCTCGCCGAATGGTTCCGGGAGAACGAGATCGGCACCCTGACCTTGGTCGGCTACATGACGAACAACTGCGTCCTCTCCACCGCCGCCGCGGCCGAACCCCTCGGTTTCACGATCGAGGTACTCTCCGACGCGACCGGAGCCGTCCACCTCGCCAACGAGGCCGGGACCGCCTCCGCACAGCAGGTCCACGAAACCCTGATGACGCTGCTGCACTCGAACTGGGCCGCAGTCACCACCACCGACACGTGGGCATTGGCCATCTCCAACGATGACCGGCTCACGAAGAACGATCTCGTCACCTCAGCCACGCAAGGCCGAGCCACTGAGCCCTTTCCAACCTGCCTCTCGAGCACGGAGGTTGGGCTGACAACGTGGTGAAGCCCCTGGTAGATGGGTTTTCGACCAAGAGAACCGTCTCCACCAGAGGCTTCACGTGCTTGTCTACCCGTCCGGGCTGGACGTGTCCAGCTCTGCCCTCCGCTTCCTCACGCAGCAGCTGCGGCGGCACCGCCGTGCGATCGGCTCCCGTTGGCGGCGCCTGAGCGCCGGCCGCCAGGCTTTGCTGACACTCGCCCACTTGCGGGTAGGCCACACCTATGCCCAGCTCGCGGCCGGATTCGGCGTCGGAACCACGACCGCCTACCGCTATGTCACCGAGGCCGTCGAGCTCCTGGCCGCTCTCGCTCCCAGCCTGGCCGACGCCGTCCGGGCCGCGTCGGTGAAGGCGTATCTGCTCCTGGACGGCACGCTGCTGCCGATCGACCGCATTGCCGCAGACCGGCCGTTCTGTTGAGTCGGCACGGAGCGCGGTGCCGATGTTGCCATCGGTCCGTTTCTCCGTGCCGCTCGCCGAACCCGGCGTGCGGCTCTCACCGCACCGGGCTCTCCACGGTCTCTGTCGTTCAGGCGTGGTTGAGGGTCCAGGGGTTGGGGATTGTGTTGCCCCGGTAGCGATAGCGGGTGACCGCGATCGAGACCATGGGGAACAGTTCGATCCCGTCCGCCGAGAGCTTGTGCCACCGGCCGTTGCGGTCGGTGAAGCGTCGGCGGACGTCCTTCCACCTCCAGCGATGCAGCACCATCCACCAGCTGGTCACCCGTCGCCATACGAAGTGGTCCAGGGCTTTCAGCGTGGTCTTGCATACCGCGTGCTTGAAGTAGTTGACCCAGCCGCGCAGAATCGAGTTGATCCTCTTCAGCACGGTCCCCGGGTCCTGCTGCGACGTTCTGTTCGTCAGGGCACGGATCTTGTCCTTCAGCTGCCGGATGGGCCGGTCGGCGATGAAGGTGTAGACGTACCACTTGTTCGAGCCTCGCTTGCGGCGCCACTGGATGTGGAACCCCAGGAAGTCGAACCCGTCCGACATGTGCACGATCTGGGTCTTGGCCGGTGACAGCCGCAGCCCGAGAGGGTGCAGTACGTCGGCGATGTCCTCGCGCAGGCGGGCGACGTCGTCACGACTGCCGTCGACCAGGACGACGAAGTCGTCCGCGTAGCGGACGATGCGCCAGTTCGCGCGGCCGTGGTGGCGATGGTGTGCCCGCCTGCCTCTGGTGGACATCCGCCCGCCCGGCTCCCACGGCTCCATCACGTGCTCGTCGAGCGCGGACAGGGCGATGTTCGCCAGCAGCGGGGAGAGGATGCCGCCCTGCGGGGTGCCGGTGAAGGTCTCCTCGCGACCGCCGCCCTCAGTCAGGACACCGGCCTTGAGGAACGCCTTGACCAGCCGCAGCACGCGCTTGTCCTTGACCCTTGCGCGCACCCGGTCCATCAGGGCCGTGTGGTCGATGGAGTCGAAGCACGCCTCGATGTCCGCGTCCAGCACCCAGCGATAGCCGTGGGTGCCGTAGCGGTGGATCTCGGCGATCGCGTCGTGTGCGCGCCGCAGGGGCCGGAAGCCGTAGGAGACCGGCAGGAAGTCGGCCTCGAAGATCGGTTCCAGCACCAGCTTGAGGGCCGCCTGGACCACCCGGTCGGAGACGGTCGGGATGCCGAGCCTGCGCACCTTCCCGCTCCCGCCGGGCTTGGGGATCTTGCGTTCGCGTACCGGCAACGGGCGGAATTCACCCGTCTTCAGTACGCGTCGCAGGTCCTCCAGGTAGCCCGGGAGGCCGAGTTCCTGCTCGACGTTGACGACGGTGAGGCCGTCCGCGCCCGGCGTTCGGGCTCCCTTGTTGCCCGCGACCCGTTCGAACGCCACGAGCAGCGTCGCCGGATCGCATACGAGGTTGAACAGATCGTCGAACCTGCGGCCACGGTCGGCCGCCGCCCAACGGTGAAGCTTGGCCTGCATCCCCGATACCCGCTGGTGAGACCCCCGCGGGGCCTCAGGAGCACTGCTGTTCAGCAGCGCGTCTTTCGGCATTGCAGCCTCCTTCCCTTCTCGAAACCGCTGCCGCCCTTCCCCATGTGCCAGGCTCTCCCCGGCTCGGAGTACTACGGTGGCTCCGCCCCGCCCCGGCCCGGTCGGCCGACGGTGGACCCAGCCCTCCCGCCGTGCTGGACACGCGGCAGGAGGGCGGGACCGGGACGGTTCCCGTGTTCGCTCGTTGTTCGATCGTCGGAGTAGGAGCCCGGCTATGCCCCCGCGGCCTCGCCACGGCTACCCCGCAGCACTTCACCGTGGCCTCCCCGCGCGACCGAAGTAGACCGCGCGGAAAGTTCCCCGCCGGCCGAATATCCAGCGGGGACGCACCGCATCCAGCCCTCATCCACCAGGTTCGAGCTGGCGTGCCTTAAGGAGGCGTAGACGCCGGTTCCTCGCGTACTCCTCTCCGTCTCGCTTGCCGAACCCGCCCCATCTGGCAGTACTGGCACGTCCCGGCTTTGTCAGGGCTGCTTCCCGCCCTCCCCGGCACCTCCCGGGTCAGGCTGCCCTCAGCTTCAACCGTCCTGCTGCGACAGGACGGCGGCGGCGGTCTTTCACCTCCACTCGAACAACAAGCGCCTCACGGCGCACACTCCGGCAAACACAAGAGACACGGGATGAACGTGCAGGTCATCGCCGATCCCTTCGGCCTGCTGCTGTGGGCCTCACCGGCCCTGCCCGGGGCCGGCCACGACGTCCGTGCGGCCCGCGAACACGGCATCGTCGACGCCCTCGCCGAGGCCGGCATCCAGTGCTGGGCGGACAAGGGCTACCGGGGCGCCGGCGGCACGGTCCGCATCCCGTGCTGGGGACGGTGGGAGATCCTCTCCGCAGGCCAGAAGGCGGTGAACCGGTCCCACGCAAAGATCCGGGCCCTGGTCGAGCAGGCCGTCGCCACCCTCAAGTCCTGGCGGCTCCTCCGCAAACTGCGGTGCTCGACCACCCGGATCACCAGCCTCGTCCAGGCGGTCCTCTGCCTGCATCTGACCAGCTCAGAATGAAGATGGAAAAGGCTCACTCACTGACGTTTTCTCAGAGGGAGGTACGTGAGCTGATGTCCGTTTCGGGGTTGCGGTTGGGTGAGGTGTGCTGGTCGTAGCCCCGGGGTGGTCGTCAGGGGCGGGGCTGGGCGAACAGGCCGGGTTCGGATTCGATGAGGATGCCGCGGCTGACCAGGCGTTTCAGCTTCGAACGGATACCTTCGGTGTTCTTCGCGGTGATCGGCAGGTCGAGGGCCTGGCAGAGGTCCCGGGCCCGTAGCGGCCGGTCGGCGTCGGCGAAGACCGCCAGGATCTGCCGGTAGGCGGGGTGGTCCGGGACCCGGGCGACGGGCTGCGGAGCCGGTTCGGGGGCGAGGTCGTCAGCGAGGCCGATAAGGGTCTTGCGGGTGATCCGGAGGTGGTCGAGTTCCTCGTCGAGTTCGTGCAGTCGCGCGGTCAGGTCATCGATCCGGGCCCGAGTCTGCTCGGCCTCGCCGGTCAGGTTCCGCTCGCGGTTCTCGATCTGCTCCGGGAACGGGCGGGCCGCGTCGTGTCCGGTCACGCGTCGCGCCAGGTGGGGGCGATGGTGCCGGTCAGTCGGCGGGTTATCACGTCGCTCATCGCCCAGGACACCCGTGACTTCGAGGAGGCGGGGCGGTGTTCGTAGTCGCGGACGAGACGGCGGTGCAGCAGGAGGATGCCGTAGGTCTGCTCCATCGCCCAGTCACACTGCACATATGGACGGTCTGGACAGTGAGCGGGCGCCGATAATCGGTCGTGAGGGCCTGCTGCGGCTGGCCGCGGTGGCCAAGCGGCTGCGGGACCGTGACGAGGGAGATGAGTCGCCATGCGCGACGACAGTGACGTCGGCCCCAGAGAACGATTCCGGCAGTGCCGGACGGGCAGGTGTGGGCAGCACTGCCGGAGGTGAACCGACGGGCGGTGGTGGGGCAGTTGGTGCGGCTGGCGAGCCGCGCGTTGCCGGTTGCAGCAATGGCAAGTGAGCGGGACCGACGATGACCTCGGTGATGCCGTGGGAGCGGCCCGGCAGCAAGATCGACGACCGTCACCTGCAGCGGCTCGCGGTGGTCTATGTCCGCCAGTCCACCCGCCGGCAGCTCGTCGACCACCAGGAGTCGACCCGGTTGCAGTACGCCCTGGCGGACCGGGCGGTCGCGCTCGGCTGGCCGGCGGACCGGATCCTGGTGATCGACGAGGACCTGGGCAGGTCGGCATCGAGTGCGGTCGCCCGCACCGGCTTCCAGCGTCTGGTCACCGAGATCGGGCTGGACCACGTCGGTCTCGTGCTGGGCATCGAGATGTCCCGCCTGGCCCGCTCCGGCAAGGACTGGTACCAGCTGATCGAGCTGTGCGCCCTGTCGGGTGCGGTACTGGCGGACCCCGACGGGGTCTACGACCCGGCCGAGTACAACGACCGGCTGCTGCTGGGGCTCAAGGGCACGATGAGCGAGGCCGAACTGCACCTGATCAAGCAACGGATGTGGAGCGGGCGCCTGAACAAGGCCCGCCGCGGCGAGCTGACCTTCCCCCTGCCCAGCGGCTATGTCCGCCGCCCGTCCGGGGAGGCCGCCCTGGACCCGGACGAACAGGTGCAGACCGTGATCCGCCTGATCTTCGCGCAGTTCGAGCGGCTCGGCACCTTGCACGGCGTGCTGCGCTATCTCGTGGACCACGACATCCAGTTGGGCATCCGGCTGCGGGAGGGGCCGGACAAGGGCACCCTGGAGTGGCGAAGGCCGAACCGGATGACACTGCAGACCCTGCTGCACAATCCCGCCTATGCCGGCATCTACGCCTACGGGCGGCGCCGGGTCGACCCGCGCCGCCAGGACCCGGCCCGGCCGAGCACCGGACGGGTCGTCCGCTCCCGGGACGGATGGCATGTGATGATCCCGAATGCCCTGCCCGCCTACATCACCGTCGCCCGGTTCGAGGCGAACGAGGCGAAACTGGCGGCCAACCGCGCCCGCGCCGAAGCCATGGGCGCGGTGCGAGGCGGCCGGGCGCTCACGGCCGGGCTGGTGCACTGCGGACGCTGCAACCGGCGCATGAGCGTGCGCTACCACACCCAGCACAGCAAGGCACTGCCCGAGTACGTGTGCGCCCGGGACATGACCAACTACGGCGCGCACAAGAGCTGCCAGCTGCTCAACTCCGCCTGCGTGGACGCCTTCGTCGAGCAGCAGGTCCTCGCGGCACTGACGCCCGCCGCCGTCGAGGTGTCCCTGCGCGCGGCCGACCAGGTCCTGGCCGAGCGGGCCGAGCTGGAACGGCTGTGGTCGAGGCGGTTGGAACGCGCCGCGCAGGACGCCGACCGGGCCCGCCGCAGCCACCACCTCGCCGAACCGGAGAACCGCCTGGTCGTGCGCCAGCTGGAGAAGGAGTGGGAGGACGCACTCGCCGCCCAGCAGCGGCTTTGCGAGGAGTACGACCGCTTCACCCGCAGCAGTCCGCGCATCCTCACTTTGGCCGAGCGGCAGACCATCACGGCCCTGGCCGGCGACATCGAGGGTTTGTGGCGCGCGCGCAGCACCACAAGGGCGGACCGCAAGGAGATCGTCCGCGCGGTCGTCGACAAGGTCGTCGTCACCGTGCTCGGCACCAGCGAGCGGGTGAAGGTCACCATCGTCTGGGCAGGCGGGACCACGACGGCGGGAGAGGTCATCCGCCCGGTCCAGCGGTTGGAACAGCTCAGCTGCTACCCGCAACTGACCGATCGGATCCGCGAACTCGCAGGCCAGGGCATAGGAGCCAGCGGAATCGCCGACCGCCTGGAAGCCGAGGGCTTCCGGCCCGCGAAGGGCGGCAAACGGATCTCCGCAGCCACCGTCCGCGACCTCATGCGCCGCCTGGCCTGTCCCGCAGGCCGCGTCCACCGGCACCGCCCCGCACCACCCGGCGAGGAGCCCGGCCCCAACGAGTGGTGGCTGGGGCACCTGGCCGCCGAGCTGGACATGACCACCTCCACTCTCTATGCCTGGATCAACCGCGGCTGGATCACCACCCGCCGGGAAAGCTGCTGGCCCCACCGGCTCATCGCCCACGCCGACCAGCGAGAACTCGCCGAACTCCGCGAACGCCGCACCCGCCCGCCCGGCTGGTACAGCCGCCGCATCTGGACCGAGACCGCCGAGACGGCAGAGCAACAGACTCCATGAGTGCGCTGTGCTTGACAGATCTCCACCACCCACCGCTTGGGCTGGGGTACGAACCCCTTGTTGGACGGGTTGCGCTCGACGATCTCCACGTCGACGCCCAGGGCGGCGCCGTGCCCGACGACTGCGTTCTTGAAACCCTGGTCGACCAGCGCCTTCTTCACGGTGTCGGTGTCGGCGGTCACCTTGTCCAGCAGGGCGATGCCCGCGGCGTTCTCGTGCGCCGAGGCGGCCAGTACCACCACCGCGATCACCAGCCCCAGCACGTCCACGGCGAGCCCCCGCTTGCGGCCCGGCACCCGCTTGGCCGGATCACGGCCGGTCGTGGTGGCCGGCACTCCCGCCGCGGCGTGCACGCTCTGCGTGTCCGGCACCACCAGGCTCGAGTCGGCTAATCGCTTCTTCTTCTCCCGCACCTGCCAGCGCAACAGGTCATGGATGGTCTGATCGGTTCCATCGTCGCGCCACTTTGCGAAGTAGTAGTACACCGCGCCGCGAGGCGGCAGGTCGTGCGGCAGGTAGTCCCACTGGCACCCGGCCCGGGACTGGTAGAGGATCGCGTTCACGATCTCCCGCATCTCGTACCGGCCTTCGTGCCCGGAGACCGACCGGTGCCCGGCCTTCCACGCGGAGATCACGGGCTCGATCGGGGCCACCGCTCATCGGATAAGTCGCTCTTGGAGGGCTTGCGCTCACTCACCCCGCCACCCCAACACGGCCAAGTCCGTCGACCGGCCCGGATGCCGCACACCCACACGATCAGGCGACCACGAACCGGGACATCAGCTCACATACCGCCCTCCCAGAACTTTTGACAGGGCGCTCCGTCCTCCGCTCCCTAAGCTACGGCGAGGTGACAAGTAGCTGAGGTGATGCTCTGGGCTTTGGTCCCCTGGGTGACTCTGCTGCGCAATTCGGCTCGTGGAGCCCTGCGGGTACGGGATGATCGTCCGTGCGGTCTTGTCCTGTCGTGCGGCCGCGGGGGTGGTGGATGTCGTTGCAGCCGAAGGGGTTGCCGAAGATCCCGGAACAGACCGCGGTCGTGGCCCGCGCCGCGTTCCCGAAGGGCAGTCTGGCGATCCGGGTTCGGGATCATCTGGCCGAGGTCTTCGCAGACGAGCCGTTTGCCGACGCGTTCGGGGTGCGCGGGGCGCCCGGCCTGTCGCCTGCGGTGCTGTCGCTGGTCACCGTGTTGCAGTTCGCCGAGGACCTGACCGACCGGCAGGCCGCCGCGATGGCCGTGCGGGCGATCGACTGGAAGTACGCGATCGGGGCGGAACTCACTGATACCGGCTTCGATGCGAGCGTGCTGAGCCGGTTCCGTGCCCGGCTGGCCGACCAGGGCCTGGAGCGCGTTGTCTTCGACCGGCTCCTTGAGCACTGCAAGGATGCCGGGCTGGTCGGTGCCGGAGGCAAGCAGCGCACCGACTCCACCCATGTGATCAGCGCGGTGCGGGAGTTGAACCGCCTGGAGCTGGCCGGGGAGAGTATCCGCGCGGCACTGGAGGCCCTCGCGGTGGCGGCCCCGGCCTGGCTGGCCGAGACAATCGACGTCGCGGAATTCGCCCACCGCTACGGGCTCCGCGTGAACGGCTGGACGATGCCGGTGTCGAAGACCAAGCGCGACCGGCTCGCGCTCGTATTCGCCCAGGACGGCTACACGCTGTGCCGGGCCGCCTGGGCCGCCGACACCCCCGCGTGGATCCGCGAGATCGAGGCCGTGCAGATCCTGCGGCAGGTCCTCGTGCAGACCTACTACCTGCGCACCGACACCCGGGGGCGGGAGGTGATCTGCAAGCGGGAGGCCGACGACGAGGGCGTCCCGCCTGGCCAACTGCGCCTGGCCTCGCCGTATGACACCGATGCCCGCTGGGCGGCCAAGGGCGAGGCCCTGTACTGGATGGGCTACAAGGTCCACCTCACGGAGACCACCTGCCACACTCCCGCCGAAGCCGAAGCCGAAGCCGAAGCCGGGAGGAAGGCCGTCCCATCACCGAACCTGATCACGGACGTGGCCACCACCGACGCCACGGTGCCGGATGTGAAGGCGACCGCCACCATCCAGCAGCGCCTGGCCGCACGCGGCCTGAAACCCGCCGAGCACTACCTAGATGCCGGTTATCCCTCCGCCGACCTGATCACCGCTGCCCGCGCGCAGGGCATCACCATGGTCACCCCGGTCCTGCTCAACCACTCCGCCCAGGCCCGCGCCGCCGCCGGCTTCGACAAGAGCGCCTTCACCATCGACTGGAAGACCCGCCAGGTCCGCTGCCCCGCCGGCCGCATCAACCTCAACTGGAACCCCGTCAAGCAGCACGGCCAGGACGCGATCGTGATCACCTTCAGCGTGCTGACCTGCCGCCCCTGCCCCTTCCGGGCACAGTGCACCACCTCCAAGATCGGCCGCCGGATGCTCACCCTGCAGCCGAGAGAACCCCACGAGGCCCTCGTCCGAGCCCGCGCCGAGCAGAAGACCGACACCTGGAGGGACAAGTACGCCCTGCGCGCCGGCATCGAGGGCACGATCAACCAGGCTCTCGACGTCACCGGGATGCGCCGGGCCCGCTACCGCGGCCTGCCGAAAGTCCGTCTCCAGCACGCCTTCTCCGCCACCGCGATCAACATCATCCGGCTCGACGCCCACTGGAGTGATCACCCACTCCGCCGCACCCGTACCAGCCAGCTCGAGCGCCTCAGCTACCGACTCACCGCCTGACGGAATTGAGCAGCAGAGTCCTGGGTGGGCCTGGTCCCGGTAGCGTGCCGCCGACTAGGCGATGTGAAGGGCGGGTCCGCGGTGTGTGCCGTGGTGTCACATGCGTACGTACTCCTCGGTGTCCTCGGCGAAGTCCGTCAGTGCCTGGTCGGTGAGTGTGGGACGGGTCTGTGCGACGGCCTGCAGGTAGTCCTCCGTGCCGGCCGGGGCGCCTTCCCCCTGGGCGACTTCGCGTTCGAAGGCGGTCTGGGCGCCCTTGCGAGCGGCGAACTCGATATCGGCCGGCGTGAACATTGCGCTTGCCTCCACCAGACGGCGGAGATCGACATGGGTGGCGGCGGCCCCGAGGTAGCGCCGCCAGACCGCCGAACGGGCCTGCGGATCGGGCGGGCCGACCGGGATGACGTAGTCGAAGCGGCCGGGCCGAAGGAACGCAGGGTCGAGGAAGCGGACGGAGTTCGTGGCGCAGATCAAGAGGCGGTCGTCGTGGTCGCGGAAGCCGGGGATCAGCTTGAGCAGTTCGTTGGTGACTCCATGACTGGGGTCGACAGCCGTACCGGACCGGGCAGAAGCGATCTCCTCGACCTCGTCGATGAAGAGAACCACCGTCTCCAGCTCGGCCAGCTCGGTGAACGCCTCCCGCAGCGAGGCCGCCAGTCCCCCCTCCCGAAACGACGCAAGCCGGGACGGGAAGAGTTCCACGAAGGGCCACCCCAGCCGCGAGGCGACCGCTCGGGCGAAGCTGGTCTTGCCGGTGCCCGGCGGCCCGAAGAGGATGACCCCCTTCGGCGGCCTCACCCCATACCGCTCGGCCAGCGCGGGCCGGGCCAGCGGCAGCACGATCCGCCGCTCGATGGCCTCCTTCACCTCTTCCATCCCCGCAAGGCCGTCCCACAGATCCCCGGGAAGCATCCTTCCCCCAACTCCGCCAGGAGGCCGGCATCGCTCGCGCCGAGCTGCTCGACCTTCTCGTGGAAGACGAGCCCGGTCCGGGACCGGTAGCCTGAATTTTCCAAGGCAACGGCTCCCGTCGCCCCCGGGGCCAGGAGCGCGCCGATCCGGCGGACTCCCTGGGACCGCAAGCGCCGCTCAAGCTCGGCGATCAAGGAGCTTTCGATGCCGCGGCTGCGCCACGTCCCGGCCAGGGCCACCAGGATGATCCAGCCCCTCTCGCCGGAGACCTGCGCCACGCCGACGCCCACCAGCTCGTCGCCGACCACCGCCACCACGGCCGGTCCTGCGGCCCTGGCTGCGGCCACGACCTCCGATACCGGGAAAACGGCAGGAGCCTCGTCCACCTGCTGGTTCTGGTCCCAGATCTGGATGGCGCGGTCCAGATCATCGTCGTGGAAGTCCCGAAATCGCCACGCCGGCATCGTCATCACCCTCGAGAGGGGGCCACCGCCGCTCCCCGGCTCAGGTAGTGCCCCGCCACGGACCCTTGCTTCATTCTCCCCAGGTGCGCCTCCCGGGCGCGCGTCTGTCCTGTCGCGTTGAGTTTATCTGCGGATCCTGTGCCGAGCTGCGGAGTTGCCGGGTCGAGTGAGAACACCCGGCGCGGGAATCTCAGGGCATCTGGCTTCTGCGGAATCCGGGGCTGCGAGCCGAGTCGTCGCCGGACCGTCAGGAGGAACCCGCCCTGGACCTGGAGCAACGTAGGCTCACGGGCTGTGAGCCACATGGATGAGGTCGGGAAGACGCGCTACCTGGTCCTTCATGACTATGGGATGGGAGGCCTGTGGTGGTGGGTGCGGGCGGGATCTGCCGAGGAGATCGTCAGTGCCTGCGCCGAAGTCGAGGTGATCGCGGACCCGGACGCGGTGAGACGTGCCGAGACGTGGGGCTTGGAGGAGGTCCACCTTGACGCTCCGGATCCGAATCCGCTGTCCAGCCTCCGAGCACAGAGGGATGCCCAGCGTGGTCAGCCTGGATTCGGTGTCCTGGCGGGACGGGACCGTGTCTACGTGCGCTGGCCGGAGGGCGATGAAGGAGAGGTCTTCCTGATGGAACTCGGGCCGGACGGACGGCGGGTGCGGCAGGTTGAGATCAGCCGGCACGGTGGTTCGGTCAAGACGGGCATTGAGGACTGGCCGTTCAACCCGCCGTTCGACCTTCATGATCCGCAATATGCGTCCATGGAGATCGGACCTGGTGACTTTGAGGAAGCGTGGCAGCGAGCTCGTCACGAGTCCGAAGACTGATCAGCCGGGTTCCCTGGCTGTGAGGTCGGCAGAAGCGCTGGTAGAGCGGGCCCTGACGGCCGCGGGGTGTAGATCCGCGCGAACCGTCGGCTCAGCTCGGCTTTTGTCGCCAGGTAGAGCCACTACGCCCCCGGCCGGGGCCGCCGGCGGCGTAGTGCGCCTGCGTAGACCTGCCCGAACTTGGCGCACCACCGCCGGACCGTCTCGTGGGAGACGACCACGCCGCGCCCGGCATCAGCTCCTCGACCTCGCGGAACGACAGCGGGAAGCGGTGGTACAGCCACACACAGTGGGAGATGATCTCGACCGGGTACCGGCGCCCTGGTACGACGGCGGCGCGCTGTCCACGAACGACCCCTCCCAGCGAGTGAGGTTCCCCTCGTAGCGTGGAGTCCGTGATTGCAGGGGAAGTTGGGATTGTCAAGCCCCGGGTTTGGTGGACGGTGGGTTAGCTGGTTTTCAAGGTGAGTTCTGATGCGGGTGATGCAGTATGGAGGGCCTCGTACTCGGCGGGCGGGAGGTGCCCGAGCTCGCCGTGGAGGCGTCGCCGGTTGAACCAGTCGATGTACTCGGCGACCGCGATCTCGACGTCGTCGATGCCGGTCCACGGCCCCTTGTTGCGGATCAGCTCGGCCTTGAACAGGCTGTTGAACGCCTCGACCGCCATCCGCGTCGCACGCTCACGTAGTTCGTCGGAGTACTTCTTGGGCGCAGCCATGATCGGCATCCTTCCGGGTCTTCGATGTCTCCATCAAACCCGGGGCGATTCAACCCCCGACTACCAACCCCCACCCAATGGGCCAGCACCAACGCGTCGCCGCCCTGCAACGGGTCCTCGCCGACGGCAGCACCGCGCTGCGAGTTCGGGTCGCCGCCTGTCTGGTCCTGCTGTTCGCCCAGCCGGTCAGCCGGATCGTCCGCATGACGGCCGACGACGTTCTCCGCGACGGCTCGCACGTCGCGCTCCGGCTCGGCGACCCGCCCACTCCGGGGCCCGAGCCGGTGGCCGACCTCCTGCTCGACTACCTCCAGGCCCTGCCCGCCTGCACCCCCGCCATCAGCCAGAACTCGCCCTGGCTCTTCCCCGGCCGCCGGGTGAGCCAGCCCATGAACCCCGCCACCCTGCGCGACGCACTTCGCGAACTCGGCATCCCTGTCGAGAAGGGCCGGACCTCCGCCATCCGCCAGCTCGTCCTCCAGGCCCCGGCCCCCGTCATTGCCCAGGCACTGGGCTACCACGACAAGAGCACCACCCGCATCGCCACCGAAGCCGGAGCCCCCTGGAAAAACTACGCACCCGGCAACCGCAACCGATGAAACGATCCGCGCAGAACCTCACCGGAGGAGACAACAGCCCGATGTCCGCCAAACGCTCACTCACGTGCGCACTCACCGAGTTCGCGCGGCTTTTGGGAAGCCGCGATGGCCAGAGGCCACGTCCGCTTGACCTCTTCCTTTTGGAAGGCACCGCCCCCGAAACAGCGCGGACAGTGGTGGAAGAGGTGATCCGGGAGGTGGCACCTGACGCGGCTTCGACGGACATTGATCTTATTTCCGACCTCCCCTGGCCTTCGGATGCCCAGGCCGCCCTCACCGCCATCGCCGGCGCGACGGGGGCTCGGGAAGGGGAGACCGCCGTCGTCCTGGACCTGACGGACGAACGGCAGTACGAATGCTTCATCATCCTCGTGTCGCACACCATCTCCGCAGAGATCTGGGGGCCGACGGGATCAGGAGTCTCCTTCTCCGCGAGTGACACCGGATCGGTGATCGGGTGGCAGTTGCCCGCTGAGCGGTGGGAGAGGGTCCGCGCGCGGCTACGGCACCAAGGCGTCGATCCCGACACCGCAGCACAAAGTGCTACCTGAGGCCGCCACTGACAGATACTCACAGTAACCGGAGGCAGCGCCAGCCTTCGATTACAAGCCACTTGATCACCGACTCCTACCAGTACCGAGGCCGGCCCCCTGCCGGAACGTTGCCGCTGGCATTCGCTGTGATGAGCAGCGCATACCACCCACCGAAAGGACCAACCGTGTCGGATGCCGCACATGACGCCAGCCAGAGTGACGACCTTACGGAGGACGAATGGGACTGGGAGGACGAGGAAGAGGAACTCGACGAGGTGGACGAGGACGCGCAACGCGTCCGGGAGGCAGCAGAACTGGCCGACACGGCCCCTGAACGCGGAATCCCCGCGCTGCTGGCACTGATCGCAGACACCGACCTCGGCACCGTAGATGACCTCGAATACCGCGCAGCCGCACTCGACCATCTGCTGAGCAGGGGCGGAAGCGCGGCAAGCGCGGCATGGTGGGTGATCAACACCTCGGACCCCTGGCGTGAGATGCAACGGGTCTACTGGGTGTCAAACCACCGCAAAGGCCCCGCGCAGCCGGAGCTGACCGAGGACGAACAGCGGCAGGAATATCTCGCCGCTCTCCGGCACCTCGTCGCGGCCTCTGACTTGCAGGACGACCTCCGCTGGCCAGCCATCGGCGAGCTGATCAACAAGGAGGGCCAAAAGGGATATGAGGCCGCCAAAAGCCTCGCTCCCGATGTCAACATCGCACACCTCGCGACCGGAGCCTACGGCGTGGACGACGACCACGCCTACAGCATCGCCCGCTGGGTTGCAGGTGACCAGGCCCAGCCGGCCGAGGTGCGCGCCGAAGCGGCAGAGTGGCTGCTTGATGAGGAGGCGTGGTGCGCCGACGACGCGGTGGCGGACGCGCTGCGCGGAATGCCCATCGGCGCTTACGGACGCAGGAAGCTGCTGGTCAGGCTGCTGAAGATCGAAAACGCACACCTGGAAACAACCGACCCTGACAGGTTCGAACGGCAACAGGACCAGGACCGCGCCAAAAGCTTTCCCGGCGCCATCCGCCTTGCCATGGAGGAAGCCGGACGCAATCACTATGCCGGGCCGTTGGACAATCTGCTCCAATCCTGGGTCGATGCGGCACTTGGAGACCGGTGGGAAGAACGCTGGCCGAACACCTACCGGGTAGTAGACGACGCCGCCAAGCAGCTACTGAGCCTGGATCCACCGCATGAATTTTGATCGCGCGGTGTGACCCGTCTTCGGGCGGGTTTTCCGGTTTCGGGCAGGGCTGTGTGCCGGATGGCCGTTCCGGTGGCGGGTTCTCCAAGGTCCACGGGCGGTAGGCGGGCAGGTCGGGGCAGCGAGTTCAGGTGCGCAGGCGCTGTCCGGTGGCGGTCCACAGGTCGGTGAAGTCGTCTTCCCACCGCCAGCGTTGAGGGAGGTGGAACGTGATCGTCCGGGCCTTGGCGGCGATCCGGGCCGGAACGTGGATCAGGTGGCGGCGGATGGTGCCGGTCCTTGCCCTGGCGTGGAAGGCGGAGGCGAGGTGGCCGGCGGCCCGGGTGAGGTTGTAGGCGGTGGCGGCCAGGGTCAGCCAGGCGGCATTCGCGGTGAACTTCCCCGAGGGCAGATGGCCGAGCGCGGAGTTCTCCAGGTCGGCGAAGACCTGCTCGACGACGGCGTGTTCGCGGTGCATCGGCTCGGCCTGGACCAGCTCGAAGCGGCTGTCGGTGAAGATGGCGTGGTGGCGCCAAACGCCGAACAACTCGGCCTGCCCTTCCGGGACCGTCTTCGGGTTCAGGCGTTTCACGCGGCGCACGATGAGCCGGGCCGTGGTGTGGAACTGCTTCTTCTTGCTGGTGAACGCGGTGAACGGGACCTCAGCGATCTCCGCGTCGGAAACCCAGCGTTCCTCCTCGTCATCCCAGACGGCGTCGGTGTACTCGATCGGTGTCCAGGCGTCCTCGGCGATGGGCGCGATCGCTTCGCGGATCTTCTTCCCGACCGCGACCGCCAGCGAGAACCGGGCCCCGGCCTTCCTGCAGGCGTCGACGACCTTGTGGGAGAAGAACGCCGAGTCGGCGCGCACGATGATCTGCGCGGTGATCCCCATGGCCCGCACCGTGGCCAGGGCCTCGCGCAGCAGACTCGCCGCCCCCTTGCCGGAGCCTGCCGAGCCCCTGCGCAGTCTGGTGGCGACGATGACCGGCGCGCAGGTGGGCGTCTTGACCGTGACGATCTGGAAGTGCAGGCCGCGGACCTTGGTGTAGCCGAAGGAGGCGCCCTGCTTGGCCGGCCCGTAGACCTGCTTGACCTTGGAGTCGATGTCCACGAACACCACCTCGTCGCCCTTCGGCACCAGCCCGGTATGCGCGGCCAGGTTGCAGGTGAACGCACGTGTCGCCGACTGGAGTTGGCGCACATGCCCCCAGGTGAAAGCGCGCAGGAAGCTGCCCAGCGTGGACGGAGCCCGCACCCCGCCGAACAGGCGGGGCAGGCCACCGTGCCGCAGCACATCCAGGTCGTCGATGCTGTCCGCGCCGGCGACCATCCCGGCCACGACGGACAGGGCCTTTGCGTCCGCCGCCGTGCCCGCGCCGTTCTTCGCGCCGGTCAGCTTCACCTTCTCGGCGACCAGACGCGGCAGGTCGCACCGCTCGGCCAGCCGGACGGCCGGGACCAGCCCGGCATGCGCGATCAGATTCGGTTCGTCGAACGCGGCGAACACCGCCGCCGGACTGTGGGAGGATTTCACTTACGAGGTGCCTTGCTGGTTGCAGCGGATGGAAGCGTGAGAACTCCCATCATCGCAGGTCAGCAGGCACCTCTTCTCGTTCCGCCTTCCGCAGCCCAGCCGTCATGCGGTGGATCCAGGCTGAGCATCGCGTTTCACCATCAGGAGCTTCGCAAGCGCCTAGCCGTCGACCTCGCCTCCAAAAGCCCTGACACGGACTGGCATCCACTGCTGGTACGTAGAGTCCATCCCCGACCTGAGCAAGAAAGCCTCTTCCGGTCCATAGCAGAGGATGGGTACTTCGCCTTCAAGGCAACGCCTGAGTGCCAGTTCGCACTGTGCAGGGCCGCTAGGGACACTTCCCACCCTACTGACTGGGAACTGACGGTTTTCCAGGGCCGCGCGGCGTCAGCCACGAGCTTCTCCGGACGCTTGCTCGTCCAAGGCAAGCAGACGTTCATACACTTCCCCAACGAGTTGAACGCCCACCCCGACTGGTCTGCCCAGCTCATCGCCGGCTTGTCCGCCATTTCCCGAGCCGAGCTTCCTGGATGAGCGAGCAGCCTGCAGACACATGAGCCCTGCAGGCTGCTGTCGCTGACTCTTACAGATCCCACTCGTCGGCCAGCAGCCCCAGGAGCCGCCGCTGCCGCTTCTGCAGCAGTTCCGGCACCCACTCCTGGTGCTGCAGCACCTGGCTGGTCAGGGCGAACGTGGAGACGCCGTGCCTGCCGGTGAAGTACTTGGTCTTCTTCTCGGTGAAGTCGTAGTTCTGGGCGTAGGCGTTCTTCGTCCGGTTGAGCAGGACGAGGTTGCCCAACCGGTGCGTCCACTCACTGCGCTGCTCGTCGGTGAAGTGCCGCAGCCACTTCGACCCCTGCTTCGGGTTCTGCGGTAGCACGTGCTCGACGGTAATCAGGGCGTGGTCGTACGAGACCCCGGGCTTTCCGGCCAGCATCTCGTCCAGACGCAGCAGGATGTACTTGCGGGTCCTGGTGACGAGGTAGATGTCGCCGTCCAGGCGCGCGAGTGTCTCGGCCTTCTCCGCATCCGTCAGGGCAAAGGACGTCGCGTCCAGGCCCTTGCCTGCGTCGAGTTCGCGCAGTAGGTCGGCGTAACGCATGACGCGGGGAGTGGTGTAGACGCGACGGATGAACATGCTGGCCGCCAGCCGCTCCAGTGCGCCGAAGAACTCGTCGAGCCAGGCAGGGTCGTCACCGTGGTTACGCAGCGCCCACAGGGCCGCGGGCCGCCAGTCGTTGTTGTCGACCTGCTGAAGGCGTTTGAACCAGGCGTTGACCTGTTCCGCCCCAGAGGACGCCGAGTAGCTGGCGTCGCGGATCTGCACGTAGGCGTCCGCGTACGGCACGACGACGTCATTGACGAACGACTCGGCCTTGCCGGGCAGGTAGTGGCTGAGCACCTGCCCGGGAAACTCTTTGAGTAGTTCCCGCTCTGCCCGCTTCATGGCGAACACCATGCGCAGGTGGAGGAAGAGGTCGGCGAAGTCGTCTCGGCCCAGAGCCTCCTCCGCGTCTTCCCACTTGCGGGCGCACTCCTCCGAGGTCTTCTCGTCCAGAGCACCGATGATGTGCGACTTGAAGATGTCCGTGGGCGAGAGGTCCATGCCCCGGGAGTTCATGACGCTGAAGATGCGGTGCGCGCTGTCCAGATCGGGGGTGCTGACGATGACCAGGAAGGTGCGCTCGCCAAGCATCTGCACGAGATCCAGCCGGCGCTCCTCCGACCAGCCGACGAGTATCGCGTGCAGCGCCTTCGCGTTGCGCAGGACGGCCTTCTGCGCGTCCGTCGGCAGCGTCTCCTCCTTCAGGGTCCGCAGTGCCTCGGTGGCTTCCTTCGTCTGGACGTACTGCTGGAAGAAGCCGGCGTCGCGGATCCGCAGGGTGACCCTGGGCTTGGGAGCGAGCCGGCGGACCTTGTTGCCGGGCTCCGTGACCAATTTGTCGAGATCACTGCGCAGGTCGGGGTCCTCCGTCAAATCGCGAAGGAGGGCGAGCAGGATGGTCAGGGTGGTGAGACGCTGCTGGCCGTCGATGACCTCGGCGGGCGCGTTGCCCTTCGCCTTGACGAGCACGATGGAGCCGAGGAAGTACGGCTCGTCCGTCCCCCTGTCCAGCGACTCCTCCAAGTCGGTGAGCAGTTGGACGGCCTGCTCGACGTCCCAGGCGTACGGCCGCTGGTAGTCCGGGATCCTGAAGTCGTAGTCGCTGCTGAACACCTTGTGCAGGGACACTTCCTGCGCCTCGAGTTGCTGCATGTCCCAATGATGTAGGAGCCGTTGACGCTGTGTCCCAGGAGTCCTGCGAGCTTGGCTTGGGACCCGGGGGGCGCTTCGGGTCGTCTCCTGCAGGTCGGTCGGGCCTTCTTGTCGAGGACCGGTACCGGCCGCGCAGCGGGCACCGGATGGCCGAGGACACGAGGAGCACCTCGGAGCGGACGGACCGGGTCCGGAGAACGGCTGCAGCAGTGTGGTCACGCATGGCCGGACTTCCCTCACGGTCTCGAACGCGCGACCCCACATCGAGGCAGCGCCTGCTCGTTGCCGAGTGTAGGGAGGGGTGAGCGGGCGGAGCCACGGCTTTTTCACGGAGGATGAGGCCGATGTCCGGCCCGCGTTCGAGAGAGCGGGACTACCTGGCCTACGGCCCGCATGATCAGAATCGGGGACTCCGGATCACGCGGGCCGATGGCGGCACAGACCGTTCAGCCCCCCGCACATCCGAGGAAATCACCCCAGACGGAAGGGGAGACCGTGAACCGGGGACCGTCCTGCTGCTTGGAGTCGCGCACGTGCACGGCTCCGGGGGCGTGCGCGACCTCCACGCAGTCGTCGCCCTCGGATCCGCTGTAGCTGCTCTTGAACCAGTCCAGCTCGTTGACGGTGTTCCTGGCGCTCCTCGCGTCCTCTGCGACAACTCCACCGACTCCACCGGGGACAGTGCCTGCGAGCGCAGCTTGGCACAGCACATCCGCATCACGCTCACCGCTTCTCGGCCGGACACCGACTGCCCGGTCTTCTGACCCTCCGCGTACCCGAGCCACTGGCGTTCCGGGGCCTCCAGGAGGCGCATCGGTCCGTCCGTGCCCGCGTGGTACGGCTGCCGCTGCGGCATGATCTGCAGCTCCACGTTCCACGGTTCCGTGCACAGGAACGGGAGTTCGTCCTCGACCTCCTGATGGAGATCGCGGACGAGCACCCTGTTTCCCTGCGATTCTGGTCGCTACTCGCGGACGCCGCCCGCCAGATGATGCTGGAGCACAGCGCCGACTGGTGCGAGTGGCGGGCCTGGGAGACGCAGCACGGCACCCTCCGGGCCAGGCTGAGCCTGCTGAGCACGGAGGAGGGCGGACGTCGGACCGCGTTCTCCGGGCAGGGGCAGCTGCGGCCGCTCTGGGACATCGGCAACCGGGCGCCCGACGGCGGGCAGGCAGTGAACGTTGCGCGACTGTGGGTGGAGGGTGCGCCCGGCCTGGCCCCGGGAGAAGGCGCGACGGTCCCTTTGGCGCCACTCAGCCCCGAACAGTGGCGCCGTGTGCAGCCCGGCGATGTGATCACCATGCACGAGGGCAGGCCGGTTGTCGGCATGGCCACGATCATCGAGGCCGCACCGCCTTCCGTCACTGAGTGCGAGGAAGATCTGTAGGCGCGATCCGCCTCGACGCCCATGTGCGCCGCACTGTCGCCACATCCGTGCTGGAGGCGGCCGCCCAGGAAGAGCTGGACCATGTGCGCTGGTTGCCGAGCCCGCGCGGGTGGTGTCGCCCGGCCTACGACTCCGCCGGGGAACTCGTCGGCCTGAGCGTCCCCGGCCGCCACTACGGAGACCCTCTCATCGGCTACATCGGCGTGGTGCCCGAGCACCGCGGCCACGGATACGCCTATGACCTGCTCGTCGAGGCCACACACAAGCTCGCCGACGAGAGCGTGGACCGTGTCGTGGCCGGGACGGACCAGACCAACGTACTGATGGCCGCCCACTTCGCGAGGGCCGGTTACCGGCAGTAGCTGTTCTCGAACTCCGGCCATCCTGAGGAGGACACCGGAAGACGTACCGTGCTGCCGTGAAGAGGCGACGCTGGTGGTCTGTGATCTGCCTGTGGGCTATGTGGTGGGCAGCTGTCACCGCTGTTTTCTGGCTCTTGGACAAGATGCTCGGTCAGTCAGCGAGCCTTGCGGGGTGCGCGGCGAGTGCTGCGCTGGTGATCGTCGTGGGTGAGATCGGTGACCGAATGCGGCGCTGCTTCTTTTCTCGCCGCGAGGTGGGCTGATCAGACGGCCGGTACAAGCCCGTCGGATCGGGGAGCCGGCAGTCGACCCGGACGATGGTGATCGCCGATCGTCCGGGGGCATGGCAGAGGAAATGACACGTCCCGAGATCAGCAGTGGCGTGCGGCGGGTGCCGCGCGGCGAATGGACGCCGGAGTGCGTCCGAGCAAGTTGCTGGATGTCCGGGTCAGATGGGCCTGATCGGCGAAGCCCGCATCGGCCGCGGCCCCGGCCACTGATGTGTGGGGCAGGTGGGCGATCGCGTGCCGCAGCCGTCCCCATCGGCGCAACCGGGCGAGTGGGACTCCCACCGACTCGCGGGCCAGGGCGCGCAGCCGCGACGGCGACAGCCCGACGTCGGCGGCGATCGCGTGAAGGGAGGTGCGGGGACCCGGGCGCATGATCTCCCGCAAGGCGTGAGCCACCCTCGCATCGAGCACGGGCGCGGCCCCGAGGAGAGTGACGAGCTCGCTGTAGGCCGCGGCCAGGTCGGGCGCAGAGCTTGGTCCGTCGATGCCGACGGGGCCGAGGGCTGCGATCAGGCGCCGTACTGTGGAGACGTCAAGCCGTACCAGCCCCACGTCGGCCCGTACGAGCCAGGGATCGACGAACAGGGCGGCATAGGAGGACGTCGCCGCACAGGTGTGGGCGAGCTGTGGGGGCACGATCAGCCCGGCCGCTGTGCGGGAGTGCCCGCCGTCCTGCCCGATCTTCGCGTGGCCACCGATCGGCAGCACCACTTTCCAGGCCGGGTGCTGATGACGGGCGACGCCGGAGGCACCGGACTCGGCGAACATCGTTGCCCGGGCACCGGTGGCGAAGACGAGTCGTCGATCGTTTTGTTCAAGCGTCCATGCGCGGAATGCGTCGATCATCGCGCCATGGACTCTATCGCTGCCGTCGCCCTGGCGGTATTCATCCTGCTGGCGGGCTGCTCGCATTTCGTGTTCCCGGGGTACTTCCGGTCCCTGGTGCCGTCCTGGCTCGGTCGTGCCGACCTGCTCGTGGCAGCCAGTGGAGCTGCGGAGCTCCTCGTGGGCGCACTCATCCTGGCGCCCACGAGCCGATCGGTCGGCGCCTGGTCGGCCGCCTGTCTCATCACCGTCTACCTCGTCTCGCACCTCGATGCGCTGCGGCACGCACACCGCCGTCACCCCAGCGTGCTGTGGCGGCCGGTCGGCGTGGCGGCGCGGCTGGCGGTCAACCTCGGCTACCTCGGCTGGGCGGTCGCGGTCGCGCTGGCCGCAGCCTGACGCAGAGTCCCGCTCCTGCACCGTGACGCCGTCCGGCAGTGGGTGGAGGACCCGACAACCCGCGCCGAGAGGCCGAGCCGGACGCGCTCGCCACCCGGGTGCGAGCGTGGCTGGAGACCGTCGGCATCCCCACCGCGAAGCTGCGCGCCGCCGACGCCGCGCCGGCGGAGATGCCCACCGTGCGGGTCGGCACCCTCACTCGTTCAAGGGGCTGACGCTGATCATGCAGCCCGTGGGGACTGTCCGACTGCCGGCAGGCCGTGTCGCGCAGGAGGGGGCGGGTACCTGGAGCGGGCCAGGAGTCCCCGCCCGTTCCGGAGGGAAGGCACATGCTCTCCGACACGTCCCGTCCCGTCATCACCACCACGCTCCCCGTGGTCGCCGACCACATCGGTGAGATCGCCCAGCGCTTCTACCGGCATATGTTCTCCGCACACCCCGAACTCCTCGACGGCGTCTTCAACCGCGGCAACCAGGCGCACGGCCACCAGCAGCAGGCCCTGGCCGGCTCGGTGGCCGCGTTCGCGACGACCCTGGTGGAGACACCGGAGCGGGTGCCGGAGCAACTACTGCGCCGGATCGCCCACAAGCACGCCTCGCTCGGTATCCGCCCGGACCAGTACCAGGTCGTCCACGACCACCTGATGTGGGCGATCGGCGACGTCCTGGGCGACGCGGTCACCGAGGAGGTCGCCGCGGCCTGGGACGAGGTGTACTGGCTGATGGCCAACGCCCTGATCAACCAGGAGCGCGGCCTCTACAGCGCCCGCGGGGTCCGGCCGGAGACGGTCTGGCGGGACTGGCGGGTGGAGCGGAAGATCAAGGAGACCGACGAGGTGGTCACCTTCGTGGTCAAGCGGAACGACGACCGCCTGGTGAAGACCTCACTGCCGGGCCAGTACGTCACCGTCCGGATGCGGATGCCCGACGGGAAGCTCCAGCCCCGCCAGTACAGCCTGACCCGCGCCGACGACGGCGAGCACCGCCAGTTCTCGGTGAAGCGGGTGCGTGGCGAGGGCGGCGACCCCGACGGCGAGATGTCGGCGCTGCTGCACGACTCCGTCGGGGTGGGCGACGTCCTGACGCTGTCGCTGCCGTACGGCGACGTGGTGCTCGACGACTCGGGACGGCCGGTGGTGTTCGCCAGCGCGGGCATCGGCATCTCCCCCATGGCGGGAATGCTGTCCCACCTGGTCGCGGCCGACTCCGGGCTGTCGATCACCCTTCTCCACGCCGACCTCGACGAGGCGTCCTTCCCGCTGCGGCGGCAAGTAATCAACGACGTGCTGGCGTTGCGGGACGCACGGATGTACCTCTGGTACGAAAAGGACACGCACAGCCTCGAACCGGTGAACGGCGTCTTCGAGGGACAGATGGACCTGTCCGCCGTCGACGTCCCCGGCGACGCCCTCTACTACCTGTGCGGGCCTCTGCCCTTCATGCAGGCCGTACGAAGCCGGCTGATCGAGCAGGGGGTCGCCCCGCGCGACATCCAGTACGAGGTCTTCGGCCCCGACCTGTGGCAGGCCGACCTGGACTGACCGTCACGGCTGTCCCGACTCCACGCGACTCGGGACAGGTCCCGGACCTCCACCGGACCCGGGGCGGTTCAGTCCCTGCGGGGCAGGACCAACAAGGCCTCTCCGACCGGGCGTTCGCCGGCGGCGTCGGACGGGTCGTTGATGACATGGCCGTCGGCCACCATCGTGGTCGAGCCGCCGCCGTCGAGGTTGGCCGCGTCGCGCAGTCCGAGTGCCTTGGCGACCTCGGCGCTCTCGCCGATGCTGAGCCCGAGGGCGTCGGTGCCGCGTCCGTCGGCGGTGACGAGCACGGTACGGCCGGCGGCGTCCACTCCGGCCAGGGTGCGCGGGTTGCGCTTGTGCACCCAGCCGTAGTACCAGCTCGGGTCGCCCGGGTGCACCATGCCGTCGGTGGCGGGTGTGACGTGGAGCCGTCCGTCGCGGACCAGTTCGGGGCCGGCGTTCAGGATGTCGGTACGGGGTGAGGGAGCGACCGGGTGTCCGCGTTCGTCCAGCAGGGTCGCCTTGACGCGCAGGCGGTCGCCGACGCGCGCGAGTCCGGTCAGCTCGGCGACGTGTCGGCCGGTTGCCTGGACGGAGCTGCCGCCGTCCGGGAGCGGCCCACCGCGGGGTGAGCGCAGCTCGACGACTCGGTCCCGGGCGTCCAGTACGGCCTCGAGTCCCTCGCCCTGCGGCGTGCGTCGACCGTAGTCCGGTGTGAAGGCGACGAGTTCGTCGGGGTTGGTGCAGGTGACGTCGTGCAGGGGCAGCGAGGTCGGAAGGTCGCCTTCGGTGCCGCCGCAGTTCCTGATCAGGCCGGGGACGCGGTTGACGCCGTTCAGGCGCAGGGAGGAGTCATGACCGATGACCTGTCCTCGCCAGGTGAGCCGGGTGATCTCCGTCCGTCGGCCGTTGTCGTGGACCACCAGGCCGGGGCGTCCACTCACCGGTTCGCTCAACAGGCGTCCGTCGTAGACGCCCACGCCGGCCGGATCGCCCGGCGCGCCCGCTTTCGGGTCGAGGACGAAGAACCCGGCGTTGACCGCCGCGGTCGCGCCGGCCGCCTTCGCCAGTTCGCTGGTGGTCTCGCGGTTCTCCAGGTCCGGGCCGTACGAGGCCGCCAAGTCGCCGCGGAACGTGCGCGGGTCGATGGTGAGCACGTCGACGCGCCAGGGGCCGCGGTCCGTGGCGGCGCCGTCCCAGCCGGTGTACACGGCGGCTCCCGTGTGACCGGCCGCCCTCAGCCGCGCGCGTTCGGACGTCGCCGCGGACTGCGAGGCGAAGGAGCCGATGCGGACCCGCCACCCGAGCGTGCCGCCGGCGTAGTCGGCCACCTTCGCCGTCGTCACCTCCTCGACCCGGGCGGCGAAACCGTCCCGCTCGAGTGCGGCGGCCAGTTCGTCGGCACTCGCCCTGTCCTTCAGGGCGGTCGGTGGCGCGTCGGGGTCCGGTGAGGTGTCACCGGCGGGGATGGAGACCTCGACCGTCCAGTGCAGCGCCGGGTCGTCGTCACCGCGCACGATGCGGGTGAGGGTGACACCCGGCTGCAGGGTGGTCGTGGTACGGGTCTCGGTCAGATCGGACGGGCCCAGGGGCAGGGCGGCGTGGTGACGCTGCTGCGGGTCCAGGGGCGACGCCGGCGACGCCAGCACGCCCACCATGACGAGGACGCCGAGAACGGCACCCGCGCCGGACAGTCTCTTCTTCATCGGCACCGCCTGGAAGGATGGCATGAGGAGGGGACCGCGGTTCGTCAGTGCTCAGCCCAGAAGTCGCACTGCTGGTGGACTGGTGGACCGCAGACTGGGTTCGAACGCGCACCATTCCCCCCGCCTCGTGCCGACACTGCTATGGACAGCTGACTGCGCGTGCTGCACCAGTATCGACTGGTTCCGGCTCACGTCAAGATCCTCGAGAGCGGGACCATGGCACCGCACATCCGTGTGAGAGCCTGCGTTGGGGCGGAGGCGGCAACGGTCGTGGCATTGGACGGGCCCGACAACGGGCCGCGAGTCCTGCGCCGTCAGGTGAAGCTCCAGCGGCGGCACAAGCCGGTGCGACTGCTTCTGGACGAGACGCGGGACGTCGTGCAGCGACTCAAGCCGTGCTTCATGCGGCCCGACCTCGACGAGTACTTCACCGAGGACCGTCTGGGCGGCTTCTTCGTGAAGAACCTGGAGACGGTGCAGGGTGACGAACGCGACGTGATCATCCTGTCGATCGGCTACGGCCCCAACGCGCAGGGCAAGCTGCGCGCCCAGTTCGGTCCGATCAACCGCGAGGGCGGCTGGCGGCGGCTGAACGTGGCCGTGACCCGGGCGCGGCACCGGATGGAGGTCGTGGCGTCCTTCCACGGCGGGGACCTGCCGGACAGCGCGAACAAGAGCGTCCAGCACCTCAAGCGTTATCTGCAGTACGCGGAGCAGGGCCCGGCGATCCTGGCCACGGCGGCGCCCGACGCGGACGCGGCGCCGGAGAGTCCCTTCGAGGAGGACGTGCTCGCCACCTTGCGTGACTGGGGCTACGACGTACAGCCCCAGGTGGGTGTCGCCGGTTTCCGCATCGACATGGCGGTCCGGCATCCGGGAGCTCCCGGGTCGTACGCGCTCGGGATCGAGTGCGACGGCGCGACGTACCACTCCTCGCGTGCCGCACGCGACCGTGACCGGCTGCGGAAGGAGATCCTGCGTGGCCTGGGGCGGAACCTCCACCGCATCTGGGGAACCGACCGGTACCGCAATCGCAAGGACGCACAGCGGCGGTTGCGCGAGGCGGTCGAAGCGGCGTGCGCGGTCGATCCGTACGCGCCGGCCGCGGAACCGGAAACGGCGGTCGTGTCCGAGCCGGTGACGGCGGAGGTCGAGATCGTTCCCGTCGAGGAGTCGGACCGCTCGCGCTGGAGCACGCCCTACCGCGCCACGCGTCTCGCGGAGCTGTAAGAGTTGCGGCGCGCCCTGGGCAGGTGGACGGGCCTCGGCAGCATCGATCTGCGTGAGGCCGAGGCGGTCGATCTGGTCGCGGACGTGGCCCCTCACATCATCTCGGTCGAGGGTCCCATCGAAGAGGACGTACTGATCGGCAGGATGAGGGAGGCTTGGGACCTCGATCGTGCGGGCCGGATCGTGCAGGCCAGCGTCCGCAAGGCGCTGAAGCGGCTGGCCGGCAGAGAGTCCGCGGTGCGGACGGGAACGGCGTGGGACCTGCCCGGTCGTGAGGTGGCGACGGCCCGTACGCCCAGTGCGGACTTCGACCGCAAGAAGGTCTCACATGTTCCGCCGACCGAGCGTCAGGTGGCCCTGCTGGGCGTCCTTTCCGAGCCTCCATGCCTGCGCCGCGAGGAACTCGCCAGGCAAGCGGCCCGGTTCTTCGGCTGGCTGCGGTTGGGGGCCGACATCCGGGCCGCCTTCGACAAGGACATCGACGCGCTCATCGCCAGGAACGCGGTCGAGGAAGGCCCGGCAGGTCTGGTGTCCGTGGAGGACGGCTCCCTCAGCGGCTGAGGGCGGCCGACGGGCGGGCGTCCGGACCAAAGGAAACCTTGGTCCGACGCCCACCTGCGGACCGTCAGTCGTCGTGCTGGAACCGTACCGACTCCCCGAGCACCGCACGGGCGCCGTCGAAGTCGGCCATGCGTGCCGCGACCGTGGCGACGGCGAGGCGTTCCGGCAGAGCGGTGGAGAACTTGAGACCGCGTACGGCCCGGGGGTCCACGTCGGGCAGGACGAGGCTCTCACCGACGTTCTCGCGGGCCGTGCGCCAGTCGGCCGGAGTGAGGTCCTCACGCAGGCGGACCCAGCTGTCGGTGGGGCGCTGCAACGGATCACTGACCGACTGGAGGGTGGCCGCGAGGGTGGCGTTGGCGCGGTAGCCGGCCCAGGTCCACCAGCGCACGTCGCTGCCGACGCGCGTGATCAGCGTGCCGCCCGGGAGCACGGTGTCGGGTGCGTCGGTCTCGCGCTGTTCGGCCATGCATGCCTCAGCGCGCCGGGTGAGGGTCACCGGAGGGGCCGCCCCCAGTAGGACCTCGCGCATGGCGCGTGTCAGGGCGTACGACAGTCCGGCGATGCCGCCGTTCATCCACTTGGCGACGCCGCCGCTGTCGGCGGGTTCGACGAAGACGCGTTTGCGCAGCCAGTCGATGTACGTGACCTGCCAGCTCCGTCCGCCGAGCAGCAGACGACGAGGGCCGGGCCGTTCCTCGGTGAGCACGCTCGGGTCGGTGCGGCCGATCTCTGTACGCCCGGACAGGACGGTGAACTGCGGCGGTGCGGTGAAGGACGCCGTGAGTTCGATGAAGTGCCGCTTGCCGAAACGGCGTTCCGCCTCCGGGCCGACGAACAGGAGGCCGCCGTCGGTGTCGAGGAATCCTTCCTCGGTGAGGTGGCGCAGGATGGGCGCCGCCGACCGGTCGAAGGGTGCGAGGCCGTTCCATTGCCGGTCCCACAACTGGTCGCCCAGCTTGTGCTGTTGCAGGGTGACGGCGAGGAGCTGCTGTGCCACGAGGTGACGCGGCTCGGGCGGCGGGAGGACGGGTTCCACCCACCCGCGCGACCACAGCAGCAGCAGACCCGCCGCCTGCAGCAGCGAGTCCTTGCGGGTGGTGAGGAACAGGCAGTTGCGCACCGTGCCCGCACGCCGCCCGGTGCGGCCGACGCGCTGCAGGAACGAGGCGACGGAGGCCGGTGAGTCGATCTGGATGACGCGGTCCAGGTCGCCGACGTCGATGCCGAGTTCGAGGGTGGACGTGGAGACGATGACGCAGTCGCGGGCTTCGGCGAAGGCCTGCTCGGAACGGTTGCGTTCGTCGACGGAGAGGGAGGCGTGGGAGAGGAACACGGTCACCTCGCGGGCCCGCAGTGCTGCACCCAGCTGCTCGACCTGCGCCCGCGAGTCACAGAAGACGAGCCGTTTCTCTCCCCGGTGCAGCGCCGCGATGAGTTTCGCGGCATTGTCCAGGGACCCCACGTAGTCCAGCTCCACGTCACCCGCCGGTCTGGAGGTCTGCTCCGCGGCGGTCGCGTCGCCGTCGTCGCCCGCCCCGTCGGACGCCGGGAAGCGAACCCCTGGGGCCACGACCTGCCCGGTACGGCTCCCCGCGCCCGCGCCCTGCAGCCAGTGCAGTAGGTGGGCGGGGTTGCCGACGGTTGCCGAGAGGCCGATCCGCTGGATGGGACGGCCGGTGACCCGTTCCAGCCGTTCGAGCACGGCGAGCAGGTGCCAGCCCCGGTCGTCGCCCGCGAAGGCGTGCACCTCGTCGACCACGACGGCCCGTACGCTCCCCAGCAAGCGGGCGTGATCGGTCTTGACCCCGATCAGCATCGCCTCAAGCGACTCGGGCGTGGTGAGCAGGATGTCCGGCGATTCGGTGCGGATGCGCTGCCGCTGCGACTCCTTGGTGTCGCCGTGCCAGAGCGCCGCGCGTCGTCCCAGCCACTGGGCGTAGGTGTCGATGCGGCCGACCAGGTTGTTCAGGAGCGCCTTGAGTGGGCACAGGTACAGCACCGAGGTTCCGGTCCACCGGTGTTCAGCCATCGCCGACAGCAGCGGGAAGCAGGCCGCCTCGGTCTTGCCGCCGGCCGTCGGTGCCAGCAGGACGGCGTCCTCGCCGTCCATGAGCGGGGTGATCGCCGCCCGCTGGAGGGGGCGCAGGTCTGGCCAGCCGAGCGTGTTGACGATGTGGTGCAGGACGACGGGGTCAAGCCGGTCGAGGACGTCGGCTTCTCCACCGGTCGGTTCCGCCCCGGCCGGGCTGTCGGCGTCCGCCATCACAGCTCCAGGTCGATGTCGTCGGCGGACGCGGAACCGCCGACGACCGTGGCGGCCAGGTTCCGCTCCACGTCGGTGAGCTCGCTGCTCGCGACGGTCAGCTTGTAGTGCTGCCGGGGGTCGAAGTCGTCGAATTGGTCCACGCGGTCGAGGACGTCCCCGACGAGCTTCTTCAGGAACAGTCGGGGCGCCACGCCTACCTTCCCGCCCAGTGCCCCGCCGACGGCCCGCGCGAGGTCGGCGACGTAGGCGTCGTCGACGACCGTCCGCACGCGTTCGGGGGATGTGGCGGCGTCCGCGTAGAGGTCTCGGATGGTGACGCCGAGGCCGACCAGAGACTCCTGGGTGAAGCCGGGCAGTCGGATCTGTACCGCCCGGGGGTTGTCGAAGCGCGGGTCGGTGGTGAAGTCGGTGGCGAGTCGCTGGGCGAGCGGGGCCAGGCGCTGGACGCCCTGCTGTCCGTCGTAGAAGGCGGGTGTCCCGGTGATCACGAGGTACAGGCCGGGGAAGCGGCCGGAGTGGACCTCGTCGATGAGCTGCCGCAGGGCGTTGAGCGCCTTGTCCCGGGCGTCGGACCGGACCCTCTGCAACGTCTCCACCTCGTCGAGGACGACGAAAAGCCCGGTGTGCCCGGAGTCGCGCAGCACGGTGAGCAGGCCCTGCAGGAAGCCGAGGGCGCCGAAGTGGTCGAGGTCGCCGCGCACCCCGGCGGACCTGCGGGCGGAGGCCGCGACGTGCGGCTGGCCACCGAGCCACGCCAGGACGGCCGCGGCGGTCGCCTCGTCGCCGTCGGCGAGGGCGGTCCGATAGCCACGCAGGGCGGTGGCGAAGGACGGGGCGTGCCGGGACACCTCGGCGAGCCGCGCGACGAGCAGCTTCTCCACCTCGCCGGGCAGCTCCTCCTCGGTCGCGCCGGCCGCGAGTGCGTCTTCCTCCAGGGCGTAGAACCAGGCATCGACGACCGGGCGCAGGGCGCTGGGCGGGAAGCTGGAGGTGGTGAGGCGCTCGGTGAGCCGCCGGTAGACCGTCTCCAGCTTGTGCAGCGGCGTCTCGTTCTCGGAGACCTGAATTTCGGCCACGGCGAAGTTGCGGCGCTTGGCCCGCTCCCCCAGCCAACGAGTGAAGAAGGTCTTGCCGGAGCCGTACTCACCGCGCACGGCCTTGAACACGGACCCGCCGGACGCGACGGCGTCCAGTTCCGCGTCGAGGGCCGCCTCGAACCGGTCGAGCCCGGTGGCGAGCAGGTCGAGCCCGCTCTCGGGCACGGCCCCGCGGCGCAGGGCGTCGATGACGGTACGGCGGCGGGCGGCGCTGACCTGTGCGGGGCGCATGGATCCGGTGGTGCTCACGGGGTCCAGTGTTCCATCTCCCTGTGCACCAGTACCTCGGCGAAGGATCACGATGTCCGGTTCGTAGGCAAAGGGTGCGCCTCTCGACGTTCCGCGCCGCTTCGTGGTGCGCCTGTCCCGCCTGCTGGCGGGACACCGGCGGCGGATTTGCGCTCCTGCGGATATCGAGATGGCCACCAGCGCCCAGGCATGGATCGCATCCGGTTGAGTGGCAAGTACGGGATCGACGGTGTCCTGCGCCACAACCGTCACAGAGTAGCGTTCGACCTGGCGAGCCGGCTCGCCACGGTTGAGTGCCCGTTGGTCCGAATTCCGTGCTTGAGGCCGATGGTGACGTCGGCGATGTCGGGGTTCCCGCCGAAGTCCCCTATGCTCGCGAGGCAGTTGGTATGAACAGTGCATTTGG
Organism: Streptomyces sp. GD-15H; assembly: GCF_045291515.1. Lineage (NCBI taxonomy): Bacteria > Bacillati > Actinomycetota > Actinomycetes > Kitasatosporales > Streptomycetaceae > Streptomyces > Streptomyces sp. GD-15H. The sequence continues at coordinate 1,267,169 of NZ_CP149447.1, forward strand.
GGGCGCGGAGCACATGGCCGACGAGATCAAGTACGAGTACAAGACCGTGCAGACCGTTCGCGGCACCGACGGCTTGGTGATCTCGAGGATGCAGAAGGACGGCTGGGAGTTCGTGGAACAGACCCAGGGCACGCTTCGCTCCACCCTCGACTTCCGTCGGCCGAAGAAGCCTCAACCGTGGCTCCTGATCGGTGCGGCGGCCGCCGTGCTCGTGATCCTGACCATCGTCATCGGCACTGCCTCCGCCCTCAGCGACGGAGGCGAGAAGAAGGACGAGTCAGCCAAGCCGACGGCCGCTGCGAGCGAGAAGCCTTCCGCTACGCCGACTCCGACCGCGGCCGAGTCGGCTGCCGCTGAGGTGATCACGCCTGAGAACAACCCGGAGTTCGCGGCGCTGCTGAAGACGGCGGACACCTGCGACGGCGCGAACGTGGACTTCGCGACCAGGTATGAGGGCCAGACAATCGCGTTCAACGGTTCGATCGTTCACATGGCGCCCCACGGTGACTACGACACCCGCTACGACTTCCTCCTGGGCCCTGGCGACAAGGGGCCGAACACGACGGTCGGCCCGGCCTTCAAGTTCGAGGACGTCAACGTCTTTGAATTGAAACTGACCAGCAAGGAGATCCCCGCCACCGTCGGTGTAGCCGACAAGTTCCGCTTCGTCGCCGAGGTGGGCGAATTCAACGCGGTCCAGTGCCTCTTCTACCTCGACCCGATCTCGACGGAAACCCGGTAGTCAAGAGGGGCAGCCGCGTCATCACGGACCAGCGTGCCCGGCTATCTTCTCAGCGGTGATCATCTCCAGATTCCATTGAGGACAAGGGCGGCACGGGCGATGTCGCTGATCCTGCTGGGGTTGAGGGTGACGTGCTGCAGGGCGCGTGGGCGTTGCTTGAGTTCCGCAGCGGCGCGTTCGCCGAGTGCGCGGATGCTTCTGATCAGGTCGTTTGTGGTTCGCGTGTCCACGTGCAGGGCCTGACCGAACTGACACATGGGGTGCCGAACCGGGACGTGGGTCCTGATCCCGGCACCTGACTCTGTGAACCGGCTTGACCGTCACCACAGAGCGCTGCTGGAATCACTCTCTGTACAAGCAACAGGGCGGGAAGTGGAGTCACATGGCGGCGCTCGACAACGTGAAGCTCAAGGACGTACTGGCGGACGTCGCCTCGGGCTCCTTACAACTGCCCGACTTCCAGAGGAACTGGAAGTGGGACGACGATCGGATCCGGGCGATCATCGCGACGGTCACGCTGGACTATCCGCTCGGCGTCGTGATGACGCTGCAGACCGGCGGCGCCACCCGGTTCCGCTCCCGGACCCTCACCGGTGCACGGCCGGACGGGGATCCGGCGGCCGACCTCCTGCTGCTGGACGGGCAGCAACGTCTCACCTCCCTCTTCCAGTCCCTGTGGCAGGACGCCCCGGTGGAGACGGCGGACGCCCGGGGCAAGCCCATCCAGCGGTGGTACTACGTCGACATCGCGAAGGCCGTGGGGCAGGCTGCGGACCGCGACGAGGCCATCGTGTCCGTCCCGGCCGACAAGGTGCTCCGGACGGACTTCAACCGCACCGTGGTGCTGGATCTGAGCACCACCGAGGCCGAGTGCGCGGCCGGCCTCTTCCCCCTCCACTTCGTCTTCGACGCCCAGCGCGTCAACGAGTGGAAGAAGGCGTACATCAAGGCCGACGAGGACCGGAACTGGGACCTATGGGGCCAGTTCGACGAGGCGGTCCTCCAGCAGGTCCGCGCCTTCCAGGTGCCGATGATCCGGCTGGCCGCCTCCACCTCCATGGACGCCGTCTGCGCGGTGTTCGAGCGAGTCAACACGGGCGGCGTGCCGCTGAACGTCTTCGAACTGCTCACCGCCACGTACGCCGGGGACCGCGACTACGTGGAGCGGACCGGGGACTACTACCAGCTTCCGGTGGTGTGGCAGGAAATCAAGCAGGCCCTGGCGAGCAAGTACCCGGTCTTCGGCCGCGTCGACAGCGGCCTGGAGAACGGGCTGAGCAGTATCGACTTCCTGCAGGCCATCGCGCTGGTACGCACCTGGGAGCGGAAGCAGGAGCGCGTCGGGACCACGGTCTCCTGCAAGCGCCGCGACCTGCTAGACCTGCCCCTTGCCGACTTCGTCCGCCTGGCGCCCAAGCTCGCCGACGCCTTCGCGTGGGTAGCCGACTTCCTGGAGCGGCAGTGCATCGTCCGCCCGGCCGACCTGCCGTACAAGACGCAGCTCGTCCCGCTCGCGGCCGTCCGCGCCATCCTCGACACGGGGACCGACGGTCCGGGGGCGGAGGAGAAGATCGAGCAGTGGTACTGGTGCGGGGTGCTCGGTGAGATGTACGGCGGCTCCACGGAGACGCGCTTCACCAAGGACGTCGAACAGCTCGTCCCCTGGATCGCACAGGACGAGAGGGCGCCCGAGACGGTCACGGAGGCGTTCTTCTTCGCCGAGCGCCTCGACACCCTCAGCACCCGCAACAGTGCCGCCTACAAGGGGATCTACGCCCTGCTGATCAAGCAGGGGGCGGTGGACTGGCACCACACGGACGCTCCGCTCAGCCCCGGAAGGCTGGACGAGTACGGCGTGGACATCCGGCAGATCTTCCCCAAGACGTGGTTCCGGCGGGGCAACAGCGAGGGCCTGCCCACGGGTTCGATCGTGAACAAGACCCCCTTGTCCTATCGTGCGGCGATGGACATGACGGGGGCGCCGTCGTCGTACCTGTCCACGATGATCGCCGCGTCCGACATGCGTCCCGAGTGGTTCGACGACGTCCTGTCCACCCATCTGATCGATCCGGACGCGTTGCGCGAGAACGACTACGAGCGCTTCTACCGCGACCGCTCCAAGCAGTTGCAGGACCTGGTGCACTCCGCCATGGGCAAGAAGACGATGCTCCGCGACCTGCCGGAGGCGGACGTCCGATGACGACCAGGTCTCACGAGCGGGACGTCGCCTCACTCAAGGGCAGGACCGTGTCCGTGCAGGAGATCCTCGACCTGTTCCAGGTCAGGGTCCGCGACCACCGGACGGTGCACCGCATCTCGCAGGCGTTCACGGACGCCGGGCTGACCACGCTGCCGGACTTCGCCGTCTGCGGTCTGCGCAGCAGCGTCGACGTCGTGCCGCTGGCGTCTGTTCCCGCACAGCGGGCGCCGGCCGGTGCGGGCGACGAGGCCGACGCGACGGACGACGCCCTGCCCTCGCACGCCCTGCCGCAGCGGTTGCTGCTCGGCGACATCCCGTCGGCACGACGCGGCGTGGTGTCCGTGGGCCCCGGCACGCCCCTGTCCCAGACGACCTTCCTGATGCGCACGAAGGGCCTCTCCCAAGTGCCGGTGACCACCGGCATGGCGCAGGTCCACGGGGTCGTCACCTGGGGGTCCGTGGCCAAGATGTACGAGGCCGGGAAGCCGGCCACCCTGGACAACGCGATGGAGAAGGACTCCCTGCCCGTCGCCGACGCCCGCCAGGAGTTCTTCACCGCCCTCCCGGTCGTCCGCGAGCACGGCTACCTGCTCGTCCGCGGCGACGACGGCTGCCTCTCGGGCACCGTCACCGCCGCGGACGTCACGGAACGCTTCGAGGGGGCGGCGCGGCCCTTCTTCATCGTGGGCGAGATCGAGTCGCTGCTGCGCCGCTGCCTGGGCGCGGCACTGGACACGGAGGCCATCAAGGCGGTCCAGACGAACAAGAAACCGGAGCATCGCACCGGCCAGGTGTCGGACCTCATGTTCGGCGACTACCTGAGGCTCCTGGACGGCGACCAGACGAAGCAGTCGTTCGCCGAGCGGGCCGACCGCAACTGGGAGGCGTTGAAATGGCCGAACATGCCCCGGGAGCAGTTCGTCGGCCTGCTGAAGCGGGTGAAGGACATCCGTAACCGGATCGCCCACTTCGACGAGAAGCCGCTTCCGCAGGAGATGATCGACGAGCTGACGACCTTCGCGAAGGTGCTGCGGGCGTTCGCGTCGTGAGGTAGCGGGGCGGGACTGCTCCTCAGTACGGGCACGCGATCTCGGCCCACACCGTCTTCGTGCAGGTGTCCCGTACCTCGCAGCCCCAGCGTTCGGCGTACGCCGCCACCAGGAGCAGTCCCCGTCCCGAGTCCGCTTCGAGTGAGCGGACCTCGGCGGCGGGGACTGTCGGCAGTAGCCGTTCGGGGCGCGCGTCAGTCACCTCGACACGAACATGCCCCGGGAGCCGCAGCAGGGAGAACCTGAAGTCCCGCCCCGGCAGTCGGCCGTGGGTGACGGCGTTGGCGACCAGTTCCGCCGTGACGACGGCGACGGTGTGGGACACCTCGCTGTCGTACGGGACTCTCCAGACCGCGAGCTGTTGCACGGCGAGACGGCGGGCGAGGCACGCCCCGCGTCCGGTGCCTCCGAGACAAGCTCTGGAGGCACCCGGAGCCGTGTCCTCAGCCCGCTCCGAGGGCGAACTGCTCACGCAGCAGCGCCTCGTGGAGTCGCAGCGTGCGGCCGTCCGGCAGGGTCTCCAGGACCTGTACGCCGTCGTAGTTGAGGAGTTGCCGCAGGACGGCGGCGAAGCCGTCGCCCCGGGTGACGGGCATGCCTGCGCGCTGGGCGAGCGCGGTCACGGGCAGGGTGCCGCCCGCGTCCAGCAGGGCGGCGAGCGCCTTGTGGACCTGCTCCTGCTGCGGCTTGCGGGCCAGTCCGCCGAGCTGCGCCTGGTACGTCTCCGAGTCGAGCAGTGCCGTCACCAGCGTTTCGGTCCGGGAGACGACGGTCGGGGTGAGGAGGGCGTCGTCTCCCCCGGCCGCCAGCGCCACGTCGAAGAGCGCCTCGTGCATCCGGGCGACCTCTGCCTGCTCCTTCTTGGCCTTGCCCGTCGGCTTCTTGGGAGCGGGAGCCGTTGCGGCCACCGGCCGGGCGGCGCGCTCGTTCGGCAGCGGGGCCTTGCCGGCCTCCTCCGGGGCCCACCAGGTCGGCCGCTGGTCGCCCAGTTCCCGCCATCCCTTGGGCGGCTCCGCGCCGAACGGCAGGAAGGCCAGCACCGGGATGGTGACCTCGGCGAGGGATGCGCCTCCGTGGTAACCGGCTTTGAGGGCGGTGTACCGGGAGTCGGCGTCCCACAGGGCGACGACGGACGCGCCGGGTTCGGGCCAGACCACGCGCGGCCCGGACAGTGCGATCTCGCGTTCCGCGAGCGGGCCGCCGCCGGGCAGGCGGTGGCGGGCGGAGGCGGGGTCGGCGGCGGTGTCGACCTTCGTGCCGTGCCGGTCGACGACGTGGCCGTGGTCGCTGGTGACGACGACCGCCATGCCCTGGGTGGCCGCCACCCGCAGCAGGTCGCGCAGGCCGGGCACGTCGTCGATCCGCCAGGCGCCGTCGCCGAGCTTCTGCTCCTTGGCGAGCCGATCGTCGATGGCGTTGAGGACGACGGCGACGTGGGTCCTTCCGTCGGCCAGTGCCTCCGTGAGCGCCGGGCCGAAGGTGTCGCCCGCGGTCTCGGTGCGCAGGTCGTCCTTGTGGAACACGGCGGCCGGGGCCCCGCCCCACAGCTTCAGTGCGGGGAAGAGCCGCTTCTCGTCGGCCTGGGTGCCCTTCATCAGCGTGCCCGCGAAGAGCGAGGTGCGGGACACGGCCGTCACCGTGGGCAGGGCGGCGGCCATCGCCCGGCGGCGCGGGGCATTGCCCTCGGGCAACGGATCGAACTCTGCCCAGGAGCGACGCAGTTCCTCCCCGAGTTCGTTCGCGATGGCCGCGCTCATGCCGTCGAGCACGAGCAGCAGCACCCGCCGCTCCTCCCCGCGCCGCACGGCCGGGCCGACCACGCGGTCGAGGAAGGTCTCGACGGTGAACATGGAGCCGGGCTGGGTGCCGGCCTGCGTCCAGACGGCCAGGGAGCGTGCGAAGGACGCGTCGATCTGTCGCCGTCGGTCCCTGACGCGCGTGCCGAGGGTGTCGTAGGCGGCCTTGAGGACGGGGTCCGGGTCGCCGCCGGCTTCGATGTGCTCCAGGGCGAGGTCCGCCCAGCCGGTCTCGGCGATGTGCCGCTGTATGGCGTCGGCGACGGTGGGGGCGTCGGCGGGCGGGTCGGTGGCCAGCCAGCGGGCGAGGCGCTGACCCATGCGGGCGCGTTCGATACGGGCGGACTCTTCCGACTCGGCGGCGAGCCGGTGGTCCTCCAGGCGGCGGACGGCGTCCGTCACCGCGGCCGTGTCGCCCGCCGCCAGGGCTTGGCCGACGGCGGTGAACCGGGCCTCGAGTCCGCCGCGCAGGACGGGGCTCGCGGCCATGGCCTCCTCCGCGCCGAACTGGCGGGCCAGCGCGGACGCCCGGTCGAGCACGATGCCGGTGGTGCGGCGTGCCTCACGGGCCTGGTCGGCGTCGGTGCCTCCGATGCGGTGTCCGGCCGCCAGCAGCGTGGCCACGTACTCCTCGGCGGCCCGCCCGAAGACGGTCACCAGGACGTCGAGCTGGTCACCGACCGCCGGGGGTTGGTCACCGAGGTAGCGTTCGGCGCGGCCCCGGGCCCGGTAGGTCTCGGGGGCGGGCTCGGCGTGCTGCCACAGGGCCGCGCACACGAGGCCGAAGGCGGCGGCGTCCGCGCCGCGTTCGGCGTCGACGAGGGCGAGCAGGGCGCGGCCGGCGAGTCCCGCCTGGTCCTCCTCACCGAGGAAAGCGGCCAGTCCGGCGCGTTCGGGGCCGCGCAGGGCCAGGAGCCGTTCGGGGGCGCCGGGCCGGGTCGACCAGTGCAGCAGGGCCTGGGCGTCGAGCCGGTCGTCACCGGGGCGGCGCTGGCCGCCCTCAGTGTCGTAGCGACCCAGCCGCAGACGACGCTGGGCGAGCGAGGTGAGGGCGTACTGGCGGGATAGCCAGCCGCCGGGCACGGCCGACCAGCCGCCGGGCGGGGTGGCGTCGAGGAGTGCCTCGGCGGCCCAGTTGACGTCCTTAAGCCGGGGGTCTATCTGCCGGGCGCCGAACGCCTCGCGGACGACGTCCCAGCTGTCGACCGTGTCGATGCGCAGCTTGTGGACGCGGGCGAGGATCGCCGGGTCGAGTTCGTGCTGCTCCCGGTCGGTGAGGACGACCAGGACGGCGGGGCCGGGACGGCGGCCCGCAAGGTGGTCGAGGACGAGTTCGTGGACGGCGAGCGGCGACGGCGCGACCGCGACGCCGGCCGTGCGGCCCTCGCCCCAGACGGGTTCGGCGGGGCCGTCCCACTGGGGTGCGGACCGCAGTAGCACGACCCGGCGCCGCCCCTGCTCCTCCCCCGCCAGGGAGGAGGCCAGGTGCGTCTGGGAGGACAGGTACTGGGTGACGGTCGCGGTGTTCAGTCGGACTGCGCCTGGTGCGGCGGTGGCGGTGTCCGTCATTCGATGACCTGCCAGGTGATCTCGATGGCCGCGTTCGGGTGGCGGTCGGCCAGTTCGGCCAGCTCAGCGCCGAGGTCGGCGGCAGCCTGGGACACAGTCGTACTGCGGCGCCCGGACTTCCGCGCCGTACCGCCGCCGCTCGCCGAGGAGGGCGTCTCCTGAGTCTGGGTGTAGGAGATGCGGGGGTCGCTGGACGGGGTGTTCAGAGGCAGGTCGTCGGCCCGGTCCTGTGGTGTGACGGGTGCGGGCGGCGGGGTGGCGGCGGCCTGGCTGCGCTTGATCAGGGCGACGACCTCGCGCTGGGTGCGGGCGAGCGTGTCGCGCAGATCGGTGGTGCGCTGGTCGTCGCGGGCCACGTTGCGCAGCGAGTCGAGCAGCGCCTCGCCCTCGGGGCCGAGTCCGGCGGCGAGCTCCAGGGTGCTCCAGGGGGCGGATGCGACGGCCTCCGCGACCGCGCGGGCCTTCTTGATGGAGGTGCCGTACCGGTCGGCGCTGGTCTCGCCCAGGTCGAAGGAGGCGAGGGCCTCCACGGTCTTCTTCGCCCCGGCCGCGCCCTTGCCGGCCTCCGCCGTCAGCGCGTCCAGCAGTTCCAGGGAGCGTCGGGCGAGGGCGAGTCGTCCTGTGTCGGCGGTCTGGTCGAGGCCGAGGAAGGAGGCGTGGGCCTCCAACTGGTGCACCAGGTCGGCCGCGTGGTCCCGGTGGCCGCGGGCGGCCTCGATGATCTGGCGGGCGAACTGGTTGACCATCCGGCCGCGCCGCAGCGCGGGTGGCTTCGCCCCGAAGATCGTTTCGAAGCGCTGCCGTGCGGTGTCCCAGTCGGTCTCGGCGGGCAGCGGCTGGCTGCGCAGCGCGTCGTGGTCCTTGATCGCGGACACTTCGGGCGCGGGGTCGAGGACGGTTCCACCGCGCACCCACACCCGGTCGTCCATCTCGGCGAAGGCGGCGACGACGAGCCGGGCGAGGAAGTCGGGCAGGCCGCGCGGGTCGGGCTGGTCGGTCCAGTCGGTGAGCGTGATCAGGGACAGGTCCCCGGTGACGCCCTGGGAGCGGGCGAGCTGCCGGAAGTGGTCGGGCCAGTAGCGGGACAGCTCGAAGTACGCCTCCTTCTGCTGCCCGAGGCGCAGCGGTCCGGCGATGCGCTGCATGAGCTTGCGGTCGGCGGCCGGGACCTCCACCCGCCCGTCGCGCGCCTCGGCGGCGGCCCGGACATGGGTGAACACCTTCTTGGTGTCGGCGGGCCTGACGGCGATGCCGGTGGCGTCGGGGTCGAGGTCGGGGTGGGCCGGGTACTGGTGGACGAGCAGCTTCCCCGCGACGTGCCGGATGCCGTCGCGCAGGCTCTGCCCGAAGGAGAGGGTGAGCCCGTCGACGTCGGGCAGTGCGACGAGGTGGTCGTCGAAGTCGGGCACGACGTCGGCGGCCTGCTTCTGGGCGAGTCCGTACGCCTGCTTGAAGGCGCCCTTGACCTGCTTGAGCAGGGCCTCGCGCTGGGTTTCGAGGAGGCCCTTGGCGCGGCTGCGGTTGTCGGCGTTGAGGTGGCCGGCGTACTGGGTGTCGAAGCGGTGCTCGTCGGCGAGGGCCTTGTCGATGACGACGAGGCGCCGGAAGTCCTGGAAGCGCTGCGCGGACAGGTGCGCGGGCAGCCAGGCGATAGTGCGGGACCGCTCACCCTGCTGGCGCTCGCGCAGCCGCTGGATGCGGTTGACGTCCTCGACCGGGCCCCACTCGCCCTCGTCGAAGGGGAGATCTATGGCGATCCGCCAGCGGCCCTCCTCCTGCGGCATCAGGTCGTGGTCGGGCAGCTCGTCCTCGTCGGCGACGTTCCCAAAGACGATCTCGGCGGTGCGGGCGGTGCCGCGCCAGGTGAAATTGAGCTGGTCGCTCAACTGACCGTGCTCGACGCCCAGTTCCTCGGACAGCAGGCGGCGGGCGAGCGCGACCCGGTTGCCGGGGTTGTCGTTGACCTGGGCGTTGGCGATGACGGAGTCCACGTCGACGCCGGAGAGTTCGAGGCGGACGCCGGGATTGGCGTCGGTGCCGGTCTCCTTGATCTCGGGGAACCTGGCCGCCCACTCGGCGACCTTGTTCTTGATGATGCCGACCTCGGCGCCCGGGATGGGAGCGAGGACCGACCCGTGGTTGAGCGCCCCGAGCCGCCGGATGGTCAGTTCGGACAGCGCGGGCACGCTGGGCGCGAGCGCGGACAGCAGCAGCGTGCACACGAGCCGGTTGTCGCCGACGAACATCCGGCAGCCGCCCAGCCGCTTCGGGTCGGTGAGGGACTCGGGCCGGTTGCGGTACTGCTCGACGTCGTCCTCGGTGATGTCGTACGAGCTGAGCAGGTAGGGCCGCAGCTTGGTCTTGTAGAGCTTGTCGGCGGCCTCGAAGACGACCTTCAGGCTGTCGGTGAACGGCTTGTCGCCGCCCTTGGCGATCACCGGGTAGAGGTCGCCGACGGGGACGAGCTGGCCGAGGCGGATCTCGTCGCGGTGGTCGGCGAGGAGTTCGCCCATCAGCTTCAGACCGGTGCGGGAGCGCTGCAACGCGGACGAGATGTGGACGAGGGTGTCCATGAACGCCGGAGAGAACGGGTACGTCAGCCGGAACGACTCCGCGTCCGCGCCGGTCGTGCCCTTCTCCGAGCCGAGCAGGGTGTCCCAGACCTGCGGGCCCACCCGCCTGGTCTGCTCGAAGGCGGCGTCGACCTGCTGGGCCGCCTCGGCGTCCTTGGGCTTGAGGAGGCGGGCGTGGGCGATCTGCGGGAGGTTGCGGTCCTCCAGGGTGATCTTGTCGAACCGTCCGGAAGCCAGGTTCAGGGTGTCCTGGATGGAGGACTCGGCCGCACCGGACACCTCCTCGCCGACCAGCTCGCGCAGGTCCCGCTGGCGGGCGATGAACGACACGACGGGGATGGCGCGGCGGGCGTCGCCGCCCTCCACGAAGTTCGTGATCTTGCTGGCCTCGCGCGCCACGAACTTCTGGTCGTGGATGAGGGTGGCCAGCCACAGGATCAGCTCGTCCATGAACAGGATCAGGCCGTCGTAGCCGAGCGACTTGGCGTGCTCGGCGATGACGGACAGACCGGCGTCCAGGGAGACGAAGCCGTGCTCGTCCTCGGCGGCGTTCCGGGTGAAGCCGGGGAGGAGGTTGGTGCCGGCGTCGTTGACCAACTTGGCGCGCAGCTCGGCCGGGGTGGAGGGGTTGGTGAGGTTGAGCGGGACGCCCGCCTCGTGGTTCTCCTCGGCGGCGAGCGCGGTGTCCAGGAGCTGCGGGGTCCAGGCGAAGCCCTCGCCCCACTCGTCCTCCTCCCCGCCGTCCGCGTCGCTGCCGCCCAGGCCGCGGATGACCGCCTCGTCGCCCGTGCTGGCGCGCAGCGCGCGGATGTCGGCGAAAAGGGAGTCGGTCCGGTACACCTGCGGGGTCGGGGCCTCCGGGTGCAGCTTCTTGACGTGGTGCACGTACCCGCCGAGCACCCGCTGCTCCAGGGCCTTCGCGCCGAGCATGTGGTACGGCACGAGCAGGAACCTCTTGCCGTCCGTGGTCAGCCACTCGTGCTTGGTCAGCACCGGGTCGAACTCGGTACGGGCACGGGCCGCCGGGTCGCCGCTGAGCAGCGCGTACAGCACGGCCATGAAGTGCGACTTACCGGAACCGAACGAGCCGTGCAGGTAGGCCGCCTTGGAGCGGTGCCCGTCGAGCGAGGACTTGATAAGCGCCAGCGCCTCGTCGAAGTTCTCCAGCAGCCGCTCGGTGACGACGTAGTCCTTGAGCGCGTGCTGGGCGCCCTCGGGCGTCGTCGCCTCGGCGAGGGACAGCACGAAGTCCGAGGTGGAGATGGACTCCTTGATGTCGATGACATCGCGGAGGAGGGGCGGCTGGGCCATTGCGGGTCTCGCTCTCCCTGACGGTGGTCGGTGCTGCTGCTCGTATGCGGTGTCGTACGGGGTCCGCCGCCCGGGCCCGAGGCCGGTCCGAGCGGTGGGGCGGGGATCAGGGGTACGGATGACCGGTGCGGCGGACCGGCCGTCCTGGCCGGTGGCGAGGACGGAACCGGTCACGCGGTGACCGGACGGGAACGGCGCTCACGGCATCGGCCGGGTCAGGTGGGACGGGTTCGCGTCGTCTGCACTCTTCGTCCCCCTCGCACTGAACGTCACCCGTACGGCCTGCGCACAGCACCCTACATCGGTACCCCCCATCGGCCCCGTGCCGTATGTCCTCGCGCACCGTCCGTGCGGGCCGCTCCCGTTCCGCCGTCAGCACTACGGCCGCCATCGCCCCGACCGGTAGGCGTCCAGCAGGTCCGGCTCGCGACCGTGAAGGGGTGTTCGGGGCCCAGGCCGCGTTCCCGCCGCTCGACGACGTCGGTCATCAGCGCGATCCCCTCCTCCACGTGTCCGAGCGCGGCCCGGGTCCGGGAGAGGAGTTGCCGGGCGGCGAGCACGATCGGGTACTCGGGCCCGAAGCGCCGCACATACGTCCCGGCGACCCGCCGGATCTCACGGTCGGCCTCGTCGAAGCGGCCCAGGAGGTACAGCGCCCACGCGTGGTTGTGCCGGGCGCCGAGTGCCACGGTGTGGTCGGGGCCGAGGAGCCGATCGCATTCCGACGGCAGCGTGAGCAGTGCGCCGCCTTCCTCGGTGACCACTTCGGCGGCGGGCAGCATCTCCAGCAGGCCGGCGCGGGCCCGCAGGGTCAGCGGATGCGCGGGGCCCAGCGCCGAGCGCCGCCCGGCGACGGTGTCGCGGAGCAGCGCGACGGATTCCTCACGTCTGCCGAGGTTCGCCAGCACGAGCTGGAGCCCGTAGCCGCTGTCCGCGGTGTCGGGGTCGTCGGCGCCGAACAGTCCCTCCTGGGCGTCCCGGACCGCGCGGAGCGCCGTCTCGGCTTCGGCGTACCTGCCCAGCCGGAACAGTGCCCGCCCTGCCCTGGAGCGGGCGGCGAGGACCGTACGGTGGTCCGCGCCGAGGTGTCGCTGTGCGAGGTCCGCCGTGGTGCGGGCGGTCTCCTGGGCGGAGAGGTAGTCACCGGTCCGGTGCAGGGCGACCGACAGGCGCGTCGCGACGGCCAGGGCGTCCGCGGCGGACGGTCCGCCGACGTGCCTCAGCAGGGCCAGCGCGTGAGGTACCAGCAGGCGCAGTCGCGGATCGTGCGGCCCCGCGTCGGGTACGCCGGGCACGGCCGCGTCGAGCAGGCGGACGGCTGTCGCGTCGAGGGTCAGCTGCCCGGTCGGGCCGAGCGGGTCCGTCACGGGGCGACCGCACGTACGAGGAGCGTCCCGATGTGCCCCGGCTGAGGCGCGTCGAGCACCCACGCGGCGGCCGTGGCGAACCCGGCTCGGGTGAGCAGGCGCTCCCAGACGGCCGGCCGGTAGCTGTAGCGGTAGGTGAACATCGCCTTTCCGGCGAAGCCTCCCTTGTACATGCCCTGCGGCCCGTACGCGCCGGGGATGGCCGGCGGCTGCGAGAACACGAAGACACCGCTGGGCCTGAGCCTCTGGCGGACAAGGGGGAAGAGACGGCTCGGGTCGGTGAACCAGGCGGCTCCGAAGATCGAGTAGACCGCGTCGTACACCTCTTCGTGCTCGCTCAGGTACTCCAGCACCTCGGAGCGCACGAACTCCGCGCCGGTGCCGTCCCATTTCGTAGTGGTCTTCTCCACCATGACGGGAGACAGGTCGACGCCCCGAGCGACGATGCCGCGCTCGGCAAGGTGGGCGAGGGCGCGGCCTGTGCCGCAGCCGATCTCCAGCACGCGGCGCGGGTCGCCCAGCAGCTCCGGTCCGGGTCCGTGACCGGCGTACTGGGTCCAGCAGAAGCTCGGCTCCGCGTCTTCCTTGAAGGCGGAAGCGGCGAACGTGTCCCACAGCTCCGTCTCGACGGCGATGTCGTGTTGTGCGGGCAAGGCGATTCCTCTTCGCAGGGGCCGGCCCCTGTCCTCCCGGGGGAACTGACGACAGGGGCCAGGGTAGGGCCGTTCAGTGGCTGTCGGGGACCTTGTTGTCACACGGTGAGCAGTCCGTGCCGTCGATCGCCCACAGCTCCTCGTCGATGTCGAAACCGATTGACTTCAGGAAGTCCGCCGAGCGCAGGCACAGGCCGTCACGACGGCGCTCGATGAACGGGGCGTGGTGCTTGTAGCGGCCCTCGTTGTACGCGTCACAGAGGGCCCACCACACAGGCGTGTCAAGGATGAGCTGGTGCACGCCGATGTCGACGAGCTTGCCGACCCCGAGATGAACCTCCGGGTGCTCCATGCAGCCGATGGTGTACATGACGGCGTTGCCGAGGATGCGTTCGGCCATGTCGCGGACCATCGTGTGGTCGCGCAGCAGCAGGGCCACCTCGCGGTCCCAGAGGGTCATGCCGCCATCCAGCACGTTGATCGTGAGGTGCCTGATCCAGGGCTGAACGGCGTTGAGGAGTTCCTTCGGGTCCCGCGTGCGGGTGCTCAGGGGTCGGTCGAGGGTGACGGTCATGGACTGCTCCTTCGTGGGATGGTCGTGCCGAGCCGCTGCGAGCCCGTCCCGCCTGTCAATCCCCGACTGGACGGACGGCACGGGCGCCTGATGGATCCCGCTTCAGCGAGGACTACCGACTGACCTGGATGAAGCGGGTGACTTGCCCATGAGCAGGACGCTAAAAGCGGAGCACCGACTGGCGGTACACTGTTTTCTCGAATTTGCTCGCCGTGGGCGCGAGATTGTCGGCGTTTTCTGCTGAACCCTGCCTGACTCTGTAGTGCCGGGCCGGACCACCGACCATGCTGAGGGAATCAACACCCCGCGAAAGGGAGAGCGTCCATGGTTCGTCGGTTGCGCTTCACCGGCACGGACAGCAAGGTCGACGGTTGCCCCGCCCTGCACACGGACGAAGGCACCGGCGAAATCATCGTTCAAGGCACGCCCGTCACGGACCCCGAAGACCTCGCACAGCTGCAGCACTTCGGAGTCGGCGAGGCAGCGGTGGCCGTGCCGCGCGAGCTGCTCGTGAACTGGGGACCGAAGGAGATGGAGCGGGTGCCGGAACTCGTGGACCGGTCCACCTTCCGCCTCCTGTTCGAGACCTTCGAGCACACCGCCTGGCGGCTGGAGACGCGGCGCGGCTACGCGTCGGACCGACAGGACCCCGACTTTCAGGCGTTCCTGACCAGCGGCTCGTCGCCCTGCGACCCCGACGAACCCTGGTTCGTCACCATCAAGGCCCAGACGGACGCCGGTAAGACGGTCGGCCGTGTGCGCATCGCCGATGACCCGCCCACCACAGAACAGCTGTTCCTGCTCGATTACGCCCGGCACAACGCCGCCTTCGGCGAGGACATCCGGTATCTGTGGCGCGAGGACGCCGCGCGAGCCGGCCTGCCCGCCGAGGACTTCTGGATCTTCGATTCACGGCTGGTCGCCCTGCTGCACTTCGGTGACGAGGACAACCTGCTCGACATCGAGCTGATCACCGAACCGGCTGAGGTCGTGCGGTACGCCATGGTGCGCGACGCGGCGATGCACCACGCCGTCCCGCGCGACCGGTTCGCCGCGCAGGTGGCCACGACCGAATAGCGCTTGACCGGTGAGCACTGACTATCAGCAGGCACGGGCGGCACTGGGTGCGCGGCTGCGCGAGCTCCGTTTCACGTGCCCCGGTGGTCGGCTCACCGGTCAGCAGCTCGCGCAGCGGCTCGGCTGGCCGGGCTCCAAGGTCAGCAAGCTGGAGAACGGCAAGCAGACGGCCACCCCCGAGGACCTGCGGGCGTGGGCCGACGCGACCGAGCAGCCGGGGGTGTACCCCGAACTCGCTGCCAGACTCGCCGGATTCGAGTCGCACATCAGGTCATGGCGCCGAGCGCTGGCGAACGGCTTCAAGCCCCTTCACGAGGGGCTGAGCGCCGAGATCGACCGCACCTCCGACCTGTGGATCTGGGAAGAGTCGGTGATCGCCGGATTGATGCAGACGCCGGAGTACGCCCGACATGTCATCCAGCGGTACTCGGAGCTGCTGGGCGGAGCCGACGACATCGAGGCAGCCGTCCGCTCCCGGGTGCAGCGCCAGCAATGGCTGTACCGGTCCGGGCGCAAGCTGCACGTGTTGATGTGGGAGGCCGCGCTACGGTCGCTGATCTGTCCACCCTCGGTGCTGGCGAGCCAACTCGACCGCCTCAACGGCATGATCGGTATGGACACGGTCGAGTTGGGTGTCATCCCCTTCACGGCGTCCGTCAAGATCGTGCCTGCCAACGGCTTCTGGGTGCTCGACGACCGACTGGTCGTCGCCGAGGACTGGCACGCCGAACTGTGGCTGGACGACGCCGACAACATCGCCTTGTACAAGAAGGTCTGGAAGACCCTCAACGAGTCGGCGGTGTACGGAGCCGACGCCCACAACCTCATCAACTCGGCCCGCCGATCCCTGAACCCACAGTGATGGCGTTGCGGGCGTGCGTCCGGGACAAAACGCATCACGAGCAGGCGTAGCGCCGGCGAACCCGGGCCCGCCCCTCAGCCGAAGACGGAAGGCCGCTCCCTGGGGCAGCCAGGAGGGCACTCGCGGCGTCAGGACCTGGGGTCCTCCAGCTTGACGGCAGCGGTGTCCGCGCCGTGCTGTTCAGCGTGTACTGAGGCGAAAGACTCGTGGTCTTCCACGACTTCGCCGTCCACGATCTCCCCCTCCACCACTCGGTGCGACGGTTCCGCCAGTGGCAGGCCGGCGAGGTGCTTCTTGAGCCTCTTGGCCATGGGAAGGTAGGTCGCAAAAGTGAGCCCGCCAGAGACGACCGCCCCGACGACAGGGATGGCCTTCGAGACGCTCTTCGCAAAGGACTGCTTCGTCATCTGGACGCCGAGGTAAGCCGCGACCTTCTTCACTATCGGGTAGACGACACCCTTGGTGAGTGCCTTCTGGGGCAGCTTCTTGGCGACCTGCTTCGACATCATCCCGGCGACCTTCCCCACGGCGGCGTTCGCCGACTGGGTGCCGAACATCACGCCGAAGAACAGCGTGAGCACCCCCATGGTCGCGTCATCGACGTCATCGCCCTCGTCGGAGAACAGATCGGGCCAGCTGTAGAGGTACGCGAGTTTCTGCGCGATACGCACCATGTGACCGAAGTACTGGGCCACGTCGGCGGGCACAGTGGCGGGGAGAGCGAAGATGCCGGGTATCCCGGCAGCGGCGGAGAGAGCGCTGACCTTGCCGGTTTCGAAGCGGATGGAGTCGTTGGCCGCCTTGTCGAGAACCTCGACAGGGATGCCCGCCGCAGCGGGGGTCTCTTCTATCGCTCTTCGGATGTCGTCCTCGGAGCAGTGGCGAGCCAGCGCACTTCGGAGATACGTCTCCCTGTTGATACGCACACCTGGAAGCTTGGCTGCCGCCAGCAGCACCGCGGAGAAGCGCGACTCGGGGGGCTCGATCTCTTTACCCTGTTTCATGGCAGGAACTTACAGTAGCTCCGCGCTCCAAGGGACAGCATCTATCAGCTCCGTTGGGACCTCGTTATGTGAGTGACGGTGGCGTGAGGGCTGGCTCCCTTCACGATGTCGATCGTCATCCGGGAAGGCGACCTCCGCCGAGAACCGGCCCCCTCCTCTGACCGGACGTTGACCGTCATGCCAGCCAGCGTCGGCGCGGCACCCGGCGAGCAGGGCGCGAGGGCTGCTGAAGGCGCTGCGGAGGCGGACACGCGCAGAGCCCTCGGCAAGCACATGCCCACCGAAGGCCCTGCCATCAGTGCCACCTCTGTCAGAGCGCCGCGAACTCGATGAACGCGGCCCACGCCGTGGGCTCTACGGCGAGTACGGCACGGGTTGTGTCCTTCGAGTCGCGGACGTGAACCCTGGCTGGGGCAGCGGCAACTTCGACACACTGACCGCCCTCAGCGCCGCTGTAGCTGCTCTTGACCCAGACAAGCGCAGGCGCGGGACCGCGCTTTGATTCAGCGTTCATCTCTCTCCCAACAGCTTCTCGATGAAGGCCAGGGACTCACTCGGGGTGAGGGCCTGCGCTCGGATGATCCCATAGCGCGCGGACAGCGCATGGACCGCATCTCGCTCCGTGACCAGTGTGCTCCGGCCTTGAGCCTCCATGTAACCGACCTGTTGCCCCTGCCTTGGCGTCAGCAAGGTGAACGCGCCATCCACACCAGCATTGTCCTGACGGTCGAGCGGCATCATCTGAAGCTCGACGTTCCGCTTTTGGCCAATCAAAAGCAACTGCTCAAGCTGTCCGCGCCATACCTGCTCACCGCCGAGAGGTCGCCGTGCAACCGGCTCTTCCATGACGAAGCTCAACAACGGGGCGGGCCACCTGTCAAAGACCTCCTGCCGTGCGAGCCGCGCTGCAACGCGCTGCTCGATGGTCGCCTCGTCCAGCAGTGGACGCCGCATCCCCAGCAGAGCCCGCGTGTACTCCTCTGTCTGCAACAGGCCGTTGACCACGTGGGTGT
This sequence comes from Streptomyces sp. GD-15H, assembly GCF_045291515.1. Taxonomy (NCBI): domain Bacteria; kingdom Bacillati; phylum Actinomycetota; class Actinomycetes; order Kitasatosporales; family Streptomycetaceae; genus Streptomyces; species Streptomyces sp. GD-15H. The sequence continues at coordinate 1,284,959 of NZ_CP149447.1, forward strand.
CGTACACGAAAAGCTCGACCGCCTCGGCCTCCAACTTGGCCGCATCCCGGAAGAACGCCGGATACTGAGCCCGAGCCACCTCCTCCTTGCTGGCGCTCAACACCCCACCCGCCTCCAGCACTTCATCGGCTCTGTCGATGAACTTCGGCGGCGGGATACGCCTTGCCTGCTCGAACGACGCGATCGTCGAGGCCGAGTACCCGGTCAGCGACCCGAGCCTCGCGCGGTCCAGACCCGCCCGCTCCCGAAACAGCTTCAACTGCCGCCCGAACACGCACAGCATGCCCGTCCCGACTTCGTACTCCGGCTGTTGAACCTCGTCGCCCACGCCGCAGCTCCTCTCGTACAACCGCCCAGTCAGCCAACTCGGGGCCCGGGAACCGGTCACGCCCAACACCATGTACAAGCGCACCGCCCGCGTGTACAGCCCATACCCGTCAGCGCATCACTCCTGTTCAACGCTACGCAGAGTCCGCAACTGTTGACCCTATGAAGTCAGCAAGTCCCCCGAACGGGCATATGCCACAGCACCCCGCACACGAACGCGAGTTCACCATGCGCTTCACCTCAACGCCGCGCGGTGCCCGCCTGGCTCGTCGACTCGTCTCGCACCGCCTGAACGACTGGGGCCACCCGTACACGACCCCGGTCAACGAGACGCTCACGCTCATCACGGCGGAACTCAGCGCCAACGCCGTACGCCACGGCCACGTCCCCGGCCGGGACTTCCACGTCCAACTCACCCTGGCCGAGGACACCTTTCGCATCGAGGTGACCGACACCCGCGCCGAGAAACGGCCTCCGGCCAGTCCCCCGGCGACCGGCTCTCTTTCCGAATCCGGCCGAGGCCTGCTTCTCGTCGCCGCCCTCGCGGACGACTGGGGCGTCAGCCCTCGCAGGGGCGCCCCGGGCAAGACCGTGTGGGCGGAGCTGCACGTGCAGCCCCAGGGCCACCCGCTCACGCACCGGGTGGCCCTTGAACCGACGGACCTCGATTTACTCCTGACTACTGCTTCACTGCTGCGCGACGACCTCGGGTCGCGGCCGGAGGACGCCAGCCACGGAGGTCATCGTCAGTGAGCCCGTGCTCGCCCTGCTTCTGATGGCGGTAACCGGCGAAGAAGTCCGCCGGGGAGCCGCTGTAGAGCATGTCGAACTCGTTGTGCCACTGGGACAGCCACGGCTGGAGTTCCAGCAGGCCGGCGAGGAACGGGGTGATCTCCTCGGTGGTCAGCGCGGTGTTAGTGAAGTACGTCGCCAGCGCCTGCGCCTGCTCCTTGTGGTCCCAGCCGGCCCAGCCATACAGCTCGGGGGTGGCGGCGTTGGTCTGCCCGTAGGAGATGAACCGCTCCTTGGGCACGTCCAGCTTGCCGCGCGCCTTCCAGCAGGAGGGGCGCAGGAAGTCGGCCGAGGTGTACTTCGGCGGCACGGGGATGGAGTCCCGGATCTTGCGCTTGGACTGCTCGTCGGGCGCGGCGTCCTCCGTGCGCTGGAGGTCCCAGACCTCTTCCCAGTCGGCGCGCTTCTTCAGCCCGGAGGGCTTGTAGCGCAAGGCGGAGAGGAACGGCACGTGCTCGTCGGTGATCAGCTCGGCAACGACCTTCGCCAGTTCCTTGCGGGGTGCGTAGAGCTTGGCGACGGAGACGAAGTCTTCGTCGCGGGAGAGGGCGTCGGTGAGACGGGCCAGGGTGAGGATGGCGGGCTGGCCGTTCTCGTCGAACCAGAGCTCGCGCTTCTCCATGCGATCGAGCAGCCAGGAGCGGAGGGCCTTCTCCTGGAGCGCGTCCCAGCCCTTGGTAGCCCAGCGGCGCTTGTACTCGGGCCGCTCGACCATGCCGATGGCCCGGTTGGACTCGATGGCGTCGATGCGCTTCTGGACGACCTCGCGGTAGGGGGCGGGCCAGTGGGCGGGGATCTCGGTGATGGGGGTGGAGTTGTGCCGCTTGAACCACTCGTCGCTGGCCTCGCCTGCAGCTACGCGGCGCGCAAGGACGATTTCGAAGGCGCGCTCACCGAGGGCCAGTTCGGGAATGTTGGGGTCGTCGGGGTCCTTGGAGACACGGAGGTCTTCGGAGTGGAGGTTGTAAAGGGAGTAGACCTGCCAGTCCAGCTCCTCTTGAAGGGCGATCATGCGAGCTCGAATGGACGCCCAGCGAGAAGCAACCTCGCGCATAGCGCTCGCGGCGGGAATCGACTCAGCAGCCATCGCCGCAGGCCCCGCCGAAACTAGTTGACGAGCTAGGTTACCGAGAGTGATTCCGAGTGAAGTTGGCCTTTTCTCAGGAAGCGGAAATTCTGCAACCTTTGTGCTGGTATATTCATAACGCTCGGACCAAGGATGAACACTGACTCGTGCCCCATCAGCACCAACCGGGTCACCACCCTTGGGATAGCACACCATTTTCAACCAAAAACAGGAAATAGAACTGCTGAGCAGTCCCAGCAGTTCTAGATAGGCTTCCTCCTCCACATCTTCCGACAGCTTGATGATCGGCGCAGTCTGCTTGAAAACCTTTCCACCACGATCGAGCACAAAGTGGTTATGGCTACCAACAAAGGGAAATGCAATCGAGAGGGTAGACTTATGCCGATCCGGGAAAAACATACCCAAATCAAACCAGCGCAGACCTCTTTCTTCGGGGACTTTACCGAAGTACAGGCGCCTACTCAGGTTGGTGCGGAAGAGCCACAGGTGAGCCATAGAGGGATCCGTCAACGATCTCCTCTTCCCATCCCATTCGACAGGCATGATGACACACTGTGGATCGTCGATGATGAAGTCGCGAATTTCGTCACCGCTCACCAAGAAGACACAGTCCTCCCTGAACCCCCGACGCTGAGCAACTCTACTCGGCACCAGGAATGCTTCATCTTCCAGCGTTAGCGCAGTCATTCCGATCGAGGAAGAGATCTGAGCCAGCGAAGCCGTCGAGGTCTCCGCGAATTTATCAATCATCTCGAGGCCACCATCAGCGAGGACCCAAGGCTGCTTCGCGAAGTACTTCTCGCGATCCAGATCGTCCACGGACACCCACTGACTCACCGAACCAGGCTTGTCAATCTGCTCCACAATGGCCCGCCAGACGAACCCCTTCTCAGCATTGTCCGGCGCTGACGGCTCACCCTGTACGCTGCGCACGGTCCGGATGACCGGCGATCGTCCATTACCACCCCGCTGCCTACCCACGAGAATGACCGTCGGAGTCCCGTGCCCCGGAATGTAGGCACCCGAGGTGTCGATGACTTCGGTCAGCTCAACTGCGTGCCTGAAGTAGCCCTCGATGAGCTGAGTCCCGAACTCCCGTTTCATGAATGAGTTCGCAGTAATTTGACCGACCGAGCCATAGCCGCGCCCCTCAGAATCCCCACGCCTGGCTAGTTCGAAGAACCGCTGGGCGAATGGAACTGACAGTGCATATTTACCTGAACACGCTGAATAAAGCTTCCGGTAAAGGGCATTGAGGGTCTTGTCCTTGACAGCGATATACGGCGGGTTCCCCACGACCACGTGATACCGCCCCGGCCGCAGGATATCCGGGTACTCATGCACGTCCTCCGTGGCGTACTTGAACTCAGCCAACTCGTCCACGAAATCTTCGGTAACTCCGCCGAACAGGTTTCCCTGCTGAGAGCGCCGTGCCTTGATGAGCGAGTCTCCGACTGCCAGGTTGATCGACCACTCATACTTCGCGGCCCCCACGAGTGTCCGCACGCCGCTCGCCGCCATAGCCGCGACCAGCAGCCGGAACCGGGCAATAGCCACCGCGAACGGGTTGATGTCCACGCCGTGCACTGAGTCCAACGCTTCCCGCACCCGCTCGTGCGCATCGCGCCCCGGCTGGCCCTCAGCCCACAACCGCACCAGCCGCCGGAACGCCCCCAGCACGAAGTGCCCCGACCCGCACGTGGGGTCGATCATCTTCAGGCCCTCGTAGCCGAACTCCCGTACCGCCGGGTTCATCGTCCGGTCGAGGATGAACTCTTCCACGAACTCCGGCGTCTGGAGCAGCGCATACGTCTTCCGCGCTGCCTCGCTCAGGTCCTGGTACAGGTCACCCAGGAACCGCGTGTCCCAGCCCTCCGTACCGTCCTCGTTCAGCGGATCGGTGAAGTCGTGGACGAGGACGCCCGCCTCGTCCCGTTGGCGCCAGAACTCGACCAGCTCGCGCGCACCGTCGTGCGAGAGCGGGATCTGGTACAGCGGGTTGTGCCGCTTGTCGAAGAGCAGGCGGCCGGCCTGGCCCTGGCCCAGCTCGTCGAATGCCTTCTCCAGCCAGCCGCGGTAGGTCGGGTTGTCGTCCGACTCCACGTACGCGTCGTACCGTGACTCCGCCAGCTCGCGCCGGTCGCCGTCCGGCCCGGTCAGGTACGGCTCCGGGATCAGCCGGTTGTCCTCGCAGAACCGCACGAAGACCGTGCCCAGCACCCACGCCACCGCGACCTGCGTGACCCGCTCGTCCAGCCACGAGGTCCACGTCGCCGCCGTACGCCCCAGCTTGCGCGCCTGGTCGTACTCGGCCCTCAGCCGCGCACCGACCTCATCCAGCGCCTTCACCTGCTTGCCGAGGTCGGCCTCGACCGCCTTGACCTGCTGCTTCAGGTCGTTCAACAGAGCCTTGCGGTCGATCACTTCGCGTCTCCCTCGACACCACTTGCCACAACCGGACCGGACCCGCGATGGGCGTTACCCACCCACGTGTCCGGAAGCTGGATCCACTCCCCCAGGCCGGCCTGGTACGGCACGGCCACCTGCCCGAGCCGGGGCTCGCGCGAGGGGTCGTTCTGCGGGACCAGGAGCCACAGCCCCCGCCCGCCTCGCCGGGCCGCCGACGCCAGCCGGTCCAGGACGCCCATCGCGTCGTACCGGGCGAACACCCCGGCCTCCGTCAGCAGGACCGGACCCGCACCGCCGCCACCGTTGCCCAGCAGCTCGACGATCCGGGGCTCGACCGAGCCCCAGGCCGTCCGCGCGTACTCCGCGAACCGCACCGCGCCCTTCGAGCCCGGCTCGGCGGCGTCCGCCTTGAGCAGGGTCTCCCAGGTCGGCTTGGTACCCGGCGTGACCTGCCCGTGCAAGGCTTCCAGGAACAGCTCGGTCACCGACAGGGCCTGTGCGCCCAGCCGTTCGGCGCCCAGTTCCCGCACCGCGTCCCGCACGCGCTGCTGCCGTACGGTCAGCACCCGGTACCCGTCCCGGCGGGCCGAGGCGAGCAGCCGTTCCTCCGCGCGCACCGCGCCCGCGAGCTGCGGGTCGTCCGCGTACCGCGTCACCGCACCCGTACGCGTCGACTGCCGCCACGCGCCCATCGTGAGGTAGCTGGACGCCTCGTCCACCCGCGTCGGCAGGTAGCGCAGCGTGCCCGTGTCCTCGCGCATGCTCAACGACAGCTCGAAGCCCGCGTCGCGCAGCGCCTTGGTGAGCGGGCCGCCGGTCGGCAGGTCGTGGGTCGTGCCGCCGCGCCCGTCCGGGACAACCAGTTCGGGGAAGCGGACGCGGACCCGCTCGTGCACGTCCTCGCCGGTCAGGCCGGGCTGCCGCCCTTCCGGAACGCCCGGGATCCAGCGGACGAGTCCGGCCTGGGTGAGGCGCAGTGCCCGGACGAGCGACAGGTCGCGCGGGTAGATCTCCAGGCGCGGGGTGGCAGCGGCGTTCACGGACGCGGCGGCGGCCAGCTCCACCATGCGCCGCTCGTCCCAGTCGACGGCGCCGGGCGGGACCGTCAGCGCGCCCAGTTCGGCCAGGACGGTCGCCGCCGTCGGCAGGGTGTCCAGCCTGGCGAGCCGGTCGGCCGTCTTGCCGAGGCGGGTCGCGTAGTCGAGCAGGCCGGGCGCGGTCGGGGTGTCCGGGGCGTCGGTCTCACGCACGTCGAGGGCGAGCAGGCCGGCGCCCAGCGACTCGTCGGTCGCCTTGCGGTTCGGCTGGTGCTGGAACTCGGCTTCCTGCGGCACCAGTTGCTCGGCCTCGACGACGGCCCGTACCGCCGCCAGGGCCATCGCGCGCCGCTGCTCGCGTCCGGCGAGGTGCGTGCCGCGCCGGACGGCGAGGGCGTCGGCGATCTCCACGGCGGAGGCAACGCGCCCCATGCTCACCAGCAGGTCGATGATCTCGTCCCGCAGTGCCCGGACTGCGGGCTCCGCCTTCCAGCGCTTGCGCTCGTCCTTGAGCATCTGCGGGATGCGGCCGTGGCTGAGGCCGAGCGCGTCGGCGACGTCCTTCTGCTTCGGCCAGACGCCGATGCCGGGCAGGACGCCGTGTTCGTCGGGCAGGCGCAGCAGCAGCCGGACCATCTCCGCCTTGTTGCGGTTGGAGCCGTTGTTGTTGACGGCCGGCACGAAGACGGTGGCGAGGGTGTCGAGGCTGACCGAGCGCAGGGTGCGGGCGGACAGCGCGCCCGCCGACTCGCCCGTCGCGAGCTGCCCGACGAGGGCGGACTCGGCGGCGGTGAGCTGCTCCAGCTCCTCCTTCGCCTCCGCCCGGCCCTTCGGCGTGAGCGGGGAGACGGGGGCCTCGCGCAGCCGCTCGCCCCATTCCCGCTGCCGCTGCTGGACCTCGTTGCGGGTCTTGGCGCCTAGGCCGGGGGCGTTGACGAGCTTGCGGCGGCTGTGGTCGAGGAGTTCGCCGACCGTCGTGAGGCCCAGGCCGTAGAGGAAGGACTGGGCGGCGGGCGTGAGGCCGGAGACGGTCAGCGGGGTGTCGCGGGTGACCTCGGCGGCGAGGCGGTCGCGCTGCTGCTCGGCGGTCTCCGGCTCGGCGTCCGCGATGCCCGCAGCGGCGCCCTCGGCGGGTGCGGTCCCCTCGGCCGGGGCCGCGGGGCGGGTGCGGTGGCTGGAGGGGACGGTCTGCGAGGCGTCGAGGAAGACCTTGCGCCAGGCGTCCCGCATCGGCTTCAGCTCGGGGAACCGCTTGCCCGCGTCGCGGTGCAGTGCCTTCTGGAAGAAGGCGACGAGCCCGTCCCGCACGGCCGGGTCGAAGGCCTCGGCCGCGATCGTCGGGTGCGGCCACTCCTTCGGGTCGGTCATGCGGGGCAGGACGCTGCCGTCGCCCCACTTCGGCAGTTCGCCGGAGGCCATCTGGTGCAGGGTGACGGCGACGGAGTACCGCTCGGCGTGCGAGTCGTAGGAGCCGCGCGTGATGACCTCGACGAAGGGGTCGAGGTAGCCGTCGGTGCCCGCGTCGGTGCTCTTCGCCGGGTAGCCGGCCAGCGAGAAGTCGATGAGGACCAGCTCGCGGGTGCGGTTGGGGCGGACGCGGACGGCGATGTTGTCGGGCTTGATGTCGCGGTGCCAGACGCCCTCGCCCTCCAGGAAGTCGACGGCGCCGAAGAGGTAGTCACCGTACGCCTCAAGCTGGTCGACCGGGAGGCGGCCGTGCTCGCGGAGCTGGCGGGCGACGGTCTCCTCGCGGCGGCGCGGGCGGGACGTGCCTTCGGCGCCCTGGCCGCCGTCGTCGCGCTCGTCGCCGACGTACTCCAGCGCCAGGACGGTGCGGCCGCCGATGTGCAGCGGCTCGGGTTCGACGAGGCGGATGATGCCGGAGTGGGGGCGCAGGCGGTGCATGGCCTCGGCCTCGCGGACGAGGATCTCGCCGCGGCTGTCGGAGAGGGCGACCTTCAGCACGGCCAGCGGGCGCGTCCTGCGGGTCTCCGCCTCCAGGTCGCGGACGAGGAAGGCACGGCTGGTGGAGCCGGTGCCGAGGCGGCGGCGGACCTCCCACCGGCCGGCGAGCACGTCGCCGACGACGACCTCCAGCGGGTCCTTGTCGGCGGGCGCCCCGGTCTCCTCCTCGGCGTGCCCGTCGAGGGCCGCGGCGGGGGCGGTGAGGGAGTCCTCGACGACCTCCAGCAGTTCCAGGAACTCGTCGACGCTGGAGAGGCGCTGTCCGGGGCGGTAGGCGGTGGCGGCCTGCACCAGCTCGTCCACGTCCTCGGACAGGCCGTCGACCAGGGAGCTGGGGCGCAGGCCCTCCCCGCTTCCAGGCGGGCCAGCAGCTCGGCCTGGCTGGCGGCCGGGGCCTTGCCGGTGACCAGCAGGTAGGTGAGGACGCCGAGCCCGTACACGTCGAGGTAGACCGGGTCGGGGCTGAGGGCGGTGAGTTCCGGTGCGAGGTAGGCGTCGGCGTCGTCGGACAGGTGCAGGACGGACAGGGCGGTCGGCGCGAACCGGGTCATGCCCTGGCCCTGGGAGGAGTCGCCGCTGCGCTGGGTGGCGATCTGCCAGTCGGAGACCTGCAGTTGCGGGGTGAGCCAGGCGGCCTCCTCCCCGACGGCCCGGCCCTTCCCGCCGCGCGGGCGGGGGACGACGAGCACGGAGCGGGCGGCGAGCGCCCGGTGGTGGATGCGGCTGGCGTGCGCGGAGCGGATGGTCTCGGCGAGCTGGCGCACCAGCGCCATCCGGCCGAGGATGTCCAGCTTCTCGCCGTACTGGACCAGGTACTCGTCCAGCTTCAGGGTGTTCGGGTGGTAGTCGAAGATCAGCGCGGGTCCGGCGGCGTGGCCGGAGGGGAAGTACTGCTTGAGCTGGACGGCGCCGGGGTGCTTGAAGCGGCCGAGGACGGCGGCCTCGCGCCGGGCGGCGTTCTCGACGGACTGGCGCAGGGATGCCTCGGAGCCGCGCTCGCTGAGGTAGATCCGCACGCGGGCGGCCTCGGGCAGGTCGCTGTGGCGGGCGAGGTAGTCCGCCCAGGTGGGCCCGGAGTCGAAGGACTTCCGCTCCAGCTCGTAGGGGCCGACCTTGTACTGGGCGTCGCTCTTGCGGATGCCGATCTTCTTCAGGGCTCCCGCGATCTCGCGCGAGCCGATCGCGGTGATGCGGCGGCGCTCGTCGGGCGGGGGCCGCTCGAGCATCTCGACCAGCTCGTCGACGGTGTACACGCCGTTCTGGTCGTGGGCGGGCAGCCGTACGCGCAGGCCGTTGTCGGTGAAGCAGACGGCCTCGGCGACCCAGACCCGCTTGCCACCGGTCTGGGCGAGCAGGCCGGCCAGTTCCTTGGCCTTGCGGTTGACCAGGTGCAGCGGGTTGCCGTGGGTGCGGCGGTGGCCGCCGGGGGTGGTCTGGACCCAGGTGCCGTTCTCGGAGGTGACCGAGCCGTGCCAGTCCTTCAGCTCGATCATGCAGACGCCGCCGGGGGCGACGACCAGGAGGTCGACCTCGCGGACGTGGCCGGTGTTGGCGGTGAAGGTGAAGTTCGACCAGGCCCGCCAGGGGTCGCCGTCCGGCAGCTTCTGGCGGATCGCCTCCAGGCCTCGGCGTTCGTGCTCGAACTCGGACTCGGTGACCGTGGCCCACCGGCCTTCCCGCATGCCTGTTCCCCGCTCCTCGTGTCCTTCAAGGGCCACCGTTCCCCATGGTCAGGCCCTCGGGCAGATCCTAGTGGTTGCCTGCGACATGAAAAGGGGCGGTGAAGGACGGGACTATGAGGACATACAGCCCGCATGATCACAAGGGGATGCCGCGCTTCATGCAGCCGTACGACAGTGACAGCGGACCAGTTCTCCGCATACCGGATGAAATCGCCCTGGGCTGACCTGACCGCGTGAGCCGAGAACCATCCTGCTCCCCACTGTCGTGCATGGGCGCGACTCAAAGAGCGTGCGCGACCTCCACACACTCGTTACTCCTGAGCCCGTGGCAGACGCCCTTGCACCACGGAAACCCGTCGGCGCCCCGACGTGTACGAGTTCCGCCATCCGCCCTTCTTCTCCACTCGGGAAACACTAGGGTCGCCGTCAGGCACATCGGCAAGGAGAGCCGACGTGGGCAGCGCCGACGGGGGGAACAATGGCGAACACCACCAAGATCGACGTGAATGTCCGCGGACTGTTCGACGACTTCGGGGCCTTCCGCACGCCGACGACCTCGGACTTCGGCTCGGTGCTGACGAACGGCCTCGTCACCCCCGACGCCAACGTTCTGCTCAATCTCTATCGCTACACCGAACAGGCGCGTGCCGACCTCCTGGCAGCGCTCGGCGCCCTGGGTGATCGCTTATGGATTCCGCATCAGGTGTTGGTGGAGTTCTGGCGGAACCGGGAGACCACGATCTCCGACGCGCGGTCGACCAGCGCCAAGGCCGCGCAGGAGATGAGCGGTCACTCGGTGCAGGCGGTGCAGACACTGCGTACCTGGGCCAACCGGGTCGCCTTGGGCGACGACGACCTCGATGACCTCCGCGATCGGTTGAGCGAGGTCTTCGAGGAAGTCCGAAAGAAGATCAACGAGGTCGGCGAGGGCGAGTGGCAGCACATCGGGCATGACACGAGCACCGATCCGGTGATCGCGAAGCTGGAGCCGGCGCTGACCGGCAGGGTGGGGGCACCTTTCTCCGCAGAAGACCGTGCCACGTTGACCGCCTTGGGGCAGAAGCGTGTCGCCCAGCGGGTTCCACCCGGTTACATGGACGCCAAGAAGGACGGCGACGGAGCGGTCGGTGACTTCTTCGTGTGGGAACAACTGCTGCGCGAGGCATCCCGTCGTCAGTGCGACGTCCTGTTCGTGACCGCGGACGCCAAAGAGGACTGGTGGCGCAAGGAGCGCGGCCACAATCGCGGCCCACGACCGGAATTGACGGCGGAACTCCGGGCCCGCGGCGGAGGCCGGCTCTTCCTTCTGTCACCGAAGCAGTTCCTGGAAGTCGCCGCGCCCGTTCTGCGGCTCAGTCTTCAGGCCGGTTCCGTCGAGGACATCGAGCGGGTCGAGCGCATCGAAGCAGACGCCGCATACGGTGGGTGGACCGCCGAGGCCCTTGAGGACCTCTTCCGGGGGCTGGCGTACGAGGGTTACGTCAACCGCGTCGACGTCATCCGCCACGCGGCGGAGATGGACGGGCATGTGGAGGCCGTCTCGGTCTACGACATCTGCGGCTACGACGACGGCCGGACCCTGAAGGGCTTCACCAAACCGATCACGCGGATCAGTCGCAACCTGCAGGAGCAGGGGCTGATTCCGGACTCGGCGGTGCCGGTGCTCACGGCTGAGTACAGGAACGGCCCGGGCCCTGCCTCCGGTTTCAGAGTCCACCCGCTCCTCGTTCCCCTCATCAACGACGCCGGAGACGACGAGGATTCGTGACGCGACGCCGGCGCTCGGCGTGCGCATGCCGTCACGTGTGCCCGTTCAAGCCTCGTCTTGGCTGCAGCCGGACCGAGGGCCGCACCCGAACGCACTCCGGCGGTGGCTGGAAAGCATGAGCACGAAACAGCGGGGCACTACCGTTACTCCTGCTGCGCACCTTCCCGGAGGGTACGTCTGCGGTGTTCCGATGCCGGTTCCCGGCTGTGACTGACGAGTGGTTTCCGCTGCGTGCTGCGCGCGCGGCGTGAGTGCGGATGCCCGGTAGGGCGATCCCTGCCATTCCCAGCTCACGCCAAGGAGTGGACATCCATGAACCCCGTTGAGTACAAGCCCGCACGTCGTCACCGGCTTCGCGAGATCCTGGTCGACGTCGCCGCGGGTGTCGCCACCCAGCTTGCGGTGGCGGCCTTGGCGGCGGCAGCGCGCCTGCTCTTGGGTGCCGAAGGGCCGCCATGCTATTGGCGGGCTCGGACCTCCGTGCCGGCCCTGGGACCGGCCTCCACTGCGACGTCTTCCGCCACCACGACCCGGAAACCGGGCACCGCATGGCTCCCGGCCCACTCGGCATCTGGTCGCACTGCCAAGTGGTCCGGGGCCTGGGGGACATAGGAGAGGAGCCAGGTCGGGAACAGTTGGAGGATGCTCCCGCGGACCTCAGTAGAGGTAGGCGAACGATCTCACCTGGGACGCGGTGAGGGCTCCGTTGAAGACGCGGACGGTGTCCGCCCCGCCGTGGAAGTGCTCGCCCCAGCCGCCGTCGGCGGTGTGGCCGCGGCCGATCTGAAGCGGGCCGGGGGCGCTCCAGGAGGCGTTGAACTCCGTGGTGGCCACGGCCTCGCCCCTGACGTACAAGGTGATGTGGCCCTCGGAGTCGTCGTACACGACGACCACTTCGTCGGTGTGGGACGTGGGAGCGCCGGGCCCGGCGACAACGGTCTCCGCGGCGCCCGGTTCGCTGCCGCGGGTGACGACCAGCTGCCACTCGGACGCGGCCGGGTCGTAGCGGACCTTGAAGGCGTCGCTGTCGGCGTCGCCCTGGGACAGGAGGGTCATCGGCCGGTCGGGGGTGGTGTCGGCGAAGCGGACCCGCAGGCCGACGCTGTAGCTGTCGGCGGTGTCGACGACGGGGCCATCGGTGGCGGCGTAGTCGTCCGTGCCGTCCAGGGCCAGGTGGTCGTTGCCGTCGAGGGCGTCCGCCGGGAACTCGACGCACTCGGGGTCTTCGAAGCAGGCGTCGTAGTCGGGGGTGTAGAAGCCGGCGCCGCCGTGCAGGGTGAGCGGCTTGTCGCCGTCCCGGTCGGGGATCACACCGTCGTCGGTGCGCTCGATGTCCCAGGCGGCGACCAGTTCGGCGGGGCGGGAACCCAGCCTCTCGATCTCCTTGCGGGGCACGACCCGGTCCCAGACACGGACGTCGCCGATCTCGCCCTGCCAACGCGCACCGCCGTCGCCGCGGGCGCGGCCGATCTGGAAGGCGCCGGGGGCGGCCACCGGGGCGACGCCGGTCTCGGAAGCGACCTCCTTGCCGTTGACGTAGAGGCGCAGGGTGTCGTCCTCGGTGTCGTACAGGCCGGTCAGGTGGGCCCAGCCGCCGGCGGAGGCGCTGCCGCCGGTGAGGGTGGTGGCACCGTAGCGGAAGGCCCAGGTGGCCGGGGAGTCCGCGGTCGGGCGCAGGCCGAGGGTGAAGGCTGAGGTGCCGTCGGCGGCATCCTGGCTGGCCACCGTCATCGGGGAGTCGGTGGCGGCGGGGCGGACCCATGCGGAGAGGGCGAAGGTCCTGGCGGTGTCCGTCGCGGGGGCGTCCGGGGTGAGATAGCTGTTGCCCCGGCCGTTGAGGGTGACGGTGGAGGTGAGGTCGGTGCGGGAGGGTGCGGGGGCGCCGAAGACGACGCCGTCCTCGGCGCGGGCCACAGGGCCGGCCTCGGCGGCGGCGTTGTCGGCTCCGGCCGGATCGGCGAGCTTCCAGCGGGCGACGGGGGCGCGGCCGGTGGCGACGCGCGTCCAGTAAGTCGTCTGGGAGCTGGACCGCCCGGCCCGGTCGACGGCGCGGACCTGCACGTGGTAGGGCCCGCTGTCCTCCGGCATCCACCGGATGGTGACCGGTCCGCCCGGTTCCTCGGGCCGGACCCGCTTGGGGGCGGAGCCGAGGACGGAGTAGACATACTCGACGACGTCCTCGGACGGGGAGTCGAACGTGAAGCTGCCGTAGACGCCGACGCCGTCGTGCCAGCCGCTGTCGTCGTCCGGATACTGCTCCGAGACGATCGTCGCCGGCTGGGGTTGACCGTGTCGATGACGAACCGGCAGGTGATGCCGGGGGCCTCGTCGCTCCAGGCGGAGGTCGCGCCCTCGCGGTCGACGGCCCGGACGTGCCAGGAGACGATGGTGTCGGCCGGGAGGTCGGAGGGGGTCCGCCACAACTGGGTGATCGGAGAGTGCACGATGCCGGAGGTGTGGCTGCGGCGCTGCGTGGTTCCGTCAGCGTCGGTCCACCAGGCCTCGAACTCGGCCCCGGCCCCGTTGGTCTCCCCCTCCTGGTTGTCCTCCGTCGTGTCCTCGACGACGGCCCGGAGTTCGGGCGCGTTGGGGACGTGGACGGGTTCGGCGGAGCAAGCTTTGCTCCAGTTGGCAGTGAGGGTGTCGATGCTCGGCTGAAGCGGCGGAAGGTTCTCCCCGGCCGCCGTGGCGATGCCCGGGGTGGCGGCCAGCAGCACGGCTGCCAGTCCCGTGGCCGCGGCGGCGGTTCTGGCGCGCCGACCGGAATGCGTGTTCATGCGGTGGGGTCCCCCCTGTTTCGGTTGTCCGGTCCCGCGCGGGACGGTTCGCCGCCCTTCGGCTCGCGCAAGGACCACACAGAGACCAGCAGCTGTCATGCTCACCACCAGTCTCGGATTGCACGACTATAGAACGCTCTTCGAACGCGTTCAGAACAATTTCCCGGCTGACGCGGAACCGTGACGACTCTGGGCCACCACGGGCCCGTCCCCGCAACCCGCTGCGCGCGGCCGGGCCCGTCGCCGGGGCTCGGAGGAACCGGCCGTGTCCTTCGCCCGCGAGGCCGCGGCCAGGGCGCGGCTGCGCAGCCGGCTCACCGCGCTGCCGCTGATCGCCTGGTACGAACACCACGGCGGCGAGGCGCAGGCGGCCGACATCCGTGCGCCGCACCGTCCCCGGCGACCCACCGGCTGCTCGATGCCTGCCTGGACTGATCACTGATCCGCTGTTCGAGGAGATGCAGGACCGGGGCCGGCCACCCCAGCCCGGCTCCCGGAGATCCACCGGACCCTGCGCGCCCAGCGCGAGGACCGGCACCGCGCCGATGCCCTGCTCTCGCTTGTCGGCAACCTGATGGAGGACTACGGGGGCTGGTGACGTCGGCCGAGGAGGCTGAGCCCACATCCGATGCCCCGGGGCGATCTCCCGGCGCTGGTCGGCGCACGGTGATCCGCCGGGCGCGGTCAGGGCGCCCGGACCGCCGAGATGTCGAACTCGAGCTCGATCTCCTCGCTGACCATCAGGCCACCGGTCTCCAGCACCGCGTTCCAGGTGAGGTCCCACTGGCTGCGGTTGACAATGGCTGTGCCGTCGAAACCGATCCGCTCGACGCCGAAGGCGTCGACCACCAAGCCCGTGTAGAGGAGGTCGATGGTGACCGGATGCGTGCGGTCCTTGATGGTGAGGGCGCCCGTCATCCGGAAGCGGTCCTCACCGACCTGCTCGGTGTGGGTGCTGCTGAAGGTGATGGTCGGGTAGCGCTCGACGTCGAGGAAGTCGGCGCTGCAGAGGTGACGGTCGCGCTGCGCGACGCGGGTGTCGATGGTGGCCGTCCGAACGACCACCCCGACTCCGGAGCGTTCCGGTCGTTCACCGTCCAGGCGAAGCCAGCCGTCGAAGTCGGTGAAGCTCCCCCGGACCCGGGTGACCAGAGCGTGCCGGGCGGCGAACCCGATGGTGCTGTGCGACTGGTCGAACAGCCACTCCCCGGAGAGCCAGGCCCGGGAGGGGTCGGCATTGAACGTCCGGGCGCCCGCGCCCGCCGGCGGGGCCGGCGACGGTGCCGGCTCGGTGTCGACGGACCGTGCGGTGCGGAAGAGAGAGCGGAAGTCCATCAGATCTCCCGGTGAGGGTGCTTGACATCCGCATGTGCGGCTTCAGGAGACCGCCATTCAACAGGTGCAGGGCGCATCAAAACGATCTTGGCCGGATTCTTTCTCAAGTTGAGACCTTCGTCATGGGCCGGGACCGGCGGCGTGCCCGGTGCCACGACTTCGGCGCTCCGCCGTGAGCGGCGCCGTGGCACCGGGCACGGACCCGGTGCGGGTCCCCACGCGGGCGGACCTGGGCCCGTGCCACGGCGACGGTCTCCCCGGCGCCTCCCGCCGGAACGGCGTTTCAGCTGTTCCCGGTGTTCCCGGCCAGGAAGGCCTCGACCTCGTCGCGACGGGCGAGGGAGGGCTGGGCTCCCGCTCGGGTGGTGCTGATCGCCGCGGCGGCGCAGGCCCAGCGGGCGGACTGCTCGAGGGTGCGGCCCTCCGCGAGGGCGACGGCCAGTGCACCGCAGAAGGAGTCACCGGCGGCCGTGGTGTCCACGGGCCGGACGGAGAAGGCCGGGACGTGCAGGTGTGAGGTGCCCTCAAGGAGGAGCACGCCGTCACCGCCGAGCGTGACGATCACCGCGTCGACCCCGGTCAGCTTGCGTGCCGCGGCGACGACCTCGTCGATCGTCTCCGGTACGGGCGTGCCGGTGAGGGCCGCCAGTTCCGTGCGGTTGGGGACCAGCACGTCGACATGGGGCGGCGGGACGGCGCCGGCGACGGCGGGGGCCGGATTGTGCAGCACGATGCCGCCGGCCAGCCGTGCGGCGGCGTGGTTGGCCTCGTCCGGGACCTCCTGCTGGAGGACGGTCACGGCCGCCCCGCGCAGCAGGCCCGCGGCGGCCTCGCAGTCGGCGGCGCCCAGGAGGGCGTTGGCACCGGGGCTGACGATGATGGTGTTCTCGCCCGCCGGGTCGACGGCGATCAGGGCGCGGCCGGTCGCCGTGTCCGGGGTGCGGGTGATGTGCGTGGTGTCCACGCCTTCCTGCCGGACGGCGTCGAGCATGACGTCGGCCGCGTCGTCCTCGCCGACCCGGCCGACGAAGGCGACGTTCCCGCCGAGCCGGGCGGCGGCGGCCGCCTGGTTGGCGCCCTTGCCGCCGGGGTGCTGGGCGATGCCACCGCCGAGGACCGTCTCGCCCGGCACCGGATGCCGGGGAACCAGTACGCCGGGATTCGGGGTGAGGCTTCCGGCGACTGCGCTCACCGGTCTTCCTCTGCGGGGTGGGTACTGCCGGTGTCCTGGGCCGAGGCGGTGCGGGGTGCGCTGGAGGCGCGTACGACGAGTTCGGGGGCGAGCCGGACCGACCGTCGCGGCCCGTCCGGCTGCCCGTTCTGCTGCCCGGCCAGCCGGTGGCCGAGCAGGTGCGCGGCCTCGGCGGCCAGTGCGCGCACGGGCTGGCGGACGGTGGTCAGGGCTGGTTCGGCGAGGTCCGCCACGGGGATGTCGTCGAAACCGGTGACGGCGACCTCACCCGGGACGTCCACGCCGAGTTGCCGCAGCCGTCGCAGCGCGCCGACCGCGATGAGGTCGTTGGCGCAGACGATGGCGTCCGGCCGGGAGGGCAGGATCCGGTCCACCGCGGCCCGCCCCCACTCCAGCGAGAAGTCGCCGAGTTCGACGCGGCCGCGGGCTTCCGGGTCCACGGCGCCGGCCCCCGCCTCGTACGCCGCGAGCCGCTCGACCGCCGCCGAGTCGGTTCCGGCCGCGCCCACGAAGCACAGGCGACGGCGGCCGGTGGCGGCCAGATGGTCCAGGACGAGCGCCATGCCGGCGGTGTTGTCGGTCGCGACCGAGTCGGCGACGCCGGGACCGCAGCCGCGGTCCAGCAGCACCAGCGGCACGCGGGCCGCCGCCCTCGCCACCGCCTCCCTACTGTGCGTCTCGTCGACGGGAATGACCAGCAGGGCGTCGACCTGCCGGTCCAGCAGCGCGGTGATCCTGGCCGCCTCGGTCTCCGGGTCGTCGTCGCAGTCGGCGAACAGCACGGCGCGGCCCTCGGCATGCAGCGCGTGCTCCACCTCCCGCACGAGGGAGGGGAAGAAGGGGTTGGTGATCTGCGGCAGGACGAGGCCGATGGTGCCGGTGGAGCGGCTGCGCAGGGCGCGGGCGACCTGGTTGGGCCGGTAACCGAGACGGTCGGCCGCCTCCTTGACCCGGCGGGCGATCTCGGGCCCGACCGGACGGGTTCCGCCCAGCACCCGGGACACCGTGGCAACGGAACAACCCGATGCGCGAGCCACGTCCTTCAGTGTGACCTCGGACACTGTCGAGCCCCCTCCACTCGGTACGACTCCGCTTCTTCTCACCGGTTCTCACCAGGCGGGAAGCGGTCTCCCGGGATCATTTCGGCAAACGTTATCACCAGGCAACCGTCAGGATTCGGTGCATCCATGCCGCATCATGAGATATCAGTCATTGACAACGTCGGGCCCCGTAAGGAATTTTTTTGGAGAACGTTTTCCCGAACTGTTTCCAAGGAGGTGCGCAGTGTTCACCCCGATCGCCGGCGGCAGCCCATCGCCCCGGGCCGCTGCCGTGCCTCCGGTGACGGTGACGGAGACGGCCACCACCACCGGCGCCGGGTGTACGAGCCGGCCCGCCCTCCGGTAGCAGCCCTCCTTCGGCGCTCCAGAGATCCACTTCACCACCCGTTCCGCCTTGAGCAAGGGGGCTCACCCGATGGCCAAAAAGATCATCCTCGACTGCGACCCCGGACACGACGACGCCATCGCCATGCTGTTGGCGCACGGCAACCCCGACATCGAACTGGTCGCCGTCACGACCGTGGTCGGCAACCAGACGCTGGAGAAGGTGACCCGCAACGCCCTGTCCGTGGCGCGCATCGCCGGGATCACCGGCGTGCCCTTCGCCGCCGGCTGCCTGCGGCCGCTGGTGCGGGCCATCGAGACGGCACCGGACATCCACGGCGAGACCGGTCTGGACGGACCCGTACTGCCCGAGCCGACCCTCGAGCTGGACCGCCGGCACGCCGTCGACCTCATCATCGACACGGTGATGTCGCACGAGCCCGGCGAGATCACCCTCGTCCCGACGGCGGGCCTGACCAACATCGCCCTCGCCGCGCGCAAGGAGCCCCGCATCGTCGAGCGGGTCCGCGAGGTCGTCCTGATGGGCGGCGGCTACCACGAGGGCAACTGGAGCGCGGTCGCCGAGTTCAACATCATCATCGACCCCGAGGCCGCCCACATCGTCTTCAACGAGAGCTGGCCGGTCACCATGGTCGGTCTCGACCTGACGCACCAGGCGCTGGCGACGCCCGAGGTCGCCGAGAAGATCGCCGCGGTCGGCACCAAGCCCGCCAAGTTCGTCGGCGAACTGCTGGACTTCTTCGGCGCCACCTACAAGGAGGCGCAGGGCTTCGAGCACCCGCCCGTGCACGACCCGTGCGCGGTCGCGTACGTGATCGACCCCTCCGTCATGACGGTGCGCAAGGCTCCCGTGGACGTCGAGCTCAGCGGCGGTCTGACCCTGGGCATGACCGTGACGGACTTCCGCGCCCCGGCCCCGGCCGACTGCCACACCCAGGTCGCGGTCGAGCTCGACCGCGAGCGGTTCTGGGACCTCGTGGTGGACGCCCTCGAGCGGATCGGTGACGTCGAGGCATGAGCGCACCCACCACTCTGAACCGGCCCGGCGACGAGATGTCGGGCCGTCGCACCACCCGCGTGGGTGTGCTGATGGCCGCGCTCCTCGCCGCCTGTTTCGCCTTCCAGCTCAACGCGAGCATGCTCAGCCCCGCACTGAAGAACATCGAGGAGAGCTTCGGGGCCAGCTCGGCCGAGATCGGGCTCACCCAGACCGCGTTCTTCACCTCGGCGGCCCTGTTCTCACTCTTCCTGCCGAGGCTGGGCGACGTCATCGGCCGACGCAAGGTCCTGGCCGGCATGCTGGCCCTCATGGCCGTCGGCTGCGTCGTCGCCGCACTGGCGCCGAGCGTGCCCGTGCTGTTCGTCGGCCGCATCATCCAGGGTGTGTCCGGCCCGGTCGTCCCCCTCTGCCTGATCATGCTGCGGCAGGAGGTGAGCGAACCGAAGAAGTACGGCACCCTGCTGGGCGTGATCACCGCCGTCAACGGCGGCATCGCCGGTGTCGACGCCCTCGCCGGGGGCTACCTCGCCGACAACTACGGCTTCCGGTCGGTCTTCTGGACGATGGCCGTCGTGGCGGTCCTCGCCGCCGTGCTGGTCGCCACCCTGACCCCCGAGACCAAGGCGCCCGCCGCGGACCGGATGGACTGGCCGGGTGTCGCGCTCCTCGTCGTGTCCGTCGGCGCACTGCTCACCGCGCTGAACGAGGCCGGCAAGCTCGCCGACGCCAACTGGCTCCTCGTCGCCGTCCTCATCGCCGTCGGCGCGGTCGCCTTCGCCCTGTTCTGGCGGACCGAGGACCGCAGTGCGCATCCGCTGGTCGCCACCCGGCACCTGAAGCAGCGCGCGACCTGGGCGACCCTGCTGACCACCCTGCTCACCATGACG
Source organism: Streptomyces sp. GD-15H (assembly GCF_045291515.1). Lineage (NCBI taxonomy): Bacteria > Bacillati > Actinomycetota > Actinomycetes > Kitasatosporales > Streptomycetaceae > Streptomyces > Streptomyces sp. GD-15H. The sequence continues at coordinate 1,304,623 of NZ_CP149447.1, forward strand.
GGCGTGTTCGCCGTCATGAACGGACTGATCCCGGCACTCGCCCAGGACGGGAACGCCGGGCTCGGCATGGGCGCCGAGCAGTCCGCGTGGTGGACCCTCACGCCGTACGCCCTGGCCGGCCTGGCCATGGGGCCCCTCGCCTGGCTCGCCGCCACCTTCGGGTACGGCCGCATCCTGCGGCTGGGGCTGATCGGGGCCGTGGCGGGCGTGCTCCTGATGATCCTCACGGTCGACTCCCAGTCCCGCCCCATGCTGCTGCTGACCTCGGTCCTGGTCGGCATCGCCTACGCGGGCGTGGCGAACATCGTGCTCAACGGGCTCGGCATCGTCCTGTCCCCCAAGGAGAATCCGGGATTCCTGCCCGGCCTGAACGCGGGGGCGTTCAACCTCGGCGCCGGTCTCAGCTTCGCGCTGCTGTACGCGGTCAAGACGGCGGCCCTGCCGGACGATCCCACGTCGCCCGCCGACTACACCGCCGGCATGGTCGCCGGAGTGGTCATCCTGGCCGCCGCCTTCGCGACGTCCTTCATGATCCCGAAGCCGGTGGAGGCCGAGACCCGCGACTGATCCGGGCCATCCGGCACCGCCGCGATCCGGCGGCACTCCGGTGCGGCGACATGACGACGGCCTGTGGCACGGGCCCCGGGAGGAATCCCGGGGCCCGTGCCACAGGCCGTCCGCCGTTCGCCCGCCGGCTGCTCCGGATCCGCCCCGGCGCGCTCACCCGGGCCCATAAGCGCCAACTGGGTCGGCCGTACGCACCCGCACGGAGGCGCTCTCGACCATCGTCCAGGCCATCGACGTGGGGAAAGGGGGGCCGGCTCCGCGGTCCGCCCGTGCGCCCAGGGCACCCGACCTCTTGATTTCATCCCATATTTCGAGACGGGCTGACTGGCACGTGAGATGTTTGAGAGCCTTGAGATGCCTGTACCGTACACGCAGCCTTTCTCTCGGGGAAGGCGCCCGCTGTCGGGCGGGCCGTCGGCGGCACACCGCCGGCGCCTGTTCTCCGCCCTCGTGCGAAAGACCGAGAAATGCCCGCACCCACCACCAGCCCAGCCCCGGCACCCGTGAACTCGCGGTCCCGTGTCCTCGTCGCGAGCCTCATCGGCACGACGATCGAGTTCTACGACTTCTACATCTACGCGACCGCCGCCGTCCTGGTCTTCCCCGCGCTCTTCTTCCCGAACAGCGACCCGACCACCGCGCTGCTGTCGTCCTTCGCGGTGTTCGGCGCCGCCATGGTCGCCCGCCCGATCGGCGCCGTCGTCTTCGGACACCTCGGCGACCGGCTCGGCCGCAAGGGCACCCTGGTGGCCTCGCTGCTCACCATGGGCATCGCCACCTTCCTCATCGGCGTGCTGCCCACCTACGAGCAGGCCGGCTGGATCGCCACCGCGCTGCTGGTGCTGATGCGGCTCGCGCAGGGCTTCGCGCTGGGCGGTGAGTGGAGCGGCGCCGCACTGGTCGCCACGGAGAACGCCCCGAAGAACAAGCGCGCCCTCTACGGCACGTTCCCGCAGCTGGGCGCCCCGCTCGGCTTCATCATCGGCAACGGTCTCTTCCTGATCATCGGCGCGCTGCTGCCGTCCGCCGCGGGCGCCGACCCGTCGCAGCCCTCCGAGGCCTTCCTGAGCTGGGGCTGGCGCATCCCGTTCCTGTTCTCGGCCGTGATGGTCGTGATCGGCCTGTGGGTGCGGATGCGCCTGGTCGAGGCACCGGTCTTCTCCAAGACCCGGGAGGCCGGGCTGGTGCGGAAGCTGCCGCTGGCCACCGTCTTCCGCAGCCACTGGCGGCAGCTGGTCCTCGGCACCTTCTTCATGCTGGCCACGTACGTGCTCTTCTACCTGATGACCACGTTCTCGCTGAGCTACGGCCGTACCCCGACGGACGCCGCCGTGCCCGGCCTGGGGTACAGCTACACCACCTTCGTCCTGATGATGATCTTCGGGGTGCTGTTCTTCGCCGCGTTCACCCTGATCTCCGGCCCGCTCGCCGACAAGTACGGCCGCCGCGCCACCCTGATCTGGGTCACCGCCGCGATCCTGGTCTTCGGTCTGGTGTGGGTGCCGCTGATCGGCCTCGGCACGCTCGGTGTGGTGCTGTGGCTGGTGCTCGGCTTCACGCTGATGGGCATGACCTTCGGCCCGATGGGCGCGCTCCTGCCGGAGCTGTTCCCGACGAGCGTGCGCTACACCGGCTCCGGCATCTCGTACAACGTCAGCTCGATCCTGGGTGCGGCCGTCGCCCCGTTCATCGCGGTGGCGCTGTGGGAGGCAGCCGACGGCTCGCCCTGGCTGGTCGGCGTCTACCTCTCCGCGATGGCCCTGGTGACCCTGGTCTCGCTGCTGATCGGCAAGGAGACGAAGGACACCGCCCTCGACGAGGGCGAGGCCCCCGCCACCGCCGACGCCACCGTCGGCCGGGACGAGTCCTCCGCCACCACCGTGGCTCCCTGAACCGTCCGGCGTCCCACCGCGGCCCCCTTTCCCGGGACAAGGGGAAGAGGGCCGCGGTGTCTTCCCCAGCACCGCCGTGTGCGAACCGCTCGCAAGCATCGCCTCGCCGCTTGGGTCGACGCCGCCGAGGGGCACCTGCACCGACGCCGAAACCGACCGGTGGACCGCCCTGGCCCCGCTCTCCCCGTACAGCCGCCACCCCTCCACCGCAGCGCGGGCATGCCCTGCCGTACCGCCCCGAGTTGCCTGCTGAGCAGCCGCACACGGGCCGGTCCCTCCTACCGGAGCACTTTGCTTTCCTGTGCCCGACCGTCGAGCGCGTGGTTCGCTCCGCGCCCCAGGACGCGGCATCGCTCGCCGCGACGGTCAAGGAGTTCCGAGAGGCCGGAGCCGAGCAACTGGCCTTCCTCCCCACCGGCTCCGGCGTCGACCGGCTGGAGCGACTCCTCGCCGGGTTGACACCGGGCGGCCTCCGGCCCGGGCACCAGCGTCCACCGCGGGAGACCCATCACATTTCGGCAACCTGGCTGAAACCCCCTTGACGTTTCTCCGGCCTCGCCCTTAACTGCACTAAGTAGTTGGTAGTTACAGCAGTTCACGTGCTGCGGCGCTTTCCGCAGTGTTTTGACAGGCATAGACATAGACCACCTGTCGGTGGCTTCGTCATGCCTGTTTTGTGCTCCCCGTGCCGCCGACGGGTCCTCCTCTAAGGCGGATTCATGGCACAACGTTCGAGCGTCAAGGGTGTCGCCGACGTCGTTGCGCTCATCGACGGGCTGGGAAAGATCACCGGCCGGGCGCAGATCATCTGGCTTCTCGTATTCGGTGGGCTGTTCCTCGACGCCTACTCGAACGCGGCGCTGAGCGCCGGTCTGGGGCCGATGACGTCCCAGATGGAACTCACCAGCACCCAGGTGTCGATCCTCACGGCCACCGCTCCGGCCCTGGCGATCATCTTCAACCCGGTCGGTGGCTGGCTCGCCACCCGCATCGGTCGCGTCACCCCGCTGCTCATCGCCAAGGTGTTCGCGATCGCGGGCGCCCTGCTCGCCGCGTTCGCCGACGACTTCAGCGTCGTCTGGCTCGGCCGGGTCCTGGTGGGTATCGCATACGGCATCGACTTCGCGGTCGCCATGGCGCTGCTCGCCGAGTACACGCCCGCGAAGCTGAGCGGTCGGCTGAATCTGTGGCAGGCCGTCTGGTACGTCGCCACCACCAGCAACCTCGCGCTGGCCCTGGTCTTCTTCAACCTGGACGTCGGCGCCGACATCTGGCGCTGGTCGGTCGGCTCGGCCGCCGTCATCGCCGCCGTACTGCTCTTGGGCCAAGCCCTGATGCTCAAGGAGAGCCCGACCTGGCTGGCCAGCAAGGGCCGGTTGGAGGAGGCGGTGACCAACCTGGACAGGATCTACGGGATCAAGGCCGTCGCCGGCACGCCCGACGAAGCGACCCGTACCGCCGCCGAAGCACCCGCCATCGGGTTCCGCCAGGCCGGGCTCCTGTTCAAGGGCGAGTACCTGCCGCGCACGATCCTCTCCTCGGTGATCTCGCTCGGACAGTCGATGCAGTACTTCGCGGTTGGCTGGTACCTGCCGCTGATCAGCCTGACGATCTTCGGCCAGAGCTTCGAGAAGGCCACCATCGGCTCGATGGTCTTCAACGCCGTCGGTATCGCGGGCGGACTGCTGTCCGCGTACTTCGGTCGCCGACTCGGACTGCGGCTCAGCTCCGCCGCCGGTTTCGCCGGGGTCTTCGTGGCCCTGGTGGCGATGGGGCTGACCTTCGAGAAGGTGCCCACGGCCGTGGCGTTCCTGCTGCCGGTGCTGTTCATCCTCTGCCACTCGACGGGCCCCGGCGCCAACGGCAAGTCCATCGCAGCGCTCTCCTACAGCAGCGACATCCGCGCCCTGGGCACCGGTGTCACCGGGATGGTCGGCAGCTTCGGCAGTGTGGTCGGGCTGTACCTGTTCCCGCAGGTCAGGGACTCGCTCGGACTCGCCAACACCTTCCTGGTGCTCTCCGCCGTGCCGCTGCTCGGGCTGATCACCTGCCTGGTGATCAAGTGGGACCCGATGAAGGCCGCTTCGCCCGACGAGGTAGCCGGACAGAACCGCAACACCGCCGCGGAACCCTCCGTGACCGTGCGCTGACCCGCCACACCACACGATGGTCCCCTCCCCTCCGTTTCCCTCCATCCCTCCGTACGGCTCGCTCGCGAAGCTCGCACTGAAAGGGCTGCAATGACGCAGACGTTCTTCGGCGCCGCCCCACGGCGCGGTGTGCTGTCCATCGACGAGGGCACCACGGGCACCCGGGCCGGAGTCGTCCTCGACTCGGGCGCCGTCCACGAGGTGTTCTACCAATCGATCGAGGTCAGCCATCCGGACAACCTCTCGGTCGAGCAGGACCCGATGGAGATCTGGACGGCCACCGTCGAGGTGGCGCGCCGGGCCGTCGGCCGGGCCGAGGAGGAGGGCATCGAGATCGCGGCGGTCGCGGTGTCCACACAGCGGGCGACGGCGATGTTGTGGGACCGGGTCACGGGACGGCCACTGCTGCCGGCCGTGGTGTGGCAGGACCGGCGGTTCGCACACGAACTCACCGCGTACGAGGCGGAGTGGGACGCCGCCCTGCTGGCCCGTCAGGGCCGGCCGGTAGGCGCCCGCGCCCCGTTCCTCTGGGCCGCCCGGCAGATCGCCACGCACCCGGAGGTCGCCGAGGCGCACCGGGCAGGACGGCTGCTCTTCGGCACCGTCGACACCTGGCTGATCTGGCGCCTCACCGGTGGCGCCGTGCACGCCACCACCCCGACCAACGCCGCGTCCACCGGTGGCTACCTGCTGGAGCGGCACGCCTGGGACGAGGAATGGATCGGCCACCTGGGCTTCCCCCTCGACCTGCTGCCGGAGCTCCGCTCCGACGACGCCGGATTCGGCACGACCGACCCGGCCGCCCTCGGCATCGCCGTCCCGCTGGCCGCCTCCATGGGCGACCAGCAATCCGCGCTCGTCGCACTCGGCGGTATCGCCGTCGGGCAGGGCATGTGCATGTACGGGACCGGCGCGTTCGTCGACGCGGCGACCGGTACCCGGCCGGCCCTGCCCCGGCCGGACATCTCCGGCGTGGTCGCCCAGCCCGGTCGGCGGCAGGGCGGCATCAGCCACTACAGCCTGGAGGCGTACACCTCCACCGCGGGTTCGGCACTGCGCTGGCTCTGCGACGACCTGGGGCTGTTCGCATCGCCGCAGGAGCTCGGCGAGGAGGCGGGCCGCGTCGCCACCAGGCCGGGCCGCACGCCGCACTTCGTCCCGGCGCTGGCCGGGGTCCGTACGCCGGTCTGGCACCCGGATGCCACCGCTTCCCTCACCGGGCTCACCCTCGCCACTACCCGGGCCGATCTCGCGCGCGCCGTGCTCGACGGGATCGCGCACTCGGTGTGCGATCTGATCGACGGGGTCGCCGACACCATGGGCACCCCGTTCACGCGGCTCCGGGTCGGCGGCGGCGTCTCCGGCAGCGACCCGCTGATGCGGATCCAGGCCGACCTGGCCGGCCTGCCGCTGGAACGGGTCTCCGACTCCGCCACCGCCAGCCTGCGCGGCACCTCCTATCTGGCCGGGGTCGCCCAGGGTCTGTGGTCCTCACTCGAAGAGGTCGTCGAGGCGCAGCCGCACGGCCGGGTTTTCGAGCCGTCGATCACGGCGGCCGAGCGGACCGAGCAGCGGGCCGCCTGGCGCGACGTGCTGATCGCCCACCTGAACGACCCCGCGCTGCTCCCCCTGCGGGAGGGCGCACCCGAACCTCACACCCCCCACTGACGGCCCCGCCGCATCAGAACACCAGGAGTTGATGTTGTGATCACCATGCCCGCCCGGAAACCGCGGCGCAACGCCGCGGCGACCCGCCGGACGCCCCTGCTCCTAGACCGGGTGGCCCTCAAGCGCCGGCTGGCCGACGACACGTACGACGTGCTCGTCATCGGTGGTGGCATCACCGGGGCGTACGCCGTGCTCGACGCCGCTTCGCGCGGTCTGCGCGCGGCCCTGATCGAGAAGGACGACTTCGCCTCCGGCACCTCGTCGAAGTCGTCGAAGATGGTGCACGGCGGCCTGCGCTACATCGAGCAGGGCAACGTCAACCTGGTCCGCCACTCGCTCCTGGAGCGCCACCGCTTCCGCAAGAACGCCCCGCACCTGGTGCACCGGCTGCCGTTCCTCTTCCCGATCCTGGAGAAGGAGGGCATCTTCGACGCCCGCCTGGCCAAGGGCTTCGAGGGTCTGCTGTGGACATACGACCTGGTCGGCGGATGGCGGATCGGCAAGCTCCACCAGCGGCTCACCGTTCCCGAGGTCCTCGCCCAGGCGCCGACGTTGCGCGCCGAGAACCTCAAGGGCGGGCTGATGTACTTCGACGCCCGCGCCGACGACGCCCGCCTCGTCCTCACCATCGTCCGCACTGCCGCCGCGCTCGGGGCGACGGTCCTCAACGGAGCCAAGGCCGAGGGCCTGTTGATGCAGACGGGCAAGGTGTCCGGTGCCCGGGTCTCGGCGGACGGCGACACCATCGACATCCGCGCCCGAGCCGTGGTCAACGCCACCGGGGTGTGGACCGACGAGCTGGACGTGAAGGCGGACGACGGCCACAAGCCGCAGGTCCGGCCCGCTAAGGGTGTCCACATCGTGGTTCCTTGGGACAAGGTACGGATCAACTGCACGGTCACCGTGCCGATCCCCGGCCGGGCCCGCCGCGCGACCTGCACCCGCTGGGGCAACACCGTCGTGCTGGGCACCACCGACGAGGACTACCAGGGTTCCCCGGACGACGTGCACTGCACCCGCGAGGAGATGGACTTCCTGCTGGAGGGCGCCAACACCGCCTTCGAGGGGAAGCTCACCCCGGACGACGTGGTCGGCTCCATCGGCGGTCTGCGCCCGCTGGTCGGCGGCAAGGAGGGGGCCACCCTCGACATGCGCCGCGACCACCACATCACCATCGGCCGTACCGGCATGGTGACGGTGACCGGTGGCAAGCTCACCACCAGCCGGCACATGGGCGAACTCGTCATCGACAAGGTGATGACGGTCCTCGGCCGCAAGGGGAAGAGCCGCACCACCAACCTCCCGCTCCTCGGCGGCGCCGGTTACGACTCCGAGGCCGTCGCCGCGTCCGGTGGCATCGCCGCGCACCTGGGCGAGCGCTTCGGCACCGAGGCCCGCTTCGTCGGCGACCTCATCCAGGACGACCCGTCGCTGGCCGAGCCGATCGTGGCGGGGCTCCCGTACACCAAGGCCGAGGTAGTGTACGCGGCCCACGCCGAGCTGGCCCGGTCGGTCGACGACGTCCTCTCCCGCCGCACGCGTGCCCGGCTGTTCGCCCGGGACGCCTCCGTCGACGCCGCCGAGACCGTCGGCGCGATCCTCGGCCGGGAACTGAACCTCACGGAGGCGGAGGTCGAGCGCTCGGTCGCCGAGTACCTCGCAGCCGTCCGTCACGAAAAGTCCGTACTCCTCGAAGGGGCAGCAGCATGATCAGCCATCAGACCATCACCCACCCGTTCAACCGGGGCAACTACACCGTCGGTGCCCCCAGCTTCGCCAAGTGGGCGCAGAACACCCCGATCGGTGACGGCGAGGCCGCGCTCCAGGTGGATCCGGTCGAGGTACCCGAGACCGTGGTCGAGGCGCTGCGCGAGGCCGCGCACGCGGTGCACACCTCCCGCGACGAGGTCGTCACTCGGACCCGTGACTGGTGGGCCGGTTCGATGATCGGCGAGACCGAGGGCCGCCCCGCGACCCCGAACGCCGTGATCGTCGAGGCCGCCGACGCCGACCAGGTCGCGGCCGTGCTGCGGATCTGCCACGAGGCCGGCATCCCGGTCACCCCGTCCGCAGGCCGCTCCAACGTCATCGGTGCCGCGCTTCCCGTCTTCGGCGGCGTCGTCCTGGACGTGTGCGGCCTGAACCGGATCATCGGCTTCGACGCCGAGTCGAACATCGTGGACGTCCAGGCCGGCATGTTCGGCGACCTCTTCGAGAAGCAGCTCCAGGAGGAGTACGGCGTCACCACCGGCCACTGGCCGTCCGCGTTCGCCATCTCCACCGTCGGCGGCTGGATCGCCTGCCGCGGCGCCGGCCAGCTCTCCACCCGGTACGGAAAGATCGAGGACATGGTCGTCGGCGTCGACGTCGTGCACGCCGACGGCACGCGGGCCACGTACGGCGACTACGCCCGCGCCGCGGTCGGCCCGGACCTGCGCCAGCTGTTCGTCGGCTCCGAGGGCACCCTCGGCGTCATCGTCTCGGCCCGGCTGCGGGTCCACCCGCTGCCGGAGTACGCCTCCGCAGTCGCGTACGGCTTCAAGACCTTCGCGGAGGGCCTGGACGCCTGCCGCAGGATCATGCAGCGCGGCGCCACCCCGGCCGTCCTGCGCCTGTACGACAAGCTGGAGTCGGGCACCCACTTCGGCCACCCGGAGACCAACCTCCTGCTCATCGCCGACGAGGGCGACCCGGCCATCGTCGACGCCTCGATCAAGGTGGCGAAGGAGGTCTGCGAGGAGTACGGCCCCGAACTGGACAGCCAGGCCGTCTTCGAGCGCTGGCTGGACGAGCGGATGCTGGTCGGCAAGTCCGCCGATGGCTTCAAGCCCGGCCCGGGCTTCGTCGCCGACACCCTGGAGATGGCCGCGTCCTGGACCGACCTCCCGGTGATCTACGACGAGGTGGTCGCCGCGATCCAGGCGGTGGACGGCACCCTGGCCGCGTCGGCCCACCAGTCCCACGCGTACACCGACGGCGCCTGCGTCTACTTCTCGCTCCGCGGGAACGTGGCGCCCGAGTCGCGCCGCGACTGGTACCGCGCGGTGTGGGACGCGGCCAACGCCGTGCTCGTCAAGCACGCCGCGGCGCTCAGCCACCACCACGGCTGCGGTCTGCTGCGCGGCCCCTACCTGGAAGAATCCCTCGGGGCGGGCTTCGCGACGTTCGTCGCGGTGAAGAAGGCCCTGGACCCGGCCGGGATTCTCAACCCTGGCAAACTGGGCCTCCCCAGCCGATTCGGTACGTCTCCGCTGAGCTGACCTCAGCAGCCACGACCCCTTCCTCTCCAGGCAGGCCCTTGCCATGATCCCTTCCTCGTCCCGGTCCGGTGCCGCACTCGACCCCCGGCTCGCTTCCGCGTTCGCCGAGGTCCCGGTCGTCGCGTCGGTCGTGGGCACCCAGCCGGTGCGGCAGTTCCTGACCGCACCGGCCAAGGTGTGCATCGTCGCGTCGCTCACGGTGGGGCAGTTGCCCCAGGTCGTGCCGGCGCTGGGCCGGGCGGGGAAGACCGTGTTCGTGAACGTGGACAGCAGCCCCGGTCTGGCACAGGACCGGGGCGCGCTGGAGTTCCTCAAGAACATGGGCGCCCACGGCGTCGTCAGTACCCGGCTGTCGATGGCGGAGAAGGGCCGGCCGCTCGGCCTGCTGACGATGATGAAGGTGTTCGTCACCGACCGGTCCAATCTGCGCCGCTCCACGGACGCGATCTCGCGCGGGGCGCCGGACCTGGTCGAAGTCATGCCCGCCCCGATCATCGCCCGGATGAGCGCGCAGGCACAGCGCGCGATGTCCCCGTCGGTCGCCGCGGGCTTCGTGGAGACTCCCGCGGACGTGGCGCTCGCCCTGGCCCTCGGGTCCGTCGCCGCCGCCACGTCCGACCCCCGCCTCTGGCACCTGCGCCGGGACCAGCTGCCGCCGGTCCCGCCCGCCGCGATGAAGAGATCCGCCGCACCGTCCAAGGAGTAAGTACCCCATGTCATACGTCGTGGTCGCCCGCTACCGCACCAAGGAGGGCGAGGAGAACAACGTTCTCCCCCTGCTCGACACCATGGCCGCCGCCTCCCGACAGGAGCCGGGCAACCTCGCCTACCGCGTCCACCAGGGCACCGAGGACCCGCGGGCGATCGTGCTGTACGAGGAGTACGTGTCCGAGGCCGACTTCACCGCGCACTGCTCCACCCCGCACTTCCAGGAGATCGTGCTCGGCAAGGTCGTCCCACTGCTGGAGAGCCGTGACGTGCTGCGTTGCGTCCCGCGTCCGGAGGTGCGGGCATGAAGACCCGTGCGGTGGTGCTGCGCGGTGTGTCGTCCGCCCGCCCCTACTCCGAGACCCGCCCGGTCGAGGTGGAGGAACTGGAGCTGGGCGCTCCGCGCGAGGGCGAGGTGCTGGTCCGGATAGCGGCCGCCTCGCTCTGCCACTCGGACCTGTCGGTGGTCAACGGCGACCGGGTCCGCCCTCTGCCGATGGCGCTGGGCCACGAGGCGGTGGGCGTCGTCCAGGACACCGGACCGGGTGTCAACCGGGTCCGTCCCGGTGACCACGTGGCCCTGGTCTTCGTGCCGAGCTGCGGCTTCTGCGCCGACTGCGCGGCCGGACGACCCGCCCTGTGCGCACAGGCCGCTGCGGCGAACGGATCGGGTGATCTGCTGCACGGCCCGTCGCTGCTGACCGACGCCTCCGGCACTCCGGTCCACCACCAGCTGGGCGTCTCCGCGTTCTCCGAGCACGCGGTGCTGGCCCAGGAGTCGGTGGTGCCGATTCCGAAGGACATCCCGTTCGCGGTGGCGTCGATGTTCGGCTGCGCGGTCCTGACCGGTGCCGGAGCCGTCATCAACACGGCGGCCCTGCGCCCCGGCCAGTCGACGGTGGTCTACGGCCTGGGCGGCGTGGGCCTGTCCGCGGTCCTGGGTGCCCGCGCAGCGGGGGCGTACCCGATCATCGCGGTCGACCCGGTCCGGGAGAAGCGTGAGCTGGCTCTGCAGCTGGGCGCGACTCACGCCTGCGCCCCCGGCGAGGCGATCGAGGAGATCCGTGAACTCACCGGTGGTGGGGCAGAGTTGGCAGTGGAGGCGGTGGGGAGCCCCACGGTGATGGCTCAGTGCCTGGCCGCCGTGGCCCGGGGCGGCAAGGCCGTCTCGGTGGGCCTGCCCGCCCCCGACCGGGTGCTGGAGGTCCCGGCCCTGACGTTCGCGGGCGAGGGCAAGTCCCTGCTGGGCTCGTACATGGGCGACGCGGTCCCACGCCGCGACATCCCCAGGTTCCTGGACCTGTGGCGGGCCGGTCTGATGCCGGTGGAGCGGATGCACACGGGCACACTGCCGTTGTCCGACATCAACGCGGCGTTGGAGGAGCTGGCTTCGGGCCGGGCAATCCGTCAGGTCATCGACACGTCGGGCCTACTGGACGCCTGACGCGGTCCCGCGCCCGGCCGATGGCGCCCCTTCCGGTGGCGGGAGGGGCGCCATCGGCGCCTTCCCTCGGTGACCGGGCCGTGCAGGAGGCTACTCGGGTAGCTCGGCCGCGCTGCCCCGGTCTGCGGGAGGACGGGTGAGCCGCGCCGCCGAGCACCGGGTCAAACGGCTTTCAACGCCCTGTGGGTGGTGCTTTCCGTACCGTCCGCGCCGACCGTCGAAAGTGTAGTGGGTGAGAGCGGTCTGGTCGCGCAACAGGCCCGAGGGGTCACTGAGAGTCCCGAAGGCATTGCACGGTGCATTCATGCAGCCGACGCCGACGAGAAAGACCCACTTTACGAATGCCTGAACATCACCATCAGCTAAGAGCGTGCGAAAAGGGCCACGACCGTAAGGTCGAGGCCCTTGCATCCGTATCGTCACTGCGAGTGTCCGAGGGGGGACTTGAACCCCCACGCCCGATAAAGGGCACTAGCACCTCAAGCTAGCGCGTCTGCCATTCCGCCACCCGGACCAGGTGTGCATCGCCTTGCCAGGGGCGTTCCCCTCAGCGACGTGGACAACCATACCAAGGTTTCGCAGTGCCTTTCACCTGCGTTTCCGTGCCCTGGGCAGGGGGTTCGGGCCTGTCGGGCACACCCTCTCGGCAGTCGCACCGTGAGTGGCGGAACAGCTACCCGGGGGCCGCGTCGGCAGGACACCGCCCGCTGCCGACGCGGCCCGGTACCGGTGCCCGGGACTCGTCACGGCATGAGCTGGTACTCCGGGAAGTTGCCCGGCAGCCGCTCCTCCGCCGGGCCCTGCGTCACGGCGCGGACCAGCAGCTCGCCGCCGACGAACGCGCCGCGCCAGGACGCGCCGAACCCGCCGAACAGCTCGTCCCGGTCACCGCGGGAGCGCGGGGTGCCGTGGCCGACCTTGAAGGCGCGGATCTGCGGGGCGAGCCGGTCGTAGGTCGCCCGGTCGTCCGTGGAGAGCGTGGCCACCAGCGCGCCGTTGGACGCGTTCATGGCGGCCAGCAGCTCCGCCTCCGTGTCAACCAGGACGATCGTGTCGACCGGCCCGAACGGCTCCGCGTGGTACAGCGGCGACGACGGGGGCGGACCCAGCAGCGTGACGGGCTGGACGTACGCCGAGGTGTCCTGGCCGGGCAGGAAGCGGGCGTCCGCCTCGTTGCCGTGGTGCAGCGGAACGGCGCCGCGGTCGACGGCCTCGGCGACCTGGTCGCGCAGCTCCTTGGCCTTGGCCGCGTTGATCACCGGCCCGAAGTCCAGCCGCGGGTAGGGGTCCTCGGGGTGCTCCACGGCGAGCGGGTGGCCGATCCTGAGCGTGCGCACCGCGGGGAGGTAGGCCGCCAGGAACGCGTCGAAAAGGTGTCGTTGGACGACGAAGCGTGGGTACGCCGTGCAGCGCTGCTTGCCGTAGTCGAAGAGTTTGGGGACGACCGCTGTGAGCGTGTCCCAGTCCGAGTAGTTCCAGACGCCCCAGGTGTTGAGTCCTTCCTGTTCGAGGATGTGCCGCTTGCCGAGGTCGGCGACGGCCGTGGCCACCGCGGCGCCGGTGTCGCGGCCGCCGACGAAGGAGACGCAGCCGATCTCGGGTGCCCGCAGCAGCGCCTCGGACAGTTCGCCTCCGCTGCCGCTGACGAGGGTCACGGGAATCCCCTCGCGGGCGGCGAGCGCCGAGGCCAGGGTCAGACAGGCGACGCCGCCGTCGGTCGGGGTCTTGGCGATGACCGCGTTGCCTGCCAGTGCCTGTACCAGCATGGCGTGGACAAGCACGCTCATCGGGTAGTTCCAGCTCGCGATGTTGGACACCGGCCCGTCCAGCGGGGCCCGGCCGGCGACGATGGCGTCGATGCCGTCGACGTACCAGCGCACGCCGTCGATGGCCCGGTCGACGTCCGCCTGGGCGAGCCGCCAGGGTTTGCCGATCTCCCAGACAAGGAGGAGGGCGAGCAGTTCACGGTGTTCGGTGAGGGCGTCCAGCGTGGCGGCGACGCGGGCGCGGCGTTCCGGCAGCGGGATGTGCCGCCAGGCGCGGTGCTGGTCGAGCGCGGCGCGTACGGCGTTCCGGGCGGTGACCCGGTCCAGGCGCGGCGGGCCGACGACGGGGCTGCCGTCGACGGGGCTGACGGCGGGCAGCGTGCTGCCGTCGGCCTGCCAGGCGGCGTTCCAGAGGTTGAGGACGCGGTCGTCCCGGAAGGCCTCGGGGGCGACGGCGAGGCAGCGTTGCCAGGCGTCGGTCCAGGAGGTGCCGGCTTTGAGGGTGAGGGTGGATGCCATGCGGTTCACTCCGCTCTCGGTGCACAGTCGAGAGGAGGGGGCCCCTGGGGCCGCCCTTGGTTGGTGTACGGCTGGGCTGGGGTGGATCACCCTCCGGCTTCGAGGACGGCCAGTACGTGTCGTGCCGTTTCCGTGGGGGTGCCGCCCACCCGGACGCCGACGGCTTCCAGGGCGTCCTTCTTCGCCTGGGCCGTGCCCGAGGAGCCGGAGACGATCGCGCCCGCGTGGCCCATGGTACGGCCCTCGGGTGCGGTGAAGCCCGCGATGTAGGCGACGACGGGCTTGGTGACGTGCGCGCGAATGTAGGCCGCCGCGCGTTCCTCGGCGTCGCCGCCGATCTCACCGATGAGGACGACGAGGTCGGTGTCGGGGTCGTCCTGGAAGGCGGCGAGGCAGTCGATGTGGGTGGTGCCGACGACGGGGTCGCCGCCGATGCCGACGCAGGTCGAGAAGCCGATGTCCCGCAGCTCGTACATGAGCTGGTAGGTGAGCGTGCCGGACTTGGAGACCAGTCCGATGCGGCCCGGCTTGGTGATGTCGGCCGGGATGATGCCGGCGTTGGACTGTCCGGGGGTGATCAGGCCGGGGCAGTTGGGGCCGATGACCCGGGTGCCCCGCTGCCGTGCGTGCGTGGTGAAGGCGACGGAGTCGTGGACGGGGATGCCCTCGGTGATGACGACCGCCAGGCCGATGCCGGCGTCGGCCGCTTCGATGACGGCCGCCTTGGCGTGGGCGGGCGGTACGAAGACGACCGTGACGTCGGCTCCGGTCGCTTGTATACCGTCGGCGACCGATCCGAAGACGGGGACGACCCGCTCGTCGAAGTCGACGGTTTGGCCGGCCTTGCGGGGGTTGACTCCGCCGACGACGTTCGTGCCGGCGGCGAGCATCCGCCGGGTGTGCTTCATGCCCTCGCCGCCGGTCATTCCCTGGACGAGGACCTTGCTCTCCTTGGTGAGGTGGATCGCCATGCCCTGTCTCCTCAGGCTGTGGTGGCGAGTCGGGCCGCGCGGCTCGCGGCGCCGTCCATCGTGGTGGCCTGTTCGACCAGCGGGTGTGCGTGTGCGTCGAGGATGGCGCGGCCCCGGGCCGCGTTGTTGCCGTCGAGGCGTACGACGAGCGGCTTGGTCAGCCGGACGGTGTCCAGGGCGCGGACGATGCCGTCGGCCACCGCGTCGCAGGCGGTGATGCCGCCGAAGACGTTGACGAAGACGGACTTCACGGCCGGGTCGGAGAGGATGACCGACAGTCCGTCCGACATGATCTGCGCCGACGCCCCGCCGCCGATGTCGAGGAAGTTGGCGGGGCGGGCTCCGCAGCCGGCGACGACGTCGAGGGTCGACATGACCAGGCCGGCGCCGTTGCCGATGATGCCGACCTCGCCGTCCAGTTTGACGTAGTTGAGGCCCTTCGCCGCCGCGGCTTCCTCCAGCGGGTCGTCGGGGGCCGAGTCCTCCGCGCCCCACCGTGCCTGCCGGAAGCGGGCGTTGTCGTCGAGGGTGATCTTGCCGTCGAGGGCCATGATCCGTCCGTCGCGCGTGCGGACGAGCGGGTTGACCTCGACGAGCAGGGCGTCCTCGCGGACGAGGACCTCCCAGAGCCGGACGAGGACGTCGACGGTCCGCGGCGGGAGGCCCGCCGCCTCGGCGATGCGGGCCGCGGTCGCCGAGGTGACGCCCTCGGCGGGGTCGACGGGGACGCGTGCGACGGCCCCGGGGCGGGTGGCGGCGACCTCCTCGATGTCCATGCCGCCCTCGGCGGAGGCGATGGCGAGGAAGTGGCCGGCCGCGCGGTCGAGGACGTAGGAGACGTAGAACTCGTCCTCGATCTCCACGGGCTGGGCCAGCATGACCTTGCCGACCGTGTGTCCCTTGATGTCCATGCCGAGGACCTGGCGTGCCGTCAGTTCGGCGGCGGCCGGGTCGGCGGCGGTCTTCACTCCGCCCGCCTTGCCGCGTCCGCCGGTCTTGACCTGTGCCTTGACGACGACGCGGCCGCCGAGCCGGCGGGCGATCGCGCGGGCCTGTTTGGGCGCGTCGGTGACCTCGGCCTTCGGTACCGCGATGCCGTGTTCCTCGAAGAGTTGCCTTGCCTGGTGTTCGTACAGGTCCATCTCGGCTCCTGTCTGCGAAGTCGCCGGAAGGTCGCTGGGAGAAGCCGGAGTCCGGCGGGGAAAAGTGCCGCATACCCCCTGGACACCACCCATGGGATGCGGGATAACAAGCTTCATACAGTATTCGTCGACTGTATGCAATGTGCTGCGAGAGCGGTGCGTGAGAGCACTGCGCGAGAGCGTTCCCACCCCCTATGAAGGGACAGGACTTCGCCATGCCCGACGACACACAGGACCTGATCTCCGGCGGTCACCTCGTCGCCAAGGCCCTCAAGGCCGAGGGCGTCGACCGCATCTACACGCTGTGCGGCGGCCACATCATCGACATCTACGACGGCTGCGTGGACGAGGGCATCGAGGTCGTCGACGTACGCCACGAACAAGTGGCCGCGCACGCGGCCGACGGCTACGCACGGATCACCGGCAAGCCCGGCTGCGCGGTCGTCACCGCGGGTCCGGGCACCACCGACGCCGTCACCGGCGTCGCCAACGCCTTCCGCGCCGAGTCGCCGATGCTGCTGATCGGTGGTCAGGGGGCCCTGACCCAGCACAAGATGGGGTCCCTGCAGGACCTGCCGCACGTCGACATGATGACCCCCATCACCAAGTTCGCGGCGACCGTGCCGGACACGGCGCGCGCGGCGGACATGGTGTCGATGGCCTACCGCGAGTGCTACCACGGCGCGCCCGGCCCCTCCTTCCTGGAGATCCCGCGCGACGTACTGGACGCCAAGGTCCCGGCGTCCACGGCGCGCGTGCCGCGGCAGGGCGCCTACCGCGCCTCGACGCGCTCGGCCGGCGACCCCGAGGCCGTCGAGAAGCTCGCCGACCTGCTGACGCACGCCGAGAAGCCGGCGATCCTGCTCGGCAGCCAGGTGTGGACCACCCGGGGCACCGAGGCGGCCACCGAACTCGTCCGCACCCTCAACATCCCCGCCTACATGAACGGCGCGGGACGCGGCACCCTGCCGCCCGGCGACCCTCACCACTTCCAGCTGTCACGCCGGTACGCCTTCTCCCACGCCGACGTCATCGTGATCGTCGGCACGCCCTTCGACTTCCGTATGGGCTACGGCAAGCGGCTGTCGCCGACGGCGACCGTCGTGCAGATCGACCTCGACTACCGCACCGTCGGCAAGAACCGCGACATCGACCTCGGCATCGTCGGTGACGCGGGGCTGGTGCTGAAGTCGGTGACGGAGGCGGCCTCCGGAAGGGTCAACGGCGGGGCGTCCCGGCGCAAGGAGTGGCTGGACGAGCTGCGCGCGGCCGAGCAGACCGCGCTGGAGAAGCGGCTGCCGCAGCTCAGGTCGGACGCCTCGCCCATCCACCCGTACCGGCTGGTCAGCGAGATCAACGACTTCCTCACCGAGGACTCGATCTACATCGGCGACGGCGGCGACATCGTCACCTTCTCCGGGCAGGTCGTCCAGCCCAAGTCGCCCGGCCACTGGATGGACCCGGGCCCGCTCGGCACCCTCGGCGTCGGCGTCCCCTTCGTGCTCGCGGCCAAGCAGGCCCGGCCCGACAAGGAGGTCGTCGCCCTCTTCGGCGACGGCGCCTTCTCCCTGACCGGCTGGGACTTCGAGACCCTCGTCCGCTACGACCTGCCCTTCGTCGGCATCGTCGGCAACAACTCCTCGATGAACCAGATCCGTTACGGCCAAGCCGCCAAGTACGGCAAGGAGCGGGACCGGGTCGGCAACACCCTCGGCGACGTCCAGTACGACAAGTTCGCGCAGATGCTGGGCGGTCACGGCGAGGAGGTCCGCGACCCCGCCGACATCGGCCCCGCGCTGCGCCGGGCCCGCGAGTCGGGCAAGCCGTCCCTGATCAACGTCTGGGTGGACCCGGACGCGTACGCCCCCGGAACCATGAACCAGACCATGTACAAGTGAGGTGACCCCGGTGACCACCGAGACCGCCATGAACGCACGCACCGCCAAGGCGCTTGACGGCATCCGCGTCCTGGACATGACGCACGTGCAGTCCGGGCCCTCCGCGACCCAGCTGCTGGCCTGGCTCGGCGCGGACGTCGTCAAACTGGAGGCCCCGACCGGGGACATCACGCGCACACAGCTGCGCGACCTCCCGGACGTCGACTCCCTCTACTTCACGATGCTCAACTGCAACAAGCGGAGCATCACCCTCAACACCAAGACCGAGCGCGGCAAGGAGATCCTCACCGAGCTGATCCGGCGCTCGGACGTCATGGTCGAGAACTTCGGGCCGGGTGCCGTCGACCGGATGGGTTTCACCTGGGACCGCATCAAGGAGATCAATCCACGGATCGTCTACGCCTCCATCAAGGGGTTCGGCGACGGCCCGTACACCGACTTCAAGGCGTACGAGGTCGTCGCGCAGGCCATGGGCGGGTCGATGTCGACCACCGGTTTCGAGGACGGACCGCCGCTGGCGACGGGGGCCCAGATCGGGGACTCGGGCACGGGCATCCACGTGGTGGCGGGCATCCTCGCCGCCCTGTTCCAGCGGGAGCACACCGGACGCGGGCAGCGGGTGAACGTGGCCATGCAGCACGCGGTGCTCAACCTCTGCCGGGTGAAGCTGCGCGACCAGCAGCGCCTGACCCACGGTCCGCTCGCCGAATACCCCAACGAGGACTTCGGCGACGAGGTTCCCCGGTCCGGAAACGCGTCCGGCGGCGGGCAGCCCGGCTGGGCGGTCAAGTGCGCGCCGGGCGGACCGAACGACTACGTGTACGTGATCGTGCAGCCCGTCGGCTGGAAGCCGATCAGTGAGCTGATCGGCCGACCGGAGCTGGCCGACGACCCCGACTGGGCGACGCCCCGGGCGCGGCTGCCCAGGCTGGGCAAGATGTTCCAGCTGATCGAGGAATGGTCCTCGACGCTGCCCAAGTGGGAGGTGCTGGAGCGGCTGAACGCGCACAACATCCCGTGCGGGCCGATCCTGTCCACCAAGGAGATCATCGAGGACCCCTCGCTGGCCGCGAACGAGATGGTCGTCACCGTCCCGCACCCCGAGCGCGGCGAGTTCGTCACCGTCGGCAGCCCGCTGAAGCTCTCCGACTCCCCCGTCGACGTGGTCGCCTCCCCGCTGCTCGGCGAGCACAACGAAGAGGTGTTCGTCGGCGAGCTCGGACTCGGCGACGAGGAACTGCGTCTGCTCAAGTCGAACGGAGTGATCTGACGTGATGGCCGAGGACCGCACGCTCCGGGTGCGCGCGCTGCTCGACGCGGTGCGCGCCGACGGGCGCACCGCCCTCACCGCGCCCGAGGGCAAGGTGCTGGCGGACGCGTACGGGATCGCCGTACCGGGTGAGGAACTGGCGACGGACGTCGACGAGGCCGTGGCGTACGCGGCGCGGTTCGGCGGGCCCGTCGTGATGAAGATCGTCTCGCCGGACATCCTGCACAAGACCGATGCCGGCGGTGTGATCGTCGGTGTGGAGGGCGCGGCCGACGTGCGGGCGGCGTTCTGCCGGATCGTGGAGAACGCGCGCGCCTACGCCCCTGCCGCCCGGATCGACGGTGTGCAGGTGCAGGAGCTGCTGCCGCAGGGGCAGGAGGTCATCGTCGGCGCAGTCACGGATCCGACGTTCGGGAAGGTGGTGGCGTTCGGCCTCGGCGGGGTGCTCGTCGAGGTGCTCAAGGACGTCACCTTCCGGCTCGCGCCGGTGGACCCCGACGAGGCGCT
Source organism: Streptomyces sp. GD-15H (assembly GCF_045291515.1). Classification (NCBI taxonomy): domain Bacteria; kingdom Bacillati; phylum Actinomycetota; class Actinomycetes; order Kitasatosporales; family Streptomycetaceae; genus Streptomyces; species Streptomyces sp. GD-15H. The sequence goes on from NZ_CP149447.1 coordinate 1,324,385, forward strand.
GTCGATGCTGGACTCGATCCGGGCGGCGGAGGTCCTCCGCGGGGTGCGGGGCCGGGCGGGTGTGGACCGGTGGGCGGTCGCCGAGCAGATCCGCCGGGTGTCGGAACTCGTCGCGGACTTCCCTCAGATCGCCGAGGTGGACCTCAACCCGGTCATCGCCACCCCGGACGGGGCCGTCGCCGCGGACATCCGCGTGATCCTGTCCACCGAGACGCCCAAGGAGCGCCGCCAGTACTCGCGCGAGGAGATCCTGACCTCGATGCGGCGGCTGATGCAGCCGGGTTCGGTCGCGGTGATCGGTGCCTCGAACGAGCCGGGCAAGATCGGCAACTCGGTGATGCGCAATCTGGTCGACGGCGGTTTCGCCGGGGAGATCCATCCGGTGAACCCCAAGTCCGATGACATTCTGGGCCGCAAGGCGTACAAGAGTGTCACGGACGTCCCCGGTGAGGTGGATGTGGCGGTCTTCGCGATCCCCGCCAAGTTCGTGGCCGCGGCGCTGGAGGAGGTGGGGCGCAAGAAGATCCCGAACGCCGTCCTCATCCCCTCCGGGTTCGCCGAGACCGGTGAGCACGAACTCCAGGACGAGATCGTGGCGATCGCCGAGCGGCACGGCATCCGGCTGCTCGGGCCCAACATCTACGGCTACTACTCGACGTGGCAGGACCTGTGCGCCACGTTCTGCACGCCGTACGACGTCAGGGGCGGAGTCGCGCTGACCTCGCAGTCGGGCGGTATCGGGATGGCCATCCTGGGTTTCGCCCGCACCACCAGGACGGGTGTGTCGGCGATCGTCGGGCTGGGCAACAAGTCGGACCTGGACGAGGACGACCTGCTGACCTGGTTCGGGGAGGACCCGCGCACCGACTGCATCGCCATGCACCTGGAGGACCTCAAGGACGGGCGGGCGTTCGTGCGGGCCGCGCGGGAGACCGTGCCGAAGAAGCCGGTCGTGGTGCTGAAGGCGGGACGTACGGCGGCGGGCGCGAAGGCCGCGGGCTCGCACACCGGCGCCCTGGCGGGTGACGACGCCGTGTACGACGACATCCTGCGGCAGGCCGGGGTGATCCGCGCGCCGGGTCTGAACGACATGCTCGAGTACGCGCGCGCGTTGCCGGTGCTGCCCACCCCGAAGGGCGACAACGTCGTGATCATCACGGGGGCGGGCGGCAGCGGGGTACTGCTGTCGGACGCGGTGACGGACAACGGGCTGTCGCTGATGGAGATCCCGCCGGATCTGGACGCGGCGTTCCGGAAGTTCATCCCGCCGTTCGGGGCGGCCGGCAACCCGGTGGACATCACCGGGGGCGAGCCGCCGTCCACGTACGAGGCGACGATCCGGCTGGGGCTGGAGGACCCGCGCATCCATGCGCTGGTCCTCGGTTACTGGCACACCATCGTCACGCCTCCCATGGTGTTCGCCGAGCTCACCGCGCGGGTGGTGGCCGAGTTCCGCGAACGGGGCGTCGAGAAGCCCGTGGTGGCGTCGCTCGCGGGCGACGTGGAGGTCGAGGAGGCGTGCCAGTACCTCTTCGAGCGGGGGGTCGTGGCGTACCCGTACACGACCGAGCAGCCGGTGGCCGTGCTCGGCGCGAAGTACCGCTGGGCCCGCGCGGCGTCAAGGCTGGGGGTCGAAGGCCCCTCCGACAGGGCGGTGGCGGGCGACGGGCGGGAGTCGGGGGGCGGTTCATGAGGTGAGTGAACCGGAGGGCCGGCCGACGGTGCGCGTCGGCCGGCCCGGGACCCGAACGCGCACGAAAGGCATTGGACAGGGGGCGCTGGCCAGAACTTTCGACGCAAGGGGTGCAACACGACATGACAACGACTGATCTACGCACTTCGGTTCCCTACCGGGAGGTGGCGGACGCGAACGGACGCGTCTACCGCCTCGGTGAGACCGACATCGACATCATGGGCCGCAAACGCAAGTGGATGGTCATCCTGCCGTGGATCGGCATGATGGGCATCAGCTCGGCGGAGTACGCGTTCGCGTCCGCCGAGGACACCCTGCACACGGCTCATTCGTGGAGCAGCGCGCACATCTTCTGGATGCTGGGGGTCTGGGTCTTCTTCCAGGCGGCGGTGGCCTTCCCGGCGGGCAAGCTGCGGGAGAGCGGACGGCTGCCGGCCCGCTGGGCGATGATGTGGGGTGCGGTGGGGACCCTGCTGGGCTATCTCTCGCTCGCCTTCGCACCGCATGTGATCGTCGCGTATCTCGGCTTCGGCATGTTCAGCGGTATGGGCGCCGGCATGGTGTACGCGACCTGCGTGAACATGGTCGCCAAGTGGTATCCGGAGCGCAAGGGCGGCAAGACCGGCTTCGTGAACGGCGGTTTCGCCTACGGTTCGGTGCCGTTCGTCTTCCTCTTCACCGGCTTCATGGACCTCACCAACTTCCGCTGGGTGCTGGTCGCGGTGGGTGTGTTCCTGGCCGGCGTGGTGGCGGTGTCCGGCTACTTCTTCAAGGATCCGCCGAAGAACTGGTGGCCGGCCGACATCGATCCCCTGAAGAAGCCGACGGACGCGCGCACCCGGCGCGCGCTGGAGAAGAACCCGCCGGCCGTGCACCAGTACACCCCCATGGAGGCGTGGCGGACCGGCCGGGTGGCGCTGATGTGGTTCTGCCTGCTGTGCACGTCGGGCGTGAACATCTTCGGCATCGCCTTCCAAGTGCCCTTCGGTGACGACGCGGGCTTCGCCGGCGGCATCGTGGCGACCGCCATGTCCCTGAAGGCGATCGTCAACGGCACCGGCCGCGGGGTCATCGGCTGGCTCTCCGACCGTTACGGCCGCAAGCAGTGCCTGATCTTCGTCTGCGTCGTCCTCGGGCTGTCCCAGTACGGCATCCTGTTCTCCGGGAACATCGGGAACCTGCCGCTGTTCCTGGTGTTCTCGTCCATCTCCGGTTTCGGCGGCGGTGCCATCTTCCCGATGTTCGCGGCGATGACCGCCGACTACTTCGGTGAGAACAACAACGCCACCAACTACGGCCTGGTGTACTCCTCGAAGCTGGTCTCCGGTCTGCTCGGGTCCGGCATGGGCGCCGTCGTGGTGGCCACCTGGGACTACGCCGGCGCGTTCGTTCTCGCCGGTTCGATCTCGCTGTTCGCCGGTTGCGTGGCCGTGTTCCTGCACCCCCCGGGGCGGCCGAAGGCCCGCATCACGCCGAACCCGCAGCCGCTCGGTGACGAGGCGGCGTGAGGGTCCCGGTCCGGTGCGAGGGGGCTCGCACAAGGGCGTTCGCATGATCGTGCAGGGCGCCGCACACCGTCCCCGACGGCCCGCGGGCTGAAGCGTCATCCGTACGAGGAGGGCCCTCCCCGGGGTGGGGAGGGCCCTCCTCTTGTCATGCGACGGTCAGCATCGCCTCTCCCTCAGGGAGTGCAGGTGTGCGCTGGAGCGGCGGGCGAAGGCGAACGACTCCTGCGGTTGTCGTGCTCGGCCTGCCAGTGGTGGGCGAGACACTCCCCGCGCAGCCGGGTCACGGCGGAGAGGAAACGCCGGTAGTCGATGTCACCGTCACCGACGTCGACCATCCGGTACCCGTGCTCGACGCCCGGGTCGCTGACGCCGTCCTTGACGTGGAACAGCGGGAAGCGGTCGGGCTGCCTTGCGAAGTCGGGGACGCCTCATGGTGTGGGTGGAGGTAGGTCTGCTTCTGTGCACGAAGTCCCTCCGGGAACGGGGTGGGGCCGTACGGAACGGGTGCGAAGACGTGCGGTGCGTGCGCCGGGGTGCGCCGTCACCCCGGAGGCGTGGGTGGCCTGAGCACTTCAAGGACGGTAACCGCGTTCATCCGAGGCGAGCACCCCTTGGGCCAGGACTGGTCGAACTTTTTCCCCACGCAGGGCAAAGCGGGATTCGGGCAGGTCGGACCGGGGGGCCCGCGGGCGTTGCGGCCCCCTCCCCGACCTGCCGTCGGGCGCGCGGTTCAGCTGTTGAAGGCGGCGTCGAAGGACGCGCTGGGCGGCTCGAAGTCGTACGCCTTCAGCCGGGTCAGCGCCTCCGGGGCGCCCTGGAGCCGGTCCATGCCGGCGTCCTCCCATTCGACGGAGACGGGGCCCTGGTAGCCGATGGAGCGCAGCATGCGGAAGACGTCCTCCCAAGGGACGTCGCCGTGGCCGGCGGAGACGAAGTCCCAGCCGCGCCGGGGGTCGCCCCAGGGCAGGTGGGAGCCGAGGCGGCCGTTGCGGCCGTCGAGGCGCTTGCGGGCCTCCTTGCAGTCCACGTGGTAGATCCGGTCGCGGAAGTCCCACAGGAAGCCGACCGGGTCGAGGTCCTGCCACACGAAGTGGGAGGGGTCGAAGTTGAGTCCGAAGGCCAGGCGGTCGACCGCGTCCAGGGTGCGTACGGTGGTCCAGTAGTCGTAGGCGATCTCGCTGGGGTGCACCTCGTGCGCGAACCGCACGCCTTCGGCGTCGAAGACGTCCAGGATCGGGTTCCAGCGCGTCGCGAAGTCCTCGTAGCCGCGGTCGATCATCGACTCGGGCGCGGGCGGGAACATGGCGACCAGATGCCAGATCGCCGAGCCGGTGAATCCGATGACGGTGTCGACGCCGAGGCGGGCCGCGGCGCGCGCGGTGTCCTTGATCTCGGCGGCGGCCCGCTGCCGTACGCCCTCGGGTTCGCCGTCGCCCCAGATCCTGGCGGGCAGGATGGCCTGGTGGCGCTCGTCGATGATGGCGTCGCACACCGCCTGGCCGACCAGGTGGTTGGAGATCGCCCAGCACGTGAGGCCGTACTTGTCGAGGAGCTGGTGGCGGGAGGTGACGTAGGACGGGTCGGCGAGTGCCTTGTCGACCTCGAAGTGGTCTCCCCAGCAGGCGAGTTCGAGGCCGTCGTAGCCGAAGTCGCGGGCGAGTCGGCAGACTTCCTCCAGAGGCAGGTCCGCCCACTGGCCGGTGAACAGCGTGAAGTTGCGCGGCATCGGTATCCGTCCTCCTCAGGCGGCGATCGGCGTGTAGAGGGAGTTCTTCTCGGCGCTCTCCTCCACGGCCGCGAGCACGCGTTGCACCTGCAGCCCGTCGGCGAAGGAGGGTTCGGGGGTGCGGCCGTCGGCGACCGCGTGGACCAGGTCGCGGGCCTGGTGCACGAAGGTGTGCTCGTAGCCGAGGCCGTGGCCCGGTGGCCACCAGGCGTCCAGGTAGGGGTGGTCGGGTTCGGTGACGAGGATGCGGCGGAACCCCGCGTGCGCGCCGGACTCCGTGCCGTCGTGGTAGGAGAGTTCGTTGAGTCGTTCCAGGTCGAAGGCCAACGAGCCCCGCTCGCCGTTGAGTTCGATGCACAGGGCGTTCTTGCGGCCGGTCGCGTACCGGGTGGCCTCGAAGGAGGCGAGGGCGCCGGAGGCGAAGCGGCCGGTGAACAGGGCGGCGTCGTCGACGGTGACCGGGCCGGTGGCGTCGACGGCGGCCGGTCCGCTGGTGGGCGCGGTGGGCAGCGGCCGCCGGCGGACGAACGTCTCGGTGAGCGCGGAGACGCCCGCCAGCCGCTCCCCCGCCAGATACTGCGCCAGGTCGACGATGTGCGCGCCGAGGTCGCCGAGCGAGCCGGAGCCGGCCTGTTCCCGGCGCAGCCGCCAGGTCAGCGGGAACGCGGGGTTCACCAGCCAGTCCTGAAGGTACGTCACCCGTACGTGCCGCAGGGTGCCGATGCGGTCCTCGGTCACCATCCGCCGGGCCAGCGCGGTCGCGGGCACCCGGCGGTAGTTGAAGCCGACCATCGCCAACCTGCCCTGTTTCTGGGCTTTTTCGGCGGCACGGGCCATCGCCTCGGCCTCGGCGACGGTGTTGGCGAGGGGCTTCTCGCACAGCACGTGCTTGCCCGCGGCGAGGGCGGCCACCGCGATCTCGGCGTGGCTGTCGCCCGGGGTGCAGATGTCGACGAGGTCGACGTCGTCCCGTTCGACCAGGGCACGCCAGTCGGTCTCGGTGTCCGCCCAGCCGTGGCGGTCGGCCGCCGCGCGCACCGCGGTGGCGTCCCGGCCGCAGATCACGGCCAGTTCGGGGCTCAGCGGCAGGTCGAAGAAGCGGCCCGCGGTGCGCCAGCCCTGGGAGTGGGCGGCGCCCATGAAGGCGTAGCCGACCATGCCGACGCGCAGGGGTGGCTTCCCCGCCTCCGCCCCATCTGACTGCTGCGGCTGTGCCATACGGATGTCCTCCTCGTCGTCGTGGCGGGCGGGAGTGGGCCCCGCCCGGTGGGCTGGTCAGGCCCGTGGGGCGGGGCTCGTCACTTGAAGCCGGTGGGCATGTACTGGTCGACGTTCTCCTTGTCGACCACGGCCGAGTAGCAGGTCAGCGATGTGGGGATCTCGAACTCGGCGAGGCCGCCGACGCCCTTGCCCTGGCCGAGGGCGCGGGCGAGGTCGATCGCGGAGGCGGCCATCGACGGCGGGTACAGCACCGTCGCCTTCAGTACGCCGTTGTCCGCCTTGATGGCCTCGAAGGCGGAGAGCGCGCCCGCGCCGCCGACCATCAGGAAGTCGTCGCGCCCGGCCTGCTCGATGGCCCGCAGCGCACCCACGCCCTGGTCGTCGTCGTGGTTCCACAGCGCGTCGAACTTCGACTGTGCCTGGAGCAGCTGGGCCATCTTGGCCTGACCCGACTCGACGGTGAACTCGGCGGCCTGGCGGGCCACCTTCTTGATGTGGGGGTAGTTCTTCAGTGCGTCGTCGAAGCCCTGGGTGCGCTGTTTGGTGAGTTCCAGGTTGTCCAGGCCGGCCAGTTCGATGACCCGGGCGTTCGAGGTGTCCTTGAGCTTCTCACCGATGTAATGCCCGGCGTTCAGGCCCATGCCGTAGTTGTCGCCGCCGATCCAGCAGCGGTAGGCCTGCGGGGTGTTGAAGACGCGGTCGAGGTTGACGACGGGGATGCCGGCGCGCATCGCCTTCAGCCCGACCTGGGTGAGCGCCTTGCCGTCGGCGGGCAGCACCACCAGGACGTCGACCTTCTTGTTGATGAGGGTCTCGATCTGACCGATCTGCTGGGCGGTGTCGTTGGAGCCCTCGGTGGTCTCCAGGGTGACGTCGGAGTACTTCTCGGCGCGCTTCTTGGCCTGGTCGTTGATGGCGTTGAGCCAGCCGTGGTCGGCCTGCGGTCCGGCGAAGCCGATGGTGACCGGCTTGCCGGGCTTGTCGGCGGCGGCCGGCTGGTCGCCTGCGGTCGGCTCCGCGTCGCTCGGTTCGTTGCTGGTACAGCCGGTGACGAGGACACCGGCGGACACGGCGGCGGCTCCGAAGAGCAGCCTTCTGCGGCTCGTGGAAGGCGTCGGCTCTGGCATGGCGGTGAACCCTTTCGTCAGGTCGTGCTCGCGGTACGGCGCTGGACCAGAACGGCGGCGACGATGATCGCGCCCTTGGCGATCTGCTGGACGTCGCTCTGCAGGTTGTTCAGGGCGAAGATGTTGGTGATCGTGGTGAAGATCAGGACGCCCAGCACGGAGCCGACGATGGTGCCGCGGCCTCCGGTGAGCAGTGTGCCGCCGATGATCGCGGCGGCGATGGCGTCGAGTTCGTAGAGGTTGCCGTTCGTGTTCTGGCCGGAGCCGGCCAGGACGATCAGCAGGAAGGCGGCGATGCCGCAGCACAGACCGGACAGCAGGTAGAGGTACAACCGCTGGCGGCGGACGTCGATGCCGGCGAGCCGGGCCGCCTCCGGGTTTCCTCCGACGGCGACGGTGCGGCGCCCGAAGGTGGTCCGGTTGAGCACCAGCCAGCCGATGACGGTGACCGCCGCGAACACCAGGACCAGGGGTGGGATGCCGAGGACGTAGGAGTCGCGTTCACCGAGGTCGAGGACGCCGTCGACGGTGACCACCTGGGTCCGCCCGTCGGTGATCTGCAGGGCCAGGCCGCGGGCCGAGGCGAGCATGGCGAGCGTCGCGATGAACGGGACCATCCCGCCGTAGGCGATGAGCACCCCGTTGACCAGGCCGCAGCCCAGTCCGACGAGGACGGCGGTGAACAGGATGCCGGCGAAGCCGAACTCCTGGGTGGCCACGGTGGTCGCCCACACCGAGGACAGGGCGACGATCGCGCCGACCGACAGGTCGATGCCGCCGGAGGTGATGACGAAGGTCATGCCGACGGTGACGACGCCGATGACGGAGGCCTGGGTGAGGACGAGTTGGAGGTTGCGGGTGTCCAGGAACTCGTCGGGTCTGGTGATGCCGCCGATGAGGACGAGCACGGCGAGCACGCCGAGCAGCGACAGCGTACGGACGTCGGCGCGGAACAGCACGGCGCGCCATGCGGGCGTTTCGCCGGTGGCCGGCACCTTGTCGGTGCGGTCCCGCGGCGGGGAGACGGGCTGCGTCATGACGCCGGGCTTCCTTCCATCACGAGGTCGAGTACACGGTGTTCGTCGAGCTCCCGGGCGGGCGCCGTGTGGACGACGTCGCCTTCCCGGAGCACCAGAACGCGGTCGGCGAGGCCGAGTACTTCGGGCACCTCGCTGGAGACGAGCAGTACGGCGAGGCCTTCGTCCGCCAAACGGCGGATGACCGCGTACAGTTCGGCGCGGGCGCCGACGTCGACGCCGCGGGTGGGTTCGTCCAGCAGCAGCACCCGGCAGCCGCGCAGCAGCCAGCGGGCGAGCACGGCCTTCTGCTGGTTGCCGCCGGACAGGGTGCGCACGGGCACGTCCGGGTTGTCCGGCCGCAGCGACAGCTCACGGGTGGCGGCGCGGGCGGCCCGCAGTTCGGTGCCCCGGTCGATCCAACCGGCGCGTGAGAAGCGGGACATGGTGGACACCGACACATTGCGGGTGACGGACTCCAGCATGAGCAGGGCCTGCGCCTTGCGTTCCTCGGGGGCGAGCCCGATCCCGGCGCGCACGGCGGCGCGGACGCTGCCCGGCCGCAGCGGGCGTCCGTCGACCAGGACCCGGCCGGAGTCCGGTGTGCGGGCCCCGTAGACGGTCTCCAGGATCTCGGAGCGCCCGGAGCCGACCAGCCCCGCGAGCCCGACGATCTCCCCCGGGCGCAGTCGGAGGTCGAGGGGGGCGAACTCGCCCTTGCGGGAGAGCCCTTCAACGGTCAGCACCGGTTCGCCCGTCGGTGGGGAGACGGGCCGTTCGGGGAAGACGTACTCGACGTCGCGGCCGGTCATCAGGGCGACCACCTCGCGGGTCGGAGTGGACTTCGCGGGCAGCCCGCCCGCGACGGCCCGGCCGTCCTTCAGCACGGTCACCCGGTCCCCGATGCGCCGGATCTCCTCGAGGCGGTGCGAGATGTAGACGACGGCGACACCCTCGGCGGTGAGATCGGCGACGATGCGGAAGAGGTTCTCGACCTCGTCCGGGTCGAGCGCCGCCGACGGCTCGTCCATCACGATGAGGCGTACGTCGTGCGAGAGCGCCCGTGCCATCGAGACGATCTGCTGCTGCGCCGCCGACAACTCCCCCACCAGCCGGGCCGGTTCGATCTCCGGGTGCCCGAGCCGGGCCAGCAGCCGGGTCGTCGCCTCCCTGGACGTCCTCGGGCGGACCACGAACCCGGCGGTCGTCGGCTCCTGGCCGAGGTGGACGTTCTCGGCGACCGTCATGTGTTCCACCAGGTCGAGTTCCTGGTAGATGGTGGCGACACCGAGACGCATGGCGGCGATCGGTGAGCGCAGGGTGACCGCTTCTCCGCGCCAGCGGATCGTGCCCGTGTCGGGCTGGTGGGCGCCGGCCAGCACCTTGATCAGGGTGGACTTGCCGGCGCCGTTCTGGCCGAGCAGGCAGTGCACCTCGCCGGCCTGGACGTCGAGGTCGACGCCGTCCAGGGCCCGGACGCCGGGGAACGACTTGGTGATGCCGGACATGCTGAGCAGCGGTGGTTCGGGTGCCATGCGGATTCCCCTCGGCGGGCGTGCGGGCCGGTGTCAGGGCGCGGTCGGGCCAACGTTGTCAGAGCAGGGGTGGAGCGGCGGAGCCGTACGTGGTGCCGGTGCGCTGTTCCGTGCGGTGAAAGCGGTGCGAACGGTGCGGTGGAGCCGTGGGCTGCTTACGCGGGTGAGAACAAGTGGTCGCTGATGAGCCGGGCCGCGCCGATGACTCCGGCGGTGGGGCCCAACTCCCCCAGGACGATGGGCAGGTTGCCGGTCGCCAGGGGCAGCGACTGGCGGTAGACCTGGGTGCGGATGGCGGCGAGCAGGGTGTGGCCGAGACCGGTCACACCGCCGCCGATCACCACCAGGCCGGGGTTGAAGAAGCTGACCAGGCCGGCGATGACCTGGCCGGTGCGGTTGCCGCCCTCGCGGATCAGATCGAGGGCGGTGGCGTCCCCCGCGGCGGCCGCGGCGGCGACGTCGACGGCGCTGAGCGTGCCGTTCGTCTCCAGGCGGCTCGCGAGTTCGGCGGAGAGCCGCTGCTCGGCGGCCTCCATGGCGTCCCGGGCGAGGGCCGAGCCGCTGAAGTGGGCCTCCAGACAGCCCCGGTTGCCGCAGGCGCACGGGCGGCCGTCGGGTACGGCCTGGATGTGCCCGATGTCGCCGGCGCTGCCCGTCGTACCGCGGTAGACCTCACCTCCGACGACGATGCCGCAGCCGATGCCGGTACCGATCTTGACGCAGAGGAAGTCGCCGACGGTGCGGGCGACGCCCGCGTGCTGCTCCCCCATCGCCATCAGGTTCACGTCGTTGTCGACCATGACCGGGCAGCCGAGGTCCTGGCTGAGCGCCTCCCGCACGGGGAAGCCGTCCCAGCCGGGCATGATCGGCGGTGCCACCGGGATGCCCTCGGGGAAACGGACCGGGCCCGGGACGCCGATACCGGCGCCGTCGAACTCCTCGGCGAGGCCCGTGGCCTTCAACTTCGCGGCCATGGCCAGGACTTGTTCGAAGACCGCGACCGGTCCGTCGCGTACGTCGATGGGCTGGTTGAGGTGCCCGAGGATCTCCAGTTCGGCGTTGGTGACGGCGACGTCGACCGAGGTCGCGCCGATGTCGACACCGAGGAGACGCAGGTGCGGGTTGAGGCGGATGTTGTGGGAGCGCCGCCCGCCGCGCGAGGCGGCGAGTCCGTCGGCCACGACGAGTTCCGTCTCCAGCAGCCGGTCCACCTCCACGGCCAGCTTCGACCGGGAGAGGTCGACCTGGTCGCCCAACTGGGCACGGGAGTGGGGACCACCGTCGCGCAGCAGCCGGAGCAGTCGGGCCTGATGCGCGTTCGCGGGTCGTGCGGTCATACGTCTCACGAACCCCTCCCCGCCTCGATCGGCCTGTGCGCGCCGGATTCCGGCCACGTGCGTGGCGTGCTTTCGGAGGGAACGTAGCAGCGGCTGCCGGAGGGGGAAGAAGTCGCGCAGGAATTGGCCCCTACTTTTTCCACTCACAGGACAAAGGGTTCGCGTGGAGTCGCGCGGACCCCTTCCCGCGGCCGGGTTCCCGCGTCCTGGAGGTGTCGTCAGGACGTCGGTGCCGTCAGGACTTCACCTGCGCGAGGTACGAACGCCGGGTGTGCTCGGTGTGTTCACGCATGAGCCGCTCGGCCAGCTGCTCGTCGCGGTTGACGATGGCGGCGATCAGGTCGCGGTGCTCGGCCCAGGACTTCCCTCCGCGCTGCCGGGCGACGGGGGTGTGGTACCAGCGCACGCGGCGGCCGACCTGGGCGGCGAGTTCGGCGAGGACCGCGTTGCCGGCCAGGTCCATGATCTTGGCGTGGAAGCGGGCGTTGAGGACGACGGCGGCGTCCACGTCGTCGGAGGCGACGGCCTCCAGGCCCTGCGCCAGGATCTCCTCCAGGGCCTCGATGCCCGCGCTGTCGGCGTTGAGCGCGGCGAGCCTGGCGGCCTCGGCCTCCAGCAGCGTACGCACGGTGAGGAGTTGGTCGGCCTCCCGCTCCGTCGGCTCGTGCACGAACGCGCCCTGTGCGGGGCGCAGATCGACCCAGCCCTCGGTGTTCAGCCGCTGCAGCGCCTCGCGCACCGGCTGCCGGGAGACCCCGAGGTGGCCGGCGAGCTCGCTCTCGACCAGATGCTGGCCGGGCTGGAGGGCGCGCGTGGTGATGAGCTCGAGCAGTGCCTCGTAGACCCGGTCTCGTAGCGGTCCCGGTCGTTCGAGCTTGGGCACCGCCCCCTGGGGCAGTCCGGTCGACAGCATCGCGGTCCCCCTCCCCTCGGCAGCCCGCGCCGACCGCACGGCCGGTCGTTCGGCGCCGCCAGTAGTGATTGTCTTTCGTCTACAGTCTACGGCGCCCCTGTGCCAGGGAGAGGTGGAGCCGACCGCGTCACACCCGTACGAGGGATCCTCAGGGGCAGCGGATGACCTGCCCCGCGTACGACAGGTTCCCTCCGAAGCCGAAGAGCAGGACCGGGTCGCCGGACGACACCTCGCCCCGCTCGACCAGCTTGGCGAAGGCGAGCGGGATGCTCGCGGCCGACGTGTTGCCCGACTCGGTGACGTCGCGGGCGACCACGGCGTTGACGGCGCCGATCTTGAGCGCGAGGGGTTCGATGATCCGCAGATTGGCCTGGTGCAGCACCACCCCGGCGAGTTCCTCCGGCGTCAGCCCCGCCTTCTCACAGGCCTGGCGGGCGAGGGCCGGCAGCCTCGTGGTCGCCCAGCGGTACACGCTCTGTCCTTCCTGCGCGAACCGCGGCGGCGTCCCCTCGATCCGCACCGCGTTGCCCATCTCCGGCACCGAGCCCCACAGCACGGGCCCGATCCCGGGTTCCTCGGCCGCCTCGACGACCGCGGCGCCCGCCCCGTCGCCGACGAGCACGCAGGTGGAGCGGTCGGTCCAGTCCGCCACCTCGGACATCTTGTCGGCGCCGATGACCAGTGCGCGGCTCGCCGCGCCGGCCCGCACGGTGTGGTCGGCGGTGGCCAGCGCATGGGTGAACCCGGCGCACACCACGTTGACGTCCATCGCGGCCGGCCCGGGGATGCCGAGGCGGGCGGCGACCCGGGCCGCCATGTTGGGCGAGCGGTCGATCGCGGTGGACGTGGCGACCAGCACCAGATCGATCTCCGTGGGGGTGCGGCCGGCCGCCGCCAGCGCCTTGGCCGCGGCGTGTGCGGCCAGTTCGTCGACGGGCTCCTCGGGGCCCGCGATGTGACGGGTGCGGATGCCGACCCGGCTCGTGATCCACTCGTCGCTGGTGTCGACCAGGCCCGCCAGCTCCTCGTTGGTGAGCACCCGGGCGGGCTGGTAGTGGCCGACGGCGGCGATGCGCGAGCCGATCATGGGTGGATCCCCTCGTGTTGCGGTTGCGGGATCCTCCAGTCTGGTCAGTGACTGATGGGTACACCGACAGGTGATGCGACAGGAATCGGGCGCCGGGCTTGTCGGCTTCGGTCAGGCCCGCGGACGTCCGGACACGCGTCCCGATGTGCCCGGACACCGCCCGTCATCCGGTGGACAGTCGTGTCGCCTTTCGTACGAGTGCGTACAGCCCGCAGGCGAGCGGCGCCCCCGCCCACAGCCAGGCGCAGGTGATCAGCCAGTACTGCCCGGTGGCCGTGCCGAGGGCGGAGAGCAGGAAGCCGGATGAGGAGCGGATGAGGGCGACCGTCGTCGCCCAGCCCGGCCCCTTGTGCTCCACGGGGGTTCCGCCGAACGCGGCGGACAGCCCGAGCATGACGGTGCCGAGCGGGAAGGGGCAGCGCGCTCCGGGTGCCGCCGAGGCCGGAGGACTCGTGAAACCCGGACGGCGGGGAGGTCCCGGGTGGGTGGAAACCCGTCGGGTCGACGGTACGCGGTGAGCGGTGAGCGGTATGCAGTCTGCGACGAACGAGCGGACCGACCGGTATCCGAAATGCGGGGCGTGCGCGAACCCTTGCCGCGACCATCTCCATACTGTAGACAATATTTCGTCGACATAAGTCGAATTCGGCCGTCGGCATCCACCTCCGCGGTACTCCCTCGACCGAACGGAGCGTTCCCCAGTGAAAGTGGCAGTTCTCGGCGCCGGGGCCATCGGCGCCTACGTCGGCGCCGCGCTCCATCGCGCGGGTGCCGATGTGCACCTCGTCGCCCGTGGACCGCACCTGGCGGCCATGAGGCAGCACGGCGTGCGGGTGCTCAGCCCACGCGGCGACTTCACGGCGCGCCCCCACGCGACCGACGACCCGGCCGAGGTCGGCCCGGTCGATTACGTCTTCCTCGGCCTCAAGGCCAACGCGTACGCGGCGTGCGGGCCGCTGATCGCACCCCTGTTGCACGACACCACGGCGGTCGTGGCCGCCCAGAACGGCATTCCCTGGTGGTACTTCCACCGGCACGGCGGCCCCCACGAGGGCCACCGCGTCCAGAGCGTGGACCCCGGCGGCGCGGTCAGCGCGGTGCTCGCGCCGGAGCGGGCCGTCGGCTGTGTCGTCTACGCGGCCACCGAGCTCGAAGGGCCCGGCGTCGTACGGCACTTGGAGGGCACTCGGTTCTCGATCGGAGAGCCCGACCGCAGTGTCTCCGCGCGCTGCCTCGCGTTCAGCGGGGCGATGGTGGACGGCGGGCTGAAGTGCCCGGTGGAGCCCGACCTGCGCGGCGACATCTGGGTCAAGCTGCTCGGCAACATCTCCTTCAACCCGATCAGTGCCCTCGCCCGCGCGACCATGCGGCAGATGTGCCTGCACGGCGGTACCCGCAGGGTCATCGAGATCATGATGACCGAGACGCTCTCGGTCGCCCGTGCCCTCGGCTGCGAGGTCGGCGTGTCCGTGGAGCGCCGGCTGGCCGGCGCCGAGCGCGTCGGTGACCACCGCACGTCCACGCTCCAGGACCTGGAGCGCGGCAAACCGCTCGAGCTCGACGTACTGCTCGCCGCCGTCGTCGAGTTGGCGGAGATCACCGGCGTGGAGGTGCCCACCTTGCGCACCGTGCACGCCATTTCGGACCTGCTCGCGCTGAGGAGCGCCGTATGAAGAGCACCAGGAAACGCGACCGGAGCCCGAAGACCTACACCAGGCTCACCCATCCCCTGGTCCGCGACTCGCGCGACGAGCCGTTCCGGCGGGCCACCTGGGACGAGGCCCTGGAACGGGCCGCACGGGGAATCGGCGCCGCGCGCGGCGCGTTCGGGATGTTCTCCTGTGCCCGCGCGACCAACGAGATGAACTACGTGGCGCAGAAGTTCGCCCGGGTCGTCATGGGCACCCACAACGTCGACTCCTGCAACCGCACCTGTCACGCCCCGTCCGTGGCCGGGCTGTCGGCCGCGTTCGGCTCCGGTGGCGGGACCTCGTCGTACGAGGAGATCGAGCACACCGACGTCATCGTGATGTGGGGTTCCAACGCCCGCTTCGCGCACCCGATCTTCTTCCAGCACGTGCTGAAGGGCATCCACAACGGCGCCCGTATGTACGCGGTCGACCCGCGGCGGACGTCGACCGCCGAGTGGGCGGAGAGCTGGCTCGGGCTGAACGTCGGCACGGACATCCCGATGGCGCACGCGATCGGCCGCGAGATCATTCACGCCGGTCTGGTCAACGAGGCGTTCGTCCGGGGGGCGACCACCGGCTTCGAGGAGTACCGGGCACTCGTCGAACCGTGGACGCTGTCCCTCGCCGAGAAGGTGACGGGCGTACCGGCCGCCGGGATAAGGGAGTTGGCGCACGCCTACGCCCGCGCCGAGCGCGCCCAGCTGTGCTGGACCCTCGGCATCACCGAGCACCACAACGGCACCGACAACGTCCGCGCCCTGGTCAACCTCTCGTTGCTCACCGGCCATGTCGGCCGCTACGGCGCCGGTCTGCAGCCGCTGCGCGGCCAGAACAACGTGCAGGGCGGCGGCGACATGGGGGCGATCCCCAACCGGCTGCCCGGCTTCCAGGACATCCTCGACCCCGGGATCCGGCTGAAGTTCGAGTCCGCCTGGGACACCGTCCTTCCGCCGCGTTACGGGATGACGCTGACGGAGATGTTCGAGGCCATGGACGACGGTTCACTGCGGGCCGTCTACTGCATCGGTGAGAACCCGGCGCAGTCCGAGGCGGACGCCGATCAGGCGGTGCGGCGGCTGAGCGGGCTGGACTTCCTGGTGGTGCAGGACATCTTCCTGACGAAGACCGCCGAACTCGCGGACGTCGTCCTGCCGGCGACCGCGGGGTGGGCGGAGACCGACGGCACCACCACCAACAGCGAGCGCAGGGTGCAGCGCGTGCGCAGGGCGGTGGTGCCGCCCGGTGAGGCACGCGAGGACATCGACATCATCTGTGCTCTCGCCACCCGCCTCGGCCACGACTGGAAGTACGCCGACGCCGAGGCCGTCTGGGACGAACTCCGTTCCGTCTCCCCCGACCACCACGGCATGACCTACGGACGGCTGGACGAGCACCAGGGCATCCAGTGGCCCTGCCCGAGCACCGACGCCCTCGAACCGCCGTATCTGCACGGCAGGTTGTGGGACCCGGCCCCGGAGCGGCGGGGCAGGCCCGCGCCGTTCGGGATCGTGCAGCACGACCCGCCGGTCGACCTCACCGATGAAGAGTACCCGATCCGGCTCACCACCGGGCGTCGGCTCGACTCGTACAACACCGGTGTGCAGAGCGGCGGTTACTCCTCGCCCCTGCGGCGCGGCGAGGCCGTCGAGCTGTGTCCGGAGGACGCCGAGCGCTACGGGGTGGCGGTCGGCGAGGAGGTGCGGGTGACGTCCCGGCGCGGGTCGGTGCTGGCCCCGGTGTGGGTGGACACCGCGCTGCGGCCGGGGCTCGCCTTCATGAGCTTCCACTTCCCCGACGAGGTGGACACCAACGTGCTGACCATCGAGGCCAACTGTCCCATCGCCGGGACGGCGGAGTTCAAGGCCTCGGCGATCCGGATCGAGAAGCTCCCGGCCCCCAGCCATGTGATCCAGTGAGGTGACGTAAGTGGACCTGCGCTTCGGTGACAGCAAACCGACGGACGAGGAGCGGGCGGCGGTCGACGCGCTGCTCGGTCCTCCCGAGTCCTCGTGGGAGGGGGCCGACCGCGACGGGACGAGGGCCGCCGATCTGAGGTGGGCCCGTGGCGGGCGGGAGGCCCGGGACCGCCGCGACCAGCTGCTGCCGGGGCTGCACGCGGTCAACGACCGGGTGGGCTGGATCAGCGAGGGCGCCCTGGACTATCTGTGCCGGCGGTTGACGGTGCCGCCGTCGGAGGCGTACGGGGTGGCCACGTTCTACGCGATGTTCTCCGTCAAGCCGCGTCCGGCGACCGTGCTGCACGTGTGCACGGACCTCGCGTGCGCGGCGGCCGGGGCCGGCGCGCTGTGCGCCGGGATCGAGTCGCGGCTCGGGCCCGGCAGTGGGGTGAGCGTCGAGCGCAGCCCCTGTCTGGGCCTGTGCGAACGCGCCCCGGCGACCCTGGCGATCAGGGCCGGGGAGCCGGTGCGTACGGCGGTGTCGGCGCCGGCGACGGTGGACTCGGCGGTGCTCGCGGCGAGCGCGCCCGACGCGGCGCCCGACGAGCCGGCGGCGGCGATGGCGGTGCCCCAGGCGGGGGATCCCTCGCTGACGCTGCTGAGCCGGGTCGGCGCGGTCGACCCGGAGTCGCTGGACGACTACCGCGCCCACGGCGGCTACGCGGCCCTGCGCACGGCCTTCGCGCTGGGTCCGGCCGGGGTGATCCGGGAGGTCACCGACTCGGGCCTGGTCGGACGGGGCGGCGCCGCCTTCCCCACCGGCCGCAAGTGGCAGGCCACGGCGTCCCAGCCGGACCGGCCGCACTACCTCGTGTGCAACGCCGACGAGTCCGAACCCGGGACCTTCAAGGACCGGGTGATCATGGAGGGTGATCCGTACGCGCTGGTGGAGGCGATGACCATCGCCGCGTACGCGACCGGCGCGCACAAGGGGTACCTCTATCTGCGCGGTGAGTACCCGCGAGCACTGGACCGCATGCGGCACGCCATCGACCAGGCGCGGGCGCGCGGCCTGCTGGGCGACGACGTCCTGGGCCAGGGGTACGCCTTCGACATCGAGATCCGGCGCGGCGCGGGCGCGTACATCTGCGGTGAGGAGACCGCGCTGTTCAACTCCATCGAGGGCTACCGGGGCGAGCCCCGCTCCAAGCCGCCTTTCCCGGTGGAGAAGGGCCTGTTCGGCAAGCCGACGGTGGAGAACAACGTCGAGACACTCGTCAACGTCCTGCCCATCCTGACGAGGGGTGCCCCGGCGTACGCGGCGATCGGCACCGGGCGGTCCACCGGCCCCAAGCTGTTCTGCGTGTCCGGCAGCGTCGGCCGGCCCGGGATCTACGAACTGCCGTTCGGCGCGACGCTGGGCGAGCTGCTGGAGCTGGCCGAGGTGCGCGACGGGCTGCGGGCGGTGCTGCTCGGCGGGGCGGCCGGCGGCTTCGTGCGCGCCGACGAACTGGACATCCCGCTCACCTTCGAAGGCACCCGGGAGGCGGGTACGACGCTCGGCTCGGGGGTCGTGATGGCATTCGACGACACCGTGCCGCTGCCCCGGCTGCTGCTGCGCATCGCCCAGTTCTTCCGCGACGAGTCCTGTGGGCAGTGCGTGCCGTGCCGGGTCGGGACCGTACGCCAGGAGGAGGCGCTCACCCGGATCGTGGAACGCACCGGCTCCGGCGCCGCCGGTGACATCGCCCTGCTGCGCGAGGTGGGCAGCGCGATGCGGGACGCCTCGATCTGCGGTCTGGGCCAGACCGCGTGGAACGCCGTGGAATCCGCCATCGACCGTCTGGGGGCCTACGAATGACCGTGACACCGCTGGGGATTCCCCGCCGCCTGCTGGAGTTCACCCTGGACGGCGAGCCGGTCCGGGCGCCCGAGGGGTTGACGATCCTGGACGCCTGCCGTGCGGCCGGCAAGGACGTACCGACGCTGTGCGAGGGCGACACGCTGACGCCGAAGAACGCGTGCCGCGTGTGCGTGGTGGAGGTCGAGGGCTCGCGCACGCTGGTCCCGGCCTGCTCGCGCAAGGCCGAGCCGGGCATGGAGGTGCGTACCGGCACCGAGCGGGCCCGGCACAGCCGGAAGGTGGTCCTCGAACTGCTCGCGTCCTCCGTCGACCTGTCGACGACCCCGCGGGCCGCCGAATGGATCAAGGAGTACGAGGCGAAACCGGACCGCTTCGGCCCGGACGCGGCCCGGGTCGACGAGGAGCCGAGGGTCGACAACGACCTGTACGTGCGCGACTACGGTAAGTGCATCCTCTGCTACAAGTGCGTGGACGCCTGCGGCGACCAGTGGCAGAACTCCTTCGCGATCTCGGTCGCGGGCCGTGGTTTCGACGCGCGGATCGCGGTCGAACACGACGGTCCGCTGACCGACTCGGCGTGCGTGTACTGCGGGAACTGCATCGAGGTGTGTCCCACGGGCGCCCTGTCGTTCAAGTCGGAGTTCGACATGCGGGCGGCGGGTACCTGGAACGAGGCGGCGCAGACGCGGACGACGACGGTGTGCGCCTACTGCGGAGTGGGCTGCAACCTCACGCTGCACGTGCAGGACAATGAGATCGTGAAGGTCAGCTCACCGCACGACAATCCGGTGACCCACGGCAACCTGTGCATCAAGGGCCGCTTCGGCTATCAGCACGTACAGAACCGGGACTGACACCAGGAACCGACCAGGGACTGGGGACATGGGACGAGTCACAGAACGACGCAAGGTGGTCCGCATCCGCGACGGGGTGGTGTCCACCCGCCCGGACACGCTCGTCACCGAGGAGCCCATGGAGATCCGGCTGAACGGGAAGCCGCTGGCGATCACGATGCGCACCCCGGGCGACGACTTCGCGCTGGCCGTCGGCTTCCTGGTCAGCGAAGGCGTCCTGGCGGCCACCTCCGATCTGCGGAACGTCGTGTACTGCGCCGGGGCCACGTATGGGGGCACCTCCCGCTCGAGTGGAGCCGAGAGTGGGAGAGGTTCGAACACGTACAACGTGGTCGATGTGCAGACCGCGCCGGGCGTGGCGATCCCGGACATCACGCTCGAGCGCAACGTGTACACGACCTCGTCCTGCGGTCTGTGCGGCAAGGCGAGTCTGGACGCGGTGCGCACCACGACCCGCCACCCGATCGCCGACAGCCCGCCCCTGCGCCTCACCCCGGAGCTGCTGGCCGGTCTGCCCGACCGGCTGCGCGCCTCCCAGCGGGTCTTCGACCGGACGGGGGGCCTGCACGCGGCGGCCCTGTTCGACGAGGACGGCGAGCTGCTGGACGTGCGGGAGGACGTGGGCCGGCACAACGCGGTCGACAAGCTGGTCGGCCGCGCGCTGCAGAACGGGGACCTGCCGCTGTCCCGGACCGTCCTGATGGTCTCCGGCCGGGCCTCCTTCGAGCTGGCGCAGAAGGCGGTCATGGCGGGCATCCCGGTGCTGGCGGCCGTCTCCGCGCCGTCCTCGCTGGCCGTGGACCTGGCGGCGGAGACGGGGCTGACCCTCGTGGGGTTCCTGCGGGGCAGTTCCATGAACGTGTACGCGGGTGAGGACCGTATCGCCCTGCGGACCGCGGTCGCCCAGGGCTGACCGGTTCCCCGCGGCACGGCGGCGGGGTCCCTCCCGGCGGGGAGCGCCCCCTGCGCCGTGGGGGCCCCGTCTCGATCCGTGGCCACCGCGCCACGCGCCCGGTGGTCCGGGCCGGGGCCACGCGCCATGGACCCGGGCCACGCCTGCCACTAACGTCCCGGAGCGTGCCCGACGACACAGCACGCGCACGCGAACGAGCGCGGATACGAGCAGGCGTACGAGCAGGAGTGCGCTTACGGGGGAGGACGGCGACCAGGACACGCCTGGCGCTCGCGGCGGCGCTGGCGCTGGTCCTCGGCGCCGTGCTGCTCTCCGTCCTGCCGGAGAACGACGACCGGCTGCGGAACGACGGCGTCTGCGCGCCGCACACCGTGGCCTCCTGGGCGGCGGAGGAGGCCCTCACCGCCGAGTTCACCCGCTACGGCGACGACGCCGCACGCACCGACGACTGGACGGGCGGCGACGGCACCCACTCGGTGCGGCTGCCCGACGGCCGGCTGCTGTGGCTGTTCTCCGACACCTACCTGGGCCGCGTGCACGGCCCGCCCAACCCGGTCGGCGAGTCCTACGCCTGGCGGGACACCACCGCGCCGCTGGTGCGCAACTCGGCCGTCCTGATGCGCGACGGACGGCTGGAGACCACCCTCCCCGCCCCGCTCTTCCCCGACCCCGCGCCGGACCAGTGGCGCTGGCCGGTTGCCGCCCGGGTCGAGCCCCGCTCCCCCGGTTCCGCGGAGCGGGTCGTCCGGGTCGTGCTGTGGGTGCGTACGGCCGGGCAGTCCCCGTGGATCTACGGCGTGCCCACCGCCACCGAGGTCGCCACGCTCTCCCTGCCCGATCTGCGCCTGGAGTCGGTGGTGGAGGTGCTCGACCAGCGGAATGTCCCCGATCCGTCCCGCCGGGTCCTGTTCGGCACCACCCTGGTCGAGGAGGACGGCTGGACGTACGTCTTCGGCGGCGACGACGGCCGGGCCGCCTCCCGCGGGGCCTCACACGCGCACGTGGCACGGGTTCCGGAGGGCGGGCTCGCCGATCCGGCGGCCTGGGAGTACTGGAACGGCTCGGCGTGGCAGACCCGCGCCCGCCCGCGCCCGGTGCTGGGCGACGGACACCGCACCGGCGTGGGCAGCGCCTTCTCCGTGGTGCGGGACGGCGGGACGTACGTCCTGTTCACGATGGCCACGGGCGTCAAGGGGCTGACCACGGTGGCGTCGTACTGGTCCTGCTCCCCCACCGGCCCGTGGCACGGGCCGGCGAAGGAGTTCAGTCCCGCGCTGCCGCAGGGCGGGACCGCCGCCTACAACCCGCAGACGCACCCGGAACTGAGCGGCGACGGACGGTTGGTGCTCAGCTACGACGTCAACCTGCTCGAGCCGTCCGGCGCCGCGGTGCTGCTCAGCCGGAACGTGTCCCTGTACCGGCCCCGGTTCGTGACGATCCGACTGGGGTCGGGACGGTGACGTCCTCGCCCGGGTCCGCCCCGGGGTCCTCGGCGGGTGCCTCGTCGGCAGGGTCGTGCGAGCGGCGTTTGGCGATCACCGCGCAGACCATCAGCTGCATCTGGTGGAACAGCATCAGCGGCAGCACGGCCAGCGAGGCCTGCGCGCCGAACAGCACGCTCGCCATGGGCAGTCCGGCGGCCAGGGACTTCTTCGAACCGGCGAACTGGATCGCGACCCGGTCCGCCCGGCCGAACTTGAGCGCCTTGGCGCCGTACCAGGTCAGCAGCAGCATCACGGCGAGCAGTACGGCCTCGACGGCGAGCAGGCCGCCCAGCCGGGCCGGGCTCACCTGGTCCCAGACGCCCCGCACCATTCCCTGGCTGAACGCGGTGTAGACGACGAGCAGGATCGAGCCCCGGTCGACCAGTCCGAGCACCTTGCGGTGGCGGGTGACGAACTCCCCGATCCAGCGGCGCAGCACCTGCCCGGCGACGAACGGCACCAGCAGTTGCAGCACGATCTTCGTCACCGAGTCGGCGGAGAACCCGCCGACACCCCCGCCCAGCAGCGCCGCCGCGAGCAGCGGGGTGACGACGATGCCGACGAGTGAGGAGAAGGAGCCGGCGCAGATCGCGGCGGGCACGTTGCCGCGGGCGAGGGAGGTGAAGGCGATGGACGACTGGATGGTGGACGGGACGAGCGTGAGAAAGAGCAGGCCCTGGTACAGGGGATCGGTCAGCAGGACCGGGACGAACCCGCGGGCGACCAGGCCGAGCAGCGGGAAGACGACGAAGGTGCAGGCCAGGACGGTGCCGTGGAGCCGCCAGTGCCTCAGTCCGTCCAGTGCCTCACGGGTGGAGAGCCGGGCACCGTAGAGGAAGAAGAGGAAGGCGATGGCGGCGGTGGAGGCACCGGAGGCGAGATCGGCGCCGGTTCCGCGCGCCGGGAGCAGTGCGGCCAGGCCCACCGTCCCGAGCAGGAGCAGGATGTACGGGTCGATCGGGATCCGACTCGACCAGTGCGGGCGTTTCACAGTGCTTCACTTGCTCCACTCACTCGGGGACTCTTCGAGTCGCTCGGGGATCCTTCGAGGCTCCGCCGGGCGAGCACGGGAAGCCCCTCTCCATCCTGCTCCCTCCTTCCGTGATCGGGAATCCCGTATACTGCTCTCACTGTCATCGCGTTCCGCGATAACCTGCCGGCGTGGAGGAGATGTACGACCCGACGCAGCTGCGGACGTTCCTTTCCGTGGCGCACACGCTGTCCTTCACCCGGGCCGCTCGGCGCCTCGGGCTGCGGCAGTCGACGGTCAGCCAGCATGTGCGGCGCCTGGAGGACGCCACCGGGCGACAGCTGTTCACCCGGGACACCCACTCCGTGGAGCTCACCGAGGACGGCGAGGCGATGCTCGGCTTCGCGCGGCGGATCCTGGACGTACACGAGCAGGCGGCACAGTTCTTCGCCGGCACCCGGCTGCGCGGCCGGCTGCGGTTCGGCGCGTCGGAGGACTTCGTACTGACCAGGCTGCCGGAGATCCTGGAGCGGTTCCGCTACGAGCACCCGGAGGTCGACCTGGAGCTGACGGTCGAGCTGTCGGGCACGCTGCACGAGAAGCTGGCCGCGGGCGAGCTGGACCTGGTGCTGGCCAAGCGGCGGCCGAAGGCTCCCCGGGGCGAGCTGGTCTGGCGCGACGAGCTGGTGTGGATCGGCGCGCAGGGGCTGCGCCTCGATCCGAACCGTCCGGTGCCGCTGATCGTCTATCCGCCGCCGGGCATCACCCGGGAGCTCGCGCTGCGGGCCCTGGAGCGGCAGGGCCGTGAGTGGCGGATCGTGTGCACCAGCAGCAGCCTCAACGGCCTGCTCGCGGCGGCCCACGCCGGACTCGGCGTGATGGTGCACTCACGCGGGCTGATCCCGCCGGGGCTGGTGCGGATGCCGGACCGGACGGGGCTGCCGGAGCCGGGCCGGGTGGACTTCGCGGTGGTGCACGGCCGGCGGCGCCCCTCGGCGCAGGGTGCGGCGCACGCGCTGGCGGCGGCGATCCTGGCGGGCGGAGACCGGCTGCACCGCGGCGGGCATCACCCGGACCGGTGACCGGGAGCCGGGCCCCGCGCACCGGCACCCCCGACAGTTCCGACACCCCGGCGCACCGGTGGAGAGATTCGGTGGAGATTACGGCGCCGAACCTTACCCAATGGTCAGGATTCTGTCCGACCCTTCCCCATGTGAGCGCATTTCCCCGCGCCGACGGCCCTGGCCCGCGCCCCGGTCGTTTTCCGCCTCCCTCCCGCCCCCTGGCCGGGCGGGGCAGCTCTCACCGCGCTGTGCGGGGGGTCACACACGTCACTCCATTCGAGCGCGGCCACCGGTGACCTGGGCTCCCTGGACGAGGACGGCTACCTCACCCTCACCGGGCGCAAGAAGGAGATCCTGGTGACCTCGGGCGGCAAGAGCCTCTCGCCGGGGCTGCTGGAGGAGCGGGTGCGGGGCCATCCGCTGGTCAGCCGGTGCCTCGTCGTCGGCAACGCCCGCCCGTACGTCGCCGCCCTGGTCACCCTGGACCCGGAGGCGGTCGCGCACTGGCCGGCGATGCGCGGCAGGCCGAGCCTGTCGCCGGCCGGGCTGGTGCGCGACCCGGACCTGGAATCGGAGGTGCGGCGGGCGGTGGCCTCGGTCAACACCCTTGTCTCGCAGCGGAGTCGATCCGTGCGTTCCGCATTCTGGCGCAGCCGTTCACCGAGGAGCACGGGCTGCTCACGCCGTCGTTGAAGTTGAGGCGCAGGGCGATCGAGAAGGCGCACGAAGGGGAGGTGGAGGCGCTGTACCGCGCGTGAATCGTGCCGTCCGGAATGCATCGGGAGCCGTGATCGTTGACGATGGGCGTGTCATCCGATCACAAATCGAAGGATCGAGAGCTCGTGAGCAAGGTCCCCCCGATCACCCTGAACAACGGCGTCGAGATGCCCCAACTGGGCTTCGGCGTCTGGCAGGTGCCGGACGCGGAGGCCGAGACGGCCGTCGCGGCGGCGCTGGAGGCGGGCTACCGCAGCATCGACACCGCGGCGGCGTACGGCAACGAGGAGGGCACGGGCAGGGCGATCGCGGCCTCGGGGGTTCCCCGCGAGGACCTCTTCGTCACCACCAAGCTCTGGAACAGCGACCACGGGTACGACTCCACGCTGCGTGCCTTCGACACGTCCTTGTCCAAGCTCGGTCTGGACCATGTGGATCTGTACCTCATCCACTGGCCGACGCCGGCCGGGGCCGCTACGTCGACACGTACCGGGCGTTCGAGAAGCTGTATGCCGAGGGCCGGGTCCGCGCCATCGGCGTGTCGAACTTCCAGCCCGAGCACCTGGAGCACCTGATCGCCGAGACGTCGGTCGTACCGGCGGTCGACCAGATCGAGCTGCACCCGCATCTGCAGCAGCGCGCCGCCCGCGAGTACCACGCGGAACAGGGCATCGCCACCGAGGCCTGGTCGCCGCTGGGCCAGGGCAAGGGCCTGCTGGAGGTCCCGGCGATCGTGGCCATCGCGCGGAAGCACGGCCGTACTCCCGCCCAGGTCGTGCTGCGCTGGCACATCCAGCTCGGCAACATCGTCATCCCCAAGTCGGTGACGCCGTCCCGCATCAAGGAGAACATCGACGTCTTCGGATTCACTCTGGACGCCGAGGACCTCGCGGCGATCAGCGCCCTCGACGAGGACCGCCGTCTGGGCCCGGACCCGGCGACGCTGAACTGACCCGCTGGTCTCCGAGGCGCGAAACGCGGCGGCCCCCCGTACTGCCTGGGAGGCCGCCGCGTTCTTCGCTAGACCGGCCGGACCGCCGTGTGGACGGTGTGGGCGGCGAGGACGAAGACATCGGGGCGGTGGT
This sequence comes from Streptomyces sp. GD-15H, assembly GCF_045291515.1. Classification (NCBI taxonomy): domain Bacteria; kingdom Bacillati; phylum Actinomycetota; class Actinomycetes; order Kitasatosporales; family Streptomycetaceae; genus Streptomyces; species Streptomyces sp. GD-15H. The sequence continues at coordinate 1,350,088 of NZ_CP149447.1, forward strand.
GCAGGCTCGCCGCGTCGTCCGGATCGAGGAGGCGGTCGAGGGTGGCGCGGTCCTCGGCGTCCAGACCGTCGGCGAGCCTCTCGCGGACGCGGCCCAGGGTGGCGACGACGTAGGCGCGGGCGCGGTCCGTGACCGGGGCGGGGAGGTCGAGGAGGAAGGTGCGGGAGCGGGCGTGGTGCAGACCGGCCGCGGTCAGCAGCGCCTGCCAGTCCTCGGTGTGCGCGACGGCGCCGGGCAGTTCGGCCCGCATCCGGGTGAACCACTCGTCCTCCACGGCGTCGACGCGGGCCTGCAGTCCGGGCCGGCCGATGCCGATGTCGCGCGGCAGGAACCGGGCGGGCAGTCCGCCCTCCATCACGGCCAGCGTGCCGCCGGGCGCGAGCCGCCGGGCATAGGCGGCGAGCGCGGCACTCTGGTCACCGAGGTGGTGCACGCTGCGACTGGCCCACAGCAGGTCGGCCGGGTACTCCAGTTCGTCGAGCACCTCGGGCAGTTCACCGACGAGGGTGCCGAAGCGGTCGGCGGCGCCGTGCCGGGCGGCCCGGTCCGCGGCCCGCTCCAGCAGCGGTGCGGAACCGTCGACGGCCACGATCCGCGCCCCTTCGAAGACCTCGGCGAACAGGCACGAGATGACGCCGGGCCCGCTGCCCGCGTCCACGATCAGCCCCGGTTCGGTCACCTCCTTCGCGAGCCAGCCGAGGGCCCGCTCGTACAGCGGCGTGAACAGTTCGGCCTGCGATTCGAGCAGGGACGCCATCTCGGCCCAGTCGATGTCGGTGTCCGTGTGGTCGTGCTTGTGGTGATGGTGATGCGCCATGGTGGTCAGCCTCTCCGCTCGGATGCGGACAGGGTGCGCCGACGCACCGGGGAGAGGCCAATGCTGTTGCCGCTCCCGCAAAACGGTTTCCCGGAACGGGTTGGTCCGCCGGGACCGAGGGACCGGGCCGCGCGCTCGGACCCGGCCCCGGCGGACCAGGGGTCGGCCGGTCAGGACAGCGGCGGGCACGCGTTCCGCATCAGCTGCTGGAACTGTGCCGAGAACCAGTGACCGGAGACCGGGGCGTCCGGCAGGGCGCCGGTGAGGTTGTTCCCGTTGCGCGGGGTACCCGCGTAAGTCGGGTCGCACATCCGGTCGAATCCCTTGCCCTCGTCGTTCGGGATGGCCTTGCCGGCCCCGTCGGACTCACCCGAGGGCTTCGTCCACACGTAGGCGTCGATACCGCTCTCCGGTGCCGCCTTCGGGCGTTCGCCGAGTCCGGCGCCCGACTGGTTGCACCAGTTGCCGATGTGGATGCGGCGGTCGTACCGTCCGCCGTCGACGTAGGTGTCCACGCTCGTCGACGCGCCGGGTCCGGTGGGCCGGTCGCTGCCGCCCCAGCCGTTGCGGGAGGTTTCGATGAGCATGCCGATGTTGGTGTCGAAGCCGGTCGAGACGAGTTCGTTGCGGAAGGCCTGGGCGAAGCCCAGCTCGTCGACGTACCGGTTCCAGTCGACCCACTTGGACTCACGGACCGACTTGCCAGCCACGGAGTCGTTGAGGGTGAAGTTGTTCTCCTTCAGCGCACTGTAGTTGGCGGTATTGGTGATGATCGACTCCCGCTCAGGCGGCGGCCGTCCAGTGCGGTGTGGACTACCGGACCAATGACCGGGGTTCGGGCTTCACCGCGGACCTGACCCTCACCAACCGTGCCGCGGAAGCCATCGACGGCTGGACCCTCACCTACGACTACGCGAGCAACCAGCAGCTCGTGAACGGCTGGAACGGCGGCTGGAGCCAGTCCGGGAAGACCATGACCGTGCGGAACGCCGGGCACAACGGACGGATCGCGGCCGGCGACGCCGTCATCACCGGTGCGCAGTTCTCCCACAGCGGCAGCAACGCCGCGCCCGCGTCCTTCGCCCTCAACGGCACCCCCTGCACCGGGGCCCACCAGCCACCGGTTCTGGGCCCAGGCCGACATCGCCCTGGCCATGGGCTCGTACGCGGAGCTGCTCGAACAGCCCCCGCCGGCTTTCCGCGTGCCGGCCCCGGCACCTGACGTCGGGGCACGGCGGTGAGGACCGCGGGAAGGGCGTGCCGGCGTCCGCGTTGCCTGTGGGTGCTTCACGAGACGGGACCTTCAGAGAGGACGAATGGGTTCCGCCCCTCAGTCGCCACCGACTCCACCCGGGTTGCCGCACCCCGTACGGGGGTTCATCCGTCCCCGGGCGCCGGCGGCTTTCGGAACGCCCGTAGCTGGAAGACCGGGTCCGGGCGGGGGCGGTCCTGGTCGGGGAGGGCGGCGAGGCCGGTGGCGAAGGCGTCGGCGCGGGGATCGCCGGGGGGCAGGGTGACGAACCAGCCGCGGCGCAGGTCGGCGATGGTGCGGCGGGGACTGCGGCCCTGGCCGTGCCCCCGGAACACGGCCTGTCCGGCCGGGACCAGACCGTGTTCGGCGGCACAGGCCGTCACCTCTGCGGCGGCGTCGCACACCGGGCTGCGCGGGCGGGCGGAGAGGACGGCGTCGATGTCGCTGCCCACATTGTGCGAGGCGGCCTTGTCGACGGTGGTGACGTAGACCCCGCCGGGCCGCAGGACCCTGGCGCACTCGCCGACGAGGGTCCGTACGTCCTCCGGGCCGGACTGGAGGTGCAGCAGCCACACGCTGACGACGGCGTCGAGCCGGGCGCCGCCGAACGGCAGCCGGCGGCCGTCGGCGCGGACCACGGCGCCGGGCAGTCGGGCCGCCGCCATCCGGGCCATCGCCGGCGCGAGGTCGACGCCGGTCACGCGCAGGCCGACGCGGGCGGCGGGGAAGCGCCGGGTCACGATGCCGGTGCCGCAGGCAATGTCCAGCAGATCCCGCGCGCCGGCCGGTACCAGGTCCAGTACCGCCGCTGCGGCCGTGGCGGCACGGGGCTCACCGCCACGTGAGGCGTCGTACCGCTCCGCTTCCTCGTCGTAGTCGAGCACACATCTCAGTGTGCACCGTGACCGGACGCCAAGTCCTGCACTCTGCGCGCCAGTTCGATGTCCTTCGCGGTGACGGCGCCGCCCGCGCTGTGCGTCTGGACGGCGAGGGACACGGTGTTGTAGCCGAGGGTGAGATCGGAGTGGTGGTTCAACTCCTCCTGCACCTGAGCGACGTGGACGACCATCGCCGTCGCCGCGAAGTGGGAGCCGAGCCGGTAGGAACGGACGAGGCGGCCGCCGTCGAGCGCCCAGCCCGGCAGGTTGGCCAGCCGCTCCTCGATCTCCTTCGGCGACAGCGGTTCGGCGGATTCGGCGGGCATGGGCTGCGCTCCTCCTCTGTCCCCCTGTGACGTGCCCCCCTGTGACGGTCGGGGCTCTGTGTGTCCAGCGTGCCACAGGAAGTGCCGCGAGGCCCTGGCCAAGGGGTCCGGAGGGAGGGCGGGGAGGAGGTCGGGAAGGTACGGCTCCCGCGTACGGCGCCCTCTCGGCTACCGTCCCGGCATGAGCACTCTCCTGACCGGTACCACCCCTGCCGCTGCCGGAGGCGTGGGTCCGCTGCTGCGGGCCTGGCGGGAGCAGCGACGGGTCAGCCAGCTGGAACTCGCGCTGCGCGCGGACTCGTCCGCCCGGCACATCAGCTTCGTCGAGACCGGCCGCTCCCGGCCCAGCGAGGAGATGGTGCTGCGGTTGGCCAAGCACCTGGACGTCCCGGTGCGGGAGCGCAACACGCTGCTGTTGTCGGCCGGTTACGCACCCCGGTTCCCCGAGACCCCGTTGGACGATCCGGCGCTGGACGCGCTGCGTGAGGGCATCGAGCGGCTGATCGGCGGATACGAGCCGTATCCGGCGCTGGTGGTGGACGCGATGTACGACGTCGTGGCCGCCAACCGCGGGGTCATGACGCTGTTCGACGGGGTGCCGGAGTCGCTGCTGGCACCGCCGCTGAACGCGGTGCGGCTCACGCTGCACCCCGACGGGCTGGCGCCCCGGATCCGGAACCTGCGGGAGTGGCGCGGGCATCTGCTGGAGCAGATGGAACGGCAGATCGCGCTCCGCCGGTCCGCACCGCTGCGGGCGCTGTACGAGGAGGTCGCGGCGTTCCCGGTGCCGGAACCCGAGCCGGGCGAGGGGGTCGGGAACGCGTACGGGGAAGAACGGGCCGCTCCTGTCGCGTACTTCGCGCTGCCGATGCTCATCGAGCACAAGGGCCGGCTCCTGTCGTTCGTGTCGTCGATCTCCACCTTCAACACTCCGATGGACGTGACCGTCGCCGAACTGGCCGTGGAGACCCTCCTCCCGGCCGATCCGGAGACGGCCGAGTACCTTCAGTCCTGGCTGAGTTGACGGGTCTTCAAGGCCATGTGCTGGAGCAGGGCGAAGCCGGCCACCACGAGCGCCTGGAGGACCGCCCAGACCGCGCCCGCGGTACTCGGCGTGAGCCAGAGGGCGAGCGCGGCGAAACTCACCGCCGCCCAGGCGAGGTTGGCCTCGACGACGGCCCGCACACCGAGCGTCGGCGGGTGCCTTCGTGAGGCGAGCAGGCCCACACCGGCGGCGTACACCGCGAGGAAGGCGCCGACGCCGAGCAGCAGGCCGGAGCCGGTGCCGAGGAAGCGCCCGAGCGGGCCGGAGACGGCGAGGTAGGCGAGCGCGTTGGCGCCGGTGACAGCGGCGTCGAGGGCCAGGAAGCGGCGCAGCACGGACTGCGGCTCGGAGGTCCGGGCGAGCACGGCGAGCTGGGTCGCGGACATGACGAATCACCCTCCGTCGGGGTCGGTTGCGGTGACTGGGCCGGGTTCCGGGCCGGAGTGCGCCGGCCCGGAACCCGGTGCGTCCACGATCCCGCCCACGGTGGGTCGCGGTCGATTACCCGGGAGGTAATGCCCCGGACGCCCGGGAACAGGGGCGCCCGGCCGTCACCCGTGAGAGGGTCGGTCCGGCATGACAGACTGAACCCGTGTCCGGGGGCGTTGGGGAGACGTGGCGTGAGTGAACGACGGGCCGCACCCACCGTGGGCCAGGTGGTGCTCGGCAGGCGGCTGCAGGAGCTGCGGGAGACGGCGGGTCTCACCCGTGAGGAGGCCGCCCGGGTCCTGCGGGTGGCGCCCGCGACCGTACGGCGGATGGAGATGGCCGAGGTCGCGCTGAAGATCCCGTACGTCCAGATCCTGCTGACGGCCTACGGGGTGCGGCAGAGCGAGGCGGCCACGTTCATCGGGCTCGCGGAGGACGCGAACCGTCCGGGCTGGTGGCAGCGGTTCCACGACGTGCTGCCCGACTGGTTCAGCCTGTATGTGAGCCTCGAGGGCGCCGCCCGCATCATCCGGTCCTACGAGCCGCACTTCGTGCCGGGGCTGCTGCAGACGGAGGACTACGCGCGTGCCGTCCTGGAGGCCGGGACGATCGGGAACCGGGGGCCGGAGGCGGTCGAGCGGCATGTGTCGCTGCGTCTGGAGCGGCAGCGGCTCCTCGAGCGCCCGGATCCGCCCCACCTGTGGGTGATCATCGAGGAGACGGTGCTGCGGCGGCCGGTGAGCGTGGACGGCCGGGTGATGCGCGACCAGTTCGACAAGCTGCTGAAGTGGTCCGAGCGGGACCGGATCACGGTTCAGGTCGCCGAGTTCGCCGACGGCCCGCACCCGGGGACGTACGCGCCGTTCTCGCTGTTCCGTTTCGCCGAGCCGGAGCTGCCCGACATGGTGTTCACCGAGTATCTGACCGGCGCCCTGTACCTGGACTCCCGCAAGGAGGTCTCGGCGCATCTGGAGGTCCTGGACCACATGGTGGCGCGGGCCGCCACCACCCAGCACACCCAGAAGCTGCTGCGGGAGTTCCGGGACAGCTACTGAGCACCGCCGCGCCCGGCCTGTCCGCGGTGCCCGTCACGTCCGTCGTTCTCGTCGTCGACGATCTCGGCGTCGACGACGCCTTCCTCCTCCTGCGGTGAGGTGTGCTGCCCGGCGTCGCCGGTGGGCGCCTGACCGGCCTGGGCGTACATCGCCTGGCCCATCTTCTGACTGACCGTGGCGAGTTTCTCGACACCGGCGCGCAGGGTGGCCGTGTCGGCGGACTGCTCCAGCAGAGGCTTGAGCTCCGCGACGGCGGCCTCGACCTCGGACTTGGTGTCCGGGGGGATCCTGTCGCCGTTGTCCCGGATGAACTTCTCGGTCTGGTAGACGAGTTGCTCGGCCTGGTTACGGGTTTCGGCGGCTTCGCGGCGCTTGCGGTCCTCGTCGGCGTACTGCTCGGCCTCGCGCATCATGCGGTCGATGTCGTCCTTGGGAAGCGCCGAGCCGCCGGTGACGGTCATCTTCTGTTCCCGGCCGGTGGCGAGGTCCTTGGCGGAGACGTGCATGATGCCGTTGGCGTCGATGTCGAAGGCCACCTCGATCTGCGGGATGCCGCGCGGCGCCGGGGGCAGACCGGTCAGGTCGAAGACGCCGAGCTTCTTGTTGTACGCCGCGATCTCGCGTTCACCCTGGTAGACCTGGATGCCGACCGAGGGCTGGTTGTCGGTGGCCGTGGTGAAGGTCTCCGAGCGCCGGGTCGGGATGGTCGTGTTGCGTTCGATCAGTTTGGTCATGATGCCGCCCTTGGTCTCGATACCCAGGGACAGCGGGGTGACGTCGAGGAGCAGTACGTCCTTCACGTCGCCGCGGATGACGCCCGCCTGAAGGGCCGCTCCGACGGCGACGACCTCGTCCGGGTTGACGCCCTTGTGCGGGTCCTTGCCGGTGAGTTCGCGGACCAGGTCGGTCACGGCGGGCATCCGGGTGGAGCCGCCGACCAGGATGACGTGGTCGACCGCGGAGAGCTTGACACCGGCGTCCTTGACGGCCTGGTGGAAGGGTGTCTTGCAGCGTTCCAGCAGGTCGGCGGTGAGTTCCTGGAACTGGGCCCGGGTGAGTTTCTCGTCGAGGTGCAGGGGGCCCTCGGCGGAGGCGGTGATGTAGGGCAGGTTGATCGTGGTCTCGGAGGAGGAGGACAGCTCGATCTTGGCCTTCTCCGCCGCCTCGCGCAGCCGCTGCACGGCCATCTTGTCCTGCGTCAGGTCGATGCCGTAGTGGTTCTTGAAGCGCTGGGCGAGGTGCTCGAGGAGGCGCTGGTCCCAGTCGTCGCCGCCTAGGTGGGTGTCGCCGTTGGTGGCCTTCACCTCGATGACGCCCTCGCCCATCTCCAGCAGCGACACGTCGAAGGTGCCGCCGCCCAGGTCGAAGACGAGGACGGTCTGCTCGTGCTCCTTGTCCAGGCCGTACGCGAGGGCCGCCGCCGTGGGCTCGTTGATGATCCGCAGGACCTTCAGCCCGGCGATCTCCCCGGCCTCCTTGGTCGCCTGCCGCTGGGCGTCGTCGAAGTAGGCGGGCACGGTGATCACCGCGTCGGTGACGTCCTCGCCCAGGTACGCCTCGGCGTCCCGCTTGAGTTTCTGCAGCACCCGCGCGGACAACTCCTGCGCCCGGTAGCGGGTGCCGTCCACGGAGCCCTGTTCGGGGAAGTGCCACTGTCCGTCGCCCATGTGCCGTTTCACGGAGCGCGCGGTGCGGTCGACGTTCGTCACGGCCTGCCGCTTGGCGACCTCGCCGACGAGCACCTCGCCGTTCTTGGCGAAGGCCACCACCGAGGGTGTGGTCCGCGCGCCCTCCGCGTTGGCGACGACGGTGGGTTCACCACCCTCCAGCACGGCCACCACCGAGTTCGTGGTTCCCAGGTCGATTCCGACCGCACGTCCCATCGCTGTCCCCTTCCGCCAGGGCACACCTCTTTTGGACCTCAAGGCTTCCAGCACAAAACTTGAGCGGGCTGTTGTCAATAGTTTACGTGGACTGTTTGTCAACCGCTCGTTTCGGCGGCCACGGTCACCCGTTTCGTCCACCGCCGCGCGGCGCGGTGGGCGGGGCGGCGCGCAGTTCCACGGCGCGCCGGGGCCGGTCGGTGATGAGGACGTCCACGCGCGGGTCGGTGAGGAAACCGCGCATCGGGGCGTCGTCGTTGACCGTCCACACCATGGTGAACAGGCCGTTGCGGGCCGCCTCGCGCAGCGCCCCGGCGCGGGCGAGCCGCCGGTGCGCCGCGATCCCGTGGGCGCCGCAGGCGCGGACCCGGCGCAGGGGCAGCAGTTCGCTCAACCGGGTGCGCGCCAGCCGGGCCCGCGGGATCCCCGTGCCGTCCCGGCCGAGGGACAGCACGGTGCGCACGCCGGGGAAGGCCGCGGTGATCGCGGCCACGGAACGGTCCTCCAGGCTGGTGGCGACGAAGCCGTCCCGGCCGAGCAGGGAGATCGCCCGGTCGATCAGCTCCCGCTCGTGACCGGTCTCCTTCAGGTCGAGATGCCCGACGAGTTTCCCGGCGATCAGATCCATGACCTCGTCCACGACGGGGACGCGGTGCCCGGTGCGCGCGCAGAGCTCGGCGTGGGTGAGCGCGGACAGCGGCGGGCCGGTGCGTCCGGCGCGGGAGTCGTGGTGGACGACGAAGACCCCGTCGGCCGTGCGCCGTACGTCGAACTCGACGTACTCCGCACCGGACCGCAGGGCGTCCTCGTAGGCCTCCCGGGTCGCGGGGGCGGCGCGTTCGGAGCCTCCCCGGTGGGCGGAGACGGCGGGCCGTGGCGTCATACGGGGCGGCTCCCTGACATCGGCTCCCGGAGGGGGACGCGGCGCAGGCCGCCCCGACGGGACGGCCTGCGGGTGTACCACGGGGCCAGGGCCTGTCCGTCGGATCCTGCCGCAGACGCGGGGTCCGGCACGCCCTCCCCCGGGCTCTCGACGAGCTCGAGCAGGGGACGCCCTCCCTCGCGTCGACGCCCTCCTCCGCCTTGCAGCTGGACGCTCCCCCATCGCCCCCGCTCACCTGCGCTGATGGGCGCCGCCGATTTCCTGCGACCTGATCCGCCGGACAAGCCCTAGCGGGTCAGGAGAGCTTCGCCGTCAGCGTGATCTCGGTGCCCGTCAGGGCCTGGCTGACCGGGCAGTTGACCTTGGCGTCCTCGGCCGCGGCGCGGAAGGCCGCCTCGTCCAGGCCGGGGACGGTGGCCTCGACGATGAGGTGGATGCCGGTGATGCCCTCGCCGGGCACGAAGGTGACGTCGGCGGAGGTCACCAGGCGGGTCGGCGGGTTGCCGGCCTTGTCGAGGATGTTGGAGAAGGCCATCGAGTAGCAGCTGGAGTGCGCGGCGGCGATCAGCTCCTCGGGGCTGGTCTTGCCGTTCGCCTCCTCCGCGCGCGACGCCCAGGTGACAGGCTGCTCGCCGATGCTGCCGGAGGAGTCGAAGGTGACGACCCCGCTGCCCTTGAAGAGGTTGCCTTCCCAAACGGTGTGTGCGGAGCGCGTGGCTGCCATGACGCATCCTTTCGAAAATGTCCGGCCGTGTGTCCGGCCCGTGCTCTGTCCGGGGCGCCCGAGTCAACCGGGATTCCCGCCCCCATCCGATCACACTACGGCTCAACCCACCCGGAAGACCTGCCCCCCACCCGGAAGACCTGCCCTCTCGGGGTCATGCCGCGCGTTCCTGGTCGGGGCGGGGGCGGGTCGGTTGGGCGAAGTCGCCGGACTCGGCCAGCCAGCGGCGCAGCACCCGGTGGACGTGTTCGGCGCCGGCGAGTTCGGTGGTGTCGGCGACCGGTGGGGACAGCGCGACCGGGGACAGCAGGAAGGGGCGGGACTGGGCGCCGCCGAGGCCGCCGTGGGAGCCGATCTGCTCCTCGAAGGCGAGGACCTCCCCGGTGGCGGGGTCGTGGAAGGAGTTGACCATGATGTCGGCGGTGTGCGGGAAGGAGTGGGTGCGGCGTATGACGTCTGCGGCGCCCGGTCCGAACGCGGCGAGGGGCCCGGGGGCGTCGTCGAGTGCGTCCAGGGGGATCTCCGCGCCGTGCGCGCCGAGGACGACCCCGCCGTGCCGTTCGCTGCGGACCAGCAGGAAGCCGATGCCGGGGTGGTTCGCGAGGGTCGGCAGCAGCGCTGGATGGCGGGCGTCTATCTCCTCCTTGCTCATCCGGTGCGGCACGTCCGGGAAGGAGACCAGGCCGAGGTTGCCGGAGGCCAGCACGACGGGCTCCGAGCGGCGGGTGGGACGGTACTGCTCGACGCCCTCCTCGACCGGCCGGTGCAGGGCCGCGCGCACCGCCGCGCGGGCCTCGGCGCCGCTGCGGGTGCGCCGCGCGCGGCGCGGTACGGGCAGTCCGCAGCCTGCCCGGACCAGGTCGCCGAGGGTGAGGCCGTAGCGGGCGCGGAAGGTCTCGCCGGGGCTCTGGCCGTGGTCGGAGAGGACGATGATCCGGTACGGGCGCGGGGCGTGCTCGGCGACGTGCTCGATCAGGGCGAGGGAGCGGTCGAGGCGTTTCAGGACCTTCTCGGCGTCCCGGCTCGCGGGGCCGGAGTGGTGGGCCACCTCGTCGTAGGCGACCAGATCGGCGTAGACGGAGGTGCGGCCGGCCAGCAGGTCGCCCACGACGGCGGCGACGACCACGTCCCGCTGGACGACGGTCGCGAAGGCCCGCACGAACGGGTAGAGCCCGCCGCGGGACACACGCGGGAACTGCTTGGCGTACCGGGCCCGGGTGGACTGGGCGATTTCGCGGATCACCTCGGCGCCGAAGGACAGGGCGGTGCGCACGGCGTTGGCCGGGTCGGAGAAGTAGGCGAAGTAGCCCGAGCGGGAGCGGTTCTCCCGGGTGCGGCGGCGTGCGGTGATGGACAGCACCAGGGCCTGTTCGCCGGCGCCGCCGCTGAACAGGTTGCCGCGGCTGGCGCCGTCGGCGGCCAGCAGCCCGGCATGGCCTGCGTGCCGGGCGGCGCGCCGCTGGAGCGCCACGGCGCTGGCGGGCCGGTTGCAGACCACCACCTCCCGGCGGTCCTTCTCGTACCAGCGGAAGGCGGGGACGTCGTGGTTGCTGCCGTGCAGGATGCCGAGCTGACTGGCGCCGGTCTGACTGGACCAGTCGGTGCGCCAGGGAGTGAGCCGGTGGGAGGCGGGACGGGCGTCGTCGGCGCCGAGCCAGCGGGCGACGGTCGGCATCAGGCCCCGGTCGACCGCGTGCAGCAGGACGTCGTGGCCGACGCCGTCCAGTTGCAGGAAGACGGTGCCGTGGGTGGCCGGGACGGGCGGCGCGGAGCCGCGGCGGCGGTCGGCGAGCCGGTAGAGGCGGCGGCGGTAGGCGTCGTCGTCGCGCACGGCGAGGGCGGCTCCGGTGGCGGAGGCGACGGCGGACATCACGGCGGCGACCACCACCGCGGTCTCCCACGCGGCGGTCCCGCGTTCGACCGGGTTGAGCCGCAGCGCCAGCAGCAGCAGCGCGCCGTTGAGGAAGAACACCAGCAGGCCGAGGACGAGCGCCGGTACGAGCAGCAGCAGGCGCACCAGCAGCGGCCACACCAACGCCGACAGCAGGCCGAAGGCGCCGGCGCCGAGCGCGGCGGTGACCGCGATGTCGGTGGCGCTGTCGCCGTCGGCGGAGCGCAGCCGGAAGTCGGGGAGGAGGCCGGCGAGCACCAGCATGGTGAGGGTGGCGACCACCCACACGGTGACGCTCCGCCCGATCTGACTGGCGACCCGTCGCCATCGCACGCCACCCACGCCCAGCCCACCTCACGTCCCGGCTCGTCGCCGCCACCAGCCAGGGTGGCCTGCGAGCCGGCCCCGCCCGTACCCACCCTGTCACAACGCCCGGATGTGCCGTTTCGTCCCGGAGGGTCCCGGGGAGGGCCGGGTGCGGCTCAGCGGCCGTCGTAGCCGGCCGTCGGCATGGACAGTCGTCGGTGCACCCGGGCCTTCATCGCGGCGTCGTACGACGGTTCGACGTGGCCGACGGTCTCCACCCGCACCCCGCGCCGCGCGCACTCGGCGGTGAACTCCTCGGCGGAGGCCAGGGCACTCTCCAGCACCCGGCGGCTGGGCGCCACGAACAGATCGGTGCCCGGCCGTACGCCGTCCCACAGAAGGCTGTGGTCGGGGCGCAGTCCCCGCACCAGCAGTTCCCGGGCCACCACGTAGCCGCGTTCGCAGGCCCAGCGGGCGCACATCGCGTGCTGACTGCGGGAGTCCACGAGGAAGGGATCGGCGTCCAGTTCCTCCAGCGGTGTCAGACTCGCGATCGCCGTCACCCGCACCGGTCCCATGGCGTCCCCCTCACCTCCGGACTGCGTCGCCGACCCTACTCCTGCGCGTAGGCTTCGGGGAGTCGTGGAAGGGGGCGAAGAGGTGCCGGTGGAGATCACCTGGTGGGGTCACGCCACCTGCACGGTCGAGGACTCGCACACCCGCGTGCTCACCGATCCCCTGTTCGCCCGCCGGCTCGCACATCTGCGGCGGCGGCGCGGCGGCGTGCCACCGCCGGGCGCCCGGCACGCGGACGTGGCGCTGGTCTCCCATCTGCATGCCGATCATCTGCATCTGCCCTCGCTGGCGCTGCTCGCCCCGGGCACGCGCCTGCTCGTGCCCCAAGGCGCACGCCGTGCGGTGCCGGGGCTGCGCCGGCTCACGCATCTCGACGTGAGCGAGGTGGCGCCCGGGGACGCGCTGACGGTCGGCGGTCTGGTCGTACGGGTCGTGACCGCCCGGCACGACGGGCGGCGGCTGCCGCTCGGACCGCCCCGCTCCCCCGCGCTCGGCTACGTCGTGGAGGGTGAGGCGCGCACGTACTTCGCGGGCGACACCGGGCTGTTCGACACGATGGCCGAGGAGGTCGGGCCGGTCGACGTGGCACTGCTGCCGGTGGGCGGCTGGGTCCGTATCTCGGTGAGGGGCACCTGGACGCGGCGCGCGCGGCCGAGGCACTGGCCCGGCTCGGGGCGCGCAGCGCGGTGCCGGTGCACTACGGCACGTACTGGCCGATCGGCATGGACGCCGTGCGTCCGCACGAGTTCCACTCGCCGGGCGACGAATTCGTACGACGGGCTGCCGAGCAGGCGCCGGGGGTGCCGGTGCACCGGTTGGGGCACGGGGAGAGCGTGCGCCTGAGGGTCCCACGGTGATCCTGCCCGCCGCCCTGGTACAGGCGGCCGGTGCGCCTGTGTCCGCCCTGGTCGCCCTGACCGCGCTGTCGACCGTGCCGGCGACCGTGGTTCCGGCGTCCACCCAGCAGGCGATCGGGTATCCCTCGCTGTTCCTGCTGGTGCTGATCGGGGCGCTGGTGCCGGTGGTGCCGACGGGGGCGCTCGTGAGTTCGGCGGCCGTGGTCGCCTTCCACCGGATGGCGCCGATCTCGATGGTGCTGGTGTTCGCGACGGCGGCCCTGGCCGCGTTCCTCGGGGACATCGCGCTGTACTGGCTGGGGCGGCGCGGGATGCGGTCGCGGAACGGTTCGCGCTGGCTGGAGGCGATCCGGGCGCGGGCGCCGGAAGACCGGCTGGCGCAGGCGCAGACCAAGCTCACCGATCACGGCGTGACGGTGCTGGTGCTGTCCCGGCTGATGCCGGCGGGGCGCCTTCCGGTGATGCTGGCCTGTCTGATCGCCGAGTGGCCACTGCGCCGCTTCGTCCGCGGCAACCTGCCGGCCTGCCTGGCCTGGGCGTTGACGTACCAGTTGATCGGCGTCCTCGGCGGCTCGCTGTTCGAGAAGCCCTGGCAGGGCGTGCTCGCGGCGGTCGTCCTGACCGTCCTGATCAGTGCGGCCCCGAGCCTGTGGCGGCACCTGCGGGGCCCGGCGTCGCGGTGACTCTCAGCGCTGAGCCTCGTCGCGGAGATCGTCGAATACCGTCTTCAGGTGGTTCAACGCGCCTCGCACGTGCGGAAGTTCCAGTGGTGCGGATGATCCGAGACATTCCGCGCGCCGCTCGGCGGTGTCGCCGAGCAGGGGCGCGGTGGACAGCCGTACGCGCGGCGCCTCGAGGTCGTCGCCGAAGCGGTGGCCGCCCGGCGCGGGCATGCCGAGCCGCCCGGTGAGGAAGTCCTCCAGTTCCTGGGCGTCGCCGACGCCGTGCGCGGTGAGTGCGGGGGCCAGCGGCGTGAGGTCGACGTAGAGGTGCCGTCCGGCCTGCGGGGGCGGGCCAGGGCTCCCGCGGCGACGACCGTGTCCCGCGCGGCGGCGGCCACGCGCGCGTGCAGACGTACGGCGGCGGCCGTCCGCGCGGTGACCGGTTCCGGCTCGGCCAGCGCGTAGGCCACCGCGGCGGCGACCGGGGCTGCCACACGCGCGTCGAGCGTGGTCAGTACGTCGAGCACGCGCGCGTGGAGCGCGCCGCCGTCCGCGCCCGCCGGGAAGCGGGCGACCGCGGCGGGCCAGCCCGACGGAAGCAGGGCGCCCGCCAGGTTGGTGACCACGGTGACGTGTTCGGGCAGCATCTCGGCGGGGCTGAGCAGCACGGTGTCGCGCGGTGCGTGCAGGGTGTCCCGCCAGGTCTCGTCGCTGACCAGATGGAGCCCCTCGGCGACGGCGGCCTCAATGGTCTCGTGCAGCAGTTCGGGCGGGGCGACGGTGGCGGTGGGGTCGTCGGCGACGGAGAGCACCAGCAGACGCGGGTCACCGCCCTCGGCGCGCACCCGCCGCACGGTCTCCAGCAGGGCGTATGGATCGGGGACGCCGCCGCTCTCGGGGGGCGTCGGCACTTGGAAGGCGGGGCGGCCGAGCAGCCGGGCTTCGGGAGCCCACCAGGCGGCGCAGGGCCGGGGGACCAGTACGTCTCCGCCGAGGGCCGCGGTGAGCGCCATGAGGAGGACGGGCGCGCCGGGGGCGACGGCCACCCGGTCGGGGGACGCGGGCAGACCGCGCCGGTCGCCGTGGCCGCACGCGGCGTCCAGCAGGGCGGGACCGCCGCCGACCGGCTCGGCCTCCGCGCGGGACGCGGCGGCGGCGAGGACGGCGGCGAGTTCGGGCAGGACGGGCAGCCCGTCCTCGGGCAGTGCCGGTCCGAAGCGAACAGGGCCGTGCCCGACCGGACCGTGCTCGAGGGGGCCGTGCCCTCCGGGGTCCGTCCGCCGCATATGTACCTCCGCGCAGTGTCTGGTACCCCGGCGTACCCAAGGGGGTCACCCGAGTCGGTCACCCGAGTCAGTACCCACGGTGCCACTCCGCGCGGATGGCCGCGGGCCGCTCGGGAACATCAGCGGCTCGTACGCGCGGTCCTGGCGCGGTACAGCCGGTGAGCGGCGGCGCCGAACGCGCCCGCGACCAGCAGGCCGCCCGCGGCCAGAGCGGGCACGGAGGCGGTGAACCCGCCGCCCGTGCCGACGTGGGCACCGCCCCGCACCCCTCACGGCCCGCCGTCCGCGGCACCGCGCGCGGCCGGACACCATGGGCGGGACGGACACGCTCGAGCGGGTGAAGTGCCGGGCACCCGGCGCGCCCCGGCCCGGCCGGTCGCTCAACGGCTGCCGGCAGTGCCCCTGTCGTGAGGTGCGGGGACACCGTCGGGATCCTGTTCCCACATGCCGGGCAGCACGAGGTCCTCGTAGCGGCCCAGCATGAGCAGTACGCCGAGCATGAGCGGGGGGATGAGCACTGCGAGCACCGCCATTGGCCGGTCCTTTCCCAGGAGGGGCGTAGGGGGCGAGGAATCGGGTCTCCCGCCGCCCCCGGCACAAACCCCCCGTTTGCGCGGGAACCCGGCGGCACCGGCGGCACCGATCCGCCGCCCGAACCCCGTGTCGGCCTCCGCCGGCCGGGTACGCGGTGCAGACCCCGAGCCGTCTGGAGAGAGACATGCAGCGAGGCAGTGACCGGCTGAGCGTTCACCGCGACGAAGAGATGAAGCACGAACTGCAGGGTCTGCTCAGGTCAGGGCACCCCACCCGGACCGAGGAGTGGAACGACCCGGAGCCGTTCGCAGAGGACGACCCCGCGGTCGCGTACGGCCCGGTGACGCCGAACCGTGGGCCGACGTCACTGGAGTCGGTGCGGCTGGAGCTGGCCAGGATCCTGAACCGGGGGTCGTTCCCCGCGGGCCCGCGCGAGCTGATGCGCACCCTGGACCGGCGGCACGCGCCCGACACCCTCGTCGAGGCGCTGGGTCGGCTGCCGCGACAGGCACGCTACGGCAGCGTCCAGGAGCTGGCCGAGGCACTGACGCGGTCCCCGGAGGAGGACAACCCGTAGCCGGCCGATCCGATCCCGCACGCCCCGGGTCCACACGATCGTCGGCCCACTTGAATGAACATGAACGTCTTGTACGAAAGGACGTAGTTCCCCATGCGTATCGCATTCCTCGTCGCGACCGAAGGCGTCGAGCAGGTCGAGCTGACCGAGCCGTGGGAGGCGGCAGTCGGCGCCGGTCACGAACCCGTGCTCGTGTCGACGCGGCCGGGCAGCATCCAGGCGTTCGACCACCTCGACAAGGCGGACACCTTCCCGGTGCAGGAGGTCGTCGGCGACACGTCCGCCGACTCCTTCGGCGGGCTGGTGCTGCCGGGCGGGGTGGCCAACCCGGACTCGCTGCGCACGGACGAGAAGGCCGTCGCGTTCGTTCGGGACTTCTTCGCACAGGGGCGGCCCGTCGCCGCGATCTGTCACGCACCCTGGACCCTCATCGAGGCGGACGTGGTCCGCGGGAGGGAGCTGACCAGTTGGCCGAGCCTGCGGACCGACCTCCGCAACGCCGGCGCCACCTGGGTCGACGAGCAGGTGAAGATCTGCGACCACGGGCCCGCCAAGCTGGTCACCAGTCGCAAGCCGGACGACCTCAAGGCGTTCTGCGAAACGTATCTGGAGGTGTTCGCCGCGGAAGCGGCCTGACAGACCCAGTGGAAGCCGGGGCCCGCATGGAGCGGGTCCCGGCTTCTCACTGGGTCTGGCAGGTGCCCGGGGTCGTGGGTGTCGCCTTGTCCGCGCCGCTCCGCTCCCGGGCCCCTTCGCGGGTGCGGCCCGCCGCCACCGGGCGGCGCGGATTGCGGCGGAGGTACTCGCCCTCCAGCTGCGCCATACGGTCGTTGTGGACCCGCAGTGCGTCGTTGGAGCCGTACAGCAGCGTGTCATGACGCGTGCGGTGGATGTTTTCCAGCTCCTTCATGAGCTGCTGATCGTCCAGGCGGTTCGGCTCGACTCCGGTCATCGTGATGCCCCGCTCGTGGTAGGCGTACCTGCGGTCCGGATACCCGCCCGGGGAGGCCACGGGTCCCGCGTCCCTGCCTCCACTCTACGAACATCCCGGTCCGCGAACATCCCGGCCCCCGGGCCCGCGCCCACGGAGGCGGGCGGCTACCGGGCCCGTTCCACGCGGCGCTCGTCCCACACGGGTTCCGGGGTCTCCCGGACCCTGCCGTCGCTGCCGAAGACCAGGTAGCGGTCGAAGGAGCGGGCGAACCAACGGTCGTGCGTGACGGCCAGTACCGTGCCCGCGAAGGCCTCCAGGCCCTCCTGCAACGCCTCCGCCGACTCCAGGTCCAGGTTGTCCGTCGGCTCGTCGAGCAGCAGCGCCGTGACGCCTTGGAGCTCCAGCAGCAGGATCTGGAACCGGGCCTGCTGGCCGCCGGAGAGCCGCTCGAAGGACTGCTCGGCCTGACCCGTCAGTTCGTAGCGGCGCAGCCGGGACATGGCGGCGCCCCGGTCCTGGGCGTGCTCCTTCCACAGGATGTCCAGGAGCGTGCGGCCCTCCAGCTCGGGGTGCGCGTGGGTCTGCGCGAAGTGTCCGGGGACGACGCGGGCGCCGAGCCGCCAGTCGCCCGTGTGCGTCACGTCATCCCCGGCGAGCAGGCGCAGGAAGTGCGACTTGCCGGAGCCGTTGGAGCCGAGGACGGCGACCCGTTCGCCGTAGAAGACCTCCAGGTCGAACGGTTTCATCAGGCCGGTGAGTTCGAGTCGTTCGCAGGTCACCGCGCGCACTCCGGTACGGCCGCCCTTCAGGCGCATCCTGATGTCCTGCTCGCGCGGCGGCTCCGGCGGCGGTCCGGCCTCCTCGAACTTGCGCAGCCGGGTCTGGGCCGCCTGGTACCGGGACGCCATGGCGGGGCTGACGGAGGCGGCCTGCCGCAGGTTCAGCACCAGCTTCTTCAGCTGGGCGTGCTTCTCGTCCCACCGCCTGCGCAGTTCCTCGAAGCGGGCGAAGCGTTCGCGTCGGGCGTCGTGGTAGGTGGCGAAGCCCCCGCCGTGCACCCAGGCGTCGGCGCCGGTGGGGCCCGGTTCGAGGGAGACGATGCGCTGGGCGGCGCGGGCGAGCAGTTCGCGGTCGTGGGACACGAACAGCACGGTCTTGCGGGTCTGCTCGAGCCGTCCCTCCAGCCAGCGCTTGCCGGGGACGTCGAGGTAGTTGTCGGGCTCGTCGAGGAGCAGGACCTCGTCGGTGCCGCGCAGCAGCGCTTCGAGGACCAGGCGTTTCTGCTCGCCGCCGGAGAGGGTGCGTACCTGGCGCCACTGCGCCTTGTCGTACGGGACGCCGAGCGCGGCCGTCGTGCACATGTCCCACAGCGTCTCGGCCTCGTAGCCGCGTGCCTCGGCCCAGTCCGCGAGGGCCTGCGCGTACCCCAGTTGGGCGGCCTCGTCGGATGGGGGCACCTCCCAGGCCCTTGAGGCACTGGGGGAGGTCAGGAGGGCGTGCTCGGCCTTGTCGACGGCATGGGCCGCTTCGCGGATCCGTGGAGTGGCGACGGAGACGAGGAGGTCGCGCACGGTCGTCTCGTCCCGTACCGAGCCCACGAACTGGCGCATGACGCCGAGACCGCCGGTGACCGTGACGGAGCCGCCGTGCGGCTTCAGTTCGCCGGCGAGGAGGCGCAGGAGGGTCGTCTTGCCCGCTCCGTTGGGTCCCACGAGGGCCATGACGGCCCCTTCGCCCACCCGGAAGGACACCTCGCCCAGGAGCGCCCTTCCGTCGGGGAGGTAGTACTCCAGACACGCGGCTTCGAGATGACCCATGGGACGCGATTGTCCGGGGCGTCGGCGCAGGTGGCAAGCGGTTTTGTCCGTCGGGCGGGCGGAGCGTCCGCCGCACACCGGCTCGCCCGGCATATGAGACACGGGTCTCACGGTGCGGCCGGAGTGCGTACCGTGACGGTCATTGCCGAAGACGGGTACGCCACGACGGACGAGAAGGGACGGGCTCACCATGCCGCCATCGCGGGAGACCGCCGTCTACACCCACGGGCACCACGAGTCGGTGCTGCGGTCGCACACCTGGCGGACCGCCGCCAACTCGGCGGCGTACCTCCTCGGGGTGCTGACTCCCCGTATGCGCATCCTGGACATCGGATGCGGGCCCGGCACCATCACCGCGGACCTGGCCGGGCTCGTCCCCGACGGGCACGTCACCGGTCTCGACCGGGCGCCGGGCATCCTGGAGCAGGCCCGCGCCACGGCGGCCGAGCGCGGTCTGACGAACACCGCCTTCGCGGTGGGCGACGTGCACGCGCTGGACTTTCCGGACGACACGTTCAGTGTGGTGCACGCCCATCAAGTGCTCCAGCACGTGGGGGATCCGGTGCGGGCGCTGCGCGAGATGAAGCGGGTGACCAGGCCCGGCGGGTTCGTCGCCGTCCGTGACGCGGACTACGCGGCGATGACCTGGTACCCCCTGTCCCAGGGCATGGACGACTGGCTGGACCTGTACCGGCGGGTGGCTCGGGCCAACGGCGGCGAACCGGATGCCGCCGGCGGCTGAAGTCCTGGGCTCTGACGGCCGGCTTCACGGACATCACCGCGACCTCGGGCACCTGGACCTACTCGACCGTCGAGGAACGGGCCTGGTGGAGCACCCTGTGGGCGGACCGCACGGTGGCGTCGGGCTACGCCGAGCGTGCCACCGAGCAGGGCCACGCCACCGGCGAAGAACTGCGGACCGTGGCGGCGGCATGGCGGGAGTGGGGCACGCGGGAGGACGGATGGTTCAGCGTGCTGCACGGAGAAATTCTCTGTCGCAAGGAAGCCTGAAACGAGAATTCCGGGCAACCAGAATGGCAGGAGGTTGACATTATGGTTCCCATTCTGCTCGTTCTGCTTCTGGCCTTGGTTCTTTTCGGTGCCGGTTTCGCGGTAAAGGTGCTCTGGTGGATCGCACTGGCGGTTCTCGTCGTGTGGTTGCTGGGATTCTTCATGCGCAGCACATCGGCGAGCGGCGGTAGGGGCCGCTGGTACAAGTGGTGAGATGACAGGTGGCCCGGGGCCGGGAATTTCCCGGCCCCGGGCCACCTGTCATCGGGCGGCCGGGGGCTCAGTCCCGCGGCAGCAGCGGTCCGAGCGGCCCGAGGTCCAGATTCAGGTCCTCGGGCCGCAGTCCGTAGCGGTCACGCAGCTCCGTCATCCGCTCCTCGAGCAGCATCAGGGTGAGGCCTATGCGCTCCTCCTGCTCCTCCGTCAGGTCGCCCTCGTCGAAACGGCGCACCGCCTGGCGCTCCATGAGCTGGCGCAGCAGTTCCACGACGGTGAGCACCAATTTGACCAGGTCGCGCTCGACCGTGTCCGGCTCCAGGTCGAGTCGGTTGCGCCGGCCATGCCCCTCGCGCCGGCTTCCGTGCGGCTCGCCGTGATGGTCGTCGGGGGTGGCCGTCAACTCAACTCCTCGAAGGGCGACGGAACGTTCGCGTTCACCGAGCTGATGAGCGCGTTGAGGTCGATGCGGACCAGGTCGACGTCCGCGATGCGCAGCGTGATGTCGCCGGTGATGACGACGCCGCCGGCCAGGAGCCGGTCGAGCAGGTCCACCAGGGCTATCTCACGGCGCTCGACTACGGTCATACCCCCTCCCCCGCAGCCGATTCGTCCCCGGTGGGTTCATCCCCGGCGGATTCTTCCCCGGCGAATGAATAGGCCGCCCAGGGGCCGGTGAGTTCGACGCGTATCCCGGGCGTCCCGTTCTTCGTCCGTTCCACCTTTTCCACGAATTCCTCGGATTCCGTCCGCGGTACGAGATAGGCCGCATTCAGCACATTGCGTCCCGACGCACCGGAGAGTGTGGGATTCTGCGGGGCGTGCAGCCGGGAATCCTCAGCGCAGCCGGAAAGCGTCTCGTGCAGCCGGGTCGAAAAGGTCTCGGCCTGCTGCCACAGATCGTCGTGCGATTTCGTCGCCATGCGCCGTTGGCGCAGGTAGTCCCGGCCCGACGCGGGCTTCTGCGCGGGCGGTGCGGCGGTGTCCGGCGGCCGTTCCGCCTCGAGGAAGACCTTCACGCCCCACTCCACCCGGCCTTCCAACCGGTCCAGCGTCCGCAGGAAGCCCTCCTCTCGCGCCTCGATCATCGTCCGTACGCCGCTGTCGTCACGGAACACGGTGCCGAGCCGCAGCGGCAGCGGCGTGGTGACGGTGGTGAGCGCGTCGATGACGCCCTGGTGGGCGCGGGCGACCGTGGTCAGCCAGTCGAGGTCCTCCAGATGCGCGCGGAAGGGTTCCTCGGCGAAGTCCGCCTCCGGCACATGGCTGACGACGGCCACCAGGCCGTGGTGGGTCAGCAGCCGGGGCGGATCACCCGCCACACCGGTCAGCTGTGCCTGGAGCGGTGCGCCGAAGGGACGGCAGACGGCGTAAACGTACCGCAGTCCGGTCACGGGGCCTCCTCCTGTGGACGGCCGGTCTTCCGCTGGCCGGTCTCCAGCGGACGGCCCGTCTCCTGCGAACGACCGGTCTCCAGTGGACGGTCGGTCTCCAGTGCGGCCAGCCGCTCACGCAGCTCGGCGTTCTCCCTGGCCAGTTCGGAGCGACGGGCGCGGGAGGACAGCGCCGGGTCGGTCTCCCACCAGTCGATCCCCATCTCCTTCGCCTTGTCGACGGAAGCGACGATGAGCCGCAGCTTGATGGTGAGCAGTTCGATGTCGAGCAGGTTGATGCGGATGTCGCCCGCGATGACGATGCCCTTGTCGAGCACCCGTTCAAGGATGTCGGCGAGGTTGGCGCCGCCGCCCTGGCCATAGGGCTCGGGGAGCCGGCGGGGAGTCGTCATCGGCGGTTCCCGTCCTCGGCGTACTCGGGCTCGTCCTCGGGCTCGTACTCGCCTTCGTCCTCTTCCTCCTCCTCTTCCTCGTAGGCGTCCTCGTCCTCGTCCTCAGCCGGTTCCTCGTCCTCGGCCGGTTCCTCGTCTGCGGCTTCCTCCGTTTCGGCGCCCTCGGCGCCCTCGGCGCCCTCGGCGCCCTCGGCTTCCGGCTCCTCATCCCCGCGCGGCGACTCCTCGGTCTCCTCCTCGGCGACGGCGTCCTCGTGGCTGCGGACGACCTCACCGTCCTGGATCTCGCCGCGCCAGCTGTCCTCGGCCTCACCCTTGAACGTGATGAAGCGGGCGAAGTTCTTCAGGTCGAGTCGGGCCCGGCGGCCCTGGGCGCGCCAGATGTTGCCGGTCTTCTCGAAGAAACCCGTGGGGTAGTACTCGATGATCAGCAGGATCCGGGTGAGGTTGTCGTCGAGGCGGTGGAAGGAGACGACGCCCTTCGTCGTGCCCTTGGCCCCCTCGGAGGACCAGGCGATGCGGTCGTCGGCGACCTGCTGGGTGGTCTGCGCCTTCCAGCTGCGGTTGGACCAAAAAACCTTGACCTGCCAGTCCGAGGTGGTGTCGTCGGACTTGTTGGCGCTCTTGACGCCCTTGGCGAAGGTGCTGAAGTCCTGGTACTGGGTCCACTGGTCGTAGGCCGTGCGCAGCGGGACGCCGACATCGATGTGCTCCAGGATGACGGTGGGTTTCTTGCCCGCGGAGCGCTTGCGCTTGCCCTTGCCCTTGCCGCCGACCAGGCCCTTCAGGGCGCCCATCACATTGTCCTTGGCCCGTGAAGCTCCCAGCTCGATGGCGCTGCGCAGGGGGCCCTTGCCCTCGGCGAGTTTGCGGCCGCCGTCGAGGGCGAGCTTGGCGAAACCCGGACTCTTGCCCTCGGCGATGTCGGTGAGTTTGCCGGTCGTCTCGCCCAGCTTGTGGCCGACACCGGTCAGCAGGCGGGTGGCCTGGGCCGCGAGGTAGTCCTGCAGCTCCGCCTTGAGGCGGTCGGCGGCCTCGCTGTGGGCCACGTCGGCAAGAGGGTTCTTCGTCCCCTCGCGCGCCGCCCCGCGTGCGGCGGAAGCGGCCGATCCGAGTGCCTCGGTCATCACTCACCGCCTCCCTTCGACGCGCGGGTGCCCCGGGACGAGGTCGTCCGCGCGGCCTCGGTCTTCTTGCCGGCCGTCTTCTTCGCCGGAGCGACCTTCCTGGCCGGCGCCTTCTTCGCGGATGCCTTCTTGGCGGCCTCCTTCGACGGAGCCCTCTTCGACGAGGCCTTCTTCGCCGACCGCTCGGGTGCCGGTTCCGGCTCCTCGTCGTCCGGTTCCTCGTCCGTGGCGTCCTCGTTGTCCGTGGCGTCCTCGTCGTCCGTGGCGTCCTCGGCGCCCCTGCCGTCCTCGGTGTCCTTGTCCTTGTCCTTGTCCTTGTCCTTGTCCTCGGCGTCGCGGTCCGGGCGGCCCAAACCGGTCAGCTGGTCGCGCATCTCGGCGGTACGGCCGTGCAGCTTGTCGGCGAGGGAGCCGAGCTGCCGCTCGACGAGTGCCCCGGAGGCCGCCTTGCCGGCACCGCGCAGATCGCCGCGCAACTGATCCCCGAGCTCCTTGAACTGCGGGTTTTTCTGCAGCTGCGTGGACACCATGTCCGTGATCATCCGCGGTCCGAGGTTCAGCTTCTTGCCGGCCACCAGCCCGCCGACGGCGACCGCCGCCTTCAGCTTCCTCGTCCGTCCGAGGAGGTATCCGGCCCCTACCGCGAGGCCGAGTGCTGTTCGATTCATTGTGGTGCCGTCCCATCCCCTGTGGCGCTGGTACGCATCACGGTCTCCAATCGGTCGAGGAGTTCGTCCTCCTGCCGGTCGAACTCCTCCTCGGTGATCTCTCCGGCCTCCAACTGCTCCTCGAGCCGCGCCAGTTCGGCACGGATCGCGGAGGGGTCGTAGTAGATGCGCTCCGCCTCGCGAAGCACCTGTTGGATGACCCAGCCGCTGCCGCGCGCCGGGGCCAGCGGCAGCAGCAGCACTTCCGAGATCAAACCCATGTCGTCACCCCATTCCGGCGCCCGCCCCACCCGCCGTGGCGCCCGCCGGCTCGGCCGGGCCGGGCTCCACGAAGCTGTACGGCGGCAGCGGACCGTTGAGCCGCACCTCCAGGTGCGGCATGTCCTCGCGGACGCGGTCCAGGGCGGCCATGAAGTCCCCGGCCGCGTCGCGCTGCACCAGGAAGGAGACGTTGGCGAGCCAGCCCGTGGACTCGGGACCCACGCTCACGGCGTCGGCCACCGGTTCCAGGGCGCGCTGCACGGCGACGCCGTCCTCGACCTCCTGTGCCCTGACCGCATCGGCGACCATCTCGCCGAGGCGGATCTTGTCGTCGTAACTTCCGCCGCCGGACTGCCGGTTGGCCTCCGCGAGAGCGCGGATCTCCGGATGGCCGGCCATCACGTGGTGGAGTACGGCTTCCTCGTCATGATTGGCCTTGACGTTGTACTCGACCCGGCCGTCCAGCGCCCGCAGGCGCTCCTTGTAGTGCTCGGCACGCTCGGCGAGGACGCCGGTGACGGTGTCGTCGTCGGGGGCGACGCTGCCGAAGCGCATGGGCAGCACACAGCCTGCCGCGCCGACCTCGGCGAGCACGTTCTGGTGGGCGAGCAGTTCCCTGCGTTTGGGGCGCAGGTCCTCGGGGGCGTCGCTGACGACGGCCGCCAGGTCGCCCTCCTTCAGGACGCGCACCGGGCGCGCCGGGTCGCCGACGCCGCTTATGTTCTCGGGGAGGGCGGGGTGCGAACTCGCCGTGATGCCGTAGACGTAGGTGCTCACTCCTGCTCCTCCCTGCGACGCGACGAGGTGCTCTTGCGGGCCCGCGGACGGGACTCGGTCTCACGCTCGGAGCCGTCGCCGCGCGCCTGCTGGAAGGCCTCGGAGATGGTCTCGGCGGCGCCGGACAGCGCCCCCTTGGACTTGCCGCGGGCGCCGGACTCGGTGACCTGGCCGACCACGTCGGGCAGACCCGGGCTCTTGCGGGGCCCGGCCTCCAAGTCGAGCCGGTTGCACGCCTCGGCAAAGCGCAGGTAGGTGTCGACGCTGGCGACGACGACGCGGACGTCGATCTTGAGTATCTCGATGCCGACCAGGGACACCCGCACGAATGCGTCGATGACGAGCCCCCTGTCCAGAACGAGCTCAAGCACGTCGTAGAGGCCGCTGCTGCCGCCTCCGCCGCCGGACTGTTGTGCCGGTACAACTGTCATGCCGACTGTTCCTTCCTTTCTGTGGGTGTGGGAGCGGATCCGGGCGGGCGGCCTACCGGCCGCCGGACCTGCGCGCGTCGGCCCGTCCTCGCTCGTAGCGGCGAACACGCCGGTAACCGATGAGCTGTCCGTCGGGATCGAGCTCCACCTGGTAACTCGCCATCAGGCTCATCGTGTCGGGTACGCGCTCGAGCTCGAGGACCTCGATCTCCAGCGCCCAGCCCTCCTCCGTCTGCTCGAAGGACGACACGGACTCGGCTTCCATACCGGTGAGCTCCGCGAGCTGTCCGCGCGCCTGGCGCAGTACCTCCATCGGGCCCGGCCGCTTGTTCGCTCTGGTGTTTTCCGTGGACTTGCGGGATGCGTAAACATCCTGTGGTTCCTGTGAACTCTTGGAGTTTTCGGTATCTCTTGTGTTCGCCATGGGCACCTCCTTCTCCGTGTGGCCGTAAGTCCGTTCGCCAAACCTCCCGGGGCTCACCCGATTGCCACGGCCGCGCTCCGTGCCTGGTCGTCGGCCTGGACGGTCAGCCCCGCAGCGCGCCCAGCCGCCGGCGGGCCGGCCCAGGGCGCGGCCCCGGCGCGGCAGTCCGGCCCAGGGGTCGGTACGCAGCTGTTCGACGGCGTCGGCGACGGTCCAGCGGCGGGCGTGCAGCTCCGGGTCGTCCAGCTGGTCCCAGGAGAGGGGGGTCGCGACGGGGGCGCCGGGCAGGGCCCGGACGGTGCAGGGCGCGACCGCGGTCTGCGCGTAGGCGTTGCGCTGCACGTCCAGGTAGAGCCGGTCGCCGCGCTCCTTCTTGCGCGCGGCGGTGGTGAGCCGGTCGGGGTGGGCGTCGGCGAGGGTGTCGGCAACCTCGCGGGCGAAGGCGCGCACCTCGTCGAATCCGTGGTCACCGTTCAGCGGCACGATCACATGGAGCCCCCGGGAGCCGGTGGTCATCAGCGCCGAGGGCAGGCTCAGCTCGTCCAGCAGATCCCCCAGCAGCCGCGCCGCCTCCCGTACCGTCTCGAAATCGTCCTGCGAGGGGTCGAGGTCGAAGACCAGCCGGTCCGGATGGTCGAGCCGGTCGGTCCCGTCGATCGGGGCGGCGCGGGACAGCCAGCGGTGGAGGGTGATGCTCGCCTGGTCGACGAGGTACAGCAGGGTCGCCGTGTCGTCGCACACGGTGTGGCACACCGTGCCGCCCTCCTTGGCGACCTCGACGCGGGTGATCCACTCCGGGTAGCTCCCGGGGGTGTTCTTCTGCATGAACGTGGGCCCGTCGAGGCCGTCCGGACGCCGGTCCAGCATCAGCGGGCGGCCCCGCAGGTGCGGCAGCATGAACGGGGCGACCGCCCGGTGGTAGTCGACGAGGTCGCCCTTGGTGTACTCCTCGGCGTCCCCACCGCCGGGGAAGAGCACCTTCCCCGGCCGGTGGATCCGCACGGTGCGGCGGCCGGCCCGTACCGGTCGCACACCGTCGTCGTCGCTCACGGCGCGATCGTCTCCTCCCCCACATCGTTCACGGCACGATCGCCTCCTCCACCAGCAGCCGCCCGGCCGCCGCGATCGACTCGGCGTCGATGCCGGCGGCGTGCAACTGCGCCTCGGGGGAGGCCGACCCCGGCATGCCGCGGACGGCGAGCCGCACCAGGCGCGGGACGGGCCGCCCGTCGGTGAAGGCGTCGAGGACCGCGTCCCCGAGCCCGCCCTCCGGGTGGTGGTCCTCCACCGTCACCAGGCAGCCGGTCTCCTCCGCCGCCCGGCGCAGCGCGTCCCGGTCGACGGGCTTGATCGAGTACAGGTCGATCACCCGTACCGCGATGCCCTCCCCCGCCAGGGCGTCCGCGGCGGCCAGGGCCTCGGGCACCGTGACGCCCGCCGCGAGCAGGGTCAGCCGGTCGTCGGCCGAGGAGCGCAGCACCTTGCTGCCGCCGACGGGGAACTCCTCGTCGGGGCCGTACAGGACAGGGCCCTCGCCTCGCGAGGTGCGCAGGTACCGGACGCCGTCGAGTTCCGCCATGGCGGTGACCAGGCGCGCGGTCTGGTTGGCGTCGCAGGGGTACAGCACGGTCGAGCCGTGCACCGCCCGCATCATCGCCAGGTCCTCGAGGCCCATCTGGCTGGGTCCGTCCTGGCCGATGGCGACGCCGGCGTGCGAGCCGACCAGGTTGATGCCGGAGCCGCTGATCGACGCCATGCGGATGAAGTCGTGGGCGCGGGTGAGGAAGGCGGCGAACGTGGTCGCGTACGGCACCCAGCCGCGTGTCGCCATGCCGACCGCCGCGGCGACCATCTGCTGTTCGGCGATGTAGCACTCGACGTAGCGTTCGGGATGCTCCTTGGCGAAGAACTCCGCGCGTGTGGAGTCGCCGACCTCTCCGTCCAGGGCCACGATGTCGCCGCGCACGGTGCCGAGGGCGGCCAGCGCCTCGCCGTAGGCGTTGCGCGTCGCCACCTCCTCGCCCTTGTCCCACCGGGGCGGTTCGGCCTGCCCGGTGTGTACGGCGTGCGGCGCGCGGGCGTCGGACGGTTCCCGCACCCGGAGGCGCAGGTCGCGCGGACCGCCGAGTTCGGCGATCGCCTCGTCGGCCTCGGGCAGCGGTTTGCCGTGCATGCCCTCGCGGTCCTGGACGGCCGCGACGCCCTTGCCCTTGAGGGTGCGGGCGAGGATCACGGTCGGCTGCCCCTTGGTGGAGGCCGCCTCGCCGTAGGCGCGGTCGACGGCGTCGATGTCGTGGCCGTCCACCTCCACCGTGTGCCAGCCGAAGGCCGCGAAGCGGTGGGCGTAGGCGTCGAGGTCGTGGCCGTGCCGGGTGGGGCCGCGCTGGCCGAGCCGGTTGACGTCCACGACGGCGGTGAGGTTGTCGAGGTTCTCGTACCCGGCGTGCTCGGCGGCCTCCCACATGGAGCCCTCGGCCAGTTCGCTGTCCCCGCACAGCACCCACACCCGGTAGCCGGACCGGTCGAGTCGCTTTCCGGCCAGCGCGATGCCGACGCCGACCGGCAGTCCCTGGCCGAGCGATCCGGTGGCCGTCTCGACCCAGGGCAGCCGCCTGGGCGTGGGGTGCCCTTCGAGACGGCTGCCGAGCTTGCGGAAGGTGAGCAGTTCCTCGTCGTCGATGGCCCCGGCCGCCTTGAAGGCGGCGTACATCAGGGGTGAGGCATGTCCCTTGGAGAGGACGAAACGGTCGTTGCCCGAGTGGTTGGGGCGGTCGAAGTCGTAGCGGAAGTGGCGCGCCAGCAGGACGGCCATCAGGTCGGCCGCGGACATCGAGGACGTGGGGTGCCCGGAGCCCGCGGCGGCTGCCGCGCGGACACTGTCCACTCGCAGCTGCTGTCCGAGCTCGACGAGTTCACCGGTGTTCATGAGTCTCCTTCGGCCGGATCACGGGGATCGGCGGGGTCGGCTGGGTAGTCGGTGCGCTTGACGGGGCCGGGGGCCGGGTGCCCGCCGGCGGGCGGCCGGGGGCCGGGTCGGCCCTTCGCGGGCTCAGCACTCGGCTGGTTCTTCGCCGGCTCGGCGGCCGGCTGCGGTGCGGCGGCCCGGTTCGGCTTCGCCGGCTCGGCGGCCTCGCCGCCGGACCGCTTCCGCTCCGGACCGGTCGGCACCCGGACGAGTTCCGGGGACGCCGTGTCCAGCGGCACCGACCAGGACCGTACGAGCCCCAACTGCACCGCCTGACGCGGCAGTACGGCGTCCAGCAGCCAGTCGGCGGCGACGCGCACCCGGTTGCCGGGCATCGCCGCGAGGTGGTAGCCGCGAGCGACCGCTCCGGCCGCCTGCCCGGACAGATTGACGCCGAGCGGGTTGGCCGCCCCCTTGACTCCACCCAGGTCCACCACGAACCCCAGGTCGCGGTGGCGGTAGGCGCGCGGCTCGCCGTCACCGAAGGAGGCGGCGATGTTGTGCGCGCAGACCTTGCCCTGCCGCCAGGCGTGCTGCGCGGTCATCGGGGTGTACTGGCCGGGCTTCTCCAGATCGGGCACCGCCGCCGCGTCACCGCAGGCGAACACCTCGGGCCGCCCCGGCACCCGCAGTTGCGGATCCACCAGCAACCGCCCGCGTTCCATGGGAAGACCCAGCGAGTCGGCGAGCGGATCGGGCCGTACGCCCACGCACCACACCAGCGTCCGCGTGTCGACGAACTCGCCGTCGGTCAGCAGCACTCCGTCGTGCGTGGCCTCCTTCACGGAGGTCCCCATCCGTACCTCCACGCCCCGTTCGCGCAGCACCCGGTCGGCGGTGGAGGAGAGCCGTTCGTCGAGTTCGGGCAGGACGCGGTCGGCGATGTCCAGCAGCAGCCAGCGCGGTCGCATGCCCGTCCGCATGGGGTGCTTGTGCACCTGCGCGTCGCTGAACAGCTTTCCGTGCGCGGCGACTTCGGTTCCGGTGTACCCGGCGCCGACCACGACGAAGGTGCACCGGGCGGCGCAGTTCGCGGGGTCGTCGGTGGCGGCCGCGAGTTCCACCTGGCGGGTCACGTGGTCGCGCAGATACAGCGCCTCGGGCAGACCACGGAAGCCGTGGGCGTGCTCGGCGACGCCGGGGATCGGCAGCAGTTTGTTGACGCTGCCTGCGGCCAGCACCAGCCGGTCGTAGGCGAGGGTGCCGCCGTCGCCCTCGGGGCCGGTGTAGTGCACGGTCCGCGCATCGAGGTCGATGCCGTCGGCCTCGCCCAGCACCAGCCGTACGTGCGGCAGCGTGCCGGAGAGGGAGACGGTGACCCGGCGCGGTTCCAAAATGCCGGCGGCGACCTGGGGCAGCAGGGGCAGATACAGGAAGTAGTCGGTCGGATTCAGCAAGGTGATCTCGGCGCGCCCCCGGGCGAGCCGGGACAGGGTGCGGGCCGTGCGGTATCCGGCGAAGCCGGCACCGACGATCACGATGCGGGGTCGACTCACGGTTCGCCTCCAGCGCTGTCGTCGCATGGCTCGGGACACTTCCGCGTTTCCCTCGCCGCGGCCGCCAAACGTCCGCCGGGCCACGCCCCCGCGCTGCCGGCTGTTTCGGCCCCCGGAAGCCCGGCATGATCCAAACGACAGGCCCTAGGCTCGTCCCATGGAGATACTGGGTGCCACGCTGCGCGTCTGCGTCGACGACATCGAGACCGCGATCCCCTTCTACGAGCGGCTGGCGGGAGGCAAAGCGCTCCGCTTCGAGCGGGCCGGTGTCCAAGTGGCCGCGGTCGGCTGTTTCCTGCTGATGAGCGGTCCCGCGGCCGAACTGGACGTGCTGCGCAAGGTGGCGGCGACCATCGCGGTGAAGGACGTCGAGGAGGCCGGTCAGGTACTCGCGGAGATGGGAGCGGACATCATCGCGGGTCCGCTCCCCACTCCGGTGGGCCGCAACCTCATCGCACGACACCCGGACGGGGCTGTCTACGAGTACGCGGACCGCCGCGCCACCGTCTGACCCACGCGGTCACGGTGCGGGCCGCATCCGGAAGTCGTACCGCTGAGGCAGCGGCTCCGTGGTGAGCCGCTGCCACATCCGTCCGATCATCTCGTCCCCCTCCCGCAGGTCGGCGACCTCGAAGCCCGCGTCGAACACGGTGCGGGCCTCGTCGCGCAGGCCCTCGGCGAGCAGGAGTGCCGCCTCCATCAGGCGCAGCCGTCCGCCCGCCCGGGTCGCGGGGTCCAGCCGCCGCCACACGGACCGCGCGTCCGCGGTACGCCCCACGGCGAGCAACGCCTCGACCGCCTCCCGCCCGAGTGCGGCGACGACCGGCGGCCACGGCTCGGCGGCACCACCCTCGGCGGCACATGGTGCCTCCTCGGCCGCACTCCACAGGTCGTCGAAGGCCTGCGCGTAGCGGTCGGCGGCCCGCTCGGGGTTGCGGTCCTCCCGGTCGGCCACGGCGAGGCAGCGCAGCGTCGCCCAGCGGCGCTTCGGCCGGGCGTCCCGCAGGCCCCGTTCCCAACTGCGCACCGCCTGTGCCCGGTCGCCGGCGTGCCACTGGGCGATGCCGAGGTGGTATTCGGTGAGGGGGGTGGCGGGGGCCGTCTCGAGCATGTCCCGCCAGTGGGTGGCGACCAGCGTCCCGCCGGGCGGCCGGCTGCCGGGCGGCTCGGAGAGGGAGCCGGCTCGCAGCAGGTGCAGCCAGGGCTCCTGTTCCTCGGTCAGCGTGCTCGCGGCGAACGGTGTACCGGGCAGTTTCCAGCCGGCGCGCAGTACTTCCAGCGCGCCCCAGCCGGAGCCGGTGGCCAGCTTCTCGCCGGGTTCGGCGTCGGCGTACGGGAGCCAGGCCGCGTGGGCGGCGTCGACCTCGGCGCGCGGCAGGACCGCCTCCAGCCGGGTCTCGGCCTCGCGCAGCACGTCGGGCCACCGCCCTGCCCACGGCGGTGCGTCGAGCGGCCCGTACGCCTCCAGCCAGGTCACCTCGCTGCCGGGCTCCAGCCGGACGTGTTCGAGCTGGGTGCGGGCGAGCCCGGCCTGGATCTCGCAGTAGCCGCCGGTGCCCGGCTCGGTGAGCCACTCCTGCCAGCGCCGCCCGCCGGGCCCCCTGCCCCACACGAACAGCTTCCGGCCGCGCAGTTCGTCGGTGGACGTCTGCACCAGCCCGTGGCCGTCGGCGTCCAGGGCGGCGATCCAGCGCCTGCGGTCGTCGGGCACCTCGTAGAAGTAGTCGGCGGCGTAAGTGCTGTTCGGCGGGTACGTGCGGTCGACGCCGTCGTACTCGGGCACCGGCACCCGGCGCAGTCGCCGCTCGTAGCCGATGGGGGTACCTCCCACGCCGTTCAGGCAGTGGGGGAGCCAGGCCTCCTCGGCGGGGGCAAGGACCCTGCGCTCCTCGGGGACGGCGATGTTGGACCACCAGTAGGTCGGCACCGGCCGCTCGTGCGGGTTGCGGACGCGGACGCCGACGTACAGGAAGTCGGAGCCGTCCGGCAGCCACAGGTCGACCTGGAAGGGCAGGTCGCGCAGCCGTTCCCACTCCCACAGGCGCAGCATCTCCCCGCCGTCGGGAGCGGGCACGCGGGCGGCGTGCACGGGTGCGCAGGAGAGGGTGGTGTGGCCGGTGGCGCCGATGTTCCATTCGATGCCGCCGGAGAACCAGGCACCGTTGAGGGCGAAGTTGGCGGGCTGGAACACCGGGTTGCGGTACAGGAGTTCACGGCCCGTCGGTTTGTGGAACAGGGAGGAGATCCGGCCGCCGAGGCCGGGCAGCACGGTGGCCCGCAGCCGGTCGTTCTCGATCACCAGGGTGTCCAGCGGGCGGGGCCGGCGGTGCCGGTCGTAGCCGTCGCGGACCCGTACGGGCAGCAGGCTGTGCAGGGGGGCGTAGCCGATCTGCCGGGCCATGTCGCGCGGCAGGTGCTCCTTGTCGCGGTCCTCGATGCGGTGCGCCTTGTCGAGGGGTCGCAGGGCGGGCAGGGGGTTGTCCGGGCCCAGGTGTGCGGCGGGCAGGGTCGTCGCGTCACGTCGGATCGTCGTCACGGTTACCCATGGAAGCCGCCGGCCGCCCGTCTGAACAGGGGCGGGACGCGCCGACCGGGGCGGCGGCAGCGGGCGGCGGTCAGCGGGGCCTTCGCATCTCCTGGGTGAGCGCCCAGCGTTCGTGGTCGCGCCAGGCCCCGTCGATGAAGAGCATGTCCGGTGAGAAGCCCTCCAGGCGGAATCCGCAGCTGCGGGCCAGGGCGATGGAGGCGGCGTTGGCGGGCTGCACGTTGATCTCCAGCCGGTGCAGCCGCATCGGCCCGAACGCGTGCCGCACGACGAGGTCCAGCCCTTCGCGCATCAGTCCGCGCCCCGCCGCGTGCGCGAACGCGCCGTAGCCGAGGGCGCCGCTCCGGAACGCGCCGTGGACGATGTTGTTGATGTTGATGAACCCGGCGATGGAGCCGTCGGCAGGGCCCTCGCCCGGGTCCTCGCCGGAGGCTGCGGCCTTCTCGCAGACCAGGAAGCCAGCCTTGGCGGGGTCCTGGATCAGCTGCTCCACGTACGCGGAGTACGCCGCGGCGTTGTCCGGTGGGAACAGCCAGGGGTGGTGCAGAGCCGTGCTCTCCCGGGCGCGGGCGGTGAACTCCGCGCTGTCCGCGTGGGTGAAGTGGCGTATCCCCACGCGGGAGCCCTCGGCGAGGTGGCGGGAGGCGGTGTGCGGCACGGTGCCACCCTACGCCGGGCACGGTGGGCACGCTCAGCTGAGCGCCGGTTCGTCGAGTGTCAGCGTGCCCGCGTCCGCGTCGAGTTCGGCCGTGACGCCGAAGGGGAGGGTGAGCGCCCCGTCGCAGTGACCGAACCCGAACCGCTCGGCCACGGGCACACCCAGTCCGCCGAGCCGGTCGGCGAGCAGGCCCCGCACCGTCTCGTACGGCTCGCACTGCGCCCAGGAGCCGAGCAGCAGCCCCGACACCCCGTCGAGCCATCCGGCCCGCAGGAGTTGGGTCAGGTACCGGTCGAGTCGGTACGGCTCCTCCCCCACGTCCTCCAGGCACAGCAGTCCGCCGCGCGCGGAGTCCCTGGCGTGCGGAGTGCCGAGGTCGGCGGCGAGCAGGGCGAGGCAGCCGCCGAGGGTGACGCCGCGTGCCCGGCCGGGGACCAGCGCGGTGCCGTCGGGGGAGGTGAGGGTGAGGACGGTCTCCGGGGCGAGGAGGGTCGCCTTCAAGTGATCCTGCGCGCGTGCGTTCTTGACGAAGTCGATGCCCGCCGCCATCGGCCCGTGCAGGGTGACCAGGCCGAGCCGGGTCGCGAACGCCTCGTGCAGGGCGGTGATGTCGCTGAACCCGACGAACACCTTCGGCCCGGCGGCCCGCATCGCCGGCCAGTCGAGCAGGTCGACCATGCGCTGGACGCCGTAGCCGCCCCGGGCGCACATCACCACGTCCACGGCGGGGTCGCACCAGGCGGACTGCAGGTCGGCGGCCCGGTCGGCGTCCGTGCCGGCGAGGTAGTCGAAGTCGTGGTGCCGGTCCAGGACATGGGGGGCGATCACCGGGTCGAGGTCCCAGCCGCGCAGCACGTCCAGCCCGGCCTGGAGCCGTTCCTCCGGCACGGGTCCGCTGGGTGCGACGACGGCCACCCGGGCACCGGGGCCGGGCCGGGGCGGCCGCAGCAACGGCTCGGCCCGGCTCATTCGGTGAGTTCCAGTACCGGCACTTCCGGCACCGTCAAACCGAACACCTGGGCGTACAGGGACAGTTCCGCCTCCAGGGCTCGCACCATGGTGGCCGTGCGCCGGAAGCCGTGTCCCTCGCCCTCGAAGGTGAGATACGCGTGCGGCACCCCCTTGCCCTCCAGCCGGGCCAGGAACCGCTCGCACTGCACGGGAGGGCAGATGACGTCGTCCAGGCCCTGGAGCAGCAGGAAGGGGACGGTGAGCCGGTCGGCGTGCGCGGCGGGCGAGCGTTCGGCGTACCGCTCGGGGACCTCGGCGCGCGGGCCGATGAGGCTCTCGAGGTACTCGGACTCGAAGTCGTGGGTCTCCCCCGGGCCCCAGCCGGTCAGGTCGAGCACCGGATAGAGGATGGTGCCGCAGGCGTAGACGTCGGTCGTGGTGAGGGAGACGGCCGTGGTCCAGCCGCCGGCGCTGCCGCCGCGGATGGCGAGCCGGTCGCGGTCGGCGGTGCCCTCCTCGGCGAGGGCGAGCGCGACGGCCGCGCAGTCCTCAACGTCGACCACGCCCCACTGCCCGCGCAGCCGGTCGCGGTAGGCGCGTCCGTATCCGGTGGAACCCCCGTAGTTGACCTCCACGACGCCGATGCCGCGCGAGGTGAAGTAGGCGATCTCCAGGTCGAGCACGGGGGGTGTCCGGCCGGTGGGTCCGCCGTGCGCCCAGATCACGTACGGCGGCAGCCGGCCCTCCGGCGCGACGCAGTCGGGGTGGTGCGGCGGGTACACGTGGGCGTGGATCTCGCGGCCGTCCGGACCGGTGAAGGTGCGGATCTGCGGGTCGGGGTAGTGGGCGGGGTCCACGGCGTCCGTGTGCGGGGCGCCGATCACCCGGGTCCTGCCGGTGCGGGGGTCCAGTTCCACCACCTCGTGGCCGCTGCGGGGTCCGGCTCCGACGGCGACGACCCTCTCGCCGTGCGCCGCGAGCGTGGGCGCGAACTCGGTCCAGGGCCCGACGGCGTCGACGACCTCGCCCGTCTCGGGGTCGAGTATGCCGAGCGCGGCAGCGCCCCGGCCGTGCACGACGGCGATCAGGCCGCTGTCCAGCGGGGCGAACCAGCGCGACCCCGGCTTCCACAGCGGTCCGCCGAACTCCTCCTCGCGCGGGCAGACCGGTTCGCCGTCAAGGTAGAGGTTCCACCAGCCGGTGCGGTCGCTCGTGTGGAGCAGCCGGCCGTCGTGCGTCCAGTCGGCCTGGGCGATCGACTCTCCGGGGCCGCCGGCCACGGTGCGGGCGTCGTACAGGGTGCCGTCGGGTGCGACCTCGGCGAGACGCAGTTCGGTGCCGTCCCACGGCATACGGGGATGGTCCCAGGCCAGCCAGGCGACGCGTCGCCCGTCGGGTGAGAGGCGCGGTCCGGTGACGAACCGGTGGCGGTCGTCGGTGAGTTCGCGGACGGCGCCGCGGTCCTCGGCGGCCGAGCCGTCCAGCGGTACGGCGGCCAGGACGCGGCGCACCTCGCTCGGTCCGTCGCCGGTGAACTCCTCCAGGACACACCACACCTCGCCGCGGTCCGGCAGCAGTGTCGGCTCGGCCCAGCGCAGCCCCTGCCCCACCGGGGAGAGGGGGGTCAGCGGACGCGGCTCGCCGCCGGGTTCATAGCGGTGGAGGCGCTGGTCGGCGAAGTTCACGAACACCACGAGCGGATCGTCGTCGCGGACGAACCCGCCCCAGGGCCGTCCGCCGTACTCGACGACCCGGCTGCGCACGTTCCACGGCGCCGCCAGCACGGACTCCTCCGTGCCGTCGGAGTGCCGACGCACCAGGGTGCGCCGGCCGCCCTCGGCGGGCCGGGGCTCGGTCCACCACACCTCGTCCCCGACGAACCCCACGAACTCGGGGCTTCCGTCGTGTGCCGCGGCCGTGGCCGCGTCGATGGGCGAGGGCCACTCGCCGTAGGGCAGGGTCTGCACCGTCTCCCCCATTCGCTCAGGCCGTCCGCAGGAACCGGTCGAGGACGCGGACACCGAAGTGGAGCGCCTCGACCGGGACGCGCTCGTCGACTCCGTGGAAGAGGGCCTGGTAGTCGAAGCCCTCCGGCAGTTTCAGCGGGGCGAACCCGTAGCCGGTGATGCCGAGGCGGGAGAACTGCTTGGCGTCCGTGCCGCCGGACATGCAGTACGGCACGGCGTGTCCCTCGGGCGCGAACTCCTCCACCGCGGCCCGCATCCGCGCGAACGTCGGCGAGTCCACCGGCGCCTCGAGGGCCGGCTCGCGGTGCTGGAACTCCCAGTCCACGTCCGGCCCGGTGAGCCGGTCCAGGGTGGCGCGGAACTCGTCCTCCCCGCCGGGCAGATACCGTCCGTCGATATGGGCCACGGCCTGCCCGGGAATCACGTTGATCTTGTAACCGGCGTCCAGCATCGTCGGGTTGCTGCTGTTGCGGAGGGTGTGCTCGACGAGTTTCGCGGCCGGGCCCAGCTTGCCCAGCAGCGTGTCCACGTCGGAGAGGTCGGGGTCGACACCGTACAGGGCGGCGAGTTCGGTGAGCGCCGCACGGACGGTCGGGGTGAGCCGCAGCGGCCACTCGTGCTCACCGATGCGCGCGACGGCGGCGGCGAGGCGGGCCACCGCGTTGTCCCGGTTGACCTTGGAGCCGTGCCCGGCCCGCCCGCGCGCGGTCAGCTTCAGCCAGGCCGTGCCGCGCTCCCCCGCCGCGATCGGGTAGAGCTGCCGGCCGGTGCCGTCGTGGACGGTGAAGGCGCCCGATTCGCTGATCCCCTCGGTGCAGCCCTCGAAGAGCGCCGCGTGCCGGTCGGCGAGGAACCCGGAGCCGTCCTCCGCGCTGGCCTCCTCGTCCGCGGTGAACGCGATCACGATGTCGCGCCGGGGCCGCACGCCCTGCCGTGCCCAGGCCCGCACCACGGCGAGGATCATCGCGTCCATGTTCTTCATGTCGACGGCGCCGCGCCCCCAGACCACTCCGTCGCGTACCTCGCCGGAGAACGGGTGCACGCTCCAGTCGGCGGCCTCGGCCGGTACGACGTCGAGGTGACCGTGGACGAGGAGCGCGTCGGCCGTCGGGTCGGTGCCCGCGAGGCGCGCGACGACGTTGGTCCGGCCGGGGGTGCGCTCCAGCAGCACCGGCTCCAGGCCCGCCCCGGCCAGCCGCTCCGCCGCGTACTCGGCGGCGGGTCGCTCCCGGCAGTCGCCCCCGCCCCTGTTGGTGGTGTCGATCCGGATGAGTTCGGAGGTGAACGTCACCACCTCGTCCAGGGCACGTGCGTCAGCCATACTGCTCCTCCACCGCGGCCGAGGCGATCGTGGTGACCGCCTTGAAGGTGCGGATCCCGTCGTGCATGGTTCCGCTCGTGTACGCCACCCTCCGCTCGCCGGTGCGAGCCACGCCCGGCACCACGGTGGCGGCCATCGCCAGATGCTCGGCGTCGAACTCCACCGCGACGGTGAAGGGGCCTGCTGCCAGCGGTTCCTGACGGACCGCCAGCGCGGCGGCCTCCTTCGCCGCGGCCCGGATGTCGGCGGCCGTCCTGGCGGGCGTGCGGCACACGGCCGCGTACCGCGACACATGGTCCTTGACCGCGACCTTCAGCGCCTCCGGCGCGTAGCCGAGGGCGTCCTCGCAGGCCACGTCGTCACCGGTGACCAGGACCACCGGCACCCCGTACTCGGCGACGACGGCCGCGTTGAGCAGGCCCTCGCTGGCCCGTTCGCCGTTCAGCCACACTCCGGTGATGGAGTTGGCGAGGTAGGTGTGCGCGAGGACGCCCTCCATGCCGGCTCCCGCGTGGTAACCGACGAACGCGATGCCGTCCACGTCGCCGTGCTGCACGCCCTCCACCATGGACAGCGACTTGTGCCGCCCGGTGAGCATCTCGGCCCGCTCGTCGAGCCGCTCCAGGAGCAGGTTGCGCATGCTCCAGTGCGCCTCGTTGATCAGTACCTCGTCGGCGCCGCCGTCGAAGAAGCCCCGTACGGCGGCGTCGACGTCGGAGGTGAACATCGATCGGCAGCGCTCCCACTGCGGTGTGCCCGGCAGCACGTCGGCGGGCCAGGTGACACCGGTGGCGCCCTCCATGTCCGCGCTGATGAGGATCTTCATGCGCTCACGCTACGTCGTGCTGCCGAAGCGCGGCCAGGCCTGTGGAAAACTCTCACCGGGCCAGACCAATGACGGAACGGAAGCTCCGGCCCACACCTCCGCCGACCGCTACGTCATGTGGCGCGACCCGTCACATACCAGGCGGACGGCAGTTCTATGCGTGTGCCGTCGGGCCCGTACTCGGTGGTGGTGAGGGGCAGGGTGCCGGTCGCCAGGAGGGTCGGCCCGGCCGCGGTCAGAAACTCCGGTACCGCGCCGTCCGCCACCTTGCCGGGGGCTATGCCGTGTGGGAAGACCGGCGCCGACTTGGGCGGCGGCCCGGAGGACGAGGTCACCAGGTCGCGCAGCACGAACCCGGCGGCCTCGGAGGGTTCGACGAGGAAGGCACGGCCGCGCTCGCCGAGCAGGGTGGCTATGCCGTCCGCCACAGGCTGCCGGTCGTCGGCCTCGCACTGGTGCAGCACCCCCCGCATGTAGACGTTGACGTCGCCGAACTCCGCGTGCAGCCCCTGCGACTCGCCCTTCCCCGCGGCGTCCAGCCGCCGGTATACGGCCCGGCCGGCCGGATCGGCCGTGCGGGCGTGCTCCAGGGCGGCGGCGGACAGGTCGACGCCGAGAACTTACGGGAAACGGTCTGCGAGGAAACGGGTCTGGGTGCCGTTGCCGCAGCCCAGGTCCACCAGGGGCAGACCGGGGTCGGACAGATACGGCTCGAACAGGGCCAGGTGGCGGACGACGGTCAGGGCGGGTTCAGCGTCCCAGAACACGGCGCCCCGCTCGTACGGCGACTCACGCCAGAAACCCTCCCAGGCCGCCCGGTACCGACTGGTCACGCCCATGCCCAACTCCCCAGGGCGTGAAGCGAACCCGCCCGTGTGACGGACCAGTACGGTGTATCGCGCGCCGGGACGCGCGGACAGGCACGCGGCGCATTCCTTCACGCCTCGTCCGCGGCCGGTCCGCCGTCGTGCGCGTCAGCGACAGCCCTCACGCACGGGCGGTCTGCACTCACTCGCGTCGGCTCAGCGGCGGGGCAGGGCCAGTTCGAACCACACGGTCTTGCCGGACGTGGTCCGGCTGGTGCCCCACTCCCGCGCGAGCGTGCTGACCACGCGCAGTCCGCGCCCTGCTTCGTCCATCGGCTCGACGTCGAGCAGCGTCGGCAGTTCGTGGTCGTCGTCCTCGACCTCGCACAGCAGGGTGTCGCCACGGACCAGGCGCAGGGCGACGGGCCGGGCGTGGGCGTGCTGTACGGCGTTGGTGACGAGTTCGCTGACCATCAGCTCGGCATGGTCGGCCGGCTTGCCCAGACCCCACTCGTACAACTGCTCGCGGACCATGGCGCGGGCTCGGGCGACCTCCGACGGGTCGGGGACGAGCCGCCACTCGGCGACGTGGTCGGGCTCGATGCCGCTCAGGCGTGCCATCAGCAGGGCCACGTCGTCCTTGCGGCCGCCGCGCCCCGCTTCCGAGAACGTCGCAGCGAGGGCGCGGATGATGGTGTCGCAGGCATCGTCCATGGACGCGGCCGGGTGGGCGGCGGATTCGCACAGCGTGGCGAGGCCGACACCGATGTCCTCGCCGCGCACCTCGACCAGCCCGTCCGTGCACATCACCAGCCGGTCGCCGGGCTCCACGCGCACGCGTACCGCCTCGAAGGGCACCCCCCCGACGCCGATCGGGGCGCCGGTGGGCAGGTCGAGCAGTTCGCTGCGGCCGTCCGCCGCGCGGACCAGGACCGGCGGGATGTGCCCGGCGTTGGCGAGGTGGAGATCGTTCGCGATGGGGTCGTAGACGGCGTACAGGCAGGTCGCCAGGTGGGTGTCGCCGAGCCGCTGCGCGAGGTCGTCGAGATGGCGCAGCAGTTGCGCGGGGGGCAGGTCCAGCCCCGCCATGGTCTGCACGGCCGTACGCAACTGGCCCATCGTGACGGCCGAGTTCAGGCCGTGCCCCATGACGTCGCCGACGACGAACGCGGTGCGGGCGCCGGGCAGCTTCACCGAGTCGAACCAGTCGCCGCCGACCCGGCCGAGCAGGGTGCCCGGCAGATAACGGGTGGCGATGTCGCAACCCGCCATGCGCGGCGGGATGTGCGGGAGCATGCTCTCCTGGAGCGTCTCGGCGACGTTCTCCTGGTACGTGTACATGCGCGCGTTGTCGAGCACCAGGCCCGCGCGGGCGGCGAGTTCGGCGCCGGTCACCCGGTCCATGTCGTTGAAGACCGGCCGCTCCGGGTGGCGCAGCAGGACCATGAAGCCGAGGACGACATCGCGCGCCTTCAACGGCACGACCAGCATGGAACGGCCGGTGATCAGCGGGCGGAGGTCGCGCTTCTCGAACTGCGAGGCGACGGCGTGCCCCATCTCCTCGCTGATGCGCGGCACGAGGACGGGCTCGCCGGTGGTCATGCACTGGAAGAACGGGGTGTGGGCCGGAAAGGGCATGGCCTCGCCGACGGGCACGACGTCGTCCCAGCGGCCGGGTTCGTCGGTGTGTTCCAGGGCGACCCGGTGCCACATGGTGGTGGTGTCGGGCACGCCCTCGTCGAACCCCTCGCCGGCGACGACCTGTTCGCGCAGATAGGTGCACGCGACGTCCGTGAAGCGGGGCACGACGGCCTCGCTGACCTCGACGATGGTCCGCGACAGGTCGAGGGAGGTACCGATCCGGGAGCTGACCTCCTTGAGGAACTCCAGGTGTTCACGGACGGCGGCGTACTCGAGGTCCTCGCCGTCGTCCCGCAGTTCCTCGGGCACCGGCTCGCCGGCCGCACGGGCCCGCGCCGCCCGCTCACGGCGCGCCTTGCGCTCGGCGCGCCGGGGCACACCCCAGTCGGGGGTGACGGGCACCCGGTCGTTCTGACTGAACTCCAGTATGGGGTAGCCCAGTTCGAGGATCTGGGCGACAATGCGGGCGCTCTCCCCGACGCTCATGCTGGGCAGGATCTCGGGGAGCCGACGGGCCAGGTCCGCGGAGCCGGGGAAGTCGGTGTGCAGGGCGAATCCGGGGGCGATCCGCTCGGACACCTCCGTCTCCTCGCCGTGCAGCGCCTCCGCGTCGGCGGCGAGCACCAGCAGCCGCTCGTGCCCGGGGCCGACCAGCGGGTAGGCCCACCACAGCACGTCGACCCGGCCGGACCCGGACCCGGCGGCGGTGGCAGCAAGGCGGGCACGGCCCGCGGCCGGATAGGAAAGGCCCTGGTCGAGGGAGAACTCGAGACCAGGGCCGAGACCGTCGCAGGCTTCGTGCGAACCGTACGGATCGTGCCGGGCGGCTGTCCCGCCCTCCTCCTCGCCGCCGTCGGGGAGGGCACCGGAGACGGGCAGCAGATCGACGGCGGAGCGACCGAGGGCATCGCCCTTGGCGAGCCCGAACAGGCGCCGTGCTCCCGTACTCCAGTGCGAGACAAGCCCGTCGCGGTCCACCACGACGACGGCCAGCGGGATACGGCCGGCGCCGAGGTCCCCGGTCACCGTGCCGTCCTCTGCTCCATGGTCGGCCGACGCGTCCCGCTTGGTGCCACGGTCCATGGCCCAGGCCCTCTCTCCCCATGGCTCCCAAGATCTGTACCGCCGTCACCACCGTACGGCCACGGCTGGTGGCGATGTGCGGCAATACGGGAATTGCCCACCGGGTTCGGCCCGCGGTCAGTCCTCGTGCCCCAGTTGCAGGTCCCGTTCGGTGCGGCCTCCCCCGGCGACCTGGAGCACGGTCGCGACCGGCGGATAGCCGGCGGCGATGACGGTGTACTCGCCGGACGACAGGTCGACGAACCGGAAGGTCCCGTCCGGCCCGGTGGTGAGGGTGTCGACCACGTTGCCCGCCGCGTCCAGCAGGGTCACGCGCGCGTCCTCCACGGCCCGTCCGCCACCGGCCCGCACGGTGCCGCGCAGCACTGCGCCGCCCGCCAGCTCGACGTCCTGACGGGTCTCCCGGGCCGCCTGGACGGTGACGGGGAGCGCGGCCGGGCGGAACGCGGGCGCGCTCGCGGCGAGGGTGTACTCACCGGCCACCAGCTCGGTGATCTCGTAGCCGCCCTCCCGGCCGCTGCGGGTGGTGGCGACGACCTCGCCGTGGACGTTGGTCAGGGTCACGATGGCGTCCCGCACGGGCGAGCCGTCGGCGGTGAGCACACAGCCGGCGAGACGGCCCGCGCCCCCGAGGACGACGTCCAGCTCGACAGGCCGTTCGCCGACGGTCACCGAGACCGCCTGCGGCTGGTGACCGCCCGCGGCGGCGATCAGGA
Organism: Streptomyces sp. GD-15H; assembly: GCF_045291515.1. Taxonomy (NCBI): domain Bacteria; kingdom Bacillati; phylum Actinomycetota; class Actinomycetes; order Kitasatosporales; family Streptomycetaceae; genus Streptomyces; species Streptomyces sp. GD-15H. The sequence goes on from NZ_CP149447.1 coordinate 1,392,496, forward strand.
CGTACGCCCCAGGGCCGGGCGTGGCCAGCGCGTACCGCCCGTCGGCGCCGCTCGCGCCCCGCCCGATCTGCTGACCAGCGACGTCGATGAGGGTGAGCGCGGCGCGCGGTACGACGGTCCCGTCCGGATGCTGGACGGTGCCGCAGACGGCGATGCCCGCGGCGTGCGGCGAGCGGAGCGAGGTGGGGGTCCCCCCGCCCGCAGGGTGGGGGAGGGCCTGCGACACGGGCGCCGTCATGTGCGGTGCTTCCGCTGCCGGGCCGGCGGTGGGGGCGTAGTGGGACACCAGGGGTTTCTCCTTGAGGAAGAAGGTGATGAGCAGGCCGAGGACGAGCACCGGCACCAGGTAGAGGAAGATGCGCGGCATGGCGTCGGCGTAGGCCTGGATGTAGGAGTCGCGCAGTGCGGGCGGCAGCGCGTGCACGAGCTGCGGGGTGATCGACTCGGCGTCGGGCAGCCCCGCGCCCTCCCCCGCGGGGAGCCGCTCGGCGAGCGCGTCGGTGAGACGGCCGGCGAAGAGGGTGCCGAAGACCGCGGCGCCGACGCTGCCGCCGATCTGCCGGAAGTAGTTGTTGGCGCTGGTGGCGGTGCCGAGGTCGCCGGGGCGTACGGAGTTCTGCACGGCGAGGACCAGTACGGGCATCACCATGCCGATGCCGGCGCCGAGGACGGCCATCCAGATGCTGTAGTGCAGCCGGGGCGTGTCGGGTTCGAGGCGGGACAGCAGCCACATGCCGGCGATGGAGAGGGCGGCGCCGAGCAGGGGGTGGCGCCGGTAGCGGCCGGTGCGGCTGATGAGCTGCCCGGAGACGAGGGAGGCGCCGACGATGCCGCCCATCATGGGCAGCATCAGCAGGCCCGACTCGGTGGCCGTGGCCCCGTCGACCATCTGCAGGTACGTCGGCAGGTAGCTGGCCGCGCCGAACAGGGCGACGCCGATCACCAGTCCCACCAGAGCGGTGACGTTGAAGACGGAGTCCCTGAACAGCCGGAGCGGGATGAGGGGTTCGGCGGCGAAGCGCTCGACGACGAGGAAGAGCACGGTGGCCGCCGCCCCGCCCGCGCCGAGGCCGAGGACGACGCGCGAGTCCCAGGCGTACTCGGTCCCGCCCCAACTGGTCAGCAGCACCAGGCAGGTGGAGGCCGCGGCCAGCAGCAGGGCACCGAGGACGTCCAGACGGGCTCTGGCGGAGGGCTTGGGGAGTTTCAGCACCAGGGCGACGACGACCAGGGTCACGATGCCGAGGGGGACATTGAAGTAGAAACACCAGCGCCACGACAGATGGTCGGTGAAGTAGCCGCCGAGCAGCGGCCCGGCGACCGAGGCGAGGCCGAAGGCGGCGCCGATCAGGCCCATGAACCGGCCGCGTTCCCGTGCGGGCACGATGTCCGCGATGATCGTCTGGACACCGATCATCAGTCCGCCCGCACCGACGCCCTGCACCGCGCGGTAGGCGATCAGCTGGTCCATGGTCTGTGCCCGGCCCGCGAGCGCGGAGCCGACGACGAAGACGACGATCGCGAACTGGAAGACGCCCTTGCGTCCGAACAGGTCGCCGAGCTTGCCGTAGATCGGCAGTCCGATGGTGGCGGTGAGCAGATAGGCGGTGATCGCCCAGGACATCCGGTCCAGGCCGTGCAGTTCGCCGACGATCTTCGGCAACGCGGTGGCGACGATCATCTGCTCGAGGGCGGCGAGCAGCAGCGCCAGCATCAGCGCGAAGAACACCAGCCGCACCCTGATCCGGCCCAACACGGGGCCTTCCGGGCCCTGATGGGTCTCCTCACCGGGTTCCGCGCCGTACTCCGGGCCGTATTCAGAACGGTGCTCCGGGCCCGGCCCCGGACCCGGTCCGGGCTCCGGGCCGGAGCCCGGTGCGTGGACCCGTTCCGGAGGCGGGCGCTCGGCCGACGGGGCCGCCGCCGTGGCCGGTTCGTCCTGCGTCAGAGTGATCCCGCCGGTGTCGCCCACGTGCCGCTCCCCTCGTCGCGCTGCCACACAATTCCCGCGTAAAAGCGACAACCACGAGCAAGCGCGACGAGTTACGGCATACGGAAGGTCGGCATGGAGATCACTCGAACCGGTGAGGAGAGCCGCCCGGGAGCCAACCTCCCCTCGTCACCGGCTTCTTGAGACGACGGCTACTTCTCGACCTCGGCGGCCAGCTTGGCGAGCAGCGCGTCGTAGATGCGCCCGAGCCCCTTGGGCGCGAAGGTCTTCTCGAAGAAGCCGCCGATGCCGCCCGCACCCGTCCAGGTGGTGGTCACGACGACTCGGGACCTGCCCTCTCCGGCCGGTGTGACGCGCCAGGTGGTGACCATGGAGGAGTTGCGGTCCTTCTCGACCAGTTCGCCGTCGCTCGGCTCGGTGACCTCCAGGAGGCAGTCGCGGACGCGCTTGCTGGTGGCCTGGAGCTTCCAGTGGACGAGGGTGCCCTCTCCGTCGCCGCCCTCACGGACCTCGTACTCGCTGAACTGCTCGGGCAGCAGCCTCGCGCGCGTGCCGCTGTAGTCGGCGATGGCATCGAACACCGTCTCCGCGTCCGCCGCGACGATCCGCTCCGTAGTGGCCTCGACCTGCGCCATCGTTTTCCTCCAGGACATGAGTTCTCAGAGTGCTCAAGCGGTCGGTGCAAGCCAACCACCCCCTCACCCGACCCCCCAAATCGGGGGTCCGGAAGTGATCAGGAGTGTGACCGAAGATGCCGTTCACATGATCAAGGGAACGTTTGTTCCGCTCTGTGGGCCAGTGTTGCCGAGGAGACGTCATGCGCTGGGAGAGACCCCGGCCCTGCACCGCTACCTCCGCCTGCGCAACGCCCACGCCCGCCGCCCCGACGTACTCGCTGCCCAGCGCAAGGAACGCGCCCGCATCCGCAACGAGAAGGGCATCCGTTGGATCGGACGTCCCCTCGCACCAGCGGTCTGACCAACCCGTGGTGCGGCAGGCGCGGCGAGTATCTGGGCGCCGTGTACGCCGAGCTGTTCCCGGAGCGGGTGCGGCGCCTCGTCCTGGACTCGATCATCGACCCCACCGAGGTGTGGTACGAGTCCAACCTGCACCAGGACTACGCCTTCAACGACCGCCACCGCGCCCTCATGGGCTGGATCGCCGAGCACGACGACACGTACAAGCTCGGCATCGATCCGGAGAAGATCGAGGCCAAGTGGTACGCGATGCGCGCGGCCCTGGCCATGGAACCGGCCGACGGCAAGGTGGGCGCCGCCGAACTGGAGGACACCTTCCTCCCGGGCGGCTACGACAACGGCTACTGGCCCTGCCTGGCGGAGGCGTTCGCGGCGTACGTGAACGACGGCGACGCCGAGCCGCTGATCCAGACGTACGAGGACTTCGGCGCGATCGGCGCCGCCGGCGACAACGGCTACAGCATCTGCACGGCGGTCGAGTGCCGGGACGCGTCCTGGCCGCGGGACTGGCGGCAGTGGCGCAAGGACCACTGGGAGGCGCACGAGGAGGCGTCGTTCCCGGCTTGGAACAACGCCTGGTACAACGCACCGTGCGCGTTCTGGCCGGCCCGGTCGCTGCGGCCGGTGAACATCGCCAACGGGAAGCTGCCACCGGCGCTGCTGTTCCAGGCCACCGACGACGCGGCCACCCCGTACCGGGGCGGTGCGACGGTCCACCCTCTGCTCGCCCGCTCCAGCCTGGTGGTCGAGGAGGGCGGTGGCAACCACGGCGTCACGCTGAGCGGCAACGCCTGCCTCGACGAGCATCCGGCGGCGTATCCGACCGACGGGACCGTGCCACGCGGGCCTGGTCAGGCCGACGCGGTATGCGATGCCCTGCCCGCCCCGACGCCGCGGACGTCGAAGGCGGCGCCGACCACGTCACGCGGCTCGACCCTGCACGGCCTGCTCGGCTTCCGCAGCTGAGCGCCTGACGACGCGTCGGGCCGTCAGGCCGTCGTCGGGACGGGAGTCGGCAGACCCCCGGCCCGCCATGGAGCCATGGGTGAGCCGGCCAGCACTCCCGCCCTTGACGACGCCCTCCGGCGGCCCTCGGCCGGCCCGGCTACCTCTGGCCGGGGATCCGTGGGCCGGGTGCCCGGCGCTGCCGGGGGATCCGGGCCAGGGCGTGGACCGCCGCCTCGGCCAGCGCCGGGTGGGCGAGGGCCTCGTTCAGGACGGGCTCGGCACGGGCGTCGCCGAGTTCACCCAGCCCGTCCACACACGCGAGGGCGACCCGGCGGTACGGGTCGTGGGGGCGCAGCCGGCGCCGCAGGGTGGTGATCAGGGCGGGCACCGCCTCCGGGGCGCGCAGTTCGACCAGCAGGCGTACCGGGTGCAGGGCGTAGGCGACACGCAGTTCGTTGGTGGCGAGCGCGGCGGCGGCGCGGGCGGTGCGCGGGTCGCCGAGCCGGGCCAGCGCGTACGCGGCGCAGGCGCAGCGCGGGGGGTCGCGGTGGTTGAGGAGGAGCACCAGGGACTCGAAGGCCCGCCGGTCCCCCCTCAGCCCCAACCGGAAGGCGGCCAGTTCCCTGGCCCACAGCGGCTGCCCGGGTTCGGTGAGCACGGCGGCCAGGGCATCGGGGTCCTCGATCGCCAGGAGCCGGTCGAGAGCCACCGATCCGGACGCCTCGGCCCGTAAGCGCTCCGTGAGCGAACGCAACTCTTCGTCCATGCACCCGAGGTTAGGGGCCTGGAGGGCCGATCGGGACCTACATCACAAACACAGGGGGCTGGCGCGCTCGTTACCCGCAAGTTAGGCTCAGAAGAGCGAGTGACCCACTCGTGTTTCGTTTCTCCTCACAGTGGTCTGGTGACGCGGCCACGGTGAGTGCAGTCGGTTCGGTACTCGTGTACCGCAGTACGGCTCGGCCCCGGGACAGGGCCGGTCGGACCCGCCGTTCCCGGGCGTGCACGCGCCCGCCGCGACGGCACCGGGCGTGTGCGCTCGCAGCCCGGCACCACCCGCACTCCGCGCGCACCCCGTGCGCCCTCGGCGCATCCGGGCGCGGTTTCCGTCGTCACCCTCATTCCTGGAGTCCCTCGATGGCCACTCCCCTGTCCCCCAGTCCGGCACTCCTCTGCCCCCGCTCAGGACCATCGCCGTCGTCGGCCTCGGCACGATGGGCACCGGCATCGCCGAGGTCCTGGCCAAGGCCGGCCGCGAGGTCGTCGGCATCGACATCAGTGCGGCCCAGGCCGCGCGGTGCGTCGCCGCCCTGGAATCCTCGACCGCCCGCGCCGTGGAGCGCGGGCGGCTCACCGCGCGGGAGCGCACGGAGCTCCTCGCCCGCGTGACCACCTCGACCGACATCACGGCGGCGGCCGACGCCGACCTGGTGATCGAGGTGGCGCCGGAGTCGTACGCGATCAAGCAGCAGATCTTCCGTGAACTCGACGCCGTCGTGCGGCCGGAGACGATTCTGGCGACCGGTACCAACGCCCTGTCGGTCACCCGCCTCGCCGCCGAATCGGCCCGCCCCGAGCGCGTGCTGGGCCTGCACTTCTTCAACCCGGCCCCGGTGATGAAGCTGGTGGAGGTCGTCTCCTCGGTGCTGACCGCGCCGGCGGCCGTCACCGCGGTCACCGACCTCGCCCTGGACCTGGGCAAGGAGCCCGTCGCGGTGGGCGACCGACCCGGATTCGTCGCCGACGGACTGCTGTTCGGCTACCTCAACCAGGCCGCCACGATGTACGAGGCGCACTACGCCTCCCGCGAGGACATCGACGCGGCGATGCGGCTGGGCTGCGGCCTGCCCATGGGCCCGTTGGCGCTGCTCGACCTGATCGGCGTGGACATCGCGCGTACGGTCCTGGAAGCCATGTACGCGGAGTCCCACGACCGGTTGCACGCGCCGGCCCCGATCCTCAAGCAGCTGAGCGAGGCGGGGCTGACGGGCCGCAAGGCCGGGCGTGGTTTCTACACGTACGAGGAACCGGGCAGTGCCGCCGTCGTGCGGGACGCGCTGACCCCCTTGGCGGGCGGCTCCCCCGTCGCGGGCCGGGCAGTCCACTCGGTGGGGGTGGCGGGCTCGGGCACCATGGCCTCCGGTATCGCCGAGGTGTTCGCGAAGGCCGGCTGACGAGGTGGTCCTCGCCGCTCGCAGCGACGAGAAGGCACAGGGTGCCAAGGCGCGTATCGGCAAGTCCCTGGCGCGCTCCGTCGACAAGGGGCGGATGACCGCCGAGGCCGCCGCCCAGACCCTGGAGCGCGTCCGGCCGACGGGCACCTATGACGACTTCGCCGACGTGGACCTGGCGGTCGAGGCGGTCGCCGAGGAACTGGAGGTCAAGCAGCAGCTGTTCGCCGCGCTGGACAAGGTCTGCAAGCCGGGTGCGGTGCTCGCCACCACCACCTCGTCCCTGCCCGTGATCGCCTGCGCCCGTGCCACCTCGCGTCCGCAGGACGTGATCGGCATGCACTTCTTCAACCCGGCGCCGGCCATGAAGCTGGTCGAGGTGGTCCGCACGGTGCTGACCGCCGACGACGTCCACGCGACGGTGCGCGAGGTCTGCCAGGCGATCCGCAAGCACGCCGTGGACTGCGGCGACCGGGCCGGGTTCATCGTCAACGCGCTGCTGTTCCCGTATCTCAACAACGCGGTCAAGATGGTGCAGGAGCACTACGCCACCCTCGACGACATCGACGCCGCGATGAAGCTGGGCGGCGGCTACCCGATGGGCCCCTTCGAGCTGCTGGACGTCGTCGGGCTGGACGTCTCGCTCGCGATCGAGAAGGTCCTGCACCGCGAGTTCCGCGACCCGGGGCTCGCTCCGGCGCCGCTGCTGGAGCACCTGGTGGCCGCGGGCTGCCTCGGCCGCAAGACCGGCCGTGGCTTCCGCGAATATGCCAAGCGCTGAGCAACCCCGCCTGGACGACTGGTTCCGCGGCGACGCCCAGTGGGGCGGGCTGCTGGATCCCGGCCGGTGCGCGCCGCCCGCGGGCCGCACGGCTCCCCCGCCGCCGGAAGGCGGGGGAGCCCCCGGTCCCGCGCGGTGGGCCGCGCGCATGCAGTACGTTCGGGGCATGTCCCAGCCCGCCAAGTTCGCCCGTACACCAGCCACGACCGAGCCGCAGGAACGTGCCGCAGGCAGTCGCGCAGCCGCCCAGCGGCTCAAGATGCGCCGGGAACTGGCGGCCGCCGCGATGGAGCTGTTCGCGACCAAGGGGTACGAGGCCACCACCGTCGACGAGATCGCGGCCACGGCCGGGGTCGCCCGCCGCACCTTCTTCCGGCACTTCCGCTCCAAGGAAGAGGCGATCTTCCCGGATCACGACGACACCCTGGTGCGCGCCGAGGCGGTGCTCAACGCCGCGCCGGCGCACGAGCATCCGCTCGACACGGTGTGCCGCGGCATCAAGGAGGTCATGCGGATGTACGCGGCGCGGCCGGAGATCTCGGTCGCCCGCTACCGGCTGACGCGCGAGGTGCCCACGCTGCGCGAGGCGGAGATCGCGTCGGTGGCCCGCTACGAACGTCTCTTCACCCGTTATCTGCTCGGCCACTTCGACGAGCACGCGAACGACGACGACGCGGGCGACGACCCGCTGCTGGCGGAGGTCGCGGCGTCCGCCGTGGTCACCGCGCACAACCACGTGCTCCGGCGCTGGCTCAGGGCGGACGGCCGGGGCGATGTGGAGGCGGAACTCGACCACGCCTTCTCGATCGTCCGCAAGACCTTCGGGAGCGGGATCATGGCGGGCCGCCGCACCGCGCCCCCGAGGTCGCCCACCGCGTCGGTGTCCGCCCACGGTGAGGTGCTGGTGACGGTCGCCCGCACCGACGCCCCGCTCGACGAGGTGATGCGGACCATCGAACAGGCCCTGAAGGAGCGCTGAGCGCACCCTCACCACTGTGACGACGGCCACCCCACGGGGTGGCCGTTTTGCCATGCCAGAGCCCCTTTTGACGCCCTTCCGGATCCCATTCGATCGATCATCGCTCATTTGTCACGTAAAGATTTCATCTGAGACCGATTTCTGGCACCCAGTGCCTTGCGCACTGTCACGGCGTGCCATACGTTGAAGGAGTCCGGGCGGCCGGCGCGCAGAGACCCTTCGTGCGTCGGCTGTCCCAGCAAGCCTCTCCCAGGCCTGCCCGCCCGGACGCCTGCGTCACAGGCACCTCCCGCGCCACAAAGCGCTGCCGAAGCACCACCCCGCCGAACCGACGGCATCCCCTCGAACCCTCAGCAGCACCGACGTAACCCTCAGCGCCCCTCCCTCAGGGTGCTCACCGCCGGAGGCAACACCGTGACCGTCAAGGACATCCTGGCCGCGATCCAGTCGCCCGACTCCACGTCGGAGGACTTCGCCGCCCTGCCGCTCCCCGAGTCGTACCGTGCGATCACCGTGCACAAGGACGAGACGGAGATGTTCTCCGGACTCGCCACCCGGGACAAGGACCCCCGCAAGTCGATCCACCTCGACGACGTGCCCGTGCCCGAACTCGGCCCGGGTGAGGCCCTGGTGGCAGTCATGGCCTCCTCGGTCAACTACAACTCGGTGTGGACGTCGATCTTCGAGCCGCTGCCGACCTTCGGCTTCCTGGAGCGCTACGGCAAGCTCAGCGAGCTCACCAGGCGTCACGACCTGCCGTACCACATCATCGGCTCCAACCTCGCGGGCGTCGTGCTGCGCACCGGCCCCGGCGTCAACGCCTGGCACCCCGGCGACGAGGTCGTCGCCCACTGCCTGTCGGTCGAGCTGGAGTCCAGCGACGGCCACAACGACACGATGCTCGACCCGGAGCAGCGGATCTGGGGCTTCGAGACCAACTTCGGCGGCCTGGCCGAGATCGCGCTGGTGAAGTCCAACCAGCTGATGCCGAAGCCCGACCACCTGAGCTGGGAGGAGGCCGCCGCCCCCGGCCTGGTCAACTCCACCGCCTACCGGCAGCTGGTCTCCCGCAACAGCGCCGGCATGAAGCAGGGCGACAACGTGCTCATCTGGGGCGCCAGCGGCGGACTCGGCTCCTACGCCACCCAGTTCGCGCTGGCCGGCGGCGCCAACCCGATCTGCATCGTCTCCAGCGAGCAGAAGGCCGACATCTGCCGGGCCATGGGCGCCGAGGCGATCATCGACCGCACCGCCGAGGGCTACAGGTTCTGGAAGGACGAGAACACCCAGGACCCGCGCGAGTGGAAGCGCTTCGGCAAGCGCATCCGCGAACTCACCGGCGGCGAGGACGTCGACATCGTCTTCGAGCACCCCGGCCGCGAGACCTTCGGCGCCTCGGTGTACGTCACCCGCAAGGGCGGCACCATCGTCACCTGTGCCTCGACCTCGGGCTACAACCACGAGTACGACAACCGGTACCTGTGGATGTCCCTGAAGAAGATCATCGGCTCCCACTTCGCCAACTACCGCGAGGCCTGGGAGGCCAACCGCCTGGTCGCCAAGGGCAAGATCCACCCCACGCTGTCCCGGGTGTACTCCCTGGAGGACACCGGCCAGGCCGCCCACGACGTGCACCGCAACGTCCACCAGGGCAAGGTCGGTGTGCTGTGCCTCGCCCCCGAGGAGGGCCTGGGCGTGCGCGACCACGAGAAGCGCGCGAAGCACGTGGACGCCATCAACCGCTTCCGGAACATCTGAGGGCTGCCGGATGACAGAGCGTCAGACCGCGCCGCAGGCGCGAAGGGAACGGGACCGGCCGTGGCTCATGCGCACGTACGCCGGTCACTCCACGGCCGAGGCGTCCAACGAGCTGTACCGGCGCAATCTCGCCAAGGGCCAGACCGGTCTGTCGGTGGCGTTCGACCTGCCGACACAGACCGGCTACGACCCCGACCACGTCCTCGCCCGCGGTGAGGTGGGCCGGGTCGGGGTGCCGGTCTCGCACATCGGCGACATGCGCAGGCTGTTCCAGGACATCCCCCTGGAGCAGATGAACACCTCGATGACGATCAACGCCACCGCCATGTGGCTGCTGGCTCTCTACCAGGTGGTCGCCGAGGAGCAGGGCGCGGACATCACCAAGCTCCAGGGCACGACCCAGAACGACATCGTCAAGGAGTACCTGTCCCGCGGCACGCACGTGTTCCCGCCGGGACCGAGTCTGCGCCTGACGACGGACATGATCGCGTACACGGTCTCCCACCTGCCGAAGTGGAACCCGATCAACATCTGCAGCTACCACCTGCAGGAGGCGGGCGCCACGCCGGTGCAGGAGATCGCGTACGCGATGTCCACGGCGATCTCGGTACTCGACGCCGTGCGCGACTCCGGGCAGGTGCCGCCGGAGCGCATGGGCGACGTCGTCGGCCGTATCTCGTTCTTCGTGAACGCGGGCGTCCGCTTCGTCGAGGAGATGTGCAAGATGCGCGCCTTCGGCCGCATCTGGGACCAGGTCACGCGCGAGCGGTACGGCATCGAGAACCCCAAGCACCGCCGCTTCCGCTACGGCGTCCAGGTCAACTCCCTCGGCCTGACCGAGGCGCAGCCGGAGAACAACGTCCAGCGGATCGTGCTGGAGATGCTGGCCGTGACCCTCTCCAAGGACGCACGCGCGCGTGCCGTCCAGCTGCCGGCCTGGAACGAGGCCCTGGGCCTGCCCCGCCCGTGGGACCAGCAGTGGTCACTGCGCATCCAGCAGGTACTCGCCTACGAGAGCGACCTGCTGGAGTACGGGGACCTCTTCGAGGGCTCCAAGGTGGTCGAGGCCAAGGTGGCGGAGCTGGTCGAGGCGTCGCTGGCCGAGATGGGGCGGATCGAGGAGATGGGCGGTGCGATGGCCGCCGTCGAGTCCGGCTACCTCAAGTCCCAGCTGGTCTCCTCGCACGCCGCGCGCCGGGCCCGGATCGAGTCCGGCGAGGAGAAGATCATCGGTGTCAACGCCTTCGAGGGCACCGAGCCGAACCCGCTGACCGCCGATCTCGACACCGCGATCCAGACCGTCGACCCGGCCGTCGAGGCACGGGTGGTGGAGGCGCTGGGCCGCTGGCGCGACACGCGCTACCAGCCGCCGTTCAACCACCCGCGTCCCTGCAAGGCGCTGGAGGCGCTGAAGGAGGCCGCGAAGGGCGACGGCAACCTGATGGAGGCCACCCTGGAGTGCGCCCGCGCGGGGGCCACGACCGGCGAATGGGCCGGTGCCCTGCGCGAGGTGTTCGGCGAGTACCGCGCCCCGACCGGGGTGTCCTCGGCACCGGTCGCCGTCCCCGCCGAGGAGGGCTCGGCGCTCGCCCGGGTCCGCCGCAAGGTGGAGGTGACGGCGCGTGACCTCGGCGTCGGCAAGCTGCGCTTCCTGGTCGGCAAGCCGGGCCTGGACGGGCACTCCAACGGCGCCGAGCAGATCGCCGTACGGGCCCGGGACGCCGGGTTCGAGGTGGTCTACCAGGGCATCCGGCTCACGCCGGAGCAGATCGTGGACGCCGCCCTCGCGGAGGATGTCCACGCGGTGGGCCTGTCCATCCTCTCCGGCTCGCACGCCCAGCTGGTGCCGGACGTGCTGGAGCGGCTGCGCGAGGCCGGCGCGGCCGACATTCCGGTGATCGCCGGCGGGATCATTCCGAACGCCGACGCCGAGCAGCTCAGGGCCGCGGGAGTGGCCGCGGTCTTCACCCCGAAGGACTTCGACATCACCGGGATCATCGGCCGTATCGTCGACGAGATCCGCAACGCGAACAAGCTCGACCCCCTGGAGGTCCCCGCATGACGAGCGCCCACCCGTCGCCCGCCACCGCCCTCGCAACGAGTGGCTCCGCCGCACACCACTTCAATCGCCTTCGCCCCCGGCGCTCCTGCCTCGCGGTTCCCGGAAGCAACCCCCGCTTCCTGGAGAAGGCCCAGGGCCTCCCCGCCGACCAGGTCTTCCTCGACCTGGAGGACGCCTGCGCGCCGCTGGCCAAGCCCGAGGCGCGGCACACCATCGTCAAGTTCCTCAACGAGGGCGACTGGACCGGCAAGACCCGCGTCGTGCGCGTCAACGACTGGACGACCGAGTGGACCTACCGCGACGTCGTCACCGTCGTCGAGGGCGCCGGGGCGAACCTGGACTGCATCATGCTGCCGAAGGTCCAGGACGCCCAGCAGATCGTCGCCCTGGACCTGCTGCTCACCCAGATCGAGAAGACCATGGGCCTCGAGGTCGGCCGGATCGGCATCGAGGCGCAGATCGAGAACGCCCAGGGCCTGAACAACGTCAACGAGATCGCGCAGGCCTCCCCGCGGGTGGAGACGATCATCTTCGGCCCGGCCGACTTCATGGCGTCCATCAACATGAAGTCGCTGGTGGTGGGCGAGCAGCCGCCCGGCTACCCGGCGGACGCCTACCACTACATCCTGATGAAGATCCTGATGGCCGCCCGCGCCAACGACCTCCAGGCGATCGACGGCCCCTACCTGCAGATCCGCAACGTGGACGGCTACCGCGAGGTCGCCCGGCGCGCCGCCGCGCTCGGCTTCGACGGCAAGTGGGTGCTGCACCCGGGGCAGGTCGAGGCGTCCAACGAGATCTTCTCGCCGTCCCAGGAGGACTACGACCACGCCGAGCTGATCCTGGACGCCTACGACTACTACACGTCCGAGGCGGGTGGCAAGAAGGGCTCCGCGATGCTCGGCGACGAGATGATCGACGAGGCCAGCCGCAAGATGGCCCTGGTCATCTCCGGCAAGGGACGCGCCGCCGGCATGCGGCGCACCTCCAAGTTCGAGACGCCCACCGACTAGAAAGGCCCTGAGCGCGATGCAGTTCGGACGCACCTTTGAGGAGTTCGAGGTCGGGGCGGTCTACAAGCACTGGCCCGGGAAGACGGTCACCGAGTACGACGACCACCTGTTCTGTCTGCTCACCATGAACCACCACCCGCTCCACCTGGACAGCCACTACGCCGAGCAGACCACGGACTTCGGCAAGAACGTCGTGGTGGGCAACTACATCTACTCGCTGCTGCTCGGCATGTCGGTGCCGGACGTCTCCGGCAAGGCGATCGCCAACCTGGAGATCGAGTCGCTCAAGCACGTGGCGCCGACCTTCCACGGCGACACGATCTACGGCGAGACGACCGTGCTCGACAAGTGGCCGTCCAAGTCCAAGAACGACCGCGGCATCGTCCACGTCGAGACCAAGGGCTACAAGCAGGACGGCACGCTCGTGTGCGTGTTCCGCCGCAAGGTGATGGTGCCGACCGAGACGTACATCAAGGAGCGCGGCGGCGAACAGCCGGGCCGCCCGGAATTGAAGGACCAGGAGAAGTAGAGATGAGCCGTCTCGCCCAGACCCACGGTCTCACGGACGTCCAGCGGGAGATCCTCTCCACCGTCCGGGACTTCGTGGACAAGGAGATCATCCCGGTCGCGACCGAGCTGGAGCACCGCGACGAGTACCCGCAGCAGATCGTCGACGGCCTGAAGGAACTCGGCCTGTTCGGACTGATGATCCCCGAGGAGTACGGGGGTCTGGGCGAGTCGCTCCTCACCTACGCGCTGTGCGTGGAGGAGATCGCCCGCGGCTGGATGTCGGTGTCCGGCATCATCAACACGCACTTCATCGTGGCGTACATGCTCAAGCAGCACGGCACCCAGGAGCAGAAGGACCACTTCCTGCCCCGCATGGCCGCCGGCGACGTCCGGGGCGCGTTCTCCATGTCGGAGCCGGCCCTGGGCTCGGACGTGTCGGCGATCTCGTCGAAGGCGGTGAAGGACGGCGAGGAGTACGTCCTGAACGGCCAGAAGATGTGGCTGACGAACGGTGGGACGTCGTCCCTGGTGGCCGTTCTGGTCCGGAGTGACGAAGGACACCCCGAGGGGACGCCCCCTCACAAGTCGATGACCACCTTCCTGGTGGAGAAGGAGCCGGGCTTCGGCGAGGTGCGGCCCGGACTGACCATCCCGGGCAAGATCGACAAGATGGGCTACAAGGGTGTCGACACCACCGAGCTCATCATGGACGGCCTGCGTGTTCCCGCGGATCGCGTGCTCGGCGGGGTCACCGGCCGCGGTTTTTACCAAATGATGGACGGCGTGGAGGTCGGCCGCGTCAATGTGGCGGCGCGTGGCTGCGGCGTCGCCCAGCGTGCCTTCGAACTCGGCGTCCGGTACGCCCAGCAGCGTCACACTTTCGGCAAGCAGATCGCCCAGCATCAGGCCATTCAGTTCAAGCTCGCGGAGATGGCCACCAAGGTGGAGGCCGCGCATGCGATGATGGTGAACGCCGCACGCAAAAAGGACTCCGGCGAACGAAACGACCTGGAGGCGGGGATGGCCAAGTACCTCGCCTCCGAGTACTGCAAGGAGGTCGTCGAGGACGCCTTCCGGATTCACGGTGGCTACGGCTTCTCCAAGGAGTACGAGATCGAGCGCCTCTACCGGGAGGCCCCGATGCTGCTGATCGGAGAGGGCACCGCCGAGATCCAGAAAATGATCATCGGTCGCAGACTGCTCGAAGAGTATCGATTCCAGGGCTGAATGTCCGGATACGGGGTGTTTTCTTGGAATAGCGGATCACACCCCGTCAACACCCTCCGGTCGTCGACTCGACTGCCTGGCTTACCCAGTTGTCACCTGGAGCCGCTACGATCGCCGGACAGCCGCCGTCCCCCGTCAGTGCGCGGCACCATCCGCTACGAAGGTCATCCATGCCCCACAGCCAAACCTCTGCATCTCGCGACAGCCTCGCCGGTGTACGCCTCGCGCGCGGAGCATCGCCGTGGCTTCTGCCGACCGTCGCCACCGCAGCCGTCAGCCTGGTCCGTGCCCGCCGCTCGGGCGCCGCCAAGGCCGTAGCCGTTCCCGCCACCGCTCTCGCGGCGGGGATGCTGTGGTTCTTCCGCGACCCCGAGCGCGAGATCACCCGAGGCCGGGTCATCTCGCCCGCCGACGGTGTGGTGCAGAGCATCATGCCGTGGAAGGACGGCCGGACCCGTGTCGCGATCTTCATGAGCCCGCTCAATGTCCACGTCAATCGGGCGCCGCTGGCCGGCACGGTGACGTCGGTCGAGCACGTCCCCGGTGGCTTCGTTCCCGCTTTCAACAAGGAGAGCGAGAACAACGAGCGCGTGGTCTGGCACTTCGACACCGAACTCGGTGACATCGAGATGATCCAGATCGCCGGTGCGGTGGCCCGCCGCATCGTCCCCTACGTGCCCCAGGGCACCAAGGTCGAGCAGGGCGAGCGGATCGGTCTCATCCGGTTCGGCTCCCGTGTGGATCTCTACCTGCCCGAGGGCGTCGAGATCGACGTCGAGGTGGGGCAGAAGACCGTGGCTGGGGTGACTCGAATTGACCGTGATTGATCCTGAGACACAGGCCGGATGGGTGACCGACGTCCACGAGGAGGACGACGAGGAGGAGATGCCGCTCTCGCTCCGCCTGTCGATAGCGGACACCCTCACCCTCGGCAACGCCACCTGCGGCTTCATGGCCGTTTACTTCACCACCACTGGCATCCTGATCCCGCACCTCACAGGCAGCCAGGAGTCCGGCATGGCCCGCCACAGCGCGGCCACCGCCGTGATCCTGATGCTGTGCGCGGCCGTCTTCGACCTGTTCGACGGCCTGGTGGCCCGGAAGCTGCGCTCCTCCCCGATGGGCGCGGAACTGGACAACCTCTCGGACCTGATCAGCTTCGGTCTGGCACCGGCGTACTTCGTCCTCGTGTACGGCATGGTCGCGGACGACGCGCACCAGAGAGTGGCCGCGGTCGGCGCGATCGTGGTGTTGCTGGCGGTGGTGCTGAGGCTGGCGAGGTTCTCCTGCGTCACGGTCAAGGACGGCACCTTCCAGGGCATGCCGTCACCGTTCGGCGCGCTGACCATCGTCTCGATCGTGCTGCTGGAGCTGCCGTTCGTGGCGACGGTGCTGGCGATCCTGGGCACCGCCTGGCTGATGGTGAGCCGGGTCGAGTACCCGAAGCCGCGGGGCCCCCTCGCGGTGGCGATGCTGGCCTGGATCGTGCTGAGCATGGGGATGCTGGCGGCCTGGGCCTTCGACGCCCCCAGCGGCCAGCTGCTGCTGCAGACGGGCTGCGCGCTGCAGCTGGTGATGGGCGCGGTGATCCCGCTGTTCGCCACGGCCCGCCGGGTGAACAACTTCCGCGACAACCGCCGCGAGGCGCGGGCGGCACAGCCGTAACGGCGCCGCGGAGGGCCCCAAACCCTGGTGGGTTCGGGGCCCTCCGCTTTTCGGCGGCCTTCTCGCCGACCGGGTCGGGTGGTGGGCGAAGGACGGACGGGGGTCCAGGGGGCGGAGCTCCCTGGTACGGCGACCGGGCTGGCTCAGCTCAGGAAGTCCCGTGCGATCCGCTCCGCGGTCCGCTCCAGGATCGGCCCCGCCTCCGCGATGCACGTCGCCACGTCCGGCTCGAGATCCGTCAGCGCGTACGCCCGCCGGATCCCCGCCCTCCCCAGCACCTCCGGGGGCAGGGCGAGCCGCCCGCACACCGCGACGACCTCCTTGCCGGCGGCACGGGCCGCGGCGGCGACCCCTGCCGGGGCCTTGCCGTGCAGGGTCTGCTCGTCCAGTGACCCCTCACCGGTGATCACGAGGTCGGCCCGCTCCAGCGCGGACGCGAAGCCCAGGACGTCCAGCATGACCTCGATCCCGGGCCGGAACCCGGCCCCGAGGAGCAGCGCGCCGAACCCGAGACCGCCGGCCGCACCCGCGCCCGGGGAGACGGCGGACTCGGCGGCTTTCGCCCCGGCCGACTCCTCCAGCACCCGCGCGAAGTGCCCGAGCGCCGCGTCCAGCCGCTCCACATCCTCCGGCGAGGCACCCTTCTGCGGCCCGTAGACCGCTGGGGCGCCCTTCGGGCCGGTCAGCGGGTTGTCGACATCGCTCGCGAGCACGAACTCGACCTGGCCCAGACGGGGGTCCAGGCCCGACAGATCGGCCGAGGCCAGCTCGGCGAGGCCGCCGCCGCCCGGCGCCACCGGCTCACCGTCGGCCTTCAGGAAGCGGGCGCCCAACGCGGCCAGCATGCCGGCGCCGCCGTCCGTGGTGGCGCTGCCGCCGACCCCGAACACCAGGGTGCGCGCGCCCGCGTCCAGCGCGGCCCGCAGCAGCTCGCCGGAACCGTACGTGGACGCCGTCAGCGGTGCGAGTACGCCGTCCGGAAGCCGCTGGAGGCCGCTGGCCTCCGCCATCTCCACCACGGCGGTGCCGCCGCGCAGCGCGAACACCGCCGTCACCTCGTCACCGACGGGGCCGGTGACCCGTACCTCCCGTCGGTCGAAGCCGGCCGCGACCGCCGCCGCGACCGTGCCGTCACCGCCGTCGGCCACGGGCAGCGCCTCGACCTCGAGGTCCGGCACCACCCGACGCAGCCCGGCCGTCACCCGCTCGGCGACCTGCACGGCCGTCAGCGACCCCTTGAACTTGTCCGCGGCGACGAGCACCCGTTGCGCCGACTGTGCCGACCGTGCTGATCGAGTACCGCTCACTGCAGCGTCCGCCACTTTCGCAATCCCCCTGCTCTCCGGGCCCCGTACGCGTGTCGAAGCCGGTCGCGCGCCCCTGCGACCCTAACCGGCGGGCACCCGCACCGTCATGCGCTGCGCGTCCCGTGGACCGGGCGGACACCGGTCGGAAAGGCGCGGTCGCGGCCGGAATCGGGTAGACCGGACGCATGACCGCTGTGGATACGGAACCGGGCCTCGCCGACCGCGTCCTCGGGGGCTGGCTGGGCCGGATCGCGGGCAACATGCTCGGCAAGCCGGTCGAGCAGGGCGAGGTGTGGACCCGTGAACGCATTCACCGCTACCTGCGCCGGGCGACGGCCCTCCCCCTCGACGACTACCTGCCCGAACCGCTCACCGAGAGCGACCGCCGCGACCTGCGCCCCGAGTGGCGGTACTGCGTCCGTGGCCGCGTCCACGGCAGCTGCCGGGACGACGACATCGACTACGCGATCCTCGGCCTGCACCTGCTGGAGACCCACGGCTTCGGTTTCAGCACCGAACAGGTGGGCGACCTGTGGCTGCTGCGGCTGCCGTATCTGCAGACGTTCACGGCGGAACGTGCGGCGTACCGGAACCTCGCGAACGGCCGCAGACCGCCGCTGACGGCCACCTACGACAACCCGTACCAGGAGTGGATCGGTGCCCTGATCCGCGCCGACATCCACGGCTGGACGTCCCCCGGCGCCCCGCGCCGCGCGGCCTCGCTGGCCCGCCGGGACGCGGTGCTGTCGCACACCGGCAACGGGGTCTACGGCGCGATGTGGGCGGCGGCACTGGTCTCGGCGGCGTTCACGGCGCGCACGGTGCGCCGCGCCGTGGACGAGGCGCTGACGGTGATCCCGGCGGGCTGCCGCCTGGCCCGCACCGTGCGCAGGGTGTGCGCCCTGCACGACACCGGGCTGGCCTGGGAGGACACGCTCAGCGCGCTCGAGGTGGAGACGGCGGGCCTCGGCTGGATCCACACCGTCCCGAACGCCGCCGTCCTCACCGCCGGCCTCCTGTTCGGCGACGGTGACTTCACCCGCACCATCGCCCTGACCGTCCGGGGTGGCCTGGACACCGACTCCAACGGGGCGACGGCGGGCTCGGTGGCCGGCGTCCTGTGCGGCGCATCGGCCGTACCGGAGCAGTGGAAGGACCCGCTGGAGGACACGGTGCGCACCGCCGTCTTCGGCTTCGACGGGGTGCGCATCAGTGAGCTGGCGGAGCGCACGCTGAGGCTGGCACGGACAGCGGTCTGATCCCGGCTCCGGGATACGGGCGGTGCGGCTGACGGCTCCTGTGGCTCGTGTGCCCCGGCGCGTGCGCCGTTCGGTGTCGATCTTGGGGCCGGGGTGTGCTGCCGTGCGCCCCGGTCGGGCCGCCCCGTCGTCACGGTGGCGTTTTCCGGCGCCACTACCCTGCCCGTATGACCACCACACAGCACGTTCAGGACTTCGCCGCCTATCTCGCCTCGCTCCCCCGGGTCCTCGCCGGGGCAGCCGCTCTGTTCCGGGACGGCGAGGGCCGGGTGCTGCTCGTCGAGCCGAACTACCGGGAGGGGTGGACGCTGCCCGGCGGCACGATCGAGTCGGACGACGGGGAGACCCCACGGCAGGGTGCGCGGCGCGAGACGGCCGAGGAGATCGGGCTCGACCGTGCGCTCGGGCGGCTGCTCGCGGTGGACTGGGTGCGAGGGCCCGGGCGGCCCCCGCTGGTGGCGTACCTGTACGACGGCGGGGTGCTCGGCGCGGACGACCTCGCGGCGATCCGGTTGCAGGAGGAGGAGCTGCTCTCCTGGCGGCTCGTACCGCGCGAGGAGCTGGCCGGGTATCTCCAGGCTTCCCTGGGGCGCCGGGTGCTGGCCGCCCTGGACGTCCTCGCCGACGGCTCGGACACGGCGGAACTGGAGAACGGGCACCGGGTGCACTGACCGGGTCATCACCCAGAACGTGGACGGCCTGCACCGGCTCGCCGGGATGCCTGCCCACCAGGTCCTGGAACCGCACGGCAGTGCCACGCGCGGGTCCCGTGGAGGACGCCTTCGCCCGGGTCGGGCCGGGGAGGGCGGTCCGCCGTGCCGTGTGTGCGGCGGGATCCTCAAGTCGGCGACGGTGGTGCTCGGCGAGCGGCCCGACCCCGTGGTGCTCGGCGGCGCACTCGCGCTCAGCAAGACCTGCACCGCCTTCCTCGCCGTCGGCACCAGACTCCAGGTCCAGCCCGCCGCCGGCCTCTCGGGCGGCGCCGCCGACCACGGCGCCCGGCTCGTCGTGGTCGGCGGCGAGCCGACGCCGTGCGACGACCGCGCCGACGAGGTCATCCGGGAACCGATCGGCACGGCCCTGCCCGAGCTTCTCGGCCGGATCGCCGCTCAGAACAGGGCCGTCCCGCGCTCGAAGTCCAGCAGGCGCTGTTTGCGGACCAGGCCTCCGCCGTAGCCGGTGAGGCCGCCGCTCGCGCCGATGACGCGGTGGCAGGGGATGATGATGCCGATCGGGTTGCGGCCGTTGGCGAGGCCGACCGCGCGGGAGGCCTTGGGACTGCCGAGTACATCCGCGAGCTGGCCGTAGGAGCGGGTCTCGCCGTAGGGGATGCGCGTCAACTGGTCCCAGACGCGACGCTGGAACAGGGTGCCGTGCAGACGTAGTTCGAGGGTGAACTCCTTCAACTCGCCCGCGAAATAGGCCTTCAGCTGTTCCTTGGCCTCGGCGAAGGGAGTGTCGTCGCTCCCCCACGCTCGGCTTCGCTCGCGCGGGGGGACCTCCATGCCGAAGGTTTCCTCCGGCGGGCGGTGGCGCTGGTCGGTCATGTAGAGGCCGCACAGCACGCCGTCGTCGGCGACGAGTGTCAGGGGGCCGTAGGGGCTGTCGGCCACGGTGTGCTGCTTCGTCTGCGTCATCTGCTTCGGCTCTCTGTTTCCCTGCGGTTTCCTTACACAGGCAGGAAGTTGATCGGGTGGCTGTCCGTCGCCCACAGGTACTGGACCGCGTACGCCCGCCAGGGCTGCCAGGCCGCCGCGCGTGCGGTGAGCGCGGCCGGGGTGGACGGCAGGCCGAGTCCGCGAGCGGCACGGCGGATGCCGAGGTCGGTCGGGAGGAACGCGTCGGGGTCGCCCAGGGCGCGCATGGCGATGACGTCGGCCGTCCAGGGGCCGAAGCCCGGGAGGGCGAGGAGCTTCGCGCGCGCCTCGGGCCAGTCGCTCCCGACGCCCAGCCGGAGGTCGCCGGCGGCGAGTTCGCGGACCAGGGTGGTGAAGGTGGTCCGGCGGGCGCGCGGCATGGCCAGGGTCTCGGGATCCAGGGCCGCGAGCGCCTCGGGCGACGGGAACAGGTGGGTGAGGCCGCCCTCGGGGTCCGGATCGTCCACCGGTTCGCCGTGCGCGGTGACCAGGCGGGCGGCGTGGGTGCGGGCGGCCGCCGTGGAGACCTGCTGGCCGAGTACGGCCCGGAGGGCGAACTCCGCCTCGTCGACCGTACGCGGGACCCGGCGACCGGGCGCCTTGTCGACCAGTGGTGCGAGCACCGGGTCGGTGCGCAGCCGGTCGTCGACGGCCACCGGGTCGGCGTCCAGGTCGAGCAGACGGCGGCAGCGGCTGATGGCGACGGTGAGGTCGCGCGGGTCGGTGAGGGTGAGGCGGCAGGCGATGTGGTCGGGCTGCGGGGTCAGGGTCACGACGCCGTGTCCGTACGGCAGCCGCAGCGTGCGCCGGTAGGCGCCGTCCCTCCACTCCTCCACGCCGGGTACGGCGGTCGCGGCGAGGTGGCCGAAGAGGTTGTCGGGGTTGAGTGGGGCGCGGAACGGCAGACGCAGGGACAGCGCGCCGGGAGTCCCCGGAGTGCTGGCAGGGGTGCCCGGCGTCCCGGGGGTTCGCTTCGGGGCGCGGGCGCGCAGGTCGCTCGGGGCGAGAGCGAAGACCTCGCGCACCGTGTCGTTGAAGGAGCGGACTGAGGAGAACCCGGCGGCGAAGGCGATCTCCGTCATCGGCAGGGCCGTCGTCTCGATGAGCAGCCGCGCGGTCTGGGCGCGCTGCGCCCGTGCGAGGGCGAGGGGCCCCGCGCCCAGCTCGGCGAGCAGTTGGCGTTCCACCTGCCGGGCGCTGTAGCCGAGCCGGGCGGCGAGGCCGGGCACGCCCTCCCGGTCCACGGTCCCGTCGGCGATCAGCCGCATGGCGCGAGCCACGGCGTCGGCGCGCTGGTTCCACTCCGGGGATCCGGGGCTGGTGTCGGGACGGCACCGCTTGCAGGCCCGGAACCCCGCCTGCTGGCAGGCCGCCGCACTCGGCTGGAAGACCATGTTCTCGGGTTTGGGCGGTACGGCCGGGCAGCTGGGCCGGCAGTAGATGCCGGTGGTCAGGACGGCGGTGAAGAACCAGCCGTCGAACCGCGCGTCCTTGGACTGGACGGCCCGCACGCAGCGTTCGGTGTCGATGTGCATCCCCTTCTGCATGTGTCCAGCATCGGGGACGGGCCGGGCCCGGTCTCGCGGAAATCCGACATGAACCTCGGTCGGCCTGCACCACCCCGGTTCGCCATGCCGACTCGCGCGGCAGCCGCGGTCCGTTGGGGCCGACCAGTACGGTCGAGCCCTCGTGGCCGACGACGCCGGGCGGGAGCGGGAGGTGGCCGATCAGGTCCCACAGAGCCAGGCCGGTGATGGCCGCCCCCGCGATGACGAGGTTCCGCACGACCAGGCGGCGGGCGGCCCGGGACAGCCGTACGACCGCGGGCACGGCCGCGAGCTCGTCCCGTACGACGACCGCGTCCGCCGTCTCCAGGGCCAGGTCGGAACCCGCGCGCCCCATGGCGACGCCCGTGTGGGCGGCGGCGAGGGCGGGCGCGTCGTCGACGCCGTCGCCGACGAAGGACCTTGCGGTCGGCGTCCTGGAGGCCTCGGACGTCGGTGAGGCCGGTCGCGCAGGCCACGCGTGCGCCGGTCCGCCTCCGGCCGGCACCCGCATCGGCTTCTCCCCGCCGGTGGCCGGCGGGGCACGCGGCCTCAGGGTTTCAGCACCGCACCGCGGCCGGCCGATCTCCCCGGTGAACGTCTCGTACACGGACGCTTACGCCCGGTGCCTCCAGGGCACTCAGCCTCCGGTGACCGCTTTCAAGTCACGTCGGAGAGTGGCGCAACTGCTCTCGTACTCCTGTCCCAGCCGGGCTGCCCGTTCGACTGTGACCCGCAGCATGCGGTGGGTGAGGCCGAGGCGTCGCATGACGTAGTGGCGAGTGATGTCCTCGGCCTCTCGATGCGCCTCGCCGTGATGAGCCTGAGCCTGAGCCATGAGGTGGTCCTTGGCCTTCCGCGACGGGGGCCGAGACCCGGCCGACCGGCGGGTGACTGCCGCACCCCGTGATCACGACCGGTCACTCTCATGGCCCGAGGCGTCGATCACGTCGCGTTTACCGGTGTTCTCCTTCTCGTCCAACGCGGCCACGGCCGGATGGTGGAGGTCGAAGGCGGGGGATTCGGAGCGGATGCGCGGCAGTGTGACGAAGTTGTGGCGCGGCGGCGGGCAGGAAGTGGCCCACTCCAGAGAGCGGCCGTAGCCCCACGGGTCGTCGACCTCGACGCGCTTGCCGTACTTGGCGGTCTTCCACACGTTGTACAGGAAGGGCAGGGTGGACAGGCCGAGCAGGAACGCGCCGATGGAGGAGGCGGTGTTGAGTGCGGTGAAGCCGTCGGCGGCGAGGTAGTCGACGTAGCGGCGGGGCATGCCCTCGGCGCCGAGCCAGTGCTGGATCAGGAAGGTGGTGTGGAAGCCGACGAACAGCGTCCAGAAGTGGATCTTCTCCAGGCGCTGGTCGAGCATGGTGCCGGTCATCTTGGGCCACCAGAAGCTGAAGCCGGCGAACATCGCGAAGACGACCGTGCCGAACACCACGTAGTGGAAGTGCGCGACGACGAAGTAGCTGTCGTGGACATGGAAGTCCAAGGGCGGCGAGGCGAGGATGACGCCGGTCAGGCCGCCGAAGAGGAAAGTGACCAGGAAGCCGATGGACCAGAGCATCGGAGGTTCGAAGGACAGCGATCCTTTCCACATGGTGCCGATCCAGTTGAAGAACTTCACCCCGGTGGGGATGGCGATCAGGAAGCTCATGAAGGAGAAGAACGGCAGCAGTACGGCACCGGTGGCGAACATGTGGTGGGCCCATACGGTCACGGACAGGCCGGTGATGGCGATGGTGGCGCCGATCAGACCCATGTAGCCGAAGATCGGCTTACGGGAGAAGACCGGGATGACCTCACTGACGATGCCGAAGAACGGCAGCGCGATGATGTAGACCTCGGGATGGCCGAAGAACCAGAACAGGTGCTGCCACAGGATCGGTCCGCCGTTCTCGGGGCTGAAGATCTGGGCGCCGAAGCGGCGGTCGGCCTCCAGTGCCAGCAGCGCGGCTGCCAGGACGGGGAAGGCGAGCAGCACCAGCACCGAGGTGAGCAGCACGTTCCAGGTGAAGATCGGCATGCGGAACATGGTCATGCCGGGGGCGCGCATGCAGATGATGGTGGTGATGAAGTTGACCGCGCCGAGGATCGTGCCGAAGCCGGCCAGCGCCAGCCCCATGATCCACAGATCACCGCCGAGCTGGGGGGCGCGGGTGGGTCCGCTGAGCGGGGGGTAGGCGGTCCAGCCGAAGTCGGCCGCGCCGTCGGGTGTGAGGAAGCTGCTCAGAACGATCAGACCGCCGAAGGCGAAGAGCCAGTACGACAGCATGTTCAGGCGGGGGAAGGCGACGTCCGGGGAACCGATCTGCAGCGGCATGATCGCGTTGGCGAAACCGGCGAAGGTAGGAGTGGCGAACAGCAGCAGCATGATGGCGCCGTGCATCGTGAACGCCTGGTTGTACTGCTCGTTGGAGAGCAGTTGCAGGCCGGGGCGCGCCAGTTCCGCCCGCATCGCCATCGCCAGCACTCCGCCGACCAGGAAGAACCCGAACGACGTGACCAGATAGAGATGCCCGATCTTCTTGTGATCCGTTGTCGTCAGCCAGGAAACAATCACCTGCCCCCGGCTGCGGCGTCCCTGCGCCGCCGGGACCGGAGCCACCGGTTCAGTCGTATGAGTCGCCATGAGTTCCCTCAATCGGCAGCAGTCGGTGCACAGACGGACATGGCCGGGGCAGACGAGCAAGTGCCCCTGCCGTGCAGGTCTGCGTGACGGGGCAGCGCGTAACCCTCCCAGGGCAAGATAATCCTGCCGAGTCGGCGCCGCATGTCGACGCCGACGTTTCTGGGCCGAACGCCTGACTGTTCACCCGTCCGAGTGGGTGGGTCTTCCCCCGTGATGGTGGACACGTGTTCGTGTGGGGGCCGAGGTGTTCGTTGGCGGAGTGCCGGCGGCGGGTGTGGTCGCGGGGCAGCCAGGCGAAGACCGTGCTTCCGCGGGTGGCTGGGTCACCGCAGTCGCGGGCGCCCTGGAGGGTCTCGCACTTCAGGGCGGTGTGGAAGCTCGCGCAGGCCCCGTTGTCCGCGCTGCTGCCGACCGCGCCCATGAACTGCGTGACCCCGAGGTCCGAGCAGCGGCCGGCGAAGGTCCGGGACACGTACGGCGGTCCGTGCGAGGCGTCGCAGCCCCAGGTGGCGACGTCCCCGCTCCGGCCCGCCGGAGGGCGGCGAGGGAGCCGGCGGGGCCGTGGACGGTCCGCCGGGACCGAATCCGGCTGTCGTCCGCCGGCTCGTCCGCGCGGGGCCCCGGCGCCGCGTCCCGAGGGCCGACGTGCACGGCAGGGCTGGAGGTCATGACCGAGGGGAACCCGCCGCAGGCCGTGCCGTGGCCGGACTCACCAGGGCGGTACGCCGCCACGGTGCGCCCCCGGAGCAATCCGGCCCGGGTGGGCGCCGACCGGCCCCGTGGGGAGGCCCTCGGCCGCCGTACCGACCGGTGCCGGCCCGCCCGGGTGCGAGCGAGGCAGAGACCGAAAGCGGCCCTGGGGCCATGACCGAGAAGCTCCGCACCTGGCCTTCGAGGCACCCGCTCGGCGCAGTCGGACGGTCCACCCCCGTGCCCGGAGGGAGGGCTCGCCCACTCCTCCGGGCGTGTGCGGTGGCGGGCGGCCCTGGGTGACTGAAACATGACGGGGGTGCCTTGGGTCGCGGCCATGCGGTACGGCGACGGGGGTACTTCGCCCGCCCGGTCCTTCAACGAGGAGAGCCCTCCATGACGTTCAACCCTCTGGAGCAGCGGGGCATCCCGCTGGACCGCCAGGTGCGCAACTGGCGTGAGCTGAATGTGCAGCCGATCGATCCGGACCACTGCGACCCGTACACCCGCTGCCGCATCATCACGATGAACGGCATCGAGGTCGAGGCGATCATGTTCAGCCACCACCTGGCCCGCCATACGGTCGATCCGGAGGTCAAGCGGCAGCTGGCGCAGACCCGGTACATCGAGGCCCAGCAGCAGAAGGTGGTGAACTGGCTCCTGCCCGGCGTCTCGTCCGTGCTGGAGACCACCATTGCCTACGAGCAGGTCGCCGTCGACCTCACGGCGTGGGTGGCGCGGATGGAGCCGGACCCGTATCTGAAGCAGGCGTACCAGTTCGGGGTGCTGGAGGACTTCGATCACCTGTACCGGTACGCGAACCTGTACGAGATGATCGAGCACCGCAAGGCGGAGTCGATCGTCGACGACCTGACCGAGGTCATGCCCGGCCGGCCCACGAAGTTCCACCACCGCGACCCGGTCGACAACGTGCGTGATCCGTACGCCAAGGACCAGACGAATCCGCTGTCGAAGCTGCACGCGCTGACGATCATGTCGGCGGAGCAGCAGACCATGAACTTCTACATGAACACCGGCCCCACCTACATGGAGCCGATCGCCCGGCAGCTGTACCAGGAGATCGGGCTGATCGAGGAGGAGCACGTCACCCACTACGAGTCGCTCGTCGACCCGGGTGAGACGTGGTGGGAGCAGCTGGTCAACCACGAGTACAACGAGTGCTACCTGTACCACTCGTTCATGGAGCAGGAGAGCGACCCCAGGGTGAAGGCGATCTGGGAACTGCACCTGAACATGGAGCTGGAGCATCTGCACGCGGCCTGTGACCTGATGCGCCGGCACGACGGACGCGACCCCGCCTCCGTACTGGCGCCCGAGCTGCCCAACGTCCTCACCTTCGAGCCGAACAAGGGCTACGTGCGCGAGCTGCTGGACACGCAGATGGACCTGACCACGCTGGGTGCGGGCTACGTGCGCGAGGCGCACGAGCGGTTCGAGAAGATGCAGGAGCAGATCCACGGCGGTGAGGAGCCGCCGAGCGAGCGGGTCATGGCCGAGCACGACGCGATGTTCGGCCGCGAGTACCGCGTCGAGTCCGAGGGCGCGCACCCCGACCCCGCCATGCGCGAGAAGTGAGGGGAGCCGAGATGTCCGAGCTGCACACCCCGCAGGCCGGGGACGACCACGCCAAGGACACCGACGTGGTGGCATTGCTGATGCGCCAGCACGGTGACATCCGCAACCTCTTCGACGAGGTCGAGGCCACCACCGGTGAGGAGCGCCGCGACGCCTTCCGTCGCCTCGTGCGGCTGCTGGCCGTGCATGAGACCGCCGAGGAGGAGGTCGTCCACCCCTTCGCCCGACGCGCGTTGCCGGGCGGGGAAAAGGTCGTCGAGGAACGGCTCACCGAGGAGAAGGCGGCCAAGGAGACGCTGGCCGCCCTGGAGGATCTCGACACCGACGACCCGAAGTTCATGCCACAGCTGCTGAAGCTGCGCCAGGACGTCCAGGAGCACGCGCGGGCCGAGGAACGCTACGAGTTCATCCACATCCGCCGCAGCGCAGACGCCACCAGCCTCGCCGCCATGGCCAAGGCCATCAAGGCCGCGGAAGCCATGGCCCCCACCCATCCGCACCCGGGCGTGGAGTCCGCGGCGAAGAACGTGGCGCTCGGACCGGTCGCCGCCCTCATGGACCGCACCAAGGACACGGTGCGCAGGGCCATGGGCAAAGACGGCTGACGGGCACGCGCGGCCCGGTCGGCAGGCCGGGCCGCGTGCCGGGAACACCGTCGGCGGATGCGTTGTGCGCGGTGCCGTTGTCGCTCATCGACCGGCGCCTTCCGCCCCTGGCGGGGGAACAGTTCGAGCAGCAGGTCACGGCTCGGCTCGCACGCCGGCGCCTCCTGACGGAGAGGCCGAACAGCACGTTCGGCCTCGTTGAGGATCACGGCTCCCGCGACCGGAAACAGTGGGAGCGCTCCGCTTGTATGCGTACAGGTCGGGCGCGGCACGCGCACTCGCCCTTGTCCAGGGCCCAGCGTCCCTTTCCACCAGGGCCCTTGGGGCATATATCCCAGATGCCATACTGACCTGCGGTTTCTCCCGCCAGAACCCGGCGGTTCGGAGTCTGTTCACCGTCGAGCCGCCCCCGCATCCTCGACACGTTCCTCAAGGAGCCCAGCCATGTCCCGACCCTGCCGCCCGCTTCCAGCGAAGGCCCCGCACCGACCGGACCGGTGGGCTCCCGTTCCGGTCGCCGCCCCGGTCGGGACCGGACCCGGCCCCGTACAGGTCGCCGCCGGGCGCGAGACGGGGAGAGTCCGCTGACCATGAGCGCGGAAGACAGGACGTACCACGCACTCCTCGCCCGGCACGACGCGATGCGGCTGCGTCAGCGGTTGCTCTCCTCCGGGAGCGACCTGGGCACCGGCCGCGGCGGCCGGCCCCGGCCGAAGAGACTGCCGAAGAGACGTACGACGCGGCCGGCGACCGGCAGATCATCATGCGCGACCTGGACCTGGTGGCTCCGCTCGACGAACTGATCACCGACCTGTACCGGGCGCTGTTCACACGGCATCCCTCACTGCGGTCGCTCTTCCCCGCCACGATGGCGTTCCAGCAGGCGCAGTTGGCGCGGGCGTTCTGGTATCTGATCGAGCACCTGCACCGCCCCGAGGAGATCACCAGGACCTTCACCCAGCTCGGCCGCGACCATCGCAAACTCGGCGTGCGCCCGGCGCAGTACACGGCGTTCAAGGACGCGTTGTGCGAAGCGCTGCGGGTCCGCGCGGGCGAGTACTGGAGTCCGGAGCTCGAGCGGGCGTGGATGCGGATGCTGCAACTCGGCGTCACCGCCATGATCCGGGGCGCGGAGGCCGCGCTGCGCGAACCGCCGTGCTGGCGCGCCACGGTGACGGACCACCGGCTGTACGGGCCGGACCTGGCGGTACTCCGCCTCCTGCCGCACGAGACCTTCCGGTACCGGGCAGGCCAGTACACCACGCTGGAGTGCGCCCGGCTGCCGCACACGTGGCGTCCGTACTACCTGGCCGACGGGCCCGGCCCGGACGGGGAGCTCGAGTTGCACGTCCGGCGCAGTGGCCCCGGCGGAGTCAGCGAGATGCTGGTGCGCCACACCGCGCCCGGGGACGAGGTACGGCTCGGGCCGCCCAAGGGCAACCTGACGCTCGACGCGGAGCCCCCGGACACCTTGCAGTTGGTCGCCTGGGACACCGGCTGGGCCGCGGTGAAGGCGCTGCTGCAGGAGCTGGCCAGCAGTGTGCGGCGGTCATCCGCGCATCGGGTGCGCCGGGTAGGGCTCTTCCTGGGCGCCGACTCGCTGTCCGACCTCCACGACATCGAGTATCTGACCGGCCTCGAACAACGTCACTCGTGGCTGACCGTGGTCCCGATGACGGGTGGGGCGCCGACCGAGGGCAGGTACGACCGCCTTGTCCTCGCGGTGACCCGGAGCGCCCCCCTCGCCGAGGGGCGCACCCTGATCGCCGGACCACCGGACATGGTCCGTACGGTGACGGACGGGCTCGTCCGCGCCGGGCATCCTGCCGAACGCGTCGTCCACGACCCATTGCCGACCGGCCCGCACGCCCTGCCACGGTTCACGCAGGGGCACGGGACGCCGGGGGACTCCATGCCCCCAGGGCAGCAGGTCCTCGCCTGAACCGGCCGCCGCGACGGCCCCCGTCCTCTTCCGTCGCGGCGGACCGTCATGGCTGTGGGGTGGTGCGGGCCTGCTCGACGGTGTAGCGGTGGCGGACGGCGTGCATGCCGTCCCGCAGGGTCACGTCCTGGACGTAGAGGGAAGTCATCGGGATGCCACCTCCGTGGCGCGGTGGGCGGCCATGCGTTCGGCGGTGCGCAGCGCGGCCGAGGTCATGATGTCGAGGTTGCCGGCGTAGGCGGGCAGGTAGTGGGCGGCGCCCTCCACTTCGAGGAAGACCGACACCTTGGCCGCCCCGCCGGTCCGGGAGGCCTGCGGGAGCAGCGAGCGCAGCGGGTCGTCGGCGGCGACGCGCTCGAACTGCACCCTCTGCTTGAGCCGGTAACCGGGCACGTAGGCCTGGACGCGGGCGACCATCTCCTGCACCGAGGCGGTCACCGCCGCCTCGTCGCAGTCGCCGACCAGGCAGTGCACGGTGTCCCGCATGATCAGCGGCGGCTCGGCCGGGTCGAGGACGATGATCGCCTTGCCGCGGGTGGCCCACCGGCCGCCGGCCCGCCGCGACGCCGCGCGCGACGTGCCGCCGCCGCACCGCGTACGCGGCGTCGAGGTCTCCTGCGGGCAGGAGCGTGCGGACCGGCGGACACGGCACACCGGTGCGGGCGGCCTCCTCCAGAACGGCTGCCGCCTCGGTCACGGCGGCGGACTCGCCGGCGCTCGTGCCCGCCTCCTCGGGGCGGTGGTGCTGTGCTGCGGAACGGACATGCGGGCTATCTCCGAGGAGGAACGTGGGGGTGAGGTGCTCGCCGTGCGGGACGCGGGTGTCGCGTCGGCGCGTCACAGGTACATGCGGGTGGCTCGAACTGCGACAGAACGTCCTGAGGGGCTCTCAGAAGAGCACCGACGCCGGCAACGGGTGACCGAATGTGTTCAGGCCGTACGCCTGGTAGATCGGGTCGGCGTTGTTGCTGGCGTGGTTCATCGCGGCGTGGATGTCACGCCAGCACCGCTGCAGCGTGGAGTCGCTGCGCAGCGCCGTGCCGCCGGCGTGCAGGAACAACTCGTCGACGGCATCGACCGCGCGACGGGCGATGCGGACCTGGTTGCGGCGGACCCGAACCCGTTCCTCGGGCGAGAACCGCTCGTCACGCTGTGCCTGCTCCCACATCCGCTGGATGTCGTCGAAGAGCTGGACCTCGCCGGCCTCCAGGTCGGAGATCGCCCGGCCGAGCACGGCGAGCTGGTGCGGGTCGTTGGCGGTCTTCACCCCGCGTGCGGTGACCCGGCCTCGCATCGAGGCGACGAACGCCGCCAGGGCGCCCTGCGCCATCGCGACGGTGGCGGTGGTGATGCCCGCGGTGAACATCGGGTGGAACGGCATCCGGTACAGCGGCGAGTCACCGCGACCAACCTGGTGGGCCAGGCCGCCGTCCTCCATCGGAAGCGGATCGAGGATCCGGTGCTCCGGGATGAACTTGTCCTCGATCAGGATGTCCTTGCTGCCGGTACCGCGCAGCCCCACGACGTCCCAGGAGTCCTGGATGATCTCGTAGTCCGCCCGCGGAAGGACGAAGTGGCGCAGTCCGCCCGGGACCGGCCTGCCGTCCTCGTCCACGATCAGGCCGCCGAGGATGATCCACCGGCAGTGGTCGGTGCCCGAGGAGAACGGCCAGCGGCCGGAGAACCGGAACCCGCCCTCGACCGGGGTCGCGCGCCCCAGCGGGGCGTACGGCGAGGCGATCCAGGTGTCCGGGTCCTCGCCCCAGATCTCCTTCTGCAGGGTGATGTCCATCTGGGCCACCTCGAAGGCGTGGACGCCGACCACACCGGCCACCCAGCCCGCGGAGGAGGACTGGACGCCGATGTCACGCAGGGTGCGGAAGAAGGCGACCGGGTCGGCCTCGTAGCCACCGAACTCGGTCGGCTGGAGCATCCGGATGACGCCGCTGGAGCGCAGCACCTCGGCGGCCTTGTCGGTCAGCCGGCCCAGCTCGTCGCTGGGTGCGGCCTCGGCGGCGATCTCCTCGGCGCGGGCCAGGATCCGCTCGTGTACCTCGTGCATGGCAGAAGCCCTTTCTTCCTCAGTTGTGGAGAAGGAAGTCGGTGACGGTGCGGTTGAACTCGTCGGCGTGCTCGAGCTGGGCCCAGTGGCCGCAGCCGGCCAGCAGCACCATCCGGGAGCGCGGCACCAGTGAGACCAGCTTCAGCGAGCTCTCGTAGTGCACGACCCGGTCGTCGCGGCCGTGGAAGAACAGTGCCGGCGCGGTGATGCCGGCGATCTGGGCGTGGGTGGCCATGTGCGGGCGCGGCCTGCCGAGCCCGTCGGCGAAGTTGGCGAGGTGGTCCGGACGCTCGACCGCGGCCCGGTGGCGTTGGCGGACCAGTTCCTCCGAAGCGTGCGCCGGATCGAAGGTCATCACGTCGACCAGGTCGCGGAAGTTCTCCTCGGTGGGCTCGCGGTAGGTCCGCTGCAGCACCCGCACGCCCTCGCTCGGCCCGCCGCCGGGCACGAAGAGGTGGGCGCCGCCGACCCCGGCGCCCATGGTGACCAGGTGGCTGGTCCGCTCCTGGTGGGTCGCGGCGAACATGATCGAGGTGGCGCCGCCCATCGAGTTGCCGATGAACGCCGCTTTCTCGATCTCCAGCGCGTCGAGGAACTCCAGCGCGGTCGCGGCGTGGTCCCGGTGGTCGTAACCGACCGGGTCGGACTTGCCCCAGCCGGGCATGTCGACGGCCAGGCAGCGGAACCGCTTGCCCAGCTCGCGGATGTTCGCCGCGAAATTGCTCCAGCCGGTCGCGCCGGGGCCGGAGCCGTGCAGCAGGACGAGCGGGTGCCCCTCGCCGTACTCGTGGTAGTGGACGCGCCCGCTCGGCAGTTCCACGAAGCGGCTGGTCGCTTCCTCGGTGAAGGTGTCGGTCATGGTCGGATCTCTCCTGGTGTCGGGTACGGCGACGCGGTGCGGGTTGCGTCCGGGGGAGGCGGGAGGCCGGGTCAGCCGCCGTGGACGGGCGGGCCGGCGAGGAGTGTCTGCAGGTCCTGCGGTTCATCGGCGTCCGGGACGGTGTGGAGCGCGGCGAGCCAGGACTCGTTCACGGGGCCCCGTCCCACGCACTGGTGGAACTTGGCCGCCAGCTCGGCGGGCGACAGCGGCCGGTGCGAGTCGCCGCGGGAGTGGTGGACATCGCGGACCAGGAGTCGGCCGTCGTCGGTGTGCAGCCGGACGACGGTGTGGCCCGGCTCCTCGGCCGGCGGCCGCTCGGTGAGTTCGATCCGGGCCATCAGCTCGGCGACACCCCGCCGCTTCAGGGCCTCGTCGGTGAAGTCGCTGAGCAGCACGTCCCCGGTCAGCAGGGCGACGGCGAGGGTGTACTCCAGGGAGAACTTGGCCTCGAGTCCGTTGCTCGGAGCGGTGTCCCGCAGTGGCCGGGTGCCACCGTGCTCGAGGGTCACCGCGATCCGCGAGACCCGGTCGACGTCGGCGCCCAGTTCCTCGCGCAGGGAGAGTCCCGCGTCGATCGCGCGCTGGGTGGCGAAGCAGGAGGGATAGGCCTTGAGCGCGTAGTCGTCGACCCAACCGGTCACCCAGTGTTCCAGCCGCTCGCCCAGGACCGCTGTGCGCCGCGGGTCGTGGTCGCCGAAGAGGTCGAGGAAGCCGCCGCGTGCCTCCAGCTGGGCGGGGTTGGCGGTGAAGCCACGGCCGGCCAGCCCTACGGCCATCACGGCGTCCCGCGCTGCCAGGCCGGCGTGCATCGGCTTGGTCATCGTGCCGAAGTTCGCCAGGCTTCCGGACGCCTGGGAGGCGGCGATGCCCAGGGCGTGGGCGGCCGTACCGCCGTCCAGGTCGAGCAGTCTGCAGGCGGCGGCGGTGGCGGCAAGCCGTCCGGTGGTGGAGGTGTTGTGCCAGCCCCGGCCGTAGTGGACGGCGTGCGGGAGTGCCTCGGAGACCGCGCGGAAGACGGCGGAGCCGACGCTGTAGGCGGCGTCGAGTTCGGCGCCGGTCACCGGGCGGCGGGCGGCGAGCGCGAAGAGTGTGGGCAGCAGGACGGCGGCGGGGTGCATCGCCATCGAGGGAGCGGCGTCGTCCCAGTCCAGAGCATGTGCGGCGGTGCCGTTGACCAGGGCGGCGTCGGCGGGCCCGAGCCTGCTCGTGGAGCCCCACACGGCCGCCGTCCCGGCCGGCGCGACGGTGTCGGAGGGTGCCTGGTCCTCGACCCAGTCGCGCACCAGCATGGCCGCCGGTGTGGTGAGTCCGGCGACGGCGACCCCGACGGTGTCGACCGTCAGTCCGCGCAGGGCCGCGCGGGTGGCGGGCTCGGTACGGCGGTCCCGTCTGCAGATGAAGTCGACCAGCTGCGCGGTCGCGCCGACCTGCTGCGGCACGGGGGAGGCGACGCTCACGGCTGTCCTCTCGATGGGTGGCCTGCGGGCCGCCCGGCGACCCACGGTGACCAGTCTCGGAGGACGAGGCGCCGAGCGGTCCGCGGCTCGCATCCAGCGGAAAGCGAGTTGGTGAGCGGGGCGCAGCGAGTGGGCCCGGCTGTCGGCGGAGCAGGCCACGCGTGCGCGTGCCGGCCGGCCCGACACCGGTGCAGCGCATGGCCGGCGTGCTGACGTGCGGGGCCACGACTTCCAGCTCGTCTGGCAGCACCTCCACGGCGGTGCGCCGAGCGCTGCGGCGTCGGGGTCCGCCGCTCGCGTCGGCGGCTCACCCCGGCTCACCTGCTGACGAGGTCGTTCGCCCGGGTGGCCTCCGCGGCAAGGGCCCGCCCCGTCAGGCGTGTGTCCTGCCGAGCGTGGTGTCCTCGTCACGGCCGCGCAGGCCTGCGGAGATGTCCCGGGCGGTCATTCGGGCCTGGCGGCCCAGCGCCACCGGCGGGTGCTGGCCCCGGCGCCCGCCGATCATCACGCAGGTGCCGACCGTCTGGTCCTCGGCGAAGACGGGAGCGGCCGCCCAGACCAGCGGGGAAGTGTGCTGCGTGCCGGTGGGAGAGTGCGCGAAGCCGTTCTGCCGCACCTGGGCGAGCGTCTGTCGCCAGGCGAACTGCTCCTCGCTGCGCAACGGACGCGACGTCGGCCGGCGGTCCAGGTCCTGTCCCCAGGCCAGGAGGACCAGACCGGCGGGGTGCTCGTCCAGCGTCGGCGACCCGAACTGCTCCCAGACCCGGACGGTACTGCGCCCGGCGATCTTGTCGATGATGTGCAGCCGGTCGCCGTCGCGGGTCACCAGGGCGACCGGCAGCCGCGTGCTCGCGTGCAGGTCGACCAGGGCCGGGCGGGCGCAGTCGCGCAGCAGCCGGATGTCCGGGACACCGTGGCCGAGCCGCCACAGGCGCGGGCCGAGCCGGTAGCGGCCACGGCCGGTCCGCTCGATCGCGCCGTGCTCGGAGAGGGTGGCCAACATACGGTGCACGGTCGCCGGCGGCAGGTCGGTCACCGCGCAGATGTCGGCGACCGAGCGCTCGGGCCCGCCGCCGGTGAAGCAGCCGAGGATGTCGAAGGCCCGCGCCAGCACGCCGCGCTTGCCGTTGATCTCACTCATCTCGACTCCATCCCGCCTGCGACCGGCGTTGCCCGTCGGCCAACTATTTTCAGCCAGAACGTTACGTGTACACGGAACGTACGCGACGCCCTGCGTTCCGTCGAGGTTTCCTCGAGAGCCGAGTCGAAATTCCGATTGGTGAGGGATCGGGCCACTCGAGGGCCCCGTTTTGCGACTGTCGTCATGCCCGCCACGGACGAAACCTCCGAACGAGCCGCACTCCCGGGCACGACAGAAGGACTGGACCCTCATGGCTTCCACTCGTTTTCGCGCTGTCGCCGCGACCGCCGTCGCGGCGCTGGCCTTTTGTACCGCCTGCTCCTCCGACGGCTCCGGCTCGAACGCGTCGGCCGACGGGCCGCTCAATCTCGCCGTCTTCGCCTCGCTCAACGGTGTCCCGACCTTCGCCGCGGACGAGGAGGGCGTGTTCGAGAAGCACGACCTGGACGTCGAGATCAGCACGGCGAAGACGTCCACCGAGATGATCCCGCAGCTGCTCGGCGGCAAGGTGGACCTCGCTCTGGTCGACACGGCCACCTCGCTGGTCGCCGCGGGCCAGGGCGTCGACCTGGTCTACGTCGCCGGTGCGACCAACGGGGGCATCCCCAAGGGCCAGGAGGAGTTCAGCTTCGCCAATGTGTGGGTCCAGAAGGACTCCCCGATCAAGTCGCTGGCCGACCTGACCGGCAAGACCGTGGGGGTGCCGCAGATCAAGAGCGCGCCCTGGGTCGACCTGCGCGGTTCCGTCGACGAGGCCGGCGGCGACAGCTCCTCCATCAAGTTCGTCGAGTCCCCGGACACCCTGGCCGCCCTGAAGTCCGGCCAGGTGGACGCGACCACCACACCCGAACCGGTGGGCACCGTGGAGCGCGCCAAGGGCGACCTGCGCCCCCTGGCCCCGGTCAACTCCGGCGGCGGCGGCGTGGCATACGTCTGGGTCACCACCCGGGAGTTCGCCGAGGCGAACAAGGAGACCGTCAAGAACTTCGCCGAAGCCGTGCGCGAGGGCAACAAGGCGGTCAACGGCGACCGTGAGCTGCTGGTGAAGACCGCCGCCGAGGTCCTCGGCGCGGACGCCGGCCTCCTGGAGAAGGCTGCGTTCCCGGTCTACACCGAGAAGCCGCTCACCGCCGAGGACGTCGAATTCTCGGTCGAGTACATGAACAAGTACGACCTGTTCGAGAAGGGTGCCCCAGACGCCGCGAAGCTGGTCGGACCGTGATCGGCACGAAACCCAGGACGGTGACCGGTACGAAGCCCAAGGCCGCGTCGTCCGGCGTCCGGCGGTTGGCCAACCGGCTGCTGGCGATCTTCGTCGCGCTCGTCGTCTGGTACCTGTTCGCCCTCGGGCCCGGGGCCTCCAGCGACTTCCCGACGCCGCTGGAGAGCTTCCGGTCCGCGGTCGACCTGGCCGGAACCGGCGCCTACTGGTCGAACATCGCCACCTCGGTCGAGACGGCCCTGCTGGGGCTGGCACTCGCCGTGCTGGTCGGCCTCCCGGTGGGTCTGCTGATCGGCTCCAACGAACACGCCCGGCGCAGCACCCAGCTGATCCTCGACTTCGGCCGGACGGTTCCCGCGATCGCGCTGCTGCCGCTGTTCCTGCTGCTCTTCGGCGCGACCCGCGATCTGGGCCTGGTCCTGATCCTGGTCTCGGCGGTCTGGCCGATCATCATCCAGACCTCCTACGCGGTCGGGGAGATCTCGCCCCAGCTGCGCCGGGTCGGGCGTGCCTACCACCTCTCGCGGTGGCATTCGCTGCGCCACCTGGTGGCGCCGTCGATGTTCCCGTTCGTCTTCGTCGGCCTGCGGATCGCCGCGACGATCTCGCTGCTGATGGCGATCAGCTCGGAGTTCCTCGGCGGCTCCGACGGTCTCGGCTACGTACTGCTGCAGGCGATGCAGATCAACGACACCGAACGGGC
This sequence comes from Streptomyces sp. GD-15H, assembly GCF_045291515.1. Taxonomy (NCBI): domain Bacteria; kingdom Bacillati; phylum Actinomycetota; class Actinomycetes; order Kitasatosporales; family Streptomycetaceae; genus Streptomyces; species Streptomyces sp. GD-15H. Next base: position 1,429,212 of record NZ_CP149447.1, read on the forward strand.
GTTCGTGTACTCGTTCACCGCGGCGGTCCTCGGCCTGCTGCTCAACCTGTTCTTCGTGCTGCTGCAGCGCCGCGTGCTGTGGTGGCACCCCTCGGTCCGCAAGGGAGGTGCGGCATGAACCGGACGCTGAAGGTCGCTTCGCTGGTCGCGCGGGAAGTGTGGCTCCCGGTTCTGCTGGTCGCCGCCTGGTGGTGGCTCAGTGCCGGCAGCACCTCGCTCTACTGGCCCGCTCTCTCGGAGATCACCGACCGTTTCGTCGACCTGTGGTTCTTCGACCACCTCCTCGAGGACGCGCTGCCCAGCGTGGTCCGGCTGGTCGCCGGCTTCGGGATCGGATTCGTCGGCGCCGTGGTCCTCGGCCTGGTGCTCGGCTCCCTCCCGGCCCTGGAGGACGCGACCCGGCCGCTGGTGGAGTTCATGCGGGCGCTGCCCAGCGTGGCGCTGCTGCCGATCATGATGCTGCTGCTCGGCACCGACGACGACATGAAGGTGGTCACCATCGCCTTCGTCTCCACCTGGCCGATCCTGCTCAACACCGTCGAGGGCGTCCGGTCCGTCGACCCGGTCCTGCACCAGGTCGCGGCCGGCGACCGGCTGAGCGCCTGGCACCGGATCCGTTACGTCGTCGTCCCCGCCGCCATGCCCCAGGTCTTCGCCGGCGCCCGAGTGGCGCTGTCGATGTCGGTGGTGGCGATGGTGCTCACCGAGATGGTCGGCAGTCCGGGCGGGCTCGGCTACTTCGTCCTCAATTCCCAGCGCACGTTCGACATCGTCGCGATGTGGACGGGCCTGATCGTGCTGGGCCTGATCGGCTACGCGGCGAACAGGGCCTTCGGCCTCGTCGAGGCCTGGGCGCTGGCCTGGCACCGCGGTTACACCAAGCAGAAGGAGGATCAGCGATGAAGGCGCAGACCACCCCAGACATGGACGCTCCGGACACCGGCGTCACCGACCCGATCATGCAGGTCCGCGGGCTCGGCCACAGCTACGGCGAACGTCAGGTCCTTCAGGGCCTGGACTTCGAGGTCGGCCGCGGCGAGCTGATGTGCATCGTCGGACCGTCGGGCGTCGGCAAGACCACGCTCCTGGAGTGCCTGACCGGGCTCCGCCGCCCCAGCGAGGGCCAGGTGCTGTTCGACGGCCGGCCGATCGAGTCGCCGCCGCGCGGCCTGGCCATCGTCTTCCAGGACTACAGCCGGTCCTTGATGCCCTGGCTCAGCGTGCTCGACAACGTCGTCCTGCCGCTGCGCTCGGCGGGCGTGGCCAAGGACGAGCGGGACCGGACCGCACGTGAGGCACTGGCCGAGGTCGGTCTCTCCGACTTCACCGACTCCTACCCCTGGCAGCTCTCCGGCGGAATGCAGCAACGGGTCGCGATCGCGCGGGCGCTGGCCTACCGGCCGGCCGCGGTGGTGATGGACGAGCCGTTCGCCTCGGTGGACGCCCAGACCCGGGCGGACCTGGAGGACCTGCTGCTGCGGGTCCGCGAGCACCTCGGCATCACGGTGCTGCTGGTCACCCACGACATCGACGAGGCCGTCTACCTGTCCGACCGGGTGCTCGCCCTGGGCGGAAGCCGGCCGGGATCCGCAGTCTGCTCACCGTGGACCTGCCCGGCCCGCGCGAGCAGGTCACCACCAAGGCGCTGCCTCGTTTCGCCGAGCTGCGCAGCCAGGTCTACCGGCTGATCCGCAATGTCTGAGCCGACCACGGGCGCGGCCCTGACCGCGATCGACCCGCACATGTTCCGCGAGGCGCTCGGGCACTACCCGACCGGGGTGGCCCTGATCACCGCGACCCTCGACAGCGGCGAGCAGATCGGGATGGTGGTCGGCACCTTCACCTCCGTCTCCCTGGACCCGCCCCTCGTCGCGTTCCTGCCCGACCGCGGCTCGCGCACCTTCGCCCGGCTGCGGGAGGCCAGCACCTTCTGCGTCAACGTGCTCGCCGCCGACCAGGCCGACCTCGTCACGAGCTGGCGCGGTCCGGAGTCGTTCGCCGGCGTCGAGTGGCGGCCCTCGCCGTCCGGCGCGCCGATCCTCAGGGACTCGGTCGCCTGGATCGACTGCGCCTACCACCAGCTGGTCGACGCCGGTGACCACTACATCGCGCTCGGCGAGGTCCGCTCTCTGGACGTGCAGCGGCCGACCTCTCCGCTGCTCTTCTTCCAGGGCGGCTTCGGCGGCTTCGCCCCCTCGTCGTTCCTGGCACCGGCCGACCACGACCTGATCCGGGCCGCCCGGCTCAGCGAGGCGGCGATGGAGCCGCTGGCCGCCCTGGCCGCCGAGGAGTCGGCCGATGTCTCGCTGCTCGCGCTGGTCGGCGACCACGACGTGGTGATCGGTACCGAGCGCGGCTCGGCGACGCGCACCTATTTCGAGATCGGCCTGCGGCTGCCGCATCTGCCGCCGACGGGCGCGGTGCACCTCGACCCCGGGGACGAAGCCGCCGTCACCCGCTGGCTCGACCGGCTGCCGCGCAAGGACGACGCGGCACGCAAGCGCTGCCGGGAGATCGTGGAACGGGTCGCCGTCCAGGGCTACTCGCTCAACCTGGTGGGCCACGGCCCGGACCAGGAGACCTGGCAGGACGTCACGCGGTACATCCACGGCGAACCGACACCGCGACGCCAGCGTCAGGTGCTCACCATGCACCTGGACCACCTCGACTACTACGAGCCCGAGCTGGATCCGGACGGCACCTACGACGTCCGTTCCCTCACCGTGGCGGTGCCGATGGCCGGTGCCCCGCGGCTGGCGGTCCGGATGTCCTTCCCGCCGGCCGGGGCCGACGGCAGGACCGTCGCCCGGTGGGGTGCGCAGGTGCGCGACCGGGCCGCCGAAGTCGCCGACCTGATCCAGATCCGGTTCGGCCAGGACCGTGTGCTCGGCTGAGCCCACCCCCATCGAAAGACCGCGAGGAGAGACATGACCGCCCGAGTCACCGCCCTGGGTTACCTCCAGTTCACGGCCACCGATCTCGACCACTGGCAGGACTTCGGCCAGCGGGTGCTCGGGCTGATGGCCGACCGCCGGAACGACGACCGCCTGCTGTTCCGCGTGGACGAGAAGACCTACCGGCTCGAGGTGCGTCCCGGCGAGAAGGGCGGCGTCACCGCGGTCGGCTGGGAGACCAAGGGGCCCGCCGAGCTCGCCGAGCTGGAGGCGCGCCTGGTCGCCGCCGGGTATGAGGTGACCCGGCCGGGAGAGGCGGTGGCCAAGGAGCGGATGGTGTCGGACCTGATCCGGTTCCGTGACCCCGACGACTGCTACGACCACGAGATCTTCTGGGGTCTGAGCACCTCCTCGGTACGGTTCGCCTCTCCGGTCGGCGCGGAGTTCGTCGCCGGGACCGAGGGGGTGGGGCACGTACTGCAGGTGGTCTCGGACCGTGCCCGCTACGAGTCGCTCTTCCTCGACGTGCTGGGCTTCCGGCTCTCCGACCACATCGATCTGGCTCCGGACCTGGCCGCGACGTTCCTGCACTGCAACCCGCGCCACCACTCCTTCGCCTTCACCCCGAAGGTGGAGGGCCGTCCGCTGGGCGTGGGTCACTTCATGCTCGAGGTCACCGACCTCGACGTGATCGGCCGGGCGATGGAGCACATCGAGGACGAGCCGCACCGGCTGCTGAAGACGTTCGGCCGACACAGCAACGACCGGATGACCAGCTTCTACCTGCTGACCCCGTCCGACGTGGGACTCGAGTTCGGCACCGGCGGCATCAAGATCGACGACGAGACCTGGACGCCCACGCGGTACGACACCGCGCACTTCTGGGGCCACCACTCCGTCGATCACCACTGACCTGATTGCCACACCAGAGAGGAAGGCGCCATGAACGCCGTGCTTGACCGCGTGATGCAGCACGCCGAACTGCTGGAGAGCGACGGACCCGTCTCCGAGGAACTCGGCCGGGTCAGCGACGCGGTCGCTGCCGTGCTCCGCGAGTCCGGTGTGATCCGGATGCTCCAGCCCCGCGACTTCGGCGGCTTCGAGTCCCACCCGACCGAGTTCCTGCGCACCGCCTACGAGATCGGGCAGCGCAACGGCGCGGCCGGCTGGATCACCGGCGTGGTGGGCGTGCACCCGCACGAGCTCGCCCAGGGCGACCCGCGGATGCAGCGCGAGATCTGGGGTGAGGACCCCGACACCTGGGTGGCCTCGCCGTACGCCCCGATGGGCCGGGCGCGGCCGGTGGAGGGCGGCTACGTCTTCAACGGCCGCTGGCCGTTCTCCTCGGGCACCGACCACTGCCAGTGGGTGATGATCGGCGGCCTGATCACCGACCAGGAGGGCAATGTCACCGACCGGGAGACGATCCACTTCGTCATCCCGCGCAGCGACTACGAGATCCTGCACGAGTCCTGGGACGTCATCGGGCTGCGCGGCACCGGCAGCAAGGACATCGTCGTCAAGGACGCCTTCGTGCCGGAGCACCGGCTGATCCGGACCAACCCGGTCACCGACGGCAGTGCCGGGACGATCGCGGGCCGGGACGCGCCGTTGTACTCGATGCCGCGCAACGTGGTCTTCTCCGGCGCGGTCACCACGGCGACGATCGCGCTGGCCCAAGGCACCCTGGCCGCGTACGTCAAGTGGACCCGGGAGCGCAGCAGCCGGTTCGGCTCGGCCAGCCGCGACCCGTTCCAGCTGTCCGTGCTGGCGCCGGCGGCCGCCGACATCGACGCCAGCATCGGTCACGTCCTGCACGACATGGACCGGGCGTTCGACATCGTCTCCTCCGGACGGCTGCTCACCCTGTCCGAGCGTGCCGAGATCCGCCGCAACCAGGTCTCCGCCTCGCACCGCGCGGCCGCGGCCGCCGACAAGATCTTCAAGGTCAGCGGCGGCTCCCAGCTGCACGCGAAGAACCCGATGCAGCGGATGTGGCGGGACTGCCAGAGCGCCCTGCACCACGTGCAGAACTACGCCGGTCCGCTGTACCAGGCCTATGGCATGAACTACTTCGGCGGCGAGATGCCTGCGGCGGTGAAGGTCTGATGGCGGCCGGCAGCCACGAACCGCTCACCCGGGAGTCCACGTCCCGGTTCGTCACCGTCGACGGCACCCGCATCCACTACCACGAGGCGGGCACCGGCCCGGACGTCCTGCTGTGCGTCCACGGCGGGGCGCCCGGGGCCTCGGGCTGGGGCAACTTCGGCACCAATCTCGCCGAGCTGTCCCGGCATGCCCGGGTCCTGGTCGTCGACCTGCCCGGCTACGGCCGGTCCGACTCCATCGAGCTGTCCGGCGGCAAGTACCGGCCCTACGCCGACGTGTTCGCCGCGATGCTCCGCGAGCTGGGCATCGAGCGGGCGAGTGTGGTCGGCCTGGCCACCGGCGGTGCGGTCGCGATCGCGATGGCCCTGTACCACGCCGAGCGCGTGGACCGCCTGGTCCTGGTCTCCAGCGCCGGCGGTGTGCCCCTGTTCAGCACGACGCCGTCCGAGGGCCAGAAGGCCATCCGCTCCTACTACGCGGGCGAGGGACCGTCGCGGGAAAAGATGCGCGCCTATCTGCGGATGATGATGTCCGACCCGGCGCTGGTCACCGACGAACTCGTCGAGGAGCGGTACCTGGAGTCGGTCGCCGGCGGCGAGGAGCGCCGGGCCGGCGCCGAGTCGGCGGGCGTGCCGGCCGAGCCGCTGTGGCAGGAGCTGGGCCGGATCGCGGTGCCGACGCTGATCGTCTGGGGCACCGAGAACCGGGTGCAGGGCTTCGACAACGCCCTCTTCCTGCTCAACCGGATCCCCGACGCCCAGCTGCACCTGTTCAAGCGCACCGGACTGTGGGTGCCCCATGAGCGGGCCTCGGAGTTCACCCGGCTGGTGCTCGGATTCCTCGCCGAGCGTACGGCCGGCCCGGCCACCGCCTGAGCCCGCCGGAGCCGGGCCGAGATCCATCCAAGGAGAAGAAGATGACGTACACGAGCGTGTGGTCCGACCTGGCACAGGTCGAGTTCCGGCAGGGGTACCTGGAGACGGGACCGTACCGGACCCGGTTCCTGCAGTCGGGCAGCCCGGACAAGCCGTTGCTGCTGTTGCTGCACGGGATCACCGGGCATGCCGAGGCGTACGTGCGGAACCTGGCCGCGCACGCGGAGCACTTCAACTGCTACGCGATCGACTTCATCGGCCACGGCTACTCCACCAAGCCCGAGCACCCGCTGGAGATCCCGCACTACCTCGACCAGGTCAACCGGGTGCTGGACGCGCTGGGTCACGAGAGCGCGTACTTCAGCGGGGAGTCCCTGGGGGGCTGGGTGACGGCGCGGTTCGCGCAGTTGCATCCCGGACGCACCGAGCGGATCGTGCTCAACACCATGGGCGGCACGATGGCGAACCCCAAGGTGATGGAGCGGCTGCTGACGCTGTCCACGCAGGCCGCCGAGGATCCCTCCTGGGAGCGGGTCAAGGCCCGTCTGGAGTGGTTGATGGCCGATCCGTCGATGGTCACCGACGATCTGATCAGGACCCGGCAGGCGATCTTCGAGCAGCCGGACTGGAAGATGGCGTGCCGGATGAACATGGCACTCCAGGACCTCGAAACCCGGCGGCGCAACATGCTCACCGACGACGACCTGCGCGCGATCCGGGCCGAGGCGCTGGTCGTGTGGACCACCAAGGACCCGTCGGGCCCGGTGGACGAGGGACGCCGGATCGCGGACCTGATCCCGCGCGGACGGCTCGCGGTCATCGAGAACGCCGGCCACTGGCCGCAGTACGAGCAGACCGAGACCTTCGACCGGATCCAGCTCGACTTCCTGCTCGGCCGCTGACCTCCGCGCCGAGCCTCATCACAAGGAGTGACGCCATGGGGCTTCGTTCGGGTGCCGCGTACCTGAAGAGCCTGCGGGACGGGCGCAGTCTGTACATCAACGGTGACCGGGTCGACGACGTCACCGCCCACCCCGCCTTCCAGGGCGTGCTCACCACGCTCGCCGGACTCTACGACGCCCAGCTGGACCCGGAGTTCGCCGATGTGCTGACGGTGTGGGACACCGAGACCGGGGAGGCCCACAGCGCGACCCTGCTCGAGGTGCACGACCACGACGACGTGCTGACCCGGCAGCGCTGTGACCGGCTCCGGACCGAGCTCACCTACGGCATGATGGGCAGGCTCCCCGACTTCATGAACGCCTATCTGCTCGATGTCAAGAGCAGCCTGGAGCACGTCGGCAAGCACGAGGAGGCGGCCCGGATGGGCGACTACCTCGCGCGGCTGCGCCGGGAGGACCTCGCGGTCACCCACACCCTGGTGGACCCGCAGAGCGACCGCTCGACGCAGGACGCCCCGGCGGAGGCGGTGCGGATCGTGGAGCGACGCGCGGACGGCATCGTGGTCCGCGGCGCGCGTCTGCTCTCCACCCTCGCCCCGGTCGCCAACGAGGTCTTCGTCGGTCCGTACGTGCCGCGCAGGCCGGGGCAGGAGGACTACGCTCTGGTCTGCACGCTTCCGCTCGACGCGCCCGGCCTCAGCATCGTCTGCCGACAGGCCTACGACCGCGGGGACGGCCTCTTCGACACCCCGCTGAGCGGCCGTTTCGACGAGGGTGACGCGATCCTCGTGTTCGACGACGTCTTCGTCCCCCAGGGCCGGGTCGTCGTCGCCGGCGACCTGGACGCCTACAACAACGTGGTGCGAGGCGCGGTGGGCTACGGCCCGCTCCAGGGGGCGGCGCGCAGCACCGCCAAGCTGAAGTTCCTCGCCGGCCTGGCCACCGTGGCCGCGCGGACGACGGGTCGGGCGGACTCGCCGCGCTACCAGGAGGAGCTCGGCGAGATCATGGGGCTGCTCAACGTCGCCGAGGGCGTCCTCGACGGTGCCGCGCTCGACCTGAGCCGCCGGATCGGCGAACGTCGCGACCCCGGGTCGGTGCGGCGCGGTCACGGCCTGCCGGGCGAGGAGTCGCGGGTCGGCATCGCGGCGTTGACGTTCTTCTTCCCGCACGCGATCGCCAGGGCGGTCGAGGTGCTCCGGATGGTCGCCGGCAGCGGCGCGATCGTGATGACCGAGGGCGAGTTGCGGCACGAGGAGATCGGTCACCTCGTCGAGAAGTACGTCCACGGCCCGGGGATCAGCGCCGAGCGCCGCCTCCAGGTGATGCGGATGGTCTGGGACATGACCTGCAGCCCGTTCGCCGCCCGTCAGGCTCTCTATGAGCGCTACTACACCGGCGACCCGATCGTCGGCAGGGTGCTGTTCTTCCACGCGCCGAAGACCCGCGAGGCGGAGGCCCTCGCCGAGCGCCTGCTGGAGGCCCGGGCCGCGAACTGACCGGGACTCACCAGCCGGGCGGAGGGCTCGTACGCTCCGGAGGGGCCGGGGAGCGGGCTCCGGCCCGGAACCGGGCGGGTTGGCCGGGCTCAGCCCGTGCAGGAGTTCAGCCGAGCTGTGCGGCGAACGCCTCGTAGGCGGGGGCGTCGAAGAGGACGAACCTGACTTCCTCGACTGCCGTGTCAGCCCCGCGTACCGCGTCCACGGCGATACGTGCGGCGTCCTCCAGGGGCCATCCGTACGCGCCGGTGGAAATGGCCGGGAAGGCGATCGTCCGTGCTCCGAGTTGGTCGGCGACGCGCAGGGACTCGCGGTAGCAGGACGTCAGCAGGGACGGATCGCTGCCGGAGCTTCGGTACACCGGGCCCACGGTGTGGATCACCCAGTGGGCGTCCAGGTCGCCCGCGGTGGTGGCGACGGCCTGGCCGGTGGGCAGGCCCTTGCCGACGGGGGTCCCCCCGCTCGAGCGAAGCCGAGAGTGGGGGAGGGAGGCGCGGAGTCCGCGGCACTCCTCGAGGATCGCGGGGCCGCCGCGGCGGTGGATCGCGCCGTCGACGCCGCCTCCGCCGAGCAGGGAGGAGTTGGCCGCGTTGACGATCGCGTCGACGTGCTGACGGGTGAGGTCGCCCTGGACGAGGGTGAGGGTGGTCATGTCCGGCGCAGCCTCCTCCAGACGGCCTTCGCCGCGTTGTGCCCGGACATGCCGTGCACGCCGGGGCCGGGCGGGGTGGCCGACGAGCAGAGGAACACGGCCGGGTGCGGGGTGGAGTACGGGAAGAGGGACAGCTTGGGGCGGAGCAGGAGCTGGAGGCCGCCGGCCGCGCCGGAGGCGATGTCGCCGCCGACGTAGTTGGCGTTGCGGGCGGCGAGTTGGGGCGGGCCGGTGGTGGCGCGGGCCAGGACGCGGTCGCGGAACCCCGGGGCGAAGCGCTCCAGTTGGCGTTCCAGGGCGTCGGTGAGGTCGCCGGTCCAGCCGTTCGGGACGTGGCCGTAGGCCCAGAAGGTGTGCTTGCCGGCCGGGGCCCGGGTGGGATCGGCGACGCTGGGCTGGACGGTGATGAGGAACGGCCGGTCGGGGGCGCGGCCCTCGCGGGAGGCGGCGCGCAGGGCGGTGCCGATCTCGGCGCTGTCCGCGCCGATCTGCACGGTGGAGGCCCTGCGGGCCTCGGGCGCGGTCCACGGCACCGGGCCGTCCAGCGCGTAGTCGATCTTGAAGACGCCGGGACCGTAGCGGTAGTTCGCGTAGTGGTCGCCGAAGCCGGCGATGCGGGCCAGGGCGGTGGGCGAGGTGTCGAAGACGTACGCGCGGGCCGGGGGCAGGTCGTCCAGGCGCTTGACCTCGTAGTCGGTGTGGACGGCGCCGCCGAGGTCCTTCAGGTATCCGGCGAGGGCGTCCGAGATGGCCTGGGAGCCGCCGCGGGCGACGGGCCAGCCGCGGGCGTGCGCGGCGAGGGCGAAGACCAGGCCGATGGCGCCGGTGGCGAAACCGCCGAGGGGGGCGATCACATGGGCGACGAGACCGGCGAACAGGGTCCTGGCCCGCTCGTCGCGGAAACGGCGCATCAGCCAGGTGGAGGGCGGCAGTCCGACGAGGCCGAAGCGGGCGAGGGTGACCGGGTCGCGGGGCAGCGCGGTGAGCGGCAGGGACATGAAGTCGCGGGCCAGGGTGTCCCACCGGGGCAGGAAGGGTTCGACCAGGCGGCGGTACGGGCCGGCATCGCGCGGACCGAAGGAGGCGGCCGTCTCGCCGACCGACCGGGACAGCACGGCCGCCGTGCCGTCCAAGAAGGGGTGGGCCATGGGCAGGTCCGCGTGCAGCCACTCGAGGCCGTAGCGCTCCAGCGGCAGGGCGCGGAACGCCGGTGAGTTGATGCCCAGCGGGTGCGCCGCGGAGCACGGGTCGTGCCGGAAGCCGGGCAGGGTCAGTTCCTCGGTGCGGGCGCCGCCGCCGACGGTGCCCTTCGCTTCGAACAGCGCGACGGAGAAGCCGCGCCGGGCCAGCTCCGCGGCGGCGGTCAGTCCGTTCGGCCCCGCCCCCACCACGACCGCATCGAGCATCGACACCACCTTCGGACTCCTTCGTCAGCCGACGGCAACCGGAGGATCAGGATATGCCGGTGCGCCGACACTGCCCCGAGTGCGGAGCGACCTCACCGGGATTCTGGGCCAACGCCGCCTCGGCCGACCGCGCCGCCGACCCGGAGGGGTCAGACCCCGGCCGACAGCAACCCCACCACCCGGCGGGCCGTGGCCTCGTCGCGGGCCGCGGTGAACGGGAGGTCGTTGCCGCCCGTGATGCGGAAGGGGTCGCCGGAGCGGGTCAGGTGGGTGCCGCCCGCCTCCTCGACGAGGAGCAGGCCCGCCGCGTGGTCCCAGGCGGCTTCCCAGCAGAAGGCGGTGGCGTCCGACTCGCCGCGGGCGACGGCTAGGTACTCCAGTCCGGCCGAGCCGCAGGAGCGGGGCGCCACACCGTCCGCCTCCAGGCCGAGGAGCGAACGCTTCTGCTCTTCCGTCGTGAAGTCCGGGTGGGAGGTGGCCACCCGCAGGTCGCGGCCGGGTTCCGGGGGGCCCGCGTGCAGCCGCGTCCCGTCGAGGAAGGCGCCCTGCCCGCGGACGGCGGTGGCGAGTTCCTCGCGGGCGGGGGCGTACGTCCACGACGCGTGAACGACTCCCCCGTGGGCGAGGGCGACCAGGGTGCAGAACCCGGTGTCGCCGTGCACGAACTGCCGGGTGCCGTCGACGGGGTCGACGATCCACACCGGCGCCTCGCCGCGTATCCCGTCGTACGATGCCGGGTTGTCGTGCACCGCCTCCTCGCCCACCACGACGGAGCCGGGCAGCAGGGCGAGCAGCGCCTCGGTGAGGTACAGCTCGGACTGCCGGTCGGCGTCGGTCACCAGGTCGTGCGGGCCGGACTTGCGGTCGATCTCGTGGTCGGCGAGCCGGCGCCAGCGCGGCATGATTTCCTGTGCGGCAGCCTTGCGGACGGCTTCCTCCACATCGACGGCGTGCTTGGCGAGAAACTCTTCGATGGTTTCGTTGTCCTTGATCATGTCTCCCATGAGAACATGCCCCACTGACAAACCCCACCCGTCCGGTGCACTCCAGGTGGTATCCCCATGAATATGGGTCCTCGGCCCGAGGGAGTATGGGCTCAGCGGCCCACCGCGTAGCCTTGCATGCCGCGCGGGTTCGCGGCCGCCGAGAGCACGCCCGTCGCCGGGTCCCGTGCGACCGCGCACAGCCGGCCCTCCGACCATGCCTCGCCGACCGTGACCCGATGACCCCGGCGCCGCAGCTCCCGCACCACCACCGGGTCCGTCCGGGACTCCACGGTGACACTGCCGGGACGCATGCCGCGCGGGTAGAAGGACCCGGGGAAACTGTCGTTGTGCCAGTTCGGGGCGTCGATCGCGCCCTGCAGGTTGAGGCCGCCGCGTACCTGACCGCGCAGTGCGACGGCGAGGAAGAAGTGCAGCTGCCACTGGTCCTGCTGGTCCCCGCCGGGCGTGCCGAACGCCATCACCGGCACCCCGTCCCGCAGGGCGAGGGACGGGGTGAGGGTGGTCCGGGGGCGGCGACCCGGGGTGAGCGTGTTGGGCAGCCCCTCCTCCAGCCAGGTCATCTGGAGCCGGGTGCCGAGGGGAAAGCCCAGCTCGGGGACGACCGGGTTGGACTGGAGCCAGCCGCCGCTCGGAGTGGCCGCGACCATGTTGCCCCAGCGGTTGACGACGTCCAGGTGGCAGGTGTCCCCGCGGGTCGCTCCGTCGCCGGAGACCTCCGATTCGCCCGGCACGGGGGACGTGGGGTGCTTGGCGACCGTCGGCTCGCCGACACCCGGCACGGCGGTGCTCCTCCCCGGGCCCCCGCCTCGCGCAGGCCGCCCGCGCCGAGGGCCGCCGCGCGCGCGTGCGCGCTCAGTCGCGGGGTGCGCCCGCCGGGGCTGCCGGGCCGCAGCGCGTGGGAGGCCCGGGGTCCCACACGGGTACGCCGCTCGGCGTTGTACTCCGCCGACAGGAGGTCGTCGAGCGGCACCTCGGCCGCGTCCCCGTACCATGCCTCCCGGTCGGCCATGGCGAGCTTGCCGCCCTCGATCAGCAGGTGCGTGTAGTCGGCGGAGCCGTACGGGGGCAGATCCGGCGGGAGCAGGGCGAGCTGCTGGAGCAGGACGGGGCCCTGGCTCCAGGGGCCCGCCTTGCACACGGTCCAGCCGTTCCAGTCGTACGTCGCCGGGTTCTCGTACGTCGCCGACCAGCCGGCGAGGTCGGCGGTGGTCAGCGTGCCGGTGTGGTGCTCGCCGCTGGTGTCCAGGGTGGGCCGGCCGTTCTGCCGTATGAATGCCTCGGCGATGAAGCCCGTGCGCCACACCTCCCGCGCGGCGTCGATCTGCGCCTCCCGGCTGCCCGCGCCGGCGGCCTCGGCCAGCAGCCGCCGCCAGGTGGCGGCGAGGGCGGGGTTGCGCAGCAGCTCGCCGGGGCGGGGCGCCCGGCCGCCGGGCAGGTACACCTGCGCCGAGGAGGTCCACTCCGTCTCGAACAGCTCCCGTACCGTCTCGACGGTCCCGCCGACGTTCTCCACGGGCGCGTGCCCGTGCTCGGCGTACCCGATGGCGTACCGGAGGACGTCGGCGAGGGAGCGGGTGCCGTGGTCGCGCAGCAGGAGCATCCAGGCGTCGAAGGCGCCGGGCACGGCGGCGGCGAGCGGTCCGGTGCCCGGGACGAGGTCCAGGCCGAGCGCCCGGTAGTGGGCGGCGCTCGCCCCGGCCGGGGCGACGCCCTGCCCGCACAGCACCCGTACCTCGCCGCCGGCGGGCGCCAGCAGGATGGGCACCTCGCCGGCCGGGCCGTTGAGATGCGGCTCGACGACGTGCAGCACGAAGGCGCCCGCCACGGCCGCGTCGTACGCGTTCCCACCGCCCTCCAGGACGGCCATGGCCGACTGGGACGCCAGCCAGTGCGTGGAGGACACCATGCCGAAGGTGCCCTGAAGGGTGGGGCGGGTGGTGAACTGCATCTCTCACCTCAGTGTTCGCGCGTGCCGACGACCTCACCCATCCTCTCTGCCCGCTCCGGGAAGAACCCGGGGAGAGGCCGGGGAGTTTCGGTGGCGGACGTGTGGTCCGCCGAAACGGCTGCGGGCGATGTGCGGCTGACGCCGACGGTGGAAGAACCTGCGGGCCTCGGCGGCGAGGACGGCCCGGTCACGGGCTCCCGTCATCCCCTGCCGCGCTCCCCCGGTGTCACAGGAACCGGCGTATGGGCAGGACGGCCTTCTCACGCGCCTGCTGCAGCAGCGACCGTCTCCCCCATCGTCCTTCCCGGATCGGCTCACTGTCCGTCACGTCCTCGTCGAAATGGGCGTCGAGGGTGCCGGTGAACTCCTCGTCGAGGACGGCCAGCATGACCTCCTCGTCGTGTTCGAGGGAACGCCGGTTGAAGTTGGTCGACCCGATGAGCGCGGCCGCCCTGTCCACGGTGATGACCTTCGCGTGCAACATCGTCGGCTGGTACTGGTAGATCCTCACGCCGCAGGCCAGCAGCTCCTCGTAGAAATGCTGCCCGGCCAGCCGGCAGACCCGTTTGTCGGTGTGCGGCCCAGGCAGAAGGATCTCCACCTCCACCCCGCGTCGCGACGCGTTGCACAGAAGTTCGATGAAGTAGGCGTCCGGTGAGAAGTAGGCGGTCGTGAGCCGGAACCGCTCCTCGGCCGACTCGATCATCACCTGGACCAGGGTCTGCATGTCCTGCCAGCCGAAGCCGGCCGAACCGCGCACCACCTGCACCACCGCGTTTCCCTGGGGCCGGTGTTCGCCGAACCGGTCATGGTCGTCGAAGAGTTCGCCGCAGCACTCGGCCCAGTTCTGCGCGAACGCCGCGGCGACACCGTCCACCGCCGGACCGCGCACCTCGACGTGCGTGTCGCGCCACTCGTGCTCGTCACGGGCGTCGCCGCACCATTCCTCGGCTATGCCCACCCCGCCGGTGAACGCCACGCGCTCGTCCACGAGCAGCGCCTTGCGGTGGCAGCGATGGTTCTGCTTGAGCGGCGAGAGCGCCATCGGCTCCCGGAACCAGACCACGCGCACGCCGGCTTCGCGCATGTGCTCCAACAGGCCCTTCTCGATCGTGCGACTGCCGAACCCGTCCAGCAGCAGCCGGACCCGCACGCCGGCGCGGGCCCGCTCCGCCAGGGCCCGGGCGAACTGCCGGGCGATGTCGCCCTTCCAGTACACGAACGTCATCATGTCCACCGTGTACGCGGCGGACCGCACGCTCTCCAGCATCGCGGGAAAGATCTCGTCACCGTTTCGCAGCGCGACCAGGGCGTTGTCCTCCGTCGCGGCGATTCCGATCAGCCGCTCCAGCCTGCGACGCATCCGCAACGCGCGTTCACCGGCGGACCCGCCGGCGGACGTGGAGGGCGGGGTGTGCTGTGGCACCTCTTCGAGGCTCATCCACTCTCCGGCCGGCACGCGAGGAAGCTCCGTACTGTCCGTCCTCGTCCGGCGGAGGTCGGCACAGCAGGGCGACGACGGCAGGCGGCACGCCCCGGGAAACGGTCACCGGGTCGGCTTTCCACTCGTCGAGCGAGCCCCTGGCCACGTATATCCCCTGTGGGCGAGGACAAACGGCAGCTACGTCACAGTCGTTGGAGGTTATCGTGGCCGTCGTCGGAATTGTCGCGCTCTGTGTCGTTCTCGCCGTACTGGCATTCCTCGTGCCCCGCCTGTCCCGCGGGCCCGAACGCGGCACCCAACGAGCCCTGGGCTTCGGCTCCCGTGCGGGAGGAAAGGCACCCGGCCCCCTGGGACGCCTGTTCAGCAAGCCGTTCCGCAGCAGCTCGAAGGCCGTGGGCCGCAGTGGTTCCGCCGGTCGCCGCACTCGTGGCCGCCTGCCTTCCGAACCCGGCGGTCCTCGCCCCCCCGGACCGCCGTCGACGCGTGCGGGCATGCCCGTCCCCGCCGTCGCGGTCAGGCCGGGACGGGGCCGGCGTGGCTCCCCGGCCGCCGGAGTAGCGTGCTTCGCGTGACCGTGGGAAGCGAAGAGACCCGGCTCGTCGTCGTCCGGGGAACTCGGCGTCGGGCAAGTCCTCGGTGGCGGCGGGGATCCGCGACCGCTTCGGGCGCGGCCTGGCCCTGGTCGGGCAGGACAACCTGAGGCGGACCGTGCTGAGGGAACGGGACGTGCCCGGCGCCGCCGACATCGGGCTGAGCGACACGGTCGCCCGCTACGCGCTGGACGCCGGCTACCACGTCGTCGTCGAGGGCATCCTGCACGCCGACCGCTACGGCGACGTGCTCGCGGGTCTGGTCGGCGACCACCGCGGCGTCTCGCACTGCTTCTACCTCGACATCCCCTTCGAGGAGACCCTTGCCCGGCACGCCTCGAAGGCCGATCCCGACTATCTGGCCCAGGTCACCGAGCGGGAACTCCGTGACGGGTACCGCGAACGCGACCTCCTTCCGGATGTCGCCGAAACCGTCGTCGGAGCCGAGGCCACCCTCCACGACACCCTCACCCGCGTCATGCGCGACACCGGTCTCACGGGACTGCCCGCACGCGTCGGCTAATGCCGATAACCGTGCACGCCCGCCCCGGGCGCCTTTTGAGCACGGAGCTCCAGACCGTAGGATCGGCTGGTCATCGCCGCGACGGGAGACAGGAAGCCGGTGTGAATCCGGCACGGTCCCGCCACTGTGACCGGGGAGTGCACCCCTTCGAGACGCCACTGCGCGCACCGCGTGGGAAGGCGAGGGGGAACGTCGATCCGGGAGTCAGGACACTGGCCTGTCGCGGGCCCGTTTTGAGGAGCGCGGACTCCCAGGAGGCTTTACGTGTCCCACGCCTTTGCGCGCCCGTCTTCCTTCCGCCCTGCCCGGCGGCGCCGTGCCCCGCGTGCGGCGGCCGCGGCCGTCGCACTGTCGGCGGTCCTGCTCACGGCCGGCTGCGGCCCGTCCGACGGCTCCGGCCGGGATCCGAGCGGCGACGCGGGCAACACGGCGGCCCCGGCCGGGGGTTTCCCCGTCACCGTCGACAACTGCGGTGTCAGAACGACGTACGACGAGCCCCCGTCCCGCGTGGTCACCATTCACCAGCATCCCGCGGAGCTGATGCTCGCCCTCGGGCTGAAGGACCGCATGGTCGGCACCGCGTTCCCCGACTCGGCCGTCCTGCCCGAACTCAGGGAGGACTACGAGGCGATACCGGAGCTCGCGAAGAGGGAGCCGTCCTTCGAGGAGATCCTCGACGCCGAGCCGGACTTCGTCTACGGCGGCTACGGCAGCGCCTTCGCCTCGAACGAGGGCCGCTCCCGCGAGGCGTTCGCCGACGCGGGCATCGACACCTATCTCAACCGCGAGTACTGCGGCAGGAAGCGGGTGACGATGAAGGACACCTACGACGAGATCCGCACCATCGGCACGGTCTTCGGCGTCCCCGAGCGCGCCGACCTGCTGGTGTCCGACCTCCGTGGCCGGGTCGACCGAGCCGCCGCGGCCGTCGACGGCGAACCCGACGTGCCGGTCTTCGTCTACGACAGCGGTGACAAGTCCGCGTTGACCGCGGGCGGCAAGAGCCTGGGCACCGAGCTGATCAGCCTGGCCGGCGGCACGAACGTCTTCGCCGACCTCGACGACGTGTTCGGTGACGTCTCCTGGGAACAGGTCGTCGAGCGCGCACCCGAGGTCATCGCCCTCTACGACTACGCCGGGGAGAGCAGCGTCGAGCGGAAGAAGGAGTATCTGCTCTCCCAGCCCGCCCTCGCCGACGTACCCGCCGTCAGGAACGAGCGGTTCGTCGTACTGCCGCTGACCGCGACCCTGGTCGGGATCCGTTCCGCGTACGCGGTCGAGGACCTGGCGCGCGGGCTGCACCCCGGAAGCTTCCGGTGACGGCCCCCGCCGCCGACCTGCCCTCCGACGCGTCCGCCGACCCCGGCGTGCGGCGTCGGCGGCCACCGGGCGAGAAGCGCGGCACGCCGGGGACGCTCACCGTCACGCTGCTGGTCCTCGCCGTCCTGCTCCTGATGTCGGTCGTCGCGGGCCTGGGCATCGGCTCGGTGCGGGTGCCGCCCGGCCAGGCCTGGGGAATCGTCACGCACGCGCTGGGCGCCGACCTGGGGGACGCGCAGTGGTCACGGGCCCGGGAGACCATCGTGCTGGACGTGCGGGCGCCGCGCGTCCTGCTCGGCGCGGTGGCCGGCGCCGGGCTCGCGGTGGTGGGCACCGCCATGCAGGCCCTCATCCGCAACCCGCTCGCCGAGCCCTATCTGCTGGGTGTCTCCTCGGGGGCGGCCCTGGGCGCCGTCGTCGTGATCGTGTTCGGGGTGACCCTGTTCGGACCGGTGTCCCTGTCGGTCGCGGCCTTCGCGGGCGCCCTCGGGGCCCTGCTGCTCGTGTACGCCAGTGCCCGCACCGGCGGCCGCATCACGTCGGTCCGGCTGGTGCTGTCCGGGGTGGCCGTCGCGGCGGTGCTCACGGCGGTCCTGAACCTGCTGCTGCTCACCGGTGACCGGGGCAACGAGGCCCGCACGGTCCTCGCCTGGACCCTCGGCGGCCTCGGCGGCGTCAACTGGAGCACCCTGTGGCTGCCGAGCACGGCCCTGCTGATCGGCGTCGGCGTCCTGATGGCGCAGGCCCGCAATCTGAACCTGCTGCTCGCGGGCGAGGAGGCCGCCACCACGATGGGGCTGGACGTGGCCCGGTTCCGGGTGCGCATGTTCGTCCTGCTCTCCCTCGTCACCGGTGTCCTCGTCGCGGCGGCCGGACCGATCGGGTTCGTCGGTCTGATGCTGCCGCACATCGTGCGGCTCGTCGTCGGCGGCGACCACCGCCGCGTCCTGCCGACGGCCGCGCTCGGCGGAGCGGTCTTCCTGATCTGGGCGGACATCGCCGCACGCACGGTCGCCGCGCCCATGGAGATCCCCGTCGGCGTGCTCACGGCCCTGTGCGGGGGGCCGTTCTTCCTGTGGCTGATGCGCCGCGATGCACGGCGCGGCACCGACCGGAGCGACCGGAGGGGAGCATGAGCGCGGCCGAACTCACCGTCGACGGAATCACTCTGACCGCGGGTGCCCGCACCCTGGTCCGTGACGTCTCCCTGACCGCGCGTCCGGGTGAGGTGATCGGCCTGGTCGGTCCCAACGGGAGCGGCAAGTCCAGCCTGCTGCGTGCCGTGTACCGCGTCCTGCGCCCCGATGCCGGCCGGATCCGCGTCGACGGCACGGACGCCTGGTCGCTGTCGGTGCGTCAACTGGCCCGTGACGTGGCCGCGGTGGTGCAGGAGTCGGGCGCCGACTTCGACCTCACCGTCCGTGAGGTCGTCGCGATGGGCCGCACCCCGCACAAGCGGCTCCTCGACGGCGACACCCCCGAGGACGCCGAACTGATCGAGTCGGCGCTGAGGTCCGTGGACGCCACCGGCCTGGCCGGCCGTCCCTTCGACCGGCTCTCCGGTGGCGAACGCCAGCGCGTGCTCATCGCCCGTGCCCTCGCCCAGCAGCCGTCGCTCCTCGTCCTGGACGAGCCGACCAACCATCTCGACATCCGCCACCAGTTGGACGTGCTCGGCGCGCTGCGGCGGCTGCCCGTCACGGTGCTGGTGGCGCTGCACGACCTCAACCTGGCCGCCCACTACTGCGACCGCCTGTACGTCCTGTCCGACGGCGAGGTCACCGCCTGCGGCCCGCCCGCCGACGTCCTCACCCCCCGGCTGCTGGCGGAGGTCTACGGAGTCACGGCCGAGGTCGCGGTCCATCCCCGCACGGGATCTCCCCACGTGACGTTCGTTCCCTGACGCGCCGGTCTCCGGCATGGTCCCGTCGAAGGTGAGAGCGGTATGTCGATGTCCGTGGTGGTGCTGCTGGGACTGATGGGAGGTATCGGTCTCACGGCGTCGGACCCGGTGGGGTGCTGCCCACGATCGGGCTGTTCACCCTGACCGGCCTGTCCCCCGCCGAGGTGGCCGGTACCGCCCTCGTCACCCACGTCGCCACCGGCGCGCTGGGCACCGCGGCCTCCACCCGTTCCGGCCAGTTGCGCGAGCCGGAAACACGCCGCACCCCCGGGACCCTGGCCGTCACGGCCGTGTCCGGGACTCCTGTCGGATGCTGCTCAACACCCTCGTGTCCGCTCGTGCGTTCGGGGTGGTACTCGGTGTGCTCGTGGCCGTGGTGGCCGCCCTGGTGCGGCACCGCGAACGCCACCGGCCCGCGGCCGCGCTCGGCGTACCCGTGCTGGAGTCCCTGGCCTCCGCCCAGGCCCAGTCGATCGTCATCGCCGGGGTGGGCGCACCGTGGGCTATCTCGCCCACGGTGCCCTCGACTGGCCCCTGGCCGCCCTGGTCGGCATCCCGGAACTGGCCGGCGTGCTCCTGGGCCGGCGGATCGCCCACGCACTGCCCGCCCGCAGCCTGCAGTACGCGCTCGTCCTCACGTTGTTCGCGCTGACGTCCTACCTCGCCCTGCACGGCTGACGGCCGGACGGCGGACGTCCCGACGCCGAGCGGAATCCGTCCGCGCGCCCCACCGGAGATACGAACTGAAGTGCGCGACAGCACTGTTGGGACGTAAGTTGTGGTGGAACACACATATTGGCTGAACACACCTGCCTCGGCTGAGAGACGGACCGTACCCATGAGCGACCCTGCGACGACGCCCGGACCCGCTGCGCACCAGAAGATCGACACCTCGGTGCCGCATTCGGCCCGGATCTGGAACTACTGGCTGGGCGGGAAGGACAACTACCCCGTCGACGAGGAGGCGGGCGACGCGTACACCGCCGTCTTCCCCGGCATCGTCACCATCGCCCGCAGCAGCCGGGCCTTCCTGCGCCGCAACATCACGTATCTGGTCTCCGAGGCCGGCATCCGGCAGTTCCTGGACATCGGGACCGGCCTGCCGACCGCCGACAACACCCATGAGGTCGCCCAGCGCATCGCGCCGGAGAGCAGGATCGTCTACGTCGACAACGACCCGATGGTCCTGGCGCACGCCCGCGCCCTGCTCTACTCCGCCCCCGAGGGTGCGACCGCCTACGTCGACGCCAGCGTGCTGGACCCGGAGCACGTCCTGGCCGCCGCCGCGAAGACGCTGGACTTCAGCCGCCCCACCGCCCTCATCCTCAGCAACATCCTGGGACACATCGCCGACTACGACCAGGCCCGCTCCATCGTCACGCGGCTGATGGACGCGCTGCCGTCCGGCAGCTACCTCTCCATCAACGACGGTTCCCGGGGCATCGACCCGGGCTTCGAGCAGGCCCAGGACGGCTACAACAAGAGCGGCGCCGTCCCGTACAACCTGCGCGCCGTGGACGAGATCACGTCCTTCTTCGACGGCCTGGAGCTCCTGGAGCCCGGTGTCGTCCCGGTCCCCCTGTGGCGTCCGGACACCGAGACCCCCGAGTCCGCGCCCGTCGCCGAGCACGGCGGCCTCGCCCGCAAGCCGTGACCCCCTGACGCCCCGCGCGGTCGCGGTGGGAACACCGCGACCGCCCTCGGCCCGCGCCCAGCAGTCCCGCGCTGCCGCAATTCGCCTGAACGCAGGGGAAGTACAGCAAAACACCGCCCTTGTCGGCACGTACCCGTCACCCTCCCCCCACGGAGCGAGTTCGCACTTCCACCCCACCGGGAAGCGTGTGACACTGGCGTCCCGTCCGCTGTGCGGACCCCCTTCCGCACCGACCCCCACGAGAAGTGCGACGTGCGTTCTTTTCCTCTGCCGATAGCGCTGGCCGCGCGCCTGTCCCCGGTGATCGTCCTCGCCGCGGCGGGCTGGGCCCTGTCGTCCGGACCGTCCTCCGAGCCGCAGGCAGCGGAGAGGAGAACGGCCGAGGAGACGGCAACCCAGTCCGCCTCCGCTCCGTCGACGACGGCGGTGCCCAAGACGTACACCGCCGCTCCTGCCCCCTGCGGCAGCGTCGCCGAGAAGACCGTCAAGTCCCTTGTGCCGGGGGCCAAGGCGTCCGGCAAGGAGATCAAGTCCACCGACTCCAAGCTGCGCAGGACCTGTTCCTGGAACGCGCTCGAGGGCTACGAGTACCGCTGGCTCGACGTCTCCTTCGAGGTGCTGCAGTCGGACGACGCGGCGGAGCAGTCGTACGAGAGACGGCTGAAGGACAAGAGCGGTGGCGGCGCGGTCCCCGGGCTCGGTGACGCAGCGTACTCCGTGGTGAACCTCGCCACCGAGGACGGGCAGCAGACCCGCGAGGGCGTGGTGGTGGCCCGCGCCTCCAACGCGCTGGTGGTCGTGACGTACAACGGCAGTGACTTCGAGTCGAAGAAGGCGCCCTCCACGGACGAGATCAACAAGGGCGCCATCAAGGCCGCCAAGGAGGCGATGACGGCGCTGCGGGAGGGGCGGGGCTGACCCGGCCACTCTTGCGGCGCGCCGGGCGGCCCGTCCACCCCGGCGTCGGCCCGGAGTCCGAATCACGGTGGCCTACGCCCGGTGCCCGGCGTCCCGCGGGCACTCCTCGGCTCCGGCAGCAGTCCGGAATTCATGATTCCGTGACATCTGTCACGCCCGTCCTCGATCTATGCAGGCCGCTTAGTAGAACCCGCTCCGACGACATGGGGGATTTATCCGGCTTGCCGTGAACGTGGGGCGGGCCGAGGTGGGTGGTGATCCGATGGGGAGCCGGAAGCCGCGGTTCTTTCGCGGGACGAACGCTCCTGACGGGGCAGCAGGCGTCCCGAGGGGCCCGTCGCGAGAAGGTCGGCACGCTCTTCCATCCGCCGCAAGACCCCCGCAGGCCTACGAAGCGCAGTAGTGCAGCGGCCCTTTGCGTCCCGTGCCGGGCCGTCCCAAGAATGACCAATCTCCGGACAACAGGGGTGAGGTCACACATGGGAAAGCATCGTCGTCAGCAGCGGTACCGGCGGACGGTCGTCACGGCAGTCGCCATAGGCGTCATAGGCATACCCTCGGTCGCCATGGCCTGTACCGACTGGCCCGGCAGCGGGCAGCGGCAGCAGCAGGGCACCGCCGCCCCCGCCGCGGCCGAGGACAGGTGGGACGACGCCGACCGGGACCACCGGTGGAGCGGCCGGCAGCACGGCGGGCCCACGGCGGCGCCGTCGCACACACCGACCGCCACCGCGGGCGCCTCGAAGGCCGAGGCACTGCGGCACAGCAGCGCCGAACCGACGCACAAGTCGAAGAAGAAGAAGAATAAGAATAAGAAGGCCCCCGAGGCATCCGCCTCCAAGCCCGGCACCACGGCTCCGAAGCCCACCGCGGCCACTCCAAAGCCCACCACCGCGGCCCCGAAGCCCACCACGGCCACCCCGAAGCCCACCACCGGTGCTCCGAGCCCCGCCGCGACGGGCGGCGCCGAGGCCTCCGGAGCCGTCGCCAAGGTCGTGGAACTCGTCAACACCGAGCGCGGCAAGGCCGGTTGCTCCCCGGTGAAGGTGAACGCCACCCTGACCGAGGCCGCGCAGAACCACAGCGAGGACATGGCGGCGAGCGGCAACATGTCGCACACCGGCTCGGACGGGTCCTCGCCCGCCGACCGCATCACACGCGCAGGCTACGGCTGGAGCACCTACGGCGAGAACGTCGCCTACGGCTACTCCACTCCCGAGCAGGTGATGGCCGGCTGGATGAGCAGTCCCGGCCACAAGGAGAACATACTCAACTGCGAGTTCGAGGAGATCGGTGTCGGTCTCGCGCAGCCCGGCTCCTACTGGACCCAGAACTTCGGCACGGCCCGGTAGGCGCCGTACGCGCGCACGCGCCGGTGACCTGCCATCAGCGCGACGTACACGACGAGCGACGCCGCCGGCCCCACCGCCCGGCCGTGGTCCGCGACGCCCGGCGGGAGCTCGACGCGTCCCGCCGGGCCGGGTACGGGGCTCTCGAACGGCGGGGGCGGGACGGTCGCGGTCATGGGCGTGCCCTTCCGCGGAGGTGCCGGTCAGCGGTTGAGTGCCGGGATGATCTCCGCGCCGTACGCGTCGATCGTCGTTTCCTGCGCGTCGTGCATGTCGTACACGGCGAACTGGTCCACACCCAGCTCGCGCAGCGCCTTCAGCTTCTCGATGTGCGCCTCGGCCGGGCCGAGCAGGCAGAACCGGTCGACGATCTCGTCGGTGACGAAGTCCGTGGACGGGTTGCCGGCACGCCCGTGGTGGCTGTAGTCGTAGCCGTGCCGTTCCTTGACGTACGACGTCAGCGCCTCGGGGACCAGGTCCGAGTGCTCTCCGTAGCGTGCGACCAGGTCCGCGACATGGTTGCCGACCATGCCGCCGAACCAGCGGCACTGCTCGCGGGCGTGCGCCAGATCGTCGCCGACGTACGCCGGGGCGGCGACGCAGACGGTGACGGAGGCGGGGTCGCGCCCCGCCTCCGCGGCCGCGGCCCGTACGGCCTTCACCATCCACTCGGTCAGATACGGGTCGGCGAGCTGGAGGATGAAGCCGTCGGCCTTCTGTCCGGCGAGGGTGAGCGCCTTCGGACCGTACGCCGCCATCCAGACGGGCAGTTTCCCGTTCCTCACCCACGGGATCCGCAGCGGCTGCCCGTCGACCTCGGCCTCGCGCCCCTCGGCGAGGCCGCGGATCACGTCGATCGCCTCGCCCAGGCGGGCCAGGGTGTTGGGCTTGCGTCCGGCGACCCGCATCGCGGAGTCGCCGCGGCCGATGCCGCAGACCGTGCGGTTGCCGAACATGTCGTTGAGGGTGGCGAAGGTGGAGGCGGTGACCTCCCAGGTGCGGGTGCCCGGGTTGGTGACCATCGGGCCGACCTTCAGCTCGGTGGTGTGGGCCAGGATCTGGCTGTAGATCACGAACGGTTCCTGCCACAGCACGGCGGAGTCGAAGGTCCAGCCGTGCGTGAAGCCGTTGCGCTCCGCGCGCTGCATCAGGCCGACCACCCGCGAGGCCGGCGGGTCGGTCTGCAGAACGAGTCCGAAGTCCATGCGCACCACTCCTAGTCGAGGTACTGGCAGGTGGAACGCGGGGTGTAGACACCGTGCCCGGCGCGTCCGGTGTACTCCCGCTCGGTGATGACCGGTTCGCCTCGCGAGAGGACGGTCTCGACGCGGCCGGTGACGCGCTTGCCCTCGTACGCCGAGTAGTCGACGTTCATGTGGTGGGTCGCGGCGGAGATGATCTGTTCGGCGTGCGGGTCGTAGATCACGACGTCGGCGTCGGCGCCCGGCGCGAGGGTGCCCTTCTTCGGATACAGGCCGAACATGCGGGCCGGGGTGGCGCAGGCGATCTCGATCCAGCGGCGGCGGGTGAGGTGTCCGTCGACGACGGCCTGGTGGAGCAGGTCCATCCGGTTCTCCACGCCCGGCATACCGTTGGGAATCCTGGAGAAGTCGCCGCGGCCGAGGTCCTTCTGGCCGGTGAAGCAGAAGGGGCAGTGGTCGGTGGAGACCACCTGGAGGTCGTTGGTGCGCAGTCCCCGCCACAGGGAGGCCTGGTGTTCCTTCGGCCTCAGGGGCGTGCTGCACACGTACTTGGCACCCTCGAAGTCCGGCTCGGCGAGGTTGTCCGTCGACAGGAAGAGGTACTGGGGACACGTCTCGCCGAAGACGTTCAGGCCCTCGTCGCGGGCCCGGGTCAGTTCGGCGACCGCCTCCGTGGCGGAGACGTGCACGACGTACAGCGGGGCGCCGGCGACCTGGGCGAGCCGGATGGCGCGGTGGGTGGCCTCGGCCTCCAGCAGGGCCTTGCGGACCTCGCCGTGGTAGCGGGGGTCCGTCTCGCCGCGGGCCAGCGCCTGTTCGACGAGTACGTCGATCGCGATGCCGTTCTCGGCGTGCATCATGATCAGGCCGCCGTTCTCGGCGGACCGCTGCATGGCACGCAGGATCTGGCCGTCGTCGCTGTAGAAGACGCCGGGATACGCCATGAACTGTTTGATTTTCGTTCCGCCGCCCCCTCACACGTCGTATCGTCATCGTCGCAGGTCATGGGCGATTCCGGGAGGGTTGCGAGGGCTGGATCGAAGGCACCGGTGATGTCGAGGTCGGGAAGGACGTACAGCGGCGGCACCTGCGTTCCTTCATAGTCGCCCAGCGCGCGCACCGCGGCTCCCCAGGAGCCGTCCTTCAGATACCCCAGGACCCGCTGGTAGACGCTGTTCGGCCGGTGGCCCTGCAGAACCTCCTCGGGCAGGTCCTTCCACTGCAGCCCATGACGCACCTTGTAGAGGGATGCCTCGAACGCCACCCGAGGCGGAACGATGCGAGTCTTCTTCCTGGGGACCGGAAAGCACGCTTCAACCCGCTGCCAGTCATCGTCCGTCAGCTCCGGGGGTACGAGCAGCCCCCGCTCCTCGAACCATCCCTCGAAGGAGCAACCAGCGTTTCGTAGCATTCCGGGAACGTGGCTGGTGACGCGAACTTCGATGTCGACAAGATCAAGCAGGTCCAACCTCTCGGCGAATTCCAGAGCACCGATTCGGGGAGTCACATCAAGGGCCTGCTCGACGACCTCGTGAACTCGCTCCTCCCGCTGCTGAACCTCCAAAAGGCGTTCAGCCGCATCCGCCCTTAAATCACGAAGCCGGCGCTCCTTGCTCTGAAGCTCATCCTTCACCTCTGCGATGGACGCCTTAATCTCCAGTTCCGTCTCGGCATCGTCGCTCTCATCCGCGGCCAGGACTTCGGCCAAGGCGACAAGCTTCTTCTTCCGCAAGCGCTGGCTTCGCTCCAGTTCCTCGTCGAGAGCGGCAAGACGCTCCTCGTACAACTGCGCTTCTCCGGGCACGTCCCCAAGCCACTCTTCAGCGAGGGCCCTAAGCTTTTCCGGATCCCCTAGCGTGCGCACCACCTCGCGCCAAACGACGTCCTCCAGCGGCCGGGCGAGGATCTCCTGGCAGTCACAGGGTGGATCGGAGCGACGCCCCGAACACCGGTAAGAGGTTCTCCCCCGCGCTTCGCGGTGGGCACCGACGTAGTGGGCGCCACAGAGTGCGGTAACACGCCGAGACAGGAGGTAGTCCTTGTGGTTTTCCTTGGTGAACGAGCGCCGGGCGAGCGCCCTCCTAACCTCCCGCACTCGAGAGGTCGGCAATGGGACGGGCACGGGTATGCGAACAGTCTCTCCATACAGCGGCTTGCCGTCAGGGCCAAGGCGCACGGATCCTCGCCCGCTCTCGACGTTGCGGTAGACGATGTATCCGTCCAGCGCCGTCTGCATCCATGTCCGGATGAGGTTCGCCCCTGTCCAGGGGAGCCCGCGCGCGGTCTCATAACCCAACGCGTTAAGCGCAGTGGCTGCTTCTTCGGCAGGGAGCAGCTCATCGGCCAGGAGCCGAGCCGATACTTCGAGGAACCGGGCTCCCTTCTCACGAAGAGTGGGGGGCCCGCTCACACCCTTCTTTGGGAGCTCCAGCCAGAAAGGAGCGACACCTCCAGGCCATCCCCCCTGCGCGAGTTTCTTCTCACGCCCTCCCATCGTTCGGTCGAGGATCATGGCGTGTTCCAGCTCTGCCATGTAGGCCAAGAGGCTGAGCTGGATGCCGAACATGTCATCTTCGCTGTCGATCCGGCCATCTGCGGTCGCAACGCGCACCTTGACACCGCCGAATACCTCGATGTCCGTGGTGTCGTAGACCCAGCGGTGAATGTCGCGCATGGTCCGACCGATACGGTCGAGTTTGCCGAAGATCACGAGGTCGTAGCGCAGAGCCGCCAGGTCAGCATTCAGGGCATCGAGGTCCGGCCGGTGCGCCAGCTTCCCCGAGACGCCTCCGTCCGTGTAGACCTCATAGACGTACGAGCCCTTCCCTAGCTTGTAGTCCAGCCAGGCAAGGCACTCGTCGAGCTGGACCTCAAGCCCGTACCCCTTGAGCTGCTTTACCGTGGAGACCCGCAGGTAAATGGCGACGCGAATTTTCCGTGACCGCCTAGGCAGCACGACCTTACGCATTCCGGAATCCCCTCCATCTCCTGGTCGAAAGGTCGACACAAACGTGCAGGCGGTGCGAGAAACCACCCATCTCTAGAAGCAAATATTGAGCCGAAACGATCTGGTTGCCTCGCGCGTTGAGTGTGCGTGATCGAGTCGGGAGATGCGCGGCGGCTGGCGCCTGCCGCGCAGGAAGTGGTGCGGCTGCGGGTGGTGGCCGCGCTGGAGTCGGGGCGGGTACGGACGTACCGGCAGGCGGCCGAGGTGTTCGGGGTGTCGGAGCGTTCCGTGGGCACTTGGTGGCGCAAGTACCGCCGGCTGGGACGGGAATCGCTCGCGACGCCTGCGAAGTCCCGCTCCGGACCCGGCGAGTTGATCGGTGCCGAGGACCGTGTGGTGCTGTTCCAGGCGATGGCCGACTACACGCCCGAGGAACTGCTGATCGGCGGTCCGTTGTGGACCCGGGCGCTGGTCGCCGAGCTGATTCGGATGGTCGTCGGCGTCACCATGACCGAACAGGGCGTGGGCAAGTGGCTGCGCCGCCACGGGTTCACCCCGCAGCGCCCGGCCCGCCGCGCCTACCAGCAGAAGCAGGAGAAGGTGACGGCCTGGCTGAAGGAGGAGTATCCCGCCCTCGCCGAGCGCGCCCGCAGCGAGGGCGCCGTGGTGGCCTGGGCGGATCAGTGTGGGCTGCGCTCGGACACCGCCCCGCCCGGCCGATCCTGGGCACCGAAGGGCGACACCCCTGTCGTCCGGGTCAACGGCAAGCGGCTGCGCGTGAACATCATGTCCGCCATCGCCTCGCGCGGCGCCCTGTGGTTCACCGTCTTCACCGGCCGCTTCACCGCGAAGGTGTTCATCACCTTCCTGGACCGGCTCGCCCGCCAGGCCGGCCGCAAGGTCCATGTGATCGCCGACCGGCACCCGGTCCACCGCAGCAAGGCCGTGACCGCCTGGCTCGCCGACAACGCGGAGCGGATCGAACTGCACCTGATGCCCGGCTACAGCCCCGAACTCAACCCCGACGAGATCCTCAACGCAGATGTCAAACGGCACGTGCATGCCTCACGAGCCCGCTCGGTGGACGACCTCGCCCGCGAGACCCGACGCTTCCTCCATCGCCGCCAGCGCCAGCCCCACATCGTCCGCGGCTACTTCCATGCCCGCCACGTCCGCTACACCATCCAGTAGGAAACCAGACCGTTTCGGCTCAATACCTATCGCGCTAGGCCACCACGCCGACTGGGATCTGGGCCAAACAGCAGCAACGCCAGACGTCGCCGTTCACCCGCAGTAAGGGAGCGCGGCACCCAATGCACCCTGATCGACGGGCCACGGACGGTGTGCGTACGACTTTCTTGCGCCATGGATGTTCCTCGGTTCACGGCGCAGAGCGGCGCCTCAGTTTGAGGTCACCCACCGACGCGGTTCTCGACGAACACGAGCGCCGCTTGGGCGGGACATTGACCTCCTGGAACCGGCGCCCGGCCTCGTTCGACTGGCAGCACCGGGTCCCCGCCAACTCCACCGCCAGGTGCTGTCAGCGCGAACACGATCCATGGTCTTCAGAATCGCCGGTTTACTTAACCGGCGATTCGATGGTATATATGGCCGCCCTCCTAGGGCAGCGCGACTGCCGAGCAGAAAAGCCCGTCCCGACGCCGGTCAGAGAGCTCCGGATTACAACGCTCTGTGAGGTGGCGCTTATGGGGCCACGCGAGGCGAGCTCAAACCGAGCCACCCGTGCGCCACCTCCTTTTCCCTCCACTGCCTCTCGATGCACGCTGCCGGCCCGCAACCATCTCTTTGCGGGACGTTGAAGATTGACATGCTTTCGGAGGAGGTTCCAGCCGTAGACCGGAATTTCATGTCTGCCGTAGGCGATGCAGCTCACGGGCAGCAGCGGTCCAGGAGGAACGCTAGCCTCGATCTTTCTTGACGGTCCGCCGACGGAGTCGGCGGACCGTTTCGCTTTCGGTGGCTGATGCCGGGCAGGCCGACAGCCCGAGTGTCGCGTCGGGTGGGCGCCGGGTTCCACTGCTCCGGTGGGGGTGGTGCTCCTCGTAGGGGCGGAGAGTCGCTGGTCAGCCGGGCTTCGGCAGGAGAGAGAGTCGTGCGAGAGCTGCGGTGATCTCGCCGGTCCATGGCCAGTGGCGGGCGAGGCGGAGGATGCGACGCCGGCCGGTCGTGACGAGCTGGGCGGCCGCGGAGAAGAGGCGGAGCCGAAGACGGCGGGGTTCCCAGAGCCGGGCTTTGCCGGTCAGAGCGAGCATGGGCATCCAGGCCAGCAGGTCGAGCGCGAGCTGGACGATCTCCAGCCAGACCTTGTTCTGCGCGGTGTCGTGCAGGGGCAGGTTGCGCAGGCCGGTCGCGCGGGCGGCCCGGATCCGGTCTTCGGCCCTGGCCCGCAGCCGGTGACGGAGCTCGAGTTCGGCGATGGGACGGCCGGCGGTGTTGGTGGCGAAACAGGTGATCCGCATGCCGTCCGCGTCGGTGATCCTCAACTGGGCCCCGGGATGGGGCCGTTCCTTGCGGACGATCAGCCGCATCCCTTTCGGCCAGCCGTCGAGCAGGTCGCCGGTGAGTTCGGCGACCCAGGCCCCGTCGCGGACCTCGCCGCCGGTCTCGACGGCCGGGGTCCATGCCGACTCGGGGATCTTCAGCACGTGCTGGTGGATGGTTTCGGTGATCACCATGCCAACGGAGTAGGACAGCCAGCGCCCGCGCCGGGCGAGCCAGGAGACGAACTCATGGGTGCCGCCCGCGGAGTCGCAGCGGATGCCCGCGGAGTCGCAGCGGATGAGAGTCTGCCGTCCGCGCCGGTACCTCTTGGGCAGCTGGGCGAGGGCGAGACGGGCGGTGGTGATGTGGTCGGCGGCGGTGTTCGAGCCCGCGTTCCCGGGGCGGAGCAGAGCGGCGACGGGTTCGCCGGTTCCGCCCGGCCCGTGGTCGACGAACCCCCTCAGGGGGTGGTGGCCGTAGCTCTTCTTCCAGGTCGGGGCCGCGTCTTGCTTGTCGGAGTGGGCGACGACCAGGACTCCGTCCAGGTCCACGATCACCTGCCCACCGGTGTCCGGTGCCCGGCTGCCGGCCAACTCCCAGACTCGTCGGCGGACTTCGGAACGTGCGGTGCGGATGGCGGTCAGTGCCTTCTCGCCCGCAGTGGCGAGGGTGTCGATGAGGCGGGAGACCGTCGGGTCGGAGGCGACCGGTCCGAACACGGCCGGCTCGGCCCGCAGCATCGCGATGTCGGCAAGGCAGTCCCCGCCGAGCGCGACCGCCAGCGCGGCGTCCAGGAGAATCTTGCCCGGGTCGTGGACGGCCCGCGGCTTCCGCCAGGGGGCAAGCGCTGCGGATATGGCCTGGTCAAGGCCGGTCTTGCGGACAGTTTCGACCAGCAGGACCGAACCGGCCTGCGAGAGCACGGCCCGGCCGTCACTCTGGACAAGGACATGGGGGTAGGGCCCGGTAGGCTTCTTCGCCTGGAAAGTGCCTCTGGATTCAGCGGGAACAAGGACCTAGACAATCCTCATTCTTGCTGGTCAGAGGCGCTTTTCTCTTACCTGACCACCCGTCGGACAGCCCGCTTCATGAAAGCGCGAGGCTAGAGGATGCTCCAGGGGAGCTGCCCGTCCCGCCTTCTTAGCCCGTCGACTCGCCGCTGGATCTCACTCAAAGACTCGGGCGCATGTCGAACTTTCCTGGCGTTAGTGGTGATCATGCATAGTTCCCGAATGTCACGCAAAACCGGGTATCCAGTGCATTTCGTGACGTCCCACCCGTAGGTGTCCGCGAACGCTTGGTAGTGGGCTTGGCCGTAGCCGAACCGCCGGCAGTGGACTTCAACTGTGACAAGGTCCCATTCCGGCTGGCCTTGGGCAACAGTGTCCCAGTCGCACAGCACCGCAGATCCGCCGGTGGTGTGCAGCGCGTTTCGGTGCTGTGGGTCGCCCTGGATCAACCCGGGGGCAAGCGTGAAACGGACTTCTCGCA
This sequence comes from Streptomyces sp. GD-15H, assembly GCF_045291515.1. Taxonomy (NCBI): domain Bacteria; kingdom Bacillati; phylum Actinomycetota; class Actinomycetes; order Kitasatosporales; family Streptomycetaceae; genus Streptomyces; species Streptomyces sp. GD-15H. The sequence continues at coordinate 1,460,347 of NZ_CP149447.1, forward strand.
GTTCTCCCTCCAGTCGGTCTGCCTCCTCCTCCATGTATCGGATGGCTGCGGCAGGGAGGCATGTGCTTGCGGCGAGAGAGCGGCGGATCGCACGAATGTTGTCGTGCCCGGCAAGGGCAATCGGGGGTGGGGGCAGCGAGTGGAGCGCCTTGAGGGGACCGGCCAGCTGCCCGGCCGCCACCGGGTACTCGGGCTGCGGCAGGTAGGTCCAGAAGGTGACAGCGTGCCCGTCGACGATCAGCGGCTGATCGCAAGGGTGAAGAGGGACGGTAGGAAAGCCTGCTTCGATAAGCCAGCGTACGAAGGTAACTGTGCGCGCGACGCTCTCGACGTCCGTTCCCTTCCGAGCGATCTTGGCCACCACCTGCTCCTTCTCCAAGAGGAGAACCGCGTTGGTGTGACCTCGCAGGAGACGCGCATCACGACTGTCGAGGCCGGCCTTCGTGCAGGCCCGCTCTAGTACTGCAACGGCGGTTTTTGTAACGGTGGTTCGGTTTCTGGTGGTGTGTGGCCGCGTCGTTTGTAGTGGCTGGTGCGGGCTTGGTGTTGTCTGCGGCGGCGCCAGTGTGACCAGTGCAGGACATGCTCGACGGCCGGCGGTGGGCGAGTCGGTGGATCAGGCGTCTGAGTTCGGGGAGGGTGAGGGGTATGAGCTGGGAGGATCCGTTTCTGCTTTGCCGCCTTCGAGTTCGCGTGCCCGCAGGACGGTGAGGCTGGCGTGGGCGGCCATGGCGAGGGTGATGTGGCGGTGCCAGCCGTCGTAGCGGCGGACCTGGTAGTCGTCCAGGCCGCATTCCTGTTTCGCGGTCTGGAAGCATTCCTCGATCGCCCAGCGGGAGCCGGCGATGCGGATCAGCTGGTCCAGCGTGGTCGACGCGGGGCAGTAGGCGATGTAGTAGGAGATCTGGTCGGCCGGCTGACGCTGCGGCGGGCGATCACCCAGTGCCGGCGGTCCTCCCGGTGCCAGGGCCGGACCTCAACCCTCGCCCAGTCGAACACCCGCGGCCCGTGGGCGCCGTTTCCGCACGAGCGCCGCTTCCACTTCTGCCGGGGCAGACTGAATCGCCCCGGGTTTGATGGAGACATCGAAGACCCGGAAGGATGCCGACCATGGCTGCGCCCAAGAAGTACCCCGACGAACTGCGTGAGCGCGCGACGCGGATGGCGGGCGAGGCCCGCAAGGACCCCGCCGGCCGGACGGGAGCGATCCGCCGCATCGCCGAACAGCTCGATGTCCACCCCGAGGCCCTGCGGACCTGGGCCAAGCGGGCCGAGACCGACGAGGGCCTGCGCGAGGGCACCACCAGCGCCGACGCCGCCCGGATCGCCGAGCTGGAACGCGAGAACAAGGAACTACGCCGGGCCAACGCCCTCCTGACGTCCGCCTCGGCTTTCTTCGCCGCGGAGCTGGCCCGCCCACTGCGCTGAAGGTCGCCTACATCGACCGGCACAAACAGGAGTTCGGCGGCCAGCCGAGCTGCGAGGCCCTGAAGGGCACCGACGCCGAGATCGCGCCGAGCACCTACTACGCCGCCACCAGCAGACCGCCCAGTGCCCGCAGCCTGCACGATGCGCGGCTCACCGAGGAGAGACGCGTGCTCCACGCCGCCCACTACGGCGTCTACGGCGCCCGGAAGATCCATGCCGCGCTGCGCAGGGCCGGCCGGAACGTGGCCCGCTGCACCGTGGAGCGGCTCATGCGCGAGGCCGGCCTGCGCGGCGTGAGCAGGGCCAGGGGACCGCGCACCACCAGGCCCGCTCCCGAGACCGGCCGCCCCGCCGACCTGGTCAAACGCGAGTTCACCGCGAGCGGGCCGAACCAGCTGTGGGTGGCCGACCTCACCTACATCCGCACCTTCTCCGGCTGGGTGTACGCCGCGTTCGTCAGCGACGTGTTCTCCCGCATGGTGGTCGGCCGGCAGGTCGCCACCAGCCTCTACACCGATCTCGCCCGGGAGGCCCTGGACATGGCCGTCTGGCGCCGCCGGCGCGGCGGCGCGGACCTGGCCGGGCTGATCCATCACTCCGACCGCGGCGTGCAATACCGTGCCCCGCGCTCCACCGGACGCCTCGCCGATGAGGCCGCCGTGGCCTCGGTCGGCTCACGCGGCGACTCGTACGACTGTCAGTCTCTTCGTACCGGATCCCGCAAGGATCGGGTAGTCCCGGCCGCGACGGTCTGACTCTTGCTTACGACCGACCCTGCGGGTGTCCTGGCGTTGATCTGTCGACCGTCCGGCCGGGCACGCAGCGAGCGCTGCCGCCGGACGGACGTGACCTGATAGGAGCCTGGAGCCAACTCGTCAAAGCGTCCCCGTGACAGTCCTGTCCGTCCGGCCGGCGACAGCGTGCACCCACGCTACCGACCGGGAGGAACCTGGTGAACACCAACCAGCAGCACAGGTCCGGGCACGTCGTGATCGGCGTCGATACACACAAGCACGTGCACGTCGCAGCGGTGATGGACACGATCGGTGGGATCCTGGCGACTCTGACGATTCCCACCGACACCGGCGGCTTCCGGCAACTACTGGACTGGGCAACCTCGTTCGGCAGTGTCCTGGCGTTCGGGGTCGAGGGGACCGGCTCCTACGGCGCCACTTTGGCTTCGTTCCTTCGCCGGGCCGGGCACAAGGTGGTCGAGGCCGGCCGCCCGGACCGACGGCTGCGGCGGATGGACGGCAAGTCCGACACCCTGGATGCCGAGAACGCCGCCCGAGCCGTCCTGGCCGGCTTCGCGACGGCCACCCCCAAGAGTGCCGACGGCGAAGCCGAGATGATCCGTCAACTCAAGATCGCCCACGACCAGGCCGTCGAACAGCGCACAGCGGCGATGGTCACCATGAAAGCGATGCTTGTCCACGCCCCCGATCCCCTGCGGAACGAGACCGCAGGCAAAACACAGATCTCCCTGGCCCGGCATCTGGCGGGCCTGCGTCCCCGGCAACTGGAGGGCCCCGAGGACGCACTGCGTCATGCTCTGCGCACGCTGGCCAAGCGGTGGCAGTACCTCGACGCCGAGGCCAAGGACCTGACGAAAATGATCGCTGATCTGGTTCACCGTGCCGCCCCACAGCTGCTCGAACCGTTCGGCATCGGCGTGGACACCGCTGCGGAGATCCTCGTCGTGGCCGGCGACAACCCCGAACGCATCAAGTCCGAGGCCGCCCTCGCCAAGCTCGCGGGCATCGCTCCCGTGCCCACCGGCTCCGGCATGACCGGCGGCAGGCACCGCATCAACCGCGGCGGCCACCGGCAGCTCAACGCCGCGATCTATCGCACCGTCATCGTCCGCATGCGCTTCCACCAGCCCACGATCGACTACGTCGCCCGGCGCACCGCCGAGGGCAAGACGAAGCGGGAGATCATCCGCTGCCTCAAGCGCTACGTCATCCGTGAGGTCTACCACCTGATTCGACCCGCTCCACAGACGACCCCCGCAACGAGTTGACAACTATAGGAGCGTCAACGCCCCCAACGCAATAGATAACTCGGGCCGCGGTCACCCTCCGTGTCGGAGTCGCGGTCGTGGTGCCGGCTGGTGGGGCCGGGCTCGCGAATGGGGATCCGGTGGCGGATGGTGATCTTCTCGGGTCCGATCAGGACGTCCTGGACCAGCAGCCGCAGGACGCGCTGGCGCTCTTCGATGCCGGCGGTGGCCGCGTTGTGGCGGAGCTGGGCAAGAAAGCCTTCCAGATCGTCCGCGAGCTTCAGGTAGGCGTCACGGTCGGCGAGTTGGGCTTGAAGGGCGTCGAGCTGACGGCGGAGGTTGGCCTCGCGGGCCCGCAGGCCGGGCATCCGGGCCCGCAGCTCGTCGATGGTGATCAGCTGTTCCTGGAAGGCTTCGATCATGCGGGTGATCGCGGTGGTGGCCTTGGCCAGCGCGTTTTCCAGGCGGGCGTGCTGGCGGGTGGCCAGGTCGCCGGCGCGGACCTGCGTCAGGCGCTGGTCGATCTCGGCGCGGATCAGCGCCGGGTCGGCGAGCAAGCCGGTGATGTGGTCCCAGACGACCGCATCGAGGTAATCGGCGCGGACCGGCTTGCTGGCGCAGACGCGGCCGCCCTCGTACCGGTAGTCGTCCAAGCCCAGGCACCGGTAGTAGTAGATCTTGTTCTTGGCGGTCGTCGTGGTGTGGCTGCGGTAGTAGCCGTATCCGCAGCTCGCGCAGGCGATCATGCCCTGCAGCAGGGAGGGGACCCTGCTGTTGCGGGAGGCGAACCGCTTGTTGTCCTGCAGCCGCTGCGCGGCCCGGTCGAACGTGGCGCGGCTGACGATGGCGGGGACGGGGATGGTGATCCACTCCTCGCGCGGGCGGTCCACGGCCTTGACGGCGCGCGGGGTGGTGCGGCCTTCCAGGGGGGCCCGGCGATTGAGGGCCGTCGGCTCGTGGAGGGCCTGGGTCTTGCCGAAGACGGCCTGCCCTGCGTAGGCGGGATTCTTCAGCATGCCCCAGACCACGCTGTGGTCCCAGCGCTTCTTGCCGGTGCGGGTGCGGGTGCCGGTGGCACTCAGCCAGCGGGTCAACTCCGCGATGGAGGTGCCCTCGTCGGTGTAGCGGCGGAACAGCTCGGCCACCAGTGCCGCCTCGCTCTCGACGATCTCATAGCTCGCCCCGCACTCGGGGCTCTTGCGCCGGTAGCGGTAGCCGAACGGGGCCCCGGACAGCACGTTGAGGGACCCGGTGCGGGCCCGGTAGGCCTTCCCGCGCCGGTAGCGCTCCATCAGCTGGGCCTTCTCGTACTCGGCGAACATGCCCTGAAACTGCACCAGTAGCTGGTCCTCGGGGGTATCGCCGCGTGGGCCGCGCACGAACTCCACCCTCGTGCCGACGCGGGCGAACTCCTCGATCAGCAACGCCTGGTAGGCGAACTTGCGGGCGAGGCGGTCCGGGGCGTAGCACAGCACCACGTCCACCTCCACCTGCGCGACCAGGTCCCGCAGCCGCTCCAGTCCGGGACGCACCAGGGTCGCTCCGGAGTGGCCCTCGTCCTCGAAGACCCATTCCTCGGGCAGCTCAAGATGCAGCTTCGCGGCGTGCGCGCGCAGCGCCGCCGTCTGGGAGGCAATCGTCTGGTCCTGTCGTTGCCGGGCCGAGGAGACCCGGGCGTAGATCGCCGCGCTCGTCATGCTGCGGCGCTCCTTCCTGGCCGGTCCGCAGGCGGGCCCGCCGCTGGGGTACCAAGATGGCGTAGGCCGCCGAGAGGTCCGCGGCCGCCAGGCGGTCGAAGACGCACTCGGTCTCGACCTTCGCCCCGTTCATCGCCGTACTCGCCGGGCTGTCGCCCCGGCCCCCTGCAGAGGGCTGTGGCCGCCGGCACCGACACCATTGGCCATGAGCAGACCGTACCGCCGGTCATCTCAGCCGTCCCCGGCCCGCCGCGGCCGCTCCAGCCGCCGGTAACTCAGCGTGACCTCGAAGCAGAAGTTGCCCATTGCGTTGGGGGCGTGATCAGCCCGTTGCTCTTCAATGTGGCCCTGCACGGGATGGAGGAAGCCGCAGGGGTCCGCTACTTCACGACTGGCAGAGACGCCGGGAGTACGCAGAGCGGCAGCCCCGTGCTGGTGAGATACGCAGACGATTTTGTCGCGATGTGCACCAGCCGTGAGCAGGCCGGACAGGTCAAGGAACGGCTGGCGGCATGGCTGACGCCCAGGGGGCTCGCCTTCCACGAGGACAAGACTCGCATCGTCCACGCGGAGAGCGGATTCGACTTCCTGGGATTCAACGTCCGCCGCTATCACGGCAAGCTGCTGATCAAACCCAGCGCAGCGGCTCAACGACGGATCCGGGAACGGCTGAGTACCGAGATGCTGGCCCTGCGAGGGGCCAATGCGGGTGCAGTGCTCAAGAAGATCAACCCGATCGTGCGAGGTTGGTCGGCCTACTACCGGACGGTGGTGTCCAGCGAGGTCTTCACCGCGCTGGACAATCACATGTGGAAGCTCGCTTACAAGTGGGCCAAGCGCAGCCACCCGAACAAGCCGAAGCACTGGATATCCGACAAGTACTTCGGCCGGTTCAACAGGGCCAGGAAGGACCGGTGGGTGTTCGGCGACCGCGACAGCGGCGCCTACCTGCTCAAGTTCTCCTGGACGAAGATCGTCCGGCACCAGCTGGTCAAGGGCAGGGCGTCCCCGGACGACCCGGCGCTTGAGTCGTACTGGGCCGAGCGGCGTCGCAAGGGACCACCTCCACCAGTCGACGGCATCACCGTGCGCCTGCTCCAGGCACAGCAAGGTCGTTGTCCGGTCTGCGGAGGGCTCCCGTTGCACGCCGATCACCCGCCGCGAAGCCCGCAGGAATGGGAAGCGTGGCGGGCCGTCATCAGGAAGGCGATCTCCAAGCAGTACGTCGCGTTCCCGGGCGGTGGCTCACCGGGCGATCAACGGCTCCGTCTCCTTCACACCCTTTGTCAACGGCGGAGTGGAGCCGCCGAGCTGACGAATCCTGCACTTTCTCCTGCCCACGGGCCCTTGGGGCTTGCTTGAGCCGTGTGCGGTGAACAGCTGCTTGCACGGTTCTGAGAGGGCGTTAAGTCCGTTTCTGGTAGCGGCCCCGTCCGGGCTGGGTGAGGAAGCCTTGGCGGGTGAGGCGCCCGAGGCGGCTGCGGGTGACGTTCATGCATGGGTCGTCGGTGGGCATGCCGAGGAGTTCGTGCAGTTCGCGGACCCGGAATGCCTGGTCGGGGTGCTGGTTGAAGGCGTTCACGATGGCCTGGTAGGCGGTGGTCGACTCGGACGGACCGGCCTCGTCTCCGTCTCTGGTCGGCGTGAGTTCGACGATGACCTTCCGGGTGGTGGCCAGGTCCATGAGACGCGCTTCGGTCTCGGCGAGCACGGCGGTCAGGTGCTCGATCTGGCCGCGGAGTTCACCGGCCCGGGCGGTGGCCTCGTCCTGCTGGGCCTGGAGATCCGTCAGGAACTCGGTGATGTTCACGCGGCCGCCCGGACGGTGTCGCGCCAGGCCGGTGTGGGTGTGGTGAGGCGGCGGGCCATGTTCGCGGTGGCGGCCCAGTAGACGCGCGAGGCGGCGTTGTCGGGACGGTGGTCGTACTCGCGGGCCAGGCGCCGGTGCAGCATCAACGTGCCGTTGACCTGCTCGACCACCCACCGTTTCGGCTGTGGGACAAAGCCCTTGCCCTTCTCGTCCGGGTTGCGGCGGACGGTCTCGACGGTGATGTCCAGCAGGGCGCCGTGGATGATGACCTCGTCCTTGAATCCCTGGTCCACCAGGGCCTTCTCCAGGCGCATCCCGCACCGCTCGGCCACCTGGTCGAGCAGGGCCACCCCGGCGGCGTTGTCGTGCGCCGACGCGGCGAGCACGACGACCCCGATGATCAGTCCCAGCACGTCGACGGCCAGGCCCCGCTTGCGCCCCGGCGTCCGCTTGCTGGCGTCCAGCCCCGTCGTGGTCTTCGGGACTCCCGCGGCCGCGCGCACGGACTGGGTGTCGATGACCACGAGGGACGGGTCCTCTAATCGGCGGGCCTTCTCCCGCACCTGGCAGCGCAGGAGTTCCTGGATCCGCTGGTCGAGCCCGTCCTTGCGCCACAGCGTGAAGTAGTAGAACACCGCCGACCAGGCGGGCAGGTCATGGGGCAGGTAGCGCCACTGGCAGCCCGTCCGGTTCTGGTAGAAGATCGCGTTCACGACCTCCCGGAGATCACAGGTCCCGGGATCCTTGGTCGCCGACCGCGCCACCCGGTCCTGCTTCCAGGACGTGATCATCGGCTCGATCAACGCCCACTGCTCGTCCGATAAGTCGCTCGGATACGGCTCACGCTCCATGCCGATATCCGAGCATGCACATGCCCAACCGCTGCCCCGAACGGCAACCAGTCACACGAACGAGCGATCGCGAACCCAGAGAGATGGGACTTAACGCCCTCTGCAGGGGGCGGGGACGCAGCAATGCGTCCCCGCTACCCGACTGATCATCGGGGCGAACCGCTCGGCGATCGGCACCGTGGTGGAGCGCACGAGCCGATTCACGGTGCTGATTCGTCTCCCGCGTATGGAGGGCTACGGTCTGGAGCCGCGGGTGAAGAACGGTCCGGCGCTGGCCGGCTACGGCGCGGAGACGATGAAGGACGCACTCTCTGCCTGGCTGACCACGTTGCCCGAGCACGTGCGCAGGTCCCTGACCTGGGACCGTGGCAAAGAGCTTGCCCAGCATGGGAAGTTGACGAGCGAGACCGGCATCAAGGTCTACTTTGCGGACCCGCACAGCCCCTGGCAGCGCGGCACCAACGAGAACACCAATGGCCTGCTGCGGCAGTACTTTCCCAAGGGCACCGATCTCTCCCGCTGGAACGAGAGGGAGCTTGAGGCGGTCGCAGCCTCGCTCAACAGCAGGCCACGCAAGACGCTCGGCTGGAGGACGCCGGGAGAAGTCCTTGCTGAACACCTACACTTGGATCACCGAACCGATGTTGCGACGACCGGTTGAGTGCGGGCAATACGTATCAATTCGGTATACCGAGAGGCTGTCCGACAGCGGGGCTTCGGCCTCGGTCGGCTCGGTCGCGGACAGCTATGACAACGCGATGGCCGAGGCCTTGAACGGCACCTTCAAGGCCGAGCTGATCGAGATGCAGGGCCCCTGGAAGGACGTCGAGCGGGCGATCTTCCAGTGGGTCACGTGGTACGACGAAGAGCGTCTGCACTCCGCGCTCGACTACGTACCACCGGCCGAGTACGAGGAAGCCCGAAATGGCGCAGGTATCGGAAGGTGGCGTGCGAGACGCCGAAACGGAAGTAGGCGGTCCAGCCCCGCAGCACCCGGTTGAGGCGGTGCAGCAGGACTTCCAGCGGCAGATTGGTGTCCTGTCGGCATACGTTGCGCACCTTGTCCTTGACCGACGCGAGCGCCTTCTTGGACGGGTAGGTGTAGACGTAGTGCCGGTTGGTGCCCTTCTTCCGGTGGCGCTGGAGGCGCCAGCCGAGGAAGTCCAGGCCCTCGTCGATGTGCGTGATCTTCGTCTTCTCCGGCGACAGGCGCAGGCCCATCGGGGAGAGGACCTCGGCCATCCAGTCCCGGATGCTGATCGCATCCTCGCGGGTCCCGGCGACGAGCACGAGAAAGTCGTCCGCGTACCGGCAGATCCGGTAGTTGGGCCTGCCCGTTGCCCGCCGGTGGGCCCGGCGACTGCGGGTGGCTCCTGGTCCTCCCGGTCCCGCCGCGATCGCCTCGTCCAGTACGGACAGGGCGATGTTGGAGATCACGGGTGACAAGATCCCGCCTTGCGGTGCACCGGCCCTCGACTCCTTCAGCCCGGAGTCCTCGGTGAGGACCCCGGCCTTGAGGAACGCCTTCACCAGATCCATGACGCGTTTGTCCCCGACCCGGGCACGCATCCGTTGCAGCACGGATGCATGCCCGATGTTGTCGAAACACGCCTCGATGTCGCCCTCAACCACCCACTCGTAGGAGCGGGAGGCCAAATGGTGACTCTCGGCGATCGCGTCATGGGCCCGGCGCTTGGGGCGGAACCCGTAGGAACACGGGAGGAAGTCCGCCTCGAAGATCGGCTCCAGGACCAGCTTCAAGGAAGCCTGGACCACCCGGTCGCGGATCGTGTTGATCCCCAGGTAGCGGACCTTGCCGCCCGCCTTGGGGATCCCACGCTGCCGCACCGGCAAGGGCCGGAAGGTGCGGGCCTTCAACTCGGCCCGCAGTTCCGTAAGGAAGCCCTCCAGTCCGCGCACGTCCTCGATGTAATGGGCGGTCACGCCGTCCACTCCGGCCGTGCGTGCACCCTTGTTACTCCGCACCCGCATCCACCCTGCAAGCAGGAAGGCCGGGTCGCAGACGAGATTGTGCAGGTCATCAAACCGGCGGAGAGGATCCTCCGCCGCCCAACGGTGCAGCTTGGTCTGGATCTTCAGTACCCGGCGTTCGGCCGCATACGCGACCTCCTCCAGCTCGTCGGTATTCACCAACGGCCTCCTGACATTCCAGCTTCCGCACTGCCGACTTGCTGGCCCCCTTCGCCATGTACGCGCCTTTCGCGCGCTCGGACTACTACGGGGCCTCCGCCCCACCACGAGACCGCCAGCCGGCGACGGGCCTGCCCCCACTCCCGGTCTGGGCGAACGGTGCGGGGGTGGTCTCGGATGGTTCCCACGTTCCCTGTGTGCCGATCGGCCAGGATGGGTGCCCTGCTTTGCCCCGGCAGCCTCGCCGTGCCTACGCCGCAGTCCTTCGGCACGGCCGCCGGACCCGCAGACTTCTCGGATTCCGGAGTCGGCGGCCCGCATGTAGGGCAGCCGCGTACTGCATCCCGGCCCAGATCCACCAGGTTGGAGCCGGTACAACGCTTACGGAGCTTTAACCGCAGGTTCCTCACGTACACCTTCTGGCCTCGCTTGCCGGACCCGCGCCGTCTGGCAGTACCGGCGCGTCCCGTCGTTGTCGGGGCTGCTTCCCGCCCTCCCCGGCGTCCCCCGGGTCGGACTGCCCCCAGCTTCTACCGGACCGCTGCGACGGCCCGGCGGTGGTGGTCTTGCACCACCACTCGGTCACACAGAACTTCGTGGCGCACCCATGCAGCGTTTGAGGACATCGCGCCCTACCTTCTTCTCGGGTCTGAACTGGTCATTCGTAGGATCGGTGGACCCAGGGGCTCCGGGTATGGCTCACATCGCGCTGCGCCGTCGGATGGTTCATGGAGCCTGGCCGCCCGGAGCCCCGCGACGACTCGACCGCCAATTGGGAACTGCGACTCGATCGCTGCGTAGGGCAACGCCGGCGAGGTCGTCTGCGGGATCGATGTACGACGTACTGACGGAGGTGACCGTGCCTGAGACATGGGCCGGGGTGGACATCGGTAAGACGCACCACCACTGCGTGGTGATCAACGCGGAGGGTGCGCGACTGCTGTCCCGCCGGATCCCAAACGACGAGAGCGAACTCCTGGCCTTGATCGGGGAGGTCCTGGAAATATCGCGTGACGTGCTGTGGGCCGTCGACCTCAACCACGGCGGCGCCGCCTTGCTGATCGGGCTGCTGGCCAGCCATGAGCAGCCCGTCGCCTACCTCACCGGACTCGCGGTGCACCGTGCCTCAAGCACCTACCGGGGCGAGGGCAAGACGGACGCCAAGGATGCCTTCGTCATCGCCGACCAGGCCCGTCTCCGCCGGGACCTCGGCCTGCTCCGGCCCGGCGACGAAATCGCCGTCGACCTGCGCACCCTCACCAACCGCCGCCTGGACCTGGTCTTCGACCGCACGCGGCAGATCAACCGACTGCGCGCACAACTACTGGAAGTCTTCCCCGCCTTGGAGCGGGTCCTGGACCTGACGGACAAGGGCCCGCTGATGCTGCTGAGCGGATACCAGACTCCGGCAGCCATCCGTCGCTCCGGGGTGAAACGGATCGAGACCTGGCTGAAGAACCGCAAGGTCCATGGCGCCGCCACACTCGCCAAGACCGCCCTGGACGCTGCCCAGGCCCAGCACACGGCGTTGCCGGGCGAGAAACTAGCCGCCGCTATGGCGGCCCGCCTCACAAAGGGAGTGATGGCCCTCGACGAGGAGATCGCCGAGCTCGACGCCCAGATCGAGGCCCGGTTTCGCGAGCATCCGCATGCCCAGGTGATCAGCACCCTGCCTGGGATGGGGCCCAAGCTCGGTGCCGAGTTCCTCGCCGCGCCCGGCGGCGACATGGATGCCTTCGGCACCGCGGACCGGCTGGCCGGCTTCGCCGGGCCGGCGCCGCAGCCACGCGACTCCGGCCGCGTCAGCGGCAATCTCCGCCGGCCCCGGCGCTGCCATCGCGGCCTCCTGCGGGTGATGTACCTCTCGGCCATGGTCAGCCTGCGCTGCTGTCCGGCCTCCAAGGCGTACTACGACCGCAAACGAAGCGAGGGGAAGGGGCACAAGCAGGCCCTCCTGGCCCTCGCCCGCCGACGCATCAACGTCCTATGGGCCATGATTCGTGACGGAAATTCCTACAAAACGCCACCCTCTGTCACCGCCGCGGCTTGACATCCTGATTGGGAAGCTCCATCTCCGGCTCGCGGATGCGCTTGTTCTTCTCGCCCATCTCCCTGCGCAGCCGCTCCGGCTCGGCACGCTCACTCTCGCGCAGCCGGCCGCTCCCCTCCGCCGCCGGTGCCCGCCGATCGGAGGACGGCGAACCGTTGCGTCGCCAACGCGAGACCCAGCTGTGCGGCGTCCCGGGGTGGACCCCGAGTTCCTCGGCGACCTCAGGAACCGGCTTCCCCGTCTCGATCACGATGCGTACAGCGCCCTCGCGGAACTCAGCGTTGTACAGCTGTTGCTTGGACCCCATGAACCTCAGTTTCCTCTGCAATCACGGGCTCCACGGTACGAGGGGAGGAACACGAGTCATGAGCCGCCGGCCCCGCACGCACCCCGCGTGCGGGGCCGCCCGCGTCGATGCAACGCCCCTGCCGCGTGCGGCCGTGCGGCCTCGCCCACCGGCCGGCTGCTTGCGGCGCTAGCCCGACTTCCGGCCAACGTCCCGCCTCGTCAAGGGTCGCTCAGCCCCGGCAGCAGAGTCGGAGGAACGAACGATGACCACCACGGCCCGGCCCCCGCGGACCCGCATCACCAACGAGAAGCACGCGCCCAGCATGTCGGCGGTCCAGGCTTGCGGCGGCCTTGGCGATGACGTCGCCGATGGCCTCGAACGGGTTGGGGATGTCACCGATGCCCGGGATGCCGCCACCGAACAGGTTCCCGACGTTGGGGAGTTTGGGGATCCCGGGCAGCCCCGGCACGCCGGGGAGTCCGAGCCCGGGGAGCCCGCCGTCGCAGATCGCGTCGAGGATGCCGCAGCCGTCCGGGAGCAGCCCGGTGGCGCCGTCGAGGACGTCGCCAGCACCGTTGAGCAGGTTGCCGGCACCGTCCTTGACCCCAACGGCTGCGTCCTTGCCGCAGTCGATCGGGTCCTTCGCGCACTCGACGGCGTCGAGGAACGCCACTTTGTCGTCGTCCTAGCCGCGTCGAGCAGGCCCGACCCGGCCAGGTGGGCGCTTCGGTTCACCGTCAGCCTTGAACGCCTCACGCAACAGCTTCGTCGAGCTGTCGGCCGCCGTCCAACGATCCGTGGGCAGACGACTCAGAGTCGAGCGAGAAAAGAGCCTCGCTCGACGCTGAGTGCGACAAGCCGTCAGCTCGCTTGTGCCTTGATCAGATCGGCAGCTCGCCAAGCGAACGCAATCGTGGGAGCGTTGCAGTTGCCAGACACCATGGTCGGAAACACCGACGCGTCCACGACTCGCAACCCCTGCACACCACGCACACGAAGATCCGAGTCGACAACGTCGTCGTCGTTCGGTCCCATCGCACAGGTCCCCAGCGCGTGATAACCCGTGGAGCCGTTCAGCAGGATCTCTCGCTCGATCTGCTCGACGGTGTTGACAGACTTCCCAGGAACTGTTTCGAACTCCACCAGCTCCGACAGCGGACTGCACTCGAGCAGCTCGCGCATCTTCAGGAACCCCTTCACCGTGACGTCTCGATCCTCCTGGGTCGCCAGGTAGTTCGGGTAGACCGCTGGCACATCGCCTGGAGCAGAACCCGTCACATGGACGGAACCCACGCTGGTCGGGCGCAGCGCGTAGATCAGAAAGTTCAGGCCGGCCTCGCGTTCGGGGATCAGCTTGGAATGCTGCACCTCGTTCAAGTCGACCTCCCCTGGCCTCTCCACCGAGAGAGGTGAGAGAAAGGCCTGGATTTGAGGACGGTCGCTCGTCTCGTCTGCCTTGAAGTACGCGGCGAGGTCGTAGGCCGGTTGCGAGATCACGCCCTGACGCGACACCAGGTACTTCGCGCCCGTCCACCCCTGAGCCAGCTTCGACCTGATCTGACGGTTATAACCGAGATTCGGCTTGAGTCTGGCCTGCAGCCCGACGGCTCGATGTTCGCGCATCTTCTCGCCCACCTGAGGAGACTCGACCCGCAGATCGATTCCGGCGGCGCGCAGCACGTCCCCTCGGCCGATTCCTGCGCGCTCCAGCGTGAGGGGGACTCGAACGAACCCATGCTCAAGATGACCTCTCCCCTGGTCCGGTACTCACGTGCCCCCACTTTGGACCTGCAGCGAACCCCGGTGACCCGCGTGCCGTCGAACACCAGGTCGGTCACCTCGGTGTCCGTCAAAACGTGCAGGTTCTTGCGATCTCTCACCGGCCGCAGGAACGCCCGCGCCGTGCTGACCCGCGTGCCGCGCCTGGTCGTCGACGGCGCGTAGCCGATGCGCTCGTCGTCGCTCGCGTTCACGTCGTCGACCCGCTTCCAACCCAGGTGCCCACCGGCATCGATCATCGCCTCACACACAGGCTCGGTCCGGGTCGGCACGGAGACGCCCAGCGGCCCACCCTCTCCGCGAGTGGGTGACGCCCCGAGCGAATGGTCTTCCATCTGACGATAGATCGGCAGGATGTTGTCCCAACCCCACCCGGGGTTCCCGAGATCAGCGATGGCGTCGAAGTCAGCGGCGAAGCCGCGGTTATAGTGCAAGCCGTTGATCGAGCTCGAACCGCCGAGGACGCGTCCTCGGCCCCAGATCTCGGTCTGCTTGTTGGGGCCAAACGGCGTCGTCTCGTACTGCTTCTTGACCTTGTCCGGCAGGTAGTAGAAGCCCTTGGGGACGAAGATCATCGGACTGCGATCTCGACCGCCCGCTTCTAGGAGCAGGACCGTGGTATGAGGATCAGCCGACAACCTGTTGGCCAGCACGCATCCCGCTGACCCGGCCCCCGCGATGATGTAGTCGTAGGTGTCCGAGCTCATACGGCAGCTCCGGCCTCGGCCGCAGGAAGGATCACCTTGATATTCGACATCTCGAGCATTCCTTCCAGGCCACCCACTCGCCCGTACCCCGACTGCTTCATCCCGCCGTACGGGGCTGCCAGCGACGGGAACCGCCCGCCGATGCTGAACTGACCCACTCGCACCTTGGAGGAGACGAGACTCGCCACTTGGGGATCGTTCGTGAAGATGGTTCCGTAGAGGCCATATTTCGAGTCGTTCGCGATGCGGATGGCGTCCTCGATGTCGTCGTACCGGATCACGCTGTAGACGGGGCCGAAGACCTCTTCCTGCGCGATCTCCATCGAGTTCTTGACGCCGGTCAACAGAGCAGGCCGCAGGTAGATGCCCTCGGTCAGCCCCTCGGGGACGTCGCCGCCATATTCCAGCGTCGCACCCTCCGCGATGGCTCTTTCGATGAACGCGAGCGACCGATCACGCACGCGCTCAGCAGCGAGCGGACCGTACTCGGTCTTCGGGTCGAGCGGGTCACCGATCTTCAATGCCTTGAAGCTCTCGACCAACCTCGCTACGAGCTCATCATGTCGCTCGCTCGACACGAGGATTCTCGAGCTGGCGATGCACATCTGGCCTTGGTTGCTGACGGCGCCGCCGACGAGGACGGGCAACACTTCATCCAAGTCGACATCGTCGGCAACGATGGCAGCCGTCTTCCCTCCGAGCTCCAACGTTACTCGAGCGATGCGTGAGGCGGCCACCGAAGCGACCTCCGCCCCGATCTTCGTCCCGCCAGTGAAGTGCACTGCGGAGAGGCGCTCATGGGCGACGAGGTACTTGCTCACGTCGGCGTCCGCCGCAAAGATGCTCAGCACACCCTCCGGGAACCCAGCCTCGTGAGCTGCCGCGGCGATCACGGCGCCGACCAGGTAGTTCTCGGGAGGCAGCTTGAGAATGACTGGGTTACCCATGAGCAGGGCAGGCACGACCGACATGCCCAACCCACTGACCGGCCCGTTGTAGGTGCCAATCACGAGCGTGGGCCCGATCGCCTCACGATGGATTTCGACGGCGCCAGTTGCCGTTTCACGGTGCTCGACGAACTCGATGGTGGTGGCCAGCGCCAAAGCGTCCTCGACGAGCACGAGCCCGCTGTCGGTCATCGCCTCGGCGAGTGTCAGCGGCATGCCCGTCTGGCCGGCATTCGCGGCGCTAAGCGCTTCGAACTTCGCTCGCAGCGCGTCGAGCCAGCGCTGGGCGAACTCGGCACGGTTGGACGGCGCTAGGTCTGCCCAGCCGCCTTCGTCCCAGACCCCTGCGGCCGCGTCGACCGCTAGCTGCGCATCGGCAATCGTGGCCTCGGGGAGGCGGGCGATCAGCTTGCCGGAGTGAGGACTCATGACCTCGACTGTCGAACTACTTGCTGGCTGCCGCCACTGGCTGCCGATGAACAGCTCACTGGTGTTGATGATCTCGAGCGGAATTTTTGCCATGGAATCTTCCTCTGGTGTGGGAGTTGTCTTAGAAGTCACTTTGTTTAAAGCGCCCGATAGGCGGTCCCGTCGACGACCTCTTCACCGAAGATGCGTCGCTGATTCTGGATCGGCGTCTCGTTCGGATAGAGGCCGATGTCTTCGCGAGCGCGGTCGTGACCATGCGCCACGAGCCCATCAGCACGATCGGCTCCTCACCATTCAGCACTCGGAGAGTCTGGTAGATCGT
The DNA here is from genome assembly GCF_045291515.1 of Streptomyces sp. GD-15H. Lineage (NCBI taxonomy): Bacteria > Bacillati > Actinomycetota > Actinomycetes > Kitasatosporales > Streptomycetaceae > Streptomyces > Streptomyces sp. GD-15H. Next base: position 1,476,809 of record NZ_CP149447.1, read on the forward strand.
CGGGGAGGCCAGCGCGCCGAACGCCGCGCCGACGTCGGAGCTGAGCTCACCATCAAGCAGCGGCTTGATGTACTCCGACTGAAGGTTTCACGAACTCACAGTCACCTTGCCGTCCGGATTGATCCGCTTGAGCGTTGCCGTCAGAGGCGTGATCACGTCGCCGTAGGCGGGCATCAGATAAGAGGTCGGGCTTCCGCAGGAATAAGTTCGTCATGGTCAGGCTCAAGGTGACGATCATCAAGATGGCCTGTGACGCGAGAATGTTGTTGATGTTCCCGGTGGAGCCGAAGGTCTTAGGCGCCAAGATTAGGGCGGCCACGATCTCCACGGTGAGCATCAAGAGCAGACCGTACTTGGCCACAGCCACGCGGGCGAAGTCGTTGCGCCCGCGCTGGGGCACATTGCCGTCCGTTGCTGCCGGGACCTCCCGGAGGCCCGCGGGTGTCTCGAGGACCTCTGCGCTGCCTCGGCCGCCAATACGTCTCATCACTGCGACTGACCCCCCGTGTGTCACCTGTGTGTGATCGGCGTTACATGATTCGGATGCGGATACGGTGTCAGCGACAGCTGCGTAGATCCCGGTGGCCGAGGACAACTTTGGGTTCGGAAATTGTGTGCATGCCCTGAAGCGACTGAGTTCTCACTGTGCGGACGGGCCTTCCAGGACCCAGCCGACTTGGGAGGAAGCCGAGCATCATGGTCCCGGCGGGCGGCGTGGGCCTAGTTGAGCCCGCGTGGCAATTACCCGCTTGCCCTGGAGAAGCCACAAGATCGAGGGCCGTGGTCGTGGTCGAGATCCTGCACCGAGGTTGGTCAAGCCCAGCAAGCGCTCCTGCACTATTGACCCCGCTGCGGTGACGGCCGTCGTGGATCGCGGCGTATATGAAGCAGCGGGGGTGGCTCGCGGTTCCATCCAACATGGCACTTGCCGACGAATCGCCACCAACCACCACCGCCGGGGAGTTGCGGCAACTGGTGACGTCGACATGGATCAGTCGCCGGGTCGCTCGCGCTCGTAGCGGCGGTCCGGCTCGCCGGTGACCCGGTCGATGTGGCTGACTCGGTTGAGTCGGCACCGGCCAAGACCGCGTGATCGGTGGAAAAATTGAAGCTTCCCCTTGAGGTTGGACACCTGGAGACTGGGACGTGCCGTTCCAGAGGAAGCAGTGCCAGGTGGGAAGCAAGAGCAACCGCAGCAGGCGGTACTCGGAGGAGTTCAGGCGCGACGCGGTCGCGCTGGTCCGCTCCTCCGGGAAGACCGTCACCGAGGTGGCCCGGCAGATCGGGGTCAGCGCCGAGGGCCTGCGGAACTGGGTCAAGCAGGACACCATCGACCGCGGGCAGGGGGCTTTGGGCAAGCTGACGAGCGCGGAGCGGGAGGAACTGCGCCGGCTGCGGCGGCAGCATCGTGAGCCGACCGAGACGATCGAGGTGCTGCGAAAAGCGGCGGTCTTCTTCGCGAAGGAGAGCGATCGAAGAACGAGGCGTACGCGTTCATTGAGGCGGAGAAGACCGCCCACCCAGTCGCTCCGTTGTGCCGGCTGCTGAAGGTGGCCCGGGCCTCCTTCTACGCCTGGATGGCCGGCGAGCAGGCCCGCGCCACCCGCCGGGCCGCCGACGACGCCCTGGCCCACGAGATCACCGTCTTGCACATCGCCTCCCGGTGCACCTACGGGGTGCCGCGCATCCATGCTGAACTGCGCAGGCTGGGCCGGCGGGCCAACCGCTGGGGGTACCCCCGCTTGCGGGGAAAGGTGGAGCGGATCGTGCGTGAGCGCGACATCGCCGGGGTCACCCGGCGCAAGCGCCGATCGCTGACCCGTCCGGCGAAGAGGGTGGTGCCCGCCGCGGACCTGATCGGGCGTGCCTTCACGGCCGGCGCCCGGGCCGGAAACTGGTGGGGACATCACCTACATCCCCACCGACGAAGGCTGGTTGTACCTGTATGTTCTGTGGAATCTGAGCCACCACGAGCCCGCAGCTCGGACACGGCCTGTACCTGCGAAGATTCCCACCGAACAAGGATTCTGTGGACTGCGACGGAGGAGCATTCCACAGAATGGCAACCTGGCTGGACCTGGCGACCCGCGAGATCGTCGGCTACTCGATGGCCGACCACCACCGCGCATCCCTGGTGGTCGACGCACTGGCCATGGCCGCCGGTCGCAGCGACCTCCAGCCCGGCTGCATCGTGCACTCGGACAGCGGAGCGGAGCCCGGACTCAACCGGTCGTCGCAACACCGGCCTGTGGGATCAACAGTAGCTGCTCGTTGAGGGCCTCGCCCGGGGTCTTCCAGCCAAGGGCCTTGCGCGGTCGGCTGTTCAAGGTGGCAGCGACCGCATTGAGCTCGCGAGTGCCGTAGCGGGAGAGGTCCGTTCCCTTGGGAAAGTACTGCCGCAGCAGACCGCTGGTGTTCTCGTTGGTGCCGCGCTGCCAGGGGCTGTGTGGGTCGGCGAAGTAGATCTCCAGCCCGGTGTCGATGCGTAGTTGGGCGTGCTGGGCCATCTCCGTTCCCTGGTCCCAGGTGAGCGTCCTGCGCAGTTGTTCGGGCAGCGTGGTGATCGTGGTGGCGATGGCGTCCCGGACCGCCTCGGCCCCGTGCCCGGCCAGCGCGGGGCCGTTCTTCTCTCGCGGGCCGCCGTGGCCCGGCATCGGCGGGAGGTGCAGCAGCATCGTGAACCGGGTGGTGCGTTCGACCAGTGTGCCGATCGCGGAACTGTTCAGTCCGATGATCAAGTCGCCCTCCCAGTGGCCGGGAACGGCCCGGTCCTCCACCTCGGCCGGCCGCTCGCTGATCCTGACCTGGTCGGTGACGAACTTCTTCCCCGTCCCCGGGTGCGGGCCCGCGGGACCCGCAGTGCCCGCCCGGTACGCAGGCAGGCGGTCAGCTCGCGGCGCAGCCCGCCTCGTCCCTGGATGAAAAGCGCCTGATAGATCGCTTCGTGCGAGATGCGCATGGTCTCGTCCCCAGGGAAGTCCAGCGGACAGGCCGGCGATCTGTTCAGGACTCCATGCCCTGCCCCAGCGCCGGTCTGCACGTCGCCCGTGACGCCGTTTCTTCCACGGCACATCCGGACCGGCGACCTCGCTGCCGTCGCCCGTGTGAACAGTACCGGCCAGCCGGTTCTGCACGTAGTCACGCAGCCGCAAATTCGCCGTCAACTTGCAGGACTTGGGGCGACGTGCCTGCCGGTCGGCATGCCACTGGGCGACCGAGGCCCGGTAGTCCAGGCGCCCAGAGCGGGTGGCCGCGTTGCGGCGCAGTTCGCGGGAGACGGTCGACGGCGAGCGCCCGGTTTCCCGCGCGATGTCGCGCACCCCGCAGTCCTTGGCACGCAGCAGCGCGATCTCTTCACGCTCGGAGAATGACAGATATCGGCCCGAGGGCTCGTCCAGGCTGATCGGTGGCATGCCGCCACCCTCGCGGAACCACCGGCCGCCCAGCGGCTGCGACACCCCGCACGCGGCAGCGGCCTCCTCGCTCGACAGACCCTTCGCGATGAACCTCCAGAACTGCCGCTTCTCCACGGCCCGGTTGACCGGTGGCCTGCCCGGGGAACGCAACGCGGACCGCCCCGTCACAGCCGTCGTCCACCCTGCCGGTCGTCCCATGAACACCTCCACCATCAAGGTGTTGCGACGACCGCTTGAATCCACCGAGTACACCGCTGACGAATTTCGCCCGGGAGATTGGTCGGTTGGGGCTGCGGCAGAGCATGGGACGAACCGGCTCGTGCTACGACAATGCCGCCGCCGAGAGCTTCTTCGCGCTGCTAAAAGCGGAGATCGGCACTCGCCGCTGACCCGACCGGACCACTGCCCGCGCTGAGAGGGCGTTAAGTCCGTTTCTGGTAGCGGCCCCGTCCGGGCTGGGTGAGGAAGCCTTGGCGGGTGAGGCGCCCGAGGCGGCTGCGGGTGACGTTCATGCATGGGTCGTCGGTGGGCATGCCGAGGAGTTCGTGCAGTTCGCGGACCCGGAATGCCTGGTCGGGGTGCTGGTTGAAGGCGTTCACGATGGCCTGGTAGGCGGTGGTCGACTCGGACGGACCGGCCTCGTCTCCGTCTCTGGTCGGCGTGAGTTCGACGATGACCTTCCGGGTGGTGGCCAGGTCCATGAGACGCGCTTCGGTCTCGGCGAGCACGGCGGTCAGGTGCTCGATCTGGCCGCGGAGTTCACCGGCCCGGGCGGTGGCCTCGTCCTGCTGGGCCTGGAGATCCGTCAGGAACTCGGTGATGTTCACGCGGCCGCCCGGACGGTGTCGCGCCAGGCCGGTGTGGGTGTGGTGAGGCGGCGGGCCATGTTCGCGGTGGCGGCCCAGTAGACGCGCGAGGCGGCGTTGTCGGGACGGTGGTCGTACTCGCGGGCCAGGCGCCGGTGCAGCATCAACGTGCCGTTGACCTGCTCGACCACCCACCGTTTCGGCTGTGGGACAAAGCCCTTGCCCTTCTCGTCCGGGTTGCGGCGGACGGTCTCGACGGTGATGTCCAGCAGGGCGCCGTGGATGATGACCTCGTCCTTGAATCCCTGGTCCACCAGGGCCTTCTCCAGGCGCATCCCGCACCGCTCGGCCACCTGGTCGAGCAGGGCCACCCCGGCGGCGTTGTCGTGCGCCGACGCGGCGAGCACGACGACCCCGATGATCAGTCCCAGCACGTCGACGGCCAGGCCCCGCTTGCGCCCCGGCGTCCGCTTGCTGGCGTCCAGCCCCGTCGTGGTCTTCGGGACTCCCGCGGCCGCGCGCACGGACTGGGTGTCGATGACCACGAGGGACGGGTCCTCTAATCGGCGGGCCTTCTCCCGCACCTGGCAGCGCAGGAGTTCCTGGATCCGCTGGTCGAGCCCGTCCTTGCGCCACAGCGTGAAGTAGTAGAACACCGCCGACCAGGCGGGCAGGTCATGGGGCAGGTAGCGCCACTGGCAGCCCGTCCGGTTCTGGTAGAAGATCGCGTTCACGACCTCCCGGAGATCACAGGTCCCGGGATCCTTGGTCGCCGACCGCGCCACCCGGTCCTGCTTCCAGGACGTGATCATCGGCTCGATCAACGCCCACTGCTCGTCCGATAAGTCGCTCGGATACGGCTCACGCTCCATGCCGATATCCGAGCATGCACATGCCCAACCGCTGCCCCGAACGGCAACCAGTCACACGAACGAGCGATCGCGAACCCAGAGAGATGGGACTTAACGCCCTCTGAGATCTTCGCCTTCATCGAGACCTTCTACAACCGCAAGCGGCTACGGAAGCATCCAGTCTGGGGCTACCTCACCCGCTGGAGACCCGGCAGCGACACGAACAAGTACACGCCCTCGCGGCGTAAGAACCGTTCTCGAATCCGATGACCGTGAAGTGGTCTCTTGATCGTTTTGCTTGGGGTGGGTGCGGCGGAGCAGATTCGGCGCCGTTCGTGTCCCCGGCCGATTGGGAGATCAGCTCGTGTCGCACCTGACCCGTGACAAGGTCGTCGATGAGTGGCTTGCCGAGGCCGAGCTGGCGGTGCGGACCGCGCAGGAGGTCCTCGAGGCGGCCGAGCGGGAACTTCGGGCAGCGCAGGGGCGGCTGATGCGTCTGCGGGCGGCGCGGGAGGTCGCGGCGGAGGCCGACGCGGTGGTGCGGGAACATGCCGGCGAGGCACCGGCGGGGACGGTTCCGTCGGTGCGGGCCGAGCAGGCACTGGTCCCGAAGTGGCGTCCGGAGATCGACTTCGCGCAGTTGCCGCGCGACTATCCGCAGATCGCGCGGGTGGTGAAGGAGGCCGGACCGGAGGGGATCCGGGCGGTCGAGGTCCATCGGCTGCTGGGATGGCCGGACACCGACGGCTCACGGCAGAACGTGCGCAACCGGTTGCAGCGCCTGACGCAGAAGGGCTGGCTGCGGCTGGTGAGCCGCGGCGTGTACGCCTGGGCCACCCACGCATAGCCGCCCCGGTCCCGCCCGAGGTCAGCCGGCCGATTGGGGCTCGGGCGCCTCGACGGCCGCGACACGGCGGACCATGATGCGGATCATCGCCCACTTCACCATCGCCTCGTGCACCGCGGGAAGATACTCGTAATCCCTCGCCAGGCGGCGGGAGTTGACCAGCCAGGCGAGCGTGCGTTCCACGATCCACCTGCGCTTGAGCAGCACAAACCCCTTCGCTTCGTCGGGGCGGCGGACGATGTCGACGTCCAGGCCCAGCTTGGTGCGGGCCCACGCCACCAGCGAGCCGGTGTAGCCGCCGTCAGCCCACACCTTGGTCACCTCGATGAAGCCCCGGCGCAGCCGGGTCAGCAGCGGCACGGCCACGTCCCGGTCCTGCAGACCGGCGGTGGTCACACAGACCACCAGCAGCAGGCCCAGGGTGTCCACCACCAGGTGCCGCTTCCGCCCGTTGATCTTCTTCCCGCCGTCATAGCCACGGCTCTCCGCGGCGACATGCCAGGACGCCTTCACGCTCTGGGAGTCCACGATCGCCGCGGTCGGCCGCGCCTTCTTCCCCGCCGCCTTCCGGGCCAGCTCGCGCAGCGCGTCGTGCTGGGCGTCGAGGAACCCGCACGCCGCCCAGCGGCGGAAGAACCGGTACACCGCCTTCCACGGCGGGAAGTCCACCGGCATCTCGGTCCACTTGATCCCGTTGTTCACCAGATACAGCACTCCGTCGATCATGACCCGGTGGCAGTAGCCCTCCGGCCGCCCGCCCCGCCCTTGCAGCCACGCCGGCACCGGGATCAGCTTGCGCACCACCCGCCACTGCCGCCGGTTCAGATCCGAGCCGTACGCGCGCTCCCGGCGCGTGCCATCGGCCGCGTTCCCGGCCCGATGCGCCATGCAGCCACAGTTGTGATCAGCAAACTTGCCCGACGTGACGGCCTCGGCTGTACTGGCATGCATCAACGGGACCTCGGTTTCGGCGTGTTGAGGAAGTAGAGAGCCCTCACGCTAGAACCAGGTCCCGTTGCCATGCCGCGATCTTCCCTCTCCCACGACCGCTCGCACATCAGTCCAGGTCACACCGTCGCTATCCGGATTCGAGAAGAGTTCTAAGCATCCAGCTCCGGCTGCACCTGCGAATACGCCAGTCACGAGCGACACCCCAAGCATGCCGGAAAACCAGGCCGACCCCGGCGTGAGCCTGGTCCAGGCCACGCGTGTGGTGTGGCGTAGCCGCTGCGACGACACCCTGACCATCTCACCGAGGACGATCTGCAGCGCGCGGTCGACAGCCGTATACCCGAGGGTGTCGACCTCGACTGGAAGAAGGACTTCTACCAGGGCACCGACGCGGGCAAGAAGGAACTCGCCAAGGACGTGTGTGCCATGGCCAACACTGTCGGCGGCATGGTCGTCATCGGCGTCGACGACGGTAAGCAAGACCACGCACACGCCCTGGCTCCCTTCGAGCCGGTCCAGGGCCGCGGCGAGGAGTGGATCCGCTCGGTGCTCGCGAACTGGATCCAGCCCATCGTTCCCAACGTGGGCGTGCGAGCTATGAAGTCCGCTGTCCACGAAGGCAAGATCTACTAGCTGCTCACCGTGCCCGCGAGCACCCAGGCCCCGCATGCGGTCGCGGCTCCGGGCAATGAATACAACTTCCGCGTGCACGTCCGGCACGGCACCACGACCCGCACCCTCGCCGAATCCGAGATCGCCCAGCGGTACCGTGACCGCTTCCAAGCTGCATCCGAAGACGTCGACCGCCTACACCAAGCCGCCGACGCGGGCTTCCGATACCTGTCGGGCTACCTGACCAGCGAGGCGCACGGCGGTAGCCCCGCGGCGACCTATACCCGGGCTGGGTCAGCCTGTCCGCGGTTCCGGCCGTCCGCGGCACCCACCCCCTGATCACACAGGCGGAGCGGAGCGCGGCGTTCGACCGCTTCTGCAAGCTCGCCGGCGAAGGAGTGACCACCCACGTCAAGCCGAACCGTCCCGTACTGGTCGGCCACTACCAGGTCCGCTTCGAAGGCGTTCCAATCGGTCAACTCCACCAGGACGGCAGCTTCTACGCCGCGCTGCCCATCAACCTCCAGAGCAACCAGTTCGATTCCGCCGGCCCCAAGTGGCTGTACCAGCGCGGACTCGAACTCGACCTCGTGGCTCTGGTGCAGGCTGCCGCAGCCTGGGCGGCGGATAAACGATGCCTGTCACCCTTCGTCACCACCGATTACGGGACAGAGCCGTTGACCGTACAGGCCTGTTGCACAGGGCGCGCAGGTGGGCCAGGAGAACGCTTTTGGCTTCTCCGGCGTTGTCGGGTGCGGATGAGGGTGTCGGTGCCGTGGCGGTGGGCGGGCAGCAGTGCTGGCAACGGCGTTGCCGGGCCTGAGCATTCCGGCCAGGGTTTCACTGGTGTTGTCCGGGAAGCACAACAGCGGGTGGTAGCCGAAGCTGCGCTTGTAGGTGGCCGCCACCTGCTCTTTCTCGGCGTGGCAGTTGACCAGGGTGGCGTCGGTGCCCAGGACTGGGCCCGGCAGGTGGCCTCCGCCGCGGGGGCCACGGGTATGCCGCTGCCCGTCTCGGCGGCCTGCAGCCAGGCAACCTCCCACTCCAACTGCCATGGAGCGCCCGGGCAGGTGATCTGTACCACGTCGGCCCGGGTGGCCTTGTGCGAGGATCAGTTTTCGAATGTACTAGGGCTTCCTAGTATATCTACTCTCTGCGACCGTGCGCCACCCTTCGTGATGTCTGGCCGTCTGGTCGATTAAGGGGAGTCGTTGCGGGCTGTGGCCGCGTCCCGCCGCGAATCCGATGTTCTCGATCTCGCCGTCTGCACCGGGTAGGCGGCTGTCTGGAGGGGACCGTGTTTGCTGCCGTCTCTGCTGTGCCGCTGTATCGGGCGAAGCACCCGGTCCGGTTCGTGACCGCCTCGAGCCTGTTCGACGGGCACGATGCGTCGATCAACATCATGCGCAGGATCCTGCAGGCGCAGGGAGCCGAGGTGATCCACCTCGGGCACAACCGCTCGGTGGCCGAGGTGGTGGACGCCGCGCTGGAGGAGGACGTGCAGGGCGTGGCCGTCTCCTCCTACCAGGGCGGGCACGTCGAGTACTTCGAGTACCTGGTGCGGCTGCTGCGGGAGCGCGGTGCCGGGCATGTGCAGGTCTTCGGCGGCGGGGGCGGTGTCATCGTCCCCGACGAGATCGAGCGGTTGGCGCGCTCGGGGGTGCGGATCTTCTCCCCGGAGGCCGGGCAGCGCCTCGGCCTCGCCGGGATGATCAACTCGATGATCGAGGCGTGCGACACCGCGCTGTGGGACCAGGCCCCAGCCGATCTGGACGGCGTACTGGCGGGGGAACGGCCGGCGCTGGCACGGCTGCTCACCGGCCTGGAGGCCGGCGCGATTGTGGAGCCCGACCTGCGGGCGCTGCGCGAGGCCGCCAACGCGCGGCCGGTGCCGGTGCTGGGGATCACCGGCACCGGCGGGTCGGGCAAGTCCTCGCTGACCGACGAGCTGGTCCGCCGGCTGCGCACGGACCAGCAGGACAAGCTGAAGGTGGCGGTCCTGGCCGTGGATCCCACCCGGCGGCGCGGGGGCGGGGCGCTGCTGGGCGACCGGATCCGGATGAACTCTCTGGACGGCGACCGGGTCTTCTTCCGCTCGCTGGCCACCCGCGGCAGCCACGAGCTGCCCGAGGGGCTGGAGGAATCGATCGCCGTCTGCAAGGCGGCCGGGTACGACCTGGTGATCGTGGAGACCCCGGGCATCGGCCAGGGGGATGCGGCCATCGTGCCGTACGTCGACGTCTCGCTGTACGTGATGACGCCCGAGTTCGGTGCGGCCTCGCAGCTGGAGAAGATCGACATGCTCGACTTCGCCGACGTGGTGGCGATCAACAAGTTCGAGCGGCACGGCGCGAAGGACGCCCTGCGCGACGTCTCCCGACAACTCATCCGCAACCGGGAGGCGTTCACCTCCCGGCCGAAGGACATGCCGGTCTTCGGCACCAGCGCGGCGACCTTCAACGACGACGGCGTCACCGCCCTCTACCAGCATCTGCGCGAGCTGCTCGCCGAGCGCGGCCTGCCGGTGGCGCCCGGCACCCTGCCCGAGGTATCGGTGCGGCACTCCAGCGGCGCCGCCCAGATCGTGCCCCCCGCGCAGGTGCGCTATCTGGCCGAGATCGCCGAGACCGTGCGCGGCTACCACGCCGAGACCGCCACCCAGGCGGAGACGGCCCGGCGGATCCAGGCGCTGGCGTCGGTCAGGGAGGAACTGGCGGCCGCCGGAGTCGGCACCGCGGACGTCGATCGTCTCCTGATCGATGCCCGGGACCGGCTCACCCCCTCCTCCCACCTCCTGCTCGAAGGCTGGCCGAAGACCGTGCGGGACTACTCGGGCGACGAGTTGGTGGTCACGGTCCGAGGCCACCAGTCGCGTACCGCGTTGGTGCGCGAGTCGCTGTCCGGCAACCGCATCCCCCGCGTCGCCCTGCCCCGCTACGCCGACCACGGCGAGCTGCTGCGCTTCCTGCGGGCCGAGAATCTGCCCGGATACTTCCCCTTCACCGCCGGGGTCTTCCCGTTCAAGCGGGAGGGCGAGGATCCGGCGCGGATGTTCGCCGGCGAGGGCGACCCGCAGCGCACCAACCGCCGCTTCCACTACCTGTCCAAGGACAGCGAGGCCACCCGGCTGTCCACCGCCTTCGACTCGGTCACCCTCTACGGCCGCGATCCCGACGAACGGCCCGACATCTACGGCAAGGTCGGCACCTCCGGGGTCTCCGTCGCGACCCTCGACGACATGAAGGCCCTCTACGACGGCTTCGACCTCACCTCGCCCACCACCTCGGTCTCCATGACCATCAACGGGCCGGCCCCCACCATCCTGGCCTTCTTCCTCAACACCGCCATCGACCAGCAGCTGGACGTTTTCCGCGCCGAGCACGGCCGCGAGCCAACGCTGGAGGAGGCGGGTGAGGTCCGCGCCCGGACCCTGCAGCAGGTGCGCGGCACCGTGCAGGCCGACATCCTCAAGGAGGACCAGGGCCAGAACACCTGCCTGTTCTCCACCGAGTTCTCCCTGCGCATGATGGCCGACATCCAGGAGTGGTTCATCCAGCAGCAGGTGCGCAACTTCTACTCGGTGTCCATCTCCGGCTACCACATCGCCGAGGCCGGTGCGAACCCGATCAGCCAGCTGGCCTTCACCCTGGCCAACGGCTTCACCTACGTCGAGGCCTACCTGGCCCGCGGCATGGACATCGACGACTTCGCCCCCAACCTGTCGTTCTTCTTCTCCAACGGCATGGACCCCGAATACTCCGTCCTCGGCCGGGTCGCCCGCCGGATCTGGGCCGTCGCGATGCGCGAGCGCTACGGGGCCAACGAGCGGAGCCAGAAGCTCAAGTACCACGTCCAGACCTCCGGCCGCTCCCTGCACGCCCAGGAGATGGACTTCAACGACATCCGCACCACCCTGCAGGCGCTGATCGCCATCTACGACAACTGCAACAGCCTGCACACCAACGCCTACGACGAGGCGGTGACCACCCCCACCGAGGAGTCGGTGCGCCGGGCCCTGGCCATCCAGCTGATCATCAACCGGGAGTGGGGCCTGGCGATGAACGAAAACCCCCTCCAGGGATCGTTCGTCATCGACGAGCTCACCGACCTGGTCGAGAAGGCGGTCCTCACCGAGTTCGACAGGATCAGCGAACGCGGCGGCGTGCTGGGGGCGATGGAGACCGGTTACCAGCGCGGCCGCATCCAGGACGAGTCCATGCTCTACGAGCAGCGCAAGCACGACGGCTCGCTCCCCATCGTCGGCGTCAACACCTTCCGCAACCCCCACGAGGACGCGACCGGATCCGAGACCGTCGAACTCGCCCGCGCCACCGAGGCCGAGAAGAGGTCCCAACTCGAGCGGGTCCGCGACTTCCAGGCTTGCCACCGCGACCAGGCACACGCGGCGCTGGCCACCCTGAAGCACGCCGCCACCAGCGGCGAAAACGTCTTCGCCGTCCTGATGGACGCGGCCCGGGTCTGCTCCCTGCAGCAGATCACCGAGGCCTTCTTCGAGGTCGGCGGCCAGTACCGCCGCAACGTGTGACCCGGCGGCCCACTCACTTCCTCCACCCTCAGCAAGGAAGGACCTTCATGTCCGACATCTCCCGTCTCGGCGTCGTCGGCTGCGGCCTGATGGGCTCCGGCATCGCCGAGGTCGCAGCCCTGCGCAGCCTCGATGTGATCGTCGCCGAGTCCACTCCCGAGCTGGCCGCCGCCGGGCGCGACCGCATCACCGCATCCCTCGACCGCGGCCTGCGGCGCGGCAAGCTCACCGAAAACGACCGCGACCAGGCCCTGGCCCACCTCTCCTTCACCCACGACCTGGGCGAGCTGGCGGACCGGCAGGTCGTCATCGAGGCCGTCGCCGAGAACCGCGAGGTCAAGCTGGACGTCTTCCGCCAGCTGGACAAGGTGGTGGCCGACCCGGAGGCCATCCTGGCCACCAACACCTCCTCCATCCCCATCGTCGACCTCGCCGTGGCCACCGGCCGGGCCTCCCACGTCGTGGGCCTGCACTTCTTCAACCCCGTACCGGTACAGAAGCTGGTCGAGGTGATCCCCGCCCTCACCACCAGTGCCGACACCCTGGCCCGCACCCGCGACTTCGCCACCGAGGTCCTGGGCAAGACGGTCGTCCAGGCCTCCGACCGCTCCGGTTTCGTAGTCAACGCCCTGCTGGTGCCCTACCTTCTCGCTGCCGTCCGCATGCTCGAGTCGGGGACGGCACGCGCGGAAGACATCGACAGCGGCATGGAGCTCGGCTGCGCCCACCCGATGGGCCCGCTGCGACTGCTCGACCTCATCGGCCTGGACACCGCCCAGGCCATCGCCGACTCGATGTACGAGGAGTTCAAGGAGCCGCTGTACGCCGCTCCGCCCTTGCTGCAGCGCATGGTCGCCGCAGGCCATCTGGGCCGCAAGAGCGGCCACGGCTTCTACGCCTACAGCACCTGAACCCCCAAGATCGCCAGCACGGTGCCATCCCGCAATTGGGTCGTGAACAGCTGCCCGGGGGCCGCCGAGTAGCCGAGGGGATTCTCACCCCTCGGCCCTCACAGATCCGTACGTGACGATCTCTCGTCATACGGCTCTTGTCGTTCTGGTCACCAGACGCGGGGAGCGTGGGTGGTCCAGGCCCAGTGGGCGAAGAACCGGGGTCGCCGTGCGACGGCCTGGTTCCACGCCGTCTGGGCTTTCTTCCTGCCCCTCAGCCGTTTGAACTTCTTGCGCATCCACCGCATCACGTAGGCGTTGACGCGTTCCAGGAGGGGGCAGAGGGCCGACTGGTAGAAGGCCCCGTAGTACGCCATCCATCCCCGAATGATCGGGTTGATGAACCGTGCGAGATCTGCTTCGGTCAGGCTGGTGCGGTGGTGCAGCCGCCAGGACCGCACCTCGGAACTGATCCTGCGCAGGGCTTCCCCACTGATGGCAGGGAGGAACGACCGGAACATCTGGCCGTCCTTGCGCACCGCGGAGCGTGTGCGGAAGGTGAACCCCAGGAAAGTGAACTCGGTGTGCTGGTACGAGGCACGCCGGTTGGCATCCTGGCAGTACACGATCCGGGTTTTCTCCGGGTGGAGTTCAAGCCCCACCTCGGCCATCCGCTTCTTGATCGCCGCGAGCACGAAGCGTGCCTGGCGTTCGCTGACGCAGTGGATCACCGCGTCGTCCACGTACCGTTCGAAGCCGATGGCGGGGAAGTTCCGCGCCATCCAGGCATCGAAGGCGTAGTGGAGGAAGAGGTTGGCGAGGACCGGCGAAACCGAAGAGCCCTGGGGCGTCCCCCGGTCCCGCTCGCGCCGTGTCCCGTCGGGCAGTTGCAGCGGTGCGGCCAACCAGCGCCGCACATACAGCAGGACCCAGGACTGGGACGGATCAGTGTGGGCGGCGACCGCCTTGAGGACCAGGTCCCACGGAACGCTGTCGAAGAACGCGCGGATATCCAGGTCGATGACCCAGTCCGCCTTCCAACAGCGTTCCCGGCACCGGCCCACAGCATCGATCGCCGACCGGCCGGGACGATAGCCGTAGGAATCCGGATGAAAGACCGGCTCGGCCTTCTTCTCCAGGACCCCGGCAACCACCGTCTGAGCGATACGATCCCCAATCGTGGGCACGCCCAAAATTCGGACGCCCCCTTTCTTGGGGATCTCCACCGCACGCACCGGAGGCGGAAAATAGGTGCCGGAGGTGAGACGGTTCCAGATCCGGTACAGATTGTCCTTCAGATCCTTCTCGAATTCCTCCATCGACACCGCATCCACGCCCGCCGCGCCCTTGTTCAACCTGACTTTCTCGTACGCCTCCCAGACGGAATGCTTGGAAATATTGAACGGCTTGTCTGATGCTTTCAACTCGTTCACGCGACTCCTCCCGGGTGACCCCCGGTTGATCGAATAAACACAGTCACGAACGACCCGGCCCCTTCGCTCCGCCCCCGTTACAGGGGTTTCATCACTACTACGAGCCGGTCCGCCGGCGTGCCTGGCATCGGTACTCAGTCCCTCACGGCTTCGGACCGCCCGGGACGCTCCCTCTCTCCCCGCTCACCAGCGGAGACGTATCCAAGCCCGCCTTCTCCTGTTCCGTACGAAGGCCGCAGACCGGGCTCGCGTCGCCTGTATGCCGGACACCGCCTGGCCAGTAAACGGGCACCCGCCAGGCTCATCCCGGGATCGCATTGACACCCCGGTTCTGATGTCGTCTCTAAGTTTCGACACGTCAGCAGCGATTCACTTGCGCTCGCCTTCCCGATCCCTACCTGACGTCTCAACGGACGCCTTTTCCTCATCGTTCACCACGGCAGTCTTCAGCTAGCGCAGCATGAGGTGGTTTAAATTCTCCCCCGCAGGGCGAATTTGAAGGGCCATACCTTCATCCTTCGTACAGCATCGCTACAAGAAGAGTTCCTACATGCTTCTTCCTTTCGCGTTCAGGACACAACAATGCCGTTTAGATAGGCGGTAGTTGCTAGGGTCACGACATGTCGCAGGGGGATGGGAAGCGCCGGGGCGTACGTCCGACGGATCTGGTGTCGCTGGGGGCGTTGACGACGTTGGTGCCGCGATCGGTGCTGGACGAGGCGATCGCGGTGACCGAGGCGCATGAGGTGCGGGTCCGCAAGCTGCCCGCGCACGTGGTCGTCTACCTGCTGATGGCATTGTGCCTGTACGCGGACGACGACTACGAGGAGGTCGCCGAGAAGCTCACCGGCATGCTGTCCTACCTGCCCGGTTCGCGCTGGCAGGCCCCTACCCGCGGAGCGATCACCCAGGCCCGGCAGCGGCTCGGGCCGGAGCCGGTGAAGGAGGTGTTCGCACAGCTCGCCGCACCGGCGGCGAGCGCGGACACGCTGGGCGCGTTCCTGGGGCGGTGGCGGGTGATGGCCGTCGACGGCTTCGTCCTGGATCTGCCTGACACCCCCGCGAATATCGAAGAGGACTCTGCTGCGCAATTCGCCAGTCTCGTAGGAACAGCCGCTCGGAGCGCCGAGCCTGTCCGCGTCGCCGCAGGTCGCGGAGTGCGGTCCCGCGGCCCCAAGGAATTGCGCAGCAGAGTCGAAGAGTTCGGCAAAGACAGCGCCGGCGGTGACGAGACCGTCTTCCCGCAGGCCAGGGTCGTGGCGATCAGCGAGTGTGCCAGCCATGCACCGATTGCGGCCGACATGGCGGGCTGCTGGGCGAGCGAGCAGACCATCGCGTTCTCCCTGTACGAGCAGCTCACACCCGGCATGCTGCTGACCGCAGATCGCGGTTTCTACGGCTTCGACGCCTGGCGGCAGGCCAGAGCGAGCGGGGCCGAACTGCTGTGGCGGATCTCCGCCAGTCTGCGCCTGGACCACCTGAAGGATCTTCCGGATGGTTCGTGGCTCGCCCTGATCACCAAGCCTCGCCTGCGGATGTCACGCAAGGAGAAGCTGCGTGCCGCCGCCCGTGCCGGCGCCGAACTCGACTCGGCCGAGGCGGTCGTGGTGCGGGTCATCGACTACACCGTGCCCGACCGCGACGGCGAGGAGATCCACTTGCTGACCTCGATCCTCGACCCCTCCGACGCCACGGCCCACCAGCTGGCGGCCTGCTACGGGCAACGGTGGGAGGCGGAAACCGGAATCGATCAGCTCAAGACCCACCTGCGCGGCCCTGGCCGGATCCTGCGCTCGCGCACCCCGGAACTCGTCTACCAGGAGATATGGGCCTACCTCCTCACCCAGTGGGCGCTCTGCACGCTCATGTGCCGGGCCGCTACGAACGCTGGGATCGATCCCGACCGCGTCAAGTTCCTCGGAACCGTCCGCATCGTGCGCCGCTCGGTCACCGACCGAGCGGCCTTTTCCCCTGAGGACCACGAGACCCTCCTGTCGCACACGCTCGAACGCGTTGCCGCTCGCCGCAACCTCAACCCCCGTCGCCGACAACGCACTTACCCACGCTCCATCAAGCGCCCCCATCCCAGCACCTATCGCGAGCGTCGGCGATCGGAGCGAGGGGTGCGTCACCCAGCTCCGCCGACCATCAAGCTGCTTCCGCCCAGTACTCGCGCCCATCCGTGCCCTATCTAAACGGCATTGGCCCGGGGGCCAGCCGTGATGCGTGCTCGGATCTTGGACAGGGGCCGGGCGAACGTCGAAGGGCGCGAGCGTCCATGATCATGTCGATTCCACTCAGCATGATCGTGAAGGCCGTGCCCGTATGTCATCCTGCCCGACCCAGCCCTCCTCCCGTCAACTCGCCGAGCAACTCGACTTTCCCGGCAGGGTGTTGTGCACGACCGAAAGTCTCCCCTCGCTGCTCGAGGCCGTCCGGTCGGTGCCCGACCCGCGCACCCCGCACCTGGTCACGCACCCCTTGCCGATGCTGCTCGGCCCAGGGCGCGTATCGGGTTGTGTTCAATCTGCGGGATGTGCCCTCGCGGCGGGGCCGGATCCGGTAGATCGCTGTGCTTGACGCGAGCGCAACTGACGGACCTGGAATGGGAGTTCATCGAGCCCTACCTGCCGATCGGCAGGTTCGGTCCGTACCCGGAGCGGCTGCGGCAGCAGTTCGAGGGGGCGCTCTGGCGGTTCAAGACGGGCGGGCAGTGGTGGGAGATGCCGGCCGAGTTCGATGCCTGGCCGACCGCCCACAACCGCTTCCGGCAGTGGAGGACTCGGAAACGCTACATCAAGGCAGTCATCCTGGAGAAGAAGGATCAGGCCACCAACAGGAGCAAGCCCTGGCCGCTTGACATCCATAGGGGGCATCAAGGCCCCTGCGAGCTACCTCGCCAGCCTCCACCTTCGCGCCGCGATGATCTGGATCAAAGACCTCGCACGGACCACCTCTTGACCACAACCGAATACGCGCCCTGGTCGCCTGCGCCCTGCTGTGCGGGGTCCGCTCGGTTCGTGGTGGGGTCCGCTGGGCCCACGGCCAGGGTGCCAGCACCCTCGCCGCCCTCGAGGTTCCCGATGGAGACCCCGGCCAGTCGCCCATGACCACGACGCTGACCCGCACACTCGCCCGGGTGGGCGCCGATGCGCTCGATGCCGCCGCCGGCGCGTTCGTCCAGGCCCACGCGGCCGACCCGCTCGCGGGCATCGTCGGCGATCCGCCCGTGCTGCAACTGGCCGCCGACGGCAAGACGGTCCGCGGCGCCCGCGACGAGGCGGGACTGCAGCTGCACCTGCTCGGCGTCTACCAGGTCGATCCCGGCGTGATGCTCGCCCAGCGTGCCATGCGCCACAAGCCGCACGAGACCCTCCACTTCACCGCCGCCCTGGACCTGATCGCCGACATCACCGGCGCCATCGTCACCGCCGATGCCCTGCACACCGCCGCCGACCACGCCCACTACCTGTACCGTCGCGGCGCCTTCGGCTTCTTCCCGGTCAAGGAGAATCGCGCCACCCTGTTTGTCCGGCTCGACGCGCTCGACTGGGATGAGACCACCAACGCGCAGGTGACCGTAGTCCGTACCGAGGAGAACAACAGCGGCCGCCACGAGATCCGCACCGTGCGCGTCCAGCCGCTGGCCGACGACCAGGTCAACTTCCCATACGCCACCCAGGCCCTGCTCGTCGAGCGGTACACCACCGGCCGCGGCGACGGGAAGCTCCACGCGGACGCCGAGATCGGCGTCACCACTGCCCCCGTCGAGGCCGCCGACGCAACCACTCTCGCCCACTGCGTGCGCGGTCAATGGGCCATCGAGGCCCAGCGCTTCGTACGCGACGTGACCTTCGGCGAGGACGCCTGCCGGACCGCACCGGAAGCGTGCCCCGCACGCTCACTACCTTCCGCGGCCTGGCGTTCAGCCTCGCCCACCTCGCTGACCTTGCGTATGGCGCGATCGTTCGTGTTCATCGAGTGCCTCCCTGGGTTCCGGGCAGGTTGCGTGCCATCACGATCCGCTGGACCTGGTTGGTGCCCTCGTAGATCTGTGTGATCTTCGCGTCGCGCATCATCCGCTCGACCGGGTAGTCGCGGGTGTAGCCGTAGCCGCCGAGGAGCTGCACGGCGTCCGTGGTGACCTCCATGGCCACGTCGGAGGCGAAGCACTTGGCGGCGGCGCCCTGGAAGGTCAGGTCGCTGTCGCCGCGCTCGGACTTCGCCGCGGCGGCGTAGGTCAGCTGGCGGGCGGCCTCGATCTTCATGGCCATGTCGGCGAGCATGAACTGCACGCCCTGGAAGTTGGCGATCGGCCTGCCGAACTGCCGGCGCTCCTTGACGTAGCCCTTGGCGTAGTCCAGGGCGCCCTGGGCGATGCCCAGGGCCTGGGCGGCGATGGTGATGCGGGTGTGGTCCAGGGTCCGCATCGCGGTGGCGAAGCCGGTGCCCTCCGCGCCGATCATCCGGTCGGCCGGGATGCGGACGTTGTCCAGGTAGACCTCGCGGGTGGGCGAGCCCTTGATGCCGAGCTTCTTCTCCGGGGCGCCGAAGGAGACGCCCGCGTCGGACTTCTCGACGACGAAGGCGGAGATGCCCCGGGAGCGCTTGGTGGGGTCGGTGACCGCCATGACCGTGTAGTACTCGGACTCGCCGGCGTTGGTGATCCAGCGCTTGACGCCGCTCAGGACATAGGTGTCGCCGTCGCGGACCGCCCTGGTCTTCATGCCGGCCGCGTCGGAGCCGGCGTCCGGCTCGGAGAGGCAGTACGAGAACATGCCGTCGCCCCGGGCGAGCGGGCTCAGGTACTTCTTCTTCAGCGCCGCGGAGCCGGCGAGGAGCACCGGGAGGGAGCCGAGCTTGTTCACGGCGGGGATGAGGGAGGAGGACGCGCAGACGCGGGCCACCTCCTCGATCACGATGACGGTGGCGAGCGCGTCGGCGCCCGCGCCGCCGTACTGTTCGGGCACGTGGACGGCGTGCAGGTCGTTGGCGACCAGCGCGTCGAGCGCCTCCCGCGGGAAGCGGGCGTCCTCGTCCACCGCGGCGGCGTGCGGCGCGATCTTCGCCTCGGCCAGCGCGCGGACGGCGTCGCGGAGCATGTCGTGCTCCTCGGACGGGCGGTACAGGTCGAAATCCGACATAGACTCTCCCACAGAGTGGTACTCAGTACCCTCATTATGCATACTGAGTGCCCCTCGGGAAGGGGGCATGTACTTTCATGTCATGAGCGAGCAGCCCTGCAACGGTCCGAGCGGGCCGGCGACCGAAGAGGACCAGGAGAAGGCCCCCATCAGGGATCTCCTCGTGTCAGCCGCCTTCACGCTCTTCACGGAGCGCGGCTACGAGAGGACCACCATCGACGACATCGTGCGCCGGGCCGGCGTAGGCCGCCGATCGTTCTTCCGGTACTTCCCCACCAAGGAAGCAGTCGTCTTCCCCGACCATGAAAGGGCCCTCGCCGACATGGTCGAGTATCTGGAGGAAGGCGCCCAGGACCCCGACCCCGTCGGACGCGCCTGCGGTGCGGCCCGCCTGGTCATGCGCATGTATGCGGAGAACGCCGAGTTCTCGGTGAAGCGGTACGCGCTCACCCGCAAGGTCGCAGCGCTCAAAGTTCACGAGACGTCCGTGGTCTGGCGCTACGAGCGGGCCCTCGCCGCGTACCTTGAGCGCCGGTTCGCCACACTTGCGGACGGAGACGTCCGGGCCTGCACTGTCGCCGCGAGCGTCGTCGCCGCACACAACCACGGACTGCGCGCCTGGTTGCGCTCCGGCGCTCGGGGCGATGCCGCCGCAGGTGTCGACCGGGCTCTCGATCTGGTTCATCGCACCTGGGGCGACACCGGCGACACCGTCGTCCTGGTCACCCGCAGCAGCACTCCCATGTGGCAGATCGTCCAACACCTTGAAGGCGCCCAGGCCGGACGATCACAGAAAGGGAACTAAGTACCCCATTATCCGGGTACTTAGTTCCCTCGTTTGGCCTGCTGTGGGTGGCCGTTACATTCCGTACCGCCGCTGCTGCTCAGGCCACAGATCGATGCGGCTTTCAGCGGGGTCCGCCGGGAGGTGTCATGCCCCCGCAATCACAGCAGGGAAGGGGCCCGGCCCTCATAGGACCAGGTCAGAACGCTTCCCTCGTTCCGGGAAGCAGAACGGTCTCCTCTCCACACCCCCGGAGGGGGAGGATTCCTCCTCCCCCTACCCCCTCACGAGTACCTCGGGGTCGCTTCCGTCACAGAGGGAGGAGGGGCGGGAGTTCTCCCCGGAGGAGATCACCGCGGCTGCGGACTTCCTGCAGCGGATGCGGCGCTGGCAGGCGGGCGCGGCGGCGGTTGGCCGGTGCGCGCCGCGGCTGCTGCGCGCCATGCGGACCCAGGGGTGGCCGGTGCTGACGGAGATGGACGAGGCGCACCGGGTGCTGCTGGAGGCGGACATTCTCAAGAACACCGGCGGTGCCGCGTCCTGGACGAAGTGTCTGCCGGGCTGGGTGGACGACCTGCGCCTGTACGCGCCGGTGCGGCCGAGCACGGCACCGGCTGGTGAGGTCAGCGGCGCGGCCGTGCGGGCCGAGCTGGCGACGGCGTGCACCGCGTGCGACCCGAGCGGCTGGGTCCTGGATGACGATGACGACGCGCCGATGCGGCGGTGCGCGCATCCGGGCGTGAGGGTGGAGACGGGGGCCGGCCGATGAGCGAGACGCAGCTGCTGGAGACCGCGAGCCCGACGGCCGAGGCCGCGGTGCTCGGGGCGTGCCTGATGGCGACCCCGGCCTACGACCCGGTGGCCGACGCTGCGCGGATCATTGCCGATGGCGACTGGTCCGCTCTCGCGAACGAGCCGGTATGGGCGGCGATCACCCGCCTGCACGGGGCGAGCCGCCCACGGGCGTGCCGATGGTCGTGGCTGAGCTGCGGCGTACCGGCGACCTCGAGCGCGCCGGTGGCGAGGTGCGCCTGTCCCAGCTCGCCGCCGGCGCTTGCGGGCCCGGCGAGGTCGAGTACTACGCCGACCTGGTCCACGGCTACGCCGCGCTGCGCCGCTACCAGGGCGCGCTCGCCCGCGGCCTCCAGGCGGCGCAGCAGACCGCACCGACCGACGTGCCGGACGCGATCCGCGCGCTCCAGGCCGACCTGGACTTCCTCGCCGCCGACGACGGCGCGCGCACTTCGGCCAGCTTGGGGACGACCTGGACGAGCACCTGCGCACGCTGGAGCAGCCCATCGAGGCGGCCGCCGTGACCGGGCTCGTCGACCTGGACCACGTCGTCAAGATGCGGCCCGGCAACGTCGTGGTCGTGGCCGGCCGCCCCGCCATGGGCAAGAGCGCGCTCACCCTGGGCATCGCCCTGGCGAACGCCGCGACCGGCCGCCCGACGCTCGTGCACTCCATGGAGCCCGACGCTCGTGCAGACGCCTACAACGTAAAAGGGTGACTGGTTTGGTGGTCCTGGCACGCTGGGTTGATCTTGTCGTCCGGCTGGTTGATTATTGGATCTCGTGTCCGAGAGTCCGCCGTTGCCGAGCTATGCCGAACTGGTGGCGCTGGTCGGCGAATTGCGGAGCGAGTTGGCTGCGGCGCGGGCCGAGATCGCCGACCTGCGGGCGGAGAACGCGCAGCTTCGCGCGGAGAACGCCGAGCTCAGGCGGCGTCTGGGGATGAACTCAAAGAACTCCTCCAAACCGCCGTCCAGCGACGGGCCGGCCCGGCCGGTGTCGCTGCGCAAGCCCTCGGGCCGGGGGCCGGGCAAGCCGCGTGGCGGTGCCGGAGGCGCGCTGATGCAGGTCGCGGAGCCGGACGCGGTCGAGGTCCATTCCCCGGCCGCCTGCCTGGGGTGTGCGGGCGACCTGACGGTGGCCGAGGTGGTCTCGGTCGAGCGGCGTCAGGTCTTCGACCTGCCCGAGGTCCGGCTGCGGGTGGTCGAGCACCTGTGCCGTTCGGAAACTCATCGCTGCTGCTCGGAGTGGGCCTGGCGCGCCACGACGGCTTACTGGAACCCTGTCCGGGTGGTTGTCTCACTGATGTACCAGGTGGCACGGAAGCTACTCGCGGTCCCGGCGGTGCTGCTGCGTCGAGACGCGGCCAAAGACGCCGAACTGCTGGTGCTGCGGCATGAGAACGCGGTGCTGCGCAGGCAGCTCACGGGCCCGGTGCGGTACGAGTCTGCGGACCGACTGTGGTTCGCGGCGCTGTCCTCGCTGTTCCCCCGACGTCGGTGGGCGCAGGTGTTCCCGGTGACGCCCGGGACCTTGCTTGTGTGGCACCGCAGGCTGATCGCCCGGAAATGGGACTACAGCAGGCACCGGAGCAAGCCCGGGAGGCCGCCAACGGCGAGCGCGGTGAAGGCGCTGGTGCTGCGGCTGGCCAAAGAGAATCCGCGCTGGGGCTGCCGTCGGATCCAGGGAGAGCTTGCGCGCCTGGGCCACTCGGTCGGTGCGACGACGGTCTGGAAGATCCTGACGGCGGCCGGCATTGAACCGGCTCCGCGCCGTGGCAGCCCGACATGGCGGGAGTTCATGACCGCGCAAGCCGAGGGCATCATCGCCTGCGACTTCGTCCACCTCGACCTGGTCGACCTGCGCCGGGTGTACGCCCTGGTGTTCCTCGAACACGGCACACGCCGCCTGCGCATCGCCGGGGTGACCGCCCATCCGACGGGATCCTGGACGGTGCAGCAGGCCCGCAATCTCGCCGTCGAGTTGGGCGTACGCATCGACTCGCTGCGCTTCCTGGTCCGCGACCGGGACGCAAAGTACACCGTGCCCTTCGACGCTGTCTTCGCAGCCGAAGGGATCGAGGTCGTCAGGACCGTGCCGCGGGCTCCTCGGATGAACGCCCACTGCGAACGGGTCATCGGAACCCTGCGGCGCGAGGTCCTAGTAGGGCTTTGTTAGGTCCTGTGGTGTGGTTCTGGTGTCGGTGCGGGCCGGCCGCATATCGAGCAGGCGCCGGCCCAGGTGGCCAGGAGGGCCTGGAGTTCGCGGAGGACCGCGTACAGGGTCAGGCCGGCGCAGGGACTTTTGGGTCGAGTCGCAGCAGGGTACAGAACGCCTGGGCGAGGGAGGCGAGGGTGGTGTGCCGGTGCCAGCCGGAGTAGTTGCGGCCCTCGAAGTGGTCCAGGCCCAGGCCGTCCTTGAGCTCGCGGTAGTCGTGCTCAACTCTCCAGCGGATCTTGGCGATCCGGACCAGGTCACGCAGCGGGGTGTCGGCAGGCAGGGTGGACAGCCAGTAGTCGGTGGGCTCGGCGGAGCCCGGTGGCCACTCGGCCAGCAGCCAGCACTCGGGCAGGGAGCCGTCGGCGAAGCGGCGGATGGTGCGGTTGGCGGGGCGGACCCGCAGCGCCAGGAAGCGCGAGCGCATCTCGGCGCGGGGGTTGTGCTTGCCGACCCTGCTGCCCTGGCGCCAGGTCACCGTCCGCACCACCGACCTTCCTGCATCCAGGGCGAGTTGGCGCAAGGTGGTGTGCGGCTGGGGGTAGGTCGGGACGGGTGGGCGACCCCGACCGGAGTACGGCGGGCGCTCGGGGACCGCGTCACCCGGGTAAGCGGTGGTGGTGCCCTTGACCGCCACGGCGTAGGCCAGGCCGCGCTCGGTCAGCCCCTCGCGAAAGCCGGTGGCATCCCCGTATCCCGCGTCGGCGACGACCGGCAGGTCCGGCAGTTCCCAGTCCCCGCGCACTTCGTCGAGCATGTCCAGGGCCAGGCGCCACTTCTCCCGGTGCCGCTCGGCCTCGGGGATGCCGGCCCTGGCACGTCGGTGCCGGATCGCCTCCGCCAGCAGCACATCGCCGGCGTGCTGGGCGTCGTCCCAGCTCTCGGGCAGGAACAGGCGCCAGTCGACGGCCGCCGAGGCGCGGTCGGACACCAGGTTGACGCTGACGCCGATCTGGCAGTTGCCGCGCTTGCCCAGCGCGCCGCAGTACATCCGGGCCACCCCCGGGGAGTCGTAGCCGTCCTTGGGGAAGCCCACGTCGTTCGATGGCGTACGCCTCCGGCGAGATGTGGGCGGCGGCCCAACGGGCCATCCGCTCACGGACCTTGACCCAGTCCCAGGTGGAGGAGGAGACGAACTGCTGGAGTTGCTGGTGGTCCACGCCCAGGCGTTCGGCCATCGGCTGCATCGACTTGCGCTTGCCGTCCAGCATCAGCCCACGCAGGTACAGCTCACCCTTGGCCCGCTGGTCCCGCCGCGGCAGCGAGCCCAGCATCTCGGCCGCGAACGCCTCCAGGCGCGGGCGGACCGTCTCCATCTCCTCCGGTGTCACACCCGAAAGAAGATCACAACACTACCTACGCACGAACAATCGGGGTACCTAACAAAGCCCTACTAGACCATCTGCTGATCTGGAACGAGACTCACGCCCGGCACGTCCTCGACGCCTACGCCCGTCACTACAACCGGCATCGCCCGCACCAGGCTCGAGGACAGCTTCCTCCCCTTGCTCAGGAGCATCCGGCGCCCGTGACCGGCCTGACCGCTCACCGACTCCGACGCACCCGAGTGCTCGGCGGCGTCATCAACGAGTACCGATATGCAGCATGACCAGCAGCGACGAGTTTCCGAACGGCACACGCTGCCTGGTTATCCGTCAAGCACTCCCGGTGTGGACCGGCCCCAGCCAGACTGCTCGGTGAGCTTTGACAGCAGCGGCTGCACCCTGAAGGGCACGGGTGTCGCTACCGAGAACGTTGATGTCGTCTTCCGGACGCCCTCGATTGCAACGATCGAGGCGGTCAGTTCTTGGAGTGCCTCCAAGGACGCGATCGCCACATGGACGAGGATGTCTTCGCTGCCGGCCTGGATCTTGACCTCCAGTACCTCGGGCAGGTCGGCCAAGCCGCGGACGATCGAGGACAACATTCTCTGGTCCAGCCCCACGCTGACCAACGCCTGGACGGGCATACCCACGGCGGCCAGGTCGATCACTGGCCTGAACCCCTTGAGGACGCCTGAGTCCACCAGGCGACTCATCCGCAGCTGCACGGTGTTGCGGCTGACGCTCAACGTCTCTGCCATCTCAGCGACGCCGGCCCGGGCATCGTTCGTCAACAGGCGGAGAATCTCGGCGTCCAGGCGATCGATCGTTGGCAAGGTGACAACCTCTATCGGGGTCGATGATTGACTATTAGGTAGAAGTGCTTAGTTAAGCAGAGATGAGTTGACCTCTGCAGCGGCACTGCTTGAGTATTGGTCAACGAAACAACCAGTGCGATCCACTGGAACTCAATGTGCGGCCAAGCCACAAGCCCGGCTGCTCACCCGAAAGAGGCCGACCTTCAATGAGCACCGATCTGCTCCAGCACTCGACCGAACCGCTCGCTTTCTTCGATCGTCGTGACGACATGCGCGACGCAGCGCACGAGCAATTCGTGTTCTGCCGGGACCGGTAGACCCGGCTTGGGGCCATCATTGCCATTCACGACACGACGCTGGGCCCCGGTCGGGGCTCACACGTGGTCACTCAGGGCGTCACTGCGGAAGGTTCCAGTGACAGCGGCCCTGCCACTCCTCTCGGTATGGTCCATGCACTGGAGGCAGCTGCGTCCGTGCAGGCTCTCTGCCGCTCGCCCCTGAAGCGGGTGACAAGAAGAGCATCCATCCGTCGCGCGTGCTGAGCCGTCGCGCTCTCGGGCGGGCGCTTGCCCTTGGCATCGCGCTGGTCCTCGCGCCGGTTCAGCCATCACGCCTGAGTGCCCACAAGTTGTCGTCGCTTCTGACTAGGAGACATTCGTGACCGTCACATCCCCGCGATTCGCCCCCACCCTTCAGCCTGACGGCGGCGCCGAACCGCTGTCACAGAACGCGCTCGCCTCCCGCGCGAGGCAGCCAGTCGCCCAACCGACTGTGCCTCTGCAGCTGATCGACGAGGACGGTGTTCCGACGTCGCTGGGTGACAGCATCGGCATCGACGTGGGCCTGGCGCGATCGCTGCACGCGGACATGGTTCTCGCCCGTCGGCTCGACCACGAGGCACTGGCCCTCCAGCGGCAGGGGGAGCTCCACCTGTGGTTGATGAGCTGGGGGCAGGAGGCTGCGCAGGTCGGCTCGGTGCGGGCGCTTCGTGACTCCGACACCATCTTTCCGAGCTATCGCGAGCACGCTGTGGCCCTGTGCCGGCGGATCTCGCCGGCCGACATCATGCGGCAGTGGCGCGGTGTCGCCCACTCAGGCTGGGATCCGGCCGAGTCGAAGGTCCACATCAACTCCCTCGTGCTCGGTACCCAGACGCTGCATGCCACCGGCTACGCCGCTGGCGTTCGGCTGGATCGCTCCGACGAGGTCGTCATGACCTACTTCGGGGACGGATCGGCGAGTCAGGGTGACGTCAACGAGGCCCTCAACTGGGCGGCTGCCGGCAACCTGCCGGTCGTGTTCTTCTGTCAGAACAACCAATGGGCGATCTCTACCCCCACGAGCAAGCAGATGCGTACGTCGCTTCATGTTCGCGCGGCTGGCTTCGGTCTCGCCGGTTACCACGTCGACGGCAATGACGCGCTCGCCGTACATGCGGTGGCACAGGACGCCGTCGCTCGGGTCCGTGCTGGCGGACCGCCGGCTCTCATCGAGGCTCAGACGTACCGCATGGCCGGGCACTCGAGCTCCGACGACCCGAAGCGCTACCGCACGGACGCGGAGCTGTCCGCCTGGCAGGCGAAGGACTCCGTTCTTCGGCTCGAGCGCTTCCTGCGCAGGGCAGGCGTCGAGGACTCTCACTTCACTGACCTCAAGGAGAAGGAAGAGGCATTCGCTGCGACTGTTCGCGAGGAGTGCAAGGCGCTCACCGGGGACGGTCTCGACGCGGTGTTCGACCAGTCCTATGCCGAACCACACCCGGTGATGGAAGCTGAGAAGAGCCAGTACCTCGCCCGTCGCGAACAGGCAGTGGCCTGACATGTCGAAACGTTACTCCTTGGGTGCTGCCATCAACGCCGGGCTGCGTGCGGCGATGGCGCGCGACGAGAAGGTCGTCGTCATGGGCGAGGATGTCGGCCAGCTCGGCGGCGTCTTTCGCGTGACCGACGGACTGTCTGCCGAGTTCGGTGCCGAACGCGTGGTGGATACCCCACTCGCCGAGTCCGGCATCGTCGGCACCGCCATCGGCCTCGCCCTGCGCGGCTACCGGCCGGTCTGCGAGATCCAGTTCGACGGGTTCGTCTACCCTGCGTTCGACCAGATCGTCAGCCAGCTCGCCAAGATGCGCGCGCGCTCCCGAGGCCGGCTGTCGCTCCCGATCGTGATCCGCATCCCCGTCGGCGGTGGGATCGGTGCCGTCGAGCACCACTCCGAGTCGAACGAGGCGTACTTTGCGCACACCGCCGGGCTGCGGGTGGTGTCCTGCTCGAACCCGGATGACGCCTTCCACATGATCCAGCAGGCCATCGAGTCCGACGACCCGGTCATCTTCTACGAGCCCAAGCGTCGCTACTGGGACAAGGGCGACGTAAAGGACTCGCCGTCGCGGTCCCTGCACGAGGCAGCCGTCCTTCGCGAGGGCAGCGACTGCACCCTCGTCGCCCACGGCCCGACCGTCGCGACCGCGATCGCTGCCTCCGACGCGGCGCGGGAGGACGGGTTCGAGGTCGGGGTGGTGGACCTCCGATCGATCTCGCCGCTGGATCTCCCGACTCTCCGCAAGGTAGCCGCCGAGTCGCACCGGGTCGTCGTGGTCCACGAGGCCTCCACGCTCTTCGGAATCGGCGCCGAGATCGCGGCGTCGATCACCGAACAGTGCTTCTACGAGCTCGAGGCCCCCGTTCTCCGAGTCGGTGCCTACAACCTGCCCTATCCGCCGGCCCACGTGGAGAACGACTTCCTGCCCGACGTCGATCGAGTTCTCGAGGCCGTCGAGTCCTGCCTGAGCTTCTGAGGAGAAGAGCGTGTTCGAGTTCAAGCTTCCCGATGTCGGGGAAGGCCTCACCGAGGCCGACATCCTCGACTGGCACGTCGCCTCCGGCGACGTGGTCGAGGTCAACCAGACACTCGTCGAGATCGAGACGGCGAAGTCGGTGGTCGAGCTGCCTTCGCCCGTCGCCGGTACCGTCGCCGAGCTGCATGTCGAGCCCGGACAGACGGTTTCCGTCGGCACCGTCATCATCAGCATCGACGACGGGTCCGGGCAGCGAGCCTCCACCGCGAGCGAGTCCGCGTCGGGGACCCACGTCGCAGCAGGCACTGACGAGGCCGACGACGTCGACGATGAGAAGCCCCTCGTCCTGGTGGGCACGGGACCGGCGCCCGCCGTCGCTCGGACGCGACGTTTGACAGGTCGCGGCCCTGGCGGCAGGTCGTCGGAGCCGGACACCGCCACTCCGTCTCGGCCCACCGCGTCGGCATCGCCGGGAGCAGTCCGGGCGAAGCCGCCGGTACGGTTCCGCGCCCGGCAGCTGGGCGTCGACCTCGCCACCGTGCAGCCGTCGAACGGCTCGATCATCTCGCGCGCCGACGTAGAAGCCGCCGCCCTCGGCGCTGAGCCTTCCTCGCCTGGTACGTCAGCCGACTCCGCCGTCCGTGAGACGCGCACACCGATCAAGGGCGTTCGCCGCGCGACTGCCGCGGCCGTGACGTCTTCGGCGTTCACTGCACCTCACGTCACGGAGTTCCTCACCGTCGACGTCACCCGCACGATGGACCTGCTCGACCGGCTCAAGAGCGATCGGTCCTGGTCCGGCGTCCGACTGACGCCGCTGGTCCTCGTCGCACGCGCGCTGCTCCTGACGATCCGTCAGCATCCCGGCATCAACGCCCGCTGGGACGAGGCTGCCCAGGAGATTGTGCAGCCTCACTACGTCAACCTGGGGATCGCTGCAGCAACTCCTCGCGGCTTGATCGTCCCCAACGTCAAGGATGCTGACACCCTCGGGCTCCGCGATCTGGCCGACACGATCGGGGAGCTGGTCACGACTGCACGCGCAGGCAAGACCTCGCCGGAGGAGATGTCCCGCGGCACCATCACGATCACGAACATCGGTGCGCTCGGCGTCGACTCGGGCACCCCCATCCTCAACCCGGGGGAGGCCGCCATCCTCGCCTTCGGCAACGTCCGCGATATGCCGTGGGTGGTCGACGGACAGATCCAGGTCCGCAAGGTGACTCAGCTTGCCTTGTCGTTCGACCACCGGCTGGTCGACGGCGAGCTCGGATCCAACGTCCTCGCGACGCTGGGGAGGTTGCTCTCCGACCCGGCTGAGGCCTTCGCGCTCGCATGAAGGCCCGGGGGACCTGCGTCGCCGACGAGCAGGCTGCAGGGCTCGCCGTCCTGACGATCTATGCGCGGGGCGACCTGGCCGTCTGCACACGGGTCACGCAGGTGCTCACTCTCCGGCAGGCCACCCTCGAACGCTTCGTCGCCGACCTGAGCCGCTTCGACCACCGCGAGGTCCGAGGACTGGAGCACGTCCGCGGACCCGTCATGCGGCTATCGGTGGTTGCGTCGTTCGACGGCGATCACGAGCTCGTCCAACTCATCAGGTTCCTCGGCCGGATCATCGACGTCTACAAGGTCGAGCACAGCGTCCACGTTTGAGATCTCCCGCGCCGTCCACATCATCTGGGAAAGGTCCCGCCATGACCAGCAACACCTTCGACATCGTCATCCTTGGTGGCGGGAGCGGTGGCTATTCCGCCGCCCTGCGAGCCAGCCAGCTCGGGCTCAAGGTCGCCCTGATCGAGAAGGACAAGCTGGGCGGGACCTGCCTGCACAGCGGCTGCATCCCCACCAAGGCCCTCCTTCACGCAGCCGAGGTCGCCGACGCCGTCCGGGAGTCGCGCACCTTCGGGGTGCAGGCCTCGCTCGACGGCGTTGACATGAACAGCGTCAACACGTTCAAGGACGGCGTCGTCGACCGCCTTCACCAGGGCCTGCAGGGGTTGGTGAAGTCCGCGGGGATCACGGTCGTTGAAGGTCGGGGCCGACTGGTCAGCACGCATCAGGGCGGCGGTGGCACCGTGGAGGTCGACGGGCAGGCGTACGTCGGACGCAACGTCGTCCTCGCAACGGGTTCCTACGCGCGGTCGCTTCCCGGCCTCGAGATCGAGGGGCGCGTCGTGACGTCGGACCAGGCCCTGCGGATGACCGAGGTTCCGAAGCGCGTGGTGATCGTAGGTGGCTCCGTGATCGGAGTCGAGTTTGCGAGCGTGTGGAGGTCGTTCGGTGCGGAGGTCGCCCTCGTCGAGGCCATGCCGACCCTGGTGCCGCTTGAGGATCCTGCGCTCTCGAAGCAGTTGGAGCGGGCGTTCCGGCGGCGGAAGATCGCCTTCCGCACGGGAACTCGGTTCGCCGGCGTCGAGCAGAGCGACTCCGGTGTCGTCGTGTCCCTCGAGGGCGGCGATAGCATCGAGGCCGACCTGGTCCTCGTGGCCGTCGGCCGCGGCCCCCGCTCCCAGGGTCTGGGACTCGAGGAGTCGGGCGTGGCCATGGACCGCGACTGGGTGAAGGTGGACGACCGGCTCGCGACGAACGTCAAGGGCGTATATGCGGTGGGTGACCTCGTCGCCGGACTGCAGCTCGCACACCG
Source organism: Streptomyces sp. GD-15H (assembly GCF_045291515.1). Lineage (NCBI taxonomy): Bacteria > Bacillati > Actinomycetota > Actinomycetes > Kitasatosporales > Streptomycetaceae > Streptomyces > Streptomyces sp. GD-15H. Next base: position 1,507,678 of record NZ_CP149447.1, read on the forward strand.
CGGCTTCGCGCACGGCATCTTCGTCGCTGAGGAGATCGCGGGGCTGAGCCCACAGCCCGTCGTCGACGCCAACATCCCGCGCGTGACCTACTGCGACCCGGAGATCGCCAGCGTCGGCCTCACCGAGCCGCAGGCGAGGTCGCAGTTCGGCGACGAGAGCGTGGAGGTCGCCGAGTACAACCTCGGTGGCAACGGCAAGAGCCAGATCCTCCAGACCGCCGGTCATGTCAAACTCGTCCGGCAGAAGGACGGTCCCATCGTCGGAGTTCATATGATCGGGACTCGGTTGGGGGAGCAGGTCGGTGAGGCCGCGCTCATCGTGAACTGGGAGGCGCATCCCGACGACGTCGCGGCGGTCATCCATGCCCATCCGACCCAGAACGAGGCCCTCGGCGAAGCCGCCCTGATTCTTGCCGGCAAGCCACTGCACGCACACTCCTGAGCGACCACCTCCCGGTCAGCCTGACCGTTCCGTCCCGGCGTCTCCGGCGCCGACCCACGTGGGCGCGGTGGTCGCCGTCACGGGGTTGGTCCGGTGGTGGCAGGGCGGAGTCCCCGCCCGGTGGTGCTGGTGGGCGGGGTGCGGGGCTGGGGAGCTAGTAGTCGTCGGGGTCGAGGCGACGTGGTGGGTCGAGGGCGCGGGTGCCGTGCGGGCCGACCAGGAGGTGCCGGCCGTTGGGGCTGAGCCACAGATAGTGGCCCGGATGTCGTTCACCCCTTCGCCCTCACGTGGCTGAGGGCGAGAAGACCAGGCTGGTGGCCTGTAGTCGCGAGATGCGCGGGGTCCATGACCGGCTGCGCGAAGCGCTGCGGGTGACTCGCGAGGCCGTTGCCGAGGACGATACTGCGGCGACAGCACCCCGCGACCTACTGCTGTTCTGCCACGGGTTCTGCACGGCGCTGGCCGATCACCACCAGGGCGCGAGGACCGGGAGTTGTTTTCCGCGGTCGCCGCCGCTTACCCGCACCTACGGGAAACCCTGCGCTACCTCGAGCAGGACCACGCGATGATCGCGCACCTGCTGGGCGGCCTACAGCAGGCGGTGGATCGCTGCGCCGGCCCGGCCGAGCTCGATCGCCACCTTGATGGCATTCCCGCCATCACGGAATCCCACTTCGGCTACGAAGAACGCCAACTCCTGGCAGTTCTCGACACCCTCGACCTGCGGGCGGAGGTGCGCTCTGTCTTCGGGCCGCTGTGATGGTCCCGCTGGTTCGGGCCATGCGGAATCGGCTACCGCCCTGCGGGCGGGTGCTGCTCCTCGAGTCGCCAGACCCATCGCCATTTCGGGCTGTACGAGGGGGCATTCGCCGTCCGACGCGGGGTGTGTTGGCATGGAGGAAAGACGGTCGAAATTGTTGCGATCACCATCGTCAACCTCACAGCCCGTCGCGGAGTATCGAGTCATGAAGCCCTCCGACGTCGACATGCGATTCGACCACGTGAGCGTGTGTGTCTCAGACCTGGATGCCGCTCGTCAGTTCTACTGTGACCTGCTGACGTTCGAGGAGGTCGAGCGTCCCGCGTTCGAGTTCGACGGCGTCTGGCTGAAGGTTTCAGGCATGCCGGTCCATCTGACGACCGGCGGCTTCCGGCGCGGCGGCGGGTCGCCACAGAGTCCTGCGGACCCCCATTTCGCCGTTGCCGTTCCCGCTGCAGGAGATCTCGATGAACTCGTCGACTCGTGGCGCGAGCGGGGCGTAGACGTGTTCGAGCTCGAGAACTCGCCGGCCGCGGAGCGCCAGTACTTCGTGACCGATCCCGACGGCAACATGATCGAGTTCTGTTCCTACGGCGCGTAGTCGCTCGGTTCTGTCAATCACGCGACACCCATTTGCTCGGACCTTCTGTCCGGGCTCAAGAGAAGGATGAAAGCACATGTCAGAAGAGCTTCTGCCCGAACTGTTGGAGGCGTACCAACTTCCGGACGGAACCCTGGAGCACCTCAGGTCACAGAGCTGGGCGCCCCTTCCGGGGCTGTTGAGCGCCGACGCGGTGCAAGCCATGCTCGAGCAGGTGCAGAGGTACGCTGCGCCCGTCCAGCCGTCTGAGTCCGAGAAGTGGATGACGTCGGAGGAGTATGCGCGGGTCGTGCAGAGCTATGACGGCATGGCGTGGACGGACAACTGGTTCCGCGAGCTCGCGTTGTCGCCCCGCCTCGCCGGGGTCGCGCTCGATCTCCTGGACGAGCCGGAGGGCCTGTTCATCCACGACATGACGTTCACGAAGCCTGGCAACGACGGCGGACCGACCCCGTTCCACCAGGACTACCCGTTCTGGCCGTTTGACCGTAAAGGCGCGTTTACGATCTGGATCGCGCTGACCGATCTCACGGCGGACATGGGGATTCTCAAGTTCATGCCCGGCTCGCACAACGAAGGGCCCCTCGGCCGGTTCAGCCGCGCACCCGGAGACGACATCCGCAAGGCGTACCCGTACCTCGAGGACAAGTATGGATTCGCGGGAGGGACCGACCTCAAGGCCGGCGACGCCACGGTGCACTACGACTTGACCGTGCACGGCGCCGACGGCAACAAGACCACGCAGGGGCGTGCGGCGTACACCTTGCGCTACATGCCGACCGACGTGATCTACACCGGGGCGCCTCACCGCCACTTCGACGGGTTCGAGATGACGCCGGGCGAGCTGTTCAGCGACAGCCCCCAGGTGCCGCGCATCAGCCGACTCAGCTGAGCGCAACTCAGCGCTCGGCAGGGTGGCGGAACTTCGAAGATCGGGTCGTCGCGACGCTGGTGCGAGCTCGCGCCTGCTGCGCGATGACCCGATCTTCGCGCGTCTCGTCCGTTCAAGCTCAACCAAGGTGAGGGAGGTTCGCCGTGTCGGGTCACGTACTGGTCGCGGGTGCGAGTGGACTGGTCGGGACCTCGGTCGTCGACAGCTTCCTCGCTGACGGGTGGGAGGTCATCGCCGTCTCCAGGCGGCGACCCGAGATCCAGTCGTTAAGAAGCTTCCAGTGGATCCCTGCGGACCTGCGTGACCCCGCCGCCCTCGGCCGGCATGCGGACCACCTCGCACGAGTGAGTCACATCGTGTTCGCGGCGCTGTACGAGATGCCGGGCCTCGTCTCCGGCTGGACGTCCGCCGACCACGGGCAGATCAACCTGGACATGCTTCGGAACGTGATCGAACCGACGACGTCCGTGGCCGAGGTGACCCACGTCAGCCTCATGCAGGGGGGCAAGGCCTACGGCGTCCATCTTCACGACGTGCCCATCCCGGCCCGTGAACGCATGCCGCGAGACGATCACCCCAACTTCTACTGGCTCCAGGAGGACTACCTCAGGTCCGAGGCGGCACGCCTGGGGTTCGGGTGGACGATCTACCGGCCCGCCGGCATCTTCGGAGCGACGGCCGGCGTCGCCATGAACAACCTCATTCCGATCGGCGTCTATGCGGCCATCTGTAAGGCGACGGGTCGACCGTTCGCATACCCGGGTGGTGCCGCGGCCATCCGTCAGGGGTGTGACGCAGGCCTGCTTGCGCGGGCGATCTTGTGGGGAGCCACCAATCGCTCAGCGAACGGCGAGCACTTCAATGTGACGAACGGTGAGGCCTTCTCCTGGCCGGACCTGTGGCCCGCCCTCGCTGAGAGCTTCGGCGTACCGGACCCGGGGCACGCGGTGCCGACGAGCCTGGCTGAGTTCCTGTCCGCCCACGAGGACGTGTGGCGCGAGATCGTCGCCGCACACCACCTCCGTCCGATGAGCTTGGGCGAGCTGCTCGGGGAGTCACACCACCTGGCGGACTTCGCAATGAACTATGGACAGGACCAGATGCCGCGCCCTGCGGTCGTGAGCTCGGTGAAGATCAAGCGGTTCGGGTTCAACGAGGTCGTCGAGACCGACGCAAGCGCACGTCACTGGATCAAGCTGATGCAGCAGCGACGACTACTGCCCTTCCCATGAGCCCCGGCAGTCGTCAGAGCTCCGATGTCGGCGATCTCCTCACGATCGCCGACATCGTCGAGGTCCACCAGCTCATCGGTCTCTACTGCGCGCTCGCAGACAGCGGAACGACATGCGACTGGACGAGGGTCTTCCACCCCGAAGCCTCGCTGGACATGACAGCGCTGGGCGGAGATCACCTGCGGGGGGTGGCCGAGATCGCAGCGTTCTTCGCTCTGGGGAGTCCGCCCCATCCGCAGGCGCACCAGACAACCAACCCGTACGTGTGGCTCGAGGACTCCGTGCTTCGCTCGACCTCGACCTACCACTCGATCGACCGAGTGAGCTTCGACGTCCGTGTGGGGCAGTACGACGACATCTACACTCGCGCGGGCGGTCGCCTTCGCATCCTCCGTCGAGTGCTGACACCTCGATGGACGGTCGGTCCGTCGCTGAGTGAACGTGGACTTGCCTAGCGCTGGCAAGGGCAGTGCGGGGGGCTCTGCGGGACCGAGCTGGGCGTTCGTCAACGCCGGCCTGGCGCTCGTCCTGCTCACCATCGGTCCCGGCGCACCTGCCTCCCTGCTGTCGGCGAGCGGGGCTAGCGAGGCGGCTCTCACCGGGTCGTTCTCGATGTACATGCTCGGAACGGCGTTGGCGCTGTTGTTCCTGAGCCGTCTGTCCGATGTGATCGGGCGTGAGGCAGGCGCGGCCAGCGCCGTCCTCGTCGCCATCGTCGGCAACTCGATCGTGGCCTTGTCGACCGGCCACACAGAGCTGTTGATGATCGGACGCCTGGCCCAAGGCGCCGCCACGGGTATGGGGCTCCCTGTGCTGAGCATCTACCTGATCGAGCTGCGGTCGCCGCGGCCCGACATGTGGCCCGCGCTCATCGCGAGCGTGGGCGCTCCGCTCGGGATCGCGGTAGGAGCATTCGCCGCGGGCGTCCTCACCGAGACGCTCGGCTTCTCTGGTTACTGGATCTACGTCGTCGTCAACCTGTTGTTGACCTGCTGTCTACTCGGACTCCTGCGTTCTCCCTCGACCACCTCTCGCCGCGTTGGCGGTCTCACCGCCTTCACGCCGGCGCTCTCGGCTCCGAAGGGCCTGCGGCTGCTGTGCGTCGCGACGGGCGCTGCCCTGGTGTCTGCATGGTCCATCGGTAGCCTCTACCAATCCTTGGGTGCACCGATGGCTGTGGAGTACCTGGACCACCAGGGCCCCCTGTTCGCCGGCGTCGTGGTGGGGCTGGTGATCGGGCTGACGACCGTCGGAGGTCCACTTCTCGCGAGGACGTCGCACTTCAATGCGGCCTTCTGCTCGCTGCTGATGATCGTCGTCGGGATGATGATGATGGTGAGGGGCCTGCACCTGCGCAGCGATGTCGTCTTCCTGATCTTCAGTGCCCTGTCCGGGATCAGCTTCGGTGGCGCGACCACCGCCGTCCTGAGGATCGTGGTTGCTGAAGTGCCGACGGACGAGAGGAGCCGGTTCCTCACCACCCTCTATCTGACCGGCTTCATCGGATCGGGACTTCCGAGCGCAGTGGCTGCGGTGGCGGAGCCGTACGTCGGCCTACGGGTCGCAGTGGTCGGCTACGCAGCCTTCATCGCGGTGCTCGCGGTGCTGGCGGTTGCACTCCTCACAAGGGTTCGTCGCATGCGACGAGACATCAGGGCTCACGCCGTCGGGTGACGTGCCGCCGAGCCTGCCCTTCCTGAGCACCCGGCGTTCCCGACTATGTGCCGACACAGCGAGTAGGCCGATATTTGGGGGGTTCCGCATTGGAACTGCTGGCTCTTCAGGGCAGGGTCGCTGGGAGGTCGCACGCCCGATACTTGATGCAAGGAGACGCTCTTGCCCGTCACACTGTCCACGTTCCGCTCAGTTCTTTTCGCAGCGCCGAACGACGATGCCCCTACCGCGGGGTCGCAGGTTCCGAGACGTTCCGAGGCGGTCGCCTCGGCGGCATCGATTCTGTTGTTCGACCTCGAGGACACCGTGCCCGAGTCCGAGAAGGCCGCGCGCCGCGAACAGATCCTGAACGTGGACGTGCCACGGGAACGGACCTGGGTGAGGATCAACCACGAGGACCATGCCGGCTGGGCGGAGGACATCCGCGTCGCGGCTGCGACAGCCTCGGCAGTGATGGTACCAAAGGTCGAGGGCCCTGAGCAGTTGGCGCGGGTACGGACCGCGTTGCGGGGCACGGGCGCGGAGGTCGAACTGGTCGCCCTGGTCGAGACCGCGCGCGGGCTACGCAATCTCGATCAGATTTGCGGCCAGGGCGAACCTCCGCTAGCCCTCGTTGTCGGTGTCGGTGACCTCACCCGCGACACGAACACCCAGTACACCGGCATGGGGGAGTTCGAGAACCACGTGCGTGCCCAGCTGGTGGAAGCGTCCGCGGCGTACGATCTCACCGCCCCCATCGACACGGCCTCGCTATTCGTCGGCGATCCGGACTTCGTGCGTGAGGAATGTCGTCTCGCTAAGCGCATGGGATTCACCTCCAAGCTGTGCCTGACCCTCCAGGACGTCGAAGTCGTGACAAGCGAGTTCGGCTTCACGGAGGCGGAGATCGATCATGCCCTCGCCATCGTGGGTGCCTACCAGGAGGGCCTCGAAGCGGGGCAGGGCCAAGTGGTAGCCCGCGGTGTGATTGTGGACGTCCCAACGGTCGGACGCGCGCGGGACGTCCTTCGCGCCGCGGGACGAGACGACGTCGGGATCGGCGCTCGCTGAGGCGGAGTACGGCGAGCCTGTCGCCAGGTCCCTCGACGAGCTAGGGACCTGGCGATCCGGCATGCCCTGCGGGCAGTCAGGCGCTCGCCTTCTCTCCGGCAGGTAGGTGTGTGTGGTTCACACCAAGCTCGAGCGAATTGTGTGAGCACACATTGTGGCTGTGATCACCGGCAGGGTCTGCTGCAGGTCAACCTGTCACCTGATCGTGCAGCAGACCCAAATGACAACACAAGGAGATTGCGAATATGCGATTCGTCAAAGGTGTCGGATCTGGACTGACGCGGTACCTGCCGCTGTGGATCGTTGCCGGAATGGCATACGCCATGTGGCAGCCGGACAGCATCGCGCCGTACTCGGCGTGGACGTTGTACGTCGTCATGCTCTTGATGTTCATCATGGGCATCACGCTTTCGGTGGCTGACCTGGCCTCGATCAGGAGGGCGCCCGCGTCGGTCCTGATCGGTGTGATCTGTCAGTTCACGATCATGCCGCTGGTCGCCTTCGGGGTCGCAAACGTCCTGAACCTGAACGACCAGCTCACGATCGGGCTCGTGATCTTGGGGTCGGTCGCCGGTGGGTCCGCCTCCAATGTGATCGTGTACCTGTCGAAGGGGGACGTCCCCCTGTCCGTCGCGATGACGACGGTTTCCACCTTCGTCTCGATCCTCGTCACCCCGCTGTGGATCGAGGTCCTCGCCGACAAGCTGGTGCCGATCCCCGCGTCGTCCATGGCCCTGGACATCGCCCGGATGGTGGTCATCCCGGTCGTCGCCGGTGCGCTCCTGAGGACCTTCGCCCCGCGCGTGTGCCATGCGGTCGAGCCGGTCGTCGCTCCGCTGTCCGCCATCGCCCTGGTCTTCATCACCGCGTCGAACCTGTCGTCCGGGCACGCGGCCTTCATGGCCAGCGGTGTGCTGATCTTCGTGGCCGTCCTGGCGCACAACGTGATCGGCCTGGCGCTGGGCTACGCTGGCGGTAAGCTCACTCGGCGCAGCACGCGGCAGACCCGAGCCATCTCGATCGAGGTCGGGATGCAGAACGGTGGCATCGCCCTCGTCCTCGCGGGGACCTACTTCGGTGCGGAGGCCGCGCTGCCGAGTACCTTGGTGGGCTCGATCGGCGTCCTGACGGGGACGATCCTAGCCCGATACTGGTCGACTCGTCCCGCGACGGACGTCTACGCCCCGCTGGCGGACAACGAGCCGGTCGCGGTGCCCCCGGAATCGGAGACGTCGCCGAGCTGAGCCCGGTGACCCATCGGGGCCGGTGCGCCGGGTGTGCGGGAGCACAAGCAGGGGGCTGACATTTGTGAACGCGCTCGAAGCGCAGTGCCCACGCCGACCCCTAGCCTCGGACGGGATGCTTGACGATGTCGAAGGACAGGTTCATGCGAGCCCGCAGGGTGGGGCCGGTGGACGAACTCTTTCGGCCGCTCAGTTTCATCCGTGGTCCGGCGATGAAGAACAGATTCGCCCTGGCGCCGATGACGAACAAGCAAAGCGCAGACGACGGAACGGCCTCTATAGGAGATGCGTTGACCACTTCGGTTGCCACACCGGCACTGACGGATAAGCGGAAGCGGAGGAAGGTCGCACGCGCAGGTGCCGTCGGAAACTTTATTGAGTTCTTCGACTTCACCCTGTACGGCTTCTTCGCGGTGACGATTGCCGCCCTGTTCTTCCCCCAGGAGAGCCCCACTGCGGCGCTTCTGTCGACCTTCGCTCTTTTCGGCGTCGCCTTCTTCATCCGCCCTGTCGGGGCGATTGTGTTCGGCCACATCGGGGACCGTATCGGCCGAAAGCGCGCTCTCGTGGTAGCCGTCATCCTCATGAGTGGTTCCACAACCGCCATCGGAGCCCTGCCGACGTATGAGACCGTGGGGATCCTTGCCCCAGTAATGTTGCTTCTGTGTCGACTGACGCAGGGGTTCTCGGCTGGGGGAGAATTGACCGGTGCCATGGTTCTCGTCGTTGAGCATTCGCCCGTGAAGGAGCGCGGTCGAAATGCATCGTGGGTCATCGCTTCAATCGTCTCTGGGGTGGCAGGCGCATCCCTGGTGGCGCTGCTCGTCAGCTTTTCGATGAGCTCGGATCAGCTCTTGGACTGGGGATGGAGGATTCCATTCCTTATCGCTGCTCCGCTGGGACTCGCTGGCCTGATCCTTCGACTGAACCTCGAGGAGTCGGATGCGTACAAGTCCGCGGTGCAGGAGATGGACGGGCCCGAGAACGCGAGAACGCCTCTGGCGCAGGCATTCAAGACGGTCAAGCAGGAGATGTTGACATTATTCGGCTGGGTGGCCGTGCAGTCCTTTGCCGGCGACATCCTCGTGGGATTCATGCTGACCTATCTCGTCACTAGGGTCGGATATGCGATGGCGGAGGCTCTACTCATCATCGTCATCGGGCACGTGATCGCCATCGCCTTCATACCCGTGCTCGGCCGTTGGGCGGACCGTGTCAGCAGGAAGTGTTTTGCCGCGGCATTGGCCGGGGCCCTGGCCATCTGGACCCTCCCGGCGTTTCTGCTGCTGAGCAGGGGGATGGTGGCTGCAGTGGTGGCGATCGCGGTGTACGCGACGATCAACTACTCCATGATGACGGTACAGGCGTTCGCGGTGGTGGAACTGTTCCCTGTTGACGTTCGATACACGGCCAGCGCCTTCCCCTTCCAGCTCGCTTATGCCCTATTCGGTGGATCCGCGCCCTTCGTTGCGACGTGGCTGGTGTCCAATGTCTCGGACTTGACTCCTGCCTATGCGATCGTCGTTCTGGCCCTGCCTGCCCTGTGGCTCGCATGGAGTGCAATCCCCAATGCCAGGGAGATGGCGGTCGTCTCCTTCCTGGACACGGAGCCCACGGATGACTGATGGCCACGCGGACGTTTGGCCCGAGTTGCCGAGGCTAAACTTGGCTCTTCTGACACACCACGCGGACGCAGCGTTTCGCGGCATCGCCACCGGCGCTTGTGCCACACCAACCGCACCGGAGCAGGCCCGTAGGGCAGGTCACGAGGACGCGTAACGACCTATCCCCTCACCGAGGACGAGACCACCCCACACGATGGGCAGGCGGCTGCGCTCTCCTCCTCGGTGACCACGTGCACCACCCGGCCGTCGGAGCTGTCGACCTCGACCCGCTCGACGGTCAACCCTCCACGCTCAGCAACCGGCTCGCGCCGACCTCGAGATGCTGATGAACACGCTGAGACTGCGTACGCTGGACCAAGGCCCGTGACCTCACCTTCCGTGGGCTCGAGTAGAACGGGTCTGTTGCACGATCAGGTGACCCGGTGGTGCGCGGTCACGCTGAGTGCGTAGCGGGAGCAGTCGTCGAGCCAGGTCAGGATCTCGGTGTCGGCTCCTGGTCGGCCGCCAGGGCGACGGAGTCGGTAGTGCGTGAAGTCGGACTGCCAGGTCTCGTTGGGCATCTCGGCGGCGAAGCGGATGTAGGAGGACTTCGGTCGCTTCTTCGGCTCCGGCACAACCAGCCCGGCCTTGGTCAGGTAGCGCGAGATCGTCGCCCGGGACACCACGGTGGCGTGGTGGTGCTCGAGATGCCACCTGATGGTGTCGGGGCCGGCGTCCAGACCGGCGGCGCTCAGCTTCTCGCGCAGCTCGACGATCAGGTCGATGGTCTCGACTGGGGTGGTGGTCGGGACGCTGCGGGGGCGCCGTGAGTGTGGTTCGAAGGCCGCGTCGCCCTCGGCCCTGTAGCGCGCCAGGAGCTCGAAGAGCCAGGACTCAGAGACGCCGTACTGGGCGGCGACATCGCGGACGGGTCGGTTCTCGACGACCACGGAGGTGATCAGCAATCGGTTCAGTGTCATGCCCAGAAGCTGGAACCGGGCCCACGCTCACTTCGGGATGACTCGCGACATCACTCCGGGATGTCTTGAGACATGGCTCCGGGATGTCCTGAACCAGCACACACAATGTCCGCGATCGGCGGCACGTCACCAGCCGGGTTTCCTACCCGACCTGAGTGGACAGCACACTAGGCCGAGGAGTTCTTGCGCTGGGCGGCACGCCCAGGGCTGTCGGCCCCTCGAATGACGCGTCGGTTCTCGCCGACCTGCCTGTCAGCGCTGTGGATGCGGTTGTGCCAGTACGGATACGGGACCGGCGGGCTGGTGACTTCGTCGAGCCTCGCTGCCTCGTCGGCGGTCATCTCCCACTGTGCTGCACCCAGGTTGTCCATCAGCTGCTTCTCCGTGCGAGCGCCCAGCACCACGCTGCTCACAGAGGGGCGGGTGATCAGCCAGTTGATCGCCACCTGCGCCGCCGAGCACCCTCGTTCGTTGGCGATGGCGGAAGCGATGTCGAGGACCGCGAAGTTGCGCTCGTCGTCCACAGGAACGGTGTCGCCGAAGCCACGGGACCGCCTCGAGTCCTCAGGCACCGCCTTGCCGCGGCCGAACTTGCCGGACAGCAGGCCGCCCGACAACGGGCTCCACACCACGTGACCCACGCCGGCGTCGAGAGCGCTCGGCACCAGCTCGAACTCGATGTCACGGCACAGCAGTGAGTAATGGACCTGGTTGCACACGAACCGCTCCCACCCGCGGGCGTCCGAGATGCTGGATGCCTTGGTCACCATCCATGCCGGGAAGTTCGAGACTCCCAGGTAGCGAACCTTGCCGCTTCGCACGAGGTCGTCCAATGCCCTGATGGTCTCCTCCAGAGGAGTCGACAGGTCGATCTGATGCAGGTGGAGCAGGTCGATGTGCTCGACGTTCAACCTCTTAAGGCTGGCCTCGCAGGCACGCATGATGTGATGCCGCGAGAGTCCGCCGTCGTTTGGGCCGTCGCCCATCGGGTACCTCAACTTGGTCGAGACGATGGCCTCGTCACGGCGAACTCCCAGCGCCTTGCCCAGGATCTCCTCCGACGCGCCCGACGAGTAGAAGTCGGCTGTGTCGAACAGGTTAACCCCGGCGTCCAGTGCAATGCGAACCAGTCGTGTCGCCTCGTCGACCTGCAATGAACCGAGCTTTCCGAAGTACTCATCGGTCCCGCCAAACGTCATGGTCCCGAAGGCCAAGGAGGAGACCTGCAGGCCAGAAGCGCCCAGGTAGTTCATTCTCATTTGTAACTACTTGTCTCTTGAGGAGTTGTCATGTCGAGGTCGGCCGGTGTCACGCCGGTTGATCCAGCGAGGTGCGCCCGGCCCGGTGGGAAGCTGTCGCACTCCAGCACTGGGTGAGCTGCTCTGCAGCGGCGTTCTTGAGTGCATGGAAGTCGGTGTTGCAGCAGATGACACGGTGGCCGGCCGCGAGGGCAGAACCCACCTCGGCCGAGCCTCCCGTCACGGGGATCACTGGAATGGAGCGCTTCCGACCAGCGTCCTCCACGACGCGGAGTGCGTCGATGACATCTTGGGGGACCGCGTTGGAGACGGAAGGTCCGTAGCTGAGGCGGTGACCCATGGACCGCGCGAGGTCGATGTGGCCAGGCATGATCGCGTCGATCCCTTCCACATCGAGGATCGCGTCGATGTTGGCGATCGCGTCGATGTGCTCGATCTGGATCACGCACGCCACATCGCCGTCGGCGTCGTCGGGATAGGCCTCACCCCGCACCAGGATGTTGCGGACCGCTCCCATGCTGCGACGTCCGGTGGGGGGATAGCGGCATGCCGACACGGCCTGCGCAGCTGCCTCAGGTGAGTTCACCAGAGGGACGACCACGCCGTCGACACCGAGGTCGAGAACCCAGCCGATCTGGTCAGGGCGGTCTGGTAGCACCCGAGCCAGGGGGCTGCACGGGGTACCGACGCAGGCCGCGACAGCCGACTCGATCTGGCGAAGATCGAACGGCGAGTGCTGGACGTCGAGAACCAGGAACTGGTAGCCCAGGCGTGCGAGCACCATCGCGCTCATCGAACTGTCCAGCATCCCGAAGGTCCCGAACCCGGTCTCGTCGGAGTTCAGCAACGACCTGAACGGATTGGACGCGAGGCGACCAGATGGGTCAGGCAGGCCGCTTCCGGGGCTGTCTGTCGATGCTTGTGTCATGCCGCTCCTTCTCATTATGGGGCGCGGGGTTGGTGGATGCGCAGGTCAGGACCTCTTGGATGAGCAATGCCAACCGGAGATCCAGGAGGTGGTCGGTGTCGTCCAGGGACCCGCTGGTCAGCTGCGCGATGCGTTCCAACCTGTTGCTCACCGTGTTCGGGTGTACCTCGAGGGCCTTCGCTGCTCGCGAGGTGCTCCGGCCGTTCGCCAGGTAGCAGCACAAGGTCGGGATCAGTGCGTCGGATGCGCGATGGCCCTGCTCCTGCAGCGGCAGCAGCAGGCGCCGACTGAACTCGATGGCTTCGTCTGAGACTCCTGGCAGCAGCACCTGCAGGGTCCCCAGATCGCTGAGATAGGCCATGGTTCCGTAGAGCCCCCGCGTCTGCCGAATCCTCAAGGCCGACTTGAGAATTCGAAAGTTGGAAGCCAGCTGTGCAGGGCCTTTGCATTTTGGTCCCACCACCGCGGACACCGATGAGCTGCCGAACTTCCGTTTGAGCACCGAGTACAGGGTCTCCGGTATGGCAGCGTGGTCAGGTGAGTCCGGGACGAGAACGACCGTGGTGTCGGTCCCGTAGGACGCGATCATCTGAGGTCGTGCCTCGGGGGCTATTGATCGCGCGATCTGCGCGATCCGTCGAGATGAGGTCGGTGTGGGGTCGTCGGCCCGTAGCACAACCAAGCGGCTGGGGACGTCGAGCCGGTACCCGAACCGAAGCGCCCGGTCGGCGAGCCCCGCGAGATCTGTGAGGTGATCGGTCGTGAGGATCTCGTTCAGGAGGTCCGACATGTGCCGGTCGCTCGCTTCCTCGAGAGACTGTGCACGTTGGATCTCCAGCGCGACCACCAGTCCGGCGGACTCGAGCGCCATCCGGGACTCCTCGTCCAGGGGGTGCTCCACGTGGATGGAGGAGAACTGTGTGCCGTCGAGGGGAAGCCTCACGGTGTTCGCGCTCGGCTCGGTCTCCTCGGAAAGGCTGATCGGGAAACCGAGCTCGGCTTGCACTGCGGCAACGATGTCGCTGACGGTCCCGCCTTGCAGCGCGAGCTCGATAAGTGTGGTGTGGAGCTCCTGCCGTCTGCTCAGCATGGCTAGGGTGCGGCTGAGCTCGTCGATGCTCTGTGCCTGGCGGCGGCGCAGCTGGAACGACTGCAGCGCCAGGGCTGCGTGATCGGCGATCAGCTCACTGAACTCGCGTTGAGGGCTGGTGAGGTGGCCGACCGAGTCGTTGTAGCAGGCGATGGTGCCCAACGCTTCGTTTCCCGTCACGAGTGGCACGGAGAACATCGCGCTGAATCCCTCCGACTCGGCCCATTCTCGCCACGGCGCGAAGCTGGTGGAGTTCCGCACGTCCGGCAGCGAGACGGCGCGGCGCTCGCGAAAGACCTTGCTCGACGGCGCCACGTCGAAATCCGAGTCCTCAGGGAAGATCTGGATCCCTGGGCCGCCGTTGACATGCTCGATGAAGTCAGGCGACAGCCCCGCGCCGCCGACCGCTCGAAGGGTGTTGCGGTCCGGGTCTGCGACCAGGACCGCGACGCGGTCCACACCTACCAGCTGGGTGCACGTCCTCGCGATGAGATCGCCCACCTCCCGCTCGCTGAGATCATCGTTCACAGCTCGGGTGATGTTCGCCAGTGCCTCGATCCACTGTCGGTAGGACGAACCTCCTGCCAGATAGGGCGAACCCGTCGGCAAACCTGTCGGATCCATGGCCTTCCTCTCTGGACAGTCTCGAAACCCAGGATGGCGTGATTCAGCATATTCTTCCGTTTGCTTGCTGATGACTATGTGGAGGAACCCACTATCAAGCACCGACTTTGTGTGGGCACACATCGGAATCGCGGCTCGAGGGCTGGATGCTCCGTATGTGATCGAAAACTCTCATCGAGACTCAAGTGCTGGCCGACGCGCCGCGGTCGTGGGTGGCTCGCTGGCCGGTCTCCATGCCGCGGCCCTGCTTCGCAGCGACGGCTGGGACGTGCATGTGTACGAGCGATCCGCCAAGCTGCTCGACGGGGCGGGTGCAGGGATCATCGCTCACCCGGCGACCCTGCGGTTCCTGACCGATGTCGAGGGTGTGCCCGCGTCGTCGATCTGTTGTCGCGCGACCGCGATCCGTACGTACGGTGCCGACGGCGCGTCGGTCGCCGAACCGTCCCGCGACTATCTGACGACGAGTTGGACTGCCCTCTACCGCTCGCTCCTCGCCTCAGTCGGCCACGACCGATACCACCTTGGTCACGAGCTCGTCGGCATCGACCCGGGACCCGACTCGGTCAGCATCAGCTTCGCTTCCGGTCACACGACTCGAGCGGACCTTGTCGTCGGCGCCGATGGCATCGCATCGACCGCACGGCGCGTCCTAAAGGCTGAGACCACGCGGGAGTACTCCGGATACGTCGGATGGCGGGGGATCGTGGATCCGGGTCTGCTCGACCCGGAGGTGGCCTCGAAACTCAGCCAGGCGATCTCGTTCGGTAGCAGCCGCGACGGGCACATCGTGGCCTATCCGATTCCCAAGAGTGGCGACTCGAGTCAGGTGATGCTCAACTTCGTCTGGTATCGCAACGTTGCGGTCGGCAGCGAGTTCGACGAGCTGATGACCGACGCTGGCGGCGTACGCCGCGACGTGTCGCTCCACAACCCGCGACCAAGCGCCCTTGCTGAGATGCGCGCTTCGGCAGAGGAGCTCGGACCGGATCTCGCCAACCTCGTGGCCTCCACGCCGAAGCCGTTCCTGCAGGCCGTCTTCGACCAGTTCGCGGACCAGATGGCCTTCGGCCGGATCGCGCTGATCGGAGACGCAGCGAGCGTTGCTCGCCCCCACGCCGCGGCCGGCACCGCCAAGGCGGCAGAGAACGGTCGAATGCTGGCCCAGGCGCTGCGCGAGAGCAACGGCAACGTGCAGGCCGCCCTGAGCCGTTGGGAACCGGGTCAACTCGAGCTCGGGCAGCAGCTGATCGAGCGTTCCAAGGCTCTCGGCGAGTCGGCTCAGGCAGCACTCACCTGGCCCACGCGCGACCCTGCATCGGAGTTCGGCCTGTATGGGCCGGGGCGCTGAGCCCTCCCACCCCGATATTCGCTGGGCACCGTCGGTGCCCAGAGCACCTAATCAAAGGAAGTTGAGCAAACTGTGCTGAAGAACAAAGTAGTTGTCGTGACCGGCGCTGCGCGTGGCCTCGGAGAGGGCGTAGCCAGGACCTGTCATTCGCTGGGCGCCCGTGTCATCCTCACCGACCTCTCCCTGGAACAAGCGGTGGCGACCGCTGAGTCCATCGGGCCGGACGTCACGGCTCGCCGTCTCGATGTCACTGATGCGGCATCGTGGCAGGATCTCGAGGAATGGCTGGGCTCCAACACCGGTAGCCCCGATGTGCTCGTCAACAACGCGGGCCTGCTGGTTCTGGGCGCCGTCGACTCCATCTCGGCTGACGCACTGCGTCAGATGAACGAGGTGAACGTCATTGGTCCGTTGCTCGGCATCCAGATGTTCGTGCGGATGAATCAAGCCGAAGCGGAGCCCCGGCCGGGATCGATCATCAACATCTCATCGGTCCGAGGGCTTGCGGGTGGCCATTCCTTCGCCGGGTACTGCGCCTCCAAGTTCGGCGTCCGGGGCCTCACGAAGGCCGCCGCCGTCGAGCTGGGGGCGCTCGGTATTCGCGTGAACTCGGTGTGCCCGGGACCGATCGAGACACCGATGAGCAAGACGAACCCCGACTTCAAGGACCTTGACTGGGACGCGTACCTGGCGAACCTCCCGCTCGGTCACATCGGCCAGCCGCACGACATCGGCCACGCGGTCGCTTGGCTGGGATCGGACCGCAGCGCCTTCGTCACCGGTATCGACCTGCCGGTGGACGGCGGGCTCACGTCGACGACCTTCAACGTCACCTCGAAGGACGCACCCGGCGCGATCTAGTCCAGCGACGAGGCCCATCGAGACCTGGATCCAGCCAGCGTGACGTGACTGGAAGCCCCTCGCGTGGATGCCGTCTCGGGCGGTGCTGACGAGTCATGGCCGGGCGGGGGGCTTCTCGATGGCGGGGTGATGCCGAGAAGGCGCAGGCCCGGGACGCCTCAGTGAACACCTTGATGCACCGCCGCCGACGGCCTGTGGCGCAAGCCGTGCGTCTGACAGGGACGAAGGGACCGACCGTGCGGACACCCGGAACTATCACACCCAGCCTCCCCAGGCGGCGCCGACGCCGCTGGGGGCCTAGCGAGGCGTGGGTAGCGCGGGCTCAGGCAGCCCTCGTCGCGACATCCTTCGCGATGCTCGTGGCCGCCTCGAATGCCGTGAACCCGCTGCTGCCGACCTATCGTGAGGCGCTCGGTCTCACCCCGCTGGTCATCTCGATGACCTTCACGCTCTACGTTGCGACGCTCGTCGTCACGCTGTTCGCCATGGCCCGCCCCCAAGTCGCCCGCTGGGCCGGCCCGGTGCTGCTGATCAGCTTGTTCCTGATGTTCGGATCGGACCTTCTGCTGGCCCATGCTCAGGAGTGGTCGATCCTCGTCGGCCGGACCATCGGCGGCGCTGCCGGGGGCCTCGGCACTGGGGCAGCATCCGCCTTGGTGGTTGCTGCGGTCGGAGCCAAGGGCCGCGCCATCACGGCAACGGGCAACACCGCCGGTGCCATTGCTGGTGCGGCCGGATCCCAACTGCTCGTCAGCCTCCTGTCAGGCGGCGCAGCACCTCGCGCAGTGTTCATCGGCCACAGCGTCATCGTCGTGCTGCTGTTCGTGGGGCTGACCGTCGTCCTCGGCCTTCGGCGTGACGACAACCGGTGCGCCCTGAGGGCGACCCCAGCCGCCTACCCGTCCGCGCGAGTCGGTCGCGACACCCTGCGCTTGTTCGTCCCGGGCATCATCGTCTGGACCTGCGTGAGCCTCGCCGCCGTCTTCAGTGCCACGTTGTTCGACGAGCTCGACATGCAGGCTGCGCGGGCGATCGGCCCAGTGGTCCTCCCATGTGCCACGGCCGCCGTACAGCTCGGGGCTCCCTTGGTGCTTCGCCTCGCGCCGCGCTCGAGCGGGATGCTGGCCACGACGGGCGGAATCCTGGTCATCCTCGTCGGTGCATGGTTCCGTGCGGACCTTCTATCAATCCTCGGATTCGTCGCTCTTGGGGTAGGCGTGGGCACCGGCTACCGAACCGCTCTCGTCGCGTTGACCAAGGGCTCGAATGCTGCGCGACAGGGCGCGCTGGCCTCGCTGTACGCGGCCGCCAGCTACTCGATCGCCGCCGCCGTGGTCACGGTCGTGGGCCTCGTAGGGAACCTGACCGGGCTGGTCGCGGCCGTCTGCGGGACCCTTGCCGTCTTCGGGGCCCTGGCGCTAAGCGTCTCGGCCTGGGCGCCCAGGGCGAGTGACGCACAGGAGGCGTCGACGGACGACGCCGGAGGTGTGGGCACGCACAACGAAGACATGTCGAATTGGGACAACTGTCGATGAAGTTCAGGCGCATCCTGCCTAGCCTCAACACGGGTGCCGAAGGTGTTTCCGACGGCACGGTCCCTCTTCTTGTCGGCTCAGCAGGGATGACACGCGAGAACGATGAAAGGTTGAACAAAGTGTCGAACACATTGATCGAGAGCCCTGTACCAACAGTGGATCTCGACTTCTACGACCCGGACTTTGTGAACGATCCGTACCCGGCTCTCGAAGCGGTCCGGGCCGTTGGTCCCATCGTGCAGCACGCGAAGCTGGGTCACTACCTCATCACCAGCTACCGCGACTGCGCTCGGGCGATGGGGCAGGGTCGGCTGTTCACGTCGGACCACGAGCAGATCGGCAAGCTGTTCGGCGGCCCGCCCTTCACCGCTCTGGAGGGCAAGCGTCACGCGGACGTCCGGGGCATCTGGGCGCGCGACTTCAGGCGCAAGAACATCGACGAGATCTCGGGCATGATCGCCGGGATCGTCGCGGAGGCCACCCAAGACGCCTTCGACCGGATGCGCGACGGCGAGGTCGTCGACATCGTCCCGGCCGTGACGCGTCCGATCCCCACTCTTGTGATCGCCACCCTGATGGGGATCCCGACCGAGAACATCGCTGAGTTCATCCGTTGGACCGACAACATGACCGGCATCATGGAGGGCCGAGACGATCCCACGCCTCGAGGACAGCGGCTCGTCGAGGTCGGTGTCGAGAGCACCAATCTGATGAATGCCTTCGTCGCCACGATCATCGAGGAGCGCCGGAGGAACCCCGGTCAGGGCGATCTGGTGAGCAAGATGGTCGAGTCGGACGTGCCGATGACCGAGGCTGAGCAGGTCTCCTGGAACACCCAGCTGATCTTCGCCGGCAACGAGACCACCTCGAAGCTCATGGGCAGCTGTCTCGCGGTCCTTGCCCAGCACCCCGAGCAGCGGGCCCAGCTGCGCGAGGATCGCGCACTGATCCCTCAGGCCATCGAAGAGGTCCATCGCTACAACAGCGTCAAGATGTGGAACATGCGTTTCGTCCGGGACAAGGACGTCGAGCTGGCCGGCCATGTCGTCCCGGCCGGCGCTTCGGTCATGGCCCTGCAAGGGCTGGGAAATCGCGATCCTGAGCGCTGGGAGAACCCCGACGTGTTCGACATCCACCGACCGGTTCAGGCGCACCTCGGTTTCGGCATCGGCGCGCACGTCTGCCTGGGCAACAACCTCGCCCGATTCGAGATCGAGACGGTCCTGAATCGCTTCCTGGACGAGGTTCCCGACTGGGAGCTGCACGACGTCAACTACGGACTGAACGCGATGATTCGCGGCCCCGTGAAGATGGATGTATCCGCTGCCCGCTGACCTCTCGCGGGTGCAGTGGGGGAATTCGAATAGTCAACACCTGTCAATCTTTCAGAAGTGTAAGTGGGGTTGATCCATGTTGGTCTCCGTTGAGGTTGAGAAGTGCACCGCATGCGGTGTGTGCGTCCTTGAGTGCCCTGATGTCTTCGACCAGGACGACGAGGGCATCGTGGTGCTCCTCGACAGCAGCCCGCCCGAGGATCGGGCGGCGGCGGTGGAGGATGCCGCTGAAGGTTGTCCGTCAGCAGTCATCAAGGTCAGTGCGTAATGAACTCGGTGGGGAAGGTCTCTGATGAGCCGGAGGTCGTCGTCATCGTCGGTGGCTCGGCGGCCGGAATGGCGACGGCGTCCAAGCTGCGGAGGCTGGGTTACACGGGCCGGCTGACCATCATCGGTGACGAGGTAGTTCCGTACGACAGACCGCCTCTGTCCAAGCAGTTCCTCGCGGGACAGTGGGCTGAGGACAAGCTCTCGTTGATGAGCCCCGATCAGCTGAAGGGGCTCGACGCTCAGCTGTTCCTGGGGACCAGGGCCATCGACCTGGACTCCCGTCGCCGGACGATCACCGACGACACGGGACGCACCCACCGGTTCGATGCTGCTGTCATCGCCACCGGTGTGCGTCCACGAATGCTGGACGCGCTGTCGGCCGGTCAGCCGCACGTGCTCCGAACGGTGTCGGACGCCGTCGGGCTGCGTGAACGTCTGCAGCCGGGGATCCGACTGGTCGTGGTAGGCGGAGGGTTCCTCGGCTTGGAGACCGCGGCGACCGCACTGGAGCTGGGTGTGGACGTCACCGTCATCGAGCCCAATCCCCACCCGTTGTCCGATCGACTGGGGATGAACGCCTCCGCGCGACTGATCGACCTGCACCGCTCCCGCGGAACGGATCTCCGCCTAGGAGTCTCGGTGGCGAGCTCGTCCAGGGATGGGCACGGCACGTGGACGTTGGAGCTGACCGACCATTCGACGGTCACCGCAGACGACGTCCTGGTGGCGGTGGGTTCAGTTCCGCAGACCGACTGGCTGGTGGAAAGTGGCTTGGGGATCAGCAACGGCGTCGTGTGCGACGCGACGTGCCAGGCTGCACCACACGTGTGGGCGGTGGGGGATGTGGCGCGATGGTGGGATGACCGGCACCAAGCGCATGTCCGGCTGGAGCATCGCACCAACGCCATCGAGCAGGCCGATGCCGTTGCCAGGGGGATTTTGGGCGTGCATCGGGATGCCTACCAGCCCGTGCCGTTCTTCTGGACCGATCACTTCGACGCTCGCATACAGTTGGCGGGAAGGTTCACACCCGATTCCTCGGAGACACTGATCGACGTGGACCCGGCGAAGGGCTCCAATATCACGCTCTTTCACCGCGACGGTCGGTTGACCGCCGTGCTCGGATGGAGTGCGCCGAAAGACTTCCAAACGTACCGTCGTCAACTGCTACAGGAACATGCGGACGGGAGGAAGTAGGTGTACGAGGTGATATGCCCTGCCTGCGGCGCGGTCTCAGAGGGCAAGGACCGGGACGAACTCTACCTCGAGGCGCGTGCGCACACCTTGGACGAGCATGACTACGACGTGCCGCGTGAGCACATCGACAACGACGCACGGCTGATCGGCGACTGACCATGCAGCCGGGCACCGAGCCGTTGCGGCCTCCTGACGCCACTTTCCGAGGCACGCCGACAACACGTGGAAGCTGTCCGGAAAACGCGCGGCCCCTCAACCAGAAAGGAAGTGCCATGAGAGTCACCGATGTACACATCACCGTATCTCGGGTCTTGGGTGCGGTTCGTGGCGCGTGCAGGTATGAAATCTGAACCTCTCCGGACCGCACCCGGGTCACATCGTTAATTAGGCTCTCCTGCCGTATGAGCCTGGATCCACCGCATGAATTTTGATCGCGCGGTGTGACCCGTCTTCGGGCGGGTTTTCCGGTTTCGGGCAGGGCTGTGTGCCGGATGGCCGTTCCGGTGGCGGGTTCTCCAAGGTCCACGGGCGGTAGGCGGGCAGGTCGGGGCAGCGAGTTCAGGTGCGCAGGCGCTGTCCGGTGGCGGTCCACAGGTCGGTGAAGTCGTCTTCCCACCGCCAGCGTTGAGGGAGGTGGAACGTGATCGTCCGGGCCTTGGCGGCGATCCGGGCCGGAACGTGGATCAGGTGGCGGCGGATGGTGCCGGTCCTTGCCCTGGCGTGGAAGGCGGAGGCGAGGTGGCCGGCGGCCCGGGTGAGGTTGTAGGCGGTGGCGGCCAGGGTCAGCCAGGCGGCATTCGCGGTGAACTTCCCCGAGGGCAGATGGCCGAGCGCGGAGTTCTCCAGGTCGGCGAAGACCTGCTCGACGACGGCGTGTTCGCGGTGCATCGGCTCGGCCTGGACCAGCTCGAAGCGGCTGTCGGTGAAGATGGCGTGGTGGCGCCAAACGCCGAACAACTCGGCCTGCCCTTCCGGGACCGTCTTCGGGTTCAGGCGTTTCACGCGGCGCACGATGAGCCGGGCCGTGGTGTGGAACTGCTTCTTCTTGCTGGTGAACGCGGTGAACGGGACCTCAGCGATCTCCGCGTCGGAAACCCAGCGTTCCTCCTCGTCATCCCAGACGGCGTCGGTGTACTCGATCGGTGTCCAGGCGTCCTCGGCGATGGGCGCGATCGCTTCGCGGATCTTCTTCCCGACCGCGACCGCCAGCGAGAACCGGGCCCCGGCCTTCCTGCAGGCGTCGACGACCTTGTGGGAGAAGAACGCCGAGTCGGCGCGCACGATGATCTGCGCGGTGATCCCCATGGCCCGCACCGTGGCCAGGGCCTCGCGCAGCAGACTCGCCGCCCCCTTGCCGGAGCCTGCCGAGCCCCTGCGCAGTCTGGTGGCGACGATGACCGGCGCGCAGGTGGGCGTCTTGACCGTGACGATCTGGAAGTGCAGGCCGCGGACCTTGGTGTAGCCGAAGGAGGCGCCCTGCTTGGCCGGCCCGTAGACCTGCTTGACCTTGGAGTCGATGTCCACGAACACCACCTCGTCGCCCTTCGGCACCAGCCCGGTATGCGCGGCCAGGTTGCAGGTGAACGCACGTGTCGCCGACTGGAGTTGGCGCACATGCCCCCAGGTGAAAGCGCGCAGGAAGCTGCCCAGCGTGGACGGAGCCCGCACCCCGCCGAACAGGCGGGGCAGGCCACCGTGCCGCAGCACATCCAGGTCGTCGATGCTGTCCGCGCCGGCGACCATCCCGGCCACGACGGACAGGGCCTTTGCGTCCGCCGCCGTGCCCGCGCCGTTCTTCGCGCCGGTCAGCTTCACCTTCTCGGCGACCAGACGCGGCAGGTCGCACCGCTCGGCCAGCCGGACGGCCGGGACCAGCCCGGCATGCGCGATCAGATTCGGTTCGTCGAACGCGGCGAACACCGCCGCCGGACTGTGGGAGGATTTCACTTACGAGGTGCCTTGCTGGTTGCAGCGGATGGAAGCGTGAGAACTCCCATCATCGCAGGTCAGCAGGCACCTCTTCTCGTTCCGCCTTCCGCAGCCCAGCCGTCATGCGGTGGATCCAGGTTCAGGCCGGCCTGCAGCGAATGGCCCTTTGACTGCACCGCGAAATCAACGATCGTCGTCGTCCCGCCCCACGCCGCCGCCCGCGTCCCCGTCTCGAACGTGTCCGAAGCGAACGTCCCACCGAACGGCAGCTCCATATGCGTGTGCGCGTCGACCCCGCCCGGGATCACGTACCTCTGCGACGCGTCGATAACACGGCCAGCCGTCCACTCCTGCGTCCCCGGCGCCGCCAACGCCACCACCCGGCCGTGCTCGATCAGCACATCCGCGTGCACCTCGTCCGCGGCCGTGATCACAAGACCACCGGTAATCAGAGTCCGAGTCATTTCCCAGCCATCCCTTCATACCCGCCGACCACACCACCACCGACACAGGCCGGGACCACGCCCCGGCCCACCCGCCCCCTCACGCCGCCATCTCGCACGGCACACGGCCTACTCCGCTAGAAAACCCCTGGTCACGCGGCCGAATGAAACCCTTGATGGAGCAGGAGTGGTTGCCCCGCCTCGCGCCCCGGCTGCCCACGGCTATCCCGGAGGTGCTCGGGGCCGGGGAGCCCGCCGAGAGGTATCCGTGGCCGTGGCCGGTGTACCGGTGGCTGGCGGGGGAACTTCCCGAAGCAGGGGCGCTGGACGAGCCGGTGCTGCTGGCCAAGGACCTGGCCGAGTTCGTGGCGGCGATGCGGAGCATCAGCCTGCCGGAGGCACCGCAGGCTCACCGCGGCGGGCCGGTCGCCTCGCTCGACGCGGAGACCCGGGCGGCGATCGAGGAACTGCGGGGGATCCCGCAGGAGGACGTCGACTGCGACGCCGCGGCCGCTGTATGGGAGGACGCGCTGCGGGCCCCCGGCTGGGACGGGCCACCGATGTGGCTGCACGCCGATCTGATGCCGGGCAACTTGCTCGTCGACGGCGGCAGGCTGGCCTCGGTGATCGACTTCGGGTGCACGGGGGTGGGAGATCCGGCCTGCGATCTGTTCCCGGCGTGGAATCTGCTGCCGGTCGATGCACGGGAGGTCTTCCACGAGGCGCTGGGTGTGGACGACGCGACCTGGATCCGCGGCCGGGGGCGGACGCTGTCACAGGCGCTGATCGCGCTGCCGTACTACCGAAGGACGAACCCGGCGATGGCGCACACCGCCCGGCACGTGATCCGGGCGGTGCTGGGAGACGGCTGAGGCCTCCCGAGGTTCCACTCGCAACGCTTCGAGTCCCGAGACGGTGCGCTGGCGACCGCAACCCCGAGGTTGACAAACCGGATGCCGCAGAATGCTGCGCTACCTCTCGGACGCGCCACTGCGGGCCCGAGTGACGGCGGCGACCAACAAGGTCGAGGCGTTCAACGGCTTCTCCGACTGGGTGCGCTTCGGCCAGAACGGCACGGTGGCGGCGAACGACCCGGTCGAGCAGGAGAAGGACGTGAAGTTCACCTCCCTACTGGCCAACCTGGTGATCTTCCACAACACTCTGGACATCGCCGACATGGTCCGCGAGCTGCAGGCCGAGGGCCGCCCCGTCGACCCGCTCGACCTCGCGCAGGTCTCCCCGTACCTGACCGAACACATCAAACGGTTCGGCGAGTACTCCACCCACGAACTCGGCATCACCCCGGACGACTACGACGCCCGCCTGGACGTCGACTTCAGCGTCCTCGGCGGCGATGACAAGGCGGCCGCAGCGTGACGGACAAACCTGTGCAACATCCCGCGGGTTCGCCATGCCCCTCGGTTCCCCGGTATGGGGCCTGAACAGGCACCTCGTCGCTCTCGGCCCGTGTGTCCGGATAGGGACCATGATGTCCTCCAAGGACCTTGGAGGACATCATGGTCCCTACGCGGATCCCTCGCTCCCGTCTGCCGGGCTGACCTGCAGCAACGGGAGATGACAGTCAGGACGATCCCGCGGAATGTCGCACACTCGATGCGGCACCGCAGGTCACAAAACCACGGTGATCAACCTGTCGTTGCAGTACTAAAACGAGATGACCGGCCGCCCACGGACGCCGCCGCGTTCGAGCATGCGGTGCGCGTCGCTGGCTTGGTCGGGTGCGAACGTCTTCGCCACGCGCGCGGTGAGTACCTTGCTGGTGGCCAGTTCCCTGATCTCGGACAACGCGTCGGCGTTATCCAAGTCGTTGATTACGAACACTCGCTCGACCTTGATGCCGCGCTCGGCGGCTCCAGGGAAGGGCATCAGTGACACAATGTGCCCCTCGTCCCGGACGGCGGTCAACACGGGTGGCCCCACCCGGGCGGCGTCGATCAGCCCGTCGGCACCACCAGCCGTCTGTTCCCGGATGGCCTGCGGCGCATGATCGTCCCTTGGGACGACGAGGTCCGCGCCCATTGACTCCACCGTGTCACGGTCCTTCTCGCCCGCCACCGCGATGACTCGGAGACCCTTGGCTTTCCCCATCTCTACGGCCATTCCGCCAATCGCCCCAGCAGCCCCGAAAACGGCGACCGTGCTCCCCGCAGGCAGTGCCAGCATCGCATAGGTCCTGTAGACCGTGAGCGCATTCATCGGCAGCGTCGACGCTTCCGTGAGGCTCATGCCCTCCGGAACCGGGACAACCGAAGCTTGCGGCACGATGACGAACTCCGCCTGCGCACCGCCGGTCGGGCGCCACGCCGACAACGGGGCCATGACCTCGTCGCCGGGGCGGATAGTGTCGACACCCAGACCAACCTCGTCCACCACACCGGCCAAATCCATGCCAGGTATGTAGGGCGGCTTGAGATCGCCGAGATAGGCGTGCTGAGCACCGTTGCGCAGGAGCAAGTCGGTCGGGTTCACCGCGGCGGCGTGCACCCTGACCCGAATATGCCCTTCCCAGGCGTGAACTTCGGGCACGTCGGCGACCTCGAGCACCTCGGGACCACCGAACTCGGGAACGACTACCGCTCGCATAGAGCCTCCTTCAGCTATCAGTGATTCTGCGGATTGCGGTCATCAGCATGGTGTCCAGCCCGCCATCGAGCAGAATCTCCTGCCCGGTGAGGTAACCCGCCTCCAGTGTGCGGGTGCCATTAACGAACGTGTCACCAGCCCCAAATGGCGATGTTCTGTCTGGTGAGCACGCTCTGCGCTGATCTCAAGCGTTGTCGCGGGCGCGTTCGAGGACTCGGTACACCGCCAGGACAACAAACGCGTCGCCGCACTGATCACGGTGATCTTCCTGGCCCTGCTGCCGTTCTTCCTGATTGAACGTCAGGTCCGCCGGGCACTCGGGGGCAGCCAGAAGGTACGGCCCACCGGCCGCATGATCCTCTACCACCTCTCCGAGCTGAGGCTACGGGTCACCAACGCCACCGACCCGCCCGTCGTCGCCATCACCCGGGGCATCCAGCTCCACCTGCTCGACCTCCTCGGCCTGGAACCCACACAACCCCGCCGGCCACAGACCTGAACGCGCTACCCGCGAAGTACGGAGCTAGTGTCCTGAGTCTTTATTTCGATTTAGAAGTATTCTGTGGGCATGGCGCGTATGGGTCGGCCGACGGTCGAGGTGGTCCTGTCGGACGCGGAGCGAGAGACGCTGCTGCGCTGGTCGCGGCGGGCAACGTCCTCGCAGGCTCTCGCGCTCTGGTGCCGGATCGTGCTCGCGTGCGCGGACGGCGGCTCGAACACCGCGGTGGGGGCGGAACTTGGGGTCCATCCGGTCACGGTGGCCAAGTGGCGTAAGCGGTTCGCGGCCGATCGGCTTGAGGGCCTGTCGGACGAGCCGCGGCCCGGACCGCCGCGCACGGTGAGCGACGAGAAGGTCGAGGAGGTGGTCGTGCGGACCCTGGAGACCACCCCGAAGAACGCCACGCACTGGTCGACCCGGGAGATGGCGGCGGCCAGCGGCCTGTCCCAGTCGACCGTCTCGCGGATCTGGCGGACCTTCGGCCTCAAGCCGCACCTGGTGGACACCTTCAAGTTGTCCAGGGACCCGCAGTTCATCGAGAAGGTCCGCGATGTCGTCGGCCTGTACCTGGACCCGCCGGAGCGGGCGATCGTACTGTGCGTGGACGAGAAGTCCCAGATCCAGGCACTGGACCGGTCGGCGCCGGTGCTGCCGATGATGCCGGGCATGCCCGAGCGCCGCACCCATGACTACCTGCGCGGCGGCGTGACGACGCTGTTCGCCGCGCTGAACGCGGCCACCGGCGAGGTCATCGGCTCGCTCCACCGCCGGCACCGCGCGGTGGAGTTCAAGAAGTTCCTGGCCAGGCTGGACAAGGAGGTCCCTGCCGACCTCGATGTGCACCTGATCTGCGACAACTACGCCACCCACAAGACGCCCGCGATCCGGAAGTGGCTGCTGGCCCATCCCCGGTTCCATATGCACTTCACGCCGACCAGCGCATCCTGGCTCAACCAGGTCGAACGCTGGTTCGGCCTCCTGACGGACAAGCAGATACGACGCGGAGTTCACAAGAACGTCCAGGCCCTGGAGAAGGACATCCGGGCCTGGATCGCCGACTGGAACGAGAACCCCAGGCCCTTCGTCTGGACGAAGCCCGCTGACGAGATCCTCGAACGCCTCTCGGGATATCTGAAGCGAATTCCCGACTCAGGACACTAGCGGTGATTTGTTGACTTGGGGCAGGGTCCGCGGTAGGCCGGTAGGTGGGGGATTTCCGCAGGCCGGAGGTGGTCGCGATGGTGACCGCGAGGCGTCCGTGCCCGCCGGCGCCGGGACCGCTGGAGGGCTATGCGACCCGGTTCGACGACCTCTTCTCCTCGCTGGCGCAGCGGCGTGGGTTCCGGGAGTACCTGGCCGGGCTGCTGCTGCCGCGGGATCGGAACAAGACGCTGACCTGCCTGGCCGGAGCGGAGCCGATCGTGGGGGCCCAGCACTCGGGGGTGCAGCGGCTGCAGTTCTTCCTCTCCGAGTCGCGCTGGGACCCCGAGCGGGTCAACGCCCGGCGGCTGGAGCTGCTGCGGGCCGATCCGGCGACGGTCCCGCACGCCGATGGGGTGCTGGTCATCGACGACTCCGGGGACCGCAAGGACGGCACCACGACCGCGCACGTCGGGCGGCAGTGGCTGGGCCGGTACGGCAAGACCGACAACGCGGTGGTCACGGTGACCACGCTGTGGGCGGACGAGCGCCTGTACTATCCGCTGCACGCGGTGCCCTACACCCCGGCCCACCACTTCGAACGGGGCCGCAGCGACCCGGCCTTCCGCACCAAGTGGAAGATCGCCGCCCAGCTGGCCGGCCGGGCCCGGGCCGCCGGATTCCCCTTCCGGGCGGCGGTGGCCGACGGCGCCTACGGCGACCTGGACGACTTCCGCTGCGAACTGCACGCCGCCGGTGTGCCGTTCGTCATGGCCGTCAAACGCCGCCGCGGCATCTGGGCCTACGGTGACCAGGCCCGCACCCCGGTGGACGCCGCCCGCGAGCTGGCCTGGGACGGCCCCGGGGAGCCCGGGGACTGGACGCCCGTGGTGCGCACCTTCCGCGACGGGCACACCGCCATCTGGTGGGCCGCCGACGCCACCTTGGGCTTCTGGGGACCGGACGGCCTGACGCGGCTGGTGGTGGCCACCACCGACCCGGCCACCCTGCCGGAGAAGGCCACCTGGTACCTGGCCACCGACCTGCCCCGGCCCGGCTCGCCCCGCGCCGTCGAGTCCCCCTATCCGCCCGCGGACCTGGCCGAGATCGTGCGGATCTACGGCATCCGCACCTGGATCGAGCAGGGCTACAAGCAGGTCAAGGACGAATTGGGCTGGGCCGACTTTCAGGTCCGCTCCGATGCCGCGATCCGTCGTCACCAGACCCTGGTCAACTGCGCGTTCACCTTCTGCTGGGAGACCTGGCTCACCGACTCGGGACCTGAGGCAACGTCGGCACCGGCATCGGACACCGACGCCGGAGAGAGGGGAACGCATCGGTTCCGCCGTGCTGGCCGAAGGCGATCCGCGCCGTCCGCGGCTGGCTGACCCCCGCGGTCGCGCTGCAGCGCTGGTGGCGGGCCTGGTCCACGGCGTCCCCGCCGACCGAGCTCCAGAGCCTGATCGACGCGGTCACCACCGGGCACACCGTGAGCCTCTACTCCCCGGTTTAACAAATCACCGCTAGTCGAACATGATGACTTGGCGCAGGACGTCCTTGCCGCTGTCGAGGGCTTTGAGGGCGTCCGGCGCGTCCGCGAGGTTGATCTTCTCGGTGACGAGGCCCTCAAGGTCGAGTTGTCCGCTTCGCCAGAGGTCGAGGTAGGTCTGGTAGTCCCGTAGTGGGACGACCGAACCGCCGACCGATCCCATCAAGTTCTTGCCGTCCATGGTCATCTCGTAGAGCGACAACGGGGAAGGCGTCGACGGTGACCCGATGCCGGACAGGACAACCGAGCCGCCGATGCGGGTAGCATCCCAGGCGGCCCGGATCGTGGTGTCGCGGCCGACGAACTCGAAGGCGTAGTCGAATCCGCGCCCGTGGGTGAGCTGCGCGGTGAGCGTGGCCAGATCGTCGGGGGTGACGGCGTGGGTGGCGCCGAAGGACCTCATCTTGTCGAACTTGGATTCGATCGGGTCAACGACGACGATCGTGCTGGCGCCGGCCAGGCGCGCGCCCTGGATGGCGGCAGCTCCGACACCGCCGGCGCCGATGATGACGGCGGTCGCGCCCGGCTCGAGCTTCGCGGTACTGATCACCGCGCCGACGCCGGTCATGACGGCGCAGTTGACGAGTGAGGCGATCTCCCAGGGCACGTCGTCACCCTGGAAGGGCACGACGTTCGTGGCGGGCAGAACAACCTCCTGGGCCCAGGCGCCGAGGCTGACCATCCCGTAGGAGGGAACTCCTCCGACGAGGAAGTTGTGGGTCGCGGCCCCCTTCTGGTCTTCGTGGCCGCACAGGAACGTTTGCCCGCGCACACAGTAGAAGCAGTGGCCGCATCCGCGGAGATTGGCCAGGATGACCCGGTCGCCGACGCCCATGCCCTTGACCTGGGCGCCTGCCTCGATGATCTCACCGGCGCCTTCGTGGCCGAGTACCACCGGCAGGCGAGTGGGCCACGTGCCGTTGGTTGCCGACAGGTCCGTGCGACACACACCTGAGGCGCGCATCCGGACTTTGACCTGGTCGGGTCCGACCTCGACGGATTCGACGTCGTCACGCACTTCCACGCGGCCCAGTTCCTCTGTGACTACTGCCCTCATGTCCGCTCCGCTTCTTCGTGTGGTCCGCTGCTGACGCCCTCTACCGTGGACGGGCACGCGCAACCGCTACACCATTATGTTACTCAGTACCGAAATTGGAGGCGAACGAAGGCCGTGTCCGAGTCCGCTCAGTCACGTCGGCCCGGCCGACCACCGCAGGTCAGCGCCACGACGATCGAGACAGTCGCTCTTCGGCTCTTCGTCGACCAGGGCTTCGCGGCGACGACCGTGTCAGACATCGCCCGGCGGTGCCATGTCAGTCGCACCACGGTTTTCCGCTATTTCCCGACCAAGGCCGATCTGGTCTGGCCGGCTTCGACGCGCACGTCACACAGTTGCGGTCGCTCCTGCGGGGCATGCCCGAGCTGCAGCCGACAATGACCGCAGTGCTTGCGGCCGCCGTCGGGGCTTTCGAATCGTCCGTCGACCAGGACGGTGTCTGGCTCACCCGCTACCGGGTGCTCCGCAACGCCACAGAACTCCGGGAAGCCGAGTGGGCCCGCTGGGCTGACTGGCGAACAGCGGTCGCCGAGTTCGTGGCGGCCAGAGTCGGCGGCTCCCCCCAGGATGTCATTCCGTCGGCCATCGCCGGTGCCGTGCTCTCGGCCTACCTCGCCGTTCACAACGCATGGGCAACGGCCGACCAGGAGCCCCGCGAGCCGGCCGCGACCCTGCGTCGCGAGCTTCTTCCCGTCTGCTCCGCGCTTGAGACCCTCATCACCGTGCGACAAGGCCGCGCCGGGGAATGAAACGTTCGGTGTAACTCCCGATCATGGAAGATGCATCGATGACCAGCAATAACGTGACCGAGGTCGAGACTGTCGAGCCGTCTGAGGGGGGACCGGCGAAGCCTGCGGACGACCGGCTGATTGACGAGCTGGGGGGCCGGGCTCACGCCGAGGGCCTGCAGCTGGCCGCCAAGGGCTGAGCAAACGGCTGAACGCCTACCGCCGCCAGGGCCAGGGGCGCAACGCCGACCACAGCGGCGGCGAGTACATCTGGCAGCTTGCCGACTGACACGCTCCTGGTCGCCTGGCACACCGTGGCCGAGCCGCCCGCCGGCCAGGCCGAGGCGGAGCTGATCGCGGAGTTCACCGCGCTTCACGGAGCGCTCCCCTTCGCCAACCGCAACCGGGGCTCCTCGATCTACTGAGCTCCCTGGATTGGGTTGACAATCGGCTTCGAGTCCCGGTACATCAAGTGCTGGCCAGGAGGGCGTATTCAGTGGTGCAGCAGGCGGCAGGTCGCCGTCAAGCCGACGCGAGGGACTCAGTAAGGAACCGTAAGCACACCCCTCCGGAGCATGATCGTTCTCAGTGTCAACGGCTGTACCGTGTCCCGGGACCCAGCTCTCACGCCTCCAAGATCATCCCACTGCCCTTTTGGGCTCACCTTGGCCGGACCTCAGAAGGATCGCCCCGCCGCGCACGGGCAGGCGACCCGCCCGTTGTGTCAGGCGCGGAGCGGGTCCGCCTCTGCCTCACCGGCCCGAGCCGACGAGGGCACGTCCGTGTCGGCCGCACTCCGGTTCTCCGTGAGCACCAGGATGCTGCTCCCGGTCAACACTGCCGCGAGGACCACCAGCAACGCGATCGGGACGAAGGTCCGGAACTCGGCGTAGAGGGCCGTCGCGAGGATCGGGGTGAACCCGCCCCCGATCAGCGAACCGACCTGGTATCCCAGCGAAACACCGGAGTAACGCACGTGGATGGGGAACAACTCGTGCATGAATGCCGGGAGCGGGCCCTGCAGGGCGGCGACGAGCACCTGAGCCACGGCTACGCCGAGGGCGGCGCCCGCGAAACCGCCGTTGCCGATGAGCAGGAACGCGGGGAAGACCCAGACGGCGAGCCCGACGACCCCGCCCAGGTAGACCTTCTTCCTGCCGATCCGGTCGGAGAGGATTGCAAAGAGGGGGATCGCGACGACCTGCAGCATTGCTCCGAGGATCACCGCGGTCAGCACGGTGTTGTAGGACATCTTCAGGACGGTCGTGCCGTAGGACAGCACGAAGGTCGAGAAGATGTAGAAGCCGACCGCGAGCAGGATCAGCGTGCCCGCCCCGAGCAGGACGTTCTTCGGGTGTCGGCGAAGGACCTCCAGGATCGGCGAACTTGTCTTGGTCGCAGTCTTCTCGGCTCGCTGCATCGCGGCGGTTTCCTCCAGCTTCAGCTGGGCGAAGAGGGCCACGGCGATCAGGGTGAAGCTCAGCAGGAACGGGATGCGCCACCCCCAGGCGAGGAACTGCTCGTCGGTGGTGATGCCTGTCGCTACGAGGAAGACGACGCTGGACAGCACGAGGCCGATGGGAACGCCCAGTTGGGCGAAGCTGCCGTACAGGCCCCTGCGACCCGGGGGCGCGTTCTCGGTCCCGACCAACACGGCGCCGCCAAATTGGCCGCCTACCGCGATTCCCTGCACGATGCGCAGGACCACCAGCAAGATCGGGGCTTGCGCCCCGATTGCCGGATAGGTGGGGAGCAGTCCGATGAGGGTCGTGGCCGCGCCCATGAGGAACAGGCCGATGACGAGAGCCTTCTTCCGCCCGACGCGGTCTCCGAAGTGGCCGAAGATCACGCCGCCGACGGGACGGGCGATGAAGCCGACCCCGAACGTGGCGAAGGCGAGGAGGGTTCCGGTCAGGGGGTCGGCCGACGGGAAGAACAGTTTGTTGAAGACCAGCGCGGCGGCGGCCCCATAGATGAAGAAGTCGTACCACTCGATCGCCGAGCCCACAGTGCTTGCGATCACGATCCTCGAGAGCGAGTTCGAGGGGTGTGTCGTGCCGTTCGACGTCATCGTCGTGCACCTTCCAGTGCGGTGAGGTAGACAGCGGGGGCACCTCGGGGGCGCCCGTGACGGTCACGGGTGCCCCCGGCCGCTCTGGCTGAGCGGCATGTGCGGTTGTTCAGCGGGTGGTGCAGCCGGCGTCGACCGTCATCTCGAGGCCGGTGACGTATTGGGCCTCGTCGGAGGCGAGGAAGAGGACGGCGTTGCTGATGTCGCGGGGTTCGACGAACTCGATGGGCAGCGAGTTGACGAAGATCCCGCCGGTCGACGGGTCGAGGCCGATGAGCTCGTCCATCCCGCCGAGCCCCTCGAGCAGCGGGGTGCTGACGCCGGTGGGGTGCACGGTGTTGACGCGGATGTTCTTCTGCGCCACCTCGTTGGCAATCGACTTCATGATCCCGACGACTCCGTGCTTGGCCGCGACGTAGGGGGTGAGGAAGGGCTGGCCCTTGATGCCGGCGGTCGAGCTGGTGAGGATGATCGATCCGCCGCCGCGCCGTATGAGGTGCGGCAGGGCGGCGACGACGGTGTTCCAGGTGCCGGTCAGACAGACGTCGATCGTGTCCTGCCAGATCTGCGGCGTCACCTTGTCCCACGGCTGCACCGTGCAGATGCCGGCGTTGGCGCTGACGATGTCGAGGCCGCCGAGCTGGTCGACGCCGCCGGCGACAGCCCTGGCCAAGGCGGTTGGGTCGCGGACGTCGGCCACCGTGGCGACGATGCGGCGGTCGAGGGCCTCCACCTCCTTGACTGTCTGGTCGAGGTCGGCCCTGGTGGCCATGGCGTACCCGACGCTGTCGTAGTTTGTGCAGGCGTCGATCGCGATGACGTCGGCGCCTTCCTGGGCGAGCCGGACGGCGTGGCTGCGGCCCTGTCCGCGAGCGGCGCCGGTGATGAGGGCGATCTTGCCCTGGACCCGTCCTGCCATGGTGTCTGCCTCCTTGTTGTGGTGGTCAGGACCGGCCCGCGCCGATGGGCGGCATGATGCACTTGAGCTCGGTGTAGTCGGCGATGCCCTCCGGCCCGCACTCGCGGCCTACGCCGGACTGGCGGTAGCCGCCGAAGGGGCCGGCCATGTCCATGTTGTGGGAGTTGACGCCGACGGTGCCGCAGAGCAGCCGTCGGGCGACCTCGACGCCACGGTCGGGATCGGCGGTCCAGACGCTGCTCTCGAGCCCGTAGGGGGAGTCGTTGGCGATGCGGACCGCGTCGTCGATGTCGGTGTAGGGGATGACGCAGTAGACCGGGCCGAAGATCTCCTCCTGGGCGATGCGCATGGAGTTGTCGACGCCGGTGAAGATCGTGGGCTCGATGTACCAGCCCGTCGGGTAGTCCGCGGGCCTGCCGCCACCGGTGGCGGCCTTGGCGCCTTCGGTCTTGCCGAGCTCCAGGTAGGAGGCGACGCGGTCGCGCTGGCGGCGGGAGGCGAGCGGGCCGATGAAGGTGTTCGGGTCGTTGGGGTCGCCGAAGGGCAGGGACCGCAGGGTCTCCACGATCGCCTCGGTGGCCTCCTCGGCACGCGGGGCCGGCACGAGCAGGCGGGACGGGGCGTTGCAGGCCTGGCCGTTGATGAAGGCCATCGGAGGGGTGAGGGCGGGCATCGCGTCG
Organism: Streptomyces sp. GD-15H; assembly: GCF_045291515.1. Classification (NCBI taxonomy): domain Bacteria; kingdom Bacillati; phylum Actinomycetota; class Actinomycetes; order Kitasatosporales; family Streptomycetaceae; genus Streptomyces; species Streptomyces sp. GD-15H. The sequence goes on from NZ_CP149447.1 coordinate 1,542,225, forward strand.
GCCAGCACGACGTCGTCGAGCAGGATGGCGGCGCCCTTCCCGCCGAGCTCGAGCGTGCAGCGCTTGACGTTCTCGGCGCAGATGGCGCCGACGCGTTTGCCGGCCGCGGTGCTGCCGGTGAGCGAGACCTTGTCGACTCCGGGGTGGGACACGAGGTACTCGCTGACCTCACGGTCCGCGGGGACGATGTTCAGCACGCCCTCGGGCAGCCCGGCCCTGCGGAAGGCGTCGGCGAGGAAGTTGAAGCTCAGGCAGGCCTCCTCCGAGGGCTTGAGCACGGCGGTGCAGCCGGCCACGAGTGCAGGGGCGAGCTTCATGGCCGCGACGATCTGGGGGCCGTTCCACGGCACGATCGCCGCGACGACGCCGACCGGCTCACGCTCGATGAGCAGCTCGAGCGAGGCGTTGACCTCGTCGTAGGAGGGCCGGCGCTGCCGCCACGGGTAGTCCTCGGCCAGCGCGGCGAAGTACTCCCAGATCTGGTAGGCCCGGGGCACCTGCACCGCTAGGGACTGGGCGATCGGGGAGCCCATCTCGGAGGTGATGGTCCGGGCGATCGCGTCGGTGTTGTCGCGCAGGTTGGCTGCGGCCTCGTGGATGATCGCGGCCCGCTCGCTCAAGCTCATCCGCGGCCAGGGTCCGGTGTCGAAGGCTGTGCGGGCGGCGCCGACTGCGGCGTCGACGTCCGCACGGACCGCGGCGGCGACGCGTCCGGATTCTTCCTCCGTGTGAGGGTTGTAGGCGGTGATCCACTCGGATCCCTGGGAGGGGATCCAGTCCCCGCCGATGAACAGGCGGCCGTCAGAGCTCGACATCGTTTGCTTCCTCCAATGTGGACGGGTGTGCTACCTGTGCGCCGGGCGACGGATGCCCGTATGGGGTTGGTACTGCAACCGCACTCATCGCATCACCGCAGGTCAGACCTGGTGGACGGGCTCTCCTGTGGATTGATGGCAAGTCCGTGGAAGTGGCTTCCCGCCCCCGCTCCGGCTGCTGCTAGGAGGTCAGCCGCCCGTAGCTGACGGCCTGTCATCTTCTAGCGTGGGTTGCGCCGCGCTGGCCCTGCGGTGATACCGCGAGTTCGGTTGCAGTCTTAGTAGGACTTCGGGAGCTTGAGCGCCCGCTCGGCGACGTAGTTCATGATCTGTTCCTCGGTGACAGGGGTGATCCGCAGCATCCGCGCCTCCCGGAAGTAGCGCTCGACGTGGTACTCCGTCGCGTAGCCCATGCCTCCGTGGGTCTGCACTGCGCGGTCTGCTGCGAAGCAGGCCGCGCGTGCGGCGAGGAACTTCGCGGTGTTGGCCTCGGTCCCGCAGGGCCTGCCGCTGTCGTAGAGCCGCGCGGCGACCCGGGTCAGGTGCGCCGCGGCGAGCAGCTGCATGTGGGCGTCGGCGAGGGGGTGCTGGATGCCCTGGTTCTGTCCGATCGGGCGGCCGAAGACCACCCGGTCCCGGGCGTACTCGGTGGCACGGCGCAGGGCTGCGATCCCCAGCCCGACTGCCTCGGCCGCGACCAGGATCCGTTCCGGGTTGAGCCCGTCGAGCAAGTTGTAGAAGCCGCGCCCCTCCTCCCCGACGAGGTTCTCGCGTGGGATCGGCAGGTCGTCGAACACGACCTCGCAGCTGGCCACGGCGTTACGACCCATCTTCGGGATCGGCCGGATGTCGACGTGCGCCGGATCGAGGTCTACCACGAACAGGGAGAGCCCGTCGACCGGCCGCGTGGTCTGCCCCAGGGGTGCGGTGCGGGCGAGGACGAGCGCTGAGGAAGACTGCAGGCCCTTGGTCATCCAGACCTTGCGGCCGCGCAGCACCCAGCCGTCGTCGGTGGGGATTGCCCTGGTGGTAATGCGGGTGGTGTCGCTGCCGGCGTCGGGCTCGGTCACGCTGAACGACACGTGGATCTCACCGGAGGAGACGCGCGGGAGGTACTTCGCGCGCAGGGCGGGGCTGCCCCACTTCGTGACCGGGTGGAATCCGAACATCGACAGGTGCACCGTCGAGCAGCCGTTGATGCCGGCGCCGCTGGCAGCGATCTCCTGCAGTGCCAGGGCGGCGTCTTCGACCGTCGATCCCCCGCCGCCGTACTCCGGCTCGGCCATCATTCCGACGATGCCGAGCTTGACCATTGCGTCGTAGAAGTCGTGGGGGAACTCGTGGTCGGTGTCGTGGCGCGACCAGTACTCGTCGTCGAAGTCGGCGCAGACTGAGCGGATGGCTCCGACAAGGTCGCGTTGGGTGTCGGACAGGTCGAGATCGAACACGTTCATCCCTCTGGTGGTCGGGGCCGCTGCTGCGGTCGGATGGGGTGCGCAGTAGCGAGGGATGAGTGCGCCGAGTGTCAGGGGCGGTTTTCCGGCTGGAGTCCGGTCAACACCATCCGTGCCATGCCCGCGCCGATCTCGGATGCGTCCATGAGGCCGTTGGGCCTGAACCATGCGTGGGATGAGTTCGTCATCCCGATCACGCAGTTGGCGATGACGCCCGGGGGCAACGCGGTCCGCAGATCGCCGTCGGCGATTCCCTCTGCGACGACCTGCTTGACCAGGTCGAAGTACTGCTGGTTCCACTCCCGGATCGTGGTCTCCCACGGTCCAGTCGCGGTCTCGGTGTCACCACCGATCTTGCTGAAGTCCTCCTGCACGAAGACGTAGAGGTAGGGGTAGTGCCGCTCGAACGACTCCATGAGGAGTTCGATCAGGCGGGCCAGCTTGCGGCTCGCCGGGAGGGGCTGCGCGACGACCTTCTGCGCGGACTCGATGTTGGCCGTCACCGCCTCCGAGACCACGTCCCGGAACAGCTCCTCCTTGCTGCCGACGTAGTAGTACAGCGAGGCCCGGGACATGCCGACCTCCTCGGCGACGTCGTTCAGTGACGCCACCCGCAGGCCCTTCGCCCGGAACACCCGCACCGCCGCCTCGCGGATCGCCATGACCTTCTCGGTGTAGGCGGGATCGTCCGCCGCGGCCCTGGCTGCCCGTCGTCGGCCTATGTCGCTCATCGTCGGCCTCCTCTCGGTAGCCGACGCTAGCAGATGGGGGCGAGAGTAAACGGATTCGTTGACCCCGTCTAGTCCTCGCGTGGACTTGAACCCGCATGGGTTTACCAACGCCCCTGTCGACAGCATTTCATCGCAAGACCATTGCTTGTAAACGGGGGCGTTGATAACGTCCTGGCGCGGTCGGGGTTGCATGGGTGCACCGGGCCGAGGGAGGACGAAATGAGCGAGTGTGTCGTCACACGTGAGCGAGTAGGCAAGGCCCTTCACCTCACGATCAACCGCCCTGAGCAACGCAACGCCCTGTCGAACGAGGTGTTCGTCGAGCTACGGGCGGGTCTAGCCGCGGCAAAAGCCGACGGATCAGTGCGCGCGGTGGTGCTCGCTGGTGCCGGTGACAAGGCGTTCTGCGCCGGCGGCGACCTGCGGCAGATGAGTGAGGAGGGCGACGAACTGGCCGCGCACCGTGGCAGGGCCGGTCTGGCGCAGGTGATCCGCGACCTGTGGGAGCTCGGGAAGCCGACGATCGCCCGGGTTCAGGGGTACGCCCTGGCGGGCGGATTCGGCCTCGCCGCCGCCTGCGACTTCCTTGTCGCAAGCGAGCGCGCCGTATTCGGGGTTCCTGAGGCTCGGGTCGGCTTGTGGCCCTACATGATCACTGTGCCGCTGATGCAGTCGATGCCACCCAAGGAAGCACTGCGGCTGATGCTCACCGGGCGGCGGATCGACGCGGTCGAGGGCAGACGGTTGGGCGTGGTCAGCGATGTGGTAGACCACGACAACCTGGACAAGGCCATCGCCGACCTCGTTGACGAGCTTTCGCTTGCTGCGCCGCAGGCTGTCTCACTGGGCCGCACCACCTTCTACTCGGCACTGGGTAACGACGTCGACGCCCGGCTGCGGATGCTCGAGGCGTCCCTGACGGTCAACCTCGGCCTTGAGGACGCAAAAGAAGGCCTGGCCGCGTTCGCACAGAAGCGTCGGCCGGCGTGGCAGGGGGACTCATGACCACCATCCAGCAACTCCCGGCCGCATGGGGCCGCTGGGGTAAGGACGACGAGCGGGGCGCGCTCAATCTCCTCACTCCTTCCGCGACCTATCGTGGGCTCGAGACCGTACGAGAGGGCCGGTCGCTCTCCCTGGCCGTGCCTCTGCGCGCGGGCAAAGGGCCGATCGCCGGACGGCGCGCGCCGTTGCAGCACTTCATGGTCCGCGACGGCGGAGACTACGCAGCCGGGCTCACCGAGAAGGGATTCGGGTTCGCCGATGACTGCCTTGTGCTGTCTACGCACGGCAACACCCATCTCGACGCCCTAGCTCACGTGTGGCAGGACCACCGCATGTGGAACGGGCACTCCGCGGATCACGTCACCAGCAACGGCGCCCGCCGGTGCGGGATACACCTGGTCGGGCCGATCGTCACCCGCGGGATCGTCGTCGACCTCGCCGGCCCCCACGGCCCGAGCCAGGACGATGAGCATGCCATCTCGGTTGACGAACTACGTACTGCCGTCGAGGCGACCGGCTGCCTCCCGCAGGACGGGGATGCACTACTCGTGCGCACCGGCTGGCTGCACCGCTGGCGCGAAGGCGAGGCCACCGAAGCCCGCTGGGCCGGCCTCGCCCCGGACTGCGCGAGCTGGATCGAGGAGCAGGGCTTCGTTCTTGTCGGTGCCGACAACATCGCCGTTGAGGCTGGCCCGTCCCCCGACCCGGACGACGCGGCACCGCTGCACGTTGAGCTCATCCGCAATCGCGGGATCCACCTCATGGAACTCGTGGACCTCGAGGCCCTCGTCGCCACCGGTCGCCACGAGTTCCTGCTGGTCGTCGCCCCACTGCCGCTCGTCGGCGGCGTCGGCAGCCCGGTCAACCCGGTGGCTGTTCTGTGAGCGCCCCGGACCGCAACGTCGCTGTCTGTGAGGCCTGGCTGCGTGACGGAATCCAGGGCTGGCCCGACGTGCTTCCGACCCAGGACAAGGTCCGGATGCTGCAGGCGATCGCCGGCTGCGGCGTCCCTGAGATCGACGTGACCTCGTTCGTCCCCACCCACACCGTGCCCCAGTTCGCCGACGCCGAAGAGGTGCTCAGTGCGGTACCGGACGACGTCAAGGTCCGCGTCCTGACGGTCAACGTCCGTGGCGCCAAGCGCGTCGCCGACGCCCACGCCGCGGGGCGCCCGATCGACCGCTGTGGCTTCCCTATCTCCGCGAGCGAGCCTCACAACCTCGCGAACCTGCGCCGGGACCACGCCACCCACAAGGTCGCAGTCGCCGAAATGGTTGATGTCCTCGGCACCGCAGGCATCTCCCCGCTGCTCGGGGTTGCGACCGCATACGGCTGCCCGATCCAGGGCCGGGTCGAGCGCGAGGATGTGCTCGCGCTCGTCGAGTGGGGACACTCGCTTGGCATCCGCGCGATCATGTTTGGCGACACCACCGGCATGGCCGACCCACGTACCGTCCACGAGCTGTTCACCTTGGCTACCAACTCGTTCCCGGACGTGGAGTTCATTGCCCACTTCCACGACAACCGTGGCTGCGGCATCGCCAACACCCTTGCCGCGATCGACGCCGGAGCAGCGACGGTCGACGCCAGCCTCGGCGGAATCGGCGGCGAACCCGCCGCCGTCGAGCAGGGCTTCGTCGGGGAGAGCGGCAACGTCACGACCGAGGACCTGGTGGCCGTGCTGGACCGGATGGGCGTCCGTACCGGAATCGATCTGCCCGCCCTACTGACCGCCGGCGAGATCGCGGAAGACGTACTGGGCCGCCCCCTGCTCAGCCGCGTCCAGCGCGCCGGACTCATCAGTAACCCCCGCTGACCAACCACCTTCTCGAGGAGCAGCCCGTGGGCCGGATCGATCTCGACGTCGTCGACCACATCGCGACGATCACCCTGGACAACCCGAACAAGCGCAACGCCGTAGACGCGCCGATGCGCGACGGGCTCCGCGCCGCCTACGAGCGCATCGAGCACGACGACGACATCCACGTCGCTATTGTCCGCGGCGCCGGCAACCGCGCGTTCTCCTCCGGCGGCTACATCGACGGCTACCACGAGGTGAACGCGTTCGGCCCCGGTGGCGGCGGCCCACCCCCCATCCCGCGGCCGTGGCCGATCTGGAAGCCCTTCATCGCGGCCATCAACGGCTACGCCGTCGGCGGCGGGTTCGCGCTCGCCCTCGCGTGCGATCTCCGCGTCGCCGGCCGGAGCGCGACGCTCGGCCCATCGGGGCTGCGCCGCGGCGCGGTCCAGGGCGCCCAGCAAAGCCAGCGACTCAGTCGTCTCGTCGGGGCCAGCAAGGCATTGGAGCTGCTGCTGCTGTCCCGCTACGTCGGCGGCGAGGAGGCCGCGAGCTTCGGGCTGGTGCAGGCAGTCGTTGACGACGAACAGGTGATGGACACCGCCATGGACTGGGCCCGCACGATCGCCGGATACAGCCCCTGGGCGGTGCAGCGCACCAAGCAGCTCGTCTACGAGGGCCACCACATGCCGCTTGGCGAGGCGTTCGCCTGGGAGGAGGAGGTCGCCGCCGAGGGGTACCGCAGGCCGGATGCGCTCGAGGGCTTCACGGCGTTCAGCGAGGGCAGAAAGGCACGGTTCTCATGAGCTCTGGTCCTCTCGCCGGTGTCCGCGTGGTCCACCTCGCCTCCCTCGGCCCCGGCCCGTACGCCGCGATGCTGCTCGCCGATCTGGGTGCCGAGGTCATCGTGGTCGACCGCACCTCGGACATGGAGACCTCCGTGCCGGCCGAGCGCGACCCGCGCCGACGCGGGCAGCGCAGCATCAGGCTGGACCTGAAGCAGCCTAAGTCCCGCGAGGTGCTCGATGTGATGCTCCGCCGCGCCGACGTGTTCTGCGAAGGCATGCGCCCCGGTGCGGCCGAACGCCTTGGCCTCGGCCCTGAGCGCCTGCTCGAGCTCAACCCGCGACTGATCTACGCCCGCATGACCGGCTGGGGGCAGACTGGCCCACTCGCCCACGACGCCGGCCACGACATCAACTACATCGCGCTCACCGGTGCTCTGCACGCAATGGGTGAACCCGAACACCGCCCCCCGGTTCCGCTGAACCTGCTCGGTGACTACGCAGGCGGCAGCACATTCCTGGTGATGGGCGTACTGGCCGCACTTCTGGAACGGGTCAGCTCCGGCCGCGGCCAGGTCGTCGACGCCGCCATTATCGACGGCGCCGCATCGCTCACCTCGGCCACGCTCGGGATGCTCGCCACCGGCCGCTGGGGCGAGCGCGGTACCAATGTGCTCGACGGGGGCACACCTGGTACCGCACCTACCGCACGGCGGACGGCGGCCACGTCGCCGTGGGCGCGATCGAGCCCCGGTTCTACGCCGAGTTGCTGACCCGGCTCGGGCTCGATCCCAAGGAATACCCGCGCGAGGACCAGTCCCGCTGGAATGCCCTCGCCAAGGTCCTGGCCGAGACCTTCGCCTCCCGCGACCGCCGGCACTGGGAACAGATGTTCACCGGCACCGACGCCTGCGTGACCCCCGTGCTCTCCTTCACCGAAGCCCTCACCCACCCGCACCAGTTCGAACGCGCCGGCTACCTCGAGGTGGCAGGGGTCCCCCAGCCCGCCCCGGCGCCGCGGCTCTCCCGGACCCCGGCGCCGCGCCCGTCGGCCCCGCCCGCGCTCGGCGGCCACACCGGCGAGATCCTGCGCGAGCTGGGCTGGACCGACGACGCCATCGCCGCGTTGCACAAGACCGGAGCAGTCGCATGACCATGACCAGACCCCGCGGCGAGATCCTGCGCCCCGTTCCAGCCGACGCGATCGACACCACCCGCATGGGCGCCTTCCTGCGTTCCGCCGAGGCTCGGACCGGCACCGCGATAACCGGCCACGACGAGCTGTGGCAATGGTCAGTCGAACACGCCGCCGACTTCTGGCAGCACGTGATCGACACATTCGACCTGATGATCTCCGGGATCCCGGGCCCCGTACTCGCCGACCCGACCATGCCAGGGGCCCGCTGGTTGCCTGGCGCGCGCCTGTCCTATCCCGCGCACGCGCTGCGGGCGGAGTGGTCCGGCCCGGCGCTGGTCGGTCTCTCCCAGACCCGCGACCGCGTCGAGCTCTCCTTCGCTGAGCTGCGCGACCAGGTCGCACGCTGCCGCACCGGGCTCGCTGCGCTGGGGGTCGGTCCGGGTGACCGCGTCGCCGGGTACCTCCCGCACGTGCCCGAGACGGTCGTCGCCTTCCTGGCGACCGCCTCCCTCGGTGCCGTGTGGGTCTGCTGCCCGCCCGAGTTCGGGGCACGAGCGGTGATCGATCGGCTTTCCCAGGTCGATCCCGTCGTCCTGATCGCCGTGGACGGGCACCGGTACGGAAACAAGGAGATCGACCGCAGGCCGGAGGTGGCCGCGATCCGCAGCGCGCTGCCCACACTGCGGCACACCGTGACTCTGCCCTACCTGTATGACGACGCTGCCCCGGACGGCAGCCTCAGCTGGTCCGAACTCCTCCGCGAGCCTGGGCCGCTCGAGTTCACCCCGGTCCCCTTCGACCACCCGCTCTACATCCTGTTCAGCTCCGGCACCACCGGCCTGCCCAAGGCGATCGTCCACGGCCACGGCGGGATCCTGCTCGAACACCACAAGAGCCTCGGTCTGCACAACGACGTCCACGCCGGAGACCGGTTCTTCTGGTTCTCCACGACAGGCTGGATGATGTGGAACTACGCGGTGTCAGCTCTGCTGCTCGGCGCCACCGTCGTGTGCTTCGACGGCAACCCCGCGTGGCCGGACGCCGACGCACTCTGGGCCGTAACCGAACAGGAACGGCTGACCTACTTCGGCACCTCCGCAGGCTTCCTCATGAACTGCCGCTCCGCCGGCCTCACCCCCGCAGCGCAGCACGACTTGAGCTCGCTGCGCGGGATCGGGTCGACCGGATCCCCGCTGCCCGCCGAGGGCTACCGCTGGGTCCACGAGCAATTCGGCCCGCAGATCCTGCTCAACTCCGCGTCCGGCGGCACGGACGTGTGCTCCGCCTTCGTCGGGGCGTCCCCCCTGCTGCCGGTCCGCGCCGGCGAGATCCCGGGACGCATGCTCGGCTGCGCCGTGCACGCGCTCGACCCGTCGGGACGGCCCGTGATCGACGAGCCGGGCGAGCTCTCCCTCACTTCGCCCCTCCCGTCGATGCCCGTCGGACTCTGGGGCGACGCCGACGGCTCCCGGTTTCGCGACACCTACTTCGGCCGCTGGCCCGGCATTTGGACCCACGGCGACTGGGTGACATTCACCGCCGACGGCGCCTGCACCGTCAGCGGCAGGTCCGACGCCACACTCAACCGTGGTGGCGTCCGGCTCGGCACCTCCGACTTCTACACCATTGTCGAGGACATCCCCGCCATCGCGGACAGCCTCGTCGTGCACCTCGAAGACCAGCAAGGTGGCGCCGGAACACTGGTGCTGTTCGTCGTTGCCGAGCCCAGTGCCCCGGACAGGAGCGAACTGCGCGAGGAGATCGTTCGCCGGCTCCGTAGCGACATGTCGCCCCGCCATGTTCCGGACGAGATCGTCTGGCTCCCTGCCCTGCCCAGGACCCTGTCCGGCAAGAAGCTCGAGACGCCGGTCAAGCGCCTGCTCATGGGCGCCCACTCCGATGATGTCGCCGCCCGCGACAGCCTTGTCCACCCCGAAGCGCTGCTCGACATCGAGCGGTGGCGCGACGGCCATCCCCAGCTCACCCCGCAGCGGCCGTGCCGCAGCGGGACGGATCACCGGGAGGAGCGGCAATGACCGCTAGCTACCTTGAGTCCATCCCCACCCACGAACTCACCATCGTTCGGCTCTTGGAACGGCGCGCGGCGCTCGCCCCGGAGGGCCCGTTCTACTCCTGGGCGGACTCCGTGAGCACATTCGGCGAGTTCAACGCGGCCGTCAACCGGATGGCCCGCCGGCTGGTCGCCGCCGGAATCACCCGCGACACCCACGTTGCGGTCCTGATGAACACCTCGCCGGACTACCTCACCCTCTGGTTCGCCCTCGCCAAGGTCGGCGCAGTCGAGATCCCGATCAACACCGCGTACATGGGCGACATGCTGCGCCACCAGCTCACGACGAGCACCGCGACCGTGTGCGTCGCCGACGCCACCTTCGCCCCCGAGTTGCTGAGGTCGCACCCTCCGTGCCAGGGCTCGCGCACATTTTCGTCCGCGCCGACCAGACCGCCGATGGGGCTGGCGGCGGGGTGCCCGGGAGCCGGAACTTTGCGGAGCTGCTCGCCGACGACGACGAGGCCAACCTGGGGATTGAGATCCGCCACGACTCCACGGCCGGCATCATCTTCACCTCGGGGACCACGGGGCCGTCGAAGGGCGTCCTGCTCAGCCACCACTACCTCGCGGCCTACGGGGCGATGTACGCCGACATCAACGGGCTTTACTCCGACGACGTTGTGCTCAACTTCCTGCCTTTCTTCCACATTGGCGCGAAGTTCCAGACCATCGCCACGCTCGTCTGTGGTGGCCGCATGCGGTTGCTGCCCCGGCTGAGCATCAGCACGTTCCTCGACGAGGTCACCACGCACGGCGTCACCAACTTCGTCGCCGTCGGCGGTGTCTGCAATATGCTGCTGTCCAAGCCCGCCAGACCCGAGGACGCGCACAGCACCATCCGCACCGTCTACGCCGTGCCCGATCCCGCGGACGTCCACGAGGAGATGGAGCAGCGCTTCAACTGCACGATGACCACCGTCTACGGATCCACCGAGGTTGGGTTGCCGATCTTCCGCGGCGTCGGTGACCAGTACCGCCCCGGGTCCTGCGGCCGCGCCAATCCCTACTACGAGATCAGGGTCGTCGACGAGTTCGACAACGAGCTGCCCCCTGGTGTCGCCGGGGAGCTGGTGATCCGGCCCAAGCGCCCGTTCCTCGTCGGCTCGGGCTACATCGGGATGCCCGACCGCACGGTCGCGGCATGGCGGAACCTTTGGCTGCACTCCGGCGATCGCGGCCGCATAGACGACGACGGCTGGTTTTACTTCGAGGACCGCGCCACGGACTCCCTGCGCCGGCGTGGCGAGAACATCTCGTCCTTCGAGGTCGAGACCCTCGTGACGGGACACCCGGCAGTGTCGGAGGCGGTCGCGGTCGCTGCCCCCGCCGAGGTCGGCGAGGACGACGTGTGGGTGCTCGTGACGCTGCGCGAGGGGCACACGACCACCCCGGAGGAGATCCTCCGGCACTGTGCGGACACCATGCCGTACTTCATGGTCCCCCGCTACATCGACATCGTGGAGGACTTCCCCCGCACACCGACCGCCAAGGTCGAGAAGTACAAGCTCCGCGCCGCCGGTCCCGGACCGACGACGTGGGACCGCGAGGCTCACGGCTGGAAGGTCACCCGGACCGGCCTGGTCCACGACGCCGACCTGCTCCGGAGCAGCACGTGACCGGGCAGCGCGCGGCCCGTCGGGAACGGACGCTCGAGGTCGAGCCCCTAGGCCCCGGCCGGTTCCGCTTCACCGCCGACCTCACCGACCGCTCGGTCGGAGGCGATCACGAACCGCCCTCGCCGACCGCGGTGATCCACGACTTCCGCGTCACCGGGGAGGTCGAGGGCCCCGAGCTCCGCATCACCGCGCTGACGGTCGAGGCGCTGACCCATCCCTACCCGCAGTGCCCGTTCATCCTGCCCACCTGCGACGACCTCGTCGGCGCGTGCCTCACCTCGGGCTGGCGGGCGACCGTCCTCGAGCGGCTCCGCGGCACCGCGGGGTGCACGCACGTCGTCTCGCTGCTGCTGGGCCTCACGGAGCTGACGACCCTGACCTTCTTCCTGACCATCAACGAATCCGTCCCGTACGGGCCCGAGCAGCGTGCGGACGGCCGGTGGATGGCCATCGGGCTCGCCGCGGTCCCCACGCTCGCCGGCGCCTGCCACGTCCTGGCCGAGGACGGGCCATTGCTCGCCCGCGCCCACAGTCACGGCGGCACCGGGAACCCGGACACCTGACGGCGCCCGCGGCAACGCCGCCGCATCGACCTCGCACGGGCGCGGACGCCTCGCCCACACTTACCTCTGCAAAGGACGCATCCATGGCCATTCCCGCCGACCCCCGGCTCACCGCCGTTACAACCGACTGGCTGTCGTCGTTGAACCAGGCCTGGGAGAACCTGGACCCCGCTGAGGCGGCGGGCCTCATCGAGCCCGACGGCTACTGGAAGGACATCGTCTCCTTCACCTGGGCCTACCGCACCTTCGCCGGTACCGAGGAGATCGAGCGCGGCCTCAAGCTCACTCTGGACGACGTCCGGCCGCGGAACGCGCGGATCGCCCCTGAGCGCACTCCGCCGAGACTCGTCAGGCGCTCGGCGCGGACGGTCATCGAGGCCTACTTCGACTTCGACACCGCCGTCGGCCGCGGCACCGGGTTTGTGCGACTGCCCTACGACCCCGACGCCCCCACCACGCCGAGGGCCTGGATCCTGCTGACCACCCTGCAGGAGCTGGCCGACGCCCCCTTCCGGATCGGCGAGCACCGCCCGACCGGCGTCGAGTACTCGGAGAACTTCGCCGGAGACAACTGGCTCGACCAGCGGCGCAAGACCCAGGCCTTCGAGGACCGCGATCCCGAGGTCCTCATCGTGGGCGGCGGCCATTCCGGGCTCATCCTGGCCGCCCGGCTCGGCCTGATGGGGGTCGACACCCTCGTCGTCGAGCGCAACCCGCGGGTCGGCGACAACTGGCGCAACCGGTACCACTCCCTGACCCTGCACAACGAGGTCTGGGCCAACTCGATGCCCTACCTGCCCTTCCCCCGAACTGGCCGACCTTCGTCCCGAAGGACAAGCTCGCCGCCTGGCTCGAGGGCTACGCCGAATACATGGAGATCAACGTCTGGACGGACACGACGTTCGACGGTGGGGAGTATGACGAGGCTACCGGCACCTGGACCGCCGACCTCACCCGCGCCGACGGCACCCGGCGCACGATCCGCTGCCCGCACCTCGTCCTCGCCACAGGCGGAAGCAGCGGCGTGCCCAACCGGCCGGACCTGCCCGGCCTCGCCGACTTCCACGGCGAAGTGCTCCACTCCAGTGAGTTCGGCAGCGGCACCTCCTACGCCGGGAAACGCGCGATCGTCTTCGGCACCGGCAACAGCGGCCACGATGTCGCACAGGACCTCCACGCCAACGGATCCGCCCAGGTCACCATCATCCAGCGCAGCCCCACGTGCGTGGTCAGCCTGGTGCCCAGCGGCACGATGGTCTACGCCCTCTACTCCGAGGGCCCGTCCAACGACGACATCGACCTCATCACCGCGGCGATCCCGTACCCGGTGCTCCGAGACACCTACCAGTGGCTCACCAAGCGAACCTGCGCGCTCGACAAGGACCTGCTCGACCGACTGCACGCCGTCGGCTTCGAGACCGACTACGAGCCGGACGGAACCGGTTTCCACATGAAGTACCTGCGCAAGGGCGGCGGCTACTACATCAACGTCGGCTGCTCCGACCTCATCGCCGACGGCGAGATCGCGCTGCGGCACGCCCGGAACATCGATCGCTTCCAGCCCGACGGGCTGCGCTTCTCGGACGGATCGGTCGTCGAGGCCGACGTCGTGGTGCTGGCCACCGGCTACGACAACCTCCAGGAGGGCGTGCGCCGGCTCCTCGGCGACAAGGTCGCGGAACGCGTCGGCCCGATCTGGGGCTTCGACGACCACGGCGCGATGCGGAACATGTGGATGCGCACCGCGCAGCCCGGATTCTGGGTGATGGGCGGGTCACTGATCGACGCCCGCCTCTACTCGACCTTCCTCGCCGTGCAGATCAAGGCCGAACTCGACGGCCTCTTCCCGAAGGAATTGCCGATCTGAGCAGGGTTGGCGACTGGCGTTGACCGTCGTGTCCCGCCAGGACGCCCGCCGATCACCGCATCGCGAGGTTTGAGTCGCTTCAGTCGCTGTTCAGGAGCCGTACTGCGCTGAGCCTGCACGTTGCAGGGGGAAGCCAGCAACCCACGCCTGGTGGACCCGGGATCCCTTCAGCCGCTGTCCAGGCGGAGGGGATCGACTCTTCAAAGGCCGGTCCCCTTATGAGCCGTTGGAAATCCGGCCTGTTCGCCATCAAAAGACAGGCGGACGGAGCGGAGCGACTGAAGCGACTCATGCCGGCGGCGACTGAATGAAAGCAGAGTACGAGCCAATGGCTGGTCTACCAGAGAAGAAGGTCCTGTGCCCATCGAACTGACACCTGACCCCGAGGTCGCTGATCTCGCCGACCGCACGGCGGCGTTCGTCCGCGATGTCGTCATTCCGGTCGAGGAGGAACACGCGGGAATCACTGCGCGAGCGGGAGACGCGGTGCGTGCGCGGCTGCAGCAGGCCGCCAAGGACGCCGGAGTGTTCGCTCCCCATGTGTCCGCTGAACATGGCGGTCACGGGCTGGACATGCGGGCACGTGCGGTGGTCTTCGAGGAGGCCGGCTACTCGCTGTTCGGTCCGCTGGCGCTGAACATCGCCGCCCCGGACGAAGGCAACATGCACATGCTGGAGCACATCGCGACGCCGGAGCAGAAGGAGCGGTACCTGCGTCCGCTGGCGACCGGCGAGGTGCGTTCCTGCTTCGCGATGACCGAGCCCTCCCCGGGTGCGGGCTCCGACCCGGCGGCCTTGTCGACGCGGGCCGAGCGGGTGCCGGGCGGCTGGCGGATCGACGGCCGGAAGTGGTTCATCACCGGCGCCGACGGGGCGGCGTATGCGATCTGCATGGCCCGTACCTCCGGTGAGCCGGGCGACCGCGGTGGGGCGACGATGTTCCTGGTCGACGCGGACAATCCCGGCATGAAGGTGATCCGCCACATCGAGACGCTGGACGAGAGCCTGTTCGGCGGGCACTGCGAGGTCGTGTTCGACGGGTGTGTCGTCCCCGACGACGCGGTCCTCGGCGAGGTGGACAAAGGCTTCGAGTACGCCCAGGTGCGGCTCGGCCCGGCCCGGATGACCCACTGCATGCGGTGGCTGGGCATCGCCCGCCGTGCCCAGGACATCGCGGTAGGACGAGCCGCCGACCGCCGGTTGTTCGGCTCGCGCCTGGCCGAACTGGGCATGGTCCAGCAGATGATCGCCGACAACGAGATCGACATCGCCGCTTCCCGTGGATTGATCCGGCACGCGTGCTGGGAACTCGACCAGGGCCGCTCGGGCGCCCAGTCCACAGCCATAGCCAAGACGTTCACCGCCGAAGCGGTCTGGCGCGTCGTGGACCGCTCGCTGCAGATGTGCGGTGCGCTGGGCATCTCCGGCGATGTGCTGCTCTCCCGCTTCCTGCGCGAGGTCCGCCCCTTCCGTATCTATGACGGTCCGTCCGAGACCCACCGCTGGGCGATCGCCAAGCGCATCGTCGGCAAGCACCTCAAGGCCAGCAACCGGGGGGAGGCGTGAGCGCGCAGACAGAGAGCCCCGAAGGGCTGGACATCGCTGCCCTCCAGAAATTCCTCGAGACCAAAGCGGCAGGCGTGGACGGGCCGCTGCACGCGGAGTTGCTGCACGGCGGACGGTCCAACCTCACCTACCGAGTGACCGACGGGACCTCTACCTGGGTGGTGCGGCGGCCACCACTCGGTGGACTGACCCCTTCGGCACACGACATGGGCCGCGAGTTCCGCATCGTCGCGGCGTTGCGCGACAGCGGCGTCCCCGTGGCGGGGACGGTGGCGCCGTGCGAGGACGCCTCGGTGATCGGCGCGCCGTTCTCGGTGGTGGAGCACGTCCCCGGCCGGGTGATCCGCACCCAGGCCGAGCTGCACTCCCTCTCCCCCGCCGATATCACACGCTGCGGTGCCGCGCTGATCGACGTGCTCGCCCGGCTGCACGGCGTCGACTACCGCGCCGTCGGCCTCGAGGGTTTCGGGCGACCCGAGGGCTACCTGCCCCGGCAGGTGCAGCGCTGGCGCGATCAGTGGGAACGGGTCAGCACCCGACCACTGACCGACCTCGACACGTTGCACGCACGGCTGGCTGCCGCCGTGCCGGCCGAGAGCGGCGCGTCGATCGTGCACGGTGACTACCGCATCGACAACGCCATCCTCGACCCTGCCGATCCGGCCGAGATCCGCGCTCTGGTCGACTGGGAGATGGCCACCCTGGGCGATCCGCTCGCCGACCTCGGCCTGCATCTGGTCTACCGCGATCCGGCCTTCGACCCCGTGCTCGGCGGCTCGGCCGCCTCCACCAGCCACCGGCTGCCGGACGTGAGGGACCTCGCCGAGCACTATGCCCGCCTCACCGGACACGACCTGGCGCAGCTCGGTTTCTACCTGGGCCTGGGCTACTTCAAGATCGCCGTGATCGCCGAAGGTATCCATGCCCGGCATCAGCAAGGCCTCACGGTGGGCGACGGCTTCGAGACGGTCGGCCAGGCGGTTCCGCTGCTGGCGGCCTCCGGACTGCGCGCGATGAACGGAAAGGGGATGCTGTGACCACCACCGGCGGCCGTCCGGCCGCACTCGTCACCGGGGCCTCGCGCGGCATCGGCCTGGGCATCGCCCGCCGGCTGGCCGACGCCGGGTACGACCTGACGGTATCCGCCAGGGACGCGGCGCGCCTGGACAAGGCCGCGGCCGCACTCGCGGACGCGGGCGGGCGCGTACACCCGGTACCTGCCGACATGGCCATCGAAAACGACGTGCAACGCCTCGCCGCGGAGCACTCCCAGCACCACGGCAGACTCGACGTGCTCGTGATCGGCGCAGGCGTGGGCTCCTCCGGCGCTCTCGAAGAGACCACGATGAAGCGCTACGACCTGCAGTTCGACGTCAACGTGCGGGCACCCTTCGTGCTCCTTCAGACCAGCCTGCCGCTGCTGCGCAAGACGGCTGCAGCGAATCCCGAGCACGGTGCCAAGGTCATCGCCCTGGCCTCGATCACCGGCGTCGCCGCCGAGCTGGCCCTCGCCGTGTACGGCGCCACCAAGGCCGCACTCATATCCCTGTGCCGGTCGGTCAACACCGAGGAATCCGCCCACGGTGTCTCCGCCACCGCGATCTGTCCGGGGTATGTCGACACCGACATGGCCGCGTACATGCGGGACCGGATCGAGCCGCACCAGATGATCCGGGTCGAGGACGTTGCCGAACTCGCCATGTCCGTCACCCGGCTCTCGGCCTTCGCCGTCGTCCCCGAACTGGTTGTCACCCGCCCCGGCGAGCAACTCTGGCGCGCCTGAACCTGTCGAAGAGTTGCCGGAGGAAGGAGAGCATACGTCAGCTTGACGATCACAGCCGCAGCGAAGTACGTGCCCGACACCACGAGCGACCGCCACTTCGCCAAGGACCTGACCACGCCGAGATCACCGTCGTAACGGTGGGTCCGGAGGGGGGTCTGCGCGCCGACCGGCACACGGGAGAATGCCACCATGCCTACACTCTTCACCAAGATCATAAACGGCGAGCTGCCGGGCCGGTTCGTCTGGACCGACGACCGGGCGGTGGCCTTCTTGACGATCGCCCCCGTCACCGCCGGGCACACCCTCGTGGTGCCACGCGAAGAGATCGACGACTGGACGACGGTGGAACCCGACTTGATGAGTCACCTCATGGTGGTCAGCGGCAGGATCGGCGCCGCGGTCCGCCGGGCCTTCGACGCACCCCGCGCCGGGCTCGTGGTGGCCGGCTTCGAGGTCCCGCACTGCCACCTGCATGTCTTCCCCGCATGGGGACTGGACGACTTCGACTTTCGCCGCGCCAACAGCAACGTCCCGGCAGCAGAGCTCGACGAAGCCCACACCCGCATCCTCGCCGTCCTCTCCTGACCAGGCACAACCACCACCCGAACACCACGCACCCCGGCGGGCACTCCCCCGGCGCGCCCCAGCCCACTGATGTGAGAGAACACCGGCCAGCCCGGCCCCTCGGCCGTCACCCTGCCCGGGCAGCGGGACGCCGAGGACCCGGCCGGCCACCTGATGGACGGCGGCCGCATCACCGTCGACGAGTTGGCGGTGCATTGAGATCGTTTCATCGTGAAGGTGCAGGTCGTGGCTCTGGTGTGAGTCCGTGACCGTGTCCTCGTCCAGGCCGGCGGCGTGATCGTCTCGGGGAGATCGTCGGTCACCTCTGGATTTAGGTGTTCAATGCCGGAAAGTTACGGTTTACGCTGCTTTGTCAAGCAGCTTTGCCGGTGGGCGTGTTGGTGGTGGCAGGTGGCTGTGTGAGGGGGGCCGGTGCTGTCTGCTTGGGGAGTCTGTAAGTTGCCGGCGCGGTCTTGACCAGCAGGTTCTTGCGCACCCAGGTGTTGAGGTGGTAGGCGAGGGTCCTCTCTTTGACGGTGTTCAACGTGGTCGCGAGCTCGCGGGTGCACCAGTCGCGGTCGGGGTCGGTAGCCATGATCGCGAGTACGTCCTGCTGACGGACGGCGAGCCTGGAGGGGCGTGGTGGCCCTTCAGGGATCTTGAAGGTGGCCGGCCCGGTCTTGATGAGGATCTCGCGCCTGGCCCACCGGATCAGCTCGCCGGTCAGGTCACCGCGGTCCAGCCGGAGCAGGGTGGTCAGTTCGGTGACACGCCACTCGCGTTCCGGGGCGGTGCCCATGGCGGCGAGCACGTCATCGAGTCTGCTGGTGTGCATCGGGACTGTCGGAGGCAGCAGTGTGGCCGCGTCCGCGGGCGGATTGGTGGGGGTCGGGATGGTTTCGTCCGGGTGTGCGGCCCGAAGTGGGACGGGCGCCGCAGGGACGGGGGTGACGTCGCCGTCCGCGGGCGCGTGGATGACGATGCCGATGGCGGTGACCGGGCTGCTGGCCCGGGGGCGTTTTTCGCCGGGCTTGCGGTGTCCGTAGCGGGCGGAGACGCCCTTGACGGCGCGTGCGCTGATCCGCGCACGGCGTGGTGGCAGCAGGGTGGCGGCGACCGTTTCGGTGACGGCGCTGGTCAGCTCACTCCCGGCGGCGGGAAGGATGTCGGCGGCGCGGGTGGCCGTATCGCGTGCGGCGGCCAGGGCCGCGGTGAAGCAGGCCCGGTCCGGGGCTGAGGTTCCCCCGAGATACGGAGGTTGGTGGCAGAGGGTCAGATGTGACTCATGAGAGGAACATCGACTATGGCTGCACCCAGAAAGTACTCGCCGAGTAGCCGAGGGGATTCTCACCCCTCGGCCCTCACAGATCCGTACGTGACGATCTCTCGTCATACGGCTCTTGTCGTTCTGGTCACCAGACGCGGGGAGCGTGGGTGGTCCAGGCCCAGTGGGCGAAGAACCGGGGTCGCCGTGCGACGGCCTGGTTCCACGCCGTCTGGGCTTTCTTCCTGCCCCTCAGCCGTTTGAACTTCTTGCGCATCCACCGCATCACGTAGGCGTTGACGCGTTCCAGGAGGGGGCAGAGGGCCGACTGGTAGAAGGCCCCGTAGTACGCCATCCATCCCCGAATGATCGGGTTGATGAACCGTGCGAGATCTGCTTCGGTCAGGCTGGTGCGGTGGTGCAGCCGCCAGGACCGCACCTCGGAACTGATCCTGCGCAGGGCTTCCCCACTGATGGCAGGGAGGAACGACCGGAACATCTGGCCGTCCTTGCGCACCGCGGAGCGTGTGCGGAAGGTGAACCCCAGGAAAGTGAACTCGGTGTGCTGGTACGAGGCACGCCGGTTGGCATCCTGGCAGTACACGATCCGGGTTTTCTCCGGGTGGAGTTCAAGCCCCACCTCGGCCATCCGCTTCTTGATCGCCGCGAGCACGAAGCGTGCCTGGCGTTCGCTGACGCAGTGGATCACCGCGTCGTCCACGTACCGTTCGAAGCCGATGGCGGGGAAGTTCCGCGCCATCCAGGCATCGAAGGCGTAGTGGAGGAAGAGGTTGGCGAGGACCGGCGAAACCGAAGAGCCCTGGGGCGTCCCCCGGTCCCGCTCGCGCCGTGTCCCGTCGGGCAGTTGCAGCGGTGCGGCCAACCAGCGCCGCACATACAGCAGGACCCAGGACTGGGACGGATCAGTGTGGGCGGCGACCGCCTTGAGGACCAGGTCCCACGGAACGCTGTCGAAGAACGCGCGGATATCCAGGTCGATGACCCAGTCCGCCTTCCAACAGCGTTCCCGGCACCGGCCCACAGCATCGATCGCCGACCGGCCGGGACGATAGCCGTAGGAATCCGGATGAAAGACCGGCTCGGCCTTCTTCTCCAGGACCCCGGCAACCACCGTCTGAGCGATACGATCCCCAATCGTGGGCACGCCCAAAATTCGGACGCCCCCTTTCTTGGGGATCTCCACCGCACGCACCGGAGGCGGAAAATAGGTGCCGGAGGTGAGACGGTTCCAGATCCGGTACAGATTGTCCTTCAGATCCTTCTCGAATTCCTCCATCGACACCGCATCCACGCCCGCCGCGCCCTTGTTCAACCTGACTTTCTCGTACGCCTCCCAGACGGAATGCTTGGAAATATTGAACGGCTTGTCTGATGCTTTCAACTCGTTCACGCGACTCCTCCCGGGTGACCCCCGGTTGATCGAATAAACACAGTCACGAACGACCCGGCCCCTTCGCTCCGCCCCCGTTACAGGGGTTTCATCACTACTACGAGCCGGTCCGCCGGCGTGCCTGGCATCGGTACTCAGTCCCTCACGGCTTCGGACCGCCCGGGACGCTCCCTCTCTCCCCGCTCACCAGCGGAGACGTATCCAAGCCCGCCTTCTCCTGTTCCGTACGAAGGCCGCAGACCGGGCTCGCGTCGCCTGTATGCCGGACACCGCCTGGCCAGTAAACGGGCACCCGCCAGGCTCATCCCGGGATCGCATTGACACCCCGGTTCTGATGTCGTCTCTAAGTTTCGACACGTCAGCAGCGATTCACTTGCGCTCGCCTTCCCGATCCCTACCTGACGTCTCAACGGACGCCTTTTCCTCATCGTTCACCACGGCAGTCTTCAGCTAGCGCAGCATGAGGTGGTTTAAATTCTCCCCCGCAGGGCGAATTTGAAGGGCCATACCTTCATCCTTCGTACAGCATCGCTACAAGAAGAGTTCCTACATGCTTCTTCCTTTCGCGTTCAGGACACAACAATGCCGCGTAGTTATTGAGCCGAAACGGTCTGGTTTCCTACTGGATGGTGTAGCGGACGTGGCGGGCATGGAAGTAGCCGCGGACGATGTGGGGCTGGCGCTGGCGGCGATGGAGGAAGCGTCGGGTCTCGCGGGCGAGGTCGTCCACCGAGCGGGCTCGTGAGGCATGCACGTGCCGTTTGACATCTGCGTTGAGGATCTCGTCGGGGTTGAGTTCGGGGCTGTAGCCGGGCATCAGGTGCAGTTCGATCCGCTCCGCGTTGTCGGCGAGCCAGGCGGTCACGGCCTTGCTGCGGTGGACCGGGTGCCGGTCGGCGATCACATGGACCTTGCGGCCGGCCTGGCGGGCGAGCCGGTCCAGGAAGGTGATGAACACCTTCGCGGTGAAGCGGCCGGTGAAGACGGTGAACCACAGGGCGCCGCGCGAGGCGATGGCGGACATGATGTTCACGCGCAGCCGCTTGCCGTTGACCCGGACGACAGGGGTGTCGCCCTTCGGTGCCCAGGATCGGCCGGGCGGGGCGGTGTCCGAGCGCAGCCCACACTGATCCGCCCAGGCCACCACGGCGCCCTCGCTGCGGGCGCGCTCGGCGAGGGCGGGATACTCCTCCTTCAGCCAGGCCGTCACCTTCTCCTGCTTCTGCTGGTAGGCGCGGCGGGCCGGGCGCTGCGGGGTGAACCCGTGGCGGCGCAGCCACTTGCCCACGCCCTGTTCGGTCATGGTGACGCCGACGACCATCCGAATCAGCTCGGCGACCAGCGCCCGGGTCCA
Organism: Streptomyces sp. GD-15H; assembly: GCF_045291515.1. NCBI lineage: Bacteria > Bacillati > Actinomycetota > Actinomycetes > Kitasatosporales > Streptomycetaceae > Streptomyces > Streptomyces sp. GD-15H. Next base: position 1,564,013 of record NZ_CP149447.1, read on the forward strand.
CAACGGACCGCCGATCAGCAGTTCCTCGGGCGTGTAGTCGGCCATCGCCTGGAACAGCACCACACGGTCCTCGGCACCGATCAACTCGCCGGGTCCGGAGCGGGACTTCGCCGGCGTCGCGAGCGATTCCCGTCCCAGCCGGCGGTACTTGCGCCACCAAGTGCCCACGGAACGCTCCGACACCCCGAACACCTCGGCCGCCTGCCGGTACGTCCGTACCCGCCCCGACTCCAGCGCGGCCACCACCCGCAGCCGCACCACTTCCTGCGCGGCAGGCGCCAGCCGCCGCGCATCTCCCGACTCGATCACGCACACTCAACGCGCGAGGCAACCAGATCGTTTCGGCTCAATAAGACGAGAGTCACGCCTGTCAAGTGCATCGGGCAGATCGAGGCGAGTGCCATTCATGAGGACGGGACGCGCCCTACAAGAGGTACTGCCCGCGCTTGTTACTGTCCGAACGTCGCTCACGGCAGAAAGGCATCGAGGCCGCGCGGTCCGCGCGAGAACCAGGCCCGGGACGCGGCGCCCCCGGCGCGTGGGTGACCTGCCACGCCCGCGCAGCCAGCAGACCGTCTGACCAGCGACATAGGGCACCTGATGATCCATCAGAACGAGCGTCACAAGCGTCATTTCAGCGTCAAGACATCGCCCGTAACGCCCACACCGCACATCATGCGCACGCACAAATCCGCAGGTCAGAAACCCTTTGCGGCCGGTTCGAGGATGGCGACGCACTCCACGTGATGCGTCATCGAAAAGATGTCGGACTGATCGGATTTCGGAAAAGACCAGGTCAGATGCCATTTCCCGGCTCGCTGGCCCGCGTACGGTCGCCCAAAGCGTCAAACGAGCGTCATGACCGACACAGTCCGTCCCCCACTCGGGGTGAAACAGACTGCGACACGAGGACACCTGGCGGCATCCGCCCCCACTGAGATCGCGGCGCCCATGGCCGATATGGCGGCCATGCTCCGTAGCGGTCTCGAAGCGCGGGGGCAGTTGCAGGCGCTGGAGACCCCGGCCCCCGCTGCCCGCCTGCCTCACCGTCTTCGCCCCGGCGACCGGGTAGGAAAATGCTAGATCGACATCCTCAAAGGGAGATCTTCTGGCGGCCGATCGCTCAGAGCCAGTACGGCCCGTTCGGAGAAGGACGTGATCGGGACCAAAGTCCGCGCCCTCGCTGATTGAGGAGCGCCCCGCGATCTGATCAACGTGCTCGCATTCTCCCGCCGCTGGGCCAATGCTGAGCTTAAGGACTTCGGCAGCCGCCACGCCCGTAGTCGTTTCGAGCGAGAGGATCTGCAGTCGAACCTCACGGGCGCCAAGTGGACCGACGACGAAGCCTTCGCGGCCTACGGTCTCGAGGATGCCACCGTCGCCGCTCTCCGCACGTGGGCCGTGGAGTGGGCCGACGACCTCGCAACCCGCCTCCTCGAAGGGTCCGATGATCCGAACATCGAGTGATCACGGTCGGACGGGACCGGATCTCCAAGCTGCCTACGATGCAGACCAGGATAAGAGTCAAGAAATCAGTAGGTTAGGAACGAAGTCAGCAACGGGGCGATGGCTGGACTCCAGCACCGTCGCGATGCGGCGCCGGCCGCCCCGGCGGCCAGGATCGTCGCGGCCTGCCGATGCCGGGTTCGTTCTCCCCACCGACGCTGCCCGGAGGCGCCGGGTGGCCGGCGCCAGCTGGCCACGGCCTCACACCGCACGCGCCCCCTCGGCTCGCTGACGCCCCCTGGGGTCCCCGTCAGCCCGTCGTTGCGGGCTCCACCACGAACTGTCCGTTCGCCGTAGGCCGCACGGCAAAGCCGAGCCGTTCCACGAGGGCACCGAGCGAGGCGCCGCCGCGCAGTTGCCGATAGGTCTCCTTCCCGAGGGTGTCCGTGAGGGCCTTGCCCACCTGGAAGGAGGCGACATCGAGTCCACCGGTCGCGGCGAACAGCAGGTGGCCGATGACGAACCGGCCTGCCTCCTCCGGGCCGTCGGCCTCCACCAGCCGACGGGCCTCCTGGCGAATCTCCGGCGTCAACGCCACGGGCCTCGGACGTGGCACCGGTGATGGCGTCTGTGAGGGTGAGGGCACTCGTCCTGCGGAACCCACCTGCCCGGCAGCTCGCGCCGAACCAACCTGGGAGGGCAGCGGCACCGGCGGGACGGCCACCTCCGGAAGTCGTGCCCCGGCATTGCGGAACAACTCCTGCTCCTGGGCCAGTTCCACGCGCCAGGCCCTCAGCCCGTCATGGGCGAACCCGAGGTCGAACTCGACCACCTTCCCCTGATGCGCGAAGTTCGTGAAGTCCTCACGAGGTACGAAGAACGCCTTCATGCCGCCGTCCTCCACTGCGACCTGCCCCGACCGCTGTCCTTCGATCTGCCGGACCACGCCGCGGACGCGCTGACACACCTGCTCGGAAAGCTGCCAGTCCCGGCTCGCGGGCCGGTACTCCCCGAGCTCCCTGAAGTTCGCCAGACGCGCCGCCGCATGACCGTCGGACATGCCCTTCGCCACCCACTCGTAGTTCCACCGCCTGCTGCGGCCGGGGTTGAGCTGCGCGGCCTCGTTGCAGCGGCGCTGCGCCTCGTCCTGCGAGTACTCCTCCTGGTTGAGCCAGCGCAGGAAGTGCACAACGTACAGGTAGTAGCTGCACACCGGACTCGTACGCGATCCGGCGATGACGGAGAGACGTTCGAGTGCGGCGAGGTCGTCGTACTCCGGAAGTCTACGGTAGCAGCGGAACCACAACTCCACGTCATGGTCGGCGAGATCGCCGCGGTCCTCGAACGCCGCGTCGAAGAACTCCACGACGGTCTGGAAGACCTCGGTGGGCGTGTCCTTCCAGTCGCGGCCCTGCTCCTGGAGAAACTTGCGGGCCAGGACCAGCGCCAGCCCGGAGCGACTGCGGGAGTTCACGATCACGTCGCGCCAGGCCCGGACCATGGTCTCGATCTCGCCATGCGCGATCTCGATGTCCTCGCGGCAGCGCTGGAGGTACGGGCTGTCGGTGCTGTCGGGGCGTACCGACTCGCACTCGTCCAGCAGCGAGAGCGCCACCCTCAGCTGCTCGTCCGCCCAGCTCCCAGCGTCGCCGCCCGCGGTCAGGAGGTGGACGAGGCTCTTGTGCGTGGAGACCACGACCAGCTTGTTGAGGACCCTGACGATCATCTGGATCGCAGAGACGTAGTTGTGCTCGTCCTCCGGCTTGAGCTTGCGAGCCCTGGCGAACACGCTGAGCGCCGCGTCGTACCGGTCGCGTACGTGCTCGATGATGGCGGCCTCGCGGCCGGTACCGGTACCGGTACTGAATTGGCGCAGTCCCGCGTACACCCACTCTCGGTGCAGCATCCCCAGGGCGTGGAACTGCACGTGGTCCTGTTCCTTGGAGAGTTCGATCGCCCGGTTGATGAACTTCTCCGCCTGCCCGTCCTCGTGCTTCTTGAAGTCCAGATGGTAGCGAGCCAAGTGCAGCCAGTAGTGCGGCTCTTCGGAGCACCGGCGCGTGAGCTCCTGAAAGATTCGGTACGCCTGCACCCGGCCCGGCTGCTGATCGGTGCCGAAGGCCCTGATCAGTTCGGCGAACTGGTGCGTTCCCGAGCCCAACCTGTCGCGACGGATGAAGAGGTTGTCGAGGATCGCCCGCGTCTCCACGTTGGCGGACCCGAGGTGGCCGACCAGCTGTCCGATGAACTCGATGGCCGTGTTCGCCAGCCTCGACGGCCACCTGGCGTCCCCCGTCTTCGCCTCCAGCAGCACCTCCAGGAGGGTGTCGGCGATGGACGGGTGCAGGATGCGCAGTTGCCGGCCGTCCTCGACGACCAAGTGACGAAGGTCCGCGCCGAGGATGTTCTCAAGGTCGGCCGTGTACTCCGCGAGGGACGCGGCATGCCCGCCCCACTCTCCGGTGATCCACCGGCGGACCAGCGAGTATGGCAGCCCGATCTGTCCGTACCGGGACACGAGGGCCAGGTAGGCGGCCACGCGCCGCTGCTCCTCAGTGAACTGGCTGACGTGGCTCTCCACGTACTTCGCCGTGCCCGAGAACTCCGTCTCGAAGGCGCACAGGCCGAAGTAGAACGGGGTCACCTGTTGGTCCGGTACGTCGTATGGGACCAGCGCCTCCACCGCCGCCTTCGCCTTGGGAGAGCGGGCGCGGCAGCTTGCGGTAGAGGTCCTCCCGCTCGCTCTGCCCCATATCGGCGCTCTCCGCCACCAGCACGAGCGACCGCTCGGTGCGCCGGTAGACGCTGTCGACGCGCTCGACTGTGTCCAGGCTGTAGTGACGCAGCAGCAGCACCGGATGTTCGCGGTGCAGGTCCCAGGCGATGCGCCGGGCCAGCGTGGTGCCGCCCGCGCCGGGCGCGTGGAACAGTTCGAAGCTGGCCGAGCTCTGACGCCCCAGGACATCGGCGATCGCCGCCTGCAACGAGGGCTGCAGTGTCCGGGGGACATCCTGACCGGCGTCGAGGTCCAGCCAGTTCGCCGGGCGGCCCCGCCAGAACGCGTCGACCGCCTGGTCGTGCAGTTCCTCGTCCAGGATCTGGGAGTGCAGCACGACGAGGTCGGCTTCCAGATCGGCGAGCCAGGGACGGGAGAAGCGGATCGGCCCCTTCGCGCCAGGGAGCGTGGCGAGTCGTTCGGGGCGCGGCAGGGCTCCGGTATCCGCGAAGACGTTGAGGAGAGCCTCGAACCGTCCGTCGCCGGGGCTGGCGCGGAGGACCTTCACCGGCGGTTCGTAGAGGTCGTCGATGAACTCCATTACCCGCTCCGCGCGTTGGTCCGGCTCGTCTCCAGCGGTGAGGCACATGACTGCGGCCGCACGGTTGACGCTGTTCCTGCTGTGCCGCTCAAGGACCTCGCGGACGAGATCCTGATAGGTCGAGCGCCAGCTCCGGAAGTCTGGCGGCGCTTGTTCGCCCAGGCGCTCCCGGCCACCCGCCATCAACCACGACACCGTGTTGCGGCCGGGCGTCGGCGCCCCGTGCCGTCCCGAGACGACGATCTGGTGCTCGGCCGTCTCCGGATCGAATCCGTGGGCGAGGCCGGTCGTCTCGCTGTCGGGGTTGAGGTCGATGATGACCGACCAGCGGTGGTCGGGCAGGCGGGCGAGGTCCTCGTGTGTCACACCGTTCTCGACGACGAGGAAGCGGTCGAACCCGTTTTGGGTGTCCGCGATGAACGGCTTCACCTGTTCCGCCATCTCCTCTGCGGCCGCCTTCGCGCCGACTGCCGCGACCGCCCTGCCCGGCGCGGAGGTCTGCGGCTGGTGCGCGTCGGCCAGGACCCGTGCCAGGAGCGTCGGGTGGTACTCGGTGAGGAGAAGATGCGTGGCCCATCCGGCCAGCCGGTACGCCGTGACACGCTGCTCTGCCGGTGACTTCCGCTTGGCCGCGTAGTTCAGCGCAGCGCCGAGCCGCGCGACCAGGTACTGGTGCCGGAGCGATACCTTACGGGCCGGCTGGAGCGCCTCGATCGCTTCGTCCTTGCCCCGGCGGATACTCTCGACGAGCCTGACGTTGCCCTCCCACCCAAGGGGCCCGGCCCTTCTCGGGTCGCGGAGGTCACAGTCCTGGAGGATTTCGAGCGGGAGCTGCTGCCTCAGCAGCTCTTGCCCGACGAGCAGGGTGGCCGTCTCCAGATAGGCGTGGTCGTACAGAAGCGGCGCGTCACCGTCCCAGGCGATGTCGATGAGCCAGTACGCCACCTCGTCCGCACTCGCCCCGTCCAGGAGGATGTTGCGCGTGTGCAGGTCGCCGTGGTTGTAGCCCAGCATGACGAACTCGGTCTCGCCGGAGAGTTCGTTGTCCTGCTCCAGTACGGATACGGGGTCGGGCAACATCTGAGTGGAGAAAGCGAACGTGGTGCCGGCAATGTCGGCCAACCGCCGGGCCTCGCGAAGCGCCTCCCCCTTCTGGCCGGCGAAGAACCCCGCTCCCATCCATGCTTCGAGGGTCTGCCGGACCGTCATGGGCTCGCCGCCAGCGTAGTTCCCGAACTGCGCTTCCAGCAGTTCGCGGCTCACTTCCGACAGAGCATCGATCGAGACCGCCGTGGTCGCCACGCGGGCCGGGCGCACGCCACGCGTCTCACCGGCGACTTTGTAGATGTCGACGCGGAGCTGTTCGTCGTGTCCGGAGAGCTCCAGGGGCGGCACGCGCCGGTCGGCGAAGGGGATAAGCCGCTCGGTGAAGAGCCGGTGCGCCTCGTTCTGACGGTCGTTGGGGTCGTCTGACACCTTCAGGATGTACTGGCCCTCCAGGCGGGCCCGGCCCTCGGCCATCAGGTCGCAGCGGGTGACCCGGGCAGCGGTGAATCCGTCGGCGAAGTCGTCCAGGTATGTGATCTTCACGGGTGTGCCCAGCTCACGCTCGACGATCTGTGCCACCCGTTCCCGCCGCTTCACCTCCTCCTCGTCCACGGTGCCGGTACCGTCCTACTCAAAGAGGCGCGTCATACCGCCCGATCGTAGAACCTTCCCCTCTTAACTACTCGGTGTTCGAAGCGACTTAGCCGACCATTGTGCGAGGTGGGGCTCGAGACGTCTGCTCAGGTTGGCCAGCGGGACGCGGCCAGGAATACTGGAGTGATGGACGCGGGTGGGTACGCGGCGTGGGCCGCTGCGGTGACGAGTGTCGCCACGTTGGTGGTGACGACGGTCGTCGGGGGACGCAGGGAAAAACGTCAATGGGCGCGCGAGGCCCTGACGGACGCTTTCGTCGCGTTCCTAGCGGCGAGTTGGCAGCATTCTGACCTCGCGAAGGTGTCGGCGACGCCGCCTGACACCTCGTCGATCGAGGCGATGGACGGGCAGTACGGCGAGATGCGCAATCAGCTGACGCGGCTGCGTCTGCTGTCGCCCCCCGACGTGGTGCGCGCCGGCGAGGCGCTCCTCCGTCTTCAGCGCGGAGTGAAGGACGCGGGGTCCGCGTCCGAGCGAGCGGAGGCGCTGGCAGCGGCGTCGACGGGGCGCCACGACATGGTGTCCGCGGCCCAGAAGGCGATGGGGCTCCGCCGGCCGTGGGGCGCCGCTCCCAGGGGGCTGCGGAGCGCCTCCACCGCTCCCGGCCTGCCGGAACCCCGGCAACCCTCCGATTCCACAAGGACGCGCGCCGACGAGATCTCGTAGCCCGTCCGCCAGCCCGAGGACTGCGGATCGGCGGGCACGGAACCATCCCGCTCCTTTAAACAGCGGCCAGGAGGCTTTTCGCCAACGGCGGGCTCACGCTCTCTGGCACCTCGAATTCCTCCTCCATCGTTCCGCAGCGGCTTCGCCGCCGTGGGGTGGGCGCGGAGTGTTCGTGCAGCAGCCGGAGGCCGTGCGGGGCGAGCGGGAGCAGGCCGCGGTGGAGCCCCGGCATTCCGGCCGCGGCCAGGTCATGGTCAGCGGCGCGGTAGGCGGCAGCGGCCATTGCTGCGGTCGGGCCACCGGGTTCGGCTCTGCGGGCAGCGGTGACACAAGCGCCATCGGATCGCCGAGAACATCGACATCTTCGACTCCGAACTCACCGCGGACGAGCTGAAGGGCGGCCTCGACGGCCTGGAAACCGGACGCCGCGGAGGGCCCGAGCCGAAGGCCGTCATCTTCGCCGACTTCGGCCGCGCCATTCCCGAAGCCTGACGCCGTCCTGCACGGCACGGTCAATCCCGGCCGTGTCTTCGACCGGACCCTCATCCTGGAACAGACACCTGACGGCTACCGCGCCATGGACCAGCGCGAAGCCCTCAAGGTCCTCCTCACCCCGTGACACCCGGAGCGGTGCGGCGGCGACAGCGCAATCGCCGCGTGCACGGGCGTGCAAGCACTCCTGAAATGCCTTCACCGTGTCCCGGCCCAGAAGTCCTACGGGCACACAGTGCATCGTGAGCACGGAGAGCGCCAATGGACGGCAAGCCGACGCTGACCACGGCAACCCCCTGCGCACAGCCAACGTGGGCGGTACCTTGCCTCTCCGGTGAGACTCTCCCGGCCGCGCCGAAGCAGCCGTCACCGCGTCGTGCCCAGTAGTCCTCACCGTTGCGGGACTCCTCGCGACTACATCGGGCAGAGCAGCCCGCACGACCGCTGCCTCTGCGGTGACACCTCATCAGGACGAGCGTCATCTGAGCGTCGAGACGGCTGGCGCCATCCGGGCCGAGAGAGGGAAAGACAACCCCGTCGATCCGACAACGGTCCCAAGAACGCCAGGTCGGACAGCCTCCGTAAGCCAAAGAGGCGCTCAACATCGTGCGCTTCGGGAAACAGATCGAGCACACCCTGCCCCACCTGAAAAGCCCAGGAAAACCGCAGGTCAGAGCCCCTTCGCGGCAGGCTCAAGAATCGCCACGCACTCCACGTGCGACGTCATCGAAATGACGTCGTCACAAGAGCGGGACGGAAACTACCAGGTCAGACGGCATTCCCCGAGTCGTCGCACGGCCCTCGGACGTCTGGGGCGTCATCTGAGCGTCATGGCATCCGGCTTCCGAACGGCAGCACCGCGTCTCGTCATGGCCGCTGTCGCTCCCTGGTGAACCTCTTTACCCTTGACCCCCGCCCTTGTCCACGCGCCCCCCTCGCCCGCCACGGCGTGGCACCGTCTCAACGCCCTCCTCGCCTGCCGCACGCGCGTCGCCGGGATCACGCCCATGGCCTTCGCGCTCATCCGGAGAGGGCGGACAGCCAGCCTCATGAAGGAGAGCGTGTCGCACCCTGTGCGTGCCGGGTCTCAGGTCCATGCCTGTCGTTCCTGGCCGCGAGGATCGTCGATCTGGGTCCAGTCGGCGTCGACACGCATGGTGGCCCGGTACTCCAGGTCGTACGGGTCCCGCCCTCGGCGAGGCGTCGATCGACGGTCTCCGGGCCGAGGGCGAGAGCCGTCGGCGTGATCACAGACAACAGGCCCATGGAGACCACGACGCGTGGCCGGGCGCCGACGGTCGCCCGTGGTTCGCGGACAGTTGCCCCGAGCGTGACGCCGTCCCCCGGTTCCGGCCCACGGGCGCCCGGCACGAAGGGCGGAGACTTCCGGCGGACGCTACGGACCGGCCCCTGAATAGGACGAACACGCAGGCAAGGCGCCGGCGGCCCGCGACGGGACACCGGCTACACCCTCGTACGTGCAGAGCCACACACCCCGCGCGCCCTGCCGCAGGACATACTCCCGATACACCAATCACCCCTGGGAAACAAGGGATTGACGGGCCAGTCATGTCCTCTTAATGTCACCTCCAGTACGGATGACGTACAGCGCGTACGGAATGCGTACAGCTGCGACTGTTCGAGGAGGAACACCATGAGCAGCATGGCCTCAGGCGCGGCCACGGGCGGAAAAGCCGCACCTGGCGCAGCCCTGGTGCGGCACCTCCCCCGGCTGATCGGCGCCGTCGTCTTCACCTGGCTGTTCGTCTGGCCGCTGGTGATGCTGGTGTACGGGGCGTTCAGGACGTCCCCGATCGGGGTGAACCCCAGCTGGACCACGGAGGGTGTCACCCGGGTGCTCACCGACCCGGGAACCTGGAGCACCCTCGCTACCTCCCTGGTGTACGCACTGGTCATCACCGTCTTCGCGATGGCGATCGCGGTCTTCTTCGCAGCCGTCAGCACCCGCTTCGACGTTCCGCTCCGCCGTTGGATCACTCCGGCGATGATGGTGATCGTCGCGATGCCGACCGTGCTCTACGCCCTGGCGTGGGCCATGCTCGGCGCCGGGGAGTCGGGCCTGATCCACAAGTCGCTGTCCACGGTCGGCCTCGGCTCGCTGGCTCCGCTGTTGGAGACCCGCAGCTGGTTCGGGCTCATCGTGGTCACGGCGCTCAAGGCGGGCGCACTGGCCTACCTGGTCGTCGTCGGCGCCTTCCGCAACCGCAACGCCGCCCTGGAGGAGGCCGCCCGGATCAGCGGAGCCTCGGGGAGGCGGGCCTTCTTCGGCATCGAACTGCCCGCGCTGATGCCCGCGATCCTCGCCGCCGCCCTGTACGTCTTCGTGAAGGGGCTCGAAGCCTTCGAGACGCCCGCGATGCTCGGGGTGCCCGCCGGCATCGAGGTCTACTCGACGCACATCTACGACTACCTGCGCGGCGGGCTGCGGCCGGACTACGCCGCCGCCTCCGTGGCCTCGCTGGTCATCGTGCTGATCCTGGCGGCGCTGGTCGCACTGCAGTGGCGGCTGACCGGCGGCGGACGTTCCTACTCCTCCGTCGGCGGACGCGCCAAGGCCGGAAGCCTGCGGCCGGCGGGCCGGGCCCGGACCCCGCTCACCGTGACGATCGCCCTCTTCCTGCTGGTCGCCCTCGCGGTCCCCACCGTCCAGGTCGTCCTCAGCGCCTTCCAGCCATACCTGGGCGTCTCGACGCTGACCACGGCCAACATCGAGCGTCTACTCGCGGACGACGGCGTGGTCAAGGCACTGCAGAGCACCCTGACCGTGTCGGCGATCGGCGGCGCGCTGGCGGTCCTGCTCGGCTTCGTCGTCGCCTACGCCTTCGTACGCATGCGGTCGGCAGCCGGCCGGTTCATCCAGATGGCCTCGTGGGTTCCCGCCGCCATGCCCGGCCTCGTCCTGGGTCTGGCCCTGCTGTGGTCGGTGCTCACCACGCCCGGCGGCAGCAGCCTGTACGGCACGATCTGGCTGCTCGTGATCGGCCTGGCCGTGGCGACCGCGCCGCTGGCCACCCGCACCCTGGAAGGACCGCTCTCCCAGATCGGGGTCGAACTGGAGGAGGCCGCGCGGGTGTTCGGCGGCAGCCCGCTGCGCGCCATCGGCATGGTGACCGCGCGCATCCTGTCGCCGAGCCTGCTCTCGGCCTGGTTCCTGGTCGGCATCACGATGTCCGGAATCCTCGACGTGCCGATCCTGCTGGGCTCCACCGACACCCAGATGATCGCGACCGTCAGCTTCTCCTACTACAACAACGGCGAACCGGTGATGGCCTCGGCCCTCTACGTTGTCTTCACCGCCTGCCTGGCCGCGCTGGCCCTCGCCCTGGCCGCCCTCGGCGCCCTCGTCCGCCTGGTGCTCCGAAGGGCCGTGCCCGAGACCGCGCCCGCCACCTACTCCGACTCCGAGAAGGAGAACGTCCGATGACCGGGATTTCCGTCAGGGGTGTCACCAAGTCCTTCGGCGCCAAGACCGTCCTGGACGGGGTGGACCTCGAGGTCGCCGACGGCGAGTTCGTCTGCCTGCTCGGCCCCTCTGGCTGCGGCAAGAGCACCCTGCTGCGCTCCATAGCCGGTCTCGAGAGCCCCAGCTCGGGCAGCATCCACCTGGGTGACGAGCCGGTGTACGACAGCTCACGGAAGCTGAACCTGCCGCCCGAGAAACGCGAACTGGGCATGGTGTTCCAGAGCTTCGCCCTGTGGCCCCACAAGACCGTGTTCGACAACGTCGCCTACCCGCTGAAGCGGCAGCGGGTCGAGCGCCGCGAGATCACCGAACGCACCCGCGAGGCACTGTCGATGGTCGGTCTGCTCGACTTCGCCGACTCCTACCCCGGCACCCTGTCCGGCGGTCAGCAGCAGCGCGTGTCGCTGGCCCGCGCCGTGGTCGGCCGACCGCGCCTGCTCCTGCTGGACGAGCCGCTGTCGAGCCTCGACACCAACCTGCGGTCCCAGATGCGGCGCGAGATCCGCCGCATCCAGCAGCACCTGGGCGCCACCGCGCTGTACGTGACGCACGACAAGGAGGACGCGGGAGGCCTCGCCGACCGCATCGCGGTGCTGCAGCAGGGCACCATCGTGCAGCAGGGCCCGCCGCGCGAGGTGTTCGTCCGTCCCCGCACGGCCTTCGTCAGCGAGTTCGTCGGGTTCGACAACTTCCTGCGGGCCACGGTCACCGAGACCGGCGACGGGATGTGCACCGTGGAGCTGCCGGGCGGCACCAATCATCTGCGGACGGCCGTCGACCGCCCGGTCGCCCCGGGCGACCGGGTCACGGTCGCGGTCCGCTCCCGGCTGGTCCGCGTCCACCCCGAGGGCCGGGAGACCGACAGCGGCAACGTCTTCCGCGGCACCGTGCGGTCCAAGTCCCACCTCGGCGACGACGTGGAGATCGTGGTGTCCGACGGCACCACCGAGATCGTCGCCCGGGTACGCCCCGGGTACGCCGACGAGGTGACCGTCGGCGAACCGGCCCTGGCGGCGCCGCCGGCGGGCGCGTCGGTGGTCGTCGCGGTGGGCGAGGAGGCCCACAAGCAGCCCGCCTCCACCGCCCCCGCCCCGGCGGCGGCCTGAGAGCCTGGCCCGAGAGCCTCCGTCACGCGACCGGCCGGCGGCACCGGCGCTCCTTCGGGCGTTCCCCCGCCCGGACGCCGGTGCCGCACCCCTCACCTCCGCACCCCGCACTTCCCGCTTCCGCGCGGCGGCCTCCCCACGACCGCTCCGCCACCCCTGACACCGGCCGGGGAGACCACCCCCGGCACCCCACCCGCGCACCCCGACCGTACGAAAGGCCACACCGCCATGAGAAGAACGCACCTCGCCGTCACGGCCGCCCTACTCTCCACGTGCCTCACCCTGACGGCGTGCGGCGGCTCGGACTCCGCCCCGGAGGTGACGGACGCCTCCTCCCTCACCGAGCTGTACGAGGTGGCCAAGAAGGAGGGCGAGATCCTGGTCTACGGCCCGACCGAGGACCTCTACGCCAAGGTGTACGAGGAGTTCGAGGCCGCCTACCCCGGCATCAAGGTGAAGACCACGGACATCTTCGGCGCCGAGCTCGACTCCCGGCTCGAGGGCGAGCTGGTCGCCGGCGGCTTCGAGGCGGACCTGCTCCACATCGGCGTCTCCGACATCGAGCGCTACGCCACCTCCGACTATCTGTCGTCCTTCCGGCCCGTCGAGGCGGACGCACTGGAGGACGCCTACCGGGGCAAGGAGGACCTGTGGAGCGTCCCCTCCCAGCACCTCTACGCCACCGTCTACAACACCAAGACCCTCGACGAGGCGGACGTCCCGGACACCTGGGCCGAACTCGGCGACCCGGGGTGGAAGGCCAAGCAGGGCGTCTCCGACCCGTCCATCAGCGGCGCCACCCCGCAGGTCCTGTCCGCCGCCCTGGAGGCGGGCGTCGTCGACGAGAAGTGGCTGGACGACTACGCGGGCAAGGTCAAGCCGAAGGTCTTCCCCAGCGTCGCCACCGCGCTGCAGGCGGTCACCACCGGTGAGACCCAGGCGTCCCTGGTCGCCGGATACGGCACCTACATGCGGCAGAAGGCCGCCGGAGCCCCCCTCGGCTACGCGGTCATGAAGGACGGCGGCTACATGTCGGACGTCGCCTACGGCACCCTCGACTCCAGCCCGCACCCCAACGCCGCCCGCCTCCTGGTGAGCTGGATGTTCTCCGAGGAGGGCCAGAAGTCCGTGGCCGAGCACATCTACGAGTTCGGCACCATGCCCGGCGCCCCCGAGCCCGAAGGGGCCGAGGAACTGGGCGAGTTCGAGCCGATCACCTACCCCGGTGCCGAGCGCTACGAGAAGGACCTCGAGCTGCTCGGCGAGAAGTTCTGACCACGCGCAACCAGTGGATCCACAGGCAGAAACGGAAGACATCGCACCCATGGACGACATCGTGAGAACGCAGGTACTCGTCGTCAGCGCCGGCCCGTGCGGCACCACGATCGCCAACCTGCTCGGTGTGTACGGCATCGAGAGCCTGCTCGTCGACAAGGCTCCCGAAGTCGTCGACTTCCCCCGGGGCGTCGGAGTGGACGACGAGTCGCTGCGCGTCTTCCAGTCGGCGGGACTGGGTGAGACCGTGCACGCGGACATGATCCAGAACCAGCTGTTGCGGTACTTCGACTCCTCCGGCCGCTACCTCGTGGAGATCGCACCCTCCGCGCAGCCCTTCGGCTGGCCCCGGCGCAACTCCTTCCTGCAGCCCATGCTGGAGAAGAAGCTGCGCGCGGGACTGGACCGCTTCGCCCACGTCGGCCTGCGCGTCTCGACGGAACTGCTGACGCTGGAGCAGGACGACGAAGGGGTCACCGCGCGGATGCGCGACGACTCCGGCGAGGAGTTCACCGTCCGGGCGGACTACGTCGTCGGCGCGGACGGCGGCCGCAGCACCGTCCGCAAACTGGTCGGGGCCACCCTCGAGGGTTCCACGCTCGGGGCCCGCTGGCTGGTCGTCGACCTCAAGGACGCCGAGCTGCACGCCCCCTATGCCGGCAACTACATCAGCAGCACCCGCCCCCACGTGTCGATCGACCTGCCCTTCGGCTACCGGCGCTTCGAGTTCCGGCTCGCCGAGCACGAGACCGACGAGGAGATGCTCAAGCCGGGGGCGGTCGAGCGCCTGATCCGCAAGCACTTCGACTGGGACGGCCCGATGCCCGGCCTGGAGCGCGGCCGCATCTACCAGCACCACTCGCGGGTCGCCGACCGCTTCCGCACCGGCCGGGTGTTCCTGGCGGGCGACGCGGCCCACCTCCAGCCGCCGTGGTTCGGCCAGGGCATGAACTCCGGCATCCGCGACGCGGCCAACATCGCCTGGAAGCTGGCCGCGGTCCTGGCGCACGGCGCCGACGACCGCATCCTCGACACGTACCACACCGAACGCCACGGCCACGCCAAGGCGATGGTGGACCTGGCCACGACCCTGGGGAAGGTCTACTCGCCGAAGACCAAGCTCGGCGAACGGGCCCGTTCGCTGCTGCTGCGCGCCAGCGTGCGCGTCCCCTCGGCCCGGGACTACATCCTGCAGATGAAGTTCAAGCCGATGCCGTTCTACCGCCAGGGCGTCGTGGCCCACCGGCGGACGGACGACGCATCGCCGGCCGGCAAGATGTTCATCCAGCCCGCGGTGGAGACCGAGGACGGCACCCGGCTGCGGCTGGACGACGCCGTGGGCCCGTGGTTCGCCGTGATCGGCATCAACATCGACCCCGCCGACCACCTGTCCGAGGAGTCGGCCGCCTACTGGCGCTCCCTCGGCGCACAGCTAATACGCGTCAACCGCTCCCGGGCCGGGAAGCACCTGCGCACCACGGACGCCGGCACCCTGCTGCTGGACGACACCGCCGGGGGCTTCCGGGACTGGCACAAGGGCGCCCGCTCCCGCGAGATCGTCGTCCTGCGCCCCGACCGCTACCTCGCGGCCACCTGCGCCGGGGACGAACTCGACGACCTCACCGCACGGTTCCGCCGCATCATGCCGGTCCGCGAACCGGCGGTCCGCACCTGAGGACCGCGGCACCCGGAAACCCGAGGTACCCAGGCATCCGAGAAAAGGCCCACACATGTCCGAGATAGTCGGCTTCGCCGCCCTCTCCCACTCCCCCTTCTGGGACGGTTCGCTCCCGGCCGAGGCCACCCCCGACACCTTTGGCGCCCGGTTCACCACGGCCGCCGCCCGTCTCCGCGAGCTGGTCGCCGACCTCGCGCCCGACGCGGTGGTGATCTTCGGCCCGGACCACTTCCGCAACTTCTTCCTCGACGTCATGCCGTCCTTCTGCGTCGGCGTCGGCGAGATCGTCAGCTGCGGCGACTACGGCACGCACAAGGGCGCGGTGCCGCACGCCGAGGGCATCGGTCGGCACATCGCCGAGAGCACCCAGGCCGCCGGCTTCGATCCCGCGTTCTCCGTGCGCATGGGCGTGGACCACGGCATCGTGCAGCCCTACCAGGTGCTGTGGCCCGGTCTCGACGTGCCCGTGGTGCCGGTCATGGTCAACTGCAGCGCGGACCCGCGGCCCTCCTTCCGCCGCTGCTTCGACTTCGGCCTGGCGGTCGGCGACGCCGTCCGCTCCCTGCCCGGCGACCAGCGCGTCCTGGTGCTGGCGTCCGGCGGACTCTCGCACTGGGTGAAGGCGCTTTCGGTCGAGGACGAGACGCTCGACGCGAACACCCGCGACTACCTCGTCGACGGCCGCGACCGCGTCGACGCTTACAACGCCTCCCGCGAGGAGAGCCTGGCGCAGCGCATCGCGGGCGGCCACGAGGGGCCCGTCAACGCCGAGTGGGACCGCTGGTTCCTGGACCGGCTCACCGCCGGCGACCACACGTCGTTGCTGGCCATGGATTCCCGGCAGGTCGAGGAGACCGCGGGCAACGGGGCCCACGAAGTGCGCACCTGGCTCGCCGCGTGGGCGGCCTGGGGCGGACCCGTCGAGGTCCTCGGCTACGAGGCGGTGCCGCGCTGGGTCACCGGCATGGGCGCCGTCGCGGGGACCGCGCAGCTGTGAACGAGGAAGGCACGCAGAGCATGAGCATGGACACACCCGACTACACCACCGACGCCTACTTCGGGCTCGAGGACAGCTGGGCGGAGACCGCGCCCGGAGAGCTGACGCACTATCACGACCTGGGTGAGGGAACGCCCGCCACGTTCCTGCACGGTTCCGGGGCAGGCGTCTCCGCCGCCGCGAACTGGTGGCTGAACCTGCCGGAGCTCGCCCGCGAGCACCGCACCGTCGCGCTCAACCTGCTGGGCTTCGGCCAGACCCGGCCCGCGCCCGACGCCGCCTACGGCATCGACGCGTGGGTGCGGCACACCGTACGGCTGCTCAACACCCTGGGCATCGAGCGGACCTGGCTGGTCGGCAACTCCCTCGGCGGCTGGGTGGCGTTCCAGATGGCGCTGACCCACCCGGAGCGCCTCCTCGGCATCGTCTCCATGGGCACCGGCGGCGCCCCGCGCACCGCCGCACTGGCCCGCCACGCACGGCCCGAGGTCACCGAAGCGGGCATCCGTAAGGTGCTGAACGAGTTCGTCACCGAGCCGTCGCTGGTCACGGACGACCTCGTCGCCGCCCGCTACACCGCGGCCCGCGCACCGGGCGCCGAGGAACGCTTCGCCAAGGTCATCGAGGCCCGCGACCACGACCGGGTACACAACCCGCTCGACATCGAGGCGCTGCGCGGATTCGACCGGCCGGTGCTGCTCGTGCACGGCCGCGACGACACCGTCATCCCGGTGTCCCGCAGCCTGCAGCTCGCCGAGGTGCTCCCCCGGGCCGACCTGCACCTCTACTCCCGGTGCGGCCACTGGAGCCAGGTCGAGAAGGCGCCTCAGTTCAACGCGCTGGTCGGCCAGTTCCTGCGGCTACACTCTGGCGGCTGATCGCCGGACCGACCGTTCGCCGACAGCGCGCGACGAACGCGACCGACCGGCCGGCCACCACGCCGGCCCCAGGACGACAACCCCCGAAGGAGGAGCCAGGTGGCTCACAACGATCAGGTGGCGCCGATCGCCGAGGGTGACTTCATCCAGTCCCTCGGCAAGGGACTGGCGGTCATCCGGGCCTTCTCCGCCGAGCGCAAGTCGATGACCCTGAGCGAGGTCGCCGCCGCCACCGGCATATCGAAGCCGAGTGCCCGGCGCATCGTCCTGACCCTGCAGGCGCTCGGGTACATGAGCAACACCGACGGCGCCTTCCGGCTGCTGCCGAAGGTGCTCGACCTCGGCTACGCCTACATCTCCTCCTTCGAGCTGCCCGAGATCGCCCAGCCGCACCTCGACGCGCTCAACGAGCAGTTGGGCGAGGTGTGCTCGCTGGGCGTGCTGGACGGCGGCGACGTGATCTACCTCGCGCGTTCCCAGTCCCAGCGCGTCATGAGCACCACCGTCCGGATCGGTTCACGCATCGACCCGGCCGCGACCGCCGTGGGACGGGTGTTGCTCGCCCACCTCCCGGAAGCCGAGCTGACGTCCTTCCTGGACGCGCACACCTTCCAGGCGTACACCGAGCACACCGTGACCGACCCGGACGCCATGCGCGACCGCCTGACACTCATCCGCGACCGCGGCTGGGAACTGGCCGATCAGGAGAGGGAACTGGGCGTACGCACCATCGCCGCCCCGATCACCGACATGCAGGGCGAAACGGTGGCCGCCGTCAACATCGCCACCAACTACATGCGGGTGCCCATGGACAGGCTCTTGGACGAGTTCCTGACCGCCCTGCTGGACACCGCCGCACGCATCAAGAGCGACCTCGCCGACTACCGGTGAGCCGCCCGGCCTTCCACGACTCCGGAAAGCGAAACACACCCATGCTCAACTCCGCGCAACGACAGACCATCGCCGACGAACTCGCCGAGGCCACCCGTACCCGCACCCCCATACCCCTGCTCAGCGCCCGCTACCCGGAGATGGAGGTCGAGGACTCCTACGCGGTGCAGAACCTGTGGGCCGACCGGCAGACCGCCGGCCAGGCGGGTCGTCGGCCGCAAGATCGGGCTCACCTCGAAGGCCATGCAGGCGGCCACCGGCATCACCGAACCCGACTACGGTGTCGTCTTCGACGACATGGTCCTGGAGAACGGCTGCGAGATCCCCTGGGAGCGCTACACCCACCCGCGGATCGAGGTGGAACTCGCCTTCAAGCTCAACGCCGACCTCAACGGGCCGGGCTGCACCATTTTCGACGTCCTTTCGGCGACCGAGTACGTCGTCCCCGCCCTGGAGATCCTCGACTCCCACATCGAGCTGAAGGGCCGCACCATCGTGGACACCATCAGCGACAACGCCGCGATGGGGGCGATGGTGGTCGGTGGCAACCCGATCAAGCCGGACTCCGTCGACCTGCGCTGGATCGGCGCCCTGCTGTACCGCAACCAGACCGTCGAGGAGACGGGCCTGGCGGCCGGCGTCCTCAACCACCCCGCCTCCGGCGTCCACTGGCTGGCCAACAAGCTCGCCCGGCACGGCAGCGGCCTCAAGGCCGGTGACCTGGTCCTCGCCGGCTCCTTCACCCGTCCCGTCCACGTGCAGAAGGGCGACACCTTCCTCGCCGACTACGGACCGCTGGGAACGATCACGTGCACGTTCGCATGACCCCCGACCCCACCTTCCTCGACGCCCTCGCCGCAGCCGACCGGCCGCTGACGGGCATGTGGCTGTGCACCGGCAGTCCGCTGGTCGCCGAGATCTGCGCCGGCTCCGGGCTCGACTGGCTCCTCATCGACGCCGAGCACAGCCCCAACGGCCTCGACTCGATCCTCGCCCAGCTCCAGGCGGTGCGCGGATACGGTCCCGTCCCGGTCGTGCGGCCGCCCGCCCTCGACACGGTGACCATCAAGCAGTACCTCGACCTCGGCGCGCAGAACCTGCTCATCCCCATGGTCGACACCGCCGAGCAGGCCCGGCAGGCCGTCGCCGCGATGTACTACCCACCCCGCGGCGTCCGCGGTGTGGGCGCGGCCCTCGCCCGCGCCTCCCGCTGGAACGGCGTCGACTCCTACCTGCACACCGCCGGCGAGACGTGCTCCCTCACCGTGCAGATCGAGTCCGAGGAAGCCGTGGCGAACGTGGAGGAGATCCTCGCGGTCGACGGAGTCGACGCCGTCTTCCTCGGCCCCTCCGATCTCGCCGCCTCGATGGGTCTGCTGGGCCAACAGGAACACCCGGACGTGATGCGTGCCGTCGAGCACTGCCTCACCGCCGCGCACCGGGTCGGCAAGCCCGCGGGCGTCAACGCCTTCAACGAGAGCACGGCCCGCCACTACCTCACCGCGAAAGCCCGCTTCGTCCTCGTCGGCGCGGACGTCACGCTGCTGGCGCAGGGCAGCCGGGCGCTCGCCGCACGCCTGGCCGACGGCGGGGAACGATGAGGTGACGTACCCCGGGAGTCACCTTGCCCGGGCCGTGGCGAGAGTTCTCCGGCCACGGTGCACTGGAGTCCCGCCTGGGGTACCTTCTGCGCGATCTCGAACAGCGTGCCGCAGCGGCCGAACGCCGGCAGCGAGAAGAGGAACTCCGCAAGGCCGAGCAGCGACGCCGCTGGTACGCGGCCGTGGCGCAGGCACGGGAGCGGCAAATCGAGCGACATCGAGTGAAAGTCCTGGTCGAGCAGGTGGAGGCACGGCATCGGGCCGACGAGATCCGCGCCTTCTGCCGCGCGGCCCGCACGAGAGCCGACGGCGCGTCCGCTGCGGCGGAGGAACTGGCGTGGTTGCAGTGGGCTGAGGCGTACGCAGACCGGATTGATCCACTATCCGCGCCGCTGGTCACTCCGCCGGATCCGCCGGCCAGCCGTGAGGCTCTGCGCGAACTCCTTCAGGGCGATCTCTCCGCCCATCCCTGGCCGTTCGACAGCAAGGGGCGCTGGACGCCGCCCGAAGAGGAGGTCGCACAGCACCCCTGATCAGGCAAGCGCCTCCGCCCTGTCCGTAGGGACAGGGCGGAGGATCATTCATGCGGCAATGGTGAGCGGAACGTCAAGGCGCTCCCAGGCACCGAGCACGGCCTTGTGCGCGTCCGGTTGAAGGTGTAATGGTGCAGTCGGGTATTGGAACTGGCTGAATGCCTCTGGCCCGTGGGGTCTCCGAGGGGGACCTGGCCCGCCCATGGGCGACCTGTGGTAGGCAGAGCTGGTGATCAGCCGACTCCCTCTCGACCAGCAACTTGAGTCCCTGCGTGCGGTGCTGTCCCGTAACGACGTGTTGACGGAGGTGCTGACGCGGACTGCGACGTTGGACCTTCCCGGGTGGTATGTGACGGCAGGATGCCTGTTCCAGACCGTGTGGAACGTGGTCACGGACAGGCCGCCAACCAGTGGCATCAAGGACTACGACGTTTTCTACTTCGACGGCAGTGATCTGTCCTGGGAGGCCGAGGACGCGGTGATCAAGGCCGGGCGGGAGGTCTTCGCCGACCTGCCGGCAGATGTTGAGATCCGCAACGAGGCACGAGTTCACCTCTGGTACGAGGACAAGTTCGGAGTCGCGTGTCCGCCGTATGAGTCCACTGAGGCGGCGATCGACAGTTTCGCCGCGACGACGTGCTGCCTGGGAGTACGTGCGGAGACCGACGGCCGGTGGCGCGTGTATGCGCCGCATGGCCTTTCGGACGTGTTCAACCTCGTCGTCCGGCCGAACCCGGTGCTCGCCCCGCGCTCGGTCTATGAGACCAAGGCAGCACGATGGCAAGCGCAATGGCCCGAGCTGACCGTGCTGGACTGGCCCGCCCCGAGCGTCACGACGACCTGGTCCGGCGGCTGACCTCGGCTGCGTAGGCGCCCCAGTCCCCGGCGGCGGCCCGCTGCCACTTGACGGCGACGGTGATGTCGATGCCGAGGGTGCGGGCGAGGACCGCGGCGGGCAGCTCGGTGGCGAGCTGGAACAGGGCGGTCGAGCGGGTCTGTGCGAGCCGGATGCCGAGTTTGCGGAGCCGTTCGCCCATCGCCCAGGCACTGATCGGGCGGCCGGGCTGGCCGCCGGGGAAGAGCCAGGGCGAGTCTGTGCGGCCGAGGACGGCATGGCTGCGGCGAACCTCGACCTGTTGGAGGGCCAGTTCAGCGACGGGTGCGGGCAGGTCCACCGGGACGGCGCCGAGGCGGATGCGGACCGCTCCGTCCGTCTCCTCGATGTGGTCGACGGTGAGCCGGGAGATCGCCGCGGGCCACTGAGCATAGAGAAGCAACAGCAGGCCGGCGAGGCGGTCTTCGGGCTTGAGGGTGTCGTCGTGCAGCAGGCGGCGGGCGGTGTCCCAGCGGGCCGCGTCGTCCATCGCCTGGGTGGGACCGTTCCATCTCACGGCCGGAAAGCTGAGATCGCGGGTGATCTTCTGGGCCAGTGCCCAGCGCACGAAGTGGCCTGTCTCCCGGCGGTGACGGACGTCATCGCTGGTCATCCAGCGTTCGAGGTCGGCCTGACGGCAGGTGGAGAGGGTGAGGTTCTCGTCCTCCAGCCAGTCCAGGAGGCAGACGGCCGCCCGTAGATGTTGCCGCGCGACCGCGAGTTGGTAGTGGGTGACCTCCTTGCCGCGGCTTCGTCGGCGAAGCCGACGAAGGAGGTGCCATGTTGCGTACCGGTGCAGGATTTTCCGCCCCTCGGCCGTCGTATGGGAGGCGACGAGGTTCTTCACGTGCCGCTCGAGACGGACCATCTGCTCGTCCCGCTGAGGCAGGACGCCGGTGGCGACGAGAACACTGCGGATGTGCTCGACGACCTTGCCTTCAGGGAGTTCGTCCAGGGCCTCGTGGGTGAGGGGACAGCGGCCGGAGCCAAGATCGGACAGGACGGTGGCGACGATGCCCTTGGACAGCCAGCGCAGCGCGGTGCCGGCCCGTTCAGTGCCGGCCAGGGCGTCGTGGAGGGGCTGCAGCTTCGGGGGTATAGAGCCGGTGCCGTTGCCGAGGATCTCGTGGAGCCGTTGCTTGAGCGTGCAGCGAGGGCACGGACCCGGCGCGTGCAGCCGCTCGGCTTGTCCGCAGGTCGGACACGGACGCCACAGCTCAGCGTCCGGCGTGGTGCAGGGGCCGCAGACGGGGGCGTCGGCGGTGCCGGAGTGAATGCCGCGCATTCGTCCGCAGACGGTGCAGTGAGCTTGGCGCCTGTCACAGCCGCCGCAGCGGGGCAGGCCGGTGAGCTTCGAGAGCATGCAGGGGGCGGTGCGGCCGCAGATCGAGCAGAGCAGTATGGGCAAGGGACGGCAGTTCGGGCAGACCGGCCCGTCCGCGGTGCGGGAGTTGACCATGCGTGACTCGCCGCAGACGATGCAGGTCTCCAGGTTCGCCGGGTCCCTGACCAGGCAGCTCGGACACAGCGGTCGCCCCTCGGCGTCGCGGGTGGCCGGCTCGCGCCGGGCACCGCAGCGTACGCATTCTTCGAAGCGGGACTTGGCGATGCAGTTGCGGCAGACCCGCTGCCCGTCCAGCGGTTTGTCGATGCGGACCACCCGGTGGCAGCGAGGGCAGGCGGGCCGGACGATCCCGGCGACACCGGCCTCGTGCAGCAGGTCGATGAACTTCAGGATTGCGCGATGCGGCGCCAGATGTCCTTCCCCGGTCAGCAGACGGGGGTTCTCCTCCAGAGCCCAGACCACTCGCTGGCGATAGTGGGGACGGTGCGGTGCCGTCCGGCGGAGGGCCTCGGCGACCACGTCACGGTCGGCGCCCGGAGCGATCACGGTGATCAGTTCGTGGACAATCGTGACTGGATCACGGTCGTCGTAGTCGGGACACATCGAACAGCGTGGCAGGCCCTTGCGGTCACGGAAGCCAACGCGTCGGACGTTGCCGCAGGCGGTGCACTCGGCTCTCTCCTGCCCGCAGACTCCGCAGTACCAGTCCTGGCCCTGGCGCTGGAGGGTTCGCAGCTTCTTGCCGCACTCGGCGCAGACCGGCGGTGCGATCGCCGAGGCGCCGGCCTTGCGGAGCTCGATGAGCAGATCGCCGACGGCCCGGGGCGCCGGAGAGCGGCCGTCGGTCAGGACGGCGGGCCGCACGGCCAGGGCTTGCACCAGGCGTCGTGACTTCGCGCGACCGCCCGCGACCGCGGTGACCACGGTCCGGATGGTCGCGACGCCGAGGTCCTTCTCGACGTCGGCGACGAGGTCTGTGATCAGCCCGATCGGATCGGCCACGGCCCGGTCGAGCTGGTCCGCTGTCGTCATGACCGGTCAACACCCCTGATCCGGGCCCGCTTGGGCCGCAGCCCGCCAAGTCCCTCCGAATCGGATGCCGTGCCGCCGCCGACGGCTGCCTTCTTCGGCTTCTTCGCGGCTCCGGCTGCGGCCACGGGCTCGATGAGATCGTCCATGGTGCAGTCGAGGATGTCGAGCAGGGCCATGAGGATCTTCAGGCTGAGCCGTTCGGGGCGCTCGACGACGAGCCGGTAGACCTGGCTGGAGGACAGGGTGATGCCCCGCTCGGCGAGCGGAGGGATGAGGTCGGTGGTGGAGAACATCCCGCGGTCAGCCATGACTTTGCGCAGGTGCCACTGGTAGTCGAGCTTGGCGGCCATCGCCGGATCCCTCCTCGTCAGGCTCCGGCGAACGCCGGGGCCAGTGCCTTGTGCAGGGAAGTGTTCATGAAGTCGTCGCTGACGTGCGTGTAGATGGCCAGGGAGCTGTCGCACTCATGACCGACCTGCTGCTGGATGAACCGGCGGTCGACTCCGTCCTCGGTCAGATGCGTGACGTAAGAATGTCGGATTGAGTGGGGAGTTAGATCTTTTGAGAGTTTTAGGGCGTCGCGGTATGCCTCGAACCGGTCGTTGATCGAGCCGGGCTGCAGGCGGCCCCCGCGCTCGGTGATCCACAGAGCCGGGTGATCGGCGAACCCGAAGCGCGGGCGGACGTTCTCCACATAGTCAGCGACCGCCTCGACGGCCCAGTCCATCACCGACAGCACGTTCCGCCGACGCGGCGGCTGTCCCTTCTTCGCCTTGCCGTAGCGGACGTTGAGCGTGCCGTACCGGCCGAACTGCCGGGCCTGCGGGTTGCGGCCGAAGTCGACCACATCGAGCTTGGCCGTCTCGGTCCGGCGCAGCCCCCACCCGTAGATCACCTTGAACAACGTGGCATCGCGGTAGGCGGCGAGGGCTCCCTTGCGCTTGGCCTTCACGGCGCGTGCGACCTGGTCGTCGGCGTAGTCGAGGAAGCGCTGCAGCTCTTCCCTCGTGAAGGGACGTGCCTCCGGGGCGCCTTCGTAATCCTGCAGGTGGGGGAGGGTATTCCACTCGTGGCAAATCGCCACCGGATAGGTGCCGAAGGCTTCTTCACACGCCGGGACCCAGCCGTATCGGGCGTCGATGAGGAGCTCGGTGAACAGCCCGACGGTGCCCTGGTAGCTGCGGATCGTGGACGGCGCCAAGTGCCTCTCGCTCGCCAGCGATGCCGACCACTCGTCCAGATGGGCCGGCGTCCATCGCCACGGGTACTCGTTCGTGAACTCCAGGAACCGGCGGATCAGCCGTTCCCTCGGGTCGATCGTCTCGTCCTTCAGTCCTCGCGACTTCTGCTGAGCACGCCAACCGCGCAGCATCGCGTCGAACATCGCGTCCTCGGGACGCAGCTGGACCACCCCGGAGACGAGCTCCAGATGAGCCGACCCGGCCAGGGCCACCTTGCGCTGATACACCACTCCAGACCATCCCTTCTGGAGAGCAGATCATGCATCAGAAGGGATACCCTCGGCAACATCCCTGTTCAGGAGGCCAGTTCGTAGAGGCGGCGGACTCCTTCCGCTTCCCTCCGCGACCAGGCGACCTGCGACTTCTCGCCCGTCTGACGCAATTCCCGAGGGTTCGCGTAGCGCTGGGTGGTCTGGAAGCTCTCGTGGCCGAGGAGGTGCTGGACCTCGTAGAGCGAGACTCCCTTCTGGACCAGCCACGAGGCGCAGGTGTGACGCATGGAGTGCGGCGGATAGTGCGGGACGAGTTGCTGCTCGCCGTCGGTGTCGAAGTAGTAGGCGGCCTCGACGGTGGGCCACCAGGTCTGCCGTCTCCAGTTGCCGTCGTCAAGGCGGCGGCCTGCACGGCCCTTGGTGATGGTGGTGAACACCACTGCGTCCCGGTCGAGCCGGTGGACGTGGCGTTCGAGGGCCTCCAGGACGTAAGGCGGGAGCGGGACCTCTCTACGGCTCTTGGAGCTCTTGGGGTACTCCTTGATGCCGCTCTTGGTGTTGACCTCCACCACAAACAGGCGCGAGCGGCGCTGGTCGATGCGGTGGCGGTGCAGGCCCGAGAGTTCTCCCCAGCGCAGTCCGGTGTAGAAGCCGAGCAGGCACATCGTCCGCCACGCGGCGGGGAGTTCGTCCAGGATGCTCTGCGCCTGGTCAAGGGTGAACCACTGCGGTGGTTTGACCGCGATCTGGGGCAAGTCGATGCTGCGGCATGGGGTCACCGCCAGGACATCGTCGTCGACGGCCGCGCGCATGATGGAGGACGTCAGGTTGTAGGCCCGCTTGATCGCAGCAGCCCCCGCGCCCTTCTCGACCAGGGTCCGGATCCAGCTCTGGACGTCCATGCGGGTGATGGCCCGCATCTCCCAGTCCGCCCAGTAGGGCATGACGTGGTTCTTGATGCTGGAGGCGTCGCCGCGCAGCGTGTGGGGCTCAACGATGCGAGCGTTCCACCACCGGTCGTGCCACTCGCGGAACGACATTTCACCGGCCCGCGGGTCGCGCATGCCTCCGCGGGCGAACTGGGTCTCCAACTCGATACCCCAGGCGCGGGCCTGCGCCTTGAGGGGGAACGACTCGCTGAACCGGTCTCCTGTCCGGTTGCGTACGGTCGCCTGCCACTTGCCGGACTTCAACTTGCGGAGGTACGAGGCTCTACTCCTTGTTCAACGGTGACGGGGCCGAGATGGTCTGGGTCAGCGGCGGGCTGCCGGCGGTACGACGGCGCGGCGGCTGATGAACTCGTCGAAGGCCGGCCACGGGTACCCGTACACGGGACCGGCCTGGTCCGGTACGGAGGTCGACGACAGGCAGGTCGCCAGCAGCGATGAAGCGGTAGACGGTGCGTCGGTCGACGTCCAGGGCGGCGGCGACGGCAGGGATGGACAACAAGCGTGCAGGCATGGAGGGGACCTTGAGGTGAGGGTGGGCTGGGCGCCCGCGGAGTTGGCAGCCGGGGCATCGGGCGGTCCAAGGCGGTCAACCAGCCCTGTCAGGGCAGTGGGACCGCGTCACGGAGGGTCTCCGACGAGAGGGAGGCTGATCACGTGACGGCTTCGTTGGGGTGCGGACCACCGGTGCAGAAGAGGATGAGCTGGTGGCGCCCGCGCTCTGAGTGTCAGCCAGAGCGCGGGGCGAGAATTACGACTTGAGCGAGTCCGGAAGAGCCATGGCCCCGGCCAGGTGGTCCCAGTCGATTTCGACGTCCTCCGTGCGGAAGCAGTGCGGGTAACGCAGCGCCAGCCAACTCGGGGTCACGCCAGCCCACTCGGCAACCGTGACGGATGAGATGCCCATCCTCAGCCACTTCACGAGGCAGGATTCACGGAGAATGGAGATGGGCTCCCCCAGGCGCCACGAGTACAGCTCGTCCCTTGGCAGGACGGCCTCTTGGGCCTGCCGCCAGATCCGCTGGTAAACGGAAGCCGAGAGCGGCCCACCTCGCATACCGGGAAACAGCAGGTCGTCCTCCTGCAGACCCGCCTCACTGATCCACTCACGCAGGAACTCAACGAATTGCGGCTGGAGGGGGATTTCCCTCGCTGTCCCATTGTGACGGCCTGTCAACTTACCCCCGCCCTCCGAGAGCACCACGTCGCTCACTCGCAGGGCGCGAGCCTCGCCCGGACGCAGAGCCTGCTCGGCCACAATGCGCATGAAGGGGTGCACCGAGCGATGAGCACCCGCGTGCCCATGCATCCACTCAAGCAGCGCTCGAACCTGCTCCTCGGAATGCAACCATTCTTCGTCCATGACCTCGACAGACACAGCTCTGGGTGGTGTCAGTCGGTGGAAGCAACTGAGCTGGTCAACAACTCGGTGAAGACTTCGGCGGGGATGCGGTAGGCCAGGATACGGCGGGGCCGGGCATTGAGTTCTTCGGCCACGCATTTCAGCCTCGATCCACCGCGTAGCGGTCGGGCTGTGGACGGAGAAATCAGAAGAGGCGCCTGCTGACCTGGGATGATGGGAGTTCTGACGCTTCCAACAACACCAACCAGCAAGGCACCTCTCACGTGAAATTGTTCCACAGCCCGGCGGCGGCTCACGCCGCGTTCGACGAGCCGAATCTGATCGCGCATGCCGGGCTGGTCCCGGTGATCCGGATGGCCGAGCGGTGCGGCCTGCCGGTCCTGGTGGCCGAGAAGGTCAAGCTGACCGGTGCGAAGAACGGCGCCGGCACGGCCGCCGACGCGAAGGTGATGAGCATCGTGGGCGGCATGGCCGCCGGTGCCGACTCCATCAACGACCTGGACGTCCTGCGCCATGGCGGACTGCCCAAGCTGTTCGGCGAGGTGCGGGCACCATCTACGCTGGGCACGTTCTTGCGCGCCTTCACCTGGGGGCACACCCGTCAACTGGAGTCGGCGGCACGTGCGTTCACCTGCAACCTGGCCGCCCACACCGGCTTTGTCCCCAAGGGGGACTCTGCTGCGCAATTCGCTGCGGGGGTGAGGTCGGGTCCGCGATGATCGTTCCTGGGGTCGCTTCTCTGTCGTGCGGCCGTGGAGGCGGTACGGATGTCGATGCGGCCGGCGGGGCTGCCGGAGATCCCGGAGCAGACCGTGATGGTGGCCCGGGCGGCGTTCCCGAAGGGGAGTCTGGCGATACGGGTGCGGGACCGTCTGGCGGAGGTCTTCGCTGATGAGCCGTTTTCCGCCGCGTTCGGGGTGCGTGGGGCTCCGGGCCTGTCGCCGGGGGTGTTGTCGCTGGTGACGGTGTTGCAGTTCGCCGAGGACCTCACCGATCGGCAGGCCGCGGCGATGGCGGTACGGGCGATCGACTGGAAGTACGCCCTCGGTGCGGAGCTCACCGACACCGGCTTCGACGCCAGTGTCCTGTCCAGGTTCCGTACCCGGCTCGCGGACAGCGGCATGGAGCGGGTGGTCTTCGACCGGCTCTTGGCGCACTGCAAGGAGGCCGGTCTGGTGGCGGCCGGCGGCAAGCAGCGTACCGATTCCACCCATGTGATCAGTGCGGTGCGGGACTTGAACCGTCTGGAGCTGGCCGGGGAGAGCGTGCGGGCGGCGCTGGAGGCCCTGGCGGTCGCGGCCCCGCTCTGGCTGGCCGGGCAGATCGACATCACCGAGTTCGCCGAGCGGTACGGGCCGCGGGCCGACGGCTGGCGCATGCCGCCCTCGCAGACCAGACGCGACCGTCTCGCCCAGGTCTTCGGGCAGGATGCCCTCGCCTTGTGCCGGGCGGCCTGGGCCGAGGACGCGCCGGGGTGGATCCGCGAGATCGAGGCGGTGGACCTGCTGCGGCAGGTCCTCGTGCAGACCTACCTCATCCGCAGCGACGCGCGGGGACGGCAGGTGATCAGGAAGCGGGACGCCGACGACGGTGTCCCGCCCGGTCAACTCCGCCTGTCCTCCCCCTATGACCGTGACGCACGGTGGGCGGCCAAGGGTGAGGACCTGTTCTGGATGGGCTACAAGATCCACCTGACCGAGACGTGCGGCACACTCCCCGACGCCGCCGCCGGGTCTGGGGCAGGTTCTGGGACAGGGGTGGTGCCGAACCTCATCACCGACGTGCATACCACCGACGCGACCGTGCCCGATGTGAAGGCGACCGCACCGATCCAACGCAAGCTCACCGAGCGCGGCGTGAAACCCGCCGAGCACTACCTCGACTCCGGCTACCCCTCAGCAGACCTGATCACCAAGGCCCTGCAGCACGGCATCCGCATGGTCACCCCGGTCCTCCTGGACCACTCCGCGCAGGCCAAGGCCGCCGAAGGCTTCGACAAGAACGCCTTCACCATCAACTGGAAGACCCGTCAGGTCCGCTGCCCCGCCGGTCGCACCAGCTCCCACTGGAACCCGGTCAAGCAGCACGGCAAGGACGCCATCGTGATCACCTTCAGTGTCCTGACCTGCCGCGACTGCCTCTTCCAGAAGCAGTGCACCACCTCGAAACCCGGGCGCCGCATGCTCACCCTGCGTCCCGAGGAACTCCACGAGAACCTCGCCCGGGCCCGCGCCGAGCAGAAGACCGACACCTGGAAGAACAAGTACGCCCTGCGCGCCGGCGTCGAGGGCACCATCAACCAGGCCCTCGATGTCACCGGCATCCGCCGGGCTCGCTACCGCGGCCTGCCGAAAGTCCGCCTTCAACACGCCTTCTCCGCCACGGCACTCAACGTCGTCAGACTCGACACCCACTGGACCACCGGGCCCCTGCCCCTCGACCGCCCTCGCAGCAGCAGGCTCGAACGACTCAGCTACCGACTTTCCGCATGAACGAATTGCGCAGCAGAGTCAAGGGGGACGAGGTGGTGTTCGTCGATATCGACTCCAAGGTCAAGCAGGTCTACGGTCCGGCCAAGCAGGGCGCCTCCTTCGGTTACACCAAGGTCCGCGGTCTGCACTTCCAGATCGTCACCGTGAAGAGCGCGACGTGCGCGCCGGTCATCGTCGCCACCAGGCTGCGCAGGGGCTCGGCGGGCTCGGGAAAGGGGGCCGCCTCGCTGCTGCGCGAGGCCCTGACCACGGTACGGGCCATGGGCATCACCGCGCAGATCGTCGTCCGCGCCGACTCCGCCTACTTCTCCCACAAGGTCGTCGCCGCCTGCCGCAAGGCCGGCGCCCGCTTCTCCCTTGCGGTCGCGGTCACCAAGACGATCCGCACGGCGATCGAGACGATCGAGGACGACGCCTGGACGCCGATCCAGTACACCGACGCGATCTGGGACGACGAGGAGGACCGATGGATCTCCGACGCCGAGATCGCCGAGATCCCGTTCACGGCCTTCACCAGCAAGAAGAAGGCATTCCACACCACCGCCCGGCTCATCGTCCGCCGGGTCAAACGGCTGAACCCCAAGACGGTGCCCGACGGACAGAGTGAGCTGTTCGCCGTCTGGCGCCACCACGCGGTCTTCACCGACAGCACCTTCGTCCTGACCGACGCCGAGCCCATGCACCGCGCTCACGCCGCGGTGGAACAGGTCTTCGCCGATCTGGAGGACTCCGCCCTGGCCCACCTGCCCTCGGGGAAGTTCACCGCGAACGCGGTCTGGCTCACCCTGGCGGCAGTCGCCCACAACCTCACCCGCGCCGCCGGACACCTTGCCTCTGCCTTCCACGCACGGGCGCGGACCGGCACCATCCGCCGCCACCTCATCCACGTCCCGGCCCGCATCGCCCGCTCGGCGCGACGCGTGGTGTTGCACCTTCCTCAACGCTGGCGCTGGGCCGACGACTTCACCGATCTGTGGACCGCCACCGGGCAGCGGATGCAGACCTGACCAGCCGGATCCCCGCCCGTCCACGATCTGGAAGACCTCGGAGAACCCGCCCCCGGAACGGCCATCCGGAAACCCGCCCTGCCCGGAACCGACAATCCACCCCGAAACCAATCACACCGCGCAATCAGAGATCACGCGGTGGATCGAGGTTCAGGTAGGCGGGGTCACCGGCGATGTCGGTGCTCTTGGGGAAGTACTCGCGCAGCAGCCGGTTGGTGTTCTCGTTGGTGCCGCGTTCCCACGGGGAGTGCGGGTGGGCGAAGTAGACATCCAAGTCGGTTGCCAAGGACAGGCGTTGGTGCTGGGCCATCTCACTTCCCCGGTCCCAGGTGAGGGACTTGCGCAGGATCTCGGACACGCCGGTGACCGTCTCGATGAGGGCGTCGCAGACCGCGCCCGCGTTCTTGCCGGCGGGCAGCGGGACGGGCAGGAAGAAGCGGCTGGTGCGCTCGACCAGGGTGCCCAGCGCGGTCTGGCCGTTCCGGCCGATGATCAGGTCGCCCTCCCAGTGGCCGGGCACGGCCCGGCCGGCGGCCTCGGCGGGGCGCTCGTCGATGGAGCGCATGCCGACGATGCGGGCGCCGGGGGTGCCGGCGCGGCCGCGCGGGCGGCGTGTGGTGCGGCCGGAGCGCAGCCGGACGCCGTGCCGGGCCAGCTCGCCGGTGGGAAGGGCGTAGATCCAGGTGTAGACGGCCTCGTGGGAGATCACCCTGTCAGGGTCTCGGTGACCGTGTTCGCGGCGCAAACGGCCGGCGATCTGGTCGGGCGAGTGGCCGCGGCCCAGCCGGGCCAGGACCTCGCGGCGCAGCCCGGGAAGCCGGTCCAGCTTGCGTACCTTGGGGCGCCGACGCGCCATGGCCGCATGGGAGTTGGCGTGCGCGGCACGGTATCGCTCCCGGCCGCCGTGGCGGCGGATCTCCCGGCTGACCACCGAGGGACTGCGGCCGATTCGCTCGGCGATCTCCTTCTGTTCCAGTCCCTCGGCCAGGCCCCGGGAGATCTCCTCCCGGTCGAGCAGGGACAGCGGGGTACGGGAGGAGGCCGTGCTCACGGGTGGTGCTCTCCGGTCGGAAATCGGGCCTCCCGAGCCTACGAGACCAAGATCAGTTGCTTCGACCGGTCGGGATCAAGGGCGCCTTCTAAGCGCTTGGCCGCAGGTTCGAGTCCTACGGGGGCACCCAGAACATGGCTGGTCCCCTGTCAAGGCCATGAGCCCCGGCGGTCATCGGTAGGCGTCGCGAACGGGGAGTCTGCGCCTGATCGCCCCGTACAGTCGGCGGCCCTCTCCGCGCCAACCCGTGACGGGTGCCGGGAAGTCGGTACGCACTACCAGGCAGCACGCCGGGGCGGGGGAACGACCATCGTGGCCCAGGACGGAGCGGCCGGCGATTGACCGGGAGAGGGGAACTGCGGGCCCCGCCGGTACCGTGTTCCCTGTGGCCGGGAAGCTGAGTGACGCGGAACTCGATGAGCTGGTCGAGCAGGCCACCGTGGACGCCTACGACGACGAGGAGCAGCTCACGGGCCTCTACACGATGCTCTCCGAGCATCTGGCCGTCCCGTTCAAGACAGTCGTTCTCGGGGTCGAGGTCACCGTGAAGAAGGTGGACCTGCTGCCCGGCAGTCAGATCGTGGCGGTCTGTACGCGAGGCAGGCACCGGCAGGCGATCGGCATTCTCGACCTTCCGTTGCCGGACCCGGCGCCCGAGGGGGCCGAGTGGATCGAGGCGTACCGGCACTGGGGACCGTAAGCGCGCCCGGATCAACGACCGCCTGGTGGCGCGGGCCGGTAACCCTGATCGGCGAGCCAGGCTCGAGCCCGGCCGTACTGCCGTTCCGCGGCGAACAACCAGTACCGCCGCAGCTGTGCCGGTGAGGTGGCCAGCATGTCCTTGAAACGGCGGAAGGCTCCCGGGCCCTGGATCGCGATGCCGAGGAACCGGGCGAGGTCCCGGTCGTCGAGGGTGGAGATGAAGTCCTCCATGTCCCGGTAGGCATCGCGTGATCCGGCGCACGGAACAGGGAGCCACCGCTCGGTGCCTGCCGGTTCGTCCTCGTCCCCTGACTCCTCGGTGTCCACGAGGGCGGGCCGACACTCGCCGGTGTCCAGGTCGATGCGGCCACCGCCCCAGGCCGGGTCGCCTTCGAGCAGACCGGAGAGTTCCTCCAGATCGACCGGCAGCGGCCTCAGCACCAAGACGGCACCGCCGCCCACCGTGTCGAGTTGTTCGGCGAGGACCTCGTCGCCGGGCCAGCCCCGTTCACGCAGGGTGGACGTGCACGCGATCGCCGTCTCCCGGCCACCGGGCACACCCCGAAAGACGGCTGCGGTGAGTGCGTCTCCGCACTGCTGCAGCACGCCGGCGGGGTCATGCGTATGCAGCAGGGCAAGCAGGGAGGGGCCGTCCGCGGTGTGGCAGGCGGCGCGGAGCGCCTTCAACTCGTGGTCGGTCCATGCCTCGGTCATGTCCGTGAGGCTATGCCGAGGCGTGCTGCGAGCGCCATCGTCTTCGGTGCGACAATGCGCTGGTGAGCACGGCGGACAAGTCCTCTCCCCGACGCAGGCTGCCGACGTTCGGCCCGGAGCCGTGGCCTCATCCGGCACCGCTGGCGAGTGGTCGTACTGGGACGTGTGGTTCGCCGTGGCGTGCGTGGTGGACTGCGGCGGCGACACTGGGACGACTTCGATGCGCGGCTGACGCGGGAGCGGTCGGGCGGGGTGGTGCGCGGGGTGGATCTGGAGCCGTTGTGGAGTCATCTGCTGGAGCTAGGGGAGCGTCTTGCGGCGGACGGGCTCGGTGCGGCCGAGCTGGCTGGAGGCGCTGCGCATGCTCCGAAGGTCGTCGCCCGGGCCCGTGCCAAGGTGTGGAAGCAGGCGCTGGAGGATCGGGCCGGCCTGGACCTGGTGGAGACTCCGGCCTGCGCGCTGCACAGCGAGTACGTCTCTGCCCGCTGGGACTTCCGCGCCCGTGAGATTCTGGGCCTTCGCGCCTACGCCCAGGTCGCGGCCGGGGCGGTGGACCGGCTCACCGCCACCGCGACTGTGCTGGGCTCGGAGGACTGGCAGCCGCTGGAGGCCCTGGTCTCCTACGCCCTGCAGCAGGGTGACGCCGCGACCGCCCGTGCCGTTCTCCGGGCGGCGGACCGGCCGGGGTTCCACCGGGACCGGGTACGGCGCCGGACCATCGAACTCGACCGGGAACTCGGTAGGGAAGGACACGTATGACGCGCGCCGACGACACGAGCGAGGTGCGGGACCGGCTGCTGGGCTGGCTGCTGCCGGACGGCGGCCCGGCCGGCTCGCTTGCCCAGGAGGATGTGGAGCGGTTCTGCTGGTACGAGCTGCCCGTCAAGTGGATGGCCGAGCCCGCCGAATACCCGCACATCCTCACCGCCCTGGCCGAACTCCTCCAGGACGCCGGCAGGCCCCGGACCGCGGCCGTCTGCACGTCGGAGGTCACCCGCGAGATCCTCGACGCGTGGCAGCACTCGCCCGATCAGGGGCGGGCCGCCTACCGGCGGGCGGTGGACGCTTCCCCAGTGACCCCGCCGGACACCGCCCTGCTCACCTGGGGGCCGGTGATGGGCATCGACGAGGCTGTCGCCCGCAGCAACGCCTCGCGGCTGCTGGAGCGGGCGCTGGACGACGGCGCCCTGGTGCCCGGCGCCCGGGGGTACGCCGCCGCCCGCATCAAACATCTGGAGCGCTGGCTCACCACCCCGCACCCCGCGCACGACGGCCGTACCCCGCTGGACGCCGTCCACGGCGAGCGCCGCCGCACCTGGGCCGAGGCCCCGCCCGCCGCCCGCCGTCGACTGCGCGGCACCGTAACGGACCTGCTGAGCGTGGCGCCCGAGGCACCCGCCGACACGGCCGAACCCCTGCGCTGGCTGCTGGAGTCGGTCGGCGACGGAGTGACGCTGACCCAGGCCGGCGACCTGCCGCGCGCCCTGGTCATCGAGGCCGCCGAACGCTACGACTGGTATCTGCCCGGCATGGTGCCGCGCACCGAGTACGACGTCGTCCGCCTCGCCGAACTGCACGAACTCGCCCGTGCGGCGCGGCTGCTCGCCAAGCGGCACCGCAAGCTCGCCCTGACCGCCCGTGGCCGGCAGCACCTCGCCGACCCGGCCCTGTTGCAGGCCACCGCGGCCCACGCCTGGTTCGGCGACGGCGTCCGAGCCGAGCTCGCCGAAGCCGCCGCCGCAGCCCTGCTCGACGGGGAGCTCACGCTCGACGACCTCACCGCCGCCGTGCACACCCTGGCCGCCGAGGCGTTCACCCTCGCCGACGGCAGCGCCCCACGGCCCGACGACACCCGCCACTTCCTGTGGCAGTGGCTGCGTCCCGGCGAGGCCCTGGGCTTCCTGGCGTACCGCGACCGCCGCCGCTCCACCCTCTCCCTCACCCCCACCGGCCGAGCCGCCGCCCTCACCGCGCTCCGAGCACGTGCCCACGCCCCGCGGACCGCGCCCTGGGCGTGAACCTTCCGCTCAGGGGCGGGCGGGCAGGACGCAGCCGAGTTTCAGCAGCGCGGTGCGGAAGGCCGGGAGATCGTCGGGAGCCACCATGAGGTGCCTCGCCGGGAGCACAGCGCGCCCGCCCTGCGGTCCTTCGCGATCATCACGGCCTGTGCCTCGTCCACGCACTCCAGCAGGTGGCACGTGCCCAGATCCCGTACCTTTTCGGTGCGGGAGGTGGCGTCGGCCGGCAAAGCCGTGACGGTCTGCGGCAGTTCCTCTCCTGGGCTGCCCTCGGTCAGGAAGCGACGCAGTTCCTCCAGGCCGCGGCCTGCGTGGAGGGCCTTCGACAGGAAGGCGGTGGACAGCGTCCAGACATGGTCGGCGGACCGGGTCGCGAACGCGTCGAGCAGCAGCGCCTCGGCCGGGGCCAGGCCGTCGAGTTCCACGACGTCGAAGTTCGGCAGGACCCTGACCGGGCTCTGCGCCCCGACAGCGGGTGCCGGACCCGGCCCGGTAAGCGCCAGCGGCCAGGCGAAGGCCCTGACCGCCTCGCCTCCGTAGAAGCCACCGCCGGTGAGGATCTCGCCCAGCGCTCGGATCGTGGCCGCGGAGGGGCGCTTCGTCTTGTCGCTGCACCGCAGCCTGTCCGCGGCGGCCGGCTGCAGCACCGCTGCCGTTCCCCGCCCGCACCCACCCGCGGCGGCGGTAGGGTCCGCCATGTGAGCGAGTACCAGTACTACGAGTTCCAGGCCCTCGACCGGCCGCTCAGCCGCGAGGAACAGGAACAGCTGCGGGCCATCTCCACCCGGGCCCGGATCACCGCGACCAGCTTCACCAACACCTACCACTGGGGTGACCTGAGCGGGAATCCGCGCCGTATGGTCGAGCGCTACTTCGACGCGCACCTGTACGTCACCAACTGGGGCACCCACCGTCTGATGCTCCGCCTGCCCAGGCAGACCCTGGCTCTGCCCACGGTGAAGCCGTACTGCCTCGACCACCACGTCGACGCCTGGACCACCCGCACCCACCTCCTGCTCGACCTCACCAGCGACGACGAAGGCGGCGACTGGGTCGAGGGCGCCGACGACTCCCTGGCCGCCCTCATCGGCGTCCGCGACGAACTCGCCACCGGCGACCTGCGCCCCCTCTACCTCGCCTGGCTCTCCGCGCTCGCCGCCTGGGAACTCGAGGACGACGACGAAGAGGAGTACCAGACCTGCCCGGAGCCGCCCGTCCCGGCCGGGCTCGGCGAACTGACCGCCCCGCAGAGCGCGCTCGCAGACTTCCTGCGCGTGGACAACGACCTGCTGACAGTCGCGGCCCAGGCCAGTCCCGCCGCGCCCAAGAAACCGGCCAGGCCCACGAAGAAGGAACTCGCCCCGCTGATCGCCGCAATGCCCCAGAAGGAGAAGGACGCTCTGCTGCTGCGGCTCGCCCTCGGCCCGGAACCCGGGCTGCGCACCGAACTCCTGCACCGCCTGCACGGCGCCGACGCACCCACCACGGTCCCCGGGCGCCGCTCCGCCGCCCAACTCCTGGACGCCGCCCACACACGGCGCGCCGAACGCCAGAAGCGCGCCGAACACGAACGGACCACCGCCCGCGCCCAGCGCCTGACCGCCCTCGCGAGCGAGGCCGAATCGGCCTGGCAGAAGATCGAGGCGCACATCGCCACCAAGAAGACCAGCGCCTACGACCAGGCCGTCACCCTCCTCGCGGAACTGCGCGACGCCTCCTCCCACACCGGGCAGGACACGGACTTCCACCAGCGGCTGACCCGCCTTCGCGAGGACAATCAACGCCGCCCCGGCCTCATCCACCGCCTCGACCGCCACGGCCTCCGATAGGACCTCTCCTCCCTGGCACCGATCGGGCCGAACTGCGCCCTCCCCACCTCGGGGAGACAGCGTGAGCGCCGGAACGCGCACGGTCCCATGGAGCGCCGGTCTCCACGGTCACCGCATCGTGACTCCTCGCTGTCTCTTTCCGAGACAGTTGCCGCGTGGTTCGCAGCAGATCGTTCAGGCGCTTCTCCCCCTCACCCGAGCCCCTCACTCTGCAACCCAAAGCCACCTGACACCCCATCAGAAAGAGCGTCAAATGAGCGTCACGAGCGTCATTTCAGCGTCAAGACATCGCCCGTAACGCCCACACCGCGCATCATGCGCACGCACAAATCCGCACTCATGAGGGCCGGGCCTGTCAAGAGGCGTAGACGGTCCTCGCCCGCGGCTTTCGGTGGGATGCCGGGGCGTTTTCCTTGCGGAGCTTCCTCGCGGTGTGTCCGTGGGGCCGCCGCGTGGGAGGGGTCCAGTTGGAGCGCCCGGAGCCCCGCGAGGAACGAGCGGGGCGAGGACGAACGAGCTGGAGGCCGACGAGCGGTGACCCAGAATGGAGGCCGAGGAAGCGTCACGGATATTCGCGGATACGGTCGTTGGCATCCCCGGAGTTCGTGCTGGTCGGCGGAGTGGTCTCACAAGCACCCATTCGGCGTCTGGCCGCACAGGCCGGCGCCATGACCATGGTTCGGGGATCCGGACTGCTCAGTCAGGTCATCGAGCGCGGCCGTGAGGCCGTCTCATGCATGTTTGCGAGCGCACCCGGGGTCTGCGACCGCCCCTGGCGGTTGTCATCGGCTGCTGTCATCGCGCCCCCTGTTGCGCCTGCACGGCGCGCAGCAGGTGGTAGGCGCGCGTGAGCAGCCGGCGAGCCACCGCCGTTGTGGCGATCTTCTTGCCGCGGCGGTGGGCGAGGCGCTGGTAGGAGGCGGCGAATTCCGGCGACCGCTTCGCGGTCTGCGCGGCCTCGCACAAGATCCACCGAAGCCAGTTGGAGCCCTGTTTGGAGATGTGGCCGTGCCGCACGGTCAGATCGGATCCGCGGACGGTGGGGGTCAGTCCGGCCCAGGCGGCGAGCTTGCGCGCGGAGGGGAAGCGGGTGATGTCCCCGACCTCGGCCACGATCATCAAGGCGGTGAGCGTGCCGACCCCCGGCAGCTGGGTGAGCGCCTTGACCTGGGGATCGCCCCGTGCGGTGGCGAGCAGCTGCCGGTCGAGGGCGTCGATCGGCTCTTTGAGGGCATCCATCAGGCCCAGCAGATCGTCGATCACGCGACGTGAGGCGTCCGGCAGCTCCAGGCCGCCCAGCCAGGCCCGGCCGGGGGCGGTGAAGCAGTTGCCGGGCCGGTCGCAGCCGTGGTCCGCCAGAACAGCGTGGACGCGGTTGCGCAGCCGGGTACGCAGCCGCACCAGCTGGCAGCGGTGCCGCACCAGGGCCCGCTGCTGCCGCACCTGGAGCGGGGCGATCCACGCCTCCGGCAGCAGATCCGCACGCAGCAGCTGCGCGAGGGTCGCCGCGTCGACCTTGTCGTTCTTCAGCCGGGCGGAGGCGATCGCCTTGCACCGCAGCGGGTGGACCAGGTGCGGCTCGAAACCGTAGTCCTCCAGCAGCTCCACCAGCCAGCCCCACCCGTAGGCGGCCTCGAACGCGACCGGCGCCCCGATCGGCAGATCCCCGATCACCGACAGCACCGTCTTGACCCCGTTCGGCACATTCCGGTTGGCCTGCACCGCACCCTCGCGATCCACCACGGCGATCTGTGACCGCTTGCGGTGTACGTCGATACCGACGTAGACAGACATTGAGGGCCTCCTTCCCGAGTTCGTACATATCCGGACGGTAGGTACCGCCGGGCTGAGCAGGGAAGGGGGCCCGGCCCTCATAGGGTCAGGTCAGAAACCCTTTGCGGCCGGTCCGAGGATGGCGACGCACTCCACATGGTGCGTCATCGGGAACAGGTAGATGGCCGCCGTTCAGCTGCATCGGTGCCTGGACCGAACAACCTCGTCAGCGAAGGGCGGGGATGATGTCGGTGCCGTAGGCGTCGATGGTGGCTTCGCGGTTGTCGTGCATGTCGTAGACGGCAAACTGGTCGACGCCCAGGTCCTTGAGGTGCCGGAGCTTGTCGATGTGGGCCCCGGTGGGGCCGAGGAGGCAGAAGCGGTCGACGATCTTGTCGGGGACGAAGTCGGTGGACGGGTTGTCGGCGCGGCCGTGGTGGCTGTAGTCGTAGCCGTGGCGGTCCTTGATGTACGTGGTGAGCTCGTCGGGGACCATGGCGGAGTGCTCGCCGTACTTGGCGACGAGGTCGGCGACGTGGTTGCCGACCATGCCGCCGAACCACCGGCACTGGTCCCGGGCGTGCGCCAGGGCATCGGGCGAGTCGTCGGCCGTGACATATGCGGGCGCGGCGACGCAGATCGTGAGGGCGTCGGGGTCCCGGCCGGCGTCCTGGGCCGCCTTCCGTACCGCCTTGACCATCCATTCGGTGAGGAAGGGGTCGGCGAGCTGGAGGATGAAGCCGTCGGCCTTCTGGCCGGCGAGCGCCAGCGCCTTCGGGCCGTACGCGGCCATCCAGACCGGCAGCCTGCCGTTCTGGATCCACGGGATGCGGACCGGGTTGCCGTCGACCAGCGCCTCCCGGCCCTCGGCGAGGTCGCGGATGACCTCGATGGCCTCGCCGAGCCGGGCCAGGGTGTTGGGCCTGCGGCCGGCGACCCGCATCGCGGAGTCGCCGCGGCCGATGCCGCAGACGGTCCGGTTGCCGTACATCTCGTTGAGGGTGGCGAAGGTGGAGGCGGTGACCTCCCAGGTGCGGGTGCCGGGGTTCGTCACCATCGGACCCACGTGCAGCTTCGTGGTGTGTTCCAGGATCCGGCTGTAGATGACGAAGGGCTCCTGCCACAGCACGGCCGAGTCGAAGGTCCAGCCGTAGCGGAAGCCGTTGCGCTCCGCCCGGCGCATCAGCCCGACGACCTGCGACGCCGGCGGGTCGGTCTGCAGGACGAGTCCGAAGTCCAACGCGGGACCTCCAGTTCAAATCGGTGCGGGGAGGTCCTGGGGGTCAGCCCAGGTACTGGCAGGTGGAGCGCGGGACGAACGTGCCGTGGCCGGCGTGACCGACGTACTTGCGCTGGTCGATGACGACCTCACCCCGCGAGAGCACGGTCTCGACCTGGCCGGTCACCGTCTTCCCCTCGTACGCCGAATAGTCGACGTTCATGTGGTGAGTCTCGGCCGAGAGCGTCTGGGTGACGTGCGGGTCGTAGATCACCACGTCGGCGTCGGCGCCCGGCGCGATCGTGCCCTTCTGCGGGTAGAGGCCGAACATCCGGGCCGGGGTCGCGCAGGCGATCTCGATCCAGCGGCGGCGTGAGATGTGCCCTTCGACGACAGCCTGGTGCAGCAGGTCCATACGGTTCTCGACGCCAGGCAGGCCATTGGGGATCTTCGAGAAGTCGCCCCGGCCCAGCTCCTTCTGGCCCACGAAGCAGAACGGGCAGTGATCCGTCGACACCACCTGGAGGTCGTTCGTCCGCAGACCCCGCCACAGCGCCGCCTGATGCTCCTTCGGCCTCAGCGGCGTCGAGCACACGTACTTGGCGCCCTCGAAGTCCGGCTCCGCCAGATTGTCCGTCGACAGGAACAGGTACTGCGGGCAGGTCTCGCCGAACACCGGCAGCCCCATGTCCCTCGCCGCCGCCAGCTCCGCCACCGCCTCCTGGGCCGAGACGTGGACGACGTAGAGCGGCGCGCCGGCCACCCGGGCGAGCTGGATCGCCCGGTGGGTGGCCTCCGCCTCAAGGAGCGTCTTGCGGACCTCCCCGTGATGGCGCGGATCGGTCTCGCCGCGGGCCAGGGCCTGCTCCACCAGGACGTCGATCGCGATGCCGTTCTCCGCGTGCATCATGATCAGACCGGCCGTGTCACCGGCCACCTGCATCGCCCGCAGGATCTGGCCGTCATCCGAATAAAAGACCCCCGGATAGGCCATAAACAATTTGAACGAGGAAATGCCATGCTCGATGAGCTTCGGCATCTCCTTGAGCGTCGCCTCGTTCACGTCCGACATGATCATGTGGAACGCGTAGTCGATCGCGCACTTCCCGTCCGCCTTCTCCAGCCAGGCATTCAGGCCGGCCTGCAGCGAATGGCCCTTTGACTGCACCGCGAAATCAACGATCGTCGTCGTCCCGCCCCACGCCGCCGCCCGCGTCCCCGTCTCGAACGTGTCCGAAGCGAACGTCCCACCGAACGGCAGCTCCATATGCGTGTGCGCGTCGACCCCGCCCGGGATCACGTACTTCTGCGACGCGTCGATAACACGGTCAGCCGTCCACTCCTGCGTCCCCGGCGCCGCCAACGCCACCACCCGGCCATGTTCGATCAGCACATCCGCGTGCACCTCGTCCGCGGCCGTGATCACCAGACCACCGGTAATCAGAGTCCGAGTCATTTCCCAGCCATCCCTTCATACCCGCCGACCACGCCACCCCTGACACAGGCCGGGACCACGCCCCGGCCCACCCGCCCCCTCACGCCGCCATCTCGCACGGCACACGGCCTACTCCGCTAGAAAACCCCTGGTCACGCGGCCGAATGAAACCCTTGAAGGAGGTGACGCCCTCCTCGACCAGGTGGTCCATCTCCTTGAGGGTCTGCGGGGTCACATCGGAGACGATCATGTGGAAGCCGTAGTCGATGGCGCAGTTGCCCTCGGCCTTGGCGTGCCAGGCGTCCAGCCCCTCGCGCAGGGAACGGCCGACGCTCTGCACCGCGAAGTCGACGACGGTGGTGGTGCCGCCCCAGGCGGCGGCCCTGGTGCCGGTCTCGAAGGTGTCGGAGGCGAAGGTGCCGCCGAACGGCAGCTCCATGTGGGTGTGGGCGTCGACGCCGCCCGGGATGACGTACTTGCCGGTGGCGTCGACGACCCGGCCGTCGGTGAACGCGGCGGCGGCCGGGGTGCCGGAGGCGGCGAGGGCGGCGATGCGGCCGTCCTCGATCAGGATGTCGGCGTGGATCTCGTCGGAGGCGGTGATGACGAGGCCACCACGGATGACGGTGCGGCTCATGCGTTGACCCTCCGCTGGGTTG
Source organism: Streptomyces sp. GD-15H (assembly GCF_045291515.1). Taxonomy (NCBI): domain Bacteria; kingdom Bacillati; phylum Actinomycetota; class Actinomycetes; order Kitasatosporales; family Streptomycetaceae; genus Streptomyces; species Streptomyces sp. GD-15H. Next base: position 1,605,991 of record NZ_CP149447.1, read on the forward strand.
TGGTGGAGAGTTGCGGGTCGTCGGTGGCTGTCGCGCGGTTCCCCGCGCCCTTCGACGGCTTCGCCGGGCACGGGGGGCACGGCCGATCGCACTGGTCACGGCGCGGGGCGGTGATCATGCGGCGGTCCCTTTTTCGGCTTTGGTCACCTTCGAAGGGCTGGGCGCGGTTCGGGAGACCGACCGGGCCCAGCCCTTCGGGCCGCTACAGTGCGCTCCGCAGCGCGTGCTCGAGGATCGCGGCTCCCTCCTCGGCCTCCGCCACGTTGAGGGACAGCGGCGGGGCGATACGCAGGGCGCTGGTGTTGTGGCCGCCGCCCTTGCCGATGAGCAGTCCGCCCCGGCGGGCGGCCTCCAGTACGGCGGAGGCGGCCTGCGGGTCGGCCTCGTCGGTGCCCGGTTTCGTCAGCTCGACGCCGATCATCAGCCCGCGCCCGCGCACCTCCCGTACCGCGGGCACCTGGGCGGCGGCGGCCCGCAGGCGTTCGATGAGCATGCCGCCGACCCGCCGGGCGTTGCCCTGGAGGTCGTGCTCCAGCAGGTAGGTGAGGTTGGCCAGGCCGGCCGCCATGGTGACCTGGGTGCCGCCGAACGTCGAAATGCTGTTGGCGTCCAGACAGTTCATGATCTCGGCGCGGGCAACGACACCGCCGATGGACATGCCGTTGCCGATGCCCTTGGCGAAGGTCACGATGTCGGGCGGGCCGTTGCGTCCGTGGGCCTGCCAGCCCCAGAAGTGGTCGCCGGTGCGACCCCACCCGGTCTGCACCTCGTCGGAGATCCACAGGATGCCGTGTGCGTTCAGCACCTCGCGGAACGCCGCGTACAGCCCGTCGGGCGGTGAGGTGAAGCCGCCGACGCCCTGGATCGGTTCGGCGATCAGCGCCGCGGGCGGGCGGGTGTGGCCGAGCAGGTCCTTGAGGTCGTCGACGCAGGCCGCGATGAAGTCGTCGTCACCGAGCGAGGCGTACGGGCCTCGGGTGCGCACGCCGCCGTGCACGTACAGGGTCTGCAGCGGGGACAGGGAGGTCGGGGACCAGCCACGGTTGCCGGTGATGCCGACCGCGCTGAAGGAGCGGCCGTGGTAGCTGTTGCGCATCGCCAGGATCGAGTTGCCGCGCCGGTAGGTGGTGGCGAGCAGCAGGGCGGTGTCGTTGGCCTCGGTGCCGGACGTGGTGAAGAAGACGCGGGCGTCCGGGATGCCGCTCAATTGGGCGATGCGTTCGGCGAGTTCCACCATCTGCCGGTCGAGGTAGAGGGTGGAGGAGTGGATGATCCGCCCGGCCTGCTCGGCGACCGCCTTCGTCACCTCGGGCAGGGCGTGGGCGGTCATGGTGGTGAGGATGCCGCCGAAGAAGTCGAGGTACCGGTTGCCCGCGGAGTCCCAGACGTGGCGGCCCTCGCCGTGGGTGATCTCGATGGGCTCCTCGTAGTAGAGGGCGAGCCAGTCGGGGAGCACGGAGCGGTGCCGGCCCAGCAGGTCGTCGGTCACGGCCGCACCAGCCCCTCGTAGGCGTCGGGGCGGCGGTCGCGGTAGAACGCCCACTGCTGCCGCACGTCTTCGATGAGGTCGAAGTCGAGGTCCCGGACCACGAGTTCCTCCTTGCTGTCGCTGGCGACGTCGCCGACGAACTGTCCACGGGGGTCGACGAAGTACGAGGTTCCGTAGAAGTCGTTGTCCCCGTACTCCTCCTGGCCCACCCGGTTGATCGCGGCGACGAAGTACTCGTTGGCGACGGCCGCGGCCGGCTGTTCCAGCTGCCAGAGGTAGGACGAGAGGCCACGGTGCGTGGCTGACGGGTTGTAGACCAACTGGGCGCCGTTCAGACCGAGTTGCCGCCAGCCTTCCGGGAAGTGGCGGTCGTAGCAGATGTAGACGCCGACCTTGCCGACGGCGGTGTCGAAGACGGGCCAGCCGAGGTTGCCGGGCTTGAAGTAGAACTTCTCCCAGAACCCCTTGACCTGGGGGATGTGATGCTTGCGGTACTTTCCGAGGACGGTGCCGTCGGCGTCGATCACGGCCGCGGTGTTGTAGTAGAACCCCGACTGCTCGACCTCGAACACCGGCACGACGATCACCATGCCGGTCTCGCGGGCCAGCTCCCGCATCCGGCGGACGGTCGGCCCGTCGGGCACGGGTTCGGCCCAGCGGTAGTGCTCGGCGTCCTGGACCTGACAGAAGTAGGGGGAGTTGAAGACCTCCTGGAACCCGATGATCTTCGCACCCCGCCGGGCCGCCTCGCGGGCGTACTCCTCGTGTTTCGCCAACATGGACTCCGTGTCGCCGGTCCAGGTGGCCTGGACCAGGGCGGCACGTACGACGTGTGCCATGAGCTACTCCTTCGACGCGACGTCAGCGCCTCTACGCTCGTAGAGAGGGCGTAGAGGGACGAACGTATGCCTCTCGGGCGGCCTTGCCAAGACCATCGCCGTCAACCCGCGGGGTCGATCACGATTCGCACTCCGGTGGGTGAGTCCCGCCCTGAGCCCGTCGCGCGACGGGCGGGCAGGCGGACGGCCCGCGTATGGGACTCCGGCTCGGGCCCGGACTCAGGCCCAGCCCCCGGCCCTGGCCCAGCCCCCGGCTCAGGCAGCGACCGACGGCACGACGGGTGGCACCACGGGCGGTACGACCGGGGCGCAGCGGCTCACCAGCTCGTCCATCGACAGGTCGAGCACGCGGGCGAGGGCGGCCACCGTGAAGAACGCCGGGGTGGGGGCCCGGCCGGTCTCGATCTTCCGGAGGGTCTCCGGGGAGATGCCCGCGCTCGCCGCGATCCGCGTCATGCTCCGGTCGCCGCGCGCCTCACGCAGCAGCCGGCCGAGCCGCTCGCCGCGTTCGCGCTCTTCGGGGGTGAGAGGGGTGCGTACCATGCCGCCATTCTAATACCGGTATAGTAATTGGCATGGTGGAGTTGAAGACCGACATGTCGATCGACGCGATGTATGAGGCGGGCCAGGTCGTCGCGACCGCCCTGAAGGCCGTGCGGAAGGCCGCCGGGGTGGATGTGTCCCTGCTGGAGCTGGACGAGGTGGCTCGGGACGTGCTGCGCGAGGCGGGTGCGAGCTCGCCCTTCCTGGGCTACCGGCCCTCCTTCGCCCCGACCCCGTTCCCCGCCGTCATCTGTGCGTCGGTCAACGACGCGATCGTGCACGGCGTCCCAAACGGCTACCGGCTGCGCGACGGCGACCTGGTGTCGGTGGACTTCGGTGCCGAACTGGGCGGCTGGGTCGGCGATTCGGCGATCAGTTTCCTCGTGGGCACCCGGCGTGCGGGCGACATGAGGCTGATCGAGACCGCCGAGCGGGCCCTGACGGCGGGCATCGAGGCCGCCGTCGTCGGCAACCGCATCGGGGACATCGCGCACGCGATCGGCACGGTGTGCCGCGCGGCGGGCTACGGCGTCTTAGACGGCTTCGGTGGGCACGGCATCGGCCGCCGTATGCACGAGGACCCGCCCGTCCCCAACGAGGGCCGGCCGGGCCGGGGCATGCCGCTGCGGCACGGCATGGTCCTGGCGATCGAGCCCATGCTCATCGGTGGCGGCACCGACGGCTTCCGCACCGCGCCCGACGGCTGGACCCTGTGCACCGAAGACGGCTCGCGCGCCGCCCACGCCGAACACACGGTCGCGATCACCGCCGCCGGCCCCGCGTCCTGACGGCCCACTGAGCACGGACCCGCGGACCCACCGAACGTCCCGCCGACGGGCTACGCCGGCCCGCTTCCGAGGTGCTGCGCCGGAGCGATCGTGCGAGGGTGTTCTACGAGCGCGCCGCAGGCACCGCACACGCCAGACCCACACCGTGCGGGCACCGCACGCACCGCGGGGACACGCACGAGTGTAACCGGGAGACGGTCGGGCACCCGCGTCCGGACCGTACGTCGAGCAGTGAGCGCGCCCCGGGCCTCCTTCGGGTCCCCGGTTCCGCCCGGCCCAGGGGGACCCCGCGGGGCGCCGGAACGGATGTCCATGAGCAGCGGGTTCACGGGTCCGCAGGGCTACGGCTCGGACCCCTTCGGAGAATTCCTCGCACGCTTCTTCGGCGGGCCGCGCCCCCGGCAGATCGACATCGGCCGGCTGCTGAGCCAGCCGGCCAGGGAGCTGGTGCGCGGCGCCGCGCAGTACGCCGCCGAGCACGGCAGCCGGGACCTGGACACCCAGCACCTGCTGCGCGCCGCGCTCGCCACCGAGCCGACCCGCGGCCTGCTCAGCCGGGCGGGTGCGGACCCCGACTCGCTGGCGGCGGAGATCGACAAACGGTCCGGGCCCGTCCAGCACGGGCCGGACGACGCCCCTCCGCCGACGTCACTCTCGCTGACCCCCGCCGTCAAACGGGCCCTGCTGAAAGCCCACGACATGGCGCGGTCGACCGGAGCCGGCGACATCGGCCCGGAGCATGTCCTCAGCGCCCTGGCCGCCAACCCCGACTCGGCCGCCGGGCACATCCTGCACTCGGCCCGGTTCGCCTCCGCCGGGATGCCGCTGCCGCCCGACGCGCCGGACTCCGCGCAGCCGCGCACCGAACGCCCCCGCCCCGCGACGGGCACACCGACGCTGGACAAGTACAGCCGTGACCTGACCGAGCTGGCCCGCGAGGGCCGTATCGACCCGGTGATCGGGCGGGAGGAGGAGATCGAGCAGACCGTCGAGGTGCTCTCCCGGCGCGGCAAGAACAATCCGGTGCTGATCGGTGACGCGGGCGTCGGCAAGACCGCCGTGGTGGAGGGGCTGGCGCAGCGGATCTCCGACGGGGACGTGCCCGACGCGCTCATGACCCGGCGGGTGGTCTCACTGGACCTGACGGGCGTGGTCGCCGGTACCCGCTACCGGGGCGACTTCGAGGAGCGGATGAACACCATCGTCGACGAGATCCGCGCCCACTCCGACCGGCTGATCGTCTTCATCGACGAGCTGCACACCGTCGTGGGCGCCGGAGGCGGCGGCGAGGGCGGTTCGATGGACGCCGGCAACATCCTCAAGCCGGCGCTGGCCCGCGGCGAGCTGCACATCGTGGGCGCGACCACGATGGAGGAGTACCGCCGGATCGAGAAGGACGCGGCGCTGGCTCGCCGCTTCCAGCCGATCATGGTGCCGGAACCCACGCCCGTGGACACGGTCGCGATCCTGCGCGGACTGCGCGACCGGTACGAGGCCCACCACCAGGTCCGCTACACCGACGAGGCGCTGGTGGCGGCCGTGGAGCTGTCCGACCGCTACCTCAGCGAACGTCGCCTGCCGGACAAGGCGATCGACCTGATCGACCAGGCCGGCGCCCGGGTTCGGCTGCGGGCCCGGACCAAGGGCACGGACGTACGCGCCATGGAGCAGGAGCTGGAGCAGCTGATCTGCGACAAGGACCAGGCGGTCGCCGACGAGAAGTACGAGCAGGCGACGCAGTTGCGCGACCGCATCGGCGAACTGAAGGAGCGCATCGCCGAGGCCGGCGGTGAGGGCCGGGTCGACGAGGGACAGAGTCTGATGGTGGACGCCGAGGCGATCGCCGAGGTGGTGTCCCGGCAGACCGGCGTCCCGGTCAGCCGGCTCACCGAGGAGGAGAAGGACCGGCTGCTGGGCCTCGAGGAGCACCTGCACCAGCGCGTCGTCGGCCAGGACGAGGCGGTGCGGGTGGTCGCGGACGCGGTGCTGCGCTCCCGGGCCGGGCTCGCCAGCCCCGACCGGCCGATCGGCAGCTTCCTGTTCCTCGGGCCGACCGGCGTCGGCAAGACGGAGCTGGCCCGAGCGCTGGCCGAGGCCCTGTTCGGCAGCGACGACCGGATGGTCCGCCTCGACATGAGCGAGTACCAGGAGCGGCACACGGTCAGCCGGCTGGTCGGCGCCCCGCCCGGGTACGTCGGCCATGAGGAGGCGGGGCAGCTGACCGAGGTGGTGCGCAGGCATCCGTACTCGCTGCTGCTCCTCGACGAGGTGGAGAAGGCGCACCCGGATGTCTTCAACATCCTGCTCCAGGTCCTCGACGACGGCCGGCTGACCGACGCCCAGGGCAGGACGGTGGACTTCAGCAACACCGTCGTCGTGATGACCAGCAACCTCGGTTCCGAGGCGATCACCCGGCGCGGTGCGACGCTGGGCTTCGCGACGGGCGGCGCGGAGGCGGACGAGGAGGCGCGGCGCGAGCAGATCCTGCGGCCGCTGCGGGAGCACTTCCGGCCCGAGTTCCTCAACCGGATCGACGAGGTGGTGGTGTTCCGCCAACTCAGCGCCGGGGAGCTGCGGCAGATCACCGATCTGCTGCTGGAGGGGACGCGACGCGGCCTGCGGGGTCAGGGCGTCACGGTCGAGTTCACCGACGCGGCCGTGGACTGGCTGGCGCGGCGCGGCCACCAGCCCGAGTACGGGGCGCGGCCGCTGCGCCGCACCATCCAGCGCGAGGTCGACAACCAGTTGTCCCGGCTGCTGCTGGACGGCAGTGTCCAGGGCGGCGACCGGGTGACGGTGGACGCGGCGGACGGGAACCTCACGTTCCGGACCGGGGCGAGGGGCGGAGCCGGCACCGAGGCCGAGCCCGGCAGGACCGGAGCCGAGGCAGGGGCGGGCCCGGACGCTGAGGCCCGCCACCGGCCCGGGGAGGCGCCGGCTTCCGGACGGTGAGCGGACAGGAACCTCACGTTCCGGGCGGGGGCGGGTCCAGTGGACGAGAGCGGGTCCGGTACCGGTACCGGTGCCGCGGCCGACGGGACCGGTGCCGAGGCAGGGCGGGCTCGGATCCGGAGGCCGGTGGTTCAGACGCTGAGGCCCGGGACCGGCCACGGGCCCGGGAAGGCGCCGGCTCCCGGACGGTGAGCGGGTGGGCCGGGCGCCTCTCCGACACCCGCTCACCGCGCCGGAAGGCGCCGTTCCCCGCCCGCCCACCTGTCTCACCGGGTCACCGGTGCTCCGGGCGCACGACCATCGCGGAACCGCCGCCCCGGCGGGTCTTCTCCGCCGCGGCGAGCCATCGGCCGTCCGGCATCCGCTGCACACCGGTGGTCGCGCCGATCTCCGGGTTCTCCTGGAACGAGTGCCCGATCGCCTCCAGTTTCTGCCTCAACGCACTGTCGTACAGGCCGGGTTCGAGGTCCGTGCGGGCCGTGTTGCGTTGGCTGGCGCGCGGCGCGGCGATCGCGTCGACCAGTGGCAGACCTCGGTCGAGGAACCCGGTGAGGGTCTGCAGCACGGTGGTGATGATGGTCGGACCACCGGGCGAACCGAGCGCCACGACCGGCCGGTCGTGCCGGTCGAGCACAATCGTCGGGGCGATCGACGACCGGGGCCGCTTGCCGGGGCCCGGCAGGTTCGGGTCGTGTACGGCCGGGTTCGCCGGGGCGAAGGAGAAGTCGGTCAGCTCGTTGTTGAGCAGGAAGCCGCGGCCGGGCACGGTGATGCCGCTGCCGCCGGTCTGCTCGATGGTGAGGGTGTAGGCGACGACGTTGCCCCACCGGTTGGCGGTGGTGAGGTGCGTGGTGCTCTCACCCTCGTACGTCGTCGGGGCCGAGGTGCCTCCCTCCGCGCAGGGCGCGGGATCGCGCGGGTCGCCGGGGGCGAGCGGGCTGGTGAGGACCGCGTCGTCCTCGATGAGGCACTCGCGGGAGTCGGCGTACCGCTGGGAGAGCAGTTCCGCCGTCGGTACGTCCTCGAAGGCGGGGTCGCCGAGCCAGCGCCCCCGGTCCGCGAACGCGATGCGGCTCGCTTCGATGAGGCGGTGCAGGTAGCGGGTGTCGTCGGCCCGGGAGAGGTCGGTCCGCTCCAGGATGTTGAGGGCCTCGCCGACTGTGGTGCCGCCGGAGGAGGAGGGCGCGATGGAGTAGACGTCCAGACCGCGGTACGACGTCTTCGTGGGCGGCTGGAACTTGGCGCGGTACGCCGCGAGGTCCCGGGTGGACAGCTCGCCGGGGCGGGCGTTCCAGCCGGAGGCCGGGTCCACGGGCGGCTTGTTGACCGTGTTCACGATGTCCCGGCCGATGCCGCCCCGGTACAGCGCGTCGACGCCCTTTCTGCTCAGCTCCGCGTAGGTGCGGGCGAGGTCGGGGTTCTTGAAGGTGGTGCCGACGACCGGGAGCCGCCCGCCGGGCAGGAACAGTTCGGCGGTGTCGGGGAAGTGACGGAAGCGGGCCTCGTTGGCGGCGGTCTGGTCGCGGAAGGTGCTGTCGACGGTGAAGCCGTCGCGGGCGAGCCGCTCGGCGGGCTTCAGGACGGTACGCAGGGACGTGGTGCCCCACGTGTCCAGCGCCCGCTGCCAGGTGGCCGGGGTGCCCGGGGTGCCGACGGCGAGGCCACTGGTGACGGCCTCGGCGAAGGGGAGAGGCGTGCCGTTCTCCAGGAAGAGGCCGGAGTCGGCGGTCAGCGGGGCGGTCTCGCGTCCGTCGATGGTCCGCACGGCGCGGGACCCGGCGTCGTAGAGGACGAAGTAGCCGCCTCCGCCGATCCCGGCCGAATAGGGCTCGGTGACGCCCAGTGCGGCGGCGGTGGCGACGGCCGCGTCGACGGCGTTGCCGCCTTTCCTGAGGATCTCGATCCCGGCGGCGGAGGCGTCGGCGTCGACGCTGGAGACCGCTCCGCCGTAGCCGACGGCCACGGGGGTCTTGGCAGGGGGCCAGCCGGGTCCGCCTCCCTGCGGCCCGCCGTCCTGCGGCCCGCCGCCCTGCGGTGTGGCGGCCGAGGGCGGCGCTGCCGCTCCCGACGAGACCACGAAGGCGGCGACCGCCAGAACCGTCAGCTTCCGTCTGACACGATGACGCATGCGCACCTCCGTTGAAGGGCCGTTCGCGCGGCCTAATCCATCACCATGCCCGCGTCAGGAACCTCGCGGGGCGTGCCGCCGCGGCCTCCCGGACGCCCTTTCCCCGGACGCCTCGAACACGGGTTTGCTCGAGCCCGCTGACATGCGCGCCCATGAGTGACGACGTACGCAACATTGTTCTGGGTGTGGTCGCCTCCGGCCTCTTCGCCGCGCTGGGCTGGATCGCCCGTACCTACCTGTGGAAGCGCGGACTCAGGCGCAAGCAGGCCTTCTTCGGACTGCCGGACAACTCCGAGTCGCTCCTCGTCGTCAACCGCGATCCTGCCACGGCGGAACCGGCCGTGCATCGTTTCGACGTCTTCTCGCTGCTCGGACTCTCGGCGTTGATCAAGGAATGCGGTGCGCATGTCCAGGTGGTCACGCAGGACGCGCCCCACCAGGGTTTCGGCGAGCGCACGGAGTTCTGCGTGGGGAGTCCCGGGTCGAACGGTCGCGTTTCTCCGCGGCACCCACAATGGATGCAATGGTCAACGGCTTGAGGCTCACCGGATCTCAGCTTGACTCTGTCGGGATCTTGGTTGCGCCTCACGGCGCAACCAAGATCCCGACAGAGTCAAGCTGGGTGGGGTCCGTCCGGGGTCAGTGGCCCCTGCGCACCCGGGCCGCCGCCCGGGCCTCCGCCGCCTTGCGGGCCTCGGCGGCCTTGCGGGACTCCTTGACGGGACGGCCCGGACGGCTGCCGAGGCCGCGGAAGGGCATGTTGCCGCTGTTGGCCTTCGTCCCAGCCGGCGGGCGTTTCGCACCGGTGAGGGCGGTCAGCGTCGCCTCGCCGGAGCGCACCGGGGTGACGGTCGGCCGGACACCGGCGTCGGACATCATCCGGTTCACCTCGCGCCGCTGGGCGGGAGTGACCAGGGTGACCACGGTCCCGGACTGTCCGGCCCGCGCCGTGCGCCCGCCGCGGTGCAGGTAGTCCTTGGGGTCGGCCGGCGGATCGACGTTGACGACGAGGTCGAGCGCGTCGATGTGAATGCCCCGCGCCGCGACGTTGGTGGCCACCAGCACGGTGATGTCACCGTCCGCGAACCGGGCGAGCGTGTGCGTGCGCTGCGGCTGCGACTTGCCGCTGTGCAGGGCAACGGCCCGCACACCGCTGGCCCGCAGATGACGTGTGAACTGGTCGACGCCCGCCTTGGTGTCCAGGAACATCAGCACCCGGCCGTCCCGAGCGGCGATCTCGGTCGCCGTGGCGTACTTGTCGGCGGGATGAACGGTCAGGACGTGATGGTCCATCGTGCTCACCGAGCCCGCCCCGGGGTCGACCGACGCGTGGACCGGTTCGTTCAGATGACTCCGCACCAGTTGCTCGACGTGACGGTCGAGCGTGGCCGAGAACAGAAGCCGCTGCCCGTCGGAGGGGACCTGTTCCAGAATGTCCGAGACCTGTGGCAGAAACCCCAAGTCGCACATCTGGTCCGCCTCGTCCAACACCGTGATCCGAACGTGGTTCAGATGGCAGTCCCGGCGCGACACGAGGTCGGCCAGCCGCCCCGGCGTCGCGACGACCACATCGGCACCGCTCCGCAGCTCCGCCACCTGCCGGTTGATCGACAGCCCGCCGACCACCGTCGCCAGCCGTACGTTCAGCGTCCGCGCGTACGGCACCAGGGCGTCGCTCACCTGCTGGGCGAGCTCCCGGGTCGGCACCAGGACCAGCGCGAGCGGCCGCTTCGCCTCTGCCCGCCGGCCCGCCGTCCGGACGAGCAGAGCGAGCCCGAAGGCCAGCGTCTTGCCGGACCCCGTCCGTGCCCGTCCGAGGATGTCACGGCCGGCCAGCGCGTCGGGCAGCGTCGCCGCCTGGATGGGGAACGGTTCCGTCACCCCGAGCCCTCCCATCGTCTCCACCAGCTCCGGCGGCAGCCCGAACGCGTCGAAGGACGCGGCCGGGGTCACCTCCGGCGACGCTGTCACTCGCGGGGACGTGCCGCCCCTGGAGAGTCCGGAGGCCGACGGCTTCGCGTTCATGAGGCACCTTCCTGATCTGGCGCCCGGAGCGCACCGGGGCCCGTACCGTTCGGTACGGACCCCGGTGTAATGAAGCGCGGGCACAGCTTACCAGCGGCCCGGAATGCACCTCTGGCACTGATTTCTCCGCCTTCGCCGGCGTTCACACCCTTTGTTTTGTCGTCCCCTCCTCGGTTTGTGAATCGTGTCGGAGAAGCATGACCGGGCCTGGCTCGGCACCAGCCCGAGTTCCACCTTCACTCACAGGTTCACTTGCTCGGACGTCGCCGCCGCCCTGAGCTGCCCGAGCCGTCCAGCCTCCCCGGCTACGACTGCCGCCGCACCGACGCCGAAGTGATGATCTGCGACAGTTTGCCCTTATTGCTTCGGTGTTGATGTGTCAGTGATCCGGGGCGGTGTTGGCCCGGGGCGGTGTTGGCCCGGGGCGGTGTTGGCCCGGGGCGGTGTTGGCCCGGGGCGGTGTTGGCCCGGGGCGGGATGGTGACGGCCGGTGTTGTGCCGCTGACACCGGTTGCCGGTAGAGCACTGACGTTTTTGATGGACCGCCAGGTCATGGTGGTGCCGATCGGCATCACGGCTCGGTGTTTGTGCTGGTCGGTGGGCCAGGCTATGGCGAACGGCTTCGGTGCAGGTGGCGAGTTCGGTGTCGTTCCGGGTCGTGAGGAGGGGGAGAGGGCGGCGGCGCTGCCCGGCCATCTGCGCGCCGATCAACCCCCAAGCCCTTTGCCGGTCAGCGGCGCCTGGGGTGCTCACCGAGGCGTCTGCGCCCCACGCGCGATGTGTCGGCTTCGTGTCAGTGCCGGTGGCCGGCAGTCACCGTGGGCCGCTGCTGGCCATCTTTCCGCTGGTCACCGTGGAGGCGTGTGACGGTCCGCCACCGACACCGGGGTGGCATGGGCATCGGATTTCACTGTCATGAGGCGACAGATCCCCAGGTGGTCTGCCGGCATGAAGCCGAGAGATCACAGGTAAGAGGTTCGCCGTCACCCGCCGCCTGCCGGGTGCCGGTTGTGCTGATGACGTCGCCGCGCCGGCGGCTGCTGACCTTCCCGCCCTTCTCTGCGCCGGCCTTCAGCGCCGCGGGCTCGGTCACTTCTTCGAGGGGCACACGGTCGACCTATAGTGGGCCTCATGAGCCGTTGGAGCGAGTTGACCGGGGAGAAGTCCGGAGAGGAGTACGCCGCACGGTTCGCGGCCCTGGCCCGTAGCGGGAAGGAGGTGCACGGTGAGGCACGCTTCTGCGCGGCTCTCGTGCCTGCCGGAGCGCGGGTGCTGGACGCCGGGTGCGGTACCGGACGGGTCATGATCCGGCTTGCGGAGCTCGGGTACGACTGTGTCGGGGTGGATCTCGACGCGTCGATGCTGGCGGTGGCGCGGCAGCAGGCGCCGGAACTGCCCTGGTTCCAGGTGGATCTGGCCGGGTTCGAGCCGGACCTGCTCGGCGTCGCAGCGGACTTCGATCTCGTGGTCGCCGCAGGGAACGTTTTCCCGCTGCTCGCCGCCGGCACCGAGGCCCCGGTGGTCAAGCGCCTGGCCGCGGCCCTACGTCCGGGCGGTCTGATGGTCGCCGGCTTCGGCCTGGACGAGGCCCACCTGCCCGTGCCGCCCGGCATCACGCTGCCGGAGTACGACGACTGCTGCGCCGCGGCCGGCCTCACCCTCGTCGACCGCTTCGCCACCTGGGACGCCGCCCCTTACGACGGCGGCGGCTATGCCGTCAGCGTCCACCGCCGCTGAGGACGTGAGAGTTCGGCCCGCGGCCCGCGCGCCCCGACATCGTCGCGTACCACCCACGTGCCGCCGTCATCATCGGGCGGTTTCATGACTGGGACGAAACGAAGCCGCACGCTCTACACGGGCTCAACGGCAGGATGCACGGCATCACCGTCATGACCCATGACCAGCTCATTTCCCAATGTCACGCACTGCTGAGCCATGTAACGGCCGTCAACGAGATCCCCGAAGCCGCAGCCACCGAGTTGACCGCATAGACCTCATGCCGTCTCGGAACGTCAGCGGGGCCGGACAGGAACTCCTGCCCGGCCCGCGCTGTTTGCCCGTACGCAGCTACGTCCAGCGCATGCCGATTGCGGAGAGCTGTTCCACACGCTCCGGTGCCAGCGTCGCGGCCCGGGACCGCTGGTTCCCGATCCATGCCCCAGCCGGAGTTCTCGTTCCTCCTGGTGCTCGCCGTCGCGGGCCGGACGCGCGGGTGGTGTCCTGGGGTGTGGTGTTTCAGATGACCCAGAGCAGTCCGTTGCCGCCGAGGAGTGTGCCGTGGTCCTGGGTGAGTCCGACGGAGGATGCCGTGAACAGACGGCTGCCGGTGGCGGTCGGGCGGGAGGTGCCGCCGGGGAACACCCATACCGCGCCGGTGGAGTTGTTCTCCTCCGCGGCGCCGACGAACAGTTCAGGTTTGCCGTCCTTGTTGATGTCGCCGGCGGAGACCGTGGTGCCGAAGAAGTCGTCCGTTTCGGAGGCGCCGGGGACACCGGCGGTGTCCTGGGAGAAGGAGTAGGCGCCGGTGCCGAGGGTGCCCGTGCGGCGGCCCGGGACGATGGTCACCTGGCCGGCGCGGGGTGTGGCGAGATCCTCGTACGGGGAGCCGATCATGATGTCCGCGAGGCCGTCCCGGTTGAGGTCGGCCACGGCGAGGGAGCCGCCGAAGGCGTCTCCCTTTTCGCTCGCGCCGGGGACTCCGGTGGTGTTCTGGGTGATCTGCACGGGCCTGGTGTCGTTCGTGATGCCTTGTGCCGAGCCGTACCAGACCAGGACACGGCCGCCCGTTGCGCCGTCCACGCCCGCGACTTCCGGCTCGTCGGGGTCGCCGGCCACGAGGTCGGTGTAGCCGTCGCCGTTGAGGTCGCCGGTGGCGGCAATGAGTCCGTTGCCGTGCTTCAGTTCGCTGCCGTAGGCGGGCTTGGTGTAGATCTGGCCGCCGCTGAGGCCGGACAGGCGGCTGGTGACGACGGCCGGGTCGGGCACCGCGTCCTTGTCGAAGTCGCCGAGGGCGACGGACTCCAGGGAGGGGGTATTCTCGTTGAGGGTGGCCGAGCCGAAGGTGCCGCTGCGGCTGAAGGGCCCGGTGAAGTGCACGGACGCGTCCCAACCCGCGACCAGGACACGGGTCCTGGTGCCCGCGCCGGTGCTGAGCGCGGCGACGTCGAGGCCGTAGGAGCCGGGGCGGCCGGACGGCGTCGGCAGGTTCGTACCGCTGGTCAGTCCGCTTCGGCTGCCCCAAAGGACCGTGACCGTACCGGAGTCGGTGCCCTTGGTGGTGTCCTCGTACGGCGAGGAGACCACCAGGTCGGCGTACCCGTCCCGGTTCAGGTCGGCCATCGCGGTGGACGCGCCGAAGCGGTCGTACGCCTCGGCCGTGCCGGGCACCCCGGACGTGTTCTGCGTGATCGTTTTACGCCGGGAGGCCGACAGTCCCGAGGAGGATCCGTACAGCACGACGACGGCCCCGGCCGCCTCCTTGCCCGACACGTTGGCGCCGGGTGCGGGCAGGACCGCGTCGCGGTATCCGTCGCCGTTGAAGTCACCCGGTACGGCACCGTGCACGGCGGCCGCGGGGCCGGCGGCAGCAGGCCTCCCACGAGGCCGACGGTGACGACTGCGGCCGCACCCCATCGCAAGCTCATGCGTGTCCCCTTCACCCCAGGCGCACCCCCTGTGCGCCGACATCACACGGGAAGTGTAGAGGCAGGTCCGCCCAGACATGGGGCGCCGGTGTCAGGGCCGGAGTGCAGGCGGTTCGCCGTCGATGCCGCACAGGGACGGGGGTATGGACGTACGGCGTCGGCAGGGGGTCAGGCCGGACGCGCTGGAGGGGGCAAGGGGGACAGTCGTGCCCGCTGCCAGCAGCAGGACGGCTCGCGCCGAAGTGGGCGCGGAAACGGTACGTGGTGCCCGCGCTCGGCTTGGCCTTCTTCCTCGGCATCGGCGCCGGAGGCGGCGGCAGCCAGCCGCCGACGACGCCAAGCCGGCCGCGGCCAAAGCTCAGCCGACGGCCACCGTCACCGCGACCATGACAGCCACGCCGACCGCGAGACCCGAGCCTGCGCCGATCGTGACGGAGACCGCGGAGGTCGAGGTAACTGAGACGGTTACCGCGAAGTCCGCCGCCGACTCCGGCAGCAGCAGTAGCGACGGTGGCAGTGTCCACTACCAGAACTGTGCCGCCGCCCGAGCCGCCGGGGCCGCACCCGTCCACCGCGGCGAGCCCGGCTACGGCAGTCACCTCGACCGCGACGGCATCGGCTGCGACTGGGGATAGGCAGGCGAAAGGGCATTGTCACGTTGGCCGACCGGCCTGGGATGATCTTGGAGTTGGTCGTGCCGGGGAGGGGTTCGCTCGTGTCGTCCGCGCCGCCGTCGTACCAGGGGCACCGGTACCCGGTGGAGGTCATCTCCCACTGCGCGTGGCGGTACTTCCGCTTCCCGCTGTCGTTCCGCGAGGTCGAGGAACTGCTGCCCGAGCGCGGTGTCATCGTGTTTCACGAGACGGTCCGCCGCTGGTGTGCGAAGTTCGGGCAGTCCTACGCCGGCGGTCTGCGCCGCCGTCGTGCGAGGCCGGGCGACAAGGGCACCTGGGACGAGGTCTTCATCAAGATCAGCGGGGAGCCGAAGTACCTGTGGCGGGCCGTGGACGCCGCCGGCACCGTGCTCGACATCCTCGTCCGGAACCGGCGCAACAGGGCCGCGCCAGGCGCTTCTTCCGTCGGCTCCTCAAAGGAATCGGAGCCGTGCCGCGGGTGGTCGTCACGGACAGGCTCCGTTCCTGCGGGTCGGCCCGGTTGTTCAGGCCCTCGGTCGAGCACCGCTCGCACAAGGGCCTGAACAACCGGGCCGAGAACTCCCACCAGCCGACGAGGCAGCGCGAACGCGCCGTGAAAGGCTTCCGTAACGTCGGAGGAGCCCAGCGGTTCCTGTCCGCGTTCCGCGGCATCTCACCCCCTTCCGGCCACGCCGGCACCGGATGACCGTCCCCGACCACCGCACCGAGACGATCACCCGCTTCGCCGTCCGGGACCAGATCATCGGCACCGCCGCACAGCCCTCCGATGTCTGACCCGGACCCGGCACCGGCGCCCCCGCACCCCGACGCAACCTCGGACGAGCATTCCTCAGCCCACGTGACAAGGCTCTCCTCCGTTCCCATGACGAAGGCCCCCGTCGGAGCGGGAGCCCTGCATTTCCGCACCCATGAGGGCCGGGCCTGTCACCCATGAGGGCCGGGCCTGTCAAGGGGTGTAGACAACCCCCGCCTGCGGCTTTCGGTGGGATGCCGGGACGTTTTCCTTGCGGAGCTTCCTCGCGGCATGTCTGCGGACCGCCGCGTGGGAGGGGTCCAGTTGGAGCGCCCGGAGCCCCGCGAGGAACGAGCGGGGCGAGGACGAACGAGCTGGAGGCCGACGAGCGGTGGTCGACCATGGAGGCCGAGGGAGCGTCACGGATGTTCAGCAGGGTGGTCGTTGTGGTCCCCGGCGCGGTGGTCGGCGGAGTGGTCTCACAAGCACCCATTCGGCGTCCGGCCGCACAGGCCGGCGCCATGACCATGGTGCGGGGATCCGGGCTGCTCAGTCAGGTCATCGAGCGCGGCCGGCAGGCCGTCTCATGCGGAAAGGCGAGCTCACCCGGGGTCTGCGACCGCCCGTGGCGGTTGTCCTCGGCCGCTGTCATCGCGCCCCCCGCCGGTCGTGTGGGGCCTGCACATCGCGCAGCAGGTGGTAGGCGCGGGCCAGCAGGCGGCGGGCCACCGCAGTGGTGGCGATCTTCTTGCCGCGGCGGTGCGCGAGGCGCTGGTAGGCATCGGCGAACTCCGGCGACCGCTTGGCGGTCTGGGCGGCCTCGCACAGGATCCACCGCAGCCAGGGCGAGCCCTGTTTGGAGATGTGCCCGTGCCGGACGGTGAGGTCCGAGCCGCGGACGGTCGGGGTCAGTCCGGCCCAGGCGGCGAGCTTGCGCGCGGAGGAAAAGCGCGTGACGTCGCCGATCTCGGCCGCGATGATCAGGGCGGTGAGTACGCCGACCCCCGGCAGCCGGGTGAGGGCCCGCACCCGGGGATCGCCCCGCGCCTGCGCGAGCAGCTGCGCATCCAGCGCGTCGATCGGCTCTTTGAGGGCGTCCATCAGGCCTAGAAGATCATCGACCACGTGACGCGAGGCGTCCGGCAGCTCCAGGCCCTCCAGCCAGGCCCGGCCGGGGGCGGTGAAGCAGCCGCCGGGCCGGTCGCTGCCCTGGTCCGCCAGGACGGCATGGACGCGGTTGCGCAACAGGGTACGCAGCCGCACCAGCCGGCAGCGGTGCCGCACCAGGGCCCGCTGCTGCCGCACCTGGAGCGGGGCGATCCATGCCTCCGGCAGCAGATCCGCGCGCAGCAGCTGCGCGAGGGTCGCCGCATCGACCTTGTCGTTCTTCAGCCGGGCGGAGGCGATGGCCTTGCAGCGCAGCGGGTGCACCAGGTGCGGCTCGAAACCGTAGTCCTCCAGCAGCTCGACCAGCCAGCCCCAGCCGTAGGCGGCCTCGAAGGCGACCGGCGCCCCGATCGGCAGATCACCGATCACCGACAGCACCGGTTCCACCCCGTTGGGCACGTTCCGGTTGGCCCGTACCGCGCCGTCGTCCTCGACCACCGCGATCTGTGACCGCTTGCGGTGTACGTCGATACCGACGTAGACAGACATTGAGGGCCTCCTTCCTGAGCTCGCACATATCCGGACGATAGGTATCGCCGGGCTGAGCAGGGAAGGGGGCCCGGCCCTCATAGGGTCAGGTCAGGCGGCTGTCATGAAACTGAGTTCAAGGTGGGACTCCTGGAACGTGTCCGAACCGGCGGATGGTGGCCCGTATGTCGGCGATGCCGCCCGGGGTTCGGGTCAACGTCGATCCGGAGCCGGGGCCGGACCGGGGCGCCTTCCGGATCGGCACCGAGCGCTACCGCATGGAACCGGGGGTGACGGAGTACGTCCTGCTCGCCCGGCTCACCGCCGGTGAACGGCGCGATGCCCGGCCGGTGTTCCTGTTCTGCGGTCAGCGCGCGATCACCGACCAGGCCGCCACCCGGTACCTCGCCCGCATCCACGAGCGGCTGGCCCGCAAGTACGGCTCGAACTCCTTCGTCCTGCTGCTGAAGGTCATCAACTCGCAGGCGTACGGCCCCGATGTGGTGGACCTGGTGGAGGACGTGACCCGCGCGGCGCAGACCCCGCTGCCGACGCCCGCCGCCAACTCGGCGACCTCGGCGGAGCCGCCGTCCGCGCCCGCTCCACCCAGCTCACGCGGCTCACGCAGGAAGGAGCAGAAGTCTGAGCCGCTCGTGAGCAGCGCAACCCGTCCGGCGCGCAGCTGACCTTCTTCCCGCCGGTGAGCGGCCCGTGGTGCGGGTCGTCTCCACCGCGCGAGCAGTGATCTCCGGCTGCCGCCGGACGGGACTGGCCTATGTGAACCGCCGCCCGCAGGTGTGGGGCGGTAGGCCCCACCCGGCGGCAGCGTCCCCGCTCCGGTCGCGAAGTCCCCTCCCCCACCGGAATGGAGAGCACATCGTAGTCGAGGTTCGGCGGGACGGACTTCTCCGCGTCATCCCGTTCGGTGCTTGAGGATCTTGGAGAGGGAGTCCTCGGCCCGGTCACTGCTCGGATTCGGGAAGAACTCCTCGGGCGTGCGGTCCTCTGCGATACGACCGCCGGCCACGAAGACGACGCGGTGGGCGGCCATCAGCCGTATTCACACCGGAGCGCGGCCCGGCGTCTCACGCCTCCGCGACCTCGGCATACAGCTGCGACAACTCGGGCACACCACTGGCGGCCCATTGGTGTCCGGAGTCCACCACGTCGAACTCCCGCCCGGAGGCGAGCCGTACGACGGGCTGCCCGTCGGACCGGATCTCCCAGGCGGCTCCCGGCACGGTGCGCACGATGACGGTGCCCAGATAGAGTCCGGCGTCGTTGCCCAGCCAGGTCAGCGTGTCCTCGTCGTCCCGCCAACTCCCGGGCACCAGCTGGTCCAGCGCCTCCAACGAGGCCTGGGAGTCGTCCAGTCGGACTCCGGCACGGGACGCCTGGGAGCGCAGCAGCTCACACTCGGCGAGGAGTTCCGCAATGCCCTCGGGATCACGGACTCCTGGCTTCTCGCGCCGGTTGCCCAGGAAAGGGATGTTCATACCCCCAGCCTGACATTCGTACCGCCATCCGCACCACAGGCGCGCGGGCAGCCCCTTCACCGAAGACCGTCACCCGGGGAACTGCCCCCGGAGCCTTACAGGTCGAGATCCACCACGACCGGCGCGTGGTCCGAGGCGCCCTTGCCCTTGCGCTCCTCACGGTCGACGTACGCGTCGGAAACGGCCTTGGCGAACGGCTCGTTGCCGTACACCAGGTCGATGCGCATGCCGCGGTTCTTGGGGAAGCAGAGCTGGCGGTAGTCCCAGTACGTGAACGGGTGGTCGTACTTCAGCGGGCGCGGGACGACGTCCGACAGGCCCGTCTCGCGCAGGGAGGTCAGGGCGGCGCGCTCGGCGGGGGTGACATGGGTGGCGCCCTCGAAGGCGGCGATGTCGTGGACGTCGTCGTCGGTCGGCGCCACGTTGTAGTCGCCGAGCACCGCGAAGGGGCGGCTGCCCGCCGCGTCACCGGCCACGGCCGCCTTCAGCGCCTCGAACCACTGGAGCTTGTACGCATAGTGGGGGTGGTCCACCTCACGGCCGTTGGGCACGTACACCGACCAGACGCGGACCGGGCCGCAGGTCGCGGAGATGGCACGGGGCTCCACGGCACCGTCGTACCCCGGATCGCCGGGCAGGCCCTTGACGACGTCCTCGAGGCCCACCCGGGAGAGCACCGCCACGCCGTTCCACCGGCCGGTCGCGTGCACTGCGGACTCGTAGCCCAGCTCGCGCAGTTGCTCGGCAGGGAACCGCTCCTCGGCGACCTTGGCCTCCTGGAGGCACAGCACGTCCGTGCCGCTGCTCTCCAGCCAGGCCAGGAGCCTCGGCAGGCGGGCGGTGATCGAGTTCACGTTCCAGGTGGCGATGCGCATGTCTCACAACCTACCCGGCACCACCGACAATGCCCGGCCGCCGACGGGCGACCGCCGCCTCGGCTCACAGCTCGGCCGTCGCCCCGGGGGCGAGCCGCAGGTGCTCCGAGCCGCCGAGCGCGCCGATCTGGCGGTCGTAGATCGGGCGGGCCAGATCGGTGAGCAGGGCGTCATGGACGTCGTAGGCGCGCTCCGGCCGGACCTCGCGGAGGTAGTCGATGACCTCCGAGATCTTGTTCCAGGGGGCCATGACCGGGAGCATCAGCGTCCGGACGGGGTGGTCGGGGACGGTGAGGGCGTCGCCGGGATGGAAGAGGACTCCGTCGTCGACGAGGTAGCCGACGTTGGTGACGCGCGGGATGTCCGGGTGGATCACGGCGTGCAGCTCGCCGTGGACCTGGATGTCGAAGCCCGCGGCGGTGAAGGCGTCGCCGTGCCCGACGGTGTGCACACGGCCCGGGAACGCGGCCGAGAGCTGCTCCGCGACGGACTTCAGGGTCCAGACCGCCGCGGCCGGGTCGGCCTCCAGGGCGGCCCTCAGCCGACCCTCGTCGAAGTGGTCGGGGTGTTCGTGCGTGACCAGGATGACGTCCGCGCCGAGTGCGGCGTCCTCCTCGCTGAACCCGCCGGGGTCGATGACGAGGGTGCGGCCGTCCTTCTCCAGGCGGACGCAGGAGTGCGACTTCTTCGTGAGCCTCATGAGCCCATTCTGCCCCGCACCCACACCCGCGCGGGGTGCCCGGTGCTCACTGGTCGCCCGGTGCTCACTCCTGGGGGGTGGTCTCCTCCCGGACAACCTGCTGGGCCACCCGGAACGCGCTGTTCGCCGCGGGGACCCCGCAGTAGACGGCCGCCTGGAGCAGTACCTCCTTGATCTCCCCCGGGGTGAGACCGTTGCGCAGGGCCGCCCGGGTGTGGACGGCGAGGTCCTCCAGGTGGCCGCCGGCGACCAGGGCGGTGAGGGTGACGCAGCTGCGGGTGCGCCGGTCGAGGCCGGGCCGGTTCCAGACCTCGCCCCAGGCGGAGCGGGTGACGAACTCCTGGAAGTCGCCCGAGAAGTTGTCGGTCTGCGCCAGCACCTGGTCGACATGCGCGTCGCCCAGCACCTCCCGGCGAACCTTGGTCCCGGTCTCGTACGGGTCGGGCCTGCCCTGGGCCTGCGACGGGACGGCGGCGGCGATCTCGGCGACGGGCCCGCTCTGCCGCGGTACCACCGCCCGCGCGGCCTGGTCCGGGACGGCGGGCAGGGCGGTCTGGCCGGTGGCGGACTCGAAGGCGGGCTGCCAGGCGGTGGAGAAGTGCCGGACCAGCAGGTCGGTGACCGCGGCCGGCTGCTCCACCGGCACCAGGTGGGAGGCGCCGGGCACGACGGCCAGCCGGGCGTCCGGCACGCCGGCGACCAGCGTGCGGGCCTCGGCGGGGCCGGTGACCTGGTCGTCTGAGCCGACCAGTACCAGGGTCGGCACGCCGACGCTGCCGAGTTCGGCCCGCACGTCGAACGAGGCGAGGGCCTCACAGGCGGCGATGTAGCAGCCCGGGTCGGTGGTACGCACCATCTGCACGGCCCACTCGGTGATCGCGGGCTGCGCGGCCGCGAAGCCGCTGGTGAACCAGCGGTCGGGCGCGGTGCGGGCGATCGGGTCGAGCCCGTTGGTCCGGACGATCACCCCGCGCTGGCGGAACTCGTCGGCGGTGCCGAACCGGGGCGAGGCGGCGATCAGGGCGAGGGAGGCGACGCGTTCCGGGTGCCGCAGGGCCAGTTCGAGGCCGATCGCGCCGCCGAACGCGCAGCCGGCGTAGCCGAAGCGCTGCACACCGAGGCCCTCGAGGGTGGCGAGCAGTCGCGCGGTGAGATCGCCGACCGAGCCCGCCGGGTAGGCGGGGGCGCCTCCGTGCCCCGGCAGATCGAACCGGAACACCCGCCACTGCTTCGTCAGCTCGGGGATCTGCCGGTCCCACATGTGCCATGTGGTACCCAGTGAGGGAGCCAGGATCAGGACGGGAGCCTCTTCCGGCCCGTCAAAGCGGTATTGCAGGGTGTTCGGTGGTGTCTCACTCACGCCCAAACTCTCTCACGTGTCACGAGCTGTCACACGGCCGGGGAAAAACCCGGCGACTCCCGCGCCCGGCAGCGCCACACCGCCGGCGCTGCCGGAACCCTCGGGGACCCAGGTACGAGCTCTCCGGCGTGTACGCGTGGCCGCCCGGACAGTGCATCCTCCTGACACGCGCGCTCTCCCAGCCCCTGCTCCGCAGAGCTTCCTGCTTCGACGTGGCTTCCAGATAGTCCGGTTTGCAGCAAAGCGTATACTGCCGGCCCCAAGGATCAGCACGACGCACTTGAAAGCCTTCCGGGATCTCACCGCCAGCAGCCGGAACACCACACGGTGGACAAGCTGCGCCTTTCCCTCGTAGGAGACTTGGCCGTAGCCTGACCGCCCCTCCCCGTTGCAGCTGCCGGTCCACAACCAGCAGCCGGTGTCCGAATCCACCTCGATCTTGGCTTTCATACGGCTGGGCAAATCGCTCCGCCGCCAGGCTTCCTGGCTCACGCTTGCTTCTCCGCCTCAGAACCGTGAAGGCCGTCCCACGTGGTCGCGGCTCCGCGGAGGTCCTCCACGTCCGGCTTCACGTACCACTTCTTCGTGGTCCTGACGTTCGTGTGCCCGGCCCATCGGGCGAGGATGTGATCCGGCACGCCGTTGTTGGCGAGATAGGTGAGACAGGACGAGCGAGCGTCGTACAGGCGTACTCGGCGGAGGCCAAGGACCTCCATGAGCCGGTACGCGCGTCTACGGAGCTGCTTGATCGTGAAGGCTTCCCCGGTCTCGTGTACCACGACGTACTCGGACCCGGGTTCGACGTAATTTGGGGGTTCTAGAGGTCCTGCGGAGCTGAAGGCCCAGGTCATCGGGCTGCGAGAGGCAGAGAAGCCCGAAAGTCCCTAGAGACGCGATTTTTTCCATTCACCTGCGCTGTCCTGGCCGCAGCTCGTATGGTCTAGAGCCGTGTACGTGAAGACGACGAAGCGGGAGAACAAGTCCGGCACGGTCCGGTACCTCCACCTGGCCCACAACGAGTGGGACCCGGCCAAGGGTCGGGCGGTGCCCAGGGTCCTGCTCACCTTCGGCCGCGAGGACCAGCTCGACCGCGACGCGGTCAGGCGCCTGGTCGCGTCTCTATCGAGGCTGCTGGAGCCGGGCGACGCGCTGGCCGCGACCGCCGCGTCCGACCTGGAGTTCGTCTCCTCGGTGCCGTTCGGCGGCACCTACGTCCTCGACCACCTGTGGCGCCGACTGAAGATCGACCAGATCGTGGGCCGGGTCGGGCAGCCCAAGCGCGGCCGCCGCCGGGACATGACCGCCACCGAACGGGTGCTGTCCGCCCTGGTCGCCAACCGGGCACTGGCGCCGTCGTCCAAGCTCGCCGCAGCGGACTGGATCACCCACGACGCGCACATCGACCGCCTGGCCGAGATCGGCGAACAGCCCTGCTACCGGGCGATGGACTGGCTCCATGAAGTGACCGGCGACCTGGAGAAGCAGGTCTTCGACGAGGTCGCCAACCTGCTGAACCTCGAGGTGGACCTGCTGTTCTTCGACACCACCAGCACCTACTTCGAGCTGGAGGAGCCCGACGCCCCCATCGCCCGCGACGACGCGGGCCGCCGGCTGGACGCCGACGCGGGCGACGACAAGGCGAAGCAGGCCGGGTTCCGCGCCTACGGCAAGTCCAAGGACTCCCGCGACGACCTGCCCCAGATCGTCATCGGCATGGCCGTCACCCGCGACGGCATCCCGGTGCGCTGCTGGTGCTGGCCGGGCAACGCCTCCGACCAGAAGCTGATCCGGCAGGTCAAGGACGACATGCGCGACTGGACCCTGGCCAAGATCGTGTGGGTGACCGACCGCGGCTTCTCCAGCGAGGCCAACCGCCGCTACCTGCGGCAGGGCGACCACGCCTACATCATCGGCGAGAAGCTCCGCTCCGGATCACCCGAGGTCAGGGCCGCCCTCTCCCGGCAGGGCCGCTACACCGAGATCGCTGAGAACATGCGCGTCAAGGAAGTACGGATCAGCGACACCGACCGGTTCGTGATCTGCCACAACCCCGAAGCCGCGCTGCGCGACCAGCACATGCGCACCCAACTCGTCGCCAACCTCGAGGAGTTGATCGCCGACACCGACAAGCTCAGCGACTTCAAACGGGGCGAACTACGCGGGAAGATCACCGACAAGCCCGGCCTGAACCGCTACCTGCGCACCACCCCCGCCGGCAAGCTCCGCATCGACACCGCCAGGATCAAGACCGAGGAGAACCTCGACGGCAAGTACCTCCTGCGCTGCTCCGACCCCAAGCTCAGCGCCGAGGACATCGCTCTGGGCTACAAGCAACTCCTGGAAGTCGAGCGCGGCTGGCGGGACATGAAGCAGATCATCGACCTGCGGCCCGTCTACCACCGGCTCGAAGAACGCATCCGCGCCCACGTCATCCTGTGCTGGCTCGCCCTCCTGCTCATCCGCATCATTGAGACCCAGGCCGGCACGACCTGGCCCCGGGCCCGCCGCGAGCTCCAGCGCCTCCATGTCGGGACCTTCACCGGCCCCGCCGGCACGTTCCAGCAGGTCACCGGCCTCACCAAGCCGCAGACCGACCTGCTCGCCAAGCTCGCCATCCCTCACCCCAAGCAGGTCCTCGACCTCCAGCCCACACCCCGCTGACCAGCAGGAATACCACCGCCTAGAGAAACGCCCTCCAGGCGGCCACACCCATGTCCGCGCAGATCAGACCCCAGATTCGGCCCTCCAGGCCACCGAATTACGTCGAACCCGGGTCGGAGTCCGAGTAAGCCTCACCGAGGACGAGCTTCTCCTTGGCCTGGAGTGCCTTGAACGACTTGAGGGCAGCCAGCACGGGAGCCGGCAAGGGCAGATCACGCTCTCCGGCCAGGGACTTGGTGTCCTTTTCCACCACATATCGATTCCCTATCATCGTCCGCGTGTTGGCTATGGTCATCGTGGCATTCTCCAGGTCGACGTCTTCCCATCGGAGTCCGCAGACTTCACCCGGACGCAGACCCATGAGGGACAACAGAAGAGGGGCATAGAGCCGTTCTGTCCTGACGCCCTGAATGAACGTCTGAACTTCCTTGACGTTCCACGGATTCACTTCCTGCTTTTCCTTCCGCTCCTCCTTACGCGCTTTACGGGGGATGGTGACGTGCTGGGCCACATTTATCGTCAGCAGCCGACACGTCACTGCCCGATTCAAGGCGTCCTTCAATCGGGCGAGGCTCATTTCTACACTGGTCACCCCCAACGGAGTTCCTGCTTTATCGCCACGTACTCGCCCATGCTTCAATGACCACTGCATCCACTCCTCTACGCTCTCCTCCGTAAGGCCCTGAAGACGAATGTGACCCATTTTCCCCCTGACCCGGTCGAGGGTGATCCGATAGTTGTAGATAGTGGTTCCTTCCAGGTCCTCTGCTTTCATTGTGAGCCATTGATCAAGCCACTCATTGAGAGTTATCTGGTTGGGTGGGAAAAACGTCCCTTCCTGACGACGGTTGGTGATGCGCGCATACTCGGCCTGCGCCTCCTTGAGTGTGGCGAACGTACGACGCAACTGCTTACGCTTCCCCGTTCCAGGGTCCACGCCGACGTCGACCACGAACCGGTAGCGCACCTGCCCCTTGGAGTTGGGCGGGAGCTTCTTGATCGGAACGGACAGGAGGTACTCACTCTCCTTCAAAGTGGGACCTACGCCAGCCAGGCAAGGGCTCATCTGCCTGGCAGCAGACCGGTGCTGTTTCATCGCATGAATCAGCGATACCTGCTGAGTTCGCTGCAGCTCCACCGCCAAGCACAACCGTGCACACGAACGTCTTTCAAGGATCGCCACGATCGCCGATTTCGCTAACCGGCGATCGTCGTCTATGTTGCGCTCGCCCATCGCAGGCCATCCGCGCGTTCACTGCGTCGCGGACGACGAGGCCGAGAAGAGTAAGCGAACAGATCATTCGCATGCGTCACCAAAGGGATCTCCTCAGCGGGTCAGGGGGCGGATTGACCGGCCCGTGGTTCAGGGATGTTGTACGTTGACATAGACCCACGGCGGATTCCACCCTTTCCGAGATGTTCCTCGTCTGCCGTGAGCGAATGAGGGGCTGGTAGGCGCCGAAATCGGCTTCACCGACCAAGGGCCTGTTCCCGCACCGCTTAGCGGAAGACATCCGCCGAAGCCCCCTCGTCGCGCAGAGCGGGCATCCAGACTCGCTCAAAAAGCCCGCCTATCCAGCGGCCGGCACAGCCCCTCACCGAATGCGGGCACGGTTCTGGTGGCTATGCTCCGCCGGAGCCGGGCGAACCAGGCGGGATGCCTCCAGGCCCTCAGTCTTTGTTCGCCTCGTCCGGCTGGCCGAGGCAACTCAGAGCGCACCCTTGCGGAAGCCCGACCACGGAGGTCGCGGCATGAGCACTGTGCACCGGCCGTCTCTCACCGCCATCTGCCCTGCTGGCTGAACGAGGGCGCCGCGGTTCCACCCTTTGGAGTTCTTTCTTGTCTGCCGTGGACGAATGCCCGCCGACAGCTGCGTGGAGCCCTCCTGCCCCGGACCCATTGAGGCGTAAGGCATGCGCCGGCACCTGCGACTGATGCAGGTCGGTGGGTGAGTCCCACCCGCCTTCACCGGTAGCGACCAACCTTCGGCGTGCCCTGGACGGCTGGGTAGGGTCGCGGTACCCGAGCTGGAAAGGTAGTTGCATGGCCAACGATATTGTGATCGCGCAGACGACCAGCGACAACGAGGATCAGGCGAAGGCGCTGGCCCGGGGCGCGGTCGAGAGCAAGCTAGCAGCGGGCGTCCACATCGATGCACCGATCACCGCCTTCTACTGGCCTCGATTCGTCAGCAGGTTTCGGTCGCTGATCGGTGCGGCGGTTCGCCCGTAATGTCCTCTCCCGCTGGAGGACGGGCCATCGCGTGACGCCGCGGGGTGCGCCGGGTTCCACGGGCCCGGAGACTGCGGGTTGTCCTCCTTCCTGGTCCTCGTCGGGGTGCGAGCCGGCCGTCAGGTGGCGACCGGAAGCTGCGTGATCCTGCTCCAGCTGGTGGTGAACGCCGTTGCCCAGGGCCAGGTCCGCTCGATGCGCAGAAAGCGGCGGCGGGCGTGGCGGGCCAGGCGGGCGGGCAGGTGGTAGAGACGGATGGGGGTCCCCCCGGCCGGAGGCTGGGGGAGCATGGTGGCCGGCTCGGCGTCGGCCAGGTCCTCGCGGTCGTGCAGGGTGAGCAGCCGCAGCCAGGCATCAAGATCGGTCGCGAGGTTCGCGGCGAGCATCCAGCCCGTGTTGACCTGCCACGACTGTGAGGGCAGGTTGTGCAGGCCCATGGCCTTGCCGGTGCGGATGCGGTCTTCGACCTCGGCATGGTCGCGGTGCAGGGCGTCGAGGAACTGGATCTGGTGGGAGCCGGCGCTGCCCCACATGTGCCGGATGTTCGTGGCGGTGATCGAGTAGCGCCGGCCGGTCTTCCGCTCGAAGGCGGTCAGCTTCTTCAGGTGCCGCCGGGACGGGCGCACGCGGCGTGGGGGCACCTCCCGGCCGAAGGCTGGGGGAGATCAGCCGCATGCCCTCCGGCCAGCCGTCGCGGGTGTTCAGCCCGGTCAACTCGGCAACCTGATAACCCTTTTGAAGCTCGCCGCCCTGTGTCAGTGAGGTCTCCCAGGCGCTTTCGGGGAGTCTTGCGATCGCTGCCTCGTCCTCGGGCGTGATCTTCCAGCCGACCGTGTAACGGACCGTGCGCCGCTTCGTGGTCAGCGCCTCCAGGTGCTGGAGCAGGCCGTGGGTGGCGCCCGCGCCGTCGACCCGGACGAGGATCTTCGACTGGGAGGAGTGCGGTATCTGATCCAGCGCGGCGGCCAGGACGCGGACGTGGTCGTCCACGGTGTTCGCCCCCGCGTTGCCCGGGCGGAGTTCCATCGCGAGGCTCTCGCCGGTGTTCGCCAGCCAACTGCCCAGCGGGTGGAAGCCGAACGTGCCCTTGAACGTGGCCGCGGCTCCTTGTTTCCGGGACGCGCTCGTGATGACCGTGGCGTCCAGGTCGATGACGATCCAGCCCGTCAGCCTCCGTCCGGCGACCGTGAGCCACGGAAAGCCGCCGGGCCGCAGGTGGAGCAGCGTCCACACCTGCCGGCGCACCCGCCGCCGGACTTTCGCGATCTTCGCCAGGGTCTTGTCGTCCAGCTCGGCCCGCAGGCGGCGCATCGTCGAGTCCGAGGCCGCAGGGCCGAACAGGCCCTGGTGGTGAAGCTGGAGCTGCTCGGCCTCCAGCAGGCTCCGCGCCCCGAGCACCATCGCCACGGCGAGTTGCACGAGCACCCCGGCCCGCTCCCGCCACCCTGCACTCGTGCTGGAGGGAAGCACCCCGGCGAGTCCTCGTGTCAGCCCCACTCGGTCCGCCAGCCGGCGCAGCAGCACCGCCCCCGCATGCCCGACCAGCCCCTTGCCGTCGGCCGCCACGGACAGCCCACGGTCCCACCCTGTACGCTCGCTCACCAGAAAGGTGTCCTGACTCCTGCACCGGATACGACCTAGACACTCGCATCCTTGCAGGTCAGCGGCACCTTTCTGCTGTCAGGCCGTCAGCCCACCCAATTCCGCTGAATAACCGGGGCCAACGTGGCCAGCGGGATACCTTTCCCGGCTCAGTTCCCGGGGCCGTCGTTCTCGGGAGTGAGTGCCCGCAGAACCAGGCGCACGTGCTCGCGCACGGCTGCGTCGGTGAGGGGCCGATGCCCAACCATCAGGCGGAAGTACAGAGGCGCGTACAGGAGGTCGAGGATGACGTCGGGGTCTGCCTCGCGAATGATGCCAGCAGTGATCGCCGCATTGACGATGTCGATGCCCTGCTCACGTCGCGCGTTGATGTAGCCGTCCCGGAAAGCCTGAGCGATCTCAGGATCGAATTGCCCTTCGGCGATCAGCGCTGCTACGGCGGTCCCGGTCGCGCCACGGAATGCCTCGGCCATCTGTAGGAGCCGGTCTTCGACGTGGTCTATGTGGAAGTCCTCGGGGTAGGGCAGGACGCTGCCCGATTTCCGGAGGAACGCCGTCATGATCACCGCGGCGCGGTTCGGCCACCACTTGTAGATCGTTACTTTGCTGACCCCTGCGCGGGCCGCGATCGCCTCGACCGTCGTGGCCTCGAGTCCGTAGGTCAGAAGGAGTTCGTATGCGGCATCCAGGATGGCAGCTTCGGACCGTGGTGAGCTGCGCGCGCGGCGACCTCTGCCTGGGGTGACAGCCGGCTGGTCAGTGCCCTTCGCGGCGCCTGGCGCAGACCCGGCAACTGCGTCCCGTCGAGGGGTTGACATCGAATGCACCTCGTTAAATTATCTGAACGTACAGTTCATCTTAGAGCGTGAGTCACCACAGTGCCCCACGACTTCCCGTTCCGGCAAGTCCCGTTGCCCGTCGTGCCGCGCCATCCGCAGGCCGGCGGTCTCTGAAGAGTTCCGGCTCGCCCAGCGAGTTGGTCTGTGTCTGCGGTGGCGTGTTCGCCTCCGTCTCCTCCGTCTCTGGTGCTCCGAGCTGTTTGAAGCGCTGAGCCTCTCCCACCACCTCCGGAGTCACGCTATGACAGTTGTCCGTGCCGTCGAGTCGAACGGCGACATGACTGAGTCTGGGTCAGTCGGAGAGGTGACCATTCGTCGCCTGCTGCGAAAGATCCTCCCCTTCCTCATCCTCTGCTACATCGTCGCGTTCCTGGACCGCGTGAACCTCGGGTTCGCGGCGTCTCACCTGAACACCGATCTCGGCTTCACCGCAACACTCTTCGGCTTCGGGGCGGGCATCTTCGCCATCGGCTACTTCCTCTTCGAGGTGCCGAGCAACCTCATCCTGCACCGGGTCGGCGCGCGGATCTGGATCGCCCGGATCATGGTGACCTGGGGCGTCATCTCGGCCTGCTTCGCCTTCGTCCAGGGCCCGGTGTCGTTCATTGCACTGCGGTTCCTGCTGGGTGTGGCCGAGGCCGGATTCTTCCCGGGGATCGTCCTGTACCTGAGCCTGTGGTTCCCGCGACGCGCCCTGGGCCGGGCAACCGCGCTGTTCGTCCTCGGCCTGCCGGCGTCGATGCTGATCGGCGCCCCCCTGTCCACCGGCCTGATCGCCGGCCTGGACAACACCCTGGGCATGACCGGCTGGCAGTGGATGTTCCTGGTCGAGGGCGGGCTCGCCGTCGTCGTCGGGATCATCGCCTTCTTCAAGCTCGCCAACGGCCCGTCCACTGCTCCGTTCCTCACCGACGAGCAGCGGACCTGGCTGGTCCGGACGCTGGCCGACGAGCGTGGTGCAAAGGAGAGCGTGCGGCACTACGGCGTGGTCGAGACCCTGCGCAACCGCCGTGTCCTGACACTCTCGCTGTGCATCTTCTTCAACATCACCGCGCTGTTCGGCATCACGCTGTGGATGCCGCAGATCATCCAGGGCTTCGGTGGCCTGACTTCCACTCAGTCCAACCTGCTTACGGCCGTGCCCTACCTGTGCGCCGGGATTGCGATGTTCTTCAATGCCCAGCATTCCGACCGAACCGGCGAGCGCCGCTTCCACATCTTGGTGCCCGCGGTGCTCGGCGGCGCCGGACTGCTCCTCGCCGTCGCGACCGACTCCCCGGTCGTCGGACTCGTCGGCCTGTGCATCGGCGCGTCCGGGATCCTGTCGTCCAACGTCCTCTTCTGGGGCATTCCGTCGATGTTCCTGACCGGTGCCGCGGCGGCCGCCGGGATCGCGATGGTGAACTCCGTCGGCAATCTCGGAGGCTTCGTCGGCCCGTACCTGACCGGCTGGGCCCGGGACGCGTTCGGCAGCCACACCGCCGGGATGTACTTGCTGGGCACGATGGTGACTGTCTACGGCCTGGCGATCTTCGCCTACCTGACGGTGCAGCGCCGCACGGACGCCGCCGCGGCGCGGCGGGCCGGGATCACCGACACCTCAGCCGTCCAGATCTGACCGGGCCCCGCTTGACAGATCTCCCGCCACCGTAAGCCAAAGAACTAGACGTTCAGTCTTGCCAGTTGTCGCAGTCGGCGACTTCCCCACACCGATGAAAGAGGACCCATGACCACGACGAGCGCTCCGAGCGACGCCGAGTTCAGCTCCTTCGAGCTTCCTGTCACGCGGATCGAGGACACCGGGCCGATCACCGACGCCGAGATCGCCGTGCGCCGAGACCTTGCCGCGGCCTACCGGCTGTGCGCGAAGTTCGGCTGGGACGACTTGATCTACACCCACATCTCCGCGCGGGTGCCCGGACCGGACCACCACTTCCTGGTCAATCCGCTCGGACTGGGCTTCGACGAGATCACCGCGTCGAGCCTGGTCAAGATCGACCTCGACGGGAACGTGATCGGAGACAGCCCGCACCGGCCCAACGCCGCCGGGTTCGTCATCCACGGTGCAATCCACAGTGCCCGCGAGGACGCCCAGTGCGTGATGCACCTGCACACCGAGGCCGGGATGGCGCTGAGCACCCTCGAGGAGGGGTTGCTGCCGCTGACCCAGCACGCCATGCGCTTCCACGGCCGCATCGGCTACCACGACTACGAGGGCATCGCGCTCACCAAGGACGAGCAGCAACGCTTCATCGCCGACCTGGGCGACAACATCGCGCTGATCCTGCGCAACCACGGCACGCTCACCGTCGGACGCAGCGTCGGACACGCCTTCACCGAGACCTACTACCTCGACAAGTCCGCGCGTACGCAGCTGCTCGCCCAGGCCACGGGACGCCCGCTGCGTGTGCCGCCGGCCGAGATCATCGACCTCACCGTCTCGCAGTGGGTCAACGACCTCGGCACATCGAACGACCGCGAGTGGCCCTCGTTGCTGCGCAAGCTCGAGCGCACCGATCCGTCCTACAAGGACTGAACAACTACCCCCAGGAATGATCCGATGAGTCTTGCCGAGAAGTCTCCACTCAACGCCCTGGGCGTCAACCTGGCCGGGCAGCGGGTCGCCGTGATCGGCGTCGGCGGAATCGGCCTCGAAGTCGGCCGCATCTGCGCCACCCTCGGCGCCCGGCTCGTCATGGTCGACGTGGCCGCCCAGGATGACGCCGTCACGTCGTCGCTGGCCCACCCCGACCGGCATACATGGGTCGTCGCCGACATCACCGACGCGACCGACCAGGCCGGCATCGTCGACCGTTGCCGTGACGTCGACGCTGTCGTCATCACCAGCGCGATCTGCCCGGACGAGACCGTGGTCGACATCGATGACGACGAGGCGTGGGCTGCGAGCTTCGAGAGAATCATGGCCGTCAATACCGCCGGTCCGATGCGGATCTGCCAGCGCTTGCTCCCACACATGCAGGCCCGCGGCAGCGGCCGAATCGTCATCTTGAGCTCCCTTGCGAGCCGCAACGGCGGCCTGTTGTCCGGACCGCACTACTCGGCCAGCAAGGGCGCGCTGAACTCGTTCGTCCGTTGGATGGCCACGCGCGGCGCACCGAAGGGCGTGAGCGTCAACGGAATCGTCCCCGGCGTCACCGAGACCCCCATCCTCGGCGGCCGCACCGTCGACGCGTCCCGAATCCCCACTGGCCGAATCGCCAAACCGATCGAGGTGGCCCGCGCCGCCGTATTCCTGGCCAGCCCTGCGGCCAGCTACATCCACGGTGTGACGCTCGACGTCAACGGCGGTGTCTGGATGGGCTGAGAGCCCGCACCCGTGCGCGCAGGAGACACGACAACGACCGAGAACGCCCCTCGGGGAGCGCGGACCCGCGCCGTGCCGGTGCTGCGGCCCCCACACGACGGCATGCAGGGCATGCTCCCGCCGCTCGTCGAGGGCGCAGCCACCGACGAGCGGCGGGAGCACATCCGGCAAGACGCCCAATGCCCATGGCGTTCATGAAGAAAGGCGACTCGGTGATCGCTGACATCGAGGCGGGCGCCGTTGACCGGCCCACCCGCCACAGCGCGCTGCTCACGGCACCCACCCGCCCTGGGAGAGAGACAATGACCGACCCCATCACCGACCCTCGCGGGGCAGGACAACTCCAGCGCCGTGAGGCCGGCCACGCCATCGTCGTGACCGGAGCCGCCGGTGGCATCGGCACGGCCGTCGTGTGCCGACTGGCTGCCGACGGCTGGACCATCGTCGCGGCCGATACCGACGCGGCCACCTGCAAGCCGTTGGCCGACGAGTTCCCGGAACTGGTCAGCGCGATCCGCCTCGACGTGACCGATGACGCAGCGGTCACCATGGTCGCCGCTCGGCTACGCGAGACCGACACCGCGGCGTCGGGGCTCGTCAACGTCGCCGGCGTGCTGCAGGACGTCGAACCGCTGCTGACCCACGACCCGCAGACCATGCGACGGGTCTGGGAGGTCAACTACTTCGGTGCACAGGCCTGCGTGCAAGCATTCACCCCGCTGATGGTCGCATCCGGCGGTGGCGCGATCGTCAACATCACCTCCATCAACGCTCACCGTCCACTCCCGCTGCACGCCTACGCCCCGGCCAAGGCCGCCCTGGCCTCGGCGACGACGCTGGCGGCGGGCGAGCTCGGCCGGTACGGCATCCGGGTCAACGCCGTGGCGCCCGGTTTCACTCTCACCCCGACCCTGCAGCGCAAGCTCGACAGCGGCACCCGCGACGCTTCGGCGATGACCGCACACGCTGCCCTCGGTCGTCTGGTCGCGGCCGGGGAAATCGCGTCGACAGTGAGCTTCCTGCTCAGCGACGAGGCGTCGGCGATCACCGGGGTCAGCATCCCGGTCGACGCCGGCTGGACGGCCACCTCGCACTGGATGAACTTCGGCGACCACCTGACGGAGGCCTGATGACACACCTGAACACTTTCCACGCGCACTGGTCGCGCACCGTCGCCGCGCACGGTGGATCGACCTTTCTCCTCTTCCACGACCAGTCCGGCACCGTTGAGTACACCTACGACGAGTTCGACGCGATCGTTGCCCGAACCGCGGGCACGCTGCGGCACAACGGCGTCATGCCGGGTGCGTCGGTGCACGTAGCCCTGCGAAACAGCCCGGGTTTCCTCGCGATCTGGCTCGCCGTCGCCCGGCTCGGCGCCTGGGTCGTGCCAGTGGACCCGGCCTCTTCACCGCGGGACATCGCCAACCAAGTCCGCCGCACCACTCCAGCCGTCGGCGTGTGCGCCTCCACCCGGGCGGAGATCTACCGCGAAGGCGCCGCTGAAGCCGTCCCCGTCGTGCTGGAGTTGACCGAGACAGCCCTGGACGTCGCCGACGGCGGCGCGCTCGTCACCGGCGCGCCCGTGCCCGGAACGGACGCCGACATCGCCCCGGCGGACCGGCTTGCTGTCATGTTCACCTCGGGTACCACCTCGGAACCCAAAGGCGTGGTGCTGACGCAGGAGAACTACGCGACCGTCGCCGAGACCATGGCCGCGGCAGTCGACCTGCGACCGGAACACCGCTGGCTGGTCACGCTGCCGCTGTTTCACGCCAACGCTCAGTACTACTGCTTCTCGCCCGCCATCGCGGTCGGCGCCAGCGTCGCGTTGACCCACACCTTCTCGGCGTCGCGCTGGGTGCACCAGGCACATGAGCTCAGGGCCACCCACGCGAGCCTGTTCGCCGCTCCGATCCGGATGATCCTCGCCCGCTGCGGCGACGATCTGCCTCCGCTGAAGCTCGAGCACGTGTGGTTCGCACAGAGCCTCGGGGAGGAGCACCATGAGCGGTTCAGCGAGATCATCGGCTGCCGCCCGCGCCAGCTCTACGGAATGACTGAGACCGTTGCCGCCGTCACCGGCGACACCAGTGTCCCGCTGCGCCACGACGTCATCGGCGATCCCCTCGGCGGTCGTCGAGTCGACGTCGTGGACGCGGCTACCGGACAGCCGTCCGCGCCGGGCACACCAGGAATGCTGCTGGTTCACGGGGTCCGCGGGCGCGACCTGTTCTCCGGCTACCTCGACGACCCCGAGACGACCGGTCGCAGCTTTGCCGACCAGGCCGATGGCACGAGCTGGTTCCGCACGGGCGACCTCGTCAGCGCCGACCCCGATTCAGGAGCACTTCGGTTCGTGGGCCGCGCAGACGACGTCATCAAGGTCTCCGGCGAGAACGTCAGCCTCACCGAGGTCGAGTCCGTGCTCGCCCAGGCCCCTGGAGTACTCGAAGTCGCAGTCCTCGCCACGGCCGACCCGATCCGCGACCACGTACCCGTCGCCTACGTCGTGCCCAAGGACCGGGCCAACCCACCGGAGACCACAACGCTGGCCGACTGGGCCGCTGGCAATCTCCCACCCGCCGCCCGACCGCGCGACTGGCACATCATCGACGAACTCCCCCGCACGAGCGTCGGCAAAGTCCGACGCTTCCGTATCGGCCCGAAGTGAACCGTTCCGGGTTCCATAGGTTCACAGTGAGGATGTGACGTGGTGACGCTGCCAGTGGGTCTGCCCCTTGAACCGACTGACGTCTCGACTGCCGTGGAGTTCCGGCGTCGTCGAGGGACACGTGAACCGGGTGAAAACGCTCAAGAGAGCGATGTATGGCCAGGCCTCGTTCGCACTCCTTCGGACCCGCGTCCTCACCCAGCCATGAGTCCCGGGGTCAGGAGAAGGCACCAGGCGACAGCACAGCATGTACGAAACCAGTCGGCGGCAAGTAGCTGTGGGCTTCGACATAGTGAGCAACCAGCTCAGGAGCAGCGTAGGCGACGCCATTCCCCATGACGCGTATCTCTGAACTGCCCCGTGGACTGTCACCCCGCGGTCCGAGCAGTCTCGAGGCACACCAAGGGCAGAAGTGACAGCCGCGCGTCTGCTGGGCCCGATGCGTCTGAGCCATACGCTGCAGCGCGTCTACCAACCCCGAAGGTGGCGCCCCTTTCGAGTAGGTCTTACTGCGGCTGAGCCAGCCCACGTTCAGCAGCGGGACACCTCGCCAGCAGCCTGACGCTCCTGGGTCCCAATTATCCCTTTCGTACGTGTACGGAGTCAGGTCTGCGTAGTAGGTCATGAGATTGTCTATCAACCAGAGTCGATCGAATCGCATGTGCCGGGACCCGACCACGCCACAACGCGCTCGAGGATCACGGAACTGCGGCCAGAGCCTTGAAAACGGCCAGCCAATGCTCTGTGGCGGGCCAAACCTGCTCTCTTGATCTCCCCACCCTTCGTGTGATCTCGATCAGCGTGTCGGGATAGGTGCTACCGCAGAAGCGTGAACACCAGGGCAGCGGTGGAGCCCAACGTGAAGTCAACACCGTTGCGGTTGGCCCCTGAGCTGTACGTCAAGCCCTGTGAACAGAGCAACGGGACCACCTGATAGATCAACGATCGGCGAAGAAAGTCGATCAAGGTCAGGGGTCCCGTTGCAGGAGAAGTCTGTCATCACGTCCACGATCGAGACAGCGCGGGGTGTGTTCGCGCCGGGCCATCTGGGGGAGTTGACCCAGATCGTGGACTTCGCGCTGGTGGACGCGGTGCCGGAGGAGACCGGTCGGCGCGAGAAGCGCCTGCGGCTGCTGCCGTCGCGGGTGGTGGTGTACTTCGTGCTCGCTCTCGCGTTGTTCGAGCACTGCTCGTACCGCATGGTGTGGTCCAAGCTGACCGCCGCCCTGACCTCCCTGGCCCTGGCGCGTCCTGCGGTTTCCTCGCTGCCGCGGGCCAGACGCAGGGTGGGGGCCGCACCCCTGCAGCGCCTGTTCGAGACGCTCGCCGGGCCCGTCGCCCACCCCGGGCAGGCCGGGTCCTTCCACCGGGGCCTGCGCACGGTGGCCGTCGACGGGAGCCTGCTGCACGCCCCCGACGACGAATCGGTCACCTGGCGCTACCCCAAGCGGGCCGGGGAGACCGTGGAGTTCGGCTATCCGCTGCTGCGGCTGCTGGTCCTGGTCGAGTGCGGCACCCGCGCGCTCATGGCCGCCGCCTTCGGACCGGAGTCCGAGGGGGAACTCCCCTATGCCAAGCGAATTCTGAGCGCCCTGGACGAGACGATGCTCCTGTTGGCCGACGCGGCCTTCGACGGCAACGAGTTCCTTGATGCCGTTCATCGGAGCGGGGCGCGTTTCTTGGTGCGCTCCGGAGCCCGCCGCGTCCCCACCCCCGCCGAGCACCTGGGCGACGGCTCCTACCTCGCCCGCATCGGCTACGGCGTCCTGCGGGTACTGCTGCCGGTGCGCGTGATCGAGGCGGCCCTCACCGTCACCTTGGCCGGTGGCACGGTCCGCACCGAGCAGTGGCGGCTGATCACCAACCTGCTGGACCCTGCCCGGTATCCGGCGGCCGAGCTCGTCGAGCTCTATCACCGCAGGTGGCAGGCGGAAACGACGTACTTTTCGATCAAGGCCACGATGCTCGACGGCCGCGTCCTGCGCTCCCGCAGCATCGACGGCCTCGACCAGGAGGTCTATGCCCTGCTCACCGCCTACCAGGCCCTGATCCGCGCCGGCAACGACGCCCTGACCGGACGGCCGGAAGTACCCATGGGACGGATCAGTTTCACCGTCCTGCTGGCCGCCGCAGCCGGCACCGTCACCGCCGGCCATGGAATCTTCCCCGGCACCCTCATCGACCTGGTCGGCACGATCGGCCACGCTGCCCTGGGCGCCCTCCTGCCCGCTCACCGACGGCAACGGGTAAAGGCCCGCACCCGCAAAAACCCCACCAGCAAGTACGGCCCGAACGCCGGACAGCGCCCCGCAACCAGCCAGAACTACACCGTCCACGCCACCGTCACATTCTTCGAACACGGTCTCAATGGCCGCTCACGACGCTAACGCAACGGTGTTGAACGTGAAGTTTCCCCGTGATCTTGGACACGGGGAAACTTCAGGGGCGCCTAATCGAGTACCGGTGGCCCCGCCTCGATGCGCCGCAGCACCGGAGCCAGGCAGTCCACATCGGGGCCGGGATCGAGTTGCCTTTCGTCCCACCAGGTGGCACCCGCGTCGCGCAGCGGGCCGATCACATCCTTGGCCTTGGCAGCGTCCGCCGGAGTGGCGCCGCCGGCTACGAGGTCGAAGGGGCGCTGGGTGTCGCCTTCTCGATGACCGCGCACATAGGTGATCAACTCCCGCACGTCCTCGCGGTCCGGCGGGTATCCATGCAGGGCGTTCTTGAACAGAGGAACCGCGCCGTCCCACCGCGCGGCCCGTCGCATGGGCGGACGGTTCGGCCAGAATCCCCCGATCCACACCGGCGGCCGGGGCCGCTGCACGGTGGCGGGCTGCAGGCTCACGTTCCGCGCCTGGTAGTGCCGACCGTGATGGTCGACGGCCTCGCCCGTCCAGAACCGCCCCAACAACTCCAGCCCTTCGTCCAGTCGCTCGGCGAGCACACGTCGATCGGTGGAGTCGCCGAAGCTGCCGTACTCGTCCTCGACCGGCCCACCCAGCCCCGCGGCGAAGACGACCCTGCCTCTGCTGAGGTTGTCCAAGGTGGCCACCTGCCGCGCGAGCTGCTGCGGCCGATAACGAGCTACCGGAGTGAGCAGCGTCCCCACCCGGATCCGTGACGTCGCGAGTGCGGCGGCGGTCAGCAGCATCCACGCGTCCCCGAAGGGCCGCCCCGAGTACCCCCGGTAATGAACGTGGTCCCAGACGAAGAGCCCGTCCCACCCGGACTCCTCGGCCGCCGCCGCTACGGTTGCCACGTTTCGGGGGTCGGCGAAGTCGCCGAAGTTCGGGATATTGATCGAGAAGCGCATCCGGGCATCGTGGGCTACCCCACCTGCCCAGGCAACGGATTATGCGCGGTCACGCGGTGGAATCCATCGGTGCCCCCGGCTGCGGGGGCATCGAAGAACGAGCAGCCGGGGGCCGAGCGCGGAATCGAGCCTGGGGATGAGCGGGTGTAGGACGGCTCCGCGTCTACCCCACCCCCGACCAGCACCGATACCAACTCACGGTGTGAACCACCATCTCCCTCAGCAAGAGCTACACCCTTTCGGGATTGCCCGCACCCAGCTCGCGTCGGGACTGACCCGGAAACTGCCACCTTCACTGCGAATCCCGGAGCAGAGCGTCTCACCATCCTGACAGTGCCCAGTTCAGGAACCACCGATCTCGCCATGATCGATGAGACGCCCACTCGGCACCGAGCTCAGGCCTTCGCGACACCCTGAGGGGCCTCGCGTTTTTCGGACAGGGAATTTGACTGCCTAATTGAGGGGTCTCGCGTTTTCCGGACGGGCGTCTGACCGTCTATTTCACGCGGCGATTCGCAACTTCTCGTACTCGGCGCGGACTTCACGCGGAGGGCGGTAACCCACCGCCGAGTGGAGGCGTTTGCGATTGTACCAGAATTCGATGTAGCGAGTGATGTCCTGCCGGGCGGCCTCGCGGGTCAGGTAAGTCACCCTTGATACACGCTCGTTCTTCAGGGCGCCGAAGAATGATTCGGCCATGGCGTTGCCGAAACAGATCCCGGTGCGGCCGGAAGATCTGCGGAGCCCGAACCGGTCGAGCGTCTTCCCGAACTCGGCTGACATATAGTTGCTTCCGCGGTCGGAGTGAAATATCGCGCCGGCCGAGAGGTTCCTGTTCCGTGCCGCATTGCGGATCGCTCTGGATATCAGTGGGGTTCGGTAGTGGTCGTCCATCGCGTAACCGATGACTTCCTTCGTGCAGCAGTCGATGACCGTTGCGAGGTACAGCCAGCCTTCCCCGGTCGCGATGTAGGTAATGTCGTCGACGAGTTTTTCGCCGGGTGCGTCAGCGGTGAAGTTGCGGCCGACGAGGTCCGGCACCTGGCCGACCGTGGCCTGGGTGAGGCTGAACCTCTTCGGCTGCGGCTGGCAGGGCTCAAGGCCCAGCTCGCGCATGAGCCGGCGGACCAGTTCCAGGCCGGCGGTGACGCCCCAGCGGTCCAGCTGAGCCCGGATGCGCCGGTGGCCATAGGTGCCGTCGGACATGTCGAAGGCCTCCTCGATGAGCAGTTTCAGTTCCTCGCGTCGCTGGGCCCTCGCGGATTCCGGGCGGGATCGCCATTCGTAGTAGCCGGATCTGGAGACGCCGAGTCGGCCGCACATGAACTCGACGCTGTATGCGTACTCCGTGGTGTCGAGCCGCATCTCGTCGATGAACTCGTACTTGCTTGCTACCGGGGATCCTTCGCGAAGTACGCTGCGGCTTTTTTCAGGAATGTAACTTCCATC
Organism: Streptomyces sp. GD-15H; assembly: GCF_045291515.1. Lineage (NCBI taxonomy): Bacteria > Bacillati > Actinomycetota > Actinomycetes > Kitasatosporales > Streptomycetaceae > Streptomyces > Streptomyces sp. GD-15H. The sequence goes on from NZ_CP149447.1 coordinate 1,645,953, forward strand.
TCCAGCTCGCGGTTGCGTCGTTCGAGTTCCTTCAGGCGCGCCCGCTCGTTCACCGTCAGTTCCGCATCGGGAGCCGGTTCCTGCTGCTTTTGGTGCTTCTTGACCCAGCCGCGTAGTGTCTCCGGGTTCGGCTCAAGCTCCCGGGCGACTTCGGAGATCGTCTTGCTCGACCTCAACGCGATCTGGACGGCTTCCTCGCGGAACTCCGGCGAGTACTTACTGGGTGGCGCCACTTCTTCCTCGTTTCCTGTTCAGGACAACCCTATTGGGTCCCTGTCCGGAAACTTCGTGGCCCCTCACGGCAGTCGACACAGTGTGAGCAAGACACCCCGGTCAACGCTGTCAGGAGTCAGACCTCCGCCGCAGGACAGCACCCACCCAGTCTCCCCACACTCACGGCCCCCCGATCCAAGCCCGCAGAACATGCTCAATCCCAGCTCTGGAACACCCTGAAATCGACTCTGGCCGACCACAACGGACCGCGAAGATCGACATCACGTTCAACCCCGATACTTCAGCGGCCGTGAGCGCATGCCCGGGCCGTTGGTTCGCCCTGTTTCTTCTGTGTGATCGCGGGCGGGGTGCTCACCGCCCGCGCGACCCGTGAAGCCACCCCGGCACCCGCGGCGGCCGCAGCGGTCGCTGCGGCCGCGGCTGCCCTCTTGTCTTGGGGCTGGGGCAGCGGGCAGATGAGACGGATGCCGACCTGAGCGCCAGTACGTCTTCATGGCGGCGGGTCGTATCGAGCGCTCGTTGAAACCCCGATAGCGGGTCACGGAGTAGCCTCAGAAGGCGGCCCGGCCGCTCTCGGACGACGGCCTGCCCATCGTCGGAGCAGCGAGACCATCGACAACGACATCGCGGTCACGGATGTCACCTTCGGCTTCCCTGGACCGGCTCGAGACCACGGCCGAGCCGCCCCTGCGCGACCTCGTCGTCGAGTTCATGGGGCACCACATCGGCTTCCGGCATGGCGGGCGGGGCCGGCGAGCACTTCGGGGACACCGCCATCTGTTTGCCCAGCGAAGGAAGCTGCCTCGGGGCCCTCTCAGCCCACTTGCTCCTGAGCGCCGACGGCACCCGCGTCTCGACTACTCCGAGTAGACCAGTGGCGAGGCCCACCGGGAGGCAGATAACGCCGGAAAACACGACAGGGCGCACGAGATCTTCTCCAGCACCGGGCGAACGGTTCGGCCACGGAAGGTGGTACCGCTTTCACCACTCCCCGTTCCGGCCGCCGGCGTGATCCGATCGTGCTGAGACAGCCACTGCGTGTCCCGCTCCGTCGGGAAAAGGAGATCCCACAGGCAATGGATCACCCTGTCCCGCTCTCCGGGTACCGTCAGGGTATGAGTCATCCGCACCCCGAGCTGAAAGCCGCCCCACCCCTTCCCGAAGGAGGGCTGCGGGTCATCGCCCTGGGCGGCCTAGGTGAGATCGGCCGCAACATGACCGTCTTCGAGCACGCGGGCAAGCTGCTCATCGTCGACTGCGGCGTGCTGTTCCCCGAGGAGACCCAGCCCGGCGTGGACGTGATCCTGCCGGACTTCACCTCGATCCGGGACCGGCTGGACGACATCGTGGCCGTGGTACTCACCCACGGCCACGAGGACCACATCGGCGGCGTGCCGTACCTGCTGCGCGAGCGGTCCGACATTCCCGTCGTCGGCTCCAAGCTGACGCTGGCGTTCCTGGAGGCCAAGCTCAAGGAACACGGCATCCGGCCGCGCACGGTGCGGGTGCGGGAGGGCGACCGCCGTGGCTTCGGGCCCTTCGACTGCGAGTTCGTGGCGGTCAACCACTCCATCCCCGACAGCCTCGCGGTCGCGATCCGCACCCAGGCCGGGATGGTGCTGCACACCGGCGACTTCAAGATGGACCAGTTCCCTCTCGACGACCGCATCACCGATCTGCGCGCCTTCGCCCGCCTCGGCGAGGAGGGCGTGGACCTGTTCCTCACCGACTCCACCAACGCCGAAGTACCCGGCTTCACCACCTCCGAGCGGGAGCTGAACCCGGCGATCGAGCAGGTGATGCGCACCGCGCCACGCCGGGTCATCGTCTCCAGCTTCGCCAGCCACGTGCACCGCATCCAGCAGGTCCTGGACGCCGCCCACCAGCACGGCCGCAAGGTCGCCTTCGTCGGCCGGTCGATGGTCCGCAACATGGGCATCGCCCGTGACCTGGGCTATCTGAAGGTCCCCTCCGGTCTGGTCGTGAGCACGAAGGAGCTGGAGAAGCTCCCGGACCACAAGATCACTCTGGTGTGCACCGGTTCCCAGGGCGAACCGATGGCCGCGCTGTCACGGATGGCCAACCGCGACCACATGATCCGCATCGGCAAGGGCGACACCGTCCTGCTCGCCAGCTCCCTCATCCCCGGCAACGAGAACGCCATCTACCGGGTGATCAACGGACTCACCCGGTGGGGCGCCCACGTGGTCCACAAGGGCAACGCCAAGGTGCACGTCTCCGGGCATGCCAGCGCCGGCGAACTCGTCTACTGCTACAACATCGTCAAACCGCGCAACGTCATGCCCGTGCACGGCGAATGGCGCCACCTGCGGGCCAACGGCGACCTCGCCACCCGTACCGGTGTCGACCCCGAGCGGGTCGTCATCGCCGAGGACGGCGTCGTCGTCGACCTGGTCGACGGGCGCGCATCCATCACCGGCAAGGTCCCCGCCGGCAACGTCTACGTGGACGGCATGGAAGTCGGCGGCGCCACCGAAGCGTCCCTCAAGGACCGCCTCACCCTCGCCGCCGAAGGCGTGGTCACGGTGGTGGCGATCGTCGACGCGGACACCGGCGCCCTCGCCGAGGCCCCCGACTTCCTGGCCCGCGGCTTCGTCCACGACGACACCACCTTCGAGCCGGTCATCCCGGTCATCGAGAAGACCCTGGCCACCGCGGCCGAAGAAGGCGTCGGGGACGCGCGCCAACTCGAACAGCTCGTCGCCCGCGCCGTGGCGAACTGGGCCTTCCGCACCCACCGCCGCAAGCCCCTCATCATCCCCGTCATCATCGACGCCTGAGCCACAGCCCGGCAGCACGCCCCCGGTTCCGGTCGGGGTCTCGCCGGCATCGAGGTCGGGCACGGGAGTCAGCAGCCACCCCAGGAGGCCGGAATGGCAACGCACTCCACATGATGAGTCATCGGGAACACATCCCAAGGAATGGAGGCGCGAAAACCCGCAGTTCAACGGGAGTTTTAGCACCTTGGGGGCGGTCTCTGGAGTGCCCGGAGCGCCAAACGAGCGTCACGGTCACGCCAGCCGAGGTCGTGCAGGACCTCGCCCACCTGTACGCCGCCGTCACCCACGACAAGACCACCGGGCACGACCGAGGCGACCATGTTCGCCGACGGCGTCACAGCACCACCTCATCGACCAGATCCAGCAAGCAGCCAGTGAGAGGGAACGGGCGCTTGGCCAAGTGGAATACCATTCAAGGGCACTGTGGTGCCATAGCATCTGCCCGGCACCGGGCTTGGCGCGGGCCCCTCCGGCACCCGGGACAGCACCCTGAGCACCAGCGAGCGGCGAGGAGTCACCGTGACCGTATGCGGGCCTGACGGGGACGATGGGCCGACCACTCGTCCTCACGAGAACGGGGGCGACCGGGGCGGGGCGATGACCTTGGCGGGGACACTGGCGGCGGCGCAGACTGCAGCGCCCGCGGAGTCACTCGACGTGGTCGCGCGCATGCTCAAGGAGCAGCTCGGGGCCGCGTCGGTGTCGTTCCTCATCACCGACTTCACCGGCGGCTCGGTCGTACGGCTGGGGGCGGCGGGCAGCGTCGAGACCGATGAACCCGCCCGGCGCATCACGCTGCGGGACACCCTGTACGACGACGTGATCCGCACCCAGCGGCCGAGCGTGGAGGACAAGGGCGAGGGCGCGCTGGTTCGGGTCGTCGCCCCGGTGACCAATCGCGGGGACGCCATCGGGCTCCTCGAACTGTTCCTGCCCACGGCCCCGGACGCGGAGGCCATGCGGAATATCGGCGAGACCGCGCACGCCCTGGCGTACATCGTCATCGCGAACCGGTCCTTCACCGACGTGTACCAGTGGGGCCGCCGGACCACCCCGCTGAGCCTGGCCGCAGAGATCCAGCACCGGTTGCTCCCGGCGTCACTGGCGTGCGAGGCGGCGCAGTTCGCGGCGGCCGGGGCGCTGGAGCCGGCCGACCGCGTCGGGGGTGACACCTTCGACTACGTGATCGACCGGGACACGGTCCAGCCCTCCGTCACCGACGCCATGGGGCACGATGTCGACGCCGCGCTGCTGGCCACTCTTCTGGTGGGCGCCCTGCGCCGGGCACGGCGGGGCCGGTGCCGACCTGGCCGAACAGGCCCGCCAGGCCGACCGGGCCGTGCGCGAGCACGGCCGCCAGGGCTACGTCACCGGCCGGCTCTGCGCATCAGCCTGATCGACGGCAAGACCGAGTTCATCAACGCCGGGCACCCCTGGCCTCTGCGGATGCGGGACGGAAAGGTGCGGGAGATCGCTCCGGAGATCGATATGCCGTTCGGCTTCCATGCCCCTCACCGCTACCGGGTCCAGTCGCTGGACCTGCGTCCGGGCGACCGGCTGGTGATGCCGACCGACGGCATGCTGGAGCGCAACGCCCACAGCCTCGATCTGTCGGACCTGATCGTCCGCACCCGCGCGCTGCATCCCCGTGAGGCTGCCCGCACCCTCATCGCGGCGGTCGTCGACGCCCACCACGGCCACCTGCAGGACGACGCGACCGTCATGTGCCTGGACTGGCACGGCGTCGACCACTCCCGGCGGGACGCCGACACCGGCGCCGACCTCGCCGACGCCTCCGCCCGGCGGACGGGGCGGACCGTTCCTGAGCGATGACTCGGGAACTTCTCCGATACCCCGCTTCAGCTGGCTCTTGGGCAGGTGAAACGGGGTGCTCTGCCCCAGGCGACCGCGTCACCGGGGCAGGCGCCTGCGGCGGCGGCCCAGGCGCAGGCCGAGGAGGATGAAGCCGGGACGCCAATCGTGTGCCGCTCATGGTCGAGCACGTCGTGGCCTCGCCATTCCCTAATGTCTTCCGCCTCGAACACGGGGACCCCTCTATCGCAGGTCGGTTGAAGACCGCTGTCTCGTCTTTCCCTCGCCCCTCCCTCCTTACCTGCCCACGGAGCGCCGCCCCCTGGAGAGCAGCCGACTTGCAGACCGGACGGCGGACGGCTTTCACGCGCGGGGCGATGCCTCGGCGACCGCCCGGCCCGTCGCGGTCCGGCGCGCGGCATCGTGGGCGATGAGCGGCACGGGCCGGAATACTGTGGTGGGGTCAGTAGGTGGCGAGGGAGATGGCGGCGTAGTGCGCGGTGAAGGCTGCCACGGTCAGGGCATGGAAGACCTCGTGGAAGCCGAACCAGCGGGGCGAGGGGTCGGGCCGCTGCAGGGCGTAGACGACCGCGCCCGCGCTGTACAGGAGACCGCCCGCCACGATCAGGGCGAGTACGGCTGCTCCGCCGGTGTGCAGGAAGTCGGGCAGGTAGCGCACCGGCGCCCACCCCAAGGCCAGGTAACACGGGGTGTACAGCCAGCGCGGAGCTCTGACCCACAGGACCCGGAACGCGATGCCGGCCAATGCGCCCGCCCACACGATCCACAGCAGCATGGACCGCTGTTCCGGCGGGAGGAGGAGCACGGCCAGGGGGGTGCAGGTGCCGGCGATGATCAGGAAGATGTTGGCGTGGTCGAGACGTCGTAGAAGAGCCTCGCCCAGCGGTCCCCAGGTGCCGCGGTGGTAGATGGCGCTCGTTGCGAACAGCAGCCAGGCGGTGACCGAATACACGGCGCAGGCCAGGACTGCCTGCGGAGTACGGGCCAGGTAGATGAGTACGACGCCTGCGATCAGTGCGGCGGGGACCATTCCGGCATGAAGCCAGCCACGCAACCTCGGCTTGATCGGTTCGGCCAGGTCGGCCGCCCGCTCCACCAGAGCAGCAACCGAGTGAGCCTTCTCCCGTGCATGGTCGCCTTGTGATCCGCCGGGTAGCCCGTCCTCACGGCGCTCTCCACGCGCTGAAGCGACGTGACCATATTCCACTTCAGCGGCGTCGCGGGACACAGCTTCTCGTCCTCTCTCGGGCACCTGTGCGTGACTGGCAGCCATGCGGTCATGCTAAATAGACCTCACTCCGGCAGCATGATGGGAGGTCGGCCCAGAACCCCAGGGACACGTCGCCGGGCATGGGCTGGTTCGCGAGGGTGAACCCCAGCTCCGTAGACGCTGCCGCCGATAGGGCCTGCCGAAGCCGAGTAGATCGGCTGGTCATGGGAACGATCAGGGCTCCAGAACGGGCATCTCCGCTCGCCTACGCGCAAGGATCGCCGATGCTTCCTGAGGTCCGCCCCCACGTATCCGCCCCCCTGGCACACCAGCTGGAACATCAGTTGGGTCTGGCTTCGTATCTCGAAGCCGGCCATCTCGATGTGGGGGGCGTCGTCGGCATCGCAGTCGTCGCAGCTGCCCACTCCGATGGCTATGCAGCCACCGGTCATCTCCTCGGGCTGCTGGCCGCGCTGCCTGCCCCCACCAAGGCAGGAGAACGCTTCTGGTCGGACCTGTGGAGGTCGTCGGACACCGCGTACCTGCTGCCCGTCAACATCAAGGCTCTGGTGCTGCGTTCGCTGGCAGGAGAGGGAACCGCCCTGGCCCGGCAGGTCCTCTCGGCTGTCGATGAGATGACCCCGCCCCAGCGCTTCGCGGCCGGGGAGGTGATCGGTCAGGCCCTCGCCGAGTCCGACGATCTTCCCGACCTCAAGACACAGGTCATCGGAGAACTGTGGCTCCGAGATCTCGAGCTCACCGCCTGGCGCGTCCTGCATGCAGACCGCGAATGGGACGATCCGGCTGGACGGCAAGCTTTCGTCGACGCCTGGACGAGCGCCTGACCGTTTGCTCCTCCAGGCAGCCGCGCAGGGCACGCGGCACCCGAGCCGGCACGTGGCGCGCAGACCCGGCCTCGTATCCGTACTCATCCGGCTCGGTGCTGCTGCACCTTGCGAGCAACCCTGGTCGCCGACGAACTGCCCGCCGGCGACCTGGACGTAGTGTCGTGGCCCTCGGCTCAACGGCAACTCGACGGTGAGGCGGCCGAGTCCGGGACAACGCTTGGAGCAACCGAGTTCAGGAAGTTTCCGGCCGAGGTCGCGTCGCTCCGGATGCACCTCAACGGATCGGGGCCGCGCAGCCATTGCTGCGCGGCCCCGATCCTGTGCACGGCAGGTCCTGTCGACGCCCGGCACGAGAGCGGGTCCCCTTTTGTCCGGCTGAAAGCACGGCCCGCACGGGCCGCGGCAGTCACCGGACGCGGAGTGCCCTGTCCCTCGGGCAAGGCTGCGAGGTCAGGCCGGGTTGATGTTCTCGGCCTGTGGGCCCTTTTGGCCCTGGGTGACGTCGAACGTCACAGCCTGGCCCTCCTGGAGCTCACGGAAGCCCGAGGAGTTGATCGCGGAGTAGTGCGCGAAGACATCCGGGCCGCCCCCGTCCTGGGCGATGAAGCCGAAGCCCTTCTCCGCGTTGAACCACTTCACGGTTCCCGTAGCCATAGTCGTGCCTTCCAGTCGATGAACGCCTCCCACTCCATGTGGAAGGCAGAGGTGATCGCCCTGGTTCCTGCGGCACAGCACAGCAAAACGCCCACACCAAGGCGTGGGCAAAGGGGAACTCCGAACCACGACAGCTGACGCAGACGCTACACGGCCGCACACCGCGTCACCACTGGAACGATCACGCCGCAGACCGGGACCGTGCGGGCGGTGCCCGCCGATACCGGCGGGCACGCTCCTCTCATGCCGCGGCCGGGGGGGTTGGGTGATCCGGCGGCGCGGCGGTATGCGGCGTTGAGGCGCTGGGCTTCCTCGAGCTGGTCTTCGAGGATGACGATGCGGCAGGCGGCCTCGACGGGGGTGCCCTGGTCGACGAGTCCCCGGGCGCGGGCCGCGATGCGCAACTGATAGCGGGAGTAGCGGCGGTGGCCGCCCGCGGAGCGCAGCGGGGTGATCAGGCGGGCTTCGCCGAGGGCACGGAGGAAGCCCGGGGTGGTGCCGAGCATCGCGGCGGCCCGACCCATCGTGTAGGCGGGGTAGTCGTCGTCATCGAGCCGGCCGAACGAGTCGTCTGCGGTCATTGCACCTCTCTGTAAAACGCGGGGAGGGGCCCTGGTGCCAATGGCACCAGGGCCCCGAAGGAACTGCTACACCATCTGCCGGCCCTGGTCCTGCGCCGGCCTTCTGTGTCCGCGGACCCGACCGAGATGCCGTCGGGGGTGCGGGGATCGCGGTTGCTTGACCGGAGACCACCTCACTATCGATGTCCTGCGGTACCCGGGCCCAAGACGTCCGCCCGGGCGATCCTGATGGCGCTCGGCTCCTCCGTTCTTCCCTCTTGATCAACTACTTACCAACGGGGGACTGCGCACTGCTGGTACTACGCACTGCTTGTACTACTGGATACTCCGAACTGCTGGTGGCCTGTGACAGCGCCACTCTTCGACAGCCGGCCCCGTCGCCCGTCCTGCGTCTGCTCTGGCTTAGAACCCCACTGCCGAACTTCCCGGTGCGCGCGTCCGCAGCCGACGCCTTCACCGAGGTACTGCTCACTGACTTCACTGCGGGGTCCTGCTCACGGCGGCCCCTGATCACTGCGGGCCACCCGGTCCGGTCGTCAGCCCCGTCGCCGTCCTGCAACCGCTCTGGCTTCGGAACTCCACCACCGCACCGTCATGCGGGTACCGCTGCCCGGCAGTTCGTCTCTGCCGGGCCCTGCTTGATCTCGGCTACGAGAGAAACCATAACCACACCACCACCCAATGTCTACTCCGGCCAACATAGATTTCCGCGTGTTTGACGGTGAGGCAATCGGGCCCCGCCGGGTCAAGGGGCGCTGGGCGGGGCCCAAGCACCGGGCAAGCAGGACCGGGCATTGACGAGCCAGAGGCCAGGGTGGACCTGCTGGACACGGTGTGCGTCGAGGCCACGACCATCCGCCCCGCGACCGCGGTCGCCGACGCGCGCGAGACCACCCGGGCCTTCCTCGAAGCCCTCCGGCAGCCTGTGCCGCTCGAAAAGTCATCGTCGCCGGTCAAGCGGTGTCGCGGTACTCGCCGATCACACCGCCGAGGAGCCGGGTCCGCAGTACCCGGCGGGCGTCGAGGGCGTGCACTGTGGCGTCGGGCCGTTCCTCGGCGTCAGGCGGTAGTTGCTGTCGGGCCTGGTGAGGTCGGTGCGCGGTGTAGTGCCGCTGGTAAGCCGCCAGGACCTGGCGCGCATGGGTCTCTCCGAGGATGAGGACGTGGTCGAGCATCTCGCGCCGGATGCTGCCGATGATTCTCTCGCCGTGGGCGTTTCTCCGGGGAGCCCCGAGGCCCGCTCTGGATGACGTCCGGTTCCTCGGCCTCGAAGACCGCGGCGAACGCCGCACCGTACGTGCCATCGCGGTCACGCGGCAGGAACCGCAGAGACTCCTGGCGCATGCCCCGGGCGGTGCCTTTCGGTGAGGTGCAGGCGTCTGGTGCCGTGCTCGCCGAACGCCGGTGCGTACGGCCTCGTGCCAAGCGCGGTGCCGGAGTGGAAGAAGTCTGCCGCGCTGATGCCCCGGCCCGGGCGGCCAGGAACTCGCGCCAGGCCGGGCCAAAGCGACGCGGGCCGGGCCGGTGCCCGCGGCGGGGAGGATCTCCCCTACCGTCGAGGCGGCGATCCGATGCCCGAGTCGGGCCGCCTCCCCTGGCATGCGCCGGTGGCCCCACCGCGGATTGTCCCGAGCCAGCCGCAGGACGAGGGTCTTGACTGCCGCTGGGGTGGGTGGGCGTCGGCGTGCGGTGTGATCCCCCGTGGCGGCGACGAACCGGCGGTGCCAGCCGAGCAGGGTGGCGGGGTGACCGGGAAGACCTCCCGCCGGCGTCGCCGGGATATCAGCACGGACAGGGCGGCGCACCAGAACCGGTCAGCCTGCCCGGAGCGGACCGGGCCTGCCAGTTACCGGCGCAGGACGGCGTTCTCGTGCCGCGGCACGAGCAGCTCCGCGTCCTGGGTGGTGTCACGGCGCGGCAGCACCGACGGGACGGACAGCAGCCTCCGGGCCACCCGGTCCAGCAGGGACACGATCACGCGGACATGATCCCAGGGCCGAACCGCACCACTCCCACCTGCGCCGATGACTCTTCGAGCGGCACAGGTTCCACCCACGACCTGCGCGGCTACCACCTCAACGACCAGACCCACTCCCTGAAGATCAACCGCAACGACTGCGGATGGACGCCCCGCGACCGGAACAGCCGGTGCGTGCCCGCGCCGCTGCCGCCGACTGGAGGCGAGAAGGCCCCGGCCCTGAACAGCAGGGCCGGGGGCGTTCCTGCCCCAGGCCCACTTCACCCTGAACGAGCAGGACTCCCCACGTTGCGGCCCTGCTCAGCGGCGAGCCCCACGCTGTGTGGGGCGGCCTTGCCACATTCGCCGCCGCCGTGCGCGATGGGAAGGTCCGCATGGTGCGGCAGGCCCCAAGCGCCCCTTCCCGGGGCGGGTTCCGGCGCACCTCGGCGGTGAACAGGCTGCTGCAGACGTGCTGCCGGGCGGGCCCCGGCGGCGCGGAGCTCACCACCGTCGCCGACAGGGCGAGCACCCTTCACCAACTCCGCGTGTGCGGCCGCCTCACCCGATGGAGACGGCCTGCCGGCGTTTCACGGTCTTCACGGGAGGAAAGGGGCGGCGGAGCGGGCCCGCCCCCACATGCCGGGCAGCTGTTCCTTGGGACGCTGCTGCTCACCGTGCAGGGCGTTGAGGATCACCAGGCATCCGGTCAGGGCCGGCACCGCCCACTGTGCGTAGGCCAGTTGCCGCCGGGCCTTGGTGGTGTCGATGGGATGCTGCTCTGCCTTCTCGGCGTCCTGCGGGTCGGGGGAGGAGGCCAGCTCGATCTTCTTGCCCAGAGTGCGGGCGTAGGCGGTGGCGGCCAGGGCCGCGGCGGTGACGACGGTCTTGGCCGTGGTGGAGGCGGCCACGCCCTGCTGCGTGGCGACCCGGTGGGCGTTCACGGCCAGCAGCCCTCCGCCGCCGAACAGGTGCGCGCCGATGGCGGCGGCGTTGACCGGCGTCCACTTCGCCCAGCCCGACGAAGCGATCCGTGCCTTGGTCTCATCGGTTCCGCCTTCGTCCTTGGCCGCGCCGTTCAGACCGACCGCGCCCATCAGTGAGCCGCCGAACCAGGCTGCCAGGCCCAGATCGTGCAGGCTGCGGATCCAGGTGTTGCGTTCGGACACGAGTGTGCTCCTTCGAAAGGGGGTGAGCCGACGGGAACATCGAGTACTCCTCCACCCTCACCGGGCCCTGTTCTCGCCGCCATCACTGCTGACCCGGGCGGGTGCTCCGCTTGCGTAGGGCAGCTCATCAGGGGGAGCCGGTGTCCAGGCGCAGGTCCAGACGGGTCTCTCCGCTGCCGTAGGGGCGAACACCCCAGACGGAGACAGTGAGCATTTTCAGCGTGGCCACCGATCCGGTGACGGCTTGAGGGCCGCAACGTACGAGGCCCCCGCGCCGTGGTGCCGGTGCGAAGGACCGACTGGCGTTCACCGACCGGCTTTTGGCCACCCTCGTGCATCTGCGCCACGGAACCATTCACGACGTCCTGGCCTGCTGGTTCGGCATGGACCGCTCCACCCTCACCCGGGCCATCGGCGAAGGGCGACCCCTGCTCGTCGAGCGCGGACGCACCGTGAGCCCTGGTCTTCGGTTGCGGACTCTGGCCGAGGTCGTCGACCATCTCGGCGCCGGCGGGAAGACCGGGATCATCGCCGCACCGAGATCCGGGCCCGCCACGGTCACGCGGAGCCGGACAGACGTCAGCCCCGTCCAGCGAGCGCCGGACGGGGCTGACTTGAAGAGGTGTGGTTGTGAAGGGCGGTCGCCTACGCGGCGAAAGGCTCTGCAGGGCGTTGTCACGTTGGTGGGGTGTTGATCGGTTGAGAGCGCGTCAGGGGCGAGCGGGGCCCGGGGCACACTGTGGTGGGCGGGGCGGTGGCGCCGGTGATCTGGTCCCAGATCGCGAAGCGGGTGGTCATCCCGGTGCGGTATCCGGGGGCGGTCATCGGGTGGCGGCGGGGCCGGAATCGGGGGGAGATACCGCTGAACGCGGCCGGGGACCGCTGGGCCCCGCCGACGGAACGGAAGTCCTTCCTCGCGCGTTCGCGCCGGCGGGTGGGCCAGTGGCTGTTCTCCGCGCGGTTGTTCAGGCTGTGGGGCTCGTAAAGTCATCGCCGCGGCTCAAGCCGTGTAGCGGTACTCGTGGATGGCCCCGCCGACGACGCGGGTGCGCAGGAGCCCGCGGGGCACGCGATCGTGCCGTACCGCCGGCTGTTCCCGGGCTTCGGATGCTTGTTGGTCTCGTGACCGGTGTGGCCGATGCGTGGTGCAGTGCTCCTGGTACTCGGCGAGGACCCGGTGGGCGTAGGCCTCGTGCACGATGAGGACGTGGCCGGGGAACCCCGCGCCGGATCGTGCCGCTCGCTCGCCGTGGGCGTGCCTGCGCGGCGCCTGTGGCGCGCTGGGCAGCAGGTCCATGGCTTCGGCCGCGAAGACGGCGTCGCAGGAGCCGGTGTACTGGCTGTCGCGGTCGCGGAGCACGAAGCGGAGCGACTCGGCGCGTGCGCCGGGGTCGGCGGTCGGATGGCGGGCCTGCCGGGTCGCCCACCGCGCGGTGGGGTGGGCGGTGATGCCGGTGATGTGGAGTCGGCGGGTGCCGGGTTCGAGGAAGGCCGGCGCGTACAGCCGCCTGCCGGTGATCGTGTCGACGTGGAAGAAGTCCGCCGCGAGGATCCCCTCGGCCCGGGTGGTGAGGAATTCGCGCCGGCCCGGCCGGTGCGGCGTCGGTCGGCGTAGTCCCCCTTCTTGGCGATCAGCCTGCGGTGCCGGGCCGGCAGTGTCCCCGGCGTGACCGGGAAGACACGGCTCCGGCTCCGGCGCGGTGTCGGCGACGACAGCGCGGCCGGCCAGAACCGGTCCGCGGGCTCGTAGCGGACCGGTCCGGCGAGTTGCCGTCGCAGCACCGCGTTCTCGTGCCGCGGCACCAGCAGTTCGGCGTCCTTGGCCGTGTCCCGGCGCGGCAGGACCACAGGCACGGACAGCAGCGCCCGGGTGGCCCGGTACAGCAGCGAGATGGCCCAGCGGTTCTCTCTGCCTTCAGTGGCATCTCCCCCACGTCCGCCCCCGTCGCCACCTGGTGACCGCCGCCGACTACCGCACCGAAATGCGCCACCGCTTCACCGTCTGGAACCAGATCACCAAGGCCGTTGGCCTGTCTGCCACCCCCTGAGCACGAAAGCCCGGGACCCCGCCGCACAACGCCCTGACGCACCCCTGCCCAGCACCTCACCCGACAAGTTGACAACGCCCCTCTTCGGCATCTTGGCAAGAGCCTTCGGTGCTCTGCGCTCCACCTCCGGAGACGGACCGAATCTCTCCGGCTCATCCTCGCGGCCGTACGCCTCACCGTGCCGCCGCTGCTGCTCGCCAGACCCCAGGCCCCGGCCCTGGTGAGCGGTGGCGCGTCTGTGTCGCAGTCTCATGAGAAGACAGCTCCTTGCGCGCGGATACGCGGCTCCGGGCCCCCGGGGCCGGCCGGATACGCCGTCCGGAGTGCGCATCAGCGGGGTGGCGCGGCGCGGCGGACGTGCGGGCGCCCGGGACGGGGGCCGTCGCTCTTCCCGTCCCGGGCGCCTGGAGTGCGGGGGTGGGGTCAGCGGCGGCGCTTGTCGCGATCGTCGGTTTCCTCCTCGGCCTCGATGCGCTCCTTGCGGACCTCGCCGGTGACGGTTTCCTCCTCGGTGACCTCCTCGGTGGTCAGGCGGACCCGCTCCTTGGGCACGGCCCTGGTTTCCACCACGGGCTCCTCCGCGTGGAGGATGACCTCGTGTTCCGCCTCGGCGATGTCCGGGCCGGCCATGGCGTCGCCGCGGTTGGCGTCGGTGATCGGCTCCCGTTCGACGCGGACCTCTTCGTGGCGCACGGGGACGGTCATCTGCTGCTCCTCGGTGACGACGTACTTGCGCAGCCGCACGCGGCCTGCCTCGCGGCGTTCGGTGCCGACGTGCATCTCCTCCTCGGACCGCGTCATCGCATCCTCGGGGGTGGCGGCGGCCTGTCCGGTGCCGGTCTGCGCCTGCTGCCAGGCGGCGTCCCAGCCGATGCCGTAGTGCTCGTACAGGCGGTGTTCCTCCTGCTCGGACAGGTGGCCGCCGGCGTCGACGTCGACGTTGGGCGCGTCCTTGACCTTGTCCTTGGCGTACGGCACCTCGAGGTGGTCCTCGACGACGGAGGCGTCGTGGACGGGGACGAAGGACTCGCTGGTGCCGAACAGGCCGGTCTTCACACTGACCCATTCCGGCTGGCCGGTGACGTCGTCGAGGAACACGTGCCTAGCGTCGCCGATCTTGGTGCCGCTGGTGTCGTAGACCGGGTGGTCCAGCACGGCGGGGATCTGCTCTCGGGTGATCATCTGGGGGTTCTCCTTCGTTGGTATCCGTACATCCCCCACATTGCGAAAAACCGGCATGTGCTCAGCGGCCGGCTCCGCCGTAGGCGCCCTGGGCACCGCGTGCGCTGCGTGAGCGGGCTGTCGCGCTGGCGGCGAGGGCGAGCAGCAGAGCGATCAGACCCGTGATGACGTTGTTGATGACGGTGCGGGTGGTGTCAACGTTGCCTGCCACCACCCAGGGCGCGATGACCGTCCACGCGCCCAGCGCGCATGCGGCCCAGGCCATGCTGTGCGTCCGGTCGTAGGCACGGCCGAAGCCGCCGCTCATCAGCAGCGCATAGCCGATCCCCACGATCAGATTGTTGACGGCCAGCCTCGAGAAACCGCCGCCGTTGAACCCCGCGATCCAGGGGGAGGCCGCGAGGTAGAGGCCCGTGAGCAGCGCCAGTGCCTCGATTGCCTGTGCCCGCGGGGTCGTTGCGGCGCGCTCGGCCAGCGCGTGACGCTGGCGCATCTCGACGATGTCGGGGTGGGTTTCCATGGTCGACGCGGTCGACGCGGTCGATCCGGCTGATCCGGTCGATCCGTAGTTGGGTGACGTCACTGCGATCACTTCCGAAGAGAGCAGCTGGGTGGTGTTCGGCACGCCCGCCGTGGGGCCGGCAGGACCATGCCGTCGGTCCGCCTGATGCGGCGGCGTTCCCTAGGGTCCGGGGCTGCGGGTCTGCCCGCGTGCTTCCTCGGCCGGGGTCTGTATGGACTGGCGGGCCTGGTCGGTGACCTGCCCGGCTTGTTCCTCGGCCTGTTCCTTGGTGGCGCGGGCGGCCTCGGCGGCGGTGTCCTTGACTTCCCCAGCTGCCTGCCGGCCGGCCTGGGGGCGTCCTCCTTCAGCTGCTGCGCGGACTCCACCGCAGCCCGCTTGACCGGCTCGACCGCCGGCCGGCCCGGTCGGCGAGCTCTTGACCTGCTCGGCGGCAGTGCCGACGACCTTACTGGCCGCCTGCCTGGTCTGACCGGCCATGGCCAGCGCCTCCTGCTTCGCCATCTGCCCGGCCTGCTGAACGCGCCCGGCACTCACGGTCGCCATCTCGCTCATTGGACCCCTCCCTCTGATGGCACCCCCGCCGCGGCCGGCTCGCCGAGGCCGAAGACCTGGGTCCGCGCAGGCCTGCGACTCGCCGGCATCCGCACCGCCGGCCATGTGCCGCGGAACCAACATCGGACTCGGTGCCTGTGCATACCCTCCTCGACTAACCGCCATCTCACCGGCAAAACCTTAGAAATCATCCTAAAAGTCATTGAAAGGACAACAGGGTGGGTCATTCGTCCCGGGCTTGCCGCGCCCGCAGAGCCTCACCCGGCGCCTGACCGTGCCGCCGTGCCCGCGCGGCTCGGGCGCTCGCGGAGGTCGCGGCCTCGGGTGGCTGCCGACCGAGCGGGGGCCCGCTGTTCCCGCTCGGCCGGCTGGACGGAACTCCGCTCCCCTCCACGCGGTGGGGCGGCCGGTCAGCGGCGGTTTGCGGCACGGTGCGGCCGGGCGGAGCCTGAAGCTGTAATGCCTGCCCGATACCCCGTACCAAGGTCCCCAGGTCAAGGAGGCGGACCGGATATGAGCAGCATCGCCGACCGCATCACCACGTTGTTCCGGATCAAGGCGAACAAGGCCCTGGACGCGGCCGAGGATCCCCGCGAAGTGCTGGACTACTCCCACACCCAGCAGATGGAACTACTGGGCAAGGTGCGGCGCGGCGTGGCCGATGTGGCCGCCAGCCGCAAGCGCGTGGACCTGCAGATCCATCAACTGCAGCAGTCCGCCGACAAATTGCAGGCGCAGGCCCAGCAGGCGCTGGCCGCAGGGCGCGAGGACCTCGCCCGGGAGGCGCTGACCCGGCGCACGGCCGTCGCCTCCCAGCTCACCGACCTGCAGGCCCAGCAGGCATCGCTGCGGGCGGAAGAGGACAAACTCACCCTTGCCTCCCAACGTCTGCAGGGCAAGGTGGAGGCGTTCCGCACCCGCAAAGAGACCATCAAGGCCACCTACACCGCGGCCCAGGCCCAGACCCGCATCACCGAGGCCGTCACCGGCATCAGCGAGGAGATGGGCGACGTCGGCATGGCCATGCAGCGCGCCCAGGACAGGACCGAACAGATGCAGGCCCGCGCCGGCGCGCTGGACGAACTGATCGCATCCGGCGCATTGGAGGACGCAACCCTCCCCGCCGGACGCGACGACATCCAAGCCGAGCTCGAGGCCCTCACGGCCGGCACCGACGTGGACAGGGAACTGGCCCGGATGAAGGCCCAACTCACCTCATCCGCCGCCCCGCCGGCCGTGGAGAACCGCAGCCAGAACCGGCCGCCCGACCAGTGAAGGAGAGACCATGATCATCCGGATCCTCGGCGAAGGCCAGTACGACATCACCGACGACCACCTCGACGAACTCAACGAGCCGGACTCCGCCCTGCAGTCCGCGGCCGACGCCGGCGACGAGGCGGCCTTCCGCACCGCGCTGAACTCCCTCCTGGGCGCCGTACGCCGACTGGGCACACCGCTGCCGGACGACGCCATCACACCGTCCGATCTCGTACTCCCCGACCAGGACACGAGTCTGCACCAGGTGCAGGCGCTGCTGTCGGACGAGGGCCTCATCCCCGGGTGAGCATCCTGCTGGCCCTCGCCCGCCGACGCATCAACGTCCTATGGGCCATGATCCGTGACGGAGAGTTCTACAAAACGCCACCCTCTGTCACCGCCGCGGCTTGACATCCTGATTGGGAAGCTCCATCCCCAGCTCCTTGCCGTCCCTCTTCAGCTGGGCGTCCTCTCGACGCAGCCGCTCAAGCTCCTCGCTCTCGCCCGTAGGACCGGCCCCGCCTGCCCTGCGAGCCCGCGACACCCAGCCGGCCAGTGTCGTCTCGTTGATCCCCAGGTCCTTCGCGACCTGGGCGACCGGCTTCCTGGTCTCGGTCACGATCCGCACAGCCCCCTCACGGAACTCCGCGTCGATCTTCCGCCTCTTCTCCGCCATGACTCCCGACTTCCCCTGCAGTCAGGGTCTCTACGCTACGAGGGAAGACTCACACGGCGGGTTCGGCGGGCGGGGACGGGAAAACCGACGTCCGCAAGGACGCACGGCGTCCCGTCCCCGACCCAACAGGGACCAGGCGGTGGAGAACGCAGCCCTGCGCAGGAAGGTCCGTGAGCTCGAGGAGGAACACGAGAGCGGCTCACACGTCGGTTATGCGCAGTCCCGCGTGGGCCTTGTAACGGCGGTTCACTGAGATCAGGTTCGCGACCAAGGACTCCACCTGGTGGGCGTTGCGCAACCGTCCCGCGTAGATCCCGCGCATGCCGGGGATGCGGGCGGCCAGCGCCTGCACGACATCGGTGTCCGCGCGGGACTCGCCCAGCACCATCACGTCCGTGTCGATCTCGTTGATTTCCGGGTCCTGCAACAGGACCGCCGACAGGTGGTGGAAGGCCGCTGTGACCCGCGAGTCCGGGAGCAGCATGGCCGCCTGCTCCGCGGCGCTGCCCTCCTCTGGGCGGATCGCGTACGCGCCCTTCTTGTCGAAGCCCAGCGGGTTGACGCAGTCGATCACCAGCTTGCCCGCGAGGTCCTCGCGCAGGGCGTCCAGGGTCTTGGCGTGGCCCTTCCACGGCACGGCGACGATTACGACGTCACTGCGCTGCGCGCACTCGGCATTTTCGGCGCCCTCGATGCCGAGGCCCAGGCCGTCCGCGGCGGCCTGCGCGCGCTCGGCGACGCGCGAGCCGATGATCACCTTCTGGCCGACCCGGGCCAGCCGGTAGGCCAGGCCACGGCCCTGGTCACCGGTGCCGCCGAGCACGCCGACCACCAGGCCGGACACGTCGGGCTGCTCCCGCGGGTTCATTCCCGGGGTCTTCTTCACCTCATCAGTGATTTCCTGGGACGGCGCCGATCGCTCTGCAGGGGTGTTCACCACAACGAAATCTTCCATTCTCGAAAGGACGCCCATCGGTGGCTCGGAGCCGCGGTCATGACGATTGCGGCCCTTCCCGGCTCGTTCGACCATGGCCACGTTGAGACAGGCACATGTTCTGAGAAGGACCCGGCGCAGCATCTGACCGATGGGCGATGCCAGGCAGTGAGGTTCTCTGGATACGGTCAAGCCTTTGCGAGGTGCCACGCCTGACCACACTCATGCTGGCCGGCTGCATCATGTGACTCTGCTCGCTTGCCGACCTTGCGGACTCGGTCAGCCTCTACAGGTGTTGATCTCCTCGGTGAGCTGCGGGACGACCTCGAACAGGTCGCCGACGACGCCGTAGTCGACCAGGTCGAAGATCGGGGCCTCGGCGTCCTTGTTGACCGCCACGATGGTCTTCGAGGTCTGCATGCCGGCCCGGTGCTGGATCGCACCGGAGATGCCGCTGGCGAGGTACAGCTGCGGCGAGACACTCTTGCCGGTCTGGCCCACCTGCTGGGTGTGCGGGTACCAGCCGGCGTCCACCGCGGCCCGTGAGGCGCCCACCGCCGCGCCCAGCGAGTTGGCCAGCGCCTCGATGAGCGCGAAGTTCTCCGCGCCGCCCACCCCTCGGCCGCCGGAGACCACGATCGCCGCCTCGGTCAGCTCCGGCCGCCCGGTGGACTCCCGCGGCGTGCGGCCGGTGATCCTCGTGCCGGTGGCCTGGTCGGAGAACGACACGTTCAGCTGCTCGACGCTGCCCGCAGCCGCAGCCGGCTCCACCGCCGCGCTGTTGGGCTTAACGGTGATGACCGGGATGCCCCGGGTGACCCGGGACTTGGTGGTGTACGAGGCGGCGAACACCGACTGGGTGGCCACCGGGCCGGCCTCGGACGCCTGCAGGTCGACGGCGTCGGTGAGGAGGCCCGTGCCGAGGCGCAGCGCCAGCCGGGCGGCGATCTCCTTGCCCTCGGCGGAGGAGGAGACCAGCACCGCGGCCGGGGAGACGGCCTCGACCGCGGCCTGCAGGGCGTCCACCTGCGGCACCACCAGGTACGCGGCGTACTCCGCCGCGTCGTGGGTCAGCACCCGCGCCGCGCCGTGCTCGGCCAGCACGCCGGCGGTGTTCGCGGCGCCGGCTCCCAGGGCGACGGCGACCGGCTCGCCCAGGCGGCGGGCCAGGGTGAACAGCTCCAGGGTGGGCTTGCGGACGGCGCCGTCCGCGTGGTCGACGTAGACGAGGACTTCAGCCATGGGACTTCTTCTCTCCTGCGTGCAAAAGGATTGCGGGGCGGATCAGCGAACTGCGGGCCTCAGATGAACTTCTGGCTCGCGAGGAACTCGGCGAGCTGCCGGCCGCCCTCGCCCTCGTCGGTGACGATCGTGCCCGCGCTGCGGGCCGGCCGCTCGGTCGCGGAGTCGACCGCGGTGTAGGCGCCGGCCAGGCCGACCTGGTCGGCCTCCAGGTCGAGGTCGGACAGGTCCCAGGAGGTCACCGGCTTCTTCTTGGCCGCCATGATGCCCTTGAACGACGGGTAGCGCGCCTCGCCGGACTGGTCGGTCACCGACACCACCGCCGGCAGCGAGGCCTGCAGCTGTTCGGAGGCGGCGTCGCCGTCGCGGCGGCCGGTGACGGTGCCGTCCTCGACCGCCACCTCGGACAGCAGCGTCACCTGCGGCACGCCGAGGCGCTCCGCGAGCAGCGCCGGCACCACCCCCATGACGCCGTCGGTGGAGGCCATGCCGGAGAGCACCAGGTCGTCGCCGGCCTTCTCGATCGCCTTGGCCAGCACCAGCGAGGTGCCGAGCGCGTCGGTGCCGTGCAGGTCGTCGTCCTCGACGTGGATCGCCTGGTCGGCGCCCATGGACAGCGCCTTGCGCAGCGCGTCCTTGGCGTCCTCCGGGCCCACCGTCAGGACGGTGATCTCCACGTCGTCGTCGGCGTTCTCGGCGATCTGCAGCGCCTGCTCGATGGCGTACTCGTCCAGCTCGGAGAGCAGACCGTCCACGTCGTCGCGGTCGACGGTCAGGTCATCGGCGAAGTGCCGGTCGCCGGTGGCGTCGGGCACGTACTTCACGGTGACAACGATCCTCAGGCTCACGTTCAACTCCTGCTTTCATGCCGCGACGTCATCGGGGGGATCGATGACAACATCGGCCTCGGTGGTGCTGCGTATCTGGTCGGTGGTGCCGTCCGGTGCGAGTTCGCGCAGGACGACGCTTTCGCCGGTGATGTCGAAGACGCCCAGGTCGGTGATGACGCGGTGGGCGCACGCCTTGCCGGTCAGTGGCAGGGTGCACTCGCGCACGATCTTCGGGCTGCCGTCCTTTGCGGTGTGCTTCATCAGGACGATCATGCGTCGGGCGCCGTGGACGAGGTCCATGGCGCCGCCCATGCCCTTGACCATCTTGGCGGGCACGGTCCAGTTGGCCAGGTTCCCGTTGACGGACACCTGCATGGCGCCGAGGATCGCGGTGTCGATGTGCCCGCCGCAGATCATGCCGAACGACAGTGACAAGTCGAAGAAGGAGGCGCCCGCGGCGACCGTGACGGTCTCCTTGTCGGCGTTGATCAAGTCGGGGTCGACCTCGTGGTCGTGAGGGTAGGGGCCCACTCCGAGGATGCCGTTCTCGGAGTGGAGTGCGACGTCGATGCCGGGTGACAGGTGGTTGGGGACCAGGGTGGGCAAGCCGATGCCGAGGTTGATGTAGGAGCCCTGGATGCGGACCAGCGGGCAGCCCTCGCTGCTTTGGCCTGACAGCTGGGCGGCACAACAGGCCAGCCATAGCTGACGTGCGTCTGCGGTCGAGGACGGCCCACTACCACACCCTGGCCACGCTCTCCCCCCGCTCGGACACGTCGGAACTCGGGCGGCCCTGCTCAGACCGCAGGCAGTAGTCAACCGCATCCTGATCGGATCACCGGCCCGATTCCCGAAGATCAGGACGCAGGCGGCACGCGGCCCGGCCGTGCGCCGTCACCGGAAGGCGGGCAGTCCCGTCAGGGCCTGGCCGATGATCAGGGTGTGGACCTCGCTGGTGCCCTCGTAGGTGAGCACCGACTCCAGGTTTCCGGCGTGCCGCATTACCGGGTACTCGAGCGAGATCCCGTTGGCCCCCAGGATCGTCCGGCACTCGCGGGCGATGCGGATTGCCTCGCGGACGTTGTTGAGCTTGCCGAGGCTCACCTGGTCGGGGTGGAGGTCACCGGAGTCCTTCAGGCGCCCCAGGTGCAGGGCGAGCAGCATCCCCTTGCCCAGCTCGAGGGCCATGTCCGCCAGCTTCTGCTGGGTGAGCTGGAAGCCCGCCAGCGGCCTGTCGAACACCTCCCGGTCGATGGCGTACGCGGTGGCCGCCTCCAGGCAGTCACGGGCGGCGCCGAGGGCGCCGAAGACGATGCCGAACCGCGCCTCGTTCAGGCAGCCGAGCGGTGCCCGCAGCCCGATGCCCTCCGGGAGCATCGCGCTGCTCGGGAGGCGGACGGAGTCCAGTACGAGCTCCGAGGTCACGCTCGCCCGCAGTGACAGTTTCTGCTTGATCTCGGGGGCGGAGAACCCGGGTGTCCCGGCGGGCACCACGAAGCCGCGCACGCCCTCCTCGGTCCTGGCCCACACAACGGCGACGTCCGCGATGGACCCGTTGGTGATCCACATCTTGGTGCCGTTCAGCACCCAGTCGCCGCCGTCGCGCCGGGCGGTCGTCCGCATCCCGCCCGGGTTCGAGCCGTGGTCGGGTTCGGTGAGCCCGAAGCAGCCGATCGCCTCGCCCGCCGCCATGCGAGGAAGCCACTCCTCCTTCTGTTCGTCGCTCCCATGGGCTCGGATCGCTTGCATGGCGAGGCTGCCCTGGACCGACACCAGCGATCGGATCCCGGAGTCGGCGGCCTCCAGCTCCAGGCAGGCCAGTCCGTACGCGGTGGCACTGGTTCCCGCACAGCCGTACCCCTCCAGGTGCATACCGAGCACCCCGAGTTTGCCGAGCTCGCGGGCGAGTTCACGGGCCGGCAGCGTGCCCTTGTCGAACCACTCGGCGAGGTGCGGCCGGACGCGGTCGTCGCAGAACCGCCGTACGGTCTCCTGGATGGCGCGCTCCTCCTCGGAGAGCAGGCCGTCCATGCCGAAGAGTTCGAGAGCGGTACGGGACTGGGTGGCGGCGGTCGCCATGGTGACTCCTTGGATTGGGGACAGCACGCCGCTGCTGTGAGCGGCGGTATCGGACGGCGGATCAGGCTGCGGCTGGCTCCGGCCCGAGCCGGGCCCGGCCGCGGTCGAGGACGACCGTCCCGTCACCGCGCCGGGTGCGGAACGTCAGGTCGTCCCCGTCCTGCCAGATCTCGACGGTGAGCGAGTCTCCCGGCAGCACGGGGGCGGAGAAGCGGCCCCCCATCGCCGACAGGGTGCCGGATCCGCTGCCGCCGCGGTGGGCGAGCAGGGCCCGGCAGGTGAAGCCGAACGTGCACATCCCGTGCAGGATGGGGCGTTCGAAGCCCCCGCGCCGGGCGAAGACCGGATCGGAGTGCAGGGGGTTGCGGTCCCCGTTGAGGCGGTACAGCAGCGCCTGCTCCGGACGGACCGTCATCCGCACCTCGCGGTCGGGCCGCTCGCGGGGCGGCGCCCAGGGCGGGGAGGTGCCCCGCTCACCTCCGAAGCCGCCCTCGCCGCGGATGAAGCTGGCCGACCGCGCGGTCATCACCGGCTCACCGGTCACGGCGTCGACCGAGGTGGTCTCGGTCCACACCAGGGCACCGCTGGTCTTGTCGTGGATCGCCGCGACCCGGGCGGTGGTCAGCACCGATCCGGCCGGGGTGAGCGGGCGGTGCAGCTCGATGTGCTGCTCGGCGTGGACGAGCTTGCTGCGGTCGTACTCCCCGATGTCCGGCCGTGGCACCTGCTGCCCGATGACGACAGCGAACGACGGCAGCACCCGCTGTTCGACGCCCTCGCTGTTCTCCGTGGTGAGCGCCAGCTCGGCCAGGGGGTCCTGCCCGGCGCCGACGGACACGGCGTACAGCAGCGAGTCGCGTTCGTCCCAGCCGAGCGGCACGGGCCCGTTCTCCCGTCCGACGGCGTCGAGGTCCAGTGGCATTGCGGTTGCTCCTCGGGTCAGGGCTGCGGCAGGCGGGGGTTGCGGTAGGCCTTGGCGAGCAGCCCGGGCAGGGCCTCGCCCACCTCCTCGGTGGTGAACAGGCGGGAGCGCTCCTCGCTCGGGCCGGGCCGCCAGCCCTCCAGGACGGTGACCGTGCCGCCGGAGACCGCGATGACCTGACCGGTGGTGTCCCCGGCGGCCTCCGAGCCGAGCCAGACGACGAACGGGGCGATGGCCGCCGGGTCGAACGGGTCGTACGCGCCGTCGGGCTCCTCGATCAGCCCTGCGGTCATCCGGGTCCGGGCGCCGGGCGAGACCGCGTTCACCTTGACGCCGTAGCGGTGCAGCTCCATCGCCGTGATCACGGTGAAGGAGGCGATCCCGGCCTTCGCGGCCCCATAGTTGGACTGCCCGACGTTGCCGAACAGCCCTGAGGTGGAGGTGGTGTTGACGATCCGGGCGGAGACTGGGCGGCCCTCCTTGGCGAGGGAGCGCCAGTGGCGGGCGGCGTGGTGGGTGGGGGCGAAGGTGCCCTTCAGATGCACCCGGACGACGTCGTCCCACTCGGCCTCGGTCATGTTCGCCACCGTGCGGTCCCGGACGATCCCGGCGTTGTTGACCAGGGTGTCCAGGCGGCCGAACCGGTCGATGGCCCCCTGCACCAACTGCCGGGCCCCCTCCATGTCGGCCACGTCGTTGTGGTCGGCGACGGCCTCACCGCCGAGGGCGCGGATCTCCTCGACGACCCCGTCGGCGGCGGAGACGGACGCGGCGGAGCCGTCGAGCTGGACG
This sequence comes from Streptomyces sp. GD-15H, assembly GCF_045291515.1. Lineage (NCBI taxonomy): Bacteria > Bacillati > Actinomycetota > Actinomycetes > Kitasatosporales > Streptomycetaceae > Streptomyces > Streptomyces sp. GD-15H. The sequence continues at coordinate 1,670,277 of NZ_CP149447.1, forward strand.
CCGCGGTCGTTGACCACCACCTTGGCGCCCTGCCGGGCGAACTCCAGGGCGTGGAAGCGGCCGATGCCGCCTCCGGCGCCCGTCACGATGACGACCTTTCCGTCGCACATCAGATCAGTCATGGTCAGCCTCTCTCGAAATCCCTGACGGGGGGTCAGGCAGCGGCGGCGGGGGTGCCGAGGACGAGGACTCCGGCGCTCATGAACATGCCGCCGTTGCCGAGGACGACGCTCACCTCGGCGCCGGGCACCTGCGCGGGAGCCTGTCCGCGCAGCTGGCGCACGGACTCCTGGATCGCGAACATGCCGTACATCCCGGTGTGCGTGTAGGCCAGTCCCCCGCCGTTGGTGTTGAGCGGCAGACGGCCGCCGGGCGCGGTGTTGCCCTCCTCGATGAAGGCCGGGGCCTCGCCCCGCCCGACGAAGCCGAGCGCTTCGAGGCCGTAGATCGGCACATGGGCGAAGGCGTCGTAGATCATCAGGTGGTCGACCTCGTCGCGGCCGATCCCGGATTCGGCGAAGGCCCGTTCCCCGGCGACCCGGAACGCCCTCGACTCGGTGAGGTCGTCCATCATCGAGATCATGGCGGACTCGCTCGACTCGCCCGCGCCGAGGATCACCACGGGATCGTGCGGCAGGTCCATCGTCTCGGCCCGCTCCCGTGAGGTCAGCACGACGGCGGCGCCGCCGTCGGTCACCAGGCAGCATTCGAGCAGGTGGATCGGGTAGGACACGAGCCGCGAGGAGAGCACGTCGTCGACGGTGATCGGGTCGCGGAGCTTGGCCCGCGGGTTCCGTGCCGCCCACTGCCGCTGGATCACCGGCACCATGGCCATCTGCTCCGGCGTCATGCCGTACTCGTGCATGTAGCGCAGGATCCCGATCGGGAAGGCCGTGGGGGCGCCCATGATCCCGTAGGGCACCTCGAACTGACCGCGCATCGACTGCGGGGCCGGTGCCCACGGCTGCATCCCGACCCGTGACCGCCCCGACTCCCCGTGGGTGATGAGCACGGTCGTGGCGAGGCCCGCCTCGATGGCGGCGGCGGCGTGCCGGACGTGCAGCATGAACGACGCGCCGCCGACGTGGGTGCCGTCGAGGTACTGCGGTGTGATGCCCAGGTATTCGGCGACCTCCACGGGCGACTCGCCCGCGCAGGCGATGCCGTCGATGTCGTGGATGGTCAGGCCCGCGTCGCGCACTGCGTGGAGTGCCGCCTCCGCGTGGAGCTGCATCGCCGACTGGTCCGGGATCCTGCCCAGCCGGGTGGTCTCCGCGGCGCCGACGATGGCGACCTTTCCCTTGATGGTCACTGCGCGCCTCCCGCGGGGGTGAACACGGGGACGGCGAGGTCCCCGCGCTTGTCGAAGACCACCTCAAGCTCCATGTCGAGGACCAGGTGCTCGGGTGTCTGGGGGATGCCGACGATGTTGCTCATCATCCGCGGTCCCTCCTCCAGTTCCACGACGGCGATCGCGAACGGCGTCTCCTCCTCGAACCCGGGCGCGGGCCTGCTGCTGATCAGATAGGAGTGCAGCCGGGCCCGGCCCGAGCACAGCGTCCACTCGAGGTCGTCCGAGGAGCAGCGCGGGCACCACGAGCGCGGGTAGAAGAACATTTCGCGGCAGGCCCGGCACGTGGGCAGACGCAGCTCGCCGCGGGCGGCGGCGTCGAAGTAGGGCTGGGTGTCGGGGGTGGGCACCGGGACCGGCTTGTCCGCCACGGTCACCACCCCAGTTCCCGGGCCAGCCGCTCGCGCTGCGCCGCGGCGTTGCCGAACAGCAGCTCGGAGGACTTGGCCCGCTTGAAGTACAGGTGCGCGTCGTGCTCCCAGGTGAAGCCGATACCGCCGTGGATCTGGATGTTCTCGGCGGCGACAGCGAAGTAGGCGTCCGAGCAGACGGCCTTGGCCACGGTGGCCGCGACCGTCCGGTCGGCGGTGTCCTCGGCGACGGCGCGGGCCGCGTAGAGGGCGGCGGCGCGGGCCGCCTCCAGCTCCAGCAGCATGTCGGCGGCCTTGAACTTGATGGCCTGGAAGCTGCCGATCGGCACTCCGAACTGCCTGCGGGTCTTGGCGTACTCCACGGCCATCTCCAGTACGCGGGCGGCCCCGCCCACCTGTTCGGCGGCGAGCGCGGCGTACGCGATCTCGGTGATCCGCGCCAGCACCTCGCGGGCCCTGGCCCCGGTCGCGACCGCGTTCCCTCTCGCGTCGGTGAACGTCACCGTGGCCATCGGCCTGGTCTGATCGAGCACCGGCAGCTCGTCGACGGACACTCCGGACTGCCCGGTGTCGACCGCGACCAGGACCTCGTCCTGGCCGCTGCGGGCGAGCACGATCACCAGGCCGGCCGTGGCGCCGTCCAGGACGAAGCACTTGCGGCCCGTGACCCGGAATTCCGGTCCGTCGGCGACCGCGGTCGTGGCGATCATGCCGGCGTGCCAGTCGCCGTCGTCCTCCGCGACCGCGACCGTCGCAGCGATCTCGCCGCTCGCGATCCGGGGCAGCCATGTGCGGCGGGCCTGCTCGTCGTCGCCGAGCAGCAGGGCGTTCGCGGCGAGGACGACGGTGGGCAGATACGGCGAGCAGTGCACGACCCGGCCCATCTCCTCCAGGACCACCGCCTGCTCCATGAAGCCGAATCCGGAGCCGCCGTACTCCTCCGGGACCGCCATGCCGTGCAGCCCCAGCTCCTCGGCCATCGTCTTCCACAGGGTGGTGTCATACGGCTGTGGGGACTCGAGGACCTGGCGCAGCCGCTCGCTGGATGCCTGCTCCGTGAGGAGTTTGCGTACGGATTCCCGAAGTGCCTCGTGTTCGGGGGTGTAACTCAGTGTCACTTGTCTCTCCTCATCACGCCGAGCGGGCCGGCCTGGCCGGAACGATCAGTGCGTCGAGTGCCTCGACCCCTTCGTGGTCGGCACGCACCGGGTTGACCTCGATGGATTCGACCGTGTCGCCCAGTGCGGTGGCCACATCGGTCAGGGCGAGCACGGCGTCGGTGAGCCGGTCGAGGTCGACACCGGGCCGCCCGCGGACATCGCCCAGGAGCGCGGCTCCGCGCAGCTCGCCGAGCATCTCCGTCACGTCGTCCCGGGTGACGGGCAGTGGGCGCAGCGCGACGTCCCGCAGTACCTCGACCAGGACGCCGCCGAGGCCGATGAGCAGGACCGGTCCCCAGACGGGGTCGCGGTTGACGCCCACGATGAGTTCGACCCCGCCGGTGCGCATCGGGGAGACCAGCACCCCGTCGAGCCGCGCCTCGGGCAGGGCGGCCCGCACCTTCGCCGTGATCGAGTCGTAGGCGGCGGCGACCGCCTCGTCGCCGCGCACATCGAGGACCACACCGCCGACGTCGGACTTGTGGGGCACGTCGGGTGAGCAGATCTTCAGCGCGACGGGCCCGCCGAACGAGGCGGCGGCGGCCACGGCGTCCCGCGCCGAGGCGGCCAGGGTCTGCGGGACGGCCGGGAACCCGGCGCCGGACAGCAGCCGCAGCGCCTCGTACTCGGACAGAAGCTGCCCGGGGCGGTGGTCGAGCGTGATCGGCGGCCGGCTGCCGCGTACCGCGCGGGTCAGGTGCTCGCGCCGGGCGGTCCAGTCGACGGCGTGCGCCAGCGCGGTCAGCCCGAGGCCGATTCCGGGGAGTCTGGTCAGGCCGCCGTCGGCGAGGATGTCCCGGGCCAGGTCGGAGACCGGGGCGGCGACCTCGTCGATCATCAGCACGGGCAGCTCGGTGGAGTGGGCCGCCTCGGCGATCGCGGTGAAGTGCCGTCGCACCGCGGCTGAGTCGGGTGCGCTGTCGGGCGGCAGGACGAAGGCCTGGAAGAGCACGGTGCCAATCCCGCCCGGGGAGGACAGGACGGCCTTCAGCGCGCGCACCGGCAGGAGCGGGTCGACGGTCGCGAACCCGGTGACGTCCAGCGGGTTCTGCGCGTGGGAGATACCGGGGAGCACCTCGGCCAGCGCCGCCGTGCTCCCGTGCGACAGCTCGGGCACCTCCAGGCCGGTCTCGTCGGCCTTCTCGGCGATGAGTTCGCACGCCCCGCCGGAGGCGCCCACGACGGCGATCCTGTTGTTGCCCGGGCGGCAGCCCCTTGCCAGCAGGTCGGTGGTGGCGACGAGTTCTTCGAGGGAGGTCACCTCCACGACGCCGAGGGAGCGCAGCACGGCGGAGGAGACGGCGGCGTCCCCGGCGAGCGCGCCGGTGTGCGCCCGGGCGGCGCGCTGGGCGACGTCGCTGCGTCCGACCGTCAGCGCCACGATCGGCTTGTTGAGTTCGCCGGCCCGCCGGGCGAGCCGGCGGAACACGGCGGTGTCCCGGACGGTTTCGAGGAAGAGACCGACGGCATGGGTGCGGTCGTCCTCAATCAGGTCGGCGGCCAGCTCGGCGGCGGTGAGAGCGGCCTCGTTGCCGGTGCAGGCGACCAGGCCCACCCCGGCCCCCCAGGACCGCGCCAGCCCGAGGAGGGGTTTGACCAGGCCGCCCGACTGGAGCACGAAGGACGCCGGTCCGGGCGCCGGGAGTTCCGGCAGGGCGAGGCCGAACGGGACGATCCGGTCGTGGAGGTTCACCAGCCCGTTGCCGTTGGGCCCCAGCAGTGCCAGCCCGCCCTCCCGGGCGGCTTCGACGGCCGCGGCCTGGTGTGCCCTTCCGTCCTCGGTCTCCCCGAAGCCCGCGGTGAGCACGACCGCGGCCCGGGCGCCGCACCGGCTCGCCTCGCGCAGGATGCCCGGGACCGTCTCGCGCGGGGTCATCACATAGACCAGGTCGACCGGGGCACCGATCTCCTCGAGGGAGGTGTACGCGGTGGCGCCGTGCACGGTGCCGCCCTTGGGGGTGACGCAGTACACCGCCACCTGGGGCGAGTACCGGCGCAGGTTGTCGTAGGTCTGCCTCGACCAGCCCGACCGGTCCGTCGCGCCGACCAGGGCGACCGACGCCGGGCGCAGCAGCGCGGACAGGCCCGCCCGGGCGTCGTCGCGGGCGGGTGCCGCCTCGGCGGTGGGAGCGGCAGAAGGGGTCATCGGGTGGCTCCGGCGGTCGTCTCGCGGGGCAGGCCGAGCACCCGCTCCGCGATGATCCGGCGCTGCACCTCGCTGCTCCCCGCGAAGATCGTTTCCGCTCGGCTGGCCAGGAACGCCTTCTGCCAGCGGTCGACCGGGTAGCCGTCGCCCTCGGGCCGGACCAGGGCGTGCATGCCCTGCAGGTCCATGGCTATCTCGCCGAGCCGCCGGTGGTACTCGCTCCAGACCAGCTTGGTCAGCGATGCCTCGGGCCCCAGCTCCTGTCCGTCCTGGAGCGTGGCGAGCACCCGCTGCCCGGTCGCCTTCATCACGTGGACCCGGCAGAACGCCGAGGCGAGTTGCTGCCTGACCACGGGATCGGCCAGCCGGCCGAGCTCTCGCGCCCGTTCCACCAGCGCGGTCAACTCCTGCTCGTATTGCAGGTGCTGGGTGGCCGCGACGGCGCCGCGCTCGCTGCCGAGCGTGGTCATGGCGGCCTTCCAGCCTCCGCCGAGACCGCCGATGACATCGGACAGCGGCGCCCTCGCCCCGTCGATGTACTCCTGGCAGAAGGCGTTGTCCCCGGCCATGGTGACGATCTCGCTGATGGTGATGCCGTTGTCGCGCATCGGCACGACGACGAAGGAGATGCCCTTGTGCTTGGGGGCGTCCGGGTCGGTCCGGCACAGCAGAAACATCTTGTTGGCCAGGTGGGCCCGCGAGGTCCAGATCTTCTGGCCGGTGATCACGACCTCGTCGCCCTCGATCACTCCCCGGGTGGTCAGGGAGGCGAGGTCGGAGCCGGCGTCCGGCTCCGAGAAGCCCTGGCAGTAGCGGTCCTCGCCGCGGATGATCGCGGGCAGCAGGCGGGCCTTCTGCTCCTCGGTCCCGTGGACGACGATGGCGGGCCCGGCCAGGCGCTCGCCCATGCCGCGGGTCAGGCGCGGCATTCCGACGGCTGCCAGTTCTTCGGCGAGCACGGCCATGGAGAGTTCGTCGAAGTCCCGGCCGCCGTACTCCGCGGGCCAGTGCGGGCAGACCAGCCGGGCCTCCAAGGATGCGCGTTCATAGGCGAGGTAGGCCTCGTACTTGGGGCTATCGGGGTTGCCCCAGCACTCGTGCTCGACCTCCAGTTCGCTCATTCCGACGAGCGTCGGCTGGCGGTGGACGCTCACCCACTCACGGATCTCCGCACGCAGCTCTTCCAATGATCGCGCAGCTTGATGCACGACGGGACCTCCTGATCGATTCGGGTGAGGTCGTGCCGACAACGGGCGCATTGAGCATCCACTGGGCTGCTCGTCGGCTCTTGTGATCGCCCCCGGTACAAATACCAAACAGTTGGTATGTTGCCAAGGGCGACCGCCGGATCGCACCGTACCCCCGACCCCCAGGGAGACACCTCATGAACAGCCAGCAAGCCCTCCGCCCGGCCTACCTCGTGGACGGCCTGCGCACCCCCATCGGACGCTACGGGGGAGCGCTGGCCGCGGTCCGACCGGACGACCTGGCCGCGCATGTCATACGCGAGCTCGTCACCCGCCACGACTGGCTCGACCCCGGCGCGGTGGAGGAGGTGGTTCTCGGTTGCGCCAACCAGGCGGGCGAGGACAACCGCAACGTTGCCCGGATGGCGGCCCTGCTGGCCGGCCTGCCCGTGACGACCCCCGGCACGACCGTCAACCGGCTGTGCGGTTCCGGGCTCGACGCGGTGGCCGCCGCGGGCCGGATGGTGGCCACCGGGGAGGCGGATCTCGTCGTCGCGGGCGGTGTCGAGTCGATGAGCCGGGCCCCCTTCGTGATCCCGAAGTCGGCCTCCCCCTACCAGCGCGACCTGGGCATCCACGACACGACGATCGGCTGGCGGCTGGTCAATCCGGCCATGGCCGACGCCTACGGCACGGACTCGATGCCGGAGACCGCCGAGAACGTCGCCGAGCTGCACGAGATCTCCCGGGAGGACCAGGACGCGTTCGCCCTGCGCTCCCAGTGGCGGGCCGCAGCCGCAATCGAGCGCGGGCGGTTGGCCCGCGAGATCGGCCCGGTGACCGTGGCGGGCAGACGTGAGAGCGTGGTCGTGGCCGCCGACGAGCACCCGCGGGCCACCACCGCGGAGGCCTTGGCGCGGCTGCCCACCCCGTTCCGCCGGGGCGGGACGGTGACCGCGGGCAATGCCAGCGGTGTCAACGACGGCGCCGCCGCAGTGCTGGTGGCGAGCGCCCGGACCGTGGAGCGCCACGGCCTGGCCCCGCTGGCGCGGATCGTCTCCACGGCGACCGTCGGGGTCGAGCCCCGGCTGATGGGCCTCGGTCCTGTGCCCGCCGTGCGCAGGCTCCTGTCGCACAACGGCCTGTCGGTCGGCGATGTCGACCTGGTCGAGCTGAACGAAGCGTTCGCGGCCCAGTCCCTCGCGTGCCTGCGCGAACTCGGGCTGCCGGACGACGCCGAGCACGTCAATCCCAACGGCGGGGCGATCGCCTTGGGCCACCCCCTCGGGATGAGCGGGGCCCGCCTCGCTCTCACCGCCGCCCTGGAGCTGTCCGACCGGGCAGCACGGCGGGCGGTCGTGACCATGTGCGTGGGGGTCGGACAGGGCATCGCCACCCTGCTGGAACGCCCGTGAGTGCGGCCGGTTCCGGCCACCGGTCCGGTGGCCGGAACCGGCGGAGGGGGCGTCTCGGCCCGAGGTGCTTCTTGACGGGCCTCGATCTGCACAATATACCTACCAGTTGGAATGTAATTGCCCCGACGACGACCCGGTGACCAGGAGGAGCGCGGATGAGTGCGGACAGGGACACCAGCTCGGGCAGCCGCGCGGGCGGCGCACCACGGGAGCACCCCCGGCCGCGGCGCCGCCCCGCGACCTCGGCGGCTTCTTTACCCCGCGGCGGGTGGCCCTGATCGGCGCGAGCGAGTCCTCCGGATGGACCGGGATGGTCCTCGCGGGCACGGAGTTGTCTGAGGGGCTCGACGAGGTCCACCTGGTCAATCCGCGCCGCGCCACAGTGCACGGAAGACGCACGATTCCCTCCCCGGAGGCGCTGGACGGGCCGGTCGACCTGGCGTTCGTCATGACCGGCCCGGACCGGGTGGCCGACACGGTCGAACAGTCGCTGGCCGCGGGTATCAGGGACTTCGTCGTGCTCTCGGCCGGGCTCGGCGAGAGCGGCCCGCAGGGCCGCGCACGGCAGCGCCGCCTCGCCGAGCTGTGCGCGGCCAGGTCGGCCCGCCTGCTCGGCCCGAATGTGAGCGGCTTTGTGAACCTGGCGGGCGGTGTCCGCCTGTTCGGCCTGCCGGTCCCCGACGGGCTGCCCGCCGGCCGCATCGGCGTGGTCATGCAGTCCGGCGGCCTGGCCACCCACGTGCTCAGCCTGGCCCGGAACTGGGGAACGGGCATCAGCCTGCTGGTCACCACCGGGAACGAGGCGGTGATCACCGCGACCGACGCTCTCGACCACCTTGTCGAGGACGAGAACACCGACGTCATTGCACTGTTCCTGGAGTCGGTGCGCGACCCCGATGCGTTCCGGCGGGCGGCGCTCAAGGCGGCCGAGCGCGGAAAGCCGGTCGTCGCCCTGCACGCGGGCAGCTCCTCACTCGGGCGGGAGGCGGCGTTCTCCCACACCGGTGCCCTGGTCGGCGACCACGCCCGGACGCTGTCCGAACTGGAGGACCTCGCCGTCGTTCCGGTGAACTCACTGGAGGACCTGATGGCGACGGCGGCCCTGCTCGGCCACCGCCCCCGGGGTCTGCGCGGTCGCCGCCTCGCCGTCGTCGCCGCGTCCGGCGGAGCATGCGAGCTGATCGCCGACGCCGCCGAACCGCTGGGGTTCACCCTGCCCCCCTTCACCGGTCCCTTGGCGCGGTCTCTGACCGAGGAGATGCCGTCCATGACCGAGGTACGCAACCCCCTGGATGTGACGGGCTTTGTCGTGAAGGCGGCCGACCTGCCGTTCTCCGCGACCCGGCTCGTAGCCGAGCACGGCGCGGACGACTACGACGCGCTGATCCTGCAGTCGGTGGTGCTGCCGACCGCGCCGGGACCGGACGAGGACGCGGTACGGGCCCGGTTCAAGCGGCTTGCGGACACGGTGGCCGACAGCCCGGTGCCGGTGGTGCTCCAGACCGGCGCGGTCTTCGCGCTCAGCCCGTTCGCCCTGGAGCTGGTCCGCGAGCACGACCTGACCGTCATGCCCGGGATCGCGGCCGGGATGACCGCGCTCGACCGGGCCGCCCGGTACGCGGAGCTGCGGCCCCGGGCACTGCGCGACCGGGGCCGCAACGCTCTCCCGGCCACCCCCGAGCCCGGCGGCGCCCCGGGAGCGGCCTCCCTCACCGTCCTGCTGGAGCGGTGCGGGGTGCCGGTACCGCCCGGTCGCACGGCGCGGACCGCCGACGAGGCGGTGGCCGCGGCGGTCGAACTGGGCTTCCCGGTGGTGCTCAAGGTAAACAGCCAGGACATCCCCCACAAGTCCGACGTCGGCGGGGTGGTGCTCGACCTGCGCGACGCCGCCGCTGTGCGCTGCGCGTTCGACAGGATGCTGGCCGAGATCGCGCGCCGCCTGCCTACCGCCCGGCTGGACGGCGTGCTGGTCGTACCCATGCGTCCAGCGGGGGTGGAGTTGCTCGTCGGCGTGGTCAACGATCCGGCATGGGGCCCGTTCCTGACCGTGGGCTCGGGGGGTGTCCTCGCGGAGCTGTTTGAGGATGTCGTGGCCAGGCCGCTGCCGGTGCCAGAGAAGGACATCCCGGCAATGCTGTCCGAACTGCGGATCTGGCCGCTGCTGACCGGCTACCGCGGCTCCGCGCCCGCCGACCTGGCCGCCGTGGCGGCGGCGGTCCACGGGGTGCAGCGGCTCGCGGCCGAACTCGGCCCGGACCTGCGCGCGGTCGAGATCAACCCGCTGTGGGTGCGTGGGGCGAAGGTGGAGGCGCTGGACCTGCTGGTCGACCTGGCCCCGCGGCCCGGTCAGCGGCCGGAGGCCGGCCTGGCCGGAGGTGCGCCCTCGGACGCGCCGAGCCGGGACGAGGGAGACGGCCTGTGACGACGGAAAAGACCGCGACGGGCACGACCGCGGCCGGAACGGCCACGGCGGCAAAGTCCACGACAGCATTGCCCATCACCGATTTCGAGACAGTGCTGACCACCACCCGGGCGGTGCGCCGCAGGCTCGACTTCGACCGCCCGGTGCCGCGGGAGACCGTCCTCGACTGCCTGCGGATCGCGCTTCAGGCGCCGACGGGCGGGGACGCGGAGGATTGGCGCTTCATCCTGGTGGGGGACCCCGAGGTCCGCCGCCGGATCGGCGAGGAGTACCGGCGCCTGTTCGACCTGAACATCAGGCCTCGCATGGGGAAGATCCTTGACGGGGGGACCATGCGGACTGAGCCCCCGAAGCAGCCGCTGGAGGAGGAGACGCGCCACCGCAAGGCGCGGGTCTACTCTGGCGCCGCCTACCTCGCTGAGAACATCGGCCGGGCGCCGTGGCTGGTGCTCGCCTGCGCCACCCGCCCGAACCCGAGCCCGAACATCGCCGCCGCGGTGTACGGCTCGGTCTTTCCCGCCGTCTGGTCGTTCCAACTGGCCCTGCGCTCCCGGGGGCTCGGCTCGATCATCACCACCCTGCATCTGCGGGATCCGGAGACGGTGACCCGGCTCCTCGGGATCCCGGAGGGGGTGACCCAGTGCGCTCTGCTGCCCGTCGCCTACACCGTGGGGACCGACTTCCGGGCCGCGCCGCGCAGGGCGGTGGAGGAGGTCGTCTTCCTCGACGGGTGGGACCGGCCCCTGGTTGGGGACTGACCGCGATGCGGAGCACGCGGACGGTGGAGCCGGGCGGTGCGGGAGCGCCGGAGGGGGAGGCGGCGCAGCGGGCGCGGGGCGGTGCAGGAGCACCGCCCCGCCCGCCGCGGCGGCGGGGGCGCGGTGACGATCGAACGCCGCTCCCCGTTCGCGGCACTCAGCGTGGTGGGGTACCGCTGGTTCGCCTTCGCGCAGGCACTGGGGAACGGTGCGATGTGGATGCATCGCACCGCCCACGTGTGGCTCGTCATCGAGCTCTCCGGCAGGGACGGCGTGGCGGTCGGGGTGGTGACCGGCCTGCAGTACATCCCCATGATCGTTCTCGGGCTCAGTGGCGGCGCGCTCGGCGACCGGTTCGACAAGCGCCGGATGATGCTGCTGACGCAGGGGGTCGTCGTGGTGGCCAGCCTCGTGTTGGCGGCGCTGGTCGCGCGCGACGCCGTGACCCTGCCGATCGCCTACGTCTTCGCCGTGCTGCTGGGCATCCCCGGGGCGCTGGACGCTCCCGTGCGGCTGTCGTACCCCAGGCAGCTTGTGCCGACGGAGCTGCTCGCTGCGGCGGTGGGGATCAACGGCGCCGTCTTCCAGCTCGCCCGGATCGCTGGGCCCGCCCTGGCCGGCGGCGTCATCGCGTTCTCCACCACCACCCTGGCGTTCGCTCTCGTCGCGGCGCTCGGTCTGGTCGCCTGCGGGGCGCTGTGGAGGGCTCACCCGTTCCCGGGCTCCCAGGCGCCCCGCGAGGCGCGGCCGGGCGGTGCCCGTTGGCGGAGTACGGAACTGCGCACCTCCGCGTATCTCGTGCCGCTGCTGGGCGGGCTGCTGCTGGGTGTCGGCATGACTCATCTTCAGCTTGCGCTTCCCCTGCTCGTGGACCCGACCGAGGGCGGTGCGGCGGGGACCTTCGGCACCCTGACGGCGATGATCGGACTCGGCGGGGTCGTGGGCGCGGGGCTCGCGGCGTCATTCACCGAGGTGACCAACCGGACGCTGCTGCTGCTGTCGTCGGCCTTCGCCGTGGTGACGGTCGTGGTCTCCACGCTCCCTCAGGGAATCGCGTTGGCTGCCGGGTTGTTTGTCGCGGGCACGACGATGCAGCTCTACGGCACCTCGGCCATCTCGGCGCTGCAGTTGCGCTCCCCGGCGGATGTCCAAGGGCGGCTGATGGCCGTGTACGTGGTGGTCTTCTTCGTCTGGGCCCCGGTGGGCGCTCCGGTCTTCGGCTGGTTCACCAATCTGGTGGGGGTACGCCAGGCGCTCGGCGGCTCGGGACTGCTCTGCCTCGTCGTCGCCGTGGTGGCGCTGGCCCTGCGCGGCGGGCGGACCGCCGCCCTGCCGGAACGGTGACCGCCCCGGGTTCCCTCTGGCAGAGGGGGCTCCGGAGCGGCGGCCGACTGCCGGGCTCAGGAGCGGATCCGCACCGCTCCCGGGTCACGGCTGGTGAAGTGCCGCCGGAAGTGTGCCCATTCGGTCTCCAGGCCCTCGGCCGGGGACTGCCTGCCAACCGTGCGGGCCAGCGCGGTCATCTCCCGCAGGGCGGCCGGGTCGTACCCGGCCAGCGCCTCGGTCGCCTGGTCCACCGCGTCCACCAGCTCCGGCCCGGGAACGACCCGGCTGACCAGCCCGAACTCCATCATCTGGGCGGCGGTGAACCGCTCGCCGAGCAGCAGGATCCGGCTCGCCCGCGCCGGTCCCACCGCGCGGACCAGCCGCGCGGAGCCGCCCCACGCGGGGATCCGACCGTGGGGCAGGTGGAGGTCGCCGAGGACGGCGTCCTGTGACGCGATCACCAGATCGCACGAGAGGACCAGCTCGAACCCCCCGGCGAACGCGGCCCCGTTCACCGCCGCGATGACCGGCACCGGTGACGCCTCGATCATGACCATGAGCCGGCGTCCCCGGTCCAGGAAGGCCAGCCGGGAGGAGGTGTCCGGCATGGCGGACGAGGCCCGCACATCGGCGCCCGGGCAGAACGCCCGGCCGGTGCCCGTGACGACCAGGGCCCGGATGTCGGGGTCGTCCGCGCCCTCGGCGAGCCACTCGGTCAGCCCGGTGATGATCTCCGGGCCCAGGGCGCCCGCCCGCTCGGGCCGGTCCAGGCGGGCCCACAGCGCCGCGCCGCGGCGGCTGACGTGGATGTAGCTCAAGGCTCCACCACCAGCTTGCCGAAGACCCGGCCGCAGATCAGCCGGTCGAACTGGTCGCGGGCCGACGCCAGCGGCGCCACCGAGTCGACCAGCGGCCGGATTCCTCCGGCCAGCAGGAACCGTATGAGGTCCTCCAGTTCGGTCCTGGTCCCCATGGTCGAGCCGGCCACGGTGAGCTGACGGGAGAACAGCCGCCCGAGGTTGGTCGGCGCGTCGAAGCCGCTGGTCGCCCCGCACAGGACCACGGTGCCGCCCGGCACGGCCGCGGCGAGCGACGCCTTCCACGTCGCCTGCCCCACCGTGTCGACGACGATGTCGCAGTCGGACGGCAGGCGCTGCCCGGCCATGACGACCTCGTTCGCCCCCAGCTCGGTGACGCGCTCGGCCTTGGCCGGGTCGCGGGTGACCACCCGCACCCACAGTCCGGCGGCCCGGGCCAGCAGGAGCACGGCCGTGGACACCCCTCCCCCGGCGCCCTGCACCAGCAGCCGGTCGCCGGGACGGGCACGGGCCCTGGTGAAGAGCATGCGGTAGGCGGTCAGCCAGGCGGTGGGCAGGCAGGCGGTCTCGGCCCAGGACAACTCGGCGGGCTTGGGCACCAGGTTCCGGCGCGGGACGACGATCCGCTCGGCGAGCGTGCCGTGTCCGGCGTCGGAGAGCACCGTCCTTCGCGGGTCCAGTGTCTCGTCGCCCCGGCCGCGCAGGCTGTCGCCGAGGACGGCGTGCACCACGTACTCGTTGCCGTCGTCGTCCACCCCGGCCGCGTCGGTGCCCAGGACGCGGGGGAACCCGGCGGACGGGGCGACGGAGCCGCGCAGGGTCCACAGATCGTGGTGGTTGACGGTGGCGGCCTTCACCGTGAGCGGCACCCAGCCGTCGGGGACCGCGGGCTCGGGGAGTTCGCCCACGGTCAGGGCGGCGAGCGGATCGTCGGCGGACGTCGTATGCGCGAACGCGGCGAGCATGGACCAAATCCTCGGGTCGGGGACTGCGGTGGTCGGGTCGTCAATCCGGACGTCAATCCGTCCCGGCCGGGTCCGGCTTCATCGTCGCGGCGCGGAAGGCCCGCACCTCCTCCTGGGTGGGCAGGGCGATGACCTCGACCTGGTTGCCGTCGGGGTCATCGCAGAAGAACAGCGTCACGGGGCCGTAGTTGGTCAGGGTGTTCGTGGTCGGCTCGGTGTAGCAGTGCACGCCCATGTCCTGGAGCCGCTGGTAGACCTCGTGGATTTCCGCGTGGGAGATGGAGAATGACAGCACACACGGCCCGGGGTCGCCCGCCCGCTTCGGTCGGGAGTCGCGGGGCACGGGCAGGTCCCACTGGAGCAGTTCGAGCTGCCCGATCCGGGTCGGGCCCTGGAGGAAGACCGACTTGCCGGTCGTGCCCTCGGGCAACGCCATCGTCCGCCAGGTCGTGGGGTTGCCGACGGGCATCTCCAGCGTCTTCCGCAGGCCGAGCCCGTCCCGGTAGAACCGGAGCGACGCCTCCATGTCCGTGACGTTCACCGCGACGTGGTGGATCTCCCCTACCGCTGCCATGGTCCGGCTCTCCTTGTTCTGGTCGGTGTTCTGGTCGGTGTCCTGGATGGCGTCCTGGCTGGGGGTTGCTCGTGCACCGGTGCGGCGGCCGTCCGCCTCGGCCGCCGACGGGCTCACAGGTTGCCGCCCATCCGCTCGGGGGGCGCCGCGCAGGCCAGCAGCGACTCGGCGATGGCCCCGGCCTCCTCCGGCTCCGGCACACCGTCGGGGACGGTGCCTGGCCCGTGCCGCCAGGGCTCGGCGATCCCGAAGCGCTTCCCGGAGAGCTCGAAGACCCGGCCGGTCACATGCCGCGACCGTGGGCTCGCCAGCCAGACGACCAGCGGCGAGACATACTCGGGGGCGAGCACCCGGGAGGCGCCGTCACCGGTCACGAGGTCGGCGGTCATCCGCGTGTAGGCGACGGGCGCAACCGCGTTGACGGTGACGCCATAGCGTCCCAGCTCCTCGGCGGCGATCATCGTGAGCGTGGCGATACCAGCCTTCGCCGAGCCGTAGTTGGCCTGCCCCGGCTTGCCGAACAGACCCGACGGCGAGGTGGTGTTCACCACGCTCGCCTCGACCGGGTTGCCGCCCTTGGCCTGCTCACGCCAGTACGCCGCGGCGAACCGGAGCATCGCGAACGTGCCGCGCAGATGTACCCGGATCACGTCGTCCCACTCTTCGACGGTGGTGTTGACGATCATCCGGTCGCGCAGGATTCCCGCGTTGTTGACGACGCAGTCCAGCCGCCCGAAGGTGTCCACGGTCTGCCGGACCAGCGCCTCGGCCGACTCCCAGTCGCTGATGTCGTGGGTGCTCGCCACCGCCTCTCCGCCCAGAGCACGCAGCTGCGCGGCGACCTCCTCCGCGACGGGCTTGCCCTGTGCGGCACCGTCGCGTTCGACACCGAGGTCGTTCACAACGACCTTCGCACCGGCGCGCACCAGCGCCTCGGCGTGGCTGCGGCCGAGCCCCCGGCCCGCCCCCGTCACGATCACCACTCGGTCCTCGCAGATCACCGCGTCATCTCCTTGTCCCGCTCCGGCTTGTCCTGTGCGCACTGTTCCTCTGTCTCCCACCACAGCGACCGGTCCAGGACTGCGCGGGCGATGATGCCACGCTGGATCTCCGAGGTGCCCTCGACGATCGTGAGCTGGCGGGCGTCCCGTACCAGCCGGTCCGCGGGGTGTCCGGCCAGGCAGCCTTCGGCGCCGTGCAGTTGTGCGGCGAGCGCCGCGGCCTTCACCGCGATCTCGCTGGAGGCGAGCTTCGCCGCCGCGAGCAGGCCGGCGGCCTCCCGGCCGCTGCGTCCGGTGTCCACCAGGTCGGCGGCCCGGTAGGTCAGCAGCCGGGCAGCCTCAAGCTGGACTGCGGCATCGGCCAACTGCCACTGCACCCCCTGCTGCGCGGCGACCGGCCGTCCGCCCACCGACCGGCTCTCGATCCGGGCGACGGCGAGCATCAGCGCGGCCGCCGCGAGGCCGAGCCCGCGGGCGGAGACGACCGGCCGCATCGTGGCCAGCGCGCCGAGCAGCGGCCCGATGCCGTTGATGCCGGGGAGCCTCCGGTCATCGCTCACGGCGACCGCGTCGAGCCGCAGATCCGCGAGGCTGACCCCACGAGTCCCGGGCCGCTCGTGCTCGCGGGAGACGGTGAGGCCGTCCGCGCCCGCGTCGACGACGAACGCGCGCAGGGCGTCGGGGCGGCGCTCCCCCGGCTCGGCCGTCGTAGCCACAACCAGGTACCAGTCGGCCTCGCTGCCGCCGGACACCCATGCCTTGGTCCCGGTCAGGCGCCAGCCGCCGCCGTCCCGCTCGGCCCGGGTGGCGAGCCCCAGGACATCGCTGCCCGCCTGGGGCTCCGACATCGCGTAGGCGCCACGGCACTCGCCGCGGCCCAAGGGGGCCGCCCACCGCAGCAGTTGCTCCTCGGTGCCCCCGGCGAGCAGGGGTGCCACGGGGAGCCGGGACAGCAGCAGCAACAGCCCCGCCGCGGAGGAGTGCTTGGCCGCCTCCTCCGTCGCCGCGGTCAGGGCACGGACGCCGAGCCCCGGCCCGCCGAGGCGGGTCGGTAGGGACAGCGCCAGGTAGCCGTGCTCGGCGAAGCACTCGAAGAGGTCCTGGGGATAGGCACCGCTCCGGTCGATCTCCTCGGCCCTGAGGGCAACGTGTTCGCGCATGACCCGCGCGATACGGCCGCGCAGCGCGGCCAGCCCGGGGGGATTGTCTTCCATCAGCCCCTCCATTAAATACCAACTGGATGGTATGTTGCCTGTGATTTCAACGTCAAGACCGGGAGGCCCCATGGCCGACGCCCTGCTGCGCAGCATCGCCCTCGCCGCTCCCTCGGGGACCGGCGGGCCGGAACGCATCCTCAACGCCCTGGTCAACCCGCCGGTGACTGTCCGCGACGGCGAACGCTGGACCGCCTTCGACCTCGGCGGACTGTCCCTCGCGCTCGCGGCCCGCGAGGAGCTTCCCCGGCGCCAAGGCGAGCCTCAACATCAAGGTGGACGACGTCCCGGCGGCCTTCGACCGGCTGGTCGCGGCCGGGGCCGAGCCCGCATCGCGCCCGGCGACGGGCACCCACGAGGAGCGTGCGTCCGTGTGGCTCAGCGAGGGCGTCGCCCTGTCGGTCTACCGCTCGCTGCCCGGCTGACCCAGCACAGGTGGCCGGTGCATGTCGCGGCACCGGCCGCCGATGTCCCGTACCGCGAGAAGCGGCACAGCTGCTTGCCCGAGCATTTCCACCAACGCGGCTGGCGCGCGGGCCTGGCCGCCCCTTTCCAACCCGTCGGCGGATCATCCCACGACGAAGCCAGGGCGAGTACCCCGGCCCGATGTCGGGCAAAAAGGGGAGGCAGCAAGGCGGCAGCACCCTCGCACCGACTGGGCGCGCCGCCCCTGCGGTGAGATGCCGCGCTGGACCCTCTTCCTCAGCCTGTCGGCGGATGAAGGTCCCCCTGCCCACCGGGGGCAACGAGGGACCACCACGTCCCTGGCGCGCATCGGCCCTAGCCCTCCGCGCCGAGCCGGGCCCGCACCGTCTCCTCCACCTCGTCGCGGCGGATCTTCCCGACCTCGCTGCGCGGCAGGGAGTCGACGAGGACCACCTTCCGAATCGCCTTGTAATGCGCCAGCCGCTCCCGGCAGTGGCCGATCACCGCCTCCTCCAACTCCGCTCCCGCGCCGGGCTCCGCCGGCACGACGGCGGCCACCGGGATCTCCCCCAGCCGGGGGTCCGGGCAGCCGACCACGGCCGCGTCGGCCACCCCAGGAGCCGCCCGCACCACCTGTTCCAGCTCGGCCGGCCACACCTGGAAGCCCCCCGTCTTGATCAGCTCCCGGCTGCGCCCGACGAGGAAGAGAACCCCGTCATCGTCCACGTAGCCCATGTCTCCCGACCGCACCCAGCCGCCGGTGACCAGGTCCCCCGCGAGGGTCCGCTCGCCGCTGACATAGCCGAGCGTCCGCCGCGACCGCACCCAGATCTCGCCCGGCCGACCGGCGTCCAGGGCGCGGCCGCCCTCGTCGCGGATCTCCAGGGTCACCCCGTCGTAGACCCGGCCCACCGCACCGGGCTTCCAGCGGCCCGCCTTGATGTCGCGCCCGGTCCACCCGGCCACGTGGCCGAGCTCGGTCGACCCGTAGTTGGAGAGCACCATGACCTGGTACTTGTTCTCGAACTCCTGTTGGAGCATCGGATCGAGGCGCTGCCCCGCGACCAGCACCCGCCGCACCGACGCGAGGTCGGGAGCGGGCTCGGCGCGGACCAGGTCGTAGATCATCGTGGGCAGCAGGAACAGATTGTCGACCTGGTGCTCGGGCACCAGGCGGGCGATCCGGTCGACCGAGAAGCGGCTCATCAGCACCGCGGGGCGCCCCAGGTGCCAGGCGACCAGCAGCGACTGGAAGCCGCCGCTGTGGAACAGGGGCAGGGCCAGCAGGTTCGGCGGGATGTGCGGCTGCGCCATCGGCAGCGGTCCGGGCCGCCCCTTCTGCGCGCGGACCAGGTTGCTCATCGAGGCGTAGGTGCCGGCGTGGGTGAGCAGGACCGGTTTGGGCTCGCCCGTCGTGCCCCCCGTGAACAGCACGATGCCCTCGTCGGTCTCCCCCACCGCCGGAGAGCGCCGCCCGGCCACCGGCCGGTCGTGGCCCGGTCCTTCATAGCGCGCCGCGATCTCGGCGACCAGCCCGGGCGGCAGGACCACCGCCGCCTCGTCCTCGGACGCCAGGGCAGTGGAGACCAACACGGCGGGCCCGACCTCGGCCACGCACTTGCGTACCTCGTCGGCGTTGTACAGCCCGGACATCGCCACCGGGACCAGCCCGGCCTTCCAGGATGCCAGCAGGGCGACGACGAGTTCGGGGCTGTTGGGAAGCTGGACCGCGACCCGGTGCCCGCGCCCCGCCGCCGCCTCCTCCAGCCGTCCGGCCAGGATGGCCGCGGCGGCGTCCAGCCCGGCGAACGTCCACCGCCGCCCGTCCTCGAATGTGAGCGCGATCCTGCCGGGGGCCTCCGCCGCCCGTGCCTCCAGGTCGGCCGCCAGGTTCCGATGGGGTCCTGCGGTCATGACTTGCCTCCTTCGCACCGAGGTGGACGCACCAGCGTCACACCGTGATCCATCGCTCGACCCCGCCCTCGCCGCCGTTCCGGGCCAGCACCCCCCTGCGCTCCAGATGGACCAGGTGCGCCTGGGTCTCCGCCAGGGCCAGCCGCCTGGTCGGCGCGGTCACCTCCTCCAGCGGGCGCGACCAGGTGAGCAGCCGGGCGACCTCCCAGGCGGTGCGCCCGGCACCGGCCGTGACCAGGTCGCACACCTCGGCCAGCCGCCTGGCGTGGTGGTCCTTCAGTTCGGCGACCCGCTCCGCGGCATCGGTGAAGACCCGCTCGTGTGCGGGCAGGACGACCTGGGTGTCGAGGGCCGCGACCGCGTCCAGCGAGGCCATGAACTCGGCCAGCGGATCGCTCTCCTGCGCGGGGTGCATCCCCACCACCGGGGTGATCCTCGGCAGTACGTGGTCACCGGAGAACAGCAGCCGGTGGCCGGGCTCGTACAGGCACAGGTGCCCGGGGGTGTGCCCGGGTGTCCACACTGCCCTCAGATCCCATCCCGCAAGCGGCAGGGTCTGGCCCGAGGCGACCGGCTCGACGGGCACATCCCAGGAGCGGGCGAGGATGCCCGCGCTGCTGCCGGTCCACTCGTCCAGGTCGCCGACGGGGACGCCCCACCGGGGAAACGTGGCTTCGACCGCCGCCCGGTAGCCGTGCGGCCCGGTGGCCCCTCCCCGCAGCCGTCGCACCTCCTCCTCGTGGAGGAGTACCGGGGCACCGGAGGCGGCCTGGATCCGCCCGGCCAGCCCGAGGTGGTCGGGGTGGGCGTGGGTCACCACCACGCAGGCGATCTCCTCGACGGTGTGGCCGGTCGCCTCGATCCCGGCGCACAGGCTGGCGTACGAGCGTTCGTCGTCCCATCCGGTGTCGATCAGGGCCGCGCCTCCGCCGTCGAGTTCGAGGAGGTGGACGTTGACGGTGCCCAGTGCGGGGATCGGGATCTCCACAGGGATGCGCCACAGCCCCGGGACCACCTCCTCACAGGTCACCGGAGCTCCCCGTACCTTCCGCCGAGGAAGATCAGGGGGCTTGGGCCGGGCCGGCCTCGAGCCGCTCGACGCGTCCGAGCACGATGGTGTGGTCTCCCGCCTCGTGCTCCTCGTCGATGACGCACTCGATCCAGGCCGTGACCCCGTGGATCATCGGTATGCCGTGGGCGGAGGGACTCCACTCGACCTCGGCGAACTTGTCCGGCCGCTTCGAGGCGAAGACGGCGCTGACCGGCTCTTGGGGCTGGGCCAGCACATTGACGCAGAACCGCTTTCCCGGGCGGATCCGGGGCCAGCTTGTCGATTCGCGTCCCGCGCAGAAGGCGATCAGGGGAGGGTCGAGCGACACCGAGGTGAGGGTGCCGACGGCGAGCCCGACCGGCTCCCCGTCTGGTGCCAGGCCGGAGACCACGGCGACGCTGGTGGGCACCCGGCCGAGGATCTTGCGGAACCGGTCCGGGTTCGGCTCGGCGCCCTCACCGCGGGCCACCAGACGTTCGGACGGGGGCATGATGCTCATCGCTCCGCTCCTTCTTCCGCACGGAACCGGGGGACGACCTGTTCGGCGAAGAGCCTCAGGGAGCGGTGCGCCATCTCGGCGGGCATCCCCGTCCAGAACGGCCGGAAGACGATGTGGTTGAAGCCGGTCGCCCGCAGCTCCTTGATCCGCCGCTCCAGGTGGTCCGGGTCCCCGATGAGGAACACGTTGTCCCACAGGTACTCGAACGCCGAGCGCTGCCAGGACAGCTGGGAGTACTCGGAGTACGCGAAGTAGGAGTCCTGGACGTAGGGGCGTACCTCTGCCCGGGCCCCCTCGAATGTCTCCCCGCAGTACAACTGCACGATCAGCGGGTACTCGCGTCCCTCGCGGGTCTTGCCGGCGTCGGCCAGCGCGGTGTCGTGCCACTCCATCGCCCGCTGCAACCAGTTCGGCTTGGGCGAGTTGCCGGGGGCGAACCACGCGTCGCCGAGCCTGGCGGCACGCTTGACCGAACCCTCGGCCCCGGCGCCGATCCAGATCGGCGGGCCGCCGGGCTGGTAGGGCCGGATGCCGATGTGCTCGCCCTCCACGGCGAAGTGCTTCCCGCGGTAGTCGACCTGCTCGCCGGTCCACAGGGCGCGCAGCAGCTCGATGCCCTCGCGCAGCCGGCTGAACC
This sequence comes from Streptomyces sp. GD-15H, assembly GCF_045291515.1. Classification (NCBI taxonomy): domain Bacteria; kingdom Bacillati; phylum Actinomycetota; class Actinomycetes; order Kitasatosporales; family Streptomycetaceae; genus Streptomyces; species Streptomyces sp. GD-15H. The sequence continues at coordinate 1,691,512 of NZ_CP149447.1, forward strand.
GGTGGGATTTGTCCAGGCCGAACGCCCGGTACTCGTTGTCGCGGTATCCGGCTCCCACGCCCAGCACCAGGCGGCCCTTGGCAAGGTGGTCGAGGGTCGCGAACTCCTCGGCTATGTGCACCGGGTGGAACAGCGGCAGCAGCAGGATGCCGGTGCCGACGGTCATGTCGCCGGAGTGCTGGATCAGTTTGGCGGTCGTGGAGATGGTCTGCGGGGTCTGCAGGTTCCCCATGAAGTGGCTGATCATGAAGACCGAGTCGTAGCGGAGCTCGGCCGCCAGCTCGGTCAGGTCCCACAGCTCGCCGAGCCGCTGCTGCAGGTCCTCGTGGAAGGGGTACTGCGCCGAGGCGAGGATTCCGAATCGCATCGCGGCCTCACTCCCCCAGCCGTCCGCCGAGGCGGAAGAACGGCGCCACGGCCTCGTCGCGCTCGCGCAGCGCCTGGGACAGCCCCTTGTCGCGGCGCTCCTTGACGAAGTTGAACTCGTCTTCCTGGAGCTGGAGGTTGGTCGCCCAGCCATGGCCGACCCACGCCGTCATCTCGCCGACGCCCTTGCCCCTGGCCTCCTGGGCCAGCCGCATCATCGACTTGCCGATCATCAGCCCGTCCAGCGGCATGAAGGAGATCGCCTGGCAGTAGTCGCGCACCCACCGGTCCAGCTCGTCGTGCGGGACGACCTTGTTGACCAGCCCGGCGCGCTCGGCCTCCTCCGCGCCCAGGGGGCGCATGGTCAGCATGATCTCCTTCATCTTCTTCACCCCCAGGTTCTCCATCCACTGGTACATGTCCTGCGGGGCCGCACCCAAATAGCGGAAGGCGGGGTGGGTGAACTGCGCGTCCGGTGCGGCCAGCACGATGTCGGCGCCGAGGGCGATCTTCATGTGGCCGCCGTAGCAGTAGCCCTGGACCGCGCAGAGCGTGGCCTTGAGCGAGTTGCTGATCGGCTCGGCGAACGCGCCGGAGAGCAGGTTGCGGTCGGGCAGGATGCGCTGCCGCTGGGACGGGGGCCTTCTCCGCTCGCCGGAGGCCTGCTTCTTGTAGCCGATGTAGTGCCCCAGCTCGGCGGCGTCGGCCCCGGTGCCGAAGGCGGGGCCGTTGCCGCGGAAGACGATGGTCTTGACCTCGTCGTCGTAGTCCGCCTCGCGGACCAGGTCGCCCACCCGCTCCAGCGCGGCGATCGGCAGCGCGTTCAGCTTGTCGGGCGCGTTGAAGGTGATGAACGCCGCCGCGATGGACGGGTCCTTCTCGTACAGCACCAGGTCCTCGAGCAGCTTGGGGTCGGTCTTCATCCCCGAGGCGTTCCAGACGCTCTGCAGCAGGTCGGTCACACGCTTCTTCATGGTCGTCTCCTGGCCTCTCAGGCGCTCGCGGGCGCGGTCTCGCGCTCGCGCAGTTGGGGGATCACTTCGGACGCGAAGCGCTCCATCGAGCGGAGCGCGATCTTGCGGTCCAGGGACGGGATCTGGAACCACCCGATGTAGTGGGTGATGCCAAGCTGGTCACGCAGGGTCCCGATGGCGTCGACGACCTGGTCGACGGAGCCGAAGTTGCCGCCGTGTGTGAGGGTCCGCTCCAGGTCGAGCAGTTCGATGTTGCGGCGGACGGCGTCGTAGTACTTGCGCTCCGCCTCCAGGGCTTCCTCGGAGCCGGGGATCACCTGTCCGACCTGCTTGTAGTAGGCGAGTGCCGCCTCGCTGGCCGCCATCAGTCCGCTGCGGCCGTCGCCGCACCACACCTGCTGCATGTACGGCAGTTCGAAGGCGTCGACATTGTGCCCGCTCTCGGCGAGGGCGGCCTTGTACTGAGCGAAGTTCTCCCGCATCAGCCTCAGCGGGGTGAACTGCGGCGAGCAGATGATCGGCTCCCCTCGCAGCCCGCGCATCCGGTAGGAGTCCCGCGACGAGCAGGCGTGGATGATCGGCGGTCCCCCGGGGTGAGCGGGCGGGGGAAGATCTCCATGTCCTCGTAGCTGTAGTGCTTGCCCTGGTAGGACCACTTCTCCTCGGTCCAGGCCTTCTTCAGGATGTCGACGGTCTCCTGGTACAGCTCCCGGTTGTGCTCGGCGTTCTTACCGAAGCCCTTGAACTCCTTGGGCTGGTAGCCGCGGCCCACCCCCAGCCGGAGCCGCCCCCCGCTGAGGTTGTCGAGCAGGGCGGCGTCCTCGGCGAGGCGGATCGGGTCGTGGAACGGCAGGACGAGCACGGCGGAGCCGATGAGGATGCGCTTGGTGCGCTCCGCGAGGTAGGCCCCGAAGGTGATCGGGTTGCCGAGGAGCCCGTACCGGGAGAAGTGGTGCTCCGCCAGCCACGCCGAGTCGAACCCGAGCTCGTCGGCCAGCGCGATGTCCTCGATCGTGTTGAGGAGGACGTCACTGTCGTTCCCCTCGGCCGGGAAGAGGTGCATGACCCCGAATTTCACGACTGCTCCCTACATTCCGACTAGTCAGTATTAAGGTGAGACGGGACTCCGGACGGTGAGCCGTCATATTCCAACCGGTTGGTATGTTAGCCGCCCAAGGCACGGGTTGGCAATCCTGCCGACGACCGGAGGGCGCCGGGGTCCGCCGCCGAGGACGGCGGACCCCGGCCGCGCGTCAGGGGCGGGGCCGGACCCCGTCGATGACCAGCGAGGTGAGCTGGTCGGCGATCTCCTTGATCCCCAGTCGCCCCGCCGGCTGGTACCAGTTGTACGCCCAGGCGCACATACCGAGGATCCCGAAACCGGCGATACGCGGGCTCAGTGCGCTATTGAAGGCGCCCTGCTCGATCCCGCGGCGCAGCACCTCTTCGTAGATCCCGTCCACGGCGTCACGCTTCTCCTTGATGGCGGAGAAACGCTCCCCCACCAGAAACCTGCGCTCTTGGAGGAAGATGGCGACCTGGGCCCGGTACCTGTCGATACCGATGAGCGCTTCGAGAATGAGTTCCCGGAGCTGCTCGGTGGGATCGTCCGTGGAGGCGATGATCCGCACGCAGTTCCGCAGCCGGTTGTCGATGTAGTCATCCTGGATTTGGAGCAGTACATCGAGCTTGTTGTCGAAGTGGTAATAGAACGCACCCTTGGTCACGCCCGCCGTCGAGACGATCTGCTCCACGGACGTGGCGTGGTAGCCGTTCTCCTCGAACAGCTTCAGCGCCGCCTCCAGCAGCAGCCGCCGCGTCTCCTCGGGCGCGTAGGTACCGCCGCGCGAGCCCTTCCCGCCCTTGCGGGTCGCCATCGTGTATTTCCCTCTTCTCTCCGCTGCGATGTCTGCTACGGGACCTGTTCCAACGACGGTGCCAGTTCCCGCAGCTCACGCTTGAGTACCTTTCCCGAAGCGTTACGCGGCAGCACTTCAATGAATTCCACGTGCTTCGGTGTCTTGAATGACGCGAGAGAAGCACGGCAGTGGGCTATCAACTCGTCAGCACGGGCAGTTTGACCCTTTTTCAGCACAACGAATGCCTTGGGAACTTCCTGCCACCGCGGATCCGGTACGCCGACCACGGCGACTTCCTGCACCGCTGGATGATCGTAGATGACGCGTTCGATCTCCCCACTGGCGACGTTTTCTCCTCCACTGCGGATCATATCCTTCAGCCGGTCGGTTATGGACAGGCATCCGTCAGCATCGACCACACCGACGTCACCGGTGTGGAACCAACCGTCGCGCCACGCCGTCTCGGTCGCACCGGTGTCACCCCAGTAGCCCGGGGTGACCTTCGCGCCGCGCACCACGATCTCTCCCGGGGTGCCCGCGGGCGCCTCGCGGCCGGACTCGTCGACCACCCGGAACTCGATGAACGGCACGGCCGTCCCCACCGTTCCCAGCTTGGCCGAGGCCAGCCGCTCGGGGACGCAGCTCACCATGCTGCAACCCTCGGTCAGCCCGTAGGACTGTACCAGCCGCGCCCCCGGGAACTGCTTGCGGATGTCCCGGTAGAGCTCGCCCGCCGCGGCGCCGAAGATCAGCCATTTCACCGACGAGACGTCGGTGGAGCCGTCCGAGGCGTCGCGCAGCGCGTGCAGCATGGCCTGAACGAAGATGCCGCCGCTGACCCGGTGCCTGGCCATCAGGTCGAGTGCCCCGGCCGCGTCGAAGCGGCGCATGACAACGATGGCCCCGCCCTGGAACAGCACGTTCAGCCCGGGGGCGTCGAGAGCGGCGATGTGATACAGCGGCGAGGAGACGAGGATGCGGTCCTCGGCCGACAACTGGAACTCGGCGGTCATCACCGCGAGGTTGCACAGCACCATGCCGTGGGTGACGAGAACACCCTTGGGGCGGCTCGTCGTCCCCGAGGTGTACATGATCCGCTGCACGTCCTGCGGGCCGACCTCGGCCACCGGGACCGAGCTCCCGGCGTGCGCGGCGACCGCCTGGGCCCACGGCTGCCACCCGGCGCCGCCCGCCCCGTCCAGGCAGACCCGGAGCCGCAGCTGCGGGGTGTCCGCGAGGATCGCGTCGATACTCGCCGTGTACTCTCCGTCCGCCAGGATCGCCACACTGCCCGAGTCGCGCAGCAGATAGGTCAACTCCTCGGACTGCAGCCGGTAGTTGAGCGGGACGGCGATACCTCCGACGCGGTAGACGGCCAGCAGCGACACGACGTACTCCGCCGAGTTCTTCGCCAGCAGGGCCACCCGGTCGCCGCGGCCCACTCCGCGATCGTGCAGCCAGGCCGCGAAGGAGTGCACTGCCTGGGCGAGGTCCTCATAGGTCCACACCCGGCTCTCGGTGATGATCGCCGGCTGATCCGGGCGCCGGCTGCGATGCGAGTCCACAACCCCGCCGAGATTGATGCTGCTCACTGCCTTCCCTCCACTGACGACACTCCGTCCACTGCGGACGGACCACACGCTCCGCTCCCGGCCGGCACGGACTCCAGGGCCGGCAGCACCTCCTCGCCGAGCAGGCGGATCGACCGCATCACATCCCGGTGCGGCATCCCCGTCCACTGCAGCCGCAGGATCACGTCGGTGTAGCCGATCTCCGCGTACGCGCGGAGCCGTTCGGCCACCGCCGCGGGGTCCCCGACGACGGCCTGACCCGCGAGCAGGTCGTCGATGGTCGCGCCGTGGTCCCAGCCGCGGTAGTCGGCGTACTGCTGGGCAAGGTAGGGCCGGGCCGTGTCCAGGGCGGCCTGCCGCGTGGGCGCCACACAGCCCTCGCGCAGCAGCGGGTAGTCCCGCTCCGGCAACCGCCCGTACTCCGCGAGCGTCTCCCGGAACGCGGTCATCCGGTCGGTGACCTCGGCGAGGTCACCGTTGGGGGCGACGGCCCACGAGGCGTCGAGACGGGCCACCCTCCGCATGCCGACCGGCCCGAACGCGCCGAGCCAGACCGGCGGCCCCCCGGGCTGCACGGGACGCAGGCAGATCCGCGCACCGTCCAGTTCGCCGAAGCTGCCGCTCGCCGTGACCGCCTCACCGCTCCACAACGACCGCATCAACGGGACGTACTCGTCGAGCCGTCTGAAGCGCTCCTCGAAGGGAACGCCCATGGCCCGGTACTCCACCTTCCGGTAGCCGGATCCGAAACCGGCGATGAGCCGGCCGCCGGAGAGCACGTCGACCGTCGCCAGCTCCTCGGCCAGGGCGATCGGGTTGTGCAGGGGCAGCAGATAGACCCCGAACCCGAGCCGGATCCTCTCGGTCTCGGCGGCGAGGAAGGCGACCGTCGACAGGGGCTGGAGAAACTGCGAACGGGTGAGGTAATGGTGCCCGATGAGGATGGAGTCCAGCCCCACCTCCTCGGCGAGCCGGACCTGCTCCATGGTCTCGCGCAGGCCCGCCCGGGCGTCCGCGCCGATCTCGTAGTGGGCGGACAGCGACATTCCCACGCGCAGGCGGCGCGGGGCGGCCGTCTGACTCACGATCCCTCCTGGTTTCCGGGCACCCTCGGCGCCCTTGAGAACTGTGCGACGGCGGACCGCACACCGAACGCGGAGCGGTCGGCCTCGGGCATCGCCGCAAGGTCGGCGACCAGCCGCTTGGTGGCGCGGACCGCCTCCGGGCCGTACTGCGCCATGGCCGCGGCGAGCGCGGCGGCGACGGTGTCGACCTCATCGGCGGGGCAGCAGCGGTGCACCAACCCCGCCTCGGCCGCCCGGGCCGCGGTCACCGCCTGGCCCGAAAGCGCCCAGGCGCGCACCTCGCGTGCGGGCATCACCGAGAGCAGTTCGGGGGCCACCGTCGCCGGCGGGAACCCCCTCGCGATCTCGGGCAGGCCGAACAGCGCGTCGTCCGCCGCCAGGACCAGGTCGCACCGGGACAGCAGTGCCGCGCCGAAGCCGAGAGCCGCACCGCCGACCGCGGCCACGGTCGGCTGCGGCAGGGCCGACAGCGCGGCGAGCAGCCTGCGGCCGTGCGTGAAGAATCCGGCGAGGGCCTGCTCGTCGGCGCCCGCGAGACCGGCCAGGTCCCGGCTGTCCCAGCCGCTGCAGAACGGCCGCTGTCCAAGGCCCAGGGCGACCACCGCGACCGAGTCGTCGTCGGCGAGGCGTTCCAGCTCCTCGCTCAGCTCGTCGGCCTGGGCGCGTCCGATGGCGTTGCGCGTGCGGGGAGCCTCCCAGCGCAGATGGGCGACCCCGTGGCCGATCTCGGCCCGGAGCACGCCCGCCTGATTGGGCATCACTTCTCCTTCCTGTGGTGGACCGGCGGCGGTCCGGGCGGCGCCGGCTTCGGCACCGCCCGGGCCGTGGGGCATCAGGGGCCGATCAGCCCTTGACGGCGACATCCGGCCAGTGCGGAAGGAGGTCGCGCGGCGCCTCGAAGCCGCTGACCTTCTTCGAGACCCCGTAGATGCCTACGACGTCGTACAGCGGCACATTGCAGACCTTTTCGTGGAGCGCGTAGTGCTCCAGGTCGGCGTACACCTCCTCGCTCTTCTTCTGGGTCGGCGCCTTCAGTGCCTCGGCGGACAGGGTGTCGAGCTTGGGGTCGACGCAGTGCTTGGTGATGGAGTTCGAGGTCAAAAAGCCGTGCACGTACACGTCGGGCTGCAGGAAGACTGGCGAAATCTGGTACATGTACGCCTCGAACGCCCCGATGGGCCGCAGTTCGAAGAACTTGGCCACGTCGAGCGGATTGCGCTTGACCTTGAAGCCGGCCTTCTCCAGCATGCCGGCCACGGCCTCGCCGACCTTGGCGTCCTGCGGGTAGCGGCCCACGGTGTAGGAGAAGGTGATCTTCGGTGACCGGCCGTCGAGGAGCTTCTTGGCGCCCTGCGGGTTGTACTCGATCGCGTCGTCGTGCTCGGGCAGCGCTGACATCAACTGGCCGATCAGATGCGGCTGCGGCTCGGCGCCCTCGGTGCGGAACAGGGACGTGACCAGCGCCTTGCGGTCGATGGCCATGGCGGCGGCCCTGCGCAGGTCGGGATCGTCGAACGGCTTCTTACCCGTTTCGAAAAAGACCGCCATCTCGGAGGTCGAGGTCTTGGTCTCGGCGACCAGCTTCGGGTCGGCCTTGAGGGCAGGAAGCTGCTCGACGGGGACATCGATGGCGATGTCAGCCGCACCCGTCTGGAGCAGGGACATTCGGGAGGCGGGGTCGGGCGCCCAGGTGAAGACGATCTTGCCCACCTTTGGTTCGCCGCGCCAGTAGTCAGCGTTCTTGGCGACCACGACCTCGCGCCCGGGGGCGTATGACTCCAGGGTGAAGCCGCCGGTGCCGACCGGCTTCTTCCCGTAGCCCTCGGCGGTCTGCTCCTTGTAGTACTTCGGCGGGTGCGCGTAGATGACGGACAGCAGTTGGGGAAGCGCGTTGTAGGGCTCGTTGGTGGTCACCAGGACCGTCTTCGCGTCCACCGCGGTGACCTTCTTGACCACGCTCAGATAGGAGGCGAGCCGCGCGGCCTTGTCGGCCCTGTTCTGTTCGATGGAGAACACGACGGCGGAGGCGTCGAACGGCTCACCGTTGCTGAACTTCACGCCCTCGCGGACGGTCAGCTCCCAGGAGGTGAGGCTCTTCTGCTTCCAGGAGGTGATCAGCCCGGTGTCGAGCGGCGCACCCGACTCGTCCACGTCGACCAGGGGGTCCATGATCGCACCCCACACCCGGGCATCGCTGATGACCGAGTGCACCGGGTTCATGGTGACCGGTTCGGTCGGGGTCACCACTTTGAGGGTGGCGCCCTTGGCTGCGGTCCCTGAGCCGCCGGATCCGCCGCTGGAGCAGGCGGTCCCCAGGGTCAGTGCCAGCGCGGATCCGAGCAGGATCAGCCTCCTGGCTAGGGAACTCTTCATATGGACTCCAATTGTACCAACCGGATGGTATGTTCACCGGGCATCCGCCGTCGAGGCAGCCCGGCGGCGGCGTGTCAGCCGGGGACCGCGGCGAGTTCCTCGCCGGACTCCAGCAACAGGCAGCGGGCTCCCGAGCGGTCGTCGAAGCCTGTCCAGGCCACCTGGTCGGTGGTGCAGGATTCACGTGCCACCGGGCATCGGGGAGCGAACCGGCAGCCTCGCCAGTCGGCGGTCACCCGTGGCGCCGATCCGTCGATACCGCGGATCTCGCCACCGCCCCAGGTCGGGATCGCCTCCAGCAGGGCGCGGGTGTAGGGGTGGCGCGGGGCACTGGTGATCTGCCGTGCCTCGCCGGTCTCGACGATCTGCCCGGCGTACATGACGGCGATACGCGAGCAGATCTCCCGGGCCAGCATCAGGTCATGGGTCACGAACAGCATGCCGGTGCGGGAATTCGTGGTCAGCGAGCGCAGCAGCGCGACCACCTCGGCCTGTGTCGTCACGTCGAGAGCGGAGGTGCACTCGTCCGCGATGATCACGCCGGGTTCGGTGACCGCGGCCAGGGCGATGGCCACACGCTGCCGCATTCCGCCGGAGAGCTGGTGGGGGAAGGAGTGCAATACCCGGTCCGGGTCGGTGAACCCCATTGAGGTCAGCACCCGCCGGGACCGTTCGGCGACGTCCGCCTTGGTCGCGTCCCTGTCGTGGCGTTTGATCACCTCGCGCATCTGCTTGCCGATGCGCATGAGCGGGTTCAGCGAGGCCGAGGCGCCCTGGAAGACCATGCCGATGTGCCGTCCGCGCACGCCGTCGCTGTAGGGGACGCCCTTGGCGCAGATGGTCCGGCCGCGCAGGGAGATCTCGCCGCCGGTGACGGGCAGGTTCCGGTCGAGCAGGCCGATCATCGCCCGGACAGTCGTCGTCTTACCGCTGCCCGACTCGCCGATCAGCCCGACGATCTCCCCTTCCCCCACCTCGAGGTCGACGTCCTCGACGAGGGTCACCTGCCCCACCGCGGTCGAGGCCCGGATGGTGAGCCCACGGGCCTGCAGGAGTGCGGTCACCTTCAGTACCTCCGCTTCTTCGGGTCGAGGCGCGAACGCAGGGAGTCCCCGAGCAGGTTGACAAGGAGCACGACGACCGTGATCGCCAGACCCGGAAGGGCCGCGATCCACCAGGCGAGAGCCAACTGCTCGCGGCCCTCCGCGAGCATGGCGCCCCAGCTGATGTCCGGGGCGATGACCCCGAGGCCGAGGAAGCTCAGCGCGGACTCGGCGAGGATGATGGTGCCCATCTGCAGCGTGGCCAGCACCAGCGCGGTGCCCGCGACGTTCGGCAGGATATGGTTGAGCATGATCCGCCAGGTCGGGACGCCCGCGCACTTCAGGCCGAGGACGAAGTGCCGCTCGCGCAGGGAGAGCGTCTCGGCGCGGATGACGCGGGCGTACTGCGCCCAGCCGACCAGGGCGAGCACCAGGACCAGGATCGGCAGTGAACGGCCGCGGGCGGCGATGACCGCGATGGCCACCAGGATGAAGGGCAGCGCCAACTGCGCCTCCACCAGCCGCGAGATGACGGCGTCCGCCCATCCCCTGCGATAGCCGGCCAGCAGCCCGAGAAGGATCCCCGGCACCGCACCGGCGACCATCCCGCAGGCGGCGATGACGAAGGTGAGCCGACCACCGTACACCAGCCGGGACAGGACATCGCGCCCGAGATGGTCGGCGCCCAGGGGGTTGTCCCAGCCGCCGCCGTCGAGCCAGACCGGCGGCCTGAGCGCCTTCGCCAGGTCCTGGGCGTTCGGGTCCGGCAGGGGCAGCAGAGGAGCCAGCAGGGTCACCAGCGCGATCAGCAGGAGCGGGACGCCGAACGCGATGACCGATCCGGTGCCGCGGGCCTTGCCCTTGCGCGGGGCACGCACACGGGCGGGCCGGGTGATGATGGCGCTCATTCCGCCGCCTCCCTGATACGCGGGTCGACCACCCCGTAGAGCAGGTCGACAAGCAGGTTGATGACGACGAAGGCGAGAGCACCGACGACGACGATCGCTTGCACCAAGGTGAAGTCGCGGCCCTGGACGGCCTGTGTGGCGAGGGTGCCGAGACCCGGCCAGGCGAAGACGAACTCGACCGTCACCGCCCCGGAGAAGAGCATGCCGATCTGCAGGCCCACAATCGTCACGACCGGCAGGGCGGCCGAGCGCAGCGCGTGGACGTAGACGATCCGCCACGAGGCCAGACCGCGGGCCCGCGCCGCGGAGACGAACTCGTCCTGCAGGACCTCGCTCATGCTGGAGCGGGTAAGCCTCGCGATCTGGGCCATGGGCAGGGTCGACAGGGTCACGGCCGGTAGGATCAGCGAGATCGGCCCGTCGTTCTGCCCGGCGGGGAGCCAGCCGAGCCGGACGGCGAAGACCAGAACCAGCATCAGACCGAGCCAGAACAGCGGCACCGACTGCCCGAGCAGGGCGATCGCGGAGGCGACCCGGTCGACGATGCTGTTCTCGCGCAGCGCGGCCAGGATGCCCAGCGGGACACCGATCACGACCGCGATCACCAGGGCGAAGAAAGCAAGTTCAACCGTGGCGGGCAGCCGGGAGGCGACCAGTTCGACGTTGCTCTGGCCGTACCGCAGCGATTCGCCGAGGTCGAACCGGACCAGGCCCCACAGGAAGTTGCCGTACTGCACCAGCAGCGGCTTGTCGAGGCCCAACTGGGCACTGACCTGGGCGACCTGCTCCTCGCTCGCGAAGTCGCCGAGGATCTGCCGCACCGGGTTGCCGGAGCTGCGGGCCAAGAAGAACGCGATGGACACCGCGATGAGCAGGGTCAGCAGGGCGTTGACCGTCCTGCTCAGTACCAGCCGGATCACGATGCCCCCCGCACCGGTGCCTCGGTGAGGACGGGCGCGGTCCCCCGCGAGCGGGAGGGCTCCGCTTCGGCCCCGGTCCGGGCCGTACCGCCTGGAACGGCGTCGAGCAGGGTCCGGGTGTACTCGTGCCGGGGCTTCTCCAGCACCTCCGCCGTGCGGCCCGACTCTACGACTACTCCGTTGCGCATCACGTAGACCCGGTCGCACAGCGTGCGTACGACGGCGAGATCGTGGCTGATGAACAGGATGGTCAGCCCGTCGGTGTCACGGAGCTCCTTCAGCAACTTCAAGATCTGTGCCTGGACGGACACGTCCAGGGCGGATGTGGGCTCGTCCGCGAGCAGCAGAGTGGGACGCAGCAGCAGCGCCCGGGCGATCGAGACCCGCTGGGCCTGGCCACCACTGATCTGGTGCGGAAGCCGGTCGAGGACTTCGGGCGGCAGCCCGACCCGGGCGAGGAGACCGACATCGTCGATCCAGTCCGTACGGCGCGGGTGCAGCTTTCTCAGCTCGCGCAGGCCGCGGCCTATGCTCTGCCGGGGGTCCAGGGAGGCGTGCGGGTCCTGGAAGACCATCTGCACCGCCGCCCGGTCCTCCCGCGACATCCGCGGCCCCGGCCGTACCCTACCCACGCCGATCACTCCGTCGGTGACCCTTCCGAGCCCGGCCACCGCCATCGCCAGCGAGGTCTTGCCCGAGCCCGACTCCCCCACAATGCCGACAATCTCGCCGGCGTCCGCGGTGACCGTGACCCGGTCGACCGCCGTGTTGGCTTGCCGACCCCGTCTCGCAGGGTGGATGATGGACAGATCATCAACCGTCAGCACAGTGCTCGTCACTACGGCAGCCTCCTTGGTTCGCCACCGACCCGTGCGTTCCGGCCGACAGTCGGCTGGACACCAGGAAGGCCCCCGGTGTCGTGCAACAGGGTGCGAGTTGGTCCCACCAGAGCCTCCGAAATTTCATAACGGCCGGTCGGTATGCTGGGACTGTAGGCCCTGTCACACCCTCGGTCAATGAGATCGACAAGGCAGTTTCGCGGCGAGAGCCATCCGCAAGTCCGACCTCCGGCGCCTCCCGTATGGTTCAAACTGCTTGCACACCCTGCCCTTGCCGAAAACCTCATCCGCCGAGGTGGGAGCCGGTGTGCGGGATGCGCGGGTTCTCGAGCACGGACGCTGGAAGCGATTCGGTTGCGTCCTGGGAAGTGGTGTACGGACTCCCACCCGATCCGGGCGTTTGGCCCGGCGTCGGAGTGAGTGCCCGGATATGACAACGGCCACCGGCTGATCTTTCAAGACGACCAAGTCTTTGAAGGAGATCAGCCTGATGACCGCACCCGCCATCTGCCCCTGCACGCCCTCGCCGAGGACAATCTCGCCTGGAGGTCCCCCGCTTGCGGGGAGAGTCCGGACCCGCTACGCGCGATGGTCAAGACGTTCGCCGACGCGCTCATGTCGGCGGAGGCCGACGCCCTCTGCAACGCCGAGTACGGGCAGGTCAGCGACGAACGCGTCAACCACCGCAACGGCTACCGCCCGCGCGAGTGGGACACCCGCGCCGGGACGGTCGAGCTGGCCGTCCCCAAGCTGCGGCAGGGCAGCTACTTCCCGCACCGGCTCCTCGAACGCCGCCGCCGGGCCGAACGGGCCCTCATCTCGGTGGTCGCCACCGCCACCTCCTCGGCGTCTCCACCCTCCCCGCAAGCGGGGGCACCCCCAGGGTCGAGAAACCCGCCGACTCCCTCGGCGTCACGTAGCTGTCGAAGTCCCAGGTCAGTGCGATGGCCCGGCACCTGGACGAGCAGGTCGCCGCCTTCCGCAACCGGCCCCTGGACGCCGGCCCGTCCTCGTTCGTCTGGGTCGACGCGCTCACCCAGAGGGTCCGCGAGGGCGGCCGGATCACAGGCGTCCACGCGCTGATCGCGGTCGGCGTCAACGCCGACGGCCACCGCGAGATCCTCGGCATCGACGTGGCCACCGCCGAGGACGGTGCCGGCCGGCTCGCCTTCCTGCGTTCCCTGATCGCCCGCGGCCTGTCCGGCGTCCAGCTGGTCGTCTCCGACGCGCACGCCGGCCTGGTGGACGCGATCGGCGCGGTGCTGCCCGGCGCCTCCTGGCAGCGCTGCCGCACCCTCCCCCACGCCCTGAACGGGCGCGGGCGGTACCCCCATCGCGAGAAATCTGCTGAGCCAGGTGCCGAAATCGGCCCGGCCCTGGGTGGCGCCTCTGCTGCGGACGGTCTTCGAACAGCCCGGCACCGACGCGGTCCACGCACAGATGAGGCACGTCCTGGACGCGCTGGAGGCCAAGTTCCCCAAAGCAGCAGGCCACTTGGAGGCCGCCCAGCACGATCTGCTGGCCTTCACCGCCTTCCCGCGGGAGATCTGGCGGCAGATCTGGTCGAACAACCCGCAGGAGCGGTTGAACAAGGAGATCCTCCCCCACGGCTGCGCCGCGGGAGGTGCCCCCAGCCGCACCGACGTGGTCGGCCTCTTCCCCGACCGCACCGCGGTCATCCGGCTCGTCGGGGCGGTCCTGGCCGAGCGGCACGACGAGTGGACCGAGGCCCGCCGCTCCATGGGCCGCGAGCTCCTCGCCAAGGCCCGCCTCCACCCGATCGAGTCAGAAACCGACGACACCGTCCTGCCCACCGAACTCACCGCACGGCCTCAAAAACGAGATCATCGAGTGGCCGTCGATACACCACTCCAGCGGACGTGACCACGGCAGAGGTCCAGGCCCACGGCCGGTACGCCTGCGTAGCCCTCAGGAAACAACTGGCTCAAAATGTCCTGTCCCATTGGAGGTGAACTGTCGATGACGCTGTGACCAGGGCGGAGCAGGTTTCGGTGAGACGAGTCGGGCGGAGGGCGTGTCGGTGAAGGTGCTCCATTCCGTACGGCGTTCCGTCGCGTTTCGCTGAACCTGCGCGGTATGGCCCTTCCTCCTGTGCTGGAGAGCAGCTCAACGCGCAGAGGCGTCAGCGAGGATCGCTTGAAGTCGTGCCCGGCATTCGGCTACGAAGGCGGGGAAGGTGTGCCAGTAGTAGGAGATCCCACTGGCGCCCACCGCGATCGCCCAGGCGCGGGCGCGGGTCCAGGTCACATCGTCGAGGTCCAAGGTGTCCCAGTAGGCCTGTCGTGCTTGTGGCGGCAGGTCCCAGAGTGTGGAGTGCTCCGCGTCGGGAAAGCCGACCGAGAGTCCGCCGAAGTCGATGACCGCGCGGAGCTTGCCTTCTCGGACCAAGAGGTTGGTCGGCTTGAGGTCGCCATGGAGCCACACATGAGGTCCAGAGGGCTCGGGCAGTGCGAGCGCGGCTCGCCACAACTGTTCCAAGGCGTCGACGTCGAGCTCAGAACCCACGGTGGTCCGGCAGTCATCGAGACACCTGCTGATCCACTGGTCGCACGGCCCCAGGCTGCCTCCGCGATACCAGCTGAGGCCATCTGCGCGAGTCGCTCCCATGAGGTCGACGCGGTGGAGCTCCCTCACGACCGCCGCCAGGTCGGCTCCGAAGGCGGCCCAGTCCCGGACGGTGTCCGGGCCGGCTTCGGCACCGTCGATCCAGCGGTAGACCGACCAGACCAGTGGGAAGGCGTCGGTGGGCGTCCCAGCGTGGACGGGTTCGGGAATCAGGCATGCAAGGCGGGGTGCCAGGCGAGGAAGCCATTCCTGCTCCTTCCGCACGGACTGCCCGTTGTCGGCGGTTCGGGGGAGCCGCACGAGCAGGTCATCACCCAGCCGGTACATGGTGTTGTCCGTGCCCGCGCCCGCGGGCGACAACGGTAGGGCGGCCCACTCCGGGCGCTGTGCCTGCAGCAGCGACCGGACCAGGGTCTCGTCGACCGGGATCTCATTCTCATGAAGCGTCACGTCCGAAGTCTCATCGCTGGGTCGACCCGGAAGCCAGTGACTTTTCGTCAGCCCTGGCCTTGTCCTTCGAAGATCTCGGGCTGATGATGCCAAGAGCCGTAGGGGGAAGGGGCGAAGCGGTCTTCGAGACCGTCAAGCACCCTGTCAGGGGGCTGTCGAAAAATAACTCCTCGATCTTGATGTGGAGTTATGGGGGCGTGGAGTCGTGCCCGGCGATGGTGGCGAGTTGCTGCGTCGTGGTGACGGTGAGAGGGCAGGCGGGGATCGTGTGGCCGAGTGCGGTGAGGACGGGGTTGGCGTCCCGGAGCGTCGCACCGATCCTGCTCTTGGTCAGTCCGGTCACCTCGGCCAGCAGGGCGTGGGTCATGGACCAGCGGTTCTTGAGGAGGAGGACCGTGAGGTGATCGGCGGCGGAGAGTCGACGGCCGCCGGCGCCGGGACCACCGTTGGGTCGTTTCCCGGGGAGTAGGACGGGAGGGTGCTCCGTGCACCAGGTGCGGTAGCGGGCGACGAGGCTGTCGAAGACCGCCGGTTCCAGGCCGGTGAGGCTTGGATGACGTAGCCAGGCGGGGGTCTTGTCTCCGGCGGGGAACCTGCCGAAGGCCGGGTCACGAGGTGGCCTGGGCGCGGGCGGGGCGAGCGGTTCGGGTCGCACGGTGTAGTTCCAGGTGCCGTGCCAGTCGTGCGGCGTGAGGGGCAGGCGGTCCATGACGCCGTCGGGGACGGTGACGCCGGTGGGGTAGGCGCCGGGGTCGAGTTCGGCGTGGACGGTCAGTCCGGTGCGGGTCCGGGTGGCGCCGATGGTGGAGACAACGACTTCGTGGCTGGTCAGAGGGCGTCCGCGCCAGTTGATGCTGATCTGGGAGAACAGCCGGTGCTCTATTTTATTCCACTTTGATGTGCCCGGCGGAAAGTGACAGACGGTCACCTGCAGGCCGCTGTCCAGGGCGAAGGCGGCGAGTTCCTTCTTCCAGGCCCGTACTCGGTAGCCGTTGGAGCCGCCCGCGTCGGCTGTGATCAGCAGCCGGGAGGCGCCGGGGTAACGGTGCCGTCCCTCCCTGTCCCACCAGCGGCGCAGGGTGGCCACGGCGAACGCGGAGGTATCGCCGTCACAGCCCACCGTTACCCAGCCGGCGTCCGCGCCGATGTCGTAGATCCCGTACGGGACCGCCTTGAGAGCACCCTTCTCGGGGAAATCGTGCGCACGGACCTCGACAGGATGCCCGGCCCGGTGCCATTCCCGTCCGATGACCGCGTAGCGGCCCAGCGTCTCCTTCTTCTTCGCGTCCACGCTGATGACCGGCTGCCCGTCCGCGAGACACGCCGTGACCTGGTCGTTGATGTAGCGGAACTGGGCGTCACGGTCAGGGTGGCGGGCCCCTTCGGTGGTACGCGAGGTGGCCTGCAGGGAGAATCCCTCGGCCTTCAGGAGCGCGGCCACGGTGTCATGCCCGACCCGCCGTCCCTGCCGCGTCAGTTCCGCAGCCAGGGCGCGGGTCGACTTCACCGTCCAACGCAACGGCGACTCCGGGTCGCCGCGCTCGCCGGGCTCAACCAGCGCCAGGAGACCCGGAACCAACTCCGGGTCAAGATCCCGCAGCCGCTTGCGGCCTGCACCAACAGCCCGGACCCGGCCGTCACTCTCCTCGCCCCGCTCCAGCTCCCGCAGTCCACGAGCCACCGTCGACTCCGCGGCGCCCGCGACACCGGCCATCAGCCGAATTCCGCCATGCCCGTAGACCCGTGCAGCCGCCCCGAGCACCAGCCGCCGCTGCCGCTCATCCAGATGCGGCAACAACAACCCCAACGTCTCCGCCAACCCCGGCGCTATCCCCTCCGTCACCCCGGCATCCTACGGGCCAACGGAAGCCAGAAATCGACGAGTTATTTTTCGACAGCCCCCAGGGACTTTGCGTGTTGCGGTTCTGTCCGGTTGAGCACGTGAGTCCTGGTTGATCATGTCCATCCGAGTGTGACCAGAGGGCGGCCTGGGTGGCGGGCATGGTGGCGGCTGGCGGCGGCAATGTTGGTGCGGCCGTCCTGCCGGCAGACGCTGATGGCGAGGTTGCGAAGGCCGGCCATCACGCGGGGCAGGCGGCCGGCGCGGACGGTGGAGGAGTCCTCGGCGAACGTGGTGTCACGGACGTGGTGGAGCTGGTTCTCGATCTTCCAGTGGCCGCGGAGCCGGGCCGCGATCCGGGCTCCGGACGCCGCGCCGGGTGGGAGGCTGGTGACGAAGTGCAGCCGCTCGATCGTGAGCTTGTTGCCGGTCAGGTCCTTGCGCCGGCGCATGACGCGCAGGGCTTGACGGGCGCCGGGATGGTCGAGGTGCCGGAACGCGGCTGTCTTCAGGTGACGGACCTCGAGCCGGCCCCGGCCCCTGGTGCGGTCCTTGTGGTCCAGGGCGATGTCGGCCCACGGCAGTTTCCTCAACTGCTTGAGCAGGCCGGGATGGTTGCCCTTCACGACAGCGATGTAGTGGGCGCCTTGCCCGCGCAGCCAGAGGCCGTTCGCGTGCTGGGGGTGGGCCGCGTCCGCGGTGACGATGGCGTTCTCCAGGCCAGGCCGTCCAGAAGAGGGATGAACGCGGGTGTCTCGTTGCGCTTCGTGTCGATCTGCCGCTGTGCGAGGACCGGTCCGGCATGGTCCATCACGGCCGGCAGCCATACCGCCTTCCCGCCAGCCGCTCTTGATCCGCGCAGCTGTCTCCCGTCCACGGCGACCGCCCGCCACCGCGCTTTTTCTGCGTCCAGGTCAGCGGCTCTGGCCTGCAGGAACGCGCTCACCCGGCCTTGGGGACCAGCGGTACAGCAGTTGGCGCTAAGCACTTGATCTTGGTTGCTTAGCAGGTGGGATGCCCAGGGCCCCAGAGAGGGGGCACGATCGTGGAGCCTTGCGCTGAACCTGGGCGGCGGGTTATCGCGGGCGGCTAAGGTCGCCGGGTCTGTTGTCGTACGAGAGGGAAGTGCGCGATGCCCGAGTGGGTCTGGCACCCCATCAGCAAGCTGGAGTTCTTCATCGGTCACACCCGGCGCTGGCTGGCGGATGTGCAGGAGCACGCCGACACGCTGGAGGAGGCCCGCACCGAGCCACATGTACTGGCGGACTCCGATGTAGCGCGGATCAAACGGGTCTACACCGAGCAGGCCGGCGACCTGACGCTGTTCGAGGAGCAGGCGGAGAAGTGGGGCCGACTCTCGGACCTCAGCCCGTCGCGGCGAGCGAAGCTCAAGACCCTTGACGAGCAGCTCGCCGGGCTGCGGGAGCTGAACAAGAAGGTGCTGGCCCTGGCCGAGGAACTGGCCAAGGGCACCATCGACACGGTGATGGCCGCCTCCGATGAGGAGTTGGGCCTGGCCGCGCTGCTCGGCGAGCGGCCGTGAAGCGGGCGCGGGCCGTTGAACTGGTCGAACAGATGCTTCGCCGGCTCGACGGTGACGGTGCCTGGCCGCTGGCCCTGGTCGGGGCGCCGGTAAGAACGCTGTCACCGATCCTGCTGGTTAATTCCGTGCCGTCCGGTGTGACGGCTCGTTGGCCAGGGTGGCGACCGTTTTGCCGTTCCGGTTGCGGGTGGGGTGCTGGATGTCGATGCAGTCGCGGCCTTGGCCGCAGGTGCCGGAGCTGACCGCGCAGGTGGCTCGCGCGGTCGCAGCCCGCGGGCCGTATCCGCTGGCGATGCGGGTCCGCGATGAGCTGGGCGAGCTGTTCCCGGACACCGAGTTCGCCGAGGCGTTCGCAGAACGGGGGCGGCCGGGCTGCTCGCCGGGCCGGCTCGCCCTGGTGACGGTGCTGCAATTCGTGGAGAATCTCACCGACCGCGCGGCGGCGCATCGCGTCCGCTATGGCATGGACTTCAAGTACGCGCTGGGCCTGGAGCTGGACGATCCCGGGTTCGACGCCTCGGTCCTGTCGGAGTTCCGCGCCCGTCTGGTGGAGCACAGCCTGGAGGAGAAGGCGCTCGAACTCCTGCTGTCCCCGCTGAGGGACCGGGGCCTGGTGAAGGCCGGTGGCAAGCAGCGCACCGATTCCACCCGGGTCTTGGCCGCGGTCCGGGACCTGAACCGGCTGGAACTCGCCGGGGAGACGCTGCGGGCCGCGCTGGAGGCTCTGGCCTGTGCCGCCCCGGACTGGCTGGCCGATGCGGTGCCGGTTCGGGAGTGGGCCGAACGGTACGGGCCGCGAACCGACTCGTGGCACCCGCCTGCCTCGAAGGCCAAGCGCGCGGAGATGGCCCTGGTCTACGGCCGGGACGGATTCGCACTCCTGGAGGCGGTCCACTCGCCGGCCGCGCCGGTGTGGCTGCGTGATCTGCCGGCGTTACGGGTTCTGCGCACGGTGTGGATGCAGAACTACCACCGCACCGTCACCGAGGCGGGAACGGAGGTGAAGCGGCGGGAGAGCGAGGATCTCCCGCCCGGCAGGCTCCGCCTCGCCTCCCCCTACGACACCGACGCACGCTACGGCCTCAAGCAAGGCTCCTGGTGGACCGGATACAAGGTCCAGACGCCTACAACGTAAAAGGTAACTTCGAGTTCCAGGTCATCGCGGGCATGACGGCCGCGGTGCGAACCCGGTCCCCGCGGGCGACGGACGGCTGATCTGCGCGGCGCTACGGTCGAAGAGCGGGTGGTGGCCTCCACGATGTCCCACCGGCATCGGGCCGCGGGCGGCGAGTCCGCCGCCGGCTGGGGGCACCGATGGACCACCCGGAGATCGCGATCGAGTTCGTCTTCGACCGGCTGGGCGCGGTGGAGCTCGCCGCCGCCTACCAGATCCTGGTCCCCGTCCGGGGACGTGTTGTTCGCCCAGGCCAGCGAGGTGATGGCCATGATCCACACAACGTTGTACGCCCGCGTGTCCTCGGCGCGGCAGAAGCGGCACGAGACGATCGACAGCCAGGTCGCCTGCCTGCGCGACCACGCGCGGGCACAGGGATGGGAGATCCCCGAGGAGGGGGTGTTCACGGACGACGGGTGGTCGGGGGCGACCCTGGTCCGACCGGCGCTGGAGCGGCTGCGGGACCTCAGTGCCCAGCAGCTGGTTGAGCGGGTGCTGTGCCTGGCCCCGGACCGGCTCGCCCGCAGCTATGTCCACCAGGTGCTCTTGGGGGAGGAGTTCGCCAAGAACGGCACCGAGCTGGTGTTCCTCCGTAATCCCGCGGCCGACACCCCCGAACAGGCGCTGATGGTGCAGGTCCAGGGGGTGATCGCGGAGTACGAGCGGGCCCAGACCGCCGAGCGCACTCGCCGCGGCAAGCTGTACCGGGCCCGGACCGGAGCGGCCAGCGTGCTGGGCCGGGCGCCGTACGGCTACCGGTACCTGTCCAAGGCGCAGTACGGCCAGGCCGCCTACGCGGTCGACGAGGCCGAGGCCGCCGTGGTGGCGCGGATCTTCCACCGGTACGCGGCCGGCGGGATCTCGATGCGGGCTCTGGCCCAGGAGCTGACGGACGACCACATCCCTTCCCCGCAGGGCCGATCTGCGTGGGATGCGGGCACGCTGGGGCGTATGCTGCGCAATCCCGCCTATACGGGCCGGGCCTGTTTCGGCAAGACCCGGACCGCTGTCTGTCCGCCCCGTCCCAACCGCACCTCGCGGCAGGCCGGACGCGCGGTATCGGCCCAGGCCGGGGTGGTGTCCCGGCCGCGCCAGGAGTGGATCGAGATCCCGGTCCCCGCCCTGGTCAGCGAGGAGGTCTTCGCCTTGGTGGAGCGGCGGCTGGCGGAGAACGCGAAGTTCTCCCCGCGCAACACCAAGGAGCCCGCGCTCCTGCAAGGGCTGCTGGTGTGCGACATCTGCGGCTATTCCTACGTCCGGACCTCGCAGGGGCCCGGCCCGAAGAAGTACCGCTACTACCGCTGCCCGGGCACCAACGGCTGGGACCTGCCCGGCGGCCGACGGGTGTGCTCCAGCCGTCCCCTGCGGGCCGACGATCTCGACCAGCTGGTCTGGGAGCGCGTGGTCGCCCTGCTTGCGGATCCGGCGTTGGTCCGCGCGGAGCTGGAGCGGCGTCTGGTGCGGATGCGCGACGCCGAGCCGGTCCGGGCCCGCCAGGAGCGGCTGCACCAGCAGGTCGCCGCCGTCGACGCGGCCCTGAATCGCCTGATCGGCGCCTACCAGGAGGACCTGATCACGCGGGAGGAGCTCCGCGAGAGGGCGCCCGCGCTGCGGGCGAAGCGGCAGAACCTGCACGGCCGGCTGGAGGCCCTGGCCGCCCGGCTCGTCGACCAGCAGGCCTACCTCAGGCTCGCCGAGAACCTGGAGGGGTTCCTGGCCCGTCTGCACGAAAGCGCCCGGACCGCGTCGGTCCTCGAACGCCAGCGCGTCCTGCGCGCGGTGGTCAAGGAAGTCCGGATTGGCCCGGGCACGATCACCATCCGGCACTCGATCCCGTCCACCGACCCGGACCCGACCCCGGGTTACCTATTGCAATGCGGTCGTCCACATCAGCGAGACCTGCGACGATCCGGTACCGGACCCGGCCGACGGCGAACCCGCGCCCCGGATCATCACCAACATCGCCACCACCGACGCCACGGTCACCGACGCGGAGATGACCGAACCGATCCACCAGATGCTGGCCGCCCGTGACCTGCTGCCGGCCGAGCACTTCCTCGACTCCGGCTACCCGTCGGCCGAACTCATCGTCGCAGTGAAACGCAACTTCGGCGTCGCCCTGGTCACCCCGGTGCTGCTGAACAGCTCGCCCCAGGCCCGCGCCGGTGCCGGATTCGACCGGACGGCGTTCACCATCGACTGGGACAAGCGCCAGGCCGTCTGCCCGCGCGGGAGCACCAGCACCTGGTGGAGCCCCGCCAGCCAGCGCGGGACGCCGGCCATCGTCGTCAAGTTCGACAAGCAGACCTGCCAGGCCTGCCCCGTCCGTGACCAGTGCACCCGCTCCAGGACCGGAGGCCGCTCGCTCTCCCTCCAGCCTCGCGAACGGCAAGAAGCCCTCGACCAGGCCCGCGCCGAACAGACCAGCGAGCGGTGGCGCACCAAGTACGGCACCCGCGCCGGCATCGAAGGCACCATCCACCAGGCCGTCGCGGTCACCGGCATGAGACGCGCCCGCTACCGCGGCCTGCCCAAGACACACCTCGAACACGCCTTCTCCGCGGTCGCGCTGAACCTGCTCCGTCTCGACGCCTGGTGGAACGGCCACCCGCTCGACCGCACCCGGACCGGCCACCTCGCCCGCCTCGACCTCTCCCTCACCGCATAACCCGGAATTGGCCAGCCGGATCGTCCCAGCCGCAAACGACAAATCTACTTCACCGACTTCACAAGCCGAGGGAGTTCCGGGCCTGCCGTCGCCTCGGTGAGTGCGAGTCGGCCGCCCTTCAACTCGGGCACGTACCTGCTCCTCGGTCATGGCCGACGGCCTGCCGAGTCGGGCGCCGCGGGCGCGGGCGACGTCCAGGCCCTCGTTGGTGCCCTGCACGATGGGCTCACGGGTGAACTCCGCGAGGGCGGTGTCGGCGTACGGGCTCTGGTGCAAAGCGTCGAAGACGCGAAACACGAGTCGGCCGCCTGGCGTGCCTGGCCGGGCAGCCGCAGATCGCTCGCTGCGCGACTCGGCGCGGATTATGCGGACGGCTGGTGTCGGCGAGCAGGTTTGTGTGCTCCAAGTCCCTCTGGTTCGTGCGGTTGTGCTTCATTCACGCGGTGTTGATGCGTGGTTCTGGCAGAGGTTTGCGAAAGTAGGCCACTCGGGGGTAGTTTCGAAGTTATGCGAAATGACGAACTGGACGAGTGGTCCAAGGCGCTGGATGGGGTGGCCAGTCCTGTTCGCCGGCAGATCCTGCGGTGGCTGCGTGACCCCGTCTCGCACTTCCCACCGCAGGTCGATGGAGACCTGCTCACCGAGGGCGTGTGCTCCGATTTCATTCGGGAGAAGTTGGGTCTGGCTGCGTCCACCACTTCTCGGCATCTGAACCTTCTGACCGAGGCGGGCCTACTGGTTGCTACCCGCAAGAAGGGGTGGACCTTCTATCGCCGCAACGAGGCGACCATCCACCGATTCACCACTGAGCTGAGGGAGGGGCTATGAGCCACCAGAGCCACCCGCACACACCGCAGGCGGACTTGTCATCCCTCAAGGAGCACCTGTCCATGGTGGCCAACTACGCCGCCGAGGTGTCCGAGGGACTGGAGGCCCGCCCCCCGCTAGGGGATGCAGGACGCACTCGCCCGCCGGAATGGCCCGACGAGCCGATCGGACTGGACGGGGCCTTGCGATTGTTCGCCGAGGCCATTGACCCCGGTCTGCATGCCAGCGCCGGGCCCCGCTATCTGGGATTCGTGACGGGCGGAACCAATCCAGCGGCACTGGCCGGCGACTGGCTCACCTCCGTCTTCGATAACAACGCGACTTCCGGAACGGGTCTGCTCGCCGAGCTCGAACGTCAGGTCCTGGCCTGGCTCCAACGGCATCTGCGCCTGGGCGACGGCTTCCATGGAGCCTTCGTCACCGGTGCGACGACCTCCAACTATGTCAACCTGGCCACGGCCCGGGAATGGGCGGGTGAACGCGTAGGCGTGTCCGTCTCCGACGCGGGGGTCGGCGCCCTCGCGGATAGAATCCGCGTCCTCTCCGCGAGCCCGCACTCGAGTGTGCTGAAGTCGCTGTCACAACTGGGACTCGGGCGAGAGCGGATGGAGCTCGTCCCGACCCTTCCCGGCCGGGAAGCCATCGACCCTGACGCTCTCAGGACGTCAATGGCCTCAGCACCGGATCGCCCGACCATCGTCGTGGCCAACGCCGGCACCGTGAACACGGTTGACTTCGACGATCTCCATGCGCTGGCCGACCTGCGCGATGAGTTCGGCGCATGGCTCCACGTCGACGCGGCCTTCGGCTCATTCGCCGCACTGGTGCCGGAGCACGCGCACTGGACTGACGGGGGCGACCGGGCAGACTCCGTGACCGTCGACCTGCACAAGTGGTTCAACGTGCCCTACGACTCGGCCGTCCAGTTCACGAAGCGCCCGGACCTCCAACTGAAGGTGTTCCGCAACAATGCGGCTTACCTCGGCGGGATCACGGACCAGCCGGACTTTGTCCACCTGACCCCGGAGAACTCCCGACGGGCACGCGCCATCCCCGCCTGGTTCACCATCGCAGCGTATGGGGCACAAGGCCTGCGGCAGATCGTCAGCAACAACATCGACAACGCTCGACGCTTCGGTGCAGGCATCGAGCGCCTCGGGGGTGCTCGGCTCCTGGCACCCGTTCAGCTCAACGTCGCCTGCTTCAGCACTGACCGAGATCCGGCTCTGGTTCTGGCCGACCTCAACGACCGTGGAAAGGTATTCATGACGCCCTCGGTTCTGCACGGAGTCCCATGCATCCGCGCCGCCTTCAGCAACTGGCGGACCTCCGACGCCGACGTCGACCTGGCCCTCGAGGAACTGGCCGCAGCGCTTGCCCCCTCCACAGCCTGAGTCCGGCAACGGTCCCACCGGGGGAAACCCACCCGGCCGACATGAGGCTCTGGGACACCGCTGTGGGGTTCAGAGGTCGAGGACGGCATCCCGCTGACAGCCCTGGCACAAGACACCGGTACCGGTCTGCGCACGCTGCAACGCTGGAACCACGGGCGGGACAACCCAGCGCGGGATTCGGGGAGTATCCGAGCAGGGATCACCGCTGCGGCGTGACAGCGGCCTCTTCCAAGACCCCTCCGACCCCACTGTATGGAGCGACAACGTCAGCGGCATCCCGCATCGCCAGCGGATACGGCCCACGGGCTGCGACCGCGCGAGCCACCTGCGCGGTCAGCTCCGGCACCTGCGGCCAAGGCCGCGACTGCATCGACATCCAGCACCCCACCCGCAACCGGAACGGCAAAACGGTCGCCACCCTGGCCAACGAGCCGTCACACCGGACGGCACGGAATTAACCAGCAGGATCGGTGACAGAGTTCTTACCGGCACCCCTACACCCGGCCCGGAGACACCCTCGTGGTGCCGTCCCTCGACCGGCTGGGCCGGTCCATCCAGGACCTCATCGCCATCGTCGGCGGCCTGCGCAAGCGCGGCATCGGCTTCCAGTCGCTGCACGAGGCACTCGACACCACCACCCCGGGCGGCCGCCTGGTGTTCCACGTGTTCGCCGCGCTCGCGGAGTTCATCCGCGAACTGATCGTGCAGGGCACCCACGAGGGCCTGGCGGCGGCGCGGGCCCGCGGGGAGCGCATCGGCCGGCCGCCCGCCATGACGGAGGAACAGGTCCGGCACGCGCGGGCCTTGCTCGCGCAGCCGGAGAACACCATCACGTCGATCGCGAGACTGCTCGGGGTCTCCCGTACGACGCTGTACAAGTACGTGCCGGAACTGGCTGCTGGTCGGGACTCCCTGGTGACCGGTGACGCGCCCGCCGCTCTGCCTGCTCCACGCTGACTGTTAGGCCCAAGAACACGGGAGGGGCCTTGTCCCCGAGGGGTGGACACCTGTTCGTGTCGTTATGCGGCGAGTGTCAGGGTAGCCGACTGTTGCTCGTAGGCGATCGGTGCCTGCTGTCCGTTCGCCGAGTGTCGTCGGCGGGTGTTGTAGCGGGTGGTCCAGCGGAAGACGGCCAGGCGGCAGGCGCGGGCCCCGTCGAAGCGGCGGGCGCCGCGGAGCGTCTCGCGTTTGAGGGCCGCGTTGAAGCTCTCGGCGAGCGCGTTGTCCGCGCTCGTGCCGACCGCGCCCATGGACTGCCGCACCCCCAACTCGGCGCATATATCGGCGAATTGGCGGGAGGTGTACTGCGCTCCGTGATCGCTGTGGAAGACGGCTCCGGCCAGGCTGCCGCGGGTCGCGGCGGCTGCCCGGAGCGCGTCGGCGACCAGCGAGGTGCGCATGTGAGCGGCGATCGACCAGCCCACCAGGCGGCGCGAGAAGCAGTCGATCACGGTCGCCAGATACAGGAACTCGCCGTCACCCACCGGCAGGTAGGTGATGTCGCCGACGTACTTGGTGTTCGCCGCCGTGGCGGTGAAGTCGCGCCCAAGCAGGTCCGGCACGGGCGTGGCGGACGGCTCGGGCACGGTGGTGACCTGGCGCCTGCGCAGCCGCAGCCCGGCGATGCCGTACTTGCGCATGACCCGTCCGACGCGCTTGTGGTTCACGCGCTCGCCGTCGTCGCGCAGCTCGGCGGTGATCCGGGGCCGGCCGTAGGTGCCGTCCCACTCGGCGTGCACGGCCCTGATCCGCTCGGCGAGCGCGGCGTCCGCCCGCTCGCGGGCGGCGCGGGCCTCCCGGCCGGCCCGCCATTTGTAGAAGCTGGAGCGGGCGACCTCCAGCACGTGACACAACCGCTTCACGCCCCAGGCGCGGTGGTGGTCCTCGATGAACTTGAAGCGGTTCACCAGTTCATCTCGGTGGCGAAAAACTTCGTCGCCTTGCGCAGGATGTCCCGTTCGGTGGCCAGGGTCGCGTTCTGCTTGCGCAGGTCCTTGTTCTCCGCGCGCAGGGCCGCTATCTCGGCCTCCAGCTCTTCCTTCGTGGCCTCGCTCACCGGGACGTCCTTCGTGCTCTTGATCATGGCGCCGCTCTTGCCGCGGCGGGCCCGCTCGGCCCGCACCCAGTTGCGCAGCGTCTCCCGGCTGATCCCCAGGTCCTTGCCGATGCCCTCGAAGGTGTGGCTCGGATCCGACAGGTACAGCGCGACAGCGTCCGCCTTGAACTCGGGCGAATAGACCTTCATCACCATAAGAGATCCCTCCTCCCCGGCCCCTGCCGGGGCCGGGCTCAGAGGTGTCCACCGCTCGGGGACAGGCCCCTTCAACGGCACGATCATCGAGACCGGCACCGACTCCTTCCGCCTCGCCAGCACCCGGGCACGAGCCGAGGAACCCACCGAGGCCGGCTGACCCTGCAGGCTCCTACCCGACGGCCCGCCGCCCTCAGCTCTTCCGCTCGCTCAGGACGCAGAACTCGTTGCCCTCCGGGTCGAGGAGCGTCACCCAGTGCTGCTCGTCCTGCACGGTGTCGGCGCGCCGGGCACCGAGGGAGAGCAGCCGGGCGACCTCGGCCTCCTGGTCGTTGGGGCGGAAGTCGGGGTGGAGCCGGTTCTTCGACGTCTTGCCCTCGGGGACAGGCACGAAGAGCAGTCCCGGCATCTGGTCCGGCTCAGGCCGGATCTCGATGATCTCCTCGGATTCGTCGACCACTACCCAGCCGAGAGCCTCGGCCCACCAGCGCCCGAGAGCGACGGGGTCGGCGGAGTCGACGATGATCTGTTCCCATTCCAGTGCCATGGGCCTGAGCATAGACAGGACCGGCGGCCCACCCGTCCCTCCGTCGAGCGGCGGGCCGTCCCGCGCAGTGACGTCATTTCTCGGGTTCTGGCTCAACTTCTGTTTGCGCCGTGAGGCGCTGTCGGTTCGAGTGGAGGTGGAAGGCCTGCACCAACTCGCTGTCGCAGCAGTCGGGTTGAAGCTGAGGGCAGCCTGATCCGGGTGATGCCGGGGAGGGCGAGAGCGGCCCTGACAACGCCGGGACGTGACCAGTACTGCCAGATGGGGCGGGTCCGGCAAGCGTGATGGAGAGGAGTACGCGAGGAACCGGCGTTTACGTCTCTTAAAGTGCCTCCGGCTCAAACCTGGCGGATAAGGGCCGGTAGCGGTGCGTATGCAGGTCACTCTTTCGGGTGGTCTGACAACTCTTGGGTCGGTCTACGAAAGCCGGCCGGGAGGCCACGAGGAAAGCCTGCGGCGTACTCGTGGCGAGGCCGCAGGGATACAGCCGGGCTCCTCCTTCATCGAGCGAACCACAGTGAACACGGGAACCGTCCCGAACCTCGCCCTGCCACCTGCCTCCAGCAGGCTGGCGGGGCTGAGCGCATCGACCGCTGATCGGTTGGGGACGGGGCGGAGCCGCCGTAGTACTCCGAGGCCGGGAGAGCCGGCCGCATGGGGAAGGGCGGCAGCGGTATCGAGAAGGGAAGGACGCTGCAATGCCGGAAGATGCCCCGCCGAATGGCGGAGCTCCGGGCCCTCGGGCCCGGGTACTGGGGATGCAGACCAAGCTTCACCGTTGGACGGTGGCCGATCCCGGCCGCCGGTTCGATGACCTGTTCAACTTCGTGCACGACCCGGCGACGCTGTTGGCGGCGTTCGACCGGGTCGCGGGCAACCGGGGAGCCCGGACTCCCGGCGTCGACGGCCTGACCGCCATCGATGTCGAGGAGTCGATCGGTGTTCCCGGGTTCCTGAACGACCTGCGGGCCGCCCTCAAAGACGGTTCGTTCCGTCCGCTGCCGGTGCGGGAACGCAGCATTCCCAAGCCGGGGGGCTCGGGGAAGGTCCGCAAGCTCGGGATTCCGACGATCAGGGACCGGGTCGTTCAGGCGGCGCTGAAGCTGGTGCTGGAACCGATCTTCGAGGCCGGCTTCACGCCGGTCTCCTACGGGTTTCGGCCCCGACGGCGGGCCCAGGACGCGATCGCCGAGATCCACTATTTCGGCACCCGGGGTTATCGCTGGGTGCTGGATGCGGACATCGAGGCGTGCTTCGACTCGATCGACCACGCGGCCCTGATGGACCGAGTGCGTCGCCGGGTGAAGGACAAGCGTGTCCTGGCGCTGGTCAAAGCCTTCCTCAAGGCCGGAGTCCTCACGGAACTCGGCGAGAACAAGGAGACACTGACCGGCACCCCGCAGGGCGGCATCCTGTCCCCGCTGCTGGCGAACATCGCCCTGTCGGCGCTCGACGAGCACCTGCACGGGCCATGGGAGTCAGGCGGGACGATGGCCACCGAGGGCAAACGCGCCTACCGGCGCCGCAAAGGTCAACCCACGTGGCGAGTCGTCCGCTACGCGGACGACTTCGTCGTCCTGGTGCACGGCACCGAGGCCGACACCGCGGCACTGCGCGAAGAAGTCGCCGACGTGCTCGAACCCCTCGGCCTGCGTCTGTCGCAGGCCAAGACCCGGATCACGCACATGAGCGACGGTTTCGACTTCCTGGGCTTCCGCATCCAGTGGAAACGCAAGGGAGGCACGACCAAGTGGCACGTCTACACCTTCATCGCCGACCGGCCCATCCGGTCGCTGAAGGCGAAGATTCGTGCCCTGACAGGCAGGACATCGCAGCAGGATCTCGCCGCCGTGCTGATCAGACTCACTCAGATCATGCGCGGTTGGGCCAACTACTTCAAGCACGCGGTCGCCAAGCATGTCTTCGACAGGCTCGACGCCTTCGTGTGGTGGCGCTTGATCCGCATGCTGCGGGAGCGTCACCGGTGGAGTTGGGGCGACGTCCGCCGCCGGTTCACCACCCCCAGCGGGCGGTGGCGACCCATCGCGGCGGACGGGATCGAGCTGTTCCGGATCGCGTCGGTTACGGTCAGCCGTTACCGATACCGGGCCGGCGCGATCCCCAACCCATGGCAGCCTGCGAACCCCGTCTGACGGCAGAGACCGTGGAGAGCCCGTTGCGTTGAGAGGCGCACGGCGGGTTCGGCGAGAGGTCCGGAGAAACGGACCGGGAGCAATCCCGGCACCGCGCTCCGGGCCTACTCAGCGATGTCTCCGGTCACGCCGGGTTCAGCCTCGATCCACCGTGTGGCGGGTGCGCTTTGAAGGGGGAGACAGGAAGAGGTGCCTGCTGACCTGGGATGATGGGAGTTCTGACGCTTCCACCAGGCCCAACCAGCAAGGCACCTCGTAGATGAAAGTCTCCCACAGCCCGGCGACGGTGTTCGCCGCGTTCGACGAACCGAATCTGATCGCGCATGCCGGGCTGGTCCCGGCCGTCCGGCCGGCCGAGCGGTGTGACCTGCCGCGTCTGGTCGCCGAGAAGGTCAGGCTGACCGGCGCGAGGAACGGCGCGGGCACGGCCGCGGACGCGAAGGCCATGTCCATCGTGGCCGGGATGGTCGCCGGAGCGGACAGTATCGACGACCTGGATGTCCTGCGCCACGGTGGTCTGCCCCGCCTGTTCGGCGGGGTGCGGGCTCCGTCCACACTGGGCACCTTCCTGCGCTCCTTCACCTGGGGACACGTACGCCAACTCCAGTCCGCCACCCGGGCCTTCATCTGCAACCTGGCGGCGCACACCGGCCTGGTGCCGAAGACGGACGAGGTGGTGTTCGTGGACATCGACTCCAAGGTCAAGCAGGTCTACGGGCCGGCCAAGCAGGGCGCCTCGTTCGGCTACACCAAGGTCCGCGGCCTGCACTTCCAGATCGTCACCGTCAAGACATCCACCTGCGCGCCGGTCATCGTCGCCACCAGACTGCGCAAGGGCTCGGCCGGCTCCGCCAAGGGTGCCGCCTCGCTGCTGCGCGAGGCCCTGGCCACGGTGCGGGCGATGGGCATCACCGCGCAGATCATCGTCCGTGCCGACTCGGCCTACTTCTCCCACAAGGTCGTTGACGCCGCCAGGAAGGCCGGTGCCCGGTTCTCCCTGGCGGTCGCGGTCACCAAGACGGTCCGCGAAGCCATCGTGAACATCGCCGAGAACGCCTGGACACCGATCGAGTACACCGATGCCATCTGGAACGACGAAGACGAGTGCTGGGTCTCCGACGCGGAGATCGCCGAGATCCCCTTCACCGCGTTCACCAGCAAGAAGAAGCAGTTCCACACCACGGCCCGGCTCATCGTGCGCCGCGTGAAACGCCTCAACCCGAAGACGGTGCCCGAAGGGCAGGCCGAACTGTTCGGCGTCTGGCGCCACCACGTCGTCTTCACCGACAGCCGCTTCACCCTCGGCCAAGCCGAGCCGATGCACCGCGACCACGCCGTCATCGAACAGGTACTCGCCGACCTGGAGGACTCCGCCCTCGGCCACCTGCCCTCGGGCAAGTTCACCGCGAACTCCGCCTGGCCGGCCCTGGCCGCCGCGGCCTACAACCTCACCCGGGCCGCCGGCCACCTCGCCTCCGCCTTCCACGCCAGGGCACGGACCGGCACCATCCGCCGCCACCTCATCCACGTCCCGGCCAGGCTCGCGACCAGGGCACGGACGATCACCCTGCACCTGCCCCAACGCTGGCGCTGGGAAGCCGACTTCACCGATCTGTGGGCCGCCACCGGACAGCGACTGCGTACCTGACCCAGCTGACCGACGCCCGCCCACGACCAGGAAGAACCTTCGGAGAACCCGCCACCGGGACGGCCACCCGGCAAGACGTGCTGCCCAGGCCCGGAACATCACCGACATCCCACCGGAAATTCAAGATCAAAATTCACGCGGTGGATTGAGGGTCAGAGCCTCTCATGTATCACGGGATCTCACATGTACGGGTCGAACCTACCGGCTCCTGTTCCTCTGTTCCTCATGCGGCGACAGAACGGCACTGCCGGAACCCGCGAGGGTCCGGGTACGTGTTCTCCGGCGTGTACACGTGGCCGTGTCGACAGGGGGTCCTCCGGGCGCACGCCCTCTCCCAGTCCCTGCGCCGACGAGCTTCCTCCTTCGTCACGGCTTCCAGGTGGTCCGGGTTGCAGCCTCGCGTATGGTGGGGTCCCCGAGGCTCGGCATAACTCACCTGGAAGCCTTCGGGACATCACCGACCAACAGCTTGAACACCACGCGGTGGACGAGATCTGTCTCCCCCTGGTAGGAGACTTGACCATGGCCGGACGGGCCCTACCGATCGGAGCTACCGGTCCACAACCAGCAGCCCGACTCCGGGTCCACCTTGATCTTGCTGGCCATACGGCTCGGTAAGTCGCTCGGCTGATGGGCCGACGGGAACCGGGCCAAACACCTGGAGCGGGTCGACGGGCTGGGTACGGTTGCGGGCGGTGGCTGCGTTGGTGGCGGGTCGGGACCGTGAGGCCGTGCGGCGCGGCATGAGGAGACCTGGCCGAAGATCCGTGCGAAGGCGAGGAAGGACGGCGGCGAGGTTCTGTTCGCCGACCAGGTGGGCATCCGCTCTGACCGGGTCACGGGCCGCACCTGGGGCGAGAAGGGCAGAACGCCCGTGGTGCGGCGGAGCGGGAACCGGTTCTCGGTGAACGCGATGTCGGCGCTCGGCACCAAGGGCCGGAGGCACTTCACGGTCTTCACCGAAGAGCTTCACCGCCGAGCTGATGTGTCGCTTCCTGGACCGGCTCGCCGGCCACTTCAACCACAAGGGCCACCTCGGGGTCGACGGGCACTGCGCCCACCGCTCGAGGAAGGTCCGCGACTGGCTCGCCGCCCACCCGACGATGTCGAGCTGCACTTCCTGCCGCCGTACTCGCCCGAGTTGAACCCCGACGAGCTGGTCAACGCGGACCTCGAGCACAGCCTGCCCACACAGCATCGAGCCCGGAACCAGTCCGAACTCGCCGCCGAGACCCGCCGCTTCTTCCGCAGACGCCGGCACCGGCCACACATCGTCCGCGGCTGCTTCGGCGGCCCCACCGTCCGCTACGTCCTGAACGAGAACCCTTTGAGTTTCTGATCAATACCGCAGGAAGCGACCGTCGAGGCCGCCCGCGGACATCGGCCAGGCGGTCCGCGTCCCATGCGACCGTGAACGCACTCCCCCTGGGCATCGTGCCGGGAGCGCTCATCGCTCGGGTTTCCCACCACGGTGGCGGAGGCGTCGACACGGCCGTCTACATGGCCTGGGTCGAACAGACCCGCGGCCCCGGGTCGGGCAGCCGCAGCGGCCTTCCGTCCGCGCCGATCCGTTCGGCCGTCTCATGGACCCTGTGAAGATCCGATGCCTCTTGTGCACGCTCCGCTGCGGCCCCAACCGAATCCTGCCAACACCGTGAAAACCGGTCGCCATCCTTCGCCACGCCTCAACCCGAGGCGGGAAAGGACTCGAGCAGCGCCTCTCGCCCGCGTCGGACGATGAGAGCACCGCGACGTTCCGAGGGAGCGAAGCGCAACCGCCAGGAGGGAGATCGGGGAAGCTCCCCGATCCGGACCACAGAAAGGGCAGAACCGCTACTCGCGAGTTCCTCCGGAGGACCCCACGAAATGATTTAATTTTCAACAAGAATCGCGTCGGGGAAATTCGAAGGATGAACTCAACCGACGGACTTCTTTTCCTCCCGCATATCGAAGGTCACTCCGCCGGCACAGGCTCAATTTCCGGCGTAAGGACGCAGCCGGACGGGCCCGGCCGTCCCGGCGGGGAGGGCCACGGAGGCCGTCCAGGCCGGCGGCACTGGCAGGTCGGTGACAGACCACGCGTCGGGCGTGCCGGGCACCCCGGCGGCGACCGTGACCGTGCCGGCGATGGCCGGATGTGTCTCCACCAGATCCAGGGGGACCGTGACGCCGACACCGACCGCCTTGAGCGCGGCCTCCTTGCGGGTCCAGCAGCGCAGGAACGCCCGGCGCAGTGCGTCCCCGGCGAGGGGGCCGTCCAGCCACCGCGCCTCGGAGGGGGTGAGGACGGTGGGCGCGAGATCCCGGACACGGATGTCCCGCACCCGTTCGACGTCCACCCCGACGGGCACCGCGGCCACGGCGAGCATGCCGCAGCCCGAGGTGTGGGAGATGCTGATCCAGCACGCGACCTTTGGATCCAGCACCGTCGGTGGGCCGTGCTCCCCGTCCCCGCAGCCCGGGCACGGCCTACGACCCAGGCGGATCCGCTCCGGCGCCGTGTCCAGCAGACCTGCCAGGACGCGGCGCACCGACGCCCGGTTGCCGGCGAACTCCGCGGCGCCGGCCGCCGTGCGCATGCGCCCCAGGCGCTGCCTCTCGGAGTCGTCCAGGAGGGCGAGGTCCGCGGCCAGGACCGTCGTTGCGCCCCGCCACCACCACACGGTCGCCCCGTCCGGTGCGTCCCGGACGCCCGGGGATCCACTGGCTGATTCGGTACTGGTCTGGGGTGCGGTCATGCACCGAGACGCTAGGTCGGCCACTCGGCAGGCCGACGACAGATGGCAGTAAGTGGACAAGGACACGCCGTGACAATGACTGGCTGTCACCACCCGGATGTGATCCGTGTCCCACCCGGGGCCGGATCCGCGAAGGCCGCCGGAAGTGCTGCAACTTGCTGACAACCCAGCCGGAGGTTTTGGGTGCGATGGTCCGTGAGGTCCACCAGGGAGGCGCGACTTTGCCCGGACTATGCCTGCGGCCGACGTTGACTGGCTCGCAGCCAGCCCATAATCTCTGAGCTTCGGCGTCGAGCAAACTTGGCCCACCCCGAGCTCCGCCCGCCGCGTCGCTAGTCGCTTTCCCTCGACAGGTAAATTGACAATGAATGGATGATTGTTCAGGCAAAATTAACAGTCAGGGCCCCTGCGCACTTTTCGACAGGAATACGATCCTGACATCGGATTCGCCAATTTCATCCGCCTCCAGGGCGAGGATCCTATCGCCGAGCACTACGGGGAACAATCAGCACAATGAAGACTTCCACGTTGAAAACACATGGTAAAGACCTGGTGTCTGTCGTGATCGGGAAACCTTCATCGGGCGGCGGGTCGACCGCGGGTCCGGCCGACGGCACCATCGATACGGTTGAGGGCATTAACAGGATGGAAAGCGCGCTGCTTCAGGCACGTGCGCTGATCGAATCGACGATGTCGCTGCACCGGACCAGGCCGGTGCGCGAATCCCTCGTCCTGCGCGCGGACGATGCCGACATCGGTGGCACAGTCACCCGGCTCCTCGGACTGGCACGTCACTCCGTCTCCGTGTCGCTGTCCGCCGGCGAGGACGTGTCTGCTGTGTTCGACGCGCTCGCCGCCCACGCGGCACCCTCCAAGGAGCGGGCGGCGGGCGGCGGGACGGGCTCCCCGGGCGGCCCGGTCATCCGACTGCTGTGCACGCCGCAGGCGGTGAACAGTTGCAGGCCGAGCGCCGAGGACTTCCGGGGCACCCGGTGCGAAATCCGGGTCGACGACAGGGAGTTGCGCGGCATGCTGATCGTCGACAGCCGGGTCGCCCTCGTGCCGGGCTCTCCGAAGAAGGCGTACGACGCCGCGATCATCAGGGACACGGCGTCGGCCCGCGCCCTGGACCTGCTGTTCGCCGGATTGTGGGCCAACGCCCGGTCGCTCGCCGAGTACCAGCGCACGAGTGCGCGCATGCGGACGGAATCGGTACGACGCATCTTGGAACAGTTGTGTGAGGGTCGCACCGACGAGGTGGCGGCACGCGAACTCCGGGTGTCCCTGCGCACGTACCGTCGTCACGTCGCGGAGATCATGCAGGAGCTGGGGGCCAACTCCCGCTTCCAGGCCGGGGCCAGGGCCGTGGAGATGGCACTGCTGCCGCAGCGCACCGATGCCCCCGGCAGAGAGTCCGGCAGGGAATCACGACGCCATGGCTGATCCCTATCCTGTCGAATGGCCGCGGTATGCCACCGCGAAGGACTCTCGGAGCCACACCGAGAACACCGGGCAACTCGACGAACAGCCCGCGGACGACCTGGAGCAGACGCTCATGGAGGTCCGTCGGCTGATCGAGGCCACCGTCGCCAAGCACCGCGACCGTGTCGTGCGGGACTCGCTGATCACCAACGTCGCCGCCTGCGGCGGCGAGGTGGCGGCAGCCGCCCTCGGGCTTGTCGCCGAGGCCGAACGGACCATCGACATCGTGCTGGCCGACTCGGAGCACGTGGAGGCGATCAACTCCGTGTACTGGGAGTTGGAGACCTGCCGGAAGAACGTCGGACTGCGGCTCCTGTGCACCCAGGCGATGCTCGACAGCGGCGTGGTCCAGCCCCACATGCTGGAGAGCCTTCGGTACGAGGTGCGGGTGGCCAGGGTGCCCATGCTCCAGGTGATGATCGTCGACGGAGCGGCTGCTCTGGTGACCTCGCAAGCAGTCATCGGGCGACAGGCCTCGGTGATCCGCGCCACCACCGTGATCGGCACGCTGGGCGCCCTCTTCGAGGGGCTCTGGCGCCACGCGGTCCCGGTCGAGAAATGGATCGACTTCGGTGACCGCGACCGCGCCGACGTGGCCCGGCAGATCCTGACCCGCCTTCAGATCGGCATCACCGACGAGGTCGCCGCACGCGAGCTCTCCGTCTCGGTGCGCACCTATCGCCGCTACGTCGCGGAGATCATGGCGCTCCTCGGAGCGAGTTCGCGCTTCCAGGCAGGGGTCCGGGCGGCCGAGCTGGGGTTGCTGCCCAAGGACCGGAAGAGCTCCGGTCACCCGTCGGCCGGGCTGGCCAAGGGGGTGTCCGGGCCGCCGGCCCGGCGGGGTGCACGACGGCAGGACGTGCCGGCCCAGGGAGCGGCGCGGGACGTACGCGACGCAGACGGCACACCTTCTCGTGACGGCCGGTTCGGCACTGGCAGCTTCCTGTAGCCGTCGTTGCACCCGTCCGACGGAGCCGGTTAGACAGGGACCACACGAACGGCGTCCGCCCCGAGCTGACGACCGGACACCCCTGACCCGAGAATTCCGGCGGCCTGTGCGTTTCCTGTGCCGTCGGCGATCCGGTACGCCGCAGGGCCTCGGGGACCCTCACTCCTCGGCCCGCGGCGAACCGGGGGCGGGGCCCGTCACCCGAGGCCAGCAGCCGGGTGCGGGCCCTCTTCTCTGTCCCTGTGCCGCCTGGAAGGTGTGGAAAGTTGACCCCGACGCCGATCGGTCTGGTATTCCCCGGACAGGGGACGCAACGTCAAGGCATGGGTGAACCCTGGCGGGACACCACAGCGTGGAGCCTGGCCGGTGAGGTTTCCCGGCACAGCGGCGAGGACGTCGAGGAACTGCTGCTGCGGACCCCGACCGACGTGCTGCGCCGCACCGACCTGGCTCAGCTCTCGGTCTTCACGGTGGCCTTGATGGCCCACGCGGAGGCGGCACGGTGCGGGGCACTGGACGACGCCGTGGCGTGCGCCGGGCACAGCCTGGGAGAGTACGCGGCGCTGACGGTGGCCGGAGTGCTCACGCTGCCGGACGCCGTCGCCCTGGTGGCGGACCGGGGGCAGGCCATGCGGGATGCCGAGCGACTCCATCCGGGCACCATGGGCGTGCTCGTCGGGAGCGGACTCCCGGAAGCCGAGGCACTGGCCGCCGAGGTGCGGGCCGAGGGGCTCGACGTGTGGGTGGCCAATGTCAACGCCCCCGGCCAGACGGGGCTCTCCGGCTCCGCGGAGGGCATCGGGAGGGCGGCGGAACTGGCTCCGGGCGTGGGGGCCAAACTCATCCGCCTCTCCGTGGGTGGCGCCTTCCACAGCCCCTTCATGGCGCCAGCGGCCGAGCGGCTGGCCCGGACCCTGCGGGACGTGCGGTTCGCCCCGGGGCACCTCCCGGTAGTCGCCAACGTGGACGCGAAGCCGTACACCGGCGACGGGAACTGGCCGGAGCTGGCCGTGCGCCAACTGGTCTCCCCGGTGCGCTGGGAGGAGAGCGTGCGGACCCTGACCGGGCGGCTCGGATGCCGGCGGCTCGTCGAGCTGGGCCCGGGGCGTGTACTGACGAATCTGATCCGCCGGATCGATCCCGACGTCGAGGTGACCGCCGTGGACGGCCCCGGCGCCCTGGAGGGCCTCGCCGCCGTGTGACTCCCCCGCCGCCCTGTACCGAACTCCCCGAACAAGAAGCCCGGTGCCATGAACACCCTGAAGCACACCCCTGGAAGCGACGCGACGTGGTTCCGGCGCTACCCCCCGTCCGCCCCGACCCGTATGCGACTGCTCTGCCTGCCGTACGCCGGTGGTTCGGCGAGTTTCTACCACTCCTGGGGAAACGCCTTCGGTGACGACGTCGAGGTTCTGGCCGCCCGGTACCCGGGGCGCCAGGAGCGGATCACCGAGCCCTGCCTCGAGACCATGGAGGAGTTGGCTGACGCGGTAACCGCGTCCGTCCTGCCCCTCCTTGACAAGCCGTTGGCACTTTTCGGCCACAGTATGGGGGCCTCGCTCGCCTACGAGGTGGCGGTTCGGCTGGAACGCAAGCACGGCTTCTGCCCCAGCGTTCTCCTCGTCTCCGGCCAGCGTCCTCCCCACGGGCAGCGGCCGCGTACCGCGCACCTGGACGGTGCCGAGTCCGTCCTCGCCGAGGTCCGCAAGCTGGGCGGTACCGACGCCGCGCTGTTGGAGGACCCCGACCTGCGGGAACTCGTGATGCCCGCGCTCCTGGCCGACTTCTCCATCGTCGGGCGGTATGCCGAGAAGGGCCCCCGGCCCGCCGTGCCCGTGCGCTGCCCGGTCATCGGTTACGTCGGGGACCGCGATCCCAACGTCACCGTGGAGGACGTGGCCGCCTGGGCCGGCGTCGCCCCGAAGGGCTTCGAGCTCAAGGTGCTGGAAGGCGACCACTTCTACCTGGTGCCGCGCAGGGACGAGCTCGTCGCCGACCTGGCGTCCCGTCTGCGCTGACACCGGCCCCGGCCGCGGCCGGACCCTGCCGAAACCCGTCCCTACCCGCTGTCCTCAGGAAAACCTCCGGCGTTGCTTGGCAGCTTTGTGCAATGTGGCTTGCCGGAGCGGATAGCCGTGGCTTAGAAATCGTCAGGAACTTACTGGAATTGCCCGTTCGGCAATTCACGAGAGAGGTGCCAGCATGGCCGCTGCAACGCGTGAAGAGCGTCTTGTCGTCATCAAGGAAATCGTCTGCGACATTCTTGAGATCGAGGAGGACGAGGTCTCGGAAACCAGCCGCTTCAAGGAGGACCACAACGCCGACTCGCTCCGTGCGATCGAGATCCTCGCGGCACTGGAAAAGGAATTCGGCGTGGTCATCAACCAGTCCGAACTGCCCCGCATGGTCAACCTCACGGGCGTGTACGAGGTCGTCGGGGAGCCCGCCGGCTGGTGACCCGTCCGCGACGCCTCCGGGTGGCGCGCGCGTAGGTCGGACGTGGACAAGGAGGTAGGCATGTCGGCAGTGCACGACGCCGGTCCGGAGGCAACGGGACGGCACCGGGTGGTCCTGACGGGACTCGGAGTGGTCTCCAGCATCGGGCTGGGGGTGAAGGAGTTCCTCGGAGGACTGAAGGAGGGCCGCAGTGGGGCCCGGCCCATCACGGTGTTCGACACCGAAGGATTCGCCCACGCCAACGGCTGCGAGATCGTCGAGTTCGAGCCGCTGGACTGGATCCGCACCCTGGAGACGGAACAGCTCGGCAGGGCGGCGCAGTTCTCGGCCGCCGCGGCCCGGATGGCCTTGGAGGACGCCGGCCTGGACGCTGCCGACCTGCGCGGCCGACGAGGTCTGATCTCCATCGGCACCACCGATGGCGAGTCCTACGACCTCGATCAGCTGGTCGAGGCCGAACTCAAGGGCGGACCGGAGGAGTTCGACCCGATGGCGGCCGGGAGGATCCCCGCCGGACGGCTCTCGGTTGCCATCGCCCAGGAGCTCGAACTGGCCGACGTCGAAGCCGTCACGGTTCCGACCGCCTGCGCCGCCGGCAACTACGCCATCGGCTACGGCTTCGACGCGGTGCGCTCCGGCGAGGCGGACTACGCGTTCTGCGGCGGCGCGGACGCCATGTGCCGCAAGACGTTCACCGGCTTCTACCGGCTGGGAACCATCGCGCCGGAGCACTGCCGGCCGTTCGACGCCGACCGCAAGGGAATTCTGACCGGTGAGGGCGCCGGAGTGCTCGTCCTGGAACGGCTGGAGTCAGCCCTGGAGCGCGGCGCCACCATCTACGCCGAGGTGCTCGGCTACGGCCTCAACTGCGACGCCCACCACCAGGTGGCGCCCAACCGGGCGAGCGTCGCGCGCTGCATGGAAATCGCCCTGGACAACGCGGGCGTGAAACCGGCCGAGGTGGACCTGATCTCCGCCCACGGGACGGGGACCAAGGCCAACGACATCACCGAGGCGGGCGCCATCCGCGAGGTGTTCGGCACTCCGCCGCGCACCGTCTCCATGAAGTCGATGCTCGGCCACAGCATGGGCGCGGCGAGCGCCCTGGGCGCCATCGGCTGCGCACTGGCCATCGCCAACCGGTTCATCCCGCCGACGATCAACCACGTCACCACGGACCCCGAGTGCGACGTCGACTGCGTGCCGAACCAGGCCGTCGAGGCCGACCTCAAGGTCGTCCAGAACAACGGACTGGCGTTCGGCGGCAACAACGCCGTGGTCCTCCTCGGCCGGTACGACCACCCGGAGGAGGAAGCATGCTGAGCCGTCAGATCACCGGCATGGGCGCTGTGGCCAGCACTGGAAGAGGCGTCGGAACACTCTTCGACAACCTGTGCCAGGGAATGACCGGTCGCGCCGAGTTGCGCGGGTTCGACCGCACCCGCTTCCGGGCGCAGCACGCCTACGAGGTGGACAACCGCCCCGAGGCGGGCAAGGACGTACCCGCCCGCGCCACCGCGCTGCTCATCGACGCGATCGCCCAGGCGGCGGCCGACGCGGGCCTGGGCGAGGACCTCTCCGGCATACCGATACTCATCGGGACGGGGCTGCGCGAGCTGCGCTCCCTGGAGCTGTGGTGGCGCGAGGGCACCGACCTGGACGACACCGGGCTGCACTTCGGCACCGCGCTGCGCGAGCGGTTCAACGCCGATGTGACGCACACCTTCTCCAACGCCTGCTCCGCCTCGCTGTACGCGCTGGCACTCGGCTCGGACCTCTTGGCGGAGGAGGGCGACCACACCCCCGGCACGGTGATCGTCGCGGGCGTGGACGTGCTCACCGAGAGCATGTACGGCCTGCTGGAGCGGGTTCACCCGACCCCGCCGGACCGGGTGCGGCCCTTCGACCGGGACCGCACCGGAGTCCTCATGGGCGACGGCGCCGCCGCCGTCGTGCTCAGCCGGGAAACCGGCGACCGGCGGGCGCACGCCCTGCTCCGCGGTGTCGCCGTCAACTGTGACGCCTTCCATGTCACCGCGCCCTCCCCGGAGGGCATCGCGCAGGCGATGCGCACCGCGTACGACATGGCGGGCGTCAAGCCGAAGGACATCGACCTGGTGATGCTGCACGGCACCGGGACCCTGCTCAACGACGAGGCCGAGGCGACGGCGATGGCCAACGCGCTGGGCGACGCGGCGAGCGGTCCGCTGATGACGGCGATCAAGTCGATGACCGGCCACACCTCCGGCGCGTCCGGGCTGATGGGTCTGGTCATGGGCGTCACCGCCCTCAACGAGGGACGCGTCCCGCCCACCGTCGGCCTGGAGCGGCCGGTGGAGGAGGCCTCGCAGTTCCGTTTCGTGACCGGTGAGGCCGCGTCCGCGTCGATGAACGTAGTGCAGCTCAACGCGTTCGGATTCGGCGGCATCAACGCCGTCGCCCTTGTGGAGGCCACCCCGTGAGTGTCGTCATCAGCGGAGTCTCCGTCCTGCTCCCCGGGGCCGACAGTGCCAAGGCACTGGCCGCCGGCCCGGGCCCGGCGCCGGGCCCGTCGAGCCGGCCGCTCTGGTGGGCAGGAAGGGCCTGCGTTACAAGGACCGGGCCACCCAGCTCGGCTACTGCCTGACTTCCGCGGCCCTGGCCGACGCCGGCCTCCTCGACGAGGACGGCACGGTGTCCGGCGGGGACGTCGGCGTGGTCGCCAGCTCCAACTACGGCAACCTGGACACTGTCGTCCGCGCGCTGGACACCCTGCGGGAGGGCACCGTCTCGGCGACCAGCCCGATGGACCTACCGAACGCTTCGAGCAACGTCATCGCCTCCTCGGCAGCCATCCGCTACGGCCTGCGCGGTCCCAACCTGATGGTGTGCAACGGCGCGACCTCCGGGCTGGACGCGGTCAACTGGGCCGCGACCATGATCACGGCGGGCCGCGTGGACCGGGTCCTCGTCGTCGGCGTCGAGCCGGACAACGACGTCGTACGCCGGCTGCTCGGCGGCAGGCATGCCGTCGACGGGGGCGCCGCCGTCGTCCTGGAGGACGCGGGGGCGGCCCGTGCGCGAGGCGCGAGGGTCCGCGCCGTGCTCGGCCGGTACGTCCGTGCGGCCGGTGTCGGGGCGGTCCTGGAACGGCTGACCGCCTCCGGAGTGCCCGCCCCGGCGTGGTGGCACCTTCCTGACACGGCTCCCGAGGGGGTCGGCGCCGACCTGCTGCCCGGGGTGGAGCGGACCTCCCTGCCCGAGCACTCCGGCCGCGCTTCCGGCGCGCTCGGTGTGCTCCAGTGCGCGACGGCCGTCGGCCTGTTCGACGAATGCGGTGAGGGGCCGGTGTTCGCGGTCTGCGGCACCGACGCCGACGACGCCTCGGCCGGACTCGTGCTGCTGGAGCCCCTGGCCCTGGAGACCCCCTGATGTCCACGTCCGACGGCCTCGGCACCGGGTCGGTCCGCCGGCGCACCGCCGGCACCGGCGGGCCCCGGCTGCTGCTGGTCCACGGACTGGCGGAGAACGACAGCGTCTGGGACCTCAGCGCCGAGCTGCTGCCCCCCGAGTACGAGGTGTGGACGGCCCGGCTGCCCTGGAGTGCCGAGGGTGTGCCCGACTGGGGTACCGACGGTGATCTCGTCGGTCCCCTGGCCCGGGCGCTGGCCTCGGTGCCCGGCGGCCCGGAGATCGTGGTGGCGCACTCCATGTCGGCGGACGTCCTGCTGGACCTCGTCGACCGGGAGAGCCGGCGGGGCGGCGACGCCCTCGCCCGATTCGGGGTCCGCGGCCTGGTGCTGGTCTCGCCGTTCTACCGGCGCACCGCCGAGGAGTTCGACTGGGACACCATCACCTACTACCTCAACGACTTCCACCTGATC
This sequence comes from Streptomyces sp. GD-15H, assembly GCF_045291515.1. Classification (NCBI taxonomy): domain Bacteria; kingdom Bacillati; phylum Actinomycetota; class Actinomycetes; order Kitasatosporales; family Streptomycetaceae; genus Streptomyces; species Streptomyces sp. GD-15H. The sequence continues at coordinate 1,734,021 of NZ_CP149447.1, forward strand.
ATGGAGGAGGGCCTGCGGGTCCACTCCGGCGACCGGCTTCCCGCTTCCCTGCGGGCTGCCATGGGGGAGCGGGTACGGGACCGGGTGGGCCCGTACGGCTGGCTGCGCTTCTTCGAGCTCTACCTGCGCACTCCGCAGCTCCAGACAGGCCGGGTCACCGTGCCCTGTCTGGTACTGGGGGGCGAGAAGGACTTCGCGGCACCGCCCGGCGAGAGCGTGGCGCTGGCCGCCGCGCTGCCGGACGCGCGAGCACTCGTTCTCCCCGACTGCGGGCACTTCCCGATGATCGAGGAAGCGGAACGGTTCGCCTCCGAGACCGTCACGTTCGTCAACTCCCTTGGGACCGGCGCTCCGCACCGTGAGCCCGTCCCCGACACAGCTCTGGAGCACCGTCGATGACCATCGTCACGGAGCCCGCCGTCAAGGCGCTCCTCACCGAGACGACCTCCGTCCAGGTCCGCCCCCGCTACGAGGGCTCCAACATCTGCACCTGGATCGGTTTCAAGCACGTCAACTACATGGTCGAGGAGGCGGTCCTCGACCACTTCCGGCAGACCGCTCTTCCGGCCCGCGGCCTGTACGAGGAGCACGGCCTCGGCCTCGACTTCGTCGGGATCGACACCCGCATCCTGCACGCCTTCCACATGGACGACGTCGCCACCGCCGAGGTCGTCCCGTTCACCAAGGACGCGGACGGCACGCTGGGCTTCAAGGTGACCGTGCACGTGGAACGCGACGGGGAGATCCTCAAGGCCGTCACCTCCAAGGTGCGCGTGTCCCTGCGGATCGACACCTACCTCGACTCCGCGGGCGAGGTGCCCGAGCAGCTCGCCCGTTTCGCCGTCGACCGGCTCGGAGCCGACCTGGAGCCCGCGCCGCTCACCCCGTTCACCTCCGAGGACACGATCCTGGAGGAGCTGCTGGAGGGCAAGAACGCCTACGGCTGGAAGTGGAACATCCCGTACCCGTACTGCCACTTCACCGAGCGCCTCCAGATGTCCGGCTACCTGAGGCTGATGGAGGAGGGCAAGGACCGGTTCGTCGCGGACCGGGGCATCTCCATCAAGACGCTGCTGGACGACCGCCGGTGGATCCCGGTCGTGCCGCGGTCCGAGATCCGGATCCTCGACGAGGCGATGATGGAGGAGGACCTCTACACCACCTACGAGGTGGAGGAGGTCTTCAAGGACTTCACCTACACCACCCGGATGAACTGGTACGTCGTTCGCGACGGCGGCCTCCTCAAGACCGCCACGGGCACCATCGTGCACGGCTACGCGGTCATCAAGAACCGTCGTGACTGGAGCCTGGAGAACTTCGACCAGCACGTGCTGGACGCGCTCAACGGCACGGCGCAGCAGCAGCCGTGAACGACGCCTGGGAGGGGAGCGGCGGAAAGACGCCGCGGATCCTGCTGATCGAGAGTCACGGGCCGTGCGCCCCGGTGGACGCCGGCCTCCGGCGTGACGCCACGGCGCAGGCCCGGGCCGGGTACCCGGTGCTGATGTACCTGGTGGAGGACGGTTGCCTCCTTGCCCGGCCCGGGACCGACGAAGACCTGGACCGCTTCGAGGAGGCGGGCGGCCGCCTGGCCGTCGACCGCTTCTCCCTTGTGCAGCGAGGGATCGAGCATCTCCCGCTGCGCCCCCGGGCGACGGTCTCCGACATGGACGAACTGGCCGGCTGGCTCACGGGCCCCGACGTACAGGCGGTGTGGCACTGACATGGCACGCAGCATTCCGCCCACCGACGTACTGATCACCCTCATGGGCTCACCGCACGAGTCGGAGCGCGTCACCAGCGCGTTGCGCCTGGTCCAGGCACTGCTGGAACAGGGCCGTGCGGTACAGGTGTGGGCCTGCGGGTACGCCACCCTGCTCACCCAGAACCCCCTGGGTGAGGACAAGCCGCGCAACCTGGCGAACTGGAACGGGACGTACCCGTCCACGGCCGCCCTGGTGAAGGACATGCTGGAAACGTTCCCGGGCCGCCTGTACTGGTACGGCTGCCGGTTCTGCAGCGACGACCGGGGTGCGGTGGACCACCTGCCGCAGGTCGTCATGCGGCCCCCGTCCGGCTACGGCGCCAATGTGGCTGCGGCCGGCCGCACCCTCCAGGTGGGGGTCCTGTGATGGCCGGCGTACGGACCACCGAGGAAACCGGTATGACGCAACGGCGCACTCTGGCCATCGTGGAGAAGGCCTACCGCGGGGCGCTGGAGAAGCAGTTCTTCGACGCCCTGTACCTGGCGGTGGAGCTGAACCGTCAGCTCGGCGGGCTCGACGTGCTGCTGCGCGGACGCGCCGTCACCTACGGCGTGCGTGCCGAGCCGGTACCCGCGCTGCGGATCGGCAGCCGCACCCTGGACACCCTCACCGACCCCCGGCGGGACCTGCGCACCCTCATGGACGCCGGGGTCCGGGTCCACGCCGAGGAGTCCGGTCTGGCCGCACACGGTCTGTCCCCGGACCGGCTGCTGGACGGGGTGCAGACGGCCTCCGACGGGAGCATGGCCCTGCGCTGGCCCGAGTACCGAATGGTCTGTTACCTGTGAACCGAAGGGAAGCGTGGCGCACATGACCACCACCGCAACGGGCGCCGGGCGCCCCGTCATCACCGCGTGGTCCGCGGTGTCGCCGTTCGGCATCGGCCGGACCGCGTTCGCCGAGGGAGTGCGCGAGCGGCGCCCCACCGTCTCCGCGCTCGCCGGGACCGGGCCCGCCGGGCCCCGGGACGAGGCCTGCGTGGTCCCCGACTTCGAGGTCCGTACGGTACTCGGCAAGAAGGGGACCCGGTCCATGGACCGGGTCACCGGACTGGCCGTGACCGCCGTCGGGGCGCTGCTCGACGACACCGAACGGAGCCGGGCCGTCGGCACCGGCGAGGGCGCCGCACTGGCTCTGGGCACCACCACCGGCAGCGCCCAGAGCATGATGGACTTCACGCGGGATTCGCTCACCGGCGAGCAGCCGTTCTTCGTCGACCCGGCACGCTTCCCCAACACCGTGATGAACTGCGCGGCCGGCCAGAGCGCCATCTGGTACCAGCTGAAGGGCCCCAACACGACCATCGCGGGCGGCCGGGTGGCAGGGCTGCACGCCCTGAACTACTCCCGCCGGCTGCTGGCCGCGGGGCGTGCCCAGACGGTGCTGTGCGGCGCCGCCGAGGAGTACTCCCCCGCCCGCGCCTGGCTCGAGCACCACTCCGGTGACGGCGAGCCGAGCGCGCCGCTCGGCGAGGGCTGTGCCGTACTCCTCGTCGAACCCGCGGCCGGCGAGGGCGCCGGGCAGCCAGTGCTGGCCGAGATCCTCGCCGTCGAACTGGGCGTCGTGCTCCGTGACGACGTGTCCGGCAGCCTCACGTCCTGCCTGCGCGGCGCACTGCGCCGGTCCGGTGTCGACCTCTCCGAGATCGCCGCCGTCGCCCGCTCCGGTGCTCCCGGGGCGGAGGGCGAGGCCGAGACCACGGTCGTCGGCGAGCTGCTGGCCGGCGTGGACGCGGCCGACCTCACCCAGGTCGCGCTGATCGGCGACACCGGTGCCGCCTCCGCCGCCTTCCAGACCGCCGCCCTGCTGGCTCACGCGGAGGACGACCGCGCCGTGGCCGGGAAGGTCGGCCTCGTCACCTCCGTCGACCGGACCGGGACCGTCGGCTGTGCCCTGCTCCGGCTGCGCTGATCGCCGTCCGCCCCGCCGCCGTCACCCAAGAACGAAACGCTGAGAGAGGTATCACCGTGCTGGACAAGGAAGAACTGCGCTCGATCGTCGCGCAGGTACTGGACGTCGACACCGCCGAGATCACCGACGACGCCAAGTTCGTCGACGACCTGGAGGTCGACTCCCTCCTGGCCCTGGAGATCGTGGTCGTCCTGGAGAAGAAGTACGGGGTGAAGCTGCCGGAGTCCGAGCTGCGGCAGATCATCACCCTGCAGAGCGCCTACGACCTGCTGGCCGGAAAACTGCAGGCCGTCTGATGGACGTCCTCGCCGAGCCGCGTCCGGGCGCCCCGGCACCCGAAGCGTCCCGGTTCGCCGGAGCGCTCTCGGGGACCGTCGAGGTCCGGCCGTCGGAGAAGGACGGGCGCACCTCCACCCGGTTCACCGTGTCCGCGGACGAGACGGTGCTCCCGGGCCACTACCCGGGCTTCCCGATCTTCCCCGGCGTGTGTCTTGTCGAGTACGTGCATCTGAGCGTGCTCGCCACGGCATCCGCCGAGGAGCCCGAGCCCGAGCTCGTGGCCGTGGAGAGCGCCCGGTTCACCGGGCCCGTGTACCCGGGCGACGAGCTGACCGCGGACATCGACTGGAAGCCGGTGGACGGCGGGGCGTGGCAGTGCCGGGCGAAGATCCGCTCCGGCCGGGGCGACGCCGCGTCGGTGCGTCTGCGCTACCGCCGTGCGACGGAAGGAGCGTCGGCGTGAACGGGCAGAGGGAGATCCGCGGCAGGCTGCCGCACCGCTACCCCATGCTGCTGGTGGACCGGGTCACCCAGGTGGAACCCGGCCACTCACTGACCGCCCTCAAGGCGGTCACCTGCAACGAGCCCTGGTACGCGAACCTGGGCCCGGACACCCCCGAGGAGGGTTTCGGTTATCCGAAATCGCTGATGGTGGAGTCCTGGTGCCAGTCCGCGGGCCTGCTGGCCACCTGGGACGCGCCCAACCCCGACGTGCTGACCGGGCAGGTCATGCTGTTCGGTGGCATGACCGGGGTCGAGTTCCACCGCACCGTCCTGCCCGGCGACGTCATGGAGCACCGCGTGCTCGCCGGACGCCGGGTAGACGACACCGTGATGTTCGAGGGCGAGAGCCTGGTGGACGGCGAGACGGTGATGACCGTCGGCCGGATCGTCATGGCCTTCCGTCCGGCAGACGTTCTGAGACCCGAAGCGAGCTGAGCGAAGATCATGCAGGACAACACTTCCCGGGTGGCGCTCGTCACCGGTGGTTCACGCGGGATCGGACGGGCGTGCGTGCTGGCCCTCGCCCGCGACGGTTTCGATGTCGCCTTCTGCTACCGCGCCGACGACGAGGCGGCCCGGCAGGTGGAGAAGGAGGCCGCGGAGTTCGGCGTCCGGGTCATGTCACGGCGGACGAACGTCGCCGACGGCCCGGCCGTGCGCTCCTTCGTCGAGGAGGCCGAGGGCACGCTCGGCCCCGTCGACGCGGCGGTCACCGCTGCCGGGATCACCCGCGACAACCCGCTGGTGCTGATGGACGACGACCAGTGGCATCAGGTCGTCGACACCAACCTCGACGGCGTCTACCACCTGTGCCGCGCGGTCGTCTTCTCCATGATGAAGCGTCACACCGGCGCGATCGTCAACATCTCCTCGGTGGCCGGGGTGTACGGCCACGCCAGCCAGAGCAACTACTCCGCCTCGAAGGCCGGCATCATCGGCTTCTCCCGGTCGCTGGCCAAGGAGGTCGGCCGCTCCGGGATCCGCGTCAACTCCGTCGCCCCCGGGTTCATCGACACCGACATGGTCGCCGCGATGAACGACAAGGCACGCAAGGACATCACCCGGACGATCCCGCTGCGTCGCATGGGCCGTGCCGAGGAGGTGGCCGACCTCGTCGCGTATCTGGTGTCGGACCGAGCCGAGTACATCACCGGTTCCGTCCTGCAGATCGATGGTGGCATCACCATCTGACCCTCTGACCACCGGACGGCCCGGAGGACCCGGCCGTCCGCCCCCCCGGCCCATCCGTGACCGGCGGCAGCACTCAGCAAGTTTGGAGGCGGTGATGGCCCGACGGAGGCCGCGCTGGTACTTCTCGTTCCGCAGCCCCTATTCGTGGATGGCGTACCGGGACCTGATGGCCCACCACCGGGACGTCGCGGAACGCATCGACTGGCTGCCCTTCTGGGAGCCGGACGCAGAGGCGAACGGCCACCTGGAGCAGGCTGGCATCAGTCTGCCGTACGTGGCGATGTCGCGGGAGAAGCACCTCTACATCCTCCAGGACGTGCGGCGGCTCGCTCGCGACCGCGGCCTGGAGATGGTGTGGCCGGTCGACCGCCGCCCCCGGTGGGAGGTGTCGCACCTGGCGTACCTGGTGGCCGACGAACTCGGCCATGGACAGGAGTTCATCGCGGCGGTCTACCGCGCCCGGTGGGAGGAGGGGCAGGACATCTCCGACCCGGCCGTCATCGCGTACATCGCCGAGCAGCTCGGCCTGGACCCGGTGCGCCTGTCCACCGCGTGCGACGATCCGGCCGTCCGCGAGCACGGCCTCGGAGCCCTCAACTCGCTCTCCCGCGACGGCGTCTTCGGAGTTCCGTTCTTCATCGACGGCTACGAGAAGTTCTGGGGTGTGGACCGGCTGCCCGGCTTCGTCGCCTCGGTCCGCTCCCGCACCACCTGAGCCAGCCCCGCACCCCGACCCCATCCGCACCCCCCGACCCGCCCACCCTCAGCAACGAAGGAGCCCGACATGGCGACCAACCCGTTCGAAGACGACAACGCGAGCTACTACGTTCTGGTCAACGAGGAGAACCAGCACTCGCTGTGGCCCGCGTTCGCCGAAGTGCCCGCCGGCTGGACCATCGTGTTCGGCGAGGAGAGCCGGCAGGCGTGCCTCGACCACATCACCGAGAACTGGACCGACATGCGGCCCAAGAGCCTTGCGATGGCCATGGACGCCTGACAAGGGCATCGCAAGGGGGCGCGACCCGGTATCCCCGGCCGGACGCGCCCCGCGCAGGGGGCTCGGTGAGCGGGTGCGACGCCCACCGGGCCCCCTCCCCTGTACGGGGAGACCCGCCCCGCCCGTCACCGCCGTGCGACAAAGGGCTTTTCGGTGGCAGCTTGATGCAGCCGCCATTGTCCGTCTTCCGGAGCCGATGCGACAGTGCTCGGAATTGACCAACATCGGCCATGTCCGGTCGCGGAATTCAACCGCCGGGATACCTGCCGCACACACTGCGCAATCCCTGCCAAGGCGATCCGCTAGAGGTGGAAGAGAATCATGCTCGCTGGTGACGGAGTACCGCTTACGTCCGCGCAGTCGGGAATCTGGTTCGCCCAGCAACTCGACGCGTCGAATCCGATCTACAACGCCGGCGAATACCTGGAAATTCACGGGTCCGTCGATGTTGCGGTATTCGAGGCCGCGCTGCGGCAGGTTGTGGCCGAGGCGGAGAACCTGCGCGTCACCTTCGTCGAGACCTCCGACGGCCCTCGCCAGTACGTCCACCCGGACCCCGAGTGGCGGCTGCGGGTCATCGACGTGAGCGGTGAGGCCGACCCGCGGGAGGCCGCCGAGGCATGGATGCGCGCGGACCTGGCGCAGCCTCAGGACCCTTCGGTCGGGCCGCTGTTCCTCTTCGTCCTCTTCCGGGCCGCCGACGACCGCTGGTTCTGGCTGCACCGTTACCATCACCTGCTCGTCGACGGGTTCACCGTGGCGCTCGTCGCCGGACGCGTCGCCGAGGTCTACACCGCCCTGCTGAGCGGCGGGGCGAGCGAGAACCCCTTCGGTTCCCTGGACAGCCTCGTGGCCATGGACGCCGCCTACCGTTCCTCGGACACCTTCGACGCCGACCGCGCCTGGTGGGCGGAGAAACTGGCCGGCCGCCCGAGCCCGTCAGCCTTTCCGCCAAGGAACCCACGGCCGCCCGCGGCCTGCTGCGCCGCACCGAGTACCTGAACGCCGGGGCGGCCGAGAGGCTCCGTGACGCGGCCCGCGACGCGGGAGTGCCGTGGCCCTGCATGATGACCGCCGCCGTCTCGGCCTACCTGCACCGGCTCACCGGCGCGGAGGAGGTCGTGCTCGGCCTCCCCGTCACCACCCGGCTGGGCAAGGCCGCCCGCGGCGTGCCCGGCATGGTCTCCAACGTCCTGCCGCTCCGGGTTCCGGTGAGTCCGGCCGACACGCTCCCCCAGCTGCTGGAACGGATCTCCCGCGAGATGCGCGGCGCCATGAGGCATCAGCGCTACCGCTACGAGGACCTGCGACGCGATCTGCAACTGCTCGGCAGTGACGAGCGTCTGACCGGACCCCAGGTCAACATCATGATGTTCGACTACGCCCTCACCTTCGGCGAGCACCGGGCAACGGTCCACAACCTCTGCATCGGCCCCGCCGACGACCTGTCGGTCATCGTCTACGACCGCACCGACGGCCAGGGGCTGCAGATCGACTTCGACGCGAACCCGGAGCTCTACTCCGAGCGCGAACTCGCGTCCCACCTGGAGCGCTTCGTCGGGTTCCTGGCGGAACTGGCCGATGCCCCGGCCGACCGGGCCGTCGGCGCCCTCGACGTGGCCACCCCGGCGGAGCGCGACGTCGTCCTGGCCGCCGGCGTGGGTGCGGTGGTGGACCAGGCCGGCACGGACAAGCCGTCGCTGGCGGAGCTGTTCGAGGACCGCGCCGCCGGCACACCCGACGCGGTCGCCGTGGTGTGCGGTGACCGGTCGGTCTCGTACCGCGAGTTGAACACCTCCGCGAACCGGCTGGCACGCCGCCTGATCGCCACCGGTGCCGGACCCGGCCGGTACGTCGGCCTGGCCCTGCCCAGATCCATCGACCTCGTCACCGCGCTGCTCGCCGTCCTCAAGTCCGGCGCCGCCTACGTGCCCATGGACCCCGACTACCCCGCCGACCGCCTGGCCCACATGGTCGCCGACTCCGCCCCCGCCCTGGTGGTCACCACCTCCGCGGTGGACCTCGCGGGCGTCGACTGCGGCACCGCCACCGTCCTCGTCCTGGACGACCCGCACGTGCTGTCCGACGTGGCCGCCCTGCCCGGCACCGACCTCACCGACGCCGAACGCGGCGGCCCGCTCTGCGCCGGCTCCGCCGCCTACGTCATCTACACCTCCGGCTCCACCGGCCGCCCCAAGGGCGTGGTGGTCCCCCACGGCAACGTGGTGCGCCTCTTCACCGCCACCGACCCCTGGTTCGGCTTCGGACCCGACGACGTGTGGACCCTCTTCCACAGCTACGCCTTCGACTTCTCCGTCTGGGAGATCTGGGGCCCGCTGCTGCACGGCGGCCGCCTCGTGGTCGTGCCCTTCGAGGTGTCCCGCTCACCGGAGGACTTCCTGGCCCTGCTGGCCGACCAGAAGGTCACCGTCCTCAACCAGACGCCCTCCGCCTTCTACCAGCTGATGCGCACCGACGCCGACCACCCCGACCTGGGCGCACGCCTGGCCCTGCGCTACGTGATCTTCGGCGGCGAGGCGCTCGACCTCTGGCGCCTTCAGGAGTGGTACGACCGCCACCCCGACCACGCCCCCCGCCTGGTCAACATGTACGGCATCACCGAGACCACCGTCCACGTCACCCACCGCGCACTGGACCAGCTGACCGCCAAGTCCGCCGCGGGCAGCCTCATCGGCCGGGGCATCCCCGACCTCGGGGTACGGGTGCTGGACTCCGCCCTCCGACCCGCCGCGCCGGGTGTCGTCGGTGAGATGTACGTGGCCGGCGCGGGCCTGGCCGACGGCTACCTGGGCCGGCACGCCCTGACCGCCGAGCGCTTCGTCGCCGACCCGTACGGCCCGCCCGGCAGCCGGATGTACCGCACCGGCGACCTGGCACGCTGGGACCACGACGGGGAGCTGGAGTACCTCGGCCGCGCCGACCACCAGGTCAAGATCCGCGGCTTCCGCATCGAACTCGGCGAGATCGAGGCCTGCCTCGAGTCCCACGAGGACGTCGTCCAGGCGGCCGTCGTCGTCCGGGAGGACCGGCCCGGTGACAGAAAACTGGTGGGCTACGCCGTCATGGCCGACGGCCGGGACAGCGATCAGGCCGCGCTCCGGGACCACCTGGCCGCGCTGCTGCCCGACTACATGGTGCCCGCCGCGTTCGTCACGCTCGACGCCCTGCCGCTGACCTCCAACGGCAAGCTCGACCGGAAGGCGCTGCCCGCTCCCACGGTGGTCGCCCCCACCGCCGGCCGTGCCCCGACCACCCCGACGGAGGAGACGCTCTGCGCCGTCTTCGCCGAGGCGCTCGGTGTACCCGCCGTCGGCCCGGACGACAACTTCTTCGACCTGGGCGGCGACTCGATCGTCTCCCTCCAGGTGATCGCCCTCGCTCGCCGTGCCGGACTGCGGCTGACCACCCGCGACGTCTTCAAGCACCGCACCCCGGCCGCCCTGGCGGCCGTCGCGGCCACCGGCTCGGCGGCCGCCGAGCCGGTGCGGGACGAGCCCGTCGGCCCGCTCGTCGCCACCCCGGTCGTCCACTGGCTCGCCGGCCGCGGCGGCAGCATGGACCGCTACCACCAGTCCACCCTCGTCCAGGTCCCCGCCGGTCTGCGGCAGGAGCACCTCACCGCGGCCCTGCAGGCACTGCTGGAGCGCCACGACGCCCTGCGGACGCGTGCCGTGGCCACCGGAGACGGTGGTTGGACCCTCGAGGTGGCCCCGGCGGGCTCGGTCGAGGCACGGGACACTCTGCGGCGCGTCGGAGTCCCGGACACGGCCGCCGGCCTCCCGCCGGAGCTGCTCGACGAGCGGGCCGACGCCGCCGTCGCCGAACTCGCCCCGTACGACGGCGTGATGCTGCGGACGGTGTGGTTCGACGCCGGACACGAGGCTCCCGGACGGCTGCTGCTGGTCGCCCACCACCTCGTGGTCGACGGTGTCTCCTGGCACATCCTGCTGTCCGACCTCGCGGAGGCATGGCAGGCCGCCGCTGCCGGACGCGCCCCCGCCCTCCCCGTACGGAACCTCCTTCCGGACCTGGGCCCGCGAGCTCCAGCAGTTGGCCCACCGCCCCGAGCGGGTGGCCGAGGCCGAACTGTGGCAGCACCTCGCTTCCGGGCCGGACCCGCTGCTGGGCAGCCGTGCCGTGGACCCGGTGCGGGACACGGCGGCGACGGTGCGCTCGCTCACGGTGTCGCTGCCGGCCACGGAGACGTCGGCACTGCTGGGCGAGGTGGCGCGGGTGTTCCGCGCCCGTGCGCACGAGGTGCTGCTGGCGGGGCTCGCGCTGGCGGTGCCGAGGTGGCGCCGGGCGCGTGGCGTGGACACCGCCGAGGTGCTGCTGGACGTGGAGGGGCACGGCCGGGAGGACGTGCTCGGCGGCGTGGACGTGTCGCGGACGGTGGGCTGGTTCACCAGTCTGTTCCCGGTCCGTCTGGACGCCGGCGGAGAGAACGCCGGGGACGCGTTGAGGCGCGTCAAGGAGCAGATACGGGCGGTGCCGGACAACGGCATCGGTTTCGGTCTGCTGCGTCATCTGCACCCGGTGGCGGGGGCCGCGCTCGAGGGCCTGCCAACTCCGCAGATCGGCTTCAACTACCTCGGCCGCGTCGGTGGTGCGACGGGCGGCGACTGGAGCCCGGTGGCCGGGGAGCGGGCGCTGACGGGCGCCGACGATCCGTCGATGTCCGTGGCCCACACCGTCGACCTCAACGCGTACACCCAGGAGACCGCCGAGGGCCCGGTGCTCACCGCCGTGTGGAACTGGGCCGGCGGCCTGCTCACCGAGGCAGAGGTGAGCGGTCTGGCCGACCTGTGGTTCCAGGCTCTGCGGGAGCTCGTGGACGCGTCCTCGCACCCCGGAGCGGGCGGCTTCACCCCTTCCGACGTGCCGCTGGTTCGGCTCACCCAGGAGCAGATCCGGAGCATCGAGGCCGCGTACCCGGCGACCGCGGACATCCTCCCGGTGACGCCGCTCCAGCAGGGACTGCTCTTCCACACCCTGTTCGACGAGGGCGGTCCGGACGTCTACACAGTCCAGTTCCTCTACGACCTGGAGGGCCGGCTGGACGCCGCGGCCCTGCGGGGCGCGGCCGAGGAGATGCTGCGCCGTCACCCCGGTCTGCGCGCGGCCTTCCGGCTCGACGGGCTGGACCATGCCGTCCAGGTGATCCCCGAGTCGGTGGAACTGCCCTGGGTGGAGATGGACCTGCGGCACCTGGACGCGACCGAGCGGCAGACCGTCCTGGACCGGATGCTGCAGGAGGACCGCGCCGGCCGCTTCGACCTGGCGGCCCCTCCGCTGATGCGCTTCCTGCTGGTCACGCTCGCCGACGACCGGCACCGGCTGGTCTTCACGCACCACCACGTCCTGCTCGACGGCTGGTCCATGCCGCTGTTCGTCCGGGAACTCCTCGACCTCTACGCGGGCCGGACCCCGGACCGCACCCCGCCCTACCGGGACTACCTCGGCTGGCTGGCCGAGCAGGACGCGTCCGCCACGGCGAGCGTCTGGCGCGAGGCGCTCCAGGGGCTCGAGGAGCCCACCCTCCTCGCCCCCTCGGTCCCCGACCGGCAGCCGGTCATGCCCGACCAGTTGCTGACCGACCTGCCCGCGGATCTGACCGCGCGGCTCCTGGGCACCGCACGCGAACACGGCCTCACCCTCAACACTCTGCTCCAGGGTGCATGGTCCGTGGTGCTGAGCCGGCTGACCGCGCGCGACGACGTCGTCTTCGGAGCTACGGTCTCCGGCCGGCCGCCGCAGGTTCCCGGTGTGGAGTCGATGGTCGGCCTGTTCATCAACACCCTGCCGGTGCGGGTCCGGATCATGCCCGGGGAGAGCGCCGTCGCGTTCCTGACCCGGCTGCAGGACGAGCAGACCCGGCTGATGGAGCACCAGCACCTCGGTCTCGCCGACGTTCAGCGGATCGTCGGGATCGGCGAGCTCTTCGACACCATCACCGTGCTGGAGAACTACCCGCTGGACCCGGCGCAGCTGCGGGTGCCCGGCCTCGCCGTCACCGGCATCGACGGCCGGGACGCCACGCACTACCCGCTGAGCCTCGCCGTGATGCCCGGCGAGCGGCTGCACCTGCGGATCAACTACCGGCCCGACCTGTTCGACGCCGACGCCGTCCGGCAGTTGGTGGGTCGCTTCCAGGCGGTCCTGGAGTTCTGGGCGGACCGTCCGCAGGAGCCGGTGGGCCGGATCGACATCCTGCCCGCGGCCGAGTACGAGCACCTGGTCCGCGGTGTCAACAGCACCGCGCGTGACGTCCCGTACGACACCTTCCCGCAACTGTTCTCCGCGCAGGTCACCGCCGCCCCCGACGCCCCGGCCGTACGCTTCGGCGACCGGGTGATGACCTACGGGGAGCTGGACGAACGCACCGACCGGCTCGCGGCCGTGCTGGCCGGACGGGGTGTCGGCCCCGAGCAGATCGTGGCCGTCGCGGTGCCGCGTTCGGCTGAGCTCGTCGTGTGCGTGCTCGCCGTCCTCAAGGCGGGTGCCGCGTACCTGCCGGTCGACCTCGACTATCCGGCCGACCGCGTCGCCTACATGCTGAAGGACTCCCGGCCCACGCTGATCATCACCACGTCGGCGGTGGCGGACGCGATCCCCGGTGACGTACCGCAGCTCCTCGTGGACCGCCCGGACGATCTCGCCGGGCCCGTCGCGCCCGTCGTCCCGGCGGAAGTCACGAGCCCCGCGTACGTGATCTACACCTCCGGTTCCACCGGCCTCCCGAAGGGCGTGGTGGTCTCCCACTCCGGCGTGTCGAGCCTGATCGCCGCCCACATCGAGCGCTTCGAGGTCGGACGGGGCTGCCGTGTGCTGCAGTTCGCCTCGCCGTCGTTCGACGCCGCGTTCTGGGAGCTGACGATGGCGCTCCTGTCCGGGGCCGCCCTGGTCGTGGGCACCGCGGAGGAGCTCACCCCCGGCCCGGCCCTGGCGGAGTTCACCGCACGGCACCGGGTCACCCACGCGACGCTGCCGCCGGTGGTCCTCGGGGCCGCCTCCCCCGGCGACTTCTCCTCGATCTCGACGCTGGTCGTCGCGGGTGAGGCCACCGCCGGCGAGATGGTCGAACGCTGGTCGGCCGGCCGCCGGATGGTCAACGCCTACGGCCCGACCGAGACCACAGTCTGCGCGACGATGAGCTCCCCCTCGGCGGCGGCGGACTGCCGCCCATCGGCGGTCCCGTCGTCAACGCCCGGGTGTACGTCCTGGACGCCCACCTCCGTCCGGTGCCGCCCGGCGTCGTGGGCGAGCTGTACATCGCCGGAGCCGGTCTGGCCCGCGGATACCTGGGCCGCCCGGACCTGACGGCCGACCGCTTCGTCGCCGACCCGTTCGGCGCACCGGGCACGCGGATGTACCGCTCGGGCGACGTCGTGCGCTGGAATCACGACGACCAGCTCGAGTTCCTCGGCCGGGTCGACCACCAGGTCAAGGTGCGCGGTTTCCGGATCGAGCTGGGCGAGATCGAATCCGTGCTCGCCGCCCTGCCGCAGGTCGCCCAGGCCGTGGTCGTGGTGCGTGAGGAGCCCGGCGGCCCCGCCGGCTGGTGGGCTACGCGGTACCGGCCGAGGGCACGGCGGCCGACCCCTCGGAGCTCCGCTCCGCGGTCGCTCGCCAACTTCCCGACCACATGGTGCCCTCCGCCGTCGTCGTGCTGGACACGCTGCCGCTGACCCCGAACGGCAAGCTGGACCGTGCGGCACTGCCCGCCCCCGGGACCTCCGCCGACACCGGCCGCGCCGCCGCCACGGAGCGGGAGAGGATCCTGTGCGAACTGTTCGCCCAGGTGCTCGGCCTGCCCGCGGTGGGAGCCGAGAGAAGCTTCTTCGACCTGGGCGGCGACTCCATCGTCTCCATCCAGCTCGTCTCCCGGGCCCGTGCCCGCGGCCTCGTCATCACCCCGCGCGAGGTCTTCGTCCACCGCACCGCCGCCGCCCTGGCGGTCGTCGCCCGCACCACCGAGGGCGACACCCCGGAGGAGGCCGCCCCGGAGAACGCGGACGACGGCCTCGGCCCGCTGCCGCTCACCCCGATCATGCACTGGCTGCGCACCAGGCCCGGCACCGTCGACGCCTTCAGCCAGTCCGTGCTGGTGCGGACCCCTGCCGGTGCGACGGAGAAGAACCTCACCGCCGCTCTCCAGGCCGTGCTCGACCGGCACGACATGCTGCGGGTGAGGCTGACCCGTCGTGGACCGCTCTGGGGTCTGGCAGTGGGCGACCGCGCCAGCGTCACGGCCGCGTCCGTGCTCTCCCGCGTCCCCGCGGACGGTACGTGGGACGAGGCGTTCGGGAAGCTCGTCGCCGAGCACGCGGCGCAGAGCCGCGCCGCGCTGGCGCCCGAGGAAGGCGCCGTGCTCCGGGCCGTCTGGTTCGACGCCGGTCCGGACACGGCGGGCCGACTGCTGCTGACCGTGCACCACCTGGCCGTCGACGGGGTGTCCTGGCGGATCCTGCTGCCCGACCTGTCGGCCGCCTGGGACGCCGTCCGCGCGCAGCGCGCCCCGCGTCTTCCGGCCGTCGGCACCTCCTACCGCCGCTGGGCCGAGCAGCTCACCGCCCTCGCCCAGGAACCGGAGCGGCTCGACGAGCTCGGTTTCTGGACCGACATGCTCGCCGTGCCCGACGCACCGCTCGGCGACCGGCCGCTCGATGCCCGCCGGGACACCGTCGCCACCGCCCGCAGCCTCTCGCTGACCCTCCCCCCGCAGGCCACGGCACCGCTGCTCACCAGCGTGCCCGCCGATTTCCGCACCGGTGTCGGCGAGGTCCTGCTCTCCGGTCTCACCCTCGCCGTCACCGAGTGGCGCCGCCGCCGCGGCCACGACACGGCGGCGGGAGTCCTGATCAACCTGGAGGGCCACGGCCGCGACGAATCGCTGACCGGTGCGGACCTCTCCCGTACCGTCGGCTGGTTCACCAGCCTGCATCCCGTGCGCCTGGAGGCGGACAGCCGGCAGGACCCCGCGGAGACCGTCAAGCGGGTCAAGGAGCGGCTGCTGGCCGTCCCCGACGGCGGTGTCGGCCACGGGCTGCTGAGCCACCTCAACCCGCAGACGGCGATGCTGCTGCACGGCCTGGCGGCTCCGCAGATCGGCTTCAACTACCTGGGCCGCTTCGGCGCCCTGGGCGACGGGGACTGGGCCCCGGCGGGTGACGCGGGTGTGATCGGCGGCGGCGCCGACGACGACATGGCCATGCCCCACGTCATGGAGATCAACGCCGTCACCCAGGACGGCCCCGAGGGGCCGCACCTCGTGGCCACCTGGACCTGGGCCGGCGAGATCCTGGAGGAGTCCGCGGTCCGCGAACTGGCCGAGCTGTGGTTCGAGGCGCTGCAAAGGCTCGCCGCCCCGACCGGTCCGACCGGTCCGGCCGGTGGCCTCACCCCCTCCGACCTGCCGCTCGTCTCCCTGGAACAGCACCACATCGACATGCTGGAGGCCGACCGGCCCGGCCTCGCGGACGTCCTGCCGCTGGCCCCGCTCCAGGAGGGCCTGCTCTTCCACAGCCTGCTGGACGACCAGGCCCCGGACGTGTACAACGTCCAGCTCCACATGGACCTCGCCGGTCCCCTGGACGTCGCGGCGCTACGCTCCGCAGCCGCCGGGCTCCTGGCCCGGCACCCGAACCTGCGGGCCTGCTTCCGCGAGGACGGGCTGCCGCACGCCGTGCAGCTCGTGCCGAACTCGGTGGAACTGCCCTGGACCGACGTCGACCTCGTCCACCTCGGCGAGGCGCAGCGCGCCACCGAGCTCAGCCGGGTGATGGAGAGGGACCGGACCGCACGGTTCGACGTGACCACCGCACCGCTGATCCGCTTCACCCTCGTCCGGCTCGGCGCCGAGCGCCACCGGCTCCTTCTCACCAACCACCACATCCTGCTCGACGGCTGGTCGATGCCCGTCCTGCTCGAAGAGCTGTTCGCGCTCTACGAGACCCGTGGGGACGCCTCGGCGCTGCCTCCGGCCCCGGCCTTCTCCGACTACCTGACGTGGCGGGCCGGACTGGACGACGAGCCGGCGACAAGTGCCTGGCACACCGCGCTGGACGGGCTGGAGGAGCCCACCCTGCTCGTGCCCGGGCCCGCCGACGCCACCGTGACGCCCGGCCGGGTCTCCCGGTGGCTCTCCGAGGAGTCCACGGCCGAGCTGACTGCCCTCGCCCGCAGGAACGGCTTCACCCTCAACACCCTGGTCCAGGGCGTGTGGGCGCTGACGCTCGCCGGGCTCACCGGCCGGCAGGACGTGGTGTTCGGCGCCACGGTCTCCGGTCGTCCCCCGGAGGTCTCCGGCATCGAGTCGATGGCCGGTCTCTTCATCAACACCTTGCCCGTCAGGGTCCGGCTGCGTCACGACGAGACCGTCGCGGAGCTGCTCACCCGTCTGCAGGCAGAGCAACTGGAGCTGATGGACCACCAGTACCTCGGCCTGTCCGAGATCCAGCGCATCGCCGGCCACGGCGAACTCTTCGACACGCTGGCGGTACTGGAGAACTATCCCCTGGACCCGGAGAAGCTGCGGGCCCCGGGGGCACTGGACGTCACCCACATCGACGGCCGCGACGCCACCCACTACCCGGTGACGTTCGTCGTTCTGCCGGGTGAGCGGCTGGAGTTCCGCCTCAACCACCGGCCGGAGCTGCTGCCGGCGGACCGGGCCGAGGCCATGGCCGACCGGCTGACGAACCTGCTGGCCCGTGTCACCGCCGAACCGGACCTCCTGGTCGGCCGGCTGGACCACACCACCGAGGCCGAGCGTGAGCGCGTCCTCCACACGTGGAACGGCGCACGCCGCGCGATCGAGCCCCGGACGTTCCCGGCGTTGTTCGAGGCGCAGGTGGCCCGTACCCCGGACGCCCCGGCGGTCGTGTCCGACGACGGTTCGCTGTCGTACGCGGAGCTGAACGAGCGGGCCAACCGGCTCGCCCACCACCTCATCGGGCGGGGCGTGGGCCCGGAGCGGATCGTCGCCCTGCTGCTGCCGCGCTCGGTGGACATCGTCGTGGCCCGGCTGGCGGTGATGAAGGCGGGCGGCGCGTACGTGCCGGTGGACCCGGACTACCCGGCCGACCGGATCGCCTACATGCTCGAGGACGCGGAGCCGGTGCTGGTCGTGACGACCGGCCACGAGGCGGACCGTGTGCCCGAGTCCGCGACGGCAGGCCGGGTGGTCCTGGACCGGCTGGACCTGGCCGCCGAGCCGGTGACGGACCCGGTGGACACGGACCGGCCGACGGAGCTGACCGTGGATCACCCGGCGTATGTGATCTACACGTCCGGCTCGACGGGACGTCCCAAGGGCGTGGTGGTCTCCCACCACGGCCTGGCGGCCTTCGCGACGGTGCTGGCCCAGCGGTGCGCGGTCGGTCCGCGGAGCCGGGTGCTGCAGTTCTCGTCGCCGAGCTTCGACGCCTCGGTGCTCGAACTCTGCATGAGCCTGCCGTGGGGCGCGGCCCTGGTGGTCCCCCCGCCCGGCCCGCTGGCCGACGAGGCGCTCGGCCGGGTCCTCGCGGACCGCGCCATCACGCACGCGCTGATCCCGCCGGCCGCACTGGCCACGGTCCCCGCCATGGACCTGCCGGACTTCCGGACGCTGATCGTGGGCGGCGACGCCACCGACGCCGCCCTGGTGGACCGCTGGGCACCGGGCCGCCGCATGGTGAACGCCTACGGCCCGACCGAATCCACGGTCGTGGCGACGCTCAGTGAACCGCTGGTCGCGGGCGCCGGCTCGGCGCCGCCCATCGGCACCCCGATCGACAACACCCGGGTGTACGTGCTGGACGCGGCGTTGCGGCCGGTCGCCCCGGGTGTGGCGGGAGAGCTCTATCTCGCGGGCGAGCAGCTGGCCCGCGGCTACCTGGGGCGCGCGGCGCTGACCGCCGAGCGGTTCACCGCCTGCCCGTACGGCGGGCCGGGCAGCCGCATGTACCGCACCGGAGACCTGGTCCGCTGGGGCTCCGACGGGACGCTGGAGTACCTGGGCCGCGCCGACGACCAGGTCAAGCTGCGCGGCTTCCGGATCGAACTCGGCGAGATCGAGACCGCGCTCACGGCCTGTGCGGGTGTCGACCGGTCCGTCGTCCTGGTCCGTGAGGACCGGCCCGGCGACAAGCGACTCGTCGCCTACACCGTCCCCGACACCACCCCCGCCCCGGACGCCGGTGCGCTGCGTGCCGCGCTCTCCGCCGCGCTGCCCGAGTACATGGTGCCGTCGGCCTTCGTCACCCTCGACGCCCTTCCGCTCACCGCCAACGGCAAGCTGGACCGCAAGGCGCTGCCCGCGCCCGAGGCCACCGCCACCGGTCGCACCTCGCGTGCTCCGCGCACACCGCGCGAGGAGATCCTCTGCGCCCTGTTCGCCGACGCTCTCGGCGTGCCGGAGGTCGGCCCCGACGACAGCTTCTTCGAACTCGGCGGGCATTCACTGCTCGCCACCCGTCTCACCGGCCGCATCCGGGTGGCGCTGGGCGCCGAACTCCAGGTGCGTGCCCTCTTCGAGGCTCCGACCCCGGCCCGTCTCGCCACTCTCCTGGACGGCGGGACCGTGACCCGGCAAGCGCTCGGGCTCATGCATCGGCCCGAGACGGTTCCGCTCTCGTACGCGCAGCAGCGGCTGTGGTTCCTCGGCCGTTTCGAGGGCCCGGGAGCGACCTACAACATACCGCTGGCGCTGCGGCTCACCGGCTCGGTGGACGCTGCCGCGCTGGGCGCGGCCCTGCAGGACGTGGTCGGCCACCACGAGGCGCTGCGCACCGTCTTCCCCGACACCGACGGCGTGCCGCACCAGCGCGTTCTCGACGCGGACGACACCCGGGCCGAATGGACGGTCGTCGACGTGGACGCGGACGGGCCCGGTCTGGACGCGCTCCTCGCCGAGCAGGTACGGCGCAGCTTCGAGCTGGCACGGGATCTGCCGCTGCGGGCGACGCTGTTCCGGGTCGGCGAGCAGGAGCACGTACTGCTGCTCGTGCTGCACCACATCGCCGCCGACGGGTCCTCGCTGGCCCCGCTGGCGCGTGATCTGTCGGTGGCCTACGCGGCGCGGTGCCGCGGTGAGGCACCGGCCTGGAACGAGCTGCCGGTGCAGTACGCGGACTACGCGCTGTGGCAGCGGGAGGTCCTCGGCTCGGAGAGCGATCCGACCAGCGTGGTCTCCGGCCAGCTGGAGTTCTGGCGCCAGGCGCTGGCGGGGCTGCCGGAGGAGCTGTCCCTCCCGGTGGACCGGCCGCGTCCGGCGCACGCCTCCTACCGCGGGGACGTGGTGCCGTTCGTGCTGGACGCCGAGGTGCACGCGGGACTGGCCGCGCTGGCCCGGGAGTCCGGCGCGAGCCTGTTCATGGTCCTGCAGGCCGCCGTCGCGGTGTGGCTGGGCAAGCTGGGCGCGGGCACGGACGTGCCGCTGGGCACCCCGGTCGCCGGGCGCACCGACAGCGCGCTGGACGACCTGGTCGGCTTCTTCGTCAACACCCTGGTGCTGCGCACCGACGCGTCGGGCGATCCGACCTTCCGGGAACTGCTGGGCCGCGTGCGGGAGACCGACCTGGAGGCGTACGCGCACCAGGACATCCCCTTCGAGCGTCTCGTCGACCTGGTGAGCCCGGAGCGCTCGCTCTCCCGCCACCCGCTCTTCCAGGTCATGCTCACCCTGGACAACGACGCGCGCGGGAACCTCGCCCTGGCCGACGTCGACGCGGAGATCCTTCCGCTGGGCACCGGTGCGGCCAAGTTCGACCTCGCGCTGAGCTTCGGCGAGCGCAGGGTCGACGACGGTTCGCCGGCCGGGCTGGACGGATTCGTCGACTTCGCCCTGGACCTGTTCGACCGGGCCACGATCGAGACCTTCATCGGCCGGCTGGAGCGGGTGCTCCGGGCGGTGGTGGCCGACCCCGACACCCGGGTCGGCACCCTGGACGTCCTGTCCGCCGGGGAACGCACCGACATCCTCACCACCTGGAACGACACCACCACCCCGGTCCTCACCGGCACCCTGCCCGAACTGTTCCAGGCCCAGGCGACCCGCACCCCCTCGCACACCGCCCTGCTCGACGCGGGCGGCGAGACCCTCACCTACACCCAGCTCAACCAGCGCGCCAACCGCCTGGCCCGGCACCTGATCGGCCACGGCGCCGGACCCGAGCGCGTGGTCGCCCTCGTGCTGCCCCGCTCCGTGGAACTCCTCGTCGCGGAACTGGCCGTCCTCAAGACGGGCGCCGCGTTCCTGCCCATCGACCCGGCACACCCCGCCGAACGCATCGCCTACACCCTCGACGACGCCGACCCGGTCCTCGTCCTCACCGATCTGACCGAACTCCCGGACACGACCAACGCACGCACCGTCCTGCACCTCGGGGACCTCCCGCCCGGCGACCACGCACTCCACGACGCCACCGACCTCACGGACGCGGACCGGCTGTCGCCGCTGAAGGTGACCCACCCGGCCTACGTGATCTACACCTCGGGCTCCACCGGCCGCCCCAAGGGCGTCGCCGTCACCCACACCGGCGTCGGCAACCTCGCCTCCGCCCAGATCGACCGCTTCGCCATCACGAGCGACAGCCGCGTGCTGCAGTTCGCCTCCCCCAGCTTCGACGCCTCCATCTCCGAGGTCTTCTCCGCCTGGCTGTGCGGCGCCACCCTGATCACCGCCACCGCCGAGCACCTGCGCCCCGGCCCCGACCTCGCCCACACCGCCCGCCACCTGCACGTCACCCACGCCACCATCCCCCCGCCGCCCTGGCCGCGATGGACCCCACCGACCTGCCCGGACTGACCACCCTGGTCGTCGCCGGCGAGGCCGTCCCCGCCCAGGTCGTCGCGGACTGGGCACCCGGCCGCCGCATGATCAACGCCTACGGCCCCACCGAAACCACCGTCTGCGCCACCATGAGCACCCCGCTCACCGGCACCCGACCGGACACCGTGCCCATCGGCACACCCCTGACCAACACCCGCGTCTACGTCCTCGACGCCGCCCTGCGCCCCGTCCCCCGGCGTCACCGGCGAACTCTACGTAGCCGGCCCCGGCCTGGCCCGCGGCTACCTGGGCCGCCCCGAGCTGACCGCCGAACGCTTCACCGCCTGCCCCTACGGCACCCCCGGCGAGCGGATGTACCGCACCGGCGACCTGGTCCGCTGGACCGCACCCGGCGAACTCACCTACCTGGGCCGCACCGACGACCAGGTCAAGCTCCGCGGCTACCGCATCGAACCCGGCGAGATCGAAGCCGCCCTCCGCCACCAGGACGGCATCCGCCAGGCCGCCGTCACCGTCCGCGAGGACCGCCCCGGCGACCGCCGCCTGGTCGCCTACATCACCACCGACCCCCACACCCCCGCCGACCCGGCGACGCTCCGCGACGCCCTCCGCACCACCCTGCCCGAGCACATGGTCCCGGCCGCGATCGTCACCCTCGACGCCCTCCCCCTGACCGTCAACGGCAAACTCGACCGCACCGCCCTCCCCACACCCACCTACGGCAGCACCTCGGGCGCAGGGCGGGCACCCTCCGGGCCTGCGGAGACATCGCTGTGCGCGATCTTCGCCGAGGTGCTCGGGGTGGAGACCGTCGGCGTCGACGACGGCTTCTTCGACCTCGGCGGCGACTCCATCGTCTCCATCCAGCTCGTCGCCCGCGCCCGCAAGGCCGGGCTCGGCATCACCGCCCGCGATGTCTTCCAGCACCGGACCGTCGCCGCGCTCGCGGAGGTCGCCGAGGCCGCCACCGCGCACGCGGCGGAGGACCCGGACGCGGGCATCGGCCCTGTCGACACCACGCCGATCGTCGCCTGGCTCTCCGAACTCGGCGGCCCCACCGACCGGTTCAGCCAGTCGATGCTGCTGCAGATCCCCGCGGGAACGCGTCAGGACCAGCTCACCGAGGCGATGCAGGCCCTCCTGGACCGTCACGACGCACTGCGCAGCCGCCTGCACCGCCGCGCCGACGGCTGGTCCCTGGAGGTGCTCCCGCGCGACGCGGTCCGGGCCACCGCCCTGATCCGGCGTGCCGACGCGCTCGGCATGAACGAGGCCGCCCTGCGGGAGACCATCGTCCGGCACCACGACATGGCGCAGGCGGCCCTCGCCCCCGAGGACGGCGTCATGCTGCGGGCCGTGTGGTTCGACGCCGGGGACGAGGCTCCCGGACGGCTGCTGCTGACCGCCCACCACCTCGTGGTCGACGGAGTGTCGTGGCGCATCCTCCTGGACGACCTGGCCACCGCGGGGGCGGCCGCCGCCGCGGGCCGTCGGATCGAGCTCGACCCGGTGCCGACCTCGCTGCGCACCTGGGCCCGGGAGCTCACCGCTCACACGGCCGAGCGCACCGGCGAACTGCCTTTCTGGGAGCGGACCCTGACCGGCCCCGACCCGTTGCTGGGCGACCGTCCCGCCGACCCGGCCCGCGACACCATGGGGACCGCCCGGTCGCTGTCGGTGTCGCTGCCGGCCCAGGTGACCTCGGCGCTGCTGGGCGAGGTGTCCCAGGTGTTCCACGCCCGGGCGAACGAGGTGCTGCTGGCGGGGCTGGCACTGGCGCTGCCCAAGTGGCGCCGGGCCCGTGGCCTCGACGGTGACGACGTGCTGCTCGACATGGAGGGCCACGGCCGGGAGGACGTCCTGGCCGGCGTCGACGTGTCGCGGACGGTGGGCTGGTTCACCAGCCTGTTCCCGGTGCGTCTGGAGGCGGGCACCGACGGTGTCGACGCCGCGGTGAAGCGGGTCAAGGAACAGCTGCGGGCGGTGCCCGACAACGGCATCGGCTACGGTCTGCTGCGCCACCTCGACCCGGGGGCACGGTCCGTGCTCGCCGAGCTGCCCGTACCGCAGATCGGTTTCAACTACCTGGGCCGCATGGGCGGTACCGCCGGGCCGGCCGACTGGGCCCTGGCTGCCGAGTCGGACCTGCTGGTGGGTACCGGCATCGCCGACGAGGCGATGGCCGTACCGCATCCGCTGGAGATCAGCGCCGTCGTCCTCGACGGGCAGGACGAGGGTCCCGAGCTCACCGTCACCTGGGTGTGGGCCGAGGGCCTGCTGGACGAGGCCGCCGTCAGGGCGCTCTCGGCCGACTGGTTCGACGCGCTGCGGGACATCGTCGCGCACGCCGCCCTGCCCGGAGCGGGCGGCTTCACCCCGGCCGACCTGCCGTTGGTGGAGCTCAGCCAGGAGCAGATCGACCGGATCGAGGAGGCGCACCCCGCGCCGTCCGACATCCTGCCGGTCGCGCCGCTCCAGGAGGGGCTGCTCTTCC
The DNA here is from genome assembly GCF_045291515.1 of Streptomyces sp. GD-15H. Taxonomy (NCBI): domain Bacteria; kingdom Bacillati; phylum Actinomycetota; class Actinomycetes; order Kitasatosporales; family Streptomycetaceae; genus Streptomyces; species Streptomyces sp. GD-15H. The sequence goes on from NZ_CP149447.1 coordinate 1,757,957, forward strand.
ACGCGATGTTCGACGAGGGCGGACCGGACGTCTACAGCGTCCAGTTCTCCTTCGGGCTGGACGGGCCGCTGGACGCCGGTGCTCTGCGGACCGCCGCCGAGTCGCTGCTGGCGCGCCACGACAACCTGCGGGCCGCGTTCCGCCTGGACATCGCGGACCGCCCGGTCCAGGTGATCCACGCCGGCGTGGATCTGCCCTGGCAGGAGGCCGACCTCAGCGGACTGGACGAGGCGGCGCAGCGGGCCGGGGTGGAGCGGATCCTCGCCGAGGACCGCGCCACCCGTTACGACCTGGCCGTCGCGCCCCTGCTGCGCTTCACCCTCGTGAAGCTGGCCGACGAGCACCACCGGCTGGTGTTCAGCAACCACCACGTCCTGCTCGACGGGTGGTCCATGCCGATCGTGTTCGGCGAACTGTTCACCCATTACGCCCGGAACATCGGCGCCGACCGCGACCTGCCACGCGTCACCCCGTACCGCGACTATCTGACCTGGGTCGGCGAGCAGGACCGCGCCGTGGCCCTGGACGCCTGGCGGAGCGCGCTGGACGGAGTGGAGGAGCCGACGCTGCTGGTCCCTGACGACTCCGCGGCCCGGGGAACGGGCCACGAGGCGGAGGTGCCGCGGCAGCTGCCCTTCGAGTTGTCGGATGACTTGACCGCGCGGCTCCAGGAGTGGGCCCGCCGGACCGGACTGACGCTCAACACCGTGGTGCAGGGCGTGTGGGCGGTACTGCTGGCCCGGTTGACGGGACGGGACGACGTGGTGTTCGGCGCCACCGTCTCCGGCCGGCCGCCGGAGGTGCCCGGCATCGAGTCGATGGTCGGCCTGTTCATCAACACGGTGCCGGTACGGATCACCGTCGACCCGGCGGAGACCGTCTCCGCCCTGCTGACCCGGGTACAGGCCGCGCAGAGCGGGCTGATGCCGCACCAGCACGTGCAGCTCTCCGAGATCCAGGGCCTCGTCGGCATCGGTGACCTCTTCGACACCCTCACCGTGTTCGAGAGCTATCCGATGGACGCCGGGGTGCTGGAACTCCCCGGCACCGGGCTGCGGGTGTCCGACGTCGACGGCGCGGACGCCACCCACTACCCCGTCACGCTCGCGGCGCTGCCCGGGGATCGGCTCCGGCTGCGGCTGGAGTACGCTCCGAGCCGCTTCCCGCAGGACCGCGCACAGGCATTGGCGGCCCGGCTGACCGGGCTGTTCGAAGCGGTGGCCGAGACCCCGGACCGTCCGGTCGGCCGACTGGACGTGCTGACCGCGCAGGAGCGCGAGACGGCGCTCGCCGGCGGGAACGCGCTCATGCACCCGGTGCCCGGGCACCCCGTCCAGACGCTGCTCGAGGGCCTGGCCACCCGCACGCCCGACGCGACCGCCGTCGTCTTCAACGGCACCACGCTGACCTGCTCGGAGCTCAACGAGCGGGCCAACCGGCTGGCCCGGCTGCTCATCGGGCGGGGCGTCGGACCGGAGCGGATCGTCGCGCTCGCGCTGCCGCGCGACCCCCAGGTGCTGGTCGCGATGTTCGCGGTGCTGAAGGCCGGTGCCGCCTTCCTGACGGTTGACCCCGGGCTTCCGGCGGACCGCATCGCCTACCTGCTCCAGGACTCCGCGCCCGCGGTGGTGCTGACCGACAGCGAGGGGGACGCCCGCTTCACGGCCGACGGTCTCGGCGCGGGCATCCCGCGCCTGGTGCTGGACACGGAGGAGACCGGCCGGGAACTGGCCGCCGCCCGTCCGCAGGACGTGGTGGACGGTGACCGCACCGCGCCGCTGACTCCCGCCGCCCCGGCGTACGTCATCTACACCTCGGGCTCCACCGGCCGTCCCAAGGGCGTGGTCGTCCCGCACCACAGCCTGGTCAACCTGTTCCTCGGCCACAAGGAGACGCTCTTCGACCGGCACGCGCGGGCCGAGAGCCCCGAAGGCCGCTTCCGGGTGGCGCTGACGGCCGTGTTCTCCTTCGACACCGCCTGGGACGGCGTGCTGTGGATGCTCGACGGCCATGAACTCCACCTGATCGACGACGACACCCGTCGCGATCCGGAGGCTCTGGCCGGCTACATCGACCGGGAACGCGTCGACTTCCTCGACCTCACCCCGGCGTTCGCCGGGCAGCTGGTGGAGGCGGGCATGCTGGCCGACGGCCGGCACCACCCGGCGGTGCTGATGCTCGGCGGCGAGGCCCTCGGCCCCGACCTGTGGTCACGTCTGCGCGCTGCCCCGCGCACCACCGCGTACAACTTCTACGGCCCGACCGAGGCCACCATCGACAGCGTCTTCCTACCGCTGTCGGAGAGCGAGAAGCCCCTGGTGGGCCGGCCGGTACGCAACACCCGGCTGCATGTCCTCGACGGACACCTGCGGCCCGTCCCGCCGGGGGTGACCGGTGAGCTGTACCTCGCGGGCGACCAACTGGCCCGCGGGTATCTGGGCCGACCCGACCTGACGGCCGGCAGCTTCGTGGCCAACCCCTTCGGGGAGCCCGGCTCCCGCCTGTACCGCACCGGCGACCTGGTGCGGACGACGGCGGACGGGCTGCTGGAGTACCAGGGCCGGATCGACGATCAGGTCAAGGTCCGCGGTTTCCGCATCGAGCTCGGCGAGATCGAGTCCGCGCTGACCGCCGGCCCGAGGTGGCCGCGGCCGCCGTCGTGGTCCGTGAGGACACCCCCGGTGTCCGCCGCCTGGTCGGTTACGCGGTCCCGGCCGCCGGCGCCGCCCCGGAGCCCGCGGTGCTGAGGGAACAGCTGGGGCGGTCCCTGCCCGAGTACATGGTCCCCGCGGCCGTCGTCCTGCTGGACGCGCTGCCGCTGACGGCCAACGGCAAGCTCGACCGCAAGGCGCTGCCCGCACCGGACTTCTCGGCGCAGGCGACGGGCCGTGCGGCGGGCAACCCGGTCGAGCAGGCACTGTGCGCGCTCTTCGCCGAAGTGCTCGGACTGCCCGAAGTCGGGGTCGACAGCAGCTTCTTCGACCTCGGCGGGGATTCCATCGTCTCCATCCAGCTCGTCGCCCGCGCCCGCGCCGCCGGCCTGGTGTTCTCCCCGAAGGACGTCTTCACCCACCGGACCGTCGCCGCCCTGGCGCCCGTGGTCCGCGAGGCGAAGGACACCCCCGCCGAGGACCCGGACGCCGGTATCGGCACCCTGCCGGCCACCCCCGTCATCCGCTGGCTCCAAGAGCACGGCGGGGCCACCGAGGGGTTCGTGCAGTCGATGCTGGTGCAGGTACCGGCCGGACTGGGCCTGGAGCACCTGACCACAGCCGTCCAGGCCGTCCTGGACCACCACGACACACTGCGCATGACCGTGACCCGCGGCGAGGGCGGCACGCCCTGGTCGCTGGAGATACCCGCCCGCGGCAGCGTCCCGGCCACCGAGGCCGTCGTCCGTGTCCCTACGGGCGGCTTCACCGGTGCGGACCTGGAGGCACTGATCGCCGCGGAGGCGGAGGCCGCCTGGCGCGGACTCGACACGGCCGCCGGACGGATGCTCCGGGTGGTCTGGTTCGACGCCGGGCCGTCGGCCCCGGGCAGGCTGCTGATCACCGCCCACCACCTGGTCGTCGACGGCGTGTCCTGGCGCATCCTGCTCCCGGACCTCGCCGCTGCCTGGCAGGCCGCCGCCGACGGCGAACAGCCGCGTCTGGCGTCGACCGGAACCTCCTTCCGCCGCTGGGCGCAGCGCCTCACCGAGGCCGCCGCCGAGCGGGAGGACGAGGTGGAGCTGTGGCTGGAGATGCTGTCCGAGGAGGAGGCACCTCTCAGCGGACGCCCGCTCGCAGAGTCCGACACCGCGGCCGGAGCACGCTCGCTCACCCTGAGCCTGCCGGCCGACCGCACCGAGCCGCTGCTCACCGACGTCCCGGCCGCGTTCCACGGGGGAGTCAACGACGTACTGCTCACCGGGCTCGCTCTGGCCGTGGCCCAGTGGCGTCGCCGCCGGGGTCTCGGCGAGGACGGAGCCGTCCTCGTCGACCTCGAGGGCCATGGCCGCCAGGACGTGGTCGGTGGCGCCGACCTGTCCCGTACGGTCGGCTGGTTCACGACCGTGTATCCGGTACGGCTCGACCCCGGGCAGCTCGACCCGGACGAGGTGAGGACCGGCGGCGCGGCTCTGGGACGCGCCGTGAAGCGGGTCAAGGAGCAGCTGCGAGCCGTGCCGGACCACGGCATCGGTCACGGCATGCTGCGCCACCTCAACCCGGCCACGGCCCCCCTGCTGGCCGAGTACCCGGACCCCCAGATCGGTTTCAACTACCTCGGGCGCATCGGTGCTCCGGGCGCCGAGGGCCAGGACTGGGCCGTGGCACCGGAATCGGCTGCCCTGACCGGAGCCGCCGCCGGCGACCCGGACACCCGACTGGCACACGCCATCGAAATCAACGCCCTCGTCAGGGACCTTCCCGAAGGTCCCGAACTGAACGTCACCTGGACCTGGCCCGACGGGCTGTTCCCCGAGCGGGACATGCGGGATCTGGCGGACAACTGGTTCGACGCCCTGGAGGCGCTGGCCCGGCACGCCGCCGCACCGGAGTCGGGCGGCCACTCGCCGTCGGACATGCCGCTGGTGAACCTGTCGCAGGCACAACTCGATCTTCTGGAAAGCACGTGGAGGAAGTCGTCATGAATGGTGCGGGACTTGAGGACGTCCTCCCCCTGTCACCGATGCAGGAGGGCATGCTGTACCATGCCCTGCTCGACGAGCAGGAGCTCGACGTGTACGGCGGTCAGATCGCCTTCGACTTCGAGGGCGATCTGGATGTGGCGGCCCTGAAGGCGGCCGCCGCCGCCCTGCTCCGGCGGCACGCGAACCTGCGCGCCGGGTTCCTGCACGAGGGGTTCGACAAGCCCGTGCAGATCATTCCCCGCGAGGTGGAGCTCCCCTGGCAGGAGATCGATCTGACGGACGTGGCGGCCGAGGACGAGCCGCACCGCCTCGAGGCGCTCATGGTCGCCGACCGTGCCCAGCACTTCGACCTGACCGCGCCGCCGCTGGTGCGCTTCAGCCTCGTGCGGCTCTCGGCCGGCGGTTCCGTTTCGTGCTGGCGAACCACCACATCCTGCTCGACGGCTGGTCGATGGCGATCATGCTGCGGGAGCTGTTCTTCCTGTACGCGCAGGGCGGTGACGACACCGGGCTGCCGCGGGTCACGCCGTACCGCGACTACCTCGCCTGGGCCGCCGCGCAGGACCGCGACGAGGCGGCGAAGGCCTGGGGCCGGGCCCTCGCCGGGGTCGAGGAGCCCACCCTGCTGGCTCCGGCCGCCCCGGCGGCCGCCACCGAGCCGCCGCACTACCACCACCACGAGCTCTCCGAGGAGCTGACCGCGGCGGTCGCGGCTCTGGCGCGCCGTCACGACCTCACGGCCAACACCGTGGTGCAGGCCTCCTGGGGCGTCCTGCTGGGCCGTCTCACCGGCCGGGACGACGTGGTGTTCGGCAGCACCGTCTCCGGCCGCCCGCCGGAGATGGCCGGCATGGAGAACATGGTCGGCCTCTTCATCAACACCCTGCCGGTCCGCGTCCGCCTGGACACCGGGCAGTCCGTCGCCGACCTGCTGCGCCGTCTCCAGGACGAGCAGTCGGAGTTGATGGACCACCAGCACTACGGCCTCTCCGACATCCAGTCCCTCCTCGGCGGCGGCGAACTCTTCGACACCATCACCGCGTTCGAGAGCTACCCGGTCGACACCGACAGCTTCTCCGAGCCCGTGGACGGACTGCGCGTCACCGGCGTGCACACCACCGACGACAACCACTACCCGTTCAGCCTGGCGATCCTCCCCGGCGAGCGGATGCGGCTGCGCATGGGCTACCGCCCGGATCTCTTCACCGCCGGACAGATGGAGCTCATCGGCCTGCGGCTCCAGCACATCCTGGAGAGTTTCACCGACGCCCCCGAGCAGCTCCTGGGCCGCCTCGACGTCCTCACCGGCGCGGAACGGGAGCAGTTGCTGCGGGTGTGGCAGGGCGCCCGGCCCGAGGCGCCCGCCGCGACGTTCCCGGCGTTGTTCGAGGCGCAGGTGGCCCGTACCCCGGACGCCCCGGCGGTCGTGTCCGACGACGGTTCGCTGTCGTACGCGGAGCTGAACGAGCGGGCCAACCGGCTCGCCCACCACCTCATCGGGCGGGGCGTGGGCCCGGAGCGGATCGTCGCCCTGCTGCTGCCGCGCTCGGTGGACATCGTCGTGGCCCGGCTGGCGGTGATGAAGGCGGGCGGCGCGTACGTGCCGGTGGACCCGGACTACCCGGCCGACCGGATCGCCTACATGCTCGAGGACGCGGAGCCGGTGCTGGTCGTGACGACCGGCCACGAGGCGGACCGTGTGCCCGAGTCCGCGACGGCAGGCCGGGTGGTCCTGGACCGGCTGGACCTGGCCGCCGAGCCGGTGACGGACCCGGTGGACACGGACCGGCCGACGGAGCTGACCGTGGATCACCCGGCGTATGTGATCTACACGTCCGGCTCGACGGGACGTCCCAAGGGCGTGGTGGTCTCCCACCACGGCCTGGCGGCCTTCGCGACGGTGCTGGCCCAGCGGTGCGCGGTCGGTCCGCGGAGCCGGGTGCTGCAGTTCTCGTCGCCGAGCTTCGACGCCTCGGTGCTCGAACTCTGCATGAGCCTGCCGTGGGGCGCGGCCCTGGTGGTCCCCCCGCCCGGCCCGCTGGCCGACGAGGCGCTCGGCCGGGTCCTCGCGGACCGCGCCATCACGCACGCGCTGATCCCGCCGGCCGCACTGGCCACGGTCCCCGCCATGGACCTGCCGGACTTCCGGACGCTGATCGTGGGCGGCGACGCCACCGACGCCGCCCTGGTGGACCGCTGGGCACCGGGCCGCCGCATGGTGAACGCCTACGGCCCGACCGAATCCACGGTCGTGGCGACGCTCAGTGAACCGCTGGTCGCGGGTACGGGTGTCCCGGCCATCGGCCGGGCCGTCGACGGTACGAGCGTCTTCGTGCTGGACGCGGCGTTGCGGCCGGTCGCCCCGGGTGTGGCGGGAGAGCTCTATCTCGCGGGCGAGCAGCTGGCCCGCGGCTACCTGGGGCGCGCGGCGCTGACCGCCGAGCGCTTCACGGCCTGCCCGTACGGCGGGCCGGGCGAGCGCATGTACCGCACCGGCGACCTGGTGCGGTCCTCCGAGGACGGGACGCTGGAGTACCTGGGCCGCGCCGACGACCAGGTGAAGCTGCGCGGCTTCCGGATCGAACTCGGCGAGATCGAAACCGCGCTCACGGCCTGTGCGGGTGTCGACCGGTCCGTCGTCCTGGTCCGTGAGGACCGGCCCGGCGACAAACGGCTCGTCGCCTACATCGTCCCCCGCGACGTCCAGGGCCCGCCGGTCGAGCCCCGAGCGCTGCGCGAGCAACTGGCCGCCGGGCTCCCCGAGTACATGGTGCCGTCGTCCTTCGTCGTTCTCCGGGAACTCCCGCTCACCGCCAACGGCAAGCTGGACCGCAAGGCGCTGCCCGCGCCCGAGGAGGCGGCCGGCGGCATGGGCCGTGCCCCGCGCACCCCGCAGGAGGAGATCCTCTGCGGCTTGTTCGCGGAGATCCTCGGCCGCCCGTCCGTCGGGGTGGACGACAGCTTCTTCGACCTGGGCGGCCACTCCCTCCAGGCCACCCGCCTGGTCAGCCGCGTGCGGTCCGCGTTCGACGCCGAGCTGCCGCTGCGCAGCCTCTTCGAGTCGGCCACCCCGGCCGGGCTCGCCGCCCTCCTCCAGCGGTCCGCGGACGGCCGTCCGGCCCTGGAGTCCCGGCCGCGGCCGACCGAGGTCCCGCTCTCCTTCGCCCAGCGGCGCCTGTGGTTCCTCGGCCGCTTCGACAACACCGGTGCCGGCTACAACATCCCGCTCGTGCTGCAGCTCGACGGCGACCTGGACCGGCAGGCCCTGAGTGAGGCGCTGGCCGACGTCGTCGCCCGGCACGAGAGCCTGCGTACCGTCTTCGCCGAGACCGACGGCCGCCCGCACCAGGTCGTTCTGCCCCCGTCCCCGGCCGCTCCGCTCCTTCCCGTCGCCGCCACCGACGACGACCTCGACGACCGGCTCGCCGACGCCGCGTCCCTTCCGTTCGACCTGGCGGCCGAGACCCCGCTGCGGGCCGCCCTCTTCGCCCTCGACGAGCGGCGGCACGTCCTGCTGCTCCTGCTGCACCACATCGCGGGCGACGGCTGGTCGCTCGCGCCGCTCGCCCGCGACCTGTCGGCCGCCTACGCCGCCCGCAGGGTCGGCGAGGCCCCCGCGTGGGAGCCGCTGCCGGTGCAGTACGCCGACTACAGCCTCTGGCAGCACGAGCTCTTCGGCGACGAGGACGACCAGGACAGCGTCGGAGCACGTCAGATCGCCCACTGGAAGCAGGTCCTGGCCGACCTGCCGGAGGAGCTGGCGCTGCCCGTCGACCGTCCGCGCCCGGCGCAGGCGAGTCTGCGGGGCGACGTCGTCGCCTTCTCGCTCACTCCGAAGCTGCACCGGGGGCTCGTCCAGCTGTCCCGCGACAGCCGCTGCAGTCTCTTCATGGTCCTCCAGGCGGGCCTCGCGGCCCTGCTCGACCGGCTCGGCTGCGGTGAGGACATACCGATCGGCACCGCTGTCGCGGGCCGCACGGACGAAGCCCTCGACGACCTCGTCGGCTGCTTCGTCAACAACCTGGTGCTGCGCACCGACACCTCCGGCAACCCGACCTTCCGGGAGCTGCTGAGCCGGGTCCGCGAGACGGACCTCACCGCCTACGCCCACCAGGACGTCTCCTTCGACCGGCTCGTGGAGGTCCTCAACCCGGGGCGTTCCCTCGCCCGGCACCCGCTGTTCCAGGTGATGCTCACGCTGCAGAACACCGAGCGGGCCGCCCTGGAGCTCCCCGGCCTGAGCGTCGAACCCCGCGCGGTGCAGACCCACTCGGCCCGTTTCGACCTCGCGCTGGAGCTGGGTGAGAAGCGCGGCGCCGACGGCAGCCACGACGGACTCGACGGCATCGTCGAATACAGCACCGATCTCTTCGACCGGACCACTGTCGAGAAGCTCACCACCCGCTTCGTCCGGCTGCTGGAGGCCGTGGCCGCGGACGCGGACCGCACCATCGGCCGGATCGACGTCCTCGGCCCCGTCGAGCGGCACGAACTCCTCGTACGCCGCAACGACACCGGTCACGAGGTGCCCGTCACCACCCTGAACGGTCTCCTGGCCGAGCAGGCGGCCCGCACCCCGGACGCGTCGGCCCTCGTCTTCGAGAACACCACCCTCACCTACGCCGAACTCGATGCCCGCGCCAACCGCCTCGCCCGCCACCTCGTCGCCGAGGGGGTCGGGCCGGAGGGGACGGTGGCCGTGGCGGTGCCGCGCTCCCCCGAGCTCGTCGTCGCGCTGCTCGCCGTCCTCAAGGCCGGCGCCGCCTACATGCCCGTCGACCCGGACTACCCGGCCGACCGCATCAGGCATCTGCTCACCGAGGCGACGCCCGCCCTGCTGCTCACGGTCGCGGCGGCCGCGCTCCCCCAAGACCCGGACCTCCACATCCCCCGGCTGGCACTGGACGACGCGGCACTGCTCGCCCGACTCGAGGCGCTCGACGCCTCACCGCTGCCGGACACCGCCCGGCCCGACAACCCGGCATACGTCATCTACACCTCCGGTTCCACCGGCCGCCCCAAGGGTGTGCCCGTGCCGCACCGCGGCATCGTCAACCGGCTGCTGTGGATGCAGGACCGCTACGGGTTGCGCGCCGACGACCGGGTACTCCAGAAGACGCCGTCCGGCTTCGACGTGTCGGTGTGGGAGTTCTTCTGGCCGCTGATCACCGGCGCCACCCTGGTGCTGGCCCGTCCCGAGGGCCACCGGGACCCGGTCTACCTGGCCGGGCTGATCCGCGCCAAACGTGTCACCACGCTGCACTTCGTGCCGTCCATGCTCCAGGCCTTCCTCGCCGAGCCGGCCGCGGCCGGATGCGGGGAGTCCCTTCGCCGGGTGATCTGCAGCGGCGAGGCCCTCACCGGCGACCAGCGCTCCCGCTTCCTCGAGCTGTTCGACGCCGAGCTGCACAACCTCTACGGCCCGACGGAGGCATCCGTCGACGTCACCCACTGGACCTGCGAGCCCTCCGAGGGGGCACGCTCCGTCCCGATCGGCCACCCGGTGTGGAACACCCGGGTGTACGTGCTGGACGCGACGTTGCGGCCGGTCGCCCCGGGTGTGGCGGGAGAGCTCTATCTCGCCGGCGAGCAGCTGGCCCGCGGCTACCTCGGACGTGCGGCGCTGACCGCGGAACGCTTCACCGCCTGCCCGTACGGCGGGCCCGGCGAGCGCATGTACCGCACCGGCGACCTGGTCCGCTGGGGCTCCGACGGGGCCCTGGAGTACCTGGGCCGCGCCGACGACCAGGTCAAGCTGCGCGGCTTCCGGATCGAACTCGGCGAGATCGAGTCGGTGCTCGTCTCCCACCCGGCGGTCGCCCAGGCGGCCGTGCTGGTCCGCGAGGACCGGCCCGGCGACAAGCGGCTCGTCGCCTACACCGTCCCCGGCGCCACCCCCGCACCGGACGCGAACACTGCCCCGGAGGCGGACAGCGGCGCGCTGCGCAGGCATCTGGCGGCCGCGCTGCCCGAGTACATGGTGCCGTCGGCCTTCGTCACCCTGGACGCCCTGCCGCTCACCCCCAACGGCAAGCTGGACCGCAAGGCCCTGCCCGCGCCCGAGGTACAGGGCGGGGAGCCCGGCCGCGCCCCGGCAACCGCGCAGGAGGCACTGCTGTGCCGCCTGTTCGGGGAGATCCTCGGACTCGACGCCCCGGCAGGGGCCGACGACAGCTTCTTCGAGCTGGGCGGTCACTCCCTGCTGGGCACCCGTCTGATCAGCCGGATCCGTACCGAGGCCGATGTCGAACTGCCCATCCGGGCCCTGTTCGAGACGCCCACCCCGGCGGGGCTCGCCCTCCTGCTCGGCGACGCCCGACCGGCCCGCAGGGCCCTGTCCCGGGGACCGCGCCCCGAGCACCTGCCCGTTTCGTACGCGCAGCAGCGGCTGTGGTTCCTCAGCCGTTTCGAGGGCCCGGGGGCGACCTACAACCTGCCGGTCGCGGTGCGGCTCACCGGTGTGCTCGACCCTGCCGCGCTGGGCGCGGCCCTGCAGGACGTGGTCGGCCGCCACGAGGCGCTGCGCACCGTCTTCCGGGAGTTCGGCGGCAGCCCGGTGCAGCTCGTCCTGGACGGGGCGGCGCCCCGGCTGGACATCGTCGAGGTCCGCGAGAAGGAGCTGCGGGCGGCGCTCGACGCGACCGCGGCGCGCGGTTTCGACATCTCGACCGATCTGCCGCTGCGGGCGACGCTGTTCCGGGTCGGCGAGCAGGAGCACGTACTGCTGCTCGTGCTGCATCACATCGCCGCCGACGGATGGTCCATGGGTCCGCTGGCGCGTGATCTGTCGGTGGCCTACGCGGCGCGGTGCCGCGGTGAGGCACCGGCCTGGAGCGAGCTGCCGGTGCAGTACGCGGACTACGCGCTGTGGCAGCGGGAGGTCCTCGGCTCGGAGAGCGATCCGACCAGCGTGGTCTCCGGCCAGCTGGAGTTCTGGCGCCAGGCGCTGGCGGGGCTGCCGGAGGAGCTGTCCCTCCCGGTGGACCGGCCGCGTCCGGCGCACGCCTCCTACCGCGGGGACGTGGTGCCGTTCGTGCTGGACGCCGAGGTGCACGCGGGACTGGCCGCGCTGGCCCGGGAGTCCGGCGCGAGCCTGTTCATGGTCCTGCAGGCCGCCGTCGCGGTGTGGCTGGGCAAGCTGGGCGCGGGCACGGACGTGCCGCTGGGCACCCCGGTCGCCGGGCGCACCGACAGCGCGCTGGACGACCTGGTCGGCTTCTTCGTCAACACCCTGGTGCTGCGCACCGACGCGTCGGGCGATCCGACCTTCCGGGAACTGCTGGGCCGCGTGCGGGAGACCGACCTGGAGGCGTACGCGCACCAGGACATCCCCTTCGAGCGTCTCGTCGACCTGGTGACTTCGGAGCGCTCGCTCTCCCGCCACCCGCTCTTCCAGGTCATGCTCACCCTGCAGAACGCGGGTGGCAGCGACCTCGAGCTGCCCGGTCTGACCGTACGGAACGAGGACGCCGACACGGGCGCGGCCAAGTTCGACCTCTCCCTGACCTTCGGTGAGCGCAGGGTCGACGACGGTTCGCCGGCCGGGCTGGACGGATTCGTCGACTTCGCCCTGGACCTGTTCGACCGGGCCACGATCGAGACCTTCATCGGCCGGCTGGAGCGGGTGCTCCGGGCGGTGGTGGCCGACCCCGACACCCGGGTCGGCACCCTGGACGTCCTGTCCGCCGGGGAACGCACCGACATCCTCACCACCTGGAACGACACCACCACCCCGGTCCTCACCGGCACCCTGCCCGAACTGTTCCAGGCCCAGGCGACCCGCACCCCCTCGCACACCGCCCTGCTCGACGCGGGCGGCGAGACCCTCACCTACACCCAGCTCAACCAGCGCGCCAACCGCCTGGCCCGGCACCTGATCGGCCACGGCGCCGGACCCGAGCGCGTGGTCGCCCTCGTGCTGCCCCGCTCCGTGGAACTCCTCGTCGCGGAACTGGCCGTCCTCAAGACGGGCGCCGCGTTCCTGCCCATCGACCCGGCACACCCCGCCGAACGCATCGCCTACACCCTCGACGACGCCGACCCGGTCCTCGTCCTCGCCCGCGACCTGTCCCAGCTGCCGCACACGACGACCAACGCACGCACCGTCCTGCACCTCGGGGACCTCCCGCCCGGCGACCACGCACTCCACGACGCCACCGACCTCACGGACGCGGACCGGCTGTCGCCGCTGAAGGTGACCCACCCGGCCTACGTGATCTACACCTCGGGCTCCACCGGCCGCCCCAAGGGCGTCGCCGTCACCCACACCGGCGTCGGCAACCTCGCCTCCGCCCAGATCGACCGCTTCGCCATCACGAGCGACAGCCGCGTGCTGCAGTTCGCCTCCCCCAGCTTCGACGCCTCCATCTCCGAGGTCTTCTCCGCCTGGCTGTGCGGCGCCACCCTGATCACCGCCACCGCCGAGCACCTGCGCCCCGGCCCCGACCTCGCCCACACCGCCCGCCACCTGCACGTCACCCACGCCACCATCCCCCCGCCGCCCTGGCCGCGATGGACCCCACCGACCTGCCCGGACTGACCACCCTGGTCGTCGCCGGCGAGGCCGTCCCCGCCCAGGTCGTCGCGGACTGGGCACCCGGCCGCCGCATGATCAACGCCTACGGCCCCACCGAAACCACCGTCTGCGCCACCATGAGCACCCCGCTCACCGGCACCCGACCGGACACCGTGCCCATCGGCACACCCCTGACCAACACCCGCGTCTACGTCCTCGACGCCGCCCTGCGCCCCGTCCCCCGGCGTCACCGGCGAACTCTACGTCGCCGGCCCCGGCCTGGCCCGCGGCTACCTGGGCCGCCCCGAGCTGACCGCCGAACGCTTCACCGCCTGCCCCTACGGCACCCCCGGCGAGCGGATGTACCGCACCGGCGACCTGGTCCGCTGGACCGCACCCGGCGAACTCACCTACCTGGGCCGCACCGACGACCAGGTCAAGCTCCGCGGCTACCGCATCGAACCCGGCGAGATCGAAGCCGCCCTCCGCCACCAGGACGGCATCCGCCAGGCCGCCGTCACCGTCCGCGAGGACCGCCCCGGCGACCGCCGCCTGGTCGCCTACATCACCACCGACCCCCACACCCCCGCCGACCCGGCGACGCTCCGCGACGCCCTCCGCACCACCCTGCCCGAGCACATGGTCCCGGCCGCGATCGTCACCCTCGACGCCCTCCCCCTGACCGTCAACGGCAAACTCGACCGCACCGCCCTCCCCACACCCGACATCACCGCCACCGGTGCGGGCCGGACTCCCCGGACCGTTCAGGAAGCGCTGCTCTGCGACCTGTTCGCCGAGGTGCTCGGGGTGGAGACCGTCGGCATCGACGACGGCTTCTTCGACCTCGGAGGGCACTCCCTGCTGGCCACCCGTCTCGCGAGCCGCGTCCGGGACGAGCTCGGCGTGGAGCTGCCGGTGCGCAGCGTCTTCGAGCACCCGACCGTGGCCGCGCTCGTCCGGCAGCTCGGCTCGGCGTCCGGGGTACGGCCCCCGGTGCGCGCGGTCGAACGCCCTGCGGAGGTTCCGCTCTCCTTCGCCCAGCGCAGACTGTGGTTCCTCGGTCACTTCGACGGGCCCAGCGCCGCGTACAACATCCCGCTGGCGTTGAGCCTGACCGGCGACCTGGACCGGGAGGCTCTCGCCGCCGCGCTGCGCGACGTGGTCGACCGGCACGAGAGCCTGCGGACCGTCTTCCCCGACACCGACGGGCGCCCGCGCCAGCTGGTGCTGGAGGCCGCTGCCCTCGGTCTCGGACTGCCCGTCACCGAGGTCACCGAGGCCGAACTGCCCGGCGCGCTGAGCGCCGCGGCCGGCCACGCCTTCGACCTGACGGCCGATGTGCCGGTGAAGGCGGACCTCTTCGCCCTCGCTCCCGACCGGCATGTGCTCCACCTGCTGGTGCACCACATCGCCGCCGACGGCGCCTCGCTGGCGCCGCTGGCCAGGGACCTGTCCACCGCCTACGCGGCGCGCCGCCTGGCACGGACCCCCGACTGGGAGCCCCTGCGGGTGCAGTACGCGGACTACACGCTGTGGCAGCGGGACGTGCTGGGCAGCGAGGACGACCCGGACAGCAAGGTCTCGGCTCAGTTGGAGCACTGGCGTACCGCTCTCGCGGAGCTCCCCGAGGAGCTGACGCTGCCGACCGACCGGCCGCGGCCCCAGCGTTCCTCGCACCGCGGCGGCCTGGTCCCGCTGGAACTCGACGCCGAGCTGCACGCCCGGATCGCAACGCTGGCACGCCGCACCGGTACCAGCGTGTTCATGGTGCTCCAGGCGGCCACCGCCGCCCTGCTCACCAAGATGGGGGCCGGCACGGACGTCCCGATCGGCACCCCGGTCGCCGGACGGACCGACAGTGCCCTCGACGACCTCGTGGGCTTCTTCGTCAACACGCTGGTGCTGCGCACCGACACCTCCGGCAACCCGACCCTCCGGGAGCTGCTGGCACGGGTCCGGGACACCGACCTCGCTGCCTACGCCCACCAGGACGTTCCGTTCGAGCGGCTCGTGGAGGTCCTGAACCCGGAGCGCTCGTCGGCCCGGCACCCGTTGTTCCAGGTCAACCTGACCTTCCACAACCAGGCCGCCGCCGCGGACGGCCTGGACCTGCCCGGACTGACGTTCGGTGGTCACCCGGTCGAGCACAACGTCGCCAAGTACGACCTGGCACTGAGCCTCACCGAGCAGCGGACTCCCGACGGTTCGACCGCGGGGATCACGGGTGCTCTGGAGTTCGCCGTCGACCTCTTCGACACGTCCACGGCCGGCAGCCTGGTCGAGCGCTTCGTCCGACTGCTGTCCACCTGGACCGAGGAGCCCGACCGTGCACTCGGCGACGTGCACGTTCTGGACGCTGCCGAGTGGGATGCCGCTCTCGCCGGCGTGGGTGCGGTGGTGGACCAGGCCGGCACGGACAAGCCGTCGCTGGCGGAGCTGTTCGAGGACCGCGCCGCCGGCACACCCGACGCGGTCGCCGTGGTGTGCGGTGACCGGTCGGTCTCGTACCGCGAGTTGAACACCTCCGCGAACCGGCTGGCACGCCGCCTGATCGCCACCGGTGCCGGACCCGGCCGGTACGTCGGCCTGGCCCTGCCCAGATCCATCGACCTCGTCACCGCGCTGCTCGCCGTCCTCAAGTCCGGCGCCGCCTACGTGCCCATGGACCCCGACTACCCCGCCGACCGCCTGGCCCACATGGTCGCCGACTCCGCCCCCGCCCTGGTGGTCACCACCTCCGCGGTGGACCTCGCGGGCGTCGACTGCGGCACCGCCACCGTCCTCGTCCTGGACGACCCGCACGTGCTGTCCGACGTGGCCGCCCTGCCCGGCACCGACCTCACCGACGCCGAACGCGGCGGCCCGCTCTGCGCCGGCTCCGCCGCCTACGTCATCTACACCTCCGGCTCCACCGGCCGCCCCAAGGGCGTGGTGGTCCCCCACGGCAACGTGGTGCGCCTCTTCACCGCCACCGACCCCTGGTTCGGCTTCGGACCCGACGACGTGGGGACCCTCTTCCACAGCTACGCCTTCGACTTCTCCGTCTGGGAGATCTGGGGCCCGCTGCTGCACGGCGGCCGCCTCGTGGTCGTGCCCTTCGAGGTGTCCCGCTCACCGGAGGACTTCCTGGCCCTGCTGGCCGACCAGAAGGTCACCGTCCTCAACCAGACGCCCTCCGCCTTCTACCAGCTGATGCGCACCGACGCCGACCACCCCGACCTGGGCGCACGCCTGGCCCTGCGCTACGTGATCTTCGGCGGCGAGGCGCTCGACCTCTGGCGCCTTCAGGAGTGGTACGACCGCCACCCCGACCACGCCCCCCGCCTGGTCAACATGTACGGCATCACCGAGACCACCGTCCACGTCACCCACCGCGCACTGGATGCCGAAGGCGCCGCCTCGGCGACGGCCAGCCTCATCGGCCGGCCGATCCCGGATCTGCGGGTGCACGTCCTCGACGCGCACCTCGCTCCGGTCCCCGCCGGTGTCGTCGGTGAGATGTACGTGGCCGGCGCGGGCCTGGCCGACGGCTACCTGGGCCGGCACGCCCTGACCGCCGAGCGCTTCGTCGCCGACCCGTACGGCCCGCCCGGCAGCCGGATGTACCGCACCGGCGACCTGGCACGCCGCACCAGGGACGGTGACCTGGAGTACCTCGGCCGCGCCGACCACCAGGTCAAGATCCGCGGCTTCCGCATCGAACTCGGCGAGATCGAGGCCTGCCTCGCCTCGCATCCGCAGGTCGGCCAGATCGCCGTCGTCGTCCGGGAGGACCGGCCGGGCGAGCGCAAGCTCGTCGGGTACGTCGTCCCGGAGGCGGAAGAGCGGACCGAACCGGAGGAACTGCGCAAGCACCTGCGTACGCAACTCCCCGAGTACATGGTGCCGTCGGCTTTCGTCACGCTCGACGCCCTGCCGCTGACCTCCAACGGCAAGCTCGACCGGAAGGCGCTGCCCGCTCCCGACTTCGCCGCGGCGGCGGGAGGCCGCGCGGCGCGGACCGAGCGTGAGGAGCTGCTCTGCGGCCTGTTCGCGGAAGTCCTCGGACTGCCCACCGTCGGCGTGGACGACGGCTTCTTCGACCTGGGCGGCGACTCCATCGTCTCCATCCAGCTCGTCGCCCGCGCCCGCAGGGCCGGACTGCTGCTGACCCCGCGCGACATCTTCGAGCACAAGACGGTCGAGGCGCTGGCCACCGTCGCCGCCGTCGTCGACCGCACGACCGACGAGGGACCGGACGCCGGGATCGGGACCGTCGGGGCGACGCCGATCGTCCGCTGGCTGGAGGAACGCGGCGGCCCCGTCGACCGCTTCAACCAGTCGATGCTGCTCCAGGTCCCCGCGGGTGCGTCGGCCGGGCATCTGACGGCCGCGCTGCAGACGCTGCTGGACCACCACGACATGCTGCGGGCGCGGCTGACGCGCGGCGCCGGCGGCTGGTCGCTGGAGGTTCCGGACCGTGGCACGGTCGACGCGGCCGACCTGCTGCACCGGGTGGCGCTGCCGTCGGGCCAGGTCCGGGCCGAGACGCTCGCCGAAGCCCTGGAGGAGCACGCCACCGCGGCGTGGGACCGGCTCTCGCCCGAGGACGGCGTCATGGTCCAGGCGGTCTGGTTCAACGCCGGCCCGGACCACCCGGGTCGGCTGCTGCTGATCGCCCACCACCTCGTGGTCGACGGCGTCTCCTGGCGGGTCATCACCCCCGATCTGGCCGCGGCGTACCAAGCCCTGGCCGGTGGCGGGAAGCCGGTGCTCGAACCGGTGCCCACGTCCTTCCGTACCTGGGCCCGCCTGCTGAACGAGGAGGCCCACAAGCCCGCACGCGTCGGTGACCTGAGCCGCTGGACGACGATGCTGGCCGATGCCGAGCCGCTGCTCGGCGAGCGTCCGCTCGATCCGGCGCGTGACACCCAGGCGACCGCGCGCACCCTCACCCTGTCCCTCGCCCGCGAGCACACCGAACCGTTGCTGACCTCCGTCGTCTCCGCGTTCCACGCCGGGGTGAACGACGTGCTGCTGACCGGATTCGCGCTGGCCGTGGCCGAGTGGCAGGAGAGCCGGGGACGCAGCACGCGGGGTGTCCTGGTGGACCTCGAGGGCCACGGCCGGACCGGACCGGGCGGCGACACCGCCTGCGACCTGTCGCGCACGGTCGGCTGGTTCACCGGCATCCACCCGGTGCGCCTGGAGACCGGCCACCAGGACTGGGAGCAGCTCACCGCCACCGGCTCGGGCGCGGGCAGGGTGCTCAAGCAGGTCAAGGAGCAGCTGCGGGCGGTGCCCGACAACGGGCTCGGCTACGGGCTGCTGCGCTACCTCAACCCGAACACCCGGACCGTCCTCGCCGAACTCGCCCCGCCGCAGATCGGGTTCAACTACCTGGGCCGGCTCGGCGGGGGCGGCGAAGCGGCCGAGGCCGCGGACTGGGGCCCGGCCCCCGAGTCGGGCGGGCTCGGCGGCGGCTCCGACGACGCCATGCCGCTCGCGCACCCGCTGGAGGTCAACGCCTTCACCCAGGACGGCCCCGAGGGTCCGCAGCTCGTGGCCACCTGGACCTGGGCCGGGGAACTCCTCGGCGAGGAGGACGTGGCGGGGCTGGCCGAAGGGTGGTTCCGCATGCTCCGCATGCTCGCCGAGCACGCGGCCGCTCCCGAGGCCGGCGGCTGGACGCCTTCCGACCTGCCGCTGGTGTCACTGAGCCAGCACGACATCGACGGCCTCGGTGACGACCTCGATGACGACTTCGACGACGAGTTCGAGGACGACTTCGACGGTTCTGACGCGTCCGACGGTCACCAGGACCGAGGGACGCGGCACGACCAGCACGACAACGGACACGACGACGCCGATGCCGGCACCAACTGGAGGAACCGATGACCAAGCCGGCGATCGAGGACGTACTCCCTCTGTCACCTCTGCAGGAGGGGCTGCTGTTCCACGCGCTGCTCGACGAGCAGGAGATGGACGTCTACACGGTGCAGCTGGTGCTGGAGCTGACCGGCATCGTGGACACCGAGCGGATGACGGCCGCCGTCGCCGCGCTCGTCGCCCGGCACACCAGCCTGCGCGCCGGCTTCCGGCACGAGGGCCTGGAGCGCCCGGTGCAGGTGATCCGCAGCCGGGTCCGACCGCCCTACCGGGAGGTCGACCTCGGCGGACTGCCCGAGGACGAGCGGCCCGCCGCGCTGGAACGGGCCCTGGCCGAGGACCGCGCGCGCCGCTTCGACCTGAACCGGCCGCCGCTGGTGCGCTTCACCCTGGTGCGCCTCGGCGAGCGCGAGCACCGGCTCGTGGTGAGCAACCACCACATCCTGCTGGACGGCTGGTCCACACCGCTGCTGGTCAGCGAGCTGTTCACCCTGTACAGGCAGCACGGCGACCCGTCCGGGATGCCGCACGTCACGCCCTACCGCGACTATCTGGCGTGGGTGGCCAAGCAGGACCGGACGCAGAGCGAGCAAGCCTGGCGCGAGGTACTCGGGGACGTCTGCGAGCCCACCCTGCTGGCTCCCGCGGACCCGTCCCGCCGGCCGATCCGGCCGCGCCACCACACGCTGGACCTGTCCGAGGAGTTCACCTCCGCGCTGGCGGCGCGGACCCGCGCGAACGGTCTGACGCTGAACACCGTTCTGCAGGGTGTGTGGGGGCTGCTGCTGAGCCGCCTGACCGGCCGGGACGACGTCGTCTTCGGCGGTACGGTCTCCGGGCGCCCGCCGGAGCTGCCCGGTGTGGAGCACATGATCGGGTTGTTCATCAACACCCTGCCGGTCCGGGTCACCCTCGACCCCACCGAATCGCTGGCGGGGCTCCTGGCCCGGCTGCAGAAGCAGCAGTCCGGCCTCATGAGCCACCAGCAGCTGAGCCTCACCGAAGTACAGTCCCTCGGCGGTTGGAAGGAGGGTGTCGGCGAGCTGTTCGACACGCTCACCGTGACGGAGAACTACCCCGTCGACCCGTCCGCGCTGGCGGCCGAGGACCCGGGCGACCCGGACGAGCTGCGGGTCACCGGGCTGGTGGGGGAAGACGCCAACCACTACCCGATGAGTCTCGCGGCCGTCCCCGGCCCCCGGCTCCACCTGCGGCTGAGCTACCGGCCCGACCTGTTCTCCGACGAGACCGTGCGGCTGATGGGCGGACGTCTGGAGGCGCTGCTGCGAGCCGTGGTCGAGGACCCGGAGCAGGCCGTCGGCCGGCTGGACGTTGTCTCCCCGCAGGAGCACCGGCGGCTCGTCGACGAATGGAGCCGCGGCGGCGACGGGCCGCGGGCCCGGACCTTCCCCGAGCTGTTCGAGGAGCAGGTGCGCAGCACCCCGGACGCCGACGCCGTCATCGCGCCGGGGGTTCTGCTCCGTTACGCCGAGCTGAACGAGCGGGCCAACCGGCTCGCCCGGCTGCTGGTCGCGCGCGGGGCCGGGCCGGAGAAGATCGTCGCCCTGCTGCTGCCCCGGTCGGTGGACATCGTGGTGGCGCAGCTCGCGGTGCTCAAGTCCGGGGCCGCCTACCTGCCGGTGGACCCGTCCTACCCGGCCGAGCGCATCGCGTTCATGCTCGACGACGCGGCGCCGGTACTCGCCGTCACCGTCTCCGGTGTCACCCTGCCGCAGGGCACGCTGTCGGCCGGGCTCCCGGTGCTGCGGCTGGACGACCCGGCCGTCACCGGGGAACTCGCCGCGCTGCCGGCCCACGACCTGGCCGACTCCGACCGCTCCACCGCGCTGCTGCCCGGTCATCCCGCGTACGTCATCCACACCTCCGGTTCCACCGGCAGGCCCAAGGGTGTGCAGGTGCAGCACAGCGGGCTGGCCGCCTTCTCCGCCGCGGTGGCGGAGGGGTTCGCCGTGGACGGCACGGCCAGGGTGCTCCAGTTCGCCTCCCCGAGCTTCGACGCCTCGGTGCTGGAACTGTGCTCCGCGCTGCCCGCCGGGGCCGCGCTCGTCGTGCCCCCGCCCGGCCCGCTCGGTGACGAGGCCCTCGCCGAGGTGCTGCGCGAGCAGCGGGTGACCCATGCCCTGGTGCCGCCGGCGGCGCTCGCCACCGTGCCCGTGGAAGGGCTGCCCGATTTCCGCTCCCTGGTCGTCGGCGGTGACGCCACCGGCGCCGAACTCGTGGACCGCTGGGCGCCGGGCCGCCGGATGGTCAATGCCTACGGGCCGACCGAAGCCACCGTCGCGGCCACGCTCAGCGAGCCCCTGACCGCGGGGTGCGGCACTCCGCCCATCGGTCGGCCGGTCCGCGGCACCAGGGTCTATGTACTGGGCGATACGCTGCGCCCTGTTCCCGTCGGCGTGCCGGGTGAGCTGTACGTGGCCGGGGACGGTCTGGCCCGCGGCTACCTGGGCCGTGCGGCACTGACGGCCGAACGGTTCACCGCCTGCCCTTACGGCGGGCCCGGCGAGCGGATGTACCGCACCGGGGACCTGGTCCGCTGGACCGACGAGGGCACGCTGGAGTACCTCGGCCGCGCCGACGACCAGGTGAAGATCCGCGGCTTCCGCGTCGAACTGGGCGAGATCGAGTCGGCGCTCGCCGCGCTGCCCGGTGTCGGCCGTGCGGTGTCGGTGGTGCGGGAGAACACCGGGGGCGACCGGATGATCGTGGCCTACGTCGTTCCGGCGGACCCGGCCGGACCGGCGGGCTGCCTGGAGCCGGACGCGCTGCGGGCCGGTCTGGCCGGCACGCTCCCCGAGTACATGGTGCCCGCCGCGTTCGTGCGGCTGGACGAGGTTCCGCTGATGCCGAACGGAAAGCTGGACCGCAGGGCGCTGCCCGACCCCGAGTTCACCGGGGCGCTGGGCAGCGGGGCGCCCCGTACCCCCGAGGAGGAGGTGCTCTGCGGTCTGTTCGCCGAGGTGCTCTCGCTGCCCAGGGTCGGCGTCGACGACAACTTCTTCGATCTCGGCGGGCATTCGCTGCTCGCGACCCGGGTGATCAGCCGGGCGCGGGCCGCGTTCGGCGTGCGGCTCTCGGTGCGCAGCCTGCTGGAGAACCCGACCGTGGCCGCACTGGCCGCCGAGCTCACCGCCGGCTCCGACCACGACCCGTTCGACGTGCTGCTGCCCCTGCGGCCCGGCGGCTCGAAACCGGGCGTGTTCTGCCTGCACCCCGGGGCCGGTATCGGGTGGGGCTACTCGGGACTGCTGCGGCACATCCCGGCCGACCACCCGATCTACGCGCTCCAGGCGCGAGGTCTCGCCCGCGACGAGGAACTGCCCTCCTCCATCCAGGAGATGGCCGACGACTACCTCGACCGGATCCGCAGCGTCCAGCCGTCCGGTCCCTACCACCTGGTGGGCTGGTCCCTCGGCGGAATCCTCGCGCACATGATCGCCACCCGGCTCCAGGAGGCGGGCGAGCAGGTCGGGCTGTTGGCCGTGCTGGACACCGACCCGGACATCCCCTCCGAGGAGCACGCGGATCTCGCGTACGACGAACAGGACGTGCTGGCCACGCTGTTGGACCTCAGCGGCCGGACAGGGGACCGCGACCCGACCGAGCCGCTGGTGTACGAGCGGGTGATGGAGGTCCTGCGGGCCGGGGACAGTGCACTCGCCGGCCTGGAAAAGCGCCATATCAGCGCGCTCGCCCGTGTTGGCACCAACATGTCGAGGAGCATCATCCACACGTACAGCCCTGATCTACTGGGCGTCGTCCGTGGCGATGTCATGCTGACCGTCGCAGGCCGGGACCACGCCTCCCCGCAGGCGATGGCCGCGGCGTGGCGGCCCTTCGTGGAGGGGCGGGTCGACATCCAGGTCGTCGACTGCGGGCACAACGAGCTGACCCGGCCGGGGCCGATCGGCGAGATCGGCCGGGCACTCGCCGCGCAGTTGCGCGAGCTCCGGTGAACCGCCGGAGCATCACCGTACCGACGACCCGCCACAGCGCACCCACTTGGAGCAAGCCCCTATGACCAGCGCCACCGAGGCACTGGGCGGAGCCGACGTCGAGGCCCATGAGCTCGACAGCTTCGACCTGACCGATCCCCGGACCTATCAGACGACCGACGTCCACGCCATGTGGCGCCGGTTCCGCGCCGAGAGCCCGGTACACCGTCATCCGGCGACAGCGGCGGGACCCGAATTCTGGGTCCTGTCCAAGTACGACGACATCATGAAGGTGTACAAGGACGACGACAACTTCACCTCCGAGCGAGGGAACCTGCTGGTCACGCTGTTGCACGGCAGTGACTCCGCGGCGGGCAAGATGCTCGCGGTCACCGATGGCCCCCGGCACGCGGCGATCCGCAAGCTGATGCTCAAGTCGTTCTCGCCGCGCGCCCTGCGGCACATATCGGAGCAGGTCGTGCAGCGCACCCGCACGCTCCTCAAGGACGCGGTGGAGCGGGGCGAGGCGGACTTCGCGCGGGACGTCGCCGAGCACATCCCGATCGCCACCATCTGCGACCTGCTGGGCGTCCCCGAGTCGGACCGCGCCTTCCTGCTCGGCCTCAACAAGCAGGCCCTCAGCTCCAGTACGGCCAGCACCAGTGCCGAGGAGTCCTGGCTCGCCCGCAACGAGATCCTTCTGTACTTCGGCGAGCTCGCCGAGGAGCGCAGGAGGAACCCGGTCGACGACGTCATCAGCGTGCTGGCCACCGGCGAGATCGACGGAAAGCCGCTCGACGAGGACGAGGTCGTCCTGAACTGCTACAGCCTGATCATCGGCGGCGACGAGACCAGCCGGCTGTCGATGATCGGCGGGGTGCAGGCACTGATGCGTCACCCGGAGCAGTGGAACGCGTTGAAGCAGGGCGAGGTGACGGTGGAGAGCGCTGTGGAGGAGGTGCTGCGGTGGACGACTCCGGGCATGCACTTCGGCCGCCGGGCGCTGCGGGACGTCGAGATCGCGGGGCAGCGGATCGCCGCCGACGACATCGTCACCCTGTGGAACACCTCCGCCAATCGGGACGAGGACGTCTTCGACGCCCCCGAGACGTTCGACCTGGCACGCACCCCCAACAAGCACGTGTCGTTCGGCTACGGGCCGCACTTCTGCCTCGGTGCGTTCCTCGGCCGTGTCGAGATCAACGCCATGCTCGACGGACTGCGCACCGTGGCGGACCGCATCGAGCCCAACGGCCCGGTGGAGCCGGTGTTCTCCAACTTCCTCAGCGGCCTGGAGAGCCTGCCCGTCCACTTCGACGCGGACCGTACAGGGCTCGCCCAGTGGAGCTGAGGGACGTTCGCTGCGCCCCCGGGTCCTGATGAGAAGGAAGAGGAAGACGATGTCGAAGGCACGAGAGGATGCCGCCTCGGCGTCCGAGGTCCCGATTTCCCGATGGGAGCGGGCCGTTGGGTACTGCGCGGTGATCGCCGGGCTCGCCTACGCCCTGCCGCACCTGTGGTGGGGGCTGGGGATCATGATCGCCTACCCCGACACCCCCGAGTCGGTGCCGGACGTGGCCTGGCAGCGCATGGTCGCCTTCTGGGGCATGGGGGCGGCCTCCACTCTCGCCGCCCTCGCGACCACCGCCCTCTTCCGGCCCTGGGGGGACTTCTTTCCCCGGTGGCTCCGCATCGGGGCGGGCCTGATCGGCGGCACCGGGCTCGCTCTGTGGGGACTCGGCTACGGATACCTGCGGTTCTTCGTCGCCGTCGGCAGGGTCGAGCCGAGCGCGGAAGTGGCCGCCTCCTTCGGTCCCTGGAACTTCTACTGGTATCCCGTGTTCTTCATCTGGGGCGCGTCGCTGGCACTCGCCGCACTCCACCTGCGCCACCGCCCCCGCCGTCTGTCCGCCCCCGGGGCCGACGTCCCGCAGTCGGACGGACGGAACCGAAGGGCCCCTTCAACGATCGAGGTGAAGCCGTGACGAACGCCATCGAGGCGGAGGGCCTCCGCAAGAGTTACAAGGGCCACGAGGCGCTGAGCGGGGTGTCCCTCTCCGTGCCCGAGGGAACGGTTCTCGGACTGCTCGGCCCCAACGGTGCGGGCAAGACCACCACCGTCCGCATCCTGGCCACCCTGCTGCGGCCCGAGGAGGGCAGGGCGACGGTCGCCGGATTCGACGCCCTCAAGCAGCCCAAGGAGGTGCGCCGCCGGATCGGCCTCACCGGCCAGTACGCGGCCCTCGACGAACGGCTCACCGGCCGCGAGAACCTGCGGCTCGTCGGCACCCTGCTGCACCTGGGCAAGGGCCCGTCGCGCCGCAAGGCGGACGAGTTGCTGGAGCGCTTCGAACTCTCCGACGCCGCCGACCGGGTGGTACGGACCTACTCCGGCGGCATGCGCAGGCGGCTGGACCTGGCGGCCAGCCTGATGGTCGACCCGCCGGTCCTCTTTCTCGACGAGCCGACCACCGGACTCGACCCCAGCAGCCGGCTCGTCCTGTGGGGGATGATCCGGGAGCAGGTGGCCAAGGGCGTCACCGTCCTGTTGACCACCCAGTACCTGGAAGAGGCTGACCAGCTCGCCGACCGCATCGTGGTGATCGACTCCGGCAAGGTGATCGCCGATGGCACCGCCGACCAGCTGAAGCAGAAGGTCGGCACCGAGCGCCTCGAGGTCGCCGCGCTCGCCGTCGAGGACACCTCCCGGGTGGTGGCCGCGATCGGCGCCCGGCTCGCGACCACCCCGTCCGTCTCCGACGACGGCCGCACCGTGTCGGTGCCGCTGCCCGACGGCATGGGCGGAGTCGCCGCCGCAGCCGCGGCCGTGGAGGAACTCGGCATCGAAATAGCCGAGTTCGCCGTCCGGCGCCCTTCGCTCGACGACGTTTTCATGACGCTGACCGGCCAGACGGCCAGGGAGAGGAATTCGGCGTGACCGAGACACTGAGTGACGTACGGGCGTTGGTGGGCCGTCACTTCCGGCACATCTACCGCATACCCGAGCAGCTGATCAGCGTCACCATCATGCCGATCGCCTTCGTGCTGATCTTCGGCATGCTGTTCGGCAGTGCCATGACGGTGGAGGGCGGCAGCTACCAGGAATACATCATGGCGGGCATCTTCATCCAGGTGATGATGGCCAACATCTCCCAGACCGCCCTGGGCGTTGTCGGGGACCTGAGTAACGGCCTGGTGGACCGCTTCCGTTCGCTGCCGATCTCCCGCTCCGCGGTGCTGATCGGCCGTACCACCGCGGACATGGCGCTCGCCGCCTGGTCCTGCGTCCTGATGGCCGGTGTCGGCTATCTCATCGGCTGGCGCATCCACAACGGACTGCCCAAGGCCCTCGCGGCGTTCGGGCTGCTGCTCCTGCTCGGCTTCGCCATGTCGTGGCTCGGCGCGCTGCTCGGTCTGGCGCTGCGCAGCACCGAATCGGTCAACGCCCTGGCGTTCATGGCGATGATGCCGCTGGTGTTCCTGTCCAACGCGTTCGTCCCGCCCGCCGGACTGCCGACCTGGCTGAGGGTCGTCGCCGAGTGGAACCCGGTCAGCATGGTGGTCACCGCCTGCCGGCAGCTCTTCGGCAACCCCACCGTGGGCGTCGGCACGGGACTGCCGGCCGAGCACCCCATCGCGATGTCGCTGCTCCTGATCGGTGTCATCCTCGCCCTGGTCGTACCGCTGTCGGGCCGCGCCTACAGCACGGCGACCGCCCGCTGAGGGCACCCGTGCACGCACAACGCCCGGCCGGAGTTCCCCGGCCGGGCGTTGTGCGTGCACGGCGGCGCCCCGAGCTACGTGATCATGGACAATCTCTCCGCGCACAACGGAGCGAAGATCCCCGCCTGGGCGAAGAAGCACAAGGTCGAGCTGTGCTTCACCCCGACCAACGCCTCCTGGGCCAACCCGATCGAGGCGCACTTCGGACCGCTCCGGCAGTTCACTCCCACCAGCTCGCACCATCCGAACCACACCGTCCAGACCCGGGCCCTGCACGATTGCCTGCGCTGGCGCAACGCCCACGCCCACCACCCCGACGCCCTCGCCGCCCAACGACGCGAACGCGCCCGCATCCGCAGCGAGAAGGGCATCCGCCGGGGCGGACGCCCCCTCACCATCGCAGCCTGACTCCTCCCGGCGCTGCGGTCACAGCGGCAGACAGCCGGACCGTCGATCACCTGACCTGTGCGGCGATGGTCCGCGCACACTCCATCGCCTCCGCATGCGCGGTGTCCACCTCCAGGTCATAGGCCACGCCCCGGTGGACCACATCCGCCTGGGACGCAGCCATCCCGGTGGTCCGATCGCCTCGTGCGACCTCACGGCCTGCGGCCACCGCAGCGTCACACCGGACGCCGACCCACAGCACCCGCGATTCGCCCAAGGCTTTCCGCCATCGCTGCTGCGAGTCCGCTCCGCCGAGGAAGACCTCATCGACGATGACCCGGGCGCCGGCACGGACCATCGCGGCGACCCCCTCGATCCATGCCGCTTCCAGCGTTCGGAACTCCGGCCCGACGATCACCTCCCCGTCCGGAGCGAACTCGATCCCGCCATCCGACGCCTGCATGGACGCCGGCATCGCGTCAACCAGCGTGTCGGTCCCCAGGGCCAGCCACGGATCCGGCAGGACTGCCTGCAGACACCGAACGATCCCGGACTTCCCCGAGCTGGAACCACCGTTGAGAACGATCACCTGAGTCATCACCGCGCCACAGTAGAGGCACCGGGGCAAGTCTCGAAACGGATTTCCGCGAACTCTGCACCGCCTGCCACAACCTGGTGAACTTTCCCGGTCAGAGCACTGGCGCGCGTAGGCGGACAGTCCGCGTGGACAGCGGGCGCACGTAGGCGGCGAGCACGCGTGGACAGCAAGTCCGCGTAGGTGGCGACGGAGTTCGGCGGCTACGGCCTCCGGGGGCGCCGGTGCGGGCCGAGAGACCGGCACGTTCCGCAGCCGACCCGGTCCCGGGCGCCCGCCGAACGGGGCACCACCGCTGCGGACTTCGCCTCCTGTCCGCCCCCGTTCCTGCCCAACATCGCGCGGACGGCGGTCCGCTGTACCGGGACGGAGCCGAACCCGCGGGGCGCGGGGCGGGGCCCGCGGTCGTTCCGGCTGGCTCGAGCCGCGGACGTACGGCGAGCCCGGGGGCTCAGGGGGCCGGGGTCAGCGGCGGCCGTGGGAGAGCGAGAACAGCACCCGCAGCGTCAGCACCGAAGCGACGAGCAGCAGATTGCACCCGAGCACCTCGAACAGTCCGACCGACGGGGTGATCTCCGGCCCGCCGGGCGTCTGCAGCAGCATCACCCCGACCACCCCGGCCGCACCGCCGCTGAAGGCCAGCAGTACGTCGTGGACGATTCCACGGACGAAGTCGCGGTCACGTTCGTCGGCCAGCACCCGGACGTTCACGCTCAGCCGTCCCTGCTCCAGGGCCTCCGTGAGGCGGTCGACCCGGCGCGGCAGGCGGCGCAGGACCGGCAGCAGCGTGAGCATCTCGTCCGTGGCCGCACGTCCGAGGCTCCCCGGGGTCAGCTTCCGCCGGACCTGGGAGGTCGCGAACCGGCGGGCCTCGGCGATGATGTCGTAGTCGGGGACCAGCCGGTCGAGGGACACCTCCAGGGTCGACAGGGAACGGAACACGGCGGCGATCTCGCCGGGCACGACGAGCCCGTACTTGGTCACCAGCAGGAACAGCGCGGCGAACATGTCCCGGTCCGGCCGGGTCCCGGGAGCCAGGTGCCGGGCCATGAACCGGCCCAGGTCACGGGTGAGCCGGTTCTCGTCGGCCGGTTCCGGCCGGTGCTCCAGCAGTTCCAGCAGCGCATCGCAGAGGGCCTGCTGGTCGTTGCGGTGGATCGCGACCAGCAGGTCGCGCAGCGCCGAACGCAGCACCCGGTCGATCCGGCCTGCGCAACCGAAGTCCAGCAGTCCCAGTCGTCCGTCGTCCAGCAGCATGATGTTGCCCGGGTGCGGATCGGCGTGGAAGACGCCGTCGGTCATGATCTGCGCGAGGAAGCAGTCCAACAGGGCTCCGGCGAGCGCCGTCCGGTCCCATCCGCGGGCGTCGGCGGACTCGGCCGCCTTGTCGAGCGTCACCCCGTCCAGCCACTCCACCACCAGCACGCGGGCGGTGGTCAGACCGTCGTGGACAGCGGCGATCTTCACCGCCGGGGCCGGATCCTCCGACGGGTGCTGTCCTGCTTCGGCCTCCCGCGCGGCGGCGATCTCCCGGGTGTTGCGGGCCTCGGTGCGGAAGTCGAGTTCCTCCCGGAGGGAGGCGGCGAAGCCCCGGACCAGTCCGGTGACTCCGACGGAGCGGCCCCACGCGGTGCGTTCGCCGGTCCTGCGGGCGATCCGCAGGAGGATGTCCAGATCGCGTTCCACCACCTGGCGGGCCCGGGGGCGCTGCACCTTGACGGCGACCACCCGGCCGTCACACAGCCGCGCCCGGTGCACCTGGGCGACGGAACCGGCCGCCAGCGGCACGGTGTCGAACTCGGCGAACACCTCGCCCGGCGGGGCTCCGAGGTCCTTGGTGAGCACCTGCTCGATGTCGTCCCAGGGCTCGGCGGCCGCCGTGCACTGGAGCAGGCTCAGTTCGTCGATGAACTCGGTGGGCAGCAGGTCGTAGCGGGTGGAGAGCACCTGGCCGAGTTTGACGAAAGTGGTGCCCGCCTCCTCCAGGGCCATCCGCAGGGCGCGGGCGTGTTCCGTCCGGGTGGCGCTCGTCGCCGGGCGGGTCAGGCCGGACAGCCGCGGGAGGCGGCCCAGCCCGTGCCGGAGGGCGATCCGGCTCAGCTCCGTGAAGCGCCGGGTGCGCGCCACCCGGCGCTTCACGGAGCGGGGCCAGCGGACGATGCCGCCGACCAACCCGCTGGGCACCACTGCCTCGGACAGGGCCAGGAACGTCATGGCGGCCAGCAGGGCGCAGCCCACCTGGACGGTCACCAGCGCGGTGCCCGCCGCGGCGGGCCCCATCGCGGAACTCACCAGTCCGGTGGTGAGCAGTCCGGTGCATCCGGTCAGCAGGAAGCGCAGCACGCCGATCCGCAGACCGAGCAGCCTGCGCGCCCCGAAACCGAGTACCACCAGACCGAGGGCGATGGTGCCCACAGCGGTCAGGGCGATGACGAACGCGGTCAACGTGAGGAGGTCACGTCGTGGCCGGCTCGGGTGCCAGCGCCGGCACGGCGTCATCGCCTTCCGTCGGCCCCTGCCGGTCACGCGACGGCCACCAGGCCCGTTCGCCGAGCAGCGAGGTGACCGCCGGTACCAGCACGAGCGCCATCACAAAGGCGGCGATCAGGATGCCGAACGCCACCGCGAAGCCCAGTTGCTGGAGCATGCTGTTGGCGGCCAGCATCAGGACGCCGAACGTGCCGGCCAGGATGACGGCGGCGGCCCCGATGGTGGGCGCCGAGTGGGTCACGGCGAGCCGGACGGCCTCCTGCTGGGTCCTGCCCCGGGCGATCTCCTCTCGGAGGCGGGCGACCATGAGAATGTTGTAGTCGGTTCCGATCGCCACCACGAAGAGGTAGACGAACACGGGCAGCGCGAACATCAGCCCGTTCTCGCCCTTGATCTGCTGGAAGACCAGGACGGCCGAGCCGAGGGTGGCACCGAACCCGAGGCCCACAGCCACGATCAGGTACCAGGGCGCGATGGCGCTGCGCAGCAGGAGTCCGAGAATCACCATGATGGCGATGCCGGCGATCGGGAAGACCAGCGAGTAGTCGTGGTCGACGGCGGCGCGGATGTCGGCGAGGACCGCGCTGGTGCCGCCGACGAGCGCTTCGGTGCCCTCGGGCGCCACCTGGTGCGCGGTGTCGCGCAGGTCGCCGGCGACCAGGTTGATGGCCGCCTCCTCGGCGGGGCGGAAGTCCAGGACGACGCTGAACTGCGCCGCGTCCCCGGCGGTGCCGAGCATGGCCGGCGAGACGTCGCCGACGCCCTCGACCCCGGAGAGCTTCTCGCGGAACGTCTCCAGGGCGGCCGGGTCGAGCCGGGAGCCGTCCTTGGAGGCGACGAGCACCAGGGAGGGGTCGGTCTGCCCGGCGGAGAAACCACGCTGGAGGTCCTTGGACGCCTGTACGGACTCCAGGTTCTGCGGCAGCGAGCTCTCACTGTCGAACTCGGCGTTGAAGCCGAACGCGGCCACGCTCATGACGGCCAGCAGGCCGCCGGAGAGACCCGCGAGGAGGCGGGGCCGCTGCGAGACGAGGGTGCCGAGCCCGGCGACGACGCTCCTGGGCTGCTTCTTCCACGCCTTGGAGGGCCAGAACGCCTTGGCGCCCAGCAGCGAGAAGACCGCGGGGACAAGGGTCAGGGAGGCCAGCAGGGTGACGGCCACGGCGATGGCCAGCGACGGGCCCATGGCGCGCAGCATGCCCATGGTGGAAAGTACCAGGGCGAAAAAGGCGACGATGACCGCGCCGGCCGCGGAGGCGATGGTCTCGCCGACCCGGGCCACCGCGTCGATCATGGCCTTCTTGGGCTCCTGCCCCTCCCGCAGCTGCTCGCGGTACCGGAAGAGCAGGAACAGGATGTAGTCGGTGCCCACGCCGAACAGCACCACGATGAGGATGGCGGAGACCGAGTTGTCGGCCTGGAGCCCGCCGAGTTCGGCGGCGGTGGCGATCAGCCCGGTGGCCACCACGAACACCAGAAGGATCAGCAGGACCGGCAGCAGCGCGATGAGCGGACTGCGGAAGATCAGCAGCAGCAGCACCACGATCAGCACCAGGGTTGCCAGCATGATCATCGCGTCGGTGTCACCGGAGGACTCGAGGTTGTCCAGCCCGCTGGCGGTCGGCCCGGTCACCCCCATGCTCAGGCCGGTCTTCGCGAGCAGCGGCTTGGCGTCCGCCCGGAGCTGCTTCACCGACTCGAAGAGCGCCTGGTCGTAGTGGTTCTTCGTCGTGGCGAAGACACTCGCCAGCGCCACCTTGCCGTTGGGCGAGACCGCCTCGGGGCTCGCGAGGACCGACTTCACCTTGTCGTAGCCCTCCGCCTGCAGGGCCCCGGCGATCCGGGTCACCTCCGTCAGGTCGGCCGGTGAGAGCTTGTCCCCGTCGTCGCGTTGGAACACCGCGATGGCGGAGGGCTGCTCCGCCATCGGGAACGCGCGCTGCTGCAGCTCCGTGACGCGTACCGACTCGTAGTGGGACGGCAGGAAGTCCGCCTGGTCGTTGGTGCTCTTCAGCTGCGGCGCGAGCGCGACCACGGCGACGGTCGCGAGGATCCAGGCGATGATCGTCAGCCAGGGCCGGTTGACGGCGAACCGCCCTATCCGTCCGAACATGGTGCTCCTTCGTGCTTCCTGAGCTGGGGGATACCGGGGCCAACGCATTGGGGTCGCCGGTCTACTCGCAGTCTGGCCGCCGTGTTCCGCCGCCGCCGATGACGAGCGCCAACGCGGCAAGAACCTGCCAGGACCGTTGCCCGCGCTCCGGGCCCGGTGTGACAGTCCTGGTGTCCGCAGCGCGACCCGGTGCGACAGTCCTGGCGTCCGCAGCGCGACCCGTCGCGGACGCCCGCCACTCACGGCCCGCCGCACGCATTGTCCGGACCCTGCCACGGCGTCGGGCGAACAGCCGGCTGCCAGGAGCGAGCCCTCGTGGCGAGCCCCCGCGGCCGACCGTCCGCAGTGTCCTGCCGGGGAACCCCGTGCCTCATACCCTCAGGAGCCCGGATGAACGTGTTGAGCCCCCCGGAGCACAGTTCCCTCGTGTCCGGTCTCGCCGTCGAAGACCCGGCACTGCGCGACCGGCTCGCCAAGCGCCTGCGGACCGTCGAACAGCGCCTCCAGGAGCGCACCGCCGGCACCGCCGACCCCCGTGTCGCCCCACTCGTCGGGCATCTCGTCACCACCGGCGGAAAGCGGCTGCGGCCCCTTCTGGTCCTGCTGGGCGCGGAGTTCGGGGATCCGGAGAGCGAGGGTGTCATCGACACGGCCGTGCTGACCGAACTCGTCCACGTCTCCTCCCTCTACCACGACGACGTCATCGACGAAGCCGGCACCCGGCACGGGGCGGACAGCGCCAACGCCCGCTGGGGAAACCGCCGAGCGGTGTTCGCCGGGGACTGGCTCCTCGCCCAAGCCGCCCAGCTGGCCTGTGAACTGGGGCCGTGCGCGGTGCGGTTGAACGCGACGACCGCAAGCCGGTTGGTGCGCGGCCAGTCACTGGAGCTGCTCGGGCCCCAGCCGGGGACCGCGCCCCTGGACCACTACCTCCAGGTGACGGCCGGCAAGTCCGCGTCCCTGATCGTCCTGTCGTTGCAGCTCGGTGCTCTTCAGGCAGGCGCGCCCGGAGCGCACGTCGACGTCCTCGCGGAGTACGGCGAGCAGCTGGGCCTCGCCTTCCAGATGTCCGACGACATCCTCGACATCAGTTCGCCCGCCTCCGCGTCGGGCAAGGAGCAGGGCAGGGACATAGAGGCCGGTGTGCTCAGCCTCCCGGTGCTTCTCGCGCTTGCCGACGAGGACCCGGGCGACGGAGAGCTGCGTTCCCTGATCACCGCCGGACCGGCCACCGGGACACGGCCGCACCGCCGGGCGATGGAACTCCTGCGGGACTCCGCCGCACTCGCCGCGGCCGCAGCCATGAGGGACGAGCGCCTGGCACTGGCCCGTACGGCCCTCGCGGCCCTGCCTCGGACCCCGGCACGCGCGATCCTCGACACGCTCTGCGACTTCGTGGCCCACCGCACGGCCTGAAGCACCTACGGGAGACCGACCATGCCGGGGCACAGCGACACCGTGCGCGAACGCACCACCCGACTCGGGTCCGCGGGAGCGGGCCGCGTCCGGCCACCCGCCGCACCGTCCGCCCCGCAGCCGCGCCCGGCCGCCGGACCGCGAGCACGGAGACCGGCGGGCGTGAACGGCGTCGGCCCGTTCGTGTTCCGCGTACTCGGATCAGTCGAGGCCGAGAGCGACGGACGGACAATCCCCCTCGGCGGGGCGAAGCAGCGCACGGTCCTCGCGGCGATGCTGCTCGCCGGGGCCGGCCGCTCTCCGACGACCGGCTCAAGGCCCTGCTGTGGGGATGCGAACCGCCCGCCACGGCGACGGCCCAGCTCTACACCTACATTTCGCAGCTCAGGAAGTGCCTGGGTACCGGCGTCCACCTGAAGCGGCACGCCCACGCCTACCGACTGGACGCACGGGGCGCCTTCTTCGACTGGACGGCTTTCGAGAGCCTGTCGGACCGCGGTCGCGCGGACCTGACGGCGGGCCGCTACACCGAGGCCGCCGAACACCTGGGCCAGGCGCTCGCGCTGCGGCGCGGGCCGGTTCTCTCCAACGTCACCGTCCACCTCCGGGAACGCCAACAGCCCTTGCTGGACGAGGCCCTCCTGTCCGCGCGGGAAGGCCGGATCGAAGCCGAACTGGCCCTGGGACGCCACGACGCGGCGGTCCCGCAGCTGATGCGGCTCGTGATGGAGAATCCCCTGCGCGAGCGGCTGCTCGGCCAGCTCATGACCGCTCTGCACCGGTGCGGTCGGCAGGCGGAAGCCCTCGCGGTGTACGAGCGCGGCCGACGGATGCTCCGTGACGAGCTGGGGGTGGACCCCGACCGGGCGCTGCGTGACATCCGGCAGTCCGTGCTGACGGGCACCCTCGCGAGGCCGGCCGCGCGTGAGACGGCGGGGATCGTCGGCACGGCGCTCGCCCTGCCGGACGGCGGGCCCCGCCCCGCGGTGGCGCGGGTGCGCGACCGCGGGGCCTGGAGCGGTGTCGTGCCCGCGATGCTGCCCGCCGATGTCGCGGACTTCTCCGGCCGCCGCCGGGAGCTGGACGGCATCGCGGCCGCCCTGGGCCAGGCGGGGCCCTCCCCCGCCGTGGTGACGGGCGCCGCGGGTACCGGCAAATCGGCCCTGGCCGTGCACGCCGCGCATCAGGCACGGCGCAGCTTCCCGGACGGGCAGCTCCACGCCGACCTGTCCGGACAGTCCGAATGTCCCCGCTCTCCCGCCGAGGTGCTCGGCTGGTTCCTGCGGGCCATGGGCGTCGCGGAGCACAACCTTCCGGCTTCCGTGGAGGAGCGCGGCCAGCTCTACCGCAGTCTGCTCGCCGACCGCCGCATGCTGGTGCTCCTGGACAACGCCGCCGACGACCGCCAGATCCGCCCGCTGCTGCCCGGCACGGGCGGCTGCCGCACGCTGATCACCGGCCGGGACTCCTTCACCACGTTGCCGGGGGCGCGTCCGCTCGCCCTCGGCCCGATGAGCGCCGAGGAGGGCTGCCGGATGCTGAGCGCGATCGTGGGGGCCGAACGAACCAGGAACGAGCCCGACGCGGCCGCCCGCATCGCCGAACTGTGTGACCGACTGCCTCTCGCCCTGCGGATCGTGGCGGCCCGGCTGGCCGCGCACCCGCACCAACGGCTCGCGGCGGCGGCGGCCCGGCTCGAACCGGAGGAACGCAGGCTCGACGAACTACGGGCGGGCGACCTCGACATCCGGGCGGCGCTGTCCTCCGGCCACCGGCGGGTGGCCGCACCGGTGCGGGCGGCCCTGGGGGTCCTGGCGTACAGCGGGCCCGACGCCTTCGGCGTACAGGAGGCGGCGGACGTCCTCGGTTGCCCGCGGAAGGACGCCGAGGACGCGTTGGAGAGCCTGGCCGGTGCCCGCCTGCTGGAGGTGTCCACCCCGGCCCCGTCGCGTTACCGTCTCATGCCGCTGGTGCGCCTCTACGCCCGCGAGCAGAGCCGCGGGGCCGGCTTCCCGGCACCCCGGGCGGCGGACGACGGCCGGTGGTCTGCTAGGGCCTGTGTGATGTTGTGATCAGTCTTGCCGGTCCGGATCCGCCTGGAAGGCGGATCCGGTAGGAAGACAATCGTGACGCGCAGACAACTCACCGAAGAACAGTGGAAGTTGATCGAGCCGTTCCTGCCGATAGGCGAGTACGGCCCGTACCCCGAGCGGCTGCGGGATCAGTTCGAGGGGGTGATCTGGCGGTTCAGGACGGGCGCGCAGTGGCGGGAGATGCCGGGCGAGTTCGGCCCCTGGCCGACCGTCTACGGACGCTTCCGGCTCTGGCGGAACGCCGGTGTCTTCACCGCCCTGCTGGAGGGCCTGATCGCCGAGGCCGCCCGCCGGGGCAAAACGGACCTGTCCCTGGTCAGCGTGGACTCCACGACCGTCCGCGCCCACCACGACGCCGCCGGGATGCTCGTCGGCCAGGAGGTCATGGAGGCGCTCGAGGAGGCCGCCGCCGAGCAGGAACAGGCCCGGCAAAAGGGGGCGACAAGGCGGAACAGAACGGGCGGGACGGCGGAAACGGGCCCGAGCGGGAAGAACGCCGGCGCGTCCGCCGCCGACGCAGGCTCCGCCTGAAGGAAGCCCTGCTCGGCCGGTCCCGCGGCGGACTGACCAGCAAGATTCACCTCGCCGCCGACCAAAAGCGCCGGCCGCTGTCGTTCGTGCTGACCGCCGGGCAGGCCGCGGACAGCCCGCAGTTCATCCCCGTGCTGAACAAGGTCCGGGTCCGCGGGCCGGTCGGCCGGCCCCGCACCCGGCCCGGCGCGGTCGCCGCGGACAAGGCCTACTCGTCCCGCGCCAACCGCGCCTACCTGCGCAAACGGCACATCAGGGCGGTCATCCCGGAGAAGAAGGACCAGGCCGCCAACCGCAAGAGGAAGGGCAGCAGGGGCGGCCGTCCCGTCACTTACGACGCCGATCGTTACCGTGACCGCAACA
Source organism: Streptomyces sp. GD-15H (assembly GCF_045291515.1). Lineage (NCBI taxonomy): Bacteria > Bacillati > Actinomycetota > Actinomycetes > Kitasatosporales > Streptomycetaceae > Streptomyces > Streptomyces sp. GD-15H. The sequence continues at coordinate 1,794,643 of NZ_CP149447.1, forward strand.
CCGTCGAGCGACTGATCAACCGGCTGAAGGACTGGCGCAGCATCGCCACACGCTTCGACAAGACGCCCGAGAGCTACCTCGCCGGCCTCGAACTCCGCGCCTCGATGATCTGGATCGGAGATCTCCTGCAAGCGGCCGATTGATCACAACATCACACAGGCCCTAGAAGGGAAGCGGTCAGCCGCACCCTCCCGCGTGCCCCTCGTCGAGGCCGAGCGACCTGGTGTACCCCCCGTCGCCGGTATGCGGCAGCAGCGAACCGCTCAGGGAGTCGATGTAGGTGGCCACCAGATTGCTCCATCGGATGTCGGAGTCGATGTCCCTTCGGCCGAGCAGCCCCGAGGACCGGTCGACGGTCTCGGTTCCGCCGAAGCCGCCCTGTTGCACGAGGTCCCAGATCGTGTTCCTGGCGGTCGTTTCGTCGGACACACTCTGGCCGTTGAGGACCGTCATCAGGTTCATCCCTCCTTGTTCCAGCCAGGACGTGATCTCCTCCTCCAGTTCCGCCAGCATCTGGTCGCTGTCGCGGCCGTCCCCCTCATGGGGCGTCCTCTCGCTCATAACCGCCTCCCTCGTCAACACGGATCCGATCGGTCAGTACTGGAACAGCATCCGGGAAGCATCTATGAATCGCCTATGGAAAGCGATCCTGCCCGACTCCGGGGCCGCTCCCGCAGCCCACTGCCCCCCTTCTGGCCGACTGGCACGCCTACTTGGCGTCCCATCAGGCCTGGCGTCGGGTAAGCGCCTTCGGCTGCCCCACATCACCCAGCCGTGCCTCGACGCGCACGGCATCGCGCATCTGAAGAACTGGCGACACCGGCTCCCCACCTCGGCCACTGCGAACACCGGACACTCCGCCTGTCGGACAGCCCGAAACCCTGTCCGGACGATCTGCAGCCGTTCATGTGCGACGGGAGCCCCTACGGTCCAACCCTCTGAAGACGCGTCCCCAGAGGGCGTTTCGGATCCGCCATAGCGACCCCTTCCTTGCACGCCCGCCGCCGCCCATCGGCGTCAGCGTCCACAGACGGAGAAGAGTCAAGCCTTCGCAAAGCCAGAACCTCGGGAACCACGCCGTGCGTGGTGCGTGACCCGCATCATTGGCGAGATGACGATCCATCGGAAATGGCGTCAAATGAGCGTCACGAGCGTCGTTTCAGCGTCAGGATATCGCCTGTAACGCTCACAGCGCACATTATGCGCACCGAGGGAACCGCGGGTCAGGCGCCCTTCACAGCAGGCTCAAGGACGGCGACGCACTCTACGTGGTGCGTCATCGGAAACAGGTCTGGCTCGCAATTCGTCCCTGGTGACTGCTGCCCTTACTGATCGTTTCAGAATGAGGTTCGGAGTCGTCTCCAGCAGATGATGCCGCAGGCGAGTTGGAGCAGGCCGAGGTGGAGGTCGGCGCGTATCTCGTAGCGGGTCCGCAGCCGTTTGAACTGACGCGGCCGGGCGAGGGTGCGCTCGGCGCCCCAGCGGGTCTTCCCCAGGCCGGGACCGTGGGCGGTGCCCTTGCGGGCGGTCTTCGGTGTGATGCCCCGGGCCCGCAGGAGGCGGCGGTACTTGTCGTGGTCGTCGCCGCGGTCGGCGATCAGTCGCCCGGACCGTCGGCGAGGCCGTCCACGGGTCCCGCGGAGGTGCGGTATCGCGTCGAGCAGAGGCATGAGCCGGGTGGCGTCGTGACGGTTTCCGCCGGTCAGGGACACGGCCGGCGGCGTTCCGTGCCGGTCGGTGATCAGGTGGTGCTTGCTGCCCGGGCGGGCCCGGTCGACCGGCGAAGGTCCGGGGTGAGCTCCCCTTTGAGCGCCCGTGCGTGCGAGCCGTCGATCGCCGCGTCGTCCGTCTCCAGCAGTCCCGCCTTGCGCAGTTCACCCAGATGACCTCGTGCAGACGCGGCCGGGGGCCCGCCTCGGTCCAGTCCCGCAGCCGTCGTCAGGCCGTCACTCCGCTGCGGCCGATCCGCTCCGTGGGTACATCGGCCCAGCTCACGCCCTTGCGCAGCACATAGACGATCCCGCGCAGGGCGACCCGGTCATCCACCGGCAGCCGGCCCGTATACCGGCGACGACGCGGCGGCCGAGGCAATCCGGCACCGGCGCGCCAGAGCCGGCATCCCCGAGTCCGAGCGGCACCGGGAGAAGTGGCGCCTGGCACTGGAGATGCTCGACGAGGTGCGCGAGGAGTGGGAACTGCCGGACCTGCCGGTCGTCGCCGACGCCGGCTATCTCTGGGCCTTCTCCTCCCTGCACTCATCACCCGGGGCGCAGACCCACTACCGCCACCGGCGCGACCTCGGCGACTGGCACGCACAAGCTCAGTGGCACCTGTTCAATCGCCTGCTCGGGCAGCTGTTCCACTGCCTCCAGAGGCGAGTCCTCTTCGAGGAAGAACGTGCCCTCACTCCGCCCGCGACCGCACCAATGGCAGCTGCTGACGGGGTTCTTGAAAACGACCGGGAATACTCCTCACCCCACTTGATCAAGTCCTCAAGCGCATGGGGAAGTTCGGCGACCGGCGGACCCGGTGGCGCCGCGTCAGGCCTTGGCACCAGGCAGGCCGCTGGTTACGACGATCACGGCCACGTCGCCGGTCTTGGTGCGACCCAGCCAGACGACACCGCCCGACTCTGCCGTGAACGTGACCAGATCGGCTTGTTGCGACTCGTCGGTGACCCGCTCGCACCAGCCGGGCAACTGTTCGGAGTCGCGCGGCACCGGCCCGCCATCCACATACGCGCGAAACGGCGCGGCCAAGGCCGTCCACGCGCCGGCGTCGGCGAAGCAGCCCACATTGGCGTCGGAGCCAAAGCGGATCCGCTCGCCCGGCTGAAGCCGGTCGATGTCGTCGTCGACACCCAGGCCCATCTCCCACCCGACCACGGGGTCGTCACTGATGCGCAAGCGGGTCGCGGCGCACTCAACGCCGTCGCAGTGCTCCCCGAAGAATTCGTACGGCCCCGCCGTCCACGCGATCTCCACCCGGTAGGTGCCCGGGGGAATCCGCACCGCCAGCTCCCGTGGAGGCCTCGTCGGCAGTCCTCGCTCGTACTCCCAGACTTCGTCGTCATGCCACGGCGCGTCCACGACAAGACGGCCGCTGGGTATGCGAATGGCGGTCACCTCTTCAACCCCCGTGACTACGACGGGCGTTGTCGGATCGTCGTACACCGTCCCCAGGTGCTTCCCGGGCGTGAATGCCGTCTCCAGGTACCAGGCGGCCTCCGGCCCGGCCGCCAGCCGGGCGTCCCCGATCCACTCCATGTCTCATCCCTCCGTCGCCACCCGGCCGGGCGGTCAACCGAAAAGGTACGTGGGCCCAGTGACATCGGCAGTTCGCACATCGGCCCACGGAAGGTGACCGTGACCAGGTCAGCTCGCCGTGGTGCCACCACTGCGTCGGATGCCGCCTGGCAGGTCGTGGAGGTAGGCAGCCAGACCGTAGGTCAGCGCGGGTCGGCCTGGAAAATCAAGCTGAGCGGCTCTGAGGTCACCGAGCAGAGGGTGGGGAAATTCAAATGTCCCCATCACTGCTTGACGTCTTCAGATCCCGAGATGTCTATCGGGACACGACCCCCAGGCTCGGTGCGGGCACGCACCGCCCCACGTCCGAAGATCGACACATCCGTAACGAGGCACCCGGCCAGCCATCACACGAGTCAGACCACGACACGGGGCGGCACCCGTCGGATTCTCCCCGCACAGCCGCCCTAACGACGGCGTACTTCCGAAAGTCAGGCTGATGTGGGTGTGATGCCCCAGGAGGACTACTGGCTCATTCATGGACCGTGAAGTTCGGTCTCCCAAGCCTGGAACGGCGGCTCGACCTCATAAGTCGGATCGCAACAGCTGCGGATCCACTGTGCGACGCGGTACTGCGCATCCCCGTCGTTCAGCACCTCGCCGTTTGTGTCGACTTGCAGCACATTGCCGTAGATCGCGAAGACCTGCTCCAGCGACGAACCGAACTGGAAGAGAGTAGGTCGGTAGTCAAAACCGTCGAGCAGGTCAACGTCGATGGTGCCGTTGGCCAAGTAGAAGGCGAAGAACCGAAGCGAAGCACGCACGTCGACAGGAAGATGTTCCACCAGCACATCATGCCTGGTGTCTACGCCGCCTTGGCAAGATCTTTTTGACGGCGGGACCTAGTAGGGCTTTGTTAGGTCCTGTGGTGTGGTTCTGGTGTCGGTGCGGGCCGGCCGCATATCGAGCAGGCGCCGGCCCAGGTGGCCAGGAGGGCCTGGAGTTCGCGGAGGACCGCGTACAGGGTCAGGCCGGCGCAGGGACTTTTGGGTCGAGTCGCAGCAGGGTACAGAACGCCTGGGCGAGGGAGGCGAGGGTGGTGTGCCGGTGCCAGCCGGAGTAGTTGCGGCCCTCGAAGTGGTCCAGGCCCAGGCCGTCCTTGAGCTCGCGGTAGTCGTGCTCAACTCTCCAGCGGATCTTGGCGATCCGGACCAGGTCACGCAGCGGGGTGTCGGCAGGCAGGGTGGACAGCCAGTAGTCGGTGGGCTCGGCGGAGCCCGGTGGCCACTCGGCCAGCAGCCAGCACTCGGGCAGGGAGCCGTCGGCGAAGCGGCGGATGGTGCGGTTGGCGGGGCGGACCCGCAGCGCCAGGAAGCGCGAGCGCATCTCGGCGCGGGGGTTGTGCTTGCCGACCCTGCTGCCCTGGCGCCAGGTCACCGTCCGCACCACCGACCTTCCTGCATCCAGGGCGAGTTGGCGCAAGGTGGTGTGCGGCTGGGGGTAGGTCGGGACGGGTGGGCGACCCCGACCGGAGTACGGCGGGCGCTCGGGGACCGCGTCACCCGGGTAAGCGGTGGTGGTGCCCTTGACCGCCACGGCGTAGGCCAGGCCGCGCTCGGTCAGCCCCTCGCGAAAGCCGGTGGCATCCCCGTATCCCGCGTCGGCGACGACCGGCAGGTCCGGCAGTTCCCAGTCCCCGCGCACTTCGTCGAGCATGTCCAGGGCCAGGCGCCACTTCTCCCGGTGCCGCTCGGCCTCGGGGATGCCGGCCCTGGCACGTCGGTGCCGGATCGCCTCCGCCAGCAGCACATCGCCGGCGTGCTGGGCGTCGTCCCAGCTCTCGGGCAGGAACAGGCGCCAGTCGACGGCCGCCGAGGCGCGGTCGGACACCAGGTTGACGCTGACGCCGATCTGGCAGTTGCCGCGCTTGCCCAGCGCGCCGCAGTACATCCGGGCCACCCCCGGGGAGTCGTAGCCGTCCTTGGGGAAGCCCACGTCGTCGATGGCGTACGCCTCCGGCGAGATGTGGGCGGCGGCCCAACGGGCCATCCGCTCACGGACCTTGACCCAGTCCCAGGTGGAGGAGGAGACGAACTGCTGGAGTTGCTGGTGGTCCACGCCCAGGCGTTCGGCCATCGGCTGCATCGACTTGCGCTTGCCGTCCAGCATCAGCCCACGCAGGTACAGCTCACCCTTGGCCCGCTGGTCCCGCCGCGGCAGCGAGCCCAGCATCTCGGCCGCGAACGCCTCCAGGCGCGGGCGGACCGTCTCCATCTCCTCCGGTGTCACACCCGAAAGAAGATCACAACACTACCTACGCACGAACAATCGGGGTACCTAACAAAGCCCTACTAGAGTTCCTGTTTCGGGGCGTAGGTTGGTGGCCTTGAGCTGGGAGGGGCTGCGGGTCCCGGAGATCGCCGGGGAGCTGGGCTGCCATGAGCAGACGGTGCGCCGGTGGCTGCACCGCTTCAACGCCTCCGGTCTGGATGGTCTGGTCGATCTGGGCGGGCAGGGCCGCAAGCGGCGATCACCGAGGCCGAGCGGTCCCGGATCATCGCGCTGGTCCGGAAGCCGCCGTCCGGGCGCTCGGTCCCCGGGGCCGACGGCGCCCTTCAGGCCGCCGACGAGGTCGGTGCGCCGGTGTGGACGCTGGCCGAGGCGGCCCGGGCCGAGGGGATCGAGGTCCGGCGCAGTCAGGTGCGCCGGATTCTGCTGGTGGAGGGCGTGCGTCGGCGCCGTATCCGGTCCTGGGTGCGGAGCCGGGATCCCGACTTCGCGGGAAAAGGACGCGGATCGTCGCGCTCTACACCAGCCCGCCCGAGGGCGTGACGGTCCTGTGCGCCGACGAGCTTGGCCCGATGATCCCCCGTACCTTCCCGCCGGCGCCGGGCTGGTCACCGGACGGGCACCGAATCAAAAGTGAACTCGACTACAGCCGGGGGCCGGAGAAGACCTGGGTCTACGGCGCCCTGCGGCCGGTGGACGGCCGGGAGGTCACCATGACCGCTTCTTCCCGAAACAGCGTCGACTACCAGTGGTTCCTGCAGGTGGTGGAGGACGCCAACCCGACGGGCGAGATCGTGGTGGTCACCGACCATCTCTCCTCCCACAACAGCCTGGCCACCCGGACCTGGTTGGAGGATCACCCCCGCATCCGGCACGCCTTCATCCCGGTCGACGCCTGTTGGCTGAACCTGCAGGAGGGCTGGTGGCGGATCTTCCGCAAGACCGCTCTGGCCGGCCAGTCCTTTGCCGACCCCGCCGAGATCGACCGAGCCACGACCCTGGCCACCACACAGCTCAACTCCCTTTCCACACCCTGGGTTCGGGGACGCCCCGCACCACCGACCCGCACACTACGCCGCCGTCTTACTTACTGCCTTCGAGGAACCTTGCATAACAGGGCCATCGCGGGAAAGGGCCCCGGTGGGCGAAACCGTACGGTTCGAGAATCCGGGACCTCCGTGCGCAGTCGGCGTGAGCTCGTCCACGGCTCTATCGCTGCGGGCCGGGGCGGAGGGTGCACGGGTGGTGACGATATGCTCACGCGGTGGGCCGGAATCCCCGTCGCGTCGTCGTCCGGGCTGCCGGAAGGTCGGAGAAGGAGCCGGTCCGGTCGAGTGTGGGGTCAAGGGGGAGGCGATGGGATGCGGCAGGCCGGTGTGCTCGATGTCGGGTGCCACAGTGCTCTACTGACGGTGGTGCGCCGGCGCCCGGGGGCGGTGCTGGAGCCGGTGTTCTCCCGCAAGGTGCGGTTGAGACTGCACGAGACCCTCGACCGCAAGGGGCGGCTGGACAAGGCCGGCATGAAGAGCGTCGAGCGGGCAGTGGCCGAGGCCGTCGCCGCCGCCCCGCGTCCGCGCGGACCGGAAGTGTTCGCGTTCGCGACCTCCGTCATCCGGGACGCGCCCAACCGCGACGAGATCATCGCGCGGGTGGCACGCACCACTGGCACCCACCTGCGCGTGCTGAGCGGCGTTGAGGAGGCGCGGCTGGCCTACGTGGCCGCCCGCCAGTGGGCAGGCCCGACGGCCGGGCAGCTGCTGGTCCTGGACATCGGCGGCGGCACCGTAGAGATCGCCTCCGGCACCGGAGACCAGCCCCGCGCCGTCCACTCGCTGCCACTGGGTGCTCGCAGGATCACCCGGGACTGGCTTCCCGGCGGCACCGCGCCATCCCAACGCCGCCTGGCCGAGATCCGGCAGCACCTTCATCGGTCCCTGGAAGCCGTGCCCGGTCTGCCGCAGGCCGAACCAGGTGGGCGGGTGCTGGCCTGCTCCAAGACCTTCGAACAGCTCGCCCGGCTCGCCGCCGCCCAGGGCAAGACACCGCGAGCCGGACGGCGGCTGGCGCTACCCCAACTGCGCACGTCAGTCTCCCTGCTGGCCGACGCGGGAACGCCCCGCCGTGCCAAGCTGCCGGGCATCTCCCGGCACCGCGCCGAACAGTCCCTGGCCGGAGCCCTGATCGCACAGGCCCTCATGGAAGCCTGCGGGGCCAAGAACGTCGAGATCTGCCCGTGGTCCACCCGGGAAGGGCTACTGCTCGAACGCCTCGGCCCACCCCACATCACAGCCGACCGTTCCCGCCTGGTCGGCTGAGCCCAAGGGACGTCGAAAGCGTCGACATCCGCACCATGATGGTGGCCACCGTGAACGGGCATGAGTCAAAGGGGATCCAGTTCCTCGCTCGCGAGCCCCCGACGATATGAGCGCGGCTCAAACCCACCGGTGTTGACGATGCCTCCGATGAGGGCGGCGACGGCGGAGACGAGTGCGAGCAGTGAACGGCGTTGTCACGTTGTGGGGTGCGTGACTGTCTGACGGCGGGCCGGGGCGTGGTGGGTCCGCGGCCCGGGCCTGTGGTCAGGCCGTGGTGGGCGGGTCGGCAGCGCCGGGGTCCGGTCCCGGAGGGCGAAGCGGAGGGCCGTCTCGGCGCGGGGGCCGGGGGCGGCCATCGGGTGGCGGTGGGGGCGGAAGCGCGGTGGGATGCCGCTGCAGGCGGCCGGGAACCGCTGCGCTGCGCCGGCGGAGCGCAGCGGTTCCCGGCGTGTTCGTGCCGCCGGGTGGGCTGGTGGGAGTTCTCCGCCCGGTGGTTCAGGCCCTTGGGACAGCGGTGCTCCCCGGAGGGCATGACCTGGCGGTGGGCGGTGCCGTGGGAGCGGAGCTTGCCGGTGACCACCATCCGCGGGACCGCACGCGTCGTCTTCAGCAGGCGGCGGAAGAAGCGCCGGGCCGCGGCGGTGTCCCGCCGGTTCTGTACGAGGATGTCCCAGACGGTGCCGCCGGCGGCGACGGCCCTGCGCCTGCCGAAAACTCATCCGCGCTGGTGGGAGGCAGTGTGCCTCGGCCGCCGGGCGCCGACCGCGTCGCCCGAAGTGTCAAGGTCAGCACCCTGGCCGCCCTGTGGATCAAGGCGACACGGTGATCGACCGTGCTGCTGAAACCGGCCTACCTCGGCGTCATGAATGCCCTCGCCCTCCTGCGATTGCTCCCGCTGAGCGACCGCGAGAAGGATGCCGAGATACTCGCCTTGCGCCACCAGATCACGGTGCTGGAACGCCAACCCGGCAAGAACAGAGCCCGGTTCACCCCAGGCGACCGGGCGTTCCTGGCAGCACTCCTGCATCGGCTGCCGCTCGACGCTCTCCGCGGCATGCGGCTACTGGTGCGCCCCGAGACGGTGCTGCGCCGGCACCTCGACCTGATCGCGCGCCGCCACACTGCGGCCTCCCACCCCAAGCGCCCGGCAGGCCGAGGACCATACGCTCCATCCGGGCCCTGGTGCTGCGACTGGCGACGGAGAACCCCACCTGGGGCTACAGGAGAGTGCATGGCGAACTGCTCGTCCTCGGGGGAAGGTGGCCGCGTCCACGGTGTGGGAGATCTTGCACCGGGCCGGTATCGACCCCGCCCCCGAACGGACCTCCACTACCTGGGCGGGTTTCCTGCGCTCCCCGGCCGACGCCCTGCTGGCCTGCGACTTCTTGGAAACCGTCACCCTGTCCGGGGCGCGCATGTACGTTCTGGTCGTCATCGAGCATGCCACCCGGCGCATCCGCGTCCTCGGCGCGACTGCGCACCTGACCGCCTCCTGGGTGGCGCAGGCCGCGAAGCACCTTGTTGTGGACCTTGAGGATGCCGATGGTCGGGTCAGATTCATGATCCGGGGCCGGGACGGGAAGTTTTCCGCCCTCTTCGGCGCCATCCTCGCCGACGTCGGCATCGAGGTCATACTCAGCGGCGTGCAGATGCCGAGGATGAACTCCCTCATGGAGCGCTGGATACAGACTTGTCGACGCGAGCTTCTGGACAGGGCGTTGATCTGGAACCAGCGCCATCTCCTCCACACTCTGCGCGCGTTCGGACAGTTCTACCACTCCCACCGACCCCACCAGGGCATCGCGAACGTCCGTCCCCTCGACTCCCTGCCCACGCCGATCACCGCTCCGGAGCAGATCGCCCGCCTCGACATACGCAGACGCGACCGCCTCGGCGGCATCCTCCACCAGTACGAACATGCTGCCTGACCCGCACGGATGTCATTTTCGACAAGGACAACGCGGCCGCCACCGCGGCGTCGACCGCGTTGCCACCCCTCTCGGGGATCTGCGGGCCGGCTTCAGCGGCGTACGGGTTGACCATCGCCACGACGCCCTGCCGGAACGCCTTGCCCGACCACGGCGGCGGGCTGCCCTGGGCGTGTGACGGCAGGGACACGGTGGACTGGGCGCCAGGCGACGGATCGTTGCTGCCCGCACTGGCGATTGCCCTCGAGCCAGGGCTTGCGCCCACCAGCAGACCTGCCGGCAGGACGCAGCCCAGGGCTCTTCGAGAGCAAGTCATGCCCTCCCTTCATCGACGAACGTCTGGTTCGGTGTCACTGACCGGCCTGCTGCCCAGCGTCGCGGATCACGCGCTCCGCGTATGCGATGACGGGCCGCGCCTGCTCGGCCGAGAGGCTTCCGGCCTGCTCGAAGTCCGTCACCTGGTTGATGAACGCACCGAGCTGGCTCTTTCCCGCTCCGATGTTGCCGCGGCTGAACTGCGCGCTCGCGGCATCGAGCTTCGCGTTCAGCGATTGCGCGTTCCCCGCGGTGACCGGCAGCTCACCGACGAGCCCCGCCAGCACCGCAACACCTTCTGACGGTGTCAGGTGCGCGAGAGTCACCCGGACGGCATCCGCGGCAAGCGAACCGGTTGAGCCGGGAGATTGCGACACCACCACCTTGGCCCAACCCGCCTTGCTGAAGTGGTGAACGCCGAACGGATTCCACCGTGCCCCGTCGACGCGCTGATCGCGCACCGATTCCGCGAGTGCGGTGCTGCCGTCGTCCTCGTGGATCCGATACACGACGTTCCTGGATCGACCGGACTGCGCCGGCCACCAGGCATCGATCGCATACGACCCTGGCGTCGGAACGTAGAACCGGAACTCTGCGGTGTCCCCCGCTGTCGGGTTCGACAACAGCCGGAAGTTGAGGCCGTGAGACTGGCTGTTGTTGCCATCCACCCAGCTGCCCGAGGTGACGAAACGCGCCTTGGCCGGGTCATTGAAAGAGTTCAGGTTGTCGACGATGACCTCGTCGCCCGGCGTGGGCGGAGTCTGCGCCTGGGGCTCGATCCGGACACCGAACTGCGCGAGGAAGTCCGGGTAGACGTCGGCGAGCGCGGTCGCGAAGTTGGCGCGGTCGGTCAGCGTCTTCCGCACGCCGGCGTAGTGCGTCTCGATCTGCACCCCGCAGATGCGGCCGCCGTCCGCACAGCCGTGCCGCGGGGTGTTGTACCCGGGATCCGCGCCCGTGAAATAGGGTTCGTCCACCTGTGGGGCGGGATCCTGCTGGCTCGGCACTGACGGATATCCCGCGTCGGCAAGGTAGGTGCCGAGCGCCGTCGGGCCGCGCAGGAGCGCCGAGAACGGCAGCGGTGATTCCTCGGAGAAGGTCCGGAACGACGCGGCCTGCTCGTAGGCCGGCGCAGCGTCCAGCTCGGCGTCGGAGAGGCGAAGCGTCTCGGCGGTCAACTGGTAGCCGAGCTCCAGACGCTGGACGGCGTGCCCGTGACCGTGGAGGTCCGTGTACCAGCCCCGGCCGGATTCGGCGAGCACGTCCGCCTTGGCCGCATCGATGAACTTGTGGTAGTCGCGCCAGGCTTGTTCGGCCAACGGGTTGCCGCACGCCGCCGCCCCGATGTCGCGATTGGCGTCAAGGCGCGAACGGGAGAGACGGTTGATGACGACGTGCGGGTACTTGCCCGTCTTGGCGAAGAAGGCCTGCTGGATCTGGCGGGCGAGATCCTGCGTGTTCAGGTCGGTCTGGGTGACGGTTTTCGGCCCACATGTGGTGGAGGTGCGGGCGGGGATGGCCTCCGGGGTCAGCGACCCCCCGTGCGGGGCGGTGAAGATGACCGGCAGGTTGCCGGCCACGTACTCGATGTACTCGTTCTTGCCGAAGTACGAGGTGCCGGGGACGAACGCCTTCGCCTCCGTTTCCTGCCCCGCGGCGGGGCTGAGACCGGCACCCGCCAGAACACAGGCAAGCGCTGCGACTGGAAGTGCCAGGAGCCGCCTCCACCGCAGCCTGCTTCTTATGAATCCCATCCGGGAATTGTCCTTTCTGGATGAAACGACCTCGTGCTCGCCTTTTGCGCCACGGCCGCTATCGGGCTTCCGCGACGCCCACATACTGAACTGATCCGTGACTCGACCTCCATTGGAAGATGTACTGGCCAACCGGACCGAACGTAGGAGTCGGCTGGGACGGAGGTGAGCGTAGGTGCATTCATTTTCGTTGGCTATGGCGTGAACCGAACTTGAGCATTTCTTGAGCTGGCCCCTCAGTTGGAGATCCTTGAGGCGCCGCAGTTCGGTGGTCTTGTGTATCGGGTAACTTCCGTACGTGCGGGCTGAGTTACCAGATGTCCCGTCGGTCGTGACCGACCGGGAGGAGGCTGAGGAGTGGTCAGACCGGCTGGAGAACCTGCCGGCTGGAGGACCTGCTCGTGGACCTGGGGCACGTCTTCCGCCACATCCGACCGCAGGAGGCCCTCGCGGGCCACCGCCCGATCGAGATCTGCAACGCCCCGACCCTGCACCCCGAACTTCCCACCAGGATTTCTGAGCCACGAACGTGACGCGGGACACCGGGACCGCGCGTCCCCGAACCGTCTCCCCCGCTGCCCCCGCCCGGCCGCCCCAAGAGCGAGGGCAGCGTCGTGTCCGGAAAGCCGGCAAACACCGGCGGTACCCGGCGGGCGCCGGTTTCGCCTCGCGCAGTGCCGTCGCGGTGCTGTACCGGGGGTATTCCAGCTCTCCGTGGGTACCCGCGTCCAGCGGCGCGCCGACCACGGCTCGCCAGCAGCATGCGCACCTCAATGCAGTGGGAGAGGGAATGAGGCTTCGTGAGTCGGCTCGGGCCATGGCTTCCCGGTGTTCCGCCGAAGTACTGAGCGGCCGGTACCGTCTGGACGATCTCCTTGGTTCGGGCGGCGCCGCGGATGTCTACCGAGGTTTCGATCTGCGATTGCAACGACCGGTGGCGGTCAAGGTCTTTCGGCCCGATACCGGCATCGACATCGAGGAGAACCTGCACAGCGAAGCTGTGATCCTGGCCCGGTTGCACCACCCCGGGCTTGTCACCGCCTACGACGCCGGCCAGCACAACGAACGTGTCTTCCTGGTCATGCAACTGATCGAAGGCAACACACTGAAAAACCGCATCGCCAAGGGCCCGCTGCCACCCCGAGCGACTGCCGCACTCGGCGTCGACCTGGCCCACGCACTGGCGCACGCACACGAAGCAGGAATCGTCCACCGAGACGTCAAACCGTCCAACATCCTCCTGGACACTTCCCACCGCCCCCACCTGACCGACTTCGGCATCTCCCGACTGCTGGACGCCACCACCCGCACCGCCACCGGCACGCTCATCGGCACCGCCGCCTACCTCTCCCCCGAGCAGGTCCTCGGCCGGCCCGTCGGCCGGCCCGCCGACGTGTACGCCCTCGGCCTGGTGCTCCTCGAATGCCTCACCGGCAGGCTCGAGTACGACGGCGGTCCCCTCGAAGCCGCGATCGCGCGACTGCACCGCCGCCCCGTTCTGCCCCACTGCCTGCCGGAACAACTGGCCGTCCTGCTGCGGGACATGACAGCCCTGGACGAGCAGAACCGCCCAACAGCCCGCGACTGCGCCCGCACACTGGCGGCGTTGGCCGAGACGGCACGTCTTGAAGCCGGTCCGTCGGCGCACGTCACGAGCCTCATCGCCAGCCCCGGGCCGTCGCAGACGGCCGACCGCACGCACATGAATCCGCTGCCCGACGAGGATCAGGCTGCTCCCCGCGCTACGCCCGCGCGTGGGCGCACCCTCGTGGCCGGCGCGACCGTTGTACTCGCCGCTGTCATGGCAACCGCCTTCGCCGTCACCGACGACTCCGCCCCACCAGGCGAGGACCGAAGCGCGCCCAGGGCTACCAGTGCCCCCACTGGGAAGTCGGATCCTCCTGGTGGCGCAGGGCAGAAGGAGGCGGCCACGACGTCTGCGGCGGCGCCGTCCTCTGACCCCAGCGCCTCTGACCCCAGCGCCTCTGACCCCAGCGCCTCTGACCCCAGCGCCTTTGACCCCAGCGCCTCTGTCGGCACACTCCCCGACGACGTACCCGGGCAAAGCGTCGGCCCCTCTTCCCCGGCCCGAACCACAGCTCCGCCAACGACGCGGCCACACCCAGCTCTGCGGCCAAGACGGCACAAGCCGCACCAAGCGACACGGACACACCCGTGGCGGCAACGCCGGGCGGCGCGGCGACCGAGACCCCGCACCGACCGCCCGGCCAGGCAAAGAAGGCAGAAAAGGCCGAGAGTACGGCGCCGCAGAAGGAAGCCGAGAAGACGGCCACGGAACGCTGACGATGCGAGCGGGATGCCGGCTGACTTCGTCGGACCTCGAGCAGTCTCCGGCAGCCTGACCTGCCCAGGAGGGGGCAGGCGCCCGCCCGTATCTGTGCGTGGCTCCGACCCGTCAAGGAAGTGCGCCATGTCCTGGACGTGGCGGGCTTCATCATCGTCGACGAAGAGTCGAGACGGCAAGAGCGCGCCGCGAGCGCCGCGGAGGAATGCCCACGGCGGGAGGAGCATCGGTAGCATCCGACGGGAGGCCCTCGATCACGTCCTCCTCAGGGGCGAGGCCCACGCCCGACAGGTCCGGGCCCCCTACCAGAAGCACCACACCGCGCCTCGGCCCCATCGGGCCCGCCGTCAGCCGCCACCCGACTCGGCCCGACAGCCCGCCACCGACTTCGATACGCGCAGACTCCTGCGCACCCGCGTCCTCGGTGGCGTCCTCAACGGGTCCCGCTACCCGGCCTGAGCAGCAGCCATGGCTTTCCGAGTCCCACAGGGTCTGCGGGCTTTGCTCAGCGCGTGCCGGTCGTCGCAGTGCTGTAGGCGTACAAGGCGACGACGCCGACCACACAGGCGAGGATCATCCAGAAGGCGAGGCTCAAAGACGCTTCCCGACTACACCGTAGCTCCGGGTCACGACCTCAGAATCATGCCGAGACCCCCATGAAGGCGAACGCGACCAGAAGCCCGCCTGCCCGTCCAGCCGTTCGCTTGATCTTCGCCATGGGCGCCTCCTCCGGCGGGCCGGGACTCAGGGTCTTTGCGGAAAGCGGATCGGCCCGGTTCGGGGCCATCGCCCTCGCTATGGCGTCATGCTCCGCTCCAGGGGGCCACGCCCTGCACCGGGCTCACCCGGTGTCCGGGATGTCCGGGGCATCCAGGCCGGTCAGGGCGCCGACGGGATCCGGGTCGGGGGTGCCTCGGGGCCACCAGTCGTCGTGGCCCGGTTCCGACTCGTACGCGTACCAGAGGTGGTCCCGGCCGAGGCGGAGCTGGACGTGTCCGCGGGGGTGGGTGAGGTGGTTGTGCCAGGGGCGGAAGGCGGGTAGGTCGGCGGCGAGGAGCAGGGGGCGGGCGCGGTCGAAGCGTCCGGCCGGCGGGTCCCAGGGGTCCTCCAGGACCTCGAGTCCCGTCGGGCCGCCCTGGCGCCACGCGGCGACCGCGCGCGCCAGCTCGGCCGGGGTACGGCCGACCCCTTTGGCGAGCGAGGCGTACAGCGCGCGGGTGGTCGCGGTGAGCCCGGAGCCGGGGCGGGCGGCCGCGAGCCGTACTGCGTCCTGCCACAGCGTGAGCCGGCCGACGGGGTCGCGGCCGGTGGTGAGCAGGGTGTGGGCGCGGGCGGCGGCGTCGGTGGCGAGCTGGTCGAGTGCGAACGGGTCCGGGCCGCCGGGGGACGCGGGGTACACCGGCGGCTGCTCGGGATGCGGGGGCGGGGGCAGCGGTGCCGGCAGCGGTGGGAGAGCGCGTGGGGCGAGCGCCTCACTGGCGCGCACTCCGGAAAGGGGCTCCTGTTCCCTGCCCCGGGTGGCGCGGGCCGCGCGGGCGGCGCTGCGCCGGGACAGGGCGTCGATCAGCTGGCGCTCGCCCCGACCGCGCAGCAGGAGCAGCACGAACGGATCGGCGTCGAGGAGCCGGGCGGCCTGGTAGCAGAGGGCGGCGGCGTGCTTGCAGGGGTGCCCGAAGTCGGGGCAGCTGCACCGCGGTTCGAGGTCGCCGGGGCTGGGGAGCAGCGGGACCCCGCAGTCGGCGAGGGACTGGGGCAGCTCCTTGTCCAGGAGGGCCGCGATGTGGCCGGGCCGGTCGGCGGCGACGTCCAGGAAGCGCTCCCAGTCGGCGTCCCCGAACGTGCGCAGCCGCAACTGCACCCGGTACGGGCGGGGGCGGCTCCCCTGGACGTAGGCGAGGACGAGGCCGGGGGTGACGGTGACGGCGTCGACGTGGCCCCGCTCCGCGTATCGGCGTCCGCGTGCCAGCCGCGCGGCGTCCAGCGCGCCCTCCTCCAGCGCCGTGACCCACGCGTTGCCCCACCAGGTCTCGGCGAACCCCGGGGCGTCCGAGGCGCCGGGCGGGAACGCGGGGAAGGTGCGTCGGAGTTCACCGTCGCGGGTGGGGGCGGCCATGGAGCGGGGGGTGTGCGACGGAGGGGAGGCGGGTGGGTCGGGGGACGCCTGGGGTATCGGGGGTTCGTGGCGGGCTCCGTCGGGCTTCGGGGCCGGTTCTTGCACGTCGGGGAGCGAGGGGAAGGCGCCGGTGAGCAGCTCCCGTACCGGGTGTGCTCCTCCGCCCGCTCCTCGCTCGTTCGTCCGGGTGCCCTCGGCGCGGTCGCCCCGGGTGGTGCGCGGGAGCCGGGAAGTGGTGCCCGACGGGGTGCGCCCGGTGTGGCGTCCGGCGGCGGCCCCCCGGTCCTCGGTCTCCGTTCGCGCGCGCAGCGCTTCCTCCCGGGCCGATCGCAAGGCCTCCCGCGCGATGTCACCGGGGCGCCGGCCGTGTCGGTCCGCCGAATCCGACGGGTCCGACATGATCGGCCGGTTTCGGGGGGCTCCGGCTGCCGGCGGTGCGGCGGTGTCCACTTCGGGCCGATCCACGGGTACGCCGCTGTCCGCACTCCCGTCGCCGGTCTCCGCGCTCGTGCCCTCCTCGCCCGTGTCCCCCTCCCCCGCCGCGTCCGCGGGCTCGGTCGCGTCGGGGCTTCCCGTTCCCGCCGCGCGTCGGGCGAGTACCGCCCTGCGCAGGGCGTCGCGGGCCACGTCCCCCGGACGCTGCTCCTGGCCCGCGGACTTCCCGTGCCCCCCGGTGTCCGGGCCCGGGTCGGGGACGGGCGCGGGGCGCTGCTCCGGGGTGCCGGTGTCCGCCGGTTCGGCGCTCACGCGTCGGCGGGCCGCCCGCAGGGCCTCCCGGGCCTGGTCGGACGGGCGGGGGGTCATGACGTCCTCCGCAGGGAGACCAGGTCGGACAGCTCGCGGTCGGTCAGTTCCGTGAGCGCCGACTCGCCGGAGCCGAGGATCGCGTCGGCGAGGGCCCGCTTGGCCTCCAGCATCTCGGCGATGCGGTCCTCGATCGTGCCCTCGGTGATGAGGCGGTGGACCTGGACCGGCTGGGTCTGGCCGATGCGGTAGGCACGGTCGGTGGCCTGCTCCTCGACCGCCGGGTTCCACCAACGGTCGAAGTGGACGACGTGGCCCGCGCGGGTGAGGTTCAGGCCGGTGCCGGCGGCTTTCAGGGAGAGGACCAGGACGGGGGTCGTGCCGCTCTGGAAGCGGTCCACCATGCGCTCCCGCTCCGGTACCGGCGTACTTCCGTGGAGGAGCTCGACCGGGACCGCGCGCTCGGTCAGATGTGCGGTGATCAGCCGGGCCATGCCGACGTACTGCGTGAAGACCAGGGCCGATCCGTCCTCGGTGAGCAGGGTGTCCAGCAGTTCGTCCAGCAGGGTCAGTTTGCCCGAGCGGGCCGCCAGGCGGTCACCGCCGGTCCGTGCGTGCTCGTCCTTGAGGTAGAGCGCCGGATGGTCGCAGATCTGTTTGAGCGCGGTCAGCAGCTTCAGCACCAGGCCGCGGCGGCCCATGCCCTGTGCGGTCTCGATGGCGAGCATCGACTCGCGCACCACCGCTTCGTAGAGCGCGGCCTGTTCACGGGTGAGCGGGACGGGGTGGTCCGTCTCGGTCTTGGGCGGCAGTTCGGGGACGATGCCCGGGTCGGACTTCTTGCGCCGCAGGAGGAAGGGCCGCACGAGACGGGAGAGTCGCTCGACGGCCTGGTCGTCCTCGCCGTTCTCCACCGCGCGGGCATGCCGGGCGCGGAAGGACTTGAGCGGGCCGAGGAGTCCGGGGGTCGTCCAGTCGAGGAGGGCCCACAGCTCGGAGAGGTTGTTCTCGACGGGGGTGCCGGTGAGCGCCACGCGCGCGGGGGACGGGATGGTGCGCAGCGCCTTCGCCGTGGCCGAGTGCGGGTTCTTGACGTGCTGCGCCTCGTCGGCGACGACCATGCCCCACCGCTGGGCGGCCAGCGTCGGGGCGGCCGAGCGCATGGTGCCGTAGGTGGTGAGGACGAAACCTCCGGCCAGGTCGTCCAGGGTCCGGTCCGGGCCGTGGAAGCGGCGCACGGGGACACCGGGCGCGAACCGGGTGATCTCCCGCTGCCAGTTGCCGAGCAGTGAGGCCGGGCAGACGACCAGCGTCGGCTCGGTACGGGCCCGCTTCAGATGCAGCGCGATGAGGGTGATCGTCTTGCCGAGGCCCATGTCGTTGGCGAGGCAGCCGCCCAGGCCGAGGGAAGTCATGAGGTCGAGCCAGGCCAGGCCGCGCAGCTGGTAGTCGCGCAGGGTGGCGTCGAGTCCGGGCGGTGGAGCGGCGGGCTGCACGCCGGTGGTGAGGCGGTCGCGGAGCACCGCCAGGGCGCCGACCGGGACCGCCTCGACGGTCTCGCCGTCGGCCTCCGCGGTGCCGGTGAGGGCGACGGACAGCGCGTCGACGGGATCGAGCAGACCCAGCTCCCGTTTGCGGGCTTTGCGGACGAGGGCCGGGTCGACCGGCACCCACTGGTCGCGCAGCCGGACGACCGGGCGGTGGGCCTCGGCCAGGGCGTCCATCTCGGCCTCGGTGAGCGGATCGCCGCCGAGCGCGAGCTGCCAGCCGAACCGCAGCAGGTCCTCGCTCTCGAAGAAGCCGCTCCCGTCGGTCGCCGAACCGGGCGCCGACCGGACCACCGCCGTCGCGGTCAGGTCCTGGGCGAGATCCCTGGGCCAGTGCACGGCGACACCGGCCGCGGCGAGCCGGGTCGCGGCCACGCCGAGCAGATCGTTCAACTCGTCCTCCGACAGGGCCAGCACGTCGGGTACGTCCTGGTCGGAGAGCCGGTCCAGCGGGGGCCAGACGCGGGCCGCCCGGCGGACGGCGAGGGCTGCGTCCACGCGCGCGCGGGGGCCGAACGCGCTGCCCGCCGTGCCCGCCCACAGGGCCGCCGCGTCAGTGACGAGGGTGGGGTCGGCGAGGCTGTGCACCTGAACGATCGCCGCGCCCGCCCCGCGCGCGACTGCACCGCCCTCGCCCTCGTCGGCACCGTCGAACAGGTCGTACGCGGAGAGGTCGAGGCGGAGCGAGACGCGCACCCCGGCGTCCATTCCGGCGGCGACCTCGGCGGCCCAGTCGTGGGCGCCGGGCAGCCGCTGGGCCTTCCGCGCGGCGAACGGCAGTCCCGAGGCGTACGGCGCGGCGGGGGTGCGGGGCAGGGTGTCCGCGACCGCGTCGAGGAAGGCGCGGACGAGTGCTTCCGGCTCCGGCAGCCGGAGCGGACCGGAGCCGGGAAGCGGGACTGCGTGGCCCTCGAACGGCAGGGCCGCGGCCACCGCGCGCAGGTGCGCCACGTCGTCGGGGTCGAGCGGGCCGGCCCGCCAGGCGTCGTGGCCGGTGGTCGTCAGGCCGGGCAGTAGCCGGCCGCGGGCGGTGAGCCGCAGCGCGTGCAGGGCGGCGGCGCCCCAGCAGGCGGTGGCGGGGTGGGCGGTGGGATCGTGCCGGGCGCGGACCAGCAGTGGCAGGGCCTCGTCGAGGGGCAGGGAGTGGGCGCTGACCGTCCGCCGCCGAACCCCGGCGCCGTGCGGGCGGGTGACGGTGAGCCGCGTACGCGGGGCGGGCTCCGGTGCGGGGGCGGTCGGATCCGTGGGAGCGACGGGATCGCCCTCGGGGTCGTAGAAGGCGATCCGGCCGTCGCGCGGAAGGGGTGCGGGCAGGAACACCGCGGCGAGACCGACGGAGATCTCCGTCGTCCCCGTGTTCTCAGCGATCTCGGCGGTCTCCGTCCCGGCCGTGCGCAGCTCGGCCGTCACGGTCGCCCCCTCGCTCATCCGTCCTGTCACCTCCCGCCCGTTCCCGTCCGCTCCGCCCGCGTGGCCGGATCAGCCGTCCCTCAGCCGTCTTCGACTCTACGGGCGGGCACTGACAATCGGTCCCGGCGCCCTGACCGGGCGGTCGGGACGGGAGGGAGCGAGGGAGCGGCGCGGGGTCAGGGAACCGTCCGGGAGACGACGTACACCTTGGGAAAGCCCGGCTTGCCGTGGTTGACGACGACCTCGTGGGTCGGCGCGGGGTCCTTCTGCTCGTTGACGAGCCCGGACCACGTGCCGGGGCGGTCGAACTTCCAGCCGGTGATCTCCTGGTCGCGGTCGCTGATGGTGATGTCGTCCCGCTTCAGTTCGTCCTGCTGCACCCCCATGCTGGTGAGGAAGGCGCTCAGGCCGGCGTCGGTGGTCTCGAACTCGACGTAGAGGCGGCTGGTCTTCCAGTTGTTGGTCTCGTAGGTGGCCACCCACCAGGCGGGGTGCGGGACCGGCACCTGGTAGAGGCGGCGCTGCAGCTTCGACGGCCAGCCCTGGGTCAGGCCGTTGGCCGAGTACTTCGCCTCCTTGTTCTTGCCGCTCGCGCGGCTCTGGTTCGCGGAGATCACCAGGTACCCGGCCGGGACGCCGATGAGCAGCACGATGATCAGCAGGGTGAGCGCCCTGCGGCGGATCATGTGCAGGCGGTCCTCGGGCGGCCGGGGCCTGCCGGGAAAGCGTGCCTGCGGGGGAAGGTCGCCCGTCACAGCGTCTCCTGGGGGGTTCGGCGGGCCTCCGCGTACCGCTCGTAGCGCTCGTACCGCTCGACCCGGCGGCGCTTGGCGCGGCGGAAGCGGCGGGCGACCAGGCGGGCGAGGTCGGCGGCGCCCACCATGCCGGCCTCGGGGCCGAGCTGGGCGCGGACGATATGGGCCTCGGGGCGGTAGCCGCGGCCGGTGAGGTGGCGCTTGAAGGCGTCCCGCGCGGGGCCGATCAGCAGGTCGTCGGCGGCCGAGACCCCGCCGCCGATGACGAAGCAGGAGGGGTCGAGGGCGGCGGCGAGGTTGGCGATGCCGACGCCGAGCCACTGGCCGATGTCCTGGAGGAGCTCGATGCACATGGCATCGCCCTCACGGGCCAGCTCGGTGATCATCGGGCCGCTGATCTCGGCGATGTTCCCTTTGACGTGCTCGATGATCCCGTAGGCGACCGGCGAGTCGGCGGCGGCCAGTTCGCGCGCCTCCCGGACCAGTGCGTTGCCGGAGCTGTACTGCTCCCAGCAGCCGCGGTTGCCGCAGGGGCAGCGGTGGCCGCCGGGGACGACCTGCATGTGGCCGAACTCGCCGGCGACGCCGTACTTGCCGCGCTTGACCTGACCTTCCTCGAGGATCGCGCCGCCGATGCCGGTACCCAACGTGATCATGACGAGGTGGTCCTCGCCGCGGCCGGCGCCGAAGCGCCATTCGGCCCAGGCGGCGGAATTGGCGTCGTTGTCGACCAGGACGGGGACGGCCAGGCGTCCGGCGAGCCGGTCGCGCAGCGGCTCGTTGCGCCACGACAGGTGCGGGGCGAACAGCACGCGATTGCGGTCGGCGTCGACCCAGCCGGCCGCGCCGATGCCGACCGCGTGCACGTCGTGCCGGTCGGACAGGTCCAGCACCAGTTCGACGATGGTGTCCTCGACGACTCTCGGGCTCTTCGACTTGTCCGGGGTTTCGGTGCGGAGCCGCTCCAGAATGTTGCCGTCGGCGTCGACGACGCCCGCCATCACTTTCGTACCGCCGATGTCGATGCCAACAGTCGGCACGCGCGGGGCCGACAGGTGGGAGCGGCGTTCCCGGGTACCGACCGTGCGGAGCACGGGTGTACGGCGGGAGCCGATGGGGGTTGCGCCCGCCCGAGCGGAACTCAGCGCCCTGGGCAGTGTGAGGTCGCGGTAGGTGCTCATTGTCGCCGATTCTGCCTCACCGTGACCCTGGGTGGCGTACTCGGGCGCAAACGCATCGCGTGACGCCTGCCGCTCCTGGGGCACTCGCGGCGGCCTCCTGGTGCGTGCCGGCGGCTCCCTCCCCGGAACGACGCCCCGCATCTGCGCACCGACCGCACCGAAGCCGGTCACATTGTCCGGACAATGTGACGAGGATCGGCTCAAGTCCCTGGTGTTCACTGGGATGTTCACGCTGGATCTCACCGGCTTCACGACCGTACGAGCAGCTGGAACTCGAACGAGTAGCGGCCGGGCCGGTAGATGTGGGTGCCGAATTCCACGGCGCGTCCGGTGTCGTCGAAGGTCACCCGCTGCATGGTGAGCAGCGGGGCGCCCGTCTCCTCACCGAGCCGCTCGGCCTCGACGGCACTGGCGGCGCGGGCGCCGATGGCCTGGCGGGCGCTGTGCAGGGTGATCCCGGCGGACCGCATCAACCGGTACAGGCCGGTGGCCTCCAACTGACCGGTGTCCAGGTCGAGCAGCCCGGATGGCAGGTAGTTGCACAGGTACGCCATCGGCTCGCCGTGCGCGAACCGCAGCCGCTCGATCCGGTGCACCTCGCCCGCCTCTGCCACACCGAGGGCCGCCGCGACCTCGGCGGACGCGGGGACGACCGTGTTGACCAGGACCTTCGTGGCCGGGCGCTGGCCCGCCGACTCCAGGTCGTCGTAGAGGCTGCTGAGCTCCAGGGGGCGCTTGACCTGGCTGTGCACCACCTGGGTGCCCACCCCTCGCCGCCGTACGAGCAGACCCTTGTCGACGAGGGACTGGATGGCCTGACGGACGGTCGGCCGGGACAGGCCGAGCCGCCCGGCGAGCTCGATCTCGTTGCCCAGCAGGCTCCCCGGGGTCAGCCTGCCGTGCTCGATGGCGGCCTCCAGTTGCTGGGCGAGCTGGAAGTACAGCGGTACGGGGGAGCCTCGGTCCACGCTCAGATCCAGCTGCACGGTCGGGTCCACTCCTGGTTTCGGCACGGCCCGAGCGTAGTCCCACGCGTGGTTGACGGGAAGTCGTGTCGTTCGATTGTCCGGACATGCGGATTGACAGGGAGGGGCGCGGGCCGCAGGTTGTTCCCATGCGCATCGGGGTCATCGGTACGGGCCGTATCGGCACCATTCACGCCCACACACTCAGCAGGCACCGCGACGTCGGTTCCTTGATCCTCACGGACGCGGAACCGGCTCGGGCACAGGCACTCGCACACCGGCTCGGTGAGACGGCGGCGCCCGGGGTGGACGAGATCTACACCTGGGGGGTGGACGCCTTGGTGATCACGACGGCCACGTCCGCCCACGCCGAACTCATCGGCCGGGCAGCCCGGTCGGGGCTGCCGGTGTTCTGCGAGAAGCCCATCGCCCTGGATCTGGCCGGTACGTTACAAGCGGTCACGGAGGTCGAGGCGGCCGGGACCGTCCTCCAGATGGGCTTCCAGCGCCGGTTCGACCCGGGCTACCTGGGCGCGCGTGAGGCGGTGCGCTCGGGACGGCTCGGCCGGCTGCACACCGTACGGGCGATGAGCGGCGACCCGGAGCCGCCGCCTGCCGGGTGCCTGCCGCAGTCCGGCGGGCTGTACCGGGACACCCTGATCCACGACTTCGACCTCGTGCGCTGGGTGACCGGCCGGGAGGTCGTGGACGTCTACGCCGTCGGCTCCGACGCCGGTCCGGCCATGTTCCGCGAGGCGGACGACGTGGACACCGGCGCGGCGCTCCTCACCCTCGACGACGGCACACTCGCCGCCCTCACCGCGACGCGGATGAACGGCGCGGGCTACGACGTACGCATGGAGCTCGCCGGGGAGCGGGACCAGATCGTGGTCGGCCTGGACGACCGTACGCCGATCGCGTCCACCGAGCCGACCGGGCCGCCGGCCGCGGACAAGCCGTGGACCGGGTTCGTGGAGCGTTTCGGGCCCGCGTACGAGGCGGAACTGATCGCGTTCGTCGAGGTGGTGCGCGGTGAGCGGGCCAACCCCTGCGACGGGCGCGAGGCCCTGCAGGCACTGCGCGTCGCGGAGGCGTGCGAGGTGTCCCGGCGGGAGCGCAGAGCGGTACGGCTGAGGGAGATCACCGGCGGGGCGGCATCGCCCTTCGGGTGAGGTCCGGAAGCCCTCGGGCGCGCTGACGCCCCGTCCTGTTGCGCCACCGCGCTCGGGAGGCGGGCCCGTCGCGTGCGCACCAGGGGCGCCAAGCCGTCCCAACGAATTAGGCAAGGATCCTTACTAGAATGGCCGCGGCCCGGCCGAAACCGTCCCCGAAGATGCAGAACAGGATCCTTCCATGACCGCGTCCACCGCGTCGCCCACCGTGTCCACCAGCCTCCCCCACCTGCCCGGCGTGCCGGTCGACATCAGGCTGGTCGTCACCGACATGGACGGCACCCTCCTGGACGACGCCGGAAATCCGCCGCGGCGGCTGCGCCGGACCATGTCGCTCCTGCGCGAGCGCGGTGTGCTGTTCAGCCCGGCGAGCGGCCGTCAATACGCCACCCTCGCCCGTCTGTTCAAGGGCTTCGACGACGGCATGGTCTTCATCGCGGAGAACGGCACCCAGGTGGTCCGCGACGGCATCGAACTCGCCTCCGACCCGCTGGACCCCGCCGTCGCCGCCCGGCTCGTCAGGACGGTGCGCCGACTGGCGGACGACGGCACGGACGTCGGCGTCGTCGTCTGCGGCAAGCGCCACGCCTACACCGAGCGCACCGACGCGGCCTTCCTCGCCAAGGTCGCCCAGTACTACGTCGCCCACCGGAACGTCGCGGACGCCACCGTCGTCGACGACGAGATCAACAAGATCGCGATATTCGGTTTCGCCCCCGCGGCCCGCACCATCGCACCGGCCCTGACCGAATTCGCCTCCACCCACCAGGTCGTCGTCTCCAGCGAGCACTGGGTCGACGTGATGAACCGGACCGCCGACAAGGGCACCGCCCTGCGCCGCGTCCAGCGGGAACTGAACGTCACCCCCGCCCAGACGCTGGTGTTCGGCGACTACCTCAACGACCTGGAAATGCTCGACGCCGCCGAGTGGTCCTTCGCCATGGCCAACGCGCATCCCGACGTCCTGAACCGCGCCCGCCATGTGGCCCCGTCCAACAACGACGACGGCGTTCTGCGCACGATCGAGCGGCTGCTCGCGCTGCCCGGCGAGTGACGGCACGGCACGTCAGCACTCCCGGGTGTCCTCCAGGAAACCGGCGTCGTGGACGAGCGGGGCGATCTGCACGCGACACCGGCACGAACCCGGCGGACGGCCCCACGCCCCGGTCGGGCCGCGATGACTCGCCGGACCCGCCGGGGCTCGTGGGTCAGCCGGCCAGTTCCCGGTGGCGGGCGGCCAGGGCGGTCGAGCCCTGCTCGGTCAGCGAGCCGAACAGGCGCAGCCGGGAGATGCCGCCGTCGGGAAAGATGTCCACGCGCGCGTGCGTACCGATCGTCGGGACGGGGAGGACGAAGCGGTGGTTGGTGTCGGGCTGGAGACGGGTGCGGGGCAGGATCTCCCGCCAGCCGTCGCCCCCGCCCTCTCCGTCCGCCACGCCGCCCTCGGCGTCCCGTACCGACACCGAGGCCCAGCCGGCGCTGTTGCCCTTCAGGTACGCCGTGTCGATCTCGAGGGCGCGGATCCGTGCCTGACCGGTGAGCCGGTAGCGGATCCAGTCGTGGCCCCGGTCCCGGCGGCGCCGGGTCTCCCAGCCGTCGTCCATCTTGCGGGAGCGGTCGGGCCGGATGGTGTTCGCGGCCGGTGAGTAGAAGCGGTCGGACGCGTCCTCGACCCGGCCGCCGTTCTCCAGGGCGACGACGTCGAAGGTGCCCAGGGCGCCCAGCCACCCGGGGTCCGGGACGACGTCGCCGTACACGCGCAGGCGCGCGATGCCGCCGTCGGGGTGCTGGGACAGGCGCAGGTGGGTGAAGCGCCGCCCGGCCGAGACGGCGAAGCCGTTGGCGGCGTGGCCGCCCACCGGGGTGCGCGGGAGAAGCGTCGTCCACTTCACCCCGTCCGAGAGCAGTTCCTCCGGTGTCGGGGAACCGGGCACCGAGGCGCCCTCGACCGATACGGCCTGGGGATGGTTGCCGCGGAAGTGGGCGGTGTCGACGACGACGCCTCGGACGACTCCGGGCGCGCCGAGGCGGATCAGCGCCCAGTCGTGGTCCTCGGGCGCTGGCCAGGGTTGCCCGGCGGAGGGGCCGCGGCGGCGCCGGGTCTCCCAGCCGTCCATGACCTTGCCCTTGTGCCCGAAGTGCTCTGGATCGAACAGCGGGCGCTCGGGCAGCAGCAGGTTCTCGCGCTGGGCGAAGAACTCGTCGTTGGCGGCGACGACACCGGCGCCGAGCCGACGGTCGGCGAGATCGGTGAGGTCGGCGAAGGGGAAGTCGGCGGTGCGGTAGTCCGCGTAGGGGTCACCGCCGCCGTAGGGGGCCGCGTCGCCGCTGAAGCGGGGCCACGGGGAGGGATACTGCGCCGTCACGGTGATCCGATCCTGCCTTTCGGGGGTGGGGAGCCGGTGGCCGGAGGTCGGCAGTCGGGAGCGGGAGACGGGGTCGAGTGGGTCGGTCGTCCGGCGCCTTCCGTCTCCGCGTCCTCGCCCCGGCGTCAGGGGATGCGGGTGAGCAGGTGGCCCTTCGGTTCGGTGAATTCGCCGTCGGCCATGACGCGCCGACCGCGCAGCCAGGTGGACTTCACGACGCCGTACAGGGTTCTACCCGCGTACGCCGTCACCCGGTTGCGGTGCTGGAGCCCCTCCGGGTCGACGGTGAAGGTCTCGTCGGGTGCGAGGACGGCGAAGTCGGCGTCGCGGCCGGGCGCGATGGCGCCCTTGCGGGTGCCGAGGCCGACCAGCTCCGCCGTGCGCGTCGACATCCAGCGCACGACGTCCTCCAGGCCGTGGCCCCGCCTCCGGGCCTCGGTCCAGACGGCGGACAGGCTGAGCTGGAGGCCGGAGATGCCGCCCCAGGCGGTGGCGAAGTCGGCGGTCTTGAGGTCGGCGGTGGACGGGGAGTGGTCGGTGACCACGCAGTCGATGACGCCGTCCGCCAGAGCCCGCCAGAGCGGGTCCTGGTTGGCGGCTTCGCGGATGGGCGGGCAGCACTTGAACTCGCTCGCACCGTCCGGGACTTCCTCGGCGGTGAGGGTCAGGTAGTGGGGGCAGGTCTCGACGGTGACGCGTACCCCGTCGGACTTGGCCTCGGCGATCAGCGGCAGCGCGTCGCTCGAGGACAGATGCAGGATGTGCACGCGCGCGTCGAGACGCTTCGCCTGCGCGAGGAGCAGGGCGACGGCGGTGTCCTCGGCGTCGCGCGGACGGGAGGCGAGGAAGTCGGCGTACTTCGGGCCGCCGCGGAGCGGGGCGGCGGCGAGGTGGCGCGGGTCCTCGGCGTGCACGACCAGCAGCCCGTCGAAGGCGGCGATCTCCGCCAGGGCGCGGGCCAGTTGCTCCGGTCCGAGGTGCGGGAACTCGTCGACGCCGGACGGCGACAGGAACGCCTTGAAGCCGAAGACCCCGGCCTCGTGCAGCGGGCGCAGGTCCGTGACGTTGCCCGGCAGGGCGCCGCCCCAGAAGCCGACGTCGACATGTGCCCGGCCCGCGGCGGCCCGCTGCTTGATGCGCAGGTGACCGGCCGTCGTCGTCGGTGGGAGGGAGTTGAGCGGCATGTCGACGAGCGTCGTGATGCCGCCGGCCGCCGCCGCGCGGGTGGCGGTCCAGAAGCCCTCCCACTCGGTACGGCCCGGGTCGTTGACGTGCACGTGGGTGTCGACCAGGCCGGGCAGCAGAACGTCGCCGCCGAGGTCCGTCAGGCGGGCCGTCCCGGGGAGGGATGCCTCGTACGGCAGGACGGCCGTGACGATGCCGTCGGCGACCGCGACCGACGCGGCCCGCGTTCCCTCGGGAGTGATGACGCGCGTCGAGCGCAGTACCAGTTCGGTGTCGGACACCCGTGCCCGCCTCCCTTCCACCGGCGTTCTTCCCGGGATTTCAACTTTCTGTTGAAGGAGTCTTCACTCCCCCTTCCCGTCGTCAAGGGGCACACTGCCCGGAGAGCGACCAATGGCCCCTCTCTGGACGTTTCCATAAAGCGGAATTAGAATTCCGATAAACAGAATGCAGTGACGCACCATCGGGCAGCCCACCGGCCGCGGGGTAGGCTTCCCCTTCCCGCAGCCCCGAAAGGAAACGCGCCGTGCCGACGTCCAGCGCCAGCACCAACGGCTCCGCCCGGTCCGCCTCCGGCGGGGTCCAATCCCTCGAGCGCGCCTTCGACCTGCTCGAAAGGATGGCGGACGCGGGCGGCGAGGTCGGTCTCAGCGAGCTGTCGACGAGCAGCGGGCTGCCCCTGCCGACCATCCACCGCCTGATGCGCACCCTCGTCGCATGCGGTTACGTGCGCCAGCAGCCCAACCGCCGTTACGCGCTCGGCCCACGCCTGATCAGGCTCGGCGAGTCCTCCTCCCGACTGCTGGGCACCTGGGCACGCCCGTACCTGGCCCGCCTGGTGGAGGAGACGGGCGAAACGGCGAACATGGCGCTGCTCGACGGGGACGAGGTCGTGTACGTCGCGCAGGTGCCGTCCAAGCACTCCATGCGGATGTTCACCGAGGTCGGCCGGCGCGTCCTGCCGCACTCCACCGGTGTGGGCAAGGCCCTGCTCGCAGGTTTTCCGCCGGAGGACGTACGAGCTCTGCTCGCCCGTACCGGGATGCCCGCCGCGACGGACAAGACCATCACCACGCCGGAGGGGTTCCTGGCGGCGCTCGACGAGGTGCGCCACCAGGGCTACGCCATCGACGACAACGAGCAGGAGATCGGCGTGCGCTGCCTCGCCGTTCCGGTGCCCGACTCCCCCACCGCCGCGGCCCTCTCGATCTCCGGCCCCGCGGGGCGGGTCACGGAGTCGGCCACGGAGCGGATCGTGCCGGTACTCCAGCAGGTGGCCGCGGAACTCTCCGAGGTGCTCACCACTCCGGGCGGCGGCCCGACGGTCTGACGCGACCCCGTCGCCCGGCCCGGTCGGCCGCCCCGCAGACCCGCCGCCCCTCGACCGCAGCGCCCGCGCACGCCCCCTTTCGAAAGGCGTTTCGCAAGCTTGTCCGTCAACCTCGGGGTGACGGTTCGAACAGTTCCACCGCGTCCCGCACCTCCCGCAGCCCCGGGGCCAGTGCGCTCACCGAGCCGATCGCGCCGGCGATCAGCAGCAGGGAACGGCGCAACCGGGGGATCTCGGCATTGCCGTCCGCCACCATGGCGTCCAGTGCGGCCAGCTCCTCCTCCGCGATGCTCCGGTCAGAGAACTCCGCGGGGTGGGACGCGAGTTGGCGCCGCAGCCGGGACACGGCGGAGCGCAGCCCCGTCACCCGCGGGTCCTCCTGACGACTGCCGCCCGTACGCCTTTGCTCTACGCTCCGCAACACAGTCCTCCCCCTCACGCACCACGGTGCACCTCTCCCCACCGGCCTCGCCGCCCCCGTCGCCGGTGCGCGCCAGTAAACGCCACGCCGGCCCTCCGCGCCAGTCCGCTGCGTCATCGGTTTGCTCCAGAGCGTGACATCGCGCGCTCGATGCGCCCCTCCCCCGCCCTCTTCCCACCCCTCCGCGCGCCGCCTCCGCACCCCCCATCGCACCGCGCGGACACCCGGCGGCAAGTGCGGTATGCAGGGCGCATGACGATACCTCGGACGAGCCCGGACACCGCACAGGCGGTCCCGGAACGGGTCGCGGGACTGCTGCTCGCGGCAGGCGGCGGACGACGGCTGGGCGGCCGCCCCAAGGCACTGCTGACGCACCGGGGGCGACCGCTCGTGGAGCACGCCGTACGGTCCCTGCGCGAGGGCGGCTGCGAGCGCGTCCACGTGGTGCTCGGCGCGGGGGCGGACGAGGTGCGCGCGCGTGCCTCATTGCCGGGCTGCGTGCTCGTCGACAACCCTGGATGGGAGCGGGGCATGGGCTCGTCCCTACGGGCCGGGCTCGCCTCGCTGGCCGGTACGGACGCACGGGCCGCACTGGTCCTGCTGGTCGACCAACCCGGGATCGGGCCAGAGGCGGTCGCGCGGGTACTCGGCGCACGCGCGGCGCGAGAGTCGCGGGAGTCGCTCGCCTCGGCCACCTACGCCGGCGTACGCGGTCACCCGGTCCTGTTCGGGTCCGGGCACTGGGCCGGCGTCGCCGCGACCGCGACGGGCGACCGGGGGGCGCGCGCCTACCTGAAGAAGCACGCGGACCGGGTCACGCTCGTCGAGTGCGGGGACGTGGCCGAGCCCTACGACATCGACACGGAGGAGGATCTGGCCCGCCTCGAGTGAACGGAAGGGCACCGAGCGCCACCGTGACCCGAACCGAAGCGCCTCGACCCGAAGATCCTCGACATCAACAGAGCATTGAACTTCCACGATAAGGAAACTACTATCCAGCGCCCAGAGCGCCCGCCTGAAGGAAGTGACAGCTGATGTCCGCACCAGCGCCGTCCCCGCTGGCCATCGTCGACGCCGAACCCCTGCCCGGGCAGGAGGAGGTCCTCACCGAGGCGGCACTCGCCTTCGTGGCCGAGCTGCACCGGCGGTTCACGCCCCGGCGTGACGAACTCCTCGCCCGCCGCGCGGAGCGCCGTGCCGAGATCGCCCGCACCTCCACGCTCGACTTCCTCCCGGAGACGGCCGCCGTCCGCGCGGACGACTCCTGGAGGGTGGCCCCGGCCCCCGAGGCCCTGAACGACCGCCGCGTCGAGATCACCGGCCCCACCGACCGCAAGATGACCATCAACGCCCTCAATTCGGGCGCGAAGGTCTGGCTCGCGGACTTCGAGGACGCCTCCGCGCCCACCTGGGAGAACGTGATCCTCGGCCAGCTCAACTTGATCAACGCCTACACCCGGACCATCGACTTCACCGACGCGGCGTCCGGCAAGTCCTACGCCCTGCGCCCGGACGAGGAGCTGGCGACGGTCGTCACGCGCCCGCGCGGCTGGCACCTGAACGAGCGGCACCTCATCGCCCCGGACGGCACTCAGGTGCCCGGTGCCCTGGTCGACTTCGGGCTGTACTTCTTCCACAACGCCAAGCGTCTCCTCGACCTCGGCAAGGGCCCGTACTTCTACCTCCCGAAGACGGAGTCCCACCTGGAGGCCCGCCTGTGGAACGAGGTGTTCGTGTTCGCGCAGGACTATCTGGGCATCCCCCAGGGCACCGTCCGCGCCACCGTCCTCATCGAGACGATCACGGCCGCGTACGAGATGGAGGAGATCCTCTACGAACTGCGCGATCACGCCTCGGGGCTGAACGCGGGACGCTGGGACTACCTGTTCTCCATCGTCAAGAACTTCCGTGACGGCGGCGCCAGGTTCGTCCTCCCGGACCGCAACGCGGTCACGATGACGGCCCCGTTCATGCGGGCGTACACCGAACTCCTCGTACGTACCTGCCACAAGCGGGGCGCGCACGCGATCGGCGGTATGGCGGCCTTCATCCCCTCCCGCCGGGACCCGGAGGTCAACAAGGTCGCGTTCGAGAAGGTCCGCGCCGACAAGGACCGCGAGGCGAAGGACGGTTTCGACGGCTCCTGGGTCGCCCACCCGGACCTGGTCCCGATCGCCATGGAGGCCTTCGACAGGGTGCTGGGCGACAAGCCGCACCAGAAGGACCGGCTGCGCGAGGACGTCCACGTCAGCGCCGCCGACCTGATCGCGATCGACTCCCTGGAGGCCAAGCCGACGTACGCGGGCCTGGTCAACGCCGTCCAGGTCGGTATCCGCTACATCGAGGCCTGGCTGCGCGGCATGGGTGCGGTCGCCATCTTCAACCTGATGGAGGACGCGGCCACCGCCGAGATCTCCCGCTCCCAGATCTGGCAATGGATCAACGCGGGTGTCGTCCTCGACAACGGCGAGCGGGTCACCGCAGAACTGGCCCGCAGGGTCGCCGCCGAGGAACTGTCGAACATCCGCGCCGAGACCGGCGACGAGGCCTTCGCGGCGGGCCACTGGCAGCAGGCCCACGACCTGCTCCTGAAGGTCTCCCTCGACGAGGACTACGCCGACTTCCTCACCCTGCCGGCGTACGAGCAGCTCCAGGGCTGACGCTCACCCGTGCCCGTGGCCCCCGGGAGACCTCCGGGGGCCACGGGCACCCGGGGGTTGCTCGGCCGCCCGCACCCCGGAACTCGACGCGCTCCCGGTACGCGAAGGGACTGTCCGGCGCTGCGGGCGGTCATATCCACGAAGCGCCGAGTCCATTTGGCTGACCCATTCAGCCTTCTCCGAGTCGGTCGATCATCTGTTGACATTCCCCGGGAGCCATGAAATGCAGACGGCATGGATTTTCGCCAACTCGAGTACTTCAGGGCCATTGTCGAGGCCGGCTCGGTTTCGCAGGCCTCCAAGAATATGAACATGACACAGCCGCCGGTGAGTCACGCCGTCGCGAAGCTGGAGCGGGAGCTCGGTGTGCGCCTTCTCGAGCGGACGGCGAAGGGTGTCCACCCCACCCAGGCCGGGCTCCACCTGCTCTCCAGAGGCGAGCGCCTGCTCGCCGACCGGAACCGTGCGGTCGAGACACTGAGGTCGATGGCCGAGGGGGCGGCCGGAGACCTGCGCATCGGCGTGGAGCCCATGGTCATCAACGAAATCACCGCCGATGTCCTGGCGGAGTTCCTCGACCAGGCTCCCAGCGCCCGCGTGAGTCTGATCGACGTCACTCCCGATGTGATCGTTCAACGGATTCGGGCCGGTGAATTGGACATGGGCTGCGTTCCGTTCGCCCCCGCACAATTCGCCGGGTTCGTCGCGGACATCTGCGAGTGGTCTCCCGTTATCGATATCGACATCAAGCTCGCCGTGCCGAAATATCGCGCGAAGGAACAGCACCCTGACGGAAAAGGTTGGGGTCGCTGGATTCTCCCGTCCCCGATTCCCGCCTTCTCGGGAATGCCCGACGCCGCGGAGAAAGCCCTGTCGGCCGACCATTCCTTCGAAGTCATCGAGGTCTCCACGCCACAGACCGCGCTCGCTTTCGTCGCCGCGGGCCTGGGCGTCGCCCCTGTGACCGAGCGCATGGCCGGCAAAAACGACGCGGTGGCCCTTCTCGATCCCCCGCGATGGCTCAGGCCCATGCAGGCGACGAGGCGGTGACCGAACTCTTCACCCAGGAAGCGTTTCCCCTGGTGGCGGGGCAGTCCACCACGTGCACCGGCCAGGCCGTACGGGAGGACGGCGGCTACCGGGTGAACGGCGTCTGGCAGTTCGCGGCCGGGGTGTCCATGGCCACCCACCTCAATCTCGCGGTGACGGTCCAGGGGACGGGAGAGAGGCTGGTCTGCCTGGTTCCCCGCGCCGCCCTGCGGATCAGCGACAACTGGGACATGCTCGGGCTGCGGGCGACCGCCAGCCTCGACTACCGGGCCGAAGACCTGCTGGTCAAGGACACCTATGTCTTCCGCCCCGGCCCGGAGCACGCCCGGCGGGGCCGTTCCCTGCAGGGCCTGAGTCCCGCGCTGCTGGCCGGGCTGCATCAGGCGGCCTGGTCGCAGGGGATCGGACGGCGCATGCTCGACGAACTGCGCGAGCTGACGCAGCGCGAGGACCCCGCAGCGGGGTCCCCGGTCACCAGTGACGAGTTCTTCGCGGAGTACGCACGGCACTTCTCGCACGTCCGGGGCACCACGGCACTGCTGCGCGAGACCTGGCGCGACAACGAGTCGACGCTCGCGGCCCAGGCCCCGCTCGACGACGAGCAGGAGACGATGTCGCGGCTCGCCTGCAGCCTCGCCACCCGGACCGCGCTGGAGATCAGTCAGCTCGTGCATCGCTTCGCGGGTGCCCAGGTCATGCGGGACGGCGCGTTGCAACGCTTCTTCCGCGACAGCCACGCCGGAAGCCAGCACCGGGGCTCCTCGCACATCGTGACGCAGAAGTGCGGCCGGATCCTGTCGGGCACTCTGCCCGCCGGGTTGCACTGGGGGTTCTTCGACCTCGTCGTCACCGAGCAGGCGGCGGCGTGAGCGGGCCCGCGGGGTCCGAGCAGGATCCAGCCCTCATCCCGGCCGTGATCCCAGGTGCACCGACCAGTCCCGTTCCGCCTCCGGCTTGCCGTGCAGGTCGGGGACGCGCTTGAGCCAGTCCGGGCGGCCCTGCCGGGTCCGGGCCGCGCGGCGCGCGTTCTCCTCGGCCAGTTCCTCCGCGGCGGGGAAGTCGGTCGGCAGCCACGCCGGTGAGGCCCGCACGCGCGCGTGGAGATACGCCACGTACGCCTCGCGGGCCGCGTCGGGCGTCGCGAAGTCCGGGTCGTCGGCCAGCCAGGCGTCGGGCACCTCGTCGGTGATGGCCCGCAGCAGTTCCTCGGTCACCCGGGGCGCCAGTTCGGCGTCGGCGGCGCGGACGTCGGGCGCGTAGCCGCCGAGGGCGTGGTGACGGAAGTCGTACGCCTTCGCCGGGTCGGAGGCGGCCCAGCGGTGATGGAAAACGAGCGCGGCACCGTGATCGATGAGCCACAGACGCGGCGGGGCGACGCCGAACGTCGGCCAGACCATCAGATTGGAGCTGTGCGTGGTCCGGTCCACGTTCACCGTCAGCGCGTCGAGCCAGACGGTCCGGCCGGCCTCCACCGGATCGACGGGGAAGACCTCGGCGACCTCGGGCGTGAAGTCTTGCGCGCCCGACAGGTAGTCCATGCCGAGGTTGACCCCGGCACTGGCGGAGTGCAGTTCCCGTACCTCCTGGTGGGGCTCGCCGTCGGCGATCGCCGGGTCGAAGTCCACCAGGACCAGCTCCGGGAAACGCAGCCCCAGGGCACGGGCCAGCTCACCGACGATCACCTCGGCGACCAACGCCTTGCGTCCCTGCGCGGACCCCGTGAACTTGACGACGTACGTGCCGAGGTCGTCGGCCTCGACGATCCCGGGCACGGAACCACCGGACCGCAGGGGTGCGATATAGCGGGTGGCAGTGACCTCGGACAGCATCTCGCCAGGCTACGCGATCCCTTGGCCTTGCAATCCATGACCTCCCCAAGATTCCCGTGTTCCGGCAAATCGGCCACGATCAGCCCTGGGGAGTTTCGGCCGGCGCACTGATCTCCCGGCTCCCCGAGCAGTCCGTCGATCATGGCGCGCCCCTTGCTCCCGGCCTCCGGCATGAAGTGAGCGTAGTGACCGAGCGTGACAGCCGGCGAGGAGTGCCCGAGCCCTCGCGCCAGCGTCACCACGGACTCCCCCGCCTCCAGCATGATCGAGGCATAGGCGTGACGCGGCACCAACGAGAACACCTATCGGTGCAGCCTTGGCGGGCCGGGCTTCTTCGACGGGAGGGGTTCGGCGGGACCACCGGGTGACTCGGAGAACACGTGCCGGAAGGCTTTCCGTTGAGATGTCCACGGCGGTCCACAGGGCGAGAGCCCTGGCCGGGAGTGACTTGATAGAAGCCTGCTGAGCCGTCAACTCGCAATAGGTCTGTCCCCTGGCCAGGGCCCTCGTATCAACGGTCTGCTGCGGCAGTACTTTCCCAAGGGAACGGACCTCTCCCGCTACGGCACTCGCGAGCTCGATGCGGTCGCTGCCACCTTGAGCAGCCGACCGCGCAAGACCCTCGGCTGGAAGACCCCGGCCGAGGCCCTCAACGAGCAGCTACCGTTGATCCCACAGGCCGGTGGTGCGACGACCGGTTGAATTCGCCCCGTACACGAGCCTGACGTTTGGTCAGCACTGCGAGGAAGCGGGCATCCGACCATCGACCGGACGGACCGGCTCGTGCTTCGACGACGCCGTCACCGAGAGCTTCTTCGCTTCCCTGGAGACCGAACTCATCGACCGCACCGCCTTCCGCCCCCGACACCACGCCGAGCAGGCCCTCTTCGCCCACCTCGAAGGCTTCTACAACCCGCGGCGCCGTCATTCGGCGAACGGTCACCTCAGCCCGGCCGAGTACGAGCGTCGACACGCGGCCGAGCCATCCGTCAACCGCGCGCAGACCGCGGCATAGCCCGCAAGCCCGTCCGCGTCCGTCAGATCGGGGCAACTCCAACCAACGTCTGCGCCGAGGCGGGCGACACCGGAGGGCCCGCCTTCTCCGGACCACGGCCCTTGGCCTGCTCTCGGGCGGCAGCGGAAACTGCACCTCCGGCGGCACCACCTTCCACCAGTCGATCACCGAGGTCCTCGCGGCCTACGGCCCGACCCTGTACTGGCGGCCCGGCTGCCGGGCCTTCCCGGCCGTGGTAGCCCTCCGCGACCCCCGAGCGAAGGACCCTGTGTCGAAGCGTACTTGGCGCCGGGCCCACCCACCTCTATGTTGACGGCGTCCATTCAAGCCGAGGTGCTGCCACAAGCGGCACCTCGACAACCGAGGAGGCCCCCATGTTCGGCCGGAGAAGACCGAGAACCCGATGGACCGCCACCAGCAGTGTCCTGGCGATGCTGGCCGGAGCGCTGGCGCTGACCGTCCCGGCGGGCGCTGCCGCCGCGGACCGGCCGGCCGCCACCCCTGCGGCCGCCGTGACCGAGCACCTGCTGGAACACGGCCGCACCGCGATCGGTGCCACCGCCCGTGACACACCGCGCGTCGACATCACCCGCAGCGCCGACGGCTGGGCCTTCGGCACGGCCGTGCTGGCCACCGAACCGGGATCGGACCGGATGCCCCAGGGGTGGCTGTTCCTCGCCGAACGCGAACGCGGCACGTGGCGTGTGGCATTCGAGGGCGAGGAGGGGTTCGCCGAGCTGTCGAAGCGCTCTCCCGTGGTGAAGGCCCAGGAGAAGCCCCTCTTCGCCCAGCGGGACGGCAAGCAGAAGGACACCCTCGACCGCGGGGCCCCCGGTGCCGACGGCGACGTCACCGTGTACAGCGCCGGTGACTACCGTACGGGCATGGCGCTGCCCACGACCATCGGCGCCAACACGGTCATGACCAGCGGCCCCCACGGCTGGAGCGGCAGCGCGGCGCCGTGGAGTTCACTGGACTTCGCCGGCGGCGACGAGGCCGTGCGCGCGGCCCGGCAGGGGACGGCCTACACCATGTGTCGGGGCTGGATCAGGGTCGTCCACGACCGCGGCTACGCCACGGACTACTACCACCTGTGGAACAACATCAACACCAACGGCGGCTGGGTGAACACCGGCGCCTTCCTCGGTTCCACGGGCACGGACGTCACCTGCGGCGGTGCCGCCTACGGCCGCCATGTCCACTTCGGCCTGATCCAGAACGGCTCGTACATTCCGATCGCGGGCCACAACCTGGGCAAGTGGGTGCTCTACAACGGCTCCGCCGCCTACCAGGGGTCGGCGATGCACGGCAGCCGGCGGGTGTACGCCGGGGGGACCCTCTACAACTACGGCGCGCTGGGCCTCACCCAGGCCGTGATTGACGCCAACGGCGGCACGTACGTCAACAAGCGCTCCGGGCCCGGCACCGGTTACGCGTCCAAGGGCACGGTGGCGGACGGAGCCACGGTCGGCATCGCCTGTTCCCGCTACGGCACCTCGCACACCGGCCGCTACGGCACCACGAGTCTGTGGAACAAGCTGACCGACGGCACGTGGGTCAGCGACGCCTATGTCTGGACGGGGGTCAACGGACCGGTCAACGGTTGGTGCTGAGACACCGACGGGCCGAGCGGGGCCCAACGCCCGGTTCCCGCTCGGTCCGCCAACTCCCGTGCTCCGGACGGTTCCGCACCCACCGGGCGGCGGGAGAAGGACCGAAGGGACCGTCCGCGGGGAGGGGAGGGACAACCCCTGGCACCCCATCTGGTGGCCAGAAGGAGGTGGCCTCCTCCACGGTGGACCGGCGGCGCCCCCGGCGTACAGAACGCGCCATGCGGCAGCGGTGAGTGGCAGGAAAGGATTCACGGATGACCGGGGATCTACTGGAGTTCGGCCCAGGCCGACACAAGAATGGCCGCGTGCGCAGCGGCCATGACGCGCATGTTTTCGCAGGACAGGGTCTGGTGCGCGCGCCGTGCCCGCCCGTTTCTCCCTGACAGCGTCGGTCCCACACCCCTAGAGAGAGTCACGTGCACCTCAGAGAAATCTGGCGATTCCCCGTGAAGTCCATGCGCGGCGAGCGGCTGAAAAACGTCGAACTCACCGAGAACGGTCTGACCGGCGACCGGCACATCCACGTCCGTGACACCCGCGGCCTGCTGACGGCCCGGGTGCGTTCCCGGCTGCTCGGCCTCTCCGCGACCACGGCGATGGACGGCAGCGTGCTCGTCGACGGCCACCCCTGGGACAGCCCGGAGGCGGCGGAGTCGGTGCGCGGCGCGGCCGGCCCCGACGCGGAGGCCGTCTACTACAGCGGGCGCGAGCGGTTCGACGTCCTCAACCTCACCGTCATCACCGACGGCGCCGCCGAAGCCCTCGGCCACGATCCGCGCCGGCTCCGCTCCAACCTGGTGATCGGCGGTGTCCCCGGCCTCGCCGAACGCGACTGGCCCGGCCGCACCCTCCGCATCGGCGACACCGTCATCGGCGTCTGCAAGCTGCGCTCCCGCTGCGTCATGACGACCGTCGACCCCGACACCGGAGAGCGCAACCACGACGTCCTGCGCGACATCCACCGGCTGTACGACGGCGTCTTCGCGCTCGACTGTTGGGTGGCCTCGCCCGGGACCATCGCCGAGGGCGACGAGGTCAGACTGACCGACGAGCAGTGGCCGGAGCCGGTCCGCGGCGGCTGGATCGTCGGGGCGCCGTACCTGGTGCCCTGAGCCCGGACCGTACGACGCCTTCTCCACGCCTCGTGTCCACCCGGTCTCAGGGCACCGCGATCCTGGAGTGAGGGCAGCGCGAGGGCGTCTTCCAGAGCCTGCTGCAGGCCCGCCGTGCTCGGCGCCGGCCTGGGGCGGATCAGAGGAAGGACGCCAGGCCGTCGAGGAGCCGGTCCACGTCCTGCGCCGTGTTGTACGGAGCGATGCCGGCCCGCAGGGCGGGGCCCTCCAGTTTCAGCGCCGTGAAGGGCTCGTACGCGTAGAACTGCCCGGCCGTCGCCAGCACGTTCCGCGACGCCAGGTGGATCTGTGCCTCGCGCTCGTCACGGCCCACCAGCGTCATCAGCAGCGTCGGGGTCCGGTCCGCAGCCCTGGAGTGCAGCGTGACCGCGTCGCCGAAGGACCGAAGACCTTCCTCAAGGCGCGTACGGAGCGTCGACTCGTGCTCGTGCAGCGCGGTCAGCGACGAGGCCAGCCGCTCTCTGCGTGTGGTCCCGGCGCCCGGGTCCACCGCGGCGAGGAAGTCCACGGCGGCGCGGGCGCCCGCCAGGATCTCGTAGGGCAGCGTGCCGAACTCGAAGCGCTCCGGCACCTCGTCGGAGGAGGGAAGCAATTTGTCCGGTCGGAGCGTCTCGAGGAGTTCGGGTGCGGCCGCCAGCACGCCGCAGTGCGGGCCGAGGAACTTGTAGGGCGAGCAGACGAAGAAGTCCGCCCCGAGTGCCGGCACGTCCACCAGTTCGTGCGCGGCGTAGTGCACTCCGTCGACGTGGACCAGGGCGCCGATCTCGTGGGCCCGGTCGGCGATGTGGCGGACGGGCGGCTTGGTGCCCAGGACGTTGGAGGCCGCCGTGATCGCGACCAGCCGGGTGCGCGGGGAGAGGGCCCGCTCGAAGGACTCCAGGTCGACCTCGGCCGTCGCCGGGTCGATCTCGATCCAGCGGACCGTGGCGCCCGCGTGCTCGGCGGCCTGGATCCACGGCCGCACGTTGGTGTCGTGGTCCAGGCGGCTCACGACGACCTCGTCCCCCGCCCGCCACCCCTGAGCGAGGGTGCGCGAGAAGTCGTAGGTCAGCTGGGTGGCGCTGCGGCCGTGGACGATCCCGCCGGCGGGCATGTTCAGCAACTCCGCGTAGGCGGAACGGAACGCGGCGACGGCGCGTTCGGCGTTGAGTTCGGAGGGGCTGACGGTCCCCCGGTTGGACAGCGGTCCGGTCAGCGTCTCCGCGATGGCGTCGGCGACGGGTCGGGGCGTCTGGGTGCCACCCGGCCCGTCGAAGAAGGCGAGACCCCCGTCGAGCGAGGGGAAGTGGGCCCGGAGGGCGGTGACGTCGATGGCCATGGCCTCTGCTTTCTGTCGGGCGGCGTCAGTGGTGCGCGCGTGGCAGGGCAGGGCGGGGTGCCCTGTGGGGCACGGCCCCCGGCGCCGGTCCGCCGTGCCGGGATCGGAGCACGGCGGAGCGCGTCCCCGGTGCCGGGTCCGCCGGTCCGGACACCGGGGACGGTGGTGCTCTCCGATCGTGCCGGGCTTGCGTCTGATCGACAAGGACGCCCCCGGGGGAGGCGGGACGGACCCTACCGGGTCACACCGTACGAACCGACGGCGGGCCGGACGGCGTCGCGGTCGGCGGCCGTCCGCGGCGCGGTGGTGGCCGGAGGGCGCACGGAGCTGATGTCGTGCGCATACGTGCCCACCGCGTCGGCGATGACGTCGATGTTCTCCTCGAGCGTCGTCAGGCTGATGTTGTTGATGTCGTCACGCGCCCCGTGGTAGTTCAGGTCGAACGCGGCCCCCGCCGTACCCCCGAAGACGGCCGCCTCGGCGGGTGTCTTGAGCGCCTCCGCGCCGGCGAACGTCCCGCCGGCCGGGATGCCGGCGTCGAGGAACGGGCCGTAGTCGAAGCGGGCGACGAACGGGGTGCCCGCGTGCGGCCGGCCCTGCTTGCCGAGGAACGCGGCTATGTTCTGCTCCAGGCGGTCCGAGCCCGCGGGCGCGCTCTGGGTGTTGGCGCCGTCGGAGTTGTCGCCGTCGTAGACGAACATGGCGCCGTTCGTGGAGGCGATCAGCTCGAAGTTCAGGTAGAGCTTGATCTCCTGTTTGTCGAGCGGCGTGAGGTTCGCGACGTAGTGGTGCGAGCCGACCAGGCCGCTCTCCGCGGCGGACCACCAGGCGAACCGCACCTTGTTGCGGGGATTCTTCTCCTGCTTCGCCAGCTTCAGCGCGACGTCCAGCAGGGCGGCCGAGCCGGAGCCGTTGTCGTTGATGCCGGGACCGGCGTGCACCGAGTCCAGGGAGGCGCCGAGCATGACCGTCTCGGCGGCGTCGCCGCGCGCGGTTTCGGCGACGACGTTGTTGGTGGAACGGTTCTCCTGGAGCTGGCGGATCTCGAGGGATACGTTGACCGGGCCCGCGGCGAGGTCCGCGGCGAGCTTCTCGCCCTCGGCCTTGCTGATGCCGCCGGTGGGAACCTTCGCGGCGGACGGGTCGCCGAGGGTGCCCGAGAGGGGACCGTACCCGGCGTCGATGTTGTTGTAGATGAGGGCGCCGATCGCGCCCGCGGCGGCGGCCTGCTGCTGCTTGAGGGCGAAGGCGCAGCCTCCCCGCTTGATCAGGGCGATCCTGCCCGTGTAGCTGCCGGAGGCGAAGTCGCCCGGCTCGCAGCCGGTGGTGCCGTCCTCGTCGACCGGGACGGCCGCGAGGTCGGCGCGGATACCGCCGGCCGGCGTGGACGTGGTGTACGTCAGCGCGCGTATCTCGATGTCGTGCGGGGCGGGCGTCACGGTGGAGAGTTTTTCGGCCAACGTCTGCGTGTAGACGAAGTCGAACCTCTGGTACTCGACGTGGTAGCCCGCCTCCTTCAACTGCTGGTGGACGTAGGCGGCCGAGGCGTCGTGGCCGAGCGAGCCGGCGACGCGGTGACCGCCGGCCGGGTCGGCTATCGCCTGGAACTTCTTCAGGTGCGTTAAGGCGTCCTTGGCCGACGCCTCGCGTACCAGCGCCCTGGAGAGCGCGGCGGCGTCCCGGCCCGGCCGGTGCTGCCAGGAGGAGGCAGGAGAGGCGGAGGCCAGCAGGAGCGGGGTTACGAGAGCAACTGCGGCCAGGGCGGCCGCGGCTCTGCGAGGTGGTGCGTCCACAGAGGTCCTTCCCGATACGAACGAGGTTGAGGGGAAGCTAGCGATCCCTGAGGGCTTTTGTGAACAGACGTGCAAGAATTCATCTCATCTCACGCACAGTTGTGATTGTGTCATGGATGACGGATGCACGGAGGTTCGTCGCGGCGCGGGGTCCGGTGGCGCTCACGCCGACCGCCGTCCGTCCCGGGTGATACGGAGTGCTCCGCCCCGCTTCCACCGGGTGACAGGAAATGCTCGTGGGCGAGCCGGCGGAGCGCGGACAGGGCGATCCCGCCGAGCGCGGTCACCGCGACCAGGCTTGTCGCCGCGCTTTCGGGGTCGTCCTGTTCCCTGAGGATTTGCACCTCGAGCCGCGCGATCCGCTCCAGGTGTTCGGCATAAGCGGGGAACAGCCGTGGAATTTCGTGGTGTCCGAGGGACTTGCAGGCGATGGCGACCTGGCAGAGCGTCTTCCAGGCCGGGTTGTCGCGGTTGACCTGCCAGCCCCAGCCGTGGACCAGGCCCTCCACCCGGGCCTTCGCCCACTCCCACTCGGGGTCGGGTGAGGCGGAACCGGGGGTGGGCAAGGCGTACTGCGTGAGGCGCAGCAATTCCGTCGCCGGCGGTCGCTCCTCCTCGACGTGCCGGACGATCCTGCGCACCTCGGCGTGCGGAAGGCCGCCGATATCCAGCAGTGCCTTTACCAGTGCAACCCTGCGTACATGCGTTTCGTCGTATTCGGGGAGCGTCGGCAGGAGTTCCAGATCCTGATAGGACCGGAGCGTGCGGACGGATACGTTGGCCTTGCGGCTCAGGGCGGAGAGCTGCGACATATTCCACCGGATTTCGGTCGGCTACTGGGGAGGGCATGCTTCACGACTGGACAGGCAATTCGGGATCGCCGTGACCCTAGGGCGCGGGAATGCGGAACCACAAGCATTTTCTGGGCCACCGCCGGGGAATTGGCTCAAAGGGGGACTTCCCTTGCCCAGGAGGAGAGAGGCGGGCGTCGTGAAGGTCCTCCCGTCTCGGTTGGATGATCGTTCAACCTCGATTCGTCGGCTGTCGCCGGGAGGGGCGGACCCGGCGGACGATCAGCCGCATCCCCTCCAGCCAGCCCTCGCGGGTGTTCAGACCAGTCAACTCGGTGACCGGATAGCCCTCTTGAAGTCGCCGCCCAGTGTCAGCGAGGTCTCCCATGCTTGC
The DNA here is from genome assembly GCF_045291515.1 of Streptomyces sp. GD-15H. Classification (NCBI taxonomy): domain Bacteria; kingdom Bacillati; phylum Actinomycetota; class Actinomycetes; order Kitasatosporales; family Streptomycetaceae; genus Streptomyces; species Streptomyces sp. GD-15H. Next base: position 1,837,579 of record NZ_CP149447.1, read on the forward strand.
TCGGGAAGCTGTGCGATCACCGCCTCGTCCTCATCGGTGATCTTCCAGCCGACCGTGTAGCGGACCGTGCGCCGGGTGGTGTTCAACGCTTCGAGATGCTGAAGCAGGACGTGGGTGGCGCCCGCGCCGTCGACGCGGATCAGCAGCTTGGACTGCGAGGAGCGGGGGATCTGCTGAAGGCAGGCGGCCAGTACGCGCACAGGGTCGTCCACAGTGTTCGCTCCCGCGTTGCCCGGGCGCAGTTCCATCACGAGGCTCTCGCCGGTGTTCGCGCACCAGCCGCCCGGCGGATGGAACCCGAAGGTTCCCTTGGACGTGCCCGCGGCTCCTTCCTTCCTGGACGCGGTGGTGATGATCGTGGCGTCCAGGTCCACGACGATCCAGCCCGTCAGGGCGCGTCCGGCGACCGTGAGACAGGGAAAGCCGCCGGGCCGCAGGTGGAGCAGGGTCCACACGTGGCGGCGCACCCGCCGCCACGCCTTCGCGATCCGCGTCAGGGTCCGCTCGTCGAGCCCGGCCAGCACCCGGCGTGTGGTCGAGTCCGAGACGGCCTGCCCGAACAACCCCTGTTGATGCAGTTGGAGTCGTTCGGCCTCCAACAGACTTCGCGTCCCCGGCACGAGCGCGCCCGCCAGCTGGACGAGCACGGCAGCCCGCTCCCGCCAGCCGGCCGCCGCGCTCGTCGGCAGCACCCCGGCAAGCCCTCGGATCAGACCGATCCGGTCCGCCAGCTTCCGTAGCAACACCGCCCCGGCATGCCCGACCAGCCCCTTCCCCTCGGCCGTCACAGGCAGCCCACGGTCCCCCAGTACGCTCGACCACCAGAAAGGTGTCCTGGCTCCTGAACCGGATACGAACTCGGCACTCGCGTCCTTGCAGGTCAGCAGCACCTTTCTGCCGTCAGGGCGTCAGGGCACACAATTCCGCTGAATAGCCCGGGTCAATGGCTTCGGGTTAGGCTGGATTTCGCGGGCGCGGCACTTGACGTCCTTTTAGCGAGTACGGCACGATCATTCTGTGTCCGGCCGCTCTCTCCTTTTTGCGCCGACTGCGTGGCGAGAGGGCCGGTGATGGGGGAACACAAAGGGGAGGGGATTCGTGTCCGACGCGTCGGCGCGGGGAAAGCCGCGACACGGTCCTCGTGCCGAGGACGAGGGGCTGGCCGCCGAATTACTCGCCTACGAGCCGGAACTGCTCGACGTCTATCGAAGCAGGCTCGTGGAGCAGCGCAATCCGCTCGGGACGCACGAGGAAGTCTGGGATTCCGTGCGCGACCGGGTGAGGGGGATCCTGACCGAATGCCGTGACGCCCTGGGCGAAGGCGTCACCCGGCCGGGGCCGCACGACCGGCGGCCCGTCGACCGGGTGCCCCGTCCTGAGGAGCCGCCGACTCCTCAGGGCGCCGTGCCGGTGCATGTGCTGCGGGCCGGATCCCTGCTGGTTGAGCTCGTCGCCGAGTTCCTGGAACGGCCACCGGCCGCCCGCCGGCTCCCGGACGGCCTGAGCCGGGTACGGCTGATGGCCGGACTCCAGGCGGCCGTGGCCCGTTCCCTGGAGGACGACGCCGCCGGACGCGGCTTCCTTCCGCTCGACGTCGTACGGGACTCCACCCGCCAGAGCCGCGACGCCATGGCGCGCGAGATCCACGACCGTATCGGCAGCGCCGCCGGCCTGGCCCTGCGTCAGCTGGAACTCTACGAACTCACCCAGAACGTCTCGTCGGTGACCGACCCTCGGCTGGACAGTCTCAAGCAGGCGATCCTGGAGATCATGCACAGCACACGGGAGGTCGTGACCGGACTGCGGGCCGGCACGCACTCCGCCGAGTCCCTCCGGGCGGCACTGGCCGCCTTCGTCACCACGATGGCCGTCGACCGGCCGCACGTGGAGATCCGGGTCGAGGACTTCGACGAACCGCTCTCCGAGCCCCTGGGCGAACACCTCTTCCTCGTCCTGCGCGAGTGCCTGCGCAACGCCCTGGCACACGCCCATGCCGAGCGGGTCGTCCTCGGCGTGCGGTGCGAGGGACCGCGGCTGGAGGCGCATGTACGCGACGACGGGATCGGACTCCCCCCGGAGCGGAAGTACGGCAACGGCCTGGTCTCCGTGGCGGAGCGGATCCGCCTCCTCGGAGGCGGCATGCGGATCGACAGTGCGCCCGGGCGGGGCACCTCCCTGACGTTCTCGGTGCCGAGGGACGGGGAGTGCCATGCCGGAGACCGATGAGACCGGGCCGCCGCGACCCGGCGAGCCGATCCGTATCGTCGCTGTCGACGACCACTCCCTGCTGCGCAACGCCCTCTGCCAGCTGCTCGACGTCGAGGACGACCTCTGTGTCGTCGCCGAGGCGGACACCTCCGTCGGCCTCGGCGACCTGGTGGCGCGCACCGCCGCCCACGTGGTCCTGCTCGACGTGGAGATGCCCCACCACCACGCCCCCGGCGTCGTGAGCGAACTGACCGCGCGCTTCCCGCACCTGCAGGTGCTCATGCTGTCCATGCACGACCACGCGCCGCTGGTCCACGAACTGCTCGCCCGCGGTGCCCACGGCTATCTGCACAAGAGCTCCCCGCGCGCCTCGCTGCTGTCGGCCATCCGCGGGGTGATGGCACGCGACCCGCAGGTCATGATCGCGCTACCGAGCAGCGCCACGCCCGAGAAAGCCATCCAGAGCGCCGGACACACCCTCTCGCTCCGCGAACGCGAAGTCCTCACCCATGTCGCCGGCGCGCTGAGCAACCGCCAGATCGCCAACGAGCTCGGCATCACCGAGGCTACGGTGAAACGCCACCTCCGGAACGTCTTCGAGAAGCTCGGCGTCGCCTCGCGCATCGGGGCCGTCAACAAGGCCGTGGAGGCGCGCCTCATCGACCCCGCCGCCGCGGGCAAGCAGCCGTCGCTTCCCGAGCCGGTGTACCGCCGTGCCATGTGAGAGCCGCCGCCGTCCCAGCTCGCCCCGTCCCTCTACGCCTGCTCGCCCCGTCCCTCTACGCCTTTCGAAGCATGCGGGATGCTCCCTGCAGGGTCTGGTGTCGACCAGGCGTGCGGATTACATTCGCGCCCATGCCTCGACTGACACCCTGCGAGACTCACGTTCCGGCACCCGGTGCTGAGCTTCTCCCTGCCGTGTGTCACCGCCGCCACCCGGGCCCGCTCGGCTCCTGTCGGCGGCCCACGGGCGCGTACTGAACACCGGGGCGACTCTGCCCACGCCGGCCGTCCGGGGCGGTCGGCTCTTCATGAACACGCGGAACGCGACGCAACTCGCCGCCTCCGCGCAACCCGGGGCCCGAACGGCCACCACCGGGGACTGGCATGAGCAGCACGCGACCCTGAGGGGTGAACAGGAACATGACCTGCACGGGGGCACCTCTTCGCATACAGCTCCTCGGACCGGTACGGGCATGGCGGGACGGTGAGGAGATCGCGCTGGGCTCGCCCAAACAGCGCGCGGTCCTGAGCATCCTCGCCAGCCGGGCGGGCGGGGTGGTCAGCGGGGAGACCATCATCAGCGCACTCTGGGAGAGCGACACCCCGCAGACGGCGGCCAACGGCGTCCACACCTACGTGGCCCGCTTACGCCGCGCCCTGGAGCCGGACCGCGGCAGCAGGGCGGCCAGCACGGTCCTCTCCTCCGAATCGGGCGGCTACTGCCTGCGCCTGCAACCGACGGACGTGGACGCCACACTCTTCGTCGAACGCCACGGGCACGCCCGCAAGTCCCGCGAAGGCGGCAGCACCGAGACGACGTTACGGCTCTACGAGGACGCCCTGGGACTCTGGCGGGGCGAGGCGTACTCCGGTGTGCCCGGCCCCTTCGCGGCCATGGAGGGCGGGCGGCTGCGGGACCTGCGCCTGACCGCCGTCGAGGAGTGGGCCCAGGTCATGGTGGAAGCAGGCGAGCACGCCGAGGTGGTCGACGCCCTCTCGCGCGCCGCCGCCGAGGAACCGCTGCGCGAGAAGCTCCGCTGGCTGCTGATGCTGGCTCTCTACCACTCGGGCCGCCAGGCCCACGCGCTCGCCGTCTACACCGAGACCCGCCGGCTGCTGCGTCGCGAGCTGGGCATCGAGCCGGGCACCGAACTGCAGGACCTCCACCGGCGTATCCTCGCCGGCCAGCGCGAGTTGCGCCTTCCCGGCGGCAGCCTCACCCCCCGGCCCAGGGAAGGCCTCACCGCCGTCGTCCCCGTACCGGCCCAACTCCCGGCCGTCGCACGAGGCTTCACCGGACGCGACGCCGAGCTGCGGCAACTGGGGCAGCTCCTGGACGACGAACTGGCCCAGCGGGGGACACCGGTGGTCGTCGTCGACGGACCCGCCGGCGTCGGCAAGTCGGCGCTCGTCCTGGAACTGGCCCATCGCGTCGCCGACCGCTTCCCTGACGGCCAGCTCTACGTGGACCTCTGCGGCAACGGCCTGCGTGGGCGGCCGCTGAGCGCCTCCGACGTCCTCCACCAGCTGCTCGTCAGCCTCGGCGCCGACAGCGCCCGGATCCCGCGCGACCTGGCGGGCCGCACCACGCTCTACCGCAGCCTGCTCTACGGCCGGCGGATGCTGATCGCCCTCGACGACGCCCTGAGCGCCGACCAGTTGCGGCCCCTCATACCGCGCGGCGCGTCCTGCGTCGTAGCCACCAGCCGGCAGCGGTTCGGCGGACTGGCCGCCCGCGACGGGGCACACACCTTCACCGCGCGGCCGATGGCCTTGGACGAGGCCGCCGACCTGCTCACCGGACTCTCCGGTGGCCGCCTCGCCGACGAACCCGCGGCCGCCCTGCGTCTCGCCGCGCTCTGCGGCGGGCTGCCGCTCGCGCTGCGCATCACCGCCGAAGGCCTCGCCACCCGCCCGGACGTCCCCCTGGAAACGCTCGTGAAGCAGTACGCGGCGGAGAGCGACCGGCTCGACCGGCTCACCGTCGCCGACGACGCCCTCGCCAGCGTCCGCGACGCGTTCCAGACCTCGTACCAGGCCCTCTCGGCCGACGCGGCACGGATGTTCCGCTTCCTCGGCCTGGTCAAGGACGCGCCGATCACGGTCGAGGCCGCCGCGTCCCTGGCCGACACCGACCACGACGGCGCCCGGCGCCTGCTGGACCTGCTGGCCGCCCACCACCTCCTGGAGGACCACGGGCACCAGTACCGTCTGCACGACCTCCTGGGCATCTACGCCGCCGAGTGCGCCGAGCGCGAGCCGGTGCTGAACCGGCGCGCCGCCCTGGCCCGGCTCGACCAGGCATGCCGGGCCGCCCGCGCCGGGCGGATCGCCGAACGGGACGGCGGCGCGGACTACGCCGTGGTGCTCCGCCGCGCCGCCGTCCTCCGCCGGGCCGCCCCCCAGCGGCGCGAGGAGGTCACCCGGCCCTGACGGCCCGTGGGCCCGGCGACGGCGCGGCGCGCGGACTTCACCGCGCGGCGAGAGCGGCGTCGTCGGGTCCCTCCGGCATGGTGCGCAGCCGGCCGACCGGCGACAGGTAGATCGGGATCAGCATCGCGATGGAGAGCAGACCCGCGATCCACAGCGCCCCGCGCAGCCCCGCCCACGCCGCGAGCAGACCCGCGACCGGGCCGCCCAGCGCACCGCCGCCGTACAGGAGCATGCGCATCGCGGCCGTCATCCGGCCCATCAGGTGCTGCGGGGTGATGGTCTGCCGCAACGACACGATGAGCACGTTGGAGACGCTGCTGCCGAAGTACTCGATGAAGAAGGAGGCCACGAACAGCCCCACGAGCAACCAACGCGGACCGCCGGCGGCGGGCACCAGCAGCGGGCCGAGGAAGATGATCGACACCGACACCCGGTAGGCGGTGCCCACCGAGAGCCGCCGCACCACCATGCCGGATACCAGCGCGCCCAGCAGACCGCCCACGGCCGCCGCGCCCATCACGAACCCGATCACCGCGGCCGACAGCTCCTTGTCCCGCACGGCGTAGAGCAGGAACAGCGTCTGCACCGTGGTCAGCAGGAAGTTGCACGAGCAGCCGACCAGTCCCATCGCCCGCAGCCACCGGTTGCCGAACACCCAGCGCAGGCCCTCGGTGAGCTCGACGCGCAGCCGGCGCCTCTCCGCCGGGACCTCGGGGGCCGGTTCGGGCTTCCTGACGAGGAGCAGCGAGACCACCGACAGCGCGTACGAGACCGCGTTCGCGGTCATCGCGAAGGGCGCCGAGAACGCGCTGACCAGCGTGCCCGCCAGGCCGGGACCGGCGATGTCCGCCGACGACAGCGTGGCGTTCAGCTTGGTGTCGGCCTCCAGCAGGCTGTGCCGGTCCTTGACCAGCACCGGCACGTACGACATCCAGCTGACGTCGAACAGCACCGTCGCCACACCGATCCCGAGCGCCAGCGCGTACAGCGTCGGAAGCGTCAGCAGATCGAACTGGTAGAGCAGCGGCACCAGGCTGATCAGCACCATCCTGACCAGGTTCGCGCCGAGCATCACCGGCCGCTTGCGCACCCGGTCCACCCACACGCCGAAGAGCAGGGCGAGCCCGAGGAAGGGGACCAGCTGGGCGAAGCGCAGCATGCCCAGCTCCCCGGCACCCACCCCGAAGACCAGGACGGCCGTGAGGGGCAGCGCGAGCTGCGTGATCTGCGAGCCGTAGAGGGAGAGCGCCTCGCCCGCCCAGAACACCATGAAGTTCCGATCGCGCCAGAGCGACCGGGGAGGGCCCTCCGCCTCGGTCGCGAAGGCCGGGGCGGAGGACGTGCCGTGCTCCGTCATGCTGGAGTCGCCTCTCGTAGAGCCTGGTTGACGATGCCGACGAGGGAGCTGAGCCCCGGCTCCTGCCACACCGAGTGGTGGTCGCCCGGCGCGGTGAGCACGGACAGACGGCTCACGTACGGACTCCAGTCGAGCAAGCGCTCCACCGAGTCCTCGGCCTTGACCAGGATCGCGGACCCCTGGTGCACCTGGCTCAGCCGGTGCTGCCGCATGGCCACCACGTGCGTTCGGAACAGGGCGTACCGCTCCAGCAGGAACTCGACGTCGAACTCCTCCGGGACCGCCCCGCCGCGCTCGGCCGCCGCGAAGATCTCGGCCGGCTCCGCGCCCTCGGGCGTCCCCACGAGTGCTTTGTCGATCCCCGGGGCACGCTCCGGGGTCACTCCGAGGAAGTCGTACAGGAAGTACCGGGCCAGCCGGTCGTCGGGCGGGACCGACTGCGTACCCGGAAGCGCCGCGTCGACGATGACGAGCAGCGGCACCTCCTCGCCCTCGGCGGCCAGCAGCCGCGCCATCTCGTAGGCGACCACACCGCCGAGCGACCAGCCGAGCAGCAGGTACGGGCCGTGCGGCCGGTCCGCCCTGAGCGAGGCCGTGTGCAGCGCCGCCAGCTCCCCGATCGACGTGAGCGGGTCGGAGGCGCCGTCGAACCCGGGCGCCTCGAACCCGAACACCGGCCGTCCGGGATCCAGCCGGTGCGCCATCGTCGAGTAGCAGTAGGGCGAACCCGATACCGGATGGACACAGTGGAGCGGGGCAGGCCGCCCCCGTCCCGCAGAGGGACGAGGCTGCCGGGGGACGCGGTCACGGTGCGGTGGCTCCGTTCGTGGTCGGTGCGGGCGCGGCGAGCCGCTCGTCGATGACGGAGGCGATGTCGGCGACGGTGCTCCCGCTGTACAGCAGGCGGACGTTCACCCTGATCCCGAAGTGCTTGTTCAGCCGGGTGACGGCGCGCATGGCCTGCAGGGAGTTGCCGCCCACCGCGAAGAAGCCGCTGTCGGCGCCGACCCGCGTCGTCCCGAGAACGGCCGTGAAGATCTCGGCCACCGTCCGCTGGGTCGCCGTGGCCGGCTCCGCGTAGCTCTCCGCCGGCGCGCCGAGGTCCTCAGGCGGGGCCGGGAGGGCCTTGCGGTCGACCTTGCCGTTGGGCGTCAGGGGCAGCTCGTCCAGGACGAGCACGGTGCCGGGCACCATGAAGCGCGGCAGGGAACGTGCCGCGTGCTCGGCGACCGGCTCCGCCTCCACGGTCCGGCCCGCCTCGGCGACGACGTAGGCGACCAGCCGCTTGTCGCCCGAGCCGTCCGGGTGCGCGGTGACGACCGCCTCCCGCACCGTCTCGTGGGACCGCAGCACGGCCTCGATCTCACCGAGCTCGATCCGCAGACCGTGCAGCTTGACCTGGAAGTCGGCACGGCCCAGCAACTCGATCATGCCGTCCGGAGCGAAGCGCGCCACGTCGCCGGTCCTGTAGAGGCGTTCGTCCGTCACCTCGCCGCAGGACCAGGTGAAGAACCGCTCGGCGGTCTGCTCGGCGCGGCCGAGGTACTCCCGGGCCAGTCCGATGCCCGCCAGGTGGAGTTCACCCGGGACGCCGGGCGGCACCGGCTGCAGGTTCTCGTCGAGGATGTACGTCCGCTGGTTGGCCATGGGCCGCCCGTACGGGATGCTCGTCCAGCGCGGGTCGGTCTTGGTGACCTCGAAGAGCGTGGAGTGGATGGACGACTCGGTGGCTCCGCCCATCGCGACGAACCGCAGGGCGGGCGCCTTGGCCCGGGCCCGGTCCGGCAGCGACACCGGGATCCAGTCGCCGCCGAGCAGGGCCAGACGCAGATCGTCCAGCGGGCCGGCCCGGTGCTCTCCAGGTGGTCGACGACCATGTCCAGGAGGGCGGGGGCCGAGTTCCACACCGTGACCCGGTGTTCGGCCAGCAGATCGGCCCAGTGCTCCGGGTCCTTGGCACGCTCCGGGTCCGGCAGGATCACCGTGCCGCCCGCGGTCGTCAGACCCATGAACTCGTACACCGACATGTCGAAGCTCGGCGACGACAGCGCCAGCACCCGGTCCCCGGGGCCCACGCCGTAACGGGTGTTGAGGTCCGCGAGGTTGTTCATCACGCCCCGGTGGCGCAGGGCGATCGGCTTCGGCGCGCCGGTCGAGCCCGAGGTGTGGATGATGTACGCGAGATCCTCCGGCGTGGCTTCGCCGGCCGGGTCGTGCGCCGGGTAGGCGGCGAGCGCCTCGGCGTCCCGGTCGAGCAGCAGCACGGGCGTGGCCGGGTCGATGTCCGGCAGCGGGAGGCTGTCGGCCGGTCCGCTCCGGCTGAGGACGACGGCGCAGGAGGTGCCGGCGACCATCGTGGCGAGCCGTTGCCGCGGATAGTACGGGTCGAGGGGCACGTACGCGCCGCCCGCCTTGAGCACCCCGAGGACCGCGACCAGCAGCTCGGCGCAGCGGTCCAGGCAGATGCCGACCCGCCGGTCCGGGCCGACACCCAGCTCCCGCAGACGGTGTGCGAGACGGTTCGCCGCCTCGTTCACCTCGCGGTACGTCCAGGTCCTGCCCCCGCCGACCAGGGCGGGGGAGTCCGGAGCCGCCGCGGCGCGGCCCTCGAAGGCGGTGTGGAGGCAGACGCCGTGCGGAAGGTCCGCCGCGGTGTCGTTCCACTCGACGAGCATCTGGTGCAGCTCGTCCCCGGGAAGCAGCCGCAGCAGTGCCACCGGCCGCTCCAGGTCGGCCAGACCGTCCTCCAGGAGCACGCGGTAGGAGGAGAGGAACCGCAGGGCCGTGTCGTGGTCGAAGAGTTCCGGGGCGTACCGCAGCTCCGCGTCCGGCGGTCCGCCGACGCCCTCGCCCGGCGCGTGGAGGACCAGCTCGACCTCGTCCCGCGCCGTGTCCGTGAACGGCGGCCGGCCGGCGATCGGGTCGCTGACCAGCGAGGCCAGGGTCGAAGCACCGGTGACGGTCCGGACCGACCGGGCCGTCACCGAGCCGGGAGTCGTCACGGCGAAGCCGAAGGTGAACTGCCCGCTCCAGCGGTGGAGCAGGGCGGTGAACCCGGCGAGCAGCAGCGCCTGGGAGGCCGCCGCGGCCCGGGGGCCGAGCGTCACGCGGGCGGACCCGGTGCGCTCGGGGGTGGCCCCGGCGAGGCGGGGGCGGTCGGTGGGCAGGAGCACGGGCGGTGTCGGCTCGGTGGGCGTCACGGGTTCGGTGTTCCGGCTCAAGGCCCTTCTCCTCGTTCGCGGTCGGCGGCGCCGACGGGGCCGAGCCCGGCGCCGAACGGCAGCGGGTGGGCCCGGCACAGGGCGGCGACCTCGGCCGTCACCCGCTCGCGCACCGTGGGGTCGGTGCGGAACTCGGTGTCGCCGAGCACCGTGGTGGCGGTGAGCACCCGGTGGAGCATTTCGGCGCAGACCCGCGTCTCAGCCGGCCCCATGCCGCGCTGCGCCAGGACGTTGGTGCCCAGGCGCAGCCCGCTCGCGACGAGCGGCGCCTTGGTGTCCTTGGGGATGCGGTTGCGGTTGGTGAGGATGCCGCACGCTTCCAAGGCGCGTTCGGCGACCACGCCGGTGATCCCGCGCTCGAACACGTCCAGCAGCACCATGTGGTTCTCGGTGCCTCCGGCCAGGACCCGGTAGCCGTACCCGGCGAGCGCGTCGGCCAGCTCCGCGGCGTCGGCGCGGACCAGCCGCATCGTCTCCCGGAACTCCGGCTCCGCCACCAGCTTCAGCGCGTGGGCCTTGGCGGCGATCGACGCCGGGCTCGGCGTCCCCTGGGACTGCGGGAAGACCGCGCGCTGCATCAGCCGGCCGAGCGGGGTGCGACGGGGGTCGGGACCGGGGGTCCGGTCCTCCTCGCCGATCAGGATCAGCCCGCCGCGCGGCCCGCCCAGCTGCTTGTACATACTGGTGGTGGTGATGTGCGCGAGGTCGACGGGGCTGGGGTGCTCCCCCGCCGCCACCAGTCCGGCGATGTGCGAGATGTCGGCCACCAGGTACGCGCCGACCGAGTCGGCGATCGCGCGGAACCGCTCGAAGTCCAGGGTCCGCGGGTAGGCGCTGGCGCCCGCGATGAGCACCTGGGGGCGGTGGGCGAGCGCCAGCTCGGCCACCTGGTCGTGGTCGATGAGCCCGTCGTCGTCCAGGCCGTAGTGGACGGCCCGGTAGTGGTGGCCGGTCACCGAGGCGGAGGACCCGTGCGTGAGGTGCCCGCCGGAGTCCAGGTCGAGGGCGAGGAGGACCCCGCCCGGCGGCATCAGCGCCGCCAGGACGGCCTGGTTGGCGGAGGAGCAGGAGTGCGGCTGCACGTTGGCGTACCGCGCCCCGAAGGCTTCCCGGGCCCGCTCGACGGCGAGCCGCTCCACCGCGTCGAACCGCCCGGCGCCGGGGTGGTAGCGGGCCCCGGGGTAGCCCTCGGCGGTGACGTTCGACAGGGCGGCGCCGCCGGTGGCGAGGACCGCCGGGTTGGCCACGCTGGCGGACGCCACCATGGCCAGGGTCAGGGCCTGCTCCTCCACCTCGCGGTCGAGGAGCAGGGCCAGTTCGGGATCGGTGCGGTTCAGCAGGTCCATGCCCTGGGCCAGCAGGACGGACTGCGCGGCGGCGGAACCGGAGGCGAGGCCGTTCCACGGTGGGCGCGGGGACGGGACCGCCGCCCGGAGGGTGTCAGGCACGCGTATCCGCCTTGGCGTCCACGAGCCCGTCGATCGCGCTCGCCACCGAGGCCACCGAGGCACCGCCGTACAACAGCCGGACGTTGACCTTGACGGGGAAGTGCTTGTTGCGCCGGCTCACGACACGCATCGCCTGCAGCGAGTTGCCCCCCAGCTCGAAGAAGTTGCTGTCGGCGCCGACCTCTGTCATGGACAGTACAGCACCGAAGACCTCGGCCACCTTCTCCTCGGTCGCGGTCACCGGGGCGACGTACCGCGCCGTCCCCTCACCCGAACCGGACACCGGGGCGGGGAGCTTGGCCCGGTCGATCTTGCGGGCCGGCGTCAGCGGGAACTCCGTCAGCTCCACCCAGCCCGTCGGCACCATGTACTCCGGCATCGTGCTGCCCAGGTGCTCACGGAGCTCGTGCACCGTCGGCGGGGTGTCGCCGAGCACGGTGTAGTACGCCACCAGCTGCTTCTCCCCGAAGTCCTCACGCAGCAGGACCAGGGCCATCCGGACCTTCGGATGGGTCAGCAGCCCGGACTCGATCTCGCCGAGCTCGATGCGCAGACCGCGCAGCTTCACCTGGTTGTCCAGGCGTCCGATGAAGTCGATCTGCAGATCGCGCGTCCAGCGCACCAGGTCGCCCGTGCGGTAGACCCGGCCCTCGCCCAGGAACGGGTCGGGGACGAACTTCTCGTCCGTCAGCTCCGGCAGGTTGAGGTACCCGCGGGCCAGACCCTCGTCGCCGCCGATCAGCAGCTCACCTGGGACGCCGACCGGCACCAGGTTGAACTCCTTGTCGACCACGTAGTGCAGACGGCTGAACTCCGGCCGGCCGATGGGCGGCGAGGACAGCCACTCCTTGTGCTCGCACAGGTACTCGGTCGTCGCGATCGACGCCTCGGTGGGGCCGTACAGGTTCACGAACTTGCGGCCCGGCAGGTTCCACTTGTTGACCAGCTCGGCCGGAAGCGCCTCCGCGCCGCCCATGATGTACTTCAGGTCCGGGTACGGACCCGCCTCCACCACGGAGAGGATCGCGGGAGAGAGCCCGGCGTACGTCACCCGCTGGTCGCGGATGAGGGAGCCCAGTGACTCGGGCGACGAGGCGTCCTCCGGCGCCACCAGCACCAGCGCGGAGCCGCTGATCAGACCAGCGAAGATCTCGCCCTGGGACATGTCGAAGGTCAGCGCCGGCAGCTGCAGCAGCCGGTCCTCGGTCGTCCACTCGCCGAAGCTGCGCCGGTACGCCTCGATGAACATGCGCAGACCGCGCTGCTCGATCATCACGCCCTTGGGGCGGCCCGTGGAACCCGAGGTGTAGAGGACGTAGACCAGCGAGGTCGGCTCCGTCCACTCCTCCAGCGGCTCGTCGTCCGACAGCGCCTCGGCGGCCTCCCACTCGGTGTCGATGCTGAAGGTCGCCCAGCCGCTGGACTCCGGCAGGTCGCCCAGCGAGCGTTCCCGCGTGATGACCAGCGGGCTCTTGGTGTCCCGCAGCATGTGGTCCAGGCGGGCGTTCGGGTGCGAGGGATCGATGATCGTGTAGGCGGCGCCCGACACCATGACACCCAGGATCGCCACGAGGGCGTCCAGGTCGCGGTCCATGGCGATGGCCACGACCTCCTCCTGCCGCACCCCGCGCGAACGGATGTACCGCGCGAGCTTGCCGGCCCGGCGCATCAGCTCGCCGTACGTCATCTCCCTCCCGCGGCAGACCGCGGCGACCAGCTCCGGGTTCTCCTCGGCAATCCGGGCGATCGTCGCGTGCACCGGCTCCGTCGTGTAGTCGAAGTCCGCGCCGCGTCCGACCTCCAGCAGCTCCGCGCGCTCCTCCTCCGACAGCAGCGGGAGGGCCGAGACGGGGGTGTCCGGGGCGTCGGCGGCGACGGCGAGCACGTTCCGGAAGTGCCCGACCATCGCCTCGACGCGCCAGCGGTCGTACAGGTCGGTCGCGAACTCCACGATCAGCCGCAGCCGTTCGGTGCCCTCGACGAAGGAGAAGGAGAGGTCGAACCGCGATCGCGAGGTGGCCAGCGGGATCGACTCGCAGGCCAGCCCGGACAGCTCCAGGACATCGCCCGTGGCGGCCTCGCCCAGCAGCTGGCAGGCGATCTGGAACAGCGGGTTGCGCCCGGCGTCACGCGTCGTCTGCACACGGTCCACGACGTGGTCGAACGGCACGTCCTGGTTGTCGTACATGTCGAGGTTGGCGTCCGCGATACGCTCCAGGAGCTCGGCGAAGGTGACCCCGCCGGACAGGTCGCACCGCAGCACCGTCATGTTGATGAACAGGCCGACGACGTCTTCGAGCTCGGGGTCAGTGCGGCCCAGCATGGGCACACCGAGCGCGATGTCGTCCTGCCCGCTGTAGCGGCTCAGGACCACGTTCAGCGCCGCGGCCACCACCATGTACAGGGACGCGCCCTGCTCGTGCGCCAGCGCCCGCGCCTTGGTGAGCAGCTCCGCCGGGAAGTCGGCGACGAAGGTCTCGCCTTTCTGCGTCGGCTCGGCGGGACGGAGCCGGTCGGCGGGCAGTTCCAGCGCCTCCAATCCGGCGAGACGCTCCTCCCAGAACTTCAGCTCCTCCTCCCACACACCGTCCGCGCGCTGCTTGCGCTGGCGCTGGATGTGGTCGCCGTAGCCGATGGCCAGCTCGGGCAGCGCGGGCGTCCGGCCGGCCGCCAGCTCCCCGTAGGCCTGCGAGATCTCGCGGCTGACCACACCACCGGACCAGCCGTCGGTGACGATGTGGTGGAAGCTCAGCCCGAGCACGTGGTGGTCGGCGGCCAGCCGGAACAGCTGGAACCGGGAGATCGGACCCGCCGCCAGGTCGAAGGGGGTGTCCGCCTCCGTCGCCAGCGCCTCCGTCAGCGCGGCCTCGGCCTCCTCGGGAGCCAGCCCGGACAGGTCCACGACCGGCAGCGGCCGGTCCTCGGCCGGCGACACCACCTGGTAGGGGACGCCGTCCTGGGCGTGGAAGGTCACCCGCAGCTGCTCGTGGCGCTTCACCAGCAGGTTGAGCGCGCCCTCCAGCGCCGCGACGTCCAGCTCACCGCGCAGCCGGTAGGCGATCGGGACGTTGTAGGTGGTCTCTCCGGGGTTCATCTGGTCGAGGAACCACAGCTGCTCCTGTCCGAAGGACAGTTGGATGTGCGACTCGGCGGTGTGCGTGCTCATCGTCACAGGACTCCATTCGGCTTTTCACGGTGGTCGCCCGGGGCGTGCGCGGGGTGCGGACCGTACCCGGGCGGCGCCAGGACGGCGGGAAGCGGACAGGGCGAGGCGGACGGTGCGGGAGGGAAGGCGGAACCAGGCCCCCGCGGGCCGGGTGCGCGGCCTGGGGCGGGGATCCGTACGAGGTACTGCAGGAACATCCGGGTCCGGGCGGGGGCCGGGGCCGGGTTTCCGGACCGGTGTGGCGGTCCGACGTTCGCGGTCCGGTCGGCTGACCGGTGCAGGGCCCGGACGGTCTCCCGGCTGGCCCGGGTCCGTCCGGCTCCGGGTCATGGTCCGGGCGGGCCCGGGAGCCCTGGCCCGGGCCCGCCCCGACGGCTCGAGCGGCCGGGGCGGGCCGCGGCGGTTCGGGCGACCCGTGGGCCGCCCGGCCGTCAGCGTGCCGGGTCGGCGCCGGCCGGGCCGGGCACGGGCCGGAGCACGCGCTCCACCCGGCCGAGGCCCTCGGCCACGGCTTCGGGGGAGCGGGCGAAGCAGATCCGGAAGCCGTCGCTGGCCCCGAGCGTCTCGCCGGGCATGAGCAGGACGCCCAGGCCGAGGGCCCGGCGGCACATCGCCAGCGGTTCCTCACCGGTGGTCAGCCAGAGCCAGGCGAACGGGGTGTCCTCGGGCTCCACCAGGGTCACCGCGTCGGCGTTGCGCCGGGCGAAGTCCCGGACGAGCTCCAGACCCCTGCGGGTGGTCTCGTGATAGGTGCGCAGATGCTCCTCACGGTGGGCCAGGACGTCGCAGGCGAGTGTCTCGCACAGCACCGAGTTGGAGATCGTGGACAGGAACTTCCGTCGGGCGCACGCCTCGACGACCTCCGGCGAGCCGTACAGCCAGCCGACCCGCAGGCCGGGGAAGCCGTACACCTTGGAGAGGCTGGACACCGAGATCACCCGGTCGCGGCCGACCGCGGCGGAGCGCGACAGGTCGAGCGCGTACTCCTCGTCGAGCAGCAGATGGGCGTCGACGCGGTCCGCCAGCGCGAGCAGGGCCTCGAGGTCCTTCTCCGCGATGCGCCGGCCCGTCGGATTGCACGGGCTGTTGGCGACGATGAGGCGTACGTCCGGCCCGGCGACCGCCTCGGCGGCCTCCACGTCGAAACCGAGGTCGGGACGGAAGCCGACCAGGTCGACCTCGCAGCCCAGCTCCGGCGGCACGTCCCAGGACTGCTGCCAGCCCGGCCGGAAGGCGATCACCCGCGACCCGGGGGTCAGCAGCGCCGCGTAGACGAGGTAGAGCGCCTGCTGCGCGCCCTGGGTGACGAGAACCGAGTCGGCCGAACCGCCGTACAGGCCAGCGACCGCCTCCCGCAGGGCCGTGAGGCCCCGGTCGTGTCCGTAGTCGAGCTCCAGGGAGGACGGCACGTTCAGCGCGTCGAGGCGTCCCGGGATCATGTTGCTGTCGCCGAGGTCGATGTCGAAGCGGCCCGCGGCGTCCTCGAACACCCACCGCTGGATCGGATAGTCGCGCGCCGTGCGCGTGGCCGGGGGAGGGTCACCGTACGGTCCCCGCAGTCAGGGTCCGGTCGAGCCGCGCGCGGAGTGCCGGGGCGAAGGACCCCGCCGCCACCTGCTCAGCGTCGCCCGTCATCATGATCCCGCCGTCCTCGGCGACGGCGATCTCCAGGGAACCCCCGGGCATCCGGACCTCCACCCGGTCGTCGCACAGGCCCAGTTCGCGGGCGGCCGACACGGCGGCGCAGGCGCTCGCGCCGGAGGCCGTGACGTAGCCGGCGCCGCGCTCGAAGATCTCCAGCTCCATCAGGGACCGGGACGCCATGCGCATGAACTGCACGTTGGTGGTGCTCGGGAACCGGCGATGGCGGGCGATCCGCGGCCGAGCCGGCGGGCCAGCTCGGCGGTGGGCTCGTCCACCGGGACGACCGTGTGCGGATTGCCGTTGTGGACGCAGGTGACCGTCAGCTCCTCGCCGTCCACGGACAGCGGGACGCCCACCGCGCGGCCGGTGTACGGGGCCCCGTCCTCCCGGAGCAGGGGCAGGTCGGCCGCGTCGAAGCCGGGTCGTCCCATGCCGACCTCGACCCGCCCCTCGGTGGCGTCGAGGACCCGGACCGGGCTGTCGCCGGCGGCGGTACGGAGGGTGAACTCCCGTCCCTCGGCCCAGGCGCCGGGCTCCTGGCCGGCGAGGTGGAGGGCGAACATCCGCAGCCCGTTGCCGCTCCTGCCGCAGTCGGAGCCGTCGGAGTTGAATAGATCGAGCGGAACCGGGACGCCGGGCCGGGGCGGTTCCAGCGGTCCGTAGAGGACTCCGTCCGCTCCGATGCCCAGGTGCCGGTCGCAGACCAGCCGGATCGCCTCACGCGTCAGGGGGAAGTCGGTGCGGCGAGGATCGATCACCAGGTAGTCGTTGCCTGCTGCCTGATACTTGAAGAAGTCGATCACGGGATGATCTCCCTTGGCTACTGGGTGCGGCGCCGCCCCGGGGCGTGGAGGCCCCGCTCCGGGGCGGCACGCGGGATCACTGCTCGGCGAGCGCGGCGGTGTCGTGCTCCTCGCCGTACCACTTCTCCGCCCACCGGGAGAAGGCGATGATCACGATGTCCCGGTGGCCGGGGCCGCCGTCGGCGGAGGTCACGTCGGTGACGTCGTGGGCCAGCCCGCGGTCGTCCAGCAGCACCGCCTGTCCCGGCTCCAGCGTGCCGGTCCAGAACGGCTCGTCGGCACCGGGATTCCACAGGCGGGTGGTGCCGCCGCCGACGTTCTGCTTGTTGAGGACCGCGATCATCACGAACTCGTGGCCGTCGTGGTGCACGCCCTCCGGGGTGAGCGGACCGGGCTTCCCGCCGTCGGCACGCGTCCGGTTCTGGTGGACGTTGATCTGCCAGTCCTCGGAGCGGTCGAGACCGAGCTTCCGGGCACCGTGCTCGATCAGCGGCGTGAAGTCCACCTTGATCGGCTCGTAGACGCGACGGATGCCGCCGCCCACCGAGTTGAACTTCTTGTACGTCGTGTAGTCGCGGTGCGGGAGGCGCTCGAACGACCACCCGTCGGTGCCCTCGGGGCTCAGTCTGTATTGCGAGAACCGCTTGAAGCGGGTCCCGTTGCCCATGTACTCGTCCACGGGGCAGTCGTCGTAGCTCGCCAGGATGTCGGCCGAGACCTCGGGCAGGTCGATGATGGCGAAGCGTTCGCTGCCAAGGGCCATGGTTGCTCCTCCGGAAGGGTTGATGTCGGCGGACGTCAGGCGGCGACGGACGGCATGCGCTCGTCCAGGTACGCCGCAGAGGAGTTGAGCCGCCACAGGATGCCGCGCGCGATGGCACGACGCATGTCCGCGGACTCCGCCGCTGGCAGGACCACGTTGTGGAACCAGCCCTGCGCGTGCTGGGAATCGATGGTGATGTGGAGCTTGTGGTACGTGATGCCGACCTCGGGCAGACCCAGGCGCTCCCACGCGTGCACGACCTGGACGAACCGGTCCGGGGCCATCCACTCGGTCATGCCCAGGAAGCCGACGGCCTCCGGGTACAGGGTGCGGTGGCGGCACAGCATGACCGCGAGGTTGCCGTTGAGCAGCGAGGTGGCGGTGAGGGAGCGGGAGAGCTCCTCCTCCGAGATCTCGAACACCTCGTAGATCTTGTTGAAGAGGTGGGTGTGGACCTGGTCGTGATCCCCATTGCCCATCTCGTCCCAGAAGTTGGACGCGATCTCCATCTTGGCGGCGCCGGCCGTACCGACCTGCATCATCGCGAGAAGGTCGTCGAAGCGGCCGTCCACGACCGACTCCTGCATCACGTAGTTGCGCAGGTCGTCCTGAGTGGCGGTGTTGCGGATGAACTGGTGGTAGTACGGGTGCTTGTACACGCGGTGGTTGCGCGCCGTGGTCTTGAGCCAGGTCAGGTACTCGCGGGGCTCGGTCGGCGCCTCCTCCAGCAGACCGGGCTCGACCAGCCGGTCCTGGGCGGCCGCGGTCGCGATCTCCAGGGAACGGGCGATCTCGTAGACGAGGACGGAGCCCTCGGCGCTCCCCCGCTGCGGGATCTTGGTGTATATCTGGTAGATCCGGTCGAGCAGGTACTGCTGCGCGTACAGGGCGTCGAGGTCGCCCGTGGCCGCGGCGGCGTTGATGTCGGCCACCTCGCCCAGGACGCGGCTCCGCTCGCCGGCCGGCAGCGCGTCGACCTTCTCGGGCGCGGAACCGAACCATGCGGACACCGTGTCCACGGTGGACCGGAACCGGTCACCGGATACGGTCAGACCCTTGGAGCCGCCGATTTCTGGCATGTGTTTCCCCTTGGATTCACTGGACATCAGTTTTCCGATACGAGGTCTGTGCACTGTCGCTGGGACGACGGTTGACCTGCCGTACTGTGCTGCGGCGAAACGTTCTTTCGTCAGCCGCGCCGATGGCGGGCGATGCCATTCTGCAAGGGGCCCGCTGGACGGAACATGTACGCCGTCTGTACGTCCCCGCCGGACTGACCTGACCCGGCGGTGAGGGGCGCCGGCGGCGGGTGAGCGGGAGAGCGTGGACGGAGCACGGCAGGGACGGTTGCGCGTCGAACGGGACGCCTCGGACTCTGAGACGAAAAATCAAGTGCGTCGTTCAGGCCGTCGCGGTGAGGGGTCCGAAACGGACGGTCAGGCCGAGGCGGTTGGCTCCCTTGGTCATCCGACGCATGGCGCGTTCGGGGTCACGCCGGGTGAAGTAGTCGGCGCCGGAGCCCTGATGGCGGGCCTTGTCGCGGAGGATGTGCCAGATCGCGACAGCCAGCTTGTGCATGACGGCGATCAGTGCCCTCTGGCGACCGCGGCGGGCGGCGATGCGCCGATAGTAGGCGCCGAGGTAGCAGTCCTTGTTCCGGGTCACGGCCATCGCGGCGGCACCCGGCAAGCGTTTGAGGTCGGAGTTGCCATTGCGGGGCCGAGCGGACTTGGTGACGCCGGCCGATTCGTTCATGCCCGGGCAGACGCCGATCCATGAGGCGAGGTGCCCGGCGGTGGCGAACTGGGCCATGTCACCGCCGGTCTCGGCGAGGATGATCTGGGCGCCCGCGGGGCCGATACCCGGAACGCTGTCCGGATCCTCGACGGCCTCGTCCCGCCCCAGGCGGGTCAGAAGCGCGGTGATGCGCTGGTCCAGCTGGTCGAGCACAGCAGCGAGATGGTCGATCTCGTCGAGGAAGTGCCGGCACATGAACGCATGATGCTCGGTAAGTTCCCGTCCAGTGGCACTGTCACGTTGACTGACCGGGTGGGATGATCTTCTGGTTGATCAGGCTGGAAGGGCTCGTCCGTGGACAGCGCGCCGTCGTACAGGGGGCACCGGTGTCCGGTCGAGGTGATCTCTCACTGCGTGTGGCGGTACTTCCGCTTCCCGCTCGGCTTCCGTGAGATGGAGGAGCTGATGCCCGGGCGCGGCGTGCTCGTCTGCCACGAGACGGTCCGCCGCTGGTGCGCCACGTTCGGACAGGCCTACGCGAACGGCCTGTGCCGCCGCCGGCCCCGGCCCGGGGACGGGTGGCACCCGGACGAGGTGTTCGTCAGGATCGACGGGGAGCTGACGTACCGGTGGCGGCCCATCTTGATTGCCGCAGTGCCGCACTCACGAGGGGCGCGGAGCCGACCTCGTCTTGTCAAAGGACTCTGTGGGTCCGGGCATGCTCAAAGGCTCGGCCCGCGCCATGAAGGCCGGCTCTGGCTCCTCCAGCGAACCGGGGAACAGGACTTGCTTGCCCTCCTTCACGTCCCATTAGGCCTACTCGCCCCTCAGAAACCGGGCCCACCCGCGGAAACGCCGTATCAAGGCGGTCATCCCGGAAAGAGGGCCCAGTCCGTCAACCGGAGGATGGAGGGCTCCGGGGGCGGCCGGCCCGTCAGCCACGACGCCGGCCTCCCCAAGGAGAGGAACACCGCCGAGCGCCTGATCAACAAGCTGAAGGCCTGACGAGGCGTCGCCACCCGATACGAGCAAGACCCCGGACAGCCACCTCGCCGGCCTCCACCTGCGCGCCTCGGCGATCTGGAGCAAAGACCTCATCCGGACCACCCATTGATCACGACTTTCCACGCGCCCTGGATGAATGAGTCCAAGGGTGAGGTGCGCACGCCAAGCCCCTTGTCTGATGCCGGGAGTACGGGGACCGCTCGTTCTGCAGGTACTCGGCCGCAGCGCCGGCGCCTACTGGGGCGGGGATCCGGCTGGCGCTGCGGGGCGCCCTGGGATGAACTACTGCCACGGCTGAGGTGTGGGCCGAGTGGTCTGTCGTGGTGTCAGATCGATGTCGTGGGCGAGGTTGTCCGCGGGGCGTCAGGAGAGGGGCGGCCCCCGCTCAGGCGCCGACTGACGCGACTCATTGCCTGTGACATGCGGGAGGGGAAGGAGCCGGGGTCGGGAATGGTGACCGGCCGCACGCGACCGTTGTGGAGGGCGGAGATCCGCCAGCCCTGCTCGGTGCGGACGACCACGAGGGTCTGCCGGGACAAGCGCCGCTTGGGCAGCTCGGACCGCCACGGCATCAGCACTGATGCCGTGCCGTGAACGACAGCGACGTCCGCGGTGATGTGACGGATGGTCTCCAGGTCTCCGACGAGCGCCGAGCCTGCCAGCACACCGCGAAAGAGCCGGTCGTGGTTGTCCTGGAGGGCTGGTCGGCCGGTCGCGTGGGTGCCGTCGTAGGAGACGTAGTCGGCGTCGGCGGTGAAGCAGGCGCCGAAGGCGGCGGCGTCGTTGTCGGTCCACGCCTGCATGAACTGCTTGAACAACTGCGTGATCTGCTCGTCGTCGGTAGGCATGACGTCCTCCCGGGACTATTATTTCGTTTACCGAACCTTACGTTAACAGAAAGATTCGAATGTCGAAAGATGATGTCGTGGGCGAGGTCGCCGTGCGGATGAGGATGCTCCAGCAGAGCTTCGACGCCTTCGACGAGGCGGCCGCGGCCCTGCTGGGGCTGAACCGCACCGACCTGCGCTGCCTGGACCTGATCCTGGCCAAGGACCCGATGTCGGCCGGAGAGCTCACCACTGCGGCCAAGCTCAGCCCGGCGGCGACGACAACAGCCATCGACCGACTCGAACGAGCGGGCTTCGTCACCCGCAGCCGGGACGCCGCCAACCGGCGGCGGGTTCTGGTCGCCGCCACCGAGGCTGCCCGCGCCGCCGAGCGGGAGGTGTACGGTCCCCTCGGCGAGGCCGGGAGGTCGGCGCTCCGGCCCTACGGCGAAGAGCAGCTCGCCGTGATCATCGATTTCCTGGAGACAGCCCGCCGGGTCCAGGAAGAGCAGACGGCACGCCTCAAGGGGCCGCCGGTCCGGGGATGAACGCGGGCATCGATGGGCTTCACGATGTCCAGCTCGCCGTGGGTGAATTGGCTGCGCAGACGTGGCGAGGGTCTCCGGAGTCGGTTTGTGACGACCGATCTGCACGCCCTCGCGACCGCACTGTGCGTGAAGACCGATGACCTGCTGAAGGATTCGCCTCCTCTCGCACCGTGGCGTCCACGGACGGGCTCGGCACCGAAGCCGAGCGATGCCGAACTGGCCACCCTGGCGGTGATGCAGGCTCTGCTCGACTTCACCTCCGAGGCCCGCTGGCCGCGCCACGCCCGCTCTCGCCTGCAGGGCCTGTTCCCGTATCTGCCGTAGCAGAGCGGCCACAACAAGCTACTGCGCAAGGCCGCGGGCCTGCTCCGACAGGTCATACGCGAGCTGGCCCACGACACCCCGCTGTGGGCCGACGACGTCTGGGGGGTCGACTCAGCCTCCTCGAGTGCGGCCGCTCGCGCGAGACCGTCAAGCGCTCCGACCTGGCCGGTCGGGCCGAGTACGGGTACTGCGCCAGCCATTCACGGTTCTTCTGGGGCCTGCGGCTGCACCCGGTGTGCACCCTGCACGGCCTGCCCGTCGCCTTCGCCCTGACCGGCGCCAAGGCCGACGAACGCGAGACCTTGCTGGACCTACTCGCCGTCGAGCCCCGGTTGCTCGCCAACCGGCCAGGCCAGACGCTGATCGGCGACAAGAACTACTTCGGCAAGGACTTCGAGGCCCAGCCCGCCGAGCTGGACATCCGGCTGCTGCGGCCGGCCCGCAAGGGCGAGCCCGCGCGGGCGGGATCACACCCGTTCAAGCCATTACGGCAGGTCATCGAGTCGGTCAACGAGAGCTTCAAAGGCCGGCTCGACCTCGAACGCCACCGCGGCCGCACGCCCGGCGGTGTCACCGTCCGCGTCCTGCAGCGCATCCTCGCGCTGACCACCGCGATCTGGCACAGCGATCACACCGGTCAGCCGGTCATGCGCGCGTTGACGGCACACGACCACTGAACCCCTTGGAATCGATCATCTAGCGCTTGGCCAGCTCCGAGCGCCTGTACGAGTACGCGAAGTAGAACACGCACCCGATCAGGAACCAGATGGCGAACCGCACCCAGGTCTGCCACTGCAGGAACGTGATCAGCCAGATCGAGAAGACCACACCCACCGCCGGCACGAACGGCATCCACGGGGTACGGAAGCCGCGCGGCAGGTCCGGCTGCCGGTAACGGAGCACGATCACCGCCGTGCACACCACCACGAACGCCAGCAGGATGCCGATGTTGGTCAGTTCGGCCACCTCCGCGATCGGCAGGAAGCCGGCGAGGAGGGCGGACGCCACCCCGACGATCCACGTCACGCGGGTCGGCACGTGCCGCGTGGGGTGCGTCTTCGCGAACCACTTCGGCAGCAGCCCGTCCCGGGACATGGAGAACCACACCCGGGTCACACCCAGCATGAACGTGAACATCACCGTGAGAATGCCGATGATCGCGCCCACCGCGATCACGTCCGCCAGCCAGCTCAGCCCCACCGACTGGAACGCGGTCGAGAAGCCGCTCTCCTTGTCGATGTCCTTGTAGTTCTGCATACCGGTCAGCACCAGACAGGCCGCCACGTACAGGACCATCGCGATCGCCAGCGAGTAGATGATCGCCTTCGGCATGTGCCGCCGCGCGTCCTTGGACTCCTCGGCAGCCGTCGACATCGCGTCGTAGCCGAAGACCGCGAAGAACACGGTCGCCGCACCCGTGAACGCCCCGCCGATCCCGTAGGGGAAGAACGGGTTGTAGTTGGCGGTGTTGACGTGGAAGACGCCGACCAGGATCACCACCAGCACCACCAGTACCTTCAGCCCCACCACGATCGTCTCGAAGCGTGCCGCGCTGCGGATGCCGAGGTTCAGCAGCCAGGCGATGAGCAGGCACAGGAGCGCCGCGAACAGGTCCACCGTGTGCCCGGCACCGGTGCCGGGCGCGCCCAGCATCCAGGCGGGCAGATCCGCGCCCACGTCCTCGATCAGGAAGCTGAAGTAGCCGGAGATGCCGATCGCGACCACCGCCACGATCGCCGTGTACTCCAGGAGCAGGTCCCAGCCGATGAACCAGCCGGCGAACTCGCCGAGCACCGCGTAGCCGTAGGTGTAGGCCGAGCCCGCCTTCGGGATCAGTCCCGCGAACTCGGCGTACGACAGGGCGGCCGCCGCGCTGGCCACGCCCGCGATGAGGAAGGACACCAGCACCGCGGGGCCCGCCGTGCCGTTGGCCACCGTGCCGGCGAGGGTGAAGATGCCCGCGCCGATGATGCCGCCCACGCCGATCGCGGTCAGCTGCCACAGCCCGAGCGTCCGCTCGAGGCGCGGCCCCTCGACGGTTTCCGTCTCCTCGATGTGTTCGATGGGTTTGCGACGGAGAATGCCCTCGCCTGCTCGGAGCCCTGCCATGTGCCTCACCTCTTCGTCTGCGGTAACGGCTGACGGCGGATGATGACGGCTCAGCGCCGCCGGGTACGGAAGACCGTCACGCACGCGGCCGGACCGCGGCGGGGCGGCCGCCGGTCCGGCCCACTGCTCCAGGCTCTGCCTACGGCACCACCGTCACCGGCCATCGTCCCGCTTTCACCAGGCGGACCGCGACCGATCGACGCCCACCCGTGCCTGGTACAGCCGTCCGCCGTCCTGACCCGGAGACTGCCGCCGTGGCGCATCTCCCCGCGCTCGGACGTGGTGGGCGGAGGCCCGTGGGGCAGCTCGTCCTCGCTCCTCGCGGCCAGAATTTTCTTCACGTCTTTCTTCGGGCCGCGGAATACCGGGACTCGCGTCGCCAGCTGTGCGGGAACAGACGGATCCTCCAGGGATGGCGCCCCGAACGGATACCGCCGAGCGGCAGTACGGCCGAAGCGCGGGACGATGTCGTGGAAACGGCGACGGACATGGCCGGCTCCCCGAACTGCACCTCCCTGCCCTTGTGCTCCCGCACGCTGCGCATGATCAGCCGAATGGCGTCTGAGCAGGCATGTCGGCTCCACTCGCCGCACACGACTGGTTGAACCGTGAAATGCGCGGAGAGATGCGGAGAGGAGGAAGGAAAATAGATTTGCCACCGCCGGATCAGCGGCAGAAAATGAAATAAGAATGAGACGTGGAGCCACCGGAGGTCCGACTCCGCGCCGCCCCGACAGGCATCGGACAAAAGGGGCTGACCCGGTGGAGAACGAATTGCAGATCCTTCTTTCCGAGGAAGGATCAGACCCCGAACACGTTGCGCGGAGGACCCGCAATCTGCGCGAGGAACTGCTCCGGCTCGATGTGGAGGACGTACGTTCGGCCCCGGCCGGGAGGTCCCGCCCGGGGCGCGGGCCGTCGATGTCGCGATGGTCGGTTCCCTGCTGGTGAACCTGGGCAGTGCGGCCACCGGGCTGGGCCAGGTGGTCGCCGTGATCCGCGACTGGTGGGGCCGGTGCCATGACACGC
Organism: Streptomyces sp. GD-15H; assembly: GCF_045291515.1. Taxonomy (NCBI): domain Bacteria; kingdom Bacillati; phylum Actinomycetota; class Actinomycetes; order Kitasatosporales; family Streptomycetaceae; genus Streptomyces; species Streptomyces sp. GD-15H. Next base: position 1,862,924 of record NZ_CP149447.1, read on the forward strand.
GCCCGTCGCTGCGCCTCACCCTGGACGGCGACGTCCTGGAGCTGTCCGAAGCGACCGACGATCAGGTCGTGGAGGCCTTCGACCTGTTCGTCCGGCGCCACGCCACGGCGGTGACCTGACCATGGGCGGGGAATCCCGGCATGCGCTGATCATCGCCAACGACAGCTACGAGGATCCCGCTCTGAGGAAACTGCGGGCACCCGCTCAGGACGCTGTCGCTCTCGCCGAGGTCTTGGGCGACCCGCAGATCGGTGGCTTCGACGTCCGGGTGATGCGCAACGAACCGGCGCACGTCATCAGCATGCGGGTCGACGACTTCTTCTCCGACCGGAGGCCCGGCGACACCCTCGTACTGCACTTCTCCTGCCACGGGCTGAAGAGCGAGACCGGCGAGCTGTTCTTCGCCGCGCCCAACACCCTCCCCCGGCGCCTGGCGTCGACTGCCGTCGCGGCCAACTTCGTACGCCGCTGCATGGCCTCGACCCGGGCCCGCAGCATCGTGCTGCTGCTGGACTGCTGTTACGGCGGAGCCTTCTCCCAGGGCCCGGCTTCCGTCCGCGCCGGAGGGGACGCGCACGTGCTCGACTCCTTCGCGGGGGACAAGCTCGGCGGCGGACGCGGCTGGGCAGTGATCACGGCCTCCAACTCCATGGAGTACGCCTTCGAGGGCACCGACCTCGCCGAAGGTTCCGTGCCACGGCCGTCGGTGTTCACCCACGCTGTGGTGCAGGGCCTGGCGACCGGCGAGGCGGATCTCGACGAGGACGGCCGGGTCTCCCTCGACGAGCTGTACGAGTACGTCTTCGACCACGTACGCCGGCAGAACCCCCATCAGACCCCGGGGCGCACCGTCGACTTGCAGGGGGACATGTACCTGGCGCGCAGCCATCGCCGCCGCATCGTTCCGTCGCCGGTGCCGGACGATGTCCGGGCAGCCATGCGCAGCCCGGACATCTACACCCGGCGCGGGGCCATCGCCGAGCTGCGCGCCCGGATGGAGAACAGGGATCTGTCCATTGCCGCGGGGGCGCGCGAGGCACTGGAGGAGATGGCGCACCGGGACATCCACGCGGTTGCGGAGGAGGCGTCCCGAGCCCTGAGCGAGATGGGCATCAACCCGTACCCGGCCCGCCTCGACTTCGGTCCGGTACGGCAGCACACGAGCCCGCCCCACCGGACCGTACGCCTGCTCGGCCCGCCCTTGGCCCGCAGTTGCACACCGCACGTCAAGGGGCCGAGGCTACGGGCCCAGGAGTCGGGGGACGGCCTGGACGTCTGGGTCGACACGGTGTCGACGGGACCCGTGCGCGGGGACATCGTGCTGAAGGGGGTCGTGGGGGAGGCGGTACTGCACGTGGAGGGAAAAGTGGTGCCCGCGGAAGGAGCCGCGTCGTCGCCGCAGGGCCGGACCGCATCGCCGTCGGCCTCGGCGCCGCCTACCTCGCCGTCCGCTCACGCGACGTCGCCGGCAGCCGGACCGACATCTCGGCCCGCCGAGCCGGAGCCTCCGCCGAGCGTGACCGCACCGGCATCCCAGCGGGCCGGCTCCCCGGCCCCGCCCTCCACGCACCGCACGCCACCCTCGCCCGAGACCAGGCGCCCGGCGCCTCCGCTCTCGCCACGCCCCGGGCGGTACGGCGCCGACGAACAGCCGACCCGCCCCGGCACCGCACCGTCCTCGCCGCCGGAGAGCGGCGCACCGGCCTCCCCGGACGCACACGCCCGCCGCACTCCCACGCCGTCCAGGTCCCTTCGTGCCCCCACCCTGGCCGGAGCCGGACTCGCCCTCGCCACGCTCGCCGACGGCGCGGTGATCGCGGCCGGTACCAAGGTGGCAGAGATCGCGAGGAGCGCGGAGAGTGCCGGAACCACCATCAAGGACCATGTCCAGCAGGGCGGCATGCTCACGCCACTCGTCATCTGTCTGCTGTCCGCGGTGACCGGCCTCGTCCTCACCGCTCTTGCCCGTCACGAGGCGAAGGCGCGGCCCGAGCGGTGCACGCCGTCCGCCGCCGTCGCCACCAGGCTCCTGACGGCAACGGCGAAGTGGCTGGCAGTCCCCGCCTTGCTCCTGGCCGCACTGATGCTCATCGCCTACCTCGTCGTGCAAGCGTGGTAGACCTGGGGCCGGTTCGGTCGTCCCACCGTCCGGGAACCGACGAAAACGCTGGTCAGGTCTGAGCTCGGCCCGTCGGCGACCGTGTTCCCGCGCAGATCGAGATCATTTCCCAGGCATCCGGCTCAGGGCCGTGAGTGCTTCCAGGGAACCCGGGCCAGAACGAGGCCGAGGATCTTGGCCCACGGTCGACGTGGGACAGACGGCCGGCCGTGCCTGTGGTGCACGTCGTCGACCAGGAGTATCCGCTTGCCCTGGAACGTTGTACGTGCCGTTGCGGCGGATGGGTCGCGCGTGGTCCTGGTCGGCTTGTCACTTGGCCCGGAATCCGCTGCCCTTGGGGTTTCGGCGAGAGCTGCCTTGACAGCACGGGCCGTGCCGGTGACTGGAACGGCCGGCGACCGGCGGCGTTCTCGGCGCAGGCCGCAGCCGTGTGCGGTTTACGGTCGGGGGGAGTCGAGTTGCCGGCGGTCAGGGCGCTGTGCCGGTGTTGCCGGATCCGACTCAGTGGTCGGGCGTCGGGTTCTGGGCGAGGTGGTGCAGGCTCAGGGCGACTTGGATTTCCAGGGCCTTCCTGGGCGTGTTCCAGTCGGGACCGAGGAGTTGGGCGACACGGTCGAGGCGTTGGACCACGGTGTTGACGTGGACGTGCAGGGCGTCCTTGGCTCTGGCGAGGCTGGCACCGTGGTCGTAGTAGGCGCTGAGGGTGCGGGCGAGTTCGGTGCCGCGCTGGCTGTCGTAGGCGAGTACGGGGCCCAGGACGCGGTCCACGTATCCGTGGATGTCCGCCCGGTCGCCGAGGAGCACCCCGAGGAAGCCGAGGTCGGCCAGGCCTGCGCCGGTGCCGGTGCGGCCGAGTGCTTCCAGGGCCTCGAGGCAGCGGCGTGCCTCGTCGTAGGTGTCGGGGAGGTGTTCGGGGGCCGTGCCGGGGCCGGCGGCTCCGATGGTGATGGGGGTGCCGAGGCCCCGGGAGAGGCCTTGGGCGAGTTCCTGGGCGAGTGGGCCTGGAGTCGAGGTGGGTGCGAGGAGGACGGTGTGCCCGTTGCGGGTGCCGGCCAGGCCTCCGAGCGTGCGGGCATGGCGTGCTGCCTCGATCAGCAGGCGTGAGCGCAGGTCCGGATCGCAGTTGAGGACGAGTACCGCGTGCGGCCGGGCGAGGTTGATGTCCAGCTTTCTGGCACGCAGCGTCAGACTGCCGATGTTGCGGTGGCTTCCGGGGGGTTGGGCGGTGAGCAGGTCGTCGAGGAGTTCGCCGCGCACGCGGTCCTCGGCTTCGGCCACGGACCGGCGCAGGAGCAGCAGGAGGGCGGTGACCATGCCGGCCCGTTCGAACAGTCGCCGGTCGGCGTCGGTGAGATCGGCCCGGTCGGTGAGCACCAGGCTGCCGAGGAGTTCCGGGCCCGCCAGGACGGCGCACACCCAGTTGCCGCCGACGGGGATGGCCCGTCCGCCTCTGCGGGAGGCTTCGATTCCCTGCTCGGGCGGGCGGACCGGGCCGGTTCCCAGGCGGGCGAGTTCGGTACCGTCCGCGTCGTGAACGGCCAGGCCGCCGTCGAGGAGGGCGGCGATCTCGCGGGTGACGTCATCGACGTCGCCGCCTCTGAGGACCAGGTCGGTGAGCCGGTCGTGGGCTTCGGCCGCGCGGTGCAGGTCTTCGCTGCGGGCCCGGGCCGTTTCGTTGGCGGCGTTCAGTTCGACCAGCGCGGAGCGGGTCTCCTCCAGCAGGCGCGCGCCGTCGATGGCCACGGCGGCGTGGTCGGCCAGGGAGGAGAGCAGGGCGATGGCCTCGGGGGTGAAGTCGCGCGGAGCGCGGTCTCCGGCGAACAGGACGCCGATCACGCGCCGGCCGACGCGCAGGGGCACGCCGAGGATGCCGCGCAGGCCCTCCTCGTCGACTCCCTCGTCGATGGCTCCGGTGTGCTTGAAACGGCGGTCGGTGCGGTAGTCGGGGCTCGCGTAGGGGCGGGCGGTCTGCGCGACCAGGCCACCGAGTCCTTCGCCCATGGCGAGGCGCAGTTGCTGGAACTTGGCGGAGACCGAACCGGCGGTCACCCGCATGAACGTGTCGTCGGCCGTGGGGTCGTTCAGGGTCATGTACGCGGTGTCGGTGCCCAGCAGGGTTCTGGCCCGGTGCACGATGGCCCGCAGTACGGCGTCCAGGTCGCGCAGTGCGGCCAGGTCGCTCGCGGTGTCGAAGAGGGCGGCAAGCTCGGCCTCCCGTCGTCGGCGCTGGGCCAGGGTCCGGTGGACGTCCAGTGCGGTCCGGGTGGCCTCGTCGATGACGGCCTGCTCACTCGGGTCGGCCGCGGCGGCGCGGGCCCGGGCCGCCGGCTGGGCCAGGCGTTCGGCCGGTGCGTCGGCGGCGAGCAGGTCGAGCAGCTGTCGGAGTGCCGCCGTCGCCGTGGGGGAGGGGTCGCTGCCGACAGTCATGGGGCTCACGGGGGTCATGGGGCAGTACTCCCTCCAGCTGCGTGGCTGGTGTGCGGACGGGCTGTGGTGGCCCGCGTGACGGGCGCGGTGGCTGCGGGCGAGTATGCCGCGGTCCGCCCGTTCCCTCCTGCACGGGGCGGACCGCGGCACGGTGGCCTCTGGGCCTCTGAACCTCTAGACCCGGTCGGTACTGGCGACCGGTGCCTCCTGCCGCTGCTGCTCCGGCGTCGAACCCGCCAGCGGGACGGTCAGGTCACGGCCACGGGTCTCCTTGATGACGAGGACGGTGATGGCGGTGATCACCGCGGAGGCGCAGACGTACACCGCGATGGGCGTCCAGGAGTCGTAGCGCCTGAGGAGCTCGACGGCGATGATGGGGGCGAGAGCGCCGGCGACGATGGAGGCGAGCTGTGAGCCCACGGAGGCCCCGGAGTAGCGGACCTTGGTGTCGAACATCTCGGAGACGAAGGCGGCCTGCGGCCCGTACATGGCGCCGTGGAGCAGCAGGCCCACGGTGACCGAGAGGGTGATCACGGTGAAGGACTTCGTGTCGACCATGGAGAAGAAGGCGAAGATCCACGCGGCCATGCCGACTGCGCCGATCAGCGTCACGGGCCTGCGGCCGATGCGGTCGGAGAGTGCCCCCCACAGCGGGATGGTGATGAAGTGGACGGCGGAGGCGATCAGGACGGCGTTCAGCGCGGTGCTCTTCGGCAGCTCCAGGTGGGTGGTGACATAGACCAGCAGGAAGGAGGTCACGATGTAGTAGGAGATGTTCTCGCCGAACCGGACACCGATGGCCCCGAGCACCTCACGCCAGCTGCGGCGGAAGACCTCGATGACGGGCGCCTCGTCCTTGACTCCCTTGGCGGCGTCCGCTTCGGCCTTGGCCCGGGCGGCGAGGAAGACCGGCGATTCGGACACCGAGATGCGGATCCACAGTCCGACCACGACCAGGACGCCGGAGAGCAGGAAGGGGATGCGCCAGCCCCAGGACAGGAACGTCTCCTCGGACTGAATGGTGGCCAGCAGCGCGAGAACGGCGGTGGCCAGCAGGTTGCCGGCGGGGACGCCGCACTGGGGCCAGGAGGCCCAGAAGCCGCGGTGCTTCTCGCCTCCGTGCTCGGAGACGATCAGCACGGCACCGCCCCATTCGCCGCCCAGGGCGAAGCCCTGGATCAGGCGCAGGACGGTGAGCAGGATCGGGGCGCCGACGCCGATGGTGCCGTAGGTGGGCAGCAGGCCCATGGCGAAGGTGGCGCCGCCCATCAGCAGCAGGCTGAGCACGAGCAGCTTCTTACGGCCGATCTTGTCGCCGTAGTGTCCGAAGACCATGCCGCCGATCGGCCGGGCCAGGAACCCGATCGCGTAGGTCATGAAGGCGAGCAGCGTGCCCACCAGCGGGTCGCTGCTGGGGAAGAAGAGGGTGTTGAACACCAGCGCGGCGGCGGAGCCGTAGAGGAAGAAGTCGTACCACTCGACGGTGGTGCCGATCAGGCTCGCACCGACGATACGGGCGATGCCGCCGGAGCGGGGCTCGTCCGGCTTGGCGGTTGTGGTCTCGGACATGGGTTCACCGATTCTCGGGTGAGGTGCGGGTGCGGGGACAGGCGTGGGGGGAGTCATGGGGACGGGGGCGGCGCGGGGCGGCGCCCGAGGCGGTGGGTCAGTTGGCTCCCCAGCCGCCGTCGAGGGGCAGTGAGGTACCGGTGATGTAGCTGCTGTGGTCGGCGCACAGCCACAGCGCGGCCGCGGCGACCTCCTCCGCCTCCAGCAGGCGCTTGATGGGTGAGCGGGTCAGCAGCACATCGGTCAGGACGTCGGCGGGGCTGATCCCGTGGGCGGCGGCCTGGTCGCGGATCTGGTTCTCGACCAGGGGGGTGCGGACGTAGCCGGGGTTGATGCAGTTGCTGGTCACGCCGTGGGCGGCGCCCTCGAGCGCGGCCACCTTACTCAGGCCCTCCAGGGCGTGTTTGGCGGCCACGTAGGCGGACTTGTAGGCGCTGGCCCGCAATCCGTGGACGCTGGAGACGTTGATCAGCCTGCCCCAGCCCCGCGCATACATGTGCGGCAGGCTACGGCGCATCAGCAGGAACGGGGCGGTGACCATCACCTGCTGGATGAGGGCGAACCGCTCCGGCGGGAACTCGGTCAGGGGCGCCACGTGCTGCAGGCCGGCGTTGTTGACCAGGATGTCGATCTCGGTCGGCAGCACGTCGATCGCGGCCGGGTCGGCCAGGTCGACGATGTGCGCCTCGCCGCCGATCTCGGCGGCGACCTCCTTGGCCGAATCCGCATCCCGGTCGACCACGTGCACGGTGGCGCCCGCGGCGGCCAGCGCCGTGGCGCACGCCTTGCCGATGCCGCTGCCGCCACCGGTGACCAGAGCGACCCGGGACGTCAGGTTCACGCCGACGCTGGGCGGCGCCGAGTCGGCGGTGGGAGGAGGGAATTCGCTTGTCATGGCCGGAAACAGTACGGATGCCACCCAGCCACACCTATGTATGCAGCACACACAGTAAGGGCTGCTTTTGTAGCGACCTCATCCATAAAGCGAGGCGTGAAGCGACACGCGCCGTGAGGGGTGGGCCCTGCGGCGACCGTGACATTTCGCCACGGCCGCCGCGGTGCGTCACCCGTCGAGGCTGCAGCCGGTGAGCAGGGCCGCCGGATCGGCGGCCTCGGGCCGGGCGACGGTGTGGCTCGCGGGCGGACGATGCCCGGTGGTGAGCCACTTCTCCAGGGCGGTGAAGGCCGACCGGTGGCAGGGCAGGAGGGGCCGGAGTCGGTCGGGGAAGGCGTCGACGAGGGAGTCGGTGTGCGTGCCGTCCTCGATGCGGTAGTAGCGGTGCAGGCCGCCGCGGCCCGCGTCCTTGATCATTTGGGCGTAGACGTCCGAGCCCTTGCTGATGGGCAGCAGGACGTCCAGGGTGCCGTGAAGGGTGATCAGCGGCTTGCCGATGCGGCCGGTCAGCGCGATGCGTTCCACGGCCTTGTGGACTTCGGCGGGGCGGTTCGCGTAGTCGTAGTCGGCGTCACAGCCCGGGATCTCCCCGGAGGCGCAGTACGGCGTGCCGGCCTTGGTCGCGCCGTCGAAGGCAGGGTCGAACTCCTCACGGTAGATGCGCTGCGTCAGGTCCCAGTAGACCTGGTGGTGGAACGGCCACAGGAACTCCGAGCCGGCCGGGAAGCCCGCGCGGTGCAGTTCCTCGCGTGCCCGCTCGGCACCGGGACCGCCCGCCTCGTAGGCGGGGTAATGACGCAGGGTGGGTGGCAGGAAGGTGAACAGGTTGGGGCCCTCCGAGCGCCAGAGGGTGCCTTCCCAGTCGATTCCGCCGTCGTAGAGCTCGGGGTGGTTCTCCAGCTGCCAGCGCACGAGGTAGCCGCCGTTGGACATGCCGGTGGCCAGGGTGCGCACGGGCGGCCGGTGGTAGCGCTGGGCGACCACCGCGCGGGCGGCGCGGGTGAGCTGGGTGACGCGGGTGTTCCATTCGGCGACGGCGTCACCGGGCCGGCGGCCGTCGCGGTGGAAGTCGAGACCGGTGTTGCCCTTGTCGGTGGCGGCATAGGCGTAGCCGCGGGCGAGCACCCAGTCGGCGATGGCCCGGTCGTTGGCGTACTGCTCACGGTTTCCGGGGGTACCGGCCACCACCAGGCCGCCGTTCCAGCGGTCGGGCAGCCGGATGACGAACTGTGAGTCGTGGTTCCAGCCGTGGTTGGTGTTGGTGGTCGAGGAGTCGGGGAAGTAGCCGTCGATCTGGATACCGGGCACGCCGTCGGGAACGGTGAGGTCCTTGGGCGTGAGTCCGGCCCAGTCCGCCGGGTCGGTGTGGCCGGAGGCCACGGTTCCCGCCGTGGTCAGTTCGCTCAGGCAGTCGGCCTGCTGATGAGCGGCGCCCGGCACCCGCAGGTGGGACAGGTGGGCGCAGTGACGGTCCGCGGAATCGGGAGCCGCCGGCCGGGCCGCGGCCGAGGAGGGGAGCAGGGCCGCGGCAGCGGCCAGGGCGACAGCGCCGATGACGGTGCGCCGTCTCCGGCGCGAGGTGAAGCCGATGAGCAAGGCCACGGAGAGCCTCCAGTGTGCGACGGATGGACGGGCTGGAGGCTAGGCGGAGCGGCGTGCACAGGAATATGTGTGTGCCCAACATGGCGGCGATCCTTGGCGGATGGGCCGCCGCCATGTTGGGCACGGCCATAAGTGCCGTGACAGCACCTACGGCCGTGACCGGTCGCGTCAGGAGCAGGTGCCGTCCGCGAGGGTGAAGTGGCCGACGGGTGACTCCTTCAGGGTGCGGGTGATGAAGATGTTGTACAGACCCATGTTCTGTTCGGAGCCCTTGGCGTAGGTGTAGCCGCCGCTGGTTGTGGCGCGTCCTGCCTGAACGTGGGCGTAGTTGGTGGCGGTCCAGCAGGCGGTCTCACCGCCGGTGGTCCACGCGGTGATCGTGTCGGAGGGCCATCCCGGCTTGCCGTCGGCGTCGCGGGCGGCGACCGCGTAGGTGTGGGAGGAACCCGCGGTCAGGCCGGTGTCGGTGTAGGACGTGGCGTCTGCCGGGGCGAGCGGATCACCGTCCCGGTAGACGATGTAGTCGTGGGCGCCGTCGACGGCGTTCCAGCTCAGGCGGATGGTGGTGTCGGTGGCGTCGGTCGCGGCCAGGCCGGTCGGGGCGGGCAGCCTATCGTCCTCGTAGGGTCCCGTCAGGCCGAAGAACTGGGCGATCCAGTGGCTGGAGCAGATGGAGGCCTGGAAGTTGACGGTGCCGGTGCTGCCGCACTGCTGGGGCCCGCTGCCGGGATCGACCGGCGTGGCGTGCCCGATGTTCGGGACCCGGTTCACCTCGACAGCCACCGAGTCGTCCGCGGCGGCGTACTCCTCGTGCCGGGTGGAGTTCGGGCCGATCACGAACGTGTGGGTCGGCTTCTGGGACAGGCCGTGCAGTGCGGTCCACTGGTCGCGCAGTTCGTCGGCGTTGAGCGGGACGACCTTGGAGTCGTTGTCACCGTGCCAGATGGCCACGCGGGGCCAGGGGCCGGACCACGAGGGATTGGCGTCGCGGACCCGCTTCGCCCATTGGTCCGGAGTCAGGTCGACTCCGGGGTCCATGCACTTCAAGGCGGCCATGACGTCGCTGGCGCAACCGTAGGGCAGACCCGCGACGACCGCGCCGGCCTGGAAGACGTCCGGGTACGCGGCGAGCATCACCGACGTCATGGCGCCGCCGGCGGACAGGCCGGTGACGTAGGTCCGCCGGGCGTCCGCGCCGTAGGTGGAGACCGCGTGCGCGGCCATCTGCCGGATCGATGCGGCTTCGCCCTGGCCTCTGCGGATGTCGGTGGTCTGATACCAGTTGAAGCACTTGCTCATGTGGTTCGAGAAAGTGGTCTCGGCGAACACCACCAGGAACTTGTGCCGGTCGGCGAGTTCGGGCAGGCCGGAGTTGTTGGCGTACATTTGGGCGTCCTGGCTGCAGCCGTGCAGCGCGAACACCACCGCCGGCTTGGCGGGCAGGGACGCGGGCCGGTAGACGTACATGTTCAACTGGCCCGGGTTGGCGCCGAAGTCGGTGACCTTGGTCAGGCCGACCGCGGCCTGGGCGGTCGGCGCCGGACCGACCAGGGCCGCCGCGAGGACGAAGGCCACGACGGCCACGAGACGGGACAGCAGTCCGCGCCACACACCCCGCGCCGGACGTGGCGCGGGATCGGCGGACGGTGCGGACGACGTACGGGACAGCGGGGCGCCGGTTCCCCGGAAAGGCGGCGGTTGCATGGCGGCTCCTCGGTGCGGTGGGGGACACCGGGCCGCTCCTTGGCGTGGAACGGTGGGAGCGACCCAGTGCCCGGCACCGTAGGGGTCGTTCAACGTGCAACGGTATGGCAGGGAGCACCACAGCCCGCTTGCCACGATGTGGACCCGAACCGGTTGTGCCGCCGGGAGGCGTCTGCTACTCAGACACCGGCCACCGTCTCCAGATGCGAGGGAACGCGCAGGTCGGCCCCTGTCGCGGCGCGTACGTCGTCGACGCCGACCCCGGGAGCGAGTTCGGCCAGCGAGAAACCGTCCGGCGTGACGTCGATGACGGCGAGATCGGTGATGACGCGCTGGACGACCCCGGTACCGGTCAGCGGCAGATCGCACTCCGCGACGAGTTTGGGGCTGCCGTCCTTGGCGGTGTGCTCCATCAGCACGATGACCCGGCGCGCCCCGTGCACCAGGTCCATGGCACCGCCCATGCCCTTGACCATCTTCCCCGGGATCATCCAGTTCGCCAGGTCCCCGGAGGACGACACCTGCATGGCGCCCAGCACCGCGGCGTCGATGTGCCCGCCGCGGATCATGCCGAAGGACAGCGCGGAGTCGAAGAACGACGCCCCGGGCAGGGTGGTCACCGTCTCCTTGCCCGCGTTGATCAGGTCCGCGTCGAGTTCCTCCTCGAGCGGGTAGGGGCCGACGCCGAGGATGCCGTTCTCGGACTGCAGCACCACCTCGACTCCCGGCGGGAGGTGGTTCGGGATCAGTGTGGGCAGGCCGATGCCGAGGTTGACGTAGGTGCCGTCCACCAGTTCGCGGGCCGCCCGGGCCGCCATCTGCTCGCGAGTGAGCGCCATGTCAGGCACCGCCTTCCTGCTCGGTCCGCACGCACCGTCGTTCGATCCGCCGGGCGGCGGCCGGGTCATCGGGAAAGACCCGGACCACCCGCTGCACGAACACCCCTGGCAGGTGCACCTCGTCCGGATCCAGTTCCCCCGGCTCCACCAGGTGCTCGACCTCGGCGACGGTGACGCGCCCGGCCATCGCGGCCAGCGGGTTGAAGTTGCGGGCCGAGGAGCGGAACACCAGGTTGCCGTGACGGTCCCCGAGGGTCGCCCGCACCAGGGCGTAATCGGTCCTGATGCCCTCCTCCAGCAGGTACTCACGCCCGTCGAAGACCCGCGTCTCCTTCGGCGGCGACGCCACCGCGACCTGCCCGTCCGCGCCGTAGCGCCAGGGCAGCCCGCCCTGCCCGATCTGCGTCCCGGCCCCGGCCGGTGTGTAGAACGCCGGGATGCCCGCCCCGCCGGCCCGCAGGCGTTCCGCCAGCGTGCCCTGCGGCACCAGCTCCACTTCCAGTTCCCCACTGAGGTACTGGCGGGCGAACTCCTTGTTCTCGCCCACGTACGAACTGGTCATACGCGCGATCCGGCCGGCCCGCAGCAGGAGTCCCAGCCCCCAGTCGTCCACTCCGCAGTTGTTGGAGACGACCTTGAAGCCGCCCGCCTCCCGCTGCAGCAGTGCGGCGATCAAGGCGCTCGGTATGCCACACAGCCCGAACCCGCCGACGGCCAGCGACGCCCCCTCGGGGATGTCCGCCACTGCCTCGTCCACGCTGTCGACCGTTTTGTCCAGTCCCATACGGCCCCTCTCCATCAAGGGGCGCGTACCGCCCCGAACAGCCGAGGTGTACATATGGTGTGACCTTCGCACCCCGACTTCCCTCGACGTGACGACCCTAGGGACGCACAGGAGCCGACCGGTATGGCCGCCTCCGACACCTTCCGCGTGGTCTGGGTGTGGCTCGCAACCAGGTGCGGACGTGCCTTATGCGTGTGAGCGCACAAGGCCTGCGACGGCCGTATGGCGTCGGCAACCACATCTGCGGCCGTCATCCGTGCGTCCCGGCAGCTGTGGCTTTCGCCCCTGCGCCCCCGCGCCTATCCGTCGGCCAGCGGGTTGGGGACCGGGCGGTAGCGGGCGGCGGCGCCGTCGGCGTCGGTCCAGCGCAGGAGGAGGTTGGTTTTGGCGGGGAGTGTGGGGTCTGTGAGGAGGGCGGGCACCTCGGGGAGGTCGTGGCGGGCCAGTTCGTGGCGTACCGCGGGCCAAGGGTCGAGGCCGGGGTGGTGCTCGGCCAGGGCCGCGGCGATCTCGCCCAGATGGTTGACGACCAGGCAGTACACCAGCCGCTCCCAGCCCGCCGCCCGGGACACCTCCGGCAGGAGCTTCACCCCTTCGGCGTCCCGGAACAGCGCCTGCACGGGGATGCCGTCGGGGCCGACCGCGACCAGGGTGTTCTGCAGGTGCGCCTCCAGGACGACACCGTGCCCGGCGAAGGCCGTCAGCGCTGCGGGGACGACCTCGGCCAGGTACGCCTTCCACCACGCGGCCGGGGCCGTGGTGGTGGCGAGCGGATTGCCGGCGAAGCCCTCGGCCAGGGCGGCGGCGAGGTGGGGGGTCGCACCGGGCAGGAGGTGGTCGCGCAGCCCGTCGCGGACGACCACGGCCAGTTCCTCGAAGGCGAAGCCCGCGGTGCGGTGGCCGCGGTCGCTGAGCCAGGCCGCCGGGCCGCCGAAGGCGGCGAACGCCTCGCGTACGGCCGTGTCGGTCCTGCGCAGCCGCAGCAGGTCATGGCGCCACAGGCGGCGGATGTCGTTGGTGATGCGTACGTCGAGGCTGAACTTCAAAAACAGGTCGCGTGCGGGTGCGTACACGGTGCGGATCGCGGCCGTGGGCCAGGCCGGGAACGGGGTCGCGCCCAGGCTGATCAAGCGGCCGTCGGCGAACGCGGGGGCGAGGTTCCGGGCCGCCAGCTCCAGCTGCCAGGGGTGGGCGGGCAGTAAGCGGTAACCGGGCGGGGCGGTGCCGAGCCGGTCGAGGGCCGAGGTGTCGCCCTCCTCGACGACCGCGTCCTCGCGCAGTCCGAGCAGCGTCAGCGGGAAGCGGGCGTACGCCTCCGGCGCGTACGGCAGCCAGCTCGCCGCGGGGCCGCCGCCGCGCGCCTTGGGGGCGGGGTGATGGGTGTGGCCGGTGAGCAGGGACTGTTCGGAGCGGAGGTAGGGGTCGAGGGGCGGGGCCGTCCGGGCCCGCGCCCCGAGCAGGGCGGCCACCGCGTCCCTGCTGCGGATCATCTCGGCCGGCAGCTCCTGGTTGGGCAGACCGGTGTGCCGCCGCAGTTCCTCCGCGACGAGTTTCACCAGTTCGGCGTAGCCCACGCGGTGCCAGGCGCCGTCCACGCACACCTCGGGTACGGCGGGGCGCCGGGTGCCGCGGACCCGCAGCAGGCGGTCGACGCCGGGCAGGCGATACGTCCGGACGTCCGCGTGCTCGTCAACGTCCGCGTCCACGTGTGCGTCAACGTTCACGTCCGCGTCCGGCACGGGTTGTGCGACCTCGCGCAGCAGGCAGTTCAGCAGCGGCACGGCCGCGTACGCGTCGGCGCGGGCGGCGAGCCCGGCGGCGTGGTGGGCGCGGATCGCCGCGTCGTCGTCTGCGGGCGGGGGCATGAGATCCACGCGTTCCACTGTTTCCCAACGGTCTGTCCGGACGGAGACGATCAGTATGTCCGTCGTGGACCGCTTGTCCGCCGCGCAACGCTGTTCGCACCCGAGGAGCCCACCCGTGCACCGTCCCCCCACCGCCGAGGCCGAGATCGCCGACGAGCTGGCCGCCGTACGGCCTGCTCTGATGCCCCGGTACGCCGCAGCGCTGCCAGGGGCCCGCGCGGCCGTGCTGACCCGGCTGTGGCGTGGCCTCGCGCACGATCCGCTGCCGTGGATCACCGGCCGGGAGCCGGACCGTGACGGGCTCACCTTGCGGCTGGCGGACGGGCGGCGGCTGCACGGCCCGCGACCGGACCCGTACGCGACCACCGCGTACGTCACCGTCGTACACCTGGACGAGGTGGCGTACGACGATCCGGCGCGGTTGATGGCGCGGCTCACCGTGCCGCAGTCGGCGGCCTTCGCCGCCGAACTCGCGCACAGTGTGGCCTCGTTGGCGTTGTCCCGAACGGCCGGAGGGGCGTGGGAGCGCGCGGACGAGTGGCCTCGGTGGGACTGGGAGTGGGAACAGCGGGTGGTCGACGGGCATCCGTTCCATCCCAGCTGCCGTTCCCGGCCCGGTTTCTCGGTCGCCGAGCAGTTGGCGTACGGGCCCGAGCACCGGCCGGTCGTGGAGTTGGGACTGGTGCCGGTACCGGCCGGCGACTGCCTGGTGACGGGGGCCTGGCCGGAGTGGTTGCGGGACGGAGGGCGGATGGTGATCCCCGTGCACCCATGGCAGGCGGCGCATGTGCTCAAGCGGGGAAACCCCGGAAAAGAGGAGGGGGAGATCCTGCCCAGCGGATCGCCGCGCATCCGCTGATGGCGCTGCGTACCCTCGCGCTGCCCGACGGGCCCCATGTCAAAACGGCGTTGAGTGCGCGGCTGACGTCCTCGGTGCGGGACATCTCGCCCGGTTCGGTCGCCGCGTCCGCGGTGCTGTCCGGCTTCGGGGAGTCGGTGGCCGCGCGGACCGGCGGCCTGCTGCACGTCACCCGCACCCTCGGCGCCGCGGCGGCCGGCTCCCCGATCTGGCGGCCGTGGTGCGCGAGTCGCCGCAGGAATACGCGTCGGCCGGGGAGCGGGTGGTTCCCGTGGCGGCGCTGGCGACCACCGAGGTGCTCCGCTCCCCCGCCTGGGCGGCCCGGTTCGCGCGGCTCGCCCTGACAGTCGGGCTGCGACTCCTTGATCTGGGCGTGGCTTTGGAGGCGCACGGCCAGAACCTCCTGGTGGTGTTGTCGCCGGACGGGGAGCCGGTGCGGCTGGTCTACCGCGATCTGGCCGATCTGCGGATCAGCCCCGCGCGGCTGGCGCGCCACGGCATCCCGGTGCCCGAGGTGTCCGCCCGCATGGTCACGGACGACGAACGCGCCCTGCGGCGCAAGCTGTTCGGTTCGCTGGTCGCGGGTGCGCTGGCCGGTACGACGGGTTCGGGCCCGGCGCTCCGGGCCGCACTGGAGACGGCCGTACGGGATCTGCCACGCACGCCGGACCTCGCCGCCCTGCTCGGCGAACCGCTGCCCGCGAAGGCACTGACGCTGATGCGGCTGTCACCGCGCGCGACCGGGGATGAATGGGCGGAAATGCCCAATCCCCTTCGGGGCGAGTCGCCTTGGGAGCCCCGTTTTGGAGCGGGCCGTCCCTGATCAATAGGATCCATCGATGATCAGAAGAAAATGGCCGGCAGCGGGAGTCGGTGTCCTGCTCGCCGCCCTGACGGCCGGGCTCGCCTTCCCGACCGCGGCGGTCGCCGGTGAACCCACGGGCCAGGACGCGCCCCAGGTCGACCTCGTCCTCGATGTGAGCGGTTCGATGCGGACCCGGGACATCGACGGCCAGTCCCGGATGGCGGCGGCGAAGCAGGCGTTCAACGAGGTGCTGGACGCGACGCCGGAGGAGGTCGAGCTGGGTATCCGGACCCTCGGCGCCGACTACCCCGGCGACGACCGCAAGGAGGGCTGCAAGGACACCGCGCAGCTCTACCCGGTCGGCCCGCTGGACCGTACGGAGGCCAAGACGGCGGTGGCCACGCTCACCCCGACCGGCTGGACCCCGATCGGCCCCGCCCTGTTGCAGGCGGCCGACGACTTCAAGGGCGGCAACGGCTCCAAGCGCATCGTGCTGATCAGCGACGGTGAGGACACCTGTGCCCCGCTCGACCCGTGCGAGGTGGCCCGGGAGATCGCGGCCAAGGGCATCGGCCTGACCATCGACACCCTGGGCCTGGTGCCGAACGCCAAGCTGAGCCGGCAACTCAGCTGCATCGCCGAGGCGACCGGCGGCACCTACACCTCGGTCGAGCACCAGGACGAACTCGCGGACCGGGTCAATGAGCTGGTGGAACGTGCGGCCGAACCGGTGGTGACGCCGGTCGCGACCGAGGGTGCCGCGTCCTGCGCGAAGGCGCCGACACTGGAGTCCGGTCTCTACACGGACCGCGAGGAGTTCGGGCAGCAGCGCTGGTACCGCGTGGACGTGCCGGCGGGCCAGGAGCTGCGCGCGTCGGTGAGCGTGGCGGCCGACCGGGCGGTGAACCCGGACTACGGCGTGCTGCTGCGGGCCGTCACGGTGCACGACCGGGAGATCGTCCGCGGTGAGGCCACGGGCAACGGCCGTACGGACGTCCTGTCCACCGGCCTCCGCTACCCGAAGCCCGAACGGGACGACGACGACAGCGACAAGCCGGCCGCCGAGACGGTATGCCTGGCGGTGACCAACTCGTTCTCGCCGGGCTCCGGTGTGAAGACCACGCCCGGCCTACCCCTGGAACTGACCATCGATGTCGTCGAGGGTCCGGGCGAGTCGAGCGACGTGGCCTCCTTCGGCCTGGGCCGGGGCTGGTGGCTGCTCGGCGCACTGGTCCTCACCGGCTTCCTCGCCGGTCTCGTCTGGGGCTGGCTGTCCCGTTGGCGGTTCGCGGTCTGGAGGACCCACTGATGCGTATCACCCGCTTGTGGGGCGCCGCCCTGCTCACGCTCGGACTGGCCGCGGCTGCCGTGGCCCCCGCGGCGGCCGATTCCAGCCCCTCCCCCACACGTCGGAGGACGCCGCCGGACCGACCCGCGCGGGCACCTCGTTCCGTACCGCGACGGAGTTCGAGCAGGGACAGACCGCCACGGCGCGTGCCTCCGTCGGCGACTACCTGTACTGGTCGTTCCCGGCGGACGCGGGGCAACGCCCCACCGTGCAGGTGACGGTGAAGCTGCCCGAGACGCACGCCGCCGAGACCTGGCGGGTCGACGTGTACGACGGTCTGCGCCGCCGCCAGGCCTGCCAGTACGGCGCCCAGACCCGCACGGCGCCGGCGGACGCGGCCTCCGTGGAGCTCGCCTGCGTGCTGCGCACGGTCCGCGCCTGGTCGGAGCCGTGGGCCAACGACCCGCTGCCGGGCACGTATTACATCCGGCTCACCGCGGTGAACCTCTCGGCGTCCGACCTGGGCCAGCCGGTGGACGTCGAAGTCCGGGTCGGCTCCAAGGACATGGGCGGCGCCGCGGCGGTGGACGGCTCACTCGCGGAGCCGCTGGTGCCGGGCATCGCGCTGCGGACGGAGGCGGACGGCGAAGGCGACGGGGACGGCGAGGAGAAAACACCCTCGGCCGTACTCGCCGCTCTCGAGCCCGAGGACGGCTGGACCTCCGGCTGGTGGTCCGACCGCTGGGTCTGGACCGCGGTGGGCGGCGCCCTGGCCTCGCTGGCGGGTGTCGCCGGCTACCGGTTGACCCGTGGGTCGGGACGGCCGTCCCGGGTACCGCCGGGCGCGTGACGGTCGGCATGTGACGATCAGCAGCGCGTGACGCCTGCTCAGGAGGCCCGCCTTGTGCGGGCCTCCTTTCGTTGCCGTCGCCGCCCTCCCCGTCACGCCTCGCGGAGCGCCTTGGCGAGCGTGCCGTCGCCGCCCACCTCGATCCGCCCGTCCCGCACCGCGTCGGCCAAGGCCAACTCGCCGCGGCCGATCGCCGTACAGGTGTCGGCGTCGAGGGCCAGGGTGGCGTCGGGCTCCCCGGGAGCGGGCCCGTCGCCGTAGACGGCCCCGTCCTCAGCTCCGACGTGCAGGTGGAACCGCCCCTCGTCCAGTTGGACTTCGACCAGCCCCTCACCCCCCAGGGCACGCAGCAGCGGCAGCGCGAACCAGTGCGCCCGTACCGCGTCGGTGGGCCGCCGCTCCCCCAGCACGCCCTGTCCCCACGTGCCGAGAGCCTGGAGCACCGGCAGCAGCTCGCGCCCTCGGGCGGTGAGTTCGTACACGGAGGCCGCGCCGGGCGGGGGCAGCCGCCGCCGGACGGTCAGCCCGTCGCGCTCCATGTCCTTCAGTCGCGAGGCCAGCACGTCCGTGCTGACGCCGGGGAGGTCCGCGTGCAGGTCGGTGTAGCGCCTCGGGCCGGCGAGCAGCTCCCGGACGATCAGCAGGGTCCAGCGGTCGCCGACGGCGTCGAGCGCGCGGGCGGCGGAACAGTACTGGTCGTAGCTTCGGCGAGGTGACATGCGACGCAGTGTAGACAAGTCGTTGGACTTTCCAAGCAGTCACTTGGTAAAACCAAGCAAGCAACACCGGATACCTGAGGGGAAGCGGCGCATGGAGTTCCGGCAGTCGAGCAAGCTCAGCGAGGTCTGTTACGAGATCCGCGGCCCGGTCATCGAGCACGCGAACGCCCTGGAGGAGGCGGGGCACAGTGTGCTGCGCCTGAACACCGGCAATCCGGCCCTGTTCGGCTTCGAGGCGCCGGAGGAGATCCTCCAGGACATGATCAGGATGCTGCCGCAGGCGCACGGCTACACCGACTCGCGGGGTGTCCTCTCCGCCCGCCGCGCGGTGGCCCAGCGCTACCAGACCCTGGGCCTCGAGGTCGACGTCGACGACGTCTTCCTCGGCAACGGCGTCTCCGAACTGGTCTCGATGGCCGTGCAGGCACTCCTGGAGGACGGCGACGAAGTCCTCATCCCCGCCCCGGACTTCCCCCTCTGGACGGCGGTGACCACCCTCGCGGGCGGCAAGGCGGTGCACTACCTGTGCGACGAACAGGCCGACTGGTACCCGGACCTGGACGACATGGCGTCGAAGATCACGGACCGTACGAAGGCCCTGGTCATCATCAATCCCAACAACCCCACCGGCGCGGTCTATCCGAAGGAGGTCGTCGAGGGCATCCTCGACCTGGCCCGTCGGCACGGTCTGATGGTCCTCGCCGACGAGATCTACGACCAGATCCTCTACGACGGCGCCGTGCACCACTCGGCCGCCGCGCTCGCCCCCGACCTGGTGGTCCTCACCTTCTGCGGGCTGTCGAAGACCTACCGCGTGGCGGGTTTCCGCTCCGGCTGGCTGGTGGTCACCGGCCCGAAGCAGCACGCCAGGAACTACCTGGAGGGCCTGACCATGCTGGCCTCCATGCGCCTGTGCGCCAACGCGCCCGCCCAGTACGCCATCCAGGCCGCGCTCGGCGGCCGCCAGTCCATCCGTGAACTGACCGCGCCGGGCGGACGCCTGCACGAGCAGCGGGACGTGGCCTGGCGCATGCTCAACGACATCCCCGGCGTGAGCTGTGTCAAGCCGAAGGGCGCCCTGTACGCCTTCCCGCGCATCGACCCGGCGGTGCACAAGATCCACGACGACGAGAAGTTCGTCCTCGACCTCCTCCTGCGGGAGAAGATCCAGGTGGTCCAGGGCACGGGCTTCAACTGGCCCTCCCCCGACCACTTCCGCATCCTCACCCTCCCCCACGCGGACGACCTGGAGGCAGCGATCGGCCGCATCGGCCGGTTCCTGGGCGGCTACCGTCAGTAACGGCCGGTCGGCCGCGTTCAGACCGTACACCGCTTCCTGTACGGGTCCGGCCGGGCCTGAGGCCGCCGCCGCGAAGCGCGATGCCCCGCCTCCTGCAGGAGGCGGGGCATCGCGCTTCGCGGCGGCGGCCTCAGGCCCGGCGGTTCGGGATGGCGAGGAGGGCCGCGGCACTCAGGGCGGCGGCTGCGGCGAAGACGTAGAAGACCGTGGTCGGGCCGAGAGAGGCCGTCAGGATCCAGCCGCCGAGCAGCGGCGCCACGATCGCGCCGCCGCGCCCGAAGCCCGAGACGTAGCCGAGTGCCGTGGCACGGATCGAGGCCGGGTAGCTGGACGCCACCCAGTCGTTGAGCACGGTCAGGGCCGAATGGGCACCGACACCGGCGAGCGCGGTCAGACAGAGGACGACGACGGTGTTGCCGCCCCACGACAGGCCGACGACGGCGACCGCGGAGAGCACCGCGCTGCCGATGGTGACGAAGCGCGGGCCGACCCGGTCGGCGACGGCGGCGATGGCGAACGAGCCGATCACGGCACCCAGATTGAGCACGAGCGTGAACTGCAGCGCCGAGCCGAGCGGGTAGTCCATCTCGCGCATCAGCTGGGTCAGCCAGGTGTTCAGGCCGTACCAGGCCAGGAGCACCGCGAAGTTGGCGACGACGAACAGCACAGTGGTGCGTGCGCGGCCGTCCGACAGCACGGAGCGGGCCGGCGAGGGGGTCTTCGCCTCGGCCGTCAGGCCGCCGGACTCGGGGCTGCCGACGGACGCCGTCGGGGGAGTGGCTTTGGGGTCGGGGACGTCGGCCGCTCCGGGCCGCGAGTCCGGCAGCAGGGCGTACGCGCCGACGAACACCAGCGTCGACAGTGCCGCGCCGACACCGAACAGGCCGCGCCAACCGAGGGACTCGCCCCACGTGGCGGCGGTGAGCGCGGCGAGCACACCGCCGACCGGAACGCCCGCGAGGACGACGGTCGCCACCAGCGCGGAGCGACCGCGCGGAGCGTACTCCTTCGCGAGGGCCACGCAGGACGGCATCACACCGCCCATGCCGATGCCGGCGAGCAACCGGAAGAGACCGAACTGCCAGGGCTCGGCGGCGACGGCACAGCCGACGGTGAACAGGGTGAAGACCACTCCCGACGCCAGCACGAGCCGACGCCTGCCGAGACGGTCGGCGAGTGGCCCACAGACGATGGCGCCGATGAGCATGCCCAGATAGACAAGGCTGCCGAGAGTTCCGGCAAGGGACTTGTCGAGGCCCAGATTCGAGTCGGCGAGCATCGACGGCATCGCCACGCCGTAGACGATGAGGTCGAACCCCTCGACCGTGATCGCCGCCGTACACAGGGCGACGACCGCACGGGTCAGGGCGCGGGTGCGCCGGTCCGTCGGGGCGGGAGCGGGGGCCCGGGCGGAAGCGGGAGCGGAGGCGGGAGCTTGAGCGTCGGTGGTCATGCGGCCACGTCCTGTCGTGGAGAGGTGGGGGGAGGGGAGCCGGGCAGGCCGCTGGACGGAGCACCGACACGGTGGGCGGCTCCGCAGACCCCGGTGTCCTTCCGGCGACGAGCGGATGACCCATCGGTGACCACATGAAAGCAGCCCTGTTACGCAGGGAGCAATAAAACTGCCCAGGAATTCCGCTCTGCGGTACAGAAGGGAGCACCCCTTTGCACCACGGGCCTGCCGCCGTACGATGCCCGTCCGCTTCGGCCGCGTGCGTACGGGGACACCGGCCGCCGACTCAGAGTGCCGCCTCCATGCGGCGCACGGCCTCTCCGAGCACAGCGGCCGCATCACTGAGGCGGGCGCGGGTGAAGCGCAGCGAAGGGGCCGAGGCGATCATCGCCGCCACGGCGCGGCCGCCCGGCTCCCGCACTGCGGCGCCCACGGCGGAGATACCGCGCTCGGTAACCCCGATATTGACGGCGTAGCCCCGCCTGCGGACGGTCGCGAGCGTGCGGTGCAGTGTCTCGGGGTCGGTGTCCGCCTGTGCCGTGCGCCGGGTGCCGTAGATGTCGGCGAGTTCGGAGACGCTCAGGTCGGCGAGCAGCGCCTTGCCTCCGGCGGAGAGGTGCGCGGGCAGATTCACGCCCACGCGGCTACCGACGCGCAGTGCGTGCGTTCCCTCGATGCTGTGCAGGATGCGCGCCTCGGCCCCGGCCCGGACCGCCAGGTGCACCGTCTCGCCGAGCTGTCCGTTGAGCCACAGCATGTGCGGCCGGGCGGTTTCCACGAGGTCGTACTCGGACCGCTGGGACATCCCCAGGCGGTAGAGCGTGGGGCCGGGCCGGTACACCTTGTCGGCGCCCTGCACCGCGAAGCCGCGGCCGCGCAGGGTGGAGAGCAGACGATGAGCCGTGGACCGGGCCACACCCAGCTCGTCGGCGGCCTCGCTCAGCCGCACACGCCCCTGCTTGCGGAGCAGGAGCAGCAGGGAGAGGGCGTTCTCCACGGATTCCAGGCCCTGCGCGGGCTTGCCGCCTGCACTCCGCGGTTCCGATCCGGGCTGCGACGTACGATCTGAATTCTCCACAGCGGAATTCTACGACCGGCTCATGGAACGGCACGCATCGCGCCGAGGCTCCGGGCGCCGGGGGTGTCAGTGCTCGGTCGTAGCCTTCGAAAGGATGGAAAAGGGATGGTCGGCCGGTCGGGGAGCGGGGGTGGCTGTGGTGACGAGAGCGTTGGGTGCGGGGCTGCGGCGGGTCATCGAGGGTGCCGATCTCGCGACCGGGCGCCTAAAGGGGACGGAGGCGCAGCTTGCCGCGCTGGTGAAGCGTGGGCTTGCCTTCCGGCATCCGCGGGCGCCGCGCCATCACTTCCTGACGCCTGCGGGGCATCGGATACGGGACGCGGAGGCGGAGCCCGAGCCGGTGGAGGCCGGGGCACCGGCGGCCACCGGGGTGTTCGCGGCGCGGGTCGGTGGTGAGGCCACGGCTTCCGGAACCGGGCCGGCTCGGCTCCGGGAGGTGCGCAGTGCCTGGCAGGGCATGCTGGAGCTGCGCAGGATGACCAACCCCGACGGTGCCACCGACCGGCCGTGCGGATGGGAGCGGGCTCATCTGGTGCAGGCCGCCGCGCTCGCCCTGGAGGCCGCCGGGTGCCGTCCCGCCGGGGAGGGCGCCGAAGGCGGCTACCGGGTGCGGGAGACGCCGCAGCCGGAGGCCGTCGCCGTGTACGAGGTGGACGGAGAGGCGCTGCGGGCCTGTGCGGCCACCCTGGAGGGGGCCGGCTGGCAGGTCGGGGAGCACACGGAGCCGAGGACGCGAACGCGGTATCTGCTGGCCTCTCCGCGCCGGGTGTGAGGGGCATGCCAAAATCGGTGGTCAGGGCAACGAAACGAGCAGGCGCGAAGGGGACGCAGTGAGCGAGCCGTTTTCCGTCCGGGTGACCGTGCGCGGATACGAGACCGATGTACAGGGCCACCTCAACCAGGCCGTGTACCTCAACTACGCGGAGCACGCGCGCTGGTCGCTGCTCCAGGAGGCCGGGATCACGCAGTCCGGTCTCATCGGGCAGGGTGTGGGACCGGTCGCCCTGGAGACCACCATCCGCTACAAGCGGGAGCTGCTCGCCGGTGACGAGGTCGACGTGAGCTGCGCCTTCACCTGGGGCACCGGCAAGACGTTCCGCATCGAGCAGATCATCACCAGGGCGGACGGCACGGTCGCGGCCGAGATCACGGCGGTCGGCGGCGTACTGGACCTCGAGGAGCGCAAGCTGGTGCCGAGCCCGCAGGACGTCTTCCGGGAACTGGCCAAGGACCCGGGCGTGTTCGGGCTGTAGGGCGGTCGTCGCGTCCGGACCGGGGCGAACGGCTCCCCCGGTGCGGCTACGCGCCGACGGGGTCGGGGTTGTGCTCCGTATCGTAGGCCGCCCGTGACTCGGCGATGTAGACCCGGTTGCGTTCGGCCCAGTCGGTCAGCCGCTGCAGCGTCTCGTGCAACTCGCGGGCCACCGGGGTGAGTGCGTACTCCACCTTCGGCGGCACCGTCGGATGGACGGTACGTGTGACCAGCCCGTCGCGCTCCAGGTTGCGCAGGGTGAGCGTCAGCATGCGGCGGCTGATGCCCTCGATGCCGCGCTCCAGTCCGGTGAACCGGATGGGTCCGTGCGCGGCTGCGACAAGGATCTGCACGCTCCATTTTCCGGCGACCCTGTCAAGAACTTCCCGCACCGGGCACGCGTGCGCGTTCACCACCTGCGGGGTAACAACGGTGTTCCTCCGGGACATCGAACTGCCTCCTTACCGCGGTCTCCCATGGTCACTGACGATGTACCCCGTTACAAGTCGTGCACCTTTGGAGCTCCGGACAGGAAGTGGAGGCCGCACCCCCATGTCGACCCCGATCAAGTCACCGGCGCCGGCGGCACCACGGCGAACGTCCTCCCGTGGGGCGTCACTCGTCGTCCTGTGCGTGGGGACGCTGATGACGATCCTGGACGGCACCGTCGTCACCGTCGCCCTGCCCGCCATACAGAACGACCTCGGCTTCAGCGCGCCGGGGCTCGCCTGGGTGGTCAACGCCTACCTCTTCCCGTTCGGCGGGCTCCTCCTGCTGGCCGGTCGGCTCGGCGACCTCGTGGGACGCAAGCGGATGTTCACCGCCGGGCTCGCCGTGTTCACCGCTGCCTCCGTCCTGTGCGGGGTGGCCACCGACCAGGGCATGCTGATCGCGGCGCGTGCCCTGCAGGGTGCAGGCGGGGCGATGACCTCGGCGGTGGTGCTGGGGATGCTGGTCGCGCTGTTCCCCGAGCCCCGGGAGCGGGCCCGGGCCATCGCGGTGTTCAGCGCGGTCGGTGCGGCGGGCGGGGCGCTCGGCACGTTCCTCGGCGGCGCGCTGACGCAGTGGTGGGGCTGGCACTGGATCTTCCTGATCAATCTTCCGATCGGCGTCGCCGCGCTGTTCGCCGCGGTCCGTGCGCTCGCTCCCGACCGCCGTGCCGCCGACGCGGGACTGGGCCGCGGCGCCGACCACCCGGGGGCGGTGCTGATCACCGGGGCACTGATGCTCACCGTCTACGTCGTCATCGGTACCGGCGAGCGGGACATCGGCGGCACCCTGCTGCTGTCCGTGCTCGCCCTCGCCCTGTTCGCGGCGTTCACGATCCGTCAGGCACGGGCCGCGCGCCCGCTGCTGCGGCTCAGGTTGCTCGGCTCAAGGATGCCGGCCGGCGCGAACGCGGTGCAGGTGCTGATGGTGGCGACGATGTACGGCTTCCAGTTCATCGGCGCGCTGTATCTTCAACGGGTTCTTGGATACGGCGAGTTGATCACCGGTCTGGCGTTCCTTCCGGCCCCGGTCGCGATCGGGGCGCTGATGCTGGGCCTGTCCGCGCGCACCATCGGCCGCTTCGGTGCGTACTGGGTGCTGCTGTCGGGGCTGGCGCTGATCGTCGCCGGGATGGCGCTGCTGAGCAGAGCGCCCGAGGGCGGTGTGTACGTCACGGACGTCCTGCCGCCCATGCTGCTGCTCGCCGCCGGGTTCGCGGCCGCGATGCCCGCGCTGACCGGGCTCGCCATGACGGGAGCGCGGGAGGAGGGCGTCGGAGTGGCATCCGGGTTGTTCAACACCACCCAGGTGGTGGGAGGTTCACTGGGGCTCGCGGTACTGTCGGTGCTCGCGGCGAGCCGCACGGACGGGCTGCTCGCGGGCGGTGCGGACGCGGTGCCGGCGACGGCGGAAGGGTACCGGCTGGCCTTCCGGGTGGCGACGGCGATCGCGGTGGCAGCGCTGGTGCTGGCAGCGGCGGTCCTCAAGGCTCGCCAGGCCGGCCCCCGCGCCGGACTCGGACTGAGGCTTGCCCACCGTCCACCACTTGGCCCTGCCCGGGTTTCCACAAGAACAAGCCGCAGTTTTCACGCCGTGAAAGTTTCTGCCACCGAACCCGCAAGGTCCCAGGCCACCCGAACCTCCAGTGGACCAGACCTCCAGAGGCGCCCGCGAGGGCTTTACACGCGTAGACCCCACATGCCTAACTAATGACGCGCGCACGTCAAATCACGGAACAGCACGGTTCTGCCCAGGTGGCACCGGCCGACGTCACCTCCTCTCCTCCCCACATGCGTACCGGAGGCAGTCATGTTCTCGTTCCCCAGCCGCTCGACCGGCACCCGCAGACGGACGACCACGGCGCTCGGCGTCCTCGTCGCGGCTCTCGCGCTGACCGCGACCACCGTCTCCAGTGCCGCCGCCGCGCCCCAACCCGACAAGGACCGCGTCAAGGTCAAGCCGGGCCAGGCGTACATGGGCGTGGGCGCCCAGGTCCACGGCGACGTCCCGGCCGAAGAGCCGTCGATGGGCATCATGGCTCCGACCGACGGCGTCCAGGGCATCGACGTCTCGCACTGGCAGGGCGCCATCAACTGGACCTCGGTGCGCAACTCCGGGATCCAGTTCGCCTGGATGAAGGCGACCGAGGGCACCAGCTACAAGGACCCGAGTTTCAACACCAACTACCCGGCCGCGTACTACGCCGGTGTGATCCGCGGCGCGTATCACTTCGCGCGCCCCAACGTCTCCAGCGGTGCGACCCAGGCCAACTACTTCGTCAACAGCGGCGGGGGCTGGTCACGCGACAACATGACCCTGCCGGGCGTCCTGGACATCGAGCACAACCCCTACGGGGCCATGTGCTACGGCCTGTCCACCACCCAGATGCGCACCTGGATCAACGACTTCTACAACACCTACAAGTCCCGCACCGGCCGGGACGCGGTGATCTACACGACGGCCGGCTGGTGGAACACCTGCACCGGCAACTGGACCGGCATGTACTCCAAGAGCCCGCTGTGGGTGGCGCACTGGACCTCGGCATCGTCCCCGACCATCCCCAGCGGTTTCCCCACCTGGACGGTCTGGCAGTACACGAGCACCGGCTCGGTCAGCGGCGTCTCCGGCAACGTGGACCGCAACCAGTTCAACGGTTCGCGCGACCGGCTCCTGGCCCTCGCCAACAACACGTGACGGTATAGGCGCGAGCGCCTTCCGAGACTTCCCCAGCACGCGATCACGCGGTGGAGCCGGCGGCCGGACGGCCGCCGGCTCACCGCCCCCCACCCTCCCCCTCCTTCGAGGAGTGATCGTGAATCCCGAGAACGCCCTCCGGCGCCGCCTGCTGCTCGCCGGGGCGGCCGGCCTGGTCGCCGCCACCGCCCTGCCCGGCACCGCCGGCGCGCAGAGCGCCGAAGCCGTCGAACCGGACATCGACACCACCGGAGTCTGGGGCGCCCGTTCCCCCCAGGGGAACATCCGCCTCCTCCGGTACCGGCCGAGCAGGATCATCGTTCATCACACAGTGAGCGCCAACACCTCCGACTCCTCCCGTGCCCAGGCCCACTCCCACGCCCACTGGGTCCAGGACCTGCACATGGACAAGAACGGGTGGGCCGACACCGGCTACCACTTCCTGGTCAGCCGGGGCGGCTGGATCACCGAGGGCCTGGCACGGCAGCCTGAAGGGCCTCACCGGCGGGACCACCTTCCCCCTCGGCACCCACACCGCCGGGCAGAACAACTACGCCATCGGCATCGCCAACGAGGGCGCGTACCACGACGGCGCGGTTCCGCCCCAGGCCCAGTGGGAGGTCCTGGTGACCCTCTGCGCCTATGTGTGCGACCGGTACGGCATCCCCACCCCGCAGATCTACGGCCACAAGGACTACGGCGACACCCTCTGCCCGGGGGTGTTCCACGACATGCTGCCCCGGTTGCGCGACGAGGTCGGAGCGGCTCGGGCGTAGTTTCCATGACGGCCGGTCAAATCGACGGGCGGGCGGAAGTCGTGCCGCCCGCCCGGTTGGTGGTCAGGCCTGGGCGGTGATCCGGGCCAGTCGCTGGGCCTGTGTGCGCGTGGAACGGGCGATCTCTTCCTCGTCGGCCGTGCGGAGTCGGCTGTCCTCCACGATCTGGCGGCCGTTCACGAAAGACGCGGTGACCGGGGCCGCCGCGCCGAGGACCAGCGCGGCCACCGGGTCGGCGATGGAGGCATGGGCGAGGGTGTCCATCCGCCACAGCACCAGGTCGGCGAGCTTGCCCGGCTCCAGCGAGCCGATCTCGGCGGCACGGCCCAGCACTCGGGCGCCACCGAAAGTACCCAGACGCAGTGCCTGACGAGTCGTCAGGGCCGCTTCCCGGTGCGGGCCGAGGCGGTTGACGAGCAGGGTGTTGCGCAGTTCGGTGTGCAGTTCGCCGGACTCGTTGGACGCCGTGCCGTCCACGCCGAGGCCGACCGGGACGCCGGCCGCCAGCAGGTCGGGGACGCGCGCGATACCCGCGGCGAGGCGGGCGTTGGAGGAGGGACAGTGGGCGACGCCCGTCCTCGTACGGGCGAAGGCGGCGATGTCGGAGTCGCTCATGTGGACGCAGTGGGCCATCCACACGTCCTCGCCGAGCCAGCCGGTGGACTCGAAGTAGTCGGTCGGGCCCATGCCGAACAACTCGTGGCAGAACTTCTCCTCCTCCACCGTCTCCGAACCGTGGGTGTGCAGGCGTACGCCGAGCCCGCGGGCCAACTCCGCTGCCTGCCTCATCAGTTCGGTGGAGACGGAGAAAGGGGAGCAGGGCGCCACGGCGACCTGGGTCATGGCGTCGAAGGAGGTGTCGTGGTGCTGCCGGACGGTCTCCTCGGTCGCGGCGAGGGCGTCCTGGAGCGTCTCGACGGCGAAGTCCGGGGGCAGTCCGCCGTCCTTCTCGCCGCGGTCCATGGAGCCGCGGGCGAGGGTGAAGCGTACGCCCATGTCGCGGGCGGCGCGGATGATGGTGCCGGACAGGTCGCCGGTGCCCCGCGGGAAGACGTAGTGGTGGTCCATCGCGGTGGTGACACCGCCGCGGGCCATCATCGCGAGGGAGCCCCGGGCCGCCGCGTCCACCATCGGCTCGTCGATGCGCGCCCAGGTCGGGTACAGCGCGACGAGCCAGTCGAACAGGTTGTGGTCGGTGGCCAGGCCCCGGGTGATCCACTGGTAGAAGTGGTGGTGGGTGCTGACCAGGCCGGGGGTCGCCAGATGCCCGGTGGCGTCGATGCGGCGGACGACGTTCTCCAGGCCCTCGGGCGCCCTGCCCGCGCCGAGGGACTCGATGCGGTGGCCGGCGAGGACGAGGTGCCCGGAGGGGTACTCGGCGTCCTGTGCGTCGACGGTCGCGATCGCGCAGTTCTCGATGACGACGCGTTCGGTGGCGCTGCGCTGGGCTGCTGCCATGGTTCGTCCCTTCTGCCCTCAGAGGTTGGTGAGGTCCGCCGGTATCAGCGCCTCGCAGCCGTCCCGCAGGATCGTGGCCTCTATCAGACCGTAGGGGCGGTCGGCGGCGAGGTAGACGGCACCGCCCTCGCTGTCGTTCTTGAGGCCGAAGGGTTCCAGGTCCACCTGGAAGTGGTGACTGTTGGGGAGGGAGAAGCGGACCTCGTCTATCTCGTCGCGGTTTTCGATGATCCGCGCGCCCATCTGGTACATCGTCTGCTGCAGGGAGAGGGAGTAGGTCTCGGCGAACGCCTGGAGCATGTGCTGCTTCGTCCGCTCGTAGGACGTCTCCCAGTCGGGCATCCGCTGCTCGTCGTCGGTCCAGTTGAACCGCCAGCGGGCGGCGACCGAGGTGGCGAGGATACGGTCGTGGGTCTCCTTCAGTGTCGTGTACTTGTCCTTGACGTAGCCCCAGAACTCGGAGTCGGTGGAGTTCAGCACCGTCAGGTCCTTCAGGCCCGAGACGACCTCCCACCGCTCGCCGTCGTAGGTGACCTGCGTCAGTCGGGTCTCCTGGCCCTTGCGGACGAAGGAGTGCTCGCCCTCGTGGGCGTCGGAGGTGGCGATCCGTTCCCAGGCGTACTCCTCGACGCGGATACGGGCCCGGTGGAGGGGCTCCTGCGAGGTGACGAAGTGCCGGGCGAGATGGATGCCGAACTGCTCGGCGGACTCGATGCCGTGCTCCTTGGCGAACGCGAACACGGTGTTCTTGGTGGTGTCGGTCGGCAGGACGTTGGCGTTGGAGCCGGAGTAGTGGACGTCCTCCATGTCGCCGGACAGGGCGATGGAGACGTTCAGATCCTTGATGTGGTGGGTGGCGCCGTTCCGCGTGATCCTGACGACTCGGTTCTCGGCCTTGCCGTACTGGTTCTGGCCCAGGACCACAGGGCGGGCAGGGCGGGACGTGTCGGTCATCTCGCTAGCTCCCTCGGTATACGGAGTAGCCGAACGGGTTGAGCAGCAGCGGTACGTGGTAGTGCTCGCCCGGTACGACGGCGAACGTGATCGCCACCTCCGGGAAGAACACTCCGGCACCGCTGTCCCGATTCGCGGGGGCGTCCTGCTGCGCCTCGGCCTGCCGGTCGGTGAAGTACGGCTCCACGGCGAAGTCGAGCCGTACGTGGGTGGTTCCCTCCGGCGGCGCCGGAAGGTCCTTGCACCGCCCGTCCTCGTCGGTCGCGGAGCCGCCGAGCGCCTGCCAGGGCGCCTCCCGGCCCGAGCGGGCGGAGAGGTGGACGGCGACGCCCCGGGCGGGGCGGCCGGCGCTGGTGTCCAGGATGTGCGTGGACACGGAGGCGGTGGTCTCGGTGCTCATCTCTGCGTCAGTCCCCGTCGACGAGTCGGGCCAGGCGGATGCGGTTGATCCTCCCCAGTTCGGTGCGGACGATCTCCCGCTCCCGCTCCGGCGTGTTGCCCATGCGCCCGGTCAGCGCGTCGCGCATCTGCTCGCCGGTCCGGCCGGTGGCGCAGATGAGGAACACATGGCCGAACCTCTCCTGGTAGGCCAGGTTCAGTTCGAGCATCTCCGCCTTGAGCCGGTCCGTCGCGAAGGCCATGCCGCTCTGCTCCCGCGTCGAGGCCGGGTCGCCGGGCCGGGGCCTGCCGATCGGCGGGTGCCCGGCCATCGCCTCCTGAAGGTCCGCCGCGCTCAGCCCGCCCATGGCGGCGT
Source organism: Streptomyces sp. GD-15H (assembly GCF_045291515.1). Taxonomy (NCBI): domain Bacteria; kingdom Bacillati; phylum Actinomycetota; class Actinomycetes; order Kitasatosporales; family Streptomycetaceae; genus Streptomyces; species Streptomyces sp. GD-15H. The sequence continues at coordinate 1,893,457 of NZ_CP149447.1, forward strand.
CGGAGGCGGCGTACAGGTCGTCGGCGGTGGCGTAGGGCCGGTCGGCGAGCAGTCGGCGGGCCCACGCCGTGGAGGCACATGCCTCGTGGAGGGCGGCCAGGGCCGCGGACTCCTCGAGTGCGTTGAAGCGGGCCAGGCCCGGCGGCGTGGAAGTGGACGTCACGGTGGCCTCCCCGGCCGCGAGCGGCCTTCGTGCTGAGCGGGCGTGCCGACAGCTAACGCCGCCACGGACCGACACGTCAACACTTTGTTGAAAAATAACGGCCGGCCACCCTGCCACGCAGCATCAGAAGCGGCTTGTACGCCCTGTTCAGGAGCCCTTCTCACGGTTGAGGTAGTTGTAGACGGTGAACCGGCTGACGCCGAGCGCGCTCGCCACGGTCTCCACGCCGTGCCGTACGGCGAAGGCGCCGCGCGCTTCCAGGCTCCGCACGATCTCCTGCTTGGTTCTGCGGTCCAGGTCGGCGAGGGGTCTGCCCTGCCGGCGCTCCAGGGCGGCGAGGATGCGATCGAGGGAGTCGGCGAGCTGGGGCAGGCGTACGGCGACGGCGTCGGCACCCTTCCAGGCGAGTACGACGTCGTCGGGGCCGGCCTCGTCGGGCGGGATCAGCTGCCCGCCCACCGCGTTGACGAGCGGTTTGACCGCCGCGATGAACGGCTCGTCCGTCGCGCCGCTCATTCCTCGCCCTCCGCGATCACGTTGACCTGGAGCGACACCCGGGTGGCGCCTGCCTCCAGGGACCGGCGCAGCAGGGCGTCGACGGCGGTGAGCATCGCGCCCGCGCCGCCCTCCGCGGTGTTCCCGAACGGCCCGACGTCCACCGAGTCCAGCCCGGCCGCCTCCACAACCTCCCGGGCCACCACCGCGTGCGCGGGCGCCTCGTCCAGGTCGAAGGGCTCGGTCGTGAACTCCACTCTCAACCGCATCGCGCCCCCATGACCTTGACTCTGACCAGCTTGTTCCCTCAGGCCTCCGGCTGAGAGGGCCCATTCGGGGCACATTCGAAGAGGTGGCTGTAGACGTTCAAGGTCATCGCAGCGTTGGTGTGCCCCGGTCGAGACACGACCTTAACGGACTCCCCTGCGGCGATCAGCAGGAACGCGTGAGCCTGCCGTAGGGCATGAGGTCCGAGGCCCCTGGGAAGCTTGGCCTTGGCGAGCGTTGGACGCTGGAAACCGAGCACGACCGGGGCTCCGAGGCAGGCGGCGACTTCTTCGGCGGCCTCCCGGGCCAGGGTTCGCCCCGGACTCTCGCCGGGCTCGGAACGACCGCCGGGCAGGCTGGCGTCCCGAACCGGTCCGGTGGGACGGCGATGCGGCCGTCGGCCAAGACCGCCGGCGGCGCGAGGGTGCCCGGCATGCGCGCGGCGCGGCGGCTGCTCATACGGCCGGCGCGGGCTCGGCACCGAAGGCAGTGACGGCCTGATCGTGCAACCCGGAGAACGTCTCCGGGCCGGCCTCGTACCCGGCAGTGCCGGCGCTGTTGAAGCGGCCCGGGGCCCACACCCGTCTGGTTGGCGATCACCAGCGTCACGGGGCGGTCGGAGGCGTCAACCGCCACGGCCGCGCTACCGCACCTGGGAGTTCTTCCGCGGACAGGAGAGTGGACCCGGAAAGTGCAGGTCGCCACCCCGCACACTCCCGATGACCTGTGCCGCAGTCGGATTTTGCCTGGCGTCTTGTCAGGTTCGTCCGGGCCCGACGAGCTGCAGGGCGAGTTCCGCGTAGCGATCGGCAAGCTCGTCAGGCGGCCATTCCCCTCCCGGGCGATACCAGCGCGCGATGTCGATGCCGAGCGACAGCAGCGCGGTGCTTGTCAGCCTCGGTCCGGCGACGTGGAACTCACCGACGGCGACGCCGCGGCCGACACCCACGACAGCCTTGGCCTGAGACCGAGGGACGCGTATTTCCCCAGGGGACACGAATCCCACACCAACCGTTCCAGGCCCCGGAGCCTGCACGCCGACAAGGTTTATGACCTGCCTGACCTGCGGCAACGGCTGCACAGTCGGGGCACTGGAGAGCCGGATGACCGGGAAACCGTCATGTCCGGTCCGGCGGGAGGCCGCGCGGAACAGGACTCACCCCACGGCGAGAACCTCACCGCGCGGCCGACCCAACCTCCTGGCTGACCGGCTATCGCCGCCCGTCACCCCGCTACGAGCGTCCCCGCGCAACGACCTGGCCTTCCTCGGCCTCGCCGCAGCCCTGTGCTGCTGCGAGCGCCTCCTCGGCCTGACCGTGTAGGACACGGTGTAAGCCTGCCGCCGGTCAGGTCCATTCGACCTCCCAGGGGCTGTGGCCTGCTGGGCGCCCGCCGCCCCGGGGCGGAAGTCGACGATCGGGGCAAGCGCGTCGACAGCCCTCCGATCGGCTCATCCACCCTCGGGCAGGTAGTAGGTCTGCCTCAGGTATGCAGCCATGTCCTCAAGCGCTTGGACATAACCGGCCCTGTACCGCGCGTCGGTGTCGGTACGTTCGCTCTCCGCCTTCGCCCACTGGTCCAGGTGCATCGCGATGTGCAGGTGGTTGCGGTACAGCGGGCCGTTTCCGCCGTTGAGTACCGCTCGCGCGCGCTTCTCGTCCCAGTCTTCGAGTGCGGTGGTGTCGAAGTTCAGCAGTTCGTCATTCGAAGGCTGCGTCTCGAGTCCCCAAGGCGCCTCCTGACGGGGGTCGGCCTTCCCCTCACCGTCCGGCTCGTGCCGGGCTCGCTCGGCGGCCTCGACACCCTCCAGTGGGTTGCCCGCCGTCGTGCCGTGCCCCGGCTGGTAGCCCTCCCTGGCGCTCGCCGTACCCGGCACGGACCGCTCCTGCGCCTGGCTCTCGGCGCCCGAGTGCGCCCCGGGCTCGTCGTGGCTGCGCGCCCGGTCGTAACGGTCCCCGCGGTGGTTCTTCTGGCCGGTCATGTCCGCCCTCCCATGCGTGGGAGCTTGCCGAGTCCCCTGGGAGGGACACCGCAAACGGCCACGCGGTCGCGGTGCCGACCGATCCCCACCCGGCCCGCGCACCACCGTGGGCAAGCCGTCCCGGGCGGCCAGCGCTTCAAGGGGCAGCGTGTCGCTCGGCAGGGAGACACACCGGGGGCCGAACGTACTTCGCCCTCCTTTCCCGTGGCGACGGCGTCGGCCTCTTCCAGTTGCGCACCGGTGTAGCGGCGGTCTCGGTCAGGGCCGGGACCGGTGGTCTCCCACGCGGCGCACCGCCCGATCCAGGCGCAGGTGGTCGGGCGGAAGTCGTGGCCCCACGGGGACACGCACCGCGCCTCGTCCCCCACGAACCGGGCGGGACCCACCTCGGCCAGTCGCTCCCCCACCTCGTCCTTGGCCAGCTGTTCCGGTGGCGGACACAGGAATGTGGCCTGGCCTCGACGCATCGCCCCCAGGCGGCCTCCTTACTCGCCGCGCCGAGGTCGCGGTTGACCGCGACGGCGGCAGGGGCGCGGTCGCCGTCCGGCAGGTCGGCGATCCGGTCCCGCTGGAGGGCCGGCAACGGCGACACCACCACGACCGGTGCGCACAGCGTCAGGGCGGGCACCCGGTAGACGGCGGACTTGCCGGCCCCGGTCGGCATGACGACGAGGGTGTCCTCGCCCTCCGGCAGCCGTTCCACGGCCGTGAGCTGCTCGGGCGGGAGGGTGTCCCAGCCGAACACGTCCACGGCGATCTCCCGCAGGCGCGTGGCCCGCCCCTGTTCCGTCCGTGGCCCTTCGCGCCCCACGGCCCGCTTCCTCGCTGCTCGTGCGGACGCGTGCGAGGGCCGCGCCCATGGCGCCGCCCTGAATACCCGCAGGACTGGCGGACGATGCTGCGGCACACTCGCCCACCGCGGGGCACGAGGAGGATGTGAAGGCGCTGGTCTGCCACCACGATGCCCGGCGGCGAGCGCTGATTGGCACGGCAGCCCGTCGGGTACCCGGCCTCCGGCGCAGGCCCCCGCGCCACGTACGGAACGGAGAACGCCATGGCAGAGATCAGCCCGATCGACCTGCAGAAGGCCCTGAAGGGAGCCGACTATCCGGCCAGCAGCGACGATCTCGTCTCGCTGGCCAGGAGCAACGGCGCGGACGACACCCTCGTCGAGAAGATCTCCCAGTCGGGAGCGAAGCAATTCGACGGACCCAACGACGTGCAGAAGGCCGTCTTCGGCAGCGACTAGGAAAGCCGTGACGTCCGTGCTCATCGCCTCGATCCAGCTTTTGCCGCTGGCTCAGCGCACGGCCCCCACCGACCGGTTCCCGGTCCTCTCCCGCGGTTGGCGCTCCATGGGCGAGCAAGAACCGCGGGGTTGTATCCGGGCGGGGCGGGCACCCGCTCCGCTGTACGCCCCCAGCCGAGGACGGTATCGCGATGACCGAGTACGAACGTTCGCGGACGATGCCCGCACAGCCCGAGCACGTCTTCGACCAGGCCGCCCATGTCGACCAACTGGAGACCTGGCTGCCGGAAGCGCTGCACGTGGACGTCGGGGACCTTCCTGCCGTCACCGTGCACGAGGACCGCACCGACGAGGACGTCTCCGCCCTGTTGCGCGCCCAGCGGGACCAGATGCGGCTCGAGTGGGGCACCCGCGACCAGGGCAGCTATGCCGGCTGGCTCCAGGTCGCCGGCATCGGTGGCGGAGCCAGTGAGGTGACGGTGCACCTGTCGTTCTTCGACGACAGCCACGACCCGGGCGAGGAAGCCGTCGGCGACGCCCTGGACACCAGCCTTCAGCGCCTGGAGGAGCAGGTGCGGCTGCGCGTCGACAACGCGGCCGGCTGACGGGCGGGCCGCGTACGACATGGCACGCGCCAAGCAGTACGCCGTCGCCGCGTCCGGACAGTGGACCGACGAGGAGGAGGACCGCCGCCGACTGCAGGCCGGCGAGGTCCATGCCTGGGAGCCGGGCCTGAACCAGACCGTCTGCGGGCTGTCCCTCAGCCGCTCCCGGCTGATCCGCTTCGCGCACATCGCCTGGCCCGACACCTTCCCGGAGTCCGGAGGCGCGGCGGACCGGGTGCGACGCCAGTGCCCGCGTTGCGCCTCGGTCGCCGGACGCCGTGGCGGTGACGCACGCCCGCGGTGGCACCGCTCCAACCCCCGGCCCTGAGCGCTGCTCGGCGGTACTGCCATGGCGGACGTATGCCGCCGAGGGGCCCTTGGAGTGGGTCGACGAGCCTGGAACCGGGCGGCGTTTCCGGTGGAGGCCGGCAGGCGTCCGCCGAGCCACGAATCCAAGTCGTCGCCCTCCGCTCGTCGACAGTTCGCTCGCCGTCCTCACCAAGGGGGACGCCTGGCTGCCCGACCGTCGGCGCCGTACCACCGCTCCGCTACGGCCGCGCCCGCATCGACTTCCTCCTGGACCACCACGCCCTCACGCCCCCGGACCTCCCCTTCGGCGGGGTCAAGCGCTCAGGTGTGGGGCGGGAACTCGCCAGGTACGGCATCAACGAGTTCGCCGACAAGAGGCTCGTCCGTGTCCCTCACTGAACAGAGGGAACCGACGCATTTCCTCGGCTGCGCCGTAGTCGCTGGCGGGTGGTCGAAAAGGCCGGTTGCCCACGGTGCCGGGCAGGCATTCGGCGCAGCACTGGAACTCAATTTCCGCGCCCTGCGGCACCGCCATCGCCTGGTGTTCACCGAAGCGACGGACCATCGCCCGGTCGCTGATGACCGCCCTGGTCAGCCAGAGCCGTGCAACAGACCACACCTTTCCCATTGGGCGTCAGAAATCTTGAGCGATGCCCTGACACCCTCGCCACTTCAAACGCTGCCGTGCCATAGATCCACAGGTCAGGCGCCCTTGCAGCAGGCTCAAGAATCGCCACGCACTCCACGTGACGCGTCATCGGGAACGGGTCGAAGGCGTCCGCGCGGAAGTGCCCGCACCAGGCCGTGAGGCCCTGACCTGGAATTGGGCGCCTGTCCCGGATCGGCCAGGCGTCCCTGGGTCGTTACGACCTGTGCCGAGTCGGACCGCTGCCGCATTGACCACAAGGCCTCCCTCGCCCACCTCCCCACAGGGCATATCCAGGGCACACGTACCTGGAAAACGCTGCGAAGCGACGAGAACGGGTGAGGGGCGTTCCTGCAGGTCAGCACGAGTAAGTGTGCGTTACCGCAGGCCAGAGCCGCGCCGCGGGACTCCGCCCTCACTCGTACGCGCTCAACCTAACCGTTCCCTCGAGCCGTCCGGCACCTCTCGCGCGCCCCCTCTTGACAGCCCTTGAAGCTTACGGGCAGTCTTCCGGTAAGCAGAAACTGCATTCCGTAATGCGAAATAGGAAATCGGGAGGAAGGGAGCGCGGCCCAGATGCCAGGTGCCGAGTGGAGTACTGCCGCAGACCAGCGCTTCAACGTCAATCTGTCGATCCTCTTCACCGAACTCCCGCTCCTGGAGCGCCCCGCGGCAGCCGCCGCGGCCGGCTTCACCGCGGTCGAGCTGTGGTGGCCCTGGGTCGCCTCGCCCACACCCGAGCGGTCCGGACTCGACGCCCTGAGGAAGGCGATCGAGGACGCGGGCGTCCGGCTCACGGGCCTGAACTTCTACGCCGGGCAGCTCCCCGGCCCGGACCGCGGCGCCCTGTCGGTCCCGGGCGAGGAGTCGGAGCGGTTCCGCGCCAACGTCGAGGTCGCCGCGGTCTTCGCCGAGTCCCTCGGCTGTACGGCCCTCAACGCGCTGTACGGCAACCGCGTCGACGGCGTGGATCCCGCCGAGCAGGACGCGCTCGCCCTGGAGAACCTCGTCCTCGCCGCCCGCGCGGCCCACCGGATCGGCGCGATCCTGCTGATCGAGGCGTTGAACCGGCCCGAGTCCCCGCGGTACCCGCTGGTGTCGGCGCCGGCCGCGGTGAAGGTCGTCGACGAGGTGAACGCGGCCACGGGGCTGGACAACGCCCGGTTCCTGATGGACCTGTACCACCTGGCCATGAACGGCGAGGACCTGCCGGCGGTGATCGAACGGTACGCCGCGCGGACCGGCCATGTGCAGATCGCCGACAGCCCCGGCCGCGGCGCTCCCGGCACCGGCTCGCTCCCGCTGGCGGACCTCCTCGGACGGCTGCGGAAGGCGGGCTACACGGGCTGGGTCGGCCTGGAGTACAAGCCCGGCGACCGGCCGAGCGCCGAGGCCTTCGACTGGCTGCCGGCCGAGGCCCGTACTCCCCGCTGAGCAGCGGACGCCCGCGGACACCGCAGAGCGAAAGAGAGGCACCCGCATGAGCACCGGCCTTCCCAAGGTCTCCTGGATCGGCCTCGGCATCATGGGCTCCCCCATGTCCGAGAACCTGATCAAGGCGGGCTACGACGTCACCGGCTACACCCTGGAGCAGGAGAAGCTGGACCGGTTGGTCGCCGCGGGCGGCACGGCCGCCTCCTCCGTCGCCGAAGCGGTCCGCGACGCGGACGTGATCATCACCATGGTTCCCGCGTCCCCGCAGGTGGAGGCGGTCGCCTACGGGCCCGACGGCATCCTGGAGAACGCCCGGTCCGGCGCCCTGCTGATCGACATGTCCACGATCACCCCACAGACCTCGGTCGACCTGGCCGCCGCCGCGAAGGACAAGGGCATCCGGGTGCTCGACGCCCCGGTGTCCGGCGGCGAGGCGGGCGCCGTCGAGGCGGTGCTGTCCCTCATGGTCGGCGGCGACCAGGCCGACTTCGACCGGGCGAAGCCGCTCTTCGACGTGCTCGGCAGGACGATCGCGCGGTGCGGACCGCACGGCTCCGGGCAGACCGTGAAGGCCGCCAACCAGCTGATCGTCGCCGTCAACATCCAGGCGTGCGCCGAGGCCGTGGTCTTCCTGGAGAAGTCCGGCGTGGACCTGGCGGCCGCGTTGGACGTCCTGAACGGCGGTCTCGCCGGCTCGACCGTGTTGACCCGCAAGAAGGGCAACTTCCTCGCCCGCGACTTCAAGCCCGGCTTCCGCATCGACCTGCACCACAAGGACATGGGCATCGTCACCGACGCCGCCCGCACCGTCGGAGCGGCCCTGCCCGTCGGCGCGGTGGTCGCGCAACTGGTCGCGAGCCTGCGCGCGCAGGGCGACGGCGGCTTGGACCACTCCGCGCTGCTGCGCGCGGTGGAGCGGCTGTCCGGCGCCGAGGTCTGACGCCGGTCCGACGCCTCTCAGCACCCGGAGTCCACCCCGCCCGAACGGACCAGCTCGGCTGAGCCCGCCTCGGCCCGGCTCGACGACAGGAGAACCGGAACAGGCTCGCGTACGGCCCCCGACGGGAGGTCGAGGCCGTACGCGCGGCCCGCGGCGGAGACCGCGCGCGGTCCGGACGAAGGGTGACCGCGCGGACCCCGCGGGCGGGGCGGGGGCGCCGCGGCGGCGTGCGAGCCAGTGCGGTGGCGAAGGCCACCGGGCCCCTCCTTCGGCCTGAAGGGGAGGAGCACCCGGTGCCGTCGCACCCGCCGCGGTCCCGAGCCCGACTCACCGACCCCGTCCGGCGGCGCGAACGTACCGTCGTGCCCGACCTCGCGCCGCCGGACGGCCACACCTCCCAGCGCCCGGGGTGCGGATCCGCCCGGCGGGCAGGAGCCTGGGGGCATGGCACCTCCCACGGAGCAACCGCACATCGTGGTGCATCCGCCTGCCCTGGACGGCTCGCGGCGGGTGACCTCGGGCGACGAGACGCTGGGCGTCGCCTCGCACGTCGACGACGTCCGCGAGATCCTGCGGCTGGCGGACCACGGGGGTACCTCCCTGCTCGAGCTGATTCGAGAGCTCGGGGGAGTCACCGACGTCGAGGAGGCCGACCTCATCGAGTGGCAGGGCGGCGGCCCCGACAACTGGCCGGGCCTGTCGGAGCACCACGAGGCCTGAGCCCGCGTGCCACGTCCGCGGACAAGGACCGCACGACCGTACTCGGTTCATCAGGCCTACGGCAGTGGCCGTAGCCCGCCTACGGCACCCTCAAATCAAGCTCTGAACCGAGCCCCGGACGCTTCGAGCCCCCCTGTCGACGGGCACACATACCTCGTACGTGGGGCCTGCCGGCACGGGGGCGGCGGGCCCCGCTTCGGGGGAGCCATGGGCGACAGCACCGACAGCACCGATGTCCGCCGGACGCCGGACGAGATCGCGCTGCTGCGCGGCGGCCCGCGTGCCGCGGTCACCGTCACCGTCGTCGCCCTGCATCTGCGGGGCGCCGTCGAAGCGGGGCCGCCGGGCACCGTGCGGGCCGCCGCGCACGATTCGGCTCCGGCGGAGGATGCCGGAAGCCCGGACCGGACTCGGGTCCTGGAGCGCGCCGTGCACGGTGCCCTCGAAGAGCCCGCCGGGCTGCGGGAGTTGGTTCGGCATCCGGATGTCCGCTGGGCGGTGGCCGAGGTACGCGTCGGCCTCACGGAGGCAGGGCTGCTGCGCCACCCGCTGCTCGGCCCGACCCGTGCCGCCCGCCGCCAGGTGCGGGGCCTGCGGGAACGGCATCCGCTCCCGGCCGACCGGCACGGCCTCACCCAGCACGACAAACTGCTGGCCGTCGCGCTGCACGGGGAGCCGGCCCTGCGGGTGTTCGTGCCACGCTTCGCCCTCCGCGCGGGGCTGATCGCCCGGGTCGAGATCGGGAGCAAGAGCATGCTCCGGCCTTCCCGGGGCTCCGGGACCTACGGCGGCTCCGGCGGCAGCCACTACTGCGGAGGCGGTGGCGGTTGTGGCGGAGGGGGCGGGGGCTGAGGACGGCCGGGACCGTCCCTCACCCCTCCTCCGTCAGGCCTTCAGCGTCCTGATCGACGTCGGGGCGTGCCACGGCTCCGTCGCGAGTTCCTCGAACTCGACGACGTCGCTTATGTCGTTGGTGGTCGACATGGAGATGTCGGTGACGCGCTCCAGGATCACCTCGACGACCACCGGGACCCTGAATTCCGCGGCGAGCTTCTTGGCCTCCTCCAGTGCCGGGCCCAGCTCGCCGGGTTCGGTCACCCGGATCGCCTTGCAGCCGAGGCCCTCGGCGACCCGGACGTGGTCGACGCCGTAGACGCCCAGTTCGGGCGCGTTGATGTTCTCGAACTCCAGGCTGACCTGGAAGTCGATGTCGAACGCCCGCTGCGCCTGCCGGATCAGGCCCAAGTAGGAGTTGTTGACCAGGACATGGATGTACGGGATCTTGTGCTGCGCCCCGACCGCCAGCTCTTCGAGCATGAACTGGAAGTCGTAGTCGCCGGACAGGGCGACGACCTGCGCCCCGGGGTCGGCCTTGGCCACGCCGAGCGCCGCCGGGACGGTCCAGCCGAGGGGCCGGCCTGGCCGCAGTTGATCCAGTGCCGGGGCCGGTGGACGTGCAGCATCTGGGCGCCGGCGATCTGCGAGAGGCCGATCGACGAGACGTACCGCGTCTCGGGGCCGAAGGCCCTGTTCATCTCCTCGTAGACGCGTTGCGGCTTGATCGGGACGTCGTCGAAGTGCGTACGGCGCTGGAGGGTGGCCCGCTTCTCCTGTGCCGCCGCCGCCCAGGCGGAGCGGTCGGGCAGCCCTCCCCCTGCCCTGAGTTCCGTCGCGACCTGGACGAACAGCTCCAGCGCGGCGCGCGCGTCGGAGGCGATGCCGTAGTCGGGGGCGAAGATCCGGCCGATCTGGGTGGGTTCGATGTCGACGTGGACGAACGTCCGGCCGGCCATGTAGACGTCGAGCCGGCCGGTGTGGCGGTTGGCCCAGCGGTTGCCGATGCCGAGGACGAAGTCGGACTCCAGGAAGGTCGCGTTGCCGTAGCGGTGCGAGGTCTGCAGGCCGACCATGCCGGCGTTCAGCTCGTGGTCGTCGGGGAGGACGCCCCAGCCCATCAGGGTCGGCACGACCGGTGTGCCGGTCAACTCGGCCAACTCGACGAGAAGTTCTGCGGCGTCGGCGCCCAGGACGCCGCCGCCCGCGACGATCAGGGGGCGCTCGGCGGCGTTCAGCATGCCGAGCGCCTTCTCGATCTGGGCGCGGCTCGCGGCGGGCTGGTAGACGGGGAGCGGCTCGTACGTCCCGGGGTCGAACTCGATCTCCGTCTGCTGCACGTCGATCGGCAGGTCGATCAGGACCGGGCCCGGCCGGCCGGAGCGCATGAGGTGGAAGGCCTGCTGGAAGACGCCGGGGACCTGCGCGGCCTCCAGGACGGTCACCGCCATCTTGGTGACCGGCCCCGCGATGGCGGCGATGTCGACGGCCTGGAAGTCCTCCTTGTGGATCACCGCGGTCGGGGCCTGGCCCGTGATGCACAGGATCGGAATGGAGTCGCCGGTCGCGGAGTACAGCCCGGTGATCATGTCGGTGCCGGCCGGACCGGAAGTGCCGACGCAGACCCCGATGTTGCCCGGGCGGGTGCGGGTGTAGCCCTCGGCCATGTGCGAGGCACCCTCGACATGGCGGGCAAGGGTGTGGGTGATGCCGCCGGAGGCCTTGAGCGCCGCGTAGAAGGGGTTGATCGCCGCGCCGGGGACACCGAACGCGTCGGTGACGCCCTCACGCTTGAGGATCTCAACTGCCGCGCGGGCAGCGGTCATTCGAGCCATGGAACACTCCTGATTCGACTGTCGGATTCGCACTCCCGTCGCGCCCCGCGGTGATCCTATTTCGCATTGCGGAAAATGAATTCTACTATCTGGAATGAATGTAGGTGGGTGGGTGAAGGCCGTCAAGAGAGCGGCGCGACGGCGCCAAGAGGCGGCCCGAGGGCCGTCCGGGAGTGGCAACCGCCGGACAGGACGGGCGCGCGGGAGGACGAGGGGGACGCCGACCTGAGGTGAAGTCGTCCAGGAACGGGAGTGGGTGGGCCATGCCCGAGAGCGTGTCCGTGTCCGTGCGCTGTCCGGCCTGTCGCAGCGCGCACCGTTACACGCTGCGCGTGCGGTGCGCCCGTCGCCCTGCCGCCGGGCCCTGCCGCCGGGCCCTGCCGCCGGCCAGGAACGCGGTGCCCACACCGGTCGTCCATCGCGTCCGGCAGGGCGACTGGATCACCGTACGCTGCGGCGGCTGCGGACGGCCCGGCGAGTGGCCGCGGCCGGAGCTCGGATGCCCGTGCGGGACGGTGCTGCGGATCCCGCTGGCCGCCCGGGGCGCCCCGTCCGGCCCCGACACCACGCCCGCCTCCGATGACACACCCGCACCGAACGCCACGCCCCGCCCGAACGGCACACCCGCACCCGGCCCCCGGGACACCGGCTCCGCTCCACGCCACGCCCTCCGTTCCGTGCCGATCCGCAGCGCCCGCGACGCGGTCACCGCCACCGTGCTGTATCTGCGGCGGCTCGGCCACGGGGACATCCGCCGCGCCGACCGGCGCCCCCGTCCGGCATCGGGCCGGCCGACCGGGGTGTCGTCGTCCTCCTCGACCCGTCCGCGCGTCGGGCGACACCGCGGGACGTGGAGTGCCTGCGGCTGACCGCCATGACGGAGTCCGCCCGGTGCCTGTACTCCTTCCTCGCCGGTTACACCCCGGACGCCCGGGACCGCGCCGACCGCCTCGGCGTCCCGCTGTTCCTGCTCGACCTCACCGGCACCCCGCAGCCGGTGAACGACCCGGCCGACGCCCTGGACGCCACCCGGACCTGAGAGCCCGACCCGGAGAACCGGCGACGCGCCCGCCGCCCCCGTCCGACACTCGGCACATGCGCATCCGCCCCGCCGCCCCCGACGAGCTGCCCGCCCTCCAGGACATCGAACGGGCCGCCGGCGCCCTGGGCGCGGCGGAGATCACCGACGACGAACCACCCGCCCTGGACACCCTCGAGCACCACCGTCGGGCGAGGTCACCGGAAGTCCTCCTCGCGGTACTCGGCGTCGGAACCCGCCGCCGTGGCCTCGCGCAGCTCGATGCGGCGGATCTTGCCGGAGACGGTCTTGGGCAGCTCGCCGAACTCCAGCCTGCGGATCCACTTGTAGGGGGCGAGCACCTTGCGGGAGTGCTCGAAGAGCTCCTTGGCGGTGTCCGGGCCGGGCTGCCTGCCCTCCGCAAGCACGATGTACGCCTTGGGCACGGCCAGGCGCAGCTCGTCCGGGGCGGGCACGACGGCCGCCTCGGCGACCGCCTCGTGTTCCAGCAGGGCGCTCTCCAGCTCGAACGGACTGATCTTGTAGTCACTCGCCTTGAAGACGTCATCCGCCCGCCCGATATACGTGATGTATCCGTCTTCGTCCCGCGCGCCGATGTCACCGGTGCGGTAGTAGCCGCCGGCCATGACCTCCGCGGTGCGGTCGGGGTCGCCGTGGTAGCCGGCCATCAGGCCCACCGGACGGTGCGACAGGTCGAGCGCGATCTCGCCCTCGGTGGCGGGCGCGCCGGAGACCGGGTCGAGGAGTGCGACGCGGTAGCCGGGGCTGGGGCGGCCCATGGAGCCCGTCTTGAGGGGTTGGCCCGGGCTGTTGGAGATCTGGACGGCGGTCTCGGTCTGTCCGAAGCCGTCGCGGATCGTCACGTTCCAGGCACGCCGGATCTGCTCGATGACCTCGGGGTTGAGCGGCTCACCGGCGGCGACGATCTCGCGCGGCGGGGTGCGCAACTGGGTGAGGTCGGCCTGGATGAGCATGCGCCACACGGTCGGCGGCGCGCAGAAGGTGGTGACGCCGGCGCGGTCCATCTCGGTCATCAGCCGGACGGCGTCGAAACGTGCGTAATTGTGCAGGAAGACGGTCGCCTCGGCGTTCCACGGGGCGAAGAGATTGGACCAGGCGTGCTTGGCCCAGCCGGGTGAGGAGATGTTCAGGTGCACGTCGCCGGGTTTCAGCCCGATCCAGTACATGGTGGCCAGGTGCCCGATGGGGTATGTGGTGTGGGTGTGCTCGACGAGCTTGGGCCGGGCCGTGGTGCCCGAGGTGAAGTAGAGCATCAGCGGGTCGTCGGCGAGGGTGGGCCCGTCGGGCGCGAAGTGCTCGGCGGCGCCGTAGGCGTCCTCGTACGGCAGCCAGGCGTCGCCCGCTCCCGCGCCGACCGCGACACGGGTGTAGTCGCCGGGCACCTCGTCGAACTTCGCCGTGTCTGCGGCACGTGCGATCACGTGCCGGACGCGGCCCCGGTCGACGCGGTCGCGCAGGTCGGCGGGGCCGAGCAGCGGGGTGGCGGGGATGACCACGGCGCGCAGTTTCATCGCGGCGAGCGCGGTCTCCCAGAGTTCGGCCTGGTTGCCGAGCATGACCAGCACCCGGTCCTCGGCGCGTACGCCCTGCTGGCGCAGCCAGTTCGCGGCCTGGTCGGAGCGGCGTGCCAGCTCGGCGAAGGACAGCCTGGTCTGCTCACCGTCCTCCTCGACGAGGTGCAGCGCGGTGCGGTCGTTGCCGTCCGCGATCACGTCGAACCAGTCGAGCGCCCAGTTGAACCGCTCGGGGCGCGGCCAGCGGAACCCCTCGTAGGCGGTGGCGTAGTCGTCGCGGTGTTCCAGCAGGAAGTCCCGGGCCCTGCGGAACTCTTCCGTCGCCGTCGTCATCTGTCCTCCTCGGTGCCGCATCGTGCCGAGCGGCTCTCCCCCATCGTGTAATCCGTGACGCAAGTCTCACTACCCCCGAACGGGGGGTGGGCACGCGGGAGCCGCGACGAAATGGGCTGTTCCGAGGGACCCCCCAGGTCACCGTGGGCAGAAGCCGACCGCGATCCTCGGTGGCGTGCGGCCGTGACGAAGGCATGGAAAGGGGGCGTTGCGGGCTGCTCGTGGAAGCTCGCAACGCCCCCTGGCAATCACCTGAGGGTTACTCAGGAACTCGGGTGCCTCACATCGACCCGTGGGACTACGGGTCGATGTGGGCCGTGACCTCCCCGGAGAAGGCGGTCAACCGGGTGTGCACACCCGGGGATCCGGCCGCCGCGCAGCCGGCGCCCCAGGAGGTGATGCCCGCGAGCCTGCCGCCGATGAGCAGCGGGCCTCCGCTGTCGCCCTGGCAGGTGTCCACGCCGCCGGAGGAGTAGCCGGCGCACACCATGTCGCTCTGGACGAACCGGGATCCGTACGAACTGCCGCAGCTCGCGTCGGACCCGGTCGGTACGGTCGCGGTGCGCAACCGGTGGGAGGAGCTGCCGCCCGAGGAGGTGGTGCCCCGGCCCAGGATGCGGGCGGTGGTGCCGGCCGTGTACACCGAGGTGTCCGAGGAGGAGACGTACCCCGCCGTGGAGTACGGCATCGACCTCGACAGGGTCAGCACCGCGACGTCGTCGCCGCGGGTGGCGCTCCGGTGGTCCGGGCTGATCCAGATCCCGCTGACTTTCGCCACCGTACCGTCGGCGCCGTTCAGGTAGGTGCGCTCGCCGACCACGCGCACACTGCCGGCGGTCTCGCCGACCAGGCAGTGGGCGGCCGTGACCACCTTCGCGGGCGTGACCAGGGTGCCGCCGCAGAACTGGTTCTGCGAGGCGTCGGTGATCTGCACGACGAACGGGTACGCGGACGTCGTGGTCGTGGTGCCGCCGGCGATCGGCTGGGGGAGGCGGCGGAGGAGGGAGCGGTGAGCAGTGCGGTCGCGGCGGCCTTCTTGGCGAGGGTGAGCCCGGACATCGGTCTCCTCATCGTTGCCGGTGGGGGTCGCACGGGGTGGGGGGTTCGAGCACGAGGACCGGGCTACCGGTCTCCGTGTGCCCGGCGAGCGGCACGGATTACGCTACGAGTGGGAGCGTGAGCCCCCAATGAGGGAAGCCCCTACAGGAGTCGGACAGGGAAAACCCTCGGTCGCCGGCGCCCCGGATTCCCCGCCCGCCCCGGTTACTTCGTGCGGCGGCCCGCCGCCAGCCGGACGATGTCCACCCGCGACCGGATGCCCAGTTTCCGGTACACCCGGGTGAGGGTCGCCTCGACGGTCTTCACGCTGATGAACAGCCTGGCGATCTCCCGGTTGGTGGCCCCCTCCATCACCAGTGAGGCGACCTGCCGTTCCATCGAGGCGAGGCCGTCCAGCGCGGCCGGGGAGGCCGCGGGCGCGGTCTCCGGTTCCACCGGACCGGCGGCCACGGCCGCGTCCACCTGGCGCAGCCAGGGCAGCGCGCGGCAGCGCCGGAACAGCCGCGCGGCCTCGTCGTACGGGGCCGGACCCGGGCCCCGGGCACGCAGCCGGGCCAGCACGAACGCGGCCCGCGCCTCCTCCAGGCCGAGGCCCAGCCTGGCGAACCGGTCCTGCGCCGACGTCAACTGCGCCCGTGCGGCCTCGTGTTCGCCACGCGCCGCGCGTACCAGCGCCTCAGCGCGGTCGAGCACGGCCAGCACGCTCGAGCGGTCCAGACGCTGCGCGTGCGCCCGCGTGACGTTGATGAGTTCCTGTGCTTCGCCGGGTTCACCGATCCGCACCAGCGCCTCGGCGAGGTCGCCGTGCCAGCGGCCACGCGCCGGGTCGTTGATGCCCATGCCGTGCTCCAACTCCCGCACCCGGCGCAGCGACCGGACCGCGGCCGCGGCGTCCCCGGCGACCAACTGGGCGTAGCCCAGGGCGGCCAGGGCGAGGGAGAGGTACAACTGGTCGCCGTCCACCTCGGCGTGGTCCGCGGCCTCCCGGGCCAGTGCGAGCGCCCGGTCCACGTCCCCGCCGGAGGCCTCCGCGAGGGAGGCGAGCATGGCCGAGGCGCTCTCGCCGATCCCCGAGTCCCGGGCCAGCCGCAGGCTTTCGCGGGTCAGGTCCAGGGCCCGGCCGCAGTGCCCGGAACGCAGTTCGGTGTCGGCGAGCAGACGCAGGAAGTGCACCTCGCTCTCGACCATGCCGCGCCGCCGGGCCTCGCGCAGCAGCCCGGTGATGCTCCTACGGGCCTCGGGGAGCTGGTCGCTCATGAGCAGCCAGCGGAATCTGGCCGACGCGGCGCCGTTGTGGTGGCAGGCCACATCGGGGTCCTGGGGTTCCTGCAGGGCCCGCTCGATGGTGGCGGGCGCGTCCGGGTGGCCCATCAGGGTCTCGGTGGAGGACTGGAAGGCGAGCGCCATCAGCTCCGTACGCCGGTCCCCGCCGCGTGCGGCCAGCTCCGCGGCGTGCGCGGTCTCCTGCCGGGCCTTGACGAAGTCGCCGTCCACCACCACCTCCCGCCAGGCCAGCTGGTAGTGGACCAGGGCGAGCAGCCGCGGGTCGTCGCCGGCGTCCGCCAGCACCTGCGGGTAGACCGCGTCGACCTCGCCGAGCGCCTGCCCGGCCGCCTCGATGACCACCATCCACGCCCGCACCCGCTCCGCGGGCACCGTGGCCCGGGTCAGCACCTCGCGCGCGATGTCCCGGGCGAGATCCACCTCACCGGCGGTGATGGCGTCCTCGGCGGCCTGCAACCGCCGTTCGTCCGGCCCCGGCACGCCGCGGCCCGGCTCGGTGCCGGCCGGTGCGCCGTCGGCCGGCGGGTCCACCGGGGTGTGGCGGGCGGCCAGCAGCCCCAGCGAGGCCGCGACCGAGGGCGCCCCCCGGTCCCGGGCCAGCGCGGCGGCCTCGGCGAGCCGGGCCGCCACCTCCGGATCGGTGCCGGTCGTGGCCAGGGCCAGATGCCGGGCCCGCTCGATGGGGTCGGAGGCCGCCGTGGACAGCGCGGCGTGCGCGGCCCGCCGCTCGTGCGCCGGGGCCTCCGCGTACAGCGCGGCCGAGATCAGCGGATGCGCGAAACGCAGGGCCGGCTCCTCCGGGTCCGTCGCCAGCAGCCCCAGCGCGGCGGCCTGGGCCGTCTCCTCCTCGGCGTGGTCCCGGCCGGCCGCGTGCAGCAGCGCCGGCGTGGGGCGGGCGCCGGCGCTGGCCACCAGCAGGGTGCGGCGTGCCTCGTCCGACAGCATCTCCAGCCGGCTGAGCACCAGGGCCCGCAGCGAGGTCGGCACCGGAAGCGGCTCACCGGGCCGGGGGCGGGTCGGGCTCTCGGCCAGGGCGCGGCCCAGTTCGAGCGCGAAGAGCGGGTTGCCGCCGCTGGTGCGGTGGATGTCACGGACGGTGGTACGGGACAGGCCCGTGTAGCCGCGGTGGTCGAGCAGCGTGGACACCTGGACGCGGGAGAACGGGCCCAGCCGCACCACGCGCGTGTCCGGTGGGCAGGCCCGCAGATGACGGTCGTACTCCTCCTGGCCCTCCGTACGCACCGCGCACAGCATCTGCACGGGGGTGTCGCCGAGGCGTCGCGCGGCGAACCCGAGAAGTTCCGCGCTGGCCGAGTCCAGCCACTGCAGATCGTCGGCGACGACCAGGACGGGTCCCTCGGCGGCGAGCGCCCGCAGGGTGGACAGCACCGCCAGGCGCAGCGCGAGACCGTCCCGCTGGAGGGTCGACTCGCCACGGCCGGTGAGCGCCGACTCCAGGGCGGTGCGCTGAGCGGCGGGCAGCGCACCGGAGACCCGGTCCAGCACCAGACCGAACAGGTCGGCCAGCGCCAGGAACGGAAGATGGGATTCGGACTCGGTGGCCGAGCAGCGCAACACCGTGGGCGCCGCGCGGGCGTTTTCCGCCGCAAGTGCCCGCAGCACGGTCGACTTTCCTATTCCGGCGGGCCCGTGGAGCAGCACACTGCCCCCTCGGGCGAGCTGCTCGCGCGCGTCGGCGAACGGTTCCTCCCGGCCGATGACCAGGTCGGGGCGGCACCTGGCAGGCTCCTTGAAGTCCCGTCGCACGGTCACCGCTCCTCTCCTGTGTCGTGTCCTGGCCAATATTAGGCAACAGGCCCTTGCATTTCGGAGAGACGGTGTGGTGAGGGAAATAACAGCGTGCGGCGCGGATGAAATCCAAAGCCCGGGACACCGGTAATGGCGACCGCCCGAGACCACGGCAAACCCAAGGCAACCACCCCGCCCGGCGGGCCGCGGTCACCGCCTCCCCACGGGTCCGTGCCCCCGGTTCCCGCATCGCCGACCGCAGACGCCCCTTGACGGTCTCGGCCGCCACCCCCAGCCGGTCCACCGCCACGGCGTTGGTCGCCCCCGCCGCCACCCACGCCGGCACGTCCACCTCCGGGGGCCGGCCGCACCGCGCCCCCTCCCGGGGTGCCGCGGCCGGCACCGCGCACCCGCCGCGGTCGTCCCGGGTGTCACCGGTGAGCGGCGCGCACGCCCCGAGCAGGTCGGTCCGCAGGGCGGGGCCCGCGATCCGCGGGGCGAGCGCCCGCAGCGCCGCGTGCGCCTCCCGGGCCTGCTCCCAGGCCCGCCCCCGAGGACGCGTCCCCGGGGACGCCGGGTCGCCCTTCCGCGCGGCGTCCAGGTCCGGGCCGGGACGGGCCGCCGCCAGCAGCTCACCGACCTCCTCCCGCACCACCAGCGCGGCCTGCTCCACCTTCCGCGCCGCCTCCACCGCCGGACTCAGCGTGCGGCCCCCGGGGTCCCCCCACGCCCTTCGGCGGTGGGGGAGGTTGTGCCGAGCGCAGCGCGCCGTGGAGCACGCCCCGCGCCCGCCGCCCTACGACCACCGGCACGGCCACGATGGCGCGCAGGCCCTCGGGCGCGACCGGCACGCCGTACTCGTGGCTGATCTGGCGCGAGGCGGAGCAGTCCGTCACCGCGCACGGACGGGCGAGCGCCACCGCCTTGCCGCCCAGGCCGTTCCCGGAGATCACGCGAGCGCGCTCAGCGCGGGCGTCGCGGTGCCGATCAGCCTGCTGATCCGCACCTGTCGGTGCCCGTGCTCCACCAGGCCGCCGAAGGCGACCGGCAGGCCGGTCGTGCGCCGCAGCCGGGCCGGCGCGCCACCGGTCCCGACCGCGTCGAGTGCTCCCGTCGGGTCAGCTGCCACCTGTTCGCCCCTTCAATCAGGACATTTCCTCGAGACGTGTAACACCGTGACGGCCACCGGACGCTGATCCGTACGGGACGCGAGAAGCGGCCCTTTTTCATGCAGTCGGGCACCACCCCGGAACAACCCCACAACGAAGGGCCGCCCCCCAGTGAATCCCCACCCCACCGAAAACGGCGGAAACACACAGACCACGCAGACCGCCCAGAGCCCCCAGTCCGCCCAGGACCCCCAGCCCGCTCGAACCGACGCCGGCAGCCTCGGGGGAACCGAAGGTCTCCCGGTCTACGAGCGCCTGGTGCGCGAACGGGGTGACGTCGTGGCGGAGGTCCGCGAGGTGGCCGAACGCACGGAGTTCGAGATGCGTCAGGTGCTGGCCTCCCGCCCCCGCACCCGGCCAGCGCCGGCCTCCCGGTGATTCGCGCCCCGACTGGGCCAGGCGGGTGAGCCCTCCCCGCCCGGGTCCCCGGGCGGGCGGGATTCCCTAGGATCCTTCCGTGGCCACCTTCCAACTCCAGCGCACGGCACCCCTTCCGCTCGACGAGGCCTGGCGTCGGCTCACGGAGTGGCACCGCCACGGAGCGGCGGTCCCCCTCACCAGGATCACCGTGACCACTCCCCCGCCCACCGGCGAGGGTACGGTCGTCGTCGCCCGCTCGGGCCTCGGCCCGCTCTCCTTCGACGACCCGATGGAGGTGACGGTGTGGCAGCCCCCGGTCACCGATTCCCCGGGCCTGTGCCGCCTGGAGAAGCGGGGCCGTGTGGTCCGGGGCTGGGCGGAGATCGAGGTCCGTCCGGGGCCGGGTGGCCGTACCCGTGTCCTGTGGCGCGAGGAACTGCGGGTCCGCTTCCTCCCCGCCTTCTGCGACCCCGCGCTGCGGTCGGTCTCCCGCCAGGTGTTCGGGCGAGCGGTGAACACTCTGCTGCGGCAGCCGTGACGACCGGAACGGCGGAGGACCGCCGCGGCGGCACCACCGTCACGCCCTCGAACCGACCCTGCCCGCGGGCTCAGGTGCGGGTGTGGGTGCGGGCGGCGTGGGGTCGAAGTCGTGGTGGATCGGGGTGTGGGCACCGGTGAGGGGGACGCCGGTGCCGCCTCGACGGGTGGCGACGATCTCGGCGGCGATGGACAGAGCCGTCTCCTCCGGGGTACGGGCGCCGAGGTCGAGGCCGATCGGGGAGCGCAGGCGGGCCAGTTCCGGGTCGGTGACGCCGACCTCGCGCAGGCGGGCTTCACGGTCCAGGTGGGTGCGGCGGGAGCCCATCGCGCCGACGTAGGCGACCGGGAGGCGCAGGGCGAGTCGGAGCAGGGGGACGTCGAACTTCGCGTCGTGGGTGAGGACGCACAGGACCGTACGGGCGTCGACATCGGTGCGTTCCAGGTACCGGTGCGGCCACTCGACGACGATCTCGTCGGCGTCCGGGAAGCGTGCCCGCGTGGCGAACACGGGGCGCGCGTCGCACACCGTGACCCGGTAGCCGAGGAACGTGCCGATCCGGACCAGCGCCGACGCGAAGTCGATCGCGCCGAAGACGATCATCCGGGGCGGCGGGACCGACGACTCGACCAGCAGGGTCACCGGGGCGCCGCAGCGTGAACCCTCGGCGCCGATCTCCAGGGTGCCGGTGCGGCCCGCGTCCAGGAAGGCGCCCGCCTCCCCCGCCACGGTGCGGTCGAGACCCGGACGGTCGCCGAAGCCACCCTCGTACGAGCCGCCGGGGCGCACCGTGAGCGCGCGGCCCATCAGGTCGGAGGGGCCGCTCACGATCCGCGCCACGGCCGCCGCCTCGCCTCGCGCGGCGGCGGCGAGCGCGGCGGTGAGCGCCGGGCGGGCGGGGTCCGCGGCCCGCACCGGTGTGATCAGGATGTCGATGACGCCGCCGCAGGTCAGACCGGCGGCGAAGGCGTCCTCGTCGCTGTATCCGAAGCTTTCCAGGACGGTTTCGCCGTCCCGGAGCGCCTGCTCGCACAGCGCGTACACCGCGCCCTCCACGCAGCCGCCGGAGACCGAGCCGAGCGCCGTGCCGTCGGTGTCCACCGCCAGCGCGGCACCGGGCCCGCGGGGCCCGCTGCCGGTGACCGTCACCACGGTGGCGACCGCGAAGTCGCGGCCCTGCTCGGCCCACCGGTGCAGTTCTTCGGCGATGTCCAGCATCTCCCGGCCTCCTCGGCGGTTGGTCGCGTGAACGGGCTTCGAAAACGTCCGGCGCACGCCCGGCCGGCTCTCGATCGGGCCGGGTGACGGCCCGGGACGAACGATCCGGGTCCTCCGGCGGCGCACCGTGTGGCCGTTCGTGCGCCGCCCGGAGGGTCTGTCACGCGGTGCCGGTCAGGTGTTCCGGTCGTACCGGCGTACGGTTCAGCTCCAGTCCGGTCGCGTTCCGGACGGCCGCGAGGACCGCCGGGGTGGACGACAGGGTGGGGGCCTCGCCGACGCCGCGCAGCCCGTACGGCGCGTGGTCGTCGGCGAGTTCGAGCACGTCGACGGGGATGGTCGGCGTGTCGAGGATGGTGGGGATGAGGTAGTCGGTGAAGGAGGGGTTGCGGACCTTCGCGGTCTTCGGGTCCACGAGGATCTCCTCCATGACCGCCACGCCCAGGCCCTGGGTGGTACCACCCTGGATCTGGCCGATGACGGACAGCGGGTTGAGCGCCTTGCCGACGTCCTGCGCGCAGGCCAGTTCGATCACCTTGACCAGGCCGAGCTCGGTGTCGACCTCGACGACGGCGCGGTGCGCGGCGAACGTGTACTGGACGTGCCCGTTGCCCTGGCCGGTGCGCAGGTCGAAGGGTTCGGTCGGCCGGTGCCGCCATTCCTCCTCCACCTCGACGGCCTCGTCACCGAGGACGTCCACCAGGTCGGCGAGCACTTCGCCGCCGTCGGTGACGACCTTGCCGCCCTCCAGCAGGAGTTCGGCCGTCGCCCACGCCGGGTGGTACGAGCCGAGCCGGCGCCTGCCGAGTTCGAGCACCCGCTCGCGGACGAGCTCGCAGGCGTTGCGCACGGCGCCTCCGGTGACATAGGTCTGCCGGGAGGCGGAGGTCGAACCGGCCGAGCCCACCTGGGTGTCGGCCGGGTGGATGGTCACCTGGGTGACGCCGAGCTCGGTGCGGGCGATCTGGGCGTGGACGGTGACGCCGCCCTGCCCGACCTCCGCCATCGCGGTGTGCACGGTGGCCACGGGCTGCCCGCCGACCACCTCTATCCGGACGCGCGCGGTGGAGTAGTCGTCGAAGCCCTCGGAGAAGCCGACGTTCTTGATGCCGACCGCGTAGCCGACGCCGCGGACGACGCCCTCGCCGTGGGTGGTGTTGGACAGACCGCCCGGCAGCTGGCGTACGTCGGCGCCCTCGCTGCTCTCCCACTGCCGCTCGGGCGGCATCGGCATCGCCTTGACGCGGCGCAGGAGTTCGGCGACCGGCGCCGGGGAGTCGACCCGCTGTCCGGTGGGCATGACCGTGCCCTGCTCCATGGCGTTGAGCTGCCTGAACTCCACCGGGTCCATGCCGAGTTCCCGCGCCAGCCTGTCCATCTGCGCCTCGTAGGCGAAGCACGCCTGGACCGCGCCGAAGCCGCGCATGGCGCCGCAGGGCGGGTTGTTGGTGTAGAGGGCGAGGCCCTCGATCTCGACGTCGTCGACCCGGTAGGGGCCGATGCCGAGGGAGGTGGCGTTACCGACCACGGCCGGGGAGGCGGAGGCGTACGCGCCGCCGTCGAGCACGATGCGGCACTTCACATGGGTCAGTCTGCCGTCGCGGGTGGCGCCGTGCTCGTAGTGGAGCTTGGCCGGGTGGCGGTGGACGTGGCCGAAGAAGGACTCGAAGCGGTTGTAGACGATCTTGACGGGCTTGCCGGTGCGCAGGGCGAGCAGGCAGGCGTGGATCTGCATGGACAGGTCCTCGCGGCCCCCGAACGCGCCGCCGACGCCGGACAGGGTCATCCGTACCTTGTCCTCGGGCAGGCCGAGGACGGGCGCGATCTGGCGCAGGTCGGAGTGGAGCCACTGGGTGGCGATGTAGAGGTGGACGCCCCCGTCCTCCTCGGGAACGGCGAGCCCCGACTCGGGGCCTAGGAACGCCTGGTCCTGCATGCCGAAGGTGTACTCGCCCTCGACGACGACATCGGCCCGCTCGCGGGCCTGTGCCACGTCGCCGCGCACGATCGGCTGGCGGTGGACGATGTTGGGGTGGGTGACGTGGGCAAAGTGGTGGTCTTCCCGGTTCTCGTGGACGAGGGGCGCGTCGGGGGCGAGCGCGGAGGCCTCGTCGGTGACGACCGGGAGTTCTCGGTACTCGACCCTGATCTTGGCGGCGGCGCGGCGCGCGGTCTCCGGATGGTCGGCGGCGACCATGGCGACGGGCTCGCCGTGGTGGCGGACCTTGCCGTGGGCGAGGACGGGGGTGTCCTGGATCTCCAGGCCGTAGTTCTTCACCTCGGTCGGCAGGTCGTCGTGGGTCATGACGGCGTACACGCCCGGCAGCGCGAGGGCCTCGGAGATGTCGATCGACACGATCTCGGCGTGCGCGACCGTGGAGCGCAGGATCTGTCCCCAGAGCATGTCCTCGTGCCACATGTCGGAGGAGTACGCGAACTCTCCGGTGACCTTGAGGGTGCCGTCGGGGCGGAGTGTGGACTCCCCGATGCCGCCCTTGGTCTGCGCGCCCTGCGTGAGGGTGGCGGGCGCGCCGAGGGGGCGCCGGCAGGCCCGGACGTGAGGGGGGAGGCGGGGGTCCGCCCGGGCATGGAGGCGGTACGGGTCGGTCCGGACGCCGTGGAGGGTTCGTGGATGGTCATGCTCGGGCCCCCTCGGACTGGCGGGCGGCCGCGAGGCGGACCGCGTCCATGATCTTCTCGTAGCCCGTGCAGCGGCACAGGTTTCCCGACAGCGCCTCACGGATGTCCGCGTCGCTCGGACTGGGGTTGCGCTCCAGCATCTCGTCGGCGGCGACCAGCAGGCCCGGGGTGCAGAAGCCGCACTGGACGGCGCCGGCGTCGATGAACGCCTGCTGGATCGGGGCGAGTTCGGCACCCTCGCCGGTCTGCGAGTCGGTGCCGGAGGCCGCCTGCCACCGGTGGGCCTCGTTCAAAGAAGTGCCACTTTCCGCCGGAGTGTCACGGTTTCCGGCACCGGCACCGCGGGAACGCTGCCGGGCGAAGTCCGCCAGCCCCTCGACCGTGACGACGTCACGGCCTTCGGCCTGGCCGGCCGCGACGAGGCAGGAGCACACCGGGACGCCGTCCAGACGCACCGTGCAGGAGCCGCACTCGCCCTGCTCGCAGGCGTTCTTGGAGCCGGGCAGGCCGAGCCGCTCGCGCAGCACGTACAGCAGGGACTCGCCCTCCCACACGTCGTCGGCCTCCTGGGGCCGTCCGTTGACGGTGAAGTTGAGACGCATTACGCAGCTCCCTCGGTGCTACGGCGGGCGCCGCGGTACGACTCCCAGGTCCAGGTCAGCGTGCGGCGTGCCATGACGCCGACGGCGTGCCGGCGGTAACTCGCGGTGCCGCGGATGTCGTCGATCGGATTGCAGGCGGCGGAACACAGGTCCGCGAACTGCTTGGCCACGGACGGTGTGACGATCTTCCCGTTGTCCCAGAAGCCGCCCTCGTCGAGCGCCGCGTTCAGGAACTCCTCGGCGGCCGTGGCGCGTACGGGCGTGGGTGCCGCGGAGCCGATGCCGGTACGGACCGTACGGGTCTCGGGGTGCAGGGCCAGGCCGAACGCGCACACGGCGATGACCATCGCGTTGCGGGTGCCGACCTTGGAGAACTGCTGTGGGCCGTCGGCCTTCTTGATGTGCACGGCGCGGATCAGCTCGTCCGGCGCCAGCGCGTTGCGCTTCACGCCGGTGTAGAAGGCGTCGATCGGGATGCGGCGGGACCCGCGCACCGACTCGGCCTCGACCTCGGCGCCGGCGGCGAGCAGCGCCGGGTGGGCGTCGCCCGCCGGGGAGGCGGTGCCGAGGTTGCCGCCGACCCCGCCGCGGTTGCGGATCTGCGGGGAGGCGACCGTGTGGGAGGCGAGGGCGAGGCCCGGCAGCTCGGTCCGCAGGTGCTCCATGATCCTCGAGTACGGGACGGAGGCGCCGAGCCGTACGGTGTCCTCGCCGACCTCCCACTCGGCGAGGTCGCCGATGCGGTTGAGGTCCATGAGGTACTCGGGCCTGCGGTGGTCGAAGTTGATCTCGACCATCACATCGGTGCCGCCCGCGATCGGTACAGCGGTGGGGTGCTCGGCCTTCGCGGCGAGCGCCTCCTCCCAGCTGGCGGGGCGAAGGAAGTCCATGACCGGCTCTCTTCTTCATCTCATGTCGTACGCGTCGAGCTGTTCGTCTCGTGAGTCGTACGGGATCGAGCCAATCCGTGTGCGGCGGGCCCGGCTCGTTCACGGAGGATTCACTCGGAGTGCGCTCCAGTACACCGCCCGTTGCTCCACCCGGGTCAGTCACGAAAGACATGAAGGAGTTGGCTGGCCAGCACAGTCATCTTGTAGATTCATATGAACGAAGGACCTCAGTGGCCTCTTTGTCTTCCTCCAGAAGCGGCGGACACGGAAGACACGGAGGGCACAGTCCGGAATCGGCCGACCGCACCTGATCAGCCACCCACCGGGCGCTGCGCCGAAAACCGCGGAACCCCTCCACGGCCCATCCAGACATCAACGTACACATCGATACACAGGGAACGGCGGCGACGAGAATGCGGCTGCGCGCACTGCTGGAGACCGACGCGCTGGGCCTCAGGCTGCTCGGCGGCGAGGACGAGCTGGACCGCACCGTGCACGGGGTGATGACCACCGACCTCAAGGACCCCAGCCGCTACCTCTCGGGCGGGGAACTGGTGCTCACGGGCCTGGCCTGGCGCCGGGGCCCCGCGGACTCGGAACCGTTCGTGCGGCGCATGGTGCGGGCGGGGATCGCCGCCCTGGCGGCCGGCGAGGCGGAGCTGGGCGACATCCCGGACGACCTGATCGCGGCCTGTGCGCGGCACCGGCTGCCGCTGTTCGCGGTGCACGAGTCGGTGGCCTTCGCGACCGTCACCGAGCACGTCGTGCGGAAGGTTTCCGGCGAGCGGGCCGGGGATCTCGCGGCCGTGGTGGACCGGCACCGGCGGATGATGACGTCGGGCCCGGCGGGCGGCGGCCCGGACGTGGTGCTCGATCTGCTCGGCACCGACCTGGACCTGCGGGTGTGGGTGCTCTCGCCCACCGGTCGGCTGATCGCCGGTTCGAAGGCGGCGGGGCCGGAGCTGCCCGCGGACGTGGGCGCACGGCTCGCGGCGGAGCAGCTGGCGGCCGCGCGCTCCGGCCGGCCCGGACCACACCGGGTGACGCTGGACGGCCGGACCACGTACAGCCTCTTCCCGGTGCGCGGCGGCGGGCACTCCCCGCAGACCGCGCGAACCCCGCAGGAGGCGCGGAACGCACGCGACGCGCCCGGGGTTCAGCACGGCCCGGATGCCCGGGGGGCAGTGCTGTCGGACTGGCTGCTGGCGGTCGAGGCGGACGCCGGGGACTGGGCCGAGGAACGGATGGACCTGCTGTACGGGGTCACCCAGCTGATCGCGGTCGAGCGGGACCGCCGGGACGCGGCCCGCGCGGTGCGCCGCCGGCTCGCGCACGAGGTGCTGGAGCTGGTGCAGGCGGGAGCCGTGCCGGCCGAGGTCGCGGCCCGGCTGCGGCTGGCGGCGCCGGTGCTGCTGCCCGGACTTGGGGCCGCGCCGCACTGGCAGGTGGTCGTGGCCCGCGTCGACTGGGACGGCGGCGGGGTCGAGGGCGGCCCGGCGGCGCAGGCGCTGCTCGAGGAGATCCTGGTCGACCCGGCGTCGACGGGGCCCGAGCACTCCGACCGGATCGCGGTGACGCACACCGGGGAAGAGGCGATCGCGCTCGTCCCGCTGCCGGCGGTGACGGGCGAGCACGAGGGCTCCGACGGGAGCGAACTCCTCGCGGAGACCCTGCTGGAGTCCGTACGGGACCCGCTGACGGCCGGTCTGGAAGGCGACGGGCGGCTCACGCTCGGGGTCAGCGCGGCCGTGCACTCGGCGGAGGGGCTGCGCGGGGCCCTGGAGGAGGCGCGGCACGCGCGGCGCGTGGCCGCGGCCCGCCCGGGCCGGGTCTGCGCGGCCGGCCACCACGAGCTGGCCTCGCACGTCCTGCTGCTTCCCTTCGTCCCCGACGACGTCCGACGGGCCTTCACCGCCCGTCTCCTGGACCCGCTGCGGGAGTACGACCGGCGCCACCGCGCCGAGTTGATCCCCACGCTGGAGGCCTTCCTGGACTGCGACGGCTCCTGGACCCGCTGCGCCTCCCGGCTGCACCTGCACGTCAACACCCTGCGGTACCGGGTGGGCCGCATCGAGCAGCTGACGGGCCGCGACCTGTCCCGTCTGGAGGACAAGCTGGACTTCTTCCTGGCCCTCCGCATGAGCTGAGGGCGGGCCGCCGACGGGGGCTGGCCCGTCCGGGGCAGGGGCTGGCCCGTCCGGAGCAGGGGCTGGCCCGTCCGGAGCAGGGGCTGGAGCGTGCGGGGCAAGGACTGGGCCGTCCGGGGCAGGGGGTGGCGTGTGGTGGAGTCGTGCGCCGGTGGGAACACGCGGGCGCCGTCAGGGACTTGCCTGTTCGTACCCGTTGATCCATGACTTTGTGAAATCCTTCACCCACCCTCTTGGCCCGACCCCGTTGTTCGTGCTGAGATGCGGCCACCACTCAACAGCTCGAAGGCGTGCTCGGGGAGGACAATGTGGCGCATACCGCCATGTCTGGTAACGGAACGACCGCTGGTGACGATCCTCTCCAGACCGCGGTATGGCGGCTGCGCTCACGCGCCTGTTGGGCCGACGCCGCCGCCCTGCTCACCTCGGGGACCCCGGCCGCCGCGCTGCAACGGGCGTCGCTCCTGGTGGAGCGGTGCCTGTACACCGAGGCGGGGTGGGAGGAGGCCGAGGACGCGCTGCGTACGGCCGAGGCGCTGGCCGACAGCGACGACGAGCGGGGCGCCGCCGCTTGTGAACGCGGGTACTTGGCCTACGCCGCCACCCTGTTCGGCGTGCGGGACCGGGCCGACGAGGCACGGGCCGCGCTCGGACGCGCGGCGGCGCTGATCCCTCCGGGAGCCACGGCGCGGGCGCTGCTGGACTTCCGGCGCGGGCTGATCGCCGAGAACCTGACCCGGTCCCCGCAGTCGGCGCGTGCCGCGTACCGACGCGCCCACGCGGGCGCCATCGCGCACGCCGATCCACTGCTGCTCTCCGGCACTTGGCGTCATCTCGCCGGACTCGCCCTGAGAGAGGGGGAGGTGGCAGAGGCCCGACACGGCTTCGCCGAATCGCTGCGGATCCGCGAGGAGTTGGGCTATCTGGTCGGCACGGCCCCGGCCCTGGTCTCCCTCGCCGAGACGGAGACCGACCCGGAGGCGTCCCGCCTGCGGGAGGAGGCGGGACGCCTGTTGCGTCTGCTCGGCGGGGTCCCCACCTGGCTGTCCCGCCAACTGACCCCGCCGGCCCCGGCGTAGCGGTGCCCCGGCGTGCTCAGACCGCGCCGGTGAAGTGGGCCTCCATCAGTGACCGCACCGCGTCCGGGTCGCCCGCGATCAACGCGTCCAGCAGGGCCGTGTGTTCGTGGGCGTCGGCCACCAGTCGCGCCCCGCCGTCCCGGGCGCCGGGGGTGGAGCCGACCAGGGGCCACTGGGCGCGGCGGTGCAGGTCCTCGGCGATCCGGACCAGTTGTTCGTTGCCGGCCAGGGCGAGCACCGCGCGGTGGAAGGCGCGGTCGGACTCGGCGTACGTGGCACGGCAGCCGGAGGAGGAGGCGCGGATCGTGGCCTCGGCGAGGGGGCGCAGTTCGGCCCAGCGTTCGGCGGGCACCGTGCGGGCCAGCCGCAGCACCACCGGGATCTCGATCAGCGCCCGGACCTCGGCCAGTTCGGCCAGCTCCCGGTCACCCCGCTCCACGACCCGGAACCCCCGGTTCGGCACGACCTCGACCGCGCCCTCCAGGGTGAGTTGCTGCATGGCCTCGCGGACCGGTGTCGCGGAGACCCCGAACCGCTCGGCCAGCACCGGCGCGGAGTACACCGCACCGGGCCGCAGCTCACCCGTCACCAGCGCGGTGCGCAGCGCGGCGAGGATCTGCCCGCGTACGGAGGACCGCTGGACGGGCCGCCGGGGAAGGGGCCGGGGAAGGGCCGGTTCGCTGTGCGTACGCTCACCGCGTACGCCGTCGACCCCGGTCCGGCCGGGTACGGCGTCGGTCCCACCGCCTCGCGTCCGGTTCCGTTGCCGTCCCACGTCCTCCGCGCCGGGCTGGGCGGGCACCCTGGCCCTGCCCGTGGCGCCCTGTCCGGCCCCCGTCTCATCCGCCCCGACAAAGCCCTTCGTGCCCTGCTTCACCGGGTCCTCCTCCGGATGTATCGGTACTTGGGGTCATTACGGCGGCTTGTCACTCGCCCGTCAAGCACCTTAAGGGCACCGGCCCCCCAGTTCACATCCCGGCGACCTTGGGTAAGGTGAGCCTTACCTTTATTGGACCGGTGCCGGTCGGGCGTCGGTCCGTTCGACGAGACATGAACGGGTGATCCCATGGCAGTGCCCGGTTCGGCCGTCGCGGACGCCTACGCCCGCCTGGCGGAGGCCTTCCCGGCGCTCGCCGTCACGGAACTCGCCGCCGGCGAGGAGGCCCCCCGGGGCGGCGGCTGGGTCGCCGCCGACGCCCTCGCCGAAGGAGAAGACGGGCCCGCGCTGGACGCCTTCCTGGCCTGGGACGACAACCAGGTACTGCGGGACTACGGACAGCGGGCCCGCCCGGACGTGGTCGCCAGTTTCGGCCTGCACCGCTACGCCTGGCCCGCCTGCCTGCTGATCACCGTGCCGTGGTTCCTGCACCGCCGCGTGCCGCGTTATCCCGTGACCCATGTCTCCTTCGACCGCACCGCCGCCGGACTCGCCGTGGGCCGCATGGCCGTACGGCCGGACACCTTCGCCTGCCTCCCCGACGACCCGGCGGCCGCGCTGCCCGGTGCCCGTGTGGTGCCGGACGAGGAGGCGCTGCGGGCCGAAGTGCGGGCCGCCGTCGCCGAGCACCTCGAACCCGTCCTGGCGGGCTTCGGCCCGAGGATGCGGCGGCGTGGCCGGGCCCTGTGGGGCATGGCGACCGACGAGGTCGTGGAGAGCCTGCGGTACATCGGCCAACTGCTCGGCGAGGAGGAGCGTGCCCTGCGGGAGCTGGAGCTGCTGCTGCCGGGCGCGACCAGGCCGTACGTCGGCGCGGCGGGGTTCCGTCGGGTGGTCGGACCGGAGGGCGGACCGACGCATACCCGGGACCGGATCAGCTGCTGCATGTTCTACACCCTGCGCCCCGAGGACATCTGCGCCACCTGCCCGCGCACCTGCGGGGGCGCGAAGGCCGCCACCAGGCAGCTGGCAAAGGCGAGTTGACGCCAAGAAGGTCACAGGCGATTCACAATTCCCGCACCGGTCACGGGAATTCTCCACGGAACCACTCGTACGGGTAGTCTCATTCGAACCCAACTCTCGCCTCTCAAGTGCTAGTTCGAGTGAAACGACGTCCTGGGCGTCCTCTCGCACTTCGATGGCCGCCACTTGCCCCGAAATCCCCAGAGGGACGGCGGGATTGGGCCACTATGGCGGGCGTTACGCCCTATCCCAATGCAAGGGACCCCTAGATGAGACTGACCGATATATCGCTGAATTGGCTGCTTCCGGGCGCCGTGCTGCTCCTGGGCATGCTGGCGGCGGTGGCAGTGCTCGCGCGCGGCAAGCGCTCCTCGGTCAAGGACACGAGCGCGGACGACTCGTGGGAGCGCAGCGAGGAACGCCGCAGGCGCAAGGAGGCGCTCTACGGCACTGTCTCCTACATCCTGCTGTTCTGCTGCGCGGCGGTGGCGGCGGCGCTCTCCTTCCACGGCCTGGTCGGCTTCGGCGAGCAGAACCTCGGCCTGACCGACGGCTGGCAGTACCTCGTCCCCTTCGGCCTGGACGGCGCGGCGATGTTCTGCTCGGTACTCGCCGTGCGCGAGGCGAGCCACGGTGACGCGGCGCTCGGCTCCCGCATACTCGTATGGACGTTCGCGTTCGCCGCGGCCTGGTTCAACTGGGTGCACGCTCCCCGGGGCATCGGACACGCGGGCGCCCCGCACTTCTTCGCGGGTATGTCCCTGTCGGCGGCCGTGCTGTTCGACCGCGCGCTGAAGCAGACCCGCCGGGCCGCCCTGCGCGAACAGGGCCTGGTGCCGCGCCCGTTGCCGCAGATCCGT
This sequence comes from Streptomyces sp. GD-15H, assembly GCF_045291515.1. NCBI lineage: Bacteria > Bacillati > Actinomycetota > Actinomycetes > Kitasatosporales > Streptomycetaceae > Streptomyces > Streptomyces sp. GD-15H. The sequence continues at coordinate 1,925,337 of NZ_CP149447.1, forward strand.
ATCGTCCGCTGGCTGCGGGCCCCCCGGGAGACGTACCGTGCCTGGTCGCTGATGCTCCTGGAGAACGTGCGCAGCCTGGACGAGGCGGTCGAGGAAGTGCGCGAGGACCAGCGCCAGAAGGACGAGACGCGGCGGCGCAGGCGCGACCACGAGCGGGTGGAGCGGGCGCGGCTGAAGGCGATCAGCCGCGGCCACCGCGGTGTGCTGGGCCGGGGCACCGGCCACCAGGTGGAGGCCCCCACGGTGGAGCGGGCCGACGACATGGTCCCCACGGAGCCCGTCATACCGGCGCCGGAGGCCCTGCCGATGCGCGCGCGCCCCTCCCTCCAACCGGTACGCAGCGGTTCCGACCCGATGACCGTCGACCTCACCGCGGAGGACGACACCCAGGCACTGCCGCGCCTGGACTCCCTGGAGCGCAAGCTCAAGGACCTGGAGCAGCAGTTCGGCTGACGGACGACGGCACGTCAGGCGGCGTCCGCGTCGAGTTCGAACCAGACCGCCTTGCCCACCGCGTGCGCCCTGACCCCCCACGCGTCGGCGAGGGACTCGACCAGCGCCAGCCCCCGGCCGTGCGTACCGTCGCCGGCGTCCGGTACCCGCGGCCGGGGCTCGTGGCCCACGAAGTCCCTTACCTCGACGCGTAGTCCACGGGGTCCGACGGTGGCGGTGAGGACCACCGCCCGGTCGGTGTGGACCAGCGCGTTGGTGACGAGCTCGGTGGTGAGCAGCTCGGCCGTCTCCGACTGTCCGGGCCTACCCCAGTGCCTGAGCAGCTCTCGCAGGTCGTGGCGGGACTCGGGCACCGCCCGCAGGTCCGCGCGTCCCAGCCGGCGTCTCAGCTGTGCCGCCGGGGCCTGCTCCCCGTCGCCGCCGGCCGTCTCCTCCACGGTCGTCACCCGGGTGGCCCCGGCCATGCCGGGGCCACCCCCTCGTGCCTGCCTTCTCATGGCCCCCGCCCGCGTTCCGGTGTCGATTCCCCCTGCGGCTCGAACACGTCCATGGGAATCCATGCCCCGTCATCCACGCGGCGAGTCATGCGGCATGGTCACGGCCGGTTATTGGCCGAACTTCAACGGCCACACACGTGTGCGGGGTCGTCCTCCCGACCCCCGTGGCGAGAGGACGACCCCGGTCTTCACGGTGGTCGTGCGCGCGTCAGTACAGCTTGTTGACGGCCGTGGTCGTCGTCTTCTTGAAGGCGGCCACCGGGGCGTCGGCGAAGTCGCCCATCTGCCCCCAGCTCACGACGGTCACCGTCCTGCCGTCCCGTCCCACGGACAGCAGGTGGATGTCGGTGGCACCCCAGGAGGCGTTGGTGTGCAGACCGTGCACCTGCGCGCCCTCCTCGACCGGCAGTGAACCGTAGTACCGGCCCTCGGCGTCGAGTTCCGGGTCGGATCGCTCGATCCGGTCCGCGCAGGAACGGATCTCCTTGTTCAGCAGCGCGGCCAGTGCCTTGCCCTTGGCGGCCGAGCCGGTCACGACGGTGGCCTGCACGGCGCCCGTGTCCAGTTCGGTGTGGAAGACCCGGTGCCGGTAGTCGTGGGCCGGCACGCCCTCGCCCAGGCAGTAGGCCAGCTCCGTCGGGAAGCCGTCGGTGACCGGTCCCGCGGTCCACTCGGACCACGCGTGCGGAGGCAGCTCGGATGCCGCGAGGAACCTGGGCGAGGCGGCCTTGTTCTCCAGGGCCCCGGCCGGCCCGGTGAGTGCCGTGACGGCGGCGAGGGCGGCGACGGTGAGTACGGAGAGTGCGGCGGCCCGGGTGTGCGTGGGCATGGGTGTCCCCCGTGAGGAGTGCGTGGTTGGATGCGGTACGGCGTGTGGTGGCCATGTCGGCCGGCCGTTGGTCCGGCCTTCGTACACCGCGACCACCGTCGTGACCGCGGTGGTCCGTCCGGTGGTCGTCGGGACGACACCCAGAGCATCGGCCGTCCCTGGAGGCCGGCGCAAGCGTCGGGTCCCGATCCATGGGTATGGAACCATCCCAGCCCGCCCGACGTGCAGGTACGGGGGGTCCTTGGGATGCCGTTCCGGCCGTTCCGAGCCCGGTTCGGCCCGACGAGTACGAGGTGACGGTGTCGGCACAGGACGATGTGGCGCGGTTCGCGGCGCTGCTGCGGGAACTGAAGGAGCGTACGGACCGCAGTTACGGCTCGCTGGCCCGCCGCCTCAGCATGAACACCTCCACCCTGCACCGCTACTGTGCCGGCGAGGCGGTCCCCCTCGACTTCGCGCCCGTGGAGCGTTTCGCCGCCCTGTGCGGGGCGTCCAGCGGGGAACGCCTGGAACTCCACCGCCGCTGGCTCCTGGCGGTCGCGGCACGACAACGGCCTCGGGCGGCAGCGGCGGAGGCGGGCTCGAACGCTCCCGACGGTGACGGTGCCCTCGCCCTCGCCGGTACTGGCACCGGCACCGATCGTCCATCCCTGGACACCGGCATCGTGAGCGGCCCCAGGCCCGCGTCCGTCCGCCCCCGGCCCTGGTACCGGCGCAAGCGCGTCGCGGGCACGCTTGCCGTCGCCTGTGCGTTACTCGCCACGGTGGGAACACTGGCCGCGCTGCCGGACGGCCACCGCTCCTCCCCCGACGACGGCACCCGGGTCGCCACCGCGAACCCGGCACCGACCGCCTCCGCGGAACCCACGGCAGCGGACCGCTCTGCCTCCTCGCCGCCCGCGTCCGCTTCCTCCCGCTCCTCCGGCTCCTCCGGTTCGGGGCGCACCCCCGACGCTCCCGGGGCGCGGGGTGAGCCGTCCGGCCCGGCCGCTCCCGGGAGCACCGAACGCACCCCGGAGAAGTCCGCCGCCCCGGCCGGGACGCCCCTCGCCTGGACCGTCGACTCGCAGGCCTGGGCGTTCGGCTGCGGCCACGACTACGTCATCGCCAAGCCGCCCGCCGAGGTGCCGCCGCCCCCGGCCCCGCAGGACGCCGGCACCTGGGCGGCAACGCAGAGGGCGGTGCACGGGGGCGAGACGATCGTGAAGTTGTCCGTGCAGGGGACGTCCGACACGGCCGTCGTCCTCACGGCGCTGCGGGTCCGGGTGACCGGCCGCACCGACCCCGCCCCGGGGAACGCGTACGCCATGGACCAGGGCTGCGGCGGTGCCCTCACACCGCGGTACTTCGACGTGAACCTGGACAAGGACCGGCCTCTCGCCCGCGCGGTCGCCGGGAACGACGCCGGTACGCCGATCCCGGCGGTCCGCATGCCCTACCGGGTCTCCGCGAAGGAACCGGAGGTGCTGCAGGTCACCGCCCGGACCGGGACCTGCGACTGCCGCTGGTACCTGGAGCTGGACTGGTCCTCCGCCGGCCGCTCCGGCACCGTGCGGATCGACGACCACGGCCGTCCGTTCCGCACCAGCGGCATCAAGGGCCTGCCCCGCTACGAGTACGACACGAGCACCCGCCGCTGGGCGCCCCGCACGGAATGAATCCCGTTACGGCCGGGGCACGTTGCGCAGGTTGGACCGCGCCATCTGGAGCATCCGGCCGACCCCGCCGTCCAGCACCATCTTCGACGCGGACAGCGCGAAGCCGGTCACCATCTCAGCGCTGATCTTCGGTGGAATGGACAGCGCGTTCGGATCGGTGACGACGTCGACGAGGGCCGGACCCTTGTGCTTGAACGCCGACTTGAGGGCCCCGGCGAGGTCCTTCGGCTTCTCCACCCGCACCCCGTGCGCGCCGCACGCGCGGGCGACGGCGGCGAAGTCCGGGTTCTTGGTGGCGGTGCCGTGCGAGGGCAGTCCGGCGACCAGCATCTCCAACTCGACCATGCTGAGCGAGGAGTTGTTGAAGACGACGACCTTCACCGGCAGGTCGTACTGGACGAGGGTGAGGAAGTCGCCCATGAGCATGGCGAATCCGCCGTCCCCGGACATCGACACGACCTGTCGGCCCTGGTCGACGAACTGCGCCCCGATCGCCATCGGGAGCGCGTTCGCCATCGAGCCGTGGGAGAACGAACCGATGACCCGGCGGCGGCCGTTCGGCGAGATGTAGCGGGCGGCCCAGACGTTGCACATGCCGGTGTCCACGGTGAACACCGCGTCGTCATCGGCGAGTTCGTCCAGCACGGAGGCCACGTACTCGGGGTGGATCGGGACGTGCTTCTCGACCTTCCGTGTGTACGCCTTCACCACCCCCTCCAGCGCGTCCGCGTGCTTCTTCAGCATCCGGTCGAGGAACCTGCGGTCGTCCTTGGCCCTGACCCTCGGGGTCAGACACCGCAGCGTCTCCCGCACGTCGCCCCACACCGCGAGGTCCAGTTTCGAGCGGCGGCCGAGGTGCTCGGGCCGCACATCGACCTGGACGATCTTCACGTCGTCGGGGAGGAAGGCGTTGTACGGGAAGTCGGTGCCGAGCAGGATCAGCAGGTCGCACTCGTGGGTGGCCTCGTAGGCGGCGCCGTATCCGAGCAGCCCGCTCATGCCGACGTCGTACGGATTGTCGTACTGGATCCATTCCTTGCCGCGCAGGGCGTGCCCGACCGGGGACTTGATCTTCTGGGCGAATTCCATGACCTCCGCGTGCGCGCCCTGCGTGCCGGCGCCGCAGAAGAGGGTGACCTTCCCGGCCGCGTCGATCATGTCGACGAGCCGGTCGATCTCGGCGTCGCCGGGCCGGACCGTGGGCCGGGAGGTGACGAGGGCGGTCTCGGCGGCCTTCTCGGGGGCGGCGTGGTCGGCGATGTCACCGGGGAGGGTGACGACGCTGACCCCGGAGCGGCCGACCGCGTTCTGGATGGCGGTGTGCAGCAGCCGGGGCATCTGCTGAGGACTGGAGATCATCTCGCTGTAGTGGCTGCACTCGCGGAACAGCCGGTCGGGATGGGTCTCCTGGAAGTAGCCGAGGCCGATCTCGCTGGACGGGATGTGCGAGGCGAGGGCGAGGACCGGTGCCATGGACCGGTGGGCGTCGTACAGCCCGTTGATGAGGTGGAGGTTGCCGGGTCCGCAGGAGCCGGCGCAGGCGGTGAGCCGGCCGGTGATCTGGGCCTCGGCACCGGCGGCGAAGGCGGCGGTCTCCTCGTGCCGGACGTGGACCCAGTCGATGGCGGAGTTGCGGCGCACGGCGTCGACGACGGGGTTGAGGCTGTCGCCGACGACGCCGTAGAGGCGCTTGACTCCCGCGCGGGTCAGGATGTCGACGAACTGTTCCGCGACGTTCTGTTTGGCCATGGCTCTCGTGTGCCCCTTCGGTGTCCGTGGATCCCTTGGACTTCAGGGCTTCCGGGTCTCCCTCCGGGTTCCATGAATGCACACCCGCCGCGCTCACGCCTCCCAGACGGCGACGGCCGTACGGTCGTCCGCGTACCCCTTGACCCGTACCTGGGTGTCGGCGAGGAATGCGGCGAGGCCCGGCGGTTCGGGGCGGGACCACCGCTCGGCCAGGTGGGTCCGGAGTTCCCGCTCGCCGCGCAGCGGGTCGGCGAGGCCCGTACTGCACAGCAGGAGGGTGTCACCTTCACGGGCTATGGAGGTACGGAAGCGGAAGGGTTCGCGCGGGGGGCCGGGGGCGGGCTCGTACGGGCTCGGAGGTGCCGGGATGCCGAGGTCCATGGTGAGCCGGTCGCCCTCGGGGGTCTCGGAGGGCGGCGAGCCGAAGCCGACGGCGGCCCCGCCCCTGGCCTCGGCGGCCTCCGGTTCGATGTCCTGCCACGCGCCGTCCCGCAGCCGGAACAGGCCGCCGGTGCCGACGCCGAAAAACACCCGGGTACGGCATTCGGGGTCGGCGGGCAGCAGGAGACAGCGCAGGGTGGCCCCGTACGCCTCGGGTCCGAGACCCTGCTCGGCGGCGCCCGCGCGGAGCCTGCCGAGGGTGCGGTCGGTGAGGCGGTGCAGTCCGGACTTGAGTTCGCCGCGCCGGGCGGCCCTGAGGTCCTCGGCGAGGCGGGGATGGCTGAGGCCCACCGCCTCGCCTATCCACCGGCAGGCCTCGGCGGCCGCGCGGTGCGCGCCGGGGGCGGCCCGTACGCCGGTCGCGACCGCCACCAGCACCAGTGCCTGGTCCCCGCTGCCGAACCTGGCGGTCAGCAGGGCGTCCCGCCGCGGTTCGCCCCGGTACCGCGCGGAGTCGCCCCGTACGGACGCGGCCCGCAGGGTGCAGGCCCCGTACCGGGCGCCGTCCAGCACGGTGTCCGGGACCAGGTCGTCCAGTTCGTGGGGGTCGGCGGCGGGCAGCGCGGTGGGTTCGGCGTCGTAGGTGGGCGGCCGGGAGCCCACATGGCCGCGCGGCACCGGCGGCGCTTCGACGGGGCGGACGAGACGCGAGGCACGGGGCCGGCGGGGACATCGGCGAGGGTGGGCGTGGCGTCGGCGGGCGCGGTCGGTCCCTCGTTCACCGTGCCGGCCGCGGAGTCGAAGCGGTCGTCGAGGGAATCGGCCGCGGGCGCGGAGCCCGTGTCGCCGCCGGCGTCGTCGTACAACTGCTCCCACCAGTCGTTCTCGTGACCGGCGGACCTGCCCCCCTGCTCGCTCATACCCTCAATTCTCCACCGCGAGGGCCCGAGGAAAACGGAGCATCGGAAATCCGTCCCCGGTGCCGGGCGGCGACGGCACGCCGCCCGGCGCAAGGAACGTTCGTTCGGCAGGAGTGGTCGGTGCGGGTCCGGCGCACCTGGTCTGCGCCTTCTGTCGTCCTCCGGCACCCTGGACAGATGGGAGCGTGGGACCTCCTGCTGGCCGGACTGGTGATCCTGCTCGGCCTGTGCGGAGTACTGCTGCCCGGGGTGCCGGGGTCGTGGCTGGTGTGGGCCGCGATCCTCTGGTGGGCACTGAAGGATCCGCGGCCCGTGGCGTGGGGGGTGCTCGTCGGGGCGACCGTCGCCCTGTTCCTCTCCCAGGTGGTCCGCTGGACGCTGCCACCCCGCCGGCTGCGGACCGACTGGGTCGACGGGCGGGTGCTGGCGTACGCCGGCGCGGGGTCGTTCCTCGGCTTCGTCCTGGTGCCCGTGCTGGGCGCCGCCCCGGGCTTCGTGGCCGGGATCTACGCCGTCGAGCGGATCCGCCTGGGCCGCCACGGCGAAGCGGCCGCGGCGACGCGTACGGCGATGCGCGCGGGCGGCTGGAGCCTGCTGACCGAACTGTTCGCCTGCCAGCTGATCACGGCGGCGTGGCTCGGCGCGGTGTTCTGGGGCTGAAGCCCGCCGGCCCCGGCTACGGCCGGAGCACCCCTTCGTGGGTGAGCAGCCGCACCTTGCGGTCCAGGCCGCCCGCGTATCCGGTCAGCGACCCGTCGGCGCCGATCACCCGATGGCAGGGGCGCACGATCAGCAGGGGGTTCGCGCCGATCGCGCCGCCGACGGCCCGTACGGCGGCGCGGGAGGCACCGATCCGCGCGGCGATCTCGCCGTACGACGCGGTCGCCCCGTAGGGGACGTCGTCGAGCGCGGCCCAGACCTTCTCCCGGAAGGGGGTGCCGGTGGTGTGCAGGGGCAGCCGGAATTCCCTCAGCTCGCCGGCGAAGTACGCGGCGAGCTGTTCCTCCGCCGCACGGAACGGTCCCGGGTCCTGCCGCCCGCCCGTCGGCACCCCGCGACCGCCCTTCTGACCGGGCACGGAGAGCGAGCTCAGCTCCCCGTCCGGTCCTGCGGTGAGGAGCAACGGCCCGAGTGGGCTCTGCACGCTCGTCCAGTACGTGTGCGGGGTGCTTGCCGTCGTGGTCATCGGTACTCCAACTCCCCTGCCGCGCGCAGGTGGTTCAGGGCGTACGAGCGCCAGGGGCGCCAGCTGTCGGGCAGATCCGGACCGGGTGGGGCCACGTCCGGGTCGCCGAGGGCACGGGTGCGGATCTCGGCGACGGTACGGGCGTCCAGGCCGGGAACGGCGCGCAGGCCGTCCGCGGCGTCGTCCCGGTCGGCGCCGGGGTCGAGGCGTACCGTGCCGTCCGCGAGGGCGGCGGTGAGCGCGCCCAGGGTGCCAACGGGTTCGGCTTCGGCGAGGACGGCCGGTTCGGGGAAGAGGTGGGTGAGGCCGCCGCAGGGGGCGTCGAGCGTCTTGCCGTACCGCTGGACCAGCCGCGCGGCCTGCTCGCGGCCCACCAGGGCCCGTACCGCAAGTTCCTCCGGGTCGGCGGTGCCCGGCGAGCGCAGGCCGGGCCGGGCGGCGACCAGCGAGGCGAGCCGCGCGTCGGCACCGAGCCGTTCGTCCACGGCGTAAGGATCCGCGTCCAGGTCGAAGAGGCGGCGCAGCCGCTGTACGGCGGTGGTCAGGTCACGGGGGTCGGTCAGGTGGACACGGGCGTCGAGCCAGCCGCCGGGGCGGGCGGCGGAGCCCGTGCGCGTGGTCCCGGGACGTTCGTCGACGGCGGTGACGCCGATGCCGTACGGGAGCCGCAGGGTGCGCCGGTAGGTGCGGGTGCCCGGGGGGCCGGTGACGTCCTCGACGCCCGGGACGGCCTCGCGTTCCAGCAGGTCGAAGACGGGGCGGGGCTGGTACGGGCCGCGGTGGGCGAGCCGCACGGGGATGCCCGCCGTGGGCGTGGCCGTACGGCGGGCGGCGGCCCGGCCGCCACCGGGCGCGGCGGCGCGCAGTGCGGTGGGGGTCACGGCGTACACGGCCCGGACGGTGTCGTTGAACTGCCGCACACTGGTGAACCCGGCGGCGAAGGCGATCTCGGTGATCGGGAGCCCGGTGGTCTGCAGGAGCACGCGCGCGGTGTGCGCGCGCTGCGCGCGGGCGAGGGCGACGGGACCGGCGCCCAGTTCGCCGGTGAGCTGGCGCTGCACCTGGCGAGCGCTGTAACCGAGCCGTGCGGCCAGTCCGGCGACGCCCTCGCGGTCGACCACGCCGTCGGCGATCAGCCGCATGGCCCGGCCCACGACGTTGGCGCGCACGTTCCACTCGGCGGAGCCGGGGACGGCGTCCGGACGGCACCGTCGGCAGGCTCGGAATCCGGCGCCCTGCGCGGCGGCCGCGGTCGCGAAGAACCGCACGTTGCGTCGTTTCGGCGTGACGGCGGGGCAACTGGGACGGCAGTAGATCCCGGTCGTCCCGACGGCGAAGAAGAACTCCCCGTCGAACCGTCCGTCCCGGCTGCGCACCGCCTCGTACCTGCTGTCCTCGTCTCTCACACCGCCCAGTCTCCGCCACCCGGGGGAGGCCGGCTGGCGGAAATCGGACAGGGAGATGAGGCGAGGTGTGCGCTGACGCGTCAGCGCAGGCGGCCCCGCTTCGCCTCCATCGCCGCCTTGCCCACCGCCCCCTTCCGCTTCCACTCCTTGCGGATCTCCGCGCGGAGCCGCGCGTCGGTCTTGGCGACGATGCGCTGGTTCTCCCGTAGCAGCTTGCGGTAGCTCTCGAGACGGCGTTCCGGGAGGGCGCCCGTCTCGACGGCCTCGAGGACCGCGCACCCCGGTTCGCTCTCGTGGGCGCAGTCGTGGAAACGGCAGCCCCCGGCGAGCTCCTCGATCTCGGAGAACACCTGGCCGACACCGCTGCCGGCGTCCCAGAGCCCGACGCCCCGCAGGCCCGGGGTGTCGATGAGGACTCCCCCGCCGGGCAGGGCGAGCAGGTTGCGGGTGGTGGTGGTGTGGCGGCCCTTGCCGTTGACGTCCCGGGCCGCCCGGACGTCCATCACGTCCTCGCCGAGGAGCACGTTGGCGAGGGTGGACTTGCCCGCGCCGGACAGTCCGATCAGTACCGAGGTACCGCCGGAGGCGACCGCGGCGAGGACGTCCAGCCCTCCCCCACCGTCCCGCGCGCTGACGGCGAGCACCGGCACGCCGGGCGCGGTGGTCTCCACGTCCTGGACCAGGTGGGCCAGGGTCGCCGCGTCCGGCACGAGGTCGGCCTTGGTGAGCACGACCACCGGCTGCGCCCCGGACTCCCAGGCGAGGGCGAGGAACCGTTCGATCCGGGCCAGGTCCAGCTCGACGGCGAGCGAGACGGCGATGACGGCGTGGTCGACGTTGGCGGCGAGGATCTGTCCCTCGGACCGCTTGGAGGAGGTGGAGCGCACGAAGGCGGTACGGCGCGGAAGGTACGCCCGTACGTAGCGCGGCGTGTCGCCCGCCGGCTCGACGGCGACCCAGTCCCCGGTGCACACGACCCGCAGGGGGTCGTGCGGGGTGACGAACGCGGTGTCGGCCCGTACGGTCCCGTCGGCGGTGACGACGTCGCACTGACCGCGGTCGACCCGCACCACGCGCCCGGCCAGCAGCCCTTCGGCCTCGTACGGGGCGAACGCGTCGGCCCACTCCTCGTCCCAGCCGTAGGCGGCCAGCACGGAGGGCGGCGCGGAGAGGGGGGTGGAGGAGGAGAAGGAAGAGGTGGAACTCAAGGGGTGACCCTTCGCAAGGGTGGCCCCGGCGGCCGCGCGGAGACGCGGAACGGAAAGGTGAGGTCAGCCGGTGGCCACGGAGGTGAAATGGATGGATTCCTGGATGCGGGCAGCGCCCCTCACGAAGACAGCCATCGGTCGCACCTCCTCTCCTTCACTCGATCCGGCAGCGGCGGACAACGACGCATGCGTGCGCCGCTTGTGTGCCGCGGCTCCCACTGTAGGGAGACGCCGGCCCGGGCACCACCGATTTAACGGGTGCCCCGGACACCGGGTGTTTCGGGTCGGCTCGCGTCACACGGTCGTGCAGGAGTGGCCGTTGAGGCTGATGTCGGAGGGTGGGGAGTTCGTGCCGTTCCCGGAGGCGAGGAAGCCGAAGGCGAGCTTCCCGCCGGCGGGGACGGTCTTGTTGTAGTCGGCGGCGGTGGCGGTGACGCGGGGCCCGTTCTGGCTGACGCCGGCGTCCCACATCTGGGTGACGCGCTGGCCGGCCTCGAAGGTGAAGGCCACGCGCCAGGAGTCGAGAGGCGCCGTCGTGGTGACGGTGACGGTGGCCTGGAAGCCGACGGGCCACTGGTTGACCAGGTCGTACGCGGCGTAGCAGACGGCCGGCCTGCTGGGCGCGGTGGTCCGGGGCGCGGCGGTGGCGGTGGCGGTGGTACTGCCCTGGGTTTCGGGGTCGGGGTTCGCCGGGTCGGGGTTCGCCGGGTCGGGGGTGCCGTCGGAAGGTGGCTGCGGGGTGTCGGAGGGGGCTGGGCCGGAGGCGGTGGGGGTGGGCCCCGCGGGCGGGTACAGGCCGGGGGCGGCCACCGGTCCGCGGTCGTCGGCGCCGGCGCGGATCGCGCTGTCGGCGCCCGTGCCGCCGAACGGCATCAGGGAGACGGCGAGGGCGAGGGCGGACACCAGGGCGGCGGCGACCAGCAGCCCGTTGCGGGTGGCGCGTGCCCGGCCCGTTACCTCGACCGGGTCGCCGCCCGCGTCGGGGCCGTCGGGGCGTCCGGGACCGAGCCGCACCTCGGCCGCGCGGCGGCGGCGCTCCAGGTAGGCCAGTCCGCCCCAGCCGACGACCCCGCCGGTGAGGGCGCCGGGCAGCCCGCCGCCGTGCAGCCGAAGGCAGGCCGCGGCCTCGGCGCACCGCACACAGGTGGCGAGGTGCCGGGAGAGGTCGTCGGGGGTGTCGGCGGCGGGCGAGCGGGGGACGGCGTCCAGCAGCCGGGCGTAACCGCGACACTCCGCGTCCATCGGGGAGTCGAGGTGGTTGCGGTGGCAGCAGTCCCGGAAGAAGCCGCGGACCTGGGCGAGTTCGTCGGCGGCGGTGGCGGGGTCGAGGCCGAGCCGGCGGGCCACCAGGGGCAGCGGGAGGGACTCCGCCTCGGCCAGCCACAGCAGTTCGGCGTCGGCCTGCTGCAGATCGCGCAGTCCGCGCAGGGCGATCGGGCGCGAGAGCGGCGGGCCGGTGTAGCGGGCGGCGTTCTCGGAGTGGAGCCACAGCCGCAGGTCGGGATCGAGCCGGTTCCCCTGCCCGCTCTCCTCCCAGGCCGCCGCGGTGGTGCGCACGGCGGTCAGCAGCAGGGGTATTCGGGGCAGCCTGGACGAGCAGCGGCCGGCCGCGCGTACGGTGGTCGCCTCCGCGTCGCGCACCTCGCGCATGCCCTGTGCGAACGCCTCGCGCGCCAGTTGCGCGGCGGCGGTGGAGCCGGCCGTGCACAGGTCGGCGTAGGAGAGCACCGCGTCCCAGCACTCGGAGAACAGTGCCGCCTCGGTGGCGTCCTGGGGTGCCGGTAGGTCGGGCATGAGTCTCCTGCATCCACGAATGAGGTCAACTCGTGATATCAGCAATGCAGTTGGGGAAAACCGCGGGGGCGATGGACGAGCTTTTCACGCTGCCGACACAACTGACAAGCGTCGTCTCCACTTCGTGCGTCACGGCGCCCGCGCACGCGCGCGCACGCCCCCCGCAGGGACCATGCGCAAGGAAGGCCGGAACCGCCCCGGTTCCGGCCTTCTCGTTTCTGCTCAAGGGCGTTCGAGTTCCTCAAGGGCGCCCAAGAGCCCTCGAATGCCCGGGTGTCTCACGCCTCGACGGGCTCCTGCTCCGAGAGGCTGTCCATGAAGGAGCTGACGGAGAACACCGCACGGCCGGGTCCGGGCGGACCGTAGCCGGGGGGCGAGGCCAGACCGAACTCGTCCATCGTGGCGCGGTACGCCTCGAGCAGCCGGATGTGGTACTCCAGCGGCGCGCCCTGCGGGTTGGCCTTGCCGAGCGGGGTCGTCGGCTCGGGGCACCAGGTGGTGAAGCGGGGCGTAATGCCGTGCGACATGAAGAAGCGCAGGCCCTCGGTGGTCGAGGCGATGGCCTCGTCGACGGTGGTGAAGCCGAACGGCTCGGACATCTCCACACCCGCCACGAAGTTGGGAATGACGTTGCGCGCGCCGAAGACGTCCGCGGAGTCCAGGATGCGCTTGTGCCACTCGTCACGGCCGACGTAGCGCTCCTTGCCCGGGCAGTACAGCTCGAACAGACGGCGGTCCCACACCTCGTAGTTGGGGTGGTAGATCTGCACGCCGTAGTCCTTGAAGCGCTGCACGTCGTCCTTGGGCAGCGCCTGGGCGACGACCTTGCCGATCCAGCGGCCGGGGAAGCGCTCCTCGATGGCCTTGGCGTAGTGCCCGTAGAAGTCGGCCTCGTCACGGCCGGCGACCGTCTTGGTGATCGCGCCGCCGGTGAGGGTGTAGGCGGTGGACGCCTTCGCCGTGTCGTACCGGTCGATGATCTCCAGGGCCTCGAGGACCTCCTCGACGTCCTTGACCCCGGTGTAGGGACGGCCGGCCGCCTTGTGCTGGCGCCAGTTGTGATTGATGTCGCAGTACTGGCACTCCTCCTTCGCACCGAAGTACTGGCAGACCCGGAAGACGGTCAGGTAGATCAGGTAGCCCCACTGGATGGTCGGGGCCACCTCCATGACGGACTTCCCGTTGGCGAGGGTGTGCCGGTAGTACTCGGGCATCGGCGGCACGCCGACGTCGGCGATGCGCTTCCCGTCGAGGTAGAGGCCGAGCACGCCGTCCTCGTTCGCGGCGACCCGGTACGGGGACGACGGGTTCACCCGGACGGAGACGACCGTCCGGCGCAGGTCGTAGGGGCCCCCGGTGAGGATGATCTCCTCGGGCGGGCGCCGGAGCGCGGCCTCGCCCAGCTCGGGCAGCGTGCCGTGGTCGAAGGAGAAGATGAAGTACGACTTCGGTTTGACCTCGCCGTTCTCGTTGTCGCTGAGCGCGGACGGGTCGAAGGCGACACCGCCCCGGAGCAGGTCCTCCTTGAAGACGGCCTCTCGCGGTACATGCGGGAACCGCTCCATAAGATCCTCGACCAGCGCGGTCCGGCTGCCCATCCCGTGTCTCCTTCCGGCTCGGACGTACGACTCCCGGCTCGGACGTACGACTCCTCACGGTATGCCCCCGGCCCCCTCGGGTGTGCCACCGGGTCCGGCGAACGGACCGGCGGCCCCTGGCATCGGCGCCGGTCGGCGCGGTGATGTGCTGTCCCCGACATGCTCGACGACTCGGGGAGGGGCCGCCGCATGACCGGGACCGTGACCAACTGGGCCGGCAACATCACGTATGCCGCCGAGGAACTGCATCGCCCGCACACCCTGGACGCGCTGCGCGCGCTGGTCGCCGGGAGCTCCCGGGTGCGGGCCCTGGGCAGCGGGCATTCCTTCAACGAGATCGCCGAGGCCGGTGCGGACGGCGTCCTGCTCTCCCTCGACGCGCTGCCTCCGCAGATCGACGTGGACACGGCGGCCGGGACGGTCCGGGTCGGCGGCGGCGTGCGGTACGCCGAGCTGGCCCGGCAGGTGCACCGGCACGGGCTGGCGCTGGCGAACATGGCGTCGCTCCCGCACATCTCGGTGGCCGGCTCGGTCGCCACCGGCACGCACGGCTCCGGTACCGGCAACGGCCCGCTCGCCTCGTCCGTGCGCACGGTGGAACTGGTCACGGCGGACGGTTCGGCGGTACGGATCGACCGCGGGGACGAAGCGCGGTTCGGTGGGGCGGTCACCTCGCTCGGGGCGCTCGGTGTCGTCACCGCACTCACGCTGGACCTGACGCCCGCCTTCGACGTCGAGCAGCATCTGTTCACCGAGCTTCCGTCGGCCGGGCTGGACGTGGCCACCTTCGCAACGGTGATGTCGGCTGCCTACAGCGTGAGCCTGTTCACCGACTGGGCGGCGCCGGGCTTCCGGCAGGTGTGGGTGAAGCGGCGTACGGACCAGCCGCTGCCGGACTTCCCGTGGGCGACGCCCGCGACCGAGAAACTGCATCCCGTGCCCGGCATGCCGGCGGTGAACTGCACGGAGCAGTTCGGGGTACCGGGGCCCTGGCACGAGCGGCTGCCGCACTTCCGCGCGGAATTCGTCCCGAGCAGCGGGTCGGAGCTGCAGTCGGAGTATCTGCTGCCGCGACGGTTCGCCCTCGACATGCTGCACGCGATCGACGGGATCCGGGAGACCGTCTCCCCCGTACTGCAGACCTGCGAGGTACGGACGGTGGCCGCCGACAGCCAGTGGCTCAGCCCCTGCTACGGCCGGGACACCGTGGCCGCCCACTTCACCTGGGTGGAGGACACGCCGGCCGTGCTGCCCGTGGTGCGGCGGCTGGAAGAGGCGCTGGCGCCCTTCGAGGCGCGACCGCACTGGGGGAAGGTGTTCACCACGCCGGCGGCCGACCTGCGCGCCCACTACCCGCGGCTGGACGACTTCCGGACCCTGGCCCGGTCACTGGACCCCGAGGGGAAGTTCACCAACACGTTCGTCCGGGACGTCCTGGGCGAGTGACGTCGACGTCTCCTGGGACAAGGCGGTCGAGGCCCTGCACGTCACCCTGACGAACTGGCCCCGGGAGAGCCGGAGATGAGGTCGGAAGGGGCCGTATGTGCCGCAGACACGCATCGGGCGGCGGTGCCGGGTGTGAGACGGCGAAAACAGCGGTACGGACGTTGAGTCGGAGCCCTTTTTCTAAGATGGCATGATCGCGGACGTCATGTGCCGCCCAACGGGAGGGGGATGGAGCGCGCCTTGTCCCCACAGCAGCTCGGCCGCGGCCCATTGCGACCCGCACGTCCGGACGACCGCCTCCCCGCCGGAGGGGACGGCGGGGCCTTTCGGCCGACCCGTTTCGTGGGCTGGCTGGGCGGGTTCGGCTGCGTGGCCGCCGGTTACGCGGTGTTCCAGTTCCTGTTCGAGGTGCTGCCCGACTCCGTCGACGGGGAGGCCGCGAAGTATCTGATCGCGTCGGTGAGTGGCCTCGGCACGGCGCTCGCCGCATGGCTCGCGGCGGCACTGGTACGGGCCCGCGCCACGGCTCCGGCCCGGCAGTCGCTCCCGACTCCCACGACCACGGCCGGCCCGGTGCCCGGCCCGCTCCCGCGCCTGTTCGCGGCCACCCACGACACCCTCGTCGACGAGGTGTCCGTCGTCGACGATCCGGAGCGCGGGCGGCTCGTCGGCTGGTCGCACGCCCTGGGTGAGAGCACCCCGTCCCGACCCACCTCGGTCGGTACGGCGTACGGGCTGCAGATCATGCTCGAGCTGGGCATGCCCGACGGACGCCTCGCGCCGGGCGAACTGGCCGACACGCTGTGGCGGTTGCGGCTGCCCGACGGCGGCTGGTCGGCGCGGTCGCAGGGCGCGCGGGCCCGGCCCGAGGTGACCGCGCTGGTGCTGGGCGCGCTGGCTCGCGCGGGCGCGGCCCGGGGAGGACGGCTGGCGCGGGAGGTGGACCTCTGCACGGCGGCCTTCACCCGCGAGGCCGACCGGGCCGGACGCGAGTCGACGCATGTGATGACGACGGTGTTGCGCGGGCTGCTGCGTGCCGCGCCCGACTGCGACGCCCTGCCGGTACTGCGGGAGGCACTCGTCGACGGATCGATCAGCGATCCGGGCCGGGACCATCTGCGCTGCTGGGGCTACCGGCTCGACCCGCCGTACGGGCCGCCGTCCCCGGTGCACACCGCGCAGGCGGTGCTCGCCCTCGACCGTGCGGCCCGCGTCCTGGGTGAGAGCGCGGCGGTGCGGGCCGCCCGCGAGGACGGCGTGCGCTGGCTGCTGTCCTGCCCCGACGCACCGCACCACGCCTGCCTGGACCTGGAGAACCGGCGCGAGGAGGTACGGCGTCCGCGCCCCGACGACCCCGCGCGCCACGAAGTGCTGCACGTACGGCACTTCACCGCGTCCTGGATCGTGCGCGCCCTGCTGTCCCCGGGCGCGCTGGAGGTGGCCCGGCAGGACGGCCTGGAGGACACCTGGCGGGAGCTGCTGGACGGCGCGGCGGCCTCGGTGCTGGCCGGGCAGCAGGACGGCATCTGGTCCTGGGAGCGGGGCGACAGCACGGAGCTGCGGCGCCCGATGTGGATGACGTATCAGGGTGTAACGGCGCTGCGCGCACACGCGGTGTGGACCTATCGGCCCGACGAGGCGGCTCCCGCGCGTTGAGCGGGAGCCGGAGGACGGAGGACGGAGTGCATGGGCGGTCAGCGGGTTCTGGCGGCGCGGCGACTGCTGGCGAAGACCCTGGACGACACGTTGCCCGAGCGGGAGCAGGTGGCCGCGGCGTACGCGGTGGTCGCCGAACTCGGTGAACTGGAGCGGCTGTGGGAGCTGGTCGCCGAACTCGCCTCCGGCGCGGGCGATCCGGAGGCCTGCGCGCGGCTGTCGTACCGGCACGTCCTCGGTTTCGACAAGCTGCTGCTGGTCGACTCCGGCCCGCTGCACATGCTGCGCGCACACGTTTGGCACGCGGGCGCGGGCGGCACCGGCCGGGAGGACATCCACAACCACCGCTCGGCGCTGGCCTCCCATGTCGTCCGGGGGCGGCTGTGCACGGAGTTGTACGAGGAGATGCCCGAGACGGGGCACGAGGCACGGGGCGACGCCGGCATCGGGACGACCCGGTTCGAGGAGTCGCTGGCCGAGGGATCGGCCGACTGGCTGCTGGCACCGGCGGGGCAGGCACGGCTGCGCCTGACGCATCTGGGCCGGTACGCGGCGGGGAGCACGTACGCCCTGCCGGCGCACACGCTGCACCGCGCCTGGTGCGACACGGACGCGCCGACGGTGACGCTGTTCCTGGAGACGGGCGGGCGACGGCGGCGGCACACCGACGTGTTCACGGCGGCGGGCCCGCATCCGGCGGCGATGCCGAAGGTACCGCTGAACGTGCCGGCCTACCTGGACGCGCTGGGCGCGCTGGCGGAGCTGCTCAGGAGTCCGTGAGGGCCTGCCGTACGACGTCCAGGTTGTAGGCGTCGATGTCGACACCGGTCAGCTCGGACGGATGGAGCCAGGCGTGCTCCTGATCCGGACTGGGCAGTGTGACCTCCCGGGACAGCGGACGGACCAGGAAGTTCTCCTGCCAGTTCTTGATCTCGTGCCCCGCGTACTCGCTGAGGAAGGACGACTCGCCGACCTTGCGCACGATCTCGCCGAGCAGGCCGGTCTCCTCCTTCAGCTCGCGCAGCGCGCCGTCCCGGGCGCTCTCGTCGGGATCGAGTTTGCCGCACGGGACGCCCCACACCCGGGGCAGGAACCTCTCGGTCTCGCTGCGGCGCACCAGGAGCACGCGCCCCTCGTCGTCCCTCACGACCGCTGCCGCCAGCCGTTTGTCGCCGGGGATGTCCATGTCCATGGTTCCTCGGTCTCTCGCCGGAGATGAGTCCGAAGGTTCTGATACCCGCGAAAGCTTCTACCGTACCAGGGTCACTCGAAGGAAACTGTGGCGTCGGCCGCACCGCCGGTGTCCCGGCTCAGTGCCTGGATCTCCTCGTAGGTGGGTACCGGGCCGCCGGGTGTGCGGCCCGCCCGGATGTCGGTCGCCGCCTGCACCGCCGCGCCCAGCGCCCGCCGGTACAGCAGCGAGCCGAGGCTGATCCGGCGTACGCCGAGGTCGGCGAGGTGGGGGACGGAGGGGCCGGTGGGCGAGTAGAGGATGTTGAGGGGGACGCCGCCGTCCAGGCCTCGTACCAGAGCGGCGATCTCCCGGGCCTCGGTGAGCCCGGGGACGAACACGCCGTGCGCGCCTGCCTGTCGGTAGGCATCGAGTCGGTGGATCGTGCCGTCGCCGTCGCCGAGCCAGTGGGTGTCGGTGCGGGCGTTGACGAAGAGGCCGGGGGCCGCGGCCCGGACGGCGGCGATCTTCGCGGCGTGCCGGTCGACGGGCCCGAGTCCGTCCTCCAGGTTGATGCCGACGGCGCCCGCGGCGTGCAGTTCGCGGGCGAACTCGGCCACCTCGTCCGGGTCGTCGCTGAATCCGCCCTCCGCGTCCACGGACAGGTGGAACGGCTCGGAGCCGAGGGCGCGGGCGAGCAGCAGGGTCTGTTCCCGGGTCGCCGCCGCCCCGTCGGGCAGCCCGGCCGCCGCCGCGACGGCCAGGCTGGTGGTGCCGATCGCCGGGAACCTCTGGGCGGCGAGAGCCGCAGCGGAGGCGTGGTCCCAGGCGTTGGGCAGCAGGAGGGGTTCGTCGGCGTGATGGAGATCGGCGAAGGTTCTCTGGGTCATGAGGCCACGCTAGGGCCTGTGTGATGTTGTGATCAGTCTTGCCGGTCCGGATCCGCCTGGAAGGCGGATCCGGTAGGAAGACAATCGTGACGCGCAGACAACTCACCGAAGAACAGTGGAAGTTGATCGAGCCGTTCCTGCCGATAGGCGAGTACGGCCCGTACCCCGAGCGGCTGCGGGATCAGTTCGAGGGGGTGATCTGGCGGTTCAGGACGGGCGCGCAGTGGCGGGAGATGCCGGGCGAGTTCGGCCCCTGGCCGACCGTCTACGGACGCTTCCGGCTCTGGCGGAACGCCGGTGTCTTCACCGCCCTGCTGGAGGGCCTGATCGCCGAGGCCGCCCGCCGGGGCAAAACGGACCTGTCCCTGGTCAGCGTGGACTCCACGACCGTCCGCGCCCACCACGACGCCGCCGGGATGCTCGTCGGCCAGGAGGTCATGGAGGCGCTCGAGGAGGCCGCCGCCGAGCAGGAACAGGCCCGGCAAAAGGGGGCGACAAGGCGGAACAGAACGGGCGGGACGGCGGAAACGGGCCCGAGCGGGAAGAACGCCGGCGCGTCCGCCGCCGACGCAGGCTCCGCCTGAAGGAAGCCCTGCTCGGCCGGTCCCGCGGCGGACTGACCAGCAAGATTCACCTCGCCGCCGACCAAAAGCGCCGGCCGCTGTCGTTCGTGCTGACCGCCGGGCAGGCCGCGGACAGCCCGCAGTTCATCCCCGTGCTGAACAAGGTCCGGGTCCGCGGGCCGGTCGGCCGGCCCCGCACCCGGCCCGGCGCGGTCGCCGCGGACAAGGCCTACTCGTCCCGCGCCAACCGCGCCTACCTGCGCAAACGGCACATCAGGGCGGTCATCCCGGAGAAGAAGGACCAGGCCGCCAACCGCAAGAGGAAGGGCAGCAGGGGCGGCCGTCCCGTCACGTACGACGCCGATCGTTACCGTGACCGCAACACCGTCGAGCGACTGATCAACCGGCTGAAGGACTGGCGCGGCATCGCCACACGCTTCGACAAGACGCCCGAGAGCTACCTCGCCGGCCTCGAACTCCGCGCCTCGATGATCTGGATCGGAGATCTCCTGCAAGCGGCCGATTGATCACAACATCACACAGGCCCTAGAGGCGGGACGCTTCGGTGCCGGCCGAAGCGTCCGCGCACCCCGGTGACCCGACGGCGGACCTGGGGCGCCCCGGTTCCGGTCGGAACGCCCCAGGGGCTCATCCCACCCTGACCCTGCCCTCGGGCACTAGATGCCGGGCGACGAGTTCGTCGCGGACCAGAGTCGCGTACACGGTGGCGCCGTGCACGGAGGTGTGCGTGTTGTCCCGTTTCTCGTCAGCGGACGACGGCCGGGGGGCGACGCCGAGCCCGTTGACCAGCAGGGCGGTGTCGTTGTCCAGGGTGCCGTCGAGTTGAACCAGCACCACACGACGGGCGTCACGAGGACTGGTTCGCTGCTCCGCCATTTCCCACCCCGCTAAAGCGGGCGTCCTATGGCTAGGTTCTGAGGGAGCGACAGTTCAATATCGCGAACGCCATCCGGTATGACGAACGTCGACATGGTAAGGGTGTGTCACGGACAGGTCAACGGGCCCGGTGGGACGAAACCGCCCGCCCCTCTCACCGAGGGCCCTACACCGCCTGAGGGGTGAAGCGGGCCATCTCGTCCCCTTCCGGCTGGACGACGCCGTACCTGCCCTCGGGAACCTCGTTCCACATGCCGGGCAGGTTCCCCAGGGGCTCCGACACGATGAGGCGGGTCTCGTCGGACGCCTCACGCAGGAACGCCATGTCCGGGTGGAGAGAGCGCAGCGCCTCCACGCGCGTGCTGTAGAAGAGCGAACGGGACGCCCTCCGCGTCGAGTAGCGGAATGCCCACAGCCGTCGCCCGTCGGTCACCGCCACCGTCATCTGCAGCGGGTGCTCCACCCCGTGCTCGCGCCCGACCCGCTCCACCAGGCCCACCATCCGCGCGACCGCACCGGGCGGATCCTGCTCGAGGCCGAAGGTGAGCGCCAGGTAGAACATCAACTCGGAATCCGTCGACCCCTCGACGGAGAGGAAGAGCTCCGGGTCGACGGTCAGGGCGAGATCGCGCCGGATGTGACGGAAACCCGCGATCGCGCCGTTGTGCATCCACATCCAGCGGCCGTAACGGAACGGGTGGCAGTTGGTCTCCTGCACCGCTGATCCGGTCGAGGCCCGGATATGGGCGAAGAACAGGGGCGAGCGGACGTGGCGGGCGATCTCGCGCAGATTGCGGCTGCTCCAGGCCGGGCCGATCTCCCGGACGACCGCCGGAGTGTCGGTGTGGGACCCGTACCAGCCGACGCCGAACCCGTCACCGTTGGTCGTCTCGACGCCCAGCTTGGCGTGCAGGCTCTGATCGATCAGCGAGGGCGTCGGCTTGTAAAGGATGCTGTCGAGCAGGATGGGGGTGCCTGAGTAGGCCAGCCAACGGCACATCGTCCACCGCCTCCCGAGTGCGGGTCGTCTCCCCCAGGATCCCAGCCCTCCCGCAGGGGCGCGCTGGGAGGCTGCGAGGCAGGTCGGGGGGCCGCCTCGACTACCGTCGGGCGGTATGAGCACCGCCCCCGTCCCCGCTCCCGTCCCCGCCCTCGCCGACGCCCTCGCGGGCGGCACGGTCGTCCTCGACGGCGGCATGTCCAACCAGCTCGCGGCGGCCGGCCACGACCTGAGCGACGAACTGTGGTCGGCACGGCTGCTCGCCGAGGACCCCGGGGCGGTCACGGAGGCACACCTCGCCTACTTCGAGGCGGGCGCCGACGTGGCGATCACCGCCAGTTACCAGGCCACCTTCGAGGGCTTCGCCCGGCGCGGGATCGGGCGGGAGGAGGCGGCCCGCCTGCTCGCTCTCAGCGTGGAATCCGCCCGCACGGCGGCCTGCCGGACGCAGGTGACCCGCCCGCTGTGGGTGGCGGCCTCGGTCGGCCCGTACGGCGCGATGCTCGCCGACGGGTCCGAGTACCGGGGCCGGTACGGGCTCACCGTGTCCGAGCTGGAACGCTTCCACCGCCCCCGCATGGAGGTCCTGGCCGCCGCCGGCCCCGACGTGCTCGCCCTGGAGACGATCCCGGACACCGACGAGGCGAAGGCCCTGCTCCGGGCACTGCGGGGACTCGGCGTCCCGGCCTGGCTGTCGTACTCGGCGGCCGGTGACCGCACCCGCGCAGGTCAGCCCCTGTCGGACGCCTTCGCGCTCGCCGCGCGGATGGACGAGGTGATCGCCGTCGGCGTCAACTGCTGCACCCCCGAGGACGCCGACCACGCCGTCGCCCTCGCGGCCCGCGTCACCGGCAAACCCGTCGTCGTCTACCCCAACAGCGGCGAGACCTGGGACGCCGGGGCACGGGCGTGGACCGGCCGGCCGACCTTCACCGCGGGGCGGATCACGGGCTGGCGGGAGTCCGGGGCACGGCTGATCGGCGGGTGCTGCCGGGTGGGACCGGAGACGATCTCGGCGGTCGCGGGGGCGCTGCGGGAGCCGTAGCGAACCCGCACCACACGACCTTTCCCGGCCCCCGCTCCCCCACGCCCCACTTGTTGGCCAGCCCGGCCACCAGCAACGACCCGCGCCCGCCCTCCCGCGGCTCCCCCGCTTCCGTCTGCGGTACGGCCGGTACGCCGCCCCCACTGTCGTGCGCCTCGACCCGTACACCACCGTCGCCGTACGGCAGCATCCGCAGCAGGAATCCACGACCGGGCGGCACACCGTGCACCAGCGCGTTGGCGGCGAGTTCACTGACGCACAGCAGCACCTCGTCCTCACGCTCGCACACACCCCACTCTGCGAGCACCCGACGCGCGAACGCCCGCGCGTCTGGCACGGACCGTCGCTCACGCCGAAAGAACCGCTGCCCCCCGCTGGAGCGCGAGTGCCGGGCGACCAGTGTCATCCAGTTCACCTGAACCGCGCCTACACCGACCGGATCGCCGCGGCCACACGGATGTCCGGACGAGAGTCTGACCCAGCATCTGACGAACGAAGTTGCCGAACTGGTGATCCAGAGGCTTCGATGAACCCCCGTGTCCCGTCCCTTCTTCATGCCCGCACGCCGATATCGACCGGTCCGGCGAACGAATTTCACGGCGTTGACGATCATGATGCTCGGCCTGCTCGCGCTGACCGGCTGCACCCGATGGGACGAGCCGCCGCCCCTTCCGCCCGCCGACGTTTACAAGCATGGCGCAGCAGATGAGAACTCGCAGGCCGAGCCGATCCCGCCCGACGGCGCGGCAGGAGCTCTCACTCGCCCCTTGAGGGATGCCGGTTGGTTCTGTGCGCAGGTCCGAGCCAATGCGGACGGTCGTGCCCTGGGGTGCCGGATCGCTCACCGCGACGTGGCAGACACAGTCTCTCCGCAGGTGGCGCAGTTCCTGCTCGACCGCGACGACGGACTTGTCTGGGCGTGGTTCCCGTCCACCGGGGCGGACCACGAGGACCACGAGGTTGCCGTGGCCGCGGCACCAACGCTGACCGCGATCTGGCCCGGCGCCGGTGAGCGCGTGCGGGAGGAAATCGACGACTTCGATGACAATCACCGGTGGCACGACGACGCCACGCCCCGGACGGGGTGGCGGGACACACACGCGGAGTACAGGTACGACTGGCTCAACGGACTGGCCGTCACCGCCCGGGACGCCTCCGTACGACGCTGGCCGTTCGGCTCCGAGCACTACGCGACATCGATGAGCTCCGCTGTCGATGACCTTCTCGCCGGTGGTTACGACTGCTTCTATCCACCCCAGCAGAACTGCAATCGCACCCAGTCGAACGGCTACTTTCGTGTCACCCTCCGTGGTGACCAGATCGTCTCGGCCCAGTTCGGCATCGGCAGCCTGATCGAGTCCGGGCGGCAACGACACTTGCTCAGCGAGGAGTTCCCGCACGGCCTCACCTTTCTCACCGAGGCGGTTCGCCGTCCCGTCACGGAGCGCATCGAACAGGCCCGACGAACCGGCACCAGCTTCGCCGGCATCGTGGCCGGAACGGTCGTGACCATCGACGCGCGTAGGGGTGCTGTCGACGGAGGTGATCTCGTGGCCTACCTCGACATCCAGATCGGTGCACCGCTGGCTGCAACCCTGCCCCTCTGATCACGCGACCAAGACGGGGTGCCGCCAACGCGTTGGCCGCTACCCGTTCCCAACACCACGCGGACCCAGTGGTCGGCGAGCAGGCCGCTGTACGGCTACCTGCGGCTGCTGCTTGCTCTCGGCTGTACCCCGACCGCTCTCTGGGCCCATGAGCCGCTCTACGGGCAGCAGGCGCTCCGCAGTGTCCTCTGCAGCGACCGGCCGACTGGCCGGCCCCGTCCCCAGTACTCGACGTGTCACGGGGTGATCCTGCCGTCCCGGGCTCGGGGGGTGAACGGCGGCCCCTCCCGTGGGCGGCCGGGCCGACTGCCGACGCCTGACTCGCCCCGTACGTCACCGGGTCCACGTACGGCGGCAGCCGATGACGTACGTGAGGGCCCCGGTCTCACACCCCAGGAACTGGGCGGGGCGCCTGGGGCGTCCGTCCTGTGGCTGACGGAAACTGTTCGAACGGACCGGGCCGGGACAGGGCATGATGCGCACTCGTGACGGCGATGAAGCAGTTCGTGATCCGGGCCGCCGCCCGCAACAACGCCGAGTGGTGCGCGTCGATGAGCCGATCACACGGCTTGACGGGCGAGTTCGGGTTGCAGGCTTGGGCCGTACCGGCCCGGCCGCCGCTGTACTACCCCGACGCGGTGACGCTGGTGCCGGGGGCCGATGCCGCCGCGCTGGTCGACCGGATCGACACCGCCGCTCCCGGCGCCTGCGTCAAGGACAGCTTCGCCGACCTCGACCTGGTGGGGGCCGGCTTCAAGGTGCTGTTCGACGCGCAGTGGATCCACCGCCCGGCGAGCGCGCCGACCACCTCACCGGATCTCGCCTGGGACGTGGTCAGCGACCGGGACAGGCTGCGGTCCTGGGCCCTCGCCTCGGACGACGGGGACGGCAACGCGGATCTCTTCCGGCCCGAATTGCTCGCTGACCCGGCCACGTCCGTGCTCGTCGGGCACTCCGCTGACGGCCTGGTGACCGTCGGGGCGGTGGCGAGCCGCAACGACCATGTGGTCGGAATCTCCAACGTCTTCGCGTTGGAGGGCGGCGCTGACCGGGCCTGGCCGGTGGTGCTGGACGCAGTGCATCGGCTTTTCCCGACCCTGCCCGTGGTTGGCTATGAGCGCGGCGAGGACCTGGACGCCGCCGTCCGCCACGGCTTCGAGGCGGTCGGTCCGCTGCGGGTCTGGCTGCACGGCTAGTTGATCGCCGGTCAGTTCCTGTCGGTGGGGTTCTTCGGTCGCTTGTCGGGGCGGTAGCTGAGGCCGTTCATGATGACCTGCAGTTCCGTCATCCGGCCGACGGTTTCGGGCAAGGCGGTGAGAGGGTTCTCGCCGACGTTGAGGTAGCGCAGCCGCATGAGGTTGCCCAGTGTGTCCGGGAGTTGGGACAAGTTGTTGTCGTGCAGGTAGAGGCAGTCGCTGAGTTCGACCAGGTCACCCAGAGCGTCGGGAAGCGACGTGAGCTTGTTGTGGCCGAGGTCCAAAGTGGTCAGACGGTCCAGTTGTCCGATCTTCGGTGAGAGGGCCGTGAGGCCGTTGTCTGCCAGGATCAGCACTCGAAGCTCGGTGCGCTGCCAGACTGACTCGGGCACCTCCCCGAGTTGCCGACGCCAGAGGCTGAGGGTGGGCTGCACGGTCTCATCCTTTCCGTTGACGGTCCGGATCGAGATTCTCGCGTGGAGCTTGAGGCCGTGCAGCAATGTCGGCGAAGATCAGCCGGCTGCCTCGTGCTGGGCCTGGGCTCAGGTGCCGGCGAGCCGGGTGGGAGCCGCGGGCATCGACGGGGCGGGCACAGGGTCATGGGCTGAGGGTGGGTAGGGTCAGCGCAGTGACTTCGCTTCCCTACCTCCAGCTGCTGCGCCAGGAGTCCGCTGCGTTCAGCGCTTGCCTTGGGCACGACCTCGGCGCACCCGTCCTCCACTGCGGGGAATGGACGCTGCGCGACCTTGCCGAGCACATGGGCCGGGGTAACCGCTGGGCCGCCGCCGCGATCACCGACAAGCGCGGCGACTACGAGGCACCGCCCGCACCGCAGGCGGGCGCCGAGGTGCAGGGCTGGTTCAACGCCTCGGTGGACGAGCTGCTGGCCGTGCTGGACACTGATCCGGCCCTCGAGGCGTGGGCCTTCGCCCCGCCGCACACCGTGGGTTTCTGGCAGCGGCGGCGCGCCCAGGAGACGCTGATCCACCGCTGGGACGCGCAGAACGCGCTCGGGCGTGCTCTGCCCTTCGATCCGGAGTTCGCGGCGGACGGCGTGGCGGAGGTCTTCGACACGATGGCGCCGCGTCAGGTCACGCTCGGACGGGCCGAATCGCCGCGCCGTGCGCTTCGGCTGCGGGCCACCGACACCGGCCAGTGCTGGACTTACGGTCCGGGTGAGCCCGTCGCCGAGATCTCCGGAAAGGCGGAGCGGCTGCTGCTCATGGTCTGGGGTCGGGTGTCCGCTGACGACGCGTCGATCTCATGGTCCGGGGACCGCGCGGCGGGCGCAGCGGTTCTCACCGGCCCGCTGACGCCCTGACCGCCCCGGACCGTCGGCTTCTGCCCGGACACCGAGTCCCTCACACGCCGCGGTCAGGGCCTTCCCGGCTGACCACGGGGTCCGTTTCGCTCATCGGCATGCTCTCGAAGACAATCGGGCCGCCGTAGAAGTCGGAAATCATTTCGAACGATTCGCGGACCCCACTGTCCGACCGGAGCGTGTCCGCCGGGGCTCCTCGAGGAGCTGCGACGCCGTCATCAGGGAGAGCCCGACCAGAACGAGCGGCATGTTGCCCCCGGAGGGCATGCGGCGCGTGGCCGCGAGCCCTCCGGCCAGCAGGAGCGCACCGGCACCCCACAGTCCGGGACGGCTCACACTGCCGCGGAACCAAGGCAGTACGATCCGGCCGGTCACCAGCGCCACCGCCCCCGCCGCCCCGAGCACCAGTGCCATCACCGAACCGACCACCAGAAAGAACGTGGACACGCGCCCCCCTTGATCACTCCAGCGATGATCATCTCAGAAGCCCGGGGGCCGCAATGAAGGACGCGTCCTCCCTGCCCGCCTGGCCTCCTGGTCCTGCCCGGCGCCCGGCTTCTCAGGAGGGGTGCCGCACCTTCCAGGGCACAGCGGAGATGCAGGACCGGTTACGCGGCGGCCTGGCGGCAGATGGTGTCGGCGGGCAGGCCGGCGCCGCCGAGGCTGCTGCCGATGTGGGACAGCACGATGCTGGCCCACGCCGTCCCCGGGCGGCTCCTGCCCCGGGAATACCGGCCGTCGGTCGTACGGCGCAACGGCGACATACTGCCCTGCCTGCTCGTTGACGGGCAGGTCGCCGGAGTCTGGCGCGCGACTGACGGCGGGCTGGCACTGACCGCCTTCCGCACACTCGCTAAGGCCGCGTGGCACGGTCTGACCGAGGAGGCGAAGAGGTTGTGCGTACTGCTCGGCGACCGCGACCCAGCCGTCTACCGGCGCACCGGGCACTGGTGGGACAAGGGGATTCCCGGTGTCGAAAGCAGGATCGTCAAGGGCTGACCGCCCTGCCCGCTCTGCGCCCTCCCGGAGCGCAGGTCCCCCGCGTATCACGTGTCAGAGGAACCCGGCTCGGGGGGCCGTGACCTCGATGGTGTCCTTCACCAGGGCGAGCGCGGCACCCAGGGGACTCGAGCGTCCCCCGCTGACGATCACGTCACCGGCATCGGGGCAGCCGAACACCACGGCCTTCTCCGGTCCGACGAGCGCGTGCAAAGGGTCACCGGGCTCCGTCTCCTCCAGTCGGACGCGGACCAGGCGGGGCGTGTCCAAGGATGCGCTTGCCACGGCCCGCAGGCGGCGTGCTCGGGAGGCCGCGTCCAGCGCCGCCCGGGAAGTGTCCTCGTCCACCGGCTCCGCCTGCACCCGTACGGACGCCGGGTCCCATCCCCAGGCCAGCGCTGCCAGCAGCCGCACCTTCGTGGCGGCATCCTCACCGGACAGGTCGGACGAAGGATCCGCTTCCGCGGTCCCGCGGCGCTGAGCCTCCCGAACCGCCTCACCCAGCGAGTCGCCCGCGGCGAGGCGGTCGAGGACGAAAGTGGCGGTGCCGTTCGGGCAGGCCCGAATCGTCGTGCAGCCCAAGCCTCGCAACGAGGTCCTGGACAGGTCCCCCGCCGGCAGAGCGGCTCCCGTCGCCCCGGAGATCCTGATCATGACGGCGGCTGCGCGGGCCGCTTCGTCGAGGTCCCGCCAGTGGCTGAGCAGGTGGCTCTTGGTGGCCGTGACCACATGGACCCCTCTGCGCAGGGCGATCATGGCCTCCTCCGCGGCGTGCCGGCGGAGTCGGGGTGAGGACGGGATCGCCTGGACGAACACGCGGGCAGCGGTCCGGTCGAGTGTCTCCTCCAACGAGACCAGCGGGCTCCACGCCGAGCGGGGCGGCACGGGTCCGCCCTCGCGGAGTCGGCACTGTCCGGAACTCGCCCGGACGGCACCGACGTCCACCCGTACACCGTGCCGACGGGCAAGCTCGTCCCGCTGCCGAACCAGGTACTCGACGTAGGCCTGGCCGACCGGACCGTATCCGGAGAGCACCACATCGGCCCGGCTCACTTCACGCATGGTTCTCTGCTCCTCTTCGGTACGCCGTGCGGGAGGTCAAGCCTCGCATTCCCTCGTGGTGCCACCGGGGAAGAACCGACCTCGCGCGGGAACGGAGCCGAAGCCGAGTTCCAGGGCGTGGCAGGCGCCCATGCCGGGGCGGTGGGAGGGCCAGGCGAACTCGTAGACGTACGAGGGGGCTTCGCGGTCGTCGGCGAGTCGGTGGAGCGGGGTGCGCAGGAGGTGGTCGGTGATCAACTGACCGACGATCTCGGCGGTGCCGGCGTCCGGGCGCAGGGCGCGGTAGCCGCCCGGGACCTCGCTGCCGCAGTGGCAGCGGGTCATCGCCCCGGCCAGGGCGACCGCGCCGAGCCGGTCGATGCGTTCCATGAGTCCGCCCGGCACCAGCCACAGCCGGTACTCCTCGCTGGTCCAGCCGGTGAGCAGGTCGACGCCGGGGGCCGCGCCGCCGTCGGTGAGTGCTTCCAGGGGGTCGCGCGGGACGAGGTCGTCGCCGGTGACGATGCCGAAGGCGGGTCCGCCGAGCACCGGGCTGCTGAGGCGCCCCACCTCGGCCCTGGGTGCGCAGCAGCAGCTCGCGGTCGACGGCGGCGAAGGCCTCGGCGGTCGCGGGGACCTTCAGCCGGCCGGTCATGCGGCGCACCACCCGTCGCACCTTGTCCCGGTCGGACACCGCGGGCGGGCCGCTCTGCAGGATGGCCCGCCGGACCAGGCCCTGGGCCTGCGGGGCGGCGATCAGCACGCCCGCGCTGATCGCCCCGGCGGACTGGCCGCCCAGGGTGATGCGGTCGGGGTCGCCGCCGAAGGCCGCGACCGACTCGTGGACCCAGCGCAGGGCGGCGAGCTGGTCGCGCAGGCCCGGGTTGGCGGGGACGTCCGGGAAGAGGCCGTAGCCCTCGACGCCGAGCCGTTAGTTGACCGACACGAACACCACGCCGTCACGGGCGAAGGTCCGCCCGTCGTACACCGGTACCGCCGAGGAACCTCTGGTCAGGGCTCCTCCGTGCAGCCACACCAGCACCGGCAGAAGGGCCGTCGGGGACGGGTCGGGGGTCCAGACGTTCAGGTTGAGACAGTCGTCGCCGGGGACGGACGGGTCGGCCAGATAGCGCGCGAAGGCTTCGGAGTACGGGGTTTCGGGGCGGTGGGGCCGAAGGCGACGGCGTCGCGTACGCCGTCCCAGGGGTCCGGCGGGAGGGGTGGCCGGAATCTGCGGGGCCGAACGGCGGCGCCGCGTACGGGATGCCCCGGAACGCGGCGACCTTGTTTTCCCACCTGCCGCGTACGGCACCGTACGGTGTTCTGACCACGGGCGTCATAGGGGTCACGGGGTTCACCCGGTCGTCTGCCGTCATCGGCCTGCCAGCCCTTCGCAGAGCCTCCAGTATCACAAGAGCACCAATATGCTCATCAGTATTCCTGCACCATTTCGGTGGCCGACTGCGGGCGACGGGCGGCGCGGTGCCGCCGTCTACCGTCGGCGAAGTTCTGTATGCGGGATTCGACAGATTGTCCGGCATGCGACCTTCTCGCAAACGCGCCGCCCCACTCCGATGCTCTCCGCACCGCTCCCGCCACGTTGCCTCACACCTGTGACAGAAAGCGCCTTCCATCCGGTCGCGCCCCGGACCGCCGGGTGGTCTCGGCACCCCTGGCCCGCGGCCGCTGCGGCCGTACGGAACCCATGGGCGCCAAAGGACGTGAGCGTGATCGGCTTCGACGATCTCCCCGGGGTCCGCCGGCTCGCCCCGCCGCTGTCGACGGTCCGTCAGCCCCTGTCCGAGATGGCGGCGACGGCCCCGCGCCTCCTGCTCCGCATCATGGACGGCCACCACCCGGAGAGCACCCGCACCGAGTTGTCCACCCACCTGGTCGAACGCGCGAACGCGGCACCGCCGCGCGGTTGATCCACACGTGAGCGCGTCCGATTCCTTCAAGACCGGGGGCCGGGGCGTGCCTACGGTGCTCTCATGAGTGCACGATTTGCTGCCATCGGATTGGTCGTCTCCGACATGGGCGCCTCCGTCGCCTTCTATCGGCGGCTCGGGTTCGCGTTTCCCGAGGGGGCCGAGGAACAGGGTCACGCCGAGGCCGAGTTGCCGGGCGGGTTGCGGTTGTTGCTGGACACCGAGGAGGTGGTCCGGTCGTTCCACACCGGGTGGCGGCCGCCGTCCGGCGGGGACGGGCATCGCTCGCTCTGCGGTGCGACAGTCCCGCGGAAGTTGACACGACGTATGAGGAGTTGGTGGACGGCGGCTGCCGAGGGGAGCTCAAGCCGTGGGACGCCGTGTGGGGGCAGCGGTACGCCGTGGTGCTCGACCCGGACGGGAACGGCGTCGATCTGTTCGCCCCGCTAGCGGCCGGCGGCCAGTAGCTCGCTCAGGGCCAGGCCCGTCAAGGCCCGTACTTCGCGGGACAGATGGGCCTGGTCCGCGTAACCGGTGCGGGTGGCCGTCTCCGCGAACGGGGTGCCCGTGCGGGCCAGGGCGAGGGCTCGGTGGAGGCGGAGGATGCGGGCCAGGGTCTTGGGGCCGTAGCCGAACGCGGTGAGCGAACGGCGGTGCAACTGGCGGGCGCTCAGGCCGAGTTCGTCGGCGGTTGCGGCGACCGGGCGGCCCGCGTCCAGGGCGGCCACGACCCGCAGCAGCACCGGGTCGGGCGGAGCGGCCTCGGCGGTCCGCCCCAGGGCCAGGTCCTCCAGGCCGCGCGCCGGGTCACCCGTCGCGTTCACCCGGGCGGTCAGGCGGCGTACCTCCGCCGTCGGCCACAGGTCCGCCAAGTCGGTGCGTCGGTCGCGCAGTTCGTGCGCGGGGACGCCCAGCAGGGCGGGGGCGGTGCCGGGGCGGAAGCGGATGCCCACCCAGGGGCGGGTCGCGTCGCCCTCGGCGAGGTGGGCGTGGGTGTCGGGACCCGCGACCAGCAGGCGTCCGTCGTGCCAGAGCAGGTCCATGCAGCCGTCGGGCAGTACCCGGCCCGCTCCGGTGCCGACCGGGGTGTTGGTCCACACGATCGCGCCCGGCAGCCGTGCCGCCCGCTCGCTGTACACGTCACCCACGCTACGCGGCCCGCGTCCGCCACTCCTGCGGGCTGACGCCGTACGCCCGTTTGAAGGCCGTCGACAGGGCGAAGGCGCTCCCGTAGCCGACGTGGCGGGCGATCGCGCCGATCGTGTCGTCGGTGTCGCGGAGACGGTCCGCGGCGAGGGCGAGGCGCCAGCCGGTGAGGTACGTCATCGGGGGTTCGCCGACGCGTTCGGTGAAGCGGCGGGCCAGCGCGGCGCGCGAGACGCCGGCCTTCGCGGCGAGTGCGGCGACCGTCCAGGGGTGGGCGGGGTCGTCCTGGACGAGGCGCAGCACCGGGCCGACGACGGGGTCCCCCAGGGCCTCGTACCAGGCGGGCGGCGCTGCCTCGGGGCGGGCGAACCAGGCCCGCAGGGCGGCGATGACCAGCAGGTCGAGCAGCCGGTCGAGGACGACCTCCTGGCCGGGTTCGTCCCGCACGATCTCCGCCATGAGGAGCGGGGTGAGCGGGCAGTCCCAGTCGTCGGCGGTGAGGGAGAGCAGGGCGGGCAGCGCGTCGAGGAGTCGGCCGCCGATCTCGCCCCGCATCTGGTAGGTGCCGATGAGCATGACCGTGTCACCGTCGGGCCGGTCGCCCCAGGTGCGGACGCCGAGGTCCATGACACCGTTCAGCGGGCGCCCGTCGGGGTAGTGGCACTCCTCGCCCGGCAGGATCAGCGCCTGCGGCGCGGTGCCGGGGTCGTCGGCGCAGGTGTACGGGTCGGGGCCGCGCGCGATGGCGAGGTCGCCGGGGCGCAGCCGCAACCGGTCGCCGCGGTCCGGCACGATCCAGGCGTCACCGCGGACGAGCAGCATCACGGTCAGCGGGGCGCGGTCCTCGATCCGGACCGACCAGGGCGGGTCGAAGCACGCCCTGATCACGAACGCCCCACGGGCGCGGGGGCCTTCCAGCAGGCCGGTGAGAGCGTCCATGGGGCCAGCGTAAACGCGGGGTGGGCTGCCCCGGCACGCTTGCTTCTCCTCGTCCGACCGTCCCGTCGACTCCGTACGGGAAGTGCGGGTGTGGCGGCCGGGCCGACGCCGGCGGTCGTGGCCCGCGGGACGGGGGTGTCGGTGCCGGCCGCGTCCCACTACGCCGCCCGCGTCCGCCACTTCCGTGAGCCGACCCCCGCGCGCCCGCCCGACGTCCCGCACCGGTCAGGCGGTGGCCGCGGGGCCGTCCCCGCCCACCACGCATCCGTTGCCGTCCCGCCGGGGGAGGTGGAGGGTCGCCGTGCCGGTGACGGCCGGGCTCACCGGATCGCCGGGCCGGTGAGCGACCGGCCCTGGAACACGGACGTGCACCGGTGAGTCCAGTCCGGTCACCGCCACCGTCACCAGGGTGTCCGGTCCGTGGAAGGAGACGTCCGCCACCGTGCCGTGGGGAGCCTGGCCGGACGGTGCACCGAGGGTGAGCTGTTCGGGGCGCAGCACGACCGTTCCGGCACCGCCGTCCACCGGGGTCTCCAACGGGATGCGGCCCAGGGCGGTGTCCGCGGTCGTGCCCCTGCCGGTGCCCGGAAGCATGACGACGCCACCGACGAAAGCAGCCACCCAGGGGTCGTCCGGCCTGCGGTAGACGTCCTGCGGAGTTCCGCACTGAGCCACTCTGCCCGCCCTGACGACCGCCACGAGGTCTGCTGTGGAGAGTGCCTCCTGCTGGTCGTGGGTGATGAGGACACCCGTCGCCCCGGTGGACCTGAGCGCCGCGCGTACATCGGCCCGTACGCCTGCCCGCAGTCCGCTGTCGAGCGCGTTGAACGGTTCGTCGAACAGGACGATCGCGGGTTCCGGGGCGAGCGCCCGCGCCAGCGAGACGCGTTGCTGCTGGCCGCCGGACAGTTCGTGGGGCATCCGGTCCCCGTAGCCGTGCAGGCCGACGAGATCGAGCATGTCCCCGGTGCGCCGACGGCGTTCGGCCGGGGAGGAGCCCGCCAGTCCGAACGCGACATTGCGCGCCACGCTCAGGTGCGGGAACAAGGCACCCTCCTGCGGCACGATGCCGATGCGCCGCCGTTCCGGGGGGAGGTGGGTGCCGGGTCCGGTGACGGTCCGCCCGCCGATCTCGACCGTCCCCGCGTCCGCCCGCAGAAAACCTGCCACGATGCGCAGCATGGTCGTCTTTCCGCAGCCCGAAGGCCCGAGAACGGCGGCCAGCCGCCCCGCGGGGACGGAGAGGTCGATCCCGTTCAGGACGGGGGCGCCGGGACCGTAGGACTTGGTGAGCCCGGTGATCCGCAGGTCGGTCATGGGCGGTGCCTTCCGAGGAGGTACGAGGGAACGGCGGCGATCAGGATGAGGACGGCCGCGTACGGAGCGGCGGCGGCGTACGAGCCGGTTCCGGTCTCGGTCCACAGGCGGGTCGCGAGGGTGTCCATACCGGTGGGCCGGAGCAGCAGGGTCGCCGGGAGTTCCTTCATGCAGACCACGAAGGTCAGGGCGGCGCCCGCGGCGATACCGGGAGCGGCGAGCGGAACCGTGACCTCGCGCAGGACACCCAGAGGCCCTCGTCCGAGAGAACGCGCGACGTCCTCCAGCACGGGCGGTGACTGAAGGACCGCTGCCCGGGTGGCGCCCACGGCGACCGGCAGGAACAGCACTGCGTAGGCGGCGACGAGCAGGGGCAGCTCCTGGTACAGCGGGTGGGCGAACCGCACCGCGAGGAAGACCATCGCAAGGCCCACGGTGATCCCGGGCACGGCATGGCCCGCGTACGCGGCCTGCTCCAGCAGGTGCGCGGCGCGGCCCCGATGGCGGGCGGCGAGCACGCCGACGGGAAGCGCCAGGCACGTGGTGAGCGCGGCGCCGAGGGCCGCCACGAGCAGCGTGATCCCCCCGGTCTCCAGCAGTCCCCGCGGATCCCAGGTACGGGAGTTGCCGACCGCCAGCCAGTACCCGAGGGTCCCGGCCGGGAAGGCGACCCCGGCCGCGGCGACGGCCGAGCACCAGCCGAGTGCGGGCCACTTCAGTCGGCCGAGCGGGGTCGGGGGCGCGGGCCTGGCCGTGCCGCCGCCGGTCCGGGCATGGCCCGCACGGCCGCGGGTACGCGCCTCGGCGGCCACCAGCAGCACCGTCATCAGGACGAGCACCACGCTGAGGGCGGCTGCGGGCGTGCGGTCGAAACTCGCCTTGTACGACGTGTGGATGGCCCGGGTGAAGGTCTCGTACCGCATGATCGACACGGCCCCGAAGTCGGAGAGGACGTACAGCGCCACGAGCAGTCCGCCTCCGGCCGCGGCCGGGCGGAGCTGCGGCAGGGTGACCCGACGGAACGTGCTCCAAGGCCCGTGGCCCAGGGCGCGCGCCGCTTCCTCCTGGGCGGG
Source organism: Streptomyces sp. GD-15H (assembly GCF_045291515.1). Lineage (NCBI taxonomy): Bacteria > Bacillati > Actinomycetota > Actinomycetes > Kitasatosporales > Streptomycetaceae > Streptomyces > Streptomyces sp. GD-15H. Next base: position 1,960,251 of record NZ_CP149447.1, read on the forward strand.
GTCGATACCGCGCAGCGCGGCAGCCACCGGCAGATACACGTACGGGTAGCTGACCAGGGTGAGCGCGAAGGCGGCACCGCTGAATCCGGCGAGGTCGGGGCGCGCCGAGATCCAGGCGAAGGCCGCGACATAGCTGGGCACGGCGAGCGGCAGCGTGGCGAGCACCGACCACGCGCGCCGGCCGGGCAGCGCGGTGCGGACGGTCAGCCAGGCGAGGGAGATGCCCAGGACGAGGCAAGCGGTCACCACCACGGCGGCCAGGCCGACGCTCCGGGCGAGCAGTTCCAGCGTGCGGTCGGTCGCGACGACGTTCCACGCGTACTCGGGACCTCGCTCCACCGCCCGTACGACCAGGTAGACCAGCGGGAGGAGGGCCAGGGCTGCGGCTGCCGAAGCCAGGGCCAGGAGGAAGAGCGGCGGTCTGCGCCCGGCACGCCCGGGCCTGGACGGTGCGGGGGCGTTGTCCGGGCCCGGGGCGGACTGGGCGGGTGCCGACGGGGCCTGGTGGCCTCGGGTACCCGAACTCTTCATACCGATCAGACCATTCCGGCTTCCTGGAGCATCTCCAGCGTCACCTGAAGGGATTCCAGCCGGCTCAGGTCGATCTCCGGCGCGTCGATGGACTCGAGCGGCGGAAGGTCGTCCTCGCTGGTGACTCCGGCGGCCAGCGGGTACTCGTGGGTCTCGTTCGCGAAGTAGGTCTGTGCCTCCTTCGCCAGGAAGAAGTCGACGGCCTTCTGCGCCGCGGCGCTCTGGTCGCTGCCCTTGATGACTCCGACGCCCGCGACGTTGACGAGCGCGCCCGGGTCGCCCTTCGTGGGGAAGTGCAGCTTGGCCTTGAGCTTGTCCGCGCCCTCCTCCTCGGCCTTCTCGTACCAGTAGTAGTGATTGATCAGACCGAGTTCGGCCTTGCCGTCGTCGACGGCGTCGAGGACCGCGCCGTTCTTCTCGTACACCTGAGGGTCGTTGGCCTGGAAGTCCTTCAGCCACTTGCGCGTGGCGTCGTCGCCCTCGAGGACCCGCATACCGGTCACGAACGCCTGGAACGAGGCGTTGGTGGGCGCGTAGCCGACCTTCCCCTTCCATTCCGGCTTGGTCAGTTCGTGCACGCTGTCCGGTGCCTTGGCGACCTTGTCGCTGTGGTAGGCGATGACGCGGACCCGCCCCGACACACCGACCCAGTTGCCGTCCTCCGCGCGGAATGCCTTGTCGACGGTGTCGAGGGACTTCTGCGGCAGCGCCGCGAGGCGGCCCTCCTTGCTCAGGGCGCCGAGCGCGCCGGCGTCCTGCGAGAAGAAGAGGTCCGCGTCGGTCCTGTCGCCCTCTTCGAGGAGCTGGGCGGCGAGTTCGGCACTGTCCCCGTAACGCACCTCGGCCTTGGCGCCGGTGGCCTTCTCCAGCTTCTCGATGAGCGGCGCGACGAGGTCCTCACTGCGGCCGGAGTAGACGACGAGGGTCCCTCCCCCGTTCTTCCCCGGCCTCGGTGCCGGAGCCGGTCTCCTTGCCGTCCGAACCGCAGGCGGCCATCAGGGGGACGAGCAGGGCTGCGGCGGCGAGGGCCCCGATCGTGCGGGAGGAGGGGTGTTTCATGTCAGAGCCTTTCCAAAGCATGGGTCGTGATTATTTAAGGTTAGGCTTACCTAATGAAGCAACTCTGTCCCGTTCTCCGTAACCAAACTGGGATCTGATGCGTCCTGGTGGGATTTGTGGGAGCGGACTCGTCGCCGTCGCGCAGGGGTGAACCGGGCGAGCGGTCCCGGGCACGGGCAGCAGCCGCGACGACGCCGAGCGGATCAGTGCCCGCGGACAGGTCTCGGACGCGGGGCGGGGCGGACGTGCGGCCTCACTTCTCCTCGCCCTCGGAGCCCTCCTCGTTCCTCGGGTGGTGGTGGCTGCTCTTCACGTGGGTGCGCAGGCGGGCCGTGACGTCCTCCGGGGGCAGGAAGCGGGACCAGCGTTCGGGGAACTCGGCGGGCATGTCCGGGTCGGTCTCGTCGGCGGCCGCGGTGGAGGTGCGGGCGACGTACTCGGCGACCTGCTCCTGCCGCAGCCGCTCGTTGGCCTCGCGGGCGGCGGCCGTCGCGGCGGCCGGCCAGACCCGGTCGATGGCGGCGTTGACCGCGGCCCCCACGAGCACGGCGAAGGCGGACACGCCGATCCACAGCAGGACGGCGACGGGGGCCGCGAGGGAGCCGTAGATGGTGGGGCCCTCGACGGTGTTGGTGAGGTAGATCCGCAGCAGGAAGCTGCCGAACACCCACATGGCGAGGGCGACCAATGCGCCGGGCACGTCCTCGATCCACGGGGACCGCACGGGTACGGAGACGTGGTACAGCGTGGTCAGGAAGGCGACCGACAACAGGATCACCACCGGCCAGTACAGGATCTGCACGAGCGTCGCCGACCAGGGGACCACCCGGACGACGGCGTCGGGCCCCGCCACCATCAGGGGCAGCGCGACCGAGCCCACCAGCAGGGCCACGATGAACAGCAGGAAGGCCAACAGCCGGGTCTTGACGATGCCGCGCACCCCGTCGAGGCCGTACATCACGGTGATGGTGTCGATGAAGACGTTCACCGCGCGGGAGCCCGACCACACGGCGAACAGGAAGCCGATGGAGATGACGTCGGGCCTGCCTCCTTTCACGACGTCGTGCAGGATCGGCTCGGCGATCTGTTTCACGCCCCGGTCGGACAGCACGGTGCGGGACGCGTCGAGGATGCTGGTCTGCAGGCTCTGGATGGTCTCGGCGCCGGTCCAGGAGTCGACGTAGCCGAGCAGACCGATCATGCTCAGCAGCAGCGGGGGCACCGACAGCAGGGTGAAGAAGGCCGCCTCGGCGGCCAGGCCCAGGATGCGGTACTCCATGCAGGAATTGACGGTGTCCTTGAGCAGCAGCCAGACGGTCCTGCGTTTGGAGACATTGCTGTACAGGGCGCGGACCCTGTGAAGTCGACCGGAAGGCGCGTCGGGGGATTCGCTTGCTGACTGCACGACCTAAAGGTATCCGCCGTGCTTGGTCGTCCCCACCTGAAGGGCCGCGGGATGAGACGGGGGGTGGCGACGCCGGGTAGGTTCGGGGTCATGGCAGGTAGCACCCACACCGTGACCAACCAGGCGCCGCCGCTGACGCAGTACGACGTGTTCGCCGCCGACCGGGCGCTGACGGAGGCGGTCGAGCGACATCTGGACCCGGCGGTGCTGGACGAGGGCCTGTCCGAACTGTCGGCGCTCGGCCGGACCTCCGGTGCCGCGCAGGTGCAGGACTGGGGGGTGCTGGCCAACGAGAACCCGCCGCGGCTGCGCAGCCACGACCGGTACGGGCATCGGATCGACGAGGTCGACTTCCATCCTGCCTGGCACCGGCTGCTCGGCAAGGGTGTCTCGGCGGGGCTGACGGGCGCGTGGGCGCGGCCGGGCGGGCATGTGCGGCGGGCGGCGGCGTTCGTGATGTGGACGCAGGTCGAGGCCGGCAACTGCTGCCCGCTGTCGATGACGCACGCGGCCGTGCCCGCCCTGCGCGCGGACCCGGCGCTGGCCGCCGAGTGGGAGCCGCGGCTGGCGTCGCCGGTGTACGACTGGGGGCTGCGGTCGGTCCATGAGAAGGCCGGTGTGCTCTTCGGGATGGGCATGACGGAGAAGCAGGGCGGCAGCGACGTACGCGCGAACACGACGTCCGCGCGGCCGCTGGCCGAGGACGGCGCCTACGAGCTGACCGGGCACAAGTGGTTCTGCTCGGCGCCCATGTCGGACGCGTTCCTGGTGCTGGCGCAGGCGCCCGGTGGGCTCACCTGTTTCCTGGTGCCGCGCGTCCTCGCGGACGGCTCGCGCAACGTGTTCCTCATCCAGCGGCTCAAGGACAAGCTGGGCAACCGGTCCAACGCGTCCGCCGAGGTCGAGTTCGCGGGAACCTGGGCGCGGCGGGTCGGGGACGAGGGGCGTGGGGTGCACACCATCATCGGGATGGTGGCGGCGACCCGGCTGGACTGCGTGCTGGGCTCGGCGGGGCTGATGCGGCAGGCCGTCGCGCAGGCGGTGCACCACTGCACGTACCGGGAGGCGTTCGGCGGGAAGCTGGTCGACAAGCCGCTGATGCGCAACGTGCTGGCCGATCTCGCCCTGGAGTCGGAGGCGGCCACCACGCTGGCGCTGCGGCTGGCCGCGGCCTACGACGACGGGGGCGAACAGGAGCGGGCGCTGCTGCGGATCGCGGTGCCGACAGCCAAGTACTGGGTGACGAAGCGGTGTGCGCCGGTCGTCGTGGAGGCGGCGGAGTGCCTGGGCGGCAACGGGTACGTGGAGGAGTCGGGGATGCCCCGGCTGGTGCGCGAGTCGCCGCTGAACTCGGTGTGGGAGGGCGCGGGCAACGTCCAGGCGCTGGACGTGCTGCGGGCCCTGCGCCGGGAGCCGGGGGCGCTGGACGCGTACCTCCGGGAGGTCGGGCGGGCGCGCGGGGCCGATCACCGGCTGGACGGCGCGATCAGAGGCCTGCTGACCGAACTGGCCGATCTGGAGGGTGTCGAGGGGCGGGCGCGGCGGCTGGTGGAGCGGCTCGCGCTGGTGCTCCAGGGCTCACTGCTGGTGCGGTACGCGCCGCCGCAGGTCGCCGACGCGTTCTGCGCGGCTCGGCTGGGCGGTGACGGGGGCGCGTCGTTCGGGACGCTGCCGCACACCCTCGACCTCGCGGCGGTCGTGGAACGGGCCCGGCCGGACTCGTGAGGCGGCGAGCCGTACGACGGCACGTACGGCGACCGGTACGACGCCTCGCGGCGTGACGCGGGGGTGGTGCTGCGCCGACACGGCACCACCCCCGCCGCACAGGCCCCTTGGAGCCGTGGACGCCGCTCGGGACGGCGTCGCTCAAGTTTCAAACAGTGCGGGGCGCTCCACCAGGGTTGCAGGGGGTTGCAACTTGCTGCTGTCCGTGTCCGTACTGGACGCCCTCGCCGCGGGCACACGGCGCTATGAGACCGACAGCCAGGACGGATCTTGGGGGCGCGGCCGGCGGGCCGTAGGTGCGGCTGCCCTCCGAGCCCTTGCCCGGGAGGCCCAGTGGCGCTCTCGCCGACGGACGTGACGCCGCTGGCCGGCGGCCGGCTGGTGCGGGTGGCGGACGAGCCGGTGACCCGCGCGGCGAGCCGGATCGTGCTGGATCTCCAGAGGCCCCGCGACCGGTCGGTGGAGGTGTCCGGCGGGGCGGGTTCCTGGTCCCGGAAGCTGAGCCCCCGCCACGCCGAGCTGCTGTATCCGCCGGCCGTGCGGCGGACCGGTTGCAGCGCCACGGGGCTGGCCGAGGACGCGTTCGGGGATCCGGCCCGTACGGTGACGGTGCGCGCGGAGATGTCCCGGATACGGCGTTATCCCGGCGGGCTGCTGGAACACCGCCCGTACCGGTTCGTGGAGGATGCCGAGGGGGACGTCCTCCTCCCGGACGACCCGCGTGAGCTCCTCCCGCACTCGACGGCTCCGGCGCTGGGCGGCCTTCGGCACCCCGAGCCCCGAGCCCCGAGCCCCGAGCCCCGAGTGTTGTTATCGGCCCGTCATCCCGTCCCGGAAGCGCCTCCGGGCCGTCCGGGCCACTCGTTCCGCATATTTGCAGGGTCTTCGTCCCCCGTCGGGCCCCCCTGCCGTAGCATCCCTCTACGGGCCACCCCACCTGCTCCACGGTCAACGGTCGGATCACCGGACGCAGTTGGCTCGCCTCGGGAGGACGCTATGAAGCATCGCGGCAGACATCGCCGACGCAGGCGGGGCAGGGCGCTGCGGGCGACGCTGGCCGGGACCGCGCTCGCGCTCACGGCGGCGGCCACCATGATCAGTACGTCACAGGCCACCGATGCCGACGACCCCGGGGCGTTGAAGCCGCTGACCGCGTTCGCCGAGACCGCGCCGCTGCGGCTGACCGAGGGCAGTGTGCCCCCGGAGTGGCTCGACCGGCTCTCCGCGGAGATGGGCCGGCCCGTCGGCGTCCGGGCCGTGCTCGACGACACCGACGGTTCCCTGCGGGACGCGGCGGCCTGTCCGGAGGACGACAGGCGGGCGCTGCCCGTCGAACCGGCCGCCACGCGCGCGTACTGCTGGGACGGCGCCGACGTCAAGGGCTGGCGTTCCGGCGCCGTCACCACCTCCGGGGACGCCGACGACGACGGCCGCTGGGGCCCGAGCCGTGTGGTGCTCTCCGGCTGGAGCCAGGGCGGCACCACGGCGGACGGCACTCCGGCGGAGGGCCCCGCGGCCGCGGGTGCCGGCCCGGGGCAGGGCCTCGCGCGCGTCGCGTTCATCGACGCCGGCGACCCTGACGACCTCCGCTACACCTGGGCGCAGCTCGCCGTCCCGGTGGACGACGGCCACGACTACCGGGGGCTGGTCTCCCCCGTGTCCGGCATGGTCTGGTACCAGGACAAGCTGCTGATCACGGCCGGCCGGGGGACGGCAGCGCGCTGTACGTGTACGACGTGGACCGCGTCCAGCGGGCCACCGTGGACGGTACGACGGTCGGGCGGGTGCCCGGCGGCTGGTCGGCGGCCGGGGCGCGGTACGTACTGCCTGCCGTCGCCTCGTACCGGACCGCCGGCGCGGACGCCCCGCAGCCGGGCGGCATCTCGCTGGACCGCAGCACGGCGCCGGACAGCCTGGTCGCGCACGAGGCGGTGCCGGAGGACCACGACGGGCCGACCCGGCTGTGGCGGTACGCGTTCGACGACGACCGTTCCCGCGCGGGGCTGCTGGCCACGGACTCGGTGGGGCAGGCGGACGCGGCCGCGGCGTACGAGACGGAACTGACGGATGTGCGCAGCGTGCTGTCGTACGGGTCGGGCTGGTACCTGGGCCGGATGACCGGGACGCCGGAGGAGCGCGGGACGCTGTGGCGGCAGGACACGGAGGGGGCGCGGCCCACCCGGTGCGGGGCGGACGAGACGCACCGCTGCTGGAGCGGGTCGGCGGAGTCCCTCTCCTACTGGCAGGAGACCGGCGAGGTGTGGTCGCAGTCCGGCCGCATGCTCTTCGCCCTGCCCCTGGACTCCGTCGACCACTCCCTGGACTAGGGCCTGCACGACGCGACCGCTCCCCCGGGACCGTACGCCTCGTCGACCAGGCGTTCGACAGATGCCCGTGCCGGATGGTTCCCTTTCCGGCATGACGACCATCGCCGTGACCACCTGGTCCCTGGAGCAGACCGCGCCCACCGATCTCCTGCCGGCCGCCGTGCCCGAGGGGGATGTGCGGGTCGCCCGTGCCGAGGTGCCCTCCCCGGAGTTCAGCCGTTTCCTGTACGCCTCGGTCGGCGGTGACATCCGCTGGACCGACCGGCTGGGGTGGACGTACGCGCAGTGGCTGGAACACTTGGACCGGCCCGGCGTGGAGACCTGGGTGGCCTACGACCGGGGGACGCCCGCGGGGTACGTGGAGCTGGAGGCGCAGGACGACGGGGTCGTGGAGATCGTCTACTTCGGGCTGATCTCCGCCTTCCGGGGCCGGCGCATCGGCGGGCACCTGCTGTCGTACGGTGTCGCGCGGGCCTGGGACCTGGCGGAGCGCTGGCCTGGACTGAAGCCGACCAGGCGGGTCTGGCTGCACACGTGCAGCAAGGACGGCGAGTACGCCATGGACAACTACCGGCGCCGGGGCTTCAGGCTGTTCGACACCAAGGTCGAGGAGGAGCCCGAGGTCGCCACACCGGGCCCGTGGCCGGGAGCCCACTCCGCCTGAGCGGTACGCCCACCCCTGCTGGCCAGCGCGTCCGACCCGCCTGAACAGCGTGTCAATCCCGCCCGAGCGGCGTCGTTTACCCCGCTTGAACCACACGGGCAAGACCGCCTGGGCCCCTTGTGAGCAAGGACACCCCTGTCTCTCATTCCGAGACAAGGGAGTCCACATCATGGATGAAGCTGGACTGCGTCCAGATCTCCGTGCCACGCTTCCGTCATGCCTGGAACGGGAATCGCCTTGGTGAGTCGGCGGCACGTCGACCTCGGCCGTATGTCCAGCGCCATCTGTCCGGCGCGCTGAGAGCACGTTCAGCAGTATCCGACGGTTCTGCTCCGCTCCGTTCCACCCCTCTTCTCCGTTCGACCGAACTCCCGCGCAATGGCGTGTAGTTGTGACCTACGCCGCCATGTGCAGGTCAGAGACGCCGCTCCCGCCTGTCCCGAAGGACGTATCAGCCATGGCCGCCAGTCCGCAGAATCCTGCTGCCGCGACCCCCCGCCGCAAGGTGAGCCGTCACCGCGGAGAGGGTCAGTGGGCCGCGGGCCACTTCACTCCGCTCAACGGCAACGAGCAGTTCAAGAAGGACGACGACGGTCTCAACGTCCGGACACGTGTTGAGACGATCTACTCGAAGCGGGGCTTCGACTCGATCGACCCCAACGATCTGCGCGGCCGCCTGCGCTGGTGGGGCCTGTACACGCAGCGCCGCCCCGGGATCGACGGCGGCCGTACCGGCGTGCTGGAACCCGAGGAGCTCGAGGACAAGTACTTCATGATGCGGGTGCGCATCACCGGCGGACGGCTCACCACGGAGCAGCTGCGCGTGATCGGCGAGATCGCCGAGACCTACGCCCGCGGCACCGCCGACATCACCGACCGGCAGAACATCCAGTACCACTGGATCCGCATCGAGGACGTGCCCGCGATCTGGGAGCGACTCGAGGCGGTCGGCCTGTCCACCACGGAGGCCTGCGGCGACACCCCGCGCGGCATGCTCGGCTCCCCCGTCGCCGGTGTCGCCGAGGACGAGATCATCGACGGCTCGGCGGCGCTGGACGAGATCGCCCGCCGCTACATCGGCGACCCGCGCTTCTCCAACCTGCCGCGCAAGTTCAAGACGGCCGTCTCCGGCTCCCCGCTGCTGGACGTCGCCCACGAGATCAACGACGTGTCCTTCGTCGGCGTCGTCCACCCCGAGCACGGTCCCGGCTTCGACCTGTGGGTCGGCGGCGGTCTGTCGACCAACCCCAAGTTCGGCGTGCGGCTGGGCGCCTGGGTTCCCGAGGCGGAGGTGCCCGAGGTGTGGGAGGGCGTCACCTCCATCTTCCGCGACCACGGCTACCGGCGGCTGCGCAACCGGGCGCGGCTGAAGTTCCTGGTCGCCGACTGGGGGCCGGAGAAGTTCCGCCAGGTCCTGGAGGACGACTATTTGGGTCGCAAGCTGAGCGACGGTCCGGCGCCCGAGATGCCCGCGCAGCAGTGGCGCGACCACATCGGGGTGCACCGCCAGAAGGACGGCCGGTTCTACGTCGGCTTCGCGCCGCGGGTGGGCCGGATGGACGGCTCACTGCTCACCAAGGTCGCCGCGCTGGCCGAGGAGCATGGCTCGGGGCGGGTCTCCACCACGGCCGAGCAGAAGATGATCGTCCTGGACGTGCCGCAGGACCGGGTGGACTCGCTCGTCGACGCCCTGGAGGCGCTGGACCTGCGGGTCAAGCCGTCGTCCTTCCGGCGCGGCACGATGGCCTGCACCGGCATCGAGTTCTGCAAGCTCGCCATCGTGGAGACCAAGGAGCGCGGCAGCGAGCTCATCGACGAGCTGGAGCGCCGGCTGCCCGACTTCGACGAGCCGGTCACCATCAACCTCAACGGCTGCCCGAACGCCTGCGCCCGTATCCAGACCGCGGACATCGGTCTCAAGGGGCAGCTGGTCACCGACGCCGAAGGCCGGCAGGTCAGCGGCTACCAGGTGCACCTGGGCGGCGCGCTCGGCCTGGACCCGGCCTTCGGCCGCAAGGTGCGCGGTCTGAAGGTCACCTCGGACGAACTGCCGGAGTACATCGAGCGGGTCCTCAAGCGCTTCCAGGCGGAGCGCGAGGAAGGCGAGCGGTTCGCCACCTGGGCGGCCCGCGCCGATGCGGAGGCGCTGTCGTGAGTGAGCGGGCCGCGCCTTTCTACTGCCCCTACTGCGGTGACGAGGACCTGCGTCCCGGCGAGGAGGGACGAGGGGCCTGGGAATGCGGGGCGTGCAATCGGGGCTTTCGGCTGAAGTTCCTCGGGCTGCTCGCCCGGGGACTCGAGCGGCCCGACACGGGAGGGGACCGGACATGAGGGCTGTTCAGGAAGACCGCACCTCCGACGACTTGAGGGCGCTGGCCGAGCAGGCGGGCCGCGACCTGGAGGACGCCTCCGCACTGGAGATCCTGACGTGGGCCGCCGAGACCTTCGGCCCGCGGTTCTGCGTGACCTCGTCGATGGAGGACGCGGTGGTCGCCCACCTCGCCTCCCGAGCCCTGCCCGGCGTCGACGTGGTGTTCCTCGACACCGGCTACCACTTCGAGGAGACCCTCGGCACCCGGGACGCGGTGGAGGCCGTGATGGACGTCAACGTCATCACGCTCACCCCGCGGCAGACGGTCGCGGAACAGGACGCCGAGTACGGGCCGAAGCTGCACGACCGCGACCCCGACCTGTGCTGCAAGCTGCGCAAGGTGCGGCCGCTGGAGGAGGGCCTGCGGGGCTACCTGTCCTGGGCGACCGGGCTGCGCCGCGACGAGTCCCCGTCCCGGGCGGACACCCCGGTCGTCGGCTGGGACGAGAAGCGGCAGAAGGTCAAGGTCTCCCCCATCGCCCGCTGGACCCAGGACGACGTGGACACCTACGTCGCCGAGCACGGCGTGCTCACCAACCCGCTGCTGACGGACGGTTACGCCTCGGTGGGCTGCGCACCCTGCACCCGCCGTGTGCTGGAGGGCGAGGACGCCCGCGCCGGACGCTGGGCGGGCCGCGCCAAGACCGAGTGCGGACTGCACGGCTGACCATGACCGCGCCCTCCACGTCCTCAGCGCCCCTCATGTCCCCCTCGACCGCTACCACCGCCACGACCGCCACGAACCAGGAGACCGACGTGACGACCGGAGCCACCGTCTGGCTCACTGGTCTGCCGAGCGCAGGCAAGACCACCATCGCCCACGAGCTGGCCGATCGGCTGCGCGAGCGGGGCCGACGTGTCGAACTGCTCGACGGCGACGAGATCCGCGAGTTCCTCTCCGCGGGCCTCGGCTTCAGTCGCGAGGACCGGCACACCAACGTGCAGCGCATCGGCTTCGTCGCCGAACTGCTCGCCCGTAACGGCGTCACCGCACTGGTCCCGGTGATCGCGCCGTACGCCGACAGCCGGGACGCGGTCCGCGAGCGTCACGAGACGAACGGCACGTCGTACGTCGAGGTGCATGTGGCGACTCCGGTCGCGGTGTGCTCCGAACGCGACGTGAAGGGCCTGTACGCCAAGCAGGCCGCGGGTGAGCTCACCGGGCTGACCGGGGTGGACGACCCGTACGAGGCTCCCGTCTCACCCGATCTGCGCATCGAGTCGCAGCACCAGACCGTCCAGGAATCCGCCGCGGCGGTGCACGCCCTGCTGAGCGAAAGGGGACTGGCATGACAATCGTGGCCACGGTCGAGACGGGCGGCGAGGGCACCGGCGGTGCGACCGGCCCGTACGCCCTCTCCCACCTCGACGCCCTCGAGTCGGAGGCGGTGCACATCTTCCGCGAGGTCGCGGGCGAGTTCGAGAACCCGGTGATCCTCTTCTCCGGCGGCAAGGACTCCATCCTGATGCTGCACCTGGCGCTGAAGGCCTTCGCTCCGGCGCCCATCCCCTTCTCGCTGCTGCACGTCGACACCGGGCACAACTTCCCCGAGGTCCTCGAGTACCGCGACCGCACGGTCGCGCGGCACGGGCTGCGGCTGCACGTCGCCTCCGTGCAGGAGTACATCGACCGCGGAGTGCTGCGCGAACGCCCCGACGGCACCCGCAACCCGCTCCAGACGCTGCCGCTCACCGAGAAGATCGCCGCCGAGAAGTTCGACGCCGTGTTCGGTGGTGGCCGCCGGGACGAGGAGAAGGCCCGCGCCAAGGAACGGGTGTTCTCCCTGCGCGACGAGTTCTCCCAGTGGGACCCCCGCCGCCAGCGGCCCGAACTGTGGAACCTCTACAACGGCCGGCACGCCCCCGGGGAACACGTCCGGGTGTTCCCGCTGTCCAACTGGACCGAACTGGACGTGTGGCAGTACATCGCCCGCGAGAAGATCGAACTCCCGCAGATCTACTACGCCCACCAGCGTGAGGTGTTCCGGCGGGGCGGCATGTGGCTGACCGCCGGCGACTGGGGCGGCCCGAAGGACGGCGAGAGCGTCGAGAAGCGGCTGGTCCGCTACCGGACGGTGGGCGACATGTCCTGCACCGGCGCGGTCGACTCCGGGGCCGACTCCATCGAGAAGGTGATCACCGAGATCGCCGCCTCCCGGCTGACCGAGCGCGGGGCCACCCGCGCCGACGACAAGCTCTCCGAGGCAGCGATGGAAGACCGCAAGCGCGAGGGGTACTTCTAGACATGAGCACGATCACAAGCGAGGCGCTCTCGGAGACCACCCTGCTGCGGTTCGCCACCGCCGGTTCCGTGGACGACGGCAAGTCCACCCTGGTGGGCCGGCTGCTGCACGACTCCAAGTCGGTCCTCACCGACCAACTCGAGGCCGTGGAGCGGGCATCGGTGAGCCGCGGTCAGGAGGCTCCCGACCTCGCCCTGCTCACCGACGGACTGCGGGCCGAGCGGGAACAGGGCATCACCATCGACGTGGCGTACCGCTATTTCGCCACGCCGCGGCGCCGGTTCATCCTCGCCGACACCCCGGGCCATGTGCAGTACACCCGCAACATGGTCACCGGTGCCTCCACCGCGGAGCTGACCGTCGTCCTCGTCGACGCCCGCAACGGTGTCGTCGAGCAGACCCGGCGGCACGCCGCCATCGCCGCCCTGCTGCGCGTGCCCCATGTCGTCCTGGCCGTCAACAAGATGGACCTGACCGGCTACGAGGAGGCGGTGTTCGCGCGGATCGCCGAGGAGTTCACGGCGTACGCGACCGAGCTGGGCGTGCCGGAGGTCACCGCGATCCCGATCTCGGCACTCGTCGGCGACAACGTCGTGGAACCGTCGGCGCACATGGACTGGTACGGCGGCCCGACGGTACTGGAGCACCTGGAGACGGTGCCGGTCAGCCACGACCTGGCGCACTGCCACGCCCGGCTGCCCGTGCAGTACGTGATCCGGCCGCAGAGCGCCGAGCACCCGGACTACCGCGGGTACGCCGGTCAGATCGCCGCGGGGACGTTCCGCACCGGCGACGAGGTGACCGTGCTGCCGTCCGGCCGGACGACGACGATCACCGGGATCGACCTGCTGGGCAAGCCCGTCGAGGCGGCCTGGACGCCGCAGTCGGTGACGCTGCTGCTGGCGGACGACATCGACATCTCCCGCGGTGACCTGCTCGTCCCGAGCAAGGACGCGCCGGCCACGACGCAGGACGTCGAGGCCACCGTGTGCCATGTCGCCGACCAGCCGCTGACGGTCGGCCACCGGGTGCTGCTCAAGCACGGGACCCGCACGGTCAAGGCGATCGTGAAGGACATCCCGGCCCGGCTGACGCTGGACGACCTGTCCCTGCACCCGCACCCCGGGCAGCTCGTCGCCAACGACATCGGCCGGGTGAAGATCCGTACCGCCGAGCCGCTGCCGGCCGACTCGTACGCGGACTCGCGGCGCACCGGTTCGTTCATCCTCATCGACCCGAACGACGGCACCACGCTCACCGCGGGCATGGCCGGCGAGTCCTTCGCCGCCCCCGAGCCCGTCAAGGGCGCGGACGAGGACGGATGGGACTTCTGAACATGAACTCCACCGGTTTCTACGTCACGTTCGCCAAGGAGGGCGGGCGCGTGGGGGGAGGCGCCCTGGGAAGCGGGCAGGGCGGGGTGGCCCGATGTGCGCGATGACGTACGCGCACTGCTTGCGCGCCCTCAGCACCCATCGCCGTAGGCGAAAACCCGCCCACCTCCCGGCCGCGACGTAAGAGTCCGTGACCGCCGGGCCTCCGAGAGGAACACCTCCCGTGCCTGCCATCTCCGCCCCGCGCCGCGCGTTCGCCGTGACGGCCGCGCTGGTACTGCTCACCCTCGCCGGGTGCGGCTACGGCTCCCAGGCCAAGGACAACGGCACGGCCGGCATCGCCGCCGGGGCGCGGAAGATCGACGGCCTCGACTCGGTCAGGATCGGATACTTCGGCAACCTCACCCACGGGACCGCGCTGGTGGGCAACCAGAAGGGCTTCTTCCAGAAGGAGCTCGGCGCCACCGAGGCGCGGTACGCGGTCTTCAACGCGGGGCCGTCCGAGATCGAGGCGCTCAACTCCGGTTCCATCGACATTGGTTGGATCGGCCCCTCCCCGGCGATCAACGGCTACGTCAAGTCGGGCGGCAAGAACCTGCGGATCATCGGCGGTTCGGCGTCCGGCGGGGTGAAGCTGGTGGTGAACCCGGACCGGGTGAAGTCCCTCGAGGACGTCGAGGGCAAGCGGATCGCGACACCGCAGCTCGGCAACACACAGGACGTGGCGTTCCTCAACTGGGCGTCCGAACAGGGCTGGACGGTCGATCCGCAGAGCGGCAAAGGCGATGTGACGGTCGTCCGCAGCGACAACAAGGTGACCCCGGACGCCTTCGCGGCCGGGTCGGTCGACGGGGCGTGGGTGCCGGAGCCCACCGCGTCGAAGCTGGTCGCCGAGGGCGGGAAGGTGCTGCTGGACGAGGCCTCGCTGTGGCCGGACGAGGAGTTCGTCATCACGAACATCGTCGTGCGCCAGGAGTTCCTGGAGCAGCACCCGAAGGCCGTCGAGGCGGTGCTCAAGGCGTCGGTCGAGACCAACCGGTGGATCAACGCCCACCCGGACGAGGCCAAGGCCGCCGCCAACGAGCAACTGGCGGCCGACTCCGGCAAGGCGCTGCCGGCCGACGTACTGGACCCGGCGTGGAAGTCGATCCGGTTCACCGACGACCCGCTGGCCGCCACCCTCGACGCCCAGGCGGAACACGCCGTTGCGGTGGGCCTGTTGAAGAAGCCCGACCTGAGCGGCGTCTACGACCTCAAGCTCCTCGACAAGGTCCTCGCGGCCGAGGGCACACCCGCCTTCGACGACGCCGGTCTCGGCGCCCACTGATCCCGGATCCCGAAGAAACGTCCCAGGAGGTGACGACCATGGCCACCACCCTCGCCAAGGCCGCCGACGGCACCGAGACGGCAGCCACCCACGCCGCCCGGATCGAGCACGTCTCGAAGTCGTATCCGGGCCCGGCCGGGCGGCAGCTCGTACTGGACGACATCACCCTCGATGTCGCGCCCGGCGAGTTCGTCACCCTGCTGGGCGCCTCGGGCTGCGGCAAGTCCACGCTGCTCAACCTGGTCGCGGGCCTCGACCGGCCCACCATCGGCACGATCAGCACGGACGGGCGCCCGGCGCTGATGTTCCAGGAGCACGCGCTGTTCCCCTGGCTGACCGCGGGCAAGAACATCGAACTCGCCCTGAAGCTCAGGGGCGTGCCGAAGTCCGAGCGCCGCGGCCGGGCCGAGGAACTGCTGGAACTGGTCCGGCTGGGGGGCGCCCACGGCAAGCGGGTGCACGAGCTGTCCGGCGGTATGCGTCAGCGGGTGGCGCTGGCGCGGGCGCTCGCCCAGGAGAGCAGGCTGCTGCTGATGGACGAGCCGTTCGCCGCGCTGGACGCCATCACGCGGGACGTGCTGCACGACGAGCTGACCCGGATCTGGCGCACTGCGAACACCAGCGGCTCCGCCGCGGGCCGGCTGTCCGTCCTGTTCGTCACGCACAACGTGCGCGAGGCCGTCCGGCTCGCCGGGCGAGTGGTGCTGCTGTCGTCCCGGCCGGGCCGGATCGCCCGCCAGTGGACGGTGGACATCGAGCATCCGCGCCGTATCGAGGACACCGCGGTGGCGGAACTGTCCCTCGAGATCACCGAAGAACTCCGTGGGGAGATCCGCCGTCATGGCAAGCACTGAGACGACCACCAAGGACGGCGGTGACCTCGCCGGTCTGGAGGCGGGGCTCGACGCGCTGGAGACGGTGCAGCGGGGCCGCAAGCCGTGGCGCCGGACGTTCGTCGAGAAGATCCTGCCGCCGGTCCTCGCCGTCGCCCTGGTGCTGGCGGTGTGGCAGGCACTGGTCTCGTTCGAGATCGTCGACGATCCCACCAAGCTGCCCTCGCCGGGCGCCGTGTGGGGCGTCCTGCGGCAGGCGTGGCTCGAGGGCGAACTGCTCGGCTACATCTGGACCAGCGTCTCGCGCGGACTGCTCGGCTTCTTCTTCGCGCTGCTGATCGGCACCCCGCTGGGTCTGCTGGTGGCGCGGGTGAAGTTCGTGCGCGCGGCGCTCGGCCCGATCCTGTCCGGGCTGCAGTCCCTGCCGTCGGTGGCGTGGGTGCCGCCGGCCGTGATCTGGCTGGGCCTGAACAACCAGATGATGTACGCGGTGATCCTGCTCGGCGCGGTCCCCTCCATCGCCAACGGTCTGGTATCCGGCGTCGACCAGGTGTCCCCCCTGTTCGTGCGGGCCGGCCGTACGCTCGGCGCGACGGGACTGAAGGGCACCTGGCACATCGGTGCTGCCGGCCGCGCTGCCCGGCTACGTGGCGGGTCTGAAGCAGGGCTGGGCGTTCTCCTGGCGCTCGCTGATGGCGGCGGAGATCATCGCGTCGTTCCCGGACCTCGGCATCGGCCTCGGACAGCTGCTGGAGAACGGCCGCAACGCCAGCGACATGGCCATGGTGTTCGAGGCGATCCTGTTGATCCTGACCGTGGGCATCGCCATCGACCTGCTGATCTTCAGCCCGTTGGAGCGGTGGGTCCTGCGCAGCCGCGGCCTGCTGGCGAAGGACTGAGCCGACCATGCGCCGTCCGGTACTTCTCGTCGTCGCCCACGGCAGCCGCGATCCACGGCATGCCGCGACCGTGCACGCCCTGGTGCGGCGGGTGCGGTCGCTGCGGCCGGGACTGCGGGTGGAGACCGGCTTCCTCGACTTCAACATCCCGTCCGTGCCGGGGGTGCTGGAGTCCCTCGCGGCGGAGGGGGTGCGCGACGTGGTGGCCCTCCCGCTGCTGCTGACCCGCGCCTTCCACGCCAAGACGGACATCCCGGCGGTCCTCGCGGAGGCGCCCACCCGGCTGCGCGTCCGTCAGGCGGACGTCCTGGGCCCGTCCCCCCTGCTCCTCACCGCGCTGGAACGCCGGCTGTACGAGGCGGGCCTGACGCCCGCCGACAAGCCCTCGACCGGGGTCGTCCTGGCCTCGGCGGGGTCCACCGACCCGGAGGCGATCGCAGTGATCGCAGCAATCGCGCGGGAGTGGCGGCACACCGGTTGGTGCGCCGTGCGGCCTGCGTTCGCCTCCGCCGGTTCTTCCGCGGGGTTCCCCCGCACCGAGGATGCCGTGCGGGAGCTGCACGCCCTCGGCTGTGAGCGCGTCGCCGTGGCCCCGTACGTGCTCGCCCCCGGCTTCCTCCCGGACCGCATCGTGCGGGGCGCGGCGGCGGCGGACGTCCGGGCGGACGTGCTGGGCCCGGCCCCCGAGGTGGCGCGGGTCCTGCTGGAGCGGTACGACGCGGCGCGGATGCCGGCGCTGACGGCGGTGGGGGCCTGACGGCGCGGGCTCGAGGGTGTACGGCCGGACCCTCACCAGACCCGTCACGCCTCGTCCGGGTCGAACAGCGTCCCCTGGTGGAAGTAGAGAAGCCAGTCCTGGCCGGTGCGACGCCACAGCGAACTACGGTGCGCGCGGCGACCGTTGTGGTCCGTGTCGTAGGTGAGATGGACGACGTCGGGGGCAAGCCGTGTGGCCTTGATACCGGAGACGGTGCCGGCCGGGTCCCCCCACACGTGTTCGTCGGCGAGCAGGACGATGACCGAGTCGCGGTCCC
The DNA here is from genome assembly GCF_045291515.1 of Streptomyces sp. GD-15H. NCBI lineage: Bacteria > Bacillati > Actinomycetota > Actinomycetes > Kitasatosporales > Streptomycetaceae > Streptomyces > Streptomyces sp. GD-15H. The sequence goes on from NZ_CP149447.1 coordinate 1,978,003, forward strand.
AGATCCGTCCGGAGGCACCGAACTCGACGAACTCCGGATGCAGCAGTGCCCCGACCCGCTCGGGCGAGCGGCGCACCTCGGGGTCCAGGAGTTTCAGTTCCCCCTCGATGGCGGCGTTCACGGCTGTGTTCTCCTCATGCACGGGTGAGCTCCACGAGCTTGGCGACGGTGTTCCAGTTGCGGGTGGTGGCGATGACGCCCTTGGTGATCCGGGGCCTGGCCAGCTGCTCGGCGAGTTTGGAGCGGCCGAGGCCGTCCGGGGCGTACAGGTAAAGGGCGCGGTCGCCGAGGCGGAACTCCTCGGGCAGGTGGGCCGCCCCGTCGATCTGCGTGAAGCGGTCGGCGCCGACGGCGGCGGAGAAATAGGTGACGTGAAGCTGTTTGGGGGCCGACTCGGCGGCCGGGAACGGGCAGGCGTCGGCGACGCCCCGGAGATAGGCGTGGTCGCGCACGATCACGTCGACGGCGAAGCCGAAGTGCCGCTCGATCGCCTCCGCGAGTTCGGCGGCCAGCGACTCCTCGTCGCCGTGCGGGGAGGTGAACACCGCCTGGCCGCTCTGGAGGTGGGTGCGCACCGCGTCGTGCCCGAGACCCTCCATCAGGGTGCGCAGTTCGGCCATCGGGACTCTTCTGCTGCCGCCCACATTGATCCCGCGCAGCAGCGCCGCGTATGTTGTCGCCATGCCCACACGATAGGGCGGCCGTCGCACCCCGTGGGGGTGGGCACGACGGCCGTGTCCGCGCGGGGTGCGGTGAGGTGGGGCGGCGTGGGCTGTACGAACTCTTGCCGACCCACGGGACCGGATCAACCGCTACCCGCACCTGTGACTTGTTCACAAGGTTGCGGAGGAAAGCCGGAAGGGCTCCGCCGGCCGTTTGGCACCCTGATCACCTGTCTGATCCCGTAATCCCGGCATCCCAGCATCCCGCAGGAGCGAGGAAGGGGGAGCGGGGGCCGGTGACTGTGCCGGGCCCCCGCTCCCCGCGGCTACCGCTGCTTCGACAGCTCCGCCTCGATGAGGCCGGCCGCCCTGTGGGTGCCGCCCTCCTGGGCCATCCCGGCCTGGATCTCCTTCAGCCGGCGGGCGACCTCCGGGTCGCCGACGAGACCGAGGGCCGCCGCGCGCAGGGTCTCGGCGGTCGCCTCCTCGGCCGGGACGTGCCGGGCGACGCCGAGCGCCTGGAGCATGTCCGCGTTGCCGAACTGGTCCACGGCCTGAGGTACGGCGATCATCGGTGTGGCCGTGGCCAGCCCTTCCTGACTGCCGCCGGCACCCGCGTGGGTGAGGAACAGATCGGCCTGCTTCAGGACCGCGAGCTGCGGCACCCAGGGGCGCACCTCGACGTTCGCCGGTACGTCGCCCAGTTCGGCGGGGTCGACGTGCTTGCCGATCTGGAGCACCAGATGCCAGCCGGGCAGGTCGCCGAAGGCCTTGAGGCACTCCCGGTAGAAGCCCGGCTGCTTGGTGAACGAGGACCCGAGCGACACCAGGACGACCTGCCCCGCGCCGGAGGGCCGCTGCCACCGCCCCTCGGCGCTCCGGTCGCCCTGGCAGGCTCCGACGAAGGTGTACACGCTCTCGTCGACCCGGTCGGCGTTGGGCTGCAGCGCCTTCGGGATCAGGACGAGGGAGCGGGCGGGACGGCCCACGAACGGGTCGGGGTGCTCGGTGATCCCGTTCTCCTCCAGCCACGCGTGGAAGCGGGCGTAGTAGGCCTGGCCGCGCTCGGTCCTGAGCGGCTCCTCCCACATCGGCTCGCCGACCTCCTTCTCGTATCCCTCCCAGGCGACGAGGTTCGGTGAGAGGGAGACCACGGGTACGCCCCAGCGGTGGCCGAGCACGCGCGCCGGGTAGGAGGTGATGTCGTGCAGCACCAGGTCGGGGGTGTCCCCCTCGTAGGCCTCGATCAGCTGCGGGAGTGCCTGGATCGCGTCGTCGAGGAACGGCTCCACGTTGTCCAGCAGGGTGCTCCCCCACGCCTCCGGGTCGTCGTCGGGCGAGGGCAGCGTGGAGTTCCAGAGCTTCACCTCGGCTCCGGTCTCGGCGACCTTGTCCGCGAAGACCGGCGGGATCGCATACGTCACCCGGTGGCCACGCGCCACGAGTTCGCGGATCACCTCGAGGCTCGGGTTCACGTGGCCGTGGGCGGCGATGGAGAACATGGCGATGTGAGCGGGACTGGTCATGCCCTGACCTTAGGCGAGACGAGACGTCTCGTGCAACAGGAATCAAGGGGCCGGCGCTGCACCACCGGGGTCCGTCGCCTTCCCGCCTGCCGGCCTGCCGCGCCGGGTACCGGGACACGCCGCGTTCGGCCGACCTGTGCGAATGCGACACTTACCGACGGTGCGGACACGGTCGGGCGACCGGCGCGGACCGGAGACGGACCCGGAGCAGGACCCGAAGAAGAACCGGATCCGACCGGCAGTGGGCACAGGTCAGGTACAGGCACGGAGGCGGACGGATGGACGAGGCACGGGCGCGGGACGTCCTGGCGGCGGCGGGCGTACTGTCGGGGCGCGCGGCCGCCGGGGACGCGCGGTTGCTCGCCCTGGGCGAGAACGCGGTGTTCGCCGCCGGTGACCTGGTCGTCAAGGTCGGCCGCGACGGCGGCCTGCTGGAACGGGCCCGCCGGGAGCTGACCGTCGCGCTGTGGCTCGCCGAGGCGGGCGTACCCGCGGTGCGGGCGGCGGTGCCCCGGGCACTGCTGGTCGAGGGGTACCCGGTGACGGTGTGGCACCGGCTGCCCGCGCCGGTGCGGGCAGCCGAGCCCCGGGACCTGGCCGCGCTGCTGCGGGTGGTCCACGCCCTGCCCACTCCTTCCTTCGGGCTGCCGCCCCGCGAGTTGCTGGGCGGTGTGGAACGCTGGCTGCGGCTCGCGGGCGAGGTGATCGACCCCGAGGACGCCGCGTACCTGCGCGAGCGGCGCGACGGTTTCGCGGCGGCCGCAGCGGCGCTGACGCCCCAGCTGCCGCCGGGGCCCGTCCACGGGGACGCGCTGCCCCGGAACGTGCACGTCGGACCGGACGGGCCGGTCCTGGTCGACCTGGAGACCTTCTCCGCCGATCTGCGCGAGCACGATCTAGTGGTCATGGCCCTGTCCCACGACCGCTACGGGCTGTCGGACGAGGCGTACGCGTCCTTCACCGAGACGTACGGCTGGGACGTGCGCGCCTGGGAGGGGTGCGCGGTACTGCGCGGCGCGCGGGAGACGGCCAGTTGCGCCTGGGTCGCCCAGCACGCGCCGAGCAACCCGAAGGCCCTGGCCGAGTTCGAGCGCCGCGTGGCGTCCCTCCGGGACGGCGACCCGACCGTCCGCTGGTACCCGTTCTGATTCCGAACGCCCTGGTTCCGCACACCTCCGCCCGGACGTCTCGCGGGAGGCTTCCCGCGGCGCCGGGTCAGACCCGCTCGTCCGCCGGCTCCCGCAGCGGCCAGGTCCCGTCGACGGTCGCGGTGGCGTCGCCCTTGCGGCGCAGGAAGCTCTGGAAGTCCGCCGCCCATTCGGCGTACCAATCGATCTGACGGCGGTGCAGCTCCGCCGGGCCGAGGGCCGCGACCTTCGGGTGGCGGCCCGCTATCGCGCCGGCCAGCCGGGCCGCGGCGAGCGCGTCGGCCGCCGCGTCGTGCGCGGAGTCGAGCGCGACGCCGTACTCCGCGCAGACCGCTTCGAGGTTGCGCTTGCCGCGGCGATAACGGTCGACGCTGCGGTCGATCGTGTACGGATCGATGACCGGGGCGGGGTCGACGCCGCCCAGCCGGTCGCGCAGCGACGGCAGCCCGTACCGGCGCAGTTCGGCGGAGAGCAACGTCAGATCGAACGCGGCGTTGTAGGCGACGACCGGGACGCCCGCGCTCCAGTGGGTGGTCAGGACGTCGGCGATCGCGTCGGCCACCTGGTCGGCGGGGCTTCCCTCGGCCGCCGCCCGCTCACCGCTGATGCCGTGCACGGCCACCGCGTCCGCCGGGATGGGCACACCGGGGTCGGCCAGCCACTCCCGGCGCCCCAGCGGCTCTCCGTCCCTGACCTCGATCACGGCCCCCGTGACGATCCGTGCCTCGCGCGGGTCGGTGCCCGTCGTCTCCAGGTCGAAGCCGATCAGCAGCTCCCGGTGCCAGCCCATGGGCCGTCCCCCTTCTGTGTGGTGCGTTCCCCCAGTGGTCCCCACCTTCGCACGCGCCACTGACAGCCCGAAGGCCGCCTTCCGTTTACCGGTCGGGACAGTTCACGACAGGCGACCGCAGGAAAGGCGTTCACGACACCGGGCGCGAATCCACCCACATCTGCTCGAACTCCTCGCGGTACGTCGGGAACAGTCCGCCCTCCTCGGCCTCACCCGGTTTGACCACCTTGCTGCCGTTGCGCAGCACCAGCACCGGAACCTCCATCCCCCGGGCCCGGCGCAGATGGTTCTGCACCACGCCGACGCCGTCGGCGCCGTCCCCGTCCACGAGGTACGCCGTGCAGCGGGGCGTCTCGTCGTAGACCTGGATCTCGAAGGCGCCCGGGTCGCGCAGCCGGGACCGCACCCGGCGCATGTGGAGGATGTTCATCTCGACCGCGCGGCCGAGTTCCCCGCGTTTGAGGCCGAGTTCGCGCTCGCGGCGCTTGACCGCGCTGGAGGCGGGGTTGAGGAACAGCAGCCGCACCCGGCAGCCGGATTCGGCGAGCCGCACCAGACGGCGCCCGGAGAAGTTCTGCACCAGCAGGTTGAGGCCGATGCCGATGGCGTCCAGGCGGCGGGCGCCACCGAAGATGTCCTCGGCCGGAAACTGGCGGAGCAGCCGCACCCGGTCGGGGTGGACGGCGACCACGTCCGCGTACCGGTCGCCGACCAGGTCCTCCACCGCGTCGACGGGCAGCCGGCGCGCGGACGGCACGTCGCCGTCGGCGCCGAGTATCTCCAGCAGCCGCGCCGAGGCACGCTCGGCCTGGTTCAGCACCGCCTCGGACAACGCCCGGTTGCGGGAGACGACGTTGCGGGTGACCTCCAGCTCGTCCAGGACCAGTTCGACGTCCCGTCGGTCGTCGAAGTACGGCTCGAAGCAAGGCCAGTGCTGGACCATCAGCTCCCGCAGCTGAGGGAGCGTGAGGAAGGAGATCACGTTGTCGTCGGCCGGGTCGAGCAGATATCCCTTGCGGCGGCTGACCTCGCGCACCGCGACCGCGCGCTGCACCCACTCCTGTCCGGCGGGTCCGGCGGCGGCGACCACCCAGTCGTCGCCGTGCACCGGCTCGTAGACCGGACGCAGTACGGCGGCGACGACCGAGCGCAGCCGCTGTTCGACGAGGTTCAGCCAGATGTAGGCGCGGCCGGCCCGCTGGGCACGGGTCCGCACCTCGCTCCAGTCGTCGGCGCCCCAGGCCAGGTCCGGCCCGATCGAGCCCGCGTCCATCGGCCGCGCCAGCGACACCGCGCCGGGCGGGACGTCCGTGGAGTTTCCCTCGTGACCCTCGTCACCAGGGGGCAGCTCCAGCCCTCCCGAGCCCACCCACGCACCGCCTTCCGCTCCCCCGAGCACTCCCAGCCCCAACGATCAAGGAGAGTACTCCGCATGCGGTGCGCGGTGCAGCCTGATGGCGGGGTCGTTTCTCAACTTCCGCCTTCCACAAGGCTTTTCCACCATGACCTCTCCCCACGAGTGGGCGGATTCACGGTTTTTTCACAGCGCCGCCGCCAGGGAGTTCCGGCCCGAAGACCCGGTACGGCACGGGACGACACGGCAACACTCGGGGCCAAGCGCCCCCACCGGGGCCGTCCACCTGAAAGAGTCGTGTCCATGCAGGTCTGGCCAGGCGAGGCGTATCCCCTCGGTGCCACGTACGACGGCGCCGGCACGAATTTCGCGGTCTTCACGGAGGCCGCGGACCGAGTAGAGCTGTGTCTGCTGCACGACGACGGCTCCGAGACGGCGGTCGAACTGCGCGAGAGCGACGCGTTCGTGCGGCACGCGTACCTGCCCGGCATCATGCCCGGGCAGCGTTACGGCTTCCGTGTGCACGGGCCGTACGCCCCGAACGGGGGCTGCGCTGCAACTCGGCGAAGCTGCTCCTCGACCCGTACGCGCGTGCGATCAGCGGGTCGATCCGCTGGGGCGAGGAGGTGTACGGCTACCACTTCGACGCGCCCGAGCGGCGCAACGACCTGGACTCGGCGCCGCACACGATGACGTCGGTCGTGGTCAACCCGTACTTCGACTGGGGTGACGACCGGCCGCCCCGGACGGAGTACCACCACACGGTGATCTACGAGGCGCACGTCAAGGGTCTCACCATGCGCCATCCGGGGCTGCCGGAGGAGCTGCGCGGCACCTACGCGGGCCTCGCGCACCCGGCGCTGATCGAGCATCTGACCGAACTCGGGGTGACGGCGCTGGAGCTGATGCCGGTTCACCAGTTCGTGAACGACCACCGTCTGGTGGACATGGGCCTGAACAACTACTGGGGCTACAACACCATCGGCTTCTTCGCCCCGCACAACGCCTACGCGTCCTGGGGCGACCGCGGTCAGCAGGTGCTGGAGTTCAAGTCGGCGGTGAAGGCGCTGCACGAGGCCGGTATCGAGGTCATCCTCGACGTCGTCTACAACCACACCGCCGAGGGCAACCATCTGGGCCCGACGCTGTCCTTCAAGGGCATCGACAACCCGAGCTACTACCGGCTGGCACAGGACAGGCGTCACTACACCGACACGACGGGGACGGGGAACTCCCTGCTCATGCGGTCCCCGCACGTACTGCAAATGATCATGGACTCGCTGCGGTACTGGGTCACCGAGATGCATGTCGACGGGTTCCGCTTCGATCTCGCGGCGACCCTGGCGCGGCAGTTCCACGAGGTGGACAGGCTCTCGTCGTTCTTCGACCTGGTGCAGCAGGACCCGGTGGTCTCCCAGGTGAAGCTGATCGCCGAGCCGTGGGACGTGGGCGAGGGCGGCTACCAGGTGGGCAATTTCCCGCCGCTGTGGACCGAGTGGAACGGCAAGTACCGGGACACCGTGCGGGACCTGTGGCGGGGCGAGCCGCGCACGCTCGCGGAGTTCGCCTCCCGGCTGACCGGCTCCTCCGACCTGTACCAGGACGACGGACGGCGCCCGCTGGCCTCGATCAACTTCGTGACCTGCCACGACGGCTTCACCCTGCACGACCTGGTGTCCTACGACCACAAGCACAACGCGGCCAACGGCGAGGACGACCGGGACGGCGAGAGCCACAACCGGTCCTGGAACTGCGGCGCCGAGGGCGAGACCGACGACCCGGCCGTGCTGCGGCTGCGCGCCCGGCAGATGCGGAACTTCATCGCGACGCTGATGCTCTCCCAGGGCGTGCCGATGATCAGTCACGGCGACGAGGCCGCCCGCACCCAGCGCGGCAACAACAACGCCTACTGCCAGGACAACGAGCTGGCCTGGCTCGACTGGCCCTCGGAGCGGAACCAGCGGGACGGGCGCGGGAAGGACGGGCAGGGCGCCGGCAGGGGCGGGGACGCGGACGGCGGCGAGGACGACGGTGACGACGCCCGTCGGCAGCTGCTGGCCTTCACCCGCGCGATGGTGTGGCTGCGCAAGAACCATCCGGTCTTCCGCAGGCGCCGCTTCTTCCACGGACGGCCGGTGGAGGGCACCCACGACGACCTGTCCGACATCGCCTGGTTCACCCCGGAGGGGGCGGAGATGACCCAGCGGGACTGGGACTCGGCGCGGGCCTCGGCGCTGACGGTGTTCCTCAACGGCAACGCGATCTCGGAACCCGGACAGCGCGGCGAACGCATCACGGACGACTCGTTCCTGCTGATGTTCAACGCCTCCCCCGGCCCGCTGGAGTTCGTGGTGCCGGTCGACCACGGCCGGCAGTGGCAGGTCGTCGTCGACACCGCCCGCGAGGACTGCGTACCGCCGGGCACCGGCCCGAAGGTGCGGGCCGGTGCCCGGCTGACGCTGACCGACCGGAGCCTGACGGTACTTCAGCGTCCTGTGTAGCGGTCGGTCCAGCGGCAGCCGGGTCACTGATGACAGGAAGGACGGCAGGGCGGGTACGTACGTCTGCATGACCCTTGAGCGACCCGACCCCGCGGTCCCCACCGCCACCTACCGGCTGCAGCTGCGGCCCGACTTCCCGTTCGCGGCAGCGGCGGCCGCCGTGCCGTACCTGGCCTCGCTCGGAGTGTCGCACCTGCACCTGTCCCCCGTCCTGGAGGCGGTGCCGGGCTCGCCGCACGGCTACGACGTGGTGGACCACGCGCGCGTGCGAGAGGAGCTGGGCGGCGAGCAGGCGCTGCGGGCCCTGTCGCGCACCGCGCGGGAGCACGGACTCGGCCTGGTCGTGGACATCGTCCCGAACCACATGGCGATGTCCCCACGCCACAACCGCGCCCTGTGGGAGGTGCTGCGCGAAGGGCCCGCGTCGCGCCACGCGCGGTGGTTCGACATCGACTGGGAGGCGCAGGACGGCCAGGTGCTGCTGCCGGTGCTGGGCGGGCCGCTCGGCGCGGAGCTCGGCAGGCTGAAGGCCGACGGCGACGTGCTGCGCTACCACGACCACGCGTTCCCGCTGCGCGAGGCCACCGCCCTGCTGCCGCTGCCGCAACTGCTGGACGCCCAGTGGTACCGCCCGGTGTGGTGGCGCCTGGCCCGCACGGAACTCAACTACCGGCGGTTCTTCAGTATCTCCGAGCTGATCGGGGTGCGGGTCGAGGACCCGGAGGTGTTCGAGGCCACCCACGCCAAGATCCTCCAGTTGCTGCGCGAGGGCGTGGTCGACGGGCTGCGCGTCGATCATCCGGACGGGCTCGCCGACCCGGACGGGTATCTGCGGCGGCTGCACGCGGCGACCGAGGGCCGCTGGACCGTGGTGGAGAAGATCCTGGCCGACGGCGAGCCGCTGCCCGCCTCCTGGCCGGTCGCCGGCACCACCGGCTACGACGCCCTGCGGCACGTGGACGGCCTGTTCACCGACCCGGCGGGGTTCGGGGAGCTGCTCGGCCAGTACCGGCGGTTCGCGGCGCCGCAGACGGACCGGGGCGGCGAGTGGGCGGCGACGGTGCGGCGGGCCGCGTACAAGGTGCTCACGCACGAGCTGGCCGCCGAGGTGGACCGGCTGACCCGGGTGGCGCACCGCCTGTGCGCCACCTCGCCCGAGCCCGCGCTGCGCGACCGCGCGCCCTGGGCGCTGCGCACCGCGCTCCAGGAGCTGCTGGTCCGGCTGGAGGTGTACCGGCCCTACACCTCCGTGGACCCGGCCGGCGTGGTCACCGAGGAGGCGGCGGCCGGTGCCCGGCTCGGCTTCGCCGTGTCCGAGGAGGCCGGGGCGGTGGACGTCGTACGGGATCTGGTGCTCGGGCGGTACGGCGACGGGCCGGGGCAGGCGGAGTTCCGTACGCGGTTCGCGCAGACGGCGTCGGCGCTGCGGGCCAAGTCGGTGGAGGACACGGCGTTCTACCGCTATGTGCCGCTGCTGTCGGCGACGGAGGTGGGCCAGAACCCCGGCGATCCGGCGGTGTCCCCGGAGCGGTTCCACGCCTACTGCACGCGCGTGCAGCGCGACTGGCCGGCGACGGGAACGGTGGTGTCGACGCACGACACCAAACGCAGCGCCGACGTGCGGTCCGCGCTCCATGTGCTCACCGAGTGCCCGCGGCGCTGGGCGGACGTCCTCGCGGAGGTGACCCGCACCGGCGAGGGCGTGCCGGACGCACAGCTGGCGTGGGCGGCCTGGCAGACGGTGTTCGGACTGGGCCCGGCGGACCCGGAGCGGGTGACGGGAGCGCTGCTCAAGCATGTGCGCGAGGCGGGGCTCTACACGAGCTGGACGGAGCAGGAGCCGCCGTACGAGGAAGCGGTGGCCCGGTTCGTGCAGGCGGGGCCGTGCGGGGCGCCGGGCGGGCGGGTGACGGCGTTCCGGACCTCGCTCGAGCCGCACATCCACGCGAACGTGCTGGGCACCGCCCTGGTCCACCTGACGATGCCGGGCGTGCCCGACGTCTACCAGGGCACCGAGTTCGAGTACCGGGCCCTGGTGGACCCCGACAACCGGCGCGCGGTGAGCTTCCCGGCCGTCGAGCCGTCCGCGCCGGGCGCGGGCGACGGCAGTGACGCCGACGCCGGCCTCAACGGCGTCGGCAAGGACGCGGTGACGCGGGCCGCGCTGCGGCTGCGGGCACGGCGGCCCGAGGCGTTCGGCGACACGGCGTCGTACGAGCCGCTGACCACCGAGGGGCCCGGAGCCGCGCACTGCGTGGCGTTCGTGCGTTCCGGTGCGGTGCTGACCGCCGTGACCCGGCTGTCGCTGCGGCTGGCGGAGGCGGGCGGCTGGCGGGAGACCCGGCTGGCACTGCCACCCGGCCGGTGGGCCGACGTACTGGAGCCGGGACGGGAGTTCACGGGGCACACGCGCGTGGCGGAGCTGTTCGCGCGGTCGCCGGTGGCGCTGCTGGAGCGGGCCGCGGAACCGGACGCGTAGCCCGTCCCTCGTGCTGCACCGGAGATCGATCCGCTGGAGGACGATCCTTCGGTGGCGGGGATCACTGCCGGAGGTGTGGGGGACCGTGGGGACGGCCGGGACGGCGCTTCTCCCGTCTCCTGGACAGTCCGCCCCGCACTGGCCGACAATCAGCAGCGTGACGTCGTCCTTCGAGTTCAACACGTACCCCGCGCGGCTCTCCGACGTGGAGCGCGACAAGGCGCTGAAGGTGCTGCGGGACGGTGCCGCCGTGGGACGGCTGTCCCACGACACGTTCATCCGGCGCATGGAGCTCGCCCTCGCCGCCCGGTCTCCCGAAGAACTCGTCCCGCTCACCGCCGACCTGCCCACCGAAGGCCGCTTCTCGCGCCTGCTGTTCTCCTCCGTGGAGGCGGTCTCCGGGTTCACGGTTCGGCTGCGCGGGGCGTGGCGGGCCGAGCGGCTGCCGAAGCTGCTGCTGCCCCATCCGGCCACCGGCCGCCCGCTGCGCATAGGGCGCGATCCCGCCAACGGGCTGCGGCTCAACCACGAGACGGTCTCCCGTGTGCACGCGGAACTCCACCGACAGGGCGACCTGTGGGTGCTGCGGGACCTCGGGTCGACCAACGGCACGACGGTGAACGGACGCCGGGTCGTCGGCGCGGCCGTCGTCCGCGAGGGCGACCAGGTCGGCTTCGGGCGGATGGCGTACCGGCTCGCAGCGAACTGAGCGCGGCGCGGTGCGACACGGTGGATTCCGGTCGCACGCCAGGTCGAGTACCGGACGCGGGCCGTGGCCGTCGCGTTCGAGCCGGCCATGCGGCACCCGCGCGCACGCTCCCGTTCGGGTGAGCCGGGCTGGGGTTCCGGCACCGCCGTGCCGATGCATCTGGAATGACGCACACCACGCACACCTCAGGGAAAGCGGTACGGGGCGCCCTGCTGGCGGCGATCACCCTCCTCGCCTGCGCCGCGCCCGCGCAGGCGGACACCCGGAGCGCGGCCCTCCCCGACACCTGGCTGATCCTCGGCGTCGACCGGGGCGGGGCCCGGACCGGCACGACGCCCGGCAGCCTGCTCCTCTGCGACCCGCCCCACGGCCACCCGCGCGCCGCCGACGCCTGCGCGGAACTCGCCGCGGCGGACGGGCGGATCTCCGGCATCCCGACACGGGACACCTTCTGCACGATGGTCCACGCCCCGGTGACCGCCCACGCGCACGGGCAGTGGCGGGGGCAGCCGGTCGAGTACACGGAGACCTTCCCGAACGCGTGCGTGATGCGGGCCCGGACCGGCTCCGTGTTCGCTTTGGACGAGTCGTAGGCCAGAGGGACGGGAAGCCGGGGCAGCTCGCTCCGGCTTCCCGTCCCTCACCCGTGCGCGCCGCACGGTCACGCGCGGGCGTGCAGTGCCGCCGCCACGACCGTGCGGGCCTGGTGCTCCACCTGATGCTCCACGGGCACCCAGCGGGCCCGGAAGTGCACGGCGAAGGCATCGCTCCACAACGCGACCAACCGGTCGAGACGCGCCGCCGCGTGCGCGTCGGCCTCCCGCAGCTCCCGCAGCAGCATCGCCGCCGCCCGCAGCGGCACCCGGCGCGTGAACGCGTCCACACTGCTCACGTACGCCCTCGTGCCGTCCGGGGGCGGGGTGCGGATCAGGTCGTCGGCCAGTCCCGGTGCCAGCTCCAGCCCCCAGACGGCCGCCCGCAGCAGCGGACCGCCGGCGGTCCCGGAGCCCGTCATGGCCTCGGGCCGCGCCTCCTCGAGCACCTGCCGCACCTTCCGCGCGTCCCGCTGCAGCCGGTCCGCCAGATACCGCAGCGCCGCCGCCGGTGCCGGATGCGGACCCGGATCGTCCACCAGGGCTGCGGCCCACATCGGCACCTCGACGACCGCTGTCAGACCGCCGTACCGGTGGGCGCGGTACCAGGTGCTGTGCCGCGCGTCGTCCGGCAGGCTCGGGTACGCCGGGCCGGCCTCCACCGCGGGCATCACCCGCACCCCGGGACCGGACACCGGCCAGCCGGCCGCGTCCGAGGCGCCGGCCTCCACCGGAATGTGCAGCTCCGCGGCCGACTTGGCGAACGACTCGGCGAGCCCCGGCACGTCCCTCGTCAACTGGACCCAGCTGCCGCCCAGATCGGTCCCGTGCAGCGACACCTGGAGGTAGGGCCGCAGCTCGTCGATGACCCCGGTCAGGGCCCGGGTCTCGGGCGGCAGCCGGTCGGGCGGCAGCACCGACGGCGCCCACTCCGGCTGCTCCGATCCCTGGGGACGGAAGAAACCCAGGTGGTAGTCGTACAGGCTGTGCGGCGGCGAGGTCACATGGAGGCTCGCCCCGTCGGGGTCCGCACACAGCAGGAAGTGCCAGGACGTGCCGTTCCGCAGCTCGCTCTCCTCCAGGACCCGCCGGGCCAGCGCGAGCAGTGTGCCCCGCCGGCCGGTTCGTTGGCATGGGCACCGGCGACCACCAGCACGGCACGCCGGGCGTGGCCCACGGACAGCAGGTGCAGCGGCCGCCCCGCGCGGGAGGTCCCCACCTGCCGCAGGACGCTCAGACCGGGCCGTTGGACCGTCAGCGCACGCGCGGAGGACACCAGTTCGGCCACCGTCGGATAGCGCAGCTCCGGCAGGAGACCCACCCCCCGTCATCCACCCGTCGTCGCAATCCGCAGTACCCCACGGTCACGGAACGGTGTCAAGAGCGCGACCGGGGGAGGCATCAGGGAGCGCGCGCAGCGCACTTCAGGCGAATCCGGCGGGTGCGACGCGGAGCGTCACAAGATCGTTCCGGCGAAGCCGGAATTCGGCCGATCCGACCCGGACTGTCGGCGACCGGTGCTAGCGTCCGGATCATGAAGCTTCGGTACGTCTTCCGTCTCGACCCCATGCCGGGTCAGCGCAGTGCGCCGACCCGGGCGTCCGGGTGCGCGCGGGTGGTGTACAACGACGCGATCGCGGCCCGGGAACGCGCCCGGGCGGACGGCCGGCCGTTCCCCACCGCGGCGGTTTCGTCGTGGACGCTTCTCACCGAGGCGAAGAAGATCCATGAGCGGCCAGAACCCCCGGGCTTCAGCCCGAGGAGCAAGTCAGATCACTGAGCAGACGAAGGGGAACCGTCCGTGCAGTTCGAGGTGTGGGCACCGCAGGCCGGCAGGGTGACGCTCCAGTGCGACGGCGTCACGCACGCGTTGGCGCGCGATCCGGAACGGGAAGGGTGGTGGCGCGGGGAGGCCGACGCGCGCGACGGCTCCCGGTACGGCTTCTCCCTGGACGACGGGCCCGTGCTGCCCGATCCGCGCTCGCGCCGGCAGCCGGACGGGCCCGACGGGCCGAGCGCGGTCGTCGACCACGAGGCCTACGCCTGGCGCGCGGCGTGGGCCGGGCGTCCGCTGCCCGGCGCCGTCCTGTACGAGCTGCACGTGGGCACGTACACGCGCGAGGGCACCTTCGACGCCGCCGCCGAGCGGCTGGAGCACCTCGCCGGGCTGGGCGTCACCCATGTGCAACTGATGCCGGTGTGCCCCTTCCCGGGCCGCCATGGCTGGGGGTACGAGGGGGTCTCGCTGTGGGCGGTGCACGAGCCGTACGGCGGACCCGAGGCACTGAAACGGTTCGTCGACCGCGCGCACGGCCTGGGGCTGGGCGTCGTCCTGGACGTGGTGCACAACCATCTGGGGCCGTCGGGGAATCATCTCCCGCGGTTCGGACCGTACTTCACCGACACCCACCACACCCCGTGGGGCGCCGCCGTCAACCTGGACGCGCCCGGCTCCGACGAGGTGCGGGCGTATCTCGTGGAGAGCGCGCTGGCGTGGCTGCGGGACTACCGGATCGACGGGCTGCGCCTGGACGCCGTGCACGCGCTGGCGGACACGCGCGCGTACCACTTCCTCGAGGAGCTGTCGGCGGCCGTGGACGCGCTGGCCGCCGACACCGGCCGGCCGCTGTTCCTGATCGCCGAGTCGGACCGGAACGACCCCCGGCACATCACCCCCCGCGCGGAGGGCGGCCACGGGCTGCACGCACAGTGGAACGACGACTTCCACCACGCCCTGCACACCGCGCTGACCGGTGAGTCGCAGGGCTACTACGCCGACTTCGCGCGCGCCCCGTTCGCGGCTCTCGCCAAGACGCTCCGCGGCGGTTTCTTCCACGACGGCACGTACTCCACGTTCCGCGGCCGGCGTCACGGCCGGCCCTGGACCGCACGCGGGTCGCCGGACACCGGCTTCTCGGGTACAGCCAGACCCACGACCAGGTCGGCAACCGGGCCCAGGGGGACCGGCTGGCCGCGCTGGTCTCCCCGGGCCTGCTGGCCTGTGCGGCGGCCCTCACCCTGACGGCCCCGTTCACGCCGATGCTGTTCATGGGCGAGGAGTGGGCGGCCGGCACGCCCTGGCAGTTCTTCACCGACCACACCGACGCCGAGCTCGCCGAGGCGGTGCGCGACGGCAGACGGCGGGAGTTCGCGACGCACGGCTGGGCCGAGGAGGACGTGCCCGACCCGCAGGATCCCGCCACCCGCGCCCGCTCCTGCCTCGACTGGTCGGAGCCGGAGCGCGAGCCCCACGCGCGCGTGCTGGCCTGGTACCGGCAGCTCGTCGCCCTGCGGCACGCTCAGCCGGACCTCACCGACCCCGACCTCGCCGACACCAAGGTGGTGTACGACGAGGAGCGGCGCTGGCTGGCCTTCCGGCGCGGGGACGTGCTGGTGGCCGTGAACCTGGGCGGCGAACCGGTCTCGCTCGCGCTGGGCGTCCCGCACGCGCGCGTGCTCGCCGCCTGGGAACCGGTCGGCGTACCGGGCGCCGACGGGTTGCTGCGCCTGCCCGGCGAGTCCGCGGTGGTGCTGCTGCAGGAGTGAGGGTCGGGGCTCCGGGACACGGCAGCCGGGGCGTGTCTCTAGGGCATGTCGTCGGTAGCGCGGAGGTCCGTCACCCGCTCCAGGAGGATCGCCTCCCAGGCCCGGCGCAGCCGGACCCGCAGCAGCGGCAGTGGGTCGGTGCCCCCGCCGCCGAGTGCCTCGGCGAGGTGCAGGACGCTGTCGCAGCGGGCCAGCCAGAGCCCGCGCAGACAAGGGCGGGCGCCGTAGCCGGCGAGGGTGGCGGCGCGTACGGCGGCCGGGGAGCCCACGGCGCGCGCCAGACCGGCGATGTCCTCGGCGGGGTCGCCGACCACCGCCCCCGCCCAGCCGAGGACACCGCGTACCCGGCCTTCGGCACTGACCACGAGGTGTGCGCCGGTGAGGCCGTGGTGGACGAGGACCGCCGAGCCTGGCTGAGCGGTGAGCTGGACGGCGGCGGACGGGGTGAGCTGCCGCAGCCGGCCGGGGGCGAATTCGTCGGCCCCGGCGAGTCGTTCGGCGGCCTGTCCGGCGGCCCGGCGCAGGGCCTCCAGGGAGCGCGGGGGGACCCGCGGCACGCCCAGCGTCTTCGCCTGCCGCACCGGCACCTCGCGCAGCCCGGTGAGCAGCGCGGCCAGGTCGGCCTCGCCCACGGCCGACACCCGGTGCTCCTCCGCCGACCCGCCGGGCAGCCTGGTGTCCAGGGTGTAGACCAGGCCGGGCGCCCACTCGCCGTGCGCCGCGCTCGACGGCACCGCGACCGGGATGTGCGGCCGGACGAGTTCGCGCAGCCGCAGCTCACGGCGCCTGCGTGTGCTCGCCGCCCGGTCGGGGGCCAGGCGCAGCACGTGGCGGGTGCCGATCCACCAGGTGGCGGGGTCGTCGCCCTCGCCGCCGGGCCGCACGTCCAATCCGTCCGGCCCGGCGGCGGTGTCCGCGCCACCCCCCTCGTCCTTCAGGAGGGTACGGACCAGTCGGCGGACGGTGTCCGCGGTGGGTGTCGGTGCCTGGGTCATGGTCGCGCCCGGTGTCGTTCGATAGGCGTTGCGGGACGTCTGGGGCCGCTCAGTCCCCTATGACCGCCTCCCGTACGCCCTCCATGCGGGTGGCGGAGCCCTCGGTGGTGAAGAGGGTGAGCGTACTACCGGTCATCCGGGCCTCCCGGAGCGTGCCTATGGGCTACGTGCGGTCACGTGCAGCATCCTGCCCGGCGGACGGGGGCTGCGCGAGCCGGTCCGCCGCGTTCAACCGGTCGTGTCACCTTGTCCGGGGCGCCCGCGGCCCGCTTCCCGCTGGTCAGGTGACGAGGCCGGGGACGGCCGTGAGCTGCCGGTGGCCTCCGTCGCGATGGCGCACGGTCAGGGTCACCTCGGCGCCCGGTCCGGCCCGGACGACCGCGCGGGCCGGCCCGGCCGCCGGGCCGGCACGGGTGCCGCCGACGGCGAGGAGCACGCCACCCCGGGCCGGAGCGGCCGAGTACCCCGGGCCCGGCACATGGACGCCGGCCACCAGAGCCCCGGGCCCGCTGCCGTCCACGACCTCCACGCCGAGCCCGACGACGACGGGCGCGGCCGCCGGGGAGGGGGCGGGACGCCCCGCCGCGGACGGCGCGGCGGGGGCCGGGAACCCCGCCCGGCGCTGCAGCTCGGCGAGTCCGCCGCGCCGACGACCGTGGCACCCATCGCCCCGCCCCCGGACAGCGCCAGGACCGTGCCGACGGACATCGCGAACAACGTGGTCATCAGCCGCCGACCCCGCCGCCGCGCGGCATGCGGGCGCCGCTGGCCGGACCCGCTCACGCTCGCAGTTCCCGCCGTACTCCCGCCCCCGCCCCTTTTTCCCACCCCCCTTCCTTCCTCCACCCCCGAAGGGGTCCCCGCCCCCCTCGTGTCACCGGTGTCGTCCGGCCCGCGGCCGGGCATCGGTTCGGGACGCAACGCGGTCTGTTCCATGGATCGCCTCCGCCTGGAGTGCTACCCGGATCGGCAAAGGACGACGAGCCACGAACGAGTGAGACTGACTCCCCCTCAGGAGAGGGAAGCCATGGGCCGCGGGGGTGTGCGGTCCGGCAGGAACCCGTGGACCCGGCCCGAGAGCCACTCGTCCTTGTAGCGGTCCACGCTCCGGTGCCAGTTCAGGATGCCCGCCATCCAGTTCCGCAGGTCCAGCACATGGTCCCGCATGATCGCGCGCGCCTCCGGGGAGAGCCCGAAGTCCTCGTACAGCACGGGAAGTTCGTGCTCCACGACATGCTCGAACTGGTCCAGGCGACAGCTCATCAGGTCGTGGACGATGCCGAGGGCCCTCGGATAGTCGCAGCCGAAGAAGGTCTGCACGACGAGGATCGCGTTGTGGATCTCGCCCTCGTACTCGATCTCCTTCTGGTACGAGAAGACGTCGTTCAGCAGGCAGGCCCAGTCGATGGCCGCGTTCTCCAGGGAGCGGACCGGGCCGCTGCGGTAGATCTCGGGCGGGACGGCGGGGCCGTGGCCCATCCGGCACAGGCCGAGCGTGAGGTCGGAGCCGAAGGTCTGCCGGCGCATCTCCAGATAGTCGACCGGGTCGGGCACGCGGTGCAGCATCTGGTTGGCCAATTCCCACAACCAGCTCTCGGTCATGACGTTCACGGCCTTCTTCAGGACGGCCCGCGCCTCGGGCGCCATGGCCGCCGTGGTGCGTGCCCACAGGTCGGTCAGGGCCCGCTCCATGGCGTTGGCCGCCGGTGGCACCGGCTCACCGTCGACGGGCATGCAGTCCGACAGGCGTGCCGTGGTCAGCCGCGCGGTGGCCAGGTCACGGCGGTGTCCGTAGACCAGGGGGTAGTAGTCGTCGCCGTAGGTGCCCCAGGCGAGCCACTGGGCGCTGAGGTCGAGCGCCTCGGGAGTGGCGTCCGGGTCGAGTCCGGCCGAGCACAGCGCGAGATCGTAGGCGGCGAGCTTGTCCTCGTCCCACACGCCTTCGGCGAGGATGCCCGTCCGGTGGCACCAGTCGGCGAGGGTGCTCCGGGAGGCGTCGAGGTGCGGGCTGAGTTCCAGCGGGAACGGCATCCGGATGTCGGGGATCAGGGACGGGCCGACCTTCTGGTACGGCACATGGGTGTGGTCCCGCAGCCTCCCCCACTGCCTGGACGTCGTGGGAGGCGCCCCCGCCGCGCCCGCGGCGGCGAGCAGCCCCCGCACGTCGGCGGCCGAGGTGCCGGGACCGGTCGGCCCCGCCCACGGGCCGGTCCGCCGCGCGCCCTCGTTCATGTACCGGCTGGAACGCGTGTGCCATTCGTGACCGCCGGACTGCCAGTCCTGGAGCCCTTTCGCGTACGCCGCCACGGCCGCGACCTCGTGCGGGGCGAGGCCCTTCTCCAGGGCGACCGCGGGCACTTCGGTGAACGCGGTGTGCTCGAACTGGTGCAGCCGCGAGGTGAGGATGTCGTTGACGGTGTCGGCGGCCTCCTGCGTGGTGCAGCCGAAGAAGGTCTCCAGGACGAGTACGCCGTTGCTGTTCTCGCCCTCGTCCTCGACCTCGCGCTGGTAGGAGAACAGGTCGTTGCGCAGGTGCACGGCGTCGGAGAACGTCTCCATCAGCACCCTCAGCGGCCTGGTTCCGGCGACGGCGGCGGGCACTTCGGCCGTCGCGTACTCGACGAGCCCCGCCGACCAGGGGGCACCGCCCACCTTGCGGCGCATCTCGATGTACTCGACGGGGTTGGCGATCCGTCCCTCGTTGATGTTGGACAGCTCCCACAGCGACTCGTTGAGGAGGTGCTCGGTGGCGAGGGCGAAGCGGGCGCGCCAGTCCTCGGACATCGCGGGCACCGTGCGCGCCCACAGGTCGGCGAGGCCCGCCTCCACCGGGTTCCGCGGCTCGGGGACCGGGGTCGCCGGGTCCAGCCGCATGAACAGCGGCAGCCGGTCCAGGTGGGCCTTGCCGCCCTCACGGTCCTGGCTGCGTTTGAACAGCTCCAGGAAGTGGTCGTCGAAGAAGAAGACCCACACGTACCAGTCGGTGATGAGGGAGAGGGCGGGCCCGTCGCAGTCGGGATGGGTGTAGGCGCAGAGCAGGCCGTAGTCGTGCGCGTCGAGGTCGGCCTGGTTCCACACTCCGGATCCCTCCAGCATGCCCATCTCTCGCGCCCACACCGACGAGTGGGCGCGTGCCTCCTCGAGATGCGGGTTCAGCCGCGCGGGATGCGGCAGGTAGAAGTGCGGAAGTTCGAACGGCTGGGTCATGGCCGGGCACTACCCGTGGGCCCGTGGCGGCATCCACCGGCCCGGACATGATCACACCATCGCGTGAACCCTCTCCGATACACCGATACGCCGAAAACAGAGTTCGGCGTGCTATGCCCGTACCTGGATCAGCGCGTGGGTGCCGCTGGTGCGCCAGCGTTGCTCCTCGGCCGCGACCAGTGCCTCCTCCGTACCGGGCGCCAGGCCGGTGACGACGTCGGACTTCAGGGTGCGCAGGGCGGCGACCGGCCCCGGGAAGTACTCGGTGACCTCCGCGAACGGCGTGGTCGGCGGCCACTGTCGATCGCCCACCAAGCGGCGGTAGTTGAGGTCTCCCTTGACGAGGGTGAGGACGGCCGGGGCGAAGTCGGCGCGGAGGTCGTCCGGCATCTCCTCGTAGGGCAGCGGGGAGCAGGAGAAGGGGTGCGCGCGGAGTGCGAGCCGTCCGTCGGCAAGGGCGTCCCAGAGCCGGCGCCGTAACCGGCCGCTGCCGCCCCGGCGTCGATCAGCCGGCGCAGCGCGTCGAGGACGTCGGCGGTCGTGGCGTCGGAGACGTAGTAGGGGTACGGCTTGACGTGCAGCACCGCCCGGCCGATGTGCCCGTGGGCCAGCAGGTGGGCGATGAGCAGCAGATCGGGGACGAGTTCGCGACCGGCGTTGTCGGCGACCAGCACCAGTGTGCCCGCCGTGCCCGCGCGGGAGGGGGCCAGCAGCGACCACAGGCGCTCGCTGTCATCGGCCACCAGCGCGGGTACGGCCGCCGCGAGGTCGGTTCCCCCGGCGGACAGCCGGAAGCCGAGGTCGGCGCGGTTTCCCCAGAGGGATCCGTGCAACAGGGCCCGGCCCTGTTCGTCCTCGGGCCGCCCGGCGAGGTCGTCGAGCGCGGCGAGTTCCTCGCTGGTCTCGGGCGAGTCGAGTTCGGCGAGCTTGGAGGGGCGGAAGGGGTCGATGCCCTGCCAGACGCCGGGTACGAAGTACCCTACGGCTCTCAGCAGTTGACGATAGAACCAGCTCTCGGACCACAGCCAGGGCACGTCGTACCAGGTCTGTCCGGTGTACGTGTCCATCCCCCAGGCCCTCCAGCGGTCCCGGTCGTGGGCGTCGGCGGGGAGGGCCTCGATCGCGCCCTTGACGCAGTTGGCCAGCAGCGCGTCGAGCGCGTGCCGCTGCTCGGGTGCGTAAGGGAAGGCGTCGCGCACCTGCCGGATGATCGCGGGGTGCCGCTCGGCGAGCACGCTGTGCGGGAACGAGCCGGGCCGGTTGCCGAGGATCACGGGAGCGGTGGGGGTGTCGGGCATGCGGCTCACCGTAACGCGCGGCGCCGGGCGGCGTGACCGGCCACACCGGCAGGAGCGGCGGCGGCGGCAGGAGGGGTGGCCGAGCGGTCACACCGGGGCGATCTCCCGCTCCAGCCGTGCGGCCAGGCTGAGATAGCGCGCCCTGCGGGTCACCGGCACCAGGCCCCTGACGAGGATCTGCCACATCTCCGCGGTGCGGCGGGGCTGGCGGGCGACGGGTTCCCGGGAACGGCCCACGACCCGGGTGCCGATGAAGAAGCAGACGAGGGAGTGGGCCACGACGTCGATGTCGACCTCCGGGTGGACGTCGGCCTCCTTGACCGCGCCGAGGAGCCGGGCGGTGACGATGTCCATCCACTCGGTGAAGGGGTGGCTGAGCGGGGGGCGCGGCCGGGTGCCCCCGGTGGCGAGCCGGAGCCCCGCCCGCAGGACGGGGTCCTCGGCCGACAGGCGGGCTATGCAGAAGGTGAGACGCATCAGCGCCTCCAGGGAGGTGTGGCCGCGGATCTCGGTGTCCCTGGCCAGCCGGCGGCAGGTGGCGGACTGGAGTTCCAGGATCGCGTGGGCCAGATCCTCCTTCGCGGCGAAGTGGAAGTACAGGGCCCCCTTGGTGACTCGGGCGTGCTCGACGATGTCGCTGAGACTGGTCGATTCATAGCCCTGCCGGTTGAACAGATCGGCGGCGGCCGTGATGATCGTCGCGCGGGTCTGCTCGGCGCGTACCTGCCTCGCCATCGACTGACACTCCTGAGCCGGAAAGGAACGGGTCATGCCGTTTGTTTTCACCCCGCGTACACGGTAACTCACCCTGTGACAGCGTCCGTCCCAGCGGTTCGCTCCGTGATGCGGTACACATCCGGCAATTCAAATTCGGGCGCCGAAAGAAAACAGCGCGTCCGGTATCTGAGTGTGACAGCTGTGTCGGCAAAAGAGAACGGCGGGCGGATCCGGGCGGAACTCGTCGCAATGTGTCGCCGCGCCCACGAACACCCGGAAACCCTCCGGAGGTTGTTCCGGAGCAAGTCCGTCCGCGCCTGTCGGGCAGGTCCGTCCGGGTTCCGTACCGGCCGCGCGGTGAGAGGAGAGAAGGGTGCGGCCACCCCTGTCACCTCGGATCTCACCGTTCATCACAATGCGGCAGCGGCGTCTCGCTTCACGTGGCCCTTCACTTGACTACCAGCGGTGCGACGCGATTGGCTCCGGCCAGTGAGAGTCACCCGGTCGGCGTAACACCCCGCGACTCCGCCCCTGCTTCCGTCTCCTGACTTGCTCGGCCGTACAGCGAGGTCCGCTCCCTCATGAACACTCGTCCCCCGTCCCACGGTTTCCCGAGACGGCCCGTCCGCCTGGCCGTCCTCGCGGCAGCCGTCGGTCTGCTGGTGACCGGCTGCTCCGCCTTCGACGTGGCCGGCGACTCCTCGGACTCCAGGAGCGCCGGTGCGGCCGGTGACGGGATGAGCGTCGTGATGGTGACGCACGGCGCCGAGGGGGACACCTTCTGGGACAGGGTGAGGAAGGGTGCCGAGACCGCCGCGGCGAAGGACGGCATCGACCTCACCTTTGTGAGCGACCCGGACCCGGACGGCCAGGCCGAACTGGTGCGCAACGCGGTCCGCGACAAGGTGGACGGCATCGCTCTCACGCTGGCCAAACCGCAGGCGATGAAGGGCGCCGTGAAGGAGGCACGCGAGGCGGGCATCCCCGTGGTCGGGCTCAACTCCGGTATCGGCGCCTGGAAGTCGACGGGGCTGCTGGGGTACTTCGGCCAGGACGACGGCGTCGCGGGCCAGGCCGTCGGCAACGAGCTGAACGAGCTGAAGGCCGAGCACGCCCTCTGCGTCATCCACGAGCGGGGCAACGTCGGGCTGGAGGCGCGCTGCGCCGGCATGCGGAAGACGTTCGACGGGAAGACCGAGAACCTCTACGTGGACGGTTCCGACGAGCGCGCCGTCTCCGGCATCGTCACCGCCCGGCTGCGCCAGGACCCGACCATCGACGAGGTGGTCGCCAACGGCGCGCAGCAGGCCCTCATCGTGGCCGGCGCCGCCAAGGAGGCGGACACCGGGGCGCGCGTCGCCACCTTCGATCTCAACAAGGACCTGGTGGACGCCGTCCGCAGGGGTGACATCCAGTTCGCCGTCGACCAGCAGCCCTACCTCCAGGGCTATCTCGCCGTGGACGCGCTGTGGTTGTACCGGGCCAACGGCAACGTCAGCGGCGGCGGGGTGTCGCCCGTGCTCACCGGACCTGCGTTCGTCACGAAGACCAACGCCGCCTCGGTCGCCGAGTTCGCCGCCAACGGAACCCGGTGACAGTCGCATCCGGTGAGGACGTACCCAAGGACTCGGTTACGCACGGGCTGTACGGTCACGTGTGCGGACAACCACCCGCGCATCATCTGGGAGTAGTCGGACGTGCGTCCGACCCACCCGGCCGCAGCCTGTTCCCGACTGCTCTCCGCCCGCGATCCCCGCTGATCCGACCGCTCTAGGACGACGATGCCTCCACGGACAGATGCCCGGCGCCGTCTCGGCTCCATACGTCTCTCGCTGGTCCTCCTGGCTCTGGTGCCCAGCGTCACCCTCGCCGCCATGTGGGGTGTGACGACGATCCAGATGTTCTCGGAGGGGCTCCAGCTCCGTGCGCAGACGGAACTGAGCCGGTCGACCGGCGCGATGGGCACCGAGGCGACCCTCGCGTTGCAGCAGGAGCGGAGACTGTCCGCGGTCTGGCTGACCTCTCCGGAGAAGTCCCGGGCCGCCCTCGACGCGCAGCGCGAGAAGACGGACGCGGCGGTGGCGAAGCTGGTCGGGCAGGCCGACGCGATAGCCGAGGCGCCGGCCCGCGTGTCGGAGCGGCTGTACTCGGTACTCGGTTCGGTGGGCAGCCTCGAGTACTACCGGGACCAGGTGGACGAACCGAGCGACATCACCGCCGAGCAGGCACTCGACCAGTACACCTCGATCATCGACGACCAGATCCACGCCTTCCAGGAGCTGTCGCAGGTCGACGACGGCGACCTGACCTCGCAGGCCGGGCCGTTGGTCTCGCTGGAGCACGCCGCGGAACTGGTGTCCAAGGAGGACGCGCGGCTCACCCTGGCCTGGCCGTCCGGGGAGCTCGACGAGCCGTCCTGGTCCGCCTTCGCGGGGTCGGTCGCCACCCGCCGCTGGCTGATCGAGGACCAGATCGTGCCGTCCCTGCGCGGCGACACCAAGACGCAGGCCGAGCGGATCCTGCACAGCCCGGAGTGGCGCACCCTGCAGGAGATCGAGGACGAGGTGCTCGCCGCCCACCCCTCTGCGGAGAGCACGGCCGACCTGCCGGACGCGCAGAAGCGGTGGGAGGCGGCCCTGACCAAGGTCACACCGCAGTACGCCGCTCTGATCCGGCAGCAGACCGACGCGCTGCTCACCCGCAGCGCCGACGAGGCCCGGGGTCTGCTGCTGACCGCGGCGTCGCTCAGTGCCGGCGGGCTGATCGCCCTGCTGCTGTGCATCGGCGTGTCGTGGCGGATCACCCGCTCGCTGTCCCGCCGGCTGCACGGCCTGCGGATGGCCACCCTCAGCCTCGCCGAGGAGCGGCTGCCCGACGTGGTGGCCCGGCTGGAGCGGGGCGAGAAGGTCGACGCCGAGTCGGCGACCACTCCGCTGGACTACGGCCACGACGAACTCGGCCAGGTCGCCCAGGCGTTCAACACCGCGCAGCGCACCGCGGTGCACACGGCGGTCGAACTCGCCGACACCAGACGCGGGTTCCAGAAGGTCATCCTGGGCATCGCGCGGCAGAGCCAGAACCTCGTCAACCTCCAGCTCAGCAAGCTCGACGCGCTGGAACGCCGGCACACCGACCCCGATGTTCTCAAGGGGCTGTACGAACTGGACTCCACGGCGAGTCAGTTGCGTCGCTACGAGGAGAACCTGGTCATCGTCAGCGGTGAGCGGCCCGGCCGTTCGTGGAGCGAACCGGTCGCGCTGATCGACATCCTGCGCAGCGCCGTCGGTGAAGTCGCCGAGTACCAGCGGGTGGAGGTGCACACCGACGAGGAGGTCGCGCTGGCTCCGCCCGCGGTGGCCGACGTGATCCACCTGCTGGCCGAGCTGATCGACAACGCGACGGCGTACTCGCCCGCGCCGAGCCCCGTGGGGGTGCGCGCCGCGGTGGTGGCCAAGGGCCTCGCCGTCGAGGTCGAGGACCGGGGCCTCGGCATGTCCGAGGACGACTACGCCTCGATGAACGCCCAGTTGGCCAAGCCCCCGCAGTTCGACGTGGTGGCCCTCGCCGACGACCTGCGACTCGGCATGTTCGTGATCTCCCAGCTGGCCCACCGGCACGGCATCACCGTCACCCTGCGCCCGTCGCCATACGGCGGGACGACGGCGATCGTGCTGATCCCGCACGCGATCGTGGTCCGGAACGCGCCCGACGCGCCGCACGGGGCCGCGGCCGCCCCCGCCGCGAACGGGCACCGCACGGCGGCAGGCACGGACCGGGCTGCCACCACCGGCGCCACAGACACGGCGGACGCCGGGAACACCGGCGGCACAGGCAACACAGGCGAAACCGCCGACACCACCGGCGCCGCACAGGCAACCGGCGCGGCGGCCGTCCCGCACACCGCGGACGCCCGGACCCCCGTGACCGCGAGCGCCCGTACGGCGCCGTCCCGGCCCGGGACCACCGTACGGACCGCTCCCCGCCCGGCCACGGCCGCACCCGCGTCCCGGCCGGACGGGCTCACCCCGCTGCCCCGCCGGGTGCCGCAGACCAGCCTGGCCGCCGAACTGCGGGAGGAGGCGGCGGTGTCCGTCACCGAGCACGACTCCGACGACTTCACGGCGGAACACGCGGCCTCCTCCCTCGCCGGCTTCCAGCGCGGCACGTCCCAGGCACGTGAGGAAAGCGACGACGCCCGTGCCGACGACGATGCCGCGCCACCGGCCGCCGGCCACGACACGACGGCCTCCTCCGGGGTGTCCGCCGAGGTGCCCGCCGGCTCCCGAGAGCTCCCGAATCCGCCCGCCGACCGCTGAACGCCGACGAAGGAACACAGAAATGACACGCCCCGTACCCGCCACTCACACCCAGCTCGACCAGCTGCTCACCGGACTCGTGGAGCGGGTCGCCGAGGTGAACCAGGCCGTGGTGCTGTCCGAGGACGGTCTGGTGGTCAGTAAGTCCACCGGGTTCCTGCGCGACGACGCGGAGCGTCTGGCGGCCACCGCGTCCGGGCTGATGAGCCTCAGCAAGGGCGTCAGCATGGACTTCCGCGGCGGCCCGGTGCGCCAGGCGCTCATCGAGATGGCCAACAGCTACCTGATCCTCACCTCGGCCGGGCCGGGCGCCCATCTCGTGGTGCTGACCGGTCCGGGCGCGGACGTCGGCGTGGTCGCCTACCAGATGAACATGCTGGTGAAGAAGATCGGCGAGCATCTCAGCGCGGCGCCCCGGGGCACGGCAGACTCCGCCGCCGACTCCGGCGCGTGAAGTGGGCGGAGGCGATGTCGCGGGCCGGCTCGTCCGACCGTTCACCCTGACCGGTGGCCGGACGCGGCCCAGCCGCGCCGACTTCACGCTCATCACGACGGTGACGGCGGTCGATCCACAGCCCGAGACGGCCGCCCGGCCGCAGCCCGAGCACACCCGCATCCTGCGGCTGTGCGCGGAGCCCCTCGCGGTGGCGGAACTCGCCGCCCGCCTCGACCTCCCGATGAGCGTGGTCGTCATCATGCTCTGCGACCTGCTGGAGGCGGGCCGGATCACGGTCCGCCCGCCGCACCACGTCACCCGCACCACTCCGGACCTGGATCTGCTGCAGAAAGTGAGGGACGGCCTTGGCCGGCTCTGACACCACCGCTCAGGCACCCACCGAGCGTTCGGCACCCGACACGGTCAAGATTCTGATCGCCGGGGGCTTCGGCGTGGGCAAGACCACCATGGTCGGCTCGGTCAGCGAGATCGCCCCGCTGCGCACCGAGGAGCCGCTGACCATGGCGGGCCTGGGCGTCGACGACCTCAACGGCATCGAGGAAAAACGTGACACCACGGTGGCGATGGACTTCGGCCGGATCACCGTCTCCGACGACCTCGTGCTGTACCTCTTCGGTACGCCGGGCCAGCAGCGGTTCTGGTTCATGTGGAACGACCTGGCCCTCGGCGCGCTCGGCGCGGTGGTCCTGGTCGATGTGCGCAGACCCGAGTCCAGTTTCGCCGCGATCGACTTCTTCGAGCGCCGGGGCATCCCGTTCGTCATCGCCGTGAACGGCTTCCACGGGGAGCACCCCTACCCGGTCGAGGACATCCGGGAGTCGCTGACGCTGCCGGAGGGCGTGCCGGTGCTGCTCTGCGACGCGCGGGAGCGCGAGTCGTCCAGGGACGTACTGATCGCCCTGCTCGACCGGCTGATCGCCGCCGCGTCCCCGGCGGGGTGAGGCGGCGGCCCGAGTCCTGTCGTCACTTGGCCCGGGCCGCCGCCCCACTTCCCTCGGAGAGGAGCCGTCAGGCCAGTCCGGCCGACTTCAGCCAGGCCTTCGCCACGTCCAGCGGGTCCTTCTTCTCCAGCTGGACCTGGGCGTCGAGGTCGAGCAGGGTCTCGGTGTCCAGCTTGGCGGAGACCGCGTTGAGCGCGTCGACACCCTCCTGGGAGAGGGCGTCCTTGTGGACCAGGGGGGTCACGTTGGCGAAACCGAAGAGGTTCTCCGGGTCCTTGAGAACGACGAACTTCTCCTTCAGGATCGTCGGGTCCGTGGTGAAGATGTCCGCCGCCTGCACGGTGTTCTTCGTGAGCGCGGCCTGGGTCAGCGGGCCCCCCGCGTCCAGCGCCTTGAACGACTTGAACTCCAGCCCGTAGACGGACTTCAGGCCCTCGAGGCCCTGCCGCCGGGTCTGGAACTCGGGCGATCCGCCGATCACCAGGTCCGGTGCGACGTCCTTGAGGTCGGCGAGGGTGGACGACGCCGTGAGACCGTACTTCTTCGCTGTCCGGGCGTTGACGCTGACCGAGTCCTTGTCCTCGGCCGGCGACGGGTCCAGCAGCGTCAGCTTCTTGTCGAGCTTGGCCTTGACGGCGGCGTTGACGGCGTCGGCGGACTCCTGTTCGGCCTCGGGGTCGAGGTAGGCGAGCAGGGAGCCGTTGTACTCGGGCAGGACGGTGATGGAACCATTCTTCATCAGGCCGTAGGTCGTCTCCCGGCTGCCGATGTTGTGCTTGTAGGTGACCTTGAGGCCCTTGGCCCTCAGTGCCTCGCCGTAGATGTCGGCGAGCAGGGTGCTCTCGGCGAAGTTGTTGGAGCCGACGACGACGGTGCCGGTCTCCGCCTTCTCCTCCTCGAGGGGGTTGTCGGAGGTGTCGCCGGACGAACAGCCCGCGAGCAGCGCCGTCGCGGCGCTGAGCGCGACGACCGCCGCGCCGGTGTGCCTCGTCCTGGACCTGCTGCTCTTTGCGGTAGAAGTCATCCACCGATCCAATCCAGCCGGTTCACGGCCGTCAAGCGCGGCCGGATCACGGTTGTCACTCGGGTCGGCCGCGCGGCTGACGGCGGGTGACCTCGTGGAAGGCGGCACGAACCTGATGACGGATGGCACGGCCGGCCGCCCGTGCGTCCGGGGGCCGGTTCAGCGCCGTCGCACGCCCGGTGACACCACCAGCCGTCCCGCCGCCCAGAACAGGGCGAGCGTGACGAGGGCCAGGACCGCCACCAGGGTGGCTCCGCCGACCACCTTCTCGTAGTCGCGCTGGTAGAGCCCGTCGATGATGTACCGGCCGAGGCCGCCCAGGCTGACGTACGCGGCGATGGTGGCCGTCGACACGATCTGGATGGCCGCCGAGCGCAGCCCGCTCAGGATCAGCGGCAGCGCCACCGGCACCTCGACCTGGAACAGGATGCGCGACTCGCGCATGCCCATGCCGCGGGCGGCGTCCACCGGGGAGGGGTCCACGGAGCGGACGGCCTCGTAGGTGGTCACCAGGATCGGCGGGACGGCCAGCACGACCAGCGGGATCATCACGGGCAGCAGGCCGAAGCCGATCAGCAGCACCACCAGTACCAGCAGACCGAAACTGGGCAGGGCGCGGGCGGCGTTGGCGAGGAAGGCGAGTGCGTTCCCGCCGCGGCCGGTGTGCCCGGTCAGCAGGCCGACGGGCAGGCCGATCGCGGCGGCGATCGCGAGGGCCAGCAGAGAGTACCGGACGTGTTCGAGGAAGCGCTGCGGGATGCCGTCGTAGCCGTGCCAGTGGGCACTGTCGCCGAAGAAGGCGTTCATGAAGTCGAGGATGTTCACCGGGCCGCGCCCTCCGCTTCGAACGGCTCGGGGCGTACGGCGGGTTTCGGCCGCGTCCCGCGTGGCATCCATGGCGTGAGCAGGACCCTGAGCAGGACCAGCAGCGCGTCGCACAGGATCGCCAGCACGGCCATCGTGACCACGGAGTTCACCGCGAGCTCGGGCCGGTCGTACTTCTGCGCGGCCGCGAGCAGGTTGCCGAGGGCGCCCTGATTGCCGATCAGGGCGCCGACACTGACCAGGGAGATGCTGGACGCGGTGGCCACCCGCAGGCCGGCGATGATGGCGGGGGCGGCGATCGGCAACTGCACCTGGGTGTACCGGCGTACGGGGCCGAAGCCCATGGCGGTGGCCGCGGCCAGCGTCTCCTGTGGCACCGAGCGCACCCCGTCGACGATCGCCGGGATCAGCACCACCAGGCTGTACAGGGCCAGCGGGATCATCACGGTGAGTTCGGTCTGGCCGGTGTAGTCGATGAGGACGACGAAGAACGCCAGCGACGGGACGGCGTACAGCACGGTCGTCATGCCCAGCACCGGCGGGTACAGCCAGCGGAGGCGTCCGCACAGCTGGGCGATGGGCAGCGCGAGCAGCAGCCCGGCCGCCACCGGGATCAGCGCCTCCCTCAGGTGCAGTCCGATCAGGCCTGCCCAGCTGTGCTGGAGGTCGCTGGGGATGTCGAAGAAGCCGCTCACCCGGCGACCTTCTCGTCGTCGGCGCGGCCGCCTCGGTGGGCGGTGCGGATGGCGTCGCCGATGGTCTGCTGGGAGACGACGCCTCGCACCCGGCCGGCGTCGTCCACGGCGACGGCCCAGCCGGTGGGGGAGAGCACGGCGCAGTCGAGCGCGACCCGCAGCGAGTCCACGCCGGGCACGAACGGCCGCCCGTACGGCAGCAGCCGGTCGGGCCTGATGTCCCCGGCGGTCAGCCGCCGGGGCTCGGACCAGCCGAGCGGGCGCCCCTCGTCGTCGGTCACCAGGAGGTGGGGGGCGTTCGACGCGTCGATCCGCTCGGCGGTGGCGTCCGGCGGGATCACCGTGTCGGTGGCCAGTTCCAGCGCGGCGGTGGTGAGGAAGGAGAGCCGCCGGATGCCCCGGTCGGCCCCGAGGAAGTCCTCGACGAACGCGTCCGCGGGGTCGGACAGCAGTTCGGCGGGCGGCGCGTACTGGGCGAGCCGGCCGCCTTCGCGCAGTACGGCGACCATCGTGCCGAGTTTGACCGCCTCGTCGATGTCATGCGTGACGAAGACGATGGTCTTGCCCAACTCTTCCTGGATCCGAAGGAGTTCTTCCTGCAGGCCCTTGCGGACCACCGGGTCGACGGCCGAGAACGGCTCGTCCATCAGCAGCACCGGCGGGTCCGCGGCGAGCGCGCGCGCCACTCCGACGCGCTGCTGCTGGCCGCCGGAGAGCTGGTACGGGTACCGCTTGGCCATGGCGGTGTCGAGGCCCACCCGCTCCATCAGCTCCGCCGCCCGCTCCCGGGCCCGCTGCTTGCCCCAGCCGAGCATGCGCGGCACGGTGGCGATGTTGTCGACGATCGTGCGGTGCTGGAAGAGTCCGGCGTTCTGGATGACATACCCCATGGACCGGCGCAGGGTGGTGACCGGCCGGCCCTGGATGTCCGCACCGTCGAGCAGGATCGTTCCCTCGGTGGGCTCGACCATCCGGTTGATCATGCGCAGGGTGGTCGTCTTGCCACAGCCCGACGGTCCGACCAGGACGGTGATCGAACGGTCGGGAATCTCCAGGGAGAGCCGGTCGACCGCCACCGTGCCGTCCGGGTAGCGCTTCGTCACTGAGTCGATCCGTATCAAGACGCCGAATACCCTTCGGGTGGCTGAGAATTTCCGGCCGAGCCGGCCGCACGGTCTGCCGCCGGTCGAGTGTAGACGGCACCTCCGACAGCGCCCGGGGAACACGCCCCCGCGCTACGCGGCCACCTGCCCCGCCCCGACCTCGGGAAACCACCCGACTGCCCCTGAACGAACCGAGCCCGGCCGACCGTTGACACGGCCTCACCGGCAGATGAGAACCGGGCGGGGGGGCCGCCGGGATTCCCGGCGGCCCTCCCCGCCACCACGGCTCGGCGCGCGTCCGCGCGGATCAGCCCTCGGTGGGCTGCAGCTTCAGCGAGATGCTGTTGATGCAGTACCGCTGGTCCGTGGGCGTCGCGTACCCCTCACCCTCGAAGACGTGCCCGAGGTGTGAGCCGCAGCGGGAGCAGCGCACCTCGGTACGCACCATGCCGTGCGACCGGTCCTCGACCAGCTCGACCGCCTCGGAGTCCCGTGGGTCGTAGAAGGAGGGCCAGCCGCAGTGCGACTCGAACTTGGTCTTCGAGGTGAACAGTTCGGCGCCGCAGGCGCGGCACGAGTAGACGCCCTCGGTCTTCGTGTCGGTGTACTCACCGGTGAAGGCCGGCTCCGTGGCCGCCTGGCGCAGAACGGCGTATTCGGACGCCGACAGCTCCGCGCGCCACTGCTCGTCCGGCTTCTCCACGTCGTACGACATGAGCCTTCAGCCCCTTTGCTTCCGCTGCTGCGTGCTTCTTCCGCGTCTCACTTCGAGAGACGGTCAAGGATCAGCGGGCCGAGGTCGGTGACGTCGCCCGCTCCCATGGTGAGAACCAGATCGCCGGGCTTCGCCATTCCCGCGACCGCATCCGGAATCTCCGCCTTGTCGTGCACCGGTGTCACGTCCGCGCCGGCCGCCCGCGCCGCGTCGATGATCAGCTCGCTGGTGACGCCCGGGATCGGGTCCTCCCGGGCCGGGTAGACGTCCAGCACGACCGAGGAGTCGGCCAGGGACAGGGCCTGACCCATCTCCTTGGCCAGCTCCCGGGTGCGGGAGAAAAGGTGCGGCTGGAAGACGACGAGGATGCGGGCGTCGCCCGCGGCGGCGCGCATCGCCTCCAGGTCGGCGGTCATCTCGGTCGGGTGGTGCGCGTAGGAGTCGATGACCTGGACGCCCGCCGCCTCGCCCTTGAGCTGCAGGCGCCGCTTCACCCCGGTGTACGCGGCCAGTGCCGGAGCCAGTTCGGCGGCCGGGATGCCGACCGCGACGCCGGCGGCGAGCGCGGCCACCGCGTTGTGCGCGTAGTGGCGGCCCGGGACGGACACCGTGAAGGTGAGCGGGGTGCCCTCGAACTCGACGGTCACCTCGCTCTTCAGCCCCTGCGGGACGACCGACGTCACCCGCACGTCGGCGTCGGGCGCCTCCCCGTACGTCACCGTCCGGACGGAGCCGGCTGAACCTTCCGAACCTGCCGCACCGGCCGAGGTGCGCAGGCGCCGGGTCAGTTCCCGCGCGCCCTCGTGGTCCGACGAGATCACCAGCGTGCCGCCGGGCACGATCCGGCCGACGAACGTCTCGAAGGACTCGTGGATCTCCTCCATGGACGCGTAGGTGGCGTGGTGGTCCAGTTCCACGTTGAGGATGATCGCGACCTCGGGGGCGTACTTGTGGAAGCTGCGGTCCGACTCGTCCGCCTCGGCGACGAAGATCTCGCCCTCGCCGTGCAGCGCGTTGGAGCCGGGCACGTCCAGGTCGCCGCCGATCGCGTACGACGGGCGGCGGCCCAGCTCGGTCAGGGAGACGGCCAGCATCGAGGTGGTCGTGGTCTTGCCGTGGGTGCCGGCCACCGCGATCGGGCGCAGGCCGTCCATGAGGGCGGCCAGCGCGTCGGAACGGTGGACCACGGGAACGCCCAGTTCGGCCGCGCGGACGAGTTCCGGGTTGTCCTCACGGATCGCCGACGACACGACCACGCAGCTCGCGTCGTCGGCCAGGTGCCCGGCGGCGTGCCCGAGGTGGACCGTGGCGCCCAGCGCGCGCAGCGCCTCGGCGGTGGCGGACTCCTTGGCGTCACTGCCGGCCACCTCGGCGCCGCGCTGCGCGAGGATCTTCGCGATGCCCGACATCCCGGCGCCGCCGATGCCGATGAAGTGCGGTCGGTCCATGGCGGTAGGAAGGCCGGGTGCCATGCGTGTTTCTCCCCAGTGGTGACGAGTGTCCTCGCGCCCTCGTCGGAAGGGCGCCGCCCCAGCCTATGCCTTGCTGTGCGAGAACAGTTTCAGCACCGGCACGCCCACCTTGTGGCGGGCCCGGGAGGCCCAGTCCCGGTGGAAGAACTCCTCCACGTAGTGCGGATCGGTGAGCACGATCACCTCGTCCGCCCCGGCCTCCTGGACCATCGTTCTCAGCACGTCCAGCGGGTGGTCCTCGATCAGCCGGCCGTCGGCCTCGTGCCCGGCGGCGCGCAGGGCCTGCAGGGACACCTCGAGTGCCCGCTCCCCCATCGTCCTGGCATCCTCGCCCTCAGGCGTCTCCGCCTCACGGACGGCGTCGTCGAGCTCACCGAGGGCCACGTCGTCGATGGCCCTCAGCAGCCGGTCGGCCTGCTCGCCGCGCGGCTGGAGCAGCACCTGGAAGGCGACCTCCTCGTCACCGTGCAAGGTGGTGACGAACTCCACGTCGGCGGACGTCAGGGCCTTCTCGATCATCAGTACGCTTGTGAACACCAGGCGCCCCTTCTCCTCGGAGGGCCGTCGGCCCTCTCTCCCCGTGGGCCGAGCCAGGCCCTGCGGAATCCGTCCTGTCCCGCGCGCACGGGCACCACCGGGTTCAGTGTGCCCCTCGCGACACCAAGCGGAACGGAACATTCCGCTGATTACCGGACCAGCGGTAATCATCGAACTCGTTTCCGGATGCTCCTGGACGCTCCGGATACCGCAGGAGGATTCGGGTCTGCCCGGTCCGTTCAGGACCGCGCGTACCGCGTGAAAAGGAAACCGTCCTCCTCCAACATCGATTTCAGCGTGAAACGACGCGGAAGTGTCACAGACGGTCCATCGGCGATGCGCTGAGCGTCACCCGCGACGAGCATCGGGGCGACGGTCAGACAGAGCTCGTCCAGCACCCCGGCGGCCACCAGCTGCCCCAGCAGCCGCGGCCCGCCCTCGGTCAGCAGCCGGGTGTGCCCCAGTTCCGCGAGCGCCCGGACCGCGCGCCCCGGGTCCACACCGGCGCCCTCCCCCGCGATCACCACACGGGTCCCGGCGGCCGCCTCGGCGGCGGCGATCCGGTCGGGGGACGCGGCGGCACCGGTCAGGATCAGGGTGTCCACCAGCGGAGCGGTGAACAGCGGCAGGGAGAAGTCCAGGTCCAGGCCGGCGGACACCACGGCGATCGCCGGCGCGGGACCCTGCCCGGCCGCCTCGCGCGCCGCCGCGAACTCCGCACGCGCGCGTGCCGGGCGGTAGCCCTCCAGCCGAACCGTTTCCGCGCCGACGAGCACGACGTCCGCGAGGGCCCGCAACGTGCCGAAGACGCGCATGTCGGCCGAGCTGGAGATGGGCTGCGAGCGGCCCTCGTGCTGGGCGGCTCCGTCGAGCGTGGACACCATGTTGGCCCGCAGCCACGGCTGCCGCTCCCCATCGGGCCCCGGCCCCGGGTAGGCGTACGCGGCGGCCAGTTCGGCCAGGCTCCACTCCCCGCCCTCTCCGCCCTCTCCCGGGCGGGAGGTACCGGTCGTCTCCCCGGCGGGAGCTGCTGTTTCGTCGATCACAGGGAAGAGGCGTCGCATGCCGTGCAGTGTTCCACGCCCCGTAGGCCCTGCCCTCGAACCCCCGTCTGCCTCGCGACGCCATGCACTCCCCCGAGCTCTCGGCTTCTCCCACTCTCGACTTCTCCCCCACTCTCGACTTCTCCCCCACTCTCGACTTCGCTCGAGCGGGGGGACCCCCATGAGCGGGGGGACCCCCATGAGCGGGGGGACCCCCATGAGCGGGGGGACCCCCATGAGCGGGGGGACCCCCATGAGCGGGGGGACCCCCATGACGCCGCACGGCCCGTCCTCCGGGCGGACGACGTGAGTGTGACAAGAGGACCTAGTATCAGTAAGCGTGTCGTCCTCCTCCCCTGCCTCCCGGCTCGCTCCCACCGCCGACGCGGCCCCGCTGTCCCTGTGCGCCCGTGAGCCGCGCGTCCCCGCGGACCGGCTCGTCGCCGAGATGGTCCCCCCGCCCCGGTTCGACGCGGTCCGCTTCGACACCTACATACCTGACCCGAACCAGCCCAGCCAGACCGAGGCCGTGGGCGTCCTCGAAGGCTTCGCGGCGGGTCTCGGCGGAGCACCGGCCGGCGGTTCGGGCAGGCGCCGGCTGTTCGGCTTCGGGAAGCCGGCGAAGCCCGCCCGGCCGGCCCGCGCGGCGTCTACCTCGACGGCGGCTACGGCGTCGGCAAGACCCACCTGCTGGCCTCCCTGTGGCACGCCACCCCGGCCGAGCCCGCGCTCAAGGGGTTCGGCACCTTCGTGGAGCTGACCAACCTGGTCGGCGCCCTCGGCTTCCAGCAGACGGTACGGACGCTCTCCGGTCACCGGCTGCTGTGCATCGACGAGTTCGAGTTGGACGACCCCGGCGACACCGTGCTCGTCTCCACCCTGCTCGGCAAGCTGGTCGAGGCGGGGGTCGCGCTCGCCGCCACCTCCAACACGCTGCCCGGCAAGCTCGGCGAGGGCCGGTTCGCCGCGGCCGACTTCCTGCGCGAGATCCAGGGCCTGTCGGCCCGCTTCCGCGCCCTGCGCATCGACGGCGAGGACTACCGCCATCGCGGTCTGCCCGAGGCACCGCCGCCGTACACCGACGAACTGGTGACCAAGACGGCGTACGCCACCGAGGGCGCCTCGCTGGACAGCTTCGCGGATCTGCTGGAGCACCTCGCGAAGGTGCACCCCAGCCGCTACGGCGCCCTCACCGACGGGCTCGCCGCCGTGTGCCTCACCGGTGTGCGCCCGGTACCGGACCAGTCGACGGCGCTCCGGCTGGTCGTCCTCGCCGACCGGCTCTACGACCGCGAGGTGCCCGTACTCGCCTCGGGACTGCCCTTCGACCAGTTGTTCAGCGAGGAGATGCTGAGGGGCGGCTACCGCAAGAAGTACTTCCGGGCGATCTCCCGGCTCACCGCGCTGGCCCGGGACGCCATGGCTCACCGGGACCCCGTAGCCGCTTCCTCGCCTGCCGGCTGCATGACCTCACCCATGGCCCCGGCCGGGGCGGCGGGCATATCGTGGCAGGAGTGACCGTAAGCGCGTGAAGCAGACCTCTGACGGGAGGTCGTCATGGTCGAAGAGCTGCTCGCCGCGGCCGCCGTAACCGGTGCCGCGGGTCTCACCTATCTCGCCGCGGCGGCGCGGGTCGTCAAGCAGTACGAGCGGGGCGTGGTCTTCCGCCTCGGCCGGCTGCGCGGCGAGGAGCGCAAACCGGGGTTCACGGTGATCGTTCCGTTCGTGGACCGGCTGCACAAGGTCAATCTGCAGATCGTCACGATGCCGGTGCCCGCGCAGGAGGGCATCACCCGGGACAACGTCACCGTGCGGGTGGACGCGGTCGTCTACTTCAAGGTCGTCGACGCGGCCGCCGCGCTCGTCAACGTCGAGGACTACCGGTTCGCGGTCTCCCAGATGGCGCAGACCTCACTGCGCTCGATCATCGGCAAGAGCGATCTCGACGACCTGCTGTCCAACCGGGAGAAGCTCAACCAGGGCCTGGAGCTGATGATCGACAGCCCGGCGGTCGGCTGGGGCGTGCAGATCGACCGGGTCGAGATCAAGGACGTCTCGCTGCCCGACACGATGAAGCGGTCCATGGCCCGGCAGGCGGAGGCCGACCGCGAGCGGCGGGCCCGGGTCATCAACGCCGACGCCGAGCTCCAGGCGTCGAAGAAGCTGGCCGAGGCCGCCCAGCAGATGGCGGACACGCCGTCCGCGCTGCAGCTGCGGCTGCTGCAGACGATCGTGGCGGTCGCGGCCGAGAAGAACTCCACGCTGGTGCTGCCCTTCCCGGTGGAGCTGCTGCGCTTCCTGGAACGGGCCGCCCAGCAGCCGGTGCAGCAGGAACGCGCCCTCGAGAAACCCGGATCGCCGAGCGACCGGCACAGGACCGGCGACGCGGACAAAGACGGAGTGGCAGGGCGAGAGAGCGGCAGGGTCGGAGACGGGGGCAGGGACCGAGCCCCGGATACCGATCGCACGGTCCCGGACTTCGGGCGCCTGGCCCCGGACACGGGCCGCAAACCGACTCCGGCCCCGACCCCGGACACATGACACGCGACCGCCCCCGGACCGACGCGTGACACGTGCTCCGCGCGTGGTTCCCGTGACTCGCGGCAGGTGATAGACACGGCGGGACCACAGTTCCTGTCCGCCAGCAGGAAGGTTCCCCTATGTCAGAAACAGGCATGCCGGAAACAGGGTCCGACACCGGATTCCTGCCCTCGACACGACGTCATCTGCTCGCCCGTTCCGGCGCCCTGGGAATCGGCATCGCGTTCTCCGGCGCCCTCTCCGAGCTGTTCACTCCCGCGACCGCCGCCGCGCAGAACCTCGGCCACCACGACTACGGCCCCCTCGTCCCCGACCCCGACGGGCTGCTGGACCTGCCAAGAGGTTTCCGCTACCGGGTGCTCTCCCGCGAGGGCGACGAACTGCGCTCCGGTGAAGGCCCCGTCCCCTCCCACCATGACGGCATGGCCGCCTTCGCGGGCAGACACGGCCGCGTCCATCTCGTCCGCAACCACGAGAACCGCGCCAACGGCAGGGTCCCGGTCCCGGTGATCGAGGGTCTGACCTACGACCCGGAAGGCAAGGGCGGCTGTACGTCGCTGACCCTGGACGCCCGCAACCGGGTGCTGTCGGAACGGGTCGCGATCGCCGGTACGGCCGTCAACTGCGCGGGCGGGCCGACGCCTTGGGGCACCTGGCTGACCTGCGAGGAGACCGAGGACAAGGCGGGCACCAACGGCTACACCAAGGATCACGGCTTCGTCTTCGAGGTCGACGGGGCCGACCCGCGCCGCACGGGTGCCGTGCCGCTCACCGCGATGGGCCGCTTCCAGCACGAGGCGATCGCGGTCGACCCGAAGCGGGGCGTCGTCTACGAGACGGAGGACGCGTTCGAACGGCCCTTCGGGCTCTTCTACCGCTTCCTGCCGAACAAGCCGCTCGGCGGCACCGGTTCGCTGCGCGCGGGCGGCCGGCTCCAGGCGATGCGGGTGCCCGGACTGCCCGACCTGTCCTCCGTCCAGGAGACGGGCGCCGGCTTCGACGGCGTCGAGTGGGTGGACGTGCCGGACCCGCAGGCCGCCGAAACCCCCATCCGATTGCAGGACTTCGGCGCCGGGGGCATCACGCACGCGCAGAAGCTGGAGGGCTGCTACTGGGGCGGCCGGTCGGTGTACTTCGTGTCGTCCTTCGCCCGCAGCGCCGAGGGTTCGGGCGGTGACCACTACGGGCAGATCTGGCGCTACGACCCGGACCGGCGGCGGCTGACGCTGGTGATCGTCTTCGGGCCGGACACCGACGTCCAACTGCCCGGCGAGTCGCCGGACAACATCTGCCTCGCCCCCAGCGGCGGCTTGATGGTCTGCGAGGACGGCGGCGGCGCGCAGTACGTCTACGGCGTCACCCGGCGCGGTGAGGTGTACGCGATGGCGCGCAACCGCCAGGCGATCACATCAGCCGCTACCGCGGCGGAGGGAACGCCCGAGGAACCGGAGTGGGGCGAGTTCGCCGGGGTCACCTTCTCCCCCGACGGCCGGACGATGTACGTCAACTGCTACTCCCCCGGCACGACGTTCGCGGTCACCGGCCCCTGGCGGCGGTGACGCACGCGGGGACGGCCGGGGCGAGCCCCGGCCGTCCCCGCGGTCCGTACGCGGTCCGTACGCGGATCAGGCCGCCAGCAGGTCGTCCATCTGGCCGATCGACTGCCGCAGCCCCTCGACCATGCCCATCTCCGCGAGCTGATCCATCTGCTCCCGGCTGTCGAAGACCGAGCGCAGTTCCATCCGGGTACCGCCCTCGCGCTCGTTGAGCGTCATCCGTACCGCCGTGGTCGGCATCTCGGGGTCCGGCTTGCCGTCCTGGTCGGAGAAGCCGTCGGTGAACTCCAGGGCGGTGGGCGGGGTGACCGAGGCGATCCGCCACCAGCCGCCGAACTTCTCGCCCTCCGGGCTGGTCATGAAGTACCTGACCTCCCCGCCGGGGGTCAGGTCGTGCGCCTCCACGGTCG
The DNA here is from genome assembly GCF_045291515.1 of Streptomyces sp. GD-15H. NCBI lineage: Bacteria > Bacillati > Actinomycetota > Actinomycetes > Kitasatosporales > Streptomycetaceae > Streptomyces > Streptomyces sp. GD-15H. Next base: position 2,017,163 of record NZ_CP149447.1, read on the forward strand.
CCGGGTAGGCCGGCGGCCCCCACCAGCGCTCCAGCTGCCGCGGGTCCGCCCACAGCTGCCACACCTTCTCTACCGGGGCGGTGAAGTCCGCGATCACGGTGAGGGTCAGGTTGTCGAGATCCTTGTCCACGCTCGTGACGGTCATGCGTCCTGTCCTTTCGTCGAGTCGTCGTCGGGCCCGGCGCCGTCCGCGAGCAGACCGGACATCCGGTCCACGCGCGCCCGCCAGGCCGTCTCCAGTTCGTCGAGGGCCTGCCGCGCCCGGCCCACCGCGTTGGGGTCGGTACGCACGAGTCGCTCCCGTCCACGCCGCTGCTTGGTGACCAGCCCGGCGCGCTCCAGCACCGTGACGTGTTTCTGCACCGCGGCGAAGCTCATCGGGTACGCCTCGGCCAGACGTGACACGGACAGCTCACTCCGCACACAACGACGGAGTATGTCGCGACGCGTCGCGTCGGCCAGGGCCTGGAACAGCCGGTCCACGGCCTCGTCGGTCTCTTCGGTCACTCCATCTACAACCATTTGGTTGCATGTTAGTTCCGCCCACCCCCGTCTGCAAGAGGAGGGGATGTCGAGCCCCGCCACGGGCCACTGAACCCGGCGCGCCGGGGTACTCGGCATTCATGACAGAGAAGCAGCAGGTCAGCGGCTCGTACTGGCTCCAGACCGCACCGGGCGGCCGACATACCGCACTGGCCGGCGACCTCGAGGTGGACGTGGCCGTGATCGGCGCCGGAATCGCCGGGCTGTGCACCGCCTGGGAGCTGACGCGGGCCGGGAAGAGCGTCGCGGTGCTGGAGGCCGGGCGGATCGCGGCCAGTGTCACCGGACACACGACCGCCAAGATCACCGCCCAGCACACGCTGATCTACGACAAGCTGCGCCGCACCCGCGGCAGCGAGGGCGCGCGGCTCTACGCCCGTTCGCAGTCGGAGGCGATCGAGCACCTCGCCGATGTCATGACGGAGCTCGGCGTCGACTGCGAGTGGGAGCGCCGCAGCGCGTACACCTTCGTCCGTGACGCGGGCCGGGTCGAGGAGCTGCGCGCGGAGGCGGAGGCCGCGCGGGAGGCGGGGCTGCCGGCCTCGTTCGTGACGGAGACCGGACTGCCGTTCCCGGTGGCGGGCGCGGTCGAGGTGACCGGTCAGGCGCAGTTCCATCCGCGCAAGTTCCTGCTGGCCCTCGCCGACGACCTGGTGGCGCGCGGCGGACGCGTCCACGAGGGCACCACCGTCCTCGGCCTGGACGAGGGCGAGCCCTGCCGCCTGTCCACCGCGGCCGGGGCCGCGGTGACCGCCCGGGACGTCGTGGTCGCCACCCACTACCCGATCTTCGACCGGGCCCTGCTGTTCACCCGCCTCTCCCCGCGCCGCGAACTGGTGGTCGCCGGTGCCCTCCCCGCCGACCAGGACCCGGACGGGATGTACATCACCCCCGACGAGAACACCCGCTCGGTGCGCACGGCCCCCCATGGCGAGGACGGCACCCGTCGCCTGCTCATGGTCACCGGGGAACATTTCACGCCGGGCACGGGCGACACCCGGGCCCGCTTCGACCGCCTGACCGCCTGGGCGCGCGAGCACTTCCCCGACGTGGAGCTCACCCACCGCTGGGCCACCCAGGACAACGACCCCACCGACACCGTGCCGCTCGTCGGCCCGTTGCACCACGGCGCCCGGCACGCCTACGTCGCGACCGGCTTCGGCGGCTGGGGCATGAGCGGCGGCATGATGGCGGGCCTGCTGCTCACCGCGCAGATCACCGGCGAGGAGCGCGCGTGGAGCGGGCTGTACGACCCGCGTCGGCTGGGTCCGGCCGTACGCGAGGCGCCGTCCTTCCTCAAGACCCAGGCCGAGGTCGCCCGGCACTTCGTCGGCGACCGGCTGCGCCCCTCACCGCCGGTGGAGTCCCTGCCCCCCGGCGAGGGCGCCGTGGTCCGCGCCGACGGCGGCCGCCTCGCGGTCTACCGCGACGAGGACGGCGCCCTGCAGGCGGTCTCCGCCCGCTGCACCCACCTGGGCTGCCTGGTCAACTTCAACTCCGCGGAACGCGCCTGGGAATGCCCCTGCCACGGCTCCCGCTTCGACACCGACGGCAAGGTCATCCAGGGCCCGGCGACCCAGCCGCTGGAGCGGCGGGACATCTCAGCCGGCACGGAGGCCCTGCCCCGGCCGGGTGACACCCGGCCGCGCTCCACCCCGCGACGGAGGAAGCGCGGTACACCTTCTCATATTGTCATACGGTGATCACCCTTGTACGACGCGTAGCAGCCGTATGCGTTCTGGGCACCGCGCTCACCGCCTGCGCCACCGCCCAGCCCCCTCAGCAGCGGCCCCGCCCCGCGCCCTCCGCCTCCCCCGCCGCACCGCCGCCGTCCCCACCCACCCTCGCCCCGGGCCCCTCGGGCCTGACCCCGGTGTTCCGCAACGGTCTCCGCACCCCCGGCGACAAGACGGTGGCCCTCACCTTTGACGCCGACATGACCGCCGACCAGGGCCCGAGGGCCGCGGCGGGCGAGCGCTTCGACCACCCGCGGCTGATCGCCACCCTGCGTGCGCTGAAGGTGCCGGCCACCGTGTTCATGACGGGACGATGGGCCGAGGAGTACCCGGCCCAGGCCCGCTCCCTCGGCCGGGACCCGCTCTTCGAGGTCGCCAACCACTCCTACAGCCACTACGCGTTCACGGACGACTGCTACGGCCTGCCGACCGTCTCCGCGGACCGGATGCGGGCGGACGTGGAGCGGGCGTACACCGCCTTCCGCGCGGTCGGGGTGCCGGACCCGATGCCGTACTTCCGCTTCCCCGGCGGCTGCTACGACCGCGAGGCGCTCAAGGCGCTGACCCCGACGGGCGTCACGGCGGTGCAGTGGGACGTGGTCGGCGGTGACGCGTTCGCCACGGACGCGGAAGCGGTGGCCCGGCAGGTCCTGGACGGTGTACGGCCGGGTTCGGTGGTCGTCCTGCACTGCACGCGCAGCGCGGCCCCGACGACCGAGCGGGCGGTGCGGACGATCGTCCCGGAGCTGCGCCGCAAGGGGTACCGGTTCGTGAAGGTCTCCGCACTGATCGCGACGGCGGGCGTACGAAGTTGAGCGTCCTACGCTGGACGTATGAACGACAACGACTACTGCCTGATCGACGTGTCCAGGCCGCCGAAGGCCGACGGTCCGCCGTACGCGGAGTGCGTGCTGTGCCGGGAACCGACGGAGTACCCGGAGTCGTACAAGGGCATCACAATGTGCCCCGTCTGCGAGTGGCGGGAGGCCGAGCGCACGTCCTGCTCGGGGTGACGGTCCCCGGTGCCCGGCGGCTTGGCAGACTGGACCGGTGAACAACGACCCGACGCCCGCCGCCGACAGCCCCTTCCGCCATGAGCCCAGCGCCCGCGACACGGCCCCCCAGTTCGTACTGCCCCTCGTGGCGCGCATCGAGCGGTCGGCGCCCCCGGCCCGTACGGACGCGCTGGAGACGGCGGCCCGCGCGGTGCTGACGATGCTGGTGGACGACCGGTCGACGGGCGAGGGCGAGTGGGCGCGGGCGATGCGCGACTGGCAGGACGCCCGCATCCGCAAGGTGGTGCGCCGGGCCCGCGGCGCGGAGTGGCGCCGCGCGGAGGCGCTTCCCGGCATCACGGTCACCGGCAAGTCGGCGGAGGTCCGCGTCTTCCCACCCGTCCCGCTGGACGGCTGGCCCAAGGACCTGGCCCGCCTCCAGGTCTCCGGCACCGACCTCGAGGACCCGGAGCCCCTGCCCCCGGCGGACCCCACCGCCCCCGCCCTCTGGCTCAACCCCGACCTCGACATGTCGGCCGGCAAGGCCATGGCCCAGGCGGGCCACGCCGCCCAACTGGCCTGGTGGGAGTTGCCGGACGGAGCCCGCACGGCATGGCAGGCCGCCGGCTTCCCCCTTGTAGTCCGCACCGCCGACCCGTCCCACTGGCCCGACCTGGTGACCAGCGGCCTCCCCACGGTCCGCGACGCCGGGTTCACGGAGATCGCCCCGGGCTCCTGCACGGTGGTGGCGGATCACCCGGCGCTCCGTTGACGCGCGCCCCTGTCGGCGGAAGGCGGAGGGAACGACGCCCGGCCACCGCACCGGGGTCCGGCAGCGTCCTGGGAACGCGCGGAGCGGTGGGTGGCCGGGTGGTGGGAGGGGGAGCGAGGTGCTACACCTCGCCGGTCTTGAGCGGTGCGCTCTCCCGGGTCGTCAGGACCACCGCCAGGGTGATGGCGGCGCTCGCCATGACGTAGAACGCCGGGGAGGCGATGATTCCTGTCTCGGCGACGAGGAAGGTAACGATGAAGGGTGCGGTGCCTCCGAAGGCGGAGACCGAGAAGTTGTAGCCGAGGGAGAACCCGCCGTACCGCACCCGGGTGCTGAACAGTTCGTTCATCGCGGCCAGGGTCGGGCCGAGGAAGACGGCCAGAATCAGTCCCAGGCCGCAGTGCGCGAGCACCGCGAGCACCGCACTGTCCGACTCCATCATGACGAACAGCGGATACGACAGGAGCAGGGCCATGACGCACGACGCACCGAGTACGGGCCGTCGGCCGACCCTGTCGGACAGGCCGCCCATCAGGGGGATTGCCGCACACACCAGGATCATGGAGACGACCGACGACACCGAGGCGAGGGTGGCCGTGTGGCCCAGCGTGCTCTCCTGGTAGCTCGGGATGAACGTGAGGATCACGTACAGAGCGGCGTTCTGGAACAGTGCGTATCCGGCGGTGCGAAGGATGGACCGCCAGTGCGTGGTGATCGACTCGAGCAGGGGGCGTTTGGAGACCTTGCCCTCGGCGCGCAGTGCGGTGAACTCGGGGGTCTCCTCCAGCTTGTTCCGGATGAAGAGCCCGATGAATCCGAGCGGGGCGGTCATCAGGAACGGGAGGCGCCAGCCCCAGTCGTGGATCTGCTCCGAGGTCAGGGAGAGGTTCAGGAGCAGCACGACCAGCGAGCCCAGCAGGAAGCCGAGGATGCAGCCCATCTCGACCAGGCTCACCAGGTACCCGCGCCGCTTCGGTGGTGCGTACTCGGCGACGAAGGCGGACGCGCCGCCCATCTCCCCACCTGCGGAGAATCCCTGGATCAGCCTCAGGACCACCAGGAGTACGGGGGCGAGCAGCCCGACCGAGGCGTACGACGGCAGCAGGCCGATGCACAAGGTGGCGACCGAGACAGAAATGATGACCCAGGCCAGGGTCTTCTGCCGGCCGATGCGGTCACCGAGTGCGCCGAAGAAGATCCCGCCCAGCGGCCTCACGGCGAAGGCCACTCCGAACACGGCGAAGGAGCTGAGCAGTTGGGTGGTGGGATCGCTGGCGGGGAAGAAGACCTTGCCCAGCACACTCGCCAGGTAGCCGTAGACGGCCACATCGAACCACTCGACGATGCTGCCGACGGTGGCTCCGACGGTCGCTCGGCGCAGCGTGGACTTGCTGGGGACCGGTCGTCCCTCAGGAGGGCTCGCCCCTGGAGGAACGGCGGTCTGGCGGTCAACGCTCACAGGAACTCCCGAAGGGGGACAGGCGGGCATACGCCGCGGTCGACAGTGGTGAGACCGTAGGTAATCGTCGGACGATAATCAAGGGATTCGTTACTGAAACATCCCCGTCATCGGACGATGACCTCAGCGTTACCGAGCGGGGTAGCCCTCGAGGAGCGCCGCCTCCGAGTCCGTCAGGTAGGACTCCAGCAGTGCGGCCGCCTCCTCGATGTCGCCCGAGCGCAGGGCCTCGGCGATCTCCGTGTTCCTGTCGAGGTAGGCGGCGTGGAAGACCCTGGTGTCACTCATGTGCACGTAGGCGAGCCGGAACTCCGCCAGGATGCCGCTCATCATCGCGTCCAGCCGCTCGCTGGCCGCGAGCGCCACCAGCGCCTCGTGGAACCGGATGCTCGCGGCGGCGACGGCGTCCCACCGCGACTCCTCCGCCGCCGCGCGGCCGTCGGCGATCGAGCCCGACAGCCTGCGCAGACCCGCCGGCGTCAGGATCCGAATGGCCCGCACCGCAGCACACTCGATGATCCGTCTGACCCGGTAGAGATCGGCCACGTCCTCCCGGGACAGCTGACGGACGAAGACCCCGCGACTCAGCTCGTGCACCAGCAGCCGCTCCCGGATGAGTCGCTGGTAGGCCTCGCGGAGGGTGCTGCGGGAGACACCGTGCATCTTTCTCATGCGCTCCTCGGACAGCCGCGTTCCCGGCTTCAACTCGCCGGAGACGATCTGTGCGCGCAGTGCGTCCGTCACGCGGCTTGCGGTGCCGGCCGAATCCGTCATTCCTGCTCCCCTCGGGCCGCGGCGACCACTGCGGCCGGTCATCTCTCCGACAGGAGAGAGCTCGGATTCTAGCAATTTTCGTCAGACGATTCATTGCAAAATCGTCAGACGATCTGTAGCGTCCTTCCGGCGTGCCGATGACCGAGCAAGAGGCGCCGCGCACGTTCTCAGTCGGCCCTGGAGGATTTCTATGACCCAGTCCCGTGCACTGCGTGTCGGGGTGGACATCGGTGGCACCTTCACAGACATGGCGATCCTCGATGACCGTGGGATCGTCGCTGTCGGGAAGACCCTCACCACCCACAGCGAACCCGCGGCCGCCGTCGAGACGGTGCTGCGGCAGACCCTGGCGGCACACGGACTCGACGCCGCGGACATCACCACCTTCGTCCACGGCACCACCCTGGTGACGAACGCGCTGATCGAGCGCCGTGGTGCGACAACGGCGCTGCTCACCACCGAAGGCTTCCGCGACGTGGTGGAGATGGGTCGGGAACACCGGTACGAGCTCTACGACCTCGACCTGGAACTGCCCCGTCCCCTCGTACCGAGGCACCTGCGCTTCGGCATCCGCGAACGCGTGCTCGCCGACGGCACCGTCGACACCGCCCTCGACGAGACCGCCGTGAAGCAACTCGCGGCCGAGCTGTCGGCAGCCGGAGTTCAGGCGGTGGCGGTGTGCTTCCTGCACAGCCATGTCAACAGCGAGCACGAGCGGCAGGTCCGGGAAATCATCCGGGCCACCGCGCCGGAGCTGCGCGTGGCGCTGTCCAGCGAGGTCAACCCCGAGATCCGTGAGTACGAGCGCAGCTCGACCACCCTGGCCAACGTCTACGTCCAGGAGCTCGTCGAGACCTACCTGGAGGACCTCCGCGACCGTCTGCGTGGCCTCGGCCTGCGCAGTGCCCCCCTGATCATGCTGTCGAACGGCGGGGTCGCCGCGATCGACGTCGCCCGGCAGTTCCCGATCAGGATGCTGGAGTCCGGCCCCGCGGGCGGCGCGCTGGGGGCCGTCGCGTTCGGCCGCAGCGCCGAGCGGCCCGACCAGATCGCCTTCGACATGGGCGGCACGACCGCCAAGCTCTGCATCATCGAGGCCGGCCGTCCCCTGGTCACCCACACCTTCGAAGTGGACCGGGTGTACCGGCTGCGCGCCGGGTCCGGTCTCCCCGTACGGGCTCCGGTCATCGACATGATCGAGATCGGCACGGGCGGCGGCTCGATCGCCCGGGTCAACTCACTCGGTCTGATCACCGTCGGCCCCGACTCGGCCGGATCGGAACCGGGCCCGGTGAGCTACGGCCGCGGCGGAGAGCACTGCACCGTCACCGACGCCGACGTCGTCCTCGGCTACCTCGACCCCGACCACTTCCTCGGCGGCGACATGTCCCTGGACGTGGAGGCGGCGGCGACCGCCATCGACAAGCAGGTCGCCCAGGAACTCGGCATCAGCGTGGCCGAGGCGGCGTGGGGGATCCACGCGACGGCCAACGAGAGCATGGCGAACGCGGCCCGCGTCCACGCGATCGAGCGGGGCCAGGACCCCACGCGCCTGCCGATGTTCGTCTCCGGGGGCAACGGGCCCCTGCACGGCCCCGGAGTGGCGGCCGCACTCGGTTCCCCCGCCGTGGTGGTGCCTCCCGCCGCCGGTGTCCTGAGCGCACTGGGCTTCCTGTCCGCGCCGATGTCCATCGACATCGTCCGCTCGCGCCACGCGGAACTCGGCACCGTCGAACTCCCCGTGCTCGAGGAGATCTTCGGCGAGATGGAAGACGAGGGCACCCACGTCCTGCACAGCTCCGGCGTGCCGGCCGAGGACATCACGCACGAGCGCACCCTGGAGATGCGCTTCGTCGGGCAGGGCAGCGAGATCGAGGTGCCGGTGCCCCCGCTGGGGGGCCGCTGGCAGGCGGACCTCGCCGAGAGCTTCGCCGAGCAGTACCGGCAGCGGTTCGGCACCGTCGCGCCGGTGGGCGTCGAGACCGAGATCCTTACCTGGCGCGTCGCGTCACGCGGCCCCGACCCCCGGGCCCGGCTGCGGTCGGCACGCCCGGCGGAGTCCGAGAGCGCCCTCGTCGGGCACCGCGACGCCTACTTCCCCGCGGCCGGGGGCTATGTGCCCACGGCCGTGTACGACCGGTACCGGCTGGCCGTCGGCACCACCGTCGAAGGCCCGGCACTGGTACGGGAACGGGAGTCGACGCTCGTCGTCCCGCCCGCTGCCCGCTGCACCGTCACCGACGACGGCAGCATCCTGGTCGAGTTCACTTCAGGAGGAACCCGATGACCACTGCCTCCGCTCCCGGCCGCCCGGTGGACCCGGTCGTTGTCGGGCTGGTGGCCAACCGGCTGCACTCCCTGCTGGACGAGCAGCAGGCCGCACTGGTGAACACCGCCTTCAGCCCGGTGGTGCGCGAATCCCTCGACCTCGCCTGCGCCGTGTTCGACAGCCGGGGCGAGATGATCGGCCAGTCCTCCGGCGGCACCCCGGGCCACATCAACGCGATGGCGACCGGGATGGGACACATCGTGGCGAAGTATCCGCCCGAGGCCCTCGCGGACGGCGACGTGCTGATCACCAACGATCCGTGGATGACGGCCGGTCAGATCAACGACATCACGGTCGCGACCCCCGTCTTCCGCGCCGGGACGCTGGTCGCGTGGTTCGCCAGTTGCTGCCACTCTCCCGACATCGGCGGACGCATCCTGTCCGCCGCGGCGACGGAGGTCTTCGAGGAGGGGCTGCGGCTGCCCATCCTCAAACTGCGGACCGCAGCCGGGCCCAACGAGCCCCTGGAGGAGCTCATCCGCGCCAACGTGCGCACCCCCGACGAGACGATGGGCGACATCTACGCCCAGGTGGCGGCCAACCAGGTGGGTGCCCGCAGCCTCGGCAGGATGATGGACGAGTTCGGCCTCGACAGCATCGACGCCGTCGCCGCCGAGATCATGCTCCGCTCCGAGAAGGCCTTGCGGACCGCGCTGCGCGGACTGCGCGACGGCCGCTACGAGTCACGGCTGACGTCCGACGGGTTCAACGGAGAGCCGATCGACCTGGCGGTCGCCGTGACCATCGACGGGGACCGCGTCGACATCGACTACACCGGCTCCTCACCGCAGTCGCGGCACGGCGTGAACGTGGTCCTCAACTACACCCGGGCGTACACCTCCTTCGCGATCAAGGCCGCCCTCGCGCCGGAGGTCCCGCACAACGCCGGCTCGTTCCGGCCCGTCCAGGTGAGCGCGCCCCGCGGCTCCGTGCTGAACTGCGTCGACCCCGCCCCGGTCGCCTCCCGGCACCTGGTCGGGCACTTCCTGCCCAGCCTCCTGTTCGACGCCCTCCGCCCGGCGGTTCCCGGGGGGCTGCCGGCCACCAGCTCCGACGCCCTGTGGATGACGGTGTGGCGCGGCGGGGACATCGGGGAAACACATCCGTTCACCCTCACCGTGTTCGGCGCCGGCGGAACGGGCGGACGCCCGAGCAAGGACGGCCTGAACACGACCGGTTTCCCCACCGGCGTACGGGCGGCTCCCACCGAGGTGCTGGAGACCCTCACCCCGCTCGTCCAGCGGCAGCGCGAGCTGCGCCCCGACTCCGGCGGCCCCGGCGAGCACCGCGGCGGCCTCGGACAGGTGGTACGGGTCGGCCGCCGTGGCGACCACGGATGGACACTCAACGCCAACATCGACCGGGTCGACACCCCCGCCCCGGGCACCCTGGGCGGACTGCCCGGCGCACGGGGCGAGTTCACCGACGCCACCACCACGGAGCAGCTCCCGCGGAAGCAACTGGTACGCCTCGCCCCCGACTCCGTGGTCCAGTTGCGGTTCCCGGGCGGCGGCGGCTACGGCGACCCGAAGGCGCGTCCGGTCGAGCGCGTACTCGACGACGTCGTCAACGGCTATGTGAGCTGCGAGGCCGCTCGCGAGTACTACGGGGTGCACATCGAATACGTCGGAGACCCCGATGCGTTGGTACGGCCTCCCTCGTCCTACCGCGTCGTACGGGCCCGCGACTGACCCGTGCAACCCATGCGAGGGACACACCCCGTGTCCCCGCGTGAGGGGCACACCCGCGCCCGGCCGGGGCGCGGGCCTATGGCGAGGCCCGCCTCGAAGCCCATGTGTGAACCCCCGACTGGAAAATGAAAGGTGAAACTGTCGATGATCAGCCAGTGGCAGCTGCGCGCCGCATTCGCTGCGCGGCTCTCGGACATGTACGGGCGGGAGGTCCCCGCCTACACCACGCTCGTGGACGTCTCACGCGAGGTCAATGAGGACGTCCTGCGCACGCGGGGCGCCGATGCCGAACGCCTGGGCTCCATCAGCCGGGTGACCGCGGAACGCCACGGTGCCATCCGGGTCGGCACTCCGCAGGAGCTGCAGCAGGTGGCCCGTGTCTTCGGCGCCCTGGGCATGCACCCGGTCGGCTTCTACGACCTGCGCGAAGCCGCCGCCAGCGCGGTTCCGGTCGTCTCGACCGCCTTCCGTCCCATCGACGGCGAGGAACTGGCGCGCAATCCCTTCCGCGTCTTCACCTCCATGCTCACCCCTGCCGACCCGCGCTTCTTCGACGCCGACCTGCGCTCCCGGCTGGAGGCCTTCCTCGCCGGCCGGGAACTGTTCCCCCGGAGCTGCTCGCCCTCGCGGACCGGGCCGAAGCGGAGCGGGCCCTGCCCGAGGAGGACGCCGAGCGTTTCCTCCAGCTCGCCGTGCAGGCCTTCGAGCTGTCGACCGAACCCGTCGACAAGGCCTGGTACGAGACCCTGGAGCGGATCTCCGCCGTCGCCGCGGACATCGGCGGCGTACGCAGCACGCACATCAACCACCTCACTCCCCGCGTGCTGGACATCGACGAGCTCTACCGGCGCATGACCGAGCGCGGCATCGAGATGATCGACACCATTCAGGGCCCACCGGCCTGGAAGGGACCCGACGTCCTGCTGCGCCAGACGTCCTTCCGCGCCTTGGCCGAGCCCCGCGCGATGCGTACCCCGGACGGCACCGTCATCAGCGGCGCCCTGCGGGTGCGCTTCGGCGAGGTCGAGGCCCGCGGCATCGCCCTCACCCGCGAGGGCCGCGCCCTCTACGACCGCCTGCTCTCCCTCGTCGACCAGCAGGCGGCCGCCCGCCCCGAAGCGGACCGGAGCGAACTCACGCGCACCGTGTGGGAGCAGCACCTGCCCGGCACCGAGCAGGAGCTCATCGCCCGGGGCCTGGCCTGCTTCACCTACCAGGTGGCGCCCGACCGACCGCGGGACGGAAGCCGTCCGCCCGTCGGCATCGCCGATCTGGTGGAGCAGGGCTGGGTGCGTGCCGAGCCCATCGTCTACGAGGACTTCCTGCCCCGCTCCGCGGCCGGCATCTTCCAGTCCAACCTCAGCGGCGAGGGCTCCAGGAACAACGACCACGAAGGCACCGCCTACGACGCCGAGTGGCTCTCCGGTGCCATCGGCCGCGAGGTCCTGGATCCCTTCGCCCTCTACGAGCAGCAGCAGAGCCGATCCCTCGCGCAGGTCGCCCGTGAGCTGGAACTCGACGGCACGCCCGGCTGACGCACCTGGTCAGGGCACAGGAACGACTCACGTGAGCATGAAGGAGCGAGCACAGTGACCACGACAGCGCAGGGCCTCGGCCGCCTCGACGCGGCAGCCGTGACCGAAGCCCTCAGCCGAGGGAACTGCGGCGAGGTCGCCGGTGACGCCGGCCGCCGGGCACAGTACTCGGCCGACGCCTCCAACTACCGGCAGGTCCCGCTGGCGGTGGTCTTCCCCAGCGAGCGGCAGCACGTCATCAACGCGCTCGCTGTGTGCCGCCGGCTGGGCGTGCCCGTCACCTCCCGGGGAGCGGGCACCAGCACCTCCGGACAGGCCGTCGGCGCCGGCGTGGTGCTCGACTTCTCCCGCTTCTTCAACCGGCTGCTCGTCCTGGACCCGCAGGCCCGCACCGCGACGGTGCAGCCGGGCATCGTCCTGGACGACCTGCAGACGGCCGCCGCCGAGCACGGCCTCCTGTTCGGTCCCGATCCGTCCACCCACAGCCGGTGCACCGTCGGCGGCATGATCGGCAACAACGCATGCGGCACCCATTCGGTGGCCTGGGGCCGCACCGCGGACAACGTCGTGGAACTCGAAGTGGTCACCTACCGCGGCACCGTGGTGCGCCTCGGTGAGATGACCCAGGCCGAGATCGACGAGGCCATCGCCGCGGATGACGACCGGGCCGGCTCATCGCGTCCCTGTACCGGCTCGCGCAGGGCAATCTGGCGACGCTGCGGACCGAGTTGGGGCGGTTCCCGCGACAGGTGTCGGGCTACGGGCTGGAGCACCTGCTGCCCGAGCACCGCTTCAACCTCGCCAAGGCCCTCGTCGGCAGCGAGGGCACACTGGCGGTCATCCTCTCGGCGACCGTCCGTCTCGTCTCCCCGCCGCCTGCGCGGGCCCTGGTCGTTCTCGGCTTCGAGGACGCCTGCGCCGCGGCGGACGCGGTGCCCGCGCTGCTGGACCACCGGCTGCTGGCGCTGGAAGGGCTCGACCAGGCGCTGACCGACATCATCACCCGGCCCGAGACCCGCGCGACGATCGACACCCTGCCCGCCGCGCAGGCCTGGCTGTTCGCCGAGCTCGGTGGCACCGCGGACGAACTGCCCCAGCGCGCCCGGGAACTCACCGCGGCGGCCGAACAGTCCGCCGGGCTCACCGGCAGTGAGATCGTCACCGACCCCGTGCGGGCCCGCCAACTGTGGCGGATCCGCGAGGACGGGGCGGGCCTGGCCACCCGCCTGCCCGACGGGTCCGAGGCCTGGCCCGGATGGGAGGACGCGGCGGTCCCGCCCGAGCAACTCGGCTCCTACCTTCGCGAGTTCACCGAGCTGCTGGAACAACACCACCTGCGGGGGGCCGTGTACGGGCACTTCGGCGAGGGCTGCCTGCACGTCCGCATCAACTTCGACTTCACCACCGAGGAGGGCACCACCGTCTTCCGGGCCTTCCTCACCGACGCCGCCGAACTGATCGCCGCCCACGGCGGTTCCCTCTCCGGCGAGCACGGCGACGGCCAGGCCCGCTCCGAGCTGCTGCCCGTGATGTACGGGCCCGAGGTCATGGCCCTGTTCGAGGAGTTCAAGAATATCTGGGACCCCGACAACGGTCTGAACCCCGGCATGATCGTGCAGCCGCTGCCCCTCGACGGAAACCTGCGCGTCAGCCCGCACCGCACTCCCCTCCCCCTGGCCACCGTCTTCCCCTTCCACTCCGACGACGGCGACTTCGCCAAGGCCACCCGCCGCTGCGTCGGCGTCGGCAAGTGCCGTACCGCCTCCCACCGCGGGGACGTCATGTGCCCCAGCTATCGGGTGACCCTGGACGAGAAGGACTCCACCCGCGGCCGTGCTCGCCTGCTGTACGAGATGACCCAGGGCGAGGTGATCACCGACGGCTGGCGGTCCACCGAGGTACGCGACGCCCTCGACCTGTGCCTGTCCTGCAAGGGATGCAGCGTCGACTGCCCGGTCGGCGTGGACGTGGCCACGTACAAGTCGGAGTTCCTGCACCATCACTACAAGGGACGCATCCGGCCCGCCTCCCACTACACGATGGGCTGGCTGCCGCTACTCTCCCGTCTGGCCGCCCGCATGCCGCGCTTCGTCAACGCGCTGACCGCATCCCGCCTCGTCCCGCTGATCAAACGCCTGGGCGGCATCGCCGAAGAGCGGGAGGTGCCACGGTTCGCCGAGCAAACCTTCCTGTCCTGGTTCCGCACCCGCGCCCCCGGCGGCGACGGACACCGCGGACCGGTCGTGCTGTGGGTCGACTCCTTCAACAACCATTTCAGCCCCGAGGTCCTCCAGGCCTCAGTGGCCGTGCTGGAGCACGTCGGCTTCCGCGTTCAGGTCCCCGACGGAACCCAGTGCTGCGGACTGACGTGGATCACCACCGGGCAGCTCGGCATCGCCCGCCGCATCGCCGAGCGCACCGTCGCCGCTCTGGCGCCGGCCGCACACGCCGGAACGCCCGTCGTCGGCCTCGAGCCCAGCTGCACCGCGGCCCTCAAGTCCGACCTGCCCGAACTCCTCGACGGCAATGCCGACGCCCAAGCCCTGGCCCGGTCCACCGTCACCCTCGCCGAACTCCTCGTCCACCACGCACCCGACTGGCAGCCCCCGCGCGTCGAGGCCCAATCGATCAGCCAGACGCACTGCCACCAGCACGCCACCTCCGGCTTCGGCGCCGACAGCGCCTTGCTGGACGCCATGGGTGTCGACAACAACAGTCTGGATTCCGGCTGCTGCGGGCTGGCCGGCAACTTCGGTTTCGAGCGGGGTCACTACGAGGTGTCCGTCGCCGCCGGCGAGCAGGTCCTGCTCCCTGCCGTGCGGGCGGCGTCGCACGACACCGTCGTCCTCGCCGACGGCTTCAGTTGCCGCACCCAGATCGCCCAGCAGACCGACCGCCGCGGCACCCACCTCGCCGAGCTGCTCGCCCGCGCTCTCCCCTCCTCCCACCGTCCCAGCGCCTGACTCTCACTCGAGACAAGGAACCACACCCGTGACTGACGCACTCTCCCTCGTTGACGACTGGGGACCCGAGAAGATCGTTGTCGTTTCCCACCGGCGCACCGGTATGAAGGGCGTCCTGGTCATCGACAACACCGCCCGCGGCGTGGGCAAGGGCGGCACCCGTATGAGCCCCCACGTGACCGTCGACGAGGTGGCCCGCCTGGCCCGCGTCATGACGTGGAAGTGGGCGAGCGTCGACCTCTTCTACGGCGGCGCGAAGGCCGGCATCGTCGCCGACCCGACCTCCCCCGACAAGGAGGCGATCCTGCGGGCCTTCGCACGTGCCCTGTCCAACGAGGTGCCCCGCGAATACGTGATGGGGCTGGACATGGGACTGACCGAGAACGACGCGGCCATCATCCAGGACGAGCTCGGCGACCGGGGCACCGCGGTCGGCACCCCGGAACACCTCGGTGGTGTCGCCTACGACAAGCTCGGCGTCACCGGTTACGGCGTCGCCGAGGCGACCGACGCCGCCGCCCAGCATCTGGGCCTTCCCCTCGGTGGCGCCAGGGTCGCGATTCAGGGCTTCGGCGCCGTGGGCCATGCAGCGGCCGCGCGGTTCGCGGAGCTCGGTGCCACCGTCGTCGCCGTGTCCACAGCCAAGGGCGCACTCCACGACCCCAGCGGCCTGGATGTGCAGGCCCTGCTCGCCGCGCGTGCGGAGCACGGCGACGACTTCGTGAACCGGCACCCTCAGGGGACCGTCATTCCTGCCGGTCAGGAGCTCACCGTCGACTGCGACATCCTGGTGCCCGCCGCCCTGCAGGATGTCATCAGCGATGAGACCGCGCACCGGGTCAAGGCCAAACTCGTCGCGGAAGGCGCGAACCTTCCCACGTCCGAGCAAGCCCAGGAGATCCTCACGCAGCGCGGCATCGCCGTCCTGCCCGACTTCGTCGCCAACGCGGGCGGCGTCGTCGCCGCCGCCTTCGCGATGGACGCCCGGTACTCCGGGTTCCGCCCCGAAACCCCCGCGATCTTCCAGACGATCTCCGACCGACTGCGCGCCAACGCCGTCGTCGTCATGGAAGAGGCGAAGCGCCGGGGTACGACCCCTCACCTCGCCGGCCGTAGCCTCGCCGAGGAACGCGTCCGCACCGCGATGCACAGCAAGGGACGCATACCTCGCTGAAGTCCGGCCCCCGCACGTACTCACCGGCACCTATGGGGACAGGTCGCCCGAAGCTCAAATATTGCTCTGAAGGTGACCGTCACAGGGTTCGCGGGCTCGCCACGGGGCTATGTCCCCGTCACGTCCGACGGGGGCGGCCGGCGAGGGCCGGGGAACACGGGTGGAGGAGGGGGAACAAGGGTGCGACTGGGAACGGGGATCGGGTGGCGGCCGGAGATCGCCGAGGACGTCGAGGGGATGACGGGGATCGACTGGGTCGAGGTGGTGGCCGAGAACGTGTGTCCCGGCCATCTCCCCGCGTCGCTGCTGCGGCTGCGCGAGCGTGGGGTGACCGTCGTGCCGCACGGGGTCGCGCTCGGGCTCGGCGGGGCGGAGCGGCCTGACGCCGGGCGGTTGGAGGCGCTCGCCGAGCGGGTCACGGCACTGGGGGCGCCGCTGGTCACCGAGCACATCGCGTTCGTACGGGCGGGTGGGCCGCTCAGTGTCTCCCCGCGGCTCGAGGCGGGGCACCTGCTGCCGGTGCCGCGGACCCGGGACGTGCTCGACGTGCTGTGCGAGAACGTCCGTATCACCCAGGACGCGCTGCCGGTGCCGCTCGCCGTGGAGAACATCGCGGCGCTGTTCTCGTGGCCCGGTGAGGAGATGACCGAGGGTCAGTTCCTGTACGAACTGGCCGACCGCACCGGCGTGCGGCTGCTCGTCGACGTGGCCAATCTGCACACCAACCACGTCAACCGCGGCGAGGACCCCGCGCGGGCGCTCGCTGAACTTCCCCTGGAGGCCGTCGCGTACGTCCATGTCGCGGGTGGCGTCGAGCGGGACGGTGTCTGGCACGACAGCCACGCCCATCCCGTGCCCCGGCCGGTGCTGGACATCCTCACCGACCTCGCCTCCCGGGTCTCCCCTCCCGGGGTGCTCCTGGAGCGGGACGAGAACTTTCCCGGACCGGGCGAGCTGGAGCGGGAGTTGGCGTCCATCCGGGAGGCGGTGGAGAAGGGGGCGACCGCGCGGGCGCGGGTGGCGAAGGGTACCGGTACTGCCGGCTCGCGCGCCGAGTCCGTACCGGGCCCCGACTCCTGCGAACCCGCGCGGCAGCGCCTCGCGCTCGCGCAGACCGCGCTGCTGTCCGCGCTGGTCGCCGGGACGCCCGTGCCCGAGGGGTTCGACCGGGGGCGGATGGCGGTGCAGACACGGGCGCTCGCCGCGAAGCGGGCGGATGTCGTCGCCAAGGTGGCGCCCGAGTTGCCGGTGATGCTCGGTGAGGGGTACCGGGCCGCCTTCCTCGCGTATGCGCAGGCGCGGCCGAGGACCGAGGGCTACCGGCGGGACGCGCTGGACTTCGTGGAGCAGTTGTTGCTCGCCGGGCGGCCGGAGGACGGACGGGTCCGGCGGGAGCTGCGGGAGTGGTGGCTGGAACGGTCGGGGCCGAAGCCCCGGTCACGCCGACCGGCGGTCAGGCTGGCGCGCGCCACGCGACGGGTCCTGCTCCGGCGTTGAAACCGACGCGGCGGCTGCGGGGCGCGCTGTCCCGGGCCGCGACGGGGGCGCCGGCGGCGACGACCGTACGGATCTCACGTGGTGGCCGTACCCGGCCTCCGCGCGGTCGGTGAACCGGGCCTGCGTGCTGCCTTCGCGCACCGCGAGCACCACCTGGGCCACCGGACGGGCGACCACCGCGCGGGGGGCGGCCTCGGCTCTGACGGCGACACCCGCGAACGGTGCTTGCCTTCCCTCCCCGCCGGACGAAACATCCCTTGGGTCGCCGCCGTGCACCGAAGGGACACACGATGAGAACTGCCGTCGTCCACGCGGCCGCCGGGTCCTTGCTGCTCACCACCCTGGCCCTCGCGCCGACCGGCGGCGCCACCGCCGCCCCGGGTGCCGTCGCCGCTCCGTACGCCCCCGGCGCGGCCGAGCTGCGCGGCACCGCGGTGGCCGCCGCGCGCGCCGCGGCCGAGGGCATCGCGTTCGGTGCCTGCCCGGACGCGCAGGATCTGCCGGGCACCATCCGGTGCGGCACGGTCACCGTCCCGCTCGACTACGCCCACCCGTACGGCAGGCAGATCGAACTCACCGTCAGCCGCGTCCGGGCCACCGGGAAGGACCCGGACGACGGCAAGCGCAAGGTGCTCCGGCAGGGTGCCCTGGTCCACAACCCTGGCGGGCCGGGCTCCGACGGCACGTACTTCCCGCTCATCGGCCTGCTCCCCGAGTGGAAGCGGATCGCGGGGGCCTACGACCTCGTCGGCTACGTCCCGCGCGGGGTGGGCCGGTCCGCGCCGCTGTCCTGCGAGGACCCGAAGAAGTCCGTCCAGGGCCCCACGCAGGCGCCGGTGCACCCCTCGGAGTCGTACAAGCGGGAACGCGTCGCGCGGGCGAAGGCGTACGCGCGCGGCTGCGCGGAGCGGGTCGGCGACGCGCTCCGGCACTACCACTCCCTGAACAACGCGCGCGACCTGGACGTGCTGCGCGCCGCGCTGGAGGAGCCTCGGCTGACGTTCATGGGGACGTCGTACGGGACCTACTTCGGGGCGCTGTACGCCACCATGTTCCCCTCGCACGTCCGGCGGATGGTGTTCGACTCGGCGGTGCACCCGGACCCGGAGCAGATCTGGTACCGCAACAACCTCGACCAGTCGGCGGCGTTCGAGGACCGCTGGGCGGACTTCCGGACGTGGGCGGCCCGGCACGACGACGTGTACGGGCTGGGCGACACCCCCCGGGAGGTGCGGCGCAGTTACGAGAAGGTGAGCGCGCGGCTCGCGAGGGAGCCGGCGGGCGGGAAGGTGGGCCCGGGCCAGTTGCAGGCGGCGTTCCTGCAGACCGGGTACTACGACGACCACTGGCCGCATCGCGCGCACGCCCTGTCGGCCTATCTGAAGGGCGATCCGGGACCGCTGATCGAGCAGGCGGAACCGCATCCCCAGGCGGCGGTGGAGACGGAGAACGCGCGCTCGGTCCATGTCGCCGTGGAGTGCAACGACGCGCCCTGGCCGACGGACTGGGCGGTGTGGGACCGGGACAACACCCGGCTCGCCCGCCGGGCCCCGTTCGAGACCTGGGCCCACGTGTGGGCGAATCTGCCGTGCGCCTTCTGGCCGGCGCCCCGACAGCAGCCGCTGGACGTTCGGGCCGGGGCGGGTGAGCTGCCGCCGACACTGATCCTGGCGGCCGAGCGGGACGCGGCGACCCCGTACGACGGGGCGCTGGGGCTGCACCGGCGGCTCGCGGGTTCGGCGCTGGTGACCGAGCGGGACGTCGGCACCCATGGTGTCGCGGGCGGCCCCAACGCCTGCGTGAACGGCCACCTGGAGACGTACCTGCTGACCGGCCGGGTCCCGGGGCGGCGCGCGTCCTGCGCGCCGCGCCCGGAACCGGAGCCGTGGGCGAAGCCGGAGCCGCGGGCGCAGGCTCCGGCCGGGAAGGCGACGCCCGCCCGGACGGCGACCTGATCAGGCGAGGCCGGCGACCAGTTCGGCGATGTCCTTGCGGCGGCCCGTGTAGAACGGGACCTCCTCACGGACGTGCATCCGGGCCTCGGAGCCGCGCAGGTGCCGCATGAGGTCGACGATGCGGTGCAGTTCGTCGGCCTCGAAGGCGAGGACCCACTCGTAGTCGCCGAGGGAGAACGAGGGGACCGTGTTGGCGCGCACGTCGGGGAAGCCGCGGGCCATCTTGCCGTGGTCGGCGAGCATGCGGCGGCGGTCCTCGTCGGGCAGCAGGTACCAGTCGTAGGAGCGCACGAAGGGGTAGACGCTCACGTACGCGCGGGGCTCCTCGTCGGCGAGGAAGGCCGGGATGTGCGAGCGGTTGAACTCGGCGGGGCGGTGCAGCGCCATGTTCGACCACACCGGCTCGAGGGCCCGGCCCAGCTTGGTGCGGCGGAAGAGGTTGTACGCGTCCTGGAGCTGGTCGCTGCTCTCGGCGTGCCACCAGATCATGAGATCGGCGTCGGCACGCAGTCCGGAGACGTCGTACGTCCCGCGGATGACGACGTCCTTGGCGGCGAGCTGGTCGAACAGCTCCTGGACCTCGCCGGCGTACCCGGCGCGGTCCTCGGGCAGTACGTCCTTCAGCTTGAAGACGGACCAGAGGGTGTAGCGGATGACCTCGTTGAGGTCCTTGGCCAGCTTGCCCTTGTTCGGGATCCGGGCGGGGTCGGGGGTGGTGGTGGCGTCGCTCATGTCCCTTATTCTCCTGCTCCTCCGTGGAGGCTTTGCATCGGGTCGGTGGTGACCTCCCGCACGCCGTGCGGGAGGTCACCGTGGATCTGGTCGACGGCGGCGTTCGCGCTCGCGACGCACGCGGGGATGCCGACGCCGTCGTAGGCCGCGCCGCATACGGCCACCCCGGGGAGGGCGGCGAGGTGCTCGCGGACGCGGGCCACGCGCGCGTGGTGGCCGACGGGATACTGGGGCAGTCCGTCGTGCCAGCGGGTGACGCGGGTGGCGACGGGGATGGCGTCCAGGCCGGTGGCGGCCTTCAGGTCGTGCCGGGAGACCTCCACGAGATCGGCGTCGTCGCGGCGGAGGATCTCCGTCTCGCCGTGCCGGCCGACGGAGGTGCGCAGGACGGTGAGGCCGGGGTTCCCGTCGGCGATCCAGCTCCATTTGTGCGAGGCGAACGTGGACGCCTTGATGGTGCGGCCGTCGACCGGCGGCACCAGGAATCCGCTGCCTGCGGGGAGGTCGGTCTCCGCGCGGCGGTAGGCGAGCGTGATGAGCGCCATGGAGGCGTATTCGACGCCGGTGAGTTCGGCGGAGGCGCCGGGGGCCTCGGCGCGCAGCAGACGCGCGGCGTCCGGGGCGGGCACGGCGACGACGACCGCGTCGGCGTGCAGTTCCCGCTCCCCGGTGACGACCCGCCAGCCACCGGCCGGCTCCCGGCGCAGTTCGGTGACCGGGGTGCCGGTGTGGATCTCCCCGCCGCGTGCCCGCACCGACTCGGCGACGGCGAGCGGGAGGGTGCCCACTCCGCCCTCGATGCCCATGAACACCGGGCCGGTCTGCTGCTGCGCGGCGGCCGCGGCCTGGATCTCGCGGACGCCCTCGGTCAGGGAGGCGTGGGTCTGCGCGGCCCGGAACAGCTGGGGGACCGCGGAACGCATCGAGATGCGGTACGCGTCGCCCGCGTACACCCCGCCCAGCAGGGGTTCGACGAGTCGGTCGACGACCTCGCGGCCCAGTCGGGCCGCCACGTACTCCCCGACGGCGACGTCGTCGCCGATCTCGGTGCGGGGCAGTTCGGCGTCGCGCTCGATCCGGGCGAGGCCCTCGGCGGAGAGCACACCGGCCAGGGCGGCGGCCGTGCCGGGGACACCCATGACGTGGCCCTTGGGCATGGGGCGCAGGGCGCCGCGGGTCCACAGCGAGGCGGACGCCGTGGCCGGCGGCTGGAGCCGGTCGGTGAGACCCACCTCGCGGGCGAGGGTCACCGCCTCCGGGCGGCGGGCCAGCATCGACTCGGCGCCGAGGTCCACGCGCGCGCCCGCGATCTCGCCGGGCAGCAGCTTGCCGCCGACCCGGTCCGAGGCCTCCAGCACGGTCACCCGCGCCCCGCGTCCGAGCAGCCGGTGCGCGGCGGCCAGGCCGGCGATGCCGGCTCCCACGACGACGACCCGCTGTTCCGCGCCCGCACGTGATCCGCTCATGGCTCCACCCTCTCAGACGCGCCCTGCGTTCCCGCCAGGGCCATACGGCCCTCCCGAGTCCCTACCGTGACCACTTCGGAACCGTTTCGCGCCAACGTTCGGCCCGCCCCCGGCGTTCGAAGGAACGTCAGTGGTCACGACCCCTGGGGGGAACCCGCATGCGCACACGACGACCCGCACGACTCGTACCGTCCGCGGCTGCGCGGCGACCAGCGCGATCCGGACGGCCTGCCCACGCGATGGCCGGTCTGCTGCTCGCCGCCGCTCTCGCCCTGACCGGGTGCGGCGGCTCGGACGCCGACTCCGGCGCGGCCTCGGCCGCCGACAAGGCCGCCGCCTCACGGGGGGACGCCCAGGCGGGCACGGAGGAAGCGGCGGGGGAGCGGCGCGGGACGGGGCCCCCGGTGGCTCCGCGGACGGCTCGGGCGGCGGCTCGTCGGCGGGCGGTTCGCGGGCGACCGCGCCGCCCTCGAGCAGGAGCGGCACGAACCACATCATCCGCACCGCTTCCCTGACCGTGCAGGTCGAGGACGCGTCGAAGGCCCTGGACGAGGCCCGCACGACCACCGAGAACGCGGGCGGCTACATCGGCGACGAGAACACCCGTCGGGACGAGGAGGGCCACGAGCACACGCGCGTGGTGCTGCGCGTACCCGTGGAGAAGTACGACGCGGTACTCACGGAGCTCGAGGGCGCCGGCAAGCTCGTCGAACGCAGCGCGAAGGCGGAGGACGTCACCGACCAGGTCGTCGACGTGGAGAGCCGGATCAAGACGCAGCGCGCCAGCGTGGCCCGGATCCGCGAACTGATGGACCGGGCCACCCGGCTCAGCGACGTGGTCACCCTGGAGGGCGAACTCAGCACCCGCCAGGCCGACCTGGAGGCGCTGCTCGCCCGGCAGGAGTCCCTGAAGGACCGCACCAGCCTCGCCACCCTCACCCTGTCCCTGTCCGAGACGCCGGTGGAGCGGCCCGCGAAGGACGACGACCCCGGGTTCCTGGACGCGCTCGCCGGCGGCTGGGAGGCGTTCGTGACGATGCTGCGCTGGATCGCGGTGGCGCTGGGCGCGGCGCTGCCGTTCGCGGCGGTGGCGGTGCTGCTCGCCCTCCTGTGGCTGAAGGCCGTACGCCCCCGACTGCCCCGCCGCGCACGGCCCGCGCCCGCGTCCGCGGCCGTTCCCTCGCCCGCGTCCGCGCCGGTCCGGGCACCGGAGGAGACCCCGTAGCCGCACCCGGAGCCGGACCCGAAGTGCGCGGCCCCCGTAGCGTGTTCGTATGAGCACGAGCGAGCACACGAACCGGAGCACGAGTACGAACACGCGCACGCGCACGTCCGCCGCCCCGGCCGCGCGGGAACGCCTGGTGGTGATCGGCGGGGACGCCGCGGGAATGGCCGCGGCGTCCCAGGCACGCCGGCTGAAAGGGCCGGACGAGCTGGAGATCGTGGCGTTCGAGCGCGGTCGCTTCACCTCGTTCTCGGCCTGCGGCATCCCCTACTGGGTGGGCGGGGACATCACCGAACGGGACACTCTGATCGCCCGTACGCCCGAGGAGCACCGCGCGCGGGACATCGACCTGCGGCTGCGCACCGAGATCACGGAGATCGACCTGGACCGGGGGCGGGTACGCGCGCGTGACGTCGGTTCCGGGGCCGAGTCCTGGACGTCGTACGACAAGCTCGTGATCGCGACCGGCGCGCGACCGATCCGCCCGGAGCTGCCCGGCATGGACGCCCCCGGGGTGCACGGGGTGCAGACCCTGGACGACGGCCAGGCGCTGCTGGACACGTTGGCACGCACCGACGGCCGCCGCGCGGTGGTCGTCGGTGCGGGGTACATCGGCGTGGAGATGGCCGAGGCGATGGTCAAGCGCGGCTACGAGGTGACGGTCGTCAACCGAGGCCGGGAACCCATGGCGACCCTGGACCCCGACATGGGTCGCCTGGTGCACGGGGCGATGGAGGGCCTGGGCATCACCATGGTGAACGACGCCGAGGTCACCGGGCTGGTCACGGACGACGGGGAGGACGGCGCGGTCCGGGCGGTGGCCACAGCGGACGCCCGGTATCCGGCGGACGTGGTGGTGCTCGGCATCGGGGTGCGGCCCGAGACCGACCTGGCGCGGGCGGCGGGGCTGCCCCTGGGGAAACACGGCGGGCTGCTCACCGACCGGTCGATGCGGGTGCGCGGGCACGAGAACGTCTGGGCGGGCGGCGACTGCGTGGAGGTGCTCGACGTGATCTCCGGACAGGAGCGGCACATCCCGCTGGGCACGCACGCCAACAAGCACGGCCAGATCATCGGCTCCAACGTCGGCGGCGACTACGCCACCTTCCCGGGCGTGGTCGGTACGGCGGTCAGCAAGGTCTGCGACCTGGAGATCGCGCGCACGGGCCTGCGGGAGAAGGACGCCCACCGCGCGGGTCTGCGGTTCGAGACGGTCACCATCGAGTCGACCAGCCGTGCGGGCTACTACCCGAACGCCTCCCCCATGACGGTGAAGATGCTCGCCGAGCTGCGCACGGGCCGCCTCCTCGGTGTCCAGATCGTCGGCCGGGAGGGTGCGGGCAAGCGCGTCGACATCGCGGCGGTCGCCCTCACCGCCGGGATGACGGTGGAGCAGATGACGATGCTGGACCTGGGCTACGCGCCGCCCTTCTCCCCCACCTGGGACCCGGTCCTGGTGGCGGCCCGCAAGGCGACGGCGAAAATCCGCGCCGCGGCAGGAAGCCCGACGCACCCTGCCGCTCCTACGCGGTCCCGTTGATCCGTTCGATCGCCTGCCGCGCCTGCTCGGTGGCGGGCCGGGGCGGCAGGGACGACACGGAGGCACTGGAACCACCGGGCACACTCGGGACACCGGACGTGCCGGAGGTCACGGCCGGCGGCTGCTCCCGCCGGCCGCGCGTGTGCGGCGGCGGGCCGCGTGGAGCGCAGGCGGTGGCTCACCGCCTCGTCCAGCGTCACCGGCCGCTGTCTCTGGGAGGCGAGCCGTCCCGCCTCCTGGCCGAGCCGGGCGAAGTCCTCCCAGGAGAGCCGCACCACCAGTGTGAGTTCCGCCTCACCGTCGGGCAGCGCCTGCATCGCAGCGGTCACTCGGTCGTTCATGGCTTTTCCTCACGTCGGCCCCGCGGCCCCTTCCGCGCGCCGCGGGCGGTTGGGAAGGGATACGCACGGCCGGGCGGCGGTGTTCAGCACGGCCGCTGATTCCACCGGTGGCCGCGGGGGCACAAGTGCGGTGTGGTCATCCCGGTCCATGACGTGAATCCGGCGCGGCGCACCCCCTGGGTGACGTACGCGCTGCTCGCCGCGAACTTCGTCGTCTTCGTGTTCTTCACGCCCGGTGTCGCCGGTTCGCTGACCGGCAGCGGGGGCAGTCTGGCGGAGTTCTGTCATCTGCAGGCGTTCCTGGACCAGTACGCGGCCGTGCCGCGGGAGCTGATCCACCACCGGATGCCGCGCCTGGTGCCCACGGGCGGTACGGGGGTGGGCCCGCAGGGGCCGGGCTGTCTGGTGGGGCCGCCCGGCTACGACAAGTCGCCCGAGCTGAGCGTGGTGACGGCGATGTTCCTGCACGGCGGCTGGCTGCACCTGCTGGGCAACATGCTCTTCCTGTGGATCTTCGGCAACAACGTCGAGGACCGGATGGGGCACGCCCGCTTCCTGCTGTTCTACCTGGTCTGCGGGTACGCGGCCGCGTACGCTTTCGCCCTCGTGAATTCCAATTCGGGCGAATCGCTGATCGGTGCCTCCGGCGCGATCGCCGGCGTCCTCGGCGCCTATCTGGTGCTGTATCCGAAGGCCCGGGTGTGGGTACTGGTGCCGTTCCTGATCTTCCTGCCGCTGCGACTGCCGGCCTGGACCGTGCTGGGCCTGTGGTTCGCGCTGCAGGCGGCGTACTCGTCCGGCGCGGGCGTCTCGCAGGCCGGGACCGTGGCCTACCTGGCCCACGTCGCCGGCTTCGTGGTAGGCATGCTCCTCGCTTGGCCGCTCAAGCCCGGCACACTCCCACCGCCGGAGCCGCGCGGCATCCTCTTCGGCCGGCGGGCTCGGTAGGAGCCTGCCGCACAAGCGAGCAACACGAAGAGAGGCTCAACAGATTCGCAGGTGCGAAATCACGATCCGGCATCATTCACCATTGATTGAACGATTCAACCATCTGCGAGTTTTGCCAGCACTTTGAGCCTCTAGTAGGGCTTACGCTGACCCATTGCCGACATACCTGATGGTTTGCCAGTTTATGGCGAACGCCCCATGTGGGCCCCGCGGAGCCCGTACAGGAGGCCCAGCGAGGAAGCTCACCGCCACGACCTTGCCTGCGCACGACTTCTGCTCGTCGCATACAGGGCCACCCCGAGGCGAAGCGGCGCGCAACATAGCAGTAAGTCGCCGGTTGGCCAAACCGGCGATACTCCGCATCATTCTCATACCCGATCAAGCGAATCGCCTGTCAGAGGTGATCGCTCGGGACGCCGATGGCTGCGGCCGCGTCCAGCACGTGCGGGATCGCTTGGTCGGCGAGCTGCGGATCCGAGGTGACCACGTTGATCGCCGCCCGGACCGGCCAGCCGGGCAATGGTGCCGCGATGCCGTGCGCGCCGACGTTCACCTCTCCGTGGGTGACGATGTAACCGGCGTCACGGATCCCCTGTACGCGCTCCGGCTCGGAGGCGCGCGGGGCCGGCGGCGAGACAGGCCAGGCCCCCGGAGCCGTGGTCGAGCGGGTCGCGGCTTCCCCTGCGGTACCAGAACAGCGGCCCGTCGGTGGGGGGTTCGGCCACGACCGTGGTGACCGCCGCCGTGCCGATGGCCTCGACGAGGCTCGCGGTGGCGTCCAGCTTCTGCGCCAGGCGCTGGAGGACGGGCTCGGCGATGGTGCGCAGGCTGGGGCCGGCGTCGCCGAGGAGCCCGGCCACGGTCGGGCCCACGACGTAGCGGCCGTCGTCGTCGCGCGCGGCGAACCCCGTCCGGTGCAGGGAGACGAGGAGTCGGTGCGCGATGGAGCGGTGGAACCCGGTCGCGGCCGCGACCTGACTGGTGTTCAACCCCTCAGAGTGGCGGCTGAGTTCGATCAGAATCGCAAGGCCGCGCTCCAGGGTCTGCGAGCCACCGCCTTCGGGCTCGTTTGACGGCGTCATGACACCTCTCCGGGAATCAGGGGCTAGACCGTGGGAAGGATCTTGCCACGGACCTCTCCGAGGCCGATACGGCCTCGAGCGCCGGGCGCGGAGTAGCGCAGGACCACCTCGTCGCCGTCCTCGAGGAAGGTGCGCTCCTGCCCGTCGGCGGTCCATGTCTCCTTGCCTCCCCAGGACAGTTCGAGGAACGAGCCGCGCTGGTGCTTCTCCGGGCCGGAGATGGTGCCCGAGGCGTAGAAGTCGCCGACCCGCAGTGAGGCGCCGTTGACGGTGAGGTGGGCCAGCATCTGCGCGGGCGACCAGTACATGCAGGAGTACGGCGGGCGTGCCACGACCGTGCCGTTGACCTCGACCTCCACATCGATGTCGTATCCCGAGGGGCCCTCCTCCTGCAGATACGGCAGAACGGCCGGGTCCTGGCCGGGAAGGTCGACGCGGGCGTGCTCGAGCGCGGCGAGCGGGGTGACCCACGCGCTGACGGTGGTGGCGAAGGACTTGCCGAGGTTCGGGCCGAGCGGGACGTACTCCCAGGCCTGGATGTCGCGGGAGGACCAGTCGTTGACGCCGGTGACACCGAAGACGGTCTCGGCGAACTCCGAGGTGGCGACCCGCTGGCCGAGCGGGACCGAACGGCCCACGACGAAGCCGAGTTCGGCCTCGATGTCCAGGCGCAGCGACGGCCCGTAGGAAGGCGCGGGGTCGGTCGGGGCCTTGCGCTGACCGGCGGGACGGCGCACCGGTGTCCCGGAGACGACGATGGATCCGGCACGACCGTGGTAACCGACCGGAAGGTGGCGCCAGTTGGGCATCAGCGCATCGCCGTCGGGGCGGAAGATCCGACCGACATTGGTGGCGTGGTCGACGGAGGCGTAGTAGTCGACGTAGTCGGCGACCTCGAACGGCAGGCGCAGGGTGGCATCGGCCAGCGGCACGAGCCGTACACGGTCGCGGTACGCGGTGTCGGTGAGCAGTTCGACGGCCCAGGAGCGGACCGCTGCCCAGGTCGCCGGACCGTCGGCCATGAGCGGGTTCAGCGCGGCGGTGTCGAGCAGCACCGTCCAGTCGGGGCGCAGAGCGGTGGCCGCGGCACCCAGGTCGAGTACGTGGTCCCCGATCCGGACACCGATGCGCGGGCCGGACTCCGCGGTGGAAAAGACGGCGTACGGGAGGTTGTCGACGTCGTACGCGCTGCCGGCCGCAGCCTTGACCCAGGTGACGGGAGGAGTACTCATGTGTAGAGCCCTTCGATATCGGTGTTCCGGGTGACGAAGTGACGGTCAGACGGTGGCCGGGTCGAGCATGCACAGGCCGACCAGGTCCTCGAGCGGTTCGAGAACACTGCAGGACCCGTACGAAGTGAACGTCGACCGCGCGGCGGCGGCGTCGACCGCGGGGAGCGCGGTGACCGCCCGGGCCAGCGCGCCCGGGTCGCGCTCGGCGAGAGCGGCGCGGACGTCGGACAGCGGGGCTCCGGCGCGGGCCCACGCGGTGGCCAGCAGCACGTTGAGGTAGCCGTGGTGCTCGAACCCGGTCTCGCGCCCCGTGTGCCGGACCGCGTTGTGGAGCCCGGCCGTGCACTTGAAGGCGGCGCCTGCGGCGACGGCGTCGTGGATCCACGCGGCCACCTCGCTCTCGGTGGGGAAGGCAGCGGCCTCGGTGCCCCCGGTGCGGAACTTCAGCCGGAAGCCGTGTCGGGTGACCGCGGCGAGGGTCTGCTCCCACGCGGGGCCACCGGGGCGCGGCACCTCGACGTACACGGTGCCGGAGAGGCCGAGCGCGGCCAGCTCGTCGACCTGAGCGGGCACGGGCAGCGCGGGATTCGGCTTGACCTCCAGGGCGGCGAGCACGAGGCGGTCGGTCGCGGCGACGGCGTCGAGCGCGGCCGGGACGGCTGCTTGCCCGGCCACGACGCTCACCCGCAGACCCGCTGGGAACAGCTGCGGCGCGGCGAGCCGGGCCAGGTCGTCGAGGTCGGCCGCGGCGACGACGAAGGGACCGACCAGATCGGTGTGGGGGGACGTCAGGTGCCCGGCGTGCTCGGCCACGGCGCGCGGCAGCGGCGCCAGGCCGGGAGGGAAGACCGCGGCGTCGTCCACGAGATGTCGGAAGACGAGAGGTATTGACATGGGCCGGACCCTAACTGAGGATCTTCGAAATGCGAACACGCGGTGTTCTTTTATCGGTCACTCGATTTTCGGTGACTCAGTTCATCGGTCAACACGCCGGAGGGGTCATGGCGTACTACCGTCGAGTCGGCACGGTGCCGCCGAAGCGGCACACGCAGTTCCGTGATGACGCGGGCAAGCTCTACTACGAGGAGTTGATGGGGGAGGAGGGGTTCTCCTCCGACTCGTCGCTGCTGTACCACCGGGGCGTCCCGTCGGCGATCGTCGCGAGCGAGATCTGGGAACTGCCCGACCAGTCGACGGTCGTCAACCATCCGCTCAAGCCTCGCCATCTCAAGCTGCACGACCTGTTCGACGCGGATGAGGCGAAGACCATCGACGCCGTGACCGGGCGCAGGCTCGTGCTCGGCAACGGCGACGTGCGCATCTCCTACGTCGTGGCCAACGAGGCTTCGCCGCTCTATCGCAACGCGATCGGCGACGAGTGCGTCTACGTCGAGGCCGGTACCGGCGTGGTCGAGACGGTGTTCGGCGTGCTGCCCTACCGAGCCGGCGACTACGTGCTGCTGCCCCGCGCCACCACGCACCGCTGGGTCCCCGACGTCACCGACGGACCGAGCCGGCTGTACCCGATCGAGGCGAACAGCCACATCGCGCCGCCCAAGCGCTACCTGTCGAAGTACGGCCAACTGCTCGAACACGCGCCCTACTGCGAACGGGACCTGCACGGGTCGACCGGGATCCACCTGGCCGAGGGACGCGACGTGGCGGTGCTGGTCAAGCACCGCGGTGGTCGGCACGGAGTGGTCGGCACCCGGTTCGTCTACGACACGCACCCCTTCAACGTCGTGGGCTGGGACGGCTGCCTGTACCCGTACACCTTCAACATCGCCGACTTCGAGCCGATCACCGGCCGGATCCACCAGCCGCCGCCCGTCCACCAGGTCTTCGAGGGCGACAACTTCGTCATCTGCAACTTCGTGCCACGCAAGGTGGACTACCACCCGCTGGCCGTCCCGGTGCCGTACTACCACTCCAACGTCGACTCCGACGAGGTCATGTTCTACTGCGGCGGCGACTACGAGGCCCGCAAGGGCTCCGGCATCGGCATCGGCTCGGTCTCGCTGCACCCGGGCGGACACGCCCACGGCCCGCAGCCGGCGGCGATCGAGGCGTCCCTCGGAGCGGAGCACTTCGAGGAGTCCGCGGTCATGGTCGATACCTTCCGCCCGCTCGAACTGGGCGAGGGCGGAAAGGCCGTTGACGACCAGCAGTACGCGTGGGTCTGGGCGGGCCGACAGGCGTGAGCCGTCAACTGCCTCACCCGACAAGCGATCAACCATCCGTAAAGCGCATCCAAAGGACCGATCCATGAAAAACCTGGCCACCGAACCGGAGCCGACCAGCGAGTCGGCGGCTCTGTCGCCCCCGGCCGCCGCGAGCCCCCATTCCACATTCAAGGTCATTCGAGCGGCGGTCCTCGGCACCGTCGTCGAGTACTACGACTTCGGCATCTACGGCTACATGGCCACCCTCATCGCGGCTCACTTCTTCGTCGAGAGCGACCCGAACGCGGCGCTCCTTTCGACCTTCGCCGCGTTCGCGGTGGCGTTCTTCCTCCGGGCGCCCGGCGGCATCCTCTTCGGCCACGTGGGCGACAAGTACGGCCGTAAGAAGGCGCTCACCTGGACCATCCTGCTGATGTCCGTCGCCACCGCCGGGATCGGCCTGATCCCCTCGTACGCCACACTCGGCCTCTGGGCGACCTGCCTGCTGGTGCTGTGCCGCTGCCTCCAGGGCTTCGCGGCCGGTGGTGAGCTCAGCGGCGCGAACGCCTTCGTGTCCGAGCACGCGCCGGCGCACCGACGGGCCTTCCACACCTCGTTCGTCAACACCGGCACCTATCTCGGCTCGCTGGTCGCCTCGCTCGTCGCGCTGGTGCTCACCGTCAGCGTCAGCGAGGAGATCGTGCGCGCCTGGGCCTGGCGCATCCCGTTCCTCCTCAGCCTGGTCATCGGCGTGATCGGCCTTTACATCCGCAGCCAGCTGCCCGAGACCGAACAGTTCGAGGCCATCCAGGGCAGCGAGACGGTCGAGGTCGCGAAGTACCCCATCGCCGAGGTGTTCGCGCAGGCGTGGCGCCAGATCGTGCTCGTCATCTTCCTCGGGGCGCTGATCGTCGGCGGCTACTATGTGGCCGGCGTGTACGCCGCCAGCTATCTGCAGACCGAAGGCGGTCACTCGGCCGACTTCGCGTTCATGTCGACGTGCCTCGCCATGGTCGCCGCCGTCATCAGCCTCCCGGTCGCCGGGTACGCGGGTGACCGCATCGGCCGCCGGCCCGTGTTCTTCCTGGGCAGCGGCGTCACCGCGGTCATCGCGCTGCCGGCCTTCATGCTGATGCGCGACGGCAGCCCGGTTTCCGCCGTCCTCGCCCAGTGCTCTCTGACCTTCTTCATCGGGCTCGTCAACGGTGTCTCGTTCGCGACGTACGCCGAGATCTTCCGGGCGCGCTACCGCTACAGCGGTATCGCGATGAGCAACAACGTCACCAATATGCTGCTCGGCGGTACCGCGCCGTTCATCGCCACGCTTCTGATCAATGTCACCGGAAACAACCTCGCGCCGGCGGGCTACATCATCGTGACCGCGCTCATGACCTTCGGCGCCACCTTCTTCCTCAAGGAGACCCGCGGGAAGGAGCTGGAGCTGTGAGCCCCGTGCCGACCGACCGACGACGCTTCGAGGGCCGTTCGGTCGTGGTCACCGGCGCCGCCGGCGGCCTGGGCCGGGCCGACTGCCTGGCGCTCGCCTCCGAGGGGGCGCACGTCTGGGCAGCAGACATCGACGTGACCGCTGCCGAGGCGCTCGTCTCCGAGCTCACAGCGGCCGGTGGGTCAGGGCGGGCCGTCCGACTCGACGTCGCCGACGCTGACTCGTGGGGCGTGCTCGCGGGCGAGGTGGAGGCCGCAGGGCCGCTGCACGGCTTGGTCAACAACGCCGGTGTCAGCCTGCGTGCCGGCATCGCCGACACCACCGTCGAGCAGTGGCGCCGCGTCATGGACGTCAACCTGTCCAGCGTCTTCTACGGTCTCAAGACGCTCACCCCCGCTCTGGCGCGGGGCGCGCAGGACGGCGGCGCGGCCGTCGTGAACATCTCCTCCATCGCCGGCATGGTCGGCTACTTCTCCGCCACGTACGGCACCAGTAAGTGGGGCGTACGCGGGCTGTCGAAGGTCGGCGCGCTCGAACTCGCCGCTCTCGGTATCCGCGTCAACTCGCTGCACCCGGGCCTCACCGGCACGCCACTGCTGCACCAGGCCGCCGACACCACCTTCGTGGACGAGAGCGTGCGGTCGGTCCCGGCCGGCAGGCTCGCGACCCCCGAGGAGATGGCGCGCGTGGTCGCGTTCCTGCTGTCCGACGACGCCACGTACATCACTGGCGAGGAGATGGTCGTCGACGGCGGACTGACGTCCGGCGGGCTCTACCACCGCATCCTCGCGGGTCTGGAGGAAAAGCCGTGACCCCCCTGCTCGAAACCCTCCTCGAGGTCCAGCACCTCTACGCCGCCCAGTCGCATGCCATCGACACCGGTGACGCCGAGGCATGGGCCGACACGTTCGTCGCCGACGGGGTCTTCGACTCCCCGACATACGGCAAGCCGGTCACGGGCCGCGACGCACTCGTCGCCTTCGCCCGCGACCTGCACGCCGCGGCGCCGCACCTGCACCACGTCATCACCAACGTGCTGGTCCGGCCCGCCGTCGAGCCCGGCACATACGACGTCCGCGCCAACCTCCTCATCGTCACCACCCACGACCTCGCCTCCGGGGCGGCCCGGATCGACCGCATCACCACGATCGACGACCGGCTGCGCCGCACCCCCGACAACCCCGCCGAACTGAGGCTCGTACACCGCCGCGTGACCCGCGACGGCGCCGCGCCCGAACCATCCGCACCCCACCTGAAGGAGCACCCGTGAGCACCCAGACCCCCGAAGACAATCCGGGCCGCGTCAACCACGACGCCCTGCCCGCCCTCAACCCCGAGCTGGTCGGCCGCACCGTCGTCGTAACCGGAGCCGGCCGTGGCATGGGCGCGCTCTTCCTGGAGGAATTGGCCCGTCGCGGTGTCAACGGCGTCGGCGGCGACCTCGACCAGGAGGCGATGGCATCCGTCGCCGACAAGATCAACGCCAACCTGGCCGGCGTCGACGGCGCAGGCCGCGTGGTCGGCGTGGGCGCCGACGTCACCGACCCCGCCGCCGGCGACGAACTGGTCGCCACCGCCCTGCGCGAGTTCGGCCGGCTCGACCTGTGGGTCAACAACGCCGGTGTCTTCCCGCAGGCGGAGTTCACCGACATCACGCCGCAGCAGCTATCGCTCACCTACGGCGTGAACGTCAACGGTGTCGTCTACGGCGGCCAGGCGGCCGCCCGCCACTTCCGCACCGTCGACGGCGGCGTGATCGTGAACATGGCCTCGGTCGCCGCCGTACGCGCCCGGCCGACCCGGGCCTCGTACAACTCCTCGAAGGCCGCGGTGAAGCACCTCACCACGTGCATGGCCGTCGAGCTCGGCCCCGACAACATCCGCGTCAACTCGATCGCGCCGGGCTTCATCGACACCGAGATGACCCGCTGGGTCCGCGACGACCAGGCTGCCATGAACCGGGCGCTCACCACCGTCCCGCTGCGCCGCCTCGGCGCGCCCATGGAGGTCTTCGGCGCCCTGTACTTCCTGCTCTCCGACAGCGCCCGGTACATCACCGGCGCCAACATTCCCGTGGACGGAGGTTCGCAGCATGTCTGAGTCCGACACCATCGCCTACGACTACGACGTCATCGTCGTCGGCGCGGGCGGCGCGGGTCTGGCGGCCTCGGTCTCGGCCGCCCAGGCGGGCGCACGGGTGCTGCTCCTCGAGTCCGAGGACGAGATCGGCGGCTCCACCCAGCTGTCCGCCGGGCTGCTGACCGCCTCGGCCACCAGCGTCCAGCAGAGCCTCGGGGTCGAGGACTCGCCACTGCGCATGTTCCAGCACTACATGGACCTCAACGGTTGGCGTCTCCGGCCCGGCCCGGTCCGGATGTTCTGCGAGGAGTCCAGCGCGGTCGTCGACTGGCTGCTCGACCTGGGTGTCGAGATACCCGCACAGGTCTCGCGCAGCGCCCATGAACCGGGGCTGACCCGTGCCGGAGTGGAGGACGTCTGGCGCGGCCACGTGCCCAAGGACCAGGGCTACGGCCTGGTGCAGGTGCTCGACAGAGCCCGCGCCCGGCTCGCCGTGGACCTCGCCCTCGGCAGCCGGGTCGAGGATCTGGTGATCCGCGATGGTGTCGTCCGCGGCGTCGTCCTGGACGGCGAGGAGGCCACCGCAGCCGCCGTCGTCATCGCCAGT
Organism: Streptomyces sp. GD-15H; assembly: GCF_045291515.1. Classification (NCBI taxonomy): domain Bacteria; kingdom Bacillati; phylum Actinomycetota; class Actinomycetes; order Kitasatosporales; family Streptomycetaceae; genus Streptomyces; species Streptomyces sp. GD-15H. The sequence goes on from NZ_CP149447.1 coordinate 2,051,447, forward strand.
GGCGGCCTGGCGGCCGACCCGGAACTCGTCCGCCGATTCCTCCCCGACGCCGAGATCGCCGGCGACGCGCTGTTCGTGGTCGCCGCGCCGGGCTCGCGGGGCGACCACATCGGCCTTGCCGAACGGCACGACCTGGCGCTGTTCGGGCAGGGCTGGGGCCTGCTCCTGGTGACCGCCGAGTTCCAGCGCTACCACCACTGGCAGAGCGGTTTCCCGCCCGCCTCGCGCATCAACGTCGGCCTCGACGGGCGGCGTTGCATGGACGAGGACGCCCCCTACGCGGTCAGCCCGGGCATCCTCAAGGACCACGGCGGCTGGGTCTGGTCGGTGTTCGACGACGCGGCCCGTACCGGACTGTCGGCCGGCTACGCAGACTGGACCGCGGACCGGGTCCTGGAGGAGGTCGCCAAGGGCGTCGTGCTGCGCGCCGACACTCTGGAGCAGCTCGCCGACCTGATGGACGTACCGGCGGACCACCTGGTCGCGAGCGTCGACCGGTTCAACGAGCTGTTTGCCCAGGGGCGCGACGAGGACTTCCTGCGCCACGAGTCCCTGGCCGCCAAGGGCGCCGACCCGCACCTCGCGCCGATCGCCACCGGACCCTTCTTCGCGGTGAAGATGCTGCCCGCAGAGCTGGTCTGCACCCACACCGGACTCGAGATCGACACCAGGACGAGGGTCCTCGGCGTCGAGGGCCGGGCGGTCCCGGGGCTGTATGCGGCCGGCGAGGCCGCCGGGGGCGTCCTCGGCGAGCGCTACGTGGGCGGCGGCAACTCCGTCGCCCACGCACTGGTCCTGGGTCGAGTCGCCGGCCGAGAGGCGGCCGCACATGCCGCCGCACTGTCACCCCGAGTTGAGGAGATTTCCGCATGAGTCGCGCCGACGACCGTTTCGAGATCCAGGACGTCTTGTTCCGCTACGCCCGGGGGGTGGACCGGCTGGACCACGACGCCATCGCGGCCTGCTACTTCGACGACGCCATCGACGTCCATGGTGCCTACACCGGTGACGCCTCGGGCCTCGTCGAGGACATCCGTGGCCGCCACCGCACCATCGACTCCTCCCAGCACTTCATCTCCAACGTGCTGGTGGAGTTCACCGGCGAGAACAGCGCCGACGTCGAGTCGTACTGCCTGTGCTTCCTGCGGCAGGCCCCCGCCGAGCCCGGCGGGGAGCAGGACTTGGCGATCATCCGCTGCCGGTACGTCGACCGGTTCGAGCGGCGCGACGGCTCCTGGGGCATCGCCGACCGGGTGGTCGTGTTCGACGAGTCCCGGGTCGTCCGCATGACCGACGCCCTCGACCCCGCGTGGGTCGCCTCGCAGCGCGACGGGTCGGACCCGGTCTTCACGTGGGGGCATCGCACTCCCGTGCAGGCGCAAGCGTAGGTCGTGAGCAGCGCTCGAGTTGGCGGCAGCCGACACCCATGATGCGTCGATGGCCGAGCTAATGAACGGCGGATTCAACCGGTCGTCGCAACACCTCGATCGTGGAGGATGTGGTGGCTCAGGGAAGAGCACGTGCAGCGATTCGGGCCGGCCGTCCGCCACTGAGACTGCTCGGCCCCGAGGAACGAGAGCGACGACGCCCGACTGTCCCGGACAGGACCGAGCTGTCCGGGCTGTTCAGAGCCTCACCCTGCGCCTGTCCCGGGCAGCGGACAGCGGGCAGCGGGCAGGACAGGGACAGGCGCGGGCGCCGGAGCGCTCCCGGTCCCGGTCGCGGGTTGATGGCACGTGGTGCAGTCGGCGATCTGCAGCAGGGCGGCCCATTCCTCGATGGCCGGCCGCTCGGCCGGGTCCGCGACGGACACGTCGACACCGTGCGGGCGCCCCGGCGGCCGGCCAGGGCCATCAGGCGGACCGAGTCGAGGCCGTGGTCGACCGGGTTCTCGTCTTCGGGGATGTCCTGGGGGATTTGGGCGGCAGTCGGGCAGATGGCGCCCGGCCCAGCCCCGCCCCGGACCACGGTGATGTCAGCCGTCCGTCCAGGCCGCGAGGTCATTCACGATCTCGGGGGACGGTCCCGCCCGGGACACGTCGGCGAGCAGCAGACGGTCACCGCTGACCAGTAAGGTCGCACAGTCACGCGCCGCGGCCTCGGCCAGCAGCCGGACGATCCCGGCGCGGCGCGCTTCCTGGTCCGGCGGCACGGTCCACCGTCCACCCGGCCTCCGTCATCCGCTCCCGGAACGGGGCCTGCCGAGGCAGGTCGGCGCTGTAGAGCACCGTCGTCGCGTTCTGGCCGGCCGGTCACGCAGTGCCCGCAGAGCCAGGCGCGCTGGTCGGAGGTTCAGCCACTACTGGGTCGGCGACAACCACCCGGCCGCCCTCGGCGGGCGGCCGGGGCGCGGCGTCGTACATCCGCCGCGCCGAAGCGGCGGCGAACCGGTCCGCACCGGTCGGGGGCGCGGACACTACCCCGCCTCAAGCGGGCCCTGTGGGACTCCGGAACGAGCATGGCGGGCCAACTCCCACAAACCGTCCGGCACAATCCATCCCCACAGCCCACTCCCCACATCCAGCACAATTGCCAACTGACCACGCAAGAACCGGTCTTGGGCGAAAGGTCCGGGCCTCACCCACTGACGAACGGGCCGTCCCGATGTCCCGGGGCGGCCCGTTCGGTGGCTGCGGACGCGGGTCAGACGGCGGCGGGGGCGAGCACCGGCGCGCCCGTCCTGTCGCGGAGTTCCTCCTCGGTGACTCCCGGGGCGAGTTCGACGAGCCGGAAGCCCTCATCGGTGACGTCGAGGACGCCGAGGTCGGTGACCACGCGGTGGACGCAGCCCCGGCCGGTGAGCGGCAACGTGCAGGACTCGACCAGCTTGGCGCTGCCGTCCTTCGCCACGTGTTCCATCAGGACGATGACGCGGCGGGCACCGTGCACGAGGTCCATCGCGCCGCCCATGCCCTTGATCATTTTCCCGGGGACCGCCCAGTTGGCGAGGTCGCCGGACGCCGAGACCTGCATGCCGCCCAGGACGGCGACGTCCAGGTGGCGGCCGCGGATCATGGCGAAGGACAGCGCCGAGTCGAAGAAGGCGGCGCCGGCGACGACGGTCACGGTCTCCTTGCCCGCGTTGATGAGGTCGGGGTCGACGGCGTCCGGGGTGGGGTAGGGACCGGTGCCGAGGATCCCGTTCTCCGAGTGGAGGACGACATGGACGTCATCGGGCAGGTGATCGGGAACGAGGGTGGGCAGGCCGATGCCCAGGTTCACGTACTGGCCGTCGGCCAGCTCGCGGGCGGCGCGGGCCGCCATCTCGGTGCGGGTCCAGGCCATCAGACGGCGCTCCCTTCGCGGACGGTTCGCTTCTCGACGGGCTTGGCGCCCCGCTCCCGCACCTCGACCACGCGCTGCACGAAGATGCCGGGCAGGTGGACGTGTTCGGGGGCGATCTCACCGGGCTCGACGAGTTCCTCGACCTCGGCGACGGTCACCCGGCCGGCCGTCGCGCACAGCGGATTGAAGTTGGCCGTGGTCTTGTCGAAGACGAGGTTGCCGTGCCGGTCGCCCTTCGAGGCCCGCACCAGGGCGAAGTCCGTGGTGATGGACCGCTCCAGAACATACGTCTCGCCGTCGAGGACACGGGTCTCCTTAGCCGGGGACTCGACCGCGACCGAGCCGTCGGCCGCGTACCTCCACGGCACGCCGCCCTCGGCGACGGCGGTGCCCACACCGGCCGGGGTGTAGAAGGCCGGGACGCCGGCGCCGCCCGCGCGCAGCCGTTCGGCGAGCGTGCCCTGCGGGACGAGTTCCAGCTCCAGTTCGCCGACCAGGTACTGGCGGGCGAACTCCTTGTTCTCGCCGACGTAGGAGCCGGTGACCCGGCTGATCCGCCCGGCCCGGAGCAGGATGCCGAGGCCGTGGTCGTCGGTGCCGCAGTTGTTGGAGACCACCCTCAGGTCGCCGGCCCCTGCTCGTGGAGGGCGTCGATCAGCTCCTGCGGCACGCCGCAGACACCGAAACCGCCGACGGCGAGGGTGGCGCCGGAGGGGATGTCCGCGATCGCCTCGGCCGCGGACGCCACTGTCTTGTCCATGTTCACGCCTCCACGGCCGGCTCGATGCGGCCGGTCACGGCGCCGAATCCGATGGTGGTGCCGTCGGCGCCCGGGGCGGTGGCGGTGATGGTGATCTCGTCGCCGTCCTCGAGGAAGGTACGGACCGAGCCGTCGGGCAGTGTCACCGGGGTCTCGCCGCCCCAGGCGAGCTCCATGAGGGAGCCCCGCTGGTTCTCCTCGGGGCCCGAGACGGTCCCGGAGGCGTAGAAGTCGCCGGTGCGCAGCGAGGCGCCGTTGACCGTCATGTGGGCGAGCATCTGCGCCGGGGTCCAGTACATCGCGGAGAACGGCGGGGTGGCCACCAGGTGGCCGTTGAGGCGGACCTCGAGGGTGAGGTCGAGGCCCCAGTCCTCCTTCTCGGCCAGGTACGGGCGGAGCTCGTGCTCACGCGCCGGCGGGGCGACCCGTGCGGCCTCCAGGGCGTCGAGCGGAACCACCCAGCAGCTGACGGAGGTGGCGAATGACTTGCCGAGGAACGGGCCGAGCGGCACGTACTCCCAGCTCTGGACGTCGCGCGCGGACCAGTCGTTGACCAGCGTCACGCCGAAGACGTGCTCGCGGAAGGCATCGACGGCGACGGGCCTGCCCAGCTCCGAGGGGGTGCCGACGACGAAACCGACCTCGGCCTCGATGTCGAGGCGCGAGGACGGGCCGAAGCCGGGCAGTCCGCCGTCGGCGGGCCGCTTCTGCCCGTTGGGTTGCACCACCGGTGTCCCGGACGGCACGACGGTGCCGGCCCGGCCGTGGTAGCCGATGGGGAGGTGCTTCCACTGCGGGGTCAGCGGGTCGCTGCCCGGCCGGAACATGCGGCCGATGTTGGCGGCGTGGTGCTCGGAGGCGTAGAAATCGACGTAGTCGGCGACCTCGAACGGCATGCCGAGACCGACGTCGGTGAGCGCGTGCAGGTGCGGTTCGACGGCGGGGCGGGCCGTGGCGTCGGTCAGCAGCCGGGTGATGTCGGCACGGACCCGTTGCCAGCGGGCACGGCCCTGGGCCATGAAGGCGTTCAGGGAGCCCCGCGCGAAGGTGTCGTCGCCGAGGGCTGCGGCCAGGTCGAGGACCTGCTCGCCGATGGCGACGCCCACGCGTGCCCCACCGCCGGACTTCGGGGTGAAGACGCCGTAGGGGAGGTTCTGGATCGGGAAGGGTGAGCCGTCGGGGACGGTGACCCAGGTGGTGGTCATTCGTGTTCCTTCACAGGGGTGTTGAGCAGGGCCCGCGCCTCGCTGACGGGACGGGCGGTGGAGCAGGAGCCGTACGAGACGAGCGCGTGGCGCGCCGCGACGGCCTGTTCCCCGGTCAGCGTGTCGGCGCGGCGGGCGAGTTCGCCGCCGTCCTCGATCTCCAGGACGGCTCGTACGGCAGCCTCGTCCCCACCGTCGGCAGCGGTGGCCGTGGCGAGGAGCAGGTTGAGGTAGCCGTGGTGGGTGAAACCCGTCTCCGGCGCGGTGTGGCGGACCGCCTCGTGCAGTCCGGCGGTCGCCTTGAACGGCACCCCGGCCGCGACGCAGGCGCACACGAACGCGGCGACCTGCTCCACCGACGGGAACAGTTCGGCGCGGACCCCGCCGCAGCGGAGCTTGGCGCCGAGGGGACGGGTTCCGGCGTGCGCGGCGAGCGCGGTGAGCAGTGGCTCGGGGTGTGCCTGCACGACCGGCTCCGCGTACAGGGGCACCTCGCTGGGCACGTCCTGCAACGTGGCCGACACCGCGTCCAGGGCGGTGTGCTCGTCCTCGCCGAAGGCCTTGAGGGGCACTTCGAGGAGGGCGAGCCGCAGCCGTGGGTCGGCGAGGATCTGCGCGCAGGCCGCGGCGAGGGTCTCGGCGTCCTGGTCCGCGATCAGACCGAGCTCGAAGACCTCGCCGTCGCGCAGCAGGGAGCGCAGCTCGCCGAGCCGGGACGCGGGAACGAGGAAGCGGTGGGTGTGCATCGCCTCCCCAGCCGCCGCGTCTGCGCGGTGCCGCTCGACCGCCCGGTCCATGGGCAGCGCGGTGGGCGGGAACAGGCCCGCGTCGTCGACCAGCGCGTCCAGTAGTGCGTGCGGGACCGTCATGCTCGCCGCCCCGCCCAGCTCCAGGCGTATACGCCGTCGTCACAGGCCCGGCCGCCCTCGCCGATCTCCAGGGGGCGGAACGTGTCGACCATGACGGCGAGTTCGTCGAAGGACTCGGCGCCGATGGAGCGCTCGTAGGCGCCGGGCTGCGGGCCGTGGCTGTGGCCTCCCGGGTGCAGCGAGACCGAGCCGATGCCGATGCCGGAGCCCTTGCGGGCCTCGTAGTCGCCGCCGCAGTAGAACATGACCTCGTCGGAGTCGACGTTGGAGTGGTAGTACGGCACCGGGACGGCCAGCGGGTGGTAGTCCACCTTGCGTGGCACGAAGTTGCAGATGACGAAGTTGTCGCCCTCGAAGACCTGGTGGACGGGCGGCGGCTGGTGGATCCGGCCGGTGATCGGCTCGAAGTCGGCGATGTTGAAGGTGTACGGGTACAGGCACCCGTCCCAGCCGATCACGTCGAACGGGTGGTGGGCCTGCAGGAACCGGGTGCCGACGATCTCGCCGCCCGTGCCGCGGTGCTTGACCAGGACCTCGACGTCGGTGCCTGTGCCCTCGACCAGCTCGGTCGGCCCGTGCAGGTCGCGCTCGCAGTACGGGGCGTGCTCGAGGAGCTGGCCGTAACGGGACAGGTAGCGCTTGGGCGGGGCGATGTGGCTGTTGGCCTCGACGCAGTAGGCGCGCAGGGGCTCCCCGCCCTGCGGGATCCAGCGGTGTGTGGTGGCGCGCGGGATCACCACGTAGTCGCCGGCGCGGGCGTCGAGCACGCCGAAGACGGTCTCGACGCGGGCGCTGCCGGACTCGACGTAGACGCACTCGTCGCCGATGCCGTTGCGGTACAACGGCGAGGCGCTCCCGGAGACGACATAGGAGATGCGCACGTCGCCGTTGCCGAGGACCAGGCGACGGCCGGTGACCACGTCCGTCTCCTGCCAGGCGTCGTCCTTGAACAGCTCGTGCAGTTTCAGATGACGGGGCTGCAGCGGGTGGTTGGGCACGGTCCTGGCGTCCGGCACCTGCCATACGGAGGAGTCGGTGATCGCGGAGGGGATGTGCTTGTGGTAGAGCAGCGACGAGTCGGCGGAGAAGCCTTCCTCTCCCATCAGCTCCTCGAAGGCGAGGGTGTCGCCGTCGTAACGGAACTGGGTGTGCCGTTTCGGGGGGATGGTGCCGAGGCTGCGGTAGTGGGCCATGGGCCGGCCTCCTTTCGTAGGGGGTGTCAGAGCGCGCCGGCGACCGGCGCGGGTGAGGGTGCGGGTGCCGAGTCGGGGGTGGCGTCGGGATCGCGGTCCTTCGTCTCACCGACCCAGAGGAAGGCCGCGATGGTGCACAGCTGGGCGACGGCGAGGAAGACACCGACCGGCCAGGTGGAGCCGGTCTGCCGCATCAGGGCGACACCGAGCAGCGGGGCGGCGGAACCGCCCACAACGGTGGCGATCTGGTAGCCGAGCGAGGCGCCGGTGTAACGGACGGCGCTCGGGAACAGCTCGGAGAAGAACGCGGCCTGGGAGCCGCACATCAGGCCGTGCAGGGCGAGACCGACCGAGACGGCGAGGACGATCAGGCCCATCTCCTTGGTGTCCACCAGCGGGAGACCGACCAGTCCCCAGACAAGCAGCAGGGCCGCGACCGTCAGATTGACCTTCTTCCGGCCGAGCCGGTCGGAGAGATGACCGCCGACCAGCATCGCAGCGACCTGAAAGACGGAGCCGACCGCGACAGCGATCAGGCCGGTGCTCTTCGGCAGGCCCAGCTGTTCGCTGAAGTAGGAGAGCAGGAAGATGCTGAAGGAGTAGTAGGCGGCCTTCTCGCCCAGGTTGGCGAGGGCGGCGATGGTGACCTGGCGCTTGTGGTCCCGCAGGACGGTCTTGAGCGGGGCGTGCCCCTCGTGGGCGCGGCCGCTGTCCTGCAGCGCCAACCACTGCGGAGACTCCTCGACGGCCCGGCGCAGCCAGAGACCGATCAGGACCAGGACCGCCGAGAGCAGGAAGGCGATGCGCCAGCCCCAGGACTCGAACTCGGCATCGGTCATCGAGACGCCGAGGACGGCGAGCACCGCGGTGGCCACCATGTTGCCGAGCGGGCCACCGGTCTGCGGCCAGGCCCCCCAGAACCCGCGCCGATGCTTCGGGGAGTGCTCGGTGACGAGCAGGATGGCGCCGCCCCACTCGCCTCCGAGCGCGACGCCCTGCACCAGGCGGAGCAGGGTCAGCAGTATCGGCGCCGCGACGCCGATCGAGTCGTACGACGGGACGAGACCCATCAGGACGGTGGCGCCGCCCATCAGGGCGAGGGAGAGCGAGAGCGTCTTCTTGCGGCCGATGCGGTCCCCGAGGTGACCGAAGAGGATCCCGCCGACCGGGCGAGCCAGGAAGCCCACCGCGTAGGTGGCCAGGGCCATGAGGATGCCGATGACCGGGTCGCCGGCCGGGAAGAAGACCTTGTGGAAGACGAGCGCGGCGGCCGATCCGTAGAGGAAGAAGTCGTAGAACTCGATGGTTGTGCCGGCCAGGGCGGCGCCGACGACGCGGGCGAAGCCGCGTCCCGTGGCGCCGGTCGGCGCCTTCGCCGACGCGGGGGCAGTGGGTTCGGACAAGGAGGACTCCGTTGTCGTCCGTAGGGGGTGGGGGTCGTCCGTAGACGTGGGCGTGCGGTTACGCGGTCCTCTCTGCCTCGGCCACCAGGGCGGCGAACCGCTCCGGGGTGAGGTGGTCGAGCGCGGTGAGCATGGTGAGGCGGACGAGGAACGGCACCCGGCCCGCCTCGCCGGCCCGGTCGATGGCCTCGCTGAGCGTGCGCCAGGTGGCCTCGGCGTGCGCGATGGCGCGGTCCTCGTCGTCCTGGACGGCGGCGGCGACATCGGTGGGCGGAGCGGGTTCGGTGGTGGTGGTCATCGCGCTCCTCCTGCGGTGAGCTGGTCGGTGAGGTGTCGGGTGAGCGGGCCGAGCGGTTCGTCGGTACGGATCCGGGCGAGAACCAGACCGTCGGGTCGGACGAGGAGCGCTTCGCCCTCGGTCAGGCCGAGGTGGGCGGCTGTCTCGTGGCCCAGAACGGGTACGCCGTCGGCGGGTTCGCCTTCGGTGGCGAGGGCGGTGACGGGCAGGAAGGCGGAGAGTTCGGACGCGACGCGGGCGGCGTCGGCGGCGGTGGCCGCGGCGATCAGCGAGAAGGTGGCGCCGCGCAGGGCGTGCAGGCCGGTCCCCTCGCCGCCCGCCGGGGTGACCTTGAGGTCGGGCAGTGGGTCGCCGGGGAGCGGGCCGCTCGCCGCCGGGGTGGCGGTGTGGGTGAGCGGCGAGGTCCGACTGTGGGTGGCGTTGGACTGGCGCGGGTTGATGAGGTGGCGCAGTACCGGCCGCGCCAGCGCGAGTTGCAGGATGGCGTCCCGGGTGAGGCGGTAGCCGTCGGTGCCGGGCGTCATGAACAGGGTGGACTTCTCGGCCTGTTCGGCGTTCTGCCGCCAGGCGTCCCGCCGCTCGTCGGCGACGGTACGCAGAATCCGCTCGTCGGCCCCTCCGTTCACCACGGCGGCCAGCGCCCAGGCATAGACGTCGGCGTCCTCCAGACCGGAGTTGAGGCCGCGCACGCCGAAGATCGGCACCAGGTGGGCGGCATCGCCGGCGAACAGGACACGGCCGTGCAGGAAGGAGCCCAGGGCGCGGGCGTGAGCGCGGTACAGGCTGGACCACTCCAGTGTCCACGGCTTCCTGGTGCCGAGCCACTCGAGGTGACGGGTGATCACGGCGCGGACGTTCTCCTCGCGGATCGCCTCCTCGGGGTCCTCATCGGCGTCGATCTGGTAGTCGATACGCCAGATGTCGTCGGGCTGGCGGTGCAGCAGGATCGTCTGGCCCGGGTTGGACGGCGGGTCGAACCAGGCCTGTCGTTCGGTGGGCAGTTCGCTTTCCCAGTGGATGTCCGCGATGACGTACCGGCCCTCGTAGCTGGTGCCCTCGAGGTGGACATCGAGCGCCTTGCGGACCGCGCTGTGCGCGCCGTCGCAGGCGACGAGGTGGCGGGCGCGCAGGACACGCGGTCCGGCCGGGGTCTCAGCCTCGACGGTGACCTGGCCATCGTCCTGGGTGACGCCGGTGATCCTGCTCTTCCAGCGCAGCTTGATCCGTGGCTCGGCGAGGGCGGCGTCGAGCAGGATCTGCTCGGCGACCGATTGGGAGATGTTCGCCATCGGCTCACGGACGTCCGTCTCACCGTGCGGCATGGCGAAGGCGAGCACCTCGGTGTCGCGGTAGTGGCTGCGGCCCGTGGTCCACGGCAGGGACCGCCGGGTGAACTCCCCGCCCACGCCGATGCGGTCCAGGACCTCCATGGAGTGGCGGGAGAGGCAGATGGCTCTGCTGCCGTGGCAGACCGAGTCACCGGCCTCCAGCACGGTGACGGTGACTCCGCGACGGGCCAGGCCCAGGGCGACGGCCAGGCCGACGGGGCCCGCTCCGGCCACCACGACCTGCTCGGGGTCGGCGCCGGGCGCTGTAGAGGCGAAGTCCACGAAGTCGTGATGGTGCGGCTCGAAGTACACGAGGACACACTCCTCAGTTGTTGCAAATAAAGAAACAACGCGTTACGAATGTTGCAACACCTTCGTCGCGATAATGTCCTCACGTCAAGAGGTCAAGGGGAAAAAGTTCCTCTTGTGCGCGGAGAAGGGCCTGAGGGAAGGGGTACGGGGTGGCCGCTGGAGGTTCGCAGACGCTGGAGCGGGGGCTCATGGCGCTGCGCATGATCGCCGAAGAGCCGCAGGGGGTGACGGCCAGCGAGATCGCGGCCCGGCTGGGCGTTCACCGGTCCATCGCGTACCGGCTGCTGATGGCACTGGTGCGGCAGAACTTCGTGGCCAAGGACGAGGCCAACCGGTACCGCATCGGCGTCGCCTTCTTCACCCTGGCCCAGCAGTCCCGCCCCCCGATGCTCGACACGGCGCAGCCCGTGCTACGTGACCTCGCCGCGGAACTGGGTGCCACCGCCTGCCTCGTCGTCCGTGACGGCATGGAGGCGGTGGCCGTCGCGGTCGTCGAGCCGCCCGGCTCCGGCGCCCGGCTTTCGTACCGCATCGGGAACCGGGACCCTCTCGACCGGGGCGCCGGCGGCCTCGCCCTGCTGGCCGCCGCGGACCCCACGCCCGATGAGCCCGAGCGGATCGCCGACGTCCGCTTCCGCCGGTACGCGGTCACCAGTGAGGAAGTGCTGCCCGGTATCTTCGGCGTCGCCTCACCCGTGGGCGCCCGGTCCGACGAGCAGCCCGCCGCGGTGACCGTCCTGACTCATCATCAGGACTTGGCGGAGGCGGCCGTCCCCGCCGTCGTCGCCGCCGCGGAGCGCCTCACCGCGGCGCTGAGTCCGTCCGCCTGACCGGCCAGGGTCCGCCTCCCGGGCACTCGTCCTCCTGCCCGCAGCCTGGGCACCCGCCGTTCACGATGGCCTGGAACCCTGCCGAGTAAGCGGAGTTGCGCCATGCCTACGGCACCGACGTCACCCTTTGGGCCAGGTATGAACTCTTCGCCCCGATCCGGGAAGTGCGCACGGGCACGTACGCCGCCCAGCACGCAGCCACCCGCCCTGAATGGCGCGCACAGGCGCAGCACCGAGTTGACTGCTTGCGGGGGCGACTCGGGCCGCGGCCGCGGCAATGGCGAGGCATCACATCAAGCCTTGGCAGGCCAGAGGCGCGCGGCCACTGGCACAGTGAATCCTCGTGCCCGCCAAGTGATCGAGAAAGTCCTCCACCACGGTCGGTGTCACCGCGTTCGGCTTCCGTGATCCGATCACCGGGTTGATCTGCACCTTGAAGTGGCTCGCCAGGGCCTTTGCGGTCGAGTACTCGGTTGTCCTGCGCTGCCGGGGCAACCACGTCCGGGCGTACTCCTCTATCGTCTGCTGCCCCGGTCCGCGTCGCGCCTCCGCCACCGAGGGAGACGTCTTCTTCCGGTCGGCGTACGGCTCCGTCAGCCTTTCGACCGCCGCGTCCTGAGTCCGATACCCGGTTTCCTCTCACCGCTTTCCCCGGGCGTCGCGAAACCGGATGGTGCAGGCGTGCGGGCCACGACTGGGCTTGAAGAAGGGGCCCATGCCGCGGGCGAGCCGGCGAGCCAAGGAGCGACACCTTCCGGGGACGAGTGGACCAGCGAACCTGGTCCCGCTGACGCTCCCCTCGGTCAGCAAGGCGGGGCCTCCCGCTCGCCGCTTGCTGGCTACTTGCTGACCCAGGGCTCAGCAATCATGTCCATGACCTGCACTGATGTCCACCCTTCAGATCTTCGGCAACAACATCGAGGACCGCATGGGCCACGCCCGCTACCTGCTGTTCTACCTGGTCTGCGGCTACACGGCCGCCTACGGATTCGCCCTCACGACCCCCGACTCCCCCACTCCCCTGCTCCCCTGCTCCCCTGCTCGGCGCCTCGGAAGCCGTCGCCGGCGTCCTCGGCGCCTGCCTGGTGCTCTACCCGAGGGCCCGGGTCTGGGTCCTCATCCCCTTCCTGATCTTCCTGCCGCTGCGACTGCCGGCCTGGACCGTGCTGGGCCTGTGGTTCGCGCTGCAGGCGGCGTACTCGTCCGGCGGGGGCGTCACCGCCGCCGGGACGGTGGCCTACGTGGCCCACGTGGTCGGCTTCGTCGTGGGCATGCTGCTCGCCCGGCCCCTCAAGCCGGGCACTCCCCCACCGCCCGAACCGGGCGGCATCCGCTTCGGACAGCAGACACGACGGGCCTGGCAGGGCCACACACCAGGGCCGACTGCGCACCGCGGTGCGCACTCTCGCTGATGTCGAGCTGCCCCCCGACGAACTGCTGGTGTACCTCGACGACCTCATCCTCGATGAGGCCCGGGAAGGGATCGATCCTGTGGGGGAGATCGGCGCGACCTGCCTGTACGCGGTTTACGACCCCGTCACCTGCCACTGCATCGCCGCCAGCGCCGGGCATCCGGCCCCGGCCCTCGTCACCCCGGACGGCATCGTGGACTTCGTGGATGTGGAGCCCGGTCCGCCGCTGGGCGTGGGCGGCGTACCCTTCGAAGCCACGGACTTTCCCGTGGCTCAGGGCAGCCTGCTCGTGCTGTACACCGACGGCCTGGTCGAGGCCCGCGGCCGCGACATCGGCACCGGGCTCGAGGCCCTGCGCCTCGCACTGGCCCGCCCCGGCCAGAGTCTGGAGACCCTCTGCGACACGGTGATCCACACTCTGCTGCCGGAGCAGCCCGACGACGATGTCGCGCTGCTCATCGCCCGCACGCACGCGTTGGACGCCTCTCACACGGCGTCCTGGGAGGTCCCTGCGGACCCGGCCGCCGTCGCCGACGCCCGCCGGCGGGCCACGGCCCAGTTGGCGCGCTGGGGCCTGCGGGAGGCTCAGCCCACCACCGAGCTGATCGTCAGCGAGCTGGTCACCAACGCCATCCGCCACGCCAGCGCCCCCATCGAGCTGCGGCTGATCCACAACGGGACGCTGATCTGCGAGGTGTCCGACGCCAGCAGCACCTCTCCGCACCCGCACCGGGCCCACGAGCTCGACGAGGGCGGTCGCGGACTGCTCCTGGTCGGCAAGCTCTGCGAGCGGTGGGGCACCCGGCACACCCCGAGCGGAAAGACCATCTGGACCGAGCAGCCCCTTGTGCTGCGGCACGCCGGGCGCCCTCACACCGACAGCCTGCCCCACGCGGGCACCCGGGCAGTGCGGCCTGACACGGCGGTCAGCGCAGCCACGGATCCGTCTGCCGCAGCCACTGCAGAACCCGGGTGACCACCCCATGGTCGTCCCACCCCGGCGGAAGAACGGCGAACCGGGGGTCGATGCGCGCCGACGCGAAAAAGAACGGCCCGTCCCCTGCACCCAGCGGGCTGGACGTCTCGCGCCCTGCCCGGCTCCGGGGCGCCGGCCTCGCGGGGGCGGTCCGCTGCCGCCGGGTGACACGGACGGGCACCGGCCGACCGGCACCCGTACGCGGCGCAGGGCCGACCCGCCCGGCGTCGTACGCCGCGCGCCGCCCCGGATCGCCCAGCGTGTTGTAGGCGGCGAGGACATCGGCGAGGCTATCCGCCGCTGCCGGATCCACCGGCCGGGCGTCCGGGTGCAGCAACCGCACCAGCCTGCGATACGCGGAGGTGATCTCCCCGGCGGAGGCATCACGTGAGACGTCGAGGACCGCGTAGTGGTCGCGCCGCGGTCGCTGCCCGGGCATCGTCCTCACCTCCCCGGCCGCTTGACCTGCGTGAATCCTCAAAATCTCCCACCAAGAAGGCATATAACCTTGCCCGGATATTGTCAATATATCTCCTTTAGGGGTATATGAGGTGTTGAGAGAGGTTCGTATAAGCGGCCGCCCATGTCGGCCCTGTCACCATCCGAGGGGAGCGTGACCGGAATGCTGCTGCGCACCGATCCCTTCCGTGAACTGGACCGCCTGGCCGAGCAGCTGCTGGGGACCGTGGCCCGCCCGATGACCATGCCGATGGACGCCTACGCGCGCGAGGGCGCGTTCTGGGTCCACCTGGACCTTCCCGGTATCGACCCGGACAGCATCGATCTGAGTGTCGAGCAGAACGTGCTGACCGTGCGCGCCGAGCGCCCCGCGCCAGAGGCTTCCCAGACGGAGATGGTCGCGGCCGAGCGGCCGTACGGGGTGTTCTGGCGGCAGCTGTTCCTCGGCGACACGCTGGACGTGGAGCACATCGAGGCCAGTTACGACACCGGGGTACTGACGGTCAAGATCCCGGTGGCCGAGGAGGCGAAGCCCCGCAAGATCGAGATCAGTCACGCCGAGGAGAAGAAGGAACTCGCCGGCTGACGGCCAGGCGTCCAGGCCTGTGGCCCGACCGTTTCCGGTCGGGCCACAGGCCTTCCGCCGCCCCGGCCGGGAAAAGGCGCTCGGGCTGGGCCGTATTCAGCCGCCGAGCCGGGAGCGCAGGAGCTGTTTGCCGAGTTCGGCGCCCTTGCGGCTGTCGGCTTGTGCCTTGCGGAACAGTTCCACAATTTCGGTGTCGTTGTCCCGTTCCGCGTCCTGGATGTAGGTCTCCAAGCGCAGAGCGTTACTCAGGCAGGCTTCGACGAACCAGATCAGGTTGTAGTCCTTGTCCTTGGTTCCGGTGATGCCGCCCGTTTCCGTGGTGCTGGCCATGGTGGTGCCTTCCTGCTTCGCGGATACAACTGCAGTCTTCGTTCGTCAGCCGGTCCGGAGAGTCCGCTGAGCGGAAATGGAGGGAAGCGTTCCTCCCGGGTGCCCGGCCGCCAGCCGGCCCGTGTGGGGATCGGGGGCCGGGGTGGTGTTGGTGCGGCGGTGGTGGCCGCCTTCGTCAGGGTGTGGCGCCCGCATGCTGCCTGGCGGCGGCGATGACCTGATCACGCTGCCGGTGCTGCTGCTCGTAGTCCAGCACCTGCCGGACCAGGGCGGGCTCCGCGGTCCGCAGCAGGCGGGCGGCGATCTGGTCGGGGCTCATGGCGTCGTAGTCCGGCCAGGGCTGCCTCCCGCGCAGCTCTTCGATGGCCCGCAGCACGGTGGACCGGTTGGCGTGGGCGCGCTCGAAGCCCTCGATGACGGTCAGGTCGCTCTGGGAGAGATCGCGCAGTCGCTGGGTGATGTCGGTGGCGGTCAGTCGGCCGTAGCCGGAGATCGGGAGGTCTTCCTCCCGGGTGACGGCGCCCTGTACGTGCTCGGCCGCTCGCGTCACGCTCGGCATCTCCCGGGCTGTCCCGGTGGCCGTTCGGCGGGTCTTCTGCCCGCTGGTCCGGGTGGCCTCCCGGATCCGGGCGATGGTGGTACGCATGGTCTGGGCAGCCGCCGCGGTGGGTCCACCGTTGCTGTGTGTCGGCCGATGGCCGTTCACAGATGCGGCAGCCAGGGCCCTGGCCTGTTCGTCGACCATGTTCTCCAGCGTCTGCAGCAGTTGCTCGTCCTGGCGGCGCAGCGCGGTGAGCAAGTCCAGGGCTTCGGGATCATCGGCGAGGACGGCGATGCTCTCCCCGGCCCGGCAGGCCACCAGAGCCCGGGCAGCGGCCGCGTACTTGCTTTCCGCGTATCTCAGCAGCTCGTGCTCGGTGACCTGACGCCCTGCGCGCAGAAGACCGCCGGCGATCACCGCGCCGATCTCCAGCGGAACTCTGGCGGTGCGGACCGCGCCGTCGGAGACGCTGCGGACCAGCTCGGTGGTGTCCCGTAGCAGCGTGCGCGGGCGGATCTCGCGAACGTGGTCGTCGATCCGGGCCATGTGCTCCTCGGTGTCGGCGACGTGGCGCTGGAGCGTCTGGTGGTGCGGGCCTACGGGGGTGAGGGCCATGTCGACACGGAAGCGGTCGACGACTGCGGCGTGGGCCTCCCGGACATCTTCCAGCGCCGGGATGAGCGCGTCTGTCATCACTGTCATGGCGGTACTCCCTGTGATTTCGGGTGGCAGAGGTGGGGCGTGCCCTGTCCGCCGGGCGGTCGCCCGGCGTGGGCGTGTCACGGGATCAGCGTGTGGGACGGGGCTGAGGATCGCCTGCGGCCAAACCCCGTCTGGCAGGGGCGGCGGAGCGGTTATGGCCGGTGACACGCGCACGGCCGCAGGTCTGCCGACAGGCTGCGCCTTAGCCCGTCTGGGTGATCAGGCGGTGGTGTCCCCCCGGCAGGAGGCCGTCAAAGGTGCTTGGCGTAGGGCTGCGCGACTGGGAGCTGTTTTCCCTCTGGGCAGCCGCCACCGAGTTCCTCCGGCCGCGGGCGGTGACCGTTCTGGGCCTGCTCCCTCCGGGCGGCACCACCCGGGGAGCGTTGAACGGAACACGGAGCGTGCCTCGTACGCCGCTCCGGTCCCCGGGCGGCCGATGCCTGCCCCGGGACCGGAGCGGCGCGTGGCAGAGGCGGGTGGTCACTCCCCGCCGGTGATCTCGATGCGGCGGGGCTTGGCCGCTTCGACCTTGGGGACGTTCACGGTCAGTACGCCGTCCGTCAGGGTGGCGTTGACGCCTTCGGCGTCGACCTCGCCGGGCAGCACGGCCCGGTACTCGAACCGGCCCGTCCGGCGGGTGCTGCGGCGTAGGACCCCGGCGCGTTCCCGTTCCTTGAATTCGCCGCTGATGGTCAGTTCGCGTTCGCTCATCTCGATGTCGATGTCGTCCCGCTTGACACCGGGAAGCTCGACCTCGATGAGGTAGGCGTCGTCGGTCTCGGAGACATCGGCCGTCGGAGCCCACGCCCCGGCAGCCGGCGCCAGGCCACCGCCGACGGTGGTTTCCAGCAGGTTGCCGATACGGCTGAAGAGGTCGTCGAACTCGGCGAGCGGGTCCCCGGCCCAGCCAGGGAAACGCCGTTCGGCAAGCCGACTCCCCGTGGAGCGTCGTACAGGCAGAGTCATCATCCGTCACCTCCAGGGCAATTACTTCCGATTGATACCGATATGGGGTGCCCGATATGTCTGGACCCGAACACGTCCTGTCCCTCCTGTCCCTCCTGTCTCTTCGGTGGTTCAGGTACCGGCGCGTTCAGTGCAGGCTGCGGCATCCCGGATCACGCGGGCGACCAGCTCAGGTGCGTCGGCCATGGGGACGTGGCCGCAGCCGGGCAGCGCCACGAGCCGGGCCGCGGGGATCATGGCCTTGGCACGGACGGCCTGCCGGGGCGGCAGCAGACGGTCGCGGGTGCCCCAGACGATGGTGACCGGCACGTCGGCGATGTCGCCGACGAACAGGCCCGGTGCCCGTCCGGCCCGCAGGGTGGCGGTGAACGCCTGCGAGTTCCGCAGTGTCTTCAGCGCCGCGAGCATGTCGCTGGGCGGGGCGAGGTGCGGGTGGCCGTAGAGGGTGCCGGTCAGGGCGGCACGTCCGGCGGCACTGCCTGCCAGGCGGGCGATGGCCGCTTCGGGGAGCAGCCGGGTTCCGTGCCGGGCGGCGTTCAGCACCGCATAGGCGTACCGCCTCTCCGCGGGCGTCCAGAAGCCCGCCGGGGCCAGCGCGGCCACGCTGCGCGCAAGCCCGGCCTGCGCCATGCGCAGCCCGATCAGCCCACCCAGCGAATGCCCGGCCACGTGCGGCCGGTCCACGCCCAGCTCCGCCAGGAAAGCCTCCAGCCAGGCCACCGCGGTCTCCAGGTTGCGCGGCACAGCCGGGCCGAGGTCGGGCGACTGCCCGAAACCCGGCAGGTCGATGGCGATCGTGTCGTACCCCTCGGCAAGCAGCGGCACGACGCGCTCCCAGGCTTGGCGGTGGTGCCCGAGACCGTGAAGCAGCAGCAGCGGCTCGCCGGCGCCCCGTCGCTCGTAAGCCACCGCGACCGGCGCCAGGCCCTGGGCGTGGGCCTGCACAAACAACACCCACGCCGCGGCAGGATCCGTTCCCCGGTCGGGGGTGCGCACCAGCTGCGCTTCGGCCGGCCTGGCCCTGCGGTCACGGAGGTGCGAAGCCGCAGCCTGCGCCATCCGGACCGGCCGGTTGGCCGTGGAGATCAGGGAGGACACCAACACCATCCCTTGACGTCGCCTCCCTCCAGCTGCCCGCGCCTTTCCTCACGAGGCGTTGACTCCTCACAACACCCATATCCTAAAATGTGAGTCAGGTAGTAGCAAGTTACTTCAGTCTGACGGGTCATGTTGCTCGTCCGGGCGGTCCCGGCCGCGCGGGCGCGCTGTCCGGGGCCGGGCTGCTGGTCCGCTTCTCGGACCGGGTCGGTGCGGCCTGGGCAGGAGGTGTCCAGACATACCCAGGCCCACCGGCACCCGGGCCCGCAACCGGGTGCACTCCCGGACGCGACGGTCGCTTCGAGGAGAGCGTCGTGGAGTGGTTCACGGATGCCGATTACTGGCTGGGCAGGGTTGTGTTCCAGCGGGGCCTGGCCGTGCTGTACCTCGTGGCGTTCCTGAGTGTGGCCGGCCAGTTCCGCGGACTGATCGGCGAGCAGGGAATGCTTCCGGCGTCGCGTTTCCTGGCATCGGCCCGCTTCCGGCAGGCTCCGAGCATCTTCCACCTGCACTACTCGGACCGCTTCTTCGCCGCCATCGTCTGGACGGGTGCGGCGTTGTCCGCTGCGCTGGCGGCGGGAGTGGGCGATCTGGTGCCGCTCGGGGCGTCGATGCTGATGTGGGCGGTGCTGTGGGCGCTGTACCTGTCGGTCGTCAACGTCGGTCAGACCTGGTTCGGCTTCATGTGGGAATCGCTGCTGCTGGAGACCGGCTTCCTCGCGATCTTCCTGGGCAACGACGACACCGCGCCGCCGGTGCTGGTGCTGTGGCTGCTGCGCTGGCTGCTGTTCCGGCTGGAGTTCGGAGCCGGGCTGATCAAGCTGCGCGGCGATGCGTGCTGGCGCGATCTGACCTGCCTGTACTACCACCACGAGACCCAGCCGATGCCGGGTCCGCTGAGCTGGTTCTTCCACCACCTGCCACGGCCGGCGCACCAGGGGGAGGCCGCGGCCAACCACGTCGCCCAGCTCGTCGTGCCGTTCGCGTTGTTCGCCCCGCAGCCGGTGGCGAACGCGGCCGCCGGGTTCATCATCCTCACCCAGCTGTGGCTCATCGCGTCCGGGAACTTCGCCTGGTTGAACTGGCTGACGATCGTGCTGGCGCTGCCCGTCGTCGGCGGCTCCACAACCACCGACGCCCTGGGCCTGCCGGCACCGCCGCACTTCGCGGCCGCGCCGACGTGGTACGTGGCCCTGGTGCTGGCGGCCACCGCGGTGGTGGCGGTGCTCAGCTACCGGCCGGTCCGCAACCTGTTCTCGCGCCACCAGCTGATGAACGCCTCCTTCACGCCGCTGCACCTGGTCAACGCCTACGGCGCCTTCGGCAGCGTCGGCCGCGTCCGCGGCGAACTGGTCGTCGAGGGCACCGACGAGCCGGAGATCACCGACGCCACGGTGTGGAAGGAGTACGGCTTCAAGGGCAAGCCGGGCAACGTGCGCCGCCTGCCGCCGCAGGTGGCCCCCTACCACCTGCGGCTGGACTGGCTGATGTGGTTCGCCGCCTTCTCGCCCGCGTACGCCGGGCCGTGGCTGCCGGCCTTCCTCGTCGCGCTCCTCAACGGCAACCGGGCTGTCCTGCGGCTGCTGCGCCACAACCCCTTCCCCCACGCGCCGCCCACCTTCGTCCGGGTACGCCTCTACCGGTACCGGTTCACCACCTGGCGCCAGCTGCGCTCGACGGGCGCCTGGTGGGACCGCACGCTCCTGGGCGACTACCTCCCGCCGGTCACAAAAGCACCCACAGACGCGGAAACTGGGATTTCTTGACAACTCAAGGTGAGGACTTTATCTAGACTGTTAGTGAGGTTTACTCCAAATCCGCAGGTGGCGGCGCCGACAGGAGGCGACGCAAGCAAGCCGCTCCGGTGGCCGGTCGTTGGGCCGGGCCGGGCGGTCACCCGTTTCACCAGGCGCTGGCCCTGGGTTTGGGATGCAGAGGGAGGAGAGGCCAATGGCACGTGCAGTGGGGATCGACCTCGGCACGACAAACTCGGTGGTCTCGGTCCTGGAGGGCGGCGAGCCCACCGTCATCACCAACACCGAGGGCGCGCGGACCACCCCGTCGGTCGTGGCGTTCGCCAAGAACGGCGAGGTGCTGGTCGGCGAGGTCGCCAAGCGGCAGGCCGTCACCAACATCGAGCGCACCGCCCGCTCGGTCAAGCGGCACGTGGGCGATCACACGTGGCGGTTCCCGGACACGGGAAGCATCGACGGCAAGCGGTACACCGCCCAGGAGATCTCCGCGCGGGTGCTGCAGAAACTCAAGCGGGACGCCGAGGCCTACCTCGGCGAGGACGTCACCGACGCGGTCATCACCGTCCCGGCCTACTTCAACGACGCCCAGCGCACCGCGACCAAGGAGGCCGGGGAGATCGCCGGGCTGAAGGTCCTGCGGATCATCAACGAGCCCACGGCGGCGGCCCTCGCGTACGGCCTGGACAAGGAGCACGAGCAGACCGTCCTCGTCTTCGACCTGGGCGGCGGCACCTTCGACGTGTCCCTGCTCGACATCGGCGAGGGCGTGGTCGAGGTGAAGGCCACCAACGGCGACACCCACCTCGGCGGCGACGACTGGGACCAGCGGCTCGTCGACCACTTGGTGAAGCAGTTCAAGAACAACTACGGCGTGGACCTGGCCAAGGACAAGATGGCCGTGCAGCGGCTGCGCGAGGCCGCCGAGCGGGCGAAGATCGAGCTGTCCTCGTCCTCGGAGACCACCATCAACCTGCCCTACATCACCGCCTCCGCCGAGGGCCCCCTGCACCTCGACGAGAAGCTGACCCGCGCCCAGTTCCAGCAGCTGACCGCGGACCTGCTGGAACGCTGCAAGGGCCCGTTCCACAACGCGGTCAAGGACGCCGGGATCAAGGTGTCCGACATCGACCACGTCATCCTGGTCGGCGGATCCACCCGGATGCCGGCGGTGACCGATCTGGTGCGGGAGCTGACCGGCAAGGACCCGCACAAGGGCGTCAACCCCGACGAGGTCGTCTCGATCGGTGCCGCGCTGCAGGCCGGGGTCCTCAAGGGCGAGGTCAAGGACGTCCTGCTGCTGGACGTCACCCCGCTGTCCCTGGGCATCGAGACCAAGGGCGGCATCATGACCAAGCTGATCGAGCGCAACACCACGATCCCGACGAAGCGCTCCGAGATCTTCACCACGGCCGAGGACAACCAGCCGTCGGTGCAGATCCAGGTCTACCAGGGCGAGCGCGAGATCGCCGCGTACAACAAGAAGCTCGGCATGTTCGAGCTGACCGGTCTGCCCCCGGCGCCGCGCGGCGTCCCGCAGATCGAGGTCTCCTTCGACATCGACGCCAACGGCATCATGCACGTCACGGCGAAGGACCTGGGCACCGGCAGGGAGCAGAAGATGACCGTCACCGGCGGCTCCTCGCTGCCGAAGCAGGACATCGACCGGATGATGCGCGAGGCCGAGCAGCACGCCGAGGAGGACCGCCGCCGGCGCGAGGCGGCCGAGACCCGCAACCAGGCCGAGCAGCTCGTCTACCAGACCGATCGGCTGCTCACCGACAACGCCGACAAGATCCCCGCGGACGTGAAGAGCGAGGTCGAGACCGCTCTGTCGGAGCTCAAGGAGACCCTCAAGGCCCAGCAGGGCGACAGCGACAACACGGTTGCCCTGCGCCAGGCGACGGAGAAGGTGATGGCAGCGGCTCAGAAGGTGGGCACCGCCATGTACGCCCAGGCACCGGGCGAGCAGACCGCAGCCGGCGGTGCGGGCGGTGGCGAGGCAGGAGCTGCCGGGCAGGACGAGGAGGTCGTCGATGCCGAGATCATCGACGACGACAAGCGGCAGGAGGGCTCTGGATGACCCGTTCGAGCGACACCCACCGCCCCGACGAGCACCCGCTGACGCTCATCCGCGACAACCGGCGGCAGGATCCGGGAACCAGCCTGGAGCCCCGCCGCCGCGGCGACGTCGAGCCCGCCGGGCAGGCCGACGTGGCCGTGGGCGAGGCCGATGTCCTGCGGGCGCAGCTGCGTGAGCGGACAGCGGACCTGCAGCGGGTGAAGTCCGAGTACGGCAACTACCGCAAGCGGGTGAGCCGAGACCGCCACGCGGTCGGTGAGATAGCCGTGGCCAACGTGCTCACCGGTCTCCTCCCCGTCCTCGACGCCATCGACCAGGCCCGCAAGCAAGGAGAAGTCACCGGCGGCTTCCAGCGCGTCGCCGAAGTGCTGGAAGGCGAACTCGCGGCCCTGGGGTTGCAGTCCTTCGGCACGGCAGGGGATCCCTTCGACCCCGCCCGGCACGAGGCCGTCTCCTGCACCTGCTCCGACCGCGTCGAACGGCCCACCTGCACCGCGATCCTGCGCCCCGGCTACCGCGTCGGCGACCAGCTCCTGCGGCCCGCCCAGGCAGAGGTCACTGAACCACCGGCCAGGCGGTAAGGCGCCTCACCTTCCCCCCGACAAAGGTTCCCTGCACAGCCGCCCGCGCCCGTCTCCGAGACGGTCACGGCCACGGATCGGAATCGCGGCGGCGGCGAGGGCCGGTGGGGTCCCTTCGCAGTGCCCGCCGTTGCGCGGGGTGCAAACCGGTAACCTCGGACGCGCCCCGCTGCGTCGCCCTGTCCGCGGATCCCAGAGGCCCGAGGGTGCCGATGTCAGCACCTCAACGGGCCCCGGCAGGCCGCCTTCTGTCCTGCCCTGGGAATCATCGGCGTTTCGCGGGCCCGGATTCCTTGATGCATCTGCCATAGCCGCCTCCTCGATGCCTTCGCCTGATCAGGAGCTCAAGAGGGCTGGGCCAGCGAGCGGCGCGTATCCGCCCTCAGATGAGACGAAACCCTGTGGCGGCATATCCGGCACGCCGAAGCACTCAGGCAGCTCGCGGCCCCCGGCGCCGCCCAGCCAGCGAACGACCCACCGCCGCGACCGCGTACGCCAACGCCCGCAGTAGCGGCGAGGTGCCGTGACCGGCGTGCTCACCAGTCGCTGCCCACCTCGCTCTTGTAGAACACCGTCGCGTCGAAGGGGCCCTGGGCATGAGGTGGTAGTCCGGGAAGTTGCCGGGCAGTCGTTCTCCCGCGGATCCGTCGGTGACGGCCCTGAGCAGCAGTTCACCGCCGACGAAGGCGCCGCGCCAGGAGTGGCCGAAGCCGCCGGAGAGTCCGTCGCGGTCGTCGGTGGAGAGGATGGAGAGGGTGGCGACGAGGGCACCGTTGGAGGTGTTCATCGCAGCCAGCAGCTCGGCCTCGGTGTCGACCAGGACGATCGTGTCGATGGGGCCGAAGGGCTCCGCGTGGTGAAGCCGTGGGGATGGGGGCGGGCCGAGGAGAAAGGCGGCCGGGTCGAGACAGCCCCGGTGGAGGGGGACGGCGCCGCGGTCGATGGCCTCGGCGACCTGGTCGGTGAGTTCCTTGGCCTTCGCCGTGTTGATCAGCGGGCCGAAGTCGAGGGTGGGCAGCGGGTCGGCCGGATCGGTGACCGCGAGGGGGTGGCCGATGCGGATGGAGCGTACAGCGGGCAGGTACGCGGCGAGGACCTGGTCGAAGAGCGTGCCGTCGACGGGGCTGGCGAAGGGCAGCACACGCCCGTCGGCCTGCCATCGGGCATCCCACAGGTTCAAGACCCGCTCGTCCGGAAGGCCTCGGGAGCGACGACGAGGCAGCGCTGCCGGGCATCTGCCCATGCCGTTTTCGGCTTGAGGACCAGGCTGCGCGGGGTGAGGGTGGGTGCCATCGCGGTCTCTCCGCACGTACGGGGCGGGGCTGACAGTGGCTGCGAATGCGCGCCAAGGGCCCCTGCGGGGAGCCGTCCACCAGCCGGTGAAGGTACTGGCCGTGATCCGACGGCAGCAGTGGGCGGCCGCCGTGAAGGATGGCACGCGGCGGTTCTGTGGTCCCGTGCACATCATGCCGGGCCGATGCCGTGCAGGGTCAGACTCGCCGCTGATTTGCGAAGCCCCACGGCTTTGAGGTCTTCTACACGTCCGGCAAGATCAGCCAGGCCCTGATGGGCGGGCCGGGCAATACCGGTGGCCGCGTGCTACCGCGGTGGTCGCTCAGCGGTGGTAGAGCCCGACGATGTTCCCACTGGCGGTGTGGTGTTCCTCGACGGCCTGGTGCACCTGGTCCGCGCTGGGGGCGTCGGACAGGACGCAGGGTTCGGACAGGGCGTAGAGGCGGAAGAAGTAGCGGTGCGCCTCATCCCCGGCCGGCGGGTGGGGTCCGCCCCAGCCGGGCTCGCCGAAGCCGTTGATCAGTTCAGTGCCACCCGGCGGACGCTGTCCCGCCTCCACGCCGCCGCTGCGTGGGTCGATGCCGACCACGATCCAGTGCACGAAGGTGCCCGACGGTGCGTCGGAGTCCTCACACAGCAGGACCAACTCGGCTGCCTCATCCGGTACCCCGGACCAGGTCAGCGGAGGGGAGGTGTTTTCGCCCTCTCGCGCGTACCGGCGCGGGATGAACGAGTGATCATTGAACGCGCTGCTTCTCAGCTCGATGCCGGCCATACGGCTGGGGTACCCCTTGCCGCGATCGGCCATACGGCGCTGATCGAGTGGTTCCCCAGAGCGCACACTCCCCTTGGCCCGTGCCGACGAATGCCGGCGTATGCGCCGGCGTTGGATTCGCTGAATTGACCCGCCGACCAGAGGGCCGGGCAGCCGGCCTCGCACCCCAGCATCACCGGCCCGAAGCCACCACCGCTGATGGGCCGCACTTTCCCCGATTCGGCAGTCGGCGAGCCAGCCTCGGGCGCCCCATGACGCACAGGTCACCGGGCCCTCCCCATCAGGCCGGAGCCTGGCATCGACCGTGGCGGCGTACGACGGCACCGGCGACCATGGACAGGGAGAAGCCCCATCCAAGCGGCATGGAGGGAGGATCAGGCAATGGCCGACACCCTGACGCTCGACCGCGGCGACTGGCGGACCGTGCTGGACGAGGTCACCGCCGCCCACAGCGGTGACCTGGTCACCATTGAAGTACTGGACCCCTCGATCGGGCACCAGTACGAAGCCGAGCGGCTGCCCTTCTCCTACCTCGCCTACGACCCGAAGGACGATGTGGTGATCGTCGGCGTCGGCGGGCAGTCGCCGCGCTACCCGGTCGTGCTGCGCCACATGGTGCCGCACCCCAAGGAGATCGACGTCTCCACACAGAACGTTCCTGAGGTGACCGTCCGGGTCGTGGACCCGGAGGACTCCGCCACCTTGATCACCTTCTTCCCGGTGGAATCCCCGACGGGGTCCTGAAGGGCCTCTGCCGACCCCGCCCCGGCCGCGGGCACGCCGACTGTTCCGCGCAACCTGCGGTCCGCTGCGAGGGCGGGGGTATCGGCACACACCGGAGCATGGTCAGGCAGGTGCAGCCGGCACAGCGACGGCGCCACTGCAGAGGCCGCTCACCGCAGGGCTCACCACCCCGAACGCCGAGGCCGCCGACGGGGCCTGGCTCTGCATCTGCCACCAAGCGTCCGCCCACCTGGAACACCTCATGGCCCGTCCGGACGGGTCCGGCCGTGTGCCGGATTGCGGCCGCACCGCCGCCGAACCGCCGATGAGCTGCGCCGCCTTGATGCTGACGAGGCATCCGCCGCCCTGCGCGCCACGCACATGGCGACATCGGCAAGAGGCAGGCGGAGTGCAACCCGGCGTCGTTGACCGACGCCGGCCCGCGTGGTCGTGAGGATCAAGTCGCACAGGGTCGTCGGATGTCTCTGACGGCCCGCCGCGTGCACCCGGCGTCGGCCTGAGTTCAGCGACGAGGGCCTCGCCGTGGGCCACGGCTTCCTGGCGCCGGTCAGGCGTCCAGGGCAAGCTGGGTGAGTGTCGGATCCGGGGAGTGGACACTGGTTCCGGTATCCAGACGCAAGCGGTTGCCGGATCGACGGGTCTCCTACGCTGCAGTGGCCACCACGGTTCGCCTGCGCAGGAAGGTGCCGTGCCCAGGCCCCGGCATCCAGTTCCACTGCAGCCCTCGTCAGGTGCAGGGACCAGGGACACGCCGAATGGGTTGCCTCAACGCTCCGGCCGCGTCCAGGCCGTACCTTCGGCGCTGTGACGCTCACAGACGGAACCTACCGGCTCGGCCCGTCCACCGGCCGCCTCCTGATCAAGACCGGCCGTGCAGGGCTGGGCCGCAAGGCGGGGCACGACCTCACGATCGAGGTCACGCGATGGTCAGGGGAGGCGGTGGTGGCCGTGGGTGATCCGGGCAGGTCGTCGGTGCGCGTGAGCGTGGAGGCCGGCTCGTTGGAGGTCCGGGAGGCAACGGGTGGGCTAAAGCCGCTCACTGACGCTGACCGGGCGGAAATCAAGCGGACGCTGGGAGACAGGGCCCTGCTGCACACCGCGGAGCACCCCACGATCACTTTCCGTTCCACCGGCGTCGCGGGGACGCCCCAGTCGTTCGAGATCACCGGGGATCTCACCATCAAGGGCCGGACCCATCCGGTGACGGTACGCGGGAAGGGCAATGACGGCAGTCTGATGCGCGGGTGGGCGACGGTCGTGCAGTCCACCTGGGGGATCAAGCCCTATACCGCGTTCTTGGGCGCGTTGCGGCTGGCCGACGAGGTTCGGGTGGAGTTCGAGGTGGCCAGGCTCGAGCCAGTGGACCGGCCGGAGTAGCCGCTGCGGGCGGTGGCGGGGCGGCTGGAGCGGCCGGTCATGCCCGCCTCGTCCAGCGCGCGGTAGCCATCCGCCCACGCTCGGCAGAGGTCGCATGCACCGCCAGGCCGTGAGCACCGACGACCGGCAAGCCAGGGCGGGGATTGTCCGGCCCGGTCCTGCGTGTTACATCGAGAATTGGCACTCTCAACCCTGGAGTGCCAACACCGGCCCGGGTGACGCGTTGGTCGAGGCGGTCCTCGACAAAGGGGCCTACGCGGCCGTCTCCAGCGGTTTCGAGGGTGCGGACGCGAACGGGACGCCTCGGGCGCAGTGGCTGCGGCAGTGCCAGGCGGCTGAGGTGGACATCGTCGGTATCGCCACCGATCACTGCGTACGCGCCACCGCGCTGGACGCTGTGCGGGAGGGATTCCGTACACGGGTCCTGATCGACCATACGGCTGGCGTCGCGGCGGAGTCGACGGAGCGCGCGCTGGGCGAACTACGGGCCGCCGGCGTGGCACTTGTCCGGGAAGCCCGTCGTGGCCGCGGGCTGAACCAGCCAGCCCGTACCGGGACTGCTCGTCGAGGCGTTCAGCCGGGACTTGGCGCCGGTGCCGCGGTCCGCAGAGCTGCTTGACCAAGGCCAGTGGGTACGCGGCGTTCCGGAGCTCCGCAGTTGGCTCACCGTGTCGGGGAGGGGCTTTCGTCGTAGACAGGGACCTGCGATTGGATGTTGAAGGTGATCGATCCCGCGTTCTTGAAGCGCATGGTGAACTTCATGAAGTCGCCGCCCCTGATGAGCTGGCCAACGTCCCGCAGCATCAGGTGGGCCTTGCCCGGCTCCAACTCCACGAGCTGGTTCGCCGGCAGTTCCACCCCGTCGGGAAGCGGCTTGCCGTCGGAGTCGACGATGTCCACCGAGGCCGCATTCGGCGTGCTCGCGCCCACGAGCTTGTCGGCCTCGCTGCCCTTGTTGTAGAGCCACACGTACGCGGGGACGTCATCTCCCGGCTGCCACGGCTTGCCGCGCGGTTCCGCCACATGCGCGTACCGGATCATGATGTCGCCGACGCGGGCGTTCTGACCCGGCGCGTCCCACTCCGGCAGAGAGAAGTCGTCATCCCCGCCGCATCCACTCGAGGTCAAGGACAGGACGAGGACGGCCGCCGCGAGGACGCACCGGCCACGGGGCGCTAACAGAGCTGCCAAGGTCGCTCCTCTCACCAGCCCCACCGATTCCACATTGAGGACCCGCACGATCCAGGGCAAACGGAACGGGGCCGATTGCGCACAGTTCCAACGTCGCTCGTACGCAAGCCACACGGGCGCCCCGGATGCCCGCAGTCCCAGGCACCACTCGGATCGTCAGCGAGTGCGGCAACAACTCTAACGGCGTTGCCGACTATTGAAGATCGGGGCGAGAACCGTGTGGCTGAGGGCCCGAGGTGCTGACCGGGGATGGTGGTTCGGCCGCTGGTGAACGCCGATCCTCCGGCAGGACCCGTCCGCATATCCTCCGGACATGGCTGATCACCGCTCGGTCGACGTGGGCGGGGTCCGGCTGACCTACCAGATATCGGGTCCGCCGGATGCTCCGCCGCTCGTCCTGTTGCACGCGCTGGGCGAGGATGCCACCGACTGGGAGCCGGTGGTGCCCGCCCTCGCCCGCGCGGAGGGCGTGAGCTTGCGGATCGACGGGACCGAGACCCAGGTTCGCCGCCCGAAGGCCCACCGCCCGGGCCGCTGCGCGTTCGTCTCCGGCGAGAAGAAGCAGGACACCATGAAGACCACCACGATCAGCGATGGCCCGGGCCGCACCCTGTGGTCCGGGGCCGACCGGCCCGGAAGAACGCACGCTCAGACTGCGATGCGCACCGAGGTGCATCGCCGAGCAGTCCCACCTCCACCCAGACGTGAGAGCCGAGGTGGATGAGGGCTACCGGGGTCTGGCGAACGAGTTCCCGAACAGGTCAGTGCGCCGCCGAAGAAGCCAAGGGAAGGCGCCCCGTTCGGTGACCGGTACGCCTGGCGTGAGCGTTCTGCGACCGGAGTGGTGGCCGCAGGGCCCGCAGGAGGAGGACGGTCTGCGGCTGTATGAAGTTCTGCGGGACGTCCGGAGCGGGCAGCAGTCGCGGACCGTGGCGGCCGACCGGCCGGCCCCGGTGTCTGGGCCAAGGGGCGCGGCTCGCTGCCGCTCTCATGAAGGCAGGCGCGGGGCACCTGCGAGGCGGGTGAGGAACGGCCCCGCGATGGCGAGGACGAAGACATAGGCGGTGACCAGGGGGGCGAGGTCGCGGTGCAGCGTGCCGACCAGTCCGATGATGACGATGGAGAATTCGCCGCGCACGATGAGCGCCGTTCCGGCCCGCAGCTGCCCGCGGCGCCCGATGTGGTCCCGCGCCGCGGCGTACCGGCCGGTGAGCAGTTTTGTCGCGGCCGTGACCGCGGCCAGCGCGAGGGCGGCGGGAAGGAGCGGCACGAGGTTGTCCGGGCCGACCGACAGGCCGATGGCGAGGAAGAAGACGGCGGAGAAGAGGTCGCGCAGGGGGCCGAGGACGGCGCGGGCGCGGTCGGCGGTCTCTCCGGTGAGGGCAAGGCCGACGAGGAAGGCTCCCACCGCCGCCGAGGCGTGGATGAGTTCGGCGAGTGCCGCGACGCTCAGGGTGATGCCGAGCACTCTGAGCATGAGTTGTTCGTCGTCGGGGTGCGAGAGCAGCCGGCCGAGGTGGTGGCCCCACCGGTAGGAGGCGGCGAAGGCCGCCAGCACCGCGCCGAGGGCCGCGAGGGCGCCGAGGACGGCCTGCCACCAGGGGCCACCGGACGCCAGGACCGCCAGCAGGGGCAGGTATGCGGCCATGGCGATGTCCTCCATCACCAGGACGGAGAGGATGGCGGGCGTCTCCCGGTTGCCGAGCCGCCGCAGGTCGGAGAGCAGCCGGGCGACCATTCCCGAGGAGGAGACATACGTCGCTCCCGCGAGAGCCAGAATGCCGATGGCGTCCAGGCCGAGGAGCCATCCGCTCAGTGCGCCGGGGGTGGCGTTGAGCACCAGGTCGACGACGGCGGAGGGCAGGTGCCCGCGCAGGCTGCCGGTGAACTCGGGGAGAGAGAACTGCAGTCCGAGCGTGAGCAGCAGCAGGACCACACCGATGGCCGCCCCGGCCTCGACGAACTCACCGGCGGCCGGCACCGGGGCGACACCCCCCTCACCGAGGGCCAGGCCGGCGAGCAGGTAGAGCGGGACCGGCGAGAGCGAAAGGCGCCGTGCGGCGGCACCGAGCACGCTGAGCGCGGTGAGGATGAGTCCGAGCTCCAGCAGCAGTGTGACGGTATGGCGCACTCTCAGCCCTGGACGATTCGGTCCACGCCGGCGATTCCCTCACGGGTTCCGATCACGACCAGCACATCACCGGCCCGGAGCATCTCTTCCGGCTTCGGCGACGCGATCACGGTCTCGCCGCGGACGATCGCCACGATGGAGGCGCCCGTGCGCGACCGGGCCCGGGTGCTGCCCAGCGGTCGGCCGGTGTACGGGCTGGCGGAGCGGACCTCGACCTGCCCCGACAGCAGTCCGGGCACCTCCTTGGTGAGGTCCGCGAAGCGTTCGGCGATCCGCGGAGCGCCGAGGATCTCGGCCACCGCGTCGGCCTCCTCACTGTTGAGACGCACCACTGGCCGACTCGCGTCGGGGTCACCGCTCTCGTAGACGACCAGTTCGAAGTCGCCGGTCCGCTCCGCGACGATGCCGACCAGGTCGCCCTCGTGGTTGGTGAACTCATACCGGAGCCCCACCCCTGGCAGGAGTACCTCGGTGACGTCCATGCGCTCATCATCACCGGACTCCACGGTCCAGCGCGGTATGCGCCCAGGCGTGTCACCGTCGCGCCCGTGCGGCGGTCGGACCTCAGCGTCGACGAGGCCCGCGCAGAAGTCCCCGGCGGCGATCCCCCGCCAAGGCACTCGCGCCCCCAGCCGGCGCTCCAGACCCCTGGCTGTGACCAGTTGCAGAACGACTTGGGACCAGAGGTTGCCTCGCACGGTGGTGGAGTCGGACCCTGGAAGACGAATTGCCCCGCACATCACTGAGCCCCTTCCAACCTGACGGGTGGTTGGGCTGCGGGCCCCGGCGGCGGGCATGAAGAAAGCTCCTGGTAGACGGGTTCACGACCAAGATCACCGCATCCGCCAGGAGCTCGTGTGCCTGTCTACCCGCCTGCCATCGATCTGTCCAGCCGTACCCTGCGTCGTCTCTCCGGTCTGCTGGCAGGTCACCGACGCCGGATCGGTTCTCGCCGGCGCCGCCTGAGCTGCGGCCGGCAGGCTCTGCTCGTACTCGCCCACCTACGCTGCGGCGACACCTACAGCCGCCTCGCCGCCGGCTTCCGGGTCGGGATCGCGACGGTCTACCGCTACATACGCGAGGCCGTCGGCCTCCTGGCCACCCTCGCCCCGACGCTGGAGCAGGCCATGCACACCATCCGCGGGAAGGCGTACGGGATCCTCGACGGCACACTCCTGCCGATCGACCGTGTTGCGGCCGACCGCCCGTACTACTCGGGAAAGAAGAAGCACCACGGGATGAACGTGCAGGTCCTCGCCGACCCGGCCGGACGACTGCTCTGGGTCTCGGACGCCCTGCCCGGCGCCGTCCACGATCTGACCGCGGCCCGCACCCACGGCATCCCCGCCGCCCTCGCCGCCGACGGCATCAAGTGCGGGGCGGACAAGGCCTACCAGGGCGCCGGACCCGCCGTCCGCGTCCCGATCCGGGGCAAGCACCTGCGCGGCCGGCGCCGCCGCCACAACCGCGATCACGCCAAGATCCGCAGCCTCGGCGAACGCGCCATCGCCACCCTCAAGTGCTGGCGAGTACTTCGCAAACTGCGTTGCAGCACCACGAGGATCACCACCGTCGTCCGCGCCATCGTCACTCTCGAACTCACCAGCTGATCAAGATGGAAACGGCTCAAGCACTGCCTCCCGTGCATGAAGGCGTTTCAGGCCGCCATCGCATCCACAAAGTCCTGAACACGGGAGCGGACGATGGCCTCAGTCCCTCGGGTTTCCCGGAACGTGGATGGACCCAGTATCCGGTTACTGAGGGGTACGTCTGCCACGGACGTGCGAGGCGTTCGGCGATGGCCTGGTATCTGTGCTCGTTTCGGCAGCTGACCGACCCGGCATCCTGCTCGGCACGCGGCGGGAGTCCTCGTCGGACCGCCAACGGCGTGGTTCGTGCGACCTGTCGGGTTCCGGCGCGTGCGGAATCCGGCTCCGGGTACCCAAGGCATCAGTAGCTCCATGAGTGCCGCGTCGGGAGGAAACAGATGATCTCCGACTTGGTGTTGGTACCCGCGGAGGGGGTCCCGCTCGCCGGTGATCTGGTCGTGCCCGGCCCGGCGCAGGCGGTGGTCCTCATCGCCGAGGGCGCGGTCAGCTCCCGTAGCAGCCCGCGCGACCGCGCGGTCGCCGCCGTGTTCCACCGGGTGGGTCTGGGCACGCTGCTTCTCGACCTCCTTACCGAACGCGAGAGGCGGGAAGACACACGCTCGGGCCGGCACCGCTTCGACATCCCGTTTCTCGCCCGGCGGCTGGTGTCCGCCATCGACTGGCTGCGGCAGCGGCCCGAGACGGCTGAGGTCCCGGTATGCCTGTTCGGCGCCGAGACGGCCGCGGCAGCGGTTCTGCTGGCCGCCGCCGAACGGCCGGAACGGGTCTCGGCCGTGGTTTCCCGGGGCGGTCGGCCGGACCTGGCACACGACGCGCTGGCCTGCGTCCGGGCCCCGGTGCTGTTCATTGTCGGCGGCGACGACGAGACGGACATGCGCCTTGGCCGGGAGGCAACGGAGAAGCTGAAGGGCCCGAGCGAGATCCATACCGTCCCCGGTGCGACGCACCTGTTCCAGGACCCACGAGACCTCGGGGAAGTCGCGACTGCGGCTCGCGACTGGTTCGTCTCCCACCTGGGGAAGGAACAGCATTCGGCCTGACCCCGGCCAGGACCGCGAATGCTTGCCCGCCCTGAGGGAAAGCCACACCACACGGCGTACGAGGACTCCTCCTGAGGGCACGGACGGCTCCCGAGCGGCGCTGAGACGTCATTGCTGTCACATGGCGCGCCCGGTGTCGCCGCCCAGCGCCGCCATGTGCAGTGGCGCCGCGCGGCCTCCGGCTCCCCAGTCCTTCACCGTCCACGGTCCGGTGGTTCAACTGGTGTCGAACAGCGGACCCGTGATCGTCAGACCCAGTTCCGGCCCGGCATAGGAGATGAGCGCGAGCAGCATCGGGCAGGCGCCGCCCAGCGACGTGTCCTTCAGGAAGTGGATCCTCTCATTCTGGCGGCTCTGGGGATCCGTCTCCTTCCAGAAGGCGTGCATCAAGGACGCGGGGAACAGGAAGACGGCCAGCAGCAGGGCGCCGAGGTCGGCCCACACGCCGAGGACGATGCTCAGGCCACCCGCCAGGAGCAGAAGTCCGCTGACGATCACGGCGAGAGCTGCGGCGGGGACACCCTGGAGGAGGCGTACCCGGCCATGGCCTTGGTGCGGGTGAGGTGGCCGATGGCGGAGTTGACGAAAAGCACGAGCAAGGGGATGCGACCGATCAATGCCAGGACGTCCCTCGCGGCCTCCAGGTTCAAAGCGCAACTACTTGTTGGCTACCGCCTGCGCCGCCTTCTGACGGCCAGCATGCTGCCTGCACACCGTGTGGGACCGTCCTCGAGGCGAGACAGGTGGTGACGCGGCTGATTCCGGACGAAGCGGGTGACGGTGCCGACGCGTCGGCCGTTCGCCAGCACAAGGGCTCCCGTGGCTCGATGTCTGACAGGGGCCGGTCCCACAGAGTCCTGGCGCGGATGCCGCGGCGGGTCGGCAACCAAGGCTCAGCCAATCCGCCGTGCATCCCGTCAGCCTGTGATCTCAATGCGGCGGGGCTTGCTCTTCTGGGCCCGGGGAACGTGCACGGTCAGCACCCCGTGCGCGAGTTCGGCGCTGACCTTCTCGGCGTCGGCGTCCTCCGCCAGAACCATACCGATAGCGCCCCTTCTTCACCGTTTCCTCCACTATTCGAAGCCCGTGTCTGCCACGGCCACAGCGGCTCAGGGCACAGCGATCACCCGGATGACAGGGCCTGTTCGACCCACGAGCGCAGTGCGGGGGCGGGTGCGGCGCCGGTCTTGCGGGCGATGGTCTCTCCGTGGTCGAGGTGAGCAGGGTGGGCACGGCCTGAATGCCGAAGCGGGCGCTGAGCTGGGGGCTGCGGTCGATGTCGACCTTGAGGAGTTCGATCCGCCGGCGAGTTCCCTGGCGACCTGTTCCAGTGCGGGACTGACCAGGGGGAAGGGCCCGCACGAAGCGACCCGCGGATCCACCACGACCGGGATCGGTGCTTTCTCACTGACCTCGGTGAAGTCGTCGTCGGTGGCGTCGGCGCTCCAGGGCGATGGCGCGTGACAGTCGCCGCAGCGGGGTGCCCGCCGGCAGCGGCGGACACCCGATTCTGGCGCCCGCATGCCAGGCAGCCGACCGTATCGGTGCGGTGTTCGCTCACATCGCCTCACTTTTCCCTTCCCCCTTCCCCTGGCAGTGCGTGGGACGTGTGCCATGGCTGGCCCTCCAGGATCAGGCGACGACGGGGAGGTCGGCCCAATAGGTGGCGCGGTCGGCCTGCCGGCCATCGCCGTGCGCGACGGCGATGCGGTCGATGATCGCGAGGCCGCGTCCGTGCTCGCCGCCCGCGCAGCTGGCCGCCCAGTCGCCTTCTTCGGCGGCGGGCCCTCCGTCGGTCACCTCCACATGGACCTGCCCGGTGTGCGGATCCCGGCTCAGGTGCAGGACGAGTGGTGGCGCAGCGTGCTCAACGGCGTTGGTGACGAGTTCGGAAACGGCCAGCAACACCAGGTCGCGGGCTTCCGGGGCGACCTTCCACTGCGCCAGTGCCCCTTCGGTGATCTGGCGTGCTTCCCGGGCGGCCTGCGGTCGGTGCGTCAGTGCCCAGGTCCCACGATCCACGGGACCGGGCCTGCGTCCCGCAGACCGCCGCGCGTCGATGATGTCGCCCACGGTGCCTCCTGCCCTTCTCTTCCAGCTCCTCCATCCAGCAACCTGGGGCATCTGTGCAAGTACTTGCTCTTCAGAGCAAACGTCGATCGCTGGGTGGCTATTCCACGTTTCCCGTAAGACCAGCGGCGCCGGAGCCTCTGACCGGTCTCCGACGAGGCGCGCGTCGAACGCGGACAGCCACGACAGGACCGGCCGAATGTGGCGGGAGGCTGGAAGGCGACATGCTGCTGCACGTCGACGCTGCCGCCAACGCACGGCTGCGCGCACGGGTCCGGCCGCGGACTGGTCCACGGCCGCCCGGTCTCACGAATACGCTCTGTCGCGCGGCGGGCGAGCGGCTGCGGTACGAGGTCTCCCCGGTGGGCCGGCCGATGCCACGGCGCCCGGCAGCCCAAACAGTGCAGCGCCACAGACAGACCCTCGCGGCACCGAGCGGCCAGGCGTGCAGGGACCGCCTCGCCGGCGGCAGAGGCAACCGCGTCTGCCGGGAGTAGATCTTCCAGTCCGCGTGCAGGCCGGGTGTGAGAACGGCAGCGAGCAGCATCAGAGGGATCACGACAGCGGATACCCACCCACACAGCTCCTCTTTCCCGGGCTGCTGGTGTTGGACGCGTCAGCGTCGTCGCGGGCGCGGGATCTGAGCTCTCGGGCAGCGCGTGGCATCCGCAGGCTGCGCGGAGACCCTCCGACCGCATCGGTCCGCGCCAGCGGGCAGCGTGCGGCGGCCGCGGGTCGCGCCGCCCGGCACATCAGGCCCAGAGGCTGCTGCCGATCCCTCAGCTCTTTCCAACCTGCCATGGCAGCGTGGCAGTTGGGCTGGCAGATGGGTGAAGCCCCTGGTAGATGGGTTTTCGACCAAGAAGATCCGTGCCCACCAGAGGCTTCGCATGCCTGTCTACCCGTCCGGGCTGGACGTGCCAGTTCTGCCCTGCGCTTCCTCGCCGCTCGCCTGCGGGAACACCGTCGTCGCCTCGACACCCGGTGGCGGCGCCTGAACGCGGGGCGGCAGGCTCTACTTGCCCTCGCCCACCTCCGTAACGGTCACCCGTGCGCCCGGCTCACGGCCGGGTTCGGGATCGGCACGGCCACCGCCTACCGCTATGTCACCGAGGCCGTCGGCCTCCTGGCCGACCTCGCCCCGACACTCGCCGAGGCGGTCCGGACGGCGTCAACGAAGGCGTTCGTCCTGCTGGACGGGACGCTGCTGCTCATCGACCGCATCGCCGCCGACCGGCCCTTCTCCTCGGGCAAGCACAAGAAACACGGCATGAACATGCAGGTCCTCGCCGACCCGTCAGGGCGCCTGCTATGGGCATCTCCGGCCTTGCCCGGCGCTCTCCACGACGCCCGCGGCCCGCGAGCACGGCATCGTCGACGCCCTCGCCGAGGCCAGCATCTCCTGCTGGGCCGACAAGGGCTACCAGGGCGCCGGAGGCACGGTCCGTGTTCCCTACCGCGGCCGTTGGGAGACGCTCTCGGCAGGCCAGCAGGCCGTCAACCGATCCCACGCAAAGATCAGGGCCCTCGTGGAACAGGCCGTCGCCGCCCTCAAGTCCTGGCGGCTCCTCCGCAAGCTCCGCTGCTCGACCACCCGCATCACGAGCCTGGTTCAGGCCGTCCTGACCCTGCATCTGACCAGCTCGGACTGAGGAGGGAAAGGGCTCACTGACTCCCGCTCTCTCTCGTTGTCTCTCCCAGTTCGCGGCACGCCTCCGGCACACTCGGCAGCCGAAGGACGTGGCGCCAGGCCGCGCCCCGGGTCGCGCCGCCGACCGAATCGGCCTTCACCAAGGGCACGGTGCTGCGTGCGCTATTCCCTCGCCGCGTCCAACTCCACGTTCCCGGAGCAGTCCATGAACCAGTGCGCGCGGAAGTCCACCGGCATCGGGATCGGGTGCTGCGGGTCGGTGAGGTGCCGGAACAGGTACTCCGTGGCCGTGCAGTCGAACCGATCCCTGCCTCCCAACAGGGCCGAGCCGAGCGCCCCGTGTGGGTGAAGTTGATGGCAATGAGAAGACGTAAGACCCTGGTCGTCTGCCGGCCTTGCCACGAGGACATCCACGCGGGACGAGCGACCTCATCCACCCGGAAAAGATCACTGGAGAGCGGTGTGCTGGGAAACTAGCCCGCACCGTTCGGGAAGGGGCCGTCGGAAAAGGACCCGGGCCACGGGCACCTCGTCGGCGGCCTACTTCACTCGCCGCTGGTGGGTGACCGGGCTGATCGCCGAGCTCCATGACCGGCTGCGCGGGCAGGTCCGCGAGGCGGTGGGGCGGGAAGCGGAGCCGACGGCGGCGGTCATCGACTCGCAGTCCGGGAAGGCCGATGTGGCGGTCGGGTCCGGCAGCCGGGGCTTCGACGGCGGGAAGAAGATCAACGGCAGGCGGCGGCATCTGATCTGCGACACGACCGGCCTGCTGCTGATCAACGTGACCGCCGGTGACGTCACCGACCGCCAGGCGGCCACCGACATGCTGCCCGCCCTGCGCAGGCTCTTCCCCACGATCACCGAACTGTGGGCCGACGGCGGCTGCACCGGAACCCTGATCACCTGGGCCTGAGCGCGCTGCACCTGGTCGTCACCGTGATCAAGCGCAGCGACGACGCATCCGGCTTCGTCGTGCTTCCGCGCCGGTGGGTGGTGGAACGCACCGCTGTCCTTGACCTCGGTGGGACGGTCGCTGATGGATATCGCGGCTCCGGATGACGCCTCGCCCGGCTGGCCGACGGGCAGTCTTCGGGCGGCGTACGGGTCGCGCGGTCCGAAGCCGCTGGGTGAGGCCGCGGTCGATCGCCTGGCGGCGGCGCGGGTCGTAGAGCGAGAGGTAGGTCGCCTCGTGCGGGATCTGCATGGAAGTGTCGCCGGGGAACTGGTGTCGCAGTCAGTCCGCGAGCTGCCCGGGTGACCGGCACCGGGCCAGCTTGGCCTCCACCAGCGTGCGCGGAGCGGGCTGTTGGGTGAGTTCGGCCTGCCTGGGCCGGCGCCCACGTACGGAGGCGGCCGCATCGGCGGACGCGGCACGGTACTGGTTCCGGCCGCCGTCGCGGGCGATCTCACGGGAGACGGTCGACACCGGTCTCCCCAGCCGCCGGGCCAGCCGCCGGGCAGATTCTCCGGCGGCGATACCGCGGGATATCTCTTCGCGCTCGACGCAGGTCAGATGCCGCCCCGACCGCCGCTGCGGGGCCAGGCGGACCGAGCGGGTTCAGCACTCGTCGATTCCCGGAAGCCAGGGGTCCGGATGGTCGATGAAGATGTTGGAGATGTAACCGCCGAGCGCCGGCACGAAGGACCACGCGTCGTTGCTGAGCCCCGAGGCGCGCACGAGGTCCCCGCGCTTCTGGCACTGGACGCGTACCCGTGTGGGGCCGGGCAGGGAGGTGAGGACCGGCGCGTCCAGGCGCGGTTCCTGGCGCACGTTGACCATGGTCCCCCATGTGGTGAATTCCGCCCGGCCGGTCCCATCGGCTCCGTCGTCCGGCGCCCCGCCGAGCGTCGGCAGGTCCCAGGGGCTGGTGTCGTCACACAAAGGGTCGGCCACCACGGAGAGGTGGAAGTGCGTGGTGTGCGGGTTCCTGCCGCTGTAGGGCTTCCACTGCCACGACTGCGCGTCCAGGAACATTCCGTTGGCGATGACGTACTTGATCCTCCGGTCACGGCTGTCGGCCAGCTCGCGGGTGAAGGGGCCGATGTCGACCCCGTTCGCGGGATCGTGGGTGAAATCCCGCGCCGTGACGATCCCCGGCCCGTACCAGGGGTTGTGATCGCTGTCGCGCTTCTGGTGGTCCGCATCCCCGATCGCACCGTCACTGGCCCTGTTGCGGTCGGGGAACCGCGCGTCGATCTGCCTCAGCAGCACGTCCAGACTGCGCGCAACTCTCCATGCCATGGGCGGGATCCTTCCTTGCTTTTTCGGGATGCCGGTTCATGCGAACCGCGGAAGGCGGCCGCCGGGTGGTCCGGGCCCGGGGACGGATGCGGCGGGGGCTGTGAACGAGACACACGAGCCGGGCACTGCGGCCCGGGGCACCGGGCCCCGTCTCCTCGCCGGTTCGTGCGGACCGCCCGCGCCGCTCCTTTCGGCCCTTCAGACGTCGGCCGCGTCAGCGGGGAAGACCAGGGCCTCCCGGTCCAGGTCCCTGGCGACCACTCGGGCCGCGTTGCGGAACAGCTTCTGGTTCCGGTCGTTACGGATGACGATGGTGCCGATCTCCGGGTTGAACCGGCATTCCGTCGCCGCTCCTTCCCAGTCGTCCGAGGAGACGAATGCCTGGAACCGGGGGAACCTGAAGGCCGGCCCCATTCCCCAGGACATGCTCAGCACGCCGAGTTGGGCGTCGGCCGGCCAGCTGTCGAAGGAGGAGAACTCCGTCCGCCTCCTGAGGTGGCCTTCCATCTCGTCGAGCTTGGAGAAGACCAGGCGTTCGATCTCGTCGTCAGGGAGGCGCAGGCTGGTGATCGCTGCGAAGCTTCCGCCTCCCCGCGGCGCCAGGTCGGTCCTGCTCTTGACGAGATCCCACTCCGAGTCGATCTGTTCGGCAGTGGCCTCGTCGCCGTCCGCGGTCAGCCATCGGAGTCGGCGGGCGATCGCATGCGACGCCTCACGCTCGGAGGCCGTCGGCTCCTGCAGCGTGCCCCTGCTCGCGTCGATCCGGTTCCCGACGCCCGTGGACACCAGCCCCTTGACGTCCAGGTACATGAAGGACAAACGGCCTTCCAGGGGTTCGTTGAACTCCATCCAGAAGTCCCGGACACTCGCTCTCATCGCTTCCTCTCGAAGACTCAGACGATGCCGATCCGTTCCAGGTCCCGCTCGAGCTCGTCCACCAGTGCGACAGCGGAAGTCCGGGTGAAGCCGCCGGTCGTGCCTGCGCCTGGCATGAGACCGCCGAGCAGCACGCTGGAGTCCAATCCCAACGCTCGCACCGCGTTGGGCAGGCCGGCTCCGGAGCGGCGGGGGTCGCCGAAGTCGAGCGGTTCGCAGCTGTCGCGCAGGATCTGGAAAAGGTGCTCCACGCGCGCCTCATCACGGCCCGAGAAACGCTGCTGGAAGTCGGGATGGTGCGCCAGGACCAGGGCGGCCAGGCTTGTGACATGAGGAGCGGCCATGGAGGTGCCGTCCTGGGCGGCGTAGTTGGCGGGAGGGACGGAGGAGACGATCGCCACGCCCGGAGCGCAGAGATCGACCCCGGGGCCGTAGGCGCTGAACTTCGCGGAGTAGTACCCCTCGGCTGTGGGTTTGCCGAACACCTGGAAGGCGTGGGAGCTGTCCTCGGGGCCTTCTCCCGTTTTGCCCATGGCGGCCACCGTGAGGACGGTGTCGAGCGTGCCCGGGAAGAGGATCTGCTCCCCGCCGTTGTTTCCTGAGGCGGCGATGCAGGCCATGCCGAGTTTGCGCGCCGCTGCGATCTTGTGGGCGACCAGGGCGGAATGCTCTCGGGTTCCGAGACTGAGATTGACCACGTCGATGCTGTGCTCGATGCAGTAGTCCAGGGCTTCGAGGAGGTCGCTCAGGCGGCCGCTCGGGAAGATCTTGCAGGCATGGATCTCGGCCTCCGCGGCGGATCCGATGATTCCCCTGCCGTTGTCCGCGCCGGCGATCGTGCCGGCGCAGTGCGTTCCGTGGCCGCTGACGTCGACACTCCAGGATTTCCGCTCAGCCACGTCCACGCCGCCCGCCACCCGGCCTTCGAGGTCCGGATGGGAGGTCGCGATGCCCGAGTCGATGACCGCGATCCTGATGCCGTGGGCGCGGTACGTGGGCGGGATGCGGTCGAGGCACATGGCTTTCTGTCCCCAACCGAACATCTGGCGATCGGGAAAGCCCGGAACAGTCTCGTCCAGCCTCGTCAGCGTGATGACGTTGTCGGCGTTGGGGACGAGCTGGGGCCGTACCACCCATCGGTCCCAGTAACCGTGCTCCGGCCTGACGTAGACGGCCCTGATCGATCCGGGGGTTTCGCCGCTGAGCGAGATCACTACTCGTCCGTCCGGTCCGGTGACTCCCTGCGCGGGCCACGCCGCCCCGGTCAGGGACACCTCCGCCCGGGGCAGCGGCGTACCGTCGCTGCCCCGGACGGCGAAGGCGAGGGTGAGACCGCCGATCATGGGAACCCTGGCGGCAGGATCCAGTACCTGGATGTTGTCCGGAGACGCCATGGGCATGCCGTAGACGAGCCGGTGGTCGCGTTCCACGTGGACCTCGAGACTCCGGTTGAGCTCCTGGGCGCGTTCCTCCGTCATCGTGAGGACCGCCACTTCCGGGAAGCCGGAGTCGCCCGACAGCGCCTGGAGCCTCTCGCTCGGTGTGATGCGCTTGCACAGTTGCACATCCGATTCGGCGGAGAGCCGATCGAACACCGAGTCGGGTTCCATGGGGGTCACCCCCTGGGGGAGCACGGCTGCCGGCAGTGGCGCCACGAGCCAGCGAATGGGGCGCTCCCGCACGTCGTGGTCCTGTGCTTCGGAGTCGGAGGTGTTGTTCTGACTCATGGATACCTTCGCCTTTCCTGACCCGGTGCCCAAGGCAGTGCCGGGAAGCTCGGAGGCTGGGAGGGCTATGACAGCGGTTCGAGCGGAGCGTCGGGCTCGATGATCACGCGGGGATATTTCCGGCGCAGAAACTCCGCATGGTCGAGCGTCATCTCCGCGACGAGCAGAGTCGGTTCGTCGGCGGGGCCCTGCTGCTTGAGGAGGGCGACTTCCGGATCGCCGGTCAGTTCCGCGGCCAGGTGACGCAGTACGACCGGATCCTCGGCACCGATGAGGTGCGGCAGTCTGGGCCGGGCCGGCCGGTGGCCGGCCCGGCCCAACCGGTGGTGTCACAGCGGCGGCAGTGCCGGGTGGCGGACTCGGGACTCCTCCAGCGCCCGGCCGACAGCCATCACCTGTGTCAGGCACGCCTCGTACTGCCCGGCCTGGTACAACCGCACCGACTGCCTGAGCGTGGGCACGACCTCGGCCAGTTCGGGAACTTCCAGCACGGCGCGCTTCAACCAGAGATGGATCCGGCGGAGCATCCCCGCGCACATTCCTTGCACCAGTTCCTGGAATTCGGGCGCGAGCGTCGCGGGAGACCCCGTGAGGCTTGGGGCGGTCACACCTACCTCCAACCCGCCATCATGGGCTGGGGTCCACCGGCGGAGCTGCCGAACTGCTGGGGCTGGCCGCCCATGGCGCCCTGCGGCTGGCCGCCCATGGCGCCCTGCGGCTGGCCCTGCTGCGTGCTGAGTCCGAACAGGGACCCCAGGGATTCCGCGGCCTTGATGATGGTCGGGGCCGCGGAGATCACCGCGGGAAGTGCGGCGGCGAGCGCGGGGATGAACTGGGGGTCCAGCTGCTGGGGCTGGCCGCCCATGGCACCCTGCGGCTGGCCCTGCGGTGCGCTGAGTCCGATGAGACGGAACACGTCCGAGGGGGAGGGGGGAGCGGGGAGCCCGAACACGCCCTGTTGGCTCAGCTGCTGGGGCTGGCCGCCCATGGCGCCCTGCGGCTGGCCCTGCTGCGTGCTGAGTCCGAACAGGGACCCCAGGGATTCCGCGGCCTTGATGATGGTCGGGGCCGCGGAGATCACCGCGGGAAGTGCGGCGGCGAGCGCGGGGATGAACTGGGGGTCCAGCTGCTGGGGCTGGCCGCCCATGGCACCCTGCGGCTGGCCCTGCGGTGCGCTGAGTCCGATGAGACGGAACACGTCCGAGGGGGAGGGGGAGCGGGGAGCCCGAACACGCCCTGTTGGCTCAGCTGCTGGGGCTGGCCGCCCATGGCGCCCTGCGGCTGGCCCTGCTGCGTGCTGAGTCCGAACAGGGACCCCAGGGATTCCGCGGCCTTGATGATGGTCGGGGCCGCGGAGATCACCGCGGGAAGTGCGGCGGCGAGCGCGGGGATGAACTGGGGGTCCAGCTGCTGGGGCTGGCCGCCCATGGCACCCTGCGGCTGGCCCTGTCCGGCACTCTGCCCGCCGAAGGGCATTCCTTGTCCGATCAGGTTTCCGAGGGCCTGCGCAGCTCCCTGCTGCTGACCGCCATTGGGGAACGACATGCTGACTGTCCTCTCGCCATGCCTCCGGGTGGACCCAGAGGCATTCGAAGTAGACCCAGGGACACGCGAGATGCCCCTTTTGACATGCTTGACGCTAGATTCACCTCCTGTTTCCCGCAACGGGGCGGACCCTTGAGTGGCGTAGGGCCGGGATCGGTGGAAGCGGGTTGCCCCTGGTGCGCAGAGAAGGGGTCCGACCTGCGGGAACGCCTCAACATGTGGCACCGGAGCACGCCACCAGGGATGGCGGCGT
Organism: Streptomyces sp. GD-15H; assembly: GCF_045291515.1. Classification (NCBI taxonomy): domain Bacteria; kingdom Bacillati; phylum Actinomycetota; class Actinomycetes; order Kitasatosporales; family Streptomycetaceae; genus Streptomyces; species Streptomyces sp. GD-15H. The sequence continues at coordinate 2,094,940 of NZ_CP149447.1, forward strand.
GCCTGTCCACAGGACTGCGGCCGGTTCGACGAACCCGCGCCGGGCAGCAGGGCCCGGGGCGGTGAACAAGTCGCTTCGAGGGCTTGGCCCCGGAGTCCCAGCCCGGACACCAGCCGCAAAGTAGGTCGCGGGTAGCGAGGCGGTTCCCGTTTCCCTGCTCTGGTGACCGTTGTTGGTCTGATCGAGTGACGTGCCGTTGTCCGCACGACTGACCGTCCGACGGGGTGACAAATCCTTTATCGGGGGAGATCTGACGTCCGGGGGTACGGCAGGTGGCAGCGTTGGCGCCGAAGTTGTGGGAACCGACGGGTTGCGGCAAGAAAACCAGGAAATTATGTGTGCGATCCGTGGTGTACCTTCACGGTGCTCCGTTCGGCATGCGACTCACTCGTGGCCGCCGGAATGTGAACCCGGTGGCCAATTGCGCTGTGGAGGAAAGTTCCGCCTAAGAGCTTGTAACGCGATCATGATCGAGTCTTCTTGAGGCGTCGGTAGCAGATCAGACCGCAGGCCAGGGAGACGAAGGCATCGTGGAGTTCGGTGCGGCGTTCCCAGCGGACCGCGAGTCGTCTGAACTGGTGGAGCGGGGCGAAGCTCTGCTCCACGACGTAGCGGAGCCTGCCCAGGCCCTTGATGTTGGGGCGCTCGTCGCCCGACGGCTGCGGCAGACCGTCGTGGGAATCTCCGTGATCCTCACCGTGGCCCTGGTGCTCCTCGCGCTCGTCGACACGGGGGCGTCACCGCGGGCGCCGTCCTGATCCTGCGGGGCCTGGGCTACGGCGCGGTGCCGGTCAGCTTCCGGACCTGGATCCTCGACGCCGCACCGGAGACCACCGAGGCCGCCACCTCGCTGTACGTCTCCACGTTCAACCTGGTCCTCGCGCTCGGCGCGCTCTTCGGCGACTCCGCCGTCGACGGCATCGGCACCACGAGCGTGCTGTGGACCGGCGCTTCCCTGGCCGTCCTGACGCTGCTCGTGGTGGGCGGGTCCCACCACGCCGCGGCCCCCTCCGCCGGGTGGGGCGAGGGGTCGGTCCGTCCAGCACCCACGAACGGCTCGTCCTCCGCGAACGAATTCCCGGGGGACGGGCTCCCCTGCCCTCACCCCCTTCCCTCCCGGCCATGACGTGAGGGAAGGGGGTCGCCGTGAACAACGGCCGTGAGCACTTCGGCCTTCCCGCGACGAGGGCCCGGTCGAAGAGGCCGGAGCAGGCGGACTGCCCGGGGTCGGGAAGGGTCCGGCGAACAGGGCGGCCCGGCGGACGGTCGCCAGTGGTCTTCCGACAGAAAGTGTGGGTGGACGCGAGCCGGCGCCCCGGCCCCTGGTGGACACCGGGCCGATCGGAGCGGAAGCGAACGCTTCGATCCCCCATGCCCCCATGAGGCCTCCACCAGCGCGTGATCGGGGAACGCACGTGGCGGGCAGCGCGTGCCCGGGGCCCGGCTCGCAGTCGGCGCGTACACCATGGGGGCCGGGACCGCGTCCGGTCCCGGCCCCCATGGCGGCTCAGCGGGCGGTCTGCGTGTGGACGTGGTCGACGAGGCGGGTCAGCGCGTCCGGGTCGGTGTTCGGCATGACGCCGTGGCCGAGGTTGAAGATGTGGCCCTCGAGACCCTTCGCCTGGGCCAGGACCTCGCGGGTCTTCGCCTCGACGGCCTCGGTACCGGCGAACAGCACGGTCGGGTCGAGGTTGCCTTGGAGCGCCTTGCCGGGGCCGACTCGGCGGGCGGCCTCGTCCATGGGGACGCGCCAGTCCACGCCCACGACGTCGGCGCCGGCCTCGCCCATCAGGCCGAGGAGTTCACCGGTGCCGACACCGAAGTGGATGCGGGGGACGCCGTGACCGGACACCGCGTCGAGGACCTTGGCCGAGGCGGACATCACCGAGCGCTGGTAGTCGGCGGGGGCGAGCGCGCCGGCCCAGGAGTCGAACAGCTGGACCGCGGAGACGCCGGCCTCGATCTGCACGGTGAGGAAGGCGGCCGTGATGTCCGCGAGACGGTCGAGGAGGTCGGCCCAGAGTTCCGGGTCGCCGTACATCATCGCCTTGGCGTTCTCGTAGGTGCGGGACGGGCCGCCCTCGATGAGATAACTGGCGAGGGTGAACGGGGCGCCCGCGAAGCCGATCAGCGGGGTGGATCCCAGTTCCGCGGTCACCAGGCCGATCGCCTCGGTGACGTAGGAGACGTCCTCCGGGGTGAGGTCGCGCAGCCGGGCCAGGTCGGCGCGGGTGCGGAAGGGCTCCTCGACGACGGGGCCGATGCCGGGCTTGATGTCGAGGTCGATACCGATGGCCTTGAGGGGCACGACGATGTCGCTGAAGTAGATCGCCGCGTCGACGTGGTGCCGACGGACCGGCTGGAGCGTGATCTCGGCGACGAGGTCGGGACGCATGCAGGAGTCGAGCATCGCGATGCCCTCCCGCACCTTGCGGTATTCCGGCAGCGAGCGGCCCGCCTGCCGCATGAACCACACCGGAGTGTGCGGCACCGGCTCACGCCGGCACGCCTTGAGGAAGGCACTGTCGTACGTATGGGTCGGCTGCTTGCCCCGCGGGCTGACATTGGCACTCACACCGGCCAGTCTCGCATGGTCCGCCGGCGACCCCGCACCGCAGGCCACCCGGCACATGGCGCCCGTGCGCCGCGCCCGGGACGAAACGATCCGGACACCGTGCTGCGCCGTGGGTGTCCTTCCCCGCGCCAAGGCCGGGTTCCCCTTAATCTTCCCCGCATGGCTGCGGCTCAAGGACGATTGTCGGACGGCAAGGGTGGTATGGACGAGGCGAAGGACACCGAGGAGGATCTCGGGCAGGGGGGCGCGGCGCCCCCGTTGCCCTTTCGGACGGCCGTCGACGCGATGCGGGACGCCCGGCTGCGACCGCAGATCGAGGTGGGGACCACACCCGCGCCCAAACGGCTCGCCCCCCACGCGTACGCGCTGGAGGCGGCGGTCGTGGACGGTGAGCAGGAGCTGGCGGACGGCCGGCTGGTGCTGCTGCACGACCCGGCCGGGCACGACGCCTGGCAGGGCACCTTCCGGCTGGTGACGCTGGTGCGCGCGGAACTGGAGCCGGAGATGGCGGCGGATCCGCTGCTGCCGGAGGTGTGCTGGTCCTGGCTGACCGGCGCGCTCTCGGCGCGCGGTCTCACCTACGGCGAGCCGAGCGGCACGGTCACGCGGGCGAGTTCGCACTACTTCGGCGGGCTGTCCGAGCGCCCCGCCGCCTCGCAGATCGAGATCCGCGCCTCGTGGACACCGCGGGAGGGGCTGGGTGGGGCGCCGGACACGGCCACCCACCTGGTCGCCTGGTGCGACCTGCTGGCACAGGTCGCCGGGCTGCCCCCGGCGGCTCCGGGGGACGCGTCGGTGGTGACGCTCCCACAGCGGAGGGGGCCGCAGTCGCGCTGAGCTTCCCCTTCGAAGCCCTCGGCAATCACACACATCGATCTCTTTGTCGATACGGCCACTTTCGGAAGCGTTGCGACGTTGACCGAAACCGTTCGGTCTTCGAATGATCGACCGCGTGTCCGAATTGCACAGATTGTTACTCACCAGATCGTGATCATTCTCTAAAGGAGACCGGGTTTGGTGCCGAAGACGACTGTGACCTTGAAAGCACGGTTGAGCCCGGTTTCACCCCCACGCAGGCCCCGTCCCGCCACCCCAGGAGGCCTGGTGTCCGTTCTCCTCGAGCAGCCCGCAAGCCTGGTCGCCTACCGCCCGAACAAGCCGACCGCCATGGTGGTCGTGGCCGACCCCCGCGTCCGTTCCACCGTCACCCGCCATCTGTGGGCGCTCGGTGTGCGCGACGTGATCGAGGCCTCGTCCGTCGCGGAGGCTCGTCCCCGCATCGGCAACCCCCGCGACATCTGCGTCGCCGACGTCCATCTGCCGGACGGTTCCGGCCTCACCCTCCTCTCGGAGACCCGAGCGGCGGGCTGGCCCAACGGCCTCGCCCTGTCCGCCGCCGACGACATCAGCGCCGTGCGCAACGCCCTAGCGGGCGGAGTGAAGGGCTACGTCGTCACCGGCACCCGCACCAACCTCGGGCTCCCCTCCCGCCCCGGAGCCGCTCCCCTCGGTGCCGGCGCCGTCTGCACCGCCGCCCCCCGGGTGCTCCGAGCCACCCGGGCGGCTACCGCGAACTCTCCGGCCGTGAGGTCGAAGTGCTGCGGCTGGTGGCGGAGGGCCAGTCCAACAAGGCCATCGGCGTCTCGATGGGCCTGTCCGCGCTGACCGTCAAGAGCCACCTCGCCCGCATCGCCCGCAAGCTCGGCACGGGCGACCGCGCGGGGATGGTGGCGGTGGCCCTGCGCACGGGCATCATCCACTGACCTCGCCGCCACCCCACCGTCCCACCGTCCCCGCCACGTTCTCCGGCAGTCCCCTGCCGTTCCCCTTCGCTCCGCTCCCCCTCTGCCGAACATTCACCGACCTGACTGGTTTACGACCCCCGGGCGCCTGCCGACGGAACGTTCCGTCGGCAGGCGCCTTCACGGCATGGCTACTCTTGACAGGTGACCGACGCCCACGACACCGCAGCAGACAGTTCCCTGCGAACCACCGGAGGCGCTCCTCCGGACGACAACGGATCATCTGCTACGGAGGCGCCGATCCCCTTGCTCGAACCGCGTGAGGGCGTCCCGCCCGTGATCGCGGACGAGGCCACCCTCGCCCAGGTGGTCGCCGCCTTCGCCGCGGGCACCGGCCCGGTCGCCGTCGACGCCGAGCGCGCCTCCGGCTACCGCTACGGCCAGCGCGCCTACCTCGTCCAACTGCGCCGTGCGGGCGCCGGGTCCGCACTGATCGACCCCGTCGCCTGCCCGGACCTGTCCGGCCTGGGCGAAGCGCTGTCCGGCGCCGAGTGGGTGCTGCACGCCGCCACCCAGGACCTGCCCTGTCTGCGCGAGATAGGGATGCTGCCCAGCCGCCTCTTCGACACCGAACTGGCCGGACGTCTGGCCGGTTTCCCCGGGTCGGCCTCGGCGCGATGGTCGAGAACGTGCTCGGCTTCGTCCTGGAGAAGGGCCACTCCGCCGCCGACTGGTCCACCCGCCCGCTGCCCGAGCCCTGGCTGCGCTACGCCGCCCTCGACGTTCGAGCTCCTGGTCGACCTGCGGGACGCCCTGGAGAAGGAACTGGCCCGGCAGGGCAAGCTGGAGTGGGCACTGCAGGAGTTCGAAGCGATCGCGTCCGCACCGCCGCCGGAGCCCCGGAAGGACCCCTGGCGGCGCACCTCCGGCATGCACAAGGTGCGCCTGCGCCGGCAGATGGCCGTCGTCAAGGAGCTGTGGCAGGCCCGGGACCGGATCGCGCAGCGCCGGGACGTCTCCCCGGGCAAGGTACTCTCCGACGCAGCCATCGTCGAGGCCGCGCTCGCCGTGCCGGCCAACGTGCACGCCCTGGCCGCGCTGAACGGGTTCGGGCCGCGTGCGGGGCGGCGCCAGCTGGAGCAGTGGCAGGCGGCCGTCGACCGGGCGAGGGCGCTGAGCGAGTCGCAGTTGCCGCAGCCCGGACCGCCCGTGACCGGTCCGCCGCCGCCGCGCGCCTGGGCGGAGAAGGACCCGGTGGCCGCCGCCCGGCTCTCCGCGGCCCGCGCGGGGGTGAGCGCGCTCGCCGAGCGGCTGAACATGCCGCAGGAGAACCTGATCACCCCGGACACGGTGCGCAGGGTGTGCTGGGAGCCTCCGCAGCCCGCCGACACGCCGTCCGTCGCGGCGGCGCTGGTCGGGTACGGGGCGCGGCCGTGGCAGGTGGAGCAGGCGACACCGGTCCTCGTCGCGGCACTGGCCTCCGACGGTTCCGGAGGGGCCTGAGCGCCGTGGGCGATGCGGGTGCCGACCCCGGTCCTGACCCCGCGTAATTCGACGGCTCCGCCAGGAGTGTGAGCTTCGCCGCTCGGGTCCGCGGGGCTGGGCAGCTACATTACCCACAAGTAGCATAGGCTCGGAGCGCGCGCTCAGCGCAACGCAGCAGTGCCACCCCGCACCCTGGAGGAGAGCCATCGTGCCTCGTACCGTCAGGGACGTCGTCTTCGTCGACGGCGTCCGCACCCCGTTCGGCAAGGCGGGCCCGAAGGGCATCTACCACGAGACCCGTGCCGACGACCTCGTCGTGAAGGCGATCCGGGAGCTGCTGCGCCGCAACCCCGGACTCGACCCGAAGAAGATCGACGAGGTCGCTGTCGCCGCGACCACGCAGATCGGCGACCAGGGCCTGACCATCGGCCGCACCGCCGGCATCCTCGCCGGCCTGCCCACCTCGGTCCCGGGCTACTCCATCGACCGCATGTGCGCGGGCGCCCTGACCGCCGTGACCACGGTGGCCGGCTCCGTCGCCTTCGGCGCGTACGACGTGGCCATCGCGGGCGGTGTCGAGCACATGGGCCGCCACCCGATGGGCGAGGGCGTCGACCCGAACCCGCGGTTCGTCTCCGAGAAGCTGGTCGACGAGTCCGCCCTGTTCATGGGCATGACCGCGGAGAACCTGCACGACCGCTACCCAACGATCACCAAGCAGCGCGCCGACGAGTACGCGGTCCGTTCGCAGGAGAAGGCCGCCAAGGCGTACGCCGACGGCAAGATCCAGGCCGACCTGGTGCCGGTCTCGGTGCGCCGCACCAATGAGGAGGCCGGTGAGACCGGCTGGGGCCTGGTCACCGCCGACGAGCCGATGCGTCCGGGCACCACCCTGGAGAACCTGGCCGTTCTGAAGACGCCGTTCCGCGTCCACGGCCGGGTCACCGCCGGTAACGCGGCCGGTCTGAACGACGGTGCCACCGCTTCGGTCATCGCCTCCGAGGACTTCGCCCGCGAGAACGGGCTCCCGGTGAAGATGCGCCTCGTCGCGTACGCCTTCGCGGGCGTCGAGCCGGAGGTCATGGGTTACGGCCCGATCCCGGCCACGGAGAAGGCGCTCGCCCAGGCGGGGCTGAGCATCTCCGACATCGGTCTGTTCGAGATCAACGAGGCCTTCGCCGTCCAGGTGCTGGCCTTCCTGGAGCACTACGGCATCGCCGACGACGACGCGCGCGTCAACCAGTACGGCGGCGCCATCGCCTTCGGCCACCCGCTGGCCTCCTCCGGCGTCCGGCTGATGACGCAGTTGGCCCGCCAGTTCGAGGAGCAGCCGCACGTCCGCTACGGCCTGACCACCATGTGCGTCGGCTTCGGCATGGGCGCGACGGTCATCTGGGAGAACCCGCACTTCGAGGGGGACAAGTGAGCACCACCGCAGAACTGTTGAAGGGCGCCGCCGCTCTGTTCCCGGACGAGGTCGTCACGACCTCCCACGTACGCCACTTCGAACTGCCCCTGGGAGTGGGTCGCTTCGCGCTGATCACGCTCGACAACGGGCTGGACCACACCAAGCCGACCACCTTCGGCCCCCAGTCGCTGGCGAACCTGGACGCCGCCATCGACCAGGTCGAGAAGGAGGCCGCGGACGGCGCGATCGTCGGCGTCGGTATCACCGGCAAGCCGTTCATCTTCGCCGTCGGCGCCGACCTCAAGGGCGTCGAACTGCTCAAGAGGCACGAGGACGCGCTCGCCATCGGCAAGGGCGGCCACGACGTCTTCAAGCGACTGTCGAAACTCGCCGTCCCCACCTTCGCGTACTACAACGGCGCGGCCATGGGTGGCGGCGTCGAGGTCGGCCTGCACTGCTCCTACCGCACGGTGTCCGCGGCCATCCCCGCGTTCTCCCTGCCCGAGGTCTTCCTCGGCCTGGTCCCCGGCTGGGGCGGCTGCGCCCTGCTGCCGAACCTGATCGGCGCCGACAAGGCCGTCTCGGTGATCATCGAGAACAGCCTCAACCAGAACAAGCAGCTCAAGGGCGAGCAGGTCCACGAACTCGGCATCGCGGACGCGATCTTCGAGGGCGCGGACTTCCTGGAGCAGTCGCTGATCTGGACGGCGGCCGTCCTCAAGGGCGAGCTCGAGGTCGAGCGCCCGGTGATCGACCGCGGCGAGGCCTGGGACCAGGCGGTCGCGCGCGGCCGGTCCCTCGCGGACAGCAAGGTGCATGGCGCCGCCCCGGCCGCCTACCGCGCCCTGGACATCATCGCCGCCGCCAAGAACGGCGACCTGCAGCAGGGCTACGACGCCGAGGACCGGGCGCTCGCCGACCTGATCATGGGCGGTGAGCTGCGCTCCGGCCTCTACGCGTTCAACCTGGTGCAGAAGCGCGGCAAGCGCCCGGCCGGCGCCCCGGACAAGAACCTGGCGCGTCCGGTCACCAAGGTCGGTGTCGTCGGCGCCGGTCTGATGGCCTCGCAGCTCGCGCTGCTGTTCCTGCGCCGCCTCGAGGTGCCGGTCGTGCTGACCGACATCGACCAGGAGCGCATCGACAAGGGTGTGGGCTACGTCCACGCCGAGATCGACAAGCTGCTCGGCAAGGGCCGCATCAACCAGGACAAGGCCAACCGCCTCAAGGCGCTGGTCACCGGTGTGCTGAACAAGGCCGAGGGCTTCGCGGACGCGGACTTCGTCATCGAGGCCGTGTTCGAGGAGATGGGTGTCAAGCAGCAGGTGTTCGCGGAGGTCGAGGCGGTCGCCCCGGCGCACGCGATCCTCGCCACCAACACCTCCTCGCTCTCCGTCTCGGAGATGGCGTCGAAGCTGAAGCACCCCGAGCGGGTCGTCGGCTTCCACTTCTTCAACCCGGTCGCGATCCTGCCGCTCCTGGAGATCGTCCGCGGCGAGCAGACCGACGACGCCTCGCTGGCGACGGCGTTCGGTGTCGCCAAGAAGCTGAAGAAGACCGCGGTGCTGGTCAAGGACGCCCCGGCGTTCGTCGTGAACCGCATCCTGACCCGCTTCATGGGCGAGATCCAGAACGTCATCGACGAGGGCACCCCGGTCGAGGTCGCCGAGAAGGCCGTCGAGCCGCTCGGTCTGCCGATGTCCCCGCTGGTGCTGCTGGAGCTGGTCGGCCCGGCGATCGGGCTGCACGTGTCCGAGACGCTCAACCGGTCGTTCCCGGACCGCTTCACGGTCTCGTCCAACCTCAGGGCGGTCGTGGAGGCGGGCAAGCGCGGCTTCTACGTCTACGACAGCGGCCGGCCCGAGCTGGACCCGGAGGTCGCCGCGCTGCTCAAGCAGGGCGACACCGTCCTCACCGAGGAGCAGGTGCGGGCGCGGGTGCTCGACGCGGTGGCGCAGGAGATCGGGCTGATGCTCGACGAGGGTGTCGTCGCCGAGGCCCAGGACATCGACCTGTGCCTGATCACCGGCGCCGGCTGGCCCTTCCACCTGGGCGGCATCACGCCGTACCTGGACCGCGAGGGTGTCTCCGAGCGCGTCAACGGCAAGAGGTTCCTGGCCCCGGGCGTGGCGAGCGTCCCGGCGTGACCGGCCGGCCCTGACAGGGGCGGGCCGCACGGTGACGATCCGTGCGGCCCGCCCCTTTCGTCACGGGCGTGGCGAGGGGCTCACCGCATGATCCGACCGCGTGTGTGCGTGCCCGGGTCACACCTCGCGCCATGCCGTCAGGGCCAGGCCCGATTCGTCCTTGCGGCGGGCGAGTCGGAGGGAGCCGGTGGAGCGGGAGACGGTGGCGGCGACGATCTCGTCGTGCTCGTCGAGAGCGAGGTCCACCTCCGCGTCGGGCGGCAACGGGGGGCCGGACTCGGTCCACCGGGCGCCGGACGGCTCCGCCTGCGTGGGGTACGCGGCGAAGGCGCTCCTGCCGCTCGCCGAGCGCTGGGCGAGCACCGTGCAGTCGTGGCCCGCCATGGCGCAGCGCACGGCGCGGACCGGGCCGGGCCCGGCCGCGGTGAGCAGCGGGACCGGTTTGCCGCCGGGGCGCCAGGCGCACAGTTCCCCGGAGGTGTCGGTGCAGAACAGGGTGGTGTGCTCGGCGGAGGTGGCGAGCGCGCACAGGGTGTCGGGACGGACCGGTACGTCGGTCTTCTCCGCCCGCACGGGCTGCCCGCCGGATGTCTCCTGGCGCCAGTGCAGGAGGGTGTCCGGGGTCGCCGCGTAGAGCTCGACCCGGCCCGACTCGCCGGTCACGGCCGCGAGTTCGCCCTGGATGTCCGCTCCGCCGAGGTCCCGCCAGGGGTCCCAGCCGCCCTTCTCCTTCTGCGCCCGCATGCTCACCCCGCCGCCCTGGTTGCGGACGAAGACGTGCGCGCGTCCCTGGGCGTCGACCGCGACGGCCGGCGTCCCGGTGCGGTCGCCCTTCGTGTCGGGATGGCCGACGGGGTTCCAGTCGAGGGCGGCGAGCCGGGGCCGGAAGTGGGTGGAGTGCACCAGGCCCGACTGTCCGGACCCGGTGGGCCGCCAGGCGACCAGATGGGCGTAGCCGTCGGCGCCCTGGCCGACTGCCGGGCCCGGACGCAGCTTCTGGGCGCCGCCGACGGTACGGGGCGCCTCCCACGGGCCGCCGGGGGCGAGTTCCGCGCGGCACAGGACGGCGTCGTCCGAGGGCAGGTAGACGGTGAGGCGGCCGTCGCGGCCGCGGAGGAGCCAGTCGCCGTTCACCGTTTCACCCTATGCAAGCCGGTCCGCGGGCGCCTCGGGCGGGGCGCCGTTCCGTGGGAGTCTGGCCGCATGGACAACAGCGCCGCCGCCCTGCTCGTGATCGTCGACTCCGCGAACGTCGTCGGGTCGGTGCCCGACGGGTGGTGGCGGGACCGCCGGGGCGCCGCGGAGCGGCTGCGGGACCGGCTGGCCTCGCGGGGGCTGCCCGACCGTCCGGGGCCGGTGGAGATCGTCCTGGTGGTGGAGGGCGCGGCGCGGGGTGTGGAGTCGGTGCCCGGGGTGCGGGTGGAGTCGGCACCGGGCAGCGGTGACGACCGCATGGTCGGCCTGGTGGCCGAGGCGGGTGAGCGTCCGGTCCTGGTCGTCACCGCCGACCGTGAACTGCGCCGCCGGGTGACGGCCCTGGGCGCCACCGTGACCGGCCCCCGGACCCTTCATCCCTGACCGCCACCGCCGGCGGCAGGGGCAGGCGCTGGGAGCGGAAGCAGGGGGCCGAGGGCCGTAGGGGTTATCGGAAGGCCGGGCCCGGCGGCTTGCCGGGCCGGCCGGAGCCGACGACCTCCTCCTCCCGGCCCAGACGGCTGTGGCTCCGGCTGTAGAGGAAGTAGACGACGAAGCCGAGGGCCATCCAGACGGCGAACCGGACCCAGGTCTCGGCGGGCAGGTTCACCATCAGCCACAGCGAGGCGGCGATCGACAGGATCGGCAGGAACGGCACCAGCGGGGCCCGGAAGGCGCGGGGCAGGTCGGGGCGGGTCCTGCGGAGGATGATCACGCTGATCGCGACGACCACGAAGGCGAACAGGGTGCCGATGTTCACCAGCGCGGCGAGTTCGCTCAGCGGGGTGAAGCCCGCGAGGACCGCGATGACGACGCCGAGCAGGATGGTCGGCCGGTGCGGGGTCTTGAACCGGGGATGGACCCGGGAGAAGAACCGGGGCAGCAGTCCGTCGCGGCTCATCGCGAAGAACACGCGGGTCTGGCCGAGCAGCAGGATCATGCAGACGGTCGTGAGGCCGACGGCGGCGCCGAAGCTGATGAAGCCCGCGTACCAGGGATGGCCGGTGGCCTTGAAGGCGTCCGCGAGCGGGGCGTCCACGGACAGATCTCTGTAGTTCTGCATACCGGTGACGACGATGGACACGGCGACGTACAGCGCGGTGCAGATGAACAGGGAGCCGAGGATGCCGCGGGGCATGTCGCGCTGCGGATTCCTGGTCTCCTCGGCGGCGGTGGCGACGATGTCGAAGCCGATGAACGCGAAGAAGACCACCGAGGCGGCGGTGAAGATGCCCATGACGCCGAAGTTGGCCGGCGCCCAGCCGAACATCAGCTGGATGAGGGGGGCGTCGAGGTTGTTGCCCGCGGGCACGGGCTGCGGGCTCGGGACGAAGGGGGTGTAGTTGTCGGCGGTGATGAAGAAGGCACCCGCGATGATCACGACGAGGACGACGGTCACCTTGATGGCGACGACGACCGAGGTGACCCGAGCGGACAGCTTCATGCCGAGGACGAGGATGCAGGTGAGGACCAGCACCAGCGCGGCGGCGAGGATGTCGAAGCCGAAGCCCTCGGCGCCGTCCCGCGTGCCGAGGGCTTCAGGCAGCTGCCAGCCCGCGTTGTCCAGCAGCGAGTGGATGTACCCGGACCAGCCGACGGCCACCACCGCCGTGCCCAGCGCGAACTCCAGGACCAGGTCCCAGCCGATGATCCACGCGGGCAGTTCACCGAGGGAGGCGTACGAGAAGGTGTAGGCGGAGCCCGCCACCGGGACGGTGGAGGCGAATTCGGCGTAGCAGAGCGCGGCGAGTGCGCAGACGACGCCGGCCACCACGAAGGCCAGGGCCACCGCGGGCCCGGCGTTGTTCTTGGCGACCGTGCCGGTGAGCACGAAGATGCCGGTGCCGATGATGACGCCGACGCCGAAGACGGTCAGGTCCAGCGCGGAGAGGGACTTCTTGAGCGCGTGCTCCGGTTCCTCGGTGTCACGGATGGACTGCTCGACCTTCTTCGTCCGGAAGAGGGTGTTGCTCACAGGTACCTCCCACGCTGTGTCGTCCTCGACATGATCGAGAGGGGGCACAGCTCATGTGCCCCGGCGCGGGCGCCTTCACGCGAACGGGTCGCCCTCACCACTCTTCACAGTGGCACGGGCGACCCGTTCGGGCGCATCGGCGGAGAGGTCAGTCGCGGGCCGGTTCCACCGAGTCGGCGGCGGCGCGTGCGGCGCGCACCCCGTCGTGCGCGCCGTTCGAGCGGAGCCGGGAGTGCGGGAGGCCGCCGTCCAGCTTCGCCACCAGGCCGGTGACCTGACGGGCGATGTCGGGGGCGGTGAGCCCGATCTCCGCCATGACCTCGGCGCGGGAGGCGTGGTCGAGGAAGCGCGGCGGGATGCCGAAGTCCCGCAGCGGTACGTCGACGTCGGCGTCGCGCAGGGCCTGGGCGATCGTCGAGCCGACTCCACCGACGCGGGAGTTGTCCTCGACGGTGACGACGACCCGGTGCTTCCCGGCGAGCGGGGCCATGGCCTCGTCGACGGGCTTGACCCAGCGCGGGTCGACGACGGTGGTGGAGATGCCCTGCCGGTCGAGCAGGCCGGCGATCTCCAGGCACATCGGGGCGAAGGCGCCCACGGAGACCAGCAGCACGTCCGGGGTGTCGGTGCCGGGCTCGCGCAGGACGTCCATGCCGCCGACGCGTCCCACGGCCGGTACGGCGGGCCCGACGGCGCCCTTGGAGAAGCGGACCACGGTCGGCGCGTCGGTGACCTCGACGGCCTCGCGCAGCTGGGCGCGGACCTGGTCGGCGTCGCGCGGGGCGGCCAGCCGCAGCCCGGGGACGACCTGGAGGATCGACATGTCCCACATGCCGTTGTGGGAGGCGCCGTCGGTGCCGGTGACACCGGCCCGGTCCAGTACGAAGGTGACGCCGCACTTGTGCAGGGCCACGTCCATCAGCACCTGGTCGAAGGCGCGGTTGAGGAAGGTGGCGTACACGGCGAAGACGGGGTGCACCCCGCCGTGGGCCAGGCCCGCCGCGGACACCGCGCCGTGCTGTTCGGCGATGCCGACGTCGTAGACCCGGTCGGGGAACCGCTTGGCGAACCGGTCGAGGCCGACCGGCTGGAGCATGGCCGCGGTGATGGCGACGACGTCCTCGCGCTCCTCGCCGAGCTTGACCATCTCCTCGCCGAAGACGGACGTCCAGTCGGCACCGGAGCTGGCGATGGGCAGGCCCGTGTCGGGGTGGATCTTGCCGACGGCGTGGAAGCGGTCGGCCTCGTCCGCCAGGGCGGGCTGGTAGCCGCGGCCCTTCTCGGTGAGGCAGTGCACGATCACCGGGCCGCCGAAGCGCTTGGCGCGGGTGAGGGCGGACTCCAGGGCCTCGATGTCGTGGCCGTCGATGGGGCCGACGTACTTCAGCCCGAGGTCCTCGAACATGCCCTGCGGGGCGATGAAGTCCTTCAAGCCCTTCTTGGCGCCGTGCAGGGTGTCGTACAGGGGCCGGCCGACGACCGGGGTGCGCTCCAGGAGGTCCTTGGTGCGGGCCAGGAAGCGCTCGTAGCCGTCGGTGGTGCGCAGGGTCGCCAGGTGGTTGGCGAGGCCGCCGATGGTGGGCGCGTAGGACCGCTCGTTGTCGTTGACGACGATGACGAGCGGCCGGTCCCTGGCGTCGGCGATGTTGTTCAGCGCCTCCCAGGCCATGCCGCCGGTGAGCGCGCCGTCCCCGATGACGGCGACGACGTGGTCGCCGGTCCGCCTGAGCTGGTTGGCCTTGGCGAGGCCGTCGGCCCAGCCGAGGACGGTGGAGGCGTGGCTGTTCTCGATGACGTCGTGCTCGGACTCGGCCTGCGAGGGGTAACCGGAGAGGCCGCCCTTCATCTTCAGCCGGGAGAAGTCCTTCCGGCCGGTCAGCAGTTTGTGCACATAGGACTGGTGGCCGGTGTCCCAGAGCACCTTGTCCCTGGGGGATTCGAAGACGCGGTGCAGGGCGATGGTGAGCTCCACCACCCCCAGGTTGGGACCGAGATGGCCGCCGGTCTTGGAGACCGCGTCGACCAGGAAGGTCCGGATCTCCTCGGCCAGCCGGCTCAGCTCCTCCGCGGTGAGCCGGTCCAGATCGCGCGGTCCCCTGATTCGGGTCAGCAGCGGCACCCGTGCCTCCTTGCAGTAGAGCTGATCGAGCTGTTGCCGGGCTCAACGAGTCTAATGTTCCGCTCCAATGGTCGGCGTCCGGGCCGTGCGTCACACCTCACGCGGCCGGCTCTGCCCAAGACAGGGCCGCCCTACGAGGCAGTCCCTGCGGCAGGCCGTGGGACACGTCTGTGCCCGGTACCGCCAGGGGTACCAGGCACAGCACGGCGGAAACGGTACGCCTGATCGCTGGGGCCTCTCGTTCGGATCATGTCGGGCTCGCGGGGTCCGGCCTGATCCACACGAAAGACCCTAGGCGCGGCCCGCGGTCTTCTGCGTCTTGCGGGTGATCGCGTCGATGACGACGGTCGCCAGCAGCACACCACCGGTGATCATGTACTGCACCGGCGAGGCGATGCCCTCCAGGGCGAGGCCGTACTGGATGGAGACGATCACCATGACACCGAGGAGCGCGTTCCAGGTGCGGCCACGGCCACCGAAGAGGGACGTACCGCCGATCACTGCCGCGGCGATGACGTTCATCAGGAACTCACCGGTGCCCGCGCCCTGGTTGGCGGAGGCGATCTTCGAGGCGACGAAGAGGCCACCGATCGCGGCGAAGGTTCCGGCGATGGCGAACACCGAGATCCGGACCATCTCCACGTTGATACCGGCACGGCGGGACGCCTCGACGCTGCCGCCGAGCGCGAAGATCTTGCGGCCGTAGGCGGTGCGGCGCAGCAGGAAGTCGGTGAGCACCAGCACGCCGAGGAAGATCACGACGGCGAGCGGCAGGCCCTTGTGCTGGTTGAAGACGACGGCCACGGCGAAGGCGACGACGGCCAGCAGCGCGGTGCGCACCAGGATCTCGCTGAGCGGGCGGGAGGGGATCCCGACGGCCTCACGGCGGCGGTTGCCCAGGTACGCGGTCAGGAAGTAGCCGGCGACGGCCACGACGGCGAGCCCGTAGGCGGCCGCGACGTCGGTGAAGTAGTAGCTGGTGAACTTGCCGACTATGCCTTCGCTGTCCAGGTTGATGGTGCCGTTGCTGCCGAGGATCTGCAGCATGAAGCCCTGCCAGAACAGCAGGCCGGCCAGCGTCACGGCGAAGGCGGGGACGCCGATGCGGGCGAAGACGAAGCCGTGGATGATGCCGGCCGCCGTGCCGGTGAGGACGGCCAGCACCAGGGCCAGCACCTCGTTCATCCCGTGCGTGACGCTGAGCACCGCGAAGGTGGCACCCGCGACACCGCTGACCGAGCCGACCGACAGGTCGATCTCACCGAGCAGCAGCACGAAGACGACACCGACGGCGATCATGCCCGTGCCGACCATCGCGACGGACATGTCGGAGAAGTTGCCCGCGGTGAGGAAGTTGGGGTTCAAGCCGGTGAAGATGGCCCAGATGACCACCAGACCGATGACGACGGGCATGGACCCGAGGTCGCCGGCCTTCATCTTCCGCTTGAACTCGCCGAGGTAGCCCGCGAAGCCCTGTTCGCGCACCAGCAGCCGGGGGTCGACGACGGTGACCGCCGCGGCGGCCGCCTCGGGGTTGGTCACCTCGTGCTCGCCCGCGGACGTCGAGGTCTTGTCGATGCTCACTTCTTGATCTCCCCATTGGTGCGCGCCGCACGACGGGTCACGGCGTTTTCCGTGGCACCGGTGATGGCGGAGATGATCTCTTCCTGCGAGGTCGACTTGACCTCGAAGATGCCGTTGTTGCGTCCGAGGCGCAGCACGGCGACCTTGTCCGCGACGGCCTTGACGTCGGCCATGTTGTGGCTGATGAGGATGACCGCGTGGTCCCGCTCGCGCAGCCGCTCGACCAGGTCGAGGACCTGCGCGGTCTGCTCAACGCCGAGGGCGGCGGTGGGCTCGTCGAGGATCACCAGCTTGGGCTCGCCGAGCATGGACCGGGCGATGGCCACGACCTGGCGCTGACCGCCGGAGAGGGAGGCGATCGGGATCCGGACGCTGGGGATGCGGATCGACAGGGTGTCGAGGAGCTCACGGGAGCGGCGCTCCATCTCGACCTCGTCCAGGACGCCGCGCTTGCGGAGCTCCCGGCCCAGATAGAGGTTGCCGACGACGTCGATGTTGTCGCACAGCGCGAGGTCCTGGTAGACCGTCGCGATGCCCAGGTTCTGGGCGTCGTTCGGCTTGTTGATCTGGACGGACCTGCCGTCCCACTCGATGACGCCCTCATCGATGGGGTGCACGCCGGCGATCGTCTTGACCAGCGTGGACTTACCGGCACCGTTGTCGCCCACCAGGGCGACCACCTCACCGGCGCGGACCTCAAGCTCTACGTCGGTGAGCGCCTGGACGGCACCGAAACGCTTGGAGACCCCGCGCAACGCCAGCACGGGCGTAGCGGACACGTGAACCATCTCCTTCGCCGCCTGACCCGGCGGGAGGTTGTGCAGAAGTTGGGGGGTGTTCCGACCGGCGCCCCGCGTAGCTTGCGGGGCTGGTGTGTGCGGGGCGCCGGCGGAGTTCGTGGCAGTCGGTCCCGTACGGGAGTCCGGTGTGGACTCCCGTACGTCTCATGGGACTCGGGGACTGCTTACTTCAGACCGATCTTGTCGCAGGCGGCCTTGTACTTGCCCGTGCAGATCTCCTGGACGGTGTAGACGCCGTCCTTGATCACGGTGTCGTTGATGTTCTCCTGGGTCAGCGACACGACCGGGACGAGCACGGAGGGCACGCCCTTGGTGGTGGGGCTGTCGACCGTGTCCTTGGCGACGGAGTCGAGCGACTTGCCCTGGGCGAGCGCGACGGCCATCTCGGCGGCGGCCTCGGCCTCCGGGGCGTACGGCTTGTAGACGCTCATGTACTGCTCACCGGTCACGATGCGCTGCACACCCGCGAGTTCGGCGTCCTGGCCGGTGACCGGGACGTCGATGCCGGCGGCCTTCAGGGCGGTGATGATGCCGCCCGCCATGCCGTCGTTGGCGGAGTAGACGCCGACGATCTTGTCCTTGCCGAGGGCGGAGATGGCGCCCTCCATGTTGGCGTTGGCGTTCTCCGGCTTCCACTCCTTGGTGTCGTACTCGCGGCCGATCTTGACCTTGCCGTCGAGGACGGAGTGCGCGCCCTCCTTGAACTGGGCGGCGTTCGGGTCGGTGGAGGAGCCGTTCATCATGACGATCTGGCCGTCCTTGGCCTTGTCGCCCAGCGCCTTGAGCAGCGCCTCGCCCTGCGTCTTGCCGACGGTCACGTTGTCGAACGAGGTGTAGGCGTCGATCGGGCCCTCGGCCAGGCGGTCGTAGGCCACGACCGGGATACCGGCGTCCTTGGCCTTCTTCACCGAGCCGGCGATGGCCTTGGCGTCCACCGCGTCCACGATGAGCACGTCGACCTTGTTGGTCACCATCGTGTCGACCTGCTGGTTCTGCAGGCTGGCGTCCTGCTTGGCGTTGGCGTAGACGACCTCGGCCTTGTTGTTCGTGAGCTCCTTGATCTTCTTCTCGATCAAGGGCTTGTCGAACTTCTCGTAGCGCGCGGTCTGGTTCTCCGGCAGGAGCAGACCGACCTTGATGTCGTCGCCCTTCTTGGCGGCGGAGTCGCTCGAGTCGCTCTTGTCGCCGGACTCGGCGGCGCTGCCGCAGGCGGCGAGCGAGAAGGCCATCGCACCGGCGGCAACGGCGACGGCGGCACGACGCATACGCGTGTTCACTTCAGAAACCTCCCTGACGAGGCCGCGACGGTGCGGCCGAGGTGGCTGGAAGTCAACTCGGCCACACGTACGGCGTCAAGAAGTAAATCCTTAACGAGATGGCAACGGTGCCATCCGTTCTCTAAGTGAAGGCAGGAGAACTCGCGGCGAGGGATCCGACGGCCGTGCCGTCCAACAGGGTGGAATCGCCCATTTCGCCCAGCGCGAGGGCGAGCGCGCCGAGCACCTCCGCACGGCCCCCAAGTGCTCCGGGAAGAACGGAGAGTTGACGCGCCGCACTGGGGATCGCGTAGCGGCCGACGGACTCCCTTATCGGTGCGAGCACCAGCTCACCGGCCTCGGCGAGGTCGCCGCCGAGCACGACCCTGCTCGGGTTCAACAGGTTGCAGAGATTGGCGACTCCGCTGCCGATGTGACGGCCGACGTCGGCGATCACCCTACGGCAGCCGGGATCGCCCTCGCGCGCCAACCGTACGACATCTTCCATGGTCAAGTCCGTGCCATGGCTGGGCTGGAGCAGCGGAAGCACATAGCGGGCCGCCGTGAACGTCTCCAGGCAGCCGCGGTTGCCGCAGCGGCAGACCGGGCCGGACTCGTCGAGCGTGATGTGCCCGATCTCCCCCGCCGTGCCGCCGGGCCCGCGGTAGATCTTCCCGCTGATCACCAGTCCGGCGCCGACACCGCTGGCGACCTTGATGTACGCGAGGTCGCGCACGCCCCGGCCGCTCCCCCAGACCATCTCGCCGAGGGCACCGAGGTTCGCGTCGTTGTCCACGTGCACGGGCACGCCGAGCCGCCCCCGCAGCTCCTCGGCGGGCTTGGTGCCGGTCCAGCCGGGCAGGATCGCGGTCGAGCCCAGGGTGCCGGACTCCACGTCGATCGGACCGGGCACGCCGAGGCCGATCCCGGTGAGCTTGGCGCGGTCCACTCCGGTCGCCTCGATCAGCCGGTTGACCAGCTGCTCCGCCCGGTCGAAGCCCTGGGTCGAGGAGGCGTCCACGTCCAGCGGCTCGGATTCCTCGGCCAGCACCTGGTGGGCGAGGTTCCCGACGGCCACCCGCAGATGGGCGTGCCCGAAGTCCACCCCTATGACGATCCCGGCGTCCCCGCTGAGCGAGACGCTGCGGGCCCGGCGGCCGCCCGCCGAAGTGGGCGTGACCTCGACCGTCCCGCCTTCCTTCAGTTCCCGGACGATATTGGATACCGTCGCCGCGGACAGGCCCGTCGTCCGCGCGATCTCGGCCTGGGTGAGGGAGCCTGCCAGCCGTACCGCTCGAACGACCCGTTCCAGATTGGCTCGGTGCAGCGACGACTGCGACCCCGGAGTCTCCACGACGACCTCCTGCGCGCGGGGCCGCTTCGACGAGGCCCCATTCCGTGTCCAACTAGTGAACTCTAAGATGAGCTGTTCGGGTTGCCTCCCGTCAAGAGGTTGAACCGTTTCCGGGTCCGCCGGTGCCATGGACACACCGGCACCCGCCGCTCCCAGGGGCGGGTGCGGCGGGTGCGCGAGCGAATCCGGAAGGTGACTTCGGAGAATCCCGACGGATACTCCCCGGGACGGCCGCGCGGCTGTCCCGAGAGGACCCGGGACGTTACTTCAGGGCACCTGCGGTGAGGCCCTGCACGACCTGGCGCTGGAAGACGATGTACGCGGCGAGCACCGGGAGCATCGCCATCACGAGGCCGGCGAAGAGGCCGGACCAGTCCCCCTTGTAGCCCTGGCTGACGGCCAGCTGCACCAGGCCCTGGGTGAGGACGTGCTTGTCCTCGTCGGTGTTGAGCACGGTGGGCAGCATGTACTGGTTCCACTGGCCCAGGAAGTTGAAGATGCCCACGCTGATCAGGCCCGGCTTGGCCATCGGGAGCATGATCTGGAAGAACGTCCTGGTGTGCGAGGCCCCGTCCACGAACGCGGCCTCCGCCACGGTGCTGGGCAGGGTCCGGAAGAACGCGGTGAGGAAGAACACCGTGAACGGCAGCGAGTACGCGATGTAGACCAGGATCAGCCCGTGGATCGTGTTCAGCAGGCCCATGTTGTTGACGACGTAGAACAGCGGGACCAGGGCGAGCATGATCGGGAAGCTCATGCCGCCGATGAACAGGTAGTAGATGAACCGGTTGCCCGGGAACTCGAAGCGGGCCAGCACATAGGCGGCCATCGAGCCGAGCACCAGCGTGCCGATGAGTGAACCGCCCACCACCAGAACGGTGTTGAGGAAGTAGTCGCTCATGTGGGCCTGGGTCCAGGCCCGCGACCAGTTCTCGAAGTGGAGCTTGTCCGGCAGCGACCAGGGCGAGCCGAAGATGGAGGCGTCGTCCTTGAAGGACGTCATCACCGCCCACACCAGCGGCAGGGCCACCATGATCGCCCAGATCACGAGGATGCCGTGGGAGAAGACGTTGAGGACGCCGCCCGCCTTCTTCTCCTTGGGGGGCGCGCCGCCGGGGCTGTCGGCCCTGGTGACGGTGACACCGGACTCGGCCGGTACCGGGGCGGGGGTCTCGGTCGTCTTCATGTGATCAGTACTCCAGCCGCTCGCGCCGCCCCAGCTTCATCACGACGGCGGCGAAGGCCAGTGTGACGACGAGCAGGGCGACACCGATGGTGGTGGCGTAGGCGGCCTGACCGTCGCGGAACGCCTTCTGGTACACGTACAGGACCATGACGGTGGTCGAGTAGTCGGGGCCGCCGGGCCCGGTCGTCATGATGTGTACGACCGCGAACGATTCGGCGCCCAGGGCGAGGATGCCCATGTACACCCAGCCGGACTGCACGGTGTCCCACAGCAGCGGCAGGGTGATGCGGAAGAACGTGGTGATGCGGTCGGCGCCGTCAAGCAGCGCGGCCTCGTACAGGTCCGCCGGGATGGACGCCATACCGGCGGAGAAGAGGACCACGAAGAAGCCGACCGTGGACCAGACGATCACCGCCATGACGGCCCACAGGGCGAGGTTCGGATCGCCCAGCCAGAGCGGCTGGATGCCGTCGAGCCCGACCGCCCGCAGGAACGAGTTGATCGCACCGCTGTCCGGGTTGTACGCGAACGCGAACAGCAGGGCGACGATCGCGATCGACAGGACCTGCGGGAAGAAGTAGACGATCTTGTAGAACGCGGAGCCGCGGACCCCGGAGATCACCGGTCCGCCGCGGCGCCGCCGGCCGCCCACGTTGATCATGAAGGAGAGGAACAGCGCCAGACCGATCGTCACCACCGGCACCAGCAGGGCGAACAGCAGGCTGTGCTGCAACGACTTCCAGAAGATGTCGTCGTCCAGCATGCGTGCGTAGTTGTCGAGCCCCACCATCGTGAAATCGGGACTCAGACCGGTCCAGTCCGTGAACGAGTAGTAGATCGACTGGATGAACGGCCAGACGACGAAGAGCGCGTACAGCCCCAGGGGAACCGTCAGGAACCCCACGATGAACCGGTACTTGCCGTGCTGCATTGCTAGCGACCCCGTTCTGCGCGCGGGCGTCACCAGGGCCTGTCCGGCACGGGTGTGCCGGACAGGCCCTGGTGACGGGTCCTCACTGGTGCTTGTAGTGCTTGATCGACGAGTCCTTGGCCGCCTCGTCGGCGAAGCCCTGGATCTTCTTGATGGTCTCGGCAGGGGTCGCACGGCCGGCCATCATCTCGCCGAGTCCGGACACGCCGATCTTCTCCTTCTGGAGTTGCACGTACCAGTCCTGGATGCGCGGGTTCACCACGTTCTCGCCGGCCTTGTCGAGCGCGGCGACACCGGCCTTCAGGCCCGGGGTGAGCTCGATGCCGTCGGTGCCGCCGTTGTACGCGGTCAGGGACTTCACCTTGCTGGTGAAGTTCTTCGAGGACGCCTCGCTGAGCATGATGCGCATCTGCTCCATGCCGCCCGCGCCGTTCTTCGCCTTGGCGGGCACGACGAAGGGTTCGCCGCCGGAGGCCCAGATGGTGCCGAAGGGCAGCTTGTCGGAGGAGTCCAGACCGGTGGGCGCGGAGACGGCCAGGTCGAAGTCGGCGGGGATCACCTTCGCCGACTCGTTCTCCACCCAGGAGCCGTTCGGGATGAACAGCGCCTTGCCCTTGGCCCAGGCGGTCTGGGACTGGACGTGGTCCAGCCCCGGGGTGCCCTTGAGGACGTAGCCCTTCTGGTAGAGCTCGTAGTAGGCCTCGAAGCACGCCTTGACGGCGGGGTGCTTCCAGGCGTTCGGCTCCAGGTTGTCGATGGCGTCGAGCACCTCGCGCCCGCCGACCTTGCCGATCATCGGGTAGAGCGAGAAGGGGAGGTAGTACGGGTACTTGCCAGGCGTAGGTCCAGCCGGCCATGCCCTTCTTCTTGGCCTTCGCGCAGACCGCGAGCATCTGGTCCCAGGTCTCGGGGTACTGCTCGTCGAGCGAGTCCAGGGCCTTCTGCGAGTACCAGACGCCGTAGACCGTGTAGGCGTAGTACAGGATCCAGACCTGGTCGCCGTCGAACTGGCCCATCTCCACGATGCCGGGGCGCAGCGTGTCGCGGACCTTCTTGGCCGGGTCGTCGTAGGAGGGGGCGTCCAGCAGCGGGGTGAGATCGGCGAGCTGCTTCTTGCCGACCAGGACGCCCATGTCCATCTGTTCGGCGCCGGAGTTGTCGATGAGGTCGGGCGGGTTGCCCTGGTTGAACCGCGGCTGAAGGGTGGACTGGATCTTCTGGGTGGCGGAGAACTTGACCGTCGCCCCGGGGAAGGCCTTCTCGTAGACCTTGACCGCGTCCTCGGCGTACTCCTTGCCGAAACCGCCGTCGAACAGGACGAATTCCATCTGTGCGGTGTCATTGACACCGAGCGGGTTCTGCTCGGTCTTCTTGCCCGCCTTGGCCTTGTCCTGATCCTCCCCGCCGCCGCTGGCGCACGCGGACAGGAAACCCATCGCGGGTACGGAGATCAGGCCGAGTGCCGCGGACCGCTTGATCAGATCGCGGCGGCCGACTCCGGTGGTGCTGTGGTCACGCGTGCTGTGGTCACGGGCGCCGTTGTTCTCGGCGGAAGTGGATCCCATGCTCAAGTCCTCGCCTTCTCCAGGACTCAGGCGGTGAACCGGATCCTTCCGGCACCGCGTTCGGGTCACGCTGGGTCGTGCAGGATGTGCGGCTGGTGCCGGCGGCACCAGTGGTACGGGACGTCTGCTGTTCGAGGTGCTGTGAGGATGCCCCGGAGTGCCGACAGGTATAGTCCACTTCCCGTCAACGGAGCAAGATCGAACACAAGGTTCCCCACCGGTCTTTTCCGAGTTGAGACCTGGCGGAAAAATGAGCGGTCCTCGCGTTCCGCAGCGGAGGAATCCCTACCCCTGGAAGCGAGCGCCGCATCCAACACCCTTGACACCCCTCACCACTTGGACCACTGCTGGTGCTTGCGCAGCAATTTTGCCAACGTTCTCCAGCCAGGGAGGGTGCTCGCGCATGCAGCACGGAGTCCGGCACAGAGTTCGACTCAGATGGGGCCCGGCGGTCGTCGCGACGACCGCCTTCGCCGTGGCAGCGGCCTCACCGGGCGTCGCGGTCGCCCTGCCCGGGGCCCCGGCCGAGGCCGACCGGGAGTTCGCTTCGTCGTTCGAGCCGGGGGAGCCCGCCCCCGACTGGTTGAACACGGTCGACACCACACCGGGCGGCGGCAAGCGCGCCTCGGGCGTCGACGGCGGCTACAGCAGCGGCATTCCGGGCAATGTCACCGACCATGTCACGGAGGTGCGCGCCAGCGCGGAGAACACGGGCGGCGGCGAGGTCAAGGAGAACCTCGCCGACGGCGAGCCGGGCACCAAGTGGCTGGCCTTCGAGCCCGTCGGCTGGGCCGAGTTCGACCTGGACGCCCCGGCCGAGATCGTCCGGTACGCGCTCACCTCGGCCAACGACCACGCCGAACGCGACCCGCGGGACTGGACCCTGAAGGGTTCGGCCGACGGCGAGAAGTGGAAGACCCTCGACACCCGTTCGGGCGAGTCGTTCTCCGAGCGGTTCCAGACCAGGATCTACGACCTCGACGCTTCGGCCGTCGCCGAGTACCGGCACTTCCGGCTGGAGATCACCAGGAACGCAGGCGGGGGCATACTCCAGCTCGCCGACGTCCAGTTCTCCACCGGTGACAGCGCCGGTCCCGTCCCGCAGGACATGCTCTCGCTGGTCGACCGCGGCCCGAGCGGCTCGCCGACGGCGAAGTCGGGCGCCGGATTCACCGGCAAGCGTGCACTGCGCTACGCCGGACGGCACACCGTCGACGCGCACCGGCGCGAGGATCGTCGAGGGCAAGGTGTACGTCAACAACGGCTTCTGGGACACCTACCGGACCACCTGGCCCGCGTACTCCTTCCTGACCCCCTCCAAGGCGGGTGAGCTGGTCGACGGGTTCGTACAGCACTACAAGGACGGCGGCTGGACCTCCCGTTGGTCCTCACCCGGTTACGCCGACCTGATGACCGGCACCTCCTCGGACGTCGCGTTCGCCGACGCGTACGTCAAGGGCGTGGATTTCGACGCCGAGGCGGCGTACGACGCGGCCGTGAAGAACGCCACCGTCGTGCCCCCGTCGTCGGGCGTCGGCCGCAAGGGCATGGCGACCTCGCCCTTCCTCGGCTACACCGGCACCGAGACGCACGAGGGCCTGTCGTGGGCACTGGAGGGCTACCTCAACGACTACGGCATCGCCCGGATGGGCCAGGCCCTCTACGGGAAGACCGGCGACAAGCGCTCCATGCAGGAGTCCGCCTACTTCCTCGACCGCGCCCAGAAATACGTCAACCTGTTCGACTCCGAGGCCGGCTTCTTCCAGGGGAGGAGCACGAAGGGCGACTGGCGCGTCGAGTCCTCGACGTACGACCCGCGGGGCTGGGGGTACGACTACACCGAGACGAACGGCTGGGGCTACGCCTTCACCGCCCCGCAGGACAGCCGCGGCCTGGCCAACCTGCACGGCGGGCGGGGCGGCCTCGCGGACAAGCTCGACGAGTACCTGGCCACCCCGGAGACGGCCTCCCCCGAGTTCGTCGGCTCCTACGGCGGAGTCATCCACGAGATGACCGAGGCGCGGGACGTCCGGATGGGCATGTACGGGCACTCCAACCAGGTCGCCCACCACGCCCTGTACATGTACGACGCGGCCAGGCCCTGGAAGACCCAGAAGAACGTCCGTGAGGTGCGTCACGGCTCTACACCGGCAGCGAGATCGGGCAGGGATACCACGGCGACGAGGACAACGGCGAGCAGTCCGCCTGGTACCTGTTCTCTTCCCTCGGCTTCTACCCGCTGGTGATGGGCAGCGGCGAGTACGCCATCGGCTCCCCGCTGTTCACGAAGGCGACGGTACACCTGGAGAACGGCCGCGAACTGGTCGTCAAGGCGCCGAAGAACAGCGCGAAGAACGTCTACGTGCAGGGCCTGAAGGTCAACGGCAAGCGCTGGAACTCCACCTCGCTCCCCCACGCGCTGATCGCGAAGGGCGGCGTCCTGGAGTTCGACATGGGCCCGCGTCCGTCGACGTGGGGCACGGGCAAGGACACCGCTCCCGTGTCGATCACCGAGGACGACGAGGTGCCCACGCCCCGCGAGGACGCGCTGAAGGGCGAGGGCGCCCTGTTCGACGACACGTCGGCGACCGGCGCCACGGTGTCCGTGGTCGACCTGCCCGTGACCGGGGAGACGAAGGCGGTGCAGTACACGCTGACGTCCTCGGACGCCGCCAAGGCGCCCACGGGCTGGGTGCTGCAGGGGTCCTCGGACGGCCAGACGTGGGAGCACCTGGATAAGCGGGCCAAGCGGGCGGACGCCACGGACACGTTCCGCTGGGACCGGCAGACGCGGGCCTTCTCGGTGGCCGAGCCGGGGACGTACGGCCACTACCGGCTGGTCCTCACCGGTGAGTCGGCGCTGGCGGAGGTGGAACTCCTGAGCTGATCCGACTCCTTGAGGCGGGTTCGGGCCAGGCCCGGACCCGCCTTTCCCCCTGTGCCGACAGGTACCACTGCGGTGACCGGTGCACCAGAATCGACCCCACGGCCGCCGCCTTCCGCACGGCTCATCCACCGAGGGGGACGGCGACACGGGCTCCGGCGACATGGGCTCGGCGGACGTCGACCCGGCCTGGCTGCCGCCCGTCGTCTTCCGTGCCGTCGGCAGTCGGCGCTCCCCCTGCGGACCGCCCGCGGGCCGCTGGTGGACACGGTGCACGGCGAACTGACGGCGGCCTGCGAGCGGTTCGGTGGCCGGGGGTGCGGGACGGAGGCGCGGACACCGAGTTGGTCCTCGAACGCCGCGCGGAGCCGACGGACGCGGACCCCCGCAGGGAGATCCACATCTACCCGTTCAACGGGCACGAGGGCGGGGACGCGGTTCATGTACGACGCCGACTGGACCGGCTGAACGGTCTGCTGGGGAGTCGACCGACGCCGGAGCGGCACCGATGACGACCGGACACGCCATCGGGGCCGCCCACGACGCGGGTTCAGCCAACTCTGCAGGGCAGGGTCGTCGTGCTGTCACCGCCGGAGCCGGAGACGACGTAGCCGAAGGTGGCACTCTCCCCCGGATCCAGCGCGCCGTTGTAGTCGGCGTCGTGGACCATGCCGTCCTGGCCCTGGTAGGTGCCGTTGCCGCTCCACAGACTGTCGACCCGCTGGCCGTCCGGGAGGGTCCAGCGGCGGGTTCCGGTCCGCCGACATGATGGGAGCGCTCCATCCCACTCGTCAGGGAAGGCAGCGTCGCACGCTCCGGTTGTAAACGGCTGACGCAGCGGGGACTGGAAGCACGCCGGTTCCGGGCCGGACGCGGGGGCCGGGACGGACGACGAGGGCCGCATCCCCGACGGACGGGGATGCGGCCCTCGACTTCCTCGCGGTACCGCTTACTCGCCGATCAGGTCACTTGCTGATCAGGCCGCGCAGCACGTACTGCAGGATGCCGCCGTTGCGGTAGTAGTCCGCCTCGCCGGGGGTGTCGATGCGGACGACACCGTCGAACTCGACGCCGGTGTCGGTGGTGACCTTCACCGTGCTGGGGATGGAGCCGTTGTTGAGCTCGGTGACGCCGGTGAGGGAGAAGGTCTCCTCGCCGGTCAGGCCGAGCGTCTCGGCGGTGTGGCCCTCCGGGAACTGGAGCGGCAGCACGCCCATGCCGATGAGGTTCGAGCGGTGGATGCGCTCGTACGACTCGGCGATAACGGCCTTGACGCCGAGCAGCGCGGTGCCCTTGGCGGCCCAGTCGCGGGACGAGCCGGAGCCGTACTCCTTGCCGGCCAGGACGACCAGCGGGATGCCCTGGTCCACGTAGTTGCGCGAGGCGTCGTAGATGAACGACACCGGACCGCCGTCCTGGGTGAAGTCGCGGGTGTAGCCGCCCTCGGTGCCCGGCGCGATCTGGTTGCGCAGGCGGATGTCGGCGAACGTGCCGCGGATCATGACCTCGTGGTTGCCGCGGCGGGAGCCGTAGCTGTTGAAGTCGCGGCGCTCGACGCCGTGCTCCGTGAGGTACTTGCCGGCCGGGGTGTCGGCCTTGATGGCACCGGCCGGGGAGATGTGGTCGGTGGTGACCGAGTCGCCCAGCTTGGCGAGGACGCGGGCGCCGGCGATGTCCTCGACCGGCTCCGGCTCCATGCCCATGCCCTCGAAGTACGGGGGCTTGCGGACGTAGGTGGACTCGGCGTCCCACTCGAAGGTGTTGCCGGTCGGGATCGGCAGCGCCTGCCACTGGGCGTCGCCGGCGAAGACGTCGGCGTAGGACTTGGTGAACATGTCCTCGCCGATGGTGTGGGCGACGACGTCGTTGACCTCGGCCTCGGTCGGCCAGATGTCCTTCAGGAAGACGGGGTTGCCGTCCTGGTCCAGGCCGAGGGACTCGCGGGTGATGTCCACCTTCATCGAACCGGCGATGGCGTAGGCCACGACCAGCGGCGGGGACGCCAGGTAGTTCATCTTGACGTCGGGGTTGATCCGACCCTCGAAGTTGCGGTTGCCGGAGAGCACCGAGGTGACGGCGAGGTCGTGCTCGTTGACCGCCTTGGAGACCTCGTCCGGCAGCGGGCCGGAGTTGCCGATGCAGGTGGTGCAGCCGTAACCGACGAGGTTGAAGCCGACCTTGTCGAGGTAGGGGGTCAGGCCCGCCTTGTCGAAGTAGTCGGTGACGACCTTGGAGCCCGGGGCGAGGGTGGTCTTGACCCACGGCTTGCGGGTCAGGCCCTTCTCGACCGCCTTCTTGGCCACCAGGGCGGCGGCGACCATGACGTACGGGTTGGAGGTGTTGGTGCAGGAGGTGATCGCGGCGACGGTGACGTGGCCGTGGTCGAGCTCGTACTCCGTGCCGTCGGCCGCGGTGACCTTCACCTTGTGGGTGGGGGCGCCGTTGGAGATGGCCGGCGCGTCGGAGGCCGGGAAGGACTCCTTGCTGGCCTCGTCGACGTCGCCGCCGTCCTTGACGTAGTTGCGCACGTCCTGGGCGAACTGGGCCTTCGCGTCGGCGAGGACGATGCGGTCCTGCGGGCGCTTCGGGCCGGCGATGGAGGGCACGACCGTGGCCAGGTCGAGCTCCAGCTTCTCGGAGAAGTCCGGCTCGGCCTTCGGGTCCAGCCAGAGACCCTGCTCCTTGGCGTACGCCTCGACGAGCGCGACCTGCTGGTCGCTGCGGCCGGTCAGGCGCAGGTAGTTCAGCGTCTCGCCGTCGATCGGGAAGATGGCGGCGGTGGAGCCGAACTCCGGCGACATGTTGCCGATGGTGGCGCGGTTGGCCAGGCTCGTCGCGGCGACGCCCTCGCCGTAGAACTCGACGAACTTGCCGACGACGCCGTGCTTGCGCAGCATCTCGGTGATGGTCAGCACCAGGTCGGTGGCGGTGGTGCCGGGCTTGAGCTCACCGGTCAGCTTGAAGCCGACGACGCGCGGGATCAGCATGGAGACCGGCTGGCCGAGCATGGCGGCCTCGGCCTCGATGCCGCCGACGCCCCAGCCGAGGACGCCGAGGCCGTTGACCATGGTGGTGTGCGAGTCGGTGCCGACCAGAGTGTCGGGGTAGGCCTTGCCGTCACGGGTCATGACGACACGGGCCAGGTGCTCGATGTTCACCTGGTGGACGATGCCGGTGCCGGGCGGGACGACCTTGAACTCGTCGAAGGCGGTCTGGCCCCAGCGCAGGAACTGGTAGCGCTCCTTGTTGCGGCCGTACTCCAGGTCGACGTTCTGCTTGAAGGCGTCGTTGGTGCCGAACTTGTCGGCGATGACGGAGTGGTCGATGACCAGCTCGGCCGGGGCCAGCGGGTTGATCTTAGCCGGGTCGCCGCCGAGCTCCTTGACGGCCTCGCGCATGGTGGCGAGGTCCACGACACAGGGGACACCCGTGAAGTCCTGCATGATCACACGGGCCGGGGTGAACTGGATCTCCTGCGACGGCTGGGCCTGGGAGTCCCAGGAGCCGAGCGCGCGGATGTGGTCGGCGGTGATGTTCGCGCCGTCCTCGGTACGGAGCAGGTTCTCCAGCAGCACCTTCAGGCTGTAGGGAAGGCGTGCGGCGCCCTCGACCTTGTCCAGCCGGAAGATCTCGTACGACTCGTCGCCCACCTGCAGCGTGCTGCGGGCGTCGAAGCTGTTCGCCGACACGACAGTCTCCTTCATTGATGTGCGCGTACCACCACACCGCAACCCATGTGCGGCTACCGCCGCGTGGTGCCGCCACTACGTCTCGACGATCCGCTAAGGTAAGGCTTAGTTAGGCTTCCCTTACCGGTGTGGCGACTGCGGTGCACCTCGGCCTGATATCTCGATGTCGAGATAACTCTAATACACGACGGCCGAATGGTCATGCGCGGCCCGCCTGTCCGCTGTCATCCAACCGAGGCGATTGACAGCGAACCCAGTCGTTCTGGGTTCCTTGCCAGCGAACCTAGTCGTACGAGGTGATGTGCTGGGGGTGGGTGGCTGTACCGGTCGGGGTGGATCTTGCGGAGCCGTACGTGGATGCTGTGCACGAGCGTCAGCGACGTCCGCTGCTGGACTGCGGGACGGCGCGGTTCGAGGACGTGGCTGCGGTGCGGCCACATCGCTAACTACCGTCAGGTGGCGTGTAGCGCAGTGTTACTGCCGTTCTCAACTGACCGTAGGAGCCTCGGCTTCGGCCTGTCGGGCGCGCCGCTGCGCGCGGACGCCAGTGCCAGACCTGTCCGGGGCCGACCAGTCTGGCTCGGCCCCGGGGTCCTTCGTCGCCACTTTGGACACCTGCAGTCCGGCAGCCCGGCCCCGGGTGTGCTGACTCGTATCGCACGTCAGCAACCGAACGTCGCGGCCGGCCAGGCCCTGGATGGCCACCGTCCGGTTGATGATCTCGACATCGGGGCGGTCCAGGCGCACGTAGCCGGGGGGATCGAGGACGATCTCCACGTTGACCTTGCCGCGGGTCTCGCCGTCCTGAACGGTGTGCTCCCCCTCATGCAGGACCCCGTGGCGTTCGCCGTTGAGAACCCCGTCGAGGAGACCGAGCGTGTGGGCGGCACGCCAGCGGGCCCGCTGCTTGCTGGCGTCCTTGAGGTCGTCCAGCTCGTCGACCACCACGATCGGGAACAGCAGGCGCACGAACTGCCAGCGCGGCACGTCAAGCACCTCGTGCAGGTCGACGTCGGCCAGCTTCACCTCGTTCTGGATGTAGAAGCTGGAGTCGGCCACGACGAACACCTCCCGCTGGCTCCACCGGCCGATCCGCGTATCCAGCGCGGCCACGGCCGCCTCGAACGCCTCGATCCGTTCGGCGACACAAGTTGGACCAAGCCGTTCACGAGGCGTTGCTGGGCGGTCCCGGCGAGGGTGCCGCAGCTGCCCA
This sequence comes from Streptomyces sp. GD-15H, assembly GCF_045291515.1. Lineage (NCBI taxonomy): Bacteria > Bacillati > Actinomycetota > Actinomycetes > Kitasatosporales > Streptomycetaceae > Streptomyces > Streptomyces sp. GD-15H. The sequence continues at coordinate 2,126,044 of NZ_CP149447.1, forward strand.
GCAGCGTCCGGTAGCGGTCGGTGAACACGAGCTGGTCGAGGTCCCGGTCGCTGATCTGGGAGCGCAGCATCCGCGCGGACTCCGTGGCCCACTCCAGATACGTCAGCATCCCCTCGAAGGCGCTGCCGTACGGCCGCTGCAGGTTCATCGCCGTGGGTGTGGACGCCGCTGGGATGTGGTCGCCGTCAGTCGGCCACCGAGGCTCCGAACAGGGCCCCGGTCGCGGGCAGGCCCATGGTGGACGGGCCGAACGAGAAGGAACCGCTCGCGGTGATGCCGCTGGAGGTGGCCGAGAAGACCCACGCGGCACCGTTGTTCGCGTTCTCCGCCCAGTCGCCGACGACTAGGCCGTCCTTCTTGTCGCCGTTGGCGTCGACGAGGGCGGTCTCGCTGCCGAAACGGTCCAGCTTCTCGGCGGTGCCGGGTACCCCGGCGGTGTTCTGGCTGAACGACTTGATGCCGGTGGTGGTCAGACCGTTCGCGCTGCCGCGCAGCACGAGCACGGTGCCGGCGTCGGTGAGGCCGTCGAAGTCCTCGCCGGGCAGGCCGGTCGCCACGTCCAGGTAGCCGTCACCGTTGGTGTCGCCGATCGACAGGCCCGTGCCCATGCCGTCACGCCACTCCCCCACGCCCGGTACGCCCGCGGTGTCCTGGTTGATCCACACCGGCTTGCGGGTGGTGGACACGCCGTTCGGGCCGCCGGGGACGACGGCGATCGCACCGCCCTTGACCGGGAGGCCGATGTCGTAGTCGGTGCCGTCGACAGAGTGGCCGACGACGATCTCGGCGTGACCGTCCTTGTCGAGGTCGCCGATCTCGACGTCATCGCCGCGGATGAGCCGTCCCTGAGCGTCCTTGAGGAGGCCCTTGTACGTGAACCCGGAAGGACCGCCCACCAGCAGGGCGACCCCACCGGTACCGACCTCGCCGTCCTGCTGCCTGGCGCTGATGGCCAGATCGGCAATGCCGTCGCCGGTCACGTCACCGGCGGCCATCGCGAGGGCGTACCACTCCTCGCCGGGGAAGACGGTGAACCGGGTCGTCCCCGCGCTGCCGCCGTCCCGCTGGAACGGGCCGTGCAGCACCGAGCCGTCGCCCGGCGTGTTCTCGTCGCCGTAGTCGTCGCCCCACGCCGCCACGTCCGGGTTCTTGTCCCCGTCGACGTCGGCGACCACGAAGGCGCTGCGGGAGTTCGCCGGCACGTTCCTCAGCAGGGTCGGCGTGGCGGACAGCCCCTTGGGACCGCCCCAGTTGACGGCCAGGAAACGTCCGTCGTAGCCGCTGATCGGCGACATGTCCACGAGCGACAGCAGATCGGCGTAGCCGTCCCGGTCGAGGTCGCCGCTCTGCAGGGCGCTGCCGTAGCGCGTCTGGGGCTGCGTCGTCGACCGGTTCGACCAGGTCGGCACCGACCGGCTCGACCAGGTCAGCACCTGCTTGCGCGAGGTCGACAGCCCGCTGGACGAGCCGTACAGCACGCTGACGGCCCCCGCCTTCGCCTGCCCGTTCAACGTGGTGCCCGGCGCGCCGATCGCCAGGTCGGGGTAGCCGTCGCCGTTGAAGTCGTCGTGCAGGCGCTTGGTGCTGGGCGTGGTGGCGGTCGTGGCGGTGGTCGTCGCGGCCGGGGTGGCGGCGTTGACGACGGGAGCCAGCACGGCACCGCTGACCAGGGCGATACCGGTGGCGAGGACGAGCCGTCTGCGGCGCCGGGGAAGGGAACGGGAAGCCATGGTTGTCCTGACGTAGGCGGAGAAGAAGGCGCGTGGGGGGTGGCGGGGTACCAACGCGGGAACGCGTCGCCGAGCCAGGCGCCGCTCGCGACCGTGCCGAGAGTGCGGGCGCCGAAGGAGACGGAGCCCTTGGCCATGACACCGGCGGACCCAGAGCGGAACACTTATACGGCACCGGCGTACGCGTCCTCACGCCGCCCAGTACGACTCACCAGAGAGACGGTTGGTTGTGCTGGGGTACGCCGCGACTTTCCCTGCCGTTTTAAGCCAGCCAAGGGATCCTAATGCGCCGTCTGTCAAGCGGCAGAGCTTTTTCAACCACACCCGGCCCCCTGGGTGGGTGAACCATACGAAGGGCTCACCGCCTCCCGCAGGACAACGTAGGGAGCTTTTTGCCAACCAAGTTAGTCCGCCCAGGTCACAGACCGACAGCGGACTAACTTCGCTGTCAACGGACACCGCCCGACGGCACCCGCGCGCCCGGATACACCGGGCGCCCGCGGGCATCACACCCGGCTCCCGGACGCACCGATCCGGGCGCACCGAGCCGGGCACCCGGAACCGAGCCCGCCCCGCCGGCACCCCATACCGGAACACTTCGACCCATCCCTCCCCCCTCTCCCGAATCCGCCCTCCCCGCCTGCCATCACCGCGCACGGACGGGGTAACCGCACGGAGACGAAGCCAGTTCGCGCGGCGCCCGGCCCGGGCGCCGCGCTTCCACCGCCACAGAGGGAGGCCGGGATGCCACTCACGTTCCGCAAGAGCTTCAGGATCTTTCCGGGGGTGCGACTGAACCTCAACAAGCGCTCCTGGTCCGTCACCACCGGCGGCAAGCGCGGCCCGCGGCACACCACGAGCAGCACCGGGCGTCGTACGACATCAGTGGATTTGCCCGGGCCTTTCGGGTGGCGGCGCACCCGCAGCACCCGTCACACCAGGTAGTATTGACGTCATATCACCTGAATGGGCTTACCCAAGAGGCCCCGGGGAGGTGCCATCTCATATCTGAGATAGCCTCAGCCTCATGTCAGACGACTACCTCGTACGCATCGGCAAGCTCATCCGCGACGCCCGGCAACACCGCGGCTGGACACAGGCGCAGTTGGCGGAGGCTCTCGGCACCAGCCAGAGCGCCGTCAACCGCATCGAGCGCGGCAACCAGAACATCAGCCTTGAGATGATCGCCAGGATCGGCGAAGCGCTCGACAGTGAGATCGTCTCTCTGGGCTATGCCGGCCCCATGCATCTGCGGGTCGTCGGCGGCCGCCGCCTCTCGGGCGCCATCGATGTGAAGACGAGCAAGAACGCGTGCGTGGCACTGCTGTGCGCCTCGCTGCTCAACAAGGGCCGCACGGTGCTGCGCCGCGTCGCCCGCATCGAGGAGGTGTACCGCCTCCTGGAGGTGCTGAGCTCGATCGGCGTCCGCACCCGGTGGATCAACGACGGCGTCGACCTGGAGATCGTGCCGCCCACCACGCTGGACCTGGACTCCATCGACGCGGACGCGGCCCGCCGCACCCGCTCGATCATCATGTTCCTCGGCCCGCTGCTGCACCGCAAGGACCGCTTCATGCTGCCGTACGCGGGCGGCTGCGACCTCGGTACGCGCACCGTCGAGCCGCACATGATCGCGCTGCGCCGGTTCGGCCTGGAGATCGCCGCGACCGAGGGGCAGTACCACGCGGTGGTGGACCGTACCGTGCGCCCGGGCCGGCCGATCGTGCTGACCGAACGCGGGGACACGGTCACCGAGAACGCGCTGCTGGCCGCCGCCCGGCACGACGGCGTCACCGTCATCCGCAACGCCTCATCCAACTACATGGTCCAGGACCTGTGCTTCTTCCTGGAGGCCCTGGGCGTCAGGGTCGAGGGCATCGGCACCACCACGCTCACCGTGCACGGCGTGCCCACCATCGACGTCGACGTGGACTACTCCCCCTCCGAGGATCCGGTCGAGGCGATGAGCCTGCTCACCGCGGCCGTCGTCACGGAGTCCGAGCTGACGGTGCGCCGGGTGCCGATCGAGTTCCTGGAGATCGAGCTCGCGGTCCTGGAGGAGATGGGCCTCGACCACGACCGCAGCCCCGAGTACGTCGCCGACAACGGCCGTACCCGGCTGGTCGACCTCACGGTCCGGCCCTCCAAGCTGGAGGCGCCGATCGACAAGATCCACCCGATGCCGTTCCCCGGCCTGAACATCGACAACGTCCCGTTCTTCGCGGCGATCGCGGCGGTCGCGCAGGGCCAGACCCTCATCCACGACTGGGTCTACGACAACCGCGCCATCTACCTGACCGACCTCAACCGCCTCGGCGGCCGCCTCCAACTCCTGGACCCCCACCGCGTCCTGGTCGAGGGCCCCACCCGCTGGCGCGCCGCCGAAATGATGTGCCCGCCGGCCCTGCGCCCGGCCGTGGTCGTCCTGCTGGCGATGATGGCCGCGGAGGGCACGTCGGTGCTCCGCAACGTCTACGTCATCAACCGGGGTTACGAGGAACTGGCCGAACGCCTCAACTCGGTCGGGGCGCAGATCGAGATCTTCCGGGACATCTGAGCGGCGATGTCGCCGCACCCCGCCTGGCCTGCGGTGAAGTCGGTCAGAAAGGGATGCGGCGGCATCCGTGGGACTTCTCTGGGGCTTTGAGCCTGCGGCGGGCTCCACGGAGGTGTCTGCCGGGAGGTGAGCGTCTCCTGCGGGCGGGCCGGCCGCGGGTGGTCGATGAGGTGTCGGCGCCCGGCGGTCCGGTGCTGGAGCTCAGGCAGGCGGCCGAGGGCCGCGCCGAGCGCGGCGATCCAGACCAGCAGCAGGGGCAGTGAGACGAACGCCGTCGGGGTCAGGGCGGTGGACAGCAGCAGGTAGCCGATGCCGGACGCGGTGATCGTGACGGCAAGGGCCCAGCCGGTGACGGCCTTCCAGCGCCGCAGCAGTGAGCCGTGCCGCGAGGCCGCGCAGGTAGCGGCGGCGAGCGCGGCAAGCGCGAACATCTTGACGCCGTCCACGCGCTGGACCACCTCGAACAGCGTGCCAGGCCCTGCCCGGGGACGCCGGATCGGCCCCGGACACGGCGATCAGCTCCAGGGCGAGCTGCACGAACGCGAGTGCGCCCGCGGCCACCCCGGCCCGTCCGGCGAAGCGAGCCGTGGCGTTGCCGGTCCGGCGGGCCCAGCCGAGCAGTCCGGATCCGACGACCACCAGGCCGGCGGCCGCCACCCCGTGCACGAGCAGCGCCTGAGCGATCGCCTGGACCGGCCGGTCGGCGTACGCGGTCGCGATCCGGGCGTGTGTGGCGCCGACTTCGGGTGTGGCGCCCCAGGCGACGGCGAGCCCGACGATCCATGCCGCGGCGTGTGTGTATCCGGCGACGCGGGGGGGGCGGCGGCGGCCGTCCCCGCAGCGATCACGGTCATGCGGTCTCTCCCTGACTTTTGTCGTGGATGGCACGGGCGAACGCCTCGCAGCCGGCTCGCCAGGCGGCGTCCAGGTCCGCGCCGGGCGGGAAGCGGCCGTCGAGTTCGAGCACGGCCATGCCGTGCGCGAACGCCCAGAGCGAGCGCGCGATGTCGATGTCGCCGTGCGCCGCGCGGACCAGCGGCATCGCCGCGCGGTCCTCGAGCCCTTCGGGCAGCGCGGTGCGGGCGAGCGGCCGGGTGTGGGTGATGCGGTAGAGGTGCGGGTGGGCGAGGGCGTGCCGCCGGTAGGCGCGGGCGAGCGCGGGCAGGGGCGGTTCAACACCGATCTCGGCTTCGGCGGCCTCCAGCTCCTGCGCCAACTGGGCCATGCCCTGCGCCTGGAGGGCGGCCTCGACGGCGGCCTTGTCGGGGAAGTGCTTGTACAGGGACGGTGCCCGGATGCCGACGCGCTCGGCGATGCGCCGCATCGACAACGCGTCCGGCCCTTCGGCCTCGAGCAGCTCCCGGGCGGCGGCCGTGATCTGCTGCGCGCGGTCAGCCACGGCCCGCCGTCCGTGCGGTGGCGATGCCGGTGGGCCGGCCGGGTCCGGCAACGGGCCGGGGGCTGCCGGTGGGTGTGGTCGTGGTGGTGGTCACGGTGGTCCTTCCATGGGGGGCCGATCAGATGGAGCTAACAGCGTTAGCCGCACAGTCGCCACCCTAAGGCTAACACTGTTAGCCGTCAATCCTGGAGGGTGCCTTCCGCGTCGCCGGCGACTGTGTGGATCAGCAGTCCGCCCCGGCCGCACTCGGGACTCCCGGGCGACTTCGGCGAGCTGCCGGCCCTTCTCGAAACGGGAACGGCTCGTGCACCACCACGGCTACCTGTGGACCGGCCCGAAGGCACGCTTCGACGACGAGGCCCTGCGGCGGCCCCCGCATCCCGATCCGCCCCCGGCCGGAAGCAGGCCGGAACTGATCCAGCGCTACCGCCAGGTGGCCGCGGAGTTCTCCACGTCGAACCTCCCACCCCTGGAGACGGCGTACTGGCTCGTCAAGCCCCGTTCATCGGTTCGGGGCACGTGGGACGAGGCGGAGGAAGCGGCGGCCTGGCTCGGTAAGCGGCTGGCCGAGTACGCCCCTCGGTTCGCGCCGGAGAGGGACCGGAACACCCTGCGTCTGGCCCCGCTGGTGAGCGCTGCCGCCGGACGGCTGCACTCGGGTGCCGATGTGGCGTACGGCTACTACCTCGAACGCCCCTCGTATCTCTCCCTGGCCGTGGTGACGTGCTCCCCGAATCGCGCGATTCCCGAACTGGCGTGCCCCGTGGCGTAGTCGGCGGGACGGGTGCGCTGTTCGGGCTCGTCCGGCGCGGGCCCGGTCGCGGTTCTCGCGCACGACGGTGGACCCGGCCGATCGGTGGAGCGCCACCGCGGCCCCGTCGGTGGACGGTGTCACGCGGCGACCGCGTTCGCACCCCGACGGGCGAGAGCCGCGCACGCGCCCAGGACGGCATCGCGCCCGCAGTCGTGCCCGCGATGGTCCGGACGCGTCACCGGATTCCGGTGGCTCCGGTCACCATGCGCCGATGACCGGCGCGTCGGGTTCGTGTTGCCGCCAGGCCTCGTTGAGGCGCGCGAGCCGGTCCGCGGCGGCGATGCCGCACAGGAACGCGACCTTGCCGTCGCCGACTTCGAACGCCACGACGCCCACGACCCGGTCGTCGACCACGGCGAGGACGGACGGGGAGCCGTTGACCAGCGCGATGTGGAACGCGGGCGAGCCGCCGGCCAGCCGCCGCTTCGCCGGCGTGGGCTTGAAGCCGGCCCGCACGTAGGAGGCGATCCGCTCGCGCGTCGTGTACCGCAGCAGCCGCCTGGCCAGTCCGGCGCCGTCCGAGACCGCCGTCACGTCGTCGGTGAGCAGCTCCACCAGCCGTTCGGTGCGCCCCGACGTGGCGGCGGCGAGGAACTCCTCGACGACCCGGCGCGCGGACGCCGGGTCCACCTCGTCGCCGCGGCGGCGCTCGGCGGTGACCCGGCGTCGGGCCCGGTGGGCGTGCTGCTGGCTCGCGGACTCGGTGATGTCGAGGATCTGGGCGATCTCGGCGTGGGGGTACGAAAAGGCCTCACGCAGGACGTAGACGGCCCGCTCGACCGGTGAGAGGCGCTCCATGAGGGTCAGTACGGCCAAGGACACCGATTCGCGCTGCTCGAAGGTGTCGGCCGGGCCGAGCATCGGGTCGCCCTCGAGGAGCGGCTCGGGCAGCCAGGCACCGGCCGCTCGCTCGTGGCGCGTCTGCGCCGAGCGGAGCCGGTCGAGGCAGAGATGGGTGACGACCTTGGTCAGCCACGCCTCCGGCACCTCGATGTGTTCGCGGTCCGCGGCCTGCCAGCGCAGGAACGTGTCCTGCACGGCGTCCTCGGCGTCGGCCGCCGAGCCGAGCAGACGGTACGCGAGCGAGGCCAGCCGGCCCCGGCTGGCCTCGAACCGATCGATGGCTGTGCTGTCCATGCGGAACAGGCTATGCGGCGGCCCTCGCACCGGACAGGTCCGGTGCGGTGGCCAGGCGGCGCTTGCGCTTCGGCATGCCGAAGGTCGGGTGGGCGATGCCCCACCCGGCCCCCTTGAGCACGCCCGACTTGAGCCGCGCGGCGGCCCGGCCGCCCAGGTACCAGGACTTCGACCGGACGTCCCCGTCCACCATCTGGAAGATCGCGTCCCGCCGCCCGAGGCTGATGTGGTTGCCGTAGTACTTCAGCCCGGTGGTCGGGACCTCGCCGCCCGTCAGGCGCGCGATGATCGCGGCGGTCGCCTGCATGTTGGTGAAGCCGGCCGAGGCGCAGGACATCGGCAGCGGCAGGCCGTTCTCGCCGATCGCGTAGGCGCAGTCACCGGCGGCGTAGACCTCCGGGTGCGAGATTGAGCGCATGGTGCGGTCGACGACGATCTGGCCGGTCTCGGCGACCTCCAGGCCGGCGGCGGCGGCGATGGGGTGCACGGCGAACCCGGCCGACCACACGGTCACGTCGGCCGGGAGGGACGTACCGTCGGCGGCGATCGCCCGCGTCGGCTCGACGGCTTCGATGCCGGTGTGCTCGTGGACGGTGATGCCCAGCCGGTCGAAGGCGCGGCGCAGGTGACGGCGGGCCTTCGGGGAGAGCCAGGCGCCCAGCTCGCCGCGGGCGGCGAGCGCGACCGAGAGGTCGGGCCGGGCCTCGGCGAACTCGGTGGCGGTCTCGATGCCGGTCAGCCCCTCGCCGACGACCAGCACGGTGCCGCCCCCGCCCAGGCCGGCCAGGCGCTCGCGCAGACGCAGCGCCGAGGACCGGCCGGCCACGTCGAAGGCGTACTCGGCCACGCCGGGGACGCCGTGGTGGGCGACGGAGCTGCCGAGCGCGTAGAGAAGCGTGTCGTACACGAGCTCGCCGTCGCCGTCCTCGCCGGTCACGGCGACGGTCCTGCGCTCGGGGTCGACGCCGGTGACGCGCGCCAGGCGCAGCCGCACCCCGGTGCCCGCGAACACGTCGGCGAGCTTGCGGACCGCGACGTCCTGGCCGGTCGCGAGCTGGTGGAGCCGCATCCGCTCGACGAAGTCGGGCTCGGCGTTGACGACGGTGATCTCGGTGTCGGCGGGGGAGAGCCGGCGGGCCAGGTTTCCGGCGGCGAAGGCCCCGGCGTATCCGGCGCCGAGGACGACGATGCGGTGCTTCATGGCGTTGCTCCTGTCTCGTTCGCGTGCCCCTTGAACGAGACGGCGCCCCGATTGCTGACAGGAGCCGGGTGTGACACGGGTCACTGATCCAAGGCGGGCGGCTGAGCCTTCGGCGGACGCCCGGGTCCGCCCTGGGCGGTCGAAACGGGGCTATGGCCGACCACGGATCGAGAGGGCCGGCCATCGGTCGACATCACACCCGCGCCCACCACACGACGTGGCGGAGGACCGGCGCACCGCCCACTCTCCGCGTCCGTACGCTGACTCGGTGTACGGGGTGCCGTGCTCGTCCCCACCCGAGCCCGACCGTCACTCTGGCGTCATGAACCACGCGATTCCCCAAGTCGGCACCCTCACCGCCGCCTTCACCCAACTGCTGTCGTCCAAGCGGCGCGGCGCCCGGCTCGCCCGACTCCTCGCCGTGACGGAGCTGCACTCCTGGGGCGCTCCGCAGGACCTCACGGAGCGTGCCGAACTGGTCGTCGCGGAGCTGGCCGCCAACGCCGCGCTCGCGATCCGAGAGGACCAGAACCCCAATGAGCAAGGCCGATGACGCCGAGAGCCTGGTCCAACAGGCGCTCGACAAGGCGTTGGTCACCCAGCAGTCGCCGGCGAGGAAGAACGCCGAGCGCCTGCGGCGAGTCCACCCCGGCGACACTCCACAGCGACGCGCCTGACCCTGAAGACAGAACCGTCTGAATCATCGGAGCTGAGACAGCGGCCGCAGACTGCAGTCGGGCCTCATCGTCCTCTTCCGGGACATCCGAGGGGCGGGGCCGATCGCGGCGCGCTACGCAGGCACCCTGGGTTCCAGGAGGTCCAGCGCCTCCGTCCAGCGGAAGCCGTCGGCGCCTCCCCCGGCCTTCGGTCGGTGCGGTTCGTGCGAGCCGAGCAGGACGCCCATCCCGGTCAGCCGCTCCAGACTCTGCCGGTAGGCCGGATGGGCGGCCTGGGCCGCGTTGAGGTACGGCAGGACGGCGATGGGGACGCCCATGCCGTACGCCTCGCACAGGATGCCCAGGGCGAGGGTGTCGGAGATACCGGCGGCCCACTTGTTGACCGTGTTGAACGTGGCCGGGGCCACGGCGATCGCGTCCGCGGGAGGGAGGGGGCGGGCCTCGCCGGGCTTGCGCCAGGCGGACCGGATCGGATAGCCGGTCTGCGCCTCGATCGCTTCCGTGCCGAGGAAGCCCAGTGCCTGCGGGGTGGCCACGACCCCGACGTCCCAGCCCCGTTGCTGCGCGGCGGTGATCAGCGTGCCGACGTCGCCGGCTATCCCGCTCGCGCAGACGACGACGTACAGGAAGGGCTTCTCGTCCGAGGCGGACGGGGTGGACGGGACGGTCGGGGCGGTCGGCTCGGTCACGCGGGGACTCCCGGTCGGCGGCTGAAGTGACGCAGTCCGGGCAGGATACGGCGGCGGTCGCGGGCGCTGAGGTCGGCGGTGGATGTGTGAGGGGCACCCGACCGCCCGGCAGGGCACCCCCGGACAGCGCGGGTCCGGGGGCGTCCGGGTGAGCCGGGGCTGTCAGTCGACTTCGAGGGGGAGGGCCGGGTCGGCGGCCCACTCGGTGAGGGAACCGTCGTAGATCGCGACGTCGGGGCGGCCGAGGAGGGCCAGCTGGAAGGCCAGGCCGGTGGCGGCGATGCCGCTGCCGCAGTACGTGATGACCTTCTTGGACTCGTCCAGGGCGCCGGCGTCGTCGAAGAGCTCGCGGACCTCGTCCGGGCCGCGGAAGAGGCCGTCGGAGTCGGCGAGTTCGGGGAACGGAACGTTCGTGCTGGACGGGATGCGGCCCGGGCGTGCGTAGGTCTGGCGGGTGCCCGCGAAGGTCGGCCGGTCGAGGGAGTTCACCAGCCGGGTGCCGGGGTCCTCGATCGCGGCGAGGACCGCGTCCTTGTCGGCGTACAGCTCGGGACGGCGGTTTGCGGTGAACACGGCGGGCTCGTTGGACTCCACGCCGCTCTTGACCTCGTGGCCCGCTCGGATCCAGGCGGGGAGGCCGCCGTTCAGCACCGAGACGTCGTCGAAGCCCTCGTAGCGCAGGTTCCACCACAGCCGGGTGGCCCAGATGTTCGGGCCCTGGTCGTAGACGACCACGTGCGTGCCGGGGCCGACGCCGAGAGCGCCGAGCCGGGCGGCGAATGTCTCGCTGTCGAGCGCGGTGAACGTGGTGGCCGCGTCGGGGTCGGCGAGGTCGTTCAGCAGGTCGGCGAAGACGGCGCCGGGTATGTGGGCCTTCTCGTAGGCCTGGCGGCCCGACTCGACGTCGTAGTAGCCGTCGCCTTCGGGCTGGGTGAGGAAGGTGGTCGCGTCGAGGATCCGGATCGCGGGGTCCCCGAGGCGCTCGTGCAGCCAGGTCGGGTCCACCAGCAGGGGGTGAGACATGCGCGTTTCCTTTTCTCGTATTTATTACGGCCCCCGGCAAAACGCCGAGGTGTCCTACAAACGTACCTGTTTGAGATGCATGTCTCAGTAGGCGGACATCTGGGTGGTTCGAGGGCCTCGTGTCCGGCCGCAGACGGGAGAAGTCCCCTGGGGCTTCTCCGGACATTCCGGTGTCTCGACAGGTGGGAGCGTGCACCGGCCGAAAGGCCGTCTGCACAGGTCAGCGCCCGTCATCCGTCCGGCACGGAGAAGCAGGGAGTCAGAGGGTCAGAGGGCCCGTAGGTCTCTTGCGGACCCTTTCGACCCTCGCTGGTGCGTGTCCGGGAGGGGTTCGGCGGTGTCTCCGGGAGGCGCCGGCCCATGTTCACGGTGACCTCGGACCGGGAGGCGCGGGGCCGGGATGCGCGTCGGGAAGGGCTCACACACGCCGGCTCGGTTTTCACTCGACCGGACCAGCTCATGGTGCCGCACCAGCCGGTGGAACGCAGTGTCGTCGTGCAGTCGTCCCCTCGAGAAAGAGTGGTCATGAAGCACATACGGCACGCCGCTCGGCGGGTACTCCCCCTGGCCGTCCTCCTTCCCGCCGCGGCCCTGACGGCCGCCTGCCCGTCCGTGGCATCCGAGAGCGGCGGAGGTGCGGAACCCCGTGAGGGCACCAAGCCGACCGTCGTGCTGGTGCACGGCGCCTGGGCGGACGCCTCGGGCTGGGACGAGGTCGTTCGGAGCCTCCAGGCCCAGGGCTATCCGGTGGTCGCCACCGCGAACCCGCTGCGCGGCCTCTCCGGTGACTCCGACTACCTCGCCGCCCGACTGAAGTCGATCGAGGGTCCCATCGTGCTCGCCGCCCACTCCTACGGCGGCGCCGTCATCACCAACGCGGCGGCCGGCAACCCGAACGTCAAGTCCCTCGTCTACATCGCCGGGTTCGCCCCGGACCAGGGCGAGACCACCCTGCAGTTGACGGCCAAGTACCCCGGCAGCCGTGTGACGGAGGACCCCGAGGCGCCCGTGCCCACCGCCCTGGACGCCGTTCCGTTCGGCAGCGGCCCCACCGACGTCGATCTCTACCTCAAGCCGGACAAGTTCAGCGACGTCTTTCTGAGCGACCGTCTCGAGGCGAGCCGGGCCGACGTGCTCGCCGCCTCGCAGCGGCCGGTGGCCGTCGCCACCGGCAGCGAACCGACCACGGCGGTCGCGTGGAGGACGATCCCCTCCTGGTACCTCGTCGCCACCGACGACCGCACGATCGGTACCGAGAACCTGCGCTTCATGGCCGAGCGGGCGGGCTCGACCACCGTCGAGGTCGACGCCCCGCACGCCGTACTGGAGACCGACCCGGACGACGTCACCGACCTGATCCTGCAGGCCGCGCACGGCTCGCACCCCCGTCTCGCCGAGGCCGGCGCGGGTGAGCAGGCCGCGGTCCTCGGCGGTGCGGCGGTCCTCGCGATGGCCGGGGGCACGGCCCTGATCGCCCGGTCCCGTCGCGCCGGAGGCGGCCGCTGACGTTCTTCTCCGAGCATGCGTCAGAGCGTGCGACGGCCTGCCCGCGAGGTGCGGGCAGGCCGTCGGTGCGCGGTCGGGCAGGCCGTCGGTGTGCGGTCGGCCCGTGTCTCACGCCTCGGGGGCGAGCAGGGGTACGTCGAGGCGGGCGGCGAGTTCGTCCAGCGTGGTGCCGAAGGTCTGGGTGACCCTGAGGCCCTGGGGGGTGACGTCGAACACCGCCTGGTCCGTGTAGACGCGGTCGACGCAGCGCAGCCCGGTGAGCGGGTAGGTGCACTCGGGCACCAGCTTGGGGGCGCCGGTCTTCGTGAAGAGCGTCATCATCACGAACACCTTCTTGGCGCCGATCGCCAGGTCCATGGCCCCGCCGACGGCGGGGATGGCGTCGGGTGCTCCCGTGTGCCAGTTGGCCAGGTCACCGGTGGCCGAGACCTGGAACGCACCCATGACGCAGATGTCCAGGTGGCCGCCGCGCATCATCGCGAACGAGTCGGCGTGGTGGAAGTAGGCGGCTCCCGGCAGTTCGGTCACCGGGACCTTGCCCGCGTTCGTCAGGTCGGGGTCGACCTGGCCCTCCTTCGCCGCGGGCCCCATGTTGAGCATGCCGTTCTCGGTGTGGAGGACCACCCCGGAGTCGGCGGGCAGGTGGTCGGCGACGAGGGTCGGCTGCCCGATGCCCAGGTTGACGAAGGCACCCTGGGGGATGTCGCGCGCCACGAGGGCGGCCATGTCGTTCTTGCTCAGCGGACCCCGGCCGTTCAGCGGACCTCGGTCGTTCATCGCTCGGCTGGTCGCGTTCATGCGGTGACTGCCTCCTTGACCACGCGGTCGACGTAGATGCCGGGGGTCACGACGGTTTCGGGATCGATCTCGCCGGTCTCGACGATCTCGCGGACCTGCGCGATCACCGTGGTCGCGGCGGTGGCCATGACCGGACCGAAGTTGCGGGCGGTCTTGCGGTAGACGAGGTTGCCCATGCGGTTGGCGCGGTGGGCGCCGATCAGCGCGACGTCACCCCTGATCGGGTACTCCAGCACGTAGGTGCGGCCGTCGATCTCGCGGGTCTCCTTGCCCTCCGTGAGGAGCGTGCCGACTCCGGTGGGGCAGAAGAAGGCGCCGATGCCGGCCCCGGCCGCCCTCATCCGTTCCGCGAGGTTGCCCTGGGGGACCACCTCCAGTTCGATCCGGCCCGACCGGTAGAGGCCGTCGAACACCCAGGAGTCCGCCTGGCGCGGGAAGGAGCAGATCACCTTGCGGACCCGCCCCTTGGCCAGCAGCGCGGCCAGTCCGGTGTCGCCGTTGCCGGCGTTGTTGGACACGACGGTGAGGTCCTTGGCGCCCTGGCGTATGAGGGCGTCGATCAGGTCGACCGGCATGCCGGCCATTCCGAACCCTCCGACGAGTACGGTCGAGCCGTCCTCGATCCCGGCCACCGCCTCGTCCGCGTGGTCGCACAGCTGTGTGTTCATCGGTTGCCTCCCGAGACGTTCTCCAGGACCACGGCGAGCGCCTGGCCGACTCCGATGCAGATGGCGGCGACGCCCCAGCGCTGCCCCGACTCCCGGAGCCGGTGCGCCAGGGTGCCCAGGAGCCTGCCGCCGGAGGCACCCAGGGGGTGGCCGAGCGCGATCGCGCCGCCCTTGGCGTTGACGATCTCCGGATCGACGCCCCAGGCGTCCACGCAGGCCAGCGACTGGACGGCGAAGGCCTCGTTGAGCTCGACGGCGGCGACGTCGGACCAGGTGATCCCGGCGCTCTTCAGCGCCCGGTTCGCCGCCTCCACGGGGGCGTATCCGAACAGCTGCGGGTCCAGCGCGGACACGCCCCGGCCGGCGACGCGGGCGAGGGGGTCGGTGCCGATGCGTGCGGCGGCCTCGCCCGAACCGAGCAGGACCGCGGAGGCGCCGTCGCTCAGCGGGGAGGCGTTGCCGGCGGTGATGACGCCGTCGGGGCGGAAGACGGGCTTGAGCCCGGCGAGCTTCTCGACGGTCGAACCGGGGCGGATCCCCTCGTCCCGGGTGACGGTCGTGCCCTTGCGGTCCGCGACGACGGGCACCACCAGGTCGTCGTAGAAGCCCGCGTTCCAGGCCTCGTCGGCGAGGTTGTGGGAGCGGGCGGCGAACTCGTCCTGTCGCTCGCGGGCGATGGTGAAGCGGTCGCCCAGCTGCTCGTTCGCCTCGCCCAGGGAGACGGTCCACTCCTTCGGCATGCGCTGGTTGACCAGTCGCCAGCCGAGCGTGGTGGACACGGCGGTCGCGTCCCCGGCGGGGAACGCGCGCGAGGGCTTGGGCAGGACCCAGGGCGCCCTGGTCATCGACTCGACGCCGCCGGTGAGCACGATGTCCACGTCACCGGTCTCGATGGCGCGGGAGGCGATGATGGCTGCGTCCAGGGAGGAGCCGCACAGCCGGTTGACGGTCGTGGCGGGGACCGAGGTGGGCAGTCCCGCGAGCAGGACGGCCATCCTGCCGACGTTGCGGTTGTCCTCGCCGGCGCCGTTGGCGTTCCCCCAGACGACGTCGCCGATCTCCGCCGGGTCGAGCGCGGGGGTCTTGGCCAGGGCCCCGGTGACAGCCACCGCGGCGAGGTCGTCGGGCCGGACCTCGGCGAGGGCGCCCGAGAACTTCCCGAAGGGCGTTCTTGCTGCTGCGTAAAGGTAACTGTCGCTCACGCCTCCACGGTACGAGCGCCCGCTTCATCATGTCCAAGACCTAGTCCGCATCGATTCATAAGTCGGTCTTATAAAATAGGCTCATGGAACTCCGTCAGCTCCGCTCCTTCCTCGCCCTGGCCGAGGAGTGCCACTTCGGGCGCGCGGCCGCCCGCCTGCACGTGGCGCAGCCGGCTCTCTCCCAGCAGATCAAGCAGTTGGAGCGGGAACTGGGCGTCTCGCTGTTCAACCGGTCCACCCGGCGCGTCGAACCGACCGAGGCCGGCCGCCACCTCACCGACTACGCACGCGCCCTCGTCACGGAGGAGGAACGCGCGCGGACCCACATGCGGGAGCTGGCCACCGGTCACGCGGGCCGGGTCTCCGTCGGCTTCATCGGCACGGCCACCTACGACGTCCTGCCGAGGGTCGCCCGCACCGTACGGCTGAAGCTGCCCGGAGTCACCCTGGACCTGCGGGGTGAGCTCCTCACCCCCCGGCTCGTCGAGGGCCTGCTCTCGGGCGTGTTCGACCTCGCAGTCCTACGGGGCGCGGCGTCGGAGGAGAACATGCGCATCACGCCGTTGCGGTCCGAACCGCTGGTGGCCGTACTGCCGTCCCACCACGAGCTGGCGGGACGCCCGAGCATCCCGCTGGAGGCCCTGGCCGGCGAGCCGTTCGTCATCCACCCCTCGCAGTCCCGGTCCTCGATGTACGACCGGGTCCTGTCCGCCTGCCGACGGGCCGGCTTCCGGCCCGACCCGCTCCTCGAGGTGGGCGAGACGGCCACCCTGGTCGTCCTCGTCGCGGCCGGCCACGGCGTGGCCCTCGTGCCGCAGTCGGTGCAGAGCCTGAGCCTCGAGGGCGTGACCTACGTACCGCTCGCCGATCCCGAGTCCGTCGAACTGGTACTGGCCCGGCGCGCGCACCGCGTCTCGGCCGCGACCGAGCAGGTCGCCTCGGTGATCGAGGACTGTGCCCGCGGCTGAGGCACCCGCGGCCGGGAGAGGGTTTCCGCTCCGGGACGTCCGGCGGGGCTCATCCCGCCGGTGCGGTGATCTCCCTCTTGAGGATCTTGCCGCTGGGGCCGGTCGGCGGGGTGTCCGTGAGCCACACCTCGCGCGGGTGCCTGTACGCCGCTACCCGGTCCTTGACGAACTCCCGCAGTTCGTCGGGCGTGGCCTGTGCTCCGTGGCCATGGTCGTCGCCGCCGCAACGGCGGAGGCGGCCCACTTGGTGGAGGTGGTGCTGCGGCCCTGCCCGACCTCCCGGCCGCGGAGCGTGCCCGCCACCCGGAAGCCCCGGAGCACTGGTTCGCCACCTCCGGCTCCGCCAAGGACGCGGCCCCACACCTGTTCGTCCACCCCCACACCGTCCGCCACCGGCTGCGCCGCGTCGAGGAGTTGGCGGGCCGCTCCCTCTCCGGTCCGCGAGCGGCGGCGCCCACTCGGTTTCGTGGAGCCGCCCGCCGGGCGGGGTTACCGGAGGATGAAGCGGCTTCTGGCGCGGAGCTCGTCGACGAGTGCCGCGGGGGCCTTCCGGGGGAGCCCGCGTCGTAGGGCGGCTGGGGGTCGTACTCGGTCCCCAGTTGGACGGCCTGCGCGTGTTCGTCGCCGGCGACCCTGCCGACCAGGGTGAGGGCCATGTCGATTCCGGAGGAGACGCCGGCCGCGGTGATGAACTTGCCGTCGATGACGACGCGTTCGCCGGTCGGTTCGGCACCGAACGCGGCGAGGCCGTCGAGCGCCAGCCAGTGCGAGGTGGCGCGGCGGCCTTCGAGCAGCCCGGCCGCCGCCAGCAGGAGCGAGCCCGTGCACACGGAGACGATGCGCTCGGCACTCCAGGCGTGCTCCCGGAGCCAGTCGATCAGCCGGGGAGCGGGGTGGCGGATGCCGTTGCCACCCGGGACGAGCAGGGTGTGCGGCGCTTCGGCCTCGCCCAGTGCGCAGTCCGGGACGACGGTGAGACCGCTCGAGGTACGGACCGGAGCGCCGTCGAGCGAGGCGGTGCGGATCTCGTACGGGTCCCCGCTGTGGCGCCCTGCCCCCGTGAACACCTCCATGGGGCCGGTCACATCGAGACTCTGCACGTCGTCGAAGACGACCACCAGCACCGATCTCCTCGTCATGGCATTCATCTTCCGCGGGGCACCTGATGGCTGCAACGACGGATACCCCACTCTTCCTGCCACGCGGAGGCCACTGCCGTGGAGCCGGTGCCAGGGAGCCGGTGCCAGGGAGCCGGGCTTGCCTCTGTTTTCGCCCGGCGGAAGGATGCCGGGCATGGCAGGCAACTCCGCGAGGTCCGGACGTTCCGTGACCAGCCGCGCGCTGGCGATCCTGGGAGCCTTCGACGGGCGGCATCGGCGGCTCAGCCTCACCGAGCTCGCCAACCGCGCCGACCTCCCGGTCCCGACCGCGCACCGGCTGGTCGGCGAGCTCGTCGCGTGGGGCGCGCTGAGCCGTACCGCATCGGGGGAGTACGTCGTCGGGCGCCGGCTGTGGGACATCGGCCTGCTCGCGCCTGTGCACACCGGGCTGCAGCAGACCGCTTCCCCGTACCTCCACGACCTCTACGGCGCGACCCTGGCCACCGTGCACCTCGCGGTGCGCGACGGCCTGCGGGCGCTGTACGTCGACCGGCTCTCCGGACACGCCTCGGTGCCGGTGGTCAGCGCGATCGGCTCCCGTCTGCCGCTGCACGCGACAGGGGTCGGCAAGGTGCTGCTCGCGCACGCCCCGGCCGACGTTCAGGACGAGGTGCTCGCCGACCTCCCCCGGATCACCCCCTACACGGTGAGCCGGCCGGGTCTGCTGCGTGGCCAGCTCAAGAAGGTGCACGAGGACGACTACGCCACGACGGTGGAGGAGATGAGCCTGGGCGCCTGCACGGTGGCCGTGCCGATCCGGTCGGACGGCGCGGTGGTGGCGGCGCTCGGCATCGTCGCCCCCAGCCTCACGCGCGACCGGGCGCGGCTGGTCAGCGCCCTGCAGGTGGCGGCCCGGGGTATCGGGCGGAGCCTCATGGGCCCGGTCGCCGGCTGAACGCCGCCCCGCCACGGGGGCCGCACCCGTTCCCTCCCTGCGTCAGAGGTCTCCGAGGACGTTCCGGCGGGCCGCCTCGGCCTTGCGGTTGAGCCGGTCGGTCATCCGCACGGCGGTGAGGGTGAACGCGATGCCGCCGCCGACGAGCAGGATCTGGGTGACGACGCCGACGATGCGGATGTCCTGGGTGGCGAGGGCGGCGGCCAGCATGACGAACCCGCCGGACGCCCAGGCGCACCAGACACGCAACTTCTCGACTCTGACCGCTGTCTGGAACTTTCGATGGCCGGCCATGGCTTCCCCCTGCGGTGGTGTCGCTCCTGAGCCGCATTGTGGCGCGCTGTGCCCTCCGCGCGCAGCGGTTCCGCACCGGCCGGTTCGCACAGCCGGGTCCGGGTCCGGGTTCACGGTTCCGGGTTCGGCGGTGGGCTCGGGAGGGCCGCGCTCGACCGAACCGGACCGGGGCCGAGCGGGTACCGTTGACTCGTTCGCGAGGAATGCGAAGAAAATCCGGTGCGATGGTCCCGGTGTCCGCTCGCCGGACGCGACGCCGCGGAGGCCCCACACCGCCAGTCGTCCCTCGTCGGGTGGCCGTCCGGCGGACGGTTGGTCACGGACAACCGGAGCACCACTGCCGAGGAGGCGAACGATGCAGTGACCACACATTCCCGTCGCTCTCCCCCATATCACCCCGCCCCTCCGGGGGCCGGGCCGCACACGCGGGATCGGCCCGCCGGCCGGCCCGGCAGGGGGACCGGCGCGGCGGGGGTTCCTGGCCGGTGCGGCCCTCCGGGCGACTGCGGTCCCTGCTCCGGGTACGCAGCGTGGCCGGTCAGGTGTTCGTGCTTCAGGTCCTGATCGTGACCCTGGTCATCACCGCCGCGCTGGTCGCACTCGTGTTCCAGGCCCGGCGTGACAGCGCCCACGAGGCCCAGTCGCGGTCCCTGGCCGTCGCCACGACGTTCGCGGCCTCCCCGCAGACGGTGACGGCGATGACCGGCCCCGACCCCAGCAGGGTCCTGCAGCCGCTCTCCGAGCGGATCCAGCGGGCGACCGACGTGGATCTCATCGTCGTGTACTCGAGGGACGGGGTCCGCTACACGCACCCCGACCCCTCTCAGATCGGGAAGGCCGTAACCGGCCCGCTCAAGCCGCCGACCTCCCCCGGACGAAGACCATCGAGACGGCCAAGGGGCGCTCGGTGGTCGCGTACGCCCCTGTCACCGAACCCGATGGGACGATGGTCGGCTCGGTGGGAGTCGGGATCACGGTCCAGAAGGTGGCGGGCATGGCGGCCCAGCAGTTTCCGGTGATCCTGGGGACCGCGGGCGGGGCCTTGGTCCTCTGCGCGGGCGGCACCGCTCTGGTGAGCCGACGGCTGCTGCGCCAGACCCACGGTCTCGGTCCGGTGGAGATGACACGGATGTACGACCACCACGACGCGGTGCTGCACGCGGTGCGGGAGGGGGTGCTGATCGTAGGGGGTGACGGGCAGCTGGTGCTGGCCAACGACGAGGCGCGGCGGCTGCTGGATCTGCCGCCGGACGCGGAGCGGCGGGAGATCACCGACCTGGGTCTGAGCCCGGCCATCGTCGAACTGGTGACCTCGGAGCGGACGGCCACCGACGAGGTGCTCCTCTCGGCCGACCGGTTGCTGGCGGTCAACAAGCGACGCACCGTGCCCGACGACGGGAGTGCCGGGAGCGTCGTGACGCTCAGGGACACCACGGAGTTGCGGGCTCTGTCCGGTCGCGCCGAGGCCTCACGGGAGCGCCTGAGCCTTCTCTACGAGGCAGGGGCACGGATCGGCTCCTCCCTGGACGTGGAGCGCACCGCGCACGAACTGGCCGGGGTGGCGGTTCCGCGCTTCGCCGACCTGGTCACCGTCGACCTGGCCGAGGAGGTGCTGCGCGGCGAGGAGCCGACCGGGCGGAGCACCGTAATGCGGCGGACCGGCGTGAGCACCGTCCACACCGGCCTGCCGCTGATGGCGGTGGGCGAAACCGTTCGCTTCCCCGACGCCACACCACAGGCACGGTGCGTGAAGAGCGGCCGGGCGGTGCTGGAGGCGGATCTGAGCGCCGCCGAGGGATGGCGGACGCTGGCCCCCGACCGCGCGGAGGAGTTCCTGGGCCACGGTATGCATTCCCTGATCGCGGTACCCCTGCGGGCCCGCGGCACGGTGCTGGGCTCGGTGGACTTCTGGCGCTCGGAGCGAGCGGAGCCGTACGACGAGAACGATGTGCTGTTCGCCGAGGAGCTGTCCGCCTGGGCCGCCGTGGCGCTCGACAACGCCCGCCGCTACACCCGCGAGCACGCGATGGCGGTCACCCTGCAACGCAGTCTGCTGCCCCGTGACCTGCCGGACCTGAGCGCGCTGGAGGCGGCCCACCGCTATCTGCCGGCTCAGGCCGGGGTGGGCGGGGACTGGTTCGACGTGATCGAGTTGTCCGGCGCCCGGGTGGCACTGGTGGTCGGGGACGTGGTGGGGCACGGTCTGCACGCGGCGGCCACCATGGGGCGGCTGCGCACCGCGGTGCACAACTTCGCCACCCTCGACCTCCCACCGGACGAACTGCTGGCCCGGGTGGACGACCTGGTGGCCCGGCTCGACCGGGAGCGGGCGGACCAGGGTGAAGACGAGGGAATCATCGGGGCCACCTGCCTGTACGTCGTCTACGATCCTGCCTCCGGCAGGTGCACCATGGCCGGGCAGGCCACCCGCCGCCCGCCCTCGTCCGTCCGGACGGCACCGTGACCTTCCCCGACGTGCCCGCCGGTCCGCTGCTGGGCCTGGGCGACCTGCTCTTCGAGACCGCGGAACTCGAGGTGCCCGAGGGAAGCCGGCTCGTCCTCTACACCGACGGGCTCATCGAGAGCCGCGACCGGGACATCGACGTCGGCCTGGAGATCCTGCGCGGCGCACTGTCCCACCCCGACCGGACTCCCGAGCAGACCTGCGACGCGGTGCTCGACGCCCTCCTGCCGAACGGCGGGAACGACGACATCGCCCTGTTGGTCGCTCGCACCCGAATGCTCGCCCCCGAGCGGGTCGCCGACTGGGACGTGCCCCCCGAAGCCGCGGCCGTGGCCGGCATCCGCGCCCACGTCACCCGGCAGCTGGCGGCATGGGACCTGACGGACGCGGGCTTCACGACCGAGCTCATCCTCAGCGAACTGGTCACCAACGCCATCCGCCACGGCACCGTCCCCATCCACGTCCGCCTGCTGCGGGACCGCCGCCTGATCTGCGAGGTCTCCGACGGCAGCAGCACCTCACCCCACCTGCGCCAGGCGAAGGCCACGGACGAGGGCGGACGCGGCCTGTTCCTCGTCGCCCGCTACGCCGAACGCTGGGGCACCCGGTACACACCCACCGGCAAGGTGATCTGGGCCGAGCAGCTCCTGGACGGCGGGGCGAGCGAACCCGACACCGCCCTGACCGGCGACGACGTCCTCGACCAGTGGTCCGACACGATCCTGTGACCCCTGCACGGCCTGTTCGCCGCCGGTTCTGGGCCTCGGTGTGTCGCGCCACCGCATCCCGCGCCGTGCGGTGGCCGGCGGACGCAACCCTTCCGGGGCGGGCGGTGGTCTTACCGGGCGTCGTGCGCGGAGGCCGGTACGATCCCGCCTCGGGCGACGCGGACCGGTGACGACCGACGGGAAAGGCACAGCCCGTGGAAATCGACCCCGCCCTCCGCCTGGACGTCCCCGAGGACTTCGACGACTCGGACGCCGAGACCCGGGTCCACCCCATGGCGCGCAAGCCGTTCCCCTCCACGACCGCCGCGGGGGCGTTCGGCAAGGCCCAGAAGTGGGTGCGGGAGCACAACGTGTTCCTGGTGGACGTCTCCTGGGACTACGCCTACGACGAGGACGAGCCCTACACCCTGTGTGTCTACTCCAGGCTCGAGTGCGGCCCCGAGGACGGCTGACGACGGCAGTGCCGGTCGGGGGCCGACCGCGGAATCGTCAGCACTTCGGGCATCAGTGTCTCACTTGCCTCAGATGAGCGGAGCGTGAGCACTTTCCGGGAAAGTGCTCACGCTCCGCGAGTCAGACCGAACCCGCCCACCGCCGGCGGCGCCCCCTCCCCCGCCTCCGAGGTCACCGCCTTGTCCCTCAGGCCACGTCCTCGGCGGCGAGGTCGGACGGGTGCTGGGCCAGTGGCGTGACCTCGATCGTCATGAAGGGGAAGAGCGGGAGGTTCCACAGGATGCGGTGCAGGGCCTCGTTGTCGGCGACGTCGAAGACACTGAGGTTGGAGTACTGGCCGACGCACCGCCAGATGTGCGCCCACTCCCCCGACTTCTGCAGGTCCCGGCAGTACGCCTTCTCCCGGGCCACCAGGTCCCCGCGGACCTCGGGGTCGAGGTCACGCGGGATGTCGACGTCCATGCGTACGGCGAAGAGCACTGTGGATCACACCCTGTCGAGAACGAAGTCGTAGGTGACCTCACGGCCGGGGCCGTCCTCCACCGGGGTGGGGTCGAGGACCAGCTCGGGCTTGACGGCGGTGGCGATGTCGTCGGCGACATGGGTGCCGCCCTTGAAGTACAGCTGGGTCGTGATGAGCTGGTGGCCGTCGGCCGACACCTTCAGGTGGAGGTGTGCCGGGCGCCAGGCGTGCCAGCCGGCGGCGGCGATGAGCTTGCCGCAGGAGCCGTCGGTGGGGATCTGGTACGGGGCGGGCTCCATGGTGTGAATCTTGAAGTTGCCCCGGTCATCGGCGACGACGGTGCCGCGCAGGTTCCACTCGGGCAGACCCGGCGCGAACTGCGAGTAGAAGCCCTCGTCGTCGGCGTGCCACATCTCCACCGTCGCGCCGGCGAGCGGGGTACCGTCCACGGACCTGACCTGGCCCTGGAAGAGCAGCGGGGTGCCCTTCTCGTCGTCCCGCATGGGCAGGGTGGCCTCCGCGGGCAGGCGCGGCGCGTCGGCCACGTAGTACGGGCCCTCGATGCTGCCCTTGCTGCCCTCGCGGTGCTCGTTGGCGACCTCCTCGACGGCGTGCTCCACCCACACGTCCAGGAAGAGCGGCCACTCGCCGTCCTCGCCGACCTGGATCATCCACGCCTTGAGGGCGTTGTACTCGTCGTACGTCACCTTGTGGCGGCGGATGATGTCATGGGCGGCGTTGAGCAGTTCGGTGGCGAGCATGTCCACGCGCGCGGTGTCGGTGTGGACGTCGCCGGCGCTCACCCGGGTGCGGAACTGTTCGGTGGCGGCGGCTCCGGAGCCGGCTGCGGTGGCCTGCTGCTCGGTGATGCTTTCGGTCATGGTTTCCGTCCCTCGCAATCGTGTCTCAGTGGTCCTGGCGGTAGCGGTTCAGCTTGTCGGCGTCGATCTCGATGCCGAGTCCGGCGCCCTCACGCACGCGCAGGGTGCCGTTCTCGATGCTCAGCGGTTCGGTGAGCAGGTCGTCGCTCATGTCGAGGAAGTTGGACAGCTCGCCGGCGTGGCGGCAGGCGGAGCGGTGCGCGGCGCCGAAGGCGACCGAGCACAACGTGCCGATCTGGCCGTCGATCTGATTTCCCATCACCACCGGCACGCCCAGCCCCTCGCACTGGTGCAGGACGCGCTGGGAGGCGGTGAAGCCGGTGCGGGCGGTCTTGACGCTGATGGCCGTCGCCGAGCCGCCGAGGACCTCGCGGGTCACCTCCGCGGCGCTGGTGGCGCTCTCGTCGGCGATGAACAGCACCGGGCTCCGGGCGACCAGCCAGCGCCGGGCGAGTACGTCGTCGGCGGGGCACAGTTCCTCGGCGAAGGTCAGCCCGAGGTCGGCGGTCTCGCGCAGGACACGGGCGGCCTCCTGCGCGGTCCAGCCCCGGTTGCCGTCGATGTAGAGCTCGACGTCCGGGCCGAGTGCCTCGCGCAGGGCCCGGCAGGCCGCCACGTCGTCGGTATAGGGCCGGCGGCCGACCTTCACCTTGAAGGTGGTGATGCCGTGGGTGTCGCGGATCCGTTCGGCCTCGGCGACCATCTCGGCGGCGGGCGCGAAGCCCACCATGTGGCTGACCCGCATGCGGTCGGTGTAGCCGCCGAGCAGTCCGGACACCGGCAGTCCGGCCACCTGGCCGACGATGTCCCACAGCGCCATGTCGATGGCGGCCTTGGCGGTCGGGTTGCCGACGGTGCGGTCGAGGCGTTCGTGGACCGCCTCCCGCTCCAGCGGTGTCAGTCCGAGGAGCTGCGGCTCGAAGATCCGGCGGATCACCGCGACGATCGACTCCTGCGTCTCGCCGTAGGTGTACGGGCGCGGCGGCGCCTCGGCGGTGCCGACCAGACCCCCGTCGGTGTGCACCCGGACCAGGACGTGGTCGGCGGTGTGCACCTCACCGCTGGCGAAGCGCAGGGGCTTCGTGTACGGAATGGCGAAGGGAATGGCCTCCACCCGGACGATCTTCATGCCACTCCTTCGAGTCCTTCGAGGAACACGTGGTTCCGCTCCAGCACACCGAGCAGGTTCCGCAGCAGCGGCGAGGTGTCGTCCCGGCGCCACGCGAGGTCGAGCCGGACGCTCAGCGCGTCCTCGATCTCCTTGCACAGCACGCCCTCGCGGGGCGCGGAGCGGATCGAGTCGGGCAGCATCGCGATGCCGAGGCCCGCGGCGACCAGTGCCAGCGCGGCAGAGGTCTCGGTGACCTCGTAGGCGCGGTGCGGATAGAAACCGGCGGCCAGGCAGGTGCGGACGACGGCGTCGTTGACGACGGAGCCGAGGCCGGCTCCGTACAGGACGAAGTCCTCGTGCCGCAGTTGCTCGACGCGGACGGTGTCGGCCTCGGCGAGCCAGTGCTGTTCGGGCACGGCGAGGACCAGGGGCTCGGTGGCGATGGCGCGGTGTTCGATGCCTTCCTGGCGGACCGGGGGCCGCAGGACGCCGATGTCGAGGCGGCGCTCGATCAACCCCACTTCCTGTGCGGGCGTGAGCATCTCGGTGTGCACCTCCAGCATCACTTGGGGCATCTCGCGCTTCATCAGCCGTGCGAGAGCGGGTAGTTGTCGGTACGAGGCGGAACCGGTCAGGCCGATCCGCAGGACGCCCTCGGCACCCGAGGCGAACCGCGCCACCCGGGCGACCGCCTCGTCGACGGCCGCGAGGACGCGCTCCGCGTCGATACGGAACACTTCGCCGGCGCCGGTCAGCGCGACCTGCCGGGTGGTCCGGGTGAACAGCTCCACACCCAGTTCCGTCTCCAGGCGACGGATCGCCTGGGAGAGCGGGGGCTGGGCCATGTGCAGCCGCTCCGCGGCCTTTCCGAAATGCCGGGTCTCGGCGACGGCCACGAAATACCGGAGATGCCTGAGTTCCACCCAGTCGCCCCTTTCCGTTCCCGGGGGCTTCGGGTAGCCCCAGAGTAGAGAGCCTTTCCCATACCGCACAAATACCTGATTCCAGGATATTGAGACGACTGGGATATCAATACCCCCCTGGGTCAACCCTGGGGAAATGCCTGGGGCCGACTCTTCACCGCGCTGCCATGGTGCTGCAAAGCGGCCGTCACACGCCGTTGCCGACCGGAGTCACCGGCCGGCGGGCCACGAAGCAGCGGAGGGACGGACCATGACGGAGGACCTCAGCCGTGCGCGGACCCTCCTCGAGAACGCTCTCGAGGAGGACCCCGACAACGGTGTGTACCGGGTACGGCGCAGCGTGTTCACCGACGAGGAGCTCTTCGAGCTGGAGATGCGGCACATCTTCGAGGGCAACTGGGTCTATCTGGCGCACGAGAGCCAGATCCCGAAGGTCGGGGACTACTTCACCACGTACATCGGCCGTCAGCCCGTGGTCGTCTCCCGTGACAAGCACGGCGAGCTGCACTGCCTGGTCAACGCGTGCAGCCACCGCGGTGCCATGCTGTGCCGCCGCAAGACCGACAACCGCACCACGTTCACCTGTCCCTTCCACGGCTGGACGTTCAGCAACAGCGGCCGGCTGCTGAAGGTCAAGGACCCGCGGGAGGCCGGCTACCCCGAGCAGTTCAACAAGGACGGCTCGCACGACCTGACCAGGGTCGCCCGCTTCGAGAACTACCGCGGCTTCCTGTTCGGCAGTCTGAACCCGGACGTCAAGCCGCTCACCGAACACCTGGGGGACGCCGCGGCCGTCATCGACATGATCGTCGACCAGTCCCCGGAGGGCCTGGAGGTGCTGCGCGGCTCCTCCACGTACACCTACGACGGCAACTGGAAGCTCCAGGCGGAGAACGGCGCCGACGGCTACCACGTCTCCGCCACGCACTGGAACTACGCCGCCACCCAGGCCCGCCGCACCTCCGGCGAGTCGAAGAACGACACGAAGACCATGGACGCGGGCGGCTGGGCCAAGCAGAAGGGCGGCTACTACTCCTTCGACCACGGCCACCTGCTGCTCTGGACGCACTGGCTCGACCCCGCCAACCGGCCCCTGTACGACCGGCGCGACGAGCTGGCCGAGCGGGTCGGACCGGAGCGCGCCGACTGGATGATCGGCGTCTCCCGCAACCTGTGCCTGTACCCGAACGTGTACCTGATGGACCAGTTCAGCTCGCAGATCCGGCACTTCCGGCCGATCTCCGTGGACAGGACCGAGGTCACCATCTACTGCATCGCTCCCAAGGGAGAGGCACCCGAGGCGCGCGCCCGGCGCATCCGGCAGTACGAGGACTTCTTCAACGCCACCGGCATGGCCACCCCGGACGACCTGGAGGAGTTCCGCTCCTGCCAGAAGACGTACCGGGCCGGCGCCGCCCCGTGGAACGACTTCAGCCGCGGCGCGGCGCACCGCGTCGACGGCCCCGACGAGGACGCCGAACGCATCGGCATCCGCCCGCTCGCCAGCGGTGTCCGCACCGAGGACGAGGGGCTCTACCCCATCCAGCACGGCTACTGGGTCGAGACCCTGCGCAAGGCCCTGGAGGTGGCGAAGTGACCACGGCGACCGAGTCGATCACCCTCGAAGGCGTCCGCCGGTTCCTCCACCGCGAGGCCCGCCACCTCGACGACCGCGAGTTCGAGAAGTGGCTGGAGTGCTACCACCCGGACGCCGAGTTCTGGATGCCGGCCTGGGCCGACGACGACACGCTCACCACCGACCCGCAGCGCGAGATCTCGCTGATCTACTACCCGAGCCGGGCCGGCCTGGAGGACCGCGTCTTCCGCATCCGCACCGACCGCTCCAGCGCCACCAGCCTGCCCGAGCCGCGCACCGGCCACAACATCACCAACGTGGAGATCACCGGCACGGACGGCGACCGGGTGGAGGTGCGGTTCAACTGGTTCACCCTCTACTACCGCTACCAGCACACCGACACGTACTTCGGCACGTCGTTCTACACGCTCGACGTCTCCGGGCCCGAGCCGCTGATCACCCGGAAGAAGGTCGTCCTCAAGAACGACTGCGTGCACCACGTGGTCGACATCTACCACCTGTGAACGCGGCTCCGGCCCCACAGCCTGTGAGCACGGCTCCGGACCCCCACCAGCGAACGCGGCTCCGGCCGCCCGCCCCGCAACCTGAAACGAGGAGCAGCATGTCCTTCCAGGTCGCCCTGAACTTCGAGGACGGCATCACCCGGTTCATCGAGTGCCGCCCGGACGAGACCGTCGCCGAAGCCTCCTACAAGGCCCGCATCAACATCCCCCTCGACTGCCGCGACGGTGCCTGCGGCACCTGCAAGTCGCTGTGCGAGTCCGGT
The DNA here is from genome assembly GCF_045291515.1 of Streptomyces sp. GD-15H. Taxonomy (NCBI): domain Bacteria; kingdom Bacillati; phylum Actinomycetota; class Actinomycetes; order Kitasatosporales; family Streptomycetaceae; genus Streptomyces; species Streptomyces sp. GD-15H. The sequence goes on from NZ_CP149447.1 coordinate 2,154,148, forward strand.
GGTTACGACGGCGGCGACTACATCGACGAGGCACTGACCGACGACGAGGCAGCGGCAGGCCACTGCCTGCCCTGCCAGATGACGCCGCGGTCCGACCTCGTGCTGCGCATCCCCTCCACGTCGGCCGCCGCGAAGACCGGCCCGGCCACGCACACCGCCACCGTCGCCGCCGTCAAGCAGCACTCGGCCACCACCGTCGAGTTCGCGCTCGACGTGGACGGCCGCGACGCACTGGCCTTCCTCCCCGGCCAGTACGTCAACATCGCCGTGCCCGGCACCGACCAGGCCCGCTCGTACTCCTTCAGCTCCGGACCGGCCCAGAAGCAGCTGTCGTTCCTGGTCCGCACGGTCCCGGGCGGCGCGATGTCCGGCTACCTCACGGAGCGGGTCCGGGCCGGCGACCGGGTCGAGTTCACCGGCCCGATGGGCAGCTTCTACCTCCGCGAGACCGTCCGGCCCGCGCTGCTGCTCGCGGGCGGCACGGGCCTCGCGCCGCTGCTGTCGATGCTGGAGCAGCTGGCGCAGCAGCCACCCGCGCACCCCGTCCACCTGCTCTACGGGGTCACCACCGACCAGGACCTCGTCCACCTGGACACCCTGGAGGACTACGCGGAGGTCATCCCCGGCTTCACCTTCGACCACTGCGTCGCCGACGCCGCCAGCACCGCCCGCAACAAGGGCTTCGTCACCGGCCTGATCGACTCCTCGACCCTGCACGGCGGTGACGTCGACGTCTACCTGTGCGGGCCGCCCGCCATGGTCGAGGCGGTACGCGGCCACATCACCGCCCTCGGGGTGACCCCGGCGAGCTTCCACTACGAGAAGTTCACCCCGGCCACCGTGCGCGCGACCGCGGAGGCGGCGTGAGCGCGCACCCCGGCCGGTTCGCCGGGAAGCGGGCCGTGGTCACCGGCGCGGCACAGGGCATCGGACTGGCCGTGGCCCGCCGGCTGGCCGCCGAGTCCGCCGAACTGGTCCTGGTCGACCGCTCCGACCTGGTGCGGGAGGCCGCCGCCGAGCTGAAGGCCGAGGCGGTGACGGCCGACCTGGAGGCGTACCCGGGGGCCGAGGACGCCCTCGGCCGGGCACTCGCCGTCCTCGGCGGCGTGGACGTCCTGGTCAACACCGTGGGCGGAGCGATCCAGTTCAAACCGTTCACCGAGTTCACCGCCGAGGAGATCCAGGCGGAGGTGACCCGCTCCCTGCTCCCGACGCTGTGGTGCTGCCGCGCGGTGCTCCCCGCCATGGTCGAGCAGGGCGGCGGCACCATCGTCAACGTCTCCTCCGCCGCCACCCGCGGCATCCACCGCATCCCGTACTCGGCGGCCAAGGGCGGGGTCAACGCGCTCACCGCCTCCCTCGCCCTGGAGTACGCGGACGCCGGCGTCCGGGTGGTCGCCACCGCCCCCGGCGGCACCGACGCGCCCCCGCGCCGTATCCCCCGCGGCACACCGCCCCGGCGCACCGAACGGGAGGAGGAGTGGTTCCGGGCGCACATCGACCAGACGGTCGCGTCCTCCCTGATGAAGCGGTACGGCACCCTCGACGAGCAGGCCGCGGCGATCTGCTTCCTCGCCTCCGACGAGGCCTCCTACATCACCGGCACCGTGCTGCCCGTCGCCGGCGGGGACCTGGGGTGAGGGCGGATCGCGGTGTTAGCGTGCCGGTCCATGGATGACCGCCCTGAACGGCAGCGACGTCTGATCGGGCGGGTCGGCGAGTGTGCCGCGCTGACCCGTACGGTCGACGCCGCCCGCACCGGCAGGCCCTCGGTCGTGCTGGTCGAGGGCGCGGCGGGCATCGGCAAGACGGCCCTGGTCGATCACGTGCTGGGGTCACGGGAGGCCCGCGCGGTCCTGCGCGTCGCGGGCGTCTCCTGGGAGACGGACCTGCCGCTGGGCGTCGCACGGCAACTGCTGCGCGCCGACGACGACGCCCCGCGGTCGGTACTGGAGACGGGCAGGCTGCTGCACCGGCGATGGGCGGCCCGCCAGGAGCGCGCCCCGCTGCTGGTGGTCGTGGACGACGCCCACTGGGCCGACGTGGAGAGCCTGCGCGCGATCCGGTCCGCGGTGCGCCGGATGGCCGACGAGCGCGTCCTCGTGGTCCTCGTGGCCCGGGACGAGGTGCACGAGGTGACCGAGCCGCACGAGGAGCCGTCCCCGTCGGTGCTGCGCACGCTGGAGTTCCTCGACGGCTACCGTGACGCCGCCGTACGCCCCGGCCCGCTGTCCCCCGAGGGGATCAGGGCGCTGGCCCACGACACCTGCGGCCTCGCCCTGGGGCTGCCCGCCGCCCGCCATCTGGGCCGGCACACCGGGGGCAACCCCCGGTACACCGTCCAACTGCTGCGCGAGCTGCCTCCCGAGACCTGGCAGGACTGGCGCCCCGAGCTGCCCGCCCCCGCCCGGCACGCCTCGGTGGTCCGGCACCGGCTGGCCGGCTGCGGCGAGACGGCGCGGCGGCTGGTCCAGGCGTGCGCCGTGCTCGGCGACGACGTCTCGCTGTCCGAGGCCGCCGTCCTGGCGGGCGTCACCGATCCGCTGCCCGCCGTGGACGAGGCCCGCGCGGCCGGACTGCTGACCGCGACCGTCGACCCCGGCCGGATGCTGCTGTCCGTCACCCACCCGCTGGTCCGGGCGGCCGTCCTCACGGCGATGGGCCTGACCCGCCGCGCCGAACTGCACCGGCTCGCCGCGGCCGGCACCGAGGACCGCGGCCGGCAACTGGCGCACCAGGTCGCCGCGACGACGGCGTCCGACGGGGCGCTGGCCGGGGAACTCGACCGGTTCGCGGGCGAACACGCCCGCGCCGGTCAGTGGTCGGCCGTCGCCGACCTCCTGGTCCGCGCCAGCCGGCTCAGCCCCGACCGCGCCGCCCGCGAGGACCGGCTGCTGCGGGCCGTCGACGCCATGGTCGCCGCCGGCGACATACCGCAGGCCGCGGTGTTCGCCGGGGAGTTGGAGAGCTTCCCGGCCGGCACCCTGCGCGAGGTCGTGCTGGGCTATCTGGCCATCATGCGCGGGCGCCCCTCGGAGGCCGAGGCGTTCCTGACCCGGGCCTGGGACCAGTGCGACCCGCGGCCGCACCCCGATCTGACCGCCAGGATCTGCCAGCGCCGGGTGCTGCACGCGCTGGGCCGCTGGGACGGGGACGCCCTGGTGACCTGGGCCCGCCGGGCCGTGGAACTGGCCGACCCCGACGATCCCTCGGCCACCGAGTCCGAGGCCGTTCTGGGCCTCGGACTCGCGGCGAGCGGCCGTCCCGAGGAGGCCGTCGCCGCGTACGAGGCGGCTGCCGCCCGGCTCCCCGGCGGCGCCCAGCCGCAGCGGTTCCAGCTGGGACGGGGCTGGGTCGATCTCGCCCTGGACGCCCCGGAGGCCGCCCGCCGCCGGCGAGGCCGCGGTACCCACCGGCTACCGGCGGGGGTCCACCCGTATCTCCCTGTGGGCCCAGGGCTGGCTGGCCCGTACCCAGTTCGCGCTGGGCGCCTGGACGGAGGCCCTGGAAACCGTGGAGCGGGCCTCGGCCCGGCTCGCCGAGGTCCGCATCGAACTCGTCCGCCCGCTGGTGCACTGGACCGCCGCCGAGATCCACGCCCTGCGCGGCGACTGGGAGGTGGCCGAGCGGCATCTGAGCGCGGGCGTCGCCGCCCCGCACCAGTACGAGGTCATGCTCGTCCCGGCCGCTCTGGCCCGCGCCCAGGTCGCCGAGGCGCGCGGCGAGTACGACCGCGTACTGGAGGCGCTGGCGCCCGTCGCCCAGCTGCCGTCCCGCCGGTCGGTCAACGAACCGGGCTTCTGGCCCTGGCAGGGGGTGTACGCCAACGCCCTGGTGATGACCGGCCGGTTGGACGAGGCCGAGGCGTTCCTGGCCCCCTGCGAGGAACTGGCCGGCCGCCGCGGCCACCTCTCCACGCTGGCACGCCTGGGACTGGCCCGGGGCCGGCTCACCGGGGCGCGGGGCGACATCGACACCGCCCGCACCCAGTTCGAACAGGCCCTCGCCCGCCTCGAACCACTCCCGCTCCCCTACGACCGGGCCAGGGTCAACTTCTCCTACGGCCAGACCCTGCGCCGCGCCGGCAAACGCCGCGAGGCAGGCACCGTCCTGACCAACGCCCGCGACACGTACGTCACCCTGGGCGCCCACACCTACGTCGAGCGCTGCGACCGCGAACTCCAGGCGGGCGGCGTCCAGGGCGCCCGGAGCGCCCCGGGCCTGTCCCGCCTCACACCGCAGGAGCAGGCGGTGGCCCGCCTGGTCGCCACGGGCGCAACGAACAAGCAGGCCGCGCTGGAGCTGTACATCTCCGTCAAGACGGTGCAGTACCACCTGACCCACGTCTACTCGAAGCTCGGCATCCGCTCCCGCAGCGAACTCGCGGCCCGCTTCAAGGAACCGCACCCGGGTCCGCGCTTGCCGTGACTGAGCACGACCACCCGGAGCCCGCGTTGCCGGCAGGGTTGTCGGCCCTGTCGGGTGGCCTCAGGATCGAAGCACCGGCCACGCCCTCGCTATGCGCAGTCGCCGTGACGAGCACCCGCGCCCAGAAGTGACGCACCTACCCAAAAAGCGTGAGCACTCCGGCCCTCACTGTCCACATGCCGCTCATCTGAGCGTTCAGGTGACACTCGTCTGCTGATTACCCACGCTTCCGGCAAAGGCCGCTTTTGGCCTGCGGTCTCGGCATCGCGCGGCCACCGCCCTTCGATCCGGCCGTCAGGACCAGATGGTTTTGAGCCACTGTGACTCGCTGCCGGATGTGCGCCACGCACATCGCCAGTGCTCTCGCGTCACCTCTACGGTTCAGCTATCCCACGGCCCGGCGCCTTGGCCGGACCGTAAGCCCCAGGGAGCAGGTTTACATGATGCGAGCCTGTCAACGCGTCTTCTGGTGGACCCCCACCTTGATCCTCTCCGTCCTGGTAGCCCTGCTGACGCCGGCAGGTACCGCCCAGGCCGCCACTCTCCACACGGCTCCCCCGGTGTCGGGCAGTCTCACCGACCACAACATATCCGGCGTGTACGTCTCCGGAATCTCCTCCGGGGGCTACATGGCAGGTCAGCTGCACGTCGCCTACTCGAAGAAGATCAAGGGCGCGGCGATCTTCGGGGCGGGACCGTACTACTGCGCCCAGAACAACGTCTACCAAGCCCTGTACGGCTGCGGGGACAACATCTACCCCACCTATCTGAGCACTCTGACCTCGAGGGCCTCCACCTGGTCCGCCTACGGGTGGATCGACCCGGTCAGCAACCTGTCCGGCAGCCCCGTGTACCTCTACCAGGGCAAGAACGACACCACGGTGAAGCCCTCGGTCGGCGATGCCGGAAAGGCCTTCTACCAGCACTTCGGCGCGAACGTGACCTACGACAACACCTCCGCGGCGGGGCACTCCTGGGTCACCCCGTACGGGCCCAACAGCTGCACCGCGAACAGCGCGCCGTACATGAACAACTGCGGCACCGACCCCCAGAGAGCGCTGCTGCAGAAGCTCTTCGGCTCGGTCTCCTCCCCCAACACCGGGCCGCTGACGGGCAAGCTCATCAAGTTCGGTCAGAGCACCCACGCGGTCAACGGATGGGCGAGCGGGCTGAGCATGGGCAGCTCCGGGTTCGCCTACGTCCCCAAGTCCTGTGAGTCGGACCAGAGCTGCCGTTTGATGGTTTCCCTGCACGGCTGCAAGCAGGGGTACGACAAGATCGGTACGACCTTCGTCGACCGCGCCAACCTCAACCAGTACGCCGACAACAACAAGATGATCGTCCTGTATCCGCAGGCCACGTCGTCCTATGTGAACCCCAACGGGTGCTGGGACTGGTGGGGTTACCTCGGCGCCACCAACTACCCCATCCAGGGCGGCGCCCAGGTCGAGACCATCATGAACATGGTCACCGCACTCGGCGGCTGAGCCCCACCCGCCGGGGTGGGCCGGCACCGCAGGCCCACCCCGGCGTTTCCCCTCGCAGCGAGCGAATCTCTCAGACATCTCGGGATTCGAAGGACACCGTCACCAAAGAAACGACGTCCCTCTCCGGCCTGTGATTCCGGCCCCAGTGCCTGCCCTTGCCCGGGATCATGCCGGTATGCCGATCTCTGCTGTGCTCTTCGACGTAGACGGAGTCCTGTTGGACTCCGCAGCCGCTCACCGGAGAGTCTGGACCTCCTGGTCGCAAGCACGGGGACTGGATCCTGAGAAGGTCTGGACGCTCACCTTCGGACGGCGCCCCGAGGACACCGTCAGGGACGCGGCTCCACATCTGGACCCAACCACCGAGCGAAAGGCGCTCGATGAGTTGTTGGCCCAGGAAAGGGGCGGTTTCCCGCCGATCGACGGAGCTGCCGATCTGCTGGAGGCGTTGTCCGACAGCCCTTGGGCGATTGTGACTTCTGGCGACCGGGACTCCGTCACGGAGCGTTTCACGGCGGCCGGCCTCCCTCTCCCCGCGGTACAGGTCTATGGCAGCGACGTGGAACACGCGAAACCCGCACCGGACTGTTTCTCCCTTGCTGCCACTCGGCTCGGCATAGCCCCCGCTGCATGCCTGGCCGTCGAGGACGCGCCGGCAGGCGTGAGCGCGGCTGTGGCGGCGGGCTGCAATGTGATCGGCTTGACGACCACACATGCGGAAGCATCCCTTTGGCAGGCGCATATGCGCGCCGCGTCTTTGGCCGAGGTGCGAGACCTGCTGATCACAAAAGGACTTCTGGCCAGGGCCTGAAGCAAGAACGCGCTCCAAGACGGACCAGCAAGAACCCGCTCCGCAAAGGGCTGAGCCCGCAGCAGTTCGCCAAGCTGATGACAGCCCTGCGGCGCGAGGGAGCCGCCCCCCTGCCCGCAGGGACAGACTCTGAGACCCTCCGCTGGAGGGCCGGGTGCTGCTGCTCGCCTCATCGATCACCTCGGCCCCGCGCTCGCGCTCCCGCCACGCAAACGGTTCCGCAAGGCCACGGCGCTGCTCGTGGGCGGCGGCTGCCGGGGCCCGGAGGCGAAGCCGCCATCGAGCTTGGTCTGCTGACCAGTCACCGTGCCGATCTGGTCGCCGAGCGCACCCGCACCATCAACCGGCTCCGCTCCGTTTTGACCGGCATGTCCCCTGCCCCGGAACGGGCCCTGGAACTCACCAACGCCGGACCGCTGGTCCTGCTCACCGGCTACCAGACCCCGGCCGCCCTCACGTCGAACCGCTGCTCTTCCATGTCGCTACGATCCCCCCGGCAGGGCCTCACGAGCCGCGGCCACGCCAGCGCCGACCGACGGCCCCAGGCAGGCCGGGGAAACGGACGACCCCGGCTGCGGGGCAGGCCTTAGGCTGCGGCGATGGAACCCGTAACCGACGTGCCCGAGAGCTTCGCCCAGCCTGCCGATCCGGCCCAGGTGAACGACTATGACGGCTTCGCCGAGGCGTACTCGGCGGAAACCGAGAACAACCTCGTGAACGCGTACTACGCGCGGCCCGCGATGGTGGCCCTCGCCGGCGACGTGGCCGGCCGTCGGATCCTGGACGCCGGCTGCGGCTCGGGCCCCCTGTCCGCCGCACTGCGCGACCGCGGTGCGGTCGTCACCGGCATCGACGCCAGCGCCGGGATGCTGGCACTGGCCAGGCGGCGGCTCGGTGACGACGTGGCCCTGCACCTGGTCGACCTGAACGACCGCCTGCCGTTCGCCGACGGCGCGTTCGACGACGTGGTCGCGTCACTGGTGCTGCACTACCTGGAGGACTGGGGGCCGACGCTGGCCGAGTTGCGGCGAGTGCTCAGGCCCGGCGGCCGACTGATCGCGTCGGTGGACCACCCCTTCGTGGCCTACACGATCCGGGATCCTCGGCCCGACTACTCCGCGACCACCAGCTATACCTTCGACTGGACGTTCAACGGGCAGTCCGTCCCGATGAGGTTCTGGCGCAAGCCACTGCACGCGATGACCGACGCCTTCACCACCGCCGGCTTCCGCCTTGCCGTCATCAGCGAGCCGCAGCCCGACCCGGCCGCCCGTGAACTGTCCCCCGACGGCTTCCATGACCTTTCGACCAAACCCACCTTCCTGTTCTTCGTCGTCGAGGTACCGCCGTCGGCTGCCGGCTCGGACGACCAGCCAGCCGCGGAGCACGAGCGGAGCCGGAGTCGGGTCGAGGCGACCGTTCGTATCTCGGCCATCAACGAGCGGCGTGACCAGCAGCCATGCGAAACCGGCCAGGACGGCGCGTGAGCGTCAGGAATTCATGGCGGCTCGGTCGGATTCGCTGCGCAGAACGCAGAATTCGTTGCCTTCCGGATCAGCAAGGATTGCCCAGCCGGAACCATCGGGATTCCGGTGATCGGCGACAAAGGTGGCACCGAGGCCCAGCAGCCGTTCCACCTCCTGCTCACGCGAGGTCTCAGGGCGCAGACACAGATGGATCCGGTTCTTGATCGTCTTGGCCTCGGGCACCTGGTTGAAGTGCAGCACCGGGCCCTCCGCCAGCAGCACCTGAACCTCCCGGTCGCCCGGTCTGTCCTCCGGATGCAGTGGACGGCCGGTCACCCCGCTCCAGAACCGGGCCAGCTCGTAGGCATCCGCACAGTCGATCGCCACGTTCTGCACTACCGAAACCATGCACGCAAGCCTTCCTGACTTCCACCCCGGACGCCACCGAGTTGCGCTCAGCCTCCGCGCACACAGCTCAGGCGCACAGCAGCACTCTCGATTGACGGAACATTCCTGCAGTCCAGGCGGTACCGATCCAGGGCCCCGCGGTCACCATGCGGCCTTCGGGGACCGAGTGACCAGTTGAACCGCCCCCCTCGTGACCCGGCGCGAACAGCCGGACTCCTCCCGCCGTTCGCCCGTCCTTAATCGCCTTTCGTGCCCTGCCGAGCGGTAGCTGGTGTTCGCGCAGCGAGTGACTCACAAGGAGCGAAGACATGGTCGGTCGTCCGAGCACGCGTTGACGTCTGAGGCCGTGAGCGGCCTGTCATCGCGTGCTGCCCTCACAGCGCGGCACAGCGAGCCTTCCCTTCCCGCTGCCCGAAATCGTCGGTGCACCTGGCGTGCGCCGGTGGGCGGCTCCCGTCTTCGGTCATCCGAGGGGTCCCTGTGCCGTCCTCTTCCTCCGCTGTCTCCGATTCCGGTCGACCTGTTCCGTCGAGCCTGTGGCGGGACGGCGACTTCCGCAGGCTCTGGGTGGGCCAGGCCGCCTCCCAACTGGGCGAACATGCAAGTCTGGTGGTCCTGCCGCTCTTCGCCGTCCTGACGCTCAACGCCGGTGCCGGCCAGCTGGGCGTCCTGCGCGCGGTGGGGCAGGCGCCGATTCTGCTGCTCTCGCTCTTCGTCGGCGCGTGGGTGGACAGGTGGCGGACCCGCACGGTGATGGTGCTGACGGACGCCGACCGCACCTTGGCGCTGGGCGCCGCCGCCGTGGCCGGTCTCCTCGGCCGGCTCGGCTTGCCGGCGCTGCTCGTGGTCGCCTTCGCCGTCGGGGCTCTGTCCGTGTTCTTCGACGTGGCGTACCAGGCTTCTTTGGTACGGCTGGTGAGGCGCGATCAGTTGGTGCGGGCCAACAGCGCGCTCGAGGGCAGTCGGTCCGCGGCGCAGATCGGCGGTCCCGCCCTCGGTGGTGCGTTGGTGTCCGTGCTGTCGGCGCCGATCGCTGCCGCCTCCAGCGCGCTGTTCTTCGCGCTGTCGTTCCTGTCGATCCGACGGATCGGTCGCCGCGAATCCCTCCCGGAGCGCTCGGAACGTCCTCCTCGGGTCTGGCGGCGGATCCAGGAGGGCCTCCGCTTTGTCGTCGGCGACGCCTCGCTGCGGGCCGTGTGCCTGGCATCAGCCGCCTTCCCGTTCTTCTTCGCGGCTGTGGTGACCGTCTATCTGCTGTTCCTGCCGCGGGGCCTGCACCTGTCGGGCGCCGCAGTCGGGCTGGTCCTCGCGGCGACGGGGCCGGGCGCGCTCCTGGGCTCGTTGCTGGCCGCCCGCCTGCCGAGCCGGTTCGGACATGGCGCTGTGCTCGTGTCCGCGGCGACACTCGGCGACGGCGTGTTCCTGTGTGTGCCCGCACTGCACGGTTCCTCTGCCGTGACGGTTCCCGCGCTCCTTGCGGTCAGCTTCGTGTTCGGGGCCTTCGGTCAGCTGGTGAATGTCACGCTCATGGCCGTCCGGCAGACCCTCACTCCGGACGGGATGCAGGGCCGTGCGGCCGCGACGATCAACTTCGCCGGCATGGGGCTGACCCCGCTCGGTTCGCTGCTCGGCGGCTTCCTCGCGGAAGCATGGGGGACGCGCGCCGGCCTCCTGGTGACAGCCGCAGGCATGCTGCTCTCTCCGGCACTGATGGCCCTGTCCCCACTCGCCCGCCTGGGACGGACGCTTCCCGCCCCGCCAAGAACTCCGGCCCCGTCTGCATAACGGCCCTTGTCGCCGCGAACAGTCGGCACGACTCCGTCAGCGGTCGCAGCCGTCAGGCAGACGCGGTCACCACCGCGCAGTCGGCCAGTCCGGCCGACTGCGCCGCTCAGCTCGATGCGGGTACTGCGGGTACTGCGCACCAGCCGGTGCGCCTACCCCTCTCACCGGGTGAGCACGTACCAATCGGGCGAATCCGTGTCTCCGAGCTGGTAGTTCAGCTTGGGGCGGCCGGCCGTGCCGCCCAGTGTCCACTGCCCCGACCAGCAATCGCCGACATCGATGGTGACGCCCTGGAGCCAGGGGTTGTCGTCCGGTTCGAACCTCCACGTGCCCGAGCCCTCACATCGCTCGTCCGGCGAGTCCACTCCGCCTTCGCCCCAGGTGCCGGTGGCCACCGCACGCCCTTCTTCGTCCAGCCGCAGCGTGCCGCCACGGCCGTCGTTCCACGTGCCGACCAGCTCCGAGGTGTGGACCCGGGGCGGTGCATACTCATCCACCAGCCCGGTCCCGTAGGCCAAGGACCCCACGGCGACCACGGCGACCGCCGACAGCAGGCCGACCCCGACGACCGTCCCGTACGGGCGTCCACGGGTGAGGGCCCACCGCGTCAGCAGCGTCACCGTCGACAGCGCCGCCATGCCGGACAGCCACACCCACAGCCAGGTCTCCAGGCCATTCCCCGTCGCCGCCGGCCACAACGCCACGGCGGCCGCCCAACAACCGGCCACCGCCGGAATCCACCATCCCACGTGCCGGCCGGCACACCGTCGCCCCGCCCACACGGCGACCGACAGCGTCGGCAACACCCCGAACAACGTGCCCAGGAACGCCACGGGAAGACCGAAGCAGAACAGGAAAGGAAGCATCAGCAACCCGATGCCCGGACCACTGCTGCGCATCGGAGACTCCCCTGCCATCTCCACGAGGCCCACGATCTCCACGGCCGTCGGAGCCATCATCAGCACCGCCACCATCGAAACGGAGATCGGCTGCGGCCCCCGCGAGCCGTGCGGGCTCCCCGGCTTCTTCACGGGAAGCCCCGGCGGCCGCTTCGCACCCTCGCTCAAATGCCCCTCACCCCCATCCGGCGCCATCCTTCCATGGGAGCCACTGGCGGCATTTGTGACCTGCGATCCCAGCAGTTTCGGAGCTCGGGTACCGCAACATCCGCCGTACCCGGCTCATCCCCACACGGAAATCGAGCGCTGCTGTGGCCGCCTATCACACTCACAGGGGAGCAGGGGGTTGGGCCAACGCACTCCAGCGGGCCGTTGGGACCCTCCCCGCGGGTGCGGGGAGCAGGGGCGTAGGGGACATGCGAGGGGCCCCGAGCCAGCCGTGTGGGTCGGCGCCCCAGGATCGACTACATGCGTCGCGGCTGGGGCCTGTGTTCATCGGTCCCGTGTTCGGTCAGCGCGGTCCTCGGATGCTGTCGATGATGCGGGTCCAGTTGTCGCCGCCGTGTCCGTCCTCGATCGCGCGCCGGTAGTGGGCCTGCACGGCCAGGGGGAGCGCGAGGTCGAGGCCGAGTGACGTGCTGGTCTCGACGATGTGGTCGGAGGTCGCACCCATCATGGTGACGGTGCTGAGGTCGCCAGGATGCTCTCCGGCATCAAGCGCGGTGCCAGGGTTCTCTTCGCCGGCCCTCAGGATGTCGCCGATCGAGTCCGCGAAGGAGAGCAACTCCGGCAGCGCTTCCCTGGCCTTGATCCCTGCGGTACCCAGCATCGCGGTGGCATGCATCAGTCCGGACAAGGTAGTGAGGAACAGCGCGAGTTGGGCTTGATACATCATCTGGGCGAGGCCCGGGTCCTCGCCCAGATGCTTCGGTGTCCCGAGCAGTGCCAACGTCGGCAGGTGGCTCTGCATCGCCTCGTCGGGGCCGCTGTAGTAGACGTAGGCCGCCTCCGTGCCGACCATCGGCGCGGGGACCATGACACCTCCGGTGAGGAAGGTGGCGCCGTGGCCCGCTGCCCAGGTTGCCGCCTCGCGTGTGGCGTCGGGAGTGTCAGAGCTCAGGTTGACCAGCGTCCGGCCGGCGAGCGATCCGGTGGCGCTGTCGAGGATGTCGTACATCGCCTGGTAGTCGGTGAGGCTGAGGAGCACGAGGTCACTCGCTTCGACCGCCTCGCTGGGTGTTGCCGCGAGCATCGCTCCGTCGGTGACGACGCCGTCGGCTCGACTGGCGGTGCGGTTCCAGACCGTGATCGGGTGGCCGGCGGTGAGGAGAGTGCGTGTCATCGCCTGTCCCATCGGGCCGAGTCCGATCACGGTGACAGTGCTGTTCTGTCCGGGGGCGCGGTTCTGTTGTTCGTTCACCTCTCCATCCTCGGAGAGCGCAACTACTCTCGGAAGTACCCACTGTTTTCTGCGGTACTTACCTTTCAGTAAGGGGATCAGTGATGGCCAAGGCGCCGAGACGCGGGCCTTACATCTGTGGCATCGACGCTGCGCTCGACGTGGTGAGCGGTAAGTGGAAGGGGCTGATCCTCTGGGAACTCGATGCCCATCGCGTATGCCGCTTCGCTGAGCTCCGTCGCGCTCTGCCGGGAGTGAGCGAGAAGATGCTGACGCAGCATCTGCGCGAGATGGAGGCGGACGGTCTCGTACACCGGGAGGTTCATGCCGAGGTGCCACCGCGGGTGGAGTACTCCCTGACTGAACACGGGCACACACTCAATCAAGCGCTCGGGCCGCTCGGCGCCTGGGGAAGCGAGCGGATGCGTCGCGAAGGCTTCGAAACGGTAGACGTAGCCGAGACCTCACACGGCTGAGCATCCCGACCATCAATCCGTGCGTGCTCAACCCTCCTGAGGGCTGAATGCCGCGGGGCACCGAGGGTGGCACGTCGCGCGCGTCGACGCGAAGGCCCGTCCCGCAACCCGGTGACCCTTCCGGCTGCCGGACGGCCCCGTGCTCAACGTGCGGTGTGCACGGGGCCGTCACTGACCTCCGCTGGGTAGGTCAGGCGTCCAGCTCGCCGGTCTTCACGGCAGTGACGAAGAAGATCCAGCCCTCCGCCTCAAGGTAAGTACCGGACCGTTCGACGTCTTGCTGTCGCGCACGGGAACGACGGGAAGCACGTCGGCGGAAACCTCCAGGCAGGCGCCGCCATCTGGATTGCTGTAGCTGCTCTTGCGTCACGTCACGACACCCGGGTCCATGGATCGCACGGCGACTCCTCCCACATGCGCAGGATGAATTTCCGCGACTCGGCGGGGGACATGGCCTTGTCGCGCACCACATCGTAGGCACGCTGCAGGCGCTCGATCCGAGCGTTTTCCTTAGAGGTCCTAACAGAGTGCTCGGACGCGCCGGTGCAGGATGAGGCAGACAGCCAACTGCAGGAAGGCGTCATGGATGTCGTCCCGGCGCTCCCAACGGATCCTCAAATGCCGGAAACCGTGCAGCCACGACAGTCCACGCTCGACCACCCACCGGTGAACGCCGAGGCCCGAGCCGTGCACCTGTCCGCGGCGGGCGATGACCGGGGTGATGCCCAGGGCGCGGACCATGCGGCGATAGCGGTCGTGGTCGTAGCCGCGGTCCGCATACAGACGGCGCGGCCGGAACCGGGGACGCCCGCGGTGGCCGCGGACGGCGGGGATCGCCCGCAGCAGCGGCATCAGCTGGGTGACGTCGTTGCGGTTGCCGCCGGTGAGCGAGACCGCCAACGGAGTTCCGTGCGCGTCGGTGATCAGGTGGTGTTTCGAGCCTGGCCGGGCGCGGTCGACCGGACTCGGCCCGGTTTTGGGCCGCCTCGCAGGGCGCGGACGTGGGAGGTGTCGATGGCGGCGCGGGAGAAGTCCAACTGGTCCGCACCGCGCAGCTTCGCCAGCAGGATCTCCTGCAGCTGGTGCCAGACGCCGGCCTGGTTCCAGTCCCGCAGTCGGCGCCAGCAGGTCATGCCCGAGCCGAAGCCCAGTTCCTGCGGCAGCCACTCCCACTGGATGTTGGTGGACAGCACGAACAGGATGCCCTGCAGGGCCTTGCGGTCGTCCAGTCGTTTGCGGCCCGGGTGGTCGGGTCGGCGCTCCACCACTGGCAGCAACGGCTCGATCAGGGCCCACAGGTCGTCGTCGATCTCCCAGGGCTTGGGGCGGGACATCACACACCTCCCGATCGGCACGAACTCGCACCAGTACACCCAGAATAATGCAAGCACCCTATTTTGTTAGGGACTCTTAATGAGTTCACCCCCATGCGCGTTCTCCGTGTAGGCCACGGGGCGACCGTCCATGAGACGCAGGAACCACACGTCCGTGGCGACCAGCCCATGCACCCCTGCCCCCTGGGACAGCACCTGGACCGTTACGTTCTCCCTCTCGGCCACCTCAGCCAGGTAAGCGAGTTGAGCCCGCCACTCCCCTCGTCCTGCAACGTGTACGCAGAACCGCCTCAGCGAGAATCGTGCGGCCGGAGAGCCATCAGCTCCTGACCGATCAGACGCGCCTGGTACGGCAGGCCCTCCGGTCGGCGACTCGGCCGGCCATCGTCGAGACTCCGCACGATCGGCGAATTTCTGGCACGAGGATCGGCCCCGCAGCGTATGACCTCGTGACCAGCCACGGGCAGATGCGGGACAGCCTTTGGCGGGGTGGGGCCGGGCGCCGAGCAGACACCGAAGTGGACGGCGGAGGCGGGCATCGGCTCGGTCGGCGGGGAACGTCCGGCTGGACAAGGCTGCGGCCAACCGGTCACGGCGTATCAGCCGTCGTCTCTCCTCCGCCTCAGCCGCGACTGTCAGAGGTGCGCAGTACGGTCCTGCCATGGCAGCCGGAATCGATCTGACCCTTGATTGCGCAGACGCGAAGCTCCTTGCCGAGTTCTGGAAGACGGCCCTCGGGTATGTGGACGAGCCGCCGCCCGCTCCCTTCAAAACCCGTGAGGAGTGGCTCGCGCAGTTCGACCTTCCGGAGGACGACTCCGCGGACGACGGCGCGTGGCTCTGTGATCCTGACGGCGCCGGGCCCCGGCTCTGCATCCTCAAGGTCCCTGAGCCGAAGACGGCGAAGAATCGACTCCATATCGACGTCCGGGTGCCGGGACACGGCAGTCACGATGAACGGTGGGCGCGGATCAGGGCGGAGTCCGAGCGGCTGGTGAAGGCGGGCGGGGGCGTCCTGGAGGAATTTGATGGGCACCATATTGTGATGGCCGACCCGGAGGGCAATGAGTTCTGCGTTGCCGCGGCCTCGGCTTGAGGTTGACCGGGGCAGGATCCCCGCCCCATGACCGACACCACCGCCCGCGTCCGCGACTCCACCTCTGCTGCCAGCACTTCGACCTCGTCACCGCAGGTAATAAGACCGGCGAGGTGCGGGTGGAACACCCGCACCTCGCCGACATCACCGTCGGCGACCTCATCCGCTCCCCTGTCAAGGGCACCGACGAGACCTGCGAGGTCAGGGTCAAGCGGGTCACCGAATAACCTGATTCCAAGCCCCTGCTCGGCGGTTGAGTGTCGTCCCGTGAACAACCTTGATGCGCGGTGTTCTCAGGTCACGGCATCGGAGCCGTCCTGGGGTCCGGTCTCACCGGGCGCCTTGGGCAACCGGTTCACCCCGGCCCGGAAGGTCAGCCGGTGAAGGACTCGGGGCCGAAGCGGCCCCATGCGACGAACACGGCCAGCGCGAGGTAGATCAGGTCGCCCGTGATCGTCATCCTCTCGCCACGGCGGAGGCGGGTCGTGACCGCGCCGACGAACAGCAGCACCAGACCGGTGGCGGCCAGCGGCACCAGAACCGGTGCGACGTCGAGCACGGCGGGCAGGACCAGGCCCACCGCGGCCAGGAGCTCAAGGGCACCGATGGCCTTGAGGGCACCGGGACTGAAGTCCTCGACCCATTGGGTGGCGGTGCCCCCCATGCCGGCCATCTTCTCCTTGGGCACGAACATCTTCGCACTGCCGGCCAGACAGACGGCGGCCAGCAGCCCGGCAGTGATCCACAGCGCGAGGTTCATCATCAGCTCCTTGATCGAGGTTCGCCCGCACCCCCGAGACGAGACGGCAACCCGGCCTGTGACATCTGCGAACTGCCGGCGGCAGGGAGACGTGCCTCACATGCGTCCGTGTCACACGGTGTCGGGCCGCCTCGTCTTGGGGGTGTGACCACTGACGAGCACGGAGGAGCAGACGATGGACGCGCGACTGAACTACTTCGCCAGCCCGACCGCCGGCGAGGCCCTCAAGCACTTCATGGCGGCGGGCAGAGCGCTCAAGGAGTCAGCGCTGCCGGCCGCGACGCAGGAGCTGGTGGCGCTGCGGGTGAGCCAGATCAACGGCTGCGCCGTCTGCATCGACATGCACACCAAGGAGGCCGCGGCGGCGGGAGAGACGCCGGAGCGGCTGAACTTGGTGGCGGCGTGGCGGGAGGCGACGGTCTTCACCGAGGCCGAGCGTGCCGCGCTGGAGCTGGCGGAGCAGGGCACCCGGGTCGCGGACACGGCCGGCGGGGTCACCGACGAGGCATGGGCGCGTGCCGCCGAGCACCACGACGAGGAGCAGCTCACCGCCCTGGTGATGCTGGTGTCCTTCATGAACACGGTGAACCGGCTGAACGTCCTCACCCGGCAGGCCAGGCGACTACGTGGCCGGGCAGTTCCACTGAGTGGCGGCTGTTCGTTCCCGGGCCGGTGGCGGACTCCGGCCGCCTGCCGGGTCGGCGGCCAAGCAGATGGCCTTCCAGAAGAAGCCCGCGTCGCCGAGAGCGGCCGGGCGGGAGAACGCGAGGGGACCAGACGTGAGCAAGGTCGAGGAGTTCGAGGAACTGCGGCCGCTGCTGTTCTCGATCGCCTACCGGATTCTGGGCAGTGTGGGCGAGGCCGAGGACGCGGTGCAGGAGACGTGGCTGCGCTTCGACGGCTCGGCGACCCGGCCCACGTCGACCAAGGCGTTCCTGTCCGCCACGGTGACCCGCATCTCGATCGACGTGCTGCGCTCCGCCCGGGTGAAGAGGGAGATGTACGTCGGACCATGGCTCCCCGAGCCGCTGCTCACCGACCCCTATGACGATCCGGCACGTTCGGCGGAACTGGCCGACTCGGTGTCGATGGCGGCGCTGCTCCTCCTGGAGCGGCTCAGCCCGCTGGAACGGTCGGTGTTCGTGCTGCGCGAGGTGTTCGCCTTCGGGTTCGACGAGATCGCCGCGGCGGTGGGACGGTCGGAGGCGGCGTGCCGACAGTTGCTGGTGCGGGCACGACGGCACATGCGGGCCGGGCGACCACGGTTCGAAGCGGACCGTCGGGAAAGGCGGGAACTGGCGACGCGGTTCTTCGACGCGTTGAAGAACGGCGACGTCGACGGGCTGCAGAATCTGCTGTCCGCCGACGCCCAACTGGTCGGGGACGGCGGCGGCAAGGCCCCACAGCTGGCCAGGGCCGTCGTCGGCGCCGAGAATGTGGCCCGACTGCTCGCCGCCGCCTACCCGCTGATGCCCCGGATCGGCGTGACGTTCGAGCCGCACGAGGTCAACGGCCATCCCGGCGCGGTCTTCCGCGACCGGGACGGCAGGGTCCTCCATGCTCTGGCCCTCGACATACTCGACGGGCAGATCCAGACCATCCGCTCGGTGATCAACCCCGACAAGCTCGGTCACCTCGGGCCGGTGGCCGACGCATGGGCCGTCGATCGCGAGGTGAAGCGGATTCGCCGGCAGATGCGGTGAGCACGGCACCGGCCCGGGCCGGTCTGCTCACCGGCAGCTCATGTCAGCAGCCGTGGGGAGGCCGAGTCGCTCATCCGGCGAGATCGAGGTGGTGCGGGCGGGCGATGCCGCGCATCGCGTGGTGCACGCCGTCGCCGTGCTCTTCGACAGCAGCCGGCCGACCACGACCGCCAGCCGGGTGTCGGCGTCGACGACGACCTGATGGCGCGTCGAATGGCGATGTTCTTCGACTGCTCGGCCACCGAGTGATCGCGGGTCGGCACCCTGGTGCCGACCCGCGATCGGGGCGGAGTCCTTACGGAAGCGACGCCACGGCGAGAGGGCGAGTTCGGGTCCGAGGTGGCTGACGACCCGGTCCGCCGCCGACTTCGACGCCTGCTCCAACCACTCGTTGCATGAGGGGAGTTCCGCTAACTCGCCTTGGCCGTCGGTACGCTGGGCGCCGCCACCGTGTCCCAGTGGACCGTGCGGTCGCACCAGCGGTCCAGGAGGGTGCGGTCGTGGCCCACGGCGAGGAGGGCGGCGCCGGTTTCGGTGCGGTAGTCCTCGACCACCGCCACCAGGGCGGCCGTGGTCGAGGCGTCGAGCATCGCGGTCATCTCGTCGCAGATCAGCCAGCGGGGGCGCAGGACCAGCGCGCGGGCGAGGCAGGCGCGTTGGAGCTGGCCGTCGCTGACCTCGTGGGGGCGGCGGGTGAGGAGGTCGGGGGTGAGGCCGACGGTGGAGGCCAGTTCGGCGACTCGGTCGGAGGCCTCGCCGCGGCGGCCCGTGGCGCGCAGGGGTTCAGCGATCAGGTCGGCGAGGGACAGGCGGGGGTCGGCGGAGAGGCGGGGCTGCTGGAAGACCACGCCGAAGGCGGTGCGCAGCGCGCGGGGGGCGCGGTGGCGCCAGTGGCGTACGAGGGTGCCGTCGAGGAGGAGGGTGCCGGCGTCGGGGCGGTGCAGGAGGGCGGCGACCTTGGCGAGGGTGGACTTGCCGCAGCCGCTGGGGCCGAGCAGGCCGACCGCCTCGCCGGGGGCGACGGTGAGGGAGGCGTCCCGGACGGCGGGGGCGCGGCGGTCGTAGCCGGCGGTGATGGCGCGGAGTTCAAGCATGGACGACGTTCTCCGGGGCTGCGGGGGCGAGTGCGGGGGCCTGGACCGGGTGGTGGCAGGCGACCGAGTCCGTCAGGGGCGGGAGGGCCGTACAGGCGGTGGTGGCGCGGTCGCAGCGGGGGGCGAAGGCGCAGCCGTCGGGGAGGGCGCCGAGCTCGGGGGGCATTCCGGGGATGGGGGTGAAGGCGCGATCGGGGAGGGCGTTCAGGAGGCCGCGGCTGTAGGGGTGGCGAGGGCCGGGGGTGCCGAAGAAGGTGTCGGCTTCGGTGAGTTCGACGATGCGGCCCGCGTACATGACGGCGACCCGGTCGGCGATGCGTTCGGCTGCCGCCAGGTCGTGGGTGATCACCAGGAGGGCCCGGGCGTGGTCGCCGGCGGCGTCGACGTGGCGGCGCAGTTCGTCGACGGTGTGGTCCACCAGGTCGCGGTCGAGGCCCGTGGTGGGCTCGTCGGCGAGCAGGAGGGGGGCGTCGCCGATCAGGGCGAGGGCGGTGGCGGCGCGCTGGGCGAGGCCGCCGGAGAGTTCGTGCGGGTAGCGGTCGAGGTGGTCCGCGGGGAAGGCGGCGCGGGCGGCGGCCTTCTCGGCGGCGGTGCGCAGGGCCGTGCGGCCGCGGGCCCCGGCGAGTGCGGCGACCGTCTCCTCCATCTGGGAGCGGATGGTGCGGACGGGGGTGAGGTGGGCGGCGGGGCTCTGCGGGATGAGGCCGATGCGGCGGCCGCGTACGGTGCGGGCGAGGGTGCGTTCGTCGGCGGTGAGCAGGTCGAGGTCGCCGAGCAGGGCGTGGCCGGCGGTCTGTGCGTTGGCGGGGAGCAGGCCGAGCAGGGCGGAGGCGAGGACGGACTTGCCGCAGCCGCTCTCGCCGATCAGGGCGAGGCACTCGCCGGGCGCCACGTCGAAGTGGGCGTCGGTGACGGCGGCGACGCGGCCTTGGTCCGGCACCCGGAAGCGCACCGACAGTCCGCGGACCGACAGCACGGGAGGTGGCTGGGTCATAGCGTCAGCTCCGATCGGCGGCGCGGGTTGATCCGCTCCCGCCAGACTCCGGCGAGGCCGGCGATGGCGAGGGTCGGGATGATCAGAAACAGGCCGGGGAACAGGGTGGGCCACCACTGACCGGCGAGCAGGGAGCCGCGGGCGCCCTGGATGAGGGTGCCGAGGCTGGCGGTGTGGGTGGGCAGGCCGAGGCCGAGGAAGGACAGTGCCGATTCGTGCCACATGGCGTGCGGGACCATGAGGACGGCCGCGAGGCCTGCCTGCGGCAATACCCCGGGCAGCAGGTGCCGTAGCACCACCCGCCGGCGGGAGGCGCCGCCGGAGACGGCGGCGTCGATGTACGGGCGGGAGCGCAGCGAGAGGACCTCGGCGCGGACGATGCGGGCGGTGGACAGCCAGTGGGTGAGGGCGACCGACACCACCACCGGCCAGACGCCCGGCCGGAACATGGCGACGATGAAGATGCCGAGCAGCAGGTGGGGGACGGAGGAGAGGGTGTCGACCAGGCGCATGACGAGGCGGTCGACCCAGCCGCCGAGGGCTCCGGCGGTGGCTCCGACGGCGGTGCCGATCACGGTGGCGGTGAGGGCCGCCACGAGCCCGACCAGCAGGGAGACCCGCAGGCCGTAGACGCAGCGCAGCAGCAGGTCGCGGCCGACGTCGTCGGTGCCGAAGGGGTGGGCCCGGCTGGGTGGGAGGAGTTTCGAGGCGAGGTCGACGGCTTGCTGGTCGAGCTGGACCAGCGGCGGGACGAGCAGCACCGCGAGGGCGGTCAGGGTGACCAGGACGGCGGAGACGCGCAGTCGCAGGGTGTGGGTGGAGCGGCGGGTGGTGCCGTGCGAGCGCCACCCGGCGGCCGGGGTCGCGGGTCCGGTGGTGTTCGCCTTCTCCAGTGTGGTGTCAGCCATGGGGATCACATCTCATTCAGCTTCACCCTCGGGTCGATCAGCCCGTACAGGAGGTCGGCGAGGAGGTTTCCGGCGAGGACGGCGGCGGTGGCGAGGGTCGTCAGCGCGGCCAGCAGCGGGAAGTCGACGGCGGTGGCCGCCTCGACGGTGGCGGCGGCGATGCCGGGCCAGCTGAAGACGGTCTCCACGAGGAGGGCGCCGGTGATGAGTTCGGGGACGCGGGAGCCGATCAGGGTGAGCACCGGCAGCAGTCCGGAACGCAGGGCGTGGCCGAGCAGGACGGTGCGTTCGGCGAGGCCGCGGGCGCGGGCGCCGCGCACCGGGTCCTCGGCGAGGGCGTCGCCGACGCCCTGGCGGACGTAGAGGGTGAACCAGGGCAGTTGGGAGACGGCGAGGACGCCGGCGGGCAGGATCAGGTGGCCGGCGACCTGTCCGGCGGTGACGTGCTCGCTGCCGGTGTCGGTGAGGCCGCCGGCCGGGAGGACGTCCAGCTCGAGGGCGAACAGCCAGACGGCGAGCAGGCCGATCCAGAAGACCGGCGCGGCCTCCAGGGAGTAGGCGAGGGAGGTGACCGTGCGGTCGAGGAGCGAGCCGGGGCGGCGGGCCGCGAGCACGCCGAGCAGGGTGCCGAGCAGCACGGCGACCGTGAAGGCGACGGTGCACAGCAGGGTCGACCACACCAGCCGTTCGCCGATCGCCTCGGCCACCGGCTGCCGCATCACGCTGGAGTGGCCGAGGTCGCCGGTGACCGCGGAGGTCAGCCACTCCCACCAGCGGACGGCGAAGGGCTGGTCCACACCGAGGTTGTCCCGGAGCCGGTCCAGGGTCTCCTGGTCGGCGCCGAGGGCTGCGGTGCCGGCGTAGGCCTTGACGGGGTCGAACGGGGAGGCGGCGGCGAGGGCGAAGGCGCCGAAGGTGACGACGAGGAGGACGGGCACGGCGAGCAGGGCCCGCCGTGCCACGAGGCGTCCCATCGCTCCCCAGGGCAGGGTCTTCACTTCTTGGGCTGCCAGTCCTCGGCGTTCCACCAGGGGCCGCTGGCGAAGCCGTGCTCGTGCGGTTCGACCTGGGTGGTCAGTCCGTCCCAGCGGTCGGCGAGGACGTAGAGGTGGTCGATGTGGGTGAGGAAGGTGTAGCCGGGGTTCTTCACCAGTTCCCGCTGGAGGTCGTCGTAGGCGGCCTTGCGGTCGTCGGGGTTCTGGCTGCGGCGGCCGGCCTCGAGGGCCTCGTCGACGGCGGGGTTGTCGTAGTGGGCCATGTTGTTGAAGCCGTCGCCGGCGAGGGAGGAGTGCAGCAGGGTGTAGAGGCCGAAGTCGGGGTCGCCGGTGCTGCCGAGGCCGGCGAGGACGGCGTCCCTGCCCATCCGGGGTTCGATGACCTCCCAGGTGGCGCCCTCGACCCTGACGTCGATGCCGGCCTTCTTGGCGTCGGAGGCGTAGGCGAGGGCGTGGTCCTGGCGGACCTTGTCACCGGAGGGGTAGAAGAGGGTGAACGTGGCGCGGACGCCGTCCTTGGCGCGGATGCCGTCCTGGCCGGCCTTCCAGCCGTCCCGGTCGAGGATCTTCTCGGCCTCGGCGAGGTCCTGGGAGCGTGCGATGTCCTTGGTGTACCAGGGGTCGTCGAGGGGCAGCGGCCCGTAGGCGGGGCGGCCGGCTCCATCGAGGATCTTGTCGACCATGGCCTCGCGGTCCACGGCGAGGTCGAGGGCGCGGCGGACCGTGGTGTCGCCGGTGACCTTGTTCCCGGTGGGGAGGGTGACGGCGCGGAAGTCGTAGGAGGTGGCCCGGTAGGTCTGGCGGTCGTCGTCGTTCTTGAAGGTGGCGGCGAGGTTGGGCGGGAGGACCGCGCCGTCGAGGTCGCCGGAGCGCAGTCGGGTGGCGCGGACGTCGTCGTCGGTGATGATCGCCATGGTGAGCTTTTTCACCTCCGGTGCGCCGCCCCAGTAGTCCGGGTTCGCCCTGAAGGTGAGCTTTTCGCCCTTGCTCCAGCCGGTGAGGACGTACGGTCCGGTGCCGACCGGCTCGGTGTTGAAGGCGCCGGTGTTGGGGTCCTGCCTGCCCGCGATGTGCTCGGGGACGATGGGCAGCACCGTGCGGGCGGCGAAGGCCGCGTACGGGTACTTGAGGGTGAAGACGACCTTGTCGTCGCCGTCCGCGCGCACCCGCTCGACGGCGCCGAGTTCGCTCTTGGCGGTGTTGTTGGTCTTGTCGTCGAGCACCGTGCGGTACGTGTAGACCACGTCCTCGGCGGTGAGGGGTTCGCCGTCGCTGAACTCCACGCCCTCACGCAGGGTGTAGGTGTAGGTGCGTCCGTCGTCGGCGATCTCGGGGAGTGCCTTCGCCAGGGCGGGCTTCAGTTTCAGATCGGCGTCCCGGGCGAGCAGCCCGTCGAAGATCTTGGAGTTGCCGTCCTTGCCGTAGCCGAGCAGCGGGCTCAGGGTGTCCGGTTCGGAGGCGACTCCGACCACCACGGAGTCGGTGGACCCGCCGTCCGCGGCGCCGTCCGTGCCGCCGCTCGGCGCCGAGCACGCGGCGACCGCGGCGGCCATGGCCGCCGCGACGGCGGTACCCCTCATTCGTCGGGTCGTCATCGAATCTCACACTTCTGCTGCCCGGAACTCGTTATTGCATATTAGTTGCAGCAGGGTTCTGCCCAGGACCCCCTCCCCTCATTCCCGCACTTCGGTGGACTGCGCATGCCGGGGTGCCGCCGATGTGCGGCCGTTCCGCGCCGGGTGTCAAGACCGCAGGTGCGCGCCGGTGTGCGAGCCGCGGGGTGCCGTCCGCGCGCCCCCGGGGCCGCTTGTCAGCGGCCCGGGGCGGGGTGGGGCACTGCTGGGGGTGCGCGGCGGTGTGTGCGGTCGTGCCTGGTCGTGGGAATGAGAGTTCGCCTGTCGAACCCGCGAGCCTTGCGGTTGGTGCTCGTTGGGTGGGGTGAGCGGGTCTTCACGGCTGACCGGGGGTGTGGGGTGGAGGGGCTGCGGGGGCTTGCGGCGCCGTTTGCCGCACCCGGCCCGTCGGGGGTGGCCATCCGTACCCGGCTCAAACTGCTCACGGCCGCCGATGAGCGGGTGCTGCGGCGGATGGGCGCGCATCTGGGCACGCCGGCCTCCGGTGACCTGAAGACGCGCCGCCACGACGGCCTCGGGCACGACGCCGGGGCGTGGGCCGCGCGCAGGCGGGAGCTGACCCCTGCGTCGTCGGCTCGCTGGGTGGGTGCGCTCACCAGGGCCACGCGCGATCAGTGGGCGCCGGTCCGGCGCTGCGCGCTCGCCCGCCTCCAGTCGCTGGAGGCGGGCGTGCGGACCCCCGTCCGCCGGCGCACGCGGTCGCCTGGGGCGGCGCGCCTGCTCCGCGCCCAGGGCCTGCTGACCGACACGGCCGCCGGCCCCGGACACCGGAGGGACTCGCGTCACCGACGGTGACAGCGGGGCGGGCGGGCGCCGACCGCCCCAGCCACGGCCACGGCCACGACGCCCCTCACCCGACCGCCTCACCTTCTGGCCCACCTTCCCCTTGAGCCCTTGCGGCCCCCTTCGGCTGCCCCACCCGGCGGATCACCGGGTTGGCCATGCGCCGGCGGGGGTCGGTGGCGCGGGTGATGGCCGACTCGACGGCGGCGATGCGGTCGCCGAGGAGGGCGAGGGCGGCGACCGCGCGGGTGAGGGCGTCGTCGTCGGGGCCGCCGAGGGTGCGGGTGCGGAGGTGGGCGGCCTTCACCTCGGCCCAGCGGTCGGCCTGCGCGGCGGTGAGCGTGCCGCGCAGTTCGGCGAGTTTGAGCAGGCTCGCCTCCGCGCCGGTGGTGAGGGTCTGTGCCTCGGCCGTGTAGTGGTCGTCGATGACGGCGCTGAGTTCGGCGTCGTTCATGACCGGCTGGATCCGCTGGGCGATCTTGTTCATGTTGCGGTAGGAGCCCTGGAGGCGGAACGGCGGCTCGGTGCGGGCGTCGTCGGACTGGGCGGCGGAGGTGATGTAGGCCGCGTTGACGGCCAGGACCGTCCGGCGGGCGGTGAGCAGATGGCGCAGTACGGCCAGGACGCGGTCCAGTTCGGTGGGGGCGTAGGGATGGGTGAGCCGGTCGGCGTGGGCCGTGGGGTCGCCGTCGGCGAGGCGGATCAGCAGGTCGAGGTCGGCGCGGTCGCGCCCGGCCAGCGGTGCGAGCACCGGGTTGGCGGTGAGGGCGTTCTCCACGAAGCTGACCGCGAAGGCGTCGTCCTTGCCGGTGAGGACGTCGCCGAGGTTCCACACGTCGGCGCGGTTGGCCAACATGTCGGGCACCCGGAAGAGTTCGCCGGACTCGGTGTACGGGTTGCCGGCCATGCAGACGGCGAACCGCTTGCCCCGCAGGTCATAGGTGCGCGGCTCGCCCTCCCACACGCCCTCCACCCGGCGGGTGGCGTCGCAGAGCGGGATGAACTTCTGGAGCAGTTCGGGCGAGGTGTGCTGGATGTCGTCGAGGTGGAGGAGGGTGTTGTTGCCGGCGGCCAACGCGAAGTTGATCTTCTCGATCTCCTGGCGGGCGGTGGCGTTCGGTGCCTCGGCCGGGTCGAGGGAGGTGACCGTGTGGCCGAGCGCGGGGCCGCTGATCTTCACCAGGACGAGGCCGAGCCGGTCGGCGACGTATTCCATGAGGGTGGTCTTGCCGTAGCCGGGCGGGGAGAGCAGCAGCAGCAGTCCGCCGGTGCCGGTGCGTGCGGATTCGCCGGTGGTGCCGAGCTGTTTGGCGAGGCTGTCCCCGACGAGGGGGAGGTAGACCTCGTCGACCAGGCGGTTGCGGACGAAGGTCGACATCACGCGGGGGCGGTGGTCGTCCAGGCGCAGCCGGGTGCGTTCGGCGTTCACCAGGGCGGTGCGGCGGCGCTGGAAGGCGCGGAAGGCGGGGGTGTCGTGCTCCCGGAACTCCTCGGTGCGGGCGAGGAATTCGTCCAGGCGGAGGGTGAGGCGCCGGTCGGTGATCCGGGGGTGGGTGCCGAGCAGGCCCTCCACGGTGGTGGTCAGGGGCGCGTCGGACTCGTGGCGGGCCTGGTCCGGGCAGAGTTCGGCGGCGACGGCCTCGGCGAGGTCGCCGGGGGTGAGGTGGGTGCCGGTGGCGGCGGCGTACGCGGACAGCCAGGCCTCGACGAGCTGGCGGCGGGCGGTGAGGTCGGCGAGGGCGGGCAGGTCCTCGTCGTAGGCCTCGGTCGCGACGGTGCGGCGGAACTTGTCGAGCAGGGTGCGGGCCTGCGCGCTGATGACGAATCCGTCGGGTCCGGTGGTGAGTTCGTCGAAGAGGTAGGCGGCGCAGGCTTGTGGGCGGGCGGTCGCTTCGGGGTACCGGTCGGCGATCGTGCGGGCGAGTTCGGCGTGCAGTGCGGCGAGTGCCGGGGGCGGGCCGAAGGCGTCGCGGACGCGGGCGAGGGAGCGGGCCCGGCGGGTGAGGTCGGCGCGCTCCTCGGCGGTGGTGCCGTGCGTCCAGTACAGCAGGGCGAGGGCGCGGGCGGCGGGCTCGTGGCGCAGGACTCCGGCTCCGTCGTGCAGGCGCAGGACGGCGGTGAGGATCGTGGTGGCGTCGTGGTCGTGGACGCCGCGCTCGTATCCCTCGTCGTAGGCCTCCTCGGCGGCCCGGCGCACCAGGGCGTCGAGGTCGTCGGCGTCGTTCAGGGCGTGGGGGCCGTGCTCGTGCAGGAGGCGGGCGGCGAGGTGTTCGGCGCGGTAGACCTCGGGCGACTCGGACGGCAGGTGCCGGTCCCAGTAGCGGCGGTCGCCGGTGAGGGCGGGGTCGGTGACGGGGCCGCGGTAGTCGGTGCCGGTGAGGGCGAAGGCGAGGCCGTCGCCGTGCGGGACGACGGTGAGGTCGAGGGGCTGGGTGGTGACGGCGAAGCGGTGGCCGCCGAGGCGGAGGGCGCGGCCGCCGTCGGCGTAGAGGTCGGTGCGGTCGCGCAGGGCGCGGGCGGCTTCCTGCCGGGCGGACCTGAGTCGTCCGTCGAGTTCCTCGGCCCGGACGCGGTCGCCGAGTTCGCGCAGTTCGTCGGCGGTGCGGCGGACCTTGGCGACCAGCGGGTCGGAGGCGAAGTAGGTGCTCACCTCGTCGGTGTCGGCGAGGGTGGCGGAACGGCGGGCGATCGTCGCGAGGACGCGGTCGGCGGCGGACGCGAGGTGTTCGGCGCGGCGGGCGCGGGCGTCGGTGAGGCTCTGCTTGCGGGCGGCGAACGCCTCGTAGATCTCGGTGCGTTGGTCGGCGAGTTCGCCGAGACCCTCGTCGAACTCCGCGAAGCGGGACTCCAGGGTTTCCAACTGAGCGAGTACCCGGGTCAGTTGTTCGTCGCAGGACTCGGGGTCGGTCGCGGCGGCGAGGGCACCGGTGACCGTCTGGCCGAGCAGGGCGATCTCGGCGGCGAATCCGGCGCGTGCCTCCCGGTCGCGCAGGCCGCGCCGGCGGGCGTCGAGGGTGGCGCGGGCGCGGTTGACGCCGCCGAGGGCCTCGGCGACGCGTTCCAGTACGGCGGTGCGGACGGTCGCGTCGCCGAGGTCGAGGCCGGCGACGACCTCGGTCACCGTCCGCAGTCCGTCGGCGAGTTCGTCCAGGCGGGCGGCGACCGGGGTCGCCTCGGCGGTGGTGCCGATCGCCTCCGCGTCGGCAACGAGCCGTTCGACGTCGGCGTGGTGGGCGGCGAAGGCGTCCTCGCGGGCGAGACGGGTGACCGCGCGCTGTCCGAAGGAGGTGAGATCGTGCCCGGCCTCGGCGGCGAGTTCGTCGATGCGGGCGTGGTCGGCGTACCGCATCTCCTTCAGGGTCAGCAGATGGCCCTGGGCGTGGCGGAGTTCGGTGAGTCCGGCGACCCAGGCGGCGGCCTCGCGGGGCTGCTCGCCGCGCAGCCGGCGTACCACGGAGGTGATGCGGCCGGCCGCCTCGTCGAGCGCTTCGGCGGCCCGGCGGGAGAGGTCGCGCACGGTCTCGAACTCGGCCAGGACCTGTTCGGCGGTGCCGCGCACCTGCTCCAACGGGGCGCGCAAGTCGCCGAGTTCGGGCTCGCCCAGCCAGTGGTGGGCGTCCGCGGTGCGGACGCAGGCGGCGACCAGGGCCTCGTACACCTCGGTCGTCGGGGTGGTCTCGGTGACGGAGCGGGCCAGGGACAGGCAGTCGGAGACGCCGCGTACGAGGTCGGCGTTGCCGACCCGGTCCAGGGGGCCGTCGCCGACGGGTTGGGCGGCGGCGTGGGTGTCGGAGACGTAGGGCGAGTGCCACAGCTGGAGTGGGTGGACGCGGGCCGGTTCGTCGCCGTCGGGCCGCAGCAGGGTGAGCGCGCCGTCGTCGAACAGGGCCCAGCCGTGGCAGGTCAGCGGGGTGGCGACCTCCTCGCGGATCACGTTGTACGACAGCAGCAGGGCGCGGCCGCGGCCGGGTGCGTGGAAGGCGTACAGCACGTCCTCGCCGTTGGGTGAGCGCACCTCACGCTCGAACTCCATGCCGCTCGTGTCGAGTTCGTACGTCTTGTGGGGGCCGGCGGCCAGGCAGTAGCCGCCGGGGAACACGATGCCCTGGTCCTCGGGCAGGCGACGGCAGCCCTGTCCGACGCCGTCGAGGCGGACGACGGTCCGGGTGAGGGTGTTGAAGACGAGATGGCGGTGCGCGGTCTCCTTGTAGGGGAGGACGCGCAGCAGGATCAGGGCGCCGGCGCGGGCGTACGCGATCTCCGCGTCGGCGAGGGACTGGAGCGGCTCCTCGACCGGTTCGGTGTGGATGCCGTCGGGGGTTTCGGTGTCGCTCTCCGCCTTGACGGTGAGCGTGCCGCCGAGGGTGTCGACGAAGACCTCGCCCTGGACGGAGACGTGCGGGTGCCGGCCGAGGACGTGGTCCTCGCGGGTGGTGCGGATCCATTCGATGTCCGGGACCGGGGTGCGCGCGTGGTCGCGGTCGCCGCGCGCGTCGAGGAAGGAGGCCCGGCCGTCCTCGGTCACCGACCAGCGCAGGACGCGGATGTCGCCGGCCTTCTCGCCGGTCTGGAAGACGGCGAGCAGTTTCCCGTCGACGCGGCGCAGCCGCAGCAGGCGTGCCTGGCGGTAGTAGCGGTGCAGGGCGGCGAACTCCCGCACGAAGGCGGGGTCGTCGAGGAGTCCGGGCACGGCGTCGTCGGGCAGCCGGCCCAGGTCGCGGTCGTGGGCGGCGAGGACGTCACCGACGGCGGTGTCCGCGTCCGGGCGGGGCTGGGCGCCGTAACCGAAGAGGAGCACGTCGCCCACGGCGACGATGTCGCGGGGCACGCTCGTGCGGTCGGTGCGCAGCCGTTCGGTGCCGGTGAGGCGCAGTTCCGTGGAGCCGAACGCCTCGATCCTCAGCCGGTTCAACGCTTCGGTGCGGCGGGCGAGTTCGGTGGCCTGCGCGGACAGCCGGTCGCGCAGCACCTGGTAGGTGCCGCCGTCGACCGACTCGTGGCGGCCTGCGCCGGCGCCGGGGCCGGGACCGCTGTCGCCGGCCGGGGCGTGGGCGCGGGTGTCGGGCGTCTCGTGGATGCCGGTGCTCATGGCTGCCTCTCGGGAGGGAGCGGTCGGGAGCCGCCGTCCCCTGTGCGGCGGCTCCCGAGGGGGGTGGTCGGGCGCGTCAGGCCCTCGCGTGGCCGTTCAGCGCGGCCAGCGGGGTGTCCGCAAGTCCCAACTCCCCAGCTTTTTCGATCAGTTGCTGAAGCTGTCCGGTGTTCTCGCCGCCCGCCTTCATCAGCTGCATCAGCAGCGCGGACACCGTCAGGTGCTGCACGTCGGCGCTCGACACGGAGCCCAGCATCCGGCTCAGGTCGTCGGTGAAGTTCGCCGTGCCGTCCAGCCAGGGCCCGGCGAGGGCCTGGGCGGTCTCGGAGTGCTGGACGAACCCGTCGACGCTCTTGCCGAGGGCGATCGACGACATCAGCCGGTCGAAGAACACGGACTCCCCGCCGACGATGTTGATGTCGGCGTTCTCCAGGCCGGTCGCGAGGACCGTGGCCTGCGCCTCGGCGACCTGCCGCTGCACCTCGAGGCCGGCGAGCCGTACGTCCTTCTCCGCCTCCAGCCGCAGCCGGTACTCCTCGTGACCGCGGGACGCCTCGTCCAGCGCGGCCATCGCCGCCGCCTTCTCGGTGAGGCCGGCCGCCTCCGCCCTGAGCTTCCCGCTGATGGCCTCCGCGTCCGCGAGCGCCTTGGCCCGCGCGCCCTCGGCCTCGGCACGCATCCGGGCCCCGGCCGCCTCGGCCTCGGCACGGCCGGCCTTCTCGATGACCTCGGCCTCCTTGTCGCGGACCTGCACGGCGGCGAGCCCCTCGGCGGCGGCCTCCGCCTGGATGCCCTCGGCCATCCGCAGCTTCGCCTGCGCGTCCAGGTCGGCGGTCTTCAACCGGGCTTCGGCCAGGGTCAGTTCCTCGGCGGCGCGGTGCGTGGCGGACTGCTCGGCGGCCTCGGCGGCCTTGATGTCCTTGACCAGCTTCTCCTGCGCCTCGGCCTCGGCCGCGATGATCACGGCCTGCCGATGCCGCTCCGCCTCCTCCACGGCCCGCAGCTTCAGAATCGACTCCTCCTGCTCGGCGACCGTACGGTCCACCGCGACCCGCTCCCGGACGACCTCGGCGATCTCCCGCTTCTGGGCCTCGACCTCCTTGTCGGCGGCGATCCGGGTCAGCTCGGTCTCCCGCTCGCGGGCGATGACCTCCAGCATCCGGTCCTTCTCGATGCGCTCGCTCTCCACGGCGATGACCCGCTCGCGGTTCTTGGCGGCGACGGCAACCTCGCGGGCCTGGTTCTCGCGCTGCACGCCGAGCTGTTCCTCGGTGCGCAGGAAGGCGCTCTGCGCGCGCAGCCGCTCCTCCTCCACCACCCGCGCCGTCTCTGCCTCCTCACGGGCCCGTACGGTCTCGATCTCCCGGCGCTGCTTGATCTCGGCGTCGGTCTGGCGGCGCTCCAGCTCCAGGATCGCCTCCCGCGCGTCGACGTTCTGCCGGGTGATCTCCTTCTCCTCGCCGCGCTGGGCCTCGTTGGTGCGGACGTGCTCGATGGCCGTCAGCTCGGTGATCTTGCGGATGCCCTGCGCGTTGAGCACGTTGCCCGGGTCCAGCTGGGACAACGGCGTCTGCTCCAGGTAGTCGATCGCCGCGTCCTCGAGGTGGTAGCCGTTCAGGTCGACACCGATGACCTCGATGATCCGGTACCGCAGTTCCTCACGCTTGGTGTAGAGGTCGGTGAAGTCCAGCTGCTTGCCGACGGTCTTCAGCGCCTCGGAGAACTTCGCGTGGAACAGCTCCTGCAGGGTGTTGCGGTCGCTGGCCCGCGCCGTGCCGACCGCCTGCGCGACCTTGATGACGTCCTGCACGGTCTTGTTGACCTTGACGAAGAACGTGATGCGGATGTCGGCGCGGATGTTGTCCTGGCAGATCAGGCCTTCCTTGCCGGCCCGGGTGATCTCGATGGTCTTCACCGAGATGTCCATCACCTCGGCCTTGTGCAGCACCGGCAGCACGACCTGCCCGGTGAAGGTCACGTCGACCTTGCGCATCTTGGAGACGATGAGCGCCTTGCCCTGCTCCACCTTGCGGAACAGCTTGGTCATGATGAACAGGGCGGCGATGACGAGGATCAGGCAGACGCCGACGAGCACGGCGACGCCCACGGTGGCAGTATCCATGGGACACGTCCTTCAGGGCTTTGTGACGGACAGAAGTGACAGGTCGACGCCGGGCGTCGAGGAGTGGAGCGGGCGGAGCCTCCCGGTGCGGCTCGGCCCGTACGGCTCGGACGGCTCGTACGGCGTGGTCGCGCGGCACGCTCGGCATGCGCGGGAGCCGTGGATCGGCTCCGTCACGAGACACGTGCGGCGCACCGCCCCGGTTCCCTCCGAGCCCGCGGGACTACCGGGACGGCTCGGGTTCGTCAGGGAGGAGGCGGTGCAACGGGCGCACGAAGAAGCGGGTCAGCCGCCAGGCGGCGAGCAGCGCGCCGCACACGACCGGCAGGCGCAGCGATCCCGCGGCGGACCCGTCGGGGACGTGGACGGCCAGCAGCACGGTCGCGCCCGTGGCCAGCAGCCAGGTGAACAGGGCCAGCAGGGAGAGCGCGAGAGCGACCGGCACCCCGCCCATCCCCCAGGCGTCGAGATCCGCGTCCGAGTCGAAGGCGTGGGGAGTGGCGGCACCCACGACCACCAGCAGCCAGAAGCAGGCCGCCACGACGAGGGCGGCGGTGAGCAGGTACGGGAACACCGGGGCCAGGCCCGTGGCGGCCTCTGCGATCATGTACATGCCCATCCCCCCTTCCCGCTCGCGGCTCGTGCCGACGGCAGCACCGGTCCCCTCGGGTTCGGTGCCCGGCGCCTGCCGATGCCGGGCACCGGAACCATCCGTGGTGCTCCCCGCGGACCATGTTGCCCGCTCCGGTTCCGTCCGCGCATTGCCGGAACTCGGCAATGTTCACTAGGGTCTTCATGCCGGGTAGGGCATCAACGACGCATCAAGACGGCGTCAAGGACGCGTCAAAATCGAAGGGGCGATGTGGCAGAGCGGGAGATTCCGGAGGATTATCTCGAAGGTTATGCCCAGATCCTGGAGGAGGTCGCGGCCACCGGTCGGCGCCTCACCCGGGACGAGCTGGCCTCCCGGAAAGCGCTGGGGGAGCGCGCCGCGGAGGCGGGCTTCGGACTGCGCGCCCTGGTGCGCACCCACCTGATCGCCGCACGCGACGCCTGGCCGCGCGGCCACACCGACTCGGCCGAGGAGGCGCTCTTGGCCGTCCAGCAGGCCGTGGACGCCTTCGCCGAGGGCTACGAGCGGGCGCAGCGGCTTGCGGTCCGCCGGGAAGAGGCGGCCCGGCGGGAGTTCATCGATGATCTGCTCCACGGGCGCAGCGACCTGGGCCGGCTCGCCGAACGCGCCGACCGCTTCGGCCTGCGGCTGTCCCAGGCCCACGCCGTCGCCGTCGCCCGGGGCCCCGCCCCCTACGACGAGGGGGACGCCGTGCCGCGGCAGGTGGAGCAGGCCCTCGTCGCCCGGTTCGGTGACCGCAGCATCCTGCTCACCACCAAGGACGGGCGGCTGCTGTGCGTCGCGCCGGGTCACCACGGCGAGGTGCTCACCCACTTCGCCAAGCAGGCGCACGCCGCCACCGACGGCGGCCAGGTCGCCATCGGCCGCCCGCGGCCCGGGCCCGGCGGTGTCGTCCACTCGTACGAAGAGGCCCTGCGCACCCTGGAGATAGCCGAGCGGCTGGGGCTCGACGACCCGTTGCTGCGCGCCGCCGATCTGCTCGTCTACCCCGTCCTGTCCCGCGACCGCCAGGCGATGGCCGATCTGGTCCGCAACACCCTCGGTCCGCTCACCACGGCCCGGGGCGGTGCGGAGCCCCTCCTCGACACGCTCACCGCGTACTTCGACTCCGGCTGTGTCGCGGCGGAGGCGGCCCGCCGGCTCTCCCTGAGTGTGCGGGCGCTGACGTACCGGCTGGAGCGCATCCACAAACTCACCGGCGCCAACCCGTCGGACCCGGCGCACCGCTACATGCTCCAGACGGCGGTCATCGGCGCCCGCCTGCTGGCCTGGCCGGCCAACGAAATTTGATCCCGCGGAGTTCACCACGCGTCCCGGTTGCCGGGCGTGCGGGCCCGCTCGCCTCAGGCGGGGGCAGGATCTCCCGGCGGATGCCGTCGCGGCCCCTCGCCGTGAGGCGGGGCGCCTCGGCGCCCCAGTGCGCGGCCAGGCTCTCCAGGGCACCGGTCAGGGTCCGCTGCAGTCGTCGCCGGCCCAGGCGGTCAGGACGGCGGGAGGTCAGGGCAGCAGGGCGAAGCCGTCGAGTTCCACCATCGCCTGCTCGTCCCACAGGCGGGCGACCTCGACCACCGCCATCGCGGGGTAGTCGGTCCCGGCCAACCGCCGCCAGACACGGCCGAGTTCGCGGGCGTGGACGCGGTACGCGGCGACGTCGGTGGCGTAGACGGTGACGCGGGCCAGGTCGGCCGGGGTGCCGCCGGCGGCGCGCAGGGCGGCGAGGAGGTTGGCGAGGGCCCGCGTGAACTGCTCGGGCAGGGTGTCGCCGACGACCTTGCCGTCGCCGTCGAGGGCGGTCTGGCCGGCCAGGAACACCACCCTGGAGCCGGTGGCGACGACGGCGTGCGAGAAGGCCAGGCGGGCAGAGGTCGGGCGGGTTGACGCGCTCGGCGGTCATCGGTCCTCCAGGCTCTTGTACAACTCCTTGGCGATGATGTCCCGTTGGACCTCGCTGGCCCCCTCGTAGACGCGGGGGGCCCGGACCTCGCGGTAGAGGTGTTCGAGCAGGTGCCCGCGTTGCAGCGCCCGTGCGCCGTGCAGTTGGACGGCCCGGTCGACGACGTACT
The DNA here is from genome assembly GCF_045291515.1 of Streptomyces sp. GD-15H. Classification (NCBI taxonomy): domain Bacteria; kingdom Bacillati; phylum Actinomycetota; class Actinomycetes; order Kitasatosporales; family Streptomycetaceae; genus Streptomyces; species Streptomyces sp. GD-15H. The sequence goes on from NZ_CP149447.1 coordinate 2,188,516, forward strand.
GCGCGGTCTCGGTGGCCAGCAGCTTGGCCATGGCGGCGCGCCGGGGAACGTCGGGGGCGCCCGCGTCGTACGCCGCGGCGGCCGCGTACACCATCAGGCGGGCCGACTCCGTGCGCAGGGCCATCTCGGCGACCTGGTGGGACACCGCCTGCAGATCGCTCAGCCGGCCGCCGAACGCCTCGCGTCCGGCGGTGTGTCCGAGGGTGGCGTCCAGGGCCGCCCGCGCCATGCCGACCGCGAACGCGCCGACGCTGGGCCGGAACAGGTTGAGGGTGCCCATGGCGACCCGGAAGCCGCGGTCGGGCTCGCCGAGCAGGTCGTCGGCCCTTACCGGTACGGCGTCGAGGGTGAGGGCTCCGACGGGGTGCGGGGAGAGCATGTCGAGGGCGGTGCCGGTGAGGCCCGGACGGTCGGCGGGCACCAGGAAGGCGGTCACGCCTCGGGCACCGGCGCCGGGGGTGGTGCGGGCGAAGACGGTGTAGAAGTCGGCCTCGGGGGCGTTGGAGATCCAGCGTTTCTCGCCGGTGAGCCGCCAGCGGCCGGGGCCGTCCGGGTCGGCGGTCAGGGAGAGCGCCGCCGCGTCCGAGCCGGCCCCGGCTCGCTGAGCGCGAACGCCGCGACCGCCGTGCCGTCCGCCACCCGGGGCAGCCAGCGGGCCCGCAGCTCTTCGGTGCCGTGGGTGTGCACGGGGTGGGCGCCCAGGCCCTGGAGCGCGAGGGCGGTCTCCGCCTCGGTGCAGCCGTGGGCCAGGGACTCGCGCATCAGGCACAGGTCGAGCGCTCCGGAGGTGAACAGGCGGGGCAGCAGGCCAAGGGTGCCGAGTTCGGCGACGAGGGGCCGGTTGACCCGGCCCGGCTCGCCCTTCTCGGCGAGCGGGCGCAGACGCTCGGCGGCCAGCGCACGCAACCGGGTGCACCAGGCGAGTTGTTCCGGTTCGAGCGAGAATGCGGTCATCGCCGGTTCCTTCCCTCCCCGCGCCCGATGAGGCCCGTCCGAGTGAGCCCCGTCAGGCTATCGCGAACCGTTGACTGCCGTCATCAACGCGATACGCTCCTGATGCGAGCCCACCACGCCAAGGGGGCGAACCCTCATGAATCCACGGGCCACCGGGCGCCCGCGCACCACCGGGCACCTCGACACCTTCGCCCGCGACCACCTCCCGCCACCCGGCCAGTGGCCCGAACTCCGCTTCGACCTGCCGGAGCTGGACTACCCCGAACGGCTGAACTGCGCCGCCGAGCTGCTGCACGGCCCGCCGGGCGACCGTCCGGCGTTCCGCACTCCCGACGGCGGCATCTGGACGTACGGCGACCTGCGCGCCCGCGTGGACCGGCTCGCGCACGTCCTCACCGGCGACCTCGGCGTCGTCCCCGGCAACCGGGTGCTGCTGCGCGGCCCCACCACGCCCTGGCTTGCCGCCTGCTGGCTGGCGGTGCTCAAGGCGGGCGCGATCGCCGTCACCGTGCTGGCCCAGCAGCGTCCGCACGAGCTGAGCACGATCTGCGAGATCGCCGACGTACGGCACGCGCTGTGCGACGCCCGGGCCGTCGACGACCTCGCCCGGGCGGAGATCCCCGGCCTGCGGATCACCACGTACGGCGGTGACGCGCCGGACGACCTGCTGAACCGCCCGGCGCCCGGCACACCGTACGAGGTCGTGGACACCACGGCGGACGACGTGGCGCTGATCGCCTTCACCTCGGGCACCACCGGCCGCCCCAAGGGCTGCATGCACTTCCACCGGGACGTGCTCGCGATCGCGGACACCTTCTCCCGGCACGTCCTGCGGCCGGAGGCGGACGACGTGTTCGCCGGCAGTCCGCCGCTCGGCTTCACCTTCGGCCTGGGCGGGCTCGTGGTCTTCCCGCTGCGGGCGGGCGCCAGCGCGCTGCTGCTCGAACAGGCCCATCCCGCACAGCTGTTGACCGCGATCGCCGAGCACCGGGTGTCGGTGCTGTTCACCGCGCCCACGGCCTACCGGGCGATGCTCGGGACCCTCAACGGGCACGGCGGACCCGACGGGCACGGCGGACCCGACATCTCGTCGCTGCGGCGCTGCGTCTCGGCGGGCGAGAACCTGCCGGCGGCGACCTGGCGGGCCTGGCACGAGCGCACCGGGCTGCGGGTCATCAACGGCATCGGCGCCACCGAACTGCTGCACATCTTCATCTCCGCCGCCGACGAAGGGATCAGACCCGGAACCACGGGAGTCCCGGTCCCCGGATGGCACGCGCGCGTGCAGGACGCCCACGGCACTCCCGTGCCCGACGGCGAGCCGGGGCTGCTCGCGGTGCGCGGCCCCGTCGGCTGCCGCTACCTCGCCGATCCGCGCCAGCGGGAGTACGTGCGCGACGGCTGGAACGTCACCGGCGACACCTACGTCCGCGAGCCCGACGGCTACTTCCGCTATGTCGCCCGCGCCGACGACATGATCATCTCGGCCGGGTACAACATCGCGGGCCCCGAGGTCGAGGACGCCCTGCTGCGCCATGCGGACGTCCTGGAGGCGGCGGTGGTCGGGCGGCCCGACGAGACGCGCGGCCAGGTCGTGGTGGCGTACACGGTCCTCAAGGAGGGCGCCGAGCGGGACGCCGAGGCCCTGCGCGCCTTCGTGAAGGCGGAGCTCGCGCCGTACAAGTGCCCGCGCGAGATCGTCTTCCTGGACGCGCTGCCGCGCACCGCGACCGGCAAACTCCAGCGGTTCCGCCTGCGCACCACCGCCGGTACGGGAGCTGACCAGGGGTGACACCGATGCCGAGGACCGGAGTGGATCAAGACGACCTAAGATGATCAACGTGTCCGACCAGTCCGCGCAGCACGCTCCGAGGTCTCTCATCGTCACGCTCTACGGCGCCTACGGCCGCTTCGTGCCGGGCCCCGTGCCCGTCGCCGAGCTGATCCGGCTGCTGGCCGCGGTCGGCGTCGACGCCCCCTCCGTGCGTTCCTCGGTGTCCCGGCTCAAGCGGCGCGGACTGCTCGTCCCGGCCCGCACCGCGCAGGGCGCGGCCGGCTACGAACTGTCCCCGGAAGCCCGCCAGTTGCTGGACGACGGCGACCGCCGCATCTACGCGACCACCGCACCCGGCGACGAGGGCTGGGTGCTCGCGGTGTTCTCGGTGCCGGAGTCCGAGCGCCAGAAGCGGCACGTCCTGCGCTCCCGCCTGTCCGGCCTCGGTTTCGGCACCGCCGCGCCCGGTGTGTGGATCGCGCCCGCGCGGCTGTACGAGGAGACCCGGCACACCCTTCAGCGGCTGCGGCTGGATGGTTACGTCGACTTCTTCCGCGGTGAGCACCTCGGTTACGCGCCCACCGCCGAGGCGGTCGCCCGCTGGTGGGACCTCGAGGGGATCGCGAAGGAGCACGAGGCGTTCCTGGAGCGCCACGCGCGCGTGCTGGACGCCTGGCGGGAGCGTGCGGACACCCCTCCCGAGGAGGCCTACCACGACTATCTCCTCGCCCTCGACTCCTGGCGCCACCTCCCCTACACCGACCCGGGTCTGCCCGCCGGCCTGCTGCCCGGGGACTGGCCGGGGACCCGGTCGGCGAGCGTCTTCCACGGCCTGCACGCACGCCTGCGGGACGCGGGGGCCGTCTTCGCCGGACTGTGACCCCCCCGGGCCGGTCGTTCTCTCAGTCCCCCAGGGTCAGCCGGGGTCTGGGGGCGTCCGTGCGGCCGGTCCGCGGGGGTCTGCGGCCGGCCCGGTAGGGCGCGGGCCAGACGACCCCCTCGCCCTCGTAGCCCTGCTCGGCCGCCGCGTGCAGGGTCCAGTGCGGGTCGTAGAGGTGGGGGCGGGCCAGCGCGCACAGGTCCGCGCGTCCGGCCAGGATCAGCGAGTTGACGTCGTCCCAGGAGGAGATCGCGCCGACGGCGATCACGGGCACGCCGACGCGGTGGCGGATGCGGTCGGCGAACGGCGTCTGGTAGGAACGGCCGAACTCCGGCTTCTCGTCGGACACGACCTGCCCGGTGGACACGTCGATCGCGTCGGCGCCGTGCGCGGCGAAGGCGCGGGCGATCGCGACGGCGTCCTCGGCCGTGGTGCCGCCGTCGGCCCAGTCGGTGGCGGAGAGGCGGACGGTCATGGGCCGCTGCTTCGGCCACACCGCGCGGACGGCGTCGAAGACCTCCAGCGGGAAGCGGAGCCGGTGTTCGAGCGGGCCGCCGTAGGCGTCGGTGCGGCGGTTGGTCAGCGGGGAGAGGAAGCCGGAGAGCAGATAGCCGTGGGCGCAGTGCAGTTCCAGCAGGTCGAATCCGGCGTGCGCGGCCCGCTCGGCCGCCGAGGTGAACTGCTCGCGGATGTCGTCGAGTCGGGCGCGGGTCAGCTCGTGCGGGGTCTGGCTGTCCGGCCGGTACGGCAGGGGGGAGGCGGCCACGAGGGGCCAGTTGCCGGTGTCCAGCGGCTCGTCCATGCCCTCCCACATCAGCTTGGTCGAGCCCTTGCGGCCGCTGTGGCCGAGTTGTACGCCGATCGCGGTGCCGGGTGCCGCCGCGTGCGCGAAGTCGGTGATCCGCCGCCATGCCGCGGCCTGACCGTCGGTGTAGAGACCGGCGCAGCCGGGCGTGATGCGCCCCTCGGCGCTCACGCACACCATCTCCGTCATGACCAGCCCGGCTCCGCCCAGCGCACGGGCGCCCAGATGGACGAGGTGGAAGTCGCCGGGGACGCCGTCGGTGGCCGAGTACATGTCCATGGGGGAGACGACGACACGGTTGCGCAGGGTCAGTTCGCGCAGCCGCAGCGGGGTGAACATCGGGGGCGTGCCGGGCGGGCAGCCGAACTCGCGCTCCACGGCCCCGGTGAAGCGGGCGTCGCGCAGGCGCAGGTTGTCGTGGGTGACGCGGCGGCTGCGGGTGAGCAGGTTGAAGGCGAACTGCCGGGGCGGCTCCGCGAGATACAGCTCCAGGTCCTCGAACCACTCCAGGCTGGCCCGTGCCGCTCGCTGGGTGGAGGTGACGACCGGCCGCCGTTCCGTCTCGTACGCGCGCAACGCGGCTTGCCGCGTGGGGTGTTCACGCAAGCAGGCGGCCAGGGCCAGGGCGTCCTCGACGGCGAGTTTGGTGCCGGAGCCGATGGAGAAGTGGGCGGTGTGGGCGGCGTCGCCGAGGAGCACGACGTTGCCGTGCGACCAGCGGTCGTTGACGACCGTGCGGAAGGCCGTCCACGTCGACCTGTGGGAGCGCAGCGGGCGGCCGCCGAGCGCGTCGGCGAAGATCTTGGCACAGCGCTCGATCGACTGCGCCTCGTCGAGTTCGCCGAACCCGGCGGCCCGCCACACCTCCTCGCGCATCTCGACGATCACCGTGGACGCGTAGGCGGAGAAGGGGTAGCCGTGCAGTTGCATCACGCCGTGCGGGGTCTCGGCGATCTCGAAGCGGAAGGCGTCGAAGGCGAAGTCCGCGGCCAGCCAGATGTAGCGGCAGCGGTGCTCGGTGATCCGGGGCCGGAAGACGTCCGCGAAGGCGGCGCGGGTGCCGCTGTGCACTCCGTCGGAGGCCACCACCAGGTCGTACGCCCGGGCCAGGTGTGCGGGGTCCGGCGCCTCGGCGCGAAAGCGCAGGTCGACGCCGAGGGAGCGGCAGCGTTCGTGCAGGATCTCCAGCAGCCTGCGCCGGCCGAGGGCGGCGAAGCCGTGGCCGCCGGAGGTGTGGCGTACACCGCGGTGGACGATGTCGATGTCGTCCCAGCGGACGAAGTCCGCCCGGAGCGCCGCGTGGACCACCGGATCGGCGTGCTCGATGCCGCCGAGGGTCTCGTCGGACAGGACGACGCCGAAGCCGAAGGTGTCGTCGGGGGCGTTGCGCTCCCAGACGGTGACCTCGCGCGCGGGGTCGAGGCGTTTGAGCAGCGCCGCCGCGTACAGGCCGCCGGGCCCGCCACCGACCACCGCGACCTTCCCGGCACCGGTGTCCTTCACGGCTCCGATGTCCCTCACGGCTACCGCCCCCGCCATTTCGGGGGCGCTTCTCGGTGAAGGCCGCGTGGAACTCGGCGTAGTCCTCGCCGTTCATGAGCAGGGCCTGGGTGGCGGCGTCCAGCTCGACGGCGGCGGCCAGCGGCATGTCCAGTTCGGCCGTGAGCAGCGCCTTGGTCTGGGCGTACGCCAGCGCCGGGCCGTCGGCCAGCCGGCGGGCGAGGGCCCGGGCCGCGGTGCCGGCACTGCCCTCGTCGGTGAGTTCGCTGATCAGGCCGATCCGCTCGGCCTCGGGCGCCCGTACCGGTTCGCCGAGCATGAGCAGCCGGGTCGCGTGGCCGAGGCCGACCACCCGGGGCAGCAGATACGCGGCGCCCATGTCGCCGCCGGACAGGCCGACCCGGGTGAAGAGGAAGGCGAAGCGGGCGGTGGGGTCGGCGACCCGGAAGTCCGCGGCCAGGGCGAGGACGGCACCCGCTCCGGCCGCGACGCCGTGCACCGCGGCGATCACCGGGAACGGGCACTCCCGGATCGCCCGTACGGTCTGCCCGGTCATCCGGTTGAAGTCGAGGAGCTGGGCGGTGTCCATGCCGAGGGTCGCACCGATGATCTCGTCGACGTCACCCCCGGAGCAGAAGCCGCGCCCCTCCCCGGCCAGCACCAGGGCCCGCACCGCCCGCTCCCGGGACAGCTCGGCGAGCAGGTCGCGCAGGTCGGCGTAGGCGCCGAAGGTGAGCGCGTTGAGCTTGTCGGGACGGGCGAGGGTGACGGTGGCGACGCCGTCGGCGAGGTCGACGCGCAGATGCTCCCAGCGGGGGGTGCGGGCGGCGGAGCCGGTGAAGGGACTCATGAGGGCGGCCTCCTCGGGCGGGCGCGCCGCACGGTGTCGCACTGCGGCTGCTGCACGGCTCACTTCACTGAGCACTACCCCGCGAAGCTGTCATCCATTCGTGACTGCCGTCATGAGTACGCGATAGATGTACCCGGGTGCCCCTGAAAGGATCCGGTCGGGGCCCCGTACGATTGAGTGATTGAAAGCAGGACCGCCCGCCTGCTCTCCCTGAACGGATCCACGTGCACGAATCCCTGACCTCCCCCTCCTGGCGCGTCGCGCTGCCGCACACCACCGCGGCCGTGCCCGTCGCCCGTGCGCTGGTCCGTACGGCGCTGGCCGAACGGCAGCACGCCGCGGACAGCGACACGGCGGAGCTGCTCACCGCCGAGCTGGTGGCCAACGCGGTGGAGCACACCTCGGGGAGCACGCCGATCGAGCTGGTGGTGGAACTGCTGCCGACCGGCTGCCAGGTCGAGGTGCACGACGCCGACCCGGCACCGCCCGGTGACCTGACCCGTCCCACTCCCGGCGCGCCGGACCCCTGGCAGGAGCACGGGCGCGGGCTTCTGCTGATCCGCGCCCTGAGCTCGTCGTGCGGTCACCGCCCGACCGAGTCCGGCAAGGCGGTGTGGTTCCGGCTGGCAGTGGTACCGCGACAGCGGCGGCCCGCCTGAACCAGCGCCGACGCCGGCCCGCCCGCACCTCAGGCCAGGGTCGCCACCAGGACCGCCTTGATCGTGTGCATCCGGTTCTCCGCCTCGTCGAAGACGACCGAGTGGTCCGACTCGAACACCTCGTCGGTCACCTCCAGCGACTCCAGACCGTGCTTCTCGTACACCTCGCGCCCGACCAGGGTGCCCAGGTCGTGGAAGGCCGGCAGGCAGTGCAGGAAGCGGACGCCGGGGTTGCCGGTGGCGCGCAGGACGTCCATGGTCACCGCGTACGGCGCGAGGGCGGCGATCCGCTCGTCCCAGACCTCCTGGGGCTCCCCCATGGAGACCCAGACGTCGGTGGCGACGAAGTCGGCCCCCGCGACCCCCTCGGCGATCTCCTCGGTGAGCGTGATGCGGGCCCCGCTGGACTCCGCGAGCGCCCGCGCCCGGTCGACGACCTCCTGGGCGGGCCAGTACGTCTTCGGGGCGACGATCCGCACGTCCATGCCCAGCAGGGCCGCGGTGACGAGGTAGGAGTTGCCCATGTTGAAGCGGGCGTCACCGAGGTAGGCGAAGGCGATCTCGGTGACCGGCTTGCCGCTGTGCTCGGTCATGGTGAGCACGTCGGCGAGCATCTGGGTGGGGTGCCAGTCGTCGGTCAGGCCGTTGTAGACGGGCACGCCCGCGTGCTCGGCGAGGGTCTCGACGGTCGACTGGGAGTCCCCCGGAACTCGATCGCGTCGAACATCCGGCCGAGCACCCGCGCGGTGTCCTTCGCGGACTCCTTCTTCCCGATGTGCGAGCCGCTCGGGTCGATGTACGTCGTGGCGGCGCCCTGGTCGGCGGCGGCCACCTCGAAGGCGCAGCGGGTCCGCGTCGAGGGCTTCTCGAAGATCAGCGCGATGTTCCTGCCCCGGAGGTGCCGGGTCTCGGTCCCGGCCTTCTTGGCGGCCTTCAGCTCCGCGGCCAGGTCGAGCAGGCCGAGGAACTCCTGCGCGGTGAAGTCCACCTCCTTGAGGAAGTGGCGGCCGGCGAGGGCGGTCGGGACTGTCGCCATGGGGGCGCTCCAGAGGTGCAGGTACAGAGGACACCTGGAACTCTATACGAATCTCAGAATTTATATGCAAACGCCCATCGGCACCTCTACACCGCGTCCCGCTCCACCGGGCAGCTCATGCAGCGCGGTCCACCCCTCCCCCGGCCGAGTTCGCTGCCGGGGATCTCGATCACCTCGATGCCCTGCTTGCGCAGATGCGTGTTGGTGGTGGCGTTCCGCTCGTAGGCGACGACGACGCCCGGTTCCACGGCCAGGACGTTGCAGCCGTCGTCCCACTGCTCGCGCTCGGCGGCGTGGACGTCCTGGGTCGCGGTCAGCACCCGGATCTCGCTGAGCCCGAGCGCGGCGGCGATGGCACGGTGCATGTGCTCCGGCGGGTGGTCGGTGACCTTCAGCTCCTTGTCCCCGACACCGGGTTCGATGGTGTACGAACGGAGCATGCCGAGGCCGGCGTACTGGGTGAAGGTGTCGCCGTCGATCATCGTCATCACCGTGTCCAGGTGCATGACGGCGCGTCTCTTCGGCATGTCGAGGGCGACGATGGTCTCGGCGGAACCGGTGGCGAACAGCTTGTACGCGAGCATCTCCACGGCCTGCGGGGTGGTCCGCTCGCTCATGCCGATCAGCACCGCGCCGTTGCCGATGACGAGGACGTCCCCTCCCTCGATGGTGGACGGGTAGTCGGCCTGCCCCTCGGACCAGACGTGGAAGTCCTCCCCGCGGAACAGCGGATGGTGCCGGTAGATCGCCTCGAAGTGCACGGTCTCGCGCTGCCGGGCGGGCCACCGCATGGCGTTGATGGAGACACCGTCGTAGATCCAGGCGGAGGTGTCGCGGGTGAAGAGGTGGTTGGGGAGGGGGCGGAGCAGGAAGTCGTCGAGTTCCATGACGTGGAAGCGCACGGACGTCGGCTCGGGGTGGGCGTCCAGGAACTCCCGCTTGGTCATCCCGCCGACCAGTGCCTCGGCGAGCTCGGCCACGGGCAGCGCCTCGAACGCCGCACGGAGATGGTCGGTGGCCAGCGGGCCGTACTCCTTCTCGTCGAAGACACGGCCCAGGACGAGCTCGCGGGCCGCCGGGATGTCCAGCGTCGAGGCGAGCAGCTCACCGAAGAGGTGGACGGTGACACCCCGGTCGCGCAGGACGTCGGCGAACCCGTCGTGCTCGGCGCGCGCCCGGCGCACCCAGAGCACGTCGTCGAACAGCAGGGCGTCCCTGTTGCTGGGGGTGAGCCTTTTGAGCTCGAGATCGGGCCGGTGCAGGATGACACGGCGCAGCCGTCCGGCCTCGGAGTCGACGTGGTAGGTCATGCCTCCATCCTGACCACCCGCGCGGAGGTTCACCCCTCTGCGGACGGGACGGAAATCGGCTTCCGCCGCCGGTGCGCCGCGGCCGGCACAGTCCGGGGCGGGCCAAGAGCCGCCGGGTGGCGGGGTGGGCGGCCGCCGGCCCGTGTGCAAAGTGACCGAGCCGGTCTCCCACCAGGACCCGGCGACGCCGGTGAAGGCGTACGCGCCGTGCAGCAGGCCGGTGAGGTAGCGGGGCCGGGACGCCAGGAACTCGTGGACCAGCGTCTCGGCCCTGCCGTCCCCGCGGAGCTCGGTGCCCCGTAAGCCCACGTGCCGGAGCTGTTCGGCGAGCAGTCCGGCGAAGCTACAGTCGCGGGTCGACCGGCTCCGACTCCAGTGCCAGTACGCCGAAGACCGCCTCGTGCACCCGCCACAGCGGCTCGCCCTCGGCGAGCCGGTCCAGGGCCTCCAGGCCGAGCGCGTACTCGCGGACGGCCAGGGACCGCTTGTGGCCCAGGGACCGGCCGCGCAGCCGGGCCAGGTTCTCCGGGCGCGTGTACTCGGGGCCATAGATGATCCGCAGGTACTCGCGGCCCCGGCACTTGATGCCGGGCTGCACCAGACGGCCCTTCGGGTCGCGGACCAGGGCCCCGACCGGCTTGACGACCATGCCCTCGCCGCCGCGTCCGGTCATCTCCAGCCACCAGTCGACGCCCGCCCGCACCGACTCGGGGTCGGCGGGGTCCACGTACAGGCGGCGGGTGGTCCGCAGCAGGCCGGTGGCGTCGTGCTCGACCATGCGGTCGAGCAGGGCGAGTTGCTCGTCGTGCGGCAGGGCGGCGAGGCTGCGGCCCTGGACGGCGAGGATCTGGAACGGGGCGAGGTGTACGCCGTCCAGTCCGTCGGTGGGCCAGCAGTAGCGGCGGTAGGCGTCGGTGAACGCGGCGGCGTCGTCGGCCCGTTCGCGCTGGCGGTCCAGGAGGCCCTTCACCTCCACGCCCCGGGAAGCGGCCTTCTCCAGGGCCGCCAGCGCACCCGGGAACACCGCGCCGGAGGCGGCGCCCACCGCTGCGTACTGCGAGCGCAGCAGCCCGGACGCCTTCAGCGACCACGGCATCAGCTCAGCGTCCAGCAGCAGCCATTCCGTCTCGAGCGTGTCCCAGAGCCCGGCCTCGGTGATCGCCGTGCGCAGCCGGCCGAGGATCTCCTCGGTGACCGCGGCGTCGTCGAGGAACGGGCGGCCGGTACGGGTGTAGAGCGATCCGGCCGGGCCGTCCTCGACACCGAAGTGCTTGGCGGCCGCGGCCGCGTCCCGGCAGACCAGGGCGACCGCCCGCGACCCCATGTGCTTCTCCTCGCACACGACGCGCTCGACCCCGTCCTCCCGGTACTGGGCGAAGGCCTCGACCGGGTGCTCCAGGTAGCCGTCCAGGTGGGAGGTGGCCGTGGGGGCCATGGTCGGCGGGAGGTAGGGCAGCAGGCGCGGGTCGATCGCGAAGCGGCTCATGACCTCCAGCGCGGCGGCGGCGTTCTCCTCGCGCACGGCCACCCGGCCGGCGTGCCGGGTCTCCACGGTCCGGCGGCCGTGCACGTCGGCGAGGTCCAGCGGGCGGCCGTCGTGGCCGCCGGGGGCCTCGGTGCGCAGCGGGCGGGTCGGCTCGTACCAGACCCGCTCGGCCGGCACGTCGACCAGTTCCCGCTCCGGCCAGCGCAGCGCGGTGAGCTTGCCGCCGAACACGGCCCCGGTGTCCAAACAGATGGTGTTGTTCAGCCAGGTCGCCTCGGGGACCGGGGTGTGGCCGTAGACGACGGCGGCCCGCCCCCGGTAGTCCTCGGCCCACGGGTAGCGCACGGGCAGGCCGAACTCGTCGGTCTCGCCGGTGGTGTCGCCGTACAGGGCGTGGCTGCGGACCCGGCCGGAGGTACGGCCGTGGTACTTCTCCGGCAGCCCGGCGTGGCAGACGACGAGCCTGCCGCCGTCGAGGACGTAGTGGCTGACCAGACCGTCGACGAACTCCCTCACCTCGGCGCGGAACTCCTCGCTCTCGCGGTCCATCTGCTCGATGGTCTCGGCGAGGCCGTGGGTGTGCTGGACCTTGCGGCCCCTCAGGTACCGGCCGAACTTGTTCTCGTGGTTGCCGGGGACACACAGCGCACTGCCCGACTTCACCATCGACATCACCCGACGGAGCACGCCCGGACTGTCCGGGCCGCGGTCGACGAGGTCACCGACGAAGACCGCGGTGCGGCCCTCGGGGTGCACGCCGTCGGTGTAGCCCAGCGCGCCGAGCAGCGACTCCAGTTCGGTGGCGCAGCCGTGGACGTCGCCGATGATGTCGAAGGGGCCGGTGAGGTGGGTGAGGTCGTTGTACCGCTTCTCGGTGACGACGGTGGCGCTCTCGACCTCGGCGACACCGCGCAGGACGTGCACCTTGCGGAAGCCCTCGCGCTCCAGACTCCGCAGGGAGCGGCGGAGTTCGCGGATGTGCCGCTGGACGACCCGGCGGGGCATGTCCGCGCGGTCGGCGCGGGCCGCGTTGCGCTCGGCGCACACCTCCTCGGGCACGTCGAGCACGATGGCTATCGGCAGTACGTCGTACTGCCTGGCCAGGTCGATCAGTTGGCGCCTGGCGTCCTGCTGGACGCTGGTGGCGTCGACGACGGTGCGGCGGCCGGCGGCGAGCCGCTTGCCGGCGATGTAGTGCAGGACGTCGAAGGCGTCCTTGGACGCTCCCTGGTCGTTCTCGTCGTCGGAGACCAAGCCGCGGCAGAAGTCGGAGGAGATGACCTCGGTGGGCTTGAAGTGGCGGCGGGCGAAGGTGGACTTGCCCGAGCCGGAGGCGCCGACGAGGACGACGAGGGAGAGGTCGGTGACGGGCAGGGCCCGGCCCCCGGTGCTTCGGGCTTCGGCGGTGGTCATGCGGCCTTCTCCTCCTTCACTGTCCCGGACCCGGACCCGGTCACGAACACGGCCATCTGGGTGGGCGGCCCGACCTCCGGGTCGTCGGGTCCGATCGGCTCGAACCCGACGTCGTAACCGTGGCGTTCGGCCACTTTCCGCGCCCAGCCGCGGAACTCCTCGCGGGTCCACTCGAAGCGGTGGTCGCCGTGCCGGACCTGGCCGGCCGGCAGGCTCTCCCAGCGCACGTTGTACTCGACGTTCGGGGTGGTCACGAGGACCGTGCGGGGCGGGCCGCGCCGAACACGGCGTACTCCAGGGCGGGCAGCCGCGGCAGGTCGAGGTGCTCGATCACCTCGCTGAGCACGGCCGCGTCGTACCCCTTGAGCCGCTTGTCGGTGTACGCCAGCGAGCCCTGGAGGAGCTTCACCCGCGCCGCCTGCCGTTCCCCGATCCGGTCCAGCTTGAGCCGCCGGGAGGCGAGGGTGAGCGCCCGCATGGACACGTCGAGGCCCACGATCTCGGTGAAGGCCGGGTTCCGCAGCAGCTCCTGCACCAACTGGCCCTGGCCGCACCCGAGGTCGAGCACCCGGGCGGCCCCGGACTCGCGGAGCGCGGCGACGATCGCGTCCCTGCGCAGCACGGCGAGCGGGGTCGGCTTCTCCTCGCTCTCGGTGTCCTCCCCCACGGCGTTGTCGATCTCTTCGACGGCGGTGTCGTCGGCCTCCGCGAGCCGTACCAGTTCCAGCCGCTCGAGCGCCTCCCGGGTCAGCGACCAGCGGCGGGTCAGGTAGCGGCTGGTGATCAACTTCTGCTCCGGGTGGCCGGGCAGCCAGCCCTCACCGGCGCGCAGCAGCTTGTCCACCTCGTCGGACGCCACCCAGTAGTGCTTGGCGTCGTCGAGGACGGGGAGCAGGACGTAGAGGTGGCGCAGAGCCTCGGCGAGGGTGAGGGTGTCCGCCTCCAGGACGAGGCGTACGTACCGCGAGTCGCCCCACTGCGGGAACTCGGTGTCCAGGGGCACCGGCTCGGCCGTGACCGTCCAGCCGAGCGGCTCGAAGAGCCGCCCGACCAGTGCGGGGCCGCCCCGCGCGGGCAGCGCGGGTATCTCGACGCGCAGCGGCAGCGGTCGCCCCGGCAGCTCCGGGCGGGCCTTGCACACACCGCGCATCGCACTGGAGAAGACCGCGCTCAGCGCGACGGCGAGCAGCGAGGACGCCGCGTACGGGCGGTCGTTGACGTACTGCGCGAGCGCGGCGTCGGGTGCGCCGCCACGGCCCTTGCCCCTGCCGCGCCGGATCAGTGCCACCGCGTCCACCTCCAGCAGCAGCGCCGCCGTGCAGCGCTCGTCGTCCGCCTCGGGGTAGAGGACGTGCGCCGTGCCGTAGGAGGTGGAGAACGCCTGCGCTTTCCCGGGATGCTTGTGCAGCAGGAAACCGAGGTCGGTCGCGGGGCGCTCGGGGGCGCCGGTGGTACTGATCGTCAGGAACACGGTGGTTACACCTCAGAACACCTTCTGAACTGTGGATACGCGCCGGATGCCCGGCGCGCCACGCCAACGTACAGGCAAGAGGTGCGAACCCCGTCGGAATTTTTCCGGCCGCCGGTTCCCGCGCACACCGGCACCGGGTGGGACCCGGGGTGGGTGCGGTCGGCTAGGACAGCTGGGACTGGACCTGGGAGGAGATCAGTTCCAGGTGGTCGAGGTCGGAGAGGTCGAGGATCTGGAGGTAGATGCGCCGGGCGCCGATCTCGGCGTAGCGGCCGATCTTGTCGACGACCTCGGCGGGCGAGCCCGCCAGGCCGTTGGCCTTGAGCTCGTCGGCCTCGCGGCCGATCGCGGCGGCACGGCGGGCGACCTCCCGGTCGTCCTTGCCGACGCAGACGACCAGGGCGTTGGAGTACACGAGGTCGCCGGGGTCGCGGCCGGCTTCCCGGGCGGCGGCGCGCACCCGGCCGAACTGGCGCTCGCTGTCCTCGATCGAGGCGAAGGGCATGTTGAACTCGTCTGCGTGGCGCGCGGCGATCCGTGGGGTGCGGACGGCGCCGTGGCCTCCGATGAGCACCGGGACCTTCGACTGGGCCGGCTTGGGGAGCGCCGGGGAACGCGTGAGGTCGTAATAGGTGCCATGGAAGTCGTAGGTCTGGCCGGCCCCGGTGGCCCACAGCCCGGTGATGATCTCCAGTTGCTCCTCCAGGCGGGCGAGCTTCTCCTTGGGGAAGGGGATGCCGTACGCCCTGTGCTCCTCCTCGAACCAGCCCGCGCCCAGGCCGAGTTCGATGCGGCCGCCGGACATCTGGTCCACCTGGGCGACCTGGATGGCGAGGACGCCGGGGAGCCGGAAGGTGCCGGCGGTCATCAGGGTGCCGAGCCGGATGCGCCTGGTCTCGCGGGCGAGGCCGGCCAGGGTGATCCAGGCGTCGGTGGGGCCGGGCAGGCCGTCGCCGGAGCCCATTTTGAGGTAGTGGTCGGAGCGGAAGAAGGCGTCGAAGCCCAGGTCCTCGGTGGCCTTGGCGACGGTGAGCAAGGTGTCGTAGGTCGCCCCCTGCTGGGGCTCGGTGAAAATTCGGAGATCCATGTCTCCATCCTGCCTGGTCGGACCCGGTACGGTCGGGCCGGTCCCGCGCGCCCGCGACCGGCGGCCGGGTGAATCCCGGCGACGGACGGTGACTGCTCTCCAGGCGCGCCCAGGCGTTCTGCCCCTAGGGCCTGTGTGATGTTGTGATCAATCGGCCGCTTGCAGGAGATCTCCGATCCAGATCATCGAGGCGCGGAGTTCGAGGCCGGCGAGGTAGCTCTCGGGCGTCTTGTCGAAGCGTGTGGCGATGCCGCGCCAGTCCTTCAGCCGGTTGATCAGTCGCTCGACGGTGT
This sequence comes from Streptomyces sp. GD-15H, assembly GCF_045291515.1. Classification (NCBI taxonomy): domain Bacteria; kingdom Bacillati; phylum Actinomycetota; class Actinomycetes; order Kitasatosporales; family Streptomycetaceae; genus Streptomyces; species Streptomyces sp. GD-15H. The sequence continues at coordinate 2,204,034 of NZ_CP149447.1, forward strand.
TGCGGTCACGGTAACGATCGGCGTCGTACGTGACGGGACGGCCGCCCCTGCTGCCCTTCCTCTTGCGGTTGGCGGCCTGGTCCTTCTTCTCCGGGATGACCGCCCTGATGTGCCGTTTGCGCAGGTAGGCGCGGTTGGCGCGGGACGAGTAGGCCTTGTCCGCGGCGACCGCGCCGGGCCGGGTGCGGGCCGGCCGACCGGCCCGCGGACCCGGACCTTGTTCAGCACGGGGATGAACTGCGGGCTGTCCGCGGCCTGCCCGGCGGTCAGCACGAACGACAGCGGCCGGCGCTTTTGGTCGGCGGCGAGGTGAATCTTGCTGGTCAGTCCGCCGCGGGACCGGCCGAGCAGGGCTTCCTTCAGGCGGAGCCTGCGTCGGCGGCGGACGCGCCGGCGTTCTTCCCGCTCGGGCCCGTTTCCGCCGTCCCGCCCGTTCTGTTCCGCCTTGTCGCCCCCTTTTGCCGGGCCTGTTCCTGCTCGGCGGCGGCCTCCTCGAGCGCCTCCATGACCTCCTGGCCGACGAGCATCCCGGCGGCGTCGTGGTGGGCGCGGACGGTCGTGGAGTCCACGCTGACCAGGGACAGGTCCGTTTTGCCCCGGCGGGCGGCCTCGGCGATCAGGCCCTCCAGCAGGGCGGTGAAGACACCGGCGTTCCGCCAGAGCCGGAAGCGTCCGTAGACGGTCGGCCAGGGGCCGAACTCGCCCGGCATCTCCCGCCACTGCGCGCCCGTCCTGAACCGCCAGATCACCCCCTCGAACTGATCCCGCAGCCGCTCGGGGTACGGGCCGTACTCGCCTATCGGCAGGAACGGCTCGATCAACTTCCACTGTTCTTCGGTGAGTTGTCTGCGCGTCACGATTGTCTTCCTACCGGATCCGCCTTCCAGGCGGATCCGGACCGGCAAGACTGATCACAACATCACACAGGCCCTAGGTGTGTTCCGCCTCGCGCTCCGCCAGGGCACGGTCGCGGTCCGCCAGCTTGCGGAGCATCTCCAGGACGCGGTCCCGGGACTCGTCCGCCGCGTCGATGGCCTCCACGCACTGCCAGTACGCGGACTCGTCGTCCGCGGAGCAGGCGAGGCCGACCAGCGCGATACCGACCTCGCCGAGCAGTCCGCCGAGGTGCGTCAGGGTCTTCCGGGCGTCGCCCAGTTCGGTGAGCCGGGCCGCGCGCGGGCCGGCGGGACCGAGTGGCGGGGTGTCCAGGACACCGCAGCCGCGGCCCGCCAGTTCGGTCAAACCCAGTGCCTCGCCCCGCAGTTCGGGTGGGCCGGCGACCGCGAGGCGGCTCCCTATCGCCTGGGCGAGAGCCTGGGCCTGCCACACCTCCGCCGAGAGCTCCGGCACACCGCCGGCGGTGGTCAGGGCCCGTCTGCTCGCCGCTATCAGCCGCACAGCGTCCATATGCGCTGCCCCTGTCTGTCCGACGCGCTGCCCACGCGTCCACCCAACTCTCTTGTCAATTACCCAGAGTGAGGCCTGTTCAGTCAAAAAGCCATGGAGAAGGCGGAAATCTGGTGACAACAATTCAAAAACGGTCGACAAGTCGAACACGGAGCGTGACAACGGGGCTCCCTCCACGCGAGGGCGGTTCAGACCGGGAAGCGGCGCTCGTTGCGGTCGATCTTGGCGTCCAGCGCGGTCAGCGGGTCGACGCCGAGCACCTCGCACAACTGGAGGAGGTACGCGAGCACGTCGGCCACCTCGTCGGTGACGCGGTGCGCGGTGTCCGGGTCGTCCATGACCCGGGTCGACTCCTCGGGCGTCAGCCACTGGAAGATCTCGACGAGTTCGGACGCCTCCACGCTGAGCGCCGTGACGAGGTTCTTCGGCGTGTGATACGGCTGCCAGTTCCGCGCGGCGGCGAACTCGGCGAGCCTGCGCTGGAGTCCGGCCACATCGAGCGGGGCGCGCGGGCCGGTGGGGTGGGTCGGGTCGGTCGGGTCAGTCACGGTTCAGGTCTACCACCGTCACTCCGCCCACCCCCGTGGCCCAGGACGCGTCGCTCACCGCGCCGACCAGTCGGATGTGTCCGCGCTCGCACATCCGCGCCGCCAGCCGCAGCAGTTCCGCGCGCTGGAGCGGGTCCAGCCCCCGGTCGAGCCCGTCGGCGAGCACGGTGAGCGTCTGCAGCGCGGCGGGCACCTCGCCGGACGCGTCGACCTCCAGCACACCGGGCCCGGTGAGCAGGACCAGCGCGAGGGCGAGGTACCGGAGCTCTCCGTCCCCCAGCCGACCGAGGTCGGTGCGGATGCCGTCGCCCCGGTCGAGCAGGGCGCGGACCAGTCCGGCGCCGTACGGCTCGGCGCACAGCCCGGCGACCGGGCCGGCGCATCCCGCGCGCACGGCGGACACCAGGAGCCCGTACCGGATCGCGCACTCGGCCTGGGTGCGCCACAGCACGTCGGCGAGGTTGCCGCAACCGCCGAGCAGCCGCCCGCTGCCCAGCGGTACCGGGTCGCGCATGCGGTCGGGACGGGGATCGCAGGCGAAGACGGAGCGCAGGGCGACCACCATCTGTTCGGCGGCGGCCAGCACCCTGCGCTCGCCGGGCGTCTTGCCCGCGACGCGCAGCGGCAGCAGCGCGGTGCCGAGCCGGTCGTCGGGCAACGGGCCCCGGGTGACCGGGGTCGATCCGGCCGTGTGCCACGCGGCCTGGACGGCGCGCCGGCCGGGGTCGCGCAGCGCGGTCTCCAGCAGGACCACCCCGTCCGCCGTCAGCCGCTCCCCCACGATCCGCAGCTCCGGTTCGGTCTGCACGGCGACCTCCAGCCGGACCGGGCCCTCGGGGCCGTCGGCGGTGCAGCCGATCCGGAAGCCCCGGCGGTGCTGCGCGTCGGCGCGGGCCCGCTCCGGCACGCACGCGTCCGGCTCGGGGAACGCCTCTTCGAGTTCGGCCCCGCCGCCGAGCCGGGCGAGCGCCTCGTAGGCCCGCAGCGCGCTGGTCTTGCCGCTGCCGCTGACCCCGGCGAGCAGGGTGAGGGGGCCGAGCGGGAGCCCGGTGTTGCGGTGCCCGGCGAAGGCGGACAGCAGCAACTCGGTGAGGTGCGGCCGGTCGGGGTGCCCCTGGGAGCCGCCGCGCCCGTGGGCGGTCCGGGAGGAGGGGGCGGACGCGGTGGGCGGGGTGGGCGACGGCAGAGGCGCGGGCGGGGCGGACGCGGCGGAGAGCGGCGGCGCCGGGCGGGGCAAGGTCATGTGCGGGACGCTCAGGGCGCCGGCGCGGGGCGAACCGTTCCGCTTGTGCGTGCTTCCCACGATCGGGCGACACCGTCACCCACCGTTCACTCCTCCGGGATCCCGACGCCCTGCATCAGTCCGGTCACCTCGGTGTCGGCCGGGGTCAGCAGGAAGACGTTGCGGTCGACGCGGTGCATGCCGCTGCCCAGGCCGAAGACGACGCCGGTGCTGAAGTCCAGTATCCGCTTGGCGACGTCGCCCTCCGCGCCGGTCAGGTCGAGCAGGACCGGTATCCCGGCCATCAGCGTCTCCGCGACGTCGCGGGCGTCGGCGAACACGCTCACCCGCAGGACCACGAGGCGGCGTCGCGCCTCGGTCTCCGCCTCCGGCCTGGACCGGTGGCCCGCGGAGGACGGCCAGGCGTCCCGGCCCCGCAGCGGCACGACCTGGGCGAGCCCTTCCCACTGTTCGTCGGTGACGTCGTGGCTGTTCACCGGCATGCTCCGTCCCGGGTCGCGCTGGTGGTCTGCATCGGGCAATTCTTACGCATGGTCACCTGTTCGGCCCAATGCGACACACTCCGCCACCTCGGGCCGCCCGAGGTGGGGCCTTCCGCCCAGAGGGGCCGGATCCGCTAACTTCTACGTTGCTGTAGATACTTGCTGTCGACACCGTCCGGGGCCCGGCAGGCCGCACGGCGTGAAGCCGGCGCCCCGCACCCGAACACTTGGAGTACGCATGGCCCTGTGGGACCGCATCAAGGAGTCCGCGTCGCAGATGCAGACCCAGCTCGACGCGAAGAAGAACGATCTGAAGAGCGGCGCCTTCCGTGACGCGAGCATGGCCATGTGTGCCCTGGTCGCCGCCGCCGACGGTTCGGTCGACCCCTCCGAGCGGCAGCGGGTGGCCCAGCTCATCTCCACCAACGAGGTCCTGCGGAACTTCCCCGCGGACGATCTGCGCCGCCGTTTCGAGGAGAACCTCGACAAGCTGATCGCGGACTTCGCCTTCGGCAAGGTGAGCGTGCTGCAGGAGGTCGCCAAGGCGAAGAAGAAGCCCGCCGAGGCGCGCGCCGTCATCCAGATCGGCATCGTCATCGGCGGCGCCGACGGCGACTTCGACCAGAACGAGCAGGCGGTCGTCCGCGAGGCGTGCTTCGCGCTGGGGCTGCCGCCCCACGAGTTCGACCTCTGAGTCGCGGGCCGGACCGCACCCGGAGGGGTGCGGTCCGGCCCGTTGCGGGAACATGGCTCCCGTCAGAATCGTTGGACCGCCGACAGACCCGACCCGCAGGAATACGAGGAGCCACGTACGTGTCCGGCAGATCGACGGACCCCCCGGGACACAGTCCCGGACCGCCCCGTCACGAAACTGTGGAAACCGGCACCCGGCGGGGTGGTGCTAGATGAGTGCCGTGGAGGCCCTTCCGGGCCTGTTCGCCGTGTTCGTGCTGACCGCCGGCACCGGCTACTTCGTCGCCCAGGAGTTCGCCTACGTCTCCGTGGACCGGCTCGCGCTCGCCCGCGAGGCCGAGGCCGGGGACCGCAGGGCCGCCCGCGCGCTGAAGGTGCTGGAGCGGCTGTCCTTCATGCTGTCGGGCGCCCAGCTCGGCATCACCGTCACCGGTCTGGTCGTCGGCTTCATCGCCGAGCCGTCGGTGTCCGCGCTGCTCAAGCCGGCGCTGTCCGGCCTCGGACTGCCGGACGCGGCCGTCGGCGGCATCTCCGTCGTGCTCGCCTTCGTGCTCGCCACGATCGTCCAGATGGTGCTCGGCGAGCTGGCCCCGAAGAACCTCGCCATCGCCGTGCCCGAGCGGCTGGCGAAGGCGCTGGCCGGCTCGACCCTGGCGTATCTGAAGGTCGTCGGACCGCTGGTGCGGATCTTCGACAACGCGGCCTCCCGGCTGCTGCGCCGCATCGGCATCGAGCCGGTCGAGGAGCTGCACCACGGCGCCACACTGGAGGAACTCGGCCATCTGATCGGCGAGTCCCACGAGAACGGGGCGCTGCCCGGGGACACCGCCATCCTGCTGGACCACGCGCTGGAGTTCTCCGAGCGCACCCTGCACGCGGTGATGGTGCCGCGCGCGGACGCCGTCTTCGTGCGCGGGGAGGCGAGCGCCGACGAGACGGTCGCCCTGATCGCCGCGCACGGCCACTCCAACTACCCCGTCCTCGGGGACCACCCCGATGACGTCGCGGGTGTGCTGGGTGTGCGCGAGCTGATGGCGCTGTCCGCCGACCGGATCGCCGGCGCCACCGCCGCTGCCGTGGCCAGGCGGCCGCTGCTGCTGCCGGACACGCTTCCGCTGCCGGACGCGGTCGCGCGGATGCGCGAGCAGGACGACGAGTTCGCTGTCGTCCTCGACGAGCACGGCGGTGTGGCCGGCATCGTCACCTACGAGGACATCGCCGAGGAGCTGGTCGGTGACATCGCCGACGAGTCCGACAAGGTCACCGAGCTCGCGGTGGCCGACGGCGAGGGCTGGCTCGTGGACGCGGGCCGCCGGCTGGACGAGGTCGCCGAGGCGATCGGCGTACGGCTGCCCGAGGAGGACGACTACGAGACCGTCGCCGGGCTGATCGTGGATCGGCTGGGCCGTTTCCCCACCGTGGGTGACCGGGTCACCGTCGAGCTGCCCCGGGGTGGCCGCGCGGTGATCGACGTACGCACCCTGGACCGGCATGTCGCCGAGCGGGTGCGGATCACGGCCCCGGCCCGGGAAGAGCACACGGCGGAGGAGCCCGCATGAGTTTCCCGATGGCTCTCTTCGTGACCGTGCTGCTGCTGATCGGCAGCGGGTTCTTCGTGGCGGCCGAGTTCGCCCTGGTCGCCGCCAAACGGCACCGCATGGAGAAGGCGGCGGCCGAGGGGCGGCGCGGTGCAGGTGCCGCACTGGCCGGCATGCGCGAGCTGTCGCTGATGCTCGCCGGTGCCCAGCTGGGCATCACGGTGTGCACGCTGGGCCTGGGCTCGGTCTCCAAGCCCGCGATCTCCCGCGAGCTGGATCCGCTGCTGCACAGCCTGGGGCTGCCCAGCGCGGTCAGCTACGGTGTGGCGTTCGCCGTCGCGATGACCGTGGTGGTGTTCCTGCACATGGTGGTCGGCGAGATGGCGCCCAAGTCGTGGGCGATCGCCCACCCGGAGCGTTCCGCGATGCTGCTCGCCCCGTCGTTCCGGGCGGTGGTGAAGGTCGTCCGGCCGCTGATCCACGTGCTGAACGTGGTGAGCAACGCACTGGTACGGCTGTGCCGGGTGAGCCCGCGCGACGAGCTGGCCTCGGTCCACGACCGTGAACAGCTCACCCACCTGGTGGTGGAGTCGGAGCGGCTCGGTCTGATCAGCAAGACGGACTCGCAATTGCTCACCCGCTCGCTGACCGAGCCCGACACCCCGGTCGCCGCCCTGCGGATCCCGGCCGAGGAGATCACGTCCGTCGAGGGTGACGCGGGTGTCGACGAGGTGCTGCGGGTGGCCACCGCGTACGACCGCACGCGGCTGCTCGTCCGTGAGGGCGGCACCGTTCTCGGCGCGGTCCACGCGCGTGACGCGCTGGTCGCCCGTGCCCGGGGCCGCGCCACGAGCGCCCGCGAGCTGGCCCGCCCGGTGCCCGAACTGACGGACACCACGACGGTCGCCGACGCGATCGACCTGCTGCGCCGCCGCCGGGGCACCCTGGCGGTCGTCCGTGACGACTCGGCCGGCTGACCGGTCTGGTCACCCTGGACGACCTGCTCGCCCGGCTCATGCTCCCGGCCGAGAGCTGACCGCACGCCACCGGGCGCGAGCACAAGAGCGCCGGCCGGTCCGCGACATGCGGACCGGCCGGCGCTCTGTCGTGCTCGGCTCCCGGCGTCAGCGGGCCGTGCCGCCCGCGAGCGCGGCTGCGCCGGCTTCCGTGAGCTCCGCCGTGGCGTCGGTCGCAGCCGGGGCGCTCTCCTCGATCCGGACCGAGGCGAGCGGGATGGGCTGGAACATGGGCGGTTCCTCGTCCGGGAACAGTGCGGTGGGGCCGTACACCCAGTCGGTGAAGGCCCACTCGGCGGGGTCGAGCTCACGCATGATCGTGTTGCGCTGCAGCCGCGGCGTGCCGTCGAGGTGCCACAGCTCGCCCCAGGCGCGGGCGGTCGTCAGCACCCGGCGGCAGTGCTCGACACGGACCGCCTGGTACGCGGCCAGTGCGGCGTCCCAGTCGACGGCCGACGGGGCGGCGCCCTCGGCGCGCAGCCGGGCGACGTGCCGGGCGAGGACCCAGCCGTCCTCGATCGCCATGATCGCGCCCTGTGCCATGTACTGCAGCGGCGGGTGGGCTGCGTCGCCGAGCAGGGCGATACGGCCGTGCACCCAGGTGTCGATCGGGTCGCGGTCCATCATCTGCCACCAGCGGTCCCGCCACATCAGCGGGATGCCCTTGCCCACGGTCTCGCAGGTGCCCTCGAAGGCCGCGTCGAGTTCGTCGGGGGTGCCCCAGTCCTCCTGCCCGGCGAGGGCCTTGGGCGACTGGAACACGGCGACCTGGTTGAACATCTCGCCGCCGCGCAACGCGTACTGGACGAAGTGGCAGCGGGGCCCGATGTAGACGGTGACGTCCTTCTCGGCGATGCCGTTCTCCCGCACCTGGTCGATCGGGACGGCCGCCCGGTAGGCCACGTAGTCGGAGCTGACCACGTCGTCGCCGACCAGCTTCTGCCGGGCCACGGAGCGCAGTCCGTCGGCGGCGATGACCAGCGGCGCCTCCTCGGTGTGGCCGTCGGCCAGGGTGATGCGGGCGCCGCCGTCGATGTTCTCGTAGTCGACGACCGTCTGGTCGGTCACCAGGTCCACGCCGGCCCGCCGGCAGGCCCGCAGGAAGAGTCCGTGCAGGTCACTGCGGTGGATGACCATGTACGGGAAGCCGTAGCGGCGCTCGAGCTCGCCCAGGTCGAGGCGGACCAGCTCGCGGGAGTCGAGCGCGTCGCGCATGACCATGTTCTCGGGGACCACGCCGAGTTCCTTGGCCTCGTCGAGCAGGCCGTACTCGTCGAGGATGCGGGTGCAGTTGGGCGCGATCTGGATGCCGGCGCCGACCTCGCCGAACTCCTTGGCCCGTTCGAGAACACGGACGCGCAGCCCCTCCCGGGCGAGGGCGAAGGCGGTGCTGAGGCCACCGATGCCACCGCCGACGATAAGTGCGTCGGGTCGGCCTTCGGTGGGAGGGGTCGCAGGGGTCATCGTCATTTTCCTGTCTGAGCCGGGGGCCCTGATCTGCCTGTCCGCGCCGGGGAGCCGGCGCTGTCGGTCAGAGCCAGGGACCCAAGGTGGGTGCCGGGCCGCCGTCGGGGGCGGTGAGGGCGTGCCTGCGCCCGGTGAGGTAGGCCGTGATCTCGGCGAGCGGGCCGGTGAGCACGGTGGGCTCGCCGTCGCCGGGGAGTTCCCGGACCTCTCCGGTGTCGGTCTCCGTCAGGCGCAGCGCCGGGCCGGGGGCCTTGGCGCGCTTGGCGATGACGTCGTCGCAGAGCGCGGCGAGGAAGTCGGCCGGCAGGTCGGCGAAGGTGATGCCGGTGTCCAGGTCGACGGCGTGGACGCACACCTCGCGGGAGCGCATCCAGGGCAGTTCGGTGGCGGGCACCGTACGGCCCTGCGCCGTCACGACCGGGGACCGCCACTGGTCGTCGCCGAGCGCGGCCGTCGACACGGCGAGTGCGTCGGCGGACCGGCGCAGCCATGCGGTGAGTTCGGCGGCGGGCATCCCGACGCCGCGCTCGATGCCGGCGGCCCGTTCCTCGGGGGACGCGTACATCGGGGTCTCTTCGCCGGTGGCGGCCCAGTGCACGAGGTTGCCGAGGGCGTCCGCGTTGGCGGCGACGTGGGCGGCCAGCTGCCTGCGCTGCCAGCCGGGCAGGCAGCTGGGCGCGTCGTAGGCCTTGTCGTCGAAGTCGGCGGTGGCCTCGAGCACCAGGTTCGTGCCGAACTCCGCCCAGCGGCGGGCGTCGTCGAACGTGCGGGGCATCAGGCCTGCTTCTCCTGGACGACCTTGTTCTCCAGACGGCCGATGCCCTGGATCTCGGTGACCACGGTCTCGCCGCCGAGCAGGTAGCGGCCGGGCTTGCGGGCGTGGCCGACGCCGCCGGGGGTGCCGGTGGCGATGATGTCGCCGGGGTTGAGGCGGATCATCGTGGAGACGTACTCGACCAGGGCGACCGGGTCGAAGAGCAGGTCACCGGTGTTGTCGGACTGCATGACCTCGCCGTCCACGGTGAGCTTGACGTCGAGCGCGGGGCGGACGCCGCCGGGCAGGTCGTCGGGGGTCACCAGGTACGGGCCGACGGGGGTGGTGGAGTCCCAGGTCTTGCCCTGGAGCCACTCGCGGGTGCGGAACTGCCAGTCGCGCGTGGTGATGTCGTTCAGCACGGTGAAGCCGGCGATGGCCTGCTCGGCCTGCTCGCCCTTGGCGCGGCGGACCTGCTTGCCGACCACGACGGCGAGTTCGACCTCCCAGTCGAACTGCTCGGTCTCCTCGGGGCGGGCGATGTCGTCGGTCGCGCCGATCAGTGAGTCGGCGAACTTCGCGAACAGGGTGGGGTACTCGGGCAGGTCCCGGCCCATCTCCTGGATGTGGTTGCGGTAGTTGAGGCCGACGCACACGACCTTGGACGGCTGCGGGACCACGGGCGCGAGGTCGGCGCCCTCGGCGGGGTACGTCGGCGCCTCGTCGGCGGTGACGGCAGCGGCGCGCTCCGCCCAGTCGTCCTGGGCGAGCAGGGTGCCCACGTCGGGGAACCCGAGGTCGACCAGGACGTCACCGTCGAGCCGGACGGCCTTCGTGGTGCCGCCGGTACGGAGGGTGGCGAGCTTCATGAGCGGGTGGTTCCTTCCACGTGGGTACGGTCGAGCCGGAGGGCTTCGAAGATCGGGGAGTCGCTGAACCGGAACAGGTCCAGGGCGCCCGAGTCGGAGTCGGTGGCGCCGGCCTCGGAGCGTACGGAGAGCGGCTGCCAGGACGGGACGACGAACAGGTCGCCGCGCGTCACGGACCAGGACGTGTCGCCGACGGTGACGGTGCCAGAGCCGTCGAAGACCTGGTAGACGGACGAGCCGGTCTCGCGCACCGGGGCGGTCTCGGCGCCGCGTGCGACGCGGTGCACCTCGGCGCGGATGGTGGGCAGCACGTCGGCGCCGGTCGACGGGTCGGTGAACCGGACGGCGGCGTGGCCGGGCTCGACCGTGCCGTCGAACCCTTCCCTCTCCAGGGCGAGCTGGTCGGTGAGCGCCCGGTCGGTGTGCTCCCAGCGGTACGCCAGCAGGGGCGTGCCGGGGGCGACCGAGCCGGCGGCGACCGGGCGCAGGCCCGGGTGGCCCCACAGGCGCTCGGAGCGGGACCGGTCGGGGGTGATCCGCTCGGCGTCGCTGATCTCGTCGCGGCCGAACTCGAAGAACTGGGACTCGCTGGTGTACTGGAACGGGATGTCCAGGCCGTCGATCCAGGCCATCGGCTCGGTGGTGGCGTTGTGGTGGGCGTGCATGTTCCACCCGGCCTGCGGCAGGAAGTCGCCGCGCCGCATGGCCACCGGGTCGCGGCCGACGACCGTCCACACGCCCTCGCCCTCGACGACGAAGCGGAAGGCGTGCTGGGTGTGGCGGTGCTCGGGGGCGTCCTCGCCGGGCATCAGGTACTGGATGGCCGCCCACAGGGTGGGCGTGGCGAAGGGGCGGCCGCCGAGGGCGGGGTTGGCCAGTGCGATGGCGCGCCGCTCGCCTCCCCGGCCGACCGGGACGATCTCACCGGCCTGGGCGGCCAGTTCCCGCAGCCGCTCCCAGCGCCACAGGTGCGGTACGGCGCGGGAGCGCGGGTGAGCCGGCATGAGGTCGCCGATCTCGGTCCACAGCGGGACGAGCAGCTCGCTCTCGAAGCCCCGGTACAGCTCCTCGAGCGCCGGGGTGACGTCGGGCTGGTCCGCGGCGCTGACAGCGCTCAGGCGAACGGGGGAGCCCGTGGCAGTGGGGGTGCTGAAGGAGGTGGTCACAGCTGCCACTGTCCTCCATGTCCACGGAACGGACATATAAATTCTGGAGAGCAGAACACCTGCGAGAGATGCGACAGTCGAAACAGGCAAGCACCGGGAGGTTCGCCGTGGACAAACCGCTCAAGACGCCGCCGCCGTACGCCATCGCCAGCGTCGACCACGCCCTGCGCGCCGCGACGATGCTCCAGCTGGAGGGCTCGCTGACCGTCACGCAGGTCGCCGAGCGGCTCGGAGTGGCCCGGTCGACCGCGCACCGGCTGCTGGCCATGCTGGTCTACCGGGACTTCGCGGTCCAGGACGAGCGCCGGGCCTACCACGCGGGTCCGGTGCTGGAGCTGGCGACGCACTCTCGTTCCCTGGTGTCCCGGCTGCGGACAGCGGCCCTGCCCCATCTGCACCGGGTGGTGGACCTGCTGAACGAGACCACGAACCTCACCATCCGTACGGGGGACACGGCCAGGTTCATCGCCAGCGTGGAGTGCGACCGGACGCTGCGGGTCGGGTCCCGGGAGGGGATGGTCTTCCCGGCCCACCGGACGACGGGCGGCCTGCTGCTGCTCGCGGAACTGAGCGAGGAGGAGCTGGCGGAGGTGTACGCGACCGAGCACTACCGCGACCGGCCGCAGGAGCGCCCGGACCTCGGCCTGCTGTCCGCGGAGCTGAAGGGCATCGCCCGCGGTGGCTTCGCCGTGAACCGGAACCGCTCCGAGCGGGGCCTGGTGGCCGTCGGGGTCCCGGTCCGTGACGCCGAGGGCACGGTCCGGGCAGGTCTGTCGATCTCCATGCCGGGCATCCGCTACGACCCCCACCACCTGCAGTTCCTGGTCAGCACCCTGCAAGCGGCGGCCCGAGCCCTGAGCGCGGACCTGGCCAGGACGGCCTGAGAGCCCGGCCGGCGTCCGGCACCGCTCGCCCCGAGGACCGCCGCTCCGGCCTCACCGCCTGCGCACCCGTCAGCGGCGTCAACCGCTCCGACCCGACGCCCGGGCCACGACCGGCCCACCCGTCGGCGCCCGGCCACCGCTCACCCTGCGCTCCACCCGCGGCCCGCCCGCCGCGTCCGAGAACCCACCGTGCACCACACACGGCCGACACACCCGCCACCGCGGCCGCGGCCCTCCGCCCCGCGGTCAGTCGCGCCGCGCTCCCGGTACGTCCGGGGCGCCGGTGCTCAGCAGGCCGGTCCAGCTTTCGGCCAGGACGTCTACCACGGATGCGCGGTCGGCGCCCCAGCGGCCGGGGGTCCAGGTGCGGGCCACGTGGTCGAGCTGGGCGATCGCGAGCACACCGCGCAGGTGACGGCTTTCGGGAGGGAAGCGGTCGGCCTGGTCGAGGCCCTCCTCGATGTCGCTGACGGCCTCCTCCAGCCACGCGTTCACCAGGCCGCGCAGTTCCGGATCGACCGCCGCCGCCTCGAAGGCGGCCACCGTGTAGGGACGGATCGATTCCCAGCGGCCGGAGATGCCGTACAGCCACTCGGTGATCGCCTCGCGGCTGCCGTCGCGGACGACCTCGACCAGGCGCCGGGCGGTCGAGCCGTGGACGGGTGAGTCGATGCGTTCGAGCTTCTCGTTCAACTCGCCGATGAGCGCCCGCATCAGATCGCTGCGGGACGGAAAGTACGCGTAGAACGTCACCCGGGTGGTGCCCGCCGCGGCCGCGATGTCGTCCACGGTCGTGACGGCGTAGCCCTTGGTGCGGAACAGCTCCAGCGCCGAGTCCAGCAGGAGCTTGCGGGTCATCTGCTTCTGCGCCTCGCGCAGCCCGGCCATCTCAGCGCCCCCGCTTCCCGGTGTCGGACGGCGTGGGGAACGGGTCGGCCGTGGAGGCGGTCATGGCGCTCATCCTATAGCCGGTCTCGCGTCCGACGGCGCCCCCCTTACTTCATGATTGCTTTCAATACACGACATACATTTCCTTGACGTGGCATAAAGCCAATGTCATTCTCGCCGTCACCGCGCTTCTCTCGCGCCACCCCGAGAAGCCCGACTGCGCCCCTCCCCCACTCCAGGCCACGTCACCACGTGGTCCGACGGGTCGCGCCCACCCCGCCCACACCCCCGAGTCGCGGATGCGGGGCCGTAGCACTTCCGGCCCCCTGGTTCAGAGAGGAACTCCCGCGTGAGCTGCCGCTTCCGTGTCGACATCGTCGGCGCCCGCGCCAAAACCGCGTCGTCCTCGACGACCGGGGCACGGCGCACGCCCTGAGCCGCGGCTCACACCCCACCGGTACCGGCCACACGGGGCCGGACCGTCTCACCATCCCAGTCAGGGAGACTGCAGTGACGCTCAACAACGGGACGACGACGTCCCCCGGCCCTTCCGCGGGGACTGCCCGGAGGCCGGGCTACGCGGGCACGCTTGCCGCCGCGAGCTGCGCGGTGTTCGTGGCCCAGTTGGCCAACGCCCTGCCGGCCTCGCTCAACGGGCTCTTCCAGCAGGATCTCGGCACGCACGGGTCCCAGCTGACCTGGATCACGGCGGCCTTCATGATCGCCGTGGTCGTCTTCGAGTTCACCTTCGGTGTCCTCGGCGACCTGTTCGGACGCCGCAGGCTCATCGCCTCGGGTGCGGCGCTCGTCGTCGCCGGAAGCATCGTCTCGGCCGTCGCGCCCACCGTGCAGGTGCTGTGGGTCGGCGCCGCGCTGAACGGTCTCGGCGCCGGCGCCATGTTCCCCGGTTCGCTCACCATGATCGCGGACGTCGCCCGCAGCGCCCTGGAGCGGGCCCGCGCCATCGCGCTGTGGAGCGGCTTCCTGTCGGCCGGTGCGGCGCTCTCCCCCCTGATCGGCGGGGCGTTCGCCAAGATCGGGTCGTGGCGGGGCTCGTTCCTGGTCCTCGTCGCGCTGGCCTTCGTCAGCATGGTGCTCTCGCTGGCCCTGGCCACCGAGTCGAAGGCGCCCGAGGGCCGCCGGCTGAACGTCCCGGGCCAGGTCACCTTCGCGATCGGTCTCATCCTGGTGCTCTACGCGGCCGTGGAGGGACCCGAGAAGGGCTGGGGCGAGCCGGAGATCGTGGGCGCGTTCGCCGTCGGCGCGTGCTTCCTGATCGCCTTCCTCCTGATCGAGCGCCGCGCCGAGTCCCCGATCCTCAACCTGTCCCTGTTCAAGGACCGCGCCTTCGCGGTGGGGTCGGTCGTGGCGGTCATCGGCATGATCGCCTTCCTCGGCGCGTGCTTCGCGACAAGCATGTGGCTCGGCCCCGTACAGCACCAGGACCCGCTGCGCGTCGCCCTCCCGTTCCTGCTGCTCCAGGGACCGGCGTTCGTCCTGATCCCGGTCGTCTCCCGACTGCTCCACCGGGTCTCCCCGAACTGGCTGCTGACCTCCGGCTTCAGCCTGATGGCCGTCGGGTCGTTCCTGTGCGCCCGGCTGGACGTCACCGATCGGAGCCTGACCCCGTTCGTCGTGCCCACCCTGCTCATCGGCGTCGGCTTCGCGCTGGCCGTCAGCTCGATCACGGCCGTCGCGCTGAACAGCGTGCCGGGCCGGCTGGCCGGCATGGCGAGCGCCACCACCAACATGCTGCGCGACCTCGGCTTCGCACTGGGCCCGGTGGTCGTCGGCGCGGTCGCCCTCAGCCACGCGGGCGACACCTTCGCCTCGAAGCTGGCCGGCGCGGATCTGCCGCCCGACCAGCTGGGCGCCGCCACGGAGATCGGCCGGGCCGCCGGACCGATCGCCGTCAACAGCCTGCCGCCGGACGCCCCCGGAGCAGCCGCGCAGGGCATCGCCCTCGACGCCCTGGGCAGCGGCTTCGGCCTCGCCTACACCGTGTGCGGGGTCGCCGCCGCGGTGGCCGCGGCCGTGACCGTGATCGGCATGGCCGGCATCCGCGCCCCCCGCGCCCTGGACACGGAGCACTCGGAGCGCACGGCCGAGCAGGACCCGTCGGACCGGCCCCAGGCCCCGACCACCGCTCCGGCGTAGTCGACCGCCGCGCCGGCGGGGTCCGTTCCGTTGACCCCGCCGGCACGGACCGGGTTCCCTGTGTGCCATGGCTGCTGAAGCGCGCACGGAGGACCCGGTCCTCGCCGTCGGGACGCAGGGCGAGTGGGAGAAGTGGTTGGAGGAGCACCACGACGAGTTGCCCGGGGTCTGGTTGCGGATCCCGAGGAAGGACTCCGGACTGCCCGGCCCCGACTACGCCGCCGCCCTGGAGTCGGCGCTGTGCTACGGCTGGATCGATGGGCACAAGAAGAAGCTGGACGACACTTACTGGCTCCAGCGGTTCACTCCCCGGCGGCCGCGCAGCAAGTGGTCGAGGATCAACCGGCAGAAGGCCACCGCGCTCATCGAGGCGGGCCGGATGCGGGAGCCCGGACTGCGCGAGGTCGAGCGGGCCAGGGCCGACGGCCGCTGGGTGGCGGCGTACGCGAGCCAGAGCACCGCGACCCTCCCCGACGACCTGCGAGCCGCGCTGGACGCGGCTCCGGCGGCCCGCGACTTCTTCGGCACCCTCGACAGCCGCAACCGGTACGCGATCCTCTACCGCGTGCAGGACGCCAAGCGTCCGCAGACCAGGGCGGCCCGTATCGAGAAGTTCGTCGCCATGCTCGCCGAGGGGAAGACGCTCCATCCGTGACGACGTGACGGTGTGACAGCCCGACAGGCACCCGTTCCTGACACACGGGGAGGCGGTCCGGACCCCGGGGCCCGGACCGCCTCCCCGTGTCAGCCCGCGACGATCGCCTCGGCCGCCGCCACACCGCAGACGCGGGCCGCCCCGTGCGTGGCGACGTGCGGAGCGCCGCGCGGCGCGGACTGCGGGACGCCCATCTCCACGACGACGGTGTCCGGTGCGGCGGCGAGCAGGGTGTCCAGGGCGGTGCGCATCCACGGGTGCCGGTGCTCGTCGCGGACCACGGCGACCACGCGCCGGCCGGCCGCGGCCTCGAGCGCCCGCGCACCGGCGTCGGTGCCGGTGAAGTGGCCGGTGGTGGTGCCCGGCAGCAGGCGCTCCAGCTCCGCGCCGACGCCCCAGGGCGTCTCGTCGCCGACGGCGATGTTGGCCGCGGGGCTGAAAGTGGCCACGTACATCGGTGCGGTGACCGGTGCGGTGGGCCCGGTGCGGGTGACGGTCACCGCGCGGCGGGCCGCAGTGAGGCCGATCTCCGGCTCCGGTGCGGCCGCCGGCGCCGGGGATCGCTGTGCTTCCGCGGCCCAGCGGGCCAGCGCGCGGCCCCGCTCCGCCGCGTCGGCCAGGCGCTCCTCGGGCAACTCGCCCGAGCGGACGGCCTCGACCAGGGTGTCGCACAGCCGCCGTACGGTCTCCTCGTCGGCCAGACCGCCGCCCACACAGATCGCGTCGGCGCCGGCCGCGAGGGCCAGCACACTGCCGCGTTCGATGCCGTAGCTGCCGGCGATGGCCCGCATCTCCATGCCGTCGGTGACGATCAGGCCGTCGTAGCCCAGTTCGCCGCGCAGCAGGTCGGTCAGTATCCGCCGGGACAATGTCGCCGGATGGTCCGGGTCCAGCGCGGGGACCAGGATGTGCGCGCTCATCACGGCGCGCGAGCCGGTCGCGACGGCCGCGCGGAACGGTGCCAGTTCGCGTTCGGCCAGCACGGCGGCGTCCGCGTCGATGCGAGGCAGGGCGAGGTGGGAGTCGACGGCCGTGTCACCGTGCCCCGGGAAGTGCTTGGCGCAGGCCGCCACACCCGCCGACTGCAGGCCGGCGACGTAGGCGGCGGTGTGTCGGGCGACCAGGCCGGTGTCGGCGCCGAAGGAGCGCACGCCGATGACCGGGTTGTCCGGGTTGGAGTTCACGTCGGCGGAGGGGGCCCAGTTGAAGTTCACCCCGCAGGCCGCGAGCCGGCGGCCCAGCTCCGCGGCCACCGCTCCGGTCAGATCGGTGTCGTCCACCACGCCCAGGGCGTGGTTGCCGGGGAAGGAGGAGCCGGTGCGCACCTCCAGACGGGTGACGTCGCCGCCCTCCTCGTCGATCGCGACG
The DNA here is from genome assembly GCF_045291515.1 of Streptomyces sp. GD-15H. Taxonomy (NCBI): domain Bacteria; kingdom Bacillati; phylum Actinomycetota; class Actinomycetes; order Kitasatosporales; family Streptomycetaceae; genus Streptomyces; species Streptomyces sp. GD-15H. Next base: position 2,221,169 of record NZ_CP149447.1, read on the forward strand.
AGCACGTCCGGGCGTTCGGCGCGCAGTCGCTCGGTCAGGGCGGCCAGTTGCCCGGGCGAGGCGATGTTGCGCCCGAAGAGGCCGACGGAGGTCAGGCCCTCGCCGAGGCGGCGCAGCAGCCAGTCGGGCGCGGTGGTGCCGGCGAAGCCCGGCTGCAGGACGGCCAGGGCGTCCCGGGTGAGGGTGTCGGTACCGGTGGTGAATGTCGTCATCGGGTGGCGTTATCCCTTCACGGCGCCCGCGGTGAGGCCGCTGACGGCCTTGCGCTGCAGGTAGACGAAGAGGATCAGGATCGGGACGGCGATGAGCGACGAGGCGGCCATGGTCGCACCCCAGTCGTCGCCGAACTGGGTCTGGAAGCTGAACAGCCACAGCGGCAGGGTCTGTGCCTCGGCGTCCTTGTTGAGCACCAGGACCAGCGCGAACTCGTTCCAGGCGGTGATGAAGCCGAACAGCGAGGTGGCCATCAGACCCGGGGCGAGCAGCGGCAGGATGACCCGGCGGAACGCCTGGGCGCGGGTGCAGCCGTCGACCATCGCCGACTCCTCCAGTTCCTTCGGCACGGCGGCGACGAAGCCGCGCAGCGTCAGGATGGTGAAGGGCAGGATCATCATCGTGTAGAAGAGCGTCAGCGGCACGAGGCTGTTCAGCATCGACGCGTCCCGCACGATCATGTACATCGCGATGATCATGACTTCCCAGGGCGCCATCTGGGCCATCATGAAACCGATGATGAAGCCGCGCCGCCCCTTGAACCGCATCCGTGCCAGGGCGAAGGAGCCGGCCAGCGCGATGATCAGCGAGAAGACGACGGCGAGGACGGTGACGGTCAGCGAGTTGCGGACGTACGACCAGAAGTGGTCCGCGCCGGTCGCGGTCTTGAAGTGCTGGAAGGTGACGTCGGTCGGGAACCAGACCGGGTCCTCCGAGATGATGTCGCCGGTCGGCTTGAAGGCCGTGGCGAACATCCAGTACACGGGGAAGACGAAGCCGATGAACAGGACGACGGCCGTGACGTTGGGCCAGACCCGGGCGAAGAGCGAGCGCTTCACAGCTCGGCCTCCTCTTCGTTCTCCTGCTTGAGCACGATCCTGAGGTAGTAGGCGGTCAGGCCGAGCAGGACCAGGACGGTGAGGACCGCGATCGCCGCGCCCATGCCGTAGTGCTGGTTGCCCATGCCCTCGATGTAGGCGTAGACGGGGAGGATCTCGGTGAGCCGGTCGGGACCGCCGCCGTTGAAGGCGAGGACCTGGACGAACGCCTTGAAGACCCAGATGATCTCCAGGAAGGTCGTCGCGTAGAGGAACGGCCGCAGGAACGGCAGGGTGACCGTGGTGAAGCTCCGCCAGGCGCCGGCGCCGTCGAGGGACGCGGCCTCGTAGAGCTCGCCCGGGATGGTGGTGGTCGCCGCGTACAGGTTGATCGCGACGAACGGGATGGACATCCACACGATCAGCACGATGACGACGAAGAACGTCGACATCTGGCTGCTGGTCCAGCTGTGGTCGGCCATGGAGTGCCGGCCGAGCTTGTCCAGGACCCAGTTGACGACGCCGAAGCGCTGGGCGAACAGCCACTGGTAGACGGTGGTGGCCGCCACGATGGGCATGGCCCAGGCCAGGACCAGTCCGAGCAGCAGGGTGACCCGCATCCGCCTGCCGAGGCGGGCGAGCAGCAGGCCGACCAGGGCGCCCAGGACCATGATCAGGACGACGTTGACCGCCGTGAACAGGATCGAGCGGAGGGTGACCCGCCAGAAGTCCCCGCTGGTGAGGGTCTCCTTGTAGTTGTCGACGCCGTTCCACTCGGTGACGTGCTGGATCAGCTGCCCCATGTTGAGGTTCTGGAACGACAGCAGCACGTCCTTCAGCAGCGGCCAGCCGAGCAGCAGCACGGTGGCCGCGCAGGCGGGCAGCAGCAACAGGTACGGGGCGAGCGCACCGGCCCGCGGTGTGGGCCTGCCGGATACCACCCCGTCGTCCGCCTTGCGGACGTCCATCGGCCCGGAGGGCGGCCGTTCGGTCTGCACGGTCATGCTCGCGATCTCTCTTCTCGGCCTGTTCAACACCGGGGAGGGGGCCGTCGCACGGCCGGCCCCGCTCCGGTCGGAGTGCTTGCGCTCTACTGCTCCTGCGCCAGGCGCTTGTTGAACTCGCTCTCGACCTGCTTGGCCGCCTCGGCCGGTGACTTACCGTTCAGCACGGCGGTCATGTACGTCTTGATCGGGTTGGGCGCGTTCTCGACCGCGGCCCACTCCGGGATCAGCGGGGTGGTTCCGCCGACGGCGGCGGCGGGTGCGGCGGCCTCGGCGGGGGCGTCGCCCTTCAGGTTGCTCTGCAGCGACTCCTTGTTGGGGATGACGCCGTTGGCCTTGGCCAGCCCGCCCTCGAACTTGTCGGACAGGGTGAGCTTCAGGAACTCCCTCGCGAGGTCCTGCTTCTTGCTGCCCGCGGCGACGGCGAGGTTGGAGCCGCCGAGGAAGACGCCCTCGGGCTTGTCGGCCGAGGCGCCCGGGAGGGTGAAGTAGCCGATGTCCTGCTCGATCTTCGGGTTGGCCTCGATGGCGATGCCGGCTTCCCAGCCCATGCCGATGAACGCGCCGACGTCGCCCTTGGCGAAGACCTCGCCCTGCTGGGGGGTGGCCTCGTCCTTGTCCTTGGGCGCCTTGGACAGCGACTGGAACTTCTTGTAGGTCTCCATGGCGGCGGCGACCTTCGGGTCGTCGAGGTTGGAGACGTGCTTGTCGCCGTCCTTCCTGACCAGTTCGCCCCCCTCGCCGATCACCAGGCCGACGAAGTGGTACCAGTTCTGGCCGGGCAGGTAGATCGGCTCCGCGTCGGTCCTGTCACCGATCTTCTCGAGCGCGTCGTAGAACTCGTCGCGGGTCTTGGGCGTGTCCTTGATGCCCGCGTCCGCCCAGACCTTCTTGTTGTAGAGGACCACGCGGTTGGCGAAGTACCACGGCACCGCGTACTGCTTGCCGTCGAAGACGGACGACTCGTTGAGCGACTCGGTCCAGTCCGCCCCGATCTCCGACTTGAGGTCGGTGAGGTCGGCGAGGCCGCCGGTCTTGGCGTAGGCCGGGGTCTGGGTGTTGCCGACCTCGAAGACGTCGGGCGGGTTCTCCTCGGACAGGGCGGTGGTCAGCTTCTGCTGGATGCCGTTCCACTGCTGGACCTCGAACTCGACCTTCGCCTTGGTCTTCGTCTCGAACTCCGTGGCCAGGTCCTTCTGCCACTCGTCCGGCGAGGAACCGTCCATCACCCACACGGTGAGCGTCTGGCCCTCGTACCCGTTTGCCCCGGTGCTCTTGCCGTCGCCGTCGTCTCCCCCGCACGCGGCGACGGAGAACAACATGCCCGCGACCCCGATCGCGGCTGTCAGCTTGCGCTTCACGCGCCACCCCTCCTCAGGAATGCCTTCCACACCCACGCCCTCGGCGGTGACCCTCACAACGGCGCGACACTCGGCGGGCTGGGACCCGGCTTCCTCTAAATGGTTTAGACCAGCAGGGGGAGCTTGGCCTAGACCTATGGCCCTGTCAAGAGTCACGCCGCCAATCGCCCGGGCCCCTTCCGACGCCCCCGCGCGGACCTGCAAGTCCCCCCAAACGGGGACGTGTCGATGGTTGGGCTAGACCAAAAGGAAGCGTGCGGTGATGACGGGACCGCCGAGCGTGCGGCGCCGAACCCGGCCGTCCGCCGACGTGCACCGTGGTCGGCGCCTGCCGTCCGCGCGCCGGACACCGCAGCCGGAAGGCAGGTCGTGAGCACCGATCTCAGCAGCGCCCAGACCGTCACGGGGGCGTCGGACCCCACCGACCGCGTGCCGAAGTACTACCGCGTCAAGCAGCGGTTACCGCGGATGAACGAGGCACGCACACCGGGCTCGCCGATGCCGGCCGAGCGCTTCCTCCCCCTCGAGTTCCGCACCTCCCGCACCACCCGTGCGCAAGGCGTTGCAGGAGCTGGCGAGCGAGGGGCGGCTGGTCCGCATCCAGGGCAAGGGCACCTTCGTCGCCCGCCCGAAGATCTACCGGGCCCTCCCACTCACCTCGTACACCGAGGACACGCACAACCAAGGGCTCACCGCTGCCTCCCGGGTCCTGAACGTCGACCACCTCGCGGCCGACGAGGAGCTGGCTGCCCTGCTCGGGGTGGAACGGGGCGAGCGCATCCTGCGCGTCGAGCGGCTGCGGCCGGCCGGGGCGAGCCCATGGCGATCGAGGCGACCCATCTGTCCGCGCGCCGTTTCCCCGGCCTGCGCCGGAACCTGGCCCGCCGCACCTCGCTCTGCACGACGCTCACCGAGGTGTACGGGGTACGCCTGGCGGAGGCCGACGAGACCATCGAAACCTCTCCCGCCACACCGCGGGAGGCAAGCCTGCTCCACACGGACGTGGGCCTGCCGATGCTGCTGCTGTGCCGCCACTCCCGGGACGAGCGGGGGGCGCCGGTCGAGTGGGTCCGCGCGGTGTACCGCGGCTCGCGCTACAGGTTCACGGCACAGGTTCACGGCGACGCTGACGCCGCCGGCGCTGTGAGCCGGCCCGGTCGGGCCCGTGCGGCACAGGGGTCAGGACTGTGCCGCACGGGCGGCTGGGGGGACCGGCCGGGCGCGGCGCCGCTCAGGGCTCCAGCCGGTCCGTTGCGGTGATGCGGGCGATCGCCTCGAGTGTCAGGGCCCGGTCGTGCGGTTCCCGGGACAGGGCTCGATGGAGCGTCAACCCCTCGATAAGGGCGTCGAGTTGGCGGGCGGTGTCCGGATCGAAATGCTTCTCGAGGTGGCTGCGGCTGCGGCGCATCCACTCATGGGTGAGCTCCCGGTAGGCGGGCCGGCGGGCGGCGAGGGAATACAGCTCCTGGGTGAGCACGAGGTCGCGCGAACTGCCCTCGGACAGGACGTGGACGAGGTCGGCCACGGCCGTGCGGGCCTCTTCACGGCCGGTCGGCGCCGCGAGATACGTGTCGAACACGGCGACTATGTGGCTGGTGAAGTCGCTGAACGCTTCCCGCAGCAACTCGTCGATCCCGCTGAAGTGGTACGTCATCGACCCCAGCGGCACCCCGGCGCGCTTGGCGATCTTGCGGTGGGAGACCGCCGCGAGCCCTTCCTCGGCGATGAGGTCGAGGGTGGCGGCGAGGATGCGTGCGCGTCGCTGCGGGTCGGTGTGTCCGGTGGCCATGGGCGTCGCGCCTCAGAGAGTACGGACCGGGCGGGCGGGACTGCCGACGGCGACCACGTTCGGCGGCACGTCCTTGATGACGACCGAACCGGCGCCGATCACGGAGTTGTCCCCGATGGTCACGCCGGGCAGGACGATCGCTCCCCCGCCGATCCAGACGTTGTCGCCGATGGTGATCGGCTGCGCGGCCTCCAGCTTGTCGCGCCGGGGCTGCGGTTCCAGGGGGTGCGTGGGGGTGAGGAGTTGGACGCCGGGGCCGATCTGGCAGTCCTCGCCGATGACGATGGCGGCGACGTCCAGTGCGGTCAGGTTGTAGTTGACGAAGGTGCGCGCCCCGATGGTGATGTTGCTGCCGTAGTCGACGTACAGGGGCGGACGCACATGTGCCCGGTCGCCCACGGCGCCGAGCAGTTCGGCGAGGATCGCCTCCGCCGCTTCGGCGTCCTCGGCATAGGCCGCCTGGTAGCGGGCGGCCAGGCGTACGGCCTGCTGCTGCCGGCGGGCGATCTCGGGGTCGTCGGCGATGTAGAGGTCGCCCGCCTGCATCCGTTCCAGGTGGGTACGGGAGTCCTGCGCGAAGTAGTCCGTCGCCATGGGAGCGACGGTACACCCCGGAGCGTACGAACGTACACTCTTCGCGCCGAGGACTACCGCTTGACGCCGCCGGCCCGCAGCACTCCCGCGCACACGACCACGAGCGCGCCCGCGAGGGGCACCACCACCAGTCCCAGCCGAAGGCCGGCCTCGTCGGCGACGAGCCCGACGACCGGCGGGGAGAGCAGGAATCCCAGCCGCATCAGCCAGGAGACGATCGTCAGCCCCGATCCGGGCTTGAGGCCGGGCAGTTCGTCGGCCTCGTGCATCGCCGCGGGCACCAGCGTCGCCACGCCGAACCCGGCCGCGGCGAAGCCGAGGATCGTTCCGGGCACCGTGGGCACGGCCAGGGCCAGGCCCATGCCGACCGCGGCGATGAAGCCGCCGGCGCGGGCCACCGCGCGCTGGCCGAACCGGTCGACGAGCCGGTCGCCGAGGATCCGGCCGACGAACTGGGCCCCCACCAGGGCGATGAAGCCGGACGCCGCCAGCGCCGCCGACGCGTTCAGCGAGTCGGCGAGGTAGAGCGCGGCCCAGGAGTTGCCCGCGTCCTCGACGAGCGTGCCGGCCGTCGCGATGAGCACGAGCGCGACCAGCACGTAGCGGACACGCGAGGTCACGACCGGACGTCCGTTGCGCTGCGGCTCCCCGCTGTCGGCGCCCTTCTCCTCCTTGCCCTCGACCGGCTCGGTGTCGGGTCCGGGCAGGGCGAACCGCAGGGCGACGCAGGCGGCGAGCCCGAACACCACCCCCGAGATCGACAGGTGCGCCCCGCGCGAGAGGTCGAGCGCTATGGCGGCGGCGGCCATGGAGCCGCCGGCGACGGCGCCGATGGACCAGATGGCGTGGAAGGAGTTGATGATGGAGCGCCCGTAACGGCGCTGCACCCGCAGCCCGTGGGCGTTCTGCGCGACATCGGTGATCGCGTCCATCGCTCCGGCCAGGAACAGCGCTCCCGCGAACAGCACTACCGAATGCGCCATGCCCGCGACGAGTATCCCCGCCCCGGTCAGCAGGGTGCTCGCCACCGCCACCCGCGCCGACCCCAGACGGCGGATGAGGACCCCCGCCGCCAGACCGGCGACGATGGCCCCCGTCGGGAACGCCGCGACGGCGAGCCCGTAGGCGGCGTTGCCGATGCCGAGATCCGCCTTGATCTGCGGATAGCGGGGCAGAAGGTTCGCGAACAGAGCCCCGTTGGTGAAGAAGAGGACGGCAACGGCTGCGCGAGCCCGCCGCTCGGCCAGGGCGGGCCGGCGCAGTACGTCAGTGGTCATGCGCCTGACCCTATCCACGGAGCGTACGAACGTACACTCCTTTCGGGCGGCACTGTCCGAAACCACGGGGCATCGGGTGCCGAGCCGGTGCACGGCACCCGATGGGCGGGACGGCGCTTTAACCGTTCCTATCCGTTGTAGGTCTCGAACTCGGCGATCCTCGGCGTGCCGCTCGAGCCGGTGATCTCGAAGGTGATCTTGCGCAGCGAGGTCCGCGCGAAGGAGACGACGCCCGCCCCGCCGCCGGAGGCCAGGACGGCGCCGGTGTCGTGGTCGAGGAGCCGCCAGGACCGGATCACACTTTCGGAACCCGACGCCTCCCGGACGTTGACCTTCGACACCGTGGCGGCGGACGACCACTTGACCGAGACGGAACCGGTCGAGCCGTTCGGCGACCAGGAGGTGCCGAGGCTGCCGTCGATCACGTTGCCGTAGCTCGTACCGCGGGCCTTGCTGGAGCCGTCAGCGCCGGCCCCGAGGCTGAGGTTGGCCCCGGTGGGAGGGTCCGTCGGGTCGGTGGGGTCGGTCGGGTCCGGGTTCTGCGGCGTGCAGTTGCCGTCCGACACCTTGCTGGTGTTGCCGTGATGGATGGTGCCCTGGACCTCGATGATGATCGGGGTGCTGCTGTCGGCCCGGTCGCACAGGGCGGCGTGGATCGCGGTGCCCGTGGTGGCCCGGACCGTCTGCCCGCCCGCGCCGCCGGTGGTCCCGCCGTTCTGGGTCGCGTAACCGGTGGCGCTGCCGGTCGCGGCCGACGCCGAGGGCGCCGACACCACCAGTCCGGTCGCGGCCGCGAGAGCCGCCGTGGCCAGCGTCGCCTGGAGCCGCAGTGCTGCTGATCTCTTCATACGGGCCTCTCCCTGTGTGCGTAATGTCATGTACATGTCATACGGAGTGCAGTCACGCAGAGGGCAGTCGAACGGAGTGCAGTCGAACGCCATCGAAACCATCAACCCGATGGAAAGCGCTTTCTCGCCGTGAGAACAGGGCGGCCCCGACCAGCCTGACAAGGCTCCGGACGCCACGAGTGCACTCTTTCGTATCTCATACGCCAGACGCAGCTCACCTCCGTCACGGAATCGCAGATGCGGCCCTGCTGCGTGAATATGACAGTGTGTGCGGCTCGAAAGGTGATTCACTCCTCGCATCTACGACAGTAGGATCAGCGAACGCGTCCCACCGGACCGGTCCGTGACAAGCGAGTAGCAGGCAGAGGGAGGAGCCGTGACGCCGATGCCCCGTCCCGCCCACCGGACCCGTCGGACGACCCGGACGGCCGGTGCGGGCACCGCCGCGCTGCTGGTCCTGGGCGCCGTGACCGCCTGCTCGTCGTCCTCCGACGACCCCTCCTCGAGGTCCTCGTCCGGCAAGCCGGCCGGCACGGTGACCGTCTTCGCCGCTGCCTCCCTCACGGAGAGCTTCACGACGCTGGGCGAGGAGTTCGAGAAGGCGCACCCCGGCACCGAGGTCACCTTCAACTTCGGCGGCAGCGACAGCCTCGCCGCCGGTATCACCGGCGGCGCCCCCGCCGATGTCTTCGCCTCCGCCAGCCCCTGGACGATGAGGATCGTCACGGACGCGGGGAGCGCCTCCGGCACCCCGGTCACCTTCGTCCGCAACCGGCTGGAGATCGCCACCCTGCCGGGCAACCCGGAGGGCGTCTCCTCGCTGAAGGACCTGACCGGCCCGAAGCTGAAGGTCGTCCTGTGCGACAGGAAGGTGCCGTGCGGGGCCGCCGCACAGAAGGCGCTGGACGCCGGTGGTCTGGACTTCACCCCGGTGTCGTACGAGCAGGACGTCAAGAGCGCCCTGACGAAGGTCGAGCTGAAGGAGGCGGACGCCGCCCTCGTGTACCGGACCGACGTGCGCGCGGCGGGTGACAAGGTGGAGGGCGTGGACTTCCCCGAGGCCGCAGAGGCCGTCAACGACTACCCGATCACCCTGCTCAAGGACGCGCCCAACGCCGGGGCGGGCCAGGCGTTCATCGCGTTCGTGCGGTCCGACGAGGGCCGGCGGGTACTGGCCGACGCCGGGTTCCTGACGTCGTGACCCCGGCGGACCCCTCCGGCGCCGCGGTCGGCACCCGCAAGGGCGCCGGCCCGCGGCGCCGCCGCACCCCGGCGGTCGGCGGGCGGACCGTGCCGCTGCCCCTGCTGCTGCCGGCGCTGCTCGGTCTGGCGTTCCTGCTGGTGCCGTTGCTCGGCCTGCTGGTCCGGGCCCCGTGGCAGAGCCTGCCCGAGCAGCTGACCAGCCCCGAGGTGTGGCAGGCCCTGCGGCTCTCCCTGGTGTGCGCCACCGCGGCGACGGCGGTGAGCCTGGTCGTCGGCGTACCGCTGGCCTGGCTGCTGGCCCGTACGGAGTTCCGCGGCCGCGGTCTGGTCCGGGCCCTGGTGACGCTGCCCCTGGTCCTGCCCCCGGTGGTGGGCGGTGTGGCCCTGCTCATGGCGCTCGGCCGCAACGGCATCGTCGGGAAGTGGCTGGACGCCTGGTTCGGCATCACCCTGCCCTTCACGACCGCCGGTGTCGTGCTCGCGGAGGCGTTCGTGGCGATGCCGTTCCTGGTCATCAGCGTCGAGGGCACCCTGCGCGCCGCCGACCGCCGCTACGAGGAGGCCGCGGCCACCCTGGGCGCCTCCCGCTTCACCGCGTTCCGCCGGGTCACGCTGCCGCTGATCGCGCCGGGCATCGCGGCGGGCTCCGTCCTGGCCTGGGCGCGGGCGCTGGGCGAGTTCGGGGCGACGATCACCTTCGCCGGCAACTTTCCCGGCCGGACGCAGACCATGCCCCTCGCGGTCTACCTCGCCCTGCAGAGCGACCCGGAGGCTGCCATCGCCCTCAGCCTGGTCCTGCTCGCCGTCTCGATCGCGGTGCTGGCCGGCCTGCGCGACCGCTGGATGACCGCGTCATGACCCGCACCGGAAAGCCCGGACACGGCCTCGCCGGCGACGACACCGGCGCCCCCGAACCCGAGGGCCTCGACGCCCGTCTCGTCGTCGACCACGGCACCTTCCGTCTGGACATCGCGCTCACCGCCGCCCCGGGCGAGGTCGTCGCCCTGCTCGGCCCGAACGGCGCCGGCAAGAGCACGGCCCTGCGCGCCCTCGCGGGCCTCGCGCCCCTCACCGCAGGCCATCTACGCCTGGACGGGAAGGAGTGGGACCGTACACCACCTGAATCCCGCCCCGTCGGTGTCGTCTTCCAGGATTATCTGCTCTTCCCGCACCTGACCGCCCTGGACAACGTCGCCTTCGGCCCTCGCTGCCAGGGCGCCACGAAGGCAGAGGCACGTGCGACGGCCGCCGCGTGGCTGGACCGCATGGGTCTGGCGGACCACGCCGGCGCCAGGCCCCGCCGCCTGTCCGGCGGCCAGGCCCAGCGCGTGGCGCTCGCCCGCGCCCTGGCCGCCGGCCCCGGCTGCTCCTCCTCGACGAGCCCCTCGCCGCCCTGGACGCCCGCACCCGTCTGGACGTACGCGCCCAGCTCCGACGCCACTTGGCCGCGTTCGAGGCCGTCGCCGTCCTGGTCACGCACGATCCGCTGGACGCGATGGTGCTGGCCGACCGCCTGGTGGTCGTCGAGCACGGCAGGGTCGTCCAGGAGGGAACGCCTCAGGACATCGCCCGTCACCCGCGCACCGACTACATCGCCCGACTGGTTGGCCTGAACCTCTACACCGGCCGAGCCCGGGGCCACACCGTGCGGTTGGAGTCCGGTCCGACGCTCACCACCACCGAGGACCTCACCGGCCCGGTATTCGTCGCGTTCCCGCCCGGCGCCGTGACCCTCCACCGCGACCGCCCCACCGGCTCCAGCGCCCGCAACCTCTGGCACGGCGAGGTCGCCGGCATGGAAACCCACGGCGACCAGATCCGCGTCGCCCTCGCCGGAGACCTCCCCCTGACCGCCGACCTCACCACGGTCGCCGCCGCCGAACTCGGCCTGCACCCCGGCGCGGACATCTGGGCCACGGTGAAGGCGACCCAGACCCACGCCTACCCGGTCTGACGGGGCCCGGCGAGGACCCGCGCACGGTCGGCCGCCTGCCACCGACTTCCTCGGGATCAGGCCGCACCCTCCGGCCTGCGCCCCGCGGGCCCGGGAGTCGGTCACCCACCGGGCAGCGGTGCGCCGATGTGAGTGAGTACGCGGCAAATCAGCCGGGGCTTCTCATACGGCACCCCCGGGCCCGGTGACACCACCCCAGGTCATCCGTGCGACAGGGGGCGTTCGTCATACCGGGCCCGGGCCGGCGGCCCGCTCTTTCAGGACCGCGAAGGAGGAACGGGGACTTGCGGCTCAGAAGGCGTGGAGATCCACGTCCCTGGTCTCCGGTCCCCAGAGCGCGCCGATGGTGGCCAGCAGACCTCCGACGGAGAGGAGCACGATCGTGGCGTACTGGATGGGCATGAAGTTGCCGAGCCCGGCCTGGTAGACCCCGAAGAACGACGGCAGCACGACGGAGGCACCGTAGGCGAAGCCGTAGCCGGAGGCCCGGACCGAGGTGGGGAACCGCTCGTTGATGTATGCGGGCATCAGCCCGAACGGCGCGACCACGATGGCGACCATGGCGATGGTGGCAGCCACCGCGATCGTGGCGTTGCCCGTCCCGAACTCCAGCAGGATGTAGTAGAGCGGCGAGCAGACCACGGTGATGAGCACCCCGCCGGTGATCAACACGGGCAGGCGGCCGAAACGCTGGCCGGCCAGGCCGAAGAGCACGTTCATCCCGGCGAGCAGGAGGTAGCCCACGACCAGGGTGGCGGTCGTGCCGCGCGCCGACAGCCCGACATCGTCGACGAGCACCTTCGGCAGCGTCGCGGCGATCGGCTGGGTCGCCAGCCACAGTCCGGACAGCAGCAGGAACACCTGCAGAAGGGTCTTCCGGGTGTCGCCCCTCATCAGCCGGCGCAGGGGCGCTTCGCGCTTCTCGGTGCCGGACTTGGCCTTGGTGTCGGTGAACGCCTCCGACTCCGGGATCTCGCGGCGCACGTAGTTCGCGGTGAGGAACGCCATGAACGCGCCGATGACGAACGGGATCCGCCACCCCCAGTAGGCGTACGGCGACTCCGGACCGTCGGCGGGGATCAGGAACAGCAGCAGCAGGGTGAGCAGGGAGATGGCCGCGTAGGCGAGGGGGAAGCCGGTGTTGATGAGCGCGCTGTACAGGCCCCGCTTGCGGATCGGCGCGTTCTCCATGGCCAGGGGGTTGGCCCCGGTGTAGGCCCCGCCGAGGAACACCCCGCCGATCAGGCGCAGCGCGATGAACAGGAGGGCGCCGGCGATGCCGATCTGCGCGTGGCCGGGCAGGAAGGCCATGAGCAGGGTGATGCCCGCGGCGCCGTACATGGAGATGATGGTGGCCTTCTTGCGGCCCAGCGCGTCGCCTATCCAGCCGAAGATGATCGAGCCGAGCGGCCTGGCCACGATGGTGGCACCGAAGAGCAGGCCGCCGAGGATCGCGGTCGTTCCGGCGTCGAGCGTCTCCGGCAGGAAATAGGCCATGATCGGCGCGAGCACGACCACCGGAAGGTAAATATCGAACAGGTCGACGAAATAGCCCACCCAGGCGCCGATCATCGACTTGCGGCCACCCACGTCAGCTGTGGCGGCGGCGTCCGGCGACGCGGGCGGAGAGGAGGGGGCCGTGTGCCCTGGCTGCATGGACTGTTGTACGGACACGGGGTTTACTTCCTTGGTTCTCAGAGGTGCTGGAGAGTGATGCAGGCTCCGTGTGAGGTGGGGCGGAGGCGTTGCGCGGCGTTTGTCCAGGCCGACGGCCGGAGGCCAGGAGTCGGCGGTCGGCGATCTGCGGGCGGTCGGCGGTCGGTTCAGGAGCCGGCCAAGGCCCAGTGGGTCGGTGAGGGGTGGGATCTCGCAGGCCGGCGAGCGTCCGGGAGACCCCGCACGGAACCAGGGGCGATGCGTACGACCGCCGCCGCCTCGCGATCACGGGGAGGGGGTCGTCCCGCTCGCGTGCCATGGGGACGGGGGAGGGTTCGCCTCGCCGGACACCGTCCGAAAAAGGTCCTGGCCGAGCCGGCGAGGACGGAGACCGGTTTCTCAGTCGAAGAGGATCACGCCTCGGAGGTTCTTGCCCGAGTACATGTCCTCGTAGCCGAGGCTGATGTCGTCGAGCGCGTAGGTGCCCGAGACGAGCTCGTCGAGCCGCAGGTCTCCGCTCCGGTAGAGGGAGATGAGCCGGGGGATGTCGATCTGGAAGTTGCAGCTGCCCATGGCGCTGCCGACGATCCTCATGTCGGCGCGCGCGATGAGGCTGACGGGCAGGTCCAGGCGAAGGGTGTCGGCGTTCCCCATGCCGGCCAGCACCAGGGTGCCGCCCTTGCGCAGCATCGAGAAGCCCGACTCGGCAAGTCCGGGGACCCCCGCCGTGACGATCGCCTTGTCCGCTCCGTGACCGCCGGTGAGTTCCTGGACGATCTCCTTGGCCTCGTCCGCGGTCGTCGCGGTCCTCGTGGCGCCGAGCTTCTTGGCGATCTCGAGCTTGTCCTGCACCGGGTCGACCACGACGGTCTCCGCCGCGCCCGCCATCCGGGCGCCCTGCACCGCGTTGATGCCCACGCCGCCCGATCCCAGGACGACGACCACCTCGCCGGGCCGCACGTCACCGGAGTGCACGGCGGCGCCCCAGCCGGTCGGCACCGCGCAGCCGAGCATCGCCATGCTCGTCAGGGGGAGGTCCTCGGCCACCTTGATGCACGAGAAGGCGGGTACGACCGCGCGCTCCGAGAAGGTCCCGAGCATCGCGTTGGCACCGACGTCCAGGTCACCGTGGTGGAACCGGAAGGTGCCGTCCGGCAGCGAGCCCTCGAACAACCGCGCGCCCTCGTCGCACAGGTTGCTCTTGCCCATCGCGCAGAACCGGCACCGCCCGCAGGCGGGCCGGAACGAGCAGACGACCGGGTCGCCGACCGAGAGCCCCGTCACTCCCTCGCCGACGGCCTCGATCACTCCGGCGCCTTCGTGGCCACCGACCAGCGGATAGCGCGGGCGCAGTTCGCCCAGGCGCATGTATTCGTCGGAGTGGCACAGACCGGCGGCGACGAACCGCACCTGCACCTCCCCCGCCTTCGGCGGGTCGAGCTCCAGCTCCACGACCTCCCAGGGGCGTCCGGGCTCGAACACCACAGCGGCTTTCGTCTTCATCTCACTCCTCAGGGCATGCTGGCGGGCACAGCCCACCACTCGGGCGGTTACGGACGGTGAAAGCGGGCGACGATCTCGTGGTAGGAGCGGCAGAAGGTGTCCTGGTCGATGACTCCCGCCCAGAGACCACCCCACGGCGCCTTGCCGGCCCGGCTCCGGACCAGGTCCTCCGCGGCGTCGGACTCGTAGAAGACCCAGTAGGTCTGGTGGTCGCCCGACGCGTCCCGCTGCATGCGCCAGCCCCGGTGGAACCCCTGGCCGCGGCAGATGTCGCCGACGTGTTCGTAGGTGTACCACTCGTTGAAGTCCCGCTCCTGCGCCTCCGCGTCCTGCTCCGTGGCGCGGAAGTCCACTCGGACGGCGACCAGCCAGCCGCCGTCGAGCGAGGACGCGTCGAAGGAGCAGAGCTCCGCGCGGGAGTGCACGGCCGGGTCCGTCACCGCTGCCGCCAGCGGCCCCCAAACCTCGTTCCCGCGCCGGACCAGCTCCTCGGTCACGATGCCGGGATCGATGGTCCGCCACGCCATGACCACGTCGAATCCCGGATCCACACCGGCACTGTGCTCGTGGTCCCGCGTCAGCAGGACGAAGGCGTCACGGACCGTTGCGGACGCACCGACCTTCTCCAGAGCGCTCTGCAGGTTCTCACGGTCGAGCGTGTGCGCGTCGACGCTCGGATCACGCAACCTCGCCGTGGCGAACACCCACGTCCATCCAGTTCCCGGTGCCATCGTTTCTGTCCCACTTTCCTGTGTCGCCGAGACCGGCCTTGTCTGCCGGTTGTTCACCCCTGCGAAGTGAGGAGTCCGCCTCAGTGCGCTCACCTCCGGCTGTGGCGCACACACTGGTCGACAGGGCCGGGAGCGCGCCAATACCTCTTTCCTGACGAGGTATGCCTTTTAGGTGTGGACGTCGGCGCCGACCCTCAGCAGGTATGCCTAAAATGGACATTACGGCGTCTATCCCATGCTCTTGGCGCTAGTATCCATGGGCATGGAGACACCACGCCTGCTCGACGGCCGACTCAAGCTGCGCCACCTCCTGCTCGTCGACGCCCTCTCCGAGCAGGGCAGCATGGTGGGTGCCGCCGCAGCCCTGCACATCACCCAGCCCGTGGTCACCCGCGGCCTTCATGATCTCGAGACGATCCTCGGCGTCCGCCTCTACGACCGCGGGGCCCGCGGCATCACACCGACCGAGTTCGGCGTCGCCTTCACCGAGCACGCCCGTACGGTGCTCGCGCAGCTGCGGCAGGCGGCCCGCCATGTCGAGGAGCTGGCCGACGCCACCCGCGGGCAGGTCGTCGTGGGCACCCACCTGGCCGGCTCGAACCTTCTCCTCCCCGGGCCATCGCCCTGCTGAAGCGCGACCGGCCCCAGCTGGGGGTGGTGGTGCGCGAGGCGAACCCCGAGGCACTGCTCACCGAACTGACCGCCGGCCGGGTGGACCTGATCGTCGGACGCCTCACCGGACGGGCACCTGACGGCGTACACCGCCGCAAGCTCTACGACGAGTCAATCCGCATCGCGGTGGGCACCCACCACCCCCTGACCGGACGGCCCCGGCCCACCCTGCAGGACCTGTGCGACTTCCCTTGGATCCTGCCGACCGTGGAGACCGCGTTGCGTCAGGAGCTGGAGACGTTCTTCGCCCGCCAGGGCGTGGAGATCCCCGGCAACCAGGTCGAGGCCACCTCGTTCCTCACGGTCCGGCAGCTGCTGAGGGAGACCGACATGGTGGCCGTCCTCCCCGGCCTGATCGTGGGCAGCGACCCGCAACTGGCCGCACTGCCCTTCTCCCTCGAACCACTGGGGCACAGCGTCGGACTGACCCTCCCCGCTCACCGGCAGCTCAACCCGGCGACCCGCGCACTGGAGGAGGCACTCCAGGCTGCCGCCGAGGACCTGCGGCAGGAACCCGACGTCGGCTGAAGCCGGGCGCGGACGGCCAGGGTCCCGACCTCGCCGCGCCACCCCGCAAGGCATACCTAAAAGACATACCTGATACCGCATTCGGCATTGGTCAGGCATGGCCGCTGTCTCTACGCTCGGCAGCATGACCGCACCCACCGAGGCTCTCAACCACGTCGGGGGCAAGTTCGTCACCGGACTCAGCACCTTCGACAAGGCCAGTCCCGTCGACGGCCGACCCGCCGTCACCGTCCATGAGGCCGGGCCCGAGCTCGTCGACGCCGCAGTCACGGCGGCACGCAAGGCGCTGAACGGCTCCTGGGGCTCCTCCACCGTCAGCGAGCGGACGGCTCTGCTCCGCCGGGTGGCCGACCGGATCGAGGCCCGCTTCGACGAGTTCGTCGCCGCGGAGGTGCGCGACACCGGCAAGCCGGAGACGCTGGTCCGCGAGCTCGACGTGGCCCGCGCGGCCATGAACTTCCGTTCCTTCGCCGACACCGTCGCCGCCACCGGGATGGACTCGTTCCTCACCGACCTGACCGACGGCCGTCAGGCACTCAACTACGCGGTCGCCAAGCCGCTGGGCGTGGTGGCGGTGATCGTGCCGTGGAACCTGCCGCTGCTCCTGCTCACCTGGAAGGTGGCGCCGGCGCTGGCCTGCGGCAACGCGGTCGTGGTGAAACCCTCGGAGGAGACCCCGTCCACGGCGACGCTGCTGGCCGAGGTGATGGCCGAGGCGGGCGTACCGGACGGCGTCTACAACGTGGTGCACGGGTTTGGCCCCGGTTCCGCGGGCGAGGCGCTCACCACCCACCCCGGCGTCGACGGGGTCACCTTCACCGGGGAGTCCGCCACCGGCTCGGCGATCATGCGAGCGGTGGCGCCGCGGGTGAGGCCGGTCTCCTTCGAGCTGGGTGGCAAGAACGCGGCGGTGGTCTTCGCCGACACCGACCTGGACCGCACCGTCGCGGGTCTGTCCCGCTCGGTGTTCCTCAACACCGGCCAGGTGTGCCTGTCCACCGAGCGGGTGTACGTCGAACGCCCGCTGTTCGACGACCTCGCCGCCGGACTCGTCGAGGCGGCAGGCAAACTGCGCCTGGGCCGCCCGGACGACCCGGCCACCACGACCGGCCCGCTGATCTCCCACAAGCACCGGGAGAAGGTGCGGTCCTACCTCGACCTCGCCGTCGAGGAGGGTGCCACGGTGCTGACCGGTGGCGGTGTACCGGACCTGGGGCCCGGGCTCGCCGGGGGTTCCTGGATCGAGCCCACCCTGTGGACCGGCGTGGACAACACCGCCCGCGTCGTACGCGAGGAGGTGTTCGGCCCGGTGGCGGCGCTGATCCCCTTCGACTCCGAGGAGGAGGCGGTCCGCCTGGCCAACGACACCGACTACGGCCTGGCCGCGGCGGTGTGGACACAGAACCTGGAGCGCGGGCACCGGGTGGCGCAGGCGATGCGGGTGGGGATGTCCTGGGTGAACACCTGGTACCTGCGCGACCTGCGCTCGCCGTTCGGCGGTGCCGGCCTGTCCGGCATCGGCCGCGAGGGCGGACGGCACTCGCTGCACTTCTACACCCAACCGACCAACGTCTGCGTTCAGCTGTGACCGCGGCGGGGACAGGAGAGACCATGACCGACCGCAGGATGCTGGCCGCCCGCCTCGACGAGGCGGTGCGCACCGCGGTGCCGATCCCTCAGCTCACCGCGGAGACCGAGCTGGACCTCGAGGAGGCCTACGCCGTGCAGGCCGCCGGCGTCGCGCTGCGCGTGGACCGGGGTGAGCGACCGGTGGGCGTGAAGCTGGGCTTCACCAGCAAGGCCAAGGCCGAGCAGATGGGTGTCAGCGACGTCATCATCGGCGTGCTCACCAGCGGGATGGAAGTCGCCGACGGTGGTGTGGCGGACGTGGACCGGATGATCCACCCCCGCGTCGAGCCCGAGGTGGCGTTCCGCCTGGGCCGCGACATCGACCCTCACGACCCGGACGACGATCCGCTGACCGCCGTGGACGCGGTGGCGCCGGCCCTGGAGATCATCGACAGCCGCTACCGCGACTTCAGGTTCAGCCTGGCCGACGTGGTCGCCGACAACACCTCGGCGTGCGCCTTCGTGATCGGACCGTGGCAGCAGCCGGGCTCGGCCGACCTGTCCGATCTCCCGGTCGACCTGCACGTGGACGGCGAAGTGGTGGCGACGGGTTCGTCGGCCGACATCCTCGGCCACCCCGAACGGGCGCTGGAAGCGATCAAGCGGATGGCCCGGCTGCACGGGATCGCGCTGCCGGCGGGCGCCGTGGTGCTGGCGGGTGCGGCCACGGCCGCCGCTCCGCTCACCGCGGGCAGGGAGGTCGTCGCCACGGTCGGCGACCTGGGCAGGGTGTCGGTGCGCACCGCCGGAGTGGAGGCGCACGATGGCTGAGGCGCAGGTCGTCGAGGGGAAGGCCACGCCGCGCGGCCGGTTCCCCCACGTGAAGGTCGTCGGCGACCTGGTCTTCGTCTCCGGGACGAGCAGCCGCCGGCCGGACAACAGTTTCGCCGGAGCCGACGTCGACGGGATGGGCGTGACCGACCTCGACATCCGGGTGCAGACCCGGGCGGTGATCGAGAACATCCGCGACATCCTCGAGGCGGTCGGGGCGGACCTGTCCGACCTGGTCCAGGTGACGACGTATCTCGTGAACATGAACGACTTCGGTGGCTACAACGAGGTCTACGCGGAGTTCTTCGACGAGTCCGGACCGACCCGGACCACGGTCGCGGTGCACCAGTTGCCCCACCCCCACCTGCTGATCGAGATCCAGGCCGTTGCCCGCCTGGCACCCAAGGAGGAAACCCGATGACCGCCGTCCCGTCCGTCTGCGAGGGATGAGTCCTATGGGCACCATCGATGTGCATACGCACTACGTACCCAACGGATGGCCCGATCTCGGTGAGGGCCTGCCCTGGCTGAAGGTGGAGTCCGAGCGCGAGGCCGTCATCATGGTCGGCGACTCAAAGTTCCGCCGGATCCAGGACGACTGCTGGAACGCCGAGGTGCGGCTGAAGCACATGGAGGAGGACGGGGTCGAGATCCAGGTGGTCTCCCCCACCCCGGTCTTCTTCGGCTACGACCTGCCCGGCGGACAGGCCGAGAAGATCTCCCGGATCTTCAACGACCTCGCCCTGGAGATCTGCGCACCCGCACCCGACCAGCTGCTGCCGTTCTGCCAGGTTCCGCTGCAGGACACCGACGCGGCCTGCCGGGAGCTGGAGCGCTGCCTGGAGGCCGGCCAC
Source organism: Streptomyces sp. GD-15H (assembly GCF_045291515.1). Taxonomy (NCBI): domain Bacteria; kingdom Bacillati; phylum Actinomycetota; class Actinomycetes; order Kitasatosporales; family Streptomycetaceae; genus Streptomyces; species Streptomyces sp. GD-15H. Next base: position 2,240,574 of record NZ_CP149447.1, read on the forward strand.
GTCGGCGTGGAGATCGGCAACCACGTCGGCGACCAGGACCTCGACAGCGAGGGCATCGTCACCTTCCTCCAGCACGCGGCCTCCCTCGGCGCACCGGTCTTCGTGCATCCCTGGGACATGCCCTTCTCCCCGCGCCTGGACCGGTGGATGGCCCGCTGGCTGACCGGCATGCCCGCCGAGACCCACCTGTCGATCATCGCCATGATCCTCGGCGGCGTCTTCGACCGCGTCGACGACTCCCTGAAGATCTGCTTCGCGCACGGAGGCGGCTCCTTCGCCTTCTGGCTCGGCCGCTTCGAGAACGCCTGGACCATGCGCCACGACCTGATCGGCACATCCGAGCACCCGCCCTCGCACTACCTCGACCGGTTCAGCGTCGACAGCGTGGTCTTCGACCCCGCCGCCCTGCGCACCCTCGTCGACGTCCTCGGCCCCACCCAGGTCATGACCGGCAGCGACTATCCCTACCCCCTCGGTGAACGACCCGTCGGCGCCGTCGTCAAGAACGCCGAGTTCCTCGACGACACCACCAAGCGACTGCTGCTCGTGGACAACGCTCGGAAGTTCCTCGGCCGCTGACCTGCCCCTGGTCATCGGCGCGTTGTCCACAGGGAGCGCCGGTGCGTCGGGGACGTCGAAGCGCCGGTGGCGTGATACAGCCGGCCCGCCCTCCCCCACGTGCGACGTGTGGGAGGGCGGGCCGGCTGATGCGTGTCGGCTCCTTGAGTACGAACGCGGATACGGGTAACGCTGAGCTGTGACCAGGTGCTTCCGGGCGCCTGGGTGCTTCATGGGCGTTGAGGAGCGAAACTGGCGGGTTCGTGGATTCTGAAGGTCGACCGGACACGAACCTGCTGGTGAGGGCGGACTGTCGAGCGGTGGGAGAGGTGACGCCGCACAGGCGCATCAGCCGGACCGGGTCCGCGGTCTCTCGTGCCTCGTCGAGGAACCGGTCCTGCCGAAGCTGTGGCGTTGACCCCTGTCCGGTCGCGGAGCGCTTGGAAGTGCGAGGTGCCGACCGCCGGCTGGTCGACGTGCAGGACCGGCTGGTCGACGTGCAGGACGGTGAGGGGGCCGGCGATCAGAGGGGGACGGGTGCTCAGCGGCCGGCGGCGGTGACGCTCGACCAGCCATCCGCGAGAGCGAAGCCGGCGGCCCGGCACGCGAGGGGCCCGGCCGTCCCGAACAGGACGGCCGGCCCCTCGCGTGCTCCGGTTCAGACGGCGGTGCGGGCCGCTGCGAGGTCCAGCGCGATGTCGGTGATCATGTCTTCCTGGCCGCCGACCAGCCCGCGCTTGCCGACCTCGACGAGGATGGCGCGGGTGTCCAGTCCGTGGCGGGCGGCCGCGGTCTCGGCGTGGCGCAGGAAGCTGGAGTACACCCCGGCGTAGCCGAGGGTGAGCGTCTCGCGGTCGACGCGGACCTCCCGGTCCTGAAGGGGTCGGACGACGTCGTCGGCGGCGTCCATCAGCGGGAACAGCTCGCAGCCGTGCTGCCAGCCCATCAGGTCGGCGACCGCGACGAACGCCTCCAGCGGGCAGTTGCCCGCGCCGGCGCCCTGGCCGGCCAGCGAGGCGTCGACGCGGGTGACGCCGTTCTCGACGGCGACGACCGAGTTGGCGACGCCCAGGCCGAGGTTGTGGTGGGCGTGGATGCCCAGCTCGGTGGCCGGGTCCAGGACCTCGCGGTAGGCGCGCACCCGGTCGCGCACTCCGTCCATGGTGAGCCTGCCGCCGGAGTCGGTGACGTAGACGCAGCCGGCGCCGTAGGACTCCATCAGCTTGGCCTGGCGGGCCAGTTCGGCGGGCTCGGCCATGTGGGACATCATCAGGAAGCCCGCCACGTCCATGCCCATCTCGCGGGCGGCGGCGATGTGCTGGGCGGAGATGTCGGCCTCGGTGCAGTGGGTGGCCACGCGCACCGAGCGGATGCCGAGCGCGTGCGCCTGCTTCAGGTCGTGCAGGGTGCCGATGCCGGGCAGCAGCAGGGTGGTGGGCACCGCCTGGGTCACGGCGTCGCAGACGGCTTCGATCCACTCCCAGTCGGTGTGGGCGCCGACGCCGTAGGTGATGCTGGAGCCGGACAGGCCGTCGCCGTGGGCGATCTCGATCGCGGCGACCCCGGCGGCGTCCAGGGCGGTGGCGATGGTGCGGGCCTGCTCGACGGTGTAGCGGTGGCGGACGGCGTGCATGCCGTCCCGCAGGGTCACGTCCTGGACGTAGAGGGAAGTCATCGGGATGCCACCTCCGTGGCGCGGTGGGCGGCCATGCGTTCGGCGGTGCGCAGCGCGGCCGAGGTCATGATGTCGAGGTTGCCGGCGTAGGCGGGCAGGTAGTGGGCGGCGCCCTCCACTTCGAGGAAGACCGACACCTTGGCCGCCCCACCGGTCCGGGAGGCCTGCGGGAGCAGCGAGCGCAGCGGGTCGTCGGCGGCGACGCGCTCGAACTGCACCCTCTGCTTGAGCCGGTAACCGGGCACATAGGCCTGGACGCGGGCGACCATCTCCTGCACCGAGGCGGTCACCGCCGCCTCGTCGCAGTCGCCGACCAGGCAGTGCACGGTGTCCCGCATGATCAGCGGCGGCTCGGCCGGGTTGAGGACGATGATCGCCTTGCCGCGGGTGGCGCCTCCGACCTGCTCGATGGCCGCCGAAGTGGTCTCGGTGAACTCGTCGATGTTGGCCCGGGTGCCCGGTCCGGCCGAGCGGGAGGAGATCGAGGCGACGATCTCCCCGTAGTGCACCGGCGTCACGGCGGCGACGGCGGCGACGACGGGGATGGTGGCCTGGCCGCCGCAGGTGACCATGTTGACGTTCGGCGCGTCGAGATGGGCGTCACCGTTGACCGGCGGGACGACGTACGGGCCCAGCGCGGCCGGGGTGAGGTCCACGACGGTGCGGCCCAGCGCGCGCAGCACCTCGTCGTGGCGGCGGTGGGCGCCGGCGGAGGTGGCGTCGAAGACGAGCGAGACGTCCGCGAACTCGTCCAGCTTCACCAGGCCGTCCACGCCCTGGTGGGTGGTGGCGACCTTCGCCGGCGGGCGCGGGCCAGTCCGTCCGAGTCGGGGTCGATGCCGGCCATGGCGGCGATCTCCAGGGATTCGGACAGCCGCAGAACCTTGATCATCAGGTCGGTGCCGATGTTGCCCGACCCGATCACGGCGACCTTGGTGGTCATGCTCCCGCTCCTTCCGTGGCGCCGGCCGCGAACGCGGTCGTGACCGTGCCCAGGCCTTCGATGTGTGCGGTGAACTCGTCCCCTTCGGCGGCGAGGGCCATCGGCCCGAGCGCGCCGGTCAGGACGAGGTCGCCAGCCGCAGCGGGTCGCCCAGGCGGGCGAGGGTGGAGGCGAGCCAGAGGGCGGCGGTGAGCGGGCCGCCCAGGCAGTCGGCGCCGGTGCCCCGGGAGACCGTTTCGCCGTTCTTGGTCAGCGTCATTCGCACCGCGCGCAGGTCGACCCGGTCCAGCGGCACCGGGGTGCCGCCGAGCACGAACAGGCCGCAGGAGGCGTTGTCGGCGACGGTGTCGACGATGGTGATGTCCCAGTCGGCGATCCGGCTGTCGACGATCTCCAGTGCGGGCAGGGCGAAGGCGGTGGCCCGCAGCAGGTCGGCGACGGTCGGGTCGCGGTGCGGCAGATCGGCGCCGAGCACCAGGGCGACCTCCGCCTCCACCTTCGGCTGCAGCAGCCGGCCGGGCGCGATCGGCTCCCCCTCCGGGACCGCCATGTCGGCGAACAGCGCGCCGAAGTCGGGCTGGTCGACGCCGAGCTGGCGCTGCACGGCGGGCGAGGTCAGGCCGATCTTGCGGCCCACCAGCCGCCGGCCCGCCGCGAGGCCGCTCTCGACGTACCGCCGCTGCACCGCGTACGCGGCGTCGAGGTCTCCCGCGGGCAGGAGCGTGCGGACCGGCGGGCACGGCACACCGGTGCGGGCGGCCTCCTCCAGAACGGCTGCCGCCTCGGTCACGGCGGCGGACTCGTCGGCGCTCATGCCCGCCTCCTCGGGGCGGTGGTGCTGTGCTGCGGAACGGACATGCGGGCTACCTCCGGAACAGAAGCGAGCGTGCGATGAAAGCCGCGGGGACCATCGCGTCGTGATGGGACAGGTATAGGAGTGCGGCCTGAGCGATGGCAAAATCTGTTCCATGACACGGAACAGCGCGCAGGGAAATATGCTCGACAAGGCGGTCCTTGTCCTCGACTGCTACCGACCCGAGGGTGGCGCGTTCCGTCTCACAGAAATCGCCTCGCGTACGGGACTGGCCAAGACGACCGCGTTCCGCCTCTGCGCAGACCTGGTCCGCCTCGGCCTGCTGGAGCGCGACGCGGAGACCTACCGGCTCGGCGGCAAGCTCTTCGAACTGGGTTCGCTGGTGCCGCACCGGTACGACCTGCGGGAGGCGGCCCTGCCGTTCCTGCAGGACCTGTTCGAGGCCACGCACGAGACCGTGCACCTCGGGGTGCGCGAAGGCCACGACGTGGTCTACGTCGAACGCATCCACGGTCACGAGGCGCTGTCCCTGCCGTCCCGCATCGGCGGCCGGCTACCCCTGACGTGCACCGGGGTGGGCAAGGCCCTGCTGGCGTTCTCCGGCGCCGAGCTGGCCGAAGAGACGCTGGCCCAGCCGCTGCCCCGGCTGACCCCTCACTCGATCACCGACCCGGCGCGGCTGCGTACCGCCCTTGAGCAGATCCAGGTGTCCGGCCTCGCCTACGAGGAGCAGGAAGCGGCCCTCGGCGTGAGCTGCATCGCCTCGCCGGTCTTCGACGGACCGACAGCGGTGGCCGCCCTGTCGGTGGCCGTGCCGCGCGCTCAGTTCCACCCTGCCCGGCTGGCGCCCGCCGTGCGGACGGCCGCCCTGGGCCTGTCCCGAGTGCTGCGTTCGGGCACCTACGCCGCGCGCGGGACGCCTTCCTGAGACGCCGCCCGGCCGCACCGGGCGGCGGCCCGCCCGCACCCGCCCGCTCCCGCCGGTGGCACGGCGCACCGGTCACCGCGCCGGGCCCTCGGTGAATCGACCCGATCAGCCCGTACCTGCCGCACGGCACCGCCGACGGGTACGGGCCGGTCGCCGCTGTCCGGCGGTGGCCTCACGGGGCGGCGCGAGCGCCTCGCCGGCCGGGTCGCCGAAGGACTTCCGGCAGTGCACCAGCAGTTCCCGCAGCGCCGGGCTCTTGGTGGGCGCGGAGACCAGTGCCAGCACCGCGGCGATGTCGGCGTCGGTGAGGGGCACGGTCCGCAACTGCGGGTGCTGGGCGAGCATGGACTCGCTCAGCACGGCCACCCCCAGTCCGCGCTCGGCGAGATGGACCACCGCTCCCGGCGCGGCGGCCTGCAGGGCCACGGTGGGTGCGAGGCCCCGCGCGGCCGACGCCTGGTCCAGTACCGCCCGGATGCCGGTGCCCTTGGGCAGGCAGATGACGGGGTGGGCGCTCAGCTCGGCGAGGGTGACGCCCTCCGCGTCGGCCAGCGGATGTCCGGGCGGCACCGCCGCGGCGATCGCCTCGCTGATCACCTGCTGTCCGTCCAGATCCTCCGGTGCCCGGCCGGCCGCGCCGATCAGCGCGAGGTCGACGGCACCTTCGCGGACGTACTCGATCAGCTTGGCCGAGTCGTCCTCGACGAGGCTGATCTCGACGCCGGGATGGGCCGCATGGAAGCTCGACAGCGCTTCGAACAGCGGGGTGACGGTGCACGCCGTCACCATGCCGACGACCAGCCGGCCGCGGATCAGCCCGTTCATCTCGTCCACCGCGTGCCGGAGCGCCTCCACCGCGGCCAGCACCGCGCGCGTGTGGTCGAGGGCCACCTCCCCCACCGCGGTCAACCCGACGCTGCGGCCGGACCGGTCGATCAAAGTCGCGCCGAGGTCTTTCTCCAGTTGGCGGATCTGGGCACTGATCCCGGGCTGGCTGACATGCACGCGCTCAGCTGCCCGGGTGAAGCTGGATTCCTCGGCAACGGCGAGGAAGTATTTCAATTGCCTGAGCTCCATAACCTCAGATTATAGAGGCGATCGAAACGATTGATTAGACTTCTTCTGAGTCAATGCCGGACGATGGCTGGGCTTGAATTCGGCACCCTGGAAAGGAACGTCGTGTCCGAGAACGAGAAGGCCCTGAAGCCGGAGGACCTCACCCGTCTCTTCGTGGAACGCGCCAACGCCGGTGACGCCGCCGGCCTCGCCGCGCTGTACGAGGAGAACGCGGTGATGGCCTACCCGCCCGGCAGCACCACGGTGGGCCGGGAGGCCATTCGTCAGCTGTGGGAGAAGGTGCTCGTCAACGCGCCGCCCTTCGAGGCGGAGGACCCGCTTCCGACCCTCGTCTGCGGCGACATCGCGCTGACCGCCACACCGCCGAAGGACGGTTCGGGCGCCCGTGCCCAGGTGGTCCGGCGGCAGGCCGACGGCAGCTGGCAGCGGATCATCGACCAGCCGGAATTCCGACCGCCCACCGGCTGACGGCCACCGGGATCCAGCCCTTCACGTCGGGTGCCGTCGGTGACCCTTTTCCGTGGAAGATCCACGACCGTGCGATCCCGCGCTGAGCCGCCACACCCCGCGGGAACCGGCCTGACGGCGGGCCGCCCCGCCCCGGACACCGAGGTGCGGTTCGGCGCGAGACGCGGGTGAAGGCGGCGGACGGCGCGGAAATGGCGCATTACTCCATGGGAGGGAATTCTGGCGCCGCGCAGGCGGGATCCCCTCGGTGGACATAGGCTTCCGGTATTGGGGAGGGCAAGTCTGCGCCATTCCAGCCGAGGAGAACCGATGGCTGAACGCATTGTCCGTCGACGTGGTTACCGAAAAGGCCTCGCCGGTGAGATGCTCGCAGAATTCCTGGGAACATTCGTCCTGATTCTGCTGGGCGTCGGCTCGGTGGCCGTTGCCGTCGTCGGCCTGCCCGGATCAGGTCGACAAACGGTGGACTTCGGGCCCGCCAACTGGCTCATCATTTCGTGGGGCTGGGGTCTCGCCGTGGTGTTCGGCGTATATGTGGCGGGCGGTATCAGCGGCGCCCACATCAATCCCGCGGTGACTCTGAGTTTCGCCGTCCGAAGGGATTTCCCCTGGCGGAAGGTCCTGCCCTACTGGCTGGCACAGGTCGTGGGGGCGTTCGTCGCCGCCGCGCTCGTCTACGCGTCCTACCGGTGGGCGATCGACGCGGCCAACGCCCAGGCGGGGGTCCAGCGGGACGAGTCACTGGCGACATACTCGATCTTCGCCACATTCCCCGCCGAATACTTCGGGAATTCCTGGTGGGGCCCCTTGCTCGACCAAATCATCGGCACCGGGATTCTACTGCTGCTGATCTGTGCACTCATCGACACCCGCAATATGGCTCCGATGTCCAACCTGGGCCCGTTCCTCATCGGCCTGGTGGTCGTCGCGATCGGCCTGACGTTCGGCACCAACGCCGGATACGCGATCAATCCCGCCCGGGACTTCGGGCCCCGGCTGTTCACTTTCTTCGAAGGCTGGGGCGCCATTGCCCTGCCCGGAACCTTCGAATGGTTCAGCGGCTATTGGTGGATCCCCATTGTCGGCCCCCTCATCGGCGGAGTCATCGGGACCGGCGTGTACGACCTGCTCATCAGCCCGGTGCTCAAGGCCAGGCTCAGTGAGGCCGAGGAGGGCCCGGCCACCAAGGAGCCCTGGGCAGGCCACAGGCGGACGCGCCCGCACACATCTCGCACGACCACGAGGAGAGGTGGCCACAATGCCCGAATTCGTCGGCGCGGTGGACCAGGGCACCACCAGTTCACGCTTCATGATCTTCGACCACGACGGAAACGAGGTGGCGAAGCACCAGCTCGAGCACCGCCAGATCCTGCCGCGGTCGGGGTGGGTCGAGCACGACCCGGTGGAGATCTGGGAGCGCACCAACACGGTGATCCAGAACGCCCTCCGTGCCGGAAACCTGTCGGCCACCGACCTGCAGGCCATCGGCATCACCAACCAGCGCGAGACGACCGTGGTCTGGGACCCGCGCACCGGCCGCCCGTACTACAACGCCATCGTCTGGCAGGACACCCGTACCGACAGCATCGCCGCCGCCCTCGAACGTGACGGCCACGGCGAGGTCATCCGCCACAAGGCCGGCCTGCCGCCGGCCACCTACTTCTCCGGCGGCAAGATCAAGTGGCTGCTGGAGAACGTGGACGGACTGCGCGAGGCCGCCGAGGCGGGCCACGCCCTGTTCGGCAACACGGACGCCTGGGTGCTGTGGAACCTCACCGGCGGGCCCAACGGCGGTGTGCACGCCACCGACGTGACCAACGCCAGCCGCACCATGCTGATGAATCTGGAGACCCTGGACTGGGACGACGAACTGCTGGGCATTTTCGGCATCCCGCGCGCGATGCTGCCGGCCATCCACCCCTCGTCCCATCCCGAGGCGTACGGCCAGGCCCGCACCTCGCGGCCGCTGGGCGCCGCCGTTCCTATCGCCGGGATGCTCGGCGATCAGCAGGCGGCGACCGTCGGCCAGGTCTGCTTCTCCCCGGCGAGGCCAAGAACACCTACGGCACCGGCAACTTCCTGGTGCTCAACACCGGAACGGAGCTGGTGCGCTCGCAGCACGGACTGCTGACGACGGTGGCGTACCAGTTCGCCGGCAGCCCCGCGGTCTACGCGCTGGAGGGGTCCATCGCCGTCACCGGCGCGGCCGTGCAGTGGCTGCGCGACCAGTTGAAGATCATCACGAGCGCCCCGGAAAGCGAGCGGTTGGCGCGTTCGGTGGACGACAACGGCGGGATGTACTTCGTCCCGGCCTTCTCCGGTCTGTTCGCCCCGTACTGGCGCTCCGACGCCCGCGGCGCCATGGTCGGCCTGGCCCGTTACAACACCGGTGGTCACCTCGCACGGGCCACGCTGGAAGCCATCTGCTACCAGAGCCGCGACGTGGTCGACGCCATGGAACAGGACTCGGGCGTGCACCTGGACGTACTCAAGGTCGACGGCGGCGTGACCACGAACGACCTGTGCATGCAGATCCAGGCCGACGTGCTGGGTGTGCCGGTCAGCCGTCCGGTGGTCGCCGAGACCACCGCGCTGGGCGCCGCCTACGCCGCCGGGCTCGCCACCGGATTCTGGCGCGACACCGACGAACTGCGCTCGCACTGGCAGGAGTCGAAGCGCTGGAGCCCGGTATGGAGCGAGGAGCAGCGCCAGAACGGCTACCGGGACTGGAAGCGTGCCGTGGAACGCACCCTTGACTGGGTCAAGGTCACCTGACGACCGGCGGCCGACACGGCCGTCAGCGGTCGGCGATGTCCTCGCGGAGGCCGTCGGAGAACTCCCACCATGCCAAAGAAAGCCAGTCGCCGTTGACGAAGGCGTCGACAGTCGCGCCGCGACCACGGACGGTCACGGTCGTTCCCGGCGGGTAAGTGGTGCCGGACAGTCCTGGCACGGGGACGAGCAGGGTTCCCAGCCTCTGTGCTGCCATTTTCCGCCGCTCCCCTTTCATGATTCATGGTACTGCACCGGACACATATTTATGCGGAGAGTACTTGACTTGCCCGATCGGGCGGGCCGGAGAATCATGAGAGATGCGTCACGCGGAGAATTCCGGGGGCGCGGCAACCAGCAGCGCATATCGTCAAGCGGAAGGTTGCAACCATGAAGGCCGTCGTTTATAAGGGCCCGTTCAGCGTCGCTGTGGAAGACGTGGACAAGCCCAGCATCCAACACCCGAACGATGTGCTCGTACGCGTCAGCTCCACCGCGATATGCGGCTCCGACCTGCACATGTACGAGGGCCGCACCCGTGCCGAGCCCGGCATCGTCTTCGGCCACGAGAACATGGGGATCATCGAGGAGGTCGGTCAGGGCGTCACCTCGCTCAAGGAGGGCGACCGCGTGGTCATGCCCTTCAACGTCGCCTGCGGATTCTGCATGAACTGCGTCGAGGGGTTCACCGGATACTGTCTGACCGTCAACCCGGGTTTCCCGGGCGGCGCCTACGGCTACGTCGCCATGGGGCCCTGGAAGGGCGGCCAGGCCGAATACCTGCGTGTCCCCTACGCCGACTTCAACTGCCTGAAGCTGCCGCCAGGAGAGGAGCACGAAACCGATTTCATCCTGCTCGCCGACATCTTCCCCACCGGCTACCACGGCTGTGAACTCGCTCAGGTCCGCCCGGGAGAGAGCGTCGCGGTGTACGGCGCGGGGCCGGTCGGACTCATGGCCGCCTACTCGGCTCTGCTGCGCGGCGCCAAGAAGGTGTTCTCCGTGGACCGGGTCCCCGAGCGCCTGCAGAAGGCCGAGGAGATCGGCGCGGTTCCGATCAACTTCGCCGAGGGCGACCCGGCCGAGCAGATCAAGGAGCAGACCGAGGGCGCCGGCACGGACAAGGGCATCGACGCCGTCGGCTACCAGGCGACGGTGGGTGGCACGGAGCGCGAGGAGCCGGCGACCGTCCTGAACTCGCTCGTCGGCACGGTCCGGGCCACCGGAGCGCTCGGCGTGCCCGGCCTCTACGTCCCGGCCGACCCCGGAGGTCCGGACGAGCAGGCCAAGCAGGGCATGCTCCTCGTCGCGATCGGCAAGCTCTTCGAGAAGGGCCTGCGGATGGGGACGGGACAGTGCAACGTGAAGCGCTACAACCGGTTCCTGCGCGACATGATCATCGAGGGCAGGGCGAAGCCCAGCTTCGTCGTCTCCCACGAACTGCCCCTGGACCAGGCGTCGTCGGCCTACGACAAGTTCGACAAGCGCATCGAGGGCTACACCAAGGTGGTGCTGCACCCGTAACACCACAACCCTCCGTCCCAGGAAGAGAGGAGCGTGAGCACCGACCCGGTCGAGTGCTCACGCTCCCTTTCTCTGCGCCTCGCCCTCTCGGACACCCGACTGCCCACGCAGCAGCCCCGGCGCTCGACAGGGTGGAGAAGGGGGAGACACTCGGCGGTCCGGAGGTCGTCCAGGCGTCGGCGGACACGCACTACGGAGCGCCGGGCGGAACAGGCGACCGTTGCGCTTCTATGCCGCTGTGAGCGTGGTGGACAGTTCGTCCAGGCCGTCCGACCGCCAGTCGAAGGCGTCGGCCCTCCGCGGCGGATCCCCCACGGGTCGCCTCACGTAGGCGGTGCGCATGCCCACCGCCTGGGCCCCGCGGAGATCCCAGGCGTGGGCGGCGACCATCAGCATGCGCTCCGGCGGGCAACCCGCCGCGTCCAGTGCGAGCCGGTAGACCTCCGGTGCGGGCTTGCAGGCCCGTGCGTCCTCGGCGGGCAGGGCCTGGTGCCGGCGCAGCCCCGCGTACGCGTTGAGCCGGAGCAGGGACGCGCGACTGGCATGGGCTGGTCCCGACACGAGCAGGCGTGGCTGGACTTGACCATGATGTCCGCGCTCCGGTCGATGCCGAATCTGGTCGGCGCGACCCTGCGCATGGCCCGGCACGAGGTGACGGCGCAGACGGTCCGCGGTCTCCTCCGGAACGGAGGGATCCGTCGCCCGCCATCTCCGTCCCCGGACAACGGCGAGGTGTCCGTCGGGGGTCTTCTCCGGAGCCCGGCCCGCGTCCATGGCGCCCCTTCCGTCCCTCGCCGCCTCGCTCGGCCGTCCCGGTCATCCGGTCGAAGCGACGAGGACGCCGGTCAAGGCATTCGACCGGAACCGTCCGCCGCCAGAACTCCTACTCCCGTCCCGGAGCGGTTCCGGGACGGGTGGTGGACAGGAACACCTCCCAGTCGGCACGGCCGCCCGCGCCCAGCACTCCGACATCGGCCCCGAGCTCGCCGGTGGACGGCTCCCGCAGTTCGCGGCGGGCGATGCGGGCGACCACGGACGGGAAGAGCGGTCGCAGAGGCTGGCACCAGCGCAGCCACGGCGGGGCGTAGACGTGCCGGGCGCGGTGTGCGATGCCGGTGGCGAGCCAGTCGGCCACCTGATCGGGGCTGTGCACTCGGCGTGCGAACCACGGCTGATGCCGCCGCAGGGCCCGCAGGACCGGATGGTCGTCGATGCCGGCGACCATGTCGGTGCCGGTCCAGTGGAGGTAGGCGATGCCGACGGTGACCCCGTCGGGCTCCACCTCACCCCGTAGGGCCTGGGCGAAGGACTCCGCGCCCGCCTTGGACGCGCAGTACGCGCTCATCATGGGCGCGGACCCAAAGGCGGCGGTCGAGGCGATCTGCAGGAAGTAGCCGTGGGTGCGGGTGAGCTGCGGCAGGAAGGCCCTGGCCGTGTTCGCCGCCCCGACGAGGTTGACGTCGACGACGCGCCTCCACAGGTCGGCCGCCGTACGGCTGAAGGGGCCGCCCGCAGCGATCCCCGCGTTGGCCACGACGACGGCGGCCGGTCCGAGCCGCTCCTCGACCTGCCGTGCGGCCTCGTCGAGCGCGGCCTGGTCGGTCACGTCCGTTTCGACGCAGATGCTCGGAGAGGTCAGTGCGGCCGCCGCCCGGTAGAGGGTCTTCTCCTCGCGGCCCAGCAGGGCGATGCGCATGCCGTCCGCGGACAGGCGCCTGGCGAGGGCTTCGCCGACGCCGCGAGCCGCCCCGGTCACCACGGCGACGCGCCCACGCAAGGGGCTGTCGTGAGCTGCGGTGTGTACGCGTGTGCCGGTGAAGGTGCGCATGCGTTCCTCCTCTCTCCCCGCCCGAAAAGCCGGCTGTCCCTGTGCGTACCCGGAATCGCGACGTGCCCGCCACGGCACCGTCACCGGGCCGAGAGGGGGCCGCCGACCGGGCAGCGCTCACCCGCGTGGCCGTCGCGATTCCGCGAGAGGGCCACCGGCCCACCGGCAGCGTGTCCACTCCTGCGGTCGCGCAGGTGCCGACCACCGATTCCGCCGTCCGAGCGTCGGCGGGCCCGAGGGGGTCCGCATCCAGTGTCCTGTGGAGGAGCCGTACGCGCATCACCGGCACGAGGACCGCGGACCGGACCGGATGCCGTCCTGACGGGCCGCGCGTATGCGTCCCGCGCGATCCGGGGGCATCTCCGCCGGCGCTGTGCGCGGGCACGCCCCATCGCGCCGCCGGGGCCACCGATGACTTCGTGACAGGACTGGTGGTTAGCCGATCCCGTAGAGAGTCGCCAGGTCGACCAGGAGCAGATCTACGCGACCGGCCGCGGACTCGATCAGGTCCGGGTAGAAGCCGTGCAGGGAGAAGAGGGCCAGGGTGGTGCCCGTGGTGTCGTAGCCCTGGTCGGTGAGCAGGGTGCGGATGTGCTCCAGGCGTTGCAGGTCGCCGGTGCCGCGGCGGGCGGCGGTGGCCTTGGCCTCGCCGATGAGGGCGATCCTGGCACGGGGAGCCTGCGGGCGCTCGCCCAGGGCCAGGGCGAGGACATCGACCTCGTGCTTGGTGCGGGCCGCGGGGTCCGCCACCTCGGTGGTGCCGACCGGGCCGGGCAGACCGCCGGGAAGCAGGGTGTGGGCGTATCGGCGGGTGAAGGCGCGGGCGAGGTCCTCGAAGTGGGGGCCGAGGATCTTGGAGTTGAAGGTCGGCGCGGCGGCCTGCCACGCCTCTTCGGCGAAGCCCTGTTCGACGGTGGCCGCCTGCGGCAGGGTGATCAGCTGATTGAAGCGGATGACGGGGTCGGTCAGGGTGATGACGGGGTGGCGGGGACGCAGGATGTCCTGCTCGCGCTGGATGTAGCCGGTGGACTCCAGGACGTCGAGAGGGTGGGTGACCGCGTTGCGCTGCCGTTCCAGGGCCGCGCCGATCCTGGTGGGGGTGGTGGCGCCCCGGGCGATCGCGGTGAGGATGTCGTAGTAGAGGGTGTGCTGGGTGATCCGCGGATCCTCGCGCAGCAGGTACTCCGTCTCCGTGCGCGAGTACACCGCCCGCCCCGGGTCCAGGAGCGTCCGCGTCAGCCAGGCGGCGAAGCCGTCGCTCGGGTGCGGGCGGGCCGCCACCGGCCGGTAACCGGGAGCACCGCCGAGGACGGCGTGCACCCGCAGGGCGGTCAGCGGGTCCTCGATCTGCCAGAACACACGGCTGGCCCGGTAGTCGAAGGCCCCCAGCCGCAGATCAACCACCGCACGGCCGCGCAACGGCTTCGTTCCCGACAGCAGTTCGTGCATGACGCTCATCGCGGACCCACACAGGATCACCCGCGCTCCGGGTCCGGCCCCGGTGCCCCGCTGACGCTCGTCGTAGAGCTGCTGGAGCAGGCCGGGGATCTCGGGAGAGTGCTGGAGGAGATACGGCAACTCGTCGATCACCAGCAGCGGAGTCCGTGAACGCGCGGTGACGTCAAGGGCGTTGGACAGGACCTCACGCCAGTCGGTCAACCGCAGCGTGCCGGGCTGCAGACCGGCGTGAGCCGCGATGGCGTCGCTGAACCGCCGGAGCGCCGGCAGCCGTCCTTCCTCCCGCACCGCGGTGACGTACAGCCCCCCGACCCGCTCCGACAGCGCCTGCGGGAGATACGACTTCCCGTGCCGCCTGCGCCCCGACACGGTCCCCAGACGCATCGCCGGATCCGGGTCCGTGACGAACTCGGTGAGCAGACCCCACTCACGCTCACGGTCGACCACGTCCTCGGGCTTGGCAAGCACGCTCTCGTCCACCGAAACTCCCCACCAGCCTGGATCGACCACGATTCTGTCTCAGTCTCCTTAGACAGAATCCGTCCAGCCCGACTTTCCTGACGGTCGGCAGCAGAGGTCACTCGCGGTGATCGCCACAGAGCCGTGTCAGCGACTCCCCGACAAGGCCGTTACGGGCGTCACGCAGCCGCTCCCACCAGTCACTCCCGCACAGATCCCCAGGTGGACGGGCCCGATCCGCTCGACCTGCCAGATATCGCGAAACAGGTCGAGACCCACCGGCGCTGCTATCGAACCGCAGGTCAGCCGCTCTTTCCCGCAGGCTCCAGGATCGCCACGCACTCCACACGTGGTGCGTCATCGGAAAGACATCCGATGCCGAGGGAGCAAAAAAGCACCAGGTCAGAGGGTATTCATCGATCCTCCGAGTGGGCTGCTGGGCTCCCGGAGCGCCAAACGGGCGTCATGATCCCCAAGACGGCAGAGCTCTGGTCGCCAATGGCTCGGTACTCGTCGGATTCCGTGCTCGCCACACGTGGGGGACGCACCTCAACGGGACCCTGGCCCGAGGTCCGCGAGCAAGTCGTCCAGCACCGCTTCCTCCTCGACCCGGACACCTCGCTCGACGAGAGCGACGGCCAGGGCGGGGTCCCAGGGAGTCGCGGCGGGCGGGCCCGTCAAGTCCGGGGCTTCGGTCACTGCGGCCACTGCCGCTCGGTAGTGGACGGCCTCGTAGCGCCACGGCTGCCAAGGGACGTTTCCCGCCAGTGCTGCGGCAATGCGTACACCGCCCCAGTCGAAATCGCCATGGTAGAGAAGGCCGGCTCCCCGTGCGGACAGGTCGCGCAGCAAGGTGAGAGCGGCGGCCGACGGTTGCCCCTGGAGGCACACCATGGGCGGGCATGCCGGGCCGAGGGTGTCGGCGGCGGCGGACAGCACAGCCGGGTTCTCGCAGATGTAGAGGGCTCCCGTCACCGGAACGGCGACAACCGGTGCGCGACGGGTGAGGGAGCGGAGCGTCAGCACCGCCGGCTCCCCCGCGTCGGCCATCCAGTCGAGGGAGGGAGTGCCGCGCAGGTTGAGGGTGAGGACGGTCGAGGACAGGTCGTCCATGAGCAGACCCGCCGAGGCCCATGCCTCCCGCCGCCACTGCGCACCGGAGCCGTCGGGGAAGCCGGTGAGGGAACGGATGCCGGACAGGACGAGAGTGGCGAGCGGCGTCCCCTCATCCAGGGCATGAGCGCCCGAAAGGTTCCGTGCCGCGAACGTCGCTCGCGAGATCGGGGGTGACGCGGGCAGCGCACGCAACGCGCGCACGACCGCCTGCACCAGGGGGCCCGCGGCCTCCGGTGTACGGGCGAGGCGCCGTATGAGACCGTCCCCGCGGGCCCGCTCGGCCCAGGGCGCCAGTCCGGCACCGAGGGTGCCGAGCGGGGCGTACGCCTCCGCCCAGGCCCGTTCCTCCCTGTCCCGTGTCTCCGCACGGAGGGGGACGGGGCCGGTGAGGGCCACCACGGCGGCCGCCAGCCCGTCGGGGCTGACACCGGAGCGGCGCAGGACCGCGTCCACGGTGTCGAGGCGGACGCTCAGGGAACCGCCCGCTCGTGGCGCCCTCCCCAGCAGGCGCTCGGCGGCCCGGCGTTGGGACGCGTCGGGGGCGGACAGGGTGACGGAGCCGGTGAGCGGCCTCCCGCGTGCCATCCGCTGTCGGACGCGGTCCACGAACCAGGCGAGGCCGGGATCACCGAGCAGACGGCCGAGACGCTCGGCGTCGACGCCGGCCCGGTCTCCGGCCCGTGGCGGCGCGGTCGGCGCCGCGTCCACGACGGTGTCGTCCGCCGGTGTCTCCCCTCCGGCCACCGCCTGGATTCCGGGACTCCGGCAGCCGTGGGCGGACGGAGTCGCCGCAGGATTCACCTCCACCGGGGCTCCTGTCCGCCGGTGCCAGTGCCGTTGGCGGTGGCAGTGGCGGTGGCAGTGGTGATTCGCCCCGGCTCACCGTGGGAACTCCCAGGCTCCTCGGCCGCCTCGCCGGGGGCGTCGGCAGGGGAGGCCGCCTCCGACGTGTCCATCCGCGCACCGGGCTCCGGGCCGCGCCGCCGGTCGCTGCCGTCCCACTCCCACCGCGTCACCAGCACGGCGTCGATGTCGTCGACGCGGGAGAGCTGGGCGATCGCGATGCCGGGCACCTGCGGGTAGCAGGCCCATTCGCGTTCGCTGGTCATGACGACGTCGAGGTCGAAGGCCCGGAGCAGGCCGAGGCACTTGGCGCGCGAGTCGTCGTCGACGCCGGCGAACGCCTCGTCCAGGGTGACCAGGCGCGGGGCGTGGGCGCCGCTCGCGCTCGCGTAGTGGGAGGACGCGGCGGCGAACAGGGGCACGGACGCGGCCAGGACCCGTTCTCCGCCCGAGGCGGGCCCGGTGGCCGGCACCCACTTGCCGTGCTGGTGGCGTTCGACGCCGAACTCGTGCCAGGCCCGGTAGTCGAGGGCGGCGGTGAGGTCCTCCAGCCAGCTGCCCGCGCTGTCGTCGGCCTGCCGGCGGGCGATCTGCTCCTGGAGGAACGCGCCGACCGCGGCCCGGTCCTCGATCGACCAGGCGTCGGCGGACTGGCGCAGCCGTTCACGGGCCTGGGCCAGCCCCTGCGGAGCCCGGCGGGACGCCCTCCACACCAGCCGCAGCGTCATTCCCGTGGAAGTCGGGCGCTCCTCCAGCTCCCTGTTCATGGCGGCCACCTGCCGTTCGGCCGCTCCGATCAGTTCCTGGAGCGTCCCGGCGACCTCGGTGATCAGGTGGGTCTGCAGGATCTCGCGCTCGTGTGCGGACAGGATGCGGGTCAGTTCCGCGACCTCGACGGCCAGTGCCTCGGCGAGTTCGGGCACGGCCCGTTCCCGGCCCTGGTAGACGATGTCGACCCGCATGCCGTCCTCGCTCGGGCGTGCGGTGGCGGTGTGGCCGTGCCGCGACAGCGCGTCCTGGAGCCTGCCGAACTCCTCGCTCAGCCGTTTCTGCACGCGCTCCCAGACCGCGTCCGAGTCGTCGACCGAGGAGAGCCGGGACTCGACGGCTCGCGCGAGCGTGATGGCGGGGGTCGCCGCCCAGGTCCCTCCGGTGCCGTCCGGTACGTCGAGGTCGGGCAGTGCGACGGCGAGGAGCCCCGTCGAGGCGAACCTCTGGAGCGCCGCGACGGCTTCCTCCCGCGCGGCGGTCACCTCGGTGACGTCCTCGGCGAGCCGCTCGATGCGCCCCTCGGCGCGGCTGGCCCGACGGTCGGCGTCACCGTGGTCCTCCTGGGCCTGCCGCTGCTCGCTCTCGCAGGCACGGGCCGCCTCGGCCGTCTCCTCCAGTTGCCGCTGGAGCTCGGCGACGGCCGCTCCGACGGTGGAGCGGAGCGTCGCGAGGTGTGCGTCCGCCGCCGCGGCCACCCGGGCCGCCTCCTCAGCGCGCTCCGCGAGTTCGGAGACGAGGAGGTCGGCCCGGCGGGTCTCCTCCTGCTCGCCGGTCACCGCGCGCTCGGCCTCCGCGTGTTCGCGCAGCGCGGGCCACAGGGCCGCCAGGAGGGCGGTGTGGTCGGCGAGCGCCTGGCGCACGGCGCCCAGTGCCGTGCGGTCGGTGGGAAGGTGCAGGGCGGCCGCGGTCTCGGCGAGTTCGGCCGCCGCACGGTCGGCCCGTTCCACCGCCAGGGCCAGTTCCGCGGCCCGTTCGTCCTGCCGGGTTCGGGCCCGGTGGGCCGCGTCGGCCGCGGCGGTGACGCGTGCGTGGGCGTGGCGCAGGTCGTCGTCGCCCGGTACCGCGGCGAGTTCGGCGTCGAGCACGGCGCGGCACTCGGCCACGACGCGGGCCTCCTCGGCCAGTTTTTCCCGTTCCGCCGCCAACCCGTCGATTTCGGTGCGCAGTTCGCCGATCCGGGTGCGGCGTGCCTGTTCCCGCGCTCCTTCTCCGACGTACTGGGCGCTGTCCTTGGCCCAGCTTCCGGTGAGTGCGCCGACCCGGAAGCGCCCGTCCGCGCAGACCCAGGTGTCGTGACCGCCGGCCTCCCAGGAGGTCTCCTCGCCCCCGTTGCCGTCTTCCGCGGCCAGCCCGATCGAGGCGAGCAGGCGCGCGACAGTCTCCTCCCCCACCGCGGCGGCCCCCGCGTCCGCCGGGTCGACCGCCGGGCGCAGCGCGCGGTCGAGGCCGGCCCCGCCGAGCAGCCCGACCGGGTCGAGCAGCACGTCGTGGCCGTCCGCCGCGACCGCGGAGCCGTCCGGCCGTACCCAGGCGTCGAGGAGCCCCGACGCCTCCAGCGCGGCTTCCAGTCCCGCGCGGTCGGCCTCGGCGACGTGCGGGCGGAAGTCGACGAGCCGCCACAGCGGGGCGCCGAGGCCCCGGTCCCGCATGTCGGGCGTGCGCGTGTGGGGAGCCGCCGGACCGCGCTCCCCACCCGTTTCCAGGGCGGTCAGTTCTTCCACCGCCAGCCGCTGCCGCTCCGCCGTCGCCGCCTGGCGGTGGGCCAGCCCGGCCGCCCGGTCGGCCAGGCGGGAGGCGGCGGTGCGATGCGCCTCGGCCGCCGCCGTACGGGCCGGCAGTGGGCCGTCGAGACGGCTCACCCAGTCCTGTACGGCGTCCAGGACCCCCGGCAGTCCGGGCACCCGCAGCTCCACGCACCCGGAAAGGTACTCCCGCACGGCCGTGACGAGCGCCTGCCCCGCCCCGGCGACGTTCTCCTCCGCCTCGGCCAGCCGCTCCCCGCTGTGCACGGCCTCCTCGTCGGCCTCGTCGGCGCGCAGCCGGGCGGCCCCGCGCCGCTCCTCCGCCCGCTCGGCCCGGGTGGCGAGTTCCGCCACGTGCTCGACGGCGCGCCGCCGGCCCGCCGTCGTCTCGTTCGCCTCGCGGCGCAGGACCGGTTCGGGGGCTCCCTCCGTCCTGGGGACGTCGAGCCGGGCCGCGGCGGCGCTCTCCGCCACACGGTCCTGGATCTCGTCGAGGGCCTCCTGGGCGGCCGTGAGCCGGTTGCCCGCGGTGGCGAGCCGGCCCTGGGCCCGGGTGTGCGCCTCGGCCGCCGTCCGCCGGTCCCCCTCGGCCCGCGTCAGCTCTCCGGCCGTGCGGGAGGCGTCGGCCGCCGCCCGGTCGAGGGCGCGGGCGTCGCGCATCTCGGGTCCGGATCGTAGTGCGGCTTCCTGGGCGGCCAGCCGCGCGGCCCGTTCGCCGAGTGCGGCGCCTCTCGCACGGGCCTCCTCCCGGTCCGTGGCGGCCTGGTCCCGGTCCGTCTGCGCCTTGAGGAGTTCCCGCTGGATGTTCTCGTACCGTGCGTGTTCGCGGCGGGGCAGGCGGGCACGGCGCCGGGAGGCGATGCGGGCGTAGCGCCGGTAGTGGTCGAGGAACGCCGAGGATGCCTGCTCGGCCTCGCGGGCCGCCCGCAGTTCCTCCTTCTCCTCGTCCAGCGACCTGAACGCCTCCGCCGCGTCGGCGACGACGGCCTGGTCCATCGGCGGCAGTGCCTCGGTGAGCGCCCGGGACAGGGCGGCTTCGCTCGGGCGCTTGGACAGTTGGGGCTGGCGCAGCTGGATCAGGAGGTCGACGAGGGCGCCGTAGCGCCGCTCTCCGAGCCCGAAGAGGGCTTCGTCGACGGCTCTGCGGTAGGCCTTCGCCGTGTCGTACACCATGCCGCGGTCGCCGACGGCCTCGGCGAGCCGGTCCCGGGACAGGGCTGTCCCGGTCGCGTCCAGCAGGTCGAGGCCGGCGCCGATCCGCTGGTCGGTGACCGCGAACCAGTGGCGGGCGATGCCACGTCCGGCGACCGCCTTCAGCCCGCACAGCAGCGTACGGAAATGCGCCTCGCCCGTGGTGTCGTCGAGCCGTCCGAACTCGATCCAGGTGTAGCCGAGGCGTTCCGGGTGCGGGTGCGCGCCGCCCAGGAGCAGGTTCCACTCCATGCGCTTGCCCGGGTCGCCGTCGGGTTCGACGCGGCGGGCGGAGAGGTCGCCGTCCAGCAGGAACGGCAGGGTGAGGGCGAGCACCTTCGACTTGCCGGTGCCGTTGTTGCCGCGCAGCAGCAGCCGGCCGTCGCGGAACCAGAACTCCTCGACGTCGTAGTGGAACAGGTCGACGAGTCCGATGCGCAGGGGCCGCCACCGGCCGGGGGCGGGGTTCGGGAGCGCGGTCACAGGGTGGTTCACGTTCGCCTTTCGTCCTGCACGGTCATGGAAGGCCGGCGGGCCCGTCCGGGTTCCCTCACGACGGGATCGCCGACCGCGTACCGCGCGAGGGCCGGCCGTGGGACGACGCCCCGTTCCGTGCGCTCGGCGAGTCCCAGCGCCACCAGCTTGGTCAGCGCCTTCTCGACGAGTTCGGGCTCCGCTCCCGGCTCCCTCGCCGACTTGGACCAGAACCCGCCGTGTTCCGCGGCGAGTTCCCGTACCCGGGCCGCCAGTTCCGCCGGTGCGACGGGCCCGGCCGCTCGTGCCAGGTGCCCCGCCAGCAGCAGGGTGAGGTGACCGTGGGTGCCCTGTTCCGGCATGCGCACGTCGGTGAGGTCGTCCAGGGGATCGACCATGGCGACGCCTTCGGCCCGGACCTCCGCGACCAGTCCGGTCAGTTCGTTGATGCGCGCGGTGATGAAGCCGCGCTGCCGGGTGAGGTAGGCCAGTTCGTCGTCGGTGAGGTCGTCGTAGTAGAGCACCGGGTCGTCCAGGAGGACACGGGTCAGCTTCCAGCGGATCGCCCGGAACCTGAGCTCGTCGCTGTCGAGCGCGGTCCGCGCGGTCATCTCCGTCAGGCGCTCCTCGAAGCCCTCGGCCTCGACCATGGAGGGACCCCGCAGGGACGCCGGCATCCCGGCCAGCACGCGCCGCCGCACGTCGTACAGCACGTCGCCCGATCCGCTGACGTAGGCGTCCTCGTCGCCGGCCACCCGCCGCAGCACCCCGAGCCGCAGCAGCAGGCGGACGACGGCCGCGAGGTCGAGGCGCTCGTCGCGCCGCTCCAGGGTGAACGTGATCCCGGCGGCGACGAGTTCGGGATCGGCGGCGGCCAGCACGACCTGTTCGGCGAGGCGTCCGAGCGCCACCTGCGACTCGCCCCGTTCCAGCGCGGCCAGGGCCAGGCAGAGCAGGACGTAGCGGCGGCGGGTGAAGGGCAGGGCACTGCGGGCGGCCTCGCGCGCCGGGTGCGTGGCGTCGGTGAGGGTGCCCGGTGTCTTGCGCAGCCGGGCGGCGTCGGCGTCCGTGCGCAGCGCCCAGCCGACGTTGCGCTCGAACCACTCCCGCAGCTCGGCGGCGTGCCAGGCGCACCAGCCGGAACTCGTCGGCGTACGGCCCGTCGGCGGTGAGCAGCGGTTCCTTCAGCAGGGCGCGTGCGGCCTTCTGCAGGTCGGCCTGCCGCTGGCCGTCCAGGACCTCGGCGAGGGGGCCGCTCATCGGTCCTCCGTGAGCCGGGGGAGGTGTCCTCCCGCGGGGCGGGTATGGGAACGGGGGCGGGTGCGGCGCGGTCGCCGTGCCCCGCCGTGAGGTCGACGATGTCGATCAGGTGGTCGGGGCCGCTGAACACACCGTCGGGGGTGCGCACTTCGGCCGTCGATCCGTCGTCGAGCGCGGTCAGTCGGATCTCCATCGAACCGTCCCCGCTGGTGGCCGCGGTGGTGGTCGTGTCCGGCCGCCAGGTGGCGAGCGCGTCGCCGAGCAGCCGCAGGAACAACTGGAAGGCGGGCGGGTCGAGTTCGCCGAGCCGGGACAGCCGCACCGGCCCACCCGTCACCAGACGGTCCCGGGCCCGCCTGGTCTCCTCCGCCTGCCGGGCGGCGATCTCGGCGAGCCTGCGCTTCGCCTCGCCCCGGTCCGCCACCTTGCGTGGTTTGCCGCGCCGTTCGTAGCTGCCGGTGCGGCGCAACTGGGGGCTGATCCGCAGCGGGCGAGCCTCGCCCCACGGGGTGGAGGCCGGCTCCGGGGAAGCCGTCCGTTCGGCCAGGGTGTCGGCGTCCACGGTGAGGTGCCTCGAGGAGTGCAGCCCGAACGCCACCCGCCACAGCCGGTGCCGCGCCGCGTCGTCCGGCGCCTGGGCGAACCAGCGCGCCAGGGTGCGGAAGTCGGCCGAGCGGTCCGAGCGCCCGGCCCGCCGCTCGTTGAGCTGCCGTACGACGGCCAGGAGCTGCGGGATCGAACCGAGCGCCCGCCCGCGCAGCAGCCTGGCCTGCGACTCCCGCCCCTCCCCCGACACGAACCACTCGGCGAGCCCGGCCCACCGGGCGGCCCACTTCTCGTAGGCCGCGACCTCCGCGCGCCCGGCGTCCTCGGGAGCGGCGTCGGCGGCCTCCCGGGCGGCGGCGAGCGACAGGAGCGGTTCCACCCTCCCCTGCTCCTCCAGCTCCCCGATCAGCAGGGCGATCCGCCCGCCGAGGGTGATGAGGTCCTGGATGAACCGCTCCAGGTACTGGATCAGCCGGTCCTTGTACGCGAGGAACGCCTCGACCTCGATGTCGTGCAGGTCGATGGTGCGCTGGAGCGAGCCCATGAAGGCGCGGGCGTTGTCCGCGAGGTCGGTGAACCGCGCCGTCAGCACGGACAGGGCGACGTACGTCTTGGCCGGGTCGGGCTCCTCCTCCGCGGCGATCACCAGGAGCGCCCGCAGCTGCGTGACGATGTCGTGCAGCGCGACCGCCTGGAGCTCGCCGCGCCGTCCCAGCACCTCGTCGTACGTCCCCAGCGCCGCCTCGGCGGCCTCACCGGCCCGGGTGAGCTGGTAGATGAACCGCCTGCGGTAGAAGTCCTCGACCGCCGTCACCCGCGCGTGGTCCGGATCGGCCCGCAGGTTGCCCCACTCCACGAGCTTGTCCAGCGCCTGCGTCACCGCCTCGGGGTCGGCGGGCCGGCCTGCGCCCAGGGCGGCGTACACGTCCTCCGGCCGCAGATGCACCGCGAACCGCTCCTTGGCGGCGAGGAAGGCGCGCATCACCTGGCGGTAGAGGGCGGCGTTGGGGGCGGTGAGGTGGGCGAAGGGGGTGTAGCCGGCGGAGGTCATCTCGGCACATTCTTCCACCCTCGTTCACGGGCTCACGTGGGAGTCGTGAACATGCGCCAGGAAGCGGCTCGGTTCGCCGTGCCAGGTGATGGCGAGTGCGTCGCGGGCGCGGGTCGCCGCGACGAAGAGCAGCGAGCGCGCCCGGCGCAGTTCTCGCCGGTGGCGGCTCGGGTCCGTGTGTTCCCAAGCGTCCACGGAGGCACGGGGAACGAGTCCTTCGGCCACCCCGGCGATGATCAGACAGCGGTACTCCAGTCCCTTGAAGCGGTACATGGTGCCGATGTGGACGCCCTGGTCGCCGCGCGGCCCGTCCTGCGTGATCTCCGTCGGGGTGATGCCGCGCCGAGCGAGGCGGTCGGCGAGCTGGGTGACCATGTCGTTGGTCGGGACGCAGACGGCCGTGGACTCACGGGGCACGTCGTGCCAGGCCCGCAACTGCTCCACGACGAGGTCCATCTCCTCGTCCCAGCTCCGCGCACCACGCAGCGACGGGGCCGGGCCGTGGAGGACCGAGCGGTACCCGGCAAGGGTGTCGGCGTTTCCGTCGAGGTCGTCGTAGTCGGCGTCGCCCAGAACCCGGATCGCGTCCCGGAGGATCTCCCGGGTCGTCCGGTAGCTGAGGGTCAGCCGGGAGGACCGGCCGCGGATGTGGACGCCCAGGCTGCCGAGGGTGACCTGGTTGTCGTAGATCCGCTGGTGCGTGTCGCCGACGAGGAAGATGTCGTCGGGCTCGGACGGCGCCATGGCGCGCAGCATCTTCCAGTGGGCGGCGCTGAGGTCCTGGGCCTCGTCGACCACGATGTGCCGGTACCGGTAGCGCAGCCAGGCACCGGAGCCGGCCTCGGCGTGGAGGTTGTCCAGGCCTCCCCGTTCCTCGCGTTCCTCCGACCGCCTGTCGATCCTGGCCTTGCGGGCCATCTCCAGCCGCGCGGCGCGCTCCGCGACCTGACGGTGGGTCTCCAGCCCCTTGGTCTCGAGGCGCTGGGTGAAGCGTTCGGCGAGCTGCCAGATACCGGCGCGCTCGACACGAGTGACGCTGCGGCCCCGTCCGGCACGCCGGACGGCGAAGTACTCACTCCTGCAGGTCACGGCCTGGCCGAGGATGACCTGGTTCCACTCGTCATGAGGAACTCCGCGCTCCAGCGGGTCTCCCCCGCCTCCACCAGCAGCTCCCGCCACTCCCGGAGCGCCGCCGTGTCGTCGATCCGCCGCTTCGCGTTGCCCGGGTCGGCCTCACTGACGATGCGGGTGGCGAGCTGGTCGACATGGGCGATGCCGACCCGGGCCAGCACGTCGGGGCCGCCGAGAGAGAGGAGCCGTGCCCGCAGGTCGGCGGCGAGGTTCCGGTTGAACGTGGTGAGCAGGACGGGCTTGGTGCGGCCGGGCCCAGGGGGTTGTGGAGCTGCCGCTGCACATGGCCTGGTCGGAGATGGCCTCGTACGACCTGGGCAAGCCTCGCCAGCACATGATCCTGTACCGCACCGTCCTGCACGAGGACCTGCCCCGCTACCTCAATCCGGACCTGCGCCTGGAACTGTGGCCGGTGCTGCGCACCCTCGTCGGCCGCGAAACGCCCCGCGATCTGATCGACGTGTTCGCAGCCTCCCGCCGGTGCCCTGCCGACCCGGATGCGGCAAACCGCTTCACGGCGCCGGCTGACCATGATGGAGGCCGCCGAACGCGGCTCCATCCTCACTGCTCTGCGTCAATCGGGAGGCAACCTGTCCCAGGCAGAGTCCGCGCCGGGCATCGGCCGAAGCATGCTCTACCGCAGGATGCGGTTCCACCGCCTCGATTGGCGACGGCGTCCCGCCCCTCCGCCGTGAGGGCTTACTTCGCCTGGACTCCCAGGGCCTCACGGGCGGCGAGGATCTGACCCTCGACATCGCCCTCCAGGTCCGTCACGGGGAGGTGCTGAAGCTCGGTACGGAACAGCCCGACGTCCTTGAGCAGGAGGTCGTACGCGACATCCTTGATGTTGTCGCTCATCCAGCTCTGCCCCGTGGAAACCGCGAGGACCTCGGCCAGTTCGCCGGCCCCACAAGGGAGTGCAGGTCGTCCGGAGTACCCACGAAAATGCCGCGGACGGTAATCATCTTGAGGGCCCTCAGCGCGGTAGACACGGTCAATTCACCGCCGAGCAGTCCGACCTGGATCAGGTGACCACTCTTCTGGGGGGCGTCGAATGCCGCAGTGGCGGTGGCTCCGTCGTTGACGAAGTCGATCGCGGTGAGACCGACGCCTCCCATCCCAGCACGACGACCGGTTCCTCTGGAGGCAACAGTTGCCCCGAGTCCGTCCGGGCCGGTCCCCGAACGATCGAGTGCCTGCCGAAGCCGGAACGGTTCAGCCCGCCCGCGCACGGCGGTCGTCGCCGGTACCGAGTCCCGTGGACAGCCGGACAGCCCGTACTGGCTTCAGCAACCTTTCCTACCCGGGAAACCTTCAGGGCGGGCAAGAGGGGAACGGGACGCCAGCCGCGCCCACCACCCTGTTGACCAGGAAGTCGTCGACTGCAAGGTGGCCGCCGACGGGCTGGGGTCAGCAGGGCGTCCACTCCTCGCGGCTCCGGGCCGAGCGAGGCACCCTGGTACTCGCTCGGCCGGTCGTGGCTCACTCCTCGCTGATCCGACGAGGTCAGCCGGCCCGGTGGAAGGCGCGCAGGCGGGCGGTCAGGTGAGCGGCCGCGCCCTCCATCAGGGTGTCGGCGATGGCCTCCACCGTGCGGACGGGCCAGGGCTGCAGGTCGGTTCCCTCGACCACCTGGTTGAAGGCGCCCATCGCCGGTCCGCAGTGCACCAGGTAGTCCACCCGGTGCCGCTCGTCGCCGGTCACCGCGAGCCGGAAGCCTCGGGTGAAGTACGTGCGGAAGAGGTCCGCCAGTTCCTGCTTGGGGTCCGTGCCGGGTGCCTCGGGCGCGGGGCGCTCGCCACCCAGGTAGCGGTCGAGGATCTGGCTCCTGGTCGCCTCGTCCAGTTCGGCCGCGGAGGTGTGCCGGCGCCACAGCTCGTGCAGCCGGGTCGCGCGGGCCGGGAAGAACAGGCCCCGCTTGAGGTAGCGGGCCCGCGTGCCGAACTCGAACAGTTCGCCCCACGGCGCCGTGTCCACCTCGTACTCCCGCGCCGCCTGGAGGATGTCCTTCACCTCGGCGCTGGTGGCGGCCTCGACGGAGCACTGGTTGACGGAACCGGTCAGCACGAACTCGGCGCCGAGCAGGAACGCCGCCGTCACCGCCTCCGGAGTGCCGAGGCCGCCCGCGCAGCCCACGTGGACCCGGTGTCCGGAGCCGGCGGCCTCGTCCCTCAGCCGCAGTACCGCCGGGAGGAGGGTCAGCAGGTCGGCGGTGCTGCTCAGCCAGCCGCCGTCGGCCTCCACGCACAGGTCGTCCGCCATCGGCCGGCCGGCCGCGGCTCGGGCCTCCTCCGCGGTGACCTCTCCGGACTCCACCAGCCGGGCCACGAGCCGCTCGGGGGGCGGGGCCAGGAACTCCGCGGCCACGTCGGTGCGGTTCACCTTGGCGATGATCCGGCCGCCCTTGAGCCGGAAGCGGACCAGGGCCGGGGTGATCAGCGGGAATCCGGATGCCTCCACCAGGTCGACGCCGTGCCGCAGCAGCAGGTCCACCAGCGCCGACTCCTCCTGCGGAGCGCCGTGCCGGTAGAGCAGGTTGACGCCGAAGGCGCCGCCGCGGCCAAGGTCGCC
Organism: Streptomyces sp. GD-15H; assembly: GCF_045291515.1. Classification (NCBI taxonomy): domain Bacteria; kingdom Bacillati; phylum Actinomycetota; class Actinomycetes; order Kitasatosporales; family Streptomycetaceae; genus Streptomyces; species Streptomyces sp. GD-15H. Next base: position 2,267,774 of record NZ_CP149447.1, read on the forward strand.
GGTCAGTTCACGAAGCCTGCTGTCGACGTCCTGCAGGGTCAGGCCACCGGTGCCGAGGAAGCCGAGCAGGCCCGCCTTCGAGGCCGCGCCCAGCATCTCGCGGCCGGATATCCCGCCGTAGAGCGCGCCCAGGAGGTAGGCGCGGCGCAGGCCGTAGCGCTCCCGGAAGCCGGCGGCGCCCAGGGTTTCGGCGGTGACCGGCACGGCATCCTGGGGCGGCGTCTGCACCACCGCCGGCACCTCGGCGGGAGTGCCCGCCGGAGAGGCGGACGGTGTCCCCGGCACGGGCGCCGGCTCGGTGCGGGGGCGCGCGGTGGGAGCGGGCAGCGGCTCCGCGGTTTTCCTGATCTTGGCGACGAGGTTGGTCAGCACCCGGCCGGGGCCGAGTTCGACGAAGTCGAAGTCGCCGTGCCCCATCAGCCGGCGGACCGTGTCGGTCCAGCGGACCGGCGAGACGATCTGCGCGGTCAGCGTCTCCTTGATCGCGTCGGGGTCGTACGGCTGCCCGTCCACGTTGGCCAGTACCGGGACGCCGGGCGCCCGCAGGGTGAACCCGTCGAGGAAGCGGGTGAACTCCTCGGCGGTCGCGCGCATGTAGCGGGAGTGGAAGGGTGCGCTGACGTTGAGCCGTACCGCACGCGCACCGGCGGCCTCCACAGCGGCGCAGGCCGCGTCGATCGACTCGCGCGGGCCGGAGAGCACCAACTGCTCGGGGGCGTTGTGGTTGGCGATGTCGAGGTCCTCGATGCCGGCGTCGGCCAGGGCCCGCAGCAGGCCCGCCTCGTCCAGGCCGACCGCGGCGACCATGCCTCCGCCGTCGGCCGCGGCCATCAGGGCGCCCCGCTGTTGCACCAGACGCAGCCCGGTCTCGAAGTCGAAGACGCCGGCGGCGAAGAGGGCCACGTACTCGCCGAGGCTGTGGCCGATCAGGTAGTCGGCCGGCTCGGGGTCCTCGGCCTGCCGCTCCAGGTAGCCGAGGGCGCTCACGGCGTACAGCGCGGGCTGGGTGAACTCGGTTTTCCCCAGGCGGCGTTCGGGGTCGGTGAGGCACAGTTCCGCGAGGGAGTAGCCGAGCACGCGGTCGGCGGTCGCGGTGTGCTCGGGGTACTTCTCGAACAGGTGCCGACCCATGCCCCGCTGCTGAGACCCCTGGCCGGGGAAACCGTAGACCTTCATGCGATGCGCCTTCCTTGCTGTCTTCCTTGGTGACTTCGGTCGGTTTCGTGTCGTCGGGCCGGCCAGTTCGCGGGCCTTGTCCAGCAGGCCCGGGTCATGGCCGAACGGGCTGAGGAGGGCGAGCGAGGTCGATCGCGTCCCCGCCGGGAGGTTGCCTCGGACGAAGTTGTGCAGGGTGCCCGAGGGTCCGAGGTCCAGGTAGAGGAAATCACCGCGGGCGCGCATCGCGTCCATGGTCCGCTGGAACTCGATGGGCAGTCGGGCCACTCGCCAGAAGTGCTCCGCGCTGGGCCGTTCGACGAGGTGCCCGTCGACGCTGGACACCCAGGGCAGGGTCGGAGGGGCGAAGTCGACCTCGTCCAGGGAGGCCCGGCACTCGGTGAGCACCTCGTCCATCAGACGGGAGTGGTAGGCGTACTCGACGGGGACGCGCTGGTGCAGTACGTCGGCGCGACGCAGTTGCGCCTCGGCCCGGTCGAGGTCCTCCTCGGTGCCGGCGACCACGAAGTGCCCCGGGTAGTTGCGGGCGGCGACCTCGCAGTTGCGCAGGTCGGGCACCCGGTCGAGCCGGTCGGGCCGGGCGATCACGGCGAGCATGCCGCCGCGGGGCCGGCCCGCAGGCCGTCGGCCTGACGGACGAGCAGGCGTAGGCAGGTGTCGGGCGCGATGCTGCCGGACACGGCGGCCGCTGCGTACTCACCCAGGCTGGAGCCGAGCAGGTAGTCGGGCTCGACACCCGCCGAACGCAGGGTCTCGGCGAGGGCGAGTTCGATCATCACGATCGCCGGGTGGGTGAGTCGGGTGTCGGTGAAGGGGTCGTTCCTGCGGTGGTTCGGGTCGAAGAGCCGGGCGAGCACGGACTCGCCCAACTCCTCGGCCACGACGGCGTCGTGGCGTTCCAGGGCGGCCCGGAACACCTCGTTCTCGGCGTAGAGTTCCCGGCCCATCCCGTAGTACTGCGAGCCCTGCCCGGAGAACATGAAGACCACGGGCAGCGGCCTCGCCGCTGTGCCGGTCATCGGTACGTTTCCCAGAACAGGCCAGCCGCGGGCTGGGCGGGTGCGTCGGACCCCGCGTCGGACCCCGCTTCGGTGCCCCGGACGACGACCCTGCGGTCGAGCGGGGGCTCGGGCAGCGGGGTGCGGGTGGCGCGGTGGTCCGCCGGGGCGGGGGCGAGCAGTACGTGGGCGTTGGTGCCGCCGTCGGCGAAGCAGTTGAGCGCGGCGGTCCCGGCCGTGGCCGGCCAGGGAGCCGCCTCGCGCGGGAGGTACAGCGCGGAGGCGTCCAGGTCGAAGTGGGGCAGCGGTTCCTGTCCGGAGCGGAAGGGCACCTGGGTGCGGTGGTGCAGCATCAGTACGACCTTGATGAACGCGGCGATGCCCTCGGCGGCCAGCGGGTGGCCGATGTTCGGCTTGATCGAGCCGAGGGCGACGGGCACCGAGCGGGCCGCCGCGGTGCCGTAGACGCCGTCGATCGCCTTCAGTTCGAGCAGGTCGGTGATGGCGGCCCCGGTGCCGTTGGTCTCCACCCAGCCGATGTCGTGCGGGGCGTGGCCGCTGCGGGCGAGCGCCTCGGTCATGACGTCCTTCTGCGCCTGGAGGTTGGGGGTGGCCGGCCCTGCCGTACGGCCGTCGTTGTTGACGGCGATGCCGCGCAGCACCGCGAGCACCCGGTCGCCGGCGGCGCGGGCGGCCTCCAGCGGCTTGAGGACGACGACGCCGACGCCCTCGCCGAGGACGAGTCCGGCCGCCCTGCGGTCGAAGACGTGGAACTCCGCACCGGGGTTGAGCAGTCCGCGCCGGCCGAAGACCTGGTGCGCCCGGTCGTCGGCGAGCAGGCTCACCCCGGCGACGACCGCCGACTCCACCGAGCCGGCCCTGAGGGCCTGCACGGCCATGTCCATCGCGACGAGGGCGGAGGAACAGGCGGTGTCCACGACCAGGCTCGGGCCCTGGAAGTTGAAGAACTGGGAGACGTTCGCCGCCAGGTAGTTCTGTCCGGTCACCACGACCGGGTTCCGCGCCTGTTCCAGGGCGGCGGAGTCGGGGGTATGCGTGGCCCGGCCTCCGACGTACACGCCGATCCTGCGGCCCTTGAGGTCCGCGGGCGCGTAACCGGCGTGGTGCACCGCGCTGTTGACCTCCTCGAGCAGCAGCAGCGCCTGCGGGTCCATGGCGGCGACGTCCGCCTCCGACAGCAGGAACGCCTCCGGGTCGAACCGCAGGACGTCCGGCAGCAGACCCGCGTGGTAGCCGAGCGGGCGGCCGAAACGCTTCTCGGGGATCGGCCGCAGCGCGGAGCGGCCCTGGCGCAGCAGCTCCCAGTACGCGTCGGCGTCGCCGGCGTCGGGGAAGCGGCAGGACAGGCCCACGACCGCGATGTCCGCCGTGGCCGGCGTGCCGGGCACGAGGGACGCGGGGGGCGGCGTGGGGGCGGTGTCCCAGGCCCACGGGGAGCCGTTCGCCGGGGTCGCGGGTGCGGTCGGGGCCGGGGTCGCGGGTGCGGTCGGGGCCGGGGTCGCGGGTGCGGTCGGGGCCGGGGTCTCGGGTGCGGTCGGGGCCGGGGTCTCGGGTGCGGTCGGGGCCGGGCTCTCGGGTGCGGCGGGGCCGGGCGCCATGTCATCCGCCGGGCTGCCGAAGGCGGCCAGGAGTTCCGTGCGGTGCTCCTCGGCCAGGTATCCGGCGAACCCGTCGACGGTCGGGTGCTCCAGCAGCGCCGAGGGGTCGACGGAGACGTCCAGGCGCTTGGCGACGGACTGGACGAGCTGGGAAACCATGATCGAGTCCATGCCGTAGTCCTGGACCGGCACGTCACCGGTGAGTTTGGCCCGGTCGAAGCGCAGATCCTCCGCGAGCCGGTCGAGCAGCCACTCGGTGACCGCGCCGACCGCCGTACTCACCTGGGCGGGAACGGACACCTCCCGGCCGGGCGCGGGAGCCGCTGCGGTGGCCGGAGCCGCGGGCGCGGTGGGGGCCGACGGCGTCGCGTCCAGGCGGCGGGCGGTCAGGCGCGCGGGGTCGAAGTCGGCGTCGGGGCGCGGCACGACCGGCATGACCACCCGGGCGCCGCTGCCCAGTGCCCGCTCCAGCAGGGCGAGCCCCTGCTCGTCGGAGAGCGCGGCCAGCCCGGATCCCTGGTAGGCGGCGCTGCGCGCCTCGCCCATTCCGGTGTCCTTCCAGCTCGGCCACTGCACGCTGACCAGGGGAAGCCCGTACGGCCGGGCCAGCGCCACCGCGTCGAGGTACGCGTTGGCCATGGCGTAGTCGCTCTGACCAACCGCGAGGGCCGGTACGGCGGCGGCGACGGAGGAGTACACGACGAACATGCTCAGCGGCTCGTCACGGAACGTCTCCAGCAGCGCGTCGAGTCCGAACACCTTCGGGCCGAGGACACGGGCGATGCCGGACTGCGGCTTGCGGACGAAGGCCGGGTTCTCGAAGTCGGTGAAGCCCGCGCTGTGCACCACGCCGCCGACCGGGCCGAGTCGCCCGCGGACGTCGGCCAGCGCCTTGGCGAGCACCTCCCGCTCCTCCAGCGGCACCGCGAGGACTTCCAGCTCCACGCCCTGGTCGGCGAGTTCGGCCAGCGGGCGCAGCTTGCGGCCGAGGGGGCTGTCCTGGGCGATGTGCGCGGCCCACTCGGCCCGGGGCGGCAGTTCCTCGCGCCCGGTGAGGACCAGTTTGCGCACACCGTGGGCGGCGACGAAGTGGCGTGCCGTGAGGAGTCCGATGCCGCGCGTGCCGCCGGTGACCCACAGCACGTGGCCGGCCGGGAAACGCGGCGCGTCCGCCCCGCCGGAGACTTCGGTCAGCCGGGCCAGGTGCCGGGCGCCGTCGCGGTAGGCGACCTCGGCGCTCTCGTCGCCGTGGCGCAGTTCGTCGGCCACCCAACGGCACAGCTGCTCGTCGCCGCCGGTGGCGTCGACCTCCACATGGCGGGACCGGACGTGCCGGTACTCGCTCTGGAGCATCCGGTACAGGCCGATGCGGGCCGCGCCCCCCAGGGCGGGTGCGCCCTCGGGGGTGACGCGGGTGACCAGCAGCGCGCGCAGGTCGCGCCGTCCGAGGTCGACGAGATGCTGGAGCCAGCGCAGCCAGGTGGGCAGCGTGCCGTGCGCCGGTGCCGGGCCGGGATCGGCGCAGCCGGCCAGGTCGACGACGGCGTCGAACCGGTCCCAGCGGGTGCTGTCGCTGCCCAGCTCGGCGGCGAGCCGGTCGGGGGTGAGCACCTCGGCGGCGGGCAGGACGGCCGCGAGCCGGGCGGCCAGAGCCTCGGTGCCGGGGGCGGCGAGGACGGCGGTCAGGCCGGGCTGTGCGGTACGCGCGACGGGCGGGGCGGGCGTCCACCGGCGGGTGAGGAGGATGCCCTCGGTCGCCGGTGCGGTGGTCAGGGCGGCCAGTTCGGCGTCGGCCGTGGCCAGCCAGACCCGGTCTCCGTCGAAGGGGTAGCCGGGAAGTGCCACCCGGCCGGGGTTGCCACCGGGGTGCAGGGCTGCCCAGTCGACGGTCTGACCCCGGGTCCAGGCGTCGGCGAAGGCGGCGGGGTCCGCGGACAGCGGTGTGCCGGGGGCGGGGCGGCGGGGGTCGACCACACCGGTCCAGCTGCCGGCCGGGCTGCCGCTGGCCGCGAACTCCTCCAGTCGGTCGGCGAGTTCGGGCAGCTCGTGGAAGAGGACGGCGAGCCGGTGGGCCATGGCCTCGCGCCCGGTCTGCAGGGTCCGGGCGATCCGCTGGGGCGTCGCCTCGACGTCCTCGGCGCGCACGTGACCGGCCAGGCGCCGGGCCTGGGTGAGCAGGCGGCCGGCGTCCCGGGCGGAGAGGACGGCGAGTTGCGGTCCGGCCGGGGCGGGCGCGGTGGACGCTCCCTGGCCGAGGTGCTCCTGGAGGATGATGTGGGCGTTGGTACCGCCCGCGCCGAAGGAGCTGACGCCCGCGGTCCGGGGCCGGACGGTGCCGTCGTCCAGGACCCGGCGCGGCCAGGGCGCCCGCTCGCGCTGGACCTCGAACGGGGTCGACGGGAAGTCGATGTTCGGGTTGAGGCGGTCGGCGTGCAGGGACGGCGCCAGCTCGCCGTGCCGCATCTGGAGCAGCACCTTGGTGATCGCGGCGATGCCGGCGGCGGACTCGGCGTGCCCGATGTTGGACTTCACCGAGCCGATGGGCAGCCGCTCGGGCGTGTCGCCGGCGAAGGCCCGCAGCATGCCGTTGACCTCCACCGGGTCGCCGAGCGCGGTGCCGGTGCCGTGCGCCTCGAGGTAGTCGAGGTCGGCGGGACGCAGTCCGGCGCGGTCCAGGGCGGCCCGGACGAGGTCGCCCTGTGCCCGGGGGTTGGGGACGCTGTATCCGGCGCCCGCGCCACCGTGGTTGACGGCGGACGCCTTGACCACGGCGAGGATCCGGTCGCCGTCGGCGACCGCCGCGTCCAGGCGCTTGAGCAGCACGGCGCCGGACCCCTCGGCCGGGACGTAGCCGGTGCCTCCCTCACCGAAGCTGCGGCAGCGGCCGTCCTCGGCGAGGAAGCCGCGCTGGGCGAGCTGGAGGAACTTCACCGGGTGGCTGGAGATGTTGACCCCGCCGGCCACGGCGACGTCGCAGTCGCCGTTGCGGATGGCCAGGCATGCCTGGTGGATGGTGACCAGCGACGAGGAGCACATGGTGTCCAGGGCGACGCTGGGACCGTTGAAGTCGAAGAAGTACGACACCCGGTTCGCGACCGAGGCGTACGACGAGGAGGTCGCGAAGCCCTCGCCGCGCAGCGCGTCCTGCACGCCGTAGAGCTGGTAGTGGCCGTACATCATGCCGACGAACACGCCGGTGCGGTGACCGCGCAACTGCTCGCGGGTGTAGCCGGCGTCCTCCAGCAGATGCCAGACGGTCTCCAGGAACACCCGTTCCTGCGGGTCGGTGTGCTCGGCCTCGATCTGTGACATCCGGAAGAACAGCGGGTCGAAGCGGTCGGCGCCGCGCACGAACCCGCCCCATTTGCCGTAGGTCTTGCCGCGGGCGGCTTTGTCGGGGTCGTAGAAGACACCGTGGTCCCAGCGGTCGCGGGGTATCTCCTCGACGCTGTCGCGGCCGTCCCGCAGGTTGTGCCAGAACTCGGTGACGTCGTCGGCCTGGGGGTAGCGGCCGGCGACGCCGATGATGGCGATGGCGTCCGTGTCGCCGGTGGGCGCTGCGGAGACCGTCACCGTGGCCCGGTCGTCCGGCGCGGTCTCGGCGACCGTCGGTGCGGACTGCGGGACGGGGGCGCTCGTGAAGGCGTCGGGGTGGGCCTCGGCCAGGTGGGCGGCCAGGTCGCGCACGGTCACGTGCTCGAAGAGCAGGGTCTTCGACAGCAGTCCGACGTGCTGCTCGAGGCCGCGGATCAGGCTCATGGTGATCAGGGAGTCCACGCCGTACCGGTCGAAGGGCTCGGTGACGGTGATCTCCGCCTCCGGCGTCTTCAGCTCCTGTGCCAGCAGACTCAGGACCAGGCGCTCGGCCTCCTCGCGGGAGCCGGTGTCCGCACCCGCACGGGGGCGGCCGCCGGGGCGGGCGACGCGCCCGGGGTGCCGGCCAGCGCGTCGAGGGTCCGGGCCGGGTCGCCGGACGCGAGGAGCAGCGTCGGCGCGGTGCCGGCGAGGGCCCGCTCCAGCGCGTCCAGGGCGGGACGGGCGGGCAGCGGGCGCATGCCGAGCACGCGGTCCATGTACTCCTCGGCCGAGGCGTCGATGCGCATGCCGCCGTCGGCCCATACCGGCCAGGCGGCGGAGAGGGTGCGGCCGTGGCGTGTGCCCGCTCGGCGCTGCTCCTCGCGGCGCTCGGCGAACCGGTCGAGGAAGGCGTTGGCGAAGGCGTAGTCGGTCTGGCCGGCGTTGCCGAACGCGGCCGCGGCGGAGGAGTAGACGACGAAGTAGTCCAGCGGCTCGGTGGCGGTCGCCTCGTCCAGCAGCGTGGTTCCGCGCACCTTGGCGGCCAGGACGGCGTCCGCGTCGGCGCGTTCCTTGCCGCGCAGGAGACCGTCCCGCAGCACACCGGCGGCGTGCAGGACACCGCTGACGCGACCGTGGGCACGACGGGCCTCGGCGATCAGTGCGCGCACGTCCCCCGCGTCGGACACGTCGGCGAGCACGACGTCGGCGCCGAGGGCGTCGATGCGGGCCCGTGCCGCGGGCCCGGGGGCGGTCCGGGCGGCGAGCACGATGCCGCCCCCGGTCACACCGGCCGCGCGGCGTGCGGCGGCGATGTGTTCGGCGGCGAGCAGGCCGAGAGCGCCGGTGCCGCCGGTGACGATGTGCGCGCCCGCGCCGGTGAAGGCCGAGCCGGAGGAGGCCGGCAGCGCCGTCCGGTGCCAGGAGCGGCGTTCCCGGCCTGCCGCGGTGAGCCGTGCCTCGGTCTCGGGACCGCCCTCGGCGACGAGTTCGGCGACGACGTCCGCCGCCGGCGTGCCGGGGGCGACCGCGAGCACACCGAGGGCGACCGCCGGGTGCTCCAGGCGGACCGAGCGTGCGAAGGCGGCCAGGGCCGGGTCGGCGGGCGACGCGGCCGGCTGGGGTGGGCGTAGAGGTAGGTCAGCGCGTCGCGCCGCTCGCGCTGCCATTCCTGGAGGAATGCCAGGGCCGTGTGGAAGCCGTGTGCCACGGCCGCGTCGCACTCCGCGGTGCAGGCGGACAGGTGCAGGACGCTGACGGGGCCGGAGCCCGCGGCACGGACGGCCGCGGCGGCGTCGAAGACCGGAGCGAGCGGGACGCGGCGCACGTCGGCGCCGGCCGCCGTGAGCGCGGCGCCGAGTTCGGCCTCGCGGAGCGTGCCCGGCAAGCCCTCGGTGGTGGGGGCCAGCAGCAGCACCGTGCCAGGCCGGACGTGCCTGGGGCCGGGGCGCGGGCTGCCAGCCGGGGGCGAAGGCGGCCACGGTGCCGGTCGTGGGCAGGGCCCGCAGGGTGAAGGACGTGAGGGTGGCGACGGCCGCGCCGTGCTCGTCGAGCAGCGCCACGTCGAAGGTGAGTGATCCCGCCGGGGCCGGCTGCGCGGACGGCGTGGCGTGGGCGTACACGCGTTCCGGCAGCGGTGCGTGGAGCCGCACCGAGCCGAGGGAGAACGGCAGGTAGGGCGCGGGACCCGCGGGGTCGCCCGCGCCCGGCACAAGGCGGCCGGCCGTCTGCAGGGCGGCGTCCAGCAGCGACGGGTGGAAGACGTACGCGTCGGCGTCCGCGCGCAGCGTTTCGGGCAGGACCAGCGTGGCCAGCACCTCGTCCGGGCCCTCGGCGATCTCCTCGATCACCTGGAAGGCGGGTCCGTAAGCGAAGCCGAGCCGGGTGAAGCCCGTGTAGCAGTTCTCCCCGGTGGTGACGCGGGAGCAGCGGGCGCGGACGTCCGTCAGGCTGACCGAAGCGGGCCGGGGGCCCGGGGCGTTGGGGCGCAGGATGCCGCTGGCGTGCACGGGCCCGCCGTCGGCGGCGCCGCGCACCTCGAAACCGGGGCGCGCGCGGTCGCCGGTGACGCGGACGAGCAGCGGGTGCTCGGCCCGGCCCGCGGGGAGCCGGACCGGGGCGGCCCACACCAGGTCGTCCACCCCGCGTACGGGCGTGCCCCCGGTGGCGTGTTCACCGGCCAGACGGCCCATTTCGAGGTAGGCCACACCGGGCAGGACCCTCTCGCCTCCGACGACGTGGTCGCGCAGGAAGAACTCCTCCCCCGTCAGCGTCTTGGCGAACGCCTGCTCTCCCAGGGTGGAGACGTTGGTGTCGAGGAGCGTGGGGTGCAGGCAGGCGGGGGCGTCCGGCCCGGTGGGTGCCGTGGCGGTGCCGGGGGCGGCCCAGTGACGGGGACCGGCGAACGGGTAGGTCGGCAGGTGGACCCGGCGGCGGGGTCCGGCGTGCAGGACGGACCAGTCGACGTCGGCGCCGCGCAGCCAGTCGGCGGCGACGGCCCGCAGGTCGCGCGGGTCGGCGGCCGAGGGGGCCGGGCGGTCGTCCTTCGCGTGGCCGGTGCGCACCGCCGACGGCTGCCCTGCCAGGTGCGCCACCAGCTCGGCGCGCAGCGCGGCGGCGCTGTCCGCGACGACGGCGAGGCGGTGCGCCATGGGCTCACGGCCCGTCTGCAGGGTGTGGGCGAGGTCCGCGGCCAGGACGTCGTTCCGTTCGAGGTGGTCGGCGAGCCGCCCGGTCAGGCGGCGCAGCGCCTCGCCGTCGCGGGCGGACAGCACGAACAGCTGCTCGGCCGTGCTCTCCTCGCGGGTGTCCGGCATGGGGGGTTCCTCCAGGACGATGTGTGCGTTGGCCCCGCCGAAGCCGAAGGAGCTGACGCCGCCGCGACGGGGCGGCTGCGCTCCCCCGGTGGCACGCGGACGCGGCCAGGGCCGGGCGGTGGCGGCGATCTCGAACGGGCCGCCGTCGAGTTCCAGATAGGGGTTCTGCTCGCGGAAGTGGAGGCTGGCCGGGATCGTCCGGTGCCGCATCGCGAGGACCACCTTGAACAGGCCGGCGATGCCGGCGGCGGCCTCCAGGTGACCGATGTTGGTCTTCACCGAGCCGATGGCGCAGGGTTCGGTCGCCTCCGCGAGCCCCTGTTCGGCCCGGATCCGCCGGAACGCGGTGCTCAGTCCGGTGGTCTCGATCGGGTCGCCCAGCGCGGTGCCGGTGCCGTGCGCCTCGATGTAGCCGACGGTGTCCAGCGGGACCCCGGCGGCGCGGTAGGCGTCGACGAGCAGGTCGGCCTGGGCGTCGGGGTTGGGGGCGGTGAGCGAGGTGGTCCGGCCGCCGTGGTTGACGGCGGCCGCCTTGATCACGGCGTGCACGGCGTCACCGTCGCGGCGGGCCGCGTCGTGGGACTTGAGCAGGACCACGCCCGCGCCCTCGCCGCGTACGTAGCCGTCGGCGCGGCTGTCGAACGCCTTGCAGCGGCCGTCGGGGCTGAGCATCTCGCCCTGGCTGAGCGCCTCGTACACGCCGGGGGCCAGGATGAGGCTGACGCCGCCCGCGATGGCCAGGTCGCAGGTGCCGTCGCGCAGTGCGGCGGACGCCTGGTGGATGGCCGTCAGTGAGCCGGAGCAGGCGGTGTCGACGGCGATGCTGGGTCCGCGCAGGTCCAGCACGTACGACACCCGGTTGGGGATGATCGACAGGGCGGCGCCGGTGAGGGTGTGGCCCTCGGTGCCGCGTCCGGCCGCCCGCTGGACCTCCAGGTAGTCGGAGTTGGTGACGGCGACGAACACACCGACGCGCCGTCCGGCCAGCTCCGACGGGCGGTAACCGGCGTTCTCGATCGCCGACCACACCGTCTCCAGCATCAACCGCTGCTGCGGGTCCATGAGTTCGGCCTCGCGGGGCGAGATGCCGAAGAACGCGGCGTCGAAGCGGTCGACGCCGGGCGCGAAGCCGCCCCAGCGGGAACGGGAGCGCGGGTGGTCGCGCCAGTCCCAGCGGTCGGCGGGGATCTCGCCCACCAGGTTGTCCCCGGCGGCCAGGTGCTCCCAGAACTCCTCCAGGTCGGCGGAGCCGGGCAGTCGGCCGGCCATACCGATGACCGCGACGTCCGCGCCGGTGGGGCTCTGCCCGGACGCCGGGGCGTGCCGCTCGTCGCCGGCGGTCGTGGACCGCGCGTCGGCTTCGGCCGTGCCCCGCGGCTCGCTCCCGGTACCGGCCGTGCCGAAGCGCGCCGACATCTCCGCCGGGTGCTCCTGCCACAGGTGCTCGGCGAGGGCGTGCAGGGTGCCCCGGCGGTAGAAGAGGGTCGGGTAGACGGTGATGCCGTACGCCTTGCGCAGCTCGGCGCTGAGCGCGGTGAAGCCCACCGAGTTCATGCCTGCCTCGCCCAGCGGGGTGTGCGCGCCGATGTCCTCGGGGCGCAGGTCGGTCAGTGCGGCGACCATGCGGGCCAGGTCGGCTTCGAGGTCCGGCCGGCCGCCCCCGGTGGCGGGAGCCGGCGCGGAGGCCGGCGCGAACCGCGAGGGGCCGGTGCCGAAGCGGGCACGCAGTTCGGGCAGCGGCAGGGCGGCGAGCGTTCCCCGGTCCACCTTCTCGTTGAGGGTGCGCGGGAATCCGGTGACGCGGACGAGTGCCTCGGGCACCATGTGGTCCGGCAGCCACGCCCCGAGCTGCTGCCGGGTGGGCTCGGCCGCGCCGTCGTCCAGGACGTAGCAGGCGAGCAGGGTGTGCGAGCCCGCGGCCTGGCCCCGCGCCACGACGACGGCCTCGCGGACGCCGTCGACGCGGCGCAGGGTCGCCTCGATCTCCTCCAGCTCCACCCGGAAGCCGCGCACCTTGACCTGGGAGTCGATCCGGCCGAGGTACTCGATCCGGCCGTCGGCCAGGCGGCGCACCAGGTCACCGGTGCGGTAGATGCGGGCTTCGGGAGCGGCGTCGAACGGGTCGGGCAGGAAGCGCTCGGCGGTCAGCTCGGGCCGGCCGAGGTAGCCGTCGGCGACGCCGTGGCCGCCGATGTGCAGTTCGCCGGCCACCCCGGTGGGGACGGGCCTGCGGGCACTGTCCAGCACGTACAGGCTGGTGTCGGCGACGGGGGCGCCGATGGAGACGCGCTCGCCGGGGGCGAGGCGGCAGGCGGTGGACCAGATGGTGGTCTCGGTGGGGCCGTAGAGGTTCCACACCTCGCGGTTGCCGGCGATGAGGGCCTCGGCGGTGTCGGCGGGCAGGGCCTCGCCGCCGCACAGCACCTTCAGCCGGGCATCGCCCCGCCAGCCGGCCGCGAGGAGCATGCTCCAGGTGGCCGGGGTGGCCTGGACGACGGTGGCCGTGCTCCGTTCCAGCGCCTCGCGCAGCCGCAGGCCGTCCCGGGCGTCCTCGGCCGGGAGGATCTCCACCACGCCGCCGGTGATCAGCGGCAGGTACAGCTCCAGCGCGGAGATGTCGAAGCAGACGGTGGTCAGGGCCAGGACGGTGTCGCCGGGCCCGCATCCGGGTTCGCGGGCCATCGACCACAGGAAGTTGGTCAGGGCCCGGTGCGGGACGCGGACGCCCTTGGGGCGGCCGGTGGAGCCGGACGTGTAGATGACGTACGCGGTGTCGGACGGGCCGGCCGGGCCGGGCGAAGGCAGGGCGGGCGGCTGCTCACCGGTGTCGACGGTGAGCCGCGGCACGCCGCCCGGCTCGCTCGCCACCGACGAGTGGGTGAGCATCAGGTGCAGCCCCGCGTCCTCGGCCATGTAGGCCAGCCGGTCGCTCGGGTAGGCGGGGTCGAGCGGTACGTAGGTGCCGCCCGCGGCCTGGACGGCGAGCAGCGCGACGGGCAGGCCGGCGTCGCGCGGCAGCAGGACGCCGACGGTGCGGCCGCGGCCGACGCCGGCCGCGGTGAGCCGGGCGGCGAGGGCGTCCACACGCTCGGTGAGCTCGCGGTAGGTCAGCTCGGTGCCGAGGTGGCGGACGGCGATCGCGTCGGGACGTGCCTCGGCCTGGCGCCGTACGAGCTGCCAAACGAGGGTGTCCGCGGGGTAGTCGGTGGGCGCGGGCGGGACGAGGAGGGCCCGCTCCCGGGCGGTGAGCAGGTCCAGTTCGCCGACGGCGGTGGTGGGCCGGTCCACGGCCGCGGCCAGCAGGGTGGCGAAGTGCTCGCCGAGCCGTGCCACGGTGGGCTCGTCGAACAGGTCGGGGTCGTACTTCAGGGTGTAGCGGCAGCCCTCCGCCTGCTCGACGACCTCCAGTGTGAGGTCGAACTCGCCTTCCTGGTGCACGCCTTCGACGGGTGCGAGGACGACGTCGTCGGCGCCGTCGCCGGTGCGGGCGGCGCGGGTCCAGTTCTGGAAGTAGAAGGCGACGTTGAACGGGACGGCCTCGGGCTGCGCGCGGCGCAGGTCGTCGGCGAGGGCGATGAGCGGGTAGGCGCTGTGTTCCAGGGCGCCCAGCACCGTCCGGTGCACCCGGCCGAGGAGGCCGCGGAACTCCTCGCCGCCGTCGACGCGTTCGGCGAGCACGACCATGTTCATGAAGTAGCCGAGGACGTCGTCGTAGCCGCTCGGCGGGCGGCCCGCGGTCGGCGTGCCGACGGCGATGTCGGACTGGTCGCTGTAGCGGTGCAACATCGCGAACCAGGCCGCGAGGACCACGCCGAACAGGGAGGTCTGCTCGGCCGCGGCCAGTGCGCGGGCGCGGTCGGTGACCTCTGGGGGATGGTGCCGTCCAGGCTGGCCCCGCGGTGGCCGGGCACGGCCGGGCGGGGCCGGTCCAGCGGCAGCGGCACTTCCGTGCGGTGCCCGCGCAGCCGTTCGGTCCAGTACGCGCGCAGCCGTGCGCCCTCGTCGCCGGCGAGCAGCTCGCGCTGCCAGGCGGCGAAGTCGGCGTACCGGCGGGCGGGGCGCTCCTGCGGCAGCGGCCCGCCGGCGCGGACCGTGCGGTAGCCGCGTTCGAGTTCGCGCAGCAGCAGAGCGATGGAGACGCCGTCGAAGACCAGGTGGTGGAAGGTCAGGAGCAGGGCGTTGCGGCCGTCGCCGAGGGTGTAGAGCGTGGCCCGCACCAGGGGCCCCTCGGCCAGGTCGAAGGGGCGGCGCAGGTCGGCGCGCATCCGCTCGCGCAGCTCGTCGTCGGCGACGGAGGTCAGGAAGACCTGCTGGAAGGGAAGTTCGGGTTCGACCGCCACGCGGGCGTAGGGCGTGCCGTCGTCGCCGGCGCGGACGGTGGCGCGCAGTGCGTCGTGCCGGTCGACCAGGTCCTGCAGGACGGTGCGCAGGGCGAGGACGTCCAGGTCGCGGTCGAGCCACAGGGCGAGGGGCAGGTTGTAGGCGTAGGTGCCGGGGGCGATCTGCTCGATCACCCACAGAGCGCGCTGGCCCTCGGAGAGCGGGTGGGTGGTCTGCTCCGCGTCGGTCCGGGGGCGCAGGACGCGCTCGGCGGCGACCGTGGCCCCCGGGGCCGGTGCCAAAACGGCGTCTTCGGGGGCGGGCTCGGCGGTGTCCGCTTCGGCCAGCCAGTTGGCGGTGAGGTGGGTGGTCAGTTCGCGCAGGGTCGGGCGTTCGAAGAAGTCGCCGAGCGGCACGGCGACACCGAACGTCTCGTCCACGGCGGCGACGATCTTCATACCGCTGAGCGAGTCGAAACCGTAGTCGGCCAGCGGCCGGTCGGCGTCGATCCGCTCGTCCAGCTTCAGCACGTGCTCGACGAGTTCCCGCAGTCGCTCACCGATCCGGTCGGCGCTGCCGGCGGCCGGGGCGGGCACGGGGGCCGGGGTGGCGGGGGTGCTCGGCGCGGCGGGGCCCGCCGGAGTGGTCACGGTGGACGGCGTCGGGCGGGTGGCCGGCATCGCGCCGAGCACGACGCCGTCGCTCTCGGCGACCAGGACGGTCTGTCCCAGCTCCGGGTCGCCGGCGCCGAGTGCGGTGACCGTGGTGTAGCCCTCCTCGTGCAGCAGCCGGGTCCAGCCCTCGGGCGAGGCGAGCGGTGAGTCGGGCAGGCGCAGTTCGTCGTCCCCGAACGCCCACCAGCCCTCCAGGACGCCGCCGCCGATGGTGAGCAGCGGCCGTACGGAGGTCAGTTCGTTGAGCACCAGCCAGCCGCCGGGGCGCAGCAGTGCCTTGGCCTTGCGCAGGGTGGCCCGCAGGTCGCTGGTGGCGTGGACGACGTTGGTGGCGAGCACCAGGTCGGCGGTGGCCGGGGTGAAGCCCTGGTCGCCGAGGCCGCGTTCGAGGTTGAGCACCTGGAAGCGGGTGAAGGGGTACTGCTCGGCGAAGCGCTCGCGGCCGTGCTCGAGGAAGCGGGGCGAGATGTCGGTGAAGGTGTAGCCGACCCGGCCGGGGTGCCGCGCCAGGGCGGGCAGCACGCGTTCGCTGGTGGCGCCGGTGCCGGCGCCGAGCTCGACCACCTCGATGCGGCGGTCCTCGGGGAGTCGGGGCAGCCGTGCGTCGAGGAAGTGACGGACGGTGTCGTGGACGAGGAGGTTGAAGGAGTCGGTGAGCGGGTTGCCCTTGTAGAAGTTCTGCACCAGCTTCATCGAGGAGCCGGGGAACATGATCTCGGTGGCGCCCACCTCGCCGCGCAGGATGCGCGGGTAGGCGTCGAGGAAGAGGCGGTTGAGGGTGACGGTCGGCTCGATGTCGGGGTGTTCGGCGGCGATCCGGTCGAACTCCGCCTCCCAGCGTCCGGCCGCCTCGGCCTGGTCCACGGCGTCGACCGCGGGGGTGGTGGTGATCCGGTCGCCGTCGCGGGTGAGGTACCCGGCGCCGACGAGGATGTTGAGCAGGGCCTCGTGCAGGCGGGCGAACCGGTCGAGAATGCCGAGACGGCCGCGCAGCGCGTCGGCGCCGTGCTGTTCGCCGGAGCGCCGCAGGACGCCCATGCGCTGGTAGACGCCGAGCAGCATGGGCGCGGAGACGGCCTCGAGCTCCTCGTAGCCGGCGACGACGCGCCGGGCGGCGGGGTCCGGGCCCGGCCCGGCCGCCAGGTGCGCGGCGGCGCCGGCGAGGGTGGCCGGGTGGCCGTCGGCCGCCAGTACGCCGTCCAGCGCCGGGTCGTGGCCCATGGCCTCCAGGGCGCGGCGTCCGGCGCGGATCGGCATGACCTGGGGCAGTCCGCTGCCGAGGATCCGTCGTACGGCGGCGATGCCCTCGGCGGGGGCGAAGTCGCTGATGCCGAGTCCGCCGAAGATCTCGGCGAGGCCGGGCTGGGCGCCCGAGCCGACCCTGCCCCAGTAGCCCTGGTTGACGACGACGACGGGGTGGGGCAACCGGTCGCGCAGGAACAGTGCGTAGGCGTCCTCGGTGGCCGAGGCACAGATGTAGGCGCCGTTGCCGGCGAAGCTGCCGAAGGATCCGGCTGAGGAGAAGTAGGCCAGGAAGTCCAGCGGCCGGCCGGCGACAGCTGCGGCGAGAGTGGCGGCGCCGACGGTCTTGACCTGGGTGGCGGCGGTGAAGGCGGCCTCGTCCAGGTCGGCCAGCTGGTGGTTGTCGAAGACCATGGCGGCGTGCACGACGCCGTGCAGGGCCCCGAACCGATGGTGTGCCTCGGCGACGGCGGCGGACAGGTCGGCGACGGAGCAGGCGTCGCCGCGGACGTGGATGACGTCGCCGCCGAGGGCGCGGATCTCCTCGGCGGTGGCGCGCTGCTCCGGTCCCAGCTCGCCGCGACTGAACCACACCAGGCGGGCGTGGTGGCACCGGGCGAGGTGGCGGCTGAGTTCCTGGGCGATGCCCCCGGTGCCGCCGACGAGGAGGTAGACGCCCCGGTCGCGGAAGACGGGGCTGGGTTCGGGCAGGGCGACCCGGCCGAGGCGGCGGACGTAGCGGATCCCGCCGCGCAGGGCGACGGTGCGGCCGGAGGCGTCGGCGGGAGCGGTCAGTACGGCGTCCACCAGGGCATCGGTGGTCCCCTCGCCGGTGAGGTCGGCGGTAGCGAGGTCGAGGGCGCTGACGCGCAGGTCGGGCCGTTCCTTGGCCACCACCTGGAGCAGTCCGTGCAGCCCTGCGGAGAACGGGTTGGCGACCGTGCTGCCCGCGACGGGATGCACGTCGCTGGTGACCACGACGAGACGGGTGGCGGCGAGGGTGCGCACCAGGCGGAACAGGGACAGCGGGCCGTGCCGCAGGTGCTCGTGCGCCTGTTCCAGCCCGGTGCCGTCGGGGACGGCGGCGCCCACACCGCCGAGGTGGAGCACCAGGTCGGCGCCCTCGGTGGCCTTCCCCCAGGCGTCCGGGGGCAGTTCGTCGAGGGCGACCAGTTCGACGCGGGCCTGCGGGGCGCGGGCCGCGACCGCCTCTCCGAGCCATCGTGAGGCGGCGGTCACCAGGGCGACGACGCGGCCGGCTCGCGGCGCCTCGGTGACGGTGGGCGCGGTCTCGCGTATCCACAGCGGGCGGTAGAAGTCGGGGACGTCCACGGCGGGGCCGTGCGCGGACTCGTCCTGGGGAGCGGGCGGTTCGGGTATCCAGTAGCGCTTGCGGGCGAACGGGTAGGTGGGCAGCTCGATGCGGCGGGCCGCCGCGGGAGTGACGCGGGACCAGTCGACGTCGACGCCCGCGACCCACTGCTCGGCGACGGCCGTCAGGTCCCGCCGGGTCAGGGCCTGTTCGAGGGCATCCGCCTCGGCTTGGGTGGGGACCACCCGGGTGCGGGTGGCGCGGCCGGTGGTGATCCGCGCGTCGGCCTCGCCGTCGGCGTACGCCTGCAGCAGGGCGGCCGCCTCGGACAGCCGGCGGGCGGGCAGAGCGAGGCGGAACTCGTAAGCGCTGCGGCCCACCTGGAGGGTGTGTGCGATGTCGGCAAGTCGCGGCGCGTCGGGCGCGTGCGCGACGCCGGGCTCCGGCGGCCGTACGGCCGCCACCGCGTCGGCGATCGCGCCGATGGTCGGTGCCGAGGCGAGGGCGGCGGGCAGTTCGCCGTCCAGTTCGGCGGCGAGCAGCTCGTGGTAGCGGACGCGGTCGGCGAGGGTGAACCCGCACTCCGTCAGGTCCGTGCCGAGGTCGAGGTACTCGGTGGGCACACCGATCGTCCGCGCGGCGAGGTCCAGGCACAGGCGCTGCGCGGCGGCCGGCGACGCCGTTTCCGCGTCGGGCGCGGCGGCGCGGTGCAGGAAGGCGGCCAGGTCCGCGGCGTAGGCCCGCAGCCGGTCCTCGCTCTTGGCGGAGAGCACCAGCAGCTGCTCGTCGGCGGGCGGCACGGGCGCGGGTTCGGTGGCGGCCGGCCGGTACTCCTCCACCAGGAGGCAGGCGTTGGCACCGCCTCCGCCGAAGGAGCTGACGAGTGCGCGCAGCGGGGTGTCCTGCCGCAGGGGCTCCCAGGGCTCGAGGGCCTGCTGGACCTCGAAGGGCGTGGTGGTGAAGTCGATGTCGGGGTTGCGGCGGGTGGAGTTCAGGGACGGGGCCAGCGTGCGGTGGCGCAGTTGGAGCAGCACCTTGGTCAGGCCGGCGATGCCGGCCGCGGACTCCAGGTGCCCGATGTTGGACTTCACGGAGCCGACCGCCACGGTCGGCCGCTCGGTACGTCGGGCGGCGTCGGTCCGGCCGCCGAACGCCTCGGTGAGGCCGGCGATCTCGATGGGGTCGCCGAGCGGGGTGCCGGTGCCGTGGGCCTCCACGTAGCCGACGGTGGCCGCGTCGACCCGGGCGCGCTGGAGCGCTGCCCGGATCACCTCGGTCTGTGCGGCGGCGCTGGGCACGGTGTAACCGCCGGTCTTGCCACCGGCGTTGATGGCGGAGCCGCGGATGACACCGAGGATGCGGTCCCCGTCGGCGACGGCCGCGGCGAGGGGCCGCAGCAGGACGGCGCCCACGCCCTCGCCGTCCACGAAGCCGTCGGCGCCGGCGCCGAAACTCTTCAGTCGGTCGTCGTGGGAGATCATCCCGCGGTCCGCCAGCATGCGCAGGTGCATGGGGTGCAGGATCAGGTTGACCCCGCCGGCGACGGCGGCCTGGCACTCCCCCGACCGGATGCTCTCGCAGGCCAGGTGGATGGCGGTGAGCGAGGCGGAGCAGGCGGTGTCGACGGCGAGGCTGGGTCCGGTGAAGTCGAAGGTGTAGGAAGCACGGTTGGCGATCGACCAGTGGTTGGAGTGGGCGTCGGTGCGCACGCCGTGCGCGGTGGCCTCACCACCCATCCATTCGTAGTTGTTGTTCATGACGCCGACGAAGACGCCGACCGGTCCGCGTGCGGCGAGGCGGGCGGCCGGGTGGCCGGCGTCGTCCAGGACGGCGGCGACGGTCTGCAGGAAGAGCCGCTCCTGCGGGTCCATGGCCTCGGCGTCGGCGGGTGAGATCTGAAAGAAGAGCGGGTCGAACTTGTCGACGTCGTCGATGAATCCGGCCCACTTGCTGTAGCTGCCGTGCGTCCCGGCGGGGTCGTAGTGCCGCTCGGCGTCCCAGCGGTCGCCGGGCACCTCGCGGATGCAGTGACGGCCCGCCCGGAGGTTCTCCCACAGCTCGCCGACGGTGCCGGCCATCGGGTAGCGGCCGGAGACGCCGACGATCGCCACGCCGTCGCCGGCCGGGGCGGGCCCGGAGTCCCGGTCGGCCAGCAGGCTCAGCAGCAGCTTGCGCTTGTCGTCCACAGTTGCTCTCTCTCAGGTCTTCGATCGGCCGCCACGGGCCGGTGGTTCGCCGCCGCGGGGCGGGCCCGCCGGGGCCGCGGCCGGCCCCGGCCGGGTGAGGTGGTCGGCCGGGGCGGCCCGGACGTCCGGCGGGGACGTCCGGGCCGCCGGGGTCAGGCGCTGTCCGTGTCGCGGGTGGCGGCCCGCTGGGCGCGCCGGGAAACACGGGCCGGGGCGGCGGTCGCGGTGCCGGTGGCCGGGGCGAGGCCCATCAGCTCGGCGAGGTTGTCGACGAAGGTACGGATGGTGGGGAACTCGACGAAGGCCGTGGCCGGGACCTCGAAGTCCAGTTGTTCGCCGAGCTTGGCGACGACCTCGATCAGGACCAGGGAGTCCAGGCCCAGGTCGAAGAGGCTGGTGTCGAGGGTGACGCGGTCGCGTCCGCCGAGAATCTTGCCGATCTCCTCGATGAAGTAGTCGGTGATGAGCCCGACGTTGTGCCGGGGGTCGTCCGCGACGAACCGGTCCAGCAGTCGGTCCCCGTCCGGGCCGGTACGGGCCGCGAGGGTGTGGCCACCGGACTCCACCCAGTGGCGGCGCCGCTCGAAGGGCTGGGCGGGCAGCGGTACGCGGTGGATGTCCCGGCCGTCGTGGACGGCGGCGAGGTCGAGGTCGGCACCCCTCGTCCACGCCTCGGCGGCGAGGGTCAGCAGGTGGGCGTGGCCGGCCGCCCCGCCGTCCTGCGGGGCGAGCGGGAGGGCGAAGCCGCCGGTGTCCGCGAGCAGCGCGTCGATGCCGTCGAGAGTGCCCCGGTCGGTCCAGGTGGCCGGGGTGCGGCCCTCGTCCTCGGTCATCCAGCGGCCGGTGCCCGGGTTCAGGACGGGCAGCCGGGGCTCCTCGGCACGGGCCGGCGCGGTGCCGGTGGCGAGGGCGAGGGCGGCGTCGAGCGGAAGGGCGCCGGCGAGGGCCGCCGCGACGGCCAGACCGGTGCCGGTCGCGGCGAGGCCGGCCGGGGTGACGCCCCAGGTGGTGAGGGCGGTGGCCAGGGCGTACTCGTGGGTGAAGACCCCGTGCGGGTCGTCGCCGGCGAGCAGTTCCTCCGTCCGGCCGGCGCGGCCGAGGGCGGCGGCGCAGGCGTCGGCGGCGTCCCGGTAGGCGGGCACCGCGCGGTGGAGTTCCGCCGTGTCCGCCGCGTCGGCGCCGGTGCCGGTCAGGACCAGTACGGCACCGGACTGTCCGGGCGCAGTGACGCCCCGCCGGGTGTTCTCCTCGTCGCCGAGCGCGAGGGCCATCGCGGCCTGGCGGGTGCTCCTGGCGACCAGGGCGAGCCGGTGGGTGTGTGCGCGGCGGCCGAGGCCGAGGGTCTGGGCGACGGCGGAAAGGTCCAGGCCGGGGTGGGCCCTGAGGTGACGGGCGAGCGTGCCGGCGCTCTGCCGCAGGGACTCCTTGGAGCGGGCGGAGAGCACCAGCAGCTCGGGGGTTTCCTCGGCGTCGGCCCCGGCGCGGGCGGGCGGCTGCTCGAGGATGACGTGGGCGTTGGTGCCGCCGATGCCGAAGGAGCTGACGCCGGCCCGCAGCGGGCCCTCCCCCTCGGCCTTCCACTCGGTGGCCTCGGTGTTGACGTAGAAGGGGGTTTCGGCGAAGTCGATCTCGGGGTTGGGCCGGGTGAAGTGCAGGCTCGGCACCAGCCGGCGGTGTTCCAGCATGAGTGCGGCCTTGATCAGGCCCGCCATGCCGGCCGCGGTGTCGAGGTGGCCGATGTTGGTCTTCACCGAGCCGAGCGCGCAGTACCCGGTGCGGTCGGTGCCACCCTGCCGGAACGCCTCGGTGAGCGCGGCGACCTCGATCGGGTCGCCGAGCGGGGTGCCGGTGCCGTGCGCCTCGACGTAGCCGATGGTCTCGGGGGCCACGTCGGCGACCTCCTGGGCGTCGGCGATGACCTCGGCCTGCCCGGCGATACTGGGCGCGGTGTAACCCGTCTTGCCGGAGCCGTCGTTGTTGACGGCGGAGCCCTTGACGACGGCGTGGATCCAGTCGCCGTCGGCGAGCGCGTCGCTCAGCCGCTTGAGGACGACGACACCGGCACCGCTGCCGATCACGGTGCCACGGGCCTCGGCGTCGAAGGCGCGGCAGTGGCCGTCGGGGGAGAAGATCATGCCGTCCTGGTACTGGTACCCCTGGTGCGACGGGGCGAGATGCACGGCGCCGGCCAGGGCCACGTCGCACTCCCCGCCGAGCAGGGCGAGGCACGCGGTGTGCACGGCGACCAGGGAGGTGGAGCAGGCCGTGTTGACGCTCATGCTGGGGCCGCGCAGGTCGAGCTTGTAGGACACCCGGGTGGCCAGGAAGTCCTTGTCGTTGGCGAGCATCAGCCGGTACTTGTCCACGGAGGACCCGGCCCGGTACCGCTCGCCGAGGTTGTCCAGCAGGTAGGTGTTGAAGCCGGCGCTGGCGTAGACACCGACGTGTCCGTCGGTGCGCTCGGGGTCGTCGCCGGCCCGCTGCAGGGCCTCGAGGGCGCACTCCAGCAGGACACGGTGCTGCGGGTCGAGGATCTCCGCCTCGTCGTGGGTGACCTGGAACAGCTCCGCGTCGAACCGGTCGATGCCGTCGATGGTCTGGGCGGCCTTGACATAGCGGGAGTCGGCCAGCCGCTCGGCGGGCACGCCGGCCGCGAGCAGTTCCTCGTCGGTGTAGCGGGTCAGGGTCTCGCGGCCCTCGCCGAGCACGTCCCAGAACTGCTCGACGGAGTTCGCGCCCGGAAACCGGCAGGCCATGCCGACAATGGCGACGTCGGAATCGGAAGGGGTCATGGTGGTTCTCCTGTTGCTGGTGGTGTCTCAGGCGAGCCGGATGCCGAGATCGGCGGCGACGGTGCGCATGTCGAGGAAGCTCTGTGCGACGAACCGGGCGGCTTCCTCGGTGGCGTCCATGCTCTGGAACACGTCGACGAGGGTGCGTTCGTGCTCGTCGCGGTCCCCCTCCCCGGCGGCGATCGCCATGACCACCTTGCCGAGCCGCTCCTCCACGCCCTCGATGTCGAGCGAGCGCGGGAACTTGATGCTGAAGGTGTTGCGGTCGAACGAGGCGTTGCGCGCCACCGACCGGGCGTGACTGGACGCGTTCAGCTTGTAGAACATGCAGTCGAAGTTCTTGAACGAGTAGTAGTTCAGCAGCGGGAACAGCGTGCAGTGCGTCTCCAGCGGTGAGGACTCGTAGAGGCCCTTGGCGCGCAGTTCCTCGACGATGCGGTCCGGGTCGTAGTCGTGGCGCGTCGCGATGAACGGGAAGACGATCTTCGGCAGGTTCTCGTCGTCGTCGAAGAGCAGTTCCTCCAGCTGGCCTCCGAAGAGGGTGTCGGTGAGCCGCTCGCCGAAGGTCTTGTAGAAGTCCCGCACGATCTCCCGGGCGTTGGACTCCATGGTGAGGATCTGCTGCGGGTCCGCGCACAGCGCGATGTAGGGGATCTTCTGCCGGTAGGCCAGCAGGATCGCGCGCAGCATGAAGAAGCTGCGGCAGGAGATGCAGGGCAGCTTCTCGTCGAGGTACTTGGCGGGCTTGCGGGGCGCGGGGCGGTTGAACACCTCCCGCATCATCGTCTTGATGTTGTCGTCGTCGGAGTCCAGCACGAAGGTGGCCGGTATCTTCTCGCGGGCCAGGGCGATGTTCTGCGCGGCGTGCACGCTCTCGAAGGGGACGTCGAAGGTGTAGGCCAGCACCCGCTTGCCGTACTCGTTGACGAACTTGTCCAGCATGTACGTGCTGTCCTTGCCGCCGCTGTACATGAACAGGCAGTCGTACTCGCCGGGGGCTGCCGCCGCCTGCTGGAACTGGGTGAACGTGTCGCTGGTGTATCGGTAGTTGTCGAGCAGATCGGTCGCGAAGTCGAGGGTGCACATGTTGCACACCCCCTGGTCGTCGAGGACCACTCCCGGATGGTCGGACTTGAGTGAGCAGACGGTGCAGCGGGACACGGAACCCCCTGTGGGACCAGTCGAATGCGACGGTGCGGTGTGTGTGGTCGGTGTGGTGCGGTGGTCGGTCATGCCTGGCGCTGCCTCCGGTCGCGTCGGCGCGTGAGTGCCTGGACGTCCCGGGACCGCCGGGGCCGACGTGCGGCGGTCCCGGTGTCGTCGGAGACGTGTGCGGCCATGGCCCGGACGGTGGGATGGCCGAACATGTCGAGGCGGGTGACCTGCAGGCCGATCCGCTCCCGGAGAGCGGCGACCACGGAGGTCAGGCGCAGTGAGTCGCCACCCGCGTCGAAGAAGTTGTCCTCGGCGCCGACCCCTTCGAGGCCGAGCACCTCGCACCAGATGTCGGCGATCCGGCGTTCCAGGTCGGTGCGCACGGCCGTTTCGGCGCCCGCCACGCGGGTGCCGCCCGGCCGGGGCAGCGCCTTGCGGTCCACCTTGCCGTTCGGGGTGAGGGGCAGTTCCGGCAGGGCGACGACGGCGACCGGGACCATGTAGGCGGGCAGGACCTCGCGCAGGGCGGTGCGCAGTTCGTCCGGGAGCGGGGCGTCGGCGCCGGTGACGTAGGCGACCAGACGGCGTTCCCCCGGCCGGTCCTCGCGGACGACGGCGACGGCGGCCGCGACGCCTTCGGCGCGCCGCAGCGCGGACTCCACCTCGCCGAGTTCGATGCGGTACCCGTTGAGCTTGACCTGCCCGTCGATGCGCTCCAGGTACTCCAAGCGGCCGTCGGGCAGGTACCGCACCAGGTCACCGGTGCGGTAGGCCCGGCCGGTGCCGTCCCGGGGGGCGGCCACGAAGCGTTCCGCGGTCAGCTCCCGCCGGCCGAGGTAGCCGTCGGCGACGCCGTCGCCGGACAGGTACAGCTCGCCGGGGACTCCGGGCGGGACCGGGACACCGCGCTCGTCGAGAACGTGGCACCGGGTGTTGCCGATGGGACGGCCGATGGTGACCGGCTCGCCGACACGCACCCGGTCGACGGTGGACCAGATGGTCGTCTCGGTGGGTCCGTACATGTTGTACAGGGCGCCGACGAGCGGGGCGAGCCGGTCGGCGAGGGCCTCGGGAAGCGGCTCGCCGCCGCACAGCGCGCGCAGGGCGGGGTCGCCCCGCCAGCCGGCGGTCAGCAGCATCTGCCAGGCGGTCGGGGTGGCCTGCAGAACGGTGGGCGCGGACCGTTCGACGCTCTCGCGCAGGGCGAATCCGTCGGCGGCGACGGCGGCCGGCAGCACCTCCACGGTGCCGCCGCGCACCAACGGCAGGAACAACTCCAGTCCGGCGATGTCGAAGCACACGGTGGTGAGCGCGAGCAGGGAGTCCGTGGAACCGAAGCCGGGGGTGCGGGCCATGGTCCACAGGAAGTTGACCAGCGCCCGGTGCCCGACCTGGACGCCCTTGGGCAGTCCGGTGGAGCCGGAGGTGTAGATGACGTAGGCGGGCGCGTCGGGTTCGGACCGGTCGAACGGCTCGGCCCCGCCGGCCAGGGGCGTGCCTGCGGCGAGGACTTCCTGCACCGGGACGGGGGTGACCGGGAAGCCGGCGAGAGTGCTTCGGAGAGACTCGTCGGTGAGGACCAGCCCCGCCCCGGAGTCCGCCAGCATGTGACCGATGCGGGCGGACGGGTAGATGGGATCGATCGGCACGTAGGCGGCGCCGCTGCGCAGCACGGCGAGCAGGCTGACCACCAGTTCCGTCGAGCGCTCCAGCAGGACACCGACGAGAGTGCCGGGGCCGGCGCCCAGTCCGGCCAGGTGCCGGGCCAGCCGGTCGGCCGCGGCGTCCAGTTCCGCGTAGGTCAGGGCGCGGTCCTCGAAGCGTACGGCGGTGACGGCCGGGGCGGCGCAGGCGATGTCGCCGATGAGACGGCTCACGGTGCACTCGCGCGGGTAGTCCTCGGCGGTGTCGTTCCAGCGCCGGAGCACCAGTTCGCGTTCCCGGGAGGTCAGCAGCGGGACGCTGCCCAGCGGGCACCGCGGTTCGGCCGCGACGCCGTCCAGGTACTGCGCGAAGTGCTCGGCCAGCCAACCGGCCTGGCGTTCCGTCAGTTCCGTACCGCCGAAGTGCACGGTGCCGTCGGTGCCGATCCGGACGGTCAGCGGGTGCCGGGCCGGCCCGGCAGGCGCGTCGGACAGCAGCACGGCCACGGGCAGTCCGGTGCGGGCGGCACCGGTCAGGGCGGGGTGGCGCAGCGGTACGTCACGCCGGTACGGCGAGCGGGCCCGGACCCGGTCGAGTTCGGCGCCGGCCAGGTCGGCGAGGTCGGACAGCGTGTGCTCCAGCAGGCCCTGCGGGGCGCGCAGCGGCACCTCGGGCGCCAGCAGGCCGGCCGCCGTGCCCTCGACGGGCGGGGCGGACACGGCGACGTCGCGTTCATCGCCGCGGGAGAGCCGGGCGAGAAAGGCCAGTACCGCGGCGAGCGCGACCCGCTCGGGCGTGCTGCCCCCGCCGGTGAGGACTTCGGGCAGAGGGACCGGGCCGGCCGGGCGGCCCGGGTCGGCCAGGCTACCGAACCGGGGGGCAGCACGGGCTCCAGCGACCGGAGCAGCCGCAGCCATCGGCGCTCCTGACGGTGCGCGGCGCGGGCGGCCTCGACCAGCTCGGCCGCGGCGGTGTCCGTGAGGTGCGGGAAACGGCCGTCATGGACGCGGGCCACGGTGTCGGCCAGCGCGACGGGGTCGAGCCGTTCGCCCGTCGGGCCGGCGAGGTCGGTGAGGCGCACGTCCCGGTCGCCGGTCGCCACGGTGAGGACGTCGGGAGCGGAGCCGACGACCGTGCCGGGCTCGGCGGTGGAGGTCCGGTCGGTGACCTCCACGCCGCGTACGGCCACCAGCTCGTCGCCGAGGGCGAGCAGCGCGGTGCCGAAGTCGTTGCCGCGGCGCCCGAACGAGGTCGCCCGCACCAGCGCGTCCAGCTCGGCGGCGGGCTGCCGCCAGTCGAACACACCGGCCCGCGGCGGTCCGTCGTAGCGGCCGTGGTAGGTCCGCAGGCCGAGGTCCTGCGGGGTGCGCGTGACCGTGCCGGCGGCGAGTTCGTCGACCAGTTCGGCGAAGGACTCGATGCCCGCGTCGAAGCAGGCGACGTCCAGGTCGTGCGCGGTGGCCTCCGGGTCGACGGGTACCGGGCGCTGCTTGAGCACGTCGCCGGTGTCCGCCTCGCGGTTCATCACGTGCCAGGTCACGGCGTGCTGCTCGTCGCCCTCGAGGATCGCCCAGCTGGTGGCGAACAGACCGGCGTGCCGGGGCAGCGGACCGTCGTGGAAGTTGACGGGGAGCTCGGCCGGCAGTGCCAGGACCTCGTCCGGCAGCATCCGCAGGTTGGCGATGCTGAACAGGTAGTCGAAGCGCAGCGGCGCCAGCCGCTCGGCGAGGTCCGGGCCGAAGCGCACGGCGGGCAGTCCCTCGCCCTCGGCCCAGGCGAGCAGCTCCGGCGACGGGGACACCACGGCGGCCACCGTGTGCCCGCGGGCCAGGAGTAGTCTCGTGCACTCGGCGAGGAGCGTCTCCTCGCCGATCACGACGCAGCTGAACGGCTGGCCAGTCATCGTCCGTCTCCTTCGTTCGCTCCGCGCTCGGACAGCAGCGCGGTCAACAGCTCGTCCACGGCTGCGTCGGACAGTCCCGCGACCAGACGCTCGGCGTCGGGTCCGGCCGACGCGTCGACGGGGCCGCGGGCAAGGGGTTCGGCGGGTGCCGCACCCGGTTCCACGGCGGGGACGGCCGGTTCGTCGGCCCGGGCCGGGGTGGGCCCGGTGGCCGCGGTCGCCTGGGCGTGGAAGTGCTCGGCCAGGCGCCGGACGGTGATGCGCTCGAAGAGCAGCGTCGCCGGCTGAGGGCCGTACACGCCCTCCAGGGCCCTGGTCAGCTCCAGCACGACCAGCGAGTCCACTCCGTAGTTCTCGAAGGTGAGGTCGGGGTCGAGCTGGTCCGGAGCGATCTCCAGCACCCGGGCGAAGACCTCGGTCACCTTCCGGAGCACGTCGGCGACGGCCGGGGCCGCGACGGGAGCCGCCTGGCCCGCGACGGGAGCCGCCTGGCCCGCGACGGGAGCCGCCTGGCCCGCGACGGGAGCCGCCTGGCCCGCGAGGGGAGCCGCCGGTGCAGCGGCGACGGCGCGGTGCGCCACCGGAGCGGTCTCGGGCCGGGAGGCCGGAACCAGTCCGTCGCTGACCGCGGCGATGACGCTCTGGAAGGCCGGACCGGCCTCGGTCGTCGGCGCCGCCGCGCTGAGGTGGGTGAATCCGCAGGCGGCCAGGGCGTCCCGCCACTGGCGCTCGCTCGCCAGCGGAGAGCGGGGCAGGCGCTGCTCGGGGTCGGCGAACAGCCACCAGCCGGCCGTCAGGCCGAAGACGAGCGCCAGCTGGTGCTGGGGCCGGGTGCCCTCGACCAGCAGCAGGGCCCCGCCTCGCCGCAGCAGCGCCTTGGCCCGCAGCAGCGTGTCGGTCAGGCGGTGTGTGGCGTGGAAGACGTTGGTGCCGAGCACCACGTCGTGTGCGCCGGTCCCGATTCCCCGGCCCTCCGCGTCGGCCTCGATGTCGAGCACCTCGAAGCGGACGAAGGGGTGGTCGGCGCCGAACCGGTTCCGGGCCTTGCGGACGAAGGCGGCGGAGACGTCGGTGAAGACGTACTCGACGGAGTCGGCGAAGGGGGCGAGCGCGGCCAGCACCGTCGCGGTGGTGCCGCCCGTGCCCGCGCCGACCTCCAGAATCCGCACGGTGCGGTGGGGCTCGGCCGACCGGCGGGCTCGGACCTGCTCGACCACGAGCCGGGCCACCTCCGCGTTGCAGCGGTCGGTGACCGGGTCGCCCCGGTACACGGCGGCCACCCGCTCGGCGGAGCCGTCGGGGAAGAGGACCTCCATGGCGGGGCGGCGGCCGGTGAGGATGCCGGGCAGCGCGGCCAGGCAGTCGCGCAGCAGGAAGCCGACCGGTGCGACGGCCGGGTGCCGGTCCGTCAGCTCCTCCAGCGCGGCCACCAGGCCGGCCTCGTCCTCCACGACACGGTCCGTCGGGCGGAGGCGGCCGTGGTCGGCGTGCAGCCAGCCGGTGGTCACCAGGATGTCGAGCTGGGCCTCGAACAGCGCGAGGTGCTCCGGCACGACGCCCAGCCCGGCGGCGAGTTCCGCGTGACCCGACGCGTGGGCGCCCGGCGTGAACTGCTTGAACAGGCCGGCCCGGTGCAGCACCGAGGCCAGCAGTCGGTGCGCCAGGTCCTCCAGCAGGCCGACGGCGCGCTGATGGTCGTCCAGTTCGCCGTCGGGAGCGGTCCGGTCGGGGAAGCGGACCTCGGGCAGCGGGTCCGGGGCGTCGCCGGGCAGCACCGTGAGGGTGCGGTCCGGATCGATGCCCAGGTTGTCCAGGATGTTCCGCTCGGCGTCGAGCGTGAACACCTGCGGCAGGCCCGCCGTCAGGGCCCGCTCCACGACGGTCATGCCGCGTTCGGCGGTCAGCGGCCGGATGCCGGCGGCCTCGAAGCGGCGCAGCACCCGCTCACGTTCGGCGTCGCCGCCCGCGTGCCAGTAGCCGAGGTTCAGGACGCGCACCGGGAAGGGCAGCGTCCGGTCGGCGTGCAGGGCGTAGGCGTCGGCGAAGGTGCAGCCGGCCGCGTAGCCCGCCTGGCCGTGGTTGCCCTCGAAGGCCACGCCGGAGGAGTAGAAGAGCACGAAGTCCAGCGGCTCCTCGTGCACCGCGCGCAGCACTGCGAAGGCGGTGTCCGTCTTGGACTCCACCGCGCTGCGCAGCTCCGGCTCGGGCAGGTCGCGCAGTTCCCGGTTGACCAGCACCATCGCCGCGTTGACCACGCCGTGCAGGGCGCCGAACTCGTGCCGGGCCAGCTGGACGGCCTCGGTGAGCGCGGCCGGATCACCGGCGTCCAGGGCGAGGTAGCGCACCTCGGCCCCGTCCTTCTCCAGCTCGGCGATCGTGTGCCGACGCGTCTCGTCCAGCGGGGAGCGGCCGACCACGACCAGCTTCGCCCCGTAGGCGCGGGCCAGGTGCCGGCAGGTGTCCCGGCCGACGGCACCGAGACCGCCGACGACGAGGTAGACGCCACCCTGCCGGAACGGGGCAGTCGTCTCGGGCAGTTCGACGCGCTCCAGGGTGCGGACCCGGCGTACGCCCGCCCGGAGCGACACCGGGGCCGGACGGGCCGGGAACGGCTCGGCCACGATCGCGTCCGCGGTGCCGGCGGCTTCCGTGGAGCGCACGTCGACCAGCGCGACCCGCAGGTTCGGGTACTCCTTGGCCGCCACCGACGCCAGCCCGGTGAGGCCGGCGCTCCACGGGGCGGAGGCGTCGCCCGCCTCCAGCGGGTGCGTGTCGGTGGTGACGACCTTCAGCCGCAGCGGCTGGTCGAGGGCGCCGTGCCGGTGCAGAGCCCGCACCAGGCGGTAGAGGGCGACGACTCCCCGGTCCGTGACGGCCCGCAGTGCGCGCCGGTCGGTGGGCTCGCGGTCGGGCTGGGTGCCGAGGAAGTAGACCAGGTCCCAGGTGCCCTCGCCCAGGACACGGTCCAGGTCGGCGTCGGTGAGGCCGGCAGGTCCGATCCCCAGGTGACGGACGTCCGCCCCGGCGTGGATGCGGGCGATCTCGGCGGCGAGGCCGGCGTCCGGGCGCTCCGCGACCAGCAGCACGGCTCGGGCCGGCTCGGCCTGTCCGTCGGCGGGCCGCGCGGTCCACACGGGCCGGTGGACGACCACGGGCGAGGACTTGGCCTCCCGGTAGGTCAGGCCCGTGAACCGTGCGCGGACGGCGCCCGCCTCGTCGCAGAGCAGCACGTCGCAGCGGTCGGTGCCGGTCCGGCGGACGTACGACCACCCGGTCGTCGGGACCTGGCCGAAGACGTCGACGCGGTCGACCGCGAAGGGCAGCATCGGCCGGGCCCGCTCGCCCCGATGACGTGCCATCAGGGCGGCCACCGTGTGCAGGGCGGCGTCCAGGGCGCCCGGGTGCAGGGCGTGGGCCCGGTCGTCGTCGACCGCGCCGATCCGGCCGAGTACCTCCTCCTGGCCGGTCCACACCTGGCGGACCCTGCGGAAGAACGGTCCGTACGGCAGGCCCTGGCCCTCCAGGAGCCGGTAGAAGGCGTCCTCGGCGGGGCCGGCGTCGAGGCGGGCGCGCAGGTCCGCCACGTCGAGTGCGGCCGGGATCTCCCGGGCGTCGCCGACCCGGCCGTAGGAGCGGACGGTGCCGTCGGGCCCGTGTACCTCGTAGCGCTCGCCGTCGAGGGCCACGGCCACGTCGCCGACGGGGCCGGACAGGGCCAGCGGTGCCACCCAGCGCACGTCCGCCAGGGCCCGGCCGGTCAGTCCGCCGTGTGCCTCGGCGACGAGGTCGAGGTGGCCGACACCGGGCAGGATCGGCCGGCCGTCGACGACGTGGTCGCGCAGCACGGGCTCATCGGCGGCGAGCCGCCGCCGCCACACGCGGGACGCGGCGGTGCCGCCCGCGGGTGCGGGGACCGCGGTGGGCCCTCCCGGGTGGACGCCGTTCGACGCACTGGGTGCCGGGGCCCGGTCCGTGCCGCCCGACCCGGCGGGGACGGGTGCCGGTGTGCCGGGCGCGGCCACCGGGGCGGGGATGCCCGAGGCGGCTGGTCCGGTGTCCAGCCAGTGCCGTACGCGCTCGAACGGGTACGTCGGCAGCGGCACACGGCGGGCTGCACCGGGGCGCATCCGGTCGACGAGGTCCCATTCGACGGTGACGCCGGAGACCCACATCCGGGCCAACAGGTCGTCTCCCCCGGCGCGGATCTGTGCGGCCAGGAAGTCCTCGCCGCCGACGGCGTCGGTCAGCAGGCCGGCCAGTGCCGGATGCTGCTCGACCCGGCCACGGTGCAGCCACTGGCCGCCCTCGCCGTGCCCGAACGCGGTGAGCTTGGCCGCCGCGTCGGCGAGATCGGCGGCGACGAACGCCAGCCGTTCGGCGAGGGGTTCGCGGCCCGTGCGCAGGGTGTGGGAGACGTCGGCGAGCCTCGGCCCGGCCGGGCCGGCCTTCGCCGCGGCGCCGAGGGCGCGGCCCATCTCGTCGGCGTAGGCCCGCAGCCGGGTCTCGTCGCGGGCGGAGAGCACGATCAGCTCGGGCGTCTCGGGTCCGGCGTCGGCGTTCTCGGGAGTCAGGTACTCCTCGACGATGACGTGGGCGTTGGTGCCGCCCGCGCCGAAGGAGCTGACGGCGGCGCGGCGCGGCAGCGGGCGGCCGTCGGCGTCGTTGTGCCGGGGCCAGGGCGCGGTCTCGCGCTGCACGGTGAACGGCGAGCGGGTGAAGTCGATGACCGGGTTGGTCTCCTCGGCGTGCAGCGTGGGCAGCAGGATGCCGTTGCGCAGCTGGAGCACGGCCTTGGTGAGACCGGCGATGCCCGCGGCTCCCTCCAGGTGGCCGATGGCGGACTTCACCGACCCGAGCGCGCAGAAGCCGGTGTCGGCGGTGTGCCGGGCGAAGGCCTGCGCGAGCGCGGTGTGCTCGATGGGGTCGCCGAGGGCGGTGCCGGTACCGTGCGCCTCGACGCAGCCGATCGTGCGCGCGTCGATGCCCGCGGCGGCCAGGGCCTGTTCGATCAGGGCCTGCTGGGCCTGCGGGTTGGGCACGGTGAACCCGCTGGTGCGCCCGCCGTGGTTGACGGCGGTGCCGCGGATGACGGCGTGCACGGTGTCGCCGTCGCGCTCGGCGTCCGACAGCCGCTTCAGCAGCACCGCGCCGACACCCTCGCCGGGCACGTAGCCGCTGCCGCCGGCGCCGAAGGCGCGGCACCGTCCGTCGGAGGACAGCATCGTCTTGCGGCTGAGGTGCACGTACTTGTCGGGGTGGACGGCGACGTTGACGCCGCCCGCGAGGGCGTACGAGCACTCCCCGCGGCGGATGCTCTCGCATGCCTGGTGGACGGCGACGAGGGACGCCGAGCACGCGGTGTCCACGACCACACTGGGTCCGCGGAAGTCGCCGAAGTAGGAGACCTGGTTGGCGAGGGAGGCACGGTTGGCGAGGACCACCTGGTGGTTGCCGCGCGCCGACTCGGTGGCGGCGAGTACGGCATAGTCGTCCCACATCACGCCGACGAACACGCCGACGTCGTGCCCCTGGCCGCCGAACCGCGGCGCGGGGATGCGGGAGGGCGGGTAGCCGGCGTTCTCCAGCGCGGACCAGGCCGTCTCCAGGAAGATCCGTTCCTGCGGGTCCATGGTGCGGGCCTGCTTGGGCGAGATCTGGAAGAACAGCGAGTCGAAGCTGTCGACGTCGTCGAGGAAGCCGCCCCAGCGGCCGTAGCTGCGGCCGGGTGCCGTGGGGTCCGGGTCGAACAGGGCGTCGGCGTCCCAGCGGTCGGCGGGGACCTCGGTGACGCAGTCGCGTCCCTCGGCGAGGTTGCGCCAGAACTCTTCCAGGTCACGGGCCTTGGGATAGCGGCCGCTGATGCCGATGACGGCGATCGGCTCGTCCTCGGCCGGGCTCGGCTCCGGGAGCCGGGGCCGGGCCGCGGGCGCCGGGGCGGGCGCGGTGACGGGCGACGCGATCGCGGCGTCCGGTGCGGCCGGGAAGAGGCGGGCGACGGCGTCGGCGTGTTCGGCCAGGACGTGGTCCGCCAGCTCGTCGACGGTGCGGCACTCGAAGAACACGGTGCCGCGCAGGCCGGGGAAGTCCTTGCCGAGCAGGGAGTTGGACTCCATGACGAGTACCGAGTCCAGGCCGTAGTCGTCGAGCGGGATGCGGCTGTCGAGCCGCCCCACGGGCAGCTTCAGCACTCCCGCCAGGGCGTTTCGCAGGTGCTCCACGAGCCGCGTCCGCACGCCGTCACCCGGTCGCGCGGCGGGCGGAGCCGGTGCCCCGGCGACGGGCGGCGCGGGGGTGCCCGACGCGGGCGGCGCGGGGGTGCCCGACGCGGGCGGCGCGGGGGTGCCCGACGCGGGCGGCGCGGGGGTGCCGGTGAGGGCCGCGTCGACGGCGACCGCCTCGCCCCAGGCGGGGACGAGCCACGGGGTGCCTGCGACGAGGGCACGGTCGAACAGCGCGACGCCCTGTCCGGCGTCGAGCGGCCGCATGCCGCTGCGGCGGGTGTAGGCGGCCAGCTCCTGCTCGTTGACGAGCCCGTCGACGCCGCCGACGTCCCACAGCGGCCAGGCCAGGGACACACTGCGGCCGTGCCGCAGCCCCTGTCGCCCCCAGCTGTCGCGCAGGGCCGTGTAGAGGTCGGCGAAGCGATTGGCCGTGGCGTAGCTCGCCGCGCCGAAGTCGCCGATGAGCGAGGAGACGGACGAGAACACCACGAAGCAGTCGAGGGTGTCCTCGCGGGTGAGCCGGTCGAGCTGGACCAGGCCGTGGGTCTTGGCCGCGAGCACCCGGGTGAATCGTTCCCGGTCGCCGGCGTCGGCGTGGCCGTCGTCGGCGACGCCCGCCAGATGGAACACGCCGTGCAGGGCGCCGAACCGGTCGCGGGCGGCGGCCAGGGCGGCGTCGAGTTCGTCGGCGCGGGCCACGTCGGCGCGCAGGGCGAGCACCTGAGCACCGAGCGCGGTCAGGGTGCGGTGCCAGGCACGGGTGGACTCGTCCGGCTCGGAGCGGCCGATCAGCACCAGCCGGGCCGCGCGTGTGCGGGCCAGGTGCTCGGCGAGGACGCGGCCGATGGCTCCGCCGCCGCCGGTGACGACGTAGACGCCGCCGTCGCGCAGCGGCGGCTCGGACGCGCCGGACGGCTGCGCCGGACGCAGGACGCGTACCTGCCGGGCGCCGCCTGCCGTGCGGCGGACCTCCAGCCCGGCCGCGCGGGGCACGGCGCACAGTTCGACCGCCACGGCCTCGGCGGTCTCGGCGGCGTCGACGGCCGGGTCGACGCCCAGGGTGAGGAGTTCCAGGCGGGGTGCGGTGGGCGCCGTGGACCGGGCGAACCCGGCCAGGGCGGCCCACTCCGGCCGGTCGAGGCCGCCGTCCTGCGCATGGAGGACGAGGAGGCGCACACGGCCGGGGAGCGCCTCGGACCGGGCGGCGCCGAGCACCTCGAGCACCGTGCCGCAGACCCGGTCGAGCTGGTCGGCCGGAGCC
The DNA here is from genome assembly GCF_045291515.1 of Streptomyces sp. GD-15H. Taxonomy (NCBI): domain Bacteria; kingdom Bacillati; phylum Actinomycetota; class Actinomycetes; order Kitasatosporales; family Streptomycetaceae; genus Streptomyces; species Streptomyces sp. GD-15H. The sequence continues at coordinate 2,302,888 of NZ_CP149447.1, forward strand.
CACGCCTCGGACGTCGGGGCGGGTTCGGCAAGGCCCCGCACCACGGTGAGGTCGAGGCCGTCGGGGTGCGCCAGCCCCGCGAGGGCGTCGGCGAGGGCGTCGGGATCCTCGGGAACGTTGACCACTCGGCGCCACACTCCGGTGGCGGCCAGTGCAGCTTCCAGCTCGGGGTGCCGGCCGAGGACGGCGAGGGTGTCGGCGGCACTCCCCTGCGCGGGCTCGTCGGCGGGGTGCCAGCAGGGCTCGTAGAGGTGGGCTTCCCCGCTCGCCGGGGCGGGAGCGGGCGGGGCAAGGGACGTGACCCCGGCTGCCGTTGCGGGCGCGGTCGCAGGCGTCGCGGCAGCGGCGGGCGCGGTGGAAGGCGTCGCGGCAGCGGCGGGTTCGGCGGGTGACGGGGTCCGGCCCGCGAAGTCCCGCAGTTCGGCGAGGACGCGGCCCTGCTCGTCGTAGACCGTCAGGTCGAAGCGGCGCACGCCGGCCGTCTCCCCGTCTGCCGGGCGTGGGCGAGGCAGACGGGGGGCAGCGGGGCGTGCACGTCGAGCGCACCGAGGCTGAAGGGCACCGCGAGGTCGCCCGCGCGGGGCGCGGTGGTGCGGCCGGCCCAGTGGCAGGCCCTCAGGGCGCCGTCGAGCAGTGCCGGGGGCACCTCGACGCCCGGGTCGTTGGCGACGGCGAGCCGGACCAGGGCCTCGCCGGACCCGGCGCGGATCTCGTCGATGACCTGGAAGGAAGGTCCGTAGCCGAACCCGGCGGCCGCGTAGTCGGCGTAGGCGGTCGCCCCGTCGCGTACGACGGTGAGCCGGGCGCGCAGCACGTCGAGGTCCTCCGGCCCGGCGGGCGGGGCGGCGGAGGCGGAAACGGCACGGCCCCGGGCATGGGTGGTGCGTTCCGTGCCGGTGCCGCTGTACACCTCGAAGGCCAGGGTGTCGCCGTCGGGCCGGAAGGAGACGTACACCGTCCGCTCGCCGTCGGCGACCTCCACGGCCCGGCCCCACACCACCTCGCGCAGGGCGTGCCGGACTCCGGGCTGGGCGAGACGGGCGGCGGCGCGGACGAACTCCAGCGTCGCGGCACCCGCGAGCAGGCGCCGCCCCTCGATGACGTGGTCGCGCAGCAACGGGTCGCCGGCGCGCAGGGTCTTGCGGAAGCGGACCTCGGTGACGGTGGACTCGTTCGCGTCGACCAGCGGATGCGGGGCGGACGTGACCGGGTCGGGGTCGAGGGGGATCCAGTAGCGCTCGGCGGCGAACGGGTACCGCGGGGCGCGCGTCCGACGCGGGGCGGGGCCCGGCCGGCCGGCGTGCCAGGCGGCCCAGTCCACGTCGGTGCCGGTCAGCCAGCGGCGGACCAGCTCCCCCAGCGCACCGCCGTCGGTGACCTCGGGGGCCGGTTCGCCCTCGGCGCAGCGGCGCAGCGCGGCGACGATCGTGGCACCGTCGGTGGCGACGACCGCGAAGCGCTCGCCCATGGCCTCCCGCCCGACCTGGCTGGTGAAGCACAGGTCGGCCAGCGGCACCCGCTCCGTCTCCAGGAAGCGGGCGGCCTGTTCGGCGTGGGCGCGCAGCCGTTCCCCGTCGCGGGCGGACAGGACGAACGCCACCGCTTCGCCGGTGTGCTGCTCCGCCACGGGGACGTCGGTCAGCGGGTCGGGGTGCGGCGACTCCTGGAGGACCAGGTGGGCGTTGGAGCCTCCGGCGCCGAAGGAGCTGAGTCCGGCGCGGCGCGGGGTGCCGCTGTCGGGCCAGGCGGTCAGATCGCGCTGGACCCGGAACGGGGAGCGGTCGAAGTCGATGTTGGGGTTCAGCTCCTCCGTGTGCAGCGACGGCACCAGGGTGCGGTGGGCGAACTGGAGCAGCACCTTGGTCAGTCCGGCCATGCCCGCGGCGGACTCCAGGTGACCCACGTTGGACTTGACCGAGCCGATCGGCCACGTGCCGGGCCCGGCGTCCGCCGAGTGGTACGCCCGGGTGAGCCCGGTCAGTTCGATCGGGTCGCCGAGGGCGGTGCCGGTGCCGTGGGCCTCGACGTAGCCGATGTCGGCCGGGGACACGTGGGCCTGCGCCATGGCCGCGGTGACGGCCTGCTGCTGGGCGTGCGGGCTGGGCACGGTGTAGCCGTTGGTCTTGGCGCCGTGGTTGACGGCGCTGCCGAGGATGAGGCCGTGGATGCGGTCGCCGTCCGCCAGGGCCCGCCGGTAGGGCTTGAGGAGGACGGCGCCGACGCCCTCGCCGGGCACATAGCCGTCACCGCCGGCGCCGAAGGCACGGCAGCGGCCGTCGGAGGACAGGAAGCGGCCCTGGCTGAGGAAGGCGTACTTGTAGGGGTGGACGGACACGTTGACGCCGCCCGCCAGGGCGAGTTCGCTCTCGCCCCGGCGCAGGCTCTCGCAGGCGAGGTGGATCGCGGTCAGCGAGGAGGAGCACATCGTGTCCAGCGCCAGGCTCGGGCCGGAGAGGTTCAGGGCGTAGCTGACCCGGTTGGCGATGCTCGCGAAGGACGAGCCGGTCAGCGGCCCGCCCCCGCGCAGCACGTCGAGCGCGCCGTGGAACTGGTACTCGCCGTACATCACGCCGACGTACACGCCGACCGGCCAGGCCAGGTCGGCGCGGCGGTAGCCGGCGTCCTCCAGGACGTGCCAGGCGTTCTGCAGGAACAGCCGTTCCTGGGGGTCCATCAGCTCCGCCTGGCGCGGGGAGATACCGAAGAACAGGGGGTCGAAGCGGTCGACGTCGCGCAGGAAGCCGCCCCAGCGGGTGTGGGCGCGGCCGGGTGCGGCCGGGTCCGGGTCGTACCAGCGGGTGTGGTCCCAGCGGTCGGCGGGGATCTCGGTGACGCAGTCACGGCCCTGGACGAGGTTGCTCCAGAACTCCTCGACGTCGTCCGCCAGGGGGTAGCGGCCCGCGATGCCGACGACGGCGATGGCGTCGTCCTCCGGCGAGGGCTCCGGGACACGGGTCGCGCGGGCCGTGCGCGCGGAGCGCCGGGTCCCGGTGGTCGAGGACGCGGCCCTCGGCAGCGAGGGGGCGGCCCCCTCGGTCTCCGGGGCCGCTGTCGTCGCCTCGGTCGTCTCCGTGCCGTCACGCAGTTCGGCGGCGTGGTGCTCGGCGAAGTCGCCGGCGAGTTCGCCGAGGGTCGCGTACTCGAAGAAGAGCGTCTTGGACAGGCCCTCGAAGTGCCGGTCGAGCTCGCGGTTGAGTTTGGTGATCGTCAGCGAGTCGATGCCGTGGCGCTCGAACGGGTCGTCCTCGGCCAGTTCGGCCGGGTCCAGGCCCGTCTCGGCGGCGATCAGCGCGCGCAGCAGCCGTACGGCCCGGGCGCGCGCCTCGGCGCCCTCGGCTGTTCCGACGACTCCGGTGTCGGCGGGCACCCGGCCGGCGGGCGCGGGTCCCGACAGCGCGGCGGTGATCCGCCGCAGGTCGCCGTGGGCCGCGACGAACGCGCCGGGCACGCCGAGTACCTGCTCGAAGAGGGCCAGGCCCGTCGTGGTGGGCAGCACGCCGAAGCCGGTGCGGGCGGCGATGTCGGCCGCGGCCTCGGCGGTCTGCCGCATGCCGCCGTCGGCCCACATCGGCCAGGCGATCGCGGTGACCCGCGCGTGGCGTTCGGCGTAGGCCTCCAGGTAGGCGTTGGCGTACGCGTAATCGGTCTGGCCGGCGCTGCCGATGTGGGCGGCGATGGACGAGAAGGCGACGAAGAAGTCCAGTGGGTCGTCGGCGGTGGCGGCGTCGAGGGCGCGTATTCCGTGCACCTTCGGGGCGAGGACGGCGGCGAAGTCGTCCTCGGACTTGGTCAGGGTGAAGCCGTCGCGCAGCACGCCGGCCGCGTGGACGACACCGTTGACGGGACCGAACTCTTCGCGTATTGCAGCCAGTTGCCGCTGTACGGCGGCCGGATCGGACACATCCGCGGTGCGGTGGACCAGGCGGGCGTCGGGTGCGGCGGGGGGCTGCTCGCCGCGCCCGAGGAGCACCACGCGGGCGTCGGCGCGGTCGAGGATCCACTCGGCCACGGCGCGGCCGAGTACCCCTGTGCCCCCGGAGACGACGTAGACGCCGCCGTCCCGGAGAGCGACCGGGGTGGCGGCCGAGGCGGGTACGGGCCGGGGCACGCGGCGGCCGTCGGCGGTGTGGGCGACCTCGGGGTCGCGGCCGTCGCCGGCCAGTTCGGCCACGAGCGCGGCCGTCTCGTCCACGCCTTCGCCGAGGCCGACGGCCTGGACTGCGAGCAGCGGGTTCTCGGTCCGCACGGTCCGGGCGAAGGCGGCCAGCGCGGCGCGCTCGGGTCGTGCGCCGTCGGCCTCGTGGCGGTGCACCAGCAGCACGCGCACGGGCGTGGTGGGCCGTGCCCGCAGCAGCCGCTGGACCAGCCGCAGCGCCTGCGCGGCCTCGGGCTCGTCCACGAGCAGCACGTCCGGTACGGCCGTCGGGCCGTCGCCGTCGTCGGCGCCGGGCAGGGTGACCTCGGTGACGCCGCCGGCGGCCAGGACGGCAGCGAGCCGCTCGCGACGGCCTGCCGTGGCCGCGACGACCGCGCCCGTGGCGGCGGCCCGGGTGCCGCTGGGTTCGACGGGTGCGTCCGTCCAGCGGCGCACCAGCAGGGCCGACTCGCGCGGTTCGCCGAGCACCCGCACGGCGAGGTCGCTCATCCGGGCGAGGACGTGCCCGTGCTCGTCGGTGAGGGTCAGGTCGGCGTGCGCGGTCCGCTCGCCCGACCGACGGGTCTCCACCAGAGCGCGGCAGGCTCCGCTGACCGGCGCGTACACGGCCAACTCACCCAGAGCGAGCGGCAGGAACCCCTCGGCGCTGTCCCCGTAGGCGCGGGCGAGGAGCAGCACCAGGGCGTGCAGGGCGCCGTCGACGAGCGCGGGGTTGAGGACCGCGCCGTCGAGCGCGGCGCCGTCGGGCGTTTCGAGGGTGGCCAGTGCCTCCGCCTCGCCCAGCCGGACCTCGGTGAGGGCGCGCATGCGGGGGCCGTAGTCGAGGCCGAGGCCGCGCAGGGTGTCGTAGCACTCCGGCCGGGCGAGCGCCTCGGCGCAGCGGGCGGCAGCGGCCTCCAGGTCGACCGGGGCGGGCTCCTCGGCCGGGCCGGGCTCGATCGCGCCGGCCGCGTACACGGTGTCGTCGCCGGTGACCTCGAAGCCGACGCCGTCGTCCTCGCGCCACAGCTCGACCAGCGCGGTGCGCGGCCCGTCGGCGTAGCTCAGCAGGTGCTGGAAGGAGATCCCCCGCAGCGAGACCGGGGCGCCGAAGGACAACTGCCCTGCCGCGCGCGCGAGTTCCAGGTGTGCGGCGGCGGGCATGACGGGTTCGCCCTGAACGCGGTGGTCGGCGAGGTAGAACTCGTCGCCGGTGCGGGTGGTGCGGTAGGCGAACGTGTCGAGGGTGGAGACGTTCTCGTCGAGCAGGGGGTGCGGGCCCGGTGCGGCGGCCTCTGCCCCGGCGGCGGTCGCCGGTCCGGTCAGCCAGCAGCGGCGGCCTTCGAACGGGTAGGTCGGCAGCGGCACCCGGCCGCGTTCCTCGTCCGCGAACCAGCCGGCCCAGTCGACATCGGCGCCGGCCTGCCAGGCGCGGGCCACCGCGTCCCACGGTCCGTCGGCGACACCGAGAGCGACACCGCGCACCTCGTCCGAGGCGCCGCGCAACGCCACCCCGTCGCGGGTCGCGGCGGGGCGGGGCGCGTCCTCTCCGGGGCGGCCCAGGGCGGCCACCGCGTCGGCCGGCGGCAGCGCGCCGGCGACGGCCGCGGCGGCGAGGGCGGCGAGTCCGTCGCCGTGGACGGCGACGGGCCTCAGGCCCCGGTCCAGCCACAGCCTGCCGAGCGCGTACTGCAGGGCGAAGGTCTCACCACGGGCGCCGTGGTCGCGCGCGCCTGCCGCGAGGGCCGCGTCGTGGTGCTCCGCGAAGGCGGGCTCGCCGGCGCGCCACCGCTCGGCGAATGCGGCGGCGTCGGGCACGTCCTCCGCGAACACGAAGGACACCTCGCCCGTGGCGGGCTGTTCGGGCGTATCGGCCCGGCGCAGCGCTTCGGCGAGGGCGGCGCGGTCGCCGCCGGTGACGGCGAGCCGGTACTCGTGGGTGCGGCGACCGACCGCGAGCGTGTAGGCGATGTCCGCGAGCGCGGTGCGGTCATCGCGTTCGAGGTGGGCGGCCAGGTTGTCGGCCGCGGTGCGCAGCGCGCTCGGGGTGCGGGCCGACACCACCAGCACCTGCTCGGGGCGGGAGTCTCCGGTGGCGGGGGCGGCCGGGGCCTCCTCCAGGACGGCGTGGGCGTTGGTGCCGCCGATGCCGAAGGAGCTGACGCCTGCGCGCAGCGGCCCGGGGCCCGTCCAGGGTGCCGTGTCGGTGCTGACCTTGAAGGGGCTCGCGGCGAAGTCGACGGCAGGGTTGGGCGTGTGGTGGTTGACGGTCGGCACCAGCGTGCGGTGCTTCATCATCAGCGCCGTCTTGATGACGCCGGCGACGCCCGCGGCGGCGTCGAGGTGACCGATGTTGGACTTGACCGAGCCGATCGCACAGAAGCCGGTGTCGGCGGTGGCCTCGCGGAACGCCTTGGTGAGGGCGGAGACCTCGACGGGGTCGCCCAGCCGGGTGGCGGTGCCGTGGGCCTCGACGTAGCCGATGGAGCGCGGGTCGACACCGGAGACGGTGTGGGCCTCGCGGACGACGGCGGACTGCCCTGCCGCGCCGGGGGCGGCGAAACTGACCTTCCCGGAACCGTCGTTGTTGGTGGCCGTGCCCTTGATGACGGCGTGGACGGTGTCCCGGTCGGCGAGGGCGTCCCGCAGCGGCTTCAGGACGAGGACCCCCACGCCGTTGCCGAGGACGGTGCCGCTGGCGTCGGCGTCGAACGCACGCACGTGCCCGTCCCGCGACAGGATGGCGCCTTCCTCGTACAGGTAGCCCTTGACCTGGGGCAGCTTGACGGTGACACCACCGGCCAGCGCCATGTCGCATTCGCCGTTGATCAGGCCCTGACAGGCCAGGTGGAGGGCGACCAGTGAGGTGGAGCAGGCGGTCTGCACGGTGTAGCTCGGCCCCTTGAGGTCGAGCTTGTACGAGAGCCGCGTGGCCAGGAAGTCCTTGTCGTTGCCGACCATCACCGCGAAGTGGCTGGAGGTGGTGGTCTGGTCGACCCGCGGCAGGACCTGCTGCTGGAGGTAGGTGTTGATGGCGGCGCCGGCGTAGACGCTGATCAGCCCGTCGTAGCGGGCCGGGTCGTATCCGGCGTGTTCCAGGGCGGCGTGCCCGGTCTGCAGCATGATCCGGTGCTGCGGGTCGGTCATGGCGGCCTCGGCCGGCGTGAACTCGAAGTACCCGGTGTCGAACAGATCGACGTCGGGGAGGATTCCGTGCGCCGGGACGTACGCCGGGTCCCGCAGCAGCCGGGCGGGCACACCCGCCGTCGCCAGCTCCTCGGGACTGAACCGGGTGATGCCCTCACGGCCCTCGCTCAGGAGGCTCCAGAAGGAGTCCAGGTCGTCGGCGCCGGGGAAGCGCCCGGCCATGCCGATGATCGCCACGTCCGTCTCGGACGCCTGGACCTCGTGGGTGCTCACTGGGGCCAACTCTTTCTTCTCGTAAGGCTGTCCGGCTCCGGACAGCCGGTTGCCGGCACTGTCGGGGTGGGTGCGTCCGTCCGTCGGCCGCGCCGGGGCGGGGCGCGGCGACGGCTGTCGCCCGTGGGGGTGGCTCATCGTCCGCTCCTCCGTCGTCCGGGGCGTCGGCCGCCCTTGGACCGGGACTTGGCGGGCCGGTCGGACGGGTCGGACGAGACCGGCGCCTCGTCCCCGTCAGGCCCCTCCGCCGGGGCGCGCAGCGCGGCGAGCGAATCGTCGGGCCGGTCGGCGATCCGGGCGAGGAGATGTTCGTACGCACGGGCCAGGTCCCGGGCGGTGGCCGGGGAGAACAGGTCGGTGCTGTACTCCAGGTATCCGGCCAGCCCCTCGCCGGTCTCCTGCACCACCAGGCTCAGGTCGTACCGGGACGTGCCGGCGTCGACGGGCACCTGCGTCACCGCCGGAGCGTCCGGCTCCTCGCCGGGAGCCGTGTCCCAGGTCGGCAGGAGGTTGAACGTCACCTGGAACAGCGGCGAGTGGGCGGGGTCGCGGCGCGGCACCAGGCTGCGGACGAGGTCCGCGCACGGCACGTCCTTGTGGGCGTGGGCCTCGCTGGTGATGTCCCTGGCCTGGGAGAGCAGATCGGTGAAGGCGCGCTGCGGGTCCGCATCAAGGCGCATGGGCAGCATGTTCACGAAGTAGCCCACCACGTCTTGCAGTTCGGTCCTGGGCCGGTTGGCGACCGGGGAGCCGATGACCAGGTCGTGGTCGTCGGAGTGCCCGCCGAGCAGGGCGGCGAACGCCGACAGCAGGATCATGTAGGGCGTGGCGCCGCGGTCATGGCCGAGCTGCCGCAGGGCGGCGGCCACCTCACCGGAGACGCTCAGGTCCACCGAGGCGCCCTGGTACGTCTTCACCGGGCACCGCTCGTAGTCGGTGCGCAGTGCCATGCGCTCGGGCAGGCCCTCGAGCCGTCGCATCCAGTGAGCGCGCTGCCGGTCGAGCTCCTGCGGGGTGACGGCCGTGCCCTGCCAGCGGGCGAATTCGGCGTAGTCCATGGGCAGCGGCGCGAGAGACGGCTCCTCGCCCGTGGCGAACGCCCGGTACAGGGCCATCTGTTCGGTCAGGACGATGTTCACCGACCACCCGTCGAAGACGCCCCAGGGGCGGGTCAGGACGGCGATGTGCCGGTCGTCGGCCAGGGTGAGCAGGTGGGAGCGCAGCGCGTAGGGGCCCTCGGGGGCGAAGGGGCGGGCCCGTTCGGCACGCAGCCAGGCGGTGAGGCCTGCCTCGTCGTCCGGGGCGGGCGCGACGGTCACCGTGAAGTCGGCGGCGTCGTGCACGCGCTGGGTGAGGGCGCCGTCGGCGTGGCGGTGGTAGCCGGTGCGCAGGATCGCGTGGCGTTCCACCAGGGCGCGCACGCTGCGGACGAACGCGTCGCGGTCCAGGGGCCCGTCGAGCCGGAAGGCGAGCTGGACGTTGTCGTGCGCGGCGGCCAGGTGCTCGGGCCGGTCGAGGAACCACAGATCCCGCTGCTGCAGGGACAGCGGTGCCGTGTCGCCGGTCCGCACGGCGACCGGGCCGGCCTGCGCCGTCTCCTCCTGCCTGCCCCGCAGCTCGTCCACCGCGGCGGCCATCTCTGCCATGCCGGAGGCGGTGAAGATGACCTGGAGCGGGAGGTCCGCGCCCATCTCCTTCTTCACGCGCAGCGAGAGCCGGGTGGCGAGCAGCGAGTGGCCGCCGAGGTCGAAGAAGGAGTCGTGGAGGCCGACACGAGCGACCCCGAGCACCTCCGCCACGATGCGGCACAGCTCGCGCTGGGTGGGCGTGTGCGGGGCGAGGTACTCCTCGCGGGCCAGGTCGGCCTCGGTCGGGGCGGGCAGGGCGCCGCGGTCGACCTTGCCGTTGCGGTTGACGGGCAGTTCGTCGAGGACGACGAACGCGGTGGGCACCATGTAGTCGGGCAGCCGCGCGGCCAGGTGCTCCTTGAGCGGCCGGGCCAGCGGTGCGCCGGTGCCGACCTCCTCGCGCCAGCGCTGGGTGGGGCTGACGTAGGCGACGAGGGCGCGGGCGGCGCCGGTGCCGTGCGGCAGGACGACGGCGCGGTGCACGGCGGGATGTCCGTGCAGGGCGTTCTCGATCTCGCCCGGCTCGACGCGGAAGCCGCGGATCTTGACCTGGTCGTCGACGCGGCCGAGGTGCTCCAGCAGTCCGTCGGACCGCCACCGCACCAGGTCGCCGGTGCGGTACATGCGGGTGCCGGGCGTGAAGGGGTTGGCGACGAACCGCTCGGCGGTCAGTCCCGGCCGGCCGAGGAAGCCACGGGCGAGCTGGTCGCCGGCGACGTAGAGCTCGCCGGGGACTCCGGTGGGCAGCGGCCGCAGCGCGGCGTCGAGGACGTACGCCTGCGTGTTGTAGACGGGTGCGCCGATGGGCACCCGGGTGGCGCCGGGCTCGGGCGTGTACGGGGCGTACAGGCCGAGGGCGCCGCCCACCTCGGTGGGACCGCACAGGTTGAACAACTGGGTGTCGGGCAGCGCACGCGTCACCCGCTCGGCCAGTTCCACGGAGAGCGGTTCGCCGGTGGCCTCCAGACGGACCAGGCCGGTACACGCGGCGGCGGACGGTTCGGAGAGGAACTCGGCGAGCATGGAGGGCACGAAGTCGACGTCGGTGACGCCGTGTTCGCGGATCGCCGCGGCCAGGTACTCGGGGTCCTTCTGGCCTCCGGGGCGGGCGATGACGATCGTCGCGCCGACCTGGAGCGGCCAGAACAGCTCCTTGACGGAGACGTCGAAGCCGATGGAGGTCTTGAACAGGACCCGGTCGCCCTCCGTCCCGCGGTAGACGCCCTGGTCCCAGGCGAGCCAGTTCATGCTGGCGCGGTGGGTGATGACGACGCCCTTGGGTCGGCCGGTGGTGCCGGAGGTGTACAGCACGTACGCGGGGTGGTCGGCGAGCACCTCGGCGCCGGGGTCGGTGTCGGGCAGGCCGGAGGTGTCGGGCAGCTCGTCGAGGACGAGCAGCGGACGGGCGTCGGAGACCATCTGCTCGCGGCGCTCGTCGGGCAGGTCGGGATCGAGCGGCAGATAGGCGGCGCCGGACTTGAGAATGCCGTAGACCGCGACGAGCAGGTCGAAGGAGCGGGGCATGCCGACGCCGATGATCCGCTCGGGGCCGGCGCCCTGCTCGACGAGCCAGTGCGCGAGCCGGTTGGCCCGGGCGTCGAACTCCGCGTACGTCAGGGTCCGGTCCTCGTGCACCAGCGCCGTCAGGTCGGGCGTGCGCGCGGCCTGGGCGGCGAAGGCGGCCGTGAGGGTGGGCGCGGGCATCGGCGTGGTGGTGTCGTTCCACTCGGTGAGCAGGCGTCGCCGCTCGGTGCCGGGCAGGACGTCGATGTCCATGGCGCGGGTGCCGGTGCCGTCGTCGGCGGCGAGGGCGTCGACGAGTCCGGTGAGGGCGGTCAGGAGGTAGTCGGCGACGGCGTCGGCGGACAGCGAGTCGTCGACCTGGAGGTCGAGGGAGAGTTCGCTGCCGAAGTCGTCGACGGACACCGACACCGGGTAGTTGATGCCGTCCGCGGCGGCGACGAACCGCACGCCGGCGTCGTCGATGCGCAGGGCGGCGGCCTCACCGTGGCCGGGCTCGAAGTGGCGGAAGTTGGCGACGGCGCTGAACAGCGGGGCGTCGCCGTCCAGGCCGCTGCACCGCTGGGCCAGGCCGAGCGGGGTGTGCTCGCGGAGCACCAGGTCGCGCAGGGCGACGTCGACCTCGTCGATCAGCTCGCGGACCGTGCGGCCGTCCAGCCGCACCCGCAGCGGAAGGGTGTTGATGAAGTTGCCGAGCATCCGCTCCACGCCGGGCACGCCCTGGAGGCGCCCGGACAGCACGGAGCCGAAGACCACGTCGTCGCGGTTGCTGCAGGCAGCCACGACCCGCGCCCAGGCCGCGTGGAAGAGGCAGGCGGGGCTCAGCCGCAGCCGCTTGGCGTGGGCGCGCAGGTCCCGGGCGAGTTCCGCGGGCAGGGTGCGGCGCAGTTGGGTGACCCGGCGGGCGTCGCCGTGTACGTCGGTCAGGCCGAAGGGGAACGTCGGCTCGATGACGTCGCCGAGGGCGGTGCGGAAGTAGTTTTCCGCGTCGCCGGTGGTCTGCTGGTGCAGGGTGTGGGCAACGAAGTCGCGGTACGGCGGCGGGGGCGGCAGCAGGTCGGTGCGTCCGGCCATGTGCAGGGCGAGCTCGTGGAGGGTGAGCCGCAGCGAGGTGGCGTCCTCGATGAGGTGGTGGGCGGTCAGCAGGAGGTACCGGCGTTCGGAGCGCGGGTCCTCGGCGACGGTCAGGCGCAGCAGCGGAGCCGTGTCGAGGCGCATGCGCTCGGGGCCGGTCAGCAGGGCACGCGCCTGCGCTTCGGCGTCCCCGTCGGCGTCCAGGTGGACGCGGCGCACCGGCACCCGGGCGGAGCGGTGCACGACCTGCACGGGCTCGGGCAGTCCCGTGGTGAGGACGGCGGTGCGCATCACGTCGTGCCGGTCGGCGATCGCCTGCAGGGCGTCGACGAACCTTTCGCACGCCGCTTCGTCGTCGGCCACGTAGAGGGTGGAGACGAGGTAGGGGTCGTGGTCCGGGTCCATCAGGTGGTGGAAGAGGATGCCCTCCTGCGTCGACAGCAGGGGGTAGACGTCCTGCACCTGGGGCGCGCCGCCGGGCACGGCGGCCGTGATCGTGTCGATCTGCTCCTGGGTGAGGTCGATCAGGGGCAGCATCCCGGGGGTGAGCCGTGTGCAGTCGTCCGGGATCAGGTTGGGCGGGGCGTTCTGTGCGGGAGCCGCGGGGGCGTCGTCGATCCGGGCGGCGAGGGCGGCGAGGCTGGTCTCGGCGAAGACGTCCTGCACGGTGACGTTCAGGCCGTGCTCCTTGAGCCGGGCCACCAGCACGGTGATCATCAGGGAGTGGCCGCCGAGGGCGAAGAAGTTGTCGTCGGCGCTGACCTGTGCGGCGTCGAACCCCATCAGTTCGGCCCACACCTGGGCCAGCAGCCGTTCGGTGCCGGTCGCGGGGGCGACGTAGGCGCTCTGGGCGAAGGCGTCGATGCCGGGCGCGGGCAGGGCCCTGCGGTCGAGCTTTCCGTGGGCCGTGACGGGCAGGGTGTCCAGGGCGACGAAGGCGCTGGGCACCATGTACTCGGGCAGGGCGCCCTCGAGGTGCCGGGTCAGCTCGGCGCGGTGGTCGTCACAGGGGTGTGCGGGGTCGAGGACGGTGTAGGCGATCAGTCGGGGGTTGCCCGGCTGGTCCTCGCGGATGACGACCGCGCAGGCGCGGACGGCAGGGTGTTCGGCCAGGCGGTGCTCGATCTCGCCCAGCTCGATGCGGAAGCCGCGCAGCTTGACCTGGTCGTCGACGCGGCCGAGGAAGTCCAGGGTGCCGTCGGGCAGCCACCGCACCAGGTCGCCGGTGCGGTACATGCGGGCAGCGGGCCCCGCGAAGGGGTTGGGCACGAACCGTTCGCGGGTCAGTTCCGGCTGGTGCAGATAGCCACGGGCGAGGCCAGCGCCGGCGATGTACAGCTCGCCGACGCAGCCGACGCCCTGGGGCTCGCGGGCCTCGTTGAGGACGTACAGCTGGATGTTCTGGATGGGGCGGCCGATGGGCACCGTGCGCGGGGCGGGCCCGGCGGGGCAGGTCCAGTGGCTGACGTCGACGGCGGCCTCGGTGGGGCCGTAGAGGTTGTGCAGGGGTGCCGGGTGGCGCTCGTGGTGGCGGGCGCACAGGTCCGGGGGCAGGGCCTCGCCGCTGCAGAAGACCTGCCGGACGCTGGTGCAGTCGGTCCAGCCGGGCTCCTCGACGAGGGTGCGCAGCATGGAGGGAACGAAGTGCAGAGTCGTCACGCCGAATCGGCGGACGGCGGAGATCAGGGCGGCGGGGTCGCGGTGGGCGCCGGGCTCGGCGACGGCGAGACGGGCGCCGAAGAGCAGGGGCCAGAAGAACTCCCACACCGACACGTCGAAGCTGTAGGGGGTCTTCTGCAGGACGACGTCGTCCTCGGTGAGGCGGTACTCGTTCTGCATCCACTCGATGCGGTTGACCGCCGCCCGGTGCTCGACCATGACGCCCTTGGGGCGGCCGGTGGAGCCGGACGTGTGGATGACGTACGCCAGGTGGTCGCTGGTCAGGCCGAGTTCGGCGGCGGACGGGTTGTCCTCGCGCCCGCCGGTGACGTCCTGCCCGGTGCCGTCGCGCAGCGTGCCGTCGGGGTGCAGGCGGAGCAGGTGGGCGGCGTCGCTCAGGGGCTCGGTGTCCAGGTCCGGCTGGGTGAGGACCACCTGGACGCCGGTGGTCTCGACGAGTTCGGTGCGGCGGGCGGCGGGGTGGGTCGGTTCGATGGGCAGGTAGGCGCCGCCGGCCTTCAATGAGCCGAGGATGCCGGCGACCATCTCGGCGGAGCGGTGCGCGTGCAGGCCGACGAGACTGTCCGGCCCGATCCCGTGACGGCGCAGACCGTGGGCGATCCGGTTGGCCCAGGCGTTGAGTTCGGCGTACGTCCAGGAGCGGTCGGCGTCGACGAGGGCGGTGCGGTCCGGGTGGCGGGCCACCTCGTCCTCGAACAGCTGGTGCAGGCAGCGGTCGGCGGAGTACGGCCGCTCGGTGTCGTTCCACACCTCGACGACCTGGCGGCGCTCCTCGGCGTCCACCATGGTCAGCCGGGAGACGGGCAGGGCCGGGTCCGCCGCGACGGCCCGCAGCAGCCGTGTGTAGTGGCCGACGAAGCGGCGCACGGTCGCCCGGTCGTACAGGTCGGTGTTGTACTCGACGGTGCCGACCAGACCGTCCGGGGTCTCCCGCAGGTCGACGGTGAGGTCGAACTTGGTGAAGCTGAGCTCGATGTCGACCGGGGTGACGTCGAGGTCACCGAGGGAGGTGGTGCGCCGGGTCTGTGCCTCCTGGAGGACGAACAGGGTCTGGAACACCGGCGAGTGGCTGAGGCTGCGCTCGGTGTCCAGGGCGTCCACGACCGCCTCGAACGGCACGTCCTGGTGGTCGTACGCCTCCAGCGCGGTCTTCCTCACCCGGGTGAGCAGTTCCGGGAAGGCCGGGTCGCCGGACAGGTCGGTGCGCATCACCAGGGTGTTGGCGAAGAAGCCGATCAGGTCCTCCGCCTCGCGCCGGTTGCGTCCGGCGACGACGGTGCCGACGGCGATGTCGGTCTCGTGCGTGTAGCGGTTCAGGACGACCGAGTAGGCCGCCAGCAGGGTCATGTAGAGGGTGACGTCGTGGAACTTGGCCACGTCACGCAGCGCGCCGAGCAGATCGGCGGGGCACTGGAAGGTCTCGCTGGCTCCCGCGTACGTCTTCACGCGCGGACGTTCCCGGTCGACAGGCAGGGTGAGCCGGGGGTCGACTCCCGCCAACTGGCGCTTCCAGTAGGCGGTCTGCCGCTCCTGCACCTCGTCCGCGAGCCACTGCCGCTGCCAGTGCGCGTAGTCGGCGTACTGCACGGGCAGCGGCTCGAGCGGAACGGGCCGCCCCGCGCAGAACGCCTCGTAAGTGGCGACCAGATCGCGGTAGAAGACGCCGACCGACCAGCCGTCGCACACGCTGTGGTGGGTCGTGACGAGCAGGTAGTGCTCCTGGTCGGTCCGCCGCAGCAGCCGCGCCCGGATGAGCGGGCCGCGCGCGAGGTCGAACGGGGCGGCGGCCTCCTCGCGACAGATCCCGGGCAGCCGTGCCGGATCGGCCAGTTCCTCCTCCACGACGTGGAAGTCCGCGCCGTCGCCGACGATCTGGTGCGGTACGCCCTCGTGCTCGGCGAACCGGGTGCGCAGCACCTCGTGCCGCTGGACCACCGCCGCCAGGGCCCGCAGCAGCGCGGGCCGGTCGAGCCGGCCGCTCAGCCGCATCGCCGCCGGAATGTTGTACGCGGCCCCTGTACCACCCAACTGGTCCAGGAACCAGAGGCGTTGCTGCGTGAACGACAGGGGCAGCGGTTCGCCCGTGTCACGCGGCAGGCGCGGAACGGCCTGCAATGCGGACAGGTCGACGCCCTGCTCGCGCAGCAGTGCGATCAGCGCGCGCCGCCGCTTGGCGGGCAGGCAGCGGATCCTTTGGACGAGGTCCGGTCCGGTGTCCTGGCTGGTGGTTCCCATCGTCAACTCCTCTGCCTCAGCTCTCGGTTTCCAGGGCGTCCAGCTCGTCGTCGCTCATGCGCTCGACGAGGGCGATGCTTTCGAGGATCAGGTCCACGTCGAGCGTGCCGGCGGGCCCCGTGCCGGGGGCGTACTGCCCGAGTTCCCGCGCCATGTCGGCCAGCCGGGGTGCGGAGAAGACCGCCTCCACCGGGAGCTCCACGCCCACCTGCTCCTTCAGCCGGTTGATCAGGCGGGTGGCCAGCAGCGAGTTGCCGCCCAGCGAGAAGAAGTCGCTGCGATCGTCCAGCCGCGCGGCATCGACGCCCAGGACGTTGGCCCAGGCCAGTGTCATCGTCCGGGTGGTGTCGGTGGACGCGTCCGGGGCGGGCGGCGCCGCCGCCGGCCGCTGGTTCCCGGCGGGCGGCCGGGATGTGCGGCCGACCCAGTGACGGCCGGTCTCGAAGGCGGTCGGCGGCAGCGACACCATGGGGCGCGGCCCGTCGTGCAGACCGGCCCACGGCACCCGGACACCATGCGCCCACAGTTCGGCGAGCTGTTCCAGGGCCCGGTCCTGGACCAGGCCGGCGAGGAACGCCTCGCCGCGGGCGCCGGTCAGGACCGCGGTCACCGGGCCGGCGTCCTCCTCGGCGTTGCCGCGGTGCACGCTCGCCCGAACGGCCGTCGCGGCGGGGTCGTCGGTGAGCTGGGCGGCGAGGGCGTCGCGGAGCTGGTCACGGTCGGCGGCGACCACGGCGAGCCGTTCGGGCTGGGGCTCCCGGCCCAGCTGCGAGGTGTAGGAGATGTCGGCGAGGCTCTCCGTGCCGTCGCGGCCGAGGAAGTCGTGCAGGCGGCCCACCGCCGTGCGCAGCAGCTCGGGGGTGCGGGCGGAGAGCAGGACGACCTGCGGTCCCGGGTCGGCCGGGGCCGTGCGCGCGGTGGCGGGGGGCGCCTCGACGACCAGACTGACGTGACTGCCGCCGGCCGCGAAGGAGTTGATGAGGGCGCGGCGGGGCGCGCTGCCGCGCGGCTCCCACTCGGTCAGCTCGTCGACCAGCCGGAGCGCCGAACCCTCCAGGTCCAGACGCGGGTTGGGGTCTCCGGCGGCGACCAGGGGGGCGACCTGGCCGTGCCGCAGCTGCAGCACGACCTTGGTGAGCTGGGCGATGCCGGAGGCCGCCTCGGGGTGGCCGAGGTTGGACTTCACGGTGCCCACCGGCACGTTGTCGGCGACGTCGGCGAACACCTCGCGCAGGGCGCGCAGTTCGACCTCGTCGGAGAAGGCGGTGCCGTTGGCGGCGGCCTCGACGCAGCCGATGTCGGCAGGTGCGGTGCCGGCCCGCTCCAGGGCGCGGCGCATGGTGGCGACCTGGGTGCGGTGGCTGGGCGTCATGAAGCCGTTGGAGCGGCCGCCGTGCAGGGAGGCCGTGCTCCTGATGACCGCGTGCACGGTGTCTCCGTCGCGCAGGGCGGCGTCCAGCGGCTTGAGCAGAACGGCGCCGACCACCTCGGCGGGCAGATAACCGTCGCCGTCGCGGAAGCTGCGCGCGCCGGGGTGCGTACCGAGCAACTGCATCTCGCCGAGCGCCACGTACTTGTCCGGGTGGACGGTCAGGTTGACACCGCCGGCGACCGCCAGCTCGCACTCGCCGCGCTCCAGGTCGGCGCAGGCGAGGTGCAGGGCCATCGCGGAGGACGTGCACATGCTGTCCACCGCCAGGCTCGGCCCCTCCAGACCGAAGAAGTGCGAGACGCGGTTGGCGATGAGGTTGTACGAGGCGGAGGAGGTGAGCGCCGCGAGGGTCGGGTCGTCGTCCCGGTCCGCCCGGTACATCTGGTAGGCGGCACCGACGTAGACGCCGACGCGCCGGCGGTACTGCCGCTCGACGACCTCCTGGGTGACGCCCCCCTGCTCCAGCAGGTGCCACACCGTCTCCAGGAACAGCCGCTGCTGCGGGTCCATGGCGGCAGCCTCGCGCGGCGCGATTCCGAAGTGCAGCGGGTCGAAGCGGTCGATGCCGTCGAGGAACGCCCCCCACTGGGCCCGGCCGCCGGTGTCCCAGCGGTCGGCCGGCACCTCCGTGACGCAGTCCCGGCCCTCGCGCAACGCCGCCCAGAACTGTTCCGGATCGTCGGCGTGCGGGTAGCGGCCGCTGAGCCCGATGACGGCGACGTCACGCGGGCCGTACTCGGTGTCGCGCCCGGCCGGGGCGGGGGTCTGCGCGGCGCGGGGCGCGGTGGCCTCGGCGCCGGCGGCCGTGACCGGTGCCGGGTCGGGCTCGCCGACCAGGGCGCGCAGGGCCTGCGGGTGGTCGGCGGCGAGGTTCCGGGCGAGGCCGCGCACGGTCTGCACTTCGAACAGCAGCGTCCGCGACAGCGGGCCGAAGGTCTCCTCCAGCGGCTGGAGCATGGTCACCGCGAGCACGGAGTCCATGCCGTACCGCTCCAGCGGTGTGTCGGGGTCCAGCCGTTCGGGCCCGAGTTTCAGGGTCGAGGCCAGCACCCGCCGCAGGTGGGCCACGGCACGCTCTTCGAGGCCCGGTACGGCCGTGCCGGCGGGGGCGCGGGCGCGGGCGCGGGGACGGTCGCCGTGCGGGCGGCGGTCGCCGGGGTCGGCGGGGTGCTGTCCGTCAGTCTGGCCAGCAGTTCCGTGCGGTCGCCCGCGACGACCAGCAGTCCGGCGTCCTCGCGTACGCCCTCGTCGGCCAGGGCGAACCGCAGTGCCTCCAGGCCGCGTACGGTGTCGAGCGGGGCGAGTCCCGTGGCACGCAGCTGCCGGCGGACCGAGTCCTCGGCTCCCATGCCGCCCTCGTCCCACAGCGGCCAGCCGACGGACACCGTGCGGCCGCTGCGCAGTCCGGCGCCGACGAGCCGGTCGCGGTGCGCGGCGTAGGCGTCCATGAAGGCGTTGGCGGCGGCGTAGTCGCACTGGCCGGGGTTGCCGAAGGCTCCGGCGATCGAGGAGAAGCACACGAACAGCTCCAGCGGCTGCTCGCGGGTCAGCTCGTCGAGGTGGACCAGCCCGGCAACCTTGGGGGCGAGGACCCGCTCGAACTCCTCGGCGTTCTTGCGGACGACGAAGTTGTCGTGGACGACTCCCGCGGAGTGCAGGACGCCGGTCAGCGGTCCGTGCTCGGCGGAGATGTGGGCCAGCAGGCGGGCGAGGGCCTCGCGGTCGGTGACGTCGGCAAGCTGGTGGTCGACGGTCAGCCCTGCGGCGCGCAGGGCGTCCAGGGCGGCCCGCTGCTCGTCGGTCAGCGGGGAGCGCCCGGTGAGGATCACGGTGGCGTCACCGGTCGCGGCGGCGATGTCCCGCGCCACGACGAGGCCGAGTCCGCCGACGCCGCCGGTGACGAGGTAGACGCCGTCCGCCCGCCAGGGGGTGGGCGCGGACCGCAGCGGGGCCTCGGTGGGGCGGCGGACCAGTCGGCGGCCGTCGCGGTGGCGCACCTCCGGTTCCAAGGCGGTGGCCGCCTCGGCCACCAGACGCGCGGCGACGGTGGCGGGCGGGGCGCCGTCCAGGCACTCCACGTACTGGGTGTGCAGCCGTGGGTTCTCCAGGTGTGCGGTGCGCAGCAGCCCGGCCAGGCCACCGAGGCAGGCGGTCTCGTCGTCGGGGCTGCCGACGACGGCGACCTGCAACAGGGTGGGCCGCCGGACGCCTCGCAGCAGGAGGTCACGGGTCAGACCGAACACACGGCGCGCCGCGTCGGTGAAGCGGCGGTCCAGGGGACCGTCGGCGGGTTCGACGACGGTGCAGTGCGTGCCGGCGGGCAGTGCGGCCAGCAGGGCCTCACGGCCTGCGGCGTCGATCCGGCCGAGCACGGCGAGGTGTCGCTCGGCGAACGCCTCCCGGGGCGCGGCGGCCCCGACGTCACAGGCGGTCCAGCGGGGTCGCAGCAGCACGACGTCGTGCCCGTCATCACCGGTGGACCGGTGCGGCGCGCCTTCGGTGTCGATGTCGAACCAGCAGCGCTCGCGGGCGAAGGGATAGCCGGGCAGGCTGATCCGGTGGGGGGCGGCGCCGTCGCGGCGGGCGAGTTCCCACGTCACGTCGGCGCCGTCGGCCCACAGCGCCAGCAGCGTCTCGTGCCTCTCCTGCTCGCGCCAGGCGGACAGGGCGGTGCGGACGGCTTCCTCGTTCCCCGGCCGGTTCGGGCGGGCGGTGCCCCGGACCCAGGGGCCGGACGTTGCGGGGGCGGCGGCGAAGGCGGCCAGCCGTTCCCGGGCTTCGGTCAGCGAGTTCGCGACGAAGCCGAACCGCTGTTCCAGGGCCATGCGCCCGGTCTGCAGGGTCCAGGCGACAGCCGCGAGGTCGGCGTCGGTCAGCTCGCCGAGCCGGGCGTGCAGTCGGCGGGCCTGCTCGACGAGCTGGGTCTCGGTCCTGGCCGACAGCACGAGCAGGGCGGGGCCGGCAGGGGCGGCCTCGGGACGGGCCGGCGCCCGGTACTCGGCGATGACGACGTGGGCGTTGGAGCCGCCGCCGCCGAAACTGGAGACGCCGGCGGTGCGGGGCAGGGTACGTGGTCCGCCGTCGGCGGTGTCCAGGACCGGGCGGTGCCACGGCTCCAGGGTGCGCTGCACCCGCAGGGGGGTGCGGTCGAAGTCGATGTGCGGGTTGAGCGCGGCGGAGTGCAGGCTCGGCACGAGCTCCCCGTGCCGCAGTTGCAGCAGCACCTTGGTGACTCCGGCGATGCCGGCGGCGCTCTCGCAGTGCCCGATGTTGGACTTCACCGAACCGATGGCGAGCCTCTCGGGGGCGCCGCCCGCGCGGCGGAAGGCGCGCTCCAGACCGGAGACCTCGATGGGGTCGCCGAGGGAGGTGCCGGTGCCGTGCGCCTCCAGGTAGCCGAGGGCGCGCGGCTCGACGCCGGCAGCGGCGAGGGCGTCGGCGATGACCTCGCCCTGCGCGACCGGGGTGGGCACGGAGTACCCGGAGGTGCGGCCGCCGTGGTTGACGGCGGTGCCCTTGATCACGCCGTGGATCTGGTCCCCGTCGGCGATGGCCCGCTCCAGCGGCTTGAGCAGGACGGCGCCGACGCCCTCGCCGGGCACGTAGCCGTCGCCGCCCTCACCGAAGCTGCGGCAGCGGCCGTCGCTGGAGAGGAAGTTGCGCTGGCCCAGCACGAGGTACTTGTTGGGGTGCGGGGTGAGGTTGACGCCGCCCGCGAGCGCGGTGTCGCACTGACCGCTGCGGATGGCCTCGCAGGCCAGGTGGATCGCGGTCAGCGAGGAGGAGCACATGGTGTCCACGGCCAGACTCGGGCCGTGGAAGTCGTAGAAGTACGACACCCGGTTGGCGACCGTGGAGGCGCTGCCCCACAGGGCGTCAAGGCTCCCGCGCTCCTGCGCCTGGGCGCCGAGGAGCTGGTACTCCTGGTACATCACGCCGACGAACACACCGACCTTGGCGTCGTTCGACAGGCGGTCGGCGGTGTAGCCGGCGTCCTCCAGGGTGTGGTGCGCGCACTGGAGGAACAGACGCTCCTGCGGGTCGAGGTGGTCCGCCTCGAGCAGGGATATCTGGAAGAAGAGCGGGTCGAACCGGTCGATGTCGTCCAGGAACCCGCCCCAGGTGCCGGCACCGCTCTCGGCGTAGCGGCGGCTGCTCCAGCGGTCGGCCGGGATCTCGCGGACGCAGTCGCGGCCCGAGCGCAGGTTCTGCCAGAACTCGTCCAGGTCGGCGGCCTGCGGGTAGCGGCCGCCGACACCGATGATCGCGATGTCGCCGGTGCGCGCGGGGTCCGGCTCGGTCACGGCCGCCTCTTGCGGGGCGGGGTCCCGCAGGAGGCGGGTGGACAGGCCGGACAGCTCCGCACACACCCGGCCGTGCTCGTCGAGGACGCTGATGTCGAGGCGGGCCGTGGTGCTGTCGGTGGTGGAGCCGGGCTGGTGCCGGATCCAGGCGTACGCCGTGGCCGGGGTGGCGGTCACGGCCTCGACACGGTCGAGGGCGTACGGCAGGGCGAGAGGGGCGGAGCGGCCGTCGGCGGCCTGAGCCGCCCACAGGCCGATCGTGGCCTGGAGAGCGCCGTCGAGGATGCTCGGGTGCATCAGCTGGCCGGGGCCCGGCGGTTCGGCCTCGGCGGGCAGCCGCAGCTCGGCCAGGACCTGGGGGCGGCCCTCGGCGTCGGTGCCGGTGCGCAGTCCGGTCACGGACCGCTGGGAGGGGCCGTAGACCATGCCCATGCTGTCGAACAGGCCGTACAGGCGCCCGGCGGCGTACGCGGTGTCGGCACAGGCGGCGCGCAGTTCGTCGAGGAGGAGCGGGCGAGGGGCGCCGTCCTCATGGAGGGCCGCGCGGCCCTTGCTGCACGGGGTTGCCTCACCACGGTCGTCGACGCTGTCGATCTCGTAGGCGCAGCCGCCCGGCGCGGAGGTCCGCACCCGCACCCGCAGGGTGAGCCCGTCGGGGCCGCAGGCCGCGGGCCGCAGCCACACCACGTCCGTGAGCCGGACGGACGCGGCGTCGCCCCGGCCCAGCGCCCGCGCGACCGCCACCCGTGCCATCTCCAGGTGGGCGACTCCGGGCAGGATGCGGTCGCTGTGAACCCGGTGGTCGCGCAGAAAGGGTTCGTCGCCGCTGAAGCGGGTCTCGTACATCACGCCGTCGCCGTCGCCGGTGACGGTCGGGGGAGCAGAGGGTGCGACCGCGGTGCCGGTACCGCCGTCGACAGGGCGCGGTGCTCGCGCGAGAGGTACCCCGCCAGGGCGTTCAGGGTGCGGTGCTCGCGGAAGACTCCCGGCGCGATCGTCAGCCCCAGGCGCGCGCCGACACGGTCGGCCAGGCGGGCGAGGCCGTTTACGTCCAGCCCGAACTCGGCCAGCTCGGCGTCGGCGTGCACATCGGCGACGGCGACACCGAGGAAGGCGGCCACTTCGTTGGTGAGGTCGGCGCGGAGGCCGGCGAGCGGGTCGTCGCCCCGTACGGCGGAGGACGGTACGGCGGGGACAGGGACGCTGCCGGCGGCCGGAGCGGAGGGAGGGACGCTCGCCGGCGGGACGGGAGCCGTCGGCGCGGTCGCCGTCGCCAGGACCTGAGCGGGAACCTGGGGCTCCAGCCACGCCGCCAGCTCCGCGATCGTCCGGTACTCGAACATCACCGTCGGCGACAACTCCACCGACAGCCGCTCCTCCAGATCCGCGACCAACGACAGCAGGTCGGCGGACGCCAGCCCCAACTCGTAGTAACCGGAACCCACGTCGACCCGATCGGCAGCCACCTCCAGCCGAGCGGCCACCAGAGACCGCACCACGTCGACCAGGTCCCCCGACCGGCCGCCGGCAGGGCGCGGCTCGGCCGGCGTGGGCGTCCCGCCCCGCACGTCGAGGGCTGCCGCGGCCCGGATGCGCTTGGCGACGAACTGGCCGACCTCGGCCACCTTCGCGCCCTGGGCGTCGTAGAACTCCACTACCAGGCGGATGAGTTCTTCGTCCCGGCGAACGGAGTCGGCGGGGACGCGGACGTAGCAGCGCCCGCCGAGCGGCCCGGCGGCACGGAACCGCTCGAACATCAGCGGCAGGTACAGGCCAGGACCGTCGTTGTCGCTGTGCAGCATGCCGAGGCCGACGCCACCGCCGAGGAGCCCGGCCTCGAAGAGTGCCGGGTGGAAGAGGAACCCGGCCGCGGAGCCCTGGTGCTCGGGGGCGAGTTCGAGTTCGGCGACCCAGTCACCGGTGCGGTGGTGTACCACTCCCCGATCTTCATCAGGCCGGAGTGGAAGAGGTCGTACTCGCGGCACCAGGTGTAGATCTCGTCCATGGTGGTGCGCCGGGCGGCCCCCTCGACGGGCACCTGAAGCCGCTCGGTGAAGCTGGCGCGGGGCCGGCGGTGCGCGGTCGCGACGGCGTGGACCACCTCGGTGGTGTCCTCGGAACGGCGGCTGCGCACCTCGATGCGACAGCCGCCGCCGGTCGCGGGACGTCCCTCGACGGTGGTCAGGACGTGTTCCTCGGGCCCGGCGACGAGCGGGGCGAGGATCGTGAGATTGCGCAACTCCACGTCCGGCATGGAATGGCCGTGCCGGGCCAGGACTTGGAGGACCAGATCCACGTAACCGACGCCGGGCATGAGGCTGCGCCCGTACACGACGTGGCCGTGCAGCAGCGGGTTGTCGGCGGTGACGGTGAAGGATTCGGTGAATGTGGTCGTTTCAATCATCGGTGTCCGTCCCAGAAGGAGCGTCAGGCCGGTGGGCCTTCCCGGCGGGGCCCAGCCGTCGGAAAACAGCCGGAGGTGCACAAGCGGGGCGTCGGAATGCCGTTTCCGGCAGACCGTGGTGCGAGGCGGAGGGAAACCGGAATACGGAAGTCCCCACGCCCCTGCGGGACCTGGGCCGGTGGGCTCAGCACAGGGCGACGGCGGTCAGGAGGAGCCCGTCGCGGTGCATCCACCGGCCCGTCAACCGGGGAACCGCCCTGCCCGCGGCCACCGGTGGGGGAACCAGGAACCGTGCCCGGAACCGGCCCCCGGTTTCGATGTCGACCCGCACCGCGTCGAATCCCAGCATTCGCCGGGCGAGCGGAAAGGAGGCCTTGTACACGGCCTCCTTGCAGCTGAACAGCAATCGGTCCCAGGGAGGAGCGGACCTTTGCACGCCGAGCCGGCCGATCATGGCGCGTTCCTCGGGCAGTCCGATCAAATCGAGCACGCCCTCCGGGAGCGGCTCGTCTCGCTCGGCGTCGATGCCCACGGAATGCACGCGACTCGTCCGGGCGACGGCTGCGGCGCGATAGCCGACGCAGTGCGTCATGCTGCCCACGACTCCGGCGGGCCAGCGTGGAGCGCGCTGTGTGCCCGGCGGCAGGGGAAAAGGAGGGATACCGAGGTCGCCGAGCGCGGCTCGGGCACAGTGACGCACCGTGGTGAATTCCCGGCGGCGTGCCGGTACAGCACCGGAAATAGCCGCCTGCTCCTCGGCAAAGAGATGGCTGCCGCGGTCGTCGTCGAATGCTTCCGCGGAGGCCACTTCCAGCGGAAGTATCTCCTCGATCACTTTCTCCCCAGATCTTTCTTCCTGCCGCCGCACATCGCGGGAGAGTATTCTGCGCTACCAGGTGGTGAGCGAGAAGCGCTCGCCCAGTTCGCGGGCACCGATGGCGAAGTCCCTGATCCGCTCGGCCTTCTCCACCATCTTTTCGTCGCCGGCCCGCTTGGAGATGGCGACGAGCCATTCGTAGGTCTCGCTGGGGTGCACGTCGTAGGTGAAGTGCACCTTGGAGAGCAGGAAGAGGATGTCCCTGAAGTTCTCCCGCTCTATGACGCCGGCCAGCGAGAGAATCTTCTCTACACGCTCCTGGGTGAACGGCTTGCGATGCGGGATGTCCGGGGTGGCGCCGGGGGCGTAGACGGATCCGTCGGCAAACGCCTCCTTCTCGTCGAAGGAGCCGTCGAAGGCGAGGTCG
Organism: Streptomyces sp. GD-15H; assembly: GCF_045291515.1. Taxonomy (NCBI): domain Bacteria; kingdom Bacillati; phylum Actinomycetota; class Actinomycetes; order Kitasatosporales; family Streptomycetaceae; genus Streptomyces; species Streptomyces sp. GD-15H. The sequence goes on from NZ_CP149447.1 coordinate 2,327,965, forward strand.
ACACAGAGCGCCTGCCGGCTGAGGTCGGTGAAGTTGACGGCGGAGTGAACGGCCGCGGCGTCCAGGAACCAGATCTCGCCGGGCCGCATGCGGACGACCGTGTCTTCGTCCGCGTGGAAGGCCAGCGGGCTTTCCTCAAGGATCATGAAGGTGCGGAAGTACCGGTCGAGTTCACGGTCGAGCTCGACGAAGTCCCGGTGCGGAATGACGATGGCGTTCTTCAGGTTGCGGGTGCGCGCCATCTGGACCCGGTCCTGGTTGAAAACCGTGGTGACGAGCTCGTTCAGGTAGGGAACCTGCTCCGCGTGCTGGGTGGGCTGCGCGGGTGCGTCTTGGAGGTCTCGGTAGAGCCGGTCCTCGCTGCCGCCGCTGGCGTTGTACAACGGAATGTTCTTCCAGAACCCATTGCTGAACTCGTCGTATTCCTCTTCCACGGTGGGAACTACGGCGAGGTATTCGAGGTCCTTCTTCAGGCGCTCTTGGTCGAGCTCTATGCGGCCAAGTATATGAGAGCGCATGCGTCGTACTCCATCGTAAACAAGCAACTGTTCGGACAGGATCGAGCGTGAGGGGAGCCAGGAGGGTTTTACGAGGATCCACTTTCGGCATGCCGGACGGTGGAAGGCGACGTCATTGCCTCACGGAGACTTACTGGACGCATGTCGGTCCAGTGTTCCTCGATGAATTCGAGGCACCTCTGACGGTTTGCAGCTTTCAGCGCCACATCCCACCCCGGCGGCACGTCGAGAGTGCCGGGCCACAGAGAGTACTGCTCTTCGTGGTTGCGTAGGACCCGATAGATGCCATCGGCCTCTTCAAAGGGATTGGACATACCGCACCTCCGTTGAATCAGCGCGAGTGCCCAAAACCTAACAGATGGAATTCTTCGCTTCTCCCTACGGGCGACCAACGCCAGGAGTCGAATGTCAAACACTGAGTGAACAAAGCGCAACTGAACGCACGATCGCCCCACATTTCGGGCAGCCGATTACGGGGGACCCCACACGTCCTCACACGCTTCGGACCTAAGTCGCTCGTAAGTTCACGACCCCCCCGTCGCCCCCGCCATCACGGTCGAACTCACTCACGAGAGGGTCAGAGCCATGATCGAATTGAGGTGGAGCATAGAGCAGCCACTTCCAAGTCGTCAACAGGAGAGTTCCGGCCAACCAGGCGCCGGCTGCAGTACGGCGCGGAACGAGGTGCAGCCGATCTTCGAAGTCGGCGACCGGAACCGGGGAGCGCGTCCATGCGTGATGGTGAACGGGCAAATCCGGCCCTCGGCTCGGGTCGCGTCCACGGAGAACGCGGAAGCCGCCCAGCGCTCCCACGAGCGTATCGCCGCACGCACCGCCGACCTGAGCCTGTCGGTGCCGCGGAAGTGGGCGGGAGAGTGGATCGCCGCGGCCCGCAGCCCCAGCATCCGGAGGCGTCGGCTCACCGCATCACCGCATCGCCCCCTCGACACCCGCCACTGGCTTCATTCACGAGAATGGGTTCTGGCTCGCCTTCCGTGACGCGTGCACGGTGAGTGATATCCGCTGGGCAACCAGTGGGACCGATGATGGGTCTCAGGTGCAGACGATGGGGCAGCCACGCCGGATCGAGTGCTGGGCAGCTCGCAGGAACAGTGCGACGTAGAAGGCTGTGTCCAGGTCCGTGCTCCACAGTCCTGTTCGAGTAGTGGCCAGTTCGCTTGCTTGGTCCCTGAACCACATGCTCAGGTCGGGGTTGTCGCATGTTGCCGGGGTTTCGGGCGGCAGTTCAATGGCTGCCGCCAGTTTCTCCGCGAGCGGCAGCACCTGGGGAGCACCGACGACCATGGTCGACTCGCAGTAGCCGGAGTCGATGGGCAACCAGATCTCCTCATCGAGCGAGAAGGGCACGAGCACGGTCCAGCCGCAAAAGGTCTCGGATTCCTCATGTGACAGGTGCGTCTCGCACAAGGTGAGGGACCCGGTCATGGAAGGGGTCAGCTTCTCCTCGAAGGCTTGCCCTCAGCCGGCTGCGAAGTCCGTCTCTGGGGGTACGTCCTCGTAGGGCGGCAGTCCCCGCCGCCTGAGTTCAGCGTTGAGTGCTGAAGCAACTTCGCCCCATCCCTCTTCCTCCTCACCGAACCATTCCTCCGCGCCGACGCTCACCAAGTACACACCCATGTGGGGAAGTTACTGTTCGCATCTGAAATCGATCAGTAAGCCAACAGGACTCGCTTGCGTAAGAGCGCGAATCCTGCGCGGCAGAACATCTGGCGCTTGAGCATCTTGATCCGGTTGACGTGTCCTTCGACGACGCCGGAACTCCAGGGCAGAGTGAGGCCGGCGATGACGGCGTCGCGGTCGCGGTCGATGCCTGAGGCGAGGGTGCGCAGGCTGGGCAGGTCGTCCTGGCGAACGGCGTCGAGCCACTCGGGCAGCCGCTCGCCCTGGCGCTCGGCGAGCATCTGGGCGAAGGACCGGACGTGTCCGGTGAGGGCCTCGAGTTCGGGGCAGTCGGCCAGGCCGTCTTGAGCCGGAGTTGTTCGCTCTCGGTGAGGGATTCCGGGCGGCTGAGGGTCCACCTGGTCACCACGCGGGGTGCCGGCGGCTGTGCGGTGACCGGACGGGAGGAGGTGCGCTTCTTCCTGATGTAGGCGCTGACAATGCCGTAACGAGCGCTGAGGAAGTCCCGCCGCTGTTCGGTGGAAGGCCCTAACGAGACTGGCGAGTGCTCGACATCGGATCAGGGCCCGGCCACTGCACCATCCACCTGGCCCGAGCCTGTACCCGTCGTGCCGGCTCTCCAGGCTCTCCCTTCCGCCTCTTCACGGAGTCGTGTGGTAGTAACGCGTGCAGGCGCGCACCATCGCGTCGTCGGCGATGGTGAAGAAGTCGACGAAGCGCAGACCCCTCTCATCGGCGCCGGGGACGATGCGGCGGCCGACGGCGACAACGCTGTGGTCGTGGGCGACGATGTGGTCGATCTCGTGGCGGGTGGTGAGCGCGACGTCCACGCGGTGGGCGTGGAGGACCGCCGTACGGCCCCGGGCAGGAGGCTGGCCGGGCAGTTCGAACTCGACTTCGTCATGCAGCAGGGAGGCGCAGGCGTCGAGATCACCCGCGTTGAGATAGTCGTAGACCAGACGGACATGGTCGACCCCCGCGGCGGTGACCAGATCGGCCGGGAGCCCCCGTGGTTCGGCTCCCGCGTAGTAGTTGCTGTTCATCCCTGTCCCTTCCGCATCCACGCTCCATCCTGCGAACCGCCCGCAACTTCTCCTTATCGCCGGGCCCTGGTCAAGCTCCCGAACGAGGTGGACGAGGCACTCCTGCTCACCCTCGCCGACGTCTACGGCACCGGCTACCACGCCGCCCACCAGGCCCAGGTCAAGTCCGGCGACTCCGTCACCGTCATCGGCGACGGCGCCGTCGGCCTGCTCGCCGTGCTCTCCGCCAAACAGCTCGGCGCCGAGCGCATCATCCTCATGGGACGCCACAAGGAACGTACCGACCTCGGCCGGTACTTCGGCGCCACCGACGTCATCGCCGAACGCGGCGACGAGGGCATCGCCAAGGTCCGCGACCTCGCCGGCGGCCACGGCACCCGCGCCGTCCTGGAAGCCGTCGGCCACATGCCCGCCTACGAGATGGCCATCGGAGCCGTCCGCCCCGGCGGCGTCATCAGCCGCGTCGGCGTTCCCCAGTACGAGGACGCCCCCGTCGGCTTCGGCAGCCTCTTCGGCCCGAACGTCACCCTCACCGGCGGCCCGGCCCCCGTCCGCGCCTACATCGAGAAGCTGCTGCCCGCCGTCCTGGACGGCACCGTCGACCCTGGCCGCGTCTTCGACCGCACCCTCACCCTGGAGCAGACCCCTGACGGCTACCGCGCTATGGACCAGCGCGAAGCCCTCAAGGTCCTCCTCACCCCGTGACACCCGGAGCGGCGCGGCGACGACAACGAAGTCACCGCGTGCACGGTCAGCGCATGCACCCCCAAAAGCCTCCGCCGCCCCGGTCCAGAATTCCTGCGGGGACGCAGTACATCGTGATCGCTGGCGGCTCCGGTGAGGCCGGGTGGCCTGGGGCGGCCCGGGAACCTCTCCTGCTGCCCAACGATCGTCGCCAAGGCTCCGCCATGACGAGCATCCCGGGCTCCGCGGACACCGGCCCCAGGCAACTTCACGGTCCGTACTGCTCAGTGGGCTCGACGCTCACCCTTCCCGGCGAAGACCGCCGCAGCATGCTCGCCACCCCTGCACTCCTGGCTGAAACCGCAGGTCAGAGTAATTTGTCCGGCATGCCGCGCACTCCACGTCGTGCACCCACGGAAACAGATCGGCCCGACCGGCCCGAGATCGACAGGAGCAGGAGAAGCTGCAGGTCAGCGGCTCTTTCCCGCAGGCTCCAGAATCGCCACGCACTCCACGTGGTGCGTCATCGGAAACAGGTCCCAAGGCATGGTCCCAGGAGAACATGCAGGTCAGCCCCGATTTACCCGCCTCAGGAGAGGTCCGCCGCACACCCGGAGCGTCAACTGAGCGTCACGGAGCCGGCTCCCTCGGACGTTTCGTGAACCGGGCCCGCAGCGAGGGGCTCACCCTGAACGGGGAGAACGGCCTGCTGAAGGGGCTGGTGAAGCTGGCCCTGGAAGACGCCTTTTACGGCGACCGCGCCACCGACCACCCGTAGGACCCGCACGACGCAGAAGAAGGGTCATCACCGGGGCTTACCCAAAGAAGAAGACACTCCCCGTCGACCGGTTGCGGTACGTCTGACGAGTCCGTCCGGACGGGCGGCCGTACGCGGTCCGAGGGCAAGGGCTGTTCCGCCACTGCGTGAACTCCGGACACGTTGCTCCTGCCGCCTTCCTACGGTGCTGCACCCGTCCGGGTCAGCCGCGCTGGCGGTGGGGCCGGAGCCGGGCGAGGGTGGGGTAGTGCTCGACGTTTTCGTTGGCCTGCCCCCGGTTCGCTTTGTGAAGGAGCACCGTCATGTCCGAACGCAACACCCTCGTCCGCAGCCTGCACGATGTGGGTCTGGCTGCCTGGTTCGGCGGCTCGCTGATGGGCGCGGTCGGCCTCAACCGCGCGGCCAAGGACGAAGGCGGAAATGAGGCGACCAGGGATCGGATCTCTTCATCGGGATGGGCGAAGTGGACGCCGGTCAACGCCGCCGCCATCGGCGCGCACCTGTTCGGCGGCGGCGGGCTGCTCGCTGTGAACGCCCACCGCGTCGCCACCCAGCAGGGAGTGGCCGCCTCCACCACGGCCAAGACCGCCGTCACCGCCGCGGCCCTGGCCGCCACCGCCTACGCCCGTGTCCTGGGCAAGAAGGTCGAGCTGGCCTCCTCTGCGGACCCGCAGGACGCCGAGAAGGCGCAGCAGCATCCCATCGACCTCGACAAGGCCCGGCGGCAGCTGGCCCGCGCGCAGTGGGCGGTGCCGGCGCTGACCGGATGCCTGGTGGTGCTCAACGCCCTGCACGGCGAGCAGCAGCGTCCCGAGGAACAGCTGCCCGGCATGTGGGAGCGGGCCCGCTCCGCGACCCACTTCATGTCGTAGGGCTGCGCCCTCGGGGACGGGGTGCGTCGCCCGCCTGTCAGGCCGGCCCAGCGGCTTCCCCGGGGCGAGTGTCACAAGACGAGTCGGCCGTGACCATCCCGTCGAAGATCGCGCACCCGGGGCTCGTGGCGTTGCTCGCGCACGAGGTGCTGTGCGATATGTCCCCGACGGCTGCGGGCACCCGTCGACCGCAACGATGAAACCGGACAGCCGAGCCGGGTTCCGAACCTGAACGAGGAGAGCGTCCATGTCCACTCCCGCGCGTGAGCCACGTACCGCCCGAACACCGGTCCAGCAGGCGGCCCGGCTGGTGGGAGTGGTCTTTCTGCTGATCGGTGTTCTCGGCTTCATCCCGGGTATCACCACGGACTACGACACCATGGAGTTCGCCTCCCACCACTCCGAAGCCGAGCTACTGGGCATCTTCCAGGTGTCGATCTTGCACAACCTTGTGCATCTGGCCTTCGGTGTCGCCGGGCTGGCGCTGTCCCGCACCGCCTCGCAAGCCAGGCTCTACCTCCTCGGCGGCGGCGCCGTCTACCTGGTCCTGTGGTTGTACGGACTGCTCATCGACCACGACAGCGCCGCGAACTTCGTCCCTTTCAACACCGCCGACAACTGGCTCCACCTCCTGCTCGGCCTGGGCATGATCGCTCTGGGCGCCCTGCTCACCCGCGGACGCAACGCGACACGGACTGCTGCGTGACCACCGGAGGCACTCGAGGCCCCGACCCTGGTGCAGGACCGGGGCCACACGGTGCTCGTCCTCGTGGCAACGACTTCGGCTGTTCGGCAGCCCAGGCCGATCGGCCCGCCGAACAGCCCGTCGAGGCTGCTCAGCAGCGCGCCGGTGCGGACCCCGTCGGCACCAGGACCAACACGGTCACGACAGATGATCTCGGAACCGGGATGTTTCCGCAGCAAGTCGGCCGGGGTCGCCGCGTCGCGGCCGGGTAGCAGGTCGCGAGGCCGGCCTGCCGCCCGACGTCCGGGCTGAAGACGGAATCCGTCCAGCCCGACTTCTCTTGAGGCCGGCACCAGAGAGCACTCGCGGTGATCGCCGCGAAGCCGTGTCAGCTGCTCCGCGACAAGGCCGTCACGGGCACCACAACACGCTGTTCCAGTCGGCCTCACCGACGGGAGGCGAGCGTCGCATGAGCGTCAGGAGTCCCGACGACCGGGCATCACGCAGCCGCTCCCACCAGTCACCCCAGCACCGATCCCCAGGTGAGGCGAGCCCGGTAGGTCTCCACCTGCCGGATATCGCAAGGCAGGTCGGGACCCACCGGCACTACTGCCGAACCGCGGGTCAGCGGCTCTTTCCCGCAGACTCCAGAATTGCCACGCACTCCACGTGCGACGTCATCGGAAACACGTCACCAGCCGAGGGAAGCTGGCTTAGTCACAGGTCAGCGGCGGTTTGCGGTCCTGCTGGAGGGTCTTCGGACGTCCGGAGCGTCAAACGAGCGTCATGCCCCGGCACGCTTCTCAGCGTCGGCCGGCCGTTGACCGCCGAGCGGATCACAGGCAACGACCAAAGACCTCAGGCCGCCCTGCCGACAGAAGACAGGGTCTCCGCTGGAGCGCCAAGGTGACCACCCAGCCTGTTGACCGGTCGTCGCTCTCCGCGGTGACCTGCCCAGGCACGGTCGTAGCGGGAGAGGACAACGGGCTGTGCCCGCCGGACTGGGTCCGCCACCTGGCACGCCGGGCCCGGCCGGGACGCACCGTGCTGCCGTCGGGCGCGCACGCGTTTCCCCATCCGCACCCCGCCGTCACCGCGAAGCTGTCTCCCCAGGCACAGGGAAGGTTGCCCTGACGCGGCCCGGGAGGTACGAGGCGATCGACGCCTCCCGCGGATTCGAATGCCGTTTCAGGAAGGCAACCGATGACATCCTGCTTGATCGCACGCGCCACGGGTAGTCGGCAGGCCCTGTCCCCGATCCGCGCCGAGAAGGAACCCGGGCCCGTGAGCGACTACGAAGCGTCGGCAGCCATGCCCGCCATGGCGGAGCAGGTGCTGGAGAGGCTGGCCGGTCAGGTGAACACACGCAGGGAAACAACGGAATGACGCCGGCACCTCGAGCGGCGGAGCCGTGGCGCAGCTCACACTGCACGCGGAAGAACACCTCGTAGTTCACGGTCAACCGTGCGCGGGTGCGGAGGGGACGGTGTCCCCGGGCCTCACCCATTGCCGGTGGGGACGATCGTACGGCTGAAGCCCCACGGAGCCACTCCCCGAGAGGTGACCGCCCTTCGCCCCGCCCTTTACTGCTCCGTTCGGCCCTCCCGCCGGCCGGGGCTTTCTCCTCCTTGCGGGACTTGACCGAGGGCAGGCGCGACATCGGCCGCCGCTTGATCGTGGCCGCCTTGACCACGGGAGCGTGAACCGCCCGCAGGTCCCGCTCTGCGGTCCGGGCACGCGCGTCCGTGCCTGTGTGCGGGCGCCGGAGAGCACAGACGGCGTCCGCTCATCAGGATCCTGCGGCACATGAGGCGATTCGCGGGCTTGCACAGGGCGACGCAGGGCACCCGGCATGCGCGGATCGGCCTCCGCTGCGAGCACGGGGGCCGCGAGTCGGCGGCGGCTGACCGCTTGAGACGGCAAGGGGAGACACCGTGACGGTGCGCATCGGGGCATGGGAAGAGTTTCGCGTGCTGGACGTGGCGAGTGTGCCCCTGGTGCCACGGGCCCGCGCCGTTCTCGACCGGTGGGACAGACCTGACTTCACAACCGAGCTCCAGCCATCGGTCGTGGAGACCAACAGCCAGGTACCTGACACCCTTGACGCCCTGTACGCGGACCTGGCCAGGACCAGGCGCCGACTCGACGAAGCGGCCTCCTCACTCGGTCTCTCCGTGGTGGCGTCCGGCACCGCAGCTCCGCCACCCGTCTCAGCCGCGCGGGGGCAGCGGAGGGTCGGATGACGGCCGAGGTGATGAAGGCGGTGCGGCTGGTCGCGGAAGCCGCAGCGGGCGCACCTGACGAGGAGGTTCCCCGGCGGGTGTGCGCGGCGGTGTGTGAAGGGCTCGGAGTGGACGGCGCCACCCTGTCGTTGCTCACCGACACCCCGTCCCGCCAATTGCTCGCCGCGTCGAACGATGCCGCGCTGCTGCTTGAAGAGATCCAGTTCACGGTGCTGGAGGGGCCCTGTATCAGTGCCGCACGAACCGGCGAGCCGGTAGCCGTGGCCGATCTGCGACACGAACTGACGCTCTGGCCGCTGTTCGGGGCCATGGTGCGCGAGAAGCTGCCGCATGTGGGCTCGGTGTACGCGCTCCCCCTTTCTTCGGCGACTACGTCCTCGGGTCGGTCGACCTGCTGGCGATGCGATCCCACGCTCTCAGTGCGGACGCCCTGGAGCAGGCGTCCACCGTGGCCGACGCGGTGACGGCCGCTCTCCTGCCGATCCGCGAGACGCTGCTCACGGGGAAGAAGGCCCCGGCGTGGGAGCCGGAGCAGGTGGTCCGCGCCCACTGGTTCGACACCGCACGTGCCATCGGAGCCCTGGTGGCCCGACGGGGGATCAGCCCTGAGGAGGCGCTTGCCCTCATGCGCGCCGAGGCCTTCCGCACCGGCAGGTCGCTGGCGGACATCACCACGGACATCCTGCGCGACCCGCCCCGTACGTGGTAGGCGCGCACCGCCAGGTGGATGGTGGGCCGATCGGTTTCGGCTGTCACGACAGGGCGCCGCACATGTGCAGGCGCTCGATGATGTCGGCCCGGACCGGGGCCGCGGCCGTCGCCGTCAGCGCGAGCACCGGCGGACGGCCCAGCCGTTCGGCGGCCTCACTCAGGCTCAGGTGATCGGGGCGGAAATCGGACCCCCGCGCGGAGACGCAGTGGGCCTCGTCGACGACGAACAGCGAGGGGCCCAGCTCACGCGACCGCTTCAGAACACTGTCCTTGGCGAGCAGCTCCGGTGACAGGAGCAGGTACTCGGTCGGCATCGCCCTCCCGGACCGCCCGCCCCTGTCTGCGGCCGACTCAGACTGCGCGGAGTTCACGGCCACGGCGTCCGGTGCCGCACTCTCCCGCAGTCCCGTGACCTGGTCGCGCTGCGAGGCGATCAGCGGCGACACCACGATGGCAGGCCGCCGAGCACGACGGTCGGTACCTGGTAGATCGCCGACTTGCCGGAACCGGTGGGCATGACGACCAGCACGGCGCGGCCGTCGAGCAGTGCCCCCATCGCCTCCGTCTGCTCGGGGCCAGGTCGCTCCACCCCAAGCGCTCCCGGGCGATGCGGCACAGCTCGGCGATCCGGTCGTGCCCCTCTCATGGCCTCCCGGCCGGCTCCCGGTTCGGCGGTTCATGGCATGCCCGGCCGGTCCGCCGTGCGTCTCTGCGGTCCGGGCCGCCGAGGCCGTGGCGCCCACCCGCCCGCATCCGGGAGTCGAGACCGCGGCGGAGAATATCGCCGTCGGGCCCACGGCAGCCCTGATCGACCGGACCCGCGACGCCGTCCGCAAGGCGACGGGCAAGGGCAGCTGATCAGCTCCGGCCGATCCGCTTGCCGCCGTCCGGTCTGCTCAGGCCCCGAGCCGTGTCAGGGCGGCGTCCAGACGAGCGGCGATCTCCTCCAGATCGTGCCGGGACGCGACGTCGGTGCCGAGCTGGGCGACGAGATCCTTTCGGGAGATGATCTCCATAGCCCCTCGGTACCGATCGGTGCCCAGCGCCGACGCCGGTACGACCACGCCGGCGCCGGATACGACGATCAAGGTCGGCTCATCGGCGTCGGGCTCCAGCAGGGCCTTGACCTGCTCAGGCGTGATCATGCCAGTGCTTCCTTCCTTACCGATCTTGTTCAGGGCAGCCGACAGGGGCGGGGGCGGTGGGCCGGACTGTTGCCGTGTCAGGAGCCGCGCTTTCCGCTGATCGCGTCGATGAGTTCTTCCTTGCGCATGTCGTGAACACCGCTGAGACCCTTCTCGCGGGCCATGTCGCGCAATTCGTTCACTTTCATCTCGCGGAGTCGCTCCTTGGAGACATCCGGTGTGCCGGACACCCGGGACGCTCCGGCAGGGGTCGTCGCGCTGGGCGGTGACGTGGGGTAGCCCTCTCCTGCCTCGCTCGAGCTCATCTGCTCGACCAGCCGGCCAAGCAGCTGTTCCGTCTCGCGGCACGCCTTTGCGGACAGGTCGAAATACAGCGTGCCCTTGAACTCCTCGCCGGCATCTGCGCTCGCGCGCAGGACAATGCGGGTCGCCTCGATGACGGCCATGGTCGTCGGTGCGTCGTAGCCCGTCTGCCGGGCCAGGATCCGGGCGGCGACCGTGCACAAGTCGGCGCAGTCGTTGTCGAGCCGCACGCACTTGATGGACATCACGATCTTTTCCGGGTCCTGCTCGGCGGCGGCCGCGTCGGCGCAGGTGAGACAGACGCCGGCGCACTCGTACAGCTTGTCGACCACCTCGCCCAGCAGCCTGGGCGGCGTTCCGGTCTCGGCGGGGTAGGCGTCGAGCAGCTTCTCGACCAACGACATGACGTCCTCCGCACCTCGGGGATGACAGCCGAAATATCCAGTGAAGTCCGATTCATTCCTACGCTCCCATCGAGGCCGGGGCCTCGCCAGCGGAGGCAAACCGCGTGACCGCCGTTGCCCGTGGCGAGGCCTTCCGACGCGACCACCCCGGGTCGACCACTCGGGCGGACCGGCGACGGGCGGAGACCGACATTCGTCAGGGCGCTCGATCCCTTCGTCCTGGTGTCAGCCGGAGCTCTCCTCGGACTCCGTTCGTTCCTTCAGGGCCTCGTCGGCGGGCTCGCCGGATGTGTCGGCTCGGGGTGTCCTTCCTCCTGCCCGAGCGATGGGGGAAAGCACCACCGTCCAGCAAGCGACGCGCTGCCGTCCTAGCTGTGCCGGTCCCCCGCTTCGGTCGCCCGCTGAGCCTGCCGTCGGGCGCCGTGCCGCTCCGACAGCGCCAGCAGCAGCAAGGACAGGCCCGCCAGCACCACCAGCACAATGCCCACGGCCACGTCGATCACCTGGGCGCCGTCGAACACTGCGGTTTCCTTCAGACTGAGCACACAAGAGGAGGCGATCATCCAGGCACCCGCGGCCAGCACTACCAGATCGGGCCACTTCCCGGGGTACCGGGCGAACCGGGCCATCGCGATGAACAGCACGACGATCCCGACACCCAGCTCGTTTCGGTGCGCGTCCTTGGCCGTGTCGGGAGAGCCCGCGATCCATGGAGCCACGGACAGCACCACCGCGCTGATGATCAGTAGCAGCCCGATGACCTGTTGCCGTTGCGCCCGCAGCAAGGACTGCTTGGGGTCCCGCTCGGACCGGGCCGCGTCCGGCTTGTGAACGGTCGCCATGTCGACCACCTTCGCCTGGCGGGTATTCCCCGGCCGGGTGCCCGTGCCCGCACCAAGCCACCCACTCGGCAGCAAAGGACGACTCGGCTTCAGAAACAAAGAGGTAAGCGTTTGCCGCACTCACACCGGGTGACCCGGACCGCAACCACATTCCCTGTCAGTTGCCAGCAGAGAGGGCAGCGTGATGAGCGCAGAGTTTCCCGGGATGGGTGAAGAATCTCAGCGGGGGCAGCCGGCGCGGATGCCCAAGGACGACGTGGTGGCAATCCTTCTCCAGCAACACTCCCGCATCAGGGCGCTCTTCAGCGAGGTCAAAGCAGCCGAAGGCGACCGCAAGAAGGACATCTTCAATGAGCTGAGGGGCCTGCTGGCCGTGCACGAGACGGCCGAAGAGATGGTCGTGCGCCCGGCCGCCAAGAACACCGCCGGCAAGGAAGAGGCCGACGCGCGCAACACCGAGGAAAAGGAGGCCAATAAGGTCCTGGCCCAGCTGGAGAAGATGGATCTCTCCAGTTCCGAGTTCGATGCGCGGTTCGCGCGGTTCGAACAGGATGTGCTGGCGCACGCCGCGCACGAAGAGACAGAAGAGTTCCCGGCGCTCGAATCCGGCTGCACGTCCGAGCAGCGGCAGACCATGGGCAGGCGCTTGCTGACGGCCGAGAAGGTGGCGCCGACCCACCCGCATCCCACTGCGGCCGGATCACCGGTGATGCAGTGGACGCTGGGCCCCTTCGCTTCACTCCTGGACCGGGCGCGGGACGCTTTCAGTACGGCGGGCAGGTGATCCTTCCGATCAACGAGCCCAGCCCCTGCCAGTCCCACTCCTCATCGATCCGCCCGGCGAGCTGGGCGGCATGCCCGTAAGCAGTCGGCAGCTCGCGAGTCCGGCAGAGAACCGGGGCGCGGAACCGACCGCCTCGTGCGCAGACCGACATAGGCGGGCCTTCCTGGAGGGGCGGCGTCAGGGCATGGTGCTCCGGGCGATGATCAGGTCGATGACTGCGTGTACGCCGCCTTCGGCGAGACCGGCGCGTTGCCGGTCCGCGCCGGTCCCGCTCTGCAGAAGCCGGTGGACCAAGGCCGTCACCTGCCGACTGTCGCCGGATGCGTCGAGCGCGGGAGCGACGTGCCGCAGGAGCTGGTAGAGCACGTCGCCGGCGCGGCGTGGTCGGCCGCTGGGGTCGAGCACGGTATCGCTCAGGCCGTGGCGGGCGGCGTGCCACATGCTCGCCTGCAGCAGTTCCGGGGCGCAGTCGGGCGTGGGAGCGCCGGCGGTCGCCTCCGCCAGGGCGGTATCCACCAGGGCCCGGGCGATCCCCGTGAGCATCACCGCGTCATCCGCGCACAGTTGGACGTCCGGGCACCGCACCTCGACGGTGGGGTAGCGAGCCGAAAGGCGGGCCTGCCAGTACAACTGACCGGTGTCCGAGATCAGACCGCTCTCCAGCAGTTGGTGCACACGCCGGTCGTAGTCGGCTGCGTCATGGAAGTACGGGGGCATGCCGCTGACCGGCCAGCGACTGGAGATCACGGTGCGCCAGCTGGCGAAGCCGGTGTCGTGACCGTCCCACAGTGGAGAGTTCGCGGACATGGCCGTGAGTGTCGGCAGCCAGGCCCGAATCCGGTTCAGAACCTGCACGCCCGCCTCCCTGCTGGGCACGGCGACATGGACGTGCATGCCGTTGACCAGCTGCTCCGCCACCAGTTGGGGCGCCTGAGTGAGCATGGCCCGGTAACGGGCCTGGTCGGTGACGGCCACGGGATGACCGTGGCGTAGCGGGGGTGTCGCGCAGGCGGCGATGCGGCAGCCGTACTGCTCGGCGGCCGCCCCGACGGCGTGCCGCAGCCTCAGCAGGTGTCCTCCGACCTCCTCCAGAATGCCGCACACCGGGGTGGCCACCTCGACCTGCGCCTGCAGCAGCTCGCACTGCACCTCCTGGTCGCCCACGAGACGTCCTAGTCCTGCGGCGGCGCGTACCTTGTCGGCCAGGGGTACGGGCAGACCCGTGACCGGGTCGAGCAGCAGGTACTCCTCTTCCACACCGATCGTCGTCATCGATCGCCTTCTGTTCCGCCCGGCTGCCGGACTGGATCCCGATGCGCCTCGCCGTGCATCTCACGCAGCGGCGGCCATCCCGGAGGGGGTCATTCACGGGTGACCCGAGTGCCACAGCCACTTCATGACAAACCATGACACAGCCATGGAGCAGACCACTCGCACCGGAAAAACCGCTGGTGCAGCGTGCCGCGCCACGACGGGGTACTCGCGCACCGACACTTCCGGCAGCCGCTGGAGCGGATGCCGGCGTCGTCGCCGGTCGGCAGAGAGGAGCGATCCGTGCCCAAGACCATCGAAGAGCAGACGGTTGAGCAACTGGGCGGTCCGAGCAGCGTCCTGGCGCGGCAACGCCGCGATCATGCCGAGTTGGACAGGCTGATGGATCGGCATCAGGCCCTGGAAGACGGTGGGGACCGTGAACGGGTCTTGCAGGAGACCGTCCAGCTGGTCTTCAGCCACGCCTTCGCGGAGGAAACGGTGCTGTGGCCGGCCGTGCGGCGCTCGGTCGAGGACGGGCAGGAGCTGCCCCCCGGGTCGAGGAGGAACATCAGCAGATCAACGATCTTGTCGCCGACATCGAACGCCTGAGTCCCGGCGATCCGGAGCGTGAGGAGAAGGCGCGGCGGGCCTTCGCTCTGATACGGCAGGACATCCGGGATGAGGAGGATCACCTCCTGCCCCGGCTGCACCTCGGGCGCCTTGTACACCGTCCGGACAATCTCGCCGGCGGGGATGCTGCCTGCGCAGGACAGTTCCACGAACGCTTCGATGCCCCACCCCAGCTTGGCGTGATCGACCTGCACCGTAAAGCCGGTGATCACTCCGGTCTCGCGGAGCGAGTCCCTCCTCCTCTTGACCGCAGCAATGGACAGCACCTCATCGGACGATCGCCGTGGTCGCCCTGGGGGAAGCCGACGGCGCTCGAAGCCGGTGTCGGGGTCTCCTCGCGATGCTCGCCCTCTGGTTGATCACCGCGCTGCGAGAACGCGGGCACCGCAGGTCCCGACCGCAACGATGGGGTAATCCAGGCCCGGTATGATATCGATCATGCGGGTAAGGGCTGCGGCATGATCGACGGTCTCGAACGGGCCGTGCGGATACTGGATCTCTTCTCCTCCGACGCTCCCGAGTGGACGGTCAGCGACGTGTGCCGCGCACTCGACCTCCCCAAGACGACGGTCTGGGATTACATGCAGAGCATGGCCGCTCTCGGCCTCCTGCGTCGCACGGGGCGCGGCCGCTACCGGCTCGGATGGCGCTCCTTCCAGGTGGGACTCCGCGCGCGGATGACCTCAGAGATCTCCGGTCCGGCTTGGTCAGAGATGTGCGACCTGGTCGACACCCACCACGAGACGGTTCAGCTGGCGTCCCGCTATCACAGCGAGGTCGTCTACCTGGAGAAGATCGCACCGCGTACCGGAGTCCGAGTCAATGCGACCCGGGTGGGCGAACGACTCCCGGCGCACTGCACGGCGGTCGGCAAGGTGCTGTTGGCCTACCTCTCCCCCAGTGAGCTCCGAACCATCTATGGCGAGCTGAGGTCCCTCACGGCTCGTTCCATCACCACGCTCTCGACGCTGGAGACAGAGCTGTCCTCGGTTCGTGAGCGCGGGTACGCCCTGGACATCGAGGAAGCTGTCGAGGGCATGTGCTGTGTCGCCGCACCGATCAGCAATCGGCACGGCGACGTGTCGTGGGCACTGAGCATGAGCTTCCTCGAGTACCGATTGCCCACCCATGGAGATGCGTACGCCCATGCTGTGCTCGAGGCAGCTCGGCGGCTCTCCGAGCACGCACCGTGACTTGACCCATCGGATCGCCCGACTCCCGAGGTGGCGCTTCGGCGTCTGTTCGGCTGAGCCGAACGGCGCGTTGTCGACGAATGTGGGGCGGGTTACGGTCACGGAAACACCGCCTCCTTCTGGTAAATCTCAGATTCGTTTCGCACTGGCTGCGCTATTCACGTGAGCTGCAATTGCACTGATGCGCTCCACGTCCTCCAGCGCGCCCCAGTTCAATGCAATGGAGTCTTCTTGATGGCAAACGCAAGCAACAAGGCGAGTCGACGGATCGGAATTGACATCGGAGGTACTTTTACCGATCTCTTCGTGGTTGAAGGGGACGGTGAGTCTCGTATCTACAAGTCCCCGACCACCCCGCACGATCCATCCGTCGGCTTGCTGAACGGATTGACCAAAGCAGCCGACAGCTTCGGTGAGTCGTTGGAAGACTTTCTCGGCGGGGTGTCCACGATCGTGCACGGCACGACGATTGCGACCAACGCCGTCTTGACCCGTCAGGGGGCGAGGACCGGCTTCGTCACGACGCACGGCTTCCGTGACCTGCTGAACATGCGCCGCGGCATCCGGGAGCGTCAGAACGACTCCAAGTACGCACCACCGGCTCCGCTTGTCCCCCGCGAACTCATTGCCACGGTCCGCGAACGTATCGATGTATCCGGCAATGAGCTCGTGGCGCTGCACGAGGACGACGTGCGTGCGGCAGCGCGTCAGTTCCGCGAGCAGGGCGTCGAGGCGGTCGCGGTCTCCTACCTGTGGTCCTTCCTGGATCCCGCTCACGAACAACGCACCGCAGAAATTCTGCGCGAGGAACTCCCCGGCGTTTTCATCACGATATCCAGCGATGTCGTGCCCCAGATCCGCGCCTACGAGCGACACAGCACCACGGTATTGAACGCCTTCGTCGGACCCAAGCTGCGGAACTACCTGGCGAACATCAAGCAGCAGCTGGCAGACCGCGGCTTCGGCGGAACCTTGCTCATCGTGCAGTCCAACGGCGGTGTGATGTCGCCCGAGATCGCCAGTGATTCGGCAGTCAATGCGCTCATGTCCGGCCCGGCGGCCGGGCCGGGGGCGGCCCTGCAGTACGCCCGTCGACACGGCTCCGAGGACGTCATCACCGTCGACATGGGAGGCACCAGTTTCGACGTTGCGCTGGTGCGCGACGGCGAATCGTTGCTCACCAGCGACAGCGAGATCGGCGGATATCGAGTCGCCCTGCCCATGCTGGACATTCACACCGTGGGTGCGGGTGGCGGTTCGCTGGTGTGGGTGGACTCCGGCGGCATCCTCCGGGTCGGTCCGCAAAGCGCCACCGCCAACCCGGGTCCTGCCTGCTACGGCCGCGGTGGCGAGAACCCCACGACCACCGATGCCGACCTCCTCATGGGCTACCTGAACCCGGACATGTTCGGGGACGGTGCCTTCACCCTGGACGTCGAAGCGGCCCGCACGGCCGTCGAGGAGAAGGTCGCGAAGCCGCTGGGGCTCTCGGTCACCGAAGCGGTCGAAGGCATCTACCACGTGGTGAACGCGACCATGGCCGAGGCCGTCAGCGCCGTCTCGGTCAAGCGCGGTGTCGACCCCCGTGAATTCACCATGGTGGTCGCCGGCAGCGCCGGCCCGATCCACGCCGTGCCGATCGCGCAGGAGCTCGGTATCAACCGCATCATCGTCCCCCGCGAGTCATCGGTGTTCTGCGCCGTCGGCACCCTGCTGACCGACCTCAAGCATCTGTACGCACGCACCTTCGTCTCGGACATGGACTCCCTGGATCTGGACCGGGTCAGCGAGCTGTACCGGGAGATGCGGGACGAAGCCGTCGAGACGCTCCGCTCGGAGAACGTGGAGGACGACGCGATCGACCTGGCCTTCAGCGCTGACGTGCGTTATATCGGCCAGTTCACCGAGATCGAGGTCCCCCTGACCTTCAACGGCGACCTCACCCCGGAATCGCTCAAGCAGCTGGTCATCGACTTCGAGAAGAAGCACGAGGCCCTCAACGGTTACGCCATGCCCGGGGAGGCCACCGAGCTCATCAACGTGCGCCTCACCTCGTTGGGTCGCACCACCAAGCCCGCCCTCGCCGACCACGCCTCCGCAGGCGAGGACCCCTCGGCTGCGCGCAAGGGCGCCCGTGAGGCGATCTTCTCCGGCTCACCCATCCAGACCGACGTCTACGACGGCCTTGCCCTGCGCCGTGACAACCGCATCCTCGGCCCCGCGATCATCGAGCAGCCCACCACCACCGTCGTCCTCATCGAGGGCTACGCCATGACGGTGGACTCGCAGGGCAACTACGTCATCGAGCCGGCGAACTGACCGGCCTGAAGGGAATCAAGCAGATGACACCGACGCAACCCACGTCCAACCCCATTCTCGTGGCCGTGATCGGCAGCGCCCTGGACGGCATCACCAGCGAGATGGGTCAAACCATGCTGCGCACGTCGCGCTCGCCGATCTTCGTGGAAGCCCGCGACTTCGCGACCTCCATCTTCAGCGCAGACTGCCGGCTGCTCGCCCAGACCCACTACATTCCCGTGATCGGTGGGGCGACGCCGTTCGCCTTGCGCGCCATCGCGGAGTTCTTCGGTGATGACGTGAACGACGGCGACATCTTCATTCACAATGATCCGTTCGACGGCGGCTCGCATCTGCCCGACATCACCATTGCCCGGCCGGTTTTCTGGAACGGTGAGCTCGTCTTCTGGGCCACGACCAAGGGGCACAATGCCGACGTCGGTGGCGGCGGCGTCGTCGGGTTCAACCCCGGAGCCCGGGATGTGTTGGAGGAGGGCATCCGGATTCCCCCGGCCCGCGTCGTCGAGAAGGGCGAGCTGCGGCGTGACACCTGGGAGCTCATCCTCTCCAACGTGCGGATGCGCGCCCTGGTGGAGAGCGTGCTGAACTGCCAGATCGGCGCCACTGCGATCGGCGAACGTCGACTTCAGGCGCTCCTGGAGAAGTACGGACCGCAGACCATCAGCGACGCCACCGATGAGCTGATGCAGGCGAGCGCACGCCAGGTCCGCGCCGCAGTAGCTGAAATCCCCGACGGCGAGTACAGCGCCGAAGCGCTGCTCGACAATGACGGCATCGACAAGGACCGGTCCTACCGGATCGCCCTGACAATCAAGGTCGACGGCGAGAACCTCACCTTCGACTTCAGTGAGAGCGACGAGCAGGCCAAGGGCTTCATCAACAGCACGATCGCCAACACTGTCTCCTCGGCCCATCTGGCCCTGTTCGGCTGCATCGACCCGGACATTCGCTACAACGCTGGTGCGATCGAGCCGATCGACGTGGTTGCCCCGGCCGGCTCCATCACCAATGCCGATGACCCGGCGCCCGTCGCCGCGTGTACCGTCCCGACCTGTGAGGCCATCGCCTCAGCGGTCTGGGTGGCTCTCTCCCAGGCCATTCCCAGCCGCGCCCACGCCGGCTGGGCTCGCTGGTGCACGCCTGCCACGATGGGGATGAACCCCCGCACCGGGCGTCACTTCGGCGACCTCCACTTCCTGGGCAAGGGCGGCAGTGGTGCCACCGAGGGCTTCGACGGCTGGGACCACCTCTCCCCCTCGAACACCCTGGGCGGACTGCGCGCTCCGGACCCCGAACTGCATGAGCTGGACACGCCGTACCTGCTGGAGGAGCTCGAGTACCTCCCCGACAGCGCGGGGGGCGGCCAGTGGCGTGGCGGTCTCGGCGTTCGTTACCGGTGGCGGATATTGGCCGACGACATCGCCTGCGCCACCTACGGCAGCGGCTTCATGCCCGAGACCGCGCCCGTGGGCCTGCTCGGTGGCGAGCCCGGCATCGTCCAGAGTCTGACCCTGACCCGCGCCGGCGCCGACCCCATCGAGGTCGAGTCCAACTCGTTCTACACCCTCAACAAGGGCGATGTCTTCGAGGTCATTGCGAGCGGTGGCGGCGGGTTCGGCGATCCGCATCTCCGTCCCGCCGAGCTGGTGTTGCGCGACGTCCGCGAAGGCGTGGTCTCGATCGACGCCGCCCGCACCGTCTACGGCGTCGACATCGACCCGGACACCCTGGAAGTCCGTCAGGACGAGACCCAGAACCTGCGCGCCGCGGGCTGACCACCGCTCCCCCATCCTCCTTTCGATCAACAAAGGAAGCCTCACCATGGCCAACGTCAGCCTCGCCGTGGCCGCGAGCCACGCTCCAGGCCTGGTCGGCATGTTCGATCAGGCACCCCGAGAGTCACAACAGGTAGTCAGTTCCGCCTACGGTTCGTTGGCACGACAGATCCGCGAGGCCGATCTCGATGTGATCATCATGGTCGCCAACGACCACATGGCAAACAATCGCATCCGGGAATACCCGGATTTCATCGTCGGTATGGCACCCGAGCACCGCGGCCCGGCCGAATTCTTCAAGGACTGGCTGGCGTGCGGCGAATACGCGATTCCGGGTCGCCCAGATATCGCCGAAAAGATCCTCAACGGTCTGAACCAGCGGGGCGTGCGTGTCTCCGCGACCCGCGAGAATCTCAACTTCGACGACAACATTTCGGTTCCGGTGGTCAAGACCGAGATCGAAGCCAGCGGCGTTCCGATCATCCCCATCCTCCAAAACGTCACGGTTCCCCCCTTCCCCGATCAACACCGCTGCTATGAGATCGGTCAGCAGCTGGCCGATCTCATCAAGAACGACCTGCCGTCCGACCTGCGCGTCGGCCTCTTCGCCACCGGCGGCATGAGTCACGAGCCCGGAGGTGTTCGGGACTTCTGGATCGATGAGGACTTCGACAACTGGTTCCTCGGCCTGCTCGGGAACGGCGACCACGACAAGGTCTTGGCCGAGGTCACCCTGCAGCGGCTGGAGGAGGCCGGCAGCGGCGGTACCGGAGAGCTGCTGAGCTGGATCCTCGTCATGGGAGCGATCGGCGAGCGGCGCTGCGACGTCCTCGGGTACACCGCCTGGGACAAGTGGCGCTGTGGCATCGGTGCCGTCAGCTGGGACATGACGTCGGCGCCTGCCGGACGCTGAAAGGAGATCACCATGAGTCTGGAAAGCATCAACCGAGCCCTCGTCTCTCACGACCTGGTGCAGGACCTCAAGTGGAACGCCGACCTGCGCCAGGAGTTCGAAGAGGACGAGTCGGCCGTGCTCGACCGCTATGAGTTGACCCCGGCCGAACGCACCGCCATTGAGGAACGGGACTTCCGCACCCTCTATGACCTCGGGTTCCACCCTTACCTCGGGGCACAGTTCGCCCGGATCCTCTTCGCCAACAACAAGTCCGGCGCCACCAGCGCTGTCCAGCATCTGCTGGCCTCGATCCGTCAGGAACCGGCTCCGGGCCACGGCGAAGCGAGCGAAGCGTGACGCAGGAGTCCGTCTGCCGGGCCCCGGCTGACTCGCCGGGGCCCGGGCGCCGCGTCCACGAGCTCCCTGCCGGACCGGACACCGTTCGAGTCGGGGTGATCGATCCGGCCGCGCCGCCGGTGCTCACGGTCGACCCCGGCGACGAGGTCGCCCTGTCGACCTGGGGGCATTGGGGCAACAAGGTGACACCGGACACCGTCATGGAGGACTTCCCGGCCCTCCGGGCGGCCTTCCCGGACGCTCTCGGGCCCCACTCCCTCACCGGCCCCATCCATGTGCGCGGAGCGCGTCCCGGTGACACCTTGGTGGTGGACGTGCTGGCGCTCACGCCCGCAGCACATGGGTTCAACCTGGTGGTGGCCCAGCCCCGTGGCCGGGGCGTCCTCCGCGACCGGTTCCCCGCAGGAACGATCCGCCACTTCGACCTGGACCGCAGCTCCATGACCACCACCCTCGGTGGCAATGTGCGCGTTCCCCTCAAACCGTTCCTGGGCATCATGGGAGTGGCGCCGGCCGAGGACGGTCCGCGGAGCACGGTGGAACCCGGCTGCTTCGGCGGCAACATGGACCTCTCCGAACTCGTCGTCGGCGCCAGTCTCAGACTGCCCGTCTTCCGGGACGGCGCCGGCTTCTACTGCGGTGACGGCCACGCGGTCCAAGGGGACGGCGAAGTGAACCAGACCGCCATCGAAACCGGCATGGACCATGTCCGGTTGCGGTTCACGGTGGAACAGGGAGTGCGGCTGCGTACCCCCCGGGCCGAAACCGAGACTCATTTCGTCTCCACCGGTTTCGGGAAGACCCTTGAGGAAGCCGCCCATGACGCGGTGGACGATCTGGTGAACTGGCTGGTCGAGGAAGGTCTCGACCCAGAAGAGGCCTACAGCCTCTGCTCCATCGCTGCGGATGTCCGCGTGACCCAGATGGTGAACAACGTCGTGGGCGTTCATGCCGTCATCGAGAAGCTCACCCGCCGGTCGTGACCGGCACCTCGGCCGTTGCAGGACAACACAGTGAAAGGAATGCCGATGACCACCATCGAGATCCCCGAGTATCGAACCGCCGCCTTCTTCGGCCTCGAAGACAAGTGGTTGCCCACCGGTGACGGCGAGCTCACCCACTACCACGAGCTCGGCGAAGGGTCCCCGATCCTCTTCCTGCACGGCTCCGGGACCGGTGTCACCGCCGCCGCCAACTGGTGGCTGAATCTGCCTCGCCTCGCGGAGCAGGGGCGCTGCATCGCCATCGATTCCATCGGCTACGGCCAGACCGTCGTGACACCGGGCACCGAATACGGGATCCGGGAGTGGGGCCGGCATGCGCTGCGCGTCCTCGACGCATTGGGCATCGACAAGACCTGGATCATCGGCAACTCGATCGGCGGTTGGGTCGCCCTGCAGCTCGCCATCGACGCCCCCGAGCGTCTCCTGGGCATCGTCTCGATGGGCACCGGAGGCGCGAAGAAGACCGCAGCGTTGGCGGGCCATGCCAAGCCCGAACTGTCGCCGGCCGGCATCCGCCGCACCCTGGAGCAGTTCGTCGTGGACACGGACTTGGTCACCGATGAACTGGTCAACCTGCGCTATCAGGCAGCCCTGAACGACAGCGCGTCGAGCCGGCTGAAAGAGGTCGTGGCAGCCCGCGACCGCGACCGGGACGTGCTGCCGCTTGACCTCGATGCACTCTCGAAACTGGAAATACCCCTGCTGTTGATCCACGGGATGCAGGACGTGGTCATCCCGGTCTCGCGGACGTGGGAACTTCTGAACACCATCCCGAACGCCGACGCACACCTCTTCAGCCAGTGCGGGCACTGGTCCCAGGTCGAACGCGCCGAGGAGTTCAACGAGGTGGTCAGTCAATACCTCCGCAGGCACGCAGGCCGCTGATCGCAGGGTGGGCTCGACATCGCGCTTCCCTGCCCCGCGTGTCAGGGTGATTCGTCATCAGCGTCGGGGCGCGAACGGCTCTGCTGCTTACGGACCCGGGTGGCCCACCACTGCCCTGCCGACACGATGGCGGCGGACACGGCCAAGGCCCGGCGCCAAGGTCGCCAACAGCCAGAGCCGTGCGGCTGACCCCGAGCCAAGCGTCATCCGAGCGTCAAGAATCTTCGAACGAGTCTTTGACAGCGTCGCCGGTGCGCTCACCTCCCCGCCGAAGTCGCAGGTCAGGAATCGTTGACGAGTAATCTGCCCGCTCGACCCGCTGCACGAAGGGAAACAGGTCGAGCGAGCATTACGCGCCACAGAACCGCAGGTCAAGCGCCCTTCCGCACTGGCTCCAGAATCGCCACGCACTCCACGTGATGCGTCATCGGAAACAGGTCGAACGCCCGCAGCGTCCGCACCCGGTACCCCCCGTCCCGGAAGTACGCCAGGTCGCGGGCCAGGGCCGCCGGGTCGCAGGCGACGTAGGCGATCTTCCGTGCGCCCAGGGACGACAGGTGCTCCACCGTCTTGCGGCCGGCGCCCGCGCGGGGCGGGTCGAGGACGATCAGGTCGACCTCGGTGATGCCCGTGCGGGGCAAAACGGAGTCGACCTTGCCCTGTTCGATGCGGGCGCGGGGGAAGTCGGCGAGGTTGTGCCGGGCGTCCTCGACCGCGCGCTTGCCGGACTCGATGCCGAGGACCGCGCCCTGCTCGCCGACCCGGTCGGCCAGGGCGCCCGCGAAGAGACCGGCGCCGCAGTAGAGGTCGAGGGCCATGTCGCCCTTGCGGGGCAGCAGGCCCTGCATGACCGCGGTGACCAGGGTGTCCGCCGACTTCGGGTGGACCTGCCAGAAGCCGCCGTTCGCGACCCGGTGGGTCCGGCCGTCCGCCCGTTCGCGGACGAAGGGGCGGCCGTGGACGCGGTGGACCTGGCCGGAGCGTTCGTCGATGCGCAGGACCGAGACCGGCCGGTCCAGTTCGACCAGGGGCAGGCGCGCGCCCGGCTTCGGGGTCAGGACGACCTGGCGGTCCTGCGAGCCCGTCGCGGCGATGGCCTCGACGGAGTCCATGCCCGTCCAGTCCCGCTTCTCGATGCCCAGCTCGCTGACGCCCTCCGCGGCGATCATGCAGTGGTCGATCGGCTCGACCTCGTGCGAGCGGTGCCGGCGCAGTCCCGCGCGGCCGTCGGCGGTCACCGCGTACTGCACGCGCGTGCGCCACGCCGGGACCTGGCCGGCGGGGAGCTTGTCGCCCTCGGCGGGGACCACCGTGCCGTCCCAGCCGGCCTCCTCGGGCGTGAGCCCGGCGAGCCGCTGTAGCTGTTCGGCGACGACCTCGCCCTTGAGCCGACGCTGCGCTCCCGGCTTGGCGTGCTGCCAGTCGCAGCCGCCGCAGCGGCCGGGCCCGGCGTACGGGCAGGGGGCGTCGATCCGGTCCTTGGAGGCGTCGAGCACCGTCACCGCGTCCGCGCGCAGGAAGCGGGCCCCCTCCTCGCCCTCGGTCACCCGCGCGACGACCCGCTCGCCGGGCAGCGCGTGCCGGACGAACAGCACCTGTCCCTCGGACGTACGGGCGATGCAGTGGCCGCCATGGGCGACGGGGCCGACCTCGACCTCGTACTCCTCCCCCACCAACGATTTCCTCGGTTCTGCCTGCATGGCGGGATGACTCCACAACATCGGGGGCGAAGGTGCGGGCGGTGGCCCGCGACAACAGCCGTCCAGTCTACGTGTGTCCGGAGGAGTCCTTGGACCGCTGCCCGGAACCCCGCTCCGCCGGCCCCGCCGCGCCGACCCCGGCGCCGCCCAGTCCGCCCGCTTGCGGGCACGCCGCTTGGCCGCTTCCGACGACTGCAGCTGGTACGGCACCGAGGTCACCATCACGCCGGGCGTGAACAGCAGCCGTCCCTTGAGACGCAGCGCGCTCTGGTTGTGCAGCAGCTGCTCGTACCAGTGACCGACCACGTACTCGGGGATGATCACGGACACCACGTCCCGCGGCGCCTCCTTGCGCAGGCTCTTGACGTACTCGATGACCGGCCGCGTGACCTCGCGGTACGGGGAGTCCAGCACCTTCAGCGGCACGTCGATGCCGCGCCGCTCCCATTCCTCGTGCAGCGCCCTGGTCTCCGCCGCGTCGACGTTGACGCTGAGCGCCTCCAGGCTGTCCGAGCGCATCAGCTTGGCGTAGGCGAGGGCGCGCAGCGCCGGGCGGTGGATCTTGGAGACCAGGACGACCGAGTGGACGCGGGAGGGGCGCACCATGTCGTCGCCGGGCACCTCGGGGGCGGCGATCTCGTCGGAGACGCGGTCGTAGTGCCTGCGGATGGCCGTCATCAGCAGGTAGAAGAAGCACATGCCGAGCAGCGCGACCCAGGCGCCGTGGGTGAACTTGGTGACGAGGACGACGACCAGCACCAGGCCGGTGAAGAAGGCGCCGAAGGCGTTGATGGCCCGGGAGCGGATCATGCGACGGCGTTGGGTCTGCTGCTTCTCGGTGGCCAGCAGGCGGTTCCAGTGCCGGACCATGCCGGTCTGGCTGAGGGTGAAGGACACGAACACGCCGACGATGTAGAGCTGGATCAGGCGCGTGGTGCTGGCGTCATAGGCCCACACCAGCACGCCGGCGGCACCGGCGAGCAGCACGATGCCGTTGGAGAAGGCGAGCCGGTCGCCGCGGGTGTGCAGCTGACGCGGGAGGTAGCGGTCCTGGGCGAGGATCGAGCCGAGCAGCGGGAAGCCGTTGTACGCGGTGTTCGCGGCGAGGAAAAGCACCAGTGCGGTGGCCGCGGCGAGCACCATGAACAGGAAACTGCCGTGCCCGAAGACGGCCTCGGCGACCTGCGAGATCACGGGGTGCTGCACATAGTCCGCGCCCAGGGGTACGCCGTTGTGGACCAGGTCCGTGGCCGGGTTCTCGGCCATGCGGACGTCGGTCGCCCGGGCCAGCGCGATGATGCCGCAGAACATGGTGACGGCGAGCAGGCCCATCATCGCGAGCGTGGTCGCCGCGTTCTTGGACTTGGGCCTGCGGAAGCCGGGTACGCCGTTGGAGATCGCCTCGACGCCGGTGAGCGCGGCGCAGCCGGAGGAGAAGGCGCGCAGCAGGAGGAAGACCAGCGCGAAGCCCGCCAGGCCGGGGTGTTCGGGGTTGATCTCGTAGTCCGCGGTCGGTGCCCGCATGTCGTCGCCGAGCACCACGTCGCGGAACGCGCCCCACGCGATCATGGTGAAGACACCCGCGACGAACACGTACGTCGGGATCGCGAAGAGCGTGCCCGACTCCCGTACCCCGCGCAGGTTCATCAACGTCAGCAGCACGATCACACCGACCGCGCAGGCCACCTTGTGCTCGACGACGAACGGGATCGCCGAGCCCAGGTTCTCGATGCCGGAGGAGATCGACACGGCCACGGTGAGGATGTAGTCCACGAGCAGGGCGCTGGCGACCGTCAAGCCCGCCCGGGGGCCGAGGTTGGTGTTCGCCACCTCGTAGTCGCCGCCGCCGCTCGGGTACGCGTGGACGTTCTGGCGGTAGGAGGCGACCACGGTGAACATCAGCACGACGACCGCGAGCGCGATCCAGGGGCTGAAGTGGTACGCCGACAGACCCGCGAGGGAGAGGACGAGCAGGACCTCACCGGGCGCGTACGCCACGGAGGACAGCGGGTCGGAGGCGAAGACGGGGAGTGCGACGCGCTTGGGCAGAAGCGTTTCGCCCAAGCGGTCGCTGCGCAACGCGCGCCCGATGAGAATGCGTTTGGGCACGTCGGTCAGTTTGGACACAACTGAGAATCGTAGGCGTTCGAACACAGGGCCACCCACCCGCCGCCCACATCCATACGGCTTCCGTACGGGTTCCGAACGGCTTCCGTACGGAACCCGTGTCGCGGGACGGGGCGCGGGCGGACGCCTCTGCTCTCCGGGTGAAAACACGGGGTGGTGGCGCTGCGGGTTCCGCGGGAGGCGCCGGTTCCATGCCTATATGACTGGGCCCCGTCCGTTGCCTCTCCGTGGAGGTTCCATGCACGCGTCCGCCGAACTGATCGGTGCCATGGCTGCGCTTCTCGGCCTCGGGATTCTGACCCTGGCGAGCGTGCGCAGCATCACCCGCCGCTGATCGCCCCGCCGTGCCGATACGTTGGACCCGGGCACCCGCACGCGCACCCGCACACTGCGGTCGGAACCCCGGAGGGCATCGGAATCGCGCCACCCCGGCATGATGTTGCCCGGCGGGCCGCACTCAGGCCGCCACGGGTTGCCCGGCGAGCCGAAAGAGAGACATGAGCACGATGGTCATGAAGGTCGACGGGCCTGCAGGAAGCGCGGTGTGACGCGATGCATATCGTCATCATGGGTTGTGGAAGGGTGGGTGCCACCCTGGCCCAGACCCTGGAAGAGCAGGGGCACACGGTCGCCGTGATCGACCGGGACCCGACCGCCTTCCGCCGTCTGGGCTCCATGTTCAACGGTCGCCGGGTCACCGGGATCGGCTTCGACCAGGACACCCTGCGCGAGGCGGGCATCGAGGAGGCCGGCGCCTTGGCCGCCGTCTCCAGCGGGGACAACTCCAACATCATCGCCGCGCGGGTGGCCCGTGAGATGTTCGGCGTCGAGAACGTCGCCGCCCGCATCTACGACCCCCGCCGCGCGGAGGTCTACCAACGCCTGGGCATCCCCACGGTCGCGACGGTCCGCTGGACCGCCGACCAGATGCTGCGCCGGCTGCTCCCCTCGGGCGCGGAGCCGCTGTGGCGCGACCCCACCGGCGGGGTCCAGCTCGCCGAGGTGCACACCTCCCTGGCCTGGGTGGGGCACAAGATCAGCAAACTGCAGGACGAGACCGGCGTCCGCGTGGCCTTCCTCACCCGGCTCGGCGAGGCGATCCTGCCCAGCTCCCAGACGGTGTTGCAGGAGGGGGACCTGGTGCACGTGATGATGCGCACCGACGAGATCGACCGGGTCGAGGCGGCGTTCGCCAAAGGCCCCGAAGAGGAGGGCGGTCACTGATGAGGGTCGCCATTGCCGGAGCCGGCGCCGTGGGTCGCTCGATCGCGGGTGAGCTGCTGGAGAACGGCCACGAGATCCTGCTCATCGACAAGGCGCCGACCGCCATCTCGGTCGAGCGCGTTCCGCAGGCCGAGTGGCTGCTCGCCGACGCCTGCGAGATCACGTCCCTGGACGAGGCGGCGCTCCAGCGCTGCAACGTCGTCATCGCCGCGACCGGCGACGACAAGGTCAATCTGGTCGTGTCCCTGCTGGCGAAGACGGAGTACGGCGTCCCGCGCGTCGTCTCCCGGGTGAACAACCCCAGGAACGAGTGGCTGTTCAACGAGTCCTGGGGCGTGGACGTCGCCGTCTCCACCCCGCGCCTGATGTCGGCCCTGGTGGAGGAGGCGGTCAGCGTCGGCGACCTGGTCCGGCTGCTGCGCTTCAGTCACGGTGACGCCAACCTGGTCGAGCTGACCCTGCCCGAGGAGTCGGCGCTGGCGGGCACCCAGGTCGGCGACGTCCAGTGGCCCCAGGACACCTCGCTGGTCACGATCATCCGTGGGACGCGCGTCCTCACCCCGACCCGGGAGGACTCCCTGGAGGCGGGCGACGAGCTGCTCTTCGTGGCCGCCCAGTCCCGCGAGGGACAGCTGGAGGACCTGCTGTCGGCACGCCGGAACGACGCCGCGCGCTGACCGACGACGACAGCGGCCAGTACGTGAGTGGGGGCGCCCGGCGATCGCCGGGCGCCCCCACTCACGTACTCGGCCACAGAACTCAGGGGCGGCGGTGCCGGCCGGTCGTCGTCGCCTCGCCGTTCTCCGCCGTCTCCTCCTCACGAGCGGCCTTGCGCTCCTCCTCGGCCCGCTCCTCGGCCTCCATCTCCGCGAACACGTCGATCGGCGGCGGCGCCTTCGCCAGGAACACCCACGTCAGGTACACGGCGAGCAGGAACGGCGGGATCTTCAGGGCGACCAGGACCCAGCCCAGCTGGGTCGTGTCCGCCCACCAGTACAGCGGGAACAGGATCGCGCTCTTGCCGAGCAGGATCAGGCCCCAGGCCCAACTGGCCTTGGTGTACGCCTTCTTGCGGCCCGGGTTACGGGTGCGCCAGGAGAGGTTCTCCCGGAAGACGGGGCCCAGCATCAGGCCGATCAGCGGGACACCGGCCATCGCGGTGATGATGTACGCCAGGGCCAGGCCCAGGGTGTAGAGCATGCCCGGCAGGTAGAAGTCCTTGGCGTTGCCCGTCATCATCGCGAAGACCACACCGAAGCCGACGCCGAAGACGCCGCTGAAGGCGTGCTTGACGGTGTCCTTCCTCGCCAGCCGGACCACGACCATCACCAGCGACACGGCGAGCGCCGCGAGCGCGGACATGTGCAGGTCTTTGTTGATCGTGTAGATGCTGACGAAGAGGAGTCCGGGCAGCACCGTCTCGACCATGCCCCGCACTCCGCCGAACGCCTCGAACAGAGCGGCCTCGGTCACCGCCCTGGCGTCGTCCGCGGATGTGTCTTCGGTTGTCGGCTTGTCGAGCGACGTCACCGGCTACTCCCGTCCGAGGGGTCTCAGTTCGTATTTCGGATTGAACAGCACCCGGCGACCCCTGCTCATGGCGATCCGGCCCGATGCGATCAGCTTGCGCCCCGGTTCTATCCCGACGATGGAGCGCCGACCGAGCCACACCACGTCCAGCGCGGCGGAGCCGTCGAACAGTTCGGCCTCCAGGGCCGGGACTCCCGCGCGCGGCCGCAGCGTGACCGTGCGCAAAGTACCAGTAACCGTGACGATCTGCCGGTCCTGGCAGTCACCTATCCGCGTACAGCCGGCGGTCTCCGCGTCCTCACGCAGCTCCTCGGACTCCAGGTCCTCCTGCGACGAGGAGAGCCGGTCGAGCATGCGCCGGAATCGGCCCGCCGATTTGTCCGAGCGAGGAACAGCACTCATACCCGAAAGCGTACCGGGATGCTCCGACGGTTACGTACCCCCTGGTGAACCGGCTCGAACTGGCACCTGAACCGTGGTCCGAACCGCCCCTCCCCGACGGCCGCCCCCGGCACGGCCCGCCGGGGCGTGCGCTCACCGCTCGAAACGGTAGCCCATGCCCGGCTCGGTGATGAAGTGCTTCGGGTGGGACGGGTCGGTCTCCAGCTTGCGGCGCAGCTGCGCCATGTACACGCGCAGGTAGTTGGTCTCCGTCCCGTACGACGGCCCCCAGACCTCCCTCAGCAGCTGCTTCTGCGCGACCAGCCGGCCGCCGTTGCGCACCAGCACCTCCAGCAGATGCCATTCAGTGGGGGTCAGCCGTACGTCCTTGCCGTCCCGGTGCACCTTCTTCGCGGCCAGGTCGACGGTGAACCCGTCGGTCTCCACCCTCAGGTCGTCCTCACCGGAAGGCTCGGCCCGGCGCACGGCGGCGCGGAGCCTGGCCAGCAGCTCGTCCATGCCGAAGGGCTTGGTGACGTAGTCGTCGGCTCCCGCGTCGAGCGCCTGCACCTTCTCGTCGGAGGCCTGCCGGGCGGAGAGCACCAGGATCGGCACCCGGGTCCAGCCGCGCAGTCCCCTGATCACCTCGACGCCGTCCATGTCGGGCAGGCCCAGGTCGAGGACGACCACGTCGGGGTGGCGGGCGGCGGCCAGGCGGAGGGCCTCGGCGCCGTCCTGGGCCGCGTCGACCTCGTACGAGCGGGCCTTGAGGTTGATCACGAGGGCGCGCACGATCGCCGGCTCGTCGTCGACCACCAGCACACGGGTCATGAGGACTGCCTTTCCGGTCTTTCCGGTCTTTCCGGTTCTGCGGGACGGGCGGGCTCCGCCGCTTCGGCGGGGCGGCCGGGCTCCGGTGGTGTTCCCGCCGCGCGGAGGGTCAGCGTCATGGTGAGGCCGCCTCCGGGGGTGTCGTCGGCGTTCAGCGAGCCGCCCATGGCCTCGACGAAGCCGCGCGCCACCGCCAGGCCGAGGCCGACACCGGCCCCGCGCGGGGCGTCGCCATAACGCTGGAAGGGCTCGAAGATGCGGTCCTTCGCGTCGTCGGGGACGCCGGGACCGCGGTCGACCACCCGCACCTCGACCCGGTCGGCGAGCGCGCTCGCGGCGACCAGGACGGGGGTGCCGGACGGAGCGTACTTGACGGCGTTCTCGACCAGGTTGGCCACCGCCCGCTCCAGCAGTCCGGGGTCGACGGCGACCATGGGCAGCGTCTCCGGGATGTCCAGGGCGACGCTTCCCTCGGGGACACCGCCGAGGGCCATGGGCACCACCTCGTCGAGGTCGAGTTCGCGGATCAGCGGGGTGACCGTGCCGGTGTTCAGCCGGGACATGTCGAGCAGGTTGCCCACCAGGTGGTCCAGCCGGTCGGCGCCGCCCTCGATGCCCTCCAGGAGCTCGGCCCGGTCCTCGGGCGACCAGTCGACGTCCTCGGAGCGCAGTGAGGAGACCGCCGCCTTGATCCCGGCGAGCGGGGTGCGCAGGTCGTGGCTGACGGCGGCCAGCAGGGCGGTGCGGATGCGGTTGCCCTCGGCGAGGGTGCGCGCCCGGTCGGCCTCGGCGCGCAACCGTCGGCGGTCCAGGGAGACGGCGGCCTGCGCCGCGAAGGCGCCCAGGACCCGGCGGTCCTCGGCGGGCAGGACCCGGCCGGTCAGTACCAGCGCCATGTGGTCCCCGACCGGAACGTCCACGTCCGCGTCGTCGGGCCGTTCGAGGAGCGGTCCCGCGCCGGCCCGTCCGGCACAGGTCCAGGGCTCGACGTCACCGGCGCGTTCCAGCAGCGCCGCCGACTCCATGCCGAATGTCTCGCGGACCCGTTCCAGCAGCTCCTCCAGGCCGGTCTCGCCGCGCAGCACGTTGCCGGCGAGGAACGAGAGGATCTCCGACTCGGCGCGCAGCCGGGCCGCCTGATGGGTACGGCGGGCTGCGAGGTCGACGACGGACGCCACCGCCGCACCGACGGCGACGAAGATCACGATGGCGACGATGTTCTTCGGGTCGGAGATCGTCCAGCGGTGCAGGGGCGGGGTGTAGAAGTAGTTCAGCAGCAGCGAGCCGCAGGCCGCCGAGACCAGGGCCGGCCGCAGGCCGCCGAGCAGGGCCGCCGCCACGGTCAGCGCCAGGAACAGCAGCATGTCGTTGGCCAGGCCCGGGTCGAAGGCGTTGAGCAGCAGGGCCAGCACCGCGGGACCCGCCACCCCGACCGCCCAGCCCCACGCCACCCGCGACCTCCCGAGCCGGGCGCCCCGGGCCACCGGCAGTCCGCGTCCCTTGGCGATCGCCTCGTGGGTGACGATGTGCACGTCCAGGTCGGGACCGGAGTCCCGCGCCACGGTCGCGCCGACACCGGGGCCGAAGACGTACTGCCACGCCTTGCGGCGCGAGGAGCCCAGCACGATCTGGGTGGCGTTCGCCGCGCGCGCGAAAGCGAGCAGGGCGGCCGGGATGTCGTCCCCGACGACATGGTGAAAGGTGCCGCCCAGGTTCTCCACCAGGGTCCGCTGCTCGGCCAGCTCCCCCGGCGAGGCGGCGGTGAGTCCGTCGCCGCGGGCGATGTAGACCGCGAGCACCTCGCCCCCGGCGCCCTTCTCCGCGAGCCGCGCGGCACGGCGGATCAGGGTGCGGCCCTCGGGCCCGCCGGTCAGGCCGACCACGATCCGTTCGCGTGAGCCCCAGATGGCGGAGACATCGTGCTCGCTGCGGTACCGCTGCAGGTACTCGTCGACCCGGTCGGCCACCCACAGCAGCGCGAGTTCCCTCAGTGCGGTGAGGTTGCCGGGGCGGAAGTAGTTCGACAGGGCCGCGTCGACCTTGTCCGGTTGGTAGACGTTGCCGTGCGCCATCCGGCGGCGCAGCGCCTCGGGCGTCATGTCGACCAGCTCTATCTGTTCGGCCCGTCGTACCACCTCGTCCGGTACGGTCTCCCGCTGCCGTACGCCGGTGATCGACTCCACGACGTCGCCGAGGGACTCCAGGTGCTGGATGTTGAGGGTCGACAGCACGTCGATCCCGGCGGCCAGCAGCTCCTCCACGTCCTGCCAGCGCTTGGCGTTGCGCGCACCGGGCACATTGGTGTGGGCGAGTTCGTCGACGAGGACCACCTGGGGGCGGCGGTCGAGGACGGCGTCGAGGTCCATCTCGGGGAGGACGGTGCCGCGGTGCTCCAGTTCCTTGCGCGGTATCTGTTCGAGGCCGTCCAGCAGCGCCTTGGTGCGCGGCCGGTCGTAGTGCTCGACGTAGCCCACCACGCAGTCGGTGCCCCGCTCGACACGGCGCTGCGCCTCGCACAGCATCGCGTACGTCTTGCCGACGCCCGGTGCCGCGCCGAGGTGGATCCGAAGTCTGCCGCGTCCCATGCCCTCATTGTCTTCCGGTCGGCGGGCAGCGCTGTCTGTGCCTGCCGTCCGCGCCGGCTGCCTGCGCTGCCCGTACGGAGTCGACCCTACGGTCGTCCGGCACGGCGAAAGGTGCTGGTCGGGGTGGGGAGCACGTCCTTGACGGAACCCTGACGGACGCTGCCGGACCCGGACGGAACGCTGCCGGTCGGCCGTCAGCGTCCGTCAGGGTTCGACGATCTCGCCGTCGCCGAGTTCCAGGACGCGGTCGGCGAGGCCGAGCAGGGTCGCGTCGTGCGTGGCGACGACTGCGGTGACCTGTTCGCTGCGTACGACCGCGCGCAGCAGTTCCATCACGGAGTGGCCGGTCTCCGCGTCGAGCTGGCCGGTCGGCTCGTCGGCGATGAGCAGGGCCGGGTTGTTGGCGAGGGCGCGGGCGATGGCGACCCGCTGCTGCTGGCCGCCGGACAGCTCGCCCGGCCGCTGTGCCGCGTGGTCGGCGAGGCCCACCAGGGACAGCAGCAGGTCCACGCGCTCCTCGCGCTCGCGCGGGTCGGCGCGGCGCAGCCGGAGCGGGACGCCGACGTTCTCGGCCGCGGTGAGGAGGGGGATGAGCCCGAAGGACTGGAAGACGAAGCCGATCCGGTCCCGGCGCAGGGCGAGCAGCCCGTTCTCGTCCAGGTCGGCGATGTCGAGGCCGTCGACGGTGACCCGTCCCTCGTCCGGGGTGTCGAGGCCGCCGACGATGTTGAGCAGGGTGGTCTTGCCGGATCCGGAGCGCCCTTTGAGGGCGACCAGCTCACCGCGCGGTACGTCGAAGGAGACACCGCGCAGGGCGTGGACCGCGGCGGCTCCGGTGCCGTAGGACTTGTGCACGTTCTCGACGCGCACCATGGTCTCGGTGACCACCTGGCCGACCGCCTGGCTCATTCGCCCGCTCCCTCGTGTACCGGCCGCGCGCGTCGCCGCTGGACCGGGCGCCAGTATCGCTGCCGGACACCCGGTCGATCAACGGTCGGGGCGGGTGGGCGGGGCAGGGCCGCACCCGGCCGGGTGCGGCCCTGCCCCGCCCAGCAGACTCAGCGGACCTCGGTGATCTCCGGGCCGCGCGCCAGCTGTCCCATGCCACCCGCGAAACGGGAGCCCTCGGAGCCCTCGTCCTGCTGGACTCCCTCGGGGACCATCTGGGCGTCGTTCGGCAGCTTCAGGACGATGGGGTCGCGCGGCGCCATCGGACCGTCCCCGCGCACCACGACCGTGTCCCGGAAGATCTGCTCCAGCAGCCCGGCGGCCTGCGGCTGCACCGCGCCCTGACCCGAGATCACCCCGCGCAGGAACCAGCGCGGGCCGTCCACGCCGACGAACCGTACGACCTGGAAACCGCCCGTGCCGTCCGGCAGCTGTACCGGCACCTGGGCGCGCAGCTCCCAGCCCAGCGGACCCTCGACCTCGTCGATGATGCCGCCCTGCTGGGTGATGCCGGACGCGATCTCCTCGCGGACCTCGCCCCAGATGCCCTCACGCTTGGGGGCCGCGAAGCCCTGCAGCTGGATGGCGCTGTCGCGCACCACGACGGTGGCCGCGACGATCGCGTCGCCCGCGACCTCGACCCGCAGCTCCATGCCGTCCACGCCGGGCACGAACAGACCGCCCAGGTCGACCCGGCCCTCGCCGGGCGCGCTCACCTCAGAACTGTCCCAGGGCCCGTCGGGCCGCGGTGCCGGCTCGAGCCTCAATCGCTCGGGCTCGCCCTTCGCCTCCGCGTCGACACCGTCGACGACCTGCTCGGCCTCGCCGGCCGCGTCCTCGGCGGCATCCCTCTTCTTGCGACGTCCGAACACGTCACTGTCCTTCCCGGTCGGATACGACCGAAGCGTATCGATTCCCACCCGCTGTGCCGCCCTCGGCGGCCTGAACGCTTGTGCCGCTCTTGCCTTCCACCGCGGCATGGCCGCCGGTGGACCCGAAGCCCCCCTCGGCCCGTACCGAGCGGGGCAGCTCCGCGACCGGCACGAAACGGACCCGCTCGACCTGCTGGACAACCAGTTGGGCAATCCGGTCGAAGCGCTCGAACCGCACCGCCTCGCGCGGATCGAGATTCACCACGATCACCTTGATCTCCCCACGGTACCCGGCGTCAACCGTCCCCGGGGCATTCACCAGGGCGACGCCGCAGCGCGCGGCCAGCCCGGACCGCGGGTGCACGAAGGCCGCGTACCCCTCCGGCAGGGCCACAGACACTCCGGTGGGCAGGACGGCCCGTTCACCGGGCGCGAGTGCGCACGCCTCGGTGGTGCGCAGATCGGCGCCCGCGTCACCGGGGTGCTCGTACGCCGGAAGCGGTACGTCCGGGTCGACGCGCCGGATCAGCACCTCGAGCCGGCCGTCGCGGCGGGGCTCGTTCACGGGTTCACCTCGAAGGCGCGGGCCCGGCGGACCTGGTCCGGGTCGTCCATGGCGGCCCGGATCTCCTCGGGGCGTCCGTGGTCGATGAAGTGGTCGACCTTGACCTCGATGAAGAGCGCGTCGGCGCGGACGGCGACCGGGCCGCCGGGACCGCCGATGCGTCCGGTGGCGGTGGAGTAGATCTTCCGGCCCGCCACCGCGGTCACCTCCGCCTCCAGATGGAGTGTGGTGTCGACCGGCACGGGCTGCACGAAGTCGGTCTCGAGCCTGCCGGTCACGGCGATCGTCCGCAGCAGCCAGTTCAGCGAGCCGAGCGTCTCGTCCAGGGCACTGGTGAGCACCCCGCCGTGCGCCAGGCCGGGGGCGCCCTGGTGGGCGGGCCGCACGGTGAACGCGGCGGTGACCGACACCCCTTCGCCCGCCCGCGCCTCGAGGTGCAGCCCGTGGGGCTGTTCGCCGCCACAGCCGAAACACTGGCCGTAGTGCGCGCCCAGGAGCTCACCGGGTGCGGGCGCGTCCGGGTGGCGCACCGGTTTCACGGCATCGGCGGGAGGCTGAAGAGCTGAGGAAGTACCACTCACAGGCGCAGACCTTACCCGCGCGTCGGCCATCCCCCGACACCTGCCAAGCTGGGATCCATGCAGCTCTCCGCCGTCCCGTACGAAGAACGCCTGACCGCGCCCCGCTCCTGGTGGCTGATCTCCTTGCTCGCGGGTGTCTCGCTGGCCCTGATCGTGCTGCCGCTCGGCACCCTGCCGATGCTCGGTGGCCTGGCCGTCGGCAGCGCTGCGGCGGCGGTCGTGGTCAGCGCGTACGGCTCGGTGCGCATCCGCGTCGTGGGCGGCCTGCTGATCGCCGGTGAGGCGAGGATCCCGGTGACGGCACTGGGCGAGGCGGAGGTCCTGGACGCCGAGGAGGCCCGCGCCTGGCGCACCCACCGGGCGGACCCGCGCTGCTTCATGCTGCTGCGGGCCTACATCCCGGGGGCGGTGCGGGTGGAGATCACCGACCCGGAGGACCCGACGCCGTACGCCTTCCTGTCGACGCGTGAGCCGGAGCGGCTGGCGGAGGCACTGCGGGCGGCGAAGGCCGCCGCCTAGCACGGCCGGGCAAGGCTGGGGCGGTACAGGGCCGGTGGGGTTCAGGGGGCTCTATGTCCGCCTTCTCCGGATTCGCTCCCCGGGTTCGACGTCGCCGGACCCGTCGTTCCCGTCCAGGCGGCCTCGGTGTACGCCGCGGCCCCTGCGGCCGCCGCGTTCCTTGCGGAGGCTGCGTTCCTTGCGGAGGCTGCCGCCGGTGAACGTGTGCAGGTCCAGGGCGTCGACCGGGGTCTCGAGGGCCGGGAGCGCGGGCAGGGCGTCCCAGGAGACCTGGATCTTGCGCAGGTCGGCCTGGATGCGGGTGGCGAGCTTTCTGGTGTCCCTGCGGTTCATGACCGCGCCGACGGCGGCTCCCACCAGGAACGGCATGAGGTTCGGCAGATTGCGCACGGTGCGCTTCACGATCCGCTGGCGCAGTTCGCGTTTCATGCGGCTGTTCATCGCCGCGCTCACCGTGGAGGGCTTGGTCGCCTCGATCCCGCGCTCCTGCGACCAGGCGTTCAGATACGCGGTGCTGCGCTGTGCGAGGGTGCCCGCCGGTCGTACGCCGTAGACCTCGTGGAGTTCGGCGATCAGTTTCAGTTCGATCGCGGCGACGCCGGTGACCTCGGCGGCCAGCTCCGTCGGCATCGCGGGCGGCACGGGCATCATCGCCGCCGCGCCGACTCCGGCCCCGACCGTCGCCGTGGCCCTCGCCGCGCCCGCCACCAGCTTGTCCGCGAGTTCCTCGGGACCGAGTCCGGGGAACTGCCCGCGCAGCGTCCGCAGGTCCCTCACGGGCACCCGCGGGGCCGTGTCGATGATCCGGTCCGCGAGGAACGCCAGGGCCGCACGCGCGCGGGCACCGCCCTTGCGGGCGCCTTCCCCTGCCTTGTCCCGGAACGCCGCGGCACGCCCGCGAGCCACTGGCGCGGTGGTGGGGACCTCCGCGGATACCGGGAGGTCACCCCGGTCGCCCGCGGGTTCGAGCGAGGCCGCCCCGGTGTCGGTTGAGCCTCGCTCGTGGTCACGCGTGTCACGCTGAGGGCCGTCCTGCGGCCCCGAGTCCGCTCCCCTGGCGAGGAAGCGGCGCTTCCGAGGAGGGGTCGAGCCAGTCACGGCCGACCCGCCCTCAGTCGCAGTCGCGGCAGATCGGCTGACCGTTCTTCTCCCGGGCCAGCTGGCTGCGGTGGTGCACGAGGAAGCAGCTCATGCACGTGAACTCGTCCTGCTGCTTCGGCAGGACCCGGACGGCCAGTTCCTCGTTCGAGAGGTCCGCCCCGGGCAGTTCGAGGCCTTCGGCGGCCTCGAACTCGTCGACATCCACGGCCGAGGCCGACTTGTCGTTGCGGCGGGCCTTCAGCTCTTCAAGACTGTCCGAGTCGACGTCGTCGTCGGTCTTGCGTGGAGTGTCGTAGTCGGTTGCCATTGTCGCTCTCCCCCTCTGGGTGTATGCGGTGTCTCCAGCGCACGTAACGCGTGAGAGGCCGGACTTGTGCCCGACCTGAGGCGGAGATTTTGCCTCACATCAAGGTCTGTTACTCAATCGACACCCAACCGAACTCCTCATGAGTGATCGGCTTGGATGCGATGGGGACCGTACACGGTCCGAACGCGGCACTCCAAAGCCGCCTCACCCTGTACTTCCCGTGATCAAGGCCCCTGAAAACCGGGACTTTCCCGGCCTTTCGGCGGTTTCATGATCACGGAGAGTGAATGGACCGGGAATCGCTCCTGTGAGCGATCCCACAGGAGGCGACGGAGACACCCTCCGTGCATTCTGCCGAAAGCGAACACCCCCGCGTGTCGGCGACATGATGTCAGATCGGCAGGGTGACCCGCATCACGAGCCCACCTCCCTCATGCGACTGGGCGTAGATGTGCCCACCGTGCGCCCGCGCCACCGACCGGACGATGGAGAGCCCCAGTCCGACCCCCTTGTCGCTACCCGTCCGCTCGGTGCGCAACCGCCGGAAAGGCTCGAACAGATTGTCGATCTCGTACGCCGGAACCACCGGACCGGTGTTGGTCACCACCAGGACCGCCTGCCCGTGCTGGACCTGGGTGGTGACCTCCACCCACCCCCGCTCGGCGACGTTGTAACGCACGGCGTTCTGCACCAGGTTCAGGGCGATCCGCTCCAGCAGTACGCCGTTGCCCTGGACGACCGCGGGCTTCTGGTCGCCGCGGATCTCCACGCCCTTGGCCTGCGCCTCGGCGTGCACCTGATCGATGGCCTGGGAGGCCACCTCGGCGAGATCCACCGGCTTGCGCTCGACGATCTGGTTGTCGCTGCGGGCGAGCAGCAGCAGACCCTCGACGAGCTGCTCGCTGCGCTCGTTGGTGGCCAGCAGCGTCTTGCCGAGCTGCTGGAGCTCCACCGGAGCGTCCGGGTCGGAGAGGTGCACCTCGAGGAGTGTGCGATTGATCGCCAACGGGGTGCGCAGTTCGTGCGAGGCGTTGCCGACGAAGCGCTGCTGGGCGGTGAAGGCCCGCTGCAGCCGCTCCAGCATGTCGTCGAAGGTGTCGGCCAGCTCCTTGAGCTCGTCGTCCGGGCCGTCCAGCTCGATCCGGCGGGACAGGTCGGAGCCCGCCACCGCGCGTGCGGTGCGGGTGATCCGGCCCAGCGGCGACAGCACCCGGCCGGCCATGGCGTAACCGAAGGCGAAGGCGATGATCGCGAGGCCGAGCAGGGCGAGGAGGGAGCGGCTGAGCAGGTTGTCCAGGGCGTGCTGGCGCTGCTCGTTGACGCAGTCGTTCAGCGCTCTGTTCAGCTCGTCCGCGGGCAGTTCGTTGCTACGCAGATGGCAGATGTCGCTGGACACCTGCCCGGAGAGGATCTGGAAGGGCAGGTCACTGCCCACGTTCAGCGCGTTCGCGGCGAGCAGGTAGATGATCGACAGCAGCAGGATGCCCGCGATCAGGAACATGCCGCCGTAGAGCAGGGTGAGCCGTATCCGGATGGTGGGGCGCAGCCAGGGAAAGGGCGGTACCGGCCTGCGGGGGTCCCAGGTGGGCTTCGGAGGTGCCTGCGGGGACCCCGGGGCGGGTGTGGGGGTGGCGGCCACGGAATCAGATCCGGTAGCCCGAGCCGGGCACGGTCACGATGACCGGTGGCTCGCCCAGCTTGCGGCGCAGGGTCATGACGGTCACCCGCACCACGTTGGTGAACGGGTCGGTGTTCTCGTCCCAGGCCTTCTCCAGCAGTTGCTCCGCGGAGACGACGGCACCCTCACTGCGCATGAGCACCTCGAGGACGGCGAACTCCTTGGGCGCGAGCTGGACCTCCTGGCCGTCGCGGAACACCTCGCGGCGGTTGGGGTCGAGCTTGATCCCGGCGCGTTCCAGGACCGGCGGGAGCGGCACGCTGGTGCGCCGCCCCAGGGCTCGCACGCGCGCGATGAGCTCGCTGAACGCGAAGGGCTTGGGCAGATAGTCGTCGGCGCCGATCTCCAGGCCCTCGACCCGGTCGCTGACGTCGCCGGAGGCCGTGAGCATCAGCACGCGTGTGGGCATGCCGAGTTCGACGATCCTGCGGCACACGTCGTCGCCGTGCACGAGGGGGAGGTCGCGGTCGAGGACGACCACGTCGTAGTCGTTGACTCCGATGCGCTCCAGGGCGGCCGCACCGTCGTACACGACGTCGACGGCCATGGCCTCCCGGCGCAGTCCGGTGGCCACCGCATCGGCGAGCAGTTGCTCGTCCTCGACGACGAGTACGCGCACGTCGTTTGTCCTTCCTGAAGTCCCGCCGGGCAGCGCTCCGAAGCGCGTGCGAGCGGGGTGCTGGTGGGTGTGTTGCCTCCATCCTGCCCTTTTCGGCCATAAGTCGGCTGTAAGGCGGGGAAGCGGACGGTGGCCCGGGGCGCGCGACCGGGAACGGGCGATGGCGCGGGGCACAGGACAGGGGAACGTCCGGAAGAACGGTACGGGAATACGAGATTTTCTCGTGCGGTGAGGTTTCCGCGGAAGGGAGCCTGGGGAGGACGGCTTTACATCCCGCGATCACGCTCTGCTTGCCCCGTGGTGCGCATCAGTCCGTTTCCCGCAGAGCGGACACGGGTGTCCGACGCCGTAGCCCCCGGGCCGAGCGGCGCCGGTCATCCACCGCAGACGTGATCGCCCCTTTCGAACGGCACACCGTCGTGCCATCGACCCACGACCCAGGACGAGGGGGCGCAGCATGGACGCTTTCACCGCAGGACTTCTGCAGCGCATAAGGACGACCGAGTCCGATCTGTCCCGGGCCCGCGACGAGGGTGACGACTTCCTCGTCGAGGTGGAGCAGGGCGAGCTCGACGACCTGCGCCGGCTCGCTGCCGAGCACGGTGTGGAGGTCGGCGCGGCCTACGCCTGATCAACCCGGCCGCGTCAGCACCAGCGCGTCGGTACCTATGCGTGAATGCGATCGAGGCGGGCCCCCGGTGAATCCAGCACCGGGGGCCCGCTTCGTCGTCTCCCGCCGGGGCCTCCCCCGGTCGTCCTTCCGTCAGTCGTGCCAGGCGCCGAAGTCCTCCAGCAGCCGCTGGAGGGGCTCGAAGACGCCCGGGGTGGCCGCGACCGTGAGATCCCACGAGGGGCGCTCACCGGGTCGTCCACCGGTCAGCGCGCCCGCCTCCCGGGCGATCAGGTCACCCGCCGCCAGGTCCCAGGGATGCAGTCCGCGCTCGTAGTAGCCGTCGAGGCGGCCGCAGGCGAGGTCGCAGAGGTCGACCGCGGCCGAGCCGCCGCGCCGGATGTCCCGCAGGAGCGGGATCAGCCGCTGCGCGACGCCGGCCTGATGGGTGCGGACCTCGGTGACGTAGTTGAAGCCGGTCGAGACCAGGGCCTGGTCGAGGGGCGGCGCGGGGCGGCAAATCAGCGTGCGCTCGCCCTCCCAGGCACCGGTGGCACGGGCGCCGCCGCCTCGGACGGCGTGGTACGTCTCGCCGCGCATCGGAGCCGCGACCACCCCGACCACGGTCTCGCCGTCCTGCTCGACGGCGATGGAGACGGCCCAAGTGGGCAGTCCGTAAAGGTAGTTGACCGTTCCGTCGAGCGGGTCGATCACCCACCGGACGCCGCTGGTGCCCTCGGTCGTACCGCTCTCCTCGCCGAGGACGCCGTCGTCCGGCCGACGCTCGGCGATCAGACCGGTGATCAGCTTCTCGGCCGCGATGTCCATCTCGGTGACGACGTCGATCGGGCTGGACTTGGTCGCGGCGACCTCGAGGTCGACCGGGCGGCCGTCCCGCAGCAGCTCACCCGCGCGCCGCGCCGCCTCGCGGGCCAGCTCCAGCAGTTCCGCGTGCAGGGGGTCGGTCACGGCGCTCCTCACGCGTAGGGGCTGTCGGCACCCGCGGCGGCGGGACGCGGGGCACGGGCCGGGCAGCAGCCCACCGGGCAGAGGTTGTGGCTCGCACCCAGGGCGCCCAGGGCACAGGGGGTGACGTCCTCCTGGCCGCGCTCGGTGGCCGCGCGCTCCACGATCAGGTCGCGGATCGCGGCGGCGAACCGCGGGTCGGCTCCCACGGTCGCCGAGCGGCGCACCGGCAGGCCCAGCTCCCCCGCCTTGGCCGCGGCCTCGGTGTCGAGGTCGTAGATGACCTCCATGTGGTCGGAGACGAAGCCGATGGGGGCCATGACCACGGCCGGCGCCCCGGCCGCGTGCCGCTCCTCGAGGTGGTCGCAGATGTCGGGCTCCAGCCAGGGGATGTGCGGGGCGCCGGAGCGGGACTGGTAGACGAGCTGCCAGGGGTGCTCCACGCCGGTGCGCTCCCGTACGGCGTCGGCGATCAGCCGGGCCACGTCCAGGTGCTGCCGTACGTACGCGCCGCCGTCGCCGTGCTCCTCGACGGGACCGGAGGTGTCGGCGGAGGCGGTGGGGATCGAGTGGGTGCAGAAGGCGAGGTGCGCGCCGTCGCGCACCTCCTCGGGCAGCTCGGCGAGCGAGCGGAGGACACCGTCGACCATGGGTTCCACGAAGCCGGGGTGGTTGAAGTAGTGCCGCAGCTTGTCGACCTCGGGCAGCTCCAGGCCCTCGGCCGCCAGCGTCGCCAGGGCGTCGGCGAGGTTCTCTCGGTACTGGCGGCAGCCGGAGTACGAGGCGTAGGCGCTGGTCGCCAGGACGATGACGCGGCGGCGGCCGTCGCGGATCATCTCGCGCAGCGTGTCGGTCAGATAGGGCGCCCAGTTGCGGTTGCCCCAGTAGACCGGCAGGTTCAGGCCGTGGGCGGCGAAGTCCTCGCGCAGCGCGTCCAGCAGGGCGCGGTTCTGTTCGTTGATGGGGCTGACCCCGCCGAACAGGAAGTAGTGCTCCCCGACTTCCTTCAGGCGTTCCTTGGGGATGCCGCGCCCGCGTGTCACGTTCTCCAGGAACGGGACCACGTCGTCCGGGCCTTCGGGGCCTCCGAAGGAGAGCAGCAGCAGGGCGTCGTAGGGAGTGGGATCGAGCTCGTCAGGCATGCCTCGATCCTGCCACCCGGCACCGACAGCCGGGTAACGGCGGGGGCCGACCGGGCCATGGGGCGGCGCGTGGGATACATTAGGGTCGCCTTACCAGTAAGCTGCATCGACTGCGGTCGCACCTTACTGGAATTACTGGAAGTCCGGTCTCTCTCGCGGTCGCCCCCAGCTGAGATCCTCGGAGACCTCGTGCCCAGCCCTTAC
This sequence comes from Streptomyces sp. GD-15H, assembly GCF_045291515.1. Classification (NCBI taxonomy): domain Bacteria; kingdom Bacillati; phylum Actinomycetota; class Actinomycetes; order Kitasatosporales; family Streptomycetaceae; genus Streptomyces; species Streptomyces sp. GD-15H. The sequence goes on from NZ_CP149447.1 coordinate 2,371,420, forward strand.
ATCGCCCTGTTCGCCGCCCCCGGCAGCAAAAGCTTCTCGGCCGCGGGGTTCCTCGGCCGGATGCCGCTGTCCATGATGGGCATCGGCGTGGTCACGATGATCTCCCAGCTGACGGGACGGTACGGCTTGGCCGGCGCCCTGGCGGCCACCCTCGCCATGGCCGCCGCGGTGGCGGGCCCCCAGGTCTCCCGTCTGGTGGACCAGTACGGGCAGCGGCGGATACTGCGCCCGGCGACGCTGTTCTCACTCACCGCGGCGGCGCTGCTGCTGTTCGCCGCGCACTACGGCTGGCCGGACTGGGTGCTCTTCGTCGCCTGCGTCGGCATCGGCTGTGTGCCGAGCGTCGGCGCGATGGTCCGGGCCCGCTGGGCCGACCTGTATCGGGGCACCCCGCAGCTGCACACCGCGTACTCCTTCGAGTCCGTGATGGACGAGCTCTGCTTCATCTTCGGGCCGATCATCTCCATCGGGCTCTCCACCGCGTGGTTCCCGGAGGCCGGTCCGCTGCTCGCGGCCTGCTTCCTGGCGGTCGGCGTCTTCTGGCTGACGGCACAGCGTGCCACCGAACCGACCCCGCATCCGCGCGAACGCCCGGGGAGCGGCCGCGAGCTCACCGGCAAGGGCGGCGGACGCACGGGCGGAGGCCGCGGGCCCGTGGGGGGCGGCACGGCGCTGCGCTCCACGGGGCTGCGGGTCCTGGTGGCCACGTTCGCGGCGACCGGGGCGATCTTCGGCGGCGTGGACGTGGTCACCGTGGCCTTCGCGGAGGAGCGCGGGCACAAGGCCGCCGCCAGTGTGGTGCTCGCCGTGTACGCGCTGGGCTCCTGCACGGCGGGGGTGGTGTTCGGGCTGATGCGCTTCGCCGGAGCGCCCGAACGCCGCTGGCTGCTGGGCGTATGCGCCATGGCCGTGAGTATGATCCCCCTCCTACTGGTCGGAAACCTGCCGTTGCTGGCCGTGGCGCTGTTCGTTGCGGGTCTGTCCATCGCTCCCACGATGATCACGACGATGTCCCTCATCGAAGAGCACGTACCACGCGCGCAGCTCACCGAGGGCATGACCTGGGTGAGCACCGGGCTCGCGGTCGGTGTCGCCCTCGGCTCCGCCGCGTCCGGCTGGGTGATCGACGCGGCCGGGGCGCGTGCCGGGTACGGGGTTCCGGCGGTGTCCGGAGCCGTCGCGGTCGTGGTCGGTTTCCTCGGGTACCGCCGGCTCGAAGCGGCCGGCTCCGGGTCGGGGAGGCTCCGTTGGGCAGCACGGCGAGCGCGAAGAACGGAATATGGCGTAACTGGGGAGGCACCGTCCGCGCCCGCCCCGCGCGGGAGGTCACGCCGGCCTCCGTCGACGAGCTGGCGTCGGCCGTACGCCGGGCCGCCGAGGACGGCCTCCCGGTGAAGGCGGTCGGCACCGGGCACTCCTTCACCTCCATAGCCGCCACCGACGGCGTGCAGATCCGCCCTCATCTGCTGACGGGGATACGCCACATCGACCGGGCGGCGGGCACCGTCACGGTCGAGGCCGGCACCCCGCTCAAGCGGCTCAACACGGCTCTCGCCCGGGAGGGGCTGTCGCTCACCAACATGGGCGACATCATGGAGCAGACCGTCGCCGGGGCCACCAGTACCGGCACCCACGGCACCGGCCGTGACTCCGCCTCCCTCGCCGCGCAGATCCGGGGCCTGGAACTGGTCACCGCCGGCGGCTCGGTGCTCGTCTGCTCCGAGAAGGAGAATCCGGAGGTCTTCGCGGCCGCCCGCATCGGCCTCGGCGCCCTCGGCATCGTCACCGCGATCACCTTCGCCGTCGAGCCGATCTTCCTGCTGACGGCCCGTGAGGAGCCGATGCCCCTCGACCGCGTCCTCGCCGAGTTCGACGAACTCCACGCCGAGAACGAGCATTTCGAGTTCTACTGGTTCCCCCACACCGGCAGCACCAACACCAAGCGGAACAACCGCAGCGCGGGCCCGCAACGGCCGGTGCATCCCGTCAAGGGCTGGCTCGAGGACGAGTTCCTCTCCAACGGCGTCTTCCAGGCGGTCAACTGGGTCGGCCGCGCGGTGCCCGCGACCGTCCCCGCCCTCGCGCGGATCTCCAGCAGGGCCCTGTCCGCGCGGACCTACACCGACATCCCGCACAAGGTGTTCACCTCGCCCCGCCGGGTGCGCTTCGTGGAGATGGAGTACGCGGTGCCGCGCGAGGCCCTGGTGGACACGCTGCGCGAGCTGAAGGCCATGGTCGACCGTTCACCCCTCCGGGTCAGTTTCCCCGTCGAGGTGCGTACGGCCCCGGCCGACGACGTCACCCTGTCCACGGCCTCCGGCCGCGACACCGCGTACCTCGCGATCCACATGTTCCGGGGCACCCCCTACCAGGGGTACTTCACGGCGGCGGAGCGCATCTTCACCGCCCACGAGGGGCGGCCCCACTGGGGGAAGATCAACACGCGGGACGCCGATTACTTCTCCCGGGTGTATCCGCGCTTCGCCGAGTTCACGGCACTGCGGGACCGCCTTGATCCGGAACGTCTGTTCCGGAACGACTATCTGCGGAGGGTCCTGGGGTCGTAGCGGACACGTCCGGTTCCGGGTTCGCGGGGGCGCCGGTGTCCTGGCTCCCGGTGCCGTCCGGGGTGCCCGCCGGCGTGTCGCCGTCGTCCGGCGTGTCGCCTCCGGAGCCGGTGGCGGCACCCCCGTCCTGAGGCGTCGCGGAGGGCGCGGGCGCCGGCCCGTCCCCACCGGAGTGCTCGGAACCGTCCGAGGTGCCGGGGTCGTTCGACGTCCCGGAGTCGTCGGGTTCACCGGAGTCCTGGTCGCCCGAACCGCCGGAACCCCCGGAGCCGGACGTGTGCTGACCGGTGACGGCGTTGCCGACGGTGGTGCTGGGTGCGCCGCTGAGGCTCTGGCCCGAAACGAGTTCGTAGGTGGTGATTCCGGCCATCGTGATCCCGAACACCAGCGCGGTCGCGACCAGCATCCGCTTCCCGCCCCACCGCACTCCCCTGGCCCGGCCCCGGTACACGGTGCCCTCGGTGAACTCGCCGGGCGCGGGCGCGGCCCGTCCCCCGGCCGGTGCGGTGGCCAGGCCGGACACCACGGTGGCCACGCGGAACTGCTCACCGGTGCGCTTGAAGAAGTGCTGGAAGATCGTTCCGCCGCAGGTGGCGACGATGCTCATGACTCCGGCGCCGATGATCGTCCCGTAGACGCCGAAGGACGAGGCGAGCTGGGCGCCCAGCACCGCGGCCACCGCACTGCCGGCGACCTGCGCCATGCTCAGATCGATCCGCGCGCGCTTCTCCTCCTCCGTGTCACCGTGCCCACCTGCGACAACCGACCTTTCACGCATTCCTGGACCTTATCTACCTTCCCGCGCATTCCCGCACATGATCGATCAACTACACGACAAGTCGACGTCCAACCGAAACGAATAGTTCCGCTTCCGGCGGTTCCGTGAAGTTCCCCACGCCCGGGATCGGCGGGTGCGGGCCGCGGCGGCCGAACGGCACCCCTTGCGGGAAGTCGAGCGGCGCGCCGATCCACGCACTTGGCCCGAATGGAGTACTGTTGCGAGCCCTGGGTCCGGACGCCCACCAGGGTGCTCGGATCCCCAGGGACCGCCGGGAGGGGGCTAGTTGCACAGGGTGACGCGGTTGGTCACTCAGCGTTGCGAATAGGTAACCGTGTCATAACGGCGATCCAGGGCCCGCGCCCAACACGCCGGGCAACTCGGCAAGGTTGTGGCAGGCTGCACCCGGGCAGGCCACACTCGACTAGCGGAAGCAGCGACGCACGTGACGTCGGCAGGCACCACCCGGGAGGTCCCCATGCCCGAACTGCGTGTCGTGGCCGTCTCGAATGACGGCACACGGCTGGTGCTGAAGGCTGCGGACAGCACGGAGTACACGCTTCCGATCGACGAACGTCTGCGCGCCGCGGTGCGCGGCGACCGTCCCCGCCTCGGCCAGATCGAGATCGAGGTGGAGAGCCATCTCCGCCCCCGCGACATCCAGGCGCGTATACGTGCCGGTGCGACCGCGGAAGAGGTCGCCCAGATGGCCGGCATCCCCGTGGACCGTGTCCGCCGCTTCGAGGGCCCCGTGCTCGCCGAGCGCGCCTTCATGGCGGAACGCGCCCGCAAGACCCCGGTCCGCCGCCCCGGCGAGAACTCCGGCCCGCCGCTCGGCGAGGCCGTGCAGGAGCGGTTGCTGCTGCGCGGCGCCGAGAAGGACACCGTGCAGTGGGACTCCTGGCGCCGCGACGACGGCACCTGGGAGGTGCTGCTGGTCTACCGGGTCGCGGGCGAGCCGCACTCGGCGAGCTGGACGTACGACCCGCCCCGGCGGCTCGTCCAGGCCGTCGACGACGAGGCGCGCTCGCTGATCGGCGAGTCCGACGACCTCGCCGCGGCGCCCGAGCCCAGCTTCCCGTTCGTGCCGCGCATCGCCCGGCTGCCGCGCGAGCGGCAGAGCCTGCCGCCCGGTCATGGGCCCGAGTCCGACGAGGAGTCGGTGGTCCCGGCCGGCGGTGAGCGCGACTCGCTCACCAGCCTGCTGGAGGCGGTGCCGAGCTTCCGGGGCGACCTGGTGGTTCCCGAGCGGGCTCCCGAGCCCGTTCCCGAGGAGCTCGACAGTGAATCCGAGGCGGAGGAGCCGCCGGCTCCGCGGCCTCGGCCGGTTCCGCCTACGCGGACGTCCTCATGCCCCGTGCCGTCAGCAGTCACCGCGACCGTCTCGTCGGCTCCACCGACCGTCAGGCGGAGGCGGACGGCGTCCGTCCGGGCCGCCGCGCCGCGGTACCGAGTTGGGACGAGATCGTGTTCGGAACCCGGCGCAAGAAGCAGGAATGACCGGGCCCCGGCACTGAGGTGATCCGGTGCCGGTCAGCGCGGAAAGGGGGGTGCTCGCCCGGGCGAGCACCCCCTTTCCGCTTCCGCCGCGCACCTACTGGGGGTTCGGCCCCACCGCCACCGGCCGCTCCGGGTCCGACGACCATTCCGACCAGGATCCGACGTACAGCGCCGCCGGGATGCCCGCCACCGCCAGCGCCAGTACCTCGTGCGCCCCCGAGACACCGGAACCGCAGTACACGCCGACCCGCGTGTCCGCGGACGCGCCCAACGCCCGGAACCGCGTGCTCAGTTCCTCGGCGGGCAGGAATCGGCCGTCCGGGCCGACGTTCTCGGTGGTGGGCGCCGAGACCGCGCCCGGGATGTGCCCGCCGACCCGGTCGATCGGCTCCACCTCGCCCCGGTAGCGCTCCCCCGCCCGCGCGTCCAGCAGCAGCCCGGAGCGGGCCAGCGCCGCCGCGCCGTCGGCGTCGAGCAGCCCGGCCGCCGCCGGTACCGGCGCGAAGTCGCCCTCGTCCGGCTGTGGCACCGAGGTCTCGAGCGGGCCCTCCCAGGACGGCAACCCGCCGTCGAGGACCCGCACGTCCGGGTGACCCGTCCAGCGCAGCAGCCACCACGCGCGGGCGGCCCCCCAGCCCAATCCGCCGTCGTACACGACCACCGGCCTGCCCACCGACACGCCCGCACGGCGCATGGCGGCGCCGAACTCCTCGGGATCGGGCAGCGGATGGCGTCCCCGCCCGGCCGGCGGCTGGCCAACTCCCTGTCCAGGTCGACGAAAACGGCACCGGGAAGGTGTCCGCCCAGGTATGCGGCCCGGCCGTCGAACGGCGGCTCACCGGCCGCCGCGGGCGTGCTGAGCTGCCAGCGGACGTCGAGCAGCACCGGCGGGTCATCGCCCGCCAGTTCACCGGCGAGTTCGGATGCGGAGATGATGGCGTTCATGGTCCCCATCCTCGCGCACGGGGTGGCCGAGTCGTCCATGTCCGGCTAATCTGCTCGGCCTGACGGACCCGATCACGAGGCGTATGGGATCGGACACATGCTGTACTGCCGCTCGGCGTCATCCGGCAGGCTCGCCGCAAAGGGGGGAGGCCCGCACATCGGGCATCCTCCAAAGACGGGAACCGCCGTACGGGGGGCCCGGAGCGCGCGGCACCGTGGCTGATGCCCCTGGCGGCACGGCGATGATCCGCGGAACGGACGCGACACGACCCTCGCCCGGGTCGAGAAGAGCACGGCCACCGCAAGGGCGGCCGAGAAGAGAGTGACGATGACCGACGCACGGGGGGCCACCCGCCGAGACGGTGAAGCGCCCGTTCAGCACGCGCCCGGCACACCCTGCTGGGTGAGCCTCATGGTGCATGGACCGGACACGGCCCGGATGTTCTACGAAGCGCTGTTCGGCTGGGAGTTCCAGCCCGGACCGCAGCAACTCGGCCCGTACGTAAGCGCCTTGCTCGACGGTCGCGAGGTGGCCGGCATCGGTCTGCTGCCGCCGGACCGTCACCTGCCCCTCGCCTGGACGCCCTACTTCGCCTCCGCGGACGTGGACCGCACGGCCGAGGCTGTGCGGTCGTGCGGCGGCACGATCGGGGTCGGCCCGCTGGACGCCCCCGACGCCGGGCGGCTGGCGATCGGCTCCGACCCCTCGGGGGCCGTCTTCGGCATCCGGCAGGCGTCCGCGCACCTCGGCACGGCCGTCACCGGGGTACCCGGCGCGCCCGCCTGGAACGAGCTGACGACCTTCGAGTCGGAACGCATGGCCAAGTTCTACGCGTCGGTGTTCGGCTACACCGAGGAGCCGGAGCTTTCCTCCGGCATCGACTACGTGACCCTGAACCTGGAGGGCCGCCCCGTGGCCGCCGTCCACGGCGTGGGCAACGGCCTGCCCCGGGACCGGGGCCCGCACTGGACGACGTACTTCACCGTGGCCGACCTCGACGACGCGGTGGACCACGTCCTACGCCTGGGCGGCCAGATCCTCACACAGGCCCAGGACAGCGCCCACGGCAGGGTCGCGACGGTGACGGACCCGGAGGGGGCGCGGTTCGCGCTGCTGCAACACCCGCGGTGAAGCCCGGGCTTCCCCGAAGCCCGAACGCCGACTCCGTTGTCACACGACTGCGGCGAAACCCTGGACCTTCTACTTCCTGACCGTATCCGGCACGTCAGCGCAGAGCTCTGCGCGCCCTGCAGGGCCTGCGAGCCGAGCTGGCCCGCCTGAACCTTGTCCGTAAGCCGGTGACTTCGGCGTTCCGGCACACATTGTGGAAGGCCGAGCTCGAGGTCCGGGCGCAGACGCACCGCGCCGCCGATCCGACGAAGGCCGTGCTTCCGTGGGCCGACCGCCCCGTCGCGCTGTTCGACCACAGCATGGGCCGTCGCTGGGCTACGAGGTCGCGCTGCGGCTGGCGGACGCGGGGACCGTGCCCACCGGTCTGTTCGTGTCGGGCAGGCTCGCTCCGTCCCGTTTCCGCGCGGAGACGGTGCGCGTTGTTCACCGGACGATCGCACTATGGCAGCATCGTGACGTCGCATCAGGCACAACGCCTGGCCATCGGGCTCAGGGCGCTGTTCGTCGACCTCAGCCAGGGCGCCCTTCTCGGACTCGCCCACGGTGCCGACGAGCAGTACTTCGCCGACGCGGCCCGCGCGTCTGCATCCGACGTGACCCTCGTCGATCACGACGCAGACGCTTCTGAACCGGACTCTTGCGGTATCACGGGGGAAGTGCCCATACGGGGTGAACGGCGTGCCGTACTTCGCGGTGATGCCGTGGGAGAGCAGAACGACGATGTAGCGGAAGGCGTTCGGTAATTCCTGTACGTGCGGGGCCACTTGGGCCTGTGCCCATCTGCGGCGTCACGTCCTCGTCGCCGGCACGCTGCGGCTCGACGAGGGTGAGGGACAGGCCGTTGACTTGCAGGACGACGTCGAAGCGGCGGATCCTCTCGCCGTCGATCACCGTGATCCGGGTCAAAACAGCCATCCAACAGGCAACGACGGGCGGGCCGAAAGGAAAAACCAGGGCCCGGGGGCGGTTTTTTTGCAAGGCGTTTTCATAGAGCGAGGCTGCTTGTATGCTGCACCCAAGATCCACTCCTTGAGGACGGACATGGCACACACCTTCCCTGAGCTCCCAGCCGGTCATCCATGACAGCCGATGTGACGGGGAAAGTCGTTCGCTGGTTTCGCTCCACGAGCAGAAACGTTCCGCCCTGGGCGCTGCGGACTCCGACCGGCTGCATTGCCCACGGCTCGCGGGAAACTGTCGGACCGGAGCTCGCACATTTCACGAGGAATTCATGATCCGACACATTCCGGAGGCGGCCTTCTGGGTGCTTTCCGCCGGACTCATCGGCGTGCTGGTACTGCTGGTACGTCAACGGAACGTCACGGCCAACGCCCGGAGACGAGCCTCCGCGCTGGAGGACGCCGTGCGGGTCCGCGATGCGGAGATCCGCCACTTCGCCACCGTACGGCTGCCCGCACTGACGGGCCCGCAGCGCCCCGAGCCGACCGCGCCCCCGGAGCCCTTGGACGAGAAGCTCGCCGCGACGCAGTTCGGCCGGGACCTGGAAGGGATCCTCGAACGGTTCACCAGCGTCCGGGAGAAGGCCAGGGAACACGCCGACCGATCCGCCCGCAGCGCCCTGAAGGGCGCGATGCGCGCCGTCCAGGGACTGGCCAACGAGCAGCAACTGGCCATCACGGAGATGCAGAACCGGCACGACGACCCCGAAGTGCTCCAGGACCTCCTGCACATCGACCACACCAACTCCCAGTTCGGCAGACGTGCCCAGGCCATCGCCGTTCTGTGCGGGGCGTGGCCCGGCCGACAGCGCGACGCCTCCACACTCAGCGACGTCGTGCGCGGTGCCACCTCCCGGATCCGCGACTACCGCCGTATCGTCGTCCACGGCCATGTCGGCATCGCCGTGGTCAGCCAGGCCGTCGAGCCGGTCGTTCTCACCATTGCCGAGCTGCTGGACAACGCGGCGCGCCACTCCGAGCCCAACACCTCCGTGGAGGTGCGGGTCCAGCCGGCGCACAACGGCACCTCCGTGGTGATCGACGACGCCGGTGTCGGCATGCACAGTGAGGAGATCGAGCGAGCCTCGGCCGTCCTGTCCGGCAGGCACCCGGTCGACGTCACCCGGCTCGGCGAACCGCCGCAGTTCGGCCTGCCCGTCGCCGGGGTGCTCGCCGCACGGTACGGCTTCCGCGTCTCGGTCGACACACAGTCCCCCTACGGCGGGGTCCGCGCCGTGGTGTTCCTGCCCGACGCGCTCCTCACCCGCATCGTCGACGACCTCCCCCCAGCACCGTCCAGGCCCGCCGGACCGGCGGCGATGCCGCACCCGGACGTGACCGCACGGACCGGGGCTCCGCATGCGCCCGCGCCGGGCACAGGCTTCCGAGCCCCCTCCGCCACGGCCAACGGGCTTCCCAAACGCCGCCGGCGCCAGCCGCAGGCCGGTCCGGCCGAGCCCGTCTCGGCTGCCGCCCCCGACCGCGGTCCCGCACCGGAAAGCCGTCCCCCGAGGAGACGGCCTCCACCATGGGCGCCTGGCAGCGCGGAGCCCGCTCCGCGCGCTCGGACAACGCCTCGGACGAAGAAGGGAAGTAGGAGTGAACGGGAATCTGAACTGGATGCTCGAGGACGCCCTGGAGGTACCGGGAGCGCTCCACGCGATCCTCCTGTCGGCCGACGGGTTGCTGCGCGCCCACTCCCAGAACATCGACCGCGACGAGGCCGAGCGGCAGGCCGCAGGCCTGTCCGGTCTGCAGTCCATCAGCCGTAGCACTGCCGAGTTCTGCGGCTCCTCGGACACCCCCTGGCGCCAGACGCTCGTCGAGTTCGACGCCGGTTACGTCTTCGTCGTGGCGGCGGGGGCCAGCACCTACCTGGCCGTCTCGGCGGACAGCACCGTGGACATGGAGGCGGTGACCTACCGGATGCACAAACTGGTGGACCGTCTGGGCAAGGAGATGACCAGTCCGCCGCGGAGCGACCCGGACTACTCCACATGAGTCCGCCCAAACGGGAGCGAGGCCTGGTGCGGCCCTACGTGGTGACGGAGGGCCGCGCCAGGCCCACCCGCAACACCCTCGACCCGGTCACCCTCGTGGTCGCCGCGGGCGACCTGCCGACCGGCGGCCTCACCCCCGAGAAGCAGCGCCTCATGGAGCTGTGTCTCGGGGGCCCGCTGTCGGTCGTCGAGATCGCCGGATACCTGGGCCTGGCGGTCAGTGTCACGAAGGTCCTGATCGCCGACCTCGTCGACACCGGGCACGTCACCACCCGCGTCCCCGTACCCCCGGCCCAGCGCCACGACGCACAGATCCTGGAAGAACTCCTCAATGGACTCCGTTCCCTCCTCTGACGTCCGCTATCTGAGAGATACCGTCACCAAAGCCGTGAAGATCGTGGTCACGGGCCACTTCGGCGTCGGCAAGACCACCATGGTCGGCACTCTTTCGGAGATCCGGCCGCTGCGCACCGAAGAGACCATGTCCCAGGCCGGCGCCCACATCGACGACCTGACGGGCACCCGGGGCAAGACCACCACCACCGTCGCCATGGACTTCGGCCGGCTGACCGTCAGTGACAGCCTCGTGCTCTACCTGTTCGGCGCCCCCGGTCAGGAGCGGTTCCTGCCGCTGTGGAAGGACATGACCCACGGGGCCCTGGGGGCGTTGGTCCTTGCCGACACCCGCCGCCTCGATGCGTCCTTCCCCGTCATGGACCTCCTCGAGGAACGCGGACTGCCCTACGCCGTCGCTGTCAACCACTTCGACGACTCGCCGCACTTCGCCGGTGAGGAGATCCGCGAGTCGCTCGACCTCCTCCCCGAGACCCCTCTCGTTCTCTGCGACGCCCGGGACCGCGCATCCGCCTCCGCGGCGCTGCTCGCCCTCGTCCAGTATCTGCAGACCCGTACTGCCCAGGAGCTTGCGTGACCTCCCACCCGGATTCCACAGCCGTACCGCCCCCCGGCTGCCCGGCGCACGGCGGCGGGGGCCTCCCCTTGTACGGGCCGGACTTCACGGCCGACCCCGCGCACGTCTACGAGCGGCTACGCCGACAGGGCCCCGTGGCCCCTGCCGAGATCGTCCCCGGTGTCGACGTCATGCTCGTCACCGGCTACCGCGCCGCCCTCCAGGTCCTGCGTGCCACGGACAAGTACGGGAAGGACTCGCGTCGCTGGCGGGCTCTGAACGAGGGGCGCGTCCCGGCCGACAGTCTCGCACTCCAGGCGATGGCACCGCGTCCGAACTGCCAGCGCACCGAAGGTGCCGAACACGCCCGCCTGCGCGCTGCCGTGTCCGACGCCCTCCGGCGTGTCGACGTCCTCGCCCTGCACGAGCACGTCGAAAGCACCGCCGGTCTGCTCATCGACGGCTTCGCGACGAAGGGCGGGGCCGATCTCCTGAACGACTACGCCAAACCCCTGTCGGCGTATCTCCTCACCGCCCTGTTCGGCTGCCCGCCCGAGTACAGCGACCGGGTGGTCGCCGCCACGACCGACCTCTTCGACGGAGTGGAACCCGAGAAGGCGGACAACGAACTGATTCGCTGCATAGCCGACATGATCGCTCTCAAGCGCGCACAGCCCGGCGAGGACGTGATCTCCTGGCTCGTCCAGCACCCGGTGCAGCTCAACGACGAGGAGCTGATTCACCAGCTCATCGTCATCATGGGCTCCGGATACGAGCAGGAACAGAACCTGATCGCCAACACGCTGCGGCTGCTGCTCTCCGACGAGCGGTTCGCCGGCAGTGTCGGCGACGGCAGGCTCCTGATCGAGGACGCCCTGGGCGAGGTGCTGTGGACCGACCCGCCGATGGCCAACTACGCGGTGCACTACCCGTATGTGGACACCACCTTGGAGGGAATCCCGCTGCGGGCGGGGGAGCCCGTGGTGATCAGCTTCGCCGCCGCCAACAACGATCCCGCCCTGGCCGACAGCCGGCGTGCCGGCAACCGGGCACACCTGGCCTGGGGAGCGGGACCGCACCGCTGCCCCGCCCGGGAGCCCGCCCACATGATCGCCTCCGTGGCCATCGAGTGCGTCCTCGACCGGCTCCCGGACCTCTCCCTCGCCATCCCCGCAGATCAGCTGACCTGGCGGCCCGGCCCCTTCAGCCGGGGCCTCGTCGCCCTGCCGGTGACCTTCCCACCCGTGGCCCGGGCCACTCCCGCGTCCGCCGCCATGCCCGTCCCGGCCGCCCCGGCCCCCCGCGACGGGGGGATCGGTGGCGCCCGACAAGCCACCGATCCTGCCCCGGCTCCCGCGTCCTCGGCACACGAGGGCGCGGACTCCACGGGGAGGGAGCCCGGTTTCCGGGGCCGGACCCGGCGCTGGGCGTCGAATCCCCTGGCCAGGTGGTGGCACGGCCGGTGACCGGCGACGGTCCGTCGGGATCCTCCCGACGGACCCGGGCGCAAGGCGTTCCGCGGCGGGGTGCCGGACCGGAAGCATCAGGGCCGCGTTCCCCACGACAGGCCGTTCTGCTCGGGCCGTCGCATCGGCCCACCCCGGTCAGTTCGGCGCCCAGGCGCAGCCACCGGGTGATCCCGCTCTCCCGCGAGAAACGGCACGTCCTGCGTGGCCACGATCAGCGCCTCCTCGTAGGACCGCCGTGCCGAGGCGAGCTGTGCGACGCCGGCCATGTCCAGGCTGTTGGTCGGCTTGTCCGGCATCAGCACCTGCGGCAGCGGGTCCGCCGGTAGCAGCGTCGCCTGGAACCTCTCCCCGCCCGGAAGGGTTTTGGCGAGCCGGCCTGCCCGGCTTCCCGGAAGTGCGCCGGCCGGGCCCGGATCCGGTGGTTGGTGGCGGTCGGGGCGAACCGGGTGACGTTGCGGGCGATGCTCAGCCCGTCGTCCAGCCGGCCGAGCGACTGGGGCAGACCCCGGATCGGCGGTCGCACAGCATCGTTGACAGGTGCAGGTCAAATCGACGCGTACGGCCCGGATGCAAGGGCGACCCGTGCGAGCCGGTGAGGGGCGAATCCGCCGGTCTCTCCAAACCCGGAGCCCCGGCAGCTCGGTTGCCCCTCAGCCCGCTCCCAGGGCCGTCTTGGCTTCGTTGCCCTCCCAGCCGCCGGGGGTGCGCCAGATGACGTCGATCGTGAAAACGTCACGGATGGAGTCGGCGGACCACGGTTCGGCCGGCGGCTCGGAGAGGACGAGGTAAAGGCGGTCTGCCTTGGTCGGTAGGGCGTGTTCAGCCTCCAGGAGCCGCGCTGCGCCTGCGCGGAGGTCGGCGTGGGACGTCTGGCCGGCGCCAAGGACCTCGTAGAGGGCGAGGCCCGTTTCGGTTCCGCAACTGACGTCGGTGACTGTGAGGTTCTCGGGCTGCAGGTCCGCGCGCAGGAGGGCGGCCATCAGTTCGAAGCGCACGGCTTCGTGCGTCTTGCAGGCCCGGTCCCCGGCGACAGCCGCTTCCAGGTGCTGCAGCAGGTCCGCGGTCGGCTCGGCTGTGTACGGGGTGGCGGCCATGGTGCCGGACTCCTTCGACGCGTTCTGCTGAGGCTGTTCGTACTGCTCGTGGGATTCAGGAGTGTCGGTGACACTTTGCGGCTGGGGCAAAGGGCTCGTGTCCTCGGTCCGGTGCTTTCCCTCGACTGGGGCGGTGAGTCGCCGGGTCAAGGCCTCCCGCGCTGTGGAAAGGGCATCGGACCAGCCACTCTGCGCCAGTTCGGTCCGGAAGACGTCAGGGTCGAAGGTGCCGGACTTCAAGGCGTGGTTGGTACTCACAGCGAGGTTCTGAAGCCGACTCAGGCTTGACTTGTCGGGGGAACCCAGGACCCGCCATACGTCCAGCCAGTCATGCTGGTCCAGTTTGAGGCAGCGCGTGGCCATGCCCTTGAGTTCCGAGATCCGGGAGCGGGCGTTGTCCGGGACGTCTCCGCCCGTCAGGTCCTCAATGATGCCGAGGGCATCCAGGTACCGCTCCAGCATGGTGGGAGAGATGGGCAGGCGGCCGAACTCGTCCGCTGTGACGAACGTGGCGTTCGAGGAGTGGCGCAGCACCCACACGTCGAGCTCGGTTCCGACAGCGGGCGGTACGGCACCGCTCCGTACGGCCACGTAGAGCGGGCGGTCCGTGGTGGCCTCGGTGGGTTCGGCCCGGTACATGCCGCCGCTGACGGAGATCACCCGTACTCGGAGGTCGGTGCCGATCCGAGGCATGGCGCCCCCTTCCGTGTCCTGGCGGGGCTCGGTCTCGGGAGACCGGCTGTCATCAGCGCCTGTCAGCGCCGGTGGAAGAGGGGTGGAGTGCATGATCGTCAGACTCTGGGTGCTACGGGTCAGGGAGATGTAGAGCAGGCGCAGGCCGGCCGGTTCCTGGTCGACGATGGCGGACGGCTCGACGACGAGGACGTGGTCGAACTCCATGCCCTTGGCCTGCGACGCGGGGAGCACGGAGACTGCCTGGTGCTCCTCGGTGGTGATGCCGCCGGTCTCGGCCAACCGGTGGTCGATCTTGTCGGCCCACGCGAAGTCGTCGGGGACGATGACCGCGACGGACCGCAGGCTTTGGCCGTCGGTGGTGCCGATCAGGCGGCGGACCTGGGTGAGCGCCTCGTCCAGGAGCGTGTCCGGGTCGGTTTCGACCAGGCGGACTGCGCCGTCCCCTGCTTCGCGCACAGCTTGGGGGTAAGGGAGCGTAGGCGCGATCACGTGAGCCAGCGGCGCGGCGAATTTCATGATCTCGGCCTGGCACGCGGTAGCTCGTGTTCAGCTCGGCCAGCCGGCAGTCTCCGTGGTCGGAGAGGAGCGTGCCAAGGCGGTCCCAGTCGGTGTAGGTGTGAGGTCCGGTGGCCTGGGCGAGGTCACCGAGAACGGTCATGGAACCGCTGGCCGCGAGGCGGCGGCGCAGCGAGCGGGCCTGCATGGGCGTCAGGTCCTGGGCTTCGTCGATGATGATGTGCCCGTAGTGACGCGGAGTCTCACCAGTGATGAGATACCGGAGCTCCTCGAGGCAGACCCGGTCGTCCAGCGTCCACGGTTCCTCGTCCGCCTTGGGCGCGCGGGGGCGGTGGAGGACGTGCTGGTCAATGTCGTCGAAGATGCCCTCGGCACAGGCTTGTAGCAGATGAGGCGAGTCGTAGAGGGTGCGCAGGGCTTCCGCCGGGCTCGGGGAGGGCCAGACGCGTTCGACGAGGCGCTCCACGCTCCGGTTGCGCTCCAGGTCGCGGCGAATGGCGCGGTCGCGGCTGCGGCGCGGAGCGACGGCGACGAGTTCCCGCAGCAGCAGGTCGACGACCAGGCCGCGGAACCGGTCGCGGCGCTCGCGGTAGGAGCCGCCGCCCTGCCGTACCTCCTCCAGGACGGCGAGGATCTCCGAGCGGGCCACTCGCAGGGTCGTGCCGGCGGCGGTGACGACGAACGCGGGCTCGTCCCCCTCGTAGGAGGGCTGTGTGGTGAGGTCGTCGAGAGCCTGAGGGCGGTACTCGCTCTCGACGCGACACCGCAGGACGGCGGCCATGCGCTCGTCGGACTTCACCAGCCGCGTGCGGACGCTGTCGACACCCCGGACCTCACCGTCCCACAGGCGGGACAGCTGTACGGCGTTGACGTCCCGGGTGCCGAGGGTGGGCAGGACTTGGCCGACGTAGTGGAGGAATCTCTGGTGCGGGCCGATGACCAGGATGTCCCGCGCCCTGAAGTGGTCGTTGTTCACCAGCCATGTCACCCGGTGCAGACCGACCGCGGACTTTCCGGTTCCCGGACCGCCCTGGATGACCAGGATCTCGGAGGGCGCCCCGGTGACGAGCGCCATCTGGTCACGCCGAATCGTCTCGACGATGTCCCGCATGCGGCCGCTGCGCGAGCGCCGCAGGTCACGCAGGAGGAAGTCGTCGGGCTGCTGGGGCTTTCGCCGCTGGACGCGGGCGAGGTCGCCGGGGGTGGGAACCGGGCGGCCGACCGTGTCCTGTCCGGCCTTCTCGTCCTGGGCGAACGGTCGTTGAGCGACCGCGTCGTCCTCTTCCACCGGCTCCGGTGCGGTGCGCGGCACGGTCTTCTGGCTCTCCGGGGAGGGCTCGGCCGTGGCGGGGGTGGTCGGGGCTATGTCGTCGACGTAGTCCTGGACAACACGCTGCGAGCAAACCAGACGCCGCCGCAACACCACCTCCCCTGGCGCCTCCGGCGACGCGTCGAACCACTTCTGCGCGAGCCGGTTGGTCCACTCCACGACCACCTGGTTGCGCTCGTCGTCCCAGACGCCTCGCCGCCCGACGTACCAGGTCTCGATCCCCTCGGCCGGGTCGCTGGCATCGACGCGGCCGACGACCAGGCTCTCGCCGCCCAGGCCGCCGTAGGCCTCGGCCTGTTCCTCGGCCTTCAGCCGGTTGGCGATGCCGTCCTTTCCGCTGGCCGATGCCTTGGCCACGGAATCTCCGCCCATCTGGGCCAGCCGGGCTTCATAGCAGTCGTAGGCGAAGTCCACCTTCTTCTGCTCGACGGCGATGACTTCCTCGTATGCGGGCGCGCCCATGATTCCCCTCCCTCACGGTCCCTGGACCGCGTCGGACGCATCGCGCCCGATCCCCTTCACAGAACTATCACGTCGCGTCGGGCGTCGGCAGATCCGGTCCGGCCGCTGCCGGTCCCGTGATAAGCGCGCCCTCGCGAGACATCGGTGGCTTTTCGAGCAGCGGGTGCTCCGTGCCCCTCTGCCGCGGGAACTCCAGGACCTCTCGGGGCGCGGCGAGTTCCGCGACAAGCGCATCGACGGCTGTCTGCCAGGCGCGCACCTGGGCGTGACTCGGGCCGATCTCGTCGTGGTGGTACTTGCAGCCCGCGCTGAGCCGGCTCCAGAGGGCGTTGGCGCGGCGGGCCGGGCCGGGGCCGGCGTAGTGGCGCAGGCAGAGCAGCTTCGCGCGGGTGCTGATTCCGCCGAGCCCGGCTTCCTCGGTGGTGAGGGCCGCGTCGACGGCCGTCTCCAGGGCGATCCGGAGGGCGTAGGCCGCGCCGCGGTCGCGGCCCGCCGGGGTCAGCGGGCCGCCGTCGCCCGCGACTTCGGTGAGGAGGTCGTCGGCGGTCGTGAGGAGGGCGGCGATGGTGTCGGCGCTCGTGCGGGTAGTGGGCATCATGCGTTCACCTCCGGCTTGCGGATCCTGCCAGCGAGGTCCTCGATCTTCCTGACGAAGGCAATCCGGTCGTGCGGAAGGAATCCGCCGGGGTGGGCGCCCTGCTGGCACTGGCGGATCAGGGTCGTGCTCTCGCCGCCGTACAGGGCGCGGAGACGGTCCTTGACTTCCTCGTCGGGGTGGACGAGGCCGTCGTCGAAGAGAGCGAAGGACGCGAGCGGGATGAGTCGTTCGGTCCCGTCGATGGCGGCCTGCAGGCTGTCGGCGGGCTGCCCGGTGCGGTTCCGGCGGAGCCAGGCCGCTTCGACGATCGCCGTTGTCAGGGCCTCACGGCACAGTGACGGCAGGACGTGGCGCAGTGCCGCCTCAGGGCAGTTCTCGGTGTGGGCGAGGGCCATGGCGTTGTCGATGGCCTCCTTGACCGGGTCGGTCTCGGAGGTGACGTTCACCTTGGACTTCTCGCCGCGCTCGACCTTCAGCACGGTCACCGGCAGGCCCTGGCTGCGGAAGGCGTGCGGGAGCCGGGTGTCGTGGGTGAAGACGACGACCTGCCGGTCGCGGCCGAGTTCGTCGAGCACCTGGGCCAGGCCGTCGACCTTCGCCGGGTCCATGGACTGCACCGGGTCGTCGATGACGACGAAGCCGAAGGGGCTGTCGGCCGTGGCGGCACGGGGCAGGAACAGGGAGAGGGCGAGCGAGTGCAGTTCGCCCTGGCTCATGACGCTCAGGGCGGGAGCCTCGGTGTCGTCGACGGTGACATCCATGATCAGCTTGCGTACGTTCGCCCTCTCGCCGCCGTGCAGGCCGACGTGCTTCAGGTCGACGCTGCTCTGCTGGCGGAGCTTCTCCCAGATCCGCTGGGTGTGGTCGGCGAAGGCGTTGACGCGGAGGTCGCGGATCTCGGTCGTGAGCTTCTTGATCCAGGTGAGGGCGGCGTTGACCTCCGTCCTGCGGGGCTTGGCGGCGGCGGCCTCCCGGGAGAGTCGCGTCCATTCGGCCAGCAGGTCGACGACCGCACGCCAGCGTTCGTCCTTGGCCGCCAGTTCCTCACGCGCCTTCCGGGACACGACCTCGCACGCGTCCGTCAGCGTCACCGCCGCCTTGAACGCGCGCTCGGCGAGCTCGGCGGGATCGGTGATCCGTCGGCAGTCGCCCCAGATCCGCCACGGGTCGGCGAGTGCGGCCGGGAACTCCTGCGGCACGTGGACCAGGTCCTGCAGGGTGCGCGTCGCGGCCCGCAGGTCGGCTTCGGCCCGGCGCACCTCCTCGGCCTCCTGCAGGAGGGCGGCGACCTGCGCCTCGGCGCGCACGGCCCACTCCCGGTCCAGGGCCTGTTCCGTGCCGCAGACCGGGCAGGCCGGGTCGTCGGCGTGGTGGTCGCTGTGCCGGAGGGCCGCCTGGAGCAGCTCGGCCCTGCTGTGGGCATCGGCGGCCGCGGTCCCCTTCAGGTCGTCGACGTCGGCGACGGCGTGCCGCAGTCCGTCGACGGCGTCGCCGACCCGGTCGAGGTCGGGGCCCTCGGCGGTGGCCTCCAGCCGCGCCTCCCGCAGCCGGCCCTCGTCGGCCGTGGGCACGCCTGCGATCAGGGCGTCGAGCACGGCGTGGTCGGGTCCGCCCTTCTCCTCCATCGCCAGGAGGGCCTTGAGCGCCCGGTCGTCGTGTCCGACGTTCTCCAGGGCCGCGTGGAGGAGCGGCTTCTTCTCCTTCTCGGCGTTCACGACGGCGTCGAGTTCCTTCTTCGCGGCCGTCAGCCGTCGCGTGGCGGCATTGAGGGGGTCGAGTCCGAGAATCGCGGCGATGTTGTCGTACATCTCGGACGGCTTGCCGTTGATCAGGTTGCCCAGGTCGACGTACGACAGGAACGGGCGGTAGGTGCGGGTCGCCTGCTCCCAGCCGGCCTGCTCCAGCGGCACGGTCCCGTGGCCCGGCCGCCTGAGCACGGCCTGCGAGTCGGTGAAGGCGTCGCCGGTCCAGGTGCGGGTGACGGTGCTCGGGGAAGGATCGCCCTCGACGGCCAACTTGGCCTCGACGACGGTCCGTTCGCCCTGGTGCAGGTTGCGCCAGCGGACGGCGTGGTTCGGGTGCTGGCCGGAGCAGTGGGCGTTGGTTCCGGTGAACAGGGTCTCGACGGCCTCGGCGATGCTCGACTTGCCGGAGCCGTTGCGTCCGACGACGAGGGTGACTCCGGGCTTGGGCCGCAGCTTGAGCAGTGCCTTCGAACCTACGCCGCGGAAGCCGGTGACCGTGATGTTCCCCAGGTAGACGGGGTCGGTGGAGGCCGTGTGGGACCCTCCGGCGTTTTCGGAGTCGCCGAGCGCCTCACTGATGAGGGTCTTCACCGCGCTGGTGAGTTTCGGGGCGTCGGCCAGCCGCGCCTCGACGAGTTCGGGTAGCGGCAGCGCGTTGCCGGGGGTCTGGTCCGTCGCGTCGTCCATGTGCTGTCTCCCGTGATTCCCGTACTGACGTGGAAGGGGCGAGCAGCGACAGGCTCCGGGGCGGCGGGGCCGCTGGGGGCCTGTCGACGGAGGAACCGTAGGAGTCAGCGATGCTTCTTCATCACCGAAGGGCCGATAACCCCTGTTATCGGCCCTTCGTAAGGGGTGCAGCGCGAGCACAAGCGGGAAGGCGGCGTTGACGCCACCCTCAGCTCAAGAGTTCAAGTCGATGACACGTACGGACCGCCCCTTCCACGCGTCAGGAGCTGTAGTGGCGACCACGGCACCGTTCGGCCGTTCCGCGGTCGGCTCGGCGGCATAACGCGTGTGGGCGGGAGCCCAGGACGTTTCGCGGGCCACAGCAAGTGCGGCGGGCAGATCCAGGTCGAGCAACGTGACGCCTGGGAGCGCGGCGAGGTGTTCCGCCGTACCGGGCCGCACCCGGTCCGCCTCGACCAGAGCGCATGCGGGGGCGTAGAGGAACCAGTCCGCCTCGGAATTCGCGCGATGGATCAAGCGTGAGGCGAGCACATTTCCCTGCCCCGCCGCCACCATCGCCGTCTCGTCCAGGACGATGTGCAGAGCCTCGGTCACCTTGCTCCCGCCTCGCCGAGGCGCCGGTCCAACTCGGCGTCCAAAGCAGCCTGTTCGCTCACACTCGGGTCGTAGCCGTTCCACTCCCGCAGGGCGGCGCGCGCTTGCTCGGCGCGGGCCATGCGTTCCTCGGGCGTCAGCAGGGTCTCAGCGAGGTGGGACAGGTAACCCCGTAGGGACATACCTTCCGAGGAAGCTATCCGGGCGAGCCGGTCGCGGGCTTCGGCGGGGATGCGGACGTTGGCATCGGACATACGGGCCTCCTCGTTCAACCTCCAAGGATACGGGTACGGGTACGTACCCGCCCAGCCGGCGCCGAGCGATCGGAGGATTTCACCGTTGAGGCCGTACCGGGAACGCGCACTCCGCCCAGACGGTTTTGCCCGGACCATCCGGACGCGGGTGCCAGTCCCAGCGGGTCGCGAGCTGCGATACGAGGAGCAGCCCGCGGCCGGCCTCCTCGGTGCAGTCGGCGCCCTCCGGGACGGTGGGGCGGTGGGGATGACGTTCGGCGCGGGTGTCGGTGACTTCGACGCGCACGGTGCGGCCGTCGGGTGCGGCGTGGAGGCGGAGGTGGAAGTCCCGGCCGGGAACGTGACCGTGCCGTACGGCGTTGGCGGTGAGCTCGGCGACGATCAGCACGATCGCGTCGTGGGCGTCGGTGCCGTACGGGATGCCCCACGCGTCCAGACGGACGGCGGCGAGACGGCGAGCGAGACGGGCTCCGCCGGGCGTAGAGGTGAAGCGCATCCCGAAGGTGTGGTCCCGTGGCGGGGCCGTCTCCAAGGGGGCGCAGAGGGTGGCGGGTTGAGTGGTGTCGATGGGGTTGATGGGTTTCGTCGTCATGCCCCTCACGGTCCCGTCGGTCGCGTAGCGTGACCAGTGGTGACACAGCGACAGGGGGCGGCTGTACGCGCGCTGTCCGCACGAGTACGAGCTGCGCGCCGTGACGGCGTCCCTTGCGGGGCGTTGAGCGAAAGAGGCGGTGGTGGACATGGCGGAGCGCAAGGGCGCGGTGGCAGGAGCCGGGGCGGTTCCCGGGGAACGCGGGGAGGGCAGCGCGGGAGCGGTCGTGAGTCTCGGGGACGGCTGGGACAACGACGACGGAGCCGGGCGGCGGCCGGAGGACGAGGCGGGGCGAGGGGTCGTCGTCGCGTTCGGGCAGACCATGAAGACGCTGCGGGTGCGGGAGGGGCTGGAGCGGGAGGAGTTCGGGAGGCGGCTCGGGTACTCGTCCTCCACGATCGCGTCATTCGAGCAGGGGCGGAGGATTCCGTCGCCCAGGGCGATCGAGCAGGCGGACGAGGTGTTGGGCGCCGGTGGGTTGCTGTGCCTGTGGAAGGAGCAGGTGGAGCGGGCGCAGTATCCGGTGTTCTTTCAGGGGATGGCGGGGTTGGAGAAGGAGGCCATTGAGCTGGTCTCGTACAGCATGCCTGTGCTCAACGGCCTGCTTCAGACCGAGGAGTACATGAGGGCGCTGCTTGCCATGAGGCGCCCCCCTCTGGACGAGGAAACCATCGAGCAGCGTGTGGCGGCACGATTGGTCCGGCAGGACATCTTCGATCGTCGGCCAGCGCCGTTCCTGAGCTTCGTGCTCGACGAGTCGCTCTTGCGACGTCCGTACGGAGGTAAGACGGTGCAGCGCGGGCAGTTGGAGCACCTCTTGCTGGTCGGCCAGAAGCGCAATGTCGAAATCCAAGTCATGCCGCTCGACCGTGAGGACAACGCGGGCGTGAACGGGCCGTTCACCGTCGTCACGCGCAAGGACGGCAAAAAGTTCGTGTACGCCGAGGCACGGGGTATCGGCTCTCTGCAGACCGACCCGGAGCAAGGGGTACTGGCGGCCGCACTCTATGGGATTATCCGATCACAGGCTCTCAGTCCGCGAGAGTCAACGGAGTTCATCGAAAGGTTGCTGGGATCGCTATGAACAACGCTGAGTCCTCAACCGCCGCATCCGGCCTCGCCTGGTTCAAGAGCAGCTACAGCGGAACCGAGGGTGGCGAATGCGTAGAGGTTGCGGCTGTCACGGCAGTGGTGCACGTCCGGGACTCGAAGGCTGAGGCCGGTCCCATGCTCACAGTCTCGCGTGAGGCCTGGGCGGAATTCGTCGGGCTGGCCTCGTCGGAGCGGTGCATCTGACGCTCGTACGGCCGTGAGGGCCCTGCCAGTTCCTTTCGGACGGCAGGGCCCTCGTTGTACCTGTTGCACTGATCCCAAGTAGGTCCTACTGGGTGCCGAGCCAGCTTTCAAACAACATGAGGTGTTCGCCCACGGTGCCCAGCGAGGAAGGACTGTTGGTGTACTGCTCCGAGAGCGCCGCCTCATAGACCTCGTACGCCGGTACCGCCTCCTTGCCGGCGATGTCTACGGCCGCGAGCGTCTCGAGCGCTTCCTCGATATTCCCGTTCTCGGCGCTGGTCACGAGCTCAGGACAGAGTTCATCGATGATGTACTCGCACAGCTCCATGAGATGCCGCCCTGCGCGGGTCGCCCGGTCACGGATGGCATCCGTTCGCGCTTCATGGAGGGCATCTTCAAGATCGGCCTCGTCACCTTCGTCGCACCAGATTTGCCGTGCAGACGCCTCTCGTTCCTCAAGTTCCCTCTCAGAGTCACGCAGCAGCTCTTCCAGGGGGAGGGTAGGGTGCGCCACCTCTTCGGCGGGCAACTCCGGCAACGACTCAATCGCTGCCAGATCCGGGAGCACTGCGCCGTCTCGGAGCGCTTGGAGCAAGAGAACCTGGCGAAGTATGGGTAGCAGGCTGTCGCCGTCAGTAGCTCCGCGAATCTCGTACGTTGCGCGTTGCACAGCTGAGTAGTCGCAGTCCGCGATGTATCCGTCCAGCTCGAACCTGAGCTCAGAGACGGAGAAAGAAATTCGCCGGATCTCGTCGAGCAGTTCCTCGCAGACATCCGAGAGGCGGCCGGCGATCTGGTGTGCCTCCTCCGCCTCACCCACTTGCCGCTCCAGCCTGGCAACAAGGTCGGTGAGCTCACTCACAGCATCCCCTAGGATCAAGCGGTCCGTTGGACCACTTCGGTGGTGTAAAACGATGACCATCGATCACACGGCTCACTTGGCCGGATTCGTCGGGCTGACCTCCCCAAAGCAAGGCGTCCGCCCCCTTGGTACACCCACGAGAGTCCTGCCGTCACTCCCGGACTGCAGGACTCCCGCATGCACCGATCAGTCGTTCGGCGTGCCGTTCTCGGACCACTCGTTGGCGAAGTACTCCATCTGGCGGAGGACCAGGTCGATGGCCTCCTTCTGCTGGTCCGGCGGGTAGTTGTTGCGGGCCAGGAGGCGCTTGATGGTGCTGCGCAGGCGGGCGCGGACGGGCGGACGGGAGATCCAGTCGGGCTTGAGCTGGCGGCGGACCTCGGTGACCAGTTCGCGGGCGATACCCGCCAGGACCTCGTCGCCCATCAGGGAGCGGGCCGTGCCGTGGTCGGCAACGGCGTCGTAGAAGGCGAGTTCGCGCCAGTTCAGGGGCGGGTCGAACTTTTCGCCGCGCCGGGCGTCGGCTGCGACCTCCTTGGCCATTTCGACCAGCTTGGCAATGAGTTCGGCGCTGGTGTACTGCTGGCGCATGTAGCGCACCATCAAGTCCTGGAGGCGCTCGGAGAACGTGGTCTGCCGGACGATGTTGTGCCGGGTGACCTCGCGCATCTTCCGCTCGACGAGCCGCCGCAGTGCCTCGGCCGCCAGGTGCGGGGTGTCGCTCTGCTGGAGTTGGGCGACGAGTGCGTCGGTGAGGTGGGTGAGGTCGGCGGTCTCCAGCCCGGCCTCGGCGAACAGATCCGTCACTCCGCCGGTCTCCACCACCGACGAGGTCAGTTGGGAGAGGTACAGCTCCACATCGCGGGCGACGGGGAGCCCGCGTGCCTCGCGATTCATGGCATCCAACTTCGCCACGTAGGCACGGACCTCGACGAAGAACTGGATGTGCCGCTTCCAGGCCGGCCGGTCGGCGAACCGGTCCCCGACATGCTTCGAACTGCCCGCCAGAGCCCAGAAACGCTCGAGGCGATAGGCGTGCTCGCGGAAACGGCGGCTCAACGTCTGACGCGGATCGTTAAGTTGCTCTGGGTTGTTGCCGGGCGTGCGGGGATCGAGCAAGTACTCGGCGCTCCGCAGGGCCGCGTCGACGAATGCCTTGGGACCGGGCCGGTCGAGCAACGGCTCCCAGGCGAAGCCGCGCAGGATGCCGGTGAGGATGTCGTACTCATTGCGCAGCTCGTCCAGTGCGCGTTCGACGTCCTGGCCGAGGGTGCGGTCGCGCTGGTCGGCCTCGGTGTACTCGGCGATGGCCCGCTGGAGATTTTCCGTCAGCGGGGCGTAGCCGACGAGGAGGCCGTCCTCCTTCCCGCGGAAGCGGCGGTTGACGCGGGCCAGGGCCTGCATCAGGTTGGCGCCCTTGAGCGGCCTGTCCAGGTACATGGTGTGGATCGGCGGGGCGTCGAAGCCGGTCAGCAGCATGTTGTTGACGATGAGCAGTTCCAGCTCGTCGTCGGGGTCCTTGGCCCGATTGATCACGGCTTTGCGGCGGCTGTCCGTCAGCGCGTGGGCGAGCAGCTCGTCCGAGTCCTTGCGGGAGTTTGAGGAGAAGACGATCTTCATCGTGCCCTTCTCGAACTCGTCGCTGTGCCACTCGGGACGCAGCTCGCGCAGTGCGTCATAGACGCGGACGCAGATCTCACGGGTCGCGCACACCACCATCGCCTTGCCGGGCGCCCCGCCCGACTCGGAGGCACCGACGAACGGCTTCATCCGCTCCCGGCGCGCCTCCCAGTGCTCCACCAGGTCGGCCGCGAGGTCCCGTATGCGGGCCGGGGTGCCGTAGATCCGGTTCATCGTCACCACCGCCTGCTCGACGCGGCGGCGCTCGGTGTCGTCGAGTCCCTCGGTGATCCGGTCGGCCTCTGCGTCGATGGTGGTCGGGTCGACGTCGCGGTCCAGGACGAGCTGGATCACGCGGCTCTCGTGGTAGACCTTCACGGTCGCGCCGTCGTCGGCGGCCCGCTTGAGGTCGTAGACGTCGATGTAGTCGCCGAACACCTCGCGGGTGTTGCGATCGGCCTCCGAGATCGGCGTACCGGTGAAGGCGAGCAGCGTGGCGTGCGGAAGTGCGTCGCGCAGGTGGCGGGCGAAGCCGTTGAGGTCGTCGTAGTGGCTGCGGTGCGCCTCGTCGACGATGACGACGATGTTCCGGCGGTCGGAGAGCATCGGGTGGTCGGTGCCCGACTCCCGCTCCTCCTTGGTCCTGCCGAACTTCTGGAGCGTGGTGAAGAGGATCCCTCCCGTCCTCTTCGCCGCGAGCTCCTCTCGGAGTTCGGCGCGGGTGATGACCTGCTTGGGCGTCTCCGGGAGGATCTCGCTCTCCTGGAACGTCGAGTAGAGCTGGTCGTCGAGGTCCGTGCGGTCGGTGACGACCACGACGGTGGGGTTCAGCAGGGCCGGGTCCCGCATCACCAGGGTGGTGGTGAGGACCATCTCCTCCGACTTGCCGGAGCCCTGGGTGTGCCAGACGACGCCGGCCTTGCCGTTGCTGGCCGAGGCCTTGCGGACCTCTTCGGCGGCGCGGGTGACCGCGTGGTACTGGTGCGGCTTCGCGATCCGCTTCATCCGCTTCGACGGGACGAAGTTGATGAAGGACTGGATCAGTTCAAGGAAACGGGACTGGGTGAACAGGCCGTGCAGCGCGAGGTTCTGCCCCGACTCCGAGAAGCCGTCGGCGGTCAGCGGGTCGACGCGGGCGCCGAGCTCGTCCGTGTTCCACGGGGCGAAGTGCTCGTAGGGTGTGAACGGGGTGCCGTACTTCGCGGTGATGCCGTCGGAGAGCAGGACGACCGCGTTGTATCGGAAGGCCGTCGGGAACTCCTGCACATATCGCGCCATCTGGGCGTGGGCTGTCTGGAGCGTCGCGTCCTCGTCGCCGGCGCGTTTCAGCTCAATGGCGGCAAGGGGCAGGCCGTTGACGTACAGGATGACGTCAAAGCGACGGTTCTTGTCACCGTCGATCACCGTGACCTGGTTCAGGGCGCGGTAGGTGTTCGCGTCCGGGTCCGCCAGGTCGAGGAGGCGGATGGTGGGGTTGTGCTCGGCACCGTGGGAGTCGGTGTAGGTGACGGACCGTATGCCGGTGGTGAGGTGGCGGTGGGCGGCCCGGTTCTCTTCGTAGGTGTCCTGGGAGCCGGGGGTGGCGGCGGTCGCCACAGCCTCTCGGACGGCGTCCGGGGGTAGTTCCGGATTCAGGCGCTCAATCGCCTCCTGGAGGTCCGGGTAGAGGATCAGGTCGTCCCAGGACTTCCGGTGGTCGGAACCGGGTGCGAACGCGTTACCGGAGGCCGGCTGCCAGGCCGACTCGGCCAGCTCGTCAAGGGCGAGCAGCTCCCAGTCGGCTTCGGTGGGGCGGCGGTGGGATGCGTCGCCGGGCTCGTTTCCGTCGTGGTGCGTCGTCATACGGCGTCCTCAACAATCTTCTCAGCGTCCTTAACGCGGAGGCGGCCAGACACGAGTTGGGGTAGGAGGGTGTCGCGGAGTGTGGCGAGGATCTGCGACTCGTGCACTGCCTGGTCAATTCGTTCTTCGAGAGAGTCGAGCTTGGGACGAAGCTCGCGCTGCCGTTCCTTGCTGGGGAGCGAGATTTCCAGCCTCCCTAGCTGCGTGCGGCGAAGCTCCGTCTGGCCGGTGCTGCCCTCGCCCATCGCCTCGATCTCTGGCTGCGCGCGAAGCATGGCGAAGCCTGCACATACGGGATCTACTTGCGCCTCATCAAACCGCACGATGGTGATGTGCGAGTCGACGGTCGCATCCTCGTCAGAAGTCCAACGCGCAACTCGGCCGAGCGTTCCGACACCGGTCGAATTGACAAGGACATCGTTCCGCGACAGGAGCTTCGCGTCCTTTACCTTGCCACGAAGCGTGAGACGTGAGTAGGTAAGATTTACACGCCCATCCCGAATGCACTTCTGATTTAGGACGACCAGGTCGTCCGGCGACGTAGAGTACTTCGGTGCAATGCCTCGCACGAGAACGCTAGAAATGGAGTCGACAGCCACTTCAATGCCCACACCATCCATGACAGCCTGGACAAAGAGAGCAAGACCAAGTTCATGCGAGGTAGCCGCAATACGCTTATTGACAGCGATCTTTTCATCCAGTGCCCCAAGTACACCGACCACCGCGTCCTGCTGAGCCCTGTCGGGGAGCTTCACCTTTACCGCATTGAGGGATGCCTGCGTCAACTTCGGCTGCGTCGACCCCGAAAGATGCCCGGAAATGTCCGTACAGGAGAACGCATAGCAGAGAAATCGAGTGTTGGCCAGATGGTTCCCCTGAACGACGTGAGCATGGTTGTTCACCCAGAATTTCCCCTCCGCCATGAACGCTACAGGCGTCTTCCGCGTGCGAAGGTTCTCACCGTCTTCGGCGATCAGCAGAAAATCGCCGTCGAAGAGGAAGTTCGCCACGTGATCAACGACGCCAGACGCCCCGTAGTAGGGGTACGGACCGGGAACGCGTTCTGCGGACTTCACAGGGACACGCACGGAGTCGAAGTTCTTCGTAACCTCTCCGAGGGTGTACGTGCGCCAGTCAGACATCGACCCTCCCCAACTGCTCACGGACGGCCTTCTCCAATTCCGCCGACTTGTCGAAAAATTCGTACAGCTCCTTGGACAGATTACGGATCCGCTCGGCGATCACCTCCGCGCCCTCTTCCTCCGCCTCAACAGCCCCCACATACCGCCCAGGCGTCAAGGAGTAACCATGCTCTCGCACCTTCTCTAGGTCGGCCGAGTAGCAGAAGCCTGGCACGTCTTTGTAGGCCATCCCGGCCTCGCGAGCAGACGCCGTGCCGCGCCATGCGTGGTAGGTGTCGGCGATTTCTCTGAGGTCAGCATCCGGCAAAATACGCTCCGTCCGGTCAACCATCTGGCCCATTGCACCGGCGTCGATGAAGAGAATCTCGCCTCGTCGATCTTCCAACCTTCGTGCACCTTGGGGAGACTTGTCCTTGGACAGGAACCAAAGGCACGCCGGGATAGTGGTGGTCCGAAAGAGTTGCGAGGGCAGCGCGACCATGCAGGCCACCAGGTCGGCCTCAATCAGAGCCTGGCGGATATCACCTTCCCCTCCCGTCTGGGACGCCATAGACCCGTTGGCCAACACGATGCCGGCCGTACCCTTCTCCCCCAGCTTGGAGATCATGTGCTGGAGCCAGGCGTAGTTGGCGTTGTTTTTCGGCGGAACCCCGTACTTCCAGCGCGGGTCGCTCTCGTCCCGCGCCCAGTCCTTGATGTTGAAGGGCGGGTTGGCCATCACGAAGTCGGCCTTGAGATCCGGGTGCTTGTCGTCGGCGAAGGTGTCGCCCCAGCGAGCGGCGAGGTTGCCATCGATGCCGTGGATGGCGAGGTTCATCTTGGCCAGTCGCCAGGTGCGCTCATTGAGCTCCTGGCCGTAGACGGAAATGTCGGTTTTGTGACCGCGCCCGCGGTGCGCCTCGATGAACTTGGCGGCCTGCACAAACATGCCGCCCGAGCCGCACGCCGGGTCGTAGACCCGCCCCTTGTACGGCTCCAGGATCTCCACGATCAGCCGGACGACGGAGCTCGGCGTGTAGAACTCGCCGCCCCGCTTGCCCTCCGCCCGCGCGAAGTTGCCGAGGAAGTACTCGTACACCTCCCCCAGCAGATCCTGCGCCGGCTTGTCCCCGCTGCCGCCGAAGCGGGCGTCGCTGATGAGGTCGACAAGTTCCCCGAGGCGCTTCTGGTCGACCCGGTCCTGGTTGAAGATCTTCGGGAGGACGCCGGTGAGGGACGCGTTCTCCCGCATGATGGCGTCCATCGCCTCGTCCAGAAGCTTGCCGACGCCCTGCGCCTTGGCCTGGGCGGCGATCCAAGACCAGCGGGCGGTCTCGGGGACCCAGAAGACGTTGGCGCGGGTGTACTCGTCGCGGTCCTCGAGGAAGTCCTCCATCCGGTCCTCGGTGATGCCGTCGTCGGCGAGTTCCTCGGCCAGCTCGCATCGGCGCTCGTAGAAAGCGTCCGAGACGTACTTCAGGAAAATCAGGCCGAGCACGAACTCCTTGTACTGGGCGGCGTCGATGGAGCCGCGCAGCTTGTCCGCCGCCTTCCAGAGGATGTCCTGGATCTCCTTGGCGGTGGAGGCGCTGAACAGCTCCGCCTGGTCGGCGGGCTTCTTCTGATGTGGAGGCATCGGGTGGGCCGTCTCCTTCAGTGGGCGTCGGTGTGCGGGAGGTGCTGGATGGTGAGCGTGCCGTCGGCCATGCCGGCCGCCATCACGCGGGTCAGGTCATCGAGCGCGGCGGTCTGCTCGCGCAGTAGTGCAGCCCGGCTCTCGATCTCGGTGAGGATGGCCTCGTAGAGGTCGGCCTCGGCGCGGCTCAGGTCGGGGACGACCAGGTCCTCGATACGGCGGGACGCGCGCACGGCGCCGCTGGTGCGGGCGTGCTCGGCGGCGGCCGCATAGAGCAGCGCGGCCAGCACCCGGGGTCGTACGGGCGGGTCGGCGTCGGGGTGGACGCGCAGGATGCGGGCCGGGGCGGCGACCAGGGACAGGCCCTCCGCGTCGACGTGGACGCCGAAGTGCGGATGGGCGGTGACGACAAGATCCCCGGGCTCGGTGAACTGGGCGTGCTCGTAGGCCGTGAGTAGGATGCCCCGGTCGATACGGCGGCCGCCGATGCGGACGGTGCCGAGGACCTCCTCGGGGGTGAGGACCGTGTAGTGGCCCTCCGGGGTGAGGTGCTCGGGGGCGAAGCGGTGCCCGGGGCGGCGGCGCAGACGGCGGGTGCGCAAAAGGCGCCCGACGGACGTACGGCGTACCGGCTGCGTCTCGGGGCGCAACTCCGCCTGGGCGTTCAGCCGGAGTTCCCCCTCCCGCGCACGCTCCTGAATCTCACTCAGCCGGCGCTCCAAGTCCGCGATGAACGCTGGGCGTTCCACCACCGTCCGCATGTGACGGGACGCGAGCGTGCGGTGCTGCGGAGTGAACGCGGCGCCGGGACGGCCGTCGAGGTCGGTGCCGTGGACGATGGCGGCATGGCGCGGTTCGTGACGCAGATCGGGGGTCCAGCCCGAGGCGCGCCAGATGGCGATGTCCTCGGCGAGGGTGTCGAGGACCGGCTCGGTGAGCGGCCGGGCAGAGTAGTCGGCGAGGAGGACGAGGCCGGTGCGCTGCTCCTCGGGAACACGGGCAAGGACCCAGACCGCCGTACGGTAGCCGGGGCGGTAGGCGTAGGCGCCGTCGGGGAGGCTGATCGCCGCCTTGAGTAAACCGGGCTTCAGGAAGGAGCGGCGCAGGCGGTCGGCGTCGCCGTGCCGGGCGAGGGGGCCGGTGAGGGCGTCGGCGGGGCCGAGGACGACGGCGGTGGCGCCGGTGTCGAGGTAGTCGGTGAGGGCGGCGACCTGTTCCAGGACGGCCTTGGGGTCGCGGGTTTCGGCCGCTTCGTAGGGCAGGGCGCAGACGAGGAGGTTCGGGTAGCCCCATTCGTCGGCGGACAGCTCCTCGCCTTGGACGACGTCGAGCCGGAACTCGTACACGCCGCGCGCCAGCATCCGTCGGTGTACGAGGCGTACGCGGGAGTGGTCGGGGTCGGCGGCCAGGTAGCTGTGGCCGGAGTCCTCGGCGGCGTGGTCGTGGAGGGCTGCCAGGAGATCGCCGGCGCGTGCGTGCGGGACGGCAACCACTGCCCCCTCATCGAGGGTGTCGACGCCGGAAAGGGCCGTGAGGGCGCGGACCACGGCCGGAGTGAGCTCGTCGGCGGCCAGTTCGCGGGAACCGAGGCGGTGGCGGGCCTGGAGGATCCAGTCGAAGGCCTCGGTGGGGTTGTAGGCGGCGTCGATCAGTTCGTCGGCGAGTTCGGCGAGGGCCGGGCCGGTGCGGTCCGGGTCGGGCAAGGCCCGCAGTTCGGAGAGGAGGAAGCGGTCGTCGGGGTCGAGGCCGGCGGCCCTCTCCAGGACCGCTTTCCAGGGCTCACCGTCGGCGACGGGGGCGTCGAGCTGCTGGTGCAGGCAGACCAGGGAGGTCAGCGCGCCGATCAGGACGGACGCCGGCAGGAAAGGGGTGCGCCAGGCGGCCAGGGTGTGGAGAGCGAGCTCGGCGCGGAGCCGGCGGGGGTCGGTGTTGCCGCGGCCGGTCGAGGCAAGCCAGTCGACGACGGCACGGGCGTCGAACAGGGGACGCCCGTCCTCGTGGGCGACGGGAGCGGGAAAGTCGGGGTGCCGACGAGCCCAGGTGGTGGGGACCGGGCGCTTGACCTGGGCGAGGGCGGCAATCTCGGCGTAGGTGATCCGCCAGGCCGGCGTTTCGGGCAAGATGGGGGGCGTCTTCGAGGCCGTGTGTATCGCCATCGGACTTGTTCCCCCTCTCCCCCTGTGCCCTTGAGGCCGGCGTCCTCGCCTCGGCGCCTCACGGTCCGCCCCTTCTTCGGCGGGGCAGGCGTCAGCAATCTACAGCCGGCCAGGCATGCACAACACAACCCACCTGATAATACGGGTTATCACTGATCTCCCAGCTCGCTTGCCGGAACGGCGGGCACCTTGTGATGGCCAAGTGCCACGACGCCGCCCGGAGGATCACCGCGATGAGTCACACGCCCCCGATACCGCCCAACACCCCGCAGCCCTCCGGCGTCGGCGGCATGCCGAGCTGGGGCGCCGTACCGCCGGTGCCGGGACCGCCGACCGGTGGCGGGCAGCCCCCGATGGGGCAGCCGATGAGGCCGAAGCCGTCGCGCCGCAAGGCCTGGCTCACCCACGGCGCGACCGCGTTCGTCGCACTCATGGTCGGCGCCGGCATCGGTGGCGACGGGGACTCCGGCGGTACGGACGCCTCCGCCGCTCCTGCCCCGGCCGCCACCGTCACCGAGACCGCGGCACCCGAGGCCGCCGAGCCGAAGCCCGCCGCCACGGTCACCGAAGAGGTCACGGTCACGCCGAAGCCGGCCAAGAAGCCCGGACCGGACACCACGATCGAGGGCGACGGCCAGTACCTCGTCGGCGAGGACATGCAGGCCGGCACCTACAAGACCGCCGGGCCCGAGAAGAACAGCATCATCGAGAACTGCTACTGGGCACGCACCAAGGACGCCTCCGGGGAGTTCGGGGCGATCATCGCCAACGACAATCTCCAAGGTCAGGGCCGCGTGACGGTCAACAAGGGCGAGTACTTCGAGACCAACGGCTGCCAGAAGTGGGCCAAGGTCGGCTGACCGGCCGCCGCACACGCCGCCGCGCTCGTGGGGGGACGCGGCGGACCCGGGGCGAGCGGTCGGCCGAGACCCGACCGCCCGCCCCGTCCTTCCCTTCCGCCTTCTCACCGCCACCCGCCCGATGTGAACAGGAGGGTCCGTCGATGGGCCGTCGTTCTCCGCTCGCCCACGCACCCCGCCCCGCTCTCCGAGGCCGCCGGCAAGTGCACTTCGACGGTGCGGTCAAGTCCGTCGGCCAGGCGCCGATCGTCCTCGCCACGGACGCCTCCGTCAGCGCCGACAAGGTCGGCACCGGCTACCTCGCCACCACCGGCGAGACCGGACTGCGCGCCCACGACTACCCGCACTACCTCACCACGCCCCGCGCCCGCGTGGTCGTCACCGAACTCCGGGCCGTGTACTGGGGGTTGAGGCGAGTCCTCGCGGCGCACCCCGGACGGTCCGTCGAGGTGCGCGTCGACAACCTCGACGCCCTGGAGCTCCTGCACGAGTGGCAGCGCGGCGGCGACCGGATGCCGGACGGGTACGAGACCCGGCTGCGTTCGCAAGGGCGTCGGCCCAGCCTCGTCAAGCTGCAGATGTACGCCGAGTACACGCCCGGCCTGACCTTCGTCCACGAGAAGGCCCACGTCGGCAACCCGCTCAACGAGGCCGCCGACTCCCTGGCCAAGCTCGGCCTGCGCTCCCTGCGCGGCAGGGTGCCGGTGACCGAGATACCCCGGCTGGTGCCGCTCTGGGCGAGCGGGGCACTGACCGAGTACCGGCGGGGAGGAGACGGGGGCTGAGTTCCGCATCCGTATGCCTTCCCTCGCCCTCCGCCGCACCTCCACACCTTCGTGCCCTCATCCTTCGTACCGAAAGGAAATCCCGCGATGTCCGTCCCGGAGCAGCAGCCGCACCCCCCTCCCCCGAACACGGCTCCCGAGGCGTCCGGGGTGCCAACCGAGGAGCCGGGGCCCGCGTCCGCCTCCGCCTCCCGCTGGTCGCGGCTGTCACGCGGCACGGTCCTCGCGATCGGTGCCGGGCTCGGCGCCGCCGTGGTGGGAGCGTGCTGGGCAGGGGTGTCGCTGGCCGGTGGCAACGGGACCGACGTGCCCGCAGCTGGTGCGTCCGCTTCGCCCTCCGTGAGCGCCGAGCGGGTCGAGGACGTGGAGGGGCCGTTCAGCACCGACGGGACCCTCACCGTCGCCGGGATCGGCGCGGGTCTGGACCCCGAGGAGCTGTGCTCCGGGACGGGCGGCTACTCCGACATCGACTTCGGCACCCAGGTCAACGTCACCGACGCCGCCGGAACCCTTGTCGCCGTGGGGAGCCTGGGCTTCGGCCAGAAGACGGAGCAGGGCTGCGAGTTCCCCTTCACGGTCGACGACATCGCACCGGGCTCGAAGTTCTACACGGTCGAGGTCTCCCACCGCGGCGGACTCACCCAGACCGAGGACCAACTGCGCGCGGGTGGCCTCGCTTTCACCCTCGGCGACTGAACGGCCAACCGG
This sequence comes from Streptomyces sp. GD-15H, assembly GCF_045291515.1. NCBI lineage: Bacteria > Bacillati > Actinomycetota > Actinomycetes > Kitasatosporales > Streptomycetaceae > Streptomyces > Streptomyces sp. GD-15H. Next base: position 2,405,134 of record NZ_CP149447.1, read on the forward strand.
CTCTGGATGAGCGCATCCCCACCCCTTGTCGGAACTTGCCACCGGAAGATGTACTTCACCCACGTGTCGGCCGGTAGGGCACCGTGGACCCAGTGATCACAGTCGAAACGGAGAACCTCATGAGCACTTACGCCGACCCACTCGTCGACGGTGCACCCCCGATGAGCGCGTACGAGGGGCAGGTATGGGACACGCTCAACGAGCACTGGGAGCGCCGCAACAACCGCCGTGGTCTGCCGAACTGGGCGAGCGCCGCGCTCGGTCGCACTGGTGAGGCCGCGGGAAACGCCGCGAGACGGGTCAAGGGCGCTGTGCCGGAGGCGGTCGCGGAACCGATCCGTCGCGCAGGCGACGCGGTCGCCGACACGGCCATGCGACCGGCGCTCGCAGGCGCGGCAGCGTTGCTCGAACTGGTCAACGACTGGGCCATGGATCTCAACGATCCGAAGAACGTCGAGAAGCTCGCCCGCAAGCGAGGTTTCGAAATCGACAGTTTCACCGAACTACGGCAGCAGGACCTCCAGGTCTGCGACCGGCTGCTGACCCGCAACACCCTCAAGTGGCGGACCACCGGAGCATTCGAAGGCGGCGCCATGGGCCTGCTGGCCATGGTCCCCGTCGCCGGTATCCCCGTCGCGATGACAGCGGACATCCTCGTCGTCCAGGTCCTGAGCACGTCGATAGCATCGCGCATCGCGTACTCCTACGGCTACGACGCCAAAGACCCCAAGGAGCAGGACTTCATCCAACGCCTGGTACAGCGGTCCTTCATGGCACAGGCGGTCAAAGCCAAGCCATTGCATGAGGCCGCACAGGCAGCAAATGCGATCAAGGGACGCGTGAGGTGGTCGAACAAGCTCCGTCAGGACCACCGCCTCCTGGCCGCCCTCGAGAAGTTGATGCAGCAGCTCGGCCCGGCCGGCTCCAGGGTGCCGGTCAAAAACGTCGCCAAGGTCGTGCCGTTCGTGGGTGTCCTCATCGGTGCCGGCATGAATTCCGCGGTCCTCGGCAGGGTGGCCGCCGACGCCCAGCGGTACTGCCAGACCCGGTTCCTGTGCGAAAAGTACGGGCTGCCGCTGCCGGCCGCACTGGCGACCGACTGGGACGACGACCCCCAGACTGACGCCACGTAAGTGTCGGAATAGGGATGCGAGTTCCCCTTCACGGTCGACGACATCACACCGGGCTCGAAGTTCTACACGGTCGAGGTCTCCCACCGCGGCGGACTCACCCAGACCGAGGACCAACTGCGCGCGGGGGCCCCGTGTTCACTCTCGGCGACTGAAGCGAATCCCGGCTCGGATTGCCCCTGCGCCTACTTGTTCCCACCGGGTGCCCTGATGCGGACTGTGGGTACCTGCACCCTTTCGGGTACAAGTCCTCCGCCCCGGCGTCCCGTTCGTTCACGGGGCGCAGGGGGCCGGGGAAGACGTCGAAGAGGAGCACCCATGGAGCGCACCACCCACGTCAGCAGCGACGGGCTCCGCCGCGTGGACGCCGTAGGCCCTTCCGTGATCCCGGGCTGGGACCTCGTCTACGACAAGCCTGAGAACAACGCCCAGGTCATCCGCAGGGAGGAAAGCACCTACGCGCTGGCCTGCACGCTGCACCTGCACGCCAAGGCGCTGTCCACGCAGAACGAAGAGCGCCACTGGCGCGAGACCGGCGGATGGTGCCCCGGCTGTGTGGCCGGACTTCCGCCGGTCGGAGCCGATCAGGCGCGCAGCTGACGGCCCGGCCCTCCCCGCTCGGCGCAGCCGCACCAGCCGACGTCAGGGTTGGGTGATCGGCAGCACGTCCGGTGACAGAGCCGCCGCGCGGGCCGTGGCGGCCGTCATGCGGCGGCGGTGGTGGCGGCGGCACAGGACCTCGTAACCGATCTCGTCCGCGGAGTCGGTGACATCGCCGACCACCACTTGGGCGCCCTCCACGACCATGACTCCGCCGACGGTGCGGGCGTTGTGGGTGGCGCGGGCGCCGCACCAGCACAGGGCCTCGACCTGGAGCACCTCCACCCGGTCGGCCAGTTCGACCAGGCGCTGGGAGCCCGGGAACAGCTTGGAGCGGAAGTCGGTCGTGATGCCGAAGGCGTAGACGTCGATCTCCAGGTCGTCCACCACCCGTGCGAGCTGGTCTATCTGCTCCGGTGCCAGGAACTGTGCCTCGTCCGCGATCACGTAGTCCGCGCGCCGGCCCTGCGTGAGGTGGTCGACGAGGTGCGTGTACAGGTCCGCGCGCTCCCCGACCTCCACCGCGTCGGTGACCAGGCCGAGACGGGAGGACAGCTTCCCCTCCCCGGCACGGTCGTTACGGGTGAAGATCATGCCCACCAGGCCGCGCGCCGAGCGGTTGTGCTCGATCTGGAGAGCCAGCGTCGACTTCCCGCAGTCCATCGTTCCGCAGAAGAAAACCAGCTCGGGCATGGGAGGTGGGGCACCTTTCGGCGGGGACGGGCTGGGTCGGGGACGACGGCCGGGAGCCTCAGGAGCGTACTTCGAGCAGCGGGACCAGCTGCTCGGCAGGGGTCAGCGAACCGTGGTTGCCGACCATCGCCGACTCCTTCGGCTCCCGCTCCGAGGCGATGATCAGCACGTCGTCCCTCGCGGCGGCGACCACATCGCCGATGCGGTGGTACACGCGGTCGTCGATGCGGGGGCCGAACCAGTCCGCCGCGATCGCCTCGTCCCGCGAGGCCACCCAGAACTGCTCGCCGAGCACCTCGCGCCAGCACGTCAGTACGTCGTTCCCGGCGCCGGGAACTGCGTAGACGTGGCGGGCGCGGCCCTCGCCGCCGAGCAGGGCGACCCCGGCGCTCAGCTCCCAGTCGTGGTCGAAGTCGATGCGGTGCTCCTCGTCGAAGGGCACGTCGACCATCCCGTGGTCGGCGGTGACGTAGAGCGCGCTGCGCGGCGGGAGTTGTTCGGCCAGTCGCTGGACCAGGCGGTCCACGTACATGAGCTGGCCGCGCCAGGTGTCGGAGTCGACGCCGAAGCGGTGTCCGGCGCCGTCGACCTCGGCGTAGTACGTGTAGACCAGGGAGCGGTCGGCGGCGGCCAGCTGTTCGGCCGCGAGGTCCATGCGCTCCTCGCCGGACAGCCGCCCGTGGAAGGTGCCCCCGCTCAGCGCGACCTTCGTCAACGGCGTGTGGGCGAAGGCGGGCGAGGACACCTGGGCGGCGTGCACCCCCGCGCGGTGGGCCAGCTGGAAGACCGTGGGGTGCGGCTGCCAGGTGTCGGGCCGGGTCCAGGGCTGCCAGCGCAGCTGGTTCATCAGCTCGCCGGTGTCCGGGTTGCGCACGGTGTACCCGGGCAGGCCGTGCGCTCCGGGCGGCAGGCCGGTGCCGACGGAGGCGAGGGAGGTGGCGGTGGTGGCCGGGTAGCCCGTGGTGATCGGCCGTCCGGTGCCGCCGCGCGAGCCGGGCAGCAGGGACGCCATGAACGGGGCTTCCTGCGGGTGCGCCTTCAGCTGCTCCCAGCCGAGGCCGTCGATCAGGAACACGCAGTTCCGGTCGGCGGGGCGCAGCTCCGGGATCGCGGCGGTGAGGCTGGGTACGCCCATGCCCGCGGCGAGCGTGGGCAGCAGGTCGGCCAGCGAGCCGGTGCCGTATTCGGGCCGGGGCGCGGAGGCCGGGGCGAGGGGCTCGGGGTGGGCCCCGGGGGTGAGGGGCCAGGCAGTGGTGTGGGCGGCCGGCGCGGGGTTCGGGGTGTGCGGGGTCTCGGAGGTGTGTGTCATCAGTTCGTGGGGTCCGCGGTCGCCTCGGAGAGGGCCTGCGCGAAGGCGAGCGCCTGGCGCACCGTCTCCGGTCCGTCCCCGGCCTCGCTGACCCGCAGGCTGAGGTCGTCGGCGGTCGAGCTGCCGGTGTAGCCGTGGTCGGCTTCGCAGTTGGGGTCGCCGCAGGCGGCCGGCTCCAGGTCGAGGCGGGAGACCGCGCCCCAGCCGATGGTGAGCACGATCTCACGGGGCAGTGTGCCCGGCTTGTACGACTCCGGATTGGCGACCACGCGGCTGACCACGATCGACGAGATCCGGCTGAGCTTCACCGACTCCGTGGACGTGGTGGCGTAGGGCGTCGGGGAGGTGGTGTCGGCGGCCTGCTCGTCGGTGTGGCTGACGATGAAGCGGTTGCCGGTGAGGACGAGCACGGTCACATGGCGCCGCACCTCGTTCTGGTCGAACGTCGTCTCCTGGTGGACCAGGTACGACCGGACGGGCTCGCCGCCCACGGCGGCCTCCACCGCCTCCGCCACGAGGGCCGGGTAGTAGCCGCTGCGCTCGATCGCCGTCCGCAGCCCCTGGGTCGTCGTACTGGTCTTGGCCATGGCGCCCATCCTACGGGGGGCCACTGACTGCGAGGCACCGGTCGTGGCACTCCCCCGCGCGCGGGTCCGGGCCGGCCGGGCGTCGGGGCTTCACCGGTCCGCGTCCTCGCTCGGCGGCTGCTCGTCCACCGGAGTGCCGTCCCGCGCGAGGCGGTCGGCGAGTTCGTCCCGGAACAGCGTGCGGCGGTCGAGGGCCTGGACGCGGTAGGCGGTACGGCCGACGATCTGGCTGGTGATCGGCGCGGTGAGCAGTTGGAACAGGATGACGAGCAGCAGCACCGGCGCGTAGCGCAGGGGCATCTGCGCGGCGGTTCCCGCCAGGATGAGCAGCAGGCCGAGCGTCTGGGCCTTGGCGGCCGCGTGCAGGCGTCTGCCGATGTCCGGGAAGCGGAGCAGTCCCACGGAGCCGAGCAGGCAGAAGAGCGCGCCGGCCGGGAGCAGGACGGCGGTGATCACGTCGGACACGGCGGTCATCGCAGGCCGGCCCTTTCTCGATCAGGTGGGCGGCCGTCACCGATCCGGTGAAAGCGAGCAGGGCGAGGACGACGAGCACGGGCAGGGGCGCGGTGTCCTCGCGCAGGGCCATGCCCACGGCGGTCCCGGCGATGATCATCGTCAGGAGGACGTCCAGCGCCACGATGCGGTTGAGCGCGTCCGGACCGCGCACGAGTCGCAGCAGGGTGAGCAGTCCGGCCGCGGCCACCACGGCCAGGGTGGCGGTGTACATGACGGTCATGGTGTTCTGCCTCCTTGATCGGGGTCGGGGGAAGGCCCCGGGTCGGGGGAAGGCCCGGAGCCGTCGTCTCCGGGCGGTCCGGTGGGGCGGCGGGTGCTGCCGACGGCCCGCGCGACCTTGCGCTCCACGGCCTGCACCGCCTTTCTGCGGCGGGCGAGGTCGGCTTCGTCGCGGACCGGGAGCGTGTGGACGTACAGCCGTTGCCGGCGCCGGTCGATCTCCACCACCAGCGTGCCGGGCGCGATGGTCGTGAACTCGGCCACGGCGGTGATCAGCAGGTCGCTGTCGACCTGCAGCGGGACTTCGACGATCGCGGCGGTCGTTCTCCCCCGTGCCTCAGGACCTGCCAGGCGACGGTGGCCCCGGACCCGACGAGATCGGTCAGCAGGTCGATCAGCAGGCGCCCGATCGCCAGTGGTCGGGGCACGGCCCCCGGCAGGACCGGCGGCAGGGAGAAGGTCCCGACGACGGCCGTGGCGACGAGCAGGCCTCCGACGAGGACCACCGGGCTGACGGCCCCCCACAGCAGGATCCACAGCAGCCACAGCCAGCCGACCATGGGCAGGTGGTGCCGGACCCGGCCGGTGTTCTCCCGGCGGGTCAACGGTCCCCCTCGGTCATGACGACGGAGCGGTACGCCCGCGGGTCGAGCAGTTCGTGTGCGGCTTGTTCGCCGACGTGGGCGAGCGGACCCGCACAGACGGCGACCGCGACGCTGGTCACCACCATGACGGCGGTGGCGGCGGTCATCAGCCCGGCTCCGTTCCGGTCGGCGCGGCGCCCGGGGTGGCGAGCGGTGTCGGGGGCCGCCGGCTCGCCCCACGGTGCCGGGGCCCGGCGGTCGGCGTCACGGCGGTCGGCGTCACGGCGGTCCGGGTGCGGCTCCTGCCGCATGAAGGCCCTGGTCCACACCCGGCTCATGGCGTAGAGCGTCAGCAGGCTGGTGAGCAGGGCGGCACCGCGGCGAGGGCGTACGCCGCGGTGCCGCCCTGCCGCACACCGGCCCGCAGCAGGGTCAGTTTGGCCACGAACCCGGAGAACGGCGGGATCCCGGCCAGGCTCAGAGCGGGGACGGCGAACAGCACGGCGACCACCGGCGTCGGGGGCGGCCGCTGTGCCATGCGGTCCAGGCCCGTTGTCCCCGTGTGGCGTACGGCGAGGGCGGCGGCCAGGAAGAGCGCGGCCTGGACGACGATGTGGTGGACCATGTAGAGGACCGTGCCGGTGAGCCCGATGGCGTCGAACAGCGCGAGCCCGAACAGCATGAAGCCGATGTGGCTGACGAGGGTGAAGGACAGCAGCCGGTTGACGTCGTCCTGCGCGAGGGCGCCGAGGATGCCCACGACCATGGTGGCGATCGCCACGCAGGCCAGCAGGGTCCACACGCTGGAGCGCGGAAAGAGCAGCGTCTGGGTGCGCAGCAGGGAGTAGACGGCGATCTTGGTCAGCAGTGCGGCGAACACGGCGGTGATCGGCGCCGGTGCGGTGGGGTAGCTGTCGGGCAGCCAGAAGTGCAGGGGGACGATCGCCGCCTTGATGCCCAGGACGGCCAGGAGCAGCAGGGCGAGCGCGCCGCGCAGGCCGTCGGGGAGTTCGGCGAGCCGCGGCCCGAGCTGGGCCAGGGTGACCGTGCCGACGGCCGCGTACACCAGGCCGACGAACGTGAGGAACAGCAGCGAGGACGTCAGGCTGATGATCGTGTACGTCATGCCGGCCCGGGTGCGGTTTCCGTCGGCGTCCAGGGTGATCAGGACGTAGGAGGCGGCGAGCAGCACTTCGAAGGCCACGAAGAGGTTGAACAGGTCGCCGGTGAGGAAGGCCAGGCTCACCCCGGTGACGAGCAGCAGGTAGGCCGGGTGGAAGACCTCCGCCGTGCTGCGGCGTTCCTCGGCGGTTCCCTGGCCGATGGCGAAGAGCAGCACGGCCAGGGTCACCAGGACGGACACGGTGAGCAGGAGTGCCGACAGCCGGTCGGCGACGAGCGTGACGCCCAGCGGGGCCGGCCAGCCGCCGACGTGCACGGCCTGCGGGCCGCGGGTGTCGGCGAGGACGAGCAGAACCACCGCGTCCGCCAGCACGCCCGCCAGTACGAGGGCGCTCATCACGCGGACCACCCGGCCGGGCAGGCTGAGCAGGGTCACACCGGCGCCCAGGACCGGCAGCACCACGGGCAGGGCGAGCAGCAGCGCGGTCATCGGTGTCCCCCCGGTGCGGTGCCGTGGCCGCGGTGGTCCGGCTCACTGTCGTCGCCCTCGACGCCGCCGGGTTCGGCACCGTCGCCGAGGTCGGCACCGTCGTCGCGGTCCGTTTCCTCGTGTGGGCCGCTCACCTCGTCGGCCCAGGCACGCTGCAGGGCGATGTCGATGCGCCGGTCCTCCACGTCGTCGCGCACCTCGTCGCTGCCGGACAACCGCCAGGAGCGGTAGGCGAGGGCCGTCAGGAACGCCGTGAGACCGAACGTGATCACGATCGACGTCAGCGCCATGGCCTGGGGCAGCGGGTCGGCGGGCTCCGCCGGGTCCACCGGCCGCCCGTCCAGTACCGAGGCCGGCCGGGGGTGCCGCCGGCGACCAGGAGCAGCAGGTTGGTGCCGTGGCCCAGGAGGATGAAGCCGAGGACGATCCGCATCAGGGACCGGTGCAGCATGAGGTGGAAGCCGATCGTGAACAGGCCGCCCACCACGACGGCCATCGTCACGTCGAGGGTGTTCACCGTGTTGTCCACCGCGCCGCTCACCGAACGGATCCCTCCCCTTCCCGGGCCGCCGCCGCACCGGCCTCTCCGAGCGAGACGCCCACCGCCGACAGGAGCTTGAGGACGACACCGACCACGAGCAGGTAGACGCCGACATCGAGGAACAGGCTGGTCGCCCATTTCACCTCGCCCACCAGCGGCAGGTGCCAGGTCATCAGACGGCTGTCCAGCGGTGTACCGCCGACGGCCGGCGGCGCCAGGCCGACGACCGCCGCGATCACCAGGCCCGTGCCCGCGACCGCGACCGGGCGCAGGCGTACGGCGGCGCCGAGGTCGGCCTGTCCGCCGACGAGGTACCGCAGGACGAACGCCAGCCCCGCCACCAGGCCGCCGGAGAATCCTCCGCCGGGGCGGTAGTGCCCGGAGAACAGCAGGAACAGCGAGAGCACCAGGATCGAGGGGAAGAGCAGCCGAATGGCCACTTCCAGCAGGACCGAGCGCTCGCCGCCGGGCCGTTCACCGGCTCCCGGCAGCCAGGTCTGCCGGGGCTCGTCCCAGTGCGTCGTGGGGAAGCGGGCGGGCGGTTCCTCGTCGGCGGCCCGTACCGCGCCGCGGTCGCGGAACCGGACCAGGCTGCCCACCCCGACCGCCGCCACCAGCACGACCGAGATCTCGCCCAGTGTGTCCAGGGCCCGGAAGTCGACGATGATCGCGTTGACGACGTTGTAGGCGCCCGTCTCCGCCGCCCGGCGCAGGTACCCGGGCGAGATCACCGGGGCCGTACGCGCGGAGGCCGCCGCCAGCGCGAAGCAGGTGACGACGGCGCCGACCCCGACGGCCACCGCGCCCCGCAGCACACGCCCCGGCACCGACCTCCGGCCGGGATCGAACCGGGCCGGCATCCGGCGCAGCACCAGCACCACGACGACCAGCGTCATCGTCTCGACCAGGAACTGGGTGAGCGCCAGGTCCGGGGCTCCCCGTACCAGGAACAGGCCCGCCGCGCCGTACCCGACGGCCCCGGTCAGCAGGACGGCGGTGAGCCGGTGCCGGGCGGCCACCACCGCCGCGGCGGCGGCCAGCATGACCACGGCCAGAACCGGTTCGAGCGAATACCGCCACAGTGGCGGTGACCCCAGCGACGGTGCCGCCGCCACGAGTGCCGCGCCGGGCACCGCGATGACCGTCGCGAGCAGCACGGTCAGATAGGCGGGCAGCGAGCCGACCTGGGTGTGCCGGGTCAGTGTCACGGCCAGCCGGTCCACGCCCTCGATCGCACGGTCGTACGCGTGCTGCACGTCGGGCAGGCGCGGCAGGCGGTCCGCCGCGGTAGCGCGATGTCGGAGCGCGTGGATCAGGGGACCGGCGACGAGCGACAGTGCGGACAGCCCGAGTACCGGAGTGAACCCGTGCCACAGGGACAGTTCGTACGGTCCGCCGGCCCCGGCGGATAGGCGTCGGCGTAGGCGGTGGTCAGGGCCGCCGTGCCGGTGTGCGCCACGCCCAGCACCAGGCCCGCCCCGGACAGTACGGCCACCGGTGCGACGAATCCCGCCTCCGGGCTCCGCGCGGACCGCGCCGTCCTCCCCGACGGCGGCCCGCCGAAGGCGCCGTGCAGGAATCGTGCCGCGAACGCCACGGTCAGCGTGGAGCCGCACACGAGCACCGCCGTCAGCTGGTGGTGGCCGGCGAGTTCGGTGCCGTGCAGGAACGCGTCCAGGGCGGCTTCCTTGCCCAGGAAGCCGACGAGGGGCGGCAGACCGGCCATCGACGCGGTGGCGAGTGCCGTGACGCCGAACAATATGGGCAGCCGGCGGCCCAGTCCCGACAGCTCCCGGATGTCGCGCGTACCTGTGTGGTGGTCCACGATCCCGACGGACAGGAACAGCGCCGACTTGAACGCCGCGTGCGCCAGCAGCATCACCGCCCCGGCCAGTGCCGCCGTACGGGTACCGGCGCCCAGCAGGGCGGTCAGCAGGCCGAGTTCGCTGACGGTCCCATAGGCGAGGAGCAGCTTCAGGTCGGTCTCGCGCAGCGCCCGCCACGCGGCCACCACCATCGTGGCGAGCCCCACGCCGAGCACCATCGGCCGCCACGGCGTCACGTCGGCCAGGGCGGGCGCCAGGCGGGCGATCAGGTAGACCCCGGCCTTGACCATCGCCGCCGCGTGCAGGAAGGCGCTGACCGGTGTGGGGGCCACCATCGCCGCGGGCAGCCAGCCGTGCAGCGGCATCTGCGCGGACTTGGTGAACGCGCCGACCAGGACGAGCACCACGGCGGCGGAGACCGCGCCGCCCCGTGGGGGGTCCGCGAGGATCGCCGAGACGCGGTACGTGCCGGCCGCCCGGCCCAGCACGAGGAAACCGAGCAGCATCGCCAGGCCGCCGGCCGCCGTCACCAGCAGTGCCTGACGGGCGGCGCGCCGCTGCTCGGCCCGCTTTCCGCGCCCTGCGATCAGCAGGAAGGAGGCGACCGTGGTCAGCTCCCAGAAGACGTACAGCACGAAGAGGTTGTCCGCCAGGGCCAGTCCGGTCATCGCCCCGGCGAAGGCCAGCAGCAGAGCGGCCAGGCGGCCGGCGTCACGTTCGACGTAGTACCGGCAGTACAGCAGCACCAGTGCTCCGACACCGGCCACCACCCACAGCATCAGCAGCGACAGGGCGTCCAGGCGCAGATCGACCGTCAGGCCGAGCGCCGGAGCCCAGTGCAGGGACTCCCGGTACGCGCCGCCGTCCAGAACGCCCGCCACCCGCGTGCCCGCCCAGACCACCGTCGCCAACGGCACCAGGGCCGCCACGGCCCACACCGCGTGGCCGAGTCGCCGCTCCCACCAGGGGATCGACGCTGCGACCGTCGCGTAGGCGGCCAGCAGGACCAGCACGTCAGCACCTACTCCTTCACGGCGGCCCGACCGCTGATGCGCGAGCGGCCTCCGCTCGAGCCTTGGCGGTTATGTCTGGTTCGTCGTCATTCAGTGCTCTGTGTAGCAGGGAGAGCCGTCCGGAGGGGCATCGCCGCGCCACGAACGGCGCCGGGCGTGCGGCTCGGCGGAACCGCACGGCATCCCGTTCAGGGGCGGCACACGGTGCGCGCACGAGGTCGGTGATCCGCGTCGGGCGCCCGCACACGTGTGCTCGACAGATCGGCGGATCGACGGATCGACGGATCGGCCGAGAGCACGACGGGGGACGGCGGGGGACGGCGGGGGGTTCGGCGGAGAGTCCGGCGCTCATGACTCCTGCGGGCGGCGTGCCGGGCCAGGGGGGTCCGGTCCTGTCGGCGTCGATGACCCCGAGGTGTATGCCGTTCTCTCAGTTCATCGGACGGGCGGGCCGGTACCGGCGTACCCGTCCTGCGACCGGGGCGCGGGTGGCCCGCTCGACGCACCGTCAAACACCCGGCGGCCTGCCGGGTGGGAACGCCCGAGGGCCGACGCCGGCCCTCAGTACGCCGGGAGCGTCCGGGGGCCGAGGTCGTCGCGGGCGGGCGGCGGGGCCAGGCGTACGGAGGCGCTGAGGACGCTCACGCCGTGGGTGGCGACGACGACCGGCTCCAGGGCGACGGCGACGACCTCGGGATGGTCGTCGACCAGCCGCGACACCCGCAGCAGCAGTTCCTCCAGCGCGGGGGTGTCGACCGGGGTCGAGCCGCGCCAGCCAAACAGCAGGGGCGCGGTGCGGATCGACCTCACCAGGGAGGTCGCCTCCCGGTCGGTGACCGGGATCAGCCGATGCGCCATGTCGCCGAGCAGCTGCGAAGGGGGTCCGGCGAGCCCGAAGGACAGCACGGCACCGGCCGCGGGATCGATCACCGCGCGGACGATGGTGTCGACACCGCGCGGCGCCATCCGCTGCACGACGGGGCGCAGCTCCTCGGGTGTGCCGAGCTGATGGGTCAATTCGGCGTACGCCCGGCGCAGTTGCTCCTCGTCCGCCAGGTCCAGCCGTACGCCGCCCAGGTCGGCGCGGTGCCTGAGGTGCGGGGCGGTCACCTTGAGGGCGACGGGGTGGCCCAGGGTGCGGGCGGCCTCGACGGCGGCGTCGGGCGTGGGAGCCGGGAGGGCGCGGTGCACGTGGATGCCGTAGGCGCCGAGCAGGTCGCAGGTCTCCTCGGTGCCGAGGGTGAGGCTTCGCCCGCGGGTGAGCTGCGCGTGGATGAGTTCGGCGGCGCTCTTCTCGTCGATGTCCTCGTACCCGGGCACCCTGCCGGGGTCGGCGGCGTCCCGCCGCCACTGGGCGTAGGTGACGGAGTGGGCGAGGGCACGGACGGCGCGTTCGGCGGCGGGGTAGGCGGGGATGAGGTGGGCGCCCTCGGGAAGGATCACGGGCGCGGGCGGACTGCCGTCGGCGGGTGCGCGCTCCCCGGCCGACGGGGCGGGGCGGGGCGGGGCCGCCGCCAACGGGGTGGGCCGGGGCGGGACGGACGACTCCGTCTGCGGGGCCGTGCTCGCCGCCGCCGACAGGGCCTCCGCCAGGCCGCCGAGCTCCACGTGCACCACCAGGACCGGCTTGGACGGGGTCGCGGCGGCGGCCGAGCGCAGCGCCTCGGCGAGCCCCGTGTCGTCTGCCGGCCTCCCCAGTGCCGGGATCGCGGTCACGACCACCGCGTCGCAGGTGTCGTCGGTCAGCGCCCGGGACAGGGCCGCGTGGAAGTCCGCCGCCGACGCCGCGGTGGTGAGGTCCAGCGGGTGGTGCGGACGCAGCCCTTCGGCGAGGCATGCCTCGTAGGTGAGCAGCCCCAGGGACTCGGAGTTGCCCAGGATCGCCACCCGGGGCCCGGACGGCAGCGGCTGGCGGGCGAGCAGCAGGCCCGCGTCGACCAGTTCCGTGATGGTGTCCACCCGGGTCACCCCGGCCTGCCGCAGCAGCGCGGAGACGGTCTCGTGAGGCAGTCGCGTCGCGCGCACGGCGTGCCCGCGGGGCCCTGCGCTGTGGCGGGCGCCCTGGACCACGACGAGCGGCTTCACCGCCGCGGTCCGGCGGGCGAGGCGGGTGAACTTGCGGGGGTTGCCGATGGACTCCAGGTACATCAGGGCGACATCGGTGTCCGGGTCGTCGTACCAGTACTGCATGACGTCGTTGCCGGAGACGTCGGCGCGGTTGCCGGACGAGACGAAGGTGGACACGCCCGTGACGCCGGTGACGCCTCCGCCGCGCCGGTGCAGCCGCGACAGCAGGGCGATGCCGATGGCTCCGGACTGGGCGAACAGGCCGATGCGGCCGGGGCGCGGCATCTCGGGCGCGAGCGAGGCGTTCAGCCGTACGTCCGGGGAGGTGTTGATGACGCCGAACGCGTTCGGTCCGATGATCCGCATGCCGTACGTGCGCGCCTGCCGGACGAGGGCGCGCTGGCGTTCGCGGCCCTCGGGGCCCGCTTCGGCGTATCCGGCGGACGTCACGACGAGCCCCCGCACTCCGTGTTCGCCGCACTCGGCGACGACCTCGGGGACGTGCTCGGCGGGCACCGCGACGACGGCGAGGTCGACCTGCCCGTCGATGTCCCGCACCGAACGGTGGGCAGGCACCCCGTCGCTCCCGTCGATGCCGGCGAGTTCCTTCTGCTCCGGCGGGAAGGCCTTGTTCACGGCGTACAGGCGGCCGGTGAACCCGGCGGCCCGGATGTTGTCGAGGAGGCTGCGGCCCACGCCGCCGGGCCTGCGGCCGGCGCCTATGACGGCGACCGAGCCGGGGGTGAGCAGGCGCCGCACGGAACGGGCCTCGGCGCGCTGTTCGCGCGCCTGCTGCACGGCCAGCGAACGGTCGGTGGGTTCGAGGTCGAACTCCAGGCGGACGACACCGTCCTCGAAGCTGCGCTTCTGGGTGTACCCGGCGTCCGTGAACACCTTGATCATCTTGCTGTTGGCCGGCAGCACCTCGGCGGCGAACCGGCGAATGCCGCGCTCGCGCGCGACGGCGGCGATGTGTTCGAGGAGGGCGGATGCGATGCCCCGGCCCTGGTGGGCGTCCTGCACCAGGAAGGCGACCTCGGCCTCGTCGGAGACCGGAGGGGCGGGCGTTCCGGCGGGTGCGGTGGGCGACGGGTGGGAGGAGGCGGGTGTTCCGTCGGGGCCGATCCGGTCGTAGCGTACGGTGGCGACGAACTCGCCGCCCACGGTGGCCGCGAGTCCCACCCGGTCCACGAAGTCGTGGTGCGTGAACCGGTGCACGTCCTTGGCGGACAGGCGAGGGTAGGGCGCGAAGAAGCGGTAGTACTTCGACTCGTCCGACACCTGCTCGTAGAAGCTGACCAGGCGCTCGGCGTCATCAACGGTGATGGGCCTCACGCGCGCGGTGCCGCCGTCGCGCAGCACCACGTCGGCCTCCCAGTGGGCGGGGTACTCATGCCGGTCCGAGGAGGTCTGCATGGGCCCCAGAGTACGGCTCGCGTACGACAACGGCGCGAGGCAGTCTGTGGGGACAAGGTCCGGACCGAGGCCGCGGTCCGGTGTCGCCGGAAGCGGGAACGCGTGCCGCTCCCGGTGTGGTTCACGATATGGGAAACTGGTCTAGACAACCTGAACACCGAAGGGCAGCAACACATGGCTGAGCGCCGCGTCAACGTCGGCTGGGCCGAGGGCCTCCACGCCCGTCCCGCCTCCATCTTCGTCCGAGCCGCCACGGCCACAGGCGTCCCGGTGACGATCGCCAAGGTCGACGGCAACCCCGTCAACGCGGCCTCCATGCTGGCCGTTCTCAGCCTGGGCGCCGAGGGCGGCGAGGAGGTCGTCCTCGCCTCCGACGCCGAGGGCGCCGACGCCGCCCTGGACCGTCTGGCGAAGCTGGTCTCCGAGGGCCTCGAGGAGCTGCCCGAGACCGTCTGACAGGTCCTCCGGCAGCGAGTGGAGCCGCGTCGCCCCTTCCGGGCGGCGCGGCTCCGTTTCTTCGAGAAAGACGCCGCGCTCGTGGAAAATGCAGCGAAATCACGTCTCCACATACGCACGACCGACCTCCGGGAAATCCCCGTAAAACGTCGGCGAGCGACACGTGCTTTGTGGCTCCATTGCAATGAGCGGGAATTTCCGAAGATGAGCGGGAAGCCATGCGTATTTTCGGAAAACCGGCCGCCCGGAACGCGGAAAGCCCCGGCTCGGGAACCGAGCCGGGGCGTCAGAGGTTCATGCCTCGGGTCACAGGCGCCTCGGGTCAGAGGTGCACGCCGTGCGCGCGGAGGTAGGCGACGGGGTCGATGTCGGAGCCGTACTCGGCGGTCGTACGGGCCTCGAAGTGCAGATGCGCGCCGGTGACGTTGCCGGTGGCGCCGGAGACGCCGATCTGCTGCCCCGGGGCGACCTGCTGTCCCACCGAGACGGTGAGGGACGACAGGTGGGCGTACTGGGTGTACGTGCCGTCGTGCATCCTGATGACGACCTGGTTGCCGTAGGCGCCGCCCCAGCCGGCCTCCACGACGGTGCCCATGCCGACCGAGAGCACGGGGGTGCCGCTCGCGGCGTGGAAGTCGACACCGGTGTGGCTGCCGGAGGACCAGACGGCGCCGCCGGACAGGTAACCGGTCGAGACGTAGGAGCCCGCGATCGGGGACACGAAGGTGTGGAGGCGCTTGCGCTCGGCCTCCCGCGCGGCGCGCTCCTCGGCTTCGCGGGCCTCCTCGGCCGCCTCCGCCGCCCTCTCCCTCGCTGCCTCCTCGGCGGCCTCGCGCGCGGCGGCCCGGGACGCTTCCCGCGCGGCCTCGTGCTGGGCGGCCGCCTGGGCGTCGACCCGGGCGGCGACTTCGTCGCCCATGGCGACGACGGGGGTCAGGCCGGTCCGTTCCGCGGCGGGTCCGGCGGCGAGCGCCGGGGTCGCGAGGGAGCCGACGACACCTGTGGTGGTGAGGGCCGCGACGCCCGCCGCCTTGGCGGTGCCGCGGTGCGTGCGGCTGGGACGACGGTGCTTCCCGGTGGCGCGTGTGAACGCCATGTAGGGGGTGGTCCTTTCCTTCCCTCTCGCCTACCGGGACAGCGGTGGGGTCCCCAGGCTGTTCAGGCCCTAGGGGAGGGTTCGGAGCAGGAAGGTCTCCTACGGGCCCCCTCGCGACACGCGTGGGCGTCCGATTCACCTCAGGGACTGCATGATCGGGTACCCGGCTCCCCTCGGCTCGCGCCGTACGGGGACTCGGCGAGGGCTGTCCGGTGCCGCGGGTGCGGCGCACTGCCCGACGAACAGCCCGGATGACGCTAAGCGGGGCATCTTCCCATTCCCAAACGAATCCCGGCTTTTGTAGCGCATCCCACAGGACAGACAGGCTCCATTCATCCCCATTCGGTCATATGTGGGCCCTGGTGGCTTTCGTCTCACCAGGGCCCACATGCGCGCGCTTCGCTTGCGTGTCGTCTACTCGGCGGGCACGACGGTGACTTCGCCGATGCCGAGTGCCTCGACGGGCGCCTTGATCTGCGCCGCGTCGCCGACCAGGACGGTCACGAGGCGGTCCACCGGGAAGGCGTTCACCACGGCCGCGGTGGCCTCCACGGTGCCGGTGGTGGCGAGCCGGCGGTACAGCTCGGCCTGGTAGTCGTCGGCCAGGTGCTGCTCCACCTGGTCGGCCAGGGTGCCGGCGACGGCCGCGGCGGTCTCGTACTTGAGCGGCGCGACCCCCACCAGGTTCTGCACGGCGACGTCACGCTCGGCGTCCGTGAGGCCCTCCGCGGCGAGCGTGCGCAGCACCGTCCACAGGTCCTGCAGGGCGGGTCCGGTGTTCGGGGTGTCGACGGAGCCGCTGATGGCGAGCATGGCCGCGCCCGTGGACCCTCCGGAGGGAGAAGGGGACGCGGACCTCAGGACCTGGCCGAACGCCCGTACGCCGTAGGTGTAGCCCTTCTCCTCGCGCAGGACGCGGTCCAGGCGGGAGGTGAGGGTGCCACCGAGGCAGTAGGTGCCGAGTACCTGCGCG
Organism: Streptomyces sp. GD-15H; assembly: GCF_045291515.1. Taxonomy (NCBI): domain Bacteria; kingdom Bacillati; phylum Actinomycetota; class Actinomycetes; order Kitasatosporales; family Streptomycetaceae; genus Streptomyces; species Streptomyces sp. GD-15H. The sequence goes on from NZ_CP149447.1 coordinate 2,421,772, forward strand.
GCCCACACGCGGTCGTGCCGGTCCGCTCCGACCCGGCCGATCAGCAGCTGCGTCTGCACGGCGCCGGGGCGGTCCACGATCACGACCCGACCGGTGTCGTCGGCGACGACCGGCGGAACGGGCCGCGGCTCGGCGGCCGATCCGGTCCAGGAGCCGAGGGTGTCACCGAGCAGCTCGTCCAGGTCGGTGCCGGTGAGGTCACCGACGACCACCGCGGTGGCGGTCGCGGGGCGGACATGCTTCTCGTAGAAGGCGCGTACGGCCGACGAGTCGATGCCGGCCACCGTCTCCTCGGTGCCCTGTCGCGGGCGGGACATGCGTGAAGTCGCCGGGAACAGCTCCTTGGAGAGTTCCTTGGCGGCACGACGGGAGGGGTTGGCCAGCTCGTGCGGGATCTCGTCGAGACGGTTGCGGACGAGGCGTTCGACCTCACTGTCGGCGAACGCGGGCGCCCTGAGGGCGTCGGCGAGCAGCCCGAGCCCCTTGGCGAGCCGTGAGGCCGGCACCTCGAGGCTCAGGCGCACGCCGGGGTGGTCGGCATAGGCGTCCAGGGTGGCGCCGCAGCGCTCCAGTTCGGCGGCGAACTCCTCGGCGGAGTGCTTGTCGGTGCCCTCGGAGAACGCCCTCGCCATGATCGTGGCGACACCGTCGAGACCGTCGGGCTCGGCCTCCAGGGGCGCGTCGAGCAGCATCTCGACGGCGACGATCTGCTGGCCGGGACGGTGGCAGCGCAGGACGGTCAGACCGTTGCCGAGCGTGGTGCGTTCGGGGGCCGGGAAGGCCCAGGGCTTGGCCTCGCCCGCCTGCGGCTGGGGGTGGAAGTCCATCGTGGCGAGCTCGGTCACTTCGCCGCCTCCTCGTTCTCGTCGGTGCCGACGACCGCGGCTTCTTCTGTGCCGGCGGCCGCTGCTTCTTCGGACTCCCCGGTCTCGGCGGCGAGGGGCTCGTAGACGAGCACCGCGCGGTTGTCCGGGCGCAGGCGGGCCTTGGCGACCTCCCTGACGTCCTCGGCGGTCACGTCGAGGATGCGCCCGACGGCGGTGAGGGCGAGCTGCGGGTCACCGAACAGGACGGCGTACCGGCACAGTTCGTCGGCCCGGCCGGCGACGGTGCCGAGCCGGTCCAGCCACTCGCGCTCCAACTGGGCCTGGGCGCGCTCCATCTCCTCGGCCGTGGGGCCCTCCTCGGCGAACCGGGCGAGCTCCTCGTCGATCGCCGCCTCGATGACCGGTACCTCCACGTCACCGGACGCCTTCACGTCCAGCCAGCCCAGGGAGGGCGCCCCGGCCAGCCGCAGCAGGCCGAATCCGGCCGCCACGGCCGTACGGTCCCGTCGCACCAGCCGGTTGTAGAGCCGGGAGGACTCGCCGCCGCCGAGGACGGTGAGCGCCAGGTCCGCGGCGTCGCTCGCGCGTGTGCCGTCCTCGGGCAGCCGGTAGGCGGCCATCAGCGCACGCGCGGGGACCTCCTCCTCGACGAGCTCACGCAGTTCCTCGCCGAGGATCTCGGGCAGCGAGCCGTCGCGGGGCTCGGGCTTGCCGTCGTGGGACGGGATGGAGCCGAAGTACCTCTCGATCCAGGCGAGCGTCTGCTCCGGGTCGATGTCACCGACGACGGAGAGCACGGCGTTGTTCGGCGCGTAGTACGTGCGGAAGAAGGCGCGGGCGTCCTCCAGGGTGGCCGCGTCCAGGTCCGCCATCGAGCCGATGGGCGTGTGGTGGTACGGGTGGCCGGCCGGGTAGGCGAGGGCGGTCAGCTTCTCGAAGGCCGTGCCGTAGGGAACGTTGTCGTAGCGCTGGCGGCGCTCGTTCTTGACGACGTCCCGCTGGTTCTCCATGGACTCCTCGTCCAGGGCGGCCAGCAGGGAGCCCATGCGGTCGGCCTCGAGCCAGAGGGCGAGCTCCAACTGGTGGGCCGGCATGGTCTCGAAGTAGTTGGTCCGCTCGAAGCTGGTGGTGCCGTTGAGCGAGCCTCCGGCGCCCTGGACCAGCTCGAAGTGACCGTTGCCCTTCACCTGCCCGGACCCCTGGAACATGAGGTGCTCGAAAAGGTGAGCCAGGCCGGTGCGTCCCTTGACTTCGTGGCGCGAGCCGACGTCGTACCAGAGGCACACCGCCGCGACAGGGGTCAGGTGGTCCTCGGAGAGCACCACGCGCAGGCCGTTGGCCAAACGGTGCTCGGTCGCTGTCAGGCCGCCGGAGCCTGCCTGGGCTGTGGCCGTGTGACCCATGGGCATGTACGTCCCTTCGATCGCGGAGGCGGTCGTCGCATCCGCCGTTTGTGCCGGTCCTGCCACTGTATGCAAGCGTCCGGAGCACCGGTGAAGTTCCCGGACGGGACCGGGTTCGCCCAGAGCGAGAACCGCGGGTGCCGGGTGGGGCGAGGGATACGAACGTGGCCTGTGGGGCGTTTGAGGTGCGTGGGGCGTGTCCTCCAGCGCTACGCCTCCGTCGGCGGAGGCCCTGGCCCGCTCGCGGCGCCGACGGCAGGTGCGCGTACTCTGCTCGCGCCACCGGCCCCGGCTCCCGACGGAAGGCCGCGGCGGGGTCCTGGTCCCGGTTGTCGGTGCGGCGGTCCACAATGGTCCGCGTCAGATACCGTCCCACGCTTCAGCAAGGAGCCGGCAGCGATGGCCCGCCGCAGCACGAAGACCCCGCCGCCCGACGACTCGTACGAGGAGCGGATCCTCGACATCGACGTCGTCGACGAGATGCAGGGCTCCTTTCTCGAGTACGCGTACTCGGTCATCTACTCCCGCGCCCTGCCGGACGCGCGCGACGGCATGAAGCCGGTGCACCGCCGCATCGTCTACCAGATGAACGAGATGGGCCTGCGTCCCGACCGCGGCTACGTGAAGTGCGCGCGCGTGGTCGGCGAGGTCATGGGCAAGCTGCACCCCCATGGCGACGCGTCGATCTACGACGCCCTGGTGCGCATGGCGCAGCCGTTCTCGATGCGGGTCCCGCTGGTCGACGGCCACGGCAACTTCGGCTCCCTGGGCAACGACGACCCGCCGGCCGCCATGCGGTACACCGAAAGCCGGATGACCGAGGCCACGAGCCTGATGACCGAGTCCATCGACGAGGACACGGTCGACTTCGCGCCCAACTACGACGGCCAGGAGCAGGAGCCGGTGACCCTGCCCGCCGCGTTCCCGAACCTCCTGGTGAACGGGGCGTCGGGCATCGCGGTCGGCATGGCCACCAACATGCCGCCGCACAACCTCCGCGAGGTGATCGCGGCCGCCCGGCACCTGATCCGGTATCCGAACGCTGATCTCGACGCCCTGATGCGCCATGTGCCGGGCCCCGACCTGCCCACGGGCGGCAGGATCGTCGGCCTCCCGGGCATCCGGGACGCGTACGAGAAGGGCCGCGGCACCTTCAAGATCCGCGCGACGGTCACCGTGGAGGACGTCACGGCCCGCAGGAAGGGCCTGGTGATCACCGAGTTGCCGTTCACGGTCGGCCCGGAGAAGGTGATCTCCAAGATCAAGGACCTGGTCGGCTCGAAGAAGCTCCTGGGCATCGCCGACGTCAAGGACCTCACCGACCGCGCGCACGGTCTGCGCCTGGTCGTCGAGATCAAGAACGGCTTCGTGCCGGAGGCGGTCCTGGAGCAGCTGTACAAGCTGACGCCCATGGAGGAGTCCTTCGGCATCAACAACGTGGCCCTGGTGGACGGCCAGCCGCTCACCCTGGGCCTCAAGGAACTGCTCGAGGTCTATCTCGACCACCGCTTCGAGGTCGTACGCCGCCGCTCGGAGTTCCGCCGCGGCAAGCGGCGCGACCGTCTGCACCTGGTCGAGGGCCTGCTCACCGCCCTGGTGGACATCGACGAGGTCATCCGCCTCATCCGCTCCAGCGAGAACTCCGCGCAGGCGAAGCAGCGCCTGATGGAGCGCTTCTCCCTGAGTGACGTGCAGACGCAGTACATCCTGGACACCCCCCTGCGCCGTCTCACCAAGTTCGACCGCCTCGAACTGGAATCGGAGCAGGAGCGGTTGAACAAGGAGATCGAGGAGCTGACCCGCATCCTGGAGTCGGACGCGGAGCTGCGCAAGCTGGTCTCGGCCGAACTGGCCTCGGTGGCCAAGAAGTTCGGCAACGACCGTCGTACGGTCCTGCAGGAGTCGGCCGCCCTCCCGGCCGCCGTCGTGCCGCTTCAGGTGGCGGACGATCCGTGCCGGGTGCTGCTGTCCGCCACGGGCCTGCTCGCCCGTACGGCGCACGCGGAGCCGTTCCCCGAGGGCGCGGGCGCCAAGCGCGTCAAGCACGACTTGATCGTCTCGGCGGTACCGGCCACGGCCCGCGGCGAGGTGGGGGTGGTCACCTCGGCGGGGCGCCTGCTCCGGGTGAACGTCATCGACCTCCCCCAGCTTCCGGAGACGATGCCGACCCCGAGCCTCTCCGGTGGGGCGCCGACGGCCGAGTTCGTCTCCCTCGCGGAGGACGAGGAGGTGGTCTGCCTGACGACGCTCGACGAGTCGTCGCCGGGCCTGGCGCTCGGCACACAGCAGGGTGTCGTCAAGCGCGTCGTGCCCGACTACCCCTCCAGCAAGGAGGAGTTGGAGGTCATCACGCTCAAGGAGGGCGACCGGATCGTCGGTGCCGTCGAACTGCGCACGGGTGAGGAGGACCTGGTCTTCATCACGGACGACGCACAACTGCTGCGCTATCAGGCCTCGCAGGTCCGTCCGCAGGGCCGTCCCGCCGGCGGTATGGCGGGCGTCAAGCTCACGGAGGGCGCGAAGGTCATCACCTTCACGGCGGTCGATCCGGCGGTGGACGCGGTGGTGTTCACGGTCGCGGGCTCACGCGGCACGCTGGACGACTCCATCCAGACGACGGCCAAGCTGACCCCGTTCGACCAGTATCCGCGCAAGGGCCGGGCCACCGGCGGGGTGCGCTGCCAGCGGTTCCTCAAGGGCGAGGACTGCCTGTCCCTGGCCTGGGCCGGTCCCGCTCCGGCCCGCGCTTCACAGAAGAACGGCGCCCCGGTCGACCTCCCGGAACCCGACCCGCGCCGCGACGGCTCGGGAATTCCCCTGCCGAAGACGGTGGCGATGGTGGCGGGACCGCTCTGATCCCATCGGCCGCCCCGGGCAAGGTGTGCTAACCCCGCTGGTCGTCGGGCTCCCTTACGTAGCGCAGCACGCCCCACATGTCCTGCTCGTCGGCGTGTGGGGCCTCGGCGTGCGGGGCGTCGGCAACGCAGGCCTCCAGCTCCTTGCGGAGCGTGGCGGCGTCGATGCCGGTCCCGATGAGCACCAGCTGCGTCAGCCGCTCCGCGCAGGCCGGCCAGGCTTCCGGGTAGAAGCGCAGGAACCGGCCGACGGCGTGCACGGCGTACCGGTTCCCGGTGTCGTACGGCCCGAAGTCGATGTACCCCTTGATCCGGTAGAGCCCTTCCGGCCGGCTGTCGAGGAACCGGATCAGCCGCCGGGGATCGAGGGGCACGGCGGAGGCGAAGGACAGGCTGTCGTATGCGGCGTGCAGGTGCCCGGTGTGCTCGTCCGCGTCGGGGCCGTGCCGGTGCAGGTCGTCGAAGGAGAGCTGCCCGACGCGTTCCTCGCTGGGCCGGCAGTCGAAGAGGAACTCCGGATCGACACGGCCGTGCGTGGCGGGGACGACGGCGGCGCGGTCGACGAGTGACCGCACGACGTCGAGCACGCGCTCCGCGTCCGCCACCCGGTCGAGTTTGTTCACGACGACCAGATCGGCCAGGGCGAGATGCCGGTCGATCCCGGGGTGCCTGGCGCGTGTCCGCGCGAACTCGGCGGCGTCCACGACCTCGACGAGCCCGCCGTACACGATCCCGGGGTGCTCGCTGGCGAGCACCATCCGTACGAGCTCCTGCGGCTCGGCGAGACCGCTGGCCTCGATGACGATGACATCGATCCCGGCGGACGGCCGTGCCAGCCGCTCGAGATAGACATCGAGCTCACTGCCGTCGACGGCGCAGCACAGACACCCGTTGCCCAGCGAGAGAGTCGAGTCGCCGAGCGCGCCGGCCACGGCCATGGCGTCGATCTCGATGGCACCGAAGTCGTTGACGACGGCCCCGATACGGCTGCCACCGCTATGGTGGAGGAGGTGGTTGAGCAGGGTGGTCTTTCCGGATCCGAGAAATCCGGCCAGGACGACGACCGGAATCTGCCGACCGCTGCTGCGCTCCACTCCGCGACCCCTCTCACACACCCACGCGTACACCGGCTCGCGCCTCGGCGTACGTCCGCGAACCGACTGACTCCCCAGGATACGAGCGGCGAGAACGGCCCCGAGGTGAACGATTGTCAGCAGCGTTCGCGGGGCAGACGTGGGACAAGGCGCCGGATCGTGCGACCCTCGCTTCCCTCCGTGCGCCTCCTCTCCGCCTTCCCGCCGATCAGAGCCGCTCGGCACCCTGGAAGGCGGCACGCGCCGCCCACCGCTCGCCGGTCCCCACCGTCGACCCGCATCCCGACGACCGGCGGACGGCCGCCTGATCGGGGGTACTTGACATGGCCACACGGAAATTCGGCAAGCGCGGGCTTGATGTCGCCGCGGTGGCGGGCCTGGGGATGGCCGTGGGCGTCCTCGCCACCGCGGCGGCCCAACGCCACACGCTGGAGTCACTTCGCGTTCGCCTGGAACGCCTGGAACAGCAGGCACACGCCCAGCGGCACGCCAATCTGGCCAGCCAGCAGCGCCAGCACTGGGAGCTGCTGAGCAAAGCCATCGACGATCCCGGACTCGCCGAGGTCCTGGACATCTTCGAGGTGCCCGCCTCACCGGCGAAGCGGCGGCAGTACCTCTACGCCAACGCCCTCTACACCAACCTGCTGTTCTACTACCGCATCGGGAACCTGACCAAGGACGAGTTCTTCAAGCGCGTCCGAGGCACCTTCCAGAACCCGATCGTCAGGGAGTACTGGTACGCCACCGCACAGCAGCGGGCGAGTATCGCGGACACCGAAGAGGCGGAACTCGGGCTGATGGTCGACGATCTGCTCCGGCAGTTGGAGGAGGCCGACACCGACGAGTGGTGGGTGGTCGGCGAACCTCCCGCCGAGTGATGCCGGCGAAGCCGGCCGGGGCCGTGTCACCATGCCCGGACCGGGCCGCCGGGGCGTGGTCAGGCGTCGGGAATGTCGGCCTTCGCCCTGACCAGGGTCTCCCGTGTGATCATGACGATCCGCTCGTACTCCGCGCGCGCCGCGTCCGGGGGGAGTCCGGCGTCCAGCGAGTCGGTCACATCCGTACCGATGACGGCGAAGTTCCCGTCGGCCAGCTCGAAAATGTCGGGACATGTCCCACCATTCGTGCTGCCTCGGTAGCGCGGAGCAACGCCCAGGCGGCGGATGATCTGACTCACTGTTGAATTTCCTTTGTTCTCGAGGCACACGCGCGCCTGCGCCCGCTGCCACGCGATGCGCGAGGGCATCGTTTCAAGCTCGAGCCCCGGGCGCAGGAGGCTCGCCACGTACGCAGGCGTCTCATACCTCAACGGGCGCAACGCTTGCGGGAAGTTCTACCACCGTCCGAAGTGCGCCACTCGGGCCCCGAAGGAACCTCCGGAAGAGTCACCCGTGGCGAAGAATCGACGACCGGGAGCGTTTGGGACGTTTGTGGCGGGTTCACCCTGAGGAGAGGTGTCACCTCACCACGGGCGCACCCGGACCCCGTGAGCGTCACGACGGGGGCGGACGGGCCGGGAAGCCGCCCGGGAACAACTCAGGTTAGGCTCACCTCTGTGAGTACGTGCTCAACCGTATCCCGCGAGTTCGAAGAGCCCGTCGCGGGGACCGCGGCCACCGCGAGGACCTGGTTGCTGCTGGAGCAGCCAGGTCCGTGGGGTGCCAAGGCGCTCACGTCGAGCCACCTCGACCTCGCTCTGGGCCGCGCCCTGGAGGCCGCCACGAAGGGCACCGGAGTACAGATCGCCCTCATACGACGTCCGGGACGGCACGCGGACTCCCGGACGCCCGCCACCCGCCAGGTGTACGCGGCCCACACCCTTCCGGGCAGAACGTGGCTGCACGCCGCCACGACCACGGCCCCCGAGCGCCTGCTCGACCTCGACTTCGCCGCTCTCGGCATGGGGCGCAGCGACACCTTCGCCGCGGCACTCGGCGGACGGCCGCACGAAGGGAATCCGCTCGCCCTCGTCTGCACCAACGGCAAACGCGATCGCTGCTGCGCGCTCCTCGGACGGCCCCTTGCGGCCGAACTCGCCTCCTCCGGAGTCGAGGGCGTCTGGGAGGTCACCCACCTGGGCGGACACCGGTTCGCACCGACGGTGCTCGTGCTGCCCCACGGCTACGCGTACGGCAGGGCCGAGGCGCATGCCGTCAAGGAGGCGCTGCACGGCGCGCGGGAGGGCCGGATCGTCCTGGAGGGGTGCCGCGGGAGCTCCGCCTGGGAGCGCCCCGGCCAGGCGGCCGAGCTGGCCGTGCGTACCGAGGTGGGCGAGTACGCCGCCGAGGCGCTGACCGTCGTACGGACGGACGGCGCGGCACCGCGCTGGGAGGTGCTCGTCGCGCACGCCGACGGGCGTCGGTGGCGGGTGGAGGTGGCGCAGGGCGCGTCCCTGCCGCCCCGCGCGGAGAGCTGCGGGGCGTCGGTGCTGGGCTCGCCCGGGCGGATGGACGTGGTGGCGGTGCGCGGGGTGACCGTGACGGCACTCGCGAGCTGACCGGCCGCGCGCGGTTCCTCGCGGACGCCGGCTCCGCCTCGCAGGTGCGAGGCGATCCGCGCCACATCCTCGCAGCCCCCGGCGCCCACCCACGTACCGTCATGGGCATGCGCACCACTCCCCTCGCCCGCCGCCTGCGCCTCGGCCTGCCGCGGCGGGTCTTCTCGCAGGTCCTGCTGATGCAGCTGGCGCTCGCCGCGGGAGTCGCGGTGCTCGCGACCGGGCTGTTCCTCGCGCCGCTCAGTGCCCAGCTGGACGACCAGGCGATGCGCCGCGCGCTCGCCATCGCCCAGACCACCGCCCAGCAGGCACAGGTCGCGCGGGACCTGCGGAGCACGTCGCCCACGCAGAGCGGGCCGGTGCAGCAGGAGGCGGAACGGATCCGGAAGGCCACCGGCGCCGAGTACGTGGTGGTGCTGGACCGCCGGGGCGTGCGCTGGTCGCACACCGACCCCCAAAGGATCGGCGCCCCGGTCTCGACCGATCCCGGCGAGGCCCTGGCGGGACACGAGGTCATGGAGATCGACAACGGCACGCTGGGGCGCTCCGCACGCGGCAAGGTCCCGCTGCGCGACAGCGACGGCGAGATCATCGGGGCGGTCTCGGTCGGCATCGCCTACGACAGCGTCCGGGCCCGGCTGATTCACGCGATACCGGGGCTCTTCGCGCACGCGGGCGGGGCACTGGCCGTGGGCGCGCTCGCGGCATGGCTCATCTCCCGGCGGGTGCAGCGGCAGACCAGGGACCTGGCCTTCTCCGACATCGCGGCGCTGCTCGCGGAACGCGAGGCGATGCTGCACGGCATCCGGGAGGGCGTCGTCGCCCTCGACCGCACCGGCCGTGTCCGCCTCCTCAACGACGAGGCCCGGCGCCTGCTGGACCTCGGTGACGAGGCCGTGGGCCGCTCCCCGACGAGGCGCTCGGCGCGGGCCGGACGGCAGACGTGCTGGTCGGCCGGGTGACCGGCACCGACCTGCTCACCGTCCGCGGGCAGCGCGTCCTGGTCGCCAATCGTATGCCGACCGGCGACGGCGGCGCCGTGGCCACCCTCCGTGACCGTACGGAGCTGGACCGGCTCGGCCGGGAACTGGACTCCACACGCGGGCTGATCGACGCGCTGCGCGCCCAGGACCACGAGCACGCCAACCGCATGCACACCCTGCTCGGGCTGCTCGAACTCGAGCTGTACGACGACGCCGTGGAGTTCGTCGGCGAGGTCGTCGGCGATCACCGGGCGACGGCGGAGCAGGTCACCGAGAAGATCCGCGACCCGCTGCTCGCCGCCCTGCTGGTGGGCAAGGCGACGGTCGCGGCCGAGCGGGGCGTGGCCCTGTGGATCTCGGACCGGACACGGCTGCCGGACCGGCTGATCGACCCCAGGGGCCTCGTCACCATCGTCGGGAACCTGGTGGACAACGCGCTCGACGCCGTCGCGGGCGCACCGCACGCGCACGTGGAGGTCGAACTGCGCGCCGAGGGACGTACGGCCGTGCTCGGCGTACGCGACACCGGACCTGGAATTCCCGCGGAACAACGCGAGTTGATCTTCACTGAGGGCTGGTCCACCAAGAAGCCGCCGGACCACCGCGAGCGGGGCATCGGGCTCTCCCTCGTCCGCAGGCTCGCCGAACGCCAGGGCGGCATCGCGACCGTGGACGAGGCGGACGGCGGGGGAGCGGAGTTCACCGTGGTCCTGCCCGAGGCACTGACCGAGCCGGGCCCGCCGGCCGCCCTCACCGGAGCGTCCGTCCCCGCGTCCGTCCCCATGACCGTCCCGCAGACCACCGAGGGGGAACCGTGATGATCGAGGTCCTGGTCGTGGACGACGACGTCCGGGGCGCGCACGTCAACGCCGCCTATGTCGAGAAGGTGCCCGGTTTTCACGTGGCCGGTGAGGCGCACAGCGCGGCCGAGGCGCTCAAACTGCTGGAGACGCTGCCCCGGCTGGATCTGGTGCTCCTGGACCACTGTCTGCCCGACCGGACGGGCCTCGCGGTCGTCCAGGAGATGCGCCGGCGCGGCCACCAGACCGACGTGATCATAGTGTCGGCGGCGCGCGATGTGGCCACCGTGCAGGCGGCGATGCGGCAGGGCGCACTGCACTACCTGGTCAAGCCGTTCGCCTTCGCCGGGCTGCGCGCCAAGCTCGAGGCCTACGCGGGACTGCGTCGCGCCCTGGACGGCGGCGGCGAGGCCGAACAGGCCGAAGTGGACCGCGTCTTCGGCGCCCTGTCGGCGCCGGCGGAGCCCGGTCTGCCCAAGGGGCACTCCCCCACCACCGCGGAACTGGTACGCCAGAGCCTGCTGAACGCCGGCGGCCCGCGGTCGGCCCGGGAGATCGCCGACCGCACAGGGGTGAGCCGGCAGACCGCCCAGCGCTATCTCAAGTTCTTGGAGCGCATGGGACAGGCCACGTTGACCCTCAAGTACGGTGACGCGGGCCGCCCTGAACACCGTTATGTGTGGACGGGCCGCGCCTGAGGACGCGGGCAACCCCAGAGCCCGGGTGTCACACCGCCCCCGCGCCGGTCAGCGACCGCACCTCGGTCTCCGCGTGCTTGGCTTCGTCGGGAGCCTCGGCCGAGGTGACCGTGCCGAGCCAGCCCGCCAGGAAGCCCAGCGGGATGGAGGCCAGGCCGGGGTTCTGGAGCGGGAAGAGCTGGAAATCGACACCGGGGAACAGGGAATCAGGGCTGCCGGAGACCACTGGGGACAGCAGGACCAGCACCACGGCCGGAATCAGGCCGCCGTAGACGGCCCACACGGCACCACTGGTGGTGAAGCCCCGCCAGAACAGCGAGTAGAGCAGCACGGGCAGGTTGGCGGAGGCGGCCACGGCGAAGGCCAGCCCGACGAGAAAAGCGACGTTGAGGTCGCGGGCCAGCAGGCCGAGTGCGATCGCGAGCACGCCGATGCCGAGGGCGGCCACCCGGGCCACGGTCACCTCGCTGTGCGGCTTTCCGCGGCGGCGGCGCAGGGACGCGTACAGGTCGTGGGCGACGGACGCCGAGGAGGCGAGCGTGATCCCGGCGACGACGGCGAGGATCGTGGCGAAGGCGACCGCGGCGACGATCGCGAACAGAACGGTTCCGCCGGTGGAGTCGGCGCCGCCGCCGAGGTCGAGCGCCAGCAGCGGAACCGCCGTGTTCCCGGCCGCGTTGGACCCGCGCACGGCATCGGGTCCGACGACGGCGGCCGCGCCGAACCCGAGCACGATCGTCATCAGGTAGAACCCGCCGATGAGCCCGATCGACCAGACGACCGAGCGCCGCGCCGCCCGCGCGGTTGGGACGGTGTAGAAGCGGGACAGGATGTGCGGCAGCCCCGCCGTGCCCAGCACCAGGGCGAGCCCCAGACTGATGAAGTCGAACCGGGAGGTCCAGTCCCCGCCGTAGGCGAGCCCGGGGGCCAGGAACGCCTCCCCGTGACCGCTGCGCTCGGCCGCCGTGAGCAGCAGGCGGTTGAAGTCACCGTGGAACCGGAGCAGGACGAGGACGGTCAGCGCGATGGTGCCGCCGAGCAGCAGGACCGCCTTGACGATCTGGATCCAGGTGGTGGCCCGCATCCCTCCCATCGACACATAGATCACCATGAGCGCGCCGACCCCGACGACGGTCCAGGCCTGCGCCGCCTCGCTCCTGCCGCCGAGCAGCAGCGCGACCAGGCTGCCCGCACCCACCATCTGCGCCACCAGATACAGAACGGACACGGTGACCGAGGAAGTCCCCGCGGCGATACGCACGGGCCGTTCCCGCATCCGCGCCGCCACCACGTCGGCGAGGGTGAACCGCCCGCAGTTGCGCACCAGTTCCGCGACCAGGAACAGGACCACGAGCCAGGCCACCAGGAAGCCCACCGAGTACAGCATCCCGTCGTAGCCGAAGAGCGCGATCAGCCCGGAGATGCCGAGGAAGGAGGCGGCCGACATGTAGTCGCCCGCGATGGCAAAACCATTCTCCATCGGTGAGAAGAGTCGCCCCCCGGCGTAGAACTCCTCGGCGGAACCGTGCCGGTGGCGGCTCACCCAGGTCGTGATCCCCAGCGTGACCGCGACGAACGCGCTGAACAGGAGCAGCGCCAGCGCCTGGTGATCGCCCGTCACGAGGCACCGCCCCGTCCCCGCGCCAACTCCTGGGTGTCCCAGCGAAGTTCCAGCGCGGCCCGGTCCCTGCGCAGCCGCGCGTGCCGTGTGTAGGCCCAGGTGAGCAGGAAGGTGGTCAGGAACTGGCCGAGCCCGGCGAGCAGCCCCACGTTCACGGCGCCGGCCACCGGTCGGGCCATGAGGCCCGGCGCGGCCGTGGCGGTGACGACGTACGCCACGTACCAGGCGCAGAAGACGACGACAGCCGGGACCACGAACCTCCGGTAGCGGCTGCGCACTTCCTGGAACGCCGCGCTGCGCTGGACCTGGAGGTACACGTCGGCCGCGTCCGCGGCCCCCTCCTGCCGGCGCGCTTCCGGTTCCGCCGCCGTCCTCACCGCCGGAGGCGCCGGGTGCACCGTCGTCGGCGCTCCGGTGCCGGTTGACTCACCCCAGCCCGCGGCGAGGGCGTCGTACCAGGGATCGTCGTAGCCCACGTCTGCGGGACCGCCTCCGCCCGGGTGGGGGCGGTCATTGCTTTGCTGCATGCCCAAGGATGGACAGAACGGGAAGAGCCCCGACTCTTCTTCCCGTTCCACTTCACCCCATCAGGTGATGGTGTGCCCGCTACGCGTCGATGCGCGACCGGTCGAGCGTCGCCGCCGAGTTGGAGATGAACTCCTTGCGCGGAGCGACGTCGTTGCCCATGAGCAGATCGAAGACCTGCTCGGCGGACTCCAGATCGGTGAGGTTGATCCGGCGCAGGGTGCGGTGGCGCGGGTCCATGGTGGTCTCGGCCAGCTGGTCGGCATCCATCTCGCCGAGGCCCTTGTAGCGCTGGATCGAGTCCTTGTAGCGGATGCCCTTGGTCTGGAAGTCCATCAGCTTGTCGCGCAGTTCGCGGTCCGAGTACGTGTAGACGTACTTCTCCTGGCCCCTCTTGGGCTGGACGAGCTCGATGCGGTGCAGCGGCGGCACCGCGGCGAACACCCGGCCGGACTCGACCATGGGCCGCATGTATCGGTGGAACAGCGTCAGGAGCAAGGTGCGGATGTGGGAGCCGTCCACATCGGCGTCGGTCATCATGATGATCTTGCCGTAGCGGGCCGTGTCGATGTCGAAGGTCCGCCCCGATCCGGCCCCTATGACCTGGATGATCGCACCGCACTCCGCGTTCTTCAGCATGTCCGTCACGGACGACTTCTGAACGTTGAGGATCTTGCCGCGGATCGGCAGCAGCGCCTGGAACTCGGAGTTCCGGGCGAGCTTGGCCGTACCGAGCGCGGAGTCTCCCTCGACGATGAACAGCTCACTGCGCTCGACGTCGTCGCTGCGGCAGTCGGCCAGCTTGGCGGGCAGGGAGGAGGTCTCCAGCGCGGTCTTGCGGCGCTGGGCGTCCTTGTGCTGGCGGGCGGCGATACGGGTACGGGCCGCGGCGACGGCCTTCTCCAGGACGACACGGGCCTGCTGGGCGTCGTCGCGCTTGGTGGAGGTCAGGAAGGCCTTGAGCTCCCGGGAGATCACCGTGTTCACGATGCGGCGGGCCGCCGAGGTGCCGAGGACCTCCTTGGTCTGGCCCTCGAACTGCGGCTCGGCCAGGCGGACGGTGACGACGGCCGTGAGGCCCTCCAGGGCGTCGTCCTTGACGACGTCGTCCTCGGCCACGCGCAGCAGCTTCTTCGCGCGCAGTACCTCGTTCACGGTCTTGACGACGGCCTGCTCGAATCCGGCGACATGGGTGCCCCCCTTGGGGGTGGCGATGATGTTGACGAACGACCGGAGCGTCGTGTCGTAGCCGGTCCCCCAGCGCATCGCGACGTCGACGCCGAGTTCACGGGTCATCTCGGTGGGTGTCATCTGGCCGTGCTCGTCCAGGACCGGGACCGTCTCCTTGAAGGTGCCCTGACCCGTGAAGCGGAGGGTGTCACAGATGGCCTTGTCGGTGGCCAGGAACTCGCAGAACTCGCTGATGCCGCCGTCGAAGCGGAAGGACTCCTCGCCTTTGCTGCCGCCGTCGCCGAGCCCATACTCGTCACGGACGACGATGGTCAGGCCGGGCACCAGGAAAGCGGTCTGGCGGGCACGCTGGTGCAGGGTCTCCAGGGTGAGCTTGGCGTCCCTGAGGAAGATCTGGCGGTCGGCCCAGTAGCGCACGCGCGTGCCGCTGCGGGTCTTCGCGATCTTCTTGGCCTTCCGCAGCCCGCTCCCGGCCTCGAACTTCGCGTCGGGACCGACGGTGGCGAAGACGCCCGGGACGCCACGGCGAAAGCTGATCGCGTGGGTGTGCCCGCCGCGATCCACCTCGACGTCCAGCCGCGCGGACAGCGCGTTGACGACGGACGCGCCGACGCCGTGCAGTCCGCCGGAGGCGGCGTACGAGCCGCCGCCGAACTTGCCGCCGGCGTGCAGCTTGGTCATGACGACCTCGACACCGGAGAGGCCGGTCTTGGGTTCCACGTCGACCGGGATGCCGCGGCCGTTGTCCCGGACCTCCACCGAGCCGTCGTCGTGGAGGATCACCTCGATGTGGTCGCAGTGGCCCCCGAGGGCCTCGTCCACCGAGTTGTCGATGATCTCCCACAGGCAGTGCAGCAGACCGCGGCTGTCGGTCGATCCGATGTACATCCCGGGGCGTTTGCGCACGGCCTCGAGCCCCTCGAGGACGAGCAGGTGCCGCGCGGTGTAGTTGGAACCGTCCCGGTCTGCTCCTGCCAGCAGCGCTGTGGACGGCACGGACGTCTCGGCGGTCACGCGGTTCGCTCCTCGCTGAATTTCAGATGGGGCCCTCATGGGTAAGGGCACGTCACTTGTCACCGGTGAGAGGGTACCGAGGCCTGGTAGAGCCGTTGTCACGCCACCCTCGTCTGAAACGTAGACTAGTCGAGAGTCGCATACCTGTTCGATCCCTCGATGGAGTGAAGCACACATCACGTTCCCTTCGAGGCATGAACCATTTAGGCTCCGGGCACGTCCTCAAGAACAACCGGCAACCCAGCCGGGAGGGCCGACCACCACCGATCCGACGCGAATCCGTACGACGACACAGACACGCGATACGGCACATTCGCCCCCAACCGGCAGCACCCAGCCATCTCGGAAAGATTTTTTCGAGAAGAAGCCACGAGCGGGAACGTTTGGGGCTGGTTGGATGTTGACCCTGGTACGACAGCTCGTCGAGCTAGAGAAGAGGCGACGTGACTACTGTTCTGACCCCCGCGAGCCCGCTGACGGCCGCCGATCGCTGCGACCGCTGCGGTGCCCAGGCATACCTGCGCGTCGTCCTGCTGAGCGGCGGAGAACTGCTCTTCTGCGCCCACCACGGCCGCAAGTTCGAGCCGGAACTCAAAAAGATCGCCGCCGAGATACAGGACGAGACGGAGCGGCTGATCTCGCCTTCGGCGAATACCGCCGAGGAAGAGCGCTGACACCTCGCGCACCACGACGAGCCAGCCCGGCACAGGCCCGCACGGAGGGCGGCCGCCTCCGCTTCGGAGACGGCCGCCCTCCGCGTACCCGAAATCGCTTCCCCGCGAGCCGCCCGGGACCCGCCTCAGGCCCTTCCAGGCGCCCTGAGGCGCCCTCCCACGACTGTCATGCGGACGCTCAGCCGAGCGTCCGCATGACCTCGGACACACGCGTGTAGACCCCCGGGCTGCCCGCCCAGCCGCAGCCGCCGCCCCAGGACACGAGGCCGATCAGCCGCCCCCGGGCCACCAGCGGTCCGCCGCTGTCCCCCTGGCAGGCGTCCGGCCCGCCGGCCTGCTCACCGGCGCACAGCATGGTGCCCACGCGATACTCGCCTTCGTCACCGCCCGGGTACGCGGCCTCGCACAGGGTGTCGCGCAGAACGCGCACACGTGCCGCGTGCAGAGTGCCGGCGAAGGAACCGGAGCCCGTGATGTTGCCCCAGCCGTAGACGGTCGCGGCGGTGCCGACCTGGTACCCGGGATCACCCGCGGCGGCCATGCCGATGACCGACTCCGAGGGCAGCGCTGTGGCCAGGGTGAGCACGGCGAAGTCGCCGGAGTTGCTGACCGGGTCGTAGTCCGGGTTCACCCAGGTCTCGCGGACGGCTATCTCCTCCCCCGGTCCGAGAGCAGGTCCGTACGGCCCGAGATCACCCTGAGGTCGGGCACCCGGTCCGGCGCCGCCCCCAAGACCTCCTCGTCCACGCAGTGGGCAGCGGTGAGCACGGTGGTCCGGCCGACGGCCACACCGCCGCAGAACTGTCCCGCCCGGGTACCCCCGAACCGGTCACGGCTGGCCAGCGCCACCGTCCACGGACTTTCGGACACGTCGACCGGGAATCCGCCGACGACGACACCGTCCGGGACCGCGGAAGCCGCCGGAGCGGCCGCTGCCAGTGGTATCGCGGTCGCTGCGGCGGCGAGGACCAGTGGTCGGGCCAGGATCCGAGCTAGGCGACGACTCATGCGCACTCCTCACACTGGGGCGTTGATGGGACACCCAGAGTGATCCACCCCACCGCGCCACGCACCCGCGGGACAACACTGAGGCCCGGCCCCGAGAACGGGGACCGGGCCTCAGTGGACACGTGGCTCAACGCCTTGGTGGACGCCTCGTACGGCCGCCCGCCGCGGCGCGGCGGCCGGCCTTAGTCGAGGTAGTCGCGCAGCACCTGGGAACGGGACGGGTGGCGCAGCTTCGACATGGTCTTGGACTCGATCTGGCGAATACGCTCGCGCGTGACGCCGTACACCTTGCCGATCTCGTCGAGGGTCTTCGGCTGACCGTCGGTGAGACCGAAGCGCATGGAGACGACGCCCGCCTCACGCTCGGACAGGGTGTCCAGGACGGAGTGCAGCTGCTCCTGCAGAAGCGTGAAGCTGACCGCGTCGGCCGGGACCACCGCCTCGGAGTCCTCGATGAGGTCACCGAACTCGCTGTCGCCGTCCTCGCCCAGCGGGGTGTGCAGGGAGATGGGCTCGCGACCGTACTTCTGGACCTCGATGACCTTCTCCGGGGTCATGTCGAGCTCCTTGGCCAGCTCCTCCGGGGTGGGCTCGCGGCCCAGGTCCTGGAGCATCTGGCGCTGCACACGCGCGAGCTTGTTGATGACCTCGACCATGTGCACCGGGATGCGGATGGTGCGGGCCTGGTCGGCCATCGCGCGGGTGATCGCCTGGCGGATCCACCAGGTGGCATAGGTGGAGAACTTGTAGCCCTTGGTGTAGTCGAACTTCTCCACCGCGCGGATCAGACCGAGGTTGCCCTCCTGGATGAGGTCCAGGAAGAGCATGCCGCGGCCGGTGTAGCGCTTGGCCAGGGAGACCACCAGACGGAGGTTGGCCTCCAGGAGGTGGTTCTTGGCGCGGCGCCCGTCCTCGGCGATGATCTCCAGCTCGCGCTTGAGCTTCGGCGCCAGCTTGTCGGAGTTGGCCAGCTTGTCCTCGGCGAACAGACCGGCTTCGATCCGCTTGGCGAGCTCGACCTCCTGCTCGGCGTTGAGCAGGGGCACCTTGCCGATCTGCTTGAGGTAGTCCTTGACCGGGTCGGCGGTGGCACCGGCGGCGGCGACCTGCTGGGCGGGCGCGTCGTCCTCGTCCTCGTCGGACAGGACGAAACCGGCGTTCTCCGTACCCTCCGGCTCCTCCGTCGCCTTGGCCTCCTCGACGGTCTCTTCGTCCGTCGACTCGACGTCGTCCTTCTTGGCCGCGGTCTTCTTGGCGGCCGTCTTCTTGGCCGCGGTCTTCTTGGCGGCCGTCTTCTTGGCCGCGGTCTTCTTGGCAGCCGCCTTCTTGGCGGGTGCCTCCTCCTCGGCGACGGCGTCCGCGGCGGGCGCGGCAGGTGTGGCGGAGGCGCTGGCCTTCCGGGTGGTCGCCGCCTTCACCGCGACCGTCTTGGTGGCGGTGCGCTTGGCGGGACTCTTCGCTGCGACGCTCTTTCGGGTGCGCTTGGGCTCCGCGGCACTGACCATCAGCGTCACACCCTCTTCCTCGAGGATCTGGTTGAGGCTGCGCAGTACGTTCTTCCACTGAGTGGCCGGAATCTGGTCAGCTTCGAAGGCCCGACGCACGTCATCGCCGGCGATCTGCCCCTCAGCCTTTCCCCGCTCGATGAGCGCCATGACAGAGACGGATTCGGCGATCTCCGGCGGGAGCGTACGGGATGTGCTGGCCGACACGAACAACCTCTCGGAACGTTGAATAACGGCTTCCGGCCCCGTCCACGAGGACAGGAGCCGACCGCCGACTTGGGGATGGGCCGACGGTACGGGCGGAGGCCGGGGAGGTGCACAGCGCCGTGAACGGCGTCCGTATTCCCTCCGCGACTGCCACTTCTTAGGTCATCGCGTTCTTTCCAGGAGTGTTACGCCCAATCCGCGTGGTCCGAGTCACACCCCGTAAGTGTCCAGAATCAATCAGACTGGGACAGAAACGGTCACTCGGGGGTGACAGCGACACGGTGCCGAACCTTACGGCCCCTTCACCACTGTAGGACCCCGCGGGATCAAAGGTGATCCCGCGGGGTCCGGCAGGAGACGGCTCACCGGTCGGGCGCTGCCACAGGAGGGGGGTGGCATGCCGGGCCTGGCCGCCCGCGGAACGCGGTCGATGCTCACGCGCGGGGTGTTCGTGCGCGCGGGGGTTTCAGTGCTCGCGCGGGGCGGGCACCACGGGGTGGCCCCTCAGCAGCTGGCCCATGGCCACCTCGGCCGCCTCGCCGTCACCGCCGGCGAGGGCGTCGACGATCTGGCCGTGGTGCGCGAGCGACGTCTCGTTGGGCCGTTCACAGCCCGCGGCCGGCCCACCCGAAACCTGCAGCGCGGCGGACACGATCCCGGAGAGGTGCTCCAGCATGCGGTTGCCGGCGACCTGGATGAGCAGCGAATGGAACTCGGAGTCGGCCCGGGCGAAGGTCAGCGCGTCGCCCTGTCCCATCGCGTGGCCCATGATCTCCACCATGTCGGACAGACGCTGCTGAACGTCCTCACGTCCGTGTCCGGCGGCAAGACGGGCGGCCAGCGGCTCGATCGCCCAGCGCAGCTCGCAGAGCTCACGGCGCTGGTCGTCACGCTGGGGCCCGAAGGCCCGCCACTCGATGATGTCCGGATCGAGGAGATTCCAGTCGCTGACCGGGCGCACGCGCGTGCCGACGTTCGGGCGGGCGCTGACCAGGCCCTTGGCCTCCAGGACACGGAGCGATTCGCGGACGACGGTGCGGGAGACCTCGAACCGCTGGCCGATCTCCTCGGGAACCAGGGGGCGGTCGGCACCCAGATCACCTGAAACGATCATCTGACCCAGCTGCTGGACGAGTTGGCCGTGCAGCCCGCGTCCGCGGCTGCCCGCGGCGCGGCGGCCCACGCGGCCCAGCTCGGGGTCGGCGTTCCAGACAGGGGCCCCGGCGCGGCCGCCGACGGGCGCGTCGGCATAGGGGTAGCGGTCGAGTTCGCCCGGATTCGCGAGGCCGGAGTCGGCGGAGCGGGCGGTGGTCATCATGGTGTGCGCAAGGGTACTCACGCCTCTTTTGTCGGCGCGGTTCCCAACTCCCTTGAGGAGTTTGGTGAAAAGCACACGAAAGGGTGATCGCTCACCCCGTCGCAATTGACGCCTTATCGGAAGGAAGTGGGCTCTCTCCGGGGAGTTGCGGGCACAGACGGACTGATGAGGTCATGGTCGGCCCTCAACGGACCCTGCTCCGCAAGGATGTGAGCAGATACGCGCAGAGCAGCACCGCCAGCGACAACGCCAGAGCACCGCCCACAGGTTGGGCGAACATCCGCAACGCACCCTCCAGATACCGCTCGCCCCCGAAGGGCCACCGGAGCGGGAACATCTCACGCAGCCGCAGTGCCGCCCCCGCCGCGGTCCGCGCCGACGGTCCCTCCACCGCCTCCCGCACAAGGGGCACGACGAGGAGCGGCACGGCGACGACCGCGGCGAGACCGGCGGCGGTGGAACGGAAGATCCCCGCCGCCAGCACCCCCGCCCAGGCGCACCCGATCACGAGTCCCAGCCAACTCGCCCCGAGCGGGAACCAGTCGCCGGGAACGTCGACGAGTTCCCGTCCGTACACGAGATAGAGCACTTCGGCGTCGCACCCGATCGTCAGCACGGCCAGCACCAGCGCGGTGGCCGAGGCGACGAGGAGCTTCGCGGTCAGCAGTCCCAGGCGCCGGGGCACGCTGCCCCGGTCCGCCGCCAGAGCGGGGTGGCGGAACTCGTCGCCGAAGGCCAGCGCGCCGAGCAGCCCCGCCCCGAGCGCCGCGGGCGGCAGGGGCAACTCCCTGGGCCACGCGGCCAGCAGCCGCGGCTGCGTGGTGTGTCCGGTACGGGCCAGCAGTACCGCGGTGAGCACGGACACCGCGAGCACGGCTGCGCCGACGAGGAACCCGGTACCGATACCGGTGACCCGACGGATCTCGTAGCGCAGCGGGCGGAGGGGGCGGGGAGCGGGGCGGACGGAGAGGGGAGGCGGCATCCCGACCGAGGACTCCGGGGCCCGGTCCCCGCCACCGGCACGGGATCCGGCTGGGTTCTCGGCAGAGGGCGGCGGGTCGGAGGATGGCGCGGCGGCAGAGGTTGGCGCGGTGACGGAAGGTGACTCGTCCGAGAGGGCCGACGGCTGCTCGGTGTGCGGCGCTCCCGCGCCGGGACCCATGTCCCCTGTCTCGTCCGCGAGTTGGTGTACGACGATGCCGTTCCGGAACGCGATCTCGCCTACGTCGGCGCAGGTACTGCCGTAGACGGAGATGCGGTTGCCGCCCTCCTGAGCCACTTCCACGGAACGCCGGACGGTACGGGCCTCCTTGGCGAGCAGCGCGGACAGGCGGGCGGCGTGTGGTGTGCGGACGGCGACGCGGGGGCGAAGTCGGGTGCGCGAGAAGTCCGCGGCCGGCTGATCGGCCACGACCCGACCCTGCTCGAGGGTGACCACCCGGTCCGCGACGCGCGCCGCCTCCTTGGGGTCGGCCGTCGTACTCAGGACGGTGCCGCCCTGGGCCGCGTAGGCCCGGAGCATGCCGTGCAGCCAGCGGCTCTCGCCGGCGGAGAGCCCACGGGCGGGTTCGTCGAGCACGAGGGTGTGCGGGTCCGCCAGCAGCGCGCAGGCCAGTCCGAGGCGTCGGTCCATACCGCGCGAGAGCGTACCGAGGCGTTCCTCGCGCAGACTCACCAGCCCGACGGCTTCGAGGACTTCGTCGGCGCGGTGGACCGGGGCTCCCGCGGCGGCGCACAGCATGCGCAGGTGTCCACGGACGGTGCGTGCGGGGTGACCCGGCACTTCACCCAGCAGCACGCCGACCTCACGGGGCGGGTGGCCGATGCGGTGCAGGGGACGGCCTCTGAAGTAGGTGATCCCCCGGCCCGGTTGGAGTTCGAGCATGAGTCTGAGCGCCGTCGTCTTGCCTGCGCCCGGTGCTCCGAGCAGCGCGGTGACGTGGCCTGCGTGCGCTTCGAAGGAGACGTCGTCGACGGCGGGCGGAAGCTCTTTGCGAGGGTTGCTGGTTAGTCCGAAGGCCTGGATCACCCGAAGCAAGATAGCGCGCCATATCGGGTTTTTCGGGCACCACCAGGCCTGCTGACAGCGAGGAATCAGCCGTGCGGGATCCGTGACGGACTCCTGCGTCACACCTCGGGGCGCAGCATCGGCGGATTGAGCAGGGTGGCTCCGCCGGCTCGGAAGAGCTGGGCGGGGCGACCGCCCTGCCGGGTGGTCGTGCCACCCGTCGGAACCAGAAAGCCCGGTGTTCCGGTCACCTTGCGGTGGAAGTTGCGCGGATCCAGCGCCACCCCCCACACGGCCTCGTAGACGCGGCGCAGCTCACCGACGGTGAACTCGGGCGGGCAGAAGGCCGTGGCCAGCGACGAGTACTCGATCTTGGAGCGGGCGCGCTCCACCCCGTCCGCCAGGATCTGAGCGTGGTCGAAGGCGAGGGGCGCCACCGGCTCGCCGCCTCTGCCGTACCCCGCCTGTTGCAGCAGTTCCTCGACCTGGGCCCACCGTGCGTTGCTGGCGTCGCCGCCCGCCCTGGGTGCGGGCAGGTCGGGAGCGAGCGCGAGGTGCGCGACGCTGACGACACGCATCCGGGGGTCGCGCTTGGGATCGCCGTAGGTGGCGAGCTGCTCCAGGTGTGCGCCGGCGGCCTGGGCGGGGACAGCGGGGTCGTGCACCCGCAGTCCGGTCTCCTCCGCCAGTTCACGCGCCGCGGCCTGCGACAGGTCCTCGTCGGCCCGTACAAATCCGCCGGGCAGCGCCCAACGCCCCTGAAACGGCGGTTCGCCCCTGCGTACCGCCAGCGCGCACAGGGCGTGGCGGCGCACGGTCAGCACGACCAGGTCCACGGTGACGGCGAAGGGAGGAAAGGCTGACGGGTCGTAGGACATGCGACGATCATAGTCGTCTCCCTGACGATAAACACTCCCTTCGCCGACTTGCCGGCTCGCCCACTCACCTGTGTGGCGGGGCTCGGAGGGCGCACCGTCCGCCGGCCGGCATCGCCCTCCCCCGCTCGGTCACTGGGCTCGGTCACTCCGCTCCCGCACTCCCCTGACTCCGGGGCCGCGCACCTCCCGGCGAGGCCGTGCGACGAGGGCGCGTGGTGCCCGGTCCCTCGTATCCGGGGCGTGCGCCGCCCGGACGCGTGCCCCCCACCGCGGTACGGGGATGCGGAACCCGCGCGCTCGGCCGGCGTCCGTCCGAACGCGCCCGGCGCGGGGACCCGCCACCGGTACCGGAGACATGCGTGCGCCGTCGGCGGCGCGAGGGCATCTCGTGCCGTACGAATGCCGCTTCCTCGGAAGGCGTGGCCCCCTCCCCGGCACCCGGCGCCCGTACGCCCGGCTTCCCGGCGTCGGCCCCGGTGGCCGGGCCGGCGGCGGGAGCGACGGCCGGACCCGCGACCGAACCGGTGGCCGGAGCGGCCTGAGGGGTGGCGGCCGGACCGCCGCGGTCCGTCTTCCCGTGGCTCTCGCGGTCCGCTCGCAGGCATCGGCGGATCGATTCCGGGTCGAGGCCCTCGTTGCATGCCTGGTGCAGAAGACGGGCGAAGAGGTAGTCGGGATCGGCACCCAGGGCCATGGCGAGCGCCTCCCTGGCTTCCAGTTCGTCACCGGTGGACCACGCGACCCAGCCGGCGAGCGTCAGGGGCGCCGCAGCGTGTTCGCCGTACGAGCCGACACAGCGGCGCGCCAGGGCTCGCCACAGGCGGAGCGCGGGACCTGCTTCCTCTCCCTCCATCCACGCGGCCGCGCGGTCCCGGGTCGTCCGGTCCTGCAGACCGAGGATCAGCGTCGCCACCTCGTCGTGCCGAAGCAGTTCGTCGTCCCGCAGATCCGCCGGAAGCGCGCCGGAGACGAGCGGGACGCCGGCGAGCCGGCCCATGACCCGCTCGGCCAGTTCCAACGTCCTTTCGGCGACCTGGGACCGGCCCGCCCCATCGAGGATCCTGGGAATCAAGATCTTGTTGGCGGCGTCCAGGGCGGCTTCCTGTTCGAGAGCGGCGGCGTTCTCCCACGGGAGGAACCTGGCCCTCAGCTCCCGCAGCGTGCCCCGGACCTGAAGCCCGGCGTAGGTCGCGGCGGCGGCCAGCACCGAGGTGCCGGGCAGCCCCATCGGCGTCCCCTCCGGCGGACAGCATGCCTCGTCGTCACAGCAGTACGACCAGAAGCGGCCGTCCGACAGGCACAGGGCCTCCACCACGGGGACGTCGAGGGCACCGCACTCCACGCGCAGCGCGTGAGCGAGCGGGCCCAACCGCCCCTTGACCTGCGCTCCGGATTCGCGCTTGCCCGGTTCCTGGCAGAGGAAGACAACCATTTGCTCGGGCTTGGCGCCTCGGCGCTCGCTGCCTGTCACCAGTCCCTGGGCAAGTTGCCGGGCGGCCGCGGGCCAGTCGTCCTTGTTCGCGGGGATGCCGAGCCTGGCGCGACCGCCGAACCGGCCCCGTCCGTCCTTGTCGTACAGGGCGACCAGGACGATGCTGTCCTCGGGCTGGTAGCCGAGGAGGTAGGGCAGTGCGTCGGCGAGTTCGGCGGGGGTGCGCAGCGTGACCTGCTGTGCTTCGCCGTGGCTGCCGTAGGCGGTGCAGGCGATGTCCTTCGCGCGCCGTAGGTGCGTGTGCTCGCCGTCGTGCGTCCCCCGCGAGGGGGAATCGGTGGGGTGGGCGACGTCCCCGGGGTCCGGAAGGCCGGCGGGCTCGTCCCGCTTCCGCGCGGCGATGTCGTCGTTTTCGGGTGATCCGTTCGTTTCGCTGCGGTTCGTCATGAGATGAAGATTTCGCGGATCGGGAAACTCTGCTCGCCTTGTGGACAACTCCCGCCAGGGACACATCAAATACCCCACCTGACCTGCGCTTTCGCTTCCACTGTGACCCGATTACCACACAAGGGCCGACCTCTCACCGTCCCGCAGCACCGCCCTGCTGTCCTTGCCGTCCTGTTATATGGGGCTCATGGAGCACACGAACAACGCGGATCTCCGGACGGCGGCGGACGCCGTCCTCGTCCGGCTCGTCGGGGACACCTCGGGGGATGCCCGGCTGCGCGAGGACCAGTGGCGGGCGATCGAGGCACTGGTCGCCGACAAGCGCCGGGCCCTGGTCGTCCAGCGCACGGGCTGGGGCAAGTCCGCGGTCTACTTCGTGGCCACATCGCTGCTGCGGGCCCGGGGCAGCGGCCCCACAGTGATCGTCTCCCCCTCCTGGCGCTGATGCGCAACCAGGTCGAGGCCGCGGCCAGAGCCGGTATCCACGCCCGCACCATCAACTCCTCCAACAGCGAGGAATGGGACACCATCCAGACCGAGATCGCCGCGGGCGACGTCGATGTCCTGCTGGTGAGTCCGGAGCGGTTGAACAACCCGGACTTCCGTGATCAGGTGCTGCCCAAACTCTCCGCCGCGACCGGGCTCCTCGTGGTGGACGAGGCCCACTGCATCTCCGACTGGGGCCACGACTTCCGCCCCGACTACCGTCGACTGCGCACCATGCTCACCGACCTCCCGCCCGACGTTCCCGTACTGGCCACCACCGCCACCGCCAACGCCCGGGTGACCGCCGACGTCGCGGAGCAACTCGGCACGGGGGGCACCTCGGACGCCCTGGTGCTGCGGGGCCCGCTGGACCGGGAGAGCCTGAGTCTGAGTGTGCTGCGCCTGCCGGACGCCGCGCACCGGATGGCCTGGCTCGCCGATCACCTCGATGAGCTGCCGGGCTCCGGAATCGTCTACACCCTCACCGTGGCAGCCGCCGAGGAGGTCACCGCCTTCCTGCGGCAGCGAGGTCACACCGTCGCCTCGTACACCGGCAAGACGGAGAACGCGGAACGGCAGCAGGCCGAGGAGGACCTGCTCGCCAATAAGGTGAAGGCCCTGGTCGCCACCTCCGCCCTCGGTATGGGCTTCGACAAACCGGACCTGGGATTCGTGGTCCACCTCGGCTCGCCGTCCTCTCCCATCTCCTACTACCAGCAGGTCGGCCGCGCCGGCCGTGGTGTGCGCCACGCCGAGGTGCTGCTCCTCCCGGGCAAGGAGGACGAGGCGATCTGGACGTACTTCGCGTCCCTCGCCTTCCCCTCGGAGGATCTGGTGCGCCGCACACTCGACGTCCTCGCTCGCGCGGACCGGCCCCTCTCGTTGCCCGCCCTTGAACCCCTGGTCGAGCTGCGCCGCTCCCGGCTGGAAACCATGCTCAAGGTCCTCGACGTGGACGGGGCGGTGCGACGGGTCAAGGGGGGCTGGATCGCGACCGGGCAGCCATGGACGTACGACGCCGAGCGGTACGCGTGGGTGGCCCGCCAGCGGGGAGCCGAACAGCAGGCGATGCGCGAGTACGCGACGACCGCGGACTGCCGGATGGAGTTCCTGCAGCGCCAGTTGGACGACGAGGGCGCGAAACCCTGCGGCCGCTGCGACAACTGCGCGGGCGCGCGCTACACCCCCGAAGCCTCCCCCACCGCGCTCGAGGCGGCCCGCGTGGACCTCGGCCGGGCGGGGGTGGAGGTGGAACCGCGGCGCATGTGGCCCACCGGACTCCCGGCGATCGGCATGGACCTCAAGGGGCGCATCCCGGCCGGGGAACAGACCGCTCAGGGCCGGGCGCTGGGGCGCCTGTCGGACATCGGCTGGGGCAACCGGCTGCGTCCGATGTTCGCGCCCCAGGCCCCGGACGGGCCCGTGCCCGACGACGTGGCGAAGGCCGTGGTGGGTGTGCTGGCCGACTGGGCCAAGAGGCCCGGCGGCTGGGCGTCGGGAGCGCCGGACGCCCAGCCCCGGCCGGTCGGTGTGGTCACCGTCTCCTCCCGCACCCGCCCCGCCCTGATCCACTCGCTGGGAGCACACATCGCGAAGATCGGACGCCTGCCCTTGCTGGGTTCCGTGGAGTGCACGGACGAGGCCCGGCCGGCGTCCCGGAGCAACAGCGCGCAGCGCCTGAAGGCCCTCGACGGGGCGCTGGCCGTCCCCTCCTCTCTCGCCACGGCCCTCGCCGAGGCTCGGGGACCGGTGCTTCTGGTGGACGACTACACGGAGACGGGCTGGACCCTCACGGTCGCGGCACGCCTGCTCCGGCGGGCCGGCGCCGAGGGGGTACTGCCTCTGGTGCTGGCCGTACAGGGCTGACGCGCCCCGGGGACCGCACCCGGCACACCGGACAGGGATATAAGCCGCTGATCACCCGATAACGGTCTGCCCGCCTGATTGCTCGTTGCCGCATCCAGGTTCGACGGGAAGAATCGAGGTCCGCACCCGCACGGCTCGTCCGCCGATCAGGTTGGGCTCTGTTGCGTGCGCGCTCCCCCGAAATCCGCCCCCGCCCGCAGTCCGGGCGTAGCCGAAGGGAGGACCGTGACCTTCGGATTCGCTTCGTCCCCGGCCGCATCGCTGTCGACGCCCGCCACTCGTGTGCTCGAACCCGCCGAGTGGGCTGCCGCGGGAATCCCGCTGCTGCGCAACCCGCGTGAGGTCGTCAGCGGCCTGCACGCCCGGCATCGTCCCGGGCAGGCGACCGCGGTCGTCGCCGTGCTCGACCCGGACGAGCGGCTGCGGGCGAGCGCTTCGTTCACCCGCCACCCCGCCCCGGCGGACGGCTGGATGTTCCGTAACACGCTGCTGTCCCAGTTGCGCCGGATCATCCCGCACGACCTGCGGCGCCGTACTCCGACGCGTACCGCCGTGCTGCTCTACTGCCGCGTCGGCGACGCGCGTTGGACGGAGGAGGACGGCGCGTGGATGTGGGGGCTGCGGGACGCCTGCACGCTGCACGGGCTGCGTTGCGGGGCGTACATCACGCTGACCCGTGACGGCTGGCAGGTGCTCGGCGAGGAGCGCGGTGGGCGCCGGCCCAGCGCCGACTCGGAGCCGGAGCCGTTCGCCACGGCCGAGGCACCGCCGCGGGCACCACGCGCCGGCGGTGTCGCGTCCGAGGTCCTGCGCCGCGCGGCGGCACGCTGAGGACCGACGGTGCTCCCCGGAACCGAGACCTGGCGCCCGTACTGACGGGCGCCAGGGCGTCGGCTCAAACGCCCGCGCTCATCACCGAGTTGATCCGCTTCGGGTCGCCGCAGACGATCAGCAGGGCGGTGGCCTTGGCGTGGGCGGCGGACAGGGCCGACGCGGTCACCGACTCGGAACCGCCGTTGACGGCGACCACGACGACGGGCCGCGCCCCGGCACGCTCCGCGCCGGCGACGTCCGTGTGGAAGACGTCGTCACCGGCGTCGTGCAGAGCCCAGTAGGACGCTTCACCAAAGGACAGTTCGTGGGTGACCCACGGGTGCGGCTCGCCGGTGGTGATCACCAGCACGTCGCCCGGGGCACGGCCCGAGTCCAGCAGCAGGTCCACGGCTTCCTCGGCGGCGTCGAGCGCCCCCTGGACCGAGGCCGGAATGAGCTGGATCCGGGTGCCGTCCGCGACAGCGGCGGCCGGCTTCGGAGGGACGGGTTCGGCCGCCGCAGTGGCATCACGCGGCGTGCGTTGCGCCGGGGGCGCCGGCCGGACCGGGCCGGGACGACCAGGACGCGGCGGAGCCGCGGGGCGGGGACCGGGTACGGGGCGGGGGGTCGGCGCGGTACGGCCGCTGGCCGGAGTGGCGCGGGGACCCTGGGCACTCTCGTGAATCTGAGGCTCCTCGGGAATGAGAGGCATGAGCTGATTTTTATCAAACGTTGGTACGGCTCGCGCCGCCGGGTGGCACATGAGTGCGAACGGAACCGTCAGAAGTCGAAGCCGAGCTGACCCTCGATCTCCGGAGCGCTTCCGTCCGCCCAGCCGCGGACCTTCTTGAGATGCCGCCACTGGGGCAGCGCATCAAGATACGCCCACGACAACCGGTGGTAGGGGGTGGGCCCCCGGACCTCCAGCGCGGCCCTGTGCACGGGTGACGGATACCCGGCGTTGTCCGCAAAACCGAAGTCTGCATGGTCGGCGCCCAGTTCGGCCATCATTTTGTCGCGGTGCACCTTGGCGATCACCGAGGCCGCTGCGACCGCCACGCACGACTGATCGCCCTTGATCACGGTTCGGACCCGCCAGGGCGCCCCGAGATAGTCGTGCTTGCCGTCGAGTATCACCGCGTCGGGCCGGGCCGGCAGCGCCTCGAGCGCGCGTACCGCCGCCAGCCGCAGCGCGGCCGTCATCCCCAACTGGTCGATCTCCTCGTGGGACGCGTGGCCCAGGGCGTACGACGTCACCCAACTCCTCAGCGTCCGGTCGAGTTCGGCGCGCCGCTTGACGGTGAGGAGTTTGGAGTCGGTGAGACCTTCGGGGGGCCGACGCAGTCCGGTGATCGCCGCGCAGACGGTGACGGGGCCGGCCCAGGCGCCGCGCCCCACCTCGTCGACCCCTGCGACGATCTTCGCCCCGGTCGTGGCGCGGAGAGACCGTTCGACGGTGTGAGTTGGTGGTTCGTACGGCATGGCGCCCTTAGCGTACGCCGCCCGGAACGGCCCGCGACACCCAGGTTCCCCGAACGAGGTCACGGTCCACGGCGGCCCGGCTCAAGAGCCGCTCGGCGGCAGCGGCGGAACCATCGGCCGGTCGATCATTTCTTCCGCATCCATGTCCGGCCATTCACTTCCGCACATCTTTGACCGGTACATCATCATCGCCGGGATGACGTCGAGAACGCGGCTGTTCGCCGCGTCCGAACACACTTCCCCGCCCTCGATCCCGCGCTCGCTCGCCTCCCGGAGCATCGCGATGGTCGGCTCCACGACCCCTTCGAAGATCACGGCACGGAACCGCTCGGCCTGCGCGGAATCGCATTCGTGAATCACCGAGCGCAGGGCGATCCCCGACCGCGAGTACATCGCGTCACGCGCCGTCCGACACAGCGTCAGCAGGTCCTCGCACACACTCCCCCTGTCCGGCGCCGCGCCGAAGGCGGGCAACCCGGCCCGCGGGGCGTCCGCGTTCCACCACCTACGCATGTCAGACCTCATGTCCCACACTGCTGTCTCGACAACGAGCGGCCGGTCACGGAGAGTTCCTGGAAAACACAGGAAGTTCCGCCCCGCCCCGGGTCGTTCCGGCCCGGGGCGGACGGCTAAAGCGACACCGGCACCCAGCTCGGCAGCGCCTCGACCCGCTCGAGCCACCCGGAAGGCGGCACCCCGGCCTTCCCGGCCGCGACCACCCCGCCCACGATGGCGCACGTCGTATCCACGTCTCCGCCCGCCTGGGCCGTCGTCCAGAACGCCTGCTCGTAGTCGCCCAGGGCCCGGGCGGCCGACCACAGCGCGAAGGGCACGGTGTCATGGGCCGTCGTACGCCGTCCACAACCGAGTACGGCGGCGACGGTGGCCACATCACCGAAGTCGAGCATGTCCCGGGCCCGGCGCAGCCCCGCACCGACCGCGCTCCTCTTGGGGACCAGTGCGACGACCCCGTCGAGGAGGGCTTCCGGAGCGGGCTTCCCCGGGTGCGGCGGCGAGCGCGGCTGCCGCGGCGACGGCCATCGCGCCGACCACGGCCTCGCGATGCTGGTGGGTGGGGTAGGCCGAGATCTCGGCCTGGTGGACGGCCTGCTCCGGATCGTCCGCGTACCAGGCACCCAGCGGCGCGATGCGCATCGCCGCCCCGTTGCCCCAGGAACCCTGACCGTTGAAGAGCCCGGCGGCGAGCTCCCGCCAGTCGCCGCCCTCACGGACCAACCGCAGCAGCCGGCCGACCGCGGGCCCGTAGCCGCGGTCGAAGTCGTGATGCCCGGCGAAGGACTGCGCGAGGGCCTCCTGGTCGATCCGCTGGTGAGCGGCCAGGACGGCGACGACCGAGCAGGCCATCTCCGTGTCGTCCGTCCACTGCCAGCGGCCGGGGGGCAGCTCACGGCGCATGAGCAGCGGATAGTTCACCGGAACGAAGAACTGCGAGCCCAGCGCGTCCCCCACCGACAGTCCGCGCAGGCTGGCCAGGGCGCGGTCCAGGCGCCCGGTGGAGGAGGAGTCAGCGGTCATCGCCCTGCCACTCTATCCCGGTGATCCCATACGGTTCCGGCTCCCGCCACCGCTCGAAGGGCCGGTCGAGCGTGTACTTGCCGTCCTCGCCCAGAACGAGCATCCGCATCTCGGCGTTCCCCGGGTTCGACAGGGATTCGAACTCCGCCACGGTCCAGTGGAACCACCGCATGCAGAACAGCCGCATGGCCAGACCGTGGGTCACGATGAGAACGTTCGGCGGATGGTCGGGGGCCTCGAAACTGCGGAAGAGGCTCTCCAGGAAGCCGTCGACCCGGTCATAGACGTCGGCGCCGGACTCTCCCTGGGCGAAGCGGTAGAAGAAGTGGCCGTACGCGTCCCGGCGTTCCTTCTGCAGGCGTACGTCCTTCTGGTCCTGCCAGTTGCCCCAGTCCTGCTCGCGCAGTCTCGGCTCCTCACGCACGCGTATGAGCCCCGGGTCGAGGCCGAAGAGGGCCAGCGTCTGGTGCGTACGGCGGTAGGGGGACACGTACACGCTGACGCGCTCGCGGCCGAACAGGTCACGCAACCGCTTACCCGTCTCCTCCGCCTGCCGCCGGCCCCGCTCGGTCAGGGCCAGCGCGTGATCGGGTTCGCGCTCATAGAGGGAGTCGTCAACATTGCCCGTTGATTCACCGTGCCGGACAAGGACGATGCGCCGTGGTCGTGCCATGCCGAAACCCTAGAACGGGTGACGACCGACCGAGCACCCGTACGCGCCCCATACGGTGCAGGTCACACACTTCCCGAACCACGGACAGCGCCACGATCCGCGCCCCACGGGCCGTGCAAGCCACATGATCCGCATACATCACAGAAAGGAAGGCGCTCTCGGTGCGCACGGTCGTCAGACCGTCCAGACCGGCTCCAGGTCGACGACGTCCCCCGTGAGGGCCGCTATGTCGGCCTCCGTCTGCGCCCTCAGGGCGAGACGTTCCACGCGCTCGGTGCGGTACTTGCCGTGCTCGGCCGCCGACCACCACATCGACAGCACCAGGAACTCGTTGCCGGGTGCCTCACCGAACAGACCTCGGACCATGCCGGGCGAGCCTGCCATCGCCGGGTTCCAGACCTTCTCGTGCATCAGCACGAAGTGCTCCGTCCGCTCCTCGTGGACCCGGCACAGCGCCACTCTCAGCAGGTCCGCGTCCGTGAAGCGCGGTTCGAAGCCCGTCTTCACGTCGAAGCGATGGTCGAAGAGTCGGACCTGGGCGTCCTTGAAGGTGCCCACCTGAGCCGAGGCGAGCCGATCGTGGGAACGCGCCATGAACGAGTCGTAGAAGGCACGGCTCTCCCAGAAGGAGAAGATGTGCGCCACATCCTGCCGTGCCCGGCTCCATCCTCCGCCCTGTCCACGAAACCCCGGCTCCCCCAGAAGCCCCGCCCATTTTCGCTGTCCCCGTTCGAACCCGCGGCGGTCCACCACGGTGCAGCGAATCCACTTGACCAGCACCGCGCCATCGTAAGGCCGCGGAGCGTGGCGTCGGTCACCCTCGCCCGGACTGCTTCACCGCACTGACCCGGCCGGGCATGACAGGATGGACAACCTGCCGGAGTCGCACGGCAGTTGGGATGAAAGGGCAGGATGGTCGCACAGGGAAGGGGAAAATGGGTGAACGGCGTCAACAAGGGCATCGACAAGGTCGAGATCGCGCTGAAATGGGACCCGAGTCCCGCGGGACAACCGTCCACCGATCTTGATCTCGTCGCCGCGCCCTACCTGGCAAGCGATCCGCACGGCGATCCCTCCTATGTGGTGCACTTCGACAGCCGCTCCCCCGACGGCACCATCACGCTGAACCGGGACAGCCAGGACGGCTTGGGCTTCGGCTTCGACGAGGTCATGACGCTGGAGCTGAACCGGCTTGACGCGCGGTACGCGCGCGTGGTGGTCGGCGTCGTCATTCAGCAGCATCAGACGCGGCGGACCTTCTCCGGCGTGGCTCACCCCGGTCTGCGCATCCGCCAGGGGTACACCGTCCTGGCCGAGGACGACTTCGGCGGTGTCCTGGGGGCCACGGCGGCCACCGTCGCCGAGTTCACCCGGGACGACACCGGCGTATGGGACTTCCATCCCGGCGTCGAGGGCTTCCTGGACGACCCGGTGACGTTCACCCGCGCGATGGGGGCGGCCCGCCGGGCGTGACCCGGATCCTCAGCGGCCCGGTCACCCGGGACTCGGGAACCCTCGACAGGAGAGACAGAGGAGTGGGGCACCAGCCTGTTGGCTGGTGCCCCACTCCCACACCCTCCACCGCTCAGTCACCGGACGAACGCACCGGTACCAGCGGTGTCGGTGTCAGGCCCTGCCTCAGCTGCATCCGCTGGTCGAGCCGCAGCCCTCGCAGATGTAGCAGGAGCCGGCGCGCTGCATCTTCGTGCCGCAGGAGAAGCAGAGCGGAGCGTCGGCCTGGATGCCCAGCTGCATCTCGACCAGCTCGGCGCTGGTGTGAACCTCCCGCGGAGCGGGCTCGGCCGCCTCGACCTCGGCCTTCGGCGTGGAGACCGCCTTCAGCTCCTGAGCCCGCGGCGCGGACTGGGCCAGGCCCTCGACGTCGAGCTCCTCGTCGGTCGGCTCGTAGGAGCCGGTCTCGAGGTGGCGCTGACGCTCGTCGGCGGAGTGGATGCCGAGCGCGGAGCGCGTCTCGAAGGGCAGGAAGTCCAGCGCCAGGCGGCGGAAGATGTAGTCGACGATGGACTGCGCCATCCGCACGTCCGGGTCGTCCGTCATACCGGCCGGCTCGAAACGCATGTTGGTGAACTTCGAGACGTACGTCTCCAGCGGGACGCCGTACTGGAGGCCGACGGAGACCGCGATGGAGAAGGCGTCCATCATGCCCGCGAGGGTCGAGCCCTGCTTGGACATCTTCAGGAAGACCTCACCGAGACCGTCGTCCGGGTAGGAATTGGCCGTCATGTAGCCCTCGGCGCCACCGACGGTGAAGGAGGTGGTGATGCCGGGACGCCCCTTCGGGAGACGCTTGCGGACCGGGCGGTACTCGACCACCTTCTCGACCGCGGCACGGATCGTGTCCTCGGCCTTCTCGGTGACCTCCGCCTTCTCGTCCTTCTTCTTGGCGGAGAGGGGCTGCCCCACCTTGCAGTTGTCGCGGTAGATGGCGAGCGCCTTGACGCCCAGCTTCCAGGCCTCGAAGTAGATCTCCTCGACCTCTTCGACGGTCGCCGTCTCCGGCATGTTGACCGTCTTGGAGATCGCGCCGGAGATCCAGGGCTGGATCGCGGCCATCATGCGGACGTGGCCCATCGGGGAGATGGCCCGCTCGCCCATGGCGCAGTCGAACACCTCGTAGTGCTCGTGCTTGAGACCGGGGGCGTCGATCACATTGCCGTTGTCGGCGATGTGGGCGACGATCGCCTCGATCTGCTCCTCCTGGTAGCCCAGGCGGCGCAGGGCCTGCGGGACGGTGCCGTTGACGATCTGCATCGAACCGCCGCCGACGAGCTTCTTGAACTTGACCAGGGCGAGGTCGGGCTCGACACCGGTGGTGTCGCAGGACATCGCCAGCCCGATGGTGCCGGTCGGGGCGAGCACGGACGCCTGGGAGTTGCGGAAGCCGTTCTTGTCGCCGAGGCGCACCACGTCCTGCCAGGCCTCGGTGGCCGCGGCCCACACCGGGTTGTCCAGGTCGTCCATGCGCACGGCCGCGCCGTTGGCGTCAAAGTGCTGCTTCATGACGCGCTTGTGGGCGTCGGCGTTACGGGCGTACCCGTCGTACGGGCCGACCACCGCGGCCAGTTCCGCGGAACGCCGGTAGGCCGTGCCGGTCATCAGCGAGGTGATCGCACCCGCGAGAGCACGGCCGCCGTCCGAGTCGTAGGCGTGACCGGTGGCCATCAGCAGGGCGCCGAGGTTGGCGTAGCCGATGCCGAGCTGACGGAACGCGCGCGTGTTCTCGCCGATCTTCTGGGTCGGGAAGTCCGCGAAGCAGATCGAGATGTCCATCGCGGTGATGACCAGCTCGACGACCTTCTGGAAGCGCTCGGTCTCGAAGGACTGGGTGCCCTTGCCGTCGTCCTTGAGGAACTTCATCAGGTTCAGCGAGGCCAGGTTGCAGGACGTGTTGTCCAGGTGCATGTACTCGCTGCACGGGTTCGACGCGGTGATGCGGCCGGACTCGGGGCAGGTGTGCCAGTTGTTGATCGTGTCGTCGTACTGGATACCCGGGTCAGCGCAGGCCCAGGCGGCCTCGGCGATCTTGCGGAAGAGCGCCTTGGCGTCGACTTCCTCGATGACCTCACCGGTCATCCGGGCACGGAGACCGAACTGGCCGCCCTGCTGGACCGCGTTCATGAACTCGTCGTTCACGCGGACCGAGTTGTTGGCGTTCTGGTACTGGACGGAGGCGATGTCGTCGCCGCCCAGGTCCATGTCGTAACCCGCGTCGCGCAGGACGCGGATCTTCTCCTCTTCCTTGACCTTCGTCTCGATGAACCCCTCGATGTCGGGGTGGTCCACGTCGAGAACGACCATCTTGGCGGCCCGGCGGGTGGCACCACCGGACTTGATGGTGCCGGCGGACGCGTCGGCGCCGCGCATGAAGGAGACAGGACCCGAGGCGTTGCCGCCGGAGGACAGCAGCTCCTTGGAGGAGCGGATGCGGGAGAGGTTCAGGCCGGCGCCGGAGCCGCCCTTGAAGATCATGCCCTCTTCCTTGTACCAGTCGAGGATCGACTCCATGGAGTCGTCGACGGACAGGATGAAGCAGGCGGAGACCTGCTGGGGCTGCTTGGTGCCGACGTTGAACCAGACAGGGCTGTTGAAGCTGAAGATCTGGTGCAGAAGGGCGTGGGCCAGCTCGTGCTCGAAGATCTCGGCGTCGGCGGGCGACGCGAAGTACTTGTGGTCCTCGCCCGCCTTCCGGTACGTCTTCGCGATGCGGTCGATCAGCTGCTTGAGGCTGGTCTCGCGCTGCGGGGTGCCCACGGCACCGCGGAAGTACTTGCTGGTGACGATGTTGACCGCGTTCACCGACCAGAATTCGGGGAACTCGACGCCGCGCTGCTCGAAGTTGACCGAGCCGTCGCGCCAGTTGGTCATCACGACGTCACGGCGCTCCCACGCCACCTCGTCGTAAGGGTGGACTCCAGGAGTGGTATGGATGCGCTCGACACGCAGTCCCTTGCCGGCCTTGGTGCTCTTGGCCCGGGAACTCCGTGTCGGACCGCTCGCCGTCTCTGTCATGCCGCCTCCCTGTACGGGCAAAACGCCCTGAAGTGCCCCGATGTTTCCGGGGCACGGTATTTGTCCAACGCTGCGGGCACCCACTGGCTCACCCGCAACAGATCTTCTCGTCGCCGCTGTCCGGCCGCGCCCGGCCGTCGGCCAGGCAGGGACCGCCGGTCAGTCGACGGTCGGAGCGGGTTCCGGGACCTGGGCAGTCCCTCCGGACCCGCTGCCGTCTCCCTGGCTCCCCACGACAGCCCCTTCGCGGTCTCCGTCGTCCGCGGCGGAGTGCTCCACTTGCCTGAGTTCCGCGACCGCGGCCTCGAAGTCCTCCAGCGACTCGAACGCCCGATAGACGGACGCGAACCGCAGATAGGCGACGAGGTCGAGCTCCTGCAGCGGGCCGAGTATGGCCAGCCCCACGTCATGGGTGGTCAGCTCGGCGCTCCCGGTGGCCCGCACCGCCTCTTCGACGCGCTGGCCGAGCTGCGCGAGCGCGTCCTCGGTGACAGGACGCCCCTGGCATGCCTTGCGCACACCGTTGATGACCTTGATGCGGCTGAACGGCTCGGTGACTCCGGACCGCTTGACCACCATGAGCGAGCACGTC
Source organism: Streptomyces sp. GD-15H (assembly GCF_045291515.1). Taxonomy (NCBI): domain Bacteria; kingdom Bacillati; phylum Actinomycetota; class Actinomycetes; order Kitasatosporales; family Streptomycetaceae; genus Streptomyces; species Streptomyces sp. GD-15H. The sequence continues at coordinate 2,458,735 of NZ_CP149447.1, forward strand.
TCCACGGTCGTGAAACGACGGGAGCAGTCAGGGCACTGGCGGCGCCTGCGGATCGACGTGCCGTCGTCGGTCGTACGACTGTCGACGACACGGCTGTCAGGGTGCCTGCAGAAGGGGCAGTGCATGAGATCCCAACCCTTCCTCACAGCAGACTCCATGGCCTCACGAGGTTTGTTCGGCCCCACGAAGCTGCTCCAGCATAAGCGATCTCCGAGGGCCTCAAGACCCGGGGACCACAACTTCTGGGTAGCTAGTGCAATCCAACCACTAGATGTGGGGATTGGCCCATACATACACCCCAGCACGCGTGTCACTCGAATCCGGACAGTCGACGCCCGGCCGAGCCCTCTCGCGATGCGCCCGCACGGCCTCATGGTGCGCCCGCCCGGGCACCTCCCCGCGCGGCCCGCGGGGCCTTCGGCGGGACACCGGGCGGGGCGCCCCCCTGCCGCCGAGGCCGGCAGCCGCGTGCCGGACCGGCCGGACGCGCGCGTGCCGCGCAGCACATGGGGAGATGTCGTGCACGCGGGAAGGAGAGCGGGTGCGGCTCCCGGAGAGAGCCGGGCCACTCCCCGTCCCGCGGGACACCCAGTGGCAGACTGGGCCAACGACCGGGAGGCCGTCGCCTCAGCGGCGAAGAGTACAACAAGGGGCGCGTTTGTCCGACAGGAAGCGCCGCCGCCGATACACCTCAGCACGCGATCGCATAACGTAATTCGCGATTTTTCACTCGAACGTGTGTTTGGCGCAACCTTTCGAAAGCTACTACCGTTGTCCTGCAGGGAGACCATCGAGAGGGGCCGACGTGACCACCACCGCAGACAGCGCCAGCATCGCTGCTCAGGACCGCTCCCAGGGCCGGCTCGAGCCGGTGCACGCGAGGAGCGAAGCCACGCATCCTGAGGGACCCAAGCGCTCCTTGCCTGGCCGACCTCCTGGCATCCGGGCGGACAGCTCCGGACTCACCGACCGCCAGCGCCGGGTGATCGAAGTCATCAGGGATTCGGTGCAGCGCCGCGGCTACCCGCCGTCGATGCGCGAGATCGGCCAGGCGGTCGGCCTCTCCAGCACGTCATCCGTGGCGCACCAGCTGATGGCTCTGGAGCGCAAGGGGTTCCTGCGTCGCGACCCGCACCGCCCCCGCGCCTACGAGGTGCGCGGTTCCGACCAGGCCGCCTCCGTGCAGCCCACGGACACCGCGGGCAAGCCGGCCGCGTCGTACGTTCCCCTGGTGGGCCGTATCGCCGCCGGTGGCCCCATCCTCGCCGAGGAGTCGGTCGAGGACGTCTTCCCCCTCCCCCGGCAGCTCGTCGGTGACGGCGAGCTGTTCGTTCTGAAAGTGGTCGGCGATTCCATGATCGAGGCCGCGATCTGTGACGGCGACTGGGTCACGGTCCGACGCCAGCCCGTCGCCGAGAACGGCGACATCGTGGCGGCGATGCTCGACGGCGAAGCCACCGTCAAGCGCTTCAAGCGCGAGGACGGCCACGTCTGGCTCCTCCCGCACAACGCGACCTACGAGCCGATCCCGGGCGACGACGCGACCATTTTGGGCAAGGTGGTGGCCGTTCTGCGCCGCGTCTGAGTTCGGTGCGGGGCCGGCCGGTGCGGCCCCACCCTCCGACCGGGCCCCGGGACCCCTGCGCCGGTTCCGGGGCCCTGTGCTGTCCGGCTCTTCGGCTTTCCGGCTCGATGACGGCGCATGGTGGCTCGGGGTGGCCGTCGCAATCCGTGACAAGCCGCCCCGCTGTCACTCCGTCTCCGCCGGTACTTCCGCCTCGCTCTCGGCCCGCTTCGCCGCCGCGTCGATCGCGGCCAGGGATTTCCTGGCCTGATTCCGGTCCGTGGTGAACCAGAAGTCGGGCAGCGAGGCCTTCAGGTAACTGCCGTAACGGGCCGTCGCCAGACGCTGATCCAGGACGGCGACCACACCGCGGTCGCCCGTGGCCCGAACGAGACGGCCGGCGCCCTGTGCCATGAGCAGCGCCGCGTGGGTGGCGGCGACCGCCATGAAGCCGTTGCCGCCGGCCTCCTCCACGGCCTTCTGGCGGGCGCTCATCAACGGATCGTCCGGGCGCGGGAACGGGATCTTGTCCATGACGACCAGTTGGCAACTGGGGCCGGGCACGTCGACGCCCTGCCAGAGCGACAGCGTGCCGAACAGGCAGGTCTTCGGGTCGGCCGCGAAGTTCTTGATCAGCTCGCCGAGCGTCTCCTCGCCCTGGAGGAGAATCGGGAACTCCGGGATCCGGGAGCGCAGTTCCTCGGCGGCGAGCTGGGCGGCCCGCATCGAGGAGAACAGGCCCAGCGTGCGGCCACCCGCCGCCTGGATCAGCTCGGTGAGTTCGTCGAGCATGTCCGCGCGGTCGCCGTCACGGGCCGGGCGTGCCAGGTGCTTCGCGACGTAGAGGATGCCCTGCCTGGGGTAGTCGAACGGAGAGCCGACGTCGACGCCCTTCCACCGCGGCAGGTCGTCTCCTTCGGCGCCCTCGGGACCGAGCCCCAGGGAGGCTCCCACGCCATTGAAGTCGCCGCCCAGCTTCAGGGTCGCTGACGTCAGGACCACCGAGCGGTCGGAGAAGAGCTTCTCCCGCAGCAGACCCGAGACCGACATGGGGGCGACGCGCAGCGAGGCGCCGCTGTGTCGATATGCGGCTCCGCCGCGGGGCTCATGGCGCTCGTACCAGACGACATCCCATTCGGAGCCGTTGGTGATCCGCTCCGCCACGTCGTGCACGCTCTCCACCGAGGCCAGCGCCTGTTTGCGGACCGCGTCCTCGTCCTGCACGGACTTGTCGCGGGTGCCCCCGATCGCGGAGATGACGTTCCGGCACGCGTCGCGCAGCGCCATGAGCGCGTATCCGAGGTCCTCCGGGATCTCCTCCAGGCGCCCCGGAAGAGCCAGTTCCATCAGCCGTTCAAAGCCTTCGGCCGCGGTCTGCAGCTGGTCGGCGACTTTCTCATCGACGAGTTTCGCGGCACGGCGCACCGCCCGGTTGACCTGGCCGGGGGTGAGTTCCCCCGTGGCGACTCCGGTGACCCGGGAGACCAGTTCGTGGGCCTCGTCGACGATCAGCACCTCGTGCTGGGGAAGCACCGGAGCGCCCTCGATCGCGTCGATCGCGAGGAGCGCGTGGTTGGTGACGACGACCTCGGCCAGTTTGGCCCGCTCACGGGCCATCTCCGCGAAGCACTCCGCGCCGTAGGCGCACTTCGTGGCGCCCAGGCACTCCCGGGACGACACCGACACCTGGGACCAGGCCCGGTCGGAGACACCCGGCGTGAGGTTGTCCCGGTCGCCGGTCTCCGTCTCGTCCGCCCAGTCGCGCAGGCGCAGCAGGTCCTGGCCCAGCTTGCTGGTGGGGGCGGCCGCCTCGAACTGGTCGAAGAGGCCCTCCTCCTCGTCCTGCGGTACGCCTTCGTGGAGACGGTGCAGACACAGGTAGTTGGACCGGCCCTTGAGCATCGCGAATTCCGGGCGGCGGCGCAGCAGCGGATGCAGCGCCTCCACCGTGCGCGGAAGGTCGCGTTCCACGAGTTGGCGCTGCAGGGCCAGCGTCGCCGTCGCCACGACGACTCTCTCCCCCTGTGCGAGCGCGGGCACCAGATAGCCGAGCGACTTTCCGGTGCCGGTGCCGGCCTGGACCAGCAGATGAGAGGCGTCGTCGATCGCTTCGGCGACGGCTTCGGCCATGGTCACCTGGCCGGGGCGCTCCGTGCCGCCGACGGCGGTGACGGCGGCGTGCAGGAGTTCAGGGAGTGAGGGCTTCGTCATAGCGCGACCACCCTACGGCCCGACACTGACAATCATGCCCTCCGTGACCGCCGGGGGAGGAGCCGCCGCCGGAGGAATGCGGCTCAGCGCAGGGCACGGACGGACACATCTCCGATCGGATTCGTGTCGTCCGGCACCAGGCCCGGGGAGCAGGAGTCGAAGACGATCCGTGGCCGACGGTCCGGTTCCCGGTGGGATGAGGCAGAGGAGCGGAACCATCCCACCGCGAAGTCCGGTGAATCGACCGGTCGTTGCTCATCGCACGAGGGGTCGACAGGCCGCGTCCGGTGAGGCGTCACAGCGGTGGTCCCTGGAGACCGACCAGGTCAGAACGCTCGTAGCGAAACCGTTGCCGTTCCGTCGGTCGTCCCTCACAGCGAGCGCATAGTGTGTGGTGCCGTTCCCGGTGGTCGTGTGATCGCTCCGGACTCCCTCGAGTCCGGGAGGTGAGCACGGCCGAAGCACCACGTTCGTCCACATCAGGGGGAGTCAGTTCATGCGATCCATACGGCCGTCGTCCACCACTCGCCGAGGGGGGAGGGCGCGCCGCGGAACCTCCCCCGTGCTGACCACCGTCGCGCTCGCCTCGGCGCTCGCGCTCACGGCGACCGCCTGCGATTCGGGTGGTGACACCGCGGGCGGCGACGCCTCCGCGACCGCCGCTGCCGGTGACGGCAAGTTCAAGATCCCGGACGACCTCAGGGACCGGCTCATGGAGCACGGGATCGATATCGACAAATGGAAGAACGGCGAGTGGAAGAACTGGGACAAGGACGACTGGCTGCGTGAGGCCAACGACTACATCAACCCGATCATCGAGGGCCTGTGGGACCCGGACCGCATGCGGGACGCGGAGGAGCCGGAACAGGAAGTCGAAGAGAGCGACATCTCCGGTGACCAGGGTGTGACCGACCCGACGCCGGAGCCGGTGCAGGCGCAGGCCGTGCCGCCTTCCTACCATGCCAACGCTCCCACGGCCGGCAAGGTGTTCTTCGATTCCCCGGAGGGCACCATGGTGTGCTCCGCGACCGTGGTGCAGGACCCCGCCAACCCGGGCAGGTCCAACCTCGTCTGGACGGCCGGTCACTGCGTGCACGCCGGCAAGAAGGGCGGCTGGTACCGCAACATCGCCTTCGTGCCGTCGTACAACGACGCGGGCAAGCCGACGGCGGAACTCGAGGGCGCCGCCAAGGAGGAGGTCGTTCCGTACGGCGTCTGGTGGGGTGACTGGGCGCAGACCTCGGACCAGTGGATCGAGCAGGGCGGTTCGACCGGTGGCGACGGCGCCTCGTACGACTTCGCGGTCATCCATGTGACGCCGGAGAAGGGCGGCGACGGCAAGTCGTTGGAGGAGACGGTCGGTTCGGCGCTGCCGATGGACTTCAACGCTCCGGCGGTGCCCGACGTGGAGAGCGTGACCGCGACCGGTTACCCGGCCGGAGCTCCGTACGACGGCCAGAAGCTGTTCAGCTGCGAGGACCGGCCGGGCCTGCTCGCTCAACACGTCCGAGCCGACGATGTACCGGATCGGGTGCAGCATGACGGCCGGTTCGTCCGGTGGCGGCTGGGTCGCGGCGGGCTCGGACGGCAAGCCCGCCCTGGTGTCCAACACCTCCATCGGCCCGGTGACGTCGGGCTGGCTGGCCGGTCCGCGGCTGGGCGACGAGGCCAAGGGCGTCTACGAGGCGGTCAGCGACAAGTTCGCCGGACAGTGACCGGTGTGCCCGTTCCCGCGTGCTCCGCGCACACGGGAACGGGCACACACATCCAGCAGGGCGTTCATTGGCTTCAACGGGGGGTCATCGCACCATGCGCACCATACGTACGTCCGCTCCACGTCGGCGTGGGCCTCGCAGAGTTCTCGCCGCCACCGGGCTCGTCGCCGCCCAGGCGCTCACCGCGACCGCGTGCGGCGGTTCCACGGATGACAAGGCGCATGCCGGGCAGCCCGGTGCCGGCACCTCGCGGGCCGCCGACGGCGACGCCGGCCACGCCAAGATCCCGGCCGACCTCGCGGACAGGCTCGAGGAGACGGGATCGACGTCGACCAGTGGAAGGCCGGCGGCTGGCAGGACTGGGACAAGGACAAGTGGCTCAGTGAGGCCAAGGACTACGTCAACCCGGTGATCGAGGGTCTGTGGAAGCCGGAGCGGATGCGCTCCGCCGAGGAGGCCGACAAGACCGTCTCGACCAAGGACGCGGCCACCGCCCAGGGGATCAGCGATCCGGAGCCGGCCCCGGTGAAGACGCAGGCCGAACAGACGCCGTACCACAACAGCGCGGCCCCGGTCGGCAAGGTCTTCTTCGACTCCCCCGAGGGACCGAGCGTCTGCTCCGGCACGGTCATCAAGGACGTGAACCACCCGGGCAGGTCCAACCTCGTCTGGACGGCCGGTCACTGCGTGCACGCCGGCGGCGACGGCGGCTGGTACCGCAACCTCGTCTTCGTCCCCGCGTACAACGACCTCGGCAAGTCCGAGGTGGAGCTGAGCAACGCGGACGCCTCGGAGACCGCTCCCTACGGCAACTGGTGGGCGGACTGGGCCTCGACCTCCAACGGCTGGATCCAGGGCGGTTCGAAGACCGGCGGCGATGGAGCGGCGTACGACTACGCGGTGCTGCGCGTGAAGCCGGAGCAAGGGGCCAAGTCCCTGGAGGAGACCGTCGGCACCGCGCTGGAGGTGGACTTCTCCGCCCCGTCCGCGGACGGGGCGGGCCGCATGGGTGCGTGGGGCTACCCGGCGGCGCCGCCCTACAACGGCCTGCAGATGTTCAAGTGCCTCGACACTCCGGGCCGGTTCTCCCTCGGCTCGGACCTGCCCACGATGCACCGCATCGGCTGCACCATGACCGGTGGTTCGTCCGGCGGCGGCTGGTTCCGGGTACTGAACGGCAAGACCGTGCTGGTGTCGAACACCTCGATCGGCCCGATCGACAACACCTGGCTCGCGGGCCCGCAGTTGGGCCGGGACGCCGAGTCTCTGTACCAGAACATGAGCAAGACCTACGGCGGCCAGTGACCGCACACGCCGACGGCCCGCCCCCTGCCGGAGCAGGGGGCGGGCCGTCGCGTTACCGCGGGCCGCCGACTCAGGGGGTGGTCGACGTGAGGAGGTACGGCGTGAGTTCCGCCGCCAGTTCCTCATGCACCCGCACCTTGAGCAGGGTGCCCTCCGGGGTGTGTTCCTCGGAGATCACCTCGCCCTCGTCATGGGCGCGGGCGACCAGCTTGCCGTGCGTGTACGGCACGAGCGCCTCGATCTCCACCGCCGGGCGGGGCAGCTCGTTGTCGATGAAGGCGAGCAGTTCCTCGATGCCCTGACCGGTGCGGGCCGAGACCGCGAGGGAGCGCTTCTCCACCCGCAGCAGCCGCTGGAGCGTCAGCGGATCGGCCGCGTCGGCCTTGTTGATCACGACGATCTCGGGTACACCGGTGGCGCCGACGTCCCTGATCACCTCGCGCACGGCAGCCAGCTGCTCCTCCGGAACGGGGTGCGAACCGTCCACCACGTGCAGGATCAGATCGGCGTCGCCGACCTCCTCCATGGTGGAGCGGAACGCCTCGACCAGGTGGTGCGGAAGATGCCGGACAAAACCCACGGTGTCGGCCAGTGTGTACAGCCGTCCGCTCGGCGTCTCCGCCCGGCGCACGGTCGGGTCGAGGGTCGCGAACAGGGCGTTCTCGACCAGTACGCCCGCGCCCGTGAGGCGGTTGAGCAGCGAGGACTTACCCGCGTTGGTGTAGCCCGCGATGGCGACGGACGGCACCTTGTTGCGCCGGCGTTCCTGGCGCTTGATGTCGCGGCCGGTCTTCATCTCCGCGATCTCCCGGCGCATCTTCGCCATCTTCTCGCGGATCCGGCGCCGGTCGGTCTCGATCTTGGTCTCACCGGGGCCACGGGTGGCGAGTCCGCCGCCCGTGCCGCCGCCCATCTGCCGGGACAGCGACTGACCCCAGCCGCGCAGCCTCGGCAGCATGTACTGCATCTGCGCGAGCGCGACCTGCGCCTTGCCCTCTCGGGACTTGGCGTGCTGGGCGAAGATGTCCAGGATCAGGGCCGTACGGTCGACGACCTTGACCTTGACGACGTCCTCGAGGTGGATCAGCTGGCCGGGGCTCAGCTCACCGTCGCAGACGACCGTGTCGGCGCCCGTTTCGAGGACGATGTCACGCAGCTCCTCGGCCTTGCCGGAGCCGATGTAGGTCGCCGCGTCGGGCTTGTCCCGGCGCTGGATCATGCCGTCGAGCACGAGGGCACCCGCCGTCTCCGCCAGGGCCGCGAGCTCCGCGAGGGAGTTCTCGGCGTCCTGCACGGTTCCCGATGTCCACACGCCGACGAGCACGACCCGCTCCAGGCGGAGCTGTCGGTACTCGACCTCGGTGACGTCCTCGAGCTCGGTGGAGAGGCCTGCGACGCGGCGCAGGGCCGCGCGCTCGGAGCGGTCGAACTGGTCGCCGTCCCGCTCTCCGTCGATCTCGAGGCTCCAGGCGACGTCCGCTTCCGTCAGGGCATCGGCCCGGAGGCCCTCGGGGTAGGTCCGCGCGAGGCGCTTGGTGTCCTGGGAAGGGGAAGAAGAGGAGGTCATTGGGTCCTTACGTCGATGGGATGTCGCATGTGGCGACGGGATGCGGCCGTCATACTTCACAACGCACGAGCCTCACGGGAGATTCCCGTTGCCCGGGTCGCGGCGACCTGACGATGGTGACACGACACGGGGCGTCTCGTCACCGTGTTTGTTCCCCGCTCCCACCCGGTCGATGCCCGACCGGCGCGAACAGTCCCGCGGACTTGCCCGCGGGCTTCGCCGTGTCCTTCGCCGGAGCCTTCGCTCCGGACCCGTCCGGGGGCTGGGCGCGGGGCTGAGCCGTGGACTTCCAGTCCGGGTGACCGGGCATCGGCGGGGTCTTGGAGTCGTAGAGCCAGGGTTCCAGGAATCCCGTCAGGTCCCGTCCCGCGACGTCGGAGGCGAGCCGGACGAAGTCGGCGGTGGTGGCCGTGCCGTCCCGGTGGTGGGTCACCCAGAGACGTTCCAGGCGTTCGAAGGCGGTGCGGCCGATCTCCTCGCGCAGGGCGTACAGCACGAGCGCGGCTCCGGCGTAGACGCTCGGCCTGAAGATGCTGATCTTCTGACCGGGTTCCGGGTTCTTGGGGGCGGCGGGTGGTCCACCCGCCGCGCGCCAGCGGTCGGAGGACTCATAGGCGGTCTTCATCCGGGCGTCGAGGGACGGGCCGGCCTTCTCCTGCGCGTACAGCATCTCGTACCAGGTGGCGTGACCCTCGTTGAGCCACACATCGGACCAGGTGTGAGGACTGACGCTGTTGCCGAACCATTGGTGGGCGAGCTCGTGAACCATGATCGACTCGACGTACCACGCGGGATGGCCGGACTCGGTGAAGAAATCCTCTTCGAAGAGGGCCAGCGTCTGGGTCTCGAGTGCGAAGCCGATGGAGGCGTCGGCCATGAGCAGGCCGTACGTCTCGAAGGGATAACGGCCGACCTTGGCCTCCATCCAGGCGATCTGGTCGGGAGTCTTCGCCAGCCACGGTTCGAGCTTCTCGCGGTGCTTCGTGGGGACGACGTCGCGCAGCGGCATCCCCTGCGGACCGGTGCGGTGCAGGACCGTGGAGCGGCCGATGGACACCTGGGCGAGTTCGGTGGCCATGGGGTGCCGGGTGCGGTACGTCCAGGTGGTCGCTCCGCGTGTGCGGTCGACGGCGGCCGGCAAGCCGTTGGCGACGGCAGTGTGACCGTCGGGGGCGGTGATGCGGAAGGTGAACATCGCCTTGTCGGCCGGGTGGTCGTTGCACGGGAACACCAGGTGCGCGGCGTCGGCCTGGTTGGCCATGGCGAGACCGTCCGCGGTGCGCACCCAGCCGCCGTCGCGGCCTTCGGCCGGCACCGGATCACTGGTGTGCCGCACGGTGATGCGGGTCCGTTCGCCCGCGTCCAGATCACCCTCAGGCGTGATCACGAGGTCCTCCCCGGCGGTGGTGAAGGCGGCCGGGACCCCGTCGACCTCGACCGACCGGACCGTGCCGTGGGCGAAGTCGAGGTTGATCCGGTCCAGGTCCGCGGTCATCCGGGCGTCGATCGTCGTGGTGGCCTGGAGCGCCTTGTCGTTGGTGCCGGGGTAGCTGAGGGCGAGGTCGTACGACGCCACGTCGTATCCGGGGTTGCCCAGGTGCGGGAAGAGGCGGTCGCCGATGCCCAGCGGCGTGGCCGGGGCGCTCGCGGCGAGGAGGCAGACGGAGACGGCCGACGCGAGCAGCGCGGCGGACGTCCGCCGTCGACGCCCACGGGGCACCACCGCGCGGGCGGTCGCGCCGTGGGCGGACGGACCGGGGACGGCCGGGTGGTCGGATGCCGGGTGGTCGGATGCCGGGTGGTCGGATGCCGGACCGGGAGCGGCCGGGCCGTGGGGGATGAACAGCATGGCCCACGGCTATCAGCGCGCACGGGCGCCTCGGCGACGGCGCGCTCCCGGCCCACTCGATCGAGTAGGCCGACGGAGGGGCAATCGGACGGTGGGCCGCCGCGCGGCGGGCGATCACGGCCGGGCGGTGCCCCGCACGCGCGGGTGCCGTCAGGTGCCCCGGATCTGCGGCTTGGCCCGACCCACGTCGTACACACCGGCCACGTTGCGCATCGCGCGCATGAGGGAGGGCAGGTGCGCGGCGTCGGGCAGCTGCACGGTGTACGTGTGCCGCACCTGCTGATGGGTCGGGGGCTCGACGGTCGCGGAGACGATCTCGGCGCCTTCGAGGGCCATGGCCTCGGTGAGGTCCGCGAGCAGGTGAGGCCGGACGAACGATTCGGCGACGAGCGTGACCCGGCATTCGGCGCCCTCCCCCCAGCGCACGCCGACCTCCGCGCGCCCCGCGTCCTTCATCCGCGCCACGGCGGCGCACTCGACCCGGTGCACGGTGACCGCTCCCCCGCGCACGGCGAAGCCGGTCACCTCGTCGGGCGGTACGGGCGTACAGCAGCCGGCCAGCCGTACGGTCGCGCCTGGCCGGTCGGCCAGGACCTGGGCGCCGGTGGAGGGGCCGGGCACCGCCTCGGGCGCCTGGGCGGCGGACTCGTCGACGGGGCGGGGAGCCCGCCGGGCTTCCTCGGGCCGGGCGGCCGGTGGGTCGCTCTGGGCCGGGTGGGCGGTCAGCCAGCGCTGAATGGCGATCCGCGCGGCGGGCGTGTGGGCGTGCTCCAGCCACTCCCTGGAGGGCTCGGAGGCGGGGTCCTGGCCCATCAGGAGCTGGACGGTGTCCCCGTCCTTCAGGGTGGTGCTCAGCGTCGCCAGACGGCCGTTGACACGGGCTCCGATGCACGCGTGCGCGTCCTCCCCGTACTGCGCGTACGCGGCGTCCACGCAGGTCGCCCCGTCGGGCAGGCCGATCGTGCCGCCGTCGGGGCGGAACACGGTGATCTCGCGGTCCTGGGCGAGGTCCTCGCGCAGGGTCGACCAGAAGGTGTCGGGGTCGGGTGCGCCGCGTTGCCACTCCAGGAGCCGGGAGAGCCAGCCGGGCCGGGTCGGGTCGACGCGTTCGTCGTCGCTCGCGGACTGTTCCTCGGCCGGGGCGGCGTACGGGTTGCCCAGAGCGACGACGCCGGCCTCGGCGACCTTGTGCATCTGGTGGGTCCGGATGAGGACTTCGACGACCTGGCCGTCGTCACGGGCGACCGCGGTGTGCAGCGACTGGTACAGGTTGAACTTGGGTACGGCGATGAAGTCCTTGAACTCCGAGACGACCGGCGTCAGACAGGTGTGCAGCTCGCCCAGGACCCCGTAGCAGTCGGCGTCCTCGTTCACCAGCACCAGCAGACGGCCGAAGTCGGCGCCGCGCAGACGGCCGCGTTTGCGGGACACCCGGTGCACGGAGACGAAGTGACGGGGGCGGATGCGGACCTCGGCGGAGATGTCCGCCTCGCGCAGCACCTTGCGCACCTCGTCGGCGACCTCGGCGAGCGGGTCGTCCGCACGGGAGGCGTTGCGGAGGATCAACTCGCGCGTGTGCTCGTTCTCCTCGGGGTGCAGGATCGCGAAGACCAGGTCCTCGAGTTCCGTCTTGAGCGCCTGGACTCCGAGCCGTTCGGCGAGGGGGATGAGGACGTCCCGGGTCACCTTGGCGATGCGCTCCTGTTTCGCGGGGCGCATGACACCGAGGGTGCGCATGTTGTGCAGCCGGTCGGCGAGTTTGATCGACATCACGCGGACGTCGTTGCCGGTGGCGACGAGCATCTTGCGGAAGGTCTCGGGTTCGGCCGCGGCGCCGTAGTCGACCTTCTCGAGCTTGGTGACGCCGTCGACGAGGTAGCTCACCTCCTCGCCGAACTGCTCGCGGACCTGATCGAGTGTCACCTCCGTGTCCTCGACGGTGTCGTGGAGCAGGGATGCCGTCAAGGTCGTCGTCTCGGCGCCGAGTTCGGCGAGGATCAGGGTCACGGCGAGCGGGTGGGTGATGTACGGCTCGCCGCTCTTGCGCATCTGGCCGCGGTGCGAGGACTCGGCCAGGAGATAGGCGCGGCGCAGGGGTTCGAGGACGGCGTCGGGATGGTGGGCGCGATGGGCGTCGACCACATGGCCGATGGCGTCGGGGAGCCGGTCGCGGGAGGCGGGGCCGAGCAGCGCCGCACGGCCCAGTCGGCGCAGGTCGAGCCGGGGGCGGGCCTTCCTGCGAGTCCCTGTGGGCGTGACACGACCTGATGTCACAGGACCTGGGGTCGCAGGGTTCACGGCCTCCGCATTCATGGGCACCTCCGGCTGCGTTGACCGGCGGACGGTGTGCCCCAGGGCGGACTCGGGCTCAGGGAACGGCGTTCGTCCCCCGTCCGGGCCGGTGCTTGATGCTACCGACCCCAACGCGTGCGACCGACCGCCTCTCGCCGAGCGTGAAACGGATCACCCCATCGAGCGAAGCCCGGCACTGCGGCGGTTTCACGCCACGGGACCGGCGGTGCACCATGCTCTCGAAGCCGAAATCCGCCCCCGCACCCCGTGGATGCCGGCCTCCTGCCCCCGCGTATCCGGGATACCAAGCCGGCACGGAACTCAGCGGGGCAGGTTCTCCAGCCACTCCTCCTCGATCACTCCCTCGGCGACGATCACCGCGGGTCCGGTCATCTCGATCTCGCCGTCGGGCCGTTCGGTGATCACCAGGGTGCCGCCGGGCACCTCCACGGTGTACGTCACCGGGGTTCCGGTGACGCTCGGGTCGACGCCGTCCCGGCGGGCGGTGGCCACCGCGACCGCACAGGCACCCGTGCCGCACGAGCGGGTCTCGCCGGCCCCGCGCTCATGGACGCGCAGCGCCACGTGCCGCGGACCCCGGTCGGCCACGAACTCGACGTTGACGCCGTCCGGATAGGTCGAGGCGGGGCTGAAGGAGGGCGCGGTGAACAGATCACCGGCGAGCGCGAGGTCGTCCACGAAGGCCACGGCGTGCGGGTTGCCCATGTTCACGTTCCGCGCGGGCCGGCTGTGCCCGTCGACGCTCACGGTGACGTCGCCGTCGGGGAGCAGCGCCCGGCCCATGCCGACGGTGATGTCACCGTCCTTGGCGATGTGCACCGTCTTCACGCCCCCGCGCGTGGCGACCGCGATGTCCCCCTCGGCCACATGCCCTGCCCGCTGAAGGTAGCGCGCGAACACACGCACTCCGTTACCGCACATCTCGGCGATCGAGCCGTCGCCGTTGCGGTAGTCCATGAACCACTCGGCCTCGGCGGCCAGGTGCCGTGCCTCGGGATGCGCCGCGGACCGCACCACGTGCAGCAGTCCGTCGCCGCCGATGCCCGCGCGGCGGTCGCACAGGGCTGCGACGACGGCGGGGGCAGGTCGATGGCGTTCTCGGGGTCCGGGACGATCACGAAGTCGTTCTCGGTGCCGTGTCCCTTGAGGAAGGCGATCCGCGTGCTCATTCCTCGATCGTACGGGGTGACCACGACAGCGCGTCCCTGCCGCGGCGCCGCCCGGGCGTCAGCGGAGGCGGGCGACCCGCCAGACGGCCAGCGCCACCACCGCGGCGACCAGCACGACGTAGGCGATCACGACCCGCCAGTCGGGTCTGCGTCCGGAGCCCGGGCCGGCAGGCCCGGCCAGGTGTAGCCCACCCTGCGGGCGGCCATCATGCCCCAGCCGGCCGCACAGGAGCAGATCAGCAGGCCCAGCATGGCGATCACGGCACCGCTGTCGCCGAAGTCGAAGGCGAGCGGAAACGCGAACATCAGGGAGCCGACCGCAGCCAGGCCGACGATGGGCGCGAGCTGCCAGATGCGCAGCCGGCGCTGCGGGCGCAGCTCGACCTCGACCTCGTCGCCGCCCGCGAACATCTCGTCCGGCTCGGGGCCGTCGTCGGTCACTCCGCCCTGCGTCTCGTCCGGCCCGTCGGGGCTGAGACGGTCAGGGTCCTGCTCCGGTGCACCCCGCTCGGTGGTGAGGTGTTCGGTGCCGTGTGCGGTGTCGCGAGGGCCGGCCTTCATCGCCACGCGCCCTCCCAACTTGGACTCCACTTGGTCGATCGAGCTTGATGATGGCACGGGGTCAGAGGCCCGGATGACGGCCTGGGCGTCCCGATGCCATGACGTGATCAGGCTGTAACCGGTCGTTCGACCAATGACAGCGCGAGCTGCGGAAGTTCCCTGAGGTCCGCCGCGGCCCCACTCAACCAATGCACCCGCGGATCGCGCCTGAACCATGAATCCTGACGGCGCGCGAAGCGCTTCGTGGCACGCACGGTCTCCGACCGCGCCTCCTCCAGGGTGCACTCCCCGGCGAGCGCCGCGAGGACTTGCTGGTAGCCGAGCGCGCGCGAGGCCGTACGCCCCTCGCGCAACCCCTGCGCCTCCAGTGCGCGCACCTCCTCCACGAGACCCGCCTCCCACATCCGGTCGACCCGGCCGGCGATGCGCTCGTCGAGTTCGGGGCGGGCCACGTCGACGCCGATCTGAAGGGTGTCGTAGACCGAGTCGTGGCCGGGAAGGTTGGCGGTGAAGGGCAGGCCGGTGATCTCGATCACTTCGAGCGCGCGGACGATACGGCGGCCGTTGCTCGGCAGGATGGCCCGCGCGGCCTCGGGGTCCGCGGCGGCGAGACGGGCGTGCAGCGCGCCGGAGCCACGCAGTGTGAGCTCCTCCTCCAGGCGCGATCTGACGTCGGGGTCGGTGCCCGGGAACTCGAGGTTGTCGACGGCCCCGCGGACGTAGAGGCCGGACCCCCCGACCAGGACGGGCCAGCGCCCGTCGGCGAGCAGGGCGTCGATCCGCTCCCGGGCCAGACGCTGGTACTCGGCGACGGACGCGGTGACGGTCACGTCCCAGATGTCCAGGAGGTGGTGCGGGACTCCCCCGCGCTCCTCGGGCGTCAGCTTGGCGGTGCCGATGTCCATCCCCCGGTAGAGCTGCATGGAGTCGGCGTTGACCACCTCACCGCCGAGTTGCCGGGCCAGGAATACGCCCAGATCGGACTTTCCCGCTGCGGTGGGGCCGACGACGGCGATGACCCGGGGGGTGGAGGATGCGCTGCTCACCGGTCCAGTCTCGCAAACGTCGCAGCCGGGCGGGACAGCCTCCACTCGAGTACCGTATGCAGTGGATATGGGCGTTTTCGCACATGAACCGCACCGCGAGGGAAGGTGGACCATGGGTCTCCTGGACAACATGAAGGCCAAGCTGGGGCCTGCCAAGGACAAGGTCTCGCACCTCGCGCAGCAGCACGAGGACAAGATCCAGCACGGACTGGACAAGGCCGCGAAGACCGTCGACCAGCGGACCAAGGGCAAGTACAGCGACAGGATTCAGACGAGCACGGGCAAGGCCAAGCACGCCATGGACCGGCTCGCTCACAAGGACCACCCCGGTCCGGACACGGGTGGCACCACGCCGCAGGCCGGGCCGCCGCCCACTTCCTGAGCGGGGTCCAGCACCGTACAGCGACGGACGGCCGTGGAGCCCGCGAGGCGCACCTCACGCGCCTCGCGCTCCCGGCCGTCCGTCGGTTCAGGCCACGGTCACACGCGGCCGTCCGCTACGACCAGGTGGCCACGAGGTAGCCCACCCCGTACGGAGCGTCCTCGTACAGCAGCCTGCCCTCCAGGGCGGTGCCCTCGGCCGCGCCCGCGAGGACCTGCCAGGGTGCGCGGCCGGACACCATGAGTTCGCGCGCCAGGCCGCTGTCCAGGGCCCGCAGGGCCGCCGTGTCGACCGCTCCCAGTGCCCGCGCGGCCTCCGCGTCGAAGGGCGCCGCCCGCTCGTCGAGGTAGCCCGGGGCCTTGAGCGTGCGGCGGGCGCTGGCGTCGCCCATCACCAGCAGCGCCACCCGCTCCGTCCGGGCTGCGAGGTCCCTTCCCTCCTGGACACACCGCTCGGCCGCGAGAGGTTCCCCCACGCCGAGTCCCTCGATCGGGGTGCCCGCCCAGCCGGTGTGCTCCAGCAGCCAGGCGCCCACCGCCAGCCCGGGGGGCAGTTCCCGTTCGGTCGCCGTGCCCTTGTCCGCGCCGAGCCGTACCTCGAGATCGACCCCGAAGCCGCGGAAGGACCCTGTGCTGCCCTCCGGGTAGCGCTCGGGCCCCGCGTCGTTCAGCAGCGGGCCGACGACCACGAGCCGGTCGGGACGGGCGGCGGCGAGCACACCGACCGCGTCCGTGCACGCGGCTCGCGCGGTGTCCAGCTCGTGGGCGGCGCCCACGGCGACCTCGGACACGAGGAGCGGCGGGCAGGGGCAGACTGCGGCGGCGACCATCATGATCGGCAGCGTAGCCCTCGCGGGTCGCCCGCGAGTCCCCGGTCGGTCGCCGTCAGTCGCAGCCGCAGCCGCCGGTCGCGACCGGGAGGGGTTCGGGGGCGCCGATCTTCGGCAGGCCGAGCATCACGCCCGCCGGCCGCGCCGCCTTCTCTGCGTTCCGCTTCTCCCAGGCGTCGCCCGCGCGCGTGCGGCGCACGTCCAGGGTGGGGCCCTCGGCGAGAAGGTGGTGGGGGGCCGCGTACGTGATCCCGACGGTGACGACGTCGCCGGGGCGGACGTCCTGCTCCGGCTTGGTGAAGTGCACCAGACGGCTGTCCCGGGCGCGGCCGGAGAGGCGGTGGGTGGTGTCGTCCTTGCGCCCCTCCCCTTCGGCCACCATCAGCTCCAGGGTCCGGCCGACCTGCTTCTTGTTCTCTTCCCAGGAGATCTCCTCCTGGAGGGCGACAAGCCGCTCGTAGCGCTCCTGGACGACCTTCTTGGGGATCTGGCCGTCCATCTCGGCGGCCGGGGTGCCCGGACGCTTGGAGTACTGGAAGGTGAAGGCCTGCGCGAAACGGGCCTCGCGCACCACATGCAGGGTCTGCTCGAAGTCCTCCTCGGTCTCGCCGGGGAAGCCCACGATGATGTCGGTGCTGATCGCCGCGTGCGGGATGGCGGCGCGGACCTTCTCGAGGATGCCGAGGTAGCGCTCCTGCCGGTACGAGCGGCGCATCGCCTTCAGCACCGTGTCCGAGCCGGACTGGAGCGGCATGTGGAGCTGCGGCATCACATTGGGCGTCTCGGCCATGGCGGCGATGACGTCGTCGGTGAAGTCGCGCGGGTGCGGAGAGGTGAAGCGGACGCGCTCCAGGCCGTCGATGCTCCCGCAGGCCCGCAGGAGCTTGCTGAACGCCTCCCGGTCGCCGATGTCGGAGCCGTACGCGTTGACGTTCTGGCCGAGCAGGGTGATCTCCGAGACGCCCTCGGCGACCAGGGCCTCGACCTCGGCGAGGATGTCACCGGGGCGCCGGTCCTTCTCCTTGCCGCGCAGCGCGGGGACGATGCAGAAGGTGCAGGTGTTGTTGCAGCCCACGGAGATGGACACCCAGGCCGCGTAGGCGCTCTCGCGGCGGGTCGGCAGCGTGGACGGGAAGGCCTCCAGGGACTCGGCGATCTCGACCTGCGCCTCCTCCTGGACGCGGGCGCGCTCCAGGAGGACCGGCAGCTTGCCGATGTTGTGCGTACCGAAGACGACGTCCACCCAGGGGGCCCGCTTCACGATGGTGTCGCGGTCCTTCTGCGCGAGGCAGCCACCGACCGCGATCTGCATGCCGGGGCGCTGCGCCTTCTTCGGGGCGAGGTGGCCGAGGTTGCCGTAGAGCTTGTTGTCGGCGTTCTCACGCACGGCGCAGGTGTTGAAGACGACGACGTCGGCGTCGCCGTCGGCGCCGGCGGGGGCGCGGACGTAGCCCGCGTCCTCCAGCAGCCCGGACAATCGCTCGGAGTCGTGGACGTTCATCTGGCACCCGTAGGTGCGAACTTCGTAGGTGCGCGTGCCGCCCACTGACTGGCTCCGGTCGATGCTGCTCATGCCCTACAGAGTATGCGGTCGCCACGACACGCCGGGACGGCGGAGAACCCGTCCGACGGCGATCGTGCGTCCGGGGCCGGATTGCGTTCCCGACACGGCTCCGGGCTCCGGCTCAGGCCTCCGCGCCCGGCGTCCGTCCCCGCCGGCGCAACACCTGGAACACGTCCGGAGCCTCGTAGTGGTCCCCCTTGAGGACCTTGCCGTCGGAGCGGCGGGTGATCCGGCCGTCGGGGCCATGCTCGGTCATGTGGGAACGGTGGATCTCGGAGATCACCGCGTCGAGGTCGATGCCGTGGACGAGCGCCGTGCCGTAGGCGACGTAGACGACATCGGCCAGTTCGTGCGCGAGACGGTCGAGCGGGCCGCGCACCGCCACCTCCGCGACCTCGGCGGCCTCCGCGGCGAGCAGTTCGCCGCCGTGGGCGGCGGGTTCCGGGGAGACCTCGGTCGGTGTCTCGCGCGCGTCCGGCCCGAAGGCGCGGTGGAACTCACGGACCAGGTCGGCGGGCGAAGGGCTCATGCCGTGACT
Organism: Streptomyces sp. GD-15H; assembly: GCF_045291515.1. Lineage (NCBI taxonomy): Bacteria > Bacillati > Actinomycetota > Actinomycetes > Kitasatosporales > Streptomycetaceae > Streptomyces > Streptomyces sp. GD-15H. Next base: position 2,477,348 of record NZ_CP149447.1, read on the forward strand.
TCAGCGGCCGCCCGGGACAGTCCCGGCTGCGTCATCCGGTCCGTCGTCCTGCCCGCCTTCCTGCCGGGCTTGTTCGCTCCGCCCTGGTCAGCGGGGCATACGGGCTGGCAGGATCGCGCCCATGTCCCACGCGCTGTCCCGTATCGGCAGGCGCCGGGTCCTGCGGGGCGCGGTCGCCGGTTTCGTGGCGCTCGGACTGCCGCTGTGGTGGCTGGCCCCCTGGAGCGAGGAGCCTCCTCGCGGGACGGTCACCCTGAGCACGGGGATACGCGCGGGGGTGTACCAGAAATACGGTGAGCTTCTGCGCACCTCGCTCGGTAAACACATGCCGGATCTCGAAGTCCGGCTGCTGACGAGTGACGGGTCGCAGGAGAACGTACGCCGGGTGGCGACCGGAGAGGCCGACTTCGCGATCACGGCGGCCGACGCGGTGGAGACGTACAGGCTGAGCGACCAGCGCGGTGCCGACCAGTTGCGCGGAGTCGCCCGTCTCTACGACGACTATGTGCAGCTCGTGGTCCCGCCCGGCTCCGACATCCGTTCCGTCGCCGATCTGCGGGGCAAGAGGGTCGCCATCGGGCCGCCCAAGTCGGGCGTGCGGCTCATCGCGAACCAGGTGCTCAGGGCGGCGGGCATCGATCCGGAGCAGGACATCAGACCCTCCGCGGACGGCATCGACACCGGCCCGGGGCGACTCGGGCATGGGCTGGACGCGTTCTTCTGGTCGGGCGGGCTGCCCACCGACGGCCTGCGAACGCTGTCCGAGGACGCCGCCCTGCGGTTCGTGCCGATAACCGCCGACCTGGTCGCCCAGCTCCATCGGCAGAGTGGTGCCACGCGCTACTACCGGGCCACCAACATGCCGGAGTCGGCCTACCCCGGCAGCCAGCACGGCGCGACCGTCCCGACGATGGCCGTGTCCAATCTGCTGATCACACGGGCGGACACGGACCCGCGGCTCACCGAATGGCTGACCCGGATCGTGCTCAAGAGCCGGGACGGCATCGGGGCACACGTCCACTCCGCCCAGTTGGTCGACGTACGCACCGCCATCTACACCGATCCGCTCCGGCTGCACGACGGCGCACGCCGGTACTACCGCTCGGTGAAACCCTGACGAGAAACGCCGGCGCAGCCGGTCCCTGAAGCACCGTCACCGTCACTCCGTCGGCCTGCTCCTCGGCACCGTCACCGTCACCGTCAGCCCGTGCGGCTCGTGGCGGCCGTACGCGATCGAGCCACCGCCCGCCGTGAGCAGGGCCCGGGAGATGGACAGGCCGAGGCCCGAGCCCTTGATGTTCTGGTGCCGCCCACTGCGCCAGAAGCGGTCGCCGACACGGGCCAGCTCCTCGTCGTTGAGGCCGGGGCCGTGGTCGGTGACGACGACCGTGGAGGTGTCACCGTTGGAGAAGACGGCCACCTCGACGTTCTCGCCCTCCGGCGTGAACTTCACCGCGTTGTCGATGACCGCGTCCAGCGCGCTGGACAGGGCGACCGGGTCGGCCCACGCCGTGGTCGGCGGGCAGTCCCCGACCAGCAGGACCCCCTTGGCCGCAGCGGTGGGCGACCACGCCGCCACACGTTCGGCGGCCAGGGTGCCGATGTCGGTGACCTGGAGCTGAGCCTCGCTGTGTTCGGCCAGCGCCAGGTCGAGCAGGTCGTCCAGGACGTGTGCCAGCCGCCTGCCCTCGGCCTGGACCGAGGCGATCTCCTCGTTGCCCTCGGGCAGCTCCAGGGCGAGCAGTTCGATGCGCAGCAGCAGCGCCGAGAGCGGGTTGCGCAACTGGTGCGAGGCGTCGGCGACGAAGGCGCGCTGCTGCTCCAGCACGCTCTCGACGTTGTCCGCCATCTCGTTGAACGACCGGGCGAGCCGCCGGAGTTCCGGCGGCCCGCCGGCCACCGCGACCCTGGACTTCAGCCGCCCGGTGGCGATGTCGTGAGTGGTGGCGTCCAGGACTCGTACGGGCTTGAGCACCCAGCCGGTCAGCCGCAGGGCCGCGCCGACGGCCAGCAGCATCGCCGCCCCCTCACCCACGACGATGACCAGCCAGCCCTGCAGGATGCGTGAGCGCATCTGCCCGGTGGGCGAGTCGGTGACGACGACCGCGACGACATCGCCGTCCCGGATGACCGGCGAGGCCACCACCAGGCTGTGCCGCTCCCAGGGCCACACCTGCTCGGGGTCATGGCTGCGGCGGCTGAGCAGCGCCTCCTGGAAGGCCTCGCGCACCTCGCCCGACCTGGGCAGGAACCAGTCGTCCGGCGCCTGCGCCATCGGGACGTCGTTGCGGTGGAAGACTCCGGCCCGGATGCCGTACACCTCGTGGTAGCTGCGGAGTTCGCTGCTGAGGGTCTCCCGGCGCTCGTTGGTGTCGCCGCCCACCGGGTCGGCGGGCTCGGTGACGAACTGGGCGAGGGCCGCGAAGCGCGCCGTGTCGTCGATCCGGTCGACGACGACCTGCTGCTGCTGCGCACGCGCCAGGCTGACGGCGAGCGGGATCCCGAGCGCGAGCAGTACGGCCGCCATCAGGACGATGAGCAGCGGCAGCAGAGCGTGTGTGCACCCGGCCACGCTAGACCGCGGGCTCGACGAGCCGGTAGCCGACTCCGCGTACCGTCTCGATGAGAGCCGGCATGCGCAACTTGGCCCGCAGGGAGGCGACGTGCACCTCCAGGGTGCGCCCCGTTCCCTCCCAGCTGGTGCGCCACACCTCGCTGATGATCTGCTCGCGGCGGAAGACGACCCCGGGCCGCTGGGCGAGCAGGGCCAGCAGATCGAACTCCTTGCGGGTCAGTGGGACGACCGAACCGTTCACGCTGACCTGCCGGGTCGGCAGCTCGATGCGCACGGAGCCGAGACGCAGCCCGGCCTCACCGGCGGCGACGGCGTCCTCCTGGACGGTGCGCCGGCTGACGGCGTGGATCCGGGCGAGCAGTTCGCCCGTGTCGTACGGCTTGACCACGTAGTCGTCGGCGCCGAGGTTGAGTCCGTGGATGCGGGAGCGCACGTCGGAACGGGCGGTGACCATGATCACCGGCGTGCCGGTGCGTTTGCGGATCTTGCTGCAGACCTCGTAGCCGTCCTGATCGGGCAGGCCCAGGTCGAGGAGGACGACGCCGAAGCCGTCGGCCTCGGGGACAAGTGCCTGGAGTGCTTCCTCGCCGCTGCGCGCGTGGGTGACGTCGAAACCGTGCCTCGCCAGGATCGCCGACAGGGCGGCGGCGACGTGGTTGTCGTCCTCGACGAGCAGCAGTCTCATCCGGTCCCCCTTCGGTTCATCGGCCGTACGGTCCGCCTGTGTACAAAACCGTCTGTGCACGAGAACGTGTGCACGAGAACGTGTGCACGTGCGTGCACCTTGCAGTGACGCCGATGAACGAGGACGGCGTCAAGAGGGTTCCGGTTGCGCTTCGGTACCGTTACCCGGCCGAAATGAGCCCTGCTCACAAGTGCCACGACACGTATCCGATTGCTACCGGATCGTGATGCTCAGATTCCCCTCAGATGTAATGACGCAGGTCCGAAGCATCACTACTGTCCTCCCAAACCGAGGAGGACGGAGCCTGAGAGCGATGACCGAAGTATCGGTGGCCAAGGAAGAAGTGGCCGCGACCGGCGATCTGGTCGTCCTGAAGAGCGTCAACAAGCATTTCGGCGCGTTGCACGTACTCCAGGACATCGACCTGACGATCGCCCGCGGCGAAGTCGTCGTCGTCATCGGGCCCTCCGGGTCCGGGAAGTCCACCTTGTGCCGCACCATCAACCGTCTGGAGACGATCGACTCCGGGTCGATCGTCATCGACGACAAGCCCCTGCCCCACGAGGGCAAGGAGCTCGCCAAGCTGCGGGCCGACGTGGGCATGGTCTTCCAGTCCTTCAATCTTTTCGCGCACAAGACCGTGCTCGAGAACGTGACGCTGGGTCAGGTCAAGGTCCGCAAGGCGGACAGGAAGAAGGCCGAGGAGCGGTCCCGCGCGCTGCTCGACCGGGTCGGTGTGGGCGCGCAGGCCGAGAAGTACCCCGCACAGCTCTCCGGCGGCCAGCAGCAGCGTGTCGCCATCGCGCGTGCCCTGGCGATGGAGCCCAAGGTCATGCTCTTCGACGAGCCGACATCGGCGCTCGACCCGGAGATGATCAACGAGGTTCTGGAGGTCATGCAGCAGCTCGCCCGCGACGGCATGACCATGATCGTCGTGACCCACGAGATGGGATTCGCCCGGTCCGCCGCCAACCGCGTGGTGTTCATGGCGGACGGCCGCATCGTCGAAGCCGCTTCGCCGGACCAGTTCTTCAACAATCCGCGCAGTGACCGTGCCAAGGACTTCCTGTCGAAGATCCTGCACCACTGACGGCGCGCGCCCGGCGCCCCGACCACGTGCGTCACCGGATGAACCGGACCGCACCGCATCACTTCACCAGTCAAAAGGATGTGCACCATGAAGCTCCGCAAGGTCACCGCCGCCTCGGCCGTCGTGTTCGCCCTTGCCCTGACCGCCACCGCGTGCGGGGGCGGCAGCGACAAGGACAGCGGTTCGTCCTCCTCCGGGGGCGGCGGCGACAAGATCAAGGTCGGCATCAAGTACGACCAGCCCGGTCTCGGTCTGAAGACGCCGGACGGCTCCTTCGCCGGCTTCGACGTGGACGTGGCGAGCTACGTCGCCAAGGAGCTCGGCTACGAGGCCGACCAGATCGAGTGGGTCGAGACCAAGAGCGCCGACCGCGAGAACGCCCTCGCGCGCGGTGACGTGAAGTTCATCGTGGCCACGTACTCGATCACCGACGAGCGCAAGCAGAAGGTCGACTTCGCCGGCCCGTACCTGCTCGCTCACCAGGACCTGCTGGTGAAGAAGGACTCGGACATCTCCGAGGCCACGGACCTGAACGACAAGAAGCTCTGCTCCGTGACCGGCTCGACCTCGGCGCAGAACGTCAAGAAGGACTTCGCCCCGAAGGCCCAGCTGCGTGAGTACCCCGGCTACTCTGAGTGCATCGCCGGCCTGCAGAGCGGCTCCGTGGACGCGCTGACCACGGACGACTCGATCCTCGCGGGCTACGCCTCGCAGGACAAGTTCAAGGGTCAGTTCAAGCTGGCGGGTCTGAAGCTGAGCAACGAGAACTACGGCATCGGTGTCAAGAAGGGCGACACCGAGACCGTGAACAAGATCAACGACGCGCTGGAGAAGATGGTCAGCGACAAGTCGTGGCAGAAGGCCGTCGACGACAACTTCGGCCCGGCCGAGTACAAGAACGAGCCGGCCCCGAAGATCGGCGAGCTCGTCCAGTAACGCGGGGTCCCGCTGACGCAGGAATCCGGCACGTCACGCAGGGTTCCGCGGGCGCGCCGCCGCCCATCGCTTGACCGGCGGCGGCGCGCCACGCCGTCCACGTACGCCACACACCCGGAAGCGCGGGAGATCGTGTTCGACTTTCTTGAAGGCTATGACGTCCTAGGGGCGTTCTGGATGACGGTGAAACTCACCGTCTTCTCGGCCCTGGGTTCCCTGGTCTGGGGCACCCTGCTGGCCGGGATGCGGGTCAGTCCGGTTCCGTTGATGCGCGGGTTCGGCACCGCCTACGTCAACATCGTCCGGAACATCCCGCTGACGGTCATCATCGTCTTCTCCTCGCTCGGCCTCGCCGACATCTTCGGCGTCACGATGGGCGCCTCCGACGACTTCGCTCTGCAGGGCTTCCGGCTGGCGGTGCTCAGTCTGGCCGCCTACACCGCGGCCTTCGTCTGCGAGTCGATCCGTTCCGGTATCAACACCGTGCCCCTCGGCCAGGCCGAGGCCGCACGCGCGATCGGACTGAACTTCAGCCAGACCCTGCGGCTGATCGTGCTGCCGCAGGCCTTCCGCGCGGTCATCACGCCGCTGGCCAACGTCCTGATCGCCCTGACCAAGAACACCACGGTGGCAGCCGCGATCGGTGTCGCGGAAGCAGCGCTGTTGATGAAGGAAATGATCGAGAACGAGGCCCAGACACTGGCCATCGGCGCGGTCTTCGCCTTCGGTTTCGTGGTGTTGACCCTCCCCACGGGCCTGTTCCTCGGCTGGCTCAGCAAGCGACTGGCGGTGAAGCGATGAGCTCCGTCCTCTACGACGAGCCCGGCCCCCGCGCCAAACGGCGCAACCTGGCCCTCTCGGTCGTCTTCTTCGTCCTCCTCGCCCTCCTGTTGTGGTGGGTCTGGCAGACGCTGGACGGCAAGGGCCAGCTGGAGGGCTCCCTCTGGTCGCCCTTCATCGAGGCAGAGGCGTGGTCGACCTATCTGCTGCCGGGGCTCGGCAACACGTTGAAGGCCGCCGCCCTGTCCATGATCATCGCTCTCCCCCTGGGCGCGGTCCTGGGTATCGCCCGCATGTCCGACCATCGCTGGGTACGCGCCCCGGCCGGTGCGGTGGTCGAGTTCTTCCGGGCGATCCCGGTCCTGCTGCTGATGCTCTTCGCCTACGAGGTCTACGTCCGTTCCACGGACATCTCCAGCGAGGACCGGCCCCTGTACGCAGTGGTCACCGGCCTGGTGCTCTACAACGCCTCGGTGCTCGCCGAGGTCGTCCGGGCCGGCATCCTCTCGCTGCCCAAGGGCCAGTCCGAAGCCGCCTACGCGATCGGTCTGCGCAAGAGCCAGACGATGTCCACCATCCTGCTGCCGCAGGCCGTCACCGCGATGCTGCCGGCCATCGTCAGCCAGCTCGTCGTGATCGTGAAGGACACCGCGCTGGGCGGCGTGATGCTCGGGTTCACCGAGTTGCTCAACTCGCGCAGCACCCTGGCGGCCAACTACGCCAACGTGGTTCCGAGTTTCATCGTCGTGGCGATCATCTTCATCGTGCTGAACTTCGTTCTCACCTCCTTCGCCTCGTGGCTGGAGGTCAGGCTCCGCCGCAGCAAGCGCAGCACGGGCGCGGTGGTGGGCGCCGACCAGATCGAGGAACTCAACACGGCCGAGGTCGGGGGCACCCACGGGACCGGCGCGGGCGGCACCATCTGACGCGTGCTCCGCTGTACCGACATGGCTGCGGCCCGCCCTTTCGGCGGGCCGCAGCCATGTCGGGGGCCGGGACGGCATCGGTGGCGCGCGGAAATCATCCGGCACGGGCCGGGCTCGTGTGATGAGCGGTCAAGTGGTGTGACGAGCCCGGACCGTTTTCATGATCGCGGCTTGCGCCCGTCACTTGACGCAAGCACCGGCAGTGGGTTGCATACGTTCTGTGATCGTGCACCCTGCTCCATCGTCCTGTTCCTCCCTGTCCTCCGGGACGTCACTTCGAGCAGGGGGCGCCGCGCCGTGGACCCGGTGATCATCGTCGGAGCGGGGCCCGTCGGGCTCACGCTCGCCCTGGCGCTGGCGCGTCAGGAGGTGCCGTGCGTGGTCCTCGACGAGGGGCCGGGAAAGGACGAACCGCGTCCTGCCCGCTCGGTGGTGCTGCGTGAGGACACCACGGCGCTGTTGGAGCGGCTGACCGGTGCGCCACTGGCCCGGGCCGGCTCCCGTTGGGCCGGATGGCGGTCGATGCGGCGCAAGCAGGTGACACACGAGGTCACTTTCGACGACACCGTACCCGCCCCGGTGCACATCGCCCAGCACGTCCTCACCGATGCCCTGCGTGCGGCCCTCTCCCGTGAACGGCTCGTCAAGGTCGCCGTGGACAGCCGTCTGGACTCCCTCGAGCAGGAGCCCTCCGGCGTCACCGCGCACACCCGCGGCCCCAGCAGCACGTGGTGGCGCGGCAGTTATCTGGTCGGCTGCGACGGCCCCCGCTCCACCGTGCGCAAGCTCCAGGACATCCGCTTCCCTGGCCGTACGGCGGTGGAACGTCACGCCGTGGCCGCGCTGCGCACGGAACTGCCCTGGCCGGGCGAAGCGTTGCTGCACCGGATGCCGCCGTGGCGCACTTCCGGCCCCTCCGCCGGGGAGATCACCGCACGCCCGCTGCCGGACGGCGTGTGGCGTCTGGACTGGTTGCTGCCGCCGGGCAAGGAGCTGGTCACTCCCGAACTGCTGCTGGCGCGGGTCCGGGAGACCCTCGCCGGCTGGGCCGGCGGCCCGACACCACCGTACGAACTGCTCGACACCGGGGTCCATACCGTCCACCACCGGCTCGCCCGGCGCTGGCGGGCGGACCGCGTGTTCCTCGCCGGGGACGCCGCGCATCTGCTCGGCACACTGGGCACGCACGGGTTGGACGAGGGGCTTCGCGACGCCGACAACCTCGCCTGGAAGCTGGCCCTGGCCTGGCACCACGGCCACCACGAAGCGCTGCTCGACAGTTACCAGGCCGAGCGGCGCGCGATCGTCGCCGCCCGGCTGCGCGCCGCCGACCAGGCGCTGCCGTTGCTGCGGGGCGGCGGAGGGCTGCGTTCCTACGTCCCCGGCTCCGCCCGCGGCCATGACGCGCTCCTGGTGGACGGCCACGTCGGGCAGGGGCCGCTGGGCGCGCCGGGCGTGCACGCCGGATCGCCTCTCGCACCCGGGGACCTCGAGGGCGAGGTCCCCGTCGACACGCTCCCCGGGGCGCCGGTCACCGATGTGCGGGTCACGGCGGAGGACGGCACCTTCGTCCGGCTGCGGGACCGGCTCGGCCGGGGTGCGCTGCTGGTGGTGCTGATCGCGCCGGGTACCGGGGTGTGGGAGCGCAGGCACTGGGTGTCCGCCGGGATCATGCCCCAACTGGCGGCGGCCGTGGCGGCGCTGCCGCATCCGGCCGAGCTGCTGGTCGCGGAGAGCTATCCGGGGGCGGCGGCCCACACCGTACTGCTGGTACGCCCCGACGGTCACCTGGTCACGGCGCTCGGCGGAGTCCGTCCGGCGGACCTGTACGCGGCGGCCGAAACGGCGGTCGGCGGACCGGCGGGTGCGGGAACGGCGGATGCGGGAACGGCGGGGACGGAGGCCCGGGCAGAGGCCGGAGCCGGATCGCGCTGAGGTTCCTGGGTGCGGATGTCCCCGCGCCGCCGAGGATCCGACCGCGGGGCCGTCCGCGGCGGGGAGGCACTGCTGGTCGACATCCGGTATGCGGCCCTGCGCGCCCGGGACGGCCTCATCCCCGGCGCCCTCGTCGTCGAGCGCAACGAGCTGGAGTGGCGTCTCGACCTGCGGAAGCCACCGTCTCCCCGAGGCCACCGGTCACGAGCTGCGCGTCGTCGTGATCTGCAACGAGGGTTACGCCTCCAGCCTGGCCGCGGAATCCCTGCACCGGCTGGGACTCCACCGGGCCACCGACCTGATCGGCGGTTTCCAGGCCTGGCGCACGGCAGGTCTGCCGGTGCGGGCACCGGGCTGGGGCCCTCAGTAGCCCCCGCCGTCCAGGAACTCCGTGTCCTCGCCCTCCTCCTCCAAGGCCTGGCGGACCACGCGCAGGGCGAGGCCCTCGGGGTAGCCCTTGCGGGCGAGCATGCCCGCGAGGCGGCGGATCCGCTTGTCGCGGTCGAGTCCGCGGGTGGAACGCAGCTTGCGGGTGACGAGTTCGCGCGCGGTGGCTTCCTCCTGCTCGGAGTCGAGTTGGGAGACGGCCGCGTCGATCAGGCTGGCGTCGACGCCCTTGGTCCGCAGCTCCCGGGCGAGGGCACGCCGGGCCAGGCCCCGACCGTGGTGCCGGGACTCCACCCAGGCATCCGCGAAGGCACTGTCGTCGATCAGTCCGACCTCCTCGAACCGGGACAGCACTTCCTCGGCGGCCTCGTCGGGGATCTCCCGCTTGCGCAGGGCGTCGGCAAGCTGTTTCCGGGTGCGTGGGGTCCCGGTGAGCAGGCGCAGGCAGATGGCCCGCGCCCGCTCGACCGGGTCCCCCGGAGGTTCCTCCCGCTCGGCCCTCGCAGAGGTGGAGGCGTCCCCATCCGCCGCGGCCGCCTCGCCGAAAGCCCGGCGTCCGCGCCCACCGCGTGGCCCGCCGTCACGCGAGCCGCTCCCCCGTGGGTCACCTGCACGACGGGAACCGGTGCCGCCCCGGCGCCGGTCGCCGCCCGGCGCCTCACCAAAGAAGCCGTCCTTGCCGTCGGCGTCCCCGCCCGCCCCGTCAACGCTCGCGGCTGGGTCTTCGCCGTCTCCGGTGCCCCTCCCCCATGGGGGGCCGGAGGCGGCGAATTCGTACTCGCCCCAGTCGGTTCGTCGCGTCACGGGTCAGCTCTTGGCCGCGGCGGCCTTGGACTTGGTGGTCTTGGCCGCCGAGGCCAAAGCCGGGACCGCGGTCGCCTCGGTCGGAACGGTGGTACCGGCGGCATCCGTGCCCTGCTCGGCGGCCGGCTCCTCGGGCCGCACGCCGATGCCGAGCTTCTCCAGGATCTTCTTCTCGATCTCGTTGGCGAGGTCGGGATTGTCCTTGAGGAAGTTGCGGGCGTTCTCCTTGCCCTGGCCGAGTTGGTCGCCCTCGTACGTGTACCAGGCGCCGGCCTTGCGGACGAAGCCGTGCTCCACACCCATGTCGATCAAACCGCCCTCGCGGCTGATGCCCTGGCCGTAGAGGATGTCGAACTCGGCCTGCTTGAACGGCGGCGCCACCTTGTTCTTGACGACCTTGACACGGGTGCGGTTGCCCACGGCGTCGGTGCCGTCCTTCAGCGTCTCGATCCGACGGATGTCGAGGCGCACCGAGGCGTAGAACTTCAGCGCCCGGCCACCGGTCGTGGTCTCCGGGGAGCCGAACATCACGCCGATCTTCTCGCGGAGCTGGTTGATGAAGATCGCGGTGGTCTTGGACTGGTTGAGCGCGCTGGTGATCTTCCGCAGCGCCTGGCTCATCAGGCGGGCCTGCAGACCCACGTGGCTGTCGCCCATCTCCCCCTCGATCTCCGCGCGCGGGACCAGTGCCGCGACGGAGTCGATGACGATGAGGTCGAGGGCGCCGGAGCGGACCAGCATGTCCACGATCTCCAGCGCCTGCTCGCCGTTGTCCGGCTGGGACAGGATCAGGTTGTCGATGTCGACGCCGAGCTTCTTCGCGTACTCGGGGTCGAGGGCGTGCTCCGCGTCCACGAAGGCGACCTGGCCGCCGGCCTTCTGCGCGTTGGCCACGGCGTGCAGGGTCAGGGTCGTCTTGCCGGAGGACTCCGGTCCGTAGACCTCCACCACCCGGCCGCGCGGCAGGCCGCCGACACCGAGGGCCACGTCGAGGGCGGTCGACCCGGTCGGGATGACCTCGATGGGCTCCCTCGACCGGTCGCCCATGCGCATGACCGCGCCCTTGCCGAATTGCCGTTCAATCTGTGCGAGCGCGGCGTCGAGCGCCTTCTCGCGGTCGGTTCCTGCCATGGGTTCCACCCGATTTGCTTGATTCGATCGCTTCACGTCGACGACGCTAGCGCCTGCCACTGACAACGCGCCCCGACGCACCTCCGACCTGTGGACAACCGAGGCCCTTTCCACCCCGAACCGGGTCATAAAACCCTTCGTCGAGCCTTACCGGCGCCCCTATGAGAATAGACGTTCGATTTTCGTGTCAAGCGCACCACGCGGCACCCTCACGAGGCGTTCACCCTCCGGCAACGGCTCCGCCGCCGGGTCACACCGCCGACCCGGAGCGGCTCCGCCGTCGCTCAGGAGTGCCCGATGTCCCCACTCGGGGATGGTGTCGCGCCCCGTCGGCGGGTCCAGAGGCGCCGGGCGCGGCCGACGAGGCTCCCCCGCTCGCCGGGGCTCCGGTCACCGGGGTCGCCGTCGCCAGGACGGCGGTGGCCGTGCACGCGGGGGTCGTCCGTGACGTCGTAGCGCTTCACGTACGCGCCCAGGAAAGCCTGGAGGGTGGCGACCGCGGGGATGGCTATCAGCGCGCCGACGGCCCCGAGCAGGGCGGTGCCCATGACGACCGAGCCGAAGGCGACCGCCGGGTGGATGTCGACGGTCCTCGCGGTCAGCTTGGGCTGCAGCACGTAGTTCTCGAACTGCTGGTAGATCACCACGAAGATCAGCACCCACAGCGCGTACCAGGGGTCGACGGCGAAGGCGATCAGCATGGGCAGGGCGCCCGCGAGATACGTACCGATGGTGGGGATGAACTGCGACACCAGGCCCACCCACACGGCGAGCACGGGTGCGTAGGGCACCTCGAGCATCTCCAGCAGCACGTAGTGGGCCATGCCGGAGACCAGCGCCATCAGCCCGCGCGAGTACAGGTAGCCGCCGGTCTTGTTCACGGCGATCTCCCACGCGCGCAGCACCTCGGCCTGGCGCGCGGGCGGCAGCACGGAGCAGACGGCTCGCCTCAGCCGCGGGCCGTCGGCGGCGAAGTAGAACGAGAACAGCCCGATGGTCAGCAACTGGAAGAGGCCTCCGAGGACCTGCGCGGAGACGTCCAGGACGCCGGTGGCGCTGTTCTGCACGTAGTTGCGCAACCAGTCGGAGCGGAGCAGGCCCTCCTGGATGTCCACCCGCCGCAGTTCGGTGTGGAAGTGGGTGTTGACCCAGTTGATGACGGAGTCGAGGTACTGCGGGAAATCCTCGACGATCTTGATGATCTGTCCCGCGAGCATGGATCCGAGCAGCGTGACGAAGCCCGCCGCCGCGGTCAGCACTGCCAGGAAGACCAGGAAGGTGCCCAGCCCCCGGCGCACCTTCCGCGCGGCCATCCAGCTCACCGCGGGCTCGACGGCGAGCGCCAGGAAGAACGCGATGAGGATGTTGATCAGCAGCCCGGTGAGTTCGTGGAAGGCCCAGCTGCCCAGCTGGAACAGGGCGATCAGCGCGAGCGCGAGCAGCATGGCGCGCGGCAGCCAGCGCGGCATGCGAGCGCCGGGAGAGGCCGCGGGACCCGCCGGCGGACCGGGGGGCGGCGGCGCGCCGAGCGCGGAGGGATGCTGGGCTGCCTGCCCGGTCTCGTCTGTGGGTGCCACGGAGTAAGTTTCGCCCACGCCACCGGCAGCCGTCTGCCCCGTGGCGATCTCTGTGACGATCAGCGCTTTTCCCGCGGAACGTCCATCACCGCGCAGACCACCTGCCAGACGTCCTTGGCGTCCCAGCCGTCCCCCAGTGCCTCGTGCACGGTGCGCCCGCCGAGTTCCGACATGACGTGATCGCGCGCGAAGGTGTCGGCGTAGCCCGTACCGAAGTACTCCGCCATCCGTTCCCAGAAGACCGTCAACCGCATGCCCCCAGTATCCCGCCCGAGAGTGTGGGCCCGAGCCGGGACCACCTGCCGACACCGCTTTGCGCCCTAACGTCTGTCCCATGTCACCAACCGGATCGATCCCCCTCCCCCGAAGCCCCCGGCCGACAGCCCGCTCGCCCGCGCGGAGCGTTTCGTCTGGCTGACCGCGCGGGTGCTCGAGCAGCGTCTCTTCGCCCACGAGTTCCGGGAGGGCGGTGCCGACCCGGTGGAGCGGGCGCTGGACGCCTACCGCAACGAGGACGGCGGATACGGTCACGCGCTGGAGCCCGACCTGCGTGGCCCCGTCAGCCAGCCGCTGCACACCGCACACGCCCTGCGTGTCCTGGACTCCGTGGGCCGCTGCGGCGGCACGCGCGTGGAGCGCGCGTGCCACTACCTGACGTCCGTGTCCACCCCGGATGGCGCACTGCCGGCGATCCATCCCAGCCTGCGCGGCTACCCGTCGGCCCCCTTCGTGCCGGTCGTGGACGACCCACCCGGCGAGCTTCTGGCCACCGGGCCGGTGGTGGGGCTGCTGCACCGCAACGACGTGTGGCACGCGTGGCTGTTCCGGGCCACGGACTTCTGCTGGCAGGCCGTCGAGGCACTGGAGCGGAGCCATCCGTACGAGATCCGGGCCGCGGTCGTCTTCCTGGACTCCGCCCCCGACCGCCCGCGCGCGGAGGCGGCCGCCGACCGGCTGGGCCGCCTGGTGCGCGGACAGCGGCTGGCGGCGCTCGCCCCGGACGACCTCGACGCCTACCCGGTCGCGCCCGGCTACGCCCCGGGCGAGCACCATTTCCCGCACGACTACGCGCGGACACCGCACTCCCTCGCGCGCGGATGGTTCACCGACGGGGAGATGTCACGCTCGCTGGACCACCTCGCGGCCGAGCAGGAGGACGACGGCGGCTGGCCGGTGCGCTGGCGCGAGTGGGCACCGGCCCCAGCCCTGGAGGCGCGCTCCATGGTGACCATCGACGCGCTGCGCACGCTCAGGGCGTACGGTCGCCCGGTCGGCTGACCAGGCGCCGCTCTCAGCCGACCAGGGCCCGGACCCCCGCCGTCACCACCACGGCCGCCCCGACGACGACCAGGAACGGGGCGCGCAGCATCAGCGCCACGGCGGCGGCGGCGAGTCCCGCCGCCCGCGCGTCCAGCACCAGCGTCCGGCCGTCGGCGAAGGCCTGCTGGGCCGTGAGGGCGGCGAGCAGGGCGACGGGCAGCAGTGCGGCGAGGCGCCTGACCAGCGGTCGTTCGAGGGCACCGGCGGGGACCAGCAGCCCGGCCAGCTTGACGGCGTAGCACCCGAGGACGGTCACACCGATCGCGATCCAGATGTTCAACGGCCCCCCTCCGGTACGTCACCGCGCGGCGCGCCCCTGCGGCCCTGTGCCCACAGGACGGCCGGTGCCGCGAGCGCGGCCACCAGGACCGGTACACCGGCGGGCAGGAACGGCAGCAGTCCGAGCCCCAGCAGGACGGCGAGCCCGGCGACCATCCGTTCGGTGCCGGTCCGCAGCATCGGCGCGAGCAGGGCCAGGAAGACCGCGGGGCCGGCCGCGTCCAGGCCCCACGCGTTGGTGTCCCCGATGGACTCGGCGCCCAGTGCGCCGAGCAGTGTGGTGAGGTTCCACAGGACGTACAGGCTGAGTCCGGTCACCAGGAAACCGATCCGCGCGCTGCGCCGGGTGGGCTGGGCGAGGGAGACCGCGGCCGTCTCGTCGATGACCCACTGGGCCGCGAACGGCCGCACCGCGCGCGGGAGGGCCAGCAGCTGGGACAGGCGCAGCCCGTAGAAGGCGTTGCGCACCCCCAGGAAGAACGCTCCGGCGGCGGCCGTGAGCGGGCTCCCACCAGCGGCGAGTGCCCCCACCAGTGCGAACTGGGACGCCCCGGTGAACACGAGGAGGCTGAGCGCACACGTCTGGAGCAGCGTGAGCCCGCTGCCGGCCGAGGTCACCCCGAAGGCGAATCCGGAGAGTCCGACGGCGATTCCGACTCCCAGGGCGTCCCGTACGACGGCGCCGTCCGGTTTTGTTCCCTGGGTGTCTACGTCCCGGACGTCCGCGAGTGTTGTCTGTTCTGCTGCCACACCACGGACGGTACGTGGAGCGCGCTCCGGGTGTCTTGTACGTTCTTGCGCTCGCGCTGGTAGGCCCCCGGCGGCACTCCCACGATCCGGCCGAAATGCCGGTTCAGGTGCGGCTGGTCGGTGAACCCGACCGCGACGGCGGCCTCCGACGGCACGGTCCCGGCGTCCAACAGCCGGCGCGCCCGCCGTACCCGTGCGTCGGTGAGCCAGGCGTGCGGCGGCATTCCGTAGGTGTCCCGGAAGGCCCGCAGCAGCGCGAACGGGCTGGTGCCCAGCTCGTCGGCCAACTGCTCCAGCGTCGGCGGGGCGGCCATCCGCTCCTCCAGCAGGACACGCGCGCGTGCGGCGGTCCGAGCGCCCGCCGTGCGCACCTCGCGCCGGGGCCGTGACCCGCCGTTCAGCCTCAGCAGCCGGGTCACGGCCACCCGCAGCAGTGTGTCGGCGGCGAGCGCGTTGCCCTCGTCGGTGGCCCGCAGCACCTGGTGCACCAGGTGGACGGTGTACGGATCGTCGAGCACCGGTCTCACGAAGCCCGGGGTGCCGCGCAGTGTGGTGGTCTCCGCGGCGATCGCCGCGACCACCCCGGGCGACGGGTACACCGCGCCGTACCGCCATCCCTCGGGGACCCCGGCCCGCCCGGTGTGCGGGGTGTCCGGGTTCACCAGCGCCAGTGCCCCGGCCCCCGCGTACTGGTCGCCGCCGCCGTGGTGGAAGACCTCCACTCCGTCGGTGATGGCGGCGATCACGAAGTTCTCGTGGGTGTGCCGTACGAACGTCTTGTGTATGTAGCGGGCCCGGAGCAGATCGACACCGGGCAGGTCGGCGTACTGCCAGTGCCGCGCCCGTTCCTTGCCCGTTTCCGCCATAAGGCCCATTGTCACCCGCTCCCCGGGCCGGATCCGCCGGGCCCCGCCCGGCCCCGGCGCAACGGGCCTGAGCAGGCCGGACGCGGGCATCCGGCCTGCTCAGGCCCGTTGTCAGTGCCCGGGTGCAGGATGGACACATGGTCAGCACTCCGCACCGAGCCCTGGACGGCTTCTCCGCCGCGACCCGCGGCTGGTTCACGGGGGCGTTCCCCGCGCCCACCGCGGCCCAGACGGGCGCCTGGCAGGCCATCCACGAGGGGTCGGACGTGCTGGTCGTCGCCCCCACCGGCTCCGGCAAGACGCTGGCCGCGTTCCTCGCGGCCCTGGACCAGCTGGCCGCCACGCCCCCGCCCGCGGACCACCGAAAGCGCTGCCGCGTCCTGTACGTCTCCCCGCTGAAGGCCTTGGCCGTCGATGTCGAGCGCAATCTCCGCAGCCCGCTGACCGGCATCCGCCAGGAGGCCGTGCGTCTGGGACTGCCCGAGCCCGAGGTGAAGGTCGGGATCCGCTCCGGCGACACCCCGCCCGCCGAGCGCCGGACCCTGTCCACCCGCCCGCCGGACATCCTCATCACCACTCCGGAGTCCCTGTTCCTGATGCTGACATCGGCCGCGCGGGACGCGCTGACGGGCGTGGAGACGGTGATCCTGGACGAGGTGCACGCGGTCGCCGGCACCAAGCGCGGGGCGCACCTCGCTCTCTCCCTGGAGCGGCTGGACGAACTGCTGCCCAGGCCGGCCCGCCGCATCGGTCTGTCGGCGACGGTCCGCCCGGTCGACGAGATCGCCCGTTTCCTGTGCCCGCGCGGCAAGGTGGAGATCGTCCAGCCCGAGGCCGGCAAGGAGTTCGACCTCTCCGTCGTGGTCCCGGTCGAGGACCTGGGCAATCCCTCAGAGTCGCGCGAAGCACGTCCTCACAAGGGCGGTGGCGGGCGACGGGTGGGCGGCTCCCCGGTGGCCGACGGATCGGAGGGTGCGGAGCGCCCGTCGATCTGGCCGCACGTCGAGGAGCGGATCGCCGACCTGGTCCAGTCCCACCGCTCGACGATCGTGTTCGCGAACTCCCGCCGCCTCGCGGAGCGCCTGTGCAACCGGCTCAACGAGATCGCCTACGAGCGGGCCACCGGGGAGCCGCTGGGCGAGCGCCACTCCCCGGCCGAGCTCATGGGCGGCTCCGGGGCCGCCCAGGGCGCGCCCGCCGTCATCGCCCGCGCGCACCACGGCTCGGTGTCCAAGGAACAGCGGGCCCTGGTCGAGGAGGACCTCAAGGCGGGCCGGCTGCCCGCGGTGGTCGCCACCTCCAGTCTGGAGCTGGGTATCGACATGGGCGCGGTCGATCTGGTGGTCCAGGTCGAGTCGCCGCCGTCGGTGGCCTCGGGGCTCCAGCGCGTCGGCCGCGCGGGCCACCAGGTGGGGGCGATCTCCACGGGCGTGGTGTTCCCGAAGTATCGGGGTGACCTCGTCCAGGCGGCCGTGGTCACCGAGCGGATGCGGAAGGGCTCCATCGAGTCGCTGCGGGTTCCCGCGAACCCGCTGGACGTCCTGGCGCAGCAGATCGTCGCGATGACGGCCATGGACACCTGGCAGTTCGACGACCTGCTGGCCATGGTGCGCCGGGCGGCGCCCTTCGCCTCGCTGCCCGAGTCGGCCTTCACCGGTGTGCTGGACATGCTCGCCGGCCGCTATCCGTCCGACGCGTTCGCGGAGCTGCGCCCGCGCGTGGTGTGGGACCGGGTCACGGGCGGGATCACCGGCCGCCCGGGAGCACAGCGCCTCGCCGTCACCTCCGGGGGCACGATCCCCGACCGGGGCCTGTTCGGGGTGTTCCTCGCGGGCGCCGACCCCAAGAAGGGCGGCGGACGGGTCGGCGAGCTCGACGAGGAGATGGTCTACGAGTCCCGTGTCGGCGACGTCTTCACGCTCGGCACCAGCTCCTGGCGCATCGAGGACATCACGCGCGACCGTGTGCTGGTCTCTCCGGCCCCGGGCGTACCGGGGCGGCTCCCGTTCTGGAAGGGGGACCAGCTGGGCCGCCCGCTGGAGCTGGGCCGCGCGGTGGGCGCGTTCCTGCGGGAGGTCGGCTCGTTGTCCCCACAGGAGGCGCGACCGCGGCTCCTCGCCGCCGGGCTGGACGCCTGGGCCGCGGACAATCTGCTGTCCTACCTCGACGAACAGCGCCAGGCCTGCGGCCACGTCCCGGACGACCGCACGATCGTCGTGGAGCGTTTCCGTGACGAGCTCGGCGACTGGCGGGTCGTGGTGCACTCCCCGTTCGGTGCCCAGGTGCACGCCCCGTGGGCGCTCGCGCTCGGTGCCCGCCTCTCCGAGCGGTACGGCATGGACGCCCAGGTGATGCACGCCGACGACGGCATCGTGCTGCGCCTGCCGGACGCCGACCTGATGGGCCTGGACCTGCTCGACCAGGAGCCGGTGAAGGCCGGCACCGAGTACGACGCGGATCAGGCGCCGCTGGGCGCGGCGGACGTCGTCTTCGACAAGGGGGAGGTCGACCAGGTCGTCACCGACCAGGTGGGCGGCTCGGCGCTGTTCGCGTCCCGCTTCCGCGAGTGCGCCGCCCGTGCGCTGCTGCTGCCGCGCCGCAACCCCGGCAAGCGCGCCCCGCTGTGGCAGCAGCGTCAGCGTGCCTCCCAGTTGCTCCAGGTGGCGGGCGAGTTCGGCTCGTTCCCGATCGTCCTGGAGGCCGTCCGCGAATGTCTCCAGGATGTCTTCGACGTCCCCGGGCTCGTCGAGCTGATGGGCGATCTGGAGTCCCGCAAGGTGCGGCTCGTCGAGGTCACCACCCCCGAGCCGTCCCCCTTCGCCCGCTCGCTCCTGTTCGGATACGTCGCCCAGTTCCTGTACGAGGGCGATTCCCCGCTCGCCGAGCGCCGCGCGGCGGCCCTGTCGCTGGACTCACGGTTGCTGGCCGAACTGCTCGGCCAGGCGGAGCTGCGCGAGCTGCTCGACGCCGAGGTGCTCGCCGAGCTGGAGCGTGAGCTGCAGTGGCTCACCGAGGACCGGCGGATCAAGGATGTGGAGGGCGTGGCCGACCTGCTGCGCGTACTCGGCCCGCTCACCGGGGCCGAGCTGGCGGAGCGGGGCGCCGAACCGCGGTGGGCGGAGGAGCTGGCCTCGGCCCGCCGCGCGATCCGGGTCCGCGTCGCCGGCACCGAGCACTGGGCGGCGGTCGAGGACGCCGCTGGCCTGCGCGACGCGCTGGGCACGGCGCTGCCGGTCGGCGTGCCGGAGGCGTTCACCGAACCGGTCAAGGACCCGCTGGGCGACCTCCTCGCGCGGTACGCGCGGACCCACGGCCCGTTCACGTCGGCCACCGCCGCGGCCCGCTTCGGGCTGGGTGTGGCGGTCACCGAGGGCGCCCTGCAGCGGCTCTCGGCGGCGGGCAGGGTCGTCCAGGGCGAGTTCCACCCGGCCGGGATCGGCCAGGAGTGGTGCGACGCGGCCGTGCTGCGCCGGCTGCGCCGCCGTTCCCTCGCCGCCCTGCGGCACGAACTGGAGCCGGTGCCGTCGGCCGCGCTCGCCCAGTTCCTCCCCCAGTGGCAGCACGTCGGCAAGGGGCACACGCTGCGCGGCGTCGACGGCCTGGTGCGCGCCGTCGAGCAGTTGCAGGGTGCGTCCGTGCCCGCGTCCGCCCTGGAGAAGCTGGTCCTGCCCTCCCGGGTCGCGCACTACTCCCCCGCGATGCTGGACGAGCTCACGGCCGCCGGAGAGGTGGTGTGGGCCGGTGCCGGTTCCCTCCCGGGAAAGGACGGCTGGGTCTCCCTGTACCTCGCGGACGCGGCCCCACTGCTCCTGCCGCCCGCGCACCCCCTGGAGACGACCGCCCTGCACCAGTCGGTGCTGGACGCCCTCGCCGGCGGCTACGGCCTGTTCTTCCGCCAGATCGCCGACCAGGTCCGCGCCACCACCCACCCCGACGCCACCGATCCCCAACTGACCGACACCCTCTGGGACCTGGTCTGGTCCGGCCGGCTGACCAACGACACCCTCGCCCCCATGCGCTCCCTGCTGGGTTCGGGCCGCACCGCGGGCTCGACCGCCCACCGCGCGAAGCGCCCGGTACCACGCGGGCGCTACGGCTCGCTCACGGCAGCCGCCCGCGGCATCTCCCGCACCGGCCCACCAACCGTCGCCGGACGCTGGTCACTGCTCCCGGACCGGGAGACCGACCCCACGGTCCGCGCCCACGCACTGGCCCGCACCCTGCTCGACCGACACGGCGTGGTGACTCGGGGCGCCGTCTCCGCGGAGGGCGTCGAGGGCGGTTTCTCCGCGGTCTACCGCATCCTGTCCGCCTTCGAGGAGACCGGGCAGGCCCGTCGCGGCTACGTGGTCGAAGGGCTGGGGGCCGCCCAGTTCGCCCTGGACGGCGCCGTGGACCGCCTCCGCGCGGCGGCCAACGCCCGCGAGCGGGGCGAGGCCCTCCCCGGCCCGGACGGCCCGTTCGGGGGCGGCTTTGACCCCCTCGGCGGCGCCTCCGGCCCCTTCGCCCTCCATGGCTTCGCCCCGCCCACCGAAGGCTCCCTCGACCCCGCTCCCGGCCACGACGGCCTCCCCCGTCTCCCGGACGGCCGACCCGGCCGGGCGCCGTACCCGCAGCCCTCGCCGGGCGACTACGTCTCCCCGCGCGATTTCCCCGCGCGGGCTCCCGGCCCCCGGCAGTACGGGGGGCGCCCCTCTTACGACCCCTTCGCGGGCCACCGCACCGGCCCGGATCCCGCCCTGAGGGCCGTCGTCCTGGCCGCCGCCGACCCCGCGAACGCGTACGGTGCCGCGCTGGGCTGGCCCGAACCCCCGACGGGCGCCGGCCACAAGCCCGGCCGCAAGGCGGGCTCGCTGGTGGTGCTCGTCGACGGTGAGCTGACGCTCTACGTGGAACGCGGCGGCAAGACGGTGCTGGCCTGGCCCGCGGACTCGGACGGTGAGCCCGCCGACGACCCCCGCCTCCCGGCCGCGGCAGAAGCACTCGCGGCAGCCGCGCGCGCGGGCTCCCTCGGCACGGTCACGGTGGAGCGCCTCAACGGCGCTTCCGCCCTGACGTCCCCGCTCGGGGCGCTCCTGGAGGCCGCGGGCTTCGTCGCGACCCCCCGAGGCCTGCGCCTGCGCCCCTGACCAGCGGGTCCCCCGCCCGCCGCACGAGGGCGTGCGACCCTTGCCCCATGCCCGAAGGAGACACCGTCTGGCAGGCCGCCCGGCGGCTGCACAGCGCCCTTGCCGGCACGGTGCTGACCCGCAGCGACCTGAGGGTGCCCAGGTTCGCCACGACCGACCTCACCGGCCGCGCCGTCCTGGACGTCACCCCGCGCGGCAAGCACCTGCTCGCCCGTGTCGAGGGCGGTCTGACCCTGCACTCGCACCTGCGGATGGACGGCTCCTGGCGGGTGTACGCGCACGGGCAGCCCTGGAGCGGCGGCCCCGCCCACCAGATCCGCGCGATCCTGGGAAACCCCGACCGCACCGCCGTCGGCTACCGTCTGCCCGTCCTCGAACTGCTGCGCACCACCGACGAGGACCGCGTGGTCGGCCACCTCGGCCCCGACCTCCTGGGCCCGGACTGGGACCCCGGCCTGGCGCTGGCGAACCTCCTCCAGGACCCGGCCCGCCCGCTCGGCGAAGCCCTGCTGGACCAGCGCAACCTCGCCGGTATCGGCAACGTGTACAAGAGCGAGCTCTGTTTCCTGCTCGGTGTCACGCCCTGGCTCCCCATCGGCGAACTGTCCGCCGAACGCGCCGCGAAGCTGCCCGAGTTCGCCAGGAAGCTGCTGGTGCACAACCGCGACCGCCCGGTCCGCAGCACCACCGGGCGCCGTGGCCAGGACCTGTTCGTCTACGGCCGCGCGGACCGCCCCTGTCTGCGCTGCCGCACCCCCGTCCGCCGGGCCGACCAGGGCGACGGCTCCCGCGAGCGTTCCACCTACTGGTGCCCCGCCTGCCAACAGGGCCCGGCCCCCGCCGCGTCCCCGGCCCCGCACACTCGGCGTCCGCGCCCCGGCCGAAGAAGTAAGTGACGGGACGTCAGCCCCGTTCGCGGTCCCTCACGCCTCTCACCCCGCGGCGGCCTTCACCACGGGCCGGACTCTCCGTCCGAACGGGGGCGTGGCGCTGCCGGGGTGACCGTGGACGTGGTGACCGCAGATATGGCGCCGGCCGGTGTGCTGGTCCCGGACGCGGCGACCGCGCCCGGGTTCCAGGCGCGCCGCCAGCGCCCGGCCGCCAGGGCGGCTTCCGCCCGCGCCTTCGGCACGCAGTGCACCGGAAGTACGCTCAGCCCCCATCCCCCGGCCGCGACCGCCGCCTCCAGCACTCCCGCGTCGGGCACGAGCAACAGCCTCGCCACCGCCCACCACCACAGCGTCCCGAGCCCCAGCGCCGCACTCCAGTGAACCGCCCGCACCCTCACGGCCCCCACCTCCGGCACCTCCAGCCGGAGGCTATGGGGCCGCTCATCCGGGCAGCCAGGGCGCACCGACGGCACACGGGGGCACCGCGCCCCGCGCCGACCGCCGCACCGACGCCGCCACGGGCCACGCGTGCCCCGTGTGCCGCACGCCCACCCCGCCGCTCAGCACAGCGCCCGGGGCCACGTCACCCGTTCTCGGCCTGGAACATCCAATGCTGCTTCTCGAGATCCGCCGTCACCGAGATGAGGATGTCCTGGCTCACCGGATCCGGCTCGGCGGTCGCACCGACCCGCTCGCGCATCCGCGCGATCACCGCGCCCAGCGCCTCCACGAGGGCGCTCACCGCGGCCGTGTCGTCGACCCAGCCCTCGGGCGTCACCCCGATGCCGCTGCCGACGGCCACCGTCGCGGCGCGCCCGTCGGGTGAGACACCCAGTGCCGCGGCGCGCTCCGCCACCCTGTCGGAGTGCGTCCGCGCGAGGGCCACCACCTCGTCGAGCTGCAGGTGCACGGAGCGGAAGCGCTGCCCGACGACGTTCCAGTGGATCTGCTTCGCCACCAGGGCGAGGTCCACCAGGTCGACGAGGGCTCCCTGCAGCGCCTCGGACACGGTTTTCAGGTTCTCGTCGGACAACGGGCTCTTCACGACGTACATCCGCACCTCCAGGGCTGTTCGTCCCGTATGGGTTTCTCCCTCATTCCCTCAACCATCGCCGTCACGCCCCGGACCGGCAAACGCACGCACCGGGGGGCCGTGGGCAAGCGAAAACCCCGGCGGCACCCCTCCGGAACTTCCGGAAGGACCCCGGCCGGGGCCTCTCACACCTTCACACCGCTCAGGCGGCGACGACGTCGACCGCCTCGGCGGGCGCCTTGATGGTCACCCGTTCCGGTGGCACGCCGGTCACCGAGACGGAACCCAGCATCGGGCGGACCGACGCGGGCACGGGTTCGCTGGGGGTCGCCGCAGCCGACCGGGCCAGCTCGGCGAGGGCGAGCTCGTCGCTCACTTCCCGCATGAGCTCGGACATCCGTACGTCCAGCGCGTCGCAGATCGCGGAGAGCAGCTCGGAGGAAGCCTCCTTCTGCCCCCGCTCCACCTCGGAGAGATAGCCGAGTGAGACTCGGGCGGACGAGGAGACTTCGCGCAGAGTACGGCCCTGGCGTTGGCGCTGCCGACGCAGCACGTCACCCAGCAGGCGACGGAGCAGAATCATCGGTGGCTCCCTCCTCGGGCCGTGTATTCAGATCCTTCTCGCCCCACCGTACCGCCTTGCGCCGCGGCCGTGCGGGGAGCGATGTCATGTTCACTCTGGGCTGCAACCATCAAAACCCCCCGTTCCGTTCCGTATCCTGTGCCCGCTCATTCCCGGTCTGTTCGCCCGCAAGCTCCCCGAGAAGCAGTGCGAGTACGCTCCGTACACTCTCCATACGAATTTCCGCCCGGTCGCCGTTCAACCGCAGATGCTCCACTTTTCCGCCACCGGCAAAACCGGAATCCGTCGCCGACGGCCCGCACACCGCCACATAGACCGTCCCGACGGGTTGTCCGTCCTGGGGATCCGGACCGGCGACGCCCGTGGTCGCGATGCCCCAATCGGTGCCCAGCGCCTTGCGGACGCCGGCCGCCATCTCGGCCGCCACCTGCGGATCCACCGCTCCGCGCTGCGCCAGCAGGGTGGCGTCGACGCCGAGCAGTTCGTGCTTCAGCTCGGTGGCGTACGCCGTCACCGAGCCGCGGAAGACCTTCGACGCTCCGGGGACGGAGGTGATCTCCGCCGCGACCAGACCGCCGGTGAGCGACTCGGCGACGGCGAGCGTCCCACCATTGACGGTGAGTAGTCGCACCACTTCGACGGCCTGCGAACTCAAGCTTCCGGTTCCTTCAACGCCGCTTCGCGCTCGATGATTCCCTTCCTGCGCAGCACCATGGCCTGCCTCACATAGTCGAGCCCGGTCACGACGGTGAGCACGACGGCCGCCGCCATCACCCAGAACCGCAGTGTGGCCAGCCACCCGGTCAGCGCCAGCACGTACATGCCGACGGCCACGCCCTGGGTGAGGGTCTTGAGCTTGCCCCCGCGACTTGCCGGGATCACGCCGTAGCGGATGACCAGAAAGCGCAGCAGGGTGACGCCGAGTTCCCGGCCGAGGATGACGCCGGTGACCCACCAGGGGAGATCGCCCAGCGCGGAGAGACAGATCAGTGCCGCTCCCATGATCGCCTTGTCGGCGATGGGGTCGGCGATCTTGCCGAAGTCGGTGACGAGGTCGTAGGCGCGCGCCAGATGACCGTCGAACAGGTCGGTGATCATGGCGACGGCGAAGGCCGCCCACGCGAGCGCGCGCCAGGCCGGGTCGTATCCGCCGTCGGCGAGCATGAGGGCGACGAATGCCGGTACGAGCATCAGCCGGAGCATGGTGAGCAGGTTGGCGACGTTCCAGACGCTGGCCTGATTCACGGCCGCCGCCGTGATCTTCCCGCCCCGCGCCGACTGCCCGTCACGGTCGTCGTTGCCGTGGCCATTGCCGTTGCCGCCTGTGACGCGGTCGGTCATGCCGCCGGAAGCCGAGGCCCGGGAGGCGTCACCGCCCGCGGTCCCACCGGGCCTCGGGCGGCCCGCCGGACTCGCCGGCGCCCTCCTCGCGCCGGAGGGGCCTCCCGCCGCGGATGCCGGGACACCCGTCATCTGCCAGCCTCCTGACTCAACGCGGGCGAACCCTGGAAGAGCGGCTCCGCCACCAGGTCGACACCTTCCGTGCCGACGACCTTCGCCTCGACCATACGGCCCGGACGCAGACCCGTGCCGCTCGTGAGCAGCACCTGGCCGTCCGTCTCGGGGGCCTGGTGCGCCGCACGTCCGCACACGCCCTCCTCGTCGTCGACGGACTCCACCAGCACGTGCACGGTCTCGTTGATCCGCTCCTCGGCCCGCTGCGAGACGAGTTCCTCGGCCATCCGGGAGACATGCGCCAGCCGCTCGGCGACGACGTCCTCGTCCAGCTTGTGCTCGTACGTCGCCGCCTCGGTGCCCTCCTCGTCGGAGTAGCCGAAGACACCGATGGCGTCCAGGCGGGCGTGGTTCAGGAACCGCTCCAGCTCGGCGAGGTCGGCCTCGGACTCGCCGGGGAAGCCGACGATGAAGTTGGAGCGCACACCGGCCTGCGGCGCCTTGCTCCGGATGGTGTCGAGGAGCTCCAAAAAGCGGTCGGTGTCGCCGAAGCGGCGCATCGCGCGCAGGACGTCGGGCGCGGAGTGCTGGAAGGACAGGTCGAAGTACGGGACGACCCCCGGTGTGGAGGTCAGTACGTCGATCAGGCCGGGGCGCATCTCGGCGGGCTGGAGGTAGCTGACGCGGACCCGCTCGATGCCGTCGACCTCGGCGAGTTCGGGCAGCAGGGACTCCAGGAGGCGGATGTCGCCGAGGTCCTTGCCGTAGGAGGTGTTGTTCTCGGAGACCAGCATGATCTCCTTCACCCCTTGCTCGGCCAGCCACCGCGTCTCGCCCAGCACATCGCTCGGGCGGCGCGAGATGAAGGAGCCGCGGAAGGACGGGATGGCGCAGAAGGAGCAGCGCCGGTCGCAGCCGGAGGCGAGCTTCACCGAGGCGACGGGGGTGCCGTCCAGCCGGCGCCGCAGGGGCGCGCGGGGTCCGGAGGCCGGGGCGACTCCCTCGGGGAGGTCCATCGGGCCGTGCCCCGGGAGCGCGACGGACGTGGCGGACTCCTGGCGCTCGGCGGGGCTGATCGGCAGCAGCTTGCGCCGGTCGCGGGGGGTGTGGGAGGCGTGGATGCCGCCGTTCAGGATGGTCTGGAGGCGGTCCGAGATGTCGGTGTAGTCGTCGAAGCCGAGCACACCGTCGGCCTCGGGGAGCGCCTCGGCCAGTTCCTTGCCGTACCGCTCGGCCATGCAGCCCACCGCCACCACGGCCTGCGTTCTTCCGTGGCCCTTGAGGTCGTTGGCCTCCAGGAGGGCGTCGACGGAGTCCTTCTTGGCGGCTTCGACGAAGCCGCAGGTGTTCACGACGGCGACGTCCGCTTCTCCGGCGTCCTCCACGAGCTGCCAGCCGTCCGCCTCCAAACGGCCTGCGAGCTCCTCCGAGTCCACCTCGTTACGGGCGCAGCCAAGGGTGACGAGTGCGACGGTGCGGCGTTCAGGCATGGGCTCAAGACTACTTCGTCCCGCTGGCACCCCCCGTCGACGGGGTTGACCGACGGGGTTGACCGATCGGCCAACCCCGTCGGGGAAGCATCGTCCGCGTCCGTCTATCCGGCCTGCGGGTCGCCCTTGGTGTACGTGAGGCGTTCCACGGCCCCCGGCTGCCAGTCGTCCTCGATCTTCTTGCCGTTGACGAAGAGGTCGATCGCGCCGGCGTCACCGAGTACCAGGTTGATCTTCGTGCTGTCCTGGAAGGTCTTGGAGTCGCCCTGCTTGAGCAGCCCGTCGAAGAGCAGCCGGCCGCTGTGGTCCTTGGCGGAGATCCAGCTGCGCCCGTCGGGGGCGCTCACCATGACGGTCACCTTGTCCTGCGGCGCGGCCGCGATGGCGCTGTCCGAGGGCTCCGGCTTGGGGGCGGCGGGCTTCTTGGACTTGGGGGTGGACGATTCGGACGCGCTAGGGGTGGCGCCGTCGGCGACGTTCTCCTTGCCGCCGTCGTCGCCGCCCTTGACCATGGTGAATCCGACGAAGCCGACCACGACGACGATTGCGGCGACCATGGCCGCGGTCCAGTTGGGTCCGCGCCTCTCCGGGCGGATGCGTTCCGCCTCGAACAGGGGGGCGGCCGGGGTGGGAGCCGGGCGGCCTCCGTGCTCGGCCTCGTACTGGGCGATCAGCGGGGCGGGGTCGAGGTGTACGGCCCTGGCCAGGTTTCGGATGTGCCCGCGCGCGTAGACATCGCCGCCGCAGGGCTCGAAGTTGTCCGCCTCGATGGCGTGCACGATGGCGCTACGGACCCGGGTGGCGGCGGTGACGTCGTCGACGGTGAGGCCGGCGGCGATGCGTGCCTGCTGCAGCACACGGCCGACGGAGGGGCGGGCTTCCTCGGATACGTCTTCGAACGGACGCTCGTCTTCAGGGGAGTTGCCGATGGACACGGGGGCGCCTTTCGAGCGTGTAGCCACCTGTGCTGGAGGTTCAGTCTAGGGGGATGACAAAAGGGTGGGGCAACCGGGCGGTCGGACTTTGTACGCCATCGGGATGGCCCGACATGCCGATGGCGTACCTGCGGTTTGTCGCTTCCCTCAAGTTGACGTACGCCGAAGGGAAACGGTTGCGCGGTGATCCCTTACGGGTGGGTCACGATCCGCCATCCGGCTGCGACGACCGTGTCCCGCCTGCCTACCCTTCAGACTCCCCCCGGATCAGCGCGAGCACGCCATCCAGTTCCTCGGCCTTCACAAGAACGTCACGTGCCTTCGAACCCTCACTCGGTCCGACGATGTTCCGTGACTCCATGAGGTCCATGAGCCAGGCCTTCGCGAAGCCCACGCGCAGCTTGCGCTGGAGCATGGACGTCGACCCGAACTGGGTGGAGACGACCAGTTCGGCCGCCTGGCACAGCAGGTCGAGGTCGTCGCCGATGTCCTCGTCGATCTCCTTCTTCTGCTTGGTCCCGACGACGACGTCCTCCCGGAAGACGGGCGTCATCTGGTCCTTGCAGTGCTGGACGACGACGGCGATCTCTTCCTCGGTCACGAACGCGCCCTGCATACGGGTGGGTTTGTTCGCCCCCATCGGCAGGAAGAGGCCGTCGCCCTTGCCGATCAGCTTCTCGGCACCGGGCTGGTCGAGGATGACCCGCGAGTCCGCGAGGGACGAGGTGGCGAACGCGAGCCGGGAGGGCACATTGGCCTTGATCAGACCGGTGACGACGTCGACCGAGGGCCGCTGCGTGGCGAGCACCAGGTGGATACCGGCCGCCCGCGCGAGTTGCGTGATGCGCACGATGGCGTCCTCGACGTCGCGCGGGGCGACCATCATCAGGTCGGCCAGCTCGTCGACGATCACCAGCAGATACGGGTACGGCTGGAGCTCGCGCTCGCTGCCCTCCGGCGGCTTGACCTTGCCGTCGCGCACCGCGCGGTTGAAGTCGTCGATGTGCCGGTACCCGTAGGCGGCCAGGTCGTCGTAGCGGAGGTCCATCTCACGGACGACCCACTGGAGGGCCTCGGCCGCCCGTTTGGGGTTGGTGATGATCGGCGTGATCAGGTGCGGGATGCCCTCGTAGGCGGTGAGTTCCACCCGCTTGGGGTCGACCAGGATCATCCGGACGTCCTCCGGCGTCGCCCGCATCATGACCGACGTGATCAGGCAGTTGATGCAGGACGACTTGCCGGAGCCGGTGGCGCCGGCGACCAGGATGTGCGGCATCTTCGCCAGCGAGTGCATGACGTAGCCGCCCTCGACGTCCTTGCCGAAGGCGACCAGCATCGGGTCGTCGTCCTCGGCGGACTGCGCGAGCCGCAGTACGTCACCGAGGTTGACCATCTCCCGGTCGGTGTTCGGGATCTCGATACCGACGGCGGACTTGCCGGGGATGGGGCTGATGATGCGTACGTCGGGGCTGGCGACGGCGTACGCGATGTTCTTCGTCAGCGCGGTGATCCGCTCGACCTTCACGGCGGGGCCGAGTTCCACCTCGTAGCGGGTGACCGTCGGCCCGCGCGTGAAGCCGGTGACCCGGGCATCGACCTTGAACTCGGTGAACACGGTGGTGAGAGAGTCGACGATGGCGTCGTTGGCGGCGCTGCGCGCCTTGCCGGGGCCGCCGCGGGTGAGGAGGCCGAGGGGCGGCAGGGAGTAGGTGACGTCGCCGGACAGTTGGAGCTGCTCGGCGCGCGAAGGCAGGTCGCGGGGCTCGGCAGGGGCCTTGGTGAGGTCCGGGACGCCGGTGTCCGCCTGTTCCTGATTCTGCTCGCCCTGCCGCGACCCGCTCCGCCTCGACGTGCCCTGACTCGGCTGGCCCTGACCCGGCTGGTCCTGCGGGGGGCGCGCGGTCGGGACCGGTGTCGGCGTGGTCGGCTCGCGGTCCCCCACGCGTACGCCCTGGGTGAGGTCGGCGACGATCGGCGAGGGCGGCATCCCGTGCAGCACGGCACCGTCGAGCGCGGCAGCGGCCGCGGCGGCCACGTCCACAGCGTCCATCGGCCGGTTCATGTCGGGCTGTGGCACCGCGGACCTACGCGGGCGGCCACGTCGCCGAGAGAGCGCTTCCTGCTCCGCGATGTCGGGGTCGTACTCCTGGGGCACCCGTCCGCGTCCGCGGCGGCCGGCGGGCAACGCCTCGCGCCACTGCTCCTCGTAGCGCTCGTCGTCCTCGCCGAACTCCTCGGGCGTCCGGTCGTGGAGGAGCCCCAGCCTGGTGCCGAGCAGCCGCAGCCGCTGCGGGACGGCGTTGACCGGGGTGGCCGTGACGACCAGCAGACCGAAGACGGTGAGCAGTACCAGCAGGGGAACGGCGAGCACATCGGTCATGGTGTACGACAGTGGCGTGGCCGCGCCCCAGCCGATGAGCCCGCCGGCGTCCCGTATGGCGTGCATGCCGTCGCTGCGGGCGGGCGAGCCGCAGGCGATGTGGATCTGGCCGAGCACACCGATGAGGAGCGCCGACAGGCCGATGACGATGCGTCCGTTGGCCTCCGGCTTCTCCGGATGCCGGATGAAGCGCACGGCGATGACCGCGACCAGGATCGGCACCAGTAGGTCGAGCCGGCCGAAGGCGCCGGTGACCAGGATCTCCACGAGGTCGCCCACGGGCCCCTCGAGGTCGGCCCAGGTGCCCGCGGCGACGATGAGTGCGATGCCGAGCAGCAGCAGCGCGAGGCCGTCCTTGCGGTGGGCGGGGTCGAGGTTCCTGGCACCCTGCCCTACGCCGCGGAAGACCGCCCCGACGGCGTGCGCCAGGCCGAGCCACAGGGCGCGCACCAGACGGTAGATGCCGCCCGTCGGGCTCGGAGCCGGTTTGGGCGCGGGTTTCTTCGCCGCGGCCTTCTTCGCGGGCGGCTTCTTGGCAGCGGCCTTCTTCGCCGGAGCCTTCGCGGAAGCAGCCGCCTTCTTCGCGGGTGGCTTCTTGGCAGCGGAGGGACGTGAGGCCATGGGGGTGAGGTTACCGGTGGAGACGCCTGTGGACACGCGTGCCAGACGCTTCACCCGTTCGTGTCGCTTCAGCGGAGGCGCCGAACTGACGCCGCCTCACCCCGGGACCGTGTCGGGTGAGCGGCAAGAGCCGTAACCTGCCGGTCAGTTCTGCGACGGGATCGGCGACGCGGGGCCCGTGCCCGGTTCCAGCGCGTCCAGTGCGCGCCGCAACCCCGTGAGCTTGCGCTCCAGGTGGGCCGCCGTGGCCACCGCGGCCGCGTCGGTCGATTCGTCGTTGAGCTGCTTGGTCAGGGCCTCGGCCTGTTCCTCGACGGCCGCGAGCCGCGCGGAGAGTTCGGCGAGCAGGCCGACGGGTTCCTTCTGCTCCCCGGGCTCCTTCTCGTCGCCCTCCAACTGGAGCCGCAGCAGCCCCGCCTGCTCTCTCAGCTGACAGTTCTTCATGTACAGGTCGACGAACACCGAGACCTTCGCGCGCAGCACCCACGGGTCGAACGGCTTGGAGATGTAGTCGACCGCACCCGCCGCGTAGCCGCGGAAGGTGTGGTGCGGGCCGTGGTTGATCGCGGTGAGGAAGATGATCGGGATGTCCCTGGTCCGTTCCCGCCGCTTGATGTGTGCCGCGGTCTCGAAGCCGTCCATGCCCGGCATCTGGACATCCAGCAGGATGACCGCGAAATCATCCGTGAGCAGTGCCTTGAGTGCTTCTTCCCGGACGATGCCCGTACCAGCGTCTGATCGAGCGCCGAGAGGATCGCCTCCAGCGCCAGCAGATTCTCCGGCCGGTCATCGACCAGGAGGATCTTGGCCTTCTGCACCATGGCCCGCCCTCCTCGCCCCGGCTTGGGGCCTCCCCTGTCCGCAGGACCTGGATGGGCACCGGCGGGTGCCGCCCCAGGGGACGACTCCCTTGCGCCGCCCGTCCTTGTGCCGGTCATCGTAGCCGCACCCCGCCTGTCGCCACACCCTGTCACCGTGATGTCACTGTGCACGTAGCGGAAACGCGGCAGGAGACCGGAAGGTTCCCCGGATCACGTACTTCTACACAACTTCGCGCACACTACGACAACGATTTCACGTGGGCGGCGAAGCTTCCCACCACCATCGCACGCCGCCGGGACGCCGCCCGCACGCCCCCCTCTCCCGTGCTGCCGCCCTCAGGCCCCCCTCATCCACTCCTGCATCACCGACAGCAGGTGATCGGGGTCGACGGGCTTCGTCACGTAGTCGGAGGCTCCCGACTCGATCGCCTTCTCACGGTCGCCCTTCATCGCCTTCGCGGTGAGCGCGATGATCGGGAGCCCCGCGAACTGCGGCATCCGGCGAATCGCCGTCGTCGTCGCGTATCCGTCCATCTCGGGCATCATGATGTCCATCAGGACGACCGCCACGTCGTCGTGCTGCTCCAACACCTCGATGCCCTCGCGGCCGTTCTCCGCGTACAGCACGGAAAGGCCGTGCTGTTCCAGGACGCTGGTCAGCGCGAACACGTTGCGGATGTCGTCGTCGACGATCAGTACCTTCTGCCCTCCGAACCGGATACCGCGGTGCGACCGGGCCGCCGGCTCCTGTTCCTGCTCCGTGCCGGCCCACTGCTCGGGGGCCTGCCGCGCGGGCCGCCCCTCCAGCTGGGGCAGCGGCCTGCGGCGCCGCCGGAACAGCGCGGCCGGACCGTTCCGGGGCTCCTGGTACGACGTCACCTCGGCCGGTGCCGCGACCGTCGGGTCGGCGGAATCGACCGACGCCGTCGGGCCGCCGCTCTCCAGCGCCGGCATGGGCTGCTGATAGCCGTGCGGGGGCAACTCGGTCGGGTGCAGCGGGAGATACAGCGTGAACGTCGAGCCGCGGCCCGGCTCGCTCTGCGCGTGGATCTCACCGCCGAGCAGTTGCGCGATCTCCCTCGAGATGGACAGCCCGAGCCCCGTACCGCCGTACTTGCGACTGGTCGTGCCGTCCGCCTGCTTGAACGCCTCGAAGATCACCCGCATCTTGCTGGAGGCGATCCCGATGCCCGTGTCGGACACCGAGAACGCGATCAGGTCGGCGTCCGGGTCGGTCAGCGACCCGGCCTCCAGCAACTGCTCACGGATGGCCTGCGGGACGTCGTCCCGGGCGGGCCGGATGACCAGCTCGACCGACCCGGAGTCGGTGAACTTCACCGCGTTCGACAGCAGGTTGCGCAGTACCTGGAGCAGCCGCTGCTCGTCGGTGTGCAGCGTGGCCGGCAGCTCCGGGGAGACCCTGACCGACAGGTCCAGGCCCTTCTCCGCGGTCAGCGGCCGGAAGGTGGCCTCCACGTAGTCCACGAGCTGGACGAGCGCGATACGCGTCGGGGAGACGTCCATCTTGCCCGCCTCGACCTTCGACAGGTCGAGGATGTCGTTGATCAGCTGCAGCAGGTCGGAGCCGGCGCCGTGGATGGTCTCGGCGAACTCGACCTGCTTCAGGGAGAGGTTCCCCTCGGCGTTGTCGGCGAGCAACTTGGCCAGGATCAGCAGTGAGTTGAGCGGCGTCCGCAGCTCGTGCGACATGTTGGCCAGGAACTCGCTCTTGTAGCGCATGGAGACCGCGAGTTGCTCGGCGCGCTCCTCCAAAACCTGCCGCGCCTCCTCGATCTCGGTGTTCTTCACCTCGATGTCGCGGTTCTGCTGCGCCAACAGCTCTGCCTTCTCCTCCAATTCGGCGTTGGATGCCTGGAGTGCCTTCTGCCGCTGCTCCAACTCGGCCGAACGCTCGCGCAGTTGCTCGGTCAGCTCCTGCGACTGAGCCAGCAGCAGCTCGGTCTTGGTGTTCACCGAGATGGTGTTGACGCTCGTCGCGATCATCTCGGCGATCTGGTTCAGGAAGTCCTTCTGGATGTGCGTGAACGGAGTGAAGGAAGCCAGTTCGATGACGCCCAGCACGGTCCCCTCGAACAGCACCGGAAGCACGATCACCTGTGCCGGCGGCGCCTCCCCGAGCCCCGACAAGATCTTCAGGTAGCCACTGGGCGCGTTCTCCACCAGGATCGTGCGCTTCTCCATGGCGGCCGTCCCGATGAGCCCCTCACCGGGCCGGAACGACGTCGGCATGGAGCCCAGCGAGTAGCCGTACGAACCGAGCATGCGCAGCTCGTACTGGTCGTCCTCGGTGGCACTCACGTCCTCCCCGTCGACCAGCGGCATCGAGAGGAAGAACGCGCCGTGCTGCGCGGAGACCACGGGCGTCAGCTCGCTCATGATCAGCGAGGCCACGTCCTCCAGATCCCGGCGGCCCTGCATCAGCGCGGAGATACGGGCCAGATTGCCCTTCAGCCAGTCCTGCTCCTTGTTGGCGATCGTGGTGTCGCGCAGGTTGGCGATCATCTTGTTGATGTAGTCCTGGAGCTCCTGGATCTCCCCGGACGCGTCCACGTCGATCTTCAGGTTCAGGTCACCGCGGGTCACAGCGGTCGCCACGCGCGCGATGGCCCGCACCTGCCGGGTCAGATTCCCGGCCATCTCGTTCACCGACTCGGTCAGGTCCCGCCAGGTGCCGTCGACGTCCCGCACGCGTGCCTGACCGCCGAGCTGACCCTCCGTGCCCACCTCGCGGGCCACGCGCGTGACCTCCTCGGCGAAGGAGGACAGCTGGTCCACCATCGTGTTGATGGTGGTCTTCAGCTCGAGGATCTCGCCCCGTGCGTCGATGTCGATCTTCTTCGTCAGGTCACCCTTGGCGATGGCCGTGGTCACCATGGCGATGTTGCGCACCTGACCGGTCAGGTTGGACGCCATCCGATTCACGGACTCGGTGAGGTCCTTCCACGTACCCGCCACACCAGGTACGTGCGCCTGGCCGCCGAGGATGCCGTCCGTACCCACCTCGCGGGCCACCTTGGTGACCTGCTCGGCAAACGAACTCAGCGTCCTCACCATGATGTTGATGGTGTCGGCGAGCTGTGCCAGCTCACCGCGCGCCTCGATGGTGACCTGTCGCGTCAGGTCGCCGTTGGCGACCGCGGCGGAGACCTCGGAGATGTTCCGCACCTGGGTGGTGAGGTTCTTGGCCATCAGGTTGACGTTGTCGCTCAGGTCCTTCCAGATGCCCGTGACCCCGGGCACATGGGCCTGACCGCCCAGGATGCCCTCGGTGCCCACCTCACGCGCCACCCTGGTCACCTGCTCGGCGAACGACGACAGCTGGTCCACCATCGTGTTGACGGTGGTGACGAGCTCGAGGATCTCGCCCTTGGCGTCGACGGTGATCTTCTTCGACAGATCACCCCGGGCGACCGCGGTGGTGACCTCGGCGATGTTGCGCACCTGGAGGGTCAGGTTGTTCGCCATGCCGTTCACCGACTGGGTGAGGTCCTTCCAGGTGCCGGAGACGCCCTGCACCTCGGCCTGACCGCCGAGGATGCCCTCCGTACCCACCTCCCGGGCCACGCGCGTGACCTCCTCGGCGAACGACGACAGCTGGTCCACCATCGTGTTCAGGGTGTTCTTCAGCTCCAGGATCTCGCCGCGCGCGTCCACGGTGATCTTCTGCGACAGGTCACCCCGGGCCACCGCCGTCGCCACCTGGGCGATGTTCCGGACCTGCGCGGTGAGGTTGCCGGCCATGCCGTTCACGGAGTCGGTGAGGTCGCGCCACACACCGGCGACACCGGGCACCTGCGCCTGGCCCCCAGCCGGCCCTCCGTGCCCACCTCCCGGGCCACGCGCGTGACCTGGTCGGCGAAGGAGGACAGCTGATCCACCATCGTGTTCACGGTGTTCTTCAGCTCCAGGATCTCGCCGCGCGCGTCCACGGTGATCTTCTGCGACAGGTCACCCCGGGCCACCGCCGTCGTGACCTGGGCGATGTTGCGCACCTGGCCGGTCAGATTGGACGCCATCGAGTTGACGGAGTCGGTGAGTTCCTTCCAGGTGCCCGACACGCCGTCCACGCGGGCCTGACCGCCCAGGCGGCCCTCCGTGCCCACGTCCCGGGCCATGCGCGTGACCTGGTCGGCGAAGCTCGACAGCTGGTCCACCATCGTGTTCACGGTGTTCTTCAGCTGGAGCATCTCACCGGAGACATCGACGGTGACCTTCTGCGACAGGTCACCGTTGGCCACCGCCGTCGTCACCTGGGCGATGTTCCTCACCTGACCGGTGAGGTTACGGAACGCGGTGTTGACGGAGTCGGTGAGGTCCTTCCAGGTCCCCGCCGCCCCCGGCACCTGCGCCTGGCCGCCCAGCTCACCCTCGACGCCGACCTCCCGGGCCACGCGCGTGACCTCGGCGCCGAAGGAGGACAGCTGGTCGACCATCGTGTTGACGGTGTTCTTCAGCTCCAGCATCTCGCCGGCCACGTCGACGGTGACCTTCTGCGACAGATCACCGTTGGCCACCGCCGTCGTCACGGCGGCGATGTCCCGCACCTGGGTGGTCAGGTTCCGGAACACGGTGTTGACGGAGTCCGTCAGGTCCTTCCAGGTACCGGCGGCACCCGGCACGTTCGCCTGACCGCCCAGCTGCCCCTCGGCCCCGACCTCGTTGGCGACCCGGGTGACCTCGTCCGCGAAGATCCGCAGCGTCTCGGTCATCTGGTTGATCGTCTCGGCGAGCTGCGCGACCTCGCCGCGCGCCGGCACGGTCACCTTCCGTGACAGGTCACCGTTGGCGACGGCGGTCGTCACCTCCGCGATCCCGCGCACCTGGGCCGTCAGGTTCCCGGCCATGGTGTTCACCGAATCGGTGAGCTCCTTCCACACGCCGTCCACCCCGGGCACCTGCGCCTGCCCGCCCAGCGCGCCCTCGGTGCCCACCTCGC
The DNA here is from genome assembly GCF_045291515.1 of Streptomyces sp. GD-15H. Classification (NCBI taxonomy): domain Bacteria; kingdom Bacillati; phylum Actinomycetota; class Actinomycetes; order Kitasatosporales; family Streptomycetaceae; genus Streptomyces; species Streptomyces sp. GD-15H. Next base: position 2,513,683 of record NZ_CP149447.1, read on the forward strand.
GCGCGACGCGGGTCACCTCGGAGGAGAACGCCGAGAGCTGGTCCACCATCGTGTTGACGGTGTTCTTCAGCTCCAGCATCTCGCCTTCGACGTGCACGGTGACCTTGCGTGACAGGTCGCCGCGGGCGACCGCCGTCGTCACCAGCGCGATGTCGCGCACCTGCGCCGTCAGCCGCTCCGCCATGGTGTTGACCGAGTCCGTGAGGTCCTTCCACGAACCGGACATGCCGCGCACCCGGGCCTGACCGCCCAGCTTGCCCTCGGTGCCGACCTCGCTGGCCACGCGCGTGACCTCGTCGGTGAAGCTCGACAGCTGGTCGACCAGGTTGTTGACGGTACGGCCCACCTTCAGGAACTCGCCGCGCAGCGGCTGCCCCGACCCGTCGGCGGCCTGCGTCCGCAACTCCATCCGCGGCGACAGATCACCCTCGGCCACCGCCGACAGCACCCGGCTGACCTCGGAGACGGGCCGTGCCAGGTCGTCCACCAACGCGTTCGAGTTGTCGATCGCGGTCGACCAGGATCCCTCGCAGAGCCCCGTCTCCAGGCGCTCGGTGAGCTTCCCCTCACGCCCCACCATGCGCCGCACCCGCGCCAGCTCACCCGTCAGATGAAGATTGCGGTCGGCCACCTCGTTGAAGACCGCGGCGATCTCCGACATCGGGCCGTCACCCGACACCGTGAGCCGCTTGCGGAAGTTGCCGTCCCGCATCGCCACCAGGGCCGCCATCAAGCGGTTCAGGGCCGCCGAGTCCACCTCGGTGGTCCCGCCCCGCGCCCTGCCCTGCTTACTCAGGGACTGTCCGCCCTTCGCGCGCGTGTTCGTGCCCCGCGTCGCTGCGCCAGACTCCACTGTGTCCCTCCCGCGGGGGTCGACCATTACTGCTTGTGCTCGGGCACCCTCGCACGGCGTACCCGTGAAAGCCGTTGCTTCTGCTTACTCGTGCATATCCTGTGCTGCTGCGATACCTGCCCGGCCGACCGGGGCGTCACCCGAGGCCACTGCCCACCCGGCACGGAAGACACCATGCCTGTCCGGACCTTCACCACAACAAGCCTGCCCAGTGTTTCACCCCCACCGAACCAGGCCATAACAGTTCGGCAGCTTCGCACATCGTCCGCACAGCTTCCTGGCGTCGGACACCTCCGGACGGAACACTGCGGACCGGCATCCGCTCGGACCGCGAAGGTAAGTAACCTTGCATGCGGCTGTCCAGCCACGCCGGTCCGTCCGGCCCGGGCGGTGGCCGGCACGGAGTCGAGCGGGCATCGGAGGGCGGCCGCACACATGACCACCGGACTGATCCCGGGGGACCAGCCCCCGGACCCACGGCCGACAAGCGGTCTGCCGCACCAGCGGGACGAGCCGGTCGGCCATGGAACCATGCCCGTCGAGAACCGCTCGAGGAGTTCTGTGATCACCGCGCGCGCGGCCGCCAGCTTCGAGCCCGTCGGGCGCTCGGTCGCGAGCGCCCGCGCTTTCGTCCGCGACACCCTCCAGGGGTGGGGGTTCGCCGACATCATCGACGACGCCGTGGTCCTCACCAGTGAGCTCGTCACCAACGCCGTGGTCCACGCCGGCACCTCCGCCGACCTCCTGTGCCTGCGCTGTGACGACGGCGTGCGAATCGAGGTGGCCGACCGGTATCCGGAACGCGAAGTGCCGCTCCAGGGCTCGGCCGTCGCCATGGGCAGCCCCGACCGCGAGGGTGGACGCGGCCTCCAGCTCTGCGCGGCCCTGGCCAACCGCTGGGGCGTGGAGTACAGCCCCACCTACAAGACCGTCTGGTTCCAACTCGACATTCCCGAGCGCCCGGTGGGCACCCGTGCGGCCGGTCCGGCGCTGCCGTCCGACCTCCTGCCCATCGCCGACGCCCGGGTCCGCGTCGCCGTCGTGCAGATCGACCGGACCGGCGCCATCTCCTCCTGGAACGAGGACGCGGAAGAGCTCTTCGGATACACGGCCGAGCAGGTCACCGGTAAGCCGCTCACCGATCTCGCAGCCTGGCCGCACACTCCCGGCACCGGCACCGGCATCGCGGAGGCGCTCCAACTCTCCCGCTGGGAAGGCAGCTACGGCATAAGGGACGCCAACGGCCGCGTGACCCCCGTCTATGCCTCCCACTTGCGCGTCCGTGACGCGGACGGCGATCCGTCCACCGTGTGCCTCCTCGTCAGGGACCACGAACGGGCTGTTCTGCAGACCCCGTTGCGGGTCCCCGCCTCCGACACCTCCGAGAATCAGAGCACCGACCCCTTCGAGGTGTTCATCGGCTCGCCCGCCCCGGACGACCTCGACAGCCTCCTCCAGCGTACGGTGGAACGCGCCCGCGACATGCTCGACGGCGACTCCGCCTTCCTCCTGCTCGCCACCGACGACGAGACCGAACTCGAGGTACGCGCCTCCACCGGCCTGCCCTCCGCCCGACAGCGCTTCGCCCGCGTCCCGGTGGAGGCCGGCTCCGGCCGCTACGGCTCGGCCCGGATGCCGTCCGTCCACGACGACCTCTCCGCCCTGCCCGGCGCGGTTCCTCTCCTCAACGGCACCGGTATGCGCTCTGCCGTCACGGTCCCGCTCAAGGTCGAGGGCCGCCTCACCGGTTCTCTCGGCGTCGCCGCGGAAGGAGCCGGCAGATACTCCAACGAGGAGGCGCTGCGCCTCCAGTTCGCCGCCGACCGCATCGCCCTGGCCGTCGAGTCGGCCCGTCTGGGCGAGCTGGAACGACTGCGCCGCGGCTCACTGAGCTTCCTCGTCGAGGCCTCCGACCTGCTGGCCGGCACCTTGGACCGCGACCAGACCCTGGCGCTCATGGCCCAGATGACCGTCCCGACCCTGGCCACCTGGTGTGCCGTCTACACGATCGCCGACCAGGCCTCCGAGCCGTATCTCTCCTACGTCCTGCACGAGGACGAGGAACTCATCGACGGCATCAAGTCCCTGCTCTCGAAGATGGCCCCGCCCGACCCGGTCCCCACCCCCGGCGCCCGCGTATGGTCGGCGCCCGGCGAGGTGGCCCACCAGGCGGCCCTGCGCACCTCCATGCGCAGCCTCGGCCTGAGCGGCGGCCCGAGCAACCAGGTCACCCCTGGCATCAGCCCCACCCTCACGACGGCCTCCGCGGTGGGCGGCGAGACGGTGGTCCTTCCCCTGGTCGCCCGCAACCGCGTCATCGGCATGCTGACGCTCGGCAAACCGACCGACGAACACTTCCGGCAGGAGATCCTGGAACTCGCCGAGGACCTCTCCCGCAGGGCCGCCCTTGCCCTGGACAACGCCCGCCTCTACTCCGAGCGCACGGCCATCAGCCAGTCCCTCCAGCGCAGCCTCCTGCCGCCGGAACTCCCCGTGATCGACGGCGTCGAGGTCGAGGTCATCTACCGCGCGGCCGGCGAGGGCAACGAAGTCGGCGGCGACTTCTACGATCTGTTCCCGATCAGCGACGGTGCCTACGGCTTCGCCATCGGCGACGTCTGCGGTACGGGCCCGAACGCCGCGGCCGTCACCGGGCTGGCCCGGCACGCGCTCAGGCTGCTGGCCCGCGAGGGCCTCAGCGGCCCGGCGGTCCTCGAGCGCCTGAACTCCGCCATCCTCGACGAGGGCACCCGCAGCCGCTTCCTCACCCTCCTCTACGGCGAGCTGCGCCCGCAGGAGGACGGCAGCGCGGAGTTGAAGGTGGTGTGCGCGGGCCATCCCCTCCCGCTGCGCCTGCGCCAGGACGGCACCGTAGAACCCGCCGCCGAACCGCAGCCCCTCCTCGGTGTCCTCGAGGACCTGGACCTGTACGAGCAGACGGTCACCCTCGACCCGGGCGACGTCCTGCTGTGCGTCACCGACGGTGTCACCGAGCGCCGTGAGGGCCTGAACATGCTGGGCGACGACGGTCTCGCCGAGGTCCTGACGACCTGCACGGGCCTCACCGCCGGCGCGGTCGCCGCCCGCATCATGCGCGCCGTGGAACGCTTCGCCTCCGATGCCCCCTCCGACGACATGGCGATCCTCACCATGCGCGTCCCGGGCCTCCACCAGGACTGAGGGCTGCGGGACGGGAGAGCCGAGGCATGAAAGCCAGGGCATGAGAAAGGCCCCGCCCGGGAGGGCGGGGCCTTTCTGTCGGAGCCCCCAAACGGAATCGAACCGTTGACCTTCTCCTTACCATGGAGACGCTCTACCGACTGAGCTATAGGGGCTTGTTGTCGCTCTACGGTTTCCCGCGGTGACAACGGGACAGATCATACCCTGACCAGCCCTGTGCTCCCAACCGCGGTTCGGAGCCGGGTTCCCGACCGCGGCTCAGAGAGCCGGCTGAAGCAGCCCGCCCAGCGCGTTGCAGGCCGACGCGACACGCTGCATGTCCCGCTTGGTCAGCGAGGCGTCCACGGGCAGGGCCAGCGTCTCGTCGGCGGCCCGCTCGGTCTCGGGCAGAGACACGCACCGCCGGAACCCGGGCAGCCGGTGCATGGGCGTCTTCACCGGCACTCTGCACTCAACTCCCTTGGCCCGTAGGGCTTGTGCGAACGCGTCCCGGTCCGGGCGGCCGTTCCCGGGCACTCGCACGACGTACTGCTGGTAGGTGTGCCCGTCGCCACTGTCGGGAGTCCGAACACCCCGCAGTTTCGCGTCGAGATAGGCCGCCCGTACCCTGCGCCGAGCGATCTCGTCGTACGGCCCCTCGGACTCCCCGCGCTCCAGTATCAGCAGGCCGTGCCGCTGCCCGAGGATGTGCAACCGGGCGATGTCGGCCTGTCTGCCGAAGCGGTGGACGGCAACGACGGCTGCCGTCCGCGGAGTTATGGCCGCTTCCACAGCGGCCGGCGCGAGGCAGTAGGTCACCGGATCTATCTCGGCGAACACCGGCAACGCGCCTGCGAGGGTGACGGCCTCGGCGACTTCCACGTTCCCGAAGGCGGACACGACCACCTCGTCACCGAGTCCGACACCGGCGGCCCTGAGTAGTTCAGCAGTACCCATGGGGTGGATGTTCATGGCGCAACGTGAACTTCAAGTGACGCAAAACAAAAAAGGGTTGGACCCCGAACCGAAATTCGGGGTCCAACCCTGTCACAATTTGTTCGGCGGCGTCCTACTCTCCCACAGGGTCCCCCCTGCAGTACCATCGGCGCGGTAGGGCTTAGCTTCCGGGTTCGGAATGTAACCGGGCGTTTCCCCTACGCTATGACCACCGAAACACTACGAAACACTCGACAACCGACACCATGCACCACACATGGCGGCGTTCGTGGTTTCAGAACCAACACAGTGGACGCGAGCAACCTGGGGACAAGCCCTCGGCCTATTAGTACCGGTCAACTCCACACGTTACCGTGCTTCCATATCCGGCCTATCAACCCAGTCATCTCCTGGGAGCCTTACCCCATCACGTGGGTGGGAGCCCTCATCTCGAAGCAGGCTTCCCGCTTAGATGCTTTCAGCGGTTATCCCTCCCGAACGTAGCCAACCAGCCATGCCCTTGGCAGGACAACTGGCACACCAGAGGTTCGTCCGTCCCGGTCCTCTCGTACTAGGGACAGCCCTTCTCAAGACTCCTGCGCGCGCAGCGGATAGGGACCGAACTGTCTCACGACGTTCTAAACCCAGCTCGCGTACCGCTTTAATGGGCGAACAGCCCAACCCTTGGGACCGACTCCAGCCCCAGGATGCGACGAGCCGACATCGAGGTGCCAAACCATCCCGTCGATATGGACTCTTGGGGAAGATCAGCCTGTTATCCCCGGGGTACCTTTTATCCGTTGAGCGACGGCGCTTCCACAAGCCACCGCCGGATCACTAGTCCCGACTTTCGTCCCTGCTCGACCCGTCGGTCTCACAGTCAAGCTCCCTTGTGCACTTACACTCAACACCTGATTGCCAACCAGGCTGAGGGAACCTTTGGGCGCCTCCGTTACCCTTTAGGAGGCAACCGCCCCAGTTAAACTACCCATCAGACACTGTCCCCGATCCGGATCACGGACCCGGGTTAGACATCCAGCACGACCAGACTGGTATTTCAACGACGACTCCACCACCACTGGCGTGGCGGCTTCCCGGTCTCCCAGCTATCCTACACAAGCCGAACCGAACACCAATATCAAACTGTAGTAAAGGTCCCGGGGTCTTTCCGTCCTGCTGCGCGAAACGAGCATCTTTACTCGTAGTGCAATTTCACCGGGCCTATGGTTGAGACAGTCGAGAAGTCGTTACGCCATTCGTGCAGGTCGGAACTTACCCGACAAGGAATTTCGCTACCTTAGGATGGTTATAGTTACCACCGCCGTTTACTGGCGCTTAAGTTCTCAGCGTCGCCCCGCCGTAGCGGGACT
>NZ_CP149447.1:2525000-3882500 GCF_045291515.1 Streptomyces sp. GD-15H
CGTGCACCTTGGCGTTGCCCTTGTGGACGACGTTTGCGCCCCAGCGGGTCAGGCCGTTGATGACGCGGTAGACCGCGTTCTCGTTGCCGGGGATGAGCGACGACGCGAGGATCACCGTGTCGCCCTGGACGATACGGATCTGGTGGTCGCGGTTGGCCATCCGGGACAGGGCGGCCATGGGTTCGCCCTGCGAGCCCGTGCACACCAGGACCACTTCGCTGTCCGGCAGGTCGTCCAGCGTCTTGACGTCGACGACCAGACCCGGCGGAACCTTCAGGTAGCCGAGGTCGCGCGCGATGCCCATGTTGCGGACCATGGAGCGGCCGACGAAGGCCACCCGGCGACCGTACTCGTGCGCCGCGTCCAGGATCTGCTGGATGCGGTGGACGTGGCTGGCGAAGCTGGCCACGATGATCCGCTTGCGGGCGCCGGCGAAGACCTGCCGAAGAACGTTGGAGATGTCGCGCTCGGGCGGGACGAAGCCCGGGACCTCGGCGTTCGTCGAGTCGGAGAGGAGGAGGTCGATGCCCTCCTCACTGAGCCGGGCGAAGGCGTGGAGGTCCGTGAGGCGGTTGTCCAGCGGAAGCTGGTCCATCTTGAAGTCGCCGGTGTGGACCACCATGCCGGCGGGGGTGCGGATGGCCACGGCGAGCGCGTCGGGGATCGAGTGGTTGACCGCGACGAACTCGCAGTCGAACGGGCCGATGCGCTCGCGGTGCCCCTCGGCGACCTCCAGGGTGTAGGGGCGGATGCGGTGCTCCTGGAGCTTCGCCTCGATGAGGGCGAGGGTCAGCTTGGAGCCGATCAGCGGGATGTCCGGCTTCTCACGGAGAAGGAACGGAACACCGCCGATGTGGTCCTCGTGCCCATGGGTGAGGACGATGCCCTCGATGTCGTCGAGGCGGTCACGGATGGACGTGAAGTCCGGCAGGATCAGGTCGATTCCGGGCTGCTCCTCCTCGGGGAAGAGCACTCCGCAGTCGACGATGAGCAGACGGCCGTCGTACTCGAAGACCGTCATGTTGCGGCCGATCTCGCCGAGACCGCCGAGCGGGGTGACGCGCAGCCCGCTCGCGGGAAGCGGCGGGGGCGAACCGAGTTCAGGATGCGGGTGACTCAAAAGACTCTCCTCACCACACGCGCCACGTACCGGGGGGCACGTGGCGCGCATGACGTTCGTGCAGAAGCAGTTGTCGTTGTGATGCGCGGGCACCGGTGGCCCGCCGCCTATTCAGTTGTGGAGTCAGGTTGCGCGAGCGGTCGCGCGAAGTCTGTTGTCAGAGCTGTACCCCGCCGGCGGCAAGATCGATCTTGAGCTGCTCGATCTCTTCCGGCGTGCACTCGGCCATGGGGGCGCGCAGGGGCCCGGCGGGCAGGCCCCGCAGGGTGAGCGCCGCCTTGGTGGTCATCACGCCCTGGGTGCGGAACATGCCGGTGTAGACGGGGAGCAGCTTCTGGTGGATCTCGGTGGCCTTCTGGACGTCTCCCGAGGTGTACGCCTCCACCAGGGCGCGCAGCTCGGGGGTGACGAGGTGGCCGACGACCGAGACGAAGCCGACCGCGCCCACGGAGAGCAGCGGCAGGTTCAGCATGTCGTCGCCGGAGTACCAGGCGAGGCGCGAGCGGGCGATGGCCCAGCTGGCGCGGCCGAGGTCCCCCTTGGCGTCCTTGTTGGCGACGATCCGCGGGTGCTCGGCCAGGCGGACGAGCGTCTCCGTGTTGATCGGGACGCCGCTGCGGCCGGGGATGTCGTAGAGCATGACCGGCAGCTCGGTGGCATCGGCGATGGCCGTGAAGTGCCGGTAGAGGCCCTCCTGCGGGGGCTTGTTGTAGTACGGGGTGACGACCAGTAGGCCGTGTGCGCCGATGTGCTCCGCGGTGCGGGCCAGTTCGATGCTGTGGCGGGTGTCGTTGGTGCCGACCCCGGCCACCACGTGGGCGCGGTCTCCTACCGCCTCCAGGACCGCCCGTACGAGATCCGCTTTCTCCGCGTCGCTGGTGGTGGGGGACTCGCCGGTGGTGCCGTTGACGATCAGGCCGTCGTTGCCTGCGTCCACCAGGTGGGTGGCGAGCCGCTGTGCGCCGTCGAGGTCGAGTGCGCCGTCCGCCGTGAAGGGCGTGACCATGGCGGTGAGGACCCGCCCGAAGGGGGTCTGCGGAGTGGAGGTCGGAGCCATGGGTTACACGCTACTCGCTGCTTGGGGCGGGGTCTGCCCTCGGGGGAGGCGACAAGGTGGGACAAAGGTGGAGCCCGGCACTGTCTGCTCGGGGGTTCAGGCAGCGCCGGGTCCGTTCGATCAGGCTAGATGAATTACCTTAAATAGCGCAATACGGGCACCTCGCAGGGCTGACAGCACATGCGTGCCCAGCCTGCGAGGAAGGCCCGCTACCGGCGGACACGAGGAGCTGCGGGAGCTACGCGGGCTGGACGGGCTACCTACGGCGCCACGCGCCCGTTGGCGTTGAAGGCGGCGTGGGTGAGCGGCATGAGCCGGGCCCACTCGGCCTCCATCTTCTCGCCGACCATCTCGATCTCCCGCTGCGGGAAGGACGGCACCTTCGCCATCTCGTGCTGGGTGCGCAGGCCGAGGAAATGCATCAGGGAGCGGGCGTTGCACGTGGCGTACATCGAGGAGAAGAGACCGACCGGGAGGGTGGCGCGGGCAACCTCGCGGGCGACGCCGGCCGCCAGCATCTCCTGGTAGGCAGCGTACGACTGCCGGTAGGACTCCTCCATGGCGTCGGTGACAGCCTTGTACTGCTCGGGGGTGCCGTCGACGAACTCGTACTTGCCGGGGCGGCCCTGCTGGACCAGCTTGCGGTCCTCGCCGGGGACGTAGAAGACCGGCTGGAGCTCGCGGTAGCGCCCGGACTCCTCGTTGTACGAATTGTGTACGACAAAGCCGTTCGCGATGAAGTTGTGGTGCGGCGGCGGCATGGAGATGTCGTAGGTCATCTCCTCCCCGTCGGGGGCGACGGAGACGACCTCCTCCCAGCGCACACCGTTCTGGAGGGCGCGGCGGCGCACTCCCATCGGCACGCCTTCGCCGTTGGTCTTCCGCTGGTGACACGACTTGCAGGCCGGTCGCAGGTTCGAGACGTCGAGCGACTTGGCCAGGTCGGCGTCCACGGGGATGACGTGGGCCAGCTCCAGGTCCTTCGCCTCGAACTTCTCCTCGCAGAGGTAGCAGAGGTCCATGGGCGCGATGAGATCGGCTCGCTGCTCGGTGGTCCAGATCTGGATCCCCTCGCGCAGGCGCTTCGGGATTCCGCCCCGCTCGCCGGCCCCCACCCGGCCGAGCCGCCCGACCCGGTCGCCGACGCGCAGGTCGCCGGCGCGGACCCAGCCTTCCGGCGTCCATACACGGTGGTCCGCGGTGCAACGCAGAACCTTGCCGTTGGTTGTCGAGACCTTGAGGATCGGCTTCACGCCGGACTCGAAGACGTCGACCATGCGCGCCTTCTCCGCCAGCCCGGTCTCCAGGTCGATGGTGTCGGCCAGGAGGTTCTGGCAGGACTTCAGTCTGCGCGTGCGCCCCATCGAGTCGGGCACACCGATCTTCCAGTCCCGATGGATGTCCGCGATGCGCTTGGTCTTGCCGTTCTTGCTGGTGCCGACGCGGATCCTCGCGTCACCCGGCAGGCACCAGCCGACCCGGTGGCGCATGAACTCGCGGAACACGAAGATCGGCGCGCTGATGAAGAACGTCAGCGAGTTGTGCTCGAACGGGCTCCCGTGCCGATCCCGCATCAGGTAGTTGATCAGACCCTTGGAGCGCTCCGGGTCCTTCTGCAGTTCCCCGATGGACTGCTCACCGAGGGTCGATACGCGGGCGGCGAACAGGACGTCCGAGTCCGAGGCACTGGACTTCACCAGTTCGACGGTGACGTCACTCCGCAAGGTGACGCCATCGGGTGTTGACGGCTGGAGGTCGTCGGCGGAGGTCAAGAGAGCACTTCCCGTCACATCGCATCTGCAGGTCAGCGCCCACTCTACGGGGCACCCGCCATGGCGGAGAGATGGAGCGTGCCGCGAGGAATTTCCTCATCTGGGCACCTTTTGACTGTGTCGCTCGTTTGTGTTGATGAGAGTGATTCGTTCGAGGTTCGATGGGAGAAGCACCACTGATGTTCGGTCGACGGGAATCCGTGCCGTTCGCCTTCATTGCCAATGCCGACAGGTTCCGCAGCAATGTCACGCCCCCGCCGCGCGAGCGGGCTTCCGCAGGCGAGCTGGCCGGGCGCTGGCTGCTGGGCCTCTGCATCGTCGCCGGGCTGGTGGGGTCCCTGGTCATCGGGATGCCCGCGCTGTCCACCGACCAGTCGGCCACGGGGACCGAACAGTCACAGGCGTCCGACGGACGCTGAACCGGACGCCGAACCGGACGCTGTACCGAGCGCCGAACCGGACAACAACCCCGCACCGAATCGGGCGCGGTGAACCACCCGGGGTGGGGGCTCCGGCTCCAACCGGACCCCCGAGGGTGGTGAGGGGTGGCACAGATCGGTAGCCTCACCGGGCACAGCCCACGTATGGATCAAGTGAGGACCAGCCGTGCCCCTGCCCTTCCTGACGGCCGACCGCGCTTTCGACACGGCGGACGATGTCGCGCTGCCGTACGACGACCGTGACCGCTGGCGGCGTCCGTACCGTCCGGGGCCGTGGCGGGTGGGGGCGGCGGCCATACTGCTGCTGCTCGCCTCGTTCGTGCTGTTCGCGGCGGTGATCATCGCCGCGACGGCCTCGGTGTCCTCGGCCGGTGTGGTCTTCGCCCTCGCACTCGTCGCCATCGCCTGGGCGCTGCGGCTGCTGCGCATGGGCGCGTGGGTGAATGCCCACGGACTGCGGCAGGTGAGTCTGTTCAGCACCCGTACAACGCCGTGGGCCCAGGTGGTCACGGTGCGCACGGTGCAGCAGCCGGTGCGCTGGCTGGGGTTGCCGCGGACGGTGCAGGGGCAGGCGCTGCTGCTGGTCCGGCGGGGGCGTGCGGCGGAGGCCCTGCCGCCGCTGCTGACCTCGCACAACGCGGACTTCCTGGGGCGGGGCCCGGCCTTCGACCGGGCGGCCGACTCGGTGGAGGTCTGGGCCGACGAGTACCGGAGGGACTGACCCTGCCCTTTGGGCCGGTCTGCATGTCGTCATGAGCCGGGGCCGGTCCGCACGCGCGGACCGGCCCCGGCTCTTTTGTCGCGGCGTCAGGGGGTGGTCTTGCGCAGGGCGATCGCCCGTTGCATCGCCTTGCGGGCGCGCGCGGTGTCGCGGGCGTCGTGGTAGGCGACGGCGAGCCGGAACCAACTGCGCCAGTCGTCGGGGGCGTCCTCCGTCTCGGCCTTGCGCCGGGCGAAGACCTCGTCGGCCGAGTCCCGGTCCACACGGCCGCTGGGCAGGCGCTTCAGCTCGTCCGCGGGCAGTCCGCCCTGGGCGTCGAGTTCGGCGGCGAGCCGGTTGGCGTTGCGGACGAACTCGGTGTTCTTCCACAGGAACCACACGCCGATGACCGGCAGGATGAGCACCGCCACGCCGAAGGTGACGGTGAGGGGCGTACCGGCCTGGATGAGCAGCACGCCGCGGCTGCCGACCAGGACGAAGTAGACGACCAGGACGGCGGCCGTGACGGCGTAGGAGATCTTCGCGCGCATGGGGTCGGGCTCGTGCTCAGTTCAGGTCGAGGAAGTGTTCCAGGCCGAAGGTCAGGCCGGGAGTGGTCACCACACGGCGGGTGCCGAGCAGGATGCCCGGCATGAAGCTGCTGTGGTGCAGGGAGTCGTGGCGGACGGTGAGGGTCTCCCCCTCACCGCCGAGCAGGACCTCCTGGTGGGCCAGCAGGCCGCGCAGCCGGACGGCATGCACCGGGACCCCGTCCACATCGGCGCCGCGGGCGCCGTCCAGGGCGGTGACCGTGGCGTCCGGGGCGGGGGCGCTGCCGGCCTTGCGGCGGGCCTCGGCGATGAGCTGGGCGGTGCGGGTGGCGGTGCCGCTGGGGGCGTCCACCTTGTTGGGATGGTGCAGTTCGACGACCTCGACGGACTCGAAGTACGGGGCGGCGATCTGCGCGAACTTCATGGTCAGCACGGCGCCGATGGAGAAGTTCGGTGCGATGAGCACGCCCGTCTCCGGGAACTGCTCGAGCCAGCCCGTCAGCTGTGCGAGGCGGTCGTCGGTCCAACCGGTGGTGCCGACGACCGCGTGAATGCCGTGGCGTACGCAGAAGTCCAGGTTGCCCATGACCGAGGCCGGGGTGGTCAGTTCGACGGCGACCTGGGCCCCGGTCTCGGCGAGGGTCTCCAGCCGGTCGCCCCGGCCGAGTGCGGCCACCAGTTCCATGTCGTCGGCGGCCTCGACGGCCCGTACCGCCTCGGACCCGATCCGGCCCTTGGCGCCGAGGACCGCCACGCGCAGCTTGCTCATTTCCTTGCTTCCTTACCGGGGAGGGTCGGGAGGACCGGGGACCGTGGAGGGTTGGGGTCGTCGGGGCCTGGAGCCTGGGCTGGGCCGCTAGGCGACGGTGTCGTGCAGCCGGGAGGCCTGCTTGTCCTTGAGTGGGCCGATGACCGACAGCGAGGGCCGCTGACCCAGGATGTCGCGGGCGACCGCGCGGACGTCGTCCGGTGTGACCGAGGCTATCCGGTCCAGCATGTCATCGACCGACATCTGCTCACCCCAGCACATTTCGCTCTTGCCGATACGGTTCATCAGCGCGCCGGTGTCCTCCAGGCCGAGGACGGTGGAGCCCTGGAGCTGGCCGACGGCGTGCCGTATCTCGTCGTCGGCCAGGCTGTGCCGGGCGACCTGGTCGAGTTCGTCGCGGCAGATCTTCAGCACGTCGTGCACCTGGGACGGCCTGCACCCGGCGTACACGCCGAACAGGCCGCAGTCGGCGAAGCCGGAGGTGTACGAGTACACGCTGTAGGCCAGGCCGCGCTTTTCCCGGACCTCCTGGAACAGGCGGGAGGACATGCTGCCGCCGAGGGCGGTGTTGAGCACGCCGAGGGCCCACCGGCGCTCGTCGGTACGGGACAAACCCGGCATGCCGAGGATGACGTGCGCCTGCTCGGTGCTGCGGTCGATCAGTTCGACACGGCCGGCGGTGCGCAGCGCGCGCCGTCCGCCGCGCGGGGCGATCGGCTGGGCGTCGAGGTCCTTGACGGCGCCGGCCTCCTCGAACGCGGTGCGGACCTGGCGTACGACCTGGTCGTGGTCGATGTTGCCGGCGCAGGCGACCACGAGGTGGGTCGGGTCGTAGTGCTTCTTGTAGAAGCGGCGGATGCGGTCGGCGGTGAGGGCGTTGACCGTGTCGACCGTGCCGAGGATCGGACGGCCCAGCGGGTTGTCGCCGAACATGGTGTGCGCGAACAGGTCGTGCACGCAGTCGGCGGGGTCGTCCTCGGTCATCGCGATCTCTTCGAGGATCGCACCGCGCTCGATGTCGACGTCCTCCTCGAGGATGCGCGAGCCGGTCAGCATGTCGCAGACCACGTCGATGGCGAGCGGCAGGTCGGTGTCGAGCACGCGCGCGTAGTAGCACGTGTACTCCTTGGCCGTGAAGGCGTTCATCTCACCGCCGACGGCGTCGATGGCGGAGGAGATGTCCAGGGCGGACCTGCGGTGCGTGCCCTTGAAGAGCAGGTGCTCCAGGTAGTGGGTGGCGCCGTTCAGGGCCGGGGTCTCGTCGCGGGAGCCGACGTGGGCCCAGATGCCGAAAGTCGCCGAGCGGACCGAGGGAAGGGTCTCGGTGACGATGCGCAGGCCCCCGGGGAGGGTGGTCCTACGGACGGTGCCGATGCCGTTCTCGCCCTGGATGAGGGTTTGGGTACGGGCGACGGCCCGCGCCTCCGGGGAGGTGCGGGCCGTCGCCTTGGAGCCGTGGGACGTCACTGGTCGGCGTCGGCCTTCTTCTCGTCGTCCTCGCCCTCGATCACGGGGATGAGGGAGAGCTTGCCGCGGGAGTCGATCTCGGCGATCTCGACCTGGACCTTGGCGCCCACGCCGAGCACGTCCTCGACGTTCTCCACGCGCTTGCCGCCGGCCAGCTTGCGGATCTGCGAGATGTGCAGCAGACCGTCCTTGCCGGGCAGCAGGGAGACGAACGCGCCGAAGGTGGTCGTCTTCACGACCGTGCCCAGGTAGCGCTCGCCGACCTCGGGCATCGTCGGGTTGGCGATGCCGTTGATCGTGGTGCGGGCGGCCTCGGCGGCCGGGCCGTCGGCGGCACCGATGTAGATGGTGCCGTCGTCCTCGATGGTGATCTCGGCGCCGGTGTCCTCCTGGATCTGGTTGATCATCTTGCCCTTGGGACCGATGACCTCACCGATCTTGTCGACCGGGATCTTCACGGTGATGATCCGCGGCGCGTTCGGGGACATCTCGTCCGGCGTGTCGATCGCTTCCATCATCACGTCGAGGATGTGGAGGCGGGCGTCACGGGCCTGCTTGAGAGCGGCGGCCAGGACGGAGGCCGGGATGCCGTCCAGCTTGGTGTCGAGCTGGAGGGCGGTCACGAACTCCTTGGTGCCGGCGACCTTGAAGTCCATGTCGCCGAAGGCGTCCTCCGCACCGAGGATGTCGGTGAGGGCGACGTAGTGCGTCTCGCCGTTGATCTCCTGGGAGATCAGGCCCATGGCGATACCGGCGACGGGGGCCTTGAGCGGCACACCGGCGTTCAGCAGCGACATGGTGGAGGCGCAGACCGAGCCCATGGACGTCGAGCCGTTGGAGCCGAGGGCCTCGGACACCTGACGGATCGCGTACGGGAACTCCTCGCGCGTCGGCAGCACCGGCACGATGGCGCGCTCGGCGAGGGCGCCGTGGCCGATCTCGCGGCGCTTGGGGGAGCCGACGCGGCCGGTCTCGCCGACGGAGTACGGCGGGAAGTTGTAGTTGTGCATGTAGCGCTTGCGGGTCACCGGGGAGAGGGTGTCCAACTGCTGCTCCATACGGAGCATGTTGAGGGTGGTGACGCCCAGGATCTGGGTCTCGCCACGCTCGAACAGCGCGGAACCGTGCACCCGCGGGATGGCCTCGACCTCGGCGGCCAGGGTGCGGATGTCGGTGACTCCGCGGCCGTCGATGCGCTTCTTCTCCTTGATGACGCGCTCACGGACCAGGGACTTGGTCAGCGAGCGGTACGCGGCGGAGATCTCCTTCTCGCGGCCCTCGAACTCCGGCAGGAGCTTCTCGGCGGCGAGCTGCTTGACGCGGTCCAGCTCGGCCTCGCGCTCCTGCTTGCCGGCGATGGTGAGCGCCTGGGCGAGCTCGGGGCGGACGGCGCCGGTCAGCGCCTCCAGGACGTCGTCCTGGTAGTCCAGGAAGATCGGGAACTCACCGGTCGGCTTGGCGGCCTTCGCGGCGAGGTCGGCCTGCGCCTTGCAGAGGACCTTGATGAAGGGCTTCGCGGCGTCCAGACCGGCGGCGACGATCTCCTCGGTGGGGGCCTCGGCACCGCCCTCGACCAGCTTGACGGTCTGCTCGGTGGCCTCGGCCTCGACCATCATGATCGCGACGTCGCCGTCCTCCAGGGCGCGGCCCGCGACGACCATGTCGAAGACGGCGTCCTCGAGCTCGGTGTGCGTCGGGAAGGCCACCCACTGGCCGCGGATCAGCGCGACGCGGACGCCGCCGATCGGGCCGGAGAAGGGCAGACCGGCCAGCTGCGTGGACGCGGAGGCGGCGTTGATCGCCACGACGTCGTACAGGTGGTCGGGGTTGAGCGCCATGACGGTGGCGACGACCTGGATCTCGTTGCGCAGGCCCTTCTTGAAGGACGGGCGCAGCGGGCGGTCGATGAGACGGCAGGTGAGGATCGCGTCCTCGGAGGGCCGGCCCTCCCGGCGGAAGAAGGAGCCGGGGATCTTGCCGGCCGCGTACATCCGCTCCTCGACGTCCACCGTCAGGGGGAAGAAGTCGAGCTGGTCCTTGGGGTTCTTGGAGGCGGTGGTGGCCGACAGCACCATGGTGTCGTCGTCCAGGTACGCCACGGCGGAACCTGCGGCCTGCCGGGCGAGGCGGCCCGTCTCGAAGCGGACGGTGCGGGTGCCGAAGGAGCCGTTGTCGATGACGGCCTCGGCGTAGTGGGTCTCGTTCTCCACCAGTGTTCTCTCCGTTACTTGTCGTCTTTCGTCCCTCCTCGCCCGTGTGGCGGGGGGACGATGGCGGAGAAGCGCGCCGTCTGGTGCGGGCCGGTCTTCGATCGAAGCCCCCGGGTTCACTCTCCCGGGGGCCACTACCGAGGACCGGCGGCGGCGAGGTGCGCTTCTCCTCGTACGTCATGACGTCTGAGGAGACGTCGGGGGTGGTGCCTGTGACGGCGGTGACCTGGTGCGGTACCGGTCGTCACAGCGATTCGGTGCTCTTGTGTTGTGCTACCACACTACAAAGAGGTGGTGACACTCCGCACGTACAGCAAAGGGAGCGGTCCCCTTTCCCCAGGGGCACCGCTCCCGTCACGGCGTCCTACTTGGCGCCCGCCGCACCACGACGGATGCCGAGGCGGTCGACCAGCGCACGGAAGCGCTGGATGTCCTTCTTGGCGAGGTACTGCAGCAGCCGGCGCCGCTGGCCGACCAGGATGAGCAGACCACGACGGGAGTGGTGGTCGTGCTTGTGGGTCTTGAGGTGCTCCGTCAGGTCGGAGATCCGACGCGACAGGAGGGCGACCTGGACCTCGGGGGAGCCGGTGTCACCTTCCTTGGTGCGGAAGTCGGAGATGATCTGGTTCTTCGTAGCGGCGTCGAGCGACACGCGTACTCCTCATGGTCTGTGAATGGCCACCGAGCGCCCCCGGTCTTCACCTCGGGGGATCTTCCATGACTCGGAAGGCGGGATCCGCTGGGCGCGGCCTTTGGAGCGGGGCTCCGAGGCGCGCACACAGCACACATACGTCCGTCACTCAGGGTACCAGCCGGTGCCGGGCCCTTTTACCACGGTCCGCGGAACCGCCCAGGTGGGACGTGGGGGGCTACTAGGGTGAGCGCTCGTACCGGTCGTCGAACCGGTCATCGGACCATCCACACGTCGGGAAGGGGTCGCTGCGACATGGCGGAGACGGCTGAGGAGATCAAGGCACGCAAGGAGCGGGAGAAGGACGAGCTCTACGCCCTCGACATCTCCGGCGTCGAATGGCACAGCGCGCCGGGTACGGAGGAGCACGAGGAGCGGGTCGAGATCGCCTACCTGCCCGACGGCGCGGTGGCCATGCGGTCCTCCCTCGACCCGGACACCGTGCTCCGGTACACGGAGGCGGAGTGGCGGGCGTTCGTGCTGGGCGCGCGGGACGGGGAGTTCGACCTGGAGCCGGCGGGTCCCGAGGCGGAGTGACCGCCGTACGCGTCCGGGAGCGCGCACGCGCGTGTGCGCCCTCCCGGACGTCGCGCGTCAGCCGGTCATCGACCGAACTGACGCGTACACGTCGAAGACGGCGAGCGTCAGCGGCACCAGTGTGAGCAGTACGAAGCCCTCGGCGATCTCCAGGAAGCGGCCCCAGAAGGGCGTGAGCCCGCTGCGTGAGGCCACCAGGCCGATCGCGGTGATCAGCGCTGATGCCGCCGCGATGGCCGCGACCAGCCAGATCGTACGGACGTCGAGGGCGGTCCGGTCCCCCGTCAACGCCTCACGGATCAGGGCGTCCGGCGGGTTGAGCGCCAGGCCGAGACCGAGCGCGACCAGGGAGCCGAGCCCCGCGGCCAGCAGGGTGGCGACCTGCGCGGTGTAGCGGAACAACTGCGCGCGCATGAGCAGCGCGATTCCGGTGGCCAGGGCCAGCAGCCGCGCCCAGAGGTCGTCGGAGAAGCTGAGCACGAGGGCGGAGCCGACCGCGAGCAGCGCGCAGCCGCCGACCAGGCCGACGAGGAGTTCGTGGCCGCGGCGGGCCTGGGCCTCGATGCGTTCGGCGTCCACCGGTCCATGGGGCTCGGGGTCGGTGCCGTAAGCGCGCGAGGTGGTGTGCGGCGCCTCGAAGCCGATGGGCAGACGCGCGAAACGCATGGACATGCCCGGCAGGAAGGCCAGGGCGCCGATGGCGACAGCGGCGCACAGAGCGGCGATCTCGGCCGGCGTCCAGTCCCTCAGGAGCGCCACGAAAGTGGTGACCAGGGCGAGACCCGAGGCGGCCACGAAGGCCACGAACGGGCCGTCACCACGCGGAGAGCACAGGACGAGGATCACCGAGGCCACCAGCACGGCCGCGCAGGCGAGCAGGAACTGGAGCTTCCCGACGCCCTGCCCCTCGGAGAGCGACAGCAGGCCGGAGCCGGCCACCCCCATGTTGGGGAGTGCGCCGAGGCCCAGCGCGACGGCGGTGGCCCGGTCGTCGTAGACGCGGGCGCGGACACAGCCGAGAACGACGAGGAGGAATCCGGCGATGCCCGCGAGGATGCCGGGCAGGCCGTGCATGTCGTGCCGCGGGTCGGCGTTCCAGGCGACGAACGCGAGCAGGGCGGGCAGCACGCCACCGCCGACCAGGCCCGCGGCACGTGTGAGGTCGCCGTGCCACAGGGAGCGGTCCCGGGTCACCGCGGAGGCGACCGCTTCGGAGACGTCGTCGACGACGGCCGGCGGGAGCGACTCGGCGAAGGGACGAAGGGTGAGGAGTTCGCCGTCGAGGACGCGTTGCGCCGCGAAGGACCGGGAACTGTCGAGGACGGTGCCGTCCCGCCGGACCAGGTGGTAGCCGACCGGGGCGCCCTCGGCGGCCGTCTGCCGGGAGAGCCTGAGGATCTCGGGGTAGACGTCGGCCACCGGTACGTCGTCGGGCAGTGCCACGTCGATCCGGCTGTCGGGCGCGACGATGGTGACCCGGCAGAAGCCGAGCCCCGGCAACGCCCCGGACGGGGCCGCCTGGCCGGGTTCGCCCGCGCCGGTGGCCGCCGTGGAGGCCGTCATGCTCACGTGCTGTTCCCCCTCAGTGCTGCTGTGTCTGCGGTGTGAAGGTCCTGCGCCTCTTTCCCGGCGTCCGCCGCAGGACGGGGCTGTACGGGCTGTACGGGGCGGACGGGAACTCCGGGCAGGACCCGGAGTCGCCGTACCGCGCACCCCGCACGGAACGCCCCGTGCATCCGGCGGGTTCGCGTGTCCTCACGGGAACATTCGGCACCCTACCGCCCGCCGGTGTGTGATGAGATCAGTAGGATCGCGCGGCGGCCCTCGTCCGCCCGACACGGGGCGGCGGACGGGAACTCGGCGGGCCGGCAAGGGGATTGGTGAGCAGTGAGCCAGATCGTCGTCAAGCGTCCGCCCAGGGCGCTGCCGCCGGAAGTTCCCACGGGCGAGGTGGTCGTGCAGCCACCGCCCGAACTGCCTCGGGGGCATCAGGAAAGCGTGCTGATGCAGCTGTTGCCGACGCTCGGCATGGGCGGCTCGGTCGTCTTCTTCTTCACGAGCGGGCAGCCGTTCATGCGCATCATGGGCATGGTGATGATCGCGTCGACGATCGCCATGTCGATCGCGATGGTGGTCCGCTTCCGTCGCGGTTCCCAGGGTCAGCTCGCCGATCTGCGCCGTGACTACCTGAGTTACCTGTCGCGGACCCGCCGGACCACCCTGGAGACGGCGAAGGCGCAGCGTGACGCCCAGTACTACCTCCACCCCTCCCCGGAGCAGCTGTGGGCTCTGGTCGCCGAGGGCAGCCGGGTGTGGGAACGGCGGCCGGGCGACGAGGACTTCGCGCAGGTCCGCATCGGCCTCGGTCCGCAGTCCCTGTCCACCCCGCTGGTCGCCCCCGAGACGGGCCCGGTCGATCAGCTGGAGCCGCTGACAGCCGGCGCGATGCAGCGATTCGTCGCGGTCCACAGCACCTTGGACGACCTGCCGATGGCGGTCTCCCTGCGCGCCTTCTACCACGTCGTGCTCGGTGGCGAACCGGATTCCGTACGGTCCTCCGCCCGTGCTCTGACCGGTTCGCTCGCCTCGCTGCACTCCCCCGAGGACCTGATCGTCGCGGTCGCGGCGGGCAGGGAGGCAATACGGCACTGGGAATGGGCCAAGTGGCTGCCGCACGCGCAGCTGGCCGGTGTCGCGGACGGCGCCGGCTCCCGCCGTCTGATCAGCGGCGATCCCCACGAGCTCGAGGTCCTCCTGGCTTCACGACTGAGCGGTCGTCCCCGCTTCCACCCGAACGGCGCACCCCTGCCGGACACCCCGCACCTCGTCGTCGTCCTCGACGGCGTGTCCCTCCCGCCGGACTCCATGCTGGCGAACCCCGAGGGTCTGCAGGGCGTGACGGTCGTCGAGCTGGTCGAGGGCGAGCCGGCCGGCACCCACGGTGACCTCTCCGTCCTCGTACGGCCGCGTTCGCTGCGCCTGGAGTCGGCGCACGGTGTCGTCTACGAGGGGACGCCCGACGACCTGTCGTACGAGTCCGCGGAGGCGCTGGCCCGGCAGTTGGCGCCGCTGCGCATGCTCTCGGGCGGGGACGACGACGAACCGTTGCTGGCGAACCTGGAGTTCACGGATCTGCTGAACCTGGGCGACGCCGCCTCCGTCGACACCCGGCGCACCTGGCGGCCGCGGTCCCAGGCGGAACGGCTGCGGGTGCCGATCGGCGTCGGCGAGGACGGCCGTCCGGTGATGCTCGACATCAAGGAGGCGGCCCAGGAGGGCATGGGCCCGCACGGCCTGTGCGTGGGCGCCACGGGTTCCGGCAAGTCGGAACTGCTGCGCACGCTGGTGCTGGGGCTCGCGGTCACCCACTCCTCCGAGACCCTGAACTTCGTCCTCGCGGACTTCAAGGGCGGCGCGACCTTCGCGGGTATGGCACAGATGCCGCACGTGGCGGCCGTGATCACCAACCTGGCGGACGACCTCACCCTCGTCGACCGCATGGGCGACTCCATCCGCGGCGAACTCAACCGCCGCCAGGAGATGCTGCGCGACGCGGGCAACTACGCCAACATCCACGACTACGAGAAGGCGCGCGCGGCGGGCGCGCCGCTCCAGCCCATCCCCTCGCTGCTGCTGGTCATCGACGAGTTCAGCGAACTGCTGACGGCGAAGCCGGACTTCATCGACATGTTCGTGCAGATCGGCCGCATCGGCCGGTCGCTGGGGGTGCATCTGCTGCTGGCCTCGCAGCGGCTGGAGGAGGGCCGGCTGCGCGGCCTGGAGACGTACCTCTCGTACCGCATCGGCCTGCGCACCTTCTCCACTGCCGAGTCGCGGGCGGCGCTGGGCGTGCCGGACGCGTACGAACTGCCGAACGTGCCCGGGTCCGGCTTCCTGAAGTTCGGCACCGACGAGATGGTCCGCTTCAAGGCGGCGTACGTCTCCGGCGTCTACCGTTCCGGCTCGCAGCGGACCGGGGCCGCGGACGGCCCGCTGCCGCTGGACCGGCGGCCGGTGCTGTTCACGGCGGCCGAGGTCCCGGTGCGGTACGCGCCGGTGCCGCGGCAGGGCGCGGACTCGGCGGACGGCGCCGACGAGGTGGACGACGCGCTGGCGGACACCGTCCTGGACGTCGTCGTACGCCGGCTGGAGGCCCAGGGTCCGGCGGCCCACCAGGTGTGGCTGCCGCCGCTGGACAGCCCGCCGTCGCTGGACGCGCTGCTGCCCGGCCTCACCACCGTGGAGGGCCGGGGTCTCACCCAACCCGGCTACGAGGGTGCCGGACGGCTGGTGGTCCCCGTCGGCCTCGTCGACAAGCCGTACGAGCAGCGTCGTGACCCGCTGTGGGTGGACTTCTCGGGCGCCGCGGGCCACATGCAGGTCCTGGGCGGTCCGCAGTCCGGCAAGTCGACGCTGCTGCGCTCGCTGATCTGCTCCTTCGCGCTCACCCACACGCCCCACGAAGTGCAGTTCTACGGGCTGGACTTCGGCGGTGGCGGCATGGCCGCGGTGGCCGGGCTGCCGCACGTCGGCGGCATCGCCTCGCGACTGGACCCGGAGAAGGTACGGCGTACGGTGGCGGAGGTCTACGGCATCCTGACCCGCCGCGAGGAGTACTTCCGGGCCTCGGGCATCTCCTCCATCGCCGAGTTCCGGACCCGGCGTGCCCGCGGCGACATCTCGGTCACCGACCAGCCGTGGGGCGACGTCTTCCTGGTCGTCGACGGCTGGGCCAACTTCCGCACCGAGTACGAGGCGCTCGACCAGGTGATCCTCGACATCGCCGCCCGCGGCCTCGGCTACGGCGTCCACCTGGTCCTGTCGGCCTCCCGCTCGATGGAGGTGCGGTCCGCGCTCAAGGACAGTCTGCTGAACCGGCTGGAGCTGCGGCTCGGCGACACGATGGACTCCGAACTGGACCGCAAGGTGGCCGCGAACGTCCCCACCGGGGTGCCCGGCCGCGGACAGGCACCGCAGAAGCTGCACTTCATGGCGGCGGTGCCGCGCATCGACGGCCTGACGTCCGACACGGACCTGGCGGACGCCACCGCCGCGCTGTCGGCCGAGGTGTCCCGGCACTGGCAGGCGCCGGGCGCGCCCGAGGTCCGTCTCCTGCCGCGCGAGTTCCCGGTGGAGCAGCTGCCTCCGGGCAACCGTTTCCCGAGGCGCGGCATCGCCTTCGCGCTCGACGAGAACAACCTGGAACCCGTCTTCGTCGACTTCGACCAGGACCCGTTCTTCCTCGTCTTCGGCGAGAGCGAATCCGGCAAGTCGAACCTGCTCCGACTGCTGATCAAGCAGCTGACGACGCGTTACTCCGGCGACGAGTGCAAGCTGTTCGTCGTGGACAACCGGCGTTCCCTGCTGGGCGTCACACCGGCCTCCCACCTCGCCGAGTACATTCCGATGTCCAACGCCATGGAGCACCACATGGCGGCTCTGGCCGATCTGATGAAGCGCCGCACTCCCACCGCCGACGTGACCGCACAGCAGCTCCGGGAGCGCAGCTGGTGGCAGGGGCCGACGGTGTACGTGGTCATCGACGACTTCGACCTCGTCGCCACGTCGAGCGGCAACCCGCTCAGCGGCCTGACGGAACTGCTGCCGTTCGCCCGGGACGTGGGCGTGCGCTTCATCATCGCGCGCTCGACGGCCGGCGCGAGTCGCGCCTCGTACGAGGCCTTCATGCAGCGCATCAAGGAGCTGGGAGCCCAGGGCGTTGTGCTGGCGGGCGACCCGGCCGAGGGCGACGTCCTGGGCGGGGTCCGGCCGCGGCCGATGCCCGCGGGGCGGGGCGTGTTCGTGTCCCGACGGCGGGGAAGGCCGTTGGTGCAGACGGGACTCGTGGCGGAGGAGGTCCTCTGACGGTCACCGGTATCGGTTCTTCCGGACCGGTGGGGTCGGGGGCGGACGCCGAGGGGTCCGTCGCGGCTCTTCTCCGAGGCGCCGCGCGGCAGAGAACCGATGCGACCAGTACGACCATGTCTGACTGACTGCGACGAGGGAGCGGAACCCATGTCATGGGACGAGTGGGAACAGTTGAAGGCTCAGGCTGCCGACCGGCAGTCGACGCGGACGCAGCTGAACCAGGTGCCCGCTCAAGGACCGGGCCCCGGCGGCAAGCCGGACCTGGTCGTACGGCAGGACGACCTCGGCGCCGTGGGGCACGACGCTTTCGTCCTGCACGGTGACCTCGTGAAGAAGGTGGACATCGCCAGCGCCGGCATGAACTCCGACCACGCCGGTTCCACCCACCAGGCGGCGTCCGCGTTGTCCCGGGCCGGCTTCGCCATGGGCGACGAACTCATGACGACGCTGACCGTCTGGGAGAGCCAGGTGAAGGCGGTCCGTCAGGCTTGTGCCCACATCTCGAACCACCTGGACTTCAGCAAGAAGCTGCACGCCAACGACGACGCCGGGATCGCCGCCGTGATCATGCGGAGAGACGGCTCCGGGATGCCCGTTTCGGAACTCGACAAATACTTCGAGTAGCACGGGGGAAGCTCAGGCATGCCCATCACCTACGAGGACCTCATGCAGGTGGAGTTCGGCAAGTTGGGCACCTCGGTGTCGGACTGGAAGAAGGTGGTCGCCCACCTGGAACAGCTCGAGACCGATGCCCGTGACGGCCTCAAGAAGAAGTCCGACCGCGCACGCTGGGAAGGCGTGAACGCCGGTGTCACACGGGAGTTCGTGGACAAGACCGCCAAGGAGTTAGCCGATCTCCACACGGAGGCCGACAGCATCTTCCAGGTCCTCGACGACGCTCACCACGAACTCGAAGCGCTGCAGAAGAGCGTCAGGACGCTCACCGGCGAGGCCGGGGAAAGGGGCTCTCCTGCCGTATGAGTGGGTGTCCTGACCTGCTCTGATACGTGAAACACGCCGTCCCCTGTGACCCTTGAGGTGTTGAGGCTCAAGTTGGATCAAGCAGGAAAACGGCGTGTCTGTCTTCAGGATATGGAAGCGGACGCTGACGGTCGACCACACGGTGATCGAAGGTGTCCGGATCGATGAGAGCGAGCGGTGCGTGATCGTGTCGGTACGGCCCGACGCGCGGCGGCGGGGGCGGTGCGGGGTGTGCCGCCGGCGGGCCCCGGGCTATGACGCGGGACGGGGCCGGCGCCGGTGGCGGGACCTCGACCACGGGGCGATGCGCGTGTTCCTGGAGGCCGCCGCACCCCGGGTGGCCTGCCGGACCCACGGGATCGTGACCGGTGCGGTGCCCTGGGCCCGCCACGACGCCGGACACACCCGTGCCTTCGACCAGCAGACCGCGTGGCTGGCCGCCGAGTGCTCCAAGTCCGCGACCGCGCAGCTGATGCGGACCTCCTGGCGCACGGTCGGCGGCATCGTGGCGCGCGTGGTCGCCGACCGCGACCGGACCGTCGACCGACTCACGGGGCTGGTCCGGATCGGGATCGACGAGATCAGCTACCGCAAGGGGCAGAAGTACATGACCGTGGTCGTGGACCACGACACCGGCCGGGTCGTCTGGATGGCCGACGGGCACGGCAAGACCGTCCTCGCCCGTTTCTTCGACAACCTCGGCGAGACGCGGGCCGCCCGCCTCACCCACATCAGCGCCGACGGCGCGCTCTGGATCGCCGAGACACTGGCCGAACGGGCCCCGGCCGCCCTGCGTGTGATGGACCCCTTTCATGTGGTGGCCTGGGCCACCGACGCCCTGGACGTCGAGCGCCGGGCCTCCTGGAACCGGGCCCGCCACCAGGCCGCCGACACCGACGGCCGCGAGCGTGCCCGGGCGCTGAAGGACTCCCGGTTCGCCCTGTGGAAGAACGAAGCCGACCTCACCGACCGCCAGGCCGCGAAGCTCGCCTGGATCGCGGCCACCGACCCCCGCCTGCACCGCGCCTGGCGCCTCAAGGAAGCTCTGCGGGCCGTGTTCTTGCTGGCCAAGACCCGTCCCACCGCCGCGTTGCAGGCCCTGGACCGGTGGATCGGCTGGGCCCGTCGCTGCCGCATCGACGCCTTCGTCGACCTCCAACGCCGCATCCGCCGCCATGACGACGCCATCCGCGCCGCCTTGACCACCGGCATGAGCAACGGGCTGATCGAGTCCACGAACACCAAGACCCGCCTCATCATCCGCCGCGGCTTCGGCTTCCACAGCGCGGACGCGATCATCGCGCTCGTGATGCTCACCCTCGCCGGCGACAAGCCCGCCCTCCCCGGCCGCCAACCCGCCACGGAGTGACCCACTCATACAGCAGGAGAGCCGGAAAAGGGCTACACCGTTCAGGACAACGGTGACGGAACGGTGAGTGTGGGGGTTCGGCCCAGGTCGGGCGCCGACCCGAAGGACAGCAAGGACGGCAAGGACGCCACGGAGGAGGAGCGGCAGCGCTACGCCGACTCCCTCACGCGGAAAGTCGCCCGTGCCAACGACATCGACCTCTCCACCAAGCTGGCCCTCAAGCGGGCGCACGGGAACGACCCGTACAACGCCGGTCACGCGAAGTACGAGTCCCTCAACGACGCACAGGTCGAACGCGCTCTGGAACTCGCCAAGAAGCGCGAGGACATGACCGACCGGGAACTGGCGGAACTGAACCGGCTGCTGCGCCACAACGGACGTGAGAAGGACGGAGAGTTCGCGACCGAGTTCTTCGAGGGCCTGGGCGGACCGAGGCAGACGCTCGAGTTCTACGCCGCCCTGTCGATCGACGGCACCGGTGAGGACGCCTCGAAGACCCGCCTGGCCGGCGTACAGGACCTGCAGAAGTACATGGGTCACGCCCTGGCCAACGCGACCGACCCCTACACCCCGCAGAGCGGTCGAGGGGACCGGCAGCACCTGCCCTCGTCGTGGGGCGCGGAGTTCCGCAAGCTGGGCACTCAGCAGATCGAGTGGGAACGCGGCATGTGGAACAAGCCCTACGGATACCAGGTCCTGGGCGGTCTGCTCCGCTACGGGAACTACGATCCGGCGTTCCTGACTCCCATCGCGGAGCACGTCACCCAACTCCACCAGGAGGATCCTCACCGCTTCCTGTCCAACAAGCCCGCCGGCAGCGACGACCGCTACGGGTTCAACCCCTCCGGGAAACTCGGCAGCGGTAACGACCCGTTGAACAGCGTCCTGGAGGCGCTGGGGCACAGTCCCGAGGCAGCCGAGCGGTTCTTCACGGAGAAGCCCACGGCGTACAACGAGGACGGCACGATCAAGTCCGGGGGCAAGACGGACTTCAAGTCCTACCTCGATCTCTTCACGGACAAGGACTTCGAGTGGACGATCGACAGGAACACCACCAACGTCCTGGCGGATGAGGAGGCGACGAGCACGGCTCTCGCCTTCGGCCCGAACGCTCTGGGCCACGCCCTCGAGGCCGCCGCGACAGGGCACCCGTACGACAGTGACACGATCGACCCGTCGGTCAAGCACAGCACGGCACAGGCGGAGCTGGTCCACGACATCGTGGAGAAGTTCGCCAAGAACCCGGACCTGCTGACGCACAACATGAACGGCGACCTGGAGGACGAGGAGACCGGCCCTCTCTACGCCCTGCGCGACAGCCTGGGCAACATCGCGGCGGATTACATCGGCGATTTCCAGCGGTCGATGTACCTGGAGGATTCCGACAGCAAAACCTTCCCGGTCAACGGCACGGCTGCCGAGCTCGGGTACGGGGACGCGCAGAGGTTCCTGGGCCTGGTGGGGCAGGACCCCGACGCGTACAGCGCCATCACCTCCGCCCAGCAGGCTTACACCGCGAACGTGGTGCAGGAGTTCTTGAAGGCGGAGGGCAAGGACCTCACTTCGGAGGACGGCGGGCGCGTCGGGGATCTGGTAGCGCCGGGGGCTGCCATTGCGGGAATCATGAGCAACTCGCGGGCGGACGCGATCTACGACTACCACACGGCCTCGAACGCGGAATACAACGAGGCGGCAGCAGACAACGCCAAGTGGGTCAACCGGATCCTGGGCCTCGGCACGGGAGCCATTCCCGCTCCCTTCTCCGTCGTGGCGGAACCGGTCAACTGGCTGGCGGAGGACGTAACCGAAAGCGTCGTGAAGAGCGTCGAGAAGGACACCACGAGTGAGGCCGAACTCAGCGCGGGTGAGGAGTATTCGAGGGGGAGGGAGGGAGCAATGGAAGCATCCGAGAAAGCTGTCACCAGTTACTTTACTTACCACGAAGGAGTCAATGAAGAAACTAGGAATGCAATCAATCGAGCGGTTCGCACTCAAGCAGGAGTGAGCCATTCCGATGGCGCTCAGTGGAATTCCTCGGGAGATGGAACGTGAGACACCCTTGAACTTCAATCCTCCGCCCATTTGACCACTCCCTGACATCCGAGAATAGACATAGAAGGCTGGTGCCACTCTTGCCAAGGAAAGCACTGCTTACTACCGTTCTCCTTTCACTGGCACTTACCGCCTGCAACTCGTCGAAGGAGGGACTCTCCTATCCCGCCCCGGACAACATTTGCGGAATCCCAGCAGAAAAGGAAGTTCTTGAATCTCTGCTCGACGACGGCGAAGAACTGAAACAAGACACCGGATACTTCAGCCTTACGGAGGGCCAGTTCTGCCACATGTACGTGGACGGAAACGAATCCGTGATCAGCGATGCCAGTTGGCGCGGAAAGGGATACTCATTGCGTGATCTTTTCCAAGACCGAAAGAAAAAAGGCATACGCTATCTCGAGGGCGGAAAATACGCTTCTTGGGAATCTGGGGTGGCCACAGTCATTTCATGTCCCGGAGTCAGCGAGGAAGGGGATGTGGTGTCCGTGGAAGTGAACGACATGAACTGGACCGAAAAGTCACAAGCCCTGCTGGAGAAGCTCGTCCCTTCATACTTCGACGCCTACAAGAGAAAGCTCGGCTGTCAACCTTGAGCGGCACTCGGGCCGGAGAGGTGTGGAGCGGTGCAGGGAATGACGGCCCACACGGTCTTGCCCGGGCCCCAACCGTTCGGTGACACCCCATTCCCCGGCCAGCGCCTCGACGAGAGTCAGCCCACGCCCACCGTCCATGTCGGGCCGTTCGCCCCGCGCCCTCACCGGCCGTCGTTCCCCACGCGCGTCGCTCACCTCGACCCGTACGAGCCTGCCGCAGGGTTCGACCGTCAGCCGCAGCTCGGCGTCCCGGCCGGGGACCCGGCCGTGGGTGACGGCGTTCCTGGCCAGCTCCGCGACGACCAGCTCGACGGAGTCGTGGGCCGGGCTGCCGTAAGACCACCCCAGGTATCCATCCGCTGGGAGGCGAGGCGTCGGGCGAGCCGGGCACCGCGTGGGGTGGCGGAGAAGCGGAGGGTGAAGACCCTCCGCTCGGCGAAGAGGAGGGCGGAAGCGGCCTTTCGCTGCCACCGGGGGAATTCGTCATGCCCCCGAAGATCCCGTGGCAGCAGCCCGTTCACCAGGTTCGACGCCCCCACGGCAGTGCTCTGTAGGGACGTCGGGCGAGGGCGCCGGACGGTGTCGGGGCGGCTGCCCGCCGCCCGCGCTCGCGCGCCCCGTACCAGGGCCGTCTAGGCCGGCAGCGGACGCACCCCGTTTTCGTCCGTCACCTCGTACACGTCGATGCGCAGCAGCGCACGGACCTGGACCGGAACGCGTTCGACGGCTTTCACGGACGAGGACGGCACGATGAGTGCGTACCGTATCCGGGAGTCCTGGCTCGTCATCCGGCGCAACAGCTGCCCGTAGGCGATGTCGGCGTCGATGCCCTTCTCGCTGGTGCGGCCCTTGGCCTCGCAGATCAGCCGCTCGGCGCCGCGCACGGCTTCGACGTCGGTCCAGCGGTCGGTGGGTTCGACCGGCGTCCAGCCCGCGGCGAGCAGCCAGGTGCGGAAGGCGTCGATGACCCGGTCCTCGTCGCTGTCCCGGGCCAGGATCGTCCGCAGCGCCGCGAGGTCGGCCTCCTGGTTGCGCCGCAGCCGGCCGCGGCCGTCCGCGTCGAGGTCGCGGACGCTGGTACGGCCGTGCTGGTCCGTGACTCCAAGCGGCCTGGCGATGCGGTCCTGACTGTCGGCGCCGACCAGTGGGCGGCGTTCGTACGGATGACAGCACACGGCTGATCCGAAGAGGGAGGGGCGGTCAGAAGCCAGGACTTGGCCTCCGACCGTCCCTGCTCTGTGCGCGAAGGCGTCAATCCTGTGTCGCACGGTCGGGATTCGGTCTGCCCCGTCCCTTGAACAACGCAAGTCGGCCTGGTTGTTAGCCTGTCGGGCGCACGCCAATCGAGTGGACGGGGGCAGGAAGGCATGACGGAGCCTGTCACGGAGCAGTACGGCAGCGTCGGTGGGACCGGGCAGCCGGTCGGTATGCGGCTGAATCAGCACCCGGCGGACCCGGGAGGCCCGCAGGGGCCTGTGAGCGGCGGCCGGAAGGACCTGGCGTCCAGCCCCGCTCGGAAGAAGGCCGCGGCCAAGGCCATCGAGGAGAACATCGAGCCCGACACCCGCAAGGCTGGCGACTGGGCGAACGAGGAGACCAACGCCGCGGTCAAGGCCTTCGCCGCGAAGGACGGCCACGGGTGGGTCACCTCAGGAGCGCTGAAGAAGGCGCACAAGACCTGGGACGAGCAGGTGCAGAACCTGATGTCCCGTCTGAGTTCTGAAAAGGAAGCCCTGCGCAGCACCAACATCCTTTTTCAGAACACCGACTTCGGCGTCGGACAGGGCGTACGCCAGTCGTCCAACCTGGACGCCTACTGAGCCGCCCGCTCCCGCCACCGACCGTTCACGCCGACGCGCACCACGGAGACCATGCCGACGTATCACGAGATCATGACGACCGACCTGGCCACGCTCACCACAGCAGCCGACGGCTGGGATGACATGGCCAAGGAGTTCAACAAGCAGGAGAAGGCCTACAAGCGGGACGTGCACGGCATATCCATGGGCCAGACCTGGCTGGGGCTGAGCGCGGACGCCGCCAACCGCCGCTTCGACACCACGCTGACGGAATACCAAAACGCCCAGACCGAGGCAAAGGCCATTGCCTCCCTCCTGCGCGACGCCCACACCCAGTTCGTCGACCTCCGCGGCAAGCTCAGGACCGCCCGCCAAGATGCCATCGACGCCGACATGAAGGTGTCCGACCAGGGCGTCGTCTCCTACGACACCCAACGGCTCAGCGAGAGCACACGTACCGCCTACCGCCACGACCCCGATTTCCAGGAAAGCGTCCGCAAGAGCGTCCGCTCCTGGCAGGACCGCATCGACCAACTCGTCAAGGATGTCACCGACGCCGACAAGGGCGTCGAGATCGCCTTCAACGCCGTCGTCTTCGACACCGACCCCCAGGACGGCACGTTCAACGGTTTCAACGGCCAGGGAAGGGCGACATCGAGAAGTACGAGGCCGAGAACGCCGAGGACATCGCCACGAGGATCGCGGGAGGCGAGAAGGTCACCGCCGCGCAACTCGCCGAATTGGACCGCGCGTTCCGAGACAACGCCAAGAGCAAAGAGTTCACACAAACTCTCCTCAGCGGTCTGGGTGCTTCGGGGACCATTGAGCTCACCAACCGGCTCAGCACGCTCAGCCACGGCGGCAAGGACCGGGGAACGTTTGCGGGTCTTCAGGAGGGCTTAGCCAACTCCCTGACGACAGCGACGAAGAACTCTGACTCCGCTTTCTACAAGAAGTTCCGCACCGACATGCAGAGGGTCGGTGTCCAGAAGTTCGACCTCGACGTCGCCACCCAGAAGATTTCGGTCGGTGTCGGACACGGTCAGCAAGTGCGTGGCTACCAGAGCCTGGTCACTCTGATGCAAGCGGGCGACGGATACTCCGGGCAGTTCCTCAAGGACCTGGCCACCGACATTCGAGCCGTCGAAGACAAGAAACAGGGCGGGGACCCGGATGTATGGGACCTCAGTGGCCGCTTCAGCGGAAAGGACGACGGCTGGTTCGCCAATGATCCGCTCGACGGTGTGCTGGGCATCATGGCCAAGGACCCGGGTACGGCCACCAGTTATCTCGACCCAGGCCCCGACGGAAAGAACGACAACCTCACGTACCTGCTCACGGAGCGGGATTGGAACCATGTCGACACCACTCGCTGGCAGGGCAAGGTCCAGGTGACGGGTGAGGACACTTTCGACCAGGATGTACGAGCAGGACTGGGGCTCGCGCTGGCCGCAGGTGCCACGGGCAACGTGGCGGGAGCCGATGGAACCGAGTTCGGTCGCCACACGGCCGCGCAAGCCCGTGTCATGCACGACACGGTCAACCTCCTGGACTACGGACACGCTGACGGCACGTTCGGTGAGGACAAGAAGGAGCCCCGCGCACCGGGAAGGCCGACGAGCTGCTGGCCGGTGACGAGTACGCCGCCTTGCGCGCGCCCCTCTCTCAGGCACTTGCCGACTACTCACCGGATGTTGTGGAGACCATCAACGGCGACGCTCCGGGCGGCCGCGCCGGCAAGGCGGACGTCTACGAGAATGGCGACGACTCCCAGGTTCAGAACAGCCGCAGCAGCTTGATACGCATGATGCGTGGCGTATCGGAAGCAGACGACATCCAGAACTTCGAGCGCATTTATCATGCGCAACAGGGTTATATGTCCGAGCAACTGATGGACAAGGATTTCCCGAACGCTACCGCCGCCCTGAACGAGGCCCGCAAGTATGGCGAAGTCACCGGTGCCCTTAACGCCGTCGGCGGTGACGTAAAGATGGACGTACACGACGACAAGATTTCCGATGCGACCGATACACGGTTCTACGGCTACCACATCGGTGGCGGCATGATCACCAACATTCCGATAGTAGGAGACATGTCCCAACGCCTGGTGGACATCTCTCTCAATAACTGGCTGGCGGGAGTACAAGCAGAAGAGGGTTCCTTGGCCAAGGAGGAGTTGAACCGGAGCAACGACGTAGCGCAAGACAGCATCGACCGCTACTTCGACAGGTGGGGCGAGGAACGAAGCCTGGCCCCAGAGATCGCTGAGGACGCCGCTGGTGAGGCCCAGCAGAGCTATATTTCCGGACGGCAGACCGCGTACGAAGCTCTGCGGTCCCACTGAGCCCACGCCCGAGACAAGGAATCGATACACACATGTCCCCCAGTCCACACAGGAAGAAGTCACTGCTCATCACTGTGGGAACGCTGGTTGCCGTCAGTGCTCTTGTCTCGGTGCACATGTGGCAGAACACGAATGTGCTGGGGTCGGCATCATTCTGCGACCAGCGGGTGGAGTCCGCGGACGCACAGGGTGCCCTAAATTCCTCGGGCCGGGTCTCGGAAGGGCGCGTGCAAAGCTCCCCGGCAAGCCGGAATTCACGTGTGTGATCGAGCGCACCAGTCGCTTCCTCGGGGACACGGACCAGCAAGTCACCTTGAAGACCGCGAACGAGCACGGGCCCTTCCCCTACACCACCCATGTGTGGAAGAATCCCGGCGCACGTTCCTACTTCAAGGGCGAGACGAACGGGGCCGTGACCCCCACCGGGGGGTATGTCGTCCTGCCGAAGTCGTGCTGGAGCAAGGTGGGCGACGTACAGGGAGCCCTCATCGTCTCGCCCGACGACGACAGCGTGTCCGCCGTCGAAGCCACCGTGACGAAGGGCCGGGCCGACCCGGAAGGGCTGGCCCACCTTCTGGCCCGCGTGGCGCGGAAAGTCGCCGCGGACGCCGGATGCGCCACCCCGGCGCTGGAGGAGTCACCGGAACTCGCCGCGCCTGACGGCGTGCGCACAACGGACGTCGGGAAGGTGTGCGGACTGCCAGGCTTCTCCTTGCCCGACGACGCCGTGATCACCGGTGTCGCCGAACCCGATCAGGAGCAGATCAGCAAGGGCGCGAAGGAGGTGTGGGCGTGCGATCTGATCCTGGACGGCAGTGCCGGGGCCGCCGTCTCCTTCGCCGCGACCTCGGACCGGGACATGGTCGACGCGGCCCTTCAGGACACTTACGGTTTCCGCGAACTGCCCGACGGTCACGGCATCGCCGCCGTCGGCCAAGCCGTTCTGCACTGCGCCGAAGGCGACGTGTACTTCGCCGCTCACTGGAACCGCGAGTACGCCGGCGCCCTTTCGGACAAGCAGGATCGGGTCTCGAAGGTCCGCGGGAACACGTTCGACGCCTTCGTCGCCTCTGCGGCCGACCTGTATTCCTGCCCTGACGTCACGCTTACGGAAAGCTGAGAAGACGGGATTGTGGATAGAGGACAGGGTGGACACCTCCCGCGCGTGTCCACCCTGTTCGCTTTCTTGGTGCCGGCCTGCTACATGAAGTAGCTGGCGCCCCTCAGGTCGCCGCCGCGGTAGTCACCGCCAGCGGTGCCGACGCGCTGGCCGATGCTGACCAGTGCCTGGTGGATGCCGGAGGCGTGGCGGTCCCACTCCTTGGTCTTCTTGGTGAATTCCTCGTAGGCCTCGCCTCCCCAGCCCGCGGCCGCGTCCAGCACGGCCTTCTTGAGGGCCTCGAGGTCCTCCTCGAGCTTCTTGGCCTGGTCGCCGAGTTCGGTGGCGAGCGCGTCCATGGTGCCGTAGGTGACGGCGAGTTCGCTGTAGTGGGGTGCGGACATGTCTTCCTCGTTTCTTCGGGAGCCGGCAGATCCTCTTCGAGGACTCGCGTCAGTACTGGCTGAGTGCCGAGGTCTTTCCACCGAGGTCGTCCACCGAGATCTTGGCGACGTCGGCCTCGATCTGGTCCTCGAGCTTGCGCTTGTCGGCCTTGTTCAGCTGGATGCCCTCGAGGAAGTCGTCGAGCATACGGCCGATCGAGGCCATGTGGCTGTTGATCTCCGTCTGCTTCTTGTCGAAGGCGATGGCGCCCTGGCCGGTCCAGTGCTTCTCGATCATGTCGATCGTTGCCTGGAGTCGGGTGAGAGACTGCCTGATCGAGTCGTATCGGTCGACGACGTTCGTCTGGAGCTTCTCTACTTGGGCCTCGTAAAGCTTGCGGCCTTCAGCCATGTCGGCAGTCCCTTTCGTGAGAGCGGTGGTGCGGTGCGGTGCGGCACCGCGTGGTGGTGGGTGGTCGATTGCGCCGGGGCCGGCTGGTGTGTGCGCCTTTCCTATGCGCCTCGTCGTGAGCGGATCACGGCGAAGGCGCCGCCCCCGATCACCAGGACCGCCGCTGCGGCTCCGAGGGTCACCCAGAGGGTGGTGTTGTCGGAAATCCCCTTGTCAGAGGCGGCTGTTGATGTCTGGTCACCGCCATCCGACGTTTCCGGTTCCTTCGAGGGCTCGGGCGACGGTGAGGCGGAGACGGCCACCGGGTTGCCCGAATCGTCCAGGAGGCCTATGGCGTTCTCCCTGGCGAGCGGGTCGGTGTCAGGCGGGCCGGGCTTGAGGTCCTCGTTCATCAGGACCCTGCGCGGACGGATCAGGCCGTAGCCGAGGTAAACGCTCGGGTCGTCCTTGGCCCAACTGCGGCCTGCGGTGTCGATGAGGCTGGCGAGGACCTGATTGGCGGTCCAGTCGGGGTGGGCGGACCAGATAAGGGCGGCAGAGGCGGAGGTGAGAGCG
Organism: Streptomyces sp. GD-15H; assembly: GCF_045291515.1. NCBI lineage: Bacteria > Bacillati > Actinomycetota > Actinomycetes > Kitasatosporales > Streptomycetaceae > Streptomyces > Streptomyces sp. GD-15H. The sequence continues at coordinate 2,553,773 of NZ_CP149447.1, forward strand.
GTGGCGGCACTCGTTCCCCCTTGATCGCAATACGAGCGGAAGGCCGCATCGCACCAGCCAGGCATGTCCAGCCCAGGAGCTGCCAAGTCGACGTAGTTTCCGTACTCCGAGAACTTCGCGACTTTCCCGGACTCATCCGATGCGGCAACACCGACTACATAGGGATAGGCGGCCGGGTAACCAATGAGGTTCTTCTTTTTCGCGTCATTTCCCACGGAGGCGAACATCAGCTTACCCTTGGATTGAGCATACTTTACGGCAGCCTCTGTTTTGGAGTCGCCACCGCCACCAAACGACATACTGATGATTTTGGCATCGCTGTCAGCAGCGGCTCTGATCGCCTCGGCCGGGCTCGGAGTCTTGCTTATCTCCGCCTTGTTCTTCAGAACATCGGTGAAAACAATCCGGTAAGGTACGATTCTGACTCCGGGAGCAAGCCCCTTTATGCCTCCGCCCGCACCGGTACCGGCAATCAGTTCCGCCATGGTTGTGCCATGACCATCGTAATCATCAGTGGCCCCATAAGCGACAGCTTGTGGCACTTCGTTCGCGAGTACCTGCCCTTTCAGGGAAGGAGTTTCAGGGTTGACACCAGAGTCGATGACCGCAACCTTGACTCCCTTTCCGGTGCTCACTTTCCACATCTCATCGGCTTTCATCGCCGACAGGTACCACTGCTGCGACTGGACGTCTGCAGCTGCCGCACCGGACGTCAGACCTGCCGAGAGGATGACCACAGCCCCAAGTACTGAGCAGACGCCAGCACCCCATCTTCTGTGACGCCTCCAGGAGGGCGCGCTCTGCCTAACCCGTCGGCTGAACCTTGACACCATGCCTCTGTCGTCCTTCTTCAGTCCGGTCAGTCGGTCGCCGAGGTGTCGCCGCGTCGCTCATCACGACGTGAACGATCTGCACCGGAGCCGCGGTTACCTGTGGCACCACGTTGAGCCCCGGAGCCCTCAGAGGTGCGTCCGCTGTTCCTTGTGCCGGAAACCCTTCCATTGGGCATTCCGACGACACCGTCAGAGCTGCCGGCGGAACGACGGGACGCCCGTCCTGTGTTCGACGTCGTAGGAGGTGTTCCGATCACCCCGTGTTGACCGGGCCTTTGTCCGGTCACGCGCGGGCCAGATGCGCCTTCACCACCGATGACCGTGCCGCGCGGCAGCTTGGAGCCTTTTCCGCCAGGCGCAGCACCCATGACAGGCCGTCCGCCGACAACACCATCGCTACTGCGCCCGGGGCCGCTGCGGCTGGCCGGTGAGGCTCCCATGGCGCTCACAGGGCCGCGGGGGACACCGCCAACCTGTCCGGGCACCGGTCCTGCGGGCTTCGGTACCCCACCGACGACGCCACGTCCCACGGGACCAGTTCCGTGGCTCCCTGCCTGCCCCGGCATGGCGGTACGCCCCACTTGCCCCAGCGGGCCATTCCCACGGCTTCCCACCGGCCCCGGCATGGCGGCACGTGGGTTCTGGCCCACGGGACCAGGTCCCGTACGAGCTGCCGGGCCATTGCCTGCCGCGCCTCCGGCTCGGCCCTGCGCCGGAGGGGGACTCTTGGCCGCGGGCACGCCGCTGGGTCCCGTGGTGCGCCCGGCGGTCCCGTGAAAGGCTGGTGGGACCGCTCTGGTGGCGACGGGAGGAATCGATCCCTGCTGACCAACGGGACCAGCTGTTGCCAGCGGTGTGGCCGTGGCCGGTTTCATGGCTTCCTGCGGCGGCAACACACCGACGCTGTTGATCTCCGTGCCGACTCGCTGGTCTGGACGTACAACGGGATCGACGGTTTCCTTGGCGACGGGTGCTGGACCCCCTGTTGACTGGGACCGCCCGGCAGGGGAATCAACCGGCTCTCGGTCCACGGCTGCCGAGTCACCGATCCCTGGGAGCCCCGGGACCTCCCGCTCCCGAGGAGGATCTACTCGGTTACCGCCCGACGGCGGCGGGACCCCCGCATCCGGCATCTTCGGGAACACCGGTTCCTCGGCCTTCGCCATCGTCCCCGCCGACACCGTGTAGAACGACGCCAGCCGGTACATCTGGTTGATGGCTTCCTGGCGGTGGTCCTCTGCCTTCACCGCTGCCGTGTACTCGTCGTTGCTCTCGACCTGCTTGGCCTCGGGGATCTCCTCGACCGGTTTGGGGTCGGTGCGGTTGTCGCGCGGGGGCATGGACTTGCGGACGGAGGCGAGGCCGGAGCCGGCGGCCATGACCTGGGTGCCGACGACGTCGGCGTAGCCGGCGATGCCTTCGGCGGTCTTGACGAGGCTGGTGGCCCATTTGGTGAAGGCGGTCTGGGACTCGCCCTTCCAGTTGATGTCGCCAAGGAGATTGTCCTTGAGTTCGTCGGCGGCCTTCTGGATGGCGTCACGGGCGTCGACGAGGGCGGTGCCGGCGGACTCCAGGAGCTCCGGGTTGGCGGACTCGACGATGTCGATCATCTGGTTGAGGCCGTAGTTCTCGAAGCTCGTGGAACCGAAGTGGAAGCCCCGGACCGAACCCAATGGGCTGACGACGAGGCTGGTCATGTTCGTGACGGCGTCGAGCATGTCGTTCTGTGCCAGCGCCTCCTGCCGCTCCTCCTGGTGCAGGTCCGGCTTGTTCTCCTCGCCACTCATCGGTACCCCGCATCGGTCTGGTCGGCGCGGTTGTCCCGCTTGTTGTGCTGGTTGAGCATCTCTTCCCGCGCCTGGTTGACCTCGAGCCGGATGTCGTGGAACCGCCGACGCTGTTCCTCTTCGAGGTTGTCGAAGGTGACGTCCACGCCGTGTACGGCGATCCGCATGGCCTCCAGTTGGAGTCCCAGCGACTTGGAGAGGGCGGTGATGCGCTCGTGGACGCGCTCGTACTCCAGGTGGAGCATCTTGCCCTCCGGGAAGGCGCCGCTGCCGAAGGCGGTCTCCGGCAGGCTGTGGGCCCGGACCTTCGACGGTCCGCCCGGCGATTCCTCGAAGGTGGAAAGCAGGTCGTCCACCCGCTTCTTGAACGTCGACAACGCCATCACACCGCGGCGCAGATCCGCCGCGCCTCCGCCCCCGTCTGCAAAAAGCACTCCGCTTTCCTCCCCGTTCTCCCCGTGCTGTGGCCGGATCCGCGCACGTCCCCTGACGGTTCGCGCTCTTGCGGCGATCACGACCGCAACCACAACGGAACCACTCTAGTGATCCGCACCGACAGTCCCAACTGCCATATCCAGTCGTGGTACTGGCACTCGGTAGGCCCCCACCCGTCGTTCACCGGACAATACGGTTCCCACTTCGGTCGCGGGCACCCCGACCGTGATCCAGCGGTCTTTCTCACATTGCAGAGTGGTCCCTGCGAACGTCCGCCGTCCGGGGCCGTCGGCGTGCGTCCCGGATCGCCACCGCCGTTCCGCCCAGCCCCGCCACCAGGACCGCCGCGCCGACGGCGACGTAGGTCGCGAGGCGGACGTTCCGTTCGTCGGCGGTCTCGCCGAGCGGGAGCTTCGCCGCGGCAGGTGCCTCGGCCGAGGTCAAGCCTTCGTCGGGCCTGGGAGACTCGATCGGCCGGTCGTCCTCCGCCAGCGCGCGGACCGGGTCCACCACTCCCCAGCCGACCAGGCGGTCGTGACCGGCGATGGTGCGTTCCGCGGTCTGTTCGATCTGGGCGACGATCTGGCGCTGGGTCCAGGTGGGGTGCTCGGCCTTGATGAGCGCCGCGATGCCCGCGACGTACGGCGCGGAGAAGCTGGTGCCGTTGTCGGAGCAGTGGCCTCCGCGGGGAACGGTGGAGATCATGTCGACGCCCGGGGCCGCCACGTCGACGAAGTCGCCGGACTGGGAGAAGGACGCGCGTTCGTTGTTGCGGTCGGAGGCGGCGACGGCGAGGACGCCCTCGTAGGAGGCGGGGTAGGTCTTCTTGATGTTGCCGCCGAGTCCGTCGTTGCCCGCCGATGCGACGACGACGATCTCCTGGGCGAGGGCCTCCTTGACCGCCGCTTCCAGCTTCGGGTCCGGTTCGACGGCGCCCGCGGTGTCCTGGGAGATGTTGATGACGTCCGCACCGGCCTGGACGGCGTAGCTGATCGAGTCGGCGAGGGTGTCGGTGTCGCCGTGGCCCTCCGCGTCGTTCTGCTGGATCGGGATGATGGTCGCTTCGGGGGCCAGGCCCACGAAGCCGGTCCCGTCGTCGGGCCGGGCGGCGATGATGCCGGCGACCTTGGTGCCGTGGCCGACGGTGTCGGTGGTGCCGTTCTCGTTGCCCCGGTCGATGGGGTCGCCGTTCTCGTCCTTGAGGCCCTTGGGCAGGAAGTTGCGGCCGCTCTTCACGTCCACCGCGTTCTTCAGCTGTGGGTTCTTCACGTCGACGCCGGTGTCGATGACGGCGACCCGTACGCCCTTGCCCTTGGACTCGCTCCACAGCTCGTCGAGTTGGACGCGCTGGAGGGACCAAGGGCGGCCCGGGTAGGTGGCGTTGGGGTATTCGCACTGGCCGGAGAAGGAGTCCTCTGCGGCGGCCGGGGGTGCGATGGACAGGACGGACAGGCAGGCCCCCGTCAGCAGGGTCGCGGCGGCTGCCGTCGGGAGAGGGAGAGGCAGGGGGCGGAGGCGCATGCGTCGCATGAGGGGTGGCGTCCTCCGCTACGAACCCTGCGGCTGGCGTGCCGCAGCCGTGGACAGGCGGGGGCCCGTGGGGAGGAACGCGGACCAGGCGGCGGGGATCGGCGCGGGGTCCACGTCGGAGTAGCCCAGGCGTGTCTGGGCCTGCTGGGCCTCCTGTTCCAACTCCTTCTTCTCCTCCGCCGACATGCCGATCCCGGCGTCGTCGGTGGCGCTGTCCGCGTTGGACTGCAGGACGTAGCGGAGGCCGGTGTCGGTGACCAGGAAGACGGGGCCCGCCTTCGTCTCCGCGCCCTTGAACTGGCGGTAGAGCTGACCGGAGCCGGGTGTGACGTAGGCGCTGGAGGAACCGGCGGGGAGATCGGCCGGGAAGTCGATGCCCGCCCAGGTGCTGAGGGTGGTGGCACCCTTGTCGCCGACGCCGCGCAGAACGTTGCAGACCGTGTTGCGGCTGCCCTTGGTGTTCGACGCCGAGTTGACCGCCTCGGGGGTGCCGGTCGGCCAGTCGTGCTCGGTGCCGAAGGGCTCGCCCGGGACGATCGCCCCAGGGCTCATGTCCAGTGCCTGACCGGCCTGCCCGACCTGAGCCAGGTCCTTGCTGAACAGCAGGAGTTGGGCGACGAAGGCGGACACCGGCGCGACCCGACCGGGCAGTACGACGTAGTACTGCTCCTTGTTGTTGTCGAACGCCTTGAGCACCGTGCCGACCTTGTCTGCCGACTCGCCGAGCCGGCCGGGGGCGTTCGCGGGTGTGCCGGGCGTCCCCTCGATGTCCGGGAAGGTGATCGGGTCTCCCTGGTGGAGGGTCGCCAACCACTCCCGGGACACCCGCTGGGGCTCGCGCCCGGAGCCGACGACAGTGCGCAGCAGCAACTCCAGGTCGGCACCGGTGTCCACCTCGTCGACCTGGTACGCCGTGCCGCCCGGGTCCACGATGAAACGCTTGCCGTCGGGGTCCACCACGTAGAGCAGTTCGCCGCCGGTCAACTGCTGCTTTCCCTCGGTCAGTTCCTTCTCGCGGTCGGCGAGGACCAGCGCGGCCTTCTGGAGGGACCGGCCGCCCGCGCTCGGACGCTCACAGACCACCCACCGCTTGGCGGCGCCCGCCTCCTTCTCGGAGGGCAGACGGTCGGGGGCGTACGGGATGCCGATGGTGAGGCCGTGCGGGATCCTGCCGCTGTCCAGGAGCGACTCGCTCACGGTGACGACGTCGCCCTTTCCGGGGGCGAGGAGGAGCTTGGCGGACGCCATGTTGAGCACCGGGTGCAGCTGGGCCTCGTCGCCGGTCTTCAGGACGACGTACCGGGTGGTCGACTTGCTGGCGATGATCACCTTTTCGTTCGGGGTGTCCCAGCCCTTGGGCGCGGTGGGCTTGAACATGCCCCAGGCGCCGAACACGGCCATGACGATCACGCCGATGACGAGTCCGGGCACCACGCCCCGCAGGGGGCGCGGCGCACCTTCCTCGGAGCCGTGCGGGAACGACTGGACGTAGGCCGCGAGCAAGCGGCGCTTCGCGAAGGTGTAGGCGTTGAGTTGATCCCGCCGAGATGCCATTGGTGAGTGTCTCCCCCCGTGTCCCGCCCGTGTGCGCCCGTGTCCCGCCCGTGTCACTCGGGCAACGCCGGGGATCGCCGTCCCCCGCCCGCCGATGTCGGACGCGGCCCCTACTATGCCTGGTGTGAGAGGGGAGTTGGGGACCGGGTAGGGTGCCTGGGCCCTCCGGGGCCTGGTGCGGTGCCGGAAATTCAGCGAGTTGTGGGCGAATTGGGGGATGGAGTGATGGCTGCCGGAACGCGGGCCTCGAATCGTGACCGGACAGGGGCACGCGGCTCCGCCGGGCCAGGGGCACGGGCGACGCGGCAGCCGTCCGCGCGAGGCGGTCTCCCTCTCAGGCTGCGTGCGGGGCGGCCGGGGTCGTTCCGGCTGCAACGGATCGTACTGCTGGAGCTCGCGGCCGCCGTCCTCCTCACCGGGTGGGCCCTCGGCACCCTGACACTGGTGCCCGCCGCCGCTGTCGCCGTCGCGCTGGTCCTGCCGGCCTTCGTCCGTCGCCGGGGCCGCTCCCTGCCCGAATGGGTCGCCACGGCACGGGCTCTGCGCGCCCGGCAGAAGCGCGCACCGGAGCTGGTGATAGCGCCCGGCACCGAGCCGGGACTTGCCCCGGCCCTGGAGTGCGATCCGAGCCTGCGCACGTACGCGTACGGCGGCCGGGAGCGGCGGCCCGTCGGCATCATCGGGGACGGGACCTTCGTCACCGCGGTGGTGCAGGTGGAGGGGGACGCCACCGCCCTACGCGCCGAGCGGAGCCGGCGACCGCTGCCGCTGGCCTTGGTGCGGGACGCACTCGAGGTGGACGGAATCCTCTTGGAATCGGCGCAGATCGTGCTGCACACGCAGCCCGCGCCCGCGCTGCACCTGCCGCGTCAGTCCGTGGCCGTCAGCAATTACGCACCGTTGCAGGAGCAGACCGGCGCTCCCGCGGTACGGATCACCTGGATCGCGCTGAAGGTCGCCCCGGAGCTGTGTCCGGAGGCCGTGGCGGCCCGTGGCGGCGGCTTGGCCGGCGCGCAGAAGTGCGTCGTACGGGTCGCCGACCACCTCGTCAGCCGGCTGACCGGCGCCGGGTTCCGCGCCACGGTGCTCGACGAGGAGGAGCTGACGTCGGCCATCGCCACGTCGGCCTGCGCCAACCCTCTGGTGACGGCCGAAGCGGGACGGGCGAACCGGCATGAGAGACGCACCGAGGAGTCCAGCCGGAGCTGGCGCTGCGACAACCGCAGGCACACCACGTACTGGATCCGCAGGTGGCCTCAGCTGGGCGGCGACCGCGGGGTCTCCCTGCCCCAGTTCGTCGCGCGGGTCACGGCGGTTCCCGCACTCGCCACCACGGTCAGCCTCACCCTCGCGCGCGCGAACCGGCGGGAGATGTCGCTGCGGGGCCATCTGCGGATCACCGGGCGCAGCGCCGAGGAACTGACCGAAGCACGGCGTGCGTTGGAGAACGCCGCACGGGAGGCGGGCGCGGCGCTGACGCGGCTCGACCGGGAGCAACTGCCGGGTGTACTCGCCACTCTGCCCCTCGGAGGTGTTCGGTGACCGCCATGACGACACGGACCGCTGACGGGCCGGACGGGTACGGCGCGCCGGGAGCCGCGGACGTACCGGGCGGTGCACAGCCGCAGGCCGCCCGGCGGGCGCGCGGCCTGCGGCACGCCGGTTTCGGCCTGCTCGGCCCACGCCACGGCCGCCACACCCTGTCCGCGGAGGACTTGGACGCGCTGTCACTGCCCATCGGGGACGACGGCGTCGTCATCGGGGTGGACGCCGAGGGACAGTCGGCGGTGCTGGGGCTGAACCGGCCCACGCCGTACGAGGTCGTGCTCATCGGCGGTCTGTGGACGGCCCAGGTGTTCGCGCTGCGGGCCGCGGCGACCGGCGCGCGGGTGGCCGTGGAGACCGGGCGTGCGCAGGCGTGGACGCAGATGGTCCATGCCATGGGCGGCGGTCAGAACGGGCTCGCGGTCTACGACGTGGGACGGGTACCGCCGCTGGGTGCCTCGGCCGGCACGCCGGTGCTGGTGGTGCGCGACTGCGGCATGCGGCCGCCACGGGGACGCGTGGTCTCCGGGCCCTGGAAGTCGGTGCTGACGCTTCTGCCCTATCTCAGCCCCGTCGCGCCCCGGCTGATCCGGCAGGCGCGTCTCGTGGGCGTGCAGCGGATATCGCCGGACGAGGCGCGGGAGTTGGGCCGCTCTATGGCCTTGCCCAGGGGTGACGTGGACGCGTTGCCGACCCTCGCGGACGGTGTCACTCTCTGGTGCGCGGACCGCGATCGGCAGTACGTGATGACTCAACCGACGGACGCCGAGGTCGGGCTGCTGGGTACGCCGCGACGGATGGACTGAAGGCACGGCCACTCGGCGGCACGTGGGGGAAGTATTCCGATTCGTCCCTTCTTCGGCACGGAACGTGCCGTGGTGTGGTGTGCGACGCGTTGTCCGGTGCCCCCGCGGGCATGGCGGTGCCGCCGACCAGGCCGTGACGGAACGGGCGTGTACCGAGCGACGGACGGGCCTGCCGGTGTGCCGACATCGGCGATTAGGCTGGGACCGGGCGCGACGCCAGAACCCGTGGACCGGGCGTCGGCGTCCCGGGGGAGCCGGTGGGTCGGACGACCGTGAATCGGACGAACTCGCAGCGGCCCTCGAACGGCCTCGAAAAAGTCCGGATGACGAGAAATGGTCGCCTCAGCACGGCGTGAGGGTGCTCGACCACACCAGGAGGAACTGTGAGCAGCGATCGGGACGGGACGCGCGGGGGCTGGGCGACACCCGGCGATGACCAGCCCGACGCGGAGTCCGCCGTCGAGGCGACGGGCGAGTTCACCATCGACTACGCGCCGCCGGCCTGGTACACGCAGAACACTTCGGAGGGTTCGGGGTCGGGGAACTCCGGGACGGGGGCCGTCACTTCGTCGCCTTCCTCTCCGCTTTCCCCGCCCTCTCCGGTCTCCCCTGCTTCCCCGCCCTCTCCTTCGTCTGCTCCCGCTTCGGGTTCCGGCGGGCCCGTTCCGCCGTTGCCCGGGTTGACTCCCCCGCCGCACGCGGTGGGTGCCGGGGAGCCTTCGCCGACTCCGGCGCCCGCTCCGGGTGCGCCTTTCCCCCGCCCGCTCCGCCGTCCGGGGGGCCGGGCGCCGTGCCCAGGCTGCCGGTGGGGAGCGGATTCGAGCCGCAGCAGCCTCCGGAAGGTGACGAGCGGGGCGAGGCACCTGTGCCCGCGCCCCGGTCTGTGCCTGAGCCGGAACCGGACTCCGGTAACGGCGATCTCGAGAGCGGTGCCACCATCCGGTTCTCCGCCGCCTCCCTGAAGCGGGAGATCCGGGAGCGCGAGACCGAGGCGGAGACGGCGCCGAAGCCGGACACGCGGCTGGAGTCGGCCGACGATCAGGACGGGACCGACGACGTCGCGGACGTCGCGGACGTCGAGGCTGCCGACAGCGCCGAGGCCGAGGACATCGCCGTCGCCGACCCCTCCGAACCCTCCGCGGAGGACGGCCAGGACGACGGGCGCGACGCGTACGGCACGAACGACGCCGAAGACCCCGAAGACGCTGTCGACGCCCCGGTCGTCGCGGCCGAGGTCGAGGCAGACGCGCCCGAACCCGACGGCACGGCCCCCTCCGGCGTGGAGCCGACCGACGTGCCATGGGGCAGTGGGGGCGGTTCCGACGGTGCGGATGACGCCACGAGGACCCCGGACGGCGCAGACAGCGCACCTCAGGATGCCGTCCCGGCTCCCTCCGACCCCCCGGCCTCGTCCGCCTGGACTCCCCCGGCGCCCCCGGTGGCGCCGCCTCCGTCGTACCCCGCTACCCCGGCGCCCGCGAGTCAGTGGCCCGCACAGCCGCCGCAGGCCCCCGCGGCGGCACCGGCACAGCCGGCTGCTGCGCAGGTACCCGCGCAGCAGCCGGCGTTCCAGCCGCAGGCGCCGCAACCGGCACCCGCCGCCTGGAACGCGCCGGACGGGCCGCCGCCACCGCACCAGGCACCGGCTCCGCCCTCCCAGCAACCGGTACCGCAACCGGCACCACAGCCTGGACAGCCGCCCGCTCCGCAGGCCGGATACGGCTTCCCCCAGCCGGGCGTTCCCGCTCCCACTCCCACCCCCTCCCCCGGCGCCCCCGCCGGTTACGGGTTCCCGCCCGCCGGTCCCGTGCCGGCCGCCCCGACTCCCCCGGTGCAGCCGGGCGGTTACGGCTTCCCGCAGCAACCGCCGGCACAACAGGCGTCCCCCAGCAGCCCGTACCCCCGCAGGCACCGCCCCAGCAGCCCGTACCCCCGCAGCCGCAGCAACCGCAGGCCGCCCCGCAGGGATTCCCCCTCCAGCAGCCCCAGCCCCAGCCCCCGCACGCCGGTCAGCCGCCGCAGTCGCCCGTCGATCCCCGCGCCGGGGCCGCCTGGCCGCAGCCGATCCAGCACGACCAGCGGCAGCAGACCAACCCCGGTGCCGCGCCGCTCGGTTACACGGCGGCCGTGGAACTGTCGTCGGACCGGCTGCTCAACAAGAAGCAGAAAGCGAAGAGCAGCCGCCCCGCCGCGGGCGGGTCGCGTTTCAAGCTGGGCGGCAAGAAGGAGGAGGCCGAGCGGCAGCGGAAGCTGGAGCTGATCCGTACGCCGGTGCTGTCCTGCTACCGGATCGCCGTGATCAGCCTCAAGGGCGGTGTCGGCAAGACGACCACGACCACCGCGCTCGGCGCCACCCTCGCCAGTGAGCGGCAGGACAAGATCCTCGCGATCGACGCCAACCCCGACGCCGGCACGCTCGGCCGCCGGGTGCGGCGGGAGACCGGGGCCACCATCCGTGACCTGGTGCAGGCGATCCCCCACCTCAACTCGTACATGGACATCCGGCGGTTCACCTCCCAGGCCCCCTCGGGCCTGGAGATCATCGCCAACGACGTCGACCCGGCCGTCTCGACGACCTTCAACGACGAGGACTACCGGCGGGCCATCAACGTTCTGGGCAAGCAGTACCCGGTCATCCTCACCGACTCCGGTACGGGTCTGCTCTACAGCGCCATGCGCGGGGTCCTGGACCTGGCCGATCAGCTCATCATCATCTCGACGCCGTCCGTGGACGGCGCGAGCAGCGCCAGTACGACACTGGACTGGCTGTCGGCCCATGGGTACGCGGATCTCGTCTCGCGGTCGCTCACGGTCATCTCGGGTGTGCGGGAGACCGGCAAGATGATCAAGGTCGATGACATCGTGTCGCACTTCCAGACCCGTTGCCGCGGCGTGATCGTCGTACCGTTCGACGAGCATCTGGCCGCCGGTGCGGAGGTCGACCTCGACATGATGCGGCCGAAGGTGCGGGAGGCGTATTTCAACCTCGCGTCGATGGTGGCCGAGGACTTCGTCCGGCACCAGCAGTCGCACGGCCTGTGGACCTTCGACGGCAACCCGCCGCCGGTCGCCGCCCCGCCGCTGCCGGGGCAGCACATCCCGGGTCAGCCGTACCCCGGACAGCCGGGCCCGTACCCCCAGCAGCCGCAGCCCGGCCAGCCGTACGCCCCTCCCGGACAGCCGGGGCAGCCCTACCCGCAGCAAGGTCAGAGCCACCCCCAGCCCCCCACACCGCCCGGCCCGGCATACCCGCAGGCCACCCCCGGCCAGCCGTACCCCCAGCCCGGCTACGGTTATCCGTACCCGAGCCCGCCCGGCCACCCGGATCAGCACGGTGGGCACGGCGGAGGGCAGGCACCTCCCCCGCAGGCGCCGCCTCCGCAGGCACCTCCCCCGCAGGCTCCGCCTCCGCAGCAGTAGGGAATACCACCCGATCGGCCCCTTTCGAGGGGCCGGTCCCGTTTCCGGCCCGCACCGTACTCACACGGATGCGGGCCCTCCCGTTTTCGGGGTGCGGCACAGCGCCAGGCGCTGGCCAGGAGCGCTTCAGTGGTCTCGACCAATGGACACAAGATGCTCGTCAATTCGTTATTTCCGCAGGCCACATGGGGTGTGCACGCCGTTGACGCCCGCAGATACCGCTGATAGACACTCACCACTCACCTGATCAACCAGTCCTACCCGTGCGAGTGATGACGCGAGGTCAGCGACCCTATGGACACGAACGATCAGTACGGCGGTCAACACGAGAACAGGCGTCCGGGCACCGGGCCACGGTCCAGACCACGGACAGGAGGCGGCGTTGCGCGCCGCGTCCGGCTCGCCACGGCGGCCGGTGCGGCCGCGCTCGCCCTCACCGCCGGGCTCGCGACCCCGCTCGACCCGGCGCCGCGGCAGGCCCAGGCGGCCGACGACGGGAAGCAGACGCTGACCGTCGCGGTGGCGCAGAGCGTCGACTCGCTCAGCCCGTTCCTCGCGGTGCGGCTGCTCAGTACGAGCATTCACCGACTTATGTACGACTATCTGACCAACTACGACCCCGAGGACAACCACGTCATCCCGGGTCTGGCCACCGAGTGGAAGTCGTCCCCGGACAAGTTGACGTGGACGTACACCATCCGCTCCGACTCCAAGTGGTCGGACGGGCAGCAGGCCACCGCCGAGGACGCGGCGTGGACGTTCAACACGATGATGACCGACGAGGCCGCGGCCACGGCCAACGGCAGCTTCGTCGCCAACTTCGAGAAGGTCACCGCGCCGAGCCCGACCGAGCTGGTCATCCGGCTGAAGAAGCCGCAGGCCACCATGACGGCGCTGGACGTGCCGATCGTGCCCAAACACGTGTGGGAGAAGGTCGACGACTTCTCGAAGTTCAACAACGACAAGGACTTCCCGATCGTCGGCAACGGGCCGTTCGTCCTCACCGACTACAAGCCCGACAGCTATGTGCGGCTGGAGCCCAACAAGGACTTCTGGCGCGGGGCCCCGAAGTTCGACGAGTTGCTCTTCCGGTACTACAAGGACCAGGACGCGGCGGTGTCCGCGCTGCGCAAGGGTGAGGTGTCGTTCGTCGCCGGGTCGCCGTCCCTGACGCCGGCGCAGGCGGCCTCACTCCGGAACGAGAAGAACATCAAGGTCAACAACGCGCCGGGCCGCCGCTTCTACGCCCTCGCCACCAATCCGGGCGCGAAGGCCAAGAACGGCGAGAAGATGGGGGACGGGCACCCCTCGCTGCTGGACCAGCGGGTCCGCAACGCGCTGTTCAGGGCGGTGGACCGGAAGACCATCATCGACAAGGTGTTCCAGGGCCACGCGGAGATGGGCGCGGGCTACATCCCGCCGCGATACGAGCAGTACTTCTGGGAGCCGTCGGCCGACCAGGAGCTGGCGTACGACCCGGCGGAGGCGGCCCGACTGCTCGATCAGGCGGGCTACAGGAAGAACGGTGACGGCAAGCGCGTCGGCAAGGACGGCAAGCCGCTGAACTACCGGATCCTGTGCCACGCCACCGACCCGAACGACAAGGCCATCGGCAAGTACCTCGAGGAGTGGTGGGGCGACCTCGGCATCGGGATCACGCTCAGCTGCCTGGACAACGTGACCGATCCATGGCTCGCCGGCGAGTACGACCTGGCCTTCGACGGCTGGTCGGTCAACCCCGACCCCGACTTCGTTCTGTCGATCCACACCTGCGGGGCGCTTCCGGCGACCCCGAAGGACACCGGCGCGACCGACAACTTCATCTGCGACAAGAAGTACGACGAGCTGTACGCACAGCAGTTGGTCGAGTACGACCCCGCCGAACGGGCGAACATCGTCAAACAGATGGAGTCACGGCTGTACGACCTCGGGTACATGAACGTCATGGCGTATCCGAACGCGGTCGAGGCGTACCGCACCGACCAGATCGAGTCGATCACCACGATGCCGAAGAAGGCGGGCAACCTCTACGGCCAGGATGGTTACTGGAGTTGGTGGTCCGCGGTGCCGGCGAGCTCCGGTGAGGCATCCGACGACGGATCGTCGACGGGTGTGACCGTCGGGATCGCCGCGGGTGCCGTCGTTCTCGTCGGGCTGGGGGTGTTCGTGGCGATGCGGCGGCGGGCCACCGCCGAGGACCGTGAGTAGGGCGGGCGACGGGTACTCATGACCGCCGACGCGACATCCGCTCCGGTCGAGGGCACGCAGACCGCCGGTCCGGCGAAGGACGGACCGGCGGCCCGCGGGCCGCGCGCCCGCACCACCACCGCGTATCTGCGGTACGTGGCGGGCAAGGTGGCCGGCGCGGCCGTATCCCTCCTGGCCGTCCTCGTCACCAGTTTCTTCCTCTTCCGGCTGATCCCGGGCGACCCGGTGAAGTTCATGACCGGCGGCCGTCAGGTGTCGGCCGAACAACTGGCCGCCTATCGAAGGGAGTTCGGACTGGACCTGCCGTTGTGGCAGCAGTTCACCGACTACTGCGGCAAGGCGCTCACCGGCGACCTGGGAACGTCGTACCAGTTCAACTCACCGGTGATCGACAAGATCACCGAGGCGTTGCCGAACACGCTGCTGCTCACCGGTACCGCGTTCGCCCTCTACACGGTGCTCGGCATCGTGCTCGGCACCCGGTCGGCGTGGCGGCACGGACGGCTCGGGGACCGGCTCCACACGGGGCTGGCTCTGACGCTGTACTCCATCCCGTCCTTCTGGCTCGGGCTGCTGCTGATCATCACGCTGTCGGTGGGCATCGGCCCGATTCCGGGGCTGTTCCCCACCGGTGGCATGGAGTCGGGCGGCGAGGAGGGCTTCGCCCAAGTCCTGGACGTGGCACACCATCTGGTGCTGCCCGTGCTGACGCTGGTCGCGGTGGAGTACGGGCAGACGCTGCTGGTGACCCGGTCGGCGCTGCTGGACGAGATGGGCAGCGACTATCTGACCACCGCGCGTGCCAAGGGGCTGCGCGACGACCTCGTACGGCGCAGGCACGCGGTGCCCAACGCGCTGCTGCCGACGGTGACGCTGATCTTCATCAACCTCGGCCGGACGGTGGCCGGTGTGATCCTGGTGGAGACGGTGTTCTCCTGGCCGGGGCTCGGCGGGCTGTTCTACCAGGCGCTGAGCGTGCCCGATCTGCCGCTGGTGCAGGGGCTGTTCTTCGTGTTCGCCGCCGCGGTGATCGTGATGAACACGCTGGCCGATCTGATCTATCCGCTGCTCGACCCCCGGGTGGGCCGATGACGACCGACAACGGCACGACAGGGAAACCGGCCGCCAAAAGCACCACGGCCGATGACGGGACGCCCCCGGACACGCTCGCGGTCACCACGGCCGCCGCGGGGAAGGGACCGGCGGCCACGGGTCCGCGCGCGCTCGTGTGGCGGCGGCGCCGGGACTCGGCCTCGCGCTTCTGGCGGCAGTACCGCACCCACCGGGCCGGCGTCTTCGGCCTGGCGGCGCTCCTGCTCTTCGCACTGCTCGCGCTGGCCGCTCCCCTGCTGGTCGGCTCCGACGTGGACAACGTGACGGACGCTCCGGGCAGCCCGCTGGAGAGCCCGAGCACGGAGTTCCCCTTCGGCACCGACCAGTTCGGGCGGAACCTGCTCGGTCTGGTGATCTGGGGTGCGCGGGTGTCACTGCTGGTGGGGCTGCTCGCCGCCGTGCTGTCGGTGGCGATCGGCACCCTGATCGGCGTGACGGCGGGGCATTTCCGAGGCTGGTACGCGACGGTGATGATGCGCGTCACCGACTGGTTCCTGGTGATGCCCACCCTGGTGCTGGCGATCGCGCTGGCCACCGTGATGTCCCGCTCGCTCGTCACCATCGTCGTGGCGATCGGGGTGACGACCTGGCCGACGACGGCCCGGCTGGTGCGCGCGCAGACCCTGGCGGTGGAGACCCGGCCGTACATCGAACGCGCGCGGGCGCTGGGCGGTGGCCACTGGCACGTGATGTCGCGCCATGTGCTGCCCAATGTGATGCCTCTGGTGCTGGCCCAGACGACCCTGATCATCTCCGCGGCGATCCTCGCCGAGGCGACCCTGGCGTTCCTGGGGCTCGGTGATCCGACGGTGGTGTCGTGGGGCGGGCTGCTGCAGGACGCGCGGGAGGCGGGCGCGGTCAGCGCCGGCCGCTGGTGGTACCTGGTGCCGCCGGGCGTCGCCATCGCCGTGGTGGCGCTGGCGTTCACACTCTGCGGGCGAGCCGTGGAGTCCGTCCTCAACCCCAGGCTGGGGGTGTCCCGTTGAGCCTGCTCGACGTCAGGGACCTGACGGTGACGTATGCGGGCGGGGCCGCCGCGGTGCGCGGGGTGGACCTGCGCCTGGAGGCCGGCCAGAAGCTGGGCATCGCCGGGGAGTCGGGCTGCGGCAAGTCCACGCTCGCGCTCGCGCTGCTGCGACTACTGCCGGCCGGGACGCGGACAGGGGGGAGATTCTGCTGGACGGCGAGGACGTCCTGGCCATGAAGTGGGGCCGGGTACGGGCGGTCCGCTGGGCCGGGGCCTCGATCGTGTTCCAGGGCGCGATGCACTCCCTCAACCCCGTCCACCGCATCGGCGACCAGATCGCCGAGCCGATCCTGCTGCACCGGAAAGCGACCCCGGCCGGGGCGCGGAAGAAGGCCGGTGAGCTGCTGGAGCACGTCGGTCTCCCGGCCGCCCGCGCGACGGACTACCCGCACGAGCTGTCCGGCGGGCAACGCCAGCGCGTCATGATCGCGATGGCGCTGGCCTGCGATCCGCGGCTGATCGTCGCGGACGAGCCGACCACCGCGCTCGACGTGATGATCCAGGCGCAGATCCTGCGGCTCATCGAGCAGCTGGTCGCGGACCAGGACGTGGGGCTGATCATGATCAGCCATGATCTGGCGGTCCTCGCCGACACCTGCGACCGGCTCGCGGTGATGTACGCGGGCCGGGTGGTGGAAGAGGGCCCGGCCGGGCAGGTGTACGAGGCCGCCCGGCACCCCTACGCCCATGCGCTGTCGGCGGCGTTCCCCCGTATCGGCGACCCGGTGTCCCGCTTCGCGCCGCGGGGGCTGGCGGGTGACCCGCCGGACCCGTCGGCGCTGCCGACCGGCTGCACCTTCCATCCGCGCTGCCCGGTGGCCCTGGAGTCCTGCGCGGTCGAGGACCAGGCGCTGCGGCCGGCGGGGCCTCAGCGGCAGGCGGCCTGTGTGCGGGTCGCGGAGGACACACCCGAGAACCCACGGGACCACGAACCCGAACGGCACGAACCCGAACCGCAGGAGCCCGAGGCTCAAACGTCCGAACCGCAGGAATCCGGTCCGCAGGAACCCGGTCCGCGGTCCCTGGAGGAAGTGAGGCGTACCACCCCATGACGGCCTCCCCCGCTGTTGTCCCCGGCTCCTCCGGCTTCACCGGCACGCCACCCCTGCTGAGCGCCCAGGGCCTCCACGTCGTCTTCCCCGGCCGGCGCGGCGCCCCGCCCGCTCGCGCGGTGGACGGCGTCGATCTCGACATCCGGCCCGGTGAGATCGTCGCTCTGGTGGGTGAGTCGGGCTGCGGCAAGACGACCCTGGCCCGTTCCCTGCTGGGCCTGGTCGAGCCGACCGCGGGGCGCGTCGCCTTCGGCGGGCGGCCGCTGGACTACTCCGGCCGTTCCCTCAAGGCGTACCGCAAGCGGGTCCAGTTGGTTCTGCAGGACCCGAGCGGTTCGCTCAATCCCCGGCACACGGTGTACGACGCGGTGGCCGAGGGACTGCGCATCCACGGTTACGGCGGCGACGAGCGGGCGGCGGTCGCGGGGGCCCTGTCCCGAGCCGGGCTGCGGCCACCGGAGCGCTTCTTCCTGCGGTACCCGCACGAGCTGTCCGGCGGGCAGCGCCAGCGGGTGGTGATCGCGGGTGCGCTGGTCCTGGAGCCCGAACTCCTCGTCGCCGACGAACCGGTGGCCTCCCTGGACGCCTCCGTACGCGGCGAGATCCTGGCGCTGCTGCTCCGGCTGCGCACCGAACTGGGCCTGTCCGCACTGGTGGTCACGCACGACCTGGGGCTGGCCTGGAACATCGCCGACCGGGTCGCGGTGATGTATCTCGGCCAAATCGTGGAGACCGGGGCGGTGGAGCAGGTGCTGACCGCGCCCCGGCATCCCTATACCCAGGCCCTGTTGTCGGTGCTCCCGGAGGCGCCGGGCGACCCGGTTGTCCTCACGGGCGAGCCCCCGGACCCGGCCCGTGTCCCCGGGGGCTGCCGGTTCCACGCGCGCTGCCAGGTCCTGCTCGGCGGCGAGGCGGACCGGGCGGGCGTGGCGGACGCGTGCCGGACCCAGGACCTGGAGATCCTCGACGGCGGAGGCGGCGGCGCGGGCGGCCAGGTGGCATGCCACTGGGCCCGCGCGGGCGAAGCCTGACCGCGGCAGGCGCTGCTTGAGGGGCTACGCCTTGCCGGCGGCGGCCACCAGATGCGCGCAGCGTCTGACGTCCGCGGCCATCTGCTCCATCAGGGCCTCCAGGGTGTCGAACCTGGCCTGGCCGCGGACGAAGGCGAGGAAGTCGACGGCGACGTGGAGGCCGTAGAGGTCCAGGCCGACGCGGTCGATGGCGTAGGCCTCGACCGTGCGCTCGGTGCCGTCGAACTGCGGGTTGGTGCCGACGGAGATCGCGGCCGGCATGGCCTCGCCCTGGGCGTGCAGCCAGCCCGCGTAGACGCCGTCGGCGGGGATCGCGGTGTGCGGGAGCGTCTCGACGTTGGCCGTGGGGAAGCCCAGTGCGCGACCGCGCTGGGCACCGCGGACGACCACGCCCTCCACCCGGTGCGGGCGGCCCAGGATCTCGGCGGCGCCCTCGACGTTGCCCTCGGCGATCAGGCGGCGGGTGAGCGTGGAGGAGAACGGCTCGCCGCCGCCCGCCTCTCCGGTGACGTACAGGTCGACGACCTCGACCTCGAAGTCGTAGACCTTGCCCTGCTCGGCGAGGAACTCCACGGTGCCCGCGGCCCGGTGCCCGAAGCGGAAGTTGGGGCCCTCGACGACCGCTTTGGCGTGCAGCCTGTCGACCAGGACCTTCCCCACGAATTCGGCCGGCGACAGCTTCGAGAACTCCGTGGTGAACGGGAGGATCAGGACCGCGTCCACCCCCAGCTCGGTCATGAGCTCGGCACGGCGGTGGTGCGGGGAGAGCAGCGGCGGGTGGCTGCCGGGGCGGACGACCTCGCTGGGGTGCGGATCGAAGGTGACGACGACCGCGGGGACGCCCAGCTCCCGGGCGCGGTCCACGGCATGCCGGATGATCAACTGGTGTCCGCGATGGACTCCGTCATAGGAGCCGATGGTGACGACGCTGCGCCCCCAGTCCTGGGGATGTCCTCCAAGCCACGCCAGCGCTGCACTGTGCCTGCTCCTTGTCGAAACCTTGTCGAGCCGAGTCCGTGGACTTCTCCTGCGCAGGTCTAAGGGTGCCATGCCGACCGCCGTCGGCCCGCATCGGCATGGGTGCTGTGACGGGGCTCGCGGCCGACCGCGGCTCAGGCGGGGACGCCCACGTCCGCCAGGTTCTCGATCATCCGGCGGGTGCCGGGGCCCACCACGGCGGCCCACTCCTGGGGCGCGTCCGCCAGCCAGTGGGCCAGGGCGGCGGCGAAGCCCGGCACCCGCCGCCCAAGGTCGACCAGGCCGCTGTCGAAGCGGGCGGCGCCGTCGGGGGTGCGGACGAGGAGCAGACCGGTGTGGTGCACGAGCTCACGCGCGGCGGAGCCGGAGCAGCGGGCGGCGGCGGCCAGCACCGCGGCCAGGACGGCGGGGTCGTGTGCGCGAGTGAGGAGCGGATCCAGCAGTTCGCGGCGCAAGGGTCGGGAAGCGGGGGTGCCGGGTTCCGCGAGGACACCGGCGAGGGCGGCCCGCAACGGCTGCGGGCCGCCCTCCAGCAGGCCGGTGAGCAGCGGCAGGAGTACGTCGTGGTCGGCCGGCTCCTGGTCCAGGCGCCGGTCCGCGTACGCGGCCAGCTCTCTCGCGAGGTCCGGCCGCTGTTCCACCGCCGCCCGCAGGAGCGCGGCGACGCGAGGGGCCAGGGCGGGCGTGGTGGCCTCGGCGAGGGTGTGCAGGGGCTCGCGCGCGTCCGCGTGTGCGAGCCTGGCGCGGAAGGCCTCGAGGACGGGCTCCGGATGGGTGGCGAGGGCACCGGTCAGCGCGCTCGGCGGGAGGTGCGGGTCGCCGGCCGCGAAGTGTTCCAGGGCCCGCGGGAGGTGGCGGTCCCTGCTGCTCGGGTCCTGGACGAGGAGGGCGAGCGCGCCGCCGTGCAGGGTGCGGTCGGCGGTGTGCACCAGCAGGGCGAGGGCCGCGTACCGCAGCAGGGTGCGGTCGGTCGCGTCACGGACGTGCGGTGCGGCCCGCAGTCCGTACGCCACGGCTGCCGCGCGGCGTGCGGGCCGCTCGTCGCGCGCCCACCGGTCGACGGCCCGGCACACCGCCGGGGGGTCCTCCTCGGCCAGCGCGGCGAGCAATTGTCCGGCCCGCCGGTGCGCGCTGTCGGCGAGCACCTCGGTGAGTGTGTCCGGGGCGCGGTGCCGATGGGTGTGCAGCAGCGCCTGCGCCGCCGTGGCGACGGTCGCGTGCGGAGTGGCGGGCAGCGGCCGCTCGTCCTCGAACCACCGCACGAGGTGCGGGAGCACGGCGACGGGGTCGGCGGTGAACAGACGGGCGGCGGCGTCCAGGAAGCGGGGACCGGTCTCGCACGGGGGGCCGTCGGCGTGGACGAGGCGGCGCAGCAGCTCGAAGCCGGTCTCCAGGGGAAGCGGGAGAGCCGTCCAGAAGGCCGGTCCCAGCTCCCTCGGCACCCTCCGCCGCTGCTGCCGCCAGGCCACGACCCGGTCGGCCAGCAGCCGCAGTACCTCGGTGCAGGGCGTCGCGTCGGGCACGCGCGCGAGGGTCTCGGTGAGCAGCCGTGCGGCCCACCAGGAGCCGGGGTCGGCGTCGAGGGCGTGCACCAGGTCCGCCAGCCGGGAGGCGAGCGGGCCGGTGCCGTGCTGACGGGCGAGCAGCAGCATGGCCTGGACGACGGGGCCGACTCGGTGGTGCGGGACGGGGGCGCGGTCGGTGCCGGGGCGGGTGTCGTGACCGTGGTCGTGGACCAGGACGCGCAGGGCCGCGTCCAGGTCGAGGTGGGTGCCGTGGAGCCAGTCGGCGAGTTCCTCGTGGGCGAAGCGGTAGCCCGTCCCGGCCGGGACGAGGATGCCCTCGGCGAGCACGGCGGAGGCCCAGCCGGTGCCACCGCCGAGCCGGGCCGGGGCGGGCCCCCACGGGAACACCGCCTCGAACGCCTCCCGGTCCAGCTCGCCCTGCCCGGGGCCGAGACTGCGCCGGGCGGCCTCGTGCACCTGCCCGGAGACCCTGGCGGCCAGCCGGCGTACGGCGGTGCCGCGCAGCCCGCTCTCGGCGGCGAGGCGCACGGCCACGCGCAGACACATCAGGTCCAGGTGGGCGGAGAGGACGTCGTGGCGGTCGGCGCGGGCGTCCGGAGCCTGAGGGGCGTCGGCGAGGGCGGCCCGGACCTCCGAGAGCAGCCGGAGCGTCAGCGGGTGCCGGGAGTCGGCCGGGGAGCCCTCCGGAATGCCGTAGCGGGCACGCGCGTGGATGGCCTCCTCGGCGGTCAGGTCACCGAGGCGCACGCACGCGGGGAGGCCATCGGCGGCTTCGTCCTGACGTCCGCCCCCGTGCAACAGGTCCGCGGGGAGGAGTGCGCCCGCGCTCTCCCAGTACTCCGCGCGGCACCCCACCACCAGCCGCGCGCCCGTCCGCCGCAGCCATCGCGCCGTCCCGTCGGTCCACTGGGCGAGGCGGTCGGCCAGGGCGGGCGGCATCTCCTCCGGTCCGTCGAGCAGAACCAGCAGAGGGCGGCCGGCGGTGCCGGCCAGCGCGGCGAGGCGCCCCGGGCCGGTGTCGCCGAGGCCTTCGGGGCCGCCCGGGAACGGGGTGCGCGAGGCGGCCACGATGCGGGCGGCCCGGTCGAGTGCCCGGTGGGCCGCGTTCGCGACGGAGAGGTCGTCGTTCCGCAGATCGGCGCCGCGCAGCCACAGCGTGGGCAGTCCGGCGCGGTGGCGGCGGGCGGCGAGCGCCGCCAGTTCCGTCGTACGGCCGCTGCCGGGCTGTCCGACGAGGCCGAGCACCGCGGCCCGGCCGCGCTCGAACGCGGCGAACTCCGCGGTCGTGGCCGCCCGCTCCACCGGCACCACGCCTCCGGGGGCGAGGGCGCCCGACGGGCCGTCCTGCCCGACCGAGGTGGCGGTGAGTTCCAGGACGCCGGCGACATTGAGGTCGGTGCCGTACGCCGGGACCGTCGCCGCGTTCTCCGCGAGCAGTTCGGCGAGCGGGCCCCGGGCGGGGCGGAGCGGCACGGCGAAGCCGACGTCGCGGCTGCCGGAACGGAGGGCCGTGCCGAGGACGCCGAGCACGGCGCCGGTGGCGGCGTCGAGCACGGGGCCGCCGGCCGCTCCGCCGCCGAGGCGCAGGGCGTCGCGGCCGGTGGTGCCGATGGCGAGTTCCAGCGCGTCATCGAGGATGTGGCAACGGTCGGTGGCCGTGTACGTCACGGTGGCCGCGCCCAGTACGCGTGCCTCGCGCCAGCATCCGGCGGCGATCCGCACATAGGTGCCGTTCTCGACGCGGTTCCGCACGGTGACGGGCAGGGGAGCGGCGCCGAGCCCCTCACCGCGGACGAGGGCGAGGCCCAGTTCGGGCAGCGGGGTGACGGCGTCGGCGCTCACCACGCGGTGGCGGTCGCCGGGGGCGTGCAGGACGAGGCGGGGCAGACCGTCGACGACCTCGTGACTGGTGATCAGGGTGCCGCGGTGGTCGGCGGGGAAACCGAGACCGCGCGGGCGGCCGGCGAGGTCGTGGATGCGGATGAGGACGTCGCCGGGTGAGTGCTCCCCCGCCGTCCGGACGGGCTCCCGCCCCACCGGACCGTTGCGCGACGTCATCGTCGAGCCTCCCCGCCGTGCCTTCGTGCCGTGCCCTCGCCCTGCCTTGTCCTCGACAATAAGGCCGGAATGATCAGCGGGGCAGCTCACTCGGCGAACGCGCCCCCTTCCACTCCCCCGGTTCACTCCGAGCGCCCGCACTTACGGGTGAATGAACGGGCCCGGATGGATAGACCTTTGGGGTGGGGGAACCGAGGGGGACCGTGGAGCGGCGGCATGTCCATCCCCGTGACGCCGCTCCACGGGCGGAACACACCGTCAGCCGCCCGTGCCAGGCCTCAGGTGAAGACGGCCAGGCTCTTGGCCTTGCCCCTGTGCTGCTCGACGAGGGCGAGGAACCGGCCCTCGGGACCGAAGACGGCCACCGGACCGGCCCCCGCGTACTCCTCGGGCATCTCCAGCCGCACACCGTTGGTGAGCAGCCGGGCGCGCCGGACGTCGACGTCCCAGCGCGGGAAGGCCACAGCCGCGGCCTCGGCGATCGGCAGCACGGTCAGCTCCTGCTGGTGCTGTTCGAGGGTGCGGGCCGTGTCCAGCTTGTACGGACCGACCCGGGTGCGGCGCAGCACCGTGAGGTGGCCGCCCACGCCCAGGCCGGCGCCCAGGTCACGGGCGAGGGCGCGGATGTACGTACCGGAGGAGCAGACGACGGAGACCACCAGGTCGAGCACCGGGGTGCCGTCCTCTGCGACGGCCGGCCTGACGTCGTGCACGGCGAACGAGGAGACGGTGACCGGCCGGGCGGGGATGTCGAACTCCTCGCCTTCCCGGGCCCGTTTGTAGGAACGCACGCCGTCGATCTTGATGGCGCTGACCTTGGACGGCACCTGCATGAGGGCGCCGGTCAGCTTGGCGACGCCGGCGTCTACTGCCTCGCGGGTGACCCCGGATGCGTCGGCGGACGAGGTGATCTCGCCCTCGGCGTCGTCCGTGAGGGTGTTCTGCCCGAGCCGGACGGTGCCCAGGTACTCCTTCTCGGTCAGCGCGAGGTGGCCGAGGAGTTTGGTCGCCTTCTCGACGCCGAGGACGAGGACGCCCGTCGCCATCGGGTCGAGGGTTCCGGCGTGGCCGACGCGCCGGGTGCGGGCGATGCCGCGCATCTTGGCGACCACGTCGTGCGAGGTGAAGCCCGACGGCTTGTCGACGATGACGAGGCCGTCGGGCGTGGTGTGCTTCCGGGTCATTCGGCGGTGTCGTCCGTCTCTGCGTCCGCGGGGTCCTCGGGTTTGCGGTACGGGTCGGCCCCGCCCGCGTAGGTGGCGCCAGCGGACGCCTCGCGCACCTTGGCGTCGGACTGGCGCGCCTTGTCGAGGAGGTCCTCGATGTTGCGCGCGGTGTCCGGGAGCGCGTCCATGACGAACGCCAGGGTCGGCGTGAACTTCACGCCCGCCGCCCGGCCCACCTCGGAGCGCAGGATGCCCTTGGCGCTCTCCAGGCCGGCCGCCGCGGCGGTGCGCTCCTCTTCGTCCCCGTACACCGTGTAGAAGACGGTCGCCTCCCGCAGGTCACCCGTGACCCGGGTGTCCGTGATGGTGACGTGTGTGCCGAGCCGCGGGTCCTTGATCCCGCGCTGCAGCTTCTGGGCCACCACCTCTCGGATGAGGTCCGCCAGCCTTTTCGCCCGCGCGTTGTCGGCCACTGGTCCGTCTCCCGTTCTTTCCTGTCTGAGTGGTCGGAACTCCGGGTTCCCGGAGCCTGGATTCGTCAGTCGTCCTCGCCGTGGAAGCGCCGCCTGACGGACAGCAGCTCCACCTCGGGGCGCCCGGCGACCAGCCGTTCGCACCGGTCCAGTACGTCGGTCAGGTGCGCCGCGTCGCCGGACACCACCGCCAGGCCGATGATCGCCCTGCGATAGAGGTCCATGTGATCCACCTCGGCCGCGCTCACCGCGTACTTCCGCTGGAGCTCGGCGACGATCGGGCGGACGACGGAGCGCTTCTCCTTCAGCGAGCGAACGTCGCCGAGGAGGAGGTCGAAGGACAGCGTCCCCACATACATGCACAACCGGTTCACCCGCCGGCACGGGATCGACGTCCCCACCGCCCGTGGTGGGCGGAGGACATCAGAACCGTACAACGAAGGGGCGAGCCCGATCGACGGATATTACGCTCCGTGGCTCCCGGCCCTGGACACACGGACCGGCCGGCGGGACCGCTGTCCCGCCGGCCGGTACACACCGTGGGGTGTTACGCCCGCGGCTTCTCGCGCATCTCGTACGTCGCGATGACGTCGTCGACCTTGATGTCGTTGAAGTTCCCGAGGTTGATACCGCCCTCGAAGCCTTCGCGGATCTCGGTGACGTCGTCCTTGAAGCGACGCAGACCGTCGATGTTGAGGTTCTCCGCGATGACCTTGCCGTCGCGGATGAGGCGCGCCTTGGTGTTGCGCTTGACCTCGCCGGAGCGGATGAGAACACCCGCGATGTTGCCCAGCTTGGACGAGCGGAAGACCTCGCGGATCTCCGCCGTGCCGAGCTCGACCTCTTCGTACTCCGGCTTGAGCATGCCCTTGAGGGCCGCCTCGATCTCCTCGATCGCCTGGTAGATGACCGAGTAGTAGCGGACGTCCACGCCCTCGCGCTCGGCCATCTGCTGTGCCCGCCCGGCGGCGCGCACGTTGAAGCCGATCACGATGGCGTCCGAGCCCATCGCCAGGTCGATGTCGGACTCCGTGACCGCACCGACGCCGCGGTGCAGGACGCGGATGTCGACCTCTTCGCCGACGTCCAGCTGGAGCAGCGAGGACTCGAGGGCCTCGACCGATCCGGACGCGTCACCCTTGATGATCAGGTTCAGCTGCTGGACCTCGCCGGCCTTGAGCACCTTGTCCAGGTCCTCCAGCGACACGCGGCGCGTGCGCTTGGCGAACGCGGCGTTGCGCTCACGGGCGGCGCGCTTCTCGGCGATCTGACGGGCCGTACGGTCCTCGTCGACGACGATGAAGTTGTCGCCCGCACCCGGGACGTTGGTCAGGCCCAGGACCTGAACCGGCGTCGACGGGCCGGCCTCGGCGACGTTGTTGCCGTTGTCGTCGAGCATGGCGCGCACGCGGCCGTAGGCGTCGCCCACCACCATCGTGTCGCCGACCCGCAGGGTGCCTCGCTGGACGAGGACGGTCGCCACGGCACCGCGGCCGCGGTCGAGCCGGGACTCGATCGAGATGCCCTGCGCGTCCTGCGCCGGGTTGGCCCGCAGGTCGAGCGAGGCGTCGGCGGTGAGGACGACGGCCTCCAGGAGGCTGTCGATGTGCAGACCCTGCTTGGCGGAGATGTCGACGAACATGGTGTCGCCGCCGTACTCCTCGGCCACCAGGCCGTACTCGGTCAGCTGACCGCGCACCTTGGTCGGGTCCGCGCCCTCGACGTCGATCTTGTTGACCGCGACGACGATCGGGACGTCGGCCGCCTTGGCGTGGTTGAGCGCCTCGACCGTCTGCGGCATGACGCCGTCGTTGGCCGCGACGACCAGGATCGCGATGTCGGTCGACTTCGCACCACGGGCACGCATGGCGGTGAACGCCTCGTGACCCGGGGTGTCGATGAAGGTGATCCTGCGATCCTCTTCGTTGACCTCGGTCGTGACCTGGTAGGCACCGATGTGCTGCGTGATGCCGCCGGCCTCGCCCGAGGCGACGTTCGTCTTGCGGATGGCGTCGAGCAGGCGGGTCTTGCCGTGGTCGACGTGACCCATGACGGTGACCACCGGCGGACGGACGACCAGGTCCTCCTCGGAGCCCTCGTCCTCGCCGAACTCCAGGTCGAAGGACTCGAGCAGCTCGCGGTCCTCCTCCTCCGGGCTGACGATCTGAACCGTGTAGTTCATCTCGCCGGCGAGGAGCTGGAGCGTCTCGTCGGAGACGGACTGGGTCGCGGTGACCATCTCGCCGAGGTTCATCATGACCGCGACGAGCGACGCCGGGTTGGCGTTGATCTTCTCCGCGAAGTCGGTGAGCGACGCACCGCGCGACAGGCGAATGCTCTCGCCGTTGCCGCGAGGCAGCATCACGCCGCCGACCGACGGGGCCTGCATGGCCTCGTACTCCTGACGCCTCTGCCGCTTCGACTTGCGGCCACGACGGGCCGGACCGCCGGGACGGCCGAAGGCGCCCTGCGTGCCACCGCGGCCACCGGGGCCGCCAGGACGGCCGGCGAAGCCGGGACGGCCACCGCCGCCACCGAAGCCGCCGCCACCGGGACGACCGGCGAAGCCGCCGCCGCCACCGGGACGACCGGCGCCACCGCCGCCGCCCGGACGGCCGGCGAAGCCGCCGCCGCCACCGGGACGACCGGCAGCGGGACGACCGGCACCGGCCGGACCACGGCCACCGCCGGGGCCGCCACCGGGACGGGGACCGGCAGCCGGACGCTGCGGCATCATGCCGGGGTTCGGACGCGGGCCGCCGGGGCCGCCACCGGGACGGGGACCGCCCTGCGGACGCGGCATGGAGCCCGGGGTGGGACGCTGCCCGCCCGGAGCCTGCGGACGCGGACCGCCGGCCTGGCCACCGGGGGCCTGGGGACGGGGCCGGCGCCGGGAGCACCGGGACCGCCGGGACGCGCGCCCTGCGGGCGGGGCGCCTGCGGGCGGGCCATGCCGGTGGAACCACCGGAGGTGAAGGGGTTGTTACCCGGACGCGGACCGGCCGGGCGTCCACCCGGACGCTGACCGCCGCCACCGGGGCGCTGACCCTGACCGGCCGGACGTCCGCCCTGACCACCCTGGCCGCCCTGACCCTGGCCGCCGGGGCGACCGCCGGGCTTGGGGGCACCAGGACGCGCGCCGGGCTTCGGCCCGGACGGAGCCGGGGAGGGAGCCTGCGCGGCCGGCGGGGCCTGGAACTCCGGAGCCGCCGGTGCCGGACGCGGCGCGGGCCGCGGGCCCGGCGTCGGACGGGGACCGGGGGTGGCCGGAGAGGGCGCCGACGGAGCCGCCGGCGGCTGGGCCGCGGCGGGCTTGGGTGCGGTCGGCGGCTTCGGGGCAGCAGGACGCTCCCCCGCTGCCTTGGCGGCCTGGGAGGTTCCCGCGGCCTGCGCCGGCGAGGGCGCGGCGGGCCTGGGGGCTGCCTTCCGAGGGGCGCCGGGCTTCGCGGCGGACTTGCCGTTGCCCCCGCCCTGCTGGAAGGCGTCGGTCAGCTTGCGTACTACGGGCGCTTCGATCGTGGAAGACGCCGAACGGACGAATTCACCGAGCTCCTGGAGCTTGGCCATGACGGCCTTGCTCTCCACACCGAACTCCTTGGCGAGTTCGTAGACCCGGACCTTAGCCACTTCGCTCCTTTGAGGTCCGGGTTGCGTCCGGACCGTCGCTAGTTCATGGGCGTACTCATCGCGTACTCATCGAGTGCTCATCGCAATCTCGACCTGCTTTCGACTCGCGAGGTACCAGACCGTACGGGGGGTTCCGCACGGCATGTCTTCTTACGGGTTGCTGTCACAACCCTGTGCCTGCTCGACGTGGTGGCGCAACGCCTTTACGTCGAGCGGTCCCGGGACGCGGAGCGCCCGCGGAAACGCCCTTCGGCGCACCGCCTGGTCAAGACAGACCGGGACGGGGTGTACATAAACACCCCGGCCGGGCAGCGTACCGCGTGGATCCGGGACGCACGCGTCCTCGATCGCCACGATCCGCAGCAGTTCGTTCTTGACCGCTCGCTCCCGGCAGCCCACGCAGGTTCGCTCGGGGCGTGCGCGGGTAGATGTCCGGCCAGACACGTCTCAGTCTACCTCCCCGGGCCGACCTCACCCCTTTGGGGCAAGAATCGAACAGATGCCGCCCGCCAGACTGTCGTAATCTCAGCGGGCGGCGGCTTGGATCTATTCCCCGGGCTGTTCGGTGTCCGGCCGGATGTCGATCCGCCAGCCGGTCAGGCGAGCGGCCAGGCGGGCGTTCTGCCCCTCCTTGCCGATCGCCAGCGACAGCTGGTAGTCCGGCACGGTCACCCGGGCCGAGCGGGCGGCCAGGTCCACGATCTCGACCTTGGAGACCCGCGCCGGCGACAGCGCGTTCGCCACCATCTCGGCCGGGTCGTCCGACCAGTCGACGATGTCGATCTTCTCGCCGTTCAGCTCGCCCATGACATTGCGTACACGGCCGCCCATGGGGCCGATGCAGGCGCCCTTGGCGTTCAGCCCGGACCGGGTGGAGCGGACGGCGACCTTCGTACGGTGGCCGGCCTCGCGGGCGATGGCGGAGATCTCCACGGAGCCGTCGGCGATCTCCGGCACCTCCAGGGCGAAGAGTTTCTTCACCAGGTTGGGGTGCGTACGCGACAGGGTGACCGACGGGCCGCGCACGCCCTTCGCGACCCGGACGACATAACTGCGCAGCCGCATGCCGTGCGGGTAGGTTTCGCCCGGCACCTGCTCCTGCGCCGGCAGGATGGCCTCCAACCTGCCGATGTCGACCAGGACGTTCTTCGGGTCGCGGCCCTGCTGGACCACGCCGGTGACGATGTCGCCCTCGCGGCCGGCGTACTCACCGAGCGTCGCGTCGTCCTCGGCGTCGCGCAGGCGCTGCAGGATGACCTGCTTGGCCGTGGTGGCCGCGATGCGGCCGAAGTCGGACGGGGTGTCGTCGAACTCGCGGGCCTCCTGGCCCTCTTCGAGGTCCTCGGGGTCCTCCTTCGCCCACACCGTCACATGTCCGGACTCCCGGTTGAGCTCCACACGCGCGTGGCGGCGGCTTCCCTCGGTGCGGTGGTAGGCGATGAGGAGGGCCGATTCGATCGCCTTGACCAGCAGGTCGAGGGAGATCTCCTTCTCCCGTACCAAGAGCCGAAGGGCACTCATGTCGATGTCCACGGTTACGCCTCCTCTTCCGTCTCGTCGTTCTTGACGTTCTTGTCGTTCGTGCCGGTCTCGTCTTCCTTGCGGTTGAACTCGACCTGGACGCGCGCCCTGCTGATGTCGTCGAAGGCGAGGCTGCGCGCGGTGGCCTTGCGGCCCTTGACCCCGGGCACCTCGAGGTCGAGGCCTTCGTCGTCGACCCGCAGGATCCTGGCGACCAGTTCGTCGCCCGCGGTCAGCCGGAAGCTCACCAGACGGCCCGTGGCACGCACGTAGTGCCGGTGTTCGGTGAGGGGGCGCTCCGCGCCCGGGGTGCCGACCTCGAGGGTGTACTCCCCGCTGCCCATCGCGTCGGTCTCGTCGAGTTTCGCCGAGAGCGCGCGGCTCACATCGGCGATCCGGTCCAGGTCTGCACCGGTGTCGGAGTCGACGACGACGCGCAGCACACGCTTGCGGCCGACCGCGTCCACGGCGATCTCCTCGAGATCGAGGCCCTGCGAGCTGACGAGCGGTTCCAGAAGTTCTCGAAGCCTCTCGCTCTGGGTGGTGCTCATCCGGGTGACTCCTCGGCCGCGTGTGCTGTTGTGGGATGGGGCGCGTGTCTGGTCAAAGAGTATCCGGTCGCGAGGGGTGATGCCGTCCACCCTGTCACGGAGGGTGCCGCTGACCGCCGTCGGGCGGATGCCCGGGTACCGTGATCACGGGCCTGTGGCCCTCCTTCCCGTTCGTTCTTTCCGTCGCCACGTTCGTACGAGCCCCCGAGGACGCCTGCCGTGCCGTTCCCCCACGCTCCCCGCGCCCGCTCGGGGCCGCGCAGAAGGAGCCTGTTCACCGTCGCCTCGACGGCCCTGCTCGTGACGGGTTGTTCCGCCGGGTCCGAGAAGTCCGACACCACCGCCGGCAGCCGTCCCTCGCCCGCCGAGCGGGCACGCGCGCGTGCGGCGGGCGACAGCAGGAAGCTGGCCGAGCGGTACGACGCCGTGATCGCGGCGCACGCCGGGCTCGCGCCGCGGCTGCGTCCGCTGCGCGAGGAGGTCGTGCGGCACGCGGAGGCCCTCGGGAGCACGGCGACGCCCACGGCGTCGGCGTCGCCGGGGTCGCAGGGGTCGCCGTCCCCCTCCGGGGCGCAGCGGTCCGCCTCGCCGACGGCCTCCGTGCCCGCGACGGAGAAGGACGCCCTCGCCGGGCTCGCCGCCGCGGAGCGGGAGATCGCCGACCGGCGCCTGGAGGCGCTGCTGGACGCGCCGGCCGAGCTGGCCCGGCTGCTGGCCTCGGTGGCGGCGGCCGGGGCGGCGCACGTGTATCTGCTGACGAAGGGGTGACGGGTGAGCGAGGCGAAGGACCGGGAGCTGCGGGCACTCCAGGCGGCCCTGGCCGCGGAGCACGCGGCGGTGTACGGCTACGGGGTCGTCGGCGGACGGATCGCGAAGGAGCGTCGCACCGACGCGCGTGCGGCGTACGACGCGCACCGCGCGCGCCGGGACGCGCTGGTGCGCGACGTGGAGGACACGGGCGGCGAGCCCGTCGTGGCCGCCGCGGGATACGCGCTGCCGTTCCCGGTGCCGGACGCGGCCGCGGCGGTAAGGCTCGCGGCGGAGCTGGAGAACCGGGTGGCCGGGGTGTACTCGGACCTGGTGCGCGCGAGCCGTGGCGCGCGGCGCCGTGCGGCGGCCGAGGCGCTGCGGGAGGCCGCGGTGCGGGCGGTGCGCTGGAGCGGGGAGAGCGTAGCCTTCCCTGGGCTCGCCGAGCGGGCCGACCCGGCCTCGGGGGCTCCGACGCCGACGGCGTGACGGGGCTGCGGGCCGGAAGTGGCGGCAGGCATCGCTTACAGCACGAAGGGAACTACTCGCGCATGGTCCTCGAACCGCCGCAGCGCCTGGTGAGGGCGCTCGGTGAGACGGCTCCCGACGGTGCGGAGTGGCTGGAGAAGCTGCCCGAGACGGCGCGCGAGGCCGTCGCGGTGCGCGGGCTGACCGTGGAACGGGTGCAGGTGCCCGGGGGACGCAGCAGCCTGGTGGTGCTGGTGCGGACGTCCGAGGGCGGTCCCGCGGTGCTGAAGCTGGCTCCGGCGAGGGCCCGGCCGGAGAGTGAGCGGGCCGCGCTGGCCCACTGGAACGGTCTGGGCGCGGTCCGGTTGCTGGAGCCTCCCCAAGCTCTCGGCTTCTCCCCACTCTCGGCTCCGCTCGAGCGGGGAGGGACTCCCGTCCACCGATGGCGCGCTGCTGCTGGAGCGGCTGCATCCGGATGTCTCGGTGCGGTCGCTGCCGGAGGCGAAGGCGCTGCTGGAGGCGGCCGGGACGCTGCGGCGGCTGTGGGTCGAGCCGCCCTCGGGCGATGCCGCCCACCTCTTCGAGACGGTGGCGGAGCGGACCGGCCGGCAGGCCGAGGCCATGCGGGCGGCCACCGCGGGCGACCCGGAGGTGACACCGCTGGTGTCGGCGGCGCTGGCAGTACGCGAGGAGCTGCTGGCCGGACCACCGGAGCACCGGCTGCTGCACGGTATGTTCCGGCAGAGCAAGGTGCTCTCCGGCGAGCGGATGCCGTGGCTGGCGGTGGGCCCGGACCCGGTGGTCGGGGAGTGTGCCTTCGACCTGGCCCGGCTGGTCCGCGACCGGGTGGAGGACCTCGTCGCCCAGACCTCCGGCGCGGCGACGACCCGCCGCCGGGTGAAGCGCCTCGCGGAGTCCCTGGAGGTCGATCAGGAACGTCTGCGCGGCTGGACGCTGTTCCGCGCGGTGGAGTCCGGCGTACGCGCCCGCCGCGTTGGCCGCGCCCAGGACGCCGAACTCCTCCTGGAGTTCGCCACCTGGCTCTGACCCACACCCGCCGCCCCATGCCTGCACCGCCCCGCACCCGCCGTCGGGACGAGCCCCGGGAGGGTGCCCCGCGCGGGAGTGGTTCCGCGCGGGGCCACCGGGTGGGTCAGGTGGTGAGGCGGGTGACGGCCTCGTCGACGGTGAGTTCCTCGCGTTCGCCGGTACGGCGGTCCTTCAGCTCGACGACGCCCTCGGCGGAGCGGCGGCCGGCGACCAGGATCTGCGGGACGCCGATCAGCTCGGAGTCGGTGAACTTCACGCCCGGGGAGACACCCGCGCGGTCGTCGACCAGGACGCGGACCCCGGCGGCGGCGAGCTTCTGGGAGACGTCGAGGGCGAGCTCGTTCTGGAGCGCCTTGCCGGCGGCGACCACGTGGACGTCGGCCGGGGCGATCTCCTTGGACCAGCACAGGCCCTTGTCGTCGGCGGTCTGCTCCGCGAGGGCCGCCACCGCGCGGGAGACGCCGATGCCGTAGGAGCCCATGGTGACGCGGGCCGGCTTGCCGTTCTGCCCGAGGACGTCGAGCTTGAGGGCGTCGGCGTACTTGCGGCCCAGCTGGAAGATGTGGCCGATCTCGATGGCGCGGTCGAGCCGGAGGCCGGTGCCGCACTTCGGGCAGGGGTCGCCCTCGTCGACCACCACGACGTCCACGTACGCGTCGACCTCGAAGTCGCGCCCGGCGACCACGTTCTTGGTGTGGGTGTCGGCCTTGTTGGCGCCGGTGATCCAGGCGGTGCCCGGCGCCACCCGCGGGTCGGCGATGTAGCGGACCTTCTCCAGGCCCTGCGGACCGACGTAGCCGCGGACCAGGTCGGGGCGGCCGGCGAAGTCCTCGGCGGTGACGAGTTCGACGGCGGCCGGGGCGAAGTGCGCCTCGACCTTGCCCATGTCGACCTCGCGGTCACCGGGGACGCCCACGGCGACGATCTCGCCGCCGACCTTGACCAGCAAATTCTTCAGCGTGGCCGAGGCCGGGACGCCGAGCGAGGCGGCGAGGGTCTCGATGGTGGGGGTGTCGGGCGTCGGGATGTCCTCGGCGGCCGGGACGGCGGAGCCGTCGACGGGCTTCAGCTCGTAGGAGATCGCCTCGGTGTTGGCGGCGAAGTCGCAGTTCGGGCAGTCCGCGAAGATGTCCTCGCCCGCCTCGGCGGGGGCGAGGAACTCCTCGGACTTGGAGCCGCCCATCGCGCCGGCGGTGGCGGCACAGATGCGGTAGTCGAGGCCGAGGCGCTCGAAGATCCGCTGGTACGCCTGGCGGTGCAGGGCGTACGACTGGGCCAGCCCCTCGTCGTCGAGGTCGAAGGAGTAGGAGTCCTTCATCAGGAACTCGCGGCCGCGCAGGATGCCCGCGCGGGGGCGCGCCTCGTCGCGGTACTTGCTCTGGATCTGGTAGAGGATCACCGGCAGGTCCTTGTAGGAGGACGCCTGGTCCTTCACCAGGAGGGTGAAGATCTCCTCGTGGGTGGGGCCGAGGAGGTAGTCGCCGCCCTTGCGGTCCTGGAGGCGGAACAGCTCGGGGCCGTACTCCTCCCAGCGGCCGGTCGCCTCGTAGGGCTCACGCGGCAGGATGGCGGGGAGCAGCACCTCCTGGGCGCCGATGGCGTCCATCTCCTCGCGGACGACGCGTTCGACGTTGGCGAGGACCTTCTTGCCGAGCGGCAGCCAGCTCCAGATACCGGCGGCGGTGCGGCGCACATCGCCGGCTCGGACGAGGAGCTTGTGGCTGAGGACCTCGGCGTCCGCCGGGTCGTCGCGCAGCGTCTTCGCCATCAACTGGGACATGCGCTGGACCGGTGCGTTCGCCATGGTTCTCGTACTCCTGCTGATGGGGGTCCCCCGCTCGAGCGCAGCCGAGAGCGGGGGAGGGTGATGACAGGAGGTTAGCCGGGCGGGACGGGGCGGTGGAAATCGGTTACGGGCGCCGGAGCGGCAAAGGTGCTCCCATCACCGCGTACGGCTTGGGGGCGCTGGGGAAATGGACCCGGCGGGCGAGGTCCTCGTATCCCAGGGAGCGGTACAGGCCGCGGGCGGGACTCTCGATGTCGATGGCGGAGAGGATCGAGCGGGGTTCGTCGGCTCCGTCGGTGATCGTGGTGATCAGGGCGCGGCCGATGCCGTGCTTCTGGTGGCGCGGGTGGACGTGCAGTTCGGTGATGACGAAGGAGTCGTCGAGCCAGTGGTCTTGACCCTGGGCGCGCAGGTGGGGCTCGACGACGGTGGACCACCAGTGGGCGCGGTCGTTGGGCATGCCGTAGACGAAGCCGACGAGACGGCCGGCGACGGTGGCGCCGAAGGCTCTGGCTCCGCGCAGGGTCATGTGGCGCAGCACGATCTGCCGGCGTACGGCCACCTCGTCGGGGCCGAGGCCGAACGCCGCCGCCTGGACCGCCAGTGCCTCGTCGACGTGGGCGGCGAGGTCGAGGGGGCCGATCACGACGTCGTCGGGATGGGGGTGCCCGTGACCGGGAAAGCGCAGCATGCCGGGGAGACTACAGGGCATCGGCATGGGTCGGGACGCCACCGCGGACCGCACTTCGAGGCCGGGACGGGCGGTGCGGGAGCCTCGGTGCGGGCGGTTCAGAACAGGATGCTCATGAACGCGCCGACCTCCTGGAAGCCCACCTTCTGGTAGGTCCGGCGCGCGGGGGTGTTGAAGTCGTTGACGTAGAGGCTGGCCACGGGGGCGACGTCCGCGAGGGCGTAGCGGAGCACGGCCGCCATGCCGGGGGCGGCGATGCCCCTGCCCCGGTACTCGGGGGCCACCCATACGCCCTGTATCTGGCAGGTCCGGTCGGTGGCGGCTCCGATCTCGGCCTTGAAGACGACCTTGCCGTCGGCGTCGAAGCGGGCGAAGGCGCGTCCGGCGCCGACGAGTTCGGCGACCCTGGCCTGGTAGAGCAGGCCGCCGTCGCCCGCCAGCGGGGAGATCCCGACTTCCTCGGTGAACATCGCCACACAGGCCGGCATGATCTTTTCCATCTCGTCCTTGCGGACGCGGCGGACGTAGGGGTCCGGGGCGATGGTGTCGGGCAGCCTGTCGGTGACCATGAGGGGCTGGTGGGCGCGGACCTCCCTGGCGGGACCCCACTGGGGTTCGAGCAGCCGCCACAGCTCGGCGGTGGGTGCCGCGGGGCCGACGACGGAGGAGCAGCGCCGGCCGGCCCGGCGGGCGCGGTCGGCGAAGGCGCGGACGGCCCGGGGGGTGGCGCAGATGGGGACCAGGTTGGCGCCGGCGTAGCAGAGGGAGGTGAGCATGCCGTCCTCGTACCAGCCCCACATCTCGCCGCCGAGCCGCCATGGGTCCAGGCCCGCGACCTGTACCCGGGATGTCACGAAGGCGTTCGCCACCGGCTCGCGGTCGAGGACGGCGAGGGCGGCGTCCAGGTCACTCGGTTCGAGGACCCGGGAGGTGGTCTGCGTCAACACGCGCGGGGGGCCTCACACATTTGGGTCTGCTGGTTTCCGCACTGTACCTGCCGAATTTGTGTGCTGCCGCTCCGCGGCGGGGAAACGTTTCCTGCCCGGGGGTGTCCCGGGCAGGAACGGCCTGACCAGCCGGGTCGACCGGCTCAGCCGGCGACCGAGATCCGGGGTTCGCCGGAGGCCACGCCGTCGGCCTCCATCCGCTCGGCGATCTTCATGGCCTCCTCGATGAGGGTCTCCACGATCTTCGACTCCGGGACGGTCTTGATCACCTCACCCTTCACGAAGATCTGCCCCTTGCCGTTGCCCGAGGCCACCCCCAGATCGGCCTCACGCGCCTCCCCCGGCCCGTTCACCACACAGCCCATCACCGCCACCCGCAGCGGCACGTCCATCCCCTCCAGCCCGGCCGTCACCTCGTCCGCCAGCCTGTACACATCCACCTGCGCGCGGCCGCACGACGGACACGAGACGATCTCCAGACCCCGCTGCTTGAGATTCAGCGACTCCAGGATCTGCAGACCCACCTTGACCTCCTCCGCCGGCGGAGCCGACAGCGACACCCGGATCGTGTCCCCGATGCCCTGCGAGAGCAGCGCCCCGAACGCGACCGCCGACTTGATCGTCCCCTGGAACGCCGGACCCGCCTCCGTCACCCCCAGGTGCAGCGGATAGTCGCACTGCGCCGCGAGCTGCCGGTACGCCTCCACCATCACCACCGGGTCGTTGTGCTTGACCGAGATCTTGATGTCCCCGAACCCGTGCTCCTCGAACAGCGACGCCTCCCACAGCGCCGACTCCGCCAGCGCCTCCGGCGTCGCCCTCCCGTACTTCCGCAGCAGCCGCCGGTCCAGCGACCCGGCGTTGACCCCGATCCGGATCGGCGTGCCGTGCTCGTGCGCCGCCTGCGCGATCTCCTTGACCTTGTCGTCGAACTGCTTGATGTTGCCCGGGTTGACCCGCACCGCCGCACAGCCCGCCTCGATC
Organism: Streptomyces sp. GD-15H; assembly: GCF_045291515.1. NCBI lineage: Bacteria > Bacillati > Actinomycetota > Actinomycetes > Kitasatosporales > Streptomycetaceae > Streptomyces > Streptomyces sp. GD-15H. Next base: position 2,590,687 of record NZ_CP149447.1, read on the forward strand.
GCCGCGAACACGTACTTCGGCTGGAAGTGGATGTCCGCGATCACCGGGATCTGCGACTTGCGCGCGATCGTCGCCAGCGCGTCCGCGTCGTCCTGGGTGGGACACGCCACCCGCACGATCTGGCAGCCCGACGCGGTCAGCTCGGCGATCTGCTGCAACGTGGCACCGATGTCCGCGGTACGCGTCGTCGTCATCGACTGCACCGATACCGGCGCGTCCCCACCCACCGCCACCGACCCGACCTGGATCCTCCGGCTCTTGCGGCGCGGGGCCAGGGTGATCGGAACGGACGGCATGCCGAGAGAAATCGCAGTCATCTGCTGTGCAACCCCAAGTCGTGGATCAAGGTCCGGCTCCCGGTGAGCAGCGGGCTCCGCGCTTCGAGATTACGGCACGGGCGTCGGCCCGAGCACATCCCGTCCGCGAACCCGCCCAAAGGGCGATGGCCCGGAACGAAAGGGTTCCAGGCCATCGTGAACGGCAGATGTCCGGCGGATCCGCACCCGGTGGTGACGTGGGGGTCCGCACCGGTCCGCCCAGCCCGGTCCGGTCCCGGCTAGGAGATCCGTACCGGGTTCACCACGTCCGCGACGAGGACGAGGAGCGTGAAGCAGACGAAGATCCCGGCCACCACGTAGGCCACCGGCATCAGTTTCGCCACGTCGAACGGGCCCGGGTCGGGGCGGCGCAGCACCTTGGCGAGGTTGCGGCGCAGCGACTCCCACAGGGCGCCCGCGATGTGCCCGCCGTCGAGCGGGAGCAGCGGGAGCATGTTGAACAGGAACAGGGAGAGGTTGAACATCCCGAGCATCATCACGAACATGGCCACCTGCTGGGAGGCCGGGATGTCGAGTGTGGCGATCTCGCCGCCGACCCGGGCCGCTCCGACGACGCCCATCGGGGAGTCCGGCTCGCGCGGACCGTCGCCGAAGGCCGCGTCCCACAGGGCGGGCACCTTGGACGGCAGGGCGGCGAGGGAGTCGACGGCGTCGCCGACCCGGTCGGTCATCCAGACCGCGGAGTCCCCGAAGTCCTGTTTGACGACGCCGGTGGCCGCGCTGAAGCCGAGGAAGCCGGCCTTGACGTACTCACCCTCGACGTAGGTCCCGTGGGAGTCCCTCTTCGCGACCTGGTTGGTGGCGATCTTCGCCTGGAGGGTGACCTCCAGGCCGTCGCGGTCGACGACGATCGGCACGGCCTTGCCGGCGCTGTCGCGGATGAGGTCGGAGAGCGTGCCCCAGTCGTTGGTCCTGACGCCGTCGAACGCGACGATCTTGTCACCCGCCTCCATGCCGGCCGCCGCGGCCGGAGACCGGGGGTCGGACTTCACGCACTCGTCGCGGTTCTCGCTCTGCGAGATGACGCACGGGGAGACCGAGCTGACGGTGGTGGTCTGCTGCTGGATGCCGAAGCCCATCAGCACGGTGAGGAACAGCGCCACCGCGAGGATCAGGTTCATGAACGGGCCCGCGAACATCACGATGACCCGTTTCCACGGTTTGCGCGTGTAGAACAGGCGTTTCTCGTCGCCGGGCCGCAGTTCCTCGAAGGCAGCGGAGCGGGCGTCCTCGATCATGCCGCGCCACGGCGAGGTGGAGCGGGCCTCCAGCCGTCCGTCGGCGCCGGGCGGGAACATGCCGATCATGCGGATGTAGCCGCCGAGCGGGATCGCCTTGACGCCGTACTCGGTCTCGCCCTTCTTCCGTGACCAGAGGGTCGGGCCGAAGCCGACCATGTACTGGGGCACCCGGATGCCGAAGAGCTTGGCGGTGGACAGGTGTCCCAGCTCGTGCCAGGCGATCGAGAACAGCAGGCCGACCGCGAAGACGACTATGCCGAGGATGAACATCATGGTCGTCATGCACGCGCCTCCGCGCTCGCCGTACGGGCAGTCAGTTCCCGGGTCCTCGCTCGCGCCCAGGTCTCCGCTTCGAGGACGTCCGGGACGGTCAAGGAGGTTCCCGTCCGCGGGGTGCCGTGCTCCTCGACCACCCGCGTGACGGTATCGATGATCCCGTTGAACGGCAGCGCGCCGGCGCGGAACGCCTCCACGCACTCCTCGTTCGCCGCATTGAACACCGCCGGGGCGGTGCCCGCGAGCCCGCCCACGTGCCGGGCCAGGTCCACCGAGGGGAACGCCTCGTTGTCGAGGGGGAAGAACTCCCAGGTGGACGCCTTGCTCCAGTCGAAGACCGGGGCGGCGTCGGGGACCCTTTCGGGCCAGCCGAGGCCGATGGCGATGGGCCCGCGCATGTCGGGGGGCGTCGCCTGGGCCAGTGTCGACCCGTCCGTGAACTCGACCATCGAGTGGACATACGACTGCGGGTGCACGACGACCTCGATGCGGTCGAAGGGAATGTCGTACAGCAGATGCGCCTCGATGACTTCGAGTCCCTTGTTGACGAGGGTGGCGGAGTTGATCGTGATCACCGGGCCCATGGCCCAGGTGGGATGGGCGAGGGCGTCCTCGACGGTGACGTTCGCCAGCTCGTCCCTGGTGCGGCCGCGGAAGGGGCCGCCGGAGGCGGTGACGACGAGTTTGCGCACGTCCGCGCGGGTTCCGGCGGCCAGCGCCTGGAACAGCGCGGCGTGCTCGGAGTCGACCGGGATGATCTGCCCCGGCTTGGCCAGCTCCTTGACCAGCGGGCCGCCGACGATCAGCGACTCCTTGTTGGCGAGCGCGAGGGTGCGGCCGGCTTCGAGGGCGGCGAGCGTGGGGGCCAGTCCGATGGAGCCGGTGATGCCGTTGAGGACGGTGTGGCAGTCGGAGGCGGCGAGCTGCGTGGCCGCGTCCGCTCCGGCCAGGATCTCGGGCAGCGGCTCCCCCGCCCCGTACCGCGCCGACAGCGCGTCGCGCAGCGCGCCCGCGACGTCCTCGCGGGCGACGGCGACCGTGCGCACCCGCAGCCGGTGGGCCTGCTCGGCGAGGAGGGAGACGCGGCCGCCGTTGGCGGACAGGCCGGTGACCCGGAAGCGGTCGGGGTTGCGCAGCACGAGGTCGATGGCCTGGGTGCCGATCGACCCGGTGGAGCCGAGGATCACCACGTCCTTGGGGCCGTCCCCCGCCACGGGGTCGTACACCAGGTGCGGGTCGGCGAGCGGAGCTGGAGCGTCGGTCATGGAGCCCATTGTGTCCGGTCGCGGGCACTGCCGGGGCCCCGCCCCGGCAGCTCGTGTGTCATGTCCCGCGCCCATGTCCTGTCGCCGTGTCTTCCTGTTCTCTCCCGGCCTCGGCCGTTACCGGCCCGGCCCGGGCTGCCCCGCGCCGGGCCGGGACAGCCCCGGCCCGCCTCAGCGGATCGGTCGGTGCACGTTCTTCCGTGTGCTGGGGCCGGGCGCGGCGTCCGCGATCCAGGGGCCGTCGCCCGACGGGTTGACGACGCCCTGCTCCAGCCACTCGTAGGTGCCGGACAGCACACCCTTGACGACCTTGCGGTCGATGTCGTCGGTGTTGGTCCACAGCCGGTTGAAGAGCTCGTCGACGCGGACGCGGGACTGGCGGCAGAAGGCGTCGGCGAGCTGGTAGGCCTCACGGCCGTGGTCGCCGCGACCGCGCAGCAGTTCGGCGCGGACGCAGGCGGCGCTCATCGCGAACAGTTCGGCACCGATGTCGACGATCCGGCCCAGGAAGCCCTGCTTGGTCTCCATCCGGCCCTGCCAGCGGGACATGGCGTAGAAGGTGGAGCGGGCGAGTTTGCGGGCCGTGCGCTCGACGTACCGCAGGTGCGGGGAGAGGTCGATCCCGTGTTTGAACTCGCCGTAGGTGCCGGGGAGCTGTCCGGGGCCGGCGACCAGTTTGGGCAGCCACTTCGCGTAGAAGACGCCCGCGTTCGCGCCCGCCTTCGCCTTGTCGCCCAGGGATTTCTCGGGGTCGATGAGATCGCCGGCGACCGACAGATGGGCGTCGACGGCCTCCCGCGCGATCAGCAGGTGCATGATCTCGGTGGAGCCCTCGAAGATGCGGTTGATGCGCAGGTCGCGCAGGATCTGCTCGGCGGGCACCGCCCGCTCGCCGCGCGCCCGGAGGGAGTCGGCGGTCTCGAAGCCGCGTCCGCCGCGGATCTGGACCAGTTCGTCGGCCATCAGCCAGGCCATCTCCGAGCCGTACAGCTTGGCGAGCGCGGCCTCGATCCGGATGTCGTTGCGGTTCTCGTCGGCAATCTGGGAGGAGAGGTCGAGCATGGCCTCCAGGGCGAAGGTGGTCGCCGCGATGAACGCGATCTTCGAGCCGACCGCCTCGTGCAGCGCCACCGGCTTGCCCCACTGCTCCCGGGCAGCCGACCACTCACGGGCGATCTTCAGGCACCATTTCCCGGCTCCGACACACATCGCGGGCAGGGACAGCCGTCCGGTGTTGAGCGTGGTGAGCGCGATCTTCAGGCCCTGGCCCTCCTCACCGATGCGGTGGCCGGCGGGAACGCGGACCTGGTGGAAGCGGGTGACGCCGTTCTCCAGCCCGCGCAGGCCCATGAAGGCGTTGCGGTTCTCGACGGTGATGCCCTCGGAGGCCGCCTCCACGACGAAGGCGGTGATGCCGCCCCGATGGCCCTCGCTCTTGGGCACGCGCGCCATGACCACGAGGAGGTCGGCGACCACTCCGTTGGTCGTCCACAGCTTCACGCCGTCGAGGACGTAGCCGCCCTCGCCGTCCGGGACGGCGGTGGTGGCGAGCCGTGCCGGGTCCGAGCCCACGTCGGGCTCGGTGAGCAGGAAGGCCGAGATGTCGGTGCGGGCGCAGCGCGGCAGGAACGTGTCCTTCTGCTCCTGGGTGCCGAAGATCTTCAGCGGCTGCGGGACGCCGATCGACTGGTGGGCGGAGAGCAGCGCGCCGATCGCGGGGCTGGCTGAGCCGACCAGGGCGAGGGCCTTGTTGTAGTAGACCTGCGTCAGACCGAGGCCGCCGTACTTGGTGTCGATCTTCATGCCGAAGGCGCCGAGCTCCTTGAGCCCGGTGACCACCGCGTCGGGGATCCGCGCCTCGCGCTCGATCCGGGTTCCGTCGATCTTCGTCTCGCAGAAGTCGCGGAGTTTGGCGAGGAACTCCTCGCCGCGCTCGGCGTCCTCGTCGGCCGGGAGGGGGTGGGGGTGGATGAGGTCGAGCCGGAAGCGGCCCAGGAACAGTTCCTTGGCGAAGCTGGGCTTGCGCCAGTCCTGTTCCCGCGCGGCCTCCGCAACCTGGCGGGCCTCACGTTCGGTGACGGTGGGTCGGGACGGAGTCCGGGGTGTCTCGGGTGTTGCGGACATGAGGCTCACCTCGCCGCGAATCGGGATGCGTGGACGGCGGCCCGCGAGATCGATGTCCATGATCTTGTGGGCCTGCGTGGTGCTTTACGTTACTGACTGGTGCTACCCGTTCGTATCTACCTGATGTGTAGCGACTCCACCACCCTTTGTGCGTCCGTTCGGCCCACACGCCGACGTGAGGCGTCCGTCGTGGACCTCGGCGATCCGGTCGGCGGCGGCGAGCAGGGCGCGGTCGTGGGTGACCAGGACGGTGGCGGTGGCCCGTTGGTGGGTGAGCCGGGTGATGAGTTCCATGACGGCCGCGCCGCGTTCGTGGTCGAGGGCGCTGGTGGGCTCGTCGACCAGGAGCACGGTGGGGTCGTTCATCAGGGCGCGGGCGATGTTCACCCGCTGGCACTGGCCGCCGGAGAGCTGGTGCGGGCGGCGCCCGGCCTGGTCGGCGAGCCCGACGGCGTCGAGCAGTTCCATGGCCCGGTCACGGGCGCCGCGCGGCCTTCGGCCGTCGATGTGGGCCATGACCTGGAGCTGTTCGGCGGCGGTGAGGGAGGGCAGCAGGTTCGGCTGCTGGAAGACGATGCCGATGCTGCGGCGGCGCAGGTCGGTGAGGTCGCCTCGGCTCATCCCGGTGGTGGGGGTGCCGTTGACGGTGACGGTCCCGGAGTCGGGTGCGACGAGGGTGGCGGCGACGGCGAGCAGGCTGGACTTGCCCGAGCCGGACGGACCGACGACGGCGGTGAGGCTGCCCCTGGGCACGTCGAGGCCGACGCGGTCGAGAGCGGTCAGCCGGAAGTCGCCGTCGGGGTAGGTGAGGGTGACATCGGTCAGTTCGAGGCTCATCGGGCGCTCCCCAGTGCGGTCAGCGGATCGACGGAGGTGATACGGCGGATGGAGAGGGCGGCCCCGAGAGCGCCGAGGACGATCATCACGGCGGCGGGGACGAGGACGGTCCCGGGGGTCAGCTCGAAGGGAACGGCGGAGCCGGAGAGGGCGGCGCCGGTCGCGGCGGCGAGAGCGCCACCGAGGAGGGTTCCGCCGGTCAGCAGGACCAGGGCCTGGCCGAGGGCGTCCGCCAGCAGGCTGCGTGTGGTGGCGCCCAGCGCCTTGAGGACGGCGACGTCACCGCTGCGCTGGATGGTCCACACGGTGAAGAAGGCGCCGATGACCAGCGCGGAGATCGCGAACAGGAAGCCGCGCATCAGCTGCAGGGAACCGTTCTCGGCGGTGTAGGAGCCGATCGCGGACAGGGAGTCGTCCTTCTCGACGGCCAGGGTGCCGGCGGCCCGGTCGATGGACGCGGTGTCCGCGTCCGGGCCGGTGTTCAGGGCGATGACGGTCGCGGTACGGCCGTCGGCGGCGCCGGTGTCCGCGGTGGCACCGGCGGGCGGGGTGATCCCGTCCCAGGTGCCGAGCGTGGCCCACACCACGGGGGTGTGGCTGAAGAAGGCGTCCCCGCTCACCGCGGCGACGGTCAGCCGCCGGTCGGCGAGGGTGACGGTGTCGCCCGGCCCGGCCCCCAGTTCGGTGGCGGCGGTGCTGGACAGCACCACCGTGCGGTCGTCGATCCGGTCGCTTTCGGGGGCGAGCGGCGAGCCCGGTGGCACGCCGAGTACCGAGACCCCGGTGGTCCGTTCTCCGGCGCTCGCCCGGGTGGTGGTGATGCCCAGCGGCTGGGCACGGGTCACGCCGGGCGCCGCCGACCAGGTCCGCCACTGTTCCTCGGTGACGGTGGAGTCGGCGTACGAGAGGTCCTGGCCGTCGGCGGGGGCGGCGAAGGCGATCCGGTCGGCCGGCAGGCCGGTCACGGCCGAGACGTTCTGCCGCGCGAGCCCCGCGGTCAGGCCGGAGAGCAGCCCGACCAGCAGGGTGATCAGCACGACGACGGTGCCCATCAGCGCGAATCGCCCCTTGGCGAATGTGAGATCCCTCCAGGCGACGAACATGTCCCGGCCTGCCCTTTCGATCGGTGGAAGCGATACGTCCCACCCTCGCGGCACGGCCCGGGGCCGGGCATCGCACGCAGGGCCGGATTTTGCGAATCGAAGGATCGGCAGGCGACTCCACCTTTTGATCGATGCCGGTGAGGGGATTTCTCCGTAGGGTGGTGGGTGATGAACGTTCTCACTCCCACCACTCGGCCTCTCGCCCGGTGCCTGCATCTGCTCGTGGCCGGGCTCCTCGTCCTGACCGCCGCGCGGGCGCTGGTCACGCGCGATCCGCAGGCGGGTGCCGTCGTGGCAGTGTGCACCGCCGTGGCAGGGGTCTACGCGGTCGGCCCGCTGACGCCGCTCATGTCCGTCTCCCGCCGGGCCGCCGGGTGGTGGCTCGCGGGGCTGGGCGCGGTCTGGCTGCTGTTGCTGGTGCTGGCCCCGGACGCGGTGTGGCTGGCGTTCCCGCTGTACTTCCTCCAGTTGCACCTGCTCTCCCGGCGCGGCGGGCTGGTCGCGGTCGCCGCCACCGCCGTCGCCGCGATCACCGCGTTCGCCGTCCATGAGCGGGCCTTCTCCCCGCCGGGGCGGTCGGGCCCGCGCTGGGGGCGGCCGTCGCGGCTGCCGTGGTGTGGGGGTACCAGGCGCTGTACCGGGAGAGTGAACAGCGCCGCCGGCTGATCGAGGAACTCACCGTCACCCGCGCCGATCTGGCCACCGCCCAGCACACCGCCGGTGTGCTGGCCGAGCGTGAACGGCTGGCCCGGGAGATCCACGACACCTTGGCCCAGGGCCTGTCCAGCATCCAGCTCCTGCTGCGCGCCGCCGAACGTGTGCTGCCGGAGCGGCCCGAGGCGGCCGGCGCGTATGTCGTGCAGGCCCGGCAGGCGGCCGTCGACAACCTCGCCGAGGCCCGCCGGTTCGTGGCCGCCCTCAGCCCGCCCGCGCTGGAGGGCACCACCGTGGCGGGTGCCCTGGAGCGGCTGTGCGCCACCACCAGCGCCCAGCACCCCGTCACGGTCCGCTTCCGCCGTACCGGTACGCCGCTGACGCTGCCCACCGCGGTGGAGGTGGCCCTGCTGCGCATCGCGCAGTCCGCGCTGTCCAACACCGTCCGGCACTCCGGGGCCCGGGGCGGCACGGTCACGCTCTCCTATCTGGGCGACGCCGTGGCGCTCGACGTGGTGGACGACGGCACCGGGTTCGATCCCGAGCGCCTGGGTGCCCCGGACCCGGCCGCGGGCGGCTTCGGCATCGCCGGGATGCGAGCCCGCACCCGCGCCCTCGGCGGCGCCCTCGCCATCGAGTCGTCGCCGGGCCGGGGCACCGCCCTGTCCGCCCGCTTCCCACTCCGGGCCACCGAGGCAGGGGACGAGCACCCGACCCGGGACGCACACCGGTACGCGAACGAGATCCGGACCGAGAACGAGTTGCCGTCCCGGACCGAGAACGAGTTGCCGTCCCGGATCGGGAGCGAGGTGTAACCGGTGAACGACACCCCCATCCGCATCCTGATCGCCGACGACCACCCGGTGGTCCGGGCGGGCCTGCGCGCCGTTCTGGAGACCGAGCCCGGCTTCAGCATCGTCGGGGCGGCCGCCACCGCCGAGGAGGCCGTGGCCCTCGCGGCAGCCGGCGGGGCCGACGTCGTCCTGATGGACCTGCAGTTCGGCGCCGGGATGAACGGAACACAGGCCACCGCCGCCATCACGGCCCGCCCCGGAGCGCCCCGCGTGCTGATCGTCACCACCTACGACACCGACGCCGACACCCTCCCGGCCATCGAGGCCGGCGCCACCGGATACCTGCTCAAGGACGCCCCGCCCGAGGAACTGGCCGCCGCCGTCCGTACCGCCGCCGCCGGACGCACCACACTCGCGCCGACGGTCGCCGACCGGCTGATGAACCGGCTGCGCACACCGCACACCGCACTGACCCGGCGCGAGACGGAAGTGCTCTCCCTGGTCGCCGAGGGCCTGTCCAACCAGGCCGTCGGCGCGCGGCTGAACCTCACCCAGGCCACCGTGAAGTCGCACCTGGCCCGCGTCTACGCCAAACTCGGCGTGGACTCCCGTACGGCCGCGGTCGCCGCCGCTCTCGCGCTGGGCGTCATCCGCCGCTGAGAGCGGGCCGGGCCCCCTCGGTGTCGTACCGAAGGGTTCGTGGGAACCTGGCCGTGTCGGGGACGGCTCGCATTCCACCCCCCGGGACGGTGGGAGAAAGACCGTCGAGGCGCTTCACGAGAATGGGAGAGCTGGATGGTCGCCCTCGCCGAGGTCGCCCAGCACGCCGGAGCCTTGGCGCGCACGGTGAGCCATGTCCTCAGCGGCAAGCGGTCCATCCCCGCGCACACCCGGCAGTGGCTCAGTCCGTGTCGATCGCGAGCATGCGTATCGCCTTCTTGACCAGTGGCAACGCGGCCCGTAGCCGCTTGTCCCCGCCCGGCTGCTTCGGCAGGTACGAGAACTCGGAATCCGTCAACTGCGGCGGTCTGCCCAGACACCGCTGCCCTTCCAGCTCGTCGCCGATCTTCACGTACGGTGCGGTGAGGAGGGTGTCCAGGGCGGTCTTCACCCCCTGATCCCGGATGTCCTCCTCTGGTGTTCAGTCACGGCTGGCAGGAGATCGACCGCCGTGCCGGCAGACAGTACGGCCGGCCCCGCATCGTCATGCACAAGCAACCGACCTGAGCCTTTGGAACAGCTCGTTCTGAGGCGCCCTGCCTCTGGCCCACAGAGGTCGAAGGCCAAGAAGGAGACGGCCTGGACCAGGTGAACGGATTCCTGCGGCAGTACGGTGCGCTGCCTCCAGGACGTGTCCGGCGGATCATGACGACTCCCATGCGGGAGGTGCTACGCCGTGCGAGGGCGGGGCAACCGCCTGACTACCATGACCTACGCCCGCATACGGCGGCGGGAGGAAATATGGGCGAGAGAACCGATGGTCCGACTGCCAGGGGGCGAAGCGCCGGAGCTTCACATTCCGCACTGCGGCACCTTGGCGCCATGCATCTGAGCGGAGCCATACTCCTGCTCACGTTCTTGGTGCCGCCGTTGTGGATGCTGGACGCCGCCTACGCGACCCCGCCAGGCAATCCCACCGCGGATGCTCCCTTCATCCTCCTCTTCGCTGTGCCGCTGGCATGCGCAAGCTTCCACGTGATGGTGCAGATCCCGGCCGGGCTTTTGGGAGCCTGGCTGGGCAGAAGCCGCACGACACTGGTCAGGTACGGGAGCGCGGTCGTAGCGGCAAGCGCACTGAGTCTGCTCCTCTTCTGGAGCCTGGGAGGGAGCGCCTGGGGCAGCATCTTGCCCGCGTGGGCTGACGCCATGGTGCGCGGATCACTTGGTCTGGCCGGGTACATGTGGGTCATGCGGGCGCGGCCCGGATCCGTGCGCCACGGACAGAGCTGATCGCCGAACCCCGGATTCCGTCCAGTGGATCAGGTGTCAGGCTTGTACAGGCCCACTGAACCACCCCGGCTCTGCCGGCCACGGGACCTACGACTGGGCGCAGACCGTCCTGTCCACCATGCCGCGCTCCGGGGGCTCGGACGGACTCGAGGTCTCCGGCGCCGGAGACGGCGCGACCGCCGTCCGTAAGGCATCGACCACCTCGGCACCCCTTACGCCCACTGTCTGGCCCGTACGACCACGTCACACTCGGCGCGTCCAACGCCGTCGACGGCGTTGCACGGCGTACAGGACCTGCCACCGAGGCCGCGCGGCCCGCTGCGGCTCGCGCGGGTCGGCTTCTTGTCCGGTTGAGGGCCGGGGGCGGCCGACGCGAAGAAGGGGTCCGGCGCCGGAAGGTATCGGTGCCGGACCCCTTCGGACGACGGGCCACTTCCCCGCGAAGCTACCTGAGGAAGGTCGCCGAGAACCGGGGAACGGTCCGCCTCACAGGTCGAGGCCGGTCAGGACCATCACCCGCTCGTAGGTGTAGTCGTCCATCGCGAACCTCACGCCCTCGCGGCCCACACCGGACTGCTTGGTACCGCCGTACGGCATCTGGTCGGCACGGTAGGAGGGCACGTCGCCGACGACCACGCCACCGACCTCCAGGGCACGGTGGGCCCGGAAGGCGGCCTGCAGGTCGTGGGTGAACACCCCTGCCTGGAGGCCGTACTTGGAGTCGTTGACGGCTGCGAAGGCCGCCTCCTCCCCTTCCACCTTCAGCACGTTCAGGACGGGTCCGAAGACCTCCTCGCAGGAGATCCGCACATCGGCCGGTACGTCGGTGAGCACGGTCGGCGCGTAGGAGGCGCCGTCGCGCTTGCCCCCGGTGAGCAGGGTGGCACCGGCGTCGACGGCCTCCTGCACCCACGCCTCGACGCGCTCGGCGGCGTCCTGGCTGACCAGCGGGCCGACGTCGGTGGCGTCATCGGCCGGGTCGCCGGTGACCTGGGCCTCCACGGCGGCGACGATGCGCGGCAGCAGCCGGTCGTAGACGGAGGCGTCCGCGATGACCCGCTGCACGGAGATGCAGGACTGGCCGCCCTGGTAGTTGGAGAAGGTGGCGATGCGGCTCGCCGCCCGGTCCAGGTCCTCGTCGCTCGCCCAGTCGGCGAGGACGACGGCCGCGCCGTTGCCGCCGAGCTCCAGGGTGCAGTGCTTGCGCGGCACCGAATCCATGATCGCGTAACCGACCTGCTCGGAACCGGTGAAGGAGATCACCGGCAGCCGCTCGTCCTGGACGAGGGCGGGCATACGGTCGTTGGGGACCGGGAGGATGCTCCAGGAACCGGCCGGCAGCTCGGTCTCGGCGAGCAGCTCACCGATGAGCAGCCCGGACAGCGGGGTCGCCGGGGCGGGCTTGAGGACGATGGGGGCGCCGGCGGCGATGGCCGGGGCGATCTTGTGGGCACACAGGTTCAGCGGGAAGTTGAACGGCGCGATGCCCAGCACGACGCCCTTGGGGAACCGCCGGGTGAGGGCGAGTCGTCCCCGGCCGCCGGCGTCGGTGTCGAGCCGTTGGGCCTCGCCGCCGTTGAACCGGCGGGCCTCCTCGGCGGCGAACCGGAACACGGACACGGCCCGGCCGACCTCGCCGCGCGCCCACTTGACCGGCTTGCCGTTCTCGGCGGAGATCAGCCGGGCGATCTCCTCGGTGCGCTCGACGAGCCGGCGGCTGACGTGGTCGAGGGCGGCGGCGCGGACGTGGGCGGGGGTGGCGGCGAACTCGTCCCGTACGGCGTACGCGGCGGCCACGGCCTCCTCGACCTGAGCGTCGGACGGCACGCTCACGGTGCCGACGACCCGGCCGTCCCACGGAGAGGTGACGTCGAAGGCAGCCTCGCCCGTGGCCTGGCGGCCGGCGAGCCAGAAGGCGTGGGTGGCTGCCGATTCTTCCTTTGGCATGGCGAGTCCCGGCCCTTCCGCGTTGGAGATGAGTTGGTTCTGAATCCACGGTAGGGCCGGGGTGACGACGGGTCGTTTGTCCAAGTCGTAGCAGTCGGGTGCCGACGCACGCCGTTTTGGCCGAGCGGTCGCCGGCATGCCCGCCGCGCCCGGCACCGGCCCTGCCTCTCGGCCCGTCGTCAGTCGCACCCGGGCCGTCGCGTCAGTCGTCAGTCGGACGAGGTCGCCTTCAGTGCCAGCCACAATTCCATGCGTACGTCCGGGTCGTCCAGGGAGCGGCCGAGGATCTCCTCGACGCGACGCATGCGGTAGCGCAGGGTGTGGCGGTGGACGCCGAGGTCGGCCGCCGCGGCGTCCCACTGCCCGTGCCGGGAGAGCCAGGCGCGCACCGAGGCGACGAGGTCGCCACGCCCGGTCGCGTCGTGTGCGTAGAGAGGGCGCAGCAGCCCGTCGGCGAACGCGCGGACCGCGTCGTCGGCGAGCAGCGGTATCACGGACCCGGCGGCCATCTGCTCGTGCTCCACCAGCACCCGCCCCCGCCTCCGCGCCACCGACAGCGCCTGTCCGGCCTGCTTGTAGGCGGCGGACGCGGCGATGGGGCCGACCGGTGCGGAGAGGCCCACGACCAGTTCATCCTCGTCGGCGCCGACCAGGGGCTCGTGGGCTTCCCCGCCGCTCCGCGCCGCTTCCAGGCCGGCCGCGTGGTCGCAGCACGCGGCCACCGCCGCGCCGCCGTCGGCGGCCAGCACCACCAGCCGCTCCCGCTCCGGCACCACCAGGACCGCCTCGCCGGAGCGGGCGGCGGCCGATTCCATGGCCTCCGCCAGGGCGCCGAGGGCGTCGCCGTTCGGGTCGCCCTGGGCACGGACGGCAGGCGCCGTCCCCGTCTCGGCCACGACGATCCGGAAGGGCGCGTCCAGGAGACCGCCGTACAGGTGTCCGGCCACCGCGCGGGCGTGGTCGGGCTCCCCGGCGAGCAGCATGCGCAGCACGGCGGCACCGATCCGCTGTTCGGCCGCACGCAGGGAGCCGGAGCGTTCCGTGGTCAGGGTGAGCAGCGCGACGGCGGAGTGGACGGCGTACCGCTGGGCGGTGCCGAGCGCGGCCGCCGTGCCCACGGCGAGCGCGGCCCGGGGGCGCCGGCCGGTGCCCAGGGAGTGCAGTTCGACCCGGTCGTCGTCCTCCGGCCCGGCCACCACCGACGAGGCGGGTGCGGACCGCTCCCGCAGCCGGCGCACATCGGCCGTGAGCCGTGCCGCGCGCCTGCCCGCCCACTCCGGTGCCGCGGCGACGACGGCGCCCGAGGCGTCGTACAGCGCGGCCCATCCCTCGATCTGGGAGGCGAGGGCGGTCAGCAGCCCCTCGGGACCGCCGGTCAGCCCCTGCTTGGTCAGCTCCCGCTGGGCCGCGAACCCCGCGGTCACCGCGCGGTACTGGTCGGCGGCGATGGCGGCGGAGACGGCCTTGCTGATCGCGAGGAAGGGGGTGCGGCGCGGCACCTCCAGCAGGGGCAGTCCCTCCTCCCTCGCCGCGTCCACGAGCGCCTCGGGGATGTCCTCGTAGTGGACGCCAACGGCGAAGCCGAGCCCTACGACACCCGCCCCCACCAGTCGTTTCACATAGCGGCGCATCGCCGCCGGATCCTCCGCGTCCAGCTTCAGGGCGGTGATCAGCAGCAGTTCCCCGCCCTCCATGTAGGGCACGGGGTCGGCCAGCTCACTGGCATGAGCCCAGCGGACCGGCACGTCGAGGCCGTCCTCGCCCGCCCGCACGGTCAGTTTGAGCGTGGAGTGGTGGACGAGCGAAGCGAGCGTCGGGGGCATGGGACCTTCAGGTCGGCGGAGATCGGCGGATCCGGCGATCGGAGGAGCCGATGGTCGGTGATCAGGCATGCGCGTGGTCGGGGCCAGGACACCGGACGGCAGGGCGTCGGGTGAGTGTGGTGAATTTTTGGCCGTCACGTATGAACGACCTATGTCGATTCTGCCCCACCGTACGGTCGAGGCGTCACCGCATATTCGGACGGCTCTCCCTCCGGCTCGTTCACCCCTTGTCCGGACGACCGGGCAGCCGGACGAGCGGGCAGCCGGGCAGCCGCGGCTCAGCCCCGCAGGTTCACCAGCAGCGGTGGCGCGTGCTCGCCCTTGACGTTGGTCAGGGAGAGCACCGCGTGTCCCGCCGGCATCGCGTGCGCCAGCTCGGACGCGGACCACCGCTCCCGCTCGACCTGCCGCACGGTGACGGCCCGCGCGGTCGGCGCCTTGCCGGTGATGGCCCGCCGCACCGCGTGCCAGGCCTTGCCCGCGGGACTGTCCGCGATGATCTGCCGGTCGGTGACGTCCCGCGCCTCGGTCCACTCCTTGCCCCACACCTCGGCGAAGTCCTGCCCGTCCCACGGGGTGAGCCCGGCCAGTGCCATCCTGCACCCGACGGTCCCGAGCAGCGGTCCGCGCAGCGGCCTCGCCACGTCGTCCAGGGTGCGCAGGGTGAGTACCGCCCCGGCGTTGGCCGACCGCAGCCGCTGGATGCCGCGCACGGCCTCGGGGGTGATCACGCCGGTCGCGTCGTCCAGCACCAGGCAGGCGAACAGGGACCTGTCCTCCCGTACCGTCACACTCGCCGTGAACTGCGCCAGTACCAGCCGTGCCAGCACCCGCGAGGCGTCGGCATGACCCCGCTCGGGCAGGTCGACACGGACCCGCACCGGATGGTCCAGCGCCTTGAGGCTGAACGGCCGGGACTGCCCGGAGGCGGCCGCGCTCTTGAAGGCCGTGCTTTTGAAGAACGTGGCGAAGGCCGGCCGGTCCAACAGCGCCACCCGGTCGGCGAGGACCCCGCCCACGTCGCCGGGGTGGGCCATCTGCCTTTCCCGGGCGTCGAGTTCGCGCAGCAGCGACTCCTGCCCCGTCTCCGTCAGGCCCTGGCGCAGCGCGGTCAGCGGGCCGGGCGAGCCGTCGAGCAGCCCGCGCAGTTCCGGAACGGAGGGGAAGCGGCCGTGCACCGCGCGGAAGGGGCCGAGGAGCTGGGCGAGGACGGTGGTGGCGCGCCGGCTGTCGCTGCCGGGGTGCGGGTCGGCCAGGTCCCCGGCCAGCGCCTCGGCGAGCACCGCGGCGGCCTCGTCGGGGTCGGTGGTGCCGCCGTACAGGTCGAGGTCGTACGCGGAGTCGGGGTTGCCGATCCGTACCACGACGTCGTACGCGTCGGCCGGGCCGAGTCCGGCTCCCGCGGCGCCGACGACGACCACGGCGGCCCGTCCGGCGAGCGCGTGCAGGCACAGCGATTCGGCGAGCGGCCGGACGACACCGCCGGTCTTGCCGGAGCCGGCCGGTCCGACCGCGAGCAGGGAGGTGCCGAGCAGTTCGGGGCCGAGCGCGAGGCCGGCGCCCCGGTAGGCATACGGGTTGCGGACGTCGTCGGCGGTGGTGCCGAGCCGCACCTGCCCCGTGATCAGGTCGTGCCGGGCCTGCCGGGCGGGCAGGTCGCGCGCGCCGGACGGGTGCGGGCAGGCGGCGGCGCCGTGGCTGAGCACCGCACTCGTGAAGGTGGCGAGGGAGTGCCGGCCGGTGCGTACACCCTGCCAGGCGCGGGCGATGCGGGCGTGGTCGACGTCCCGCATCAGCCCGGCGCGCGCGTCGGCGGCGAGCCGCTCCGCGGCGTCCGCGGCGCCCGCGGCGCGCAGTGCGGGCCAGGTGGCGGGGTCGGCCTCGGGGGCGGGTGGGCGCCCGCTCTCCGGGGGCGTCCGGCGCCATGCGGGCGGCCCGTAGCGGCGCCAGATCTCGTCCCAGCGGCCGAGCCGCCCCACTCCGATCACGAGGGCGCCCGCGATCAGCAGGTAATAGGCGTAGACGGCCACGACGGCGCCGAAGCTGTGGGGTTCGGCCCAGGAGTCGGGGATCATCGCGTAGAGCGGCAGCAGCCACCAGCCGCCGAGGTACCCGTTCCACAGCAGCGACCAGATCAGCCAGCCCACGAGGAACGCGATCAGGGCCCCGCTGAACAGCTGCCGCCCCGGGATCCGCTCCGGTTCCTCCTCCGGGCGCGGCCGGTGTCCGAACCGCCACACGCCGGGCAGTGCCTCCGGGCGGGGTGTGCGCAGCCAGATCAGGAACGCCGACCCGTCCGGCAGCGGCGGCACGCCCGGTGCCCTGACCGGCCTCGGGGGCACCGCGGGCACCTCCGGCGGCCCCGCAGGGCGCGGCACGGGGTTCGTATGCGTACCCCGAGCGTCCTGCGTCCCGTCGCTGTCCATCGCCCTGCCCCCTGACCAGCCGCGCCGTTCACCGTCAGCGAGTCAATCTAACGCCCCGGCAGGGCGAGTTCACCGTTTACCCGGCCAGGTCGCGCCACGGCGAAAGGCCCGTCCGCGCCAAGCCCTCGCCGTGTCCCGTGCCACCGCTATGTCCATCACGGACAACCCGGCCCCCGGAACAACGCCCACATGGAGCATGCCCAGCTTCCCCTCACCGTCCTAGCCTGCGAGAAAAGGAACCAAGTGTCCGTTACACCCCCCAGGAGCCCCTCATGACCGCACTTCCGCAGGAGCGCCGCGTCGTCACCGCCATCCCCGGCCCGAAGTCGCAGGAGCTGCAGGCCCGTCGTACCGCCGCGGTCGCACAGGGCGTGGGCTCGGTGCTGCCCGTGTTCGCCGCGCGGGCGGGCGGCGGGATCATCGAGGACGTCGACGGCAACCGGCTGATCGACTTCGGCTCGGGCATCGCGGTGACCTCCGTCGGCGCCTCCGCCGAGGCCGTCGTACGCCGCGCCTCCGCCCAGCTCACCGACTTCACGCACACCTGTTTCATGGTCACGCCGTACGAGGGGTACGTGGCCGTGGCCGAGGCGCTCGCCGAGCTGACGCCCGGCGACCACGCCAAGAAGTCGGCCTTGTTCAACAGCGGCGCCGAGGCCGTCGAGAACGCCGTCAAGATCGCGCGGGCCTACACGAAGCGGCAGGCGGTCGTCGTGTTCGACCACGGCTACCACGGCCGCACCAACCTCACCATGGCGCTGACCGCGAAGAACATGCCGTACAAGCACGGCTTCGGCCCGTTCGCGCCCGAGGTGTACCGCGTCCCGGTGGCCTACGGCTACCGCTGGCCGACCGGCCCCGAGAACGCGGGTCCGGAGGCCGCCGCGCAGGCCATCGACCAGATCTCCAAGCAGGTCGGCGCGGAGAACGTGGCCGCGATCGTCATCGAGCCGGTGCTCGGCGAGGGCGGCTTCATCGAGCCGGCGAAGGGCTTCCTGCCCGCGCTCAGCAAGTTCGCGCAGGACAACGGCATCGTGTTCGTCGCCGACGAGATCCAGTCCGGTTTCTGCCGCACCGGCCAGTGGTTCGCCTGCGAGGACGAGGGTGTCGTCCCGGACCTGATCACCACCGCCAAGGGCATCGCCGGCGGGCTGCCGCTCGCCGCGGTGACCGGCCGCGCGGAGATCATGGACGCGGCGCACTCGGGCGGCCTCGGCGGCACGTACGGCGGCAACCCGGTGGCCTGCGCGGGTGCGCTCGGCGCCATCGAGATGATGAAGGAGCTGGACCTCAACGGGAAGGCCAAGGCGATCGAGGCGGTCATGAAGGCCCGGCTGACCGCGATGGCCGAGAAGTTCGACGTCATCGGTGAGGTCCGGGGCCGCGGCGCGATGATCGCCGTCGAGCTGGTCAAGGACCGTACGACCAAGGAGCCGAACCCGGAGGCGACCGCCGCGCTGGCCAAGGCCTGCCACCAGGAGGGCCTGCTGGTGCTGACCTGCGGCACCTACGGCAATGTGCTGCGTTTCCTGCCGCCGCTGGTCATCGGCGAGGACCTGCTGACCGAGGGCCTGGACATCATCGAGCAGGCGTTCGCACGTGTCTGAGCAGGCTTTCGCGCACATCTGAGCCGTCGCAGGAGCGGGTGAGCCGCCCCGGATTCCATTGCCGGGGCGGCGAGCGGCAGAGCGTGTGAAGAACGTGTGCGGGGTGGATGACAGGTATCCGTCGGCCCTGTCGCGGGCCCACCCCCTGCCGTAGGTTCTACCGAGATGAGAGATACGGCCGCTCACAGGGGACTGTGAGCGGTTCGGGCCGAGGCCTCCCCAGCTTCGACCTGGTCGTGCCCTCGCGCACACAACCGGAGCCCCCAGGTTCGGGTCTCCTCCCCGATCGGACAGTCGCCCGCCCCAAACCCCCCGGGGCGCGCGGCGTTCCGATCCGGACGGCCGCCCGCGCCTCACGGACGGCGGGCCGTTCCCCGAAGGGCCAGTGCTCCCCCCTTGCACTGGCCCTTCGGCATGCCACGACACACTGGCTCTTCGGCCCGCCCCGGCCCGCCTGCGAAGCTGGGCACCATGCTGCTGCTCGGACCGCCCGTTCTCCTCTTCGCGCTGATCACCTGGCAGGTCGTCGTCGACGGTCCCCTGGTGGGCCTGGACGAGCGGCTGAGCAGGGCCCTCGTCCGTCCGGACCGGGCCTCCGAGGTGTTCGCCGACCTCGGCAACGTCGAAGTGGCCGTGCCCGCCCTGGTGAGCGCGCTGGGGTATGCCGCGTGGCACGGGCGTGCCGCGGGTACGGACCGCTGGTGGCTGGCGCCCGCCGCCGGAAGCGTGGCGATGGGCCTGGTGCCGGTGCTCGTCGTGCCCCTGAAGGCGTGGACCGACCGCCCCGGCACCCCGGCCGTGCCTCCGGCGCTCGGCTACTACCCCTCCGGCCACACCGTCACCGCCGTCGTGGCGTACGGCGCGGCGGCCCTGCTCCTCCTTCCGCTGCTGCGCTCGGCGGCGGTCCGCCGCGCGCTCGTGCTGCTCTGCGCCGCCCTCGTCGCCGCCGTCTCCTTCGGTCTGGTGCGCCGGGGCTACCACTGGCCGCTGGACGTGGCGGCGGGCTGGTGCCTGGGGGCGGTACTGCTGATCTGCCTGTCACTGCTGGTCGGCAAAGACAGCCGTTCACAGTCCGCCGGAGCTCCCGGCGCCGAAACCGGTCCCCGCTGACGGGCCATGCCGCTCTCACGCCCCACCACTCGCTTCCTTGTGCGCGCTCACTCGCCTTCCCCGGCACCACTCGCTCCCCCTTCGAGAGGCCCAGCGGCACCTTGGGGCGCTGACTGTCCGGTCCCGGCTGCACGTCCTCCCGCCCGGCGAGCCCCGCCGCCGCCTCGTGCACGGCCGGTCCGAGCAGTGCCGGATCGGTGAGTGTGCCCGGCCCGTCCGGCGGAACAGCCGGCGCGTCCCGTCGGCCGACACGCGGCCCGGGCAGGGCGCCAGGATCCAGGTGCCGTCGTCCGCCGTGCGGATCCCGGTGCCGACCCAGCGGCCGCGGGCCCGCGGTGCCCGGCGGCACGAGGGAGCCCGTCCGCGCGTCGCCGAAGTCGCCCAGCACGGGGCCCGGGCCGGTCGGGGACGCGGGTGGGCACGTCGAGCGGCCTCAGCTGTCGAAGCCCAGCCCCAGCCGGTCCATCGTGCGCAGCCACAGGTTCCGGCGTCCGTCGTGCGCGTCGGCCCGCGCCAGGGACCACTGGGTGAGCGCGATACCGGTCCAGGCGAAGGGCTCCGGCGGGAACGGCAGCGGCTTCCTGCGCACCATCTCCAGCTCCGTGCGCTCGGTGCGCTCCCCCGCCAGCAGGTCCAGCATCACCTCGGCGCCGAAGCGGGTGGCGCCGACGCCGAGCCCCGTGTAGCCCGCCGCGTAGGCGACCCTGCCCCGGTGGGCGGTTCCGTAGAACGCCGAGAAGCGGGAGCAGGTGTCGATCGCGCCGCCCCAGGCATGGGTGAAGCGGACGCCCTCCAGCTGCGGGAAGCTGGTGAAGAAGTGGTCCGCGAGCTTCGCGTAGGTCTCCGGACGGTCGTCGTACTCGGCGCGCACCCGGCCGCCGTACGGGTAGACCGCGTCGTAGCCGCCCCACAGGACGCGGTTGTCGGCGGTCAGCCGGAAGTAGTGGAACCGGTTGGCGGTGTCCGCGAGCCCCTGCCGGTTCTGCCAGCCGACGGACGCCAGTCGGTCGGCGGTGAGCGGCTCGGTCATCAGCGCGTAGTCGTAGACCGGGACGGTGTAGGCGCGGGCCCGTCGGACCAGGCTGGGGAAGACGTTGGTGCCGAGCGCCGTGGTCCGGGCGCGGATCTGCCCGTAGGGGGTGCGTACGGCCAGTCCGGCGCCGTACGTGCGCAGGCTGAGGGCGGGGGTGTGCTCGTACACGCGGACGCCGAGGCCGAGACAGGCCCGTTTCAGTCCCCAGGCGAGTTTCGCCGGGTGGAGCATGGCCACCCCCCGGTGGTCCCACAGGCCGCCCCGGAAGGTGGGCGAGTCGACCTGGGCGCGGACCGCGTCGGCGTCCAGGAACTCCACGCCGCCGGAGAGCCCCCGGCGGTCCATCTCCTGGTACCAGTCGCGCAGTGCCCGTTCCTGGTAGGGCTCGGTGGCGACGTCGATCTCGCCGGTGCGTTCGAAGTCGCAGTCGATGGCGTGGCGGGCGACCGTCTCCTCGATGGCGTCGAGGTTGCGGGCGCCCAGCCGCTCCAGCTCGTGGATCTCGTCGGGCCAGCGGGTCAGGCCGTTGGCCAGGCCGTGGGTGAGGGAGGCGGCGCAGAATCCGCCGTTGCGGCCCGAGGCGGCCCAGCCCACCTCGCGCCCCTCGACCAGGACGACGTCGCGGCCCGGATCCCGCTCCTTGGCGATCAGCGCCGTCCACAGTCCGCTGTATCCGCCGCCCACGACCAGCAGGTCGCAGGTCTCGGTACCGGTGAGGGCGGGCTCGGGCCGCGGCCTGCCGGGGTCGTCCAGCCAGTACGGGAGGGGCCGGACCTCGGAGAGGGATGCCGTCCAACGGCTCATGGTGGCCTACGCCTTCTGCCGGTTGCGGCGGTCGCCGACGGCCATGGAAACCAGTACCAGCAGGACGGCGACGACGAACATGGCCGTGCCGATGACGTTGATCTGCACGGGAGTTCCGCGCTGGGCGGAGCCCCAGACGAACATCGGGAACGTGACGGTGGAGCCCGCGTTGAAGTTGGTGATGATGAAGTCGTCGAAGGAGAGCGCGAAGGCGAGCAGCGCGCCCGCCGCGATGCCGGGTGCGGCGATCGGCAGGGTGACCCGCAGGAAGGTCTGGAACGGGCCGGCGTACAGGTCCTGGGCGGCCTGCTCGAGGCGCGGGTCCATGGACATCACCCGGGCCTTGACGGCGACCACGACGAAGCTGAGACAGAACATGATGTGGGCGATCAGGATCGTCCAGAAGCCCAGCTGGGCGCCCATGTTGAGGAACAGGGTCAGCAGTGAGGCCGCCATGACCACCTCGGGCATCGCCATGGGCAGGAAGATCAGCGAGTTCACGGCGCCGCGGGCGCGGAACCGGTAGCGGACCAGCGCGAACGCGATCAGCGTGCCGAGCAGGGTGGCGCCGAGGGTCGCCCACAGGGCGATCTGGAGGCTGAGCGACAGGGAGCCGCACAGGCCGGAGACCCCGCACGGGTCCTTCCAGGCGTCGGTGGAGAACTCCTGCCACTCGTAGTTGAAGCGGCCCTTCGGGTTGTTGAAGGAGAACACGGTGACGACGATGTTCGGCAGCAGCAGATACGCGAGCGTCAGCAGTCCCGCGATGACGACGAGACGGCGCTTGAGCCAGTGGACGAAGGCCATTTACACCAGATCCTCCGTGCCGGACTTACGGATGTAGAGCGTGACCATGACGAGGATCGCGGCCATCAGGATGAACGAGAGCGCGGCGGCCGTCGGGTAGTCGAGGACGCGCAGGAACTGCGACTGGATCACGTTGCCGACCATGCGGGTGTCGGTGGAGCCGAGCAGGTCCGCGTTGATGTAGTCGCCGGTGGCCGGGATGAAGGTCAGCAGCGTGCCGGAGACGACGCCCGGCATCGACAGCGGGAAGGTGACCTTGCGGAAGGTGGTCGAGGGCCTGGCGTACAGGTCGTTCGCCGCCTCGTGCAGCCGCGGGTCGAGGCGTTCCAGTGAGGTGTAGAGCGGCAGGATCATGAACGGCAGGAAGTTGTACGTCAGACCGCAGACGACGGCGAGCGGTGTGGCCAGCACCCGGTCGTCCGCCGTCCAGCCGAGCCAGGCGGTGACGTCCAGGACGTGCAGGGTGTTCAGGGCGTCGACCACCGGACCGCCGTCGGCGAGGATCGTCTTCCAGGCGAGGGTGCGGATCAGGAAGCTGGTGAAGAACGGCGCGATCACCAGGATCATGATCAGGTTCCGCCAGCGTCCCGCGCGGAAGGCGATCAGATACGCCAGCGGGTAGCCGAGCAGCAGGCACAGCACGGTCGCGGAGGCCGCGTAGAGCACCGAGCGGACGAACTGCGGCCAGTACGCGGACAGGG
The DNA here is from genome assembly GCF_045291515.1 of Streptomyces sp. GD-15H. NCBI lineage: Bacteria > Bacillati > Actinomycetota > Actinomycetes > Kitasatosporales > Streptomycetaceae > Streptomyces > Streptomyces sp. GD-15H. The sequence continues at coordinate 2,613,527 of NZ_CP149447.1, forward strand.
CGTCCCAGTAGACGGCGACGTTCCAGGTGACCCGGTAGCCCTCCTCCAGGGACCCCGTCTGGACGGAGGTGGAGGCCTGGTAGATCACCGGCAGCGCGAAGAAGACGACCAGCCACAGCAGGCCGGGCAGCAGGAGCAGGTACGGCGTCCAGCGGCCCCGCCTGCGCGGTGGTTTCGTCTCCGGGGCGGGCGCCAGGGGCGGCGCCTCGGTGGCCGTGGCCATCAGACGACCTCCTCCTCGACGGTCTCGACGCCCGCGTCCACATCCTGCGCGGCGTCCAGGCCGAAGGTGTGCGCGGGGTTCCAGTGCAGGACGACCTCCGCGCCGGGCACCAGGCGGTCGTCGCGGTCGATGTTCTGGACGTAGACCTCGAACGCGGTGCAGACCGGGCTGTCGACGACGAACTGCGTGGAGACACCGATGAAGCTGGAGGCGGCGATCCGGCCGGTGATCCGGTTGCGGCCCCCGGGGATCTGTCCGGCGTCGTCGGCGTGGGCGAGGGAGATCTTCTCCGGGCGCACCCCCAGCAGCACCTTGCCGCCGGTCGTGGTGGGGCCGCTGTTGCGCGCCGAGGGCAGGACGAGTTTGCCGCCGCCCGCCTTCAGCACGAGGTCGTCGCCGGACCTGGAGTCGACATCGGCCTCGATGAAGTTGGACGTGCCGAGGAAGTTGGCGACGAACGTGGTGCGCGGGTTCTCGTACAGGTCGGTGGGCGGGCCGAGTTGCTCGACGCGGCCGGCGTTCATCACGGCGACCGTGTCGGCCATGGTCATGGCCTCCTCCTGGTCGTGCGTGACATGCACGAAGGTGATGCCGACCTCGGTCTGGATGCGCTTGAGCTCCAGCTGCATCTGGCGGCGCAGTTTGAGGTCGAGGGCGCCGAGCGGCTCGTCGAGCAGCAGCACCTTGGGGTGGTTGATCAGGGCACGGGCCACCGCGACGCGCTGCTGCTGGCCGCCGGAGAGCTGGTGCGGTTTCCTGCGCGCCTGCTCGCCGAGCTGGACGAGGTCGAGCATCTCCCCGACCTGCTTCTTCACCGACTTGATGCCGCGCCGACGCAGGCCGAAGGCGACGTTCTCGAAGATGTCGAGGTGCGGGAAGAGGGCGTAGGACTGGAAGACGGTGTTCACCGGCCGCTTGTACGGCGGGAGCGCGGTGACGTCCTGGTCGCCGAGGTGGACGGTGCCGGCGGTGGGTTCCTCCAGGCCGGCGATCATCCGCAGCGTGGTGGTCTTGCCGCAGCCGGACGCGCCGAGCAGCGCGAAGAAGGAGCCCTGGGGCACGGTCAGGTCGAGGGGGTGTACGGCGGTGAACGCGCCGTAGGTCTTGCTGATGCCGGTGAGTCGGACGTCCCCGCCGTGGGCGGCCGTGTCGTTCGTCGTCTTCATCTCGTCACGCCCCCGTGAGTTTCGCGAACCTGGCTTCGAATGCCGGCTCTTCCTCGGAGTTCAGCGAGCGGAAGGCACGGGACTTGGCCTGCATGGCCTGGTCGGGGAGGATCAGCGGGTTGTTCGCCGCGTCCTCGTCGATCTTCGCGAGCTCGTCCTTCACCCCGTCGACTGGACAGACGAAGTTGATGTAGGCGGCGAGTTCGGCGGCCGGCTGCGGCTCGAAGTAGTAGTCGATGAGCCGCTCGGCGTTGGTCTTGTGCCGGGCCTTGTTGGGAATCAGCAGGTTGTCGCTGGACGTCAGGTAACCGCTGTCGGGGATGAGGAAGTCGATGTCCGGGTTGTCCGCCTTGAGCTGGACGATGTCTCCGGCCCAGGCCAGGCAGGCGGCGAGGTCGCCCTTGGTGAGGTCGGCGGTGTAGTCGTTGCCGGTGAAGCGGCGTATCTGGCTCTTGTCGACTGCCTTCTGGATACGGGCGATGGCCGCGTCGTAGTCGTCGGCGGTGAACTTCGCCGGGTCCTTGTCCATGTCGAGCAGGGTCATGCCCATGGTGTCGCGCATCTCGGTGAGGAGGCCGACGCGCCCCTTCAGCTCCGGGTTGTCCAGCAGGTCGGAGAGGGTCTTCACCTCGATGCCGTCGAGTGCCTTCCGGTTGTAGGCGATGACGGTCGAGATGCCCTGCCAGGGGTAGGAGTAGGCGCGGCCCGGGTCCCAGTCGGGGTTGCGGAACTGGGGCGACAGGTGGGTGAAGGCGTGCGGCAGGTTGGACGGATCCAGTTTCTGGACCCAGCCGAGGCGGATCAGACGGGCGGCCAGCCAGTCGGTGAGGACGATGAGGTCGCGGCCGGTGTCCTGGCCGGCGGCGAGCTGGGGTTTGATCTTGCCGAAGAACTCGGTGTTGTCGTTGATGTCCTCGGTGTACTTGACCCTGATGCCGGTACGCCCGGAGAACGCGTCCAGCGTGGGATGCCTGCGCCCGCTCTCGTCGACGTCCATGTACTCGGTCCAGTTGGAGAAGCTGACGGTCTTCTCCTCCTTCGAGCGGTCCTCCGCCGGGACCCCGCCCCGGGTGGTGCCGGCCGCGGGGATGCCGCAGGCGCTCAGCGTCCCGAGTCCGCCGGCCGCGAGCACGCCGCCCGTGGCGGCGCGCAGCAGGGAACGGCGGCTCGGAGCCGCCCTTCCGGTGCGGAATCCGCTCCGCACGGCGGCCGGCCGGGCCGGTGGGAGGCGGTCGGGCTCGTACTGTTCCATGCGCGTGGTGCCTTTCGGGTCAGTGGCCGAGGGTCGGTCGGCCCGGCTGCTATCGGTCCCCGAAGATCGTGCGGTGCCAGTCCTTGCGGACGACCGCCGTGTTGTCGAACATGACGTGCTTGAGCTGGGTGTACTCATCGAACGAGTACACGGACATGTCCTTTCCGAAGCCGGACGCCTTGTAGCCGCCGTGCGGCATCTCGCTGATGATCGGGATGTGGTCGTTGATCCACACGCAGCCCGCCTTGATCTCCCGCGTGGCGCGGCCGGTCCGGTACACGTCCCGGCTCCACGCGGAGGCGGCGAGCCCGTACGGCGTGTCGTTGGCGAGCGCGATGCCCTCGTCGTCGGTGTCGAAGGGCAGGACGACCAGTACCGGTCCGAAGATCTCGGACTGCACGACCTCGCTGTCCTGCGGGGCGTCGGCGATGAGGGTGGGGCGGTAGTACGCGCCCCGCGCGAGGTCCGCGCCCGGGGCCTCGCCGCCGGTCACCACGCGCGCGTAGGCACGCGCCCGGTCGACGAAGCCGGCCACCCGGTCGCGCTGGGCGTGCGAGATCAGCGGGCCGAGGTCGGTGCCGGGAGCGAAGGGATCGCCGAGCCGCACGGTCTCCATCAGCGCGGCCGTGCGCTCGACGAACGCGTCGTAGAGGGGCCGTTGCACGTACGCGCGCGTGGCGGCCGTGCAGTCCTGGCCGGTGTTGATGAGCGCGCCCGCGACCGCTCCGTTGACGGCGGCGTCGAGGTCGGCGTCGTCGAAGACGAGGAAGGGTGCCTTGCCGCCGAGTTCGAGATGGACGCGCTTGACGGTGGCGGTGGCTATCTCGGCGACCCGCCTGCCCACGGCGGTGGAGCCGGTGAAGGAGGTCATGGCGACGTCGGGATGGCCGACGAGGTGTTCGCCCGCCTCCTTGCCGGTGCCGGTGACGACGTTGATCACGCCGTCCGGGATGCCCGCGTCGGTGGCGGCCCGCGCGAACAGGAGGGAGGTCAGCGGGGTGAGCTCGGCGGGCTTGAGGACGATGGTGTTGCCCGCGGCGATCGCCGGGAGGATCTTCCACGCGGCCATCTGGAGCGGGTAGTTCCAGGGCGCGACGGAGCCGACGACACCGATGGGCTCGCGGCGGACGTAGGAGGTGTGGTCACCGGAGTACTCACCGGCCGACTGGCCCTGCAGTCGCCGGGCGGCGCCGGCGAAGAAGGCGATGTTGTCGATGCTCCCGGGGACGTCGAACTCCCGGCTCAGCTTCAGGGGTTTGCCGCACTGCAGGGACTCGGCGAGGGCGAAGTCCTCCGCGCGCTCGGCGACCACGGCGGCGAATCGGTACAGGGCGTCGGAACGCTCGCCCGGGGTGGCACCGGCCCACCCCGGGAACGCCTCTCGCGCGGCGGCGACGGCCGCGTCCACGTCATCGGTGCCGGCGAGTTCGTAGGTGTACACCTCCTCACCGGTGGCCGGGTCGACGACCGTGTGCGTACGGCCCGAGGTGCCCTTCGCCGGATGTCCCGCGACGAAGTGCGGCCCGTCGGCGAACCGGTCCTGGGCGGGACGTCGTTCCGGTGCGGCATGGCCCGGGTGCTGCATGTCGCTCTCCTCCGTCTCCCCGAGGGGGCGGCGTGGCTCCAGCTCGATTTGGATGCCGATCCTGACAGAGCAATGCGACCTCAACAAGTGATTCCGTTGTTTCCATTTGGTTACGCGACGAAATCTGTCGACGGGGTGCCGAGGTGTCGTGGAACGGCGGACCGGGCTGGTGGACCGGACTCTCGGACCGGACTGTCGGTGGCGCCTGCCAGACTCGCGCACATGGAGAAAATCACGGGGACGGAGGGCGCCACGGGAACGCAGAGCGCCACGGGAACGGCGGTGGGCGCGACAGGGGACACGACGGGGGCGATCGGTTCCCGGGAGGCTCTGATCGAGGCGCTGAGGGCCGGGAAGCGGGTCAAGTACCTGCACTTCTGGGGGCACCGGCCGCTGCCCGACGGCCGGATCGGAGCGAGCTGCCTGAGCCAGTGGTGGCCGGCGCCGTTCACGGTGGGCGGCGTGACCTACGCGACCGCCGAGCACTGGATGATGGCGGCCAAGGCCCGGATGTTCGCAGACCCGGAGGGGGAGCAGCGGGTACTGGCCGCGAAGCACCCGGCGCAGGCGAAGGAGGCGGGGCGGCTGGTGCGGGACTTCGACGAGGCGACATGGCGGCGGGAGCGGTTCCGCGTGGTCGTCGAGGGCAGCACGCACAAGTTCGCGGCCCATGCGGACCTGCGGGACTTCCTGCTGGGCACGGGCGAGCGCGTACTGGTCGAGGCGAGCCCGGTGGACCGGGTGTGGGGCATCGGCCTCGCGGCCGCCGACGACAGGGCGACGGACCCCGAACAGTGGCGCGGCCCGAACCTCCTGGGCTTCGCCCTGATGCGGGCCCGCACCCGCCTCCGGAAGAACCGGAACGCGATGGACGCGTGATCGGCCACGCGGCACGCTTCGCTCGAAGCCGCCGGACCGACACGCTGAGGCCGATCCGCCCGGGCCGGCGAGCGCCGTCCGGATCCGCGCCGACGCGGTGTCCGGACCGGAACGGACGTGGCGGTCCCTTCGTGCCCGATCCGGCCCCGAGCGGGCGTGACGACGTCCGCTCGGGGCCGGGTCGGGGCTCTCTGAGGTGTCTGGGGTCAGTAGGACGACGTGGCGAGGACGAGCACGCCGAAGCCGATGCCCAGGACGATGCCGACCGCGCCGCAGATGAGACCGGCCAGGGCGTGTCCCGGGTTCGTGGCCTCGCCGCGGGCCGCCTTGCCCCGGCCGAGCGCGCTGAAGATCACGGCCAGGACGCCGAGCCCGATGGCCACCGGCCAGAAGCAGAAGATCACGGCCGAGATGATGCCGAGCACGAGTCCGGTGACGCCCATGCCGTTGCTCGGCATCGGTGCCATGCCGGTCCAGCCGTAGTAGCCCGGGTCGGGTACGCCGCCATAACCGGGTGCGCCGCCGTAACCGGGCGGCTGCGGGGCCGGGTGGCCGTAACCGCTCGGGTGGCCGCCCGGGTAGCCGTACGGAACCCGGCCGGGGCCGTCGGGGGCGAGGGGCGGTGGCGGGACCGGCTCGGCGGCCGGGGGCGCGAAGGGGTTGGGGGCCGCCGCGCCGGGGCCGACGGGCGGTGCCTGTGGGGTGGCGGGGCCGGCCCAGGGCTGGGCGGGCGGCTGCGCCGGGGTGGCGGCGGGGGCGCCCATCGCGGGGAAGGACGTCACCGTCTGCTGCTCGTGCACGGAGGGGGCGCTGGGGGCCGAGGGAGCGGCCGCCGCGCCGGTCGCACCCGTGCCGGGGCCGGCGGGTCGAACTCCGGGAGTGCCCACGGGTCCACGGCTCCGGTGGAGCCCGACGGGTCGGATGCGCCCTGAGCGCCCAGGTCCACCTGGGTGACTTGGGACGCCACGTCCTGCGGCGGGCGCTGGGGCGGCTGCGCCCGAGCGGCCCCGCTGTCGGCCGGCGCCGCCCACACGTCGTCATGGTCATGCGGGCCCCGGGGCGGTGTACCGCCCGTCGTGCTCCCCCGCGCCTCTGGCGCCTGCGCGTCGTCGGACATGCGCTGGACCCCCTCCGTCGAACGTCCCGCCATGTTACGGCCCCGGCGCCCCGTCGGGCGCACCCGTCCTACGATGATCCCCGATCCACCGATCAGCCGATCATCCGTGTCCCGCCGCACACCGGCCGAGGACGCCGTTCCGGGGAGGAACAATGACCGACCGCCTCGACACGTCCACCGGAATACCGGGCCGTGACCCGCGTGCCTTCATCGCCGGACTGCCCAAGGCCGAACTGCACGTGCACCACGTCGGCTCCGCCTCCCCCCGCATCGTCTCGGAGCTGGCCGCCCGTCACCCCGACTCCAAGGTCCCCACCGACCCCGAGGCGCTCGTCGACTACTTCACCTTCACGGACTTCGCCCACTTCATCGACGTGTACCTGACCGTCGTCGACCTGATCCGCACGCCCGAGGACGTCCGGCTGCTGACCTTCGAGGTGGGGCGTGAGCTGGCCCGGCAGCAGGTGCGGTACGCCGAGTTGACCATCACCCCGTTCTCGTCGACCCGCCGCGGGATCGACGCGCGTGCCTTCATGGACGCGATCGAGGACGCCCGGAAGGCGGTCGAGTCCGAGTTCGGGACGGTGCTGCGCTGGTGCTTCGACATCCCCGGCGAGGCAGGCCTGGAGGCCGCCGAGGAGACGGCGCGGCTCGCCACCGACGACCGGCTGCGCCCGGAGGGCCTGGTCTCCTTCGGTCTGGGCGGGCCCGAGATCGGGGTGCCCCGGCCGCAGTTCAAGCCGTACTTCGACCGCGCCATCGCCGCGGGCCTGCGCTCGGTGCCGCACGCCGGTGAGACCACCGGCCCGGAAACGGTGTGGGACGCCCTGCGCGACCTGCGCGCCGAGCGGATCGGGCACGGCACCAGCGCCGCCCGGGACCCCGAGCTGCTCGCGCATCTCGCCGAGCGGCGCATCGCGCTGGAGGTGTGCCCCACCTCCAACCTCGCCACCCGCGCGGTCACCACCCTCGACGAGCACCCCCTGAAGGCGTTCGTCCAGGCCGGTGTCCTGGTGACCGTCAACTCCGACGATCCGCCGATGTTCGGCACCGACCTCAACAAAGAGTACCTGCTCGCCGCGCGACTGCTGGACCTCGACGAGCGGGGCCTGGCCGAGCTGGCGAAGAACGCGGTGGAGGCGTCCTTCCTGGACCGGCCCGCCAAGGCGCGGCTGGCCGCCGAGATCGACACCTACACCACGTCCTGGCTCGCCCGCTGACCGCCCCGGCGGACCAGCCACCACGTGATGAACCGACCCCGCGAAGGGCTGCCATGCACCAGGTGACCGCCGTTGCCCACCGCGGCGACCCCTACCGCGTCCGCGAGAACACGCTCGCCTCGCTGCGTTCCGCGCTCCACCGGGGCGCGGACGCGGTCGAGTTCGACGTGCGCCTCACCCGGGACGGCGTGCCGGTCCTGCTGCACGACGAGACGCTGAAGCGACTCTGGGAGCACGACCGCCCGCTGCGGTCGCTGTCCTGGGAGGAGGTGCGCGGCCTGACCGACGGCGGCGTGCCGACCCTGCCGGACGCGCTGTCGGCGACCGAGGGCAGCAGGGTCATGCTGGACCTGCCGGGCGCCCCGCACCCGCGGGCGATGCGCCGGATCGTGGACGTCGTACGGGAGCACGGGGCTCGGGACCGCGTGTACTACTGCGCGGGCGCCGCCGCCATGCTCGCCGTACGCGCGGCGGACCCGTTCGCCGAGATCGCCCTCACCCGCACGACGCTGGCCCCGCCGCGCGCCGGTCTCCTGGAGGCGATCCGCCCGCGCTGGCTGAACTACCGCTTCAGCCTGGTCGACCGGGCCCTGGCCGACCGCGTACACCGCGACGGCTACCTGCTGTCCGTGTGGACCCCGGACACCCGCCGCTCCATGCGCCGCCTGCTGGCGATGGGCGCCGACTCGATCACGACCAACCGCGTCGACGTCCTGTGCGCCCTGCGCGACGGCCGGGCGGGCCCCCCACGGACGTGAACGGCCGGCCGTGACTGCTCCCCCACCCCGAAGGGGCGCGGGGAACTGCGCGACCAGCCACCCCGAAGGGGCGCGGGGAACTGCGCGACCAGCCACCCCGAAGGGGCGCGGGGAACTGCGCGACCAGCCGCGCACGGCCCGCGGCCCCCGGACGGCCCGGGCCGGACGGCGGCCGGGGGAACCACTGCTCCCCCGGCGGAGCGCCTACGCGTCCAGCGACGTCATCACGTGCTTGATGCGCGTGTAGTCCTCGAAGCCGTACCCCGACAGGTCCTTGCCGTAGCCGGACTTCTTGAAGCCGCCGTGCGGCATCTCCGCGACCAGCGGGATGTGGGTGTTGATCCACACGCAGCCGAAGTCGAGCTTCTTGGACATGCGCATCGCGCGGGAGTGGTCCTTGGTCCACACCGAGGAGGCCAGCGCGTACTCGACGCCGTTGGCGTACTCGACGGCCTGGTCCTCGTCGGTGAAGGTCTGGACGGTGATGACCGGGCCGAAGACCTCCTTCTGGATGATCTCGTCGTCCTGCTTCAGGCCCGAGACGACGGTCGGTGCGTAGAAGAAGCCCTGTTCGCCGACGCGCTTGCCGCCGGCCTCCACGCGCGCGTGCGCGGGCAGCCGGTCGATGAAGCCCTCGACCTGGGCCAGCTGGTGAGGGTTGTTGAGCGGGCCGAACAGCACGTCCTCGTCGTCCGGCATGCCGGTCTTGGTGTCGGCGGCCGCCTTGGCGAGCGCGGAGACGAACTCGTCGTGGATCGACTCGTGGACGAGGACGCGGGTGGCGGCCGTACAGTCCTGGCCGGCGTTGAAGAAGCCCGCGACGGAGATGTCCTCGACGGCCTTGGCGATGTCGGTGTCCTCGAAGACCACGACCGGAGCCTTGCCGCCCAGCTCCAGGTGGACGCGCTTGAGGTCCTTGGACGCGGCCTCGGCGACCTGCATGCCGGCGCGCACCGAACCGGTGATGGACGCCATCGCCGGGGTCTCGTGCTCGACCATCATGCGGCCGGTGTCGCGGTCGCCGCAGATGACGTTGAAGACGCCCTTGGGCAGGACCGAGCCGAGGATCTCGGCGAGCAGGACGGTGGACGCCGGCGTGGTGTCGGACGGCTTCAGAACGACCGTGTTGCCCGCCGCGATCGCCGGAGCGAACTTCCACACGGCCATCATCATCGGGTAGTTCCAGGGGGCGACCTGGGCACAGACACCGACCGGCTCGCGGCGCACGAGGGAGGTCAGACCCTCCATGTACTCGCCGGCCGAGCGGCCCTCCAGCATCCGGGCCGCACCCGCGAAGAAGCGGATCTGGTCGACCATCGGCGGGATCTCCTCGGTGCGGGTCAGCCCGATGGGCTTGCCCGTGTTCTCCACCTCGGCGGCGATCAGTTCCTCGGCACGCTCCTCGAAGGCGTCCGCGACCTTCAGCAGGGCCTTCTGCCGCTCGGCCGGCGTGGTGTCGCGCCAGCCGGGAAACGCCTCGGCGGCGGCCGCCATCGCGGCGTCCACATCCGCCTGTCCGGACAGCGGCGCGGTCGCATACGCCTCACCGGTCACGGGGTTGACCACCTCGGTGGTCCGTCCGTCGGCGGCGTCGCGGAACTCACCGCCGATGTAGTTGCGCAGACGACGCAGCTCGGTACTCACTGCAGGCCCTCCTGGTGTTCCTCGCGGATGTCCGAGGTGTCCAACCTCTGAGACACCCACCCTAGACGGACCACTGACGTTTTCAACACCCCCGCCCGCTCCGAGTCTGCGAAATCCGCAAACTTAAACCCTCAAGACAACGAATTTCATCGAATACGCCTTGCAAAACAGTCGAGACCTCGTGCACAGTGACCATGTGGCCAGTCGAAGCGCAGAACCGAGGGACTCCCGCGAGTCCAGGAACGGCGGCGGTCCCCACCTGGACACCGTCTCCCTCGCCATCATCGAGCAGCTCCAGGAGGACGGCCGCCGGCCCTACGCCGCGATCGGCAAGGCAGTCGGTCTGTCGGAGGCGGCCGTGCGCCAGCGCGTCCAGAAACTGCTCGACCAGGGCGTGATGCAGATCGTCGCCGTCACGGACCCGCTCACCGTGGGCTTCCGCCGGCAGGCGATGGTCGGCGTCAACGTCGAGGGGGACGTGGAGTCCGTCGCCGACGCGCTGAGCGCCATGGACGAGTGCGAGTACGTGGTGATGACCGCGGGCTCCTTCGACCTCATGGTCGAGATCGTCTGCGAGGACGACGACCACCTCCTGGAGGTCATCAACAGACGCATCAGGGCCGTGACCGGTGTGCGCTCCACCGAGAGTTTCGTCTACCTCAAGCTCAAGAAGCAGACCTACATGTGGGGAACCCGATAATCGTGAGCACCGACAGCCCCAAGGATCTCAGCGACCTCAGCAGGTCCGCGTACGACCACCTGTGGATGCACTTCACCCGCATGTCCTCGTACGAGAACTCCCCCGTCCCCACCATCGTCCGCGGCGAGGGCACCCACATCTACGACGACAAGGGCAAGCGATACCTCGACGGTCTCGCCGGCCTGTTCGTGGTCCAGGCGGGGCACGGCCGCGTCGAACTCGCCGAGACCGCCTTCAAGCAGGCGCAGGAACTGTCCTTCTTCCCCGTCTGGTCCTACGCCCACCCCAAGGCCGTGGAACTGGCGGAGCGGCTCGCCGCCGAGGCCCCGGGCGACCTGAACAAGGTCTTCTTCACCACGGGCGGCGGCGAGGCGGTGGAGACCGCCTGGAAGCTCGCCAAGCAGTACTTCAAACTGACCGGCAAGCCGACCAAGTACAAGGTCATCTCTCGCGCGGTGGCCTACCACGGCACCCCCCAGGGCGCCCTGTCGATCACCGGGCTGCCCGCCCTGAAGGCCCCGTTCGAGCCGCTGGTGCCGGGCGCCCACAAGGTCCCGAACACCAACATCTACCGCGCCCCGATCCACGGCGACGACCCGGAGGCGTTCGGCCGCTGGGCCGCCGACCAGATCGAGCAGCAGATCCTCTTCGAGGGGCCGGACACGGTCGCCGCGGTCTTCCTGGAGCCGGTGCAGAACGCGGGCGGCTGCTTCCCGCCGCCGCCCGGCTACTTCCAGCGGGTCCGGGAGATCTGCGACCAGTACGACGTACTGCTCGTCTCCGACGAGGTCATCTGCGCCTTCGGCCGCCTGGGCACGACGTTCGCCTGCGACAAGTTCGGGTACGTCCCGGACATGATCACCTGCGCCAAGGGCATGACCTCGGGCTACTCGCCCATCGGCGCGTGCGTCATCTCGGACCGCCTCGCCGAGCCGTTCTACCGGGGTGACAACGTCTTCCTGCACGGTTACACCTTCGGCGGCCACCCCGTCTCGGCCGCGGTGGCCGTGGCCAACCTCGACCTGTTCGCGCGCGAGGGCCTCAACCAGCACGTCCTGGACAACGAGGGCGCCTTCCGCTCGACGCTGGAGAAGCTGTACGACCTGCCGATCGTCGGCGACGTCCGCGGCAACGGCTTCTTCTACGGCATCGAGCTGGTCAAGGACAAGCACACCAAGGAGAGCTTCGACGACGAGGAGACCGAGCGCGTCCTGTACGGCTTCCTGTCCAAGAAGCTGTACGAGAACGGCCTGTACTGCCGTGCCGACGACCGCGGCGACCCGGTCATCCAGCTCGCCCCGCCGCTGATCTCCGACCAGGAGACCTTCGACGAGATCGAGCAGATCCTGCGCGCCACGCTGACGGAGGCGTGGACGAAGCTGTGACCCACCACTGCGACCCACCGCTGTGATCCACTGCCGTGCTTCACTGATCCACCGCTGTGATCTTCGGCTGGAATGATCAATTACGGCCCCGGTGCCGCCCGTTCGAGTGAGAAACGGCGGCCCGGGGCCGCGTGCTGTCCGGCCTCCCGCCGTGTCCTGCCTAGCGTTCCCAGTGACCGATCGGCCTTGCCTTCGTTCCCCCGCATAGGGGGTTTCACGAATCTCGTACGGCATTTCTGATCCGAATCGAGGTGTACGCCATGGTGGCCCCACCGGACAACGACGTGCTCTGGGCACGCGCCCTGCACTTCCGGCACAAAGACGGCTCTCCCGGACTGAGCGGGGTCTCGCTCGGCGTCGGGGAGGGCGAGATCCTCGCCGTCGGCGGCCCGCGCGGCAGCGGCAAGACGACCCTGCTGCGGTGTCTCTCCGGACTGGTGCCCGTGCGCAGCGGCGAGGTCTGGTTCAACAGCGTGCCCGTGCACACGATGAGTCCCGCCACCCGCGAGCGGCTGCGCCGGGAACGCTTCGGCTGGATCGACCCGGCCCCGACGCTCGTCCCCGAGCTGAATGTCTGGGAGAACACCGCCCTCCCCCTGATGCTGCGCGGCACCGCCCGGCGCCTGGCCAAGTCGACGGCCATGGAGTGGCTGGAGCGCCTCGACATCGGCGACAAGGCCCGCAAGCGCCCCGCGGACCTGGTGCACGCGGAGCGCCAGCGGGTCTGTATCGCCCGCGCCCTCGCCCCGGCCCCCTCGGTGCTGTTCGCCGACGAGCCGACCGCGCCGCTGCACCGCGCCGACCGCCGACACGTCCTGCGCACGCTCACCACGGCAGCCCGTTCGCACGGCATCACGGTGCTCCTCGCGACCGCCGACGCGGACACCGCGGCCCTCGCCGACCGCACCGTCTCGCTGCTCGACGGGCGCCAGGTGCGCACCGTGCATCTGCCTCCGATCTCCGGGACCGTCGAGACGGAGGGCCGGGCCGCGTGCTCGCTCTTCGTCTGACCCGAGGTGCCCGCCCCGCCGTCCAGCTGCGCCGCCTCCTGGTCGCCGCCGCCTCCGCGGGCACGGGCTTTCTGCTCCTGTGCGCTCTCGGCCACGCGATCGGCCACCCGGACACGCCGTCCGTCTCACTGCTCCGGCTGGCCTGGTGCGCGGCCCCGCTGGCGGCCACGGTGTACTTCACCGTCGCGGTGGCCCGGACCGACCCGGGGACCAGGCCCCGGTCCGGGCTCTCGGCGATCGGCCTCGGCCCCGTCCGGCTGATGGCCGTCTCCGCGACGACCACGGCACTGGCCTGCACCCTGGGATCGATGGTCGCCCTGCTCGTCTTCCTCCACCTGCGCGGCGACCTCACCGGGAGGCCCTTCGACGGGGCCGCCCCCGAGTTCCTGGCCGCGGGCAGGCCACTGCCGCTCCCGGCGGCCCTGACGCTGCTGGCGCTGCTGCCGGTGAGCGCGTCGGCGGCGGTGGCGGTGGCGCTGCGTCCACGCGAGCAGACCACGGGCGCGTCCCGCGCGGAACGGGTGTACGGCCGCTTCGGTGCGTACCGGAGTACGGCGGAGCGGGAGACGTTCGGCGCGTACGGACGCTTCGGCAGGCACCTGGCGGCGGCCCACGGCCGACGGCCGAGCGCCGCCCAGCGGCCACCGGAACCGGAGGCCGTCCCCGAGGAGACGCAGGTGCGGGCGCACGGGCCGGACGGCGCGAGCGACGGCCCCGTGCCGGTCCCCGAGAAGCCGGCTGCCGTCCCGACCACCGCCCCGACCGCCCTCGCCCGGGTTGCCGAGGAGCCGACCGGCGTCACCCGCTCGGCACCTTCCGGTCTGCCCTGGGGCATTGCCGTGCTGGCCGCGGGACTGGCCGTGGAGGCCTATGCGAGCCATGGCGGTGCCGCCACCTCCCCCGGGGACCGGCCCGGAGTCCTGGCCGGACTGGCGCTGACCGCCGTCGGCCTCGCCTGGGTCGGCCCCGGTCTCACCCATCTGTGCGGCCGTCTGCTGCAGTCGGTCCGCCCGGGTGCCCTGCGGTTGCTGGCCGGTCGGTTCCTCATGACGGAGGCCCCCCGGATCGGCCGTCCGCTGGGTGTGGTCTGCGCCGTGCTGTCGGCCGCGTACGCCATGGGCTCGCACTACGCCGACGGCCTGTCGGCCGGGCCGCTCACCCTGCTCGGGGTGCTGGTGGTGATGGGGTGCACCATGGCGACCCTGCTGACGGCCGCCGTCGAGGCCAAGCACGCGCACGCCGGTACCACGGCCGCGCTGCTCCGTCTGGGCGCTCCCGCCTCGACTCCGCGCCGGGCCGCGGTCCTCAGGGCCGGCGCGCTCCTCGCCCTGTTCGGGCCGCTGACCGTGGTCGTGGCCGGGCTGTCGGCGCTGCCCCTGTCCGCCTGAGGGGCAGGAAACCGCGGAGGGGATCTCCGCCGGACGATGAGTTCCGAGCCGGCCCCCGGTCTCCCCGTCGAACGCTACGGAACCCGGCACACCGCGGAAAGAGACGCGACATGTACCAGCAGATGATCTTCGTGAACCTGGCCGTCAACGACCTCGACGCCTCGAAGGAGTTCTTCACGGAGCTCGGCTACTCGATCAACGCGCAGTTCAGCGACGAGCACACCGCCTCCGTCGTGATCAGCGACACCATCGTGGCGATGGTGCACACCAAGCAGCGCTACGCGGAGTTCACGAAGAAGGAGATCGCCGACTCCACGAAGACCAGTGAGGTGCTGCTGGCCCTGAGCTCCGAGAGCCGCGAGAAGGTCGACGAACTGGTCGAGAAGGCCGTCGCGGCGGGCGGCTCGGTCAGCGGCGAGACCCAGGACCAGGGCTTCATGTACGGCCGCGCCTTCGACGACCCGGACGGCCACACCTGGGAGGTCGTGTGGATGGACCCGTCCGTCGTGGAGGGCTGAGGAGAGGCCCGTACGCACGGCCCGGCATGAGCGGGTGAAGACGCTCCCCGCTCATGCCGCCCCCTCCCGGGCGCCGCCGGACGGGATCGAGGAGGCTCCGGGGGCGTTGAAACACCCGGGTGGGCAATAAGAAGGTAAAGCCACGGCCTGCTATCGGCACATGCGTTGACACTACTTATGCGCCGCTTATAGATCTGGGAGCCTCACGGGAGTGCTGATGCTCTGTCAACTCTCCCTCCACCCCCCGCATTTGAGTATCCCGTAAAGGACAAACGCGGCAGTTCTGTCCGTATCACGCCGTACGGCCTCGCGCCGTACCGTGCGCGCCCTCGGCGTCGTCTCCGCGTCGGCCGCGCTCACCATCGGTCTCGCAGGCAGCGCGGCCGCCTGCAACATCAACGAGTTCTCGGCCGAGGCGAAGTGCGTCGGTGACAAGGGTGTCATCACCGTCACCGACGTGGACCCGGCCGGTGTTCCCGCCACCGTCACCGTGTTCCTGGAGAACAACGGTGCCGATGAGAAGAAGATCGGCGAGCAGGTGGTCAAGGGCTCCCGCGAGGGCGTCACCCTCACCTTCGAGGAGGACTGGAAGCCCAACGCCGAGTACCGCATCCACGTCAAGGCCAAGCCCTACGTGGACGAGGACATCAAGCCGAACCTGACCACCCCGGCCGTGGCCTGCGAGGGAGAGGAGGAGACCCCGGCTCCGGAACCCACGCCGACGCCGTCGGCCTCCGCCTCGACCCCGGCCGAGGACGAGCCCGGCACGCCGGCCCCGTCGGAGTCGGAGCCCGGGACCACCGCCTCGGCGGACACCTCGGACAACGCTCCGTCGCCCGCCGTCGGTGACTCGAACCTCGCCGAGACCGGCGCGGACTCCCACACCGGTCTGATCGCCGGTATCGCGGCGGCCCTGGTCGTCGTCGGTGGCGGGGCGGTCTTCTTCGGCATGCGCCGTCGCGGGGCGAGCAGCGACAGCTGACGCCTCACGCACAGCAGGATGGCCCGTCCCCGCTGGGGGCGGGCCATCGCGCGTCCGCCGCGGATCAGTCCAGTACGACGACCTCGGCCGCGTCGAACTCCACCCCGACCTCGTCCCCGACCTCCGGTGCCGCTCTGAGCGCGCAGGCGGCCTCCAGTCGGGGCGCCTCCTCGGGCTGGAGGCGGACCGCGACATGGGTGCCCCGGAAGGTACGCGCGGTCACCGTGCAGCGCAGGCCCGCCTCGGCCGCAACCAGCCGGACCCCGGCGGGCCGGACGAGCAGCGTCCGCGTACCCTGCGGGGCGTCCGCCGGCACCGGGACCTTGCCCCACGGCGTCACCGCGACGTCCGCGCCGATCGGCGCCTCGACCACGTTCTCGAAGCCGAGGAAGCGGGCCACGAACGCGTCGGCCGGACGCTGCCACACCTCAAGGGGCGTACCGGACTGGGCGATTCGTCCGTCCCGCATCACGACGACCCGGTCGGCCAGCGCGAACGCCTCGCCCTGGTCGTGCGTCACGGCGAGCACAGTGGTGCCCAAGCGGCCGAACAGCTCCCGCAGTTCGACGACCAGCCGCTCCCTGAGCGTCCGGTCGAGCTGACCGAGCGGTTCGTCGAGCATCAGCAGCCTTGGGCTGGGCGCCAGGGCGCGGGCCAGGGCGACACGTTGCTGCTCTCCTCCGGACAGCGCCGCCACCGCCCGCCCGGCCGCCCCGGGGAGTCCGACGAGTTCCAGCAACTCCTCTACACGGCCGGCCTGTTCGGTCCGTGACGCGCCACGCATCCGCAGCCCGAAGGCCACGTTGCCGCCCACGTCCCGCTGCGGGAACAGCTGGTGGTCCTGGAACATCAGCCCGACCCCGCGCCGGTGCGCGGGCACGTCCGCCTGATCGCGCCCGGCGAGCGAGATCCGCCCCGTGTCGAGGGGCTGCAGCCCGGCCACCGCCCGCAGCAGCGTGGACTTGCCGCTGCCGCTGGGCCCGAGCACGCACACGATCTCGTGCTCGGCGACCCCCAGGTCGACGGCGTCCAGCACCGCCCGTCCGCCGAAGCGGACGGTGGCGGCCTCGAGGCTCAACAGCATCTAGAACTCCCCGGATCGGTCGGTCCGCAGTCGCTCCAGCGCCAGCAGCGCCACCGCGCACACGATCATCAGAATCGTCGACAGGGCCATCGCCTGGCCGTAGTGGAGGTCACCCGGCCGGCTGAGCAGCCGTGCCACGGCCACCGGCAGTGTCGGGTTGTCCGGTCGGGCGATGAACACCGTCGCGCCGAACTCGCCCAGCGACACCGCGAAGGCGAACCCGGCCGCGATGAGCATCGCCCGCCGCACCATCGGCAGGTCCACCTCGCGCCAGGCCCGCCACGGCGACGCCCCGAGCACCGCCGCCGCCTCCCGCAGCCGCACGTCCACGGCCCGCAGCACGGGCAGCATGGTCCGTACCACGAACGGGACGCCGACCAGCGCCTGCGCGAGCGGCACCAGGATCCAGGAGGACCTCAGGTCCAGTGGCGGCTCGTCGAGAGCGATCAGGAACCCGAAGCCGACGGTCACGGCGGACACCCCGAGCGGCAGCATCAGCAGGGCGTCGAAGCCGCGCACCAGCCGTCCCGCGTCCCGCCGGGTGAGCGCGACGGACGCCAGGGAGCCGATCACCACCGCGATGGCGGTGGCCGCGACCGCGTACCGCAGGGAGTTGCCGACCGCCTCGATCGGCGCGACCAGGAACACTCCCCCGTCGTTCCGGGTCAGCGCCCGGTAGTAGCCGGTTCCGACGTCGCCGAAGGACCGTTCCACCAGCACCGCGAGCGGCAGGATCAGCAGGACGGCGACGGTGGCGACGACCCCGGCGAGCAGCGCCCACTGCCCGGCACCGCGCGGCCGGCGCGCGGTCACGGAGGCGTCCACCAGCCGCAGCGCGGTCTCCCGCCGCCGTACGGTCCAGGCGTGCAGGGCGAGGATCGCGCCCACCGCGACGAACTGGATCATCGTCAGGACGGCGGCGGTGGCCAGGTCGAAGATCTCCGAAGTCTGCCGGTAGATCTCCACTTCGAGAGTGGAGAAGGTGGGCCCGCCGAGGATCTGCACCACGCCGAAGGAGGTGAAGGTGAACAGGAAGACCATCAGCGCCGCGGCGGCCACGGCGGGCGCGAGCGCGGGCAGGGTGACGGTCCGCCAGGCCGTGAACCGTGAGGCGCCGAGCATCCGCGCGGCCTCCTCCTGCCTCGGGTCGAGCTGCCCCCAGAGTCCGCCGACGGTCCGCACGACGACGGCGTAGTTGAAGAACACGTGCGCGAGCAGGATCGCCCACACGGTGGTGTCCAGCCGTACGCCCCACAGCTCGTCGAGCAGTCCACCACGCCCGACGAGTGCCATGAACGCCGTGCCGACGACGACCGTCGGCAGCACGAAGGGAACGGTGACCACCGCCCGCAGCAGCTGTCTGCCGGGGAAGTCGAAGCGGGCGAGGACATACGCGCCGGGCAGGGCGATCAACAGGGTGAGGGCGGTGGAGACCAGCGCCTGCCAGGTGGTGAACCACAGCACCTGCCGGACGTCGGACTGCGCCAGTACGTCCCCGATCCGCCCGAGCCGCCAGACCCCGTCGGCCTTCAGACCGCGCGCGACGATCGCGGTGACGGGGTAGGCGAAGAAGGCGGCGAAGAACGCGACGGGCACGGCCATCAGGCCGAGCCGCGCCGCGGTCCCGCGCCGCCGCCTCCGCCCGCGCCCTCGCGCGGCGGCGGCTCGGCTCACTTCAGTACGAGCGAAGTCCACGACTTGACCCACTGGTCACGATGGTCGGCGATCTTCACCGGGTCCATGGTCTCGGGGTTCTCGGCCTGCGGACCGTACTTCGCGAAGTCCTCGGGCACCTGGGCGCCCTCGCGCACCGGGTAGACGAACATGTTCAGCGGCATGTCGTCCTGGAACTCCTTGGTGAGCAGGAAGTCGAGCAGTGCCTTGCCGCCCTCGGGGTTCTCCGCGTTGCTGAGCAGTCCCGCGTACTCGACCTGGCGGAAGCAGGTGCCGTCGGCGACACCGGTGGGAGCGGTCGTCGGCCTCGGGTCGGCGTAGATCACCTCGGCGGGCGGCGAGGAGGCGTAGGACACCACCAGCGGCCGGTCGCCCTTGGCCTGCTTGCCGCCGGCCGAGCCGGAGAACTCCTCGTTGTAGGCCTGCTCCCAGCCGCCGACCACCTTCACGCCGTTGGCCTTGAGCTTCTTCCAGTAGTCCGTCCAGCCTCCCCGCTCTCGGCTTCACTCGAGCGGGAGGTGCCCCCATCGCCGTACTTCGCGACGGTGCCGAGCAGGAAGCCGAGGCCGGGCGAGGAGGTGGAGGCGTTCTCGGTGACGAGGAGGTTCTTGTACTCGGGCTTGATCAGGTCGTCGAAGGTCCGCGGTGGGGTCAGATCGCGCTCACTGAACCACTCCTTGTCGTAGTTGACACAGACGTCGCCGGTGTCGACGGGCGTGACCCGGTGCTTGTCCTCGTCGGCGCGGTACTCGGGAAGGACCAGGTCGGAGCCCTTGGCCTCGTACGACTGGAAGAGGCCGTTGTCGAGTGCGCGGGAGAGCAGGGTGTTGTCGACGCCGAAGAAGACGTCGCCCTGGGGGTTGTCCTTGGTCAGGATGGCCTTGTTCACCGCCTGTCCGGCGTCGCCGTCCTCCAGGACCCTGACCTTGTAGCCGGACTCCTCCTCGAAGGCGGCGATGACGTCCTTCGACGCGGCCCACGAGTTGTGGCTGACGAGGGTCACGGTTCTGGACCCGCCGGACCCGGATCCGGACCCCTGGTTGTCACCGTCGGACGAGCCGCAGGCGGACAGGGTGACCAGACCCAGCCCGAGGGCCAGGATCGTGACCTTCTTGGTGATGCTCACCGGATTCCTCCTGGGGGTGACCAGGAAGAGACGCGGCCCTGTCCGGGACCCTCACGGGTGTCCCGGGCAGGGCACAACAGCTCGAGTGATGACCGATCTCCCTACCCAGAATGACCTGGGCGAGGTTCGGAGGGTCTGCGGCCGGTGCCGCACTCTCAGCGCTGTGGCGCTCCCCTGTCGGAATATGAACGTGTGGTGACCCGATATGAAGTTGTTGCTCTCGCAACCTCTCCTACGCCGGCAAGGCTACCTCTCGCTCGCGGCGAGCTGGCCACAGGCCCCGTCGATCTCCTGCCCACGGGTGTCCCGGATCGTCACCGGCACACCGTGCGCGGCGATCGCGTCCACGAACGCCTTCTCGTCCTCGGGCCGCGAGGCGGTCCACTTGGAGCCGGGCGTCGGGTTGAGCGGGATGAGGTTGACGTGCACGGGCCTGCCCTTCAGCAGCCGCCCGAGCCGGTCGCCGCGCCACGCCTGGTCGTTGATGTCCCGGATCAGCGCGTACTCGATGGACAGCCGCCGCCCCGACCTGGCCGCGTACTCGAAACCGGCGTCGAGGACCTCGCGCACCTTCCACCGCGTGTTCACGGGGACGAGGGTGTCGCGCAGTTCGTCGTCGGGCGCGTGCAGGGAGACGGCGAGGCGGCACTTGAAGCCCTCGTCGGAGAACCGGTTGATCGCCGGCACCAGCCCGACGGTCGAGACGGTGATCCCGCGCTGCGACAGTCCGAGCCCGTCGGGCTCCGGGTCGGTCAGACGGCGGATCGAGCCCACCACCCGGTTGTAGTTGGCGAGCGGCTCGCCCATCCCCATGAAGACGATGTTGCTCAGCCGCGCCGGTCCTCCGGGGACCTCGCCGTCCCGCAGCGCCCGCATCCCGTCCACGATCTGGTGCACGATCTCCGCGGTGGACAGGTTCCGGTCGAGCCCTGCCTGCCCGGTCGCGCAGAAGGGGCAGTTCATGCCGCAGCCCGCCTGCGAGCTGATGCACATCGTCACCCGGTCCGGATACCGCATGAGCACCGACTCGACGAGGGTTCCGTCGAACAGCTTCCACAGCGTCTTGCGGGTGGTGCCCTGGTCGGTCGACAGATGCCGGACGACCGTCATCAGCTCGGGAAGCAACGCCTCCTGGAGCTTGGCGCGGGAACCGGCGGGAATGTCGGTCCACTGCTCCGGATCGTGCGCGTACCGCGAGAAGTAGTGCTGCGAGAGCTGCTTGGCGCGAAACGGCTTCTCACCGGCCGCTGCGACCGCTTCCTTGCGCTCGGCGGGCGTAAGGTCGGCAAGGTGCCGCGGCGGCTTCTTGGCAGCAAGCGGCGCGACAAAAGTGAGTTCTCCGGGCTTAGGCATGGCGGTACCAGTGTCGCAGATCCAAACGGGTGACCTGCGGCTGTCGCTCGTTACGACTGTCGTTAGTAGTCGTCATCGGTGGCCAGTGAGCGGCCTCGGACGGCCCAGAGACGGCCCGGGTGGGGTGTCGCGGTGTGCCCTGCGATGCGAACTACGGGCGGGGCGGTTGCTGAGGTCTGGTGGGCTGGTCAGACGGGCTGTGAGGTGAGGTCACCAGAGGGGACATTCGCGTGCCACGATCTCCGCTGGGAGGTGCGGTGATCTACGTGGTCCTGTTGGCGATGATGGCCTTCGCTCTGGGCATGGTGGGGCTGGGCGTGGCGGGGCTCACCGCCGGCTGGATCCACCCATGGGAGCGAGGCCGGGTCCTGCGCCCCGTGGCCCACGGGCTCGGCCACATCTTTTCGGGATGCGGCTTCTTCTGCTTCTGCGTGTTCTTCCTCTTCGCGTTGTCGGGCGATGCCTCGCTGAAGTTGCTCGCAGTGGGGGCAGCCCTCTTCTTGATCGGGATTGTCCTACGCGGCGTGGCCAGCTTCCCGGACCGCTGACATGGAGGGCCTGGGTGTCCGCGGGCTTGTCCAGATGGCACACGCTGAGGTCGGCGTAGCGGCTTTGGCCTGGAGTTTTAATGACCCGGTCAAGCGCCGCACTCGGATCCTGGAGCACCAGTTTGGAAGATCGCGTATGCGGACAGCGGCTGAGCTGGCGATACGCTGACCTGTGCGTTCTCTGGGGACTCGCCGTGGCTCCCCGGTGTTCCCTGTCGCGCACTGCTCGATCGGGCACGTGCAGGGCACGAGAACCCTTCGCTCAGCGGTCCGGGGCGGCTTTACTCCTGGCGGCTGGCCAGTCGCTCAAGCTCTGCGACGCGGTTCTGCAAGTCCTTGAGTTCTTGATCGAGGCGCGGTGAGACGAACTTCCGTGGCGGGGAGGCCGGTGCGTGCTGTCCTGGTCTCTCGTGCAGCCGTGGCCTACGCTCCATCACATGGTCATTAGGTGGGGGGCGTTCGTCCTGCTCGTATTCAGTGTTACGGGATTGGCCTGGGGGATCGCGGACTGGATCGACGTCGCCGACTGTGCGGCGGGACGCCGTTACTGCGATACGGAACCGGGGAAGCAAGAGCACAACGGCAGGAACATGCTCTTGGTTCTTGGAGGATCCCCGGCCCTGTGCCTGGGCGTCGTCCTGGCGGACCGTGTACAGGATTGGCGGCCTACGCTCGGCCTGCCTGCGGGGGCACTCATCGGCACTGTGGTCGCCTTGTCCGTCAGCCGGGAGTCGGGAGTCTGGATTTTCGTGAGCGTGCTTCTGACCGTCTGCGCGGCCATACCGATCGGCCTCCGCCAATGGATGGCCGCGGAGTTCGGATCCAGGCCGTCGTCCCCAGCCGGCTGATTTCGTCGTATGGAACCGCGTGAGCGCCCACGGCGCCGTCTCCGAGCCTCGACCGGCCGACCCACACCGCTGGGACTGGTGCGGCAACGTCCCCTGGCCGCAGTCGCAGCCGTGGCCGATGGCCGGTGACCGCGGTTGGCCGACCGGCCAGTGGTGGCCGAGAGCCGGAGCGCGGTGGAGGCCCGCACCGTCGGGTCCGGACCTGCCGCGTGACAGTGCCCCCTTCACCTTTGAGTCGATGGCCGACGCGGATGACTGGCTCGCTGAGAAGCAGACGGAGATCCGCCGCGGCGAGTGGAGGGATGCCGAGGCCGGCGCGGTGGGCTTCCGGGCCTACGCCGACAAGTGGGTGGAGGAGCGGAGTTGGCTCCGCTGACCCGGGACCTCTACCGCTATCTCCTTGACAAGCACCTGACCGCCTTCGCGGACCTGGACCTGGACGAGATCACCGCACCTTGTGTCCGTGAGCGGCGAGCCGAGCGGTTGCGGGGCACGGGTGCCAAGACGATCACGGCGAAGGCGTACCGGCTCCTGAAAGCCATCATGGAAACGGCCGTCGATGACGAGCTGATCCAGCGCAACCCGTGCCGGATCAAGGGCGCCGGTAAGGAGAAGGCGGCCGAGCGGCGCATCGCCACCGTCGCCCAGGTCGACGCCCTCGCCAACGCCGTGGGGATGCGGTGGCGGCTGATGGTGTACCTCGGCGCCTACGGCCCGATGCGGCCGGAGGAGCTGGCCGGCCTCCGTCGCAGGGACGTCGACGTCGAGACCCTTCGCATTCAAATCCGCCTCGCTGAGCCGGAACGGATGAACGGCCGGCGGGTCCAGGGCGACACCAAGTCGGAGGCGGGGACCCGGACTGTGATCCTTCCCGCGTTCCTCCGCCGGGAGCTCCGCCGGCATCTGGAGTCGTACGCCGAGCCGGGACCGGACGGGTTGGTCTTCGTCGGGGAGAAGGGGGCACCCTTCCGGCGCAGCACCTTCGGACGGAAGTGGCGGCGGGCGCGGGAGATCGTCGGCATGCCCGAGGGCTTCCGGTTCTACGACCTCCGGCACACCGGGCACACGCTCTCCACCCGGTCCGGCGCCACGCTGAAGGACACGATGGTGCGGGCCGGGCAGTCGTCCGAGAAGGCCGCGCTGATCTATCAGCACTCCGACGAGGAGCGTCAGGAAGAGGTGGCCGCCGGCCTCGACGCGACCGTGAGGAAGGCTCGGGCTGCCGCCGCTGCCCGGAAGACCGCTGAGGAGTCTTCTGGCACGGATCTGGCATGCGACGACTGATCACGGCGGACAGCAGAAAGGCCCGGGGCTCTGACCTGGGCCTTCTTCGTGGAGCGGGTGACGAGAATCGAACTCGCGCTCTCAGCTTGGGAAGCTGCGGTTGTTCGCGGACGGTTCGAGCGCTGAACCGGGCGGACGTACGACCCGCGCTCCTACTGGGCTCGACTGTCTTCACCGTGGTTCCCCGCTGTTCCCCGCTCGATCCGGTGCGGTAGTGGTGCAGCGCTGCGGCGTCCAGAAGGTGATCAGTTGACCACGCCCCATTCCTGGATCCCCTCCTTCATTCGGGATGCCCGACTGCTAGCGTCCGGCACCATGTGGGCTCAGAGATCGTGGCCGGCCGACCGGCTTGGCGGCACACTCCCTCCGGAGTGGTCTTCCGGGCTGTTCCCGGTGGGACGTTCCTAATGGGCTTGTCCGACGCGGAACTGGACGCGGTCCGTGCCATCGAGCGGGCCGACGGCGCCGATGACGACCTCGAAGCGTTCTTCGCCGGTGCTGTCCGGGCCCGGCCGGTGCGAGAAGTGCAGGTCGAGCCGTTCCTGATCGCCCGGCATCCGCTGACGGTGGCGCAAGCACGGCGCTGGCTACCCGAGTACGAGGACAGCTTCGCCGACTCGGATTCGAACACGGCCCGGTTCGAGGACGACTTGGATGACCTGCTCGAAGCATTGCCGTTCCGGCTGCCCAGCGAGGCGGAGTGGGAGTATGCGGCCCGGGCGGGCACGACCACTCTGACCTTCCACGGGAATGGGAGGCCGGACAAGGACCAGGTGCTCGACGACTTCGCCGACGAGGAACGCACTGCCGCGGCTGAGAACGCCTTCGGACTGGCGGCGATGGGGTCGGCCAACGAAATCTGCGCCGACGCGTGGATCCCGGATTTCGCGGACGCGCCGGTGGACGCACGCCCCCGCACCGGGGACGGACCGCGGGTGGTGCGAGGAGGGGCCGGCGACCTCTCTCCGTGGCAGGGCTGCGACGAGTGGCTGCTGTTGCTCTCCGCCACCCGCTACGAGTTCCAGGACTTCACCGCAGTCCGCCCGGTCGCACCCGTGCCAACCAGTCAGGAACATGCTGAGCACGGAGGCAACACGTAGACAGGACGCGCGCCCTGGGAGCTCCGGCACAGCGACAGGTCCCCTGCCGGCGGAAGAACCGCGGACAGGGCGCCGCCCCTGACCTGGATGCCCGGTCGGGGGCCGCTCTCATGTCCGCGTGCCGTGACTGCCCGGTGTTCCCCGTGGTTCCCCGCCCGATCGGGCATGGTTGGGGCACGGCCTCCTGATCCGTAGCTCTAGCCGGATCGGTCTCGGCGTCGCTCGAATCCTGACCCTCTGATGGCGGATCAAAAGTGACCCACTTGGTGATCTTCGCCTGAGCCTGATCTTGATCTGAGGTCAGGAGGGAGAGGGTGATCTGCGTGGAGGACTGGGCAGAGATCCGCAGGCTGCACCGGGCCGAGCAGATGCCGATCAGGGCGATCGCGAGGCATCTGGGCATCTCGAAGAACACGGTCAAGCGGGCACTGGCCACCGACCGGCCACCGAAGTACGAGCGTCCGACGAAGGGATCGGTGGTCGACGCGGTCGAGGTGCAGATCCGTGAGCTTTTGCGGGAGACCCCCACGATGCCGGCCACGGTGATCGCTGAGCGGATCGGGTGGGAGCGCGGAATGACGGTCCTCAAGGAGCGGGTGCGTGAACTGCGACCCGCCTACGTTCCCGTCGATCCGGTCTCCCGCACGACTTATCAGCCGGGCGAGCCGGCCCAGTGCGATCTGTGGTTTCCCGAGGCGGACATCCCGCTCGGCTATGGGCAGACGGGGCGCCCGCCGGTGCTGGTGATGGTGTCCGGCTACTCGCGGGTGATCGCCGCACGGATGCTGCCCTCCCGCACAACCGGCGATCTGATCGACGGGCACTGGCGGCTGCTGTCCGCCTGGGGCGCGGTGCCCAAGACGCTGGTCTGGGACAACGAGGCCGGGGTCGGCCGCGGCAGGCCGGCGGCCGAGTTCGCCGCGTTCGCGGGCCTGCTCGCCACGAAGATCCACCTCTGCCGGCCTCGTGATCCGGAAGCGAAGGGCCTGGTCGAGAGGGCCAATGGCTACCTGGAGACGAGTTTCCTGCCCGGTCGCACATTCGGCGGTCCCGGCGACTTCAACACTCAGCTGACGGCCTGGCGGGCGGTCGCCAACCGACGGGTCCACCGCACCCTGCAGACCCGCCCGGTCGAGCGGTGGGAGGCCGACCGGGCCGGGATGCTCACCCTGCCGCCCGTCGACCCGCCCGCCTGGTGGCGGATGCAGACGCGGATCGGCCGCGACCACTACGTCCGCGTCGACACCAACGACTACTCCGTGCACCCCGCCGCGATCGGCCGTACTGTCACCGTGCTCACCGATAACGACGAGGTCATCGCCCTTGCCCCGGGCGGCGAAATCGTCGCCCGGCACCCACGCTGCTGGGCCCGCCACCAGACCATCACCGATCCCGACCACGCGGATGCGGGCAAGACGATGCGCGGACACCTGCACCATCAGCAGGCCGTCCAGTCCAAGGCCACACGCCAGGCCACAACCCAGGATGCTTCCGGCCCACTCGTCGAGGTCGAACAACGCGAACTCGGCTCCTATGACCGGTTGTTCACCGTCATCGACGGCGGCGGCGAGAGGGAGGCCGGCTGATGCCCCGCACCCCCATCACCGTCATCGGCAACGACACCAAGGAGGGTGCTGGCAAACCGGCGGGCCGCAGAACCGGCTCCCAGACCGCTGCTGACCTTGCCTTTTTGGCCCGCGCGATGAAGGCCCCGGCCCTGCTGGACGCCGCCTGCGGCTCGCCGAACGCGCCCGCAAGGAGTCCTGGACCCACGCCGAGTACCTCGTCGCCTGCCTCCAACGCGAGGTCTCCGCCCGTGAATCGCACGGCGGCGAGGCGCGAGTGCGGGCGGCCCGCCTCCCCGCGGTCAAAACGATCGAGGAACTGGACGTCACCCATCTGCGCGGCATGACGCGACAACAGCTCGCACATCTGGGCACGTTGGACTTCATCGCCGGGAAGGAGAACGCCGTTTTTCTGGGTCCGCCGGGCACCGGGAAGACACACCTGGCGATCGGGCTGGCGGTCCGCGCCTGCCAGGCCGGACACCGTGTCGCGTTCGCCACCGCCGCCGAGTGGGTCGACCGCCTGGCCGCCGCCCACCACGCCGGACGGCTCCAGCAAGAGCTCACCAAGCTCTCCCGCTACCCGCTGATCGTGGTGGACGAGGTCGGCTACATCCCCTTCGAGGCGGAGGCGGCGAACCTGTTCTTCCGGCTGGTCTCGAACAGATACGAACGCGCGTCCGTGATCGTCACCAGTAACAAGCCCTTCGGACGCCGGGGAGAGGTCTTCGGCGACGAGACCGTGGCCGCCGCCATGATCGACCGCCTCGTCCACCACGCCGAGGTCCACTCCCTCAAAGGCGACTCCTACCGCATGCGAGGACGCGAACTCGGACGCGTCCCCACCACCAGCGACAACGACTGAAACAACCGAAACCGAAGACACCCGGGTCAGATTTCAACCGGCCAAAGTGGGTCCAAGTTCAGCCGCCGCCGACAATCGGTCAGTGACGGCCATTCCGGCCGCTGGGCGGGCCCGGAGGGACGCCACCGTGCGGGGGCGGTTGCTGGGGTTGCGGTACCTGGCTGCTGTACCGCAAGATCCAAACGGCGGGTGACCACGGAACGGCATGTGCTGGAATCGCTGTTGGCCGGTGATGACGAGGCATCCGTGATAGCTCTGGCCACCCTCCGCAGCGGCGCCACCTACTGGGTGGCAGACCGGGCACAACCCGCTGGCGCGCATGCCGGAGTCTTCAAGCGCCGACTTCAGCGCATGCGGATGCACGGATTCGAACCTCTTGGGCTGGAACGAGCAGTGCAGCTCATCCGCGAACATGGCCAGCCCGTGCGCACAGGGCTGATCGATGCTGCCGATCGGACATGGACCACCCTGCTCTTCCTCACCGAGGACGGCAGCGCACTAGTGGCCTGCGCCGGCTGGCCGCTGCCGTTGGTTGCCAGGAAGCCACCGCTTTAGGAGTGAGGTAGAGCGATTTGGCCGTTGACCTGCGTGCCACTGGCATCCGACTCTGCTGGCTGTGGCCTCCGCCCGCACCCGCGATTCCCTGCCCGATCTGGCGCGGTTGTGACACGGGCTAGGGGTCGCTACATGAACAACATGCCCACCGTGATGAGTGCGAGTCCACCGAGCGGAACGGCGTACCGGAAGGCCCAAGTAGGAACGGCCGCGTACAGACGCTTGAGAGGTCCTGTCTGCAGTCTCTCTTGCGTCCGCGAGTTGAGCTTTCCGACATCGAGGGCCAGCGCCAGACAGAACACAACGAAGACCAAGTAGCTGATCAGTGGGCCGTAGTCCCCCGAACGTGCAGCGTGCAGCATGGTCCCTCCCAGATTCTATCTCTGCGCCCAGCATGCCCGGGCGCTCTGACGAGCACCAGTTTGGAAGATCCCGTACGTGGATTCCGGTTGACCTGCCAGTTCGCTGACCTGCAGGGGAGCGGCTTCGTCACTCTCGTTCCCCGTGGCTCCCCCTCGCCCCCGGCCGATCGGGCACGCGTGGGGCACGGGCACCCGCCAGGCGCGCAGATCGCCGGATCGAGCATCATGTGCGCATGCTGCTGACATTCGGTCCCGACCGCCAGACTCGCGAGTTCACGTGCGACTGCTGCAATGCCCCCATTGAGCGGGCGTGGGACTTCATCTATGCCGACGGTGCTCCGCACGCCGTGTACTTTGCGAACTGCTACCACCACACTGACCGAGACCACGATGCCTGGATAGACGTCATCTTCGGTACGTGGGGCGAGGGGCCAGATCAGTGGAGTGACCACGTTGCCTTCGCCTGCCGTGTCGGTCCGGTGATGGGGCAGACCACGCCTGCCTCCACGCTTGTGACCGCTGGCCTGGCCCACCCCGATGGGCCGCTCTTCGGGCGCAAGCTCGATCGCGAAGCCGCCTTGCAGCACCCGCGGCTGAACGAGTTCTGGAAGGTCTCAGACTTCGCCCTGGAGAACGACCCACTGGTGCGAGGGCACATCTACGGCCACTAGGAGACGAGGTCGGCGGAGTCTCAATGGGCGAGTCAAGCTCCATCGAGCGCGATCAGTAGCCGAAGAAGTGAAGGGCCGGGTCTCTGACCTGCGGCCGTGTAATCGATCAACGCTGCGACCTGCGACTTAGCTGTCGGTGGTTGTCAGCGTTGGTCATCGTTGAGCACCCTCCGACGGCCCAGAGACGGCCCGGGGACGTCTAGAGCTGGTCTCGCCACCACGGGACGTCGGGGGAATGAGCGTGGATGACCTTGGCTCGTCTGAGGATCTTGGAGTCGAGACCCCATACGAGCTTGCGCAGCTCTCGTGCTGACTTCTTGGGTAGGGCATGCATGATCTCTTCGAGGTGATCGCGGGAGTAGCCCGGATCGCAACCACACTCTGGGATCCCACACCTGGTCGAAGTGAAGGGATCAGCGATCCTCTTCAGTGGGCCGTGAGCGAGAGCAGCCCAGTGACAGAAGGCCTTCTCCGTGGCGCCTGGCCAGAAGCGCCGATGTTCGAGCCTGCGGATGTGGGCTTTGCACGCCCCGGACAGCCTATTGATCGGCGGATACGGGTAGCGGAAGTAGTGTCTGGGGAGGCGTACGGGGAGATCGTCCCGTACGGCAGATGGGCGCCTACGCGGCATTGCCCTTTCGGTTGTGAGTCATGGTGGCAAGGTACCGTCGGCTGCGCCGATGATCTAGAGCCTGTGCGTGGGCACGCGGTCGGCGGAGCGGCTTTGGGCTGGAGCTGCTTTGGGGCGAGTGATCATGGCCCCGTAAGCTGATGGCGAGTCGGGCAGTCTGTGGACCTGCCCGTTAAAGCACGACGTTGGGGCCATGATCTTAGAGGCTCGCGCCAAAGTGGCTGCCTAAAGCCGTGGAGCCGACCGCCCCAGCCACGACGTGTTCTGACCTCATGCCCGTGTGCCTGCCTCTTGGGCGGGAGCGGGCGGCCGGCGGTGCCGAGCGGGGCGGAGACATGAGCGCGGGCGCCGCCGGCCGCCCGCGCCCGCCCGGAGGAGCGGAGCGACGACGGGTGCTTGATGAGGTAGAGAAACCTGTAACAACTGGCCCGGCGTCCGTGGAGTCTCGTGCCTTCGAGCGTCAAGCAGAGGGCGTGCCCGCCATGAGGAGCCGGCTCGTGAAGCCGCTTTGGCACAGTCGCTCGTATGCCTCGCTGACGTCGCCCGGTACCGGCTGGCTGACCATGAACCCCTGCGCCGGGTAGATCACCAGTCGCTGGAGCGCGCCTACCAACATGTCGATCACCAAACGAGCGTCACCGATGGAGTCGACGTACTCGGCGAACGTCATCGGAGTGGAAGCGCTCACGATCTCGACGTCGGGCCAGAGCTTGCGTGCTGTGGCGTACGCTCGCCGCTCCTCGTACGGCTTGCTGATCAGGAGGACGGAGGACACGTCGACGCCGGCCTCTTCCAACAGGTCTCGGGAGAAGCGGATGTTCTCACCCGTGTTGCGGGCGCGGGGCTCAACAAGCACGGCTGAGCTAGGAACACCAAGTTGAAGGGCCCGCTCCTGGTAGTGGACGGCTTCGCCTCGCGGCATGCGGTCCCGCGTCGTCGGGCTGGTGGCTCCGGTGAACACGAGCAGTGGGGCCATGCCGCGCTTGTACAGGTCCACCGCCGTGTCGGCGACCCCTAGGTCGTGGCTGCCGAGACCGATGGCGACCGAGCATGGCCGGAGCGAGTGGCCCATCTGGTGGTACTCCCACAGGCGCCGCGCATCTGCCCAATCCTGCGTCGAGATCACTGTTGACCTTCCCTGTCCTTCGCTGAGTCCGGCACCTTGAAGTCGTACTCCCAGGCAAAGCGTGAAGCCGCGTGTACCCCGATGGCGAACTCAACCACTGTGTCTGACGCCGTATAGGTGGTCCGGTGCAGCTCCACCACCGGTTCGCCCGGTGGCAATTGAAGCGACTTCACCTCATCCGGTGTGGGAGCACGGGCATAGAGTTCTTCCTTCATGTGATCGATCTCGTAACCCGCGTCGTACAGCACGCGAAATCCTCCGCCCCGGCCGGCCGGTCCTGGCGTGGGGTCCACCAGGCGCGTGCCTTCCACGTGCTCGGGACGGTAGTAGCTGGTCAGCGTGTGTGTTGGCTGCTCGCCTTCCTTCACGAGCCGCGCGCGTGCGTAGACCTCAGCGCCCACCGGTAGGCCATGCGCGGCGGCTACCTCGGGGGGTGCTTCAACGAGACTGATCGTCTGGGTCTGCTCGTTACGGCGATACCCGCGCCCAGAGGCCACCCTGTCCGCGATGAACGCCACCTCGTCGCCGTCCCGCCACTTGGCTTTGTCGTAACGGGCGATGCCGAGTCGCTTGAGCGGCACTTGCTGTCGCACGACGGTGCCGTGCCCCCGCGAGGAGGTAACCAGGCCTTCGGCTTCCAGCGCCTTGTACGCGGCATGGACGGTGGACTTGGAACCCTCGCCGACCTCGACAAGCTCTCTGATGTGCGGCAACTGCTGGCCCGGTGCGTAGTCACCCCTCTTGATCTGCTCAGCCAGCCTGTCAGCCAGCTCTCGCCACTTGGGCGCCATCTCGAACCCCTCTCGACGGGTCCAGTGAAACATAGTCCCAGGACTGCGGTGCACTATCTCTCTTAGTTGCTAGCAGTCCTAGGACAGTGGGCTCCGGGGGCCTTCTTTGGGCTGCCCGACGTCAACGCAGGGAGAAGTCATGCCGTCCTTCAAGATCGACCTTTCGTCCGCCGTGGTGTTCGTGGCGACTGCCCCGGAACCCAAGATGGCCAACAAGAAGACCGGGGAGCGGGCCCTGGACCGGGAGACCGGTGCGGGTCTGTCCACCGTCGGCCTGTTCGTCTCGGACGAGGGGGAGGGCAACCTGTACCAGGTCACCATCCCGGAGACCGGCTACCCGGAGGGCCTGGTGCCGGGCATGCCGGTGCGGGTGGTCGGCCTCAAGGCCCGCGACTGGGAGAACACCTTCAACGGTGAGAAGCGGCACGGCATCTCGTTCCGCGCGGTCGCGATCACGGCGGCCTGACCATGGCCGACCTGACAGTGTGGCTGGAGGCCACGGGAGCCATAGCGGGGGCCGGCGGGCTCGGCTACGCGAAGGTACGCGCACCCCGCGTGTACTGGTCGCTGGTCGGCCTGCCGGTCACCTGGGGCCGCTTCACCTTCTCCTACCGGTCGACCATGGACGTGTGTGGCCTGACGGTGCAGCCGTCCGGCCTGCGGGCGTTCATGACCCGCAACGTCGCCCGCCGCGAGGTGCAGCCGGTGCCCCCGAAGATCCGTCGAATCCGGCCCACCTCGACCGGACTGCGGGCCACGCTGCGGCTCCCGGCCGGCCTGGAGCCCGCCGACGTGGCCGCCTCCTCCGAACGGCTGCGGCACGCCTGGGGGGTGCACTCGGTGACCGTGGTGGAGACCCGGCCCGGCTTCGTCGAGCTGCGCATGACCGGCTACGACGTGCTGCGCCGGGTACGCATGCCGCGCCACGCCGCACCGCGTGACCTGGTCGTGCCGGTGGCGCTGCGGGAGGACGGGACCGCCTTCGAGCGGGACTACCGCAAGGCCCCCATGGCCCTCACGCTGGGCGCTAACCACTCGGGCAAGTCGATGTATCAGCGCAACCTGATCAAGGGTCTGGCCCGGTTGCCGGTGGCGCTGGTCGGCATCGACTGCAAGCGCGGGGTGGAACAGTCCGCGTTCGCGCCCCGGCTGTCGGCGCTGGTCACCACCCCCGACGATGCCGCCTCGCTGCTCGCCGTCCTGGTGGCGGAGATGGAAGACCGCTTCGACCTGCTGAGCGGGCACGGCGTCTCCGACGTGTGGGAGCTGCCCGAGCACCTGCGGCCGGTGCCGGTCGTCGTCCTGGTCGACGAGGTGGCGGAACTGTTCCTGATCTCCTCGAAGAAGGACGAGGAACGCCGCGAGAAGATCGTGACCGCGTTGATCCGGCTGGCGCAGATGGCCCGTGCGGTCGGCATCTACCTGGAGATCTGCGGGCAGCGCTTCGGCTCCGACCTGGGCAAGGGCGCCACCATGCTCCGCGCCCAGCTCACCGGCCGTGTCGTGCACCGGGTCAACGACAAGCAGACCGCCGAAGTGGGGTTGGCCGACGTGGCGCCGGACGCGGTCCTGGCCGCCGGCCTGATCCCGATGGAGCGCCCCGGCACGGCTGTCGCGGTGGACTCCGCGGGCGGCTGGTCGAAGATCCGCACCCCGCACACCTCCCGCGCGGACGTGGTGGCGGCCTGCCGGGAGTTCGCCCACCTGGTCCCGGACTTCCCCGCCCTCGACCCGTTCCGCCCCCACGTGCCCGACGTGCCCGTCGAGGCGCCGACGGCCGGTCCGTCGCTGGTCAAGCCCCGCCCGGTCACCGACTGACCACCGGGGCCGGGCGGCCGGACACCGCTGCCCGCCCGCCCTCGGCCCCACCCCTTCGAAGGGAGGTGCCCCATGCTCCGCTCGATCCGCATCGACGCCGTGCTCGTCCAGGCCGTCATCGCCGGCGCGCTGTCCTTCGCCCACCTGCACGACCTGGCCGAAGCCGCCGGACAGACCGGCTGGAAAGCCTGGGCCTATCCGGTCTCCGTCGACCTGCTCCTGGTCGCCGCCTGGAGCCGACTGCGCACGGCCCGCCGGGACCGCTCGGCCTGGACCTGGTTCGTGATCGCCCTGTTCGCCTCACTCGGCGCGAACATCGCGACCGCCGGACTCCTCGACCTGCACCACGTGCCCGACTGGCTGCGCATCCTCGTCGCCGGCTGGCCCGCCCTGGCCTTCCTCGGCGGAACCCTGCTGGTCCACACCCCCGCCGCCAAGCCGACCCCCGCACCACCCGTGGACGACGAACCGGCAACCCCGCCGGAAGTCGACGTGACCCGCACCGACACCCCCGCGCCGACCCCGGTCCCGGCGCCCGCCGCACCGGAACTGACCCCGGCGCCGCCTCCGCCCGCCGAGGTGCCCACCGTCCCGGCCGCGCTGCTGGACCACGCCCGGAAGCTCGCCGACGCCCATCAGGCGTCCACCGGCGCCCCGATGCCCGCCGAGGCACTTGCGGCCCGGCTCGGCCTGCCCGCCCCGATGACCAACGCGATCGCCGCCCAGCTCCAGCTCACCTGACCGCCCACCCCGCACAGGAGGAAAGCCCATGCAGACCTTCGACCGCCCGTCCGACTACATGGACGCGGCCCGTGAGATGGCCGCCGCCGGCCGCCCGACCCTGGCCCGCCTGCTCGCCGAGGAGGCCGCCGACCGCACCTCGAACCCGCAGGACAAGGCCCGCATCCTCGCCGAGTTCCCCGGCCACAGCCTCCGACAGGAGGGCTGACCTCATGGCCGTGTACCGCCGCTTCCGCGACCGCATCCGCATCGGTCCCGTGCAGGTCGGCACCTACTACGACGGCCGGGGCCGGGAGATGCACACCGCCGCCTGCACCGCCCCACGGTGCGGCTTCTCCGCCGACTACCACGACCGCTCGGCCGCCGAACTCGCCGCCCGCACCCACCGCTGCACGGCATAGGAGGACACCGCGTCATGGACGTTCCCCTCTGGCTCGCCCTGATCGTCGTCGGCTGGCTCGGCGTCAAGCTCATCCGCCCGCCCTGGTGGCTGATCACCGTGCTCCTCCTCGGCGGCTACCTCCTCGCCGACAGCCTCTTCGCCCCGGTCATCGGCACCGCCGTCAAGTAAGGAGATCCGCTCATGTTCCGGCCCAAGCCCCCGACCATGCCCCAGCCCACCGGCCTGGTCGCTCCGCCCGCCGTCGTCGAGCCGACCACCATCACCCCCGCCGCCTCGGCCCCGCCGCCGGCCTCCATCGCCCCGGCGCCGTCCCGCCCGACGGTTCAGTTCACCCCGGGCACCGCGCTCGCCCTGGTCGGCGGCGGCACCGCTGTCGTCCTGGTCGTCGGCGCGGTCCTGGTCTCCATGCTCCTCGCGGTCGCCATCACCGCCACCTCGGTCGCCGTCTGCGCCGTGGTCCTGCGCTCGCTGGTCGGCTCGCAGCACAAGAACCGCTGAACGGCCCCCGGAGCGGCATCCTTCGCCAGATATCCGCCGCTCCGGGCGCCTGCACCCCCTCCAGATCCACCGGACCCGAAAAGGGAAACCCCATGATGCCCCAGCGCACCCGGACCACGCGCGTCTGCCGCGCCTGCGACGGCTTCCCGGTCGTCGCCGTCACCACCGGCACCCGCCACCGCGACGGCACCCGCACCACCCTCCGCATCACCTGCCCGACCTGCCAGGGCACCGGCCATGCCCTCCTGACGGCCCGGCAGGAGGTGTTCGCGTGACCGACACCGCCACTGCGGCGGGCCTGGATCCGGCCACCCTCGCCGATGTGCTGAGGCTGGCCGGGTCCCCCGGCTTTGACCGCGTCCAGGAGCAGCTCCGCCGCACCGGCGGCTGCACCGACCCGATCCACCTGCAGGGCTCGACCGTCACCCGCGATGCCGCGACCGGGCAGGTGCTGCACTCCTACTCGACCGAGACCGAGCCCGGCGGACGCCTCCGGGTCGCTTGCGGCAACCGCCGGGCCTCCCGCTGCCCGGCCTGTGCCTGGACCTACGCCGGGGACACCTACCACCTGATCCGCGCCGGCCTCGTCGGCGACCCGGCCAAGGGCACCCCGCACACCGTCCGGGACCACCCGCGGGTGTTCGCCACCCTCACCGCCCCCTCGTTCGGCCCGGTGCACAACCGGCCCGGCAACCGGCCCTGCCGCTGCGGCACCCGCCACACCGAGGACGCCCCTGAGCTGGGCACCCCGCTCGACCCCGAGAGCTACGACTACGCGGGCGCGGTGCTGTGGAACAACCACGCCTCCGAGCTGTGGCGCTACTTCACGATCTACCTCCGCCGGGAGATCGCGAAGCGGGCCGGGCTCACCCAGAAGGACGCCCGCGAGCAGTCTCGTGTCTCCTTCGGCAAGGTCGCCGAGTACCAGAAGCGCGGGGCCGTGCACTTCCATGCCGTGATCCGCTTCGACGGACCCGCCGGGCCCGACGACCCCGCCGGCCTGGGCCACCCTCGACCTGCTCACCGACGCCATCCACGCAGCCGCCACCCGTGTGGAAGTCGACGTGCCCCCGGCCGGGGACCAGCCCGCCCGCACGCTGCGGTGGGGCACTCAGCTCGACGTCCGCCCGATCCAGGCCTTAGGCGACGGTGAGGAGATCAGCGAGCAGGCGGTCGCCTCGTACGTCGCCAAGTACGCCACCAAGGCCGCCGAGACCACCGGCACCGTGGACCGCCGGATCGGCAACAAGGAGGCCCTCGTCCTGCTCGGCGTCGCCGACCACCCCCGCCGGCTGATCGAGGCGTGCCTGGACCTGCACGCGCTCTACCCGGACCGCAAGCTCCGCGACTGGGCCCACATGCTCGGCTTCCGCGGCCACTTCTCCACCAAGTCGCGCAGCTACTCCACCACCCTGGGCGCCCTGCGCCAGACCCGCGCCGACTACCGCGCGGCCCAGCAACGCGAAGCCCTGGGCCTGCCCGACCCCGACAACGAGGAGGCAACCACCCTGACCCTCGCCCACTGGACCTACGCCGGCCACGGCCACACCCCCGGCGAGTCCTGGCTCGCCGCCAACATCCGCCGCGACATCCAGCACAACCGCGAAACCGCCCGCGAGGAACTACCCGCCCTGCTCGCCGACGAAAGGAACTGCTGACCATGGCCTCAGAGCTGCCCAACCGGTTCCTGACACCTGAGGACCTGGTCGAGATGTTCGAGCTTCCCAGCGTGGAGACGGTCTACCAGTGGCGCCGGAAGCGCACCGGTCCCCGTGGCTTTCGGGTTGGCCGGCATCTGCGCTTCGACCCTAGTGATGTGCGGGCCTGGGTGAACTCTCAACTTGGCGAGGCTGCCTGATGGCTGGCCACATCCAAGACCGCTGGTACAAGACCGAGTCCGGGTCGAACGGCAAGCCTGTCAGGGTCAAGACCGAGCGATATGGCACCGGCATGCGCTATCGCGCTCGATACGTCGGCCCGGACGGCACGGAGAAGTCCAAGAGCTTCCCAGATCGACAGAAGCGTCTCGCTGAGCAGTGGCTGACCGACATTGCGTCGGACATGTCGCGCGGCCAGTATATCGACCCGCGTGCAGCTCGGGTCACCTTCAAGAGCTACGCCGAGAAGTGGCTCAAGACGCACGGCATCGACCCGGCCAGTCAGGTCGTGGTCGAGCAGCGGTTGCGCCTGCACGCGTTCCGACTGATCGGCTCTCGGCCGTTGGATTCTTTCCGCCCGGAGCACATCCGCGGCCTGGTGAGCGCACTGGAGAACGACCCGGCCGTGAGCGGCGGCTATGCACGGAACATCTACGGCGACGTGCGGGCCGTGCTCAGTGCTGCGGTTGACGACGGGCTGTTGCCCCGCAACCCCTGCGCCGCGAAGTCTGTCCGTCCGCCTGCCGCCGAGCAACGCCGGGTTGTGCCGTGGCTGCCTGCTCAGGTTCGGGCGGTCCGTGCAGCGCTCCCCCAGCGCTACCGGCCCATGGTGGACGTGGGTGCCGGGTGCGGGCTCCGTCAGGGCGAGATCGTGGGACTGGCTGAGGATGCGCTCGACTTCGATGGCGGCATCATTCGGGTGGTTCGGCAGGTGAAGCTGATTCGGGGCAAGGCCGTGTTCGCTCCGCCGAAGTGCAACAAGGAGCGGGACGTACCGTTGCCGCCCTCGGTCGTTGAGGCACTGCGGGACCACATGGACGCCTTCAAGCCTGTCGAGATCACCTTGCCCTGGCGTAAGCCGGACGGCCCGAGGGTGTCGGCTCGCCTCCTGTTCACGAACACCGCGAGCGGGCTCGTCTGGCGCAGCAACTTCAACATCCAGGAGTGGAAGCCCGCCCTCGCATCGGCTGGCTTGATCGCGGAAGCCGGGGAGGACGGTAAGTACGAGTCCGCTCGTGAGCACGGCATGCACGCGCTGAGGCACTTCTACGCCTCGGTGCTGCTGGACGCTGGCGAGAGCATCAAGGCCGTGAGTGAGTACCTGGGGCACTCCGACCCTGGGTTGACGCTGCGGGTGTACGCGCACCTGATGCCGTTGAGCCAGGAGCGTACGAGGAAGGCCGTGGATCGGGTGCTTCTGCCGGCCCCGCGTGAGCCTGACGGCCCAGAGACGGCCCAGTGACCTGAGCCAGGCCCCCTATCCGCGCCAAACGCGCTGGTGGGGGGCTTTTTGCTGCCCAGTCACTGCCAGTTCTCCGGGCTTAGGCATGGCCGTACCAGTGTCGCAGATCCAACCGGGTGACCGCGCGAGCCGGCCGAGGGCGCCCGGGACTGCTCGGAACGACCCGCCGACCACAGCTGCGGCCCATGAGCCGTAGCTCTTCCAGCGGTGGGACATCCGGCGGTACAGGCGCGGTGTGCGCCGCCCGCCCCGGTCGATCAAGGTGCCGCACCAACCGGCACGGCAGTTCACCCCGGTACCTGCCGTCGTCCCCTTAGCCGTGCCTGCGCCATGGCGGAACCCTGCCTGTGCGCGCACGCGCCGGACAGGGCGGGGAGAACGGCGGTGGACGTGCTCGGGGCGGCCGAGCCCTCCCTTCGACGGGCCGAGCCCCCGCGTCCGGCAGGACGTGGGGGCTCGAAGAGGTGCCGGGGCCGACGGGATCAGCTGCCGACGAAGAGGACCAGCAGGAGCCAGACCACCGGGGCCGTGGGCAGCAGGGAGTCCAGGCGGTCCATGATGCCGCCGTGGCCGGGGAGCAGGGTGCCCATGTCCTTGATGCCCAGATCCCGCTTGATCATGGACTCGCCCAGGTCGCCGAGGGTGGCGCTGACGGCGACCGCGAGACCGAGCAGCAGCCCCTGCCACCAGCTGCCGTCGTCGATCAGGAACTGCATGCACAGCGCGCCCACCACCATCGCGAACCCGACCGCGCCCAGCAGGCCCTCGCGGGTCTTGCCGGGGCTGATGCGCGGGGCGAGCTTGTGCGTGCCGAAGCGCCAGCCGACGGCGTACGCACCGGTGTCACTGATGACCGTGAGCAGCAGGAACACCAGGACCCGCCAGTGTCCGTCGTCCGCGGCCAGCATCATCGTGACGAAGGTCGCCAGGAACGGCACGTAGAACGCGGCGAAGACCCCCGCCGTGACATCCCTGAGGTAGTTTTCGGGCGGTTCGGTCATCCGCCAGACCAGCACCGTCAGCGCGGTGAGCGCCATGGCGACCCAGGCGCCCTCGGAGCCCCGGACGTACCCGGCGACGACCATGGCGGCGCCGCCGAGCGCGAGCGGCACGAGCGGCGCCCGGATGCCCTTGCGTTCCTCCAGCCGCTTGGTCAGCTCCCACAGGCCCACCACGACGGCGGCCGCGACGACGCCGACGAAGGCGGCCTTGACGACGAACAGCGACACGGCGATCACCGCGCCGAGCCCGACGCCGACCCCTATCGCGGCACCCAGGTCACGTCCCGCGCTCTTCTTCTGCGGCAGGGGCGCCGGCTGCGGGGCGTCGGGCATGGGCTCCGGATTCTGCGGTATCTCCCCCGGATGGGGGCGCGCCCGCGTCGTCTCGTCTTGGAACAGAGGGCCGCTCAGCCGAGCGGTCCCCCGGTCCATGTCCTGATCAGCGCCGGGTTCGGGGAGGTCGGGCACGATGGGCATGGGGCGAGTCTGCTGCGCGTAGTGCGCATCGTACGTGGGACCCGCCGGGACAGCTCCCTGGACGGGCCCCTGCTCGGGC
The DNA here is from genome assembly GCF_045291515.1 of Streptomyces sp. GD-15H. Lineage (NCBI taxonomy): Bacteria > Bacillati > Actinomycetota > Actinomycetes > Kitasatosporales > Streptomycetaceae > Streptomyces > Streptomyces sp. GD-15H. The sequence goes on from NZ_CP149447.1 coordinate 2,653,074, forward strand.
GGCCCCCAGTACCCGGCCTGCGGCGGCGCCCCCCAGGAAGAGTCGTTCATCAGACCTCGAGCAGTTCCGCTTCCTTGTGCTTCAGGAGCTCGTCCACCTGCGCGACGTACTTCGCGGTGGTGTCGTCGAGCTCCTTCTCCGCCCGGCGGCCCTCGTCCTCGCCGACCTCGCCGTCCTTGATCATCTTGTCGATGCCGTCCTTGGCCTTGCGGCGCACGGCACGGATGGAGACCTTGGCGTCCTCACCCTTGGCCTTGGCGACCTTGATGAACTCGCGGCGGCGCTCCTCGGTGAGCTCGGGGAACACCACTCGGATGATATTGCCGTCGTTGCTCGGGTTGACGCCCAGGTCGGAGTCGCGGATGGCCTGCTCGATGTTGCGCAGGGCGCTCTTGTCGAACGGCGTCACCACGGCCATGCGCGGCTCGGGCACGGAGAACGAGGCCAGCTGGTTGATCGGCGTCAGTGCGCCGTAGTAGTCCGCCACGATCTTGTTGAACATCGCCGGGTGCGCACGACCGGTGCGGATCGCGGCGAAGTCCTCCTTGGCGACCACGACGGCCTTCTCCATCTTCTCCTCGGCCTCGAGGAGGGTCTCTTCGATCACCACTTGCTCCTGCGTGTCTTGAGTAGGCCCGGCCGCGGTTCCCTGTCGGGGCGGCGGCCGGCTGCGTCGCGTCTTCTTCCTGCACGGTTCCCGACCGGCGGGACGTTGTCCATCCCCCGGCCGGCCCGTCCCGTCCGTCCCCAGAAGTGTCCTCCCTCGGACGGGTGGTTCTGGTCCGGTCAGTTCTGGTCCGTCTGGTCACCCACAAGCGTGCCGATCTTCTCACCCTTGACGGCGCGCGCGATATTGCCCTCCGTCAGCAGCTCGAAGACGACGATCGGGAGCTTGTTGTCACGGCACAGGGTGACGGCCGTGGCGTCGGCGACCTTCAGGTCACGCGTGATGACCTCCCCGTACCCAAGGTGGTCGAACTTCACCGCGTCGGGGTTGGTCTTCGGGTCGGAGTCGTAGACCCCGTCCACACCGTTCTTGCCCATCAGCAGCGCCTCGGCGTCGATCTCCAGGGCGCGCTGGGCGGCGGTGGTGTCGGTGGAGAAGTACGGCATGCCCATACCGGCGCCGAAGATGACCACGCGGCCCTTCTCCAGGTGCCGTACGGCTCGCAGCGGGATGTAGGGCTCCGCGACCTGGCCCATGGTGATGGCGGTCTGCACCCTGCAGTCCACGCCCTCCTTCTCCAGGAAGTCCTGGAGCGCCAGGCAGTTCATCACGGTGCCGAGCATGCCCATGTAGTCGGAGCGGGCCCGGTCCATGCCGCGCTGCTGCAGTTCCGCGCCGCGGAAGAAGTTGCCGCCGCCGATGACGGCGGCGATCTGCGCACCGTCGCGGACGACCGCCGCGATCTCGCGTGCGACGGCGTGTACCACGTCGGGATCGACGCCCAGGCCCCCGCCACCGGAGAACGCCTCTCCGGACAGCTTCAGCAGAAACCGGCCGTGTACTTTGCCGTCGTCGCTCTTCTCGGCCTTGGTGGTCATGGGGATCCCGCCTCTTTCACCTGTTGCACATACGAAGGAGGCCACTGCCGGTGGGGTGTGCTTCGCATCCCATGCGGCAATGGCCTCCTCGTCAGATCTGCTGTCACCCGGCACGCGCGCGTGCGTGACGGCGTGTCCGAGCGACTACTGACGACCCTATCGGGGTCGCGCGCCCGTCGCGGTACGGACTCAGATGCCGACCTTGATGCGCGTGAAGCGCTTCAGGCTGACACCGGCCTCATCCAGGACCTTCTGGACGGACATCTTGTTGTCCAGCGCGTAGGGCTGGCCCAGCAGCGTGGCCTCCTTGAAGAAGCCGTTGAGGCGACCCTCGACGATCTTCGGCAGGGCGGCCTCGGGCTTGCCCTCCGCGCGGGTGGTCTCCTCGGCGACGCGGCGCTCGGTCTCGATGACCTCGGCCGGCACGTCCTCCTTGGAGAGGTACTTCGGCGCGAACGCGGCAATGTGCTGGGCGACGCCCTTGGCGACCTCGGCATTCGGCTTGTCGAGCTCGACGAGGACACCGATCTGCGGGGGCAGGTCGGGCATCGTGCGGTGCATGTACGCCGCCACGTAGCCGTCGGTGAACTGGGCGAAGCGGTCCAGGACGATCTTCTCGCCCAAGTTGGCGTTGGCCTCGTCCACGAACGCCTGGACGGTCTTGCCGGCCTCGATCTCGGAGGCGAGCAGGGCCTCGATGTCGGCCGGGGAGGTCTTGGCGACGTGCTCGGCGATGGCGGCGGCCACGCCCTGGAACTTCTCGCCCTTGGCGACGAAGTCCGTCTCGCACTTCAGCTCGACGAGGACGCCGGAGGAGTTGTCGTCGGCGATGATCGAGACCACGGCGCCGTTCTCGGCGGAGCGGCCCTCGCGCTTGGCGACGCCCTTCTGGCCCTTGATACGGAGCGCCTCGACGGCCTTCTCGACGTTGCCCTCGGCCTCGTCCAGCGCCTTCTTGCAGTCCATCATGCCGGCGCCGGTGAGCTCCCGGAGCTTCTTGACGTCGGCGGCGGTGTAGTTCGCCATGAGTCTGTGAGTCTTCCTCGAAGTCTGGAGAATCGGAGATCTGCGGGGCCTGCGGTCCACAGCGGACTGTCCGAGCTGGGGAACCGTGACGCGCCGCGCACCTACGGGTGAACGGCGGGAGCGGACTTCTTGTCACCCGCTCCCGCCGTCATCAGCACTGACGGGCCGGTCAGGCCTGGTCGGCCTCGGCGGCCGGTGCGGCCTCGGCGGCGGGGGCGGCCTCGGCGGCGGGGGCCTCGGCCGGCTTCTCAGCCTCGGCGGCGGCGGCCTCGGGAGCCTCGGCGGGCTTCTCGGCCTCGGCGGCGGCCGGGGCCTCGTCGGCCTTCTTCTCACCCTCGAGCAGGTCGCGCTCCCACTCGGCGAGGGGCTCTCCGACGGCCTTCTCGCCCTTGCCCTCGGTGGCGACACCGGAGCGGGAGATGAGGCCCTCGGCGACCGCGTCGGCGATCACGCGGGTGAGCAGGGTGACCGAGCGGATCGCGTCGTCGTTGCCCGGGATCTTGTAGTCGACCTCGTCGGGGTCGCAGTTGGTGTCGAGGATGGCGACGACCGGGATGTTGAGCTTCCGGGCCTCGCCGACCGCGATGTGCTCCTTCTTGGTGTCCACGATCCAGACGGCGCTGGGCACCTTCTGCATCTCGCGGATACCGCCGAGGGTCTTCTCCAGCTTGGCCTTCTCGCGGGAGAGGACCAGCAGCTCCTTCTTGGTGAGGCCGGATGCGGCCACGTCCTCGAAGTCGATCTGCTCGAGCTCCTTGAGGCGCTGCAGACGCTTGTAGACGGTCGAGAAGTTGGTGAGCATGCCGCCCAGCCAGCGCTGGTTGACGTAGGGCATGCCGACGCGGGTGGCCTGCTCGGCGATGGCCTCCTGCGCCTGCTTCTTCGTACCGACGAACATGACCGTGCCACCGTGGGCGACGGTCTCCTTGACGAACTCGTAGGCGCGGTCGATGTACGACAGCGACTGGAGCAGGTCGATGATGTAGATGCCGTTGCGCTCGGTGAAGATGAAGCGCTTCATCTTCGGGTTCCAACGGCGGGTCTGGTGACCGAAGTGGACGCCGCTTTCCAGCAGCTCCCGCATCGTGACGACGGCCATGGCCGTATCTCCTTGGGTTCTCGGTTGTGCCGCGGAGCCGGCGGTTCCCGCGCCTGACGCCCACGACGCGCCGTTGCCACAGAGGACCGAGGGGCGCTGACACCGGGAGCGGTCGTGACCGGACCTGGTGTCGGGGCGTGCGAAGTCGACCCGGTGACCCGGATCGCCATCAGAAGTGTACGGGACCCGCGGGGCACCGGGTGACGTCGTTGTCCACAACTGGGCGGTGGTCCACAGGTCCCGGCCGTGATCACGGATCTCGGGGAGGCTTCCCGCATGCGAGTGAGCCGATTTCTGAGGACGTGTGCGCGCGTGGCCGTCCTGCTGGTACTGACGCCGGCGGTGCTGCTGTCACCACCGCCGCCTTCGCTGCTGCCGCTCGCGGCTCGGACGGGTGACACGGCTCCGCCGGATGCCGACGCCGATATCACCGGTGCCGGTTCCGGCTCCGGGGCGGCGGCCCCCGGGTCCGGGGTGCCGGTCGTCGGGCGGGTCTGGCCCGTGGGGGTACGGCCACGGGTACTGCGCGGCTGGGAACCGCCGGAGACCAGGTACGGGCGCGGGCACCGCGGTGTGGATTTGACGGCGGCGCCGGGGACACCGGTACGGGCGGTGGCTGCGGGCCGGGTCTCCTACGCCGGCCGGGTGGCCGGCCGGGGCGTCGTCTCGGTGGAGCTGTCCGGCACGGGTGTCCCACCGCTGCGTACGACCTACGAGCCGGTCCTGCCGTCGGTGGAGAAAGGGGCCGAGGTGGCGCCGGGCGAGGTGATCGGCACGGTGGCGGCCACGGGCTCCCACTGCACGGCCCCCTGCCTGCACTGGGGCCTGCTCAGAGCGGACGTCTACCTCAACCCGCTCGCCCTGCTCCCGCCCCAACTCCTCGGCGGCGGCCCCTCAAGACTCCTCCCGGTCCTCGGCGTGCCCCTGCCGGAGTAACCAACCGGCACGGCTCAACCGGCCCGAGCCGCACCGTGGCGAGCCTCGCGGGGCCGGGCTGCCGCCGTCAGGGACGGACGCCTCGGAGGGTCATGGAGACCGCTGCCTCCGTGATCGTCTCCGGCTTTTCCGCGGCGCCCAGTTCGATCCGGCGCACTGCGGCGTCGACCACCCCTTGGAGCAGCATCGCCGCGAGCCGGGGCTGCTCGTGGCCCAGTTCGCCCAGCGCCTCGACGATCATCGCGATGAGCCCGCCGTGCGCCGCGCGGATCTTCTCCCGGGCGCCCGCGTCGAGCTCGCTCGCGGAGATGGCCACCACGGCGCGGTGGCGCCGGTCCCCGACCAGTTCCAGCTGTTTGCGGACGTACGCCTCGATCTTGGCCTCGGCGCCGTCGGCCGCGGCCATCGCGAACTCGACCTCGGTCGCCCAGACCGGGAAGTCGACCTCGCACAGCTCCTCGACGACGGCCGCCCGGGAGCGGAAGTACTCGTACACGGACGAGCGCGCCAGGCCGGTGCGCTCGGCGAGGGCCGGGAAGGTCAGCGCCTCCGTACCGCCCTCGGACAGCAGGGAGCGTGCCGCGTCCAGCAGGGCGGCTCGCTGCATCGACCGGTGCTCGGCCACGGAGGCCGCTCGAATCCTTGGCACGCCCACCACTTTACGGACGCCCCGCGCGAGGTGGGAGTCCTCCGGCCGTAACCGCAGGTCGGACGGCCATACCCACGGTCCGCCGAGTCAGCGGCCAGGCAGCGGGCCCGGTGCGGGCCCGGTGCGGGCTCGTCGCCGGTTCAGCTCGGGTTCAGCCGCCGAAGCTCGCCAGTTTCGCCCTCAGCTGGAGTACGGACTTGGTGTGGATCTGGCTGACCCTGCTCTCCGTGACCCCCAGCACATGGCCGATCTCGGCCAGGGTGAGCCCTTCGTAGTAGTACAGCGTGACCACGGTCTTCTCCCGCTCCGGGAGCGTGTTGATCGCCCGCGCGAGGAACCGTCGCAGCTCCCGGCCCTCGACCACCTCCACCGGGTTGTCGGCGGCGGTGTCCTCCAGGGTGTCCATCAGGCTGAGCCGGTCGCCGCTGTCGCCGCCGGCGTGCAACAGCTCCTCCAGGGCGACGACGTTGGCGAGGGACAACTGGCTGAAAACCGCGTGCAGCTCCTCCACGGCGATGCCCATCTCGGCGGCGACCTCGCTCTCCGTCGGCGTGCGCCTGAGCCTGGCCTCCAGCGTCGCGTACGCCCGCTCGACGTTGCGCGCCTTCTGCCGCACCGAGCGCGGGATCCAGTCCAGGGCCCGCAGCTCGTCGATCATCGCGCCCCTGATACGGGTGATCGCGTAGGTCTCGAACTTGATCTCCCGGTCGACGTCGAACTTCTCGATCGCGTCGATCAGCCCGAACACCCCGGAGGAGACGAAGTCCGCCTGGTCCACATTGGGCGGCAGCCCCACGCTGACCCGGCCCGCGACGTACTTCACCAACGGCGAGTAGTGCAGGATCAGCTGCTCCCGCAGCCGCTCGTCCCCCGTCGCCTTGTACGACCGCCACAGCTCGTCGAGCGTCGAGGGAGCGGGCGGCCGCACGCTGCCACCGTCACGGGCGGCTGGGGGGATCGCCGCCCGGTCGGACCCGGAGGTGTGCTGGGGCATTCGTCGCCTTGTGCCGTTCTGCAGTGGACCGTTGCCGCCTGCGTGAGCTGTCTGTCCGATACCGAGCCGCCTGTCTGCGCCTGCCCGTATCGCCTGCCGTGGTGCCTGCCGTGGTGCCTTCCGTACTGTCTTTCCGTATCGGGACGCTTGTGAGCGTAGCGTGACTGCGGGGTCGCGGTGCGCGAAGAAGTGAGGTCGGGGCGTGCGTGGAGGTGTCCCGCCCCCGGCCCCGCCGGGTCACACTCGTCGCTCTGCGTGTTCACCCGGGTGTCCCAACTGACGCATTTTCCAAGGGCTGTAGACGTTCCCCCGGACGGCCGAACACACTCCGTCAGTGATCATCGGACCCGTCGCCGACCGGGATCACCGCCTGGCGTGTCAACTTCCAGTCGTCGCCATGTCGTTCGACGTACCCAAGTGCTCGCAGTTCGTACAGTCTCGCGATCGCGTCGTCGCGGGTGGTGCGCGCACCGCGCGCGATCTCGTCCACCCCGGCCGTCGCGCGCGCCGGCAGCGCGTCGAGGACCTGGCGGGCGGCCGGTTCCAGCAGGTCGCGGGGCAGTACCGGGCCGCGCCGGTCCGGGGCCAGTTCGCCCATGTCTCCGACCAGTTCGATGATCTCCGCGGCGTCGGTGACGAGCACCGCCTCCCGCCGCAGCAGTTCGTGCACCCCGGCGGAGCGCCCGCTGGTGGCCGGCCCGGGTACCCCCATCATGTGGCGCCCCAGGCGCCGAGCCGCCCTGGCGGTCACCAGGGAACCGCTGCGGTGGGCGGCCTCGACGACCACGGTGCCCCGGGTGAGTGCGGCGATGACCCGGTTGCGGAGGATGAACCTGCTCGGTGTCGGATGGTCACCGGGCGGCAGCTCGCCGATCACCAGCCCCTGTTCCGCGATCCTGGTGATCAGTCCGGTGTGTCCGCGCGGGTAGGGCCGGTCGACTCCGCAGGCGAGTACGGCGACGGTGGCGCCGCCCGAGCCGAGCGCGCCGCGGTGTGCGGCGCCGTCGACCCCGTAGGCGCCGCCGGAGACCACGACCCATCCGCGTTCGGCGAGTTCGGCGGAGAGGGTGGCGGCCATGTGGGCGCCGTACTCGGTGCAGGCGCGGGCACCGACGACGGCGACCGAGCGCAGCGCCCACATCCGCAGGTCGGCGGGGCCACGCACCCACAGCCCGAGGGGCCGGCCGTCCCCCAGGTCGTCGAGCTGCCGGGGCCACTCGGCCGTCCCGGGGCAGACGAACCGCGCCCCGGCGTCCCGCGCGACGGCGAGATCCCGGCCCGGTTCGGCCCGCTCGGCCCGCGCCAGCAGTCCGGCCCACCGCCGGCCGCTCACCCCCGGCAGCGGCGCGGTTCCTTCCCTCAGCCGCGACACCACCTCCCGCGCACCCAGTTCCCGCACCCACCGGCCACCGGTCTCGTCACCGGGTTCGAGGACACGTGTGAGGAGGATCCGGGCGAGGAACTCGTCACCGGGGCCGTCGGCCGGTTCCCCGGCGGATCGGTCCACGCGTACCGACGGCTCGCCGGCGCAGCTCATGTCAACGCTCCGATGGCCATGGGCACACCGCGGGGAACGCCGGTGCGCAGTTGCAGCGCGAGGGCGACGTCCGTGGCGTCGGGCCGGCCGTGGCCGACCAGGTCGGCCACGGTCCAGGCGACCCGCAGCACCCGGTCGAGTCCGCGGGCGCTGAGCACACCGCGCTCCAGGCTCCGCTCGGCATCCTCCATCGCGCCGGGCGCCGCGTGCCAGCGTCGGCGCAGCTCCCGTCCGGGGATGTCGCCGTTGGTCCGCCACGGGGTGCCGGTGAGCCGCGCGGCGGCACGTTCACGGGCCGCGCGCACCCGGTCGGCGACCGTGGCGGTGGATTCGCCGCGGGCTCCGTCGGCGGTCAGTTCGGCGCGTGTGACGCGCTCGGCCTCGACCCGCAGGTCGACCCGGTCGAGCAGCGGGCCGGACAGCCGGGCCTGGTAGCGGCGAATCAACGAGGGCGGGCAGTCGCACAGGGTGTCCTTCGGCGAGAAGCGGCCGCAGGGACAGGGATTGGCGGCGAGCACCATCAGGAACCTCGCCGGGAAGCGCACGACGCCAGAACTGCGCGCGATGACGACGTGCCCGGCCTCCAGCGGCTGGCGCAGGGCGTCCAGGGCACGGCCGCCGAACTCGGGGGTCTCGTCCAGGAAGAGCACACCCCGGTGCGCGAGGGACACCGCTCCGGGCCGGGCGATTCCGGGGCCGCCGCCGACGAGTGCCTGCATCGTGGCCGAGTGGTGCGGGGCGCAGTAGGGGGCGATGTCGATCAGGGGCTTGCCCGGGGGCAGCAGACCGGCCACCGAATGCACCGCCGTGACCTCCAGCGACTCCTGCCGGTCGAGCGGGGGCAGGAGCGAGGGCAGCCGCTCCGCGAGCATGGTCTTGCCCGCGCCGGGCGGTCCCTCGAGGAACAGGTGGTGCCCTCCGGCCGCCGCCACCTCCACCCCGGTCCGCGCCGGAAGCTGGCCGACGACGTCGGCGAGGTCGTGGCCGGGGTCGTAGTGGGCCGCGCCGGCGCTGTGCATGCCGGTGGCCGCGCCGGTGCCGGGCACCCGCAGCCCGGCCAGGAGCGGATCGGGCCGCCCCTGGCCGCCCGGTTCCTCCTCGGGCACCGGTTCGTCGGTGAGAACGGCGATCAGCTGGCGCAGGCTGCGGACGCCCAGTACCGACACACCCGGCACCAGCGAGGCCTCGGCGGCGGCACACTCGGGCACCACCACCTGTTCGTACCCCGCGTCGGCCGCCGCGATGACCGCGGGCAGCGTGCCCCGGACCGGTCGCACCCTGCCGTCCAGTCCCAGCTCACCGATCATCACGAGGTCGGCGAGCACCCGCGGATCGATCCGCTCTGCGGCGCCCAGGACGGCACTGGCGACGGCCAGGTCGAAGCCACTGCCGGCCTTCGGCACCGATGCCGGGCTGAGTCCCACGGTGAGCTTCTTCTGCGGCCATTCCGCACCGGAGTTGACCACGGCGGCCCTGACCCGGTCCCGGCTCTCCGTCAGGCTCTTGTCCGGCAGCCCCACCAGGGTGAACGCCGCCACTCCCGGTTCCAGGTCGGCCTGGACCTCCACGACCACACCCTCGACGCCCACCAGCGCCACCGAGCAGGTACGGGCGAACCCCATCTCAGGCCACCCCCCGGACGTGCTCGACCCGGGGCGCGCCCCGCTCCGGCAGCAGGACGCCGACCAGGTCGATGCGGACGCCGCCGGGCGGTGCTCCCCGTGTTCCTGGAGCCAGCGCTGCGCCAGGTCCCGCAGGCGGCTCGCCTTGGCGGGGTCGACGGCCTCCATGGGGTGCTGGAAGGCCGCGGCCCTGCGGGTCTTCACCTCACAGACGACGAGGACGTCTCCGTCCCTGGCCACGATGTCGATCTCACCGGTTCTGCCGCAGCGCCAGTTGCGCTCCAGGACCGTCATTCCGGCCTGCGCCAGCCGCCGCGCGGCCAGCGCCTCGCCGTACCTGCCGAGTGCGCTGCGTGCCTGCTGGGTGTTCATGTCGGCACCACCTCCGGCGCCAACCGTCACGCAGTCGGCCGCCCGAAGTGGATCTTGGTGGATAACCCGGCGGTTGTGGACAACTCCGTCACCCGCCACGGGGCTGCGGTCACCCGCCGGGGAGCTCCAGATCGCTCTTGTTGAGCTCTTCGATATTCACGTCCTTGAACGTCAGGACACGTACCTGCTTCACGAACCTGGCCGGCCGATACATGTCCCAGACCCAGGCATCCGCCATGGACACCTCGAAGAACACCTCGCCCTGGACCGAGTGCACCTGCATCTCGTAGTCATTGGTCAGATAGAAGCGGCGCTCGGTTTCGATCACGTACTTGAACAGGCCGACGACATCGCGGTACTCCCGGTAGAGCTTGAGCTCCATCTCGGTCTCGTACTTCTCGAGGTCCTCGGCGCTCATGGCATGTTCCCCTTCACCCGTGCGATCCCACCATTGTGCGCCAGTCCCAGGGGCCCTCGCCCCTGAAGCCGGCCTGCCCTGCCGGACAGCCCTCGGGGCCTTTCGCTAGACGATCTCGGTGTCGAGGGTCACGGGTCCGGCCGGAGGGCCCTCGTCGAGCAGCGTGCGCAGCAGTTCGGCGAGTCTGGTCGGGTACACCGTCTCATGTGTCAGCGCCAGTTCCGGGCACGTCCACCAGCGCGCTCCGGCGACACTGCGCCGCTCCAGTTCGGTCAGCGCCGTGGCCCCGGTGGCCGTCCGGGCGGTGCGGGCGAGGTAGTACCACTCGTCCTGGTCCCAGCGGCGGCCCGCGAACGGGAAGGAGCACTGTCGCCGCCACAGCACGGGTCCCAACTCCACCTCGGTGATGCCCGTCTCCTCCGCGAGTTCCCGCAGCGCGGCCTGTTCCCGGGTCTCGTCGCCCTCCACGCCGCCGCCGGGTGTGAACCACCAGTCGTCGGCCGGGTCGTCCGGTTCATGGCCGTGCAGCAGCAGGATGCGGTCCCGCGGGTCGAGCAGCACGACGCGGGCGACCCTGCGCAGCCCGCCGTCGTAGGAATCCTCGGCCGGGCGGACCGCCTCAGCGGCCACCGGACGCCCCCGCGTCCGCCTTCCGGGCCCGGGCGGCTCCGGCACGCTTGGCGAGGGGGTCGTACGCGGCGCCGCCGAGAATGAGCACGGCGCCGGCGCTCACCAGGGCGACGATCGTCCGCAGCGGCCCCGGCGACGAGAGCGCGCCGAGTTCCTCGAAGCCGGTGGGGGCCTTCAGCATGCCGTCCACCGGCCAGACCACGGCGTCGACCCGGGCCCGGACGGCCCCGCGGGAGACGGTGCCGTTCGCGGCGTCGGTGAGATGGGAGGTGGAGTCCACGGAACCGGCCCGCTCGTCACCGAGCAGGAACAGCCGTCCCTTCGGCACGGTCACTTCCGGGAAGTCTCCGGACCCGGCCACCTCGTCCTCGGGGAGGTACGGTTCGTCGATCTCCGTACCATTGACCTTCAGCCGGCCGTCCTCGCAGCAGGAGACGGTGTCGCCGCCGACGGCGACCACCCGCTTGAGGACCGGTACGTTCGCCCAGTTCGTGTCCTCGAAGACCACGACGTCACCGCGGCGCACGTCACCGCTGTCGATGCGTTGGGCCAGCACCCGGTCACCGGCGCCGATCGTCGGCGCCATCGAGGTGGTGGGCACGGTGTACGGCCGGTACACCACCGCTCCCCAGGCGAATCCGCCGAGGAAGAGCACCACGCCCAGCGCCACGGCCAGTGAGGACAGTCGCTGCCCGGTCCGGCCGCCCGCCGGGCCCCGGCCCGCACCGCCGCCCCGCGAAGCCGTACGCGTCGTGCTCTGACCAGTCATGGGCGGCACCCTACCCGGCGGTACCGAACCGGGGCAGCCCCTCCTCGGCGGCGCTCAGCGCTCGCCGCCACCGCTGAGCCTGCGCCGCCAGAGCACCAGCGGCACGGCGCCCACCAGCGCGAGCCCCTGGGGCGCCACCGACAGGGCCGCCCCGGCCGACGCCTCGGTGTTCAGCGCGGGCTGGTCGAAGGTGTCCGGGACCTCGAGGTAGTCCCAGCGGTCGACCGGCCAGCCGATGACGACGGCACGGCCGACGACTTCCTGCACCGGGACCATGCCGTTGTTCTTGTCGGCCTGGTTGTACCGGGAGTCCCGGGAGTTCTGCCGGTGGTCGCCCATGACCCAGATGTGGCCCTCGGGCACCTCGACCCTGAACTGGCCGCCCTGGTCGTCCTGGCTGCACGGTGTGTTGCCCGGGTAGACGTACGACGCCTCGTTCAGGGCGACGCCGTTGACCGTCAGCGGCCCGGTGCCCTTGCACTCGACGACGTCTCCGCCGATCCCGACGACCCGCTTGATCAGGTCCTTCTCCTCCGCGGACGGCATCAGGCCGATCCAGCTGAGGACCTTCTGCAGCGCGTTGGGGTCCGCCGTCGGCTCGCCCGCCAGCCAGTTGTCGGGGTCGTGGAACACCACGACCTCGCCGCGCTCGGGCTCGGAACCGAACCAGGGGGTGAGCTTGTCGACCAGGACGCGGTCACCCTGCTGGAGGGTGTTCTGCATCGAGTCCGACGGGATCGAGAACGCCTGCAGCAGGAATGTCTTGATCAGCAGCGCCAGCACCAGCGCGACACCGACCAGGATGGGCAGTTCCTTCCAGAAGGACCGTGGCTTCTTCTGCTGACGGGGCGGCTCGTTCGGCCCCTGGTCCCCGGTCCTCGTCCGGTCGTCCCTCACTCTGCCCTCCTGGACCGCCGGGGAGTCATTCCCGAAGGCCGCGGCGCTGTCCTCGGCCGGGACGTCCGGCCCCGCGGGCCGATCGCGGTGCTCCTCGCCGTCGGCTCCGGACCGTGCGCCAACCGCCACATCCCCCACGCCAGCTCCTCACTCTGTGCCGCCGCCTGCCCCATGCGCGGCGCAGGCCCACCACTCCCATAACGAGCGGGAGTTCCGCAGGGCTCGGGAGCTGAATCATTCCGTTCGAATGGTCCTGGGCAACCCTATGCGACAGCGGGGCTGCAGCGGTCGATCCGCGTGTCGGGTCCGCCACGGACGCATAGGTTTTCGGCTCGTCCAGAGTGTTCCAGTGACCGAACGGCCAGGCGATGACCATGGCCCGGCCCACCACCTCCTCCTCGGAGACGGTGCCGCCGTAGTCGGTGTCCTGGTGGAAACGGGAATCGGCGGAGTTGGACCGGTGGTCGCCCATCACCCACAGGCGCCCCTCGGGCACGGTGACCTCGAACGGCGTCGTGGACGGGGCGTTGCCCGGGTAGAGGTAGTCGCCCTCCTCCAGGGGCACGCCGTTGACGGTGACCCGGCCCTGCGTGTCACAGCACTTGACCTGGTCTCCGCCGATTCCGACGACCCGCTTGATGAGGTCCTTCTCGTTCTCCGACGGCAGCAGCCCGATGAACGTGAGCCCGTCCTTGACCTGCTTGATGCCGACCGGGTCGTCCCTCGTGGGAGTGGTCTGCTCGTCCTGCAGCCAGCCACCGGGGTCCTTGAACACGACGACGTCGCCGCGCTGCGGCTTGGAGCCGAACCACGGGGTGAACTTGTCGACCAGGACGCGGTCGCCGATCTGGATCGTCTGCTCCATGGAGCCGGACGGGATGACGAAGGCCTGGACGAGGAACGTCTTCAGCACCAGCGCTATCACGACGGCGACCCCGATCAGGAGCGGTATCTCCTTGACCGCGCCGCGCCTGCGCCGCCGCTTGACCTTCCGCTGGAGTTTGCGCCGGTCGGCCCGGCTCCGCCCGCTGGACGCGCTGACCGCGCGGCGCGCGCCGGTGGGCAGCAGGTTCTCCGCGGCGCTCACCGGGACGCCGCGGGGTTTGCCGCGGTTACCCATGGGCTCCCTCCCCGGGGTGCGCCGCGTTCGTACCCGGGGCCGGCACGCGCGCGTAGGCGTCGGGGCGGTGCAGCCGGGTGGTGCGGTCGAAGGGCGAGACGATCCAGTCGGCGCGGCCGATCACCGCACTCACCGGGATCATGCCGCCGCCGGGCGATCCGAGGTGGTCGCGGGAGTCACTGGAGTCGCCGCGGTGATCGCCGAGGACGAACAGGCGTCCCTCGGGTACGGCGACGTCGAAGGGCACCGTGGACGCGCCCTCGCCGGGGAACAGGAAGCCCGACTCGTCGACCGACCGGCCGTTCACCCGGATTTTCCCCTCCCTGTCGCAGCAGACCACGTGGTCCCCGCCCACACCGACAACGCGCTTGATGTAGTCGGTGTCCCCGAAATACCCGGTGCCGTCGAACACCACCACGTCGCCACGCTGCGGCTCGGCTCCGAAAAGGTATGCCAACTTCAGTACGACAACGCGGTCCCCGGCCCTCAATGAGGGAGCCATCGATCCGCTGGGGATCTGGAACGGCCGCACTACGAATGTGCTGAGCGCGAGCAGGAGCAGCAGGGCCGCGGTCATCCACCGTCCGGGGAGCCGGCCCACGAGACGCGGCACCAACGAGGAACGCGACCGTTCCTCCGGACCCGGGGCCTCCGAGGTCTCCTCGGGTCCGGCCGGGTGGGAGGAACGGTCGCGTTCCGTCGGCTGTGCTTCGGTGTCCATCGAGGCCAGATGTTATCCGGCCCCGGGCTCACCTCGGAAAAGCGCTCAGCTCTCGCGCTTCTCCTTGATCTTCGCCGCCTTGCCGCGCAGGTCACGCAGGTAGTACAGCTTGGCGCGACGGACGTCACCCTTGGTGACGAGCTCGATCTTCTCCACGATCGGGGTGTGCACCGGGAAGGTGCGCTCGACGCCGACGGAGAAGGAGACCTTGCGAACCGTGAAGGTCTCGCGTACGCCGGCACCCTGGCGGCGGATCACCACGCCCTTGAACTGCTGCACACGGGTGCGGTTGCCCTCGATGACGCGCACGTGGACGTTGACGGTGTCGCCGGGACGGAAGTCCGGGACGTCGCTGCGCAGCGACGCGGAGTCTACGGAGTCGAGCAGGTGAGACATTTCGTCTGCTTTCTTCGCTGATGCCGCAGGTCATCAACGGCAACTAGAGGTTCGGATCTCGGATGTGCGGTCCGGGGCGGGCGTCGTGTCCCCCTACGGCAGGGGCGCACGCCGGACGGCGCACAACAGCGGCCTATTCTTCCACGCCGCCGGTCCTGCGCCAAAATCGACCGTAGGGCTTCCCCTCCGGGTCCGGTTCCCAGCCCAGGATGGAGAGCATCTCGCGGTCCTTCTTGTCGAAGGCCCCCGGATCGCAGCGTTCGATGAGATCGGGCCGGTGCGCGGTGGTGCGCCTGAGCGCCTCGTCGCGCCGCCAGCGGGCGATCTTCCCGTGGTGCCCGCTGAGCAGCACCTCGGGAATCCCCCGGCCGCGCCAGACGGGCGGCTTGGTGTGGACCGGCCCTTCGAGGAGGTCCGCCATGGCGCCCGGAGCGAAGGAGTCGTCCCGGTGGGACTCGGCGTTGCCCAGGACGCCGGGCAGCAGCCGGGCCACGGCCTCGGTGACGACGAGGACGGCCGCCTCGCCGCCGGCCAGGACGTAGTCGCCGATGGACACCTCGTGGACGGGCATACGGGTCGCGTACTCGTCGACGACGCGCCGGTCGATGCCCTCGTAACGGGCCGGGGTGAAGATCAGCCAGGGACACTCGGAGAGTTGGACGGCGAGTTCCTGGGTGAAGGGGCGGCCGCTGGGGGTGGGGACGACCAGGACAGGCGCGTGCGCGCCGGTCTCGTAGCCATCCGCCAGGACCTCGTCGAGCGCCTCGCCCCACGGTTCGGTCTTCATGACCATGCCGGGTCCGCCGCCGTACGGGGTGTCGTCGACGGTGTTGTGCCGGTCGTGGGTCCACGAGCGGAGATCGTGCACCTGGACGTTCAGTTGTCCACGCGCGCGTGCCTTGCCCACAAGGGAGACGTTCAGCGGTTCGAGGTACTCGGGGAAGATGGTGACGATGTCGAGCCGCATCACGTCTCGTCCCGCGCGGAGTCGATCTCAGCCCGGTCGTCGATCAGGCCCGGCGGCGGATCGATGACCGCGCGCTGCTCCTCGAGGTCGATCCCGGTGACGATCTGCTCCACGAACGGCACGTACACCTCGCTGCCGTCGGGGCGCTCCACCACGAACAGGTCCTGCGCCGGCAGGTGGGAGATCTCGGTGATCCGGCCGACGTGCCGCCCGTCCTCGGTGACGACGTCCAGGTCGATCAGCTGGTGGTCGTAGTACTCGTCCTCGTCCTCGGGCCGCTCGTCCGGGTCGACCTCGGCGATGAGGAGGGTGTTGCGCAGCGCCTCGGCGCCGGCGCGATCGTGGACGCCCTCGAAACGCAGCAGGAGGCGACCGCTGTGCACCCGGCCGGTCTCGATGGTGAGCGGACCGACGGTGGCGGGATCGGTGGTGAGGACCGCGCCGGGCCCGAGCCTCAGCTCCGGCTCATCGGTGCGGACCTCCACCGTGACCTCGCCCTTGATGCCGTGGGCACGGCCGATGCGAGCGACTACCAGCTGCACTGTGCTTGATCTCCTGTCGTACGACGACGGGCCGGGGACGGCCCTGAGGCCCTCCCCGGCCCGAGCCGGTTGCGCTGAGCGTCAGCGGACGTGGTCCACGTCGACGAGGTCGACACGGACACCGCGGCCGCCGATGGCGCCCACGACGGTCCGCAGGGCGCGTGCGGTGCGGCCATTGCGGCCGATCACCTTGCCGAGGTCGTCCGGGTGGACCCGGACCTCGAGCACCCGCCCGCGGCGCAGGTCGCGCGAGGCGACCTGCACATCGTCAGGATTGTCGACGATGCCCTTCACGAGGTGCTCGAGAGCGTCCTCGAGCATGCTCAGGCCTCGGTCGACGCAGACGAGGAGGACTCAGCGGCGGCCTCGTCCTTCTTCTCGGTCTTCTTCTTCTGGGTGATCGCCTCACCCTTGCCCTCGTCCTCGCCGCCGAGCGCCTCGAACGACGGGCGCACGGACTTCTCGGCCTGCTGCAGCAGCGGGGCCGGAGCGGGCTCGCCCTTGAACTTCTGCCAGTCGCCGGTCTTCTTGAGGATGGCGAGCACGGACTCGGTCGGCTGAGCACCGACACCGAGCCAGTACGCCACGCGCTCAGCGTCGACCTCCATCACCGACGGGTTGTACGTCGGGTGGTACTTGCCGATCTCCTCGATGGCCCGGCCGTCACGGCGGGTACGGGAGTCGGCGACGACGATGCGGTAGTGAGGCGAACGGATCTTGCCCAGACGCTTCAGCTTGATCTTGACTGCCACGGGAGTGGATTCTCCTGGATTTGACGTGGTTGGGCACGGCGGGAAGGCCGCGTGGGGTTGCGGTACCCGATTGCCCGATGGACGCGTCAGCCGGAGGCGAGAGGGTTCCTGTGCGGCTGTCGAGTACAGCTAGCCATTGTGCCACACGCCACGGGGCACCCGGGACCGCAGGTCCGCGCGCGGGCAGGCCTCAGCCCCACCCGGCGCGACGCGGTGGTGCCGCCGCGCCGGGTGGGGCCGCCCCGGCGGCACGACCGGCCTCGAACCGGCGGGCGGGACGGCACCCGCGCGCCTCCGGAGCCTGTCCGATGCGTCCGGCACCCACGAGATGCCGGGTTGCTGTCAGCTCGCCGCCGAGGCCACCGTCTCGGGGATCCTGAACGGCTTGCCGCAGCCGCCGCAGACGATGGGGGCCTGGGCCAGCACCGACGGGACGACGCGCACATTGCGACCGCAGTCGCAGACGGCTTTGACGCGCACACCACCGCCGGACGAACCGTGCCGTGCCGCCGGACCTCGGAAGCTGCGGGCGGTGTCACCCGCGGTCGCGGCGGAATGTGCCTTCAGGGCTCGCTGGAGTCGCTCCGTCGTCGGGCGGTAGCGGCGCTTCGCCTCCGGAGTGAGTGCGACCAGCGAGAAGCCGCTGCTGGGATGCGGCTCGTCGGGGTGGTCCAGGCCCAGCTCCTCGGCGATCGCGAGGAATCTGCGGTTGTGGTAGCGGCCGGCTCGGGAGGTGTCGCGTACGCCGCGCGCGGCGGCGACGCCATGGACTGCCTCATGCAGCAGTCGCTCGAAGGAGAGTTCGTGACCGCACGCGGACGACGACTCCCCGATCAGGGACTCGGGCGCGGCAAGATCGGGCAGCTCGGGGTGGTACCGCTGGATATCGGCCCACGCCTGCGCCAGTTCTGCGGCGAGTACAGGTGGTGTCTGTGTCGTGCTCACGTAATGACAACGAGCCGGGGTGCCTCTGTGTTCCGATTCCGGGGCATCCCAAATAATTTGCCCTTACCCGTCAGTACCCGCTCATGCGTCCCGACGATGGGCGGGTGCGCTGATCTGCGGAGAAGCCTCGCAGCTCCTCTCAAGGTGGTGCGTAGGCCGACGTACACCGCCCCCCGGCCCGGCGCGTACGCGGAGCCCGCGCGTCGGTGCGCCTGCGATCCACGGGTACGCAAGAGGCGTTTCGGCCGCTCTCTCACGGCGGAGCGCCCCCGCCCGGTGGACGAGTGCCACACCCGCGACGTTACCGGGTCCGCCGACGGCGCCCTGCACCGGTCCGCCCACCGCGACGGGACGCCACCGGACGCGACCGCGACCACCGGTTTGCGGACCTTGGCCGGAACATGCTCATCGCCCCGCGATTACCGGAATATTAGTTCTTGCCACTGGCACGAGCGACTACCAAGCCACCGCCCCGTTCCACTGGACGCCGGGTCGAGGGCGGAGTTTCCTGGCATACGGGGGAGTGCGAGCGCACTGCACGGGGGCCATGTGATCAGGCAAGGCGGCAACTCTCGGCTGATTGGGGCGCTTACCTATGACACCTACGCTCGCGCGGCAGCAGCTTCCCCGCACGGGACACAGTCCTCGCGTGGACCGGCGAGTACGCGCGCGTGACTGGTCCGAGATACAGGAGAGGATGCTCGTACCGCTCTACGAGGCCGTCTACGAGCGCCTGGGCGTGGGGCCCGCGACACGGCTGCTCGGCCTCGGCTGCGGTTCGGGGCTCGCCCTGCTGATGGCGGCCTCCCGGGGCGCCGCGGTCATCGGTGTCGACACCTCGCCCCACCGGCTGGCCCACGCGCGCGAGCGACTGCTGCCCACCGGGCGGGGCACACGCGCGCGTGCGGACACCGGGATCGACGCCCGGATCGTGGACGGCTCCCCCGGGGACACGGCCGTCGGGAACACCGCCGCGTACACCGTGGTGACCGCCTTCGAACCAATCGGATGCCTCGCGGGCGACGCGGAAGAGCTGGGGGAACTGCTCGCCGAGGCGACGCCGCTCGCCGAGCGCGGAGCGGCCGTGGTGCTCGCCGGCTGGGGTCCGCCGGAGCGCTGCGCCACGGTGTCCGTGCTCCGGGTGGCCACCAGGCTGGCGGAGCCGGTTCGCGGCACGGGCAACTGGCGGCCCGGACACCGCGACGACTTGGAGGAGGTCGCCCAGCGGGCGGGCCTCAGGCCGGACGGCTCGGGACGGGTGGCCTGCCCCTTCGGGTACGCCGACGTGGACAGCGCCGTACGGGGGCTGCTGTCGACGGGACTGTTCGACCCGGCGATCGCCGCGACGGACCAGGTGCAGGTGAACAAGGAACTGGCCGAGGCACTGCACCCGTACCGGCGGAAGGACGGAACCGTGTGGATGCCGAACGTGTTCCGGTACCTGATCGCGCGGACACCCTGACGCCGTCACGGGGGCACCCCTTCGGCAAGGGGCGCCCCCGTGACGTACGGACGGGGCCGTCAGCCCCGCACATCTCAGCCCATGAACTTCTTGAACTCATCGGGCAGCTCGAATTCCTGGCCACCCTGCTGCGGCAGCCCGAAGGCGTTGCCGCCCTCTGCGGCGGCCGCGCGGCGCGCGGCCGCCTCCTGCTCCTGCTGCTTGCGCTTCATCGGATTGCCGGAGCGCTGCTTGCCCTTGGCCTTCTTCTGCTGCTTCTTCTGCCGGCCGGGGCCGCCACCCGTGCCCGGCATCCCGGGCATCCCCGGCATGCCGCCGCCCTGGGCCATGCGGGACATCATCTTGCGGGCCTCGAAGAACCGCTCCACAAGGGACTTCACTGCACTGACCTCGACACCGGAGCCCTTGGCGATACGGGCGCGGCGCGAGCCGTTGATGATCGACGCGTCCTGGCGCTCGGCCGGGGTCATCGACTTGATGATCGCGGCCGTGCGGTCGACGTCCCGCTCGTCGAGATTGTTGATCTGGTCCTTGATCTGCCCCATGCCGGGCAGCATGCCGAGCAGCTTGGAGATGCTGCCCATTTTCCTGACCTGCTCCATCTGGGCCAGGAAGTCGTCCAGGGTGAAGTCCTGGCCCTTCTTGGACGCCAGCTTGGAGGCCATCTGGGCGGCCTCTTCCTGGCTGAACGTCTTC
This sequence comes from Streptomyces sp. GD-15H, assembly GCF_045291515.1. Lineage (NCBI taxonomy): Bacteria > Bacillati > Actinomycetota > Actinomycetes > Kitasatosporales > Streptomycetaceae > Streptomyces > Streptomyces sp. GD-15H. Next base: position 2,673,169 of record NZ_CP149447.1, read on the forward strand.
TCCGCCTGCTCGATCAGGGTGAGCAGGTCACCCATGTCGAGGATGCGGGAGGCCATCCGGTCGGGATGGAAGGCGTCGAACTCGTCGAGCTTCTCGCCGTTCGACGCGAACATGATCGGCTTGCCGGTCACCGAGGCGATCGACAGGGCCGCACCACCGCGGGCGTCACCGTCGAGCTTGGAGAGCACCACGCCGTCGAAGCCGACGCCGTCGCGGAAGGCCTCGGCGGTGTTGACGGCGTCCTGACCGATCATCGCGTCGACGACGAACAGGATCTCGTCGGGCGAGACCGCGTCCCTGATGTCCGCGGCCTGCTGCATCATCTCCTGGTCGATGCCCAGGCGGCCCGCGGTGTCGACGACGACGATGTCGTGGACCTTGGACTTGGCGAACTCGATGGAGTCCTCGGCGACCTTCACCGGGTCGCCCACGCCGTTGCCCGGCTCGGGCGCGTAGACGGCGACCCCGGCGCGCTCGGCGACGACGCTGAGCTGGTTGACGGCGTTCGGGCGCTGGAGGTCGCAGGCCACCAGGAGCGGCGAGTGGCCCTGTTCCTTGAGCCAGCGGCCGAGCTTGCCCGCGAGCGTGGTCTTACCGGCACCCTGCAGACCGGCCAGCATGATCACGGTCGGCGGCTGCTTGGCGAACCGCAGACGACGCGTCTCGCCACCGAGGATGCCCACCAGCTCGTCATTGACGATCTTGATGAACTGCTGTGCCGGGTTGAGGGCCTTGGAAACCTCGGCTCCGAGCGCCCTTTCCTTGACGCTCTTGATGAACGCCCGGACGACTGGCAGTGCCACGTCCGCTTCGAGGAGGGCGATACGGATGTCGCGCGCCGTGGCGTCGATGTCCGCCTCGGACAACCGCCCCTTGCCGCGCAGATTCTTGAAGGTCGCTGAGAGGCGATCGGAGAGAGTGTCGAACACGGCGGCGTCGGTCCTCGGAGTCGGGGTCGTTTCGGGCTGCCCTCCAGGGTATCCGTCCCGGCAAGCAAATCGTCCCCGCCCACGGAACACCGTGGGCGGGGACGCACCCCCACATCGGCGGGGAGCACGTGCGACATCCTCTCCGACCGCCTCGGCGCGACGGATCATCCCCACGTCTACGGGGAGCACACCCGATAGACGAACGACATGACCGCAAGGTCACGCCCGCAGCGTCTCTTCCGGTTTCCACGCCACCACGGCCGCCTCATCCGTCGGCAGCGGATCGCCCGCCTCACGAGTCACATGGAAGGCGTCGCCGGTGTTGGACCCCAGCGGCGACGCGTGCGCGCTGCGGACCCGGACGCCGACGTCCTCCAGCGCCCGCCCGATCCGGAACAGCAGCCCCGGGGCGTCCTGGGCGCGGACCTCGATCACCGTGGCCAGGCGGGACACGGCGGCGGCGACCGTGACACGCGGCGGGGGCGCGACCACGCCCCGCCGCCTCGGGTACGCGGCGTCCCGTTCGGCGAGGCGGCCGGCGATGTCCAGGGTGCCGTCCAGGGCACGGACAGGGTCGGCGTGCAGGCGGACGGCCTGGGGCAGGAGCCGTACTCGGCGACGAGGAGCAGATCGGGCCGGTGCACGCGGCGGGTGAGCGCGAAGGCGTGTACGGCCGTCTCGATGAGGTGCCGATCGACGGTCCAGAGATGCACGGCGTTGCGCTGCGGGTGGCAGCGGACCCGCTCCCAGTCGGGCAGCAACCGCGTGACCAGGCCGTCCGCCTCCAGCGCCGCCCAGACGTCGACGGTGGGGCGGCCGGAGCCCAGCAGGGTCACCAGTTGTTCGCGGGCCTCGGCGGGCCAGGGCGTGGGCAGCGGACGCACGGTGGCCGCCAGCCGCCGGACGGCGTGCGGCGAGAGCGGGAGCCCGGCCTGTGCGGCGGCGGCCGCGGCGCACAGGGGGAGCACGGGGTCGCGGTCGGGCCGGGCGGTGCGGGCGAGCACCACCTCGCCGCCCTGCTCGACGACGTCCTCGGCCAGCGGAGAGCGCTCGGCGCCCGGCTTGCCATCCGGCAGCGCCCTTCTCAGGAAGTCGTTTCGCCCCCTCGCCAGTTCGCGCAGCCGGGGGCGGACGGCTCGGGAGCGCAGCACACGCGCCACTTCGCGCCAGGTGACGTCACTGGCGTACGCGATGCCCCGGGCCGCCTCGTACACCTGCCGCAGCAGGGTGTCGGCGTCGAGCAGGCCCAGTTCACCGGCCACCTGGTCCTGTTCCTGGAGCGCGAGCCGATCGGTGGCGCGGCCGGTCGTCAGGTGCAGGGCGTCCCGCACGTCGAGGAGCCGGCGGCGGGCGTCGGCGAGTGCCTCGCGCGGGACGTCGGCGAGCCAGGAGGCGGCGACGGCGCGCAGCGCGGTGGCGTCGCGCAGCCCGCCGCGGGCTTCCTTCAGGTCGGGTTCCAGGAGGTACTGCAGTTCGCCCTGCCGCTCGGCGCGTCCGACGCAGAGTTCCTGGAGTTCGGGGAGTCGTTTCGGCGCCTGGTCGCGCCAGTCGGCCAGTGCGGTGGTGCGCAGTGCGGAGGTGAGCCCGAGGTCTCCGGCGATGTGCCGGGCGTCCAGCAGTCCCAGCTGCACCTTGAGGTCCTCGCCGGCCGTGCGGCGGGCCTCGGCCGGAGTGCGTACGGGAGTGGTCCAGGGTGAGGCCGAGGTCCCAGACGGAGTACCAGAGCCGGTCGGCGAGGGCGGCGACCGGCTTGGGGTCGCCGCCCTCGTGCAGGAGGAGCAGGTCGAGGTCGCTGCGCGGGGAGAGTTCGCCGCGTCCGTAGCCGCCGACGGCGACCAGGGAGACCCCGCGCGCGTGTTCCGCGCCGGCTGCGAACAGTCCGGTGAGCCAGTCGTCCGTGAGCCGGGCGAGGGCGGCGCGGCGCGGCGGTCCGGACCGCGCCTCCTCGGTGAGGAGGCGCAGCCGGGCCGCCGCGTAGCCGCCGGGTCCCGGGTCCTGTGCCTCGTCATGTGTGTCCGTGCTGGTCACCCGGCGACTCCTGTTCCGTCGGTCTGTCTCAGAGTGCTTTCGGGCCACGCTCGCCGGTCCGGACCCGTACGGCCGTGTCGACCGGCAGGGACCAGACCTTGCCGTCACCGATCTTGCCGGTGCGGGCCGCCTTGACGACGACGTCGATCAACTGCTCGGCATCGTCGTCCTCCACCAGCACCTCGATGCGGATCTTGGGCACCAGGTCGACGGTGTACTCGGCACCGCGGTAGACCTCGGTGTGGCCGCGCTGGCGGCCGTAGCCGCTGGCCTCGGTGACGGTCAGCCCGTGCACCCCGAAGGCCTGCAGTGCCTCCTGGACCTCATCGAGCCGGTGCGGCTTCACGACGGCGGTGATGAGCTTCATGCGTCCACCTTCTTGCTCTCGGCCGGGGCGACGGGCGCCGGGGCGGCGTTGCGGGTGGCACCGCCGCCGGCGCCGCTGAAGTCGTATGCGGTCTCGGCGTGCTCGGCCCGGTCGATGCCTGCCACCTCGTCGTTCTCGGAGACTCGCATGCCGATCGTCCTGTCCAGGAGGAAGGCGAGGACCGCGGAGACGGCCAGGGAGTAGGCGAGGACGCCGAGGACTCCGGCGCACTGCTTCCAGAACTGGTCGAGGCCGCCGCCGTAGAAGAGTCCCTGGACGTCCGACTGGCCCTTGCCGCTGGCGAAGAAGCCGACGAGCAGGGAGCCGATGACGCCGCCGACGAGGTGGACGCCGACGACGTCCAGGGAGTCGTCGTAGCCGAACCGGTACTTCAGGCCGACGGCCATGGCGCACAGCACACCGGCGACGGCGCCGACGGCGATCGCGCCGAGCGGGGAGACCGCCCCACCGGCCGGCGTGATGGCGACCAGGCCCGAGACCGCGCCGGAGGCGGCGCCCAGCGTGGTGAACGCGCCGTGGCGGATCTTCTCGTAGGCGAGCCAGCCGAGTACGGCGGCGGCGGTGGCGACCTGGGTGTTGACGAACATCAGCGCGCCGACGCCGTCGTCGTTGCCGAGCCAGGAGCCGGCGTTGAAGCCGAACCAGCCGAACCACAGCAGCGCGGCGCCGAGCATGACCAGCGGCAGGCTGTGCGGGCGCATCGGATCCTTCCTGAAGCCGACCCGCTTGCCGATCACCAGGACCACACCGAGCGCGGCGGCACCGGCGTTGATGTGGACGGCCGTCCCGCCGGCGAAGTCGATGACGCCCAGCTCGAAGGCCCAGCCGCCGGCGCCCCAGACCCAGTGGGCGACCGGGAAGTAGGCGATGGTGGCCCACAGGGCGATGAACAGCGCCCACGCGGTGAACTTCACGCGGTCCGCGAGCGCGCCGCTGATCAGGGCGGGGGTGAGGACGGCGAACATCAGCTGGAAGACCAGGAAGACGAAGACGGGGATGGTGTAGCCGTCCCACAGCTCGGTCAGGCCGATGCCGCCGAGGCCGACCCAGTCGGAGTTCCATCCGACCAGGCCGCCGGAGTCGGTGCCGAACGCCATGGAGAAGCCGTACAGCACCCACAGGACGGTGACGATTCCCAGGCTGATGAAGCTCATCATCAGCATGTTCAGGGTGCTCTTGACGCGGACCATGCCTCCGTAGAAGAAGGCCAGGCCCGGGGTCATGAGCATCACCAGGGCGGAACAGATGAGCATGAACCCTGTGTTGGCGGCAGAGAGCGTGGGCGTCTCCGCGGCAAGGGTGACGGCTGCTGCCATCGGCGTCTCCTCGTCGTTGGTACGGCCCCGTGCGGGCGAAGCCTGAGCGGGTCGTGAGGGGTGGGCCGGTTCTGCACCAGGAGATTCGCGCAGCGCCGTTTCGGTGGAAGCCCCTCGCTGTTTCGCCCCCGTGACGAAGACATCCGGGGTGTTACGTGCCGTTGAACGGCCGGGTCCGGGGAGTGCCGATCGTGGTCGTGACGCGGTCTTCGCCACACGGCACCGCGACCATCGATTGAGGAACCACGACGGCGGACAACCGGCTCCGCGAGAGCGGCGCCGGTTCAGGCGCAAAAAACCGACCGCGGCGGGCCTTCCGATGACCTGGCATGGGGGAGCCGAGTCGGGCAGTTCGGGAGGACCGGCCGCGGCCGGGGCCTGGGGTTTTCCCGGAGGTTCCTACGAGCCTTCGGGGGTTCCTGTCGTGCTTCGGGTGTCAGACCGCTTCGGCGGTCTCGGGCAACTCGATGGCGAGCCGATCGGTGAGGTCGACGACCTCGGCGAGGTCGCCGAAGTCACGGACGGCCGTGTCGACCGTCTTCCGGATACGTGTGTTGACCCGCTCGGAGCGGACCTTCTTGGCCGCTCCGATGGCCTCGGTGGCGAGGACCGCGCCCCGCTCGGGCTCACGCTGGAGGAGATGCACGGTGGCCATGCCGATCAGGTTGAGCGCGTACGACCGCTGGTAGTCGCCGCGTTCCTGCGCGAACAGTTCCACGGCCCGCTCCATCAGCGGCTCGGCGAGGGAGGCGTAGGTGGGACTGCGGCCGGCGACGTAGGCGAGGTCGCGGAAGGAGTGGGAGTTCTCGCCGTACAGCTCGGCCTCGGAGAAGAAGCGGATCCAGTCGGGGTCCGGTTCGTCCCATTCGCTGGCCTCGGCAAAGGTGTCCTCGGCCATCCTGACCGCGCGCTTGCACCGGCCGGGCTGGCCCATGTTTGCGTAGGCGCGGGCCTCCATCGCATACAGCATCGACTGGGTGCGCGGACTCGCGCAGTCACGGCTGCCGTACTGCGCGAGATGGATGAGTTCCAGGGCGTCCTCGGGCCGGCCGAGGTGGATCATCTGACGGCTCAGGTTCGACAGGATGTACGAGCCGAGCGGCCGGTCCCCCGCCTCCTTGGCCGCGTGCAGGGCGAGGACGTGGTACTTCTGCGCGGTGGGCTGGAGCCCGACGTCGTACGACATCCAGCCTGCCAGTTCGGCGAGCTCGGCGGCGACCTTGAACAGCCGCCGCCGGATCGGGTCGGACTGGGGTTCCTGGAGCAGCTCCGTCACCTCGTGCAGCTGCCCGACGACGGCCTTGCGGCGCAGGCCGCCGCCGCACTGGGCGTCCCACTGCCGGAACATCACGGTGGTGGCCTCCAGCAGGTCCAGCTCCGGCTGGGACAGCCGGCCGCGGGTGTGCCCGGAGGCGGCGTGCGCGAACTCCGGGCGGGACTGCGCGGCGGACGGTGTGGGGACGAGCCAGCGCTGCATGGACTCGATGAGGGACGGGCCCGCGGAGAGGGTCAGCGAGCTCCCGAGGAAGCCGCGCCGCGCGAGCATGAGGTCGCTGCGCGAGAACTCGCTGAGCAGGGCCACGGTCTGCGGGCCCGTCCAGGGCAGGTCGACGCCGGTCGCGGAGGACGAGGGCCGGGTGGCGCGCAGGCCCAGGTCCTCGACGGACACGACGACGCCGAAGCGCTCGGAGAACAGCTCGGACAGAATGCGCGGGATGGGCTCGCGCGGGTTCTCGCCGTCCAGCCAGCGGCGCACGCGCGAGGTGTCGGTGGAGATGTGGTGGGCACCCAGTTGGCGGGCTCTGCGGTTGACCTGGCGGGCGAGTTCGCCCTTGGACCAGCCGCTGCGGATGAACCACGAGGCGAGCAGCTCGTTCGGACGCTTCTCCGTACCCGCAGTGTTCGTCCCGCCACCGCCGTTGCCACTCACTGGAACGCCCCCATTCCCTGAAAACCACTCGCCGCTGAGTGCGCCGAGCCCTATCAGAATGCCGGTTGCTGGGGCCGCCGTCCGGCGGACGCCACCCATCGAACGGAAAGCCGAGTTGCCTCCGGCATACCCGTATGTGCATGTGCCCCAAGAAGCCGTGCACACAACGTAGCGCTACGATCACCCGTCCAGCCATGGCGAACCAAGAATCGCCACCATTCGCCACCCCATCGAATGAACTCACGGTGGCCGCCTCGCGATTCACTTGACACAGGGCAGCCGCGGTGAATGCGGCGACGCACTCGGGAGCGCGCGCCACCGTACGCACCACCTCGGACGCTTCCAGGCGCCGACCGAGCCGAGCGGTACCGGGGAAGTCGAAAACAGAGAGTCACGTTGCACGCCCGCTGCGTAACCACCGGTGCGCCGGACCCGTTGGAGGGGGCATGGGCTTCACGATCGGCATCAGCCGGGGCATCCGCGACATCCGGTCCGGATCACGCCGCCGGGGCCGCGCGTCGGACGGCACCAGCGTGGCGGAGTACACCGGGCTGTGGGGCTGGGCCGTGGTGCCGGGTGCCCGCGCCGCGGCCGGTGCCTGCTCCTGCGGCCGGGCGGGATGCCGGGCACCGGGCGCGCATCCGCTGGACTTCGCACCGGAGATCCCCGCCGGGGCCCCGCTGGACGACGTGACGGAGATCTGGGCCGGGTATCCGGGCGCCGCGATGATGCTGCCGGTGGGGCGGGCGTTCGACGTGATCGAGGTGGCCGAACCCGCCGGGTGCCGCGCCCTGGCCCGACTGGAGCGCATGGGTCTGCCCGTCGGCCCGGTCGCCGCCACCCCGGACGGCCGGGCCCAGTTCTTCGTCGCCCCTGGCGCCGCCGCCGCACTCCCCGAGCTGCTCTACCGCATGGGCTGGGACGACCCGGCCACCCTCGACCTGCGCGGCCTCGGCCCCGGTACGTACATCACGGCACCGGCGTCGGACCGGGGCGGCCTCGGCCCGGTGCGCTGGCTGCGCTCCCCCGCCCTCGACTCGGCGCCCCGCCCTCCCGAGGCCCGTCTGGTGCTGGGCACGCTGGCGTACGTCGTCCATCGGTCGCAGGCGTAGACCCCGAAGCCGTACGGGGAGCAGTCACGGCGAAGCGCCCGTTTCCGGGTTTCCGGAAGCGGGCGCTTCTTCGCGTCGGTGCGGATGCCGTCCGGCGGGTCGCCTCGGCCTTACTCCCCGATGAGCGCGTCCACGAACGCGTCGGGCTCGAACGGTGCCAGGTCGTCCGCGCCCTCGCCGAGACCGATCAGCTTGACCGGGACGCCCAGTTCGCGCTGGACGGCGATCACGATGCCGCCCTTGGCCGTGCCGTCCAGCTTGGTGAGCACGATGCCGGTGACGTCGACGACCTCGGCGAAGACCCGGGCCTGGACCAGGCCGTTCTGACCGGTGGTGGCGTCGAGCACGAGCAGCACCTCGTCCAGCGGGGCCTGCTTCTCCACCACCCGCTTGACCTTGCCGAGCTCGTCCATCAGTCCGGTCTTGGTGTGCAGCCGGCAGGCGGTGTCGATGAGCACGACGCCCGCGCCCATCTCCTTGCCCTCCTTGACCGCGTCGAACGCGACGGAGGCCGGGTCGCCGCCCTCCGGGCCGCGCACGGTGTGGGCACCGACGCGCTCGCCCCAGGTCTGGAGCTGGTCGGCGGCGGCGGCGCGGAACGTGTCGGCGGCGCCGAGGACGACGGTGTTGCCGTCGGCGACCAGGACACGGGCGAGCTTGCCGGTGGTGGTGGTCTTGCCGGTGCCGTTGACCCCCACGACCATCACGACGCCCGGACCACCGGTCTCGGTCTCGGTACGCACGGTGCGGTCCATCGTGGGGTCGACCAGGGTGATCAGCTCCTCGCGGAGCAGCCCGCGCAGCTCGGCGGGGGTGCGGGTGCCGAGCACCTTCACGCGCTCGCGCAGCCGCTCGACCAGCTCCTGGGTGGGCTGCACGCCGACATCGGCGGTGAGCAGGGTGTCCTCGACCTCCTCCCAGGTGTCCTCGTCGAGGTGCTCGCGGGAGAGCAGGACGAGCAGGCCCTTGCCCAGGGCGTTCTGTGAACGGGAGAGACGGGTGCGCAGCCGGACGAGCCGGCGCGGTGGGCTCCGGGATCTCGATCGCGGGAGCCTCGATGGGCGGCTCCTCGACGACGACCGGGGCGGAGCCGTCCGGAAGATCAACCTCCTCTACGGTGCGCCGCGGTTCCTCCCGCGGCGTCTCGGCCTCGTCGCCGACGTGCGGCTCGGCCGGGGGGCGGTGATGTCGGGCGCGGTGGGCGGCGGCGGGGGCAGCTGCTTCTTGCGGCGGCTGCCGACGATGAGCCCGCCGAGCGCACCGAGCACGACCACGGCGATGACTACAGCAAGGATGACGATGTCCATAACGGGTCCAGTATCAGCCATGGGCAGCCCGGCCGAGCCGAGGTCGACCGCCGCAGAACGGTCCGTGCCGTCCCGGGCCGGCGACTTGGTGGCCCGCGGCCGACGACGCACGGCACAGGACGTGCGGGACACGGCACGGGACACCCCGCCGCCCCGGCCCGGATGGTTGTCCGGAGCGGGGCGGCGGGGTACGAGGAGAGGGGCAGCGGGGACTTGAACCCCTCTCCTCGGGCTTTGTGGGACGGATCCGTGGACCCGTCGGGCCTGCGGGCGCGGTCAGCCCATTTCCTCCAGGGCCTTGCCCTTCGTCTCCTTGACGAACTTCAGGACGAACGGGATGGAGAGCGCCGCGAACACCGTGTAGATCACGTAGGTGGTCGACAGGTTCCAGTCGGCCAGCGACGGGAAGCTCGCGGTGATGGCCCAGTTGGCGATCCACTGCGCGGCGGCGGCCACGCCCAGCGCGGCGGCGCGGATCCGGTTCGGGAACATCTCGCCGAGCATGACCCAGACGACCACACCCCACGACAGGGCGAAGAAGAGGACGAACACGTGGGCGGCGACCAGCGCGACCCAGCCCTGGGTGGCCGGAAGCTTGCCGTCGACGAGGTCGAAGGAGAACGCCCAGGCCTCCAGCGCGAGGCCGATCACCATGCCGACGGAACCGATGATCGCGAGCGGCCTGCGGCCGATGCGGTCGACGAAGATCATCGCGATGACGGTGCCGACGATGTTGATGATCGACGTGGTGAAGGAGTAGAAGAACGAGTCCGCCGGGTCGACGCCGACCGACTGCCAGAGCGTCGCCGAGTAGTAGAACGCGACGTTGATGCCGACGAACTGCTGGAAGACCGACAGGCCGATACCGATCCAGACGATCGGCTTGAAGAAGAAGCTGCCGCCGAGCAGGTCCTTGAAGCGGGACTTCTCCTCGCTGTGCATCGCCGTCTCGATCTCGCTGACGCGGACGTCCAGGTCGACGTTCCTGCCCTCGACCTCTTCGAGGACCTTCCGGGCGCGCTCGTGCTTGCCGACGGAGATCAGGTAGCGGGGGACTCGGGGATGGCGAAGGAGAGCAGTCCGTACAGCACGGCCGGGACGACCATGACACCGAGCATGAGCTGCCATGCCTCCAGACCCAGCAGCTTGCCGCGCTGGTCGCCGTCGGCGGCGTTCAGGATGCCCCAGTTGACCAGCTGCGACACGGCGATGCCGACGACGATCGCGGCCTGCTGGAAGGAGCCGAGCCGGCCGCGGTAGGCGGGCGGGGCGACCTCGGCGATGTAGGCCGGGCCGATCACCGAGGCCATACCGATGGCGACGCCGCCGACGACCCGCCAGAAGGCGAGGTCGTAGAGGGAGAAGGGGACGGCGGAGCCGATGGCGCTGACGGTGAACAGGACCGCGGCGATCTGCATGACCCGGATGCGGCCGATGCGGTCGGCTACGCGGCCGGCGGTCGCGGCACCGAGGGCACAGCCGATCAGCGCGACGGCGATGACCTGGGCGAGCGCGGCCGAGCCGATGTCGTAGCGGTCCCGGATGGCCTCGACGGCGCCGTTGATCACGGAGCTGTCGTAGCCGAAGAGGAAGCCGCCCATGGCGGCTGCCGCCGTGATGAAGACGACGTGCCCGAGATGCTCGGGTTGAGCCGTCCCGGCTCCTGACTTCTGTGCCTGCGCTGAGCTGGTCACGTGTAACTCCTCGGGCTACCGGCAACGTCGCCGGATGGGGTCAGCCCTTCGAGGTCCACCTGAAGGTACCTGAAGGTAAAAACAACATGGCGAAGACTATGCGTTCAAGTTTCGAAGCCAACAGGAGGGTCTGAGGCGGATAGTTGCAGACCTCGCGAACTGGAGTTCAAGAGTCGAAGTCACAGCCGCGTGATACGAGTCGGGCGGTTACGGATACATGTAGGCCGCACTTACCTAGCGGAGACGCTGGCTGATGACCTTGGACACGCCGTCACCCTGCATGGAGACGCCGTAGAGCGCGTCGGCGACCTCCATCGTGCGCTTCTGGTGGGTGATCACGATCAGCTGCGAGGCCTCCTGCAGCTCCTGCATGATGCGGATCAGCCGCTGGAGGTTGGTGTCGTCGAGAGCGGCCTCGACCTCGTCCATGACGTAGAACGGGCTCGGCCGTGCCTTGAAGATCGACACCAGCAGCGCCACGGCGGTCAGTGACCGCTCGCCGCCCGAGAGCAGCGACAGCCGCTTGACCTTCTTGCCCGGCGGACGCGCCTCGACGTCCACGCCCGTGGTGAGCATGTTGTCGGGGTCGGTCAGCACCAGCCGCCCCTCACCGCCCGGGAACAGCCGGGAGAAGACGCCCTCGAACTCCCGGGCCGTGTCCCAGTACGCCTCGCTGAAGACCTGCTCGACGCGCTCGTCGACCTCCTTGACGACCTGGAGCAGATCCGCGCGGGTCTTCTTCAGGTCCTCCAGTTGCTCACCGAGGAACTGATGGCGTTCCTCCAGCGCCGCGAACTCCTCCAGCGCGAGCGGGTTCACCTTGCCGAGCCGCTGGTAGGCCCGCTCGGCGGCCTTCATCCGCTTCTCCTGCTCCGCCCGTACGAAGGGGCGGGGCGTGTTGCGTGGGTGCTCGGGGTCGTCCGGGAGGTCCTCCCCCTCGGCGGGGGGCGAGGGCGGCACCAGTTGGTGCGGGCCGTACTCCGCCACCAGCCCGGCCGGTTCGACACCCAGTTCCTCCAGCGCCTTGGTCTCCAACTGCTCCATCCGCAGCCGTTTCTCGGCGCCGAGTACCTCGCCCCGGTGAACTGAATCCGTCAACTTGTCGAGTTCCGCCTTGAGATCGCGTCCCTCGGTGCGGGCCCGGGCGAGTTCCTGCTCGCTGCGGGCCTTGGCGGCCTCGGCGGCGGTGCGCTCCTCCTCGGCGCGCGCGAGGGACACCTCGACGTGTGCGAGCAGTTGGCGGGCGCCCCCCGCGACGGCCTCGGCGACGGCTGCCTCGTGCCGCAGCCGGGCCCGCCGCTGCTCGGCACGCGCGCGTGCCTCGCGTTCCGCGCGGGCGGCCCGGTCGAGGGAGTCGGCCCGCCCGGCGAGCCCCTTGACCCGCTCCTCGTGCGTACGCACCTGGAGCCGGGCCTCCATCTCGGTCTGGCGGGCGTTGGCCCCGTCGGCGGCGAGCCGGTCGCGCACGGAGGTGTCGGGCTCCTCCACCCCTCCCTCCCCGAAAGGGGCACTCTCCTCGGCGACGGCGAGCCGTTCGGCGAGTTCCTCCACGTCGGTGAGCGCCTTGTCGAGGGCCTCCTGTGCCCTGGCGGCCGCGGCGGCGGAACGCTCGGCCTCCCCGGCCGCACCACGTGCCTGCCCGGCGAGCCGGCCCAACTGCTGGGCGACGGAGGACTTCTCCCGGTCGGCGGCCCGGCGCCGCTCCCCCAGTTCCTCGACGAGGGCCGCGCACCGGCCGCGCTCCTCGGCCGCCGTGTGCTGTGCCAGGGTCAGCTCCTCGCACCGCACCCCGAGCTCCTCCAGCTCGGCGGCGGCCTCGTCCACGGACGCCCGCACCTCCAGCAGGCTCGGGGCTCCCGCCGAGCCGCCGTGCGCGAAGTGCGCGCCCAGCAGGTCACCCTCGGCGGTCACGGCGGTCAGCTCGGGCCGCGCGCACACCAGGCCCTCGGCGTCCTCCAGGGTGCCGACGACGACGATGCCGCGCAGCAACCGACGTACGGCGGGCAGGAGTTCGGCGGGCCCGCGCACCAGGTCGGCGGCGTACGGGGCGCTGTCGGGAGCATCCGCGCACGGCTCGTGCGGTGCGTCGGTGGGCGCTTCCCGCGGTCCTTCGTCGGAGGCGCCGGTGAGCAGCAGGGCGGCGCGACCCGCTTCCTGTTTACGCAGCAGGCGGATCGCGTCGGCGGCGGTGGCGGGGCCGGTGACGGCGAGGGCGTCGGCGGCGGCCCCGAAGGCGGCGGCGAGGGCGGCCTCGTGGCCCGGGGCCACGGTGAGCAGTTCGGCGGCGGGGCCGAGCAGTCCGGTCAGCCGGTCCTGCGCCGCGAGCAGCGCGCCGGTGCCGTCCTTGCGGCGCAGGCCGAGGGCGAGGGCCTCGTGGCGGGCCCGGGTCGCGGCGCGCTCGCGCTCGACGACGGTGGCCGCCTCGCGGGCGGCGGTGAGAACGGCCTCGGCCTCGGCGAGCCGCTGCTTGGCCTCCGCGTGCCGTCCGGCGAGTTCCGCGTCGCCGGCGTCGAGGCCGTCGACCTCGGTCTGCAGGGCCTCGTACTCCTCCTGGGCGGCGACGGCCCGTTCCTGGGCCTCGTCGCGGGCCGCGGCCAGGCGCTCGATCTCGGCCTGGGCCGCCGCGGCACGCGAGCGGGCCGCGGCCACCTGGCCCGTGAGCCGGGCGAGCCCCTCACGCCGGTCGGCGAGGGCGCGCGCGGCGTCCTTCAGACGCCGTTCCTCCTGGGCGAGGTCGCGTTCCAGCTCCGCGCGGTGGGCGACCGTGTTCTCCAGGGCGTGTTCGGCGGCCTCGAGGGCGGCCTCCAGCTCGGCCTCCTGTTCGCGGACGCGGGCGGCCTCGCGCTCCATGTCCTCGGGGTCACGTCCGCGGCGCTCCTCCGGAGGTGCGGAGGTGGCGCTCTTCACCCGCGCTTCGGCCAGCGAGAGGGTGCCGCGCACCCGCTCGGCGAGCTGGGAGAGCTCGTACCAGGTCTGCTGGGCGTTCTGCAGGCGCGGGGTGAGCCGGCGCACCTCGTCCTCGAGGGCCGCCTCCCGCTGGAACGCTTTGCGCAGTTCCTGCTCGGCGGCGTCCTTGCGCTCCTTGAGGGCGGCCTCGTCGGCGATCTCCGCCTCGACCGCATCGCGCAGCCGCACGAGGTCGTCGGCGAGGAGACGCAAACGGACGTCGCGCAGGTCGGCCTGGATGACCGCGGCCCTTCTGGCGACCGCGGCCTGCCGGCCGAGGGGCTTGAGCTGGCGACGCAGTTCGTCGGTGAGGTCCTGCACGCGCGCGAGGTTGGCCTGCATCGCGTCCAGCTTGCGCAGCGCCTTCTCCTTGCGCTTGCGGTGTTTGAGCACACCGGCTGCCTCCTCGATGAAGGCGCGGCGGCCCATCGGGTCGGCATGCAGCACGGAGTCCAGCTGGCCCTGGCCGACGATGACGTGCATCTCACGGCCGATGCCGGAGTCGGAGAGCAGTTCCTGGATGTCCAGGAGGCGGCAGGTGTCACCGTTGATCTGGTACTCACTGCCGCCGTTGCGGAACATGATCCGGGTGAGGGTGACCTCGGCGTACTCGATGGGCAGGACCCCGTCGGCGTTGTCGATGGTCAGCGACACCTCCGCACGGCCGAGCGGCGGGCGGCCGGTGGTTCCGGCGAAGATGACGTCCTCCATCTTGCCGCCGCGCAGCGACTTGGCGCCCTGCTCGCCCATGACCCAGCTGAGCGCGTCCACGACATTGGACTTGCCCGAGCCGTTCGGCCCGACGACGCACGTGATGCCCGGTTCGAACCGGAGCGTGGTCGCCGAGGCGAACGACTTGAAGCCGCGGAGGGTCAGGGCCTTGAGATGCACGCCGCCGGACTTTACCTGCCCGGGATGTCCCACTCCATGCACCGGCGGTTTCACGGGTGAACGCGCAGGGCACACCAAACGTTAAAGACGGTGAAAGGATGCGCAGGGCAAGGAACTGGGGGAACCGGGCGGCGCAGGGGGTACGGAGGCAAGAAGAAGGGACGCCGGGGCGTCCCTTGCACTCCTGACAACGCGGCGGTGATGAGGGGCGAGCCGACCGCTGCTGTGCTGGGGTGGAGCGGTGCAGCGATCAGGTCAGCGCAGGCTCCGCCTGGTGTGCGTCAACGCTCTCCATGCTCCTGTCGTGAGAAGCGGCAGCCGCAAGCTCGTCGTTCTCCGCCTGGATCCGTACGAGTTCGGATTCCAGGTCCTGGACGCGCTGCTGGAGCCGTCGCATCTCGGCGAGGAGTCGAGGGTCGGAGCCGCCGACGTAACCGAGAAGCGCCTTTGCCATGATGGATGGTCCTCCACAATGCGTGACCGACCTGTACGGTGTGGGTCGTGAGGGATGAGCACCCGCGGTGCTTGGCAGACCTGGAGTTGTGCTGCCGTTCAGCCATGCCAAACAGCTAAGGTGCGGGGGGCTTTCAGCGTCTCACCAAAAAGTTTGACGGTCAACACGATCACGCCCCGTATCGGCGGATGGCCGAACGCACACGGCCGGGAGGCGGTGGCGCCGCCGCTCGTGTCGGCCCTCGGGGTGTGGTGGGTCGGATGTGCGGGGGAGCGTCCCACGACGGGGGCGTTCTCGGCAATCACCAGGAGCTTTCCGCGTCTTCGGGTCCCCCAGGGCCCCCTTCCCGGACCCCGGGGGCTTCGGGAGGGCGGCGGGATCAGCGGATGGCGAAGCCCTCGTAGCCGCCGCGGGGTGTGTCCCATATCTCGGTGACCCCGTCCACGCGTCCGGGCGTGTCGCCGTTCTGGAGCCAGTCGAGCAGGCCCTCGCAGCGCTCACGGGAGCCCTCCGCGACCACTTGGACCCGTCCGTCGCCCAAATTGAGAGCAAAGCCACTCAGGCCGCCGATCTCCAGCGCCTTGGCCCGCGTGAACCAGCGGAAACCCACACCCTGGACCCGTCCTCGCACCCAGGCGACCAGTCGCACATCCTCGCTCATGACTGCAACCTAACCGGACATTGTCACTCGGAGCACTCCTTCCCCTTGCGCCATGCGGTACCGTCCCGATCGAACGAATCTCATATGAAACTCACTCGATCGTGTGAGTTTCGTGTTGATCGCGAGGACGAGTCGACCGCAAGGACCAGGAAGGCCAGGACATGGGACGCCACCGACGCTCCGCCGCCGGCCGCGCCGCCACGGGCCGCGCCGACACAGAGGTCACTCAGTACGACGGAAGCCACGACCCGCTGAGCGCTCATGCGGCAGACGCCCCGCCGATGGGCATCGCCCCCTACCTGAACCCGGAGGCGTACGCCGAGACGTCCGCGAGGAGCGAGGCCTACCTCTTCGCGACGGAGGAAAGCCCCGGGAACGGTTACGCCGGCGACTTCACGCAGGACGACTTCGCGTACGGCGGCTTCTCCGGAGCCGCCTTCCAGGAAAACCACGGGAACGGCCACCCGGGCGGCTTCCCGGCCGGCCCGACCGCTTCGGGGCCGCCGCCGAGACGGCTGTCTTCGCGAGCGACGGTCTGCCGCCCAGGGACGCCCCGCGGGGCGGTTTCCCCGACGACGGCTTCACTCCCGGCGAGGGCTTCACGCCCGGCGACGGCGACCGGCCCTCGGGCGGGCGGCGCCGGAAGAAGAAGGCCGCGACACCGGTCCGTACCGGACTGCTCGGGGTGTCCGCCGCGGTGGCCCTCGGCACGGTCGTGGTGGCCACGGGCGCGGTGCCGGGCCTCGAGAACTACAAGCTCGGCGGTGACAGCGCCCCCGGCGACACGGTGGAGGCCGCGGGCACCCCGACCAACACACCCGGCGAGCAGGGCGGCACCTCGGGCAGCCTCAAGAGCCCGAGCCGTGACGCCGGCACCCCCGCCAGCCGCGACTCCGAGCGCTCCACCTCGCCGAAGCCCTCGCCGTCGACCCCCTCGGCCGAGCAGTCGAAGACGCCGGAGACGGAGGCACCGGAGAAGGCACCGGAGCAGAAGAAGCCGGCGGCGACGCCCAGCGAGAAGCCCGAGACGACGCCCTCGCGCAAGGCCACTCCGGAGCCGGGGAAGAAGGCGCCGAGCAACCCGGTGACCGTCACCGAGGAGGCCGCCGCCGGAGCCCAGGTGCTCCGGCTGGTCAACCAGGAGCGGGCCAAGGTGGGCTGCAGACCGGTCGCCGCGAACAGCGCGCTGACCGGTCTGGCCACGGCGTTCAGCGAGGACATGGCCGAGCGCGGCTTCTTCGACCACACCGACCCCGACGGCGACACCCCGTGGGACAGGGCGAAGGCGGCCGGAATAGCCGACCTCGGCGGGGAGAACATAGCCCGCGGCCAGGCGACCGCCGCGGCCGTGATGGAAGCCTGGATGGACAGCCCCGGCCACAAGGCGAACATACTGAACTGCGACTTCAAGACGCTGGGCGTGGGCGTGCACTCCGGGCCGGGCGGCCCGTGGTGGACCCAGAACTTCGGCTACTAGTCGGGAAACAGCGGTACGCGGACGGCGGTCCGGGGTTTCCCGGGTCGCCGTCCGCACTTCTCTCTGCACTAACTTTGAGTTAGTGCATTCTGTTGGTAAGCGCTGCGCTGAAGTACGCTGATCGCATGACGACCACGCGGCGGTACCCGGAGGATCCGGGGCTCCCCTACAACGCGTTCGCCAAGGAGTGCCCCTCGCGCGGCACGCTGGAGCATGTGACGGGACGTTGGGGCGCGCTGACGCTCGGGGCGCTGTGCGAGGGCTCGCTGCGCTTCAACGAGCTGCGCCGCCGCGTCGACGGCGTGAGCGAGAAGATGCTCTCCCAGACACTGCACGCGCTGGAACGCGACGGCCTGGTGCACCGTGAGGCACAGCCGACCAACCCGCCCCGGGTGGACTACGAACTCACCCCGCTGGGCCACGAGGCCGCGCGGCGCGTGCTGTCCCTCATCCACTTCCTGGAGGACAGCATGGACGACGTGCTCCTGGCGCGGGAGAGTTACGACGCGCGCGGCGCCCGCTGACACCTCGGGCAGAAGTAGCTGGACCGGTTCATCCAGGGCCGTCGGCGTATCGGCGTGCCGCAGCGGCGGCAGGGCAGGTCTTCCCGCCCATAGGCGTCAAGGGACCGGTCGAAGTAGCCCGATTCGCCGTTGACGTCGACGTAGAGGCTGTCGAAGCTGGTGCCGCCCACCGCGAGGGCGGCGTTCATCACGTCCCGCGCATGGTCCAGGAGGAGCTGGGAGCGCGGGCGGGTGAAGGTCTCCGTCGGGCGCTCGTAGTGGATGCGGGCGCGCCACAGCGCCTCGTCCGCGTAGATGTTGCCGACGCCACTGATCAAAGACTGGTCCAGCAGGGCCCGCTTGACGGTGGTGCGCTTGCGGCGCAGCGCCCGGTGGAAGGCCTCGTCGTCGAAGAGCGGGTCGAGCGGGTCGCGGGCGATGTGCGCGATGACGTCGGGCAGGCCCTCGGGAGTGTTGTCGTGCAACGACAGCCCGCCGAAGGTGCGCTGGTCGACGAAGCGGAGCTCGGTGTCCAGTGCGTCCGTGAAGCGGACCCGGACCCGCAGATGCTTCTCGTCCACCGCCGTGTGCGGCTGGACCAGCAGCTGGCCGCTCATGCCGAGATGGGCCAGGACGGACTGGCCCGTGCCCTCCAGGGGCAGCCACAGGTACTTGCCGCGGCGGCTGGGGACGCCGACACGATGACCCTTCAGACGGTGCGCGAAGTCTTCGGCGCCGGCGACGTGGCGGCGTACCGCGCGCGGGTGCAGCACCTCCGCCTCGGCGACGGTCCGGTGGGCGACCCACCGCTCCAGTCCCCGCCGTACGACTTCGACCTCGGGCAACTCGGGCATCGTTCCCCCTCCGAGGACCGGTCCACGAGCGCGACCCGAGCGCCCGCCCCTGGCGGGGTGGGCGCTCGGGTCGCGCTCGGCGTATGTACAGCGTCAGGCGGAGGCCGACGGTGCGCCTGCCGCTGGCCCGACGCCCGCGTCGACAACGACATCGGCGTCGACGGCGACGGCTGGTCCGTCCGTCTCGGCCTTGAGGACCGCCACAGCAGCAGCAGGCTCGTCGGCCGCGGCCCGGATGGACCGCCAGGCGGACTCGGCGGCCTGCTGCTCCGCTTCCTTCTTGCTGCGGCCGGTGCCGGTGCCGTACGAGACGCCTCCGACGCGGGCGGCAGCAGTGAAGACCTTCTCATGGTCGGGGCCGGTCTCCGTGACCAGGTACTCGGGCACGCCGAGTCCTTCGGTCGCGGTGAGCTCCTGGAGGCTGGTCTTCCAGTCCAGGCCGGCACCGAGGTTCGAGGACTTCTCGATCAGCGGGTCGAACAGGCGGTGCACCAGTTCGGAGGCCGCCTCGAGGCCCTGGTCGAGATAGACCGCGCCGATCACCGCTTCGAGGGTGTCGGCGAGGATGGACGCCTTGTCCCGGCCACCCGTGCCCTCTTCACCGCGGCCGAGCCGGATGAAGGAACCGAGGTCGAGCCCGCGGCCCACCTCCGCCAGCGCACGCGAGTTGACCACCGCGGCCCGCAACTTGGCCAGCTGGCCCTCGGGCAGGTCGGGGTGGGTGCGGTACAGCGTGTCCGTGACGACGAGGCCGAGCACGGAGTCCCCGAGGAACTCCAGCCGCTCGTTCGTCGGCAGACCGCCGTTCTCGTACGCGTAGGAACGGTGGGTCAGCGCACGCACCAGAAGGGCGGACTCGAGCCGGTAGCCGAGCCGCCCTTCCAGAAGCGTGTGGGACGAGGCCTGGTTGTTGTCCGCCGATCCGCTCCCGCTCACGCGGGGCGACTGCTTCTTGGGCGTGGACACAGTGCCTCTCACCAGCCGCTCAGACCTCGAGGACCTGGCGCTTGTTGTAGGTGCCGCAAGACGGGCACGCGATGTGCTGCCGCTTGGGCTCGTGACAGCGCTCGCACGCAACCAGGGTGGGGACCGCAGCCTTCCACTGCGACCGGCGGTGGCGCGTGTTGCTGCGCGACATCTTCCGCTTCGGAACAGCCACGGCTACTTCTCCTGCTTCTCGTCGACGTCCGGTTCGGCGCCGCTCATCTCGTCCTTCTCGCCATCTTCGAGTGAACCGGCGAGTCCCTGCAGTGCCGCCCAACGGATGTCGACGGCGTCGTGGTGGTGGTCCGGGTCGTCCGCGAGCCGGGCTCCGCATTCGGAACACAGGCCGGGGCAGTCGTCCTGGCACACCGGCTGCATCGGCAGTGCGAGCACCACCGCATCACGCAGCACGGTCTCGAGGTCGAACATGCCGTCCTCGAGGAAGAATCTGTCCTCGTCGTCCTCGGCGTCGTCGCCCGGTTCCGCGATCACACGGCCCCGGTCGTCGGCGTCAGGGTACGAGAACATCTCCTGGAAATCCGCCACGAGTTCCAGCTCGAGCGGCTCCAGACACCTTACGCACTCCCCCTCGGCCGTCGCACGGGCGGTGCCTGTGACGAGCACCCCTTCCATGACCGACTCGAGCCGGAGTTCAAGCTCCACCGGGGCGCCTTCCGGCACTCCGACGACTCCCTGGATACCGAGGTCCCTGGGCGCCTCGACCGAGCGGGTCAGCCGCTGCAGCGCGCCCGGCCTCCGTCCCAGCTCGTGCGTGTCGAACACGAGGGGATTGCGGTGGTCGAGGCGGGCGTTCAGAGCCATTCCTGCTTTCGGTCTTCGAGCTTGGGGGAAACGCCGGCCCGTGAAGTTCCCGGGCAGCGTGGATCGCGGACGTGTACACGACCGAGGAGCCAGGATACTGGACCTTTGGCTCTCCGCCCAATCCGGTCCCCGCGGCGGTCGGCGCCGGGCCGGTCAGCCGTTGCCGCGGCCCTGTTCGTAGGCCCGCAACTGTTCGGCGCTGATCATGCTGGTGTCGAAGAGGCTGGTCTCGTCGAGGGTGGCCGGGGTCTGTTGCTGCTGCGGGATGTAGCCCTGCTGGGCCTGGCCGGGGTCGTACGCCGGCTGCTGCGGGGCCTCGTAGCCCTGGTAGGCGGCATACGGGTCCTGCTGGGCGGTCTGCTGCTGGTAACCGTACGGGTCCTGCCCACCGCCGTACTGCTGCGGGTAGCCGTCGTACGGGTCGGGCTGCTGGGCGGCCTGCCGCTGGTAGCCGTACGCCGCCTGCTGCTGGGCGTAGTCCTGTTGCTGCGGATCCTGCTGGGGGATGTGCGGACCCTGTTGGGGCTGCTGCGGGATCCGCTGGGTGGCCGGGGTGTCCGGCATGGCCGCGAGGTCGGCGAGGTAGTCGGCGTCGCTGGAGTGCTGGAGCGTGGTCAGGTCCTCGGAGAGGGCACCGAGGTCGTCGCTGGCGATCCGGCCGTGCAGGGTCTGACGGCCCCGGCCCACCGCCTCCAGGGTCTTGGCGAGGACCGCCTCGAAGGCGCCGAGCTTGACGTCGACGTACTCGTCTGCGCTGCGGCGCAGGGCCTCCGGGTCGTGGCTGCGCTCGGGGGCGTCCTCATCCTCGTGGCCCTGCTCGTCGAGGCCGGGCCCGGTGCCGAGCAGCTTCTCGCGGCCGCGGCCGACGGAGCCGAGGGTCTTGGTGAGGACGACCTCGAAGTTGGCGAGCTTGGAGTCGACGTAGTCGTCGGCCTCCGCCCGGACCTCTTCGGCCTCCTTGCGGGCCTCGGCGAGAATCCGGTCGGCCTCGGACTGGGAGCGGCGGGCGACCTCCGTGCCGGAGATCAGGGAGCCGCGCTCGGCGTGCGCGTCCTCGATGATCCGCTCGGCCTCCTGGCGGGCCTGCTCGACCATCTGCTCGCGGCCGCCGATGAGTTCCTGGGCCTGGGCGAGGGAGTCGGGCAGCGCCGCGCGCACCTCTTCGAGCATCGAGAGCAGGTCTGCGCGGTTGACCACGCACGAGGCCGACATGGGCATCGACCGGGCGCCGGAGACCGCGGCGACGATCTCGTCCAGCTTCTTCTGCACGTCCACCGTGTGCTCGCCACTCTCTACAGCTGTGTTGGAGACGGACGCAACGACTGTACGGCCCTGGGGCGGGCGGGGAACACCGGCCGGGGGATCGCCGGGTCGCCGCCGCCCCGGGGCGGCCGTCCTGGCGGCGCTCAGTCCTTGCGCAGCCGCTCGGAGAGGGCGGAGAGGACCTCCGGGGGCACCAGGTGCGAGACGTCGCCGCCCCAGGTGGCGACCTCTTTGACCAGGGAGGACGACAGGAAGCTGTAGGTGGGGTTGGTGGGGATGAAGAGGGTCTCCACACCCGAGAGGCCGTTGTTCATCTGGGCCATCTGCAGCTCGTAGTCGAAGTCGCTGACCGCGCGCAGGCCCTTGACGATCGCGGGGATGTCCCGCTGCTTGCAGAAGTCGACGAGGAGACCGTGGAAGGCTTCGACCCGGACGTTCCCGTACTCGGCGGTGACCCGGCGGATCAGGTCGATCCGTTCCTCGATCTCGAACAGGCCCTTCTTGGCCTGGTTGATCATCACCGCGACGTAGACCTCGTCGTAGAGGCTGGAGGCGCGGCCGATGATGTCGAGATGTCCATTGGTGATGGGGTCGAACGACCCGGGGCATACGGCGCGGCGCACTTGTGATCCCTCGCTCTCCGGTCCGGTCATCGTGCGTCTTCGCACGTAGAGGCGGCGCGACCGTACCAAAACGTTCCCTCGCCGTAGCGGCGGGCCCGGATCGCGTCGAAACCGGGCGGCCACCCGAACTCTCCGCCTCTGGTGCTGCGCTCCACGGTGACGACGGCTTCCTCGGCGAGCCACCCCCCGGAGCGGAGTGTGAGCAGGATCTCGCGAAGGTCGTCGTCGGAGACGGCGTACGGGGGGTCGAGGAAGACGATGTCGTACGGCCCGGCCGTCGGCGGGGGTGTGCGGATGACCTGTTCCGTTTTGCCCGGTCTGACTTCGGCGCCGGGCAGTCCCAGCTCCCTGATGTTGTCCCGGACCGTGCGGACGGCCCTGGCGTCGGCCTCGACGAGGAGGGTGTGCCCCGCTCCTCGGGACAGGGCCTCCAGGCCCACGGCGCCGGAACCGGCGTACAGGTCGAGGACGCGCTCGCCGTCCAGCGGGCCGCCGAGGAGGGCCTGCCAGGTGGAGAACAGGCCTTCGCGCGCACGGTCGGAGGTGGGGCGGGTGCCGTTGCCCGGCGGTACGCCCAGGCGGCGCCCGCCGGCCGGCCGGCGATCACGCGGGTCATGTCCTGGTCCTCGTCCTTGTGTCGGTGCGCTCGGGATGTGTTCGGGATGCGTTCACGTACGTGGCTGGGTGCCGCGTGCCCGACGGGTGGCTCCAGTCTGTCAGCCCTTCTCCAGATACTGCTCCCGCTCGTCGTCCAGCAGAGCGGCCAGTGCTGTGCGCAGCCCCGGCAGGCGCTCCAGGTCGGGGTCGGCGGCGACGACCGCGACCGCCTCCTCACGGGCCTCGGCGATGATCTCCTCGTCGTCGATGACGGCGAGCACGCGCAGGCTGGAGCGGGTGCCGGACTGGGCCTGGCCCAGGACATCGCCCTCGCGGCGCTGTTCGAGGTCGACGCGGGAGAGCTCGAAACCGTCGAGGGTGGCGGCGACCGCGCCCAGCCGCTGCCGGGCCGGGCTCGCCTCGGGCATCTCGGTGACCAGCAGGCACAGGCCGGGGGCCGAGCCGCGGCCGACCCGGCCGCGCAACTGGTGGAGCTGGGAGACGCCGAAACGGTCCGCGTCCATGATCACCATCGCGGTCGCGTTGGGGACGTTGACCCCGACCTCGATGACGGTGGTGGCGACCAGCACGTCGGTCTCGCCCGCGGCGAAGCGGCGCATGACGGCGTCCTTGTCGTCGGGCTGCATCCTGCCGTGCAGGACCTCCACGCGGAGGCCCTTCAGCGGGCCCTTCGCCAGGTGGTCGGCGACGTCGAGGACGGCGAGCGGCGGGCGCTTCTCGGCATCGGCCTCCTCCGTGGCCGTAGGGGGCTTCTTCTTCCCGGCCTTCGGGTCGTCCTCCTCGTCGCCGATGCGCGGGCAGACCACGTACGCCTGATGGCCGCCTTCGGCCTCCTCGCGCACCCGCTCCCAGGCACGGGCCAGGAAGTGGGGCTTGTCGGCGGCGGGGACGACATGGCTGGCGATGGGCGAGCGGCCGGCCGGGAGCTGGTCGAGGACGGAGGTCTCCAGATCGCCGAAGACGGTCATCGCGACCGTGCGCGGAATGGGTGTGGCGGTCATGACGAGCAGGTGCGGGGGCTGCTTGCCCTTGCCGCGCAGGGCGTCGCGCTGTTCCACACCGAACCGGTGCTGCTCGTCGACGACGACCAGGCCCAGATCGTGGAACTGGACCTTGTCCTCGATCAGCGCGTGTGTGCCGATCACCACGCCGGCCTCGCCGGTGGCCAGGTCGAGCAGGGCCTGGCGGCGGGCCGCCGCTCCCATGGAGCCGGTGAGCAGCACCACCTTGGTGGCGTTCTCCGCCCCGCCCAGCATTCCTCCCTCGGCCAGCTCGCCCATCATCTCGGTGACCGACCGGTGGTGCTGCTGGGCGAGCACCTCGGTGGGCGCGAGCATGGCCGCCTGCCCCCCGGCGTCGACGACGGCGAGCATGGCGCGCAGGGCGACCAGGGTCTTTCCGCTGCCCACTTCGCCCTGGAGCAGCCGGTGCATCGGGTGCTCCGTCGCCAGGTCGTCGAAGATCTCCTTCGAGACCTTCTGCTGGCCTTCGGTGAGCGTGAAGGGAAGGCGGTCGTCGAAGGCTGCGAGCAGACCGTCCGGCTTCGGTCTGCGGGCGACGGCGGGAAGCAGGGCGTCGGCATGGCGGCGGCGGGCGAGGGCGATCTGGAGGACGAAGGCCTCGTCCCATTTGAGGCGGGCGCGGGCGTCCTCGATGTCGGCCCTGGTCTGCGGGCGGTGGATCTTCAGCAGGGCCTCGGGCAGCGGGACCATGCCGCGCCCCTCGCGCAGTGCGCCGGGGAGGGGGTCCACGGCGTCCCGGGCGCTGGGCAGGACGGTCTGGAGCGCCTTGCCGATCTTCCAGGACTCCAGCTTGGCGGTGGCGGGGTAGATCGGGATCAGCGCGCCGGCCCAGGTCTCCACGCTCTCCTCCGAGTCGCCGCGCAGCAACTCGTAAGCGGGGTGGGCGAGCTGGAGGCGGCGATTGAAGACGGAGACCTTGCCGGCGAACATCGCGCGAGTGCCCGGCAGGAGCTCCTTGTGCGGTTTGTGGACGCCGGTGCCGAAGAAGACCAGTTGGAGCCGGCCGCTGCCGTCCGTGATGGTGACCTCCAGGCGCTGGCCCTTGCCGCGCGGGGCCTTGGTGGAGGCGAAGGTGCGCAGGCGGGCGTCGGCGACCTGGGCGACGACGGTGACGTGCTCGTCCATGGGGAGGTCCGCGAGGTGCGTGAGCTGGCCGCGCTCCTCGTATCTGCGGGGATAGTGGTGGAGGAGGTCGCCGACCGTGTGCAGGCCGAGGTGCTCGGCCATCACCTTCGCGGTGGGAGGGCCGAGCACCGACTTCAGCGGCTGTTCCAGTGGTTCTCGCAGTGCGGGCACGAGATCCATTGCACACCAAGGCACTGACAAAGGGGGAACGCGGGAGCCGAAACGACCCGGGACGTCTGGGGAATCCCTGGTCAGCCGAATCGGCCGGCCGGTGTCCGCGGGGTGGCGTACGTGCTGCCGTCGGCGGCCGGCCCGGCCCGGCGCGCGGGGCACCGCGTGCCCCCTGAAGGGCATGCTGCTCACCGAGCGGGTCGACCAGTTGCTGTCCGACCGGGCGTTCTCCGTGAATGGACGTGCGGCGGGTGCGGCACCGTGCACGACCGCGACCACAGCGCAGCCCGCAACGTCCTCTTCGAAGGACGCCGTATCGTCGCCGCCGGACGGAGACACCGGACGCCTCGCAGAGCGCCTGGCAGGGCCCGGGCGGAGGTCCCGGCGCAGCGCGTCGGGACGGGAAGCTCCCGGAAGGGTCAGCGACGGGACGGACCCGGTGTTCACTCCACGCCGATGAGGAGCAGGGCGCCCTGTCTGCCGCCGTGGTAGAGCACCGTGTCGACCGCCAGGTAGCCCTCGCGGACCCGGGCCTCCAGGTGGGCGGCGACGGTGTGGGGGTCTCGTCGCCGAGGACCAGGGTGACCATCTCTCCGCCCGCGGCGAGCATCCGGTCCAGGACGGCCGCGGCGGTGGCCGTGACATCGTCGCCGATCACGGCCACGTCGCCCTCGACGAGGCCGAGGACATCACCGGCCTGGCAGATGCCGGCCATGGTCCAGGACTGCCGTTCGGCGACGGTGACCTCGGCGTACCGGGTCGCGCCGGCCGCCGAGGTCATCGCCACCACGTCCTCGTCGAAGCGGCGCTCCGGCTCGTGCACCGCGAGCGCCGCGATGCCCTGGACCGCGGAACGCGTCGGGATGAGGGCCACCCGGAACCCTTCGGAGCGGGCCTGTTCGGCCGCTGCGGCGGCGGTGTGCCGCAGCTCTTCGTCGTTGGGCAGCAGCACCACCTCACGCGCGTGCGCCCGCCGCACGGCCTCGACGAGCTCGCCGCTCGCCGGCGGCTCGCCGGGCCGGGCGAGCACCGTGATCGCACCGGCCTCGGTGTACAGGCCGGCCAGCCCTTCTCCGGGAACCACGGCCACCACGGCCCGCCGGGCACGTTCCCGGGGCGGACGCCCGGCCCCGGAGGTGTGTGCGTCACCGGCGCCGAAGTGCGTGATCCGGATGCGGTGCGGGCGCCCGGCCTCGACCCCCGCCTCCACGGCGGCGCCTGCGTCGTCGACATGGACGTGGACGTTCCACAGTCCGTCGCCGCCGACCACGACGAGTGAGTCCCCGAGACCGTCGAGCCGCTGCCGCAGCCGATCCACGGCCGCGTCCGAGGCCTCCAGGAGGTAGATCACCTCGAAGGCGGGACCGGTGAGCCCTGTCACCCCCTCACCGTCGGCGCACTCCACGGGCCCGGCGGATGCGCCGTGCTCCACGCGCGCGGGGAGCACGGAATCGGGCGCGGGGCCTCTCGGCGTCTCCCCGGTGAACGTCTCCACCAGCGCCGCGAGCACCGCCACCAGGCCCCGGCCGCCCGCGTCCACCACTCCCGCCCGCTGGAGCACGGCCAGCTGGCCCGGTGTCGCGGCGAGGGCCGCGCTGGCTCCCTCGTAAGCCGCCCGCGCGACCGCCCCGCAGTCGCCCTCCGCGCCGCCGGCCGCCTCGGCGGCGGCGTCGGCGGCGGCCGAGGCGACGGTGAGCACGGTGCCCTCGACGGGGTGGGCCACGGCCTGACGCGCGGAGTCGGCCGCGTTGCGCAGGGCGTGCCGCAGCCCTTGGCCGTCGGCGTGGGTCGCCGCCTCGTACCCGGCCAGCACCTGCGCCATGCCCCGCAACAGCTGCGCCAGGATCGTCCCGGAGTTCCCGCGGGCGCCGATCAGCGCACCGTGTGCCATCGCCCGCGCCGCGTCGGCCAGCGTGGGCCCGTCGGCGCCCTGAGCCCTGTCGATCCGCTCGGCCTCGTGCCCCGCGAACACCGCCTCGACCGCCGTGGCGGCGGACTCGACCGTCAGGTAGAGATTCGTACCGGTGTCGCCGTCCGCCACGGGGTAGACATTGATCGCGTCGATCTCCTCACGCGCCCGCCCGAGGGCGTCGAGCGCGAGTCCGCACCAGGCACGCACCGCGAGAGCATCGAAGAATGTCTGCGGCACCTGCGCCACCTGCGCCTCCCAGAACTGCTGGACGTGGCTCGCAGCGTAGACCTTGGGGCACCGGACGGCGGAAGCGGGCCGGGACGGGCCCCTGAGCTGGCATGGTAGTTTCGTTCTACTGGTGCAGCCGTTGTATGCTGCTCCGGTTGCCCGATCCGAATCGGGCCTCTCCCTGGCAAAGCCACTCAGATTCCCAAGGGCTCCTGGAGCTCCGGCATCCTGATCCCGGCGTGCCGGGATCAACCGTAAGTGCATCTGAAGTCTTTGGAGTGACCCGTGGCTGCCAACTGCGACGTCTGCGGCAAGGGGCCGGGCTTCGGCAACAACATCTCGCACTCGCACCGCCGTACGCCCCGCCGCTGGAACCCGAACATCCAGCGCGTGCGTACCGTGGTGGGCGGGACGCCGAAGCGCGTGAACGCTTGCACCTCGTGCATCAAGGCCGGCAAGGTCTCGCGCTGACGCTCTCGCTGAGCGCGCGGCCACAGCTGGCTCACCGCACTGAGCCGGTCCACCTGAGGTGGACCGGCTTTTTGCCGTCCCCGTACGCACGCCTGCCGCACGGACGCTCTCAGCCCGCGTCGGACCGCGTCAGCGCCCACCCGTGATCCACCGGCCCGATTCCGCCGCCCAGCGCGAATCCGGCCGCGATCGCCCCCGTGACGTACTCCTTGGCGGCCGTCACCGCCGCCGGCACCGGCTGCCCCTTCGCCAGTTGCGCGGCGATCGCCGAGGCGAGGGTGCAGCCCGTGCCGTGGGTGTGCCGGTTGTCGTACCTCGGGGCGCGCAGCCAGTGCTCCTGTGAACCGTCCGTCAACAGGTCGACGGCCTCGCCCGTGCCCCCGGCGAGGTGACCGCCCTTGATCACGACCCACCGCGGTCCGAACGCCAGCAGCGCCTCCGCGGCCCGGTGGAAGTCCTGCTCCGACTCCACCCGGACACCGGCGAGTTGCGCCACTTCGTCCAGGTTCGGCGTGGCCACGGTCGCGACCGGCAGCAGCTTCGTCCGTACGGAGTCCAGCGCGGAGGACGCCAGCAGCGCGTCCCCGTGCTTGGAGACGCCGACCGGGTCGACGACCACCGGCGCCCGGGTCCCGGAGACCAGATCGGCCACCGCCTCGACGAGTTCGGCGGAGGCCAGCATGCCGGTCTTGACCGCCTGGACGCCGATGTCGTCGACGACGCTGCGGTACTGGGCCCGTACCGCCTCCACCGGCAGCGGCCAGGCGCCCTGCACACCGAGGGAGTTCTGCGCGGTCACCGCGGTGATCACGCTCATGCCGTGCGTGCCCAGCGCGAGCATCGTCTTCAGGTCGGCCTGGATTCCCGCGCCCCCGCCGGAGTCCGAGCCGGCGACGGTCAGCACCCTCGGTGGAGCGGCCCCGGCGCTCATGACTCGATGTCCCCGAAGTGGTCCCAGCCGGCCTGAGCGGTCCAGGGCGCCCCGTCGACCGTCACCTGGGGCAGCGCCGAGGGGTTGAGCACCTCGCCTATCACCTTCCAGCGGGCGGGCAGTTTCACGTCCGGCGGGAAGGTGGCCACGATCGCGTGGTCCTCTCCCCCGGTCAGCACCCACTGCATGGGGTCGACGCCGACGGCCTGTCCGATGTCGTTCATCTGGGAGGGGATGTCGATCGCCCCGGAACGGATGTCGATGCGTACCTTGCTGGTTTCGGCGATGTGCCCGAGGTCGGCGATCAGGCCGTCGCTCACGTCGCACATCGCGGTCGCGCCCAGCCCCGCGGCCGCGGGGCCCGCGTGGTACGGCGGTTCGGGGCGTCGGTGCGCCTCGACGAAGGCGCGCGGCGAGCGGAAGCCGCGCGAGAGCACCGCGTGCCCGGCCGCGGACCAGCCGAGCCAACCGGTCACCGCGACGAGGTCACCGGGCTGTGCGCCGCCCCGGGTCACCGGCTCCTGGTTGCGCAGGTCACCGAGCGCGGTGATCGACACCATGATCGTGTCGCCGCGGACGACGTCTCCGCCGACCACCGCGGCGCCCGCGACCTGGCACTCGTCGCGCAGGCCGTCCATCAGCTCCGAGGGCCAGGTCACCGGCAGTTCCGCGGGGACGACCAGGCCGAGCAGCAGCGCGGTCGGCACGGCGCCCATGGCCGCGATGTCGGCGAGGTTCTGGGCGGCGGCCTTGCGGCCGACGTCGTAGGCCGTGGACCAGTCGCGGCGGAAGTGACGGCCCTCCAGCAGGATGTCGGTGCTGGCCACGACCCTGCGGTCGGGTGCGGCGACCACCGCGGCGTCGTCGCCGGGGCCGACCCGGACCGCCGGCGTGGTGGTGAGACGGGAGGTGAGCTCCCTGATGAGCCCGAACTCCCCGAGCTCACCAACAGTGCCCTTCATTTCCCCAGCTCCCCTTCTTTCCCTGTCCGTTCCCGGTCCCGTTCCCGGTCGCGAGTCGTCTGTGTCCTCGCTACGGTCGAAGTGACCGTCAACTTCTGTGCAGTCCGGACCCCGGCGCGCGGAGTCCGGGTCCCGCAGGTCTCCCCGCGACGAGCGGCGACGCGATACCGTGGCGTTCCTTTTCCCCACATGATCCTCGTGGCCGCTCTGGAGGTTTCGTGGTACAGGCGTACATCCTGATCCAGACGGAGGTCGGCAAGGCGTCGACCGTCGCCGATCTGATCGGCAAGATCCCCGGAGTCATCCAGGCCGAGGACGTGACCGGACCCTACGACGTCATCGTGCGCGCCCAAGCCGACACCGTCGACGACCTGGGTCGCATGGTGGTCGCGAAAGTCCAGCAGGTGGACGGCATCACCCGTACCCTGACCTGCCCGGTCGTCCATCTGTAACCCCCGTCTACCCTGTGTCGGTGAGCTCCTTCCGTCACCGTCACGCAGTCCTGCCCGCACTCGCCGCCGCCGTGCTGATCACCACCGCGGGCTGTTCCTCAGCAGACGGCAGCGCGTCGACGGCGGTTCCCAGCCCGGACGCGAAGGTCACCAAGCTGTGCCAGAAGCTGGACAAGGCCCTGCCGGCGACGGTGGACGGTGAGAATCGCGACGATCCCGAACCCGCGTCCGAACTGACCGCGGGCTGGGGCGGCGTGGCGATCATACTGCGGTGCGGTGTCGGGCAGCCGCCGAAGATGATCGACCCCAAGGTGGCGAACGGCAACGACCCGGACGCGATGGCGGGGGGCGTGAACGGCGTCGACTGGCTGATGGAGCAGCAGGACGACGAGACGTACCGCTTCACGACCGCCAGCCGTGAGGCCTATGTCGAGGTCCGGGTGACCGGCGGACGGGACAGCACGGGCGTACTGATCGATCTCGCCCCGGCCATCAAGGAGGCGATCCCCGAGGGGATCGCCTCCTAGATGATCAATTCCAAGTCAGTGGTCGTAGGCGGTCAGTGAGCGTAGGACGGGCTGTCCGGTGTGGTCGTTGTGCCAGATCGCGGCGGTCAGCGCGAGGATGCGCTGCATGACGCGGGCGATCACGCCGCCTGGTGTGCGGCCTCGGTGCTGTTCGAGGTTGAGCTGGCCCTTGAAGGTCTCGTTGACCGACTCGATGACCTGCCGCAACGGTTTGAACAGCGGGGCGCCGGGCCGTTCCGCCTCGCCCTTGCGGGCCGGCCGCAGCAGCCGGATGTCCAGTTCGGCAAGCCGGTCTTCGAAGGTGCGGCCGAAGTAGTTCTTGTCACCGATCAGCGTCTGTCCAGGGCGGGCGGAAGTCAGGCCCGGTTCGGCGGCGAGCAGGTCCAGCAGGGTTTCGCGTTCGTCGGCCTTGGCGCCGGTCAGGGCGAAGGCGACGGGCAGGCCCTGCAGGGTGCACACCAGGTGCAGCCGCATGCCCCAGAAGAAGCGGCTGTGACTGGCGCAGTACCCGTACTCGGCCCATCCGGCCAGGTCGGAGCGTTTGACGGTCTCGCGGGAGCGGCCGCATTCCACCGGGGTGGAGTCCACGATCCACACGTCGTCGCTCCATACCGAGGTGTCGGCGGCCAGCAGCCGGGTGACCCGCCGCAGCAGCGCGGCGGCCTTGCGCAGGCGCTTGTTGTAGCCGGGCTGCTGGGGCAGGTACGGGAAGAGGTGCCGCAGGTGACCGCGGGCGTGGCGGAGCCACCTGGCCTCGGAGGTGAAGCCGAGCATGGCCTGCATCATTGCCAGCGTGACGAGTTCGGCGTCGGTGAGCTGCGGGGCGATCCCGACGGCCGGACGCCATGGCGCCAGATGCGGAGACGCTTTCAGCAGGTCGTCGGTCTTCACATAGAGTGCCGTCGCGAGGGTGTCCAGGTTGTTCGTCACAAAACGATCTTGGACGCCCTCGTTTTCGTCTCCGCCGGCACCCCTTGACTTTGATCATCCGGTGAGTCGTGTCCCGCCACCGGTGCACAGAAAGGATCGTGGCATGTCCAGCGACCGTCTCATGCGCATCCGCAGCGCCGAGTTCCAGGCCATGGCCGAGAGGGTCTTGCGGGTCACCGAGCTCACCTCCCGCCTGAACGTCCTGCCTTTCGAAGACGAAGCGGGCAAGGCGGAACTGTTCGAGCAGATCCTTGGCAAGCCACTGCCGCCGAGAGTCACGATCTATCCGCCCTTCTACACGGACCATGGCCTGAACCTCGACCTCGCCGAGCGCGTCTTCATCAACCAGAACTGCACGTTCCTGGACTATGCCGGTATCCGGCTCGGCGAGCGCGTGATGATCGGACCGAAGGTCACGTTCATCACCAGCGGCCACCCGGTTGATCCCGAGGAGCGGCGGTTATACCTCACCGGCGCACCCATCGACGTGGCGGAGAATGTGTGGATCGGTGCCGGTGCCACGATCCTGCCCGGCGTCAGCATTGGCCGTGACGCCGTGGTTGCCGCTGGCGCGGTCGTGGCCGATGACGTTCCGCCGGCAAGCTTGGTGGCCGGCAGTAAGGCAACCGTGCACCGAAAGTGGTGACGGCCTCTTCGGGGCCACGCCGAGCCCAACTGCGGGCAGCCATAACCACATCGGAAGCCTGGAGTCTTCCCGAAGCAACTGGCTCCAGTCCAAGGTGTAAGAGACCCTCCGCTCGCTCCCCGACCCCTTGGAATTGATCATCTAGGTTCTGTCCGGCGGACCATGCCGGAGACGCGGGGTGGGCACCGTCCGTTTCCCCCGACTTGATCCGCCGGGCAGGACCTGGGCCTGCCGTCGCATTCCGATGTGCCGGCTGCGGCTCAGCGCAGTCCGGTCGGGCGGCGGAGCGCCGCCTGCACCAGTCGGTCCACCAGCTCCGGGTACTCGACACCGGTGGCCTGCCACATCTTCGGGTACATCGAGATGGGCGTGAAGCCGGGCATCGTGTTGATCTCGTTGATCACGAACTCGCCGTCCTCGGTGAGGAAGAAGTCCGCGCGCACCAACCCCTCGCAGCCGACCGCCTCGAACGCCTCCACCGCCAGCCTGCGCACCTCGGCCGTCTCCTCGTCGGTCAGCGGTGCGGGCACCAGGCCGGGCGTGGAGTCGATGTACTTGGCCTCGAAGTCGTAGTACGCGTGCGCGTCGGGCGGCGGGATCTCGGCGGGGACCGAGGCGCGCGGGCCCTCCTCGAACTCCAGCACACCGCACTCGATCTCTCGGCCGCGTAGGGCCGCCTCCACCAGGATCTTCGGGTCGTGCCGCCGGGCCACGGCGATCGCCTCGTCCAGGCCGGAGAGGTCGTCGACCTTGGTGATACCGATCGAGGAGCCCGCCCGTGCGGGCTTCACGAACAGCGGCCAGCCGTGCTCACCGGCGAAACCGATGATCTTCTTGCGGGCGGCGGACTCGTCGCGCTCCCATTCGCGCGGCCGGATCACCACGTACGGGCCGACCTTCAGCCCGAAGGAGGTGAACACCCGCTTCATGTACTCCTTGTCCTGGCCGACGGCCGAGGCGAGCACTCCGGATCCCACGTAGGGGACGCCTGAGAGCTCCAGGAGGCCCTGCAGGGTGCCGTCCTCCCCGTAGGGGCCGTGCAGCATCGGGAAGACGACGTCGACCTCGCCGAGCGCCTTGGGCACCGAACCGGGCTCGCTGTAGACGACTTCGCGGTTGCCGGGATCGAGGGGGAGCACCACCGCGCCCTCGGCCGAGTCGGTGAGCTGGTCCACGCTGGGCTGCCGCCGGTCGACGATGGCCATGCGGTCCGGCTCGTCGGCGGTGAGCGCCCACCGGCCGTCCTGGGTGATGCCGATCGGCAGGACCTCGTACTTGGTCCGGTCGATGGCCTTGAGGACGGCGCCGGCGGTGACCACGGAGATCCCGTGTTCGGAGCTGCGCCCGCCGAACACAACGGCCACACGCGGCTTGCGAGGCGGCTGCTCGGGGCTCTGGGGAAGGTTCTCGGTGCTCATATGGCGATGAGAGTACCCGGTGGTACAGCCACGATGAAGCGTCCGCAACGCCGCAAACGGAGGGTCGGCCCGCTGCCGTCGCACGGACGCCGCTCGGTGCGGCTCAGCGCCGCTCCGGCTTCGCGCTGCGCGACATCAGCTCCTTGAGGGCGACCACCGGCGGCTTGCCCTCGTGCACGATGCCGACGACCGTCTCGGTGAGCGGCATGTCGACGCCGTGCCGGCGGGCCAGATCCAGCACCGACTCGCAGGACTTGACGCCCTCGGCGGTCTGCTTCGTGACCGCGACGGTCTCCTCCAGGGTCATACCCTTGCCGAGGTTGGTGCCGAAGGTGTGGTTGCGCGAGAGCGGTGAGGAGCAGGTGGCCACCAGGTCGCCCAGGCCCGCGAGTCCGGCGAAGGTCAGCGGGTCCGCGCCGAGCGCGGCACCGAGCCGGGTGGTCTCGGCGAGCCCGCGGGTGATGAGCGAGCCCTTGGCGTTGTCGCCGAGCCCCATGCCGTCCGCGATGCCGACGGCCAGCCCGATCACGTTCTTCACGGCGCCGCCCAGTTCGCAGCCGACGACGTCGGTGTTGGTGTACGGGCGGAAGTACGGCGTGTGGCAGGCGGCCTGGAGCCGCTGGGCCACGGCCTCGTCGGTGCAGGCGACGACGGCGGCGGCCGGCATCCGGGCGGCGACCTCACGGGCGAGGTTGGGTCCGGTGACCACGGCGATCCGGTCGGCGCCGACTCCGGCGACGTCCTCGATCACCTCGCTCATCCGCATGGCGGAGCCGAGTTCGACGCCTTTCATCAGCGACACCAGGACCGTGTCCGGGGCGAGCAGCGGCTTCCACCCGGCGAGGTTGGCGCGCAGCGTCTGCGAGGGGATCGCGAGGACGGTGAAGTCGGCGTCGCGCGCGGCCTCGGCGGCGTCGGTGGTGGCCCGCAGGTTCTCCGGGAGTTCGACACCGGGCAGGTAGTCGGGGTTGGTGCGGGTGGAGTTGACCGCTTCCACGAGTTCGGGACGCCGTGCCCACAGCACGACGTCGCATCCCGCGTCGGCGAGCACCATGCCGAAGGCCGTGCCCCACGATCCGGTGCCGAAGACGGCAGCCTTGACCGGCTTGCTCACTTGCCCAGCCCCTCTTTCCGCGCGGCGGCCCGTTCGCCGGGCCTGTGCTCCTCCTGCCGCCGGTCCTCCGGCGATCCCTGCTCCGGCACGCCGCGCCCCGGTGACCCGTGGTCGGGCGAACCGTGGTCCGACGATCCGTCCCGCCGCCTCCGCCGGGTCTGCGCCCGGGTCCTGCGGCCCTGCTCCGAGCGCTCACGGCGCGGGTCGTAGGGCACCTCGGGGGCCTTCTCCCCGCGGATCTCCTCCAGCAGACGGGTCACCGCCGCCATGATGGCCTCGGTCGCCTCCTTGAGCAGCTCCGGGGTCATCTCCCGGTCGTAGAAGCGGTCCAGGTCCACGGGCGGTCCGGCCAGCACGCGGTGGGTCTTGCGCGGGAAGAAGCGGGGCTTGGTGGCGTACGGCGGCAGCACCTCGTTGGCGCCCCACTGCGCGACCGGGATGACGGGGCACTTGGTCCGCAGGGCCACTCGCGCGGCACCGGTCTTGCCGGTCATGGGCCAGCCGTGCGGATCGCGGGTGAGGGTGCCCTCGGGGTAGAAGGCGACGCATTCACCGCGCTCCACGGCGTCGATCGCGGCCCG
Organism: Streptomyces sp. GD-15H; assembly: GCF_045291515.1. Lineage (NCBI taxonomy): Bacteria > Bacillati > Actinomycetota > Actinomycetes > Kitasatosporales > Streptomycetaceae > Streptomyces > Streptomyces sp. GD-15H. The sequence goes on from NZ_CP149447.1 coordinate 2,708,459, forward strand.
GAAGGCGCTGAGCGCGTCCGTGCTTTCCCGGTAGACGGGGATCTGCCCGGTACCCCGCATCGCGGCACCGACGAATCCCTTCTTGAAAAGACCGCTCTTCGCCAGGAATCGCGGAACGCGACCGGTGTTGTATTGAAAGTGCGCATAGGCGAAGGGGTCGATGTGCGAATTATGGTTCACCGCGGTGATAAATCCGCCCTCGGCCGGAATATTCTCCATTCCGCGCCAGTCCCGCTTGAGCAGAACCACCAGCGGCGGTTTACAGAGAACCGCGGCGAAGCGGTACCAAAAGCCGATTCTGCGGCGCGGCACAGGGACACCTTCCTCTAAGTCCTGGAGCCGGGGGGCCAGGCGGGCCGCACAAGTGTCGCCCCGGGCCGCCGGTCTGTCGAGAACACCGTACGCCCCGGCCCCCTGGCCACCGGGTGCCACGGGGGACAATGGCGCCGACGAGAGAGGGACGTAACACGCGTGCAGTGGACCCTGGTGGTACCCCTGAAACCGCTGGCCGAGGCCAAGAGCAGGCTCGCGGACACCGCGGACGACGCGGTGCGTCCGGAGCTCGCCCTGGCCTTCGCCCAGGACACGATCGCGGCCGCGCTGGCCTGCCGCGCCGTGCGCGAAGTGGTGGTCGTCACGGACGACGCCCTGGCCGGCCGTGAGCTGGCCGCGCTCGGCGCCCACATCGTCTCCGACGAACCGGGCGGCGGCCTGAACGCGGCACTCGCCCACGCGGCCGCCACCGTGCGGGCCTTCCGGAACGCGGGGCCCGTGGCGGCCCTCAACGCCGATCTTCCCGCGCTGCGCCCGGCCGAATTGACCCGTGTCCTCGACGGGGCCGCCGCATTCCCGCGTGCCTTCCTCTCCGATGCCGCGGCCGTCGGCACCACACTGCTCTCCGCTGCACCGAACGAGGAATTGCGCCCTTCCTTCGGCCCCGGTTCCCGGGCCCGGCACCGGGCGTTCGGAGCCGCCGAACTCCGCCTGGACGCGGTGGATTCCGTACGGCAGGACGTGGACACGGGCGACGATCTGCGGGCGGCGCTGGCGCTGGGCGTGGGACCCCGCACGGCAACCGCCACCGCGCGGCTGCTGATCGCGGAGCAGTAGGCTGCCGACATGCAGGCGACCGCGTACACCTACGACCCCGAAAGCCGCAGCGGCCAGGTGCTGCTGGACGACGGCACGCCGGTGCCCTTCGACGCGCGGGCTTTCGACGCCGGAGGCCTCAGGCTGCTGCGCCCCGGGCAGCGTGTGCGCGTCGAGACCCAGGGCGAGGGCGAGGCCCGGCGGATCACGCTGGTGACGCTCCACACGTTCTGACCCGCCGCCGCAGCGCACGGCGCGGGTGCCGGACACACCGCGGGCCGGACTCCGTGAAGGAGTCCGGCCCGGCGCGTGAGTACCGCTCGACTGCCGTTACTTCTTGCGGGCAGTGGTCTTCTTGGCGGTGGTCTTGCGTGCGGTCGACTTCTTGGCGGGCGCCTTCGTGGCCGTGGCCTTCTTCGCCGGGGCCTTCTTGGCGGTCGTCTTCTTCGCCGCGGTGGTCTTGGCGGCCGGCGCGGCCTGCTGGGTGGCGGCCTTCTTCGCCGTCGTCTTCTTGGCGGTCGTCTTCTTCGCCGTCGTCTTCGTGGCGGCGGCCTTCTTCGCGGTCTTCTTGGCGGCGGCCTTCTTCACCGTCGCCGAAGCCCCGCCGGACAGGCTGCCCTTGGGCGCCTTCTTGACGGCGACCTCGCCACCGCGCGGCAGCTTCTTCGAGCCGCTCACCAGGTCCTTGAAGCCCTGTCCCGCCCGGAAGCGCGGCACCGACGTCTTCTTGACCCGAACCCGCTCGCCGGTCTGGGGGTTGCGGGCGTAGCGGGCCGGACGGTCGACCTTCTCGAACGAACCGAAACCGGTGACGGAGACCCGGTCTCCCGCCACCACGGCGCGGACGATGGCATCGAGGACCGCGTCGACGGCGTCGGCGGCCTGCTGTCGGCCGCCCATCTTGTCGGCAATCGCTTCTACGAGCTGCGCCTTGTTCACGTCTTCCCCTTCGGAGACATCGCCCGAACGAATTCGTTCAAGCATTTTCGCACGTTAGGCAGATATATACCGCAAATCAAACACGAAACGGGCTTATCACCCTTGTGCCGCAACGAACTCGGCTGCCTTGACTGGTTCAGCGTTCCTCGTCGGGGAATCGGCCCTCGTCGAGGTCCGTGATGAACAGTTCCAGCCGCCTTGCCGCGTTGGCGAGATCGTGCTTGGCCGCGGCCGTAATGACCAGCAGCTTCCGGGTCAGCGCCATCCGTACGCCCTCCGGTACTTGCAGTGCGCGCACTTTTGCATGCGCTTCTTTGAGCCGGGCCGCGACCAGCGTGTAGAGCTCGAGTTGGCCGTCGCGTTCCATGCACAGATTGTGCCATCTGGGGCAAGTTGTCGCCTGCGCAGGGGGCAACTGGCGCCTCGGACGGCGGTCCGGGCACACTCGGAGATCACGCGCACGCGACACGTGTACCCCGACAACCACCTTCATAACGTGGGAAGTTGCAAGGCCTCAAGAGGGCGCGCGGGGCCGAACGGGTGCAGACACGGCCGTACCCCCGATCGGTCCGATCGGGGGTACGGAGGGAGGGTTGGGGTGGCTGAAAGTCGACCTGCCGCGAGGACTTCGCGTCAGGCGGCCGGGACTGTGATCGTCTGCGGCTTGTACGACGGGCGCTTCGCCTCGTAGGCGGAGATGTCCGCCTCGTTCCGCAGGGTGAGGGAGATGTCGTCGAGCCCGTTCAGCAGCCGCCAGCGGGAGTTCTCGTCGAGCTCGAAGGGGGCGGTGATGCCCTCGGCGCGCACCTCGCGGGCCTCCAGGTCGACGGTGATCTCGACCTGCGGGTCGCGCTCGGTGAGCTCCCACAGCGCGTCCACGGTCTTCTGCTCGAGGACCACGGTGAGCAGTCCGTTCTTCAGCGAGTTGCCGCGGAAGATGTCGGCGAAGCGGGAGGAGATCACGGTCTTGAAGCCGTAGTTCTGCAGTGCCCAGACGGCGTGCTCGCGGGAGGAGCCGGTGCCGAAGTCGGGGCCGGCCACCAGGACCGTGGCGCCTTCCCGCTCGGGGCGGTTGAGCACGAACTCGGGGTCCTTGCGCCAGGCCTCGAACAGCCCGTCCTCGAACCCGTCCCGCGTCACCTTCTTGAGCCAGTGGGCGGGGATGATCTGGTCGGTGTCGACGTTGCTGCGGCGCAGCGGGACGGCCCGGCCGGTGTGCGTGGTGAATGCTTCCATGGCTCTCAGACTCCAGCGGGCGTACGGGTGTCGGCGGCGAGGTCGGCCGGGGAGGCCAGGTGGCCGAGGACCGCGGTGGCGGCGGCGACCTGCGGGGACACCAGGTGGGTACGGCCGCCCTTGCCCTGCCGGCCCTCGAAGTTGCGGTTGGAGGTGGACGCGGAGCGCTCACCGGGGGCGAGCTGGTCGGGGTTCATGCCCAGGCACATCGAGCAGCCCGCGTGCCGCCACTCGGCGCCGGCCTCCTTGAAGACCACGTCCAGTCCCTCGGAGACGGCCTGCAGCCCCACCCGCGCGGAGCCGGGGACGACCAGCATCCGTACGCCGTCGGCGATTTTGCGGCCCTTGACGATGTCCGCGGCGGCGCGCAGGTCCTCGATCCGGCCGTTGGTGCAGGAGCCTACGAAGACGGTGTCCACGTTGATGGAGCGCAGCGGCTGGCCGGCCGCCAATCCCATGTACTCCAGGGCCTTTTCGGCGGCGAGGCGCTCCGAGGCGTCTTCGTACGAGGCGGGGTCGGGGACCTCGGCCGAAAGCGGCACGCCCTGGCCCGGGTTGGTGCCCCAGGTGACGAACGGGGACAGCTGGGAGGCGTCGATGACGACCTCGGCGTCGAACTCGGCGTCGTCGTCGGTGCGCAGCGTCTTCCAGTAGGCGACGGCCGCGTCCCAGTCCTCGCCCTGCGGGGCGTGCGGACGGCCCTTGAGATAGGCGAAGGTCGTCTCGTCGGGGGCGATCATGCCCGCGCGGGCACCGGCCTCGATCGACATGTTGCAGATGGTCATGCGGGCCTCCATCGAGAGCTTCTCGATGGCCTCGCCCCGGTACTCCAGGATGTAGCCCTGGCCGCCGCCGGTGCCGATCCGGGCGATGACCGCCAGGATCAGGTCCTTGGCCGTGACACCGCCGGGCAGTTCGCCGTCGACGGTGATCGCCATGGTCTTGGGGCGGGCCATCGGCAGCGTCTGGGTGGCCAGTACGTGCTCGACCTGGGAGGTGCCGATGCCGAAGGCCAGTCCGCCGAACGCGCCGTGCGTGGAGGTGTGCGAGTCTCCGCAGACCACGGTCATGCCGGGCTGGGTCAGACCCAGCTGCGGCCCGACGACGTGCACGACGCCCTGCTCGACGTCGCCCAGCGAGTGCAGCCGGACGCCGAACTCGGCGCAGTTCGCCCGCAGCGTCTCCAGCTGAACCCGGGAGACCGGGTCGGCGATGGGCTTGTCGATGTCGAGGGTCGGGGTGTTGTGATCCTCGGTCGCGATGGTCAGGTCGAGCCGGCGCACGGTGCGGCCGCTCTTGCGGAGGCCGTCGAAGGCCTGGGGGCTGGTCACCTCGTGCAGCAGGTGCAGATCGATGAAGAGGAGGTCGGGCTCGCCCTCGGCGCGCCGGACGACGTGGTCGTCCCAGACCTTCTCCGCGAGTGTCCTACCCATCGCTTTCCCTCCGACCGGCACACACGCGCCGGCCCAACTAGAGATCTGTGAGGAGACGGCGCCCCCACCCCTGATTCCGGGCGTCGCCGCCAGGCCCGGTGATCCACGGGCCACGGTGCTTCCTACTGGTCAGCGCCCAGCACTGATCGCGTCGTGCGGAATGCTTCGCGCTGATTGCCTCGTACGTCAAGAGTGGCGTGTTCCACCGAAAACTGAACTTGCGTTTCACAGAGTGAGACGCAAGTATCGTTGCATGGACAACAGTAGCGGCGTCGGCGTTCTGGACAAGGCGGCCCTCGTCCTGAGCGCTCTGGAGTCCGGCCCGGCCACCCTCGCGGGGTTGGTCGGTGCGACCGGACTGGCACGACCCACGGCCCACCGCCTGGCCGTGGCACTGGAACACCACCGCCTGGTGGCGCGCGACATGCAGGGCCGGTTCATCCTCGGCCCGCGCATGGCCGAACTGGCCGCGGCGGCGGGCGAGGACCGTCTGCTCGCCACGGCGGGCCCGGTACTCACCCATCTCCGCGACATCACCGGCGAGAGCGCCCAGCTCTATCGCCGGCAGGGTGACATGCGCATCTGCGTCGCCGCCGCGGAGCGCCTGTCGGGCCTGCGGGACACGGTCCCGGTGGGTTCCACGCTCACGATGAAGGCCGGTTCCTCCGCGCAGATCCTGATGGCCTGGGAGGAGCCGGAGCGACTGCACCGCGGCCTGCAGGGCGCCCGCTTCACGGCGACGGCCCTGTCGGGTGTCAGGCGCCGCGGCTGGGCGCAGTCGATCGGGGAGCGCGAGCCCGGTGTCGCCTCCGTCTCCGCGCCGGTGCGCGGCCCGTCGAACCGCGTGGTGGCCGCCGTCTCGGTGTCGGGGCCCATCGAGCGCCTGACCCGTCACCCGGGCCGTATGCACGCCCAGGCCGTCATCGACTCCGCCGCCCGCCTCTCCGAGGCGCTGCGCCGCTCCTGACCCCATCCGCCCTTCGGGAACGGGCCCGCCTCAACGCCGCGGCAGGCCCTCCCCGGGCTCACGTCCCGCCGCACCTCGATACGCGGACAGGAAAAAGCCCCCACCGAGGTGGAGGGCTTTCCTTCTGTATACCTGTGTACCCCCGACCGGATTCGAACCGGCGCTACCGCCTTGAGAGGGCGGCGTGCTAGGCCGCTACACAACGGGGGCGTGGACACTGCGTTTCCGCAGGTCCGAGCTGGTCTACCTGGACTCGAACCAAGACTAACTGAACCAGAATCAGTCGTGCTGCCAATTACACCATAGACCAATGATGGTTTAGACCAGTTCAGTACCCCCGACCGGATTCGAACCGGCGCTACCGCCTTGAGAGGGCGGCGTGCTAGGCCGCTACACAACGGGGGCCCTGGCGATCCTCACCCGGCCGAAGCCGGATGGTGTCACCGTGAGGACAGTGGGCGCTACCCGGCCGCCCTCGCGGGATGGATCTGTACCCCCGACCGGATTCGAACCGGCGCTACTGCCTTGAGAGGGCAGCGTGCTAGGCCGCTACACAACGGGGGCTTCGCGGATGAGATCCGCAGGTGCAGATGAGCTCTGCGAGCTGGCCTACCTGGACTCGAACCAAGACTAACTGAACCAGAATCAGTCGTGCTGCCAATTACACCATAGGCCACTGGAACGCAATCCCCGGAGGGTCCTTGTTCTAGCAGTGCGCCCGAGGTTTGTGGCCTTCCGGCCCGGTCCCCCGCGACGCAGGAAGAACATTACCCGATGCCGGACCCGGCTCCAAAACGAGTATCCGCGCCGAGGAGCGCGGGGAGTTCGCCGAGGGAGGCGATCCTGCGCGGCCCGACGGGTGGCTCCAGGGTCGCGTACGCACCGCCGCGGTCGATCCACACCGACAGCAGTCCCGCGTCCGCGGCGCCCCGGCCGTTGATCTCCGGGTGGTCGCCCACGTACGCGACCTGGTCGGGCGGCAGCGCCAGGACCTCGCAGGCCGCCAGGAAGGCACCGGCCTCGGGTTTGGAGACGCCCAGCTCGGCGGCGCACAGGATGGCCTCGAAGCGGTCGCGGACGCCGAGGACGCGCAGCTTGCGGTCCTGGACGTGGAGACTGGAATTGGACAGCACCGCGTGCCGGTGGCTGGCGGCGAGCGCGTCGAGGACCGGCAGGACGTCCGGGAACAGGGCCCAGGCCGACTCGTAGTGCACCAGGTAGCGCCGGAACCAGTCGTCGGCCTCGTCGTCGGTCAGCTCGCGCCCCAGGAAGACCCGGGTGCGGTCGCGCCGCTGGGTCTCGAAGTCGACCTCCCCCGCGGCGAACCGGGCCCACTGGACATCGGTGATCTCCCGCCAGCGCAGCAGCGCCTCCTCCACGGAGGCGTACCCGGCGAGCAGTTCCTCGGCCAGCAGATGCGCCCGCATGCCCTCGCGGTTGGCGGAGGTGTAGTCGAAGAGTGTGTCGTCCACGTCCCAGACGACGGCTCGGATCGCCATGGGACCGACGGTACCCAAGAACGGCCGAGGGGCGGCGCCCGGGTGCTCCGGACGCCGCCCCTCACCTGCGGTCGAGCTACGCGGCGAGCCTCGCCAGGGCCGCGTCGATGCGGGTCAGGGTCTTCTCCTTGCCCAGGACCTCGAGGGACTCGAAGAGGGGCAGGCCGACCGTGCGGCCGGTGACGGCGACGCGGACCGGGGCCTGGGCCTTGCCGAGCTTGAGGCCGTGGGCCTCGCCGGCGGCCAGGACGGCCTCCTTCAGGGACTCGGGGGACGTCCAGTCGGCCGCGTCCAGCTTCTCGCGGGCGGTGCGCAGCAGGGCGTCGGAGCCCTCCTTCATCGCCTTGGTCCAGGAGGCCTCGTCGAAGACCGGCTCCGGCAGGAACAGGAAGTCGACGTTGTCGGTGATCTCCGACAGCACCTTCAGCCGGGTCTGCGCGTGCGGGGCGATGGCCTGCCACTTGGCCTCGTCGAAGGCCTCCGGGGCCCAGGGGGCGACGGGCGCCTTCAGCCAGGGGCGGCAGCGCTCGGTGAAGTCCTTCACCTCCAGCAGGCGGATGTGGTCGGCGTTGATCGCCTCGCACTTCTTCAGGTCGAAGCGGGCCGGGTTCGGCTGCACGTCCGCGACGTCGAAGGCCGCGACCATCTCCTCCATCGTGAAGATGTCCTGGTCGGCCGAGAGCGACCAGCCCAGCAGGGAGAGGTAGTTGAGCAGTCCCTCGGGGAGGAAGCCGCGCTCGCGGTAGAGGTTGAGCGAGGCCTGCGGGTCACGCTTGGAGAGCTTCTTGTTGCCCTCGCCCATGACGTAGGGCAGGTGGCCGAAGCGGGGGGTCTGCTTGGCGATGCCGAGTTCGGTCAGCGCCTTGTAGAGGGCGATCTGGCGCGGGGTGGAGGAGAGCAGGTCCTCGCCGCGCAGGACGTGGGTGATCTCCATCAGGGCGTCGTCGACCGGGTTGACCAGCGTGTACAGCGGGGCGCCGTTGGCGCGGACGATGCCGTAGTCCGGGACGTTCTCCGGGGTGAAGGTCAGCTCGCCGCGGACCAGGTCGGTGAAGGTGATCGTCTCGTCGGGCATCCGGAAGCGGACGATCGGCTCGCGGCCCTGGGCCTTGTACTCCTCGACCTGGGCGTCGGTCAGGTCACGGCAGTGGCCGTCGTACCCGGAGGGCTTGCCGGCGGCGCGGGCGGCCTCACGGCGGGTGTCCAGCTCCTGCTGGGAGCAGTAGCAGCGGTAGGCGTGGCCGACGTCGAGGAGCTTGGCGGCGACGTCCTGGTAGATGTCCATGCGCTGCGACTGGCGGTACGGCGCGTGCGGGCCGCCGACCTCGGGGCCCTCGTCCCAGTCGAAGCCGAGCCAGCGCATCGCGTCGAGGAGCTGGTCGTACGACTCCTCGGAGTCGCGGGCCGCGTCGGTGTCCTCGATGCGGAAGACCAGCGTGCCCTGGTGGTGCTTGGCGAACGCCCAGTTGAACAGGGCGGTGCGGACCAGGCCCACGTGGGGGTTGCCGGTGGGGGACGGGCAGAAACGGACGCGTGGGGGTACCCCCTGTCCGAGCGTGGTCGAGGACTTGGGGGAGGGGGAAGGGGAACCTGCTGCGCTAGCCACGCTTGACAACCTTGTTGGTGAGAGTGCCGATGCCTTCGATGGTGACGGCGACCTCGTCGCCGACGTTGAGGGGGCCGACGCCGGCCGGGGTGCCGGTGAGGATCACGTCGCCGGGGAGCAGCGTCATCGCCTCGGAGATGTTGACGATCAGGTCCTCGATGGAGTGGACCATCTCGCTGGTACGGCCGAGTTGGCGCTGCTCTCCGTTGACCGTGAGCTGGACGGTGAGGTCGCCGGCGGCCGCGATGTCCAGGTCCGTCTCCACCCAGGGGCCGAGCGGACAGGAGGTGTCGAAGCCCTTGGCCCGCGCCCACTGCTTCTCCCGCCGCTGGACGTCACGGGCGGTGACGTCGTTGGCGCAGGTGTAGCCGAAGATCACGTCCTTGACCCGGTCGCGCGGGACCTCACGGCACATCCTGCCAATCACCACGGCCAGTTCGGCCTCGTGGTGCACCTCCTGGGAGAAGGAGGGGTACTGGATGTCGTCGCCGGGGCCGATCACCGAGGTGGCGGGCTTGAAGAAGGCGAACGGGGCGTCGGGCACCTCGTTGCCCATCTCCCTCGCGTGTTCGGCGTAGTTGCGGCCGAAGGCCACCACCTTGTTGGGAAGCACCGGGGGCAGCAGCCTGACCTTGCTCACCGGGACCTTCGTACCGGAGAGTTCGAAGTCCGTGAACGGGATGCCCTTGATGATGTCCAGGACGAGCTCGTCCTGCTGGTCGCCCTCGACCGCGCCGAAGGCGACGTTCCCGTCGATGGAGAATCTGGCGATGCGCACGGGATTCTTGGCCCCTTGACCTTGACTGAGCTGGCTGGAGTCTGACGCTCCAGGCTAACGCGGCAGGGTGCGCACGCCTCGCGCATGACAGGCGGCGCCCCCTGACCGGGGGACAGGGGACGCCGCCTGGATGCGGGCCCGGCACGGGACCGGACGGGCCCGGGCGCCTTGAGCGTTTCGGGGCCGGCGCGCGTACTGATCGACACTGGGGCCGGGGAAGGCTGGGAGGGTGCTAGTTCGCGGCGCCGGCCGCGACCGGGACCTCCATGAGGACGGTGCGCCTGGGATTGGCGGTCTGGGCCGGGAGTTCGGCGGTGTGCTCCTGGTGGACCGGCGTCTGCAGTTCGGCGGCGCCGTCGAGGTGCGCCAGCGTCGTGCGCCGCGGGTTGGCGATCTTGTGGAACATCATCGTCGTCTTCACTGTTTACTCGAACCTGTCCTGTTCACGAGGCGTCCGAAGGGGGTCCGGGGACCACCCTTCGGACGCGGGTTGTCTGTTTTGCCATCCCTGTAAAGCGCCAGGCTAAACACCTGATTCCCCGCCGATCGCCGCGAGGAGTCACGATCATCGTGTGAGTTTGCTCACGAATCGATGACCAAATGGGTCAATCCGGACCGGTGCGTCATCCCGCCGAAACGGACATTGACCCCCTGAATGCACCATTCCGCTCCCGATCATCGCTACTGGGACACCTCGCGAGCCCTGCCGAATCAACCCCATTGACCCCCTTTGCGCGAGATCAATTTCCACGGCCGGTGATCCCTCCGTCACGCGGCGTCACGCAAGTCACGGCATGACCCGCGGGCCTTGTTGGGGCATCCCGCACTGTGCTGGAATTCCCCGGACCGCCGCAGTTATCGATCCGGCGCACAGGGGGCGCACAAAGGCGCCATTGTGGCGGTGAGCAGCAAGGGGGAACCCACGCCGGTCACTCACGACCACCACGGGGGCGTATTCAGGGCGCCCCTATGACGCCGACACCGTGCCCCGCCGTTCACGCGGAGGGGCGCCTGGTCCAGAGGTTGCGACGCTAGTGCAGGGACGTTTCAAGAGGGATGGCAGCGCTTCGGCGGAGCCGGAGCAGCACGGCGGGACTGGCCCCAGGGCCGTCGGCTCCTCGCCCCAGCACGCCCAGAACCAGGGCCCGGCCGCGAACGGTGACGGCGGCGAACGACCTGGCCGTCCCGGCGTCACGCTCGCGGGACCGGCGGGCACGCCCCCCACTTTGCCGAAGCCCTCGCAGGGCCCCGACGGCCCGGGGCCGCGCGTGGCCCTGCGCAACTGGCGCATCTCCACCCGTCTGGTGTCGCTGCTCGCGCTTCCGGTGGTCGCGGCCACCTCGCTGGGCGCCCTGCGTATCAACCAGTCGATGGACGACATCCAGCAGCTCGACAACATGAAGCTGCTGACGGACATGACCCAGGAGGCCACCGAGCTCGCCGCCGCGCTCCAGGAGGAGCGCGACCAGTCGGCCGGCCCGCTGGCGCACGGCGGCAAGGCCACCGACTTCACGGTCAAGGGCCACCGCGAGAAGACCGACCGGGCCCTGAAGAACTTCCTCGACAGCTCCGAGGAGATCGACAGTGCCAGCAAGGACGGCAACCTCAAGGGCGTCCGCGACAACCTGGTCCAGCTCGCCGGCGACCTGGGCAACCTCGCGAAGATCCGCAACACGGCCTACGTGTCGGAGCGGAACTCCACACAGACCGTCGAGGGCTACCACCGTCTGATCGAGAAGCTGACCGACCTCTCCCAGGACATGGCCGAGGCGACCAGCAACCCCGAGATGATCCAGCGCACGCGCGCCCTGGCCTCTTTCTCCGCCGCCAAGGAGTACGCGTCGATCCAGCGCGCGGTCCTCGCGGCGGCGCTGCCCGCCAGCAACACCACCTTCGGCGACCTCTCCGAGAACGACCGGCTCTACGCCGAGTCGGCGCTGGAGAGCCAGACGTCCGAGCTGCGCAGCTTCAAGAGCATCTACGGCGAGGACAAGGCCACCGAGCTGCTGCTGCCCATCGAGAACGGCAACGCCACCATCAAGGCCACCGACAAGTACGCGGGCCGCGCCCTGGTGTCGGCCGGCGGTCTGGAGTCGATGGACAAGCGGTCCTACCGGGACTGGCTGGACGACAGCTCCACCAAGATCCAGCAGATGAAGAACGTCGAGCACACGCTGCTCGAGGAGATGGAACAGAAGGCCCGTGAGCTGCGCAGCGCCACCGAGCGCGACGCGATCATCTCCGGTGCGCTGATCCTGATCGTGCTCGGTGTGTCGCTGGTCGGCGCCTTCGTCGTGGCCCGCTCCATGATCCGCTCGCTGCGCCGCCTCGAGGACACCGCGACCAAGGTCGCCCAGGAACGCCTGCCCGAGCTGGTCAAGCATCTGTCCGAGTCCGACCCGCAGGACGTCGACACGTCCGTGGAGTCGGTCGGTGTGCACTCCCGGGACGAGATCGGCCGGGTGGCCGCGGCCTTCGACGACGTGCACCGCGAGGCGGTCCGACTGGCCGCCGAGCAGGCCCTGCTGCGGGGCAACGTCAACGCGATGTTCACCAACCTCTCGCGCCGCTCCCAGGGCCTGATCCAGCGCCAGCTGTCGTTGATCTCCGAACTGGAGTCCCGCGAGGCCGACCCGGACCAGCTGTCCTCGCTGTTCAAGCTGGACCACCTGGCCACGCGTATGCGCCGCAACGGTGAGAACCTGCTCGTCCTCGCGGGTGAGGAGCCCGGCCGACGGTGGACCCGCCCGGTCCCGCTGGTCGACGTGCTGCGTGCCGCCGCGTCCGAGGTGGAGCAGTACGAGCGCATCGAACTGACCGCCGTGCCGACCACCGAAGTGGCCGGCCGGGTCGTCAACGACCTCGTGCACCTGCTGGCCGAGCTGCTGGAGAACGCGACCTCGTTCTCCTCCCCGCAGACCAAGGTCAAGGTCACCGGTCACGCGCTGCCCGACGGCCGCGTGCTGATCGAGGTCCACGACACCGGTATCGGCCTGTCGCCGGAGGACCTGGCGGCGATCAACGAGCGGCTCGCCTCGCCGCCCACCGTGGACGTGTCCGTCTCCCGCCGCATGGGCCTGTTCGTGGTCGGCCGGCTGTCGCAGCGGCACGGCATCCGCATCCAGCTGCGCCCGTCCGACTCCGGTGGCACGACCGCGCTGGTCATGCTGCCCGTCGATCTCGCCCAGGGCGGCAAGAAGCCCCAGGGCAAGCCCGGTCAGCCGGGTGCCGGCGGTCCCGCCGCCGCGCAGGCCGTGGCCGGTGCCTCGGCGGCACGGCGGTCCGCCGGTGGCGGTCAGTCCGGCGCCGGTGCCCCCGGTGCCGGTGCGCCCGGCGGTGGCAGGCTCGCCACCGGCCAGGGTCCGAGGGCCGCGCTGCCCGGACGGGACGGCCAGGGCCGGCCGGGTGCCCCGGGCGGGGCACGTGGTCCGCAGGGTCAGCCGGGCAGGTCTTCCGCGCCGTCGTTGTTCGAGCAGGGCGGCGCTCCCTCCGCACCCGGTCAGGGCCGTCCGTCCCCGCCGGCGCGGGTGCCGGCTACGGCGGCCAGGCTCCGGGCGCCCCGCAGGGGCTGCAGTCCCCGGGCCAGGGCAGAGCACAGGGCCAGGACCTGTTCGGCGGCCGGGGTTCCGTGCCGCCGCAGCGGGGCGACGGCAACATCGAGCGCGGCCGTCGTCCGCAGCTGCCGCCGCGCGGTGGTCCGCGCGCCGAGCTGCCCGGCGGCGACCAGCAGCCGCGGGTACCCAGCTGGAGCGACGAGAACGCCCAGCCGCCGGTGCCCCGAGCCCCGCTGGACGCCCCGCGCGGCCACGAGGAGCCGGACGCCTCCCGGACGAGCGCCATGCCGCGGTTCGACGACCTCCAGGGTCCCGGCGCGACGGCCGAGATGCCCCGGTTCGACGCCCGGCAGAACCCCGGCTCACCCGCTCCCTACGGCTCCCCCGGTGCCGGCGCTCCGCAGAACGCCGGCCAGTACGGCGGGCCCGACGCGAAGGGCGCCCAGAACACGGGGCAGTTCGTCCGCGGCGACATCTACGGCACTCCCTCGGACCAGTACAGCGGACAGAACCCGTCCCACACCGGCCAGTTCCCCGCCCCGCAGGGCTACGACAACGGCTCCGCCGACCGGTACCCGGCTCCGGAGCGGGACGGCGGCGCTCCCGCGCGGCACGCCCTCCCGGAGGGCCCGAACCTCGCGGACCCAGCCTCCACCGGCCAGTTCGAGCGTCCGCAGTCGAACGGAACGCGTGGAGCCGACTTCGGCGCCCAGCGTCCCGCGGCTCCGCAGCAGCGGCCGGACCGCCAGCAGCCGGGCCACGGGTCCGCGCCGCAGCGGCCCGGCGACGGCCGCGCGCCGAGCGACGCCTGGGCACTGCCGCCGGCGTCCGGCCCCGGTGACGGGCGCACCCCCCTCTACGACACCCTGGAGACCAACTGGTTCCACGGTGCCCGGGAGCAGGAGCAGGGCGATCCCCCGGCTCCGGCCCAGCAGCCGCAACAGCAGCAGCCGTCGCAGCCGCAGGGGCCCACCGGCCCGCAGCGGTCCGTTGCCTCCACCTGGCGCAGCTCGCCCAACGACGAGCTGGTCCGGCAGGCCGAACGTGTCCGGCAGCCGGCCGCGGGCGGCGTCACCACCTCCGGCCTGCCGCGCCGGGTGCCCAAGGCGAACCTCGTCCCGGGCACGGCTCAACAGCAGACCCACCAGAGTGGTCCGCAGGTCTCCCGCGCGCCCGACGACGTGCGTGGACGGCTGACCAATCTCCGTCGGGGTATCGCACAGGGTCGTCAGGCCGGATCCACGCAGACCGGTGGCTTCCCTCGACCCACTCACCAGCAGGAGCGTTAGTTGAGCCCGATGAGCCAGGCGGCACAGAACCTGAACTGGTTGATCACCAACTTCGTGGACAACACCCCCGGGGTGTCCCACACCGTCGTCGTGTCCGCCGACGGTCTCCTTCTGGCGATGTCCGAGGGCTTCCCGCGCGATCGCGCGGACCAGCTCGCGGCCGTGGCCTCGGGGCTGACCTCCCTGACGGCCGGCGCCTCCCGCATCTTCGAAGGCGGCGACGTCACACAGACGGTCGTCGAGATGGAGCGGGGTTTCCTCTTCCTCATGTCCGTCTCGGACGGCTCGTCGCTGGCCGTTCTCGCGCACCCCGAGTGCGACATCGGCCTCGTCGGCTACGAGATGGCGCTCCTGGTCGACCGCGCGGGGGCGGTCCTCACCCCGGACCTGCGCGCCGAACTACAGGGAAGTCTGCTCCACTGACCGGCCTCGGCACCACCCGTCTCACCAAATCACCGTCCGGCCGCCACAATCCCCCCACCGGCCTCGTCAGACGGCTTGACTGACCGACTTGCTGTCCCGTCCGGAGGACCCATGACCCCGCCCACCGCTTCTCATGATCCGTACGCGGAGCCGTACGAGGATGAGGGCGACCAGCCACTGGTACGTCCGTATGCGATGACCGGTGGCCGGACCAGGCCCCGCTATCAGCTGGCCATCGAGGCACTGATCAGTACGACGGCCGACCCGGCAGCGCTCATGGGGCTCCTCCCGGAGCACCAGCGCATCTGCCATCTGTGCCGTGAGGTGAAGTCGGTCGCCGAGGTGTCGGCGCTCCTGAACATGCCGCTGGGCGTGGCCCGGATCCTGGTGGCGGACCTGGCGGAGGCGGGTCTCGTCGCCGTCCATCAGCCGGGCGGCGACGAGAACACCGGCGCACCGGACGTGACACTGCTCGAAAGGGTGCTCAGTGGACTTCGCAACCTCTAGCGGCGAGGCGGTCTCCGAAAGCCGTGCCACCACTTCCGCGAAGATCGTGGTGGCGGGCGGTTTCGGCGTGGGCAAGACCACGTTCGTCGGCGCTGTCTCGGAGATCAACCCCCTGCGCACCGAGGCCGTCATGACGTCCGCTTCGGCGGGCATCGACGACCTGACCCACACCGGCGACAAGACCACCACCACGGTGGCCATGGACTTCGGCCGTATCACCCTGGACCAGGACCTGATCCTGTACCTCTTCGGTACACCCGGCCAGGACCGCTTCTGGTTCATGTGGGACGACCTGGTGCGCGGCGCCATCGGCGCGATCGTGCTGGTGGACACGCGGAGGCTCGCCGACTGCTTCCCCGCGGTCGACTACTTCGAGAACAGCGGTCTGCCGTTCGTCATCGCGCTGAACGGCTTCGACGGACAGCAGCCGTACCAGCCGGAGGAAGTGCGTGAGGCGCTGCAGATCGGACCCGACACTCCGATCATCACCACCGACGCCCGGCACCGCTCGGACGCCAAGAGCGCGCTGATCACCCTGGTCGAGCACGCCCTCATGGCGCGTCTCCGGTAGCCAATGCCATAACTCCATACGGCAGTTGTCGTAGATATGCCGGGGCCGGCTGTGTCCTTGGACACGGCCGGCCCCGGTGTTCATAACATTTCGGCAGAGGAATCGGGTCGTGCCGACACCCGACGCGTTCGGGCCGTACCCCTATGCGCACGAAGGCCCCGCCTTTTGGCGGGGCTCGTTCTGTTTGACCGTTTTATCTGCGACTTATCTCACTCCGGAACCCCTCCGTCCGCTGTTTGGAAGAGCACTGGTCGACATGCTGGAATGCCTGAACTGCCCATTGGTCAAAGACGCACTCAGTAGTCGTTGGCATGCCGGGCTCTGAGACACTGCGGCACAACGTTGGTGCCGACCGCCGAGAGGTTGTTGGTCGAGTGAGGCGAAGCACGAGCAGTCCCGAGCCGTCGGCCCGGGGCAACTTCACCCCGCCGCCGCGCGGAGCGGCGCCCACCCCCGTGCACGGTGCGGAACCGACGGCCGCGGCCGCCCCGAGCGGCGGCCGCCTCTCCCCGCGCAACTGGCGGGTGGCGACCAGACTGAACGCGATCCTGCTCATACCCGTGCTGGTCGGCCTGGTCATGGGCGGCTTCCAGGTGAAGGACTCGATCGACACCTGGCAGGAGGCCCAGGACGCGGAGAACACCGCGCGTCTGGTCCGGGCCTCCCTCACCTACGCCAACGCCCTCTATCTGGAACGGGACCTCACCGCGGCCCCGCTGCTGCAGGGCAAGGGCGAGGACGACCCGGCCGTCGTCAAGGCCCGTGCCGCCACGGACGAGGCGGCCGACGCCTTCGACGAGGCCGCGCAGAACATGCCGGCGAAGCCGGGCCTGGAACGCCGGCTGGAGCTGCTGCGCGAGGTCGAGCCCAAGCTGACGCCGCTGCGCGAGGCCGCGTACACCTCCAAACTCAAGGGCGTGGAGACCGAAGAGGGCTATCTCGAGGTCGCCCACCCCTTGACGCAGTTCGCCAACGAACTCGGCCTGGGCACCGGCAACATCACCAGCTACGGCCGTACGGTCTACGCGATCTCCCTGACCAAGTCGGCGGTGTCGCTGCAGCGGTCCATCGGTACGCACCTGCTGGTGAAGCCCGGGCCCACCGACAGCCAGCTCGCCAGCCAGCGCGTCGCGCTCTCCTCCTACGCCTACCTCGAGGGCATCGCCGTCCGGGAGTACATCGGCGGGGGCACCGGGGCCGACGCAGCCAAGCTGGATCAACTCGAGCAGGAGATCAAGGCCGACGGCGCGGAGCAGGCCAAGGAGGCGGCGGCCCAGGACCCGGACTACGTCCCGCCGCCCTCCGACCCGCGCACGATGGTCTCCGAGGTCGCGCGCCTCAACTCCACCGACCCGGCCGCCCGCGCCGAGATAGCCGGACGCGGCATCACCCCCGAGAACTGGTGGGCGGTCAACACCCTCAAGTTCGACGGCTACCGCGAGATCGAGTCGGACCTCGCCGACACCGCGGTGGACGAGGCGGCCACCATCGCCGGCGACGCGCAGCGCGATGCCTTCGTCACCGGCAGCGCCGTCGTACTCGCCCTGCTCGCCGCGTTCATCCTGGCCGGCATGGTGGCCCGCCAGATGAGCCGCTCCATGCGCCAGCTGCGCAACGCCGCCTTCGGTATCGCCGAGCAGCGGCTGCCGATGCTGGTCGACCAGCTCTCCCGTACCGACCCCGGCCGGGTCGACACCCGGGTCGCCCCGATCCCGATCACCTCCACGGACGAGATCGGCGAGGTCGCCCGCGCCTTCGACCAGGTCCACCGTGAGGCCGTCCGGCTCGCCTCCGAGCAGGCGCTGCTGCGGGGCAACATCAACGCGATCTTCACCAACCTCTCGCGCCGCAACCAGTCGCTGATCGAGGGACAGCTGACCCTGCTCACCGGCCTGGAGAACAACGAGGCCGACCCGGATCAGCTGGAGAACCTCTTCAAGCTGGACCATCTGGCCACCCGTATGCGCCGCAACGGCGAGAACCTGCTGGTCCTCGCCGGCGAGGAACCCGGCCGCCGCTGGGACCAGCCGGTGCCGCTGGTCGACGTGATCCGCGCCGCCTCCTCCGAGGTGGAGCAGTACGAGCGCGTCGAGCTGTCCGGTGTCCCCGAGGCCGAGATCCACGGCCGGGCCGTGACCGACCTCGTGCACCTGCTGGCCGAGCTGCTGGAGAACGCCACGACGTTCTCCTCCCCGCAGACCAAGGTCCGCGTCACCGCGACCCGTCTCCCCGACGGCCGCGTGATGATCGAGATCCACGACAAGGGCATCGGCCTGACCGCCGAGGACTTCGCGGACATCAACCACAAGCTGGCCAACCCGCCGACCGTGGACGTCGCGATCTCGCAGCGCATGGGCCTGTTCGTGGTCGGTCGGCTGTCCGACCGGCACGGCATCCGCGTCCAGCTGCGCCCCTCGGGCGAGCAGGCCGGTACGACCTCGCTGGTCATGCTGCCGGACGCGATCACCCACGGTGGTGGCGGCGAGACGCAGACCGGTCCCGACGAGTTCACCGTCTCCCAGATCATCCCGGAGCAGAACTACCCGGGCGAGGACTTCAGCCAGCAACAGCAGCAGCCGCTGCGCACCGCGGCGGAACTCGGCTTCGACGACAGCCGCTACGAGGTCCCGGACGACATCCGCGACCTGGACCCGGTCGGCCGTACCCGGATGCGCGAGGAGCGCCGGGCGGCCATGGAGACGCAGAGCCCGCAGCCCGCGCTGTCCGGACCGGACCAGCCCGGCGGCCGGGACGGCGCCGACGAGTCCGCCTACCCCGACGAGTTCGCCGCCCCGCAGGGCTACGACAACGGCCAGGGCTACGACGGCGGTCCGACCGGTTACCCGGATCAGCGGCAGCCCGCCGGATACGACCAGCAGGCGTACGGCGACGGGCAGCAGTCCGCGTACGAGGGACAGCAGCAGCCGGCATACGACGAGTCGTACTACCAGCCGAACAGCCGGCTGCCGCAGGACGACATCCTCTCGTCGAACGGCGGCTACCCGGACCCCTCCTACGCCGAGCCTGCCCAGGACGACTGGCCGCGGCAGGACGGCTACCAGAACGGCTACCCGGCGCAGTACCCCGCGGGTGCCCCGGAGGCGGAGCCCGCCCCGGCCGCTGACGCGACCGCGCAGGACAGCGTAGGCTTCGACCGTCCGGGACCGGCCCACTCCACCTCCCACGAACTCACCGACGCCGGACTTCCGCGCCGGGGGTCCGCCGCGAGCGGCACCGGCGGAGCGCGGCGCGCGAACCAGGAGCCGACGGTCCCGGCACCGGCTTCCGCTGCGGCTCCGGCTCCGCAGGGCGACGGCGACAACTGGCGTTCGGCGAACGACGAGCGCTGGCAGCAGGCGTCCTCGCTGCGGAAGCCCAAGGCGGGCGGGGTGACCTCATCCGGTCTGCCGCGGCGGGTACCCAAGGCCAACCTGGTCGAGGGCGCCGCCGAGACCACCCCTCAGGGAGGCCCCCAGGTCTCCCGCGCCCCGGAAGACATCCGGGGCAGGCTGAGCAACCTGCGGCGCGGCGTCCAGCAAGGCCGCAACGCAGGCAGTGAAACGAACGGCCAGGCCACTGGGAATCACCGCAGTGGTCCTGACAGCACCTACAACCAGGAGCGTTAGTGTGAGCCCGATGAGCCAGGCGGCACAGAACCTGAACTGGTTGATCACCAACTTCGTGGACAACACCCCGGGGGTGTCCCACACGGTGGTGGTCTCCGCCGACGGCCTCCTTCTGGCGATGTCCGAAGGATTTCCCCGTGACCGCGCGGATCAGCTCGCGGCCGTGGCCTCCGGGCTGACGTCGCTGACGGCAGGCGCCTCCCGGATCTTCGAGGGTGGCAGCGTGAACCAGACGGTTGTGGAGATGGAGCGGGGATTCCTGTTCATCATGTCCATTTCCGACGGTTCCTCGCTCGCGGTTCTCGCACATCCCGATGCGGACATCGGTCTCGTCGGGTACGAGATGGCCCTTCTGGTCGACCGAGCCGGTACGGTCCTGACCCCGGACCTTCGTGCGGAGCTCCAAGGGAGCCTGCTCAACTGACAGACGGACGGTGCGGTTTGGCGTCCCGTGGCCGTAAGGTTTCGAGACGCGGCTACCACATGATGGGTGCCGGGCACAGTCGGAGGAGGAGAAAGTGGCAACACCACCAGGCGGATCGTCTTCGGGCAACTGGTCGTACGACCCTGCCCAGGGTCACAACGACGGTTCCCAGAACCGGTACGGCTACCCCTCCGCTCCGGACCACCGGCAGCCGTACGTGCCGCAGGGCCCCGGCCCTTCGCCGTACGACCAGCCGCATGCGCCGCACCTCCAGCCCGGGCAGCCGCAGCGCCGCACCCCCGAGCCGGCGCCCGCCGGGGCGTCGAACAATCCCCTGGTGCGCCCGTACGCGATGACGGGCGGCCGCACCAGGCCGAGGTACCAGCTCGCCATCGAGGCACTGGTACACACCACCGCGCAGCCGCACCAGATGCAGGGTCAGTTGCCCGAGCATCAGCGGATCTGCCACCTCTGCCGGGAGATCAAGTCGGTGGCCGAGATCTCGGCCCTGCTGACCATCCCTCTCGGTGTGGCCAGGATTCTCGTCGCCGACTTGGCGGAGGCAGGACTGGTCGCCATCCATCAGCCCGGCGGCGACGAGAGCGCCGGCGGCCAGCCAGACGTGACACTGCTCGAAAGGGTGCTCAGTGGACTTCGCAAGCTCTAGCGGCGGTCCTTCCCGCTCTACCACTTCCGCGAAGATCGTGGTGGCGGGCGGTTTCGGCGTGGGCAAGACCACGTTCGTCGGCGCTGTCTCGGAGATCAACCCCCTGCGCACCGAGGCCGTCATGACGTCCGCTTCGGCGGGCATCGACGACCTGACCCACACCGGCGACAAGACCACCACCACGGTGGCCATGGACTTCGGCCGTATCACCCTGGACCAGGACCTGATCCTGTACCTCTTCGGTACACCCGGCCAGGACCGCTTCTGGTTCATGTGGGACGACCTGGTGCGCGGCGCCATCGGCGCGATCGTGCTGGTGGACACGCGGAGGCTCGCCGACTGCTTCCCCGCGGTCGACTACTTCGAGAACAGCGGTCTGCCGTTCGTCATCGCGCTGAACGGCTTCGACGGACAGCAGCCGTACCAGCCGGACGAGGTGCGTGAGGCGCTGCAGATCGGACCCGACGCCCCGATCATCACCACCGACGCCCGGCACCGCTCGGACGCCAAGAGCGCGCTGATCACCCTGGTCGAGCACGCCCTCATGGCGCGGCTGCGGTAGGCACGAGAGACAGCGGCTCCGCGGCTCCGCGGGATCGACGAATGTGGGGCGCTCCCTCCGGTTTTCGGAGGGAGCGCCCCACATTCGTCGTGCCGGCGCGTGCGGCGGGCCGCGCGGTGCACGACGCCGGACGCGGTGCACGAACGCCGGAAGGGGGCCCACCCGGTGCGGTGGGCCCCCTTCCCGGGGTGCTGCGTGCTCAGCGCCAGCTGTGCGGGGCGCGGAAACCCGGCTCGCGTTCGAGGCGGCGCCAGTCGGCCCTGGCGCGGCCGCGGTGGGCCTGGACGTCGGGGGCGGGGCGGGTGGCCGCGCGGGCGAGGAGGATCGCCGTGATGGCGGCGACTTCTTCGGGCCCTGCGTGGCCCTTTTCGACGCGGATGTCAGGTGTGCTCATGGGTGTCAGTCTCCCTGGGAGAGAGGTCCGCGGGGTTGCCGCGATGGGTCCGCCGGGTTACTGCGGCGGGTTGCCGTGCTTGCGGGAGGGCAGGTCGGCGTGCTTGCTCTGGAGCATCGCCAGGGACCGGATCAGCACCTCGCGGGTCTCGGCGGGGTCGATGACGTCGTCGACCAGACCGCGTTCGGCCGCGTAGTAGGGGTGCATCAGCTCGGACTTGTACTCCTTGACCATGCGCGCCCGCATGGCGTCCGGGTCCTCGGCGTCGGCGATCTGGCGGCGGAAGATGACGTTGGCCGCGCCCTCCGCGCCCATCACGGCGATCTCGTTGGTGGGCCAGGCGTAGGTGAGGTCGGCGCCGATGGACTGGCTGTCCATGACGATGTACGCGCCGCCGTACGCCTTGCGCAGGATCAGCGAGATCCTCGGCACCGTGGCGTTGCAGTAGGCGTAGAGCAGTTTGGCGCCGTGGCGGATGATGCCGCCGTGCTCCTGGTCGACGCCCGGGAGGAAGCCGGGGACGTCCAGGAAGGTGAGGATCGGGATGTTGAAGGCGTCGCACATCTGCACGAAGCGGGCGGCCTTCTCGGACGCCTCGATGTCGAGCACGCCCGCCAGCGCCTGGGGCTGGTTGGCGACGATGCCGACGACCTGGCCGTCCATCCGGGCCAGCGCGCAGATGATGTTGCGCGCCCAGCGCTCGTGGACCTCGAGGTACTCGCCGTCGTCGACGATCTCCTCGATGACCTTGGCCATGTCGTACGGGCGGTTGCCGTCGGCCGGGACCAGGTCCAGCAGGACCTCGCCGCGGCGCTCCGCGGTGTCGGTGCTCTCGACCCGCGGGGGGTTCTCGCGGTTGTTCTGCGGGAGCAGCGAGAGGAGGTAGCGCACCTCGGCGATGCACGTCTCCTCGTCGTCGTAGGCGAAGTGGCAGACACCGCTGGTCTCGGCGTGCACGTCCGCGCCGCCCAGGCCGTTCTGGGTGATCTCCTCACCGGTGACGGCCTTGACCACGTCCGGGCCGGTGATGAACATCTGTGAGGTCTCGCGGACCATGAACACGAAGTCCGTCAGGGCGGGGCTGTAGGCCGCGCCGCCCGCACACGGGCCGAGCATCACGCTGATCTGCGGGATGACACCGGACGCCTTGGTGTTGCGCTGGAAGATGCCGCCGTAGCCGGCGAGCGCCGAGACGCCCTCCTGGATACGCGCGCCCGCGCCGTCGTTGAGGGACACCAGCGGCGCGCCCGCCGCGATGGCCATGTCCATGATCTTGTGGATCTTGGTGGCGTGGGCCTCGCCCAGCGCACCGCCGAAGATCCGGAAGTCATGGGCGTAGACGAAGACCGTACGGCCGTCCACCGTGCCCCAGCCGGTGATCACACCGTCGGAGTACGGTTTCTTGGTCTCCAGACCGAAGCCGG
This sequence comes from Streptomyces sp. GD-15H, assembly GCF_045291515.1. Lineage (NCBI taxonomy): Bacteria > Bacillati > Actinomycetota > Actinomycetes > Kitasatosporales > Streptomycetaceae > Streptomyces > Streptomyces sp. GD-15H. The sequence goes on from NZ_CP149447.1 coordinate 2,731,447, forward strand.
TCGCCCGGTGCCGGCGCAGCTGCTCGACCTCACGGAAGGAACCCGGATCAAGTAGCAGTTCGATGCGCTCCCGCGCGGTCAGCTTTCCCTTGGCGTGCTGCGCCTGGGTCGCCTTCTCGCTCGGGCCGGCCAGCGCCTGCGCGCGAATCTCGTGCAGTTCGGCCACGCGTCCGCGCGCGTCGGTCGGCTCACCCGGCGCCTCATCCAAAACGGTCATGTAGTGACCTTACGAAGCTCACCCGGGAATGCGAGCCGTCGACTCCTCACAGTCTCCGGGGCGTTTTCCTGGTGCCACTGAACAGAACCGAGGCGGCATGCAGGCGTTCCGACTGCTCAGAGGGCCTCCGGCTTGTAGGGGTCCAACAAATCCCGAGACCGAGACTCCCCTCACACCCCTGCGTGGCGCGGACCTCCCGGAGCGTACGGCCCGACCCCGGCCGACGCGCCCCACGTCCGGGGATTACCGGGTCGACGGCGGTTGCCCGCCCGCGCTCCCGGGCGATCCCAGATGTTCTCCCGGGGTTCGCCCGTTCGGGTCGGTCCACCCCGCAGGGGGTAGCGGCCCGAGGGAACCGATCAGTGCCGGACATGAAGGACGGGATCGGAGGGGACCCGTCCTGAATGCCGCCGAAGGGGGAACCCTTCGCCGAACCGGTCGCGTTCCGCCCGTTCCGATGGTCCAAGCGGGAGGGTCCTCGGCATCTCCGAAAGATGTTGAACTTTAAAGGGAATAGGTCTACAGTGAGTCTCGTTGAAAGTGATTGAACGTTCAACGGGATCATTCGATTCCCCCCGTCCCCAGGAGGAACACACCATGGGCATCTTCAGCCGCAAGAACAACGCCGCCACCGCGACCGCCCCGGCCGCCGTGAACCCGGACCTGGCCGCCCTGACCGGCGACTACACGATCGACCCCTCGCACACCACCATCGGTTTCGTCGCCCGGCACGCGATGGTCACCAACGTCAAGGGCAGCTTCCAGGACTTCACCGGCACGCTGCACCTGGACGGCTCCAACCCGTCCGACTCCACCGCCAGCCTCGACGTGGTGATGGAGAGCATCGAGACGGGCAGCGCCGACCGTGACGGCCACCTGAAGAGCTCGGACTTCTTCAAGATCGACGAGTTCCCGGCGATGACGTTCCGCTCCACCAAGGCCGAAGCCCTCGGTGGGGACGACTACCGCATCACCGGTGACCTGACGATCCTCGGCACCACCAAGCCGCTCACCATCGACCTGGAGTTCAACGGCTCCGCCACCGACCCGTTCGGCAACCAGCGCGTCGGCTTCGAGGGCAAGGCCGAGATCCTGCGCTCCGAGTGGGGCCTGACCTGGAACGCGGCGCTGGAGACGGGCGGCGTCCTGGTCTCCGACAAGATCAAGCTGAACTTCGACATCTCGGCGATCCGCAACGCCTGATCCCGCCGACGAAGCGGCCTCGACCGCCGCTCCCCTGAGCGCGCCCGCCCCCGGTACCCCGTACGGGAGGGCGGGCGCTCGGCATGTCCGGACCTGACCCGGAACCGGGCGCGGGCCTGGTGTCCGGCTTCCCCCGGTGGCTCGGCGTTCAGAACCCTCCGCCGAAGTCCCCGCCCCCGCCGAAGCCTCCCACGTCTCCCCCGCCGAATCCGCCGCTGAAGTCCCCGCTGTCGAAGTCGGCGCCGGAGACGTCTCCGCCCGTGTAGCCGCCGAAGTCTCCGTACCCGGAGCCGTAGTCGGCCGCGTAGGCGGGGGCGGCCATCATGCTGCCGAGCAGCGTGCCGACGAGCAGACCGGGCAGCACACCGCCGCCGAAGTAACCACCCGCCCAGGGACCGTAGGCCGGGCCCGCCTCCCAGTAGGGGCGGCGGCCCATGTCGGTGTCGACCTCGCGGACGGCCGGGTCGTGGCCTTCGGCCAGGCGGGTCCGGTCCGCCGCACAGACCGGGACCTCCCGGTCGGTGCCGCCGGGGGGTGTCCAGACGGCGTCGGCGACCGAGGGACCGTGGCGCGGATCGAAGAAGCAGGGCGGCCTGCGCTCCGGCAACGACCGGCCCACACGGCGGGCGTCGAGCCGCGCCAGTGCGAAGCGGCCGTCCTCCACGGCCTGGGTGACCGCCCGGACGTCCTCCGGCCTGCCTGCCGCGTCCATCAGCCGCTTGGACTGCTCGTAGGAGTCCAGCGCGCGCTCGTAGTCCGCGCGCATGGCGTCGTCGGCGCCGGGCTCACCGGGGTGGAAGTCGAGCCGGTCGAGTTCCTCTCCGAACGCGGTGATGTCCTCGTCGACCACTACCCGGAGCTTCTCCAGCGCGGCCCGCTGCTCCTCCTCGTGGCGCCGCCGGTTGCGGCGGGTCACGGCGTACGCGCCCGCGCCGCCCGCCGCCAGCACCGCGCCGACGGCGATCAGTCCGCCGACCGGCGCCTCACCGCCGCCCCCGCTCCACGACGTGGGCGCCGAACCGCCGATGTTGCGCAGCGCGTCGTCGACGAAGTCGTTCAGCTGGGCCTTGGCGTCGCCCGCGCCCTGCGCGGCCGTGACCAGGTTCCCCACGCCCTGGCGGCTCAGCACGCTGCTGTCGGCGCGCGCGTCGAACTCGTCGCCGAGGCGGATGCCGTAGAGACCGGTGATGCCGGTCTCGGTACGCAGGTTCCGGAAGAGGTTCTCGGTCGGGTAGTCCTCGGGAAGAACCGCCACCAGGACGGGTTTGTCCGCGTCCTCGATCTTGTTCGCGAGGGCCTCGGCGTCCGACTCGGACAGGATGTCCGTCGCCTCGGGGTCGACGTAGACGGGACTCTCCCGCAGGGCCTCGGCCACGGTCGAGAGGTCGGTGGCCGCGCGCGCACCCGGCGCCCCGGCCATCAGGACCGCCAGCGCGGCGGCCATGGGCACGATCAGCAGGCGTACGAGGGTACGCGTCAGCGCGTCCTTCATATGTTCGAAGCTACCCGAACCGGGGCGGAAACGGGCATCGGGCCCGGCAGGGATTTTCCCCGCGCCGGCGCGGGGCCCCTGCCGGGCCCGATCCCGTTACGCCGCCGGTTCGACCCCGGCCCGCAGCAGGCCGTAGGTGTACGCGTCCTCCAGTGCCTGCCAGGACGCGGCGATGACGTTGTCCCCGACGCCCAGGGTCGACCACTCCCCCTCGCCGTCGGACGTGGAGATCAGGACCCGGGTGGTGGAGTGCGTACCGTGCTTGCCCTCGAGGATGCGGACCTTGTAGTCGACCAGCTCCAGCTTGGCGAGCTGCGGGTAGATCCGCTCCAGGGCGACGCGCAGGGCCCGGTCCAGGGCGTTGACCGGACCGTTGCCCTCCGCCGTGGCGACGATGCGCTCGCTCTTGGCCCACAGTTTCACCGTGGCCTCGTTGGCGTGGGTGCCGTCGGGGCGGTCCTCGACGATCGCGCGCCAGGACTCGACGTCGAAGTACTTCAGCTGCCTGCCCTCGACCTCCGCGCGCAGCAGCAGTTCGAAGCTGGCGTCGGCGGCCTCGTACGTGTAGCCCTTGAGCTCGCGTTCCTTGACCCGTTCCACGACCCGGCCGACCAGTTCGCGGTCGTCTCCCAGGTCGATGCCGAGTTCCCTGCCCTTGAGCTCGATGGAGGCGCGGCCGGCCATGTCGGACACCAGCATCCGCATGGTGTTGCCGACCTGCTCGGGGTCGATGTGCTGGTACAGGTCCGGGTCGACCTTGATGGCGGAGGCGTGCAGGCCGGCCTTGTGGGCGAAGGCGGAGACACCCACGTAGGGCTGGTGCGTGGACGGGGTCAGGTTGACCACCTCGGCGATGGCGTGCGAGATGCGCGTCATCTCCCGGAGCCGGCCCTCGGGCAGGACCTTCTTGGCGTACTTGAGCTCCAGCGCCGCCACCACCGGGAACAGGTTGGAGTTGCCGACGCGCTCGCCGTAGCCGTTGGCCGTGCACTGGACGTGGGTGGCGCCGGCGTCGACGGCGGCGAGGGTGTTGGCGACCGCGCACCCGGTGTCGTCCTGGGCGTGGATGCCGAGCCTGGCGCCGGTGTCGGCGAGCACCGTCGAGACCACGGCCTGGACCTGGGCGGGGAGCATGCCACCGTTGGTGTCGCACAGGACGACGACGTCGGCACCGGCTTCCGAGGCCGTGCGGACGACCGACTTGGCGTACTCGGGATTGGCGCGGTAGCCGTCGAAGAAGTGCTCGCAGTCGACGAACACCCGGCGGCCCTCGGCCTTGAGGAAGGCGACGGTGTCGCGGACCATCTCCAGGTTCTCGTCCAGGGTGGTGCGCAGGGCGAGCTCGACATGACGGTCGTGGGACTTGGCGACCAGCGTGATCACCTGCGCGCCGGAGGCGAGGAGCGACCTTACCTGCGGGTCCTTATCAGCGGTGGTGCCGGCACGGCGGGTGGCGCCGAAGGCGACCAGTTGGGCGTGCCGGAACTCGATCTCCTGCTGGGCGCGGGCGAAGAACTCGGTGTCCCTCGGGTTCGCGCCCGGCCAACCGCCCTCGATGAAGCCCACGCCGAAGTCGTCCAGGTGCCGTGCGATGGCCAGCTTGTCGGCGACCGTGAGGTTGATGCCCTCGCGCTGGGCGCCGTCGCGCAGGGTGGTGTCGAAGACGTGGAACGAGTCGTCGGGCTCTCTGGTTGCGGTCATGGTCTGAAGGCTCCTGATGTTGGATCTCGGTCTACCGGAATGACCGGTTCCACCGTCCCCCCATGGTCCCTCGCGCACGGTTTCCGGCTTCTGGTGGGCCAGGAAACAAGAAAAACCTCTCGCGGGTGCGAGAGGTCTGCGCGCGGGTCGAGGACGACGATGTCCGCCCGTATGTTGTCGTACGTGCGGTCACTGCGGACCGGCGCGCCTGCTGCCAATAATCGTGGCGAACGAGAGCACGGGGGAAGTCTGGCACAAGCCGTCCCCACGATCACCGTCCGTCTCAGGATACGGGCGCCGGGTGTCCGCTCCTCCGGGCCCGGACAGACCGCCCCCGCCGAACGGGCCGCCAGCGCGGGCGGGCCGCCGCGGACGGTGGGGTCCGGGGCGGCCCTGACGGGGCGGGCGGGAGTCAGCCCAGGGGGTGCATCCAGCCCTGCTTGTCCTCGGCCGTGCCGCGCTGGATGTCGAGCAGAGTCTGGCGCAGGCGCAGGGTGACTTCGCCGGGCTCGCCGCCGCCGTGCCGCCACTCGCCGCCGGCCCGCTTGACGGTGCCGACGGGCGTGATGACGGCCGCGGTGCCGCAGGCGAACACCTCGGTGAGGGTGCCGTTCTCGGTGTCGCGCTGCCACTGGTCGACCGAGACCCGCTCCTCGACGGCCTCGTAGCCGAGCTCGCGGGCGACGCTCAGCAGGGAGTCACGGGTGACGCCCTCCAGGATGGAGCCGGTGAGCGCGGGGGTGACGATCACGGGCTTCGAATTGGACGCAGCTCCGTACACGAAGTACAGGTTCATACCGCCGAGTTCCTCGACCCAGGTGTGCTCCACGGCGTCGAGGTAGCAGACCTGGTCGCAGCCCTTGGACGCGGCCTCGGCCTGGGCGAGCAGCGAGGCGGCGTAGTTGCCGCCCGTCTTCGCGTCGCCCACGCCACCGGGGACGGCGCGGACACGGTCCTCGGAGACCCAGATGGAGACCGGCTTCACGCCGCCGGGGAAGTAGGCGCCGGCCGGGGAGGCGATCACCAGGAACAGGTACTCGTTGGCGGGCTTCACGCCCAGGCCGACCTCGGTGGCGATCATGAAGGGGCGCAGGTAGAGGGATTCCTCACCGCCGTGCGCCGGCACCCACGCCTTGTCCTGCCCGACCAGCGCGTCGCAGGCCTCGATGAACGTCTCGACCGGCAGCTCGGGCATCGCGAGGCGGCGGGCGGAGCGCTGGAAACGCTCGGCGTTCTTCTCGGGGCGGAAGGTCGCGACCAACCCGTCGGGCCGACGATAGGCCTTCAGGCCCTCGAAGATCTCCTGTGCGTAGTGCAGGACGTGGGTCGCCGGGTCGAGGGGGATCGGCGCGTACGGGACGAGCTGTCCGTCGTGCCAGCCCCGGCCCTCGGTCCACTTGATCGTCACCATGTGGTCGGTGAAGTGGCGGCCGAACCCCGGATTGGCCAGGATGGCCTCCCGCTCGGTGTCCGAGAGCGGGTGGGCGGAGGGCTTGAGCTCGATCGTGGGCGTCGTCATGAGTGGTTGTCCTTCACCGGTTGTAGTGACGGGCCGCGTTCACGCCCGTACGGCCGGTGGCCAGTGACAGGGCGTCCGAGCATTCCCTCATTCCGCGGCTCCGCGTTCGAGTATCGCCCGGGGGCGACGGCGGAGGAAATGCGGGGTGAATGCGGCCCGGTGGTCGATGGTGGCACCCGGCGGGGACATGGGAAAGCCGCCGGGCGGTTGCGACCGGCGGCTTCGAGTGTGCGCGCCCGGTCAGCCGGCTACGCGTACGGCGAGCGCGTCGCCGATCTCGGAGGTGCTGCGCGCGGGCAGGCCGCCGCGCTCCGCGAGGTCGGCGGAGACGGCTTCCTCGATGCGGGCCGCCTCGGTGTCGTGGCCGAGGTGGCGCAGGAGGAGGGCGACGGAGAGAACCGTGGCGCTCGGGTCCGCCTTGCCCTGGCCGGCGATGTCCGGCGCCGAGCCGTGCACGGGCTCGAACATCGACGGGAACGCGCCGGACGGGTTGATGTTCCCGCTCGCGGCGACGCCGATGCCGCCGGAGACGGCCGCGGCGAGGTCGGTGATGATGTCACCGAAGAGGTTGTCGGTGACGATCACGTCGAAGCGCTCGGGCTGGGTGACGAGGTAGATCGTCGCGGCGTCGACGTGGATGTAGTCGGTGGTGACCTCGGGGTACTCCGCGGCCACCTTGTGGAAGACGTTCGTCCACAGGTGACCGGCGAAGGTCAGCACGTTGTTCTTGTGGACCAGCGTGAGCTTCTTGCGCGGGCGGGCCTGGGCGCGGGCGAAGGCGTCACGGACGACGCGCTCGACACCGTAGGCCGTGTTGACGGAGACCTCGGTGGCGACCTCGTGCTCGGTGCCCTTGCGGATGGTGCCCCCGTTGCCGGTGTACGGACCCTCGGTGCCCTCGCGGACGACGACGAAGTCGATCTCCGGCTGCCCCGCGAGCGGAGTGGACACGCCCGGCAGGAGCTTCGACGGCCGCAGGTTGACGTGGTGGTCGAAGGCGAAGCGGAGTTTGAGCAGGAAGCCGCGCTCCAGGACGCCGGAGGGCACCGACGGGTCGCCGATCGCGCCGAGCAGGATGGCGTCGTGCTGCTTCAGCGCGTCGAGGTCGGCGTCGGTGAGGGTCTCACCGGTGGCGTGGTAGCGCCGCGCGCCGAAGTCGAACTCCTTGGTCTCCAGCTTCACATCCTGCGGAAGGACGGCGGAGAGGACCTTGAGGCCTTCGGTCACGACCTCCTGGCCGATGCCGTCACCGGGAATCACTGCGAGATTGATGCTGCGAGACATGCGGGCACCCTACTCCTCGTCCCATGCTCTGACACGAGCCGTCCGGGATGCGGACACCCGCATGGAGGACGACGCGGCCCGACGCGGCTCAGTGACCGGTCGAACCGCCGTTGTCCCGACGGTCGAGGGCGCGCTGGAGGGCGGCTGCGGCGTTCTTGCGGTCGGACTCGCTCGTACGGGAAGCGTGGCGGACGCGGCGGCGGACGGTGGTCTCGGCCATGGGGAATCGACTCCTTCGACAAGCCGGGAATGCGGAGGGGGAAACGCGTCACCGGAAGGGGCGGGGAGCGGGGGCCGCAGGGATTGCCTGCACAGGGCCCGGCTCACGACCGCCATTCGCTTGATCGAGCGAGACGTTCGGCTCCTACAAAAATAAGGGCGCGCAGGGCATCTGTCTGCACAATTACTCGGACTTCCTACCATCTGAGACGGTGGATCGCATCACATCGCCGCGACCTGCGAAAACGTCGGACGGGCCAGGTCTGTACAGACCTGGCCCGTCCGACGGGGCCGCAGCAGCGGCACGGAGGTTTTCCCGGTGCCGGGGGTGTCACCCCATGTGCGGATACGTGTAGTCGGTCGGCGGGACCAGCGTCTCCTTGATGGCACGGGTCAGGGTCCAGCGCATCAGGTTCTGCGGGGCGCCGGCCTTGTCGTTGGTACCGGAGGCACGACCGCCGCCGAAGGGCTGCTGGCCGACGACGGCACCGGTCGACTTGTCGTTGATGTAGAAGTTTCCGGCCGCGTAGCGCAGCTTCTCCATCGTGTACGCGGCGGCCGCGCGGTCGTTCGCGATGACCGAGCCGGTCAGCGCGTAGTCGGACACCGCCTCCATCTGGGTCAGCATCTCGTCGTACTTCTCGGCGGAGCTGTCGTCGTAGACGTGCACGGCGAGGAACGGACCGAAGTACTCGGTGCGGAAGACCTCGTTGTCCGGGTCGTCGCACTCGACGACGGTCGGACGGACGAAGTAGCCGACGGAGTCGTCGTAGCTGCCACCCGCGACGATGGTGCAGGACGGGTCTTCCTGAGCGCGGTCGATCGCGGCCTTGTTCTTGGCGAAGGCCCGCTCGTCGATGACGGCGCCGATGAAGTTGGACAGGTCGGTGACGTCACCCATCTTGATGCCGTCGACCTCGGCGGCGAACTCCTCCTTGAACCCGGAGTTCCAGATGGAGGCCGGGATGTACGCGCGGGAGGTCGCCGAGCACTTCTGGCCCTGGTACTCGAAGGCGCCGCGGGTCAGCGCCGTCTTGAGGATCGCGCGGTCGGCCGACGGGTGGGCGACGACGAAGTCCTTGCCGCCGGTCTCCCCGACCAGCCGCGGGTAGGTGCGGTACTTCTCGATGTTGTTGCCGACCGTCTTCCACAGGTGCTGGAAGGTCTTGGTCGAGCCCGTGAAGTGAATGCCCGCCAGATCCCGGTGCTCGAGCGCGACCTCGGAGACCTCGATGCCGTCACCGGTGACGAGGTTGATGACGCCCTTGGGCAGTCCGGCCTCCTCCAGCAGCCGCATGAGCAGCACGGCGGCGTGGGTCTGGGTCGGGGACGGCTTCCAGACCACGACGTTGCCCATCAGCGCGGGCGCGGTGGGCAGGTTGGCGGCGATGGCGCTGAAGTTGAACGGCGTGATCGCGTAGACGAAGCCCTCCAGCGGACGGTGGTCCATACGGTTCCACACGCCCGGCGAGTTGGCCGGGGGCTGCTCCGCCAGGATGCCGCGCGCGTAGTGGACGTTGAACCGCCAGAAGTCGATCAGCTCGCAGGGGCTGTCGATCTCGGCCTGCTGGGCGGTCTTGGACTGGCCCAGCATGGTGGAGGCGGCGATGGTCTCGCGCCAGGGGCCCGACAGCAGTTCGGCGGCGCGCAGGATGATCGCCGCGCGGTCGTCGAAGGACATCGCGCGCCAGGCGGGGGCGGCGGCCAGGGCGGCGTCGATCGCGTCCTGGGCGTCCTGCCGGGTGGCGTTGCGATAGGTGCCGAGCACGGCCTTGTGGTTGTGCGGCTGGACGACCCGGAAGGCCTCGCCGCCGCCCATCCGCCGCTCACCGCCGATGGTGCAGGTGAGGTCGATCGGGTTGTCGGCGAGCTCCTTGAGCTTGGCCTCCAGTCGGGCGCGCTCGGCCGAGCCGGGGGCGTAGCCGTGCACCGGCTCGTTGACGGGGGTGGGGACCTGGGTCACAGCGTCCATGAGCTCCTCTTCCGAGTGAATCCCTGGCTTCGGTCCGTGGAGACCAAAACCCTGTACGTACCTTGGGTGGCGGTCAGGGCTTGACCGTCACGAGTTCGCTGCGGCGAGCGAGTGAGAAGCCCCCACGGGGGCGGAGTCACGGTGTCCGTACTCCTTGGCTTCGGACGGAACCGGGTCGGCTCAGCCGGCCGATGGGCGGTAGCTGTCGCTATCCAGCGTGCACCCGGGTGTCCACAGCTGCCGCTCATCCCTTGCTGACCATCGAGCGCATGAAGAAGCGCAGGTTCGCCGGCTTCTCCGCCAGACGGCGCATGAAGTAGCCGTACCAGTCGGTGCCGTAGGCCGTATAGACGCGCATGCGGTGGCCTTCGGCGGCCAGGCGCAGGTGCTCGTCGCCGCGGATGCCGTAGAGCATCTGGAACTCGTACTCGTCGAGCTTGCGGCCGGCGCCGCGGGCCAGTTCCTGGGCGATGGAGATCAAACGCGGGTCGTGGGACCCGATCATCGGGTACCCCTCGCCCTCCATCAGCGTCCGCAGGACGCGCACGTACGCCTTGTCGATCTCGTGCTTGTGCTGGTGGGCGACCTCGGCGGGCTCCTTGTAGGCGCCCTTCACCAACCGTACGCGACTGCCGTCGGCGGCGAGGCGGCGCGCGTCGGCCTCGGTGCGGAAGAGGTACGCCTGGATGACGCAGCCGGTCTGTGGGAAGTCCTTCCGCAGCTCCTGGTGGATGGCGAACATCGAGTCGAGGGTGGTGTGGTCCTCGGCGTCGAGGGTGACGGTGGTGCCGATCGCGGCGGCGGCCTCGACGACCGGGCGGACGTTGGCGAGTGCCAGGTCGTGGCCGCCGGGGAGCGCCTGTCCGAACATCGACAGCTTCACCGACATCTCGGCGCGGGTGCCGAGCTCCAGCGGTGCGAGCCGGCGGATCAGTTCCAGGTAGGCGTCGCGGGCGGCGGTGGCCTGGACGGGGGTGGTGATGTCCTCGCCGACGACGTCCATGGTCAGTTCGAGGCCGTTGCCGGTGAGCTCCTGGATGACGGGCAGGATCGCGTCGACGGTCTCCCCGGGGATGAAACGGTCGACGACCTGCTTGGTCACCGGGGCCGCCGAGATCAGGCGTCGCATCCGGTCGCTGCGCGACGCGGCGAGAATCACGGGACCCAGCACGGGGCACCTCCACAAGCTACGAAATGTCCGCTGCCCGACGTTTCGGGTACGACACGGGGAACCACCGTGAAACCTAGGGATCCGTTCGATCGTGGGCCATCGACAGCTGTCACGCATCCGCGCCACTGATCTCAGACAGTTGTATGAAGGCTGCGCGGTTCTGCGGGACAATGCGGAGGTGACGTCGGAATACAGGGGTGACTACCAGGAGCTGGTGGACGAGATCTCGGAGCTGCTCGGCGCTCCGGCGACCCTGGAGAGCCGTGACTTCGAGCTGATCGCCTTCGGCGCGTACGACAGCGAGGGTGACCTCGATCCGTCCGCGCTGGACCCGGTGCGCACCCGCTCGATCCTCACCCGCCGCTCGACGGCCGCCGTCCGGGCCTGGTTCGAGGGTTTCGGCATCACCCGCGCGAGGGGTCCGGTCCGCATCCCGCGCACTCCGGAGGCGGGCGTGCACCGGGGCCGCATCTGTCTGCCGGTACGCCACAAGGGTGTCGTCCTCGGCTACGTCTGGCTGCTGGACTACGACCCGGGCCCCTCCGAGGGGCAGCTGAGCGCGGCCATGGGCGTGACGGCCCGGATCGGGGCGCTGCTCGCCGACGAGGCGCAGCACGGCGCGGACCTGACCCGCGAGCTGCGGGCCGTCCTCGGCGCGGAACGCGACTGGCAGCGCGACATGGCGGTCGCCGAACTCCGTACCGCCCTCGGCGGCCGCGCCGGCGGCCCGCACATCATGGTCTGCGTGGCCCCGTGGCCCTCCGCCGACCCCGACGACGCCCCGTCGGTCCGTACGGTGCCGGGCGCGACGGCGCTGTGCACTCTGCCGTGGGGGGAGACCGACCTGTCCCTGGCCCTGCTGCTGCGGTTGCGCGCGTCCGACGTGCTGACCCCGGCGACGACGGCCGCCTCGCGGCTCCTGGAGCGGGCGCACGGGAGCGGCCCCGGACACCGGGACGGGGCGGTCGGTGGCCGGGAGGGCCGGGGCGCCCGTTCCGGTCCCGCCGTGGCCGCCGGGATCGCCGCACCCCGCGCCGGCCTCGCCGAACTCGACGTCGCCTGGGGCGAGGCGTCGGCGGCGGCCCGCGCCGCCCTGGCCGAGCCCCGGTTCGGCCCGGTCGCCCGCTGGGCCTCGATCGGCCCCTACCGGCTCCTGACCGCGCTCCCCGCACGGGCCGCCCACGACCCCGTCGTCGGCCCGCTGCTCGCCCCGGCGCACCGGGGCCTGGCCCGCACCGCCGAGACCTACCTCGACTGCGCGGGCCAGGCCGGCCGCGCGGCCGCCGAACTGGGCGTCCACCGCCAGACCCTGTACTACCGCCTGTCCCGCGTCGAGCAGCTCACCGGCCTCGACCTGGACGACGGCGAGGACCGGCTCCTGCTGCACATGGCGCTGAAGGCGCACCGCCTGTGATCACCGGGAGGCCGGGCGGCGCCGGGTGGCGGCCTCGGGCACCCGGCGGAGGCCGGCGGTGAGCCGCACCGGGCGCGGTCCGCGGGTCGAAGGTCCACTGGGCGATGAGCCCCGCCCTCGGGGTCACGTAGAGCATGCCGACGGTGTCGGCGGTCTCGTCGCAGACGCCTTCCTCCCGGCCCCGGCGGCGGGGCCGGCGTCGGTGACGCTGCGGGGAGACCCCCGTGCGGGCCGAGGAGGCCGCGGTGGAAGCTGCCGTCCGAGACCCGCGCGAAAGGCGCCGGGCGGCCGAGACGGTTCTCGGTCGCCCGGCGCCTTTCAGACCGGACCGGGGCCCGGGAGCGGAGCTCCCGGGGACGGCGGGCTCAGACCAGCTCCACCGAGCGGGCGGACGTCGCGCCGATCTCCGCCGCGACCTCGGCCAGTACCACGGAGGGGACCGTGTCGTCGACCGTCAGGATCGCGAGGGCCTCGCCGCCGACCGCCGCGCGCGCGACCTGCATACCGGCGATGTTGATGCCCGCCTCACCGAAGATCCGGCCCACGGTGCCGACGACACCCGGACGGTCCTCGTAGCGCAGCACGGCCATGTGGTCCGCGAGCGCGAGGTCCACGTCGTACTCGCCGACCGCGACGATCTTCTGGACGTTCTTGTGCCCGGCCAGCGTGCCGGAGACCGCGATCTCCTCGCCGTCGGCGAGGGTGCCGCGCACGGTGACCACGTTGCGGTGGTCGGCCGACTCGGAGCTGGTGGTCAGCCGCACCTCGACGCCCCGCTCCTGGGCGAACAGGGGCGCGTTCACGTAGGACACCGTCTTGTCGACGACATCCTCGAAGACGCCCTTGAGCGCGGAGAGCTCCAGCACCTTCACGTCGTGCTGGGTGATCTCGCCGTACACCTCGACGTCGAGGCGGACCGCGACCTCACCGGCGAGCGCGGTGAAGATCCGGCCGAGGCGCTCGGCCAGCGGCAGGCCCGGCTTGACGTCCTCGGCGATGACCCCGCCCTGGACGTTCACCGCGTCCGGGACCAGCTCACCGGCGAGCGCGAGACGCACCGAGCGGGCGACGGCGATACCGGCCTTCTCCTGGGCCTCGTCGGTGGAGGCACCGAGGTGCGGGGTGCACACGACCTGGTCGAACTCGAAGAGCGGGGAGTCCGTGCACGGCTCCTTCGCGTACACGTCCAGGCCCGCGCCGGCGACGCGGCCCTCCTTGAGCGCCGCGTACAGCGCCTCCTCGTCGACGATGCCGCCGCGCGCGGCGTTGATGACGCGCACACCCGGCTTGACCTTGCGCAGCGCCTCGTCGCCGATCAGGCCGAGCGTCTCGGGGGTCTTGGGCAGGTGGACGGTGATGAAGTCGGAGACCCCGAGCAGCTCGTCCAGCGACAGCACCTTGACGCCCATCTGCGCGGCCCGCGCGGGCTGTACATAGGGGTCGTAGGCGACGACCTTCATGCCGAAGGCGGACATGCGCTGCGCGACGAGGGCGCCGATCCGCCCCAGACCCACGACGCCGAGGGTCTTCTCGGCGAGCTCGACGCCCGTGTACTTGCTGCGCTTCCACTCGTGGTTCTTCAGCGCGGCGTTGGCCTGCGGAATGTTGCGCGCGGTGGCGATGATCAGACCGCAGGCGAGTTCCGCGGCGGTCACGATGTTCGAGGTGGGGGCGTTGACCACCATCACGCCGGCCTTGGTGGCGGCGGAGACGTCGACGTTGTCCAGGCCGACTCCGGCCCGCGCGACGACCTTGAGCTTCTTCGCGGCGGCGATGGCCTCGGCATCGACCTTGGTGGCCGAGCGGATCAGGATCGCGTCCACTCCGGCGATGGCGGGCAGGAGTTCCGCCCGGTCCGCGCCGTTGCAGTGGCGGATCTCGAAGTCCGGGCCGAGCGCGTCCACGGTCGCGGGCGACAGCTCTTCGGCGATGAGTACGACGGGTTTCGAGCTCACGTGAGTCCTCACATGTCCATTGCGACGGCCGTCCCGACGGCCGCATGCGGTGGAGGGGAGCGGCGCCGGGGTGTGCCTGCATTCCTCGGTGTCGCTTAGCCGCGTGGAAGACGCACGACGCTGTGGGCCTGACGCGTATGTTTCAGCAGTGTAGTGGCGCCGGGGCGTCGTCCTGCGTCACTGCGGACGGACTCATCCGGAAGTGGCCGGACAGGCCTGCCAACGAAGAATCCAGCCCCTGTGGCGTGGGAGATACGGGGTGTGGGGCAAAGCCTCCGCGACGGCGCCCGCAGGGTCATGGCCCGGGCGCGGCACCGTCGCGGAGCGCTCGGCTCACGCCTCTTCGTCGACCCAGCTCATCAGCTTGCGCAGCTCCTTGCCGGTGGTCTCCAGGAGGTGCTCGGAGTCCTGCTGCTTGTACTCGTTGTACTTCTTCAGGCCGCCGTGGTACTCGTCCATCCACTGCTGGGCGAAGGAGCCGTCCTGGATCTCGGCGAGGATCTTCTTCATCTCGGCCTTGGTGGCGTCGGTGATGATCCGCGGGCCGGTGACGTAGTCGCCCCACTCGGCGGTCTCGGAGATCGACCAGCGCATCTTCTCCAGGCCGCCCTCGTACATGAGGTCGACGATCAGCTTCAGCTCGTGCAGGCACTCGAAGTAGGCGATCTCCGGCTGGTAGCCCGCCTCGGTCAGCGTCTCGAAGCCCGCCTTGACCAGTGCCGCGGTGCCCCCGCAGAGAACGGCCTGCTCACCGAACAGGTCGGTCTCGGTCTCCTCGGTGAAGGTCGTCTTGATGACTCCCGCGCGGGTGCCGCCGATGCCCTTGGCGTACGACAGGGCCAGCGCGAAGCCGTTGCCCGTGGCGTCCTGCTCGACGGCCGCGATGCAGGGAACGCCGCGGCCCTCCTCGTACTGGCGGCGCACCAGGTGGCCCGGGCCCTTGGGGGCGACCATGCAGACGTCCACGCCGGCCGGCGGCTTGATGAAGCCGTAGCGGATGTTCAGGCCGTGCCCGAAGAACAGGGCGTCGCCGTCCTTCAGGTTGCCCTTGATGTGCTCCTCGTAGACCTGGGCCTGGATCGGGTCCGGGACGAGGATCATGATGACGTCGGCCTCGGCGGCGGCCTCGGACGGGGTCACCACGCGCAGGCCCTGCTCCTCGGCCTTGGCCCTGGACTTGGAGCCCTCGTGCAGACCGACGCGCACGTCGACGCCGGAGTCGCGCAGCGACAGGGCGTGGGCGTGGCCCTGGCTGCCGTAACCGATGACCGCGACCTTGCGGCCCTGGATGATGGACAGGTCGGCGTCGGCGTCGTAGAACAGCTCGGCCACTTTGGGTTCTCTCCTTGTGTGCGGGTGTCGCGTCCCACCGTATGACGGTGAGGGGACGGGAAGTTTTGGAGTCTCGGAATACGGGCGGCCGGGTTGTCGCCGGCCGCCCGTTTGCCGGTCTTACGCCGACCGGTCGAGAGCGCGCAGCGACCGGTCGGTGATCGAACGGGCACCACGTCCGATCGCGATCGTGCCGGACTGGACCAGCTCCTTGATGCCGAACGGTTCCAGCATCTTGAGCATGGCGGACAGCTTGTCGCTGCTGCCGGTGGCCTCGATGGTGACGGCCTCCGGGGAGACGTCCACGGTCTTGGCGCGGAACAGCTGGACGATCTCGACGATCTGGGAGCGCGTCTCGTTGTCGGCGCGCACCTTCACCAGGACGAGTTCGCGCTGGACGGCCTGTGCCGACTCGAGTTCGACGATCTTCAGCACGTTGACGAGCTTGTTGAGCTGCTTGGTCACCTGCTCCAGCGGGAACTCCTCGACGCTCACCACGATGGTGATGCGGGAGATGTCGGGGTGCTCGGTGACGCCGACCGCGAGCGAGTCGATGTTGAAGCCGCGGCGGGAGAACAGCGCGGCGATCCGGGCCAGGATGCCGGGGGTGTTCTCCACCAGGACGGAGAGCGTGTGCTTGGACATGATCTCTTGGGTCTCTCTCGCTCAGTCGTCTTCGTTGTCGCCGAAGTCGGGGCGGACGTCGCGGGCGGCCATGATCTCGTCGTTGGAGGTGCCGGCGGCGACCATCGGCCACACCATGGCGTCCTGGTGGACGATGAAGTCGACGACGACCGGGCGGTCGTTGATCGAGTTCGCCTCCTCGATGACCTTGTCGAGGTCCGCCGGGTCCTCACAGCGGATCGCGTAGCAGCCCATGGCCTCCGACAGCTTGACGAAGTCGGGGACGCGGGTGCCGGCGCTCTTCTGCGTGGCCGGTCCCACGGCGGAGCCGCCGTTCAGATCGGCGGGGGCGCCGTTCGGCTCGATGGGGCCGGAGCCCAGCACGGTGTTGGAGTACCGCTGGTTGTAGAACAGGGTCTGCCACTGGCGGACCATCCCGAGGGCGCCGTTGTTGATGATGGCGACCTTGATCGGGATGTTGTTCAGGGCGCAGGTGGTGAGTTCCTGGTTGGTCATCTGGAAGCAGCCGTCGCCGTCGATCGCCCAGACGGCCCGGCGGGGCTGTCCGGCCTTGGCGCCCATGGCCGCCGGGACGGCATAGCCCATGGTTCCGGCGCCGCCGGAGTTCAGCCAGGTGGCGGGCTTCTCGTACTGGATGAAGTGCGCGGCCCACATCTGGTGCTGGCCGACGCCCGCGGCGAAGATCGTGTCCTCGGGCGCCAGTTGTCCGATGCGCTCGATGACCTGCTGCGGGGAGAGCGAACCGTCCTCGGGCTGGTCGTAGCCCAGGGGGTAGGTGTCGCGCCAGCGGCTCAGGTCCTTCCACCAGGCGGTGTAGTCGCCCCGGTGGCCCTCGGCGTGCTCCTTCTGGACGGCCTGGACGAGGTCGGCGAGGACCTCGCGGGCGTCACCGACGATCGGCACGTCGGCGGCGCGGTTCTTGCCGATCTCGGCCGGGTCGATGTCGGCGTGGACGATCTTGGCGTACGGGGCGAAGCTGTCCAGCTTGCCAGTGACGCGGTCGTCGAAGCGGGCTCCGAGGGCGACGATCAGGTCGGCCTTCTGCAGCGCGGTGACGGCGGTGACCGCACCGTGCATGCCCGGCATTCCCACGTGCAGCGGGTGGCTGTCGGGGAATGCGCCGAGCCCCATCAGGGTGGTGGTGACGGGAGCTCCGGTGAGTTCCGCGAGGACCTTCAGCTCGGCCGTGGCGTGGGCCTTGAGGACGCCGCCGCCGACGTAGAGGACCGGGCGCTTCGCGGAGGTGATCAGCTTGGCGGCCTCGCGGATCTGCTTGGCGTGCGGCTTCGTGACGGGCCGGTAGCCGGGCAGGTCCATGATGGGTGGCCAGGAGAAGGTGGTGCGCGCCTGGAGGGCGTCCTTGGCGATGTCCACCAGCACCGGGCCGGGCCGGCCGGTGGCGGCGATGTGGAAGGCCTGCGCGATCACCCGGGGGATGTCCTCGGCCTTGGTGACCAGGAAGTTGTGTTTGGTGATCGGCATGGTGATGCCGACGATGTCCGCCTCCTGGAAGGCGTCCGTGCCGATCGCCTTGGAGGCGACCTGGCCGGTGATCGCGACCAGCGGCACGGAGTCCATGTGCGCGTCGCCGATCGGGGTGACCAGGTTGGTGGCGCCGGGACCCGAGGTCGCCATGCAGACGCCCACCTTGCCGGTGGCCTGCGCGTACCCCGTGGCCGCGTGACCGGCGCCCTGCTCGTGCCGGACCAGGACGTGGCGCACCCGGGTGGAGTCCATCAGCGGGTCGTAAGCGGGAAGGATCGCACCGCCGGGGATGCCGAATACCGTGTCGGCGCCGACCTCCTCGAGAGAGCGAATGAGGGACTGCGCGCCCGTGACGCTCTCGGGGGCGGACTGCTGTCCTCCGGATCGGGGCCGCGGCTGCGGATGGGCCCCGGTGGCCTGCTCGGTCATCGGCTTCTCTTCTCGATGCTGAGGGTTCTTGCGAGGTTCGTGCGGTGTGTGCGGGCAGTGCGGCAGGTGCTGGTGCAACAAAAAACCCCTCGTGCCAAAAGGCAATCGAGGGGAGCGCGCCGGGCGGGGACGTTGAGCAGTCGATGCTCAGCGTCAGCCGACGCGCTTTCCAAGTACGAGAATTCGGGTGCGCATGGCATTGACCCTCCCCCGGCGCACACCGACTGTCAAGTGGGTGGGACGGGCGTCTCATCATGTGAGCGCAGGGTCGTGTCGCCTCTGAGCATGGTGGCGACCCCCGACGCGTACACGCCGGAGCCACCACCCACGAACGCGGGTTCGACCGGTCCGTGCGGCGCCGGACAACGGCCGGCGCCGAGTGCCCTGCGCAGCCGGTACTCGTCCAGGGGTCCGGAGAAGGCCATGCCCTGCCCGTGCGTGCACCCCATCGCGCGAAGGGCGACGACCTGCTCGGGCAGGTCCACCCCGTCGGCCACGGACTGCATACCGAGGTCACCGGCGATCCGCAGCAGCCCGCTGGTGATCTTGTGCAGCCGCGCGGACTCGACCACGCCCTCGACCAGGCTGCGGTCGAGTTTGAGCACGTCGACGGGGAGCCGCCTGAGAGCGGTGATCGCCGCGTAGCCGCTGCCGAAGCCGTCCAGGGCGATCCGGACGCCGACCCGCCTGAGGGCGGTCAGGCGGCGCTCCAGCTCGTCCAGGCAGACCCGCGGGTCGGTTTCGGCCACCTCGACGACCAGCGAGCCGGAGGGCAGTCCGTGCCGGGTGAGCAAGGCCTCGATCGAGCCGAGCGGCAGCGAGCGGTCCAGCAGCCGGCGGGCGCCGAGCCGGACGGTCACGGGCACCGACACCCCCGTCGCATGCCGTTCGGCGGCCTGCTCGACCGCTTCCTCCAGCAGCCATCGGCCCAGCTCGGCGGTCTTCTCGCTGTCCTCGGCGACACGCAGGAACTCCGCGGGGGTGAACAGCACGCCCTGCGCGGAACGCCAGCGCGCCTGCGCGCAGACCGAGGTGATCCTGCCGTCCTCCAGGGACACCACCGGCTGGTGCAGCAGCGCGAACTCCCCGTCGTGCAGCGCGGCGCGCAGCCGGGTGGCCAGCTCCGCCCTGCGGACGACGTCCTGCTGCATCTGCGGCCGGTACAGCTCCACCCGGCCCTTGCCGCCGGCCTTGGCCCGGTACATGGCGAGGTCCGCGTTGCGCAGCAGTTCACCCGCGCCGAGGGCCGGTTCGGCGAAGGCGACACCGATGGAGGCGTTGACCCGGACATCGTTGCCGTCGATGAGGTAGGGCTGGGACAGGGTCGCTCTGAGACGGTCGGCGAGTTCCAGGATGTGCCGCTCGCGGGCCTCCCGGTCACGGGCACCGTCGCCCACGATCAGGGCGGCGAACTCGTCGCCGCCCAGCCGGGAGGCGGTGTCGCCCTTGCGGACAGCGTCCCGGAGTCTGCGGGCGGCGTGGATGAGCAGCTCGTCCCCGGCCTGGTGGCCGATGGTGTCGTTGACGGCCTTGAAGCCGTCGAGGTCGATGAAGAGCACAGCCGTGCCCCTGAGGGCGGTGCCCCGGTCGGAGGCGCGGCGGCCGGACAGGGCCTGCTGGACGCGCCGGGTGAACAGGGCGCGGTTGGGCAGGTCGGTCAGCGGATCGTGTTCGGCGCTGTGCTGGAGCTGCGCCTGCAGGCGCACTCTCTCGGTGACGTCCCGGCTGTTGAAGATGAGGCCGCCTTGGTGCCGGTTGACGGTCGACTCCACGTTCAGCCAGCCTCCCCCACCGCCGGAGCGGAAACGGCACTCGATGCGCGTGGTGGGTTCCTCGACGGGGCTGGCGGCGAGGAAACGGCGTACCTCGTGCACGACGCAGCCCAGGTCCTCCGGGTGGATGAGCTGCGCCAGTTCCGTACCCACCAGCTCCTCCGCGGGACGGCCGTACACCCCGGCGGCGGCCGGAGAGACGTAGCGGAGCATGCCGTTGGGCGCGGCGATCATGATGACGTCGCTGGAGCCCTGCACCAGGGAGCGGAAGTGGTTCTCCTTGTGCGCCAGTTCCTGGGTGAGGGTGATGTTGTCGAGCAGCATGATGCCCTGGCGCACGACGAGTGCGAGCACCACGGTGCCACCGGTGAGCAGGACCACGCGGTCGACGCTGCGGCCGTTGAGGACGGTGTAGAGGATGCCCAGGGTGCACACCGCCGCGGCGAGGTACGGGGTGAGCGCGGCGAGGGAGCCGGCGATGGGCCGGGAGACCGGATAACGGCCGCGCTCACCACCGGGCGCGGGGGGAGGGTGGTGGCCGGGTCCGCCGCGCTGTCCGGGCAGGTGCTCGCGCACCACGCGCGTGTGCCCCTCGTCCTCGGACCGGCCGCTCCTCGGTCCGGTCCAGGGGGCGTACGCCAGGAGCAGTGAGCCGGCGAACCAGCCCGCGTCGAGCAGCTGTCCCGAGCGGTAGGTGTCGTGCAGCAGCGGGGAGGTGAACACGGCGTCACACATCACGGTGAGCGCGAGCGCGCCGATCGCGGTGTTGACCGCGGAGCGGTTCACCGCCGACCGCCGGAAGTGCAGCGCGAGCACCATGCTGACCAGGGCGATGTCGAGAAGCGGATAGGCCAGGGACAGCGCGGTGTGCGCCACGTCCTCACCGCCGGCCTGCGCGGCCTGGGCGAGCGCGAGGCTCCACGCGAGGGTGAGCAGGGAGCCGCCGATCAGCCAGGCGTCCAGTCCCAGACAGACCCAGCCGGCCTTGGTCACGGGCCGTTTGGCGAGCACCAGCAGCCCGACGATGGCGGGTGGCGCGAAGCACAGGAAGAACAGGTCCGCGTAGCTGGGGCTGGGCACGGGCAGCCCGAGAACGACCTCGTACCACCCCCAGACCAGGTTGCCCAGGGAGGCCATGGCGGAGGAGATACCGAACAGCAGCCAGGCGGGCCGAAAGCGGGTGCGGCGGCCGCGCGCGTAGAGGAAGCAGGACACGGCCGCCGCGGCCGCGGCGGCGCTCAGCCCGAAGTCACCCATGATCAGAGCAAGGTGATCCGATCCCCAGCCGAACGCGGCCCCCAGGGCATAGACCGCGCAGACGAAGGCCAGGACGAGCTGCGGGACCAGGTCCGACCGGCGCTCCACGGCCGTCGGGCGGACCGGCATCGCCTCCGGGGCGGGCTGCGTCCGCACCGCCCCGTCGAGGGTGGACGTGGAGGCCGGCGCGCTCACCGGTCCCTCCCGGTCCGCGCTGCCCCCGCGTCCCCCGTGCCCCTCGGGTACCCCGACACCCCCGCATCCTCCGGGTTCCGGGGCGCGGGGCGGGCCGGGCGCCCGCTGGGGTGATGGCCGCGGTGGTGAAGTCCGTGAAGGCCGCCGCCGGAGCGGTCGCTGCTCCGGGTGTGGTGGCCGTCGTGGTGCCCTCGGTTGCGCGCGGTCGTGCGCCAGGGTCGCCGACGGCGGCTCCGTCGCGTCGGATCGCTCGTCCATAGGCCGTGCATCGCCCGTCGCCCCCCTCACAGTCTGCAATGTCAATCCCCCGCGCCGATCGGTCAGCGGCGCAGCCCCTGTCGGGACGATACACCAGTCTCGTCACTCAGGGACATAGCTTCTCTACTCTCCGTGACGACCGCCTGGCGTACGAGTACCCACCGCACCCGGGGAGTCGCGGACAGTGCTCGAAGCGGACTACGCGCTTGCCGCCCCCGTCACCAGGATCACGTTCCTGAGCTCCTCCTGGTTCAGGAAACGGGTCAACTGGTCCACCAGCAACCGCTCGGCGCGCGGCCGGAAGGCGGAGGTGGGTCCGCCGGCGTGCGGGCTGATGAGGACGCCCGGTGCCCGCCACAGGGGGTGTTCCGCGGGAAGGGGTTCGGGATCGGTGACGTCGAGGGCCGCGGTGATGCGGCCGCTCTCCACCTCGGTGAGCAGGGCCGAGGTGTCGACGACGGGCCCCCGCGCCATGTTCACGAGCAGGGCGCCGTCCTTCATCCGGGCCAGGAATCCGGCATCCACGAGGTGCCGGGTGGACTCGGTCAGCGGGGTGGAGAGGACGACGACGTCCGCTTCCGGCAGCAGCGAGGGCAGTTCGGTGAACGGATGCACCGGGCCGCGCGCCGTGGTGCGCTCGGAGCGCGCGACGCGCGCCACCCGCGCGAGCTCGAACGGGGCGAGCCGGTCCTCGATCGCCTCGCCGATCGATCCGTACCCCACGATGAGCACGTTCCGGTCGGCGAGCGCGGGCCGGAATCCACCGAGCCACTCCCCCTTCTCCTGCGCCCGCACGAAATCGGGCAGGCCCCGCAGTGAGGCCAGGATCAGGGCGAGCGCCAGCTCCGCCGTGCTCGCCTCGTGCACACCGCGCGCGTTGCACAGCCGCACACCGGGGCGCAGGTGCCGCAGGCCCGGCTGCACGTGGTCGATGCCGGCGGACAGGGTCTGCACGACCCGGACGGAGCTCATCAGCGGCAGCGGGCGCACCCCGATCTCGCTGGGCTTCATGTACGGCACGACGTAGAACGCGCAGTCGGCCGGGTCGGCGGGGAAGTCCTCGGCGCCGTCCCAGAAGCGGTACTCGGGCCCCTCGGGAAGGCCCTCGATCTCGTCCGGCGGAATGGGAAGCCATACGTCAGCGGTCATGGCCAGGAGGCTATGTCAGGGGCGCACGGCGGCAGAGGTTAGGTTGGTGGCCGGGAGAGGGAGGGTCACGACCAGGTGGAGCGCAGGACGATCGGCGCGACGGCGCTCGCGGTGGGGGCCGTCGGACTCGGATGCATGCCGATGAGCTGGGCCTACAGCACCTCGCGGCAGCGCGGCGAGAACTCGCTCAGAGCGGTGCACCGGGCACTCGACCTGGGCTCGACGCTGCTGGACACGGCCGACATGTACGGCCCGTTCACCAACGAGCTGCTGTTGGGGCGGGTGTTGAAGGAGCGGCGTGGTGACGCCTTCGTGTCGACGAAGGTCGGCCTGCTGGTGGGCGACCAGCACATCGTGGCCAACGGCCGCCCCGGGTACGTGAGAAGAGCCTGTGACGCGTCCCTGAGGCGGCTCCAGACGGACGTCATCGATCTCTACCAGCTGCACCGCGCGGACCCGGAGGTGCCGGTCGAGGAGACCTGGGGCGCGATGGCCGAGCTCGTCCAGGCCGGAAAGGTACGGGCGCTGGGGCTCTGCGCGGTCGGCGCGCGGTCGGCGCGGCGGCCGGGGGCGCGGCTGCACGACACGACGATCCGGCAGCTGGAGCGGGTGCAACAGGTCTTCCCGGTGAGCGCGGTGGAGGCGGAACTGTCGGTGTGGTCGCCGGAGGCACTGGAGGCGCTGTTGCCGTGGTGCGGGGCGCGCGGTGTGGGCTTCCTGGCCGCGATGCCGCTCGGCAACGGCTTCCTGACCGGCACGCTGACACCGGGTGAGGGATTCGAGGCGGACGATCTGCGCGCCCGGCACCCCCGCTTCACGGCCGAGATGATGGCCGCGAACCAGCCGATCGTGGTCGGCCTGCGCCGTATCGCCCGCCGGCACGGCGAGGACGTCACCCCGGCGCAGGTGGCCCTGGCCTGGGTGTTGTCCCTGGGCGGGCAGGTGATCCCGGTGCCGGGCACCAAGCAGGAGCGGTGGGCCGCCGAGAACGCGGGGGCGGCGGAGCTGCGCCTGACGGAAAAGGACCTGGCGGAGATCGCGGAGCTGCCCGCGGCGCGGGGATCGTGGGACTGAGACGGTGGTGCGCGGTGATCGGCGATTCGGACTCGCGTGATCGGGAACCTGTGAGGCGCGAGCGGGGTATGACAAGGAGGACCTGCCGCGTCGAAGGGACAAGATCGTGCACCATCGAGCCGTTACGGCCGTGCTGGCCGCCGCCTCGCTCCTGCTGACGGCCGGCTGTTCCTCCGACGGCGGAGGAGCACCGGGCGAAGACGACAGCGCCCCACCGAGCCGTGCGACGGGGCAGTCCTCGCCCACGGAGCGCAGCGCCGAGGAGGCGCCCCCGGCGAAGGGCTCGGTGAAGGTGCTCCGCACGGTCACCGAGGACCTGAACACCCCCTGGGGCCTCGTCCCCCTGGAAGACGGCGATCTGCTGGTGTCCTCCCGGGACGAGGCGACGATCACCCGGGTCGACACGAAGACGGGCGAGAAGTCCGAGCTGGGCGAGGTGCCGGGGGTGTCGCGGCCGGCGAGGGCGGCCTGCTCGGCATCGCGCTCTCCCCGGAGTTCGCCTCGGACCACATGGTCTACGCCTACTTCACCTCGGCCTCGGACAACCGCGTCGTCCGCATGGTCTACGACGAGAAGAGGCCCGCGGGCGAGCAGTTGAGCGCACCCGACACCGTCTTCCGCGGCATTCCCAAGGGGGTGGTCCACAACGGCGGCCGGATCGCGTTCGGCCCGGACAAGATGCTGTACGTGGGCACGGGCGAGAGCGGGGACAC
Organism: Streptomyces sp. GD-15H; assembly: GCF_045291515.1. Classification (NCBI taxonomy): domain Bacteria; kingdom Bacillati; phylum Actinomycetota; class Actinomycetes; order Kitasatosporales; family Streptomycetaceae; genus Streptomyces; species Streptomyces sp. GD-15H. Next base: position 2,755,903 of record NZ_CP149447.1, read on the forward strand.
CGGACTCTCCCAGGACAGGGGATCCCTGGGCGGCAAGATCCTTCGGCTGACCCCGGAGGGTGAGCCGGCACCGGGCAACCCGTTCCCCGACTCCCCGGTGTACTCGTACGGCCACCGCAATGTGCAGGGTCTGGCCTGGGACGGCAAGCAGCGCCTGTTCGCCTCGGAGTTCGGCCAGGACACCTGGGACGAACTGAACGCGATCAAGCCCGGTGACAACTACGGCTGGCCCGAGGCCGAGGGCTCGTCCGACAACGGCGACTTCCACAATCCGATAGACCAGTGGAGCACGGACGAGGCCTCCCCCAGCGGCATCGCGTACGCCGAGGGGTCGATCTGGATGGCGGGCCTGCGCGGCGAGCGCCTGTGGCGGATCCCGCTCAAGGGCGCGGAAGCCTCGGCGAACCCGCAGGCCTTCCTCGAGGGCGAGTACGGCCGGCTGCGCACGGTGGCCCCGGCCGGCGGCGACAAGCTGTGGCTGATCACCAGCAACACGGACGGCCGCGGCGACCCGAACGGCGAGGACGACCGCATCCTGGAGGTGCGGGTGAGCTAGGGCCCTTCGTTCGGTTCCGGTTCGGGGTGGTCCGGTGACGGGCGTACGACGACCCTTCCGGACGCGAGGTCCATCGGCCCGTGTCCGGGATCGGCGTCGCCGACGTCCTCACGGGTCAGTTCGAGCCGGTTCTGCTCGTCCCGGGTGTGCTTGCGGCCGGGAGCGAGCAGTTCCTCGAAGGCATCGGACATCGCTCCCCTTTCCAGGGCCGCACGGGCATCGGCCCGGGCCGCGCGGGCGTCAGCCCATCATCCCGCCGTCGACCTGTTCCCGGCCGGGAACAGGCCCAGGCGGTGGGCGACCGCCGCCGCCTCGCCCCGGCCGGAGACGCCCAGCTTGGCGAGGATGTTGGACACGTGGACGCTGGCCGTCTTCGGCGAGATGAACAGCTGCTCGGCGATACGGCGGTTGGTGTGGCCGACGGCCACCAGGCGCAGTACGTCGCGTTCCCGGCCGGTGAGGCCCAGGGCGTCGGCCGGATCGGTGGGCGCCGGGACGGGCTCCCGGGTGGCGGGGTCCAGCGCGAGGCGGGCGCGCTGGGCCAGCAGGGCGGCCGACCGGGCCAGCGGGGCGGCTCCGAGGTGCTCGGCGACGGCTCTGGACAGCCGGAGCAGCTCCGTGGCGCGGGCGCGCTCGTCCTCGTCCGCTCCGGAGGCGAGCAGCGCCCCGGCGAGCCGGAAGCGGACCCGCGCGAGGTCGTAGGGCCGTTCCAGCGGTTCCAGCGCGGCGACGGCGGCGGCCCACTCCCCCGGCGCCGGCCCTCGGCGCGCAGCAGCTCGGCGCGCAGCCACACTTCGTACGCCTGCCACAGCGGTACGCCGGTCGCCAGGCACTTGGCCGCCGCGCGGAGGTGCCCGAGGATCCGCGGGCGGTCCGGTTCGGTGGCCGGGTCGCCGTGGGCGTCTGCCTCGGCGGTCGCGGCGGCGAGCAGCAGCGGCCAGCCGTAGCGCTGGGTGCCGGGCGGGAGACCGGATTCGAAGTCGCCGAGAGCGGTGAGCAGTTCGGCCCGGGCGTCGACGAGACGGCCCTCCGCGGCGGCCACCCCGATGGCGACCCAGGTCATCGGCAGGGAGTACTGCGGCATGGAGTCGTGGGTGCCGAAGGAGGCGCGGGCCGCGCCGAGATGACGGTCCGCCGTGGCCAGGTCGCCCCGGTCGAGGGCGAGGTGGGCCAGCCGCACCCAGGCGCCGGCGCGGGGCTTGGCACTCTGCTCCAGGTGCTGGGCGCCGGCCGCGGCCCGGGCCGCCTCGTCCCAGCGGCCGAGGGAGTGGAGGGACTCGGCCAGATTGCCCCACACCCAGCCTTCCGCGTCCAGCAGCCCGAGCCTGCGGGTGACGCGTACGCCTTCGCGCAGGAGTTCGGCCGCTTCCGCCGAGCGGCCGATGCCTTCGAGGGCGGAGGGCAGGTTGATGTGGCTGCGGCCCACCACCGTATCCACGCCCAGTTCGGTCGCCCGGTCCTTGACCTCGTACATCTCGGCGAGGCCGGCGTCGATGGCGCCGGCGCCGACCATGAGGCCGCCGAGGGTGAGCCGGGCGTTGAGTTCGATGTCGTGGGCGCCGACCATGCGCGCGTACTCGACGGCCCGTTCGGCGGCGGCCATGGCGTCGGGGCCCGGTTCGTGCAGCATGGACCAGCCGGCGACGGAGGCGAGGACCTCGGCGTGCACCTCGGAAGGAGGCAGACCGCGGACCAGGTCCTGGGCGACGCCGAGTTCGGTCCAGCCGTCGCCCCGGGCGAGGGACGTGGTCAGCCGGAAGCGCTGTACCCAGAACCAGGCGGCGCGCAGCGGGTCCGGTTCCTCCTCGAGGACGCGCAGGGCCCGCTTGGTGATCTTCATGGCGCGTTCACGTTCCCCGCAGAGGCGTCCGGCGACGGCGGCCTCGGCCATCAGGTCGAGGTAGCGCAGTGGGGTGGTGTCGGTGTCGCCGGAGGTGGCGCCGGGTGCCGTGTCGCGGCGGCGCGGCCGCGGAGGCCGGTAGGCCTCGGTGTAGTCGGCCGGGCGCAGGCCGGCCCGTACGGCGTCGGGGACGGCGTCCCACAGTTCCATCGCCCTTTCCAGCAGGCCTAGTTGCTCGGAATAGGCGTGGCGTCGGCGGGCCTCGACGGAGGCGTCGAGGACGGCGGGCAGCGCTTTGGCCGCGTCGTGGGCGTGGTACCAGTAGCTGGCCAGGCGCGTCACCCGTTCGTCGGCGGGCACGGGCGTGGGGTCGGCCTCCAGGGCCTCGGCGTAGCGGCGGTTGAGGCGGGAGCGTTCGCCGGGCAGCAGGTCGTCGCTGACGGCCTCGCGGACCAGGGAGTGGCGGAAGCGGTAGCCGTCGCGGTCGGGCGCGGGCGTGAGGATGCTGGCGTTCACCGTCGAGCGCAGCGCGTCGAGGAGGTCGTCCTCGGCGAGCCGGGCGACGGCGGCCAGCAGCCGGTACTCGACGGTGGAACCGCCCTCGGCGACGTACCGGACCACCTGCTGGGCGCTCTCGGGCAGACGCTCGACCCTGACCAGGAGCAGATCGCGCAGGGAGTCGGTGAGACCGGTGTGGCAGCCCTCGTGGGAGGCGACGGCGAGTTCCTCGACGAAGAAGGCGTTGCCGTCGGAACGCTCGAAGATCTCGTCGACGCGTTCCGGTTCGGGTTCCCGGGCAAGGATGCCGGCGATCTGCAGGCCGACCTCCTCGCGGTTGAAACGGCAGAGTTCGATGCGGTGGACCGCGCGGAGCCGGTCGAGTTCGGCGAGGAGGGGGCGCAGCGGGTGGCGGCGGTGGATGTCGTCGGAGCGGTAGGTGGCGAGGACGACGAGGCGGCCGGTGCGCAGGGTACGGAAGAGGTAGGCGAGCAGATGCCGGGTGGAGGCGTCCGCCCAGTGCAGGTCCTCCAGGGCGAGGATTACGGTGTGCTCGGCGGCGACGCGCTCCAGCAGGCGGGCGGTGAGTTCGAAGAGGCGGGCCATGCCCTGTTCGTCGCGCCGGGTCTCGGGGACGGGGGTGCCGAGTTCGGGCAGCAGGCGGGCCAGTTCCTCCTCCTGCCCGGCGGCCGCGGCGGCGAGTTGGTCGGGCAGTTCGCGGCGCAGTCCGCGCAGGGCGGTGGAGAAGGGGGCGAAAGGCAGCCCGTCGGCGCCGATCTCGACGCAGCCACCGAGCGCGACGACCGCGCCCCGGCGGCGGGCCTCGGCGGCGAACTCCTCGACGAGGCGGGTCTTTCCGACGCCGGCCTCTCCTCCGACGAGCAGCGCCTGCGGCACGCCCGTGCCTTCGATGGCGCGGACGAGCGCGGTGTTCAACGCGTCGAGTTCACCGGCACGACCGACGAACACGGGACTGACGGACCTGGTCTCCACGGCTCCGAGCATCGCACGGGGGTCCGGCATCGCGGCACCGGTTTTCACCGTGTGGAGCACCACCGGGTGATGCCCGTCGGCGACGGGAGCGGGCCGGAGCCCTCCGCTCCCCTCGGTGTTCATACCGCTCGGGCGGACCGGCGCCGGCGTGGGCCGCGGCCATGGCTCTCGGGCTCGGCGCCCCGTGCGTTGGCTCCGCGGCGGGCGGCGCGCTCGAGGCGGACGGCCTCACGGGCCTGATGCTCTTGCTCGGCCTGGCGGACGAGCTCGGCGGAACGGTACTTGTGGATCTCGTACTCGTACATGGTGTGATCCCTCGGAGAGCGGGTGCCGGACATCGCTTTCCGCGATGCCTCCACCTTCGCCTCCCAGACGGGTCGGCCACATCGGAAGAGTTCCGCATCTTCGGCGGCCGTCGGGGCCTTAGACATGCGGTGAGACACACGTGAGGGGCCTTAGGCCGTCCGTGAGGTGCTCGTGGACGGCCTAAGGCCCCTGGAGAACCGGCTCAGCCGGTGGCGGGCAGGCCGAGCAGCACGTCGGTGTACGTGAGGACGGCGAGCAGCAGCCCGAGGGCACCGAGCGCGACACCGGCCCAGGCGACCGACTTGATCCAGGGCGCCCGCGTACCGCCGGGCGCCCCGAAGGCGGGCCGGACGAGCACCACGGCGCCGATGATCAGGGCGGCCAGGGCGAACATGCCGCCCCATACCGCGCTGGCGTGCCAGGCGTCGCCGTACACCTCCTTGATCTGTGTGGCGACGGTCGAGTCCGCGGCGGTCTCCAGCCGGCCGACGAGGGTTTCGCGGGCGGCGGCCACCGTGCCGAGCCAGCTGCCGGTGAGCGAGACGATGCCGAGCCCGGCGGAGCCGATCGCCGCGGCGCCCCGCCCGACACCGGAGGCGCCCGGCTCCCGGGTCCCGGTCGCGTCCTCGGCCACCGGTTCCGGCCCCGGTTCCGCTTCCGGCCCCGGTTCCGCTTCCGTCCCCGGCTTCGGCGCCGTGGTGGCGTCCGCGTCGGTGACGTCCACGGCCGTCTCGGTCCCGGCCTCGCTCCTGCCGTCGGCCCCGGCCGCGTTCTCGGTGTCGGCCGCGTTCTCGGTCTCGGTCCTGGTTTCCATGGTGCGCTCGTTACGGACGCTCTCTGAGAGGCGCCTCAGTGACCGCTGTGCGCCCTGGAGCACGCCGGACCGCGGGCGCTATCGGTTCGCACGCGCGTGCGCCTGCCGCCATTCGGGGGCCAGGACCGACCACACCTCCAGGTCGTGCCGTACGCCGTGGTGGAGATGGGCCTCGCGCCGCACCCCGTCCCGGGTCATGCCGAGCCGGCGGGCGATGTTCAGGCTGGGCTCGTTGCCGGCGGCGGCGACCCACTCCACGCGGTGGATGCCGCGCTGCTCGACCGCCCAGTCGATCAGCACCCGCATCGCGCGGGTGACGAGCCCGCGCCCGGTGGCGGCGGGCTCGAGCCAGCAGCCCACCTCACAGGTGCCGTTCTCGGCGTCGAAGTGGAGGGTGAGCACCCCGCCCACGAGCCTGCCGTCCAGCCACAGGCCGTGCAGCGAGGCCGTGTCGGCGGCGCGGAAGTCGGCGTACCGCTGGAGCGTCTCCCGCGCGGTGGGCACGTCGGTGGCCTTGGAGCCGAAGGGGACGTACTGGTTGATGAACTCCCGGCCCCGCTCCAGATGCGCGAGGAACTCCTCCGCGTGCCAGGGCTCCAGGGGACGCAGTTCGGCTCCGTCGTCACCCAGTCGTATCGCGTACATTCCGCTCCCGCCCCTCCTGCGCAGGCACGGTCGCCACCTCGACGTCCGTGGCCGTGGCCGTGGCCAGCCTTTCATGGGCGGCGCGGGCCTCGGGAGGCTCGATGCTGATGCGCGGCAGGATCCGGTCCAGCGAGCGCGGCAGCCACCAGTTGGCCCCGCCGAGCAGATGCATGAGCGCGGGGACCAGCAGGGTCCGCAGCACAAAGGCGTCGAGGGCGACGGCCACGGCGAGCGCGATGCCGAACATGGCGATCACGCGGTCGCCGGTCAGGACGAAGGCGAGGAAGACCGAGATCATGATCACGGCCGCGGAGTTGATCACTCTGCCGGTCTCCGCGAGGCCGACCCGTACCGCACGCCGGTTGTCACCGGTCTCCAGCCACTCCTCGTACATGCGGCTGACCAGGAAGACCTGGTAGTCCATGGAGAGCCCGAAGAGGACCGACACCATGATCACCGGCAGGAAGGGTTCGATGGGGCCCGCCCGGCCGAGGCCGAGCAGTTCGCTGCCCCAGCCCCACTGGAAGATCGCCACGATCACACCGAAGGCGGCGGCGACGGCGGCCACGTTCATCGCGGCGGCCTTGAGCGGGATCGCGACGGACCGGAAGGCGAGCATGAGCAGCAGGCAGCCCAGGCCTATGACGACACCCACGAACACGGGCAGCTTGCCGATGATGACGTCGGCGAAGTCGTCGTCGCCGGCCGTCACTCCACCGACCCGTACATCGAGCGTGGTACCGGTCTCGGCGCGCGGCAGCACGTCCTGTCGCAGCCGGTCGACGAGGTCGCTGGTCCGCTTCGACTGCGGGGACGACTCGGGTACGACGGTGAGGTACGCGGTGTCGCCGCCGGCGCTGTGGACCACCTGTCCCACGGACGCGACGCCCTCGGTCGCGCGCAGCGTGGGGCCGAGCCGGTCCAGGGCGAGCCGGTCGGCGGCGCCGTCGATTTCGGTGACGAGGGTGAGGGGGCCGTTGACCCCGGGCCCGAAGCCGTCGGCGAGGAGGTCGTAGGCCTGGCGGGTGGTGGACGTCCTGGGGGCGTTGCCCTGGTCGGAGGTGCCGAGGTGCAGGGAGAAGGTGGGCAGCGCCAGCACCGTCATGACGACCAGCGCGAGCGCGCCGAGCAGCCTGGGGTGGCGTTCGACGAACGCCGACCAGCGGGCGGCGAAGCCGGTCGGCAGCTCGGGCTGGGGGCCGAGTTCCGCCAGTCGGCGCCGCTCGCGGCGGCTGAGCGCGCGCATGCCGATGAACGACAGCAGGGCGGGCAGCAGGGTGACGGAGGCGGCGACGGTCAGCACGACGGTGAGCGAGGCCGCGACGGCGACGCCGTTGAGGAAGTTCAGCCGGAGGATCAGCATGCCCAGCAGGGCGATGCAGACGGTGGCACCCGCGAACACGACCGCGCGTCCGGTGGTGGCGACGGCTTCGGTGGCGGCCTCGGTGACGGACAGCCCGCGCTTCAGTCCGCGCCGGTGCCTGGTCACGATGAACAGCGCGTAGTCGATGCCGACGCCGAGTCCGATCAGCATGCCGAGCATGGGCGCGAAGTCGGCGACGGTCATGACGTGCCCGAGCAGCACGATTCCGGCGTAGGCGGTGCCGACCCCGACCAGCGCGGTGGCGATGGGGAGCAGCGAGGCGGCGAGCGAGCCGAAGGCGAGGAAGAGGACGACGGCGGCGACGGCCACACCGATGACCTCGGCGAGGTGCCCCTCGGGGGCCTCGGTCAGTGCGGCGGCGCTGCCGCCCAGTTCGACCTGGAGTCCGTCGGTCTCCGCGGTCTGCGCCGCCTCGACCACGGCCGCCGCCTCGGCCGGGTCGATGTCCTTGGCCAGATCGTCGAAGATGACGGTGGCGTACGCGGTGCGGCCGTCCGCGCTGATCCGGCCGGGGCCCTGGTCGTCGTACGGACCGGTCACGGCGGTGACGCCGGGCAGCTCCTCGATCCGGTCCAGGGTGCGGGTCATGGTCTGTTCGACGTCGGTGTCCCGGACGCTGCCGGACGTGGTGTGCCAGACGAGGGTGTCGCTGTCACCCCCGAGGGCCGGGAACCCTTCGTGCAGCAGCTCGGCGGCGTGTCCGGACTCGGTGCCGGGCACCTCGTAGTCGTTCGAGTACGCGGATCCGGCCGCGAAGGCCCCCGCAGTGACCCCGCCGAGGGCGAGGAGCCACAGCAGAACCGTGATCAGACGACGTCGGACACACCAGCGTGCGAGGGCTGCCACGAAACGTGCTCCCAGAGAGACAGTGTGGATCTTTGACCGGGAACAGCCGCGTGTGAACTGGACAACCCGCAAAGAACGCATGAGCAGTGCAATGCCACTCTTGCAGGCAAAAGTGATCGATTACCGGGTTCGTGGGCTTATTCACAGTAAGAGGAGGCAATTCATGCGACAAACGCACCGGATCTGTCACTGGACGTGACGTCGCTCACCCGCCGCTCGTCCGTTGCCGTTGCACTCGTTCTCGCCCGTTCTCGCCCGTTTCGACCCGCGATTCAGTCGAACTGGCCCCCCGGCCCCCTCACCGTCAGCCCCGCGACCAACAGCCACAGCGCCCTGCGGGTCCGTCCGCGTGAGCCCAGTACGGCGGCGAGGGCGCAGCCGCCGGCCCCGCAGCGGGACCGTGGAGGCCGAGACGTCCGACTGGCTGCCGGACGGCCGGTGCGAGTGCTGCTGTGGTGCGACGTCGTGGCCGAGGCGAGCACGGAGGGGTTCGTCGTGCGGACGAGCCGCGGGAGCGCGGAGATGCTGCGCACGGACGAAGGCCGCACGCTGGACTTCGCGCGCGTGGTGGGGCGTCGGCCCCGACCACGTGAAGCGCCGGCCGTGACCGCATGACCGTAGGTACGAGAGAGGGGTGACGCATCGGGCCCGATGCGTCACCCCTCTCTCGTCCGCCCTTGAGGATCAGCCCTCGCCGACGCCCAGCTTCTGAAGGATCAGCTCCTTCACACGGGCCGCGTCCGCCTGACCGCGCGTGGCCTTCATGACCGCGCCGACCAGCGCACCGGCCGCCGCGACCTTGCCGCCACGGATCTTGTCCGCGACACCCGGGTTGCCGGCGATGGCCTCCTCCACGGCGGCGGTGAGCGCGCCGTCGTCGGAGACGACCTTCAGGCCGCGCTTCTCGACCACCTCGTCCGGCGTGCCCTCGCCCGCGAGGACGCCCTCGATGACCTGACGGGCCAGCTTGTCGTTCAGATCACCGGAGGTCACCAGCGCGCTGAGGCGGGCGACCTGCTCCGGCGTGATCGCCAGCTCGTCGAGCGCCCTGGCGGACTCGTTGGCGCTGCGGGCGAGCTCGCCCATCCACCACTTGCGCGCGGAGGCCGCGTCCGCACCGGCGGCGATCGTGGCGACGATCGGATCCAGCGCACCGGCGTTGAGGATCGCCTGCATGTCGGTGGCGGAGACGCCCCACTCCTCGCGGAGCCGGTTGCGGCGCACCAGCGGCAGCTCGGGCAGCCCGGCGCGCAGTTCCTCGACCCACTCGCGGGACGGCGCCACCGGGACCAGGTCGGGCTCCGGGAAGTACCGGTAGTCCTCGGCCTCCTCCTTCACGCGGCCGGAGGTCGTCGACCCCGTGTCCTCGTGGAAGTGCCGGGTCTCCTGGATGATCGTCCCGCCGCCGCCCAGCACGGCGGCGTGCCGCTGGATCTCGAAGCGGGCGGCACGCTCCACGGACCGCAGCGAGTTGACGTTCTTCGTCTCCGAGCGGGTGCCGAACTTCTCCCGCCCGTGCGGACGCAGCGACAGGTTGACGTCGCAGCGCATCTGGCCCATCTCCATCCGGGCCTCGGACACACCGAGCGCCCGGATGAGCTCGCGCAGCTCACGCACGTAGGCGCGCGCGACCTCGGGAGCACGCTCCCCGGCACCGACGATCGGCTTGGTGACGATCTCGATCAGCGGGATGCCGGCGCGGTTGTAGTCGAGCAGGGAGTGGGACGCGCCGTGGATACGGCCGGTGGCGCCGCCGACGTGCGTCGACTTGCCGGTGTCCTCCTCCATGTGGGCGCGCTCGATGTCCACGCGGAAGGTCTCGCCGTCCTCCAGCTGCACGTCGAGGTAACCGTTGAAGGCGATCGGCTCGTCGTACTGGGAGGTCTGGAAGTTCTTCGGCATGTCCGGATAGAAGTAGTTCTTCCGGGCGAAACGGCACCACTCGGCGATCTCGCAGTTCAGCGCGAGACCGATCTTGATCGCCGACTCGACGCCGGTCGCGTTGACGACCGGGAGCGCGCCGGGCAGGCCGAGGCAGACCGGGCAGGTCTGGGTGTTCGGGTCGGCGCCGAGCGCCGTCGAGCAGCCGCAGAACATCTTGGTCTTGGTGCCGAGTTCGACATGGACCTCGAGGCCCATGACGGGGTCGTACGACGCCAGCGCGTCCTCGTACGACACCAGGTCGGTCGTGGTGGTCACGGTGAAACTTCCCTCTCAGCCCAGCAGGACGTCGTCGTCGCCCAGCCGCTTCAGCTCGCGGTAGAGGATGGCGAGGCCGGTGACGATGGCGGCGGCGGACACGGTGGCGTCGATCAGGACCAGGGTGTCCTTCTCCAGCCGGGCCTTCTTGACGCGCTTGGCGACGCCGAACGCGCCGAACGCGGTGGCGGCCATGGACAGGTACGTACCGGACCTGGACTTCTTGAAGCCCTTGGCCTTGGTCAGTGCACTCACAGCGACGGAGCCTCCTCGAGCAGCGGGTGGCCCCACTTTTCCACGAAGGCGGCCTCGACGGCGGCACCCACCTTGTAGAGGCGGTCGTCCTTCATGACCGGGGCGATGATCTGCAGTCCGACCGGCAGGCCGTCCTCGGGCGCGAGGCCGCAGGGCAGCGACATGGCGGCGTTGCCGGCCAGGTTGGTCGGGATGGTGCACAGGTCGGCGAGGTACATCGCCATCGGGTCGTCGGCACGCTCGCCGATCGGGAAGGCGGTGGTGGGGGTCGTCGGGGAGACGATCACGTCGACCTGCTCGAACGCCTTGTCGAAGTCCTGCTTGATCAGCGTGCGGACCTTCTGGGCGCTGCCGTAGTACGCGTCGTAGTAGCCGCTCGACAGGGCGTACGTGCCGAGCATGATGCGGCGCTTGACCTCGGGGCCGAAGCCGGCCTCACGGGTCAGCGAGGTGACCTCCTCGGCGGAGTGCGTTCCGTCGTCGCCGCTCCGCAGGCCGTAGCGCAGGCCGTCGAAGCGGGCGAGGTTGGAGGAGCACTCGGACGGTGCGATCAGGTAGTACGCCGACAGCGCGAGGTCGAAGGACGGGCAGTCCAGCTCGACGATCTCGGCGCCCAGTTCCTTGAGGAGCTCGACGGTCTCGTCGAACCGCTGGACGACGCCGGCCTGGTAGCCCTCACCGCGGAACTGCTTGACGACACCGACGCGCAGGCCGGTGACCGAGCCGTTGCGGGCGGCCTCGACGACCGGCGGGACCGGGGCGTCGATGGAGGTGGAGTCGAGCGGGTCGTGCCCGGCGATGACCTCGTGCAGCAGGGCCGTGTCCAGGACCGTGCGGGCGCAGGGGCCGCCCTGGTCGAGGGAGGAGGAGAACGCCACCATGCCGTAGCGGGAGACCGCGCCGTAGGTCGGCTTCACACCGACGGTGCCGGTGACGGAGGCCGGCTGGCGGATGGAGCCACCGGTGTCGGTGCCGATGGCGAGGGGGGCCTGGAAGGAGGCGAGCGCGGCGCTCGACCCGCCGCCGGACCCGCCGGGGATCTTGGTGAGGTCCCAGGGGTTGCCGGTCGGGCCGTAGGCGCTGTTCTCGGTCGACGACCCCATGGCGAACTCGTCCATGTTGGTCTTGCCGAGGATGACGACGTCGGCGGCCTTGAGCCGCTTGGTGAGCGTCGCGTCGTACGGCGGGATCCAGCCCTCGAGGAGCTTCGAGCCGACGGTGGTCGGGATGCCCTCGGTGGTGAAGATGTCCTTGAGGGCGAGGGGGACGCCGGCCAGCGGGCCGAGCTTCTCGCCCCTGGCCCGCTTCTCGTCAACGGCGCGGGCCTGGGCGAGGGCGCCCTCGCGGTCGACGTGCAGGAAGGCGTGCACCTTCTCGTCGACGGCCTCGATCCGGGTCAGGTGAGCCTCGGTGACCTGGACGGCCGTGAGCTCGCCGGAGGCGATCTTCGCGGCGGTGTCGGCGGCCGTGAGCTTGATGATGTCCATCATGGAATTCAGTCCTCCCCCAGGATCTGCGGCACCTTGAAACGCTGCTGCTCCTGGGCCGGGGCGCCGGAGAGCGCCTGCTCGGGGGTGAGCGAGGGACGGACCTCGTCCGGGCGCATGACGTTCGTCAGCGGCAGCGGGTGCGAGGTCGGCGGTACGTCTTGGTCGGCGACCTCGCTGACGCGGGCCACCGCGCCGATGATGTCGTCGAGCTGGCCTGCGAAGTGGTCGAGCTCTTCGGGCTTCAGCTCCAGACGCGCCAGCCGGGCGAGGTGGGCGACCTCCTCGCGCGTAATGCCAGGCATGCAGCGATCCTCTGGGGTGAGTGTGCGGTTCGGGGCTAGGCCGTCGCGATCCGGGCCAGGCGTGGAGCGGCGGGCGGGAAGGTGACGACAGGCCCCAATCCTATGGGGCGCCGCCCCGTACCCGTGAAACGGTTTCCCCCGCCCCCGAAACCACGGCACACCGGTGCCACGATCAGGACGCCGGAACCCGGGCCGACACCACCCCCTCCGCACCCGGCCCGTGCCGGGACGAAACGCTGTCAGGCCCGGCGGGTCGAGTCGTCGGATGCTGCCGCGGGGAGGGCCACTGCCGGGCGTTGCCAGCCCCGGGAGCCGCGGGCGAGGAGCCAGGCCGTGGCCTCGTCGGGCGGCATCGCGGCCGCGACCAGCCAGCCTTGGACGGCGTCGCAGTCGAGGTCGCGCAGGCGTTCCCAGGTCTCGTCGTCCTCGACGCCCTCGGCGACGACGAGCAGGCCGAGCGAATGGGCGAGGTCGATGGTGCAGCGCACGATCTCGGCGTCCTCGGCGTCGACGGCCAGCCGGGCCACGAAGGAGCGGTCGATCTTCAGTTCGCTGACGGGCAGCCGCCGCAGGTGCACGAGGGAGGAGTAGCCGGTGCCGAAGTCGTCCAGGGACATCTTCACGCCGTGCCCGGTCAGCCCGTTGAGGGTGTCGGCGGCGCGCTGCGGGTCCTCCAGGAGGACGTGCTCGGTGATCTCGAGTTGGAGCGCTCCCGCCGGCACACCGTGCCGGGCCAGTCGCGCCGCGACGGAGCCGGCGAAGCCGGGGGTGTGGACGTCACGCGGGGAGACGTTGACCGCGACCGGCACGAACAGGCCCTGGGAGCGCCACCGGGCGACCTGTCCGAGGGCGGTTTCCAGCACGTACTCGGTGAGACGCGGCATCAGGCCGGAAGACTCGGCGATCGCTATGAACTCGTCCGGCGGGACCCTGCCTCGCTCCGGGTGCACCCAGCGGACCAGGGCCTCCAGGCCCGCGACCTGTCCATCGAAGCGGACCTTGGGCTGGTAGTGGAGCTGGACCTCGTGGGCGTCCAGGGCCCGGCGCAGGTCGCCCAGGAGTCCCAGCCGGTCGGGGGTGTTGGAGTCCCGCTTGGACTCGTAGACCTCGACGCCGGTACGGTCCCGTTTGGCCTGGTACATCGCCACGTCCGCCCGCCGCAGCAGCCCCTCGGCGTCGAGGGCGTGATCGGGGAAGACGGCGACGCCCGCGCTGGCCTCCAGTACGAGGGTGAGCCCGTCGAGGTCGAGCGGCGAGCTCAGCGCGGAGACCAGACTGCGGGCGACCCGGGTCGCGGACGTCGTGGAGTCGGCGACCGGCAGTAACACGGCGAACTCGTCGCCACCGAGCCGCGCGGCCTCCGCCCCGCGCGGCAGGGCCAGCCTCAGCCGGTCGGCGATCTGCAGCAGCAGCCGGTCACCGGCAAGGTGACCGAGAGTGTCATTGACCGATCGGAAACGGTCGAGGTCGATCAGCATCAGGGCAGCGCGGGCGCCGATGCGCTCGGCGTCGTCCAGCGCGGTCCAGATGCGCTCCAGCAGCCACTGGCGGTTGGGCAGCCCGGTCAGCGGATCGCGCAACTGCTCCTCCGCTCGGGCCCTCGCTATCCACAGGGTGGAGTCGAGCGCGATCAGCGGGATGGCGAACAGGGGCAGCAGAATCGGCCGGGCGTACGCGACCACGCAGATCAGCGGCGCTATACCGAGCAGCGCGACCGCGACCAGGCCCTGTCTGGCCAGGGCGGTGCGGGCGACGGTGGGCAGTCCGGCGCGCGGGGTGTGCAGGTACCAGAGGAGGGTGCGGGTGACCGCGAGATACGCGAGAGCGGCCAGCACCACCTCGGCAGCGGTGTGCAGGCCCCAGGTGTCCGGGGTCGAGGGGGACTCGACGGACGGTGCGGACCCGAAGAGGGCCGGCACCAGCGCGCCGGCGCTGATGCCGAGCAGGTCCACCGCGCCGTGCAGGATGCCCTGGCGCCAGCGGCCCCGCCTGGCTACGCCGACCAGCACGACCACGGTGAGGCTGACCATGGCGGCCGGGACCCAGCCGTAGAGCAGCAGCACGGCGAGGGTGACGGCGCCGCCCGATCCGGTGCCGCCCCACCAGCGGCAGCGGCCCAGCATCACCAGGTGACCGACGATGATCCCGGTCAGTACGGCCAGGGACCAGCCGACCCGGCCGGACGGGAAGAGCGCGTGCCCACCGGTGAACGCCCGCAGGAAGCCGACACCCAGCACGAACGCGGCCGCCGCGACGACCACCGTGGGCAACGCGGGCCGGGACGGGTGGCGTTCCGTGTCCGCTCCTGACAATCCGGTGCGGTACGAGGGCAGTCCGGTGCCCGGCGAGGACGCTCCGGGACCGCGCGGCGCCTGTCCTGGTCCGTGCGGGGGCCGTCCGGGAGCGTGTCCGGCGGCAGGCTGTCCGCCAGCCGACTGCCCGGCGGCCGGCGGTCCGGCGCCGCGTGCGTTCCCCGCGCGCGCGTCCGCGGTGTGCGCCGCGGGGCGCCCCTGCGTGCCCGGATGCCCCGCGGGCCGCCCGTCCCCACGTCTGCGTCGTCGTACGGCCGCCATGCGGCGCAGGCCCAGGCGCAGCCGTGAGCCCGGGGCGGCGCTCTCGGTGGGTTCCATTCCCGTCCCTCTCACAGCCGGCGGTGCCCACACCACACGGCTCGATGCCCGACTACCCTCAGCGGCTCCGTGTTGGAAAGCCCTTCCACGGCCCCGTCATGAACACAGGGATGCCCCGACCGCAGCTGGGCACGGCAGGCGCACATCCCAACACTAGGCCGCAGAGGGCTTCCAGGGGCACCGGTCGGCGACGGTTGCCCGAATGCGCCCCAGCCACCCGTATGCATCTGGTATGCGCCGATCGGGTGGCCTTCCACCGCTACTCCTCGGCCTGAAGTGCCTTGTCGGAGGCGGCTTCCGGCCCTTCTTCGAGAAGAACGGTGAAGCCCTCCTCGTTCAGAACCGGCACCTTGAGCTGCATCGCCTTGTCGTGTTTCGACCCGGGGTTGTCTCCCACGACGACGAAGGACGTCTTCTTCGAGACCGAACCGGTCACTTTCGCTCCCCGGGTCTGCAGCGCCTCCTTCGCGCCGTCCCGGGTGTAGTGCTCCAGGGTGCCGGTCACCACGACCGTCAGTCCCGCCAGTGGACGCGGGCCCTCGTCCTCGCCGGACCCCTCGTCCTCCATGCGGACACCGGCCGCCCGCCACTTGCGGATGATCTCGCGGTGCCAGTCCTCGGCGAACCACTGCTTGAGGGAGGCGGCGATGATGCCGCCGACGCCCTCGGTGCCGGCCAACTCCTCCTCGGTTGCCTGCTCGATCCGGTCGATGGACCGGAACTCCCGGGCCAGCGCCTCGGCCGCGACCGGGCCGACGTGCCGGATGGACAGGCTGGTGAGGACCCGCGCGAGCGGGCGCTCCTTGGCCGCCTCGATGTTCGCCAGCATCGCGACGGCGTTCTTCCTCGGCTCACCCTCCTGGTTGGCGAAGACGGTGGCGATCTTCTCCTCGCCCGTCTTCGGGTCCCGCTTGGGCAGACCGCTGTCCTGGTCGAGGACGTACGCCTTGATGGGCAGCAACTGCTCGACGGTGAGGTCGAACAGGTCGCCCTCGTCCCTCAGCGGCGGATCCTTCGGTTCCAGCGGCCTGGTGAGCGCCGCCGCGGCGACATAGCCGAAGTGCTCGATGTCCAGCGCCTTGCGGCCCGCGAGATAGAACAGCCGCTCCCGCAACTGGGCAGGACAGGTTCGGGCGTTGGGGCAGCGCAGATCGACGTCACCCTCCTTCATCGCGCGCAGCGGCGTGCCGCACTCCGGGCACTCGCTCGGCATCACGAACTCACGCTCACTGCCGTCGCGCAGGTCGACGACCGGACCGAGGATCTCCGGGATGACGTCACCCGCCTTGCGCAGCACCACCGTGTCACCGATGAGGACGCCCTTGGCCTTGACCACGTCCTGGTTGTGCAGCGTGGCGAACTCCACCTCGGAACCGGCCACGGTGACCGGCTCGACCTGCGCGTAGGGCGTGACCCTGCCCGTACGGCCCACGCCCACGCGGATGTTGACCAGCTTGGTGTTGACCTCCTCGGGCGCGTACTTGTACGCGATGGCCCAGCGCGGAGCGCGCGAGGTGCTGCCGAGACGGCCCTGGAGCGGGATCTCGTCGAGCTTGACCACCACTCCGTCGATCTCGTGCGCCACGGAGTGCCGGTGCTCGCCGTAGTACGCGATGAACTCCCTCACGCCGGCGAGGCCGTCGACGACCCTGTTGTGCGGGGAGGTGGGCAGGCCCCAGGCCTTCAGCAGGTCGTACGCCTCGGAGAGGCGGGACAGACCGGTGAGACCCTCCAGGGCACCGATGCCGTGGACGACCATGTGCAGCGGGCGGCTGGCGGTGACGCGCGGGTCTTTCTGGCGCAGCGAACCGGCCGCCGCGTTGCGGGGGTTGGCGAAGGGCTTGTCACCGGCCTCCACCAGGCGGGCGTTGAGCCCCTGGAACTTCTCCATCGGGAAGAAGACCTCGCCGCGGATCTCCACGAGGTCGGGGACCTCGTCGCCCTTCAGGCGGTCCGGGATCTCGGCGATCGTCCGCACGTTGGGCGTGATGTCCTCGCCGGTGCGGCCGTCGCCCCGGGTCGCCGCGCGGACCAGGCGCCCGTGCTCGTAGGTGAGGTTCACGGCGAGGCCGTCGACCTTCAGCTCGCACAGCAAGTGGAACTCCTGCTCGCCCAGTTCGCGGTGGATGCGCTCGGCCCAGGCGGCGAGGTCGTCGTCGTTGAAGGTGTTGTCGAGGGAGAGCATGCGGGAGCGGTGCGCGACGGACGTGAACTCCGTCGCGTACGCCCCGGCGACCTTCTGGGTCGGGGAGTCGGGGGTGCGCAGCTCCGGGTACTCCTCCTCCAGTGCCTCCAGTTCGCGCAGCAGCCGGTCGAACTCGGCGTCGCTGACGACGGGCGCGTCGTTCACGTAGTACCGGAAGCGGTGCTCCTCGATCTGCTCAGCGAGCTTGGCGTGCTGCTCCCGTGCCTCGGCCGGCACGCTCGTCGTCTCCGCCTGCTTGTCACCCGCCACCGTGTGTCCTCCCGTTACTCTGGGTTGTCCGCGAGGGATCTCGCCGCCCGGACGCAGTGCGCGTAGGCCGTGCGCGTGTACTCCGGGGAGGCCCCGGCGAGTCCGCACGCCGGAGTGACCGTGACCGCCTCCGGGAGAAGGCCCGGCCGCAGCCCCAGCCTGCGCCACAGCGTTCTGACACCCATGACGCTACCGGCAGGGTCTGACAACGGGCCGTCCGTGCCCGGCACGACACCGGTGAACAGCCGGGTGCCGCTCTCGACCGCCTCCCCGATCGTGTCGTCGTCACGCTCGGTGAGAAGCGAGAAGTCGAAGGAG
Organism: Streptomyces sp. GD-15H; assembly: GCF_045291515.1. NCBI lineage: Bacteria > Bacillati > Actinomycetota > Actinomycetes > Kitasatosporales > Streptomycetaceae > Streptomyces > Streptomyces sp. GD-15H. The sequence continues at coordinate 2,773,434 of NZ_CP149447.1, forward strand.
ATCGCCTGCGCGCCCGCCCGGCGCAGCAGGGCGAACGGCACGTCCGGCGCGCACGAGTGGACCACGACGGGCCCGCCGCCGTGCACCCCGATGACGTCCCGGAGCGCGGCCTCGACCAGCTGCCGGTCCACCGCGCGGTGGGTGCGGTAGCCGCTGGCGCTGCGCACCCGGCCGCGCAGGACGTCGGTGAGGGACGGCTCGTCGAGCTGGAGGACGAGCCGCGCGCCGGGCACGCGACGCCGCATCTCGTCGAGGTGCAGACGCAGTCCCTCGGCGAGCGAGGCGGTGAGGTCACGGCAGGCGCCGGGGTCGGAGAGGGCGGCCTCGCCGTTCCTCAGCTCCAGCTGGGCGGCGAGCGTCCACGGGCCCACGGCCTGCACCTTCAGCGTGCCCTCGTACCCCTGGGTGAACTCCTCCAGCGCGTCGAGGTCCTCGCCGAGCCAGGAGCGGGCCCGCTTGGTGTCCCGCCCCGGTCGGTCCCCGATCCGCCAGCCGCTGGGCTCCACGCGCGCGTACAGCTCGACGAGCATCCCGGCGGTCCGTCCGATCATGTCCGCGCCGGGCCCCCGGGCGGGCAGTTCGGGCAGGAACGGAAAGTCCTCGAAGCTTCCGGTGACGGTCCTGACGGCCTCGCGGGGGTCCCCACCCGGCATCGACCCGACCCCGGTCGCGGCCCCGAACCTGAACTGGCTGTTATCGCTCACCGGAGAAGCGTACGGAACGGTCCGGGGATCCGGCGTCCCGGCCCGTACGCCCACCGGCCCGTACCCGTGAGGTCAGCGTCCCGGCCGTACCGTCAGATCGTTGATCTCCGCGTCCCTGGGCAGGTCGAGGGCCATGAGGATGGTCGTGGCGACCGACTCGGGGTCGATCCACCTGCCGGGGTCGTAGTCCTTGCCCTCCTGCTGGTGGACCTTGGCCTGCATGGGGCTGGCGGTGCGGCCGGGGTAGACCGAGGTGACGCGGACGCCGTTGCCGTGCTCCTCGTGGCGCAGCGAGTCGGCGAGGGCCTTCAGGCCGTGCTTGGAGGCCGCGTAGGCGGACCACTGGGCGTGGGCGCTCAGCCCGGCGCCGGAGTTGACGAAGACCACGTGGCCGCGGCTCGCGCGGAGCTGGGGCAGGAAGAGGCGGGTGAGCTCGGCGGGGGCGACGAGGTTGACGTCGAGCTGGTGCCGCCAGGTCTTCGGCGTCAGCTCGCCGACCAGGCCGAGGTCGACGACGCCGGCGATGTGCAGCAGGGAGTCCACCCGGTCCGGGAGCGACTGGTGGGAGAAGGCCCAGCTGAGCCTGCCGGGGTCCGCCAGGTCACCGACGAGGGTCCGCGCCCCGGGGAACGCGGCCGCCAGCTCCTTCGCCCGCCCCGCCTCACGCGCGTGCAGCACGAGTTCGTCCCCGCGCGCGTGCAGCCTGCGGGCGACGGCCGCGCCGATGCCGGAGCCCGCTCCGGTGATCACATGTGTAGCCATGCCGCCATGCTCGCATCACGCACGGTCAGGGCCTGGCTCGGGTTCTCCCCTGGAGGAGGGAGCGGCGTTCGGTGCGTGCTCTCGGTGTGCCGGCCGTCCTCCGACGTGGCGGAGCGACGTCGGAGGACGGCCGGCGCGGCAAGTGGGGCCCCTGCTCGGAGGGCTTGGGGGAGCGTGCCGGGCGTCGCGACGCCACGGGAGAACCCGAGCCAGGCTCTAGATGCCCTGGCTCTCCTCCAGGAACGCCATCGCCCCGACGGGCTCCTCCGCGAAGAACACCAGGTCGGTGAGGGCGCGGGGCAGGAAGCCCTCGGCCTCCATCCGCCGGAACTGCGTCTTGAGACCGTCGTAGAAGCCCGCGGTGTTCAGCAGGACCACCGGCTTGTCCGTGTGTCCGTGCTTCTTCAGCTCCAGGATCTCGGTCGCCTCGTCCAGCGTGCCGGTACCGCCCACCATGATCACGACCGCGTCGGCCTTGTCGAGGAGCAGGCGCTTGCGCTCCGCCAGGTCGGGGGCGATCACCATCTCGTCGGCACCCCGGCGTGCCTTCGCCGCCAGGAACTCCACGGAGACACCGAGGAGCCGCCCGCCCGCCTCCTGCACCCCGTCGGCGACGACTTTCATCAGGCCGACGTCGGAGCCGCCCCACACCAGGGTGTGGCCGCCCTTGCCGAGCAGCCGGGCGAACTCCCGCGCGGGGCCCGTGTAGCGCTCGTCCAGGTCGGCCGCGGAGAGGAAGACACAGATGTTCACGGGCTCACAGTACGGGCCCGGTCGGACAGCGCGGTGAGCCGCATCCTGGACTGCCGGTGCGGCAGCTCCTCCCAGTCGTCCATGAACCGCGCCGACAGGCCGTGCTCGGCGGCCAGTCCGGCGAGCGTCTCGGTCCGGTAGTAGAAGTCCTCGTGCAGTACGTGGTGTTCCTCGCCCTCCGTGCGGCCGAACGTGAAGTCGAAGAACCCGCCCGGGGCGAGCACCCGGCCGACATGCGCGAAGCACTCCTCGATGACGTGCCGGGGCGAGTGGGAGAAGACACTGTGCGCGTGCACGACGTCGAAGTGCCCCTCGGGCAGGAAGGCGAAGGTCAGATCATCGGCGAGTGCCAGATGGGGCAGCTTCGCCTGGAGCCCCTCGCGCACCACGGTGTCCTGCGCGGCCAGCAGGATGTGCGGCGAGATGTCGATGCCGTAGTAGTGACCGGTTTCGAGGTGGTCGATGAAGAGGCGCCCGGCGCGCAGGTTGCCACAGCCGATCTCCAGCATCCGGTGGTGCGGGCTCAGCCCGTGCCCGACCAGGTAGTCGAACTGCATCCGGCCGATGCGGGCCCACTGTTCCCTCGAGGGGTTGTGCCCCACCGCCGCCTCCGCGCTGCGGGCCGCGTCGGAGGCCATCACGGCCCGGTAGTAGGAGATGTGGTCGCGGTACCGCAGCCGCAGCCAGGCGTCACGCAGCAGACGCCGGGCGTGGCGGGGGACGCGCCGCGGATGCCGCACCGCGTAGCGGACCTGGTGGGCGAGGGTACTGCGGTTGCGAACGGTGTCCGCGGCTCCCATGGTGCCTCCTGGGGGAAGAACTCGGCTTCAGCGTGCGCTGTATCCGTCGACCCGGCTACCCGAGGAGCGTGGCCCGTGACCAGAGGACACCGCATCACCGTCGAGCGGAGCGACCGGCACGTGCGCGTGGTGCACGGCGGGGAGGTGCTGGCCGAAAGCGACCGGGCGCTGGTGCTGCGCGAGACGGGCTGTCCCGCGCGATATTACATCCCGCCCGAGGACGCACGGCTCGACCTGCTGGCCCCGTCCGACACCCACACCCACTGCCCCTTCAAGGGCACCGCGTCCTACTGGTCGCGCCCGGACGCACCCGATCTCGTCTGGGCGTACCCGGACCCGAAGCCGGACGTCGCCGGCATCAAGGACCACCTGTGCTTCTACGAGGTGGAAGTCCAATAGGCCAAGAGGAGGGGAAGTCCGATGATCGGATAGAAGGGTTGCGATCGTCGGACGCGCCGCCCGCCTCACCGACGATCGCGCCGCGGTGCGGCAGTCTCGACAACCATGGACAAGAACATCCTTTCGCGGGACGGCACCCCCATCGCCCACGAGAGCGCCGGACGGGGTTCCGTGGTCGTCCTCGTCAGCGGCGCGATGTCGACGGGCGCCACGGTGGCGCCGCTCGCCGCGCCGCTGTCGGAGCGGTTCCGGGTCGTCGTCTACGACCGCCGGGGGCGCGGCGCGAGCGGGGACACCCGGCCGTACGCGGTGGAACGCGAGGTGGAGGACCTGGCGGCGCTGATCGAGGCGATGGGCGGGGGGCGTCGCTGTACGGCGTCTCCTCGGGCGGCGCGCTGGCGCTGCGCGCGGCGGCGAGCGGGCTGCCGGTGCGGCATGTCGCCGTGTACGAGACGCCGTACGCGATGTCCGAGGACGACCTGCGCGAGCGCGCTCAGTACACCGAACGCCTGACGCAAGCACTCGCCGAGGGGCGCCGCGGGGACGCCGTGGAGCTCTTCCTCCGTCTCACCGGGCTGAGCGAGGCGGTGATCCAGGGCGCCCGGCAGTCCCCCCTGTGGGCCGGTATGGAGTCGATGGCGCCGAGCCTCGCCTACGACGACGCGGTCATGGGCGACGGCGGCGTCCCCGTGGAACTGCTGGCGTCGATCCCCGTGCCGGTGCTGTCCCTCGCGGGCGACGCGAGCCCGGCCTGGATGCGCGAGGCCGCCCGGGCCATCGCGGACGCCGTCCCCCGGGGCACCTGCCGCACTCTGGCCGGCCAGACCCACATGGTGGAGCCGGACGTCCTGGCCCCGGTACTGGCGGACTTCTTCTCGCGGTGAGGGCACGAACGGGGCCGGGTCGCTCGGCCTCGGTTCTCCGCCACGCCGTGTGACGGACCAGGCAGACGGGCACCCTTCCGTCAGGCGCCGAGCACGGGCAGAACCAGACGCTCTCGCCGCTCACCCCGAACACCGCCCTCCCCTGGCCCGCATCCGCCCCAGTCGTCGGCCAGCAGATCGAGGATCAGCAGTCCCCGGCCCGCTCCGCGTCCGGCCCGCCCGGCACCGACGGCACGGGGAACTCGGGACAGGTGTCCGTCGCGCTGCCCGCCCGGTCGGCGAGCTCCCCCAGCCTGTGCGTGGCGGTGGCCTCATCGCGTGCGGGGGCGTGTACGGGCGGGAACAGCGTGGCCGCGGGGCCTGGTGTGTCGGTATCGTCCGGTCTTCCGACCAGCCGTTTCCGCGGCTCTCGAGGTGCGGGGAGCGAGACCGATGACCGTCCGACGGGCGACGGGCGACCCTGTGGCGCCCGACGGGCCCGAAGGAGCTGGAGCTGGTTCGGGAGCTGAACTGGCGTGCCTGACCGCCCCGCCTGCCCGAGCAGCCGGTCTTCTGTCCGGTCCTCCACGAGGACTACGCGATCAGGATCGCCAGGGACTGGAACGTGAAGCACGACGGTGCCGGCTTCGTCACCCGCTTCGAGGTCGAGTCGGAGTTCCTCGCCCGGTATCCCGTGCAGCAGGCAGGTGGGCGGACCATCCTCGAACTGTGGGTTCCGGCCGAGGAACTGGACGAGTCCAACGCCCACATCGTCGGTGAGATCCAACTGGTCCACGAATTTGCCGCACAACCGCAGAGCCACTGACGGGGCGGAGAAGCCATGACGGGCGGGGGCACGCATGGGCAGCCGCCGTGGCGACCGTCCTGCTGGACGCGGGACGGCCCTTCCCGAAGAGTGTGAGCATTCCGGGCCTCACTGTCACTTCGGCGCTCATTCGAGCGCCGAAGTGACAGTCGCCCGCCAACTGCTCACGGTTTTCGACAAGCTCACCGCGCCGGCCCCGTCGGACTCCTCGGGGTCAGACCGTCGTGGGTGTTTTCGTCGCGCGGGACGTCGTGGCGATGGTGGCGGAGCCGACCACGCGGGTGCCCGCGTAGAGGACGACGGCCTGGCCGGGGGCCACGCCCCGGACCGGCTCCTTGAAGGAGACCTCCAGGGTGCCGTCGGTCAGTTCGGCGGTGACCTCGGTCTCGTCACCGTGGGCGCGGAGCTGGGCGGTGTAGGTGCCGGGGCCGGTCGGGGCGGTGCCGCACCAGCGGGGGTTGATCGCGGTGAGGGCGTCGACGTCGAGGGCGTCCGCGGGGCCGACGGTGACCGTGTTGGTCACCGGGGAGATGTCGAGGACGTAGCGGGGCTTGCCGTCGGGGGCGGGAGTGCCGATCCGCAGGCCCTTGCGCTGGCCGATGGTGAAGCCGTAGGCGCCCTCGTGCGTGCCGACCTTGCTGCCGGACTCGTCGACGATGTCACCTTCGGCCCTGCCCAGCCGGTTCGCGAGGAAGCCCTGGGTGTCGCCGTCGGCGATGAAGCAGATGTCGTGGGAGTCGGGCTTCTTGGCGACCGCGAGTCCGCGCCGCTCGGCCTCCGCGCGGATCTCCTCCTTGGTGGTGACCGTGTCGCCGAGCGGGAACATCGCGTGGGCGAGCTGCCGGTCGTCCAGCACGCCCAGCACGTACGACTGGTCCTTGGCCATGTCCGAGGCGCGGTGCAGCTCTCGCGTGCCGTCGGACAGGGTGACCACGCGCGCGTAGTGGCCGGTGGCCACGGCGTCGAAGCCGAGGGCCAGGGCCTTGTCCAGCAGTGCGGCGAACTTGATCTTCTCGTTGCAGCGCAGGCACGGGTTGGGGGTGCGGCCCGCCTCGTACTCGGCGACGAAGTCCTCCACCACGTCCTCACGGAAGCGGTCGGCGAGGTCCCACACGTAGAACGGGATGCCGATGACGTCGGCGGCGCGGCGGGCGTCACGCGAGTCCTCGATGGTGCAACAGCCCCGCGCGCCCGTGCGGAAGGATTGGGGATTCGCGGAGAGCGCGAGGTGGACGCCGGTCACGTCGTGTCCCGCTTCGGCGGCACGGGCGGCGGCCACGGCGGAGTCGACTCCGCCGGACATGGCGGCCAGTACCCGGAGGGGGCGGGAGCGGGAGGGCTGCGGGATTTCAGTCATAACCCCTCCAGGGTACGGGGCACGGGAACCGGAGCCACCGGATATCCGTTGTTGCCGGCATGGGGAAAGAAGAGCTTCCAAGGACGGCGATCGGCGCATCGGGCGGCGTGCCCTGATCGTCGGCGGGGTGGCGGCCGCCGCGGGCACCGCCGTGCTGGCGCGGGGCGAGTTGGGCCGCCTGTGGTGGCGTGTGCCCGGGATCGAGAAGCCGCGCGCGCAGGGCGTGGTCGACTTCTCGGGCGCCCGCTGGGTCGCGGCCTCGGACGCCAACTGGCGGCGCGCGGACCGGCCCGACGACTACGGCATCGACATGGTGATCGTCCATGTCACCCAGGGCAGCTTCGACGGCGCGGTGCGGGCGTTCCAGGACCCCGAGCACCGGGCCGCCACGCACTACATCGTCGGACAGGACGGGCGCGTCACACAGATGATCCGCGAGCTCGACGTGGCGTACCACGCGGGCAACCGCGACTACAACGAGCGCAGCATCGGCATCGAGCACGAAGGGTTCGTGGACCGGCCGCAGGACCTCACGGACGAGATGTACGAGGCCTCGGCCCGGCTCACGGCCCGGATCTGCGCGCGCTACGACATACCCGTCGACCGGAAGCACATCCTCGGCCACATCGAGGTACCGGGGACGGATCACACCGACCCGGGCCCGCACTGGGACTGGGACCGCTACATGAAGCTCGTACGTCAGGCGCGCACGGCGACGGCCTGACCTCTCCATTCGAAAAACCGGACAAAAATCTCAATCCACCCTCTTCCATTCAGCGATGGACGTTTTATCATAGGAATAGGCCTACGGGACGAGTGAGGGAGTTCGACCGGAGTAGCCGACTTCAGCGCGAAGCTTCGGCTTCCGCTGGTGCCGACGTCGACGGTCGGGCTGAGAGGCCGGAAGGTCTGAGGACCGGAAGGCGACCCCTAGTCACCTGATCCGGGTCATACCGGCGAAGGGAACCCGTCTCGTAGGTCGTCGTCGTGCCCGGGGGAAGTCAGGACAGCCCCGCCGCCCGGGCCCGTTCCACCGCCGGGCCGATGGCCTTGGCCAGGGCTTCGACGTCGGCCCGGGTGGAGGTGTGGCCGAGGGAGAAGCGGAGGGTGCCGCGGGCCAGGTCCGGGTCGGTGCCGGTGGCCAGGAGGACGTGGCTGGGCTGGGCGATGCCCGCCGTGCAGGCGGAGCCGGTGGAGCACTCGATGCCCTGGGCGTCGAGCAGGAGCAGCAGGGAGTCGCCCTCGCAGCCGGGGAACGTGAAGTGGGCGTTGGCCGGAAGCCGCCCCCCGGGAGAGGGGTCGCCGCCGAGGACGGCGTCCGGGACGGCCTCGCGGACCGCGGCGACCAGGTCGTCGCGGAGGGCGCCGATCTCGCGGGCGAACCGTTCCCGCCGCTCGGCGGCCAGGCCGGCGACCGCGAAGGAGGCGACCGCGGGCACGTCGAGCGTGCCGGAGCGCACGTGGCGTTCCTGACCGCCGCCGTGCAGCACCGGCACGGGTGTGTGCTCGCGGCCCAGGACCAGCGCCCCGATGCCGTACGGGCCGCCGATCTTGTGGCCGGACACGGTCATCGCGGCGAGCCCCGAGGAGGCGAAGTCCACGGGCACCTGGCCGAAGGCCTGAACCGCGTCGGAGTGCAGCGGAACACCGAACTCGGCAGTGGTCTCGGCGAGTTCGCGGACCGGCAGCAGCGTCCCGATCTCGTTGTTCGCCCACATCACGGTGGCCAGCGCCACGTCGTCGGGGTTGCGGGCGATCGCCTCGCGCAGCGCGTCCGGGTGGACCCGGCCGTAGGAGTCGACCGGCAGGTACTCGACGGTGGCGTCCTCGTGCTCGCCGAGCCAGTGCACGGCGTCGAGGACGGCGTGGTGCTCGACGGGGCTCGCGAGCACGCGGGTGCGGGCCGGCTCCGCGGCGCGGCGGGCCCAGTACAGGCCCTTCACCGCGAGGTTGTCGGCCTCGGTCCCGCCGGAGGTGAGGACCACCTCGCTGGGGCGGGCGCCGAGGGCTTCGGCGAGGGTTTCGCGGGCCTCCTCGACGGTCCGGCGGGCACGCCGGCCGGCCGCGTGCAGGGAGGAGGCGTTGCCGGTGACGCTCAGGTGCGCGGTGAGTGCCTCGACTGCCTCGGGAAGCATCGGGGTGGTCGCGGCGTGGTCGAGGTATGCCATGGTGAGGCCGATTCTACGGGCCTTGTCCGGCGGACCCGGGGCGCGGTCGGCCGGGAAACGACGCCGGTGCGAGCACTCCGGCTCAGAAGCTCCCCGAGAGGGTGCCGTCCCCCTGCATGGCGGACGGCCTACAGGTCGGCGACCGTGCGGGGTGGTGACGGCGGGCGTACGGAAACACATCGAGCCCGCCGCCCCGCCACCACGGCACAGGGCCCCTCAGGACAGCCGTACGCGGGCCAGCTGGCGGGACTGGGCCACCAGCCGGTCCGCGGTGTCCCAGACCTCGGCGTCCTCCTCCAGGAAGCCGCCGGCGAGGTTGCGGGTGGTGATCGACACCCGCAGCGGGCCGGGCGCCGGACGGGAGCGGACGTGCGCCGTCAGCTCGACCGTGGGGACCCAGCCGGTGAGCCCGATCTCGAAGGCGGTGGGCGGCAGCGCGTCCACGGCGAGCAGCAGGGAGAACGGATCGGGGTCCCGGCCGTCGGCGAGCCCGAACCAGGCCCGCATCTCCCCCTTGCCGGAGGGCTGTCCGAGGGCCCAGCCGAGGGTCGACGGGTCGAGCTTGAGCATCAGCCGCTCGGTGATGGCGGAGCTGCCGTCGACGGGGGTCGGACCGTCCTCGGGGCCGAAGCACTGCTCCATGGGCGGTATCACGGGCGGCCGGGCCGCCGTACGGACGTCCTCGGGGAGGGTGTCCAGGTCGCCGTAGGAGGCCAGCACGCGGATGCGTTCGACCTCGCGGCCCTGGTCGTCGTACTGGAAGAGGGACGCCTGCCCGGTCGACAGGGTGCGCCCGGTGCGTACGGTCTCGGTGCGGACGACCGCCGGGCCGGGCTGGGAGGCGGTCAGGTAGTGCGCGGAGATGGTGAACGGGTCCGAGTGCGGCAGGGCGTCGGCGAGGGCGCGGCCCAGGACGGCCAGCAGGTAGCCGCCGTTGACGGCGCTGATGATCGTCCAGCCGGCGGAGAGGTCGGCGTCGTAGACGCCCGGCGCGCGGAGCGTCACCGCGGTGTCGCGGTCGAACTCGCTGTCACCGACGGTGGCCCGGGTTGCGGCCTGGGCGAAGGCTGCTTCTGACATGGATGAAGAGTACAAGAAGTAATTACTAAGCGGTAGCTTTGCCGGGTGCCGTACCCACTCCCGGGCGCCCCGCCCTACTCCTCCTCTCGGGCTGTCGAGCGCCGCTGCCACGCGCGGGGCGCCCGCCAGTGGTACCGCAGCGCCAACAGCCGCAGCGTGAACGCGGTGATCACGGCGAAGGTGCTGGTGAACGCGTTCAGCGTGTCGAAGCGGATACACAGCGCCACCATCGTCGCGCCGACCATCGCCGGTACCGCGTAGAGATCACGGTCCCAGCGCAGCAGCGAGGGCACCTCGTTGGCGAGCACGTCCCGCACCACGCCGCCGCCCACCGCGGTGGCCAGGCCGAGGCAGGCGGAGGCGGTCAGGCCGAGCCCGTAGTCGTACGCCTTGGCGGTGCCGACGACGCAGAACAGACCGAGCCCGGCGGCGTCGAAGAAGTTGACGGCGTTCTGGATGCGCTCCACGTGCGGGTGCAGGAAGAACACCAGCACCACGGCGAGCAGCGGGGTGACGAAGTACCCCAGGTCCGTGAAGGCGGCGGGCGGCACGGCGCCGATGACCACATCGCGGAAGAGTCCGCCACCGAGGGCGGTGACCTCCGCGAGAACCGCGATGCCGAAGACATCGAGGTTCCTGCGAACGGCCAGCAGGGCACCCGAGATCGCGAAGACGAAGATGCCGACCAGGTCGAGCGCGTGCAGGAGGGACGGGCTGAAGAGTTGCTGGAGCACCCTTATATTCTTACTCAGCAAGAACCCCTCGCCTTACAAACCAAGGCGAGGGGTTCCATGAACACCGACGGACACGCGGCAGAGGGCTAAACGGCCTTCTCCGCCGCGCCCTTCTTCTCCGCGGGGGCCTCCGGCTCCTCCGCGGACACCTTCTCCACGGACTCCGGCTCGGCCTTCTCCGTCAAGGTCTCGGGCTTCTCCGGCGCGCTCTCCTCCACCGGCTCCCCGGACTGCTCCGGCGCCGTCACGTCACCGGAGCCCACGGACGGCGGGGCGTCCTCGACGCCCTCGCGGGTCGCCGACACCACCTCTCCCCGGCTCCGCTTCAGCGTCCCGGCCGCGATCTCGGCGGTGTAGTGGCAGGCCACCCGGTGACCGCCGCCGACGTCCTTCAGCTCCGGCCGTTCGGTCGCGCACCGCTCGGCCTGGGCCCAGGGGCAGCGGGTGTGGAAGCGGCAGCCGCTGGGCGGGTTCGCCGGGGAGGGCAGGTCGCCGGTGAGCAGGATGCGCTCGCGGCGGTCCTCCACCTCCGGGTCCGGCACCGGCACCGCCGACATCAGGGCCTTGGTGTACGGATGCTTGGGCTCCGCGTACAGCGTGTCGCTCGGTGCCTCCTCGACCAGCGAGCCCAGGTACATCACGCCGATCACGTCGGAGATGTGCCGGACCACCGCGAGGTCGTGGGCGATGACCAGGTAGGTCAGGCCGAGTTCCTCCTGGAGCTCCTCCAGCAGGTTGACGACCTGGGCCTGGATCGACACGTCGAGCGCGGAGACCGGCTCATCGCAGATGATCACGTCCGGTTCGAGGACGAGGGCGCGGGCGATGCCGATGCGCTGGCGCTGACCGCCGGAGAACTCGTGCGGGTAGCGGGCGAGCGCGTTGGAGGGCAGGCCGACCCGTTCCAGGATCGCCTTGATCTTCTCCCGGCGCTCCTCCTGGTTCTTGCCGATGCCGTGGGCGACCATGCCCTCGGACAGGATCGACTCGATGTTCTGCCGCGGGTTGAGCGAGCCCAGCGGGTCCTGGAAGACCATCTGGAGACGGCGCCGGAAGCGGCGCATCTCCTCGCCCGGCAGCTTCGCCAGGTCGGTGCCGTCGAGGACGACCGAGCCCTCGGTGATGTCCACCAGCCGCAGCACCGACCGCCCGAGGGTGGTCTTGCCGCAGCCGGACTCGCCGACCAGGCCGTAGGTCTCGCCGGCCTCGACCTTCAGGGACACCCCGTCCACGGCGTAGACGTGGCCGACCGTACGGTCGAACAGCACGCCCTTCTTGATGGGGAAGTGGACCTTGACGCCGTCCAGTTCGAGCAGGCTCATGCGGGGACCTCCTCGGCCTTCGCGTCGTCGAGCACGGGGTTGACGCACCGCGCCTGGTGACCGGCGGCGCGCGGCTCGGTGAGTTGCGGGGTGCCGGTCAGGCAGCCCATCTCGTACCGGTCGCAGCGGGGCGCGAAGGCGCAGCCGTCGGCCCAGGCGATGCGGTCGTTGATGGAGCCGCGGATGGGCTTGAGGGACTCGCCCCGGGGAGCGTCCAGGCGCGGGATGGAACCCAGCAGGCCGTGCGCGTAGGGGTGGGTGGGGTGGGCGAACAGCTCGCGGCGCCCGGCGGACTCCACGACCTTGCCCGCGTAGAGCACGTTGACCTGGTCGCAGAGGCCGGCGACCACGCCGAGGTCGTGGGTGATCATCAGCAGGGCGGTGCCCTCCTGGTCCACGAGTTCCTTGAGCAGTTCCAGGATCTGCGCCTGGATCGTCACGTCGAGGGCCGTGGTGGGCTCGTCGGCGATGAGCATGCGCGGGGCGCAGGCCACCGCCATGGCGATCAGCGCGCGCTGGCGCATACCGCCGGAGAGCTGGTGCGGGTACTCCTTGAGCCGCCGGGTCGGGTCGGGGATGCCGACCCGGTCCAGCAGGTGGGCGGCCTCCTTGCGGGCGGCCTCGCCCTTGAGTCCGCGGTGGCGCTCCAGGATCTCGGTGACCTGCACGCCGACCGGCACGACCGGGTTGAGCGAGGACAGCGGATCCTGGAAGATCATCGCCATTTCGCTGCCGCGCAGGTTGCGGCGGGCGGACGGGTTCATGGTGAACAGGTCCGTGCCGTCGAATACGGCGCGGCCGCCGACCTCGAGGCCCTTGTCCGGGAGCAGGCCCATCAGGGCCAGGGAAGTGACGGACTTTCCGCAGCCGGACTCGCCGACCAGGCCCACGACCTGGCCCTGGTCGACCTCGAAGGAGACGCCGTCGACCGCCCGGGACTCCTTGCGGCCGCGGCCGCCGAAGGTGACGGTCAGTTCGTCGACAGTGAGCAGAGACATGGTGGTTCAGCCCCTCAGCTTCGGGTCGAGGGCTTCCCGCATGGCCTCGCCGAGGAGGGTGAAGCCGAGGGCGGTGATGATGATGCCGACGGCGGGGTAGACCGCCATCATCGGCGCGTTGTCGAAGAAGCGCTGCGCCTGGGCGAGCATGACGCCCCACTCGGGGATCGCCGGGTCGGGGTTGCCCAGGCCCAGGTAGGACAGGGCGGCCGCCTCGATGATCGCGGTGGCCAGGGAGAGCGTGGCCTGCACGATCACCGGGCTGAGCGAATTGGGGATGATCTGCGAGAGGACGATGCGCCGCTTGCGCACGCCCAGGGACTTGGCCGCGAGCACGTAGTCCGCGCCGCCCTGCGCCAGCATGGAGCCGCGCAGCAGCCGGGCGAACACCGGTATTTGGACCACACCCACGGCGATCATCACGGTGGTCAGCGACTGGCCCATGACGGCCGCGATGGACACGGCCAGCAGCAGCGAGGGCATCGCCAGCATCATGTCGATGAAGCGCATGATGACGGAGTCGATGCGCTTTCCGGCGTCGCCGCCGAGGGTGGCGGCCGCTCCGGAGACGCCGCCGATCAGGAAGCCGACGGTCAGACCGATGAGCGTGGCGACGACGCCGACGAGCAGCGTCTGGCGGGCGCCGACCAGCATGCGGGAGAACATGTCCCGGCCGAGGTTGTCCAGCCCGAACCAGTTCCCGCCGCGCGGGCCGACGAACTCGCCCCGGTTGGGGAAGACTTCGCCGCGCCAGGTCTGGGCGGTCGGGGCGTACGGCGCGAGGTAGGGCCCGACGATCGCAAGGGCGACGAACAGGGCGATGACGATCGCGCCGATGATCGCCATCTTGCTGTGCTTGAGACGGCGGAAGGCCTCCCGCCACAGGCTGGCGCCGGTGCTGGTCTCCTTGGTAGCGGTCAGTTCCGCGAGGCGCTGGATCTTCTCGGTCTTGGTGGCGACGCTCACGTCAGTGCACCCGCACTCTCGGGTCGATGAGGCTGTACGCCACGTCCACCAGCAGGTTGATCAGGACGTACACCATCGCGATGAACATGATGAACCCGACGAGCACGGGGTAGTCGCGGCCGTCGATCGCGGTCCGGATGAAGGAACCGATGCCGCCGAAGGAGAACACGGACTCGGTGAGGACGGCGCCGGACAGCAGGGAGCCCGTGAGCAGGCCGACGGCGGTCACCACGGGGAGCATCGCGTTGCGCAGCACGTGCCGGCCGCGGACGACACTCCGCTTGAGGCCCTTGGCCTCGGCGGTGCGGACGTAGTCCTCGTCCTGCACCTCGAGGACGCTGGCGCGGGTCATGCGCACGATGACCGCGAGCGGGATGGAGGACAGGGCGATGGAGGGCAGGATCAGATGCATGAACGCGTCCCAGGAGGCGTCGAGCTCCCCGGTGAGGATGCCGTCCAGGACGGCGAAGCCGGTCACGCTCGTGGCGTCGATCCCGGTGGTCAGGCGTCCGTAGCTCGGGAAGATCCCGAGCTCGACGGCGAAGATGCCCTTGAGGATCAGGGCCAGGAAGAAGACCGGGATGCAGATGCCGATGAGCGAGCCGGAGACCGCGGTGACATCGAGCCAGCCGCCGCGGTTGCGGGCCGCGAAGTAGCCCAGCGGAACGCCGACGGCCACGGCGATCAGAATGGCGAGGAGGGACAGTTCCACGGTCGCGGGAAAACGCAGCACGAACTCGTCCCACACCGGCTGTCCGGTCTGGGTGGAGGTGCCCAGGTCGAGCTCGACGATGCGCTTGAGGAAGCGCCAGTACTGGACGTGGACGGGCTGGTCCAGCCCGAGCGCACGGTTGATGCGCGCCACTTCGGCCTCGGTGGCCTTTTCCCCAGGATCGCTGAGGCGGGTCCGCCGGGCAGCCGGTCGAGCCACAGGAAGAGCAGAACCGACAGGCCGAGCAGCGTGGGTATGAGCTGGAGCAGTCTTCGTACGACGAGACGCAGCACCCCGCATGCCCCTTTCTTGCGTGATGTCTTACATGAATGGCCCCGCCCGGCCGCCGAGTTGCGACGGCCGGGCGGACCCCCCGTTTTTCGTTTCCTGTTACTTACTCGCTTACTTGAACGAGGCCTCGGAGAAGACTTCCTGCGTCAGCGGGGAGACGTTCGGCGGGTTCACGTTCTTGGCGAAGGCGATGGCCGGCGGGGAGGACGAGATCGGGACACCCGGAAGGTAGTCCATGACGACCTCGTTGGCCTTCTTGTACGCGGCGATGCGCTCGTCGTGGTTGCCGAGCTCCGAGCCGGCGTTCACGGCGTCGAAGACCTTCTTGTCCTTGAAGCCCCACTGCTTGTCGTACCCGGCGAACCAGGTGCCGATGAAGTTGTAGCCGTCGTTGAAGTCACCGGTCCAGCCGAGCATGTGCAGGTCGCAGGAGCCCGACTCGGTGGCGTCCAGGTAGTCCGGGGCCCACTTCATCGCCTTGGGCGTGACGGTGATGCCGGACTTCTCCAGGTCGGCCTTCATCAGCTCGAACAGGTCCTGCGGGGCAGGCATGTACGGGCGGGTGACCTCGGTCGGGTAGCAGAACTTGACCTTGAGCTTCTCCTGGCCGGCCTTCTTGAGGAGCTTCTTGGCCTCGGCCGGGTCGTACGGGTACTGCTTGACGTCCTTGGAGTAGCCCTCGACCGTGTCGGGCATGAACTGGTCGGCGACCTTGCCGCCCTCGGGCAGCTGGGTCTTGACCAGGTTCTCCTTGTCGATCGACTGCGCGATCGCCTGGCGGACTTCCTTCTTCTTGAGGGCCGGGTTCGCCTCCTGGCTCATGCCCACGTAGAAGAGGTTGAAGACGCCACGGGTCGGGACGACGTAGCCCTGGTCCTCGAGGGTCTTGACGTCGGCCGGCGCGACGAGGTCGTAGCCGTCGATGTCACCGGCCTGGAGCGCCTGGCGGCGGCCCTCTTCGGTGTCGATGGTGCGGAAGACCAGGTTCTTGACCTTCGCCTTGTCGCCCCAGTAGTTGTCGAAGCGCTCGAGGGAAACTTCCTTGTTGCCCTTGTTCCACTTCTTGATCTCGTACGGGCCGGTACCGGCGACCGTGCCGGCCTCCTGGCTGTACTTGGGGTACGTGATGGCGTCGCCCTTGGCGGACGCGTCCTGCTTCTTGTACTCCTCGATGGCCTTCGGCGAGTGGATCGCCAGGGCGTTGAGGGAGAAGCCGCCGGGGAGGTTGGCGGAGGGCTTCTTGACCTCGATGACGGCGGTGTTCTCGTCCTTCGCGGTGCAGGACTTGTAGTTCGCCTCGGGCGTCTCCTTGTCCTCGTTCTTCGCGAAGCCGCCCATGATGGTCTGCCAGTAATAGGAGACCGCGCTGGACTGGTAGGTGCCCGTCCAGTTGAACCAGTGGTCGTAGTTGGCGCAGACGGCCTCGGCGTTGAACGCCTCGCCGTCGTGGAACTTCACGCCCTTGCGGAGGTTGAAGGTCCAGACGGTGCCCTCGTCGTTGCTCGACCACTTCTCGGCGAGGCCGCCGACGAGCTCACTGCCGCCGGACTCGTGCTCGAGAAGGGCCTCGAACGCCTGCCGCGTCACGCGGAAGGTTTCACCGTCGCTCGCAAGGGCAGGGTCCAGGGAGCCAGGGTCACCGGCACCGGCGAAGACGAAGGTGTCCTTGTCGCCGTCGCTCTTGTTGTCACTGTCCCGGTCGCTGGAGCAGCCCGTGGCGATCAGAGCGACCGCCACCGCGGCCGTGATCGCCCGAGCCGCTCGGGACTTGGATATGCGCATATTGGGGCCACTCCGGGTCCGCTATGTGGATGCATCTTGACCGGCCGAACACTACAGATGTTCACAGCGAGTCGAGAACAGTCCGGATACCGGTGATACCTACCTGAGATCTGAACAGTTGACATAAGGGACGCTTCAGGCGCCCCTTCGTCGGGAAGTGACCTTCCCGAGACATCCGGCGCCTCCTCAACGGCCTCCCGGGAAGCGTCGAACGGCGTGAAGAACGGGTGAAACCGCAGGTGACGAGCGGTCAACCGGTCATAGCCGAGCGCGCATGGCCGAAAAACTGACGTGCGATCAGCGCTCGGCGGGAACGTGGAGGTTCGCCGTCGACACTCGTGTCCATTCAGCGGGCACCGTCACACTGAGTCAGTAGAGGCGGGCACGACCGGCGCCGGCCGACCCGGCCTCTCGCGCATACGGCCCGGTCAGCGCTGGTGCGCGGGCGGGTAGCCGGAGCCCGCGGCGGGGGGCGGAGCGACCCCGTGGGCCTCACGGTCGTAGAACGGGCGGGCGTTGGCCCGCAGCCACATGGCGACCGGGTCGTGCTCGTCGGTCATCGCGACGGTCGACACCGGGAGCCCGTCCGGGATGGCGCCGAGGGACTGCTGCATCATCGCGCGCACCGCGTCGACGGCCGGCGGCGAGGTGTCGTACACGTCCAGCCCGATGGCGAGATACGGCGCTCCCAGCGACGGCTGCACCCAGGCGCGGCGCAACGCGCGCACGGCGGGCGTGCGGTGCGCGTTCTGCGCGAGCAGGGCGTAGAACTGGGGGATCTCGATGGCGGGTTCGGACAGCCGCAGAGGTCCGGCGGGCTGCCGGTCGAGGCCGGTGGCGAGCCGGCGCAGGTCGAGCCACGGGACGCCGAGGCCGCCGCCAGGGGCGTGCGGGTTGAGCCAGAGGCCGTAGCGGTCGGGGTAGAGGGCGCGGGCGGCCTCGAGGCCGTCGACGACCTCGTACGACCGGTTCCAGCCACTGGCGGACAGCTCCTGGGCGGAGGTCACGCAGGGCGCGTAGCCGAAGCCGTCGACCTCCATGTTCCCGTACTGGGCGTCCGGGAGCCGGCCTGGCCGTGCCACAGCAGCATCCAGACATGCCCGGAGGAGGGGGTCGCGAGCGCGCGAAGCAACGCCTCATAGGCGTCGTAACGCCCGGGGGTCACCTGGCGCAGCATGTGCTCGACCTGCCCGGCCGCCGCGGTGCCAGCGCTCACTTTGTATCGCCCCTCCGTACAACACCCTCGCCCCAGCCAATGAACCTAGCTTAAGCCGCCCGCGGCCCGGGGGCTCCGCCCGTCCGTCGGGCACCGGTGAGCCGGCGGACGGGGGCCTCCCACTCGCTCCGCCGGACGGGTCAGCCCTCGCGCTGGTAGAAGGGGCGGACGCGGTCGCGCATCCATTGGCCGACCGGGTCCTGGGCCACGTCCAGGAGGACCAGGTTGACGGGCCACTTCACCGGTCGGCGGCCCAGCGCACGGCCCAGGGCGTTGCCCGGAAGGGTCTGCAGATCGCCCTCCCACTGGGACAGTTCGACCCCGACGAACAGCACCGGGTCCGCGGTCTCGATCTCGGCGAGGCATCGACGGGCGGTGCTGACGACACCGATCGACTCGAACTCCGCGCCCGCGGCGGCGAGGAAGTCCACCGGATCGTCCTGCCAGTCGGGTTCGAACAGCTTGACCCGGCCGCCGCTCGCCGGACCGTCCAGCGGGCCGCGTCCCGCCCGGCACAGTTCGGCCACGGCGGGCGGCGGCAGCGGGATGCCGACCACGCCGTCGGGGTTCACCACGATCCCGGCCTGCGGCGGCAGACCCCGCGCGAACTCCACCGCGGGCGCGACGGTGAACGACATGTGGGAGCCGACGACCTGACGGAACTGTTCCTCGGAGCTGAAGACCGGGACGTATGCCTGCCCCTCGATCTCCAGGCTGGGCAGGTCCAGCGGGCCGCTGTGCGGGCCGCCGCCGTTCGGCAGCGGAACCCAGACGAAGCTCCGGCCCAGTACCTCGATGATCCGGCCGTTCGCCGAGGGCACACCGAGGGAGGCGGAGAGCACCTCCTCCAACTCGTTGCCGGGCCATCCTCCGTGCGGATGGGGGTGAGTCTGTGCCGGGAAGTCCGCGGAGAAGCCCGCCGGGAAGTCCATCTGCCTACCGCCTGCCTGGAGCCACTGCTGTGGCTGAAAAGGCTAACCGCTGCCGCGCCGCGGCCGTCAGCCCGTGCAGCCGTCAGCCCGTGAAGTCGATGCGGCGCAGCGCGTCCGCCGCGGCCCGGTCGGCCAGGACCGCCGAGCCGCAGCCCGCGGGCAGGTCGCCGCGCTCCACCGACCGCAGCAGCCGGTCGACGGCGGTGCGGTGCCGCAGGAAGGCGTACCGGGAGACGCCGCGCCCGCGCTCACGCTGACCGTCCAGTGCCTGATCCGGGGGGACGTCGAGCAGCAGCAGATGCAGCCCCGCGCCCCGGCGGCGGGCCTCGCGGGCCAGCCAGCGGCGCACCCAGGCGTGCGTACCGCAGTCGTGCACGACGATCCCCTCCCCCGTGCGCAGGGCGCGGCGCAGCCCGGCGTAGTGGGCGAGGCGGACCAGGGGCCGGTACACCGCGTACGGCAGGAAGCGCGGCATGCGGCGGTCCCAGCGGTCGCGGGTGTCCTGGGAGTCGATACGGGTGCCGCGCACCGCGCGCCGCATCAGTGTGGATTTGCCGCTGCCGGGCAGTCCGGTGACCACGACGAGGTCGCGGGGGCCGAAGAGCAGGGCGTGCGGACTGCGGCCGGCGCGCTGGCGCAGGTCGCGGACGACGGGCGCCGGCAGCGCGCCGCGGGCCTCCCGGGCCGAAGCGGCCTGCTGCCCGGGCGGCGCGACACCCGTGGTGGCGTACGCCGTGGTCCTGTTCACCGTGAATCCTCCCCTGGGGCAGGTGCCCGAGCACCTTCCCCGCCGAGTGTAAAGAGACGGTAACGGCGAGTGCCTCTTCTTTCCGTCCATTTTCCGATACAGCCCTGTCACCGCCGTCTGTGGGGGCTTGAACACTCTGTGCGTCCGCTGGAAAGGGTCCCCCTGCCGAAGCCCCACAATGCGTGCAATGATGAACGCGCCCAACTGCATACCGGCCGTTTGAATCCGCGCGGGAGAGTCCCTGGCACCGTTTCGCCGGGGCGCCGAAGGAGCAAGTCCCTCCCTTGAATCTCTCAGGCACCGTTACCGCGCGGGCCAGGCACATCTGAAAAGCGGGCCGCCGTGCGAGTTACCGGCGGCTCCACCCAAGGTGCAAGCCGTGACGTCACCCTGCGCGGACGGTCATGGCGAACCTCTCAGGTTCCGATGACAGATGGGGAGGAACGTCCTCGCCCTCCCCGTGCTCGGCCCCGGCCGGCGGGGGACCCCATCGCCCTGGGAGACCGACCGATGAGCAGTACCGAACTCCGCCGGACCGCGCTCGACGCCCTGCATCGTTCGCTCGGCGCCACGATGACCGACTTCGCCGGCTGGGACATGCCCTGCGCTACGGCTCCGAGCGCGACGAGCACAACGCCGTGCGCACGAAGGCGGGCCTCTTCGACCTCTCGCACATGGGCGAGATCACGGTCACCGGCCCGCAGGCGGCGCGGTTCCTGGACTACGCCCTGATCGGCAACATCGGGACCGTCAAGCCCGGCCGCGCCCGCTACACCATGATCTGCCGCGAGGACGGCGGCATCCTGGACGACCTGATCGTCTACCGGCTCGGCGGGACCGAGGCCCCCGAGTACCTGGTCGTCGCCAACGCCTCCAACGCCCAGGTGGTGCTGGACGCCCTCGTGGAGCGGTCGGCCGGCTTCGACGCCGAGGTCCGCGACGACCGCGACGCATACGCGCTGATCGCGGTGCAGGGCCCCGAGGCCGCCGGGGTCCTCAAGACCCTGACCGATGCTGATCTGGACGGCCTGAAGTACTACGCCGGCCTGCCCGGCACAGTCGCCGGCGTCCCCGCGCTCATCGCCCGTACCGGCTACACCGGCGAGGACGGCTTCGAGTTGTTCGTCGCGCCGGAGCACGCGGTCGAGGTGTGGCAGGCCCTGACCGAGGCGGGCGAGAACGTGGGGCTGGTCCCGTGCGGGCTGGCCTGCCGGGACACGCTGCGCCTGGAGGCCGGCATGCCGCTGTACGGCAACGAGCTGAGCGTCTCGCTGACGCCGTTCGACGCCGGGTTCGGCCGGGTCGTCAAGTTCGAGAAGGAGGGCGACTTCGTGGGCCGGGTCGCCCTGGCCGAGGCCGCCGCCCGCGCCGAGCGGACCCCGCCCCGCGCCCTGGTGGGCCTGGTCGCCGAGGGCCGCCGGGTCCCGCGCGCCGGGTACGCGGTGGTCGCCGGCGGCGAGGTGATCGGCGAGGTCACCTCCGGCGCGCCCTCGCCGACGCTGGGCAGGCCGATCGCGATGGCGTACGTCGACGTGGCGCACTCGACGCCGGGCACCCCGGGCGTCGGCGTGGACATCCGTGGCAGCCACGAGCCGTACGAGGTCGTGGCGCTGCCGTTCTACACACGGCAGAAGTGACACCGTCGTAGGACGTGAGCCGCGTATGCCGTACCAGCCCCGCCGTGGCCGGGCGCGGCGCCCGCTCACGCATGCTTCCGTCATCAGGTAGTCCCGTAATCCCTTACAACGCCGTCGATCCCGGCGGTCCCTCGCACACAGGAGGATCCAGGTCATGAGCAACCCCCAGCAGCTGCGTTACAGCAAAGAGCACGAGTGGCTGACGGCCGCCGAGGACGGCGTGTCGACGATCGGCATCACGGAGCACGCGGCCAACGCGCTCGGCGACATCGTGTTCGTCCAGCTCCCCGAGGTCGGCGACACCGTGGCCGCGGGTGAGACCTGCGGCGAGCTGGAGTCGACCAAGTCGGTCAGCGACCTGTACTGCCCGGTCACCGGCGAGGTCACCGAGATCAACGAGGACGTGGTGAACGACCCGTCGTTGGTGAACTCGGCCCCCTTCGAGGGCGGTTGGCTGTTCAAGGTGCGGGTGGGCGAGGAGCCGGCCGACCTGCTCTCCGCCGCCGAGTACGACGCCTTCATCCAGGGCTGAGGAGGCCGTAACCCCATGTCGCTTCTGAACACCCCGCTGCACGAGCTCGACCCGGCCGTCGCGGCGGCGGTCGACGCCGAGTTGCACCGTCAGCAGTCCACCCTCGAGATGATCGCCTCGGAGAACTTCGCCCCGGTCGCGGTCATGGAGGCCCAGGGCACGGTCCTCACCAACAAGTACGCCGAGGGCTACCCCGGCCGCCGCTACTACGGCGGCTGCGAGCACGTCGACGTGATCGAGCAGATCGCCATCGACCGGGTCAAGGAACTCTTCGGCGCCGAGCACGCCAACGTGCAGCCGCACTCGGGTGCACAGGCCAACGCCGCCGCGATGTTCGCGCTGCTCAAGCCCGGTGACACGATCATGGGCCTGAACCTCGCGCACGGCGGGCATCTGACCCACGGCATGAAGATCAACTTCTCCGGCAAGCTCTACCACGTGGTCGCCTACCACGTCGGCGACGACGGCCAGGTCGACATGGCCGAGGTCGAGCGGCTGGCCAAGGAGAGCAAGCCGAAGCTGATCGTCGCCGGCTGGTCGGCGTACCCGCGCCAGCTGGACTTCGCCGCGTTCCGCCGGATCGCGGACGAGGTCGGCGCGTACCTCATGGTCGACATGGCGCACTTCGCCGGTCTGGTCGCGGCGGGCCTGCACCCGAACCCGGTCCCGCACGCCCACGTCGTCACCACGACCACGCACAAGACCCTCGGCGGTCCGCGCGGCGGTGTGATCCTCTCCACGGCCGAACTGGCCAAGAAGATCAACTCCGCGGTCTTCCCCGGCCAGCAGGGCGGCCCGCTGGAGCACGTGATCGCGGCCAAGGCGGTCTCCTTCAAGGTCGCCGCGTCCGAGGACTTCAAGGACCGGCAGCGCCGCACCCTGGAGGGCGCCCGCATCCTGGCCGAGCGCCTGGTCAAGGACGACGTCAAGGCCGCGGGCGTGGACGTGCTGTCCGGCGGCACGGACGTGCACCTGGTCCTGGTCGACCTGCGCGACTCCGAGCTGGACGGGCAGCAGGCCGAGGACCGTCTCCACGAGGTCGGCATCACCGTCAACCGCAACGCGATCCCGAACGACCCGCGCCCCCCGATGGTCACCTCGGGTCTGCGGATCGGCACGCCCGCCCTGGCCACCCGCGGCTTCACGGCCGAGGACTTCGCCGAGGTCGCGGACGTGATCGCCGAGACGCTGAAGCCGTCCTACGACGTGGAGGCGCTCCGGTCCCGGGTGACGGCGCTCGCCGGGAAGTACCCGCTGTACCCAGGCCTGAAGTAGTTATGTAATTTCGTACGCTTTTGTTCGTACGGACGGGGCATCGCGCACACTGGACGGTGGGCACGGTGCCCCGCACCATGCACCGCGCACATCCCGTGCCGAACCCTCCCTTCCCGGCGGCCAGCGCCGTCCGCCGAACCCCTAGGAGTCCTCCCGTGGCCCTCTCGGTCTTCGACCTCTTCTCGATCGGCATCGGCCCGTCCAGCTCTCACACGGTCGGCCCGATGCGGGCCGCCCGCATGTTCGCCCGGCGACTGGGCAACGAGGGTCTGCTGGACTCGGTCGCCTCGGTCCGGGCGGAGCTGTACGGCTCGCTGGGCGCCACCGGCCACGGCCACGGCACCCCCAAGGCGGTGCTGCTCGGCCTGGAGGGCGACTCGCCCCGCACGGTGGACGTGGAGACGGCCGACGAACGGGTGGAGAAGATCAAGGAATCGGGCCGCCTGCGCCTGCTCGACGACCACGAGATCGCGTTCTCCTTCGACGACGACCTGGTGCTGCACCGCCGCAAGGCACTCCCGTACCACGCGAACGGCATGACCCTCTGGGCCTTCGACGCGTCCGGCGCCGAGGTGCTGTCGAAGACGTACTACTCGGTGGGCGGCGGCTTCGTCGTCGACGAGGAAGCGGTGGGCGCGGACCGCATAAAGCTCAACGACACGGTCCTGAAGTACCCCTTCCGCACCGGCGACGAGCTGCTCCGCCTGACCCGGGAGACGGGCCTGTCCATCTCCGCGCTGATGCTGGAGAACGAGTGCTCCTGGCGGACCGAGGAGGAGGTCCGCGAGGATCTGCTGGAGATCTGGCGGGTGATGCAGGCGTGCGTGGCGCGCGGCATGTCCCGCGAGGGCATCCTGCCGGGCGGACTGAAGGTGCGCCGCCGCGCCGCGAACACGGCGCGCAAGCTGCGCTCGGAGGGCGATCCGAAGGCCCTCTCCATGGAGTGGATCACGCTCTACGCCATGGCCGTGAACGAGGAGAACGCCGGGGGCGGCCGCGTCGTCACCGCCCCGACCAACGGTGCGGCCGGCATCATCCCCGCCGTCCTGCACTACTACGTCAACTTCGTCCCCGGCGCCGACGAGGAGGGTGTGGTCCGCTTCCTGCTCGCGGCCGGCGCGATCGGCATGCTCTTCAAGGAGAACGCCTCCATCTCCGGCGCCGAGGTCGGCTGCCAGGGTGAGGTCGGCTCCGCCTGCTCGATGGCGGCGGGCGCCCTCGCCGAGGTGATGGGCGGCTCGCCGGAACAGGTCGAGAACGCCGCGGAGATCGGCATGGAGCACAACCTCGGCCTGACCTGCGACCCGGTCGGCGGCCTCGTCCAGATCCCGTGCATCGAGCGCAACGGCATGGCGGCGGTGAAGGCGGTCACCGCCGCACGCATGGCCCTGCGCGGCGACGGCTCGCACAAGGTGTCCCTCGACAAGGTCATCAAGACGATGAAGGACACCGGCGCGGACATGTCCGTCAAGTACAAGGAGACGGCACGGGGCGGGCTGGCGGTCAACATCATCGAGTGCTGAGGGAACAGGCCCTGACCAGCGCGTTCGCAACTTTCAGCGCTGTCGGGGCCTTCCCCGCCCACGCGACGGAAAGTCCCTGGAACCTCCCTGGGGCAGGCGTGAGATTCCCTGGGGAATCCCGGCGCCCAAGCGGCTGAACAGGCCGTCCCCCGTCCAGTCCGCAACAGGAGCGGAAACCGGTCCGTCAACCACGCGCTGCACAGCGGGGGAATCTCACTCCTTGGCCATCGCCCTGGTCAACCAGTGTGTGGTGTTCTTCGGCGTGGGCCCCAGCATCTTCTTCACCACCGCGGAGACCCGGAGGGTCCTCACCGTCCGGAGCTGCCGATCACGGGGCTTTCGAGGGTGAGGTGCCTGGGCCGCCAGACGGCGCCGACGTCGCGCGAACGGCCGCGGCGAGGGCCTCGCCGATGGCCCGGGCTCCTGGAGCGTTGGGATGCAGCGGCGCGGCCGCACGGGTGGGGACCAGGCCCTCGATATAGCGGTCGGTGGGGGCGGCGCAGATGTCGTGTCCGATGCTCAGGGTGTAGGTGTCGACGAAGGCGGCGCCGTGCTCTTCGGCCGTCTGCTTCAGTACGGTGCCGAGGTGGTTGACTGCGCCCTGGAGGTAGTTGGCGTCCTGCTTCCAGAAGGGCTGGGCGGGGTGACAGCCGTCGGCGCGGAAGTAGTTGCCGTAGCCGACGACGAAGACCTCGGCATGCGGTGCCCGTCGAGCGATTTCGTCCAGGACGGCGGCGAAGGCCGGTGCCCAGGCGTCGATGCGGGCCCTGACCTTGTCGGTGCCGTCGGCGGTGTTCTCTTCCGCGCAGCTGGTGCCGTAAGGCTGGGGCAGGATGTTGACGCAGCCCAGCACCTCGTTGAAGAGGTCGGTGTCGTTGCCGCCGATGGTGACGCTGACGATGTCGGTGCCGGGCGTGAGTGCGTCGTACTGGGGCGCGATTCCCGGGTGCTGGGCGGTGCTCAGGTGGTCGCCGGTGGCGCCGGAGCAGCTGACGTCGGTGAGTTTCGCGCCGAGGGCCTTGGCCGCGATGTGGGGATAGTCGGCCAGGGAGCGCAGGCATGCCAGGTCGGCCGGGTCGGTGGGCGGCACCAGTGGTGCGGCCGCGTAGGAATCGCCGAGTGCGACGTACCGCAATGGTTCGGCCGCGGCCGACGCGGCCGGGACTGATGCCGTGGCCCATACGGTCCCAGTGGACAGAACGATGGCCAGGGCTGTGCGCAGGGCTGTTTTCAAGGACGCCTCCATTTGATACGTGCGCGGACGTGGTCCCGCCTTGCCATGAGCTTGCTCGAGCAGGCGTGCCGCCGCACGGCGACCTGCGGGAACCGGTTCCTCTGGAGCAGACGCCACCAGACCACCGCCCGCTGCGCCTCCCCGCCGTGCAGGAGGTTCTGGTCAGCTGGTCAGGGCGGGGTGACAAGGCCTCAGGTCCACCTGTTCGGCCGCTGCCTGTTCGGCGTACCGCTTCTCTTTGCTCTCGACGGGTGTGTCCATTCAAGGCTCTGGCCCACATTCGGTGGTAGCCGCGCGGCACGTTCGTCTGGGCCCGGATCCCGCAGCTCATGGAGGAGACGGCGGCTGCGTCCGAATCCACCTCATTGACTCTCCAAGCGGTGCAACCTGCGCACCGTACCGAGTTGTCGATGGAGAGCCGCGGTGGCGCGAAGGTCAGGGCCTGGTCCCGCCAACCGTCGGCACGGTCCGCTCCCACCTCCAGGACCGCTGCAGGTTCGCGGTCGACCTCGGACTCGGACTGCGCCAGGGGAGGCCTTCGGCCTGGGAAGGAGGACTTCGACTTCGAGGCAGGCACCGTGCATGTCCGCCACCGGCTCAGGTGGGGCATCAGGAGGCGGTCGTACTTCTGCCTCCCCAAGGGCGGTAAGACACGCGAGGTACCGCTCGCCCCCAACCTCGCCGCCCGAGCGTGTGAGCGCTTCCGGTGTTTTCAGCCCGCCCCGCGCACGCTGCCGTGGCGCAATCCGGAGACACCGACCAACGACCTGTGGGCCCGGCGGCGGAAGCCGGTCACCGTGCAGCTGGTCCCGACGACCTCGCACGGCAACCGGATCCGCTGCCGGACGAGGAGTCCCCGCCGACCGGACGGATCAAGCAACTGACCCCGTTTACGCAGGTCAGAGAGCAGATCACAGGGGCATCCAGCCTGAACGTCAAGGACGAGGAGACGGCGCGGGGCGGGCTGGCGGTCAAGAGCATCGAGTGCTGACGGCAGGCCGGGCGGCGGCGTATTCTTGTCTGCTGGGACTCTGGTCCGGGCATGGGTCCGGGCATGGGGCCCGGTGTTCTGCTGGGGGTTGGAATCATGGTTGCTGGTCGTGTGGTGCGGTTCGACACCGTACGGGGTTACGGGTTCATCGCTCCCGAGCACGGCGGGGAGGACGTCTTCCTCCACGTCAACGACGTACGGATCCCGGAGCACCAGTTGCGTCCCGGGATCGCCGTGGAGTTCGAGATCGAGGAGGGCGACCGGGGTCTCAAGGCTTCGGGCGTACGGCTGGCCCAGGGGGCCGGAGGGGTGTCCTCCGCCGTGAGCAGGCATCCGGACGGCGACGACTCGCTGTGCGACGTGCTCACCGCCGACGAGTACCTCCAGGAGGTCACGGAGGTTCTGCTGTCCGCCGCTCCCACGCTGACCGGCGAGCAGATCCTCCAGGCGCGCCGCGGGCTGCTGCAGTTCGGCAAGACCCACGGCTGGTGCGACGGCTGAGGCCGGCCCAAGGCCGTTGTGGCTCCTGGGGCCGGGCCTGCCGGTCCCTCCTTACGGGAAGAAGTTGATGTTTCCACCACGTAGGCAGGGCTCCCATGCCACGGTAAGCGGAGTGAATCATTCCACTCCCCTCCCCCCTCAGCACTTCAGGGAGCCTCATGCTGCGTGGCATCGATGTGAGTTCGTACCAGTCCTCGTCATTCGACACCGACGGCCTCTCCTTCGTCTTCATCAAGGCGACGGAAGGCCGTTCCTATGTCAACCCCAGGCTCTCCGCCCAGACGAAGACGGCCCGCGACGCCGGTCTGGTCGTCGGCTTCTACCACTTCCTCTGGCCGGGCAACCTCACGGCCCAGGCGGAGTACTTCGTGAGCAAGGCCCCGGAGAAGCGGGGCGACATCCTCGCGGTCGACTGGGAGACGACCAGTGAGGGAACGCGCGCGAGCAACGCGGAGAAGGACCGCTTCCTCCGCAAGGTGAAGGAACTACGGCCGCACAACAGGGTGATCCTGTACGCAAACAGGCACTTCTGGCTCAACGTCGACACCACCTCCTACTCCGGTGACGGCCTCTGGATCGCCGACTACGTCACCGCCGGGAAGCCCCGCATCCAAGCGAAGTGGCGTTTCCACCAATACACCGACGACCCGATGGACAAGAACGTCGCGAACTTCTCCAGCAAGGCGGCGCTCAAGGAGTGGGCCGAGGGAGCCTGA
This sequence comes from Streptomyces sp. GD-15H, assembly GCF_045291515.1. Taxonomy (NCBI): domain Bacteria; kingdom Bacillati; phylum Actinomycetota; class Actinomycetes; order Kitasatosporales; family Streptomycetaceae; genus Streptomyces; species Streptomyces sp. GD-15H. Next base: position 2,801,256 of record NZ_CP149447.1, read on the forward strand.
TCCCTGATCACCGGGGTGGCCGTCGACTGCGCACGGAGCCGCTTCGCGGGCGGATCCGTGAGATACCCGTTCAGCAGAGAAAAGGTTCGGAGCTCAGACGGCAGCGCTTCGTACCACCCCGGGGCGTGGAAGTTTCAGTTGCTGCAGACAAGCCCTCACACGCACTCCCCACCACCACGCCTCCCCGGTCAGCACCCGTGGTCGTGATCGATGTCCAGGGCCCGTTTCCTGGGGGCAGCCACCCAGCCCCTTCGTGAACCGATATTCGTCGGAGGTCCTGCTGCAGAACCAGTCGCCCCCACGTGTCCCGCATGTCTTCGGATTCCTACGCCCGGAACTCCGGCTTGCGTTCCGGGGAGGCCTCGGTCAGAGCCTTGGTGACGGACTCGGTGCCCGCGCGCAGGCCGTAGACCGGGGTGTCGGGCTGCTGGCGCCAGGAGTCGTCGATGCCGCCCGCGTCCACGGTGTCGAAGCCGAGCTCCTCGATCAGGGTCCGGACCTTCCGCTTGGCCGCCTCGTCGTCACCGGCGACGGGCAGGGCCATCCGGTCGGAGGCACCGACGGGGCGGTGGCGGTCCAGGATGTCCTGGGCGTACGTGCCGTTGAAGGCCTTGATCACGGGGTGGCCGATCTGCCGTTCCGTCCAGCGGCTCTCCGTGAGGCCCTCGTCCTCGATGCCCGTGATCCTGCCGTCGCGCTGCCGGGGGTAGTAGTTGCCGGTGTCGATGACGGCCACGCCCTCCGCGGCCTCGTCGAACAGGCCGGACGGCAGGTCCGGTACGGCCTTCAGCGGGACGGTGACGACGACGATCTCGGCGCCGCGCGCCGCGTCCTCGGCCCGTACCGGGGTCGCGCCGGTCTCCTCGGCCAGGCCGGTGAGCGTGTGGGGGCCACGGGAATTGGCGACGGAGACGTCATGGCCGAGGGCGGTGAGCCGCCGTGTGAGGTTGCCCCCGATGTTGCCCGCTCCGATGATGCCGATCTTCATGTCCGCTCGCCTCGCCCTTCCGGGGATCGGTGTCCGCTTCGGTTCCCTTCGGGAACCACCATGGTCGACACCAACCGCCCGGGACGGGCGGGCTATTCCCGACCTACTTGCTCAGGTGGGTCCAGAACTCGTCGAAGGAAAAGGCCTTGTCGCCGCCGCGAGGCGTTCCAGTACGGCGGCCGGGTCGGCGTCGCCGATCAGCGCAGGACGCCGACGGCCCGCGGCGAATCCGGCGCGATGCCCTCCCGCAGGGCATCGCCCGCGAGCTGGACCAGGCGGCTCATGAACCACATCGACGACCCCGGCCGCCCCGGGTCGTGAGCGCCCGCGCCCGGCGCGACGACGTGCAGGTGTGGACAGTGGAGGGGAGCGTGCTGGTCCTGGGCCGCGGCATCGCCGGGCGGCTGGAAGCCGCCGTGGAGATGCCGGAGGAGGTACGCCACTGAGGGCGGGGACGGCGACTGCCGTCGGCGGCACGGCAGCCGCCCGGGGGCGAGCTGGTGTGGGCGCGAGATCTCCCCGGGCAACGCCCGCGGTCTGCTGGCGTTCCAGGCGGCCGGGTACCGGGCGGTCGGCTCGGAGGCGCTGTTCCTTCCCGGCTGATCCGGCGGACGGGACGGCCCGCGGGCCCTCAACGGTCCGACACGCGCATTTCGAACCAGGTCGTCTTGCCCCGCGGGAGCAGGTCGACGCCCCAGCGGTTGGCGAGGGTGTCGACGAGGAAGAGGCCGCGCCCGCTGACGTCCAGCTCCTGGACCGGCATGAGACAGGGCAGGCCGCGGGACGGGTCGCGGACCTCGACGCGGATCCAGCGGGGGCGGCGGCGCAGCCGGAGGCCGAAGACGCGGGCGCCGGTGTGGCGTACCGCGTTGCCGACGAGCTCGGAGACGAGCAGAACGGCGTCCTCGGTGGTCGCGGCGGTGAGGCCCCACTGGCGCAGGACCACGATCTGGGTGAGCCGGCGTGCGGTGGCCGCGGACTCGGGGCGGGACGGTAACGGAACTTCTGCCTCCGACGGATTGCCGAACAACTCCAGCGCCTTCTGGGCGCGTTCGTCCTCGACCGTCGGCGACCAGCGCGACGCGGTCGCACGTCCGTCTCCCCGCGGCTGTTCCATGCCCTCCAGCCCCGCCATGCCCCCATCATGGCCGCCCGGTGGGGCGTCCGGGGCCGTTCCGGGGAGTGCGCCCCCTGCACGCCCCCACTCCGGGCCGGGCCGCCGGCTTGTGCCTTCGGCGCTTCGGGGTTGTCAGCGGCTCCTGTGACCTGCGGCAACGGCTCGGTGTGCGGCAATCGACAGGCTCCCTCGACGCGGCAGACTTAAGGGTCCGTCAAGGCTCCCATAAACCGCCCCGTCGAGGGACCCGAATCAGACATCATGTCAATTGCAAGCCCTCGAAAGAGGATTTACAAGAACTTTGCTTTGCCGGGGCCGTCTTCCACGAAGCTGCGCATCCCCCGTTCACGGTCCTCGGTGGCGAACAGACCCGCGAACCAGTTGCGCTCGACGGCGAGGCCGGTGTCGATGTCGGTCTCCAGACCGGTGTCGATCGATTCCTTGGCCGCGCGCAGCGCGATCGCCGGCCCCTTGGCGAGCCGCGCGGCCCAGGCGTGCGCCTGCTCGTAGACCTCGGTGGCGGGGACCACACGGTCCACCAGGCCCAGCGCGAGCGCCTCGTCGGCCTTCACCTGACGGCCCGTGAAGATGAGGTCCTTCGCCCTCGACGGGCCGATGAGGCGGGCCAGGCGCTGCGTACCGCCGGCCCGGGGATCAGCCCGAGCAGGATCTCCGGCTGGCCCAGCTTGGCGTTCTCCCCGGCGATGCGGAAGTCGGCGCAGAGCGCGAGTTCACAGCCGCCGCCGAGCGCGTAACCGCTCACCGCGGCCACCACCGGCTTGGGGATGCGGGCCACGGCCGTGAAGGAGTCCTGCAGGGCGCGGGCGCGCAGGACCATCGCGGTGTGGTCCATGGCCTGCATCTCCTTGATGTCCGCGCCCGCGGCGAACACCTTCTCGCCGCCGTGGATCACGACGGCGCGCACGTCCTCGCGGCGCGTGATCTCCTCGGCGAGTTCCTTCAGTCGGTCCTGCGTGGCGACGTCCAGTGCGTTCATGGGCGGGCGGTCCAGGCGCAGCGTGCCGACGCCCTCGGCGACTTCGAGATGTACGGTCATGCCAGCAGGTTAACGGTGGCTAACGGCAACCGGGTCGGTGCGGTCGCTCACACTCGGCCGGGGGTCCGGGGGTTGCCCCGGGCAGACACAGCACGGTGGCCAACGGCAACCGGGCCGGTGCGGCCGCTCACCCCCACTGACGGCAGCGGCCCCGGTGCCCTGGCTGACACCGGGGCCGCGTATGCCGTGACGACCGGGCCGGACCTAGGCCTTCCACTCCTCCCAGGACATGTTCCAGCCGTTGAGGCCGTTGTCCGGGGCGATGGTGGCGTCGTCGGAGTTCTTCACGACGACCACGTCGCCGATCATGGTGTTCTCGTAGAACCAGGCACCGGGGGCCTTCCTGTCCCAGCCGCCGCGGGTGTCGCGCAACCCGATGCAGCCGTGGCTGGCGTTGTGGTTGCCGAAGGCGCCGCCGCCCCAGTAGTTGCCGTGGATGAAGGTGCCCGAGGTGCTCAGGCGCATGGCGTGCGGGACGTCCTTGATGTCGTACTCGCCGCCGAACCCGACCGTCTCGCCGTTCATCCGGGTGACCTTGAGCCGCTCGCTGACGACCATCTTGCCGTTCCAGGTCTCGGTGCCGGGGGCGCCGGCGGTGATCGGGATCGTCTTGATGACCTTGCCGTCCCGCTCGACCTTCATGGTGTGCCTCTTGGCGTCGACGACGGAGACCTGGCTGCGGCCGATCGTGAAGGAGACGGTCTTGGACTGCTTGCCGTAGACGCCGGGGCGGCCCTCGACGCCGTCGAGGTCGAGGTCGACGGTGACCTCGGTGCCGGCCTTCCAGTACTTCTCGGGCCGGAAGTCGAGCCGGTCGTTGCCGAACCAGTGGCCCTCGACCTCGACGGCCGGTTCGGTCGTGATGCGGACGGCCTTCTCGACCTCGTCGGGGTTGGTGATGCCCCGGGTGAAGCGGAGCGAGAACGGCATTCCGACGCCGACCTCGGAGCCGTCCTCGGGCGTGAAGTTGCCGATGAAGGTGTTCTTCGGGGTCAGGGTGGTGAAGCTGGAGTCCTCGGCGGCGGTGCGGCCCGCGGAATCCTTGGCGACCGCGTGCACCGTGTACTTGGTGGCGGCGGCCAGGTGGGTCGACGGCGTCCAACTGGCGCCGTCGCCGGATATCTCCCCGTCGACCTTCTTGCCGTTCGGGGCCTTGACGACGACCTCGGTCAGCTTCCCCTTGGCCGCGTCGACCTTCAGCGCGCCGCTGGTCTTCACGGACTGGGCGCCGTCCTTGGGCGCTATGCCGATGACCGCCTCGGACTGCTTGCTCTGCGCCGCGGTGGAGCCCTTGCCGTCGGCCGAGGCCGACCCGGAACCCGGGCCTGTCTTCCCGCCGCCGCACGCGGTGACCGCCAGCATCACTCCGAGTGCCAGCGCCGCCAGCTTCCTGCCACCAGGCCTCCGTGCGTCAACCGACGCCCCCGAAATCGGCCCCACGTTCACTTGTTCTCCCCTCGGCGGGCCTGGCCGGACCCGCGCCCCCGCGCGCCCTCGCGCGCTTCGGCGCATAGTAGCCACAGGTCAGGGGCGTTGGACGCGGCTGGTTTGTCACCGTTCCGTTCCAACTTCAAGAGCCTGCGGCGCACAACCGGGGCGCCCTCTCGGCGGTCCGCGCGAGGGCACTACGAGGAGTCACCTCACGGCGCTGCCCTCCGTCCACTCCTTCCAGTCCATGTTCCAGCCGCCGAGGCCGTTGTCGGGGGCGACCGTTGCGTCCTTGCTGTTGACCACCTCGACGACGTCACCGATGAGGCTGCGGTCGAAGAACCAGCCCGCCGGGGTGTCCGCGCCGCCGCCCTTCACGTTGCGCAGGCCCACGCATCCGTGGCTGACGTTGGTGTCGCCGAAGACGTCTTCCTCGGCCCAGTAGTTGCCGTGCAGGAAGGTGCCGGAGTCGGTCAGGCGGATGGCGTGCGGGACGTCGGGGATGTCGTACTCGCCCTTGCCGTCGGCGTCGGTGAAGCCGACGGTCGCGCCGTCCATCCGGGTGACCTCGAGCATCTCGGTGATCACCATTTTCCCGTTGTACGTGGGGGTCTTCGGCGCCCCGGCCGTGACCGGCACCGTGGCGAGTTCCTCACCGTCCCGGCTCACCTTCATGGTGTGCCGGCCCGCGTCGACCACCGAGACCTGGCTGCGGCCGACGGTGAAGGAGAACGTGCGGTGCTGGAGCCCGTACACGCCGGGCGCACCCTCGACGTCCCGCAGGTCCAGCTCGACGGTGACCTCGGTGCCGGCCTTCCAGTACTCCTCGGGCCGGAAGTCGAGCCGGTCCTTGCCGAACCAGTGCGGGCGGATGTCGACGGCCGGGCGGGAGGTGACCCGGATGGCCCGTTCGACCGCCGCGCGGTGGACGATCTCACGGTTGAACGACAGGGAGACGATCATCCCGGTGCCGACGACGGAACGGTGTTCCGGGGCGACGTAGCCGATGAAGCGTTCTTCGGGGACGTACGTCGTGAACGTGGTGCGGCGGGACGAGCGGCGGCCCTCGTCGTCCAGGGCCACGGCGTCGACCGTGTACTTCGCGGCGAGCGCCAGCCGTTCGTCGTCGGGCTTCCAGGTCCGCCCGTCGGCGGAAATGCGCCCGGGGACCGGGGACTCCCGCGCGTCCTGCGATCTGACGACCTTCACCGACTCCAGCCGTCCCCGGGGCGCCCGCACCCGCAGCGTGCTGCCGGGGCGCACCTCCTTGCTGCCGTCGGCGGGCACGACCCGGATGACCTCCTCGGCCGCCGGAGGGCCGAACGCCCCTCCGATTGCGCCGTCCGAGGTACAGCCGGCGGCTCCGGCCAACAATCCTGCCCATGTCAGTACCGCGGCCAGTGCGGTCCTCGCGCGCCGTGCGCGCCCTTGTACGTGGCTCACGCGGTACCCAACGACGGTGTGCGCTGTCGGGAAACGACCATGCGCCCCCTCGGGGCACGCGACGGTACGCCCTTTGGGGGAACCCCTGGGTGCGCCCCCGCTCCAGGTGTGCTGTCACGCGGACAGGTCGCGCTCTCGGCGACACGTGAGTGCGCGGCACGCTCTGGGCAGAACTGTGGGGAGGACGACGCGCCGGGGAGCCGCGGCCGAAGCCGAGAAACGCCGAAGCATGCCGAAGAACGCCGAGGACGCCAGGGAACACCGCCGCTCCCCCTGCCCGCCGTCGTCCCACGAGCCGCGGGAGGCGGACAGGTGTCCAGCGCAGCCGAGCAGGAGGCGGTGGCCGGGGAGCGGGCCACCGGCGACGGGCGCCCGGCCGTCGCCGTGGACGGTGTGCGGGCGGCGACACCGCCGCCGGCGACCGTGCCCGTGCGGCCCGGCCCGCCGACACCGCTGGGCGCCCGCTTCCGGGTCGGCCCGGACGGGGTGGCGGGTACCGACTTCGCGGTGTGGGCGGGTGGCGCGGAGGGGGTCGAGCTGTGCCTGTTCGACGAGCGCGGCGAGGAGAGCCGGGCCCGGCTCACCGAGCTGACGGACGGCGTCTGGCACGGCTTCGTACCCGGCGTCCTGCCCGGCCGTCGTTACGGCTACCGGGTGCACGGCCGCTGGGACCCGTGGACCGGCGCCCGCTGGAACCCGGCGAAGCTGCTGCTCGATCCGTACGCACGCGCGGTGGACGGCGACTACGCCACGCACGGCCTGTCGCCCGAGGTGTACGGGCACGTCCGGGACTGGCCGGAGCGGCATGTCGCGGACACCGTGCGCGACGACCGGGACTCCGCCCCGTACGTGCCGAAGGCCGTCGTCGTCCACGAGGACGACGGGCAGGCCGGCCAGGGTGCCGGGGCGGCCGGCCACCGGCCCGGCACCCCGTGGGCGGACACGGTCCTGTACGAGTTGCACGTCAAGGGGTTCACCCGACGCCACCCCGGCGTCCCCGAGGAACTGCGCGGCACCTACGCGGGGCTCGCGCACCCCGCGGCGATCGAGCACCTGGTGAAGCTGGGCGTGACGGCCGTGGAGCTGCTGCCGGTGCATCAGTTCGCGCACGAGGACCATCTGCTGCGGCGCGGGCTGCGCAACCACTGGGGCTACAACTCCATCGGCTACTTCGCCCCGCACGCCGGTTACGCGGCCTCCGGGACGGCCGGGCAGCAGGTCGGCGAGTTCAAGCGGATGGTGCGCGCCCTGCACGCGGCGGGCATCGAGGTCGTCCTCGACGTGGTCTACAACCACACCGCCGAGTCGAACGAACTGGGCCCCACGCTGTCCCTGAAGGGCATCGACAACCGCGGCCACTACCGGCTCCGGGCCGACGCCCGCCGGTACGCCGACTACACCGGCTGCGGGAACACCCTGGACGCCGTCCAGCCGCACGTACTGCGCCTGATCACGGATTCGCTGCGCTACTGGGTGACCGAGATGGGCGTCGACGGCTTCCGCTTCGACCTGGCGGCGGCGCTGGCCCGCTCCGCGCACGACGTCGACATGAACTCCCCGTTCCTCGCGGTGATCGCCCAGGACCCGGTGCTGCGCGGGGTGAAACTGATCGCCGAGCCGTGGGACGTGGGCCCCGGGGGCTACCAGGTGGGGGCGTTCCCTCCGCTGTGGTCGGAGTGGAACGACCGGTACCGCGACGCCGTGCGGGACTTCTGGCGGCCCGCGGCGGCGGACCTCGGGGAGATCGGCTACCGGCTCTCCGGTTCGAGCGACCTCTACGACTGGGGCGGGCGGCGCCCGTACGCCTCGGTCAACTACGTCACCGCGCACGACGGGTTCACGCTGCGCGACCTCGTGTCGTACGACCGCAAGCACAACGAGGCCAACGGCGAGGGCAACCGGGACGGCACCGACGACAACCGCTCCTGGAACTGCGGCACCGAGGGCGAGACCGACGACCCGGCCGTCCTGGCCCTGCGGCGGCGGCAGCTGCGCAACCTGCTGACCACGCTGCTGCTGTCGACGGGCGTGCCGATGCTGGTCGCCGGTGACGAGATGGGGCGTACGCAGCACGGCAACAACAACGCCTACTGCCAGGACAACGAGACCGGCTGGGTGGACTGGGAGCTGCTGGCGGAACCGGGGTGGAAGGCCCTGTTCGACCTCACGTCCCGGCTGATCGCCCTGCGCCGCCGCCATCCGGTGCTGCGCCGCCGGGTGTTCTTCTCCGGGCGGGCGCACTCCGCCGACGGCCTGCGCGACCTGGCCTGGTTCACCGCGCGGGGCACGGAGATGACCGAGGGGGACTGGTACGCGCCCGCCGCCACGCTCGGCATGTACCTCTCCGGGCGTGACGTCCCGGACCACGACGAGCACGGTGAGCGGATACGCGACGACAGCTTCCTCGCCGTGCTGCACGCCGGTGACGCACCGGTGGACGTCCTGCTGCCGGGGCCGCCGTGGGCGCGGTGCTACGAGGTGGTCCTGGACACCGGGCGGGAGGACCAGGCGGACGCGCCGGACACGACCCATCCGGCGGACACGACGATCACGGTGCCGGGACGGACGGTGTTGCTGCTGCGGGTGCGCTGAGCGGGCGGGCAGGTGGGCGGCCGGGGCGGGGCGGGCGGTCAGCCGAGGATGCCGCGGTCGTAGGCGACCGCCACGGCCGCCGCGCGGTCCTTGACGCCCAGTTTGGCGTACAGGTGGGTGAGGTGGGTCTTCACGGTCGCCTCACTGATGAAGAGTTCGCGGGCGATCTCACGGTTGGAGGTGCCTCTGGCGACCAGGCCGAGGACCTCGCGCTCCCGTGCGGACAGCGGTTCGCTGCCGGACGCGCGGGGGAGCGGACCGCGGAGACCAGGCGGGAGGCCACCGCCGGGGAGAGGACCGTACGTCCCTCGGCCGCCGCCCGCACGGCCGTGAACAGCTCCTTGCGCGGGGCGTCCTTCAGCAGATAGCCGGTCGCGCCCGCCTCGATCGCGGGCAGGGTGTCGGAGTCGGTGTCGTAGGTGGTCAGGACGAGCACCTTGGCCCGCGCACCCCGGCGGGACAGTTCCCGGATGGCGTCCACGCCCGAACCGCCCGGCATGCGCAGGTCCATGAGGACGACGTCCGGGTCGAGGGCGTCGGCCCGTTCCAGCGCCTCGACGCCGTTCGCCGCCTCGCCGAGGACCCGGAAGCCGGGCGCGGACTCGAACATGCCGCGCAGGCCGTCCCGTACGACGGGGTGGTCGTCGACGATCAGCACGGAGATGGCCGGGGTGTCAGTCATGGCGGACCAACGGTACGCGAGCCGACACCGCCGTCCCGTGGCCCGGCTCGGACTCCACGGTGAGGGAGCCCGCGATGCGCTCCGCGCGGGCGCGCATCCCGTCGAGGCCGAAGCCGCCGCTACCGGTGCGGGCGGGGCGCACGCGCGGGTCGAAGCCGCGGCCGTCGTCGCGGATGTCGAGGGTGACCTCGTCGCCGATGTAGGAGAGCGTGACGCCGACCCGGGTGGCGCGGGCGTGCCGGGAGGCGTTGGACAGGGCCTCCTGGACGATCCGCAGCAGTGTGGCGGCGACCTCCTCGTGGAGGGGCTCGACGGTGCCGGTGACCGTGCAGTCGGCGCGGGCTCCGGTGCGTTCGCCCCATTCCGTGACCGTCTTCTCCAGGGCCTGCGGCAGCCCGTCCCGGTCGAGGGCGACCGGGGCGAGGTTGTGCACGGAGCGGCGAGCCTCGCCGAGGCTCTCGCGGGCCAGGTCGGTGGCCCGGACCGCGTGGACGCGCGCCAGGTCGGGGTCACGGGTGTTCGCCACGACCTGGAGCTGGGCGATGATGCCGGTCAGGCCCTGGGCGAGGGTGTCGTGGATCTCGGCGGCCAGCCGCCGGCGCTCGTCGGCGACCCCCGCCTCCCGTGCCTGGACGAGGAGTTGGGTGTGCAGTGCGGCGTTCTCGTCGAGGGCCTGCTGCAACGCGGCGTTGGTGCGCTCCAGTTCGGCGATGGTGGCGGCCTGCGCGCGGGTGCGCTCCTCCTCCAGGTCGCCGAAGTGGGCGAACAGGGCGACCAGCAGGGCGTTGACCAGGAGGACCGCGCCGAAGAGGGCCCAGCCCAGGCCGTCACGCGGGGCAGCCCGCCCGACTGTGAGCCCGCGAGGGTCACCGCGGTGGCGACAAGGCCGACCCTGACCAGACGTCTCGGGAGCTGGCGCCCGACGCCGAAGTAGCCGATGACCGCGTAGAAGGCGAACAGCGGGTTCATCCAGGTGAGCGCGAACCCGACGGCCCAGCGGACGGCGTAGTAGCAGGCGCTCTCGGCGGACGGCCCGGGGCGTCTGTGCTCCGCGCTGCCCCAGGCCAGTTGCAGGGCGGCGGCCACGACGACCAGCACACCGCTCGCCCACAGCTCACCGCCGGTCATGCCGATCCCGTCGGCGGCCGACACCGAGAGCAGGGTGCCGGCCGCGAGCAGCACGTACGGCCCCCAGCGGTGGAACGCCGCCCAGCGCTGCTCGACCGCCGCCCCGTCCGACATGGCCCCATTCTCGGTCACCCACACGGACGCCCGAGGCTTGCTCCCCCACGCGGACTCCCCGCCCCCGGACCGGCGCACGCCTGCCGCCGCCCCGCCCGACATGGCGCCATTCTCGGTCACCCGCTCACTCCCAGCGGAACCAGCGCGCGGCGGCCGCCGTCAGCAGCAGCGTCCAGGCCGCCAGGACGGCCAGGTGTGTCCAGCCGGGCCAGGCGCCGGCGGCGGCCTGGTTCAGTGCCTCGGCGGCGGCGCCGAACGGGGTCCAGCCGACGATGTCGGCGAGCAGGTCCGGCATGGCCTGCACCGGCAGCCACACCCCCGCGCAGAACATCGCGGGGAACAGCGCGGCGGAACCCACCGCGCCCGCGATCTTCGTCGTGCGGGACAGCGCGGAGAGCACGGCGCCCAGGGCGAGCGCGACGAGCACGGCGAGGACCAGCGCCAGGAGGTAGCCGAGGGGCTGACGCGGCAGCCGCACGCCGAAGGCGAGCCGGCCGGCGGTGAGCGAGAGCAGCGCCGAGAGCAGGGCGGCCCCGCCGTACACCAGCATCTGCGCGCCGAGCAGGGCCGTGGCCCGTACCGGGGTGGTGGCCATCCGGCGCAGGATGCCGTGTTCGCGGTAGCCGGTGAGGGTCTGCGGCATGCCCTGCAGGCCCCCGACGATCAGGCCGAGCAGCACGGCGACCGGGACGTACGCGTCCACCGGGCGCAGTCCGCCGAAGGACGGGCCGGCCTCGCGGAAGGACGGGATGGAGCCGAGGATCGCCAGCAGGAGGGTGGGGAAGAGCAGGATCCAGAAGATTCCGCCGGGTTCACGGCGGAAGAGGCGGATCTCGGCACGCAGGACGGCGGCGTTGAGGACGGGGGTGGTCACGCCGGGGCCTCCTCGGTGGGGTCGGGCTCGGGCATGGCGTCGCGCTCGGGCAGGGCCTCGGTCCGCCCGGTCAGGTCCAGGAACGCGTCGTCCAGGGTGGCGTCGGTGACCCGGAGCTGGTGGGCGGTGACGTGGGGGCGGGCGAGGAGGGTGAGGACGGCGTCGACGGTCTCGTCCGTGCCGGACAGGGTGACGCGGCCGTCCCGGTGCTCGATCGAGGCCAGGGCGGGCAGGCCGTTCAGGTCATGTTCGTCCAGGGGCGCGGAGGGCGTGAAGCTGATGACGGTGGCGCCCGCCGAGCGGCGGATCAGCCCGGCCGGGGTGTCCAGGGCGGCCACCCTGCCCTTGTCGATCACCGCTATCCGGTCGCAGAGGCGCTGGGCCTCCTCCATGAGGTGGGTGACGAGCAGGACGGTGACGCCGTTCGCGCGGATGTCCTCGATGAGCTGCCAGGTGTCGCGGCGGGCGCGGGGGTCCAGTCCGGTGGTGAGTTCGTCGAGGACGACGATCCGGGGGTCGCCGATGAGGGCGAGCGCGATGGACAGGCGTTGCTGCTGTCCGCCGGAGAGCTTGCCGAAGCGACTGTTCAGGTGTGGGGCCAGACCGAGCCGTTCGGCTAGGGGCCGCCAGTCGGCGGGCCGCGGGTGGAAGGCGGCGTACAGCTCCAGGGCCTCGCGGACGGTGAGTTTGGCCTGGAGTCGGCTCTGCTGGAGCTGGGCGCCGAGGACCTGGGCGACCTGCCCGTGGTCGGCGATCGGGTCGAGGCCGGTGACGCGGACGCGGCCCGCGTCGGGGACCCGCAGGCCCTCGACGCATTCGACGGTGGTCGTCTTGCCGGCGCCGTTGGGGCCGAGGACGCCGAAGATCTCGCCCTCCTCGACGGTGAAGGAGACGCCGTCCACGGCGGGCCTGCCCCGGTAGGACTTGCGCAGATCGGTGACTTCGATGACGGGCATGGCACCAAGCGTCCCGGTGGGCGGGGTGCCCGCACATCGGCCGTCACGCTCGAGACGCATCAACCGATCGGCTGATGGAGTGGTACGACTCCCACGGTTTCCGCGTACGGCCGGCCGGAGCCGCAGGTCGTAGGTCCGAAGGCCGAGCCCGGTCCGGCCGAAACTCGGTGGGCAGTGTCAGTTGCGATCCGTAGGCTCGCTGCTGATGGCCACCACACTCCCACCCCTCGAAGCGCGCGAAGCGCCCTCCACCGTTCGTTCGTTGCTGCGTCTGTGGCCGTACGTGCGGCCCGTGCGGGCGCGGCTGCTGACCGCTGCCTTCATCGCGATCCTCGCCTCGTGCATCGGCCTGGTCATCCCGCTGGTCCTGAAGTGGATGGTGGACGGTCCGATCGCCGACCGGGACCCGGCGGGTGTGTGGCTCGGCGCGCTGTACCTGCTGCTGCTCGGGATCGCGGAGGCGTTGCTGTTCGGGCTCCGGCGATGGCTGGTGGCACGCCCGCTGGCGGGTGTCGAGGCGGGGATGCGGGCGAGCCTGTACCGGCATCTGCAGCGGCTGCCGGTGGCGTTCCACGACCGGTGGCCGTCGGGGCAGTTACTGTCCCGGGGGACCACGGATCTGATGCTGGTACGCATGTTTCTGGCCTTCCCGCTGACGTTCCTGCTGGTCAACGGGGTGACGATCCTTGTCGGTGTGATCATCATGCTGATCCAGGACTGGGCTCTGGGACTGGTGGTCCTGATTCCGGCCGTGCCGGTGATGCTCATCTGCGTGGCCTTCGAGAAGCGGTACTCCAAGGCGTCGCGGCTCGCACAGGACCAGGTCGGCGACCTGACGACGGTGGTCGAGGAGAGCGTGCTCGGCATTCGCGTCATCAAGGGGTTCGGACGGCACCGCAGCCAGGCGCGGGCGTTCCGGGAGCTGTCGAAGGAACTGCGCGGGACGGAGCTGCACAAGGCGCGGCTGCTGGCCTCCATCATGAGCGTCATCGTGACGCTCCCGGAGCTGGCCATCGGCACGACGCTGGTGCTGGGGACCATGCGGGTGGCCGACGGGGACCTGTCCGCGGGCACCCTGGTGGCGTTCCTGTCGACGGCCCTGGCGCTCCGCTGGCCCGTGGACTCGATCGGCTTCCTACTGGCGATGAGCCAGGAGGCGGCGACCGCGACCGAGCGGTACTTCGAGGTGATGGACGCCGCGGAGGAGTCCCCGGGCCCGGACGGCGCACGGACGCCGGCCGCCCCCGCGGACGACGGCGGGCTGCGCTTCCACGACGTCACTTTCCGCTACCCCGACGCCCCTTCCGGGTCCCCGCCCGTCCTGGACCGTGTCGACCTGCACATCCGACCCGGTGAGTCGATGGCCCTGGTCGGCGCGACCGGCAGCGGCAAGACCACGCTCACCGCCCTGGTCCCGCGGCTGCACGAGGTGACCTCGGGGCGGATCACCCTGGACGGCACGGACATCACCGCGCTCTCCCGCGAGGAGCTGCGGAGCAGGGTCTCCGTCGCCTTCGAGGAGCCCACCCTGTTCTCGGCCGCGGTCGGGGAGAACGTGCTGATGGGCGCGGGGGCCGGGGCCGGGAAGGCCGAGTTGGAGCGGGCGCTGGGCGTGGCGCAGGCCGACTTCGTGAACGCGCTGCCGCAGGGCACCGACACGCAGGTCGGCGAGCAGGGGCTCAGCCTCTCCGGCGGGCAGCGGCAGCGTCTCGCGCTGGCCCGCGCGGTGGTCGGGCAGCCCGACTTCCTGGTGCTGGACGATCCGCTGTCCGCGCTCGACGTGCACACGGAGGCCGCGGTCGAGGCCGCCCTGCGCCGGGTGCTCGCCGACACCACGGCCCTGATCGTGGCGCACCGCCCGTCCACGGTGCTGCTGGCCGACCGCGTCGCCCTGCTCTCCGGCGGCCGGATCACGGCGGTCGGCACCCACCACGAACTGCTGCGCACCCACACCGAGTACGCCCGCCTCATGGCCGGCGACCCGGCGGGGGAACAGGAGGACCAGCGATGACGGCGGCCCCCACCGCGCCCGCGCGGGACGAGGACGGCAAGGACGACGGTCCGCAGACCTCGCAGCCCCCGCAGGCCGGCGACCCCTTCGACCGGGACGTACTGCCCACTCCCCCGGACGCCACCGGCGTCCTGCTGCGTTCCCTGCTGGCACCGATGCGGGGCAGGGTCGCCCTCACCGCGCTTCTGCTGCTGCTCCAGCAGGCTGCGGTGCAGGCGGGTCCGCTGCTGGTGGCGTACGCGATCGACCGGGGCGTACCCGCGTTCCGGTCCGCCGACCACGGGCCGCTGATCGCGGTCGCGGTGGGCTATCTGCTGTGCGCGGCGTCGGGCGGTGTGCTGCAGTACGCGTTCATCACCACCGCCGCCCGGGTCAGCCAGGACGTGCTGCTGGATCTGCGCGGCCGGATCTTCCGGCACGCGCAGGCGCTCAGCGTCGACTTCCACGAGCGCTACACCTCGGGCCGGCTCATCTCCCGCTCCACCACGGACGTCGAGTCGCTGCGTGAGCTGCTGGAGGAGGGCCTGCAGGAGCTGGTCACGGTCATCGTGTCCTGCGTCTACGTCTCGGTGCTGCTGCTCTGGCTGGACCTCGGGCTGGGAGCGGTGGCGGTGGCCTCCTTCGTCCCGCTGTACGCACTCGTACGGTCGTACCGGCGGCGCGTCACGGAGGTGTACCGGCAGCGGTCGACGGCGATCGCCGCGGTGATCGTGAAGTTCGTCGAGACGATGAACGGCATCCGCCCGGTGCGCGCCTTCCGCCGCGAGGCCGCCAACGACGCCGACTTCCGCGCGCTGAACCGGCGGCACGAGCGGACCAACGGGGACGCCCTGCTGGAGATGGCCCGCTACGTCGTCGGTTCCCGGGTGACCGCCAACACGACGGTCGCGCTGATCGTGCTGTGGGGTGCCTACCGGGTCGCGGACGGGACGCTCGCGCTCGGTGTGCTGGCGGCGGCGGTGCTGTATCTGCGGCGGCTGTACGACCCGATCGACCGGCTGGGCATGTTCCTCAACGCGTACCAGTCGGCGGCCGCCTCGCTGGAGAAGATCGCCGGGCTCCTGGCACAGGTCCCGTCCGTACCGGAGCCCGCGGCCCCCCGGGAGCTTCCGGAGGCGCCGTCGCGGCACCCGGGGCGCGAAGTCGTCTTCGACGCGGTCCGTTTCGCGTACCGCACCGGCGGCGAGGTGCTGCCCCGCTTCGACCTCACCCTCCCGGCCGGGCAGACCGTCGCCGTCGTCGGCTCGACCGGCGCGGGCAAGTCGACGCTGGCCAAACTGCTCGCCCGTTTCTACGACCCCACCGACGGCCGGGTCCTGCTGGACGGCGTCGACCTGCGCGACCTGCCGGGGCCCGAACTGCGGCGCGGGGTGGTCATGGTGACGCAGGAGGCGTTCCTGTTCTCCGGCACGGTCGCCGAGAACATCGCCCTCGGCCGCCCGGACGCCACCCGCGAGGAGATCGAGCGGGCCGCGAAGGAGATCGGCGCGCACGACTTCATCAGCGCCCTGCCCGACGGCTACGACACCGACGTACGCAAACGCGGCGGCCGCATCTCGGCCGGCCAGCGCCAACTCGTCTCCTTCGCCCGGGCGTTGCTCGCCGACCCGGCCGTACTGATCCTGGACGAGGCGACCAGCTCCCTGGACATCCCCGGCGAGCGGGCGGTGCAGCGGGCGATGGCGACGGTCCTGCGGGGGCGTACGGCGGTGGTGATCGCCCACCGCCTCTCCACCGTCGAGATCGCGGACCGCGTCCTGGTGATGGAACACGGCCGCATCGTGGAGGACGGCACCCCCACCGAACTCATCGCAGGCACCGGTCGTTTCGCAGCCCTGCACCAGGCCTGGCGGGACAGCCTGGCGTAGTGGGAGCACAGCCCCCGGGGGAGAGACGGCAAGCGCGGAGCCGCTGCCGCCACCGGCGCCACCTCGATGAAACGCTCCGTTTATCGAACCTGAACTCCCGGACAGCGGAATGTTTTCGGCCAAAGTTTTGACGCGCCCCTGACAGGAACTGCGGTCTCCTGCCACTCTTCCCACGGCCCCTGCGCGGCAACCCCACAGCGCCACCCGACCGTCGTGCCGTGGCCACCGCTCCAGCACAGCAGCACGTGGTACCGCGTACCGCCCTGTTCTGCCCGGCCGGCTCACCAGCCGGCCGGTCTCCCCTGGCCGCACAACCCGCGGCCGCGCAGAAGGAGTCAGTGTTGAGAAGCAGGCCCTCCCACAGACGCACCCCCCGCACCACACGCCGCACCGCCGCCGTCGCCCTCGCCGGGGTCGCCGCCCTGGTCGCCACGGCCGTGCAGGCCGGCAGCGCCACCGCCGCACCGGACGACACCCCGTCGGCCGTGAGCCGGGCGGACTCCGGCGCCGAGTCGCTCCGGCTCACCCCCGCCCAGCGCGCCGAGCTGATCCGCGAGGCGAACGCCACCAAGGCGGACACCGCCGAGGACCTCGGTCTGGGCGAGAAGGAGAAGCTGGTCGTCCGTGACGTCCTCAAGGACCGCGACGGCACCGTCCACGTCCGCTACGAGCGCACCTACGACGGTCTGCCCGTCCTCGGTGGCGACCTGGTCGTCCAGGGCGAACGGGCCGGCGCGGCCGAGTCCGTGGTCAAGGCCACCCGGACCTCGGTGAAGCCCGCCACCACCAAGGCCGCGGTGCCCGCCACCAAGGCGGAGCGGCAGGCCCTCGACGCCGCGAAGGCCGAGGACGCCAAGAGCCCCGACGTCGACGGCGCACCGCGCAAGGTCGTCTGGGCCGCGGGCGGGACGCCGACCCTCGCGTACGAGACCGTCGTCGGCGGGCTCCAGCACGACGGCACCCCGCAGGAACTGCACGTCGTCACCGACGCCACCACCGGCGAGAAACTGTACGAGTGGCAGGCCGTCCAGAACGGAACCGGCCACACCGTCTACAGCGGCACCGTCGGCCTGACCACCACCCGGTCCGGGTCGTCGTACAACCTCACCGACGGGGCGCGCGGCAACCACAGGACGTACAACCTGAACCGCCGCACCTTTGGCACCGGCACCCTGTTCTCCGGCTCCGACGACGTCTGGGGCAACGGCAGTCCGTCCAACCTGGAGTCGGCCGCCGCCGACGCCCACTACGGGGCCGCGCTGACCTGGGACTACTACAAGAACGTGCACGGCCGCAACGGCATCCGCGGGGACGGCGTGGGCGCCTACTCCCGGGTCCACTACGGCAACAACTACGTCAACGCCTTCTGGTCGGACAGCTGCTTCTGCATGACCTACGGCGACGGATCGGGCAACGCCAACCCGCTCACCTCGATCGACGTGGCCGCGCACGAGATGACCCACGGCCTCACCTCGAACACCGCCGGCCTGCGCTACAGCGGGGAGTCCGGCGGCCTCAACGAGGCGACCAGCGACATCTTCGGCGCGACCGTGGAGTTCTACGCCGGCAACGCCTCGGACGTCGGTGACTACCTCATCGGCGAGGAGATCAACATCCGCGGCGACGGCACCCCGCTGCGCTACATGGACAGGCCGAGCAGGGACGGCTCGTCCAAGGACTCCTGGTACTCCGGGCTCGGCTCGATCGACGTGCACTACTCCTCGGGCCCCGCGAACCACTTCTTCTACCTGCTGAGCGAGGGCAGCGGCGCCAAGACCATCAACGGCGTCAGCTACAACTCGCCCACCTCGGACGGGCTGCCGGTCACCGGCATCGGCCGTGCCAAGGCGGAGAAGATCTGGTTCCGCGCGCTGACCACCAAGTTCACCTCGACCACCAACTACGCCGGCGCCCGCACCGGCACCCTGGCGGCGACCGGTGAGCTGTACGGCACGAACAGCGCCGAGTACAAAGCGGTGCAGAACGCCTGGGCCGCCGTCAACGTCGGCGCCCGCGCCAGTGGCTGAGGGCGCAGCGCCCGGCGGCCGGGCGGCCCGGGACACCGGCCGCCCCGACGGCCGGAAGCCCGCCCTCACGTAGGCCGTAGGCCGTAGGCCCGCCGTACGTGGTGAAGGGGCGCCCGCGCCGGAGGTGCCGGACTCCGGGGCGGACGCCCCCGCGCCACCGGTTGTGCGGGGCCGCCCTACCCTTGGGTCCCATGTCTTCGGCGGACTTCACCTACGACCACGTCGGCGCGACCCGTGAGCCGGGTTTCTGCCCTCCCGGATTCCATCCCCTGCACCTGCGCACCCGCCTCGGCGAGGGCGAGGCGGTCTTCCGCCAGGGCGCGGAGGCGGTGCTCACCTGGGAGCTGCACCGGGCGCTGGGCGTCGGCATCGACGCCGGCGCCGACCGCGCGGCGCCCGGTGTCGACGTCACCGTCACACTCGCCGGGGTGGTCAAGGCGCCGTGCCGGGTGGTCTGGACGCTGGAGGAGCCCCGCAGGGCCGGCTGGGCGTACGGCACCCTGCCCGGTCATCCGGAGTGCGGCGAGGAGGCCTTCGTCGTGAACCGCACCGGTGACGGAACGGTGTGGCTGACCGTTTCCGCGTTCAGCAAAGCGGCCCGTTGGTACGCTCGTGCGGCCGGTCCGGCGGCACGCGTAATGCAGCACGCCTACGCCCGCCGCTGCGGCACGGTGCTGCGCCGCCTGGCCACGAAGGGCCTCAAGGAGTTCTGAGGCCCTTCGCACCACCGGACCGCCGGGCCTACCGCATCAGCAGTCCCGCCGCCTCGGAGACGTCCTGCGAGGGGACCGCGACCAGACCCATTTCCGTGCCGTGCGCCAGCAGCGGATGGCTGGGCAGGATACGGACCGTGTAGCCGAAGGGCCCGGTACGGTCCAGGGAGAGCGGGCCCTCGTACACCCAGCGGCCCTCCAGATCGGCGGCGCCCACCGGTTTCAGCGGCACGGGCGTCGCGCCGGTGATGCGGTCCTCCCCGTCCACCCGCCCGGAGACCGCCTGGACCTCGACGTCGTCCGGATCGAGGTCGCCGAGGCGGACGCACACCCGCAGGGCGAGGGTGGTGCCGAGTTCCGCGGTGGCCGCCGTCGTCCCGGACGTCTCGACGTGGTCGACGGTCACGCCGTGCCAGGCGGCACGCACCCGGGTCTTCCACCGGGCGAGGTCGCGCGCGCGGTCGGGTCCCATCGCCCGGTGGGCGCGGGCGGCGGGCGCGTACAGGCGCTCGACGTACTCGCGGACCATGCGGCCGGCCAGCACCTTCGGGCCGAGCAGGCTCAGGGTGTGCCGGACCATTTCCAGCCACCGATCGGGCAGTCCGCTCCCACCTCGCTCGTAGAAGCGCGGCGTGATCCGCTGCTCCAGCAGGTCGTACAGCGCCGCGGCCTCTACGGCGTCGCGCCGGTCCGGGTCCTCCCCCACTGCCGAGAGCGTGGGGATGCCCCCACCCGCCCCGTCCGCGGTGGGGATGGCCCAGCCGAAGTCGGGCTGGAACCACTCGTCCCACCAGCCGTCCAGCACCGAGAGGTTGAGGCAGCCGTTGAGGGCGGCCTTCATACCGCTGGTCCCGCACGCCTCCAGCGGTCGCAGCGGGTTGTTCAGCCAGATGTCGCAGCCGGGGTAGAGCTTCTGCGCCATCGCCATGCCGTAGTCGGGCAGGAAGACGATCCGGTGCCGCACACGCGGGTCGTCGGCGAACCGGACCAGCTCCTGGATGAGCCGCTTGCCGCCCTCGTCCGCCGGGTGCGCCTTGCCCGCGACCACGATCTGCACCGGCCGCTCGGGGTGCAGCAGCAGGTCCGTCAGCCGGTCCCGGTCCTGCAGCATCAGCGTCAGCCGCTTGTACGAGGGGACCCGTCGGGCGAACCCGATGGTCAGCACGTCCGGGTCGAGCACCCGGTCGATCCAGCCCAGCTCCGCCGTCCCCGCGCCGCGCTGCCGCCACGAGGTGCGCAGCCGCTCCCGCACCTCCATCACCAGCAGCGAGCGCAGGGACCGGCGCAGCTCCCAGATGTCCTCGTCGGGGATGTCCGCGACCGAGTCCCAGCGGTCCGAGCCGCCGACGGTCAGCGCCTCCTCGGCGCGCTCGGCGCCGATCTGCCGGGCGCCGAGCCGGAACACCTCGGGGGCGACCCAGGTCGGCGCGTGCACCCCGTTGGTCACGGACGTGATGGGCACCTCCTCGGGGTCGAAACCGGGCCAGAGTCCGGCGAACATCTCGCGGCTGACCCCGCCGTGCAGCAGGGAGACTCCGTTGGCGCGCTGGGCCAGACGCAGGCCCATGACGGCCATGTTGAAGAGGTTGGGCTCGCCTCCGGGGTACGTCTCCATGCCGAGCCGGAGGATGCGGTCGACCTCGATGCCCGGCAGTTCTGCGGCGGGGCCGAAGTGGCGGGCGACCAGCTCGCGATCGAAGCGGTCGATGCCGGCCGGTACGGGGGTGTGCGTGGTGAACACGGTCCCCGCCCGGACCGCCTCCCACGCGGGGCCGAACTCCATTCCTTCTGACCTCAGTTCGGCGATGCGTTCCAGGCCGAGGAAGCCGGCGTGGCCCTCGTTGGTGTGGAACACCTCGGGCGGCGCGTGCCCGGTCAGCCTGCAGTACGCGCGCACCGCCCGGACACCTCCTATGCCGAGCAGCATCTCCTGGAGCAGACGGTGCTCGCTGCCACCGCCGTAGAGTCGGTCGGTGACGCCGCGTTCGCCGAGGTCGTTCTCCTCGACGTCGGAGTCCAGCAGGAGCAGCGGGATCCTGCCCACCTGCGCGAGCCAGATCCGGGCGCGCAGCGACCGGCCGCCGGGCAGCGCGAGGATCACCAGGGCGGGTGTGCCGTCGGGCTCCTTGAGCTGGGCGAGGGGCAGCTCGTTGGGGTCGAGGACGGGGTAGTGCTCCTGCTGCCAGCCGTCCCGGGACAGCGACTGGCGGAAGTAACCGTGCCGGTAGAGCAGGCCGACGCCGATCAGCGGGACGCCGAGGTCGCTGGCGGCCTTGAGGTGGTCGCCGGCGAGGATGCCGAGCCCGCCGGAGTACTGCGGCAGGGCGGCCGTGATGCCGAACTCCGGGGAGAAGTAGGCGATGGCGGTGGGCAATTGGTCATTCTGTGGCCGGGTGCCGGACTGGTCCTGGTACCAGCGGTCGCCGGTCATGTACGTGTGCAGGTCGCCCGCGACCGCGTCGAGGCGGTCCAGGAACGGGCGGTCCCCGGCCAGTTCCATGAGCCGCTCGGGCGGCACACCGCCCAGCAGCCGTACGGGGTCGCGGCCACAGGCGGCCCAGCGTTCGGGGTCGACGGACTGGAACAGGTCGCCGGTCGGCACGTGCCAGGACCAGCGCAGGTTGCGGGCCAGATCGCTGAGGGGCCGGAGGGGGTCGGGGAGAACGGGTCGGACGGTGAATCGACGGATCGCCTTCAAATTCCACCTCGGCGCGAGTCACGGTGCGGAGGGACGGCTGTGTGCGTCCGGTCGTCGCGCACGACAGTACCGGCGGAAACGCCCTCCCCGCTGGAAGCCGGGCAACCCGGCCCCGCCGTACACCAACCCAAACGATTCACCTCATGGCGGATATGACCGATTCCCCACTCCCAGGCTTCCTTGTGGCACTTCGTTCCGCACGAGACGCTGCCACGGTGGCGTGCCAGGCCCGCGCCGGGCGCTCCCCGGCCCGCGACGCCCTACACCGAGTCGAGGAGGGGAACCCGGACCATGGCACGGACGCGAACGCGGCGTCTGCGCCGGGCGGGGGTCATGCCGGCGGTCCTGTGTACCGCGACGGTCTCGGCCGCGACCCTGCCCGCGCACGCCGCTCCTGAGGGGCGGATATCCGGTGCCGGAGCACCCGGCTCCGTGGCCGGCAGCTACCTGGTGACACTGAAGGAGGGGGCCGCGGCACACTCGGCGATCGGCAGAGATCTCGTCCAGCGCTACAGGGCGAGAATCAGCCATACCTACGGCACGTACTCAACGGCTACGCCGTCCGCGTCGACGCGAGAGCGGCCGCGCGGCTCGCGGCCGACCCCCGCATCGCCTCGGTCACCCAGGACACCGGGGTGACGCCGGCCCGCACGCGGAACAACACGCAGCAGAACCCGCCGTCCTGGGGACTGGACCGCGTGGACCAGCGGAACCTGCCGATGGACGAGCGGTACACCGCGCCGGACACGGCGGGTGCGGGGGTGACGGTCTACGTCATCGACACCGGCGTACGAATAGCGCACCGCGACTTCGGCGGCCGGGCCCGGCACGGCTGGGACTTCGTCCAGAACGACCGGACCGCCCAGGACGGCAACGGCCACGGCACCCATGTGGCCGGCATCATCGCGGGAAAGACCTGCGGCGTCGCGAAGCGGGCCAGGATCGTCTCCGTTCGTGTGCTCGACGACAACGGCTCGGGCACCACGGCCCTGGCGATCGCGGGCATCGACTGGGTGACCCGGAACGCGAGGAAGCCCGCGGTCGCCGATCTCAGCCTCGGCGGCTTCTCCGACGCCCAACTGAACGCCGCCGTACGTACGTCCCTCGCGTCCGGCGTCAGCTACCCGGTCACCGCGGGCAACGAGGGAACGGCGGCCGCCCTGTACTCGCCCGCGGGCGTGCAGCAGGCGATCACGGTGGGCGCGACCGATCGGCAGGACAAGAAACCAGCCTTTTCCCACCACGGCTCCGCCCTCGGTCTGTTCGCCCCGGGGGTGTCGATCACCTCGGCGTCGGCCGCGAGCGACACCGGGCGGGTCGCCGCCTCGGGGACGTCGATGGCGTCGCCGCACGCGGCGGGCGCGGCGGCGCTGTATCTCGCCGAGCATCGGCGGGCCACCCCGGCGCAGGTGGCGAACGCGCTGGTCAAGGGGGCGACGAGCGGGAAGGCGAGCGGCCGCGGGCTCGGTTCGCCGAACCGGCTGCTCCGGACGCCGACGCGGTAGTGCGGACCTGCCCGGCCCCGCGCCACGACCGCCCGGGGCGCCGGCGGGGAAGACGGCGAGGGGTGGGGAGCGGGTCCGTCGAGACCGGTTCCGTCCCGCGCGGACGAGGCCGGTCTTGTGTGTCGACATACGCGCGAGTAGTTAACAAAGTGCCGGATTGCCCACCCGAACAGGATGGGAAGACTCCTGCGGTACACCCCCTCAGAAACCTCACGCACCGTCAAGCAGGACCCACCTCGCCACAGTCATCCGCCCACCCACGTTGACTCGGACAGGAGCGGTCATGCCCGTCAAGCATCATTCGTCGTCGTCCCCTCCCACGCCTTCTCCGAAGCCCGCCGCCGGAACGCCCCCACCGGCCGCGGTGAGCGCAACCTCCCTGGGGCGCATCCCCGTTCTCGATGTCCGGCCGATGGTCCGTCAGGGACGCCGGCCGGCGAAGGCCGTCGTCGGTGAGACGTTCGAGGTGACGGCCACCGTCTTCCGTGAGGGACATGACGCGGTGGCCGCCAATGTCGTCCTGAAGGATCCCGAGGGCCTGCGGGGCCGTTCACGCCGATGCGGGAGCTGGCGCCGGGCACGGACCGGTGGGGGCGACCGTCCGCGCCGGTGTGACGGGGCATTGGACGTACACCGTGGAGGCGTGGGGCGACCCGGTCACGACCTGGCGCCGCCACGCGCGGATCAAGATCCCGGCGGGCATGGACACGGAGTTGGTGCTGGAGGAGGGCGCCCGGCTCTACGAACGGGCGGCGGCCGGAGTGCCAAAACCGGACCCACGGGGCGTGCTCCTCGTCGCGGTGGACGCGCTGCGCGACGAACGGCGCCCCGCGGCGTCCCGGTTGGCGGCGGCGTTGACGCCGGAGGTGGACGCGGTACTGGCCCGCTACCCCCTGCGGGAACTGGTCACCGCCGGCGACCCGATGCCCCTGCTGGTGGAACGCGAACGGGCCCTGTACGGCTCCTGGTACGAGTTCTTCCCCCGCTCCGAGGGCACCCCCACCACCCCGCACGGCACCTTCCGCACCGCCGCCCGCCGGCTGCCCGCGATCGCCGCCATGGGCTTCGACGTCGTCTACCTCCCCCCATCCACCCCATCGGCACCACCCACCGCAAGGGCCGCAACAACACCCTCGACGCCGGCCCCGACGACGTCGGCGTGCCCTGGGCGATCGGCTCCCCCGACGGCGGCCACGACGCCGTCCACCCCCAACTCGGCACCCTAAAGGACTTCACCTGGTTCGTCGGCCAGGCCGCCCGCCACGGCCTGGAGATCGCCCTGGACCTCGCCCTCCAGTGCTCCCCCGACCACCCCTGGGTGCACCACCACCCGAACTGGTTCCACCACCGCCCCGACGGCACCATCGCCCCCGCCGAGAACCCGCCCAAGAAGTACCAGGACATCTACCCCCTCGCCTTCGACGCCGACATGGACGGCCTGCTCGCCGAGACCTGCCGGCTGCTGCGGCACTGGATGTCCACCGGGGTACGCATCTTCCGGGTGGACAACCCCCACACCAAACCCGTCGTGTTCTGGGAACGCGTGCTGGCCGACATCAACCGCACCGACCCCGACGTCATCTTCCTGGCCGAGGCCTTCACCCGCCCCGCGATGATGCACACCCTGGCCCAGAGCGGCTTCCAGCAGTCCTACACCTACTTCACCTGGCGCACCACCAAACAGGAACTGACGGAGTACCTCACCGAACTCTCCGGGGACGCCGCCTGCTACATGCGGCCCAACCTGTTCGCCAACACCCCCGACATCCTGCCCGCCTACCTCCAGCACGGCGGCCGGCCCGCCTTCGAGGTCCGCGCCGTCCTCGCCGCCACCCTCTCCCCGCCTGGGGCATCTACAGCGGCTACGAACTCTGCGAGAACACCCCGCTGCGCGAAGGCTCCGAGGAGTACCTGCACTCGGAGAAGTACCAGCTCACCCCGCGCGACTGGGACACCGCCGAACGCCACGGCCGCACCCTCACCCCCCTTCTCACCCGGCTCAACACCATCCGACGGGCCCACCCCGCGCTGCGCGCACTCAGAAACCTCCGCTTCCACGACACCGACAACGACGCCGTCCTCGCGTACAGCAAGCGCAGCGGGTCCGATGCCGTGCTGGTGGCCGCCAACCTCGACCCGCACCGCACCCAGGAGGCCACCGTCTCGTTGGACATGCCGCAACTCGGCCTGGACTGGCACGAGTCGGTGCCGGTGCGCGACGAGCTCAGCGGCGAGACCTACCACTGGGGCCGGGCCAACTACGTGCGCCTAAAACCGGGCGGCGCGCATGTCCTGCACGTCCAGCGCCCGCCCGCCGCACAGCGAACCGGAGGGGCAAAAACGCCATGACCGTCAACGAGCCCGTCCCGGACACCTTCGAGGACACACCGGCGGGGGACCGCGACCCGAACTGGTTCAAACGGGCCGTCTTCTACGAGGTCCTCGTGCGCTCCTTCCAGGACAGCGACGGCGACGGCATCGGCGACCTGAAGGGGCTGACCGCCAAACTCGACTACCTGCAGTGGCTCGGCGTCGACTGCCTGTGGCTGCCCCCTTCTTCAAGTCCCCCCTGCGCGACGGCGGCTACGACGTCTCCGACTACACCGCCGTCCTGCCCGACTTCGGCGACCTCGCCGACTTCGTGGAGTTCACCGACGCCGCCCACCAGCGCGGCATGCGCGTGATCATCGACTTCGTCATGAACCACACCAGCGACCAGCACCCCTGGTTCCAGGAGTCCCGCAAGGACCCCGACGGCCCCTACGGGAACTTCTACATGTGGGCCGACGACGACAGGGGCTACCCGGACGCGCGGATC
Source organism: Streptomyces sp. GD-15H (assembly GCF_045291515.1). Taxonomy (NCBI): domain Bacteria; kingdom Bacillati; phylum Actinomycetota; class Actinomycetes; order Kitasatosporales; family Streptomycetaceae; genus Streptomyces; species Streptomyces sp. GD-15H. The sequence continues at coordinate 2,827,275 of NZ_CP149447.1, forward strand.
ATCTTCGTCGACACCGAGGCCTCCAACTGGACCTACGACCCGGTGCGCGGACAGTACTACTTCCACCGCTTCTTCTCGCACCAGCCGGACCTCAACTACGAGAACCCGCGGGTCCGGGAGGAGATCCTGGCGGCCCTGCGGTTCTGGCTGGACCTGGGGATCGACGGTTTCCGGCTGGACGCGGTGCCCTACCTGTACGCGGCCGAGGGCACCACCTGCGAGAACCTGCCCGCCGCGCACGCGTTCCTCAAGCGGGTGCGCAAGGAGATCGACGCGCAGTACCCGGACACCGTGCTGCTGGCGGAGGCCAACCAGTGGCCGGAGGACGTCGTCGACTACTTCGGCGACTACCGCGCCGGCGGCGACGAGTGCCACATGGCCTTCCACTTCCCGGTCATGCCCCGCATCTTCATGGCCGTCCGCCGCGAGTCGCGCCACCCCGTCTCCGAGATCCTCGCCAAGACCCCCGCCATCCCCTCCGGCTGCCAGTGGGGCATCTTCCTGCGCAACCACGACGAGCTGACCCTGGAAATGGTCACCGACGAGGAACGCGACTACATGTGGGCCGAGTACGCCAAGGACCCCCGCATGCGCGCCAACATCGGCATCCGCCGCCGCCTGGCCCCGCTCCTGGACAACGACCGCAACCAGATCGAACTGTTCACCGCCCTGCTGCTGTCCCTGCCCGGCTCGCCGATCCTCTACTACGGCGACGAGATCGGCATGGGCGACAACATCTGGCTCGGCGACCGCGACGCCGTGCGCACCCCCATGCAGTGGACCCCCGACCGCAACGCCGGCTTCTCCTCCTCCGACCCGGGGCGGCTGTTCCTGCCCACGATCATGGACCCGGTCTACGGCTACCAGGTCAGCAACGTCGAGGCGTCCATGGCCTCGCCGGCGTCGCTGCTGCACTGGACCCGCCGCATGATCGAGATCCGCAAGCAGAACCCCGCCTTCGGCCTCGGCTGCTACACCGAACTGCCGTCGTCGAATCCGGCCGTCCTCGCCTTCCTCCGCGAGCACGAGGACGACCTGGTTTTGTGCGTCAACAACTTCTCCCGCTTCGCGCAGCCCACCGAGCTCGATCTGAGTGCCTTCGAGGGCCGTCATCCGGTCGAGCTGTTCGGCGGGGTCCGCTTCCCCGCCGTCGGCGCACTGCCGTATCTGCTGACCCTCGGGGGCCACGGCTTCTACTGGTTCCGGCTGCGCGGGGACGCCGCGTAGGACGCGCGGAACCCGGGCGGGGCGGTTTCTCCCGCTCCGCCCGGGGCACGCATCAGTAACACCCCGACGATCCGGGGAAAGGACGCGACTGAAATGTCGGAAGCCGTCATACGTACGGTCGCACCCCCGCCCGGCCTCCTTGCGTCACTGGATCCGCTGTTGAGGGAGTGGCTGCCGCGACAGCGCTGGTTCGCCGGCAAGGGACGCCCGGTCACCGGGTTCACCCTGGTCGCGGCCACCGAGTTACTGCCGCCCACCGCCAGGGTGGGCCTGTACCACCTGCTCGTCCGCGCCCACCAGCCCGCCCTGTCCGCCCAGGGCGGCACCGACCATCCCGGCGACTGCTACCAACTGCTGCTGGGCGTGCGCGAGGCACTGCCGCCCAGGCTCGCGCCCGCGCTGATCGGGCACGTGAGTCAGGGACCGCTGGCCGGGCGGACGGTGTACGAGGCCCTGTACGACACCCGGCCCGCCGAACTGCTCCTGGAGGCCCTGCGCTCCCGGGCCCGGATCGGCGGGCTGCGCTTCGAGCGGGACCCTGGGCAGGAGATCGGGTCCGGTCTGGTGCCGCGCCTGATGACCGTCGAGCAGTCGAATTCGTCCGTCGTCTACGGAGATACGTTCGTCCTGAAGCTGTTACGCCGGATCGTGCCCGGGATCAACCCCGACCTGGAGCTGCCGCTGGCGCTGGCCCGCGAGGGCTGCCCCCGGGTGCCCCCGCCCACGGCCTGGCTGCTGGCAGACCGTGACGGCACCGACGGTCATGGTGTGGCAGGGGTGTCGGCCGCCCCCGGGCCGTATGTGCTGGGTGTGCTCCAGCCCTTCGTGCGGGGCGCGACGGACGGCTGGGAGCTGGCGCTGCGGGAGCTGGCCAAGGGCGAGGACTTCGTCGCCGAGGCGCGGGCGCTGGGGCGGACCACCGCCGAGGTGCACACCGCACTGGCCCGCGCGCTGCCGACGGTCACTCTGGGCCGGAGCCGGCTGCGTCGCATGGTCGCCGATATGGCCGAGCGGCTGGGGGCGGCGGTGCAGGCGGTGCCCGCGCTGCGGCCGTACGCGGACGGGCTGGGCTCGGCGTACATGGCGCTGGACGACCTGGCCGCCGAGGGACAGACCTGGCCCGCCCAGCGTGTGCACGGCGACCTGCACCTCGGCCAGTGTCTGCGGTCCCCGGCCGGAGGCCCCTCCCACGCTTTCGGCAGTGGGGGGAGTGGTCGCTGATCGACTTCGAGGGCGAACCGGCACGGCCACTGGCCGAGCGGCGGATGCCGCAGCCCGTGGTACGGGACGTGGCCGGGATGCTGCGGTCCTTCGACTACGCGGCATGTTCCGCGGACCCACCGCAGCCGGAATGGGCCGGGCGGTGCCGGGCGGCGTACTGCTCCGGCTATGCGGAGACCGCGGGCCGGGACCCGCGCACCGATCCGGTGCTGCTGCGCGCGTACGAAACGGACAAGGCGGTATACGAGGTGCTGTACGAGGCCCGGCACCGCCCCGAGTGGCTGCCGGTCCCGCTGGCCGCCGTACGCCGGCTCGCCCAATCCGGGCAAGGGTGATCCGGTGATCCACACGATTCACTTCCGTCCGCCCCGCACGTCGACCAGGAGGCTCCGTCCGTGACCCCCCGCCCCGAGTCCAGCGGTTCGCATCCGGAGCAGCCGGCCGAGCAGGTGTCCCAGAAGGCCACGGCGAAAAAGGGGACGCCGAAGAAGTCCCCGGTGAAGAAGGCCGGCGTGCGGAAAGACGCGGCGGTGAAGCGGGCCGCCGCGACGCAACCCGGGAAGAAGGCCGGAACGAAGAGAGCCGGGGTGGAGAAGACCAAGGCGCAGCAGGCCGTCGGCAGGACCCCGGCCGTCGAGCGGCCCGCACCACCCGAGGCGGAGATCGCGGTCTCCCCCGCCGTGGGCACCGACGACCGGGACCGGCTGCTGAACGGCACGCATCACGCCCCGCACTCCGTGCTCGGCGCGCACCCGGTGCCCGGCGGGGTCGTGTTCCGGACGTTCAAGCCGTACGCCCAGACCGTGTCCGTGGTCTCCGGGGACCTCACCGTCGCACTGCACGACGACGGGGGCGGGTTCTTCTCGGCGCTGCTGCCGCTCCGGGAGATCCCGGCGTACCGACTGCTCGTGACGTACGAGGGGACGGCGCGGGAGATCGAGGACGCGTACCGTCTGCTGCCCTCGCTGGGCGAGTTCGATCTGCATCTGATCGGCGAGGGGCGGCACGAGGAGCTGTGGACCGCGCTCGGCGCGCACCCCATGACCCACCAGGGTGTGAGCGGCACCCGGTTCGCGGTGTGGGCGCCGAACGCGCGCGGGGTGCGGGTGACGGGCGGATTCAACCTCTGGGACGGCACCGGACACCCGATGCGGTCGCTGGGCTCGTCCGGGGTGTGGGAGTTGTTCGTGCCGGGGGTCGGCGAGGGCGAGCTGTACAAGTTCGAGATCACCCGCCCCGACGGTTCGAGGACCCTGCGCGCCGACCCGATGGCGCGCCGTACGGAGGTTCCGCCGGCCACGTCGTCCATCGTCACGTCCTCGCGGTACGAGTGGGGTGACGCGCGGTGGCTGGAACGCCGTGCCGGAGTACCCGCGCACCAGAGCCCGTTCTCGGTCTATGAGGTGCACCTGCCCTCATGGCGACCGGGCCTGACGTACCGCCGGCTGGCCGAGCAGCTCCCCGCGTACGTGAAGGATCTCGGGTTCACCCATGTCGAGCTGATGCCGGTCGCCGAGCATCCCTTCGGCGGCTCCTGGGGCTACCAGGTCACCGGGTTCTACGCGCCCACGGCCCGCCTCGGCACCCCGGACGACTTCAGGTACCTGGTGGACGCACTGCACCAGGCGGGCATCGGGGTGCTGATGGACTGGGTGCCGGGGCACTTCCCGCGCGACGAGTGGGCGCTGGCCGAGTTCGACGGCCGGCCGCTGTACGAGCACGAGGATCCGCTGCGGGCCGCCCATCCCGACTGGGGGACCCTGGAGTTCGACTTCGGGCGGCGCGAGGTGCGCAACTTCCTGGTCGCCAACGCCCTTTACTGGTGCGAGGAGTTCCACATCGACGGGCTGCGGGTGGACGCCGTCGCCTCGATGCTGTACCTCGACTACTCGCGCGAGCCCGGCCAGTGGACGCCGAACGAGCACGGCGGCCGGGAGAACCTGGACGCGGTGGCGTTCCTCCAGGAGATGAACGCGACGGTGTACCGCAGGGTGCCGGGTGTGGTGACGATCGCGGAGGAGTCCACGGCCTGGGACGGGGTCACCCGGGCCACCCATCACGGAGGCCCGAGCGGTTTCGGCGGGCTCGGCTTCGGGCTGAAGTGGAACATGGGCTGGATGCACGACTCGCTGGAGTACATGAGCCACGATCCGGTGCATCGCGGTCACCACCACCACGAGATGACGTTCTCGATGGTGTACGCCTACAGCGAGAACTACGTCCTGCCGATCTCGCACGACGAGGTCGTGCACGGCAAGCGGTCCCTGGTGTCGAAGATGCCCGGCGACTGGTGGCGGCAGCGCGCCGACCTGCGCGCCTACCTCGGCTTCATGTGGGCCCACCCGGGCAAACAACTGCTCTTCATGGGACAGGAGTTCGCGCAGGGCGCCGAGTGGTCGGAACAGCACGGCCCGGACTGGTGGCTGCTGGATCCGGCCTACGGCGCGGAGGCCGACCACCGCGGGGTGCGCGATCTGGTGCGCGACCTCAACACCGAGTACGGGCGGACTCCGGCGCTGTGGCGGTGCGACACGGAGCCGTCCGGTTTCCGGTGGGTGGCCGGTGACGCGGCCGAGGACAACGTGCTGGCGTTCCTGCGGTACGACAGTGACGGCGCCCCGCTGCTCGCGGTGTCCCACTTCGCCCCCGTCGTCCGGGAGGAGTACCGCATCGGTGTCCCCGACGACGTGCCCGCCTGGCACGAGGTCCTGAACACCGACGCGGCCCGCTACGGCGGCAGCGACGTGGGCCGACCGGACCCGGTCAAGCCGGAGCCGCGGGGATGGCACGGCTTCCCGGCGAGCATCCGGCTGACCCTGCCGCCCCTGGCGACGGTGTGGCTGCGCCCGGCCTGACCGCCGGAGGACTCCTGGCCTCCGGGCCGGCCTTTCACACCAGGGCGTCGGCCAGCGGCTTCGGCAGCGGCTCGGTGTGCAGGACGCCGAGCCGCTGGGTGGCGCGGGTCAGCGCCACGTACAGGTCGCTGGTGCCGTAGCGCCCCGGCTCGACCACGAGGACGGAGTCGAACTCCAGCCCCTTGGCCTGCCGCGGGTCGAGCAGCACGACGCCGTGCGTCAGGTCGGGTTCGGCACCGGCCGCCACCCCGTCCAGCCGGGCGGCCAGCGCGCGGTGCAGGTCGCGCGGGGCGATGACGGCGAGCCGGCCGCCCTCCGGCACGCCGAGCTCCGTGACGGCCTTGGCGACGGCGCCGGGCAGGTCGTCGGTGGCGCGGGCCCAGGGACGTACGCCGGTGGAGCGGACCGAGCCGGGCGGCTCGAAGCCGGGGTGCTCGGCGCGGACCACGGCCGCCGCGACGTCCATGATCTCGGCCGGGGTGCGGTAGTTGACGCCGAGCCGGGTGTGCTCCCAGCGGTCCTCCACGTACGGGGCGAGGATGTCTTCCCAGGAGCCGACACCGCCCGCCTCCGACGTCTGCGCCGGGTCGCCGACCAGGGTCATCGAACGGGTCGGGCTGCGTCGCATCAGCAGCCGCCAGGCCATCGGCGAGAGCTCCTGCGCCTCGTCGACGATGATGTGCCCGAACGCCCAGGTGCGGTCGGCGGCGGCCCGTTCGGCGGCGCTGCGGTGGTCCTCCTCCTCGTGCCGTTCGGCGAAGCGCTCGGCGTCGATGATGTCGTGCGCGGACAGCACCTCGGAGGATTCGGGGTCGCCCTCCTCCTTGTCCTCGAACTCGAAGGTCCGGGAGGCGTACGACACGTCCAGTACGCCCTGCGCGTAGGCGATCTGCGTCCGCCGCTCGTGGTCGGCCCGCTCGCGCGCCGACCGGTCGTCCTCGCCGAGGAGTTCGGCGGCCTCGTCGAGCAGCGGCACGTCGGCGACGGTCCAGTGCCTGGTCACCGGGCGGCGGATCGCGGCGGCGTCCTCGGCGGACAGGAAGTCCTCGGGCTCGGCGAGGAAGTCGGCGACCAGCCGCTGCGGGGTGATCCGGGGCCACAACCGGTCCACGGCGGACCACACTTCGGGGTTCTCGGCAAGTTCGTCGCGGATCTGGGTGATGTCGCTGGGGTCGAGCAGATTGGTGCCGTCGTAGGGGTCGGTGCCGATGCGTTCGGCGACCATGTCGGTGAGCGTGTTGAGGATGTGGCCCTCGAAGTACTCGCGGGACGCGTTGTGCGGCAGCTTGGCGGCGCGGGTGCGTTCCCGGGCGACACGCACCAGGCCGTCGTCCAGCATCAGGATCTCGCGGTCGTGCTCGATGGTGATCACCGGGTCGGGCAGTGCCTGCCGGCTGCGGACGACCTCGGCGAGGACGTCCGCCATGCCGGCCCGGCCCTTCACGGCGGCGGCCTCGGGAGCGTCGGCCCGGGTGGTCTTCACGCCGGGGAACAGCTCACCGACGGTCGCGAGGAGCACCCCGGTCTCGCCGAGGCTGGGCAGTACCTCTCCGATGTAGCCGAGGAACGCCGGGTTGGGTCCGACGATCAGGACGGCGCGGCGGGCCAGCAGTTCGCGGTACTCGTAGAGGAGGTAGGCGGCACGGTGCAGGGCGACCGCGGTCTTGCCGGTGCCGGGGCCGCCCTCGACCACCAGCACACCCCGGTGCGGGGCGCGGATGATGCGGTCCTGGTCGGCCTGGATGGTGCGCACGATGTCACCCATGCGGCCGGTGCGCGCGGAGTTGAGCGCGGCGAGCAGCACGGCGTCGCCGGTCGGGTCCTCGTGGCCGGTGCGGGTCTCGTCGTCGAGGTCGAGGATCTCGTCGTGCAGGGCGGTGACCCGGCGTCCCTCGGTGGTGAGGTGCCGGCGGCGCCTGAGGCCCATCGGGGTGTGGCCGGTGGCCAGGTAGAAGGGGCGGGCCACGGCGGCCCGCCAGTCGATCAGGACGGGGGTGCGCTCCTCGTCGTCGGCGCGCAGACCGATACGGCCGATGTGGTGGGTGTCGCCGGATGGGGGTCCCCCCTCCTCATGGGGGTCCCCCCTGTTCGAGCGGAGCCGAGAACTCGGGGAAGAAGCCGAGAGCTTGGGGGAGAGGTCGATCCGGCCGAAGCAGAGGGAGCCGTCCACCGCGTTCAGCGCGGCGAGCAGCCCGGACCGCTCGGCGACGAGGATGTCCCGCTCCAGCCTGGCCTGCATGGGCGTGTCGCCCTGGCCGAGCGCGTCCGTGACGGACGCCTCGGTGTCGCCGCGCAGGGCGTCCACCCGTGCGTACAGTCCGTCGATGAATTCCTGTTCCTGTCGGAATTCATGGTCCGGAAATTCGCTGTTTGACAATTCCACTCCCACCCGGATAGACTGTGCTCACTGAACTTCATTGTGACTTGCTTCAATTGAAGTCGTGAGTCAATGAATATACGCAAAGAAAACCCCCGGGCGCAATTGCCCGGGGGTTTTCTTTGTCTGTGGCCGGGAGAGGGCGGGTAACGGAAAGGGCCGAACGGCCGGGCTCACGGGGGAGGGAGTCCGGCCGCTCGGCGGCGGGGGAAGCCGGGGAGGGCTGTGCCGTGTCAGGCCTTGGCGAGTTCCTTCTCGCTGCCCGCTTCGGGGGCCTCGGCACGGTCGGCGGAGCCGACTCCGTCGTGGTCGTCCAGCAGGGTGGCCTCGTCGAAGGGCAGTGCGCCGGAGAGGACCTGGTCGACCCGCTCCCGGTCGATCTCCTTGGTCCAAGTGCCGATCAGCACCGTGGCGACCGCGTTGCCCGCGAAGTTGGTGAGGGCGCGGGCCTCGCTCATCAGGCGGTCGATGCCGACGATGAGGCCGATGCCGTCCACCAGGGCCGGCTTGTGCGACTGCAGACCACCGGCCAGCGTCGCCAGGCCCGCACCGGAGACACCGGCGGCGCCCTTGGACGCGATCAGCAGGAAGAGCAGCAGCGTGATCTGCTCGCCGATCGACATCGGCGTACCCAGGGCGTCGGCGATGAACAGCGAGGCCATGGTCATGTAGATCATGGTGCCGTCGAGGTTGAAGGAGTAGCCGGTCGGGACGGTGATGCCGACCACCGGCTTGCTGACACCGATGTGCTCCATCTTCGCGATGAGCCGCGGCAGCGCCGACTCGGACGACGACGTGGAAAGGATCAGCAGGAACTCACGGCCCAGGTACTTGAACAGGCTCCAGACGTTCAGACCCGCGACGATCCGCAGCAGCGCGCCGAGCACCAGGAAGATGAACAGCACACAGGTGAGGTAGAAGCCGAGCATCAGCATCGCGAGGCTCTTCAGCGCGTCCACGCCGGCGGAGCCGGTGACGGCGGCCATGGCGCCGAACGCACCGATCGGGGCAGCCCACATGATCATGGCGAGGACCCGGAAGACCAGCCGCTGGATGTGCTCGATCCCGCGCAGGACCGGCTGGCCGGCGTTGCCCATGGCCTGCAGCGCGAAGCCGCACAGCAGGGCGATCAGCAGGGTCTGCAGGACCTCACCCTGGGTGAAGGCGGACACGATCGTGGTCGGGATGATGCCGAGCAGGAACTCGGTGGTGTCCTTGGCCTCCGCGTCGACCTGGGCCTGACCGGTCTCCTTGACCGCGTCGGTGACCGCGAGCCCCGTACCGGGGTCCAGGATGTTGCCGACGATCAGGCCGATGCCGAGCGCGACCAGCGACATGACCAGGAAGTAGAGCATGGCGATACCGCCGACGGCGCCGACCTTGGCGGCCTTCCGCACGGAGCCGATGCCCAGCACGATGGTGCAGAAGATGATCGGCGAGATCATCATCTTGATCAGGTTCACGAAGCCGGTGCCGATCGGCTTCAGCTCGACCGCGAAGTCGGGGGCTATCAGACCGACGGCGATACCGAGGGCGACCGCGATGATCACCGCGATGTAGAGATAGTGCGTGCGGTCCCGCTTCACTTCGGGAGCGGCAGGTGCCGTATCGGCTGTGCTGGTCACGGCGGCCTCCTTGACGACGTCGTCGGCATCAACCGGCGTGCGGCTCACGTCCGGGGATGAGCTTCTGGGGAACGCCGTGACTATGTCCCGCCTTGTGAGCGCGGTCACCCTTCCGTTCATTTAGTTCATCGCGACCCGGGAAGGCAGACTGACCGCATGCGCATCCCCGTCCCGAGACCCCGCAGCCTGGCGGGCCAGCTCTTCGCCATGCAGGCGGTGCTGATAGCGGTGCTCGTGGTGGGATACGCGGTGTTCAGTTACTTCAGCGACCGCAGCCAGGCCGAGGAGGAGGCGGGCCGCCAGGCCACGGCGGTGGCCCTCTCGGTCGCGGACTCCCCCTCGGTGCGCGAGTCGATCCGTACCGCCGACCCCTCGGCCACGCTCCAGCCGTACGCGCTGGCGGTGGTGCGCGACACCGACATCGACTTCGTCACGATCATGAATCCGCGGGGCATCCGCTGGACCCACCCCGACCCGGACCAGCTCGGCCTGCCCTTCCGCGGCCACACCGCGCCCGCCCTGGAGGGCCGGACGTTCACCGAGACCTACACCGGCACCCTCGGCCCGTCCGTCCGCGCGGTCACCCCGGTCCGGGACGGCGACCGGATCGTCGGCCTGGTCAGCGCGGGCATCCGGGTCGACGAGATCAGCCAGCGCGCGCAGGCCCAGCTGACGGCCCTGCTCGCGGTCGCGACCGGTGCGCTCGGGCTCGGCGCGATCGGCACGTACGTCATCAACGCCCGCCTGCGCCGGCACACCCACGGGATGAACGCGAGAGAACTCAGCCACATGCACGACTACCATCAGGCCGCGCTGCACGCCGTGCGTGAGGGGCTGCTGATGCTGGACGGGCGGTACAGAGTGGCGTTGATCAACGACGCCGGCAGGGAGCTGCTGGGTGTGGCTCCGGAGGAGAACGTGGTGGGCAGGTCGGTCGCGGAGCTCAGCCTCCCGACACCGCTGACGGGCGCGCTGCTCGCCTCGGCGCCCCGGGTGGACGAGGTACATCTCACCGCGGACCGCGTGCTGGTCGTGAACACCTCACCGGTGTCGGGCGGTGAGCGGCGCGGTTCGGTGGTGACCCTGCGCGATGTGACGGAGCTCCAGTCACTGATGGGCGAGCTGGACTCCGAGCGGGGCTTCACCCAGGCGCTGCGCTCGCAGGCGCACGAGGCGGCGAACCGGCTGCACACCGTCGTCTCGCTGATCGAGCTGGGCCGGGCCGAGGAGGCGGTGGACTTCGCGACCGCCGAGCTGGAACTCGCCCAGGCGCTCACCGACCAGGTGGTGGCGGCGGTGGGCGAACCGGTGCTGGCGGCACTGCTGCTGGGCAAGACCGCCCAGGCCCACGAGCGGGGCGTGGAGCTGGTGGTCTCGCCGGACAGCCGACTGGACGACGGGCTGCTGCCGGACAACCTGCCCGCCCGGGACCTGGTCACCATCCTGGGCAACCTGATCGACAACGCGGTGGACGCGGCACTGGGCGGCATCAGTCCCCGGGTGACGGTCACGGCCCTCACCGACGCCGGCGCGGAGCTGCTCCTGCGGGTGTCCGACACCGGCCCGGGCGTGGACCCGGACCACACCGAGGCGGTCTTCCGGCAGGGCTTCACGACCAAGCCGTCCGGGCCGGACGGACGTGGGCTGGGCCTGGCGCTGGTACGGCAGGCGGTGCACCGGCACGGCGGCGCGCTGACGGTGACCTCGGCGGAGGAGGGCGGCGCCCGCTTCGAGGTACGGCTCCCGCTGCGGGCCAACGGCGGGGCCGCGGCCAGGAGCGGTGCGTTCGCGAACAGCGTCGGCACGGGCACCGGCACGGGAGGCGAGGCATGACCGACAGGCCCGTCCGCGTCCTGGTCGTGGAGGACGACCCGGTCGCCGCCGACGCCCATGTGATGTACGTCGGCCGGGTGCCGGGATTCGTCGCGGTCGGCAAGGCGACGACGGGCGCCGAGGCCCGCCGGGCGCTGGAGCGCACCCCCGTCGACCTGCTCCTCCTCGACCTGCACCTGCCCGATGTGCACGGGCTGCAGCTGGCCCGCTCGCTGCGGACGGCCGGGCACCACGCGGACGTCGTCGCGGTGACGTCGGCACGGGACCTCGCGGTGGTGCGCGAGGGGGTGTCGCTGGGCGTCGTCCAGTACGTACTGAAGCCGTTCACCTTCGCAACACTGCGGGACCGCCTGGTGCGGTACGCCGAATTCCGCGCGGCCGTGGGCGAGGCCAGCGGTCAGGCCGAGGTGGACCGCGCGCTGGCCACCCTGCGCGCCCCCGGACCGGCCGCCCTGCCCAAGGGCCTGAGCGCACCGACCCTGGAGCGGGTGACGGAGGCCCTGCGGGACGCCGGTGAGGGCCTGACCGCCAGCGGGGTGGCGGAGGCGGTGGGCATCTCCCGCATCACCGCCCGCCGCTACCTGGAACACCTGGTGGACGCGGGCCGCGCGGACCGGCGCCCGCAGTACGGGACCGTGGGGCGGCCGGAGTTGCAGTACCGCTGGGTGACGGGGCGATGAGACCGTACCCGCTGGAGCTGCCGCTGTACGTACTGACCGCCCGCCGACTGGGCGGCGGCTTCGCACGAGGCGGGGCGGGGCGGTCAAGGGGTGAGGCGCGGCGGCCGGGGGCAGGCGCGGGCAGGCCCGCGCACGCCTCCTCCCCGACCGCCGGGGTGGGTCAGAAGACCGACTCGGCCTCGTCCATGCGGTCCTTCGGGACCGTCTTCAGTTCGGTGACGGCCTCCGCGAGCGGGACCATCACGATGTCGGTCCCGCGCAGCGCGGTCATCCGGCCGAACCGCTCCTGGTGCGCGGCCTCCACCGCGTGCCACCCGAAGCGGGTGGCGAGCACCCTGTCGTACGCGGTCGGCGTGCCACCGCGCTGGATGTGGCCGAGGATGACCGGCCTGGCCTCCTTGCCGAGGCGGCGCTCCAGTTCGCCGGCCAGCGCCGTGCCGATGCCCTGGAAGCGTTCGTGGCCGAACTTGTCGATCTCGCCCTTGCCGTAGTCCATGGTGCCGTCGGCGGGGTGGGCGCCCTCGGCGACGCAGATCACCGCGAACTTCTTGCCGCGGGCGAAGCGCGCCTCGATCATCTTGACCAGCTGGGCCGGGTCGAAGGCCCGCTCGGGCAGGCAGATGCCGTGGGCGCCGGCGGCCATGCCGGACTCCAGGGCGATCCAGCCCGCGTGCCGGCCCATGACCTCGACGACCATCACCCGCTGGTGGGACTCGGCGGTGGTCTTCAGCCGGTCCATCGCCTCGGTGGCGACACCGACGGCGGTGTCGAAGCCGAAGGTGCGGTCGGTGGAGGAGATGTCGTTGTCGATCGTCTTCGGGACGCCGACCACCGGCAGTCCCGCGTCCGACAGCATGCGGGCGGCGGTGAGCGTGCCCTCGCCGCCGATCGGGATGAGCGCGTCGATGCCGAAGTCGCGGATCATGTCGGAGGCGTTCTCGCAGGCCTCGCGGAGCCGGTCGCGCTCCAGCCGGGAAGAGCCGAGGATGGTGCCGCCGCGGGCCAGGATGCCGCTGACCGCGTTGAGGTCGAGGGTCCGGTAGCGGCCGTCGAGCAGGCCCGAGTAGCCGTCCTCGAAGCCGATGACCTCGTCGCCGTAATTGTCGACCGCGCGGTGCACGACCGACCGGATCACGGCGTTCAGGCCGGGGCAGTCGCCGCCTGCGGTGAGAACTCCGATACGCATCGTGCTGTCGTCTCCTGGTCGCTGTGGATACCGGTGAGCCAGCTTCGATTGTTCCATGCCGCCCGGCGCGCCGCGGCCCTCGTCCCGGCCGCTCGCCCGGCCCTTGTCCGAAACCCGCCCCGGCCGTCGTGCCCCGGGCCCGGGGCCGCACCCCACAGGCGAGCACCCCCACCAGCGCCGGAGGTACTGTCGGGGGGATCAGCTCGCCCCGGCGAGCGAGGCGTCCGGGCCGAATCCCGCAGGGCCGACAAGCACCGCGAGACCCCCGACGAAACGGAGCGCGCGTGACCCGCAGTGTGTACGTGACCAGCATCGACCGTGGCGACGGCCGCCAGGTCGTCGAACTGGGAGTCATGGAACTCCTGACCCGGCAGGTCGACCGGGTGGGTGTCTTCCGTCCCCTGGTGCACGAGGGCCCCGACCGCCTCTTCGAGCTGCTGCGCGCCCGCTACCGGCTCACCCAGGACCCGACGACCGTCTACGGCATGGACTACCAGGAGGCGTCCGCCCTCCAGGCCGAACGCGGCCCCGACGAACTGGTGTCGACGCTGGTCGACCGGTTCCACGTCGTCGCCCGCGACTACGACGTCGTCCTCGTCCTCGGCACCGACTACGCCGACACCCAGTTCCCGGACGAGCTGTTCCTGAACGCCCGCCTCGCCAACGAGTTCGGCGCCTCGGTGATCCCGGTCGTGGGCGGCCGCAGGCAGACCTCCGAGTCGGTGCGCGACGAGACCCGCAACGCCTTCCGCGCCTACGAGACGCTGGGCTGCGACGTGCTCGCCATGGTGGTCAACCGGGTGGCCCCCGAGGACCGGGACGAGATCGCCGAGCGGCTCGCCTCCCGACCGTCGGTGCCCTGCTACGTCCTGCCCGACGAACCCGCGCTGGCCGCCCCCACCGTGGCCCAGATCGCCCACACCCTGGGCGCGAAGGTGGTGCTCGGCGACGACTCCGGGCTGGCCCGCGACGCCCTGGACTTCGTCTTCGGCGGCGCGATGCTGCCCAACCTCCTCGCCGCCCTGACCCCGGGCTGCCTGGTCGTCGCCCCGGGCGACCGCGCCGATCTGGTCGTCGGGACGCTGGCCGCGCACAGCGCCGGCACCCCGCCGATAGCCGGGGTGCTGCTGACCCTGGACGAGGTGCCCCCCGACCGCATCCTCACCCTCGCCGCCCGCCTCGCCCCCGGCACCCCGGTCCTGTCCGTGCCCGGGAACAGCTTCCCCACCGCCGAGCGGCTGTTCTCCCTGGAGGGGAAGCTGAACGCGGCCACCCCGCGCAAGGCGGAGACGGCGCTCGGCCTCTTTGAGCGGTACGTCGACACCGCCGACCTCACCCGGCGGGTCTCCGCGCCCAGCAGCGACCGCGTGACGCCGATGATGTTCGAGCACAAGCTGCTCGAGCAGGCCCGCTCCGACCTCAGGCGGGTCGTCCTGCCCGAGGGCAGCGAGGAGCGGGTGCTGCACGCGGCCGAGGTGCTGCTGCGCCGGGGCGTGTGCGAGCTCACCCTGCTGGGGCCGGTCGACCACATCCGCAAGAAGGCCGCCGACCTCGGTATCGCCCTCGGCGACACCCAGCTGATCGACCCGGCCGCCTCCGAGCTGCGCGACGCCTTCGCCGAGAAGTACGCCGCTCTGCGCGCCCACCGGGGAGTCAGCGTCGAGCTGGCCTACGACGTCGTCTCGGACCCGAACTACTTCGGCACGCTGATGGTGGAGGAGGGGTTCGCCGACGGCATGGTGTCCGGCTCGGTGCACTCCACGGCCGCGACCATCCGGCCGGCCTTCGAGATCATCAAGACCCGGCAGGACTCCTCGATCGTGTCCTCCGTCTTCTTCATGTGCCTGGCCGACCGGGTCCTGGTCTACGGCGACTGCGCGGTCAACCCCGACCCGGACGCCGAGCAGCTCGCCGACATCGCCGTGCAGTCGGCGGTCACGGCCGCCCGGTTCGGGGTGGAGCCGCGGATCGCGATGCTGTCGTACTCGACGGGTACGTCCGGCTCCGGCGCCGACGTCGACAAGGTGCGCGAGGCGACCGAGCTGGTGCGTGCCCGCCGCCCCGACCTCAAGATCGAGGGGCCGATCCAGTACGACGCGGCCGTGGAGCCGTCGGTCGCGGCGACCAAGCTGCCGGATTCCGAGGTCGCCGGGCAGGCGACCGTGCTGATCTTCCCCGACCTGAACACCGGCAACAACACCTACAAGGCCGTGCAGCGCTCGGCCGGCGCGATCGCGGTCGGCCCGGTGCTCCAGGGTCTGCGCAAGCCGGTCAACGACCTGTCCCGGGGCGCCCTCGTCCAGGACATCGTCAACACCGTCGCCATCACGGCGATCCAGGCCCAGTCCGCCGCTTCGTCCCCGATCGAGAAGGCAGCCACCCCGTGAGCGCCCGTCCGTCACCCACCACCGCCCTGCCCGACGAGCTGCGCTCGCCCCCTCCTTCTCGTGTCCTCGTCCTCAACTCCGGCTCCTCGTCGGTGAAGTACCAGCTGCTGGACATGGGCGACGGCAGCCGGCTCGCCTCGGGCCTGGTCGAGCGGATCGGCGAGCGGACCTCCCTGGTCCGGCACACGCCGCTGGCGTCGGACGGGGAGCACAGGGAGCGAACCGGTCCGGTCGCCGACCACGATGCCGCCCTGAAGGCGATGGCCGGGGAACTGGCCCTCGACGGGCTGGGGCTCGATTCCCCCGAACTGGCCGCGATCGGGCACCGGGTGGTGCACGGCGGGACGCACTTCACCGAGCCGACCGTCATCGACGAAGCGGTGCTCGCCGAGGTCGAGCGGCTCATCCCGGTCGCCCCGCTGCACAATCCGGCCAACCTGACGGGCATCCGTACCGCCATGGCGCTGCGCCCGGACCTGCCGCAGGTCGCCGTCTTCGACACCGCCTTCCACACCACGATGCCGGAGTCGGCCGCCCGCTACGCGATCGACGTGGAGACCGCCGACGAGCACCGCGTCCGCCGCTACGGCTTCCACGGCACCTCGCACGCGTACGTGTCCCGGGAGACGGCCCGGCTGCTCGGGAAGGCTCCCGAGGACGTGAACGTCATCGTGCTGCACCTGGGGAACGGGGCGTCCGCCTCGGCGGTGCGGGGCGGGAAGTGCGTGGACACCTCCATGGGGCTGACGCCCTTGGAGGGACTGGTGATGGGTACCCGGTCCGGAGACATGGACCCGGCCGTCATCTTCCATTTGATGCGTGTGGGCAAAATGTCCGCCGACGAGATCGACACCCTCCTCAACAGGAAGAGCGGACTGGTCGGTCTGTGCGGTGACAACGACATGCGGGAGATCCGCCGCCGGGTCGACGCGGGCGACGAGCAGGCGAAGCTCGCGTTCGACATCTACATCCACCGCCTGAAGAAGTACATCGGTGCCTATTACGCCGTTCTCGGACGGGTGGACGCGGTGGCGTTCACCGCCGGGGTCGGCGAGAACTCCGCTCCGGTGCGAGAGGCGGCCGTGGCGGGCCTGGCCGGGCTGGGTCTGGAGGTCGACGCCGAACGCAACGGTGCGCGCGGCGACGGGCCACGGCTGATCTCGCCCGCGGGTGCGCGGGTCGCGGTCGCCGTGGTACCGACGGATGAGGAAATGGAGATCGCCACACAGACCTATGCACTGGCCGGAAAGCGCAATTGAGCAGCGACTTCCTCATGTGCGTCTTCCGCCAGACGGAATATTCCGGAGCGAAACAAACCGATAGGATCGCCCCATGCGCCGTTCCAAAATCGTCTGTACTCTCGGCCCCGCGGTCGACTCCCACGAGCAGCTCGTCGCCCTGATCGAAGCCGGCATGAACGTGGCCCGCTTCAACTTCAGCCACGGCTCGCACGCCGAGCACCAGGGCAGGTACGACAGGGTCCGTGCCGCCGTCAAGGAGACCGGCAGGGCCGTCGGCGTGCTCGCCGACCTCCAGGGCCCGAAGATCCGGCTGGAGACCTTCGCCGAGGGGCCCGTCGAGCTGGTGCGCGGTGACGAGTTCACCATCACCACCGAGGACGTCCCCGGCGACCGGACCATCTGCGGGACGACCTACAAGGGCCTGCCGGGCGACGTCTCCCGCGGCGACCAGGTGCTGATCAACGACGGCAACGTCGAGCTGAAGGTGCTGGAGGTCGAGGGCTTCCGGGTGCGGACGATCGTCATCGAGGGCGGTGTCATCTCCGACCACAAGGGCATCAACCTGCCCGGCACGGCCGTGAACGTGCCCGCGCTGTCCGAGAAGGACATCGAGGACCTGCGGTTCGCGCTGCGCATGGGCTGCGACATGGTCGCCCTGTCCTTCGTCCGGGACGCCAAGGACGTGGCCGACGTCCACCGCGTGATGGACGAGGAGGGCCGCCGGGTGCCCGTCATCGCCAAGGTGGAGAAGCCGCAGGCGGTGGCGAACATGGAGGACGTCGTGATGGCGTTCGACGGTGTGATGGTCGCCCGCGGTGACCTCGCCGTCGAGTACCCGCTCGAGAAGGTCCCGATGGTGCAGAAGCGCCTGATCGAGCTGTGCCGCCGCAACGCGAAACCGGTGATCGTGGCGACCCAGATGATGGAGTCGATGATCACCAACTCCCGTCCGACCCGCGCCGAGGCCTCCGACGTGGCCAACGCGATCCTGGACGGCGCCGACGCGGTCATGCTGTCGGCCGAGTCGAGCGTGGGCGCGTACCCGATCGAGACCGTGCGGACGATGTCGAAGATCGTCCAGGCGGCCGAGCAGGAGCTGCTGTCCAAGGGCCTGCAGCCGCTGGTGCCCGGCAAGAAGCCGCGCACCCAGGGCGGTTCGGTGGCCCGTGCCGCCGCCGAGATCGCCGACTTCCTCGGCGGCAAGGGCCTGGTGGCCTTCACCCAGTCCGGCGACACCGCCCGCCGGCTGTCCCGCTACCGCGCCATCCAGCCGATCCTGGCGTTCACCACCGACGAGTCCACCCGCAACCAGCTCACGCTCAGCTGGGGCGTGGAGCCGCACGTCGTGCCGTTCGTGAACAGCACCGACGAGATGGTCGACCTGGTCCAGCAGGAGCTGGTCCGGCTCCAGCGCTTCGAGGAGGGCGACACCGTGGTGATCACCGCCGGCTCGCCGCCCGGCGTCCCCGGCACCACCAACATGGTCCGCGTCCACCACATGGGCGACGCCACCAGCTGACCCGCCCGTGTGTACGGCACCGAGGGCGCCCCCCGGAGAGGGGGCGCCCTCGGCGTTGTGCGGCTCCCGGAGTGGTCCGACGGGTACTCAGTTGACGTACTGGTGCAGCCCCGGCACGTGCAGGGTCCCGCCGAACTGGCCGGCCTGCTGCACCGTCACATCGGTGAAGTAGATCAGGGGGATGTTGAGCGGCGGCGGGTTCTCGGGGTCGAAGGTGATCGGGATCAGCCCGAGCAGCTTGCCGGAGATGCGCTCCGTGTACATCACGGTGTCGCCGTCGCGGATGGTGGACGTCGACCCCTTGGCCGCCTGCACGTGGTAGGTCTTGCCGATCGACTTGTCCTCGACCGTCTGGTGCAGGTCGCCGATGTCGGTGCCGTCGGAGATGACGTACTTCAGGACCTTCTTGACTTTGCCGCTCGCGGTCCGGACCTCGACGATGCCCTGGTAGTCGGCGCCTTTCAGCAACAGCGAACTGGCGTTCAGGAACCAGGGTTCGTCGGGCAGCGGGACCTTGTTGTCGACCCCGCCCTCGGCATCGGTGGCGACCGGACAGTCGTCGAGGTCGGTCGTGGCACTCCCGGACGGGTCGGACGGGCTCGGCGAGGCGGTGGCGGGACCCGTCGACTCCGGGGTCTCGGGGGTCTCGGCCACCTCCGCTGCGTCCTCGACCGCCGTGTCCGCCTTGTCGGCGGCTTCCTCGGCGGTGTCCTTCGCGGCTTCGGTGGCCTTCTCGGCGGCCTTCTCGGTGGTCTCCTCCGCGGAGCCGACCGCGTCCTTGGCCGTGTCCTCGGCGGCTTCGGCGGCCGAGGCCGAAGGGGTGGGGGCCGGGCTCGCCTCGGCTTTCTGGTCCTTGGGGGTGAAGGCGTCCTTGATCGTGTCCCCGACGTCCTCCAAGACGTTGCGGTCGGCCTCCGAGGGCGACGGCGCGGGTTCGGACTGGTCACCGGGGTCCTGCTCGCCCGAGGTCGCGGACGGGGCGGGCGCCGGCTCGTCCTTGTCGTCGGAACCTGAATCCGACGAAGAGGAGGAGTCGTTGTCCGTGTTCTTGTCCGTGCCCGGGTCCGCGGTCCTGCCGTTCCCGGCGGAGGCCGAGGGGCTCGGCTCCGTGGCGGCGTCGTCGGAGGACGGGGACGCGCTGTCGCTCGTCGAGGCGGACGGGCCGGGCGAGGCGGACGCGTCGTCCTTCTCGGCCTCCTCCAGGGCCTTCAGGCAGTCCTCGTACTCGTCGGCGGTCAGACTCTTCGACTGCGGCTGGTCCTCGGCCTGGGCGAGCGTGGGCGTGAACCCCATTCCCATGAGGACCGCGGTCGGCATCGCCGCGAGGGCTATCGCTTTCCCGGCAGGCATGTGGAATCTGGTGAACAGCGGCTTCTTGGGTGCCGCGTGGCGCGGCCCGGTTCTCACACGGAACGTCCCCACATCGGCCCCGCGGGTCACCTCGTCAGCCGGCACTGTGCCTCCCGTTCGCCCCGTTCACGGGGCTCGTTCCTGACAGATCGTTCTCCCCCAGTGCCTTGAGGGCCTGGGAGGGACCCCCACCGTCCACCGCCGCGGCGTCCTTCACGGGTCCCGTGGCCGTGGTGTCGGGTTCCGCGCCCTGCGGGGCGCCGCCCCGGCCCTGGGGGTCCGCCTGCGGCTCCTGCTCGGGCGGGATGCCCGGCGCCCACGACACGGCCATCGCCCCACCGACCAGCGAGAGCAGGAAGCCGATGATGAAGCCGCCGAAGTTGGACACCGGAATGGAGACGAGTCCCAGCAGGATCGCCGCGACACCCGCGAAGACCCGGACGTGCTCCTGGACCCACAGGCTGACGCCCAGGACGACCAGCAGCACCCCGATGATCAGAGACCCCGCGCCCGCGGTGGTGGCCATCGCCAGTGTCAGGTGGCCTATCCGGAGATTCGCGTACGGGAAGTACATGATCGGAAAGCCGCCGAGCGCGACGAACAGGCCGGCCCAGAACGGCCGCGCGCCTCGCCAGGCATGGAACTGCTGCCTGCGGCGGATGAACTGGCCGGAGGCGGCAGGAGTCTCGGCGCTCATGGAAAACAGCTCCCTGGTACGGCTTTGCTGTGGTGGTGATGTGCGCCGCGCGTGAAGACGCGGCGGGAAGGTGGACGGGCGGGGGCGCCACTCGGCTCCCCCGCCCGTCAGCGAGTGCTTAGTAGCACTCCTTGACACCCGCGGACAGCGACATCTTCAGCCCGCTGAGCTTGAAGGTTCCGGCGGTGGTCGCCCACGCCGTCTGCTTCACCTTGGTCAGCGTGGCCGAGTCGGCCTGCTGGGCGAAGCCGTACGGGTTGGCCTGTTCCTTGCCGCCCTTCATGCCCGGACCCTTGTGGGCGTCCTTGGCGGCCACACCGATGTCGATGCCACGGAAGGTGGCGTCGGCCTGAAGGTCCGCGATGTCGATGTACAGGTTCTCCGCACGGACCGGGGTGCCGCCACCGCCGGCCTTCAGCGTCAGACTGACCGAGCCGAGCCCCGGGATGCCCGGGGTCACCACGGACTGGCACATGTTCGTGATCTCTGCGGTCCGGAACGCCGAGACCGCGACGGGGTGGGCCGTCTTCTCGCCCTTGAGGGTGTAACCCTCGTCGAGCGCTCCGTACTGGGAGAAGCCCGTACCGTCGAGCCGGTCCGCCGTCACCTTGAACGACTGGCCGGAGACACTGAACGACGCGGCGAGAGCGCCCTGCGCGAGCGCGACGCCTATACAAGCCGTGGCGGCCACGCTGGGCACCATCACCACAGCGAACCGCTTCCATCTGGTCCCGCCACGCACCTGGGACTCCATATTTCCTCCTTCTCGGACGTACATCTCCTGCTCTGACACACCGCCAGTAGGCGGGCAGCCGCGCAGGGATGGGAGAAGTGCTACGTCCTCGGGAAGGAGAGCGCCGCGCTCGGCAGCACACAAAGCGGCCGAATCACCGGCGATCACCCCCGAGCGACAACCACTGGTCGCGCCTGACACGCATCACGCACAACCTGCTGGACAGGCTTCGCCGGGTGAGCGAAGACCCCCCTGTCCAAGAACCGGCTCCACTGCCGCCGGCTCTACTCGGTGGGGACCCAGGAACGCCCGCGTCCCGACCGGCTGTCGGAGTACGGGCAATGGACCGAGCGTCGCCGATCGTGGTGCATTCTCGCCGCCTGCACAAGGGGGTTCATTACTCGCCGGTAACATTCGAACGACCGGAGGGCGACCCGTCGGCATCGGACGGCGACCCTCGGTGTTCCGCAGGGGGCGGACAAAGCAGTTGACGCCTGGACAGAATCCGACAGATCGACACGGGCGACTTACTCGCAGTAACAGCGGCCGCGATTGCCAAGTTTTGGCAAAACGCGGCCGCACCGGCCCCCCGTCGGCCAATCTTTCACTCGGGCACCACAGGTCCGGAAACCGCCCGGAAGCGGCCGGACGCCAGGCCCCCGGCACGCTCAGAACAAGGCACGCGCCAGCGCTCTGCGCGCGGCGATCACCCGCGGATCCTCGGCCCCGACCACCTCGAACAGCTCGAGCAGACGCACCCGTACGGCGTCGCGGTCGTCGCCGACCGTGCGCCCCACCGTCTCGATGAGCCGGCCGAAGGCGTCCTCGACATGACCGCCCACCAGGTCCAGGTCGGCGGCGGCGATCTGCGCCTCGACGTCCTGCGGCTTCCCGGCGGCGTCCGCGCGCACCCGCTGCGGGTCCAGACCCTCCACCCGCTGGAGCAACTCGGCCTGGGCAAGCCCCAGCTGAGCCTCCGGGTTGCCCGGGTCGTCGGTGAGCACGTTCTTGTACGCCTGGATCGCGCCGCCCAGGTCGCCGGCGTCCAGCGCCCGCACAGCGGCCTCCAGCAGCGCGTCGTACGGGCCGACGGGCACCGCGGCGTCCGACGCGGCACCGCCGCCGCCCGGCGCGGCGTCGGGGTCGACGGTGAGCCCGGTCAGGCCGAAGCGCTCCTCGGCGACCTGCACCAGCTGATCCAGGGTCTGGCGGATCTGCGTCTCGCCCGCGGCCCCCTGGAAGAGCGGCAGCGCCTGCCCGGCCACCACCGCGAACACCGCGGGGATGCCCTGGATCCCGAACTGCTGCATCAGCATCTGGTTGGCGTCGACGTCGATCTTGGCGAGCAGGAAGCGCCCGTTGTACTCGACGGCGAGTCGCTCCAGGACGGGGCTCAGCTGCTTGCAGGGCTCACACCATTCGGCCCAGAAGTCGATAACGACCGGGACCTCGGTGGACCGCTGCAGGATGTCGCTCTCAAAGCCGGCCTCGTCGACGTCGATGACGAGGTCGGCCGGGGAGACCGCGCCTCCGCCGCCCTGCCGGGCCGCCTCCGCGCGGGCCTGCTCCGCCTTCGTCTTGGCCTCCTGGGCCGCCTTCACCGCGGCGAGGTCGACGACTCCGCTCATGGACATGTTCCGTGGCTGCATACGTCTATCCTCCCCCGTACTCCGCCTGTCTGTGAAAACGCCGGGAAACCCGGGCGTCCGCGTCCTCTTCGGCGCCGGGTCCCCACCCACGCCAGTGGCCGTCGCTCGAGCCGGGTCGGCCGTTCCGTGAGGGCCTCCCACACTTACGCTACGGGTCGTAGCGTAATGCCCGGCACGGCGCACGGGGCGGCCCACCCCGGTGATCTCCCTCACGGCGACCCGGGGACCGGCGGATAGGGTCGTGCCATGCAGAGCCGTGCCCCCGTCAGTCGCACCGGACGCCCGCGCAGCGCCGCGGCGGACACCGCGATCCTGGCCGCGACGCGGGAGGCTCTGGTCGAACTGGGGTGGTCCAAGCTCTCCCTGGGAGACGTCGCGAGCCGCGCGGGAGTCGCCAAGACCACCCTCTACCGGCGCTGGGCGGGCAAGAACGAACTGGTCGTGGACGCGGTCGCCGAGCTCTTCGACGCGCTCGAACTCCCCGATCGCGGCAGCCTCGCCGCGGACATCGAGGACGTGGTAGTCCAGTTCGCGGCACTGCTGTCCCGCCCGGAGGCCAGGAGCGGGCTGATGGCGGTCGTCGCGGAGTCCACCCTCGACGAGGCCCTGCGCGAACGCATCCGCACCTCGATCGTCGAACGGCAGAAACGCCTGGTCCACACCGGCCGCGCCCGCGCCCAGGCACGCGGCGAACTGCCGCCCGAGCCCGACCCGGCCGAGGCGGTCCGCACCGTGGACCTGACCTTCGACATGGTGGCCGGCGCGGTGGTGCACCGCACGCTGGTCAGCGGACGCCCGGCGGACGAGGAATGGGTACACGACCTCACCCGCGTCCTCCTCACCGGCCTCACCACCACCGACCCCACCCTGTAGGCGGGGGCGGGGTCGGGGCGGGGACGGCGGTCAGAAGCCTGCGGGCTCCGTGTACACCCCCCACTCGTCCCGCAGCGCGTCGCAGATCTCGCCGAGGGTCGCCTCGGCTCGTACGGCGTCCAGCATCGGCTCGATCATGTTGCCGCCGGAGCGGGCCGCGTCGAGCATGGCGGCCAGGGCGGCGCGTACCACCGCGTCGTCGCGGGCGGCCTTGCGCTCGCCCAGCGCCCGCACCTGCTCGCGTTCCACCTCGTGGCTGACCCGGAGGATCTCCAGGTCGCCGGTGACCGAGCCGGTGTGGACGTTGACGCCGACGACCTTCTTGTCGCCCTTCTCCAGCGCCTGCTGGTAGCGGAACGCCGACTCGGCGATCTCGCCGGTGAACCAGCCGTCCTCGATGCCGCGGAGGATGCCCGAGGTGATCGGCCCGATGGGGTGCTGCCCGTCGGGGTGGGCGCGCAGCCCCCGTTCCTTGATCTGCTCGAAGATCTTCTCCGCGTCCGCCTCGATCCGGTCCGTCAGCTGCTCCACGAACCAGGAACCGCCCAGCGGGTTGGCCACGTTGGCGACGCCGGTCTCCTCCATGAGCACCTGCTGGGTGCGCAGGGCGATCTCGGCGGCCTGCTCGCTGGGCAGGGCGAGCGTCTCGTCCAGGGCGTTGGTGTGCAGGGAGTTGGTCCCGCCGAGTACGGCGGCGAGCGCCTCCACGGCCGTCCGTACGACGTTGTTGTACGGCTGCTGCGCGGTCAGCGAGACACCGGCGGTCTGGGTGTGGAAGCGCAGCCACTGCGCCTTCTCGCTCCGCGCGCCGTACACGTCCCGCATCCAGCGGGCCCAGATGCGGCGCGCGGCGCGGAACTTGGCGATCTCCTCGAAGAAGTCGAGGTGCGCGTCGAAGAAGAAGGACAGGCCGGGCGCGAACACGTCCACGTCGAGCCCGCGGCTGAGCCCCAGCTCCACGTACCCGAAGCCGTCCGCCAGCGTGTACGCCAGCTCCTGGGCGGCCGTCGACCCGGCCTCGCGGATGTGGTAGCCGGAGACGGAGAGCGGCTTGTAGGCGGGGATGCCGGCCGCGCAGTGCTCCATCAGGTCGCCGATGAGGCGCAGATGCGGCTCGGGCTGGAAGAGCCACTCCTTCTGGGCGATGTACTCCTTGAAGATGTCCGTCTGCAGCGTGCCGTTGAGCACGGCGGGGTCCACGCCCTGGCGCTCGGCGGCCACGATGTACATGCAGAAGACGGGCACGGCGGGCCCGCTGATCGTCATGGAGGTCGTCACGTCCCCGAGGGGGATGTCGTGGAACAGGACCTCCATGTCGGCGGCCGAGTCGATGGCCACCCCGCAGTGCCCGACCTCGCCCAGGGAGCGCGGGTCGTCGGAGTCGCGGCCCATGAGCGTCGGCATGTCGAAGGCGACGGAGAGCCCACCGCCGCCGTTGCGGAGGATCATCTTGTAGCGCTCGTTGGTCTGCTCGGCGTTCCCGAACCCGGCGAACTGCCGGATCGTCCAGGTGCGTCCCCGGTAGCCGGTCGGGTACAGACCGCGGGTGAAGGGGTACTCACCGGGCCAGCCGATCCGCTCGAACCCCTCGTAGGCGTCCCCGGGCCGTGGCCCGTACACCGGCTCCACGGGATCCCCGGAGAGCGTGGTGAAGTCTGCGTCGCGCTTGCGCGCGGCGTCGTACCGGGCCTGCCAGCGACGGCGGCCTTCCTCGATGGCGTCAGCATCCATGCCTTCGAATTTACTAGGACGTCCTAATAAATGTCGATGGCCGACCGCCGTACGCTGCTCCGTACGGCGGTGAGGCTTGGGGTGTGGGGCGGTGACGCTCCGTGGTACCCCGCGGTGACACCCGGTGGCTACGCCTTGGCGGTCGCAGGCGTGTCGGCGGCGTCCGCCGACTCCAGCTCACGGGAGATCCTGCGCTCGACGAAGAACGCGGCCGTCGGGACGGTTCCGGCCAGGAGCACCCAGATCTGCTTCTTGACCGGCCACTTCAGCTTGGAACCGAGGTCGAAGGCGAAGACCAGGTACAGGACGTACAGCCAGCCGTGGGCGATGCTAACGACCTGCGTGAAGTCGGCCGCTCCGTCCATCTTGAGCGCGTACTTGCCGATCATGCCGATGGTCAGCGCGACGAGCAGGACACCGGTGACATAGGCCATGACCCGGTAGCGGGTCAGCACGCTTCGCTTCATGCCGTCGAGCGTAACGGTCCGTTCCTGCGGATCCCGGGCCGGGTCCGGGGTGCCGTCGGTCACTCCTCTTTGAAGTCCCCCGCCGCGATTCGTAGGGGGCGGAGGATCGCGAAGAGTTCGGCGCACTCCTCGGCGTCGTAGGCACCGAGGCCGAAGTCCATCGCCATCAGGTCGCGGGTGGCCGCCTCGACGACCTCGCGGCCCTTGTCGGTGATGCTCGCGAGGGTGCCGCGGCCGTCGTTGGGGTTGGGGCGCTTGGCGACCAGGCCCGACCGCACCAGCCGGTCCACGGTGTTCGTCACGGACGTGGGGTGCACCATGAGCCGCTCGCCGATCTTGGACATCGGCAGCTCGCCGGACTTCGAGAAGGTCAGCAGCACCAGCGCCTCGTACCGGGCGAAGGTGAGCCCGTACGGCTTGACCACCGCGTCGACCTCGGCCAGCAGGATCTGGTGGGCGCGCATGACCGACGTGATCGCGGCCATGGACGGCACGCTTCCCCAGCGCTGCTTCCAGAGTTCGTCGGCACGGGCGATGGGATCGAACGAGAGACTGAGCGGCTTCGGCACGCAGCAGACACTATCGGCCGGTTACCTGCTGGTCAGCCCCGTCTCGCCCTTCGGTCCGCGCCGGTGCGTCCTCACCTGCGCCGGACGGCGATCGGGCGGTCCCGCTATTCCGCGTCCTGCGCCAGGTGCCGCTCGACGGTGTCGACCTTGGAGGTGAGGCCGTCCTCGACCCCGGGGCGAATGTCCGCCTTGAGGACGAGCGAGACCCGCGGGGCGCGTGCCTCGACCGCGGCCACGGCACGCTTCACGACGTCCATCACCTCGTCCCAGTCGCCCTCGATCGAGGTGAACATGGCGTCGGTGCGGTTCGGCAGCCCCGACTCGCGGACCACCCGCACGGCGTCGGCGACGTACTCCCCCACGTCCTCGCCGACGCCCAGCGGCGTCACGGAGAAGGCGACGATCACGCGCCCACCACTCCCTCGGCACGGGCACGGGAGGCGATGACCGCGTCCTCGGTCTCGGCCTTCAGCCGGCGCTCGGCGAAGAAGCCGCCGGTGGGCAGCACCGACATCAGGAAGTAGAAGGCGGCGGTCTTCAGCGACCACTTGGTGCGGTTCCAGGCATCGGCCCAGAAGAGCACGTACACGACGAAGAGGAATCCGTGGATCGCGCCCAGCGCCGGGACGGCGTTGAACTCCGTGGTCCGCTTCAGGACCGAGGCGACGAGCAGCAGGAGGAACGAGATCGCCTCGGGGCCCGATACCAGGCGGAGGCGGCGGAGGGCACTGGCGGTCTTGAGGTCCACGGATCACCTTCGGTGGGAGAGACGTTTGTGAATGCACGCACAAGCGTGTGTCCATTGTGACAAACCCCGTCCGCGATCGCCGGAGCGGGTCCGGCTTCCGCCTCGCCCACTCGCGCCCTGCGCCCGGGGCAGGTCCTAGGGGGATTCTCAGGGTGCGCGACTCACCCCACAGGAGCTGTCGGCGGGGCGGAGCGGCGGTTAACGTCGCAGACGTGGCGATGTTCCGACTTCAGAGCAGCAAGGTGCTCGCCGTCGACATGACCGGAGATGCCGTGAAGGCGAAGAACGGCTCGATGGTCGCGTACGACGGCGACATGGCGTTCAAGAAGCTCACCGGTGGCGGGGACGGCATCCGGGGGATGGTGACCCGGCGGCTGACCGGTGAGCAGATGACGGTGATGGAGGTGAAGGGGCGCGGGACCTGCTGGTTCGCCGATCGCGCCGCCGAGATCAATCTCGTCGGCCTCCAGGGGGACAGGCTCTTCGTGGAGTCGGGCAACCTGCTGGCGACCGACGGCGGCCTGCGCACGGGGACCAGTTTCACGGGCCTGCGCGGGGCGTCGCAGGGCAACGGGCTGTTCACGACCACCGTCGAGGGGCACGGCCAGGCGGCGATCATGTCGGACGGGCCGGCGGTGGTGCTCCGGGTCGGTCCGCAGTACCCGCTGACTGTCGACCCCGGTGCCTATGTCGCCCACCAGGGGAATCTGCGGCAGTCCCTCCAGGCCGGGGTGACGTTCCGCACGCTGCTCGGGGAGGGCGGCGGCGAGGCGTTCCAGATGCGGTTCGAGGGCGACGGGCTGGTCTACGTGCAGCCCAGCGAACGGAAGACGATCGCGGGGGATGTCTGACATGGGCTTCCGGGAGATCAACTCGAAGGTCGTCGAGGCGACCGTGGTGCCCGGTCAGCGGCTGTTCAGCCAGCGCGGCGCGATGCTCGCGTACCGGGGCGAGGTCGGCTTCACGCCCAACATGGCGGGCGGCCAGGGCGGGCTGCGGTCGATGATCGGCCGGCGGGTGGCGGGCGAGGACACGCCCCTGATGAGCGTCGAGGGCAACGGCACGGTCCTGTTCGGGCACGGCGGCCACCACATCCAGGTGATCAACCTCTCCGGGGACACCCTGTACGTCGAGGCGGACCGCCTGCTGGCGTTCGAGGGCACCCTGGAGCAGGGCACGGTGTTCCTGGGCTCGCAGGGCGGGGTGAGGGGCATGGCCCGGGGTCAGGTCTCCGGGCAGGGCCTGTTCACCACCACGCTCAAGGGGCACGGCTCCGTGGCCGTCATGGCGCACGGGGGCGTGATCGAGGTCCCGATCACCCCGCAGCGCCCGGTGCATGTCGACCCGCAGGCCTACGTCGCCCACCACGGCGACGTCCGCAACAAGCTGTCCACCGCGCTCGGCTGGCGGGACATGGTGGGGCGCGGCTCCGGCGAGGCGTTCCAGTTGGAGCTCAGCGGCAGCGGTGCGGTGTACGTCCAGGCGTCGGAGGAGAAGCTTTGAGCATCTACGGATCCCCGGGCGGCGGTCCCGGGCCCGCCGTCACGGTCTTCGACCCGGCGACGCTGCCGTCCGACGACAACGTCGATCACTACACCTTCTGTGTGGAGCTCCGGGGGAGCCAGTGGTTCCTGCAGAAGGGGAAGATGATCGCCTACTACGGCACGATCGAGTTCAACGGCATCGGGCACGGCCGACTCGACCGACTTGTCCGTACGTCGTTCCATTCGCCACTGCACGCGAGCGACTGGGTCGTGGCGGAGGGCTCGGGCAAGATGCTCCTCGCCGACCGGGCCTTCGATGTGAATTCGTACGACCTCGAGGACGGCAATCTGACCATTCGCTCGGGCAACCTGCTTGCTTTTCAGCCAAGTCTGTCGCTGAAACAGTCGATCGTGCCAGGTTTTCTGACCCTCATCGGAACCGGAAAGTTCGTGGCCGTGTCGAACGGCCCGGTGGTGTTCATGGAGCCCCCGCTCCGGGTGGACCCGCAGGCGCTGGTGGGATGGGCGGACTGCCCCTCCCCGTGCCACCACTACGACCATGGCTACATGACCGGTGTCATGGGCGGTCTACGTGCGATGACGGGCCTCGGCGGGGCTTCCGGCGAGGAGCATCAGTTCGAGTTCGTGGGGGCGGGCACCGTGCTGCTGCAGTCGTCCGAGAGCCTGATGACGGAGCAGGCCACGGGGGGCGTTCCGCAGGAGCCGGGAGTGCCCGGCGGCGGGGTTTCCGGAGCACCCGGGCAGGCCACGGGGGCACCGCGCCTTCCCGGACAGCTGGGAGACCTCCAGCGTCGCTTCGGGCTGTGAGCGGTAGTCTGCGGAGTGTGACGTCGAACGCGTGCACGCTGTCACCGTCACACGGAAACCGTCACTAGTTCACCTTTCAACTTTTTAGGTAGACTTCATCCATGGAGACCGAGACGGCCACACGCTGGCTGACCAATGCGGAGCAGTGCGCCTGGCGCACCCACCTGGAGGTCAACAGGCTGTTGACGTACCAGCTCGAAAAGGATCTGCAGCCCTTCGGCCTGACAATGAACGACTACGAGATCCTGGTGAACCTGTCCGAGTCGGAGGACCGCCGGATGCGGATGAGCGACCTCGCCTCCGCCACCATGCAGTCCAAGAGCCGCCTCTCGCACCAGGTCACCCGGATGGAGAGCGCGGACCTGGTCCGGCGGGAGCACTGCGAGTCCGACCGGCGCGGCCTCTTCGCCGTCCTCACCGACCACGGCATGGAGACCATGCAGAAGGTCTCGCCCCATCACGTGGCGTCGGTGCGCCGGCACTTCATCGACCTGCTCTCCCCCGAGACCCTCGGGGAGCTGGACAAGGCCCTCAGGCCCATCGCGGAGCACCTGCGCGGACAGCGCGGGCGTCTCTGACCCACCGGTCTCCCTCAGGCGAGCGGCAGGCGGAGTTCGAACAGGGCTCCGCCTGCCGGTGCCGCACCGGCCGTGAGCGCCCCGCCGTGCCGTACGGCGACGTCCCTCGCGATGGCGAGGCCCAGGCCGGCTCCGCCGTCGTCGCGGCTGCGGGCGTCGTCCAGCCGCACGAACCGCTCGAAGATCCGCTCCCGGTCGGCCTCGGCCACCCCGTCGCCGTCGTCGGCCACACCGAGCACCGCCCAGTCACCCTCCCGCCGCACGGTCACCGAGACCGTCTCGCGGGCGTGCCGGCGGCCGTTGTCGAGCAGGTTGCCGAGCACCCGGCCCAGTTGCCCCCGCGACCCGGCCACCTCCGCCGTCTCCGCGTCCACCGTGACGCCCGTCCGTCCCGCCGCCTCCTCACGGGCCAGCGCGGCCAGGTCCACCCTGCCGTCGACGGGCCGCTCCCCCGCGTCCAGCCGGGCGAGCAGCAGCAGGTCGGCGGCAAGGTGCTGGAGCCGCACGGTGTCCTCGACGGCGCCGTCCAGGTCCAGGAGTTCGGGGTGGGCCGCGGCCACCTCCAGTTGGGTGCGCAGGGACGCGATCGGGCTGCGCAGCTCGTGGGAGGCGTCGGCGACGAAGCTCCGCTGCCGCTCCACGGACTTCTCCAGGGCGGCGAGGGTCTCGTTGGTGGTGCGGGCGAGCCGCGCGATCTCGTCGTGGGTCGCCGGTTCCGGGACGCGGCGCGTGAGGTCCTCGGACGCGGTGATCGCGGCCATCTCCTCGCGGATCCCGGCGACCGGACGCAGGGCACGCCCGGTGACCACCCAGGTCATACCGGCGACGAGCGCCGCGAGCAGCGGGAAACCGATCAGCATCACGGTCAGCGCGGTCCGCACGGCGCTGTGCTCGGCGGCCAGCGGGGCGCCCGCGTAGACGGTGAGCAGGCCCCGCTCGTGGGTCCGCACGTCGACGGCCGCGAAGCGGTAGTCGGCGGTGTCGCCGAGGATCGTCGCGGCGCCGCTGCTGAAGGTGGTCTGCGGGCTGGTCTCGCCGGGGGCGAGGGACGGGGCGGCGCCGGCATCCGGCGACCGCTCCGCTTCGCCGGAGCCGCCGGAGTCCTCCGTTTCGTCCTCGTCGTCCTCGTCCTCGTCGTCATCGTCGTCCTCGCGGGCCGGGGGCGAGGGTGAGGCGGAGGGCGAGGACGACGGCCGGGGACTCACCTCGTCGGTGACCGTGCCGTTGATCCACCGCAGGCCCTCGGCGGCCTTGACCAGGTTCCCGTCCTCGTCGACGACCTGCACCGGCCCGGCCTCGCCGTCCAGCCCCGACAGCTCTTCGTACGGGGTCCGCGCGGCGAGCTCGGAGGCGACCGACCGCGCCGTGCGCTCCGCCTGGGCGCCCGCCTCGGCGGTCAGGTTGGAGCGCAGCGCCTGCAGGACCGCGGTGCCGGTCACGACCAGCGCGACCACGACCACGAGCGTGGCACCGAGCGTCGCCCGGGAGCGGACCGAGCCGAACAGCCGGCTCACGGCGCCGTCTCCAGCCGGTAACCGGCGCCGCGCACCGTCCGGATCAGCTTGGCGCGCAGCTTGCGGCGCAGGGCACTGATGTAGACCTCGACGATGTTCGGGTCGCCCTCGTAGGCGAAGTCCCAGACCTGCTCCAGGATCTCCGCCTTGGAGATCACCTCACCGGCCCGCAGCACCAGCTGCTCCAGCACGGAGAACTCCTTGGCGGTGAGCGTCACTTCGTCCTCGCCGAGGAAGACCCGGCGAGCCGCGGTGTCCACCTTGAGATCCCCGTGCACATGCACGGGGGAGGCCCCGCCGCCCTGACCTCGGCGGCGCAGCAGCGCCTTCACGCGGGCGACGAGGACGACGTAGGAGAACGGCTTGGTGAGGTAGTCGTCGGCGCCGGTGTCCAGCCCTTCGGCCTCGTCGTACTCACCGTCCTTGGCGGTGAGCATGAGGATCGGCATCTCGTGGCCGGCGGCGCGCAGGGCGGCGCAGACGCGGTAGCCGTTGAGGCCCGGCAGCATGATGTCGAGGAGCACGAGGTCGTAGGTGCCCTCGGTGGCCCGGCGCAGGCCCTCCCGGCCGTCGTGGACGGCGTCCACGACGTATCCCTCGGCCGTCAGGCCTTTGGCGAGGGACAGGGCCAGCCGCTTTTCGTCCTCGACCATCAAGATCCGAGAGGTGTGGCGCGCGGCGCCTCCTGCAGGGTGGTGGTGGGTGACGGGTGGGCGCATGCGCACAAGGGTCGCAGAGCGAACCTGAAGATCACTTCAGCGTGTTCTTGCGAGGAACCCCGGGGCTTCGGCCCCGGGAGGAATCGCACCCTCGTGTCCCGCGGCGCGGAGCATACCGATGTCGCGGTGTCCGTCCGGCCGCGTGGCGGCCGAATCTCGCGGGGCAGGGTGCGGCGGACCCGGTGGTGCCGGGCTGCACCCGATGGGATGGCCGGTGGGGAACGCGTGGTGCGGCGTCGTGCGGGTGCCCACGATCGGTGATCGTGAAGCTGGTGGTGCAGGTCAGGCTGCTGCCGACGCCCGGGCAGGCGGCGGCTCTGGAGGCGACCCTGCGCGCCTGCGACGAGGCCGCCACCTGGGTCAGCGAGGTCGCCTTCGACCGCGGGGAGTGCAAGAACTTCGCCCTGCGCAGGCTCACCCACGGGCAGGTCAGGTCGCGGTGGGACCTGGGCGCCCAGGCGGCCCAGCACACGATCAAGAAGGTCTGTGATGCGTACGCCACCCTGCGGGCGAGCCTGACGGCGGGCCGCCTCGGCCCTCCCGGCTCGGCACGCCACCGCGCCACCCAGAAACCCGTCGCCTTCCGCCCCCTGGGCGCCCAGCCCTTCGACGACCGGATGCTCTCGTGGCAGCTCGCCGGGCGGACGGTGTCGGTGTGGACCACCGGCGGGCGGATGAAAAACGTGGCGTTCACCGCGTCTGCCGAACAGCTGGCCACGCTCGCCCGGTACCGCAGGGGCGAGTCCGATCGCATCTGCCGGGACGGCAGGTGGTTTCTGAACGCCACCTGCGAGGTCCCCGAGGCGCCGCTGAACACGGACCCGGTGGACTTTCTCGGCGTCGACCTGGGCATCGTGAACATCGCCACCACGTCGGACGGCGAGATCATGGCCGGGCGCGGACTCAACCGGATCCGGGCCCGCGAGCGCGGCCTGCGCAGCAAGCTCCAGAAGAAGAACACCCCGTCCGCCCGGCGGCGGCTGAAGAGACGCCGCCGCAAGGAGGCGCGGCGGGCCAGGGACATCAACCACAAGATCGCGAAGCATGTGGTGGCCGAGGCGGAACGCACCGGTCGCGGAATCGCCCTGGAAGACCTCACGGGCATCCGGCAGAGGGTACGGCTTCGCAAGCCCCAACGGGCCACCCTGCACTCCTGGGCGTTCCACCAGCTCGGGCAGTTCATCGCGTACAAGGCCCGCCGCGCGGGGGTGCCGGTGGTGCACGTCGATCCGGCGTCCACCTCCCGTACCTGCGCCGAGTGCGGGCACATCGACAGGGCGAACCGGGCTTCCCAGGCCCGGTTCGCGTGCCGGTCCTGCGGATTCGTTGATCACGCGGACCGGAACGGCTCCCGCAACATCCGCGCCCGGGCGTGGGAGTTGTGGCGACGCGGGGCCCCGTCAACGGCCCCTGCCCCGCTCCCGCGTCCGCGGGGCGGGGCTGGACTCAAACGCAGTGTCACATCCAGTGATGCCCGTTGTGCAAGCCCGGGGCTTTGGTCCCGGGTTGTTGATGTGGTTTCAGGTTCCCCTCAGGTTCGATCGGCGACATTGAAGACGTCGAAAACGAAGCGACTGGGGAGGAACCCGCATGAAGCGCAACATCGTGATCGCCGTCGTCACCGCCGCGGCACTGATCGGGGGAGGCACCGCAACGGCCATCGCGACCTCGGGGGACGACGACACGCCGACGACGACGCACCCGGTGGACACGGTGGGGTCGGACGACGACCGGCGTGACGACGACCGGGACGACCTCGACGACCTCGACGACGACGCTCAGGCGCTCTCCGCGAAGGTGAACGCGGCCGACGCCATCGCCGTCGCCCTGAAGCACCAGCCGGGCACCGCGGTCGCCGTCGAGAGGGACGACGACGGTGCCGATGACGACGACCGGGACCACCGCGGCAAGGCGGCCTGGGAGGTCGACGTCCTCGGCGGCGGCGACACCTGGTACAGCGTGTGGATCGACCCGAACACCGGCGAGGTCCTGGGCTCGGAGACCGACGCCGAGGACGACGCCGACGAGGTGCGGGCAGCGCTGAAGGGCACGTCGGTGACGGCCGAGGAGGCCGCGGAGGCGGCGGCCTCCAAGGGCACGGTGACGTCGGTGGACCTGGACGACGACACCCGGGGCTGGGAGGTCGAGACGATCACCTCCGGCGACGACGACCGGGAATGGCTGGTCGACCTGAACCGCGGCAAGGTCACCGCGGACGAGGACGACGACCGCGACGACCGCTGAACTGGCCGGTGGACAAGGAACGGGGCGGGCGAATTCGCCCGCCCCGCCCCTTTCCGTCCGCTCCTGCCCAGGCCTCGGCCTCGGCCTCGTGTCAGCTCTCTGTCAGCCCCGCCACCAGTTCGTCCGCCGCGTGGTACGGGTCCAGCTCGCCGCCGATGATCCGTTCCGCCAGCGCGTCCAGCCGGCGGTCGCCGTGCAGGTCGCCGATGCGTTGCCGCAGGGCCGTGACGGCGATCGTCTCGACCTCGCGGGCGGCGCGGGCCAGCCGGCGCTCCGCCAGGACCCCGCGCTCCTCCATCCACGCGCGGTGCTTCTCCAGTGCCTCGACGACCTCGTCGACGCCCTCCGCGCGCGAGGCGACCGTCTTGACGATCGGCGGGCGCCAGTCGCCGGGGGCGCGGGCCTCGCCGAGACCCAGCATGTGGTTCAGGTCGCGGGCGGTGGCGTCCGCGCCGTCGCGGTCGGCCTTGTTGACGACGTAGACGTCGCCGATCTCCAGGATTCCGGCCTTGGCCGCCTGGATTCCGTCGCCCATGCCGGGGGCCAGCAGCACCACCGAGGTGTCGGCCTGGGAGGCGATCTCCACCTCCGACTGGCCGACGCCGACCGTCTCCACCAGGACCACGTCGCAGCCCGCCGCGTCCAGGACGCGGATGGCCTGCGGCGCGGACCAGGCGAGGCCGCCCAGGTGGCCGCGGGTCGCCATGGAGCGGATGTAGACGCCGGGGTCGGAGGCGTGCTCCGACATCCGGACCCGGTCACCGAGCAGCGCACCGCCGGAGAAGGGCGAGGACGGGTCGACGGCCAGGACCCCGACCCGCTTGCCCTGTTTGCGGTACGCGGTCACCAGCGCCGAGGTGGACGTCGACTTGCCGACGCCCGGTGATCCCGTCAGCCCGACCACGTACGCGTTGCCGGTCAGCGGCGCCAGGGTCGCCATGACCTCCCGCAACTGCGGGGACGCCCCCTCCACCAAGGAGATCAGCCGGGCCACGGCCCGCGGCCTGCCGTCCCTGGCCTGGGCCACCAGAGTGGAGACGTCCTGCATCACAGCTCCGTTCACGAGAGAAAAACCGGCCGACCATCGGAACCGGGTCAGGCCTTGGCCACCCGCACGATCAGGGCGTCGCCCTGGCCACCGCCGCCGCACAGCGCCGCCGCGCCGACGCCGCCGCCGCGCCGCTTCAGTTCCAGCGCCAGGTGCAGCACCAGCCGGGCGCCGGACATCCCGATCGGGTGCCCCAGGGCGATGGCGCCGCCGTTGACGTTCACCTTTTCCGTGGATACACCGAGGTCCTTCATTGACTGCACGGCCACCGCGGCGAAGGCCTCGTTGATCTCGACGAGGTCGAGGTCGGAGACCTCGAGGCCCTCCTTCTTGAGGGCGTGGGCGATCGCGTTGGACGGCTGCGACTGGAGGGAGTTGTCGGGGCCGGCCACATTGCCGTGGGCGCCGATCTCGGCGAGCCACTCCAGGCCGAGCTCCTGCGCCTTGGCCTTGCTCATCACGACCACGGCCGCCGCACCGTCCGAGATCTGCGAGGAGGTACCGGCGGTGATCGTGCCGTCCTTGGTGAAGGCGGGGCGCAGCTTGCCGAGCGACTCGACGGTGGTGTCGCCGCGGATGCCCTCGTCCTGGTTGAAGAGGACCGGGTCGCCCTTGCGCTGGGGGATCTCGACGGGGGTGATCTCCGCCGCGAAGACGCCGTTCTTCTGCGCGGCGGCGGCCCGCTGGTGGGACAGGGCGGCGATCTCGTCCTGCTCGGCGCGGCCGATGCCGAGGCGCGTGTTGTGCTTCTCCGTGGACTCGCCCATGGCGACGCCCTCGAAGGAGTCGGTCAGACCGTCGTACGCCATCGCGTCGATCATCTGGACCGCGCCGTACTTGAAGCCCTCGCGGGACTTCGGCAGCAGGTGCGGGGCGTTGGTCATGGACTCCTGGCCGCCGGCGACGACCACGTCGAACTCGCCGGCCCGGATCAGCTGGTCGGCCAGCGCGATCGCGTCGAGGCCGGACAGGCACACCTTGTTGACGGTGAGTGCCGGGACGTTCATCGGGATGCCGGCCTTGGCGGCGGCCTGGCGCGCCGGGATCTGCCCTGCCCCGGCCTGGAGCACCTGCCCCATGATCACGTACTGGACCTGGTCGCCGCCGATGCCCGCGCGGTTGAGAGCTGCCTTGATCGCGAAGCCGCCGAGGTCGGCTCCGGAGAAGGACTTCAGCGAGCCGAGCAGCCTGCCCATCGGGGTGCGGGCGCCCGCGACGATGACGGACGTCGTACCGTTCGCGGCGGAGGACGTTGATGATGCGGTGGATTCAGAAGCTGCGGAAGTCATGAGCTGCGATCCCCTTTCGGCTGCACAGCCGAGGAGTGAACGAGGGTTTACTACGAATGTACTGACCTGCGGTCCGCCCCGTCATCGGGCTTACGGTGTGATCGCGCGCACGTTGCGTAACCGCTCCGGTAGCGCTGCACTGATTCCATGCTGACGCGAATCGACCACATCGGGATCGCCTGTTTCGACCTCGACGCGACCGTGGAGTTCTACCGGGCCACGTACGGCTTCGAGGTGTTCCACTCCGAGGTCAACGAGGAGCAGGGAGTGCGGGAGGCGATGCTCAAGATCAACGAGACCTCGGACGGAGGCGCCTCCTACCTCCAGCTGCTCGAACCGACCCGGGAGGACTCCACCGTCGCGAAGTGGCTCGCGAAGAACGGCGAGGGGGTCCACCACATCGCTTTCGGTACGGCGGACGTCGACGCCGAGGCCGCCGACATCAAGGACAAGGGCGTACGTGTGCTGTACGAAGAGCCCCGGCGCGGCTCCATGGGATCACGGATCACCTTCCTGCACCCCAAGGACTGCCACGGCGTACTGACCGAACTGGTCACTTCGGCGCCTGTTGAGTCACCTGAGCACTGACCCACGTACATAAGGGCCGGTAGGGTTGGGGGCGGTCGCCGCTCGATCCAGGGCGATCAGGTCCTGCCGGCAAAAAGGTGACAACTGCCTCCATTCGGGTGAACGTCGTCCTTCTTGACCGCAGGATTTACCGGGGTCCGGGTTTCGGGGGCGAGCGCGGGGGCAGCAGCGCCTGCTCCTCCGTTGATCTGACACCATTCCCCGGGAGCCCCGTTCGGCGGATGGACGGGGCTCGGCCAGAGATGCGACCAGGGGACGGATGGGACCGCGCAGTGCGGGGCTACGAGAGCCAGGAGCGAGAGCCGGCGGCTGACGTCGACCACCTCTCTCGGTTCGAAGCCGAGATGAAGCGGCTGAAGACCGAGCGGGAAAAGGCGATCCAGCACGCCGATGACCTCGGCTACCAGGTCGAGGTGCTGCGCGCCAAGCTGCACGAGGCGCGGCGCACCATCATGTCCCGGCCCACCTACGAGGGCGGCGACATCGGTTATCAGGCCGAGCAGTTGCTGCGTAACGCGCAGGTGCAGGCCGACCAGCTCCGCGCGGACGCCGAGCGCGAGCTGAGCCAGGTGCGGGCGCAGACCCAGCGGATCCTCCAGGAGCACGCCGAGCAGGCGGCCCGGCTCCAGTCGGAGCTGCACCAGGAGGCGGTGACCCGGCGCCAGCAGCTCGACCAGGAGCTGGCGGAGCGTCGGCAGACCGTCGAATCGCACGTCAACGAGAACGTGGCGTGGGCGGAGCAGGTGCGAGCCCGCGCCGAGCAGCAGGCCCGCAGGCTGCTCGACGAGTCCCGCGCGGAGGCCGAACAGGCCCTGGCCGCCGCCCGCGCGGAGGCCGAACGGGTGACCTCCGAGGCCCGCCGGCGGCTGCGCAGCGAGGCCGAGGCG
Organism: Streptomyces sp. GD-15H; assembly: GCF_045291515.1. Classification (NCBI taxonomy): domain Bacteria; kingdom Bacillati; phylum Actinomycetota; class Actinomycetes; order Kitasatosporales; family Streptomycetaceae; genus Streptomyces; species Streptomyces sp. GD-15H. Next base: position 2,865,422 of record NZ_CP149447.1, read on the forward strand.
GCGCGCGCGGAGGCCGACCAGACCCTGCGCCGGGCCCGTGCGGACGCCGAACGGCTGCTGAGCGCCGCCTCCACGCAGGCGCAGGAGGCCACCGACCACGCCGAGCAGCTGCGGACGTCGACGGCCAGCGAGTCGGAGTCCGCCCGCCGCGAGGCCCAGGAACTCGCCAGGGCGGCCGAACAGCGCATGGCGGACGCCGAGGCGGCGCTGCGCGAGGCCCGCGTCGAGGCGGGCAAGGTGCTCGCCGAGGCGAAGGAGGCCGCGTCGAAGACGCTCGCCTCCGCCGAGTCCGCCAACGAGACCCGCACGCGCACGGCCAAGGAGCAGGTCGCCCGGCTGGTCAGCGAGGCCACCAAGGAGGCCGAGGCCACCAGGGCGGACGCCGAACAGGTCGTCGCGGACGCCCGCGCGGAGGCCGAGAAGATCGTCACGGAGGCCTCCGAGAAGGCCCGCACGATCACCGCCGAGGAGAGCGCCACCCAGCTGTCCAAGGCGGCCAAGACCGCCGAGGACGTACTCAACAAGGCGTCGGAGGAAGCCAAGCGGACCACCAGGGCGGCGGCCGAGGAGGCCGAGCGGATCCGCGGGGAGGCCGAGGCCGAGGCGGACCGGCTGCGCGCCGAGGCGCACGACATCGCCACCCAGCTCAAGGGCGCGGCGAAGGACGACACCAAGGAGTACCGCGCCAAGACGGTCGAGCTGCAGGAGGAGGCCCGTCGGCTGCGCGGCGAGGCCGAGCACCTGCGTGCCGACGCGGTCGCCGAGGGCGAGAAGATCCGCGCGGAGGCCCGCAAGGAGGCCGTGGCGCAGATCGAGGAGGCGGCCCGGTCCGCCGAGGAGCTGCTGGCCAAGGCGAAGGCGGACGCGGACGAGCTGCGTTCCACCGCGCAGACGGACAGCGAGAAGGTCCGTACCGAGGCAATCGAGCGCGCCACGGCGCTGCGTCGGCAGGCCGAGGAGACACTGGACCGTACCCGCAAGGAGGCGGAGCGGCACCGCGCGGAGGCCGTCGAGCAGGCTGATTCGCTCAAGGAGGACGCCGAGCGGGCCGCGCGCGAGCTGCACGAGGAGGCCGAGCGGGCTGTCACGGCACGCCGCGCGGAGGTGGCCGAGGAGCTGACCCGGCTGCACGCGGAGGCCGAGGAGCGGCTGGCCTCGGCCGAGCAGGCGCTGAGCGACGCCCGTGAGGAGGCGGGCCGCATCCGCCGGGAGGCCTCGGACGAGGCCGAGCGGCTGCGCACCGAGGCGGCGGAGCGCAATCGCGCGCTCCGTGAGCAGGCGGAGGCGGAGGCCGAGCGGCTGCGCACCGAGGCCGCGGCGGACGCGTCGGCGTCCCGCGCGGAGGGCGAGTCCGTCGCCGTGCGGCTGCGTTCGGAGGCCGCGGCGGAGGCGGAGCGGCTCAAGTCGGAGGCGCAGGACAGCGCCGACCGGATGCGGGCCGAGGCGCTGGCCGCCGCCGAGCGGCTCGGCGCGGAGGCGTCTCAGACGCTGGCCGGCGCGCAGGAGGAGGCCGCCCGGCGCCGCCGCGAGGCCGAGGAACTGCTGGGCGCGGCCCGGCAGGAGGCCGACCAAGAGCGCGAGCGGGCCCGGGAGCAGAGCGAGGAGCTGCTGGCCGCGGCGCGTACGCGCGTGGAGGAGGCGCAGGCCGAGGCCGTACGGCTGGTCGAGGAGGCCGACCGGCGTGCCACCGAGATGGTGTCGGCGGCCGAGCAGCACGCACAGCAGGTCCGGGATTCGGTCGCGGGGCTGCACGAGCAGGCGCAGGAGGAGATCTCCGGGCTGCGCAGCGCCGCCGAGCACGCGGCGGACCGGGTGCGGCGTGAGGCGGAGGAGGAGTCGGACCGGGTCCGGGCCGACGCCTACGCGGAGCGGGAGCGGGCGAGCGAGGACGCGAGCCGGCTGCGGCGCGAGGCGCAGGAGGAGTCGGAGGCCGCCAAGTCGCTCGCCGAGCGCACGGTGTCCGAGGCGATCACCGAAGCGGAGCGGGTCCGTTCGGAGGTCTTCGAGCAGACCCAGCGGATGCGTACGGAGGCGTCGGACACGGTCGCCGAGGCCGAGCAGAGTGCCGCGCGCACCCGGGCCGAGGCCCGTCAGGACGCCAACCGGATCCGTTCGGAAGCGGCGACGCAGGCGGACACCCTCATCACCGAGGCGCGGAGCGAGGCGGAGCGGCTCACCGCGGAGACGATCACGGAGACCGACCGGCAGCGCGCGGAGTCGGTCGCCAAGGCCGAGAAGCTGATCTCGGACGCGACGGGCGACGCGGAGCGCCTGCGGGCCGAGGCGTCCCGGACGGCCGACTCGGCGCAGCAGCACGCGGAGCGGGTCCGGGGCGAGTCCGAGCGGCTCAGGGCCGACGCGGAGCAGGAGGCCGAGCGTCTGGTGACCTCCGCGCGCGAGGAGGCCGAGCGCACACTGGACGAGGCCCGTAAGGACGCCAACAAGCGGCGTTCCGAGGCGGCCGAGCAGGTCGACACGCTCCTCACGGAGACCACCGCCGAGGCGGACAAGCTGCTCACCGAGGCGCAGCAGCAGGCGCAGAAGACCACCGCGGACGCGGAGGCCCAGGCCGACTCGATGGTGGGCGCGGCCCGCACCGAGGCCGACCGGATCGTCTTCGAGGCGACCGTCGAGGGCAACTCTCGGGTGGAGAAGTCCCGTGCGGACGCGGACGAGTTGCTGGTCGGGGCCCGCCGGGACGCGACCCGGATCCGGGAGCGCGCCGAGGAGCTGCGGGACCGCGTCACCGGCGAGATCGAGGAGCTGCACGAGCGGGCCCGCCGTGAGGCGGCCGAGACGATGAAGTCCACCGGTGACCGCTGCGACGCGCTCATCAAGGCGTCCGAGGAGCAGCTCGCCAAGGCTCAGGCGAAGGCCAAGGAGATCGTGTCCGAGGCCAACTCCGAGGCGGGCAAGGTGCGTATCGCCGCGGTGAAGAAGGCCGAAGGACTGCTGAAGGAGGCCGAGCAGAAGAAGGCCGCGCTCGTCAGGGAGGCCGAGGAGCTCAAGGCCGAGGCGATCCGCGAGGCGCGGGTCACGGTCGAGGAGGGCAAGCGCGAGCTGGAGGTCCTGGTGCGGCGGCGCGAGGACATCAACACCGAGATCTCCCGCGTGCAGGACGTCCTGGAGGCGCTGGAGTCGTTCGAGGCTCCGGGCGGCGGCAAGGACAGCGGGGTGAAGGCCGCCGCGGCGGCCGGTACGCCGGGCCCGCGGAGCAAGTCTCCGGACAGTCAGGGCGCCGTATAACAAACCGGTCAAACTCTTCGATGACGAGGGAAATCCTTTGTCGGCATGTCAAATCCCGTGCTGACGAGGGGATTTGAGCATGCACTTGGCAAGCGCTCCGGGTGCCGGCCACTCAAAGGGGGTGTCATTCTCCGTATCAAACGTGCATCCGCTCGATGACACAGCGCTTCGGCGCCTAGGATTCCCCCTATCACCTCACCGGTCTCATTCGACAGGAACCCCATGAGCGACACTTCCCCCTACGGCTTCGAGCTTGTGCGGCGTGGATACGACCGCGCTCAGGTGGACGAACGAATCTCCAAACTCGTCTCCGACCGTGACAGCGCTCTCGCCCGCATCACCGCTCTGGAAAAGCGCATCGAGGAGCTCCACCTCGAGACCCAGAACGCCCAGGCCCAGGTCACCGACGCCGAGCCGTCGTACGCGGGTCTCGGCGCGCGCGTGGAGAAGATCCTGCGCCTGGCCGAGGAGGAGGCGAAGGACCTCCGTGAGGAGGCCCGGCGCGCGGCCGAGCAGCACCGTGAGCTCGCCGAGTCGGCCGCCCAGCAGGTGCGCAACGACGCGGAGTCGTACTCCGTCGAGCGCAGGGCGAAGGCCGAGGACGACGGCGTCCGGATCGTCGAGAAGGCCCAGGGCGAGGCCGCTCAGCTGCGGTCGGACGCGCAGAAGGACGCGCAGTCCAAGCGCGAGGAGGCGGACGCCCTCTTCGAGGAGACCCGCGCGAAGGCCGCGCAGGCCGCCGCCGACTTCGAGACGAACCTCGCCAAGCGCCGCGAGCAGTCCGAGCGCGACCTGGCGTCGCGTCAGGCCAAGGCCGAGAAGCGGCTCGCCGAGATCGAGCACCGCGCGGAGCAGCTGCGCCTGGAGGCCGAGAAGCTGCGCACCGACGCCGAGCGCCGGGCCCGCCAGACGGTGGAGACCGCCCAGCGCCAGGCCGAGGACATCGTGGCCGACGCCAACGCCAAGGCCGACCGGATCCGTTCGGAATCCGAGCGGGAGCTGGCGGCGCTGACCAACCGTCGCGACTCCATCAACGCCCAGCTGACCAACGTCCGCGAGATGCTGGCGACGCTCACGGGCGCCGCGGTGGCCGCGGCAGGCACGCCGGCCGAGGACGAGACCGCCTCCCGCGGGGTTCCGGCCCAGCAGACCCGGTAGGCAGCGGTTCCGGTTACCGGCCGGAATACCGTGGCTGAACATCGGCGAAGCCCTCTGCCACTGGGGTGGCAGAGGGCTTCGTCCCGTTCTAGCGTGGCCGCATGATCGAGCTCGAGGGGCTGACCAAGCGGTACGGCGAGAAGGTGGCGGTCAACAACCTGACGTTCACCGTCAGACCGGGCATCGTCACGGGGTTCCTCGGTCCCAACGGCGCGGGCAAGTCCACCACCATGCGGATGATGCTGGGCCTGGACCGGCCCACGGCCGGTGACGTCCGCATCGACGGCCGGCACTACGACCGGCTCAAGGACCCGCTGAAGTACATCGGCGCGCTGCTCGACGCCAAGGCCATGCACGGCGGCCGCAGCGCCTTCAACCATCTGCTGTGCCTCGCCCAGAGCAACGGCATCCCCCGGCAGCGGGTGCACGAGGTGCTGGACACGGTGGGACTGACGTCGGTCGCGAGGAAGAAGGCCAAGGGGTTCTCGCTCGGTATGGGTCAGCGGCTCGGCATCGCCGGCGCGCTGCTCGGCGATCCGCGCATCCTGATGTTCGACGAGCCGGTCAACGGCCTCGACCCCGAGGGCATCCACTGGATCCGCACCCTGATGAAGACGCTCGCCGCGCAGGGCCGTACGGTCTTCGTCTCGTCCCACCTGATGAGCGAGATGGCGCTGACCGCCGACCACCTCGTCGTCATCGGGCAGGGCCGGCTGCTCGCGGACACCTCCATGGCCGACTTCATCACGCGCCATTCCCGTTCGTACGTCAGGGTCCGCTGCCCGCAGCGGGAACGGCTGCTGGACGTGCTGCACGAGGCCGGCCTCACGGTCGTCGAGAGCGGCGACGGGGTGCTGGAGGTGGACGGCGCCAAGGCCGAGCGGATCGGGGAGCTGGCGGCCGCCCACCGGCTGGTGCTGCACGAACTGAGCCCGCAGCGGGCCTCCCTGGAGGAGGCGTTCATGCGGCTGACCGCGGAGTCGGTGGAGTACCACGCGCACTCCGACACACCCGCACCCCCGCAGCAGTGGGACGACGGCTGGAAGAGGGGCTGAGCATGGCGGCGGCGCAGGTCGTCCGGTCCGAGTGGACCAAGATCCGGTCGGTGGCGTCCACGGTGTGGACGCTCTCCCTGGCGGTGGTCGTCACCATCGCGCTCGGCATGCTGATCTCGGCGCTTTCCGCGAACGAGTTCGACGACATGAGCCCGCGGAGCAGGCTCTCCTTCGACCCGACGTTCATCAGCTTCGCCGGGATGAGCCTCGGTCAGCTCGCGATGATCGTGTTCGGGGTGCTGGTGGTGTCGAACGAGTACAGCACCGGCATGATCCGCACCTCGCTGGCCGCCGTGCCGCAGCGCGGCGCCTTCCTGGCCGGCAAGCTCGGTGTGGCCACCGCACTCGCGCTCGTCGTCTCCATGGGCACCAGCTTCGCCGCCTTCTTCCTCGGGCAGGCGATGCTCGGCGAGCACAAGGCGTCCCTCGGGGACGACGGAGTGCTGCGGGCCGTCATCGGCGGCGGTCTCTACATGACCCTGATCGCGGTGTTCTCGATGGGCGTCGCCACGATGCTGCGCTCGCCGATGCTGTCGCTGGGCATCCTGATGCCGTTCTTCTTCCTGATCTCCAACATCCTGGGCAACGTCGACGCGACGAAGAAGGTCGGCCGGTTCCTGCCCAACCAGGCGGGCAGCAAGATCATGCAGGTGGTCACGCCGCTCGACGACGACACCCCGTACGGGCCCTGGGGCGGTCTCGGCATCATGGTGCTGTGGGTGATCGCGGCACTCATCGGCGGATACCTGGTGCTGAGGAGACGTGACGCGTAGAGGCAGGGCAGGGCACGGGCCGGGCGAGGAGGCGTCCGGTCCGGGCGAGGCCGAGTTTTTACCTCGCCTTGGGTGGAACCGTCAGCCTCTCGATATCCTCCTAACCCTTACGGGGGTGTGTGCCCTCGTTGTCCTGAACCTCTCGATGGGGCGGAGCATGATCGAGGCAGTCGGCCTGACCAAGCGGTACGGCGACAAGACCGCTGTGTACAACCTTTCCTTCCAGGTACGTCCTGGCGCCGTCACCGGCTTCCTCGGCCCCAACGGTTCGGGCAAGTCCACGACGATGCGGATGATCCTCGGTCTGGACAACCCCACCGCGGGCCACGTCACGATCGGCGGCTATCCCTACCGCAGGTTGCCCAACGCCGCCCGGCAGGTCGGCGCGCTGCTGGACGCCAAGGCCGTGCACGGCGGCCGGTCCGCCCGCAGCCACCTGCTGAGCCTGGCCCAGCTGTCCGGCATCCCGGCCCGGCGGGTGGACGAGGTGCTGGGCGTGGTCGGGCTGCACGAGGTGGCCGGGCGGCGCTCCAAGGGCTTCTCCCTGGGCATGGGCCAGCGGCTCGGCATCGCCGCCGCGCTGCTCGGCGACCCCCAGGTGCTGCTGTTCGACGAGCCGGTCAACGGCCTCGACCCCGAGGGCATCCTCTGGGTGCGCAACCTGATGAAGTCGCTCGCCGCGCAGGGCCGTACGGTCTTCGTCTCGTCCCACCTGATGAGCGAGATGGCGCTGACCGCCGACCACCTCATCGTGATCGGCCGGGGACAACTCCTGTCCGACATGAGTGTGAAGGAGTTCATCTCGGCCAACTCCGCCGACTTCGCGCGGGTGCGCACACCCGACACCGAGCCGCAGCAGCGCGAGAAGCTGGCCGCCGCGCTCAGCGAGGCAGGCGGCCAGGTGCTGCCCGAGCAGGACGGCGCGCTGCGGGTGAGGGGACTGCCGCTGCCGCGCGTCAGTGACATCGCCCACGACACCGGCGTACGGCTGTGGGAGCTGTCACCGCACCAGGCCTCGCTGGAGGAGGCGTACATGCGGATGACGCAGGGAGCGGTCGACTACCGCTCCACCGACGACCAGAAGGCGGGGCTCCAGCAGCCGCTGCCGCCGGACACGCAGCCGCCGGTGCCGGTACCGGGCCATGGCCAGCCCGGATGGTACGCCCCGCCGCCGCCCCAGCAGGGCGGTCAGCAGTTCGCGGCGGCCCCGGGCGCACCACAGGCTCCCGCGGGCCCGTACGGCGCTCCGGGCGCCCCTGGAGCGGCTCCGAGCGCCCCTGGAGCCGCCTTGGGAGTGCCGGTGGCCAAACCCGTACGCCCAGCCCGCCCCGCAACCTCCCTCCGCCGCTCAGCCGGTCCGGGGCACCGCTCCGGCCGCTCCCCCGCCGACCGCGCCGACGGCCGCTCCCTCCAGCCCGTCCAGCTCCGACGTGACCAAGCCCGAGGACGCCCGATGAGCACGCCCCAGCCCCCGACACAGCAGGCCGCGCCCGCATGGCAGGCGACGGATCCCGGTTACCACTCGCCGATCCCGGTGGTGCGCACGCACCTGGGGCACGCGATCGCCTCCGAGTGGACGAAGATCCGGTCGGTGCGCTCCACGCTGTGGACGCTGGGCGTGTTCGTACTGCTCGTCGTCGGCATCGGCCTGCTGACCGGTGCGGTGGTGGCGAGCACCGACCCGGATCTGAACGGTGAGAACGCGCTGTCCATGGGCTTCTTCGGACTGCTCCTGGGCAGCATGTGCGTCATCACGCTGGGCGTGCTGACCACGGCCTCGGAGTACGGCACCGGCATGATCCGCACCACCATGGTCGCCTGTCCCTCACGCGGGCGGGTGCTCGCGGCGAAGGCCCTGGTGTTCTTCCTGGTCGCCTTCGTGGTGACGCTGCTGTCCGCGACGGCCGTCGCGTTCCTGCACGTGGCGATGCTGGAGGGCAACAACGTGGGGGAGCCCACCGGCGGCGAGTGGCTGAAGGCCACCGTCGGCATCTCGCTCTACATCGCGCTGCTCGGCACGCTCTCGCTGGCCGTCGGCTCGGTCATCCGGCACTCGGCGGGCGCCATCACCCTCATGATCGGCGCCGTGCTCGCCCCGCTGGTGATCGCGATGTTCATGTTCGCCTCCTCGCTGGAGGACGTGCGCACCGCTCTGTTCGAGTACTCCATCCCGAACCAGATGAGCGTCTTCTACGCCAACTCCCTGAGCACGTCCGGTCCGTCCGGCTGGGACCCGCTGTGGATCATGCTCGGGGTCACGGCCGCGGCGCTCGGCGGCGCCTTCACCCTGCTGGGGCGCCGGGACGTGTAGGGCGCCGGGGGACGCGGGGCCCTACCCGTCCCTCAGAACCTCGGCGCGTTACGGGACCGCCGCACCCGCGTGGTGCGGCGGTCCCTGGCGTGCCAGCAGGCCTTGTGCCAGTGCCGACGGTCGTCGATCCCCGCGTGCTCCGGCCAGGCCACCACGTGCGGCACCCCGTCCGGGATCAACTGGTCGCAGCCGGGGCAGCGGTACGCCTTGCCCTGGGCGCTGGAGCCCGCCACGTGCCGCACGCTCCACTCCTCGCCCTGCCAGCTCTCCGTGGACTGCCAGCCGCCGTACCGCCCGGAACGGTCGTCCCCGGCGCTCCGGCCGGACGAACCGGCTCCCTTGGGTCGGTTGCGACGCGGGGACACAGAACACCTCACGGGGCTATACAGGATGCGGGAACCGCTTCCAGCCTACGTGGCACGGGCCGGGGTACACGTACGGAACCAAACATCACAAGCTTCCCTTCACGGGGGCGCAACACTCGCTCCAGAACCGCCCATTCTGCAGACAATCCGTAAATTCCCCCTCCATACCGTGTCCTCGACACGTGTCAGACGGTTGTGCCCTGTGGGGGAGCTCCGTGTCGGAGCCAAGGAAGCAGGAAAGCGATGTACGTGGGAAGTTTCGTGTTGGCCGCCCAGTTCCCCGGGCAGGGCGAGGGGGAGGCACTGCACCGAGCGGTCCGCTCGGCCGAGGTGGCCGAGGAGGCGGGGCTGGACGCGGTCTGGCTCGGCGAGCACCACTTCGTGCCGTACGGCACCTGCCCGTCGGCGGTCACCCTGGCGGCGTTCCTGCTGGGCCGCACCCGCCGCATCCGGGTCGGTACGGCGGTCAGCGTGCTGCCCACCGCCCATCCTGTGGCGCTCGGCGAGCAGGCCGCGCTGCTGCACGTCACCAGTGGCGGACGGTTCTCGCTGGGCGTCGGGCGCGGCGGGCCGTGGGTCGACCTGGAGGTCTTCGGATCCGGGCTCGAGGCGTACGAGAAGGGGTTCCCCGAATCACTCGATCTACTGATGCGCTGGCTGCGCGAACCGTCCGTCGCGGCCGACGGGGAGCGCTTCCGGTTCCGTGAAGTGCCCGTCGTCCCGCGCCCGTCGGAGTCCCTCACCGAGGCGGAGGGCCCCGAGGTCGTGGTCGCCTGCACCTCCCCGGCGAGCGTGCGGCTCGCGGCCGAGCGCGGGCTGCCGATGCTGCTCGGCATGCATGTGGGGGACGAGGAGAAGGCCGAGATGGTCGCCCTGTGGCGGCGGCACGCGCGCGCGTGCGGACGGCCAGGCGTCCCTGATCCACCGCGCGGCCCATGTGTCGGCCGGCGTCGTGCAGATCGCCGACCGGCGCACCGAAGCGGCGGAGACGCTGCTCAAAGCGATGCCGGGCTGGCTGCGGCAGGGACTCGAGGCCCATGTCACGGTGGACGACCGGGAGCGGCGGATGCGCGACCCGCTGGCCTACACCGAACTGCTCTGCGGGCTGCACCCGGTGGGCACCCCGCGGCTGTGCGCGGACCGGCTCGCCGCGACCAGCGAGCGGACCGGCATCTCCCGGTTCGCCCTGCTCGTCGAGGGTTCCGGCGACCTCGCGGCGACCGAGGAGAACGTACGGCGGCTCGGCTCCGAGGTGATCCCCCAACTCGTCTGAACGAGCCGGGGGTTCGATGATGGCTTGCCGCCCCGGTACAGACCGCACCTCCCGCGTACGGAGCGACAAGCGACCGACGTGGCGCGTCAGCAGTCGCGGAGTTCCGGTGACTGGTTCAGCAGCTGACCACGGACCGAGGTGAACTTGGCCAGCCTCTCGTCGACCGAGGAGTCGAGCGGGAACACGGCCACCCGGTGGCAGTTCTGGAAGGCCAGCCGGACACCGAAGTGCCGCTGCAGCGCGCCGCGTATCGCGTCACTGGCGAGCGCGCGCAGCAGCTGACCGCGAGCCTGCTCGTCCGGCGGGGGCGTCTGGTTGTCGGCGAACTGTCCGCCGTCCACCTTCAACTGGGCCACCAGGGAGCTGATCATCTCCCACGCGTAGGGCAGGGAGGTCCGGACGCAGTCGACGAAGTCTGCTTCGTCGACCTCGCCTCGCTCGGCCTGTTCGAGTAGGGCCGGTGAGACGTCGAGCGACATGGGTTCTCCTCTCGCACCCCCGCCGGGCGGGGGTTGCCTGACAGATAAGGGAGTTCGCAAAATCCAACACGCTGCGTGCACACGCCGCGACCTCCCGTTCAATACCGTAAGCATCGGACCGTGACCGCACCAGGAGAATCCCCGGATGCGGGACTTGCTGTGGGCCGGGAATCGGCCATCATCGAACACGTGTTTTCCAGGAGATACAGGACACATCGGGAGGGCCTGGAGTGGCCCCTGTGACTCGGTTCCGAGTCACTCGTGAGGTCGGGCGAATCGCATCGACCGCGGCCTGTCGAGTAGCGTTGCCGACCATGCGTCTCGTCATTGCCCGCTGCTCCGTGGACTACGCCGGGCGGCTCACCGCGCACCTGCCCTCGGCACCCCGCCTGATCCTGGTCAAGGCGGACGGAAGCGTCTCGATCCACGCCGACGACCGGGCCTACAAACCCCTGAACTGGATGTCACCGCCCTGCACCCTCAAAGAGGGCAGCGGCGACGAGGAGGGGATCTGGACCGTCGTCAACAAGGCGGGCGAGAAACTCATCATCACGATGGAGGAGGTCCTGCACGACTCCTCGCACGAACTGGGCGTCGACCCCGGCCTGATCAAGGACGGCGTGGAAGCACACCTCCAGGAGCTGCTCGCGGACCGCATCGAGACGCTCGGCGAGGGCTACACCCTCATCCGCCGCGAGTACATGACCGCCATCGGCCCCGTCGACATCCTCTGCCGCGACGCCGAAGGACAGACCGTCGCGGTGGAGATCAAGCGGCGCGGTGAGATCGACGGCGTGGAGCAACTCACGCGCTATCTGGAGCTGTTGAACCGCGATCCGCATCTCGCCCCGGTGCGCGGCGTGTTCGCGGCCCAGGAGATCAAGCCACAGGCCCGTGTGCTCGCCACCGACCGGGGCATCGGCTGCCAGGTCCTCGACTACAACGCCATGCGGGGTATCGAGGACGACAAACTGCGCCTGTTCTGAGCGGCGTCACGGCCCACGCGAGGAGCCGGGTTCCTGACGGGAATCCGGCCCCTCGCACATGCCCGAAAGCGTCCCCGGGCGTCCGTGAACGCCCGGGGGCGTCAGATCACCATCGTCCCGGAGCTGCTCGGTGTGCCCGCCTCGCTGCTCTGCGGGGCGCTCGCCGAACTGCTCGTCCCCGGCTCCGTCTCCGCCGGGGTGGAGAAAGTGGGGCCGCTCGCCGAGTCGGACGTCTCCGGCGGCGGGGTTTCGTCCGTAGGTTCCGTCGTCGGGGTGGTCGGCTCGTCCGTGGGCACGGTCGGTTCGTCCGTCGGCTCGGCCGGCTTGCCGGTGGACTCGGTCGGCTTGGGCGACGTCGGCGGCTTCGCGGACGAGGACGCCGGCTTCGACGGCGTGGAGGACTCGGTCGTCGAGTCGTCCGGCTTCCCGGTGTCGCTCGGACCGGCCGAGGCCTCACCCGACTCCGTGGCCGTCGGCGTCGGGTCGTCGGAGGTGCCGAGGGTGCCGTCCGCGCCGGGGTCGGTCGGCCGGCTGGTGGCGTCACCGGTGTCACCGGTGTCGCCGCCCTCGTCGGTCCGCCGGTCCGCGCCCAGGCTGCCGTCGTCGACGCCCTGGCTCGCGGACGGGTTGACGCCCACGTTCTCCGACGGCTTACCGGCGTCGTTCTCCGAGGTGGCTCCGAGGGTGACCACCGTGCCCAGCACCGCGACGAGCAGCGCGCCCGCGCCGGCCGCCACGAGGTTGCGCCGGGCCATGCCCTTCAGACCGACGCCGGCCTCCTGCTCGGACGCGGGCCTGGGCACGGGCGGGACGCGGTGGACGATCAGGCCGGTGTCGGCGGGCGGCTGAAGCTCCGGGAAGGCCGTCGGCATCCCGCGGGGCGGCGAGGCCGACTCCTCGTAGTGGGCGTCCGGCACCTCCTCCCCCGCGGTCGGCGCGAGCGCCGGCGGGATGCCGGAGCGGTCGGCGACCAGCGCCAGCGCACGGCGTCCGGCGACGGTACCGCGCTTGTCGGCGACGGCCCCGCGCAGACCGATGGAGGCCTCCAGTTCGGCACGGGCCCGGTCCAGCTCTCCCGCACACAGGGCGTGGATGCCGAGCTCGTGGTGGAAGTAGGCCTCCTCCCCACGTCCCCGGCGAGCCGGGCCGCCTCCGCGCCGGCCCGCAGGGCCCGTTCCCAGGCACTCCAGTGCAGGCCCGCGGCGAACGCGGGTGCGGCGGTGCGGGCCAGTTGCACCGCCACGTCGGCCTCGCCCTCGCCGGCGGCCGAGGCGAGCGGCGACAGCACGGCGAGCGCGGCGAGCACCGCGTCGGCCTCGGCGCAGACCCGTTCCGGGGTGACCGAGGGATGTCCGGCCCACCAGGCGTAGTGCCGGGCAGCGGTGCGCGCCTGCGCCTCCACCCCGTCGGTGTACCCGGCGGCCTCCAGTTGGGCCGGTACGCCGGCGGCGAGCCGGTAGCGGAGCCGGCCGGAGCGACCAGTCCGCAGGCGGCCAGCTCGCCGAGCGCGGCGTCGGCGTGGGTGTCGCCGACCAGCGCGGGCAGATGCGCCTGGTGCGGGAGTTCGCCGCCGAGCGCGACGGCGAACCGCAGGGTGGCGCGGGCGGAGGCGCTGAGCCGTGCCGCGAGCAGTGGGGCGGGAGCGGCCGCCTCGCCGAGCGAGGGCAGCGGGATCTCGTCACCGTCGACGGCGTCGTCGGACAGTTCGCCGGGCCAGGCGTCCTCGAAGACGCCGAACTCGTCGACGGCACTGGTGCCGACGCGCAGCCGGTCGCGCTGCCGCAGCAGGGCACCGGCCTGGACGAAGCGCAGTGGCAGGCCCTCGGACTCGAACCAGAGGTCACCGGCCCAGTTCGACTCGTCCTCGGTGAGGCTCCGGCCGACGGCGTGCTCCAGCAAGTCGAGACCGGCCGCGCGGTCGAGTCCCTCGAGGACGACCTCCTCGACGCCGGACTCAGCCGACGGGGCGGGCACGTCCGGGGTGGCGCCGAGCAGGAAGGCGCACTCGGGGGTCGCGTCCAGCAGTTCGTCGAGGGCGGCGCCGCCGAACCCGAGGTCGTCGAGGACGACGACCGCGCCCACCTCACGGAGGCAGTCGGCGAGTTCGTCCCGGTCGGGGCGGTACAGCGGCGCGCTGTGCACGGCGTGGAAGAGGTCGTACAGCAGGTCGTCGGCGCTGCGGCGCAGGCCGCCCAGGCGGACGACGCCGTCGGGGGCGAGGTCCGCGCAGTCCTCGGCGACGGTGTCGAGCAACCGGGTGCGGCCGGAGCCCGCAGGACCGGTGAGGCGCACGGAGCGGCCGCGGGCGAGCAGCCGGACCAGCTTCTCGCGCTCGTCCTGGCGGGCCGTCAGCGGCAGCTCGGGCCGGGCCGGGCCGGGTGGGACGGGCGGTCGGGCGGACCGCTCGTGCTCGGCGCGCTCGGCCTCCGTCAGCTTCACGGGGCGTGCGGGCCGCTCGGCGGGCGGGCAGCGCTCTATCTCGCTGCCGTCGACGGGGTTGACGGTGAGCAGGAAGTCGCCGGAGATGAGCTGCGCCGTGCGGGCGAGCGCGGGCGCGGGCTGCCCGAAGTCGGACGTGAGGGATTCCCTGAGCGGGCGCTGCCGCGGCGCGTGCCCGTCACCCTCACGACCGTACTCCTCGGGTCCCGGGTTGTTCGGGTCCATAAGGTTCTAGCCCCCAAAAGCGTCGTGTGCCTGGGTCCAAGCCCCTCCCGGCCTTGCTGCACACCGCGCTGTCGCTTCTGGTCCGGGCCCGCTCGAGGGTTGGCGAGGCAGCGGGCAGCCGAACCCTAAACCTTCTCCCAGTATCTACGACAGTCCGGGGTGCCGCTCGGTCCGAGACATCACAGTCTCGTGAGGATTGTGCGCGCGTCGCACGGTTCGCCAGGGTCTTTCGTTCGGATCAGGCCCCGCGAGCCCGGCATGATCCACACGAGTGGCCCAGGGTCGGCCCGGGTCCTGCCGGTCGTCCGGTCCGGCCCCGTACGGACCTCACACACGGGGTAGCGTGTCCACCCCGATACCTCCTTCGATCGCCAGGATCCGGTGCAGCCGGGTGGCCACCAACAGGCGTTGCAGCTGCGGCGGTACGTCGCGCAGCACCAGCCGTCGGCCGCAGCGGCCGGCCCGTCGGTGGACCCCCATGATCACGCCGAGTCCGGTGGCGTCCCAGGAGTCCAGTTCGGACAGGTCCAGCAGCAGATCGCCGACTCCGTCGTCGACGGCCGAGTGCAGGACCGTACGGGCGTCCGCCGCGCTGCGGACGTCGAGGCGGCCCCCGACGACCAGTTCGGCGTGGTCGCCCCTGATATGCATATGCGCTCCCCGTGCGTGCCGTGCTCCGCGTTTTTCAGGTTTCTCACGTTTTTGCTGACAGTGATGCAACCTCTGACTGCGTGGAGCCCGCAGAGGTTGCCCCGCGTAAGCGAACCGATACCGAATTCACCCCGGCGCGTGAGGGGCGCCGGGGGATTCGGGATGATCAGTACGTGTAGAAGCCCTGCCCGCTCTTCCGGCCGATGTCACCGGCGTCAACCATCCGGCGCATCAGCTCGGGCGGGGCGAACTTCTCGTCCTGGGACTCGGTGTAGATGTTCCCGGTGGCGTGCAGCAGGATGTCGACGCCGGTCAGGTCGGCGGTGGCCAGCGGCCCCATGGCGTGGCCGAAGCCCAGTTTGCAGGCCAGGTCGATGTCCTCGGCGCTCGCCACACCCGACTCGTGGAGCTTCGCGGCCTCGACGACGAGGGCGCTGATGAGGCGGGTGGTCACGAAGCCGGCCACATCGCGGTTGACGACGATGCAGGTCTTGCCGACCGACTCGGCGAACTCCCGCGCGGTGGCGAGGGTTTCGTCGCTGGTCTTGTAGCCGCGGACCAGTTCGCACAGCTGCATCATCGGCACCGGCGAGAAGAAGTGCGCGCCGACGACCCGCTCGGGACGCTCCGTCACGGCCGCGATCTTGGTGATCGGGATGGCGGAGGTGTTGGAGGCGAGCACGGCGTCGTCGCGCACGATCCTGTCGAGGGCGCGGAAGATCTCGTGCTTGACCTCGAGCTCCTCGAAGACCGCCTCGACCACGACGTCCGCGTCCGCACAGGCGTCCAGGTCGGTGGTCGCGGTGATCCGGGCGAGAGCCGCGTCGGCGTCGTGGGCCTCGAGCCTGCCCTTGCTCACGAACCTGTCGTACGACGACTTGATTCCGTCGGTACCTCGCGTGAGCGCCTCGTCGGTGACGTCGCGCAGGATGACGTCCCAGCCCGCCTGGGCGGAGACCTGGGCGATTCCGGACCCCATGAGACCGGCCCCGATGACGGCGAGCTTCCGTGCCACTGTGCGACTCCCCTTCGAAACACTCACGCGCTGTTCCTCTACGTCACTCGCGGACACTAGCGCTCGCGAGCGGATGTGTGAGGGGTTAGTAATGCGTGTCACGTCTCACGCAGTGAGACGCCCATCACTCCCGGCGCTTTCAGGGCCCTCGGGTTCGCCGGCCCGTACGGCGGAGCCGCCACCGGCGGCCGACGGGATCCGATCACCAACCCTCCCCACCGTCAACTCCAGTTATTCATCCACAGATTGTTGACGCATGTAGCACTGTGCCGCACGCTGGTCGACGGGTACCGTCCGGGCGGCGGTACCACTCCACCCAGCGACGGACGGTCGGGAGGCCGGAATGCTGAGACGCGCGACGCGCATCCTTCTTTCATTTGTCATGGTCATGGCGGGCACGGTTCTCGGGGTGAGCGCCACCGCCGGCACGGCGCACGCCGACACGTGTTACACCTGGAACCGCACCCTGTCCCAGGGCTCCTCCGGCAGCGATGTGACGCAACTGCAGATCCGGGTCGCCGGCTGGGTGACCTCGGGCGAGCGGCTCTCCTACGACGGCCAGTACGGTGCCCGCACCGCCGCCGCCGTCAAGAAGTTCCAGTCGGCGTACGGACTGACCGCCGACGGTGTCGCCGGCTCGCAGACCTTCAACAAGATCTACGCACTCCAGGACTCCGACTGCACGCCCATCCACTTCAGCTACGCCGAACTCAACAAGTGCAACTCCGACTGGTCGGGCGGCGCGGTCTCGGCGGCCACCGCCAGGGCGAACGCACTGAAGACCATGTGGAAGCTGGAGGCGATGCGGCACGCGCTCGGTGACGTGCCGATCACCATCTCCAGCGGCTTCCGCTCCTACGCCTGCAACAGGGCGGTCGGCGGCTCCTCGACCAGCCGTCACCTCTACGGCGACGCGGCCGACCTCGTCGGCTCGCCGAGCCTGTGCACCCTCGCCCGGCAGTCCAGGGTCCACGGCTTCTCCGAGATCCTCGGCCCCGGCTACCCCGGCCACAACGACCACACCCACGTGGCCTTCGACCCGTCCCCGTACTGGTCCGCCCCCACCTGCGGGATCTGACACGGCACTTCGCCCCCCACGAGACCGGCCGTCACGGCGGACCGCCCCCACACACACCGGACGCACCCGCCCACCGGGCCGCCCGGCCGTGGTGCTCGCCGTGACGGTCGGCACACCGGTGTCCGGACGGCCGGGGCGTCACTAGGCTGACCGCATGGTCAACCTGACACGCATCTACACGAAGACCGGCGACAAGGGCACCACGAACCTCGGTGACATGAGCCGGGTCGCCAAAACCGACCTGCGCATCGCCGCCTACGCCGATGCCAACGAGGCGAACGCGGTGATCGGCACGGCGATCGCGCTGGGCGCCCTGGACGAGGAGGTCGTCCAGGTGCTCACCCGTGTGCAGAACGACCTGTTCGACGTGGGCGCCGACCTGTCGACACCGGTCGTGGAGAACCCGGAGTTCCCGCCGCTGCGGGTCGAGCAGTTCTACGTGGACCGGCTGGAGACGGACTGCGACCACTTCAACGAGCGGCTGGAGAAGCTGCGCTCCTTCATCCTCCCGGGAGGCACGGCGGGCGCCGCCCTGCTGCACCAGGCCTGCACGGTCGTCCGCCGCGCGGAGCGCTCCACCTGGGCGGCCATGGAGGCGCACGGCGACACCATGAACCCCCTCACCGCCACCTACCTCAACCGCCTCTCCGACCTCCTCTTCATCCTGGCCCGCACCGCCAACAAGGAGACCGGCGACATCCTGTGGGTACCGGGCGGCGAGCGCTGAGGGGCGACGGCAGCGGGCCGGCCGGGCGTCTGTCCCGACGGCCCGGCCGGGCTCACCGGCGGACGCTCTTCTCCGACTCGGCGAGACCGTCCCGGTCCGCCCGCCCCTCGCCCGCCGGAGCCTTCTTCGGCCAGAGCCAGTACGTCAGGATGATCAGGCCGTGGATGCCGGCGACCTGCCTGACCAACGCGCTCAAGCACGCCGCGCAGGGCGCGGCGACGGTGTGGCTGCGCGGGCGGAACGGCGCCCTCGAGCTGCGGGTGACCAGCCCCTACGGCGGCCGGGACACCCCACGCGCGCCGGGCTCCGGGGCCGGGCTCGTCGGGATGCGGGAGCGTGCCGCGCTGCTGCACGGCACCTTCGAGGCCGGCCCGGAGAACGCCGCGGACGGCGCCGGCGGCAAGCTCTGGGTCGTCCGCGCCACCCTTCCCGTCACCGACGTTCCCCGAGGAGGGACCGAACGATCCGCGTCCTGGGCGTCGAGGACCAGTCCGCCGTCCGCGCCGGGCTGGTGCTCATCCTGCGCAGTGCGCCCGACAT
Source organism: Streptomyces sp. GD-15H (assembly GCF_045291515.1). NCBI lineage: Bacteria > Bacillati > Actinomycetota > Actinomycetes > Kitasatosporales > Streptomycetaceae > Streptomyces > Streptomyces sp. GD-15H. Next base: position 2,883,743 of record NZ_CP149447.1, read on the forward strand.
CGAGGTGGCGGGTGAGGCGGCGGACGGTGAGCAGGCGGTGGCGCTCGCCCGTGATCTGTGCCCGGACGTGGTGCTGATGGATGTGCGGATGCCGCGCCTGGACGGGGTGTCGGCCACCCGGCAGGTGGTCGCGGAGGAACTCGCCGACGTGCTGGTGCTGACCACCTTCGATCTCGACGAGTACGTCTTCGGGGCGCTGCGGGCCGGGGCCTCGGGGTTCCTGTTGAAGAACACGGAGGCGAAGGACCTCGTCGAGGCCGTGCGCGCGGTGGCGCGCGGGGAGGGGACCGTCGCCCCGGCCGTGCCCCGGCGGCTGATCGCCGAGTTCGCCGCGAAGCCCGCCCGCGGGTCCACGGTCGGTCCGGCGGTGCTGGACTCCCTCACCCGGCGCGAGCGGGAGGTGCCGTCCTGTCTCGGCGAGGGCCTGTCCAACGCCGCCGTCGCGGAGCGCCTCGACATGGCGGAGGCCACGGTGAAGACCCACGTCAGCCGCCTGCTGGGGAAGCTGGGGCTGCGCAACCGGGGGCAAGCGGCGTTGCTGGCGCAGGAGTTGGGGATCTGAGGGACGGGGCGACCGCGTCACGGACGTCCGGGAGCCAGTGGCGCACCACCCGGAAACCGGGCGCATGAGGGCCGACGAACGCGACGGCGCACCGGTGGTCCGGGCCCGCCGCCACATCGGCGAGCGGAAGGGGCGCGCGGTCGTGCGGACGGCCGCGCCAGCCGAGCAGAGTCGCCGGCGTGTCGGGGCCGCTCACCGTGAGGTCGGCCGGGTTGACCGTCAGCCCGTCGCCGGTGGCCTTCAGGACGGCTTCCTTCCGCGCCCAGTAACGGGTGAACGCGCCCGGTGCGCGGGCCGTCGGCTGCGCAGCCAGCACACGCTGCTCGGTCTCGGACAGCACCACGCGGGGCAGCCGGGCGCGGTCGCCGTCGAGATGCCCGACGGTCTCGATGTCCACCCCGACCGGGCGGCCGACGGTGACCGCGACGGCGACCAGGTCCGCGCAGTGCGACAGAGAGAACTCCAGGTCCGCGGGCGGGTCCGCGAGGCGCGGTTTGCCGTGCGCGCCCCCGCAGCCGCGGCAGGTCCGCACCAGCCGGACCTGCCGCGGCTCGACCCCGGTCCGTGCCGCCACGACCAGACGGAGCAGGGCATGGGCAGTGGTGGAGAGAGTCCTGGCCTCCTCGAGGAGCAGACCCCGGACGCGCTCCCGCTCCCCGGGGTCGAGGAAATCCAGCAGGGCGGGATCCGCGAGGACGGGGGCCAGCCAGACATGGCACTCGGTCGGACCGGTCACCGTTGCTCCTTCCCTGCGCCCGGCCCGGCCGCCCGCCCACACGTCACGACGGTCATGCGCATGCGTCAGGCCCCGTCCCTGCGGGCGGCCGCGCGCTGGGCACGTCGCGAGACGCGTCTCTGGCCGTTCCGGTGTCCCTCGGGGCTGCGGTGCCGCCGTCGGGCACCAGTGGCAGGGCGACGTCGGCCTCCGCCACGGTCCGCTGCGGCGGGAGGTCGTCGTCCGCCGGGAGGGTGCGAACCTGTCCGGGAAGGTCGTCGGCGCCGGTGACGGACACCGCGGCGCGCACCCCCACCCGGTGAGCGTCCGCGGGGTGGTGTACTGCACCGCGAAGGCCGCCAGGACAGCCGGCTGCCGGCAGAGTGGCGGCGTCGGGGGCGCCGAGGCGTTCGGCGCAGCGCGCGAGGTGCTCCCGGAAGGCCGGTACGCGTTCCTGCAGGTCCTCGGTGTGCTCCCGCGACACGGCGGCGGAGCCGTCGAGCAACAGCACCGGCCGCGTGCCGGCCGCGGTCGCGGTGAGGATCCGGGCCTCGTCGCCGAGGGCAGGGCGAGCGCCGCGTCCCGCACGTCGGTGACGACCAGCGCCCGCCGGTGGCCGGGGATCCGGCGGCCCAGGGCGAGCGTCTGGGCCACGTACGTCAGGTCGAGGTCCCGGTGCTGCCGCAGGTGCCGGGCGAGGCGGGCGGTCGCCGTGTCGAGGGGGACCGCGCTGCGGGCCGGCAGCACGAGCAGCCGCGGCCCGGCGGCCCGGGTCCCGGGACGCGGGGCGGATGCGGGCGGCTCCTCCAGGGCGGCGTGGGCGTTGGTGCCGCCCACGCCGAACGAGCTGACTCCGGCCCGGCGCGGCGTCGCACCGGCCGGCCACGGTCTGGTCTCGGTGTTGACGTGGAAGGGGCCCACCGCGAAGTCGACCTCCGGGTCGGAGGACTCGAAGTTGAGGCTGGGGACGAGGGCGCGGTGCCGGAGCGTCAGGACCGTCTTGATCGGACCGGCCATGCCCACGATGGCGATGTCCGCGTCGGTCGCGTTCGTGCCGTCGACGACACCGGTTCCCTCGGTGCCCTCGTGCGAAGCCACGCTCGTCCCTCTTTCTCGCTGTGCCGACTGTCGGTACGGATGCCGGAGTCGTCCGGCGGATGCGGTGCGGGCTTCCGCCGGCCTCAGCAGCCGCCCGTGAAGGTGGCGGCCCGGCTGCGGAGCAGGTCCGCGGTCTCGGCCATCAGATGTTCGGCGACCGTGTCGACGTCCCGCGCCTGCCAGGAAGCGAGTTCGGTCCCGGCCACCCAGGCGTTGAACGCGCCCATCGCGGGCCCGCAGTAGACGAGGTAGTCGACCCGCCGGCCGGGCTCGCCCCGCCGTGCCAGGTCGAACCCGCGGTCCAGATACGTCCGGAAGGCGGCGGCCATCCGGGCCTTGGCGTCACCGGTCGCGCCCGCCGCGGCCTCCTCGAACGCGCCGCGCAGGAAACTCTCCTCGATCTGTCGGCGGGTCGGCCCGTCGATGTCCTCGAAGGATTCGTGCCGAGCCCACAGGTCGTGCAGTTTCGCCGCGCGGGCCGGAAGGAACACCCCGCGCCTGACCGCTCGCACCCGCATGCCGAGTTCGAACATCTCCGGGGCCGGCGTGAGGGCCACGTCGTACACGTCGAGCCGCTGGAGCAGATCCTTGACCTCGGCACTGGTGACGGCCTGCGGTGTGCACTGGTTGACGGAACCGGTCAGCACGAAGTCGGCGCCCATCATGAACGCGGCGGCAGCGGCCTCCGGAGTGCTGATCCCGCCGGCCGCGCCGACATGCACCCGAGGCCCGGACCCGGTGCGCTCGTCGCGCAGGCGGAGCACCGCGGGCAACAGGGCGGTGAGGCTGCCTACCGCGTCGTCGAACCAGGCCGAGCCGGCCTTGACGCAGAGGTCGTCGGCCATGGGCAGGCGGCCGTGGCGCTCGGCGTCCCGGGCGTCCACCTGCCCCTCGGCCACCAGGCGCTCGACCAGCGGCCGGGGCGGTGGGGCGAGGAAAGCGGCCGCCATGTCGGTGCTGGACACCTTGGCCAGCACCCGGCCACCAGCGAGGCGGTAGCGCACCAGCGCGGGGGTGATCCGCAGGAATCCCGAGGCCTCGACGGTGCCGACGCCCGTGCGCAGGAACAGGTCCACGAGCGCCGACTCCCGCCCGGGATCGGCCGGGCTGTGCAGCAGGTTGGCCCCGTACGCGCCGTCGGTACCCAACTGGTCACCCAGGCGGACCAGTTGCTCCTCCACTTCGGGCAGGGCCACACCGCCGGTGCCGTAGAACCCCATGGCACCGGCCTTGGCGAGCCGGGTCAGCAGCTCCGAACCCGACACACCTCCGTACATGGAGCCCGCGAGATAGGCGTACCGCAGGCCGTAGCGCTCCCGGAAGGAGACGGTTCCCAGCGTCTCGGCCCGAGCCCCGCCGCCAGTTCCGGGCCGGGAACCCGCCACCTGCGCCGCCGCGGCGGCGCCCTCCAGGCCCGAACGGTCGGATCCGGTGGTGCGGTGGGAAGCGAGGGGGAGGTCACCGGGGCCACCGGCGGCGAGGGGATCGAAGGGCGCGCGCCGGCCGGGAACGACGGGGTGACCGGGAAGGGGCCGGTCCTGGTCGACACTGCGATCGGGCACGGCGAAGCGGTCGGAGGGCACGGGCCGGCCGTGCTCGGCGGTGCGGTCGGACACGCGCCGGCCGTACGGGACGGAGCGGCCGGGGCCGGCCGGCGCCGCAGCCGGTCCGAAGGGCCCGTCCGGTGCCCGCCGCGCGGCCGGAACACTCGAGGACGGGCTCGGTGCCGCCGCGGCGTGGCACGGTGAGGCGGTGCCGGTCGGGGAGTCGGCGGCGGAGGCCGCCGTGGCCGCCGGTTGCGCACGGTGGGCACCGACCACCTCCACCGCGGGGCGGTCCGGCAGGGGTCCCTCCGCGGACCGGTGCCGAACGGGTTCCGCCACCGCTTGCCGCTCCGGCGGAGCTGCCTGGGCGGACCGGTGCCGCGGGGGTTCCCCGGCAGGAAGCGGCGAGGCCTCCGACCTGATGCGGGTGACCAGTTTGTGCAGGACCGCACCAGGGCCGAGCTCCTCGAACTCGAAGTCGCCCCGGCCCATCAGATAGCGCACGGAGTCGGTCCACAGCACCGGCGAGTGGATCTGCCGGACCAGCGTGCTCCGTACCTCACCGGGCCGGTAGGGACGGGCGTCCGTGTTGGCGATGACCGGTATACGGGGGTCGCGCAGGGTGAAGCCGTCCAGGTAGCGGGCGAACTCCTCGGCGACCGGGCGCATCGTGCGGGAGTGGAACGGGGCGCTGACGTTGAGTGTCAGGAAGTGCGCGCCCAGGCCCTCGAAGACGCTCTTGGCCTGCTCGATCTCGTCCGCGGGGCCGGCGAGCACGAACTGGGTGGGGGCGTTGTGGTTGGCGATGTCCAGGCCGGTCACCCCCTGCTCGGCGAGCGCCTGCTCCACGCGCTCCAGGTCGCATCCGAGGACGGCCGCCATCCGGCCGCCGTCGGCCCGGCTCATCAGCTCGCCGCGCCGCCGCACCAGCCTCAGGCCGGTCTCGAAGTCGAAGGCTCCCGCCGCGAACAGCGCGCCGTATTCACCGAGGCTGTGCCCGATCAGGTAGTCCGGCGGCCGGGGATCCTCCCGCAGCCGGTGCAGCCACGTCAGCGCGGACACCACGTACAGCGCCGGCTGGGTGAACTGGGTGAGTTTCAGTTCCCGGCGCGGGTCCTCCAGGCACAGCTCCCGGATCGAGTAGCCGAGCACCCGGTCGGCAGTCGCCGTCTCCTCGGGAAACGCGTCGAAGAGGTCCCTGCCCATGCCCTTGGCCTGGCTGCCCTGGCCGGGAAATCCACAGACCTTCATGGTTCCGTCCTTGGATGCGATGTGGGTCCGGCGCCGCGCGGGGAGCGCGGCACGTACGGCTGCCAGCTGCCGGGCGTCGTCGGCCAGCGGGCCGAGCAGGGCGTACGACCGGGAGTGGGAGCCGTCCCGCAGACCGCCGCGGACGAAGTTGTGGAGCGTTCCGGAGGGGCCGAGGTCGAGGTAGTGGTGCGGGCCTCGGCGCTCCAGCGCGGTGAGCGTGGCGGCGTACTCGATGGGCAGGCGGGCCGCGTTCCACAGGTGGTCGACCGTCATCCGGCCGACCTCGGCGCCGGTGACGCAGGACACGACGGGCAGGCGCGGCGGCCGGAAGTCGGCCTCGGCCATGAGGTCCCGGAACGCCGCTTCCCCTTCCTCCATCAGGGACGAGTGGAACGGGTAGGAGACCGGCACCCGGTGACAGACCACGTCGCGCAGACGCAGTTCGTCCTCCGCCGCGTCGAGGGCTTCCTCGGTCCCCGCGACCACGAAGTGGCCGGGGTAGTTGCGGGCTGCGATCTCGGTGCGGTCACGCAGTACCGGGACGCGCCGGTGCAGTTCCTCGTCGGCGAGGACGGCGAGCATTCCACCGCGCCGCGCGGACCGCAGTCGGCGCGCCTGCCGGACCACCAGGCGCAGGCACTGCTCGGTGTCCAGGGCGCCGGCCACCGCGGCCGCCGTGAACTCGCCCAGGCTGGCGCCGAGCAGCAGGTCGGGCTCGACGCCGTGGTGGATCAGGGTGTCGGCGAGGGCGAGCTCCACCATGACAATGGCCGGGTGGGTGAAGCGGATATCGTCGAACGCCTCCGTCCTGCGCCGTTCGTCGTGCATCTCGGCCAGCACCGACGCGCCGAGCTCGTCGCGGGCCACGGAGTCGAGCCGGTCCAGCGTGTCGCGGAACACCGGCTCGCTCCGGTACAGGCCGAGTCCCATCCGGCGGTACTGGGAGCCCTGGCCGGAGAACTGGAAGACGACGGGCGGCATCACACGCGGTCCCCTTCCTGCTGCCGCCGGACATCGACGACGCGGAACTCGTCCTCGTGGAAGGCCTCCAGGCCGGCCGGGGCGGCCCGTCCTGCCGCGCCGCCTCGAGGAGCGCGTCGACCGGGCGGTCGAGGCCGTCCAGCATGGCCGCGAGCACCGCACACAACCCGGTGAGCAGGCGGCGGGCTCCGGAGTCCGGGATCACTTCGCGGTAGTACGACAGGTGGATGGTGGTGGCGTTGGTGGGGAAGACGTCCAGCCGCAGCGGGAAGCCCATCTTGGAGACGAAGAAGGCCGTGCCGGAGCGTTCCATGCCGTCCACGCCGATGTTCTGGAAGACCACGTAGCTCTCGCAGGGCAGCGTGCCCTCGGGCAGGTCGCTCAGGGCGAGTACGGCGTCCAGGGACAGGGTTTCATGACTTCCCATCTCCACCAGCCCCGCGAAGAGGGTGCGCAGGAACTCCGCGGCGTCCTGCCCGGCCCGCAGGCGGGTGCGCAGCGGCAGGATGGCGAACGCGGGGCCGACCATGCCGGCGAGCGCCTGCGGGTCGGCGACCGGCACGGACCGTCCGGTCGTCAGCACGCCGTGCACCACGTCCTCGGAATCGCTCAGGGCTGCGTTGGTCAGCGCCCAGGCGCCCTGGAACAGCGCGTTGAGGGACAGCCGGTGCCGCTGGGCGAGCTGCCGCAGGGACAGCATGGTTCCCGGTTCCAGTGTGATCACCTGGCGTGCGTAACCACTCTCGGCCGGTGCCGGGGGCAGGTGTCGGCGCAGGCCGCGGGAGAGCGAGAAGGGCCGGGTGAGTCCCTCCAGCGCCTGTCGCCAGTAGCGTTCGGCCGGGCCCCGGTCCTGGGTGCGCGCGGCCTCGACGAAGTCACGGAACGGCAGGCGTTCGGCGGTCGGGGCCGGGGGCCGCCCGGTGGCACCGGAGTCCAGCAGCTCCTGGAGACGGTCGGTGACGATCTCGTAGCTCCAGCCGTCCAGGCAGAAGTAGTTGAGGCTCACCGCCACCAGGGCGGTGTCCGCGTCCAGCCGGGTGAGCAGATAGCGCAGCCCGTTCGGCGTACGGAGGTCCAGGCCCCGCTCGCGGTCCGCGCGCAGGTACTGCTCCAGGCGGGCGTCCTGCTCCTCGTCCGGGATGTCCCGCCAGTCGGCGAACACCACCTCCGGATCCGCTGCCGCGTGCACGACCTGCACCGGTTCCGGCACGCCTTCCCAGCGGAAGCTGGTCCGCATCAACGGGAACTCGTCGATCACGCGGCGCAGGCTGTCGGTGAACAGGTCCGTGTCGATCTCGGGCAGCCGCAGGATCTGCAGGCGGTGCACCAGGAACAGTCCCGGCCGGGGGTGTTCGCGCCACTCCTTCAGGGCCCACTGCTGGAACGGGGAGAGCGGATAGACGTCGACCACGTCAGGGGCGTCGTGCGACGCGTCCGGCGGGTTGTCCGAGGCGTCCGCGGATGCGCCCGTCGTCACAGCGGCGGCGTCGGCCGCGCCCGTCGACTTGTCCAGGGCGGCGGCCAGAGCCGCGACCGTGCCGTGCTGGAAGACCATCTGCGGGGTGAGTTCGAAACCCCGGCGGCCGGCTCTGGCCACGATCTGGATGGTGTGGATCGAGTCGCCGCCGAGTTCGAAGAAGTTGGTGTGCACGCCGACCTCGTCGATGCCGAGGACCTCTGACCACAGCTCCGCCAGCGCCTGTTCGGTGGGGGTGGTCGGCGTGTCGGTGCCGGCCTGGGCGTCGCCGAGGTCGACCGCGGGAAGCGCGTCGCGATCGAGTTTGCCGTTCACGCCGACGGGGAGGGCGCGCAGCGGCATGACGGCGGTGGGGACCATGTAGTCCGGCAGCCGGTCCTTGAGGTGCTGGCGCAGGTCGCGCGCCAGCCGGGCCGCCCGGTGCTGGAACGCCGGGTCGTTGGCCGGAGGTTTTGGCCGGTGGTGCGGCAGCGGCAGCCGATGGGTGCCGGTGCGGCTGAACAGCACGGCGTAGCTGCCGTCGGCCGCCTCCGGCATCCACGACACCCGCACCCGGTACCCGGTGGCCTCGCCGAGCAGCCACCACTGCTCCGGGTCGACGCCGGACCCGGGGCCGAGTACCGGGTCGCGCAGCAGCTCGCCGACCAGTTCCTGCCCGTCCTTCGCGGACAGCGCCTGACGCTTGTGGTGGGCTACGGCCAGCCGGGCGTTGGGCACGCCGAGCACCGCCAGGGCCTCGGGCCGCTGAGCGGTGAGCCGGGCGCGGATCGCGTCCGGGTCGAGGTCGTCCCGCCAGTCGACGACGCGGATGTCGGCGACGGCGTCCGCCGCCTCCTCGCCGACGTGGAGGACCGCGTCGTAGCGGTAGCGGGTCAGCTCGTTGCGGTGGACGCCGCGGCGCAGGTCCACGTCCACCTCGGCGATCCGGGGGCTGTCCTGGAGGAGCGAGGTGAAGAACGCGGGGTGCACCAGCAGTTCCTGCTCCTGCCGGATCTGCCGGACGACACGGGCACGCAGCCGGGCCGCGGTGAGCTTGGCCGGGGCGCGGTGCAGCTCCACCTCGGTGTGGAAGGTCTCCATCAGGGCCAGGTTGCGTACGTCCCCCACGAAGACCGTGCCCTCGTCGCCCACGGCGGCCACGGCCCGGTCCAGGACCGTGCGCAGGTAGTCGACGTCGGGGAAGTACTGGACGACGGAATTGAGGATCACCACGTCGAACGGCTCGTCGGACACTCCCGCGATGCCGTCGGCGGGGTTCCGGGAGAGCGTCACGCCCGCCAGTTCGGGCCGTTGGGCGACAAGACGGGTGCGTACGAAGTCGAGGGCGGCGGCGGAGATGTCGGTGCCGTGGTAGGCCTCGCAGTGCGGAGCGATGCGGGACAACAGCAGGCCCGTGCCGCAGCCGATCTCCAGAACGCGGCGGGGTTTCAGGGCGAGGATGCGTTCGACCGTGCCCTCGACCCACTCCCGCATCTCCGCGGCGGACAGCGGCTCACCGGTGTAACTGCTGTTCCAGCTGGTGATGTTGAAGTCCGCGGCGTGTGCCCCGTCCCCCTTGGCGTATGCCTCGTCGAACACGGCTGCCCAGGTGTCGACCTGTCCCTCGGCAGGGTCGGCCGGCTCTTCCTCGGCCGCCGTGGGGCGAGGCGTGGGGACGACGTAGGCGACCAGCTGCTTGCGGTCCGTGTCGTGTTCGTCGCCGCGGGCGACGACGGCCGCCTCACGCACCTCCGGGTGCCGGGTCAGCGCGGCCTCGACCTCACCGGGCTCGATCCGGATTCCGCGGATCTTCACCTGGAAGTCGGCCCGGCCGCGGTACTCGATCGCCCCCTCGGGCAGCAGCCGCGCCAGGTCGCCGGTTTTGTAGAGCCGGTCGCCGGGGGCGCCGAACGGGTCGGGGACGAAGCGCTCCTCGGTCAGTTCGGGCAGGTTGTGGTACCCACGGGCCACCTGCACGCCGCCGATGTGGAGTTCGCCGACGACACCGACGGGCACCGGGTTGAGGTGCCGGTCCAGCACCAGGACGCGGGTGTTGGCGAGGGGGCGGCCGATCGGCACGACGCCCCGTGGGTCACCGGGAACGCACTGCCAGGCGGTCACGTCGACGGCCGCTTCGGTGGGTCCGTAGAGGTTGTGCAGCTCGGTGTCCGGCAGCCGGCCGAAGAACCGCTCCTGCAGGCTGAACGGCAGGGCCTCTCCGCTGCACAGCACCCGGCGCAGCCGGGTGCAGGTCTCCTCGAGGCCGTCCTGCTCCAGGAAGACCTGGAGCATGGACGGCACGAAGTGTGCCGTGGTGATGCGCTCGCGGTGCATGAGGGCGGCCAGTGCGACCGGGTCCCGGTGCTCCCCGGGCGGGGTGAGTACCAGCGCGGCGCCGGTCATCAGTGGCCAGAAGAACTCCCACACCGACACGTCGAAGCTGCACGGCGTCTTCTGCAGCACGCGGTCCGTGTCGTCGAGGCGGTAGCGGTCCTGCATCCACAGCAAGCGGTTGACGATGCCGCGGTGAGTATTGAGCACCCCCTTGGGCCGGCCCGTCGACCCGGAGGTGTAGATCATGTAGGCGAGGGTGTCGGGGCCCGCATCCCGCGGCAGCGGGTCTCCGGACGCCTCGGCCGTCTGCTCCCAGCCGGCGTCGAGGGCGAGGACCGTGGCGGTGGTGTGCGGCAGCCGGTCCCGCAGGTGTTCCTGGGTGAGCAGGATCGCGGGGGCGCTGTCGGCGAGCATGAAGTCCAGTCGGTCCACCGGGTACTCGGGGTCGAGCGGCACGTAGGCGGCGCCCGCCTTCAAAACGCCCAGCAGGGCGACGACCAGTTCCAGGGACCGCTCGGCGCACACGGCGACGAACCGCTCCGGACCTGCTCCGTTCCGGCGCAGCCAGCGGGCGAGCCGCTCCGCCCGCTCCTCCAGGCCGGCGTAGCTGAGCCGCTCTCCGTCGAGGACGAGCGCGGTGGCGCCGGGGGTGCGGGCCGCCTGCTCGGCGATCAGTTCGTGCAGGCAGCGGTCCGCGCCCTCGAAGAAGCGAGCGGTGTCGTTCCACTCCTCGACGATCCTGCGGCGCTCGGCGTCGGAGAGGATCTCCAGTTCGGACACGCGGCGCCCGGGCTCGGCGATCGCCGAGCCCAGCACGGCCCGGTAGGCCTCCATCAGCCGGCGGACGGTGTCCGGGTCGAACACGTCGGCGTTGTACTCGACCTCGACCAGCAGCTCGTCCGAACGGTCGATGACGCTGATCCACAGGTCGAACTTGGCGGTGGCGTTCCGTACGCCCTCGATCGCCTCGATGACGAGTTCGGAACCGGTCTGCAGGGGGCGGGCGGGCAGGAAGTTGAAGCAGACCTGGAACAGTGGGTTCTGTGACAGGTAGCGCTCCGGCTGCAACGCGTCCACCAGGGCTTCGAACGGCACTTCCTGGTGCTGCTGGGCGTCGTTGACGACGCCCTGCACCCGGCGCAGCACCTCGTGGAAGTCAGGGTCGCCGGACAGGTCCGTGCGGTACACCAGGGTGTTGACGAACATGCCGATGAGCGGCTCGATGTCCACGTGGGTGCGGTTGGTGACCGGAGACCCGACCGGGATGCCGGTCTGGCCGGTGCAGCGGTGCAACAGCACGTTCAGCGCGGCGAGCAGGACGACGAACAGGCTGACGCCCTCACGCCGACACAGGGCGAGCAGCTCGTCGCGCACCCGGCCCGGGTAGACGACCCGGAGGTCACCGCCGGAGAAGGTCTGCACCGGGGGCCTGGGGCGGTCGAGCGGCAGTTCCAGGCTCTCGGTGCCGTCGCCGAGCTGTTCGCGCCAGTAGGACAGCTGGCTCTCCAGCCGCTCCCCCGCCATGTGCCCCCGCTGCCAGACGGCGAAGTCGGCGTACTGGATCCGCGGCTCGGGCAAGGGCGAGGGTCTGTCGGCCGCGAAGGCCTCGCAGAGGGTGAACAGCTCCTGCCAGAACAGGCCCAGCGACCAACCGTCGACCACGACGTGGTGGGCGTTGAGGAGGACCACGTGCAGTTCGGGCCCGAGCCGGTACGACGTGACCCGCAGCAGCGGACCGGTCGCCAGGTCGAACGGGCGGCGGGCCTCCTCGAAGACCAGGGCGTCGAGCCGGGCGGGATCGTCGCTGAGATCCACCAGCTTCACCGGAACGTGCAGGTCGTCGAGGATCTCCTGCCACGGTTCGCCGTCCTCGCTGGGCAGGCGGGTGCGCAGCGCCTCATGACGCCGCACCACTTCCCGCACCGCCCGCTCCAGCACCTCATGACGCAGCGGCCCGCGTACGCGGAAGCTCATCGGCACGTTGTACGCCGGGCTGCCCGGCACCATCTGGTCGAGGAACCACAGCCTGCGCTGGGCGAACGACAGGGGTGGCCGCCCGCCGGGCGGGCGGCGGGGGATGCCGGTGGCACCCGTCTCTCGGGCCGCGCCGGCCAGCTTCTGCAGCAGGGCCTGCTTCTGTGGGGAGAGCCTCGCCTTGCGGGACGCGAGCGCGTCGTCGTGGGACATGGCGGGAAGGGCTCCTCTCGGTCGTACGGGCTTCGCGTCGCTCACGCCAGCAGGGTGTTCACCGCGTCGTCCGGCAACTGGTCTATTTTTTCGATGAGTTCGGCCTCCAGGAGACCGGCCATGTCCGCGAGGGTGCGGGCCTGGAACAGTTCTCCGAGGTCGAGTTCGACCGGGAAACCGTTCTTCAGGCGGGAGATGATCTGGGTCAGCAGGATCGAGTCGCCTCCCACGTCCTGGAAGTCGTCGTCCGGCCGGACCGAGGTCAGGCCCAGCACCTCCTGCCAGGCGGCGGCGACCCGCTCCTGCAGCGGGCTGCCGAAGGCCGCGCCGTCAGCGGTACCGCCCGTGTCCTCACCCGCATCCGCACCCGCAGGGGCCGTGACACGGTCAGCGGCCTCGTCGACGGGCCCGCTCACGGCCTCCGTCGTGGGCTCGGCGATCGTGGCGGCAGCCGGTTCGCCGGCGTCCGTGGCCTCCCCCGCCGCCACCGGGCGGGCGCCCTCCTTCTCCGCCAGCACCACGGCCTGGAACGCGCGGTCCTCCCGCACCGGGGCGGGCGACAGGCCACGTACCCGGTGGAAACCGGACCGCTCCAGGGCCTGCCGCCACAACGGCACGCTGAGCAACGGGGAACCAGGGAGCCGGCAGTCGTCCTCGGCCGCCCACCACCCGCTCATCAGGCCGAAGGTCATTGTGAAGAAGTCCTGTTTGCGGGTGGTCTCCAGCACGATCAGCACACCGCCGGGGCGCAGCAGCTGCCGGGCATGGGCGAGCGTGTCGTCGATCCGCCGGGTGGCATGCAGAACGTTGCAGGCCAGAACGATGTCGTAGGCGCCCGGCTCGAAGCCCTGGCCGGCGGGCGGCTGCTCGATGTCAAGGGGCCGGAAATCAACGAAGGGGTGGTCCGCGCCGTACCGGCTGCGTCCGTGCTGGGTGAAACCGCGGGAGATGTCGGTGTACATGTAGCGCAGCCCGCCGCCGAGGCCGTCCAGCGCGGGGAGCACCTTGGCGGTGGTGCCGCCGGTGCCCGCGCCGATCTCCAGGACCGACACCGCGGCGCCGGGGTCGGCGGCCCTGCGCGCCCGGACATACTCCGCGACCAGCCGGGCGACCAGTCCGTTGGTGTCGTGGTCGCTGTGGTAGACGGCTTCGACCGCGTCGAACGAGCCGTCCGGGAAGAGCACCTCGTGCGCCTTCTTCCGCCCGGTCAGCACGTCGGGCAGGTCTTCCAGACACATCGTCAGCAGCCGGGCGTATCCCCCATCTCGGGGTACCGGGCCACCACCTCGTCGGTGACGGCCGTCACCTGCTCCGGGGTCCACTCCAGGAGATCGGGGCCGGTGCCCAGGTCGGTGGCGACCAGCTCCTCCCCCTCGGCGCGCAGCAGGCCCGCGGCGGTGAGGACGGCGAGCAGCTCCTGGAACAGCGGGTGGTGCTGGGGGACGACGGACAGCCGCCGTGCCAGCTCCTCGGGGCGGTGGCGCTCGCCTGGCGCGGCCAAGGCGTCCATGCGCCGCAGAGAGGCGAACAGCAGGGTGCGGCAGACCGTGGCGAGTTCGCGCACCATCACCTCGGAGCGTTGCGCGGCTTCGAGGTCGCCGGCCTTGGGATCGTCCCGCAGCTGGGCCTCCGCTGCCGTGTCGAGCGCCGCCATCACGGACGGCACGGCGCTCGCGTCGGCGGTCTCCGGAGCAGGGGCCGCCGGGGCGGAGACGGGGCCCTGCGCCCAGACGTGCGGGAACGTCTCGCGCTCGAAGGGGTGGGGCGGCAGGCCTGTGCGGCGCGGGGCCGTGCCGGTGTGCAGGCGGGGCCAGTCCACGTCGGTCCCGGTGACCCAGGCCGCGGCGAGGGCGTCCAGGTCACGGCCGACGGGCTGGTCCTCCCTGTTCCGGGTGCGCCGCTTGGGCGCCTGACCACGGTGCACGGAGGGCGCCGCGGTCCCGTCCGCGGCGAACTCCTCCAGGCGTTGGGCGAGTTCGCCGACGGTGTCGGCGCACACCGCGAGGCGTTGCGCGAACGGCTCCCGGCCGGTCTGGAGCGTGTAGGCGACGTCCGGCAGATCGTCGTCGCCGAGGCCGCCGCTCCTGAGCCGGGCCGCCAGCTCCCGCGCCTTGGTGCGCAGTTGCGTCTCGCTCACGGCCGACAGCGGCACCATTTGCCGCCTGCGACGGGGAACGGAACGGCGGGCGGGCTCGGGGTACTCCTCGACGATCACGTGGGCGTTGGTGCCGCTGTATCCGAAGGAGCTGACGCCGGCGAGCCGGGGCGCACCGTCGTGTGCCGGCCAGTCGGCCAGGTCGCGGTTGACCCGCACGGCGGTCTCGGCGAAGTCGGCGTGCTTGTTCCCGGTGCGGAAGTTGGCGGCGGGCGGCAGCTTGCCGTGCCGCAGGCACAGCAGCGCCTTGATCAAGCCGAGAACACCGGCGGCGCCCATCGTGTGGCCGATGTTGGCCTTGATCGAGCCGAGGGCGCAGAACTCCCGGCGATCGGTGAAGTCCGCGAACGCGTCGGCCAGGCCCTGCACCTCGATGGGGTCTCCCAGACGCGTGCCGGTGCCGTGCGCCTCCATGTAACCGAGGCGGCCCATGTCGATGCCGGCACGGCGGTAGACGCCGCGCAGCAGGTCGCGCTGGGCGCGGGAGCTGGGAGAGGTGATGCCGGAGGTCCGGCCGTCCTGGTTGGTGCCGCTGCCCCGGATGACGCCCAGGATCCGGTCGTGGTCGCGCACCGCGTCCGACAGCCGCTTCAGGACGACGACGCCGACGCCCTCGCCGAGCAGCATGCCGTCGGCGTCGGCGTCGAAGGGGCGGCAGCACCGGTTCGGCGACACCGTGCCGAGCGCCTCCATGGTGATGAAGGTGCCGGGGTGGTTTGCGAGGTACACGCCGCCGGCCAGTGCCAGGTCGGTCTCGCCGGACAGCAGCAGGCGGCGGGCGATGTCCACGGCGACGAGGGACGACGAGCAGGCGGTGTCCACCGTCATGGCGGGCCCGGCGAGGTCGAGGTGGTAGGCGAGACGAGCGGCCATGATGCTGGTGTCCGCGCCCATCAGCGCGTGCGCCGAGTACTCGGCCTGGGGCGCGAGCCCCGTGCTGCCGACCACCGTGGCGACGGCGCCGCCGCGCAGGGCGGAGGCATCGAGCGCCGCGTCCTCCAGCGCGTGGTACGAGGATTCGAGCAGCACGCGCTGCGCGGCGTCCATCGCCCGGGCCTCGTGCGGGGAGGTGCGGAAGAACGCCGGATCGAACAGTTCGGTGCCGGCCATGGAGCCGTAACGCGGCACCGCGGCGTCCGGGAAGTGCTCGCGGAACAGCGCCAGCGCCACCGGGTCCGTCACCTCGGTGGTGCAGTCGCGGCCCTCGCGGACCACCTCCCACAGCTGGTCGGGGTCGTCCGCGCCGGCCGCACGGCAGTGCATCCCGATCACGGCGACCGCGTCGGCGGGCTCCTGGGCGGCCAGCTGTGCCTCGACCCGTACCGCGAGGCCGTCGAGGTCGTCGGACCCGGTGACCGCGCTCGTCGGCAGCGTGGTGCCGAAGCGGCTGTTGACCACCTCGGTCATCCGCACGGCCGTGTCGAGATCCAGGCCGCGCAGGCCGGCGCGGCCGGCCTGCGCGGCGGAGAGGTCGAGGACCTGGGCCGCGATGTCCGTCAGCGCCTGCTTGACGTGGGGCGACATTGACTCAACTTCTCCTTCGGTTCCGCGCATCGCGCGGGTGCGCGTCGGTGTCGGCGAGATGTGACAGGTTCAGCCGCAGCCGCTCCTCGGACGGGGCGGAGGACAGCTTCCGCAGCCGGAGCAGACGGTGGACGACCCAGCCCCGCCGCAGCGGTTCGGCCAGGTCGGGATCGGGGTGCGCCAGGTCGTACGAGGCCACCTCGTCGATCACGAACCGGTGACGGGCGAACTGTTCGGCCCAGCTCTGCGCGGTCGGTACGGCGATCCCCGCCCGCTCGTCCACGAGGTCGCCGCTGAGGGTGCACACGAACTCCGCGAGCAGTAGCCCGCCGCCGTCCACGACGGCGGCGTCGAGGTGGGCGAGCAGCGCTCGCTTGTCGCGGACGCGGACGCAGCCGTGCACGGCGAACACCACGTCGTACCGGCCGGGTACGGGCTCCAGCGTCTCGTCCGCCGCCATCAGCTCCACACGGTCGTCCAGAACCCGCTCGCGCAGCTCGCGGGTGGCGTGATCGGCCAGTTCCTTGTCCGGCGTGACCCCGTGGACCAGCAACTCCGGATGACGTTCGGCGAGTTCGGTCAGCCCGCCGGTGTCACGGCAGCCGAACTCCAGCACGGCGCCGACCCGGTCGAGGTCCTGGTCCCGCAGAAGCGCCCGGCGCACCTCGGCGTGCCCCTGGGCAGCCGGACCGCCGACGGCCGCCGGGGGCGCCTGGGCCGGTCCGTCCGCCGCCCGGTCGGGCCGGGTGGCCGGACCGGGAGCGTCACTGGCCGCCGGGACCGTTACGGCCTCGCGGGTGGTCCGCCGGGGGCGCGGAGCCGCACGGCCGATGCGGTCGGCCAGGTGGTCGGCGAGGGGGCCGGGGGCCGGGTGGTCGAAGACGAGGGTGACGGGCAGCCGCAGGCCGGTGGCCCGGTTCAGCCGGTTGCGCAGCTCGACCGCGGTCAGACTGTCCAGGCCGAGTTCGACGAATCCGGTGTCCGGTGCGACGGCGACCGGATCCGCGTTCAGCACGGAGGCCACCTCGTTGCAGACCAGATCCAGCAGTACGGTGCGCCGTTCCTCCTCCAGCGCCCCGGCGAGGCGGTCGGGCCCGGCCTCCCGCGGGGCGGGGGCGGACCGCCGCGCGGTGCGGACGAGGCCACGGTGGAGGGGGTGTCCCTGTCCGGCGTCGGCCTGGGCGGCCAGCGCCCCGAGATCCAGCCGCATGGGGACCTGGAGCGGCGCGTCAGCGCCGCACGCCGTGTCGAACAGCGCCAGTCCCTGCCGAGTGGACATCGGCAGCAGGCCGCCCCGGGCCATCCGCCCCGTGTCGCCCTCGGTCAGGTGCCGGGTCAGTCCGGTCGCCTGCTCCCAGTAGCCCCAGGCCAGTGAGACGCCGGGCAGTCCGTGGGCCGCGCGATGCTGGGCCAGCGCGTCCAGGAAGCAGCTCGCCGCAGCGTAGTTGGACTGACCCGGGTTGCCCAGCACGCCCGCCGCCCCGGAGAACAGCACGAAGGCGTCGAGGTCCATCTCGCGGGTCAGTTCGTGCAGGTTCAGTGCCCCTTCCGCCTTGGGCCGCAGCACCGTGGCCAGCCGCTCGGGCGTCATCGCGTCGAAGACCCCGTCGTCGAGCGCGCCGGCCGTGTGCACCACCGTGCCGAGCGGATGCTCGGCCGGCAGGGCGTCCAGGACCTGCCGCAGCTGCTCGCGGTCGGCCACGTCACACCCCACCACCGTCACCTCGGCGCCGAGGGCGGTGAGTTCGCGGACCAGTTCGGCCCCCGACGGGTCGTCGGGGCCACGCCGGCTGAGCAGCACCAGGTGGCGTGCGCCGCGCTCGCTCACGAGGTGCCGGGCGAGCATCCCGCCGAGCACGCCGGTGCCGCCGGTGATCAGCACCGTGCGGCGCGGATCCGGGCGCCGCGGCACGGTCAGCACGATCTTGCCGGTGTGGCGCGCCTGGCTCATGAACCGGAACGCCTCGGGCGCACGCCGCAGGTCCCAGTGGGTCCTGGGCAGGTGGGTGAGGAGACCCTCCCGGAACAACCCGAGGATCTCCCGGAGGATCTCGCCGATCCGCTGTGGTCCGGCCTCGACCACGTCGAAGGCACGGTACCGGACACCGAAGTGCGCGGTGGCCACCTCCTGTGCGTCGCGGATGTCGGTCTTGCCCATCTCGACGAACCGGCCGCCGCGCGGCAGCAGCCGCAGCGACGCGTCGACGAACTCGCGAGCGAGAGAGTCCAGCACCACGTCCACCCCACGGCCCCCGGTCGCTTCCAGAAACCGGTCCACGAAGCCGAGTTCGCGCGAGGAGGCGAGGTGGTCGTCGCTCACCCCGAGCTCCCGGACGGCGTCCCACTTGCCCTCGCTCGCGGTCGCGAACACCTCGGCGCCCAGGTGACGGGCGAGCTGGACCGCAGCCATCCCGACACCGCCCGCCGCGGCGTGCACGAGCACGGACTCACCAGCACACAGCCCGCCGATGTCGACGAGGCCGTAGTACGCGGTGACGAAGGCGACCGGAACGGCGGCGGCCTGCTCGAACGACCAGCTGTCCGGGATGTGCGCGACCGTGCGGGCGTCGGCTATGCACACGGGGCCCAGGCCGCTGGGGAACACCCCCATGACCCGGTCACCGACGCGGAACCCGTCGACGGAGGGGCCGACGGCGGTGACCACGCCCGCTCCCTCCGCACCAAGGGTCAGGTCCCCCGGGTACATGCCGAGCGCACCGAGCACGTCACGGAAGTTCAGGCCCGCGGCGCGCACCTCGATCCGCAACTGGCCAGGCGCGGGCGGCGCGTCGGCAGTCGCCCACGGCACCAGCGCGAGGTTCTCCAGCGTTCCGGCGCCGACCGTGTCCAGCCGCCAGGCGGCCCCGTCGGACGGCGGTACCAGGGCTCCGTCGGCGCCCAGGCGGGCCAGCCGGGGCACGCGCGCCTCGCCGGCCCGCAGCGCGAGCTGCGACTCCTCGGCAGCCCCGGCGGCGGCCACCGCGGCGGGCAGCGCGGCGAGCGAGGCGTCGGTGCCGTCGGTGTCGACCAGCAGCAGCCGGTCGGGATGCTCCGCCTGCGCTGCCCGCAGCAAGCCCCAGACGGGGGCGTGCACCAGGTCGGTGACGTCCTCGCCGACCCGGGTGGCGACCGCCCCGCAGGTGATCACGACCAGGCGCTCCGCGCCGCGCGTGTCGTCCGCCAGCAGCCGCTGCACCTGCAACAGCACCCGGCCGGTGGCGTCGCGCAGCGCGGCCGACAAGTCGTCCGCCGGCTCGGCGGCCAGCGAGATCAGCCCCATGTCGCCGGGCAGTTCGGACACCTCCGCACCCGCGCGGCGCAGTGCCGGCGCCAGGCCGAGGTCGTCGGGGCCGGCCACGCTCCACCGCCCCGGCGTGTGCCCCGCCGTGTCCAGCGCGGTCCAGTGGATCTCGAAGAGGCCGTCGGGCACGGGAGCCGGGCCGATCCGCTTCTCGCCGCCGACCGGGCGCAGTACCAGGGAGTCGAGCGCGGCCACCGGCCGTCCCTCGGAGTCGGCGATCTGGGCGGAGACCGCGTCGGTACCTGCCGCGGTGAGCCTGATCCGCACGGTGGCTGCGCCCCGGCCGGTCAGCCGCCAGCCGCTCCAGGAGAACGGCAGCAGTCCGCCTCCGCCGCGCACGAACTCGCCGAATCCCATGGCGTGCAGGGCCGAGTCCAGCAGTGCCGGGTGCAGTCCGTAGCGGCCGGCGTCGTGAGCGTCCGTCGCCACGGCCTCGGCGAACACCTCGTCGCCGCGCCGCCAGACGGCCCGCAGCGCACGGAAGGAGGGACCGTAGGCGTATCCGGCGGCGGCCATGGTGTCGTAGTAGCCGTCGACGGGCAGCGGCTCGGCGCCCTCGGGGGGCCACGCGGTGAAGTCGAAGTCCGGGCCGGCGACGCGCGTGCCCAGGACGCCCGTGGCGTGCCGGGTCCACGCCGGTTCGGTACCGGTCCCGCCCGGCTGCGCGGGACGCGAGTGCACCTCGACCGAGCGGCCGCCGGCGGCGTCCGGCGGTCCCACGACGACCTGGAGCAGCACCCGGTCGGTCCGGGACATCGCCAGCGGAGCCTCCAGGGTCAGCTCCTCCAGTTCCGGGCAGTCGAGGTCCCGCCCTGCGTGCAGCGCAGCCTCGACGAATCCGGTGCCGGGGAAGAGCACGGTGCCGGACACGGTGTGGTCGGCGACCCAGGGGTGGGTGTCGAGCGAGACCTCGCCGTTGTGGACGACCCGGCCGTCGGCGAGAGACACGGCCGACGTGAGCAGCAGGTGGCCGGCGGCCGGGGTCCCGGCGGCGATACCGGCCGCGGGCGGGACGGGAGCGGATGCCGTGGGGGCGACCCAGCAGCGGCGGGCCTCGAAGGGGTACGTGGGCAGGCCGGGCACGCGGCCGGGAACGCCGTCCTCGTACAGCCGGTCCCAGTCGACCGCCGCGCCGCGGACCCACAGCTCGGCCAGGGCGCGCAGGTCGCGCGCGTTCAGGGCTTCGTCCACGGCGGTGGTGTCCACCCGCCCGGCGGTGCCCGAGACGACGGCGTCGCTCGGCCGGCCGCGCCGCCAGCGCGTCAGGTGGCCGGTCAGCTCCTCGGTGCCGGAGGCGATCACGGCCAGCCGTTGGGTGAGGTCGGTGCGGCCGACCTGGAGGGTGTAGGCGATCGCGTCCAGCCCGGCGGCCGGGCGCTCCCTCAGGAACGCCAGCCACTGGTCGACGTGGGCGGCGAGGCGTTCCTCGGTCTGCGCCGAGAGCGTCACGAGAACCGGGCCGCGCGGGCCCGGCCGGGCAGGTGCCTCGACGGGGGCGGGCGCTTCCTCGAGGACGAGGTGGGCGTTGGTCCCTCCGCCGCCGAGGCCGGTGATGCCCGCCCGGCGGGGCACGGTGACGCCGTCCACGACGACCGGCTCCCACTGCGCGGGGGTGCCGGACAGCCCGAAGGGCAGTCGGTCGAAGTCGATGGCCGGGTTGAACTCGTCCGGCAGCCGCGTCGGCGGCAGGGTGCGGTGCTGAAGGGCCAGGACCACCTTGAACAGCTGGGCCATGCCGGAGGCCGCCTCCGCGTGGCCGATGTTGGGCTTCAGCGAGCCGACGCGGTAGGTGCCTCGCGCACCGTCGCGGTCGGCGAACGCCTGGGTGAGGGCCGTCATCTCCACCGCGTCCCCGATCTCCGACCCGTTGGCGGTGGCCTCGACGTAGCTGACGGTGCGCGCGTCGACACGCGCGTCGCGCAGCGCCTCGCGGATCACCTCGGCCTGCCGCTGGGCGCTGGGGCTGGTGAAGCCGATGGTCCGGCCGTTGTGGTTGACGGCGCTGCCGCGGATGACGGCCCGCACCGGATCGCCGTCGCGCAGGGCGGCGCGCAGCGGCTTGAGGACGATCGCCGCCACGCCCTCGCCCGGGACGATACCGCTCGCCTCGCTGCCGAACGACGCGCAGTCGGAGCGGTCCGACAGCAGTCCGATCGTGGCGAGTTCCACGTACGTCGACGGGTGCAGGTACAGGTTGACCGCTCCGGCCAGAGCCATGTCGCAGCGGCCGCTGCGAAGGTTCTCGACGGCCCGGTGCAGTGCCACCAGGGCCGAGGAGCAGGCGGTGTCGACGGCCTCGCTCGGCCCGCCGAGGTCGAACTGGAAGGAGACCCGGTTCACCATGTCGCCGAAGGAGGTACGCGGCATCTCCAGCCGGCCCTCGGAACCCAGGCGCTGGAAACCGTGCTTGGCGCCGCCCGCGAAGATCCCGATACGGCCGCGGGTCCCGGACGGCAGTTTCGACGGGGCGTAGCCCGCGTCCTCCAGGGCCTTCCAGCACTCCTGGAGGAAGAGCCGCACCTGCGGGTCGGTGTTGCGCGCCTCCTGCTCGGTGAACCGGAACAGTTCCGGGTCGAACTCGTCGAACCCTTCGAGGAAGGCGCCCCACTTGGAGGGGCTCTTGCGGACGAAGTCCGCGCCCTCGGGCCGTGGGTCGTAGTGCTCGCGCCAGTCCCAGCGGCTGGGCGGGATCTCGGTGACGGCCGTGCGCCCCTCCATGAGCAGCGACCAGTAGCCGCCGAGATCGGCGGCGCCGGGGAAGCGTCCGCTCATCCCGATGATGGCGATGCCGTCCTCTGCGCCGAGGTCCGTGTCTCCGTCGCCTGTGGTGGTCGCGGGCATGTCGTCGGCGACGGCCGGCGTGTGCTGCGCGGCGGGCGGTGCCGGGACGGGCCGGGCCGGTTCCGGTACGCGGGGAGCCGTTTCGGCGGTGCCGGACGGGACCGGCCGGGTTCCGTCCCAGCCGAGGAAGGCCCGGCAGGCGTCGGGGAACCGCTCCATCAGGTGGGCGGCCACACCCTCGACCTTCGGGTACTCGAAGAAGAGGGTCCGGGAGGCGTCCGGGAACGCCTCGGAGAGCTGGTGGTTGAGGCGGGTACGGGTGACGGAGTCGATGCCGTAGCGGTGGAGGTGTTCCCGGGCGTCGACCGAGTCCGCCGACGCGCCGATCAGCTCGGCGGCCATCCGTACGAGCCGCTCCTCCATCGCCCGGTCGAGCCGTTCGGGCACGCGGGCGCCCGGGGACGCGGCCCCGGCCGGTTCGGGGCGGGGAGCGGCCGGCACGTTCGAACCCGGTACGGCCGTCGGCTCGGCCACTCGTCCTTCCGCCGGTTGCAGCCGGGCTCCGGCGGCCGCCCCGGTCGGGGTGGGGCTCTCGGTGACCGCCGTCGCGTCGGCAGCGGACTGCGACCGGGGTGCGGACGCCGGCTCGGGCCGTGTCACCGGGGAGCCGGGGGTGCGCGGTCCGGGTTCGGCCGTGGTGATGCCGTGCCGGTGCTTGGCGAACGGGTACCCGGGCAGGGGCACGCGGTGGAGCGGTCCGGGACCGTGGAGGCGGCGCCAGTCGACCGGGCCGCCGCTGACCCACAGTTCGGCGACGTGGGCCAGCTTGCGCCGGTCCAGCCACGTGCCCACGGCCTCGCGCAGTTCCTCCTCGTCGAACAGCCGGACCACGTCGCCCGGTGTGTGGGCCTGGCCGATCCAGCAGTTCGCCGGCAGTTCGCGGCCGTCGGCCAGGGCCTGCAGCCCGGCGAGCAGCTCGCCGAGGTCGTGGACCACCAGGGCGGCCCGCACCGGCAGCGCCGCCCGGCCCAGCTGAAGGGTACGGGCGATGTCGGCGAGTTCGGGCGGGCGGGACGCCGTGGTGCCTGAGGCATGCGCCGCCTCGTCCCCGGCACCGTCCGGCGCGCCGTCCGCGGCCGCGTACGCGGCGGCGAGCCGGCTCAGCTCGCCGACCGTGGTGCCCTCGTGCAGCACGTGGGCGTCCGGCCGGAAGCCGGTGGCCGCTTCCACCGCGTCGCTGATCCTGGCGAGTTGCTCCGGCAGGACTCCGTAGGAGTTCAGCCGCTCGTCGAGGGCGATGTCCTGTGCGGCGACATCGAGGACCTTCGCCACCGCGGAGCGCACCCGGTCGTCGGCGGCGGGGCGCACGGCCGGCGCCGGAACCGCCGGCGCGGCGAGGTGATCCGCCAGCGAGCGGGCGAGGGCGCGCAGCCGGTCGGTGTCGAGCGCGGACAGCGGGACGATGTGCACGGAGCCGTCGTCCCCGGTCCGCGGCCGGGTCACCGGCAGGTACTGCTCGACCACGAGGTGGGCGTTGGTGCCGCTGTGGCCGAAGGAGTTGACGGCTGCCATCAACGGTGCCCCGGTGGAGGACCGCCAGGGCTGGGGCTCCTGGTCGCAGACGAACGCGGAGTCGTCGAAGCCGATCAGCGGGTTGAGGCGGCGCAGGGTGGGCATTCCGGGCAGCAGGCCGTGCCGCATGGACAGCAGCACCTTGATCAGGCCGACCACGCCCGCGGGCGCACCCGTGTGCCCGATGAACGACTTGGCGCTGCCGACAGCGCAGAATCCGCGGGCGTCCGTCAGCTTCCTGAACGCCCGCACCAGCGCGTTGGCCTCGACGGGGTCGCCGAGCGCGGTGCCCGTGCCGTGTGCCTCGACGTATCCGATGCGCTCGGCCCGGATGCCGTGGCGCCGGTAGACGTCGAGGACCAGATCCTCCTGGGCGGCGCCGTTGGGCGCGGTGATGCCGTTGCTGGCCCCGTCCTGGTTCAGCCCGGTCGCCCTGATCACCCCGTAGACGTGGTCGCCGTCGGCCACCGCGTCGGCCAGCCTCTTGAGGACGACGACCGCCACCGCCTCGGAGTAGACCGTGCCGTCGGCGTCGGCGTCGAAGGTGCGGCAGGCGCCGGTGGGCGACATCGCGCCGCTGTCGACGAGCAGGTCGAGCCCGCGCGCGTCGAGGCCCGCGTTGACGCCGCCGGCCACGGCGAGGGAGGACTCGCCGGAGCGCAGGCTGTGGCATGCGAGGTGCACGGCGGCCAGGGAGGAGGAGCAGGCCGTGTTGACCACCAGGGCGCTGCCGCGCAGGTCGAGGAAGTAGGACAGCCGCGAGGCCACGAGCGCGTCCGACGCGCCGACGAACGATTCGTGCGGGTAGCCGGTGGGTTCGGCGCCGATGAACAGGCCGGTACGCGAACCGGCCAGCGCCCTGGGATCCAGCGCCGCGTCTTCCAGGGCGTGCCAGCTCTCCTGGAGCAGCAGCCGCTGGTGGTGGCTCATCAGGTCGGCCTCGTGCGGCCGGATGCCGAAGAACTCCGGGTCGAAGCAGTCCCGTTCGGCGAGCGCGCCGCCCCAGCGGTAGGTGCCGGGACCGTCGTCCGCGCGGTAGTGCTCCGGCAGTTCCCCGTAGGCGAGGCGGCCCTCGGTGAGGTTGTTCCACAGGGTGGGGATGTCCGGCGCCCCGGGGAACTGACCGGCCATGCCGATCACCGCGATGTCCAGCGTCTCGCTGGTCTGCGGGGCAGGGGGTGCGGGTTCGGCGGCCGGCTCCGGGCGGCCGGCGTCCAGCATGCTGCGTGCCTGCTCTGCGTCGACACCCCCTCTGGCATACCGGCCGAGGACGTCCCGGAAGTTCGTGCTGCTCATCGTTGCTCCTCCGTGGCCAGCTCGGCATCGAGCAGGTTCAGAACTTCCGCTGCGGACAGCTCACCGGCCGCGAAACGTGCTTCCAGCCCCGCGATCAGGTCTTCCGAGAGCCCCGCTCCGTCGGTTGTGGGCGCCGTGTCCTGCGCGGCGCCTTCACCGGCCCGGGACCGGGCCGGTGCGTCGGGCTCCCGGGTGGCGGTCAGCTCGGCCAAGTGGGCGGAGAGCCGTTCGGCGGACGGGAACTCGTACAGGGCACCGGCGTTCACGTCGACGCCCAGCTCCTGAGCGATCTCCGTGACGAACGCGGCACCGGTGATGGAGTCCACCCCGAGGTCGGCGAAGGCCACCGAGGGCGACAGCTCACCGGGCGGCACACGGAGCGTCCGCGCGAGTCGCTCCACCAGCAACCGCTCGATCTCGGGTCGGCGGTCCGCCGCGGCCGGTGCCGGGCGGGGCGCGTCGGCCAGCGGCAGGCGTGGGTCTCGCGCGCGGCCTCGCTCCGGCGGTCGGCGCCGTCCGCGCTGTCGGCGGGCGCCCGCATGGCGATCACCTGGTGGTACCGGCCGGCCCGCAACAGGCGGACCGCGGTGTCGAAGCAGGCCGCGCCCTCGTCGTCCTCGAGGAAGCCCAGCATCGGGAAGTTCCGGGCCTCGTCGCCGAACGACGACCGCCAGGCGCCCCAGTTGACGACGCCGACGGGGAACGCGGCGGTGCGGCCCACGGCTCGGGCGAAGGCGTCGGCGAAGGTGACGCCGGCCGCGTAGGCGGGATGGGTGCCTGCTCCGCCGAACGCGAAGGCCTGCGCGGAGGAGAGATAGCACAGGAAGTCGAGCGGCTGGTCCGCGACCGCCTCGTACACGTGGCGGGCGCCCGCCGCCTTGACGTCGAAGTGCACGCGGAACTCCTCCTCCCCCAGGTCGGCCACGTCCACCGGCGCCCCGGTGATCCGCGCGGCGCCCGCGAACACCACTCCGTGGATGTCACCGAGCAGTCCACGGGCCGCGTCCAGCGCCTCCCGGGCCTGCCACCCGTCCGTCACGTCACCGCGTACATAGCCCATCCGGCCGTCGGCCAGGGCGGCACGCACCGCGGGATCGTCCTCGCCACGGCGCCCGATGAGGACGACCTCGGCGCCGTAGCGGTCGACGAGGTGGCGGCCGATGGCCCGGCCGACGAAGCCGGTGCCGCCCACCACGACGTAGTGGCCGCCCGGGCGGATGCCCGGGAGCGCCGGATCGGTCGCCTCGGCGGGCGCGACCGGCCGGGTCTGATGCCGGTGGCGATGTCCGCCACGCAGGGCGATCAGCTCCCCGTCGACGGCCGGGCGTTCGGCGGCAACCGCGGCGGCCAGCGCCGCACGGGCATCGGGGCCGGTCAGGTCGGCGGCCGACACGTCCAGGTTGCGGACGGCGAACCGACGGCCGTTCCGGGCCAGGAAGTACGCCAGCCCCGCCAGGCCGGCCCCGGCTGCCGCTCGGTTCCCCGTCCACCGACTGGGTGTCGTGGGTGATCAGGAACAGGTCCGTGCGCGCGTCCGGCACACCGCGTGCCAGCGCCCGGACCAGGCGCAGCACCGCGCGTTCGGCCTCGGCATCGGTACCGGACTCCGCGGAGGCGGGGCCGATCACGACGTGCACGTGTTCCGGCCCGGCGCCGACGACGTCGTACGGGCCCTCGAGCGGCCGCACGGTCACCTCGGCGCCGGTCTGCCGGTAGTGCGCGGTCAGGGCGTCGGCCAGCGGTGTTCCGGCCGTGTCGGCGTGGATCAGGACGCGGCCGGGCGTGGCCGACGCGCCGGGCTCGCCGGGCGCCTGCGCCCAGCGCGGCACGGTCAGCAGCCCGCTCGGCGGCACCGGCACCACAGCCCCGGGTGTCGCCCGGTGCCGCTCCGCCTCCGTGGGAGCCGCTTGATGCCGTTCCTTCACCGCGGGCGCCGCCACAGCCGCATCCGTCGCGGAGTGCGCAGCGCGCCCCGGGCTGTGCGTGGGCACCCAGTACCGCTCGCCCGCGAACGGGTAGGTGGGCAGGCTCACCCGGCGCGGGCGGGCCGTGCCGTGCGCCGCGGGCCAGTCCACCCGGCTGCCCTCGGCCCAGCGGCGGGCCGTGTCGTGCAGGGCGGTGCCGGACGGCTCCGGACGGATCCCGTGCCGGGCCACGTCGTCCAGACGCTCCAGCAGCCGTCCCCTGTCCTGCTCGACGAACGCCACGCGCACGGGGAACTCGACGCGGCCCACCTGAAGCGTGTAGGCGGTGTCGGCCAGTGAGGGAGCGCCGGGGGCGGCGAGTGCGTCCCGCAGGCGCGCGGCCATCTCACGCAGGCGGTCCTCACTGCGTGCCGACAGCGGCACCAGCACCGGCTGAGCCGGGGACGAGGGACGGGCAGCGGGCTGCTCGGCCGGGACGTACTCCTCCAGGACGAGGTGTGCGCCCGCGCCGGTGGCACCGAACGAGCTGAGCCCCGCGCGCCGCGGTCCCTCGGGCGGGGCCGGCCAGTCGGCCGTCCCGCGCTGCAGCCGGAACGGGGTGCTGTCGAGGTCGAGCAGTCGGTTCGGGGTCTCTGCGTGCAACGAGGGCACGAGCACCCGGTGGTGCAACTGGAGTGCCACCTTGGTCAGTCCGGCGATCCCGGCGGCGGATTCGGCGTGGCCGATGTTGGACTTCACCGAACCGAGCGCGCAGAACCCGGTGTCCTGGGTGTCCCGCGAGAAGGCGGTGACCAGTCCGCGCACCTCCACCGGGTCGCCCAGCCCGGTGCCGGTGCCGTGCGCCTCGACGTAGCCGATGGAGCGGGCGTCGGCGCCGGCCTCGGCGAGGGCGGCGGAGATGACGTCGGCCTGGCCGACGGGGCTCGGCACACTGAAACCGCTGACGGCACCGACGTGGTTGACGGCGGATCCGCTGACCACCGCGTAGATGTGGTCCCCGTCGGCCTCGGCGTCGGCGAGCGGCTTCAGGACGACCGCGCCCACGCCCTCGGCGGAGACGTAGCCGTCACCGCCTTCCCCGAAGGAGCGGCAGCGCCCGTCGGAGGAGTGCATGCCGACCATGCCGTAGGTGCGGTACTTCCCTGGGTGGAGCGAGAGGTTGACGCCCCCGGCGATCGCCACGTCGCACTCCCCGCGGCGCAGGCTCTGCACAGCGAGGTGGACCGCGGTCAGCGAGGAGGAGCACAGGGTGTCCACGGTCAGACTCGGGCCGTGGAAGTCGCAGACGAAGGAGACGCGGTTGGCGATCTGTCCCTGGTTCAGACTGAGCGGCACCGGCGCCGGCGATTCGGCGCCGACGAGCGTGTAGTCCTTGTGCATGGCGCCCGCGAAGACGCCGACCGAGCGGCGACGGTGCGGTCCCTTGGCGGCGGCGAGGGTGGCCGGAGTGTAGCCGGCGTCCTCGATCGCCTCCCAGCAGGTGCGCAGGAACCAGCGCTCCTGCGGATCGGTGATCTCCGCCTCCTGCGGGGAGATCCGGAAGAAGGCGGCGTCGAACCGGTCGACCTCGTCGAGGAACCCGCCCCAGCGCGACGTCCCGGTGCCGGCGGTGTCCGTCCAGCGTTCCGTCGGCACCTCGCGCACCGTGTCGCGGCCCGCCCTCAGGTTCTCCCAGAAGGCGGCCAGATCGGCGGCGCCCGGGTAGTGCCCGGCCATACCGACGACGGCGAACCGCTCGACGTGGGCGGCCGGCAGCCGACGCCGTCTCAGCCGCGGGCGCTCCACCGGACGGCGCCCGGCGGGACCGTCGTGACCGGCCAGGACGGCGTGGGCGTTCGTTCCGCCGTCGGCGAAGCTGGAGACGGCCGCGACCCGCGGGGCGTCGTCGGGCCAGGGCAGCGACACTCGAGCGAACCGCAGGGGCACGGAACCGAAGTCGAAGTGCTCCGGAGGCTGTTCACCGCTCCGGAAGGGCGTGATGCGGCCGTTGCGCAGCATCAGCACGGTCTTGATCAACCCGGCCATGCCCTCCGCGCACTGCGGGTGCCCGATGTTCGGCTTGACCGAACCCAGGTAGCAGGGGGTGGTGCCGGCGGGGCGGTAGATGTCGGCGATCGCCTTCAGTTCGATCAGGTCGGGTACGGCGGACCCCGCCGCGTTGGTCTCGATGTGCGTCACGTCCTCGGGACGGACCCCGGCCCGCGACAGCGCGCGCAGCATGACGGCGCGCTGTGCGGCCGGGTTGGGTGTGGCCGGCCCGGCGGTGCGGCCGTCGTTGTTGACGGCGACCGCCTTGATCACGGCGTGTACGCGGTCGCCGGCGGCCAGGGCTGCGTCCAGCGGTCTCAGCAGCAGCACACCGACGCCCTCGGCGGGGGTGAGGCCGCGCGCGCGGCGGTCGAAGACATGGAATTCCGGTCCGGTGTTGAGCAGGCCGCGGCGGCCGAAGAGCCGGTGTCCGCCGGCGTCCGGCAGCAGGCCGACCCCAGCGACCACGGCCGCCTCGATGTCGCCCGCGCGCATCGCCTGGACGGCCTGCTGGAGGGCGACCAGCGCCGAGGAACAGGCGGTGTCCACGACCACACCGGGGCCGCGCAGGTCGAAGTGGTGCGACAGGTTGGCGGCAAGGTAGTTCTGGCCTGTCGCCACCACGGGATTGCGGCTGCGGTCCAGTGCCGTGCGGCTCGGATTGTGCCGACTGCGGCCGCCGACGTACACACCGATGTCGCGGCCCTTGACCTCCTCGGGCCGGTAGCCGGCGTCGCACAGGGCGAACAGCGTCTCCTCCAGCAGCAGCAGCGCCTGCGGGTCCATCGCGGCGGCGTCCGCGTCGGAGAGGTGGAAGTGGGCCGGGTCGAACCCGCCGATGTCGATCAGGCCCGCCATGAGCCCCTCACCGTCGCGCCAACGCCCCCGGGGCACCGGCCCCAGCGCCGACCGCCCTTGGTCGAGCAGCCGCCAGTAGGCGTCGAGGTCTCCGGCCCCGGGGAAACGGCCCGCCATTCCGATGACGGCGATGTCCCCGCCGGCGGGATGCGGCTCGTGGTCACCGGCCCGTTCGCGTACGGCGGCCGAAGCGCGCGGGGCACCGCCGGAGACGCCGGCCGCCACCGTGTGTCCGGCACCGTGGGCGGGCGGCTCACCGGTACCGGAGGCGAACGCGGTCGTCAGAGCGGGACCGTGCAGGGTGGCCAGCCAGGCGGTGAAGGAGTCCACGGTCGGGTGTTCCACCAGGGCGTCCGGCGACAGCTCGGCACCGAGCCGGTCCCCCACCCTGCGCAGGATCTGCACGGTCATGATCGAGTCGGTGCCGTAGTCGGCGATCGGCACGTCGGCGGCGAGGCGGTCCCGGTCGTAACCGACCAGTTCCGCGAGCTGGTCCAGGATCCAGTCGGCCGCGGCGGCCCGGGCGGTCGCCACGTCCCCGGCGAGCGCCGGCACGTTCCGGGGCGCGGATGACGCGGGCGGCCGGCCGGAACCGGGATCGGCGCCGTCACCTGCAGGCCCGGCCAGACGGCGCGGGCTCCAGTCGGCATCGACGACGGCCGGGAGGACCACCGGTCCGGCGCCGGTGGCCAGGACGTGGTCGAGCAGCCGCAACCCCTGCTCGACGGAGAGTTCGCCGAGGCCGGTCGCCTCGTAGCCGGGTCCCGGCCGCTCCGTTCCCATGCCGACGCCGCGCCAGCTCGGCCAGGCGACGCTCACCACGGGCAGCCCGTGGGGCCGCCGCCGGGCCACCGCGTCGAGGTGGGCGTTGGCCATGGCGTAGTCGCTCTGTCCGACCGCGGCGGCGGGCACCAGCGAGGCCACCGAGGAGAACAGCACGAAGAATCGCAGGGGGTCGCCCGCCACCGCGTCGACGAGGGCGTCCACTCCGGTGGTCTTGGGCGCCAGCACCGCGCGGACGGCACGGACCGGCTTGCTGACGAAGGCCAGGTTGTCCCGGTCCACCAGCCCCGCCGCGTGCAGCACCCCGCCGATCGGGCCGAGGTCCTGGCGCAGCTGTGCGAGCGTCGCGCCGACCGCCGTGGCGTCCTCCCCCAGCGGCAGCGACAGCACCCGCAGCCGGGCGCCCTTCCGGTCCAGTTCGCGCTCCAGCGCGCGCAGGCCGCCCAGTTTGCGACCGAGCGGCGAGTCGTCGCCGTACCGATCCCACTCCTCGCGCGGCGGAAGCTGCTCACGGCCCGTGAGCACCACCGTGCGAGCTCCCCACCGGTCCACCGCGTGACGGGCCATGGCGAGGCCGATTCCGCGGCTGCCGCCGGTGATCAGCAGGACCTCGTCGGCGGGGAACCGGACGGGGGCGCCGGTCCCGGTGGGCAGCTCGGCCAGGGCGGCCCGGTGGCGCACACCGTCCCGGTAGGTGACCTCCACCTCGTCGCCCGCGTCGACCAGTTCGCGTGCGACCAGCTCGGGCAGTCCCGGGTCGGCGGGGTCGGCCTCCAGGTAGCGGGAGCGCAGCCGACGGTATTCGTGACCCAGCATCCGGTACAGCCCGGCGCGGGCGTCACCGGGGCCGACGCCGAGCAGCAGCGCCGTCCGACCGGCCATCCGCTGCAGCGCGGGGAGCCAGTCCGCCAGGTCGGTCCCGCCCAGGTCGACGAGGGTGTCGAACCGGTCGTCGAGCTCTGCGGCGGACCCGACCGCCACGGCACCCGGCAGGCGGGCGGCGAGGCGCTGGGCGGCGTCAGGGGGGCCGAGAACGGCCACGGCCGCCGGCGCCCGGCCGGGAGTGGTGCCGGCCGGCTCCCAGGTGCGGCCCAGCAGCCGCGTGCCGGGGGGCGGTACGGCCTCGTCGGCCCGCTGTGCCACGAACACCTCGCCGAACGCGTCGGGTTCGGCCACCGGCCGCCAGATGTCGGTGAAACCGGTGTCCTGCAGCACCTCCTGCCAGCGGGAGCCGGTCAGGATCGGCGCCCCGGGCGTGCGCACCGCGTCGTCGTCGTAGCGCCACCAGCCCTCCAGCAGCCCGAAGGTCAGGGTGAGCACCGCCGACTTGCGGGTGATCTCGTTGACCACCAGCAGCCCGCCCGGCCGCAGCGCGGCGGCCAGGTTGCGCAGCACCCGCCGGATGTCGCGGGTGGCGTGCAGCACGTTGGTGGCCACGACCACGTCGAGCCCGCCGCCGGTCAGCCGCTCGCCCGCGCCCGGCTGTTCCACGTCCCAGCGGCCGTAGCGCAGGTATGGCCGGCCGGCGCCGAATCGGCGCTCCGCCTGGTCCAGGAAGGCCGGGGACAAGTCGGTGTACCAGTACGCGAGGCGCTCGGCGTCCGCGTCCACCCGGGGCAGGACGACGGCGGTGGTGCCGCCGGTGCCGGCGCCGACCTCGGCGACGCGCACACCCTCCGTGGGCTCCGCCGCCCGACGCTGCCGTACCGCCGCGGCCGTCACCTCGGCGACGACCTCGTTGAGCCGGTCGGCCACCGGATTTCCCTGGTAGACCGCCGTGAGCCTGGCCACGGAGCCGCCGGGGAAGAGCACCTCGGTCGCGGCCAGCTCGCCGGAGAGGATCTCGGGCAGCCGGTCGACGCACTCCTCGACCAGGGCGAGCTGGGCGTTCCAGTAGGGGTCGGCGGCACAGCGCTCGCGGACCGCGTGCCAGTCGGCGTCGTCGTGCGCCGGCTGCGCCACCGGCTCCAGCGTGCCGTCGGGGTGCGCCCGCAGCGACCCGGTGCCGGTGAGCAGCCGGACGGCCTCCTCCAGCCAGCGCCGGTAGGCGTCCTGGAGGGACAGCCGGTCCGCGAGCCGTTCGAGTGTCGTCGCCGGGCCGTCGGCGAATGCTCCGGCCGCACGCAGGCGGGCGAGCACTCGGCGGGCAACGAGGCGGTCGAGTTCCTCCGCAGGCAGCGGGCCGGGCGCCGGGGTGGGGGGCACGGTCACGGCCGCCCGGAGCCGGCTCGGTCCCGTGGGTGCGGGGGCCGCGGCCGTGGCCGGTGCCTTCGGCGCGTCCGCCACGTCAGGGCCCTGCCCGCCGGGCGGCAGGGCTCCGGGGTACTCGTGCCCGAGGTGGACCGCCAGCTCACGGACGGTGGGGAACTCGAAGGGCAGAGTCGGCGGAAGCGTCCGGCCGAGGGCCTTCTGAAGGTCTTCCACGAGGGCGAGCACCTGCACCGACTCCAGCCCGAGTTCGTGGTAGCCGGTGTTGGCCGGGATCGCCTCCGGCTCACGGCCCAGGACACCGGCGAGCAGGCCGCGCACCAGGTCCTCGGCCGCGCCGACGGCACCGGCGGGGTGCGTCCCGGCCCCCTCGGCGTCCTGCCCACTCCACCGGTCGGCGGCGCCCGCGGGTGCGGACGGCGCGGACTGCACGGCCTTGCTCGACAGGCCGGCCACCTCGGCCACCTTGCGTCCCTCCTCGTCGAAGAATTCCAGTGACATCCGGACGATCTCGCCTCGTCGCTCCACGTCGTCGCGGCGGACCCGGACGGTACGGCGCCCGGTCAGCGCTCCGGCAGTGCGGAACGAGGCGACGTGCAGCGGCAGATACGTCCGGCCCTCGGTGTCCAGCAGTGCGCCGGCGGCGACTGCGGCGCCGAGCAGCAGCGCAGGGTGTGCCAGGTGGTCGACGCCGGGCGGGGCGACGAGGTCGGCCACCAGGTCCCCGGCGTCGTGCCACAGCGATCCCTCGGCGCGAGCCGCGCCGGCGTACACCTGCCCGTTGGACTCGTCCCGCGCGTACACCTCGGACAGCGGGCGGGGCGTCCCGTGCGGCCGGGCCGTGAGATGACCGGCGAAGGACGGCGGATCGCCCGCGACGGCCTCGGCGGTGGCGTAGACCGCTCCGTCGCCGTCGGTGACGGTGACCCGCCAGCGGCCGGCCCCGGCCACGGCGCAGTGGATCCGCGCGGTCACCGGTGAGTCGGTCGCGTCCAGCGGCTGCGCCACCGTCAGGTCGCGCAGGGCCAGGCGCTCCACGGGCAGTCCGTGCTCGGCGAAGACCTGCGCGATGAGTTCGCAGTAGGCCAGTGCGGGCAGCAGGGCCCGGCCCCCCACCCGGTGCCCGGCGATGACGGGCGTGTCCGCGGACAGCTCCACCTCATGGACCAGATCGCGATCCGGCAACCTGGGCGCAGCGGCGTCCTCCCGGCGTGCGGCGCCCGTGCCGTCCGCCGTACCGCGCACCGCGGAGGCGGGCACCCAGCAGCGCTCCCGGGCGAAGGGGTAGCCGGGCAGTGCGACGGGGGGTCCGTCCTGCGGCCAGCTGACATCCGCGCCGCGGGCCCAGGCGGCGGCCAGCTCGTACGGGGTGCGGTCGGCCGGAGGCTGCGCCGAGCGTGCGGCGATCCCGGTGAGGACGTGCGGCGAACCGTCACCCGAAAGGTGCGCTTCCAGCGTCTTGACCAGGTCGTCAACGGTGTCGAAGACGACAGCCAGCCGGTGGGCCATGGGCTCGCGGCTCTGCAGGGTGCGGGCGAGCCGGCCGGGCGGCGTGCCGCGTCCCTCGCCACGCAGGAATCCGGCGATGCGCTCCGCGTACTCGGTGAGGCAGTCCGCGTCCCTCGCGGACAGCACGCACACGTACGGCCCCGCGTCGCGGTCGGCCTGCTCGGTCGGCACGTACTCCTCCAGGATCACATGGGCGTTGCTGCCGCCCGCCCCGAACGCGCTGACGGCCGCGGTGCGGGGCAGCGGACGGCCCGCCGGGTCGACACGTGGCTTCCATGGGGCGAGGTCGCGCTGGACGTGGAAGGGGGTGCCCTCCAGGCCGAGTTCCGGGTTGAGCCGTTCCGCGTGCAGCGAGGGTGCCAGCTCGCCATGGCGCAGCTGCAGCAGCACCTTGGTGAGGGCGGCCATGCCCGCGGCGGCCTCGGCATGTCCGATGGCTGACTTCACCGAGCCGATCGGGATGCGCACGCCCCGCAGGTCGTGTCCCTTGAAGGCGCGCGCGAGGCCGGCGATCTCGACCGGGTCGCCGAGCGAGGTGCCCGTGCCGTGCGCCTCCAGGTAGTCCAGTTCGGCCGGGGTCAGCCCGGCCCGGTCGAGCGCGTCGCCGATGACCACGGCCTGCGCCCGGGGGTTGGGCACGCTGTAACCCTTCCCGGCACCGCCGTGGTTGACCGCGCCGGCCCGGACCACGGCGAGGATCCGGTCGCCGTCGGCCTCGGCGGCGGAACGGCGCTTGAGCAGCACCGCGCCCACCCCCTCGGCGGGGACGTATCCGTCGCCCCCCTCGCCGAAGCTGCGGCACCGGCCGTCGGTGGAAAGGAATCCGCCCCTGGCCAGCTGCAGGTACTTCAGCGGATGGCTGGAGACGTTGACACCGCCGGCCACAGCGACGTCGCAGTCCCCCTCGCGGATGGCCTGGCAGGCCAGGTGCAGGGCGGTCAGCGAGGACGAGCACATGGTGTCGACCGCGATGCTGGGCCCGTCGAAGCCGTAGAAGTACGACACCCGGTTGGCCACCGACGCGTACGACGAGGAGGTCGGGCCTCCGGTGCCACGCAGGGCCTCCTCGACGCCGTACAGCTGGTAGTGGCCGTACATGAGCCCCACGAAGACGCCGGTGCGGACCGAGGAGAGAGCCGCCCGGGAGGTGCCGGCGTCCTCCAGCAGATGCCACACGGTCTGCAGGAACAGCCGCTCCTGCGGGTCGATGTGGTCGGCTTCCGCCTTGGACATGCGGAAGAACATCGGGTCGAACGACTCGACATCGGACAGCCAGCCGCCCCACTTGCCGTAGGTCTTGCCGACGGCGTCGGGGTCGGGGTCGTAGAACAGGTCGTGGTTCCAGCGCTCGCGGGGCACCTCCTCGACGCAGTCCCGGCCCTCCCTGAGGTTGCGCCAGAACTCCCGGAGGTCGTCGGCCTTGGGGTAGCGGCCGGCCACGCCGACGATCACGATGTCGTCCCGCTCGCCGGCGGGCACGGCGGCGAGCACGGAGCCCGGCCGTACAGCCGTCCTGGCGGGCAGGGCCCGCACGGCGGTGCGCGGAGGCTCGGCGGGTGTGGCGGATACGGGCTCGCGCACCGGGCCGGCGCCCAGCAGCTCGCGCAGCGGTCCCGGGTGCTCCTCGGCCAGGTGGCCGGCGAGTTCGCGCGTGGTGACGTACTCGAAGAACAGCGTCTTCGGCAGCGGCCCGAAGTGCCGCTCCAGCGCCCGGGTCAGGCTGATCACCAGCAGCGAGTCCACACCGTAGTGGTCGAACGACTCGTCCTCGGCGATGTCCTCCACCGGCGTCTTCAGTTCCCGGGCGAGCAGCCGGCGCAGGAACTCCACCGCACCCGCCCGCAGTTCCCCGGTGGGCTCGGCCGGCTCCGCGGGTGTGGGCCCGGCGGCCGACGGCAGGGGCCGAGGGGCGTCCGCGCGGTTCAGGGCCGCGCCGATCCGGGCGGTGTCGCCCGCGGTGAGCATGACCCGGGTGCTGCCGTGGGCCAGGGCGGCCTCGAGCGCGTCGAGCGCCGCCTCCGTGCCCAGCGGCTCCATGCCGAACTCTCGGCGCATCGCACGCCGGGCCTCGGCGCCGAGGGTCATGCCGCCGTCCTGCCACAGCGACCAGTCGACGGCCAGGCCGCCACCCGGGCGCCGCCGGAGGTAGTGGCCGAGGAAGCTGTTGGCGAAGGCGTAGTCGGTCTGGCCGGCGTTGCCGAACACCGCCGCGGTCGAACCGAACGCGACGAAGTAGTCCGGATCGTCGTCGCGGGTCGCCTCGTCGAGCAGCACGGTGCCGAGCACCTTCGGCGCGAGTACGACCTCCGCGTTCGCGTCGCTCTTGTGCAGGACCAGGCCGTCCCGCAGGGTGCCGGCGGCGTGGACCACGCCGACCACTCGCCCGAACCGGTCCCGGGCCGCGTGCACCGCCCGGGCCACGTCGGCGGGCACGGTCACGTCGGCCCGGACATGCAGCCAGCCGTCCGGAAGCAGGCCGGTCGGCGCGGACCTGCTGACCAGGACGATCCCGGCGCCGGGGTGCCGGGCGGCGATGCGGCGGGCGACGTGCAGGCCGAGCCCGCCCGACCCTCCGGTGATCAGGTGCGCTCCGTCGCGGGCGAACGGCGAGACTGCGGGAGCGGGCAGGGTCAGCGGACGCCAGGCACGGGACAGGCGGCGCCGGCCCTCCGCGCGCAACTCCGGCTCGCCCCCGGACAGCAGCTCGGCGCGCACCAGTTCGGCGAGGTCGCGCGGGGAGCCGCCGGCGCCCGTGCGGGCCACCACGCTCATCCGGATCTGCGGGTGTTCCTGTCCGATCGAGCGGGCGAAGGCGTCGAGCGCAGCATGTGCCGCTCCGGCCGCACCCGGCTCGTCGTCGTGCACGTACAGGTAGCGCAGCGGCCCGCCGCGTCCGGCGATCCGGGCGCGGCACAGCGTGAGGGCGCGATGGAAGCCGCTGCGCAGCGCCTCGTCCAGATCGCTGCCGGAGGCCAGGTGCACCAGGTGCGAGGCGCTGTCCGGGGCTCCGGTCCGGACGTCCCACTCGGGTGCGAGCACGGCCAGTTCCGACCGCAGCGACTCGGCTCGGTCGTCCCCGGTGTCGAGGATCACCAGTCGGCCCACCTCGGCGTGCGCCGCGGCGTGCGTGTCGGCCGTCTCCTGCCACACCGGTTCGAAGGCGTGCGCCCGCCGGTCGGCGCCGGGGACGGGACGCAGTACGAACCGCTCGATCCGCGCCAAGGGGGTGCCGTCCTCGGAGGCGAGCGTGATGTCGAACGCCTGGCCGTCCGGGCCCTGCTCTCCGGCCACGGCGTGCACCAGGCAGGTCTCCGGCCAGCCGGCCGCTGGTTCCGGTGCGAACAGCCGTACGGCACCGATCGCGTAGGGCAGGTGGGCCGTGGTGCCCCCGGTCAGCCAGCCGGCGGCCTGCAGGGCGCCGTCGAGCAGGGAGGGATGGAAGGCGAAGCCATGACCGAGGCCGGGGTGCCGCAGCACGGCCAGTGCCTCGCCGTCGCCGAGCCGGAGCTCCTGAAGGACCCGGAAGGCGGGGCCGTAGTGGAAGCCGACGTCGGTGAAGCGGGCGTAGCACTCCTCGGACGTGCGGGTGTCGGGGCACCGCTCGCGCAGTGCGGCCACGTCGACGGGTCCGGCGGCGTCCGCCCCGGTGGGCCCCTGGTCGTCGAGGAGGAGCCGTCCGTGCGCGTGCGGGTGCTCGCCGCTGATCTCGAACTCCCCGGACGGTGCCACCGTGACCCGCAGCTCCTGACGCCGACCGGGTGGCAGCGTGAGGGGCGCGGACCACACGACGTCCTCGATGTGCCGGACGCGGGCCCGGCCGTGGGCACGCTCACCGGCCTGCCGGGCCAGCTCCAGGTACAGCACGCCGGGCAGGACCAGGTCGTCGCCCATTCGGTGATCGGCCAGGTAGAACTCGGTTCCGGTGAGGCGCTTGACGAAGGCCGCGGTGTCGAACGTCGAGACGTTCTCGTCCAGCAGTGCGCCGTCCCCGGCCCGTCGCGTCCCGGCGTCCGCGGGCGCGTCGAGCCAGTGCCGCA
Source organism: Streptomyces sp. GD-15H (assembly GCF_045291515.1). Lineage (NCBI taxonomy): Bacteria > Bacillati > Actinomycetota > Actinomycetes > Kitasatosporales > Streptomycetaceae > Streptomyces > Streptomyces sp. GD-15H. The sequence goes on from NZ_CP149447.1 coordinate 2,921,848, forward strand.
CGGGCTCGAACGGGTAGGCGGGCAGGCCAACCCGGCGGGCGGGCGGCAGGGCGGACCAGTCGATGTCCCCACCGTCGGTCCACAGTTCGGCAAGGGAGCGCAGGTCCCGCTCGGCGGCCAGTGCGCGGACGAAGTCCCGCCAGGCCGCGCCGGAGGCGGCCGAGGTGCGCCGCCGCCCGGTCCGCGCGTCGCCGCGCAGCACACCCGGCTCGGTCCGGCCCTCGGCGCAGTTGTCCAGGAGCCGCAGCAGCTCGGCGCGGTCGCGCGCGACGAAGGCGAGCCGCTCGTTCATGCTCTCGCGTCCGACCCGCAGGGTGTGGGCGACATCGGCGAGCGAGGGGTGCTCCCGGCGGACGAACGCGGCCAGCCGGCGGGCCTGTTCGCACAGGGCGCGCGCGGTGCGGGCGGAGAGTACGTAGAGGTCCTCGTGGTCCGGGTCGGGTCCGGGGCCGTCGACCGGTGTGTCCGGAGCCTCCTCGAGCACCACGTGCGCGCCCGCGCCGCCGAAGCCGAAGGAACTGACCCCGGCCCGGCGCGGCAGCGGCAGGCCCTCGGCGTCCACCGGGGAGGGCCAGGGACGGGTGGTGTCGACGACCTCGAACTGGCTGTCGTCCAGGGGGACGTAGGGGCTGCGCTCCCGAAAGTGGAGGCTGGCGGGCAGGGTGCGGTGGCGCAGCGCCAGGACCACCTTGAGCAGGCCGGCGATGCCCGCGGCGGCCTCCAGGTGACCGATGTTGGTCTTCACCGAGCCGATCCCGCACACCGGGCCGTCGGGCCGCGCGGTCCGGCCGAGCCGGGTGAACGCCTCGGTGAGGCCGGCGACCTCGATGGGGTCGCCCAGCGCGGTGCCGGTGCCGTGGGCCTCGATGTAGCCGACCGAGTCGGGGTCGACGCCGGCGGCCCGGTAGGCCCGCTCGAGCAGGTCCGCCTGGGCCTCGGGACTGGGCGCGGTCAGCGAGGTGGTGCGGCCTCCGTGGTTGGCCGCGGTCGCCTTGACGACCGCGGCCACCCGGTCACCGGCCCGGCGGGCGGCGGCGAGGTCACGCAGGACGACTGCGCCGACCCCCTCGCCGCGCACGTAACCGTCGGCGGAGGCGTCGAAGGCCTTGCAGCGGCCGTCCCCGCTGAGCATCTCGCCCCGGCTCAGCGCGGCGTAGAGCCCGGGGTCGAGGATCAGACTGACCCCGCCCGCGATCGCCAGATCGCAGCTGCCGTCGCGCAGCGCCGTGACCGCCTGGTGCACGGCCGTGAGCGAGCTTGAGCAGGCGGTGTCCACCGCCAGGCTGGGGCCGCGCAGGTCGAGGACGTAGGAGATCCGGTTCGGGATGATCGACTGCGCGGCCCCGGTGAGGCTGTGGGCCTCGGCCGCGTGTCCGGTGGACCGCTGGAGCTCGGCGTAGTCGGAGTTCGTGGTGCCGATGAAGACGCCGACCCGCCGGCCGCGCAGGTCCGAGGGCCGGTACCCGGCTTCCTCGAGCGCGGACCACACCACCTCCAGCAGCAGCCGCTGCTGCGGGTCCATCAGTTCGGCCTCCCGCGGCGAGATGCCGAAGAAGGCGGCGTCGAAACGGTCCACGCCCTGGACGAAACCGCCCCAGCGCGAAGGGGAGGCATCCGCGTGCGCGCGCCAGTCCCAGCGATCGGCCGGAATCTCCTGGATGAGGTCGTGTCCCTGCACCAGGTGGTTCCAGAACTCCGTCAGATCGGCCGACCCGGGCAGTCTGGCGGCCATGCCGACGATCGCGATGTCGCCGGCCGTACCGTCGGGCAGGCCGCTTCGGCCGGGCGCGGGGAGCTGCCCGGCCGGCGTGGTGATCGCCTCCACCGTGGCCGGGGGGGCCGAGGGGTGCGGGGTGTGGGAACCGCCCACGGGCGCCGAGGCCTTCGGGCGGTCCGGGGCGTCCGGGGTCTGCGCGGTCGCCGGGAGGGACGACGTGTCCGGGACGTTCCCGTCGTCCTGCCGGTCCTCCCCGGCGAGGTGGGCCACGACGGCCTCGAGGGTCGGATAGCGGTAGAACAGGGTGGGCAGCACCTCGATGCCGTACTGCTCCGTGATGCGGGTGCTGAGCGTGGCGAAGGTCACCGAGTTCATGCCGAGTTGGCCCAGCGGGACGTCGAGCGGCAGCCGTGCGACGTCCACCTCGAGGATCTCGGCGACCAGCCGGGCCAGGTCGTCCTCGCCGATCGCGGGCGCCGCGGCCCCGGCCGGGGCGGGGCGGGCGGGGACGGGGACGGGGACGGGGGAGCGTACGGGCTCCGGTGCCGCGCGCAGCTGCTCCAGCGGCGCGTCGCGCAGCGTGCCGCGGTCCACCTTCCCGTTGAGCGTGTACGGCAGCTCCGGAACGGACACCAGCACATCGGGGATGAGGTAGGCGGGCAACCAGGTTCCCAGGTCCTCGCGGGCGGGCAGCCGGGCGCCGTCCGCGGGCACGACGAAGGCGTACAGCGCGTTGTCGCCGCCGACCGGGCGGGAGACCACGGCGGCCTCCCGCACTCCGGGCCGGGCCCGCAGGACGGCTTCCACCTCGCCCGGTTCGATCCGGAAGCCGCGCACCTTGACCTGGGCGTCGAGCCGGTCCAGGTACTCGATCCGGCCGTCCGGGAGCGCCCGCACCAGGTCCCCGGTGCGGTAGCGGCGCTCACCGTCCACAGTGACGAACCGCTCCTCGGTCAGCTCAGGACGGCCCAGGTAGCCGATGGCGAGGCCGGCGCCGCTGATGTACAGCTCGCCCGGCACACCCGTGGGGACCGGGCGGCGGCGGGCGTCCAGCACGTGCAGCGTGGTGTTGGCGACCGGGTGCCCGATGGTGACGCGCTCCCCGGGCGTGAGCCGGCACACGGACGACCAGATCGTGGTCTCCGTCGGCCCGAACATGTTCCACACCTCGCCCGCCCGGGCGAGCAGCCGTTCCGCGGTGGCCTGGTCCAGCGCCTCCCCTCCGCACAACGCCTTCAGTCCGCGTGTGCCGCGCCAGCCGGCCGCGAGCAGCATCTTCCAGGTGGCGGGCGTGGCCTGCACGACGGTGGCGGGGCTGTTCTCCAGCAGGCGGCGCAGTAGCACGCCGTCCCGCGCCACCTCGGCGGGCAGGATCTCCACCCGGGCACCGGTGATCAGGGGCAGGAACAGCTCAAGGGCCGCGATGTCGAAGCAGACGGTGGTGAGCGCGAGCAGGTGGTCGTCGGCCGACAGACCGGGTTCCTCGGCCATCGACAGCAGCAGGTTGGCGAGCGCCCGGTGCGGCACCTGGACGCCCTTGGGGCGGCCCGTGGAGCCCGAGGTGTAGATCACGTACGCCGGGTCGTCGGGCGCCGGACCGCGGGAGTGGACCGCGTGCTCGCCGTGGAGCGCGGCAGCCCCCTCGGGGACCTCGTCGAGCCGCACCACCGGGACGCCGAGCGGAGGATGCGTCGTGGAGCCGGTGAGCAGCAGGTGCAGTCCGGCGTCCTCGGTCATGTAGCGCAGCCGGTCCTCCGGATAGCCGGGGTCCAGCGGCACGTACGCTCCGCCGGCCGCGAGGACCCCGAGCAGGGTGGTGAGCATGTCGACCGACCTGTCGACGAGCACGCCCACGGTGCGTCCGGGCCGGACTCCGTGCCGCCGCAGGTGTGCCGCCAGCTCCTCGACGCGTTCCAGGAGCCGGCCGTACGTCACCTCGGTGGTGGAGTCGGCCGCCGCCACCGCGTCCGGAGTGCGCCGGGCCTGCGCCGCGAACAGCTCCGGCAGGACGGCGTCCTCCGGCCAGGCCCGCCGCACCCGTCGCTCCCGCTCGTGGTCGAGACTCCGCTCCGCCGACGTGCGTACGGGGAGCCGGTCGAGCGCGGCACCGGGTTCGGCGAGCGCGGCACCGGTCAGCGCCTCGAAGTGCTCACCGAACCGCCGTGCGGTGTCCTCGTCGAGGAGGTCGGGATTGTATTTCAGGCAGTAGCGGGCGCCGTCCGCCTCCTCCACCACCTCCAGGGTGAGGTCGAACTCGCCTTCCTGGTGCACTCCGGGGAAGACCCCGGTCACGGGCGCTGTCCCGGAGCCGGTGTCGATCCAGTTCTGGAAGTAGAAGGCGGCGTCGAACAGGCGTTGGGCGCGCAGGTCCTGGGCGAGTGCGAGCAGGGGGTGATCGCCGTGCTCCAGCGCTTCGAGAGTGACGTCGCGCACCAGGCGCAGCAGGCCCCGGAAATCCTCCTCGGGTGTGATGTCGCAGCGCAGGACGACCATGTTCACGAAGTAGCCGACCACGTCGGCGTACTCGGGCGAGGGCCGTCCGGCGACGGGGGTGCCGACGTCCACGCGGTCCTGCCCGCAGTAGCGGTGCAGCAGCGCCGTGTACGACGCGAGCAGCACACAGAAGAGGGAGGTCCCCTCCTCGTCGGCGAGCCGCTTGGCCTGCCGGACGAGGGAGCCGCTCAGCCGCCCCTCGACGGACGCGCCCCGGTGACCGGGCACGGCCTGGCGCGGGCGGTCCCAGGGGAACCGCAGTTCGGGGCGGTCCCCTCCAGCCGGCGCAGCCAGTAGGAGCGCAGCCGCTCGCCCCGGGCGGAGGCGGGCAGCTGCCGCTGCCAGGTGACGAAGTCGGCGTAGGTGTGGCGCGGGTTCGCGGCCGGCGGTGTCCCCCGGTAGAAGGCGGACAGTTCGCGCAGGAAGACGGCGATGGAGACGCCGTCGAAGACGATGTGGTGGAACACCAGCAGCAGGACGTGTCGCCCGTCGGCCAGGGTCAGGACGGTGGCCCGCACCAGCGGCCCGGCCTCGAGGTCGAACGGCTCGCGGGCGAGCAGCCGCGCCTCCTCCCGGGCCGCTGCCACGTCGTCTGTGTCCAACTGCCTGTGTGTGAACGGCAGGCGCAGCACCGGCTCGACCCGCTGCCGGTCACCGGTGATCCGGACCCGCATCTGCTCGTGCCGGTCGACCAGGGCCTGCAGTGCCGTACGCAGGGCGGTCAGGTCGGTGTCCGGTTCCAGCCAGAACGCCAGCGGCAGGTTGTAGGCGTAGGTACCGGGGCTGGTGCGCTCGATCACGGCGAGTGCGCGCTGACCGGCCGACAGCGGGAATTCACGCGCGCTTCGGGGGTCGGCGCCGGGCGCGGCCGGCAGGGTGGGCGTCCGCGGGGCCTCGTCCGGGGCTGCCGCCGGTTCCAGGAAGTCCGCCAGGTCGCGCAGGGTGGAATGCCGCAACAAGTCTCGCAGCGAGACGCGGACGCCGAGGGTTTCCTCGATCACCGCCGCGACCTTCATGCCGCTCAGCGAGTCGAAGCCGTAGTCGGACAGCGGCCGGTCGGTGTCGAGGGACGCCTCGAGCTTCAGAGTGCGCTCGACGATCCGCGCGAGCTCGGGCAGCAGGGTGCCGCCCGCCGGGACGGTGGCGGGGCCGGCCGCCCGGCCGCGGGCACCGCCGGTGCCGCCCCGGCCGGGTCCGCCCGGCCGGCCTTCTGCGCGACGATCACGTGCTGGCCGAGGGGAAGGTCCCGGTCCAGGACGGCGGCGTCGGCGAAGCCCTCCTCCAGCACCAGGCGCTGCCAGGTCGCCGCGGCGGCCAGCGGGGCGTCCGGGATGCGCAGACCGGCGTCGGTGAACGCCCACCAGCCCTCCAGAACCCCGCCGGTGACGGTGATGCTGCTGCGGACCGCCGTCAGCTCGTTGAGCACCAGCCGACCGCCGGGGCGCAGCAGTTCTCGGGCCGTGCGCAGGCTGCGGCGCAGGTCCGAGGTCGCGTGCACCACGTTGGTGGCGACGACGACATCCGCCGCGCCCGGTGCGAACCCCTGTTCGGCCAGGGGCCGTTCGAGGTTGAGGGTGCGGAATACCACGAACGGGAAGGTGTCCGCGAAGCGCTGCCTGGCTGCTTCCAGGAACTGCGGCGAGATGTCGGTGAAGACGTACTCGACCCGCCCGGGGGCGCCGGACAGCACGGGCAGGACCCGTTCGGTCGTCGCGCCCGTCCCGGCACCGAGTTCCACCACCCTCAGCGGCTCTCCGCGGTCCGGCCCGGACAGGCGCGGGCGCGCGTACTCCGCGACGGCGTGGGCCACCAGTTCGTTGAAGGAATCCGTGAGCGGGTTGCCGCGATAGAAGTCCTGGACGAGGTCCATCGACGCGTCGGGGAACATCACTTCGGTGGCACCGACCTCGCCGCGCAGCACCTGGGGATAGCGCCGCAGGAAAAGGCGGGTGAGCGTGACCGTGGCCGTGATGTCGGGGTGGTCGGCGGCGATCTGCTCGAGTTCCCGCTCCCAGTCGTCCCAGTCACCTGCGTCACCGGCCGACAGCACCTCCACCTCGTCGCCGCGCACGGCCACCCGGCCGGCGTCGGCGAGGATGTTGAGCAGGGCCCGGTGCAGCCTGCGGTACTTGGGCAGGATGCCCAGCCGGTCGGCGAGGGCGGAGACGTCGTGCCGCTCCCCCGGCCGCAGCAGGGCCCCCATCCGCCGGTAGACGCCGAGCAGCGCCCGGTCGCACAGGGCGGCGAGCCGGTCGTAGCCCCGCAGTACGGCGCCGGCGCCGGGACCGGCCGGTTCGGGGCGGCCGAGACGGCGGGCCAGCTCCGACGGGCGGTGCCCCAGAGCCTCCAGCGCGCGCCGGCCCGCCCGGATCGGCATCACTTGGACCGGGCCGTGCGCCAGCACCCGCTCCAGGACGTCGAGCCCTTCGTGCACCGGGAAGGCGTCGATGTCGGCCCTGCGGAACACCTCCGCCAGACCCGTCTGCGCCCCGGAGCCGACCTGCCCCCAGTAGCCCCAGTTCACGACGTGCACCGGATGGGGGCGGCGGGTGACCAGATGTCTGCCGTAGGCGTCCTGGAAGGCGCTCGCGGCCACATAGGCGGCGTTGCCCGCGGCGCTGACGAAGGAGCCGACGGAGCTGAAGAGGACGAGGAAGTCCAGGGGTTCGCCGTCCAGTGCCTCGGCCAGGGCGACCGAGCCGTCGACCTTTGCGGCGAGCGCGGAGCGCAGTGCGGTGGTGTCGAGTTCGGCGATGGTGCTCGCGTTGAACGTCATGGCCGTGTGGAAGGCGCCGTGCAGCGTGCCGAAGTGTTCCTTGGCCTTCGCCACGGCCGCGCGCAGCGCGCCCGGGTCGGCGGCGTCGGCCGTCAGGTGGAGGACCTCGCCGCCCGCCTCGCGCACGCGGGCGATGGACCGTTCCTGATCGGGTCCGGGTTCGCTCCGGCTGATCCACACCAGGTTGGCACGGAATCGGCGGGCGAGGTCCTCGGACAGGACTCGCCCGATGCCCCCGGTGCCGCCCAGAAGGAGATACGTTCCGCCTTGCCGGTACGGGGATCGGTCGGGCCGGGGCAGTGGGCTGTCCACCAGGCGCCGTACGTACCGTCGGCCGTCCCGCAGCAGCGTCGCGCGGCCGGCCGGGTGGGCGGGCTCCGCGAGGATCGCGGCAAGCGCCTGCCCCGGGTCGGTGTCCTTCACGTCGACGCAGGTGATGTCCAGGTCGGGCTGTTCGGCGGCGAGCACCTGGGCGAAGCCGAGCAGTGCCGCGGCGGACGGGTTGTCCTCATGGGCGCCCTCGGTCACCACGGTGAGCCGCGAGGCGGCCGCGTGGGTCGCGAACAGCGCGAGCACGCCGTCGCGCACCCCGGTCCCCACATCGCCCGGGCGCCGCATGGCGCCCAGGTGGTACAGGTGCGCGACCGGCTCGGCGAGCAGCGCGGCCGGATCTTCGCGGTCCAGTCGGATCAGTCGTGCCCCGGGGTGGTGGCGGATCAGCGCCTCGGCCAGCGCGTCGGGCTCCCCGGCCGTGAGCACGGCCACCGGGCCCTCGCCCGGTCCGGCCGCGCTGGCGTGCTCCAGGTCCTCGGGGCACCACACCGGCTGCAGGCAGCGCAGTTCGCGTTCCCCGGTTCCGACGGCGTCGTCCGCCACGGCGACCCGGACCTCACCCGTACACACGGTGGAGGCGCTCACCGCCGCAGCCTGCTGCACCTCGGCCGACGCGAGTGCGACCACCTCGCTCCGGGGCAGTGCGCGGGGCTGTGTCCCCCGGCCGGGCGCGTGGCGGCGGGCTGGGGAAGCCAGTAGCGCTTGCGGTCGAAGGGATACGTCGGCAGGCCCACCCGGCGCCCCCCGGTGGCGGGCCAGCCGGCGCGCGCGCCTCGAGTCCACAGTCGGGCCGCCGTCCGCAGGTCGCCGTCGGCCAGGGCACGGGCCAGGCGCTCGTCCACGCCCGGGTCGAGCGTGCGGCGGGTGGCGCCGGCATCGTTCAGCTCCACGTCGGTCTCCGCTTCGCGGGCCACGGCCCGCAGCACCGCGCGCACCTCGGCGAGGTCCCGCGCCGGGAAGGCGAGCCGGACGTCAAGCTGCTCGCGGCCCACACGCAGGGTGTGGGCGACGTCGGCCAGGGCGGGTGTTGGTTCCCCGCTGGACACCAGGCCGCGCAGCGACGCGGTACCGGGAATCGTCTGCTCCATACCCAGCCTTTCGCTGAGCATGGCGAGTTGGGCGGGTGAGCAGCCGTAGTCCGCAAGCGGGGTGTCCGGATCCAGGTCCTCCGGTCGCGCCCGTAGCACCTCGGCGGCCATGCGGGTGCTGTCCTGGAGGGACGCGCCGCCGACCGCGCCGCCGTCCAGGAAGTCGGCCAGTCGCCCGGCGTAGGCGCGCAGTCGTCTCTCGCTGAGAGCGGAGAGCACGACCAGTTCCCGGCCGCGGCCCTCCGGGGCGGCGGCCGGCTGCCCCGGTACTCCTCGACGATCAAGTGGGCGTTGGCGCCTCCGCCGCCGAAGGAGCTGATCCCGGCACGGCGCGGGAACTCGCGCTCCTGGCCGTCGTCGTCCCGCAGCACCGGGCGCGGCCAGGGTGCGGCCTCCTGCTGCACGCGGAAGGGGGTCCCGGACAGATCGATGTCCGGGTTGAGCTGCGCCGAGTGCAGTGACGGCGGCAGCACTCCGTGCCGGAGCTGCATCAGCACCTTGGCCAATCCGGCGATTCCGGCTGCGGACTCCAGGTGGCCGATGTTGGACTTGACCGAGCCGATGGCGCACTCGGGCCTGGCGTCGGCGGGGGTGCCGCCCAGCAGTCCCTCGCGCAACCCGGCGATCTCGATGGGGTCACCGAGCGGGGTGCCGGTCCCGTGGGCCTCCACGTAGGTGACGGTGCGCGGGTCGACACCGGACCGGCGCAGCGCCGCGCGGATCACCTCCGCCTGCGCCCGGGGGCTGGGCACCGTGTAACCGCTGGTGCGCCCATCGGAGTTGATCGCGGAGCCCTTCAGGACGGCGTAGATCCGGTCGCCGTCCGCCTCCGCCGCGCGCAGCGGCTTGAGCAGGACCGCGCCGACGCCCTCGCCGTCGACGAATCCGTCCGCGAAGGCGCCGAAGCTGCGGCACCGGTCGCCTCGCGAGATCATCCGGCGGTCCGCCAGCATGCCCAGGTGCTCGGGATGGAGAATGAGGTTGACCCCGCCCGCGAGGGCCATCCGGCACTCGCCCTGGCGTAGGCTCTCGCAGGCCAGGTGGATGGCGGTGAGCGAGGCGGAGCAGGCGGTGTCCACGGTCAGGCTGGGGCCGCGCAGGTCCAGCGCGTAGGACACCCGGTTGCTGATCGACCAGTGCGGGGCCCGGGCGTTGGTGCGCACGCCGAAGGCGTCGGCCTGCCCGGCCAGCCACTCGTAGTCGTTGTTCATCACTCCGGCGAAGACACCGACCGGGCCGGCGTCGGCCAAGCCGCGCGGCGCGTATCCGGCGTCCTCGGCGGTCGCCCAGACGGTCTCCAGGAAGACACGTTCCTGGGGGTCCATCTCCTCCGCGTCGGAGGGCGAGATCTGGAAGAGCAGGGGGTCGAACTTGTCGACGTCCTGCAGCCAGCCGCCCCACTTGCTGTAGCTGCGACCGTCCGCGCCGTCAGGGTGGTAGTGCTCCTCCGCCGGCCAGCGGTCGGAGGGCACCTCGCTGATGCAGTGGCGCCCCTGCAGCACGTTGTGCCACAGCTCCTCCGGTGTGGCCGCCCCGGGATACCGCCCGGCCAGCCCGATGACGGCGATGCCCTCAAATTCGTTTCCGGGGACGGCCGCCTGCTGCACGGAAGCCAGCAGTTTCAGCAGAAGAGCACGCTTGTGATCCATTGACCTTCGCCTTGTCCGAATGAGCTTGTGACCGCCGTGCTCGTGTCGGGCAGGCACAGGAGCCGATACACCGATTGAACGCAAGAAAAACGCTTCCCGAAATCCCGGAGAGGAATACGGAAAGCCGCAGCAGAGACAAATAAGGGCCGCACTGGAGGCAGGTAAGGAATGCACTCAGAAAAGGGCGATGCGGGCACCGACACATAAATGAGAGATTCGAACTACGTCGATGCGCACACTATGTCCACCCCCCATTCGATCTTCACTCCCGCCGGACGGTAACACTCCCGATCTTTGACAGGCAAGGGTGCAACCGCCCGGCACCACCCTCGCCCCCCACCTCACGAGAGGGCACAGTAAGGCCAGGTCACAGCAGGGCGGACGCACCTGACGACCACACTCGAGCAATGCCACAGCAACTCTTTTCAGCCACATCGAAAACCTTCGGACAGTCGCTCAACCATCCCCTACCTGCGACCATTGAGCGCGAAAGCAGACATCTAGACACACTTCCCTCAGATGGCTTTTCGCAGCGCACCGCACACCGGCCGCGGCGGGCAATTGCGACCTGCCAGAAAGCCGACCTATGGTGTTACGGTCACCGTGCGGATGATCAGGGGGAGGACCATGGCGCCCTAGCGCAACAAATTCGGCCACCGCTCCGAGACGCCACTCCCCACTGGACCGGAGAATCTCCTCGCCGTGTGCCGCGGCGGCCCGGGACGGCGACGCAGCACGGCACAGGTCCGTCACCCCCGGCGATCCCGGGCGCGACCGGCACCGGTGGGAGAACCACAGTCCAGACCAATTGCCCGAGCGAACGACTCATCGATGCCCGCCCGAGGGGTGGGGGAGGTACGCGCGGTGACAGAACAACAGCCGGCTCCGCGACTCGCCGTACTGGGAGCCGGGGTGATGGGGGTCAGCATCACGACCCTGGCACTCGGCCGGGGCCTGCCGGTGACCCTCGTCGAGACGGACCCGTCCGACGAGCGGGAATCCGGGCCAGGATCGAGCATGAGCTGCGCACGGCCCGGCTCATGGGCGTGCGCCCCGACGGGCCGCCGGGTGAACTGACGATCGCCGCCTCGGCGGACGACTGCCAGGGGGCGGAGGCGGTGATCGAAGCGGTCACCGAGGACGCCGAGGTGAAGGCCAAGGCGCTCGCCGGTATCGACCAGCTGACCGGACCGGACACGGTGTTGGTCACCAACACCTCCTCCATCCCGGTGGACGAGCTGGCCGATCGTATCGGCTGCCCCGAGAAGCTGATCGGGGTGCACTTCATGAACCCCTCCTACCTGATCGGCACCGTGGAGGTGATCCGCGGTCCCCGCACCGGGCAGCCGGCGCTGGACGGCGTGACCCGGCTGCTCGGCGCCCTGGGCCGCAAGGGGGTGCACGTCGCCGACGGACCCGGTTTCGTCACCAGCCGGCTGCTGCACCGCATGATCAACGACGCGGCCCGCATCGTGGAGTCGGGACAGGCCACCGCCGAGGACGTGGACCTTCTGATGCAGGACTGCCTCGGCCACCGGACCGGTCCGCTGCGCACCGCCGACCTGATCGGCCTGGACAACCTCGTGGACTCCCTGCGGGTGCTGCACCGGCGCACCGGCGACGAGGGCTGCCGCCCCTGCGAACTGCTGCTGCGCAAGGTGCGCGACGGCGAGCACGGCCGCAAGAGCGGCCGCGGCTTCTACACCTACGCCGCGGGGGGGTGGGCCTGATGGCCGGTCAGCTCTCCCTGGACGAGCGGCTGCACGACTACGTACGGGCGGTGTCGCTGCGCGACGACGACGTACTGCGCGACCTGCGCGCGGAGACCGCCGGCATGCCGATGCTCCGGGCCATGCTCGCGCTGCCCGAGGAGGCCCAGTTCCTCGCCCTGCTGGTACGGCTCACCGGCGCCCGCGACGTCTTGGAGGTCGGCACCTTCACCGGCTACAGCAGCCTGTGCATGGCCCGCGCCCTGCCCGCGGACGGCACCCTGGTCACCTGCGACAACAGCGAGCGCTGGACCCGTATCGCGACCCGCTACTGGCAGCGCGCCGGGGTGGCCGACCGGATCGTCCTCCGGCTCGCCGACGCCGGCGAGACCCTCGACCGGCTCGTGGCGGAGCGTGGCACCGGCAGTTTCGACCTGGCTTTCATCGACGCCGACAAGGCCAACTACCCCCGTTACTACGAGCAGTGCCTGACGCTGCTGCGGCCGGGCGGTCTGGTCGTGGTGGACAACACGCTGTTCTTCGGCCGGGTCGCCGATCCGGCCGCCCAGGACGCGGACACCCGGGCCATCCGCGAACTCAACGCCCGGCTGCGCGACGACGACCGCGTGGAGATCTCCCTGCTGACCGTGGCGGACGGCCTCACCCTTGCCCACAAGAGACCCTGAGAGGAACGGACATGAGCGAGCCCACAACGGCCCGTGGGATCACAGCAGAACAGGTGGAGGCCGACCTCACACGCTTCCTCGAGAAGCACACCCGGACGTCCTGGGACGCCGACACCGACCTCTTCGGCACCGGCGGTGTCTCCTCCATGTTCGCGATGGAACTGGTGGTGCACATCGAACAGGCCTTCGGTGTCACTGTGGAAGGACCCGACCTGCGGATCGACAACTTCCGCACGGTCCGGGCCATGACCGCCCTCGTGCTGCGTCTGGCCGGTAGTCATGGCTGAGGAGCCGGCCGCGCTCATCACCGCGGCGATCGGTGACCGAGCCGCGGCATGGGACCTGGAGGGCGCCATACCCGAGCGGGTCCTGCGGGAACTCGGTGCCGCCGGCGTGCTGTGCGCCGAGGTCCCGCAGGAGTACGGCGGGCGCGGATGGTCGAGCCGCCGCAACGGCGAACTGACCGCCCACGCGGGCAGCATGTGCAGCTCGCTGCGGAGCGTGATGACGTCGCAGGGCATGGCCGCCTGGACCATCCAGCGGTTCGGTACCCGCGAACAGCGCGTCGGCGAGCTGGGCCGGCTCACCGGGGGCTGGCTGGCCGCCGTGGCCTTCAGCGAGCCTCAGGCGGGCAGCGACCTGTCGGCGATCAGCACCACGGTCGAGGACGACGGCGACAGCGTGGTCGTGAGCGGCCACAAGGTGTGGTCGACCGCTGCCGCCTACGCCGACGTGGTGGTGGTCTTCGGCCGCTACCGGGGCGACGCCACGGCCGTGCTCGTACCGACGCGAGCCCAGGGGGTCGCCCTGCGACCGGTGGGCAACCCGCTGGGATGCCGCGCGGCCGGGCATGCCGACGTGCTCCTGGAGGAGGTACGTCTCCCGGCCACCAGCGTGCTGTCCGGCACCGGTCTGCCGCTGGGCCTGCTGACCACCCTCTCCCTCACCTACGGGCGGATGTCGGTGGCCTGGGGGTGCGTCGGCATCATCCGCGCCTGCCTGCGGGCGGCCGCGGCCCACGCCCTCGGTCGGGAGCAGTTCGGCAAGCCACTGGCGGAGCATCAGCTCGTCGCACGGCATCTGGCCGAGCTCTACACGGCCGAGCGGACGGCGGCCCTGGTCTGCGAGGCCGCCTCCGACCGCTGGGACACCCACGCCCCGGACCTGTCGACCGCCGCCGTGCTCGCCAAGCACGTTGCCGCCGGCGGCGCGGCACGGGCCGCCGCCACAGCGGTACAGGTCCTCGCCTCCGCCGGCTCGCGGGACGGCGGAACGGTGGCACGCGCCTACCGGGACGCCAAGTTGATGCAGATCATCGAAGGCAGCGAGGAGCTCTGCCAGCTCATCCTCGCCGAACGAGCGCTGGAGGAAACGGCATGACCCACAGGACCGACGAGATCGGCATAGGCGCGGTGTCCTGTCTGCTGCCGGAGGACCGCACCGCCGTCGTCGACCTGCCGGAGCTGTCCCGGCTCAGCGAGGAGGAGCTGAAGTTCGCCGAGCAGGCCGGGGTGAAGACGGTGGGCGTCTTCCCGGACACCGAGGCCACCGAACTGGCCGCCCGCGCGTGCCGGGAACTGGTCGCCCGGCTGCCGGAGCCCCCCGACCTGATGGTGCACATCGCCTCCCGCGCCCCGGACGTGCTGATCGGCTCCGACTCCGGCAAGATCGCGCATCTGGCCGGGCTGAAGGACGTCTTCCCCTTCACGGTGGACGGTCTGGGCTGCGCCGGTTCCTCGGCCGCCTGGGGGCTGGCCCGCGACCTGCTGCTCGGTGATCCGAGCCGCAACAGCGTACTCCTCACCTACGGAAGCCGCCCGACCGCTGCCGACCGGGTACGCCGGCCCGTCACCGTGATCGGAGACGGCGCCTTCGCCATGACCCTCGTACGGGGCGGACGGCCGGTGCTCAGGGCGCACCGCATGGAGGCCGACAGCTCCTTCCACGACCTGTTCCGGGTGGACTACAAGGCGCGGCCGTGGTCCCAGTGGCGTGAGGAGTGCCTCGACAACGACCGCTACTCCTTCGAGCTGGCCATGCACAGCCGCAAGCGGCTGGACCGCATGGTCGACGAGGTGCTGGCCGACGCCGGCATCACCAAGGCGGACGTTTCCGCCACACTGATGCAGAACGTCACCGCCAGTGCGTTCGACTTCTACCGCGTCAGCCTGGGCCTGCCGATCCATCCGGTGTGCGCGGCCCACCTCGCCGACTACGGGCACCTCGGCCCGATGGACGTGGTGCTCAACCTGGACCGGCTGCTCGCCCTCGGCGAGTTGGAGCCGGGGGCGCACGTGCTCGTACTCAGCAACAGTCCGGTCGCGGCCTGGACGGTGACCCTGTGGGAAGTGTGACGATGCCCACCCGACGAGAAGGGAATCAGCGGTGACGCAGCAGCCGACCGTCAAATGCCTGCTCTGGGACCTGGACAACACGCTGTGGCAGGGCACCCTCCTCGAGGACGGCGACGTGGACGTGCCGGCGGCTGTCCGAGAGGTGGTGCGCGAGCTGGACGCCCGGGGCGTCCTGCAGTCCGTGGCCAGCCGCAATGACCACGATCACGCCTGGCAGCGGCTGGAGAAGCTGGGGCTGGCGGAGTACTTCGTCCTGCCGCAGATCAACTGGGGGCCGAAGTCGGCATCCGTGCGCGCGATCGCCGACCGGCTCAACTTCGACCTCAGAACCATCGCGTTCGTCGACGACCAGCCCACCGAACGCGCCGAGGTCTCTTACCACCTTCCCGAGGTCCGCTGCTACACCGCCGAGGACGTCCTCGAGCTGCTGAACAAGCCGGAGTTCACGCCGGCCGTGGTCACGGCGGACGCCCGCAACCGCCGAGTGATGTACCAGGCGGGCTTCCAGCGGGACACCGAGCGGACCGGACACGCCGGCACCGATGAGGAGTTCATGCGTACGCTCGGCCTGGAGCTGAGCATCCACCGGGCGAACGAGGAGGGCATCGCGCGCGTGGAGGAACTGACGTTGCGCACCAGCCAGATGAACGCGACCGGGGTGTACTACTCGAAGGACGCGCTGCGTGCCCTGATATCGGACGAGCGGCACGAGGTGCTGGTCGCGTCGCTCACCGACCGGTTCGGCCCGCACGGCGCCGTCGGGGTGATCCTGTTGGAGCGACGGCCGGAGGCCTTCCACATCAAGCTGCTGGCCACCTCCTGCCGTGTGGTGTCCTTCGGGGTGGGCGCCGCCCTCCTGCGCTGGCTCACCGACGAGGCAGCCCTTGCCGGCACCGGGCTGACGGCTTCCTTCCGGCGTACGGAGCGCAACCGGATGATGGAGATCGCCTACCGGTTCGCGGGGTTCGAGGACGAGGAGCAGACGCAAGAGGACGACGGAATCAAGACGCTGCGCCTCGTGCCCGCGCGCCAGCAGCCGCCTGCCCATCTCAGGGTGCTCGCCCCCCGCCTCTTCGCCGAGGAAAGCGACCTGACCGAATGGCAGCCGATGGCCGCCTGACAGACGCGTCCCTCCGCGCGGCCGACCTCCGCGGTGCTTCCGACGGCTGGATCCCCTCGGGATCCAGCCGTCGTGTGCCAGGACGCTCCCCATTGGTCCGAACCCATTGACCTGTGGCCATAGTGGGAAGCTGATGAGCGCCACGGACAGCGGGCTGAAGCAGGCCTGACCGGGCTGAGCGACGTTCACCCTCCCCCCAACAGCTCCGCTGCCGGGGGGACCCCACCCAGCGGGGCCCTGAACGTCGCTCTACGCGACGTTCACCCTCTGTCCGGGCGGCGCCGCCTCCAGCCATGCGAGGAAACCGGTCAGCGCGTCGTCGCTCATCGCCAGCTCCAGCCGCCTGCCCCGGTGCAGGCAGGCCAGGATCACCGCGTCCGACAGCAGCGCCAGCTCCTCCTCGCCCTCGGGCACCCGGCGGCCGGCCACCTCGATCGCCGAACGCTCCAGGACGCGGCGCGGACGCGGCGCGTAGGAGAAGACGCGGAACCACTCCACCCGGTCACTGTTGTAGCGGGCCACCCCGTACGCCCAGCCCTTGCCGCCGGAGTCGCCCGGTTCCGGGGCCTCCCAGCGCAGGCTGCAGTCGAACGTTCCGCCGGAGCGCTGGATGAGGCGGCGGCGCAGGCCGAAGACGAAGAGAGCCACCACCACGAGCGCCACGACACTTCCGCACACAGTCAGAGCGAGGACCATCGACACCGACCTCCTCGTCTCCTAGGTAACGGAACGGAAAAATCATCCAGATCTGCCTCAGCCGCGACCGGGTCCGGATCGCTCCGGTCCCAGCCGCGGCTGAGTGACGTCAATGCACGGCTCCCCCAGAGCCTAGACGGCCTGGAAGGTGCCTCGGGTCGTTCAGTGCTCCGCCGCCGCACGCAGTCGTACGTCCGCGCGCCGCTCCGCCGAGGCGTCCGCCTCCGACTTCGCACGCTCCCGCGCCCGCTTCGCGCGCTTGACATCGATCTCGTGCGACAGTTCGGCGATCTCGGCCAGCAGCGACAGCTTGTCGTCCGCGAACGAGAGGAAACCGCCGTGCACCGCGGCGACGACCGTCCCGCCGTCGTTCGTACGGATGGTCACCGGTCCCGACTCCAGCACACCGAGCAGCGGCTGGTGACCGGGCATGACGCCGATGTCGCCGGACGTGGTGCGCGCGACGACCAGGGTGGCCTCGCCCGACCAGACCTCTCGGTCGGCCGCGACCAGCGCGACGTGCAGCTCAGCAGCCAAGATGGCTCCTCGGGTCACCACCCGGCAGGCCCGCCGGGTGTGGGTTACAAGTCTAATGGGCGTGGGCCGGGGGGCGGGGCGGTGTGCCCGCCCCCCGACTCGAGCGCGAGGCTCAGGAGACGCCCAGCTCCTTCGCGTTCTTCTTGAGGTCCTCGATGCCACCGCACATGAAGAACGCCTGCTCCGGGAAGTGGTCGAATTCACCGTCGCAGATGGCGTTGAACGCCGTGATCGACTCGTCCAGCGACACGTCCGACCCGTCCACGCCGGTGAACTGCTTGGCAGCGTGGGTGTTCTGGGACAGGAAGCGCTCCACGCGACGGGCACGGTGGACGACGAGCTTGTCCTCCTCGCCGAGCTCGTCGATACCGAGGATCGCGATGATGTCCTGGAGGTCCTTGTACTTCTGCAGGATGTTCTTCACGCGCATGGCCGCGTCGTAGTGGTCCTGCGTGATGTAGCGCGGGTCCAGGATGCGGGACGTGGAGTCCAGCGGGTCCACGGCCGGGTAGATGCCCTTCTCCGAGATCGGACGGGAAAGCACCGTCGTCGCGTCGAGGTGGGCGAAGGTGGTGGCCGGGGCCGGGTCGGTCAGGTCGTCGGCGGGGACGTAGATCGCCTGCATCGAGGTGATCGAGTGACCGCGGGTCGAGGTGATGCGTTCCTGGAGGAGACCCATCTCGTCGGCCAGGTTCGGCTGGTAGCCCACCGCGGAGGGCATACGGCCGAGCAGGGTCGACACCTCGGAACCGGCCTGGGTGAAGCGGAAGATGTTGTCGATGAAGAACAGCACGTCCTGCTTCTGGACGTCGCGGAAGTACTCGGCCATGGTGAGGCCGGCCAGCGCGACGCGCAGACGGGTGCCCGGGGGCTCGTCCATCTGGCCGAAGACCAGGGCGGTCTTGTCCAGAACGCCGGCCTCCTCCATCTCGGCCATGAGGTCGTTGCCCTCACGGGTGCGCTCGCCCACGCCCGCGAAGACCGACACACCCTCGTGCAGCTTCGCCACACGCATGATCATTTCCTGGATGAGAACGGTCTTGCCGACGCCGGCGCCGCCGAACAGACCGATCTTTCCGCCCTTGACGTACGGGGTGAGCAGGTCGACGACCTTCAGACCCGTCTCGAACATCTCGGTCTTGGACTCGAGCTGGTCGAACGCCGGGGCCTTGCGGTGGATCGTCCAGCGCTCGCCGTCGTAGGTCTCGTCGCTGTTCAGCACCTCACCAAGGGTGTTGAACACCTTGCCCTTGGTGAAGTCACCGACGGGGACGGAGATCGCCGTACCCGTGTCGGTCACCGGGGCCTGGCGGACCAGACCGTCGGTGGGCTGCATGGAGATGGTGCGGACCAGGCCGCCGCCCAGGTGCTGGGCCACCTCGAGCGTCAGCGTCTTCAGCTCTCCCGCGTTCGCCGGGTCGGCGACCTCAACGTGCAGGGCGTTGTAGATCTCCGGCATCGCGTCGACGGGGAACTCCACGTCGACGACCGGGCCGATGACCCGGGCGACGCGGCCCGTGGCCGTCGCGGTCTCAACAGTGGTGGTCATTATTTGTCACTCCCCGCGGTCGCGTCGGCCAGGGCGCCTGCGCCACCGACGATCTCGCTGATTTCCTGGGTGATTTCGGCCTGGCGGGCCGCGTTGGCAAGACGGGAGAGCGTGTCGATCAGCTCACCCGCGTTGTCGGTGGCCGACTTCATCGCGCGCCGTGTGGCGGCGTGCTTCGAAGCGGCCGACTGGAGCAGCGCGTTGTAGATGCGGCTCTCCACGTAGCGCGGCAGCAGGGCGTCGAGGACGTCCTCCGCCGAGGGCTCGAAGTCGTACAGCGGAAGGACCTCGTCCTTGGTGGACGCCGTCTCCCCCGCGACCTCTTCGAGGCGCAGCGGAAGCAGCCGGGAGTCGATCGCGGTCTGCGTCATCATCGAGACGAACTCGGTGTAGACGATGTGGAGTTCGTCCACTCCGCCGTCCGCCGTGTCCTTCTCGATGACCTCGATCAGCGGCGCCGCGACGGTCTTGGCGTCCGCGTACGTGGGCTCGTCGGTGAAGCCCGTGAACGATTCCGCGATCTTGCGCTCACGGAAGTTGTAGTGCGCGAGCCCACGGCGGCCGACGATGTACGTGTCGACCTCCACGCCCTCGCCCTCCAGGCGCGCGGTCAACTGCTCCGCCGCCTTGATCGCGTTGGCGTTGAAGGCGCCGGCCAGGCCGCGGTCGCTCGTGAGGAGCAGGACCGCGGCACGGGTCGGGTTCTCCGCCTCCGTCGTCAGCGGGTGCTTGGCGTCCGAACCGGTACCGACGGCCGTGACCGCACGGGTCAGTTCCTGGGCGTACGGCGTGGAGGACCGCACCTTGCGCTGCGCCTTGACGACGCGCGAGGCGGCGATCATCTCCATCGCCTTGGTGATCTTCTTGGTCGCGGTGACGGATCGGATGCGACGCTTGTAGACCCGGAGCTGGGCTCCCATGAGTCAGGTCCCTTCCTTGAACGTCACTTGGCGGCAGCGGCCGGAGCGTCCTCGCCGAGCAGCTTGCCTTCGCCCGTCTCGAACTGCTTCTTGAACTCCGCGATCGCGTCGCCCACGGCCTGGATCGTGTCGTCGGACATCTTGGCGCCCTCACGGATGGAGATCATGAGGCCCTGCTCCTTGCGGTGCAGGTACTCCAGCAGCTCCCTCTCGAAGCGGCGAACGTCGGCGACCGGCACCTCGTCCATCTTGCCGGTGGTGCCGGCCCAGACGGAGACGACCTGGTCCTCGGTGGCCATCGGCTCGTACTGGTTCTGCTTCAGCAGCTCGACCAGGCGCTGACCGCGCTCCAGCTGCGACTTCGACGCGGCGTCCAGGTCGGAACCGAAGGCGGCGAACGCCTCCAGCTCACGGAACTGGGCGAGGTCCACGCGCAGACGGCCGGAGACCTGGCGCATCGCCTTGTGCTGGGCGGAGCCACCGACGCGGGAGACCGAGATACCGACGTTCAGGGCCGGACGCTGACCGGCGTTGAACAGGTCGGACTCCAGGAAGCACTGGCCGTCGGTGATGGAGATGACGTTGGTCGGGACGAACGCCGAGACGTCGTTGGCCTTGGTCTCGATGATCGGCAGACCGGTCATCGAACCCGCGCCCATGTCGTCGGAGAGCTTCGCGCAGCGCTCCAGCAGCCGGGAGTGCAGGTAGAAGACGTCACCCGGGTAGGCCTCGCGGCCCGGCGGGCGGCGCAGCAGCAGCGACACGGCGCGGTAGGCGTCGGCCTGCTTCGACAGGTCGTCGAAGACGATCAGGACGTGCTTGCCCTGGTACATCCAGTGCTGACCGATGGCGGAACCGGTGTAGGGCGCCAGGTACTTGAAGCCGGCCGGGTCGGACGCCGGGGCGGCGACGATGGTCGTGTACTCCAGGGCGCCGTTCTCCTCCAGCGCGCGGCGGATCGACGCGATGGTGGAGCCCTTCTGGCCGATGGCGACGTAGATGCAGCGGACCTGCTTGTTCACGTCGCCCGTGCGCCAGTTGTCACGCTGGTTGATGATCGTGTCGACGGCCAGCGCGGTCTTGCCGGTGCCGCGGTCGCCGATGATCAGCTGACGCTGACCGCGGCCGATCGGGGTCATGGCGTCGACGGCCTTGTAGCCCGTCTCCATCGGCTCGTGCACCGACTTGCGCTGCATGACCGTGGGGGCCTGCAGTTCGAGGGCGCGGCGGCCCTCGGTCTCGATCTCGCCGAGGCCGTCGATCGGGTTGCCGAGCGGGTCGACCACGCGGCCGAGGTAGCCCTCGCCCACGGCGACGGACAGGACCTCGCCGGTGCGGGCGACCGGCTGGCCCTCCTCGATGCCGCTGAACTCACCGAGGACGATGGCACCGATCTCGCGCTCCTCGAGGTTGAGGGCGAGGCCGAGGGTGCCGTCCTCGAACTTCAGCAGCTCGTTGGCCATGGCCGAGGGCAGACCCTCGACCTTGGCGATGCCGTCGCCGGCAACGGTGACCGTGCCGACTTCCTCGCGCGAGGCCGCGTCCGGCTTGTACGACTGGACGAAGTTCTCCAGCGCGTCCCGGATCTCCTCCGGCCGGATCGTGAGCTCCGCCATCTGAGTTCCCTGCTCTCCTTGTTGGGCCCGAAGTTTCACTTTGGGGGGATGGGGACTCCCCCCTGGAAGAGGTGAATCCTCTGCACGGCCCAACCAGGGCCGTCAGTACGTACGTGGTGTTCAGTTGCCGCATCCGCCGGACCGGTCGTGCCGGTCGCGTCGTCTGCGAGTTCAGCGTCGGCGCTAGCCCGCCAGCCGGCGGCTCGCGTCCTCCAGCCGGTCCGCGAGGGAACCGTTGATGATCTCGTCACCGACCTGCACCCGTACCCCGCCGATGACCTCGGGGTCCACGGCGAGGTTGAGATGCATGCGGCGGCCGTAGAGCTTCGCGAGGCTGGCGCCGAGGCGCTGCTTCTGCGAGTCGCTCAGCGGCACCGCGGAGGTGACGACGGCCACCATGCGGTCACGACGTCCGGCGGCGAGCTTGGACAGGGACTCGAGTCCCGCTTCCAGGCTACGTCCACGGGGCGCGTTGACCAGACGCGTCACCAGACGTTCGGTGGTCGCGTGCGCCTTGCGTCCGAGCAGGCTGTGCAACAGCTCGCTCTTGGCGGAGGTGGTGGCCTTGCGGTCGGTCAGCGCGGCGCGCAGTTCGTTGCTCGAGGAGACGATCCGGCCGAACCGGAACAGCTCGTCCTCGACACCGTCGAGCGCGCCCGCCTGCTGTGCGGCGGTGAGGTCGGTGAGGTCGGCCAGCTCCTCCAGTGCGTCCACCAGGTCGCGGGACTGCGACCAGCGGGAGCGCACCATGCCGGACACCAGGTCGGCGGCAGCGCCGCCGACCTGGGCGCCGAGCAGGCGCTGGGCCAGTTCCGCCTTGGCCTCGCCGTCCTGCGCCGGGTCGGTGAGGACCCGGCGCAGCGACACCTCGCGGTGGAGCAGCGCGGTGACGGCGGCCAGCTCTTCGGCGAGCGAGCCGGCGTTGACGGACGTGGAGTCCGTCAGCGCGTCGAGACGCTCACGTGCGGCTGCCAGGGCCTCGCGGCTCGCTCCGTTCATCGTGCGGCCTCGGCCTTCTGGTCGAGGTCGTCGAGGAACCGGTCGATCACGCGGCTCTGCCGGGCGTGGTCCTCGAGGGACTCGCCGACGAGCTTGCCGGCCAGGTCGGTGGCGAGCTTGCCGACGTCCTGGCGCAGCACCGACGCGGCGGCCTTGCGGTCCGCCTCGATCTGCGAGTGACCGGCGGCGATGATCTCCTCACGCTGCCGCTGGCCTTCCGCGCGCATCTCGGCGATGAGCACGGCGCCCTGCTCCTGCGCCTCCTGGCGCAGTCGCGCGGCCTCGTGCCGGGCCTCGGCGAGCTGGGCCTTGTACTGCTCGAGAACGCTCTGGGCCTCGGTCTGAGCGGCCTCGGCCTTCTCGATACCGCCCTCGATGGCCTCGCGACGCTGCTCCAGAACCTTGTTGATGTTCGGGAGGAGCTTCTTGGCGAGGAAACCGAAGACGATGACGAAGGCGAGCAGGCCGATGACGAGCTCGGGAATCGGCGGAACGAGGGGGTTCTGAGCCTCCTCGGCCGCGATATGAAGCAGTGGGCTCATATCAGAGTGCCTTTCGTCTGCTGAGTCGGTCGCGGATCAGATGATCACTTGCCGTAGACGAACGGCATGACCAGACCGATGAGGGCGAGCGCCTCACAGAAGGCGAAGCCGAGGATCTGGTTGGCGCGGATCAGACCGGCGGCCTCGGGCTGACGGGCGAGGGCCTCGGTGCCCTTGCCGAAGATGATGCCGACGCCGATGCCGGGACCGAACGCGGCGATGCCGTAGCCGATGGAAGCGATGGAGCCGGTGACGGCGGCAAGGGTCTGGGACATTCCGGTTCTTCCTTTTCTTCACGGGCCGGTGGGGGTGGGCCACCGGTCGAATGGGGGCGGTGCGGGACGCTCAGTGCTGCTTGGCGAGCGCGCCCTGGATGTAGGTGACGGTCAGCAGGACGAAGACGTACGCCTGCAGGGCCTGGATGAAGAGCTCGAAGACGGTCATCACCAGGACCATCACGAACGAGACGCCGGCGTAGGCGATGCCGATGCCGTTCAGCAGGTACCAGCTGGCGATGGTGAACAGCACCAGCAGGATGTGGCCCGCGAACATGTTCGCGAAGAGTCGCACGGCGTGGGTGAAGGGCCGCACGAGCAGGTTGGAGAAGGCCTCGATCAGCATGACGACCGGCAGCGCGGCACCGAGCGACTTGTCGTAGCCGGTGAAGTTCTTCAGGGCGCCGACGAAGCCGTGCCGCTTGAAGGTCAGCGAGACCCACACCAGGTAGACGAGCAACGCGAGCCCCAGCGGGTACGCGAAGATCGACGTCACCGGCATCTGGGCGAGCGGGATGATCGACCAGAGGTTCAGCATCCAGACGAAGAAGAACAGCGCGACGACGAACGGGACGTACTTCTCGCCCTCGCGCTTGCCCATCGTCTCGTAGACGACGCCTCGGCGGACGAAGTCGTAGCCGGCCTCGGCGACCATCTGGAACTTGCCGGGGACGACCTGGCTGGCGGAACGCCGCCCAGAAGAAGCCGATGATGATGATCGAGCCGAGCAGCGCCAGCAGCATCGTCTTGTTGAAGTACACGCTGCTGTCGCCGTCGCCCCACAGGGGCTCGAACAGGAACGAGTGCAGCCCGGGAGACGGGAAGCCACAGCCGTCGAAGATGTGGCAGTCGGTCTCGAAGGCGAGCACCTGTGTCGGGTCAGCACTCACCGCGGGCTCCTTCAGCGTGGCGCATGGATTCGGCAACCTCGTGGTGTCGGCGCGGCACGGGGCCGCGGTTCGGCACGGGACTGGTGTTACGGATATGGGGGCGGCAATGGGGCATCTCGCCTCGCGATGTGACAGGCGTCAGCTCGGATGCCCGCGCCCGCGATGCCGCAGTTGGCATCGGACGATAGCAGGGTCCGTCATGCGCCTTTATCCCGGCCCTACGTCTCACGACGGCCGCTCCGATGTTTCCTTCTTCTCCGCCGCGCTCCCGGCCGTCGTCGGCTCGGGGTCCACGTAGAAGGTCTTGGCCTTCATCGTGGCCCGTGCCTGCGCGGCGACCCAGGTGAGGGTGGAGACGAGCAGGGAGAGGGCGAAGACCTGCGGGTGGAACAGGGTCGTGTCCTTGAAGAGCGCGATGAAGACGAAGATCAGCAGGATCTGGGTCATGTACATCATCAGCCCCATCGCCTGGAACAGATGAGGTATCGACTTGGCGATCCACTGCAGGACGTACAGGCCCGTCCCCATGAGCAGGATCACGAGCAGCGCCCCGATGACCGCTCCGATCACCCCCTGGCCGCCTTCGACGGCACCACCGACCGCGACTGCGACCGCACCGACGGCAGCGGTGGGTACGGCAGCCTGGATCAGAATCCGGACGTCGTTGGACGGCATGACGGAACTCCGCTTTGAAAAGGGGGTATGAGGCACATGGGATGTCGTCGGGGACGAGCGTAGTCCCCCGGACGGAGTGAGTTTTCCTCCCCACCGTCGAACCGTCGCACCACGGTCCGTCGGCTCTCTCCGGCGAGACTCGTGAACGGTATCACAAACTATTTGATGGAGTCTTTACCTAGCGACGGCATGGAAGATCACGCATGCGAGTGAGTGTGCGCGTCTGAGCGCGCGAGGGGGCGAATTGTCTGATATTGGGGCACTTGACACCCCCAAGAGTGCCCCATCGCAGCCCCACGACTTGGCAATGCTCTAGTCGGATTCTTACCTTGACCGTGACGTCCGCCCCGACGCCCCTCAGCGGGAGCTGCCGGCCTTCCCCGGTCGCCCAGGCGTGCGTGGTGGCTGAGGGCCGTCGCGCCGTTGACGCCCGAGACGCCGGCGGTGACCGGGGCGCGATGGCCGGCAGCGGCCTCCTCCGGGCCGTCGGCGGCCCGTGAGTGCGCCGCGGCGGGGTCGCCGGACGCCTCCGCCACCAAGACCCTGCGGCGGCGGTAGCGCGGCGGGACGAACGCCTCCGCCCAGCGTGGGGCGCGCGGGGTGAACCGGGGCAGCAGGAGCAGCAGCAGACCGAGGGCGCTCAGGATGACGACGCTCAGCACGATCCACATGGACGCCGAGTTGACCGAGTAGGCGAGCGCGCCGAAGGCGATCAGCGCCGACCAGAAGTACATGATCAGCACCGCCCTGCTGTGCGAGTGGCCGATCTCCAGCAGACGGTGGTGCAGATGGCCCCGGTCCGCCGCGAAGGGCGACTGGCCGCGCCAGGTGCGCCGCACGATGGCCAGGACCAGGTCGGCGGCCGGCACCGCGATGATCGTCAGCGGCAGCAGCAGCGGGATGTAGACCGGCACCGTCTGGTGCACGGCCTCCTTCTCCGAACCCGCGTACAGGTTCAGCGCGTCCGGGTCGACCTGGCCTGTGATGGAGATCGCACCGGCGGCGAGGACCAGGCCGATGAGCATGGAGCCGGAGTCGCCCATGAAGATGCGCGCGGGATGCATGTTGTGCGGCAGGAAACCCAGGCACATGCCCATCAGGATGGCCGAGAACAGCGTCGCCGGGGCGGCGGCCTCGATGCCGTACGAGTACCAGATGCGGTACGCGTACAGGAAGAACGCCGTCCCCGCGATGCACACCATGCCGGCCGCCAGGCCGTCCAGGCCGTCGACGAAGTTGACCGCGTTGATGGTGATGACGACCAGGGCGACCGTGAGCAGCGTGCCCTGCCACTGGGTGAGGGCGACCGAGCCGACGCCGGGGATGGGCAGCCACAGGATCGTCAGACCCTGCATGACCATCACACCGGCGGCGATCATCTGCCCGCCCAGCTTGATCAGGGCGTCGATCTCGAACTTGTCGTCCAGCACACCGATCAGCCAGATCAGCGCCGCCCCGGAGAGCAGCGCCCGCGGCTCGTTGGACTTCTCGAAGAGCTGGTTGAGGTTGGTGAGGTGGCCGGCCACCAGCAGTCCCGCGCACAGCCCGAAGAACATGGCGATCCCGCCGAGCCGCGGAGTGGGTTCCCGGTGCACGTCACGTGCCCGGATCTCCGGCATCGCCCCCGCCACGATCGCGAACTTCCGTACCGGCCCTGTCAGCAGGTACGTCACCGCGGCCGTGATGCAGAGCGTCAGCAGGTATTCACGCACGGGCTTCCCCACAGATCTCGCTGGCCATCACAGCCCCACACCCTAGCGAGGCACGCATACGGGTGAGGACTTCCGGGTGGCGACGATGGTTGCACGAGTGACTGTGCGCCTGGCCCGACATGCGGATGCGCCTACCCCGCATCCGCGCCGATACAGGTGCGAAACCCCGGCCGGGTGACACGTCTCAGCCGGGATATGGCGGAAAGGCCGCGGTCAGTTCCCGTACGTCCTCGCGGGCCCGTGCGGGCTCGGTGCCGCCCCTGAGGACGCTCGCCAGCAGTCCCGCGACCAACGCCATCTCCGGCTCCCCCATGCCCTGCGTGGTCACCGCCGCGGTGCCCAGGCGCAGCCCGCGGTCGTCGGCGTGCGGCAGCGCGCAGCAGTCCAGGACGATCCCGGCTCCCGCCAGCAGGCCGCGGGCCTCGCGCCCGTCGACGCCGAGCGGGGCGGGGTCGGCGGTGATCAGATGGGTGTCGGTGCCGCCGGTGGTGACGATCAGCCCCTCGTCGGCCAGTGCGGCGGCGAGCGCCCTCGCGTTGGCGACCACCTGGTGGGCGTACACGGTGAACGCCGGGGTCGCCGCCTCCCCGAACGCGACCGCCTTGGCGGCGATGGTGTGCATCTGCGCCCCGCCCTGGGTGAAGGGGAAGACGGCGCGGTCGACGCGCTCGGCCAGTTCCGCGCCGCACAGGATCATGCCGCCGCGCGGCCCCCGCAGCACCTTGTGCGTCGTCGCGCAGACGATGTCGGCGTACGGGACCGGGTTCGGGGCCGCTCCCCCGGCGACCAGGCCGATGGGGTGCGCGGCGTCCGCGATGAGGTAGGCGCCGACCTCGTCGGCCACCTCGCGGAAGAAGGCGTGGTCGAGGTGGCGGGGGTAGGCGATGGAGCCGCACACGATCGCCTTGGGCCGGTGCGTACGGGCCAGGGTGCGGACCTGGTCGTGGTCGATGAGTCCGGTCTCCGCGTCCACGCCGTAGCCGACGAAGTCGAACCAGCGGCCGGAGAAGTTCGCGGGCGAGCCGTGGGTGAGGTGGCCGCCGTGGGGCAGGCCGAGGGCGAGGACGGTGTCTCCGGGGCGCAGCAGGGTGGCATAGGCGGCCAGCACGGCCGACGAGCCGGAGTGCGCCTGGACGTTGGCGTGGTCGGCGCCGAACAGCGCCTTGGCACGCTCCACGGCGAGGCGTTCGGCGACGTCGACGATCTCGCAGCCGCCGTGGTGGCGGGCGCCCGGGTATCCCTCGGCGTACTTGTTGGCCAGCGCTGAGCCGAGGGCGGCCAGCACGGCCGGCGAGGTGAAGTTCTCGGCGGCGATCAGCTGGAGCGTGCTCGCCTGCCGCTCGCGCTCGCCGAGCAGGATCTCGGCGAGTTCGGGGTCCTGCCGGCGCAGGACCCCGAACTCACCCTCGAGGGCATGGGTGACCGTCATGGTGGGCTCCCGGACGTCGACGCTGACGTACGACCAATGTAGGCCCGCCTCCCCGGGACCGCCCGACCGCCACACCCTCCCGGGGGCTGCCGGACGCCACCCGGAGGTCGGCGGGCACCCGCTCACGGCCACGGCCACCCTGACAGCCCGTACGGAGCCCGTCCGGCCTGCGCCACACGTGGCGGTGGGAACGGCGCCCGGGACCACGCCGGCCCGGACACCACGGCCGGGGCGGCCACCCGCATGAGGTACTCGGGCACCACGGCACCCCGCGCAGGACGGTCGGGCGGCCCCGAGCGGAGCGGTCAGGCCCGGGTCGGGACGCCGGTGAGGGCTGTGACGACCGGGTCCAGGGCCTGGTGTATCTCGTCGCCGATGGAGCGGAAGAGGGGCAGGGGTGCCCCGTACGGGTCGAAGACCTCGTCCGCCTCAGCGGTCGGGGCCAGCAGCCAGCCGCGCAGCGCGGCGGCGGCGCGGACCAGGGCGCGGGCGCGCATCACCAGGCCCTCGTCCAGCGGAGGCAGCGTCGCCGGGTCGATCGCGTTCACCAGGCGGGTGAACTCCTTCAGGGTGAAGGTGCGCAGGCCCGCCGAGTGGCCCATGGAGATGACCTGGGCACGGTGGTCCCGGGTCGCGGTCAGTACCAGGTCGGCGCGGATGACGTGCTCGTCCAGCAGCTCACGGCCGACGAAGCCGGAGGCGTCCGCGCCGAACTCGGCCAGCACGGTCTCCGCGTGCGTCTCCATCGGCGCGCCCTCGTGCCCCCAGGTGCCCGCGCTCTCCACTATCAGGCCGCAGCCCAGGATGCCCAGCCGCTGGTTCACGAAATGCCGGGTCAGCCGCTCGGTGATGGGCGAGCGGCAGACGTTTCCGGTGCTGACGTGGAGAATGCGGAAGGTGTCGCGCGGAAACCCGAAGGTGGTCGTTTCCTCCGCGCTGCGTTCCCTGTTGCCTATGCCACGCCCTGACTCGGGCGCCGTCAATTCGCCACCTCGAGGTCGGGTACCACTTTGCGCAGCTCCTCCGGAGAGAGGGCGCCTTCGCGCAGCAGTACGGGCACGGGGCGCGTGACGTCGACGATCGACGAGGGGACGATGCCCGGGGTGGGCCCACCGTCCAGGTAGACGGAGACGGAGTCGCCGAGCATGTCCTGCGCCGCGTCGCAGTTCTCCGGAGCGGGGTGCCCGGTCAGGTTGGCCGAGGAGACGGCCATCGGGCCGACCTCGGTGAGCAGTTCGATGGCGACCGGGTGCAGCGGCATCCGCACGGCGACCGTGCCACGGGTGTCCCCGAGGTCCCACTGGAGGGACGGCTGGTGCCGGGCGACCAGCGTCAGCGCGCCCGGCCAGAAGGCGTCGACCAGTTCCCAGGCCTGCTCGGAGAAGTCGGTGACCAGGCCGTGCAGGGTGTTCGGCGAGCCGATGAGCACCGGCGTGGGCATGTTGCGGCCGCGTCCCTTGGCCTCCAGGAGGCCGGCGACGGCCTCTCCGGTGAAAGCGTCCGCGCCGATGCCGTAGACCGTGTCCGTCGGCAGCACCACGAGCTCGCCACGACGGACGGCGGACGCGGCTTCACGCAGACCGGTCGCGCGGTCGGTCGCGTCGTTGGTGTCGTATCGCCGAGCCATCTGGCGAGCCTCCTCGTACACATGCGGCTGGGGGTGGATGAAGTCTGCGGGGGGCTCACGGCACCGCCTTGCGGGCGGTGGCGAACCGGGGCCGGTTGTTCAGGTCGGGGTGGTCGGCGGCGTCGGTCCAGCCGCGGTCCTCGGCGAAGATCCACGGCACCTGGCCGCCCTGGGTGTCGGCGTGCTCGACGACCACCACCCCGCCGGGCCGCAGCAGTCGGTGCGCGGTGCGTTCCAGGCCGCGGATGAGGTCGAGGCCGTCCTCGCCGGAGAACAGCGCCATCTCGGGGTCGTGGTCCCGTGCCTCGGGGGCGACGTACTCCCATTCGGTGAGCGGGATGTACGGCGGGTTGGAGACCACCAGGTCGACCTGGCCGTTGAGGTCCGGGAAGGCCGTCAGGGCGTTGCCCTGGCGCAGTTCGACCCGCGACCCCTCCATGTTCTTGCGGGTCCACACGAGGGCGTCCTCGGACATCTCCACGGCGTACACGCGGGACCGGGGGACCTCCTGGGCCAGCGCGAGCGCGATGGCGCCCGAGCCGGTGCACAGGTCGACGACGCACGGCTCGACGACGTCCATGGCCCGTACCGCGTCTATGGCCCATCCGACGACCGACTCGGTCTCCGGGCGCGGCACGAAGACCCCGGGCCCCACCTGGAGTTCGAGGTAGCGGAAGTAGGCGTACCCGGTGATGTGCTGGAGCGGTTCGCGCGCCTCGCGGCGGGCGACGACCTCCCAGTACCGGGCGTCGAAGTCGGAGTCCTTCACCTGGTGCAGCTCGCCGCGCTTGACGCCGTGCACGAACGCGGCGAGCTCCTCCGCGTCGGTACGCGGCGAGGGCACGCCGGCGTCGGCGAGCCGCTGGGTGGCCTGGGCCACCTCCGTGAGCAGCACGCTGCGGGGGTTTGGGGGGCGCCCCCCAAAATGTTGCTGCACGCTGGTCCTCCGGTGTCTACGAGAGTTACGCTGCG
Organism: Streptomyces sp. GD-15H; assembly: GCF_045291515.1. Lineage (NCBI taxonomy): Bacteria > Bacillati > Actinomycetota > Actinomycetes > Kitasatosporales > Streptomycetaceae > Streptomyces > Streptomyces sp. GD-15H. The sequence continues at coordinate 2,952,212 of NZ_CP149447.1, forward strand.
GCGAGCTTGGCGGCCGAGTCCGCGTCGACACAGGCCTGGATCACCGCGTCCAGGTCGCCGTCCAGGACCTGGTCCAGGTTGTACGCCTTGAACCCGACGCGGTGGTCCGAGATGCGGTTCTCCGGGTAGTTGTAGGTACGGATCTTCTCGGACCGGTCGACGGTACGGACCTGGCTGCGTCGGGCGTCGGCGGCCTCCCGCTCCGCCTCCTCCTGTGCCATCGCGAGCAGCCTGGAGCGCAGGATACGCAGTGCCTGCTCCTTGTTCTGCAACTGACTCTTCTCGTTCTGGCAGGAGGCGACGACTCCGGTCGGGACGTGCGTGATGCGCACGGCGGAGTCGGTGGTGTTGACGGACTGCCCGCCGGGGCCCGAGGACCGGTAGACGTCGATCCGCAGATCGTTCGGGTTGATCTCGACGTCGATCTCCTCCGCCTCGGGCGTCACCAGGACGCCCGCCGCGGAGGTGTGGATACGGCCCTGCGACTCGGTGGCCGGCACCCGCTGCACGCGGTGCACGCCGCCCTCGTACTTCAGCCGGGCCCACACGCCCTGTCCGGGCTCGGTGGCGCCCTGGCCGCCCTTGGTCTTCACGGCGACCTGGACGTCCTTGTAGCCGCCCAGCTCCGACTCGGTGGCGTCGATGATCTCGGTCTTCCAGCCGACCCGCTCGGCGTAGCGCAGGTACATGCGCAGCAGGTCACCCGCGAACAGGGCGGACTCGTCGCCGCCCGCGCCCGCCTTGACCTCGAGGATGACGTCCTTGTCGTCGCTGGGGTCACGCGGGACCAGCAGGAGCCGCAGCTTCTCGGTCAGCCCCTGCTGCTGCTGCTCCAGGTCCTTGACCTCGGCGGCGAAGTCCGGGTCGTCGGCGGCCAGTTCACGCGCGGTCCCGATGTCGTCGCCCGTCTGCTTCCAGGAGCGGTACGTGGCGACGATCGGGGTGAGCTCGGCGTACCGCTTGTTCAGCCTGCGCGCGTTGGCCTGGTCGGCGTGGACCGACGGGTCGGCGAGCTTCGTCTCCAGGTCGGCGTGTTCGGTGACGAGTTCCTCGACGGCCTCGAACATCTTGGGCTCCTGCTACTGCGTGGGAAGGGGAAGGCGGGCGACCAAACGCCGGCCCGGCCGGCGCCCCCGGAGGAGGCGCCGCCGCGGACCGGCGATAGGGGGCTCGCTACTTCTTGGAGCCGGAGGCCTTGCCGAAGCGGGCCTCGAAGCGGGCCACACGGCCACCGGTGTCGAGGATCTTCTGCTTGCCCGTGTAGAACGGGTGGCACTCGGAGCAGACCTCGGCCCGGACGGTGCCGGACTCGATGGTGCTGCGGGTGGTGAACGACGCGCCGCAGGTGCAGCTGACCTGCGTCTCGACGTACGCGGGGTGGATGTCGCGCTTCAAGGTGTCTCCTAGATCAGGGAGGGCGCCGGGTCGCCACCACGGGATGCGGGAGCGTGAACCGGAGCCGACGTACCAGTCTGCCAGGACTGGGGCCATCCCCCAAAACCGGGGGCCGCCGTCGTTTGTTCCCGGGGCGGGGTCGGCTCGCGGCGCCGGGTGCCCGAGGGGCGCTCGAGGCGCGCTCAAGAGGCGCTGACGACGCCCTTGGCCCCACCCGTGGCCGTGCCCGTCGTCGCCGCGCGCGGGATCGGCTCGTCGTTCTTCAGGGCGTCCCAGACCAGTCGCGCCTTCTCCTTCTGCGGCAGGACGCGGTTGGGGTCGGCGGGGTCGTAGCGCACCGGCATGGTCACCATGTGCATGCTGTCGGGGCTGATGCCCTTCAAGCCGTCGGCGAAGGACACCAGGGAGTTCACCGAACCCAGGTCGGAGTCGGTGGTGACGGCCCTGGTGGCCGTGTCGGCGATGTCGTAGAGCTTCTTGGGATGGGTGAAGAGGCCGACCTCCTTCACCTGCCGGACCAGGGCCCTGACGAGGGTTTGCTGGAGCTGGATGCGGCCCAGGTCGGAGCCGTCGCCGACGCCGTGCCGGGTACGCACCAGGCCGAGGGCCTGTTCGCCGTCGAGCCGGTGGGTGCCGGCCGTCAGCTTGAGGTGGCTGTCGGGGTCGTCGATGTCCTCGGTGGTGGTGACCTCGACGCCGCCCAGTTCGTCGACGAGCTTCTGGAAGCCGGTGAAGTCGACCTCCAGGTAGTGGTCCATGCGCAGGTCGGTCATCGACTCGACGGTCTTCACTGCGCAGGCGGCCCCGCCCGTGGCGTACGCGGAGTTGAACATCACACCGTTCGCGGCGGAGTGGGTGCCGCCCTCGGCGTCGGTGCACTCGGGCCGGTCGACGACGGTGTCACGCGGGACGGACACCACGGACGCCTTCTTGTGCCCCTCGTGGACGTGCACGATCATCGCGGCGTCGGAGCGGGCGCTGCCGTCGTCGGCACCGCCGCCGAGCCTCTGGTTACCCCCGGAGCGGGTGTCGGAACCGAGGACGAGGAAGTTCTCGGAGCCGTTGCCGGCCTTCTCGGGCCGGTCGGTGCCGAGAAGACGGTCGATGCCGATGCTCGTGAGGTTGCCGTTGAGCCTGACGTACACGTATCCGGCGCCGGCGCCGCCCAGGACGAGGACGGCCGCGGCGGTCCACGCCACGGCCTTCAGACCGCTGTGCCGCTTGTCGTGCGGCGTGCGGCGCCTCCTCCAAGCCCGTGGACCGGACCCGGGTGTGCTCTCCGCAGGCATGCGCTCTCCAGCTCCTGCCCGGTCGGTCACCCCTGCGTCCGGTGCCGGACCTGGCCGGGTGACGACCCGTACAGCAACCATCGTCCCGCCGTACCCGTCGTCCCGCCGTCCGAGCGGAGGGGGAGTCCGGCGCGGCCGCACGGCGCCCTGGGCCCGGCCGTTGCACGGCCGGGCCCAGGGCGTTCCGTTCAAGAGCGGTGAGCATGGCGCTCACCTGTGGTGTCCCGCGATGTCAGCCGAAGATGTCGTACTGCTTGAAATCGGTACCGACGGAGATCCTGGTGGTGAAGATCCCACTCGTGGCCTTCCCGGTGCCCTTGTACAGGTACAGGGTGCCGCCGGGGGTGCGGGCCAGGAAGTCGGCCTTGCCGTCACCGCTGATGTCGCCCACGGCGTCGAAGGCGTTGTACGTCTTGTTGCTCCAGGTGCGGACCTTGACCCGGCCGGAGAAGGCGCCGGTGCCGGCCTTGCCGGTGCCCCTGTACAGGTACACCGCACCGGTGCTCTTGTGGCGGGCGATCAGGTCGGTCTTCCCGTCCCCGTTGAAGTCGCCGTGGCCGCGCACGGAGTTGTACTGGTTCCAGCCGGAGCCGACCTTCACACGTGCGGAGAAGGTGCCGTTGCCCTTGCCCGGGTAGATCCACAGCACACCGGCGGAGTCCACGGACAGCAGGTCGGGCAGGTAGTCGCCGGTGACGTCACCGGGGGTGACGATGCGGGTACGGGACTTCCAGTTGTCGAAGACGCGCTTGGTCGACCAGGTGCCGCTGGAGATCACGTACCGGGTCCAGAAGACGGCGCCGTCGCTGCTGCGCCGGTACACCAGGTCCTGGTACCCGTCCCGGTTGAGGTCGGTCTGCAGAACGACGTTGGTGCCCTTCCAGCTGCCCCAGGACTCGCGGGCGGCGAAGGAGGAGCCCTTGGAGTTCTTGGAGTAGCCGGTCGTCGTCGAGGACTTGCGCACCCACAGGTCGGCGCGGTGGTCGCCGCTGATGTTGGTGTCGTCGACGCGTGCGTAGGCGGCCCCGACGTAGGTGCTCACCTTGGCGAAGACGCTGTAGGCGCCCTTCTCGACGCAGTCCCTCACACCCCAGGAGACGACGCCGACGATCCGGTTGTTCACGACCAGCGGGCCGCCGGAGTCGCCGTTGCAGGCGGAGGTGGTGCCGCTGTCGGTGCCGGCGGCGGGCTTGCCGGCGCAGACCATGTGGCCCTTGACGAAGTCGGCGCCGTAGGTGCGGGCGCACGTGGCGTCGGACTGGATGGGCAGCGTGGCCGCCTTCAGCGTCTCGGAGACGGCCTGGCTGGTGGAGCTGGTGCGGCCCCAGCCGTAGACCTTGGCGCTCTTTCCTGCGGCGTAGGAGGCGGTGTCGCCGGAGGTGGTCATGCGGATCGGGGTGGCCTTGACGGGGCCGGGCAGGGTGAGCACCGCGATGTCGTTGTCGATGGTCGTCGCGTTGTACGACGGATGGTTCCACTGCCGCCAGACACCGGAGACGGTGCCGCCGTTCAGGTTGGCTCCGCCGTCGGAGGGGAGCTGCGCGGTCCCCGTGACGACGGCGCCGTTGGCGTGCCAGTTGTATCCCTTGACGCAGTGCGCGGCGGTGAGGATCTTCGTCGGGGCCACGACGGCACCACCGCAGAAGAAGCCGATGTCGTCGCTCGTACGGCTGGTGCCCCGGTCGTCGTAGTAGTGGAGCTGTGCCATCCAGGGCGCGGAGGTGAGGGTGGTCGTGCTGCCACCGATGATCTTCGCGTCGATGACGGAGCCGGTGCTGCCGGTGTCGGTGGTGGTGCTCTTGCTCAGCGACGACTGGTGCGGCAGGCCGGCGGTGTCGTCACCGGCGAGCGCGCCGGCGACGCGCTTCTTCAGCTCGGCCGGTGACGGCGAGCTGAACGCCGGGGCGGCGGTCGGCTGCGGCAGCGCGGTGGCGGCGCCGGCGGCGGAGGTCAGCAGTGCGGCGGTGACGGCCGCGGCGACGCCGGCGGCGGCGACGGGCAGCGCGATTCTCAGCCGGCGTCTGTGCCGACCGCCCCCGGACATGGCAGTACCCACGCAAGTCCCCCCTCGGGATCGGAAGTTCGGGCCTGATGTGAAGATCGGCCCGGAACAGCGTGATCGTACACCTGTCCGAGTACACACAAGGGCCGCTCCCCCGGAGGGGAGCGGCCCTTGTGACAGGTGGAGCAGGTGGAGCCGAGGTGCGTGGGACGGACGTCAGTCGCCGTTGCCCGGCATCGGCGTCGTCTTCTGGATCTGCAGCAGGAACTCGGCGTTCGACTTCGTCTGCTTCATCTTGTCGAGGAGCAGTTCGATCGCCTGCTGCGAGTCGAGCGCGTGCAGCACCCGGCGGAGCTTCCAGGTGATGGCCAGCTCGTCGCTGCCGAGCAGGATCTCCTCCTTGCGGGTGCCGGACGCGTCGACGTCCACCGCGGGGAAGATGCGCTTGTCGGCGAGCTTCCGGTCGAGCTTGAGCTCCATGTTGCCGGTGCCCTTGAACTCCTCGAAGATCACCTCGTCCATGCGGGACCCGGTGTCCACCAGGGCGGTGGCGAGGATGGTCAGCGAGCCGCCGTCCTCGATGTTGCGGGCCGCGCCGAAGAAGCGCTTCGGCGGGTAGAGCGCCGTCGAGTCGACACCACCGGACAGGATGCGGCCGGAGGCCGGGGCGGCGAGGTTGTACGCACGGCCCAGACGGGTGATCGAGTCGAGCAGCACGACGACGTCGTGACCCAGCTCCACCAGGCGCTTGGCGCGCTCGATGGCGAGCTCGGCGACCGTGGTGTGGTCCTCGGCCGGGCGGTCGAAGGTCGAGGAGATGACCTCGCCCTTCACCGACCGCTGCATGTCGGTGACCTCTTCCGGACGCTCGTCGACGAGGACGACCATCAGGTGGCACTCGGGGTTGTTGTGCGTGATCGCGTTGGCGACCGCCTGCATGATCATGGTCTTGCCGGTCTTCGGCGGGGCCACGATCAGACCGCGCTGTCCCTTGCCGATCGGCGACACGAGGTCGATGATCCGCGTGGTGAGGACACCGGGGTCGGTCTCCAGGCGGAGGCGGTCCTGCGGGTACAGCGGCGTGAGCTTGTTGAACTCCGGGCGGCCCCGGCCGTGTTCGGGCGCCATGCCGTTGACGGAGTCCAGGCGGACCAGCGCGTTGAACTTCTCGCGGCGCTCGCCCTCCTTGGGCTGGCGCACCGCACCGGTGAGGTGGTCGCCCTTGCGCAGGCCGTTCTTGCGGACCTGGGCGAGGGAGACGTACACGTCGTTCGGGCCGGGCAGGTAGCCGGAGGTCCGGATGAACGCGTAGTTGTCGAGGATGTCGAGGATGCCCGCGACCGGGATCAGGACGTCGTCCTCGGCGATCTGCGGCTCCTGCACGTCGTCGCGCCCGCGTCGGCCGCGACGGTCGCGGTAGCGGCCGCGCCGGCCGCGACGGCCGCCGTCGTCGTCGTAACCGTCGTCCTGGCGGCTGCCGGCCTGCTGCTGGTTCTGCTGACGGCCCTGGCCGCCCTGACTGCTCTGGCCGCCCTGGGTCTGCTGCTGGTCGTCGCCCCTGTGGCGACGGTCGCCGCTCCGGTCTCCGCGGTCGCTCCGGTCGCTCCGGTCGTTGCGGTCGCGGCTGCGCTCGCGGCGGTCACGGCGGCGGCCGTCGTTGCCGTCGTGGTCGGACCTGGCGTCGCCGTGCGACTGCGACTGCTGCTGCGACTGGGCCGGGGCCTCGGTCTTCGGCTCGGTCCTCGTCTCGACGGCGGTCTTCTCCGGCGCGGTGGCCGGAGCACCCGCCTCGGCGGTGACGCGACGGCGGCGCTCGGCGGGGGCGGCCTCGGCAGCGGAGGCCTGCTCGGCCGGGGCGGAGACCTTCGGGGACGTCTGGCCGGGGATGTCGATCTGCTGCTGGGCCGCGGCGTCTTCGGCGGGGGCCTCGGCGGCGGCCGGCTTCTTCTCGGCAGTGTCACCCGTACGGGTCCGGGAGGTGGCGCGGCGCTTGGGCTTGGTCTCCGCCGTCTCGGCCGGGGCCTCGCTCTTCGGCGCGGCGGCGCCTGCTCCCGCCTGCGCCTCCTTGATGACCTCGATCAGCTGGCTCTTGCGCATACGCGCGGTGCCCCTGATACCGAGGCCGGATGCGACCTGCTGAAGCTCGGCCAGCACCATGCCTTCGAGGCCGGTACCGCGGCGCCGCCGGGAGCCGGCACCGCTGGCAGGCGCGGAGGCGTCCGTGGCGGGCGCGGCAGCGGTCTCCTCGACACGTGCGCCCATCAGATCGGTGGTGTCGCTCACGAAGGGTCCTTCCCTGGAGCGGACGTCGGCCTGTCTGGCTCGGCGACCGGTTGTGCTGTCCGGCTTCGGTCCTTGGTGTGCGAACCGTGCCGGGGCGGTTGTCCGCCTGAGCGGCGGAAGAAATTTCTGGTGACGGTGCTTTCCCGAGCCGTGACATCCAGTGTCACGTGGCGCGGTCGCACCGATTCCGGAGCTCCCCCGAAGGGGGTACCCCCACCGGTGGGCCGTTCAGTGTCCGCGTACGACGCACTGCCTTCGTACGTAGCAGAGAACACGGTGTGGCTTGGGGAGCTCCCGGAAGAATGTCTGTCCCGAGCGGGGACACGAGGCACCTCGCCATGGTGGGGCCGGGTGCAGACTTGAGGTTAACACTACCGGATCCAACAAACATTCCCCCTCTCCTCATCCGGCAACCGTGTGTCAAGCGGCGAGCGGAAGCACGCTCGCTCCCCGCAGATCGAGACGGAGCCGGTTGGCGGCCCAGTCGTTGCCGGCCAGTGCTTCGACCTTGTCGGCGGTGTCGGCGTCGGCCAGCGCCATGACGGTGGGTCCGGCGCCGGAGATCACCGCGGGGACGCCGTCCGCGCGCAGCCGCTCCACCAGCGCCGCGCTCTCGGGCATGGCGGGGGCCCGGTAGTCCTGGTGCAGGCGGTCCTCGGTGGCGGGCAGCAGCAGTTCGGGACGCCTGGTCAGGGCCTCGACGAGTAGGGCGGCACGGCCCGCGTTGGCGGCGGCGTCGACGTGCGGCACGGTGCGCGGCAGCAGGCCGCGGGCGGTCTCGGTGAGGACGGGTTTGCCGGGCACGAAGACCACCGGGACGATGGATTCGGCGGGCTCCATCCTGATCGCGCGGGCCACACCGCCCTCCGTCCAGGAGAGGCTGAAGCCGCCCAGCAGACAGGCCGCGACGTTGTCGGGGTGGCCCTCGATCTCGGTGGCGAGCTCGAGCAGCGCGGCGTCGTCGAGCTTGGCCTCGGCGCCTATGGTCACGGCGCGGGCGGCGACGATGCCGGCGCAGATGGCGGCCGAGGAGGAGCCCAGGCCCCTGCCGTGCGGAATGCGGTTGGCGCAGACGATCTCCAGGCCGCGCGGCTGTCCGCCCAGCAGATCGAAGGCGGTGCGCAGGGAGCGTACGAGCAGATGCCTCTCGTCGCGCGGGAGGGTCTCGCTGCCCTCACCGGCGATGTCGATGTGCAGCCCGGCCTCGGCCACCCGGACGACCACGTCGTCGTACAAGCCCAGCGCGAGGCCCAGGGCGTCGAAGCCCGGACCGAGGTTGGCGCTGGTGGCGGGGACACGCACCCGGACGGCGGCGGCGCGGAACGCGGGACCGGCCATCGCTCGATGACTCTCCTTGAGCTGGTGACTGTCGAATGACATTCGATGACGTACGAAACCCCTGGGGTCGCCGCCGACCAGGAGGCCGGCCGCTTCCCGCGCCTCTCGGGGTCGCTTCCGGACCACGGAGACGACGCGGTACCGCGGCATATGCGGCGGGTGGGTTGAGTACAGCCTATCGAAGGAAGTTTCTGTGTCGACATAGGGCGCACGGGAGGCGCACGATGCGTGCCCCAAGCCCCCTGTGCACCCCCTGTGGGAACTTCCCCGGGCAAGCGCCCTCCATACACCCTCTCTGCCGTCCGATGCAGCGGCTGCGGGGCGTGGAGGGCGCCAGAGGGCCCGGGGGGCGCGTGGGCTCTTCGGAGCCGTCAGACCAGCCCGAGCCGTTCGGCGGCCGTCGCGGCGTCCACCGGGACGGTGACCGGCTGCGGAGCACCGGCGACGGCCCAGTCCGGGTCCTTGAGACCGTTGCCGGTGACGGTGCACACGATCTTCTGCCCCGGGTCGACCTTGCCCTGCTCGGCGGCCTTCAGCAGACCGGCGACCGACGCGGCGGACGCGGGCTCGACGAAGACGCCCTCCTGCGAGGCCAACAGCCGGTAGGCACGCAGGATCTCACGGTCCGTCACCTCGTCGATGAAGCCCCCGGACTCGTCCCGCGCGGCAAGCGCGTACTGCCACGAGGCCGGGTTGCCGATCCGGATGGCGGTGGCGATCGTCGCCGGGTCCTTGACGACCTCGCCGCGCACGATCGGGGCGCTGCCGGAGGCCTGGAAGCCCCACATGCGCGGGGTCCGGGTGGCGACGCCGTCGGCGGCGTACTCCCGGTAGCCCTTCCAATAGGCGGTGATGTTGCCCGCGTTGCCCACCGGGAGGACGTGGATGTCGGGAGCGTCGCCGAGCATGTCCACGATCTCGAACGCGGCCGTCTTCTGCCCCTCGATACGCACCGGGTTGACCGAATTGACCAGCGCCACGGGGTAGTTGTCGCTGAGCGCGCGGGCGAGGGTGAGGCAGTCGTCGAAGTTGCCGTCGACCTGGAGGATCTTCGCCCCGTGCACCAGGGCCTGGCCCATCTTGCCGAGCGCGATCTTGCCCTGCGGCACGAGCACCGCGGAGACCATCCCGGCGCGCACGCCGTAGGCGGCGGCGGAGGCGGAGGTGTTGCCGGTGGAGGCGCAGATGACGGCCTGCGCGCCCTCCTCCTTGGCCTTGGAGATGGCCATGGTCATCCCCCGGTCCTTGAAGGACCCGGTCGGGTTGGCGCCCTCGACCTTGAGGTGGACCTCGCAGCCCGTGCGCTCGGAGAGCACCTGCGCGGGCACGAGCGGCGTACCGCCCTCACGGAGCGTCACAACCGGCGTGGTGTCGGCGACCGGCAGCCGGTCCCGGTACTCCTCGATGATTCCGCGCCACTGGTGGGTCATTGCTGGTTACTCTCCTTCAACCCGCATGATGCTGGCGACACCACGCACGGTGTCGAGCTTGCGCAACGCCTCGACGGTGCCGCCGAGGGCCGCGTCGGACGCACGGTGGGTGACGACGACGAGGGAGGCCTCCCCGTCCTTGCCCTGCTGGCGAACTGTGTCGATCGAGACACCGTGCTCCGCGAACACGGTCGCGACCTGAGCGAGAACGCCCGGTTTGTTGGCCACGTCGAGGCTGATGTGGTAGCGCGTGACGACGTCGCCCATCGGCGAGACGGGCAGCGCCGCGTAGGCGGACTCGCCCGGTCCGGTGGCCCCGCCCAGCCGGTTGCGGCAGACGGCGACGAGGTCGCCGAGCACGGCGGAGGCGGTGGGCGCCCCGCCGGCGCCGGGCCCGTAGAACATCAGCTGCCCGGCGGCCTCCGACTCCACGAACACGGCGTTGTAGGCGCCGCGCACCGAAGCCAGCGGGTGGGTGAGCGGGATCATGGCCGGATGCACGCGCGCGGTGACGGAGGCGCCGTCCCCGGCCCGCTCGCAGATGGCGAGCAGCTTGATGGTGCAGCCCATCTCCTTCGCCGAGGCGATGTCGGCGGCGGTGACCTCGGTCATGCCCTCGCGGTGCACGTCGTCGAGCCGCACGCGTGTGTGGAACGCGATTCCGGCGAGGATGGCGGCCTTGGCGGCGGCGTCGAAGCCCTCGACGTTGGCGGTGGGGTCGGCTTCCGCGTACCCGAGGGCGGTGGCCTCGTCGAGCGCCTCCTGATAGCCGGCGCCGGTGGTGTCCATGGCGTCGAGGATGAAGTTCGTCGTCCCGTTGACGATACCGAGCACCCGGTTGACCTTGTCACCGGCGAGCGACTCGCGCAGCGGCCGGATCAGCGGGATGGCACCGGCGACGGCGGCCTCGTAGTAGAGGTCCTTGCCGTGCTCCTCGGCGGCGGCGTGCAGCGCGGCCCCGTCCTGGGCGAGCAGCGCCTTGTTCGCGGAGACCACGGACGCGCCGTGCGCGAAGGCGGTGGTGATCAGCGTCCGCGCGGGCTCGATCCCGCCGATGACCTCGACGACGACATCGAGGTCGCCGCGTTTGACGAGGGCGGTGGCGTCGGTGGTGACGAGCCCTGCCGGGATGCCCTCGCGCACCCGGTCGGGGCGCCGCACGGCGACCCCGGCGAGCTCCACCGGGGCGCCGATGCGGGCGGCGAGGTCGTCGGCCTGCGTCGTCATGATGCGCGCCACTTCTGAGCCGACCACTCCACAGCCCAGCAGCGCCACCTTCAGCGGACGCGTACGCATCATCCGACCTCGTTTCCTGATTACCGTCTCGATTGCACCAGTCTCACTCACCGGACGAAAGTTTCTGCCCTATGTCCGGATCGTGAGACATTAATTTCATTGCGAAGTCCGCGAGAACCGAAGATCCTCCGCCTCCCTCTCTCGCGTCTCCTTCTCCTACCTCACCCGACGTCGAGGCGGAGGAGGTCGTCCTCGGTCTCGCGCCGGACGATCACCCGCGCCTCGCCGTCCGCGACGGCGACGACGGGCGGGCGGAGAACGTGGTTGTAGTTGCTGGCCATCGACCGGCAGTACGCCCCGGTGGCCGGTACGGCGATCAGGTCGCCCGGCGCCAGATCCCCCGGCAGGAAGGCGTCGCGCACCACGATGTCCCCGCTCTCGCAGTGCTTGCCGACGACCCGGCTGAGCATCGGCTCGGCCTCGGAGCGGCGGGAGACGAGGGCGACGCTGTAGTCGGCGTCGTACAGCGCGGTGCGGATGTTGTCCGACATCCCGCCGTCGACGGAGACGTAGGTGCGCAGGCCGTCGAGCGGCTTGATGGTGCCGACCTCGTACACCGTGAAGGCGGTCGGCCCGACGATGGCACGCCCGGGTTCCACGGAGAGGCGCGGGGTGCTGAGGCGGGCGGCCTCGCACTCCCGGGCGACGATCTCGGTCAGCGCCTTGGCGATCTCGTGCGGCTCGCGGGGGTCGTCGTCGCTGGTGTAGGCGATGCCGAGGCCGCCCCCGAGATCGATCTCGGGCAGTTCGACCCCGTGCTCGTCGCGGATGTCCTTGAGCAGCCCGACCACCCGGTGGGCGGCGACCTCGAACCCGGACATGTCGAAGATCTGCGACCCGATGTGGCTGTGAATGCCGATGACCTCCAGCCCGTCCAGCTGGAGCGCCCGCCGCACGGCCTCGGCGGCCTGCCCCCCGGCGAGCGGAATCCCGAACTTCTGGTCCTCGTGGGCGGTGGCGATGAACTCGTGCGTGTGTGCCTCGACGCCGACGGTGACCCGGATCTGCACCCGCTGCCGGGTGCCGAGCGACTGCGCGATGTGCGCGACCCGGACGATCTCCTGGAAGGAGTCGAGCACGATCCGCCCGACACCGGCCCCGACGGCCCGGCGGATCTCCGCCACGGACTTGTTGTTGCCGTGGAAGGCGATCCGGTCGGCGGGCATACCGGCGGACAGGGCGGTGGCCAGTTCCCCGCCGGAGCAGACGTCGAGGTTCAGCCCCTCCTCGTCGAGCCACCGCACGACGGCCCGGGAGAGGAACGCCTTACCGGCGTAGAACACGTCGGCGTCGTTCCCGAAGGCGCTGCGCCAGGCCCGCGCGCGGGCGCGGAAGTCTGTCTCGTCGAGGACGTAGGCGGGGGTGCCGAACTCCTCGGCGAGCCGTGTCACGGGAATCCCGCCGACGGTGAGCGCACCGTCCTCGTCACGGCTGACGGTCTGCGCCCACACCTTCGGGTCGAGTGCGTTGAGATCGGCGGGCGGTGCGGAATAGTGCCCCTCGGGGAGGACGTCGGCGTGACGGGGTCCGGCGGGGTGTGCGGAACGGCTCATTCTTCGCGTGCTCTTTCACAGATGGTCGGGTGCGTCGATGCCGAGCAGGGACAGGCCGCCTGCCAGCACCGTCCCGGCGGCTTCGGCGAGCGCGAGCCGGGCACGGTGGGCGGCCGAGGGTTTCTCCTCCCCGAGGGGCAGCACGGTGGGAAGCAGGGGTTGCGTGGCATCGGCGACGGTGACGAGATGCCGGGCGAGCCGGTCGGGGGCGCGGTGCCGTGCGGCAGCGGCCAGGACGCGGGGGTGGTCGGCGAGGGCGGCGAGCAGGGGCTGGGTTCCGCTCACGCTGACGGGGCCGGGCTCGGGAGCGAACCCGAGGTCGGCGGCGTTGCGCAGGAGGGCACGGGTGCGGGCGTGGGCGTAGCGCACCCGGAAGAGGGGGTTGCTCTCCCGCTGGACCAGGTGCCCTCCGGTGATCCGGGGCCGGTCGTGCGACGCGGGCCGGAGCAACGCCCACCGCGCGGCGTCCCGGCCGAGGGGCAGCGGGTCGTCGGCAGCGGGCACGGGCCGGACGTCGACACGCGGGGCGTCGCACTGGCCGCCGTTCTCGGTGTTGCCGGGGTTGTCGGTGTTCTCGGCGTTGTCGACAACGACCCCGAGAACGGCCAGAGCAGCGCCCCACTCGGGCGCGGAGGCCGGTACCTCGCAACTGGTCCGCACCACCACACCCTGGGACCGCAGGATGCGCGCGAGGGCGTCGACCTGGACAAGGGCACGTACCTCAGCCGCACCATGCAGCAGCACACGCTCCCCGCTTCCCTCGTGCAGATGCCCGTAAGGGATGTCACCGGTGCCAACTGCCCTCAGGATTTCCTCCACGAGGGCGACGGGAGCGGCCCCCCGCAAACTGATGTTGAGGAACCCGGGCCCGGTGACGACGACGTCGCTGATGCCGCCGGCGCGAAGGAGCCGAGCCCGCAGAACCTCGGCGACATGCCGGGGCGTACGACCGGCCGGGCCGGCCAGCTGAAGCGCGACGTTGGTGGCGTACTCCCCGCACCCCCCGGGCCCCGGCGGCGCGACGGCGACCCGCTCGGGGACGGCCACTCGCAGTTCTCCTTCGTCGACAGCACGACGCACCGCGCGCAGCACGGTGCGGGAGAGCTCGACGGGGGTCACGGGACAAGCGTATGGGAGGAGGGGGGTGGGTGGGCGAGCCGGTTTCCCCGGGATTCCGCCATGTGGACGCCCCACCGGAGAGACCTCCCGTCCCCGCTATCCCCCGGTGTGCCCGGCAGCCCGCTCGGTGCCCCCGGCACCACGGCCGCCGTTCCTGCCCCCCTCATTCCCGCACCGCCGCCGCTCGATCAACCGCCGGACGACCCGCACGAGTTCACTGGGTTCGAAGGGCTTGGCGAGGAAGGCATCGACCCCGACATCGAGCCCGCTCTCCACCTCGTACCGGGTGCAGGCGCTGATGATGGCGAGCGGAAGGTCACGGGTACGGGAATCGGAACGCAACCGGGCCGCCGTCCTGAGTCCGTCCAGCCGCGGCATGGCGACATCGAGGGTGACGAGGTCGGGCCGCACCTGATGGACGACTTCCAGACACTCGGCACCATCCACCGCGGTCACGACCTCGATGCCCTCAAGCTCGAGATTGACCCTGATCAACTGCCGGATGACCTTGTTGTCGTCCACAACAAGAACCCGGCGCGACGCCCCTGGCACCACTCGAGAATAGGTCGAGACCGGCCACCGCGTCCGCGTTTTCCCCACTTCCACTCCTGACGGGTGGCACCCCGAACACACAGGGTGACGCGTCCTCTCCCGGCCCACGCAAAACGGGTTCCTGACCACCCCACCAGAACTGGTACTGTTCTACCCGTCGAGGCGATCACCGCAACCGACACGCCCCCGTAGCTCAGGGGATAGAGCAACGGCCTCCGGAGCCGTGTGCGCAGGTTCGAATCCTGCCGGGGGCACCCTGCATGAGGTGCCCAAAGACCCCGTCATCAGCGGAAATGCTGAGGCCGGGGTCTTCGCGTATGTGCAGCCGTATGCAGCGCTCAGCGACTCTATGACGCGGTCTGTGGACTATTCGTGGACAGGATCTTGAAGCGTTCGCCCAGGTCAGCCACCGCCTGAGAGGGGACCATCACCCGGCATCCGGCCATAGCTCCGGGGGCTCTGGCGGCTTCGGGGCCGCCTGCCGCTCAGCTCGCCGCGCGTTCTCGCCGCGCAGTGTCGTCAACCACCGCCAAAGGTCGGGCAGTGGCTGCGCCGAGCAGGCCAGCCGGTGCTCGATACGACACCGCTGGTATGGATCCGGCGGACATACCCCGTAGACGGTTACCCGACCGTCGGACAGCACGATCCATCGATGTTCCGCCGGCACTGTGTGGGCCAGCGGAGCCATGTCCGGCTCCAGCAATACCCAATCCTGATCAAGTGTCGCCACCCGATCCTGCAACAGCCCACAGTCCGGGCAGCGAGACTGCGCACCACCCAGCCGCCGCGGCTCCTCTTCTAAGGCCCCCATACTGTGAGAGTCGCTAGTCCGCCTGCCCATGCGTAGAGCGCGAACCAGACGGAACACCTGGGGCAGCCGTCCTCCAGCGAGACGAAACACGATGCGGCAGGTGCAACTAGCAACCCACGACCGACGGCACGCGGCCGGGATACGACGAAGCCCCCAGCCCGTATGACGTATGGGCTGGGGGCTAACGGCCTACGCGCGGATCACTCGTACTCGCGTAACAACTCTTCGATCTTGCGGTTGGCGATGTCCTGCCGTCCGTCGATGCACTTGGCGTAGCGGCTCAGCAAGACTTCCACGCTGTTGCCCGCACGTTCGGCGACCTCGGTCGAGTCCACCCCGGAGTTGAGCCAGGTCGACAGCGCCGAGTGCCGGAGGTCGTACGGTCGAGCCGCGAGCGGTGAGGAGACCACGGCCGGGGGAAGCGCCAGCGCACGGGCCTCCTGCCAGACGCGGTAGTACGTCGAGGAGCCGACCACTCCCCCACGCTCGTTGGTGAACAGTCGCCCGTCCTCAGCCGTGCCGAACGTGTCGAGGTGCTGCCGAAGGATGGTGACGAGCTGAGGCGGGATCGGTACGAGCCGGACCTCTTCCACCGGCCGGTTCTTGAGACCACGGTCGTCATGTGTCTCGCCGGAGTCCGTCCACTGCTTTCCGACGCTGGGGCGTGTCCGGTTCAGCAGCGCTGTCCCCCAGCCGGTCTCTGGCAGCTTCAGATCCGCTGCGGTAAGCCCGACAGCCTCAGCGGGACGAAGGGCCCCGTAGTACATGCAGGCGAACAGGCCGACGAGTCGACGACCGCGCGCCCGGCCATGTCCGCCGACGTACGAGACAGCGGCAAGCAGGGACCGAGCCTGCTCAGGGTTGGCCACCACTCGGGGATCGACTTCCCCAGCCACCTTCGGCTTCTCCCAGCGGATGCCAGCGATCGGATTCTCTTTGAACTCCCCAAGGTCAACCGCATAGTGCATCGCGTTGACGAGGGTGCGCCGCTTGCGGCGTACGGTTTCCGCGGCTGCCGCCGTTCCGTCAAGCTTCAGCTTGAGTGAGTCCAGGACGGCCCTACCGATCGCGGGATCGCCGAGATCTGACAGAGGGCGCGACGCCTTTGCCACCCAGTGCAGGGTATTTGCGATCTCGGTCGGCAATTCGCGATCATCCGGTACCGGAAGGACAAATGCCCAGTTACGCAGGGCCTTCCTGAGCAGGTCGTCGGACGGCCGCCCCGGACGATCATCGAGTAGGGCCATCGTCACTGCGGTTAACGACTCATTGATCCCGTCCCGCGTGTTCGGCGCAGCGTGCGGCCACTTCATGGCGAGGTACTTCAGAGCGAAGACGTACCAGGTCATCGAAGCTGCCTTCTCAAGCATCGAGTCGGGCAGCCCAGTCACCGTGTCGAACTCTTCGCCAGCGTGGATGGCACGGAGGAGCTTGGAACGGTAGTGGTCGGCAAGGCCCTTGGTGCGGAACTGCTCGGAGAACACGCTCCCGGCCACAGTCCATCGGACATCGTAGGACGGCTTCTTGGTGTTCCTCTTCCGGACGCCCCACACCTTGACGTCGAGAACCTTCACGCGGCCGCCTCCAGCTGCCGTAGCCAGGTCCGGAAGTCACTGCGCCAAACTCGCAGTTCTCCGTTGGGAAGCTTGAAAGCAGCCGGTCCCTGCCCCAATTCGCGCCACCGGTAGAACGTCCGCCGGGAGACTCCGCCGAGCTCAGCGAGGATCTGCGGAACGGTCATCAGCTCGTCTTTCACGTCAGGCTCCTTCCAAGGCGGCGAATGCTTCGCGGGCGGTTTCGCGGTTGAGCTGGAGGTCGCGGGCGATAGTGGCCGCGAGGGCGGACTCACCGGGGGTGTGGCCGTGGCCGGCGTACTGCCAGTCGGCCAGGACCAGGACGGTGTCCGGCTCGCGGTCCTCGAGGGCGGCGTGTTCCTGGGCGGCGCGGTAGTCCGCGCGAGCCTGGCGCAGTTCGCCGAGGGTGGTCGAGTAGCGGCGGGACTTGGAAGAGAAGTGACCGCGGAAGCCGAGCATGTGCGCCCAGGCCCACAGACGCCGGTCGGGATACAGCGGGTCGAGCCGCTTGCAGGCTTCGATCAGGCGGCGGGTGTGGTCGGGCACGCCGTGGCGGTCGAGTTCGGCGAGTTCGCCGATGCGGCGGTCCAGGGTGCCGGTGTTCTCGGCGGCCTTGGTGGCGTACTTGGCGACGTAGGAGGCGACGGCCTGTTCGGTGAGGTCGGAGCCGTCGCCGAACGCCTTGACCGGCCGGACGTCGAGCTGGGTGCCCCAGCGGAAGGTGCGGGCCGGTTGATCCTCGGCGGCCGGGACGGAGACCGAGGTGTAGGAGTGCGCGGCGGCGGCCCGGATCGCGTCGGCGAGGAGGCCGACGGTCGCCCAGGACGGCGGAGCGGTGTCCGGCCCGTCGGGTCCGTCGAGGCGGATCACGGCATGGAAGTGCACGGCGCCGCGTTTTTGGAACTCGGCGACCTTGCCGTACGACAGCCGGGCGGCCTCCTTCAGTTCCCGTTGGGTGAGGCCGGCGCGGGCGGCGATCTCGCGGCGGAGCCGGTTGGTGAAGCGCTGCCAGAGCTGCCCGGCGTGGTTGTTGAACAGCACGGCGCCCGCATAGTCGTACGTGGCCGGGTCGAGGGCGGTACCCAGGGCGGGGGCGTCCGGGGCGTGGCGGGTGCCGCAGCGACAGACGCCGCGGTCGGGCCGGTTGTGCACGCGGCCGAACGAGGGCGCGGTGAGGGTGGCGAAGACGCGCGGGTGGTTGCGGACGGTGGCGGGGATGTCCCGGCGGTCGTCCCCGGCCAGGCCCGCACGGATCAGGTGGTAGGTGTCGCCCGCATACGTCCAGGCGCAGGCCGGGCAGCGGGAGGCGCGGCGGTTGCCGCAGGCCACGCGGAGCCGCCCGCCCGGCTCGGTCTCGGTGGTGTAGTGGTGCAGGGTCTGGCCGGTGGTCTTGTCCTTATGGAGCACCCAGCCGGTCAGGTGGATGGGGTCGGCGCAGCCGTCGGTGCGGCGGATCTGCTCTTCCCAGCGGTGGTAGTCGGAGGCCGAGGCCACCCTCAGCAGGTCGCCGAGGGTGGTCGGGTCGAGCAGCGTCTCAGGCACCAGCGCCCTCCCGGACGCGGCGGGCGGAAACGGTGCCGACGCCGTGGCAGGCCGGGCAGTCGACGGTGATGATGCGCAGGTGGCCGCGCGGGTCACGGCCGCCCAGGGTGACGGCGGCGGAGGCGAAGCCGTCGCAGGCCGGGCAGATCCTCGGCGCGGGCGGGGTGTGCTGGGTCATGATGGTGGTTCCTTTCGATCGCGGTTGGAAGGAACGGCCCCGGGTGGCGGCGTGCTTGGCGGCTTGTGCGCCACCCGGCGGCCGGTCAGCGAGCGGCGCGCGAGCCCCGGCGGCTGCGGCCCTTGGCGGCGTACATGGCCGCGTCGGCGGCGGCGAGCGCATCGGTCAGGAGCGGCATCGGCAGCTCGGCGAGGCGGCAGACGCCGACCGAGGCGGCCAGCGGCAGCGACGCACCCTCGTAGGGCAATGGCCGGTGCAGGGCGGCGGTGAGCGCGTCGAGGTCGGCGGCGGCCAGGTCCCGGACGACGGCGACGAACTCGTCCCCGCCCAGGCGTCCGGCGGTGCCGTGGCGCCCGCACCAGGCCCGCAGCCGGTCGGCGGTCTCGATGAGGGCGGCGTCCCCGGCGGCGTGGCCATAGGTGTCGTTGAGGGTCTTGAAGTGGTCGAGGTCGACCAGGAGCACGGCCGCGGCCGGGTGGCGGCGGATGCAGTGTTCGGCGCGGGCGGTCCATCCGGCGCGGGTGTGCAGGCCGGTGAGCGGGTCGCGGCGGGCGGAGGCGAGCCGGTGGGTGAGGACGCTCCCGTGCACGGCCCAGCCGAGTAACGGCGCGAGGCTGGCGGCTGTGTGCAGGTCCATGGGTGTTCTCCCTTGCGATGGCGGTTGGCGGAGCGCGGTCCCGGGGGTGGCGGCGTGCTGGCGGCTTGTGCGCCGTACCTGGGACCGGTCAGCGGCGGTGCTGCGAGGCCAGCAGCGAGCGCAGGACGACCGCGCAGACGGCGAGCGAGGCGGCGGTGACGGCGACCGCGAGGAGCATGGAGACCAGGACGGTGCCGACGACCAGGACGACGGCGGTGCCGCCGCCGACCAGGGCGAGCGCGGTGCCCGGGGTGAGCTGGACCGTGGGCCGGGACGGCACCAGGGCGACGGGCGCCGGCGGCGGGGCCGGGGTGCCGGGGGTGATGGTGGTCGGCTCGACGACAGCGGGCGGGGTGACCAGGCCGGTGGGCTGGGGCATGGTCGGGAGCTTGGGCCGGAACATGAGCGGATCTCCTTATCGCGGGTTACTTGACGGCGGTGTCGATGACCGGGGCGAGAAGGCTGTCGGCGAGGAGGTAGCCGCCGAGCAGCAGCACCAGGACCAGCCACAGCGGCGGGCGGATGAGCTTGACGCCGAGGACTCCGACGACCAGCAGGGCGAACCAGAGCGGGACGTCCATGACAGTGACCTCCGGTCAGTTGATGCGGCAGCGGTGGGTGCGGGCGGCGAGCTGGGCGGCGGACCGGCTGGTGTAGTCGGCGGACCAGCCGCAGCCGTCCGAACCGCACACGGCGGCGTGCTTGGTCCGGCCGTGGCGGTCGCGGTGGGTGCCGATCTGCACCGGGCCGATCCGCATCACGGAGTGGAAGAAGTCACGGGCGGGCATGGCGAGTCGTCTCCTTTCGGGTCGGGGCCGGGTCGGGGAACGTGGCCCGGATACCGGCGGCGGTGGCCGGGTCGGAAGTGCGCTGGGCGGCTTCCTCGGCGAGCAGGTGGGCGAGGTAGGGCCGGTCGGCGGCGGTCATCTCGCGGGCGGCGTCGAAGTAGTCGGCGGCGGTCAGGTCGGCCGGGTCACTGGTCATGGCGTGTCTCCCGTCGGTGTCAGGTGAGTTGGGCGGCGATGGCGTCGGCCAGGTGCGGTGGGACGCCGAGCCGGGCGCGCAGGGTGTCGGTGTCGATCCGGGTGCCGGTGCGGGCGTGGTGGTCAGCGGCAACCTTGCGGGCGTGGTCGACCAGCGCGGCCGGGACCGGCACCGCCGGGGAAGCCGGGGACGGTTCAGCGGTGGGCAGGGCCGGGGGTTCCTCGGGCGCCGGAACCGCGACGGGGTCGGGCACCGGGTCCGGCTCAGCAGCGGCCGGTTCCGGATCCACCTCGGGCACAGGGTCGGAGTCCGGGGCGGAGGGCGCCGGCGCCTCCGGCTCCCGGCTGGTGGCGGAATGGGCGAGGAGGGTGCCGCCCATGAAGGCCAGGGCGGGCCAGGCGGCGACGAGGATGCGCAGCCAGGCCGGAACGTCGTCGAGGTCGAGGAGTCCGGCGGTGGCCACGTTGGCGCCGAGCGAGGCGACCAGGGCGATGACGAACCAGCACCAGGCCAGCCGGGACGGCCCATCGGTACGCAGCCGACGCCAGGCAGCGACCAGGAGCAGGTCCACGGAGACGGGGTAGGCCCAGGCTTTCCAGCCGTCCTGGCCAGCGGCCGCGGCGAGGTCGTGGAGGTGGGCGAAGGACAGGGCCCCGGCAATGACGGCCTGGACGAGCACGGCATCCACACGGAGGGCGGGGCGGGCCATCACGGCTCCTTCCTGTGAGCAGGCATGGCGGGGGTAGGGACTTGGCGCGAAGGGCGGTCGCGCCGACCGTGGGAGTGGGGTGGGTCAGGCGGTGGCGGGAGCCGTCTTGGACAGCGGCACACCGGCCGACGGCAGCGGGGCGAGCGCGGGCCGGAAGGGCGCGAGGGCGGGCAGGTCGGGGGTGCGGTCGGCGTACTTGCTGCAGAGGTTCACGGCCTGCCGCAGCGAGGTATGCGGGGCGCGGATGCGGTGCCAGCCGCCGGTGGAGTCCCCGGCGATGGCCAGCCCGCGTGTCTCGGCGGGGATCTGGATGGCGGCCAGCACGGCATCCGGGGCGATGTCGCCGAAGGCCATGTTCGCGCTGGTCTCGTCGTTGACGCGGTGGGCGGTGCGGCCGGTGAGCTGGGCGCGGAGCATGGTGATGCCCTTGCCGAGTTCGGAGCCGAAGCGCTGCCCGCAGATCTCCAGGTAGACGCCGGCCGCGCGGCCGAGCTGGGCCAGGCGGACCAGGGCGGTGATGATCCGGTCGCGGCGCTTCTCCTCCTCCTTGCTGGCGAACAGGGCGAGTTCGGCGACCTCGTCGACCAGGACCACCACCGGCACCGGCCGCAGGTCGGCGGGCAGGTCCCAGATGTCGGCGGCGATCTCGGCATCCGGCACCGCGACACTGATCCGCTGCTCGGCCCGGATGAGCTGGTATACCTCCCCCATGTGCGTGACGAGCGCTTCCAGCAGCTCCAGCGCGGTGTCCGGGTTGTCGGCCAGTGCGGAGAACCGGCGGGCCAGCGGGAACAGCTCCACCCCCTGCTTGCAGTCGATGCCGACCAGGGCGACGTTCTGCGGGGCGAGCCCGGCGACGAGGTTGCGCTGATAGACGGACTTGCCGGACTCCGTGGCGCCGAGGGTCAGGCCATGCGGGACGGCGCGGTAATCGCGGTAGTGCACCGAACCGTCCTCCCGCAGCGCGACCGGGACCCGCATCGGGCGGGCGTCGGTCTTCGCAGGCATCTGCACCCGCTTAAGCACGTC
This sequence comes from Streptomyces sp. GD-15H, assembly GCF_045291515.1. Classification (NCBI taxonomy): domain Bacteria; kingdom Bacillati; phylum Actinomycetota; class Actinomycetes; order Kitasatosporales; family Streptomycetaceae; genus Streptomyces; species Streptomyces sp. GD-15H. The sequence continues at coordinate 2,973,933 of NZ_CP149447.1, forward strand.
GTAGCCGGTCATCCGGACCTCGACCACGCCCGAGCGCAGCTCACGGGAGGTGACGCCGTACATGCCGAAGGAGTGGCGCAGCCGGTCCGTGGCGGCGGCGACGTCGAAGGCGTCCTGTCCGGGGCGGAGCTTGAGCCGCAGGGCCAGGCCGGTGCGGGTGGGCCTCAGCCGCAGGATGCGCGGCGCGCGGGACTCCGGCGCCGGACGGTTGGCCATCCGGGCCAGGGCCAGGCGCCAGCGCGAGGGCGGGACCGTCAGGCCGCAGGCGTCCATGACCGAGGCGTAGCGGACCAGGACCCGCAGGACGGCGAGGGTGACCCCGAAGGTCAGCCAGTACCAGGCGGGGCGCCGCCACCGCAGGAGACCCGCAGCGGCGACGACCACCAGCCCTAAGACCGTCGGCCACGTCATGGCTCAGGCCGCCTTCGAGGCCGAGTCGGTGGCAGCCAGCGAGGTGACCGCGACCGCGCGGAAGGCGATCCCGTGCCGCTTCTGGCCATTGAACTCGTTCTCCCACGCCGAGGCGACCAGGCCGGTCAGCGCGACCGGGGTGCCCATGGTCAGGTCCTCGGAGACGCCGGGCTGCGGGACGGTGAGCTTGAGGATCTCGACCTCGTCGGGCGTGGAGAACATGACCTCCACGACCATCAGGGTGACGCCGTCCTTGTCGGTGGCGATCTCACCGGTCCGGCGGTCCTTCACCTTGGGCTGCGGGGCCTTGGCGACCATCACGGTGGCGTTGGAGGTGTCGACGGGGATCTGACGCATGATGGAACTCCCTTTCGGAGGGGTGGGAGCGGCGTACTTGCTTGGCGGTGGGTCGCCGCTCCTGTGTGTTGTTGGAAGCCCGCAGCACGGCCGCAGGCTTTGCGCTCCCATCTGGTGCGCACCAGTAGATTGCATCTGGTGCGCACCAGATGTCAAGCGTTGTCACGGCCCGGGCGCTTCAACTCCCCTTGCAGCGACGCTTCTAGGGAAGCGCTCATGCCAACGCCCAGGTAGCCAACAGGGGTTAACAGGAGTCTGGTTAACCCCTGACGACCTGCATTGATGTGAGGCATGCTGCTGTTACGGCTCAACACCCATACGCAGGGCGGCACTAGGTGATGAACGGGCTCAAGTCAGCAAGAAACGCGCGTGAGTGGTCACAGGAGCGCCTAGTTCGAGAGATCGAACGCCATGCGCGCCAACACATGCTCACCGTGGCATCGACGGCGAGTCTGCGGGTGTACGTCTCGGAGTGGGAGAACGGCCGGCGCCCCATCTCCGCGCGGTACGCGAAGATCCTTCGTGTCCTGCTCGGTGTCACGGACGACGAGCTGACCGGCAAGCCGGAGGCGTCGCCTGCCGTCCCCGCGGCTGACGGTTACGACGAACTCATGAGCCGTATTGATGCGGCCCGCAGCGTCAGTCTGACGATGGTCGAGACGTTCATGGACCAAACGGAGCTACTCCGGACCATGGACCGGCAGCTGGGCGCCGCGAGTCTGGTCGACCAGATGACCGCGCACCTGTCGACCCTTGAGGACGCTCTCACGTTCGCCGTGCTTCCCGAGACTCGACGTCCGGTCGCCCGAGCGTTGGCCGGGGCGGCAACCCTGGCCGCCTGGCAGGCGCTCGACGTCGGCGCGGTTGAACGAGCCTGGCGGCACTACGAGCTGGGCAAGCGAGCAGCTCAGGAAGCCGAAGAACCGATGTACCTGGCCCACGCCACAGCAGAGCAGGCGTACGTACTTTGCGACGCCGGACGCCCATCCATGGCGATCGGGCTGGTACGGGACGCGCAGCGACTCGGCGGCAAGGCCATGTCCCCACGTCTCAGGGCCTGGCTGTACGCCGCCGAAGCCGAGATCTGTGCCCGGTCCGGGCTCCAGGACGAGTGCCGACGGGCGCTTGACAACGCAGTGCGGTGCCTACCACCAGGAGAGGAGGCCCGGGACCCGGACATGCTGAGCATCTTCCTGAACGCGGGGCACCTTGCCAGGTGGCGCGGTAACGCGCTGGCGCTGATAGGTGATGATGACGCGGTGAGCAATCTCTACTCCGCGCTGGAGACGGCCGACCCGACGTTCATACGGGCATCGGCCGGACTGCGCTGCGATCTCGCGCAGGCACACCTTGCCCGCGGCGAGTACGACCAGGCGCACGAGCATCTGCGGCAGGCCCGATTGGTGGCGAGCCGGACCGGGTCAGTGCGTCATCGACGGCGGATCGAGCAACTCATGCAGCGGTTGTAGGCGAAGCGCCGGCGCCCCGGGAGGCGAGCACATGCAGCAGGGCGACGAGGGTGCCCGAGCCCATGAGTTCGCCGCGTGCCATCAAGCCAGGAATGTCGGCGAGGGGTACCCAAGCGATGTGCCCGGCTTCCTCGAGGTCGGTCGGTTCGCCGATCAGCTTCGCGCCCTGGCCCACGTAGATCTCGTGCGGTGAGTCGACCATGCCGACCATGGGCTGATAGGTGACCACATGCTCCAGGGAGTTGGGCCGCCAGCCGGTCTCTTCCTCGAACTCACGCATGGCCGTCTGCAGGGGATCTTCTCCCTCGTCGACGATCCCCCCGGGGAGCTCCCAGCCGAAGGACTGCGGGACGAAGCGGTAGCGCCACATCATCAGGACGCGGTCCTGGTCGTCGATGACGGCGGCGATGGCCACGTGGTGCAGGCGTACGACGTGATGTTCAAAGCGCTTCACGCCGGGCGGCTCGACGTCGACGAGGGCGAGCTTCACCCAACGGTTGTCGTACAGCGTCCGCTCACCATGGATCTGCCAGGGCTCGACATCTGTCGGCGCCTCGGTCGTCACGGACCGATCAGGGACACGGTAGGAACTTCGGCCGTGCACCTCGACGACGCGCTCAGCCACGAGCTTGGCCAACACCTGACGCAGTGCCGTACGGCCGATGCTCAACTCTTCTGACAGGGTCCGCTCGGACGGGAGCCTGGAACCTGGCGAGTACTTGCCCGTCGCGATCCACTCGCGAATCGTGCGGTACACCCGCTCCGACTTGGGTCCCATCCGCTGAGCACACTCCCGTTGCCTAGTTGTCTTGGTCGGCCCAAGCGTAGCCACCTACTCACGTGAGGAGGTAGTCCCGATGGAGACGACCAACAGCCAGGAGCGCGGTAAGAGTTTCTCTACTTCATCAAGCCCCGGCTGCGCTCCGCTCCGCCGGGCGCGCTTCCCGGCTCCGCTCCGGGCGCCGCTCCTGCCTTCGGCCCGCTCCGCCCGCGCTGCGCCGACGCGCGCCCACATGTGGATAGAGCCGAAGGCCATGAGTCGATCACCGCATAGAACGGGGCGCGGTCAAAGACGATGCCTCCGGCGGGGGATCGGCCGGCACCGGGATGGAGGGGGCGCCGTTGCCGACCGCGGGCGCGTTGGGGCGTGCGCGGGGTGCTTCCATCCCGTCCACCGCCGACCCAGGCAGAGCCGAGCAGACGCGGCCCCTGGCGTCCAGGTCGTTCGTACAGTGGCGCGCTCCACCTGGACGCCAGGAACCACGCCCGCTCCACGGTGCGTGGGTCGACGGCGGACGGGATGGAAGCGGGGGTGAATGGTGGTTAGTGTCCGTGCGTATCTGCGACTTAGTACTCCAGCCGTAGATCGTGATGATCCGTGGGGCAAAGTGGGGGCATGACTACGTACGGGACGATGCCGTTCCACCTTGAGACCGAGCGGCTGATACTGCGGCCGTGGGCCGAGTCGGACGCCGCTGAGTTCTGCGCCCTCCTCTCCGAACGCGGCAACGGGACCCCCACGGTTGAGCACACCCGGACGGCCATCGCGGAGCTGCTCACCGCGACGGCGACTACGGGGATCGCCCTGTTGCCCATCCAGCGCCGTGACGAAGGCGACTTCATCGGTTACTGCGGGCTGATCATCGGCCGCTCCACCCTGGAGGAGCCTGAAATCGCCTATGAGCTGTTCCAGCGCGCGCATGGGCGTGGCTACGCCACCGAGGCGGCCAGCGCGGTGCTCGATGCCGCTGTCGCGACCGGGCGGAAACGGCTCTGGTCGACCGTCGGCACGTGGAACACACCGTCGCTCCGTGTCCTTGAGAAGCTCGGGTTCGAGCGGGACCACGTTTCCACGGAAGACAACGGTGAAGTGGTCTGGCTCACACGCTCGTTGCCGTGACGCGGGAGCACGCTCCAGGGGCTTCATGCTCACATGCTCAAGTGCGCTCCGGCGGAGCGCCAGGCATGCCGAGATCGGTCAGTACTCCAGGTGTAGATCGTGATCTTCATGGCTGGGCTGCGGCTTGTCGACGGTAATGGCTGGCCTGTGATCGTGCCTGGTGGCGGCGTCGCCAGGCGGACCAGCTGAGCCGGTGGGCCGGGCCGTGATCGGGTCGGACAGCGACCGTGATGAACAGGCGCTGGACCTCGTTGCAGGTCAACGGGATCAGGCCATCCGGTGTGGGTCGGTGCGCGTATTCGTCGGCGCGGACGACGGCGAGGAAGGCATGGGCCAGCATGGCGAGGGTGACCCAGCGGGCCCAGGAGGGGTAGCGGCGGACCTGATGCTCATCCAGCCCGGCCAGCCCCTTCTCGCTTTGAAAGGTCTCCTCCACCCGCCATCTGGAACCTGCGACCCGCACCAGCTCGGTCAGTGGCACCGGCTGGAGTGAGAAACAGCGGTAGTAGGCGAGTTCACCGGTGGTGCGGTTGCGGCGGATCAGGAGCTGGTGGCGGCCCGGTGCCGCCTCGGCGAGGTCGATGACGGCCCAGTCGTAGAACCGCTGTCCCTTCGCGCCGGGCCCGGCTGAGAGCTTCTGCCAGGCTCGCCTCGGCACCTTCTTCACCAGGGCGTCAGTGCGGAACGTGCCCGCGTCGGTAGGCACTTCGGCCGAGCAGGCCACCGCGAGGACATAGCCGATGCCGCGTTCCTCCAACGCTGCACGCAGTTTCGGATTGCCGCCGTAGACCTCGTCCCCGGTGACCCAGCCCACGTGGTGTCCGGCGGCCAGGAACCGTTCGATCATCACCCGGGCCAGTTCCGGCTTGGTCGCAAAGACGGTGTTCTCACCGAGCCCGGCCGCCCGGCAGCGGTCCGGATCACCTGTCCAGGAGCGCGGGAGGTACAGCTCCCGGTCCACCACCGCGTGCCCCCGCTCGCCCGCGTAGACGAGGTAGACCGCAACCTGGGAGTTCTCGATCCTGCCCGCGGTGCCGGTGTACTGGCGCTGGACACCGACGGTGTGGGTGCCCTTCTTCACATCGCCGGTCTCGTCGACGACCAGCACCGCGGCCTCGTCGCGGAGGTGCTCGACGACGTATTCGCGCACGTCATCACGGACGGCATCGGCATCCCAGACGGCCCGGCACAGCAGATGCTGCATGCCGTGCGGGCCGGCCTCCCCGGCCCACTCCGCGATCGTCCAGCAGTTCTTCCGCGGCAGGTCCGACAGCAGGCCGAGCACCAGCCGCCCGGCCCGGCGCCGGGGCTCAACCCGTTTGAACCGGCCCGCGATCCGCCCCATCAGGCCCTCGAACGCCTCCCGCCACCGGGCGGGATCTATGCTGTGACCCGCGGCCACCGTCTCTTCGTAAGTCCACACAACTCACGATGATCAACGGTGGCCGCACCTGACTCCGCACCGGCCCGACCAGCAGGATCACGATCTACAGCTGGAGTATTAGGAACTCGACTTTCCTTCTCTCCGGTCTACGATTCCACCCGCCCGTTTCCGAAGATAAAGGATGAATTCTGGATGGTCGAGAACTGCCCGCAGATCGCTGCGTCCATCTATACGGGCATGCACGGCCGTGACAATGCTCTCCTCTTTCCATTGCAGACCCGTATTGCGTGTCACCGCCCCAACGAGGCCATTGATGGAGTAGACCCGCGCCGGAGCGGAGTCGCCGAATGTATCCGAACAGCAAGCCAACAGAATCTCATGAGCAGTCCGCCCGTCCTGCCCATCCACTTCGAGAGCCCGAGGCACCTCGACGGGAGGAAACATCGAAGCCCATTTGATTATCCGTCCTTTTAGTTCGAACTCATGGACCTCGTATGCGCCGGCTAGATAACTAGTGATATCACTTGGAGTTAGCGGTGGGTAACCAGGCCAAGAAGTGCCGTCGCTAACGGCGAATCGATCTCCGACGAAGAATGCATGCCCTGGCAGCATGTGCCGACGCAACGCAAGGAGCCCGGCCAGGGCCGACACGTTTGCGATGGATAGGGCGGCAAGAACATCCCGCATCTCATCACGAGAGAAGTGAGTTCTGCCCGCCACCAGGGGCGATACCCATCGGTCAGGCACTAGCAGCCTAGATGCGAACTCGTTTGCTTCCCGCTCTTGTGCCCATCCTGCATTCTGCGGGAAAGCGCCATCCTCATCTGTCGATACCAGGTCTGTTGTGCAGTTGACGGTACCCACATGCCAGGCCAGTTCAATGTGCCCCAGTTCGTGCGCGAGAGTAAAACGTTCTCGCAGCGACGCGCCTCCACGACGCACAAAAACACGTGGCGGATCATGGGTCAACGAGGTGACTGCATCGCAACCGTGAGGCCAGTCGACATACTCGACGGTCGCTCGGTCAGATATCAACTGCCTGATATCGACAGGCGGCACCAGATCGAGTTTTTCTACCAGACCTTTTGCCCGCTGAGCAGCTGCAGCTAGAGCCGCCCGGTTTCCTGCAACCAAGAAAGGACACTTTCAGCCTCGTTTGAAGAATCGGCGCGCGCGGCAAGAGCGAACCTTTGGCTCACATTGCGCTCCAGTTCTTCACTGACCGGTACTCCGTGACGATGAGCTGCAACGATATATCGAAGGGACTCCGGCTTCTCAACCCAGAGGCGATACTCATCCCAGGTGAGGCCAAGGTACTCGTGCAGCGACAGATCACTGTCACTGTCGTGCCAGGCATCGACGTAGGCGTCGATGTCGGCGACACCTGCGCGCCCGGAGAGGGCGTCTTGCAGGAAGCGGCTGCTAGACATCGATCCTCCGTCCCTTCACCGGTGGTTTGATGAGCTGGCTAGTGATGGGATCGGCAACGCCGAGGTGCCGTCCTTGCTTGTCAAACACTTCGACCTCACCCCCATGCTCGCCGTCCCAAGTGAAGATGCGCTTCCCGTCTTGGGAGTACCAGCGCTTTTCACCTTTGAAGTCTGATCTTAGTGACCGCAGGAAACAACCCTGCGGCAAGGGTACCCAAGGCATCGTCAGACAGGCTAGCCATCGTGCATCGCACGCGCTGGCGAATAGGCCGATCTGGTGCAAAACCTGCTGCCTGCTGCCTCACCGTCACCGCGGATCCGAGCCACTCCCGTGCCAGAACCTAGGGGGCCGCAGGGAGTGAGGGACGACGACGGAGAACACTCTTGCTGCACTGCGAGCCGTGAAGGTCCCAACGGCGGCCACCTAACCTTGCTCCTAGGTGGTTGGCCAGCCGGCGAAGCCGGTGGCGGTACAGCAGCGAAGTACAGCATCCACAGCGACCGGCCCCGGCCGGTGGCGGCGTCGAGACGCCGTAGCGCGACCGGTATGACCCTCACCGACCGGTCCACATAGAGCTACGGATCAGAAAGTGATGGCCTCGCCGTGTATCGCGCCGAGGCCATCACGTCTCCGGACCCCAGCGCTCTGGCCCGACTCCGCGCCAGTCGCTCCACGGCACCTCCGCGACCTCCGCCGGGTCGATCTCCAGTCCGGCACGGCGAAGGAACTCAGCGACATCGACCACGTTATGGGCTAGGCCGAGGATCTCGCCATCCACACGTACGCGCTGGCCACCCGCCGGCGACGGCGAATGCGCGATCACACGTATCGGGCCGAACATGCCTTCACAATCATCCGGGGTGTACGATCCCGCACTCCGGCCCGTCATTCAGACGCCGACGGAGCCCGGTACGGCCAGGGCGCTCGGCAAACTGCCGACAGGTAGCGCTCCACCCCTACTGCGCTTGTGTCCTGTCGCACCGAAGCATGAGCGAATCTCATTGAAGGTTGATGAATCGCAGTTCGTCTCGTCGAGATCGTCGCAGCACCCCCACTCATGCGGGGTGCAGATGGCCTGCACGATAGGGGAGGCCGACTTCTGCTCACCAGAGGCGGCGTTCCTGGGCCGTAAGACCCGCAGCATTCATCAGGTGCTCCCACTGGGCAGCCAGTGGCTTCGACCACGCAGGGTCCACACCATGCCCGTACGCAAGCAGCCCGTCGATGTGGTTGACGAACCCTTGCAGGGAGCTGTAGCCGGCGTGCTCGACGTGGGCCCCAAGCCCGAACTTGGCGACACCGCGGACGTGATCTTCGAGTCCCCTTCTCGTGTGCCGCGGCAGTCGGAGTCTCTCGCCATCCACGAGGAGGCCCAAGACGATTTTGCGGGCACCTGGCGGCACAACGCGAGTCTTCTTTCTATGTAGCCGGAACCGGGCGGCGGACACCGTTGCCGAGATCTCGGCGACGCAGCGTGTGAGCGTGGAGCGGTCGAGGTTCCTCGGAGTAGAGAAGGTCATATCGTCCGCATAGCGTGTGTACGTCATGCGGTACCGGTCGGCGACGGATGAGAGAGCCTCGTCCAGGGGGCGGGCGGCCAGATTGGCAAGGGCGCCACTCGCGGGGCCTCCCTGTGGGAGGTAGCCCAGAACCGGCGCTCTGTAGGTGGGGATGGCCTGGTACGCACTCCTGAAGTGTGGCCAGGTGATTCCGCCCGGAAGGCGGGTACAGACGCGGGCGATTTCGAAGGAGACGAGGCTGTTGTAGCCGACCGCCCGAAGGATCGATTGAACTGCACGCTCGTTGACGGAGTGGAAGAAGTCATGCAGATCGAACTTCAGCAACCACGAGGCACCAAGGTGAAGCTGCGCGCACTGCACGGCAGAGCGTCCCTGCTGGTAGGCGTAGCTCGCCCTGTGCGTCGGTATCTGGCTGAATACGTTGCCCAGGAGCCAGCGTTGTACGTCCATCAAGACGGGCGCTGGAGAAGCGATTGTGCGAGATTTGCCGGACTCACGCTTGGGGCGGGAGAACTCGGTGTATGGGTCCTGTCGCCGTTGGACGATCTTTCGTAGGTAGAGGTAAGGCGCGCCTGTCTGGTGGGCCAGGTGCCCCAGCGTCAGTACAGGTGTGAGTCCTTGACTTCGGACTCGTTGCATCTGAACCAAAGCCTCGTCGATGACTGAGGAAGTGATGCCATTCCTACGGCCGAGGCTCCGGTAGTGTGCGGGAGAGTTGATGGTGGCCTACCTTCGGTGTATCCCGCCCCGGCGGGCTGGTGCGAGTCGCGCGCCAGACCCCCGTAGGAGCACGTGCGCCTCGCACCATCCAGGCGTTCGACAGCTTGTCCACAGCATGCGGCTCACGACCGCAGCCTGACCTACAAATGCAGATCGTTGACTCGACGATGACCTCGCCGATTGCGCTAGGCCGTTACCAACTCTCCCGCAAGGTGCCAGGGTAGTAAGGCTCCTGACTGCCCCGCAAGCGGCTTATGACGACCCGGGGCTTCGCTTTGGCTGCCCGCAGCTCCTTCCATCCTGCGTCGGTAAGCCGCGTTTGAGAGTCCACCAAACCCAGCCTCTGAGCCTGGAGGACGAGGTTTCTGGCCATTGGAACGGAGACCGAAACATCGGTCGCCAGTTGTTCGGGGTGCCTATGGCCCTTCGCGATGTGGCCAAGGACCTCAACAAGGTCCCTGATGCCGCCGCGATAGCGTACGTGTAGCTTGCCCAATCCTGTCAGCTGGACTCGTTCCATGCCACGCAACCCGAGTTCCGCCTTGCGCTCTGGCCGGTATCCGACGAGGTCACGCATGAGCCCCGGCGGCGCAGTGCGGTGCTCGAAGAACGGTGCCCACTTCCCATCGGGACGCCGAGTCCGGCCCCTGGTTTGGCGCAGGATGGATGGCAGATTGTTCGGCACAGTGTGCTCGAACACGAGTAGCCCCTCGCTGCCCGACCAGCCTGCACCGTCTTCGGACCGCCGTGCGTAGTCTTCGCACAACTTCCTGATCCTCCTGAGCTCGTCCGTATGCCACTGAGCCGAAGGAAGGTCCATCCCGCGGTGCAGCACCGACACCTCGTCGTACAGCCCACTGGCACGGATGCGCCGCAGTCCGGTGGTTGTTGCGGCGAAGAGGACCAGGTGCAGCCGGACCAACTCCAGGGAGCGCCAGCTGCGGATCGTCGCATTCCGCAGCCAGGCCCGCGCGTACCCCAGAGACTCCTTGCCGGAGCCGGCGTAGTCGGAAACGAAAACTAGGCTCCGTGCACGACGCGCCCGAAGAAGATCAATCGTCATGGCGTTGCGCGTCACGACGGAAGTGTCCAGGCTTCGCTGCACATCGCGGATGATGTTCTGGACGATCAACTCGCTACCGCCGCCATCGACACCAGAAACCTGTGGTGACACTTCGTTGATGAACATCGTCTCCGTCGGCTCGCAGGAGCGGACGCCATACAGTGCCGCCGGCTTCCCCATGCTGGCTTCACCAGCTAGGACTGACCCCAGATGTTCCAGCAGCCCCTGCCTGAACGTTGTCTCCGACACGATATGCAGGTTGTCGAGCAACTGCTTAGCCGTCTCAGTGTCCCTGGGGCCGAAATTGGTCAGCCACTCGATCCCCTGATGGGTTTCGCTTGGCCTCGCTGGCTCCCTCACGGCACGCATGTGCACCGCGCCCCCTTGTACCGGATTCTGTATCTGAGCTGGCGTACCCCACCGTAGCGACCTGCCAAGCCTGTGTGGGCGTAGTTCTGGACGCAACCTCTCTCTAGAGCCTACGGCTCAGAAGCTCGCTGACATCAACGACACCGGACAGGGACGTACACCAGCGTCTCTGTCCGACCGCCACACCAGTCGTCGGCACCAGTTGGAACGGGTTCGGATCGAACTCCTAATGCGGTGCTCATGCATGAGCGCCCTCCCGGGCCGTCCTCGGGCCGTGGAAGGGCGCTCAACGATGACCAACGCCGACAACTGCCGACAGCTCAGCAGCAGGTCAGAACGTTGATCGATAAGACGGCCGCAGGTCACGGCCGCCGGTGATCAGTTGTGGCTGTACAGAGCGCTGTGCGTCCGGGCCAGACAGAGTGAGAGGAGGGCCGGCGTCGCTTCCTCTGCCGGCAGACTACTTCTCGGAAGGGGTCCTTCCCGACCAGGACTAGGAGCAGCTAGTAGTACTCCCGGATGTATCCCAGTGCCTTCCCGAAGACATCCTGGTCGCGGATCTTGAACTTGATGTAGAGCGCCTTGCGGAGCGCCTGCTGGACGAGGCGATCGCCTTCGTTGGTGCCCTGCCAGCCGTCAAAGCGGACGGTACGGACGACGGAGTCGACCTCGTCGACGACCTTCTCGGCAATGATCGGAGTCTCCTCGCTCTTGAGTGACTCGAAGAGCTCGGTAAGGGCGGCCTTTCCGCGCTCCTCGCGGGGCACCTCGGCGGCGGCCTTCTCCGCTGCGACTGTGTCTCGCGCCAGCGCGAAAAGTTCCTTAAGGAAATCCAGAGATGCCTGCTGGGAGTGGGCGTACTTCTCCCGCAGAGCATTCAACCGCTGGCCGAGCTCAATGAAGGCCGGGTTGCCGACGTGCTTGGCAATGCGAGCGGTGATCCACTTCTCGACCTCAACGGGGTCGATGTCCTTGCGCTTGCCGGTCATCAGGTCCTCGATGACCTGCGCGTCGAGGACGATGGTCTCCAGGTCGGTGCGGGGGACCTCGACGGTGACGTGCTCGTTTATGAGCTCGAGGGTCTTGGCACCCAGCGTGTGCCAGACCAGCCGGCCGGTGACGTCGGTGGGCTGCACGGACTGGTAGACGTCGGTCAGCCAGTGGTAGTCCGACTCGTACTCGGACAGGATCGGGTCCGGGGAGAGGGTCTCCCACAGCTGGGCGACGACGCTGTACGCGGCTCCGAAGGCGTCGCGGGACTCGTCGGAGTCGATCGCGGTCTGCGCCTGGATCAGGCCCTCATAGCCGCCGACGGTGCGGTCGACTCCCGGGAAGAACGCCAGAGCAGCCTCGATCGCGGGGCCGAGCTGCTCGCGGAGTACAGCGATGTTGGAGATGACCTGCTGGACGGACTTGTCGTCGAACTCGAAGGCCTTGGAGACGTCGTCGAAGATGCCGAGGTAGTCCACTATCAGGCCGTGGGTCTTCGCGGGTGGGTAGACCCGATTGGTGCGGCAGATTGCCTGAAGCAGGGTGTGCTCGCGCAGGGGCTTGTCGATGTACTGGGCGTAGAGGATCGGGGCGTCGAAGCCGGTGAGCAGCTTCGCGGTCACAATGATGATCTTCAGCGGGTCGGCCGGGTCGTTGAAGCGGGCGGTGATCCGCTCCAGCTCCTCCCGGCCCGGGGTCCACTGCTTCCACGCCGGCTTGTCACCGCGGCTGGTGGACATCACGATCGTGGACACGTCCGGGCCGAGCAGGCGGTCGAGCTCTTTCTTGTACGCCACGCAGGTGGCCTTGTCGTAGACCACGACCTGCGCCTTGAAGCCCTGCGGCTCGACCTTGGTGGTGAAGTGCTCGGCGATGTCGGCGGCGATCTTGCGGACCCGGTCGGAGGCCTTGATCAGTGCCTCCAGGGAGGCGGCGTTCTTCGACAGGGTGGTGCGGTCCTCTTCGGAGAGCCCGTGGCGGTCGGCGAGCTCGTCAAAGGCCGCTTTGATCGCCTCCTCGTCCAGGTGGATCTCCGAGAGGCGTGGCTCGAAGTGCAGCGGCAGGGTGGCGCCGTCGCGGATGGAGTCGGAGAAGGAGTAGCGCGAGAGATACCCCTGCTCGTCGGCCTCGGAGCCGAACCACATGAACGTGTTGCGGTCTCGCTTGTTGATCGGCGTCCCGGTCAGCCCGAACAGGAACGCGTTGGGCAGCGCCTCGCGCATCTTGCGGCCGTAGTCACCCTCCTGAGAGCGGTGGGCCTCGTCGACCATCACGATGATGTTGTCGCGCGCGTCCAGCACACCGGGTGCTTCGCCGAACTTGTGGATCGTGGTGATGATGATCTTCCGTGCCCCCGCAGCCAGGAGCTCCTGTAGCTCCCTGCGGGACTCGGTGGAGATTAGGTTCGGTACGTCGGAGGCGTTGAACGTCGCGGTGATCTGGGTGTCCAGGTCGATCCGGTCGACCACGATGATCACCGTCGGCGAGGTCAGCCCCGCCATCGCGCGCAGCTTCTGCGCGGTAAACACCATCAGCAGCGACTTCCCCGACCCCTGGAAGTGCCAGATCAGCCCCTGCTTGATCCGCCCGTGCAGCACCCGCTCGACGATCAGGTTGGTCGCCTGGAACTGCTGGAACCGCGCGATCACCTTGATCTTGTGGTGCTTCTTGTCGGTCGCGAACAGCGTGAAGAACCGCAGGAAGTCCAAGATCGCATCCGGATCCAGAACGCCCTCGACCGCCTCCTTGACCGCCGCGAGGCCTACCTTCACCGGGGTGTGGTCGTCACCGGACTCATCCGCCCGCCAGGGTCCCCACAGCTCGACCGGCATCCCGACCGACCCGTAGCGGAAGTCCTTGCCCTCGGTGGCGAAGTTGAGCACGTTCGGCACGAAGAACGCCGGCACGTTGACCTCGTAGTCCTCCTTGACCTGCGCGGCCGCGTCGATCCAGGAGTACGCCGGCCGCACCGGCGACTTCGCCTCCCCCACGACCAACGGGAAGCCGTTGCACCAGATCACCAGGTCGAAGCGCCGCTCCAGCCGCCCGATCCCGTAGGTCACCTCGGTGGAGACGATCCAGTTGTTCGCACCGTGCTCGCTGGGGCGGTCGAAGTCGATCAATTTGACGGTCACATGCTCACCGTCGGGCCCGAACGGCATCGACTTCTGCCCCGTGAGCCATGCCGCGAACTCCTCGTTCGCCACCACCGGATTCGGCGTGCTGCGCGCGGAGATCAAGATCGCCCGCAGCTGGTAGGTCACCTCATCTGCCAGCCTCGGATCAGCCTCGATGGTCGGGTTGAGGCGGATTAATGCCTCCCGCACCTGCTGCTCCAGCAACACCTCATCCGTACGCCGCGGCAGATGACTCCCCGGCACGAACCGCACATCGACCGACTCCACCAGATCCCGGACGAAGTCGCGGACGGTGTTCGCCTCGTTGAAAGTCACTGAGCACCTCCGAAGATTTCGCCCAAGAGTTGGTCGCGCAGGCATGCAGAGGTCCGCTCAGCTGCAGATATCGCACTGACAGCCGAAGCTGCGGCTGCGGCGCGAGCAAGGAAGCGAGACTGCTCCTCAAGAGGCAATCGCCTTACGTCCATCCCCGACGCACCCTTGACACCGATGTGGTGGATATTCGTCCCGGACGAGGCGCGAAGGAACGCACCGGTCTCAAATGCCCACGCGCACCAATGCTCGACGAATCCTGGAAGACTGACACCGTCGATCGCACGGTAGCGCAGCAGAGTGTTCTGAAAGCAGACCGCTCCGGCCAGCTCGCCGCGCCAGACTGCTGGCATCCCAACCGCGGTTGCGCTGGCACTTCCTTCCGAGACCAGAACGTCGCCCGACTCAAGACGGAACTTCGCCTGCTCATCAGGAGTGAAGTTCATCTGCTTGACGTCGCTGAGGTCGATACCGTCGAGCGTGACATTCGCGGACCTCAGGTATGGAACCATGTGCTCGCCGACTTCATGCTTCGGGGAGCGCTGCCGCCCAATCGTGATATCGAACAACTCACCGGCCGTGGCACTTGGGCCTTCCGTACCGAAGGCATCCGATCTGAGTTGCGTCAGCACGGCTCGAGCGGCTGCCATCCCAGCAACGGATGCTTGGCGATCACGCTCGACGGCCCAGAGGAGGTCGGCGAGGCGCTGCTGTTCGTCGAGGGGTGGGAGGTCGAACTCGTAGCGCTGCATCTGACCCCAGAGCAGGCGCGGGTTCATCGAGCCGGTGGCCTCGGCGGTCGCGTAGGCGATGAAGTGGTCGGAGGCGAGGACGAAGGGCAGGAACTCCTGCAGGAGCCCGTTCTCGGGGACGGCGTCGAGGACGTAGGTCTTGTCGGCGACGACGCCGGAGAAGTTCACGACGCCGGATTTGCGAAGGTAGGGACGTGCTGAGACGAAGAGAATCTGACCGGGCTGGAAGAGGTAAGTGAACGTCGAGCCCATCTGGCCGTCGTCGACGTCGCCGAAGCGCTCGATGGTGAGGCTGTCGCTGTCGATGTGCCCGCCGCCGACGTAGCGGTCGACATCGCCGTTCGCCGGGTCGGCCTGGGTGCGCGATCGACGGATGACGTCGCCGAGTCGCACTCGCTTCCAGGTGGTCTTGTCGAGGTTGAGGCTCATCGGGCAACCTCCGCGCGCAGCAGACCGAGAACGTCCTCGACCGCGCCGTTCGCCGCTGCCGCAGCCTCGCGCGATCCTGCGAGTGCCGCTGCGACCGAGTCGGTGGGCGTCGAGGTGCGATCTGGTGCGGCAGGTGTGACGTACTGCGGGATGGCCATGTTGCCGTTGTTGGCGCGGATCTCGTCGAGGGTGGCGACTCGGGCGAAGCCCGGCACGTCGGCGAAGTTCTGGAACGCGCGCAGGATCCTTTGCTGATGCGTCTCGGAGAGGAAGGACTGGACGCCTGCTCGGTAGAACTCCTTCTTCGCGTCGATGAAGAGGACCTTGTGCTTGCGGTCAGCCGGCTTCTGCTTTCGGAGGACCAAGACGATCGCTTCCATGCCCGAGTTGTAGAAGAGCCCGTGGGCTAGGCCGATCACTGCCTCGACGGCGTCGGCGTCGATCATGGCCTTGCGAACTGTCGCCTCTCCGATCCGGTTGAGGACCCCGTGAGGCAGCAGGATTGCGGCACGACCGGTCTTGGGATCGAGGCTCGCCTCGATGTGCTGGATGAAGGCGTAGTCCGCAGCGTTCTGGGGCGGTACGCCCCACATGTTGCGGCCGTAGGGGTCCTTGGTGAAGGCAGCGCGGTTCCAGGT
Organism: Streptomyces sp. GD-15H; assembly: GCF_045291515.1. Lineage (NCBI taxonomy): Bacteria > Bacillati > Actinomycetota > Actinomycetes > Kitasatosporales > Streptomycetaceae > Streptomyces > Streptomyces sp. GD-15H. The sequence continues at coordinate 2,989,816 of NZ_CP149447.1, forward strand.
CTTGATGGAGTAGGGCGGGTTGGCCAGGACGACGTCGAAGGTCCGCAGCCGGCCGTGGGCGTCGAGGCAGGCCGGCTTGGCGAGGGTGTCGCCGTGGGCAATGTGGCCGTCGGCGATGCCGTGGAGGAAGAGGTTCATCTTCGCGATCGCCGAGGTGCCGTAGTTGAGCTCCTGGCCGTACAGGTGCAGGTTTCGCCACTCCTTGCCCTGGCGCTTGAGCTCGGCGACGGTGGAGATGAGCATGCCGCCGGTGCCGCAGGTGGGGTCGTAGACCGACTCCCCCGGCTCGGGCTGGAGCATCATCGTCATCAGGTGCACCAGGGTGCGGTTGGTGTAGAACTCCTGGGCGGTGTGGCCGGAGTCGTCGGCGAACTTCTTGATCAGGTACTCATAGCCCTGCCCGAGCTCATCCTCGGGCAGGTTCGCCACCGACAGCGTCTTGGTCGAGAAGTGCTCGATCAGGTCCGAGAGGGTCGAGTCGGGGAGCAGGTCCTTGTTGGTCCACTCGCCGTCGCCGAAGACGCCGGTGAGGGTGTCGGGATTGGCGGACTCGATGGCCCGCATCGCGGCCTTGAGTGCGGTGCCGACGTTGCTGGTGACCTTGCGCAGGTCGGCCCAATGGGCGCCGTCGGGGATGGCGAATCGGTGGTTCTCCGGGAGGTCGGCGAACTCCTCGTCGCCGTACACCTCCAGGGCGGCGGCGTGCTCCTTGTCGTAGACGTCGGAGAGGCGCTTGAGGAAGACCAGCGGGAAGATGTACTGCTTGTAGTCGCCGGCGTCGATCAGCCCCCGCAGCAGCACCGCGGCACCCCACAGGTAGGACTCCAGTTCCCGCTGGGTGATCCGCTTCGGGTTCGTCGTGGTCATGCTCCCAGCCCCCACTTCGCCAGCTCGGCCTCCAGTGCTGCGCGGGTCTCGCGGGCCTTCGCGTGCGCGGTCTCCAGGTCGGCCAAGGCCTGCTCCAGGGTGATCTGCTCGCCGACCTCGGCGGGCTCGACGTACAGCGGGATGTTCAGGTTCCAGCCGTTGGCCTTGATGTCGTCCAGGGTCGCGACCGCGGCCAGGCCGAGCTGGTCGGCGTACTGCTGATACGCCTTCAGGAGGGTCTCGGCGTGGTCGGGTTCGAGAGTGTTCTGGTTGCGGCCGCGCTTGAAGAGCATCTCTCCGCTGATGAAGAGCACCTTGTCCTGCTGCTCGGCGGGGCGCTGACGGCGCAGGATCAGCACGCAGGCGGCCAGGCCGGTGCCGTAGAACAGGTTGGGTGCCAGGCCGATGACGGCCTCCACGAAGCCAGCTTTGAGGATGTGCTCGCGGATGCGGCTCTCGGCGCCCTGGCGGAACAGGGCGCCCTGCGGGAGGACGACTGCGACCCTTCCTCCGGTGGGTGCAGCGGAGGTGAGCATGTGCTGGGCCCAGGCCCAGTCGGCGTACCCCTTCGGCGGCACCCCACCCAACTCATTACGGCCCCACGGGTCGGAGGCCCACTGCTCGTGGCCCCAGTTCTTCAAGGAGAACGGCGGGTTGGCTATCACGCAGTCGAACTTGGCCAGCCGGCCGTGGTCGAAGTAGGCCGGGGCGCGCAGCGTGTCGTCGCGCTCGATGTGGAAGTCCTCCATGCCGTGCAGCAGCAGGTTCATCCGGGCGATCGCGGAGGTGGTGAGCACCTTCTCCTGGCCGTACAGCTTGCCGAGCACGGTCTTCGGGTCACCGCCGCGGGCCTTGATGTGCTGGATGACCTCGATCAGCATGCCGCCGGTGCCGCAGGCCGGGTCGTAGACCGTCTCGCCCTCCTGGGGGTCGAGGATGTTGACCAGCAGCGCGACCACCTCGCGCGGGGTGTAGTACTCGCCGGCCTTCTTGTTGGACTGGTCGGCGAACCGCTTGATCAGGTACTCGTATGCCTGCCCCAGCACGTCGGGGGCGGCCTGGGAGATCGAAAGGGTCTTGGTCGAGAAGTGCTCGATCAGGTCGATCAGCTTGCTGTCCGGGAGCTTGTCCTTGTTGGTCCAGGTCGCGCCGCCGAAGATGCCGTACAGCGTGCCCTGGTTGGCCTGTTCGATCCCGCGGAAGGCGGTCTTGAGCGCCTCACCGACGCTCTCGGTGCGTTTGCGCACGTCTGCCCAGTGGCATCCCTCGGGGATGGTGAACCGGTGGTTCTCCTCGAACGCCGCATACGTGTGGTCGCCACCGGACTCGTCCAGCGCGCGGTCGTACTCCTCGTCGTACACATCGCTGATCCGCTTGAAGAACATCAACGGGAAGATGTACGCCTTGAAGTCCGCCTGATCGATGCTGCCCCGCAGCAGATCAGCCGCCTTCGCCAGATACGACTCCAACTCCCCCAGCGTCAACGGCACCGGAAGCTCCTGCTCCCCAACACCGACCGCACGCAGCGACACCAAACGTGCCACGAACACCCCACCCCAGAAGCTAACGAACACTCAGATACTCGGTCTCCCAGCCGAGTTCCATCTAACCCGCCAGACGAATCATCAGTTTAAGGGAAGATGTGATGTACACGTAAAGATCTCGTGGAGCACCCGTGTCCAAACCGTTGCATGGCGCCAGCGCTGCAGCTCGGTCTCCCGATGGGAGCGAAGGCGCTGACCCATCAGAGGTAAGGCCATTGCGCTCGCCTGATTGGGGCCGCGCGTCGCTAGACCCGGCGCAGCGCTGAGCCACTAGGACGACCACGCTGCGGGGACTCAACTATCCGGATAGTGAGCAGCGGTCCGCCTCAGAGCCCGGCGGGGGACCCGGCCACCGTGGACTATCTGTGGACTGGTGAACCTGTGGGCGGCCAGAGCGAAGCTTTGACCTGCACACGGGCATCAGACGGAAGCGCCCTCCGGAGCCGTGTGCGCAGGTTCGAATCCTGCCGGGGGCACCTTGCATGAGGTGCCCAAAGACCCCGTCACCAGCGGAAACGCTGAGAACGGGGTCTTCGCGTATGTGCAGGCGGGTGCCGTCCGAAGCGGCCGTATGCCGGGGTCCGTGGACGAGGCGTGGACGGGATCTTGGAGCATCGCCGCAGGTGACTGGCGCTTTCGGCGGACGGTCAGCCGATGCTCGTTGCAGCGGTGCGCCTGCCGATCCCGTATCCCCGGCCACCACGCCGTCACACGGCAGTCGACTGCTTAGATCAGCGGCATGACTGACTGGTCTCGACTCCACCACGCCTATGGCACGGCAGAAGACATCCCCGGCCTGCTCGATGGAGCGAGTACGGACCCACAGAGCCCCGACTGGGACGAACTGTGGTCCCGGTTGTGCCATCAGGACACTGTCTACTCGGCGAGCTACGCAGCCTTGCCCGCTCTGACCCAGATGGCGCGGCAATGGTCGACCCCGGATCGTCAGGCACCGCTGTATCTGGCCGGCTCGATCATGATCAGCACGGACCGACCTCACGACTGGAAAGATCCACGGGTGACCTACGCCTCGGAGATATCCGAGCTGATCCGACTGACTGAGGAAGCCCTTCAGGACCCCACACTCGCTGACGTCCCAGGGACTTACATCGATTTGCTGGCCACGCTTTTGAGTTTTCAGGGTGTCGAGGTCTGGGGCGAGCAGCTCGACGGATTGCACGATGGGGAGTACGAGGTCTCCTGTCCTGCATGCGCCTCGGAGAACTTCATAGTCCTCGGAGAGGACGGCTTCTTCTCCACCACAGACAGCATGTACATGAAGCAATCCGCAGCGAGAAAGGTACCGTTGCAGCCCCGGCCCTCCGAAGCCCTGGACGGGCTGGCCCGAACCCTTCACTCGCGCGCGCTCGCGGATGGCCACCCCGACATCGCACACAAGGTGACCTATGTCTTCGGCGACGCACAGTGCGCCGAGTGCGACACGGTCTTCAGCGTCGAGGAAGCCATCACCACCCGATGGGGCTGATGAGACCGCACCCGTCCCCCACGGACGGCCCCAGGTGACACCGGAGCCCCTGGAGAAGACTCCAGGGGCTCTGGTTCCGATGCCGGTGACGTCACTCGTACTCGCGCAGCAGGTCCTCGATGCGCCGGTTGGCGACGTCCTGCCGCCCGTCCAGGCACTTCGCGTAGCGGGTCAGTAGGACCTCGACGCTGTTGCCGCCGCGCTCAGCCACCTCGGTCGGGTCGACACCGGCGTTGAGCCACGTCGACAGCGCCGAGTGCCGGAGGTCGTACGGCCGACTCGCGAGCGGCGAGGCTGCGACAACCGGCGGGAACGCGAGGAGCCGAGCTTCCTGCCACACGCGGTAGTAGGTCGAGGACGGGACGACCGAGCCCTTCTCGCTGAAGAACAGCCGCCCGTCGTCCGCCGTGCCGAAGGTGGCCAGGTGCTCGCGGAGCACGGCGACGAGGTGGGGCGGGATGGGCACCCGCCTGACGTCCTCGGTCGGTCGGTTCTTCAGCCCGCGGTCGTCATGGGTCTCCCCCGAGTCGGTCCACTGCTTGCCGACGGACGGACGGGTCCGGTGGAGCAGCGCCGAGCCCCAGCCTTGTTCGGGAAGGTTCAGGTCCGTCTCGGCAAGGCCGACCGCTTCCGCCGCCCGGAGGCCGCCGAAGTACATGGCGGCGAACAGGCCCACGAGGCGGCGACCACGGGCACGCCGGTACCCGCCCACGTAGGAAACCGCTGCCAGGAGGTTCCGTGCCTGCTCCGGGTTGGCGACAACCCGCGGATCGACCTGGTTGGCCACCTTCGGCTTCTGCCAGCGGACAGCCGTGATGGGGTTCTCACGCAGTTCCCCCAGGTCGACGGCGTAATTCGCGGCATTGACGAGTGTCCGCCGCTTGCGCCTCACGGTTTCCGCCGATGCTGCCGTGCCGTCGAGCTTGAGCTTCAGCGAGTCGAGGACCGCGCGAGCCGTGGCAGGCTCAGCGAGGTCGGCGAGCGGCCGGGACGCCTTGGACACCCAGTGGAGAACGTTCCGCACATCGTCCGGGACTTCCCGATCGTCAGGACCTCGTAGCACGAAGGCCCAGTTGCGCAGTGCTTTGCGGACCACCTCGTCGGACGGCCGCCCGGCACACTCGTCGAGGAGTTCCAGCGTCACGCCGGTGAGGGCTTCGTTGATGCCGTCCCGCGTGTTGGGAGCGGCATGGGGCCACTTCATGGCGAGGTACCTGAGGGCGAAGGCGTACCACGACACGGCCGACTTCTTCTCTTCCATCGAGGCCGGAAGGCCCGACTCCGCGTCGAACTCCTCGCCGTCATGCATCGCACGCATGAGCTTCGTGCGGTAGTGGTCGGCGAGCGCCTTGGTACGGAAGGACTCCGAGAAGACATTGCCCGCGACGGACCAGCGGACACCGTACGAGGGCGTCTTGGTGTCCCGCTTGCGAACGCCCCAGACTTTCACGTCGAAAGACTTCACGCCGCCGCCTCCAACTGCCGCAGCCACGTGGTGAAGTCGCTCCGCCACACCCGGAGCTCTCCGTTGGGCAGCTTGAAGGCGGCGGGGCCCTGGCCCAGCTCGCGCCAGCGATAGAAGGTGCGCCGGGACACCCCGCCCAGTTCGGCGAGGATCTGCGGAACGGTCATGAGTTCGTCGCGTCGGCGGTCCACGCCGAGTCTCCTTCCGTGTTGTCATCTGCAAGGCCCCCGGATGCTGGGGTGCCGTAGGTGAGGAGGTGCTCCGCGGCGGTCAGCCCAGTGCCGGCGAAGCGCCAGTGCGCGAGGACCAGGACGGTGTCCGGGTCGGGCAGCGGGTGGCCGGCTCGGCCGCTCGCTCGCGGGCCAAGGCCTCGTTGTGGTCGGCGCGTTCCTGGCGGAGGCCGCCGAGGGTGACGGAGTAGGCGCGGGACTTGGTGGAGAAGTGGCCGCGGAAGCCGAGCATGTGGGCCCATTTGCGCAGGCGCAGGTCTTCGAGTTCGGGCAGGGCACCGAGGTGCCAGCAGGTGAGGATCATGCGCCGGGCGTGGTCGGTGACGCCGGAGCCGATCAGGTCCGTGATCGGGTTGCGGATGGGGCGGTCCAGGGTGCTCGCGGTCTCGGCGCCCTTGGTGGCGTACTTGGCGATGTAGGCGGCCACAGCGCGGCTGGACAGTTCCGAGGTGCCCGCGAAGTTGGCCGAGCGGATGGGGCGGATGTCGAGCTGTTCGCCGAAGCGGAAGGCGTACGCGTGGCCGTCGAGGACGGGGCCGGGTGTCTCGGCGAGCCGGGCCGCCGAGCGGATCGCGTCGGTGAGGAGTTCGGTCGTGGCCCAGGCCGGCGGGTGTCCTCGGCTCCGTCCGGGCCGTCGAGGCGGATGACGGCGTGGAAGTGGACGGCGCCGCGCCGCTGGTACTCGGCGACCTTGGCGTACGAGACCTTGAGGCAGTGGCGCAGCGCGGAGCGGGTGTGTCAACTTAACGGGTCTGGCCCGTAGTCGGTGGTGACGGCGGGTAGCCATCAGCGATCATGATCTTGTGATGGATGTCAACTCGCTTGTCGCGACGGTGTTTTCCGGGCTCTCGGGGGTGGTGATCGAGGGTGTTACGGACGACGGGGACGCGGTCGTGGTCACGGCCCGTACCCGGGGTGTCGCGGTGCCGTGCCCGGTGTGCGGGACGCCGACGATGAAGGTGCACGGGTATCACGGCCGGACGGTGGCGGACGTGCCGGTCGACGGCCGGCAGGTCGTCGTCCGGCTGCGGGTGCGGCGGCTGGTCTGTCCGGTGCTGGGCTGTGTGCGGCAGACCTTCCGTGAGCAGGTTCCCGGACTGCTGGAGCGTCATCAGCGCCGGACGGTGCGGCTGGCCGGGCAGATAGCCGAGGTGGCACGGGAGTTATGCGGCCGGGCGGCCGCCCGTCTGGCCGGCCTGCTGGCCGTGCCGGCCTCCCGCAGCACCGTGCTGAGGTGGCTGTGGCGTCTGCCGGTGCCCCAGGCGCCGATCCCACGGGTGATCGGGGTGGACGATTTCGCGCTGCGGCGCCGTCGCCGCTACGCCACGATCATTACCGATGCCGTCACCGGCCGGCGCATAGAGGTCCTGCCCGGCCGGGACGCCGATCCCCTGGAAGCCTGGCTGCGCGAGCATCCCGGCATCGAGGTCGTATGCCGGGACGGCTCGGCCACCTATGCCGAGGCCATCCGTCGCGCCCTGCCCGACGCGGTGCAGGTCAGCGACCGCTGGCACCTGTGGCGCAACCTGTGCGACAAGGTCCAGCTCGAGGTCCGCGCCCACGCCGGCTGCTGGGCCGCCGTCCTCAACCCGCCGCTGCCCGGCGGCATCCGCGAACAGACAACCCGTGAACGCTGGAACAAGGTCCACACCCTGCTCGGCCAGGGCGTCGGCCTGCTGGACTGCTCCCGCCGCCTCGGCCTCGCGTTGAACACTGTCAAACGCTACGCCCGCATGCCCGAGCCCACCGGTCTGCGCATCGCGCCGGCCTACCGGCCCACCCTCGTCGACCCCTACCGCGAACACCTGCGCCGGCGCCGGACCGAGGAGCCGGGCGTCCCCGTCCTCCACCTCTTCCACGAGATCAAGGAACTCGGCTACACCGGCAGCCTCAACGGCCTGCACAAATACCTCAACCAGGGCCGCGCCGACGGCGACCGGCCCGTCACCACCCCACGCCGCGCCGCGCGGCTCCTCCTCACGGATCCGGAGAACCTGCGGCCGAAGGAGGCCCCCCTGCTGGAGAAGATCACTGCGGCCTGCCCGGAGATGACCGAACTCGCCGATCTCGTGCGCGGCTTCGCCGCCCTGCTCACACCGGCCCAGGGCAACGATCTGAAGCTCACCGAGTGGATCACCGCCACCCGCGCCGCGGCCCTGCCTCACCTGCACAGTTTCGCCAACGGCCTCGAACTCGACCGCTCAGCCGTCGACGCCGGCCTCACCCTGCCTTACCACAACGGCCGCACCGAAGGCGTCAACACCAGAACGAAACGGATCATGAGACAGATGCACGGCCGTGCCGGATTCGACCTCCTCCGCCACCGTATCCTCCTGCGCTGATGGCTACCCGCCGTCACCACCGACTACGGGCCAGACCCGTTGATTAGACACTCCCGGCAAGACGTCATCCGCGGGCACAAGATGATGCCTCCGGCGGGGGATCGGCCGGCACCGGGATGGAGGGGGCGCCGTTGCCGACTGCGGGCCCGTAGTGGTGCGCGTGGGGTGCTCCCATCCCGTCCGCCGTCGACCCAGGCAGAGCCGAGCGGGCGTGGTTCCTGGCGTCCAGGTCGTTCGTACAGTGGCGCGCTCCACCTGGACGCCAGGAACCACGCCCGCTCCACGGTGTGTGGGTCGACGGCGGACGGGATGGGAGCCGGGGAGAGTGGGGGTTGAGGTCGGTCCGCATGCCCGTGCCTTGGCAGGATGGTGTTCCACATCGCACCAAGAACGATGCAGCTACGACTATGAGCTGAGCCAGATGATGACGGCTGCAGCGGCAGCGCCGAGAGCAGGACGGTTTATGGATGGGCAACCGCTGATCACTCAGATGCGGCATCTCATGCCGCCCCACGACGGCGCCGGAGACTCGATTGACTGGCGGGAGGCCGAACGGGCCTGGGGAGTCACGTTCCCCCAGGATTACAAGGAGTTCGTGGCTACGTACGGCGAAGGCGAGGTCGACGCGTTTCTCACCTTCCTCGTCCCTGAGTGGGCCGAGGGTCACGGTCCGTCCGGCGACATGGCAGAGGAGACGACCGAGGCACGGCGGATGTGGCTGACGAAGCCCCCGGCCGGGTACGGCTCACCGGCCACACCTCCGGTCATCGCCTGGGGCGTGAACGCGCGTGCCGACCTGCTGTGCTGGATGACTGCGGAACAGGATTCCGGACGCTGGCCGGTGGCCGTGTGGAGTCGGGGCAATCTCACCTGGAGCGTTCACAACTGCGGCATGCTTGAGTACCTCGTGGGGCTCTTCCGGGGGGAGTTCGACGACATGTGGGCGGACGCCGAAGGGGTGCGGCGCTTCGTGCACGTTCGCGAGGCCCAACGCCTCCTGGCGATCGGCATCGACCCGGACACTGGAGAGCCCAGCCCATACGCAGGCATGTTCGGCCCCCCGCCGCCCAGGCCAGCGCGCCTGTAGTTCGCATCGAGGGCGGTCCGACGGAATGCAGAGTGGACGCGGCAACGCTTGTCAAGACCGCATGGGGCGGCTGACATCAACGTCTGACACCAACAGGCGCGAACAGCGGCGGTCGGCGCCGGACCTCAGTGGACGATCGACCGAGGCGCAGGGGCCGTTGGTGGACGTTGGCAGACCTCCGTGATCGACCTGATAAGGATGAGCACACTCAAAGTCTTGGCTTTGTACGGGCGTCGTCCTAACTGTCGGCCGGCGCCGTCGTCTTGACTCAGTCATTGAGACTCCACCGACCTTCGATCCGACCTCAGCACGAGGAGAACGGCGTGGGACTGGGCTCCGCACCACACCTCGCCCGCTGCCCATCGTGACTGAATCTGCCGGGATGCGGAAACCGACTCCTCTCACAGACTGCCGTCCGACCTTGGTGCATTCCTGTTGCTTGCTAGTGGAAGCTGGGGCGGAGGGGGTAGGCGATGAATGAGCGGGCGAGGGCTCACAGCACAGGCAGGTTGCCAAGCAAGGACGGTGCCGACCGGCGGTCGCCAGGCCGAACACGGTTCCTGGGCGTGCTCCTGATAATGCTGTCCTTGCTACCCGCGATGCTCTGCTATGTCGCGTTCGCCACGTGGTTGCCCTCCGACCGAGAGCGCTACCGGGACTACCAGGCAGCCGAGCCGTGTCCCGCTCACGCGACGGTGCAGGTAGAGAGTGACTGTTTGAGCACCTGGCATTTCACCGTCGTGAAGACGGTAATCAAGAACGCCGGGAAGAGTTCCACCCACGAGGCGACCCTGAAGGATGAGGACTCCTGGCGGGGAGTCGTGGACTTCGGCGACCCGGGACCTCTCCTTGAGCGACTGGAGCCAGGCGACGAGGTCACCGCCACCGTCTGGCGCCGCGACATCGTGGTGCTCAGCAAGGACGGGGTACGGCAGAACAGCTCCGATGCACCCCGTGACGAGCTTCAGATGAACGCCGCGTTCGGCATGCTCGCCGGGCTCGTCGCGGCTGAGGCGTTCACATTCGGCGCCGTACGCCTTGTCAGACCTCGTGACTGCGAGCCCTTCACCTGGAATCCGTACGGCAAATGGCTGCTCATAGCCAGCACCGCTGCTTGCTTCGGGGTGGGGCTCCCGGCAGTGTGGATCGGCATTCCGTGGTGGGCGGTGCCCGCCGTCGGAGTCCCCGCCGTCGTGTGCGCGGCGGGTCTGATGCACCACTTCCTGCGGCCCCGCGCCGCAGGCGGAGTGTGAGGGACACCCTGCGCGTGGCCTCCGCTCACGCCCAGGATTAAACGAACCGAAACGGACGGTAAGGGACCTGGACGGCATATCGAACGCAGGCGCCTCCAGTGCGCACCAGCAGAACACGGCCGCAGGTGGCTTGGGGCCTCGTACGGCCCTGCTGATGTCGCTGGTGCTCGCGCTGCTCCTGGGCGCGCTGTCGGTGCTGGTGATGTTTCCGGCGGCCCAGCATCTACGCTCCCTCCAAGACGGCGCGCGGGCTCATGCGACGCTGCATACGAGCGGCGCGTGCATGGCGGGCCACTGCCAGGTCAAGTTCGAGGCGGCTGGGCGAACCGTGGTGGCGGATCTGCCGGTAGGCAGCGGCGGCGGCAGGAGCTCCGTCGGCGCCCGGCTGACCGTCCGATACCAGGCGAACGATCCACAGGTAGTCGCCCGTGAAGAGGATGTCGGGGGCGGCGGGGCAGCCGTGCTGGCGGTGATGTCGGGCGGGGGTGCCCTGCTCTTCCTGATGATGTCGGTCGTGGCGGCGATCTTCGTGGCGCGGCAGCGGCGCGCGGACCCCATGCCTGGCCGGACTCCTCAAGGTGGGCAGCGGCACGGCGACGACTAGGGCGTGTATCAAAAGTGGATCTTGAGGTGAGATGATCTTGCTTCGTGGCGCGAGGAGATCTGACGGACGAGCAGTGGGCGGTGCTGGAACCGTTGTTGCCGAAGGGCAAGAAGCCGGGTCGGCCGCCGATATGGACCCGACGGCAGCTGATCGACGGCATACGGTTCCGGGTTCGCACCGGCATCCCGTGGCGGGACGTGCCCGAGCAGTACGGGCCGTGGGGCCGGGTGTACGACCTGTTCCGGCGCTGGCAGCGGGACGGCACCTGGCAGCGGATCCTCACCGCACTCCAGGCCCGGGCGGATGCCAGGGACCTGATTGCCTGGGACATCAACGTCGACTCCACGGTGTGCCGGGCCCACCAGCACGCCGCCGGGGCCCGCAAAAGGGGGACCTGCAGAAGGAGCCGCCCGGCGGCTCGCCATCGAGCCGGACGATCAGGGGCTCGGACGTTCGCGCGGCGGCCTGACCACCAAGCTGCACCTCGCCGTCGAGCCGGGCCAGAGGCCCATGTCGATCGTGATCACGGCCGGGCAGCGCGGGGACTCCCCGCAGTTCGAGGTGGTCCTGGGCCGTATCCGGGTGCCCCGGCTCGGGCCGGGCCGCCCGCGCACCCGACCGGACAAGGTTCGTGCCGACAAGGCGTACGGCTCCCGCGCGAACCGCGCCTACCTGCGCAAGCGCGGTATCCGCTGCACGATCCCGGAGAAGCGCGACCAGGTCGCCAACCGCAAGAAGCGCGGTTCCCACGGTGGCCGGCCACCGAAGTTCGACAAGGCCGACTACAAGGAGCGCCATGCGGTGGAGTGCGGAATCAATCGCCTCAAGCGGCACCGCGCGGTCGCCACGAGATACGACAAGCTCGCCGTCCGCTACGAGGCGACCGTACTGGTCGCAGCCATCAACGAGTGGCTGTGACCCACCGCTCTCATGCAGCGGGATCCACGTTCCACACCTCGGGCAGATCGCTGCCGCAGAAGACGCAGAAGAAGTCGTCCTCGCGCACGATGTTGTGCTCCTGGCAGCCAGGACAGCGCCGGAACATCACCTCGTGGGTGAAGCCGGACGGACGCCCGAGCCCCGCACGGTCCAGAGCCTGGGCGACCGCCGACCAGGAGCTGACGTCCGGGCAGTACCCGGTTGAGTGGTTACTGACGTCGCCCACGACCCATCGGCCTGCCTCGCGGGTGAAGCTGATCTCGCCTGCGCTCAGGACCGGTCCTCCGCCGGCACAGGCCACATGCTCGCTTCGTCTCGGTGCCAGCCGAAGCACGCCGTCCGTGCCGACCACAAAGGTGAACGGCTCGACCAGCTCCGCCGCCGGTCGCTCAGCGACCCAGCTGTCGAAGTCAGCCGCCGAACCGATCCGGCAGCCGCCGCTGCCAGGCCGGACCGCAGCTTTCAGGTCAACCGGCCCCACATACCGATAACTCCGCTCCCGCACGGTCACATGAGCCAACCTAGAACACTTCCGATACACGCCCTAGGGCCTGTGTGATGTTGTGATCAGTCTTGCCGGTCCGGATCCGCCTGGAAGGCGGATCCGGTAGGAAGACAATCGTGACGCGCAGACAACTCACCGAAGAACAGTGGAAGTTGATCGAGCCGTTCCTGCCGATAGGCGAGTACGGCCCGTACCCCGAGCGGCTGCGGGATCAGTTCGAGGGGGTGATCTGGCGGTTCAGGACGGGCGCGCAGTGGCGGGAGATGCCGGGCGAGTTCGGCCCCTGGCCGACCGTCTACGGACGCTTCCGGCTCTGGCGGAACGCCGGTGTCTTCACCGCCCTGCTGGAGGGCCTGATCGCCGAGGCCGCCCGCCGGGGCAAAACGGACCTGTCCCTGGTCAGCGTGGACTCCACGACCGTCCGCGCCCACCACGACGCCGCCGGGATGCTCGTCGGCCAGGAGGTCATGGAGGCGCTCGAGGAGGCCGCCGCCGAGCAGGAACAGGCCCGGCAAAAGGGGGCGACAAGGCGGAACAGAACGGGCGGGACGGCGGAAACGGGCCCGAGCGGGAAGAACGCCGGCGCGTCCGCCGCCGACGCAGGCTCCGCCTGAAGGAAGCCCTGCTCGGCCGGTCCCGCGGCGGACTGACCAGCAAGATTCACCTCGCCGCCGACCAAAAGCGCCGGCCGCTGTCGTTCGTGCTGACCGCCGGGCAGGCCGCGGACAGCCCGCAGTTCATCCCCGTGCTGAACAAGGTCCGGGTCCGCGGGCCGGTCGGCCGGCCCCGCACCCGGCCCGGCGCGGTCGCCGCGGACAAGGCCTACTCGTCCCGCGCCAACCGCGCCTACCTGCGCAAACGGCACATCAGGGCGGTCATCCCGGAGAAGAAGGACCAGGCCGCCAACCGCAAGAGGAAGGGCAGCAGGGGCGGCCGTCCCGTCACGTACGACGCCGATCGTTACCGTGACCGCAACACCGTCGAGCGACTGATCAACCGGCTGAAGGACTGGCGCGGCATCGCCACACGCTTCGACAAGACGCCCGAGAGCTACCTCGCCGGCCTCGAACTCCGCGCCTCGATGATCTGGATCGGAGATCTCCTGCAAGCGGCCGATTGATCACAACATCACACAGGCCCTAGTACTCCAGCCGTAGACCGTGATCTTCATGTCTGATTCGCGGCTTGTCCGCAGTAGTGGCCGGCCCGGGCTCGGGCCTGATGGCGGCGTCGCCAGGCGGACCAGCGGAGCCGGTGGGCCGCATCGTGCACGGGCCGGACGACGAGCGTGGTGAACAGTCGCTGGATCTCGTTGCAGGTGAGCGGGATCAGCCCGTCCGGGGTGGGATGACGAGCGTGTTCGTCAGCGCGGACGACGGCGAGGAAGGCGTGGGCGAGCATGGCCAGGGTGACCCAGCGCGACCACGAGGTGAAGCGGCGGAGTTGGTGCTCGTCCAGTCCGGCCAGGCCCTTTCCGGACTGGAAGGTCTCCACCACCCGCCATCTCGACCCGGCGACCCGGCGACCCGGCGACCCGGCGACCCGCACCAGCCTGGCCAGGGGCACCGGGGCGGGCGAGAAGCAGCGGTAGTAGGCGAGTTCACCGGTGGTGCGGTTGCGGCGGATCAACAATGATTGCTGCCGGGGCGGGGTTCGGCGAGGTCGATGACGGCCCAGTCGTAGAAGCGGTGGCCCTTGGCGCCGGCCCCTGCCGACAGCTTCTGCCAGGCTCGCCTGGGCACCTTCGCGGCCAGCGCGTCCGCGCGGAACTTCCCGGCATCGGTGGCCGCTTCGTGGGAGGAGGCGACGGCGAGGACGTAGCCGACCTGGCGCTGTTCCAGCGCGGATCGCAGCTTCGGGTTGCCGCCGTAGACCTCGTCGTCTGCGGCCCAGCCCACGCGGTGTCCGGCGTCAAGGAACCGGCCGATCATGCGGGTGGCCAGCTCCGGCTTGGTCGCGAAGACGGTGTCCTCGCCCAGTCCCGCTGCCCGGCAGCGGTCCGGGTCGCACATCCACGAGCGCGGGATGTACAGCTCGCGATCCACTGCCGCGTGTCCGCGGCGGCCTGCATAGACGAGGTGGACGGCGACCTGCGCGTTTTCGATCCTGCCGGCGGTGCCGGTGTACTGGCGCTGGACACCCACGGTGTGCGTGGCCTTCTTCACGTCCCCGGTCTCATCGACGATCAGCACCGCGTCCTCGTCGTGCAGATGTTCCAGCACGTATTCGCGCACGTCATCGCGTACGGCGTCGGCGTCCCACTTGGCCCGGCCGAGCAGGTGCTGCAGGCCGTCCGGACTGGTCTCCCCGGCCCACTCCGCGATCGTCCAGCAGTTCTTGCGCGGCAGGTCCGACAGCAGCCCCCGCACCAAGTCCCGCACCCGACGCCGGGGTTCGACCCGCGCGAACCGGCCCGCTATCCGGGACATCAGGACCTCGAACGCCTCCTGCCAGCGGGCAGGGTCTACGCCGTGACCTACGGCCACCGCATGATCGTCAGTCTTCACACACCGATGATCAGCGGTGGCCACGGCCTTCCCGCAGCCGGTCCCCCGGCGAGATCGCGTGCACCAGGTCGCGCTGATACCAGGTGCCTGGCTTACCGCCGAGGTGGGCCGGGTCGGCGGGGCCGACAGGGACGAACCCGGCTTTGGTCAGCACCTTTTGGGACGCGGCATTCTGGCGGACGGTGGCCGCCCGGAGTGTGCGCAACCGGTACTGGGCCGCTGCCAGTTGGCACAGCTCCCGGACGGTTGTGGTCGCCACGCCTCGGCCGGCGACGTGCTGCGCGACCCGGTAGCCGAGTTCCGCAGTGTGGTCTTCGATGTCGACCAGGTTGAACCTGCCGAGTGCCGAGCCGTCCTCGGCGAGGAGCACGTGGAAGGCGCAGATGCCAGCCTCCTGCTCAGCCAACAAAGCGTTGTACCGGTCGGTGAACTGGTCGAAGAAGTCGTCGCCGCGGTCGGGGACCGCGGCAGCGAAGTAGGCGCGGTTCGCCAGCTCGAAGGCCAGGACCGCCGGGGCATGGCCGGCATTCAGCCGCTGCAACTCGGGCATTGCCCGACTCTACCCAGATGGTGCGCCGAGGCCACCTGGTTTCTTCCAGCGGCGGACAGCCCCAAGCAAGGCACATAACGATCTACGGCTGGAGTACTAGGCCAGAGGCTTGTAGAACGGGTGGTCCGGGGCGGAGGAACCCACCATGACGTCCTCGCCCTTGAGATATGCCAGCAACCAATCGCTGAACGTCATTTCGTAGAGCACGAACTCCCCACTGTCCATTTCCTGCACGCCTACGACCCAAGGTGCTGACGGCGCGTGTGGTACTTGCAGGAAAATGGTCTCTGCTGTTGCGCCTGTTGCGATCGGCAACAGCTCTCCAGGGCGAGACCCTGCCCCACTGGGAAGGAAATCTGCTAGATCTTCTTCAAGCCAGAACTCGATCGACTCCTTGATCTCTTCTCCCAGGTTCCTGATCGGATGGCCAGGGTGGTCAAGGTACAATTTTTCGTTGATCAAAACGGGGCCGTAGGCGTCGGTTATGTCCCGGAAGTCAGCAGGGAAAGAGACCCCGAGTTCCTGTTCCAGTCGGATCCAGGGAGCGGGATCAGACCAATTGAAAGAAGGTTCTCCCAGAAGTGTCCTGATCTCCTCGAGTGTCGCCATTCTTCTCCCCTTACGTGCACGAGTACGTACGAACAGGCCCTGCCGAAATGGTACGTCGACAGGAAGCCTCGTGTTGCGTCTCATTGCGCTCGTCCAGAATTCTGGGCACGGACTCGCGTGTGATCGATCCTTTATGCGTGGCCGGAGTGTACGGCCTGCCGCTGACACACGAGGCCGGCGGCGTCTCATGGACGAGGCAACCGCCGACAAGCCCTGCCGGTACCGAAAAAGTGACGCGGGGCCTCACTGCCGCAGGGCCTCCCGAGCGACCAATCTGTGACCTGCGGCTCAACCCGGATCCACCGATGATCTTGGATTGGAGTCGCCAACCGCCCACGCTTGCCGATGTGTTGACCGCATCGGCGGTTGCACCTCGGAAGTGCAGCGGTGAGCTGGTTCAATCCCGCCCCTGAACTGCGGAAGCGCTGTTCAGCGGTGGAGGGCTTCGGTGGATCGAGGCTGAGTGTTGCGGTCGCGTAACAGACGTTCGGTTCACTGGCTGCTGCCGGACCGCCGGCCATGCAGCGCATCATGCAGGGCCAGCAGGCCGAGATGAGGCTGATGGTCGACATGCTCGAAGCGCGCTGCGCGACAGCGTGACTTTTCGGCGGGCGGGGCTGCGGCACGCATGTCAGGGCCGTACGGCGGTGCCCACGATATGGAGCGTCTTCGGCATGAACGCGGAGGGAGAGAAACCGAACCGGTCGATGCCGGTGATGGTGAATCCGACCGCCTGAATGGCGGCTTCGGTGTCTCGGTTGGGGTGGCAGCCGCCTGCGGCCCGGCTCCACAGCGGAGTGATCGCGTCCTCCAGCCGGCCTGCCCAGCGGCGGGGCGAGCGCACGTGCTCGTAGAAGGGGACCTGTCCCCGAGCGGTGGACACCTCTGAGCCCGGCCCCGGCAGGGGCCGGGGAGGAGGGATCTCTTATGGTGATGAAGGTCTATTCGCCCGAGTTCAAGGCGGACGCTGTCGCGCTGTACCTGTCGGATCCGAGCCACACCCTCGAGGGCATCGGCAAGGACCTGGGGATCAGCCGGGAGACGCTGCGCAACTGGGTGCGGGCCGAGCGGGCCCGCCGCGGCAAGAGCGGCGCCATGATCAAGAGCACGAAGGACGTCCCGGTGAGCGAGGCCACGAAGGAAGAGCTGGAGGCCGAGATAGCGGCCCTGCGCGCGGAGAACAAGGACCTGCGCAAGCAGAACGCGACCCTGGCCACCGAACGGGACATTCTGCGCAAGGCGACGAAGTTTTTCGCCACCGAGATGAACTGGTGAACCGCTTCAAGTTCATCGAGGACCACCACCGCGCCTGGGGCGTGAAGCGGTTGTGTCACGTGCTGGAGGTCGCCCGCTCCAGCTTCTACAAATGGCGGGCCGGCCGGGAGGCCCGCGCCGCCCGCGAGCGGGCGGACGCCGCGCTCGCCGAGCGGATCAGGGCCGTGCACGCCGAGTGGGACGGCACCTACGGCCGGCCCCGGATCACCGCCGAGCTGCGCGACGACGGTGAGCGCGTGAACCACAAGCGCGTCGGACGGGTCATGCGCAAGTACGGCATCGCCGGGCTGCGGCTGCGCAGGCGCCAGGTCACCACCGTGCCCGAGCCGTCCGCCACGCCCGTGCCGGACCTGCTTGGGCGCGACTTCACCGCCACGGCGGCGAACACCAAGTACGTCGGCGACATCACCTACCTGCCGGTGGGTGACGGCGAGTTCCTGTATCTGGCGACCGTGATCGACTGCTTCTCGCGCCGCCTGGTGGGCTGGTCGATCGCCGCTCACATGCGCACCTCGCTGGTCGCCGACGCGCTCCGGGCAGCTGCCGCGACCCGCGGCAGCCTGGCCGGAGCCGTCTTCCACAGCGATCACGGAGCGCAGTACACCTCCCGCCAATTCGCCGATATATGCGCCGAGTTGGGGGTGCGGCAGTCCATGGGCGCGGTCGGCACGAGCGCGGACAACGCGCTCGCCGAGAGCTTCAACGCGGCCCTCAAACGCGAGACGCTCCGCGGCGCCCGCCGCTTCGACGGGGCCCGCGCCTGCCGCCTGGCCGTCTTCCGCTGGACCACCCGCTACCACACCCGCCGACGACACTCGGCGAACGGACAGCAGGCACCGATCGCCTACGAGCAACAGTCGGCTCCCCTGACACTCGCCGCATAACGACACGAACAGGTGTCCACCCCTCGGGGACAAGGCCCAAGCGCAGCTCGCCGCCGGGCCGCAGGACGCGGGCCATCTCCGTCAGCACCTCGGGCATGTCGTCCACCGAGCACAGGACGAGCGAGGCGACGACGGCGTCGAACTCGCCTTCCTTACAGGGAAGTTGGGCGGCCTCACCAGCCACGACCGTGACCCGCACCGGTGCCGAGGTTGCGGTCTGCTCGGCGACGGCGCGCAGGGTGTCGTCGGGTTCGAGCGCTATCACCTCGGTCACGGTGTCCGGGTAGTGCGGGAAGTTGCGGCCCTGTCCGGCACCCACCTCCAGCACGCGACCCGTCAGTCCGCCGAGCAACCGGTCGCGGTGTGCGGCGCCGCCGCGCCGGTCGGTCTCGGCGGCAACCTTCAGATACTGACGTGCGAAACGCGGGTGTTGCAGTTCCTTGCGGCCGGTGGTGGACATGCGCCCTCCTTGGTGGTTGCGAGTCTGCTGCGACGCCTTGACGCCGGAAGGCACTCCTGAGAGGGCGTTAAGTCCCATCTCTCTGGGTTCGCGATCGCTCGTTCGTGTGACTGGTTGCCGTTCGGGGCAGCGGTTGGGCATGTGCATGCTCGGATATCGGCATGGAGCGTGAGCCGTATCCGAGCGACTTATCGGACGAGCAGTGGGCGTTGATCGAGCCGATGATCACGTCCTGGAAGCAGGACCGGGTGGCGCGGTCGGCGACCAAGGATCCCGGGACCTGTGATCTCCGGGAGGTCGTGAACGCGATCTTCTACCAGAACCGGACGGGCTGCCAGTGGCGCTACCTGCCCCATGACCTGCCCGCCTGGTCGGCGGTGTTCTACTACTTCACGCTGTGGCGCAAGGACGGGCTCGACCAGCGGATCCAGGAACTCCTGCGCTGCCAGGTGCGGGAGAAGGCCCGCCGATTAGAGGACCCGTCCCTCGTGGTCATCGACACCCAGTCCGTGCGCGCGGCCGCGGGAGTCCCGAAGACCACGACGGGGCTGGACGCCAGCAAGCGGACGCCGGGGCGCAAGCGGGGCCTGGCCGTCGACGTGCTGGGACTGATCATCGGGGTCGTCGTGCTCGCCGCGTCGGCGCACGACAACGCCGCCGGGGTGGCCCTGCTCGACCAGGTGGCCGAGCGGTGCGGGATGCGCCTGGAGAAGGCCCTGGTGGACCAGGGATTCAAGGACGAGGTCATCATCCACGGCGCCCTGCTGGACATCACCGTCGAGACCGTCCGCCGCAACCCGGACGAGAAGGGCAAGGGCTTTGTCCCACAGCCGAAACGGTGGGTGGTCGAGCAGGTCAACGGCACGTTGATGCTGCACCGGCGCCTGGCCCGCGAGTACGACCACCGTCCCGACAACGCCGCCTCGCGCGTCTACTGGGCCGCCACCGCGAACATGGCCCGCCGCCTCACCACACCCACACCGGCCTGGCGCGACACCGTCCGGGCGGCCGCGTGAACATCACCGAGTTCCTGACGGATCTCCAGGCCCAGCAGGACGAGGCCACCGCCCGGGCCGGTGAACTCCGCGGCCAGATCGAGCACCTGACCGCCGTGCTCGCCGAGACCGAAGCGCGTCTCATGGACCTGGCCACCACCCGGAAGGTCATCGTCGAACTCACGCCGACCAGAGACGGAGACGAGGCCGGTCCGTCCGAGTCGACCACCGCCTACCAGGCCATCGTGAACGCCTTCAACCAGCACCCCGACCAGGCATTCCGGGTCCGCGAACTGCACGAACTCCTCGGCATGCCCACCGACGACCCATGCATGAACGTCACCCGCAGCCGCCTCGGGCGCCTCACCCGCCAAGGCTTCCTCACCCAGCCCGGACGGGGCCGCTACCAGAAACGGACTTAACGCCCTCTGACAGAGCCATGCTCTCCCACGAAGGAGCCCGCGCCATCCGGCAAGCCCACGATGCCGGGGGTGCCTCTGGCGGAACAGGGGTGCCCCGACCACGTTTGTACCGCCGGGCGACGGCCAACCCGGCAGGTGTCGGAAGAGGTGGAGGTGTGGCCGTCCCGGCCCACCGCCCTCCGGCACCGATCCGAAGGAGGCGACCGGTGATGACCACGGTCAAGGACATGCTCGCCACCTATCCGGCCGACCTGGGCCAGGTCGACCGCGACAAGCTCACCCGCTGCATCGAGGAGTGCGTCGCCTGCGCCCAGGCGTGTACGGCATGCGCGGACGCCTGCCTGTCCGAGGGCATGGTCGGTGAACTCACCAAGTGCATCCGCACCGACATGGACTGCGCGGACATCTGCAACGCCACCGCGTCCGTGCTGTCACGCCACACCGGCTACGACGCCAACATCACCCGCGCGATCCTCACCGCGTGCGCCACCGCCTGCAAAGCCTGCGCCGACGAATGCTCCGCGCACGCAGACGCGCACGAGCACTGCCGCCTGTGCGCCGAAGCCTGCCGCTCCTGCGAGCAGGCGTGCAACGACCTCATCCAGGCTCTCGGCTGACCAGCCGAGTCACACCGACTGGGGCCGTCGGAACGGCGATCCGGCGGCCTGCGTCCGGGTCGGCCGGAGCCGGCTCGTACGACTTCTCCTCCGACACCGGGTTCACCTCGACCTCGAGTACGCCCGGCCGCCTTCCGCCGGGACGCCCACCACGGTCCGCCCAGTTCCAGCACCGTGGTGGCACGCTCTTTGCGAGCGGGCCGGACCGGGTCTCCTGCAGGGTGCTGCACGATGACGCCTCCCTTTCCACCGCAGGCGGCGAGGCCCTCTGGCACCACCCGGTCCGCGTACCCCGGCGAGACGGCGCAGTACCTGCCTGCCCGTCCGAGGGCCGGGGAGCTGAGGACAGGCGCAGATCAGAGGACGGCGACCGGCGAAGACCCGGTGGCCGGGCGGCGCCGAGTACCGGAGGTCGTACGGTCGGGCCGCGAGCGGGGAGGCGACCCGGCCGGCGGGAGCGCGAGGAGCCGAGCCTCCTGCCACACGCGGTGGTAGGTCGCGGACGGGACGACCGAGCCCTTTTCGTTCGAAGAACAGCCGTCCGTCGTCCGCGGTGCCGGCTGTCTGTGCTCTCCCGCCACTCTCCAGGTCAGCGCATCGTCTGCTTCAGCGACGCCGAAGAAGGCAGAGCGCCACCCCCAGAAGGGAGAGGATAAGAGGTAGGATCAGTAGCATGAGCGAGCCTACCGGTAAGTACTCGATCACCATGCCGCGCGACATCGCCGAAGCCGCCAAGGCCCGCAGCGGCCCCTCCGGCCTGTCCGCCTATGTGGCCGCGGCCGTCGCCCGCCAGATCGAGCGGGACAACCTCAATGAGCTGATCCAGGTGGCCGAGGCCGAGCACGGCCCCATCACGGACGAGGAGATTCAGTCCCTGCGGGACCAGCTCCACCAGGCGCGCCGGCAGCAGACCCAGGACGGGGCGAACGCGGCATGACCCGTTCCCCCGCCGTCCCGGGCGGCACCCTGGTCCTCGACAGCGCAGGACTGGCCAAGGCTGTCCTGCGAGATCGCACAGTGACCGGCTGGCTCGCCCTGGCCCGCACCGATGACCTGCGCGTGATCACTTCGGCAGCCACCCTCGTGGAAGTGGTCCATCCCCGGATCAACCGCCCGGCCCTGGAGTGGACGCTTTCCCGCCTGGTCGTCGAGCCGGTCACCGAGCCGATCGCCCGGCACGCCGCCGTGCTCCTCGCCGACGCCGGCCTCCACGGCC
Organism: Streptomyces sp. GD-15H; assembly: GCF_045291515.1. Lineage (NCBI taxonomy): Bacteria > Bacillati > Actinomycetota > Actinomycetes > Kitasatosporales > Streptomycetaceae > Streptomyces > Streptomyces sp. GD-15H. The sequence goes on from NZ_CP149447.1 coordinate 3,011,673, forward strand.
ACAAGTACGCCATCGACGCCATGCTCAGCGCCACCGCGCTGACCGCCCCCGGCCCCGTCTCGGTCCTCACTTCCGACCCCGAGGATCTCACCGCTCTGTGCGGTGGACAGGTCACCGTCATCAAGGTCTGACTACGGCCGTCGAGGAGCTGTCTTCGGCCTCTTCCAGCGCCCCGGTGAACTCCGGTAGCAGCGCGTGAAGTTCGTCGACTCCCTCTCTGCCGGCCTTGGGTGAGACGTCCCGTTCCGCGGAGTCGGCCCGAGAGGGCACGACCGGGGAATCGCCCTTTATGCCAAGCACTGAGCCCGCCGGGTCCGATCCGACGCCGAGGCGTCGGACTTTCAACTCGAAGTACGGCCTGCGGATCGCCGCCGAGCACGACGCCGCGCCCAGGAACGAGAGGGGCGCGGTCCCGCGCCGGGAACGGCTCTCCCACTCGTATGTCGAAAAGTGGCGAGCCGCCCGGGATGCCGGGGCCCTGGAAAGTCTGGTAAACCGCCGGACGAGTCCGCCCGTGCGAAGAAGCCCGCCGCGGAAGTGGAGAACGAGAGGCCACGGCAGTGGGTTGAGTGACGGCGGCAGGCGACGGACAATCTCTTCGGCGCCTGAACAAGCGCTGAACGACGGGCGGGCATCCCCCGGACACAGGCCTACACCTTGCACACCTGGCAGTGCTTGAGCCCCTGCGCTTCCGCGTCCTCTCGGGGCATCTGCTCAATCCCTCCGAACGTCTCCGGCTTGCCGTTCAGAGCAGGGCAGGAAGTGTCGGTGTGGTACGAGTTTCGATAGATGCCCATACGTACATGTACTTCGTTCACGTAAGGTCCGTTCTGCTCGCGCGAGTCCATGTCACCGTCGAGGCGGTCGGCTTCGTCAACGAGCGCGAGTGTCCACGGCAACGGTCCTCGAAAGGGCCGCCACTCCTTCCGGCTTCCGCCCGTCCGCAGAGCGCGCGGACGCCGACCGAACTCATCCGCGGAGCGCTCACTCGTGGCAACCCGGCGGCCGAGCCACGTCACCGTCATCAGCTCTCGCAAATCGGCCGAGCTCTCGTATCCGGGCCGGTTCGTCAGGTCGAAGCCGTACCGGTGAATGGCACGAAGGCGCTGCGGCGGCGGATGCGCCTCCCGCCGCGGCGGCGAAGGGGAGGGCCGGGCAGTCCGGCCCTCCCCCTGTGTGTGCCGGGAGTTACTCGGTGACCTCGTGGTCGTGGCCCTCGCGCAGGCCGCCGCCGCTGCCCGCCGAACCCTTGGTGTTCTGCGGCGCCACCGGCCTGCTCAGAAGGCTGGTGTCCCAGGCGTACTGGCCCACCGCGTTGGCGATGACGTCGATGTTGACGTCGAACGCCTTCATGTCGATGTTCTTCAGGTCGTCGCAAACGGCGTGGTAGCAGGGGTCGTACGCGACACTGGCCTCACCGCCGTACACCTTCGCCTGCTCGGCCGTCTTGACGCCCTCGGCGCCGGTGAAGGTGCCGCCCGAGGGGATGCCCACCTCGACGAACGGCCCGTAGTCCGACCGGCCGGTGAAGTCGGTGCCCTCGTACGGGGTGCCCCGGCTGTCCAGGTAGTCGGTGATCTGCCGCTCCAGCTGCGCCGAGCCCTCCGGGCCGGGGCCGGCACCGACCTGGTCGGAGTCGTCACCGTCGTAGACGAACTGGGCGTAGTTCGGCGAGGCGATCATGTCGAAGTTCAGGTACAGCTTGACCTTCGCACGGTCCGCCGCCGAGAGGCTGTTGACGTACGCCTCCGAGCCCAGCAGGCCGAACTCCTCAGCCGACCACCAGGCGAAGCGCACCTTGTTCTTGGTCTTCTCGTGGGCGAGGTTCAGGGCCACGTCGAGGATGCCGGCGGAGCCGGAGCCGTTGTCGTTGATGCCCGGGCCATCCGCCACCGAGTCCAGGTGGGCGCCGAGCATCACCACGTTGTCGGCGGCGCCGCCCTTGGTCTCGGCGATCACGTTGTAGGTGCGCCGGGTCTCCGAGAAGGTGCGGATCTCCAGGTTGACGGTCACTGCGCCGACGGCGGCCTTGGCCGCGAGCGCCTCACCGTCCGCCTGCGTGACGCCGCCGGCCGGGATCTTGGCGACGGACGGGTCTCCCAGGGTGCCGTTGAGCGCGCCCTCGGTGTTGTTGTAGATGATCGCGCCGACCGCGCCCGCGCCGGCGGCGGTCTCCTGCTTCTGCGCGAAGGAGCAGCCGCCGCGCTTGATCAGCGCGATCTTGCCGGTGAACGTCTCGGACGCGTAGTCCTCCGGCTCGCAGCCGGCGGTCTCGTCGGCCGGCACCACCGCGACCGGGGCGGTGATGCCGCCGACCGGGCTGTTGGCGGAGTACGTCATGGCGATCACCGGGACGTCCTGCTGCTGCGGTGACACCACCCGCAGGCTCTGCGCCAGCGTCTCGGTGAACGGGAAGTCGAACTCGTTCCGGGTCACCGAGTACCCGGCCTTCCGCAGCAGGCCTTCGACGTACTCGGCCGACTGTCTGTGCCCCTCCGACCCGGCCACCCGGGTGTTCCCGTTCTTGTCGGCGATCCGCTGGAACTGCTTCAAATGCTCGTAGGCATCCTTGGCATCGCTCTTCTTGACGAGCTTCTTCGCGAGCTTGGCAGCCTCCTTGGCAGGGTCGCTCTGGGCGGAGGCGGCGCCCGATCCGATCAGCAGCAGCGGCGCTATGAGCCCTGCGACGGATACGGCGGCTACCGTGGTGCGGCGGTTCCGAGCGTTCAAAGCACTTCCTTCCGGCGGTCCATGAGGATGGGGCGTAGTAACCGAAAACAGGCCGAACGACGTACAGCGGTACTCCGGGGCAGGCGGGAACGAGGAACGGCTGAATCGCTCCGCCCCCTGCCACCGGCAAGGAGAAAGGTATCTGCTCAATAAACGCTTGGTAATGGGTTGACAGGAATCTTCGGCACCGGCACCGCCCGTGCGCACCGAGCGGCGCCGGCCCCACCGAAGTTGGCTGGGAGTCACCGGTGTTGACCAGTGCCGCATCAGGCAACGTCCGCCCCGTGGTGATGTGCCGCCCGGTTGCTGCGCCGGGCGGTGCCGGACGGCCGCAATGAGCACGTGGCTGCACGTGTGCGGATCCGGGCGCCGGTCTGCTGTGCGGCGGCCGGACATCCGGGTTCCCGGGCGCCTTCCGGACCTTCGGCCGGTCGGATCACGGGATTCACCGGAGGGTCTGTCACGCTGCCCCGGCGGCGGCGAGTACCTCGTCCGCCAGCGACTTGTCGAGGGCCGCGTGGACCAGGCCGTCCGCCAACCGGGGCATCTCGCGGCCGGGGACGAGGCTACTCAGCCTTTCGGGTGAGGCCGGCAGCCCGAGCCGTCGGGCGCCGTCCAGGGCTTTGCCGTCGATGTACGGCGCGAACTCCGGCCACACGCCCTGCACATCACGCAAGAAGATGTCAGCCCCTGTGGGCCCGATCCCGGGTATGTCCAGCAGTGCCTTCTTCGGGTCGGGTTCCTCACGCAGTCGGCGCAGATCGCCGCCGTGGCGTTCCAGTAGCAGTTCGGCTCCCTTGCCGAGCATCGTGGAGGTCCGCTCGTCGTAGCGCCGGTAGCCGCCCTCGCCGAGTGCGTCGACGCGCTGCTGCCAGGACGCGTCCGCCATCGCCCGCGGGGTGCGCATTCCTGCGTCGAACAGCGCCCTGGCCGCTGCCACCGCGGTGTCGGCCCTGATGGGGGCGCTGAGGAGTATGGCGAGCACGAGCGTCTGGTACAGCGGCGCCGGGGTGTTGCGCAGCCGGATACCGGCCTGCGCCGCGTAGGTGCGCCGCTGCCGGTCGAGCAGTGCGCGCGCCACTGCTTCGTCCGTCACGCCGGTCGTCTTCTTACCGGACTTCCCCGTGGTCTTCGTAGTCATCGCCTGGCCACCAACCTGGTCACCCATTCAACCGTTCATCGTTCACCTTTTACTGGTTTTCCCATGGGATTCCTCACCCACTTGTTCAAGTACCCCTCCCCGTTCGCTCAATGGACGGCGCCTCCCTCCCGAACGGTTTACCGCCCCCGGCGCGGGCTACGCGGGCAGTGCGACGCACCGCCGAACGCAGGATCCGGAGGTTCCCATGACCACGCGGACACGTGAGGTGCTGTCGCCCGGCACGGCCGCTGTCGAGCCCATGACGACGGTGGCACGAGCTGCCCGGCTGATGCGCGAGCAGGACATCGGCGACGTTCCGGTGACGTACGACGGCGCCGGACGACACCACCGATACCACCGATCACGCGGTCGAGCTGATGCGGCGGTACGCCGTGCGCCGCCTGCCGGGCGTGGAGCACGGCGGCTGCCCGATCGGCCTCGTCGGTCTCGGCGACCTCGCCGTCACCGACGACCCCACTCGGCCCCGGCGGACGTCAGCAGGGCCGCCCCGAACCATCGACGGAGGCACAGCGTGCGCGACGAGAACCCCGACGTGAGGACGCGGAAGGCGCCGAGGACGCGCTCCGGGTGGATCGGCCGGCGGCTGCCGCGGACCGGCACCGAACCGGTCACCGCCCGCAGCCCGCTGCGGCTGCGGCTGCTGCTGGCGGGTGTCTTCCTGCCGCTCTTCGCCGCGGCGGCCGTACTCTTCGGCCTCTGGGCCGCGGAGTCCGGACCCGGCGACAGCCCCGGCCGCGGCGAGCTGGTCGCGGTCGCGGTCGGATGCGGTGTCCTCGCCCTGTCGGCGGCGGTCGATGTGTCGGTCGTGACGCGACGGCTGCGGCGCGAGCGGGAAGCAGGCACCTCAAGGTAGTGAGACAGCGAGAGCGAGGAAGAGGGCGAGTCAGATGATCTCCCAAGTGTGCACGGTGCCCGTCGGCGACATCGAACTGACGGGCGACCTCGCCGTGCCGACGCCCGCGCGGGCGGTCGTGCTGTTCGCGCACGGCAGTGGCAGCTCCCGGCACAGCCCGCGCAACCGTGCGGTCGCCGCCGAACTGCGTACCGCGGGACTCGGCACCCTGCTGATCGACCTGCTCACCGAGGAAGAGGAACGGCGCGACACGGCGACCGGCGAGCACCGCTTCGACATCGCCCTGCTGGCCCGCCGCCTGGTGGCCGCGATCGACTGGCTCGACGTCCGGTCCGGCACCCGGGGCCTTCCCGTCGCCCTGTTCGGCGCCAGCACCGGCGCGGGCGCGGCCCTGGTGGCCGCCGCCGAGCGGCCCGCCCGGGTGCTGACCGTGGTGTCGCGCGGCGGACGGCCGGATCTGGCGGGCGACGCCCTGGAGGCCGTACGGATGCCGGTCCTGCTGATCGTCGGCGGACAGGACCACGAGGTGCTGCGGCTCAACCAGGAGGCCGCCCGCAGGCTGAGCGGTCCGCACACCCTGCGGGTCGTGCCGGGTGCCACCCACCTGTTCGAGGAACCCGGCGCGCTGGAACAGGTCGCCGAGACCGCCCGGCGGTGGTGCGACGAACGCCTGAAGGCCGCGGCCGGCTGAGCGGCACCCCACAGCCGTTCACCTCGGAGCCGGGTCCCCTCGGCCGTCCGATGCCGGCCGGGTGGCGGTCACCAGCCAGTGGCGGACGGTGAGGCGTACGCCCTCGTCTGTCTCGTACGCGCGGAAGGCGTCGGCGGCGGCCCGCCGGGCCCGGTCGACGGCTTCGGGGGCGGCGTCGCGCAGCCAGTGGCGCATCGGCCCCCAGCCGAAGAGGAAGGCGGCGGCGTCCGCCGCGTCCGCGCCCCACATCTGCGGCACTTCGATCGGCTCGGCGGTGACCTCGTCGAAGCTGGCGTCGCGCAGGACGCGTGTGGTGCGTTCGGGGTCCGCGAAGGAGGCGGGGCCGGTCTCCGACTCCTCGGACAGATCGGGCAGGGGGACGTGCTCGGCGACGGCCGCGAAGATCACCGACTGGTCCATCCGGCCGAAGGACTGCGGGCAGACGAAGACGAGCCGTCCGCCCGGCCGCAGGGCGCGTCCGATGTTCGCGAACGCGGCGACCGGATCGGCGAAGAACATGATCCCCAAGCGGCTCAGGGCGACGTCGAAGGCGGCGTCCTCGAACGGGTACACCTGGGCGTCGGCCTGGAGGTGGGAGACGTTGTCGAGGTGTTCCTCCGCGACGCTCGCGCGGGCCCGCTCCAGCATGGGCGCGGACAGGTCGACGCCGACGGCACGGTCCGCGGTGCGGGCGGCCAGCCGGGTCAGGCGTCCGTTGCCGCAGCCGATGTCGAGGACCCTGTCCGTGGCCTGGATGCGGGCGGCGTCCAGGAGCGGGGTGTTGGCGGGGTCGTTGAGCGCGTCGTAGCGCGACTGGTGTTCGGCCCAGTGCCGGCCCTCGTAGCCGTTCCACGCCTCGGACTGTTGGGTGTTGACGATCCGGTTCTCGGCCATACGTCAATGGTGCCGCACAGGGCGTCCGGTCGGTCCGTGCCGCCCGCTCGCACCACCGACCACACCGCCAAAGTTCATGTGCATAAATGCTGTTCACTGCCTTGATGAGCGGAGTGTCTGTGCGTGGAGTCCGTTCACCTCGCCCGTAGGGACTGGACGGCGCGGGCGAGTTCCGCGTCTTCTGGCAGGTCGTACTGCCGCTCTGCCGCCCCGCCCCGGGCGTGATCGGCATCTTCGGGTTCACGATGATCTGGGACCAGTACATGCTGCCGCTGCTGGTCGCCACCGACCCGGCCCAGTACACCCTGCCGCTGACGCTGCGCTCCCTGCGCTCGGACGACCAGGTGGGCATCGGGGTGCTGCTGGTGGGCGCGTTCCTGGCGATGCTGCCGTCGGTGCTCGCCTTCCTGGCGCTGCAGCGCTCGTTCCTCCGGGGGCTGATGTCGGGGGCGGTCAAGGGGTAGGGGCAGGCATGGGCACGGGGAGCCGGCCCGCTCCGGAGTCCGGCCCACGGTCACCTACGACCGTGGGCCGGACTGTGTCCGTCGTCAGTTGGGTGTTCCGCGCTCGTCAGACGGGATTCCCCGCGCGAACGCGGGTGCGGCGGGAACATCCGAGCAGGACCAGGCGCCGACGGGAGACCTCACCCATGCGCCGGACGTATGCGCTCGGTTCGCGGTGCGTCCCACGTGTGCGCGCGGAGGACCGTGCGGTGGGCCGCAGATCGACGTGCCGCGTCTGCCGGACGTTCGCCGCGGACCCGGCACCGGGCCTGGCCGAGAAGACCGTGCGCGACTGTGCGTGCGGCACGGTGGGCCAGCGGTGTCGGAGCGCGGCGAAGGGCGGGAGAACGGGCGGGTATGCGTGAGCGGCGGCTGAGCGGGCGGTTCTCCGGTTCGGCCGGGGAGGTGCGCTGGGGCTCGCTGGGCGAACCCGGGCGGGAACTGGCCGCGCTGATCCCGCACGCCCGGTGGGAGGCGGTCGCCGGTGCCGGGCATCTCGTCCAGGAGAACGCACCCGCCGAACTCACCGCCACCCTGGCCTCGTTCCTTCGGCACGTGGCGGGCCGCCCGGACGGCGGCCGTTCAGCCGAAAGGGTCCGCCGACTGTGCCGGTGGAGCCGGTGTTCCCGGTGCCGGGGTGGCCGGGACGGTCGTGGACGTGATCTCGATGAGTTCGCCCTGCCGGACGCGGGCGTAGAACCACCGCGCGTCCTTGACGCTCAGGCCCAGCCAGCCGGTCTTCGCGCCGAGGGTGCCGAGGGGCTCGGTGTCGACGGCGAGGGCGCCCGCGTAGACCGGCATCCGGTCGCCGGTGCGCAGCTCCACCACGTACGGAACCTTGGCGTCGTAGCGGCCCTTGGTCCTCGGGTCGCTCGACAGCATCATGACCTTGTGCTTGGCGCGCACGGTCAGTCGGTGGCCGGGCGGCAGCGCGGCGACGGCGTGCGAGTCGACACGCACGACGTGGCCGCCGATGGTGAGCGTGCGGCGGCCCAGGTCGAGGAAGCCGTCCGTGGCGGAGGCCGAGCGGGTGGGTGCCCCGTCGGGCGCCGACGTGCTGGAGGTCGTCGGGGTACCGGAGGCCCGGGCGCCGGACGAGGCGGTCGGGAGGTGGCGGTACCGGCCGGGCTCCTCGGTGTGCGCGGTGAGCCCGATCATCGTCAGCACGCAGGCCGCCGTGGTCACCATGCCGAACGCGACGGTGGTCCGGCGGCGGGCGCGGCGCCGCGCCCGGATACGCACCTCGGCGGCCGGCACAGGCGGCGGGGTTTCGTGGTCCGCCGCCAACTCTCGCAACGCGGTGGCGAGTTCATCCGACACGGCCGTCCTCCCTCCAGGCCGGCGCATCGGCCTCGTCCACCGCCAGCTCCTTGGCCAGGGCCGCCCGCCCCCGGGACAGCCGGGCCTTGACCGTCCCCACGGGCGCGCCGGTCTCGGAGGCTACCTGCTCGACCGTGAGGTCGCACAGATGATGGAGGACGACGGCCATGCGCTGGGTTTCCGGCAGCAGGCGCAACGCGGCCACCAGCACGACACGTTCGGGCCCGGGGCCGGGGGTCGATTCCGGCGGCGCGGAATGGCGCACCAGCTCCAGCCAGCGTCTCGCCCGTCTCCAGCGGCTGACCGCCAGGCGCATGGCGACGGTGCGGGTCCACGCCTCGGGTGCCCCGTCGGCCTGGAGCTTGTGGCGCCGGTCCCAGGCCCGCACGAACGCCTCCTGAACCACGTCCTGGGCCTCGCCCAGATCCCCGGTGAAGGCGAAGAGCTGCCCGGTCAGACGGGGGAACGCGGCCGCGTAGAAAGCGTCGAACTCGTCCTCGGTCATGCCCTCCGCCGGTGTCCTTGACTGTTCCTTGCGACCCGGCCGTCCCTGCCACGTGCACAGGTCCCGCAGATCACGCACAGGGAAGCACAGCCCTGAAGGAAGACGCCGAACACCGGTCCGAGGATCCATCAACCGCCGTACGGGTGAGCCCGCACCGCGACAGGTGCGGTAGGGCCCGACGGGTCGGGCGTTCGCGCGAGGCCGAGGCCGACTTCCTGCCGCCGGTCTCCTGCCAGGGCGGCCATCAGGTCCAGGTCCTTGCCGCCCCGCTCCGAGGCGGCGCCTCGGGCGGAGTCTCGGCGTCACGGAAAGTGACCTCCGGGTCGGGAGGCGGCTCCCTCGGGCGCGCGGCCGGCCTTCCGCGCGCCGGACGTCGCGCCGCGCCCGCGGGACCACGGCGATCTGCCGGTGCCCCCGCTCACCCCGGAACGGGCCGGGGCGCTGCCCTGAGCGGGCCCGCGGCTGAGCGGGCCGCAGCGGCCCATGGCGGCCCACAGAACCGGACACGGCCGGCCCGGCCGGTCCGGCTCTCCAGTCAGCCCGCTCGGTTGGCTCCGCCCACCCCGTTCACAGCCGGGCCCACGTGTTCCGGTCCCGTGCCCTCGCGTACAGGGCCCCCACGTCGGCCGGTTTCAGCACTCCCCCCAGGCGACCCAGGCTCTCCACGTCGCCGTCCGTCAGGACGCGCACCTCGCGCGGCGGGGGCTCCACCGTCACCCGGGACGCGCCGACCAGGACCAGCACCGGATGGACCTCCGCAGTCAGGGCGTACGAGACCCGGTCGGCGTCGGCGCGGACGCGGCGCAGCAGAGGGCGCGGCTCGCGGCGGCCGAGGGCTACCTGGGGGTCGGCGACCGTCACCCGCTGCTTGTGGGCGTACAGGGCGTGGACGGCGTACAGTCCGCCGGGGCCGATGAGCAGGTGGTGGATGCGGTCGCCGCCGGGGAGCGGGACCGAGTGCAGGGTGCGCACGCCCAGGCCGTCCATGCAGTCCAGGGCCTCGCCCACCGTCCGTTCCGCCGTGAGCTCCTGCCGGCGCGGGTCGGCGCGGAGGCGGCGGGCCGGGCCGGGGTCGCGGTCGAGGGCGATCAGCAGGGCCTCGCCCGGGCGGTTCGGCGCGAGATCGTCGTCGGGGTGCAGGGAGAGTCGGGCCAGCTCGGCGGGGGTGGGGACGGGGGGCGGGCCGACCGAGACCGGGCCGGTGAGGAAGGGGCCCAGCGCTTCGAGCACATCCGCCTCGTGGTCCTCGCCGAGCACGTTGACCCTGGCCGACTCACGGTCGTACCAGGCGAGGTTCCTGCCGTCCGGGAGACAGACGTAGAGCCGCTCCTGGCCGTGCCGCCAGGCCGGTATGACGCGCAGACCGTTCATGCACCATCACCCCACGTTCCATGGGAACAGGCGGGGTGCTCCAGGGGCAAGAACCCGGATACCTTTGAGAAGACCTGGGCGGTGATGTTGGGGAGGCACCGTTGCACACCCACAGGAACCAACCCGATGTACCGGCGCCGGACAGTCCGTGGAACGAGATCGCACCCGGCCTGTGGATGGGCGGGCACGAGTTCAGGGGCCGGTCCGGGCAGCTGGAGCTCGCGGTGGTCCAACAGGAGTTCGATCTTGTGCAGACGCTGCTGCGCCTGCCGGGGCACGGGCCCGATCCCGGGGTCGAGCACCATGTGTGGCCCATACCGGACGGGCCGCTCGACGGGACGCAGCTTCTGGGGGTCATGCGGCTCGCCGAGGCGGCGTGCGAGGCGCTGGACGACGGCCGCAAGGTCCTCGTGCGCTGCTACCACGGGTACAACCGCTCCGGCCTGGTCGTCGCGCACGCGCTGATGCGTCGGGGCAGCTCCGCCGAGGCGGCCATCCGTCTGATCCGGGCCCGCCGCTCGGGCTGGGCCCTGCACAACGAGCTGTTCGCCGACTACCTGCGGGCGGGGCTGACGACGGCCCGGCTGCTGGAGGAGCTGACGGAGTAGCGACGCCGTCCCCGATGGCGCACCAAGGCAGGCGAGCGTGAAGGGCTGCTCCTAGTGTGGCGATTAGTCACCTTCGACCCTTTCGCGCCTATATGGAGGTACTGCATGTCCTCGCACTCCTTGCGTTCATCGCGCTCGTCACGCTCTCCCCTCACCCGCCGACTGCCCATAACTCTGGCCGCCGGCGCCCTCGCCCTCGCGACCGCCGTCACCCCCGCCGTCGCGAGCGACATGGGGGACGACGGCGACCAGGCGAACTGGAGCCAGCAGGGCAGCAACGGCTACAACAACGGCAACGGGAACGGGAACGGCAACGGGAACGGCAACCACAACGAAGGCAACCAACAAGGCGGCGGCAACGGCTACGGCCACGGCAACCAGCAGGGCGGCGGCAACGGCAACGGGAACGGCAACCACAACGAAGGCAACCAACAAGGCGGCGGCAACGGCAACGGCTACGGCAACCAGCAGGGTGGCGGCAACGGGAACGGGAACGGGAACGGCAACCACAGCGGAGGCAACCAACAAGGCGGCGGCAACCACGGCGACAACAACGGAGGCAACCAACAAGGCGGCGGCAACGGCAACGGCAACCACAACGGAGGCAACCAACAAGGCGGCGGGAACGGCAACGGCTACGGCAACCAGCAGGGCGGCGGCAACGGCAACGGCAACAGCAACCACAACGGAGGCAACCAACAGGGCGGCGGCAACCACGGCGACCGGGGCAAGTTCAAGGGCGTCGTCACGGCGCACTCGCTGGCCCTGCGCACCTCGCCGAACCGCGGCTCGCACGTCATCCGCTACGCCCACAAGGGCGATGTCGTCTCCATCTACTGCAAGGTCGACGGGGACTCCGAGCGGGACAAATCGCTCTGGTACCTCCTCACCGACGGCACCTGGGCCTGGGGCGCCGCCCGCCACATCGACACCATCGGGCCCACGCCACGCTGGTGCTGACGGACAAACCAGGTAAGTCGCCGCATATAGGTAGGTTCCGCACATGAGCAAGGCCGGAATCTCCCTGGCGACGGCTGATCCGTCCACACCCACCGCTCCCCTCCCCCGGCGCCGTGGCATCGAACTCGCCCTCATCGTCCTGGCCGTCCTGCTGTCGGTGTTCGGCTACTGCGCCGTCGGAATCGCCAGGAACGGCTCCGTCCCACCCGGCGCCGCCGGTTACGGCGCCGGGCTCGGCGTGCTCGCGCTGGTCGCGCATCTCGCGGTGCGCTTCCGGGCCCCCTGGGCCGACCCGCTGCTGCTGCCCATCGCCGTCCTGCTCAACGGGCTCGGCCTGGTGCTGATCTACCGGCTCGACCTGGAGACACCCGGCGACCGGGCCGCCCCTACCCAACTGGTGTGGTCGACGCTGGGGGTAGCGCTGTTCATCGCGGTCGTCCTGCTGCTGCGCGACCACCGGATGCTCCAGCGCTTCACCCGCGCCTGTGCCGCCTCCGCGCTCGTGCTGCTGACGGTGCCGATCCTCTTCCCCGCGGTGAACGGGGCCCGTATCTGGATCCGGGTCGCCGGGTTCTCCATCCAGCCGGGCGAGTTCGCGAAGGTGCTGCTCGCGGTGTTCTTCGCCGCGTACCTGGCTCAGAACCGGGCCGCGCTCACCTACGCCGGCCACAGGGTCTGGCGACTGCAGCTGCCCACCGGCCGGGTGCTCGGACCGATCGTCGCGGTATGGCTGGTGAGCGTGGGTGTGCTGGTCCTGGAGCGGGATCTCGGCACGTCACTGCTGTTCTTCGGCCTGTTCGTCGTCCTGCTGTACGTCGCCACCGGCCGCACCGGCTGGCTCGCCGTCGGCCTGCTGCTGGCCTCGCTGGGCGCGGTGGCCGTGGGCCGGCTGGAGCCGCATGTGCACAGCAGGATCGAGACCTGGCTGCATCCGTTCGCCTCGATCGAGGCGGGCGAGGGCCCGAACCAGCTCGCGCAGTCCCTGTTCGCCTTCGCGGAGGGCGGGCTGCTCGGTACCGGGCTGGGACTCGGACACTCCGTGCTCATCGGCTTCGCGGTCAAGTCCGACTTCATCCTGGCCACGGCAGGCGAGGAACTGGGTCTGGCCGGGCTCTCCGCGATCTTCCTGCTGTACGGGCTGCTGGTGGAGCGCGGCTACCGCACGGGGCTCGTGCTGCGCGACCCGTTCGGCCGGCTGCTCGCCGTGGGTCTCGCCGCGCTCGTGGCGCTCCAGGTGTTCGTCATCGCGGGCGGGGTGACCGGGCTGATCCCGCTGACCGGGATGGCGATGCCGTTCCTGGCGCAGGGCGGTTCGTCGGTGGTCACCAACTGGACGATCGTGGCGCTGCTGGCCCGGCTGAGCGATTCGGCACGGCGTCAGGGGGGCGGGTGCCGGCAGGAGGACGGAGGTGCCGGGTCATGACGCGGTACATCCGGCATGCCGCCGTCTTCTGCGCGCTGCTCCTGCTCGCCCTGCTCCTGAACGCCACGCGCGTGCAGGTGCTGCGGGCCGACGCCTACGACGACAACCCGGCCAACCGCCGTGACGCCATCGCCCGTTACCGCCAGCCGCGCGGCGACATCCTGGTCGACGACCGCCCGGTCACCGGTTCGCGGGACACCGGGGAGCAACTGCGCTACGAACGTACCTATGCGGCCGGGCCGTTGTACGCGCCGGTGACCGGGTACGCCTCGCAGGAGTACGGGACGACGCTGCTGGAGGCCACGGAGGACGGGCTGTTGTCCGGCACCGACCCGGTGCTCCAGCCGTTGCCGCTGTGGAACGACTTCACGCGCTCCCGCAACGCGGGCGGAAACGTCGTCACGACGATCGACCCGGCCGCGCAGCGGGCCGCGTACGAGGGGCTGCGCTCACGCAAGGGCGCGGTGGTGGCGGTGGAGCCGTCGACCGGACGGATCCTGGCGCTGGTGTCCGTCCCTTCGTACGACCCGGAGCTGCTGTCCGGGAACGGGACGGCGGCGCGCGACGCCTGGGAGCGGCTGAACGCCGACCCGGACAGGCCGATGCTGAACCGGGCGGTGCGGCAGACGTATCCGCCGGGGTCGACGTTCAAGGTGGTCACCGCGGCGGCGGCGCTGGACGCGGGCGCGGTCACCGACCTCGACGAGCCGACCGACTCCCCCGACCCGTACACCCTGCCGGGGACGACGACACGGCTGACGAACGAGTCTCGGGGCTGTGCGGACGCCTCGGTGCGGGAGGCGTTCACCTGGTCCTGCAACACGGTGTTCGCCAAGCTGGGCGTGACCACGGGCGTGGCGGATCTGACGGCCACGGCCGAGGGTTTCGGCTTCAACGGCGGCGGGCTGCGGGTGCCGTTCCCGGTGGCACACAGCACCTTCGACACCACGATGGACCGGGCGCAGCTCGCGCTGTCGTCGATCGGGCAGTACAACACGCGGGCCACCCCGCTGCAGATGGCGATGGTCGCGGCGGCCGTCGCCAACAACGGGCAGGTGCGGGAGCCGTATCTGGTGGAGCGGACGACCCGGGCGGGCGGTGGCACCGTGTCGACGGCCGGCTCGCGTCCGACGCGGCGAGCCATGCTCCCGTCGACGGCGCTGCGGATGCGGGAGCTGATGCGGGGGGTGGTGGAGGAGGGCACCGGCACGAACGCCGCCATCCGGGGTGCCGTGGTCGGCGGCAAGACCGGCACCGCCCAGCACGGCATCGGCAACTCCGGTACGCCGTACGCCTGGTTCGTGGCCTGGGCCCAGGGCGACGGGGACGCGGAGGCGAAGGTCGCGGTGGCGGTGGTGGTGGAGGACGCGGCGGCCAACCGCCGGGAGATCAGCGGCGGCGGAACAGCGGCACCGATCGCACGGGTGGTGATGGAGGCGGTGCTGGACTCGTAGGCGGGACTGCCCTCGCGGAGGCGGAGGCACGGCCGCTGCATCTGCGCGCCCCCGGCCCGACGCCCCACGCGTTCACGCTCCGGACGTCGTTCCCGCCCGGCACGTCGACGCCGGTGACCGGCGAGGTGCCGGACGGGCCGGGCTGCTCGGTCTAACGGCGACGGCCGAGGGCGGTGAGGTCGATGTCGATGTCGAAGGGAACAGTCAGCTTGAGTCGGTTGTGGAAGATGCCCATGGGCACGTACGACCTGGTCATCGGGTCCAGTTCGTAGACGTAGACCACGGGAAGGCCGTCGTTCTCCTCGACGCGCCAGAAGTGCGCGATACCCGCGGCGGCGTACTTGCGGGGCTTGGCCTCGCGGTCCCGCTCCACCGAGTCCTTGGAGACGACCTCGATAGCGATCACGACGTCCTCCGGCCGGTACCAGGTCTGACTCGGGCCGGTGTCGGCGTCTGCCCGGAACACCAGGACATCGGGCTCCGGTCGATTGCGCTGGTTGAGCTTGATGGTCATCTCACGGATGACGTCAAGCTCGGCCGGCACCTGAGCCAGCAGGGCGTTGTCCAGCAGGCGGATGACACGTGAGTGGAAATTGGTCTGCGGACTCACGAAGACAAGGCTCCCGTCGATCAGCTCCGTGTGCGGAGGCAGGTTCGGAAGCTCGTCGAGGTCGTCCGCCGTCCAGCCATCCTGCGGCGGACGCGGCCACTGGTAGTCGTCGTCCAACTCGGAGTCGCGTACGGCGCTCATGATTGCCCCCATGCGCTGGAGTCTGACCGGCACAGTCAGCCTACCCAGGGTGAACGCCGATTCGCCGCTCCATCAGGTGGTCCGGAGGGCGCGCCCTTGACGCCCGCGTGAGGGGGAGCGTCCGGCGACAAGTCGCGCGCAGGGGATTGACGAGCTTGCTGACAAGCAGTCTCATAAGTGGGGTGAACCGCCGGTAACCCGATAGCCCACGAAGTGGAACCGCCATGACGAGCCAGACCCAGACCCTGACGGAAGCCGATGCGCTCGACGGGCTGCGCGACGCGCTCGGCCTGCTCAAGGACCGGGAAGAGGTGGCCCAGCGGCTGCTCGACGCCTCCGCCAAGCACTCCTTCGACCCGGACAAGGAGCTGGACTGGGACGCGCCGTTCGAGGAGGGCCTGTGGTTCTGGCCGCCGGAGCTGGTGTCCCTGTACGGCACCCCGCTGTGGAAGCGGATGAGCGAGGAGCAGCGCATCGCGCTCTCCCGGCACGAGGCCGCGGCGCTCGCCTCGCTCGGCATCTGGTTCGAGCTGATCCTGATGCAGCTGCTGGTGCGGCACGTCTACGACAAGGCCGCCACGAGCGCGCATGTGCGGTACGCGCTCACCGAGATCGAGGACGAGTGCCGGCACTCCAAGATGTTCGCCCGGGTGATCACGCGTGGCGGCACCCCGTGGTACCCGGTGAGCCGGGCCCACCAGCAGCTCGGACGGCTGTTCAAGACGATCTCCACCACGCCCGGCTCCTTCACGGCGACCCTGCTCGGTGAGGAGGTCCTGGACTGGATGCAGCGGCTGACCTTCCCGGACGAGCGCGTCCAGCCGCTGATCCGGGGCGTCACGCGCATCCACGTCGTCGAGGAGGCCCGGCACGTCCGCTACGCCCGTGAGGAGCTGCGGCGCCAGATGGTGACCGCGCCGAAGTGGTCGCAGGAGTTCACCCGGATCACCTCCGGCGAGTTCGCCCGCGTCTTCTCGGTGGCGTTCGTGAACCCGGAGGTCTACTCGAACGTCGGACTGGACAAGCGCGAGGCCGTCGCCCAGGTCAAGGCGAGCGGGCACCGGCGGGACGTGATGCGGCAGGGCTCCAAGCGGCTCACCGACTTCTTGGACGACATCGGGGTACTGCGCGGAGTCGGGCGGCGGCTGTGGAAGTCGTCGGGGCTGCTGGCGTAGGCGGTCGCGCGATGAGCGGTCACGCCAGGCCACCGCCCACAGCTCCCCAAGCGGCTCACGGCCACGCGGCGGAGCCGCAGACCGAGCACGGCCCGGACGGCATCGGCGTGCTGCGCGGGGCCGGACGGCGGCTGTGGAAGTCGTCCGGACTGTCGGCACGGGCAGGTACCGGAAGCGGTTGGTTACGCTGCGGGGCATGACCCCGCAGGCTCCCACCCCCGCCTATCGGCGCCTCGGCGTCGAGGAGCGGCGCAGTCAGCTGATCGACGCCGCGCTGTCGCTCTTCGCCCACCGCGCGCCCGACGAGGTGTCGCTGGACGACGTGGCGGAGGCGGCCGGGGTGTCGCGGCCCCTGGTGTACCGGTACTTCCCGGGCGGCAAGCAGCAGCTGTACGAGGCGGCGCTCAGATCCGCCGCCAACGAGCTGCGGCACTGCTTCGACGAGCCGTGCGAGGGTCCGCCGCTGCCCCGGCTGTCCAGGGTCCTCGACCGCTATCTCGCCTTCGTCGACGGGCACGGCCCCGGGTTCAGCGCGCTGCTGCAGGGCGGGAGCGTCGTGGAGACCTCCCGTACGACCGCCGTCGTCGACGGTGTGCGCCGGGCCGCCGCCGAGCACATCCTCCGCCATCTCGGAGTCACCGAGCCGGGCCCCCGGCTGCGGATGACCATCCGGATGTGGATCACCGCCGTGGAGGCGGCCTCCCTGATCTGGCTCGACGAGGACAGGCTCCCGCCGGTCGACGAGCTGCGGGACTGGCTGGTGGAGCAGTTCCTGGCCGCCATGGAGGTGACCGCGCGGCGCGACGCGCAGACCGAGGCACTCGTCCGGACGCTGTCGGCGGACGGCTGACGTGCCGCCGCCGACGGACGGCCGGCGTGGGGCATGGCCGACACTGGAGGCGTGAAGAGACAGGACACCCCCTTCGAGGGCGGGCCCATGGACGGGCGCGTCCTGCCCGTGCTGCTGGGCATCACCGGGCACCCGCCCAAGACGTACCGCATCCCCGTCCCGGCCCCGGACGGCGGCCCGGCCACCGTGCTGATCTACCGGCGGGTGCCCGGGGGGCAGGGCGGGCGGACCGGGCTGACGCGGGGATGGAAGTACCTGTACGCCCCGGACGGGGCGGCGACCGGCCGGCCGAGGTGGCCGTGGTCGGGGCGCACCCGGAATCCGGCCGCCGATCCAGACGCCACGCCGGGTGGCAAACCGGACGACGCCGACGGGTGACGCCGTTGCGCCGAACCGCGCACACCCGGCGAGCGGGCCCGGCCGGACCGCCGGATGCTCGCGATGCGGAGCGGAGGAGCCGCCCGCGTCGGAGGTGATGGCATGTCAAGAGTGCTTCTGCGTCTGGTGTGTACGGCGGCGGCCGCGGCCGGGACCGTTCTCGCACCGGTGCCCGCGGCAGCCGTTCCGGAGCCGCCGGAGAGCACCGCGGTGCAGCTTCCCGAGGATGGTGACGGTGCTCTCGAACCGCCCGCGGGCACCGCGGGCGAACCCGGCGAGCGGTCCGTCGCCGATCTGCTGACGGAGCTTCAGCGGCTGTACCGCGAGGTGGGGAAGGCCACCGAGGCCTACAACGCCACCGAGGAGCGGCTGGCGAAGCAGCGCGCCGAGACCCG
The DNA here is from genome assembly GCF_045291515.1 of Streptomyces sp. GD-15H. Classification (NCBI taxonomy): domain Bacteria; kingdom Bacillati; phylum Actinomycetota; class Actinomycetes; order Kitasatosporales; family Streptomycetaceae; genus Streptomyces; species Streptomyces sp. GD-15H. The sequence goes on from NZ_CP149447.1 coordinate 3,029,696, forward strand.
GCGGCTGGAGAGCGCCCTCGCCCGCGCCCGGCTCTCCCTGCACGACAGTCGGGGCGCGGCCGGGCGGCTGGCCCGGCAGCAGTACCAGAGCAGCACCGGGCTCTCCCCGTACGTACGGCTGCTGCTGGCGCGCGATCCGCAGTACGCGCTCGACCAGGGGCATGTGATCGGGCGGTTGGCGCGCAGTCGGGCGGACACGGTGGGCCGGCTGACCGGTGGTGAGAAGCGGGCCGACGGGCTCGCCCGGCGGGCCCGCAAGGCGCTCGACGAGCGACTCGCCCTCACCGAACGGCGTGGGAAGGAGCGGGACGAGGTGCGCGAGCGGCTCGGCGAGGTCGAGGAACTGCTCGCCTCGCTCAGTCCCGAGGAGCTGGCCGCCCTCGCCGAGCTGGAACGGGCCGAAGTGGCGAAGGACCAGGCGGAGTTCCTCGCCTCCGGCGCCCTGGGGGCACCTGGCGTGTCCGGTGCTCCCGGCGGTGGGCGCGCGCCCTCCGCGGCGGGCGACCGGGCCGTGCGGTACGCGGTGGAGCAGGTCGGGAAGCCGTGCGAGTGGGGTGCGGAAGGCCCCGGGACGTACGACTGTTCGGGGCTGACGTCCGAGGCGTGGGGTGCCGCCGGGACGCCCGTTCCCCGGACCAGCCAGGAGCAGTGGGCGCGGCTGGACCGGGTCCCGCTGGACGAACTGCGGCCGGGTGACCTCGTCGTGTACTTCCCCGAGGCCACCCACGTCGCCCTCTACCTCGGTGACGGCATGGTGGTGCAGGCACCCCGGCCCGGCGCGCGGGTCAAGGTCTCCCCGATCGCGGCCAACCCGGTCCTGGGCGCCGTACGCCCCGACCCGGCCGGGGAGCCCCTGCGGCGCTATGTGCCGCCGGAGCTCCCCGAGGGGGCGACGGAGGGACCCGACCAGGGCTACGCGCGCGCCTACGCGCCGTCCGCCGCTCCCGAGACCTCCGCCAGGTAGGCCCCGGCCTTCTCCGGGTCGTAGAAGAAGTTCTCGAGGTCGGCCGGGTTGTCGAAGCAGTTGACGAACCGGTCGGCGACGGGCTGGAGGCCGCCCGCGGCGCCGAGCACGTCGAGGACGTGCGCGGGCGGCGGGGCCAGCATGGCGTTGGTCCACTTGGTGACGTACTGGGCCGTGTCCCAGTAGCGGTCGAAGGTCTGCCGCATCCACGCCTCGTCGAACGGCTGCTCACCGTGCTCGACGATCGAAGCGAGGTAGGAGGCAGCACACTTGGAAGCCGAGTTGGAGCCCTGGCCGGTGATCGGGTCGTTGGCCACGACCACGTCGGCGACGCCGAGGACCAGGCCGCCGCCGGGCAGCCGGCCGACGGGGTTGCGGACGGTCGGGGCGTAGCGGCCGGCGAGGGTGCCGCCGGCGTCGGTCAGTTCGACCTTGGTGGCCCGCGCGTACTCCCAGGGGAGGAACTTCTCCATGAGTTCCAGGGTCAGGGAGAGGTGCTCCGCCGGGTCCTTGACGTCCTTGAAGGCGTCCAGCGGGCCGCCGGGTATGCCCTCCCAGAACAGGATGTCGGCGCGGCCCGACGTGGTGAGCGTCGGCATGATGAACATCTCGCCGACGCCGGGGACGAGGTTGCAGCGGACCGCCTCGGTGTCCGGGTGCTCCGGACGCGGATCCATCCCGTGGACGTAGGCCACCGCGAGCGCGCGCTGCGGCTCGGCGTACGGGGAGCGCGAGGCGTCGCGGCCGAACATCTGCACCAGCTCGCCCTTGCCCGCGGCGACGAGCACGAGGTCGTACGTACGGGAGAAGTAGTCCAGGTCGCCGACGGCCGCGCCGTGGATGACCAGCTGGCCGCCGCGCTGCGCGAACGTGTCCATCCAGCCCGCCATCTTCACCCGCTGGTCGACCGACTGCGCGAACCCGTCGAGCATGCCCAGCCAGTTGATCGCGCGCTGCGTCGGGCCCGGGTCGTGCGAGCCGGGGGCCGCGACCGAGATACCGAGCCCCTGGATCTTCGGGGCCTGGGACTCCCAGAAGTTCAGCTGGAGATCGCGTTCGTTCTGCAGGGCCGTGTGGAACATGCACTGCGTCGACATCACCCGTCCGGTGCGGATCTCGTCCGCGGTCCGGTTGGACATCAGAGTGACCTCGTACCCGTGCGACTGGAGGCCGAGCGCGAGCTGGAGACCGGACTGGCCGGCTCCGACGACGAGTATTTTCCGCATACGGGGTTCTCCTAGGTCTGTCCGGCGATCAGGTTGCGGGGAATCGGCGGCGTCTTGTCAGCGCCGGTGAGCGGGGGCGAGGGGGGTGCCCCCGCGCGAGAGGGTCCGAGCGTGGGGGAGTCGGCGAGCGACGACAACACCGCCGCCGGGACCCCTGCTCGAAGAGCTTGGGAGAGGGCGTGCCGGACCCCGCGTCTGCGGCATGATCCGCCGGACAGGCCCTGGGGGAACGGGAGCCCCCGGCTACTCCGGGGTTTCCTCGAGCGCGTGTCCCACGAGGGACAGGAGGGTCTCGATGACCGAGATCCGGCGCCGCGCGTCCATGATCACGACAGGTATGTGGGCCGGGATGGTGAGCGCCTCCCGCACATCGTCCGGCTCGAACAGTTCGGTCTCGTCGAAGTGGTTGACCGCGACGATGTACGGCAGTCCGCAGCTCTCGAAGTAGTCGAGCGCCGGGAAGCAGTCCTTGAGCCGGCGGGTGTCGGCCATGACGACCGCGCCGATCGCACCGCGCACCAGGTCGTCCCACATGAACCAGAACCGCTGCTGCCCCGGCGTGCCGAAGACGTAGAGCACCAGGTCGTCGTCGAGCGTGATGCGGCCGAAGTCCATGGCCACGGTGGTGGTCAGCTTGTCCGGTGTGGCGGTGAGGTCGTCGGTCCCGGCGCTCGCCTCGGTCATCAGCGCCTCGGTCTCCAGAGGCGTGATCTCCGAGACGGTGGTGACCAGCGTGGTCTTGCCGACGCCGAAGCCGCCGGCCACCACTATCTTCGTGGCGATCGGGGCGCGAGTACGGTCCGTCTGCCAGGGCAGCAACTGCTCGTCGTCCTCGACGAGCGGGGAGACGCCTTGAACTGCGTCAGAGACGGCGGAGTCCACTCAGCACCCTTTCCAGCAGCACGCGGTCCGGGCGGCCCGTGCCGTGGCCGGTTCCCGTTCCGTAGACACGGATCTTTCCCTGGTCCGCGAGGTCGCTCAGGAGCACGCGGACCACGCCGAGCGGCATCTTCAGCAGCGCGGCGATCTCGGCCACCGTTCGCATCCGGCGGCACAGTTCAACGATGGCCCGCATCTCCGGCATGATCGTCGATTTCAGTGAGCCCTTCGTCAGCTCCTTGCGCTCCTCGGCGGCCTCCAGTTCGGCGGTGGCCGCCACGAACGTCTCGACGAGGAGCACATGGCCGAAGCGGGTACGGCCGCCGGTGAGTGAATAGGGACGGACCCGGGCGGGTTTGCGGTCACCGCCGCGGACCGGGAGGTTCTTCCTGGTCTTACCGCTCAACGGGAACTCCCGGTGGACTCGCTCTCCAGGGACTTGTTCTCCATGGACTTACGTAGTTCGCTGCGGAGTTCGGGGGTCAGGACATGACCGGCCCGGCCCACGAACAGGGCCATGTGGTAGGCCACCACACTCATGTCGCAGTCCGCGGAACCGTGCACCCCGAGCAGCGAGCCGTCGCTGATCGACATCACGAACAAACTGCCCTCGTCCATCGCCACCATGGTGTGCTTGACCGGGCCGTAGTCCATCAGCTTGGCGGCGCCGATGGTCAGGCTGCCGATGCCGGAGACGATGGTGGCCAGGTCGGCGGCGGAGCCGCGCGGACCGGTGCGTTTCCCGGCCCGCGCCTCGGGTGCTCCGGCGGCGGTCGCCTCACCCGGGTTCGTCCGGGCCTGCACGAGGTCGGGGTCGGAAGAGAGCAGCAGCAACCCGTCGGAGGAGACCACCGCGACCGAGAGGATGCCGGGCACCTCCTCGATGAGGTTGGTCAGCAGCCAGTGCAGGTTGCGGGCCTCACTGCTCAGTCCGAAGGTACTGGGCGCGGTCAACTGCTTGCCTCCTCGACGGTGCCCCCCGTGGCTTCTTCGGATGGTGCGGCCGCGGTGGACGGCGGTCGGTGCGGTCCCGTCTCCTCGGCGATCTTCACTTCGACGTCCCGGTGTCCGGCCTCCGCCCCGCGGCGGAAGCCGCCGAGGCGGCGACGCAGGGCGTCGGCGTCCACCGAGCCGGTGCGCTGCCTGGGGGCTTCGGCGCGCGCGGCGATCTTCGGTGTGCGTTTGGGCAGGCCCTTGGCGGTGACCGGTTCCTCCTCCACCGGACCGTCGGGCACGCGTGCGTGCTCGGCGTCGGGGGCGGGGGCGGTCACCGGGTCGGCCGTGAGGTCGACGGCGGCCGGGGCGTCCTCGACCGCATGCCCGGGGTGGGCGGCCGGTGCGGCTGTCGGCTCCGCGGGGGCTGCCGGGGCACCCGGGGCCTTCGCGTCCGCCGCTGCGACCGCGTCGGACGGGGGCGAGGGCGCCGGGATCAGCAGCTCCATGGTGGTCTCGGCAGGCCGCTGATGCGTCCCGTCCGCAGCCCCCGTGCCGCCATCGCCGTCGCCGGCTCCGCCGATGGGCTCGGTGGCGGTTCCGGCAGAGCGCTCGGCGGAAGTCCCGGCGGCGGGCTCGGCCGGGTCGTTCTGCGTGGGCTCCTCCGGCGCGTCACCCGTGAGTTTCTGCTCGGTGGGGACCTCCGTGGCCGGTGTCTCCGCGGCGGATTGCTGCTGCTGTACCGCCCGTTCCGCCAGGGCGACCAGTGGGTCGTCGCTCTCCGTGCGGCCGTGCAGGACGTTGGCGTTGGCCTCGGCGTCCGCGCCCGGCAGGGAGACGCGCTGCGCACCGTCGGAACCGGAGGTGGAGACGGCGGTGGGTGGGGCGGGTTTGGCGGCCAGCAGGGTCGTGGGAAGGACCACGACCGCGGCGACGCCGCCCTGCTTCTGCTCCCGCAGCCGCACCCGTACCCCGTGCCGCTGGGCGAGCCGGGCCACGACGTACAGGCCGAGTCCGAGGCCGTCCTCGCCCTCGTGCTCGTAGGGCGCCTTCGGGTCGAAGTCGGACAGGCGGGAGTTGAGCCGCTCCAGCCGGTCCCCGGTCATGCCGATGCCCTCGTCCTGCACGGAGAGCATGACCTCGCCGCTCTCCAGCAGCCAGCCGGAGACCTCGACGGGCAGGTCGGGCGGACAGAACGAGGTGGCGTTCTCCAGGAGTTCGGCCAGCAGATGGCTGAGGTCGTCGGCGGCGAACCCGGTGATGTGCGCGTGCGGCGGCAGCGAGGCGATCCTGACCCGCTCGTACCGCTCGATCTCGCTGACCGCGGCCCGTACGACGTCGACGAGCGGCACCGGACCCGCCGTGTGCTGGACGTGTTCGGTGCCGGCGAGGACGAGGAGGTTCTCGCTGTGCCGGCGCATCACCGTGGCGAAGTGGTCGAGCTTGAACAGGGTGGCCAGGCGGTCCGGGTCGTCCTCGCGCTCCTCCAGGCCCTCGATGACGCCGAGTTGCCGTTCGACCAGGCCGAGGGTGCGCAGCGCCAGGCTGACGAAGGTGCCGCCGATGCTGGTGCGCAGCTGCTCCAGACGGGCGGCGGACTCGGTGAGTTCGGTGTGCAGTTCCTCGCGGGCGTCGGCCATCCGCTGCCGCTGCGCGACGAGGTGCTTGCGGTCGGCCTCGAGGGTGGCGATCCGCGTGGTGAGCTGCGCGGCGTGCGCGTGCAGGGCGTTGACGGAGCGGACGACCTGGGCGAACTCGTCGTTGCGTCCGGTGAAGGTGACCGGCTCTTCGACGCTGGGGTCCTCGGCCCCGGCGAGGCGGGCGGAACCGCGGCGCAGCACGGACAGCGGGCGGGTGAGGGTGCGGGCCATGGCGGTGGCGATGCCGACCGCGAGCACCATGAGGGCGCCGAGGGCGGCGATCCGGATCTCGAGCGCGGTGACGTCGTCGTCGCGCAGCTGGGCGAGGTCCTTGGTCCGCTTCTCGAAGAGGGCGGACTCCACTCCGCGCATCGTCTCGACGCGGGCGGTGAGCGCGGCCTCCAGCTTCTTGGTGCTGGTGGCGAGTTCGTCGTCGGAGAGGGAGGGCTGGTCGGTGAGGGTCGCGAGGTACTTCTCGGCGGAGTCGACCTCGGGTCCGGTCACCGTGGAGTCGTAGGACGCGCGGGCCGCCTTGGGCGCCGTGTCACGGAAATCGGCGAGGGCGGCGTCGGAGCGCAGGCGGGCCTGGAGGGCGGCGGCGATCAGCTCGTCGCGCCGCTCGGTGTCGGCGTCCGAGGAGGCGGTGGACGTGGTGGGCAAACCGGTGATCGGGTCGATCACGGTCTGGGTGGTGCTCGGCACGTTGAGCGCGGCGAGCAGCAGCCCGCGGGTGGCGGCGGCCTGCTGGACGGCGGAATCCAGTTCGGCGAACGCGTGGCCTCCGGAGCCCGCGCGGGGCGGGGTCCGCTCCGCGAGCTGCTCGGCGAGCCGGTGCAGCTGGGTGATGGCGGTGGAGTACGCCTGATGCGCCTCGAGCGCGCTGCTCTTGCCGGTGAGCGCCGCCCTGCGCGCGGCCGCGATGGCGTCGAGGTCGTCGCGCATCGCCTTTGGGGTGTCGGTGTCGGCGCGCAGCTCCTCGACCTGCCGGTCGACGCGGGCGCTGTCCTGCTCCGCGGGCGCCTTGGACTCGGGGCGGCCGGCCGCGACGTAGGACGTGACCTCGTCCCGTTCGTCGGCGAGGGAGTGCGCGAGCGTCAGGGCGTCCTGGGTCCGCTCGGCGCGGGTCACCAGGTTCAGGGAGTCGCTCAGCTGCCCGGAGGCCGCCAGCACGGACGGCGTTCCGGCGCCCGCGATCGCGGCGGCCACCACCGCGACGGCCACGATGAGCCGGTTGCGCACATGGGTGGGGCGGCCTTTGCCGACGATGGGCTTCTGATCGGCGTCCCCCGTGGGGGCCGTCTGCTTGCCTGTGCGACGAGGCCGCGTCTTTTGCACCGGTGCTCGCATTCCTGATTCGTGTACCCGTGGGCCCGGGTGACGATCCGTCAACAGACGCCCACGCCCTGCCCGTGACAGACGCCTACGTCCTGCCTGGACTGCCGACCGCGCCGGCCGGTGAGACGCCTCCATCGCTCCCCGACCCTCCCAGTGCCTCCGGGCACTGGATGCGCATCACCTGACCCGCCACTCAAAGGAGTGAACATCGGAGGCGAGTTGAGGGGCAAGTCCCGTCACGCCCCGCAGCAGCCTTGCGCGCCGGGCCGGTTGGACGTCTGCGGCGGCCGGTGGCAGTATTCGCCGCCACGCGTGCCCGGAGCGCGGCAATCCCGCCCAAACTCGGCTCCTGACCTGCACGGCCCCGGGAAATCGGCGAACGCCTCCGGTCTCCGGCGGTCCTTGTGGAAGCCTCGTGCAGACTAGAGGAATGCGCACTGAACTCGCCTCGGATCCCGGCGACGCGGACCGCCCCAACGAGGACTTCGCCAGTGTCGGACTTCCGGCCTCCGGACAGGGCGGTTCGCTGGTCATGCTGGACGGGGTCACTCCGCCGCCGGCCGGGACGGGTTGCCGGCACTCCGTTCCCTGGTTCACCGCGCGGCTCGGCGGGGCACTCACTGAACTGACCGTTTCACTCCCGGATGTCCCCCTGGCCGACCTGCTGTCCCGGGCCCTTGCGCGTACCGCCGCCGCACACGTCGAAACCTGTGACCTTTCTCACCCGCGCACCCCTCAGGCGACGGTGGTGCTGGCCCGCTGGTCACCGGAGTTTGTCGAGTACCTGGTCCTGTCCGACTCGGCCCTGCTCGTCGAGTCTCCCGACGGGGCGGTCACCCCGCTGCTGGACGACCGGCTGGCCCTGCTGCCCCGTTCGGCCCTGGCCACGGATGCCCTGGTGGACGCCACGGTGCGGAACAAGGAGGGCGGCTTCTTCACTGCGGCGGCCGATTCGTCGGTCGCGGCGCACGCGGTCACCGGCATTCTTCCGCGTGCCGAGGTGCATGCCCTGGCCGCGCTGACGGACGGGGCCACGCGCTGGGTGGACACGTTCCACGAGGGCGACTGGGCGGAGTGTTTCGCCCTCGTCCGCAAGGAGGGACCGCAGGCGCTGGTGGATCGCGTACGGGCCCTGGAGCGGGCGGACACGGACCGGGTGATGCTGGGCCGGAGCAAGACGCACGACGACGCGACGGTGGTGTACGTGGAGTTCTGACTCCCCGTACACCACCCCGCTCGCCCGTCGCCGTCCCGTTCACCCGTACGCCGCCGGGCTCCCCCGTACGCCGCCCGGATCGATCGCTCCGGTACGCCGAACGGCGCCGTGTCTCCCCCGAACAGCGTCCCGCTCACCCCGGACGGCGCCGTACGTCCCCCGGACGGCGCCGTGTTGTCCCGAACGGCGCTCCGGTCACTTCTCCGTCCCGCGGTTCAGCTGGTTCAGCAGCCGGGCGAGTTCCGTGACCTCGCCGGTGTCCCAGTCGGCGAGGCGGCGGGCGTAGCGCGCGCGGCGGGCCTCGCGGACCCTGCTCACCCGGCCCCGGCCCTCCGGGGTGAGGGCGACCAGCCAGGCGCGGCCGTCGGCGGGGTCCGGCTCACGGGCGACGAGCCCGAGTTCCTCCAGGGCGTGCAGCTGACGCGACATCGTCGCCTTGCCGACGCCGATGTAGGCGGCGAGTTCGGTGGCCCGCTGCTTGCCGCACTCATCCAGACGGACGAGCAGCCCGTACGCGGACGGTTCCAGGTCCGGATGGACCTCGCGGGACATCTCGCCCTGGCTGGCCCGGGCGCGACGCAGCAGCACCGTCAACTCCCTTTCCAGAGCGAGGAACCCGGGCTGGTCCACACCGCTCGTGGGCGCCTCGGACGAGGTGTCCTCTTCGCCGCCGTTTCCGCCTTCGTGCACGTCAGTCCCTGCCTCGGTTTTCCCGGCCGTCCGTGTTCCCGCCAAGTGGCGAGGCCGCTGCGGCTCCGCAAGTATTTCGCAGACGCGGCCCGGCGGCGGCTTCCGGTCCCCTGGGGCCCACGTCGCGGTCCGCGTGCGCTGCCTCCCCCTTGCTTCCCCTTCTCAGGGGCCCCGCACCAAGTTCCTCGGAGACACGTCATGCCCGTGCACAGAGCCGGCTTCACCCGTCTACGCGCGTTCACGACCGTCGCGGCGGTCCTGCTCGCGATCCTCTCGCTCCCCCGCGCGACGCCCGCGGCCGGGGCGGCCGCCCCCGACGTCCCGCCGCGCGGCTCCGCCCACATGGGCATGGGCGTCGTCGCCCATGACGGCCAGGACGGCACACCCACCCATCGCACCGCCCGTACGGAGGGCGTGGACGTCTCCAGCCACCAGGGCAACGTGGCCTGGCCGACCCTCTGGAGCAGCGGGGTCAAATGGGCCTACGCGAAGGCCACCGAGGGGACGTACTACAAGAACCCCTACTACGCGCAGCAGTACAACGGCTCGTACGACACCGGCATGATCCGCGGCGCGTACCACTTCGCGACCCCCGACAGGACGAGCGGCGCCGCCCAGGCCGACTACTTCGTCGACCACGGCGGCGCCTGGTCACCCGACGGCAGAACACTGCCGGGCGTGCTCGACATCGAGTGGAACCCCTACGGGAACGCCTGCTACGGCAAGTCGCAGAGCGCCATGGTGAGCTGGATCCACGACTTCCTGAACCAGTACCGGGCGCGCACCGGCCGCCACGCCGTGATCTACACGGCGACCAGCTGGTGGAAGCAGTGCACCGGGAACTACGCCGGGTTCGCCGCCGACAACCCCCTGTGGATCGCCCGGTACGCCTCCACCGCGGGTGAACTGCCCGCGGGCTGGGACTTCTACACGATGTGGCAGTACACCTCGACCGGACCGACGGTCGGGGACCACGACCTCTTCAACGGCACGGTCGACCGGGTGCGGGCGCTGGCGCTCGGCTGACGCCTCCGCCCCGCACCACACGGTGACGGCCCGGGCCTCCCTCACGGGACCCGGGCCGCCGCCTTTCCGGTGGCGTTCGTCGGTCACGCCGCCACCGGAACCTCCGGCGCCGCGCCGTTCGTCGCCGGCGCGAGCGCCAGCTCCAGGACCTGGCGGACGTCGGTGACGGCGTGGACGTCGAGCTTGTCCAGCACCTGTGCCGGGACGTCGTCCAGGTCGGGCTCGTTGCGCTTGGGGATGATCACGGTGGTGATCCCCGCCCGGTGCGCGGCGAGCAGCTTCTGCTTCACCCCGCCGATCGGCAGCACCCGCCCGGTCAGTGAGACCTCACCGGTCATCGCCACATCCGTACGGACCAGGCGCCCGGAGAGCAGCGAGGCCAGCGCGGTGGTCATCGTGACGCCGGCGCTGGGGCCGTCCTTGGGCACCGCGCCCGCCGGGAAGTGGATGTGCGCGCCCCGTTCCTTCAGGTCGCCCACCGGAAGCTCCAGCTCGGCGCCGTGCGACCGCAGGAAGCTCAGCGCGATCTGCGCCGACTCCTTCATCACGTCGCCCAGCTGTCCGGTCAGGGTCAGTCCGGCGGCGCCCGTCTCCGGGTCGGCCAGGGACGCCTCCACATAGAGGACGTCACCGCCGGCGCCGGTCACCGCGAGCCCGGTGGCGACACCGGGGACGGAGGTACGGCGTTCGGCCGGGTCCTGGGCGGACTCGGGCACGTGGTGCGGCCGGCCGATCAGTCCTCGCAGATCCCCTTCCGTGACGGTGAACGGCAGCTCCCGCTCGCCCCGTTCGTGCTGGGCCGCGACCTTGCGCAGCAGCCGCGCGATGGACCGCTCCAGGGTGCGTACGCCCGCCTCTCGGGTGTACTCGCCGGCCAGCCTGCGCAGCGCGCCGTCGCCGAGGTCGACCTCGTCCGCGGCGAGCCCGGCCCGCTCCAGCTGACGCGGGAGCAGGTGGTCGCGCGCGATGACGACCTTCTCGTCCTCCGTGTAGCCGTCCAGGCGGACGATCTCCATCCGGTCCGCCAGCGCCTCCGGAATGGCCTCCAGGACGTTGGCGGTGGCGAGGAAGACGACGTCCGAGAGGTCCAGCTCGACCTCCAGGTAGTGGTCCCGGAAGGTGTGGTTCTGCGCCGGGTCCAGCACTTCGAGGAGGGCGGCGGACGGGTCCCCCCGGAAGTCCGACCCCACCTTGTCGATCTCGTCGAGCAGCACCACCGGGTTCATCGACCCGGCCTCCTTGACGGCCCGCACGATCCGGCCGGGCAGCGCGCCGACGTACGTACGCCGGTGGCCGCGGATCTCGGCCTCGTCGCGGACACCGCCGAGGGCGACCCGGACGAACTTCCGGCCCATCGCGTGGGCGACGGACTCGCCGAGGCTCGTCTTGCCGACACCGGGCGGCCCCACCAGGGCGAGCACGGCACCGCCGCGGCGGCCCCCGACCACACCGAGCCCGCGCTCGGCGCGCCGCTTGCGCACCGCCAGGTACTCGGTGATGCGTTCCTTCACGTCCTCCAGGCCCGCGTGCTCGGCGTCGAGCACGGCCTGGGCGCCCTGGATGTCGTACGAATCCTCGGTGCGCTCGTTCCACGGCATCTCCAGGACCGTGTCGAGCCAGGTGCGGATCCACGATCCCTCGGGCGACTGGTCGGAGGAGCGCTCCAGCTTGTCGACCTCCTTGAGCGCGGCCTCGCGCACCTTCTCCGGCAGGTCGGCGGCCTCGACGCGGGTCCGGTAGTCGTCGGACTCCTCGGCGGAGTCCTTGCCGTGCTCTCCGTTCAGCTCGCGCAGTTCCTTGCGTACGGCCTCCAGCTGGCGCCGCAGCAGGAACTCGCGCTGCTGCTTGTCGACGCCGTCCTGGACGTCCTTGGCGATGGACTCGGCGACTTCCTGCTCGGCGAGGTGGTCGCGGAGCTGCTGGGTGGCGAGCTTCAGCCGGGCCACCGGGTCGACGGTCTCCAGCAGCGCCACCTTCTGTTCGGTGGTCAGGAAGGGCGAGTAACCGGAGTTGTCGGCGAGGGCGGCGACGTCGTCGATGGCCTGGACCCGGTCGACGACCTGCCAGGCACCGCGCTTGCGCAGCCAGGCGGTGGCGAGCGCCTTGTACTCCGTGACCAGTTCGCTCACCTGTCCGGGCAGGGGCTCCGGCACGGCCTCGTCGATCCGGGTGCCCTCCACCCACAGCGCCGCACCCGGCCCCGTGGTCCCGGCGCCGATCCGTACGCGGCTCCGACCGCGGATCAGGGCGCCCGGGTCGCCGTCGGCCAGCCTGCCGACCTGCTCGATCGTGCCCAGGACACCGGTACCGGCGTAGGTCCCGTCGACACGGGGCACCAGCAGGACCCGGGGCTTCCCCGGCGCGGACGCGGCGGCGGCCTGGGCGGCCTCCACCGCGGCGCGCACCTCGGAGTCGCTCAGGTCCAGCGGAACCACCATCCCGGGCAGCACGACCTCGTCGTCGAGCGGCAGTACAGGCAGGGCGAGCGGTGCGGACTCATCAGCCATGATCTCCCCTTCGGCAGTCAAGTTGAGCTATGCCGACTCAATGTTCGGGAGTCACGGAATGTTCCCCGGGTCGCGTTCGCTCTCAGCGATCACTCGCGAGGGCGGCGGAAGGAACTCCCGCACGGCACCGGTCCGCCGAGCAGGAAGTGCTGCCAGGATGAACGCATGACCACCCCGTACGACATTCCCGAAGTCCTGGACCGCCGCGAGGGCCCGTACGGGGAGGTGGCGCTCCGCCGGCACGGCAGCCTGCTGCAGATCATCGCGAACGGCTGCTTCCTGATGGACACCTCCGACGGCCGTTCGGAGCGGCGGCTGATCGACGCCGCCCTGGCCGCACTCGACGCCGCCGACGCCCGCGCGGGACGCGGCCCGCGGCCGGGCCCGCACGTCCTCATCGGCGGGCTCGGCGTCGGTTTCTCGCTCGCTCACGCCGCCGCCCAGCCCCGCTGGGGGCGCATCACCGTGGTGGAGCGCGAACCCGCCGTCATCGACTGGCACCGCGCGGGCCCGCTGTCCGAGTTCTCCGCACGCGCCCTCGACGATCCCCGCGCGGCGATCGTCGAGACCGACCTGGTGGCGTACGTCAATGAGACTTCCGACACGTTCGACGCGCTCTGCCTCGACATCGACAACGGGCCCGACTGGACCGTCACCGAGGGCAATGAAGGGCTCTACTCCCCCACCGGACTCCTGGACTGCGCGAGGGTGTTGAGACCTGGCGGGGTGCTCGCGGTGTGGTCCGCCAAGCCATCTCCGGATTTCGAGGGAACCTTGCGGAATGCCGGGTTCCAACAGGTGCGTACCGAAGAGGTCCCGGTTGCCCGGGGCGTTCCGGACGTCGTACACCTCGGCGTCCGCCCTGGATAGCAAAGGCGTGGTGACTCCCCGTACGCTGCTGCCCTGACGCCGATCATTCAAGCGTCAACCGCAGTCATGCGCAGAGACGGATCACCCCACGGATTCCGGAAAGCACACTTCAGGGGCGGGCGATGGAGCAGACACACACCTCCCACAACGGCACGGCGGCGACCACCCCGGGCGCACAGCGCCGGGTCCTGGTGGTCGAGGACGATGCGACGATCGTGGACGCCGTCGCGACCCGCCTCCGTGCCGAGGGATTCCTGGTGCAGACGGCGGGCGACGGTCCGTCCGCCGTCGACACGGCGGAGGCATGGCAGCCCGACCTGCTGATCCTCGACATCATGCTGCCGGGCTTCGACGGCCTGGAGGTCTGCCGGCGCGTGCAGGCCCAGCGGCCGGTGCCGGTCATGATGCTGACCGCGCGCGACGACGAGACCGACATGCTGGTCGGACTGGGCGTCGGCGCCGACGACTACATGACCAAGCCGTTCTCCATGCGGGAACTGGCGGCACGCGTGCACGTACTGCTGCGCCGCATGGAGCGGGCGGCCCTGGCGGCCACCACACCGCGCAGCGGCATCCTGCGCCTGGGCGAGCTGGAGATCGACCACGCACAGCGCAGGGTGCGGGTGCGCGGTGAGGACGTCCACCTGACACCCACCGAGTTCGACCTCCTGGTGTGCCTGGCGAACACGCCCCGCGCGGTGCTCTCCCGGGAACAGCTGCTGGCCGAGGTGTGGGACTGGGCGGACGCCTCCGGCACCCGGACCGTCGACAGCCACATCAAGGCGCTGCGCCGGAAGATCGGCGCCGAGCGCATCCGCACCGTGCACGGCGTGGGCTACGCCCTGGAGACGCCGACGCCATGAGCGACGGGCCGGCCGCACGGAGAGGCCCCGGGGGCCCCGGCCCCCGGGGCGGTGTCCGCCCGTTCTCGATCAAGACCAAGCTGGGTGCGCTGGTCGTCATCTCGGTGCTGATCACCACCGGTCTTTCGGTGGTCGCGGTGCACACCAAGACCGAGCTGCGCTTCATCACGGTCTTCTCGATGATCGCCACGCTGCTCATCACGCAGTTCGTGGCGCACTCGCTCACCGCTCCACTGGACGACATGAACGCCGTGGCCCGGTCCATCTCGCACGGCGACTACACCCGCCGGGTGCGGGAGAACCGCCGGGACGAGCTGGGCGACCTGGCCCAGACCATCAATGTCATGGCCGACGAGCTGGAGGCCCAGGACCATCAGCGCAAGGAGCTGGTGGCCAACGTCTCGCACGAGCTGCGCACCCCGATCGCGGGGCTGCGCGCGGTGCTGGAGAACATCGTCGACGGTGTCACCGAGGCCGACCCCGAGACGATGCGCACCGCGCTGAAGCAGACCGAGCGGCTCGGCCGGCTGGTGGAGACGCTGCTCGACCTGTCCCGCCTGGACAACGGTGTCGTCCCGCTGAAGCGGCAGCGGTTCGAGGTGTGGCCGTACCTGTCCGGCGTGCTCAAGGAGGCCAACATGGTCGCCTCGGCGCGCGCGGGCATGGCCACCGGCTCCGGCAGCCACACCCGTACGGACGTCTATCTGCGCCTCGACGTCTCGCCGCCGGAGCTGACCGCGCACGTCGACCCGGAGCGCATCCACCAGGTGGTCGCCAACCTCATCGACAACGCGGTCAAGCACAGTCCGCCGCACGGCCACGTGACGGTCAGGGCGCGGCCCGGAACGCAGCCGGATTCACTGCGGCTGGAAATTCTGGACGAGGGGCCCGGCATTCCGCGGACCGAATGGCACCGCGTCTTCGAGCGGTTCAACCGCGGCAGCGTCAATCTGCCGCACGGACCGGGCAGCGACGGCGGCACCGGTCTCGGTCTGGCGATTGCCCGCTGGGCCGTCGATCTCCACGGCGGACGGATCGGGGTGGCCGAATCCGAGCGGGGTTGCCGGATTCTTATCACTCTTCCGGGAGCGTCTCCCTCGTCAGGTTGACGTAGGGTGCGAAGCGGAGTCACAAGATCCACCTGTGTTCGTCCTGACGGACACGTGTGATCAGGCAAAGGCCCGTGTCGCGAGTGCGCCGGGTCGTGGCCGCTCCATGCCCGACGCGGCCCGAAGAAGCGGAACCACGTTTGTTTCCCGCCATTTCCCGCGCCGAAACGCCCTCTGAGATGTGACTTACGCGACGTTGAACGGGCCCGGCCTGACCTTCTCGGTCTTGGAGGCGTAGCCTTAATTTCCGCTGTCCATCATCTTGTGAAGCGGAAGAGGGCGGTTGACGCCGTGTCGCCACAGTCCCCCAGTAACTCGAGCATCTCGACCGACACCGACCAAGCGGGCAAGAACCCCGCTGCGGTCTTCGGTGCCAACGAATGGCTCGTCGACGAGATCTACCAGCAGTACCTCCAGGACCCGAACTCGGTCGACCGGGCCTGGTGGGACTTTTTCGCCGACTACAAGCCGGGGGCGCCCCAGTCCTCTGCTCCGGTGAGCAACGCGGCGACGGGGACCGCGGGCACGACGACGGCTCCGCCGGCCACTCCGGCCCAGCCCGCCGCCACACCCGCGCCCGCCCCCGCGCCGCCCGCTGCCCCGCCGCCCGCCGCCGCGGCACCGGCAGCCCAGCCGGCCGCCAAGGCCCCGGCGCAGGCGCCCGCTCCGGCGAAGGCCGCCCCGGCCCCCGCCAAGCCCGCCGCCGCGAAGGCCCCGGCAGCCAAGGCCCCGGCAGCCAAGGCGCAGCCCGCCGACGAGGCCAAGCAGGGCCCCGAGCAGGTGACGCTGCGCGGCCCGTCCGCGGCCGTCGCGAAGAACATGGACGCCTCGCTGGAGCTGCCCACGGCCACGTCCGTGCGCGCGCTCCCGGTGAAGCTCCTGTTCGACAACCGCATCGTCATCAACAACCACCTCAAGCGTGCCCGCGGCGGGAAGATCTCCTTCACGCACCTCATCGGCTACGCGATGGTCCAGGCCATCAAGGCGATGCCGGCGATGAACTGGCACTACGCGAAGGTGGACGGCAAGCCCACTCTCGTCAAGCCGGAGCACGTCAACCTCGGTCTCGCCATCGACCTGGTCAAGCCGAACGGCGACCGCCAGCTGGTCGTCGCGGCGATCAAGAAGGCCGAGACGCTGAACTTCTTCGAGTTCTGGCAGGCCTACGAGGACATCGTCCGTCGCGCCCGCGACAACAAGCTGACGATGGACGACTTCACCGGCGTCACCGCCTCCCTGACCAACCCCGGCGGCCTCGGCACCGTCCACTCCGTGCCGCGCCTGATGCCCAACCAGTTGGTCATCCTGGGCGTCGGCTCCATGGACTACCCGGCCGAGTTCCAGGGCACCAGCCAGGACACCCTCAACAAGCTCGGCATCTCGAAGGTCATGACGCTCACGTCGACCTACGACCACCGGGTGATCCAGGGTGCCGCCTCCGGTGAGTTCCTGCGTGCCGTGGCGAACCTGCTGCTCGGCGAGAACGGCTTCTACGACGACATCTTCGAGGCGCTGCGCATCCCCTACGAGCCGGTCCGCTGGCTCAAGGACATCGACGCGTCCCACGACGACGACGTCACGAAGGCCGCCCGCGTCTTCGAGCTGATCCACTCCTACCGGGTCCGCGGCCACGTCATGGCCGACACCGACCCGCTGGAGTACCGCCAGCGCAAGCACCCCGACCTGGACATCACCGAGCACGGGCTCACCCTCTGGGACCTGGAGCGCGAGTTCGCGGTCGGCGGTTTCTCGGGCAAGACCCTGATGAAGCTGCGCGACATCCTGGGTGTGCTGCGCGACTCGTACTGCCGCACCACCGGCATCGAGTTCATGCACATCCAGGACCCGAAGCAGCGCAAGTGGATCCAGGACCGCGTGGAGCGCACGCACTCCAACCTGGAGCGCGAGGAGCAGCTGCGCATCCTGCGCCGGCTGAACGCCGCGGAAGCGTTCGAGACCTTCCTGCAGACCAAGTACGTCGGCCAGAAGCGCTTCTCCCTGGAGGGCGGCGAGTCCGTCATCCCGCTGCTGGACGCCGTCCTGGACTCGGCCGCCGAGTCCCGTCTCGACGAGGTCGTCATCGGCATGGCCCACCGCGGCCGGCTGAACGTGCTGGCCAACGTCGTGGGCAAGTCGTACGCGCAGATCTTCCGCGAGTTCGAGGGCAACCTCGACCCGAAGTCGATGCACGGCTCCGGTGACGTGAAGTACCACCTGGGCGCCGAGGGCACCTTCACCGGTCTCGACGGCGATCAGATCAGGGTCTCCCTGGTCGCCAACCCGTCCCACCTGGAGGCGGTGGACCCGGTCCTGGAGGGCGTCGCGCGCGCCAAGCAGGACATCATCGGCAAGGGCGGCACGGACTTCACCGTCCTGCCGGTGGCGATCCACGGCGACGCGGCCTTCGCGGGCCAGGGCGTGGTGGCCGAGACCCTGAACATGTCGCAGCTGCGCGGCTACCGCACCGGCGGCACGGTCCACGTCGTCATCAACAACCAGGTCGGCTTCACCGCCGCGCCCGAGTCCTCCCGCTCGTCCATGTACGCGACGGACGTGGCCCGCATGATCGAGGCCCCGATCTTCCACGTGAACGGCGACGACCCGGAGGCCGTGGTCCGCGTCGCGCGGCTGGCCTTCGAGTTCCGTCAGGCGTTCAACAAGGACGTGGTGATCGACCTCATCTGCTACCGCCGCCGCGGTCACAACGAGTCGGACAACCCGGCCTTCACGCAGCCGCTGATGTACGACCTGATCGACAAGAAGCGCTCGGTGCGCAAGCTGTACACCGAGTCCCTCATCGGTCGCGGCGACATCACCCTGGAAGAGGCCGAGCAGGCACTGCAGGACTACCAGGGCCAGCTGGAGAAGGTCTTCACCGAGGTCCGCGAGGCGGCGTCCCAGCCGACGGCCGCCGCGCCCTCGGAGCCGCAGGCCCAGTTCCCGGTGGCGGTGAACACGGCGGTCACCTCCGAGGTCGTCAAGCGGATCGCCGAGTCGCAGGTCAACATCCCCGACCACGTCACCATCCACCCGCGCCTGCTGCCGCAGCTGCAGCGACGGGCGGCGATGGTCGAGGACGGCACGATCGACTGGGGCATGGGCGAGACCCTCGCGGTCGGCTCGCTGCTCCTGGAGGGCGTCCCGGTCCGGCTCTCCGGCCAGGACTCGCAGCGCGGCACCTTCGGCCAGCGCCATGCGGTCGTCATCGACCGCGAGACGGGTGCCGAGTTCACGCCGCTGCTGTACCTGTCCGAGGACCAGGCCCGGTACAACGTCTACAACTCCCTGCTCTCCGAGTACGCGGTGATGGGCTTCGAGTACGGCTACTCGCTGGCCCGCCCCGACGCACTCGTGATGTGGGAGGCGCAGTTCGGCGACTTCGCCAACGGCGCGCAGACGGTCGTGGACGAGTTCATCTCGTCGGCCGAGCAGAAGTGGAACCAGACCTCCGGCGTGACCCTGCTCCTGCCGCACGGCTACGAGGGTCAGGGCCCGGACCACTCCTCGGCCCGCCCGGAGCGGTTCCTGCAGCTCTGCGCGCAGAACAACATGACGGTCGCGATGCCGACGGTCCCGTCGAACTACTTCCACCTCCTGCGGTGGCAGGTGCACAACCCGCACCACAAGCCGCTGGTCGTCTTCACCCCGAAGTCGATGCTGCGCCTGAAGGCGGCGGCCTCGAAGGCGGAGGAGTTCACCACGGGCCAGTTCCGCCCGGTCATCGGCGACAACTCGGTCGACCCGGCCGCGGTCAGGAAGGTCGTCTTCACCGCCGGCAAGGTCTACTACGACCTGGACGCCGAGCGGCAGAAGCGCGGCATCACGGATACGGCGATCATCCGCATCGAGCGCCTGTACCCGCTGCCGGGTGCCGAGCTCCAGGCGGAAATCAAGAAGTACCCGAACGCCGAGAAGTACCTGTGGGCCCAGGAGGAGCCGGCGAACCAGGGTGCCTGGCCGTTCATCGCGCTCAACCTGATCGACCACCTCGACCTGGCCGTCGGCGCCGACGTCCCGCACGACGAGCGTCTGCGCCGCATCTCGCGTCCGCACGGCTCGTCCCCGGCCGTCGGTTCCGCGAAGCGGCACCAGGCCGAGCAGGAGCAGCTGGTGCGTGAGGTGTTCGACGCCTGACCGACGCCGTCACGGGTCGTTCCTGGCCGGGCCGCATCCCCGCTTCGGGGGGTGCGGCCCGGCTCTTTCCACGCACATATCCTTGTCCTCATGTACTTCACGGACCGTGGCATCGAGGAACTGGAGAAGCGGCGCGGCGAGGAGGAGGTCACCTTCGAGTGGCTCGCCGAGCATCTGCGGACGTTCGTCGACCTCAACCCCGACTTCGAGGTGCCGGTGGAGCGCCTGGCGACGTGGCTGGCCCGGCTGGACGACGAGGACGACGACGAGTAACGACGAGTAGTGGGCGTTCAGTCGCGCAGTGGGGCTTCAACCGCGTAGGAGGGCTTTCAGTCACGCGGGCGGGTGAGGGCGTGGGCGGCCAGGCGCAGGGCACCGTGGGCCAGCAGGACCGCCCCCGCCGCGATCCGGCCTCCGCTGCGGTGCCGCACGCCCAGACCGCCGGCGGCAGGCCCGCGGCCATCTGGGCGAGCGCCAGGACGGCGGGCCCGGTGGGCATGCCCGCCCGGTCCGCCGTCTCCCGGCCCTGCTCCCGCTCCGTCCCGTACGCCTCGATCAGGCGGGTGCCCGGCTGGAGCCGGGCCGCTTCGAGCAGCCGATCGGCGCTCTCGCCGGGGACGAGTCCCGGGGGCAGGGACACGCCCGTCCGAATGAGGACGGCGAGTAGGCCGCTCAGCCGCGCGGAGGCGTCGGCAGCGGAATCGGGCCTGGTCAGTTCCTCCAGGGCCTGGAGGCCCGGGACCGGGTCGAGGCCGAGCCGGTCCGCGAAGGTGCGCATCGCCTCCTCCACCCCTGCCGGTGTGCCGTCGGCCAGCCACACATAGCCGACCGGACGGCGGAGACCGGCGGCGAGCGTGACCCCGGCCCGGTCCTCGTCCCACCACAGCGCCAGTACCGGCCAGGAGACGCCGACGGTGAGCGCGACGGCCCAGCCGCCGACGACGCGTTCCACGGGGTCCGTACCGGACCGCCGGGGCCCGCCCTCGGGGACGAGCACGCTCCAGTCGTCGCCGGCCCCGGCGAGCAGCATGCGTTCGCGCAGCAGCTGGGCTGCGGGGACGACGAACCCGGCCACCGGCCTGGGATCGTTCCGTCGACATGGTCACACGTCAGGGCAATTCACCCCTTCGGCATGACGACCGATCGCCAGAACGCGTGTCTTGACTTTCCCCGGCCGCGATATATCGTGAATTACGTGAGACGCGATATGGCGTGTCGGGGTTCTTGTGTGTGCCGGGTGCGCGTCGCCGGCACCACCCCCGTTCGGCCATCCCGTCGCCTCACCGTCCGGCAGTCAGGCAGCCCGGCCCAGGAGGTTCCATCATGTCCGAAAGGTCCGTCTCGGAGCCCGCGAAGCTCACGTTCGACGAGCCAGTGAGCGAGCTCCACGTACGCATCGTCAACGGGACGGTGAACGTGGTGGGCACGGACGAGGGTTCCGCCCGCCTGGAGGTCTCCGAGATCGAGGGGTCGCCCCTGGTGGTCACCCAGCGGGGCGGCACCCTCACGGTGGCCTATGAGGACCTGCCCTGGAAGGGCTTCCTCAAGTGGCTGGACCGCAAGGGCTGGCACCGCAGCGCGGTGGTCTCGCTGGCCGTTCCGGCGCAGACGCGGGTCGAGGTGGGCGTGGTCGGTGCCGGGGCCGTGATCTCCGGGGTCAAAGGGCCGTCGGTGGTGAAGGGAGTCACGGGCGACACGACGCTGGTCGCCCTCTCCGGCCCGGTCCGCGCGGACACGGTCTCCGGGAACGTCGAGGCTCAGTCCGTCACCGGCGACCTGCGGTTCAACTCGGTCTCCGGCGACCTCACCGTGGTCGACGGGTCCGGGTCCACGGTGCGGGCGGACTCGGTCAGCGGCTCCATGATCGTGGACCTGGCTCCCGACGGTCCCACCGACATCCGGCTGACCAGCGTCTCCGGCGAGATCGCGATCCGGCTGCCCGATCCGGCGGACGCGGAGGTCGAGGCCAACACGGCGAGCGGCGCCGTCTCCAACGCCTTCGACGGCCTGCGGGTACACGGCCAGTGGGGCGCTCACAAGATCACCGGCCGGCTGGGCGCGGGCAACGGCAAGCTGCGGGCCACCACCGTCTCCGGTTCCATCGCCCTGCTGCGCCGCCCGCCCCGCGAGGAGAGCGAGCCGTGGGACGCACCGGCCGACGCCACGAGCGGACCGAACCCCGGCGACGGCACTGCCGACGGCACGACTGACAAGAAGGTGCTCTGACATGGCCCCCGTCTTCGCTCACGGACGTCTCCGCCTCTACCTGCTGAAGCTGCTGGACGAAGCCCCGCGCCACGGCTACGAGGTGATCCGCCTCCTCGAGGAGCGCTTCCAGGGGCTGTACGCACCGTCGGCGGGCACGGTCTACCCGCGCCTGGCCAAGCTGGAGGCGGAGGGCCTGGTCACCCACGCCACCGAGGGGGGCCGCAAGGTGTACTCCATCACGGACGCCGGCCGCGCCGAACTGGCCGACCGCAGTGGCGAGCTGGCCGACCTGGAGCTGGAGATCCGGGAATCGGTCGCCGAACTCGCCGCCGAGATCCAGGCCGATGTCCGCGGTGCGGCCGGCGACCTGCGCCGCGAGATGCGGGCCGCCGCCGGCCAGGCCCGCCAGGGCCGGGACGCGGGGACGGAGACCGAAACCGGCCCCGGCAACTTCACGGGCCTCGGCGAGAAGGAGGCCTGGCGGGCCGCCAAGGAGGAGATGCGGCGCGCCAAGCAGGAGTGGAAGGAGCAGGCCCGGCGCGCCAAGGACGAGAGCCGCCGCGCCCGCGACGAGGCGCAGCGCGCCCGCCACCAGGCCAAGGAGGCCCAGGACCGGGCCACCGCCCAGGCCCAGGAGGAGGTGCAGCGCATCGCCCGGCGGGTGCAGGAGCAGATGCAGGACCACTTCTCACGCGGCGACTGGCCGACCGGCCTGCGCGAGGGACTGGGTGAACTGGTCAAGGAGGTGGGCGAGTTCGGCAAGGACTTCGGCTTCGGCCGCACCGGTACGGAGAGCGGCGCCCCGGCCCCCGGACCGTCGTACTCCCAGACCCCGGAGGACTTCCCGGCCGACTACACCCCGGCCTGGGCGCACGAGGGCGCCACGGACTCCACCGGCGACCCCGCGCGGGACCTGGACCGGCTACTGGACCGGTTCCGGGACGACATCCGCGACGCGACCCGCGACCACGGGATCACTCCGGACCAGCTCCGCGACGCCCGTCGCCATCTGTCCACGGCGGCGGCCCACATCGGAGCCCTTCTGCGCGCCCCGAAGCCCTGACCCGCCCCCGTACAGGGCCCTCGTCAGGGACTCGTGGGTGACCGCGTGATCGGTTCCGACGGCCGGTCCGCACCCCGGACCGGCCGTGAGGACGAACCGCACCCTGTGAGCCGCGAACCTACGGACCCGTGAGCACGATCTTCCCGAACTGCCCACCCGCCTCCATCCGCGCGAAACCTTCCCGCGCCCGGTCCATGGGCAGCACCTCGTCGATGACGGGCCGCACCCCGGCGGCGGCGCAGAAGGCGAGCAGGTCTTCCAGTTCGTCCCTGGTGCCCATCGTCGACCCGACGATCTTGAGTTCCAGGAAGAAGATCCGAGTGAGCTCGGCGTGCGACGGCCGGTCGCCACTGGTGGCGCCGGAGATCACCAGCGTCCCGCCGGGCCGCAGCGACTTCACCGAGTGGGACCAGGTCGCGGCCCCCACCGTCTCGATGACCGCGTCGACCCGCTGCGGCAGCCGGGCCCCGGGCTCCAGCGCCTCCACCGCCCCCAGTTCCACGGCCCGCTTCCGCTTCGCCTCGTCCCGGCTGGTGGCGAACACCCGCAGCCCCGCGGCCCTGCCCAGTACGATCGCGGCGGTGGCGACGCCTCCGCCGGCCCTTGCACCAGGACGGAGTCACCGGGCCGCACCCCGGCGTTGGTGAACAGCATCCGGTACGCGGTCAGCCAGGCCGTGGGCAGGCAGGCCGCCTCCTCGAAGGACAGCTCCCTCGGCTTGGGCAGGACGTTCCAGGTGGGCACGGCGACCTGCTCGGCGAACGTGCCGGGATAGCGCTCCGTCAGAATCGACCGGGGCTCGTTCGGACCCACCCCATGGCCGGTCTGTCCGATCACGGAGTGCAGGACGACCTCATTGCCGTCCTCGTCGATCCCGGCGGCGTCGCAGCCGAGGATCATGGGCAACTTGTCCTCCGCGAGGCCCACGCCCCGCAGGGACCACAGGTCGTGATGGTTGAGGGAGGCGGCCTTCACGGTCACGGTGCTCCAGCCGGGACGGGCCTCGGGAGCCGGACGCTCTCCCAGCTCCAGACCGGAAAGCGGCTGGTCACGGTCGATTCGGGCGGCGTAGACAGCGAACATGACCTTGACGATAGGCCGCCCGTCCCCCCGACGGAACAACGCGGCGCTGTGAGACACACCTTCTTGCCACCACGCCGCACCGCACCCCGGCGCCCCTCCCCACCCCGGCGCCCGCCCGCGCTGCGCCCGGCCGCCGGGAAAAGCAATCGGCCCCGTCCACCCGAGGACGAGGCCGACGCGGCTCCGCGCGCCTCAGCGGCGGGCGACGCCCTCCGCGCGGGCGGCCGCGGCCACCGCCGCGGTCACCGCCGGAGCGACCCGCTCGTCGAACGGAGACGGAATGACGTAGTCGGCGGAGAGGTCGTCCCCCACCACCGACGCCAGCGCCTCGGCCGCCGCCAGCTTCATCCCCTCGGTGATCCGCGAGGCACGCACCTGCAGCGCCCCCGCGAAGATCCCCGGGAACGCCAGCACGTTGTTGATCTGGTTCGGGAAGTCCGACCGCCCGGTGGCCACGACCGCCGCGTACTTGTGCGCGATCTCCGGGTGCACCTCGGGGTCGGGGTTGGCCATGGCGAAGACGAAGGCGCCCTTCGCCATCGACGCCACCGCCGACTCCGGCACCGTACCGCCGGAGACGCCGATGAAGACGTCGGCCCCGGCCAGCGCGGTCTCCAGCGAACCGGAGATACCGGCCTTGTTCGTGAACGCCGCCACTTCCCGCTTGATCGGCGTGAGGTCGTCACGCTCGCGCGAGACGACGCCCTTGCGGTCGGTCACCGCGACATCGCCGATCCCGGCCTCGACCAGCATCTTGGCGATCGCGACACCGGCCGCGCCGGCGCCCGAGATCACGGCCCGCAGATCACCCAGCGCCCGCCCGCTCAGCCGCGCCGCGTTCCGCAGCGCCGCCAGCGACACGACCGCCGTGCCGTGCTGGTCGTCGTGGAAGACCGGGATGTCCAGTCGCTCCTGCAGCCGCCGCTCGATCTCGAAGCACCGGGGCGCCGAGATGTCCTCCAGGTTCACTCCGCCGAAGGACGGAGCGAGCCGGACCACGGTCTCGACGATCTCGTCCACGTCGGTGGTGTTCAGCGCGAGCGGAACCGCGTCCACGCCGCCGAACTGCTTGAAGAGGATCGCCTTGCCCTCCATCACGGGGAGGGAGGCCTCGGGGCCGATGTCACCGAGTCCCAGCACGGCCGTTCCATCGGTGACGACGGCGACGACCGAGGACTTCCAGGTGTAGTCGTGGACGAGTTCCGGCTGCTCGGCGATCGCGCTGCACACTTTCGCGACGCCGGGCGTGTACGCCAGGGACAGATCGTCCCTGTCACGGAGCGGCACGGTGGCCTGCACAGCCATCTTGCCGCCGCGGTGCAGCGCGAATGCCGGGTCGAAGGACTCGAGGGGCTCGGCCCCGCCGTCCTGTTCCGTATGACCGTTCTGGCTTTCGCTGTCGCTGCGAGGATTGACAATCTCCGCTGCCACTTGGTTGTACCCCTTAATCGTTCTTGGTTTGAGGGTTGCCGCTCCGGGTGAGGAGCGGGCGGGACCGCGCAGGGCCCGGTGGGTTGATGCGTCGGGCACAGACGCGACGGGCGCGCCGCACACGCGCCCTGGATCCCCGGATGAGGGGTGTAAGGCACCTTCTTACCGGACGGACGCCTTCGGCGACGAGTCCATAACGCAAAGGTCACATGCGGGCGCCGGAACTCATCGACCAATTTCAGGACAATCCACCGACTAGACCTGGGCAAACGCTTGACAAACGCTCGAGACCGGCAAAAATCATGGCCGGGCGGCCGATACCACGCCCTGAACCGAAGATCTTCCAGCCAGAACGGAGTGTCCCCGCAGACTGTTCGGCCATGGTGGAACGAATCAGTGCGGTTCGAGCGTCGCCCGTTATCCGATTTTGACATGGCGAGCCCACTGGATGGCGCAGTCCGAATGGCAAGATGCGGTAATCACACGAGGTCGCGACACTCAAAGACGTGTGCCCTCGTCGCCCCACGGCGCTGCCGGTCCCCATCGGCAGTGGCCGAACCCATCGGCATTCCACTCATCCGCCGGAGGAACCACCATGGCCGCACGCACCACCCGTCGTACCCCCGCCGCGCGCTCCCGGCTAGCAGCGGTCGGCGCGATCGCGGTCGCGGGCACCCTGCTCATCACCGGCTGCGGTGACCAGACCAAGGACAACGGCGCGGACGGCGGCGACACCAAGGCCGGCAGCGCCGCCCCGCTGGCCGACAAGCTGCCCCAGGCGCTCCGCGACAAGGGCGTCATCAAGGTCGGTTCGGACATCGCCTACGCCCCGGTCGAGTTCAAGGACGATTCCGGCAAGACGGTCGGTATCGACCCGGACCTCGCGGCCGCCATGGGCAAGCAGCTCGGCGTGACGTTCGAGTTCGAGAACGGCACCTTCGACACCCTGATCACGGGTCTGCGCTCCAAGCGGTACGACATCGCCATGTCCGCGATGACCGACACCAAGGACCGCCAGGAAGGCATCGACGCCGAGACCGGCAAGAAGGTCGGTGAGGGTGTCGACTTCGTGGACTACTTCACGGCCGGCGTGTCGATCTACACCAGGAAGGGTGACGACCAGGGCATCAAGACCTGGTCCGACCTGTGCGGCAAGAAGCTCGTGCTGCAGCGGGGCACCGTCTCGGAGGATCTCGCCAAGGCCGAGAACGAGAAGTGCCCGGCCGGAAAGAAGATCGCCATCGAGGCCTTCGACAACGACCAGCAGGCCCAGACCCGCCTGCGCGCGGGCGGCGCCAACGCCGGTTCCTCCGACTTCCCGGTCGCCGCGTACGCCGTGAAGACCTCCGGCGGAGGCAAGGACTTCGAGCTGGTCGGCGAACAGGTCGAGGCCGCCCCGTACGGCATCGCGGTCGCCAAGAACAACCCCGAGCTGCGGGACGCGCTCAAGGCCGCGCTGGACGCACTGATCGAGAACGGCGAGTACAAGAAGATCATGGACAAGTGGGGCGTCGCGGAGGGCTCCATCGACGAAGCCACCATCAACGGCGGCAAGTGACCGCGGGCTCGCGGCGCTGAAAGGCAACACCCGTGACTGTTGACATCGACAAGACGACGGGGCCGCGGCACCCACCGGCCTGCCCGGAGGCCATCAAGGCCATCCCGGTCCGGCACTACGGGCGGTACGTCTCCGCCGTCGTCGCGCTCGCCCTGCTGGGCACCATCGTCTACGCGTTCTCCCAGGGCAAGATCAACTGGGGCACGATCCCGGACTACTTCTTCGACGACCGCGTCCTCGGCGGTGTGGGCAAGACGCTCCTGATGACCGTCCTGGCCATGACCATGGGCATCGTCGGCGGCATCGTGCTGGCCGTCATGCGGCTGTCGAAGAACCCGGTGACCTCGGCGATCGCGTGGTTCTACATCTGGTTCTTCCGTGGCACCCCCGTCCTGGTGCAGCTGGTGGTCTGGTTCAACCTGGGCCTGGTCTTCGAGTACATCAACCTCGGGCCGTTCTACCGGGACGAGTGGTCGGACTTCATGACCCCGTTCCTGACGGCACTGCTCGGCCTCGGCCTCAACGAGGCCGCCTACATGGCGGAGATCTGCCGGGCCGGTCTGCTCTCGGTCGACGAGGGCCAGACGGAGGCGTCGCACGCGCTGGGCATGAGCCACACGAAGACGCTGCGCCGCATCGTCATCCCGCAGGCGATGCGCGTCATCGTGCCGCCGACGGGCAACGAGGTCATCAACATGCTGAAGACGACCTCGCTGGTGTCCATCGTCCAGTACTCCGAGTTGTTCCGCGTGGCCCAGGACATCGGTCAGACCTCCGGCGCCCCGGCCGAGATGCTGTTCCTGGCCGCGGCCTGGTACCTGCTGCTGACCTCGGTCTTCAGCGTCGGCCAGTACTACCTGGAGCGTTACTACGCCCGCGGCTCCACCCGTCAGCTGCCGGCGACACCGTGGCAGAAGGTGAAGGCCAACATGCTGGCTCTCGGCCGCCCGAAGGGAGGCGCGGCATGACCGACAAGCTGAGCAAGGCCGGCAGGCCGAGCGTGACGGACGCACCCGTGAGGGATTCCTCCGTTCCCATGGTCAAGGCGGAGGGCGTGCACAAGTCCTTCGGCCTGCTGGACGTCCTCAAGGGCATCGACCTGGAGGTGAGGTCCGGTGAGGTGTTCTGCCTCATCGGCCCCTCCGGCTCCGGCAAGTCCACCTTCCTGAGGTGTATCAACCACCTCGAGAAGATCAACGCCGGGCGTCTGTACGTCGACGGGGAGCTGGTCGGCTACCGCCAGAAGGGCGACAAGCTGTACGAGCTCAAGGACAGCGAGGTCGCGCTGAAGCGCCGGGACATCGGCATGGTCTTCCAGCGCTTCAACCTGTTCCCGCACATGACGGCGCTGGAGAACGTCATCGAGGCGCCGGTACAGGTGAAGGGCGTGGGCAGGGGGCAGGCCAGAGAGCGTGCGCAGCAGCTCCTGGAGCGGGTCGGCCTGGCCGACAAGGCCGGGAGCTACCCCTCCCAGCTCTCCGGTGGCCAGCAGCAGCGCGTGGCGATCGCGCGGGCGCTCGCCATGGACCCCAAGCTGATGCTGTTCGACGAGCCGACCTCGGCGCTCGACCCGGAGCTGGTCGGTGACGTCCTCGACGTCATGCGCGACCTGGCCGAGTCGGGCATGACCATGATCGTCGTCACCCACGAGATGGGCTTCGCCCGCGAGGTGGGCGACAGCCTGGTCTTCATGGACGGCGGCGTGGTGGTCGAGTCCGGCCACCCGCGCGACGTCCTGACCGACCCGCAGCACGAGCGGACGAAGTCGTTCCTCTCCAAGGTGCTCTGACACCGCGCACGGGTACGCACGTGGCAGCGGTCCACGGCGAAGGGTCGGTACGGATCTCCGTACCGACCCTTCGCCGTGGACCCGCGTGACTCACCTGAGCGCCAGCAGCAAGGTGTCCGAGGGGGAGCACCACACCGGGCGGGCCTCGGCGAACCCCTTCTCGCGCAGCACGCGCGCGTGCCACGCCGGGGACGGCATGTCGCCGTCGGCGTGCTCGCCGTAGAGCTCGAAGCGGCGGGCGGTGGGCTCGGCGAGGACGGGGTCCTCGGCGGCGAGCTGCCACCAATCGGCCCAGTCGAGGGCACCATTCCGTTTGGCCTGATCCATACGCGCGTGGCGCAGGGCGCGCTCGGCCGCGTTGATCCCGGGGGTCGTCTCGTCGATCATGTGGTCCGCGTTCATGAAGACACCGCCGTCGCGGACGAGGCCGGCGACCCGTCCGTAGAGGTCCGCGAGGGGTTCGCTGTGCAGCCAGTGGAGGGCGGTCGCGGTCAGCACGGCGTCGTAAGTGTCGTGGGGAAGTCGTGCCGGCCACTCCGGGTCCTTGAGGTCGGCCGTCACGAAGGCGGCCCGCGCGTCGCCCGCGAAGGTGCCCTCGGCGATGGCGAGCAGCGCCGGGTCCAGGTCGACGCCGGTGCTGGTGGCGTCCGGGAACCGGGCGAGCAGGCGGGCCGTGATGGTCCCCGTGCCGCATGCGAGGTCCAGCACGCGCGGGGAGGTGCCGACGACGGCCTCCACCATGTCGAGCATGACCCGCAGCCGCTCCTCGCGGTCGGGCATGTACCACTCCTGCTGCCGGTCCCAGCTCTCCTGCCAGGCAGGCCAGTCGGCGGGGGTGGTACCGGTGTCCGCGTCTGTCATGAAGCCTCTCCTTCACTCACGTCACGTAATACCCTGTAAGCACGATCATCTGTTACTCGATCCGACACGACCATAAAGCCACCACGTAAGGACTACAAGTGGAACTGGCCTATTACTCGGACTACGCCGTGCGTCTCGTCAACACCGAGGAACCGGCCCGGGGCAAGGACACCCTGACCTCGGTGGAGGCCGTGCGCGCCCTGTTCGGCGCCAACCAGTCAGCGGCGCGGCGCACGACCGATGCGGACGTGACCCGGTTCCGCTCGGTCCGGGCCCGGCTGCGCGCGGTCTTCGAGGCGGCGGACGGCGGCGACGAGACACTCTCCATCGACCTGCTGAACTCGCTGCTGCTGGAGTTCCCGGTGAGCCCGCAGATCTCCGGGCACGACTTCCGTGACGACGACGGCCGTCCGCTGTGGCACATGCACCTGGCCGACCATCCGTCCAACGCGACCGCCGGCTACGCCGCCATCGCCGCGATGGGCCTCGCCTTCCACCTCACCGAGTACGGCGTGGACCGCCTCGGCCTGTGCGAGGCCCCGCCCTGCCGCAACGCCTACCTCGACACCTCGACCAACCGCTCCCGGCGCTACTGCTCCGACCGTTGCGCCACCCGCGCCAACGTGGCCGCCTACCGGGCCCGCAAACGCCTGGAGGCCGAGCGGGTGGAGAGCACCGGCCGGGCCGCCGACAGCACCCAGCCCACCAGCGCCAGCGGCGACCGCTGACCCGGTTTGCGCGGCCGGTAGCGCAGGCGGACCCGGCCGAGCACCAGGTCGTCGGGCACCACCCCGTAGTCGGTGCTGTCACCGCCGGCGTGCGTGTTGTCCCCCAGCACCCACCAGCCGCCCTCGCGCCGCTCGGCGGCCCGCTTCACGACGAGCAGATCCTGCTGGAACGGGTGCCGCAGCACCAACACGTCGCCCGGCTTGATCCGGGCCCCGTAATGCACCAGGAGCCGGTCCCCGTGGTACAGCGTGGGCACCATGGACGGCCCCGTCACCTCGGCCACCCCGAAGGGCAGCGGCGCCCCCGCCCGCTCGGCATCCTGCGACAGCTCCGGCATCACCCGGCACCTCCCCGGTTCTTCCTCCACCAGTCTCAGTCTGTCCCCCGACTTTTGTCCTGGGCCCTTGGGGGCACTCGCCAAATCCACTCCTCCACGGAGTAATGTCCCCTGTGAGAAGACGATCACGAGGAAGGATTGCTCCATGCTTTCCCGCCTGTTTGCCCCCAAGGTCAAGGTCAGCGCCCACTGCGACCTGCCCTGCGGCGTGTACGACCCTGCCCAGGCCCGCATCGAGGCCGAGTCGGTGAAGGCCATCCAGGAAAAGATGGCCGGCAACGACGACCCGCACTTCCAGGCCCGCGCCACCGTCATCAAGGAGCAGCGCGCCGAGCTGGCGAAGCACCACGTCTCCGTGCTGTGGAGCGACTACTTCAAGCCCCCGCACTTCGAGAAGTACCCGGAGCTGCACCAGCTGGTCAACGACACCCTGAAGGCCCTGTCGGCCGCCAAGGGCTCGACCGACCCGGCCACCGGCCAGAAGGCGCTGGACCACATCGCCCAGATCGACAAGATCTTCTGGGAGACCAAGAAGGCTTGATCATTTCGATCACGCCGCTTGACCTGCGATTATTCGATCGTCTGGTCTACCTGTCCGCACCCGGTCCGCAGGCCGCCGAGAACGGCGTCCATGACGGTCCGGGTGCGGTCTTCTTCGCCCGGCCACAGGTGGGCGAAGATCCGCAGCGTGATGACGGCGGACGTGTGGCCGAGAACGAGCGTGCACTCCTGCACTGAAATATGATGCACAACACATCATGTGTGAGGGGTGTGCTGGCCCGCATGTCCACCCTTTCGACGGGCGCCACCTCGGTGTCCGACCGACCGATCGAGGTGACCGCCATGACGGACAACATCACCAGCGTCGGCGGGGGCAGCCGGCCCGATGCGGACGCGAGCACGCTGAAGGGCCGTACCGGGGCCGGGGCTCCGGCCGAGACACGGGGGAAGACCACCATCGCGGACGGCGTGGTGGCCAAGATCGCGGGCATGGCCGCCCGCGAGGTACCTGGCATCCACAACCTCGGGGCGGGCATGGCCCGTGCCTTGGGCGCCATGCGGGAACGCGTCCCCGGCGGAGGCGGAACCGTCACGCGAGGAGTGAAGGTCGAGGTCGGCGAGCGGCAGGCCGCCGTGGACCTGGACGTCGTCGTCGAGTACGGCGTCTCCATCGTCGACGTCGCCGGTGACGTACGCACCCACGTGATCAGCGCCGTGGAGCGGATGACGGGCCTGGAGGTCGTCGAGGTGAACATCGCCGTCGACGACGTCCACCTTCCCGACGAGGAGGAAGAGGCCGAACCGGACGAGGGCCGCGTGAGGTGATCCACCGCCTCGCCCTGGATGGGCGCGGGCGATCGCGCGAACGGTGACGTACGTGCGCGAAACGGGTGAGTGCATGATGAACGCAGCGACGATGGGCCTCGCGGCCGGCATGGCCCTGGGCTTCGCCGGTTACTTCGGCGGCTTCTGGGCGTTCCTACTGGTCCTGGTCCTGGGTACGGCGGGGCTGATCGTCGGCCTCGTCGTGCAGGGCGACCTCGACCTCCGTGGCCGAGGGCAGCGGTGAGGACCCGGCCCGGCGCGCCGCCATACCTCCCGACCCGGGCGGACCGGCGGCACCCGGCGCCTCCGCCACCATCCGTACCGGATCGGTGCGCCACGCTGCTCCGGCCGGCCAGGCTGCGTCGGGAGTTCGTGTGCACAGTTTCTTCGTGAGGAGCCATCGGAGCGTCCACCGTGGCCACGGCGATGACGGGCGGTGAGCGGCAGGGCAGTGGAGGAGACACCGACCGGCCGGAGGGGTTCGGGGAGGAGCTTCTGGGGGCTCTGCTGGACCAGGAGCACGAGTTGCCGGCACATCTGCTCGGTCCGCTCGTCGCGCGGCAGGTAGGCAGGCTCGGTGGCCGCGAGACCTCGATCTTCTTGCAGGACTACGGTCAGGTGTGGCTTGTGCCCCTGCCGGGCGACGGGCTGACGGCCGGGGATCCGCAGCCGATCGACGGCTCCGGTGCCGGTCGTGCCTTTCAGGAGGCGCGTCGTGTCGAGGTTCCACAGGCCGACGGTGTGCGGGTCTACCTGCCTCTGCTGGACGGCGGCGACCAGATGGGTGTCCTGGCCGTCACTCTGAACGGCATCCACGACGACGACCGGCGGCTGCTGCGCAGGATCGCCGCTCTGGTGGCCGACATGTTGGTGACCAAGCACGGGTACACCGATCTGTTCTTCCAGGTCCGGCGCAGAGAACCGATGAGTGTGGCGGCGGAGATCCAGTGGTCACTGCTGCCGCCGCTGGCTATGTCCACGCCTCGGGTCATGTTGGCCGGAATGCTGGAGCCCGCCTACGGCGTGGCCGGCGACAGCTTCGACTACGCCCTCAACGGTGACGTGCTGCATGTGGCCATGGTCGACGCAATGGGGCACGGCCTGGATGCCGCCACGATGGCCACGGTGGCCATCGGTGCCTACCGGCATGCCCGGCGGATCAGCGTCGGCCTGTCGGAGATCTATGCGTTCATGGACCGGGCCATCGCCGAGCAGTTCGGCCCCGACCACTTCGTGACCGCTCAGATGATGCGGCTCGACACGAGGACGGGCCGTGTCCAGTGGGTCAACGCGGGACATCCCGCCCCCTTGCTGATCCGCGGACACCGTGTTGTCCGGCGGCTCCGCGGCCCGACGACGCTCCCTGTCGGCTTCGGCGGTCACGAGCCCCGGATCAGTGAACTGGCCCTCGACCCCGGCGACCGGATCATGTGCTTCACCGACGGGTTGATCGAGGAACACCATGTCGGTGGTGAGGAATTCGGTGAGGAACAGCTCATCGGCTGGGTGGACCGCACCGAACGTACGGCGTATGGGATCCGGGCCGTGGCCCGCACCCTCTCCCACACGCTCAAACGGGCACGGGGCGGGATCACGACGGACGACGCGACGCTCCTGCTCATCGAGTGGCGCGGCGCCGACTGACAACGTGACCACCCTTGACCCGGCCTGCCTGCGGCACGGTCGCTTCGACCACGTGCTGCCCCTCGGCCCTCCCGACCACAGCGCCAGGACCGCACTGTGGAGGAGCTACCTGGCCCGAGCGGGCGCCCAGGCCGACAGCGCGGCACTCTCGTCCGCCGACGAGGGGTTCGCCCCCGCCGACATCGCCCACATGGCACGTACTGTCTCCCAGGCCCAGTTCGAGCGCACCTTCGACACCGGCACCCAGGCTCCGCCCAACACGGACGACTACCTGGCCACGATCCGCGACACCCAGCCCACGGTCAGCAGCGCCACGGCCCAGGAGTTCACCGAGCAGACCGAGAAGCTCACCCCTGTCCAGCGTCCTGGCTTCCGGAGATCCGGTCTGCGACGGAGGTGTCAGTTCGGTGGAGACGGCGTGTCGCTGCCAGTGCCGACGTCGATGAGGATCTGTTCGGCCCCGGTGACGTTGTCGGCCCGGACGGCCCTGGCCATCGCGGCGCGTGCCGCGTCAGGCATCGTGTCCGGCGGGACTACCAGCAAGGAGAAATGATCCCGGTCGCCTCGGGTGATGAGGACGGTGTCGTCACCGACCGGGAAGGAGTCGATGTGCACGACTCGGCCGTCGATCACCAGCCGTGTCGGCGGTTCGTCCCAGGCGCTGGCGTCCAGACCGACGCGGGTGACGGGTCCGAGATGCTCGGTCAACGCGGTGATCAGCGAGGGAAGCTCGGCGCCGACGTCCCGGGACCGCGGCCACCAGGCACCGTCCAGGATTCCCTCGCGTGCGTGTGTCGTCTCCAGTCTCAGCAGGGCCGTCCCGGGTCTCACCGGCTGGTGGACGGCGTCCGGCAGCAACCTGGGAGTGTCGGGGGTGCCGGAGTCGGTCATGGGGTCCGCCCGTCCTTCGTATGCCGGTCGCACGCCCTGCGGCCGCACGGTCTCTGTGGACGCGGCTCAGTCACGCTCTTCCTCTTCTGTCTCCAGCTGCCGGATCCCCTGGTGCGTCAGCGTGATCATCGCGGGCGTGTTACCCCTCCCCCAGTCGACGACGACCCAGCCTTCGCCCGCCAGATACGTACAGGCGGCAGCCAGCTCCTGCTCAGGGATGCCGAGGTCGTTGCGGAGCTTCGCCCCGTCGACGCCCAGGAGGCGATTGCCCTCGGCGGCTTGGTACAGAGCCCGCATGATCTTCTCGCGGTACATCTTCCGCTCGCGCAGTATGGCCATGACGTGCCGTCCTCTACGGCCCCCGGCCGGGCCGAAGTCGATGTCATCCGCGGTCGCTGTCGCGGTGGGGCGTGCCGGGGCGGTCGCGTCCACCGTCGGCCGGCGGTGCCTCCGGGTCCGGCGGCCGATCCCCGGCAGAGCCTCGCTGTAGTGGAAGGCGGCGATCCGTTCGTCGTGCTGAGCGTTGAGCCGGTGGAGCAGAGCGACTCCGACAGCGATCAGGACGAGCAGCGCGGCCACGGCGATGACAGTCATGGTCCTCTCACCTCCGTTGGCCGGCGGGCGAACGCCCTGTCGAGCCGATGGGCCGGGGCAGGGACGACGGCGGACCTACCCCGCCGTCGGTTTCCCACGCTTCCTCCCCGCTTCGGGCATCGATCCTGTCTGCTGCTTCCTCCCGGCCCGGAGCTTCGACACCGTCACCCGCCATCAGCCGTGCGGCGGCATCCACACCGGTTTCCGGCGGAATCACCAGCACGTCCCGGCGGCCACCAGTGGAGAAAAGGGTCATCCGGTGCGGATCCTGCTCCTCGGTGCACCAGTCCACATGCACGGTGCGCCCGGCGACGGACACCCAACGCGGGATGACGGGCCAGTGGTCCGGGTTCACCGTGACACCTGTGATGCGGCCCCAGAGGTTGCCCAGTGCGGCGGTCAAGGCCGGCAGCTCACGGGTGAGGGCACGGGACCGAGGCCACCACATGCCGTCCAGCCCGCCCGGCGCGGGCGTCAGGCACAGGCGAGCTGGCAGCGACGGCGCGCGCCCGCTCGATGTCGTACGGTCGATGGTCACAGTCATGGCGCAGACCTGCCCCGGGCTCGTGGGGCGGCCCGGCCTTGTCGATCACCGGAAACGGCACCCACGGCGGAGCCGGTACGCGAAGAACTCCCGGTGTCTTCACACTGCTCCGCCCGCTGGCCCGAAAGGCCGCGGATGACCAGGTACTTCCCTGCCTCGGGACCTGGCTTCCGGCGCCCGGTGGCGAGCCGGGACAGAGCCGGTCCTTGCGCTCAGCATGCCCTTGAGAGCGGTTGACCAGGGTCCACGAAGGTGCGCTCCGCCCCTCGGCGATCCGGCATCAGCCACGTCTGCCCCCGGACGGGACAGCAGTCCGCACATGGTCCGCGAGACGCCCGGTCAAGACCGTCGCGCCCCCTCGTCAGCGATCACAAAAAGGCCAGGCCAACGGCCCGCGAGGAAGATCCCCACAGGTCACCGGGCAACCGCGGGTGCGCGTCAGGGCGCGGAACGCGGGCCTGTTTCCTCCGTGGGGGCCGCGTTCTCGGCGGGCTCGGTTCGGAGGGACTCGGTGGGAGTGCCGGCGTCGGCCTCTCGGCCCGGGTACCGCTCGCACTCACGGTTGCCGCATGGTCCGGGGACCCAGGTCGGGACCCATGCGCCCAGCGTCTTGTGACGCCGGACGACCATCTCCACTGGCTGTCCGCAGGCGGGACAGACCGGTTCATCGCTGCCCATGCACCCCAGGGTAGGCCCGACGGCGGGTCAGCGCTTCCTGCTGTACGTCCGAACCAGCACACCGTTTTTGAACGTACGCACCGACTCGAGCGCGAACTCCGTCACCGCGAAGTCCGCGCCGAACATCGGCATGCCGGCGCCCTGCACGATCGGGTACGTCTTGACGACCAACTCGTCGATCTCGTCGAGCAGCTCACCGGCGAGCGCGGAGCCGCCGCACAGGTAGATGCCGAACGCGCTGTCCTCGGCCTTCAGTTCCCGGACCCGGCCGACCAGGTCCTCGGCGATGATCTCGACGTTCGGGTCGGGCGACTCGCCCAGCGTGCGGGAGGCGACGTACTCGCGCAGGTGGGCGTACGGGCTGGTGAGGCCCTCCTTCAGGACTATGTCGTAGCTGCTCCGGCCCTGGATGACGGTGTCGAACCGCTTGTTCGGCAGATCGTCGATGCCGAGGGAGCGGCGCCCGTGGGTGGGCAGGGTCTCCGGGTACTCCGTCTTGAGGAACGCGAAGAACTCCTCGTCGACGAAGCGCATCATGGCCGACGCGTCGCCCTCCAGGTCTCCGATGAAGCCGTCGATCGAGCAGGCGATGAAGTAGGTGAGCTTTCGCAACGCGGTCTCTTTCCGTAGGTTGTCCTTGTTCGCGAACAACTCCAGTTGTAGTACTTCGCCTGTAGTGGTTGCAAGGGGATTACGGGCAGGGTGAAAGGGAGGAGGGGGATTCCGTATGGCCGCCAACCCCGAGCGCCGCACGGCCCTGATCGACGCCGGGATCGCGGTGCTCGCCCGCGAGGGGGCCAGGGGGCTGACGTTCCGCGCGGTGGACGCGCAGGCCGGGGTGCCGGTGGGCACCGCCTCCAACTACTTCGGCGGACGGGACGACCTGCTGCGCCAGATCGACGCGCGACTGCACGTACGGCTCGCCCCGGACCCCGCGGTCGTCGCCGAGCTGCTGGCCCGGCCGCGGGACCGCTCGCTCGTCACCGCGTTCATGCACGACCTGATGGCGCGTGCGACCGGCGACCGCACGGGCTACCTGGCCCTGCTGGAGATGCGGCTGGAGGCCACCCGCCGCCCCGAACTGCTCGCCTCCTACACCGCGTCGGTCCGTGGCGACCTGGTGGAGGGCATGGAGTTCCAGCGGGCCGCGGGACTGCCTGGCGGCGACGAGACGGTGGCGGTGCTGTACCTGGCCATGCTCGGCCTGATCCTGGAGCACCTGACCCTGCCGGGCGTCCTGGACGGCGTACTGCCCGGGGTGAGCGTGCCGGACGGGCTCGTGGAGCGGATCGTGGCCACGATCGTGCCGGAGAAGGCCGAACAGGTCGAGGGGGCGGAGACGGCACAGGCGGCGGAGGGGTAGAACGGAGTGGTCGTCATCGCCGGGTCCCGTGGCGGCCGGTGGCGGGTACGGCCCGCTCCCTGATGGCCGGTACGACCGGTACGGCAGGCACAGCCTCGCGTTCGGCGCCCGCGGGCCAGACGATCTCGACGGGGATGCCCCGGGCGCGGGCGTACGTCACCAGATGGGCGGTGGCGTCGCGGCCGTTGGACGGGGAACCGTCCCAGACCGCCAGGAGGAGGCCGCTGGAGGCGACCATCCGCTCGTCCGCGCCGACACAGGAATCGCGGTGATTCGGGTCGTACGCCAGCAGCCGCGCCTGGTCGGCGAGGTTCAGCAGCTCGCCGGTGGCCATCCGGTCGCGCCGGGGTGGCATGGCGGGAACCCCGTTGAACGCGGGGATGACGACGATCAGGCGGCGGCCCGACGCACACACCGCGCGGCCGAACGCCAGCGGCGCTCCCGCACCGCACCGCACCATGGCCGCTCCCCGCGCGAAGCGTTCCTCCAGACGCTCCCGCAGCTCGCACTCCACCAGCTCGAGCGCGCGCGGGGTGAGATCGGCGTGCCCGACCAGCGCGATCTCCCCGACTGCCACTCCCTTGTGTCCCACCCCGTTGTCACGCGCCGTTGTACTCATCTCGCCCCTGACAGTCCTCGGTGTCCGGTCCCGGGCCTCGTCTCCGGCCTGGCCCCAGGCCAGTGAAGCGGGGGCACGGGCCGGTGACCAGGGCCGAACGTCCCTGACTCGGGAGGGAAGAGAGGGAACAGAAGGGAGGAAGGGGAAGAGGGGAAAGAAGAGGGGAAAGGAGGGAAGCGGTGTGGTCAGGCGTGGTCGGAGGGCCGGCCGGTCGCACGGGTGCGGGGTTCGCGCCACATCGGCCACATGTGGGGGCCGTCCGGGAGGGGCAGGGGCTCGCCGGTCGGGGCGAAGCCGAGGCGTTCGTACAGCACGCGGCTGCGGACGCTGCTCGCCTCCAGATAGGCCGGCAGCCCCTCCCGGTCACAGCGGTCGAGGACCGAGCCGATGAGCGCGGTGCCGAGTCCCTCGCCCTGCCGGGCGGGCGTCACGCCGATCATCCACAGGTACTCGTGGGCCCGCCCGGAGGGGTGGATGCCCGCCGTCAGCCGACCGATCATCTCCACCCGCTCGTTCTCCGGGTCGACGGCCTGGCGCATCTGTGCCGGCCCCTCGTCGTCCTCGGGTGTCCCGGCACCGTGCTCCTCCGCCGGCACCGACAGCCACAGCGCGCACGCCGAGCCGTCCTCCGTGACGTCGACGCGTCCCTCGGCGAGCACGATGTCGGTGAAGGCGGCCATCAGCCTGTGGTGCGTCGTACGGCGGTGTTCCTCGCCGGGGAAGACCCACCTGCTCACCGGGTCGTCCTGGAACGCCTCGTCCAGGAGCCGGACCAGCAGTTCCCGGTCCTCGTCCCCAGCCGTCCGGATCGCCACGCCCATGCCCACCCCTTCGTCCCAACCCTCGCCGAATGTAAGAGAGTTGAGCCTAACGGGAGGGCGGCAGCCGACGCTTGCCGACGTCT
The DNA here is from genome assembly GCF_045291515.1 of Streptomyces sp. GD-15H. Classification (NCBI taxonomy): domain Bacteria; kingdom Bacillati; phylum Actinomycetota; class Actinomycetes; order Kitasatosporales; family Streptomycetaceae; genus Streptomyces; species Streptomyces sp. GD-15H. The sequence goes on from NZ_CP149447.1 coordinate 3,068,710, forward strand.
CGTCCGGCCGCGCCACATGCGCGGTGGGTCCCGTACACCGTGGGGAAGTGCGGGACCCACCGGGCGGTCTACGCGGTGCGCCGTGTCACGAACTCGGCGAGGGCCAGCAGGCCGCCCGCCGCCTCCGGGTCGGGCACCGCGCGAGCGAGTTCCTGCATCACCCGGGCCATGCGGTCGGCCGCCTGGGCCTGCGCCCAGTCGCGGCCACCCGCCCGTTCCACGGTCAGGGCGATGTACTCCAAGTCCTCCTCGTCCGCGTGCGGAGCCCCGTACAGTCCGGCGAGTTCGGACGCCGCCGGGGTGCCCGAGGTGAGCGCGGCGACCACCGGCAGGGACTTCTTGCGGGCTGCCAGGTCCGCGCCGGCGGGCTTGCCGGTGTGCCGGGGATCGCCCCATATGCCGATCACGTCGTCGATGAGCTGGAAGGCCAGCCCCGACTCACGGCCGAACGCGTCCAGTGCCGCCACGTCCGCCGCCCCGGCACCCGCGTACAGCGCGCCGAGCGCGCAGGCGCAGCCGAGCAACGCGCCCGTCTTGGCCTCGGCCATGGCGAGGGTCTCCTCGAGGGTGACCTCGCCGGGGTCGCGCCCCTCCATGGCCGTGTCCGCCTGCTGTCCGGCGCACAGCTCCACGACGCAGTCCGCCAGCCGGGCCCCCGCGGCCCGGGCCGCGGGGTGCGGGTCCTCGGCGAGCAGCCGCAGGGCGAGCGCGTGGAGGGCGTCTCCGGTGAGGATCGCGCCGGCGTCGCCGAACACCGTCCACGCGGTGGGCCGGTGGCGCCGGGTGGCGTCCCGGTCCATCACGTCGTCGTGCAGCAACGTGAAGTTGTGGACCAGTTCCACCGCGGCGGCTGCCCGTACCGCCGCCGCCCGGGCCACGGGCCCACCGAGGGCGGAGGCAGCGGCGAGCACCAGTGCGGGGCGGATGGCCTTGCCGGACCCACCCGCGGCCGGGGTGCCGTCCGCGTGTTCCCAGCCGAAATGGTAGAGGCCGATCCGGCGCAGCGGGCCGGGCATCGAGCCGATGGCGGCCCGCAGCACGGGGGCGACCTCGGCCCGCGCCCGCTCCAGCAGGACCGTCGCCTCGGGGCACTCGGCGGGTCGGTACTCGCTCTCCGTCTTCGGCTCGGTCATCGATTCCGTCATGGACTCACCTCTGGACCCGTCTCGGAGGATGAGCGGAGGTGGTACTTCCGCCGGCGTCACGCGCGTACCCCAGGGTGTACCCGCCCGGGTGGGCGGGGACACGGCGTACGAGCCGAAAGATCGCGAAAGGTCACCTCCAGCGACCGATTTCGACGTTCTCCAGGACGCCGAGCGCGTCCGGCACCAGGACGGCGGCCGAGTAGTAGGCCGTGACCAGGTATTTGATGATGGCCTGTTCGTTGACGCCCATGAAACGCACGGAAAGGCTCGGCTCGATCTCGTCGGGGATGCCGGACGCCCGCAGGCCGATGACGCCCTGCTCCTCCTCGCCCGTACGCAGCGCGATGATGGAGGTCGTACGCTCCTCGGTCACCGGGATCTTGTTGCACGGGAAGAGGGGCACACCCCGCCAGGTGGGGATGCGGTTGCCGGCCACGTCGATGGTCTCGGGGACGAGCCCCCGTTTGTTGAGCTCGCGGCCGAACGCGGAGATCGCGCGCGGGTGGGCGAGAAGCAGCTTGGTCCCGCGCCGCCTGCTGAGCAGTTCGTCCAGGTCGTCGGGGGCGGGTACGCCGTCGTGCGGCTGGATCCGCTGGTCGTACTCGCAGTTGTGCAGCAGGCCGAAGCCCCGGTTGTTGATGAGTTCGTGCTCCTGACGTTCCTTCAACGCCTCGACGGTCAGCCTGATCTGCTGCTCCGTCTGGTTCATGGGCTGGTTGTAGAGGTCGGCCACGCGCGTGTGGATGCGCAGCACGGTCTGGGCGACGCTCAGTTCGTACTCGCGGGGCCTGGCCTCGTAGTCCACGAAGGTGTGCGGGATGTCCGGTTCCCCGCTGTGGCCGGCCGCGAGATCGATCTCCCGCTCGCCGTACTTGTTGGTGCGCTGGCTCGGAATGGAGCGCTGCTCCCGGAGGTGCCCGCGCAGCGTCTCGGACCGCTCGGCGACCTGCTCGACGGCGTCACGCGGCAGGGCGAGCACGGTGCAGGCGGTCAGGGTGCGGGTGGTGTACTCCCAGATGGCGCCCTCGTCCAGGAGCGACTGGTCGCCGAAGTAGGCACCGTCGGCGAGGACTCCGAGGGACTCGTCGTCGCCGTAGGGGCCGGTGCCGACCTTCTCGACCCTGCCGTGGGCCAGCAGGAACACCTCGTCGGCCGGGCTGCCGAACGAGGCGATCACCTGGCCGGCCCCGATCTCCCGCTGCCGGCAGCGGGTGGCCAGCTCCGCGAGCACTTCCTCGTCCTCGTACGACCGCAGGGCCGGCAGTTCGCCCAGCTCCGCCGGGATCACCTCGACGCGGTCACCGGTCTTCACGAAGGTCACCCGTCCGTCGCCGACGGCGTACGTCAACCGCCGGTTCACCCGGTACGTACCGCCCTGCACGTCCGTCCAGGGCAGCATGCGCAGCAGCCAGCGCGAGCTGATCCCCTGCATCTGCGGTACGGACTTGGTGGTGGTGGCCAGGTTCCGCGCCGCCGCCGTACCGAGGCTCTGCTGCTGCCGGGTCCGCTCCGTGCGGACCTCTTCGCCTACCGACATAAGGAATTGCCCTCCCGGTTGTGACCGGCGCCCATCCATGCCGGGCGTCGGTCTCCGCGACAGAGCCTTCCTCACGGAGCGTGTCCGCGGTATTACCCGAATGAGCGGGAATGGATCTTCAACTCCATGGGCACTCATGGGGATTCCGTTCAGCGGCGGCCCGGCGACCGGACATTGTCCGGATCGGCTCGTACGGGCACCGGACGAGTGGTTGCGCTCGCTCTGTCTAGGTAAAGCACCGGTACGAGGCGGCCGCGACCGGCGGCCGTCGCGGTGCGAGAAGGAGGCGCGGCCATGGCCCCACCCATGTCCGCGAGCGCGTTCCTGAGCGCTCTGAAGGCGGAGGGTCTCACGGTCGTCGAGGTCGGCGACTGGCGCGATCACCACCGCAATCACAAAGGCCCCTGGGGCCCGGTCCACGGCGTGATGATCCATCACACGGTCACCCGGGGCAGTGCCCGGACCGTCGACCTGTGCCGCAAGGGCTACGCGGGCCTGCCGGGGCCGCTGTGCCACGGCGTCATCACCAAGGACGGCCGGGTCCACCTCGTCGGCTACGGCAGGGCCAACCACGCGGGCCTGGGCGACGACGACGTGCTGCGCGCGGTGATCGCGGAGAAGTCGCTCCCCGCGGACAACGAACGGAACACCGACGGCAACCGGTACTTCTACGGCTTCGAGTGCGAGAACCTGGGCGACGGGGACGATCCCTGGCCCGCGGCGCAGCTGGAGGCCATCGAGAGAGCCGCCGCCGCGGTCTGCCGCCGCCACGGATGGAACGAACGGTCGGTGATCGGGCATCTGGAGTGGCAGCCCGGGAAGGTGGATCCGCGCGGGTTCACGATGGCGTCGATGCGGGCGCGCATCCGTGACCGGCTGAAGTGACGCGGCGCGGGACGCGGGCGTACGGGGTGCCCGACCCGGCCTGGCGGCAATCCGCCGGAAGCTGTCGTCCGGCCCCCCCGGGAGCGCGGGAAATCCGCTTCCGGCATGGTGGCCGTCCCAGGTCGTCCCAGGAAAAGGCCCCGCATGCAGTACGTCGCCCCGATCGGCATCGGTGTCCTCTACGCCCTGCTCATGCCCCTCGTCCGCGAGCCGCACCGGCGGCGTCTGAACGCCGTCATGATCGCCGGTGCGGGCGCCGCCTACCTCAGTGGGGGCGGCCTGGGCGGCCGGGAGTTCGCCTTCACGGCGCTGATCACCTATGTCGCGTTCCGCGGCCTCGACTCGTGGACGCTCATCGGTGTCGGCCGGCTGCCGCACACCGCGTGGGACGTCGTCCACCACCTCAAGGGCAACCCCCTCATCCCGTTCGCCCCCACCTTGTCGCCGGGCTGCGCGATCTGCGACCCGGTGATCGCCCTGTGGTGCCTGTGGGGAGGCCCGTCCCTGATCGACCTCGTCCGCCACCGGGGTCGCGGCCACCGCCACGACACCACGGAATCCACCTCCGTCGGAGTCGCCGGGCGGCCCTGTACCGGGAACCGGCCCCGAGCGGTAGTTCGACCTGACGGAGAGCACCGGCCATGCGTTCGCCCGTAGCGCGGCCGACGGCGGCGGAATTCAGCCATGCTCGCCCCACCCGGCCGGCGCCCGCCCCGCCCGGTGCCCCGCCCCCCTGCCGGGTGACAATGACCCGGTGACCAGCCCGGACACCCCCGACCCCGCATCCGCCGCCCCCTCCGCCGACCGGGCGGGCCTCGCGGATCTGCGCCCCCGCCTGCCCTCGCCGGTGCAGGACATCGTGGACGAACGGTTCGAGCGGCACGGGGTCCGGCTGGTGCTGAAGCGGGACGACCTGATCCACCCGGAATTGATCGGGAACAAGTGGCGCAAACTCGCGCCGAACCTCGCGGCGGCGGCCGGTCGGACAGTGCTCACCTTCGGCGGCGCGTACTCCAACCATCTGCGGGCCACCGCCGCCGCCGGACGGCTGCTCGGTCTGCGCACGGTCGGCGTGGTGCGCGGCCAGGAGCTCGCCGACCGCCCTCTCAACCCCTCGCTGGCCCGGTGCGCGGCCGACGGCATGCGGCTGTGCTTCGTCGACCGGGCGACGTACCGCCGCAAGACCGTCCCGGAGACGCTGGCCGCCGTCCTGCGCACGGTGGGTGCCGAGGACGCGTATGTGGTTCCCGAGGGCGGCAGCAACTCCCTCGCCGTACACGGCTGCCGGGCGCTCGGCGAGGAACTGGCCGAGCGGGCCGACGTGGTCGCGGTGGCCTGCGGCACCGGCGGCACGCTCGCCGGGCTCGCCGCCGGACTCGGCTCCCGGGGGCGCGCGCTGGGCGTTCCGGTCCTCAAGGGTGGCTTCCTGGCCACGGACATACGGGCGCTGCAGACCGGGGCTTTCGGCGGTCCACGCGGCGAATGGCGTCTCGACGACCGCTTCCACTTCGGCGGTTACGCCCGTACCGCCCCGGAGCTCGAGGCGTTCGCCCTGGACTTCGAACACCACCACGGCATACCCGTCGAACGTCTCTATGTCGCCAAACTGCTCTATGCCCTTGTCGTCCTGGCTGAAGAGAACGCGTTCCCGCGCGGGAGCACGGTCGCCGCCGTCCTCACCGGGCGCCCCTTCCCGTGAGCACGGGTTCCCGCGAGCACGGCAGTCGCTCTACGCCGTCTCCCGGTACGCCGCCGCCTCCTCCAGGTCCAGTCGGCGCAGCAGGGTCCGCAGCATCTCGTCGTCGAGGTAGCGAGCGTCGCGGAGTCTGACGAACACGTCACGCTCCGCGCTGATCATCTCCCGTGACAGCCGCCGGTAGGTGTCGTCGACGGACTCCCCGGTGACCGGGTTGGTACGCCCCAGACGTTCCCAGACGGCGTTGCGGCGGCGCTCCAGGACGATGCGCAGACGGTCGGCGAGCGGGGCCGGAAGAGCATTGCGCTCGTCGGACAGGAGCTCGTCCAGCCGCTGCTCGGCCGCCCGCGAGGCCTGTGCCTGGGCGTTGGCCTCCGCGAGGGTTTCCGCCTGGAGGTCGCGCCCGGGGAACTTCAGCAGATGGATCAGCGGCGGCAGCGTGAGCCCCTGCACCACCAGCGTGCCGATGACCGTGGTGAAGGTCAGGAAGAGCAGCAGGTTGCGCTGCGGGAAGTCCGCGCCGTCGACGGTGAGCGGGATCGAGAAGGCGATGGCCAGCGAGACCACGCCCCGCATCCCCGCCCACGCGATGACGAACGGCGTCTTCCAGCCGGGTCTGCCCTCGCGTTCCCGGATCCGCGCCGACAGCAGGATCGGCAGAAAGGTCGCCGGGTACACCCAGACGAACCGCGCGACGACGACCACCGCGAAGACGGCCAGCGCGTACCGGGCGGCCTCGGCGCCCGCGTACGCTCCGAGCCCTCCGACGACGATCGGCAGTTGCAGCCCGATGAGAGCGAACACCGCGGACTCCAGGACGAACGCGACCATCTTCCACACCGCCTGCTCCTGGAGCCGGGTGGCGAAATCGACCTCCCACGCGCGGTGTCCCAGATAGAGCGCGACGACCACGACGGCGATGACCCCGGAGGCGTGCACCTGCTCGGCGGCCGCGTAGGCGACGAACGGGATCAGCAGGGAGAGGGTGTTCTGCAGCAGCGTCTCTTTCAGGTGGGTGCGCAGCCAGTGCAGGGGCGCCATGAGGGCCAGGCCGACCACGAGGCCGCCGAACGCCGCGAGCAGGAAATCGCCGACTCCCCCGACCCAGGTCGTGCCCTCCCCGACCGCCGCCGCGACGGCCACCCGGAACGCGGTGATCGCGGTGGCGTCGTTCAGCAGGGACTCGCCCTGGAGAATCGTGGTGACCCGGGACGGCAGCCCGACCCGGCGCGCCACCGCCGTCGCCGCGACCGCGTCCGGCGGGGCCACCACGGCGCCGAACACCAGAGCCGCGGTGAGCGACAGACCCGGCACGAACAGATACAGGGCCCAGCCGACGGCGACGGTCGCGAACAGCACGTAGCCCACCGACAGCAGCGCCACCGGACGCAGCTGTGCCCGCAGATCGAGATAGGAGCTGTCGATGGCCGCCGTGTGCAGCAGCGGGGGCAGGAGGAGCGGAAGGACGATGTGCGGGTCGAGCGTGTAGTCGGGCACGCCGGGGACGTAGCTGACCGCGAGTCCGGCCGCGACCACCAGCAGCGGGGCCGGCACCGGGGTGCGCCTGGCCGCCGCGGAGATCGCGGCACTGCCCGCCACCAGCAACAGCAGCGGCATCACGTCCATGTCGTGCCCACCCTCGAATCTCCGCGCAGCAATCCGTGCAGCCGTCGTAATCTGGCCATCATGAAACAGTGCACGCACCTCGACGCGTTGCCGCTCCCGGAACCCGTCCCCCTCACCAAGACGTGTCCGGAGTGCCTGCGGGACGGCACGGACCCGGTGCAGCTGCGCCTGTGTCTCAGCTGCGGTCACATCGGCTGCTGCGACTCCTCGCTCGGACGGCACGCGACGCGGCACCACCGGGAATCGGGCCACCCCGTGATACGGACCCATGAGCCCGGTGAGGACTGGCGTTGGTGCTTCGTCGATCACGTACTCGTGTGACCGGAAGGGACCTGGGTGCCGTACGGTTCGACCGTCTGACGCCTGGGTACGTCAATGCGGCGCGCGCTCTTCCCATTTGGGCCCGCAGACCTCTAGCCACGGAGTGTGTCCGTGGCTTTACTATGAGTGACAGCATGAGGTCGGGGTCCCGGGGACAGGACCCTCGGGAGCGCGGTAGCGTCACCGCTGAACCACGTATCGCGTTGTCCGGGGGCGGCCCCGGTCCTGAAACGCTTGTACCACCTTGGAGGTGAGGGTGTCCCAGATCGCAGGCGAGCCCGCGACCCAGGACTTCGTGGAAGTCCGGCTGCCGGCCGCGGGTGCCTACCTGTCGGTGCTGCGTACGGCCACGGCCGGTCTCGCGGCCCGGTTGGACTTCACCCTCGACGAGATCGAGGACCTGCGCATCGCGGTCGACGAGGCCTGCGCGATCCTGCTTCAGCAGGCCGTGCCGGGTTCGGTGCTCAGTTGTGTCTTTCGCCTCGTCGACGACTCGCTCGAGGTCACGGTCTCGGCGCCGACCACGGACGGTCACGCTCCCTCGCGTGACACCTTCGCGTGGACCGTCCTGTCCGCTCTCGCGGGCAAGGTCTCCTCCGCCGTGGACGACGACAAAACCGTTTCGATCAGCCTCTACAAACAGCGCGGCGCGGGACCCGGGCCGGCGTGAGGAACGAGGACGGGCCGGTGCGGGACGAAGAACACGGCACACGGGGGCTGCCGACCGAGCGGATGCCGGGCGGTATCGACGGCATCGACGCCATCCCGGAACAGGCCCGGCCCCATCCGGAGGACGCCTCCGCTCAGGCCGGTCCGCCGGGCGGCGGACAGCCCGGCGGTGCCGCACGGAGTACGCCCGAGGCCGGGCGGCTGCCCGGGGCCTCCCCCGGACACCAGGAAGCCCCGGCGCGCGCAAGGCCGACGGCGGGGGACGAGGCGAGCGCTCGGGGAAGGGCGACGGGCGGGACGATGAACGAGCACGAGCGACACGCCGAGAGCGAGGTGCCGCGGACGCCGGGCGCACAGCGCGCCCCGGAGGCCCCGGGAGCGCACGGCGCACAGCGCCACCCGCAGGACCGCAGCGGGGCACGCGCCTTGTTCCTCGAGCTGCGCACCCTGCAGGACGGCAGTCCGGAGTACGCGGAGCTGCGCAACCGGCTGGTCCGCATGCATCTGCCGCTCGTCGAGCATCTCGCGCGCCGTTTCCGCAACCGCGGGGAGCCGCTGGACGATCTGACCCAGGTCGCCACCATCGGTCTGATCAAGTCGGTCGACCGCTTCGACCCGGACCGCGGCGTGGAGTTCTCGACGTACGCGACCCCGACGGTCGTCGGCGAGATCAAGCGGCACTTCCGCGACAAGGGCTGGGCGGTGCGCGTGCCGCGCCGGCTGCAGGAGCTGCGGCTGGCGCTGACCACGGCCACGGCCGAGCTCTCGCAGCTGCACGGCCGTTCCCCCACGGTGCACGAGCTCGCCGAGAAGCTGGCGATCTCGGAGGAGGAGGTCCTGGAGGGCCTGGAGTCCGCCAACGCGTACTCCACGCTGTCCCTGGACGTCCCCGACACCGACGACGAGTCCCCGGCGGTCGCGGACACCCTGGGCGCCGAGGACGAGGCGTTGGAGGGGGTGGAGTACCGCGAGTCGCTCAAGCCGCTGCTGGAGGATCTCCCGCCGCGCGAGAAGCGGATTCTGCTGCTGCGCTTCTTCGGCAACATGACCCAGTCGCAGATCGCGCAGGAGGTCGGCATCTCGCAGATGCACGTCTCCCGGCTGCTGGCCCGCACGCTGGCGCAGCTGCGCGAGAAGCTGCTCGTGGAGGAGTGAGCCGCCGCGCGGTGGGAGTGAACGGCAGCGGCGGGCCCGGGAGGTGGGGAGCTACTTCTCGGCGTTCCCGGGCCCCCGGATGCCGAGGGCCCGGGTCGTCTCGGGGTTGAGCAGCAGCACCAGTGCCGTCACGGCCACCACCGCGAGCACGATTCCCGCCGGGATGGCCACGCTGTCGGACTTCAGCAGGTTGTAGGCCACCGGCAGCGCCAGGAGCTGGGTGATGACGGCCGGGCCGCGGCTCCAGCTGCGGCGGCCGAGCAGCCCGCGCGCGGCGAGCAGCGGCAGCAGTGCGAGCGCCATCAGCGTGAGTCCGCCGGTGACGGCCTGCTGCCGGTCGTCCGGTTGACCGGTGAGCCCGCGGACCAGCATCCAGACCCCGCCGGCCAGCAGGCCCAGCCCCTCCAGGGCGGCGAGCCCCGCGGCGTACGTCAGACGGCGCGGGCGGGGCCGGCGACGTCCGGAGGGGTGGTGGGGGTCTGCTCGCTGCTCACCCTTGAAGGGTAGCCCTCGCCGTACGCGTCCCCGTGCCGAGGCGCGCACCCCTGGTCTCCCCCTATACCCGTTTCCGATCGCCCCTCGGCCTGGGCTCCGGTACCGCCCAGTAGGTACCCTGCAACGCATGCGTGCACTTCTCGTGGTCAATCCGGCGGCAACCACCACGAGTGCGCGTACGCGCGATGTGCTGATCCACGCGCTCGCCAGTGAGATGAAACTGGAAGCGGTGACCACGGAATACCGGGGTCACGCGCGGGACCTGGGCCGGCAGGCGGCGGAGAGCGATGACATCGATCTGGTGGTGGCCCTCGGCGGCGACGGCACGGTCAACGAGGTCGTCAACGGCCTGCTGCACGCCGGCCCCGACCCGGAGCGTCTGCCCGGCCTCGCCGTGGTCCCCGGCGGCTCCACCAATGTCTTCGCCCGCGCCCTGGGCCTGCCCAACCAGCCCGTGGAGGCCACCGGCGTCCTGCTGGACGCGCTGCGCGAGGGCCGCGAGCGCACCGTCGGTCTGGGCCTGACGTCGGGCACGCCGGGGACGGACGACGAGGCCGTGCCGCCCCGCTGGTTCACGTTCAACGCGGGGCTGGGTTTCGACGCCGGTGTGGTCGGCCGGGTGGAACAACACCGTGAGCGTGGCAAGAAGTCCACCCACGCGCTGTACATGCGTCAGGTGGTGCGCCAGCTGATCGGTGAGCCGCGCCGGCGGCACGGGGTGATAACGCTGGAGCAGCCGGGCGAGGACCCGGTCGCCGATCTGCTGCTCTCCATAGTGTCGAACGCCTCCCCGTGGACGTTTCTCGGCAATCGCCCGATCTACGCGTCGCCTAAGGCCTCGTTCGATACCGGCCTCGACATCTTCGGTCTGAAGCGGCTGTCCACCGCCGCCGTTGCCCGGTATGGCACCCAGTTGCTCACTTCGTCCCCCGAGCGCGGACCCCGGGGCAGGCATGTGGTCGCCGGACACGATCTGACCCAGTTCACCTTGCATTCGAAGGTGCCACTACCCCTCCAGATGGACGGTGACCACCTCGGACTGCGCACCAGCGTGACGTTCACAGGCGTTCGCCGTGCACTGCGTGTGATTGTGTGAGCGGAAAAGGCTAAAGTCCTTTCACTCGAACGTTTAGGCCAGGATCCACCCCATAGAAGTACGGCTGTGACCTAGTCGACACCGATGATTCAAAAAAAACTTTCCGGAAGGGGTTGTATCCGCCGCCGAGGTTTGCGAGTCTCTACATGGCGATCGGGACGGCCCGCCACATCGGCCTCCACAGATCACCGGAACCCCCCTTCACACCCAAGGACCACGCCAGGGAACCTGGCGTTCGTCCCTTCACTTGTTGGGGGATTCGTGAAAGCGTTCACATTCACAAGCCATCGTGTAGTTCATACCAAGGAGAGGTAGCAGCCATGGACTGGCGTCACAACGCCGTTTGCCGCGAGGAAGACCCCGAGCTGTTCTTCCCCATCGGCAACACCGGTCCTGCGCTGCTGCAGATCGAGGAAGCCAAGGCCGTCTGCCGTCGCTGCCCGGTGATCGAGAGCTGCCTGCAGTGGGCACTCGAGTCCGGTCAGGACAGTGGCGTCTGGGGTGGTCTCAGCGAGGACGAGCGCCGTGCGATGAAGCGCCGCGCCGCGCGCAACCGGGCCCGTCAGGCATCCGCCTGACAACCCACCCCTGCTGACAGCCTGAGCTTGACGGCGCGTACAGCGCGTACGCATCTCCCGCCTCCGAGCCGCAGCACGCAGTTCCCCCGATGCTCCCCCGAGTTCTCGACTCACCTCGAGCCGGAGGGGAACGCCATCGAACACGCGAAGAGCCCCGGACCGGGAAACCGTCCGGGGCTCTTCGCTGCTTGCTTCACCTCACTTGTTCATGTCCACCGGGATGTCCAGGATCACCCGCGTGCCCCCGTCCGGGGCCGGGACCATGTCGAAGGTGCCGCTCAACTCGCCCTCGACCAGGGTCCGCACGATGTGCAGGCCCAGGTTGCCGGCGGTGTGCGGGTCGAAGTCCTCGGGCAGGCCGACGCCGTCGTCCTGGACGGTGACCAGCAGGCGGGTCTCCTTCGTGGTGCCACCGCGGACCGCGGTCACCTCGACCGTGCCGGTCTCCCCCTCACGGAAGCCGTGCTCCAGGGCGTTCTGCAGCACCTCCGTCAGCACCATCGACAGCGGGGTGGCGACCTCGGCGTCGAGTACGCCGAAGCGGCCGGTGCGCCGGCCGGTGACCTTGCCCGGGGAGATCTCGGCGACCATCGCCAGGACCCGGTCGGCAATCTCGTCGAACTCCACGCGCTCGTCCAGGTTCTGAGACAGCGTTTCGTGCACGATCGCGATGGACCCGACCCGGCGCACCGCTTCCTCCAGCGCCGCGCGGCCGCGCTCGGAACCGATCCGCCGGGCCTGGAGACGCAGCAGCGCCGCCACCGTCTGGAGGTTGTTCTTCACCCGGTGGTGGATCTCCCGGATGGTCGCGTCCTTGGTGATCAACTCTCGTTCGCGGCGGCGAAGTTCGGTGACGTCCCGGAGCAGGACCAGTGAACCGATGCGGGTTCCCTTCGGCTTGAGCGGGATCGCCCGGAACTGGATCACCCCGCCGGGCCCCTCGATCTCGAACTCGCGCGGCGCCCAGCCACTGGCGACCTTGGCGAGCGCCTCGTCGACCGGCCCGCGGGAAGGGGCCAGTTCGGCGGTGGTCCGGCCGAGATGGTGACCGACGAGGTCGGCCGCGAGGCCCATGCGATGGTAGGCGGACAGGGCGTTCGGGGAGGCGTACTGGACGATGCCCTCGGCGTTGAGCCGGATCAGCCCGTCGCCCACCCGGGGCAGGGCGTCCATGTCGAGCTGCCGGTCCGCGAATGGGAAGGCTCCGGTAGCGATCATCTGCGCGAGGTCGGAGGCGCTCTGCAGGTAGGTGAGCTCCAGCCGGCTGGGGGTGCGCACCGTGAGGAGGTTGGTGTTGCGTGCGATGACGCCGAGAACGCGGCCTTCACGCCGTACGGGGATGGACTCGACGCGGACCGGGACCTCCTCGCGCCACTCCGGGTCACCCTCCCGCACGATCCGGCCCTCGTCCAGGGCCACGTCCAGCATGGGCCGGCGACCGCGCGGGACGAGATGGCCGACCATGTCGTCCTGGTACGAGGTCGGGCCGGTGTTGGGCCGCATCTGGGCGACGGAGACATAACGGGTGCCGTCCCGGGTGGGGACCCACAGGACCAGGTCGGCGAAGGACAGGTCGGAGAGCAGCTGCCACTCCGAAACCAGCAGATGCAGCCACTCGAGGTCGGTGTCGTCGAGAGTCGTGTGCTGGAGTACGAGTTCGTTCATGGAGGGCACGTCAGCGAGCGTACCGGGGCGTCGCACCCTCCCCCGAAAACACCCGCGGGCCGCGGCGCCTGAGAGGGACCCTCAGCCCTCCCGGCACCGCAGCCCGGAGCGACATCGGCCGCGGGGTGTGCGGTCCCGGTCGGCCGAGGGATGAGGAACCGGGGCAGTCAGGGCAGAGAGCTCCGGGTCCTCGGTCCGCCTTCCTGTGCGGGGAAGGCAGGCTTGTGTGCACTGTTATGCATTGTGGACTAGACCACTACTCGTGTCCATGCGTCGGAGACTGTTCGTTGGTGCCTTTTCCCCGTTGTCTTTTCCGCGTCGACTTTCCGCGTTGACTTTCCGCGTCGTCTTTTCCGTGATCACGCGGAGAGCGGGCCCGCGGTCGTCCACCGTGCAGCCTATCCCGCGGGAACGAGGTACGGGGCCGGAAGACCATGGTGATTTCGGCGAGCGGGCCACGACCGCCCCGTCCTGGGATGCTGAGGTAGGACCGGGAGCCCGGCGCCCGCGACCTTCGCCCGGAAGCGGAGCTCCCCATCTCTGTTAGATTGATATTGGTCTAAACCATATGACCCGCCCCGGCCGGGGCGGGTCACCAGTCGAGTCCCCTCTCAGATCGGCAGGCTCAGCGTGGAAGTTGTCATCGTTCCGGACGCCAAGGCCGGCGGCGAACTCATCGCCGGGGCCATGGTGCAACTCCTGCGGCGCAGGCCCGACGCCCTGCTCGGCGTGGCCACCGGCTCGACACCGCTGCCCGTCTACCAGGCGCTGGCCGCCCAGGTGCGCTCCGGTGCCGTGGACACCTCCCGGGCGAGGATCGCCCAGCTCGACGAGTACGTGGGGCTGCCCGCCGATCACCCCGAGTCCTACCGTTCGGTGGTCCGGCGCGAGGTGCTGGAGCCGCTCGGGATCGGGACGGACGCCTTCATGGGCCCCGACGGCTCGGCCGAGGACGTGCAGGCCGCGTGTGAGGCGTACGACAAGGCACTGGGCGATGCCGGCGGCGTCGACCTGCAGCTGCTCGGCATCGGGACGGACGGGCACATCGGGTTCAACGAGCCGTGCTCCTCACTCGTCTCGCGCACCCGGATCAAGACGCTGACCGAGCAGACCCGGGTGGACAACGCGCGCTTCTTCGAGGGCGACATCGACCAGGTCCCGCACCACGTCATCACCCAGGGCGTCGGCACCATCCTGGAGGCCCGCCACCTGGTGCTGCTCGCCACCGGCGAGGGCAAGGCGGACGCGATCGCCGCGACCGTCGAGGGGCCGCTGGCCGCGGTGTGCCCGGCGTCCGCGCTGCAGCTGCACCCGCACGCCACGGTCGTCGTCGACGAGGCCGCGGCCGGCAAGCTCAAGTTCGCCGACTACTTCCGGCACGCCTACGACAACAAGCCGGACTGGCAGGGAATATGACCGAGGGCGCCATGGGCCCCGTGGGCATCGGGTGCCCACGGGCCGTCCCGGTGGACTAGACCAGCCTCCGCCTCGGCGGTATACAGAGGGGATCACGGAGCGTGCGGGGAACATCTCCGCCCACAGCCGTGCCACGATGTGAGCCGGGGCCGATGGGGTGCCGGTCGTTCGGCACTCGGAGCCGGGAAGGCAGAGCATGAGCACCGACGTCAACAGTACGGAGAACGAGGGTGGGACTACGGTCCGTACGGCTCGCGTGCCCAAGTACTACCGGTTGAAGAAGCACCTGCTGGACATGACCGAGACGGCTCCGCCCGGCACGCCGGTCCCGCCCGAGCGCACCCTGGCGGCGGAGTTCGACACCTCGCGCACCACCGTGCGCCAGGCGCTCCAGGAGCTGGTGGTCGAGGGCCGCCTGGAGCGCATCCAGGGCAAGGGCACCTTCGTCGCCAAGCCCAAGGTCTCGCAGGCGCTGCAGCTCACCTCGTACACCGAGGACATGCGTGCCCAGGGCCTGGAGCCCACCTCTCAGCTGCTGGACGTCGGCTACATCACCGCCGACGACGGGCTCGCCGAACTGCTCGACATCACCCCCGGCGGACGGGTGCTGCGCATCGAGCGGCTGCGCATGGCCAACGGCGAGCCGATGGCCATCGAGACCACCCACCTGAGCGCGAAGCGTTTCCCGGCGCTGCGCCGCAGCCTCGTCAAGTACACCTCGCTCTACACCGCCCTCGCCGAGGTGTACGACGTCCACCTGGCGGAGGCCGAGGAGACCATCGAAACCTCGCTGGCCACGCCGCGCGAGGCGGGTCTGCTCGGCACCGATGTGGGGCTGCCGATGCTGATGCTCTCCCGGCACTCCCGGGACCGGGACGGGCAGCCGGTGGAGTGGGTGCGGTCGGTGTACCGGGGCGACCGGTACAAGTTCGTCGCCCGCCTGAAGCGCCCGCAGGACTGAGTCCGGAGGGTGCGGCGGGGGTTTCGCCGAGATTCCGCCGCTGTCCGGACGATGTTCCGTGGAGTTTGAGTACGCAATTCCCGCGAGGGGTTCCGTCCCGGTCCGCCGCGACCTAGTGCCGCATCAGGCAACGTTTGCCCTGTCGACGACGGCGCGTAGGCGCTGGTCGTCGGCGTGGCGGTTTCGCCAGATGATGTAGCGGCGGATCATGCTGCCCTGCTCGGTGTGGCTGGCGTGGTCGGTGCCATCGAGGGTGAAGTAGCGCAGGGCGGTGAACTGGGCCTCGATCCGGTTCAACCAGGAGCTGTTGGTCGGGGTGTAGGCGATCTCCACGTTGTTCGCCTCGGCCCAGTCCGCCACGCGGCGGCACCGCCTGGTGGTCAGGTGCGGGGAGAAGTTGTCACAGACGATCGCGATGCGGATCTCGGCCGGGTAGAGGGTACGCAGGTAGCGGCAGAACTCCAGGAACTGGGTGCGCTTCTTGGTGGGCTTGATGTGGCCGTAGAGCTTGTCCTTGCCCAGGTCGTAGGCGGCGAACAGGTGCCGGACCCCGTGCGGGCGGGTGTAGGTGGCCCGGCGCCTGCGGCGGGGTCCGCGGTCGGGGTCCTTGTGCCGGCCACCGACCTCGGCCCACTGCCGGCCCGGGTGCGGCTGGAGGTTGAGCGGGCCGAACTCGTCCAGACAGAAGACGACGTCGGGCTCGCCGTCCTCGGGTATGACCTCGCCGTCGGCGATCGCGTAGAGGTGCTCCACGCGGGCCTTCCTGGCCGCGTAGTCGGGGTCGCGGGAGGTCTTCCAGGTCTTCATGCGTTGAAACGACACGCCCTCCTCGCGGAGCAGGACCCGCAGGCCCTCGTGGCTGATGTCGTCGACCACCCCCTCGGCGACCAGGAAGTCGGCCAGCTTGGCCAGGCTCCAGGTCGAGAACGGCAGGCCGTGCTCGGCCGGCCTGGACTTGGCGATCTTCTTGATCTCCCGGCGTTCCGGGAGGGTGAAGGTTCTGGGCCGGCCGCCCCTGTACTTGGGGTAGAGCGCCTCGAAGCCGTCGGCGTTGAAGTTGTGGATCACGTCCCGGACCCGGTCCGCGCTGGTGAACGTCACCTCGGCGATCTTCGCCACCGGCATGCCCTGCGCGGACAGCAGCACCATCTGCGCCCGCCGCCAGGTCACCACCGATCCCGTGCCCCTGCGGATGATCCGTAGCAGTCTTCGGCCCTCATCGTCGTCGATCTCGCGGACGCGTACCCGTTCTGCCACCCGCACAGCCTGACGGCCACGCAGGCCCAGGGGCAAAACCGGCTTCGTTCCCGTCCGGGGACAGCGTCTGCCCGTGCCGTTCGGCAGCGGCGGTGTCCGACGGCTCCGGGGATGTCCCCGCACCCACGGCATCTTGGTGTCACAGCGCCCGGCGCATGCAGGCCCGCGGCCACCGGCCCAGGCCATGTGCCGCTTCGTGCTCGCGGATGTTCCGCAGACCGGGAGTGAGCCTGCCGTCGTCCATGAGCTGGAAACCACAGCGTGCGTAGTAGGGGGCGTTCCACGGGACCTGGGTGAACGTGGTGAGGGTCAGGGCGGGTGCCCCCGCGCTCCTGGCGTGGGCCGCCAGGTGGTCCAGCAGCAACCGGCCGACACCGCGACGCGCGCTGTCCGGGTGCACCGAGACCTGCTCGACGTGGAGGTTGCCGTCGACGCGGTCGGCGATCAAGTAGGCGACCGGGGCGTCGGCGTCGTTGGCCACGACCCAGGCCAGCCCGGCGTGGTGGTAGCGGGCGAGCTCGCCGAGCAGGAGCGGCTCATCCTCGGCGATCTCCGGCATGCCGATGTCCCGGAAGCACTGCCCGGCGGCCCTCTCGATGTCCTGAAGGACGGACAGTTCGTTCAGGCGCACGGCTCGGATATGCATGGACGCATTCTCCACAGCACGCCGGATGGCACCACCGATTAGGGCCTGTGTGATGTTGTGATCAATCGGCCGCTTGCAGGAGATCTCCGATCCAGATCATCGAGGCGCGGAGTTCGAGGCCGGCGAGGTAGCTCTCGGGCGTCTTGTCGAAGCGTGTGGCGATGCCGCGCCAGTCCTTCAGCCGGTTGATCAGTCGCTCGACGGTGTTGCGGTCACGGTAACGATCGGCGTCGTACGTGACGGGACGGCCGCCCCTGCTGCCCTTCCTCTTGCGGTTGGCGGCCTGGTCCTTCTTCTCCGGGATGACCGCCCTGATGTGCCGTTTGCGCAGGTAGGCGCGGTTGGCGCGGGACGAGTAGGCCTTGTCCGCGGCGACCGCGCCGGGCCGGGTGCGGGGCCGGCCGACCGGCCCGCGGACCCGGACCTTGTTCAGCACGGGGATGAACTGCGGGCTGTCCGCGGCCTGCCCGGCGGTCAGCACGAACGACAGCGGCCGGCGCTTTTGGTCGGCGGCGAGGTGAATCTTGCTGGTCAGTCCGCCGCGGGACCGGCCGAGCAGGGCTTCCTTCAGGCGGAGCCTGCGTCGGCGGCGGACGCGCCGGCGTTCTTCCCGCTCGGGCCCGTTTCCGCCGTCCCGCCCGTTCTGTTCCGCCTTGTCGCCCCCTTTTGCCGGGCCTGTTCCTGCTCGGCGGCGGCCTCCTCGAGCGCCTCCATGACCTCCTGGCCGACGAGCATCCCGGCGGCGTCGTGGTGGGCGCGGACGGTCGTGGAGTCCACGCTGACCAGGGACAGGTCCGTTTTGCCCCGGCAGGCGGCCTCGGCGATCAGGCCCTCCAGCAGGGCGGTGAAGACACCGGCGTTCCGCCAGAGCCGGAAGCGTCCGTAGACGGTCGGCCAGGGGCCGAACTCGCCCGGCATCTCCCGCCACTGCGCGCCCGTCCTGAACCGCCAGATCACCCCCTCGAACTGATCCCGCAGCCGCTCGGGGTACGGGCCGTACTCGCCTATCGGCAGGAACGGCTCGATCAACTTCCACTGTTCTTCGGTGAGTTGTCTGCGCGTCACGATTGTCTTCCTACCGGATCCGCCTTCCAGGCGGATCCGGACCGGCAAGACTGATCACAACATCACACAGGCCCTAGGGGTCTCGTAACGGCGGTCCACCGGCGCAGGCTCGCATCGACAAGCCCGCGCGGTGCTCACGCCGGATGCCCGCGCTTCTCGCATCACAACAGGGCGAACGTTGCCTGATGCGGCACTAGATTTCCTGCGCGTCAAGCAGGTGATCAGCGAGGGGACGGAGCCGTTCTATGTCGCAAGCCCCGGAAACCAGCAGATGGCCGGTGGTGACGCCGACGCGCGTCGTCATCGCCGTCTGCCTCTTGGCACCGTTCGTGGCCATGATGTGGGTCGGCTCGTACGCGAAGACCGACCCCGTCTTCATCGGCATCCCGTTCTTCTACTGGTACCAGATGCTGTGGGTGCTGATCTCCGCCTCGCTGACGGTGATCGCGTACAAGCTGTGGCAGCGTGACCAGCGTGACCAGCGTGCCCGCACGACCGCGAAGGACGGTGCGGGGCGGTGAGCGACGGCGTGAACGGCGTGGCACTCGCCGTCTTCGCCTTCTTCTTCGTCCTCGTCACGGCGATGGGCTTCACGGCCGCCCGCTGGCGCAAGGCCGCGAACGAGCACAGCCTCGACGAATGGGGCTTGGGCGGACGGTCGTTCGGCACCTGGGTCACCTGGTTCCTGCTCGGCGGCGACCTTTACACGGCGTACACCTTCGTGGCCGTGCCGGCGGCGATCTACGCGGCCGGCGCGGCGGGCTTCTTCGCCGTGCCGTACACGATCCTCGTGTACCCGCTGATCTTCACCTTCCTGCCCCGGCTGTGGTCGGTTTCGCACAGGCACGGCTATGTCACGACGTCCGACTTCGTGCGCGGCCGTTTCGGCTCGAAGGGGCTGTCGCTGGCGGTGGCGGTCACCGGCATCCTGGCGACGATGCCGTACATCGCGCTCCAACTGGTCGGTATCCAGGCCGTGCTGGACGTGATGGGCATCGGCGGCGGCGAGAACACCAACTGGTTCGTCAAGGACCTCCCGCTGCTGATCGCCTTCGGTGTGCTGGCGGCGTACACGTACTCCTCGGGTCTGCGGGCCCCGCGCTGATCGCGTTCGTGAAGGACACGCTGATCTACCTCGTGATCGCGGTGGCGATCATCTACATCCCGATCAAGCTGGGTGGCTTCGACGAGATCTTCGCCAAGGCGAGTGAGGCGTACAGCGAGACCAACCCGGCCACGGGCGCGCCGCGCGGTTCGCTGGTGCCCGGCGAGGCGGGGCAGTGGACTTACGCCACGCTGGCGTTGGGCTCGGCGCTCGCGCTGTTCATGTACCCGCACTCGATCACCGCGACGCTGTCCTCGCGCAGCCGTGAGGTGATCCGCCGCAACACCACGATCCTGCCGCTGTACTCGCTGATGCTGGGCCTGCTGGCGTTGCTCGGTTTCATGGCGATCGCGGCCGGGGTCGATGTCAGCAACGGGCAGCTGGCGGTCCCGCAGTTGTTCGAGGACATGTTCCCGGACTGGTTCGCCGGTGTGGCCTTCGCGGCGATCGGCATCGGTGCGCTGGTGCCGGCGGCGATCATGTCGATCGCCGCCGCGAACCTGTTCACCCGCAACATCTACAAGGACTTCTTCAAGCCCGACGCGACACCGGCGCAGGAGACCAAGGTCTCCAAGGTGGTCTCACTGCTGGTGAAGGTGGGTGCGCTGGCCTTCGTCCTCACCATGGACAAGACGGTCGCCATCAACTTCCAGCTGCTGGGCGGCATCTGGATCCTGCAGACCTTCCCCGCCCTGGTGGGCGGCCTGTTCACCCGCTGGTTCCACCGCTGGGCACTGCTCGGCGGCTGGGCGGTCGGCATGATCTACGGCACGGTCGCGGCGTACGGGGTGGCCTCGCCGACGCAGAAGCACTTCGGCGGTTCGTCGGACGAGATCCCGGGCATCGGCGAGATCGGCTACATCGGCCTCACCGCGTTCGTGCTCAACGCGCTGGTGACGATCGCCCTGACCTCCGTCCTGAGGGCGGTCAAGGCGCCCGAGGGCATCGACGAGACCCGGCCCCAGGACTACACGGCGGACGCGGGCGACCCGGGTGTCAGCACCGAGCTGGCCCTGGACACGGCGGACGCGGCCGCCGACGGCAAGCACTGACGGGGTACGCGGGTACGGCAGGGGGCCGCCGGATGTCTCCGGCGGCCCCCTGCCGTACCCGTCGGGCACACTCACCCCATGGACATCGTCACCCGGCCGGTGGAGCCGCACGAGTACGAGGAACTCGGTGAGATCACCGCGCAGGCCCACCTCCGCGACGGGCTGCCCGACTTCGGGTGGAGCGGCGTGTACCTCGTTGAACCCTCCCCAGCTCAAGCAGGGGGATTCCTGGCTCAGGAAGCCTCACAGGTCAGCGACCTGCAAGGTCCTACTCCCTCCGCGCCGGCCGGGACGGGGGCTGCCCGGTTCGTTCGAGCAGAGCTCGGGTGTGCCGGCTTGGTTCTCGCAAAGCACGGCAGCCATCCTGCCCGGCCGGACGGGCGACCGTTCGCCCTGGAGGCGAAACCCCGTTCTCGTCCTGCTCCGCAGGCGTTCGCGTGCGGGTCGTGCTGTCGACCCAGCGGTCGATGCACTCGGCCCACCGCCTCCATGAGCGGCTCGGCTTCGTCCGCTCCCGGAGCGGGACCGGAACCCGGTACCGGACCTGGACGACATCATGCCGCTCGCCCACGAGCGGACGCTCTGACACCCCTCCTGTTCTGACGTCACCCCCCGGCACGACACAAGATATGGGATCGTCAGCAGCACACGACACAAGATGTATGCTCATGCTTGCTGTCGTCGCAGGGGAATCCGGTGCGAATCCGGAACTGTCCCGCAACGGTGTACTTGTGCGTGTCCGCGTTTCCCGCGTGCCCGCACGGGCTTCAGTCCGAGGACCTGCCGACAGCGCGCCCGGCCGTCCGGTCCGGGTGCCTGCCGTCCGGGCCTCGTGGAATGGGCCGGTGGACGCGAGACGCGTGCGCGCGCCCGTGTGCTGCCCCCTGCCCTCGACGAGGCCCCGTGCCGAGCGAGGGAGAGCCCCACGTGACCACCGCGCCAGCCGATCCTGCTTCAGCGGTCGACGTGACCGACATGAGCGACGCGAGCGACGGCCCCGGTGCCGCGCTGCTGCGGACCCTGACCGAGCTGACCGCCGACCTCCCCGACGCCGAGCCCGGCCGGGTCGCCGCCGCCGCGCTGCGCGGCCGGTCCGCCCATGCGGACGAAGCCGAGCTGCGGGAGCTGGCCACCGAGGCGGCGGCCGGGCTCATCCCCGAGGACCCCGTCTACTCCCGGCTCGCCGCACGACTGCTGATCCTCGGCATCCGTGCCGAGGCCGTCTCGCAGGGTGTCACGTCGTTCACCTCATCGATCTCGACGGGCCACCGTGAGGGCCTCGTCGCGGACCGGACCGCCGAGTTCGTCCTGCTGCACGCGGCCCGACTCGACGCGCTGATCGACCCCCGCGCGGACGACCGTTTCGGCTACTTCGGCCTGCGCACCCTGCACAGCCGCTATCTGCTGCGGCATCCGGTCACCCGCAAGGTCGTCGAGACACCGCAGCACTTCCTGCTGCGGGTCGCCGCCGGTCTCGCCGCGAACGACACCCCCCGCTCGGTGGACGAAGTCGCCACGCTGTACGGCCTGATGAGCCGCCTGGAGTACCTTCCCTCCTCCCCCACCCTGTTCAACTCCGGTACGCGGCATCCCCAAATGTCGTCCTGCTACCTCCTCGACTCCCCCAAGGACGAACTGGACTCCCTCTACGACCGCTACCACCAGGTGGCCCGCCTCTCCAAGCACGCCGGCGGCATCGGCCTGCCCTACTCCCGCGTCCGCTCCCGCGGTTCGCTGATCCGCGGCACCAACGGGCACTCCGGCGGCATCGTCCCGTTCCTGAAGACCCTGGACGCCTCGGTCGCCGCCGTGAACCAGGGTGGTCGGCGCAAGGGCGCGGCGGCGGTCTACCTGGAGACCTGGCACTCCGACATCGAGGAGTTCCTGGAGCTGCGCGACAACACCGGTGAGGACGCGCGCCGTACGCACAACCTGAACCTCGCGCACTGGGTGCCGGACGAGTTCATGCGCCGGGTGAACGCCGACGCGCCGTGGTCGCTGTTCTCCCCGTCCGACGTCCCGGACCTGGTCGACCTGTGGGGCGAGGAGTTCGACGCGGCCTACCGGGCCGCCGAGGCAGCGGGTCTGGCCACGAAGACGCTCCCCGCGCGGGAGCTGTACGGGCGCATGATGCGCACCCTCGCCCAGACCGGCAACGGCTGGATGACCTTCAAGGACGCCGCCAACCGCACCGCCAACCAGACCGCCGAACCGGGCCACGTCGTCCACTCGTCCAACCTGTGCACGGAGATCCTCGAGGTCACCAGTGACGGGGAGACGGCGGTCTGCAACCTGGGGTCGGTCAACCTCGGCGCGTTCGTCGATCAGGTGAACGGCGACCTCGACTGGGAGCGGCTGGACACCACCGTCCGCACCGCCGTCACCTTCCTGGACCGGGTCGTCGACATCAACTTCTACCCGACCGAGCAGGCGCGCCGTTCCAACGCCCGCTGGCGCCCGGTGGGGCTGGGCGTGATGGGCCTCCAGGACGTCTTCTTCCAGTTCCGGCTGCCTTTCGACTCCCCCGGGCGAAGGCTCTCTCAGCCCGTATCGCCGAGCGGATCATGCTCGCCGCGTACGAGACGTCCGCCGACCTCGCCGAGTCCCACGGCCCCCTGCCGGCCTGGGAGAAGACGCGTACGGCACGGGGCGTCCTGCACCCCGACCACTACGGCGTGGAGACGACCTGGCCCAAGCGGTGGGCCGCGCTGCGCGAGCGCACGGCCACGACCGGCATGCGCAACTCGCTGCTCCTGGCGATCGCGCCGACCGCCACCATCGCGTCGATCGCGGGCGTGTACGAGTGCATCGAGCCGCAGGTGTCCAACCTGTTCAAGCGCGAGACGCTGTCCGGCGAGTTCCTCCAGGTCAACTCGTACCTGGTGAACGACCTGAAGCGGCTCGGCGTGTGGGACGCGCGGAGCCGTGAGGCGCTGCGCGAGGCGGGTGGCTCGGTGCAGGACTTCACCTGGATCCCCGAAGAGGTGCGCGGGCTGTACCGCACCGCGTGGGAGATCCCGCAGCGCTCTCTGATCGACATGGCCGCCGACCGCACCCCGTTCCTGGACCAGTCGCAGTCGCTGAACCTGTTCATGGAGACGCCGACCATCGGCAAGCTCTCCTCGATGTACGCCTACGCCTGGAAGCGGGGCCTGAAGACCACGTACTACCTGCGCTCGCGCCCCGCGACTCGCATCGCCCGCGCGGCCCGGGGCCACGCACAAGCGCAAGCCCCCGTCCAGCAGTCGGCGCCCGACCCCGAGGCGGTCGCCTGCTCCCTTGAGAACCCCGAGTCCTGCGAGGCCTGCCAGTAATGTCCACCACCGCCCCCACCGCCCCCACCGCCCGAACCCAGAACCTTCTCGACCCGGGCTTCGAGCTCACCCTGCGCCCCATGCGCTACCCCGACTTCTACGAGCGCTACCGGGACGCCATCAAGAACACCTGGCACGTGGAGGAGGTCGACCTCCACTCGGACGTCGCCGACCTGGCGAAGCTCAGTCCCGAGGAGCAGCACCTGATCGGGCGGCTGGTGGCCTTCTTCGCCACCGGCGACTCGATCGTGGCCAACAACCTGGTGCTGACCCTCTACAAGCACATCAACTCCCCGGAAGCGCGGCTGTACCTGTCTCGGCAGCTCTTCGAGGAGGCGGTGCACGTCCAGTTCTACCTGACCCTGCTGGACACCTATCTGCCCGCCCCGGAGGACCGCGCCGCCGCCTTCGCCGCGGTGGAGAACATTCCCTCCATCCGCGAGAAGGCCGAGTTCTGCTTCAAGTGGATGGACTCGGTGGAGAAGCTCGACCGGCTGGAGACGCGGGCCGACCGCCGCCGTTTCCTGCTCAACCTGATCTGCTTCGCCGCGTGCATCGAGGGTCTGTTCTTCTACGGGGCGTTCGCCTATGTGTACTGGTTCCGCAGCCGGGGCCTGCTGCACGGTCTCGCGACGGGCACCAACTGGGTGTTCCGGGACGAGACGATGCACATGTCCTTCGCCTTCGACGTGGTCGACACCGTTCGCGAGGAGGAACCGGAGCTGTTCGACGACCGGCTTCAGCAGGAGGTGACGGACATGCTGCGCGAGGCGGTCGAGGCGGAACTGCAGTTCGGGCGCGACCTGTGCGGTGACGGACTGCCGGGCATGAACACCGAGTCGATGCGGCAGTACCTGGAGTGCGTCGCCGACCAGCGTCTCGTCCGCCTGGGCTTCGCGCCGGTGTACGGCTCGGACAACCCGTTCTCCTTCATGGAGTTGCAGGGCGTCCAGGAGCTGACGAACTTCTTCGAGCGGCGTCCGTCCGCGTACCAGGTCGCCGTGGAGGGCACGGTCGACCTGGACGAGGACTTCTAGGACGGTCCGCAGGCCCTGGCCCCGGAATCCGCCCGGGTGCCACCCGTCTCACGCCGCGCGTGCGGTGTGATGCGAGGTGGCACTCCGTGCGGGGCCGGGCGCGGTGCTCCCCGCCGGCCGGGACGGTCCGGCGGCAATGGGCCGCCACGCGACAGCCTCGTGTTCGGCTGCGTCCCGTTCGGCTGCGGCGCCGCCGGCCTCGGCCTGCTTCAGCTGCCGGCCGATCCTCCGGTCGCGCGCGATGCCGACGACGGCGGGGAGAACCATCAGGGCGAGCAGTCCGAGGACGAACAGCATTCCGACCAGTGCTTCCATGCGTGTCGTATCCATGTACATCAGTGTCGCGCCGGACACTCCTTACCAACCAGTGGCAGAGCTGCCTCACACCCTCGATTTACTGCCACCACCGAGGCACACTGGAGCCATGCTCCGCAATGTGGCCGCCGTCCTGCTCGACGGCGTGAACCCCTTCGAACTCGGCGTCGTCTGCGAGGTCTTCGGCGTCGACCGCAGCGATGACGGCCTACCCGTCTACGACTTCGCGGTCGCCTCGGCCGAAGGCCCCGCCCTGCGCAGCAACACGGGCTTCTCGCTCCAGGTCGAGCACGGCCTGGAGCGCCTGGAGACGGCGGACCTCATCACCGTACCCGCCGGGTCGTGCTACGAGACACGGGATTTCCCGCCCGACCTGCTGGACGCGCTGCGCCGGGGCGTGGACCGGGGCGCCCGGGTACTCAGCGTCTGCTCCGGCGTGTTCGTGCTCGCCGCCGCCGGCCTCCTCGACGGCCGGCGCGCCGCCGCCCACTGGCGTCATGCGGATGCGCTGACCAGGTTGTATCCCCACCTGACCGTCGAGCCGGATGTGCTCTACGTCGACGAGGATCCGGTGATCACCTCCGCGGGCACCGCCGCCGGTATCGACGCCTGTCTGCATCTCGTGCGCAAGGAACAGGGCTTCGCCGTCGCCAACCGGATCGCGCGGCGCATGGTGGTGCCCCCGCACCGCGACGGGGGCCAGGCCCAGTACATCGAGCGGCCATTGCCGCGGTCCGGGGGCGACACCGTCTCCGAGGTGCTGGTGTGGATGGAGCGCCATCTGAACGAGGAGGTCACGGTCGAGCAGCTCGCGGCCCGCGCCCACATGTCCCCGCGCACCTTCGCCCGCCGCTTCCAGCAGGAGACCGGCACCACGCCGTACCGCTGGATCCTGCGCCAGCGGGTCCTGCTCGCCCAGCAGCTGCTGGAAGGGACGGACGAGACGGTGGACGCGATCGCGGGCCGTACGGGCTTCGGCAACGCGGCCGCGCTGCGCCACCACTTCGTGCGCACCGTGGGCACGACCCCGAACGCCTACCGGCGGACGTTCCGCGGCCCCGAGGCCGCCTGAACGCCCGCCGGACGTGACGGCTCAGCGCGCGACCGGCCTCAGCAGCAGCCGGTTCGGGCGCAGTGTGATGCCGACGCGGGTGGCGTCGTCGGAGCCGGCCACGTGCTCGAATCGGTACTTCGTCGCCAGCGCGGCCGTGATCAGGGTCAGCTGGGCCATCGAGAAGTGATCGCTCGTACACTTTCGGTTGCCGACGCTGAACGGACTCATGGCGTACTTCGGAACGTCCTTCGCACGCTCCGGAAGCCAACGGTCCGGATCGAACTCCAGGTTGCGCTCGTACGACTTCGGATCGCGCTGGATCGCGTACGGGCTGTAGATGATGTCCGCCCCGGCCGGAATGCGATAGCCGCCGAGTTCCTTGTCGGCGACCGCCCGGCGCGTCAATATCCAGACGGCGGGCCGCAAACGCATGGCCTCGACGACGACATTGTTGGTGTGGGTGAGCTTGCGGACGTCCTCGAATGCCACCGGACGCCCACCGGTAACGCCGAGAACTTCGTTTCGCACCCTGTCCCCGTGTTCCGGATGCGCGGCGAGCGCCTGGAGCAGCCACATGATCGTGGAGGCGATCGTTTCACTGCCGGGGGTGAGTATCGCGACCACCTGGTCGTGGATCTCCTGCTCCCCGATCGGGTCGCCATTGTCGTCCTTCGCCGTCAGCAATGCCGTCAGCAAATCGTCCGGCTTTTGACCGGACGCGCGGCGCTCGGCGACGGTCTCGTCGACCACGCGGTGCAAATCGGCCAGAGCCCGGTTGAATTCGCGATTGGCCGGCAGCGGCAACTTGTACAGCGGGCCGAGCGGCACCACCATCCGCCGGTACATGCCGCGGAAGACGGTGGCGAGCGCGACACACAGCCGCTCCGCCCGCTCGTCCATGTACTCACCGCGCAGCAGGCAGCGAGCCGCGACGCGCACGGCGATCCGGAACGACTCGGAGGCGCAGTCGACCGTCTTCCCCGACGCCCAGCGTTCGGTCAGCGCGTGTGCCTCCTCCTCCATGATCGGGCCGTAGGCGGGGATGGCGTCGAGCTTGAAGGCGGGCTGGATGGTGCGCCGCTGGCGCCGGTGCAGCGGGCCGTTGGCCGTGGCCACGCCCTCCTCGCCGAGCAGGCCCTCCAGGGACTCCCACAGGGGGCCGGAGATGATGTAGTCGGGATCGAGCGCCAGCGCCCCGGTGAGGGCGGGCGTGGTGACGGCGTACACCGTCTTGGGACCGAGCCTCAGGCGCACGACGTCGCCGTGGTCGCGCAGCTGGGCCATGAAGGCCAGCGGATCGCGGACCAGTTTGAGGCCGTGGCCGAGGCCGGGGACTCCGCCGCCGGCCACCGGAGGCTCGCGCGGTTCGGTCGCCGCGGCCGCGTCGGGTTCCACCGACTCGACGGTCATTCCCCACCTACCGCTTCATTGTGGACGTACGGGGGCGTGGATCGGTCGTCCCAGCTGTCGACCATGTACCGGCCGGACTCGTGGTGGAACCAGTAGACGGAACTGAACCAGTTCCGCATGTTTCCGAGGCAGGCCCGCACGGCGGCGCCCAGTTCCTTTCCTCCTATCGTGCCGTCGTCGAGGCTGTCGGCGAACTTCAGGGCGTCCTGTTCGGCGTCGAGGAATTCCGTGATGCATTCCTCGACGCGGTACCGCACATCACTGACCGCCTCTTCGAGGGTCAGCCCTTCATGGGTGATGAGACTGATTCCGAGATTGTGCACCTCATTACCCGCTATTTCCTTCGGGAGCGAGCAGAGGTCGTTGTACCAGGCGGCGAATTCCTGACTGAGCAGGGCCGCCTTCCGGTAGGACGGGTTCTTCCGCACGGCCTCCGGGAGTTCACAGCCCGCACTTGGCTCCAGGAGATCGGTCCAGATCCAGTGCGCGAAGGTGAGCCGACGCAGTTCGAGGTATTCCTCGACGGTGGGGACGATCCCCTCCGTCCGATTGTGGAACTCCCGGTCGTACGCCTCGATCACCGTGTGGAAGTGCCGGGCGAACCGCGCGTTCCAGGTGTCCGGAAGGAACGAGTACAGCCGCCGCACACTGTCCGCGAGCCCGGCCACCAGTGAATCCTCGTGGCACAGGTGGTCCGTGGGGCTGTCGAGGGCCGTGTGCAGCAGGTCCTTCAGCCGCCGCCAGGCGGCGGATCGGCCGTGCACGATGTCGCGGTCGTGACGGTCGTCCCAGACGAAGAACCACGCGCTGTAGTCCGCTATCGCCTGCAGGACCTCGTCGGCGGCGCCTGTGTAGTAGCCCGCCATGAGATCCGTGTAGCACAGGCCGTCGGCATATTCAGTCACCTTGTCGGGCGGCATCAGCCGCTTTTCGAGCAGCCACGCACGGGTTTCCTGCTGGAGCTTCGGCCAATACGGATGGATTTGCCGGGGAAACGCCGCCTCGATCACCGGGAGAGACAGCGCCGGTGGAACCGCGACGACGGTCGGTTTCGATGTGGTGCCGTGTGACAAAGCATGCACGAACAATCCCCTCTCGGCCGCCAGTTGACATGCGCCCGGCCCTCTCTGCCGGGCGTGCGCCGGTGCGTATCCCCGCACCTCCATTCAGCATCACAACTGACGGCTCTGGGAACGTATTTGCTTCATTCGCCACCCCACGGTGCCGAGATCCTCCCCTTGTGTGGCTGGTTTCAGGGTTGACGATCCGTCGAGGGGTCGAACATGTGACGAAAAGACGAACGGCGCCTGGTCCGGAAGGGAATCCGGACCAGACGCCGTGCGCAAGGGAGTTCTGCGCCCCGGGGGACCTGAGGGGCGACAGGGGCCACCGGGCTCCAGGGGGCGAAGGCCGCCGGCGGTCAGTCGTTGGCGACCACGGGATAGCGCGGCTCGTTCTCGGCCATCTGCCGCAGCGCGTCCTTGCGTTCCCGCTTGGACAGCCGGTCGATGTAGAGGTAGCCGTAGAGATGGTCGGTCTCGTGCTGCAAACACCGTGCGAAGTAGCCGGTGCCGCGCACCTTGACCGGGTTGCCCTGCTCGTCCTGACCGGTCACCTCGGCGTAGTCGGGCCGGGCCAGCGGCGCGTACGCGGCGGGTACCGACAGGCAGCCCTCGTTGGTGTCGTCCAGCCGGCGCCTCTCGGCGGGCAGTTCGACCAGCTTGGGATTACAGACCACTCCGGCGTGACGCACGCCGTCGTCGTCCGGGCAGTCGTAGACGAAGACCTTCAGGTCGACGCCGATCTGGTTCGCGGCCAGCCCCACGCCCTCCGCGGTGCGCTGGCTGGCGAACATGTCCGCGACCAACTGCTGGAGTTCGGGGCCGAAGTCGGTAACATCCCTGCACTCCTTGTGCAGCACCGGGTTGCCGACCACGGTGATCGGTCGCGAGGTGCCTCGCTCGACCCAAGCGGCCTCGCGCTCGGCGCAGTCCTCCGTGTCGATGACGTACCCCTCGTCGTCGACGGGGAGCACGCCCGCGTGCTGCTGATCGGTGTCCTGCTGAGCCATGACCGACGTACGCCTTCCTGGAAAACATGGGGGTGATGCTGATACAGGGTACGGTGACCGACCCACCGGCCCCGGTCCCCGCCCCGTGGCCGGCCCGGCGTACGGACCCCGACAGTCGACCTAGCAAACCTCTTCCAGGTCCCGCCAGTCGCGTGATTCCGGACTGTCCGCGACCCAGCCGTCCAGCAGGCCGCGAACCAGCGAGGCGGGCGCGGCGAGCCCGCACTCCCGCTCCGGCACCCACAGCTGCCCGTCGGTGCGGTGACCGAGCGGTCCGGGGCGGCCGGGCTCACTGTGGTCGTGCGGGTCGAGGTGCTCGCCCTCACCCTCGTCGGACGGCATCCGGGACTCCGAGCACATCCGGCACAGCAGCCGCACCGAGGACGACCAGTCCTCGGCGGCGAATCCCGCGTCCGCGGCCAGCTGTTCCAGGGCGTCCCGGTCGGCCTCGCTGGCGGCCTCCAGCAGGACCACCCAGGTCGGCACGGGTGAGGGCGCCCACAGCTCGATCTCGTCGAACACGGGGTAGGTGTGCCCGGCGGCCGTGCTCCGCTCGCCGTGCGGCACCCCGTCGTGCAGGACGACCTCGCCCCAGCGACGGCCGGAGGACGGCAGCGGAATGGACAGCACCTCGATCCGCGCGGGGTCCAGCCGCCGCCCCCAGACGACCTCGGCCTCCCCCTCCGGGGACAGCCGTACGGCCGCGCTGCCCAGGTCCATGCCGAGCGGCTCACCTGAGCCGGTGGGGCTGCCGGGCACCCGGAGCCCGTAGGCCTGCCAGGCGCGGCGGGCCAGCGGCCAGTCCTGCAGGGCGGTGGCGGCGATGCCGACGTTCCACCAGTCGGGCGCCCCCGTGTCCCGGTCGAGCAGCGCGACGGCCCTGAGACCCGCCGCCCGTGCCTGCTCCCAGTCGTGCCGGAACTTGTGCAGCAGCGCGAGGTTGAACCAGGACTCCGACAGCCAGGGTTCCAGGTCGGCGGCCCGGGTCAGCAGCGCGCCCGCGTCCTCGTACCGGCCGTCGCCGATGAGCGTGAACGCGCGGTCCGTGGCCTGCCGCCAGGAGGCGGAGGGCCGGTTCCGTCCCTTGCCGAAGATCCTCACGATTCCCGCCTGCCAGTTCCGTTCGGTGGGCGGCCTAGCCCTCCGGACACCGTCTCCTTCGCATCCAACCACGTACGGCCGGAACGGCGCTCATTACCCATGGGTTACCCAGCCCCGGGCCGGGTAAGGCCGTCCCGTTCGCGGCTCTCGCCACGCTCGATACCCGCCCTCACGCCCCGGCGCCGTCCTCACGGCCTCACATCGCATACCGGTCCCCGCGTTCCCGGAGTTCCCGGGACAGTACCCGGGCCAGCGATTCGACGACCTGGGGCGCGTACTCCCCGGCGGCGCCCAGCCTCAGTTCCTCCAGTGCCGTGAGCGGCCCGCCGGGGCCCCCCGCCCGGGACTTCTCGTCGTACGCGTTCACCACTCGGACGATCCGCGCGGCCAGCGGCTGCTCCCGGTGGGGGTCGGCCTGCCGCTCCACGATCCCCGCCACCCGTGGGTCCACCCCGGTCTGGCGGACCACCGCGCCGCCGAGCAGGGCGATCCGCCGCTGTTCCAGGACGGGCAGGGAGGCGGTGGCGCCCACGGGCACCGGGTCGACGAGGCTGAGCTGGCCGATGTCGTGCATCAGGGCGGCGTACTCCAGCACCGTCAGGTCGGGCTCGGTCAGCCCCAGGTCCCGGCCCACCGACCGGCTGAGCTCGGCGACCCTGCGGGCGTGCCCGGCCGGGGTGCAGCCGGCGATCTCGGTGGCCCGCGCGAGGGAGGTGATGGTCTGCCGGTAGGTCGTCCGGACGGCGGCGTACCGCCGATAGGACAGCTGTGCGAGCAGCAGCGGCACGGAGAGGAGGGGCAGCGCCCACAGTCCCACGACCGCGACGCCGAGTGCCATCACCGCGCCCGTCGCGACGACGGCGGCCACGATGCCGGGCAGGGCCCGCAGTTCGTCGCACAGCACCGGCGGGAAGGGCCAGCCGGTGCGGGAGTGGGCCAGCGCGGCGGCGAGCACGGCGTCGCAGAGCGCGGACAGGGACAGCAGGGCGAGCAGCAGCAGCGCGTGGGCGGAGCCACCCCAGTCGTCGAACGTCCCGCGGCCGTGGAGGGGCTGGAAGCACACGGCGACGAATCCGACGGTCAGTGTCCGGCGGGCCAGGTGGTCGCGGGTGGGTCCGGGACCGCGCCCGACGTGCGGCACGCTGCCGAGCAGGGAGCCGGCGAGGACCACGGTGACGATCTGGGCCGCGTCGTGGTGGGTGGGCCGCCCGCCGGCCTCACCGAGCAGCGCGTACGCCAGCGCCCCGGCAGCGGCGAGCGGCGCGGCCTGACGGACGTGCGGTCCGTTGTGCCGGGTGAGCTCGCCGACGGTGACGAGCACCCCGAAGGCGAGGGCGGCACCGCGGTCCGCGACCCCGTTCCACAGGGTGGCGCCGAGACAGCCGGTGGCGAGCACGGCGGCGCCTGCGTGCACGAGGGTGTGCAGCCGGAGGCTCATCGGCGGGCCCGGGGCTGATCGGTGACGGATCCGGCGGGGTAGGGGGCGTCGAGGTCGGGGGCCGGCACGGGAGCGGGCAGATCGGGGGGCCGGACCTCCTCGGCCGTCACCGCGGGGTGCCAGCCGGCCCGGCCGATCGCCCGTACGAGCGCTTCCACCATCCGCGGGTCGAAGTGACCGCCCGCACACCGCTGGAGCTCCTCCAGCGCCACGGGCACCGGCCGGGCCCTGCTGTAGGACCGGGTGGAGGTCATCGCGTCGAAGGCGTCCGCGACGGCCACCACCCGCGCGGACTCCGGGATCTGCCCGCCCGCCAGCCCGTAGGGGTAGCCGCTGCCGTCCAGCCGCTCGTGATGGTGCAGCACCGCCGCGCGGGCCTCACCCAGGAAGGAGATCCCCCGCACCATCTCGTGCCCGTACTCGGGGTGCAGTTCGATCACCCGCCGCTCCTCGGGGGTCAGCGGTCCGTTCTTGGTGAGCAACCGAGTGGGCACACCGAGCTTGCCGACGTCGTGCAGGATGCCCGCGAAGCGCAGCATCTCGATCCGTTCGTCGTCCATGCCGAGCTCACGCGCGATCATCGTGGAAGCCTGTCCGACCCGCTCGCTGTGCCCGCGCGTGTACCCGTCCTTGATGTCGACGGCCTGCACGAGCGCGCGGATCGTCGCCTGGTGGGCGGCCCGCTCCCGGTGGTACTGGGCGAACGCCCACCACGAGACGTACATCGGCAGCAGCACGAGCAGCGCGGTCACCGGCCCGTAGGGACTGCGCCACAGCAGGGCCATCATCAGTCCGGCGAGCCCGTGCACGGTGACCGGCGCGAGCGAGCGCAGGAACAGCCGCCGCCAGGTGGCCGGCCGGGAGTTCAGGCTCCCGCGCCGGAGCGGCACGCCGGCCGTGAGCGCCACGATGCCGTGGTCCAGCAGAGTGAGTACCAGGCAGAACACCAGTACCGAGGCGCCGACCGCACCCAGCGCCGCCGGCACGTCACCGGCCGCGACCGCGTCCCGGCCGCCGGCCGCCTGGTGCGCCCGGCTCGCGGCCCACACGGCGAGCGTCAGCTGACCGGCCCGCCAGATCCGCCGCGCGAGGAACGGCCGCTGTTCCACCGGGGTGAGCAGCGCGCCGGGCAGCGCGACCAGCGCGGCGGCGGACGGCGGCAGCAGGAAGGCCGCGGCCAGCAGTACGGGGTGGAAGGTGCCGCCCGGATTCGGGACGCCGAGGTACCGGGACCGGACGAGGCACTCGCAGCACGCGTACAGCACGGCGAGCGAGGCGAGCGCGCGCCAGGGAACGTGCGGCACCTGCGGGCCGTGCACGAGCTGCGCGACGTGCAGCGGCAGCAGACAAAGCAGGCCCGCCGCGGCGACACCGGCCACATACACGCGAGCCCGCGCCGGTAACGCCTCCATGAGCCCCTCCCCCGACCGTGCCTGCCGCGCTCGACGGCCTGCCGTCTGTCAGACTCCGGAGCCTAGGGGGCGAACGACGCCTCCGCGGGCCCATGACCCGCGGATTAGCGCGTACGAGTGACGTCGCTCCCCTTTCGGGGGACGTTTTTCGGGAACGAGTTTCCAGATCGACCAGACAGCCAGGTCGGCCAGAGAGCCGGACGGCCGTACGACCGGGCAGCCGGGCGGTCCGGTCTCAGGACTCCTGCGGCGTGGCCTGCGGGGCCTGGGACGGCTCGGAGACCTGCGGGGCCTGGGCCGGAGAAGCCGTGACGTCCTGCTCGGGAACGGCCTGACCGGAGCGGATCAGGTCGAGTCGGCCCATGACCTTGGACCGCAGGTCGCCCGGCACGTTGTCATGCCCGCAGCACCGCTTGACCAGCTTCTTCACCGCCTGCTCGAGTCCGTACTTCTCGAGGCACGGCGAGCATTCCTCGAAGTGGTGCTCGAACTTCACGCAGTCGGCATCCGGCATCTCACGGTCGAGGAACTCGTAGAGATGATCGAGGATCTCGCTGCAATCCGTCTCGTGCGGCTCTCCGCAGCTCATGACCCCGAGCCTTTCGCTTCGTTCGACTGTCCGGCACCCGCCGGGACCAGTCCGCGCTCGCGCGCGTAGTCCTCGAGCATGCCGCGCAGCTGGCGGCGACCACGGTGCAGCCGGGACATCACGGTACCGATGGGTGTGCCCATGATGTTGGCGATCTCCTTGTAGGCAAAGCCCTCGACGTCCGCGAGGTACACGGCGATGCGGAACTCCTCGGGAATCGCCTGGAGCGCTTCCTTGACGTCCGAGTCGGGCAGGTGGTCGAGCGCCTGCGACTCCGCCGAGCGCAGACCGGTCGACATGTGCGACGCGGCACGCGCGATCTGCCAGTCCTCGATCTCCTCGGCGCCGCTGCGCTGCGGTTCACGCTGCTTCTTGCGGTACGAGTTGATGAACGTATTGGTGAGAATCCGGTACAGCCACGCCTTGAGGTTCGTGCCTTCGCGGAACTGGTGGAAGGACGCGTACGCCTTGGCGTACGTCTCCTGGACCAGGTCCTCGGCGTCCGCCGGGTTGCGCGTCATGCGCAGTGCGGCCGAGTACATCTGGTCGAGGAATTCGAGAGCGTCCCGCTCGAAGCGCGCGTTGCGCTCCGCGGGCGATTCGGTGCTCTTGCCGCTCCTGCCGCCCTGGCCCTCGGGCTGCTCCGCCTGGCCGTGTTCGGTCCCTGCGCCGGTACCGGGAACCGGACCCACCTCCTCCAGAGTCGTCGTGCGACCCAAAGCGGTCTCACTCGAATCGGAGGATAGACGACGATCCGGTCCGTCCGCCGCCCGAACAGGGGCGGTCCGGGCCGCGTGCAGCACCGTCCAGTCCAGGTCGGCACGGCTACTGCGCCTCGGGCAATACGTCGACCCCATGCGGCGGACTCCCTCTCTCCTAAGACGTCGATGCCGGCGACCGGCGGATATGTCGGGGTCAACAGCGGGGAGGGCCGGGACATTCCCGAAGCTTTACCCGAGGGGGCCGTGCCGCCGCTGCCCGAGCGCGTCGACCCACCGCACGACCGCGTCGGTGACGACCGTCAGGGCCTCGTCCTGCGTGATGTCCGCCCGCCTGGGAACGCTGAGGCCGTGATCGCCGTGAGCCACCTCCACGAGTTCGTACGCCCACCCGTCTCCCACCACCGCCCTCGCACCGACGCTCTTCCAGAGCTGAACGCCTGGGGGGACCCCCATCGCGCGGCCCCTCCCGTACTCGGGGAACTCCCCGGGCCTGCCGAACGGATCGTTGCCCCCCTGCACGACGAGGGTGGGGACCGCGACGCCGAGCAGTTCCCCGGCGCGGGACTTCTCGGGCCTGCCCGGCGGATGCAGGGGGAAGCTGAGGGCGAGTACGGCATGGGCGCCCAGTTCGCCGGCGGTGCGGCACGCGACGCGGGCTCCGGCGCTGCGCCCGCCCGAGATCACCGGCAGGCCCGGTTTCGTCAGCGCGGGCCAGATGTTCCGCCAGGCGACGTCCAGGGTCTTCGGCGCGGGCGCCACCTTCTTCCCGGCCACCCGCCAGGGCTGCTCGACCAGGGCCACGGTCACGCCGTGCGCGGGGAGCACGGCGGCCAGGGCCCTCAGGTCGCGCGCCTCGATGCCGCCGCCGGCGCCGTGACTCAGTGCGAGGACGAGGCGTGGGGTGCGTCGGGCAGGGTGCCAGGTGATGCGGGCGGGACCGGCTTCCGTCTCGACGGTCTCGACGGCTTTGGCGGTCTCGGCGGTCTCGGCGGTCTCGGCGGTCTCGGCGGAAGGTCTCACGTTCGTCACATCAGAAGAGTGTGCTCTCTTCCGGTGCGGCCAGCTCCCTCAGCAGTTCCGGGCCGTTGTTGCGGACGTTGCTGACCGCCGTGGAGACCGGGAAGGCGCGCATCAGGCCGGGGGGCGGCGGGGTGAGCAGCCCACGCAGGTCCTCGGTGTCGGTCCGGGAGGGGTCCAGCCAGGCGTCCCATCGGTCCGGCGTGAGCATCAGCGGCATCCGCGGGTGGATGTCGGCCAGGGCCCGCGGGCCGTCCTCCGGGGACACCGCGAGCGGCGTGGTCTCCGCCTCGGTGGTGATGACGGAGCACGTCACCCACCAGGCCCGCGGATGGTCGTCCGGCAGGGTCCGGTCCCGCCAGAACTCGTACAGTCCGGCCATCGCGAACACCGAGCCGTCGGCCGGCGTCACGAAGTACGGCTGCTTGCGAGGGCGTTTCCTCTTGCCCTCGACCTCCAGTTCCCGCTCCTGCGTGCCGGTGACCCACTCGTAGTAGCCGTCGGCGGGCAGGATGCAGCGGCGGGTGGCGAAGGCGCGGCGGTAGGACGGCTTCTCGTGCACGGTCTCCGCGCGTGCGTTGATCATCCGGGCCCCGCCCTCGGGCGTCTTGGCCCAGGACGGCACGAGGCCCCATTTCAGCTTCCGCAACTGCCGAACCGGCCGCGGGTCGTCCGCGTCCTTCACTACGCGGTCCAGAACGGCGAAGACCTCTTTGGTGGGGGCCACGTTGTAGTCGGGCTCCAGCGTCTCCTCCGGGTCCCACTTCTGGACGCCGAAGATTTCCGCGAGCTCCTCGGGGCTGCGACTCGCTGCATACCGTCCGCACATACATGCAACACTGCCAGACTCCGTGCCACCCGAGGAGCCCCCACCGAACATGGACAGCACCGCATCCGCCTCGCTCGCCTCGCTCTGGGACGAGGTGTCCGGTACCCAGCCCGACCCGGATCTGTGGGTGGTGATCGCCGCACTGGCCGCCGCGCTCGTCGTCGTCACACCGCACGGGCTGTGGCGGCTCTCCCGCAACGCCATCACCATCGCCCACGAGGGCGGCCACGGGCTCGTGGCACTGCTCACCGGCCGCACGCTCACGGGGATACGCCTCCACTCGGACACCAGCGGCCTGACCGTCAGCCGCGGCAAGCCGACCGGCATCGGCATGATCCTCACCGCCGCGGCCGGCTACACCGCTCCCCCGCTGCTGGGACTCGGCGGCGCGGCGCTCCTGGGCACCGGACGCATCACCCTGCTGCTGTGGCTGGCCACGCTGCTGCTCGTGGCGATGCTGGTGATGATCCGCAATGCGTACGGGGCGTTGACGGTACTGGTGACCGGCGGCACCTTCGTCCTGGTGTCCTGGGTGGCGGGCCCCCAGGTCCAGGCTGCGTTCGCGTACGCCGTGGTGTGGTTCCTGCTGCTCGGTGGGGTGCGTCCGGCCTTCGAACTCCAGGCGAAGCGGGCGCGCGGGGGCATATATGGCAGTCGCGGAGCGTCGTTTGAGGGCGGTGGTGTGCGGCGGGCGGGAGACTCGGACGCGGACCAGTTGTCCCGGCTGACACACGTACCGGCGGGGCTGTGGCTGTTCCTGTTCCACGCCGTGTCGCTGTGCGCGCTGCTCGGCGGGGGACGGTGGCTGCTGGGGCTGTGATGCCGGCGGTGCCGGGGAGGGACGGCGACTGCTGTCGTGACGTCTGACGGCTGACGGTTCCAAGCGACGCCCGGACCGCCCGGGGGCGTCGGCTGCTTGCCGGGGAGAGCGTGCGCGCGGGTGGGTGCGACTCGATCGTGTGGTGGTCGGCGGGCGGGCGTGCGGTGTGGTGGGCCGTGCGGGGTGACGCGCTCGTGCGCTCCGGGACGCCGGGTACGGCGCCTGCCGGGTCCCCTGCTCCACCGGAGTG
The DNA here is from genome assembly GCF_045291515.1 of Streptomyces sp. GD-15H. Classification (NCBI taxonomy): domain Bacteria; kingdom Bacillati; phylum Actinomycetota; class Actinomycetes; order Kitasatosporales; family Streptomycetaceae; genus Streptomyces; species Streptomyces sp. GD-15H. Next base: position 3,106,459 of record NZ_CP149447.1, read on the forward strand.
ATGGTTCGGGGCCCCCCGTCGCCTCCGGCCATGCTCGTGCCGCCGGGCCGTGCGGGAGCCGGCCCCCGGGTGCGGACCACGCACCGGATGCGTGTCGCCGCCCCGGGGGCGAGTACGCCGGGGACCCGGGGCACCTCCCCCGCCCTCGAGGCAGCGGGGGAGCGCCCAGGACCGTTCGGGGCGTGCGGCTGAGCGGACTCAACCCTGCTCAGCCCAGAGGAACGGTTCCGTCGGGCCTCCCCCGGGAGAATCCGCTGGGCGGCCCGACCAGGAGTGACTCGGACGCGGGGGTGGCTGACCCGGAGGTCCCGGGCACGCCCGGCGGTCGGGGCCCCCACTAAAGTGGGGCGCATGACCGCTAACCCCGCACACACCTCCCTTTGGCCCGCCCCGCACGCGAGCGGAGCCGTCGACGCGACGGTCCACGTGCCCGGGTCGAAGTCGGTCACCAACCGTGCCCTCGTGCTCGCCGCCCTCGCCTCCGAGCCCGGCTGGCTGCGCCGCCCGCTCCGCTCCCGGGACACGCTGCTGATGGCGGGCGCGCTGCGGGCCATGGGCATCGAGATCGAAGAGGGTGTGGGCCCCGACGGCACCGGTGAGGCCTGGCGGGTGCTGCCCACGAGCCTGCGCGGCCCGGCCACCGTCGATGTCGGGAACGCCTGGCACGGTGATGCGGTTCCTCCCCCGGTCGCCGCACTCGCCGACGGCCCCGTCCGCTTCGACGGCGACCCCCGCTCCTACGAGCGCCCGCTGAACGGCGTCATCGACGCGCTGCGTCACCTCGGTGCCCGGATCGACGACGACGGCCGCGGCGCGCTGCCGCTGACCGTGCACGGCGGCGGCGCACTGGACGGCGGCACCGTGTCGGTGGACGCGTCCTCGTCGTCGCAGTTCGTCAGTGCCCTGCTGCTGTCCGCGCCGCGCTTCAACCAGGGCGTCGAGGTCCGGCACACCGGTTCGACGCTCCCCTCCATGCCGCACATCCGGATGACCGTCGACATGCTCCGCGCGGTGGGCGCCCAGGTGGACAGCCCCGAGTCGGGCGGTGAGCCCAACGTCTGGCGGGTCACCCCGGGGGCCCTGCTCGGACGGGACCTGACGATCGAGCCGGACCTGTCCAACGCGCAGCCGTTCCTCGCGGCGGCGCTGGTGACCGGCGGCCGGGTCGTCATCCCGGACTGGCCCGCCCGCACCACCCAGGGCGGTGACAGGCTGCGGGAGATCTTCACCGACATGGGCGGTTCCTGCGAGCTGACCGAGTACGGGCTCGTGTTCACCGGTTCCGGGTCGGTCCACGGCATCGACGTGGACCTCGGCGATGTCGGCGAGCTGGCGCCGGGCATCGCCGCCGTCGCGGCCCTCGCGGACTCGCCGTCCACCCTGCGCGGCGTGGCTCACCTCCGGTTGCACGAGACGGACCGCCTGGCCGCGCTCACCAAGGAGATCAACGAGCTCGGCGGTGACGTCACCGAGACCGCCGACGGTCTGCACATCCGCCCCCGCCCGCTGCACGGCGGCGTCTTCCACACCTACGAGGACCACCGCATGGCGACCGCCGCCGCGGTCATCGGCCTCGGGGTGGAGGGCGTGCGCGTCGAGAACGTGGCGACCACGGCGAAGACCCTGCCGGACTTCCCCGACCTGTGGACCGGGATGCTCGGGGCATAGGAACGCAGACGATGCGCCGCTACGGCAAGCACACCGACGAGGACGACATCCGCTCCCGCCCGAACCGCAAGGGCAACCGGCCGCGCACCCACATCCGGCCCAAGCACGAGGACGCCGCGGAGGGCCTGGTCCTCACCGTCGACCGGGGCCGGCTGACCTGCCTCGTCGAGGACCGGGTCGTGCTCGCCATGAAGGCCCGGGAACTGGGCCGCAAGGCGGCGGTGGTCGGTGACCGGGTGGCGATCGTCGGCGACCTGTCCGGCGGGAAGGACACGCTCGCGCGGATCGTCCGCATCGCCGAGCGGACGTCGGTACTGCGCCGTACCGCGGACGACGACGACCCCTACGAGCGGGTCGTCGTCGCCAACGCCGACCAGTTGGCGGTCGTCACCGCCCTCGCCGACCCCGAGCCCCGCCCGCGCCTGATCGACCGCTGTCTGGTCGCGGCGTACGACGGTGGGCTGACCCCACTGCTGGTGCTGACCAAGTCGGACCTCGCGCCGCCCGACAAGCTGCTGGAGCTGTACGGCGCCCTCGACATCCCGTACGTCGTCACCAGTCGGGCGGAACTGGAGAGCGGCGCGGCGGCCGGCCGGGTGCGGGAGCATCTGGACGGCCGGATCACGGCGTTCGTGGGGCACTCCGGGGTCGGTAAGACGACGCTGGTGAACGCGCTGGTGCCGGAGGAACGGCGGCGTTCGACCGGGCTTGTCAATGCGGTGACGGGGCGCGGGCGCCATACGACGACGTCCGCGCTGGCGCTTCCCCTGTCGGGCGCGGAGGGATGGGTGGTCGACACCCCCGGGGTGCGCTCGTTCGGCCTCGCCCATGTCGATCCGTCCCGGGTCATCCACGCCTTCTCCGATCTGGAGCCGGGTACGGAGGGCTGCCCACGCGCGTGCAGTCACGACGAACCGGACTGCGCCCTGGACGCCTGGGTCGCCGAGGGTCACGCGGACCCGGCGCGTCTGTACTCGCTGCGGAGGCTGCTGGCGACGCGGGAGCACACGGAAGGCGACTGAGCCGGAGCGGCCGGGAGCAGCCGGGTCCCCTCGAGCCATGACGCGGGGCCGTCGGCCCTCGCGTGTTTGTCATGGCGTGCGGACGGTAAGTCCATAATCGCACCGAGTGGGATCCGAAGCTGTCGAATCCGGCGAAGCGGTCACTGTCAGCGGGGACAACGGGAGGACGACACATGGCGTGGCTCATGGTCGTGGTGGCCGGGTTGCTGGAAACCGGGTTCGCCGTGTGTCTGAAGCTGTCCTACGGCTTCACACGGCTGTGGCCGACGGTCGCCTTCTGCGTGTTCGCGCTGGGCAGCTTCGGCCTGCTGACCCTGTCCCTAAAGAAACTCGACGTCGGGCCGGCGTACGCCGTGTGGACGGGGATCGGGGCGGCGGGGACGGCGATCTACGGGATGGTGTTCCTGGGTGACCTGGTGTCGACGCTGAAGATCGTGTCGATCTCCCTCGTGATCATCGGAGTGATCGGACTGCAGCTGTCGGGATCGGCGCAGTGAGCGCGGGACGCCGATCGCCGTGAGCGTGCGGCGCTACGGCACCGGCTGACGGTTCAGGGCGCTGCGGACCAGGTCGGCGATGCCGCCCTCGGCCGGCGGCGGCGCGGCGACGCAGGACAAAGCGAGGCGCACCACCAGCTCGCAGGAGCGGGCCAGCTCGGCGGTGTCGGCCCTGGGCACACCGGCGCTGGTCAGGGCTGCCACGGCGCGGTCGCGGACGAGGGCGACGAGATCGCCGGGCGAGGGCAGTGGGCCATCGGCGCGGCGCTGGGCGGGCACGGCGGAGCCGGACCGGACCGGCGCCAGGGTCGGGGAGGGAAGGCGCTCGCTCCAGCAGCCGGTGAGCATGGCCCGGACCAGGGCGTTCCCGGCGGCCGTGACGGCGGTCCACTCGGCCGCCGCGGTGAGCCGGTCGCGGGGGTCGTGATGGACGGTGAGGGCGCGGTCGACGCCGGCGAGGTAGCCGTCGGCCTCCCTGCGGACCAGGGCCCTGGCGAGTCCGTCCTTGCTGCCGAACTCGTTGTAGAGCGTCTGCCGGGACACCCCGGCGTCCGCGGCCACGTCCACCATCCGCACCGCGGACCACGGGCGACGCGCGAGTGCCGTGTAAGCGGCGTCCAGCAGAGATTCCCGCGCTGCAGGCATCATCGCCTCCCTCGGGGCGGGCGAGCGGCTCTGCGCTTCAGATTTGACGCGCCGCCGGGCACTGTCAAGGGTCCGCGTGGGGTGCGGAGTTCCGGGGCCGCGGGAGGTGTCCCGGCCGCTCGGCCGGTGCGCGGCCCGTGCCCGGTCCGTACGCGCCCCGCGCGCGCCCCGCGCACGGTCCGTACACGGCGGCGCACAGCGGGCACACGCCCGCGAAACCCCCGGTAGCTCTGGCCCCACCTCGGCAGATACGGTTCGTTGCATGCCCGACTACCTTGACGACCTGCGTCTCGCCCACGTCCTCGCGGACGCTGCCGACGCCGCGACGATGGACCGGTTCAAGGCCCTCGACCTCAAGGTGGAGACCAAACCGGACATGACGCCGGTGACCGAGGCGGACAAGGGCGCGGAGGACGTCGTCCGGGGCCACCTGAAGCGTGCCCGCCCGAGGGACGCGGTCCTCGGCGAGGAGTACGGGGTGGAGGGCACGGGGCCGCGGCGCTGGGTGATCGATCCGATCGACGGCACCAAGAACTACGTACGCGGCGTCCCGGTCTGGGCCACGCTGATCTCCCTGATGGAGGCCGGAGAGGGGGGCTTCCAGCCCGTCGTCGGGCTCGTCTCGGCTCCCGCTCTGGGCCGCCGCTGGTGGGCCGCACAGGGCCACGGCGCCTTCAGCGGCCGCAGCCTGTCCCAGGCCTCCCGGCTCCAGGTCTCCAGGGTCTCCAAGCTCTCCGACGCCTCCTTCGCGTACTCCTCGCTCAGCGGCTGGGAGGAGCAGGGGCGCCTGAACGGCTTCCTCGACCTCACCCGCGAGGTGTGGCGCACGCGCGCGTACGGCGATTTCTGGCCGTACATGATGGTCGCCGAGGGGTCGGTGGACATGTGCGCGGAACCGGAGCTGTCGCTCTGGGACATGGCCGCCACCTCGATCGTGGTCACCGAGGCCGGCGGCAGCTTCACCGGACTCGACGGCCGCCCCGGACCGCACAGCGGCAACGCGGCCGCGTCGAACGGGCTGCTGCACGACGAGCTGCTGGGCTATCTCAACCAGCGCTACTGACGTCCGATCCGAGGGCGTGTCCTCGTTCCGCCGCACACGCCCTCTTGTTGACGCCCTCTTTACCTGCGACTGTGAGAGTCCCCCGCTTGTGAACTTGTGAAACCGTGAACTAGCGGATCGGCCCGACGTCCGCCGGCACGGTTTCCGTAGGAGGTGGCTCCATCCCATGCTCGTCCGCGACGCCATGAGTACGGTGGTCCTCACCATCGGTCCCACCCACACCCTTCGCCAGGCCGCCGTCCTGATGTCCGCCCGCCGCGTTGGCGCGGCCGTGGTCCTCGACCCCGACGGCACCGGCATCGGCATTCTCACCGAACGCGACATCCTCAATTCCCTGGGGCTGGGCCAGGACCCGGACTCCGAGCGCGCCCACTCCCACACCACGACCGACGTCGTCTTCGCCACCCCGTCCTGGACGCTCGAGGACGCCGCTCACGCCATGACGCACGGCGGCTTCCGCCATTTGATCGTCCTGGAGCAAGACGAGCCCGTCGGCATCGTCTCGGTGCGCGACATCATCCGCTGCTGGGCCCCCGTACGGCAGCAGGCCGCCCAGCGCGCACCGGCGTAACCGGAGGGAGGGCCGCGCCCGACGTACGCGCCGGGTGCGGCCCGCATACAAAACGGCCGGGCTCCCCGGAAGGGGGCCCGGCCCGCCGCAACGACAAGCGGTCCAGCGCTGGAATCAGCCGCGCAGGGCCCGGACCGCGGCCTCCAGCCGCTCGCCGAAGTACTCACCCTTGGCCAAAGCCAGCACTGATCCCACAATGGACAGTGTCTAAGTCAAGTAACGCTCCAAAATCACACCTGTTCGGGGCCTGGTCCCTCTAGCTGTTAGGCTGGTGTTCATGAGCGACCTTCTGGAACGACTGCGCGGACGTGGCTGGCGGATGACCGCACAGCGTCGTGTGGTGGCCGAGGTCCTCGACGGCGATCACGTCCATCTGACAGCCGACGAGGTGCACGCCAGGGCCGTCACGAGGCTGCCGGAGATATCCCGAGCGACCGTCTACAACACGTTGGGCGAACTGGTCACCCTCGGTGAGGTACTGGAAGTCGCCACGGACAAACGAGCCAAGCGTTACGACCCGAACGCCCACCGGCCGCACCACCACCTGGTGTGCGCGCAGTGCGGCGCGATCCGGGACGTGCACCCGACGGGCAACCCGCTGGCCGATCTCCCCGACACCGAGCGCTTCGGCTTCACGATCTCGGGCGTCGAGATGACGTATCGGGGCGTCTGCCCGAACTGCGCCGCGGCGTAGGACCCTGCCTGCGCCGTCCTCCTCTCAGACGCACGAAAAAGACCCGGCGGTGCCGGGTCTTTTTCGTGCGTCTGAGAGTCTGAAGAGGGACATACACCGAGGGCCGAAACCCTTTCGGATTCCGGCCCTCGATCTTCAGTAGCGGGGACAGGATTTGAACCTGCGACCTCTGGGTTATGAGCCCAGCGAGCTACCGAGCTGCTCCACCCCGCGTCGATGAACGCAACGTTACGTCAAGGACGTGGACGGAAGCAAATCCCTTTCGTGGGGGCCGTGAGCCCTTGAGGTGCGGGGCCCTTGAGGTGCGGGGCCCTTGAGGTGCGGGCCACGGCCCCGACCCGGGTGCGCCGTCACGCGGACAGCTCCTCGCGGAGCGCGTCACGCAGGCGGATCGCGCGTTCCGCGACCGCCGCCGGGCCCAGCGCCGCCGCGCGGTCGGCCCAGCGCTGGCCCTCGGCGAGCTCGCCCCGGCGCGCGTAGACCAGGGCAAGCCGCAGGGCCGCGCGGCCGTGTCCGGCGTCGGCCGCACGGGTCCACCACACGGCCGCCTCGGGCTCACTGCCCTCCCGGGCCAGCAGCAGGCCCAGGTTGAAGGCGCCGTTGCGGGAACCGGCCTCGGCCGCCTCCCGGTACCAGCGGGCCGCCTCGACCACGTCACCGCGGGCCGCGGCGAGCATGCCGACGCGTACCTGCGCGCGCCGGTGACCCTGGGAGGCCGCGCGCTCGTACCACTCCTCGCACTCGCTGCGGCGGCTCACCGGCTCGCCCAGCTCGTGCGCGGGCTCCGGCGGGCGACGGGCGTCCAGGACGGTGGCCAGGCGGTATGCGGCCTCGGCGCTGCCGCCGCCCGCCGCGCACCGCAGGAACCGCTCCGCCTCACCCTCGTCGCCGTCGCGCAGCCGGGCCATGCCGACCTGGAGCGCGGCTTCCGTGTGCCCGGCGGCCGCCGCCCGCTCGTACCAGCGCAGCGCGGCCTCGTTCTCCCCGGCCCGCGTACAGGATGCCGAGGTTGAAGGCGGCGTCCACGCTTCCCGCCTCCGCGGCCTTGGAGAACCAGGGCTCCGCGCCCGTCTCGTCCCCGGCCGTCAGCAGCAGGATCGCCAGCGCGTTGGCCGCCTCGCGGTGACCGGCGTAGGCGGCCCGGCGGTACCACTGCTCAGCCGGTCCGGTCCGGCCCTGCTCGGCGCAGAGCAGGGCGAGGTTGTACGCGCCGTTGACGTCGCCCGCGTCCATCGCGGCCCGGTACCAGCGTTCGGCGGTCTGGGTCTCGCCGCGCTCGGCGTGCAGGGCGCCCAGCGCGTTGGCGGCGTTGCCGTCGCCGTCCTGGGCCGCGCGCAGCCACCAGACGGCGGCGTTGTCGGTGTCTCCGGCGTCACGCAGCAGGAAACCGAGCGCGCAGGCGGCCCGCACCTCCCCGTCCTTGGCGGACGTCAGGTACCAGCGGCCGGCCTCCTTGAGCTCGCCGCGCTTCTCCAGGATCACGCCGAGGTGCAGTGCGGCCCGGCGGTGCCCCCGCGCGGCGGCCTGCCGGTACCACTGCTCGGCCTCCTCCGTTAACGGGCGGCCTCTGTCGTCGGCCTCCTCCGCGGCCTTCCGGTCCAGCGCCCTGGCCAGCCGGTAGGCGGCCTCCCGGTGCCCCCGCTCGGCGGCGGCCCGCATCCAGCGCTCGGCCCCTGCCGTGTCCCCGCGGTGCTCCAGCAGATCGGCGAGTGCGTAGGCGCCCAGCACGTGGTTCTGCTCGGCGGACTGGCGCAGCCAGTACTCGGCGGCGGGCTCGTCGCCGCGCTCGCGGTGGTGCCGGCCGAGCGCGTGGGCCGCCGGGGCGGAACCGGCGACGGCGGCGACCCGCCACCATCCCGCGGCCTCCTCCGCGTAGCCCCGCTGGAACAGGAGGACGCCCAGGTTGTTGGCGGCGGCGCGGTCGCCCGCGGCGGTGGCGGCACGCAGCTGGGGTTCGGCTCCGGCGAGGTCACCGCGCCGCAGCAGCATGGCGCCGAGGACGCTCATCGCCTCCACGTCGCCGGCTTCGGCAGCGAGCCGCCGACGCAGTTCCTCGGCCGCCTCGTCGGCGGCTTCCCCAGTCTCGTCGCGAGGTTCCTCCCGCAGGGAAGGCTGCTCAAAACGCCCTGTCTCGTACAGAGTTGCCCTATCCCCCATAACGTCCATCGTCGCACCACCTGCAACCTGGGTACACCTGGTATGCCGCAGTCAGTAAGGTCACTTCAGCGTTTTGTCGACATGCCCACAGAGAGACAAGTCAAACACAGATCGGTCAACTCCCGTCGCCGGCGCGGCCGTCGCCGGATTCGGCACATGCGTTCGCACACCACAAAGGCCCGGATTCCTTGAGGAATCCGGGCCTTTGGTGTCGCCACCATCGCGACTTCAGTAGCGGGGACAGGATTTGAACCTGCGACCTCTGGGTTATGAGCCCAGCGAGCTACCGAGCTGCTCCACCCCGCGCCGTTGTGTGTACAACCGTACCACGGCGCGGGGTGGGCCTTTGACCAGGCCGCTTGCTAACTGCTCGGACTCGGATCGGGGCTGGGACTGCTCTTTGATGCGTCCGAGCCGCCGGAACCACCTCCGCCGTCCGCGGCCTGGGCCTCCTCGGCCCTGCGCAAGGCGTCCTCGAGATCCTTCTGCGCCTTGCCGTAGGCCTCCCAGTCGTTCTTCTGCAGGGCTTCCTGGCCGGCCTGGAAGGCGTCCTGGGCGTCGCTCAGGGCCTTTTGGACCGACGGGTTGTCGGACGTCGGCGGCGGCTGCGTGCCTTCGTCCTCGCCCGGTGGCGGCTCGGTGGTCGAGCCCTCCGTCCCGAAGACCTTGTCGAGAGCCTGCTCGAGCGTGTCCTCGAAGGCGGTCTGGCCTCCGTAGGTCACCAACACCTTCCGCAACAGCGGGTACTTGAGTCCACCACCGCGTACGTAGACCGGCTCCACGTACAGCAGTCCGCCGTCGAGCGGGACGGCCAGCAGGTTGCCGTACTCAACCTCGGAGTCGCCGCCTCTCAGCAGCCTGATCGACTCGGCGATGTCCTGTTCGGAGTTGAACTGGCTCTGCACCTGCTTGGGTCCGGCTGCCGTGGTGCTCGTCGGCAGTTTCAGGACTCTGATCTTGCCGTACCCCTCGCTGCCCGCCTCGGCGTCGACCGCCATGAAGGCACTGAGGTTGTCACGGCCGTTCGGAGTGAACGTCGTGGTGAGCGAGAAGGCCTGTTCCTCCTGATCGGGCATCTTCATGCTCTGGTAGTACGGCGGTACCGCGTCGCCCGTCTTGTTCGTCGGGTCGGCCGGCACCTGCCACACCTCGCTGCCGCTGAGGAACGTGGTGGCGTCCTTCACGTGGTAGCGGGTCAGCAGTTCGCGCTGCACCTTGAACAGGTCCTGCGGATACCGCAGGTGGTCCATCAGGCCGCCGGAGATCTCGCTCCTCGGCTCCACCGTGTCCGGGAACGCCTTCATCCACGTCTTCAGAACGGGATCCTGGGTGTCCCACTGGTAGAGCTTGACCTCGCCGCTGTACGCGTCGACGGTCGCCTTCACCGAGTTGCGGATGTAGTTGACCTGGTTCTCCTGGGCCACCACCGCGCGGTTGTCGTTGGTGGCGGTCAGCGAGTCGGCCGTGGTGTCACCGAGGGTCGTCCGCGACGCGTACGGATAGCCGTTGGTGGTCGTGTAGGCGTCGACGATCCACTGGATCCGGCCGTCCACCACCGCGGGGTAGGCGTCGCCGTCGATGGTCAGCCACGGGGCGACCGCCTCGACGCGCTCCTTGGGCGTGCGGTTGTACAGGATCCGAGAGCCCTCGCCGATGGCACCGGAGTACAGGATCTGCGGCTCGCTGAACGCCGCGGCGTAGGCGGCCCGGTTGACCGGGTTGGCGAGGTTGACCCCGCTGTCGCCCTCGTAGCTGGTCGTCTTCTCGCCGCTGTCGTCGGAGTAGTCGATCTCCTTCTGGGGACCGCCGACGATCGAGTACGTCGTCGTCCGCTCGCCGTAGTAGACGCGCTGCTCGTACGTGCCGAGGTCGCCCTTGGACGGCAGATCGGACTCGGTGAACACCGGACGGCCGTCGTCGGCACTGGTGCCCTTGGCGGCAACGGCACCGTATCCGTGGGTGTACCGGAAGTGGTCGTTGATCCAGTTCCGCTTCGGGATGCCGTTGAGGTTGATCTCGCGCAGACCGATGACGGTGTCCTGCTCCGCGCCGGTCTTGGGATCGGGATAGCGGTCCACGTCCAGGTTGGTCGGGAACGCGTAGTAGTTCCTGATCTGCTGGAGCTGCTGGAACGTCGGCGAGACGATGTTCGGGTCCATGATCCGGATGCTCGCCGTCTCGGAGACCTGGTCCCGGAGCTTGGTCTTGTCCTCGGTCTGGCTGGTCCCCGGGTACTCGTCGACCTGGGCGTCGTCGATGCCGTAGGCCTCACGCGTCGCCTCGAGGTTCTTCTCGACGTACGGCGCTTCCTTGGCCTGCTCGTTCGGCTGGACCTGGAACTTCTGCACGATCGCCGGGTACAGGCCGCCGATGAGGATCGCCGACAGCACCATCAGGCCGAAGCCGATCACGGGCAGCTGCCAGGTACGCCGCCACAGGGTGGCGAAGAACAGCAGCGCGCAGATGACGGCGATGCAGAACAGGATCGTCTTGGCCGGCAGATAGGCGTTGGCGTCGACGTACCGCAGACCGGTCCAGTTGTCGGTCGCCTTGAAGTCGCTGGACTTGACGGCCAGGCCGTACCGGTCGAGCCAGTACGCGACCGCCTTCAGGGCGACGAAGACGCCGAGGAGCACCGACAGGTGCCCGGTGGCCGCCGCCGTGGCCCGCGCGCCGGGACTGGTGACCCGCAGCCCGCCGTACAGGTAGTGCGTCAGCGCCGCGGCGATGAGTGACAGGATCGCGGCGGCGAAGCCGAACCCGAGCATGAACCGGTACCAGGGCAGATCGAAGGCGTAGAACGAGACGTCGAGCTTGAACTGCGGGTCCTTCTGGTCGAACGGCACGCCGTTGACCCACATCAGCCAGGTCCGCCACTGACTCGACGCCGAGGCGCCGGCGATCAGCCCCACCAGTGCGGTGATGCCGAGCAGCAGCCACTTCTTGTAGGGCGCGATGCTCATCCGGTACCGGTCGAGGTTCTGCTGCTCCAACGACATGGCACTCAGCGGCGGCCGCATCCGGTGCGCCAGCCAGATGTTGAAGCCGACCGCGAGGGCCATCAGCAGGCCGAAGACGAAGAAGAGCCCGATCTTGGTCCACAGGGTCGTCGTGAACACCGACGAGTAGTCGACCGAGCGGTACCACAACCAGTCGGTCCAGAACCCCGCGAACATGGTGAACACCATGCCGAGGACGGCCAGGACGCCCAAAGTCATGAGCAGGGTCCGGACCCGCCGGGACGGGCGGCCCACTCTCATCCGTGGCCCTGTCGGGCCTCCGCCACGGTCCGGCATCTGGAAAGCCAAGGTAGGCACCTCGAAAATCGCTGTTGATTCGTCAGGTCCGCGAGTTCGTGGACCGTGTGTGGCCCTGTAATCGTGGGCCCCACCTATGCAACTTACTCACCCTTTACTCGGTTCCCGATTCCGGCCATGAACGAGAGAGGATTGTGACCATGTCCAACACACCCATGGCGGCGAGCCCGCTCACCCGGGCCGTACTCGAGATCGACGAGTACGTCTCCGGCCTCGGCTGGGACCAGCCTGCCCGTCTCTTCGCCCTTGTAGACACCGCGCGGCTCCGCGCCGAACAGCCCCTGCTGGCGGACCGGCTCGGTCTGGGCGACGAGCAGGAGACAACCGCCCTCACCCCGATCGAGCAGGACGAGATTCCAACGGGCAAGCCGCTCGACGAGTTCCTGGGCACCATCGCCTGGCCCGACTCGGTGGCCGGCTGTGCCCTGACCGTGGAGCGCCTGATGCTGCCGCCGTCCGCGGAGGCCCAGGTTCCGCAGAATCTGGACGAGGCCGCGCTGGCGGCTTGGGTGGCGAAGCACCCGGAGCGCCAGGAGGTCCGTATGACGGTCGCGGTCCTGCGCGACGGTGCCCGCGATTCCGCGCTGCGGCTGCGGGAGAAGGACTCACCCACGGAGGTCCTCACCGGGTCCGCCCTGGTGCCGGGCCTGGCGGAGGCACTGATGGCGACGTTCGCGGAGTAGCCCGCGCGGGCGGCAGGAGGCGTACCCGCGCGGTCAGGAGGTCGTGCACTTCGGCAGGTCCGCGGTGTCACCGGAGCCGAGGTCCTTCATCGCGCCGAGGGCGTCGTCGATGGTGTTCACCTTGATGAGGGTGAGGCCCTCGGGGGTGTCCTCGGCGGCCGCCGCGCAGTTGTCCGCAGGCGTGAGGAAGTACTGGGCGCCCTTGGCGCGCGCGCCGACCGTCTTCATCTCGATCCCGCCGATCGGCCCGACCTTGCCGGTGTCGTCGATCGTGCCGGTGCCGGCGACGAACGCCCCGCCGGTCAGGCTGCCAGGGGTGAGCTTGTCGTAGATGCCGAGCGCGAACATCAGACCGGCGCTCGGCCCGCCGACGTCGGCGAGCTTGATGTCGATGCTGAACGGGAAGGTGTGGTCGGTCCCGGCGGCGATTCCGACGATGGCGCGCTTGTCTCCCGCGTCGTCGGAGGTCGTGGTGGTGATCGTGACCTTCTCGGTCCGCGTCGGCGTCCGGTTCTCCTTCTCGGCGGCGGCCTGCTCCTTGGCGGGCACGATCGTGAAGGCGACGTCGTCGCCGGGCTTGTGCTTGGTCACGAGCTCGGCGACATCGGCCGGCTTGCGCACCGCGCTGCCGTCGACGCTCTTGATCACGTCGCCTGCGTGCAGCTTGCCCTCGGCGGGGGATCCCTTGACGACCGTGGCGACGATCACCCAGGACTTCACCGGGACGTCGAGTGCCTTCAGTGCCGCGACCTTGGCGCTCTCCTGGGACTGGCTGAACTCCTCGGCGTTCTCCTGGGTGGACTCCTCCTCCGTCTTGCCGTCGGGGTAGAGCGTCTCGTGCGGCACGACCTTGTTGTCGTGCGCGAGCCATCCGTAGACGGCCTCGACCAGGTTCATCCGGTAGTCGGCGCTCGTGACCCGCACCGTGGTCATGTTGAGGTGGCCGTCGGTCGGATAGGTCTTGCGCCCTTCGATGTGCAGCACCGGCTCGCCATCGTGATCGCCCAGAGTGTCCACCGTCGGCCCCGGGGACATCTCCGCGTAAGGCACGGGGAGGAACACACCCGCGCACAGGAGTGCGATCAGCATCAGGGTGGAGGCGAGCATCGTCGCGGTGCGGCGTGGCATGCACCGACAGTACGGGACAGGCCTGTCAGCGCACCGTCAGGGCCGCCCGGACGGGCTGCCCTGACCTTGTCGTACACCGGTGACCTGTAGCTTTCCGGCCCTCAGTCGCCCGACGGCCGGGGCCTCTCCATGGCCTCACGGAAACGGGCGTAACCGACGAGCTCGGGGCCGTCGCTCCGCGCTCTGCGAGTGCGGTTGGCCCAGCTTCCCCACAGTCCCGCGCCGATCGCAGCCACAAACGGAATCAGCAACCAGGCAAGAGCGGCCATACCGACCTCCCAACCCCATGAGCGTCCGCGACTGACTGATCAGCAGATTAACCATCCGCAGTGACAACGCTCATACCCGGGGTGCGGTTACGCAACCGGAGTCCAGAACGGGGCACGGAACACCTCAGCAGGCCCCCACCCACGACGGCGCTACGCGCCGACCCGCCCACCCGTCGCCCGACCACCACCCCACCCATGACGGCGCTACGCGCCGACCCACTCCTCTGTTCCGTCCGAGAACTTCTGGTGTTTCCAGATGGGCACCTCGTGCTTGAGGTCGTCGATCAGCTTCCGGCAGGCCTCGAAGGCCTCGCCCCGGTGCGGGCACGACACACCGACGACGACGGCCAGATCCCCGACCCGAAGCTCTCCCACCCGGTGCACGGCGGCCAGCGCCCGCACGGGGTACTCGGCGGCGACCTTCTCGGCGATCCGCCGCATCTCGTCCTCGGCGCTCGGGTGGCACGAATACCCCAGCTCGTCGACGTCGGTCCCGCCGTCGTGATTGCGCACGGTCCCCACGAACAGCGCCGTCCCGCCGGCCGCGTCGTCGCCGACGGCCCGGAAGATCTCGTCCACGGACAGTGGCGCGTCCCGGATCGCGAGCAGTTTGATCGGATCCTGTGCCGCCTGCTCACCGGGGTGATCATTCGTGGATGCCATGCCCCCATCGTGCCCCACGCCCACGACAACACGGAATAGCCCCGCCACCCCGTCACCCCGCACGCGTGCGGGGTCTCCCGGCCGGTGGCTCCCGCCCGGTTCTCAGATCCGCCGACGGGCCTTCCGCGCCCGCCGCACCACCGCGGCCGCGCCCAGCAGGGCCACCGTCGCCCCCGCGGCGCCCGCCGCCGTCGCGTCCTTGCGGCCGAGTCGCCGCCCGACGACCGTGTGCCGGCCGGAGACCTCCCCGAGCAACTCGGCGAGCACCTCCTCGTTGGTGTAGGCGGGCCGCCACCCTGCGTCGTGCAGCCGGCTCCCGCTGACCACCCAGGGGTGCATCGTGTACGCCAGGTCCCCGGCCGGGGAGGGGGTCAGCCCGATCCGGTGCAGCCGTGCCGCCGCGCCCAGCGCGACCGCCGACGGCAGCTCCATCCGCCGGATACCGCTGAGTTCCTCGACCTCCTCCTGCTCCAGCCATCCGTCGCACCCGACGGCCAGCTCACCGTCGACCTCTTCCCGGACCGCGTACTCCAGAGCGCTGCACAGATCATCGACGTGGCAGAACTGCCACGCGGGCCGCGAGCCGGCCACCACGAGCAGTCGCGGGGACTCAAAGTACCTGGTCAGCGCGGTGTCGGTGCCTCCCACCAGCACAGCGGGCCGTACCACCGTGACGTTGAGCCCGGGGTGCGCGCGGGGCGCCCTGCGCCCGAGCCGCTCGATCTCCAGGAGATCGCCCACGCCAGTGGCCTCGGCCGTGGCCCGCAGTTCCGCGTCCTCGGACAGCGGCAGCTCGTTGTCCGGGAGCGCCCCGTAGACCATCGTCGAGGTGCACAGCACCACCCGGCGCACCCCGGCGGCCGCGGCGGCCGTCAGGACGGTCTGCGTCCCCCGGACGTTGTAGGCCGTTCGGGCGGCGGCATCGGTCTCCAGGTCGAGGTCGAGTGCCAGGTGGACCACGACGTCCGCCCCGCGCAGCTTGTCCGCGATGGCGGGATCCCGTACGTCCAGGATGTGCCACTGCGCCTCGGCGCACTCGCCGCGGCGCTCGTCGATGGCGATGACCTGCTTGATCTCCTTCGAGACGGCGAGCCGCTCGGTGAGCAGCGCGCCGACACCGGCCGCGGCGCCGGTGACCGCGACGACGGGCCCACTCGGGGGCGACGGGCGGGTTGACTCGTTTCGCGCTGCGCGAACCTGCGGATCTGGGGAACTCACCGGGCGTCTCCAGCGGTTGTCTTCAGTACGAGCGCATGCGAAGCATGTGTACCAGGTGGCATCCATCCTGCCGCAGGCCTTCTGTCGGCGAAGCATCGAGGCCCAAACCGCTTCAGGTGTCTACGCTGGGTGGTGTTGTCGGGCAACCGTGCCGCCGGAAAGAACCGGTGGCCCTATCAGCCGAGGAATCCCGTGAGTGACACCCCATTCGGATTCGGCCTTCCGCCGGAGGAGCCGGACGACGGCGACGAGGGCAAGAAGAAGGACCCGCAGAGCGGTGGTGGTCAGGACCCGGCCAACCCGTTCGGTTTCGGCATGCCCGGAGCCGGCGGCTTCGGTGGCCCCGGCGCCGACAATCCGTTCGCCGCGATGTTCGGTTCCCTGAACCCCAACGACCTGGGCGCCGCGTTCCAGCAGCTCGGACAGATGCTCTCCTACGAGGGCGGCCCGGTGAACTGGGACATGGC
Organism: Streptomyces sp. GD-15H; assembly: GCF_045291515.1. Taxonomy (NCBI): domain Bacteria; kingdom Bacillati; phylum Actinomycetota; class Actinomycetes; order Kitasatosporales; family Streptomycetaceae; genus Streptomyces; species Streptomyces sp. GD-15H. The sequence goes on from NZ_CP149447.1 coordinate 3,122,521, forward strand.
CAAGCAGATCGCCCGCCAGACCGTCTCCCAGGGCACCTCGGACGGCACGAAGGACGCGAGCGTCGGCCCCGCCGAGCGCAGGGCCGTCGACGACGCCGTCCGTCTGGCCGACCTGTGGCTGGACGACGCCACCTCGCTGCCGTCCGGTGCGGCCTCCTCGGTGGCGTGGAGCCGCGCGGAGTGGGTCGAGGCGACACTGCCGGCGTGGCGGGAGCTCGTCGACCCGGTCGCCGAGCGCGTCGGGACCGCCATGGGCGACGTGCTGCCGGAGGAGATGCAGGCCATGGCGGGCCCGCTGATCGGCATGATGCGCTCGATGGGTGGCGCCATGTTCGGCACCCAGATCGGCCAGGCCGTCGGCGTGCTGGCCGGTGAGGTCGTCGGCTCCTCCGACATCGGGCTGCCGCTCGGCCCGGCCGGCAAGGCCGCGCTGCTACCGGTGAACATCGCGGCGTTCGGTAAGGACCTGGGCATCCCGCAGGAGGAGGTGCGGCTGTACATCGCTCTGCGCGAGGCCGCCCACCAGCGCCTGTTCGCTCACGTGCCGTGGCTGCGCTCGCATCTGTTCGGCGCGGTCGACGGCTACGCGCGCGGCATCAAGGTCGACACCGCCAAACTGGAAGACGTCGTCGGCCAGTTCGACCCGCAGAACCCGGAGCAGCTGCAGGAGGCTCTCCAGCAGGGCATGTTCCAGCCGGAGGACACCCCGCAGCAGAAGGTCGCCCTGGCCCGTCTCGAGACGGCGCTGGCCCTCGTCGAGGGCTGGGTGGATGCCGTGGTGCACGCGGCGGCGAAGCCCCGGCTGTTGTCCGCGGACGCGCTGCGCGAGACGCTGCGTCGCCGTCGCGCCTCGGGCGGCCCCGCGGAGCAGACGTTCGCCACGCTGATCGGTCTGGAGCTGCGCCCGCGCCGGCTGCGCGACGCCTCGCGCCTGTGGGCCTCGCTCACGGACGCGCGCGGGGTCGACGGCCGGGACGCCCTGTGGGCCCACCCGGACATGCTGCCGACGGCCACCGACCTGGACGACCCGGACGGTTTCGTGCACCGCGAGCAGATCGATTTCTCCGAGCTGGACAAGATGCTCGGCGAGGCGGCCGACAAGCCCGACCTCAGGAAGAAGGACGAGGGCAGGAACGGAAGCCCGGACGAGGACACCGGCGAGGACAAGGGCGACGGCACCGAGTGAGCCTGTACGACGACACGGTTCTCGTGCTCAAGGGGTACGAGAACCAGCCGGAACTCCGCCAGGCCTACCTCGACCACCTCACCGCGCACCAGGACGGCATGTGGAAGGCCTGCGACACCGGCCACATCACCGCGAGCGCCCTGGTCATCGATCCCGGGCGCGCCCGGGTGCTGCTGACCCTGCACCGGAAGCTGCGGATGTGGCTGCAGATGGGCGGTCACTGCGAGCCGGGCGACCCCTCGCTCGAGTCGGCGGCTCTGCGAGAGGCCACCGAGGAGTCGGGCATCGCGGGGCTGACGCTCCTGAAGGGCGGGCCGGTGCGTCTGGACCGGCATGCGATCCCGCCGCCCTGCCACAGGCACTTCGACGTCCAGTACGCGGCCGTGGCGTCCCCGGACGCCGCGCACACCATCAGCGACGAGTCGCTCGACCTGCGCTGGTTCCCGTACGACGAGGTGGCGGACGTGGCCGACGCGTCGGTCGTCCGCCTGCTGGAAGCGACCCGGACGAGACTGGGCGTCTGACGCACGGGTGCGCACGCGTGAGGGGCGACCGCCCGTGGCGGCCGCCCCTCACCTCTGCCCCGGCTGAACGCTCAGCTCCAGACGTTGCCCTGGTTCTGTCCGCGGGCGCCCTGCTGGCCCATGCCGTACTGCGCGGCGAGGCCGGAGCCGATCTGGGCGTTCTGCGGCGGCAGCAGCTCGCTGGGCTGGACGAGTGCGAAGCCGCTGCCCATGAAGCTGAGCTCCCAGCCCTCACCGGTGTTGCCGCGGCGCCGCCACACTCCGGAGGAGTGGGTCTGGGCCTGCAACTGCACGCGCAGCCCGGTGGACCAGGCCACGATCGCGTCGGCGTCGCAGTTGACGTACTTGTCCGGCGTCACCTGCATCAGCAGCGGCATGCCGGAGGTCATCAGGGCGACCTTGCCCTGGCCGGTGATGTTGAGCTGGTACTTCCCGGAGCCGGAGATGCCGTACAGGCTGTCGACGGCGATGACCTCGTGGTGCAGCGAGGAGTCCATCGCGAGCACGTAGCTGCTGTCGACGGTCAGCCCCTCATGGTCCACGTCCATGACATGGATGTGCTGGGCGAGGTTGGCGAGGTAGACGATGCCCTGCCCGTGGCAGCGCATCAGGTCCAGCCCCTCACCGGTGCGCGCACGGCTGCGTGACTGACCGCGGCTCTGGTACTCGGCGTCGAACTCGACGAGTCCCTGGTAGGCGATCATGCTGCCCTTGCGGGCGAGGATGTCGTCGTGACCCTCCAGGACGACCCGGAGCATCTGCTTGTTCTGCAGGCTCCAGCGTTCCTGGGTCTGCTGGTCGTTGTAGGCGAAAAGCGGGCTCTGCATGGTGTGGTCGCTCCCCCTCAGCCCCGGACCCGGAGACGGTCGGTGCTGTCCTCACTGGGCTGGACGACGACGATGCCCTGACCGGAGAACGCCATCTGGTAGGCCTCGCCGCTGCCGCGGCCGATCAGCGACTGTGCCCGGAAGCTGCGCTTGCCCTTCACCTTGAGGTTCGGGGACCAGGCGACCAGGGCGTCCGGGTCGACGTACGTCTCGTCCTCGCCACCGCCGCAGTCGACGACGATCGGCTTGCCCCGGGAGGTCAGCGCGACCCAGCCCTGCCCGGAGATCTTGGTGTTCCACAGGCCCTGCCCGGCGAACTTCGCCAGGCCCTTCACCCGCTCCACGCCCCACGACAGGTGGGCGTCGAAGGCGAGCAGGTTGGTGGCGTTGACGGAGATGCCGTCGCCATTGAGGTTGATGACGACGACGTTCGCACCGTAGTCGGCGAGGTAGAGCAGGCCGTCGCCGGAGCACTTCATCAGCGGCGCACCCTCCCCGGTCATCCAGTCCCGCGCGATCTGGCGCACGGCCGACGGGTTGGGCTCGTACTGGATGAACCCTTCGTAGGCGGCCATCGACCCCACGCGCGCGAGGAGGTCGTTTCCGGTCTGCATGGCGACCTTCAGCATGTGATTGCCGTGGTTCTCCATGCGCGCGGTGACGGGGGCGGGGGCGTAGCCCGCGAGTGGCTGGTTCATGACGGGCTCCCTCAGATCTCGTACGGCTGGACGACGATGAAGTTGCCGGGCGCTCCCCGGAACTGGAGGTTGACGCTCTCCCCGGTGTCACCGGGGTAGGAGTTGCGGCGCATCCGCACCTGGCTGGAGACGATCACCTGGGAGGCGGCCGACCAGGCGACCACGGCGTTGCAGTCGGCGAACGTGGTGGGGGTCACCGGCAGCACCACGGGCACACCGTGCGTCTTCACGACGATGGTGCCGGTTCCCTGGAACTGCATCGTGAACAGCGCGCCACCGGGAATGCCGTGCCCCTCGATGCGGCGGACCTCATACTGGAGGCCTTCGTCGAAGGCGAGGACGTTCTCGGCGGAGACGCACACGGCGTCGCCCTGGAGCTCGATCGGGTGCAGCATCGTGGCGTCCTCGGCGAAGAACACCTGGCCCTGGCCCGTGCAGCGCATCAGCTGCATCTCCTGGCCAGTCGCGTTGCCCACGATCCGACCGCTGAACCCCGCGCCCTTGTAGCTGAAGTCGACCTTGCCCTGGTAGAGGACCATGCTGCCCTGACGGGCCAGCACGGGCTGTCCGCCGATGCCGAGGTCGACGCGGACGAGCTTCCCGTTCTGCTGGGTCCAGCGCTGCCCGGTGGGCGTCTCCTTGAACATCTGGAGCGCGCCGAGCACACCCGGGGTCTGCGGTGCGCCCTGGGGGACGTCCTGCGGTGCTCCGTAGGGAGCCTGCTGGCCGAGCATCTGTCCGGGCGGCATCTGTCCGGGCGGCATCTGCTGGCCGTAGCCCGGTGGGGGTGTCGGCTGGCCGTAACCAGGCGGCGGGGCGGGAGCCTGCGGTGCCTGCGGCTGCGCGCCGTAGCCAGGGGGCGCGCTCGGACCGGGAGCGGGCGGGACGGGCGGCGGTGGCTGCTGGCCGGGCCGGCCGAAGGGCGCCGGCGCTGGGGCCGGAGGCGGCACCGGGGAGCCGCCGGGCGGAGTGTGCAGGGGCGCGACGATCGTCTGCGCGGCGTGCACCGACGGTGCCGGAGCCGGTGGCGGGGTGGCGGCGGGGGGAGGGACGAAGCCCTGTGCGGCGGGCTGAGGGGCCGGCGCGGGGGCGCCGGGGACGGCGAACGCGGGCGGCGCGAAGCCGGGGGCGGCGCCGCCCGCCTGCGGCTGCTGCGGGGCGGCGGGCTCCTCCTCCGCCACCTCACCGCCGAAGTTCTTCAGCAGTGCATCGAGCCCGCCGTCGAAGCCCTGACCGACGGCGGCGAACCGCCACACGTCCTTGAAGTAGAAGTCACCCAGCATCACGGCCCGCTCGGTGGAGAACTCCGAGCCGTCGAAGGGGTAGCGGGCCACTTCCTCGCCGCCCGCCACGATGCGGATGTACCCGGGACCGATCTGGGACATCTGCCCGGCGCCGTCGAGCGTCGCCGTGAAGGACAGCTTCTTGATCTGCTGCGGGATCCGGTCCAGCGTCACCCGGAAGGATTCCGTGTCGCCCGCCTGTGCACCCAGGAGCTGCAGGGACTCCTCGGGGGACTTCGGCTGGTTGAAGAAGACGAAGTACCGGTCGTCCGAGAGCCGTTCCTCGGCGTCCAGACCGAAGCAGCTGATGTCGAAGGTGAGCCCGGGGCCGGAGATCTGCACGCCTACGTACAGATCCGTGCCCGCGGTGAGATCACTGATCCTGGCCTTGTGGCCGCGTTGGAATTCCCTGGCCATGCGTACGACCGTCCCCCATCCCGAATGTGAGTGCGTCGCGCCAGGCTAACGGCAAATCCGGACAACCGATGAAGTCGGTACAGACCCGGTACACGACAGGCGCGTGCCCCTACGGTGTGCTCACCTCGGACGGTGTTCCCTCGTCGCGGGTACCGGGCAGATGCGGCAGCCGCTCGGCCGCGACCACGCCTTCGAGGTAGCCCCGGGCCCGTTCCGTCTTCGGATACGCCTCCAGCAGGCGCCAGAAACGGGGCCCATGACCGGGCACCAGCAGATGCGCCAACTCGTGGCAGAGGACGTAGTCGACGACGTACTCGGGCATGCCCTGCAGCCGGTGCGACAGGCGAATGCTGCCCTCGGACGGCGTGCACGAGCCCCAGCGCGTGTTCTGGTTGGTCACCCACCGCACGGAGCGGGGCAGGACCCGCCCGTCGAAGTACTGGGCCGACAGCCGCTCGGCACGCTCGGCCAGTTCGGTATCCCCGAGTGCCCGCCTGCTCTCCTGGGCGGCCAGCTTGTCGAGCATGACGTTCACCCAGCGCTGCTCCTCCGCCTCGGACATCCGGGCGGGAATGAGCACGACGGTGCGATCGCCCTCGCGGTACGCGGAGACCGTTCTGCGTCGGCGGGAACTCCGGCGGACCTCGATCGCGCTGGCCCGTGAGCCGTTCGTCGACTGGCTCGTCGTGCTGCGCTGTGGTGTGGCGGCGCGGTGCGGTGGGTCGGCGGGCACGCCCCGACGTTACCCGCTGCACACGGGGAAGTCCCGGCTCCGGGACGCTTCGATATCGATGCCCCCCACCATGCGCAGGATTTATAAGATCATTCTCTCCATCTGTGGACAACCTCCCGCAGACCGATGCGAAGCCGTGCATGCTGGCATTCGTCGACCGCCCCACGAGCGGGTTCGGCGGTACTGGGTTCCAGCGGTACCGGGTACCGCAGTTCAGCGGTGCCGCGACGGGGTCGGTGACACACGGCACTACGGCACTACGGCAGCGATCAAGGGCATACGGGGACCTGGCATGCATCCGATGGTGAAACCCGCGCTCCGGCGCGGATGGCGCGACCTCAACACCGTGCAGTTCGGGATGACACCCGCGCACGCGTTGACCCTGGGGCCGGTGGACACGGCGACGGGCAGCTTCCTCGACCTGCTCAACGGCACCCGCGGGCTCGATCGCCTGCGCGAGGAGGGCCGGCGCATGGATCTGCCCGACGGCCATGTCGACCGGCTCGTGACCAGACTGTCGCGGGCCGGGCTCCTGGACGACTCCCGGGGCGGCGGTCCGGCCGCCGACGCCCTGCGCGAGAAGCGGGAGGTCCTCGACCGGCTGCGCCCCGATCTGGCGTCGCTGACCCTGACCACCTCCGCACCGGGCGACGCGCTCGGGCGACTCGCCGCGCGCCGCGGCGCGCGGGTGCAGGTGAGGGGCGCGGGCCGGGTGGGCGCGATGCTGGCGGCACTGCTGTCGGGAGCCGGCGTGGGTGAGGTCGACGTGCGCGACATCGGGCGGGTCGAGCCCTGGGACGTCGCACCGGGCGGCCTGCCCGCCGAAGCCGTCGGCGATCGCAGGGACGAGGCGGCCCGCCGTGCCGTACGCCGTGCCGCGCCGGACCGACCGCGGCGCCGGACCGCCCGGTCGCCGCACGAGGGGGGCGATCCCGGATTCTCCCTGGTGATCCTCGCTTCCCGGGACGACGTCGCCGTGCACGCCCCGGACCCGTCCGGGGCCGAGACCCTGGTGGCCTCCGGAACACCCCATCTCTACGCGGGAGTGGCGGAGGGAACCGGTGTCGTCGGTCCGCTCGTCCTGCCCGGTGAGACCGGCTGCGCGGGCTGCCTCCAGGGGGGCCGGACCGACCGGGACCCGGCCTGGCCCCGTATGGTCGCCCAGTGGCGCTCCGGGCGGCAGCGCCGTGTGGGAGCCTGCGACATGGCGCTGGCCGCGACCGTGGCCGGACTGGCCGGCGCCCACGCGCTGGCTCACCTGGACGGCCATGTTCCGTCCAGTGCCGGCGCTCGCTGGGAGGCTTCCCTCCCAGGTCTGCACTGGCATCCGCGGCCGGTCCGGGCGCGTCCCGGGTGCCCGTGCGGAGCGGCGGAGGGGGACGCGGCGAAAGGCATGTCGGAACACACCTCCGAATACGGCCGGACGCACGAGACAATGGCCTCGCAAGGGCCGTCGAAGGAGTCGTGCCGTATGGCGGACGCGGAGCGGCCGGCAGGGACTTGGAGGGCTCATGTCTGATCTTCCCCGGAAGGCGGTCACCCGGACCGCCAAGCTGGCCGCGCTCCCGCTCGGCTTCGCCGGGCGGGCGACCTGGGGGCTCGGCAAGCGGATCGTGGGAGAGTCCGCGGAGATCGTCGGCCGGGAGTTGCAGCAGCGCACCGCGGAGCAGTTGTTCAAGGTGCTCGGCGAACTCAAGGGCGGAGCGATGAAGTTCGGCCAGGCCCTGTCGGTCTTCGAGTCGGCCCTGCCGGAGGACATCGCCGGGCCCTACCGCGCGACGCTGACGAAGCTTCAGGAAGCGGCCCCGCCGATGCCGACCCGCACCGTGCACGCGGTGCTGGAGGAGCGGCTCGGCGAGGGCTGGCACGATCTGTTCCTCGAGTTCGAGGACAAGCCGTCCGCCGCGGCCTCGATCGGCCAGGTGCACCGGGGGGTGTGGCACGACGGCCGCGAGGTGGCGGTCAAGGTTCAGTACCCGGGCGCCGGCGAGGCCCTGCTGTCCGACCTGAATCAGCTGAGCCGGTTCGCCCGCCTACTCGGCCCGCTCATCCCCGGTATGGACGTCAAGCCACTGATCACGGAGCTGAAGGATCGGGTCGCGGAGGAGCTGGACTACGCCCTGGAGGCCCAGGCCCAGCAGGTCCACGCCGAGGAGTTCGCGGACGACCCCGATGTCGTCGTACCGGCAGTGGTCCACCAGTGCGAGCAGGTACTGGTCACCGAGTGGATGGACGGCATACCCCTGTCGGAGATCATTTCGGACGGCACGGAAGAGCAGCGCGACCGGGCCGGTCAGCTTCTGGCCCGGTTCCTGTTCTCCGGCCCGGCCCGCACCGGGCTGCTGCACGCCGATCCGCATCCGGGCAACTTCCGTCTGCTGCCCGGCGGTCCGGACGGCGAGGGCGACTGGCGTCTCGGCGTGCTGGACTTCGGCACGGTCGACCGCCTCCCGGGCGGGCTGCCCACCCCCATCGGCGAGGCACTGCGGATGACACTGGACGGCGAGGCGGAGGCCGTCTACCAGATGCTGTGCGTGGAGGGTTTCGTCAGGGAGACCATCGAGCTGGACCCCGACGCGGTCCTCGAGTACCTCCTGCCGATCATCGAACCGGCGCAGGTCGAGGCGTTCACCTTCACCCGCGGCTGGATACGCGGTCAGGCCGCACGCGTCGGCGACCCCCGCTCCCCCGCCTACCAACTGGCCAAGCAGCTCAACCTCCCTCCGGCGTATCTGCTGATACACCGGGTGACCCTGAGCACGATCGGTGTGCTGTGCCAGTTGGGCGGGACGGTACGGCTCCGCGAGGAACTGCGGGAGTGGCTGCCGGGGTTCCTCCTGGAGGAACCGGACGCGGAGGATGCGGAAGGCGCGGGGGCCCCGGCGGAGGAGAAGTCGGCGGCTCAGGCGTGAGACGCACGGGCCGCGCCCGCCGTCACCACCACTGCGCGTGCAGACGTCCCTCGATCGCCCGCAGGTTCTCGCGGGAGCAGCCCGCGCGGTAGTGCCGACGGGTGCCGTTCTCCACGGAGAGGGCTCGTCACCCGGCGACCATAACGCCGTACCCGACGGCCCGTCCGGCACAACGCACGGCGGGGCCGGCCCGTTCGGCACGGACTGGCCCCCGCGGTGGAGGGGGACCGCTGGGTCAGCCGGATCGGAGAAACCGGCCTGCTCAGCGGAATCGCTGCCGCACGACTACTGCATGACGGCCATGGCGAGCGCGCGGCGGGCGCGCCGGGAGGCACGCTCGGCGCGGCGCTGCATCCGGCGAGCGGTCACGAGACGCACGGCCTGGCGCTCCCGCTCGGCCTCGTGCAGCCGCTCGTGCATATGCGCACGGGCCAGGGCTTCTGGAATGAGTTGCATCTCACGGGTCCTGTTCTGGCGCGAGTCGTTCGCACCACTGGTGGTGAAGTCTTCGGTCGCGGAGCCTGCGGGCTCGTCGGGGGTCGGCATCATCGGGGCCTGCTTCTGCGGGTCGTGCGTGAGGGGGCGGTCGATCGTTCCTGGGGTGTTCATGCCGTGACCGGGTTCTTGCGCGGGCGGCCACGCGGCCGCTTCCGGGCGACGACAACGCCCTGGACGAACAGCTCTCCGCCCCAGACGCCCCACGGCTCACGCCGCTCCTTGGCGCCGGCGAGGCAGGCCTCCATCAGCGGGCAGGTACGGCAGAGGGACTTGGCGTACTCCACGTCCGCCGGCGACTCGGCGAAGAAGACCTCCGGGTCGTAGGAACGGCACGGGACGGGTACGCCGAGGTTCTCGATGGCGTCGTCGAGCGCGGTGAGCGCGGTGAGCGGAGTCAAGGTCGGGTCCTCCGTGGAGCCAGGCTTGGGGATCGTGTCGGAAGGCGGTACGGACGGGACGTGCGCTTCGAGTTGCACGGGTCGTCTTCCTCGTCTGGTCGTTCCGGCCGGTGGGCCGGGTGGCGGCTGGTACCGGGTTCTTGTCTTGTCCCGAGGCGCTTCGGTCCGTCGTCCCCGTTCGGGGACAAACAGAAGGGCCGCGGATCCCGGATGGGGTTCCGCGGCCCTGAAGGCGCCGGCCTGATCGAATCAGGCTGGATCACTCCAGGGTTCTGGCCCACGGAAGGCCCACATCAGGTGGTGCTGCGTCGTCTGCTTCCGGAATCCGGCACCGGCCGCCGCAAAGACATAGGTCTGCGCCTGTGCCTCTACCACTTCCAGTGCCTTGATCGGTCGCTCATCGCGCTCACGGAGGACAAGGCCCGCGGGAGCAACGGAGGACGCCGGACGTGCGGCAGGAATGCCGGACAGACCAGTGCCCTGACTCGAGGCGCCGAGCATGCACGGGGAGACGGCCGAGCGATCGGCCATTTTGACGACGGAGCTGGTGTTGATGCTGATCACAGGACTCGCCTCCTCTCGGCGTATCAGGGGACCGGGGTCAGCCGGTCCGGCGAATATGCAAGTACAACACGGACCCGCGGCCTGTGAGAAGGCCGCCGTTCCCGTGCCTAAGAACCTATGGGGATCCCCGGGGCATGCGCAAACTATTTTCTGGACGAGTTGGAATCAGTCCTGATCCTTGTCATGCGCCCCGTCTCCGCCTGCGCATATGGCCAGTACGTCGGCTCCGTAGCGGCCCAGTTTGCGCATCCCCACCCCGGGGATGCGAGCAAGCCCCGCCGCGTCCTCGGGGACCGCCTCGGCGATGGCCATCAGCGTCTTGTCCGTGAAGACGCAGAAGGCCGGCTGTCCGCTGCGCCGCGCCTGCTCGCCGCGCCAGTCGTGCAGCCGCTCGTAGAGGCCCTCGTCCATGTCCGAGGGGCAGTCCTCGCAGCGCATCAACTTCATCTCGCCCGCGTCCGTCAGTGTGCGGCCGCAGACCCGGCATCGGGCAGGGCTGCGCTGCCTGCGTCGAGGGCCCGGGGCCACAGAGGTGGACGCGGCCGCCCCGGACACACCACGCTCCACACCTCCCGCTCCCCCCGTTGCTCCCGCACCACCCCGGCCACCCGCGGCCGTCGAACCGGAACGCAACCCGTCGAGGAAGCGGCTGGCCCGGCGGTTCGCCCTCCCGCCGGGCGAACGGGAGAGCGCCCAGGAGACATGGAGACGCTCGCGCGCCCGGGTGACACCGACATAGAGGAGCCGACGCTCCTCCTCGATCTGCTCGTCGGTCTTTGCGTAGGTGATCGGCATCATCCCCTCGGCGACACCGACCAGGAAGACGACGTCCCACTCGAGGCCCTTGGCCGAGTGCAGCGAGGCGAGCGTGACGCCCTCCACGGTCGGGGCGTGCTGGGCACCGGCCCGCTCGTCGAGTTCGGCGACGAGATCGGCGAGGGTGGCACCCGGTCTCGCGGCGGCGAAGTCCTGGGCGAGGTTCACCAGAGCGGCCAACGACTCCCAGCGCTCCCGCACCGCCCCCGAGCCCGCCGGCGGCCGGGCCGTCCAGCCCTGGCCGGACAGCACGGCACGCACCTGGGAGGGCAGGTCGACGACATCGTCGAGGATGCTGTCGTTACCGCCGAAACGGGCCGCCCCCCGCAGGGCGACACCCGCCTTGCGCACCTCCGGGCGGTCGAAGAAGCGTTCGGCGCCACGCAGCTGGTACGGCACCGAGGCGTCCGCGAGGGCCTGCTCGTAGGTCTCGGACTGGGAGTTCGTGCGGAACAGCACAGCGATCTCACTGGGCCGGACACCCGCGTCGATCAGTTCGCTGATCCGGCGCGCGGCGCCCTCGGCCTCAGCGGGTTCGTCGGGGTACTCGGCGAAGACCGGCTCGGGTCCCGGACCGCGCTGGGAGACCAGTTCCAGCCGATGATCGGCGGCACGACCACGCGCCTGCGCGAGCAGACCGTTGGCGAGGTGGACGACCTGAGGGGTGGAACGGTAGTCACGGACCAGTTTCACGACGGTGGCACCGGGATGCTTGGTGCGGAAGTCGAGCAGATGGTCGGGCGTTGCGCCCGTGAACGAGTAGATCGTCTGGCTGGCGTCACCGACCACGCACAGGTTCTCCCGGTCGCCGAGCCAGAGTTCCAGCAGCCGCTGCTGGAGCGGGCTGACGTCCTGGTACTCGTCGACGACGAAGTGCTGGTACTGGGCGCGGACCTGTTCGGCGATGTCCCGCCGGTCCTGCAGGACGGCCACGGTGAGCAGCAGCACGTCCTCGAAGTCGATGACCCCGCGCTCCCGCTTGAGGTCCTCGTAGGCGGCGTAGAGCTGCGCGATCTCGACGGGGTCGCGGGGCGCCTCACGCGCGGCCTTGGCCGCGGCGGGCGGGTAGTCGGCGGGGACGGTCTGGGTGACCTTGGACCACTCGATCTCGGCGGTGACGTCCCGCAGCTCGCCCCGGTCGAGGCGGACGCGGCAGGCGGCGGCCGCGTCGGCGACGAGCTGGATCTTCCGGTCGACCAGCCGGGGCAGGGAACCACCGACCGCTTTCGGCCAGAAGTACTGGAGCTGGCGGAGCGCCGCCGAGTGGAAGGTGCGGGCCTGGACTCCGGCGGCGCCGAGCTGGCGCAGCCGGCCACGCATCTCCCCGGCGGCGCGGTTGGTGAAGGTGACGGCGAGCACGCTGGAGGGCTGGAGGATGCCGGCGCGCACCCCGTAGGCGATCCGGTGGGTGATCGCCCTGGTCTTGCCGGTACCGGCGCCCGCCAGCACGCACACCGGGCCGTGCAGGGCGGTGGCCACCTCGCGCTGCTCGGGGTCGAGCCCTTCGAGCACCGCGTCGGCCGAGTCCGGTACCCGCGGGAACAGAGGGGAGTGCGTTGCTGCTGTCACACCGCCATGCTGCCAGGTCGCCGGAGACAGGTGAGCCGGTTGTCCACAGGCAGGGCCTCGCGGTCATACCAATGCAGCGGGCGTCACACGGGAGCGCCAGGGCGGATGCGGGGTGGATCACGCCGCAGGGGAATGCTGGCGCTTTCAAGTACGTTCCTCCCCCATCGAGGATTTCCCCGAGCAGCCGAAGGAGCACGAGAGACATGCCGGGCACTGTGACGATGTACAGCACCACGTGGTGCGGCTACTGCCGCCGTCTGAAGGGTCAGATGGACCGCGAGGGCATCGCGTACACCGAGATCAACATCGAGCAGGACCCGGACTCCGCCGCCTTCGTGGAGAAGGCGAACGGCGGAAACCAGACGGTACCCACCGTTCGGGTAGTTCCCGCCACCGGTGGTGACGAGGTCGTGATGACGAACCCGAGCCTCGCCCAGGTGAAGCAGGCTCTGGCGGTCTGACGCTCCCCAGCGTTGCGCCCCCTCCGGCCGAGGTCGCCGGAGGGGGCGCCTCCGCGTGTTCCCCGGTGCGAGGCTGGGCCCATGTTTGTTCAGTTCCTTGCGGCCACGGGTGTGCTCGCTGTCCTGACCATGGTTCCCGGCCCGGACATGGCGGTGGTGACGAAGCGAGCCATTGCGTCCGGCTGGCAGGACGGTCTTCGCACGGTCGGTGGTATCGCGGCGGGACTGCTCATCTGGGGTGTGCTGACCGTGATCGGCCTGGCCGCCGTCCTGGCGGCGTCCGCCACTGCCTACACGATCGTCAAGCTCTCCGGGGCCGTGTACCTCGGGTTTCTGGGTATCCAGGCTCTGCTGCAAAGTCGGCGCAGCCGTTCGGTGGCTTCGGCGGTAAACGTCCCGTCTCCGTCCGGCAACCCGTGGCGCACGGGACTGGTCAGCAACGTTTTCAACCCGAAGATCGCGGTCTTCTACACCGGCCTCCTGCCCACGCTCGCGCCGTCCGGCTTCTCGCCCCACCTTGGGATGACCCTGCTGTTCCTCATCCACGCGACCCTCACGCTCGTCTGGCTCGGCAGCTACGTGCTGGTGCTGGCCAAGGCCCGCGCCTTCTTCGAGAAGCCTGCCGTACGACGCACCTCGGACCGCATCACAGGTGTCGTCCTGATCGGGTTCGGAGTCGAGGTCGCCGCATCCCGACCCTGAACGCCGTTGGAGCCGCGGCTCCGCGCCCCGTTCCGCTCCTCGCCAGGAAGGCCCCGCGGCCACTCGCACTTCGGTGGCACACGGCCAAGGAGCGATGGCACGGGACATCAGGCTCTCTCGCCGCTCCTTGGCGACGGCGCAAGGGTGCACTGAGGTCGCCTGGGCCGGCGGCAAGGACACCGGGCCGGACGTACACCTTCACCTTGTGCTTCTTCAGGAACTCCCGGCGCTCGTCGACGCCCGACCGCTGCCGGCACTCCGCGTGGCTCTCTCCGCTCCCCTCCACACGTCACGGGCTTCGGCCCCTCCTGGCCGGTGGCCTTCTCGCGTTCCTGGGCGAGGCTGGCGGCCCGCGAGGCGTATGCGACGGCGCTGTTCTCGTCCTGCTGGAGTCCCTTGAGGAGCCGATTCGTCCTGCCGTCGCTCACGGCGCGCTTCGCCGCGCGGCTGTCGTCGATGGTCGTCGTCGACTCCATCCGTTCCAGGTGGCCGATCTCTCCGAGCAGCCCCGACTCCAGCCACCTTGTTGTTGAGCCAGTTGCCCGGAGACGGACGCGTCCACGGCGAGATCGACGCCGCCACGTCGATGTCCACGGCGAAGTCGACCGGCTCCATGCCTTCGGCGTCCGCCCGCTTGCTGATGCGTGTGCGCCGCGTTTCCTCGCCGGTCTGGTTTTCGTCGCCTACAGACGGACGGACCGCGCCGAGCGCCCTGGGCTTGTCGCTCACCCTTGCCCCTCCCCAAGACATGGGCGGCCCTCCTGGCCGCCACAGGCAGGAGGGACATGGACAGACCGTGCCCACCGTGCTCTTCCCGGATGGCCCGACGCTCACCAACCCGTCGCTGGCGCAGGTGAAGCAGAAGACCGACGGCTGAGCGAGTGGCTCACCGGGAGTGGGGTGGGCGCCCCTCGTCAAGGGGCGCCCACCCCACTCCCGGGTGTCAGAAGGTGCGGCGGGTCGGGAGGGGCTTGCCGTACCAGCGCTCGATCAGGCGGGCCGCGATCGAGATGCCGTAGGGCGGGAGCACCTCGCCGGCCTCGAAGGCGGCGCCCAGTTCGTCCCGGGAGAACCAGCGGGCCTCGTGGATCTCGTCGCCGTCGACGTTGATGTCGGTCGAGGTGGCGCGGGCGACGAAGCCCAGCATGAGGCTGGAGGGGAACGGCCAGGGCTGGCTGGCGATGTACTCGACCTCGCCGACGCTGATGCCGACCTCCTCGTGGACCTCGCGGCGCACCGACTGCTCGATGGCTTCGCCCGGCTCGACGAAGCCGGCGAGTGTCGAGAAGCGGCCCTCGGGCCAGTGGACCTGGCGGCCGAGCAGGATGCGGTCGTGCTCGTCGACGACGGACATGATCACGGCGGGGTCGGTGCGCGGGTAATGCTCGGCGCCGCAGGCGGGGCAGCGGCGGATGTGGCCGGCCGCGGCGATGACGGTGCGCTCGCCGCAGCGGGAGCAGAAGCGGTGCAGGCGCTGCCAGTTCTCCAGGGCGACCGCGTGCACCATCAGGCCCGCGTCGCGTGGTGACAGGAACAGCCCGGCCTCGCGCAGTCCTGCCGGACGGGCGGAGTCGTCCATGCGGCCCGGCAGGGCGTCCTTTTGCAGGGCGAAGTAGCTGACGCCGTCCTCGTCGGTGCCGAGGAAGTAGCGGTGCGCTTCGGTGAGCGGCGCCTCGAAGGAGGGTGTCATGACGAGTTCGGTGCGGCCGTCCGTCGTCTCGTCGATGAGGACCTGGCCGCCGGAGACCACGAAGCAGCGCGTCGAGGGGTGGCTCCAGGCCGCCGCGAGCCATGCTTCGTCGAGCCGGTGGTGGGCGGCGCGGTTGATACCGCTCGGGGCGGTGAGCGAGACGGGGCGGTCGGCGATGTGGTCGGTCCAAGTGGTCACGGGTGCTTCCAACTCCCCCGGGGGAACGGATTGGGTCGGCGGTTGGTTCGGCGGGACGTACGGCGGGAGGCGACCGGGTCCGGCGGCACACGCGGCGACTGGGGTGCTTCCAGTGTGCCTGCCCCGCGCGGGCGTCCGGGGCCGGGCGGCCCGAGGGCGTTCAGGGCACGCGCCGCCAGTGCTCGGCGAGGTCGCCCCAGAGGTGTGCGGTGGTCTCGACGCCCTTGAGGAGGAGGTCCACTTCGACCTTCTCGTCGGGCGCGTGCCATCCGTCGGACGGGACGGAGATGCCGAGGAAGAGCACCGGTGCGCCGAGGACGTCCTGGAGGTCGGCGGCCGGCCCGGAGCCGCCTTCGCGGGTGAAGCGGACGGGTTTGCCGAAGGCGCGGCCCATGGCGCGGACCACGGACTCGAGGGCGGGGTGGTCCAGCGGGGTCAGGCACGGGCGGGTGGCGGGGCGGAAGACGATCTCACAGCGGATGCCCTCGGGGATCTGCCCCGCCGTCCAGTCGCGGACGGCTTTCTCGATGTGGTCGGGGTCCTGGCCGGCGACCAGCCGGAAGGACAGTTTGACCATCGCCGAGGACGGGATGATCGTCTTGCTGCCGGAGCCCTGGTAACCGCCGCCGATGCCGTTGACCTCGGCGGTGGGGCGGGCCCAGACGCGCTCCAGGGTGCTGAATCCGGTCTCGCCGCGGGTGCCGTGCGATTTGGCGGTACGCAGCCACTCCCGCTCGTCGAAGGGGAGTTCGGCGAAGAGTTCGCGTTCGCGGTCGGTGAGCTCGACGACGCCGTCGTAGAAGCCGGGGATCGCCACGCGCGCGTGTTCGTCGTGCAGGGCGGCGACCATGCGGGCGACGGCGGTGGCCGGGTTGGGCACCGCGCCGCCGAAGGAACCGGAGTGGATGTCCTGGTCCGGGCCGTGCAGCCGGATCTCGCACTCGGCGAGGCCGCGCATGCCGGTACACACGGTGGGGGTGTCCTCGGACCACATGCCGGTGTCGGAGACGATCACCGCGTCGGCGGCGAGCCGGTCGGCGTGCCGCTCGACGAGTGCCCGGAAGTGGGGTGAGCCGGATTCCTCCTCGCCCTCGATCAGCAGCTTCAGGTGCACGGCGGGGGTGGTGCGGCCGGTCGTGGCGAGGTGGGTCCGCACACCGAGGGTGTGGAGGAACACCTGGCCCTTGTCGTCGGCCGCCCCGCGCGCGTAGAGGCGGTTGCCCCGTACGACGGGTTCGAAGGGCTCGCTGTGCCAGCCGTCCTCGCGGGCGGCGGGCTGCACGTCGTGGTGGCCGTAGACCAGCACGGTGGGTGCCCCGGGGTCGGCCGAGGGCCATTCGGCGTAGACGGCGGGGGCGCCCGGGGTGGGCCAGACCTCGGCGGTCGGGAATCCGGTCGCGGTGAGTTCGGCGGCGAGCCAGTCGGCGCTGCGGCGCACGTCGGGTGCGTGATCGGGCTGGGCCGACACCGAAGGGATGCGCAGCCATTCGACGAGGTCGTCGAGGAAGGCGGCGCGGTGCTGTTCGATGTACGTACGGACGGCGCTGACGGCACTGTCAACGGGCTGGCTCATGGTCTCGAGCCTATCGGCCCGCGGGGGTGTCCTCGGAGTGCGGTATCTCACCGGACGGTTCCCCCAGCAGCAGCCGCTCCAGCGCTTCGCGGCCCGGCAGCACGGCGGGGCGTACGACCTCGCCGGTGCGTACGTACAGGAAGGCGGCGGTGACCGACTCCAGGGAGACGCCCTGCTGCTCGGCCCAGGCGAGCCGGTAGACGGCGAGCTGGAGGGGGTCGGCGGTGCGGTTGCGGTTGGTCTTCCAGTCGATGATCTCGTACGTCGTCCCGTGACCGGTGCCGTCGCCGTCTCCCTTCCCGCCGTCGCCCTGCCGGTAGACGGCGTCGATGCGGCCGCGTACGACGCGGCCGGCGATCGCCAGCTGGAAGGGGGCCTCCACGCGGTAGGGCGTGCGGCGGGCGTACTCGGTGCGTTCGAAGGCGTCCTTGAGGGCCGCGAGGTCGTGTTCGTCGGCGATCTCGGCTTCGCTGCCGGGGAGCTCGTCGGGTTCGAGCATGGGCAGCTTCAGTTCTTCGAAGCGGGTCTCGACCCAGGCGTGGAAGCGGGTGCCGCGGCGCGCGGCGGGCTGCGGTGGGCGTGGCATGGGGCGGGCCAGTTCCCGGGCGAAGCCGTCCGGGTCGGCGGCCAGACGCAGCAGCTGGGACGTGGTCAGCGACGCGGGCAGCGGGACCTCGGTGACGCTGTCGCGGGCGCGCAGCAGTTCGCCGGTGAGGGCGTCGAGGTCGCGGTCCCAGGAGGCGACGGCACGGGCTTCCTCGGGGGTGAGCCGAGGTGTGGAGGGCTCCGGAGCGGTCGCCTGGTGCGGAATCCGGTGCGGGGCGGTGGGGCGGCGGTCGGCGGAGAAGCCGTCGTCGGGACGGCTGTCGGTGGGACGGTCGGCGGTGGGACGGTCGGCGGTGGGACGGTCGGTGGTCCAGGAGTCCCAGTCGCCGGAGTCGTCGTCCACGAAGGGGTCGCCCTCCTCGGGCGGGGGGTACTCGTCGTCCGGTGGCGGGGGCCAGTCCGGGTCGGCGTAGATGCCGGGGGTGTGTACGGCCGTGGGGTGGTCGTCCGAGTGGCCGGCGAGGCTTTCCAGGTGGGCCAGGACGGTTTCGGCGGCGGCGCGGCGGCGGGCGAGGGCGTCGTCGTCCAGCGGGAGGGGCCACACCTGGTCCTGGGTGGCCCGGTGCAGGGCGGGGTTCTCGTCGTCCTCGGCGGGCTCGTCCGCCCAGGCCTCGATCTCGCCGTGCCCGGCGGCGCAGTGGTCGTGGAGGGCCTGCAGGAAGGCGGACGGCCCGCGCGGCTTCTTCTGCGAGGGCCCCCACCAGTGGCCGGAGCCGAGCAGCAGCGAGCGGGGGCGGGTGAAGGTGACGTAGCCGAGGCGGAGCTCCTCGGTGTGCTGGTGCTCCTTCATGGAGTTGTGGAAGGCCTTCAGGCCCCTGGAATCCCAGGACTCGACGTCGGGCAGGGTGTCGGCGTCGCCGCGCAGCCCGTGGGGCAGCACCTTGCCCTGTGCGGTCCACTTCTCGCGGCCCTGGCCGCTGGGGAACGTGCCGGTGACCAGTCCGGGGACGGCCACGACGTCCCACTCCAGGCCCTTGGACTTGTGCGCGGTGAGCACCTTGACGGTGTTCTCGCCGCCCGGCAGCGCGTTGTCGAGGCCCTTCTCGTACTGGGCGGCGGTGCGCAGGAAGCCGAGGAAGGCGAGCAGGGTCGCCTCGCCGTCCCCGGCGGCGAAGGAGGCGGCGATGTCGAGGAAGTTGGACAGGGTCTCGCGGCGGCGGGCGGCGAGGGCGTGCGGGGACGCCGACAGTTCGATCTCCAGGCCGGTGACGGCGAGGATGCGGTGCAGGACGTCCATCAGCGGGTCGGCCAGTGAACGGCGCAGGTCACGCAGTTCGGTGGCCAGCCGGGCGAACCGCACGCGCGCGTCCGGTGAGAAGGGCAGCCCGTCGTCGCCCTGTCCGTCCAGGGGCGTCTCCAGGAACGTGTCGAGGGCGTCGGCGAGTGAGATCACCTCGGCCGGGTCGACCCCTTCGACGGCTGCGGCGAGGCGGCGGTCGGGGTCGTCCTCGCCGTCCACGCGCGCGTGGGACACGAGCATCCGCGCGCGGCGCCCGAGCAGGGCGAGGTCGCGTGGTCCGATGCGCCAGCGCGGGCCGGTCAGCAGACGGACCAGCGAGGCGTTGGCCCCGGGGTCCTGGAGCACCTCGCAGACGGCGACCAGGTCGGCGATCTCGGGCAGGTGCAGCAGCCCGGACAGGCCGACGACCTCGACGGGTACGTCCCGGGCGACGAGGGCGCTCTGGATCTCGGCGAAGTCGGCCGCCGTGCGGCACAGGACGGCGACCTCACCGGGCGCCTTCCCGGTGCGTACGAGGTGGGCGAGGGAGTCGGCGATCCAGTCGAGTTCCTCGGCGTGGGTGCTCAGCAGGGCGCAGCGGACGGTGCCGTCGCGTTCGGCTCCCGGGGCCGGGCGGAGGGCTTCCACGCCCGCGTGCATGGCCCGCAGGGGCTCGGCGAGGCCGTTGGCGAGGTCCAGCAGGCGGCCGCCGCTGCGGCGGTTCTCGCTGAGCGACTGGCGGGTGGCGGGGCTGCCGTCGGCCTGGGCGAAGTGCTCGGGGAAGTCGTCGAGGTTGGCGACGGAGGCACCGCGCCAGCCGTAGATCGCCTGGCAGGGGTCGCCGACGGCGGTCACCGGGTGGCCGGTGCCGCCGCCGAACAGGCCGGCCAGCAGGACGCGCTGGGCGACCGAGGTGTCCTGGTACTCGTCGAGGAGGACCACGCGGAACTCGTCACGCAGGACGCGGCCCACCTCGGGGATCCGGGCGAGCCGCGCCGAGAGGGCGATCTGGTCGCCGAAGTCGAGCAGGTCACGTTCGCGTTTGGCGGCCCGGTAGCGCAGTACGAGATCGGCGAGCTCGCGCCGCGCGGCGGCCGCTTCGGGCACTTTGCGCAGGTCGGCGTTGGTGAGCCTGGTGTTCTCCAGGGTGCGCAGCAGCTCGGTGTCGTGGCCGCGCAGGTCCTCGGGCCGTACGAGGTGTTCGGAGAGTTCGCCGTCGAGGGTGAGGAGGTCGCCGACCAGGTCGGGAAAGGAGCGGGTCAGTGCCGGGTAGGGGCCGGGGGCCTCGCGCAGGACCCGTGCGGCGAGCTGGTAACGGGTGGCGTCGGCGAGGAGGCGGGAGGCCGGTTCGAGGCCGATGCGCAGTCCGTGGTCGGTCAGGAGGCGGCCCGCGAAGGCGTGGTAGGTGGAGATCACGGGTTCGCCCGGCGGGTTGTCCGGGTCGATGGTGTCCGGGTCGGTGACGCCTGCCTTGATCAGCGCCTTGCGGACGCGTTCGGCGAGTTCACCGGCGGCCTTGTTGGTGAAGGTGAGGCCGAGCACCTGTTCGGGGGCGACCTGGCCGGTGCCGACCAACCACACCACGCGTGCCGCCATCACCGTGGTCTTGCCCGAGCCGGCTCCGGCCACGATCACCTGGGGAGCGGGAGGCGCGACGATGCAGGCTGTCTGCTCCGGGGTGAAGGGGATGCCGAGGAGCTCCTTGAGCTGATCGGGATCGGTGAGAGGTGCGGGCACATCGTAGAGGCTAACGGCGATCACTGACACCCGAGGCCGGACAGCGCGCCGGGAGCGGAGGACCGCAGGTCGGCGTGGGCGGTGCGATGCGTCACGCCCGTCACTCGACCACGTGCCGCCCCTCGGGCCGGGCGCTGCACGAGGCCCGGAACGCGCAGTGGGCGCAGTGCTGGCCCGTGCTCGGGGTGAAGCGTTCGTCGAGGACCTTGCCGGCGGCCGTGGCGAGCAGGTCGCCAACCCACTCCCCCTCCAGCGGCTCCTGGGCCTGCACCTTGGGCAGGGTCTCCCCGCCGTCCCGTTTGGCGGCGCCCTGGCGCAGCTGGACCAGTTCGGCACCGCCCGTCTCGGGGCGTGCCCCGTCGAACACCTCGTCGACGGCGCCCTCCTGGACGGCGAGCTGGTAGACGGCGAGCTGGGGGTGGCGGGCCACCTCGGCGGAGCTGGGGGCCTGCTTGCCGGTCTTGAAGTCGACGACGTAGGCGCGGCCCTCGCCGTCGGCCTCGACGCGGTCCATCTGGCCGCGGATGCGGACCTCGTAGTCGCCGGCCTCGAGGCTCACGTCGAAGTCGTGCTCGCTGGCCACCGGGATGCGTCCGGCGCGGTCCATGACGTGCCACTGCAGGAAGCGTTCGAGTGCCACGCGCGCGTCCTGCTTCTCCTGCTGCGACTTCCACGGCGCGTCGAAGGCGAGCGCGCTCCACACGGAGTCGAGACGTTCCATGAGGACGGCGAGGTCGGCCGGGGTGTGCCCCGAGGCCACCTCGTCGGCGAGGACGTGCACCACGTTGCCGAAGCCCTGGGCGGCGGTCGCGGGCGCGTCGGCCTTCACCTCCCGGCCGAGGAACCACTGCAGGGCGCAGGTGTGGGCGAGCTGGTCGAGGGCGCTGCCGGAGAGCACGACGGGCTGGTCGCGGCTGCGCAGGGGCACCTTGCTCCGGGTGGGTTCGTACATGCCCCACCAGCGGTAGGGGTGTGCGGACGGCACCAGTGGGCGTCCGTCCTCGTCGGCGAGGGCGGCGAGCCGGGCGAGCCGGTGGGCGGCGGCCTCCCTGAGAGTGTCGGAGACGCGCGGGTCGACCGTGGTGGCGCGAAGTTCGGCGACGAGCGCGGCGACGGACAGCGGGCGGCGCGGGCGGCCGGTGACGTCCTTGGGCTCGACGCCGAGTTCGGTCAGGAAGCGGGAGGGCTGGTCGCCGTCGTCGGCGGGGGCCTTCACGGCCGTCACGACGAGGCGTTCACGCGCGCGGGTGGCCGCGACGTAGAACAGTCGGCGTTCCTCGGCGAGGAGCGCGCCGGGGGTGAGCGGTTCGGCGAGTCCGTCGCGGCCGATGCGGTCGGCCTCCAGCAGGGAGCCGCGGCGGCGGAGGTCGGGCCACAGGCCTTCCTGGACGCCCGCCACGACGACCAGCCGCCACTCCAGGCCCTTGGCGCGGTGCGCGGTCATCAGCCGTACGGCGTCGGAGCGTACGGCGCGTCGGGTGAGGGTGTCGGCGGCGATGTCCTCGGCGTCGATCTCCTCCAGGAAGTTCAGGGCGCCCCGGCCGCCGGTGCGTTCCTCGGCGCGGGCCGCGGTCGCGAACAGGGCGCACACCGCGTCGAGGTCCCGGTCGGCGTGGCGTCCGGCGGCGCCGCCCCGGCGGGCGGCGCGTTCCAGGCGTGCGGGCCATGGGGTGCCGTCCCACAGGTCCCACAGCGCCTCCTCGGCGGTGCCGCCGCCGGCCAGGCGCTCGCGTGCCGTGCGCAGCAGCGCGCCGAGCCGCTGGGCGCCACGCGCGTACGTGGGGTCGTGCACGACCAGCCGCTCGGGTTCGGCCAGCGCCCGCGTGAGGAGTTCGTCCGAGGGCGGTGGCAGTGGGTTGCCCGCCGCCCGCTCCTCCTCGCGCAGGGCCCGGCCGAGGCGGCGCAGGTCCGCGGCGTCCATGCCGGCGAGCGGAGAGGTGAGCAGGGTGAGGGCGGTTTCGGTGTCGAGCCAGCGGGACTTTCGCCGATCCGGTTCCCTCGGTTCCTGTTCCTGCCCCTCCCCCGGCTCCGGGCCCTCCTTCCGCACCGGGCCCTGCCTCCGCTCCCGCTCTTGTCCCGGGCCGTCGGCCGCCTCCGCCGTCGCCACCGCCCGCAGGGCCGTCAGCAGCGGGGCCACCGCCGGTTCGTGGCGCAGGGGGAGGTCGTCGCCGTCGACGTCCACCGGGACGCCGGCCGAGGTGAGGGCGCGGCGGACGACGGGGAGGGTGCGGAGCCGGCCCGCACCAGGACGGCCATGTCTTTCCAGGCGACGCCGTCCTCCAGGTGGGCCCTGCGCAGGATGTCGGCGATGTTCTCCAGTTCCGTACCGGCGGTCGGGTACGTGTAGACCTCGGCCCGTCCGCCGTCCCGCAGCGGGGCGAGTTCCCGGTGGGCGCGGACCTTCTCGGCGGGAAGGCGGGTCAGCGGCATGCGCTGGGTGACCAGGCGGGTGGCGGCCAACAGGGCCGCGCCGGAGCGGCGCGAGACGCGCAGCACCTCGACCGGGGCCGGGCCGCCGTCCGCGCGGGGGAACACGTCCGGGAAATCCAGGATGCCGTTCACGTCCGCGCCCCGGAAGGCGTAGATCGACTGGTCCGGGTCGCCGAACGCGACCAGGGTGCGGCCACCGCCGGCCAGCGCGTCCAGCAGTCGTACCTGGGCCGGGTCGGTGTCCTGGTACTCGTCGACGTACACGGCGTCGTACCGCGCGGCGAGCTGCCGGGCGACCTCGGGGCGGCGGGTGAGGAGCACCGCGCGGTGGACCAGTTCGGCGTAGTCGAGCACGCCCTGCAGGTCGAGGACGTCGAGATACTCGGCGAGGAAGGCGGAGGCGGCGCGCCAGTCGGGGCGTCCGATGCGGCGGGCGAAGGCGTCCAGGGCGTCGGGGCCGAGGCCCAGCTCCCGGCTGCGGGCGAGCACCGCGCGGACCTCGTCGGCGAAGCCGCGGGTGGTCAGGCAGGCCCGCAGTTCGTCCGGCCAGCGCACGTGTGCCAGACCGAGGCGTTCGAGGTCCGCCTGGCCGGCCAGCAGCTCACGGACGGTGACGTCCTGTTCGGGGCCCGAGAGCAGTCGCAGCGGTTCCACGAAGAGATCGCTGTCCTGGTGGGCGCGGATCAGGGCGTAGCAGAACGAGTGGAACGTGGTCGCCTGCGGGGCGCGTGCGGCTCCTGTCCGCAGGGCCATGCGGTCGCGCAGCTCGACGGCCGCCCTGCGGCTGAACGTCAGCACGAGGATGCGTTCGGAATCACCGCCACGGGCGATGCGCGCGGCCACGGACTCGACGAGTGTGGTCGTTTTCCCGGTGCCTGGACCTGCGAGAACGAGCATCGGACCGGTCTTGTGGTCAACCACGGAACGCTGTGCGGCGTCCAGGCGAGGGGGAGCCGTGCGAGTCGGCGGGGTACGAACCAGTCGATGAGTGCCACGGTTCCCCCGCCGCACCTGGGGGTGCGACAGGCCGTTGGTGGAGAAAGAGGAACTCACGTGGTTCGCCGGTCCTGGTGGGTGTGCTGGTTGCCGTTCCACCGCGTGCGGTGGGCGGTGGCCGTGGGGTCGAGGGGGACACGTGCTGGTGACGCTACGCCGACGGAGAGTACGGAAGCAGGGCTTCCTACTCTTTCCTCTCGACACTGGCGGCACACGTGTCACTTGCTTCACGAACGTACGTCATGGCACGGTCGTGCCCCATTTCCCCCGTACGGATCACAGGTCACCCGGCGGTGCGCCCGATGCCGGAAGCTGGCTGGTGTGACCCTCCGCGTGGCCGCCGCCGTCCCACCGCGCGCGCTTCATCTCGAGGCGCGGCAGGTGCCCTTCTGCGGCCCGGCTCGCCTCTTTGAGCGGAGTGCCCTCCGCGCGGTAGTGGCCGAGGGCTCTCAGCTCCTGACCCGGCAGCAGCACACCGTCCGCGCGGACGACACGCCACCACGGGACGGCTCCGCCGTAGAGCGTCATCACACGCCCTACCTGACGGGGGCCGCCCTCCCCCAGCCACTCGGCCACGTCGCCGTACGTCATGACGCGGCCCGGCGGGATCCGCTCGGCCACCTCGAGGACCCGCTCGGCGTACTCGGGCAGGGCGTCCGCGTGCTGGGGGCCGGTGTCGGACGGAAGGCTCTCCTTACTCATCCGGCCCATCCTGTACCACCCCACCGACAACGCGACCGACCATGTGGCGGGTTACACGCGCGCGTGCTTACGCCTCGCCCGGGGACCGTGCTTCGGGCAGACTGTGCGGCCCCGCACGCGGACCCTGATGCCCCCTTGTGGCGGTACGGCATGCCACCATCGTGCGGGCGGTGACTGGTGATACGAGAGCAAGAAGAGGCGATGAAACAGCAAGGTGCGCACCCCGGGGACACGGCGGGCACCTCTGACGCTTCGTCGCGCCCGGACACCGAGAACACCGGCCCGCAGGACGCCAACGCGAAGGGCACCGGCACCGAGGCGGCCGGGAAGCAGGCAGCTCTGGACCCCGGCGGCACCGATCCGGCGCACAGCGACGAGGTCGAGGGCGACGAACCCCTGCTCCCCGCGCGCGTGCACCGCCCGTCCGATCTCATGCGGCTCGTCGTGGGTGTACTCGCCGTCGGGGTGCTGCTGGCGGTCGCCGCCTTCGCCCTCGGCACCACCTCGGGGCTGGAGCAGGACATCACCAAGGGCACCGGTCGGGCGCCCGACCTGCTCATCAAGATCGCCGGTCTGGCCTCCAGCATCGCGATCCTCCTCGTGCCGGTGGCCTTCGCCATCGAACGGCTGATCAAACGGGACGGACTGCGCATCGCCGACGGGGTGCTCGCCGCCGTCCTCGCGCACGGCGCGACACTCGCCACCGATCTGTGGGTCGCGCGGGCCGCGCCCGGCTCGATCCAGGATGCGCTGACCCAGCCCTCCCCCGGCGACATCCACGCCCTCACCGATCCGGTGCACGGCTACCTGGCGCCGGTCATCGCCTACATGACGGCCGTCGGCATGTCCCGCAGACCCAGATGGCGCGCGGTGCTGTGGGTCGTGCTGCTCCTCGACGCCTTCTCGATGCTCGTCACCGGATACACGACTCCGTTCTCCATCATCCTGACGGTGCTGATCGGCTGGACCGTCGCCTACGGCACCCTCTACGCGGTCGGTTCGCCCAATGTGCGCCCCACCGGACAGACCCTGATGGCGGGCCTGCGGACCGTCGGCTTCCATCCCGTGAGCGCGTCCCGCCAGGAGGCGCCGGACGCCGTCGAGGCCGGGGACCGGGGCCGCCGGTACTTCGTCACCCTGGAGGACGGTCCGCCGCTGGACGTGACGGTGGTCGACCGTGAGCAGCAGGCACAGGGCTTCTTCTACCGCGCGTGGCGCAATCTGACCCTGCGCGGCTTCGCCACCCGCAGCAGCCTCCAGTCCCTGCGCCAGGCACTGGAGCAGGAGGCACTGCTGGCGTACGCGGCCATCGCGGCCGGCGCCAACGCGCCCAAGCTGATCGCGACCTCCGAACTCGGCCCCGACGCGGTGATGCTCGTCTACGAGCACAGCGGCGGGCGCACCCTGGACTCGCTGCCGGACGAGGAGATCACCGACGAGCTGCTGCGTGGCACCTGGCGTCAGGTGCAGGCGTTGCAGTCCCGCCGGATCGCGCACCGCAGGCTGGTCGGGGACGCAATCCTGGTGGATCGTTCCGGCAGGGTGATCCTCACCGACCTGCGCGTAGGGGAGATCGCGGCCGGCGATCTGCTGCTGCGCATGGACGTCTCCCAACTGCTGGTGACGCTCGGGCTCAGGGTGGGCGCCGAACGCGCGGTGGCCTCCGCGCTGAGTGTGCTCGGGCCCGACGCCGTGGCGGACTGCCTGCCGATGCTCCAGCCCATCGCGCTGAGCCGCTCCACACGCGGGACCCTGCGCCGGCTCGCCCGGGAGCGGGCGCAGCGCGACCGCGAGGCGGTCCTGGAGGCCTCCCGGCAGGCCAAGCCGTTCCGCGCGGAACAGGCCGCGGAGCACGCCGAAGGGCCCTCGGCCGGGTTCGCCGCGGCCGGGAAGCCGGACAAGAGGACCATGCGGGCGGAACAGCGGGCCGAGAAGCGTGCCATCGACGAGGCGCTGGACGAGGCCCGCGACGAGGACCTGCTCACGCAGATCCGGCACGAGGTGCTGCGGATCAGGCCGCAGGCGCCGGTGGAGCCGGCCCGGCTGGAGCGGGTGCGTCCGCGCACGCTGATCAGTTTCATCGCCGGCGCCATCGGCGCGTACTTCCTGCTGACGCAGCTCACCCACATCGAGTTCGGACCGCTGATCGCCAACGCCGAGTGGGGCTGGGTGGCGGCCGCCGTCCTGTTCTCGGCGGGCAGCTACTTCGCCGCCGCCCTGGCGCTGCTGGGGTTCGTCCCGGAGCGGGTGCCGTTCGTCAGGACGGTGGCGGCGCAGGTCGCCGGGTCTTTCGTGAAGATCGTCGCCCCGGCGGCAGTGGGCGGTGTCGCTCTGAACACCCGGTTCCTCCAGCGCGCCGGGGTACGGCCGGGGCTCGCCGTGGCGAGTGTCGGCGCGTCGCAGTTGTTCGGGCTGGGCTGCCACATCCTGATGCTGCTGTCGTTCGGCTATCTGACGGGTATCGAGAAGACGCCGTCGCTGTCTCCGTCCCGCACGGTCATCGCGGGTCTGCTGACGGTGGCGGTGCTGGTGCTCGTGGTGACCTCGGTGCCGTTCCTGCGGAAGTTCGTCGTCACGCGCGTGCGGTCGCTGTTCGCGGGTGTCGTGCCGCGGATGCTCGATGTGCTGCAGCGCCCGCAGAAGCTGATCACCGGCATCGGCGGCATGCTGCTGCTCACCGCCTGCTTCGTGATGTGTCTGGACGCCTCCATCCGGGCGTTCGGCGACGAGACGACCTCGATCAGCATCGCCAGTGTCGCCGTCGTCTTCCTCGCGGGCAACGCGTTGGGGTCGGCGGCGCCCACCCCGGGCGGTGTGGGCGCGGTCGAGGCGACCCTGACGGTCGGTCTGATCGCGGTGGGGCTGCCCAAGGAGGTCGCCGCGCCGGCGGTGCTGCTGTTCCGGCTGCTGACCCTGTGGCTGCCGGTGCTGCCGGGATGGCTGGCCTTCAACCACCTCACCCGCAAGGAAGCGCTGTAGTTCGAGGAGCTGTGCCGAGCGGGGACCGTCTGCTCCTGCACTCCGTGAAGTGGCAGGTCAGAGGGTTATCCACAGGTTTTCCCGGTGAACCCGGGATCTGCCTACCATGGCCTGACCGCCATCCGCCGCACGGTGCGGACGGCCCGCGAGGGGGGATGTGGCACATGACGCGTTTCGTACGGTGGACGGCTCTGGCGGTCTCCGCCGCGCTCCTGACGGCGGGGTGCAGCGGCGGCTCGTCCGATGACGAGAGCGGCAGGGCGGCGCTCGACTGGGGGCGCTGCGAGGCCTCCGGCGGCGCGCCCGCCCCCGGTGACGACTGGCAGTGCGGCACGCTCGAGGTGCCGCTCGACTGGTCGGAACCGGACGGCGAGACGATCGGGCTGGCCCTGATCCGGGCGAAGGCCACGGGAGGCGACCGCCTCGGGTCGCTGCTGTTCAACTTCGGCGGCCCCGGTGGCTCCGGCGTGTCCATGATGCCCTCCTACGCCGCGAACGTCTCGAAGCTGCGCGAGCGGTACGACCTGGTGAGCTGGGACCCGCGGGGAGTGGCCGCCAGCGAGGGCATCCGCTGCCGGGAGAACGGGGAGATCCAGGCGGCCGAGTCGGTGGACACCACCCCGGACACCCCGGCCGAGGAGCGGGCCTACCTCAGGGACGCCGCGGACTTCGGGCAAGGCTGCCAGGAGGCGGCGGGCAAGCTGATGGCACACGTGTCGACCGCCGACACCGCCCGCGACCTGGACCACATCCGGCAGACGCTCGGCGACGACAGGCTGAACTACTTCGGGATCTCGTACGGCACCGAACTCGGCGGGGTCTACGCCCATCTGTTCCCCGAGAAGGTGGGCCGGATGAACCTCGACGCGGTCGTCGACCCGACCGCCGACACGGTGGGGCACGCCAAGAACCAGGCGCGCGGTTTCCAGCGCGCGCTGGACAACTATCTGAAGTCCACCGGGCGGGATCCCGAGCAGGGGACGCGCGAGGTCGCGGAGCTGCTGGACCGGATCGACGCCGAGCCGCTGCCCACGTCCTCGGCCGGCCGGGAGCTGACCCAGACATTGGCGCTGACCGGCATCGTCCTCCCGCTGTACACCAAGGAGGGCTGGCCGGCGCTGACCAGCGCCCTGCGGGCCGCGGAAGAGGGGGACGGCTCGGAACTGCTGGCGCTGGCCGACGGCTACAACGAACGCGACGCGTCGGGTCACTACGGCACGACGACCCACTCGCAGCGGGTCATATCGTGCTCGGACGACAGGCAGCGGCCGACGGCGGCGCAGACGAAGAAGCTGCTGCCGGAGTTCGAGCGGATCTCGCCGGTGTTCGGGTCGTCCCTCGGCTGGGACATGGCGGGCTGGTGCCACGACTGGCCGGTGCCGGGCCGACACGACACCCCGGAGGTGAGCGCGCCGGGTGCGGCGCCGGTCCTGGTGATCGGCAACACCGGCGACCCGGCCACCCCGTACGAGGGTGCCCGGCGGATGGCGGACGAACTGGGCAAGGACGTGGGGGTCGTGCTCACCTGGAAGGGCGAGGGCCACGGCGCGTACGGCAGTGGGAGCGACTGCGTCGACTCCACCGTGAACGCGTATCTGCTGGACGGCACGGTGCCGAAGGACGGCAAGGTCTGCTCATGACAACGGCGGGGGCCTCGCGCACCCGTGGTGCGCGAGGCCCCCGCCTCGGCCTCTCGTGCGGATCAGGCCGACATCGCGGTGGTGACCCGGGGTCAGTAGATCGGCTTCGTCGGCTCGATCTGGTTGACCCAGCCGACCACGCCGCCGCCGACGTGGACGGCGTCGGCGAAGCCCGCGGACTTCAGGACCGCGAGAACTTCCGCACTGCGGACACCCGTCTTGCAGTTCAAGACGATCTTCTTGTCCTGCGGAAGGGCCTCCAGGGCGTTGCCCATGAGGAACTCGTTCTTCGGGATCAGCCGGGCGCCGGGAATGGAGACGATCTCGAACTCGTTCGGCTCGCGGACGTCGATGATCTCGATGTTCTCGCCCTCGTCGATCCACTCCTTGAGCTGCTTGGGAGTGATCGTGGCATCGGCGGCCGCCGCCTGGGCCTCCTCGGAGACGACGCCGCAGAAGGCCTCGTAGTCGATGAGTTCGGTGACGGTCGGGTTCTCGCCGCAGATCGCGCAGTCGGGGTCCTTGCGGACCTTGACCTGGCGGTACTGCATCTCCAGGGCGTCGTAGATCATCAGGCGGCCGACCAGCGGCTCACCGATGCCGGCGAGGAGCTTGATGCCCTCGTTGGCCTGGATGGAACCGATGGACGCGCACAGCACGCCCAGGACGCCGCCCTCGGCGCAGGAGGGGACCATGCCGGGGGGCGGGGGCTCCGGGTAGAGGCAGCGGTAGCAGGGACCGTGCTCGGACCAGAACACGGAGGCCTGGCCGTCGAAGCGGTAGATCGAGCCCCAGACGTAGGGCTTGTTCAGCAGCACGCACGCGTCGTTGACCAGGTAGCGGGTCGCGAAGTTGTCCGTACCGTCGATGATCAGGTCGTACCCGCTGAAGATGTCCATCACGTTGTCGGCCTCGAGCCGCTCTTCGTGCAGGACCACGTTCACGTAGGGGTTGATGCCCTTGATCGTGTCTCGCGCGGACTCGGCCTTCGGCCGGCCGATGTCGGCCTGGCTGTGGATGACCTGCCGCTGCAGGTTCGACTCGTCGACCTCGTCGAACTCCACGATGCCGAGCGTGCCCACGCCCGCCGCGGCCATGTACATCAGCCCTGGCGAACCCAGGCCACCGGCGCCGACGAACAGCACCTTGGCGTTCTTCAGCCGCTTCTGCCCGTCCATCCCCACATCGGGGATGATCAGGTGGCGGGAGTACCTGCGAACCTCGTCTACGGTGAGCTCGGGGCCGGCTCGACCAGGGGTGGCAACGACACGGGGACTCCGTTGGTCGGTCAATCACTACAGTTGTCCTCCCCCCAACAGTGCCATGGCCTTTTTCATTCCGAGACACCCATCCCGATCCGCGAGACGAGATCGTCCCAGTAACCGGGCAGCGGTTCCCAGGGACCGGTTCGGCCGTCGCGGTCCGTGCGGTCGGTGAAGTAGATGGTCGCGGCGCCCTGCCAGCGGGCGATGCGCAGCGCCTCCTCCAAGTGCGGGCCGGGCACTCCGTGGACGATGTGGCAGAACCGCTCGGGCGGATGGTCGGCGGTCCACTCCGCCACCTGCGACCAGCGGTAGTCGCTCCACGGACCGGAGAAGGTGACCAGTTGGTCCGCGATCTCGGCGTGGCCCGGGTGCGGGTGGATGCCGTGACCGAGGACGATGTGGGCGTCGCCACGGATTCCCCGGAGCGTGCCGACCGTGCGCCGGACCTCGGGGAGCGCGGCACGGTCCGCGGGGCAGCGGTCCAGGAGGAATCCGTCGGCCTGATACCAGTCGATGAACCGGTGGGCGTCCGAGATCAGCTCGCCGAAACCTCTCAAGCCATATGCCGAGTCGAGATGACCCAGGATGCGGACACCGGCGTTGCGCAGGCCAGGCCGCCTCCAGGCAGTGCGGGTCGGGTTGTACGCCGGGTCCGTTGGCCACGTTCAGGACGACCCAGTGCAGAGGGCTTCCGTCTCCCGGGCGGGTGAGTGCCTTCCACTCGGCCGGGGCGAGGAGGGGGTGCGCCAGGCCGGGGACGCCGAAGCCGGTACGGATACCGGTGCCGGGCCTGAGCCGGGGGATCAGATACGACATGCCGCCTCCATCCAGATGTCGGCGAGGGACTCCTCGAGGTTGGTTCTGGGGCGCCAGCCGAGCCGGTCGCGCGCGGTGCGCACGTCCGCCTGCTGCCAGCTGCCGCAGCCGTCCGGGTACGGGTACGCGACCGACGCCCCTTGGTGGTCGGACTCGTTCCGCGGATGGCCGATGCCCGGCCTGAGATGCGGGGTGTGGGCGGTGTGGCCTGTGTGGGTGACGTGGCCGCCGTGGATGACGTGAGTGCCGGACGGGCCGTCGAGTTCGTGGAGGACACCGCCGTATCCGGCCACGCGGGCGAGGACCGCGGCGGCGTCACGCAGGCGGACGGCTCGGCCCGAACCGATGTTGATGACGCCCTGTGCGGCGGACAGCGAGGCGGCGTGCACGGCGCGGGCCACGTCACGGACGTCGACGAAGTCGCGCTGGGCACCGAGACCGCCTAGCTTCAGTTCGCCGTCGCCGGACTGCATGGCGCGGCGCATCGCCTCGGCGAGGCGGCCGAGCGGGGAGCCGGCGGGGGTGCCGGGCCCGGCGGGTGAGAAGACCCGCAGGACCACGGCGTCCAGCCCGGAGCCGAGAACCAGTTCGGTCGCGGCGAGCTTGCTGACACCGTACGGGCCGCCTGGACGGGGGACGGCGTCCTCCGCCGTGGAGGAACCGGGCTGGCTGGGGCCGTACTCCGCGCTGCATCCGATCTGTACGAGGCGGGCGCCGCAGCCGCTGCGGCGCAGGGCCTCGCAGACGGTGGCGACGGCGACGGTGTTGTGCCGGGTGAGTTCGCGGGCACCGCCACGGGTGGCACCGGCGCAGTTGACCACCACGCCGGGGTGGACGGCGTCGAGGAATCGGGTGAGCGCGCCGGGGCTGCCGGTGGCGAGGTCGAAGCGGACGTCGGCGTCGTCGCCGCGGCCGAGGACGGTGAGCTGGACGGCCGGGTCGGCGAGCAGACGGTCGGCGACGAAACGGCCGATGTACCCGTTGGCTCCGATCAGCAGAACTCTCATCGGGCGGCTCCTGTGGCGGCCGAGGCTGCTGGGCGGGTGATCATGTGGGATCTCCTTGGAGTGGTGCCTGCGGCTGGGCGTGCGCCGAGGCTCGGGTGAGTGTGCGGGCTGCGTGGATCAGGAGGGTCAGGGCCGCCGCGCCGCAGATGAGAGTGGGGACGGCGGTGGGCCCCCAGGCGGTGACCAGGCTCTCCACGGGCGCGGCCAGCGCGCCGCAGCCGGGGAGGCGGGCCGCGAAGACCGTGGCCAGGGCTGCTGCCTGTGCCAGGGCGGCGGCGACGAGGATCACCTTCGGGGCGCGGGTGAAGCCGTGGAGGGTGAGGAGACGGGCCAGGAAGAGGAGGGCGCCCAGGGAGAGCGCCTCGGAGTGGGTGAAGGGTTCGTCCAGGGCCGCCGCGCAGAGGGAGAGGAGAACGGCCAGAGCGCACAGGAACAGCGTGAGGACGCCGAACAGCAGGGGGCGTACGGAGGCGGTGAAGTCTTCGAGGCCTCGGCTGGACGCGAGTCTGCGGCGGGCTCGCACGGTGAGCAGGTGGGCGAGCCAGGCACCGGGGGCGCAGACCAGGGTGAGGGCCAGGGCCGGAGCGACGGTGAGCGGCCAGTCGCCGTCGGCGGCACCGGTGGGCGGGCCGTCGGGGCCGCCGGTGATCGCGGCGTGGAGCAGGCCGTCGCCCAGGACGGCGTAGCCGATGAGCCAGCAGGTCCACGTCGCCGTGCCCGAGGCCGGCGGGCGGGCGGCGCTCAGCGGGCCCCGGCGCAGAGCCGCGCGCGCGGCCAGGGCGACGGCGAGCACTCCCGCGGCGACCGCGTAGAGACGGGTCTGGCCTTGGATGAGGCGCAGGGCGGTCACCGACGCGACGCCGAGGGCGCCGGGGAGCAGCGTGAGGGCGATCCAGCCGGCGCGCACCTCGGGAGCGGCGGTGGCGGAGGGGCTGGGGGTGTCGTGGTCACGGGGGATCCGGGCGTACAGCTCCTCCGCGAGGGAAAAGACGTCCCGGTGGCGAAAGCGTGCGGCGGTCCGGTCGGTGACGCCGTGCGCCTCCAGGCCGGCCGCGATCTCCAGGGGGTCCACCGCGCGTTCGCACAACTCACGGTGGCGGTGCAGCAGCGCCTTCACGGGGTCGGCGGTGTCTGGGCGGTTGGTGGCGGGCCGGGCCGGCTCCCGGTCCAGTTCGTCGAGTCCGGTCATCGCGCCGCCTCCGTCGCGGGGACCAGTGGTGTGGCCTGCACCGGGGTGACCGGCACCGGGATGTCCGTGGCCCGCACGGCGGCGTCGGTGGCCCAGGCGGGGACGGTGCGGGACGGCGGGCGGGAGGCGGGACCGGACCAGTCGCCGGGGACGTGGACCTCGGCGGGGGTGGCGAAGGGCAGGGGGTCACCGGTGCCGTTCAGGAGGACGCGGTGGACCGGGCTCCGTGCGACGATCTCCAGGTACAGGTCGTGGAACGCGGCGACGTTCTGCTCGACGGTGAACAGTTCGAGTGCGCGGGCGCGCGCGGCGGCGCCGAGGCGCGCACGGCGCTCGGGGTCGCGCAGCAGCGTCACGCAGGCCTCGGCGAGCGCCCGCGGGTCGCGCGGCGGTACGACGAGACCGGTTCCGCCGATGACCTCGACCACCGCGCCGACGTCCGTGGACACCGTCGCGCGGCCGGTGAGCATCGCCTCGGCGAGACCGGCCGGGAACCCCTCCACGACACTCGACAGGACGATCACGGCGCCCGAGGCGTACGCCTCGGCCCGGCCGGTGGATTCCGGGTCGCCGCTCTCCTCGAAGGACACCGGGCCGGCGCTGGCGGAGTGCGGGCCCTCGGCCCCGTCCGGGAAGAGCCTCGCGGCCAGCGCCCGGCAGTGCTCGAGGTAGGCGGCACCCTCCGGGCCGGTCGGGCCGCCGATGATCCGCAGGCGGGCCCTGGGCTCTTCCTCGCGGATGCCGGCGAACGCGCGCAGCAGCGAGACCAGGTCCTTGGCGGGCTCCACGCGGCCGATCCACACGAGGGTGTGCGGATCCGCGCGCTCCGGGGACTCCTCCGCCTCCGCGAAGGGCGCGGCTTCCATACCGGGGTAGACGGTGCGGATCTTCGCCCGGTCGGCACCGCAGCGTTCCTGCCAGCGGCGGGCGTGGGTGTTGCCCGGGGTGACGAACGCGGCCCGCCGGTAGGTCTCGGCGGCGAGCCGGCCGTGGAAGGCCGCGAGCAGGGACCGGACCGCGGGTGGGGCGTCCGGGCGGGTCAGGTAGTGCGTGCGCAGCCGTACGCCGTACTCGGTCACCAGCAGGGGGACGTCGAAGAAGTGGCCGGCGAGCAGGCCCGGCAGGGCGGCCGTGCCGCCGGAGGCGGCGTGGCACAGGTCGACCGCGCCGAGCCCGTCCTCCTCGTACCAGTCGAGCGAGAGGGGGCGCAGGGCGTGGTGCAGACGGGCGGCCACGGCCAGCAGGTCCGGTACCCGGGCCTCCCGCGCGGCGCGCAGCACGCGGGGCGCACGACAGGCGCGCTCCAGGGTTCGTACGGCGGTCTCGGAGCGGAGAGCGTCGCCGAGACCGCCCTCGTCGTGGGCGAGCTCGGCAAGGCCGTACAGCGCGTGGGCGAAACGGTCCGCCTCGGCCGGGGCACGGGTCGTCGCGGGGTCCGCCGCGCTGAGCACGGCGGCGAGTTCGCCGTAGTGCTCGATGAAGCGGCGGCGCGCGCGCCTGCCGTACACCACCCCGTCATCCTCGGCCGCCCACAGCGGCGCGGTACGCACCCTGGTGACCTGCGGCGGCAGCGGCACCCAGCCGGCGTCCTCCTGGGCTTCGCTGCGGCTGAACGCGTAGACGTCGAACTCGTGGTGCCCGAGTCCGCGCACGAGACGGTCGCACCAGAATCCGGCGTCACCGCCCACATACGGATAGCCACCCTCCGTAAGCAGTCCGATGCGCACGAGTGCACCCCCGATCTCCCGTATGGGGAGCCGCCGTTGGCCCGGCGGCTCGCAGCGGGACGAACGTATGCGGACAAGGTGGGGGTGTGATGGACGGTTGTCCGTCGCACCACCACAAGGGGTGAACAGTCGTAACTTTCTCGCACGGGGCGCGTTTGGTGGCGCTATGCGATCAAACGGCGACGGGCGCGCCCGGTGCGCCCGGCCGGTGCGTCAGCCCTTCGGATACGGCCAGGGGTTCGGCCGGCAGCTGATTCCACCGTGGTCGAGGAACTTGGTCTGCTGCTGCATGACCGGGGCCAGCTCGCCGTCCTTGTCGCAGGTGAGGTGGTTGTACCCCAGGCGGTGGCCGATCTCGTGGTTGATCAGCATCTGGCGGTAGGCGAGAAGCTCGTCGCCGTACGTCTCGGCGCCCTGCGCCCACCGGAACGCGTTGATCATCACGCGCTCGGTGGCCGCCGAGTCGCAGGAGACGTTGTCCACCGTGGTGTCGAGTCCGGACTTGGCGCACCAGTCGGCGGTCGTCTCGGGGCTGGCGAGGGTGATGACGAAGTCGGGGCGGCCCGAGTGGATGCGCTCGAAGACACGGGCGCCGTTGTGCGACCAGCTTCGGTTGTCGTTGAGCGTCCGCCGCACCGCCTCGGCGAAGAGTTGGCCCTCGAGGCCGAGCCCCTGCTCCACATCGACGCGGTAGGTGATCTTCTGCCCCTTGCCCTGCGCGTGGTCGATTCCGGGGATCGCGTCGAACTTCCCCGAGCCCGCGCGGGAGTCGGCGATCGGGTACCTCTTCTCCATCTTCTGCGCGTACGTCAGCGGCCCGGCGCCGGACGACGCCCCCGAGGCGTCGTCCCGCTCGCCCCCGCGCGAACCGGAGTCCCGGACGTCGTGCGCCGCCTGACCGGTGACGGACTGCGCCTGTACGTCGTCGGCGGCATCGTGTTCGTCGGCGACCTGGCCGGCCACGACCACGGCCAGCACGGTGGTGACGGCGGCGGCCGCGATCCCGGTGAACGCGCGCCCCTTGGCGCCCTTGGTCTCCGTCGGCGCCCCGGCGGGTGGCGCGTCGTCGTGGAGGTCGGCCGGGGCGCGGGCGGCCGACGCGGTGTCCCAGTCGGTGACGGCGGCGTGGGAGTCCGCCGGGTACGCGGAGTCCGTGGCGGAGGTCCGGCGGGCCGTGTCGCGGGGCGTGAAGAGGTCGTCCCCCTCGTCGAAGGCGTCGAGGTAGTCCTGTCGCGGGCCCCGCGGCCCCCCGGGGGGCGCCTGACGCTGTCGCGGCAGGGGCACGCCGCCACTGGCCGGCCCGGGATGCCCCGGGTACCCGGCTGCCGGGTCCTTCCCCCTCAACTCGCCCCAGCCACCGCCGGGTTCCCGCTGTTCGGGATGGCCGCCGCCACGGACGCGCGGAACGCCGTGAGCGGGGGTGCCGTCGGGCAGCCGCGGCACTCCACGCGCGGGCGTCCCGTCCGGAAGCCATCCGTCCGGCAGGCGCGGCACCCCGTGAGCGGGGGTCCCGTATCCCGCGGGCGGGCCGTGACCCGGCACTCCACGACCGGACGGAACCGGGCCGTGCACCCCGGTTCCGTCGAAGGTCGCCCCCTGCCCCGGACGGCCCTCGCGCCGACCGTCCGGCCAGGCCCCTCCCCGGCCGCCCCGGGCCTCCCGGTCGGCACGTGCCGCCGTCGGATCCGCGGTGCCGCCCTTGGGGGCGGGTCCACGACGGCTGTGGCGTCCCACGTGGTGCCTCAGCCCCTCAGGTTCTCGGCGGTGGCCCCGCCGTCGGCGGTCTCGTCCGCAGCGGTGTCGGCGGCCGAGCCCGGGGCGCCCTTCGCGCCCGGCTCCAAAGTATCCCCCTCAGCCACTGAATCCGTTGTGTCCACGAGGAGTTCACGGAAAGCGGCGGCCACGATCTCGGGATATTCCATCATCGCCACGTGCCCCGCGTCGGGCAGGGTGACCAGTCTGGAGTCGCGGAACGCGCGGGCCGCGCGCCCGGCCATGCGGAAGCCGACGAGCTGGTCCCGGCCGCCGTACAGCAGCAGCGTCGGCGCGAGCACCCGCTCGGCCTGGCGCCACAAACCGTGCTGACCACCCAGGGTGTACGCGTTGACGAGTCCCCGCGCGGAGCGCGCCATGGCGTCCCAGAAGTACGGCAGCCGCATTCGCCGCTCCATCTCCTGCACGGCGTTGCGGAACGCCTCCGGCGACACCTGCGCGGGGTCCCCGTAGCAGAGCGCGACGATGCCGCGGACTCGCTGCTCCGCCGACCACCCCTGGGTGATCCGGGTGAAGAGCTGGGCCACCCCGGGCACCGCCAGCAGTCCCGTGGGCACCGCGGTGCGCTGCACCCGCAGCTCGGGGAGGGCCGGTGACACGAGCGTGAGCGTGCGGACGAGGTCGGGGCGTACGGCGGCGACGCGGGTGGCGACCGCACCGCCGAGCGAGTTGCCGAAGAGGTGCACGGGACCGCGCCCGGACGAGTCGAGATAACGGATCACCGCGCGCGCGTGCGCGGAGATCGAGTAGTTGCCGTCGTCCGGGGGCGGCGAGTCACCGAAGCCCGGAAGGTCGACGGCCTCACTGTCGACGACGTCGTCCAGGTGCGTCATCAAGGCCGACCAGTTCTGCGACGACCCTCCCAGCCCGTGGATGTGGAGGGCGGGCGGCAGGCCCTCACGCGCGGGCGGCCTCGACCGCACCGACAGGGTGACGCCGGGCAGTTCGACCGATCTGAGGCGCTCACCCTCCGCGACCCTGACGGCGGCCACCCTGGGTAGCACGGTCGCGGGCGGCACGGACGGCAGGTCGGTCGAAGACATGCCGCAATGTTACGAGACGATCACGCGGGGACTCATGTGTTCGCGGTCACAGGGGCGGCGCCGGCACCGGTCGGCCACCGTCGACTCCGCCGTGCGCACCGTGTCACAACCCGATCGCGGATCGCATAGCGTCCGGATCGGGTGTCTCCTAGGCTCATACCGAGGGCACCCGCATGTGGCCCCTGCACTCTCCGGGGACGTTCATAGGAAGGGAGCCCAGCCATGGCCGTAGACCCCACCGACCCCGAGACGTTCGAGGAAGCCGAGGACGCTCGCGAGGGCCAGGAGTACGACGTCGAGGCACCCGAGGTCGACGCGGCCGAACAGCGCGCGGACCTCGAGCAGGACCGCGACGAACCGCTGACCGGCGCCGACGCCGACCGCGCCAATGAGGCGGACCTGGCCGAGCAGGCCCGGGTCGTCTCCCTCGACGAGGACGACTACCGGTGAAGGCGACATCACACGAGAGGGAGGCGGCACCCTGCCCCCTTTGACAGATTTTGAAACCGTCCGTGCCGCTTTCGCCGTAGTCCGGTACGTGAAATTCTGCGCTCTCAGCGCGCACACCACGGTTACCGAAAAGTACGATGGCGGCGCGGCTCACACCGCACGTGGACGAAAATGGGAGGCGGCGTGACAGCCATCGAGCAGACAGAGACCGTGCGCCCGAAGGGTACACGCCTGCCGCGCCGTGCCCGACGGAACCAGTTGCTGGGCGCCGCCCAGGAAGTATTCGTCGCGCAGGGCTACCACGCGGCGGCGATGGACGACATCGCCGAGCGTGCGGGCGTCAGCAAGCCGGTGCTCTACCAGCACTTCCCGGGCAAGCTCGATCTCTATCTGGCGCTGCTGGACCAGCACTGCGAGGCGCTGATCCAGTCGGTGCGCCACGCGCTCGCGTCGACCAGCGACAACAAACAGCGCGTACGGGCGACCATGGACGCCTACTTCGCGTACGTCGAGGACGACGGCGGTGCCTTCCGCCTGGTCTTCGAGTCGGACCTGACGAACGAGCCCGCCGTACGCGAGCGCGTCGACAGGGTCACCAACGACTGCGCCGAGGCAATCTGCGACGTCATCGCCGAGGACACCGGTCTGTCGCGCGAGGAGTCGATGCTGCTCGCCTCGGGGCTGGGCGGTCTGGCCCAGGTGGTGGCGCGGTCATGGCTGCACAGCGACCGCAGCGTGCCCCGCGACCAAGCGGTGCAGTTGCTGACCTCGCTGGCCTGGCGGGGCATCGCCGGATTCCCGCTGCACGGCAACGAGCAGCAGTTCTGACAGCCTCCAGGAGCGCCGCCGGGCGCGCGGGGGTGGTCGTTTGTTCCCGTCGGGTGTTCGCTCCTGGCGTTGCGGGGGCAGAGCGTGCGCGTCCCCTCACCGGGCTAATGTGTGCTGGGTACGGCGCGGAAGGTCGCGCACTTCACTGACCGTCGGAGGGACATAGCCGTGGAGGTCAAGATCGGCGTGCAGCACGCGCCCCGCGAGATCGTTCTGGAGAGCGGTCAGAGTGCCGAGGAGGTCGAGCGCGTGGTGGCCGAGGCATTGGCCGGGAAGTCGCAGCTGCTGAGCCTCGTGGACGAGCACGGCCGCAAGATCCTGGTCCCGGCCGACCGTCTCGCGTACGTCGAGATCGGCGAGCCGGCCCCGCGCAAAGTGGGCTTCGGCGCGCTGTAGGCGACGACCGGCAGACAGGGCAAGGGCCCGGCGGTTTCGGAATTCCGATACCGCCGGGCCTTTCCGCGTCCCTCCCCCGTTGTTGAACCGTTCAGCCCCTCTCCCTTGCTGTTCTCCCCTACGTCACCGGCCGTTTCCCCCGCTGTCTCCCGCCACCCCGCTCTTCACGGACGGAGCACAGGTCGCACGCGGAGGAGGATTGGATTTCGCAGGTCAGGGGTAAGACGGGCTACGACCGATGCGATCAGGCCGGCCATGTGGGAGGGACCCCGACATGCTCTTGGAAGCGCTCAGTTCAGCGATCCTCGGCCTGGCCCTGGCGTGGGCGGCCACGCGCCGCCTGCCGCACCGCCTCCCCGCCCGCGCGCTGGTCCTGTCGACCGGTGTGGCCGGGGCCGTGTTCGGCGCGCTGATCACGCACAGCGCGCTGGACGCGAGCAGCCCGCTGACGGTCCTGTTCGGCGCCGTGATCGTCTCCGCGGCCTCGGTGTCACTGCTGCTGCGCCCCGCGGGGAGGCTCCGCGGCCGGTCGGCGACCGCCTGACGGCCGCCGACGCCGGTACGGGACCTGACCGGTTCTCAGGCCGCCAGCCCCAGGGCGGCCATTCGCTTGGTGTGGGCCTCGGTGATCCGGGAGAACATCCTGCCGACCTCTGCGAGGTCGAAGCCGTCCGCGACACCGCCGACGAGCATCGTCGACAGCGCGTCCCGGTCGGCCACCACCCGCTGCGACTGGGACAGCGCCTCACCCATCAGCCGACGCGCCCACAGCGCGAGCCGTCCGCCCAGGCGCGGGTCCGCGTCGATCGCCGAGCGCACCTTCTCCACGGCGAAGCCGCCGTGCCCGGTGTCGTCGAGCACGGTCAGCACCAGAGCGCGGGTGTCGGAGTCCAGCCGGACCGCGACCTCCCGGTAGAAGTCACTGGCGATGGAGTCGCCGACGTAGGCCTTGACGAGGCCCTCGAGCCAGCCGGAGGGCGCCGTCTGCTTGTGGAAGCCCTCGTACGCGGCGACGAACGGCTCCATGGCGGCGGTCGGCTCCTCGCCGATCTCGGCCAGCCGGTCGCGCAACCGCTCGAAGTGGTGGAACTCGGCCGACGCCATCTTCGCCAGCTCCGCCTTGTCCTCCAGCGTGGGAGCCAGCTTGGCGTCGTCCGCGAGCCGCTCGAACGCCGCGAGCTCTCCGTACGCGAGCGCGCCGAGCAGATCCACGACGGCGGCGCGGTACTGCGGGTCGGCGGAGGCGGCCGTCCAGTCCAGGGCGGCGACGCCGGTGGGTGCGGCCGGGGTGTCGGGGGTGTCCTCGGCGTGGTCAGGCTTGTCAGAGCTCGTCATAAACCGCACAATAGCCCGCTCATCGGGAGCCGGAAGGTGCTGGTCAGCAGGTGCGATGACGACTACGTGGCCAAATCGCCCATGGCGTGTGCGCGAATCCGGGGTATGGTGGTAATGCGCCTGCCGAATACTCTGATGTATTCGGCAGGGCGTATGTATGAGGATGCCCGGTCGGAGGCCCGATCGGCTCCGCCCCGACCGCTCTCCCTGACCGTACGGCACATCGCGTACGACGATCGGAGGGACCCTCAGCGGTACGAGCGCTAGAGCGTCGGCAGTGGTCCCGTGCCCTACGGCATCCCCGTAAGGCAGCCGACGTCCCCGGCACGGTCCATAGACGACCCCCCGCGCTCGCCTCGCACCGCGCACACAGAAGAGGCAGCACCCTGACTACGTTCCGAGAGCTCGGGATTCTCCCCGAGACCGCCGAAGCCCTGGAAGCCGT
Organism: Streptomyces sp. GD-15H; assembly: GCF_045291515.1. Lineage (NCBI taxonomy): Bacteria > Bacillati > Actinomycetota > Actinomycetes > Kitasatosporales > Streptomycetaceae > Streptomyces > Streptomyces sp. GD-15H. Next base: position 3,164,153 of record NZ_CP149447.1, read on the forward strand.
CGGCATCGTCACCCCCTTCCCCATCCAGGAGCTGACGCTCCCCGTGGCCCTGTCGGGCACGGACGTCATCGGCCAGGCCAAGACCGGCACCGGAAAGACGCTCGGCTTCGGCCTCCCGCTCCTCGAGCGCGTGACCGTCCCCGCGGACGTGGAGGCCGGGCGCGCGAAACCCGAGGACCTCACCGACACCCCGCAGGCGCTGGTCGTCGTTCCCACCCGCGAGCTGTGCACGCAGGTCACCAACGACCTGCTGACCGCCGGCAAGGTGCGCAATGTGCGCGTCACCGCGATCTACGGTGGCCGGGCCTACGAGCCGCAGGTCGAGGCCCTGAAGAAGGGCGTCGACGTGATCGTCGGCACCCCGGCCGGCTGCTCGACCTGGCGGGGCAGAAGAAGCTGAACCTGAAGCATGTCAAGGCCCTCGTCCTCGACGAGGCCGACGAGATGCTCGACCTGGGCTTCCTGCCCGACGTCGAGAAGATCATCAACCTGCTGCCGGCGCGCCGCCAGACCATGCTCTTCTCGGCCACCATGCCGGGCGCGGTCATCGGGCTGGCCCGCCGCTACATGTCGCAGCCCACGCACATCCGCGCCACCACGCCGGACGACGAGGGCGCGACGGTCGCGAACACCACGCAGTTCGTCTACCGCGCGCACAACATGGACAAGCCCGAGCTGGTCTCGCGGATACTGCAGGCCGACGGCCGGAGCCTGGTCATGGTCTTCTGCCGCACCAAGCGCACCGCCGCCGACCTCGCCGACCAGCTCAAGCAGCGCGGCTTCGCCTCCGGCGCGGTCCACGGCGACCTCGGCCAGGGCGCCCGCGAGCAGGCGCTGCGCGCCTTCCGCAACGGCAAGGTGGACGTGCTCGTCTGCACCGACGTCGCCGCCCGCGGCATCGACGTCGAGGGTGTGACGCACGTCATCAACTACCAGTCGCCCGAGGACGAGAAGACGTATCTGCACCGCATCGGCCGTACGGGCCGCGCGGGTGCGAAGGGCACGGCGGTCACGCTGGTCGACTGGGACGACATCCCGCGCTGGCAGCTGATCAACAAGGCGTTGGATCTGGGCTTCAGCGATCCGCCGGAGACGTACTCCACCTCCCCGCACCTGTTCACCGACCTCGGCATCCCCGAGGGCACGAAGGGTGTCCTGCCGCGCTCGGAGCGCACTCGCGCCGGGCTCGACGCGGAGGAGTTGGAGGACCTGGGCGAGCCGGGCGGCCGCGGCGGGCGCGGTGGCCGCAACGACCGGAGCGGCCGGGACGACTCCCGGCCCGCCGAGCATGAGCGTCCGGCCCGTACGCCGCGCCGCCGTCGCCGTACGCGCAGCGGTGCCCCGCTGGGCGACTCGGCGCAGCCGGCGGCCCCGGCCGTCGAGGGCACCGATGAGGCCGATACCGCTTCCCGCACCCCGCGCCGCCGTCGCCGTACGCGCGGTGGGTCCGTCGCCGAGGCGACGACCGTCCCGGTGACCGCGGTCGAGTCCCCCGAGCCCGCGCAGTCCCCCGAGCCCGCGCAGTCCCCCGAGCCCGCGCAGTCCGTCGAGCCTGCCGAGTCGGCTGTCGCGACGGCCGAGGACAGCGCAGTCGGAGATGCTCCGGAGACCCTGTCGACGCCGCGCCGCCGCCGAACCCGCAAGGCCACGGCTGCTACGGCCACTGCGGCTCCTGCGGCCGAGGCGGTGGTGGACAGCGTCGAGGGAACCACCGAATCCGCCCCGGAGGCGGCCGAGGCGAAGCCCAGGGTCCGTCGCACCCGCAAGGCCGCCACCGCCCTGCAGGAGCCGGAGGCCGCGGCGGACGCCACGGCCGAGGCGAAGCCCCGGCGTGCCCGGAAGACGGCAGCCGCCGCCGAGACCGCGCTCGACACCGCCGAAGCCGCCGAGACCAAGCCGCGCCGCACCCGCAAGGCCGCCGCGACCACCGAGACCGCCGCGACCACCGCCGACATCCCGGCGCAGGCCGCACCGGAGGCGGAGGCGGCCGAGGCGAAGCCCAGGGTCCGTCGCACCCGCAAGGCCGCCGCGGCGGCCACCGCGGAGCCCACGAAGGCCTGACGCACCACCCCGAAGGCCCGGTCCCGCACCCGTGGGGCCGGGCCTTCGGCGTCGGCCGGCACCTGCCCGCCCCCCTGCTGCCCGCTACCCTCACCCCGTGACCAGCCACCCCGCCCCCGCCCCCACTCCCCCTCCGAGGCCGGCCCCCGCCTCCGCCCCGCCCGCCGGCGCTCGGGCGTACCGGCTCCGCACGTCCCGTGGGGAGTTCGCCGTAGTCGACGTGCCACCGGCCGACGGCGTCGAGCCGAAGGGGGTCGTGCTGTCACTGCCCGGGTTCACGGGGAGCAAGGAGGACTTCACGCTGCTGCACGGGCCGCTCGCCGCACGCGGGTACCGCAGCGTCGCCGTGGACGGGCGGGGACAGTACGAGTCGGACGGTCCCGCCGACGACGAATCCGCTTACGCTCAGGCCGAGTTGGCTCGGGACGTGCTCGCGCAGGCGGAGGCGCTCGGCGCGGCTGCGCCGCTGCACCTCGTCGGGCACTCGCTCGGCGGCCAGATCGCCCGTGCGGCCGTGCTCGAGGACCACTCCCCCTTCCGTTCGCTCACCCTGGTCTCGTCGGGCCCCGGCCGGATCTCGGTCTCCCAGGAGCAGCGCGTGAAGCTGCTGCGGGACGCGCTCGCCCAGATGTCGATGGCGCAGTGCTGGGAGGCGATCCTGGCCATGGGCCCGCCGGAGGAGGTCGGCGGTCCCGCCCGTGGGCTCGGCGACCAGGAGCATCTGCGCCGCCGCTGGCTGGCCACCAGGCCCGCACAACTACTCGCCACAGGAAGGCAGTTGTGTACGGAGCCGGACCGGGTCGCCGAACTCACCGCCGTGCCGCTGCCGTTCCATGTGCTGTCGGGTGCGCACGACGACACCTGGCCGGTACCGGACCTCGATGCCATGGCCGTACGGCTGAACGCGCACCGCACGGTCGTCGCCGGTGCCGAGCACTCCCCCAACGTCGACCGGCCCTCGCCCACGGCACACGCCCTCGCCGCCTTCTGGGACCGGCTCCACGACGACGGCACCGGCACCCGGCACCACGGCTAGTGCGGCCCCGGGAGCGCGCCGTCAGTACTGCGCCTGGAGATGGGCCCAGAAGCCGTCGCGCAGGGCGCGTCTCAGGTCTGCCTGGCCGCGCAGGGAGTACTGCAGCAGGCCCTCGGCCTCCACCAGCAGGTCCTGGTCGACCGAGCCGGGCAGGTAGGGGTGGCCGGGCAGCAGCTCCACCAGCGTGTCCCGCCCCCGTTCGGCGAGCCACTTCGCGGCGATCTGCGCACCGACGAAGCGGACGTCCTCGCGGGTGGGCCGATCTGTCGCGGGCTCGTACGCGGGGGCCGCGCGCCGGGAGACGTACGGCTTGAAGAAGTCGAGCTCGAAGGTGCGCTGGCTGTCGACCTCCCAGAGCAGCGGCTCGGCCTGGTTGCGGCCCTCGGGGGTTTCGATGCCCCAGAGGTGGACGCGGGCGCCGTACCCCTGGGCGGCCTCGACCGCCGAGACCAGGTCCTCGTCGCCGCCCAGCAGGGCCGCGTCGCTGATGGCGCGGTGCCGGGCCAGTGACTCCAGGTCGGAGCGGATCAGGGAGTCGACGCCCTTCTGCTGGTTGTTGGAGTTGAGGTTGCCGAGGCGGACCTTGACGTCGGGGAGTTCCGCGATGGTCTGCTGCTCGGCGGTGTGGATGCGGCGCCGGGCCCCGTCGTACCAGTAGACGCGCAGCAGCCTGCTGTCCGCGAAGATGGTGCGGGCCCGGTCGATGAGCGCGTCGATGAGTCCCTCGGCGTCGAGGTCGAAGGCCCTGCGGTCCTCCGTCCCGGCCACCAGCCGGCCCGCCGCCGCGTACAGGTAGCCGGCGTCGACGAAGATCGCGTGTGTCGAGGGTGTCTTCGCCACCTCGGCAAGCATGCGCTGGAGCAGCTCGTTCGTGCGGTCGATACGGGAGTTCAGGTCCGCGAGGTCGTCGTTCATCGTCTCTATTGTCCTGGCGGTCACTGTGCGAACACAACCGGTCCCGGTCGGTCTCCTTCGGTACCGCCGTGCACAGCACCTTGTGGACGCCGCCTCCGTCAACCGTACCGTTCGCCAGGCCGCCGCCCTCGGGCAGCGCCTGTGGATCCGCCCGGCCGACACACCCGCCTCCTCACGGGGGACGCGCACCGCGGCGCGGTCAGCCGCCCTGGATCACCTGCGTGACCCCGTTGATGATCTGCTGTACGGCGATCGCGGAGAGCATCATGCCCGCGAGGCGCGTCACCAGGACCACCCCGCCGTCCTTGATGATCCGGATGATCAGCAGCGAGTACCGCATCACCAGCCACAGCACGACATGGATGGCGAGGATCGCCGCCCACACCGACACCTGGGCGGTCGTGCCGTCCGCCTCCTGCACGGCGAGGATGACCGACACGATCGCGCCGGGACCGGCCAGCAGGGGCATGCCGAGCGGGACCAGCGCGACGTTGACGTCCTTGGTCTGCTTGGGTTCGTCGGTCTTGCCGGTGAGCAGGTCGAGCGCGATCAGCAGAAGCAGCAGCCCACCCGCGATCATCAGCGCGGGCACCGACACATGCAGGTAGTCGAGGATCTGCTGCCCGATCAGCCCGAACAGGACGATCACACCACCGGCCACGCAGACGGCCTGGAAGGCCATCCGCTTCTGCACCTTGGCGGGCCGCCCCGCGGTCAGGGCCAGGAAGATCGGGGTGATCCCGGGGGGATCCATGATGACGAAAAGGGTCAGGAAGAGAGAGCCGAAGACGGCGACGTCGAACATGAGTGCCTTGCCGGGAACGAGCGAGCGCGGAACGCTCGAGGAAAGAGCCCAAGAATGAGCGGGGGAAAGAAGGGCGTCGACGTCCCGGAAAGGGGGCGATGAGCCGGAGGAGCGTGTGAGGCGTACGGGCGTGGGACTCAGGCGCCGCCGGCCCCGGCACCGGGAACGCGCCGGTCGCGCGCCGCGTGATCTCGCCGTACACCTCAGGGTCCGTCGTGAACTCGCCGAGCTCGCAGCTCTTCCGGCTGCCGTGGTAGTCGCTGGACCCGGTCACCAGCAGCCCCAGTTCCTTCCCGAGACCTCGCAGCCGCGCCCGGGTCTCGGGGTCGTGGTCCATGTGGTCGACCTCGATGCCGTCGAGGCCGGCCGCGGCCAGCTCGGCCATCACGGACTCCGGTACGGTCCGGCCGCGCTTGGTGGCGGCCGGGTGTGCGAACACCGCGACCCCGCCCGCGCCCTTGACCAGCCGGAGCGCTTCGAAGGGGTCCGTCTCGTGCTTCTCCATATGGGCCCGGCCGCCGTCGGCCAGCCACTGAGGGGTGAACGCGTCGTCCACGGTCGCCACCACGCCCAGCTCGACGAGTGCGGTGGCCACGTGCGGGCGGCCCACCGAGCCGTCGCCGGCGATCCGGGCGACCTGCTCCCAGGTGACGGGCACGCCCAGGGCGTTCAGCTTGGCGACCATGCCCCGGGCCCGCGGCACCCGGTCGTCCCGGACCAGCTCGCGCTCGGCGAGCAGGGCCGGTTCCTCGGGGTCGAAGAGGTAGGCCAGCATGTGCATGCCGACACCGTCGAGCCGGCAGGAGAGCTCGGCGCCGGTCACCAGCGTGAGCCCCGCGGGGAGCGCGGCGAGGGCCTCGGCGTGGCCGCGGGTGGTGTCGTGGTCGGTCAGCGCGACGACGTCGAGACCGGCAGCGGCGGCCTTGCGGACCAGGTCGGCCGGGGAGTCCGTACCGTCGGACGCGGTGGAGTGGGTGTGCAGATCGATGCGCACGACGCGTTGCTCCAAGCGGTGGCCGACGGGCAGGGACGCTTCAGGATAACCGTATTTCCGCACGCTCCTGTCACACCCGAATCCACCCTGCGCCCCCTACCGCTCCCGCCGCCGGCTCCGCACGGGACTACGGCGTCCTCTCCATCAGCCGCGGTGACAGCGCCCCGCAGGGCACCAGTTCCAACTCGGCCCCGGCGTCCCGGAGGTCGGTGAGGACCAGCTCCTCGTACATCAGGAGCCCGCACTGCTCGGGCCAGACCACCGCCCACAGCCACATCCCGAGCGCCTCGCCCGCGAAGACCGCCCGGTCGTCCGGCGTCTTGGAGACGTGCCAGAGCGGGGTCGGCCGGCCGGCGGCCAGCACCTTGGTGTCGGCGGGCTTCTCGACGTTCAGATACGGGCCGGGGTCCGGGCCGTCGACGCCCGCGTACCGCGCGCCCAGCCCGACGCCGATTTCCTCGGCCACGAGGATGAGCTCACCCATGCCGCCGAGCGGTCCGGGCCCGGTGCAGGCGACGGCGGTGGCCCGGCCGCCGCTGCGGTCGTCACCCGCTGAGACCACGCCGGTGAACAGCCAGCCCACCGGCAGTGGCCACGGCATCCACACCGGCACCTGGGTGCGGTGCACGACGACGTTGAGGGCATCGACGCTCGGCGGTATCACGGGCTGGACCGGGTGCACCGTGCCGTGCACATCGCACTGCCACGCATCGGAGAAGAGGCCGGGAGCCCTGACCCGGCCACCACACTTCGGGCAACTGGGTTCGCCCCTCATAGGGCCCCACGGTCCTACCCCCGCACCGCCACGTCAAGGACGATCACCCGTCCGGACCGAACCGGTCACCCGGAACCGGACGCGGCCCACTCGGCCCGTCCGGCCGTCCGGGCCGATCCACCGGCCCGGACGACACCTTGCGCCCGCTCGTCAACGTCGGTCCGGAGCCGGCCAGTTGGCGAGGAGGGCGGCCGGGGTGAGCTTGCTCACCCCAGCGGGACGGAGGCGCGGGCGGGATGCCTCAGGTCGGTGCCCCGGGTCAGCCAGCGCTCCTGGAGCGCCTGGGCGCCGTGCACCCGCTTCCAGGCGGCCTCGTTCGGAGTCATCGGCAGCAGTGGCAGGAACCGTACGGGCTCCATGGGCTCGTCGAGCTCCAGGTCCTCCACCAGACCGCCCGGCTCGGCGACCAGCACCGAGGTGAACGGGGCGTCGGGCCACAGCGGTTCACCGACGTCGAGGGAGGCGCCGGGGGCCACGACCACACCCTCGACCTGCGGCGACGCGGCGAGCACGGCGAGCGGACGGAGCACCTTGTCGGTGTCGGCGAGGCCGGCCCGTACGGACAGCACCAGCTCCACGCGCGGGCCCGCGACCGGATCCGCGAGCACCGCCGTGGGGTCGGCCATGGGCTGCGCGGACATGCCGAGGGTGGCGTAGCGCACGATGTCGCCCTCGTGGAAACGCAGCACCTCGAAGCGGTCCGTACCCAGGAAGGTGACCGCCGCGCGTGCGTCCGGTTCGCCCAGAGCCGTACGCAACCGGGCCTCGACCAGAGGAAGAACATCAGCCATGCGGCGAGCATAGAACTCGCCGGTAGCAGGTGAAGCGGCGCCTTGACACATCGGTCGGCTGCTACTCTGGCCCGGTGGTTCGGGGCAGCACGCAGGAGACCGCCCAGGCATCGCGCAGGCCTTGAGGACTTCACTTCGGGGCATCGCCCCAGTGCGCTGGAAAAGGTCAGTCCGCGTCCCGAGCCCCGATGTGACACTTCCCCCCACGGGGGAATCCCCTGAATCCCCTCAGGGGATGAGGATCGTCCCTCACGAGGGACCGGCCGGAGGAGGTGGGGCTGGCATGGACCGAAGTCGACCGTGCAGTAGCACCCGCTCTTCCACCCGCTGATGTAGCCGCTCCGTACTGGCTGCCACCCCTCATCATCGCGTCTTCACCGGAAGAGCATCTCGTTTCGTTGTGCCTGATCTGCCCCAGTAGCCGTATCAGCGACGAAACCCGCCACCGCGACGGTTCGGTGCTCCCCGCTTTGTGGACGTGCCAAACATCCTGCGCCTCAATTCTTCTCGGAGGCAGGGAAATCCCTGGTCAGGACGTCCTCATTCCGGGTGGTTCCACCCGTCGTACCGGCGCCTTTCGTTGCCCGTTTCGCGAAGGAGCCCGCCATGTCGATGATCCGCGACCTGCGCGCCGTGGTCCGTCCCTCCCGTGTCACGCCGCGCAAGGAGAGCAGCGGCCCTTACGACACCACCCGCGACCCGGCGACGACCACCGCGGTCGTCGACTGCGCCATCTACCGCGACGGTCGGCGCGTGGCCACCGAGAGCCCGCTCACCCCGCAGGAGGCGATGCGCCTGGTGCGCCGTGACTCGGGCTTCGTGTGGATCGGCCTGCACGAGCCGACCGAGGACGAATTCGCCGGTATCGCGCGCGAGTTCGGACTGCACCCGCTGGCCGTGGAGGACGCGGTCCAGGCCCATCAGCGGCCCAAGCTGGAGCGCTACGACGACTCGCTCTTCACGGTCTTCAAGACCATCCACTACCTCGACCACGACCGGCTCAACTCGAGCAGCGAGGTCGTCGAGACCGGTGAGGTGATGTGCTTCACCGGCCGGGACTTCTTCATCACCGTCCGGCACGGCGGCCAGGGCTCCCTGCGGGCCCTGCGGCACCGCCTCCAGGACGACCCCGAGCTGCTGGTCAAGGGTCCCTCGGCCGTCCTGCACGCCATCGCCGACCATGTCGTCGACGGCTACATCGCGGTCGCCGACGCGGTGCAGGACGACATCGACGAGGTGGAGACGGAGGTGTTCTCGCCGGGCCGCAAGGGCACCCCGCGCGGCACCGACGCCGGGCGGATCTACCAACTCAAGCGTGAGGTGCTGGAGTTCAAGCGAGCGGTGTCGCCGCTGCTGCGACCCATGCAGCTGCTGAGTGAGCGGCCGATGCGGCTGGTCGACCCGGAGATCCAGAAGTACTTCCGGGACGTGGCCGACCACGTGGCCCGAGTGCACGAGCAGGTGATCGGCTTCGACGAGCTGCTCAACTCCATCCTCCAGGCCAATCTCGCGCAGGCGTCCGTGGCGCAGAACGAGGACATGCGCAAGATCACCTCGTGGGCCGCCATCATCGCCGTGCCGACGATGGTCTGCGGGGTGTACGGCATGAACTTCGACTACATGCCGGAGACGCACTGGAAGTACGGCTACCCGGTGATCCTCAGCGTGACCGTGGTCCTCTGCCTGGGCATCCACCGCACGCTGAAGCGCAACGGCTGGCTCTGAGAGAGCGGCCGGCTCCGAGGGAAGGCCCTGCCCCGTGCGGGCCCTGGATAGGCTGGGCCCATGACAAGTGCGACCAGTGCGCTGCTCGACCGGGCCCTCATCGAGGAGGCCACGAAGAAGTCCGGCCTCGTCTGGGTCGAGGGGCCCGGTGTCCCGGCCCGGCCGTTGTGGCACGTGTGGCACGAGGGTGCGATGTGCCTGGTCGGCGACGGACCGGGGGAGCAGCCGCTGCCGGGGCTGGCCGACGGCGTGTCGGCCGAGGTGACGGTGCGCAGCAAGGACAAGGGCGGCCGGCTGGTCTCCTGGGCCGCGAAGGTCGTGGAGCTGCCGTCCGGCTCCGAGGAGTGGGACGCGGCGGTCGCCGTGCTCAAGGGCAAGCGCCTCAACGCGCCCGACGGAGAGGCGATGACGGAGCGCTGGGCCCGTGAGTGCCGTGTGCTGCGCCTGGAGCCGACCGGGGCGACGGCGCCACTGCCCGACGGCTCGCTGGCCGAGGCCCCGCTGCCGACTCCGGTGACGACCCGGCGTCCGCTCCCCGCGGGCCTCCCCCGGCTGCTGGCAGGGAAGACGGCGGGCGAGCGGAGCCTGAAGGAGCGGCGGAAGAAGCGCCGTTAGCCGGTCGTGCCCCTCCCGCAGCTACGAGGTCGGGAGCTCCCCGCCGTAGTCCAGGGTCTCGCTCTCGGCCGGTCTCTCCAGGGCGAAGTCACTGCCCCAGGCCGAGAAGGTGAGGGTGCCCGCCTTGCCAGGCCCGCACCAGGCGCAGGGGATACGGCTTGCCCTCCAGGGAGACGTCCAGGGTGCCGCCGGAGCCCTTGTCGCCGGTGATGCGGATGCTCCGGACGCCCTCCTGCTCATGGTGGCCGTCCGTGGCCAGCTTGCCGTGCAGGGTCAGCAGAGCGCCGAGGAGGACATCCTTGTCCGCGAAGCCGATGAACTTCTTGTACGACGGGTCGTCCTCCGGCACCTTCACGTACTTCTCGGCGAGCTTGCCGGCCGCCGCCGTGTCCGACGCACCGCCGCCCTCGTCGCTCGCACCCGTGCCCTCGCCCTCCGTACCGTCCTTGCCGCCCTTGCCGTTCGCCCAGAACTCCGCGTCGGCCTTCAGGAAGAGTTCGTCGTCGACCTTCAGCAGCCGGAACGTCTGCCCCCCGGCGGTGACCGAACCGATGCCGCCCTCGGGTGCGAGCCGCATGTCGAGCTTGTAGGTGTTCCCGCTGGTGACCACGCTTCCGTGCAGCCGCACGGTGTCGACCGACGTGGCGGCCGCCAGGGTGCTCTTCTGGATCTCGTCGGCGGTCAGTCTGCCGACGCCGTTGGTGCCCTCGTTCGGGTCCACTTCCTCGGAGCATCCCGTGAGCGCCATTCCGGTCACGAGCAGCGCGCACACGGCACGCGCCAGCGCGGTGGTGCGGGAACGGCCCTGGGAGATCGGAGTCACAGGTTGCGCTGCCTCTCTGAGGGGGACCTGAAGGGCGTACCGCAGATTACCGGGACCGTACGGTCCGGCCGGAGGCAGTCCGTCCGGGCCGGCCACAAGGGCACCTGCGATCAGGACGGGCTAGCCTGAAACCCACCCGAGCGGGGCATCCGGACACCGAACACGGCAGGACGTCCGGCCGGGCGGGACCGGACCGGTGCGGGCCCGGAGCAGACGGGGGCAGGCAGGAAAGGACAGGCAGAGGCAGGAACAGAGCAGGCAATACCACGCACGGCACGACCCCGCATGAAAAGGAGCCGCCGCCATGGCAGCGGGCGCCCCCCGGTTCTTCGTCTCGCACCTCTCCGGCGTCGCCGCCTTCGATCCGGTCGGCGACCAGGTGGGGCGCGTGCGCGACCTGGTCGTCATGCTGCGGGTCGGCCGCCGTCCACCGAGACTGCTCGGCCTCGTCGTCGAACTCCCCACCCGGCGCCGCATCTTCCTGCCCATGAACCGGGTGATCGCCGTGCAGTCCGGCCAGGTCATCACCACCGGCGTACTCAACGTCCGGCGCTTCGAGCAGCGGCCCACCGAGCGGCTCGTCTTCGGGGAGCTCCTGGACCGCAGGGTGACGCTCGTGGAGACCGATGAGGAGGTCACCGTCCTCGACCTGTCGGTGCATCAGCTGCCGGCCCGTCGGGAGTGGGAGATCGACCGCGTGTTCGTCCGTAAGGGCAGGAAGGGCAAAACGTTTCGGCGCGGCAAGGGGGAGACGCTGACCGTCGAGTGGTCCGCGGTCACCGGCTTCTCCTTGGAGGAACAGGGTCAGGGCGCCGAGAACCTGCTCGCCACCTTCGAGCAGCTGCGCCCCGCCGACCTGGCCAACGTCCTGCACCACCTCTCCCCCAAGCGCCGCGCCGAGGTCGCCGCCGCCCTGGACGACGACCGCCTGGCGGACGTGCTGGAGGAGCTGCCCGAGGACGACCAGGTGGAGATCCTCGGCAAGCTGAAGGAGGAGCGCGCCGCCGACGTCCTGGAGGCCATGGACCCCGACGACGCCGCCGACCTGCTCTCCGAACTGCCCGAGGCGGACAAGGAACGGCTGCTCAGCCTGATGCAGCCCGCCGACGCGGCCGACATGCGGCGCCTGATGTCGTACGAGGAGCACACGGCGGGCGGTCTGATGACGACCGAGCCGATCGTGTTGAGGCCCGACGCGACCGTCGCCGACGCGCTGGCCCGCATCCGCAACCCCGATCTGTCCCCGGCGCACGCGGCCCAGGTCTACGTCTGCCGACCGCCGGAGGAGACCCCGACCGGCAAGTACCTGGGCACGGTCCACTTCCAGCGCCTGCTGCGCGACCCTCCGTACACCCTGGTCGGTTCGATGCTCGACGACGACCTGCAGCCGCTGGAGCCGGACGCGGCACTCCCCGTGGTCGCCGGGTTCTTCGCCACGTACGACATGGTGGCGGCGCCCGTGGTCGACGAGGCGGGCGCGCTGCTGGGCGCGGTGACGGTGGACGACGTACTGGACCACATGCTGCCGGACGACTGGCGGGAGACCGAGTTCCATCTGGACGACGACAGCACAGGCAACACAGATAATGCGGACAGCACAGGCAACACAGGCGACACGGTCGACGCGAACGGCAGGGACACCGAGGACGGCGAGGGAGTGGTGACCGATGACTCCTGAGCGAGACAGTGTGCGCGAGCGCCTGCCGGCGGGTGCCACGGCCGCCGGGCGCCCGCGTACGCCTCGGCTGGACCAGCCGCGCCCCCTCGGCGCCGGCTCCTGCCCGAGTGGGACCCGGACGCCTTCGGGCGGCTGTCGGAGCGCATCGCGCGTTTCCTGGGCACCGGGCGGTTCATCGTCTGGATGACGGTCGTCATCATCGTGTGGCTGGTGTGGAACGTGTCCGCGCCGAAGGAACTGCGCTTCGACGAGTACCCGTTCATCTTCCTGACCCTGATGCTGTCCCTCCAGGCCTCCTACGCCGCCCCGCTGATCCTGCTCGCGCAGAACAGGCAGGACGACCGCGACCGGGTCAATCTGGAGCAGGACCGCAAGCAGGGCGAGCGGTCGATCGCGGACACCGAGTACCTGACCCGGGAGATCGCCGCCCTGCGGATCGGGCTCGGGGAGGTCGCGACGCGGGACTGGATCCGCTCGGAACTGCAGGAAGTGGTGAAGGAACTGGAGGACCGCCACAACGGACACCGGGATCACCACGGCTCATTTCCGGTGATGCGGGCGCAGCGGCCTCCGGGACGTGACGCAGACGACCACTGACGGGCTTACCGGGGGATGCACCGGGCGCCGTACCATCGACACCATGGCTACGGAAGACGCGGTGCGCGAAGCACTGGCGACGGTGAACGACCCCGAGATCAACCGGCCCCTCACCGAGCTCGGCATGGTCAAATCTGTGGAGATCGGCGCGGACGGGGCGGTCGCGGTCACCGTGTACCTGACGGTTTCCGGCTGCCCCATGCGGGAGACGATCACGCAGCGGGTGACGGACGCGGTCGCCGAGGTCGAGGGCGTCACCCGCGTCGACGTCACGCTGGACGTGATGAGCGACGAGCAGCGCAAGGAGCTGGCGAACGCCCTGCGGGGCGGTCAGGCCGAGCGCGAGGTGCCCTTCGCCAAGCCGGGCAACCTGACCCGGGTGTACGCGGTCGCCTCCGGCAAGGGCGGCGTCGGCAAGTCGTCGGTGACGGTGAACCTGGCGGCGGCGATGGCGGCCGACGGCCTGAAGGTCGGGGTCGTGGACGCCGACATCTACGGTCACTCGGTGCCGCGCATGCTGGGTGCCGACGGGCGTCCGACCCAGGTCGAGAACATGATCATGCCGCCGTCCGCGCACGGCGTGAAGGTCATCTCCATCGGCATGTTCACCCCGGGCAACGCGCCGGTCGTGTGGCGCGGCCCGATGCTGCACCGCGCGCTGCAGCAGTTCCTGGCGGACGTGTACTGGGGCGACCTGGACGTGCTCCTGCTCGACCTGCCCCCGGGCACCGGTGACATCGCGATCTCGGTCGCCCAGCTGGTCCCGAACGCCGAGATCCTGGTCGTCACCACGCCTCAGCAGGCGGCGGCCGAGGTGGCCGAGCGGGCGGGTTCCATCGCCGTGCAGACCCACCAGAAGATCGTCGGCGTGGTCGAGAACATGTCCGGCCTGCCGTGTCCGCACTGCGGCGAGATGGTCGACGTCTTCGGCACCGGCGGCGGCCAGTCGGTGGCCGACGGGCTGACCCGGACCACGGGCGCCAACGTCCCGGTACTCGGCTCCATCCCCATCGACGTGCGTCTGCGCGAGGGCGGCGACGAGGGCAAGCCGGTCGTCCTGTCCGACCCGGACTCCCCCGCCGGTTCGGCGCTCCGCTCGATCGCCGGCAAGCTCGGCGGCCGCCAGCGCGGCCTGGCGGGCCTGGCACTGGGCATCACGCCGCGCAACAAGTTCTGAGCACTCCAGCGGCCCGTAGGGGGCCGGGAGCCGCCGCAGCGCACTCACGCGGGGCGCCGTCCGTCGGGGCGGCGCCCTTCGCCGTACGGGTCGGCCGTACGGTCCGCACGGAACGGCCGTACGGTCCGCGGCTCAGGCCCCCGCGTAGGCGCTGATGTCCTTGACCACGGCGAAGCCCAGTCCGTACGCGCTCATGCCTCTGCCGTACGCGCCGACGTGCACGCCCGCCTGCGTCGATCCCGCGAGCACCCAGCCGAACTCGGACTCCCGGTAGCGGAACGGCGTCGGCACCCCGTCCACGGGGAGGGAGAGCGTCGACCAGTCCGGTCCGGCGAGGTCGTCCGCGAGCACCCAGGCCGTCTCCGTCTGCTGCTCCAGCCAGTCGTCGCGCAGGGTGTGGTCCATCTGGCCCGGCCAGGTGAACGACAGCAGCCCCACACCGGCGAGCCAGGCGGCGGAGGACACCGAGGTGGCTTCCAGCAGGCCGGTGCCGTCCGCGCTGCGGCGCACCGGGTTGGCGGCCACGGTCACGGCGACCGCGAACTTCTCCTTGGCCTCCCGGCCGGTCCCGGCCGTGCACTCGCTGCGCACCGAGGGCTCGTCGCCGTGTCCGATCGACCCGTGCTCGACGGCCCCGTCGGCCGTGGCTCCCACCTGCATCAGCCAGCGCCGTCCCGTGAACGCCTCGTCGAGGCCGTACCAGGGGAAGGGCGCGCTCAGATAGCCGTCGACCGTACGCCGGGCGGAGGGGGCTCGTCCTCCGTCCTCCGCGGCCGACGCCTGCGCGACTGCCCGACTCGTCGTCTTCATGCCCGGACGCCTCCTCGCTCTGGTCGGACCGGGGCGGCCCGCCCCCCTTCGGGCGTACTCGTCCGGACCGCACAACAACTCGGGCAGCATAGCCACCTCGTCGGCGTGTGCCGGGAAAAGCGCCCGGCGCGTGGGTCGCGTGGATGTCCGGTTCAGGCCGTGCGGGACCCCTGTGGAGTATGAAACGCGTCACGTGCGCGGAGCGTACGCTTCCGCGCGTCCGGCAGGGCGTGGCTCAGGTGGCGTCCGCGTCGAAGGGCGGGCGGTCGTCGGCGGCCGAGGGCTCGGGCTTCTTCGTCATGTCGATGCGGCCCCCCGCTGAGGACGCAGCCGACGCAGAAGAGGAGGAAGAGGACGACTCGGAGTCGCGGCCGTGGACGGCGTCCGTGACGTCGGCCATCTCCTTCTTCAGGTCGAAGCCGTTGCGGATCTCCTTGAGCCCCAGCTCGTCGCTGTCCAACTGCTTGCGGATGAACGTCTTGGGGTTGAGGTCCTCGAACTCGAAGTCCTTGAACTCCGGGCCGAGTTCCTCGCGGATGTCCTGCTTGGCACTGTCCGAGAAGTCGCGGATCTTCCGGATCGTCCTGCTCACGTCCTGGATGACCTTGGGGAGCTTTTCCGGACCGAAGACGAGCACGGCGAGGACGATGAGCGTCACCAGCTCGAGCGGTCCTATGTCATTGAACACCTGAAGCTCCTTGCGATGTTCTCGGTCCTCGGCCCTCGGCCCTCGGTGGTCGGTGCGTCGACGCGGCCGTGCGTCCGTGCGTCCGTGCGGTCTTCCGTGGTCCGGGCCGGATCCACGGTACCCGCCACCCCGTACGACCGGTACCGTCCCGTGGCTTCCGGGTGGGTGTACGCGGTGGCTCTTCCCCGCCCGTTCGCCTTCTCGTGGCGTGCGGTACGCCTTGCTCTCCGCCGCTCAGTCACCGCCGGAGGACCCGAGCACCAGCGAGATCTCCCGCTCCTCGCCGTCCCGCTCCAGGGTGAGCTCCAGCCGGTCCCCGGGGCGGTGGGCGCGGGTCTTGACGATGAGTTCCTCACCGGAGTGGACGCGTCGGCCGTCGACCTTCGTGATGACGTCACCGGCCCTGATCCCGGCCCTGGCTCCGGGCCCGCCGGTGCTGACCGGGGGTCCGCCGTCGCTGCCCTTGGTGCCGACGCGGGCGCCGTCGCCGGCGTAGTCCATGTCCAGGGTGATGCCGATCACCGGGTGGGTCGCCCTACCGGTGTTGATCAGTTCCTCGGCGACGCGCTTGCCCTGGTTGATGGGGATGGCGAACCCGAGCCCTATGGAACCGGCCCGGCCGCTCTCCGCCTCGCCGCCGCCGCTGTCGGCGGAGCGGATGGCGGAGTTGATGCCGATCACGCGGGCCTGGGCGTCGAGCAGGGGGCCGCCGGAGTTGCCGGGGTTGATCGGCGCGTCGGTCTGCAGGGCGTCGACGTACGACACGTCGCTGCCGTCGCCCCGTCCGCCGCCCGCCGTGATGGGGCGTTCCCGCGCGCTGATGATGCCGGCGGTGACCGTGCCGGCCAGGTCGAAGGGGGCACCGATGGCGATGACGGGGTCGCCCACCCGCACGTTGTCCGAGTTGCCGAGGGGCAGGGGGTCCAGTCCGCTGACGCCCTTGACCCTCACCACGGCGAGGTCGTAGCCGCTGTCCCGGCCGACGACCGTGGCCTTCGCGGTGTCGCCGCTGTGGAAGGTGACGGTGATCTCGCCGTCGCTTCCGGCGGGCTGCACGACATGGTTGTTGGTGAGGATGTGTCCGCGGTCGTCGAGCACGAACCCGGTACCGGTGCCCGCCGACGCGGCACCGCTGACGTGCAGGGTGACGACGCTGGGCAGGGCCTGCGCGGCGATCCCGGCGATGCTCCCGGGTTCCCGCCCGGCGGGCTCCTCCCCGGCCTGCGGCAGTTCCACGGCACCCACACCGCCGTTGCGCTCCAGGTGGGCGCCGACGACCCCGCCGACGCCGCCGGAGGCGAGCGCGACCACCAGCATGAGGCCGATGAGCACCCTTCGCGCGCGCTTGCGCCGCTGATCCTTCGTGGGCACCGCGCCCCCGGTCTGCTGCAACGGCGCGCTCGCACCGGCGGCGGCCGCCGCCCAGGGGTCGTAACGCTGCCAGGGGCCGGCTGCCGCCGGGGCGTCCGTGGCGGAGGCGTCCAGGGCCGGGGGCACGGGTGCGGTGTGGCTCGTGGCCGGGGCGCCGGGCTCGGGCACGGTGGGAACGGTGGGGGGTGCGGCGGCCGGGACGGGCACGCCGTGCGCCGGCGCGTCCGACGCCGGATACCGCACCAGGCGCGGGACCGCCGTGCCCTGCGCGGGAGTCGCCGCCGGATGCTGGACCGGGGGCGCGGGCGCCCAGGGCCCCGGCTCACCGTACGGCGGGGTGCTGTAGGGGTCGGGATCGTGCAGCGGCCGGGGCTGCTCGGCCTGCCCCGGACCGTATCCGGCCACGGCGGGCTCGGTGGCCCCGGCGGCCACACCGGGCTCCTGGTGCCCGGCGGGCTCGACGGCCCCAGCGGGACGGCCGACCACCGCTGCCTCGCCGGTCTCCGCGGCTTCCGTGGTCTCGGCGTCCAGGGGCCGGTGCAGTGCGTAGTCGCCCCCGGGGGTGGTCGGAGGTGTGGCGGGCCGCGCGAGTTCGAAGTCCCCGTCGGCGCCCCGCGCACGCTCTCCGTGGGGCGCCGCGTCCCGGTTCTCCGCCCCGGACGGGGCGGCTCCGGCCGCTACCGGCTCGGCGGGCTCCTCCCGCTCTCCCGTTGGGCTCGCCTTCGTGGGCTTCCCCTCGTTCATGCTCTCCCCACAGCTGGCCGCAGATCTCGACTCCGTGGCTCCGTACGCCTCCGCGCGTCAGAGCCGGTCCGGCACCCGGCTGCAGTCGGCCTGGGCGCGCCACCTGGATTCAACCAGGTTCGCACGCCCGTGCGCAGCGGACCGGGTCGATGCACAGATCAGCGGAGCATGCGGGAAGAAGCCGAGGAAGCCGCGGACGCGGTGGGGGCGGGAGCCGCGGTCGCGCCGACCGTGGAACCAGTGACCGGCGAGCCAGTGGCCGTCGCGGTCGCGGTGGAACCGGGGGCGGTGGGGAACGAACCGGGTGTCCTGAGCCCGGGGGTCGTCTCCCACGCGGACAGCACGAGCGGCGGGGCCGTGCTGAGCGGCGGTATCAGCGGGGACATCGGGGCCGCGTCGGCCATGACCGGGGCGGCCAGGGCGCTGTGGTGCCGGTGGGCGGGCGGCGGCACCCCGGGAAGCAGCGGCGTGGCGGCCTGCGTCGGGGCGGCCGGGGCGTCGCCCAGGGCGCTCTGGCCCTGCAGCTGACCGACCGACGGAGTGGTGCCGCGGCGCCGCTGGGAGTCGGGCGCGGTCGCCGCCGCGCTGCCGCTGCCCTGGGTGCGCATCGGTGTCACATTGCTGCCGCTGCCCGAGCCGCGGGCCGCCGTGTCGGTGGGTGCGACGCCGGCGACACCGCCGAGGGCGATCGCGGCCAGCGAGACCGCCCCGGCGGCTGCGGCGGCGAACCGCAGCCCGCGTGAGGCGGGCCGGTCCGGCTCGGGCCGGCTGACGTCATGGATGCGGAAGCCCCGGTCGGCTCCGATCGCGCCCGACGGAGACGCCGGCAGCGGGGCATGCCGCCGGGAGGGCGCGTAGGCGAACTCGAACCGCTCGCCGCGCCTGCCGGTCCCGAAGGCTCCGGAGACCTGACCGAGCGACACGGACGGGGCGCCCGGCAGCCCTCCTCCGTCCAGCGGGGAGCCACCGCCGAGGTCAGCGCCCGCCGGCAGACCCTGGAGGCGGGCCAGGAAGCTCTCGGAGGGCGGCGGCGGGGCCGCCTCCGCGAAGACGTTTTTCAGGCGGCGCTGCGCGTCCACCTCCGTTTTGCACTTCGCGCAGGTGGCGACGTGTGCCAGTACGCGCTCGCGCGCGTCATGACCGAGTTCTCCGTCCACCAGGGCGGAGAGTCGGTCTCCCAGGTGCTGCTCTGCGAGGTGTCCCTCGGCAGGTTTCGGCCGTGATCCACTCACGCGCTCGTGCCCCCTCCTCCCAGTGCGGGAACACGCGGCACGAAGGAGCGGCGCTCCGCGCGCGCCTGGGGCGAGCGGTGAGCGAGGGCCTTGCGCAACTGGGAGCGCCCGCGGTGGATCCGGGACCGGACCGTGCCGAGCTTGACGCCGAGGGTCGCGGCGATCTCCTCGTACGACAGCCCCTCGATGTCGCAGAGGACGACCGCGGCGCGGAACTCCGGAGCGAGGGTGTCGAGGGCCTGCTGGACGTCCGCGTCGAAGTGGGTGTCGTTGAAGACCTGCTGGGGGGTGGGCTCCTTGCTGGGCAGCCGCTCGGCCGCGTCGTCGCCCAGCGAGTCGAACCGGATGCGCTGCTTACGGCGCACCATGTCCAGGAAGAGATTGGTGGTGATGCGGTGCAGCCAGCCCTCGAAGGTGCCCGGCGTGTACGTCGACAGCGAGCGGAAGACGCGGACGAAGACCTCCTGGGTGAGGTCCTCCGCGTCGTGCTGGTTACCGGTGAGACGGTAGGCGAGCCGGTAGACCCGGCCGCTGTGCGTGCTGACGATCTCCTCCCAGGTGGGTGGAGTCCACGCCTGCCCGTCCGCGTCGGTGGAGAAGCTCGCGGTCTGGGCAGGCTCAGCGGCGTGGATGTGGTCAGCAGCGGTGTCGTTCACGGATTTCGGCCTGCCCGCCGATCCGAGGAAGCGCCTCAGCACTCCGCCCCGATCCACAGGCGCAGCCGCACCTCCCCTATCGGCTCTGGTGGTGTCCAGTGGAGCCCCTACCATAACCACCTCGCCCGTTAGCTCCGGATAAGCGGTTTTACGGGAAATTGATCTGGGCTGGCACGGCTCGTGGGCCTGCGTCAGCACTTGCTCGGTGTCCTCGCTCATTCGCCTACCCCCTCACGGCAGACGCCGCTTGCTCTTCCCCTTGAACGACCGGTCCCATCAGTGGGTTCCCGACGCCAACGGATAAAGTCACGCCGAGGCAACCACGGGGACAGGAGAGGGTCATTACCGCCAACCGGCAGACGAGCTGGGCGTTCGCGGACGCCTATGTCGCCGAGGACGAGGCGCTGCACTGGGCCCGGGACCGGGCTCGCGAGGCAGGGCTGCGCTCGGTGTCGCCCGGTACGGGTGCGGCTCTGCGGTTGCTCGCGGCCACCGTGGACGCCAAGGCGGTCGCGGAGATCGGCACGGGGTGCGGAGTCTCCGGGGTCCACCTGCTGCACGGCATGCGGCCGGACGGGGTGCTGACCACGGTCGACCAGGAGCCGGAGCACCAGCAGTCGGCCCGCCAGGCCTTCCGTACGGCGGGCTTCGCCGCCAACCGGGCCCGCTTCATCCCCGGCCGGGCCCTGGACGTCCTGCCCCGTCTCGCGGACTCCGGCTACGACCTCGTCTTCTGCGACGGGGACCGGCTCGAGTACCAGGACTATCTCGCCGAATCGTTGCGCCTGCTGCGCCCGGGAGGCCTGGTCGCCTTCGAAGGGGTCTTCGCGAGCGGCCGGACGGTGGACTCCGGTCCGCAGCCCACCGAGGTGCTGCGGCTGCGGGAACTGGTGCGGGCCCTACGCGAGAGCCAGGAGCTGGTGTCGTCGCTGCTGCCCGTGGGCGACGGACTACTCTGCGCGGTGAAGCGGTAAGCAGGCCCCCAGACATGCGCTCAACCCACCAAACAACGCTCTGACCTGCTAAAACAGTCGCCCCGGCACCGCGTGCGGCACCGGGGCGACTGAAAGGGTATGGTCGCTTGCGCGTTAGCCGACGACCTTCTTGAGGGCGTCGCCGAGCGCGTCGGCCTCGTCCGGGGTCAGCTCGACGACGAGCCGACCGCCGCCTTCGAGCGGAACGCGCATGACGATGCCCCGCCCCTCCTTGGTCACCTCGAGCGGGCCATCACCCGTCCGCGGCTTCATGGCCGCCATGCTCGTTCCCCTTCCTGAAACCCAGCTAAACCGTCTGAAGCCGACGGCCCACTGAAAGGCACCTGCGGTCCTTGAAGCAGGACACACGCCACCGGCATCGAACACATTGCTTCCAGGTCATTATCCCGCATCGCAGGACCCGATGACCAACCTCGGTCGGCATCGCTTGGGCAACGCGCGCGAGCAAAACCACTCAATTCGGCGATGTGACTGCGATACTGCGCCACCGCGCGCAGCTCCACCGAGCGAAAACGGCCGGTAATTCTTTGACGCAGGTCACATACCGGCGCCGCGCCACCGCCGGTGATCTCCGTCATGCTGTCCTGCACAGGGGCGTACCGACCGGTACGTCCCCGAGCCGCCACGCGGAGGGGATACACCATGGCCGACACCGTGCTCTACGAGGTGCGCGACGGACTCGCGACGATCACGCTGAACCGCCCGGAGGCGATGAACGCGCTGAACGTGGCGGCGAAGGTCGCGCTCCGGGACGCGGTCCGGGCCGCCGCGGACGACGACGCCGTGCGGGCCGTGCTGCTGACCGCCGCCGGTGACCGGGCGTTCTGCGTCGGGCAGGACCTCAAGGAGCACATCGGGCTGCTGGCCGCCGACCGCGAGGACGGTTCGGGGCGGACGATGAGCACGGTGCGCGAGCACTACAACCCGATCGTGAAGGCGCTCGCCGGGGCCGCGAAGCCGGTGGTCGCCGCGGTGAACGGGGTCGCGGCCGGGGCGGGCTTCGGCTTCGCGCTGGCGGCGGACTACCGGATCGTGGCCGACACGGCGGCGTTCAACACGTCGTTCGCCGGGGTCGCGCTGACCGCGGACTCCGGGATCTCCTGGACCCTGCCGCGGGTCGTCGGGCCCGGTCGTGCGACCGATCTGCTGCTCTTCCCGCGCAACATCCCGGCCCAGGAGGCGTACGACCTCGGGATCGCGAACCGACTGGTCCCCGCCGCCGAGCTGCGCGCGGAGGCGGAGAAGACTGCGCGGGCGCTGGCCGCGGGGCCGACGGTGGCGTACGCGGCGCTGAAGGAGTCGGTGGCGTACGGGCTCAGCCACTCCCTGGAGGAGACGCTGGAGAAGGAGGACGCGCTCCAGACCCGGGCGGGTGCCTCCGAGGACCACGCGATCGCCGTGCAGGCGTTCGTCAGCAAGGAGAAGCCGAAGTACCTGGGCCGCTGACCGACGGCCCAGGGTTCAGGGCCGCCCGGGGTTCGGGGCCGCCCGGGACTCGGGACCGCCCGGGACTCGGGACCGCCCGGGACTCGGGACCGCCCGGGACTCGGGGCCGTGAGGCTCAGGGCCGCCGGGCGACGCATTCCTTCAGGTGGTCGTCGACCAGGCCGCAGGCCTGCATCAGCGCGTAGGCCGTGGTCGGGCCGACGAAGCGCAGGCCCTGTTTCTTCAGCGCCTTGGACAGGGCGGTCGACTCGGAGGTGACCGCGGGGACGTCGGCGAGGGTCCTCGGCGCCGGGCGGCCTGCCCGGTCCGGGGCGTGGGACCAGATCAGGGCGTCCAGATCACCGGGCGCCCACCCGGCCAGCACGCGCGCGTTGGCCAGGGTCGCGTCGATCTTGGCGCGATTGCGGATGATGCCGGCGTCGGCCAGCAGGCGCTCCCGGTCCGCGTCGGTGAACTCCGCGACGGCCGCGATCCGGAAACCGGCGAAGGCGGTACGGAAGCCCGGGCGGCGGCGCAGGATCGTGATCCAGGACAGGCCGGACTGGAACGCCTCCAGGCTGAGCCGCTCGAAGAGGGCGTCGTCTCCGTGGACCGGGCGGCCCCACTCCTGGTCGTGGTAGGCGATGTAGTCCTCGGTGGACAGGGCCCAGGGGCAGCGCGGGGCGCCGTCCGGGCCGGCGAGGGCGGCGCCGCCGGTCACCGTTGTTCGCCCTCCGGGCGCGCGGCGGGCTTCTCCGTGGAGAGGTGCGCCGCGACGGCGCGGGCACCGGCCAGCGCGGCCTCCAGGTCGGCGATCCGGGCGTCGCGCTCGGCGAGCTCGGCGCCGAGACGGCTGAGGGCGTCGTCCACGTCGGCCATGCGGTAGCCGCGGGCGGCGAGCGGGATGCGGAGACCGTCCACGTCCGCGCGGCTGACCGGGCGGTCCAGCGGCAGGGAGTCCGTCAGGCGGTCGGGGGCCGCCTCGGGCAGCGGGCCGTTCTCGCCGCCGCCCACCACGGCGAGGGTCACCGCGGCGACCACTACGGCGAGCGCGACGACCAGGAACAAGAACATAACCATCGCTGGGGTCCCCACGGTTGGATCGAGTCGGATGGATCGGCTCAGACGGATCGGATGGTGGATCGGAGTCGGGTGTGTGGCTCCGATCGTGCCATGCGAGTCTGACAGTCAGGGTCACAGGCGGTCAGGGACGGCCGCGGACCGGACGAACCCTGACGAAAGAAGAGAGGTCACAGGGGATGCTCAGGCTGGGCAGGCGGGAATTCGCACCGCACGAGCCGGTGATCATGGCGATCGTGAACCGGACCCCGGACTCCTTCTACGACCAGGGCTCGACCTTCCGCGACGAACCGGCGCTCGCGCGCGTGGAGCAGGCGGTGGCGGAGGGTGCCGCGATCATCGACATCGGCGGGGTGAAGGCCGGGCCGGGCGAAGAGGTGTCCGCCGAGGAGGAGGCGCGGCGGACGGTCGGTTTCGTCGCCGAGGTGCGGCGGCGCTTCCCGGACGTCGTGATCAGCGTGGACACCTGGCGGCACGACGTGGGCGAGGCCGTGTGCGAGGCCGGGGCGGATGTGCTCAACAACGCGTGGGGCGGGGTCGATCCGCGGCTCGCGGAGGTCGCCGCGCGGTACGGCGCGGGGCTGGTGTGCACACACGCGGGGGGCGCCCGACCGCGGACCCGGCCGCACCGGGTGACGTACGAGGACGTGATGGCCGACATCCTCGAGCGGACCGTGGGGCTGGCGGAGCGGGCCGTGGCGCTGGGGGTGCCGCGGGAGTCGGTGATGATCGACCCCGGGCACGATTTCGGGAAGAACACCCGGCACAGTCTCGAGGCGACGCGGCGGCTGGACGAGATGGTCGCCACCGGGTGGCCGGTGCTGGTGTCGTTGTCCAACAAGGACTTCGTCGGGGAGACGCTGGACCGGCCGGTGAAGGAGCGGGTGCTGGGGACGCTGGCGACGACAGCGGTGTCGGCGTGGTTGGGGGCGCGGGTGTACCGGGTGCATGAGGTGGCGGAGACGCGGCAGGTGCTGGACATGGTGGCGTCGATCGCGGGGCATCGCGATCCCGCGGTGGCCCGGCGGGGGTTGGCGTAGGGCTCCGCCTCCGTAGGGGGTGTGCGGGCCTCCGCCCCCGCTCCCCGACGGGGTCGCTGCCCCTGACCCGCCAGGGGCAGCGCCCCCGGACCCCGGGCCCGTGCCCACCCACCGCCCGTCCCGGTGGGTCAGAAGTGGCCGCGCGGTACCTCGGTGGGGCGAAAGCAACTCCACGGGCCGCGCCGTCTCGGTGGGGCGAAAGCGACGCACGGGCCGCGGCAGCTCAGCTGGGCAAATGCGCCCCCGGACGCGTGCCCCCGCGCTCTACCGTCTCAGCGGCCCGCTTCCTTGGACACCAGGGCCACCGCTTCGTCGACGTCGTCCGTGACGTGGAAGAGGAGGAGGTCCTTGTCGGCCGCCTTGCCCTGGGCGATGACCGTGCCATGCAGCCAGTCGACCAGGCCGCCCCAGTAGTTGGTGCCGAACAGGACGATGGGGAACTGGGTGATCTTCTGCGTCTGGACCAGGGTCAGGGCCTCGAAGAGTTCGTCGAGGGTGCCGAGTCCGCCGGGCAGGACCACGAAGCCCTGCGAGTACTTGACGAACATCAGCTTGCGCACGAAGAAGTACCGGAAGTTCAGGCCGATGTCGACGTAGCTGTTCAGCCCCTGCTCGAACGGCAGCTCGATACCGAGGCCGACCGAGACGCCCCTGGCCTCGTATGCGCCCTTGTTGGCCGATTCCATGGCCCCGGGGCCACCGCCGGTGATCACCGCGAAGCCGGCCTCGACCAGGCCCCGGCCCAGCCGGACACCGGTCTCGTACTCCGGTGAGTCCACCGGTGTGCGGGCCGAGCCGAAGACGCTGATGGCGGGCGGCAGCTCGGCGAGCGTGCCGAAGCCCTCGATGAACTCCGACTGGATGCGCAGCACCCGCCAGGGATCGGTGTGCACCCAGTCCGAGGGCGCGCGCCCGTCCAGCAGCCGCTGGTCCGTGGTGCTCGTCTGGACCTGGCTCCGCCTGCGGAGCACCGGGCCCAGGCGCTGCTCCTCCGGTGGGCGCTTCTTGCCCTCGGGGTTGCCAGTAGCCATATGTGCTCCCTCCGGTTGCGGTCTCCCCGCTCGGGGATGCCGAGGTGCCGGGGAGAGATCGTTCCACTTCAGCGTAGATCCACGCGGGTTACGTACGGGGGACGTCAGCATGTCCGCGGGACGGCGTTCCAAAACGCCCTCACGCGGTCAGCCAGGACCGCAGCCGCTCCTCCCCCGCCAGGATCTTCGCCGTGTCCACGCGTTCGTCCCGCTTGTGCGCCAGGTGCGGGTTGCCGGGACCGTAGTTGACCGCCGGGACGCCCAGCGCCGAGAAGCGGGAGACGTCCGTCCAGCCGTACTTGGGCTGGGGGGTGCCGCCCACGGCCTCGATGAAGGCCGCCGCGGCCGGGTGGGACAGGCCGGGCAGGGCCGCGCCGCTGTGGTCGTCGACGACGAACTCGGCCACGCCGCAGTCCGCGAAGATTTCACGCACATGGGCCAGGGCCTCGGCCTCCGAGCGGTCGGGCGCGTAGCGGAAGTTGACGGTGACGACGCACTCGTCGGGGATGACGTTGCCGGCCACGCCCCCGGAGATCGCCACCGCGTTCAGGCCCTCCCGGTACTCCAGGCCGTCGATCACCGGATGGCGCGGCTCGTAGGAGGCGAGGCGGGCGAGGATGGGGGCGGCCGTGTGGATCGCGTTGGAGCCCAGCCAGCTCCGCGCGGAGTGGGCGCGCTCGCCCGTGGTCTTCAGCAGCACCCGGAGGGTGCCCTGGCAGCCGCCCTCCACCTGGCCGTCGGAGGGCTCGAGGAGTACCGCGAAGTCGCCCTCCAGCCAGTCGGGGTGCTGCTCGGCGACGTGCTTCAGTCCGTTGAGGTCCGCGGCGACCTCCTCGTTGTCGTAGAAGACGAAGGTCAGGTCCCGGTTGGGGGCGGGGACGGTGGCCGCGATGCGCAACTGGACCGCCACGCCCGCCTTCATGTCGCAGGTGCCGCAGCCCCACAGCACGCCGTCCGCGTCGAGCCGGGAGGGGAGGTTGTCCGCGATCGGGACGGTGTCGATGTGACCGGCGAGGATCACACGCTCCGCGCGCCCCAGGTTCGTCCGGGCCACGACGTTGTTGCCGTACCGGTCGACCGTGAGGTGCGGCAGGGCGCGCAGGGCGGACTCGATCGCGTCCGCGAGCGGCTTCTCGGTGCCGCTGACGGAGGGGAAGTCGACGAGCCGCGCGGTCAGTCGTGCCGCGTCCAGGGTGAGGTCAAGTGGGGTGTCGGCCATGGCGACGACCCTAACGCGCGGGCCCGGGCACACTGTCCCCACCCGGCACACACACCTCGTACTCTCCAGTACCTTGTACGCGTGTCAGAGCCACCCCTTCCTTCCAAGCGCCGTGGCCGCCTCTTCCGCTTCGGGGCGGCCTCCGTGGTCCTCCTCGGAGTCGCCGGGTACCTCGCGGTCCAGTACGACTCGGGGGGCAGCGGCGGACCGGGCTGCCGAGTCGTGTCCGGCAAGGGCGACGGAGCCACGTACGAGTTCACGCCGGAGCAGGCGGTGAACGCGGCGACGATCACCGCTGTGGGCACCGCGCGCGAACTGCCCGAGCGTGCCGTGACGATCGCGCTGGCGACGGCCCTCCAGGAGTCGGCGCTGCGGAACATCGACTACGGCGACCGTGACTCGCTCGGCCTGTTCCAGCAGCGCCCCTCGCAGGGCTGGGGCACACCGGAGGAGATCATGGACCCGGTGTACTCGGCGGGGAAGTTCTACGACGGCCTGGAGAAGGTGCCGGGGTACACCCGGCTCCCCCTCACCGTCGCCGCGCAGCGGGTGCAGCTCAGCGGCTTCCCGCAGGCATACGCCAAGCACGAGCCGGACGCCACCCTGCTGGCCGCCGCCCTCACCGGTCACTCGGCGGCCACCCTGACCTGCAAGGGCCGTCCGGGGGCGACCCGCGCGGCGGATACGGACGCGGTACGCGCGGCGCTGGCGCGGGACTTCGGGCGGGACACGCTGGAACCGGCCGGCGCCGAGGTGAGCGACACGGCGGACTCCTCGGCCCCCTCTCCGGCCTCGTCCGCCGCCCCCACCGCTCCCTCGGGGGACGCCGCCGTCGACTCCGACGGGCGGACCGTGACGCTGCCGGTCCGCGCCGGCGCCGACGCGGGACGGAAGGCCGGGGCACAGGGCTGGCAGCTCGCGCACTGGGCCGTGGCCAACGCCTCCGAGTTGCACATAGAGCGGGTGGCGTACGCCGGGCGGGAGTGGACCGCGGGGGGCGCCGACGACCAGTGGCGCGTGCTCGACGGCGAGACCGACGGCAAGAACACCGAGGCCGCGGGCGACGGCGCGGGCGAGGTCCGGATCACGACCGCGCCGTAGTGCCGCACAGTGGTGCGAGAGGTCGCTCCCAGGGGTTGCGCGGAGCGCGGGCCGCCGACGGTGTGCGCGGGTTTCCGCCTCGCCACCCCTGGTGCGGCGGTACCCCTTGGGGCTGCGCCGCTGTAACCATTCGGCAGCCCGCCGAACCGCGTACCGTTCGTCCGTTTTTCTACGCAGCCGATAATGCGACGCATTACCAACTCTTTACGTCGCCCTACCGCAACCTTCCTGGCCTTCGAGCGGTAGTCACTGCGTCCGAGCCCGGAGATCAACCGCCGGGTCCGGCTGGACACGTCATCGTTCCCTCCCGCTCAAGGAGCACCATGTCCCTCCCCCTGACCCGCCGGATCGCCCGTGCCGCACTGCTCGTCGCCGCCGGAGCGGCCGCCGGGGTCGGTGCGGCCGGTTCCGCCGTCGCGGCCCCCGAGCTGCCGGCCACCCCGAACGTCGGCGGGCTGACCGCCCTGGACGGGTCGAACCTGGCCGGCCCCGTGAACGACACGACGCAGGTCGTCAACGAGACCGCGGGCACCACCGGCTCCCTCCCCCTGGACGGCGTGCCGACGGCCCAGACCCTGCCGGCCACGTCGCTGCCGCTCGGCTGATCCGACCCGCCCCCGGCGCGTGCGCCGGTATGTATGCCCCTGCGCCGACGGGGCCCGGGGTTCTCCCCGGGCCCCGTCGGCGCATGTCGTGCCCCCGCGGCGTCACACCCGCCGCGTCACGCCTTCAGGCGTTCCACCGCCGCGCGGACGCGCTCGTCCGTGGCGGTCACGGCGACGCGTACGTACTTCTCGCCCGCCGGGCCGTAGAAGTCGCCCGGCGCGACCAGGACGCCGCGCTCCGCGAGGCGGCCGACGGTGTCCCAGCAGGACTCGTCGCGGGTGGCCCACAGGTAGAGCCCGGCCTCGCTGTGTTCGATGCGGAAGCCGTGCCCCAGCAGGGCCATCCGCAGGGCGGAGCGGCGGGCCGCGTACCGCTCACGCTGGACGCGCACGTGTTCGTCGTCGCTCAGGGCCGCCACCACGGCCGCCTGGGTGGGCGCCGAGGTCATCATGCCGCCGTGCTTGCGGATCTGCAGCAGCGGTCCGAGGACGTCGGGGTCACCGGCCAGGAAGGCGGCGCGGTAGCCCGCGAGGTTGGACCGCTTGGACAGCGAGTGCACGGAGACGATGCCCTCGTACGAGCCACCGTTGACGTCCGGGTGCAGCACCGAGACCGGGTCGGCGTCCCAGCCCAGTTCGAGGTAGCACTCGTCGGAGAAGACGAGGACGCCGTGCTCACGGGCCCAGGCGACGATCCGGGTCAGCTCCGCCTTGGAGAGCACCCGGCCCGTCGGGTTGGACGGGGAGTTCAGCCAGAGAAGCTTCAGGCCCGTCGGGTCCAGGTCGGTCGGATCGTCGTACGCCTCGTGCTCCGCGCGGGCCAGGCGGGCGCCGACCTCGTACGTCGGATAGGCCAGGCGCGGGTACGCCACCCGGTCGCCGGGGCCGAGACCCAGCTGGGTGGGGAGCCAGGCGACCAGTTCCTTGGAGCCGACGACCGGCAGCACATGGCGGTGGGTGACCTCGCGGGCGCCCAGGCGACGCTCCACCCAGCGGGTGAGCGCGTCGCGCAGTTCCGGGGTGCCCCAGACCGTGGGATAGCCGGGGGAGTCCGCAGCGGCGATCAGGGCCTTCTGGATCCGCTCGGGGACCGGGTCGACGGGGGTGCCGACCGAGAGGTCGACGATGCCGTCGGGGTGCCCGGCGGCCGTCTTCTTGTAGGGCTCCAGCTTGTCCCAGGGAAAGGTGGGCAGCCGGTCGGAGACTGCGGACACGGGTTCTGGCTCACTTTCTGGTGCGGCACTGCTACTGCGCTGCTGCCGCACCGGTACGGCAAACGCCTCGGCCCCGCGCGGCGATCGGGTCGATCGGACCGTACGGAACCGAGGCGGCACAGACGTGCGGGCCGGGCTGAGCGACAGGCCCCCGGGTTCCGGGGCGTGTCGCCGCTACAGGAGCAGCGCGTTCTAGGCCTGCGGCGGCAGCGCGGCGATGAAGGGGTGGTCTCGCTCGATCAGCCCCAGCTTGCTGGCGCCGCCGGGTGAGCCGAGGTCGTCGAAGAACTCGACGTTCGCCTTGTAGTAGTCCTTCCACTCCTCGGGAGTGTCGTCCTCGTAGAAGATGGCCTCGACCGGGCAGACCGGTTCACAGGCGCCGCAGTCGACGCATTCGTCCGGGTGGATGTACAAGGACCGCCGGCCCTCGTAGATGCAGTCGACCGGGCACTCCTCGATGCACGCCTTGTCCTTCACGTCGACACAAGGCTGCGCGATGACGTAGGTCACGCTGTCGTTCCTCCTCGGTAGGGCGCCGGCGGGCCTCCTCAGGCTCCGCCGCCTGGCGCGCGGGAGCGCGGCGTCGTCGATGCCCGCCCCTAGTATCTCCGTTCCTGGGCATGATCCGAACAGGAGGGGTGAACTGACCTGTGGAAATCTCTGCGGCCGGGCGTCTCGAGGTCCGCATCACCGCTGCTGACGTGGGCAAACGGGTCTCCGTACGGAGCTTGATCGAAGACGGCCCGCCGGGTGAGAGGTTCACCGACGCGGTCGGAGTTCTCACATCATGGGACAACGGTGTGCTGCGGATCACACGAAAGAACGGGGAAAGCGTCCACATCGCGGAATCCGCACTGGTCGCGGGCAAGGTGGTGCCCGCCCGCCACCCGACCGCCGCCCCTCGAGGAGGCGCTCCGCGCCACGAGACGGCCGCACCGGCCCGCAGGCGCGGTCCTGCCGCCTCGTACGAGGAACTGGCGCGGGTCTCCGCGCGGGCGTGGCGGCCCGTGGAGAGCGCGCGGCTGGGCGACTGGGAGCTGAGGGCTGCGGCCGGCTACACGCGCCGGGCCAACTCCGTGCTGCCGCTCGGCGACCCGGGCATGCCGCTGGACGAGGCGCTGACGGCCGTATGCCGTTGGTACGCCGACCGGGGGCTGCCCGCCTACCTCCAGACGGCGACCGGCGCCGCGGGGACGCAGGAGCAGCTGTGCGCGGAGCTGGAGCGGCGGGGCTGGGTACGCGAGGTGACCGCCGAGCTGTGGATCGGCGGCCTCGCCCCGATCGCCGACGCGGAACCCTCTGGGCCGCGGGACGTGGAGGTCGTGCTGTCCCGGGAGGCCGACGAGGCGTGGCTCGCGCGCTACCGGCGCAGGGGCGTGAGCGAGGTGGCCCTGAAGGTCCTGGGACGGGGGTCCCCCCGCTCATGGGGATCCCCCCGCTCATGGGGGTCCCCCCGCTCGAGCGAAGTCGAGAGTGGGGGAGAAGTCGAGAGTGGGGGAGGGCCCTCCGTGTGGTTCGCGACCGTGCCGGGTGAGCCCGCACCTGCGGCGATCGGGCGGTGCGTCGTCGACGGGCGGTGGGCGGGCTTCGCGGCGGTCGAGGTGGATCCGGCCCAGCGGCGGCGCGGACTCGCGACGGCCGTGATGGCGGCGCTCGCCCGGCGGGCGCTCGACGAGGGCGCGTCGGCCGCGTGGCTCCAGGTCGAGGACGACAACGCGGAAGCGCGCGCCCTGTACGACAGGATGGGCTTCGCCGTACATCACGCGTACCACCACTACCGCGCGCCCGACTCACCGGCTCCGGCAGGTGACGGATCGCCGTGAGAGGGCACTGACCGGTTATGCGCTCCCCCCACCCGCCGCCCCCTGAACGGTCCGCCGAGCTGCGGCGGCGGTTCACCGAGGAGGCCCGGTCCGAGCGGCCGGATCTGGCCACGCTCTGCCTGCTGGTCGGCGCGGAGGCGGACGGCACCCTGGACGAGGCCGGCATGGACGCCGCGCAGATCGAGTTGGACGCGCTGGCCGGCCGGCTCCCTACCGGCCCGGCGCACCGCGCGCCTGGGCGTCGGCGCTGCGGGAGCTGCTGGGCGAGCGGTACGGCTTCCACGGCACCCCGGGCGACTACCAGCGCCTGGAGTCGTCGCTGCTGCACGAGGTACTGCGACGCCGGCGCGGGCTGCCGATCCTGCTGTCGGTGGTCTGGCTGGAGGTGGCCCGGCGAGCGGGCGCCCCGGTGTACGGGGTCGCACTCCCCGGACATTTCGTGGTGGGCTTCGGAAAGGCGGAGCAGCAGGTGCTCGTCGATCCCTTCGACGGGGGCCGGGTGCTGACCGGGGCCGATGCGGAGCTGCTGGTCGCCGGGGCCACGGGGACACCGCTGGACGCGTCGATGCTGACGCCGGCCGATCCGCTGGACGTCGTCCTGCGCATCCTGAACAACATCCGGGCGTGGGCGGCCGCCCGCCCGGAGCGGTCGGACGTGGCGCTGTGGGCGGTGGAGCTGTCCCTGCTGCTCCCCTCCCGGCCGGCCCGGCTGCGGTACGAGCGGGCCCAGCTGCTGGTGCAGCGCGGTGACTTCGCCGGCGGCGCGGACGAGCTGGAGGCGTACGCCGAGGTGGTGGCCGCGGTGGACGAGCCGGCCGCGGACCGGATCCGAGGCCAGGCCCGAGCGGCACGGGCACTGCTCAACTAGCTCGGCCGGGCTTGTCACCGGCTCAGCCGGGGCCGTCGGCCCGAGGCGCGCCGCGAGATCCGGCACACACCTCGCTTGACATAGGTATGATCTAATACCTACTGTCTTCTGGTGTCCACAAGCAGTGCCTCCGAACAGCGCGTCGCACACGTGAGCTCCGAGCTCGCGGCGTGCCTGCCCGTGCTGCACCGGGCCCTGGACCGGCGGGTGGCGAGCGAGTATCCGCACCCGAAGCCGCCCGAGGGACAGCTCGCACTGCTGAGGTTCGTCGCCCAGCACGAGGGCGCCACGGTGCGCGAGGCGGCCGAGGCACTGCTGATGAAGCCCAACAACGTCAGCGCACTGGTCTCCCAGCTCACGGAGCGGGGAGAACTGGAGCGCCGGCAGGACGGCATCGACAAGCGCGTCGCCCACCTCCACCTCACGGAGTCCTCGCGGCAGCGCATCACAGAGGTGAGCGCTCTGGAGCAGAGCCACCTCGGCCGGGCGATGCAGTCCCTCACCGACGGTGAGCTGGACGCGCTCGGTTCCGCCGTGGGTGCGCTGAAAGCACTGACCCGGCACCTTCACTCAGCGGCCCGCTGACGAGGGCGTCAGCAGCACGGGCCCACGCGTCGCGCGTGTTCCCGCGCTGAGGCGTTCGGCTTCCCGCTGTCCCTCTCCCTTTCCCCCAAGGCAGTCCTGCCCGGGGCAGTCCCCCGTGGGCGGCCCCGATCACGGCTCGGCACGCCCGGCTGCCCGATCACGACCCCCGGCCATTCGCCGTGCGGTTCGTTCGTCCCCCTTTGAGAAAGAAACGGCTCTCTTCATGGCGTCCACACCCGTGGATCACTCCGCCCCCGCCCCCGACACGGCTGCTCCCCCGCAGTCGACGCTCGAGCGCCTCCGGGCCAACCCCTGGCTCGCGCTGATCGCGGTGTCGTTCGGCCTGCTCATGGTGCAGCTCGACGGTTCCGTCGTCGCCATCGCCAACCCGGCGATCGGCAAGGACCTCGGGGCCAGCACCGCGGAACTGCAGTGGGTCACCAACTCCTACCTGATCGCGCTCGCCGCCTCGATGATCCTCGGCGGCAAGCTCGGCGACCGGTTCGGTCGGCGCTTCTACTACCTCGTCGGCGTCGGCGGGTTCGTCGTCACCTCGGTCGCGATCGGCCTGGCCGGCAGTATCGAGGGCGTCATCCTCTTCCGCGCCCTGCAGGGTCTGGCCGGCGGCATCCTGATGCCCAACACGCTGGGCATCCTGCGCGCCGTCTTCCCGCCGAAGCGGTTCGCGCTCGCGGTGGGCATCTGGGGCATGGTCTCGGCCGTGTCGACCTCGCTGGGCCCGATCGTCGGCGGTCTGCTCGTCGAGCACGTCAACTGGGAGTCGGTCTTCTACCTGAACGCGCCGATCGGCGTCATCGCGCTGCTGTTCAGCATGGCGGTCCTCTCCGAGTCCAAGAGCCCCACCGGCCGGCACCGCTTCGACATCCCCGGCGTCGTCCTGCTCGCCGCGGGCATGGTCGCCCTGGTCTTCGGCATCGTCAAGGGCGAGACGTGGGGCTGGGCCTCCGCCGGAACCCTCGGCTCCCTCGTCCTCGGCCTGGCGCTCCTGGCCGTCTTCGGCTGGTACGAGACCCGGCAGGAGCACCCGCTGCTGCCGATGCGCCTGTTCCGCAACCGGTCGCTGACCACCGGTGCGGTCATCACCCTGCTGAACTTCTTCGTGATGCTCGGCGGCATCTTCTTCATCATGCTGTA
Source organism: Streptomyces sp. GD-15H (assembly GCF_045291515.1). Lineage (NCBI taxonomy): Bacteria > Bacillati > Actinomycetota > Actinomycetes > Kitasatosporales > Streptomycetaceae > Streptomyces > Streptomyces sp. GD-15H. Next base: position 3,197,787 of record NZ_CP149447.1, read on the forward strand.
CCTGCAGAACGTGCGGGGCTACACGCCGGTCGAGGCCGGTATCAGCACGCTGCCGATGTCGATCGCGTCGCTGTTCGCCTCTCCGATCGGCTCCCAGCTGACCACCCGCTTCGGCGCCCGCGTCACGATTCCGCTGGGTCTGGCCCTCTCGGCCGCCGCCATGTTCGGCATGCTCACGTGGACCGTCGACTCGTCCTACGCGACGATGTGGCCGCCGTTCCTCGCGATGGGCCTCGGCGTCGGCATCGTGCTGCCCGCCACCGCCGCCACGATCATCGGCAACGCGCCGGTCAAGGACGGCGGTGTGGCGTCCGGCCTGCAGTCCACGATGCTGCAGATCGGTGGTGCGCTCGGTACCTCGGTGCTGATCACCGTGATCGCCGGCAAGGTCGGTTCCTCGCTGTTCGGTGAGCTGACCACCGCGGGGGTCCCGACGGGCATGGCGCACGGCCTGGAGCAGGCCGAGGACGCCGTCACGATGGGCATCGCCCCGGTCTCCGGCGACATGTCGGCGGAGATCAGGGCCGCCGTCATCGAGGGCAGTGGCCAGGCGTTCGTCAACGGTCTGCACTCCGCCGTCACCGTCACCGGCATCCTGTGCGTCCTCGGTGCCGTGGCCGCCGTCCTCGGCGTCAAGAGCCGCGCCGAGGAGGCGAAGGACATGCGTGCCCAGTCGGCGAACGCCGAGGAGCCCGTAGTGGTCGTCGCCGCTCACTGAGCGACAGCACACGCGTGCGCGCGTGGGAAGCGGCGCTGCCGGGGCCGAGTTCGGCCCCGGCAGCGCCGCTTCCGCGTCTTCGCGGGTCGCCCCTGCGCGGATACGGCTGCGGTGCGCGGGACAGGACGAACGCGGGGATACTGGGGAGGTGCAGCGCCTCGCGTGACGCGACCGACGGTGAGTGGTGAGCGCCGTGGCCATCGACGGCTTCCCGGAACGGGACACTCCCGGCCTCCCTGGTGTCGATCCCCGGGGGGACCCGTTCCTGCGGACCCGGTACGCCGTCCCCCGAGACCCGTCACCTTCCTGCGCCGGGAGCGCCTGATCCGGCGTCTCGACGGTGCCCTCGCCACACCTCTGACGCTCGTCAACGGGTCGGCGGGAGCCGGCAAGACCCTGCTCGTCGCGGACTGGGCGGCCGGCCTCGACCGGCCCGTGGCCTGGTTCACCACCGACGCGGCGGATCTGCGTCCCGGCGTGTTCTGGGCGTACGTACTGCGGGCCCTGCGCGCCGCCGGGGTGCCGGTGCCCGCGGCGGTGGGCTGTCCCGCCGATCCGAGCCGGGTGGACGAGACGCTGCTGAACCGGCTGGCCGCCGAGCTGAGCGGCCCGGCGGCGCGGCGGCCGGCGGTCCTCGTGCTCGACGAGTTCGACCGGGTCGCCGCGCCGGAGACGGCCGCCCAACTGGACTTCGTCCTGCGGCACGCGGGACCGGGCCTGCGTCTGGTCGTGGTCTCCCGTACGGAACCGCTGCTGCCGCTGCACCGCTACCGGGTCGCCGGGGAGCTGACGGAGATCCGGGACGCGGAACTGGCGTTCACCGCGCGGGAGGCGCGCGAACTCCTCGACCGGCACGGACTGTCCCTCTCCGTGCCCCGCGCGAACGCCCTCGTGGACCGCACCCGGGGGTGGGCCGCCGGGTTGCGGCTGTGCGCGCTGGCTGCGCGGGAGAGCCCCGACCCGGAGGCGTATCTGAAGGAGTTCGAGGCCGGGCAGAGCACGGTGGCCGACTTCCTGCTGTCCGAGGTGCTGAACATCCAGCCGCCCGGTACGCAGGACATGCTGCTGCGGGTCAGTGTCCTGGAGCGGTTCTGCCCCGACCTGGCGAACGCGCTGACGGGGCGCTCCGACGCCGGGCCCGTACTGCACTCCCTGCACCGCCGCAACGCCTTCGTGCAGCACCTCGGGCACTCCTGGTACCGCCTGCACCCGTTGTTCGGGGAGATCCTGCGGGCGCATCTGGGGATGCGGTGCCCCGGTCTGGCACCGGAGCTGCACCGGCGGGCCGCGCGCTGGCTGGAGGAGGCGGGATTCCGCCCGGAGGCGCTCGTCCACGGTGCCGCCGCCGGTGACTGGGACTTCGCCGCCGGCACCCTGGTCGCCGATCTGGCCATCGGCCAGCTGTTCACCGGGCTGCGCTCGGCCGGTCTGGACGACCTGTTCTCCCGTATGGCGCCCGGCGCCACGGGCCCCGCGCCGGAACTCGTACGGGCCGCCCGCGGCCTCGCCCGCGGCGATCCGGGCCGGGGGTCGGCTCATCTGGAGCGCGCCGGGAGGCAGCTTGCCGAGGGGGTCCCGGACCCGGCGGCGCGGCTGTGCTGGGCTCTGCTGGAGGTTTTGGCGGCCCGCCTGACGGGGTCTTCGGCGCGTGCGGAGCGGGCCGCCCGGCTGGCCGGGGAGTTGCGCGGTGCCGTACCCGCCGATCTGCTGGACCGGCATCCCGAGCTCACCGCGCTGCTGCTGACCCATCTGGGCTCGGCCCGGCTGTGGGCGGGCCGCTTCGAGGACGCCCGGACGGCCCTGACCGCGGCCGCCGCCGGGCCCGAGGGGGCGTCGACCGCGCTGCCCAGGGAGGACGCCCTGGCCCAGCTCGCGCTGATCGACCATCTCCACGGCTGGCCGGGGCGGGCGGAGCACAGAGCGTCCCGGGCGCTGGCCGAGACCGCGCGGTACAGCCTTCCCGGCCCTCCCGGCACCGGCATGGAGCAGTTGGTGCTGGCGGCGGTGGCGGTGGACCGCGACGAGTTGGACCGGGCACAGGAACTGCTCGACGAGGCGGCCACCCCCATGGAGAACGCGTCGCACCCCGCGACGCGCCCCGGATCGCGATCGCCCGCGCCCTCCGCCTCGCACGACCCGGTCGCGCTGGCGGGGCGGGCCGTCGTCACGGCCCGGCTGCTGCTGGCCCGCGGTGATGCGCGCGCCGCCGTCCGGGCGGCCGGGCCGGACGTCACCGCCGAGGTGCCCTCCCCCTGGGTGCGGGGCCACGCGGCCCTGGTGGAGGCCGCCTCGCACCTGGCCGGGGGACGGCCGGAGGCAGTCGTCGAGGCGCTCCACGAAATACCCCTCGACCAGCCGGCCTGTGTCGTGGAGGCCGCCAGGATGCAGCTCGCCGTGGGCAATCCCGGTGAGGCGGCCGAACTCCTCGACGCGCTGCGCGACGCGGGCCGGACCGGACCCGGGGTGTCCGTGCGGGCCGCACTGGTACGGGCCCGGATCGGGCACCTGGCGGGGGACCCGGCCACCGCCCGCCGGTGGCTCGCCGCGGCGCTGCGCGGCGCCCGGCACGGGCATCTGCGCCGCCCCTTCGTGGACGCCGGGCCGTGGATCGGGCCGCTGCTGGACACGGCCCCGCTACGGGGGCTGGCCGCGGGCTGGCTCGTCACCGGGCCCGCCGACGTGCCGCCGCCCGTGGTGCCGCCCGTAATGGAGGAGCTGAGCGGCCGGGAGCGGGATGTGCTGCGGCGGCTCGCGCGGATGATGACGACCGAGGAGATCGCCGCCGATCTGTACGTGTCGGTCAACACGGTCAAGACCCACCTCAAGAGCGTCTACCGGAAGCTCGACGTCAACCGCCGCGCCGACGCCGTACGCCGGGCCCGCGACCTGCGGCTGCTCTGAGACGGCCGCCACCCGCATGCCGCCTCCGCTCACCTGCCGCGGGTGAGGGTGGGTGGCCGGGCGGGGTGGACGATCGCAGGGTGGCAGCAGCCTGCCGCCTGCCCGAGCCGTGGGAGGAGGGGCGCGTGCACTACGAGATCCGCGTCGACGGACACATGTCGGACACGCTGACCGAGACCTTCCCCGAGCTGGACCATGTCGTGATCCGGGGCCAGACCGTGCTGTTCGGCAAGGTCGTCGACGAGGCACATCTGTACGGGCTGCTGGCCCGCCTGCGCTCCCTGGGTCTCCGCGTGGTCGAGATGCGCCCGACTCCCCGCTGACGCCACGCTGCCCCGACGGGGCCGGAGGCCCCACGGGTCGCACATCCGGCCTGGGGATCGATGGAACCGTGGTCGGGTTCCGCGACATGCCCCTTTGCAGACCCGGGGCCTCCAGGATCACCCGTCGGGGGTGAGGCCGCACGGTCGTCACCGTGGGCAGCCTGGATACCGGTGCGCATCTCCCGCGCCGGACGGAGGAGAGCCATGAGCCCCGCGACGTACCTCGCGTACGACTACCCCCTGCTCGGGGCCTTCTGGACGATGCTGCAGCTGTTCCTGTGGGTCACGTGGTTCGTGCTGCTGTTCCGGGTCGTCGTCGACATCTTCCGGGACGACTCGCTGAGCGGCTGGGCCAAGACGGGCTGGATGATCTTCGTCATCGTGCTGCCCTTCCTCGGCGTGTTCGTCTACGTCATCGCCCGCGGCCGGAACATCGGCAGGCGGCAGATCGCGCAGGCCCGGGCGCAGCAGGAAGCGTTCGACAGCTACATCCGGGAGACCGCGGCGGGCCGCGGCGGGCAGACCGTCACCGTTGACGAACTGCACCGGCTGTCCGAGATCCGCTCGCGCGGCGACCTCACCGACGAGGAGTTCGACCGGGCCAAGGAACTGGTGCTCAGCGGCCACGGCGCCGGGCGCGCCCGCTGACGACGGAAAGGGACGGAAAAATGGCTACGGGTCGCACCCATCACCCACATGCCCAAGCACGCGCGTACGCGCCCTCCGCGAAGCGCCAGTGGGCCGGCGGACTGACCGTCTTCGGCGGCGTCATGCTGATGCTCGCCGGAATCCTCAACATCGTCCGGGGCATCGCCGGGATCGCCGAGGACGACGTCTTCGTCGCGACGAACGACTACGTCTTCAAGTTCGACCTCACGTCCTGGGGCTGGATCCACCTGATCCTGGGCGCGGTGGCCGTGCTCGTCAGCGTCGGGCTGTTCCAGGCCAGTACGTGGGCACGGGTGGCCGGTGTGGCGATCGGCGGGCTCATCATGATCGCCAACTTCGTCTCGCTGCCGTACTTCCCGGTCTGGTCGGTCGTGATGATCGGCCTCTCCGGCGTCATGATCTGGGCCCTGTGCACGGTACGGCGCGAGGACGTCTGAGGCGGGGTCCTCCGGGTCCTCCGGGAGGACCCCGGCCGGCGCTCGGCCTTCCGGCCGCCGCACGACGGATGTCGTGCGGCGGCCGGGGTCGGTCTCGGTGCGGCCGGGGATCGGTCTCGTTCAGCCGGGGCCGGTCTGGGTCAGCTGGGGTCGGTCTCGATCACGGCGACGCGGTCGCTGGTGCTCAAGAGCGCGGGACGCAGGGCGCCGATCACGTCCTCGACGGTGACCGGGGTCTTCTCCCCGTTGCCGCGGGTGATCAGCACGCCGTCGAAGACGTCACCGTAGAGGTCTTTGAGCGCCTTCCGGTCGTAGTACTCGACCAGCTTGCCGTCCTGCGCCTTGACGCCGAGGAACTTCCACAGCGATTTCTCCGGGCTGAAGGAGATCTGCTGGGCTGCGTCGATCTGGACCGTGACCAGGCCGGACATCGCCGGCTCGGCGAACTCCTTCATCATCCGGTCGACCTCGGCCTTGGAGACCGTGGGCTCCCGGGTGGTGGTCGGGACCTTCACCGGGGACGAGGAGCCGGTCTCCACCTGGGTCCGGTACGCCTCCTCGACCGCGTCGGTCGACTTGTCGACGTCGATGCCCGCGCCGGGCTTGCCGTAGACGGGGACGGCCTTGCCGGACTCGAACTTGATCGTGCCGTCGTTGCCGGAGCCGCCGCCCGCGGACTCCAGGGCGGCGTGCAGCTTCTCCTCGTCGACGGGGATGACGGGGGCGACGACGCGGCTGTTGCCGAAGAGCGAGCCGATCACGGAGACCGGATGGTAGTCGCTCTTCGCCGCCGCGCCGACGGTGGCGTCGGTGTCGAACTGAAGTCCGGCGTTGTCCGGCTGCAGTTCGACGGTCTTGTCGCCGACGACCAGCTTGAGCGGCTTGTTCAGCCGGTCGGCGAGGGCCTTGTCGAGCGTCTTCACGGCCTCGTCGCGGGTGCCGCCGCCGATGTCGACGCCGAGCACGGTGGTGCCCTTGGGCACGTCGGAGTGGTTCATCAGCAGGCCGGCGCCGTAGGCGACCCCGATGAGGAAGACCACGCCGCCGCCGATCAGGGCGAGCTTGTTGCGCCCCTTCTTCTTCGGCGGCTTCGAGGACGTCGCCGGGGGCGGGGTCGGGGCGGCCGGTTCGGGGAACCTGGAGGGCGTGAGGGGGCCGGGGTCACCGGCGGGGGCGTCCGCGTCGAAGGCGGCGCTCGCCGGGACGACCGGGGCGCCGCTGGTGGCGGTGTGCCCGGAGACGTTGTGGTGGCGGGCGCCGTAGCCCGGGGCGTCAGGTCCGGGAGCGGGGATCTGCGGGGTGAGGCTCGCGGTGTCGTCGCTCAGCCCGCCGCCGGAACCGCCCGGGCCGTGGGGGCCACTGCCGCGCGACGGGATCACCGGCCCCTGGCCGGTGACCGGACCGGTCGTGGGACCCTCGGGCCCACCCTTGTACAACGCCGATCTGGGCTGCCCGGGCGGCCCGGACGCACCGGGCTGCTCGGGATGGTCGGGGTACTCGGGATGCCCGGGGTACTCGGGATGCCCGGGGTGCCCGGGGTACTCGGGATGGCCGGGGTGCCCGGCCTGGCCGCCGCCGGCCAGCGCCTCGGTCACGTCGAAGGAACCGGTGCCGCCGCCGTGCCCGGGGGCCACCGGACCGCCGGTCGCGCCGGAGAGCCCGCCGACCTTGCCTGCGCCGGCCCCGGGTGCGGAACCGTTCGCGCCGGCGGGGCCGCCGGCGCCGCCGGGCCGGGAGCCCCCGCTCGTCACACTCATGCCGCCGGCCACGCCGGCCGGACGTCCTCCCGTCCGCGCACCACCGGGCGCACCGGCGCCGGAAGCACCGGAGGGGCCGCCCGCGGGCGCCGCGGGACCCGAACCGCTCGGCGTACCCGCTCCGTTGCCGGAGCCGCCGCCCGTACCGCCCTTGCCCGCGCCGGACTTGCGGGGCGCGAACCAGTCGCTGGTCGGCTTCTCCGCCGGGGCCGACTGCTGCGGGGCCGACCTCTGCGGAACCAACTGCCCCGAGCCGCCGGGCTGCGCGCCCGGAGCCGCCACGGCCGGCGGCTCGACGGGACCGGCGCCGATACCTGTACCGGTGCCCGCGGGCCTGGGCGCACCAGGCGCCGACGTCTGCCCCTCGGCACGGGTGCCGCTGTCGTCCGTGCCCTCGCCGTCCGTGACGGGCTTGCGCACGACGACCGGCGGAATGGGCCTGGATCCGGGGATGTTGATCCGGATTCTGGTCGTCAGGGTGGTCTCGGTCTTGCGTTCGTCCGGACGCCGTCCGTCCGGCCGCGCGGCCGGACGGCCCACGGCCGCCGCCTCGTCCGGAACCGCCGGAATCCCGTAGGGCGGAGTGCCCGACGGGTACGCGGCTCCGCCGCGCCCGTCGGGCCCGGTGGACGGAGTGTCAGTTTCACGACTCAAGGCAGGTTCTCCCGGTTGGCTCCGCCGCCCGTCACGACCTCACGGTGGGGTCCCCCCACTCGACCGGAGCCGAGAGTGCGGGGAGGCTCAGCGGCGCGCGCACCACCATACTGGCCGCATCCGGCCCGTATCTCAGGACCGCCGGGGAAACCCGCACGGGACCCGCACGCGCGTACCGCGGCGAAGTGGTACGTCACTTCCCAAGTCGGACGGTGTGGCCGCCCGGTTGCCGCACCGGCGCGAGGGTGGCGCAGATCACAGCCACGGCGATGCCGCCGAGCAGGAAGAGATAGGTACCGGCTCCCGCGGTGAACAGGAAGTCACCTTCCGGGCGGGTAACGGTGAGCAGGAGGACGGCGATCACCCAACCACCGGCGGCCGACGCGGCTCCGGCCCGGCTGCGGAGGGCGAGGCCCGCGCCGAGACAGATCCCGGCCTCGCCCGCGAGGGCGAGCAGCAGCCCGCCCGGGAACCAGGCGGGCTGTACCAGCGCCCCGGCCGCACCGACCACGGCACCGAGGAGGAACAGCCCCACACAGGCGGCGAGCCGCCCGGCGGAGGGCAGGCGCAGCGGCTGGGCCAGCATCGAGGTGGGCTGCCCGTTCCGGTCGTTCACGACGCCTCCCCCGCACCGACTCCGGTGTCCACTCCCGCGAACAGGTCGCGCTCCCGGCCGACGGAACGTTCTCCGCGCACCAACTCGTAGTACTCGGTGGTGAACAGCGGCTGCGCGAGTGCGTTGGAGAGCACGAAGTACGGCTCGGCCACCGTGATCTGGGTGGCGTGCGCCCGCATGGCGGCGGCCTTGGCTGCGGCATACGCCGTACCGTCGACCTCGGCGGTGACGTGCGCGTCGGAGACGACGCCGGGTACGTCGCCGACACTGCCCGCCTTGTCGAACGGCAGCCCGGACAGTTCGTCGTTCAGACGCGCGAAAGCCGCCTCGGCGACGGAGCGGGGCACCCGGTTCCAGTACACCTTGGGGACGTCCCACCCGTCCGCCGCGGCCCTCGCGGCCAGCTCGACGGCGCGCATGGCGACACGGTGCGCCTGGATGTGGTCGGGGTGCCCGTAGCCGCCGTGCTCGTCGTACGTGACGAGCACCTGGGGCCGGACCTCGCGGATCACCTCGGCGAGCAGACCGGCGGCCTGGTCGACGTCGGCCTGCCAGAAGCACCCGGGGTCGTCGTTGTCGGGCAGGCCCCTCATCCCGGAGTCGCCGTAGCGCCCGGCGCCGCCGAGCAGCCGGAAGTCGTCGACACCGAGCGCGCGCATCGCCTCGGCCAGCTCACCCATCCGGTACTGCCCGAGGGCGGCACCGCTCAGGTGGGCCAGCTCGGGCGGAATGACCTCGCCGCGCTCACCGAGCGTGCAGGTGACCAGTGTCACGTGGGCCCCCTCGGCGGCGTACCGGGCCATGGTGGCGCCGTTGTTGATCGACTCGTCGTCCGGGTGGGCGTGCACCAGCATCAGCCGCCGGGCGGAGCGAGAGGGGGGTCCCCCCGGCCGAGGGCTGGGGGAGGGCTGTTCCGTCATGCGCTCCACCCTATGAGGACAGGGTGGGTGAACCCGGCGGGCCGGGGGTGTGGAGCCGCGAAACTGTGCCACTTCTCCGGAATGTGTCACAGTCTGCGGCCGGGACACCCCGGATCACCGACACGGGTCCAGAGGCCCGGTACCACCGGGTGGATTCGACCAACGGCTTCCACGAGGTGCCGGGCCCTCCTCGCTCACACCCGGGGGCGCGTTTCACCGTCCCGGCCTGGAAACAGCCATGTGCACCCCCGCGATCGCTCTTCGCCACGATCTTCACGAACACGAGCACGATCGCAGAGCCGCCGGGGAGGATGGGTCGAGCCAGGACGGGGGGCCCGGGCGAAGGTCGCCGAAACAGTCTCCTCCGTTTCCGGATCACGCCTCTGAGGACTCGGCGGACCCGGTCTCTTCCGCACCGCCGTCCCGGTAGCGCGGCAGGCCGCTCGTGGCGATGGTCCACTCCCCGATGGTGACGTCCTCGCCGTAGACGAAGTCCTTACGCGTGGCGTAACGGGGGCCGTCCGGAGTGGGGTGGATGTCGGTGAGGACAGCGCCACTGCCGGTGCGGGGGTCGAAGATCGCGTAGACGGGGATGCCGAGCAGCGGGTAGTCGCGCATCTTGCCCACCCAGTCGTTCCGTGGATTGGATCGGGAGACGACTTCGATGGCCGCGATGAGCGTACGGGCGTCGAAGGATCCCTCGATGTCCATGTCCTCTTCGGCGATCACCATGACGTCAGGCCGGCGCATGACGCCTTCAGGCTCGTCTTCCACATCAGGCTCACCCGTATGGGCCACAAGCTCCTCCGGCATGACCTTCTCCAGGCGTTTCCGGAGTCGCAGTGTGGTCAGCTCGTGCCGCCCGCTGGGCGACATCATGTCGTGGACGATCCCTTCCTTGGTGATCTCGAATTTGCCCGGCAGCGTGTCGCCCGTCGACTGAACGAAGTCGCGCATGGCCCGGTACGGGTGAGAGGCGCCCTGGTACGTGTCGTCAGGTGCGATGGTCATGGCGCTCGCTCCTCGTCGTCTGTGCCCAGGGGCAAGGATCGTCACGTTCATGCTAGGCGGCCTCCTGGAGATCGGTTCGGCAGTCGCGGCAGCGGGCTTCGGGGTGGAGGGAGCGGAATCCGCGGTCGCAGCCGTCGCAGTTGCGCATCTTGTACTCGACGGGTGGGGGTCCGGTCGGGGCACGAAACGGGGGCGGCGGTGGGAGTTGGGTGGTGAGGCGGTGGGCCAGGAGGGCGGCGGGGCGGTGTACGCCCTCGGGCGGCAGGTCGGTGGTCAGGGCGTGGCGCAGGGCGGTGGGGCTGACGTCCCGCTCCAGCCAGGCGGCGACGCCGGGGGCCAGGTGGGCCGTGTCGCAGGCGGAGAGGAGCAGCCGGGGGTCGCGGCGGCGGAGGTCCGCGAGGAGATCGGTGGCGGCATGAAGCAGCGCGGGGGCGGGATACGCGGGGCGCGGCACGTCCGGGAGCGGCTTGCGGGGCTCTCGCTTCCCGCGTGTCCCGTGCTGCGTGCCTTCCTGGCCCTCGCCCTCGCCTTCGCACGCCTCCTGCCGCTCTCGTCGCTCCGGCCGCTGCGGTTCCGGGGCCGTCGGACGGCTGATGGCGGGGGCCGGGGCGGGTGTCCTGGCGTGGTGGCGGACCGCCGCCGGCTGGTTGCAGGAGGTCGTACGGGTGACGATCCGGCCGGAGGAGGTGCGAACGCGTTCGCGGCGCAGGTAGCCGTGGGCTTCCAGCTCGCGCAGGGCGGCGGCGATCCGGGTGGCTCCCTCGGGGAACCGGGCGGTGAGGGTCTTGATGTCGGCCGGGGCGCCCTTCGGCAGCGACTGGAGATGCGTGCCGAGCCCGATGGCGAGCAGCGAGAGTTCCCGGTGCTGGGCGAGGTGGTTGCCGATCACCGTGAAGCGGGCGGTGTGGCGGGAGTTGTCGTGGAGCAGCCCGCCGGTGCGGTGGCCCCGGTTCGGGTGCTTGTTGCCCGCAATACGGGCCTGGGCGTGCGGAGGCACGCTAGGGTCCTGGGTACCCATCGGGAAGGTCCTGTCTTCCTCGGTGGTCAGGCCCTCGCACTGGGATTGCCGTCCCGGCGGGGGCCGTCGCATGTCTGCTGTTGTCCTGCGCTGAGCGTCGGGCCTGGAGGGCACGAAATCCAGCCGGACCGGGGATGTTCACCCGCCCGAGTGAGCACAAACCACGGGCGGGAGGGGTGGGGCTTGGTGGGGTTCTTTCTCCCCCACGTTCTTTGTCTTTCAGTCGTCGACGCCGCCGGAACGCGTGGGGACGGGTTCCGGTGGTGTGAGGCGCAGTTCGGGCCCACACGGTCTTCCGCGGGAACCGCCCCCCGACCACTCCCCAGCGGTCGGCCAGCGCCTCGACGAGCAGCAGCCCACGGCCCGACTCGGCCCCCGCGTCGGGCTCTTGACGCGGGGGAAGCCGGTCGCCCGCGTGTCGGTGGCCTCGATGCGGAGCGTGGCGCCGACCACGTACAGCGTGAGGCGGAAGCTGCGGCCGGGCAGACGGCCGTGCGTGGCCGCGTTGGCCGCCAGCTCCGCCACGACATGGCTCGCCGCCTCCTCCGGGAGGCCCCGGCTCCGCAGCGCGTCCACCGCGAGCAGACGGGCGAGGTGGGCACCGCACGGGGACGACAGCAGCATCGTGACGTTGCGGACTTCACAGCCGGGTGGGGTCCCCGTCCCGGCGATCTCCTGAGTTTTCTGATGGGGGAGACATGATCCGCAACACCTCGTCCAGGGACATCAGCGACCTGACGTGGTTCAAGAGCAGTTACAGCAGCGGGGCGGAGACGGACTCCTGCGTCGAGATCGCCACCGGCCCCGGCACCGTCCACGTCCGTGACTCCAAGGACATGGAGGGCCCCCGCCTGGCCTTCGCCCCCGCCGCGTGGGCCGACTTCGTGCCGTACGCGGTCGGGGACTGACGGGACTGCTCCTTACGCGACTTCGGCCTACGGCACCCGTCCGCTACGAAGCCACCGTGCTGGTCGCGGCCCTCAACGAGTGGCTGTGACCAGCACGTTCACAACAGACCCTGGCCTGCCTTCTCCTCCAGCCCTCGAGTGGTCGGCCGCTCGCGACCCCAGGCGGCCAGCGGCTGGAGTGCGTCGTTGAGGCGCTTGCCGTCCTCGGTCAGCGAGTACTCGACGCGGGGCGGCACCTCGTCGTAGGAGACGCGGTGCACGACGCCGTCCGCTTCCAGCTCACGCAGGTGAGAGGCCAGCACCTTCTCTGTGATCCCCGGAAGCAGTCGACGCAGCTCGCCGAAGCAACGGCAGGGGCGCTCGTGGAGCGCCCACAGGATCAGCACCTTCCACCTGCCGCCGATCACCTCCATCGCGGTGTCGATGCCGCAGACGTGTCCGTCCGGTGCGCCCGGCCGGTTCAGCGTCGTCATGCCCCACCCCTTTGACGTGCTCGCTCACCCCGGGGTAACCACCCACTACCAAGTGCGTACTTGATCACCTCCGGGCCTGCGACCAGCCTAATCGGCATGACACAGAACACTGTTGAGAAGACCCCCGTCACGCTGCTGGGACTCGGCGCGATGGGCACCACGCTGGCCCGCACCTGGCTTGCCGCCGGCCACCCGCTCACCGTCTGGAACCGCACTCCGGCCCGCGCCGCGGCACTCGCCGCCGAGGGTGCACGGGTCGCGGACACCGCCGCTGCGGCGGTCGCGGCGAACCCCCTGGTCGTCGTCTGCCTGTGGGACGACGCCTCGGTCGACGAGGTGCTGGCCGGCACCGACCTGGCCGACAGGGACCTGGTCAACCTGACCACCAGTACCCCCGCCCAGGCCCGCGCCCGCGCCCAGTGGGCCCACGAGCGCGGCGCCCGCTACCTGGACGGCGGGATCATGGCCGTCCCTCCGATGATCGGCGTCCCGGAGGCCGGCGGCTACGTCTTCTACAGCGGCTCGCCAGAGCTGTTCGAGCGGCACCAGCAGACCCTGGCCGTCCCGGCCGGCACCACCTACGTCGGCGAGGACGCGGGCTTCGCGGCCCTGCACGACGTGGCCCTGCTCAGCGCCATGTACGGGATGTTCGCCGGGGCCGCGCACGCCTTCGCCCTGATCCGCAAGGAGGACATCGACCCCGCGGCGCTCGCCCCGCTGCTCGCCGACTGGCTCGTCGCGATGGCCCCGGCGGTTCACCAGACCGCCGACCAACTGCGCAGCGGCGACTACACCAGGGGCGTCGTCTCCAACCTCGCCATGCAGGTGGCCGGCACGCCGACCTTCCTGAGCACCGCCGAGCAGCAGGGTGTCAGCCCGGAACTGCTCAGCCCGTACTTCGAGCTGATGCGCCGCCGCCTGGCCGAGGGAAGCGGCGAGGAGGACCTGACGGGCGTGATCGACCTGCTGGTGCACTGACCGGCCACTTGCCGCCCCAGCAGCGGCCGTGCTGGTCACAGTCCTCAACGAGGCGCTGTGACCAGCACTTTCACAGAATGCTCCAGGTGGTCACCTGCCCCCGGCCGGCCGGGTCAGAAGCTGATGCTGCCGATCATCCCCGCGATGTTGGTCGTCAACTCACTGATCGTGGGCGCGATCGTCGACGACGCCATGTAGAAGCCGAGGAGCATGCAGACGACCGCATGCCCGGCCTTGAGGCCCGACTTCTTGATCAGCAGGAAGACGACGATCGCCAGCAGCACCACCGCCGAAATCGAGAGTGCCACGGCGGTTCACCTCCAAGGACCCCAGGACGCGGGGGGTAGGGATATGGGGGCAGAGACATCCACACAGCAGCCAGCAGGTTCATACCCACTATGCGCTAAAGATCATAACTATCTGTACGTGCGCATCGATCGGCGCACGGCCGCACAAGGGGGCGCATGGCCAATATGGTCATGGCATGACGACCGAGGCTGACTCCTTCCCCCGACGGCACGCCCGCACCCAGCGTTTCACGCTCGGCGCGCCGCGTTCTTTCACCGTGGCACCCGACGGTTCCCGGGTGGTGTTCCTGCGCTCAGGTTCCGGCACGGACCGGGCGAATTCACTGTGGGTCCTCGATCCGGGGGACGGCGGGGAGCGCGCGGTGGCCGACCCGCGTACCCTCCTGGGCGGCGCCTCGGAGCGCCTGTCGGCCGAGGAGCGGGCCCGGCGCGAGCGCAGTCGTGAGGGAGGCGCCGGCATCGTCGGATACGCCACCGACGCGGCCGTGGAGTTGGCTTCTTTCGCCTTGTCAGGGCGGCTTTTCACGGCCGAGCTGCGGGCCGGTACGGCACGCGAACTGCCCACTCCCGCACCGGTGATCGACCCCCGTCCGTCGCCCGACGGACGCCACGTCGCCTACGTCGCGCAGGGTGCGCTGCGGGTCGTCGGGGCCGAGGGGGAGGATGACCGCGCGCTCGCGACCCCCGAGGCCGACCACGTCACCTACGGTCTCGCGGAGTTCATCGCGGCGGAGGAGATGCATCGCCTGCGGGGCTTCTGGTGGGCGCCCGAGTCGGACCGGCTGCTGGTGGCGCGCGCGGACGACACGCCGGTGGAGCGGTGGTGGATCTCCGATCCGGCGCATCCGCAGCGGGAGCCGCAGCGGGTGGCGTACCCGGCGGCGGGCACCGCGAACGCGGAGGTGCGACTGTTCGTGATCGGACTGGACGGGGCGCGTTCGGAGGTCGCGTGGGACCGGGCGCGGTACCCGTATCTGGCGCATGTGCACTGGTCAGCGGCGGGTGCGCCGCTGCTGCTCGTACAGGCGCGCGACCAGCGCAGTCAGCTGATCCTGGTGGTGGACCCGGATTCCGGGGCGACCCGGATGGTGCACGCCGATGAAGATCCAAATTGGCTTGATCTTTTCCCGGGGGTGCCGTGCTGGAGCCCTGCCGGGCAGTTGGTACGGATCACGGACGAGGGCGGCGCACGGCGTCTCGCCGTCGGGGAACGCCCTTTGACCGGGCCGCAGTTGCACGTCCGCGCGGTACTGGACGTGTCGGACGACGATGTGCTGGTATCGGCGTCGGTGGGTACCGGGCCGGCGGCGCAGGCGGGCCCGGGGATCGGCGAGGTGCACGTCTACCGGGTGAACGAACTGGGCGTGGAGCGCGTCTCCCAGGAGCCCGGCGTGCACTCCGCGGTACGCGCCGGGGGCGTGACGGTTCTGGTGTCCGCGACACCGGACCGGCCGGGGGCGCGGGTGCGGGTACTGCGTGACGGGAAACCGACGGCGACTGTCCCCTCGTACGCCGAAGACCCCGGTATGTCCCCACGGATGACCCTCACCCAGGGGGGCGCACGCAAAATCCCGTGCGCCGTGCTTATGCCAACGGACTACCCCGGTGACGCCCCCCTCCCCGTTCTCATGGACCCCTACGGTGGCCCGCACGGCCAGCGGGTGATGGCCGCACACAACCCCCACCTGACCTCGCAGTGGTTCGCCGACCAGGGCTTCGCGGTGGTCGTCGCCGACGGCCGCGGCACCCCCGGCCGCTCCCCGGCCTGGGAGAAGGCGATCCACCACGACTTCACGCTTACCCTGGACGACCAGATCGAAGCACTCCAGGACCTCGCCGCGTCCCACCCCCTCGACCTCTCCCGGGTGGCCATCCGCGGCTGGTCCTACGGCGGTTACCTCGCGGCGCTGGCGGTGCTCCGCCGCCCCGACGTCTTCCACGCCGGCATCGCGGGCGCCCCGGTGACGGACTGGACGCTGTACGACACGCACTACACGGAGCGGTACCTGGGCGACCCGGCCGCGCACCCGGAGACGTACGCGCACAGCTCGCTGGTCACCACCGAGGGCCTCTCCTTCCCCGCCGACCAGCACCGCCCGCTGATGATCGTGCACGGCCTGGCCGACGACAACGTGGTCGTCGCCCACTCCCTGCGCCTCTCCTCCGCCCTCCTCGCCGCCGGCCGCCCCCATGAGGTCCTCCCCCTGTCGGGCGTCACCCACATCACCCCCCAGGAACAGGTCGCGGAGAACCTGCTCCTGCTCCAGGTGGACTTCCTCAAGCGCTCGCTGGGCCTCACGGGCTGACCACGACAGGGAGCAACCAAATGGACCGCAGTCCGCTTAAGTGGTACAACTTTAAACAACTGCGGTCCGTGTGCTTCTGCAACGCGGTCCGCATGCCGTGCGGAGGAGACTCCCGCGTCGCACCGGTCTCGGCCCGCCGATGCTCCACGCGCCAGCACCCGGGCCGGTCTGCGAGGACCAGAAGAACAATGGCAGGTTTGCTCGACGGCAAGGTCGCCATCATCACCGGCGGAGCGAGCGGCATCGGACGGGCGAGTGTGGAGCGCTTCGTCGCCGAGGGCGCGAAGGTCGCCATCGCCGACATCCAGGACGAGCTCGGGGCGTCGATCGCCGACCGGCTCGGCGCCGCCGCCGTGTACGTGCACACCGACGTCACGGACGAGGCCGCGATCGAGGCGCTCGTCGCCACCACGGTGGAGCGCTTCGGCAAGCTCGACGTCATGTTCAACAACGCGGGAGCGCAGGGCGACGCGTCTCCGATGACCGAGCTCGGCGCGGCGGGTTTCGACAGGACCCTGGCGCTGCTCACCCGCTCCGTCGTGCTCGGCCACAAGTACGCGGCCCGGCAGTTCCAGGCCCAGGGCACCGGCGGGTCGATCGTGACCACCGCCAGCGCGGCGGGGCTCCAGGGCGGATGGTCCGCGGCCGGCTACACGATCGCGAAGCACGCCGTCGTCGGCGTGGTCCGGCAGGCGGTCGCGGAACTCGCCCCTCTCGGCATCCGCTCCAACGCGATCGCGCCGGGGATCATCATGACGGAGATCATGGCGCGCACCTTCGGCGTGCCCCTCGAGGAAGCGGACGGCTTCTCGGCCTTCCTCGCCGACCGACTGGGATCGACCCAGCCGCTCGGCCGGGTCGGGTTCCCGGAGGACATCGCGAAGGCCGCGGTGTTCCTGGCGAGCGACCTCGCCGACTACGTGACCGGCACGGTCCTTCCCGTCGACGGTGGGGCGACGTCGATCACCCAAGGCACCTTCGCCACCGAGGTCGTCGCGGCGGCACAGGAGTACAACGCGCGCTGAGCGCGCTCCACGCCGGGCGGGCACACGTCACTCGTCTGCCTGCCCGGCGGAGGGCCGAAGCCGCCACGCCCTCACCGCGCGCCCTGCCAGGGCCACGAGGACAGCGACCGCCACCAGCCGTACGACGGTCCACGTCGCACCGACCACGGGCCCTTGCAGCGGCGATTCGACACGGAGTCGCTCCGACATCTCGACGACGGCCAGCAGGGGGACCAGCATCCGGAAGGGCAGGCCGCGCAGGCCGGGGTTCCGGGCCAGGTTCCCGGCCAGCCCCAGCACGGGCCCCGTGACACAGGCGACCACGCACCAGGACAGCGTCTTCGAGGCGAAATCGCTCCAGGAGACATGGGGCGTCGCCCCGGCAGGGTCGCCCAGGTCCAGCGTCAGGTACGCCCCTTGCCCCAGTTTCGTCAGGTAGTACGCGACCACCGCGGTGACCAGGGACGCGGCGGCCAGGACGACCGACTCGGCCCTGGACTTCCGGGCGAGACCGACGCAGAACGCCAGTGCCGCCCAGGACCATCCGGCGGACAGGACCAGATGTACGGCGTGGCCGACCGGATGGGTGGCGTTGATCAGAAGCGGGCCGAGCACCCCGACCCCCGCACCGACGGCCGGCGCGGCCGAGAACACCAGGATGCGGGAGCGGGAACGGGTACGGGTGCGGGAGCCCGTGAGCGAAGCCGACACGATGTCCGAAGGGTCCTTTCAACGACCGATCAGGCGCGTAGAGCCCCTGTCCGGCCGGAGCCTACGCACGGCCGCCGTCGAGGGACACCGGCAGGTCGGATTCAGGACTCCCGCGCACGCACACCCGCCTCACCCCGTCCCGGGCAGACGGGCACCGACCGCTTCAGGGCCCCGGGGGCACCTCCGGCGGTACCACCTGTTTCTCCTCGGCGAAGTGGCAGGCCGAGGGGTGGGCCGCCGGGGTGTCCGAGGCCTTGAAGCGCTCGGGGACCGCCAGCAGCGGGACCTCCACCGCGCAGCGTTCCCGGGCCTTCCAGCAGCGGGTGCGGAAGCGGCAGCCCGACGGCGGGTTGGCCGGGGACGGCACGTCGCCGGTGAGGATGATCCGCTCGCGGCGCTCACGGGCCTCCGGGTCCGGCACCGGGACCGCCGACAGCAGCGCCTGCGTGTAGGGATGCGTCGGGTGGTCGTAGATCTGGGTGTCGGTACCGATCTCGACGATCCGGCCGAGGTACATCACGCCGACCCGGTCCGAGAGGTGCCGGACGATCGACAGGTCGTGCGCGATGAAGAGGTACGACAGGTTGAACTCGTCCTGCAGCCCCTCCATCAGGTTGATGACCTGGGCCTGGACGGACACGTCCAGCGCGGAGACCGGCTCGTCGCAGATGATGATCTCGGGGTTCAGGGCCAGGCCGCGGGCGATGCCGATGCGCTGGCGCTGACCGCCGGAGAACTGGTGCGGGTAGCGGTTGATGTACTCCGGGTTGAGGCCCACGACGTCCAGCAGGTCCTGGACCTTCTTGCGCCGGTCGCCCTTCGGGGCCACCTCGGGGTGGATCTCGTACGGCTCCCCGATGATGTCGCCCACCGTCATCCGGGGGTTCAGCGAGGTGTACGGGTCCTGGAACACCATCTGGATGTTGCGGCGGACGGCCTTGAGGGCCTTCCCCGACAGTGTGGTGATGTCCTGACCCTTGTAGAAGATCTCGCCGGCCGTCGGCCGCTCCAGGTGGACCAGCATCTTCGCGACGGTGGACTTGCCGCAGCCGGACTCGCCGACGATGCCCAGGGTTTCGCCCCGGCCGAGTGCGAAGTCGACGCCGTCGACCGCCTTCACGGCGCCGACCTGCTTGCGGATCACGATGCCCCGGGTCAGCGGGTAGTGCTTGACGAGGCCGGACACCTCCAGAATCGGCTCAGCCATCCAGGCATTCCCTCCAGAAGTGGCAGGCGCTCCCCCGCGTCCCCGAGACCTCGTACAGCGGGGGCTCGTCGGTCCGGCAGACGTCGCGGGCCATGGGGCAGCGGGGGTGGAAGGCACAACCGGGCGGAATGTTCATGAGGTTGGGCGGCAGGCCCTTGATGGCGTAGAGCTGCCGGCCCTTCTGGTCGAGGCGGGGGATGGAGTCCAGCAGGCCCCGGGTGTACGGATGGGCGGGGGCTTTGTAGAGGTCGTGCACGGGCGCCGACTCGAC
The DNA here is from genome assembly GCF_045291515.1 of Streptomyces sp. GD-15H. Classification (NCBI taxonomy): domain Bacteria; kingdom Bacillati; phylum Actinomycetota; class Actinomycetes; order Kitasatosporales; family Streptomycetaceae; genus Streptomyces; species Streptomyces sp. GD-15H. The sequence continues at coordinate 3,216,977 of NZ_CP149447.1, forward strand.
GATGCGGCCCGCGTACATGACGGCGATCCGGTCGGCGACGTCGGCGACCACGCCGAGGTCGTGGGTGATGAGGATGAGCCCCATGCGGTACTCGCGCCGGAGTTCCGCGAGGAGTTCCATGACCTGGGCCTGGACGGTGACGTCGAGGGCGGTGGTCGGTTCGTCGGCGATGATCAGGGCCGGTTCCAGGGCCAGCGCCATGGCGATCATGATGCGCTGGCGCATGCCGCCGGAGAACTGGTGCGGGTACTGCCCGACCCGCTCCCGGGCGGCGGGGATGCGCACCCGGTCCATCAGCTCGACGGCCTTGGCCCGCGCGTCCTTCTTCGACATGCCCCGGTGGACGACGAACATCTCGCCGAGCTGGTCGCCGACCGAGATCACGGGGTTGAGGGAGGACAGCGCGTCCTGGAAGATCATCGCCATCTCGGCGCCCCGGACCCTGCGGCGCGCGTCCTCCTTCAGCGCCAGCAGGTCGCGGCCCTGGAAGACGACCTCGCCGCCGGTGATCCGGCCGGGCGGCACGTCGAGGATGCCCATGACCGCCTGCGCGGTCACCGACTTGCCGGAGCCGGACTCGCCGAGCACGGCCAGCGTCTCCCCCGCGTCGACGCCGTAGCTGACGCCGTTGACGGCCTTCGCGACGCCGTCCCGGGTGTGGAACTCCACGTGCAGGTCGCGCACTTCGAGCAGCATGACGGCGACTCACCTCAGCTTCGGGTCGAGGGCGTCGCGCACCGCGTCGCCGAGCATGATGAACGCCAGGACGGTGATCGCGAGGGCGCCGGAGGGCCACAGCAGCGCGTGCGGGGCGTTGCGGACGTAGGGCGAGGCGGCGGAGATGTCGATGCCCCAGGAGACGCTGGGCGGTTTCAGGCCGACACCGAGGTAGGACAGGGTCGCCTCCAGCGAGATGTACGTGCCGAGCGCGATGGTCGCGACGACGATGACCGGGGCGATCGCGTTGGGCGCGATGTGCCGGAAGATCAGCCGGGAGGGGGAGGCGCCGAGCGCCCGCGCGGCCTGGACGTAGTCGTTCTGTTTGGCGGTGATGACCGAGCCGCGGGCGATCCGGGACAGCTGCGGCCAGCCGAGCAGCACCATGAACCCGATGACGGGCCAGACGGAACTGCTGGTGACCACGGACAGCAGCACCAGACCGCCGAGGACGACGGGGATGGCGAAGAAGACGTCGGTGATCCGGGACAGGACCGAGTCCCACACCCCGCCGAAGAAGCCGGCCAGCGCACCGAGGACGCTGCCGAGGAGCGCGACGCCGAGCGTGGCGCAGACGCCGACCGTGACGGACGTACGGGCGCCGTAGACGGTGCGGGTGTAGACGTCGCAGCCCTGGCCGTTGAAGCCGAAGGGATGACCGGACTGCGAGCCCTCCTGGGCCCTGGCGAGGTCGCACTTGAGGGGGCTGCCGGAGGCGATCAGCGAGGGCCGCAGGGAGATGACGATCAGGAAGAGGATCACCAGGGCGGAGAGGAGGAAGACGGGGTCGCGGCGCAGGTCGCGCCAGGCGTCGGACCACAGGGAGCGCGGCTTGTCCCGCGGCCCGGGGCCGTCCGGCCCGCCCGGGACCCTCTCCAGGGTCTCGGCCTCGTCCACGCCCAGGTCCATGGTGCCGCCCATGCCGGTCCCCGCGGCGGCGCGCTCGGGGTCGTGGTGCTGCTCAGGCATAGCGGATCCTCGGATCGAGTACGGCGTAGAGGAGGTCGACGACGAGATTGCAGACCAGGAAGACCAGCACGAGGACGGTGACGAAGCCGACGACGGTCTGGGTGTTCTGCCGCAGGATGCCCTGGTAGATCTGGTAGCCGACGCCGTGGATGTTGAAGATCCGCTCGGTGACGATCGCGCCGCCCATGAGGAAGCCGATGTCGGCGCCGATGAAGGTGACCACCGGGATGAGGGAGTTGCGCAGCAGGTGCCGGGTGATCACCCGGTGCCGGGGCAGGCCCTTGGCGAGGGCGGTGCGGACGTAGTCGGAGCGCCGGTTCTCGGCGATGGAGGTGCGGGTCAGCCGGGTGACGTAGGCGAGGGAGACGGAGGCCAGCACCAGGCCGGGCAGGATCAGCTCGCCGAAGGGCGCCTCGGAGGAGACCGACGGTCTGATCCAGCCCCACTTCACCCCCAGCAGCAGCTGGAGCAGCAGGCCGGTGACGAAGGTGGGAACCGAGATGACGACGAGGGTGAGCAGCAGGACGCCGGTGTCGACGGGGCGCCCCCGGCGCAGTCCGGTGACCACGCCGAGGGCGATGCCGATGACGATCTCGAAGAGGATCGCGAGGAGCGTGAGGCGGATGGTGACGGGGAACGCGGTCGCCATCAGCTCGGTGACCTTCTGGCCGTTGAACGCCGTACCGAAGTCGCCGGTGAAGACGTTCCCCATGTAGGTCAGGTACTGCTGCCAGACGGGCTTGTCGAGGCCGAACTCCTTCTCCAGCCGGGCGGCCGTCGCCGGGTCGCAGCGCCGTTCGCCGCAGAGGCCGGCGATGGGGTCGCCCATCACGTTCACCATGAGGAAGATCAGCAGCGTGGCCCCGACGAACACCGGGATCATCTGGAGCAGACGCCGGACGACATAGCGTCCCATGGCGGATCAGCTCACCTTGATCTGGTCGTACACGGGGACGCTGAAGGGGTTGAGCTTCACGTCGGACAGCCGGTCCGACCAGCCCGCGCTGCCGTTCTGGTACCAGAGCGGGATGGCGGCCATGTGGTCGCGGACGACCTCCTCGGCCTGCTGGAACAGGTCGACGGCCTTGGCGGTGTCGGCCTCCTGGTTGGCCCGGTCGACGAGGCCGTCGAATTCCTTGTTGGACCACTTGCCGTCGTTGGAGGAGGCGTTGGTGTAGTAGAGCGGCTGGAGGAAGTTCTGGATGAGCGGGTAGTCCATCTGCCAGCCGGCCCGGAACGGGCCGTTCATCTTCTGCTGGGTGATCTGGTCGCGGAAGTCGGCGAAGGTGCCGACCGGGTTGCCGGTGCAGGCGCGCTCGTTGTCCAGCGCGTTGTTGATGGAGTTGCAGACGGCGTCGACCCAGTCCTTGTGGGAGCCGGTGTCCGCGTTGTACGTGAGGGTGAAGCGGCCGCCGGGCAGGCCGCCCCCCTCCTGGATGAGCTTCCTGGCCTCGTCGGGCCTGTACTCGCAGGCGTCCCCGCACAGGCCTTCCTGGTAGCCGCCGTCCTCGCCGAGGACCGGGGAGGTCCAGTCGGTGGCGGGGGTGCGGGTATTGGCGAAGAGGGTGTCGGTGATCTGGTCCCGGTCGATCGCCATCGACAGGCCCTTGCGGACCTTCTCCGAGCCGGACTTGTTCCATGCCTCGTCGTAGAACGGGAAGGCGAGGGTCTGGAGGATGCCGGCGGGGGTGTTGAGGTAGCGGTCGCCGAGGTCGTTCTCGACGTTCTTCAGCTGCGAGGCGGGAACGTCGTCGACCAGGTCGAGGTTGCCGGCGATGAGGTCGGTGTAGGCGGTGTTGTTGTCGGTGTAGACCCTGAGGTCGACGCCGCCGTTCTGTGCCTTGTCGTCGCCGGGGTAGTCCTCCCACTTGCGCAGGGACATCTGCGAGCCCTTGGCGTACGAGTCGACGGCGTACGGGCCGTTGCCGACCGGCTTGGCGACCCAGGCGGCGTGGTCGTCGAAGAAGGCCCGGGGCAGCGGGGCGAAGGCGGCGTAGCCGAGGGTGTCGGGGAAGGTGGAGAACTTCTGGGTGAGCTTGACGGTGAAGGTCGTGTCGTCGACGACCTTCAGGCCGGAGAGGGTGTCGGCGCTCTGCTTGCCGCCGTCCTCGGGGTGGACCTCGTCGTAGCCCTCGATGTAGCCGAAGAAGTAGGCGTTGCGCTGGTTGTTCTTCAGACTGGCGCCGTAGTTCCAGGCGTCGACGAAGGACTGGGCGGTGACCTTCTCGCCGTTGCTGAAGGTCCAGCCGTTCTTGACCCTGACGGTGAAGTTCTGCGAGTCCGTGGTCTCGATGCTCTCGGCGAGCATGTCCTGGGCCTCACCGGTCTCCGGGTCGTAGCGCTTGAGACCCCGGAAGATCATGTCGAGGACCTTGCCACCCTGCACCTCGTTGGTGTTGGCCGGCTCCAGCGGATTCTGCGGGTCGCCCCAGGAGGCGCTCAGCACCGCGCCCGCGTCACCACTGCCGCCGCTGTCCCCGCCTCCGCAGGCCGTCACCGCGAGGGCTGCCGCCACCGCGCACACGGCCCATCCGGCGTGCGTGGCTCCGCGCATGGAGTGCCTCCTCGTACGTACGCAGTGGTGCGCTGATCCGTCAGGCACATATCAGCTTAAAAGGTACAGAGCGCGCACGTGCGACACCTGTGCGGACGGAACTCCAGCCATATGTACGTATGGAAAGCTCTCCATACGGGCGGATGTACGCACACAGGGAGAGGGTGGACCGGGAGGCACCCGGAGACGCCGGAACCCGGCACCCCTGTGAGCGGGGGCCGGGTTCCGGCAAGCGGTCGGACACGGACGTCAGACCGCGTGGACGACGTTCTTCTCCTCGGCGAAGTGGCAGGCCGACTCGTGGGCCGCCGGGGTGTCCGAGGCCTTGAAGCGCTCGGGGACCGCCAGCAGCGGGACCTCCACCGCGCAGCGTTCCCGGGCCTTCCAGCAGCGGGTGCGGAAGCGGCAGCCCGACGGCGGGTTGGCCGGGGACGGCACGTCGCCGGTGAGGATGATCCGCTCGCGGCGCTCACGGGCCTCCGGGTCCGGCACCGGGACCGCCGACAGCAGCGCCTGCGTGTAGGGATGCGTCGGGTGGTCGTAGATCTGGGTGTCGGTACCGATCTCGGCCATCTTGCCCAGGTACATCACGCCGACCCGGTCGGAGATGTGCCGGACGATCGACAGGTCGTGCGCGATGAAGAGGTACGACAGGTTGAACTCGTCCTGCAGCCCCTCCATCAGGTTGATGACCTGGGCCTGGACGGACACGTCCAGCGCGGAGACCGGCTCGTCGCAGATGATGATCTCGGGGTTCAGGGCCAGGCCGCGGGCGATGCCGATGCGCTGGCGCTGACCGCCGGAGAACTGGTGCGGGTAGCGGTTGATGTACTCCGGGTTGAGGCCCACGACGTCCAGCAGGTCCTGGACCTTCTTGCGCCGGTCGCCCTTCGGGGCCACCTCGGGGTGGATCTCGTACGGCTCCCCGATGATGTCGCCCACCGTCATCCGGGGGTTCAGCGAGGTGTACGGGTCCTGGAACACCATCTGGATGTTGCGGCGGACGGCCTTGAGGGCCTTCCCCGACAGTGTGGTGATGTCCTGACCCTTGTAGAAGATCTCGCCGGCCGTCGGCCGCTCCAGGTTCATCAGGAGCTTGGCCACCGTGGACTTGCCGCAGCCCGACTCGCCCACGATGCCCAGCGTCTCGCCCTGGTACAGGTCGAAGGAGATGCCGTCCACGGCCTTCACCGCGCCGACGTTCTTCTTGAAGAGGATGCCCTGGGTCAGCGGGAAGTGCTTCACCAGGTTGCGCACCTGGAGGATCGGCTCACCGCGCTCCACCGGCGCCTCGAGCGCGGCGACTTCCTCCGCCTCGGTCCGGGCGTCGACGACCTCCACCTCGGAGACGTTCGGCGTGGCGTCGACCGGCTCGTCGTTCTTGCTGAGCTCAGCCATGGAGCGTCTCCTTCCAGAAGTGGCACGCCGAGCCACGGCCGACCAGTTCGGTTCCGTCCGGCCCGGTGACCGGGTGCAGCGGCGGAACGTCCGTGCGGCAGATGTCCTCGGCCCTGGGGCAGCGCGGGTTGAACGCGCAACCGCTCGGGATGCGCGTCAGGTTCGGCGGCAGTCCCTTGATCGCGTACAGCTCCTGGCCCTTCTGGTCCAGGCGCGGGATCGAGTCCAGCAGGCCCTTGGTGTACGGGTGGGCCGGGTTCTTGTACAGCTCCCGGACCGGGGCCTGCTCCACGATACGGCCGGCGTACATCACCGCGATCTTGTCCGCGACGTCGGCGACCACGCCGAGGTCGTGGGTGATGAGGATCAGGCCCATCCGGTACTCGCGCTGAAGCTCCGCCAGCAGGTCCATCACCTGGGCCTGGACCGTCACGTCCAGGGCGGTGGTGGGCTCGTCGGCGATGATCAGGTCGGGCTCCAGGGCCAGCGCGATGGCGATCATGATGCGCTGGCGCATACCGCCGGAGAACTGGTGCGGGTAGTCGTTCACCCGCGCCGCGGCGGCCGGGATCTTCACCCGGTCCATCATCTCGATGGCCTTGGCCTTGGCGTCCTTCTTGGACAGGCCCTCGTGCACCCGGTACATCTCGCCGAGCTGATAGCCCACGGAGAGCACGGGGTTGAGCGAGGAGAGCGCGTCCTGGAAGATCATGGCGATCTTCCGGCCGCGGATCCGGCGCCGCTCCTCCTCGGACATCTTCAGCATGTCCTGGCCGCGGAACATGATCTCGCCCTGCGGGATGCGCCCGGGCGGCATGTCGAGGATGCCCATGATCGCCTGCGCGGTCACGGACTTGCCGGAGCCGGACTCGCCGAGCACGGCGAGGGTCTCGCCCGCGTCCACGGAGTAGTTGACCCCGTTGACGGCCTTGGCGACGCCGTCCCGCGTGTGGAACTCCACGTGCAGGTCACGGACGTCGAGCAGGGGGCCGTCGAACCCCTCGGCCCTCGGCTCGAGGACGGCGTCGGTCTTGTCGATGATGCTCACGTAACGCCTCCCTCAGCGCGACTTGGGGTCAAGGGCGTTGCGGACCGCATCGCCGAACATGAGGAACGCCAGCACGGTGATGCTCAGCATCACGGCGGGGAAGAACAGGACGTACTGCGCGGTGCGCAGGTAGTCCTTGCCCGCCGAGATGTCCTGGCCCCAGGAGATCGAGTCGGTCAGACCGATACCCAGGAAGGACAGGGTCGCCTCGGCCGTGATGTAGCCACCGAGCGCGATGGTGGCGACGACGATCACGGGGGCGACGGCGTTCGGAAGGATGTGCTTGAACAGGATGCGGCCGGTTCCCGCGCCCAGCGCCTTGGCCGCGGTGACGTAGTCGGCCTGCTTGACCGTGATCACCGAGCCGCGCATGACGCGGGCGATGGAGGTCCAGCCGAGAACGGCCAGCGCCAGCGCGACGACCGGGACCGAGCGCTCGGCGAAGGTGTTCAGCACGACCATGGCGCCGAGCAGGAACGGGATCCCGAAGAAGATGTCGGTGACCCGGGAGATCAGCGAGTCGATCCAACCGCCGAAGTAGCCGGAGATCAGCCCGACCAGACCGCCGAGCACGGTCACCACCGCGGTGACCATGACGCCGACGAGGATCGAGGCACGGGTGCCGTGCAGCAGCCGGGCGTAGATGGAGCGGCCCTGGTGGTCGTAGCCGAACCACTCGGCGGAGAAGAGATGGCCGAGTTCGGGCTTCTGCAGGAAGTGGTTGGTCAGGTCGCCATCACGCGGACTGACGTCGCCCGAGATGAACAGATCCGGCACCGCCGCTATCAGCAGCAGCAACAGGATCAGGAATGTCGAGAGCAGGAACATCCAGTTGTGGCGCAGGTCGTACCAGGCGTCGGACCACAGGCTGCGCGGCTTGCCCGGAGCGGGGCCCGCGTCGGTGGCGAGTACGGCGTCCGGGGTGGTCGCGGCCTGAGCGGCCACGGCGGTGTCCGTTTTTGAGGCCAGCTCAGGCATAGCGAATCCTCGGGTCCAGGACCGCGTACAGCAGGTCGACGAGCAGGTTGACGAAGAGGTAGATGAGGACCATCACCGTGACGATGCCCACCACCGTCGCTCCCTCGCGGCGGCTGAGTGCCTGGTAGACCAGGTTGCCGATGCCCTGGACGTTGAAGATGCCCTCAGTGATGATCGCACCGGTCATCAGGTTGCCGATGTCGATGCCGAGGAAGGTGATCACGGGGATCATCGAGTTCCGCATCAGGTGCATGGAGATGATGCGGCGGCGCGGCAGCCCCTTGGCTATCGCCGTGCGCATGTAGTCCGCGCGCAGGTTCTCCGCGATGGAGGTACGCGTCAGACGTGCCACGTACGCCAGGGAGAGCGAGGCGAGGACGACGGCCGGCAGGAACAGCTGTCCCATGTTCATGGAGTCCTGGACGGTCGGCGTCACCCAGCCGAACTGCATCGCGAACAGCCACTGGAACAGGAAGCCGAGCACGAAGGACGGCACCGAGATCAGCGCCAGCGTGATCACCAGCACGCTGGTGTCGGTCTTCTTGCCCGCCCGCATGCCGGAGATGATGCCCATCGACACGCCCACGAGGACGGTGAAGACGAAGGCGATGATCGTCAGCCGGATGGTGACGGGGAACGCCTGCGCGATGACCTCGGCGACCGGTCGGCGGCTGGCGATCTGGGTGCCGAAGTCGCCCTGCGGCAACCCGGCGAGATAGTTGACGTACTGCTGCCAGAGCGGCTTGTCCAGCCCGTAGTCCGCCTTGATCGCCGCGATCTGCGACGGGTCCACCGACTGTTCTCCGTACAGCGCGCGCACGGGATCGCCGGGGAGCGCGTACATCATGAGAAAGATCAGCAGTGTCGTCCCGATGAACACCGGGATCATCTGGAGCAGTCGCCGCGCGACGTAGCGCCCCATGAGTTCCTCCATGTCGGTCACAGCGGGAAAAGCCGACGGGCTGTCCGCCTCCGTTGTCCGGAGACTCACACCCCGTCGGCCCCCGCCGGCACCGGTGACGGCCCCGGATCGAGGGACCGTCACCCGCGTGCGAACTGTTCGATTACTTCTTGAGGACCTCGATGTCGTGCAGGATCGGGTCGCCTTCGTTGTTGAACTTCACGTTCTTGACGTTCGTGGAGTAACCGAAGTTCGTCTTGTAGTACCAGAGCGGGATGGCCGGCATCTTCTCGAACATGGCCTTCTCCGCCTCCTGGTAGGCCTTGATGGCACCGTCCAGGTCCGCGGCGTTGTCGCCCTTCTTGAAGAGCGCGTCGATCTCCTTGTCCGCGAAGCCGGACGTGTTGCCGTCCGCCTTGGAGCCGTACAGGTCACGCAGGAAGTTCACGTTGAGCGGGTAGTCCTGCACCCAGCCACCGCGGTACATGGACTTGACTTCCTTGGCGTCACGCGCGTCCAGGTCGGTCTGGAAGTCCGGCTTGGAGTCGCCGACACACTCGACGCCGGTGGCCTTGCGGATGCTGTTGCAGACCGCCTCGACCCACTCCTTGTGACCGCCGTCCGCGTTGAACTGGAGGGTGATCTTGTTGCCGGGAACGCCGCCGCCCTCTTCGATGAGCTTCTTGGCCTTCGCGGGGTCGTACGTGAGGATGTCGCCCGCCACGCCCGGCTGGAAGCCGGCGACGCCCTTGGCCACGAAGCTGGTCGCGGGCTCACGGGTGCTGTTGAGGACGGTCTTGGTGATCGTGTCGCGGTCGATCGCCATCGACAGGCCCTGCAGGACCTTGGGGTCGATGTCCTTCCACTGCTTGGTGTAGAAGGCCGGGACGATGGACTGGATGGCGTTGTAGTCCTGGTCCACCGCGCGGTCGCCCAGGTCCGCCTTGCGCTTGGGCAGGTCCTTCGGACCGATCTGGCGGACGATGTCCACGTTGTTGGAGAGCAGGTCCTGGTAGGCGGCCTCGACGGTGGTGTAGTTCTTGAAGATCACACCGCCGTTCTTGGGCTTGTTCGAGCCCTTGTAGTTGGCGTAGGCCTTGACCTCAATCTGCTTCTTGTGCTCCCACTTGACGAACTCGTAGGCACCGTTGCCGACCGGCTTCTCGCCGAAGGCCGCCGGGTCCTTGAAGAAGGCGGAGGGCAGCGGGGACCAGACGTCGTAGCCGAGCTTGTACTCGAAGTACGGGATCGGCGAGGACAGCTCGATGGTGAAGGTCTTGTCGTCGACGACCTTCAGACCGGACATGGCCTCGGCCTTCGGGTCACCCTTCTCCGGGTGGACGTCCTCGAAGCCCTTGATGTTGGCGAACCAGTTGCTGTTCGTCTGGTTGTTCTTGATGTTGGCGGCCCAGTTCCAGGCGTCCACGTAGGACTTGGCCGTCACGGCCTCGCCGTTGTGGAACGTCCAGCCGTCCTTGAGCTTGACCGTCCAGAGCTTGCTGTCCTCGGTCTCGATGGACTCGGCGTTCTCCAGGACGACCTCGCCCTTCTCGTCGAAGTCGACGAGCTGCGAGAACACGGCCTTGATGACCTTGGAGCCGTTCGCCTCCTTGGCGTTCGCCGGCTGCAGCGGGTTCTGCGGCTCGCCGACGTCGACCGAGAAAATACCCTTCGGGTCGACCGCAGCGTTGCTGTTGTCGTCGCTGTCGCTGCCGCTTCCCCCACCACAGGCGGTCGCGCCAAGCGCCACAACCGCGGCCATCGCGACCCACTTGGCGCTCTTGGCACCGCGCATGGGTTCCTCCTCATGAGTCCATTGGTTCACCGCAAAGGGGAGCACAGGACATGTCGTCGTCCACCGCCCGTCGCCGGTGTCGGAGATTGTCAGGTGCCCCCAGGCTCGCGAGTCTTCGCCGTTGGCGCGTGACCCGTTCATCCGAGCTCTACGCGCCTAACTATCTGCCATGCGCCATGACCGAACCACACCCACGAGGTCTCGGTTCGATCACAGCTGATGCCTACATCTTCCAAAATCCGGACAAAGGGTTTGGTGAAAGATCCCTGCGAAACGGACTTGTTACACATCTACCGGGGAGGGGCGTCCGCATATCGGACAACCGCGTGAGGAAAACCCGTTGCGGGTAGCGTGGCCGCCGTGCAGGCCGCCCTTCAGGGCTGCCGTGCGCTCAACACGTCTGGCCGGCAAGGCCGTTGGCTGGCGGGACGTGGCATCCGCTTTCGCCGGCTGCCCCGGATGCGATCGGGCAGCCCGGCGGCCGCGAGGGTGGTCCGCTTCCAGAGCAGGGTAGTGGGAGTCGGCCAACTCAAGGGCGCCTCCCGGCCAGATCAAGGGTTATCCCTACCCTGCCCCTCCGCTCCACTTCTCCGCACGCGTGAGAACGGCGCCGGGCACCCCTGCTGCAGGGGTGCCCGGCGCCGTTCTCACGCGTGCGGTGTGCGGCCGGTGTCAGCCGTGCTTGGCGCGGCTCGCGGCGCGGGCGCGCTCACGGCCGTCCAGGTTCACCTTGCGGATGCGGATGGACTCCGGGGTCACCTCGACGCACTCGTCGTCCCGGCAGAACTCCAGGGACTGCTCGAGCGACAGCTTGCGCGGCGGAACGATCGACTCGGCCACATCGGCCGTGGACGACCGCATGTTGGTGAGCTTCTTCTCCTTGGTGATGTTGACGTCCATGTCGTCGGCGCGGGAGTTCTCGCCGACGATCATGCCCTCGTACACCTCGGTGCCGGGGTCGACGAACAGCACACCGCGCTCCTGCAGGTTGGTCATCGCGAACGCGGTGACCGCGCCGGCGCGGTCGGCGACCAGGGAGCCGTTGTTACGGGTCTGCAGCGGCCCGAACCAGGGCTCGTGCCCCTCGTGGATGGAGTGGGCGATACCGGTGCCTCGGGTCTGCGTGAGGAACTCGGTACGGAAGCCGATCAGGCCGCGCGAGGGCACCACGAACTCCAGGCGCACCCAGCCGGAGCCGTGGTTCGACATGTTGTCCATCCGGCCCTTGCGGACGCCCATGAGCTGCGTGACCGCGCCCATGTGCTCCTCGGGCACGTCGATCGTCATGCGCTCGACGGGCTCGTGCACCTTGCCGTCGATCTCGCGGGTGACGACCTGCGGCTTGCCGACGGTGAGCTCGTAGCCCTCCCGGCGCATCTGCTCCACCAGGATCGCCAGCGCCAGCTCACCGCGGCCCTGCACCTCCCAGGCGTCGGGGCGGCCGGTGTCCAGAACGCGGAGCGAGACGTTGCCGATGAGCTCGCGGTCCAGGCGGTCCTTGACCTGACGGGCGGTGACCTTGCGGTCCTTCACGGCCGCCTTCGCGTCGGCGCCCTTGCCGGTGCCGCCTCGGCCGACCAGCGGCGAGGTGTTGGTGCCGATGGTCATGGAGATCGCCGGCTCGTCCACCGTGATCAGCGGCAGCGGAACGGGGTTCTCCAGGTCGGCCAGGGTCTCGCCGATCATGATGTCCGGGATGCCGGCGACCGCGCAGATGTCACCCGGGGCGGCCTTCTCGACGGGCTTGCGGGTGAGCGCCTCGGTCATCATCAGCTCGGAGATCCGCACGCTCTGCACGGAGCCGTCGCGCTTCATCCAGGCGACCGTCTGGCCCTTCTTCAGCTCGCCCTGGTGGACGCGGAGCAGGGCGATCCGGCCGAGGAAGTTGTCGGCGTCGAGGTTGGTGACATGGGCCTGGAGCGGGGCGCCCTCGTCGTAGGTGGGGGCCGGGACGTGCTGCAGGATGGTGGAGAAGAACGGCTCCAGGGAGTCGGAGTCGGTCGGGACCGTGCCGTCCGCCGGCTTGGTCAGCGAGGCGATGCCGTCCCGGCCGCAGGCGTAGACGATCGGGAACTCGATCTGCTCCTCGTCGGCGTCCAGGTCGAGGAACAGGTCGTAGGCCTCGTTGACGACCTCGTCGATACGCGAGTCCGGCCGATCCGTCTTGTTGATGCACAGGATGATCGGCAGCCGCGCCTGGAGCGCCTTGCGCAGCACGAAGCGGGTCTGCGGCAGCGGACCCTCGGAGGAGTCGACGAGCAGCACGACACCGTCGACCATCGACAGGGCGCGCTCGACCTCACCACCGAAGTCGGCGTGGCCGGGGGTGTCGATGATGTTGATCGTGATCGGGTCCCCGCCGTCCTTGGGGTGGTACTTCACCGCCGTGTTCTTGGCGAGGATCGTGATGCCCTTCTCACGTTCCAGGTCGCCGGAGTCCATCATGCGCTCGTCGACCTGGTCGAGCTGGTGGGCGGCGAAGGCACCTGCCTGCTTGAGCATGCCGTCGACGATGGTGGTCTTGCCGTGGTCGACGTGGGCGATGATGGCGACGTTGCGGATGTCGTGACGCTGGATGGACAAAGCCATGGGTTGGCGTACTCCCGGAATGGTGAGAAGCGCCCTGCGCAGACGGCTGTGGTGCGCGGGCCCTGCCGGGCTGAACACGCCACGGCCTCTCCCCATGTTACGGGCCCGCGGAACCGAGGGCTCGCCCGTCCTCGGCCGGGGCCGCCTCGAGGGCCCGGTGACCTTCCCGGCGCCGTGACCGCCCCCGCGCACACGGGCGGACCGGAACCCGCGGTGCGGGCACCGTCAGCAACCCCGTGGGCCGACCCCGCCGCAGTTCAGCAGTACGGGAAGCCCTCCCCGGCGCCCGCCCGGTGCGCGGGCCGCCCGCGGTGGCCGCTCCGCCGGGGGCGGGGATCGCGAAAAAGTGCCGAGATCTGCCTCACGTCGGCGCGGTGGTCGGGACTACCCCGCCGAGGAGGAGCCCGAGGCGGCGGTCGAGGGCTCGGTGGTCTTCTCCCCCGGTGTCCCGGCCGGGCCCCTCGCGCCCTTCTTCAGGAAGCCCATGTCCTCGTAGACGGGGGTGCGGAAACCGAAGGCGCCCGCGTTGGCCAGGTCCTTGCGGGCCGCGGTGAGCTGGGGGCGCTGGTAGAGGGGGATCGAGCCGGCCGCCGCCCAGATGCGGGAGTCGGCCTTGCGGAGCAGCGAGGCGCGTTTCGCGTCGTCGAGCGTGGTGAGGGCCTGGTCGAAGAGCTGGTCGACCTGGTCGGTGCCGATGCGGGTGTAGTTCTGTCCGATGTTCAGCGAGCCGTCGGCGGCCGGGACCGGCTTGGCGTAGACGGGGCGGGCATCGGTGGCCGGGTAGGCGGTCGCGGGCCAGGAGTAGAGGGCGAGGTCGTACTCACCGGAGGCGATGTGGTCCGTGAAATAGCTCTCGTCGTCGACCGTGGAGATGTTCGTGCGGATACCGACCCGCTCCAGCATCCGCGTGATCCGGTCGGCCACGGTGCCCAGAGTCTGTGAGCCGGGCCCGGAGGGGAGCACGAAGTCGAGCGTGAGCGCCTTGCCGTCCTTGGCGAGCGGGGCGCTCTCGGCCTGGACGGGGGCGGCGGTGCCCTTGGGCGCGTAGGCGCCGGGGGCGCCGCCCCGCTTCAGCCGCGTGTGCTCGGTGCCGTCCTGCGCGAGGTGCTCCGCCCTGCTGCCCTCGCCGCTCTTGCCGTCGTCCTTGCCGTCGTCCTCGCCGTCGTCCTTCGCGTCGTCCTCGCCGACGACGTACGTCCCGTCGTCGCCCTCCGACTCACTCTTGGAGCCCTTGTCGGACGACCCGGTCTTCTTTTTCCCTCCGCACCGGCCGCCTTCTCGCCCTCCCCTTCTTCCTTGTCCTCCTTCTCCTCGTCCTTCTCGTCCTTCTCCTGGTCGACCGGGCCGCCCGGTACCCAGCCGGCGTCCGCGAGCAGGGCGCGCGCCTCCTTGGTGTCCTGGGCCCCGAGGGCGCCGCTCCCGTCGGCGTAGGCGGCCTGCCCGGACAGCGCGACGTGACTGCCGACGGGCTCGGCGGGCAGTCCGAGCGGCTCGAGCACCGCCTTCGCCAGGTCCTCCCGGTCCAGGGCGCGGGCCACGGCACGGCGGACCCGCTCGTCGGCGAGGGGGCCTTCGGCGCCGTTGAGGGCGAGCTGGGTGTAGGCGGGCTCCAGCGACTTGCGCACCTCGAATCCGCTGAGGGCCTTCTGTTGACGCGCGTGCGTCACGGCGGCCTCGTGCTGCTTCTCGCGGGCGGAGACCTCCTCGTCGGCGGCATCCTCGTCGGAGCCGTTCGCGACGGCCCAGGAGCGCAGTGCGTCCGCGGCGGACCGGCCGGCACCGGGGGGACCCATCAGGGGCGCGCTCGCCCGCTCGGCCCCTCCTCCACTTCCCCGCTCACTCGCGCGTGCGCTCTCGCCCCGCGGGCCGGCGGCGACGGAGACGCGGCGGGCGCCGGTGGCGTCGATCTCGGCCAGGTCCAGGGTGCCGGCGGTGAGCGCGGCGATCCGTTCGCCGTGGGGCACCGCGCGCAGCACGATCGTCGAGAGCCGGGCCGGCTCGCCCCACCAGCGGGCATTGCGGGTGAGGGTGACCTCGTCGTCCTTGCGATCGACCTTCTTCACCTTGAACGGGCCGGCGGTGACCTTCAGTTTCTTGCGGGCCCCGTCGTTGAAGGAGTCCGGGGCGCCCATGACCTCCTTCGGGTACAGCGGTGTGAACAGGGACTTCCAGTCGGCGTAGGGGCGGCTGAAGGTGACCTTGACCTCCAGGTCGTCCTTGCCGCGCTCGATCTTCTCGATGCGGTCGTAGCCGGCGTTGCGGGCGGTCCAGTAGGCGGTGTCCTTGCCGGACAGGGCACGCCACTGGGCGGCGAAGTCGGCGGCGCCGATCTCGCGGCCGTCGCTCCAGACGGCCTGCTGGTTGAGCTGGTAGAGGACGACCTGCTTGGGCTCGGTCTCGACGACCTCGGCGGACTCCAGGTAGTCGGCGTTGCGCACCGGGCGTCCCCGGTCGTCCATCCGGTACATCGACGGCAGGACGGCCTGCGCGATCCGGGTGGTGGTGGCGTCGGCGTCCGACTGGAAGGTGTTCAGGGTGTCCGGGACGGTGTCCACGGCCCAGCGCAGGGTGCCGCCGTCGGCGATCCCCGAGCGGTCGGCGCGTGCGATGTCCTCTGCGGCGAGGGGCCTGGCCGGGTCCTCGGAACTGCATCCGGCCAGCGCGGGCACCACGAGGGCGCCCGCGGTGAGGAAGACGGCCGAGCGCATGACCGCGCGCGGGGCGACGCCGTCGTGGAACATCTCTGGTTACCTCCGGGAAGCCGCGGGCGTTATGATCACTTTTGGTAGTATTTTTGGTGTTCATCTGATGTATGCGGCCACTGAAGAGGAAAGGGTTCGGCAACCGAGAGCGACACGGCGGCCACAGGCCGGAAGGTCACCCGTATGGGCGCAGCGCACCGCACGGTGCACCCATGCGCCTCGGCCAATCGATGCACATCCCTTCACAGCGCAAGGTGTGACGCGCAACACTCACAGGCGCATGAACGTTGCCGCCTTGGGCCTGAAGGACCCGCGGGAAGTGAGGGCAAGTCATGTCCGTGCACGACGAACTGGCATCCGTCCAGCGCAGCCTCGACGACCTGATCCGGTCGGTGGGACGCCTGGAGAAGCAACTCGGCAGCGGCGGCCTGGAGATGCGCCGCGTCCGATCCGACACCAACCATCTGCGCGAGAGCGTCGCGCTGCTGCGGGAGACGGCCACGGCCGGGACCACCGCGCCGAAGCGGCCCGATCTCGTCACCATCTCCGACACGCCGTACGACCCCTCCCTGTGGGTGGACTCGGACGACGAGGGACTCGGCGCCCACGACCGCCGCGCCCCCTGACCCCACCGGACCCGCAGCGACCCCTGACCCCTACCGGAGCGGACAAGTGGCCACTGGTACGGAACCTCCCGCCACCGAACCCCACCCCCGACGTACCGGTGTGCGAACCGGTACCCGCGCCGCGATCGCCGCTCCGCATCTGCGGACCGACCGCTGGTGGTCGGCCCCGGCCGCCACCGCGGCCGGTCTGCTCGCCTTCGTCGTCTACTCGACCTGGCGGGCCTTCGCGAACGCCGACTACTACGCGGCGCCGTACGTCTCGCCGTTCTACTCCCCGTGCCTCGCGGAGAACTGCGAGCCGATGCGCGCCGGACCCAACTGGGAGCTGTTCGGAAGCTGGTGGGGCCTCTCACCGGCGATCATCATCCTGATCTTCCCGCTCGGCTTCCGCGTGACCTGCTACTACTACCGCAAGGCCTACTACCGGGGTTTCTGGGCCTCCCGCCGGCCTGCGCGGTGGCCGAGCCGCACAAGAGGTACTCCGGGGAGACCCGCTTCCCGCTGATCCTGCAGAACATCCACCGGTACTTCTTCTACGCGGCGCTCCTGGTCGCCGGGGTGCTGACCTACGACACCGTGCTCGCCTTCCGCGACGAGCAGTACGCGTGGGGCCACATGGGGCTCGGCACCCTCGTCTTCCTGGTCAACATCGCGCTGATCTGGGCGTACACCCTCTCCTGTCACTCCTGCCGGCACATCGTCGGCGGAAAGCTCAAGCACTTCTCCAGGCACCCCGTGCGCTACCGGATGTGGCAGTGGGTGGCCGGCTGAACGCCCGGCACATGCAGCTCGCCTGGGCGTCGCTGGTGAGCGTGGCGCTCGCCGACTTCTACGTCTATCTCGTCGCGTCCGGCGCCTTCGACGATCCGCGATTCTTCTGATGAGTCTGATGAGTGGGGCCTTTTGAGATGACCGTGGTCGACCGGCAGGAATGGGACGTCGTCGTGGTCGGTGCGGGCGGCGCCGGGCTGCGCGCCGCCATCGAGGCACGCGAGCGGGGGGCGCGTACGGCAGTGATCTGCAAGTCGCTGTTCGGCAAGGCGCACACCGTGATGGCCGAGGGCGGCATCGCCGCCGCCATGGCCAACGCCAACGAGCACGACAACTGGCAGGTCCACTTCCGCGACACCATGCGCGGCGGGAAGTTCCTCAACCAGTGGCGGATGGCCGAGCTGCACGCCCAGGAGGCGCCGCAGCGGGTGTGGGAGCTGGAGACCTGGGGCGCGCTGTTCGACCGGACGAAGGACGGCCGGATCTCGCAGCGCAACTTCGGCGGCCACGAGTACCCCCGTCTCGCGCACGTCGGCGACCGCACCGGCCTGGAGCTGATCCGCACCCTCCAGCAGAAGATCGTCGCGCTCCAGCAGGAGGACTTCCGGGAGACCGGGGACTACGAGTCCCGGCTGAAGGTCTTCCAGGAGTGCACGGTCACCCGCGTGCTCAAGACCGCGCCCGACAGCGGCTCCGCCACGGAGGCCCATGTCTCCGGCGTCTTCGGCTACGCGCGGGAGTCCGGCCGCTTCTTCGTGCTGGAGGCGCCCGCCGTGGTCATCGCGACGGGCGGCATCGGCAAGTCGTTCAAGGTGACGTCGAACTCGTGGGAGTACACCGGGGACGGCCACGCGCTGGCGCTGCTGGCCGGGGCCCCACTGGTCCACATGGAGTTCGTGCAGTTCCACCCGACGGGGATGGTCTGGCCGCCGTCGGTGAAGGGCATCCTCGTCACCGAGTCGGTGCGTGGCGACGGCGGGGTGCTGCGCAACTCCGACGGCAAGCGGTTCATGTTCGACTACGTGCCGGACGTCTTCAAGGAGAAGTACGCCGAGTCCGAGGAGGAGGGCGACCGCTGGTACGACGACCCGGACCACAACCGGCGTCCCCCCGAGCTGCTCCCCCGCGACGAGGTCGCCCGCACGATCAACGCCGAGGTGAAGGCGGGCCGCGGCTCCCCGCACGGCGGGGTCTTCCTGGACGTGTCCACCCGGATGCCCGCCGACGTCATCAAGCGCCGGCTGCCGTCGATGTACCACCAGTTCAAGGAGCTGGCGGACGTCGACATCACGGCGGAGGCGATGGAGGTCGGGCCGACCTGCCACTACGTGATGGGCGGCATCGCCGTCGACTCCGACACGACGGCGGCGCGCGGGGTGCCGGGGCTGTTCGCGGCCGGTGAGGTGGCCGGCGGGATGCACGGCTCCAACCGGCTGGGCGGGAACTCCCTGTCCGACCTGCTGGTGTTCGGGCGCCGGGCCGGCTGGCACGCGGCCGAACACGCGGGGGCGTACGCCGCCGGGCGGGGCGCGGAACGGCCCCGGGTGGACGACGCCCAGGTCGACGCGGCCGCCGCGGAGGCCCTGCGGCCCTTCTCCGCCGAGGCCGAGGAACCGGCCGAGGGCCCGGCGCCTGCTCCGGAGAATCCGTACACCCTGCACCAGGAACTCCAGCAGACGATGCACGACCTGGTCGGCATCATCCGCCGTGAGCACGAGATGGAGGAGGCCCTGCGGAAGCTGGCCGAGCTGCGGGTACGGGCACGCCGGGCCGGGGTCGAGGGGCACCGGCAGTTCAACCCTGGCTGGCACCTCGCCCTGGACCTGCGGAACATGCTGCTGGTCAGCGAGTGTGTGGCACGGGCCGCGCGGGAGCGCACCGAGTCGCGCGGCGGGCACACCCGCGAGGACCACTCCGAGATGGAACGCGCCTGGCGCAACGTCAATCTGCTGTGCGCGATGGCCGATCCCACCGGCGGCCTCGCGGCCACCGCCCCGGAGCGCGGCCAGATCACCCTCACCCGTGAGACCACCGAACCCATCCGCCCCGACCTGCTCGCCCTCTTCGAGAAGGAGGAGCTGGTCAAGTACCTCACCGAAGAGGAGCTGTACGATTGAACCCTCCCCCAGCCACAGCAGGGGGATTCCTGGCTCAGGAAACCCCACAGGTCAGCGACCTGCGAGGTCCTACTCCCTCCACGCCGGCCGGGACGGAACCTGCCCGGTTCGTTCGAGCAAGGCCCGGGTGTGCCGTCCCGGTTCCCGTTCGACACGGTGTGCGCGCTTGGTCCTCGCCACGCACGGCAGGCACTTCACCCGATCGCGTCTTTCGCCCTGGGGGCGAAACCTCGTTCTTGCCCTGCTGCGCAGGAGTTCGATTCTCCCCGTACTCGGGTGGTACCCCCACCCCGGCGCTGAAGGCCGGGGCATCCCCCAAGGAGATCAGGTGAGCAGCTACGAGGCCCGCTTCAAGGTGTGGCGGGGGGACGTGCGGGGCGGCGGCCTGGAGGACTTCGAGGTCGAGGTGAACGACGGCGAGGTGGTCCTCGACATCATCCACCGGCTCCAGGCCACCCAGGCCCCCGACCTGGCCGTGCGCTGGAACTGCAAGGCCGGTAAGTGCGGCTCGTGCTCGGCGGAGATCAACGGCCGTCCACGCCTGCTCTGCATGACCCGGATGTCGGTGTTCGACCGGGACGAGACGATCACGGTGACCCCGCTGCGGGCCTTCCCGGTGATCCGCGACCTGGTGACGGATGTCGGCTTCAACTACACGAAGGCGCGCCAGGTGCCGGCCTTCGTACCGCCGGAGGGGCTCGGGCCCGGCGAGTACCGGATGATGCAGGAGGACGTGGACCGCCCGCAGGAGTTCCGCAAGTGCATCGAGTGCTTCCTGTGCCAGGACGTCTGTCATGTGGTCCGCGACCACGAGGAGAACAAGCGGGCGTTCGCGGGGCCGCGGTTCCTGATGCGGGTGGCGGAGCTGGACATGCACCCGCTGGACGCCGCCGAGGAGACCGGCCTGGACCGCAAACGCGCGGCCCAGGACGAGCACGGGCTCGGCTACTGCAACATCACCAAGTGCTGCACGGAGGTGTGCCCCGAGGGCATCCGGATCACGGACAACGCGCTGATCCCGCTGAAGGAACGGGCGGTCGACCGCAAGTACGACCCGCTCGTCTGGCTCGGGAACAAGATCCGTCGGCGGTCGTCGCCGTCCTGAGCCCTCGGCACGCCCTCCGTCCCGACCCGAACGCCGTCCCTCCTCGAGGAGGAACTCCCGGGCCGACCGTGCGCCGTCATGGCCTGTCCACCCAGTCTTCCCGGTACGCCGTCCAGTCCGCCTCCGTCGCCGCGAAGTCCACGTAGAGGGCGACGCCGAAACGGGCGCGGTCGGCGTCGGTGCGGGACAGCCCGAGCCGGACGCCGCGGACGGCGGCGGGGACGGTCTCGGCGTGGGCCCAGTGGCCGAACCGGTTCTCCTTGAAGAAGGGCAGGCCCATGAGGAGGTCGGTGCCGGGCGGGGTGACCTCCAGGGCGAGCGCGGTCTGCTGGGCGACGTAGCCGCCGTAGGTGCCCTCCAGCGGCTGCATGGTGTCGTACGACATGACGGCGATCTGGTCGACCCGGCGCGCGACCTGTCCGAAGAACTCCTGCGACCACCACTTGGGGTGGCCGGTGACCGCGCCCCAGGAGGAGTGGAAGCCGGGGAGCGGATCGATCTGGTGGGCGGCGACGGACAGCGGCACGTTCCTCGAGTCGGTCTCCCGGTGCAGGGCGTCGAGGAGCTCGAGGTAGTCGCCGTCGCCGGAGTGCAGGGGTTCGAGGTCGAAGTGGACGCCGTCGTAGCCGGTGTCCAGGATCTCCCGGGTGGAGCGGAGGATCGCGGCGCGGGACTCGGCCCGCTCCAGGTGCAGCGCCTCGGGGTGCTCGGGCGCGAGGATGTCACCGAGCCAGGCCTGGACCCGGACGCCGGGTATTTCCCGGTGCACCGACTCGATCAGCCAACGGGCCCGAGGATAGCGGGACTTCGGCAGGCTTCCGTCGTGCTCCAGGGGCCCCGAGTGGACGTAGAGGTCGCGTATCCCGGTGCCTTCGAGACGGCGGGCGAGGGCGGTGACGTCGGCGTCCTTCTTCCGCCCGTCGACCCAGGCGTGCCCGAGCCAGAGGGCGTCGCGGTCCCGGGTGTGCGTCCCGTCGGCGGGGTCACCGGTGAAGTTGATCCGCAGCGCCGTCCCGGCGACCAGCAGCGGCACCAGTACGACGAGCACGACCGCGAGCGCGGCCCAGGTGAGCCGGCGCTTCCAGCTCCGGGGCTGCTTACCCGGCCGGTCGCGGGTGGTCTCCGCGCCGGCGGATCCGGGGTCGTCCGGCTCCGCGGGCCCAGTGGGTTCCGCGGGTTCCGTGGGTTCCGTACGTGGCATCGCGCGTCCCCTCCGCCGCCGGTCCGTCCGGGCCGCGCGGCTGATCTTGCGGAGGAGGACGACGACGGGGGGCCCGCGGTTGCGGTTTCATGCAGCGGTGGGCGCGTGCCGTTCGTGCACGTGCCCGTCCAGAGGGAAGGCGGGTGGTGTGGCCGGGAGGATGCCGGTCAGTGCGAAACCGGCCTTCTCGGCGACGCGGCAGGACGCCACGTTGTCGACTTGGTGCAGCAACTCCAGGCGGGTCAGACCCTCGCGGGCGAAAGCCGTGAACGCCCAGTCGGTCAGCGCCGTCAGAGCACACGGGGCCACTCCGCGGCCGCGCGCGTGGGCAGCGGTCCAGTAACCCACCTCGGCGGAAGCCGATTCCCCGGCCGCGTACTTGAGAACGGCGTTGCCGACGAGCCGCGGCGCGGAGCCGGGAACTCGCGTCTCCTCCACGGCGAACGCGAGCCGGTCCCCCGTCTCCCAGCCCCGCTGTTGCGCCGCCACCCAGCGGGCCGCGCTCGCCTCGTCGTGCACGGCGGCGTCCGCCCAGCGGCGCAGCGCCCCGTCCCGGTACAGCTCGGCCAGGTCCGCCGAGTCCTCCGGACTCCAGGGCCGCAGGGTGAGGGTGCCGGTCGCCAGGTGTATCGGGGTCGGGTGCACGTGACGAGAGTAGGCGAGCGGTGGGTCGGGCACGGGCACCTGGGGTCAGAACAGGCTCAGTAGGGCTTCGGCCGGGTCGGTGAGGGGGGTTTCGCCGCCGGGGAGGGGGAGTTCGAACCAGACGGTCTTGCCGCGGGGGGTGCGGCGGGAGCCCCAGGCCGCGCTGAGCAGGCCGACGAGCTGGAGGCCGCGGCCGCCCTCGTCGGTGTCGCGGGCGCGGCGGCGGCGCGGCTGGACCAGGCCGGAGTCCCAGACCTCGCAGACCAGGGTGCGGTCGAGCAGGAGCCGGAGCCTGATCTCACCCTCGCCGTACCGCAGGGCGTTGGTGACCAGCTCGCTGACCAGGAGTTCCGTGGTGTCGACGAGGGGTTCCAGGTCCCAGCCGAGCAGTTGCGCGCGGGCGTGCTCGCGGGCGCGGCCCACGCTGCGGGGTTCGCGCGGCAGCGTCCAGTCGCCGACGGAATCGGCGGGCAGCCCCTGGACCCGGGCCATCAGCAGCGCGATGTCGTCCTCGCCGTGGTGGGTGTCGAGGGTGTTGAGGACGTGGTCGCAGACGTCCTCCAGGTTCGGGTAGGTGTCGGCGCGCGGCGCCGTCGTCGTTGAGGAATGGTGGCCGGGTGACGGGTTGGGCGGGTCGGTGAGGGCGCCCACGAAGGCCCGGAGGCCCTCGTCGAGGGGATGGTCGCGGCTCTCGACCAACCCGTCCGTGTAGAGCGCGAGCAGGGCGCCCTCGGGCAGCTCGACCTCGACCTCCTCGAAGGGTTCCCCGCCGACGCCGAGCGGCATGCCCGGCGGCACGTCCAGCATCAGCGCGGCCTCCCCCGGCTCGACCAGGACCGGCGGCAGATGACCCGCGTTGGCGAAGGTGCACCGCCTGGTCACCGAGTCGTACACGGCGTAGACGCAGGTCGCCAGGTAGACCTCGGAGAGGTCGGCCTCCCGGGGGCGGCGGGCGGCCCGGGTCGCCTGCTGGACGCCTCCGGGGGCGCCGAGTCCCCGGGCGATCTCGTCCAACTGGGAGAGCACCTCGGCGGGTTCGAGGTCGAGCTGGGCCAGGGTGCGGACGGCGCTGCGCAGTTCACCCATGGCCACCGCGGCACGCAGCCCCCGCCCCATCACGTCCCCGACGACCAACGCGGTGCGGTGGCCGGGCAGTTCGATGACGTCGAACCAGTCGCCGCCGACCTCACTGGGCCGGCCGGTCGCCGCGCTGCCGGGCAGGTAGCGGCAGGCGATGTCGAGGCCGGAAGCCTCCGGGTCGCCGGGCGGCAGCAGGGACCGCTGCAGCAGCAGGGCGCGTTCGTGCTCGCGCCGGTAGAGGCGGGCGTTGTCGATACAGACGGCGGCGCGCGCGGCCAGCTCCACGGCGAGGTCGCGATCGCGGTCCCCGAACGGCTCGCTGCCCTTGGTACGGGCGAACTGGGCGAGCCCGACCACGATGTCGTGGGCGACCATCGGCACGGCGAGCGTGGTCCGCACCAGCCCGCCCTCCTCGCCCGGCACCAACCGCGGACGGGCGGTGCGCAGGGCGTCCGCGCACGGCGAGCTGAACGCGTAGTTGTGGACGGCACCCAGCTTCACGGGCTCGCCGGTGACGCTGAACGGCGCTTCGGAGACGGCACTGGCGAAGGCGACGCGGCGCACGTCCGCACTGCCGTCGGCCAGGCCCGGCGGAGTCTCGTCACCGGCCAGCAGCCCCTGGTAGAGGTCGACGGTGGCCAGGTCGCAGAAGCCGGGGACGGCGACGTCCAGGAGTTCGCGGGCCGTGGTCTCCAGGTCGAGGGAATTGCCGATCCGGGCGCCGGCCTCGTTGAGCAGGGCGAGGTTGCGCCGTGCGGCGGCGGCCTCGCGGGCGGCGGCGCGGCGGGCGGTGATATCGATTCCCAGCCACGCGATGCCGATGGGACGGCCGCTGCCGCTGTGCACGCGGTAGAGGTTGACCGACCAGTGGCGGCGCCCCTCGGAGTCCGGGACGAAGCCGGTGACGTGCATGTCCGTGATGGACTCGCCGGTCTCCAGCACCCTGCGCATGGTCGCGGCCACCCGCTCGGCCTCAGCGCGCGGCAGGTAGTCGTGGACGCCCTTGCCCCGGTGGTCGTCGGGCGTGCCGCCGAAGATGGACGCGAACCGCTGGTTGGCGCGGCGCACCCGCAGGTCGGGGTCGATCAGCAGGAAGCCGAAGGGAGATTGGCCGAATATGGCCTGCGAGGCGGCGAGATCGGTCTCGATGCTGCGCAGGGTGCGCACGTCGACGACGATGCAGACGGCGGCCTTCTCGCCGTCCTCGGTGCGCGTCGGCATGACGTAGACCTCGGCGAGTCCCTCCCGGCCGGGCTCGTCGTCGTCCGCGGTGTCGGGGATCCGGAAGGGCACGACCCCGGTCCACTCCCGGCCGTCGAGGATCTCGGCCATCTTGCGCTGGCCCCGCTCGCGCCGGTCCGGGTCGATGAACGCCGCGATGGGGTCCATCCCGACGGCCCGCTGCGCCGGAATACCGAAGATCTTTTCGGCGCGCAGGCTCCACTGGTCGACCAGTCCGTCGGGGCCGATGGAGAAGGACGCGACCTTTATGTAGTCGTACATGGAGCCGGGAGGGCTGCTCTGCCACATCCCGTGGACGGCCGGGGCATCGGTGGAGCGGGGGACGGCGGAAGAGGCGCCGGTGACAGAGGCGCCGAGGGGAGAAACGCCGACGGACGAGGCGTCGCCGGACGAGGCGTCGCCGGAGGTGAGGCCGTCAGCGGCCTCACCTTTTGCGCCGTCCGACGGGTCCTTGGACTCCGTGGCCTTCGCTGGTATCTCGCTCACGCGAACCGTCCCCTCCAGCTCACCGCGTCCGGCACCGGTCGCCGGGGGCGGCTGCCCGCAGTATCCAGCACTACGGCGCCGCGCAACACGGTGTTCACGATCACAGCACGGTCCCGACGCTTTTCGGTCCGTACTGTGAGAACACTCCCAGTCTTCTAACCAGCGGACACACCATCGAACCCCCTTCTCCGACAACCGTCAGGGGCCTGAACCGGCCGCTCGACAGGAGCGGCTCGTGCGTACACGTGCGGCGCGCGGCACGGCGCCTCGTTTCAGCCGGGCGCGAACGCCTCATTTCGGCACCGTGAGTTCGAACCATACGGTCTTGCCGGCATCGCCCGGCCGGGTGCCCCAGCGGCGGGCGGTGCAGGCGACGAGCTGCAGCCCGCGTCCGCCCTCGTCCTCGGGCCGGGCGACGCGCTCGTGCGGGAGGTCCGGCAGCGGGTCGGAGACCTCGACCCGCAGGACGCCGTCCGGGCCGGAGGGACGCGACAGGCAGACGCCGATGGGGCCGGTGGCGTGCCGCAGGGCATTCGTGACCAGCTCACTGACCAGCAGGGCCGCCAGGTCGCCGACGCCGTCGATACCCCATCCCTGCAACTGTGCGCGGACCGTGGAGCGCGCGGTGCCCACGGCACCCGGGTCCGCGGGGAAGGTCCACGTGACACGGTCGCCTTCGGTGTCGATCACGCGGACCACTTCCGTCACTCCGGGGCTGACGACAAGTTCCCCATATCAGGTTTCATGGGACCAATAGGCCCATACCCGGTATTCCGGTCCGAGTACCGTGCGTACGGGCATCGGGCCGTCAGCTCATCAGGCCGTCAGTTCATCGGTCCGTCACCTCGAAGGCGCCGCGCGCCCCGCGCTCGGCGTCGCTCATGAGGTGCGAGACGAACGGATAGGTACCCGCTTCGGGGAAGGTGAGTTCGACGAAACCTCCCGAGCCCGGGGCCAGGGAGAGGATCTGTGAGCCGCCGTCGCCGGGATCGTCCGGGCGGAGCCGGTAGGCGCCCTCCTGGTACACCGTGTCGAACTGGCCGCCGACCACATGGAACGCGCTCGACCGGTTCGGCCGGGCGTCGAGCACCCACATCCGTACCCGCTCGCCGGTGCGCGCGGTCAGCCGGTCGCGGGCGTACTGGTTGGCGTATCCGTTGAAGACGACGGCGTCGGGCCGCTGGGCCGTCAGCTTGTCCGGGTCGGCGGTCCCACCCTGCGTGCCGAGAGAGAGCTCCGACTGGACGAGCACGTACTCCCGGTCGACCTCCGGCAGGTCGGGCGGATCGACGACGACGGCCCGAACATGCCGTTGGCGATGTGCGGCGACATGGGCATCGTGGCGCAGTGGTACATCCACACACCGCTGCGGGTGGCGGTGAACCGGTACGTCAGTGCCTCGCCGGGCGAAATCGTGCGCATCGGCCGGTCCGGCGCCAGGGCTCCGGCGTGGAAGTCGACGGAGTGGCCGATCGTTCCGCTGTTGACGAGCTCGATCTCGAAGACGTCGCCGACCCGTCCGCGGAGCACGGGCCCGGGAGCGGTCCCGTTGAACGTCCACAGCCTCTGCTTGACGCCCGGGGCGACCTCTCGTACGACGTCCCGCACGGCCAGGGTCTTGCGGTGCACCCGGGGAGCAGTGTCGTCGCGCGCGGGCGGCAACTGCGCGTCGTGGCCGGTGAATCGGGCGGGCGGTTCGGCCATGGGGTCAAAGGCCTCCTCGGCGGAGTCCCGCGTCGCTTCCTCGTTGCCGCTGTCGTCACCGCTGTCGTCGGTGGCCGGGGTGTGGCCCTCGTGGCCCGCCGTGACCGCCGTGCCCTGCTCGGGAGAACCGGTGGCCTCGACGGTGAGCGCCATGCCCGTCTGCCGGTGGCCCACCACGGAGCACCACCCGTCCAGGTCCCGTCCGACGACGCCCGCGTCGAGCATGCCCCACTTCCCCGGGGCCAGCCGGGCGGTGCGGGCGCCGGTCTCCAGGACCAGGTCGTGCGTGTCGGTTCCGAGAATGTGCACCTTGATCACGAGCCGGTCGCCCGCGGGCACCTCGACGGTGCCCGGCGTGGACCGCATGCCGCGGACGGTGACCGTCACCGTGGTGGTCCGGCCGGTGGGCGTCACCGCCTCGCCGTCCTCGGTGGCGGCCGCGGCGGCGTCGGGAGAGCCGATCACGGGCAGGGAGCGTACGTCCACCGCACCGCCGCCGGCGACGGCCAGCACCGCCACCGCCACTCCGACGACCACACCGCCCAGCACCCGGTACGGGTGCTGCCGCGGCACGACGGGCCGGGCCGCCGTCCGGGCCGTCGCCCTCGTCCGTACGGCTGCGACCAGCAGCGTCAGGAAGGCCACCAGCACACCCAGCAGCACCGTCGAGCTGATCACGCGCACCACGCTCGGCACCGGCAGCACACACAGCAGCAACGACAGGTTGACGAGGGTCAGCCTGGCCGGGCCGCCGCGCTCCAGTGCCGCGCCGGTGGCCCGTACGGCGGTGGGCCCGCCCCCGAGCACCACGGGCACCAGGAAACTCAGCGCGCCCATGAGCACCTGCGCCATCCATCCCCCGGCCAGCGGGGCGGTCAGCGACGACGTCCGCTCCACCACCGCGGGCCATGACGGCGACGTCAGCAGGATCGCCGTGAGTGCGGCCAGCGCGCCGAGCAGCCAGACCATTCCCGCCGCCACCGACCAGGCCGCGAACGAGGACGGCCTCCGCACCCGCGCCTCGCGGATCCGGGGAAGGCCCGCGGCCACCAGCCCCGCCGCGATGGTCAGCACCAGGAAGACGACCAGCCAGGGCAGCAGTCGGGGCACGTCCAGGCCGCCCAGCCCCAGCAGTGCCGCACCGAGTGCGCACACCGCGCCTGCGGCCTGGCCCACCAGGGCGGGGCCGGGTTGGCGGCGCCAGAAGCGGACGTACAGGGCGAGCAGCAGGGCGGTGCCGAGGACGAACAGCCACTGCCCGACGCGGAGGTCCGCCGGGCCGATCAGCAGCAGGCCGCCCGCGCCCAGCGAACCGGGGAAAGGTATCCCCAGGGGCGGCCCAGCGCGACGGCCCGCTCGAGCGCGATCAGCGTTCCGACGAAGCCGAGGACCATGAGCACGCCGTGCACCTCCGGCAGCCGGTCGGCGGTGACCGGGGCGGGCAGCCCGAGCAGCAGCAGCGCGGCGTCCAGTCCGGCCAGCAGGGCAAGCCCGGCCGGCAGCAACAGCACCGCCCGGCGGGCGCCAACCCGGCGGGCGCAGAAGGCGGGCAGAAGTCCGGCGGTGGTTGCGGCTGCGGTGGCCACGACGACGCCGACGTGCCCGAACTGGACGCCCGCGCCGTCCCGCACGCCCTGCGCCACGCCACGGTCTTCGGCGCCCTCGGCGCCGTTCCCGCGGGCCGCGCCATGGTGCTGATCGCCCCGCACGACCCGCTGCCGCTGCTGGGCCAGCTCGAGCGCCGCAACCCCGGCGTCCTCGCGGTCGAGTACCTGGAGCGGGGCCCGGAGGCCTGGCGCCTGCTGTTCACCCGCAGCTGAGGGGGCGGAACGCCGTCCGGGGGCCTCACCGCGAACAGGCGGTGAGGCCCCCGGACGTGCGCGAGGGGACAGACGGAGGGGCGAGGCCTACGCGAGTTCGCCGGTGGCGGCCAGATCGTCGAAGAGCAACTGGTCCACGGGCGGCACCAGTTCCCGGTCGGCGTACGAGAACCAGGCCATCTCCTCGATCTCGCTGCTCGGCTCCGGCTCGCCCTCGCACTCGGCGGTGTAGCAGGCCATCCGCACGACCGCGCCCTCCGGAAGCCCGGTGGTACCGGCAGTCCCGGGGATCGCCGCCTCGTACGTGCCCACGTGGACGGCGGTGTCCGGGTCGAGCACGACCGCGAGCTCTTCCTCGATCTCGCGCAGCAACGTCTCGACGTCGCTCTCCGCCCCCTCGCGCTTGCCGCCGGGGATGTAGAAGACATCCTTTCCGCGCGGGCGCGCGCACAGGATGCGGCCCTTCTCGATCCGCACCCAGGCCACCGTGTCGATCAGCACCGAGACCGTCCCGTTTCCGCTCGTCCGAACTCCAGTCGAACGGGACCCTACCGGGACACGCGAGGTCAGTCGGCGGCCGTCGCGTTCTGCCCGATGCGCTCGACCCAGTACAACTGCTTGTGCCCGCGGCCGTCGAGACTGTCCGCGATCTTCTGCGCCTCGGCCCGGGTCGCGTACCGGCCCACGCGGTAGCGGTTGCCGTTGTCGTCCTGCCGCACCACGAGCCAGGGAAGCGTGGCCGTGCTGTCGCTCATCGCGCCCCTCCACTTCCCGCCCGCGATCTGCGCCGCGTCCAGCCCGGTAAGGAAACTCCGATCCGCATATGCCCGAGCCTACGCCTCACCTTTACGCAGCGAACATGGGTTTACACAAAGAGGTACGCAACCAGCCAATACGCAGGAGCGCACGGTGGCGAACGCGCCGTGCACGAGCCCGACGTATCCGGTCAGCGGCATGCCGCTCCGTCACCCCCGCTCGGGACCACCTGCGAGAACGGCCAGATTTCTACGCCGTCCGACAGACGTGCCGCCGTTCCCGCACCCGGCCGGACGCATGGATGGGGCGCAGGCGGAGCGCGGAGGGAGCGCTTCGGGCTCGGCGACGGCTCCGCGTCGGCCTCGGGACTGCCGTCCGTGATGTCCCGGAAGGGGGCGGCTACTTCACCGGGAGGTGGTACGCGACCCGGTAGCGATCAGCGGGGATCACCACGTCGGCCGTCTCGACCGGGCGGCCCGAGGCGTAGTACGTGCGCTGGATGACCAGGACGACGTGACCGGGGACGCCGCCCAGCAACACCAACTCCTCGGCGAGCCCGGGGCGGGCGCCGACCTCCTCGGTGACGTTGTCCACGATCACGTCGATGGCGCGCATGCGCTCGACCACGCCCATGCCGCCGAGCGGCCCTTCCTCGGGCAGCATCACGGGCGTCCGACCGGTCAGGGCGAGCGGTTCCCAGGAGGTGGAGAGCATCATCGGCTCGCCGGCCTCCCGGAAGAGGTACCGGGTGCGCATCGCCCGGTCGCCCGGCTCGATCTCGAGCCGCTCGGCGATGGTCTCCTGGGCATCGACCTGCGCACTGCTCGACTCCCAGGTGCCGTGCACGCTCCCGTCCGCCTGCTCCTGCCGGAACGGGGTGGCGCCACGCTCCGGACGAAACCCCGAACGGGCGACGCGCCGGGGGACGGGCCGCTCGCGGACGTAGGTCCCCGAGCCGGAGCGGCCCTCGACGAGGCCCTCCGCCATGAGCACCTTGCGCGCCTCCAGTGCGACCGTGTCGGAGACGCCGTACTCCTCGCGGATCCTCGCCTGGGAGGGGAGACGGGTGTGCGGTGGCAGCCGACCGTCGACGATCTTCTTACGGAGATCACCCGCGACGCGCAGATATGCCGGCTGTTCACCGAATGTCACTGGCCGCTCCCGTCAGGTTTTACAGATAGCGACAGGGTGGCAACCGTAGGTTGTGCCAGGCAAGTAAAGGCCAAAGAATCACTCGAAGTGATGACGCACCCTTGCCCAAGCCTTTGCCCAGGCACTTTCTCCCCGCTACCGAGGCCCTCACACCTCGATACCGCCGTCATCCGCCCCGCCACCCGCGCCCCCGGTCCCACCGTCGCCCTCACTCCCGCTCTCACCCTCGCCGAACGCCGGCGGGGTGGTGGCCAAGCCCAGAGCCTTGCGTACGGTGACCGTCTTGTGGGGGTCGATGAGCTCCCACCCCTTGTCGTAGTGCTCGTAGAAGGCGTCCACGCCGTCGGCCTCGGCGGCCTTCGCCCATTCGGCCTCAGCCTTCTCGAGCTCACCGGCGAGTTCCGTCACCGGCCGCTCGGCGTCGGCGGGCCACTCGTGCTCCCGCAGCATCCCGCTCTGCTCGGCGAGCGCTTCGGAGATCTCCCCCGCCCACTCCTGATGGCCGGGCAGGTCGTCCTCGACCAACTCCGCCTCGGGGGCCTGGTCCAGCGCCGCGTTGAGGACGTGCGTGGCCTTCAGATAGGCCACCTGATCCGCGTCGAGCATGCTCTCGTCCTGGCGCAGCGACCCGGTGAGGGTGGCGTCCGCGTCCCGGTTGCCGAACACACAGGTGATCACGCGGTCGCCGTAGCGCCAGCTCTCCCGGGACGGAGTGAGGTGGTACACGTCCACGTCGGACGGCAGGGCCCAGGCGTCCATGGCGTAGGCGTCCCGGAGGGCGTAGCACCGGTCGTCGGCGGTGTCGCCGAGGCCGTCGTCGCCCGGGAAGGCCCCTTCGGGCAGGGTGACGAGGGCGAAGACCTCCCCGTCGTGCTCCCCCGAGCAGGGCACCTGGTCGGCCTCGGTCGTCCAGCCCACCAGTCCGCCGGGCGAGTCGAAGCAGTCGCCCTCCTCCAGGACGAGGATCGTGTTGCCGCGCGCGCCCTTCTTGAAGCCCTCCCAGAAGTCGGCCGCGGCGCCGGTGGAGAGCGACAGCACCCACAGCGCCAGCCCGACGGAGGACAGCACGGACCCGGCGATCGCCATGCCCCGGCCGCGCTCCGAGCGCCGCCGGATCTGCCCCAGCGCGATCAGCCCCAGCACGAGCCCGACGGCGGGCAGGAAGCACAGCAGGCCGCACACGAGGGCGGCGATGGCGACGCCGTTGACGGCGGCCGGGGGCTGGAGCCCGTAGGGGCCGTACGGGGGGTAGGGGCCCTGAGGGCCTTGAGGCCCGTAGGGGAACTGCGGGGGCGGGTGGGCCCCTTGCGGCCGCGGAGCGGAGTACGGGCCCTGGGGGTACTGCCCCTGGGCATGCGGGCCCTGGAAGTCCTCGGGCTGAGGGGGCCCGGAGGGCGGGGGTATGGACACGGGTGCCGTGCTCCTGGTTCTGCCGTGCTGATGCGGAGAGGTGCATACGCTGGACGCGGGCCGACATACGGCTCCGCGCGCATCGTAAACGCGCGGGGGGCGGGGGCCGTCGGGGCGCCCCCCGTTCAAGCCGAACCGGGCCGGACCGAGCCAAGTCCGCGGTACGCCACACCTCTTCACACATGCGCCGTGCCTCGCCCCCGCGGCGGGCGGCCGGGTCACCGACCCGAAGCCCGACCACGGGGACGAGGCACCAGAACAGCAATGACGTCGGGTCAGGCCCTACGTCAGAACTGCAGGGCCCAGCCGTTGAGCCGGCCGGTGTCCCACCACGCGCGGTCGCTGACGCGCAGCTTCCACGTGCCGTTCGCGGTCTCCGAGGAGGCGTTGACCGTGTACGTGGTGTTGATGTTGTCCGCGCTGCCGCCGGTGCCGTACGACTTCAGCGTGTACGCCGTGCCGTCGGGGGCGACCAGTTGGACCTGGAGGTCGCCGATGTAGGTGTGGGTGATGTCCACGTCGACGGCCAGGTCGGAGGGTGCGTTGCCGGAGACACCGGAGACGGTCACCGGGGACTCGACGGTGGAGAGGTCACTGATGGTGTAGTCCGTGGTGTTCTCGAAGCGGTCACCGGTGGGCGGCGGGGTGGTGCCGCCCTCCCCCACGTTCAGCAGGCGGTTGGGTGAACCACTGCCCGGGTTGCCGACGACGCCGGTGGTGGCGGCGGCCGTCAGCGCGGAGGAGACCTGGGCGGGGGTGGCCGAGGGGTTGTCGGCCAGGTGGAGGGCGGCCGCTCCGGCGACGTGCGGGCTCGCCATGGACGTACCGGAGATGGTGCTGGTGGCGGTGTCGCTGGTGCGCCAGGCGGAGGTGATGGAGGAGCCCGGCGCGAACAGGTCGAGGATCGAGCCGTAGTTGGAGTAGCTGGCGCGGGCGTCACTGGAGGTGGTGGCGCCGACGGTGATCGCCTCGGCGACGCGGGCCGGGGACTTGGTGGAGGCGTCGGTGGACTCGTTGCCGGCCGCGACGACGAAGGTGACCCCGGAGGCGACGGCGTTGCGTACGGCCGCGTCGAGGACGCTGTCCGCGCCGCCGCCGAGGGACATGTTGGCGACGGCGGGCTTGACCGCGTTGCGGGCGACCCAGTCGATGCCGGCGACGACCTGGGCGGTGGTGCCGGAGCCGGAGTTGTTCAGTACGCGGACGCCGACGACCTTCGCCTTCTTGGCCACGCCGTAGGCGCTGCCGGCGACGGTGCCGGCGACGTGGGTGCCGTGACCGTGGCCGTCCTGGGCGGTGTTGTCGTTGTCGATGGCGTCGTAGCCGTCGGAGGCACGGCCACCGAAGTCGTTGTGCGTGATGCGGACACCGGTGTCGATGACGTAGGCGGTCACGCCCTGCCCGGCCGAGTCCGGGTAGGTGTACGAGTTGTTCAGCGGAAGGTTCCGCTGGTCGATGCGGTCCAGGCCCCAGGAGGACGGGCTGGGTTGGGTGCCGGTGATGTGGAAGGTGCGGTTCTGGACCACCGAGGCGACGGCAGGATCGGCGGCGAGACGTTTCGCCTCGGCCTCGGAGGCCTCGACCTCGTAGCCGTTGAGGGCCTTGGTGTAGGTCCGCTCGATCTCGGCGCCGTACTTCTCCGCCAGGGCGCGGCCCTTGGCGGAGCCGGCCTTCGCCTTGTCCGCCTTCAGGGTCACGATGAAGCTGTCGGCGACGGCGTTCGCCGCGCCCTCGTACTGGATGCGGCCTTCGGCAGCGGCGGGGGCCGCGCCGGCGGGGAGCGCGGAGACGAGCCCCGCCACGAGCGCCGCGCTGGTCGCGACGCCGAGGGTGGCCAGTCTTCGCCGGGGGTGACGCATCACTGCCATGTGAGGGTTCCTCCTCAGTCGGTGGTGCGTTGCTGTGGGGGGTGGTGCGGTCGACGCACGTGCTGCGCGTGTGGCACAGCGGACCCGTCATTGAGCTGATCATGTCAACTCTCAGTGACCAGCCAACTCCGTGCGTCTGTCGAAAGATTGAGGGTTCCACAGGAATCCCACAAGGGTCCTGCACGAACAAACAGGCTGGTCATGCCCATGTCATATTCTCGCCGGGCCTTCCACTGTGCTCCTCCGGCGGCGCACCGAGGCCTCGAACGCCCCTTTTCCCACCGCGCGGGAGGCCCTGCCGAACACCCTCAAGTACGCACAAAAAAGCCGCACTTCGACTGAAGTGCGGCACAGCGGACACGGGATCACCGCGGGACCTCGCCGGTCTCCGCGAACGGGTCGACCTTCCGGGCGACGGCTTCAGCGCGGGCCGTCGGGCGGGCAGCGGTTTCGTCGTACGGGCCTGCCCACCCGCGGGACGGCCGCCGTGCCGCTCCCGCGGGTGACCAGCCGTACAAGCCCCGTCATGGGGTCAGGGCAGTGGTGTACCACCCGTCGCGTTGAGGATCTCCGCGGTGATGAAGCCGGCCTGCGCCGAGGCCAGAAAGACATAGGCCGGTGCCATCTCCGCCGGCTGGGCGGGGCGGCCGAGTGGGCTCTGTTTGCCGAACTCGACGGTGTCCTCCAGCGTTGCGGGAATCAGCGGGGTCCACACGGGCCCGGGTGCCACGGCGTTCACACGGACCCCGTCGGACGCGAGCATCTGGGCCAGGCCCTGCGTGAACGTGACGATCGCCCCCTTCGTCATCGCGTAGTCGAGGAGATGGGGGGTGGGCTTGTACGCCTGGACGGACGCGGAGTTGATGATCGAGCCACCCGCCGGGATATGCGGCAGGGAGAACTTGCACAGCCAGAACATGCCATAGAGATTCGTGCGCACGACCCGGTCGAACTGCTCGGTGGAGATACTGCCGATGCCCTCCGGCTGAGCCATCTGGTAGGCGGCGTTGTTGACGAGGACGTCGATGCGCTCGAATTCCGCCACGGCCCTTTCGACCAGCGACCGGCACTGGGATTCGTCGCGGATGTCGCAGGGAACGGCCACAGCCCGACGGCCCGCCTCCTCCACGAGCCGTGTCGTCTCGCGGGCCTCGTCCTCTTCCTCGTGCAGATGGGTGAACAGGACGTCGGCGCCTTCCCGGGCGAACGCGAGGGCGACCGCCCGGCCGATACCGGAGTCGCCTCCGGTGACCACCGTCTTCCGGTCCCGCAGCAGCCCACTGCCGCGGTAGGACTCCTCGCCGTGGTCGGGCGGCGGGTCCATCGGGCCGGTCCAGCCCGGGTGCGGCTGGTCCTGCCGGGGAAAGTCCGGCTGCGGGTGCAGGCTTGTGGGATCTTGCGGTGAATCGTTTCCGTTCGCCATCGTGTCGCCTTCCTGTCCTTCCTGTCCGCTTCCCCGGAACCGTTCTCCTGCCGACCCGTCGCCACAGCGGCGGCCCGCGGCTCGGCAGGCACTGCGCGTCGCCCCCGGCCGTCACACGGGACGCTGGTTGTACGCCCTTGACGCGCGATCGTTGAGCGCGCTGCCCCACGCGCGGACCTTGCGCGCCACCGGATGGGACGGGGGTCCGACCTCGGCACCCCTCCGAAGCCCCTGAGGACCGCCCCCGGCGGACGGCAGCATGCGCGCGGCCAGGGCGGTGGCCCGGGTGGTGAGCGCCGGTGCCACGCCGTGAGCGAGACCGGCCGCGCGGGCGAGGGGCGTGAGCACGATGCGCGTACGCCGCCGCAGGATGCCACGGACGATGGCCCTCGCCGCACGGTCCGCGTCCATGGACACCACCGGCATGCCCGCCAACGTCGAGAACCAGGCGAATTCCTTCTCCCGCTCACCACCGAAAACGGCGTGCAGGTGTGAGCCGGTGCGCATGAGGCCCGGATGAACGGCGGTGACGGTGACGCCGTCGCGGGCGGCTTCGGCGTAAAGCCCCTCCGCCAGCGCTCCCACGGCGGACTTGGCGCAGGAGTACGGAAGCAGATGCGGCACGGCGAGCAGCCCGCCGACCGAACCGATCAGTGCGAGCCTGCCGCTGGCCGGGCTCATCCGCAGATGCGGCAGCGCCTCCAGCGACGTGTGCAGCGCGCCATGGAAAATCGTGTCCATCGCGGACCGGAACTCCTCGGCACCGACGACGTCCACGGGCGCCACCTGGATGATCCCCGCGTTGGCGATCACCAGGTCGACGCCTCCGCATTCCCGAGCGATTTCGCCGAGCATGTCCCGCACCGCCTCACGGTCTCGCACATCGCACACCGCTGTACGAATGCGTGTCCCGCGGCGCCGACGCAGCAGTTCCGCCGCCCGGGTCAGCTCTTCGCCGTCCCGGGCGACTATCGTCACCGCGTAATGCCGTGCGGCCAGCTGATCCGCGAGGAGCAGTCCCAGCCCCCGCGAGCCGCCGGTGACCACGGCTGACGGTCCCCGAACGGACGGGGAAGCGGTCGGAGGTGACATCACGGCCTCCTTGTACGGTGCGCGCCCGCGCGGCTTCTCGGCGTTGCGGGCCAGGGTGCCTCGCGGACGAGTGCCCCTGGCGAGCTGTGGTTAACGTCCGCGGCACGGTGTGGCATGCCGCGGGCTGCGGGTACCCGCAGAGCGTCAGTTCCTGTGTGACGTCCAGGTGAGACAGAGGAGACGCGTCATGCCGTCCGGGTCGAACGCCAAGCGAGAGCGGCAGTACGAGCACATCAAGGAGAGCGCTGAGAAGCGCGGCAGGTCGGAGGAGCGTGCGAAGGAGATCGCCGCGCGCACGGTGAACAAGGAGCGTGCGCGTGCGGGCGAGGCCGAGAACCCGGGCAAGGTCTCCACGCGGGACCCGAAGTCCGCTTCGCAGCGTGGTGGAGAGCGTTCCCACAAGGGTGCGCAGGGCCCCACGAGGGACCAGCTCTACGAAGAGGCGAAGAAGAAGAACATCGAAGGCCGCTCGTCCATGAACAAGCAACAACTGCGCAAGGCCGTCGGGCGCTGACCGCGTACGCCGGAACGGACCGGCACGGTCGTCCCGTGGCCCCGCGGGCGCCGTGCGCCCGTCTCACCGCTCCGGTGCGGGCGGGTGCCCGGCGCCCGCTGCCGCCCGTTCGGCGGCCCGCTCCATCAGGCGTGCGCGCCGCCGGGCCGCCGCCGTCCCCCGCGGTGACAGGCACCACTCCCACCAGCGGTCGAGTTCGCCGGGCGCCGCCCGGTCCGCGGCGAGGAGCGCCGGCCAGCGCAGGGCCCGCGCCTGCGCCGTCACCTTCGCACCGCCGTCGACCGGGTCGACGGCGAGGACGGGAGTCCCCGCCCTGAGCGCCAGCACCAGACCGTGCAGGCGCGTGGTGACGACGACGTCCAGTCGCGAGACGATCGCGAGGTACTGTTCGGCGGTCGAAGCGTGCCGCCAGTCTCCGGTGGCGAGCCGCGTGTCGGCCTCGATCCGCCCGCAGTCCCGGCCGGACAGCCACCGGGTGAGGCCCTCGCCCAGCGCGTCGTGGCGGCGCCGGGCGCCGTACTCCCCCTGCCCGAAGGTGAGGACCAGGCCCGCGAGAGGCGGCAGGGCCCGCAGCGGCGCCGTCGCCGCCAGGTCGGGCTCCGCAGGTGCCCGTGCCCCGTCCCTGGCCAGCACCAGGTCGAAGCCGGTGACCGCCGGAGAGCGGGGGTCGATGACGCTCACGCCCACCGCGATCCGGCGGCAGCCGCGGTAGCGGGCGTGCAGTCGCTCCAACTGAGTGCCGTGCAGGGGGCCGCAGACGAAGACCAAGGTGTCGTAGTCGGCGGGGTCGGCCTGGGTCAGGGAGAGCGCCGAGGGGGCGAACCCGGGGCTCCACGCCGTGTCGTGGGCGAGGCCCGCCGCGTCCAGGGCGGCCTCGACCCGGCGGCAGGCGAGGGCGTCGCCGGCCGTGACCTCCCCGTCGGGGAAGCTGAACCAGCCGGTCAGAAGGATACGGCGCGCGCTGCCTTCCCGCACGTGAAGTGCGGCCAGCAGCCGGGGAATGGCCTCACGCATGGGGCGTCTCCTCGGAAGGACGTGTGAGCCGACGAGTGCCGGGTACCCAGCAGTCGTCCGTCAGTAGACGTCACTTCGTGAACGCTACTGGCACGGTCGCCGGGCCCGTCCGGACAAGTGGCGGAGCCGCCGGAGCGACGGGCCACCGGGAAAGCGGACGGTGCGCACCGTCGTGCGGCCGCACGCCGCCGACCGCAAACTGCATCGGATCCCGGCCCGCGTCGGAGAAACCAGCCGTTCGGCTCCCGCGAGGCCCGGTAGTGCGCTTTCAGTCAATGACGCAGCGTGAGCAATCACTGTCTGCCTCTCCTCACGCATGCGCCGTACAGGAAGGGTCGCCTGCATGAGCACGAGCACGAGTACCGCACCGTGGCGCAGGGCCGTGGTGACCGGTGGCGCCGGTTTCCTCGGCTCGCACCTGTGCGAACGGCTTCTCGACCTGGGTGTCGAGGTCGTCTGCGTCGACAACTTCGCCTCGGGCGCGGAGGCCAACATCGCGCATCTCGACGACCGGGCCGGCTTCCGCCTCGTACGCCATGACGTCTCGGCACCCGAATGGCTGAACGCCCTGGGCGACGGCCCCTACGGCCTCGTGCTGCACTTCGCCTGCCCCGCCTCGCCCGCCGACTACCTGCGCCTTCCGCTGGAGACACTGGACGTCGGCAGCGCGGGCACCCGCAACGCCCTCGCCCTCGCCCACCGGGACGGTGCGCGTCTGCTGCTCGCCTCCACGTCCGAGGTGTACGGAGACCCGCTGGTGCATCCCCAGCGCGAGGACTACTGGGGCAACGTGAACCCGGTGGGGCCGCGCAGTGTGTACGACGAGTCCAAGCGCTTCGCCGAGGCCCTGGTCACCGCGCACGCCGGCGCCAAGGGCACGGACGCCGGGATCGTGCGGCTGTTCAACACGTACGGCCCCCGGATGCGCGCCCACGACGGGCGGGCCGTGCCGACCTTCGTCTGCCAGGCGCTGGCGGGCGAGCCCCTGACCGTCGCGGGCGACGGCAGCCAGACGCGGTCCCTGTGCTACGTGGACGACACCGTGGAGGGCATCCTGCTCGTCGCGGCAAGCCGATCGGTGCGGCCCGTCAACATCGGCGGCACGGACGAGGTCACCGTCCGCGAGATCGCGGAACGGGTGATCGAGCTGACGGGTTCGCGGTCGCGGCTGACCTTCGTGGAGCGGCCGGTGGACGACCCCGCACGCCGCCGCCCCGACACCACGCTCGTCCGCGAACTGTTCGGCTGGGAGCCCCATGTGCCCTGGCCGGAAGGGATCAAGCGGACGATCGCCCACTTCGAGACGCCGACGGTCGCGGGAGCGCGCCGCACCTCCTGAACGTGAAAGGAACGTTGTGCGAGTTCTCGGAATCAACGCCCTCTTCCACGACCCCGCCGCCGCTCTGGTGATCGACGGCCGTACTGTCGCCGCGGCGGAGGAGGAACGCTTCAGCCGCCGCAAGCACGGCAAGCGCCCGGTTCCCTTCTCCGCCTGGGAACTGCCCGAACAGTCCGCCCGCTGGTGCCTGCGCCGGGCGGGTCTCGCCCCCGCCGACCTCGACGCCGTCGCGTACTCGTACGACCCCGCGCTGGCCCGCCCGGCTGCCGACATGGGGCTGGACGACCCGTTCGACCCGCTCCGCCAGGACTACGCCCGGCGCGCCCCCGACTTCCTCGCCGAGGCGCTTCCCGGTCTGAACCCGGCGAAGGTCCGCTTCGTGCCGCACCACGTGGCACACGCGGCCTCCGCGGGACCGGCCTCCCCGTACCCCGACTGCGCGGTGCTGGTCCTCGACGGACGCGGAGAGTGCGCCTCGCACCTGGCGGGCCGGTACGTCGACCGGGAGCTGACCGTGCTCGCCACCCAGGAACTCCCCCATTCCGCGGGCCTGTTCTATGAGGACCTCACGGACCATCTGGGCTTTTTGCGCAGCAGCGACGAGTTCAAGGTGATGGCCCTGGCCTCGTACGGCGTCCCCCGCCACGCGGACGCGCTGCGGGAGGCCGTGCACGGCAACGGCGACGGCGGGTTCACCGCCCGGCCGGTGGACTGGGCCGCGCTGGCGCCGCGACGGGAGCCCGGCGCTCCCTGGACGCGGGAGCACGCGGACCTCGCGGCGAGCGCGCAGGCATGCCTGGAGGACCTCGTCCTGGACCTCGCCCGGTGGCTGCACGCGCGCACCGACGGCGAGGAGGTGCTCACCCTGGCCGGCGGTGTGGCGCTGAACTGCGTCGCCAACAGCCGCCTGCACCGGGAGGGCCCTTTCTCCCGGCTCTGGGTGCAGCCGGCCGCGGGGGACGCGGGCACGGCCCTCGGCGCGGCGCTCCACGTCGCGCGCGAGAAGGAGCCCACGTGGCAGATGGACACGCCGGCCCTCGGGCGCGGCTGGAGCGACGACGAGCTCCGGGCGTGGCTGGAGCGCGCGGCCGTACCGTACGAGGAGCCGGCGGACATCGCGGAGACCGTGGCGGAGACCTTGGCGGCGGACGGGGTGGTCGCCTGGTTCCAGGGCCGTTCCGAGTACGGGCCGCGGGCGCTCGGGCACCGTTCCCTGCTCGCGCATCCCGGGCGGTCGGAGAACCTGGAACGGCTCAACGCCGTGAAGGGGCGGGAGGAGTTCCGTCCCGTGGCGCCCATGGTGCTGGCGGAGCGCGCGGGAGAGCTGTTCGACGGTCCGCTGCCGAGTCCGTACATGCTGTTCGTGCACGAGGTGGCGCGTGAGTGGCGTGACCGGATCCCGGCCGTGGTCCACGTGGACGGCACGGCCCGTATCCAGACGGTGGACCGGGCCGCGGAGCCTCTGGTGGCCCGGATGATCGAGTACTTCGAACGGCGTACGGGCCTGCCCGTCGTCGTCAACACGAGTCTGAACACGGCGGGCCGGCCCATGGTCGACGATCCGCGGGACGCCCTGGAGTGCTTCGGTTCCGCGCCCGTCGACCTGCTGGCGCTCGGTCCGTTCGCCGTGCGCAGGAAGGCGGTGTTCGCCTGATGGACGTCTCCTACGCGGTGGTGATCCCGACCGTGGGCCGACCATGCCTCGCCGACTGCCTCACGGCGCTCGCGGACGCCGAGGGGCCCCGGCCGAGCGAGGTCGTGGTGGTCGACGACCGGCCCGGCCCGAACGGGGAGTTGGCTCTCGGGGCGGCGGAGCGGCTGCCGGTGCGCCGCGTGGTGAGCGGTGGGCGGGGCCCGGCCGCCGCGCGCAACGCGGGGTACCGGACGGTGACCGCCCCCTGGGTGGTGTTCCTCGACGACGACGTCCGGGTCACCCCCGAGTGGGCGCGGCGTCTCGTCGCCGACCTCTCCGGCGCGGGCCCCCGGGTCGGTGGTGTCCAGGGCCGGCTGGTCGTTCCGCTGCCCGCGGACCGCCGGCCCACCGACTGGGAGCGCGGCACGGCGGGTCTCCAGGAGGCGGCCTGGGCGACCGCGGACATGGCCTACCGCCGGGAGGCGTTGGAGGCCGTCGGCGGTTTCGACCCCCGTTTCCGCCGGGCGTTCCGCGAGGACGCCGACCTCGCGCTGCGGGTCCTGGACGCGGGCTGGGAGCTGCGGCGCGGAACCCGCGTCACCCGTCACCCGGTGCGTCCGGTGGACCGTTGGGTGTCGGTGCGGGCCCAGCGCGGCAACGCGGACGACGTCCTCATGACCCGGCTGCACGGACCCGGCTGGTGGGCCCGGGCCCGGGCGCCGAGGGGCAGACTGCCTCGGCATCTCATGGTGACGGCGGCGGGTGCGGCCGCGCTCGCGCTCGGGTTGGCCGGACGGCGGCGCCCCGCCGCCGCGGCGGCGGCCCTGTGGGCCGCCGGTACCGCCGAGTTCGCCGCCGCGAGGATCGCGCCGGGACCCCGTACGGCGGACGAGGTGGCCACCATGCTGGCGACGAGCGTGGCCATCCCGCCCCTCGCCGTGCGGCACTGGCTCACCGGTCTGGTCATCCACGGGCGGGCCGACCGGTGAACGCCGTGACCGCCGTGCTGTTCGACCGCGACGGGACGCTCGTCGAGGACGTGCCCTACAACGGTGTTCCGGAGCGGGTGCGGCCGCTGGCGGGCGCCCGGGAGGCCGTGGCCCTCGTCCGGGCGGCCGGCCTCCGCACGGCCGTCGTCACCAACCAGTCCGGGATCGGGCGCGGCCTGGTGACGGCCGACCAGGTCCGGCGGGTCAACGACCGGGTCGACCAGCTGTTCGGCGCCTTCGACGTGTGGGCGGTGTGCCCGCACGCGCCGGACGCGGGGTGTACCTGCCGCAAGCCGCGGCCCGGCCTCCTGCTGGAGGCGGCCGACCGGTTCGGGGTCGCCCCGGAGTCCTGTGTGCTGATCGGGGACATCGGCGCCGACGTCGAGGCCGCGCGGGCCGCGGGCGCGCACGGCGTCCTCGTCCCCAACCGGGTGACCCGGCGCGAGGAGGTCGAGGCGGCCGAGCACGCCTTCCCCGACCTCCTGAGCGCCGTGCGAGCGCTGCGCGACGGGAAGTGGTCGCGATGAGGGCACTGGTCGTACGACTCGACAGCTTCGGCGACGTGCTCCTCGCGGGGCCGGCCGTACGGGCCGTCGCGGCGCGCGCCGACCGGGTCGACATGCTGTGCTCGCCCCGCGGTGAGCCCGCGGCACGTCTCCTTCCCGGCGTCGACGACGTCGTGGTGTGGGAGGCGCCGTGGGAGGGGTTCAGCCCGCCCACGGTGGACGGGGCCGACACGGAGGGACTCCTGCG
Organism: Streptomyces sp. GD-15H; assembly: GCF_045291515.1. Classification (NCBI taxonomy): domain Bacteria; kingdom Bacillati; phylum Actinomycetota; class Actinomycetes; order Kitasatosporales; family Streptomycetaceae; genus Streptomyces; species Streptomyces sp. GD-15H. The sequence goes on from NZ_CP149447.1 coordinate 3,259,368, forward strand.
GCGCCTGCGGGAGCACGCGTACGACACCGCACTGGTGCTGACGTCCTTTCACCAGAGCCCGCTGCCCACGGCGCTGCTGCTGCGTCTGGCGCACGTACGGACGATCGGCGCCGACTCCGTCGACCACGCGGGCACGTTGCTGGACGTGCGGCACCACCGGCTGCCCGGCCGCCACGAGGTCGCGGCGGCACTGGACACGGCCGCCGCCCTCGGCTTCCCCCTCCCCCGTCGGACAACGGCCTGCTGCGCCTGGTGCCGGGCCCGGACACGGCCGCGCTCACGGGCAACGGCCCCTATGTCGTGCTGCATCCGGGTGCCAGCGCGCCCGCACGGACCTGGGGGGCGGACCGGTGTGCGCAGGCGGTCGCCCGGCTCGCCGACGCGGGCCACCGGGTCGTGGTGACCGGCGGGCCCGGCGAGCGCGCACTGACGCGGCAGGTCAGCGGGACGGCCGGGGTCGATCTGGGGGCAGGACCGACCCGCGCGCACTCGCCGGGGTGCTGCGTTCGGCGGACGCCGTGGTGTGCGGCAACACGGGGCCCGCGCACCTGGCCGCAGCGGTCGGCACACCCGTCGTCTCGCTGTTCTCGCCGGTGGTCCCCGCCGAGCGGTGGGCTCCGTACGGTGTCCCGACCGTCCTGCTCGGCGACCAGGACGCCCCCTGCGCGGACAGCCGAGCCCTCCACTGCCCCGTGCCCGGTCACCCGTGTCTGGGCCAGGTGACGGCGGACGACGTCGTGCGCGCCGTGCAGAAGCTGACGAAGGAGCACCTGTGAACATCCTGCTGTGGCACGTGCACGGTTCGTGGACCACGTCCTTCGTCCAGGGACCCCACACCTATCTGGTGCCGGTCACCCCCGACCGCGGGCCCGACGGGCTCGGCAGGGCGCGCACCTGGGACTGGCCGGCCTCGGTGCGCGAGGTCGCCCCGGAGCAGCTGCGGCGCTGCCCCGTCGACCTCGTGGTCCTGCAACGGCCGCACGAGGCCGACCTGGTACGGCGGTGGACGGGCCGCCGCCCCGGCACCGACGTCCCCGCCCTGTACCTGGAACACAACAGCCCCGCCGGCACCGCGGTGGACACCCGGCACCCGCTCGCCGACCGGGACGACATCCCCGTGGTGCACGTCACCCACTTCAACCGGCTGATGTGGGACTGCGGGCGCGCGCCCACCGCCGTGGTGGAGCACGGCATCGTCGACCCCGGCCACCGCTGGACGGGAGAGGAGCCGACGGCCGCCGTCGTCGTCAACGAGCCGGTACGCAGAGGCCGTACGACCGGCACCGACCTGCTGCCCCGGTTCGCGAAACGGGTCCCCCTCACCGTCTTCGGCATGGCCACCGACGGACTCGCGGACCACCTGGGGCTCCCGGCCGACCGCTGCCGCACCCGTGACCTGCCCCAGCACGAACTGCACGCGGCGATGGCCCGCTGCCGCCTCTACCTGCATCCCGTGCGGTGGACCTCGCTCGGCCTCTCGCTGCTGGAGGCCATGTTCCTCGGCCTGCCGGTCGTCGCTCTGGACACCACCGAGGCACGGGAAGCGGTGCCGGAGGACGCCGGTGTGGTGTCCAACCGGTTCGACGTCCTGGAGGACGCCGTACGCCGCTTCGCCGAGGACCACGCGGCGGCCCGCGAGACGGGGCTGCGGGCCAGGGCGGCGGCGCGGGCACGCTACGGCCTGCCGCGCTTCCTGCACGACTGGGAACTGCTGATCAAGGAGGTCACGCGATGAGGACGAGGAGCCCGAACACCCGCACCGCGCCGGGCCGTATCGCCATGGTCTCCGAGCACGCGAGTCCGCTCGCCGCGCTCGGTGGCCCGGACGCCGGCGGCCAGAACGTCTACGTGGCGGAGTTGGCGGGGCGGCTCGCCCGCCGCGGCCACCGGGTGACCGTGTACACCCGGCGGGACTCCCCCGACCTGCCGGACCGCATACGGACCGCGGACGGCTACCAGGTGGTGCACGTACCGGCAGGCCCGCCCGCCCGCGTGCCCAAGGACGAGTTGCTCGCACACATGCCCTCCTTCGGGGATTTCCTGGGCCGGAGCTGGGCCCTGGATCCGCCGGACGTGGTGCACGCGCACTTCTGGATGTCCGGCATGGCGGCCCTGGCGGGGGCCCGCCCTCTGGGGATACCGGTCGTGCAGACGTTCCACGCCCTCGGCACGGTGAAGCGCCGTCACCAGGGCGTCGACGACACCAGCCCCCCGGAACGCCTCGGTATCGAGAGGTCCGTCGGCAGGGAGGCGGCCAGAGTGCTCGCCACCTGCGCCGACGAGGTCACGGAGCTGCGGGCCATGGGGGTGCCCCGGCGTCAGGTCTCCGTGGTGCCGTGCGGGGTCGACACCGACCACTTCACCGCGATGCCGGGCGCGGCGCGCGGAGCCCCGGCGCCGCGCAGGCTGCTGTCCGTCGGGCGGCTGGTGCCCCGCAAGGGGTTCGACCGCGCCATCCGCGCGCTGGCGCACGTCCCGGAGGCGGAACTGCTCGTCGCGGGCGGTCCCGAGGAGGGGCTGCTGTTCGCCGACCCGGAGGCCGAGCGACTGCGCAAGGTCGCGGAGGAGTGCGGTGTGGCGGACCGGGTGCGGCTGCTGGGCTGCGTCTCCCGGGAGGAGATGCCGCGCCTGATGTCCAGTGCGGACCTGGTGCTCTCGCTGCCGCACTACGAGCCGTTCGGGATCGTCCCGATCGAGGCCATGGCGTGCCGTACGCCGGTCGTGGCGACCGCGGTCGGCGGCCAGCTCGACACCGTCGTGCCGGGGGTCACCGGCGCGCTGGTACCGACGGACGAGGGGTACGACCTCGCCGCCGTCGTCCGGTCGCTGCTCGACGATCCGGCCCTGCTGGCACGGCTCGGCGCGGCCGGGCGGGAGCGGGTGCTGGCCCGCTACACCTGGGACCGCGTCGCCGAGGGCGTGTCGCGGGTCTACGCCCAGCTCTCTTCCGTTTCCTCGTTGACGGGAGCCGCACGATGAAGACCTCACCCACGCACGTCAGTACGCACTGCGAGGACCTGATGCGGGCGCTGAGGCGCTTCGGGCCCTCGACCGACCTCGTGAACCGCTGGGGCGCCGAGCTCGCCGCCCGGCTCGGCGGGGGCGGCCGGCTGCTGGCCGCGGGCAACGGCGGCAGCGCCGCCCAGGCCCAGCACCTGACGGCCGAGCTGGTGGGCCGCTACCGCGACGACCGGGCGGCGTACTCGGCGATCGCGCTGCACGCCGACACGTCGGCGACCACGGCCATCGCCAACGACTACGGGGTGCAGGAGGTCTTCGCCCGTCAGACCTGCGCGCACGGCAGGCCCGGGGACGTACTGATGCTGCTGTCGACCAGTGGCGCCAGCGCGAACCTGATCGCGGCGGCCGACGAGGCGCGCCGCATCGGCATGGACGTGTGGTCCCTGTCCGGGCCCGCGCCGAACCCCCTCGCCGCGGCGAGCGACGAGGTGCTGTGTGTGGACGCCCCGGCGGCGACGGTGCAGGAGATGCACCTGGTGGCGGTCCACATGCTCTGCGAGGCCTTCGACGCGGCGGTGGCACCGTGAACGGCCTCGTGGTGGTCGGTGACGCGCTCCTCGACCTGGACGTGGCGGGCCGCGCGGAGCGCCTCGCGCCCGACGCCCCCGTGCCGGTGGTGAGCGGCGCCCGCACGACGGCGCGGCCCGGCGGCGCCGCACTCGCCGCGTACCTGGCGGCCTCGGACGGACGGGACGTCACCCTGGTGACGGCGCTCGGTTCCGACGAGGCGAGCGACCGGGTGCGCGCCCTGGTGCGGGGCCGCCTGCACCTGGTCGAGCTGCCCCTGTCGGGGAGCCTGTCGAAGAAGACGCGGATCATGGCCGAGGGGCGGGCGTTGCTGCGCCTCGACGAGGGCGACGGCAGGGCGGCGGCCTCGTCGCCACAGGCGGAGGAGGCACTCGCGGCGGCCGGGACCGTACTGGTCTCCGACTACGGGCGGGGCACGGCGGACGTCCTGCGCACGGCGCTGACGGCCGCGGCGGCACGCGTGCCGCTGGTATGGGATCCGCATCCACGCGGCGGCGCGCCGGTGGCCGGCACCCGGCTGGCGACGCCCTCGGCGGCCGAGGCCCGGACGTTCGCGGACGGTGACGGGCCGACGGCGAACGCGCGCGACCTGGTGCGCCGGTGGGGTGTCACCTCGGTCGCGGTGACGCTCGGTGAGCGCGGAGCCCTGCTGTCGCACGGCGGTACGCCTTTGCTGGTGCCCCCTCCGAAGCGGGCCGCCGGTGACGCGTGCGGTGCGGGCGACCGCTTCGCGGCGAGCGCGGCCGGGCAGCTCGCGGACGGTGCGTTGCCGGAGGACGCGGTGCGGGTCGCGGTGGCCGCCGCGACCCGCTATGTCGCCGCGGGCGGTGCGGAGGCGCTGGGGGCCTGGCCCGAGCGTCCGGCCGCGGCCCGTGATCTGGTGGAAGGCGTCCGGGCGGAAGGCGGCACGGTCGTGGCGACGGGCGGCTGCTTCGACCTGCTGCACGCCGGTCATGTCGCGCTGCTGGAGGCGGCCCGCCGCAGCGGTGACTGCCTGGTGGTGTGTCTCAATTCGGACGAGTCGGTGCGCCGGCTCGAAGGGCCGGGCCGCCCCCTCGTGCCCGTCGCCGACCGGGCGCGGGTGCTGCGTGCGCTCGGCTGCGTCGACGCGGTGGAGGTGTTCGACGAGGACACCCCGGAAAGGCTCCTCTCCCGGCTGCGCCCGCACATCTGGGCCAAGGGCGGCGACTACGGCGCCGCGGACCTGCCGGAGGCCGAGCTCGTCAGGAGCTGGGGCGGCGAAGTGGTGCTGCTCCCCTACCTGGACGGCCGCTCGACCACCACCCTGGCCACCCGGGCGGCGCGCCGGTGACCGCGTGGGACGGCGGGGGTCGGGATCCCGTGCGCGGCGGTGGCGGCCGGGACGACAGCACACCGGCGCCCCACCGGAACAGCAGCGGACAGACGACCGCGCGGGACGTCGGCGGGCGGACCGGCCACGGGCGGACCGGCGGCGGGCGGACCGGCGGCGCACCGGTGACCGACCGGGACGGTAGTGGGCGGGACCCCGTTCACGGCGGGGGCGGGCGGGGGCGGGCCCGCGGCCGCGGCTGCTGGTGCTGCGCGCCCTCGGCCTCGGTGACCTCCTCGCGGGGGTCCCGGCGCTAAAGGCGCTCCGCCGGGCCTTCCCGGAACACGAGTCGGTCCTCGCGCTCCCGCCGGCCCTGCGGGACGCGGCGCTGGCGACCGGAACCGTGGACACGGTCCTGCCCACGTACGCCCCCGGCCGGGCGGTCCCCGACCTCTCGCACTGGACCGGTCCCCGGCCCGATCTCGCCGTGGACCTGCACGGCAACGGGCCCGCCAGCCGGGACGCCCTGGCCGCGCTGTCCCCACGGCGGCTCCTCGCCTTCGCCGAGCCCTCGCCACAAACCCCGGCCTGGCGCGCCGACGAGCACGAACGGGCCCGCTGGTGCCGCTTCCTCCACGCTTACGGCATCGACGCCGCCCCCGACGACGTGCGCGTGCCGCCCCCCGAGGGTCCCTCGCCCGCGTCGGGGGCCGTCGTCGTGCACCCGGGCGCGGAGTCGGCCGCCCGCCGCTGGCCCTCCGACCGGTACGCGGAGGTGATCGGCCGACTGCGGGCACGCGGCCTGCGCGTGGTCCTCACCGGCGGCCCCGCGGAGGACCGGCTCCTCGCCCACCTCGCGGCCCGCACGGGCCTGGACGCCGAGGACGTGTACTCCGGCGGGCTGCCCCACCACGCGTTCGCGGCACTCGTCGCCGGCGCCTCCGTGCTGGTCAGCGGCGACACGGGGCCGGCGCATCTCGCCGTCGCCCTCGGCACCCCGTCGGTGACCCTGTTCGGTCCGGTGTCACCGGCCCTGTGGGGTCCGCCGCCCGGGGACCGGCACGTCGCCCTCTGGCACCCGGGTCCGCCGGGCGACCCCCACGCCTCCCGCCCGGACCGCCTGCTGCTGCGCATCCGCGCCACCGGGGTCTTCGAAGCGGCGGCCCGGTTGGCGGACACGTCCAGGCAGGGGGTACGGCATGCCGTCGGCTGACGTCACCGTCGCGGTGATCACACGCAACCGCAGGGCGAGCCTGCTCCGTACCCTCGACCGGCTGGCCGGCCTGCCCGAGCGTCCGCCGGTCGTCGTGGTCGACAACGGTTCGACCGACGGCACCGCGGCCGCCGTGCGCGCCCACCCGGCCGGCGCCACCCTGCTCGGCCCCGGCCGCAACCTCGGGGCGCTGGGACGCAACCTGGCGGTTCGCCACGCCACGACGCCGTACGTGGCGTTCAGCGACGACGACTCCTGGTGGGCGCCGGGCGCGCTCTCCGCGGCCGCGGACCTGTTCTCCGCGCACGCACGGCTCGGACTGCTGTCCGCCCGGACGCTCGTGGGTCCCGACGACGACGAGGACCCGCTCAACGCCGTCCTCGCCGGCTCACCCCTGCCCCCGGCCGCCGACCTGCCGGGGCGGCCGGTACTCGGCTTCCTGGGCTGCGCGGCCGTCGTGCGCAGACGGGCCTTCCTCGACGCGGGCGGCTACCACCCGGTGCTGTTCTTCGGCGCGGAGGAGACCCTGCTCGCCTACGACCTGACGGCCGCGGGCTGGGGCGTGGTGCACGAACCGTCGGTGACGGCACACCACCATCCGGCACCGGACGGGCGTCCCGGCCGGTCGCCTCTGGTCCTGCGCAACGCCACGCTGACCGCGTGGCTGCGCCGGCCGGTCCCGTTCGCCCTCGCCCGGACCTCGACGCTCGCGGTGGACGCGGCGAGAGGCGACCGGGTCGCCGCGCGCGCCCTGGCGGGCACCCTGCGGAGACTCCCGGCCGCGCTCGCGGCCCGCAGACCGCTGCCGGACGTCACGGAGCGGGCGGCGCGGGTGCTGGACCGGACGGGAGGAGGCACGGATCGATGAACGGCGGCAGGGAGCAGCCCGACCGGCGCACCACCGTGGTGGTGATCACCCACAACCGCAGGGACGAACTGCTCAGGACCCTCGGAGAACTGGCCCGCCTTCCGGAGCGCCCGCCCGTGATCGTCACGGACAACGGCTCGACGGACGGCACGGCGCGGGCCGTGGCGGCCCGCCATCCCGAGGTCACGCTGCTGCGGCCCGGCCGCAACCTCGGAGCGGTCGGCCGCAACGTCGCGGTACGACGCGCCGCCACTCCCTACGTGGCGTTCTGCGACGACGACACCTGGTGGGAGCCGGGTTCCCTGCGGCGCGCGGCCACCCTCCTCGACACGCGGCCCCGGCTCGCGGCGGTCACCGCCCGCATCGTGGTGGAGCCGTCCGGGACGGAGGACCCGGTGGTCGCGGAACTGCGGGAGTCGCCGCTGCCGGGCCCCGACTGGCTGCCGGGCCCCGCGCTCGGCTCGTTCCTCGCCGCCGCGACCGTCATGCGCACCGACGCCTTCCTGTCCGCCGGCGGATTCCATCCCGGGCTGTGGCTCGGCGGCGAGGAGGAACTGCTCGCCACCGACCTCCAGCGACGGGGCTGGTGGCTCTGCTACGCGGAGGACCTGACGATCCACCACGCCGCCTCCACGGCCCGCAACGCCACGGAGCGCCGGATGCTCGGGGTGCGGAACACCCTGTGGTTCACCTGGTTGCGCCGCCCGGTCGTGCCCGCCCTCCTGCGCACCGGTCACCTGCTGCGCACGGTCCCCCGCGACATGGCCTCCGTACGGGCCGTGCTGCGCGCGGCCTCCGGGCTGCCCTGGGTCCTGGCCCAGCGCGACCCCGTGCCCCCCGGGCTGGAGGCACGGATCGCCCTGTTGGAGCGGGCCCGGTCCGGTTCGTCCGCGCGCAGGTACGTCGGCTGAGCCCGCCCGGGAAAGGCCGGCGCGTCGTGTCCACGCGCCTCCGGCCGACACCCGTGGTGGGAGTCACCTCCGATGGCCGTCAGCCAGGTTCACCAGCTCGCTCAGAAGCTGGCGGGTCTCGACGGCGAGTTCGCCACCCGTGGCGACCGCCGCCCCTTCTTCCTGCTGAATTTCCTTGGTCAAGGCCTCGTGGGCAGCCAGCGCCTCTTCCAGTGCGGCATCCCGCCGGGCCCGGAGCGATGCGGATGATGCGGAGGGAGGCCGCCCGGACTCCTCCAGGACTTCCGCGTCCACGCGACACACGGTCGCCGCCTGCCCCAGCACCTCGGCACAGCGGGCCAGGTACGCGGAGGAGGGGACCACCAGGCGCGGCTCGTCCCCGGCCGCGCTCTCAAGGGTGCGGGTGAGGGCGACGAGATGGCCGCTGATCCGCTGCCAGGCCACGTCCACATCGGCCGGGGGCAGCGCGGGACCGTTGCGGCGCATCCGCCGCCCGGGGTTGAACCGGTAGCTCTCCGACGTCCACTGCCTGGCGTCGGCCAAGGCCTGCACCGTCCCGCCCAGCCGCCAGGCCCGGTCGTGCCACTCTCCGGCATCCGAAAGCCCGTCTTCCCCACGGAGTCCCTCGGCCACCGAGGCCAGTAGCTCCCCGCTGCGATGGGCCAGCGCATGAAGGTTCTCCCACACACTGCGCAGATGTACCGGCGGCAGAACGAACGCGTTGACCGCGACACCGACCACGGCACCGATCAGCGTCTCGAGCAGCCGGTGGCCGACATCTCCCGCCGTGGACGCGCCGTAGGTGATGACGAACAAAGCCGTGGTGGCGCCGTAGATGCCTTGGCTGCCCAGTCGGCGGTAGTTGCCGATCAGCACCAGGAACGGCAGGGTGACTGCCATCGCGCCCAGGGTGGAACCTCCCGTGACGGCCAATGCCGCCGAGGCCCACACCGTGCCCACCACGATGATGGCGAACTGCTGCACCCCCGAGCGCACCGACCGGTAGACGGTACTGGCCACCAGCACGATGGCGGTCCAGGGCGCCATCAAGGCCATCGGCGCTTCGAGCCACCATCCGGTCAGCGCCCAGGCGAGGATTGCCGCGCCGGCAGCCTTGAGCGACTGCACCATGGTGTCCCGCTCCGGGCCCGGACACCTCAGCGCGGAGCGGGCGGAACGGCCCACCGCGGCGAGCTCCCACCCCAGCCAGCGAGCCGCCCTTCGAAACCACGCTGCCAACCGATCTTCCTCCCGTTCCGCGTCCGCCCTCTCCCGGCCGCCGACGTGGGCCGGCCCGCGCGTCGGCAACACCCCGCCCCCCTTGCCGGCGCGAGTACCCCGGCGCAGCACAGGACACCCGCCCCCGGTCCTCACCGACTCACCCCGGCTCCCCGCACCCTTTCGACGCGGCACAGTGCCCCCGGGCGATGAACTTGATCAACGACGGCGTCAGCCGGCGGACGGCCCGTCGACGACCGGGCCGGTGAGCCGCCGCTTTCCCTGTCGCTCACTCGGGTGCCGGGGGCCTCCCGTCGATCATGCCCAGGCGTGCCTGTTCCTCCTCGACGATCCGGCGCGCCAGCTCGGTGTCCGAGACGTCGACCGCGTCCGGGGTGGCTTCGGCCACGGCGCTGCGGCGAGCGTAGGCATCGAACAGGCGGGTCTTGTTCTCCAGCATCTTCACCACGCGTTCGTCCACTCCCCCGGTGGCGAGGATACGGTGCACGCAGACCGGCCTGACCTGGCCCATGCGGTGGGCCCGGGCCACCGCCTGGTGCTCGAGGGTCGGCTTGATCTGGGGTTCGCAGATGATGACGACCGAGGCGGCCTGCATGTTGAGGCCGACGCCCGCTGCCTGGATCTGCGCCAGGAGCACCGCGGGACCCGAGACACCGGCGAAGTCGTCGACGATCTGCTGTCGCCGTCCGGCCGGGACGCTTCCGGTGAGCGGACCGAACACCGGAGTGCCGTCAGCGGGTCCTGCGGCGAGTTCCTCCTTCACCACGCCCAGGACATCTTTGAAGTGGGAGAAGACCACCGTCTTCTGCTCGTTCTCACCGGCCTCCTGAACGATCTCCCGGAGCCGGTCCAGCTTGGCCGACTTCTCGGGGCGCATGTACGCGGCCCTGCGCATCGCCATGAAGTTGCCGGCGCGCACGGCCTCCCGGTATGCCTCCTCGTCCGAAGCGCTCAGCTCCTCCCACTCGTCGGTCTGCTGGAGACTCGGCAGTTCCGTCAGCACATCCTCCTGGTTGCGTCGCAGGTAGACCGGGGCGACGGCCTTGCGGAAGGCGACCGATCCGGTCGGCGCGTCCCGTTCGCCCAAGGATTCCGCGATGTCGCCGTCGAGCATCCGGACCAAGTTGCGGAACTCCTCGACCCTGTTCTCCATCGGGGTTCCGGTCATGAAGAGGGTGCGCTCGCAATGCTCCACCCACAGGGCGACTGCCTGGGACCGCTTGGCCTTCGGGTTCTTCACGGAGTGCGCCTCGTCGACCACGAGCAGGCCGACTTCTCCACCCCCCGGCGCGGGAAATCCCCGCAGTGCGTCGAACGTGGTCACCCCGACCCCGCCCCGCCCCTTCCAGTCGGCGAACGCGTCGTGCCGATCGGGACCGTGGAGCACCATGGCGCGCAGGGTGCTGCGGGCCTCGATCTCCCGGGTCCAGTTCACGAGGACGCTCGCCGGGCAGACGACCATGAAGTGACTCTGCCCCTCGGCGGCCAGATGTGCCAGCACGGCAATCGCCTGGATGGTCTTGCCGAGACCCATCTCGTCGCCGAGTATCACCTTGCGTTGCGCAAGGGCGAACCGCGCGCCGAACGCCTGGTAACCGCGCAGGGAGACCCGCCGACGGGAGTCGTCGAGATGCTGGGTCCGTACCCGCTCGGCGATCTCGTCGGGCAGGAACCCCTCGGCGGCGGCCGCGTCGGGCAGCCGCCCGGAGATCTCGGCGAGCAGGCTGTAGTACTCGGCCGAGTGGAGCTCGAAGTCCACCCAGGCCGCGACGTCGGACGAGGACCCCCGCAGCAGGTCCACCGAAGTCTGGGCGAGCAGCCCGGGCAGGCCCGCCTGCTCCTCCTCGTCCACCAGCACCCGGATCTCGGTGACCGCGGCCAGCGCGCGAGCCCTCTTCTCCCGGCCCGCCATGAGCATCCGGAGACGCCCGGCGGCGGGCCTGGCATCGGCCAGCAACGGACCGAGCCGCTCCGACAGGGCGGCGGCCTTGTCGACGGCGCGCCGGGCGTCCGGGCCGGCCTCCACCAATACGCGCAAGGCCGTGACGAGCGCGGTGGTGCTCGGTTCCGGCCGGTCCACGTCGATGTGGACGGCCACGGTCTCGTGCGCGGCCTCGGAAAGCCGGCGGGCGGCGGCGAGCATCTGGTCGACGGTGCGCTGCCCGACACCGGGAATCTGCCGCAACCGGTAGGGGCCCGCTTCGAGAACACGGCCCACCGTGCGCAGTCCGCTCTTCTCGACGTTCCCCAGCCGCAGACGTCCTTCGGTGACGTCCTGCAGCCGGGCGACGGGGATGGCGTCGAGTTCCCGCTGCACCGCCGCGTCGTGGATCGGCTCCAGTGCCGCCCGTACCGCCTCGACGGCCCTGCCATGGTCACCGACCACCGCCTGCGCCGCCTCGTACAGTCGCGCTCCCCTCGCGACCGTGTCCCGCTCGCCCCGCCCCACGCTTCCCGCCCTTCCCTCGCCCTCCCCGCATCCTCCCACCGCCCACACCGGGCCCCGACGGACGTTCGCGGTGCGCTGCGGATCGTTCCGAGCCCACGGGAGCCATTCACGCTCGAAGACTCACGATCGCCAGCAGGATCGACACCCGACCGGGCGGCCGCTCTTCTTCGCACCCGTCTCCACAGCCACAAGTACGTCATCGGCGCCACTCCCGCCGCCATCGCCCGCAGCGTGCCCCAACCGTCCACGGTCCTCACTTCCGACCCCGAGGACCTGACACGGCTGTGCGGTCCGGGTCTCGCTGAACGGCGACCCGTCCGTCCACCCCCCAGTACGCCCACACCCGTATCCGCTCACCCCTGAGCCAGGCCGGCGAGGCCCGCCCCCGCCGCGCACTCGAAGTCGGATCCGCCCAAGGCGGAAGGGGCGCCAGATTCTCCAAGAGCTGCCCTCCAAGCACTGTCGTCCCTGCGCCGGCGTGCCGCCGGAAGGGGGAAGAGATCAGCACCTCCCGTACGGCGGGGAAACCTCATCCAGCACAGGTCCAGCGCGGTCGGGATTTACCCAGTGCGCCCTCCTGCCCGCCCGGCCGCCGCAACGAGAAGGCCCCGCCCGTGCGGGCACCATTGCGTACACATGGCACACTCGGTACACTCGGGCACATGACCCAGCCGCTGCCCATAGAGTCCATCCGCGACGTGCGCACACACCTGGCCGAGGTCGTGGATCGCGCCGATCGCGACGACGTGCCCACCGTGATCACCCGACGGGGAAAGCAGGTCGCCGCCGTCGTATCCATCGAGGTTCTGCGCAAGTACCAGGAGTGGGAAGAACGCGAGATCAACCGGATCATCGACGAGCGCATGGCCAATCCCTCGCCCGGCGTCCCGATCGAGGACGTCATGAAGGAGACGCTGGCGCGCAGTGAGTGAATACCGCACCGTCTTCCACCCCGAAGCGCAGGCCGAGCTCCGGAAGATCCCACGAGATATGGCCCTTCGCATCCTGGCCAAGCTGACCGAGCTGGAGAGCGACCCGCTGGGGCTCAACACCACAGCCCTCGTCTCCCAGCCCGACCGGCGCCGCCTGCGGGTGGGCGACTACCGCGTGATCTACACGATCGACAATGGCGAGCTGGTGGTATGGGTCGTACACGTCGGGCATCGCTCCACCGTCTACGGCACCTGAGCAGCCCCGACATGGACTTGATCCGCTTTGGCGGAGACAGCACCGAATCGGCACGGGAACACAGAAGGGGCCGGATCCGCCGGAGCCCGACCCTTTTTGACCTGCACACTTGATCTGGATCGGCTCCGACGCCATCCCCACCATCATCAACGGGCTACCTGACCTGGGCGGCTTCGGTCGACTGACCGCCATCGAGGCCTTCGAGGAGGTGGGCGATCCCCGCCGCGGATGACGCCCCGGCCTGCCTCGGCCCACCTCACCGAGATCACCAGCGACCTCGCCCCACGCCCAGGGGACCCTCCACTCGCAGTTCTGGCGGGTGGACGCCGGTCGTACCTACGGCATCTCCGACACCGGCCCGGACCGGGAACTCGACTGGACCGCGCCCTGGGAGCACCTGGCCGAAGAGGCCCGCACGCGGTCTCTGCTGGAGGCCGACGAAGCCCCGATCGGCGACAACATCTCCGTCGCCCCCGCCCGGATCGACCACACCGACCTGCACCTGGAGAGGTGACCCCGCGCCCTGAGCCTCCTTGCGACAGAAAGGCCGCCCACACGACAGCCATATCGCACTATGGTGCTTGTATGGCTAGCAAGAAGGTCACCATCACTCTCGACGAATCCCTGGTCGAAGCCCTGGCGAGCGCCGCCGAGGAGGAAGGCATCCCGCTCTCCCGTCTCGTCGCAGGGGCCGCCGAGCGCGAGCTGCGACTGCGAGCCGGACGAGCCGTGATAAGGGAATGGCAGGCAGAACACGGCGCCTTCACTCCGGAGGAGCTCGCCGCCGCCCGCGCCGACATGGCCGATGCCGACGCGGAACACCTCAGCGGTACAGGGGCCCCGGCCGCGTGAACATCCCGTACCTCTACGACGCCGGTGCGCTCATCGCCATCGACAACGACGACCGGCGCATGTGGGTCCGCCACAGCCTGGCGCTCGAAGACGGCCGGGACATCCATGTCCCTTCCGTCGTCGTCAGTCAGGCCTGGCGGGACTCCCGGCGCCAGGTCCGACTCGGCAAGTTCCTCGCCGGGTGCGACGTCGTTCCCGTGGGGCTCGAAACCGCCAAGACCGCGGGCATCCTCTGCGGCAAGGCCGGCACCGCCGACATCGTCGACGCCACCGTCGTCGTCATGGCGGCCACCCTCGGCGCCGTCATCTGGACCTCCGACCCGGACGACATCCACGCCCTCATCGACGCCCAGGACATCAGGCCCGCCCCCGTCGTTCGCACAGTCTGACCTCCCGTGGCCTCCTGTCGGCACCCTGCCGGCGGGTCAGCACCAAGCCAGCACGCTCCCCGGAAAAGGCCGGAATCAGCCAGGGAAAACAGGAAGGGGCCAGATCCTAAGGCCTGGCCCCTGACCTGGCACTTCCTACCCTGACCAGCGCTTCCGGCCAATCAAGGAATCACGCGTCAGACGTTGAAGCGGAACTCCACCACGTCGCCGTCACGCATGACGTAGTCCTTGCCCTCCATGCGGGCCCTGCCCTTGGCGCGGGCCTCGGCGACCGAGCCGGTTTCGACGAGGTCGGCGAAGGAGATGACCTCGGCCTTGATGAAGCCCTTCTGGAAGTCGGTGTGGATGACTCCGGCGGCCTCGGGGGCGGTGGCGCCGCGCTTGACGGTCCAGGCGCGGGACTCCTTCGGGCCGGCCGTGAGGTACGTCTGCAGGCCGAGGGTGTTAAAGCCGACGCGGGCGAGGGTGGCGAGACCGGGCTCCTCGGCGCCGACCGACTCCAGGAGCTCCATGGCGTCCTCCTCGTCCAGTTCGGCGAGGTCCGCTTCCAGCTTGGCGTTGAGGAAGATCGCCTCGGCGGGGGCGACCAGGGCGCGCTGCTCGTTCTTGAAGTCCTCGTCGGTCAGCTCGTCCTCGTCGACGTTGAAGACGTAGAGGAAGGGCTTGGTGGTGAGCAGGTGCAGGTCGTGCAGGGGTTCGGCGCGCTCGCTGCCCTGGAGGATGCCGTGCGCGAAGAGCGTGTCGCCCTTCTCCAGGATCTCCTTGGCCTCCTCGACCGCCTTGACCTTGGGCGCGATGTCCTTCTTGATCCGCGACTCCTTCTGCAGGCGCGGCAGGACCTTCTCGATGGTCTGCAGGTCGGCGAGGATCAGCTCGGTGTTGATCGTCTCGATGTCGTCCTTCGGCGAGACCTTGCCGTCGACGTGGACGACGTTCTCGTCCTTGAAGGCGCGGATGACCTGGCAGATCGCGTCGGACTCGCGGATGTTCGCCAGGAACTTGTTGCCGAGTCCCTCACCCTCGCTGGCGCCGCGCACGATGCCCGCGATGTCGACGAAGTCGACCGTCGCCGGGAGGATCCGCTGGGAGCCGAAGATCTCCGCGAGCTTGGTCAGGCGGGCGTCGGGGACGCCGACCACGCCGACGTTCGGCTCGATGGTGGCGAACGGGTAGTTGGCCGCCAGCACGTCGTTCTTGGTCAGGGCGTTGAACAGAGTCGACTTGCCGACATTCGGCAGACCGACGATTCCGATCGTGAGCGACACGTTGCGACTTCCCGTACGTGAGGTGGGGGACGAGGACCCGACGACTGGGCTGCGTGGGCCGATCCACCAGTCTACGGCGTGCCCGTCCCCGCCCCGGTGACCTGTCGAACGTATGGACAGCCTCCGCTTTCCGGCGTGTCTGACGGGCTATTCAGCACATAAACAGACCTAAGTTGGTCCAGTGGAGCAACACAGGACGCGACCCACCCGGTACGGACCGCGACGCGACAGGCCCCGGCCGCCGCTGCCCCCGCAGGCGGGGCGGGCACCCGGGGGTGGGGTCGCGCGGTCCGCCCGGCCCACCACTCGCCCGGTGCCGGGCCTGGCCCTGGTGCGGCGGCCCGCTCTCCCTGCCGCCCGGCACCTGCCGAACCTCCGGCTCACCGGGCTGGGCGGAAGTCTGTTCTGCGGGTTCGTGATGCTGACGCTCGGGTTCCTCGTCGCGCTGCTGTTCGGGGAGGTCCAGACCGTGTACGGCGTTCTGTTCCTGCCGGTGTGCGTGCTGACGGCGCTGTGGGTGCGCGAGGGGGACCTGCTCACCGCTCCCGTGATCGTCCCGATCGCCTTCGCTCTGGGACTGCTTCCGATGGTCGACGACGGCGGGAGCGGCGGCTGGCTGATGGGCATGGTGACCGGCCTCGCCACCCAGGCCGGCTGGCTGTACGGGGGCACCCTCGTCGCCGGTGCGATCGTGCTCGGCCGGAGGATGCGCATGATCCGCGTGATCAACCGCCGGGCCGCCGCCGCTCGGAGCCGGCTCCGGGCCTGATCCGCTCCCAGGTCCGGAGCCGACTCCGGGTCCGATCCGTCGGGCGTCGCGTCACATACCCGTGGCCGCCCGCATCGCCGCCCCGACGATGCCCGCGTTGTTCTGCAGCTGCGCCGGGACGACCTCGGCCTTGATGCCGTGGATGTGGTGCAGGAACTTGTCGGACTTGCGGCTGACGCCGCCGCCGATGACGATCAGCTCCGGCGAGAACAGCATCTCCACATGGGCCAGGTACTTCTGCACCCGGCGCGCCCAGTGCTCCCACGTCAGGCCGTTGTCCTCCTTGGCCTTGCTGGAGGCCCGCTTCTCCGCCTCGTGGCCGTGCAGCTCCAGATGGCCGAGCTCCGTGTTGGGGACGAGGACGCCGTCCACGAACACGGCGCTGCCGATACCCGTGCCGAAGGTCAGCAGGACGACCGTGCCCCGGCGGCCCCGGCCGGCGCCGAAGTGCACCTCGGCGAGGCCCGCCGCGTCCGCGTCGTTGACCACCGTCACGGGCATGCCGCCGAGGCGGTCGCCGAGCAGCATGCGCGCGTCGGTGTCGACCCAGCTCTTGTCGACGTTGGCCGCCGAACGGACCGTGGTGCCGTCGGTGACCACACCGGGGAAGGCGACCCCGACCGGTCCGGTCCAGCCGAAATGGCCGACGACCTCCTTGACGCCGTCGGCCACCGCGTCCGGCGTGGACGGGTGCGGGGTGAGCACTTTGTAGCGCTCCTGCGCCAGGTCCCCCTTGTCCAGGTCGACCGGAGCACCCTTGATCCCGGAACCACCGATGTCCACACCGAAGATCTGCATGAACCTACGTTATGCCGAACGGCGGACAGTCACCGAACCGGATTCCGCCACCCTCGAAAAGCCCTCACAGGGTCACCGCGCGGAATCCGCCCCCGGCCCGCCCGATCCGGTGCCACCGCGCTCCGCCACCAGCTCCGCCGCCTCCTCGCGCAGGTCGCGGCGCAGCTCCTTCGGCAGCGAGAAGATGATGGACTCCTCGGCGGCCTTGACGATCTCGACGTCCTCGAAGCCGCGCCGCGCGAGCCATTCCAGGACCTGCTCGACCAGCACCTCCGGCACCGACGCACCCGAGGTCACGCCGACCGTGGAGACGCCCTCCAGCCAGGCCTCGTCGATCTCGTCGGCGAAGTCCACCAGATAGGCCGCGCGGGCACCGGCGAGCTTGGCGACCTCGACGAGCCGCTTGGAGTTCGAGGAGTTGCGCGAGCCGACCACGATCACCAGGTCCGCCTCGTCGCCCATCTGCTTGACCGCGAGCTGACGGTTCTGCGTGGCGTAGCAGATGTCGTCGCTGGGCGGGGAGATCAGCTGGGGGAACTTGTCCTTGAGCGCGTCGACGGTCTCCATGGTCTCGTCGACCGAGAGCGTGGTCTGGGAGAGCCAGACGACCTTCGACGGATCACGGACCTCGACCTTGGCGACGTCTTCGGGACCGTCGACGAGCTGGATGTGGTCGGGCGCCTCGCCGGAGGTGCCGATGACCTCCTCGTGACCCTCGTGCCCGATCAGGAGGATGTCGTAGTCCTCCTGGGCGAACCGGACCGCTTCCTTGTGCACCTTGGTGACCAGTGGGCAGGTCGCGTCGATGGTGGCGAGCCGGCCGCGCTCGGCCTCCTCGTGGACCACGGGGGCCACACCGTGCGCGGAGAACATGACGATGTTGCCCGGGGGGACCTCCTCCGTCTGTTCGACGAAGACGGCGCCCTTCTTCTCCAGGGTCTGCACGACGTACTTGTTGTGCACGATCTCGTGCCGGACGTAGACGGGGGCCCCGTACTGCTCCAGGGCCTTCTCGACGGCGATCACGGCGCGGTCGACGCCCGCGCAGTAGCCCCGGGGGGCGGCGAGCAGGACACGGCGGCCAGACGAAGCGGTCATGCGTCCCATCGTAAGGGCCACGTCTCGCGGGCCGGTGGTCGCGTCCGGGAAGCGGTGCGGGCCGGCGGGTGAGGTGGCCTGCGTTGTCGGTGGCCTGCGTTGTCGGTGGCGCGCACTACTCTCGCGGCATGGCTCTCAACACGTCTGCGGAAGCGCCCATCCCGGTCGGTGAGGTGTCGCGGCTCATCGGGGGGTGGATCGACCGGCTCGGCGCGGTGTGGGTCGAGGGGCAGATCACCCAGCTGTCGCGGCGGCCGGGCGCCGGGATGGTGTTCCTGACGCTGCGGGACGCCTCGTACGACGTCTCCGTCGGCGTCACCTGCTACCGGCAGGTGTTCGACGCCGTCGCCGACGTCGTGAGCGAGGGCGCGCGCGTCGTGGTGCACTGCAAGCCCGAGTGGTACGCCCCGCGCGGGCAGCTGTCGCTGCGGGCCGCCGAGATCAGGCCGGTCGGGGTCGGGGAACTGCTCGCCCGGCTGGAGCAGCTGAAGAGGTCCCTCGCGCGGGAGGGTCTTTTCGCGCCGGAGCTGAAGAAGCCGCTGCCGTTCCTGCCGCGGCTGATCGGGCTGGTCTGCGGACGCGCCTCGGCCGCCGAGCGGGACGTGCTGGAGAACGCCCGGCGCCGCTGGCCCGCCGTCCGCTTCGAGGTGCGCAACGTCGCCGTGCAGGGTGTGCACGCGGTGCCGCAGGTCGTCCAGGCCGTGAAGGAGCTGGACGCGGTCGACGACGTGGACGTGATCGTCGTCGCGCGGGGCGGGGGCAGCGTGGAGGACCTGCTGCCGTTCTCCGACGAGCAGCTGGTGCGGGCGGTGGCGGGCTGCCGTACGCCGGTCGTCTCCGCGATCGGGCACGAGCCGGACAGCCCGCTCCTGGACCTTGTCGCCGACGTGCGGGCCTCCACCCCGACGGACGCCGCCAAGAAGGTCGTCCCGGACGTGGGCGAGGAGTACGAGCGGGTGCGGCTGCTGCGCGACCGCGCGCGGCGCTGCGTTCAGGCGTTCGTCGACCGGGAGGAGCGGGGGCTGGCCCATGCGCTGGCCCGGCCCTCGATGGAGGACCCGCACCGGATGGTCGACGCGCGGGCCGAGGAGGTCACGGCGCTGCTCGACCGGGCCCGGCGCTGCCTGCGGCACCAGCTGGACCGGACCGACTCCGAGCTGGCGCACACGCACGCGCGCGTGGTGGCCCTGTCCCCCGCCGCGACGCTCAAGCGCGGGTACGCCGTGCTGCAGCGGGCCGACGGGCACGCGGTGCGTGATCCGGGCGAGGTGGAGCCCGGCGAGGCGTTGCGGGCACGGGTGTCCGAGGGTGAGTTCACTGTCCGAGTCGATGCGTAGGGTGGGCGGATGACCAGCGAGAAGGACCAGTCGACGGCGGCCTCGACCGAGGCCGAGGCGCTCGGTTACGAACAGGCGCGGGACGAGTTGATCGAGGTCGTGCGCCGCCTGGAGACGGGCGGTACGACGCTGGAGGAGTCGCTCGCGCTCTGGGAGCGGGGCGAGGAGCTGACCAAGGTGTGCCGGCGCCGGCTGGACGGGGCACGCGCCCGGCTGGACGCGGCGCTCGCGGAGGAGGCCGCTGGAGCGGAACGGGCGGAGAACGGGGCCGGGGAGCCGTAGTCCGCTCCCCGGCCCGCCCCGACTGCCGGGTCCGCCCGCATCCGGCCCGCCAGGACTACTTGGCGTTGTCCTCGGCCAACGTGTGGGCGACGAGGGCGTTCGCGTGACCGTGGCCCAGGCCGTGCTCGGTCTTGAGCCAGGCGACCAGCTCCATGTGCTTGACGAGCGGCGAGGAGCGCATCAGCTCCTTCCACTCCGCGATCGGACGGCCGTATTTCTTCTCGATCGACGGGAAGTAGCTGGCGGGGCCCTTGACGGTGTCGGTCATACCGGGCTGGTCCTCTCTTCCGCGAGTGGCGGCGTGCTGCCCTTCAAGACCGTGAACAGCCGACGAAGCGTCCGCCGGACCGATGTGACATGCGCCACTCCGACACGGTTTCCCTGTGGAGCAGATCACCGGACCCCACCTTTAGTTGAACTTTGAACTTCCCTGTCGTAACGTTTTCCCCGTCAAGGGTTTCGCGCCGATCGTGCGGAGCCGACGCTCCCCCTCAGAAAGTTCACGCATGTCTCTCGTTCTTGACCCCACCGCCCAGGACCTGCTGTTCCGCGAGGCGCGCACCGCCAACACGTTCACCGACGAGCCGGTGACCGACGAGCAGGTACGGGCCATCTACGACCTGGTCAAGTACGGCCCGACCTCCATGAACAACTCGCCGCTGCGCGTCACCCTGGTCCGCTCCCCCGAGGCCCGCGAGCGTCTCGTCCAGCACATGGCGGAGGGCAACGCGACCAAGACGGCCGCCGCCCCGCTGGTCGCCATCCTTTCCGCGGACAACGAGTTCCACGAGGAGCTTCCGCAGCTCTTCCCGCACTTCCCCGGGGCCAAGGACATGTTCGCCGGCGACCGCTCGATGCGGGAGGGCCAGGCTTCCCTGAACGCCGCCCTGCAGGCCGCGTACTTCATCATCGGCGTGCGTGCCGCGGGTCTGGCCGCCGGCCCGATGACCGGCTGCGACTTCGAGGGCATCCGCAAGGAGTTCCTCGACGACGACCACACCCCGCTGGTGGTCGTCAACATCGGCCGTCCCGGCCCGGACGCCTGGTTCCCGCGCCTCCCGCGCCTGGAGTACGACGAGGTCGTCACCACCGTCTGACGGTCGCCCGCACATACGGCAGGACCCCCCGACACGGCGTGTCGGGGGGTCCTGCCGTATGCCTGCCGTCGCGAACCTGTCAGTCGGCGGATTCGGTGCGCAGGGCCTCGGCCATCCGCGTCAGCTGGTCGAAGGACGCCGTGCCCGTCACCACCGTGGTCGAGCCCTCGGGGTCCTCGTGCACCAGCGCGTCGTAGTGATCGCCCTCGTACCGGGTCCAGGTCCTGCCGTCGATCTGCTGGGTGGTCCCGGTCTTCTCCGCGCCCTGGGTCGCGTCCTCGATGAAGACCGAAGGCTTCCGGGCGGACTGCTCGACCGCCACGTACTCCCCGTCGGGGGCCCGGTAGCCGAGGTGCCAGGCGTCGAAGTCCTCGCCCTGGAAGCGGACGGAGGTGGGCTTCCATGCCTCGGGCAGACCCTCGGGCGCGGCCACCGCGTAGGAGGCGGCACGGCGTGCGGTCAGCAGCTCGATCCGGTAGTCGACCCGCTTGAGATCGGGCTCCGTGCCGCCGTGCGGGCTGAACAGCCAGATCACTCCCGCGGCGAGCAAGATGAGACCCAGGGAGAGAATCATGTCCCGGGCCGATTTCTGTGTGCTGTTCGTTCCTGCCACGCCCCCATCGTTGCAGGTGCCCGCCGCGCTCATCCGTGGGGTCCCCTGCTCATTTTGTCGTCCCGGCGTTAGAGTCGACCCCATACCCTCATCCGGCCGTCGTCGTACAGAAAGGTGCGCTCCGATGACCGAGCATCATCAGTTGCCGTCCGAGCTCGATGTGCCCTCCGAAGCTCCCGACCGCAACCTCGCTCTGGAACTCGTCCGGGTCACCGAGGCAGCGGCGATGGCCGCGGGGCGCTGGGTCGGGCGCGGCGACAAGAACGGCGCCGACGGTGCCGCGGTACGCGCCATGCGCACCCTCGTCTCCACCGTCTCGATGAACGGCGTCGTCGTCATCGGCGAGGGCGAGAAGGACGAGGCCCCGATGCTCTTCAACGGGGAGCGCGTGGGTGACGGGACGGGGCCCGAGTGCGACATCGCCGTCGACCCGATCGACGGCACCACGCTGACCGCGAAGGGCATGACCAACGCGATCGCCGTGCTCGCCGCCGCCGAACGCGGCTCGATGTTCGACCCGTCGGCGGTGTTCTACATGGACAAGCTGGTCACCGGGCCCGAGGCGGCCGACTTCGTCGACATCAACGCGCCCGTGTCCGTGAACATCCGCCGGGTCGCCAAGGCCAAGCGGGTCACGCCCGAGGACGTCACCGTGGTGATCCTCGACCGGCCGCGGCACGACGGCATCATCAAGGAGATCCGGGAGACCGGGGCGCGCATCAAGCTGATCTCCGACGGCGACGTGGCCGGCTCGATCCTCGCCCTGCGCGAGGGCACCGGCATCGACCTGCTGCTCGGCATCGGCGGCACCCCTGAGGGCATCATCTCGGCCTGTGCCGTGAAGTGCCTCGGAGGCACCCTCCAGGGCAAGCTGTGGCCGCAGGACGACACGGAGCGGCAGCGCGCGATCGACGCGGGGCACGACCTCGACCGGGTGCTGACCGACGCCGACCTGGTCACCGGGGAGAACGTCTTCTTCGTGGCCACCGGCATCACCGACGGCGAGCTGCTGCGCGGGGTGCGCTACCGCCCCGAGACCGCCACGACCGACTCCATCGTGATGCGCTCCAAGTCCGGCACGGTCCGCCGGATCGACTCCGAGCACCGGCTGAGCAAACTGCGCGCCTACAGCGCGGTGGATTTCGACCGGGCCAGGTAGCTCCGCCGGGTTCGCCGAAGGACGTGCGGGTGGCCCGCGGTGTGCGGTCCGTGGGTCACCGCGGGCCCGTCCCGTCGAACGGGGCGGGTCCGCCGGGGCCGGGCGCGCGGTTCCCGCGCCCCTCTTGAACCACGGCGCGGGGAGCGCACCCGGCGTGCGGCACAGGTCGCGCGGTTCCCGCGTCCCTTGAAGGGCGCGGCGTCAGAAGGGCGCCCCCGGTGCGGTGGGGGCGCCCTGTCGGTGTACGCCTCAGCCGGCCGCCGCTATGGATCCCGTCGTGCGCACCGCCTTCTG
This sequence comes from Streptomyces sp. GD-15H, assembly GCF_045291515.1. Lineage (NCBI taxonomy): Bacteria > Bacillati > Actinomycetota > Actinomycetes > Kitasatosporales > Streptomycetaceae > Streptomyces > Streptomyces sp. GD-15H. The sequence goes on from NZ_CP149447.1 coordinate 3,282,029, forward strand.
CAGTTCCAGGTCGCGGCGGCGGCGCCGCGCCAGGACCACACGGCGCTCGGCGGCGGTCAGGCCGCCCCAGACCCCGTAGGGCTCGGGCTGGAGCAGGGCGTGCTCCCGGCATTCGACCATCACCGGACAGCGGCCACAGACCCGCTTGGCGGCCGCCTCGCGGGAGAGCCGGGCGGCCGTGGGTTCCTTCGAAGGGGCGAAGAACAGTCCTGCCTCGTCACGCCGGCACACCGCCTCGGTGTGCCAGGGCGCGTCCTGATCCCTGTCTCGCGTCGGCACCCGCTGGGCCGGAACGGCAGCTACCTGCAGGGGCGAATGCGGCGGTTGCGGCACGGGTCTACTCCTGACGACGGCTTCGCGAGCGAGAGACGATGCAGCAAGGCCTACCCGCTGTGCGCACGCCTATGCACTGAGTCCCGAACCGCCGTTTCCGACACCGGAATTCGACACGGACCGCCTCCGCGACCCGCGGACGCGGCGATTCCGCTCACCCCCGCCGCAGAGCGTCAACGGTCCAGGTGCCTGCGCTTGTCCACCGAGCGCTGCACCCGGTCGAGGATGTCCGCCACCAGCTTGCCCCGCTTGGGCCGCGCCTCGACATTGCCCAGCACCGCCCAGCCGTCCACGTAGATCACCGGGGCCTCGGGGTCCTCCGCGTCCAGCGAGGCGACCTCGAAGTTGCCGAGCACGCCACCGCCCATGCCGCGCAGCGACACGTTCTGCGGGACGCGGACCTCGACGTTGCCGAAGACCGAGAAGGCCTTGATCACGACCTGCTGGTGGTCGAAGAGCGCCTCGCTGAGGTCTATCTCCACGTTGCCGAAGACCGCGTACACATGGATGCGGCGCCCGGCCCGCCAGCGGCCCTTGCGGGTGGCGGAACTGAAGACCGCCACCACGTTCTCGTCGGGGTCCATCGGGATGGCGCCGGCGGTGGGCCGGCTCGGCGCCGAGGCATGGGCCGGGCGCCCCTGATGGGCACCCGGCAGGTCCCGGACGAACACCTCGAGCTCACCGGCCGTCTTGGCGGCCAGCACGCCCTCGACACGCTCCGCGTGCTCGTCGGCGGTGAGCCGACCCTCCGCGAGGGCCTCGCGCAGGAGGTCGGCGATGCGGTCACGGTCCGCGTCCGAGACGCGCAGATCGGCGGCCGGCGCGGCACCGTCCTGGGGCTGGGCGTGCTTCTGAAGGTCCACGACAGCAGCGTACCCAAACGCGATAGATCGCGACTACCCCCTGTCAGGAACTACTCGTGAACGAGTCCGGAACCCGTCGGAAACCCACCCACGCACCCGTCGGGAGTCACTGAGGACAACCTCACAAGCTCACCGGCTGCGGCAGGCCATACGCTGGTGAGCGCCCGCCGACGGAGGCGGGCGGCCACCTGTCGAGTGAGGAATGGGCGAGATGCCTGAGTTCGAGTACGCCGATCTGCTCCCCATGGGAGAGGACACCACCCCCTACCGGCTGGTGACCTCCGAAGGTGTCTCCACCTTCGAGGCCGACGGACGGACCTTCCTCAAGGTGGAGCCGGAGGCACTGCGCAAGCTCGCCGAAGAGGCCATCCGCGACATCCAGCACTACCTGCGCCCCGCGCACCTCACCCAGCTGCGCCGCATCATCGACGACCCCGAGGCCTCGGCCAACGACAAGTTCGTCGCCCTGGACCTGCTGAAGAACGCCAACATCGCGGCGGCCGGCGTGCTCCCCATGTGTCAGGACACCGGTACCGCGATCGTCATGGGCAAGCGCGGCCAGAACGTCCTCACCGGGGGCCGCGACGAGGAGGCCCTGTCCCGGGGCGTCTACGACGCGTACCGGAACCTCAACCTGCGCTACTCCCAGCTGGCGCCGCTGACCATGTGGGAGGAGAAGAACACCGGCTCCAACCTCCCGGCCCAGATCGAGCTGTACGCCACCGACGGCGACGCCTACAAGTTCCTGTTCATGGCCAAGGGCGGCGGCTCCGCCAACAAGAGCTTCCTCTATCAGGAGACCAAGGCCGTCCTGAACGAGACCTCCATGATGAAGTTCCTGGAGGAGAAGATCCGTTCGCTCGGCACGGCCGCCTGCCCGCCGTACCACCTGGCGATCGTCGTCGGCGGTACGTCCGCCGAGTACGCGCTCAAGACCGCGAAGTACGCCTCCGCGCACTACCTCGACGAGATCCCGGCCGAGGGCTCTCCGCTGGGCCACGGCTTCCGGGACAAGGAGCTGGAGGAGAAGGTCTTCGAGCTGACGCAGAAGATCGGTATCGGCGCGCAGTTCGGCGGCAAGTACTTCTGCCACGACGTCCGCGTGGTCCGCCTGCCGCGGCACGGCGCGTCCTGCCCGGTCGCCATCGCCGTCTCCTGCTCCGCCGACCGCCAGGCCGTCGCGAAGATCACCTCCGAGGGCGTCTTCCTGGAGCAGTTGGAGAAGGACCCGGCGCGGTTCCTGCCGGAGACGACGGACGAGCAGCTGGAGTCGGAGGGCGACGTCGTCAAGGTCGACCTGAACCAGCCGATGGACGCCATCCTGGCGGAGCTCACCAAGTACCCGGTCAAGACCCGGCTTTCGCTCACCGGCCCGCTGGTGGTGGCCCGCGACATCGCGCACGCCAAGATCAAGGAGCGGCTGGACGCGGGCGAGGGGATGCCGCAGTACCTCAAGGACCACCCGGTGTACTACGCCGGTCCGGCCAAGACCCCCGAGGGCTACGCGTCCGGCTCCTTCGGCCCGACGACGGCCGGCCGCATGGACTCCTACGTCGAGCAGTTCCAGGCGGCCGGCGGCTCCAAGGTGATGCTGGCCAAGGGCAACCGCAGCCAGCAGGTCACCGACGCGTGCGAGGCGCACGGCGGCTTCTACCTCGGCTCGATCGGCGGCCCGGCCGCCCGGCTCGCCCAGGACTGCATCAAGAAGGTCGAGGTCCTGGAGTACGAGGAGCTCGGCATGGAGGCGGTCTGGAAGATCGAGGTCGAGGACTTCCCGGCGTTCGTGGTCGTCGACGACAAGGGCAACGACTTCTTCCAGGATCCGGCGCCGGCGCCGACGTTCACGACGATTCCGGTGCGGGGGCCGGGGCTGGCGTAGTGCCCCGGGGGGGCGGCGGTTGAGGGTTTCGGCTCCCGCCGCCCCCTCCCTTCCCGTCTCCTAGGCCGCGCCCCGGGGCTCCTTCGGCCTCGAACGGGCCCCGCCCCCGAACGCCGGACGGGCCGGGGGCGGTCCACCGCCCGCAGTTCGCCCTCGACCGGCCGGGACAGCTCGACACCGGCCGTGCCCTCACGGCAGACCCCGGCCCCGGAAACGCCCGTGAGGGCTGCTGCGGGGCTCCGCGCGCCCGGATAGCGGACGCCGTGTTCCTTTTTGGACAACCTGCCCGCGCGGGCCCCGTTTCCGTTGACTCCCTCAACCTCCGCTGTGAGTCTTCTCGCCAATCTGACATGTACATGCCATGTCGGGCTCCATGTGGCCACCCCACGGCCACCTCTCGAAGGAGACAGTGTGAGACGACGATTCGCCGTGGCGAGCTTCTCCCTCGCCGTCGTGCTCGGCTGCGGAACGCTCCCCGCCGCGGCCGCCGCTCCCGCGGACGCGAGCCGGTCCGCCCTCGCCGTGGACGCGCTCGCCGCGCCTGACGTCGACGTGACGAAGATGCGTGCGCACCTGAGCGAGCTCAGCGCCATCGCCGGCCGCAACGGCGGCAACCGCCGCTCCACCACCCAGGGGTACCGCGACTCCGTCGCCTACGTGAAGGGCAAGCTGCAGGCGGCCGGTTACACCGTCACCGAGCAGCCCTGCACCTCCGGCTGCACCAGCGGAGCGGGCCCCAACCTGATCGCCGAGTGGCCGCGGGGCGACACGAACAACGTGTACATGTTCGGCGCCCACCTCGACGGCGTCTCGGCGGGCCCCGGCATGAACGACAACGGTTCCGGCTCGGCCGCACTCCTGGAGAACGCCCTGACCCTGGCCCAGCAGAACCCGACCATGCGCAACCGGGTCCGCTTCGCCTGGTGGACCGACGAGGAGCAGGGCCTCAACGGCTCGAAGTTCTACGTCCGTTCACTGTCCTCCACCCAGCGCTCCAAGATCCGGGCGTACTACAACTTCGACATGGTCGCCTCGACCAACGGCGGCTACTTCATCAACCGCATCACCTCGTCGGCCGCCGCGCCGATGAAGGCGTACTGGGACTCGCTGGGCCTGCGGCCCGAGGAGAACACCGAGGGCGCGGGGCGCAGCGACGACTACCCCTTCGAGCAGGTTGGCATCCCCACCTCCGGCTACGCGATGGGCGCCAGCGCCCGCAAGACGTCCGCACAGGCCACCAAATGGGGCGGCACGGCCGGTTCCGCCTACGACCCCTGCTACCACCGGTCCTGCGACACCCTCACCAACATCGACACCATCGGCCTGAACCGCGCGGCCGACGGCATCGCCCACACCCTCTGGCAGCAGGCCGTCTCCTGAAGCCGGGACACCGCCGGGTCCCGGCCCGGCGGTGTCCCGGCCCGGCGGTGTCCCGGCAGGTCCTACGGCAGGTCCACGGTCGAGGTCGGCGGCGGCACGCTCACCACGCCGTCCGACGCCGGCGCCCGCAGCGGACGCGTGCGGCGCCCGGTCGGCCTGACGGCGTACGCGGGTCGCCGGGTGGCCGTCTCCCCGCGGCCGGTGAGAGCGCGTCCCCGCGGACGGGCCTCCTGGCCGACGACGCGTGCCTCCGGGCACCTGGCCGGCGCCGGCCTCCACACGGTACTCCGCCCCGCAGCCCCCTCGCGGCGGGGCGGAGTCCGTTCCGGGTACCCGCGCGCAATGCTGTCAAGGGACCGGCAGGAATACACCCGGCCCGCACCACTGCTGTGGACCTTCGGAGGTATGACGATGACGACCACGGACGACAGCCGGCACTACCGCATCGAGCACGACTCCATGGGGGAGGTGAAGGTACCGGCCGACGCCAAGTGGCGGGCGCAGACGCAGCGGGCCGTGGAGAACTTCCCCCTCTCCGGGCAGCGCATCGAACGCGCCCACATCGAGGCCCTCGCCCGGATCAAGGGCGCCGCCGCGAAGGTGAACGCGGACCTCGGGGTGCTGGACAAGGACATCGCCGAGGCGATCGGCGCGGCGGCCGGGGAGGTCGCCGAGGGCAAGTGGGATACGCACTTCCCGGTCGACGTGTTCCAGACGGGTTCGGGCACCTCGTCCAACATGAACGCCAACGAGGTCATCGCCACCCTGGCGACCGAGCGGCTCGGGCGGGCCGTGCACCCCAACGACCACGTCAACGCCTCCCAGTCGTCCAACGACGTCTTCCCGTCCTCGATCCACATCGCCGCCACCGCCGCCGTCACCCGGGACCTCGTGCCGGCCCTGGAGCACCTCGCGGCCTCGCTGGAGCGCAAGGCCGAGGAGTTCGCCGACGTGGTGAAGTCCGGGCGGACGCACCTCATGGACGCCACGCCCGTGACGCTGGGGCAGGAGTTCGGCGGGTACGCCGCCCAGGTGCGGTACGGGGTGGAGCGGCTGCACGCCTCCCTGCCCCGGCTGGCCGAACTGCCCCTCGGCGGGACCGCCGTCGGCACCGGCATCAACACCCCGCCCGGGTTCTCGGCCGCCGTCATCGAGGAGATCGCCGAGGTCACCGGGCTGCCGCTGACCGAGGCCCGCGACCACTTCGAGGCGCAGGGCGCCCGGGACGGCATCGTGGAGACCAGCGGTCAGCTGCGCACGATCGCGGTCGGACTGACGAAGATCGCCAACGATCTGCGCTGGATGGCCTCCGGGCCCCGCACCGGCCTCGCCGAGATCACCCTGCCCGATCTCCAGCCCGGCTCCTCGATCATGCCCGGCAAGGTCAACCCGGTCATCCCGGAGGCCGTGCTCATGGTCTGCGCGCAGGTCATGGGCAACGACGCGGCGGTAGCCACCGCGGGCGCGTCCGGCAACTTCGAGCTCAACGTGATGCTGCCCGTCATCGCGAAGAACACCCTGGAGTCGATCCGGCTGCTCGCCAACGCCTCCCGGCTGCTCGCCGACCGTACCGTCGACGGGGTCGTCGCCGACCGCGAGCGGGCCCGCGAGTACGCCGAGTCCTCCCTCTCCGTGGTCACCCCGCTCAACAAGTACATCGGCTACGAGGAGGCCGCGAAGGTCGCCAAGAAGGCGCTGGCGGAGCGGAGGACCATCCGCCAGGTGGTCCTGGAGAGCGGGTACGTCGAGCGCGGCGACCTCACCGTGGAGCAGCTCGACGAGGCCCTGGACGTCCTGCGGATGACGCGCCCGTAGACCGGCGTGACGCAGGTGGCTCCCCGTCACGATCCGGTCATGGCAGGCCGTTGCGCATGGGTGAACCGTGACGGGGACCGCGGCGTCGGGTGCCATGGGCACCTAATATCTGCCCATGGAAGAGGGCGGAGCGGCAGGACGCGGAGAAGCGGGCGGTCCACGGCGCGAACACGGGGCGGCGGGCGCCCCGGAGGGCCTCGGCGGCCCCCGGGGCCACTGGGCGCCCGGGACGCAGGTGCTGTGGCGTTACCGGGAGAACGGCGGCGCGCACATCCACATCGCGCGCCCCGTCACGGTCGTACGCGACGATCCCGAACTGCTCGCCGCGTGGATGGCGCCCGGCACCGAGTGCGTGAAGCCGGTGCTCGCCGACGGTACGCCCGTGCACCAGGAACCGCTCCCGACCCGGTACACCAAGCCCCGTACGGTGCAGCGCGACCACTGGTTCGGGACCGGTGTGCTGAAGCTGGCCCGGCCCGGCGACCCCTGGTCGGTGTGGCTGTTCTGGGACTCGGGCTGGCGGTTCAAGAACTGGTACGTGAACCTGGAGGAGCCGCTGGCCCGTTGGTCGGGCGGGGTGGACTCCGAGGATCATTTCCTGGACATCTCCGTGCATCCGGACCACAGTTGGCACTGGCGCGACGAGGACGAGTTCGCACAGGCCCAGCGGGACGGACTCATGGACGCCGCTCTGGCCGGAAGGGTGCGGGAGGCCGGCCGGGCCGCGGTGGACGTGATCGCCCGGTGGGGTGCGCCGTTCTCGGACGGTTGGCAGAACTGGCGCCCGGATCCGTCCTGGACGGTACCGTCACTGCCACCGGACTGGGACCGCGCTCCCGCGCATCTGTCGTCATGAGACTCTTGATGCACCCCGGGGCAAGAAACGTAGGATCGTCCTCCGCAAGGCACGGAGCGGCAACAACTTCCGTAGCACGCGCTGGGATTGACCGAACGTCACCGAGGGGCGGCAGGACGTGAGCGAGGGGTACGGCAACACCGGTGCGGGCCGGGGACGGTCGGCAGGCGGCACAGGAACAACCTCTGACCACGCGGGAATTCCGTTCCGGGGACACACATTCCGGGTATCGGAGTTTCGGCGGGACGTACTGCGCGCACGGCGTACGTCCCTGCCCTCACACTCACGGGGCAGGCGGGAATGCGAGGACAGGGACGTGGCCCCGGACGGATGGACTCGACACGCGTGACGGAGCAGCCGACCTCCTACGAGCGCCCGGAACCGGGCGTCACCCCCGCGGATGCCCGCGGGGCGCTCCTGCCCGCCTCGACACCGGCCCGCGGGCCGGGTGCGACATCGCCGTCTGCGCCGCCCGCTGCGTCGTCCGCGTCGGCCGCGTCCCCGACGGCGGGCCCGGCGGGCGGACCCGGCGCCGAGCACTCCCAGCCGGGCGCCGGGCAGGACGCCGAACCGGACGCGCACCGGCCCCGGCCCGCGTCCGAGGGCATCCCGCTCCAGCCTGCCGGAGAACCCGGAGAACAAGGACACAAGCCCGACGCACCGGACGGCCCGGCGCAGGACCGCTCCGCACGACCTCCCGACGGCCTGGAGCGCCGCACCGGGCAGGTGACGATGCCCGGGAGGCCCACGCCGATGCGACGGGACGGGGACCGGCTGAGGTTCGTCGGCGCCGCGACCCGGCGGATCGCCCGCGGTATCGATCTCGAAGAGATCGTCATGGGACTGTGCCGGGCCACCGTGCCCACCTTCGCCGACACGATCCTCGTCTATCTGCGCGATCCGCTGCCGGTCGGCGACGAGCGGCCCACCGGTCCGCTGGTGCTGCGGCTGCGCCGCAGCGACCGGATCCCGGCCGCTCGCGACACCGAGAACGGATTCGTGCCGGCCGCCCCGCCCGAGCCGTCCCCGCTGGACTCGGTCGGCGCGGAGCGGTGCACGGTGCGGCCCGGCAGCGCGCTCGCCGAAGTGCTGCGCGGCGTACGGCCGGTGTTCACGGACGCGCCCGCCGCCCGCGCCGCGCTGCCCGAACTTCTCGGTGAAGAGGGCGGGTCCGCCGTACCCGACGGGCAGCGGGCGATCCTCGCACCGCTGCGCGGCCGGCGCCGGGTCATCGGCGCGGCCCTGTTCCTGCGCGGCCCCGAGCGCATCGCCTTCGAGGCCGACGACCTGCTGGTCGCCGCCCAACTCGCCACGCACAGCGCCCTCGGCATCGACAAAGCGGTGCTGTACGGGCGGGAGGCGTACATCGCCGACGAGCTGCAGCGCACCATGCTGCCGGAGAACCTGCCCCGTTGCACCGGTGTGCGGCTGGCCTCCCGTTATCTGCCGGCCGCGGAGACCGCGCGCGTGGGCGGTGACTGGTACGACGCCATCCCGCTGCCCGGCAGCAGGGTCGCGCTGGTGGTCGGCGACGTCATGGGGCACTCCATGACGTCCGCCGCGATCATGGGTCAACTGCGCACCACCGCCCAGACCCTGGCCGGACTCGACCTGCCCCCGCAGGAGGTGCTGCACCACCTGGACGAGCAGGCCCAGCGGCTCGGCGCGGACCGCATGGCGACCTGCCTCTACGCGGTGTACGACCCGGTCGCGCACCGCATCACCATCGCCAACGCCGGCCATCCGCCGCCCATTCTGCTGCCCCTGGGCGGGCGGGCCGAGGTGCTGCGGGTGCCCTCGGGCGCCCCGATCGGCGTCGGCGGCGTGGACTTTGAGGCGGTCGAACTGGAAGCACCCGCGGGGGCGACCCTGCTGCTGTACACCGACGGTCTGGTCGAGTCCCGGCTGCGGGACGTGTGGACCGGCATCGAGCAGCTGCGCGAGAAGCTCGCCGCGACCGCGCAGCTGACCGGCCCGGATCATCCGCCGCCGCTGGAGGCGCTGTGCGACGAGGTGCTCGACATGCTCGGTCCGGGCGACCGGGACGACGACATCGCGCTGCTCGCCGCCCGCTTCGACGGGATCGCGCCGAGCGATGTGGCGTACTGGTTCCTGGAGCCGGAGGACGCCGCTCCCGGCCGGGCCCGCCGGCTGGCCCGCAGGGCGCTGTCCCGGTGGGGCATGGAGGAGCTGACCGATTCGGTGGAGCTGCTGGTCAGCGAGGTGGTGACCAACGCGGTGCGGTACGCCTCCCGGCCGGTCACGCTGCGGCTGCTGCGTACGGACGTACTGCGCTGCGAGGTCGGTGACGACGTGCCGCAGCTGCCGCGGCTCCGGCAGGCGCGTGCCACGGACGAGGGCGGACGCGGCCTGTACCTGGTCAACCGGCTGGCCCGGCGCTGGGGCGCGACCCGGCTGAGCACGGGCAAGGTGGTGTGGTTCGAGCTGAACCACGGCGGCTGAGCGGCACGGAGAGGAGGTGGGGCGCCCGGTGTTGTCACCGGGCGCCCCACCTCGTTCGTTGCCCCGCCTACTGCTTCACGCCTACTCGTCCGCGCCGCCCGTCGACTTGTCCGGGTCCTCCGGGACCCCGATCGTCGGCGGGGTGGCGGGCGGAGAAGTCGGCGGCGTGGTCGTCGGCTCCTCGGTCGGCGGCTCGGTGGTGGGTTCCTCGGTCGTCGGCTCGGTGGTCGGGGGCTCGGTGGTGGGCGCCTCGGTCGTCGGCTCCTCGGTCGGCGTGTCCGACGGCGTCGGGGTGGAGGACGACGGTGACGGGGGAGGCTTGACGGCCGCTCCCTGGCTGGTCTCCAGGTCGAACCTGCTGGTCTTCTCCCTCACGCCGAAGGTGTACGCCGACCAGATCTGCGCCGGGAAGCCACCGCCGTTGACCCGGTCCTCGCCGCCCGCGCCGTACATCTCGACCTGCTTGTGCGGGGGCTTGTCGTCCTCGCCGAACAGGCCGACCGCGGTGACCAGGTCGGGGGTGTAGCCGGCGAACCACGCCGACAGGTTGTTGTCGGAGGTGCCGGTCTTGCCGGCGACCTGCTGGCCGCCGCGCAGCGGATGGTCCCGGACGGCCGCGCGGGCCGTGCCGTCGTCGACCACGCCGGTCAGGACCGAGGTCACGGTGTCGGCGGCCTCGCGGCTGATGGCCTGTTCGCCGATCGCGTCCGGGGCGGTGACGGTGCGGTCGAGGTGCTCCGCCGACTTCAGGATCGTCGGGGTGGTCTTCTTGCCGTGGTTGTCGAGGGTGGCGTAGACGCCGGCCATGTCCAGCGGGCTCGCGCCCATGGAGCCCAGGGTCTGGGCGGGCACCGCCTCCAGCTTCTCGACGTCCATGCCGAGCTTGCCGGCGGTCTCCATCACCTTCTCCATCCCGATGTCGACGCCCATCTGCGCGAAGACGGAGTTGACGGACTTGTTCATGGCCGTCTGGACGGTGATGTCGTCGTAGTCGACGTCGCCCTGATTCTCCGGGGCGAACCCGACCTCCCTGCCGTTCTCCACGACGGGGCGCTTGCTGGTGCCGTCGTAGACGGTGTTGGCCGTGATCGGCTCGCCGTCCTGGGTCTCGGCCTGCTCCTCGACGGCGGCGGCCAGGATCACCGGCTTGAAGGTGGAGGCGGGCTGGTAGTCGGGGCGGGTGGCGTTGTTCATGTAGTGCTTGAGGTAGTCCACACCGCCGTACATCGCCACGACCGCGCCCGTCTTCGGGTCCACGGACACGGCGCCGGCCTGGACGTCGGCGTCGACCTCGCGTTCCTTCGGGTCCAGCTTGTCGGTCAGCTGGGTCCTGACCGCCTTCTCCAGCGCCGCCTGCTTCTTCTTGTCGATGTTGAGCGTGATGGTCCAGCCGCCGAGGTCCACCAGGGCGTCGGCCTGCTTGGCGTCCTCGACGGCTTCCTCGGCGACCAGCTGCTTCTTCAGGGCGTTGTTGGCCGCCTCCACCAGGTAGCCGGTCTGGCCCGCCATGCCCGGGTTGCCCTTGGGGTCCTCCGGCACCGGGAACTCCATGCCGGACCGCTCGGAGCCGTCCAGCCAGCCCTGCTCGACCATGTTGTCCAGCACGTAGTTCCAGCGGTTCTTGACCAGCTTCTTGCCGTTCTCCGAGGCCACCGCCCAGTCGTACTGGCTCGGCGCCTGGAGGAGCGCGGCGAGGTAGGCGCCCTGCTCGACCGTGAGGTCCTCGCTGTCGACGCCGTAGTAGGCCTGCGCGGCGGCCTGGACGCCGTAGGCGCCCCGGCCGTAGTAGCTGGTGTTCATGTAGCCGGCGAGGATGTAGTCCTTGGACTTCTCCTGGTCCAGCTTCAGGGAGATGACGAGTTCCTTGAGCTTGCGGGAGACCGTCTGGTCCTGGGTCAGGTAGTAGTTCTTCACGTACTGCTGGGTGATCGTCGAACCGCCCTGCGCGCCCTTGCCGGAGAGGGTGTTCAGCACACCGCGCGCGGTGCCCTTGAGGTTGACGCCGGCGTCCTTGTAGAACGTCTTGTTCTCGGCGGCGACGAAGGCCCGCTGGACCGGCTTGGGAACCTGCGCCAGCTCGACGACCTCACGGTTGACCTTGCCGTCGCGGGCCATGATCGAGCCGTCGCTGTACTTGTAGACGTTGCTCTGCTCCTGGGCGTCGGCGTTCCCCTCGGGGATGTCGATCACCATGTACAGCACGATGAAGGCGCCCATGCCGAGCAGACAGAGCCCGAAGAACGTGCCGAGGATCTTCTTCCAGGTGAACAGGCGGCGTATCCGGCCCCGGCCCTGTCCGCCCGACGAACGGCCCCCGGATGCCGCACGGTGCCCACCGCGCTGCCGTGCGCGTCGTTCTTCCGCTCGTCCCATGGGTCCGCTCTGCTCCGCTTCGTTCATGTGTGCGCGACTGCCACACGGATTCGCCGCTCAGGTCAACTCCGCAACCTAACACCGGGAGGTATGACAAACGGCTGCCGATCCGGTCTTTACGGACGTGACAATCAGCACCCGCCTCACTGGAACCGACGCACGAAAGATGTCCAAGGTTGCCGCGATCCGCTAAAGTGATATCACTTAGATATTCAGGCGCTAGCGGCACGAGACCGTGCGGCAGACGCCCCGGAAGGCGGGGGATCACCCATGTCCACACATGACGCGCAGGTCACGGCCGACGTGCCGGAGATGCCGGCACCACGCGTACGGGAGAAGACGGCGCACAGCATCGGCGGCGGGCTGGCGCTGACGCTCGGACTGGCCGGGCTGCTGCTCGGCGTCGGGCTGGCCATCAGCGCCACGGCGGTCACCGGGAACGGCATGAAGGCCCTGCTGATCATCAGCGGCACCCTGATCGCCATAGCCGCGTTCCTCGCGATGTGCGGGCTGAACATGGTGGCGCCGGGCGAGGCCCGCGTGGTCCAGCTCTTCGGCCGGTACCGGGGCACGATCCGGCAGGACGGCCTGCGCTGGGTGAACCCCTTCACCTCGCGCACCAAGATCTCGACCCGTGTGCGCAACCACGAGACCGCGGTCCTCAAGGTGAACGACGCCTACGGCAACCCCATCGAGCTCGCCTCGGTCGTGGTGTGGCGGGTGGCGGACACGGCGCAGGCCACCTTCGAGGTGGACGACTACGTCGAGTTCGTCTCCACCCAGACCGAGGCCGCCGTCCGGCACATCGCCATCGAGTACCCCTACGACGCCCACGAGGAGGACGGCCTCTCGCTGCGCGGCAACGCCGAGGAGATCACCGAGAAGCTCGCGGTCGAACTGCGCGCCCGCGTGGACGCGGCCGGCGTCGAGATCATCGAGTCCCGCTTCACCCACCTCGCCTACGCCCCCGAGATCGCCTCGGCGATGCTCCAGCGGCAGCAGGCGGGCGCGGTCGTGGCGGCCCGGCAGCTGATCGTGGAGGGCGCCGTGGGCATGGTCGAGACGGCCCTGGCCCGGATCACCGAGCACGACATCGTGGAGCTGGACCCCGAGCGCAAGGCCGCGATGGTGTCCAACCTGATGGTGGTGCTCTGCGGCGACCGCGCCGCGCAGCCGGTCCTCAACACAGGGTCCCTCTACCAGTGACCACCCCCTCCGACTCCTCCGAGGGCAGGGCCCCTCGGCGCAGGCCGCAGCAGCAGCGCAAGCAGGTGCTGCTGCGGCTGGACCCGCTGGTGTACGAGGCGCTGGCGCGGTGGGCGAACGACGAGCTGCGCTCGGCCAACGCGCAGATCGAATTCCTGCTGCGCCGCGCCCTCGCGGAGGCGGGCCGCCTCCCCGGCGAGGCGGGCCCCCTCCCCGCCGGGGCCGCCCACCGGTACGACCCCCCTCCGCACCACCGCCCACCCAGCCCCCCGGCGACTCGCCCAAGCCCGGGTGACCCTCCCCGGGCCCCCGGCTCCCCGCCGGGGTCACCAGCACCCCTCAGTGACAGAACCGTGACAATCACCCCTCACCTGGGCTCCCACCCCTCGCTCCACGGTCTGCACACTCGGTGTATACACGGGGCGTATACACCGTGTGTAGAGTCCTCCGCATGTCCATCGGTCACACTCTTCTCGGGCTCCTGGAGTCCGGCCCCCGCCACGGTTACGACCTGAAGCGGACCTTCGACGCGACGTTCGGCCACGACCGGCCGCTGCACTACGGCCAGGTCTACTCGACGATGTCCCGCCTGCTGAAGAACGGGCTCGTCGAGGTCGACGGCATCGAGGCCGGCGACGGCCCCGAGCGCAAGCGGTACGCGATCACCGAGGCCGGCGTCACCGACGTCGCGCGCTGGCTCGCCACGCCGGAGAAGCCGGAGCCGTACCTCCAGTCGACGCTCTACACCAAGGTGGTCCTCGCGCTGCTCACCAGCCGCGACGCCGCCGACATCCTCGACACGCAGCGTTCCGAGCATCTGCGCGGCATGCGCGTCCTCACCGAGCGCAAACGCCGGGGCGACCTGGCCGACCAGCTCGTCTGCGACCACGCCCTTTTCCACCTCGAGGCCGATCTGCGCTGGCTGGAGCTCACCGCGGCGCGCCTCGACAAGCTCCGTGAGGCGGTCAGCCGATGACGATCCCCGCCGGATCCCTGCTCGCCGCCCAGGACCTGCGCAAGGCGTACGGTCCGACCATCGCGCTGGACGGCGCCGGGCTCTCCATCCACCCCGGCGAGGTCGTCGCGGTGATGGGTCCCTCCGGGTCGGGCAAGTCGACCCTGCTGCACTGCCTCGCCGGGATCGTCACCCCCGACTCCGGCTCCCTCACGTACGACGGGCGCGAACTGACCACGATGAACGATTCCGAACGCAGCAGGCTCAGGCGCTCGGAGTTCGGCTTCGTCTTCCAGTTCGGGCAGCTCGTGCCGGAGCTGACCTGCGTGGAGAACGTCGCCCTGCCGATGCGGCTGAACGGCACGCCCCGCAAGGAGGCCGAGCGGACCGCCCTGTCCTGGCTCGAGCGTCTCGAGGTCGACGACGTGAGCAAGAAGCGGCCCGGTGAGGTCTCCGGCGGGCAGGGCCAGCGGGTCGCCGTGGCCAGGTCGCTGGTCACCGGCCCGCGGGTGCTGTTCGCCGACGAGCCCACCGGCGCGCTCGACTCGCTCAACGGCGAGCGTGTGATGGAACTGCTCACGGACGCCGCGCGGTCCACCCACGCCGCCGTCGTCCTCGTCACGCACGAGGCGCGGGTGGCCGCGTACTCCGACCGCGAGATCGTCGTACGCGACGGGAAGTCGCGGGACATGGAGCACGCCGTATGAGCGGGCTCGAGGAGCGGGCCCGCACCGCCCCCGCCGTCCCCGCGGCCCGCGCGGAGTCGAAGCTCCGGGCCGTGGCCCGGGACCTGGGCATGGGCCTGCGGTTCGCCCTGGCCGGCGGGCGTGAGGGATGGGTCCGCGCCCTGCTCACCGGCGTCGGCGTCGGGCTCGGCGTGGCACTGCTGCTGCTCTGCGCCGCCCTGCCCGGCGTACTGGCGGAGCGGGACCGACGGCAGGAGGCGCGCCTCGACTGGCCCTTCAGCCAGGAGGTCCCGCCCAGGGCCGACGACACACTGCTCATCGCGCGCACCGACACCCAGTTCCAGGAGCGGGAGATCCGCGGCCGCACGCTGGAGCCGGAGGGCCCGAAGGCGCCGCTGCCGCCGGGCCTGAAGGAGTTCCCGGCAGCCGGTGACATGGTCGTCTCCCCCGCCCTGAAGGAGTTCCTCGCGTCGGACGGCGCCGAACTGCTGCGCGAACGGCTGCCGTACGACATCACGGGGACGATCGGCGAACAGGGGCTCATCGGCTCGCAGGAACTCGCCTACTACGCGGGCGCCACGGGGCTCGCGGACCGGCTCGGCAGCACGTCGGCGGTGCGCCTGGACGGTTTCGGCCCCCTCCCGGGTACACGCCCAAGGAAGAGACCGACCCGGTGATCACGCTGCTGGTCCTGGTCGTCTTCGTGGTGCTGCTGACGCCGGTCGCCGTGTTCATCGCCACGGCCGTACGGTTCGGCGGCGAGCGGCGCGACCGCCGGCTGGCGGCGCTGCGGCTGGTCGGCTCCGACGCGGCGACCACCCGGCGCATCGCGGGGGGCGAGGCGCTCGCCGGAGCGCTGCTCGGCCTGGTCCTCGGCGCCGGCTTCTTCCTGCTGGGTCGTCAGGTGGCTGCCTCCGTAGAGGTGTTCGGCGTCAGCGTCTTCCCGAGTTATCTGAACCCCTCGCCGCTGCTGGCCCTGCTGGTCGCGGTGGCGGTCCCGGCAGCCGCGGTGCTGGTGACGCTGCTCGCGCTGCGCGGGGTCGTCATCGAACCGCTGGGCGTGGTCCGTACGGCGCGTCCGTCCCGGCGGCGGCTGTGGTGGCGGCTGCTCATGCCGCTGGCCGGGGTCGCGATGCTCTACCCCATGGTCGGACAGGGCCGCGAGAACGGGAACTTCAACGAGTACCTGGTCGCCGGCGGTGTCCTGCTGCTGCTCATCGGCATCACCGCACTCCTGCCGTGGATCGTGGAGGCGGTCGTCTCCCGGCTCGGCAAGGGCAGCCTGTCATGGCAGTTGGCAGTGCGCCGACTGCAGTTGAGCAGCGGCGCGGCGGCCCGGATGGTCAACGGGATCGCGGTGGCGGTGGCGGGCGCGATCGCACTCCAGATGCTGTTCGCCGGCGTCGAGGACGACTACACCGAGGCCACCGGGCTCGACGTGTCGCGAGCTCAGGCGCAGGTGTTTCTGCCGGACGGCCGGGAACTCGCCCCCGCCGTTGACAAGCTGGCGAACACCAAGGGGGTGAGTAAGGTCTACGCGCTGTCCCACGGCTACGTCGCCGACCGGCCCTGGGAGCAGGAGCCGGGCGAGACCGGCGCCGTGACCGTCGCCGACTGCGCGACCCTGCGCACGGTGGCGGAGCTCCCTTCGTGCGGTGACGGCGACGTGTTCGCGGTGTCGGGCGCCGAGTACGTCACCGGCACCGCGGCGCTGAACCGGCCGGGCCAGGAGCTCCACTTCGAGGTGTCCGACCCCTCGACCGCCTCCGGCTACGGCAAGGGCTTCCGCTGGACGGTCCCCGCGGGCGTCAAGCAGGCCCGGTCGATCCCGGACCCGGTGGGCAATGAGCGCGGTGGCTTCCTGCTGACCCCGGGCGCGGTGCCGGCGGGGGTGACGGACGCGCTCTCCGGCGTGCTCTACCTCGCGGTCGACGACTCGGTGCCGTACGCCACGGAGCACGTGCGCAACACAGCCGCCGCGATCGACCCGTTGGCGGACACGGTCAGGTGGACCGCCACCGAGCGTTCCACCACGTACGACTCCATCCGTACCGGCCTGTTCGTCGGCGCCGTCTGTGTCCTGCTGCTGATCGGGGCGAGCCTGCTGGTCTCCCAGCTGGAGCAGTTGCGCGAACGCCGCAAGCTGCTGTCGGCCCTGGTCGCCTTCGGCACCCGGCGGCGCACACTGAGTCTGTCGGTGCTCTGGCAGACGGCCGTCCCGATCGGCCTGGGGCTGCTGCTGGCCGCGACGGTGGGCGTCGCGCTGGGCACGGTCCTGCTGCGGATGACCGGGACATCGGTACGGGTGGACTGGACGAGCCTGTTCCGGATGACCGGCATCGGTGCGGGCGTCGTCCTGGCGGTGACCCTGCTGAGCCTGCCGCCCCTGCTGCGCATGATGCGCCCGGACGGCCTCCGCACGGAGTGACCCGGCCTGCCCCGCCCCGCACCACGGGGCGGGGCGGTGTCAGGCGTCGTCGGGGACGATCCGTACCGGCAGGTCGGCCATCGCCTCCCGGAGCACCTCCGCCAGTTCCTCGTACTCCGCGGCTCGGGCCGCGCCCGTGCGCATGGCGAGGGCGATGCGGCGGGAGGGGGCCGGGTCGGTGAAGCAGGCGGTGCGCAGGCGGCCGGCGCGGCTGGTCTCGACGTCGACGGCGGTACGGGGCAGGAGGGTCACGCCGAGGCCGCCCGCCACCAGTTGCACCAGCGTGGAAAGTCCCGCCGCCGTCGTGGTGGCCGCGACTCCGTCGCGGCCCGCCTCGCGGCAGATGTCGAGGGCCTGGTCGCGCAGGCAGTGCCCCTCGTCGAGCAGCAGCAGGTTCAGCTCGCGCAGGACCGCGCGGGGAAGTCCCGTCCGGTCGCCGAGCGGGTGGTCCGGCGGCGTGACGAGCACGAAGTCCTCGTCGAAGAGCGGCATTTCGGTCACGCCCGGCACCCCGGGCGAGGGCCCCCGACCGGACCCGCCCGCGGCCGGGGAAGCCTTCGCGGCCGGGGGTGACACGGCGAGGAGCAGCAGGTCCAGGCGGCCGCCGGCCAGCCCCTCCAACAGGCTCGCGGTCTGCTCCTCGTGCACCTGGAGGTCGAGGTGCGGATAGCGGGCGCGGACCTGCCGCAGGACGGTGGGCAGCAGATACGGCGCCACCGTCGGGATCACCCCGAGCCGGAACACCCCGGTGAACGGCGCCCGCAGCGCCTCCGCCTCCTCGATCAGCGCCCCGACGTCCTCCAGCACCGCCTTGGCCCGCACCGAGAGGCGCTCACCGGCGGGTGAGAGCAGCACCTTGCGCGTCGTACGCTCCAGGAGGGTGACCCCCAGTGTCTCCTCCAGTGCCGACACGGCCCCCGACAGCGCGGGCTGGCTCATCCCGATGGCCGCGGCGGCATCCCGGAAATGCAGATGCTCGGCCACCGCGGAGAACGCGCGCAGCTGCGCCAGGCTGGGTTGCCGCTTGCGCCGGTTACCCACGGTCACTTATAGGCACCTCCGATCAGCATGACCGAGTGTAGCTATTTCACTAATCAATGCACCCTGTGCCAACATCAAGAACGTCCAACCCATGGGAAAACCCCGCAATCCGGGTGTTTCCTCGCTGCAAGGAGAGCCTGTGCTCACTGTCGGTGACAAGTTCCCCGAGTTCGAACTGACGGCCTGTGTCTCGCTGGAGAAGGGCAAGGAGTTCGACACGATCAACCACAAGACCTACGAGGGCAAGTGGAAGGTCATCTTCGCGTGGCCCAAGGACTTCACCTTCGTGTGCCCGACCGAGATCGCCGCCTTCGGTAAGCTGAACGACGAGTTCGCCGACCGTGACGCCCAGGTCCTCGGCTTCTCCGGTGACTCGGAGTTCGTCCACCACGCCTGGCGCAAGGACCACGACGACCTGCGCGACCTGCCGTTCCCGATGATGGCGGACTCCAAGCACGAGCTGATGCGCGACCTCGGCATCGAGGGCGAGGACGGTTTCGCCAAGCGCGCGGTGTTCATCGTGGACCAGAACAACGAGATCCAGTTCACGATGGTGACCGCCGGCTCCGTCGGCCGCAACCCCAAGGAGGTCCTGCGGGTCCTGGACGCCCTGCAGACCGACGAGCTCTGCCCGTGCAACTGGTCCAAGGGCGACGAGACCCTGGACCCGGTCGCGCTGCTGGCCGGGGAGTGACCTGACATGTCGCTCGACTCCCTCAAGTCCCGCATACCGGACTACGCCAAGGACCTGAAGCTCAACCTCGGCTCGGTCATCGGCAACTCCGACCTTCCCGCCCAGCAGCTGTGGGGCACGGTGCTGTCGACGGCGATCGCCTCGCGCTCGGCCATCGTGCTGCGCGAGCTGGAGCCCGAGGCGAAGGCCAACCTGTCGCCGGAGGCGTACACGGCGGCGAAGGCCGCCGCCGCGGTGATGGCGATGAACAACGTCTTCTACCGCACCCGCCACCTGCTGTCGGACGACGAGTACGGCACCCTGCGTGCCGGCCTGCGGATGAACGTCATCGGCAACCCGGGCGTCGACAAGGTCGACTTCGAGTTCTGGTCGTTCGCGGTGTCCGCGATCAACGGCTGCGGACAGTGCCTCGACTCCCACGAGCAGGTCCTGCGCAAGGCCGGCGTCGCACGCGAGGTCATCCAGGAGGCGTTCAAGATCGCCGCGGTGGTCCAGGCCGTCGCCGCCACGCTGGACGCGGAGGCGGCCCTCGCGGAGTAACTCCGCGGACCCGCCCTCCTCCTCCGCAGCGGGCCCGATCACCACGACGGTGACCGGGCCCGCTGTCGTGCACCACTCCCGTACTACTCCCGTGTGTCCTCCGGCGGAACCGGTTCCGGCGAGGCCGGCGACTCCGGAGATGCCGGCGGTGACGGCAGTTCCGGCGACACCGGCGGCCCGTGGTGGCTCATGGCCGCCGAAACCGCCGTGACACCCCGGGGCCTGGGGGCGAGACGTACGGCCGACTCCTGCGCGTACGCGTGCAGATAGCCCACGACGGTGTTCGTCACCGCGACCAGCGGTACGGCGACCACCGCACCGCCGATTCCGGCCACCATGCCGCCGGTGGCGACCGCCAGCACCACCGCGAGCGGGTGGACGCGCACCGCGCGGCCCAGGATGAACGGCTGGAGGATGTGGCCCTCGATCTGCTGCACCGCCAGGACCACCACCAGCGTCATGACGGCCGTGAACACGCCCTGGGTGACCAGTGCGACCACAACGGCCAGCGCCCCCGACACCACCGCACCGACGAGCGGGATGAAGGAGAACAGGAAGATGAAGACGGCCAGCGGCACCGCCATCGGCACGTTCAGGAAGTAGATGCCGAGGCCGATGAAGATCGCGTCAATCAGCGCCACCACCACCGTGCCGCGCACATACGCCGTCAGCGTCCGCCACGCGGCCGGTCCCGCACCGGCGACACCCGGGCGGGCGGCGGCGGGCACCAGCTTCAGCGTCCACTCCCAGATGCGCTTGCCGTCGTAGAGCAGGAACAGCGTCGAGAAGACCGCGAGCAGGATGCCGGTGAGCGCCTCGACGACGACGGTCACGCCCTCCAGGCCCGCCGAGGTGATCTGCTCGGTGTTGGCGCCGACCGCCTCACGCAGGTTCTTGGCGATCTCGTTGATCTGCTTGTCGGTGACGTGGAAGGGGCTGTTGAGCAGCCAGTTGCGCAGCTCGTCGATGCCGTCCTGGATCTGGTCGGAGAGGTGGTCGATGTTCTCCATGACCTGCCAGGTCACGAACCAGCCTATGAGGCCGATGACCACGAACCCGAACAGCGCGGTCAGCGCGGTGGCCGGTCCGCGCGGCAGCCCTATCTGCCGCAGCCGGGCCACCGTCGGCTGCAGCAGCGCCGTGATCAGCAGCGCGGAGACGAAGGCCAGCACCACCAGTTGGACGGCGCCGATGACCCGCATGAGCACCCAGACCGTGCCCGCGAGCACCAGCAGGCGCCAGCCGGCCTCGGCGGCCACCCGTACCCCCCACGGCACGGCCTGGGCGGGGTCCGGGCGGGAGAGCACGACATGAGCCGGAACGGAGGCGGGATCGGACACGGGGATGTGGTCGCCTGGCAGCGCGGGGGCCCGGTCGGCGGGTGCGGCGGCCGGTTCGGTCGTCTCGGCGTGCTCCGGGACGTCCCTGCTCTCCCGTTCCATCTCGGCACGGCGCTCTTCCAACCGCCTGCTCACTTCGGTCAGTCGGGCTCCGACCCGGCCGAGCCAACCTGGCACTCGTGACATGAACCGTCCCTTGCCCCCGTTTCGTACCACCACTCCCCCTGGAGTCGTCGCTCAGACCGTACATGGCGAAAGCCCCACACCGTAGGACGGTGCGGGGCTCTGCCGGGGTTGAGCGGGGGTCGCGGAACAGTGGGTCCGGCACGACCCGGGAGGCCCTAGTACCAGTGGTTGGCCTGCCAGAACGACCAGGCACCGCAGGGGCTGTCGTAGCGCTCGTTCATGTAGTTGAGGCCCCACTTGATCTGGGTGGCCGGGTTGGTCTGCCAGTCGGCGCCGGCCGAGGCCATCTTGGAGCCCGGCAGTGCCTGGACGAGACCGTAGGCGCCGGAGGAGGGATTCATGGCCTTGTAGTTCCAGGTGGACTCGCGCTGCACGATGTTGCTGAAGCACTGGAACTGGTCGGCCGGAATCATCTGCCGGGCCATCGCCTGGACCTGGGCGACCGTGTACGAGCTCTGGACCGCGAAGTCGGAGGCGGAGGCGGACGCCGTCTTGGAACGACTGGCGGCCTTTTCGGCCTCCGCGCGCTCCTTGGCCTCCTTCGCGGCCTTGGCCTCCTTGGCCGCCTGCTCGGCGGCTTCCTGCTTCTTGGCGATCGCGGTCTCGGCGGCGGCCTTGCGGGCTGCCTCCTCCGCGTCCTTCTTGGCACTCGTGTCCGCGGCGATGGCCATGGTTTCGGCCTGCTGCGTCAGGGACGCGGTCTGTACCTGGGCCTGCTGGCCCGCGGGGATGTCCGCGAGCAGCGTGGTGCCGGCTGCCGTCACCTCGGCGTCATTGTTGGTCTGCGCGGTGCTGCCCGAGGCAACGCCGACGACGCTTCCGACAGCGGTGACCGCCGTGGCCGAGGCCACTGCGAATCCCCGGACCGAAATCCGGCTCACACGGTTTCCTTCCAGCATCGACCGCTTCGGTGACCCTCGCGGACGCAATCGTGCCCCTGGCACTGGCCTCCCCAACTCGGGTCACGGGAGGCACGGGCCCGGTGGGCAACTCCCGAACGGGAGTGCCGCGTGATGCTCGGGCGGCATACGACGACGCTATGTAGTTGGCGCTGGTGCCTGTGGCGCCGTACCGCTGGGGGCACGACTGTGTCGCATGCGGGGCCTGACAGGAGTGAGACTCTGCCGTAATCCGGAGGCGCGAGGCAATTCCCTCACGCGTGTGAAAGCTCACATCTCGTTTGCCTCCGGCGATTCTCGGAAACCCGCACGCACGCCGACGCCGCCCGGCTAGGCTCTTCGCCTTTCCGGACGGCGCCAACTGCCGTGCCGTCGAACCGCGTTCGGAGGCGGGACCAAAGGGTCAACCTGATCCGCAGGGCGACTTACAGGACCCTTCCGACCTATTTACCCAATGACCCCAAGAGGCCGCGACACGGCCGATAAGACCCGGACGGCCCATCGGGGACGGACGGATCAGAGCTGCCCGTCCTCCAGCATTTCGGTCACAAGGGCGGCGATCTGGGACCTCTCGGACCGGTTCAGGGTCACGTGCGCGAAGAGCGGATGCCCCTTCAGCTTCTCGACGACGGCGACCACACCGTCGTACCGGCCCACCCGGAGGTTGTCCCGCTGGGCTACGTCGTGGGTCAGAACGACCCGCGAATTGGCGCCGATCCGGGACAGAACGGTCAGCAGTACGTTCCGTTCCAGTGACTGCGCCTCGTCGACGATCACGAACGCGTCGTGCAGCGAGCGGCCCCGGATGTGCGTGAGCGGCAGGACCTCCAGCATGCCGCGCGCGGTGACCTCCTCGATGACCTCACGACTGGTGACCGCCGACAGCGTGTCGAAGACGGCCTGCGCCCAGGGGCTCATCTTCTCGGCCTCGTTGCCGGGGAGATAGCCGAGCTCCTGCCCGCCCACCGCGTACAGCGGGCGGAAGACCATCACCTTCTGGTGCTGACGGCGCTCGAGCACCGCCTCCAGACCCGCGCACAGCGCCAGCGCCGACTTGCCGGTGCCGGCCCGGCCGCCCAGGGACAGGATCCCCACGTCCGGGTCGAGCAGCAGGTCGAGCGCGATCCGCTGCTCGGCGCTCCTGCCCTTGATGCCGAACGCCTCCCGGTCGCCGCGCACCAGGCGGACGTCGCCCTCGGGCGTGGCACGGCCGAGGGCCTTGCCACGCTCGGACTGGATGGTCAGCCCCGTGTGCACGGGCAGGTCGGCCGCTTCGGGCACGTAGATGTGCCCCTCCTCGAAGAGGATGTCCACCTGCTCGCCGGACAGGGTCAGTTCGGACATTCCGGTCCAGCCGGAGGCGTCCGTGACGGCGAGCTCCGCACGGTACTCCTCGGCGAGGAGACCCACGGAGGACGCCTTGATCCTGAGCGGGAGGTCCTTCGACACCACGGTGACGTCGAACCCCTCGGCCTGCAGATTGCGGGCGACCGCGAGGATGCGGGAGTCGTTGTCCCCCAGGCGGTAGCCACTGGGCAGCACGCTGGGGTCCGAGTGGTTGAGCTCGACACGCAGGGTTCCGCCGAGGTCCCCGATCGGAAGGGGAGCGTCGAGGCGGCCGTACCTCACCCGGTAGTCGTCGAGCAGGCGCAGCGCCTGCCGGGCGAAGTAGCCGAGTTCGGGATGGTGCCGCTTGGCCTCCAACTCCGTCACCACGACGATGGGAAGCACGACCTCGTGCTCGTCGAAGCGGCTCAGGGCGTTGGGGTCGGCCAGCAGAACGCTGGTGTCGATGACATAGGTGCGCCGGTCGGGCTTGTGGCGCTGTGTGCTGGTCACCACGGAAGGACGTACCCCCTCGGAAGAGGTCGGGGAGCGACGGAGCGGAGCTGGACCGGTTGACGGCGCCGATGCACGGGCCGAGAACCGGCCCTCCGCTGCTTCGTCCGTGCCGTGACCGCACGGTCGGGCTGGTGCAAAGGGCCTCCCGGGCGGACGACCCCGGGCCGCCCGCTGAGATCCGACACCCGTGGTTCGGGCGTCGACCTGTCTGAGTTATGCCCTCGAACAAGCGCTGCCATGCCAGACCGCACGACGGCGCTCCGGTGAACTCCCCGTTACGCCGGGCCTTCCAGCGGGTATACGGACCCGCTCGTGGCGCCGTTCGGCGGGGCGGCGGGGCAGTTCAGCCATTCGGCGGTGTTGTCGTGCTGGCCTGCGGGGTGTCGTGCCGATCTGCGGTGTTGCCCTCGCCGTTCCTCGGGGTGACCTCAGCCGCCGTAACGCCGATGGCGGGCGGCGTAGTCGCGTAGGGCGCGCAGGAAGTCGACCTTGCGGAAGGCCGGCCAGAAGACCTCGCAGAAGTAGTACTCCGCGTGTGCGGTCTGCCAGAGCATGAATCCGGACAGCCGCTGTTCACCACTCGTACGGATGACGAGGTCCGGGTCGGGCTGGGCCTTGGTGTAGAGGTGACGCCCGATCATGTCGACGTCGACGGCCTCGGCGAGTGCCTCCATCGAGGTGCCCTTCTCGTGGGCCTCGAGCATCATGGAGCGCACCGCGTCGACGATCTCCTGGCGACCGCCGTATCCGATGGCGACGTTGACCACTATGCCGTCGACCTGCGCGGTGGCCGCCTCGGCCTCTTTGAGCGTGGCCTGCATCCCGGACGGCAGCAGGTCGGGCGTGCCGACATGGTGCACCTGCCAGCGGCCGTCGGTTCCGAGGGTGCGTACGACGTCCTCGATGATGCCGAGGAGCGGGACGAGTTCGTCCTCCGGCCGGTCGAAGTTGTCCGTCGACAGCAGCCAGAGCGTGACGACCTCGACGTCGGTCTCGGTGCACCAGCCGAGGAACTCCCCGATCTTGTCCGCGCCGACCCGGTGGCCGTGGACGGTGCTGGAACCGGAGGCCTTCGCCCAACGGCGGTTGCCATCCATGATGACGCCGATGTGCTTGGGCACCTGAGCGGGGTCCAGGCGGCCTTCCACCCGGCGTGCGTACAGCCTGACCAGCAGGTCGCGCAGCTTGTCGCGCAGGTTCACGTGATCGTCAGCCCCTCCGTACGGGTCGGACAGGAGCGGCACCCGCCACAATCCGCGGCATACGGCCCGCTCTCGGCCGCGGGCGGATCCTGTCCCTCTGGCAGCCCTCGGACGCGAAGCTTACCCCCGTAGGGGGAGGGCTCAGAAAAACGGGCCGGTCCGTGGGGGGATACGGACCGGCCCGAGGGGGGGTTCCACCATAACCCTTCGTAAGTGATGCTGCGCGCATCGGCGGGCCACAACTACTCTCCGCAGCCATCCGGCGACACCCTGACAACCGCGGAACCTCGCATTCCAGGCACTTCGACGGACGGAATGCAGTACTTCCTCCGGGAAGAAACGGGTAATACGCGGTCATCGTGCCCGGCGTGGCGCGGCACACCCCTGAGCGGTCTCCGCCGTGTCAACCCTTCCGGCCGTCCCCCCGACGGGTGACCCCGCGAGGAACGCCCGCTTGACCCTGACCCGACGAGCCGACGACGGAGCGAAGAGCGGACGACGACGGAGGCGTCACGCAGTCCCCTCCACTGCGCGGCACCTCCCACACATCTTTGCTCGCACGAATTGCTGGGACGTGAACGCAGGCCGACCGACAGCCAAAAACCGAACCGCACGGCGATCGAGGGCGGAGTCCATCCTCGATCCTCCCTACCGCCGAAGACATGACGACGAGGTCGAGCACGAGGACAGCGGCGGGAACCGGGATCGGTTCGAAGGCCAGGCGCGAGCGGGACCAACTCGCGACGCGGTTCTTCAGCGTCTTCACCGAAGGGGACATCGACGGGCCGCGAGAGCTGCTCGCCGCCGATGCGCAGCTGGTCGCGGACAGCGGCGGTAAGGCCCGCAGTGGTTCGAGGGCGTCTTCGGCGCCGACCAGATGGCCTGGGTGCTCGCCGCCCTCCTGCCGCCGTTCGTCCATATCGGCGGCGTCGTGGAACCACACCAGGTGAACGGCTGGCCGGGCGCGGTCTTCCGCGACCGGGACGGCAAGGTCATCAACACCTGGGCCCTGGATATCCCCGATGGGCAGATCCAGACGATCCGCACAGTGAGCAACCCCGACAAGCTCGGGCATGCGGGCCCGGTCGCGGACGCCTGGGCGGTCCTGCGCGAAACACAGCAGGCCCGCCGCAATTCGGGCTGACCGCACAAGCGGAGCCTTCACCACAAGGACTTGCAACCAGGAAGGACAGTCGGCATGCGCATCACCGTCTTCGGAGCCAACGGCCCCACCGGCCGCCTGCTCACCGGCCGGGCGCTCGCCGCCGGACACCGGGGCAGCGCGGTGACGTCGATCCGCACCCCTGCACCGATGGCGGTCCCCTGTTCAACCGGCTGCTTCTGCCCTACCTGACGCGGGTGCTGGGCAAGCCGCTGTACGACGACATGCGGCGAATGGAAGCGCTGGTCCAGGCCAGCGATCTGGACTGGATGATCGTCCGCCCGACCGGGCTCTACCACCTGCCGTCCGTCACCGACTGCACCGTTGTCGAAGGCCCCGCCGACGGCAGGTTCGCCGCCCGCGTGGACCTGGCCGTGAGCATGCTGGCTCTGCTGGACGACGACCGCCACCTCCGCACCACCGTCAGCGTCATCACCACCGTCAACAACCCCACCTTGCTCCAGTGGATCCGCACCGAAGCGCTCGCCAAGAACTGAGCCTGGGACATAGCTCGACGACCAGGTACGGCGCGCCGCCGAGGAGGGGCAACTGCGCGCGGCCGGTCGGCCGTCTCATAGGTGGTCGCCTGTGAAACACCGCGCCGCTCGCCGATCATGCTGCGGTTTCTCTGTCTCATGGTCGACCGAAACCAAACTGCCGGACGCCAAAAGCTCCTCCCCGAACTGATCAATGATGCGCCGACTGAGCACGGAAGCACCTGAGTAGCCGGAGGGAAAGCCGCCCTTGGGCCAACCCCTCTCTCCCCTCCACTCGGCCCTCAGCCTGGTGAGCCAGTTCGCTTCCGCGCTGGTGCGCTGCCAGCGCATGAGCCGCTGCCAATCGAAGTTGTTGAGATGCAGCACCCGGTAGTCACTCAGGCTGGGCAGGAGCCAGTACACCGGCAGCCCTTTGCGGGCACATCAGCCACTGAGCCGCCCTCCGTTTTCGTCGTCGTGTCGACCATGATCCATCGCGGAACGCTCGGCCCGACTGATCGGTTCGACACAGCAGGTGGCCCCGGTCGTCCCACTCCTGGCTGGGCCCGGGAGCCCACACGAGTCGGTGTCCGCCGATCCGGCTCATTTCACCCATGCGTGTCGCGTCGCACCCCCTGGGGCCTGTGGACGGCCGCCCGGCGGGCGTGCGGGTCCGGGCGAACGCGTTGGTCGCGAGAGAGTTACTCTGAAGCGTTCCCGGCAGAACGCGGCGGATGTTCCACGAGGTTGAACAGCTCATCGATGAACTCCTCGTCCATCCGCTCGATGCGGCGTTCGCTGCGCCAGTGCAACACGCGGTCCCACGCCGACGACGGAAGTGTTCCTACCAGGGAGGCGGCGGCTGGGCAACCCCCTTCACACTCCCCCATCGCTCAGCGGTCGATGGCCTGGAGTCCTGTGCGATCACGTCCTGGGTAGCTCCGAAGTCGCCGTCCGCACAGGCGCCGCCCGCACCCCGGTGGCCGTCCACTGGATCTTCCGGTGAGCGGCGA
The DNA here is from genome assembly GCF_045291515.1 of Streptomyces sp. GD-15H. NCBI lineage: Bacteria > Bacillati > Actinomycetota > Actinomycetes > Kitasatosporales > Streptomycetaceae > Streptomyces > Streptomyces sp. GD-15H. Next base: position 3,309,661 of record NZ_CP149447.1, read on the forward strand.
GGTATCTTTCAGTATCTCTGCCGGTGGCCGTGGCTGATTCGTATCGGTGGGTGGCCGTGGAAGCAACCGTAGTTGGTCCCCTTATCGGCACGACAGAGCGTGACTGAATGTCGCCGGTGACTGCCGCTTCCCTTCCAAGCAAGGACCCTGTGGGGTGGCACACGCCCACCCGAGGCGAACTTTGCAACCATTTAGGCGATTTCCCCGCCATGCACATCCGACCAGATGCAAGTGCAAACCCTTACTTCATAGTTGAAGCAGAAAGCAAGTGGCCGTGATTGAGTCAATCTCAGGAGACGATCTTGGCCGGGATGCAGCGAGAACTAGACAATATACCGGGCGGTGGCCTGACCCGAAGAACCACTGCCTGACGAATGGCCGCCGGATCCGGCGGTAACGTGCAGGAGGGGTTTTGGAACGCTACTTCACCAGCGAACGGCATATGGACCTGCGGCGTCGCGTACGTGAATTCGCCGAACAGGAGGTACGTCCACGGATAGCCGAGATGGAGGCTTCGCGGACCGTGGCGCATGAGCTGTCCAGGCTCATCGCGCGGCAGGGCTGGATCGGTGTGACCATTGGCAAGGAATACGGTGGGATGGGGGCCGGGCATCTGGCCAAGACGATCATCATCGAGGAACTTGCCCGTGTCAGCGGAGCGATGGGGGCCATGGCGCAAGCCTCCCAGCTCGGTGTCGCCAAGGTCATTCACTTCGGTAGCACACTGCAGAAGGGAACCTGGCTGCCGCGGATCGCCGCAGGTGACTGCCTTCCCACGATCGCGGTCACCGAACCGGAGTCGGGGGGCCATGTTCTGGGGATGGGCAGCACCGCCGTCCGCGACGGCGACGAGTACGTCCTCAACGGCCGCAAGGTATTCGTCGGCAACAGCCACGTGGGCGACCTGCATGGGGTTGTCGTGCGTACCGGCGAGGGATCGAAGGGTCTGTCGGCTTTCCTCGTCGAGGCCGATCGCCCTGGCTTCTCGCTCGGCGAACTGCGACCTGCCATGGGCCTGCACGGCTTCAGTTTCGGAGAGTTGGTCTTCGACAACTGCCGTGTCCCGGCGGGGAATCTACTCGGCACGGAGGGCCAGGGCCTGGCCGTCGCCTACTCGTCGAGCATCCTGTACGGTCGGCCCAACCTGACGGCGGTCTCGCTCGGTATCCACCAAGCCGTCTTCGAGGAGACGACCGCCTTGTGCACCAAGCGTGAGCGGTACGGTGCACCGCTGGGCGAACTCAACAGCATCAAGCTCAAGCTGGGCAAAATGCAGTCACGGCTGATGACCGCCCGGCTGGCTGCCTACCACGCCGTCCATCTGCTCGATCAAGGTCTGCCGTGCGACGCCGAGTTGATGAACGCCAAGTTCATCAACCACGAGTCCGCCGTCGACTCGGCCCGCGACGGCATGGAGATCCACGCCGCGAGCGGCTTGTTCACCGACCGTCCGGTCGAACGTTATCTGCGCGACGCCCATCACATCTACGCACCCGCCGGCACCTCCGACATCCAGTTGCTGAGGCTGGGTGAAGTCGCGCTCGGCACGGTCAAGGGTCAGTGGTCGCAGCGTCTGGCGGATCACGTGCGGACCATGGAGCCGAAGTCGCAGCGCCAGGAAGAACTGCTGGAGGCTGCCGCGTACTCGGACTGAACCAGAGGGAGCCACGGACTCCATGTCGTGTCCGTGGCTCCCGCGTCTGGTTCTCAAGTACGTCGGCACGGGGGAGTCCGCGACCCGGCCGTTCAGATCTGGTCCCGGCCCTCCATCTCGTCGATCCGGTTGACCAGTTGCTGGGCTACGGATTTGATGGTCGCCAGACCCTCTCGCCCCCACGCGTGGGTGTCCGTGTCGACCACGCAGATCGTGCCCAGGGCCATGCCCGTCTTCCGGTCGATCAGTGGCGCGCCCATGTAGGAGCGGATCCCGATCTCGTCCACAACGCGGTTCCCGGCGAACCGCGGATAGTCGCAGACGTCCTCGAGCACCAGCGCCTTCTTGCGCACGACGACATGCGGACAGTACCCCTGATCGCGCGTCATCGTCCGGCTGACCTGGGGCTGCTGCGGTGCTGCGTCCAGTTGCATCCCCGGCCGCCCGGCGGTGTAGAGGCCGGCGAAGTACTGGCGGTTCTCGTCGATGAAGTTGACCATCGCGAACGGTGCACCAGTGACATGCGCCAGGTTGCGTGCGAACTCGTCGAACTCCGGAACGGGTGCGTCCCCGATGCCGAGTTCGCGCAGCCTGACCACCCGGCCAGGTGCGTCCCGGTCCTCGGGGGTCAGTAGCAGGTGGCCGGTCGGGTCGTACAGGGTGTTGTGGGGAACCGGGGCTGACATGCAGACTCCATTCGGTCGTGCTGAGCGCAATTCAGCGCAAGGGGTTGAACTCCGCGGGCGAGGCGCCGGGAGGCGAGGCGAGCAGGTGCTGGACCAGTGCGATCAACACGTGGGTGCCGGAACTGCACTGCCGCGCGTCGCACATCACGACGGGTACGTGGGGCTTCAGGTCGAGAGCCGCGCGAACCTCTTCGGGCTCGTAGTGATAGGCGCCGTCGAACTCGTTGACGGCCACGATGAATCCGATGCCGCGTCGTTCGAAGAAGTCGACGGCGGCGAAGCAGTGTTCCAGTCTTCGAGTGTCCGCGAGAACCACGGCGCCCAACGCTCCGCTGGACAGTTCGTCCCACATGAACCAGAACCGCTCCTGACCGGGTGTGCCGAACAGGTAAAGGACGCGGTCCCGGTCCAGGGTCATGCGGCCGAAGTCCATCGCCACAGTGGTGGTCGACTTTTCCTCGACCCCCACCAAGCTGTCCGTTCGGGCACTGACCTGGGTCAGCACCTCCTCCGTACTCAGCGGCTCGATCTCGCTGACCGATCCGACGAACGTGGTCTTGCCGACCCCGAAGCCTCCAGCAATGAGGATCTTCAGGGCGGTCGGGAAGGGGTCAGAGCCGCTTGCGAAGGCCATCTAGCACCGCCTCAAGGAGTTTTCGGTCGGTTGGGGTGGCTGCCTCGACGACATGTGGCGACCTCATGGTGAGCGCCTGGTGCGAGACGAGGTCGGAGAGCAGGACTTTGGTGATGACGGCCGGCAACCGCAGATGAGCGGCCACCTCGGCGACCGAGACGGGGGCATCGCACAGCGCGAGGACCCGGTCGTAGTCCGGGCCGAGGTACGTCTGGGGACGGACGCCCGTCGTCATCACAAGGGTCAGAAGGTCGAAGTGTGCTGAGGGACGGGTGCGCCCGTTACTGACCGTGTACGGCCGCACTAACCTCCCGGCGTCGTCGTCGAGCCACGCTCCGTCCTCCGCGTCCCGCACCCTCAGCGCCCCGGATCTATCGATGCGCCGACCGTTTGCTGTCGCGCCGGTGTGGCGAGATACGGGCGGACACTCTTGACCAACATGGCCATCTCGTAGCCGAGCACTGCCGCATCCGCTTCCCCGTCGGCCAGGACGGCCAGGACGGCGCCCGAGCCCGCGGCACACACGAACAACAGGGCGGTGTCCAACTCCACAACCACCTGCCGTACGTCGGCTCCCTGGGCGAACTGCACGCCCGCACTGCGGGCGAGCGAGTGGATACCGGAGGCAAGAGCAGCCAAATGGTCTGCTTCGGTTGCTGTCTCGAACCCGTCGCATGCCTTCGCCAGTCCGTCGGAAGACAACAGCAGGGCGCTGCGTGTGTAGGGGACCCTCTGGACAAGGCCGGCCAGGAGCCAGTCGAGATTCTTCGGCTGGTCGGCATGCATGTCACTCACGGTGGCGTTCCTCTCCTTGCTGCAATTACGAAGCCCGCGGTCAGCGAGAGCTGTTGGTGGAAGGCTCGTCGGGCTCGTTGTCGGCGAGCCTGACTCCGCGCTGGAAGCTGGCCATCAGTCCCGGATCATGCTCCACCTCCGGGTCCTCGGCACTGCGGGGGGCGGCGGGACCGTGCCGGAGCTCCGGTACCAGATGCTCCTGTGCGCGACGCTGCGGCAGGCGAGGTCGCTCGTCCCGGGAGCGCGTGCCGTGCACGTCCTCGCGGTCCTGGGGTGCCCATGCTGCTGTGCTCCGGGCATGCTGCGGCGTCGACGCGGACGCGGAATGGACCGGCGGCAGCGGTTGCCGCAGGGCCGGGGGCGGAGTCACGGGTGGGGCGGGGGACACCTGCACTGCGTGATCCCGCGCCGAGGGCGCCCGGGCGGGTCGGGGATCCCCAGCGGCCGCCTCGGCAGGCTCGTCGCCGATCAGCCCGCGCGGAATGACCAGGACTGCCTGAATACCTCCGTAGATGTTGCCCTGCAGCCGGACCACGATGCCGTGGCGGCGAGCCAGCGCGGACACCACGTAGAGACCGATACGGCCGTCGGCGAGCAGCTTGCTCAGATCGATCCGGTCCGGCTCGGCGAGGAGCAGGTTGATCCGTTCCAGTTCCTGCACCGACATCCCCAGGCCGCGGTCCTCGACCTCAACGGCCAGACCTGCGGTCACCCGCTGGGCCCGCAACAGTACTTGGGTATCGGGTTCGGAGAACATCGTGGCGTTCTCCACCAGTTCGGCCAGCAGGTGGATGACGTCGGCGACGGCGTGGCCACGGAGTGTCCCCTCGATGGGCGGCACCAGCTTGACCCGCGAATAGAGCTCGACCTCGGCGATCGACGAACGCAGGACCTCGGTCAAGGTCACCGGTCGGGTCCACTGTCGACGGGACACGGAGCCGCCGAGCACGGCGACGTTCTCCGCGTGACGGCGGATACGGGTCGTCAAGTGGTCTACGTGGAAGAGGCCTTTGAGCAGTTCCGGGTCCTCGACCTCGTTCTCGAGCTGGTCGAGCATGTTAATCGCGCGGTGCACGAGCGACTGCAGCCGCCGGGCGAGGTTGACGAAGACCTCGACCTTCTCCTCGCTGCTCGGCGAGACTTCGCGGGACTTCTGCGCCGTCTGGGCCAGGACCGTCCGGACCTGCCACATGCCGACGTTCATCTCGTATGCCAGACGACCGAGGACATCCGTCGAGGACGGGGCGTGGGGGGTGAACGGAACAGGCTCCACCTGCTCGCCCCGCTCCAGCCGCCGCAGCACGTCCTGCAGGTCTGCCTGGCCCGCGGAGAAGGCCCGGCGCAGTGACGCGTGCCGTCGTGACATCCCCCGCTCCTGGGCGCGGCCGGCGAGCGCGGCACCGACCAGAACGCCACAGCCGAGGACGACAGCGCTGATGAGCACGGCCCAGGTGGCTGCGTCGGCGGTGCCGTCCTGCATACGGAGGACGAAGAGGACCGTGACGGCCGCGATGAGCGCCATGAAGGCGGCGGGCAGCACGGCGAGGCGAACCGCAGGGGAGCGGATGGCCGAATCCGGCCCGTCCTGAGCGGGAGGCCTGGCGTGTTTTTTCCTTGCCGAAACCGGCGCCATCACCCGATAGGGCTCCGAACGCACTGCATGGGTCGGGATTTCGGGCATCGGGGTCCTCTCGATCAAGCAGCTGGGACACACGGCGCACAGGGCGAGACGACCGTCAAATCACACAAGGAATCGGACAGTCCACGAGGAAGGCCAGCCTACGCCACCTCCTCAATGCGACGTAATCGCAGCATCCCAGAATGGGATCGATGGCCTGCCTCAGCCATCCTCTGACACCACCTCGCCAGGTACGGCAAGACGTTTTTGCGCAACAAAGCGCACAAGTGCCACGCGACGCAGTACGCCGGAAATGCCGTACTGGTTAGACGATGCACCACAGCGACAGTAAAGCCCCCACATGGGAGCCATCAGAGCAATCCGCTAAATGGTCCGAATGACCGATACTCCAGTCGCCTGTAACCTGATCATGGAAGATCTGAAAGCCCCGATTCACTCATCGCAACCAGCACGGACGGACCAGTGCCCTCGGAGTGCGAAGCTTCGAGGCCCGCCCTTACGGTGGGGGATGAGAAGCGTCAACACACCTGGGGCTGCCAGCAGGTTCACGGGTGCTGACCTGGGATTGGGGGGTCGATGACCTCACTGGTGGAGATACTGAGAGCAAGGGCGTGGACGGCACTGGAACAGGTGGAGGAGTCACGTTCACGACTCGCCGCGCTGGAGGAGGAGTACGCCGCCGCGCAGGCGAGGCTGACCCACTTGGGCGTCACCGGAGAGACGGTGGCGGAGTTATTGGCCGAGGACGACGGGAGCAGTCGGCACGCCCTGCCCCCACGCGATGGCTGGGCTGCCGAAGGGTGGGGCGGCCATGCGCATCGGGCTGGGCAGGACGGCTGACGAGAGCGATTCCCGTCGGGCGTTCCGGCGAGAAAGGTGGGGACCCGAGTCCGGCGCTCCGCCGTGCGTGGCTGCCTCGCCGAAGCCGGGCCTTTGGTCACAGCCCGCAGGAGCCGCGGTCGAGGTGGAAGTATCGGGCGTTGGCCCAGCGGCACAACCCGATACCGACGGCGACGCCGACGATGGTGACCAGGGCGGGCAGGTATCCGCTGGCAACCTGGATGATCGGGATTGCCGGGCACCCACCTGAGATCGCCCAGCCCGTACCGAACAACACCGCGCCGGGGATCACGCCGGCGTGGATGCGCCCCGGGGTGCGGCGGACCCGCAGCAGAGCGAACACGCACACGATAATCCCGACGGCGCCCGCGAAGGAGAAGAACATGCGCAGGTCCTGGAAGGTGAACATGCGGTTCAGCTCGGCGTAGTCGCCGAAGCCGATGTTGGTGACGGTATAACCGAGGGCCAGTCCGGTGATGATGTTGGCCAGCAGAATCGCGCCCCGGGTACGCATCAGATCACCTTCCACAAGAGGAACGACACCGCGACGGCGGTGCCGAAGAACACCGCGGTCGCCACGATGCTGACCGGGCGCAGACGGCCGCAGCCGCTGAGTCCGTGGCCGGAGCTGCACCCGCCGGCCAGCCGAGTGCCAAAGCCGACCAGAACGCCACCCAGGAACAACAGGCCGATCATGGCAGTCGAGTTGGCGGTGACCAGGTCCTTGAAACCCGGGCCCATGTCGAAGCGGAGCTGGAACCGCCCGGAGGTTACCGCGGCAATCAGTCCGCCGACGAAAATCGACACCAGCAGGGCAGCCTGGGTGACCAGCGGGGCCGGGCGCAGGCTCGTGACCGAGTGGCTCTCATCCGCCGTCGGTTTAACATCCGGTTCGAACGGCTGCGACACGCCGTACGGAACCGGCGGCGAGGTGGTCGCGCCAGGGCCGGGGCCGGTGCCGAAGTGCTCCGCGGTGGCTGCGGCGAGCGCATCGGCGAGAGCTTGATCGTCGGTGAACTCCTCGTCCATCCGCTCGATGCGGCGTTCGCTGCGCCAGTGCAACACCCGATCCCACGCCGACGAAACCCCGAAAGATCGATCGGTCATGAGGGTGTAGGTGACGGTGACCAGAGCGAGCCCGATAGCGCCCGCCCACCAGGGCCAGTAGGTACTCATGCGGGGCCTCTCATCCAGTCGGCGAGTCGAGCCCACCAGCCGCGCTTCGCGTGGGGGGCCTTCCGCGTGCGTCGAGCGAGGCGGTCCGGTGGCTGGGGTATCTGTGTGGGTGGTGACGGCTGGTGATGCCAGGCCGGTGCCAACGGGTGTGCTGGTTCAAACTCGGCCGTGGTCTCCGGTGCTGCGTGTCCAGGTCCCGATGGGCCAGGTGGTTGGGACGGCGTCGGCTGGGACCAGGACACGGCCTCCGGTGACTGCGGAGTGGGTTGTGGCGGCGCGGCCTGCCGGGGTACCTGCCCTGGGTCGGCCTCGCCGGACCGGTTCGCGTCGGCCCCGGGTTCGAGATGCCGCGCGCGGGCTCCGTTGGGCAGCAGGCTGATGGGCACGGGCTCGCCGGTGAGTGCCAACTGGTAGCGCGCACAGTCGTGCCACTGATCCTGGCTGTCGCAGTAGTAGTCGCGCCAGCCTTGCAAGCTCGCCCTGAGTAGTGGGAAAAGTGGACATCCTACGGCGTGCGAGCAACCCACGTCGCTCCCTCCTGACCGGCGCACACCGCCCGTTCGGGGAGGGCGGTCGCCGTTCTCGGTTTTGTCCCTGCTGCGCCCTGTCGACGATCTCAAAGAGTCCAGGAATATAGGCACAGCGCCGTTTCCTGTCTTACCGTCACGACGTTCAGGCGTGATGCAACCATTGTTCCGGTGTCCCGAGCAACCTCAGGGGGCTTTCCCACCGGACCACTTGACAGCACTAGGTGGAATACGTCATGCGACGAATGCGCCTGTCCATCTCTCATGTCCGGATATTCGCGGCCGACAGTGAGGCCACTTGAATCGTGATCCGACCTCATGGTCGCGTTTCTGCTGGTGCGAGTCAGCCATTCATGGAGAGGGTGCGAATACTGGAGTCGATTGTGGCGGGTGTGTAAATGTTTCAGGTCGGAAACGAAGACACTGATGGAGGGGAATCATGTGCCCACGTACTGTCTGTCGGTCGTGCCGGAAGGTGACCTGCGAGGGGTGCGGGAGGCATGTGGAGCAAGTACTCGCGGGTGTGCCCACGACTCAGCGGTGCGCGTGTGAGTCCGCGGGGCGCACGGGTACGCGCACGGCCGAGGCGATGTCTCGACCGGGACCGGCGCCGAGCCGGCGGGGCGACCGGTGGGCCCGGCTCCTCGACTGGGTGAAGCGCCCGACGTGAGGCGACAGCCGGAAGATGTCGAGCGGGAGTTGGGGAAGGTTATCGGCCATCGTGACCGCCAGGGTGGCCCCGGCCGTCCCCCGTCCCGCAACCGCACAGGAGCTGACTTCCGGGGCCTGGCGGGGATAGGTTCGGTGTGGACGGTTGATCGTTCGGTGGTGGAGTGAAGGGGTGGGGTGGGTCGCTGATGGCGCGTTGGCATGACGGGCGTGGAGAGTTGGTCATCCCCGGCGACGACGACCGGCCTGCTGTGCGCGTGCCGCTGGAGATCGCCGGCTCCTATCGGGCGCGCACCAAAGGGCTGTTGGGGCGGGACGCCCTCGACGGCGCGCTGCTCCTCTCACCCGCCAACAGCATCCACACCTTCCGTATGCGCATGCCCATCGACGTCGCCTACCTCGACCGGCGCCTCCGCGTCATCGCCGTACGCACCATGCCGCCGGGACGCCTCGGGCTACCAAGGGTCCGGTCACGGCATGTGATCGAGGCGGAGGCCGGGACGATGGCGGGGTGGAGCCTGCGGGCAGGGACGCGGGTAGAGGTGGTGCGGGAGGGGGAGTGACGGGGCCGCTACGGCTTTCCGTCCACGTACGCGGACGCGCCTTCCCTGGGCAAGACGGCCCACATGCGGGTGCCTCCGCCCGGCTCCCGCGCGTCGCCGAAGCCCCAGTCGCCGGCGCATGCCCTGACGACGCATGCGAGCACCCTGAGTACGGCCCGGCGGCGGGCGTCACACGCGGTCGCCAGACGGAGGTGAGTGTGGCGGGGGTGTGCGTCGTAGAGGACCACGCGCAGGGTGTCGTCCCGGTAGCGAAGGGATACGTACACCTGGGCTGTGGGGGCCAGGCGGCATGCGCAGGCGGCCAGTTCGCCCACGACCTGTACCGCCGCGTCGGTCATGTCGTCCAGGCCGTGGGCCCGCAGGATCGACCGGGTGGCGGTGCGGGCGATGGCGGGGCTCCGCAGGGCCGGGGGGAGGGTGAGGCTGTAGTTGAGAGTGGCGGGGTTCTGCGGAGTGGGCGGCTTGTCGAGGGGGGCGACGATCGGGCAGAGGGCGGTCGATTCGGGCATGGCGACTCCTTCGGGCAACAGGTGGTTCGCGGCTCCGCCCAGTGGCTCGTCTCCCTGACGCGAACGCGCCCCTCCCAGGGCAGGAGAGTGCGGGCAGGCTCGCGCGATGCCCTTCCGGGTCGGTGCGGGCCGTAGTCGACCCATGACCGAATGTACGGACAGTTGTGGCACACGTGCCACTCCCTAAAGGGAAATGCCTCCATTGAGTTTGGGTCGAACGCATAATTGAGGGCAGACTGGGTCTCCGACCGTGGGGAGGAAGGTGTCGATGCCCACACGTGCCACACCCACCGTGCGACAGCGACGAGTTGGCGCTGAGCTGCGGAGGCTGCGCATCGCGGCAGGGCGGACCACGGAGTACGCTGCCGGGCTGCTCGGACTGGACAGGACCAAGGTCTCCAACATGGAGGCGGGAGTTCGCACGATCTCACCTGAGCGCATCCAGATACTCGCCGGCAGCTACGAGTGCACGGATCAGGCTTACATCGACGCGCTGATCGCCATGGTGGCGTCACGCCGACGCGGCTGGTGGGAGCACTACAAGGGCCAGCTTCCTCAAGGCCTCTTGGATGTAGCAGAGTTGGAGTGGCACGCCACGCGATTGCGTAGTCTGCAGACCGTGCATATCCCCGGACTCCTGCAGCTGAGCGGGTACGCACGCGCCGTTTTCGACTCGGCGCTACCACCTCTTCCCAGGTCGGAAGTCGAGCTGCGGGTGGCTCTGCGCATGCAGCGACAGAAGGTCCTGGAGCGTGAGCCTGCGGTTGAGTACGTGGCCTATGTGCACGAGTGCGCCTTGCGTATGCAGTTCGGGGGACTCCGCAACACTCGGGAGCAGTTGGAGCACCTGTGCGAGATGTCCGAGCGCGACAACGTCGACCTACGTGTTCTCCCCGTCGAGGCCGGCGCATTCCCTGGAGCCGGACACGCGGTTCTCTACGCACACGGAGTGGTTCCCCAACTCGACACCGTGCAGCTGGACTCCGCACATGGCGGAGAGTTCACTCACGCTGACGCACAGCTCACGAAGTACCGTTCGCACATGGACTGGTGGCACGAGAGATCACTTGATCCTCACGCCTCCCACGACTTCATTCGCTCACTCACACGCAAACTCTGAGGAGCCTTCATGGCCGAGATCCGCTGGGAAGAGCCGTTCTGCGCCGAAGGCAACAACTGCTTCCGCATAGGGACCGACGCCGAAGGCAACGCCTACATCGCCGTCGCCGGGCAGGAGGAGCACCCGTTGACCGACAGCAGAGAGGCCCTGCGCGCCCTGATCCTGGAGATCAAGGCAGGCAAGGCCGATCACCTGCTGTAGTCAGCTCTCTGCGCGGGGAAGGAGATCTCCACCCTGCGGTTCTTCTTGCGGCCGGACTCCGTCGAGTTGTCGGCGATCGGGTACTGCTCACCGTAGCCGCGCACCTCGTACGTGAGGTCGGAGTCGTTCAGCTCCTGCTCGAGGACGCCGTGTACGGCGTTCGCGCGCTGGCGGGACAGGACGTCGCCGTGCGCGGAGGAGCCGAGGTTGTCCGTGAAGCCGAAGACGCGGATCTTCGTCGGGTTCTGCGCCTTGATCTCCTCGGCGATCGTGGAGATGCGGGACTTCGCCTGCGCGCTCAGCTTGGCGCTGTCCTTGCCGAACAGGACTTCGGCCTGGAGCGCGAACTTCACGTCCGAGTTGGTGTCCTCGCGACGTTCGTCGCCGCTTTGGTCTTCGACGACCTGCTTGATGTCCAGGACCTTGGGCTCCGCGAGGGTGGCGCCGTCCGGGAGCTTGAGGTCGGGGTCGTTCGCGTCGAGTTCCACGGGGGCGGAAGCGGTGGCTTCGGTGCCTGGGGGGACGCTCGGGCCGTCGGCGGCGGAGGCCGCCGTGGCGCCATAGAGGTTCGTGGCGACCAAGACACCGACGGCGGCAAGAGTCACGGCGTACCGAGGCGGCAACGGGCGCGTGTGGCTATGTGTCATGGTCGGCCTCACCCAGAAATCTGAATGGTGCCGCTGGCGAACGTCGGTAGCTGGAAGGTCACTTCGGACACGTCAGCAGGCGGTGCGGGGAACTGCATGAAGACAGAAAGGTTCTCGCCGGACTTGACCGTCGAGAACTCTGTGGTGGTCAGCGGACGACCGTCCGTATCACGCAATACGTAGTACCGTTTCTTACCCTTCGAGTCGACCAGCGTGGCCCCACCAAGCGACCGACCGTTCCGCACGATTTCGGTCTCATTGCCGCTCAGAGCGGCTGGCACGACAACGCTCTTGGCTCCTTCATTTTTCAGAGTGCCGTTCACGGTGACAAAGCCACCGGCATCGCGCTGCGCAGAAGTGATCTGCAGCAGAAGCCCGTCCGAGCCCCTCAGCTCGGCAAGGGGCTCATCCCCCTGTCCCTCCTGCGCACTGGGGTTAGATCCGTTGCCCTTGGAAGCGGAAGACGTGGTTCCCGGCTTCGGGGCGGCGTCTCCACCCCCACCGCAGCCGGCCACCCCGAGGGCCAGTCCGGCGACAAACGCCAGTGCGACCATCCCCCTGCGTGCCTTCGTTGTGCACCGAATGCTCATGACTCTGCTTCCTTAGTCACTCGTCGTTCGCTTGTCAGTCGGCCAGGTGGACATCGAAGAGGTCCTCGGGCTCGGGGAGGAGGTCCTCGGGCGCCTTGGGGTCCAGGTCCCAGTCCCTGTCCTTGCAGGTGAGTAGAGGCAACGTGTCGTCCCCCGCATCCTCGTCCCCCATGGGAAGTTCGAATGCGCAACGCGGCTCGATCACAGCAGTGGCGGTCTCTTTCGACCGCTTGTCCTCCGTGCCGGGCACGATGGAGTCTCCCACCGTGTCGTTCGTCTCGACTTCAACCGAGTAACCCAGTAGGCCGTCTGGAGCACAGCTCAGCACGACGGCATCGTTCCGCGCCGCGAGTTGATCCGCCCTCCCACACGAAGTGGCGGGCCCCAGGCCCTTGCCGTTGAAGATGTCCTGCCACTTGGTCGGGTCCAGAAGGTTCTTCCCCAGGCACCGGCGAGCTTGTCCCGCCTGTCCTGCGCCGCCGCGAGGGCGGCGGCGTCAGCGGCCGTCTGGGCGCCGTTCCGATTCGCCGCGGCCTGGCCGACCGCAAAGTACGCGAACGCGAGGAAGAGCAGGCCCCCCACCACGGTGATGTAGATGGGGAAAGCCTGCCCTGCGTCGCCGAACTTGCGGGACCGCATCAGCCGCCGGTGACCTCGCCGATCTTGGCCGTGATCGCGTCGAAGATCGACTGACCGAGGCTCGTCCCCGTGATCGCCAATACGATCGCCACGACCACCGCGATGATGCCCAGGTACTCCACCGCGGTCTGGCCCTTGTCGTTGCGGGCTGCGCGGGACTGGAGGTACGTGACCGTCGTGTTGATCCAGTTGCTCATGGTGTTCCCCTCCGGCTGACGCTGTTGCGGCCGCCTTCTCCGTGCGGCTGCTTTCGACACGCACAACGTACGGTTGCCGCACCCGCCCACCAGAGGGCCCCAGGGCCCAATTCCGGGCCCAATCACCGGCCCGGCTTCTCGTCCCCCGTACCGTCACCGCAGGTCACCCGTCCCTCGGTCCGAACCCGGTGTCGTGCCGAGCCACTTCGCCGCGGCCTCGGAACGGCTCGTGCTGTGGAGTTTCGCGAAGATGCGGTTGATGTGGTTCTTGACCGTCTTCTGACTGATGAAGCACGTGGCGGCGATCTGCTGGTTGCTCATGCCGGACGCGATGAGGTCCATGATCTCCGCCTCCCTGGTGCTCAGTTGGAATCTCGACCTGTCGGGAGCGGCCGGGCGGCCGCCTGTCCACCCAGACGTCGACTGTGCCACATCCGGTTGCAGTCGTGAAAGGTTTTCCGAAGAGGTAGGCGGAGCCGGGATACGAGGTAGTCCGAATTCACCCGAACTCGCCCGCATATTCGATGGACTGGCCTCCGCACTCCCCAATCCCTCCGGTAGTACCTGCCCCGCACCCGCCCCCTGGCGCAGTTGCGCCAGCAACGCTCCAGCCGCCGTCGGTGTGAAGTGCGGCTTGCCGTGCTTGATGTCCCGTACCGCCGACACCAGCTGGTCCGCCGTGAACTCGCCGTGGACCAGGTAGCCGCCCGCTCCCCTGCGCAGGGCCTCGTGGACGATCTCCGACTCCCTGCTGTACGTCAGCATCACGACCGGGGCGATCCGCACCAGGTACGGGAGGGCGGAGATGCCGTCCACACCCGGCATGCGGACGTCCAGGAGGACGACGTCGGGGCGGTGTTCGTGGGCTGCCTCGTACGCCTGCCTGCCGTCCGCCGCTTCCGCCACGACCGAGATGTCCTCGCGGCCGGAGAGCAGGGCGGTCAGGCCGGCGCGGACCACCGGGTTGTCGTCGGCCACGACCACCCGGAGCACGGCGGGTGGTGGGACGTTCTCGAAGGGGTTCGGCGGCGGCTGCACGAGGCTGCCTCCTCTCCGCGAGTGGGGGGACGGGTACGGCGTCTGCTCCATCATGCGGCCTCCTCCGCCGGATTCGGGCCCGGCGTCGTCACGGCCGCCAGCGGGAGTTCCAGGCGGACCTCCGTGCCGTGGGCCTGTGTGCCCCGGCCTATGCGGATGCGCGCCCCGACGGAGGCGGCCCGCTCGACCATGCCGACCAGGCCGAAGTGGCCTGCCCGGCGGAGCTGTTCGAGGCTGGTGCCGGGGGAAGCCCGCGGCCGTCGTCGTGGACGCTGATGCGGAGCAGGCCGCCGTGGATGCCCGCGTGGACGTCGACCCGGGTCGGTTCCGCGTGACGGTGGGCGTTCTCCATGGCCTCCGAGGCGATGGTGAGGATCTGGCGGGCCACCGCCGGGGGCACGGGTGGGACCGTGTGGTCGCCGGTCGGGCGACAGTTCGCCGGCAGGCCGGTGCGCGTGCTGAAGTCATGGGTGCGGGCCGCCAGTTCCTCCAGGACGTCCGTGCCCTGCTCCGGGTCGGACTCGCGGCGCAGGTCGGCCAGCAGTTCGCGGGATTCCGCCGCCGCTCGGCGGGCTGAGCGTGCGACGAGTTCTGCCTGCTGCTTCACCAGCTCCGGGTCCATGTGCCGCGCTCCCGCCGAACCGGCCAGTCCGTCCGCTGCCAGGGCGACCCCGTGCAGCGTCTTGGCCACCGAGTCGTGCATCTCCCGGGCCAGGCGGGCTCGTTCCGCGCCGACCGCCTCGGTGACGGCCAGGCGGGCCTGGATCGTGGTGAGGGCCTGGGTCGCCGCGCCGAAGCGGAGCATCAGGCCGCGCAGGGTGGAGCCGACCGCCCCCGCGACCACGCAGAGGCCGGGCAGGAACGAGGTCTCCGCCAGGCTCCCGTGCGGGTTCTCCACGGTCGCGTAGACCATCAGCAGGATCAGCCCCTGGAGGGACGCGAAGACGGCCGCGCCCCGCCAGCCGTAGACCAGGCCGGCCAGCAGCGGCGTGCAGACGCTGACGTAGGCGAGGGTGGTGTCCGGACCCGCCGAGATGAGGAGCAGGGCACCGAAGGCGGTGTCCACCGCGAGGAGCGTGGGGTGGCGCAGCAGGAGGGGGCCGAAGCGTTCCCAGTCCCGGAAGAAGACGTAGGAGGCCATGAAGGTGACCACCACCGCGATGCCGACGAGGCGGGTGCCCCAGCCGGGGCTCGCGTTGAGCAGGGCGGCGGGGGCGGCCAGCGCGATCATCGCCAGCCGGAAACCGAACGCCTGTCGGCACAGGGCCTGGAGGGCGTTGATCTGGATGTCGACGTCCGGTGCGGGTGCGTGGAGGGTGCCCCCGCCTTCGGCCGGGATCTCGTTCCCACCCGCACCACCTGTGCGGCTTTCGCCGTCGGCTGCGGGGGGCCCCTGGGAGGGTCGGGCGTCGGCGGCCAGAGCGTTCACCTGGCCCGCTGCCGTCGGCTCCCAGCCCGATGGCAGTGCCGGCGTCACCGACGTCACCGGGATGTCCGACGCTCCCGTGCGGACGTGCTCCGGGAGGACCGTGCCCGCCGGTGGGGTGGTGATCTCCGCGGCCCTGGGGCGGCGGCGGATCCGCACCGTGCGTTCCCTCTCGATCGTCATGGCACCTGGCCCCCGTCCTACTCGCCCGTGAGCGAGCCGAAGTCGGTGCCGGAGCCGAGGATCAGGCCGGCACCGAGGAGGATCATCGTGGCCGGAACCATGAACGTGGTGATCATCATGGTGGCCTTGGGGACCGCGCGGGCGGCCTTGCGGCGGGCGTTCTGCGCGTCCGTGCGGCGCATGTCCTTCGCCAGCGCCACCAGCGTGTCGACGATCGGGGCGCCCAGCTCCTCGCCCTGCTGCAGCGCCGTGACGAACATGGCGACCTGTTCGGAGTCGTTCCGCCGCCGGAGTTCCGCGAAGGCCTGGCGGCGGCTCATGCCGAGGTCCATCTGACGCAGGGTGATGCGCAGTTCGTCCGCCCAGGGACCCTCGTACCTCCTGGCCACACGGTCCAGTGCCTGACGGAAGCCGAGGCCCGCGCTCACCACGACCGCGAGGACGTCCAGGAAGTCGGGCAGCGTGCGCTCGATCACGTCCTTGCGGATGCGGATCGCCGACCAGATGCCGACCTCCGTCCAGAACACGCCGAAGGCGAGCAGCAGCAGGGCCACGAAGAGCTGGCCGCGCATGAGGAAGACCAGAAAGCCGACGCCGCCGAGGAAGCCGTAGACCGCGCGGCGGGCGGCGTAGCGGTCGATGGTGAGGCCGCCGGGGTTGCCCGCCAGGTTGATCTTGCGGCGGTACTTGGCGACCTGCTTGGGGCCCATGAGGCGCAGGACGGCGGGGGCGTAGCGCATGCCGAGGCGGTCGACCAGGGAGTCGACCGCGCCGGTGCGGGTGGAGCCGACCTCCAGGGCGATGGCCAGGTCGCTGGGGAGTTTCGCCTCGGCCCGGTACATGCGGATGCCGGCGAAGACGCCCCAGACGCCGATGGCCATGGTCAGTGCGAGCAGAAGTGCCATGTCAGTTGCTCCTCGCCGCTCAGACGTCGATGCGGGACAGGCGGCGGATGAGGACGAAGCCGACGGCGTAGAGTCCGAAGGCGATGATGACCGCGGCCTGGCCGGCCGGGGAGTCGGTCATGCGTTCCAGCGCGCCGTCCTTCACCCCGTTCATCAGGAACAGGGAGCCGACGCCCAGGACGGGAACGGCGTACGACGTCATGCTGACCTGGGAGAGCTGGGTGCGGACCTCGCGCCGGGTCTCCTTGCGTTCCTCCAGCGTCTCCGTCAGGTTGCGCAGCGCGCTCACCACCTGGCCGCCGGCCCGGTTGGACAGCACCAGGGTGGTGACCAGGACGACCAGCTCGCGGGAGGGAAGGCGGTCGGTGAGTTCGCCCAGTGCGTTGTCCATCGAGGCGCCCACCGCCAACTGATCGGCGACTTTCGCCAGTTCCTCACCGGCCGGGGCCTCCAGTTCCTCCGCCGCCATGCCGATCGCGGTACGGAGAGCCAGGCCGGCCTGGGTGGCGTTGGCGAGGATCCGGGCCAGCTCCGGAAGCTGGTTGATGAACTTCTCGATGCGTTTCTGGCGTTGCCAGTTGAGGAACTGGAAGGCCATCCAGACGCCCAGGAGTCCGGTGAGCGGGCCGAAGAAGGGGGCCAGCGTGGCCTGGCCGGTGAGCCAGAGGCCGGCGACCGTGACGAGCATGGAGACGAAGAACTCGCCCGGGGTGATGTCCAGGCCGGTGGCCGCCAGGCGCAGTTCCAGTTTCTTGCCGGTCCTGGTGCGGCGCAGGCGGCGGTCCAGGCCGTGGAAGTGGCGACGGCGGCCGACGACGGGGATCTGGCCGGTGGCCGAGAGCCGGTCCACCAGCACCTGCCGCTGTGCCTTGCCCATGGCGTAGGAGTGCACGCCCACGACGGCGAGGACGCAGGTCAGCAGGGCGATGCCCGTGGTCAGCGTGATCAGGTTCTGCAGATCCATGGGGACGGTTCCTACCTGGCTTCTCGGGCGGCGAGCTGGTCGGTGGACTGGGCGATGCCGAAAGCCTGGGGAATGGCCTGACTCGCCATGTAGAGGCGGTCGGCGGTGCGACGCGGCAGCGGGTGGTACTCGAACGCGCCGTGGATCCGGCCGTCGGCGGCCATCGGCTGCGCGTGGAAGCGGGCGGCCGTGGCCAGCCGGTACGGTTCGCCCCCGTGGCTCTCCAGCAGGGCGACCTCGGTGATGCGGCGGGCGCCGTCAGCGAAGCGGGTGAGCTGGACGATGACGTCGACGGCGCTGTTGATCTGGTCGTGGAGGGCCACGAAGGGGACCTCCACCTCCGACATGGAGGCGAGCGTCTGGAGTCGCATCAGGGCGTCCTCCGCGCTGTTGGCGTGGACGGTGGCGAGGGAGCCGTCGTGGCCGGTGGACATGGCCTGGAGCATGTCCAGGGACTCACCGCCGCGGACCTCGCCGACGACGATGCGGTCGGGGCGCATGCGCAGCGAGTTGCGTACCAGGTCGCGGATGGTGACCTTGCCCTTGCCCTCGACGTTCGGCGGGCGGGACTCCAGGCGGATGACGTGCGGCTGCTGGAGCTGGAGTTCGGCCGAGTCCTCGATGGTGATGATGCGTTCGCCCTCGGGGATCAGCCCGGACAGGGCGTTGAGGAGGGTCGTCTTGCCGGTGCCCGTCGCGCCCGAGACGATGATGTTGAACCGTGCCTGCACCAGGCCGGCGAGCAGGTACAGCATGGGCTCGTCGAGCGACCCCAGGCCGATCAGCTCCTGGAGGGTGAAGGAGCGCGGGAAGCGGCGGATGGTGAGGATGGCACCGGTCAGGGACAGCGGCGGGATGATGACGTTGACGCGTTCGCCGGAGGGGAGGCGGGCGTCGACCATCGGATTGGACTCGTCCACGCGGCGGTTGACGGTCGAGACGATGCGCTCGATCGTCTGCATGAGCTGGTCGTTGGAGGCGAAGCGCAGGGGCAGTTGTTCCACCCTGCCGCCCCGCTCGACGAAGATCGTGTCGGGGCCGTTGACCATGATCTCCGTGATGGAGGCGTCCTCCAGGAGCGGTTCCAGGATGCCGAGGCCCAGGGCCTCGTCGACGACCCTGCGGATCAGCTGGGAGCGTTCGAGCGTGGACAGGACCGGGCCCTCGCGGCTGATGATGTGCCCGAGCACTCGCTCCAGGCGCACCCGGCGCTCGGCGGCGGCCATCGAACTCATCTCCGCGAGGTCGATCTCCTCGAGGAGTTTGGCGCGGTAGGCGGCGACCCGGTGGCCGTCCTCGCCCCGGCTTCCCTTCTCCTCGGGGGAGTTGATACGTGCCCGCAGACTCATGAGTCCGGTGCTCCTCTCCTCGTTCTTCGTCCTGGTCGGTGGCCGACGGTCAGTCGGCGGCGGTGGTGGTGACCGGCGGTCGGGCGGCGGCGTCAGCGGTCGATCGGCATCGTGGCGGACTTCCGTGCCGGGTCGAAGTCCCAGCCGGGGACGATCGAGGGGATGTCGATCGTGGCGGTGACGGTGACCTCGTCGCCGCCGTACGCGGCCCGGCAGTCGGTGCCGTCGGCGAGCCAGTCGCTGACGGCGGCGGTGCAGGCCTGCCCGGTGCCCCGGTCGAGCGAGGCGCTGCGCGCCGCGGCTCGGGCCGCGGTGCCGGCCTGCTGGGCGGTGTACGCGATCAGGCCGAGTTGTACGGCGGCCATGGCGACGATGATCAGGACCGGGATGAAGCCCAGGAACTCGATCGCCGCCTGGCCCCCGTCACGGCGCCTGTGGTGGTACGGCATGTCAGTCCACCTCCTCCACCGCGCCCGCGCTGCCCGTCACGTCGAAGGGGAAGTCGGCTGTGCCAGGGAACAGCACGGGGACGTTCAGCTTCACTTCGGCCGTGACAAAGCCGCCCGCCGTCGTGCAGTTCACCGTCGCGGCGCCCTTCCACGCGTCGGGCAGCTTGTCCAGCCCGGCCTCGCGGCAGGCACTCTGGCGCCAGGCCCGCTCCGACGCCGTCCCCGCCCGTACCGCCTCGTCCGCGGCATTCCCCGCGAGGGTGAACGTGTATCCCACCAGCACGAGCTGCCACAGCACCACCAACGTCACGAGAATCGCCGGTGTCATACCGAGGAATTCGATGGTGACCTGGCCCCGGTCCCGGACTCGGTTCCGGACTCGGTCACGCGCCCGTCGTATCGCCCGCATCCTCATTCCCTCTGGTCCTTGCGCCGCCGGAAGTTGGCCGATCCCCGGTCGCCGCGCAGCCGACCGGTCTTGTGGGCACCCTCGGTGGCCTTGACCAGGCCGAGTTCGCCTGCGAGGCCCCACAGGGCCTGTTTCACCGCGCTCTTGCTCTCCAGTTCGTGGACACGGCCCGCGTCCACGACGCTCTGCAGCTCCTTGAAGTTGGCGGGGACCGCGGTCGCCGCGACCGTGGTGCCGGTGATCTTCTGGATCAGCGGCGGTTGGATCTCCGTGGCCCGGGTGTGGCGGTTGACGACCACCGTGGTCTCCTCCGCCTTGCGGATCTGCAGCCGTTCCCACATCCGCACCGTCCGTTTGGCTCCCCGGACCGCCACCACGTCCGGCGTGGTGACCAGGAGCGCGGTGTCGGCCATCTCGACCGCCGCCGCGCCCGCCCCGCCGAGCTGGGCTCCGCAGTCGATGACGACGACCTCGTAGCGGGAGCGCAGGGCACTGACGATCTGCCGGGTGGCGCGGTCGGTGACGTCCTCGCCGCGTTCGCCCTCGGCGGGGGCGAGCAGCAGCGCGACACCGGTGTCGTGCCGGAAGACGGCGTCGGCGAGGACGCGCGGGGAGATGTCGGTGACCGCCGCGAGGTCGACGACCGAGCGGCGGAACTGGACGTCCAGGTAGGAGGCGACGTCGCCGGTCTGGAGGTCCATGTCGACCAGGGCGGCGGCTCGGCCGGACGCCTGTGCGGCGAGGGTCAGCTGGATCGCCGTCAGGGTCGTCCCCACGCCGCCCTTCGCCCCGCTGACCGTGACGACGGTGCCGCCGACGCCGGTGAAGACGTCGCCGCTCGCACCCAGGTGACGGCGTACGCCGACCGACCACTGGGCCACCGCCTGGACGCGGCTGCCGAGTTCCTCGTAGCTGAGCGGGAGGGCGACCAGGCCGCGGGCGCCGTAGTCCATCGCGGCCTGGAACAGGCCGGGGCTCGCGTCCGAGGTGACGAGGATGACGCCGACGGCGGGGAAGCGCAGGGCGACTTCGCGGATCAGCTCCAGTGCCGGGACGGGACCGATCCGCTCGTGGACGACCACGACCTCGGGCAGCTCGTCGACCGACTCGGCGGCCAGGCGCGCGAGGGTGTCGATGAGCTGGGTGGAGTCGGCCACCGGAGCCACCGGCTCGGCGTCCGGCAGCTGACTGAGCAGTGTGGTGATGGACCGCACCGCGTCCGCGTCGCCGACCGCCGGGAGGATCCTCGTGGGCATGCGGCTCTCACTTGTCCTTCGCGAGTTCGTACGTCCGCTGGGAGTCCGGGACGGTGGTGTCGCTGCCGGGGGCGACCAGCGCGAGCCGGACACGCTGGGCGAATGACTCGGCGTAGGTGATGCGCTGGGCGTCGATGGTGGACAGCGCGAAGGTGATCGGGACGCCGTCGGTGGGCTGTCGGCCTCGCTCGTCCTCGTCGGGCTCGAGGGCGGTGATCCGGCCGACGTCGAGGACCTTGGCGTTCGTCACGATGATCTTGGATTGGGCGGGATCACCCTGCTGTGCTCCGGCGAAGGTGGCGTAGACGTTGACCGTCGATCCCGGTGTGATCTTGCCGGCGACACCGGTCGCGGCATCGATCATGATGGCGACCTCCTGCTGACCCGGCTTCAGAGCGGGCTGGTTCACGATCATGTCGTTCTGCAGAAGTGAGCCCTTCCGCAGCGTGGTGACGGCGATCTTGCCCTGGATCTCGTCCAGGTCGGTGACGGCGTTCTGGGACAGCCACCGCTCGGGCATCCGGACCTTTTCGAACTGGCCGCTGCTGAGCTCGGTATAGGGCGCCACGTTGGCCTTCAGCCGGTACGCGGCGGCCTCGGGGCCGACTTTGGAGTTCACGTCACTGATGACGGACAGCACGCCGGCGAACGCGCCGAGGGCGCACAGGACCGACAGGAGCAGGAGTATCACGCCGCGGCGCTGACGGGAGTTCATGAACCGTACAACCTCATTGGGGATATCGGTCGAGCGGAGTCGGGTGTGGTGAGCAGGCGCCCGGGCGGGCGTGGGCAGGATCCCCGGGCCACGAGTACCGCGGCGCGCCGCGTGTGTCCAGGACTCACCCGACGGCCGTCCGGTTCCCGGGGCGGGATTGCGGCGGGGCGTCGTGGCCGGGCGGGGTGGCCGAACAGAACACGCACCGGTCGCCGAGGACGTCGAGGCCGCACCAGTGACAGACGCCGCGCCGCACGGACGTGACCAGCTGGTACAGAACGGACAGCTCGGGCAGGTAGGTGCAGAACTCGATCAGCTTGCCGGTTCCCCACCACCCCGGGGACGCGGCCGGCAGTGAAGTCTCTTGCAATCCCTGCACGTTCCAGGCCGGAGCCAGGGTGCCGGTGACCCAGTCGGACTGGAGCTGTCCCTTGGCGGTGAGCATCCACGTGCCGAACTCCGGTCCGTCCAGCGCGGCTTCCGGGCCGAGGCGCACGAGCTGCGGCTGGGGGTGGGCGAGTACGGCGAACTGGCTGCCGGGGAGCCAGGACTTGGCGTGCTGCTTGAGATTCACGGGGACGCGGTCGAGCCGGGCGACAGAGCCCAGCAGGGCACCGGCGTGGATGTAGTGGACCAGCAGGCCTGGCCGAGGCCAGCACGCCGGGGCTGAGATCGCACGAGGCCAGCTGCCGCAACTGGCGGGCCAGGACGGCCAGCCCGAGCGGCGGAAGATCGGGCTGGAAGAACGCGATCCGGTCGGTCTCCAGCAGGGAGCGGAGGCTTTGCAGCCGCCGCTGGACGGCGGTGGGCGCGGCCGGGGAACAGACCACGATGACGTGCCCGTGCCGCTCGATGAGCGTCTGCAGTTCGGTCAGCGCCTGTTCGAACGGGCGGGTGTCGATGTCCTGCAGCACGACGGCCGGCAGGGTTCGTTCGTCCTGTGGCGGCAGCGCCAGGTCGGCGCCGGTCACAGCGATGGCGGTTGGCACGCGCGGCTCCCCCGTTCCCCTCCTGCCTGTCGGCCCACCGGCTGTTTCACCAGGTGAGCCGTGATTACTTCACAGCGTCACTACGTTCGCACTGTATCCACGGCTTCGTGGCTGGAGAACAGCGATTGGGTAGCCGAACGGCAACAGACGTTGCGCAAGCTGCCCTAAAACGGGGCAGGTAGAGCATCTTGACGGGCCCAATTTGGTACGTGGTGTCTGGGCCCTGCGCGCCGCCTTGACACTGGGCCCCGGTTTGGGCCCACGGGCCCACGCTTTCCGACCACGACCGTACCTACGCTCGCGGTCCACACCGAGGCTGCTGGGCGAGGAGGGGTGCCGTATGGCTCGCGGGGGCATACGGACGGGCGGGCGACAGAGACGCGTCCGGGACGACCGGGGGGCGACCGCCCCGGAGTATCTCGGAATGGTCGTGGTCAGCGCCGCCATCGTCCTGGCGGTCTCCGCCACGGGCATCGGACAGTCGGTCTACGACGAGATCGCGGCCCAGGTCTGCCGGGTCACCGGCGGCGGGAACTGCGGCACCGGCGGGAACGGCGGGAACGAGCAGGGCAAGCCGCTCACCGACGCCGACTTCGAGCCGGCGCTGTGCCAGGTCTCCTCGGTCACCAACAAGGCGGGCTCGAAGGTGAAGATCGCCTTCTGGGAGATCGGCAACGAGTACGGCTTCCGGGAGCAGCGGATCAAGGCGAAGACGGACGTCAACGGCGACGGCAAGGTCGACGACAACGACGAGATGGTGTATCTGACCTTCACCGACGCGGCGTCCGTGGCGGCGAAGAAGGACTTCAAGCCCGGCATGAAGGTCGGCAAGTTCGGCACCGACAAGGTGGAGCTCGGCCTCGGCATCAAGGTCACCAACGGTGACACCTGGGTCTTCGAGAGCCCCGAGGAGGCCCAGCGGTTCCGGGACGACGTCGAGAAGCTGCAGATGTACGAGATGCGGCGCACCGCGCCGGGCGGCGCCGAGGCGAGCATGGGCGACAGCATCCTCTACCTCTTCGGGACCGGCCCGCTGAAGGACGAGGAGGAGACGCGGGAGCGGATCGAGAACGATCTCGGCGACAACCGGAAGATCACTTACGGCAAGGTGAACCTGGAGGCCTCGGCAGCGGCCGGCCTGAAGTTCTCGGTGGCCGACGAGAAGAAACTGAGCGCCACGCTCGGCGGCAACTTCAAGTACGCCCCCGAGGTCACCTGGACCGACAACGCGTACAAGAACACCAGGTCGTACACGTACTCCTCGTCCATCGAGTACGGCGCCAAGGCGAGCTACGAGGCGGGCGCGCTCAGCGGCGACGCCTCGGCGAACACCACGCAGACCGGCACCATCACCGTCACCTACGACAAGACCACCGGCAAGCTGGTCCGTATCGACACCACCCGCACTGTCGAGGAGGGCAGCCAGAAGGACGGCGCCAAGCTGGGCGGCGACAACGGCCAGAGCGGGAAGGACAAGCGGGGCGGGAGCGCGAACGTGAAGGGCACGGACAGCCCCAACGAGGTCGAGATCGTCACCAACACCCTGGCCTTCGACCCGGGACCGGCCGGCGATCAGGACCGGGCGATCGCCGAGCAATGGCTCGACGGCAACAACGAGCAGTTCGGGACACCGTTCCAGTACATGTTCGACGACAACGCGCCCACCGACCGCCCCGGTGCCGACGACCCGTTCGGGCAGCTGATGTTCGACAAGGGCAAGTCGAGCCGGATGAACTACACGGGCGAGGTGAACGCCGCCGAGTACGGCTTCGAGCTGAACGTCGGGCTCAGCCTCGGCCTGTCCATCAGTACCGAGCAGAAGGCGGAGACTCTGACCGACGCGCAGTTCCTCGGCGCCCCCGAGGGGAACAACCGCTCCTACGTCCCCTACAGCTACTGTGCCAACTGACCGGACAAGGAGCCCGCACCGATGACTCATCCGAAGCCCCGCAGCACGTACCTGACCACCGGCCTGCTGGCCCTCACCCTCTCCCTCGCCGGCTGCGGCACGGACGACTCCGCCTCCGGCTCCGCCTCGGTGCCGGACGGCTGGGGGACGCTGAAGACCAAGGGGGTCTCCGTGTCGTATCCGGAGGAATACGAGGAGCAGAGCGCGGGAGAGCGCAGCAGGTTCAACGCGGCCGCGGCCGAGCGCACGGAGAGCGGCAGGACGGTCTCGCTGATCACCGTGCAGCTCGGCTTCACACAGGCGGACTCCGCCGAACGGGCGGCCATCGCCGCCGAGGCCGGCATCCAGATGGGCGCGGACGTCAAGGGCCAGAAGGAGGTCGAGCTGGCCGGCACGGACGAGGCCCGCCGGATCGACTTCACCTTCAGGGCCACCGGCGAGGACGGCGGACCGCCCAAGGGC
Source organism: Streptomyces sp. GD-15H (assembly GCF_045291515.1). Classification (NCBI taxonomy): domain Bacteria; kingdom Bacillati; phylum Actinomycetota; class Actinomycetes; order Kitasatosporales; family Streptomycetaceae; genus Streptomyces; species Streptomyces sp. GD-15H. The sequence continues at coordinate 3,334,801 of NZ_CP149447.1, forward strand.
ACACCTGTGAACGGTGTGATCCTGACCGGCCTGGACTCCGCCGAGCAGACCTTCCAGGTCCGGATCGACGCCCAGCGGGGAAGCTCTCCGACGCCGATGTACGGCGGATCGTCGAGTCGGTGGAGGTCCACTAGCCATGGAGGTGCACTAGCCGTGGAGGTGCCGGGCGCCGGGTACGTCGTACCCGCTCTGCTCGTGGCGTTGTTCGGCTGGCTGGCGTTGACGTATGCGCGGCGGCTGGTGACGGTGGCGCGGGTACTGCGGCGCGGGGTGCGCACCGGCGGTGAGTGCGTGCGGGTGGAGAGCGAGCCGTACCAACGCTCGGACGCCCGGCGCCACTTCTTCGCCTTCTACACGGCCGACGGCACCCGGGTCGAGTTCGAGGACCTGGCCGGCTGGTCGACGCAGGAGGGCACGCCGGTGACCGTGACGTACGACCCGCGGGATCCGGAGGGATCCGCGACGGTGGCGGACCGGGGCATGTGGTCGCCGGTGCTGGGATCGCTCGCCGTCGTCGCGGGGTGCGGTACGGCGGCCGTGGGTTTCGCGGTGGTCCTGTACTTCGAGATACGGGGAGGTTTCTGATGACCCGCTACGACACCCCGACGCGGGCCGGTTCGCCCGCCCTCGCGCTCGTACGGTCGTGGGCGGTGGGCGTGATCGTCCTGGTCGCCACGGCGGCGGTGCAGGGGAAGCTGGTGTACGACCACCTGGTGGGCCCGGAGGGCGTCGGGTCGTTCGGGGCGGCGCTGGGGCTGGTGCATCTGCCGAACCTGGTGTGCGTGGTGCTGGCGACATGGGCTGCGGCGTCGGTGCATCCGGAGCCGTGGCGGGAGGTGCCGCTGTGGCACGCGGCGGCGGCCTGCGCGGTGCCGGTCGCGGCCCAGGTGCTCACCCTGTCACTGCACTGGGACCGGGCGGGGGCGGGGACGCTCGCGTTCTGGTTGTCGACGGGCGTGCTGCTGGCGGGCTGTGTGCTGGGGGTGCTGCTGGACCGCTTGTGGAAGGCACGGGAGTAACGCGCAAGGGACACAGGGCAGCGGGGAAGCACGGCATGGGGCCGGCCTGAGGGGCCGACGAATGGTCCGGACCTATTGACAAGCCTGTTGGTCTGGGCCATTTTGCATCTCCAGCGGTGGCCACCGCCGTTCCCTCCTCCCCTTCTCCCCCACCGGAGGCCCCAGTGGATCGCGCACCAGGCACGCCAGGACCCAGGCGCAGACGTTTGTGGGCGGGCGCCCTCGTCTCCGCCCTCGTTCTCACCCTCCCCCTCGTGGGCGCGGGCCAGGCGGCCGCGGCGGACGTCAACAACGTCAAGAACGCCGGCTTCGAGGCGGGCCTGAACAACTGGACCTGCTCGGCGAACAGCGGGACGACCGTCTCGTCCCCCGTGCACGGCGGCACGGCCGCGCTCAAGGCCACGCCGTCCGGACAGGACAACGCCCGCTGCGCGCAGACCGTCGCCGTGCGGCCCGACTCCACGTATTCCCTGAGCACCTGGGTGCGGGGCGGCTACGCCTACCTGGGCGTGACCGGCACCGGCACGACGGACGTCTCGACCTGGACCCCGGACTCCAGCAGCTGGAAGCAGCTGACGACGAGCTTCCGGACCGGCTCCGCGACCACCTCGGTGACCGTCTACACGCACGGCTGGTACGGGCAGCAGGCCTACTACGCGGACGACCTGTCGGTCTTCGGCCCCGACGGGGGCGGGGGCGACGGCGGTGACCCGGAGCCCACGATCCCGGGCACGCCGGGCGGCCTCAGCATCTCCGGTACGACGTCGTCGTCGGTGTCGCTGGCGTGGAACGCGGTGTCGGGCGCGACCGGTTACACCATCTACCGCGACGGTACGAAGGTGACGGCGGTGTCGGGCACGTCGGCGACGGTGACCGGCCTCGCCGCCTCGACGTCGTACTCCTTCCAGGTGACCGCCACCAACGGGGCGGGCGAGTCGACGAAGTCGACGGCGGTGACGGCCCGGACGAAGGAGAACGGTGGCGGTGGGGGCGGTGATCTGCCCAAGCACGCGGTGACCGGCTACTGGCAGAACTTCAACAACGGCGCGGCGGTGCAACGCGTCTCGGACGTCCCGGCCCAGTACGACATCATCGCGGTCGCCTTCGCGGACGCGACGGGCACACCGGGGGCGGTCACCTTCCACCTGGACTCGGCGGGCCTGAACGGCTACACCGTCGACCAGTTCAAGGCGGACGTGCGGGCCAAGCAGGCGGCCGGGAAGAAGGTCGTCATCTCGGTGGGCGGCGAACTGGGCACCGTGTCGGTGAACAACCCCACCTCCGCGACGAACTTCGCGAACTCCGTGTACGCCGTGATGCAGGAGTACGGCTTCGACGGCGTCGACATCGACCTGGAGAACGGCCTCCACACGACCTACATGACGCAGGCGCTGCGGTCGCTGTCCGCGAAGGCGGGCCCGGACATGATCCTGACCATGGCCCCGCAGACCATCGACATGCAGTCCACGTCCCACTCCTACTTCCAGACCGCGCTGAACGTGAAGGACATCCTCACGGTCGTCAACATGCAGTACTACAACAGCGGTTCGATGCTGGGCTGCGACGGCAAGGTGTACAGCCAGGGCTCGGTGGACTTCCTGACCGCGCTGGCCTGCATCCAACTGGAAGGCGGCCTCGACCCGTCCCAGGTGGGCCTCGGCCTCCCGGCCTCCACGCGCGGCGCGGGCAGCGGCCACGTCTCCCCGTCCGTGGTGAACGACGCCCTGGACTGCCTGACGCGCGGCACGAACTGCGGCACCTTCAAGCCGTCCCGGACCTACCCGAGCCTGCGCGGCGCGATGACCTGGTCCACCAACTGGGACGCCACCGCCGGCAACGCCTGGTCCAACGCGGTGGGCCCCCACGTCCACGCCCTGCCGTAGCCTCCAGCCGATCCGGCATCGCCCCCGCCCACGGTGACGCGGGCGGGGGCGATGCCGTAACCACACTGACGGTGGTCAAGCGACGGGGACAGCCGTCGGCTCACGCCGTGCGGCCCGCGCTTGCTCGTACGGCGCGTCGAGCTCCTCGGGCGAGAGCCCGGCCGTCTCGCGCATGAAGTAGACCGCGGTACCCGAGATGATCGACACGATGACGCCGAACACTGCCACGGGCAGCCAACCCAGCGGTCCGTCCCAGAGCAGGGCGGTGGCGATCAGCGGTGCGAATCCGGCAATCACGTTGCCCAGCTGGTTGCCCATCGCCATGCCGGAATAGCGGACCGGGGCTGCGAACTGCTCAGCGTAGAAGGACGGCCACACGCCCTCACGGCAGGCATAGAGCAGCGCCATGAACACGATCGTCATGACGGCGATGCCCGGAACGTTGCCGGTCGAGACGATCCACAGGTAGGGGACGATCGTTACCCCACAGCCAATCGAGGCGGTGAGAGTCACCGGTCGCCGGCCGAACCGGTCGGACAGATGAGCCGCGGCGGGTGACGTGAACATCATCAGGGCGACCGCCACCGCGCTGATGATCAGCATCGTCGACCGCTCCACCCCGACCTCCTGCGTCGCATAGGCCAGGACGAACACCGTCGACAGTGACTGCATCATGGCCAGCATCGTCGCGCCCGCGACGCGCACGACCGATCCGGACTGATAGCGCAGCACGTCCTTCGCAGGCAGGCTGCGCACCTCGTCCTCTTCGGCTATCTCCTGGAAGACCGGGGTCTCCTCCAGGCGCGTACGCACCAGGTAGGCGATCAGGACGACGACCGCCGACAGCCAGAAGGGCACACGCCATCCCCAGCTGTACAGCGCCTCGTCCGGCAACGCCGCGACCGGGATGAACACCAGGGTCGCCAGCACGTTGCCCGCCGCGATGCCGACCGAGAGGAAGCTGCTGAAGAAGCCGCGACGTTCGTTAGAGGAGTGCTCGACGGTCAGCGTTGCCGCCCCAGCCGATTCCGCCCCGGCGGAGAAGCCCTGGAGCAGCCGCAACACCGTCAGCCCGATCGGGGCCAGGACCCCGATGGACCCGTAGGTGGGCAGGCAGCCGATCAGGAAGGAGCTCACGCCCATCATCAGCAGACATCCGAGCAACGCCCGCTTGCGGCCGATCCTGTCGCCGAAGTGACCGAACACCAGGCCGCCGAGCGGTCGCGCTATGTATCCCACGCCGAACGTCGCGAACGACGCGATCAGACCGACGGCCGGGCTCACGTCAGGGAAGAACAGATGGTTGAACACCAGCGCAGCCGCGGCGCCGTAGATGAAGAAGTCGTAGTACTCGAGCGTGCTGCCCAACAGTGACGCCATCGCGGCCTTGCGTGGTGTCTGCTGTCTTTGCGTGACATGCTCCATGGTTCTTGCCGTCCTTGCGTCATGCACGAGGCGCTCGTGTCAGGGCGGGGAGTGTGACGGGTACCTACCGCCCCGTCGCTTATGGAACGGCATTCCAACATGAAAAGCAGTTCGATACAAGCTAAAGTTGGAACGACATCGCATAGCGATATGGCGATCCGGATTTTGGTGACAGGATGGGTCACAAGTCGGCGGCACCACCGGCAACGGCCCTCATTGGAAAGGGAAACGACTCATGGCTCCTGCGCTCGCGCGCGGCCTTGGCATCCTCGAAGTCCTCGCCGGCGTCGAGGAAGGCCTGCAGCTGCACCAGATCGCCGACTCACTCGGTATACCTCGCAGTGCGGCTCACCGACTGCTCGCCGAGCTCAGCGACGCCGGCTACGTGCGCCAGGACGGCGCGCTCGGCAACTACGTGCTGAGCCTCAAACTGGTCTCCCTGGGCCTGAAACACCTCGCGGTCAACGACCTGGTCGGCCTGTCCCGGCCCGTGCTCGAACAACTTGCCAGTGACACCGCCGAGCTCGTCCGCCTGGCCGTCATCGACCTTGACGACATGGTCTGGGTCGCCGCCTACCAAGGCAAACGATCCGGGCTGCGCTACGACCCCGACTCGGGCAGCACCGTCACGCTCAGCTGCTCGGCCACCGGTTTCGCTTGGATGGCGCACGTCCCCGAGGAGATCGCGCTGCAGAAGATCCTGCGTCAAGGCATCGCCAGCCGGGAGGACAGCGGGCCCCGCGCACCCCAGACGATCGATGAGATCCGCGCCGAGCTCACGAAGACCCGCGATCAAGGCTTCGCCATCGCCATCGACACCTACTCCTTGGGGGTCGGAACCGTGGCCGCACCCATCTTCGTCGCCGGTGAGGTCGCCGGGGCGATCAGCATTACCGGTCCGACCCCGCGGCTGACCAAGGAGCGACTGACGCAGCTCGCGCCGCGCCTGCTCCAGACCACGGCCGAGGTCACGAAGATCTTGGAAGCCGCCGAAGGACGCCTGCAGACCGTCACCCGTGCCTGAGAGCGGATCCACCCGCTCGTTTCACAGGTCGTTCTTTCCGGTGATCGGCGGATGGGTCCGGCTGCGGGTAGGGGGCCGCTGATCTGCTCGGCGTTCCACGTGTCCGGGGGGCTTGGACCCTCTCGGGCGGACCTGGTGGTGGCTCATACCCCCTGCGCGGATGGGTACGGGACCGCGTACGTGCCGGGCAGCGGCGGAGTGTGCGGCCCGGCACGACAGGAACCGGCGGAAGACGGCGTGCAGTCGTCACACGCTGGGCAACGGCACCGCCGTCCCTCAACCGGTGAATCGGGGCTGAGTCTCGCCGAAGAAGTCGAGCATCGGCTCCAGTTGGGCCGCGAGCATGTGACGGCCTTCGTGCGTCGCATGGCCCAACCGGTCCGCGTGCTCCAACCACGCGGTGCGCGTCGGGTCCATCACGATGTCCGCGACCACCGCGCCCGGTGCGAGCGAGGTACGGCTCAGATCCAACGGCAGCGGGTCGTTCGGTGACAGTCCCAAGGGGGTGGCGTTGACCACCAGGTCACATGCGTGGCCGTCGACACGGTCAAGGACCTGGACCTCGGTGCCCGCAGCGCCCAGCAACGAGGCCACCGCCTCACGGCGGCCCGCGTCGATCTCCCCGATCCGCACCTCGGCACCCTGCGCGTGCAGGGCGAAGGCGATGGCGACGCCTGCACCTCCGCCGCCGATGATGTCGACCCGCGGATGATCGGGCAGCCGGTGTTGAGCACGCAGCCCCGCGACGAACCCCAGGCCGTCGACGTTGTCTCCGTGCCAGCCGCCGCGCGCGTCACGGCGCACGACATTGACGCTGCCGCACGCCTCGGCCGCCTGGCCGAGACTGTCGCACATCCTGGCGACGTTCACCTTGTGCGGCACGGTGACGACGATCCCGGCCACCTGCCCGTTCCCGGACAGGCCGGCCATGACGTCGGACAGGCTGTCCGCACGACAACGTGCCATGACCATCAACCAGTCCAGGCCGACCTCGCGCGCCCGATCGTTCAACAGGTCGGGCAGCTTGGCCTGTTTGATCGGATCGCCGAGCAGCACGAAAAGCTTCATCGCGCGGCAGCCTCCAAGACTATGTGTGAGGCCGCGACGCGGCCGAAGATCAGGCCCTTGCTCAGCGCCGTGCCGGTCACGTACGCCTTGCCGTGAAATCCGCCGACGACCTCGCCCGCGGCATACAACCCGGGTACGGCCGCCCCGGACTCGGTCAGTACCCGGCCGGCGGCGTCGACGGCCACGCCACAGTACGTCGACGTCATCAACGTCTTCGCCGGGTAGGCGTAGAAGGGGGCCTTGGTGACGGGCACGAGACGCCCTACCCCGTTGCACAGTCCGGTGCGGCCGAAGGCGTCCGAGCGCTCATCGGCCACCGCTGCGTTGTACTCATGCACCGTGCGCTCCAACTGCGCTGCGTCGATGCCTGCCGCCTCGGCGAGTTCCCGCAACGAGTCGGCCCGGTGCACATGCCCCTTGCCCTCGAGAGCATCGATGTCCGAGAGAGGGACCCCTGGCTGGGACTGCGCACGTACGTCCGCGTCGAACACCTGGAACGCGATCTGCTGAGGCTGCTCCAGGCACGCGGCGCCCAACGTCTTGTACGAGGCCGACTCGTCCACGAAGCGCCGGCCCTCGACGTTCACGATGATGGCACCCATGTAGAACGCGGTCAGCAGTTCGTGCTCCTTGATGGTCGTCTCGGGGTGAGAGCCGAAGGTGCCCGAGACGTACTCCATGTCGCGCAGGGCTGCGCCTCGCGCGGCGGCGAAGCGCAGGCCGTCGCCGGTGTTGCCCAGGCCCCCGTACGGCATCGCGTCGACCTGACGCGGAGCGTACCGGCCGATGATCTCCGGGGAGCGGGTGAAACCGCCCGTCCCCAGCAGAACGCCGCCGGCGTGCACACGCTGTCGCGTGCCACCGTCCAGCTCGACCTCGACGCCCACGACGGTCCCTCCGTCGTCGATGAGGTCCACCACGCGCGCACCGGTGCGCAGGACCACGGTGGAGGCGGCCTCGACCCGAGCGAGCAGGGCAGCCAGCACGGTCTCGATCGGCGCGCGGTGCGAGCGGGGGACGCTCTGTCCGGAACTGAGCTTGACCACGTCGAACTCCAGCCCCAGACCGCGCATCCAGTCGTAGGCGTCGTGCTGCTCGCGCGCGAACGCCTCCAGCAGCGCTGGATCAGCGACCCCTCCGGAGGCGGCGAGCATGTCCGCCACGAAGGTGGAGTCGTGGTCGACGATGCCGCGCTGCTGCTGCTCGTCGGTGCCCGAGAAGGCGAACCATCCGCCGCTCATCGCGCTCGTGCCGCCGATCTCGGGCTGTTTCTCCAGCAGGACGGCACGTACCTGCTTCTCGGCGCACCACGCCGCGGCCGCGAGACCGGCGATGCCGGCCCCGACGATGACCACGTCCGCCTGAGACGGCACCACGCCTTGGTCGTGGCTCATGACGCCACCTCGACCCGAGCACCCTCGGCGGCCGGACGACAGACCGCACACACCTGTGAAGACCCGGACAACCGTCTCACCGTCCGTGCACGTTCGTGACGTCGGCGAAGACGGGGGCGCGCTTCTCCAGGAACGAGGCCACGCCCTCGATGCCTTCCTGCCCGCTGAACGTCTCGTCGATGAGCACGGAGAGCGCCTCGCGGACCACCGGCAGCGACTCGGTCAGCATCGTGTGGTTGGCGAACTTCTTGCTCAACGCGGTAGCCCGCGGGGCGTTGCGCGCGATCGTGGCGGCGACCTCCCCGCCCACGCGCTCCAGCGCATCCGGCGCGACGACGCGAGTGATGAGACCCGCCTCGAGTGCCTCCTGCGCGCTGACGGGTTCGCCCGTCAGCGCCAGGTACTGCGTCGTACGTCGGCTGGTCGTGTAGCTGGCCGACCCCAGGAAGACGGTGGCCCACAGGCCGATGCTCGTTTCCGGAAGGCGGAAGACAGCGGCATCGCTGGCGATGACGACGTCGCAGAACTGGAGGAGTTCCATGCCGGCGCCGAGCGCCATGCCCTGGACCTCCGCCACGATCGGCAGCCTGCTGCCGGCCATCGCCGCGAGCGTGGGGACCATCAGGTCCAGGAAGTAGGCTCGCGTCTGCGCCCTCGTGGTGAAAGCGTTTGTCTCCTTGATGTCGTTGCCCGCGCAGAAGGCGCGTCCTTGCGAGCGGAGCGACACCACACGGATCGACGGGTCGTCCTCCGCCGTGCGCAGCTCGCGCAGCAGGTCCGTCCACGCCTCGCTGTTCATGGCGTTGAGCTTCTCCGGCCGATCGAGGGTGAGGATCCGGATCGGTCCGGCGGTCTCAGACTTCAAGGCTGTCCTTTCGGGTGAAAAGCTCGGCTGCCATGGGCGACACGTCGTCGAGCACAAGCGTGAAGGGGCAGTGGTCCAGTACGTCGGCCTGTACGTCAACACCGGGGGCGACCTCGCGCAGAGCCCAGCCCTGGGGGGTCAGCTGGAAGACGGCACGCTCGGTGACGAGGTGGACGTCCTGTCCCCGCTTGATCGCCTGCTCGCCGCTGAAGGTGATCTGGTCGACGTCACCGACGAACTTGTCGACGGAGCCCTCGCGGGCGATGCCCAGCGTTCCGTCGCCGATGTCGGGCTTGAAGCCGGCGGCGGTGAGGGAGCCGCAGAAGACCACGCGACGGGCGTTCTGGGCGATGTCGATGAACCCACCGGCCCCCATCACCTCGCCGTTGTAGAGAGACACGTTGACGTTGCCGTGCCGGTCGGCCTGTGCGAAGCCCAGGAAGGTGACGTCGAGCATGCCGCCCTGGTACAGGTCGATGATGTTCGTCATCGTCAGCAGGGCGTCGTGGTTGCTCGACGCGCCGAACGTCATGCCGAGCGACGTGACTCCACCGATGACCCCGTGTTCGTTCGTCATCGTGATCTGCTCGGTCATGCCGGTCTCCTGCAGCACGGACGCCACACCGTCGGGCACCCCGACACCGAGGTTCACCACATCGCCCGGCTGGACGAAGCGGGCCGCCCGCTCGGCGATGATCCGCCGCCACCCGTGCGGCAGCTCGGGGAACTCGTCGATGCGCACATCGCCGGCGAAGGCGTCATTGCGCTCCGCCACATAGGTCTGCCACTGCTCCGGGTACTCCACGACCGCGCTGACGAGCGCCCCGGGTATGTGCACGCGCTTGGGATGGAAGCGCTCGGACGTGACCTCCTTGACCTGCACGAACGTACGCCCCGGCCCGGGACGGGTCGCGCCGCCCCGGTAGCCGGCCATGCTGATCTCCAGTGTGTCGAGGTACGACGGTTCATCGTCGTACACCACGTTGCCCAGTACGTTGGCCCGGCTGCCGCGCACGAAGGCGAAATCGACGGGGATCGCCCTGTAGAAGAGGTACTCCTCCCCGTCGAGCTCCATCACCTCGACGAGGCGGTCCTTGGAGATCGAGTTCAAGCTGCCTCCACCGAGCCGTGGATCGACGAACGTGCCGAGGCCGGTTGTGGTCAGCAGCCCGGGCCGGCGGCAGCGGTGTCGCGGAAGAGCTGACTCAGCACACCGAGCGGAAGGTTGTAGGCCTCGACCTGGTTGTCGCGGATCATCTTGCCGACGGCGGGGCTGTTGCCCATGTGGCCACCGATGAACTTGGCGACCAGGCCGGGCTTGGCCAGGTGACTCATGCCTCGTAGTGCTTTGTCGCCCAAGCCCACGCTGTGCACGATCGTCAGATCGCGCGGGCTCCCCTCAGCCTCGAAGCGGGCCGCCAGAGCCATGAGCAACGCATCCGGTTCGAGCACCCCGCCCCCGGCTCCCGAGATCGCGAGTGTCGCGCCATCGGTGATCTCACGCACTGCTGCGGCTGCGCTGATCGACACGCCACCCACTGCGACGTCCTCCACTGAAGTCACCTGCCCTCTTCCCTCCCACCGACGTTTGGCCGGAAGTGGACACAAAGTAGCATGACTGGAATGGCGTTCCAAGAAAGAACATAATTTCAACAAGGGCACTCAGGGCTTGACTACCTGGGCCTTTCCCCGGCAGTTCCTCCGGTGATGCGGGCGGGGGCGGTCTCCTCACTTCGCTCTGCGGCGACCTGACGGCAGAGGCTGCAAGAACTCCGACAGGTGCTGCCCGCGAGGGGGGCGACGAGGTCGTCGGCCCCGGCACCGGTCGCGGCGACGACGAGGCCGGGGCCGATGTACCGCCAACTGGACTTGCGGGGTTGAGGGGCCGGGGCCGTGGGGTGGCGCCCCGGCGTCGTGGGTGTTTTTCGCGAACCCGGTGTCCGCCGTGATGCGGGAGTACGGCTTCGACGGCGCCGGCCCGTCCCAGGCGGGCCACGGTCTCCCGGCCTCCACCCGCGGCGCGGGCAGCGGCCACGTCTCCCCGACCATGGTGAACAACGCCCCGGACTGCCTGACACGCGACACCGACTGCGGCACCTTCAAGCCGTCCCGGACCTGACCCCCGCCGAACCACGGTGACCGGTCTCGGCCGGGAGCACTGCACACTCTCGCGAAAGCGTGAGCACTTCGACTGCAACTGTCCGGATGCCGCTCGTTTGAGCGCTCGCGTGACAGTTGGCCGCCAAGTGCTCACGCTTTTCGGCAACCTGGCCCGGGGAGTGGGTCACCCCGACGGCAGGGGTACGGGGGCGGGTGGGCTGCCGTACGACCTCGCGCCCGCGCCGGGCAGGGCGGCCCGCATGCCGGTCTCGCCGCCCGGTTCGCTCATCCCTTGCAGGACGGGGTCCACCAGGCCCGCCTGCCCGTGCGCCCGCAGCAGCTCCCGCGACGCCGCTCTCGCCGACGCCGGACTGGTGAGCTGCGCGGGCGGCGTGAAGCCGTAGGCCAGGGTGTCGGGGACGGGGGCCGTAGGGCAGGCGGAGAGCGCGGGTGCGAAGGGGCGGCGGGACGCGGACATCGGTGACTCCTGATCCTCGGCATCAAGGCGGGGAAGGCCGGCCACCTGTTGTGAAGCCGGTGCCGGCGGGGCCGGACCAGTCCCGCCGGTGTGACGTGTGGGTGAAACATTTTCCCGGGTCCGGCGCATCAATGAGGTGAGAGCTGTGGGGTGAGCCGAGGGAGAGGCGCGGATGGTGCAGGACGGTGGCGGGGGCGAGTACGGGGAGTTCGCGGTGGCGCGGGCCGGGCATCTGTACCGGTCCGCGTGTCTGCTCACGGCCGGGGACACGCACCTCGCCGAGGACCTCGTCCAGGAGACTCTCGGACGGGTGTACGTGCACTGGGGACGGGTTTCCCGCGTGGGCAACCCCGCCGGCTACGCGCAGACCGTTCTCACCCGCGCGTTCCTCGCCCACCGGCGGCGGCGCAGCAGTACCGAGCGCTCGACCGCCGCGCTCCCGGATCTGCCGGGTGCCGACGCCGACCCGTCCCTGCGGCTCACCCTGCTCGACGCCCTCGCCGGGCTGCCCGCGAAGGACCGCGCGGTGATCGTCTTACGGTACTGGGAGGACCGCTCGGTCCAGGAGACCGCCGACGCGATGAACGTCAGCTCGGCGGCGGTGCGGACGCGCAGTGTGCGCGCCCTGGCCCGGCTGCGGGAACTGCTCGGTGAGGACCTCGGTGAGTACGCCCGGTCCTGACCGGCCGCAGGCCGTCCCCTCCTCACTTCTCCATGTTCACCTCACGGAAGCGGTGGTTCGTCATGTCCGTCGACCAGCACAGCGACCCCTTCGAGGAGCGGCTCTCCTCCGCTCTGCACGACACCGGCAACGCCTTCGAGGCCGACCGGAGCGCCCTCACCGACGGGGGGCGGGCCCGGGGAAGGCGGATGCGGGTGCGGCGGCGGGCCGCCGTCCTCGGGGGTGCGGCCGGGATCGCGCTCGTGGGGGTGGGCGGGGCACTCCTCCTGCCGGGCGGGACGGGGGCGGGGGCGGGGAGAACGGGCGGGCGTCGGCAGCCTCGGGAGCCGAGGTCACCGCCGACGCCCGGAGCGCTCCGGCGCCCGTTTCCGGTGAGGAACTCGTCCGCACGCTGAAGGGACTCCTCCCCGACGGGGAGTTCAGCGGGGAGCAGGGGCGCGGGACCGACTCGGTCCTCGGGCCGTTCGCCCAGGTCGTGTACGACGACGGCGAGGGGCCCGCAGCCGTCGGCGTCGGTCTCTCCCGCGTCGAGCCGGGAAGCTCCCAGGCCCGTGAGACCACCCGGTGCCCGGACGAGGTATTCACCCCGCACGAGAGTTGTGTCACCAGCACGCTGGCGGACGGTTCGAAGCTCATGCTGTTCAAGGGGTACGAGTATCCGGACCGGCGCGTGGACACCAGGATGTGGAACGCCGTCCTGGTCACCCCCCAAGGGCAGCAGGTCAGCGTGCGCGAGTGGAACTCGGCCGCCGAGAAGGACGAGCCCGTCAGCCGGCCCGCGCCCCCGCTGTCCGCCTCCCAGCTGAAGGAACTCGTCACGGCCCCGCAGTGGCAGGCCGCCGTCGACGCCATTGCCGAGAGGACCGGGAAACCGTCCGCGGCGTCGAGTACGCCGCCGCCGCGCGCCGACGGTCCAGCGGTCCGGGAGACGCTCGCCGAACTCGTCCCCGACCGTGTCGAGGTGGTGTCGAAGGGCGGTCAGGAGGAGGAGTACGCCTATCTCGTCCTCGACGACGGCAAGGGGAGGAGCTTCGTCCAGATCAACGTCCAGCACGGCATGCTCGGTGACGCAGGCCGGCTCTACGGCTCCGCCGAGACACTGGACGACGGAACCCTGGTCGCCACCCGGCAGGGGCCGGGTGAGAAGGGCGCCGCCGGTGTCGTCATGTGGACCGTCGACACCCTGCGGGTCGACGGCATGCGCGTGGTGGTCAGTGCCTTCAACACCGGTGCTCAGCACGAGGACGCCACACGCGACACCCCCGCGCTGAGCATGAAGGAACTCCGGACGATCGCCCTCAGCCCACGGTGGGACGACCTGAACTGACCTGACCGCTAGAAGAACTCCGACCAGGGCTGGTCCCAGACCTGCTTGACGCACAGGACCAGGAAGAGGAGGCCCGCGAGGGCGAGCATGGTGTTGCTGAGGGGGCCGTTGCGCCATTCGCGGGGGGTGCGGCTGGAGTTGAGGAGCCAGACCAGGGTGAGGGCGAGGAAGGGCATGAAGGCGGCGCCGAGGACGCCGTAGATGATGATCAGGCGGAACGGCTGGCCTTCGAACAGCAGGATCATGGGTGGGAAGGTCAGCCACAGCAGGTAGGCGCGGAAGGGCCAGGACTTCTCCGGCCTGCCGGAGGCGATGTGCTCACCCGTGGACCGGGCGGCCTTCTTCCGGCCGCGGGTCACGAAGTCGGCGAACATCAGGCTCACCCCGTGCCACACGCCGATCAGCGAGGTGAACGAGGTGGCGAAGAAGCCGATCAGGAAGAACGTGGCCGTCGTGGCACCGTACTTGTCCTCCAGGATGTCACTCAGCTGGACCAGGCCCTGGTCACCGCCGGCGATCGCGACACCGGCCGAGTTCAGGAGTTCGGCGCCGACCACCAGCATCGCGACCACGAAGATGCCGGTGGTGAGGTACGCGACGCGGTTGTCCAGGCGCATCACCTTCATCCAGCCGGAGTCGGTCCAGCCCTTGGCGTTGATCCAGTAGCCATACGCGGCCAGGGTGATCGTGCCGCCCACACCGCCGATCAGGCCGAGGGTGTAGAGGACCGAGTCGTCCTCGTCGGGCAGGACCGGGAGCAGTCCGGCGAAGGCGTCGCCCAGGTTCGGGGTCACCCTGATCGCCAGGTAGACCGTCACCACGAACATGACGCCCACCAGGACGGTCATGACCTTCTCGAAGACCGCGTACCGGTTGCACCAGACGAAGACCAGACCCACCAGGGCGCAGGCGATGCCCCACCACTCGAGGTCCATCACGCCCGGGAAGAGGGCCTGGAGGGGCAGGGCGCTCGACGACATCGCCGCCGCGCCGTAGACGAAGCCCCAGATGACGACGTAGACGCCGAAGAAGTACGTCGTCCAACGGCCCAGGCTCGCCCAGCCGTCGAACAGGGTGCGGCCGGTGGCCAGATGCCAGCGGCCCGCGGCCTCGGCGAGGGAGATCTTCACCAGGCAGCCGATCACCGCCGCCCAGAGGAGGGTGTAGCCGAAGCTGCTGCCGGCGATGAGGGTGGCGACCAGGTCGCCGGCGCCCACACCGGTCGCGGCGACGACGATACCGGGGCCGATGTGGCGCCAACTGGACTTGCGGGGCTGGGGGCCGGGGCCGTGGGGTGGCGCTCCGGGGTCCTGGGTGTTTCCCGTGGTGTCCGCCATGAAGGTCAAGAAAGCGGATAGGTGCCGACGGGACAAGGGGGCGTGCGGGGATCTTCACCGGATGCACCTGGTCGAGTGGTCGACTGACACGACGGTCTTGACCTGATCATGTCACGCACGCAGGATTGCGGCACCGCACACCGCACCAGGCACGTCGCCATGGACAACCCCACCTCCCGCAAGGAGACTTCATGCGACTTCGCACACGCGGCAGACGCTCCGCCGTGCTCGCCGCCCTCCTCGCCCTCGCCCTCGCCGCGCCCGTGTCGATGACGGCCACGGAGGCCGGCGCCGACAGCGCGGAGCGGGCGGCGCCTTCGGCCGACGACATCCGCCAGTACGAGATCCATCAGCGCACGACTCCCGTGACCCGTACGGCGATTCAGCGGGCCGGGGTCACCGTGGACGAGGCCGACGAGGAGACGGTGGTCGTCTCCGGCCGTGCGGACCAGGTCCGCGCCCTGCGCCAACAGGGTTACGAGGTCACGCCGTTGGGCGCCGCTCCCGACCGCTCGTCCGCCGCCGACGGTCTGCGTCTGTTCGACTTCCCCTCGGCCGACTCCCGCTACCACAACTACGCCGAGATGAACGCGGAGATCGACCAGCGGCTGTCGGCGTACCCGAACATCATGAGCAAGCGGGTGATCGGCCGGTCCTACCAGGGCCGGGACATCGTCGCCATCAAGATCAGCGACAACGTGACGGCGGACGAGAACGAGCCCGAGGTCCTGTTCACCCACCACCAGCACGCACGCGAGCACCTGACCGTGGAGATGGCGCTGTACCTGCTGCGCGAACTCGGCGCGGGATACGGCAGCGACTCGCGGATCACCAACATGGTCAACGGCCGGGAGATCTGGATCATCCCGGACCTCAACCCGGACGGCGGCGAGTACGACATCGCCACCGGTTCCTACCGCTCCTGGCGCAAGAACCGGCAGCCCCACTCCGGTTCGTCGTACGTCGGCACCGACCTGAACCGCAACTGGGACTACCGCTGGGGCTGCTGCGGCGGCTCTTCCGGCTCCAAGTCCTCCGACACCTACCGGGGTTCGGCTCCCGAGTCCGCGCCCGAGGTGAAGGTCGTCGCCGACTTCGTGCGCAGCCGGGTCGTGGGCGGGGTGCAGCAGATCAAGGCCGGGGTCGACTTCCACACGTACAGCGAGCTGGTGCTGTGGCCGTTCGGCTACACCTACTCCGACACCACGACCGGGATGACGGCCGACGACCACGCCGCCTTCCGGACGGTCGGTCAGAAGATGGCCGCGAGCAACGGCTACACGCCGCAGCAGTCCAGCGATCTGTACATCACGGACGGGTCGATCGACGACTACCTGTGGGGCACGCACAAGATCTTCGGCTACACCTTCGAGATGTATCCGAGGTCCTCGTCGGGTGGCGGCTTCTACCCGCCCGACGAGGTCATCGAGCGGGAGACGTCCCGGAACCGGGACGCCGTCCTGCAACTCCTGGAGAACGCGGACTGCATGTACCGCTCCATCGGCAAGGAGGCACAGTACTGCCGTTAGCGGCACCGCCCGTCGCGGGAAGTCGTCGCGGTCCCTAGGCCACGGGGGCGGCGCCCGGCTCGGGCTTGTCCTCCTTCGCCTCCGCGTCGGCGTCGGCGTCCGGCTTGGACTTACCGGCGCCGGCGTCCGCGTCGGGCGCCTCCACGTCGGATGCCTCCTGTTCGGGTGCCTCCGGTGCGGACGCCTCGTCGTCAAAGTAGGCGTCCAGGACCGCGTCCAGTTCCGTGTCCCACTCGGCGAAGCGGCTTCGGGATGCGGCCTCGATCTCCAGCGGGTACCACCGGCTGTCCGTGGTGTGGACCGTCACCGTGTAGCGCTTGCCGAAGCGGGCGGTCTCCGTCTCCACCGCCCCGATCTCGTCCCAGCGGAACTCGCACTCCTGGTCGTCCAGCCGGAGCCGTACACCGCTGTAGTCGGCGACGATCCTGGCGCGGCGGTCGGACGCCTCGAAGACCGGGCCGTCGGGGACGGACTCCTCCTCGGGTGCCTCGGGCTTCTCCAGTGAGGTCCTCTCCTCGGACTCCGTCTCCGTATCCACGTCCGCCTGCTCCGACGCCGCCTTCGAGTCCTCCGGCTCCCCCTCACCCTTCACGTCCGCCTTGCGGTCGGACACGGGTGCGGTGAGCCCGGGGATGAAGGCCGGGTCGAATCCGGCGCCTTCCAGGGGCTGGCTGCTCGAACCTATGCGCTGCTCCACACCGGAGGAGTATGGTCGACGATCCTGTGTGGGACACAGCCAGCCCCTGTTTTCGTTATCAGACGCCTACATGGGAGCCATCGTTCGTACCAATCGGACGATGATCCGACAGGGTTCGCGGGCCGGAGCCAGCAGGCCGGAGTCAGACGACCAGGCTGAGCGCCGCCGCGACCACGAAGCCTGCCACCGACAGGACGCTCTCCAGTACCGTCCACGTCTTCAGTGTGTCCCGCTCACTGATACCGAAGCACTTGGCGACCATCCGGCTGCATCCATGGGCGTGCTCCGCGCGCGGGCGCCGTCGTGACGTGCGAGGCGAAGACGGAGCCCGCCGAGATGGCCATGATGACGAGGGCCACGAACGCCTGGGCGTGGTCCCCCTCGGACAGCAGCGGGGCTGCGATGCCCGCCGTCGTGACGATCGCCACCGTCGCCGAGCCCTGTGCGGCCCGGAGCACCACGGAGATCAGGGCGGAAGGGATGGTCGGGACATTCGGGGGCCCTCTGCTCAAGCACATGGAGCTTTCGGGCATGGGGGATCGCGGCACGGCGTCGCAGGGGTGGCGGACGCCGCGCCGTGGCACCCGAGGTGGGGGGTACGGGAGGAGTGAGTGCGCGTCAGCCCAGTACGGCCAGTGCGTCGATCTCGATGAGGAGCCCCACGGGCAGGCCGACGTAGACGGTCGTGCGCGCGGCGGGCGGCTGGGTGAGGCCCTGCTCTTCGAAGTAGGTGTTGTAGATCCGGTTCATCTCGGCGAAGTGGTCCACGTCGGTGAGGTAGACGCGGATCATCATCACGTCGTCCCAGGTCGCGCCGCCCTCTTCGAGGATCGCCTTGACGTTGGCGAGGGTCTGGAGGGTCTGCTCGCGCAGGGTGGGCCCGGCGGGTGTGGGCGCCTCGCCCTCCTCGGCGGGGAGGAAGCCGACCTGGCCGGCGACCTGGAGGATGTTGCCCTTCCGCACGCCGTGGGAGAACTTCGCGGGCGGGGTGGTGTGGGTGCTCGGGGTGAGGGCGACCTTCTCGGTCATGCGGGGCTGTCCTTCGCTGGAGTTCTGCCGGAGTACTCGCCGCTGATCGCGTCCGCCGTTCGGCGGACCAGCGGGAGCAGGGTGAGGAGTTCGTCGGCGGTGACGACGACGTTCGGCGCGGAGACCGACATCGCGGCGACCACCCGGCCGTCGGCACCGCGGATCGGCGCGGCGACACAGTTGATGGACTCCTCGTGGCCGCCGAGGTCGGTGGCCCAGCCCTGTTCGCGCACCTTCTCCAACTCCCGCAGAAAAGCGGTCGGGTCGGGTGTCGAACGGGACGTGTACATGGGGTAGTCGAGCCTCTCCGCGAGGGCGCGGCGCTCGTGTTCGGGGAGGTCGGCGAGGAGCAGTTTGGCCACGGCGGCGACGGTGATCGCGACGGGCTTGCCGATCCGCGAGTACATGCGCACCGGGTAGCGGCTCTCCACCTTGTCGATGTAGAGGACCTCGTTCTCCTCGTACACGGCGAGGTGCACGGTGTGGCCGCACCGCTCGTTGAGTCGGGCGAGGTGGGCGTGCGCGATCTCCCGGACGTCGAGGTTCTCCATCGCCTCCTGGGCGAGGGCGAAGAGGCGGGCGCCGAGCCGGTAGCGCTGGTCGGACTGGCGGTAGACGAGTCCGTGCGCGTGCAGGGTGCGCAGCAGCCGCAGCGCCGTGGACTTGTGCACGCCCAGGCGGTCGGCGACCTGCCCGAGGTCGGCGGGGCCTTCGGCGAGCAGCGGCAGGATGCTCAGCGCACGGTCGACGGTCTGGCTCATGGGGTGCGTACCTCCTCCTCGGCCCCGTCCGCGTCGCCCGCATCCGTGTGCGCGCCCGCGGTGTCGGTCTCGGTCCAACCGGGGCCGAGTCGCAGTCTCCCCCACGCCGTGTCGTCCAGGGCGGCCAGCCGGTCGGCCAGGTCGCGGGCGGGGGGTGCGGCGAGGTCGCCGGGGGTGGTGAGGGCGGCGGCGGCCGCGAGGTGGCCGTGTCGGAGCCGGTCCCGTACGGGCAGGGCGCGCAGGGTGGCGGAGAGGAACCCGGCGGCGAAGGCGTCGCCCGCGCCGACGGCGGCCACGACGTCCACACCGAGGGACGGGACGAAGACCGCCGCGTCGGTGTCCGCGCCGGGCGGGCCGTACGCCGTCGCGCCGCGGCCGCCCTGCTTGACGACCAGGATCTCCGGTTCCGGCAGCGCCTCCCGTACGGCGGCGGCGTCCCGCAGGCCCCAGGCCTCGCGTGCCTCGTCGTCGCCGACGAAGACGAGGTCGGCGCCGCGGGCCAGTTCCAGCAGCACCTCGGGGCCGTGGGCAGCGCTGTCGCGCCACAGTCCCGGCCGGTGGTTGACGTCGAAGGAGACGAGCGGCCGGCCGGGGCGGCGGGCGGTCAGCTCCCGCATGAGGTCCAGGCAGCCGGCGGAGAGCGCGGCGGTGATGCCGGACAGGTGCAGGACGCGGGCGGCGCGGGCGGCGGCCAGGTCGACGGTGCGGGGGGTCATCGCGGAGGCCGCGGAGCCGGCGCGGTAGTAGGCGACCTCGTGGGCGTCGGTGGCGCGGTCGCCGGCGGTGCGGAAGTAGATGCCGGTGGGGCGGTGCGGGTCGCGCCGGACGTATGACACGTCGACGCCGCACTCCCCGATGGCCCGTACGAGGTGGTCGCCGAAGCCGTCCTGGCCGACCGCGCTGATCCAGCGTGCCGGGTGTCCGGCCGCCGCGAGCACGCACGCGGTGTTGGACTCCGCGCCGCCGATGGCCCGTTCGAAGGAGGGCACGTCGGCGAGGGGGCCCGGCCGGGAGGGCAGGAACGTCACCATGGACTCGCCCAGCGCGACGACGTCGACGACATTCACGACGTCGGGGGCGGTGCGGGGTCCGGCGGCGGTCACGATGGCGGGGCTCCTCGGCGTGGCGGGGTCGAGCGACAGGGGGCGGTGGCGGGGCTCCGCGGCGTTGTCCGCAGCGGTTGCGTGGGTCGCGGAGACCCGTTTCCGTTGACCCCGCATGGCCGAGATGTTAGACAGCGGTAAGCGATATACGCAATGGGTGTTGCAGAAAATGCAACATGCCTGATCAGGGAGGCTCTGATGGTCCTCGACCCCGGCTCCGACAGCTACAAGCACCTCACCGAGGAACGCGTCGACCACCGTTTCAAGGGCCTCCCGCCGGACGCCGCCGGGCTGACCGTCGGCGAGTTGGCCGCGCAGCGCCGCAACCTGTTCACCGGCGGTTTCACCACCCCGGTGCTCGCGCTGTCCGCCGAGCGCCTGGAGCACAACCTGGAGCTGATGGAGACGTACGCGGCCCGGCACGGCCTCGCCTTCGCCCCGCACGGCAAGACCTCCATGGCCCCGCAGCTCTTCCGGCGCCAGATCGAGCACGGCGCCTGGGGCATCACGCTCGCGGTGCCGCACCAGGTGCGGGTGGCGCGGGCGTTCGGCGTGCGGCGGGTGTTCGTCGCCAACGAGGTGGTGGACGCGGCGGCCCTGCGCTGGATCTCCGGCGAGCTGGACGCCGACCCGGACTTCCGTTTCGTCTGCTACGTCGACTCCGTGCGCGGCGTCGAGCTGATGAACGCCGCTCTTGCCGGGTCCGCCCGCCCGGTGGACGTCGTGATCGAGCTGGCCGCCGGTGAGGGCGCCCGGACCGGGGTGCGCACGGAGGCGGAGTGCGCCTCCGTCGCCGACGCGGTGGCGGGCGCGCGCGGTCTGCGGCTGGTCGGGGTCGCCGGGTACGAGGGCGAGGTGCCGGACGCCGACCCGGAGCGGGTGCGCGCGTGGCTGCGGCGACTGGTGGCCCTGGCGGTGGACTTCGACAAGGCGGGACGGTTCGCGGGCCTGGACGAGATCCTGGTGAGCGCGGGCGGCAGCGCCTGGTTCGACGCGGTGGCCGACGTCTTCGCCGAGATCCCCGAACTCTCCCTCCCCGCACTGAAGTTGCTGCGCTCGGGTGCGTACGTCTCGCACGACGACGGGCATTACCGCGCGGTGACCCCGTTCAACCGGGTGCCGGAGGAGGGCGCGCTGGAACCGGCGTTCCGGCTGTGGACGCAGATCGTGTCCCGCCCGTCCGCCGAACAGGCCTTCGCCAACGCCGGAAAGCGGGACGCGGCCTACGACCTCGACCTGCCGTTCGCCCAGGTAGTCCGCCGGGACGGCGCCGAGCGCCCGGCGACCGGGGTCTCGGTGGTCTCCCTCTCCGACCAGCACGCCTGGCTGCGCACCACCCCGGAGGCCGACCTGGAGGTCGGCGACTGGCTGGGGCTCGGGCTGTCCCACCCGTGCACGTCGTTCGACAAGTGGGTACTCATTCCCGTGGCGGAGGCGGACGGCACGGTGGTCGACTACATCCGTACGTTCTTCTAGGAGGCCGCGGCATGGAAGAGCTCGTCATCCGGGACGCCGATGTCGTGGACGGCTCCGGCGAGCACGCGTACCGCGCGGACGTGGTCGTCGACGGCGGCCGTATCGTCTCGATCGTGAAGGAGGCGGCGGCAGCGGGCTGTCAGCGCCCCAAGGCCCGTCGTGAACTGGACGCCGAGGGGCTGGTCCTCTCCCCCGGCTTCATCGACATGCACGCCCACAGCGATCTGGCGCTGCTGCGCGACCCCGACCACAGCGCCAAGGTGGCGCAGGGTGTCACGCTGGAAGTACTGGGCCAGGACGGCCTGTCGTACGCGCCGGTCGACGACCGCACGCTCGGCGAGGTGCGCTCGGCGATCGCCGGCTGGAACGGTGGCGGGGACGACATCGACTTCGACTGGCGGTCGGTGGGCGAGTACCTGGACCGGCTCGATGGGGGCATCGCGGTCAACGCCGCGTACCTGATCCCGCAGGGCACGGTGCGCGCGCTCGCCGTCGGCTGGGAGGACCGGGAGGCGACTCCCCGAGAACTGGACCGGATGCGGCAGTTGGTCGCGGAGGGCATGGAGCAGGGCGCCGTCGGCATGTCGTCGGGGCTGACGTACACGCCCGGCATGTACGCCGAGGAGGCCGAACTCACCGAGCTGTGCCGGGTGGTGGCGCGGTACGGCGGCTACTACTGCCCGCACCACCGTTCCTACGGCGCGGGCGCGCTGCAGGCGTACGAGGAGATGGTGGCGCTCACCCGGGAGGCGGGCTGTCCGCTGCATCTGGCGCACGCGACGATGAACTTCGGCGTGAACAAGGGCAGGGCGCCCGAGCTGCTGGCGCTGCTGGACGAGGCGCTGGCCGCCGGGTCCGACATCAGCCTCGACACCTACCCGTACACGTCGGGCAGCACCACGCTGGCCGCCGTGCTGCCGAGTTGGGCGAGTGAGGGCGGCCCGGAGGAGACCCTCGGGCGGCTCGCGGACGACGAAACGGCCGAGCGGATCCGGCACCACCTGGAGGTCACCGGCTCGGACGGCTGCCACGGGGTGCCCATCGAGTGGGACACCATCGAGATCTCCGGGGTGGGCGACCCCGCGCTGGGCGAGTACGTGGGCCGCACGGTCCAGGAGTCGGCCGGGCTGCGCGGTGAGAGCCCTTGGGTGGTCGCGCGTGAGCTGCTGCTCAAGGACAGGCTGGCCCCGTCGATCCTGCAGCACGTCGGCCACGAGGAGAACGTGCGGGCGATCATGCGGCACCGGGTGCACACCGGTGGCTCGGACGGCATCCTCCAGGGCGCCAAGCCGCACCCGCGCGCGTACGGCACGTTCCCGCGGTACCTCGGCCGTTACGTGAGGGAGTTGGGCGTGCTGTCGCTGGAGGAGTGCGTCGCGCACCTGACGTCGCGGCCGGCCGCCCGGCTGCGGCTCGCGGACCGCGGGCTGGTCCGCGAGGGGTACAAGGCCGACCTGGTGCTCTTCGACCCGCGGACGGTGGCCGCGGGCTCCACCTTCGAGCAGCCCCGGACTCTCCCCGTGGGCATCCCGTACGTGCTGGTCGACGGGCAGTTCGTGAGGGAGGACGGGCGGCGCACCGACGTGCTGGCGGGGCGGGCGGTCCGCAGGTCTCCCCGCTGACCGCCCGCCCGGCAACCCGTGCCTACTTGGGTCCCTTCGGGCCTCCCTGACCCCATCCGGGATGGTCGCGGGAGTTGTCCGAGCCAGGGTCTCCCGGACCGGCGGAAGGGGAGGCGGTCGGCGTGGGGAGGGTCGGTGGGGAGGTGGTGGAGGCGCCGGCCGACGGCGCGGACGGCACGTCGTCCGCCCGCCCGTCCCCCTCGGGGGCGCCGACGCCGGCACCGGGGGCACGGGAGTCCTCCTCACCGGGGTCGGGGGCACGGGAGTCCTCCTCACCGGCGGACTCCGCACCGGACGGCGGGTCGTCGGTGGGGGCCGCGCTCGTGGCGAGAGGGCCGTCGTCGCCCGGTCCGGTGGGCACGGTGTCCTCCGCCGCCGGACGGGTACCGTCCTCCGTGTCCGGAGAGCCGCCCGACGACGAGCCCGAGAGGGAGAACCCGCCGATCAGCGCCGCCACCGCCACGGCCCCCAGCGCGCTGGCGGTCACCACGACCCGACGCGAGCGCCGGGAGCCGGAGCCCGAACCGGAGCCGGAACCGCCGGACCCGACGCCGCGGGGGCGCCGGGCGTGCCGGCCCGTGCCCCGGCGGGCTCCCCCGGCGCCGGACCGGCTGACGGCCGCGCCCTCCTCGCCTTCCTTCGACCCCACACCCGAACCGGGCCCCGGCTCGGCGTCACCCCCCACCGGCTCCCCGGGGCGGGGCGGGTCACCGTCCACCGGTGGCAGTTCGCGGGTCTCGTCGTACGCGTTCCGCCAACCGTGGGCGGTCGCCGGATCGGCGTACGCGTCGTATGCCGGGGGTGGGGCGGCCGGAGGGAGGTACACGTTCGGCGGAGCCTGGGACTCCCGAGCGCCGTACCCCTCTCGGGCCTCTTGCGAAGGCTGGGACATGGCCGTGGATTGTAAGGAGGTGGGCGACCGCGGGGACAGCGGACGGACATAACCACCCGAGCCGGCGCGTCTCACGTGGCGGATGACACGGCGCGCGGGGCATTACCGAGTCGTAAGCTCCCAGCATGCAGGTGATCCAGTCGACCAAGCTCGCCAACGTCTGTTACGAGATCCGGGGCCCGGTGCTCGAGGAGGCGATGCGGCTGGAAGCGGCCGGTCACCGCATCCTCAAGCTGAACACCGGCAACCCGGCCGCGTTCGGCTTCGAGTGCCCGCCCGAGATCCTCGAGGACGTCCTCCGCAACGTGTCGTCGGCGCACGGCTACGGCGACGCGAAGGGGCTGCTGGCCGCGCGCCGGGCGGTCGTCATGCACAACCAGACCCTCGGCATCGAGACCGACGTCGAACACGTCTTCATCGGCAACGGCGTCTCCGAGCTGATCGTGATGGCGATGCAGGCGCTGCTGGACGACGGGGACGAGGTGCTCGTCCCCGCGCCGGACTACCCCCTGTGGACGGCGGCCATCTCCCTGTCGGGCGGCACGGCGGTGCACTACCGCTGCGACGAGCAGGCCGACTGGATGCCGGACCTCGCCGACATCGAACGCAAGGTCACCGACCGCACCAAGGCGATCGTCATCATCAACCCGAACAACCCCACCGGCGCGGTGTACGACGAGGTGATAATCAAGGGCCTGACCGACATCGCCCGCCGCCACAACCTGCTGGTCTGCTCGGACGAGATCTACGACAAGATCCTCTACGACGACGCCACCCACACCCCCACCGCCTCCGTCGCCCCCGACCTGCTCACCCTCACCTTCAACGGCATGTCGAAGGCGTACCGGGTGGCCGGCTACCGGGTGGGCTGGATGTCGATCTCCGGTCCCCGCGCGCACGCCGACTCCTACATCGAGGGCCTGACGATCCTGGCGAACATGCGCCTGTGCGCGAACATGCCGGGCCAGCACGGAGTGGTCGCGGCGCTCAGCGGACGCCAGACGATCAACGACCTGGTACTGCCCGGCGGCCGGCTGCGCGAACAGCGGGACACGGCGTACGACCTGCTGACCCAGATCCCGGGCGTGACCTGCGTGAAGCCGAAGGGGGCGCTGTACCTCTTCCCACGCCTCGACCCCAACGTCTTCAAGATCAAGGACGACCGGCAGATGGTCCTGGACCTGCTGCGCAGCGAGAAGATCATGGTCGTGCACGGCACCGGCTTCAACTGGACGGAGCCCGACCACTTCCGGGTGGTGACCCTGCCGTCGACCGACGACCTGCGGGACGCGGTGGGCCGGATCGCCCGCTTCCTGGAGGGCTACGGCCAGCTCTGACGGGGGGCACCCGCTCACCCTCTGTCCCCACACTGTCCGATCTTGTGAACAACTCAACTTTAGACGAAATCCAAGCTAGGATGGTTTCCTGTGAGCGCTCAGGAGGCCATCCATGTACGAACCGATCCGCAGGAAGTCGGTCCACCGCACGATGGCCGGCACCCCCCACGACTTCCCCCACCGCTCCCGTGAGGAAGAGCTGGACATCCAGCTCGCTGGTCGTCTCGCCGCGCTGCTCGCCGTCACCGACGAGCTGCGTGCCGCAGCGCCCTCGGCCGATCTGGACACCGCGGCCGAGCGGCTCGCCGAGCAGGTGACCCGCCTGCGGGGAGGACGTACGCCGGCCCGTGCGTCGGCGACCACGAAGGGCCGTCAGGCGAACGCCACGGCCCTGCACCGACAGGCGCACGCCCTCGCGGGCCGCGCCCTGGTCGTCGCCGCGTCCCGCGCCGACACGGTGGCCGCGATTCTGGCCGCCGAACGGATGGACGCGCACACCGCGGCCCTCGAGCCGCGCGCACTCGCGTCCCGCTGAGCCCCACCGGGCTCTCCCTGACGGCCCCGGTCCGCGCGCAACCGCAGCGACGTGCGGACCGGGCGCCACGCACCGCGCACCGCCGACGGGGCGCTCCGGACAGCCCGCCCGGAACGCCCCGTCGCCGTTTCCCCGCGGATCGACTCGCGCCCGCGGGATCAGCCCGCGTACTCCGACGCGCCCGCCGTGCGGCGGATCTCCGGCAGCGCCGAGTAGAGCGCGACACCCGGACAGAGCGTGGCGAAGCCGTCGCGGTGGCCGGAAATCGCGTTCAGCGTGACCTTGTCGCCGTTCTTCCAGCCCTTGGCGTCGGCCGCCGCGGTGAGCGTGACCTTCGCCTCCGGGTCGACGCCGTGCAGGCCGAGCTTCCAGGCGGAGACGTCGGCGATCGCCTTCTTGGCCGCGGCCGTCGGAGTGCCGCCGTTCTCGTAGTCACCGAGCAGCGAGACACCGGCCGAGGAGCCGTTGAAGCCATACGTGTGGGCGCCCCGGACGGGCTTGTCGGTGCCGCCCGCGCGGCCCTCGAAGACCGTTCCGCACTTGTCGACGAAGAAGTTGTAGCCGATGTCGCTCCAGCCGTTGGTCTTCACGTGGTACGTGAGGATCGCCCGGATGATGGCCGGTGAATCGGCGCACTCGTAGCTGTTGGTGCCGGCCGTGTGGTGCACGAAGACCGCGTCGACCTTGTCCAGGTACGACGGCGGGTCCGTCACGAGCGACTCGTCCGCGCCCCAGTCGGCACGGCTGACGACCGCCGGTGCGGCGGGAGCGGACGGTGTCGTCGACTCGGCCGGGTCCGGCTGGGTGCTCGGCTCCGCCGTGGGCTCGGTGGTCGGGTCGGCGGTGGGCTCCTCCGTCGGCTCCTCGCTCGGGGCGGGGGCGCTCGGTTCGGCCGTCGGCTCCTGCGTCGGCTCCTCCGTCGGGTCCTGCGTCGGCTCCTCCGTCGGGTCCTGCGTTGGCTCCTCGGAGGGCTCCGGCGCCGTCGGCTCCTCGCTCGGGCTGCTGGGCTCGGCGGTCGGCTCCTCGCTCGGGGCGGGGGCGCTCGGTTCGGCCGTCGGGTCCTGCGTCGGCTCCTCGGAGGGCTCCGGGGCACTGGAGGTGGCCGGCTGCTCGGTGACCGGGGGCTCGGCCGGCTCCGAGGACGGTCCGGTCGGCTGCTCCGGGGCGCTGCTCGGCTCGGTTTCCCCGCCGGATTGCGACGGGTCCGGGGCGGCGGTCCCGGAGTCGCCGGGCTCGGCGGACGGCTTGCCGTTGCCGTTGCCGTTCCCCTTGCCGTTCTCCTGTCCCTTGCCGGTCTTCTCCTTGCCCTTGCCCTTGCCGCCCTTCGTCTCGCCCGGGTCGATCATGTCCAGCCGCAGCGCGTCCGGCACGGCGGTCTCCTTGCCGCCGGCCACGACACGGGCCTCGACGGCGTCCGACGGCCCCACCCACAGCGGCTCGGACGCGCCCCGGACACCGCCGGCGTCACCCTCCTGCGTCTCGGGGGCCCGGATGTCGAAATCGAGGTCGCGCCAGTCGGTCCACGTGCCGTCCTCCGCACCACGGGTACGGATCTGCGCGGTGCCCTCGAACTCGTCGGCGCTGTCCTCCCAGGAGACACCGACGAGCGAGAACAACTGTGTGTCCGTGCGCGGCAGTTCGCGCTTCTTCGGATCCTTGCCGGTCAGCGCCAGCGTATGGGCCTGCGCGGGACGCGCGGCCTCGTCGGCGCCGCCGCCCTCGGAATCTCCGCCGACGGCCACGGCCGTCACACCGGTGCCTGCCAGGACCACGGCCCCGGCCGCCAGCCACATCGTGCGCTTCGACGTTCTCGTACGCCGCGCGCGGGTTCCTCTTGGACTCATGCCCACCCCTTGTGAACCTTGTACGTGAAGACCAGTTGTCGTTGGCGGGCGGCTCGCCGACACCGGTAAAGCGGCCGAACTCACCCACCGCAGTGGCCCGTTGGACGTGCCCGCTGTGGATCGCGAGCGTGCAGGCCGCCCGGCCGCCCCGCTCGCCGAGGACGAGCGCCACCGCTTGCGCCCTTGCCCGCGTTCTCGCCCGCACCGTTCTGCGCACCGGTGGTTTCGGCGCCGGCCGCCGCCGCATCCGCCTTCACACCGCCCTCGGCTTCCGCGTGGTGCGGCCCCTCGGACATGCTCTCCGGTTCTTCGCTTTCCACGGATGCCATGGATTTCGCGGATTCCTTCGATGACACGAACAGGGCCCGGCTTTCGGTGTGACGGATCGATGCGGCATGCAGCTGAAGTCAGACCGGGCGGTTATACACCACGCGGAGCGCGCCACGCGACGGAGAGAGCAAAAGGGGCGAACCGATCGCTTTTCAAGGGGGTAAATTCCCTGAATGTCCTCGGGCTTGACGAGCCCTCGATCCGTTGGTCAATAATTCGCCCGCGCGCCCGCGAGCCGGTCTTTCACCTGCTCACGGGCGGCGGAACACGGCTGACTCCCGGCTTGGTTCTGTCTCGGGCTTGGTTCTGCCCCGGGTTCGTACACCTGCATCGGCGTCCGCTGATGCGCTGAGCGGGCTGCGGTAGGACTCATAGCAGTCCCGGTCCGAGAAAGGCTGGAACCGGTTGTCGCCGTCGCCCCGATGGCCGCATGCGCCATTGGCTCTGTCCACGTGTTTCGACAGCGCCCGAGGCAGTTATTCAGGCCGACCAAGCGTCACCGGAGTGCCACTGCCGCACCCACTGCTCGAAGCCCCAGGCGTCATCCCCGGGCACCGGGCCGGCTTCCACGTCGGCCACCATCCAGACCTCGCCCCGGCGGGGCCCCGTGGTCACCAGCACCCAGAACGACTGCCCGTCCTCCGATCCGAGAATGATCGACCCCTTGGTGTACACGGCATCGGTGCGTGGATCGTCCTCAGGGTCGACCGTCTCGTCGTCCTCCCACTGCCAGGCCGCCTCTAGAGGGAACAGTTCTCCCGGCTGCCGCGGACCGAGGTCCGGCCAGCTCTCCGGCAGCCACCCGAGCGGCTGCAGACCGCCGTCTTCTGCGGGACCGAGGCTGCACCCGTTGCTGATCTCCGCAACAAAGGTTCTGTACGGCTCCGGGAGCATCACCCGGTTCTCGGTCTCCCAGATGGCGACGTCCTCATAGCCGAGGGGAGGCTCACGCCACTCGGGCCCGAACGCGGAACGCAGGAAGTCGAGGGTGGCCTCAACAGGACGCTGATCAGGTGTGGTCGTCACGGCAGGCATGCTGGCAAAAGATCGGTGGTCTGATGGAACGCCTGAGCGCCGGTATTGGCCATCACGGCCATGAAGGCCAGGCCGACCGAAACGGTTCGGGTAGTGGAGTGGCGGCGTCCACACCGTTTTCCCCTTCTCGCGCCGGCGGAGCCCCACGGCCCTGGCCGGCGGCGTCGAAGTCGATCCACTCCGCACCCGCACGACGTCAGTAGTAAATGACGGAGTCGATGTAGAGCTTCGGGTCATCCGGGAGTTTGCCGTCGAAGGACGCGCCCATGACGGTGGTTTCCGAGGCCGTCTGCCCTGCGGGTACTTGCTGGAATTCGAATTTGTTGGTCGTCACCCAGTCCTTTCCGTTACCGACACTGACGGTGACCCTTATGTTGTGGCTCCTGTCCCTGGTGTTGGTGACGTTGCAGGCGACATTGATGCCGATCTCATTGCGGGTGGCCCGGATCTCCGTGTCGCCGAGCGTGACGATCTTCGTCTTCCCCAGGTAGCTGATGACCGGTGACGGTTCCGGGTCGACTGGGGGAGATGCCGGAGGACTCGGGGTGCCGCTCTGCACAACAGGGGAAGGGAGCGAGGAAGCGGCAGGGGGGTGCTCACTGTTCGAGCACCCGGTGACCAGGACGGCAAGGAGCAGGGCCGCGCCCCAGGACGCGGGACGCAGTGCGTTGGAGGAGGGCATCAGTTGCAGGACCCCGTGGTGAGGTAGTTGTCGATGACGGTGCCGCTCCCGGCCTTCATGCGGTCGTAGGCCCGGCCACAGTCGCCGCGCTTCCGGTGGACGAACCCGGCGACGGACCACATCAGTCGGTGTCCGACGGTGAGTCGGCGTGGGGTGGTGCGGGCAGTTCGCCGGCGCAGGTGGCGCGGCCGTGGGCGCCGGAGGCGGTGGCGCTCTGGACGTGAGCGCCGCGAACGGCGAGGGCGCAGCGGGCCTGCCCGCCCGTGCCGTTGAGGACGATGCCGAGGGTGGGCGGCCGGCCCAGGGGCACGTGGACGGTCTTCTTCCAGGGCAGCTCGATGTCCTTCTCGACGGTTGCCCTGCCCTCCTCGCCGCGGGCGAGGTAGCTGACGTCGACGTGGCCCTCACCGGTCACCTGGTACGTCACGGCGGCCGTCGAGGGCTTCGACTGCTCGGGCGCGGTGTCGCCCGTCGTGCCGAGGACGCCGTACAGGAGGAAGCCCAGACAGGCGGTGAGGATCACGCCGGCGGCGAGGAAGCCGGCCCGGTCGCCGCCACGGCGCCTTTCGGCCGATTCACGGGCCGCGGTGGCTGAATTCTTTCCGGTGGCTTCCGGGTCGGCTGTTTCCGTTCCTTCTGCGGTGCTCTCGCTTTTCGGCATGGGCCTGGCCTTCGTCGGGGCGCGATTTCCGCGCGTGCTTCCTGCACGGAACCGGGCGGTTATACCGCATGCCGGTCCGCCGGGTCCACCCCCCGGATAAAGCGGGCATAAATTCGATGTTTAATTCGGCGGCCTTCCGTATCATCCGTCAATCAACCGGAATGTGAAAGAGATTGACGCGGCCCTTCACGCGTGATTAGACAGGCGTCGCTTCGCGGTTTTTCCGCGAAGCGGTCCGGTCGGGAATTCCCGTCCGGTGGCTCGGCGTGCCCGAATTCCAGGCCGTTCTGGTACTACAGCCGGAGATCTTGTGACGGTCTGCGGGGGCGTCGTTGACCGGGCATGATGCTGGATGTGACGGCTGAGCAGATAGCCGAGTGGGACGCCGAACTGTCTGTTCTGACCAGTTCGTTGGGGTACTTGTTCAACCGGCCGGAGCCTCGGGTGGTTTTCGCGCAGTTCATCGAGGGGCTGCTGGCGGAACTGCCGACGAAGAACGGCTGGACGCTCGCCGAGCGGGCCGGGCATGTGACCGCGGATCGGATGCAGTGGCTGCTCAACGGCTCGGTGTGGGATGCGAACCGGCTGCGCGACGCGGTCCGCGACTATGTGGTGGATCACCTGGGCGACGCAGATGCGTCGCTGGTCATCGA
Organism: Streptomyces sp. GD-15H; assembly: GCF_045291515.1. Classification (NCBI taxonomy): domain Bacteria; kingdom Bacillati; phylum Actinomycetota; class Actinomycetes; order Kitasatosporales; family Streptomycetaceae; genus Streptomyces; species Streptomyces sp. GD-15H. The sequence continues at coordinate 3,365,589 of NZ_CP149447.1, forward strand.
CGATACACAGGCCCAGAAGAAGGGCAGCAAGTCGGTCGGGGTGGCCTTCCAGCACTGCGGCCTGACCGGCGATATCCGCAACTGCCAGGTCATGGTGATGCTCAGCTACGCCACCGCCGCCGGGCACGCCTTCATCGACCGGCGGCTGTATCTGCCCGAGGACTGGACCACCGACCGGGACCGCTGCCGGGAGGCCGGCATTCCCGACGAGGTCGCCTTCGCCACCAAGCCCAAGCCGGCCATCGCCATGCTCGAGCAGGCCCGGTCGGCGCAGGTGCCGTTCACCTGGATCCTGGCGGACGCCGGCTGACGGGCGGGACCCTCAGTTGCGCGCCTGGTGTCACCGGCAGAGCGCGCCGTACGTCTTCGGCGTCCCGGTCGATCTGCCGCTTGACGGCCCGCCGGGCAGGCCGCGTCAGCCGGCGGTGAAGCGAGCCGACGACCTGCTGCACTACGCAAAGACCCGTGACCAGTGGGAACGCCGCTCCTGCGGGGACGGCGCCAAGGGCGAACGACTCTACGACTGGACCGCCTTCGCCGTGCACGTCAAGGACGAGGACCCCGCCGACACCTTCACTCACTGGCTGGTGCTGCGGCGTTCACTGCACCCCAACCGGCGTGGCAAGGACGGCGAACTGCACCGCGAGGTCGCCTACTTCCTCGTCCACGCCCCGGCCGGCATCACGGTCTCGCAGATCATCGCGCGAGCCGGCGGGCGCCGGCAGATCGAGGAGGACAACGAGATCAACAAGCAGCTCGTCGGCCTCGCCCAGTACCAGGTCCGCAAGTGGACGCCCTGGCACCGGCACGTCACTGCCTGCATGCTCGCCAGCGCCTTCCTGGCCGTCCAACGCGCCCAGATACCCGAACCCGATCCTGCGCCGGAAGAGGGGGCCGACCTGGGAAAAGACCACAACCCCGGCGTGAGCGAGGCCACTGGCTGATCCCCGGACCACTGCTGCGGCCCTCCGTCCACACCATCCGGCACTGCCTGGCCGCCACCCGCCTCAACCCGCACCACCCCGTCGAAACCATCCTGACCTGCGAGTTATGGCGCCGCCTGCACCAGACCCGCGCCCAGGTCAGTCACTACCGACGCCGCGGCGACCCACTTCCGCACCGCCTCCAGCCCTGGGCGCACCACCGACCGATCCCGCCGATCACCGACCCTCAAGATCTCCGGCTGTAGTACAGGGAGGGCGTCACGGGGTGCAACTTGTGGGTGACGTCCAGGAAGCTTCGGCGCCAGAGATTCGGTCCGCGGCCGGTCATGCCTTTCGGCTCGGTGAGTACTGGGGGAGATCGATCGGTGTGCTGCAAGGGGAAGGGACGGTGGTCGCCTTCCCGCACTCGGATGATCAAACGGTTTCCTGCGTGAACTCGACGACGCGCAAATTCGTTGAAACGTCTTGGCGGTGGTGTTCGGCGAGGAGGACCCTGAAAAAAATGGATGACCCGGATCAACTGCAAGACAGTTTGGAGCGCTTCTACGACCTGGCGTGCGAAGTGGATACCGAAGTAGGGCAGAGCAGTAAGTTCAACTGGTGGCCTGGCGTTGTAGCCGGATGGTGACGGCCCCGCGGTCCGAACGCCTTGCCGGGCAAGCACGGCCCGACGGGCGACAGCGCCCGATATCCTCGGCCGCGTGATCGATGAAGCGAGCCGGTGGCGTCGGTTCGCCGCGCTCCTGCCACCCGCCGACGCCGCGGGATTCGTGGACTGCTGGGACATCGGGGAGCAGGAAGCCGGACTCGACCGGCTCGTCGTCGGCCTTCTGGACCATCGGGTGCCGATCAGCGAGACCGTGCGGGCCGAGATCGCCGTGGCGGCCGAGGTCTGGGGCGTGCGGACAGCGCTCGCTCCCCGTCTCGGCCGATGCCTCGGTGATCACCGGGAGGACACCGGACTGAGGTTGATCGAGCACGCCGAGACCGTCCCGTTGCCCGGATCCTCCGTCGGGACCGACACGGCACTGACCGATCTCCTGGTCGTTCCGTGGATCGCCTGTACGCGCTGCGGCCAGGTCCTCGCGCGAGCGCACACCCGGGAGCCGTGGGGTGACCTGTCCTACCTCGCAAGGCACTACGTACTGTTCGCCCCCGGGCGGAACGCGTCGACGGCGCTGTTCGCTCCCGGCTCGGCATGGGCCGCCCTGACGGAGCTGCGCACTTCCTGCGCCCAGGTACAGGCACCCGTTCGAGGGGCTGTACCGCCATCGGAAAATGCATCTTCTGAGGAAATAGCCGAAGAGTGAGGGGTGCCGGTGGCTGGAGACGGAGGGTGGCCCCTTTCTCCTGACACCAGTCTCACGGCTTCACGCGTGGACGGGCCGCCACGGTGACGACGACCTGGTCATCGATGCAGCGGACGCGGGACACTCCGAGTGTTACGCGCTGCCGGGAAGAAACGTCGTGTTTCTCGACGACGAACCGCTTCGCACCACGATCATGGAGTCACGGTCGCTCGTCGTTCAGTGGCTCCACTCCCCCTCCGAGGGTGAACCGAGTGGAGCCACCGCTTCATCACCAGAGACAGGCAGAACCACGATGGCAGCGAAATGTACCGGTGGGCCGGAAGGCTGGCAGTGGTCCCGTCGGGTCGGCCCGGTGTCGCTCCTGGCCGCGCTGGTCCTGGCCGCGCTCACGCTCTCGGGGTGCGGCCGTGGGCCCGATTCGGCGGACGCCGGTCCGGGGAGGGAAACCCGGGCTCCGCAGTCGGCCGATCCCGGCGTCAGGCAGGACAGGCAACCGGTGCGGACGCACTTCCCCGAACTCGGGGACTTCTCCTCCGTGATCTGGAAGGAAGAGATCCTCGGCAAGGACACGTCAAGGGTGCCCGGCCCCTCGGACGTTCGGGTGTCCGGAGTCGTTCGGCTCGCGGACGCTGACGTGGCAAGGCTCAAGGACGACTATGCCTGGCGGCACGAGCCAAGCACGCCGGTGGTGCTGAGTGACATCCGTCCGCACGTACCCGCGGGTACGCACTGGCAGACAAGCGAGGACTTCACGGCCGCCGTCACGCAGGAGCACTACTCCGGCGCGTTCCATGCCGACTTCGAGCAGAGGATCGTCGTCTTCGACGCGATCAACCCCGAGCCGGGATGAGCTTTCCGGCCATCCGGCATCGTGTGCTGGACAAGTGTGGTGATGCGGGTGGTGCTGGTGCTGCGCCGCTTCGGGGCGAGGAAATCGGTCGCGCCCCGTGAGGGGATCCGTTAACTTCCGCCTGAGCACAGTGTGTTGCGTGCGAGACGCGACCGCCGAGGAGGCCGGGCATGGAGATCGAGGGCGTGCGGACCGACCGGTTGGGGCTCCTGCTCGACCAGTTCGACCAGGCCAGGGAGATGGCCCAGGTGCGGCTGACGGGGCTCGGTGACGAGGAGTACCTGTGGGAGCCGGTGCCCGGTTGCTGGTCGATCCGGCGCCGGGGTGAGGCGGCGACGCCCAGGGCGTTCGGACCGGGCGAGTGGCTGCTCGACAAGGGCGCCCCGGACATCCCCTCGAGCGAGTACGCCGAGGTCGCCCGGCAGGCCGCGGGCGGCATGACCGTCGACAGGATCGCCGATGACTGGAGCGTGAGTGTCGAGCGGGTCGAGCAGGTCCTCGCCCACACCGGTGTGCCGGAGCCCGACGCATCGCCGGTCACCACCATCGCCTGGCGGCTGGGGCACCTGCACTCCTGCTTCGCGGGCCAGTGGGAGTGGATCTTCGGTGAGCGGCGGCGGGAGCCGAACCTGCTGGTCGACTTCACCCCCTCCGCCGCCCTGGCACTGGAGCGGTTCTGGGAGCTGGTCGACCGCTGACGCACCGACGTCGGCGCCGTCACCGACGAGCAACTCGACACGGTCGGCTTCTCCCAGTACCCGTACAGCAACGACGCCGACTACCCCTTCATCGCCGTACTGGCGGGGGCCAACCTCGAGTTCATCCACCACATGGCCGAGATCGCGGTGCTCCGCGACCTGTGGCGGGCCCGCTTCACCACGTCCGAGTGACGTCGCGCGGACGGGTGTCGGGCAGGTCGTTGCCCTGCCCGACACCAGCCGGGTATCAGCCGCCCAGGACCGAGCCGAACTCGGCGTTCGCGTAGGTGAGTCCGAAGGACTCCGCGCCGAAGGAGGTCGCGCCGGCCGTCGTCAGACCGTCCGCCGAACCGCGCAGCACCCAGTCGCCGCCGTCGCGCACCGACCCCTCGGTGACGTCCTCGCCCTTCGCCGCGATCGTGAGGTCCGCCTTGCCGTCGCCGTCCACGTCGGCGAGGTCCACTGCGGAGCCGAACCAGTCGTCCGTCTCCGCCTCGTCGGGCACGCCGGCGGTGGTCTGGTCGAACGCCTGGGAACCGCTGCCGGTCAGACCGGCGGCCGTGCCCTTGAGCAGCACCGTCGCGCCGGTCCCCGAGGCATCCCGGACCGTCTTGCCCGGCACGCCGACGGCCACGTCCGCGTAGCCGTCGCCGGTGACGTCGCCGACCGCGACGGACGCGCCGAAGTTGTCGCCGACCCGGTTCTTGCCCGGCACGTCGGCGGTGTCCTGGTCGAGCATGGCGGTGCGTTGGGCGCCGAGGCCCTGCGCGCTGCCGTAGCGGACGTGGACGAAGCCCGCGGCGTCCGGGTACTCGCCCGTGGTGGTCGCCGACGCGGGGACGTGACCGGTGACGAGGTCGGCGTAGCCGTCGCCGTCGACGTCCCCGGCGGCCGTCGAGACGGTGGGCGCCTCGTTCGCGCCGGAGTCGTCGCCGCCCGGGTCCGGCAGCCAGGACTCCTGCAGCCCGCTGTCGCTCCACGTGTAGACGGCGGTGTGCTGGCAGCCGCCCGTCGTCCCGTCGCAGTTCTCCGGCCCGGTGACGACGAGCTGGGCGCGTCCGGCGCCGGTGAAGTCGGCGGCGGTGAGGGTGCGCGGCTGTATGTAGGCGTTGTAGTTGTAGAAGCGCGCCACATCGGTGGGCGCCGTGCGGCCCACCAGGTTGTCGTACGCCCACAGGTTGGTGCGGCTGAGCGTGGCGATCTGCGGGACGCCGTCGCCGTCCAGGTCGGCGACGACGACCTTCTTGCCGTAGTCCTTCTCGGAGGACCACTCGCTGGTGGCGTACGGGCTGACCATCGAGACGCCGTCGCCGGTCAGGCCGCTCGGGCCGCCCCACAGCACCGTGACCGTGCCGTAGTCGCCGCTGTACCGCACCGATTCGCCCGGCGCGCCGATGACGAGGTCGGCGTACCCGTCGGTGTCCAGGTCGCCACTGGCATGCGTGGCACCGAACAGGTGGTGCGAGCCGGCGTCACCGGGGACGCCCGTGGAGTTCTGGGTGAGGGTGGTCGAGCGGGCGGGCGAGACGCCGTCCGCGGAGCCGTACAGGACGGTGACCGAACCCGCGTCGATGTGGCCGTCGACGGGAGCGTGGGGAGTGGCCACGACGAGGTCGGCGACGCCGTCGCCGTTGAAGTCGTCGGCCGCGGAGGTGGCCGCGCTCGCCGTGGGGGCGAGGGTGAGGGACAGGCCCGCGGCGGCCGTGGCGACCGCCAGGGCGACGGCCAGGGTGCGTGTGCGCAAGATTGCTCCAGTCTCAAGGACAGAAGTGAGGCGTGGGGGGCCGCATGCATGACGATCAAGGTGTGGCGGGGGTTGTGCCCGGTGGGGGAAGGATCACGGACGCTCCACAAACAACCCCGGCTCGCTCACCTGCGGTTCACATCTGTCGCGTCCAGGTGGTCAGCGGTGGGAAATCCCGCCGTGGCGGCGGAGCACCGGTGCCAGGTAGGACACGTGCGGGCCGGTGAGGTCCGCCAGGTCGGTGGGGGTGCGGACGAGGGCGAGCCGGTCGAGTTCCGGGGTGCGGCCGAGGGCGCGCTCGGTTGCCGTGAGGGCTGCGTAGCGGTCGTGCAACCATGCCGACGGGCGGGGCGGGGCCTGGAACAGGACGCCGACACTGCCGTTCGCGCCCCGGGTGACCTGCCAGGGGGTGAGGTCGTCGGCAGGGGTGTCGACACTGGTCTCCTCGGCCAGCTCCCGGGCCGCGTGGTGGCGTAGGGTGGCCAGGTCGAGGGGTGCGCCGTCCGGCGGGGGCTCGACCGAACCGCCCGGGAGCTGCCAGCGACCGGGTGAGGTCGTCCAGGACGCCATCCGGCCCACCAGCAGTCGCCCGTCGTCCGTCGGCTGCGCGACCGACACGAACAGGGACGGCAGCCGTACGGTCGCGCCGGGCAGCTTGCGCAGGACGTAGAAGCGGTAGGTCGCCCGGACCCAGGTCAGGACGAGGCCGTCACGTGCGTCGTGTTCCAGGCCCGTACACCCGGCCACCGGCCCGTCGAACAGGGTCGGGTTGGCCCGGACCGCCGCATCCCAGGCATCATCCATGGCGCGCCGGTCCTCCGGCGACAGCTGAGGTGGCAGGGCTTCGACCAGTCGCAACCGGTCAGCGGCGAAGAGGTCCATGCCGGGACCGTACCGGGCCCGTCCGGTACGTCGTCGACAAGCTCGTGCCGGTACGCGGGGCCCCGCCGGCGATCGCGTGGAAGGGCAACCGCCGGGCGCGAGCCGTCCTGAATGCCGCAGCGGAACTCATCGGCCTCCCGGAAGGCGAGTCCCGCATCCCGCCTTGCTTATGCTGTTAGCGACATATACCGTTGCGGCGTGGATGGCTCTTCGCGATCGAGCTCGAACCCGAAGTGCGGGACTGGCTGGAAGCCCTGCCGGCCAAGCACTTCCTCAAGATCGACGAGTATGTCGGGTTGCTGGCGGAGCACGCTGCCGACCTCGGCGAGCCCTACGCCCGCTACCTCGGCGACGGAGTCCGGGAGCTCCGCCCGACGCTTGATGGCGCTGCCATACGCCTCACGTACTGGCTCACCCCGAACCGCACCGCGGTCCTGCTGACCGTCTTCCGCAAGACGAGAATGCGGGAGGACGCCGAGGTCAGGCGCGCGAAACTCGCGCAGAAGGTTTGCGAGGCGGAACACGAACCGGCCCACGAGGAGTTCATTCGTACCGTCGATGAGGGAGAGGTGGAGCAATGAGCCACAGCCGCTGGAAGAGCCTGCGCGAACGGAAGCTCGCGGAGGGCCTCACCGAGCCGGAGGACGTGGCCGAGGCGCGGCGCGGGATCCGCCTGTCCATGGCACTGGCGAAGGCTGTGTACGACCGGCGGACGGAGCTCGGGCTCACCCAGACCGAACTGGCCGACCGCGCCGGCCTCACCCAGGCCAAGATCTCCCGGATCGAGGGTTCCGACACCGTCCCCACGCTGCCGCTTCTCGCCAAGCTGGCAAAGGCCCTGGACGCGACGCTGAACATCGCCCTGGACAACGACGACACCCACGTGACCTTCACCGCTCACGACACCGACGCAGCCTGAGGGGCCGCCGGGGCCCTCTCTGCCGGCCTGCCCGGCGCGATGCGATCCTGCGGCCGTCTTTCCGGTGAACCAGCACTGACGCGGGCTATTTGAGGGACGTGACGAACGACGTCCAGGCCGGGGCCGTGATGGTGAGGACCGGGCCGTGGGGGACCTTGGAATCGCGCACGGGGACGACACCGGTGTGGGCGTCGCACACTTCGAGGCAGTCTCCGCCGTCGCCGTTGCTGTACATGCTCTTGCGCCAGCGGGCGGCGCCGGGGAAGGCTTCGGCTACCTCGACGCAGTTGCCGCCATCGCCGTTGCTGTAGCTGCTCTTGCGCCAGGCAGCCGTGCTCAAGTCAATCGCGTTGCTTGCCATTTCGGTCATCCTCAGCCGCTTGCTCGATCAGGGCGAGGGACGCCTCCGGAGGCAGTGCGGCGGCCCTGAGCCGATCGTATGCCTTGCGGTACTGCTTCACGAGGGCCGGATCGTCGATGGTGTCTCCGCTGTACTGGGCTTCCGTGTAGATCAAAGGTGGGGCGTCGGCAAAGGTCATGACCATGGCCGTGCCCAGCATGAGCGGGTGCGGCCCGCAGTTCCACGGAAGAATCTGGGAAACAATCCGATGGCGCCGCGCCAGTTCCGTGATGCGTTCCCATTGTTCGGCGTTCTGCTCCGGCGGCAGGATCGGCTGACGCAGCAACGATTCGGGCAGGATCACCCAGTACTCCGGGGCCTTGTGGTTGTCCTCGAAGAGCCGGGCCCGCGTCAGCCTGGCGGACACCTTCTCCTCCACCTCCTCGTCCGGCGCCAGAGGGTGCGCAGACCGGGTCACCGCCCGCGCATACGCCTCCGTCTGCAACAGCCCCGGGATCAGCGTCGGGCACCACTCCTCGATGGTCTCCGCGTGCTTCTCCGCATCCAGCACCCGCTCGAAGTAGCTCGCGTGCCCCCGCCGTTTCGCCCTGCGCACGTCCTCGCAGCGGCGCCGGAAGAAGCCGTCCGTGCCGAGCACCTTGTCGACGTGCTCGGCGAGCTCCGCCGGCATCCGGCGCGTCCCCCGTTCGATCTCGCTGAGGTGGCTCGGTCCGTAGAAGCTGCCCTCGGCCAGCTGCTGGAGCGTCAGCCCCGCCTCCTCCCGCTTCCACCGCAACTCGCTGCCGTAGAAGGTCGGGACGCCCGTCGAGCCGTCGATGTCCTTGCGCTGCCCCATCGTTCACCGTCCTTGGTGTGCCGTTACCGCCCGCTGCCCGGCGTTCCCCGGCCCGCACCCACTCCTGGCGGGCATACGCGCAGCTCAGGGCCGGGAGCCCGAACCCCTGTCACGCTACGGAATCCGGCGGCAGAGTGTGAGTGGTTCGTCACACAGCGCACTGGAAGGTGTGAACTCCCCCATGCACGACCACCACCCCACCTCGGCCGACGACTGCGTCGAGGAGCTGCGGGCCGCGCTCGCCGCGCACGGCATCACGCTCCCGTCCCTCGGCATCGACATCCCGGCCTTCGCGGCCCGCCACCCCACCCGACCGCTGATCGCGCTCGGCAACTGCAACCTCCTCACCGCCCGCGCCCTGACCGCTGCCCTCCGTAAGGGGGACGCGTGATGCGACCGTCCCTGACACTGGAACTGCCCGCCACCCCGGCGGCCGTGTCCGGCGTGCGCCGCGCCCTGCGCGACTACGGCACCGACGTCCAGCTCTGCGCGAGCGAACTCGTCACCAACGTGATCCGCCACCTCGGCGAGGGCGTCCCCGTCACCGTGCGGGTGTCCTGTGACGACGGCCGTACGCGGCTGGAGGTCACCGACCCCGACCCGTGTGCCCTGCCCGTCCTCCGCGAGGCGGTCACCGTCGACGACGAGTCCGGCCGGGGGCTCGCCCCGCTCGACGCGCTGGCGCTGCGGCGAGGCGTGACGCAGGGGCCCGGCAGCAAGACCGTGTGGTGCGAGCTGGCGGCGCGGCCGTCAGGAGGCGAGCGCGGCGGACACCCGGGCGAGCCGGGCGGGCGGCAGGGCGAAGTGGTTGGCGGGGTTGCGGTAGGAGTACTCGCCGTCGTTGATGCGGACCCCGTCCCCTCGCGTGGACCAGGTGGCGGGCCCGGGTGCTCCCTGGCTCTCCACGAGTGCGGCGGCGAGCGCTTCGGGGTCCTCGACGCCGACGAGGGCCCGTAGCGCCGAGGCCAGTCGCTCGGTGGCGTGGTCGTCGGGCACGTCGTCGTCGCCCAGCGCCGGCAGCAGGAGCATCAGGCGCGCGTCGGGGTCGGTGGTGGAGCCGCCGGGCAGACCGTTGTCCGCCGCGGTGAGCAACTCGGGCCAGGACAGGGCGGGGCCCATGAAGTGGCCCTCGTCCATGGCGAGGAGTTCGGCCCCGTCCCAGTCGGGGTGGTGCACCAGGTAGTCGGTGCCCGACTCGCCCTGGAACGCGCGGTAGACGACGTGGAGTCGGTGGCCGCCGACGAGGGGGACGGTAAAGGCGGGCCAGTCGGCGTGCTCGTGCAGGCTGCGGTGGAAGTCGTCGACGGCCTCGTAGTCGGCGCCGAGCAGCAACTCCAGTCCCCCTCGCTGCCGTCGGCGCACGAGACGAGATGCCCGAGCCAGAACAGCCGCTCGTCGAGGAGTTCGGGACGGTGGGTGAGGGGGTCGCCGTCGTATCCGGGTATCCGGGTGGGGATCAGGTCCCTGCTGTTCGTCACGGGCGACATCATGTCGCGACCGTCAGCCCCCCATGTCAGTGGCGTCCGTTTCGATGACGGGCATGGACGAACGGGAAGAACTCCGCCTGGAAGAAATCCTTTCGGCGGTCCACCGGCTGGTCGCACCCAGTACGGGCGACCTGGCGTGCGAGGCGCCGGGGCATCGGGCAGGTCGCACATGTCTGGCGTCGTCGGCGGCGATCAGCTTCCCCTGGGTCGTGAGCTACGGCAACGGGGACCGGCAGTGACACCCCGTTGGGGAATACGCGGGGAAGGTCCCGGGCGCCGGGCATGGCGCCACCGGATGCCGGGATTGTCCGCCGGGGTGATCAAGGGGTGGGCGCTGTTGTACAGTCCGCGCCCCGTCGTGACGTAAGGAAAAGGTCCATGCGAACTCGTCCCGGACGCACCGCCGCGCTCGCCCTCCCGGTCTCCCTCACGCTGGCCGCGTGCGGCGCGGCGGCGGAGGAGCAGGTCGGGGCAGGGAGCCCCGACGTGACGGTGCCGTCGTCTCTGGCGGCCGAGCCGTCCGCACCGCCCGAGACCGCGGAGGACTTCCTCGACCTCGCCGAGAAGGCGATGGCCGAGGAACCCGCCTGGACCTTCTCCGTGCAGGGCGAGGAAGGACTGACGCTCCAGGGCCAGAAGAGCGCGGCGACCTACGAGGGCAGCCTCCGGCGTGCCGCCGGGCGGGCGGCACTGCACTCGCAAGGCGTCAGCACCAGCAGCAAGGGCACGAAGAAGACCGAGGAACTCTACGTCGTCGGCGACGCGGGGTATCTGAAGGAAGGCGCGGCCGGCTGGAAGGCCGTGTCTCCCGCCGATCCCGAGATGCGGAACAAGGTCGAAGACCCGATCGCGGTCGTCGACGAGTTCCGGATGTACGCGCAGGCTGCCGACGGCGAGGTGAAGGTGACCGAGACGGAGGGCGGCGGCACGGTCGAACTCCGTGTCGTGAGCGGCAAGCAGAAGCTGAGTGCCGTCCAGGACCGGGCGTGGGCGAAGAAGGCCAAGCGCGAGTTCGACCCGACGGCCGAGCAACTCCGTCAGGCGGGCGTCCCGGTCGAGGACGGGCAGTTGACGCTCTCCGGCCTGGAGGAGGTGCTGGTCCTGGACGCGACGTCGTACCGGATCGAGAGCCACCGTCTCGACTTCGGCTTCCTGATTCCGTACAACGGTCAGGACATCACGTTCGAGCAGAAGGTCAGCGAGGCGAACCAGGGCCCGTACCAGGGGAAGATCGAGCTTCCGGCGGACGTGCGCTGACGCGGAGTTCCCTGCCCGCACCCGAGTGGTGGGCGGCCGGGTGCGGGCGCTACGGGGTCAGGGTCGATGACGGCACCGACGTGCCGACTGCGACCGGGTGGCGTCAGGCGGCGGCACGCCGGCCCCGTCCGTGCAGGGTCAGGTAGAAGGTGCGCAGCGACTCCTGTGAGCTGCCCGCCGTGAAGCAGTTGCGGACCTTGCCGAGGGGGTTCCACACTCGCCCGTCCGGCATCCGTACGCCGACCGGCTGCCCGAAGTAGGCCCGCTGGTCGGCGTCGAAGTCGACCCACTGCGCGTCCGCACGGCGGACCAGCACCTCACCGACGTACGCCCCGAGCCCTAACAACGCACCGCTCACCCGGGCCTCGTCCACGCCGTCCTTGCGCAGCCCGTCGACCAGGAAGTCGACGAGGCGGAGGCTGGCCACGGAGTAGTCCAGCGGGAGCCGCTTGCGGGCGGTGACGCGACCGACAAAGGCCCCCGCGCAGGTCCGCATGTCCTCCGCACACGGCAGTCGATCACTCACATCACTCACAGGACCGCTCCCCCTCCACTCGATTCGGGGAGAGCTCCCGCCCGTCCCCCATCAGATCAAGCGGATCCGGCCATGGAGGCATTACGGGTCACGGACGTGCGGAATCCCACATGAGGTCCTGCGGAAACCGGTACAACCTTTTCACTCGCCATACGTCCTCAGGGTCATGCCGCTGAGCCGGTCAGCCCACGAGCAGGATCGACGGCCGCCAGCCGGGGACACCGGTCGCCCCGCAGAGTCCTTCCAGGGGGCCCGTCATCAGGTTCCAGACCGCCATCGCGAGCCAGAGCAGGGCCACCACCAAGGCCGCCGCTCCGAGGGCGGGCGTGACAGGCCGACGCCCCTCCGCCCTGTGCAGGAGCGCTCCCCAGGTCGCAACTCCTGCCGCTCCCACGACTGTTGCGCTGATCAGGACATGGAGCATGGCGAATCCGGGCTCATCGGCGTGACAGTCCCGCCAGGCGAGACCAAGAAGCAGTCCGTGCGTATAGAACGAGCTGGTGAAGACGAACCATGGCATCAGGACGGGTGCGGCACCACTCCGGCAGAGAGTTCGACTGCCCCATGTATCCGCTGTACACCGGAAGAGACACCACCAGGCGATCAGTCCGATCACAGAAAGCACGATCCGCGCCATCACCGGAATGTCAGCCACGGTCGCCTGTCCCGGCGCACCTACGGCGAACATGACGGCGAAGCCCACCAGGCGCCAATCAATCCATATGTGCCCTTGCAACAGAACTCCAAGGCGTTGATCGGGGGTACCCTCGGCCGGAGGCTGGGGGAGTGCGACCGCAGCGCAGATGGGCCGGCATCAGCAGCGCCTGTCGTCCGACGGGCAGGCGGCGCCATCGTATGTCTTGTTCACGGCGACGTGCCGCCAGTTCGTGGCGAGGAAGCGCAGGGCCGAGGTGGACAGAACGGCGCCGGCTGCAGACAAGCACGCGGGTCGGGTGGCCCGGAGGAATCTCACCTCCGGGCTCCCACAGATCCCGGCGTGACAGTCTCCCGTCACCGGGCTCTTCTCAACCTCTCCGTCAGCACTCCGGGACCCATCGCCAGTGCGCGAAGAAACGCGGGTACTGGCGGATTGTGCGCTTCCAGGCCGCATGCGCCTTGGTGAAGGTCCTCAGCCGTCTGTACTTCTTCCTCATCCAGCGAACCAGGTAGACGTTGACGCGCCTGAGCAGGGGATATAGCTCCGACCGATAGAAGCGGCCGTAGTAGTTCATCCATCCCGACACGATGGGGTTGAGCCATCGTGCGAGGTCCTGCTCGGAGAGGGGGTGTGGCGGTGCAGCCTCCATGACCACACCGTTTTGCTCATCTTCCGCATGGCGGTCTTGGAAACCGCCGGGCCGAAGCCCGTGAACACGGTCCCCTGCCCGCTATTGATCCGAAACGCTTTGTGTTCGCGCTCGTTGACGGTGTGTGAGTGATCTGGTGGGGGATGCGCGGACCTGGTCACCGGACGCGCAGGAGGCTGTGCGTTTGCCGGCGGTATCCGCGCTGGTGGAGGGCCGGGGCCGGTCGGAGGTTGCCGCCCTGTTCAGGGTGTCGGTCAGGGCCGTGGACAAGTGGTGGGCGAGGTGGCGGGCGGGTGGCCGGGACGCGCTGCTGTCCCGTCCGCGGGGCCGGCGTGCGGGTGATCATCAGGTCCTGTCCGAGGCCGAGCAGGCCGCTGTTCGGCAGGCCGTCCTCGACCACACTCCCTCCGACCTGGGTCTTTCCGGTCAGCTGTGGACGCGGAGGCTGGTAGGCGAGCTGATCTTCAAGCTGTACAGGGTCCGCTTCACCGAGCCGGGGGTGGGCAAGTACCTCAAGCGGTGGGGGCTGACGTTCCAGCAGCCGGACAAGCGGGCGGTCGAGCAGGATCCAGAGGCGGTCCGGATCTGGCGCGAGGAGACGTGGCCGGCGATCCGGGCCCGGGCGAAGGCTGAGAACGGGGTAGTGCTGTTCGCCGACCAGGTCGGCATCCGGTCGGACCAGGTCACCGGCCGCACCTGGGGAGCCAGGGGGTAGACGCCGGTCGTGCACCGCACCGGGAACCGGTTCTCGGTGAACGCGATGTCCGCGATCAGCACCAAGGGGCGGATGCACTTCATGGTCTTCACCGAGTCGTTCGACGCGAAGGTCATGTGCCGCTTCCTCACCCGGCTCGTCGGCCACTTCGACCGCAAGGTTCATCTGGTCGTGGACCGGCACTCGGCCCACCGTTCGAAGGCCGTCCGGGCCTGGCTCGCCAACCACAAGGACCAGGTCGAACTGCACTTCCTGCCCTCGTACTCACCCGAGCTGAACCCAGACGAGCTCGTCAACGCCGACCTCAAGCGCAGCCTGCCCCACACCCACCGGGCCAGGAACCAGACCGAACTCGCCTCCGAAACCCGCCGGTTCTTTCACCGCCGACAACACCAACCTCACATCGTGCGCGGATACTTCTGCGGTCGGCACGTCGGCTACGTCATCGACGAGTGAACCCCAGCAGTTTCTGACCAACTACGCTCACACCAGCCGCATAACCCGTGTCCAGGATTCGAGGTCAAGGCCCGTCTAAGGGCTGTCCCGTAATTGATCTTGAGTGGCTTCGGGCATGGGGGCTGCTGTACGGCTTGGTGGTCTATCCGGCGAGGGCGAGGTTGTGCATCCGTGCGATCCCGAGCATGGCGTGGTGAACGCCGTCGCCTTTGAGACGGCAGTCGCGGAGGATCTTCCAGGTCTTCATGCGGGCGAAGACGTGCTCGACGCGGGCGCGGACCTGCTTGTGGGACGTGTTGTGGGCCTGCTTCCAGTCGGGCAACTCCTCACCTTTGCGGCGGCGGTGGGGCATCACGAGCCCGGTGCCCGGATAGCCGCCGTCCGCGATCACTGTGGTGTTGCCGACGGCGGCCTTCGCGCCGGACTCCTCCCACGCCGTGCAGTCGTTGCGGTTGCCGGGCAGGGGCCGGCCGACGGCCACGACGAGCCGGGTGTCGGCGTCGATGACGACCTGGTGGTTGGTGGAGTACCGGTAGTTCTTGGACTGCTCGGCGATGGTGTGGTCGCGGGTGGGGACCAGGGTGCCGTCCACGATCAGCACGGTGTCCCTGCGGAACCGTTTGCGCTGCTGGAGGGCGAGCTGCGGCCCGAGGTGGTTGATGATGCGGTCGGCGGCCGACTTCGAAATACCGAACAGCGGGGCGAGTTGGCGCAGGGTGAGGTTGGTGCGCCAGTAGGCGGCGACCAGCAGCACCCGGTCCTCCAGCGGCAGCGACCACGGTCGGCCCCGCCGCACCTCGTCCGCGCCCTCGCGGCGCAGCATGGTGATCAGCTTGCCGAACTGGCAGGGGCTCAACCCGGTGAACGGGGCTATCCAGGACGGCTCGGACGCGGTGATCACTGCTGCCACACCAAGATCATGACAGGTTCGGGTGCTTGATTCGCCGGGCGATGTCCTGCGTTGGGACAGCGTGCCGCGCTACGTTCGGGGGATGCAGCAGTCTTCCGGGCAGGTTCCCGCGCTTCCCGACGGGCCTGGCGTCGACGTCTCCGACGCGCGCGAGCTCCTCTTCGGCTACCTGGAGTGGTACCGCGAGGCGCTCATGCGGAAGATCTCCGGTCTGTCCGACGGCCAGCTCCGTACGCCCGTCGATCCACTGGGCTGGTCGCCGCTCGGTTTGATTCAGCACCTCGGCTGGGTCGAACGCCGCTGGATACGCTGGGGATTCGCTGCCGAGGACGTCCTGGCCTACCCACCCGGCGGAGACGAAGCCGAATGGGGCATCCCCGCCGACAGGCCGACCGCAGAGGTTATGGCCGCCTACCGTGACGAGGTGACCGCGACGACCTCCCTGGTCGCGGCTGCCGGTCTGGCGGACAAGGCCCGCCTCGGCGGCCGCTTCCGGGCACCCGAGCAGGCTCCCTCCCTCGGACGGATCCTCTTCCACCTGCTTCAGGAGTACGCCCGCCACGTTGGCCACCTCGACGTCGCCCGAGAACTGATCGACGGGAAGACGGGCGAGTAGCGCCCCGACGAGGCACCGCCAGTCCAATTACGGGACAGCCTTTAGACTTCCGAGACCGACTGACGGAAGGCTGGCGCTATGCGGAGACTGCTCTACGGCATGAACCTGTCCCTGGACGGCTATGTCGCCGCGCCCGGCGACGACCTCAGCTGGAGCGGGCCGAGCGACGAGCTGTTCCAGTGGTGGCTCGACCAGGAGCGGGCGATCAGCCTGTTGCTGTATGGGCGCAAGCTGTGGGAGACCATGAGCGCCTACTGGCCGACCGGCGACCAGCAGCCGGGCGCCACCCCAGCGCAGATCGAGTTCGCGCGGAACTGGCGGGACACGCCGAAGGTGGTGTTCTCCTCGACGGTCGACAAGGTCGACTGGAACACTCGCCTGGTCACCGGCGACGCGGTCGCGGAGATCACTCGGCTCAAGGCCGAGGACGGTGGGCCGATGAGGGTCGGTGGCTCAGCGCTCGCCGGGGCGGCGATGCGGGCCGGGCTGATCGACGAGTACGCGATCGTCACCCATCCGGTCCTGGTGGGTAGCGGCACACCGTTCTTCACCGCGCTGGACAGCTGGGCGAACCTGAACCTGGTGGAGACACGGACGTTTCCCGGCGGCGTGGTCCTGACCAGGTACGAGACGAGGCGCTGAACGCGCTGGTCGAGCGGTGGGACATCGACGACGACCAGCGACGGATCGGGTCACGTCCACAGACCGTCGGCGAGCAGTTCGCGGTCGAACAGCCGCTGCGGGTATCGGAGCGGGTGCGGACGCTGCTGCGGGTCACGCTGTACGCGGTCGCCCGTGACGGCGCAGTGCGGGAGCTGGCCTGAGTCGCAGCCGGAGGGGTGTTCCCTCGCGCGCCTGCTCGGCCTCGGACAGGACCTGATGATCACCCGCACGCCGGCCCCGCGGACGGGACAGCAGCGCGTCCCGGCCACCCGCCCGCCACCTCGCCCACCACTTGTCCACGGCCCTGACCGACACCCTGAACAGGGCGGCAACCTCCGACCGGCCCCGGCCCTCCACCAGCGCGGATACCGCCGGCAAACGCACAGCCTCCTGCGCGTCCGGTGACCAGGTCCGCGCATCCCCCACCAGATCACTCACACACCGTCAACGAGCGCGAACACAAAGCGTTTCGGATCAATAACGCAGCGGAGGGTGGTTTGAGGCCACCTCCCGAAAGGCGGCTCCGAAGGGCCGAACATCCTTCATCTCCCGTGCAGCACCACACTCAATCAGCCGCTACCACCGCCGATCTCTCGTGTTCGTGGCACACAAGCTCCTGGCGGGACGGCCTGGACTCGACACCCACCCGTCCACCAGGAGCTTCTCCACATCTGCGCACCACCCGCATCCTCAACGGCCGTGCGCAGCAGGGAGGTTGTAAAAGTTCACTGTGTCCACTACAAGCCGCATGCCACCACCCCGATCCGGCCACATGATGGACGGTGAGCTCAGCCACTCAACCCAAAAGGCTCAGAATCGCCCCATTCGCAATAAGCGGTTTCATTTATGACCTCGCCCTCGATCGCCTCGAACAGTTGTACTGGATCGCATGACTCCGGGACATCGATCGCCACGTGACGATCTCCGCTCCACTCGGAAAGGAAACGGCCGGCGGCAATTGCGGATCGAAGAGCATCTCGCGAGTCCGGTACGTTGATCGGCGGACGTGGGTCCGTGAAGAACACCCGGAAGACTTTCCTGCCCGATCGGGACAGAACGCCAGACACGAATCGCCCATCACTGAGCTTCACCCTGTCACCGAGAGAAACTCCGTAGATCTGGAAGGGGATACAGCAGACTTCAAATTCCTCCCCACCCAGGGAGCGAAGCCAGACTTGCTCCTGTTCATTTTCGAACCCAAAAGGAGCGAGATCGACCATCGCGATATAGCCGTTGCCCGTTGGCCTCCACGCCGGAGCATCGTGGGTAATGTACGAAATCCTGCCGGTCGAATCGTTCACCTCGAGTATCCACCAATGCAAGTCAGTGAGGCGCGGTCCGCCGCTACTGCGACGGGCCGAATCCTACCTAAGGATCGCTGGGAAGCTGCCTTGACCTTGGAGACCCAGGATGAGAAGCGTTCGGCACACGGGTACGGCCGCACCGGTGGCTCCGGTGCGGCCGTACGGAATTCCAGAAGGGTGCTCGATCGGACCGCTACTCCGCCAGTCCCATTCTGCGGAGATCGTTGAGTTCGGAAAGTACCTGACCGAAGCTCTTCGAACGTTTTGGGGCCACGGCGACAATTGAGTCCCAGGGGCTTGCATCGAATCGACCGGCGGCGATTCCCGCATAAACCGGCAATTCCGAGAGGTTCACCCCTGAAAAACTCTCCCGCCGCAGCAGGAATTGCGTTTCCTCATCCCGGATAATCAGTTCACCCGGGACGTAGTAGAAATCCGCGTCGCTGAACTTCGCCTCCCTGATGTCGAGCGCCCATTCCGTCTCCTGGTAGATGGCGCGCATCGCCTCCTCGAAGCTCTTCCGCACCTCTTCCGGAAGAGTACTGTTGGGAGGCGTTGTCACCACTTTCCCGATGTTCCCCCGCAGGGTGACGTTCTCGAAGACGCACCCCTCCAGGAGCAGACCTCCGGCAACGGCGAGGTCCTCGACCAGGAGATCCCGGAAGAGAACACCATGTGCGCCGCAGTTGTCCAACTTGCACCGCTTGGCCTCGACGCCCTGGACGACGAGCCCGAACCCCGGGTCGTCGAACTGTGCGATGGTCGACCCCACACAAGTGCAGCGGGAGAGCTGGATGTCTGCCAGAACTTTGGGTCCTCCGCTGATCTTCTGAGACCGGAAGCCAGCGGAATTCACCTGTTTCATGAACGACATGCTGCCACCTCGGCCGAATATGTCATCGACGTAGCTGTCAGCCACCGTCGGGTAGTCCAGAATCTGGCCGCGGCTGTCGATGCAGGCACGCCGAAGATGGTCCGCGATTGCTGTGGCACTACCACCGGTGACATCGACGTTCACGACGTTGGCCCCATCCAGCAATGGTGAAGTCGGGAACCGACTGACCGGGAGCAGATGTTCCCATGTGCCGGATGTTTGGATCTGCCAGTACAGAAGGATTGTTCGCTGCTGCCTTCTCGATGTCGCTGCCGATGAACATCCTCTTGAGGAAGGGCTTCTTCTTGCCGGCGGCGATCTGCCCCGCACTGAGGCGGGACTTCACGACACTTGCGGGTCGCGTCGCGGCCTGGGCCACGGCGTCCTTGAGCCGCTGGTAGCTGGCCTTGCCCGCGTCGGTCTTGCAGACCTCGGTGGGTTCGTCGTTGTGGACGAGGACCGCTGCCGAGCCGACCGCCACGAAGTACGTGTGCGGGCCGCCGACGGTGAGGTTGTGAACCCGCTGGGTCCGGTGGGTGTCGTCGATCGCGGTGATCTGGACCCAGGTGCCCGCCGAGGTCTGGAGCCACATGCCGGGCTCGAGGTCCTCCGCGTCGGCCCACCTGCCGAAGTCGGGCAGCCAGAACGGGTGCTCGTCCGTGGCCGTGATCTTGCCGGGCTTGGCGTCGCCGTCCTTGCCGTCGGGGTCGACGGCGAGGGTGACCAGGTGCTTGACCCCGCTGTGGTCACGGGTGTCGGTGATCTGACGGGCCCGCAGGTCGCCGGTCTCCGGGTCGGAGGCCAGGACGTACTCGCCCTCCTTGAGGTCCTCCAGGGTCTGGGAGCACAGCCGGCCCACGTTCCTCGGCAAGGTCGTGGGCCCGCACTTCGAGCGACTGTGCCGCGAGTGGGTCGAGTGGCACGCGGACCCCGAGACGTTCGGGGGCATGCCGATCCAGGTCGCCTCGGGAACCGTCGCCGACCCGGTGAGCCGCACCAGCCTCGAGGCCGATGTCGTGGTGCACGGCGCGATCGGCCAGGACCAGGGCATCCTGCTGTCCGTGGGCGAGGCGAAGTGGCACGAGGTCATGTACCTCGGGCATCTCCAGCGCCTGCGCCGCATCCTGGAGTTGCTCGCCGCACGGGGCGTGGACACCCGCCACGCCAGACCCGCCTGCTACAGCGGTGCGGGCTTCGCCCCCGAACTGCGGGCGGCCGCCGACCGGGGCGAGGTGCTGCTCGTGGACCCGGAGCGGCTGTACCGGGGGTCGTAGCCGACGGGCGGTACGACCGTCCGGGTGGTGACATGGGCGAAGGCCTGTCGTCGCCCTGTCCCGCCGGGGCGGGCGGGAGGGCGGCGACAGGCCCAGGGCCCCGCACGCCGTTGTGCGGCGCCTCGCCTGTCCGTCCCGCGGCCGGTCGTGACGATCGCTGGTCAGGGCATCCCATCCCAACCGGCCGCGGAGTCTTTCGGGCTTGCTCAGCCCAGGCGCTGCACCAGGGCGCGGTACTGGTCCCACAGCTCGGTGGGCGTGTGGTCGCCGAAGGTGTTGAAGTGCTCGGGAACGAGCGCGGCCTCCTCGCGCCACACCTCCTTGTCGACGCTGAGCAGGAAGTCCAGGTCGGCGTCGGACAGTTCGAGGCCGTTGGTGTCCAGCGCGCCCTTGGCCGGCAGGATGCCGATCGGAGTCTCGACGCCGTCCGCCTTGCCTTCCAGGCGCTCCACGATCCACTTCAGGACGCGGCTGTTCTCACCGAAGCCGGGCCAGACGAACTTGCCCTCGTCGTTCTTGCGGAACCAGTTGACGTAGTAGATCTTCGGCAGCTTGGACTGGTCCTTGTCCTTCGCGACGTCGACCCAGTGGCCCATGTAGTCGCCCATGTTGTAGCCGCAGAACGGCAGCATGGCGAACGGGTCGCGGCGCAGCTCGCCGACCTTGCCCTCGGCGGCGGCGGTCTTCTCGGAGGCCACGTTGGCGCCGAGGAAGACGCCGTGGTTCCAGTCGAAGGACTCGGTGACCAGCGGTACGGCGGTGGCGCGGCGTCCGCCGAAGAGGATCGCGGAGATCGGTACGCCCTTGGGGTCCTCCCACTCGGGCGCGATGATCGGACACTGCGCGGCGGGCGTAGTGAAGCGGGCGTTGGGGTGGGCGGCGGGCGTGCCGGACTCGGGGGTCCAGTCGTTGCCCTTCCAGTCGGTGAGGTGGGCCGGGGTCTCCTCGGTCATGCCCTCCCACCACACGTCGCCGTCGTCGGTGAGGGCGACGTTGGTGAAGACGGAGTTGCCCCACAGCGTCTTCATCGCGTTGGCGTTGGTGTGCTCGCCGGTGCCGGGCGCGACGCCGAAGAAGCCGGCCTCGGGGTTGATGGCGTAGAGGCGGCCGTCCTCGCCGAACCGCATCCAGGCGATGTCGTCGCCGATCGTCTCGACGGTCCAGCCGGAGATCGTGGGCTCCAGCATGGCGAGGTTGGTCTTGCCGCAGGCGCTCGGGAAGGCGGCGGCGACGTACTTGGACTCGCCCTGCGGCGGGGTCAGCTTGAGGATCAGCATGTGCTCGGCGAGCCAGCCCTCGTCGCGGGCCATGACGGAGGCGATGCGCAGGGCGTAGCACTTCTTGCCGAGCAGGGCGTTGCCGCCGTAGCCGGAGCCGTACGACCAGATCTCACGGTCCTCGGGGAAGTGCGAGATGTACTTGGTCTGGTTGCAGGGCCAGGGAACGTCCTCCTGGCCGGGCTCCAGGGGGGCGCCGACCGAGTGCACGGCCTTGACGAAGAAGCCGTCGTCGCCGAGTTCGTCCAGGACGGGCCTGCCCATGCGGGTCATGGTGCGCATGGAGACGGCGACGTACGCGGAGTCGGTGATCTCGACACCGATCGCGGACAGCGGCGAGCCGAGGGGGCCCATGCAGAAGGGCACGACGTACATCGTGCGGCCCTTCATCGAGCCGCGGAAGACGCCTTTCTCACCGGTGAAGATCTCCCGCATCTCGCCGGGGGCCTTCCAGTGGTTGGTGGGGCCGGCGTCCTCCTCCTCCTCGGAGCAGATGAAGGTGCGGTCCTCGACGCGGGCGACGTCGCTGGGGTCGGAGGCGGCGTAGTAGGAGTTGGGGCGCTTGATCGGGTCGAGCTTGCGGAAGGTGCCCTTGGCGACGAGCTCCTCGCTCAGCCGTTCGTATTCCGCCTCGGAACCGTCGCACCAGACCACGCGGTCCGGCTGGGTCAGCTCCGCGATCTCGTTGACCCAGGAAATCAGTCCCTGGTGGGTGGTGGGGACGGGGGGAGCCGCGATGTCGCGCGCCACGATTGCTCCTAAGTGAGGGTTTTTGGTTGAGAGGCCCCGTGGGGGCTGCGGCCCGGATGCTTCACGGTGGGACGTTCGGCGCTCATCCGGTGCCGACCGCACTCATTTGATCCTCTGATGAGAGTGCCCATCTGTCCAGCGGTACGCACAAGTGAGCAGAGTGACGCTGGCCACGGTCCCCGAGGAGTCCCGCGCGTACGCTGGGTCGCTTTGCTGGCGCGTTGCGTGCGCATGGCGTGCGGCAGGTCGTGTTTTTGCGGGTTCTTTGCGCGGCCGTCGCCGCTGCGCACGCCTCTCGGACGAGCCGGGCGCACCGGCGGATACCGGCCAGGTGCGCCACGTGAGAGGATGACCACTTCCCCCGGTCAAGCAGGCGTCCCGCTCTGTAACTTACGGTTCCGTAGGTACGATGCCGCCATGACAGCGTTCGCCTCCGACGCACCCGCGGACCCGCCGGCCGAAGGCCGCGGCCCGGTAGAGCTCTCCCTCCCGCACCCGGTCAAGCCCAGGCTGCGCGGCTGGCTGCACCTGGGCATGTTCCCCGCCGCCCTGATCGCCGGGCTGGTGCTCACCGCCCTCGCCGACTCACCCCGGGGCCGCATCGCCTGCGGGATCTTCGCCCTGACGGCCTGCCTGCTGTTCGGCGTGAGCGCGCTGTACCACCGCGGCAACTGGAGCCCCCGCATGGACGGGGTGCTGCGCCGCCTCGATCACGCCAACATCTTCCTCATCATCGCCGGCACCTACACCCCGCTCACCATGCTGCTCCTGCCCGAGGCGAAGGGCCGGTGGCTGCTCTGGGGCATCTGGGCGGCCGCCGCCGCCGGGATCCTCTTCCGGGTGTTCTGGGTGGGCGCCCCGCGCTGGCTCTACACCCCCTGCTACATCGCGATGGGCTGGGCGGCCGTCTTCTACCTCCCCGACTTCATGCGCACCGGCGGCATCGCCGTACTGGTCCTGGTGATCGTGGGCGGCCTGCTCTACAGCGCGGGCGGAGTGGTCTACGGCCTCCAGAAGCCCAACCCGTCACCGCGCTGGTTCGGCTTCCACGAGGTCTTCCACTCCTTCACCCTGGCCGCCTTCACCGCCCACTACGTGGGGATCTCCCTGGTGGCCTACCAGCACGGATGAACCGGGAGCGCCCGGAAAAGCCGGGCCGCGAAGCGCGCGCATGACATCCTGAGCGGGTGAACGGTCCCGAGATCCACGTCGAGTTCGCCCCCGAACTGCTCGTCTTCGTCCCCCGGGCACGGTCCACCGGCGCCACGAAGGCCCCCCTCGACGGCGTCTCCACCCTCGGTCACGTCGTCGAGTCGCTCGGCGTCCCGCTGACCGAGGTCGGCGCGCTGCTCGTGGACGGCCGCGAGGTGCCCGTCTCGCACACCCCGGCCGCCGGCGAGTCGGTGACCGTCCACCCCGTCGCGCTCCCCCAGCGGGTGCCCGGCGCCCCGTTGCGCTTCCTGCTCGACGTGCACCTCGGCACGCTGGCCCGCCGGCTGCGGCTGCTGGGCGTGGACACGGCGTACGAGTCGACGGACATCGGCGACCCGGCACTGGCCGCCCGCTCGGCGGCCGAACAGCGGGTGATGCTCAGCCGCGACCGCGGTCTGCTGCGCCGCCGGGAACTGTGGGCCGGCGCGTTCGTCTACAGCACCGGGCCCGAGGAGCAACTCCCCTACGTACTGGACCGCTTCCAGCCCGAACTGCGCCCCTGGACCCGCTGCACCGCCTGCAACGGCCTGCTGAGCCCCGCCACCAAGGACGAGGTCGCCGACCAGCTGAAGAGCGGCACGCACCGCTCGTACGACGTGTTCGCGCGGTGCGCCGACTGCGGCCGCGCCTACTGGCGGGGCGCCCACCACGACCAGCTGGAGGCGATCGTGGAGCGGGCGCTGAGCCGGAGTACTCAGGGGCGTTGAGTACCCCGGCCGATGTCCGGGCGCCGGCCGGCGCGGTGGGATGGGGGCATGAGCATGAGCGCACCGCCGCCGCACTCCACCGCCCGCTTCCTGACGGTATGGTCCGTCGCCGGACTCGTCCTGCTGCCGCCCACCGTGGTCGTCGCCTGGATCGCCGTCCTGTCCACCGAGCGGGGCAGCCTCTGCCTGCTCTACGGCGAGCAGTGCTCCGGTGTGCCGGACGGGCTCGCCCCGGGCTTCTTCGTGACCGCCCTCGTGGCCGGGGTGCTGGCCACGGCGTGGCCCCGGACCCGGTGGCCGTCCGCCCGGTTCGGAGCCGTCGCCGTGCAGTGGCTGGCCATGCTCACCATGGGTGTGCTCATCCTGAGCGGTCCCTGACGCCCGTCTCCAGTCGCCCCTGACGCCCGTCCGCTGTGTCAGCCGCCCAGGGCCGTGCTCAGCCGGTCGGGGTCGGTCGTCGGCGCGTCGCAGGTGAAGTTGCGGCAGACGTACGCGGTCGGTGCGCTCCCCACCAGGGGCCGGTCGGCCAGCAGCGGGAACTCGTCGCTCTCCGGCGTACCGACGGCGACCACCGCGCCCGGGGCGACGCCCAGAAGTGCCCTGCGGTGCAGGGTCGTCGTGGCCGGATCGTCGAGCGCCGGGCCGACCACCGCGACCTCCCGCGGCCCGTCCAGCGCCGCCTCGGCGACCGCGAGCCCCCAGCCGACGAACCGCGGCACCCGCGGACCGAGCGCCTTCACCACGCCCAACGCCCGCTCCGCAGCGGTGCGGTGCGGTGCGGAGCCGGTCTGGGCCGCATACCCGAGCAGCGCGCCCGCGGCGGCCGTCCAGCCGGACGGTACGGCGTTGTCGGTCGGGTCCTGCGGTCGCCGGATGAGCCGCTCGGCGTCGGACGCCGTGTCGTACAGGGCGCCCGTCTCGGGGTCGGTGAAGCGGGCCAGCACATGGTCGAGGAGCAGCCCGGCGAACTCCAGCCACACCCCCTCCCCGGTCACCGAGGCCAGCGCGAGGAACCCCTCGGCGACATCGGCGTAGTCCTCCAGGACGCCCGCGTTGGCACCGACCCGGCCGTCCCTGCTGGTACGGGCGATCCGGGCGTGGTCGTCGAGATGCACCCTGACCAGCAGGTCGGCGGCGGCGACCGCGGCCTCGGTCAGGTCCGGCCGGTCGAAGTAGGCGCCGGTCTCGGCGAGCGCGGCGATCGCCAGCCCGTTCCAGGCGGCGACGACCTTGTCGTCCCGGCCGGGGGCCGGGCGGGCCTCACGCGCCGCGAGCAGCCGTTCCCTGATCCCACCGGCTCCGCCGATCCGGTCGGCGTCGAACACCTCGTCCTGCTGAGGCAGTCGCAGCACCGAGGCGCCCTCCTCGAAGGTGCCCTCCTCGGTCACCCCGAAGTACCGCGCGGCGAGTTCGGCGTCCTGCTCGCCGAGCACCTCGCGCAACTGCGCCGGCGTCCAGACGTAGTACGCGCCCTCGACGTGCCTGCCGCTGCCGTCGTCGCTGTCGGCGTCCAGCGCGGAGGCGAACCCGCCCTCGGACGTGCCCAGTTCGCGGACCATGAAGTCGGCGGTCTCCAGCGCGACCCGGCGCGCGAGCTCGGACCCGGTGGACCGCCACAGGTGGGCGTAGACGCGGCAGAGCAGGGCGTTGTCGTAGAGCATCTTCTCGAAGTGCGGCACCACCCAGTCCCGGTCCACGGAGTACCGGGCGAAACCGCCGCCGATCTGGTCGTAGATGCCGCCGCGGGCCATGCGCTCGGCGGTGTCCCGCGCCATCTGCAGCGCGCCTTCCGAGCCGGTGCGGGCGTGGTGCCTGAGCAGGAACTCGAGCACCATGGACGGCGGGAACTTCGGCGCCCCGCCGAACCCGCCGCGCTGCGCGTCGTACTCCCGCGTGAGCCCGAGCAGCGCCTGGGCCTGCTGCTCCTCGCCCGGAAGCTGTGCGTCGCCGTAGGAGATCTCCCGCCCGGCCAGATCCCGCGCGATCTTCCCCGCGACCTCGGCGACCTCGTCCCGGCGCTCGTCCCATGCCTGGTGCACGCCCTGGAGCAGCTGCCGGAAGGACGGCATGCCGTGCCGGGGCTCGGGCGGGAAGTAGGTGCCGAAGTAGAACGGCTCGGCATCCGGGGTGAGGAACACGGTCATCGGCCAGCCGCCCTGCCCGGTCGCCGCCTGTACGGCCTCCATGTAGACGGCGTCCACGTCGGGGCGCTCCTCGCGGTCCACCTTGACGCTCACGAAGTGCTCGTTCAGGTAGTCGGCGGTGGCCCGGTCCTCGAAGGACTCGTGCGCCATGACATGGCACCAGTGGCAGCTCGCGTAGCCGACGCTCAGCAGGACGGGCACGTTCCGCTCGCGCGCCCGTGCGAAGGCTTCGTCCGACCAGGGCCACCAGTCGACGGGGTTCTCGGCGTGCTGGAGGAGGTACGGGGACGTCTCGTGGGCCAGTCGGTTCGCCATGTGCTCCATCCTGCCCCAGTACCCACGTGGAGGGAGTGTCACCGGCCGCCGGCGGGGTCCGGCCGAGGGATCGTCCGCCGGGAACCACGCCGGCAGCGGCATCGGCACCGGTTGGTGCGCCAGTGCCTTCTCGGCCGTGATCCGCGACCTCGGGCGGAGACCGGGGATCGGGGCCCGCCGGTACGTCGGCGTGTCCACCGCGGTCGAGGAGCGGGTACTCGGCGGCGGCCCGGCCGGCTTCCGGAAGCGTCCGGCGGCGGCCCGGCCGGCTTCCGGATGTCGTCCGGCTCCCTCCTTGCCCCGCCGCGCTCCCGGGTTTCGTCCTGTCTCCCCCTCTCCCCCTCCCCAAGATGCGGCACGCACAGGACACTGGCCGACGCATAACCGGAGAAGGACTCGGGGATGGGTCGGAAGGGACCCGTGGACTCCCGGGCACACCGGGTGCGACCGAGGCCGCCGGAGGGGGACGTGACATGCGGGACGGTCATCGTGCGGACGCGGAGCGGCTGTTGGCACGGGCTGTGGAGGAAGAGGTGCGCCGGTCGGGCGGGCGTACCGACGGAAAGGTGCTGCTGTCCCGGGCGCGCGGGGCGCTGGACGCGATCGCGCGGCCGGCGGCCGAGGAGTACGAGGCGTACACCCGTGCGCTGGACGAGGCGGCGGCCGGGCAGCTCACCTTCCGCCAGCGGTATGCCCGCGAGGGTGCCGGGACGCCGCTGCTCGTGGCCGGGGTGGCCGGGCTCGCGGCCGTGGTCGCCGACCTCGCCCTCGGTACGGGGACCGGGACGGCACTCGGCGCGGGCGTGGCCGTCGGGGTGGCCGGCGCGGCGGCGACCGTGGTGAAGGTGGTGGGCGCGCATGTGCCCGCCGCGCACCACCGGGCCGGTGCGGTGAGCCAGCCGGGCGGGCCGGAGCAGTTACGGCTGCAGTGGCTGACGGCGCTGGAGGTGCGGGGCATCCGGCCGTTCCTGGACCAGCAGCGGATGCTCGCCGCGTCCACGGGCCCCCGGCAGACGGGGCCGCGGCTGCGCGGCGCGGACAAGAGCGCGGCGGCCCGCGGACGGAGTGTGCTGGCGCAGTCGTTCGGGCAACTGCCGGAGCCGGTGGGGCCGTTCGCGGGCCGGCGGCAGGAGATGGCGCGGATCCGGCAGTGGGCGCAGGCGGCGCGCGCGAGCACGGAGACGCAGCCGACGGTGGTGGTGCTGCACGGGGAGCCCGGCAGCGGCCGGACGACCCTCGCCGTGCGCGCGACGCACGAGCTGAAGGACCACTTCCGCGGCGCCTGCGTGGTCGATCTGCGCGCCGACAGTCCCGGCGAGCCGCCGCTGTCCACCCGGGACGCGCTGCTGCATCTGCTGAACCGGCTGGGAGCGCCCCGCGAGCAGTTGCTGTTCCGTGAGCGGTCCTCCCCCGACCAGCAGGTGAGACGGCTGAGCGAGCTGTACCACCAGCATGTGACGGACATGCCGGTGGCGGTCGTCCTCGACGACGCGGCGGATCCGCAGCAGGTCCGCACGCTGCTGCCGGAGCGTTCCGACAGCCTGGTCCTGGTGACCTCCCGCGCGCCGCTCGGCCTGCCCGACGATCTGCCCGCCCGGGTGTACCAGCTGCCGGTGCGGGCCTTGGACGCGGCGGGCGCCGAGGAGCTGCTGGCCGCCGTCGCGCAGGACTCCTCGGAGCCCTACGACGCCGACTCCGCCGACCGGGTCCGGGAACTGTGCGGCGGGCTGCCGCTGGCGCTGCGGATCGCCGGTTCCTCCCTGGGCCCGCGCTCACCGCGCACGCTGGCCACGGACCTGGGCGCCTACGGCCCGGTGGAGCCGGTCGAGCGCGCCCTGTGGCTGCGCTACACCGACCAGCCGGAGACGCTGCGGCGGCTGCTGCGCCGGCTGGCGCTGGCCGGCCGGGTGTCGCTGGGCGCCGCGGCGGCGGCCGCGTTGCTGGCCACCGACGAGGCCGAGGGGACCCGGCACCTTCAGGCGCTGTCCCGGGCCGGTCTGATCACCCCGGTGCGGCCCGGCCGGTACCGGCTGCACGACCTTGTGCGCGCCTTCGCGCTGGCCCGCCTCCTGGAGGAGGAGGACCCGGCCGAGCGGACGGCGGCACAGGAGCGGCTGATCGTGAACTACGCCGAGCTCGCCGACTCGGTGCTGCGGCTGGTCGACGGCAACATGTCCACCCGCTCGGACCGCTTCGGCCCGTACGGCTTCACCTCGCTGGACGAGGCGCTGCGCTGGCTGGACGACGAGTCGAGCTTCATCACGGCGGCGCTGCGGCACTCGGAGGGCGTGAACCAGGCGGCGGTGCTGAATCTCCTCGGCGCGCTGTGCGACTACTGCCTGCTGCGCGGCGACCTGTACCGCCTCGGTGAGATCAGCGAGCTGGCGCAGGCCGTGGACGAGGGGCTCCTGGTGCGTTCGGTGCAGTGGCGCACGGGTATCGCGGCACGTCAGCTGGGTGAGCTGGACAAGGCGCGGACGACGCTGTCCTCGGTGGTCGACCTGTACCGGGAGGCCCATCACGACGCGGGGGTCGCGCGGGCGCTGACCTCACTCGGCATCACGCTGCACCACCAGGGCAATCTGACGGAGGCGTCGGCGCGGCTGCGGGAGGCGATGGATCTGCAGTCCGCGCCCCGGCTGGCCACCGACCGGGCGTGGACGATGCACGCGCTGGGCGCGGTGGAACGCGACCGCGCCCGGCTGTCCGAGGCGCTGGACCTGCTCACCGAGTCGCTGGTGCTGCACCGCGCGGGTGAGTCCGTGCACGGTCAGGCCTGGGCGCACTTCCAGCTCGGGCAGCTGAAGCTGCGGACGGGCGACGTCCCGCGCGCCGAGTCCGAGCTGCGCGAGGCGCTCGAGCTGTACGGCCGTACCCGTGACGCCCGGGGCGAGGCGTGGGCGCTGACCCAGCTGGCCCGGGCCCGGCTGCTCGGCGGGGACGCCTCGCCGGCGGTGGAGGACCTGCGGCGGGCCGCCGCCCGGCACCGGGACAACGAGGACGCGCGGGGGGAGGCGTGGACGCTGTACT
Source organism: Streptomyces sp. GD-15H (assembly GCF_045291515.1). Taxonomy (NCBI): domain Bacteria; kingdom Bacillati; phylum Actinomycetota; class Actinomycetes; order Kitasatosporales; family Streptomycetaceae; genus Streptomyces; species Streptomyces sp. GD-15H. Next base: position 3,394,965 of record NZ_CP149447.1, read on the forward strand.
ACCTGGGCCAGGCGCTGGAGGAGACCGGGGACCTGGACCGGGCGGTGCGCGAGCTGGAGCGGTCCCGCACCATGTTCTCCCGCATGCGGGACGTCTACGGGCTGGCCTGCGCCCGGCACCATTCGGCCCGGGTGACCCGCGACCAGCGGGCCGCGCAGACCGGTTCGCTGCGCAACTCGGGCTTCGCCCGTCAGCTGCTGGTCGACGCCCGCGCGGACTTCCAGCGGATCGGTGTGGCCCACGGCGAGGCGTGGACGTGCCTGGAGCTGGCGGTCGTCGACGCGGGCAATGCCCGTACCCAGCAGGCGCTGGCCCTGTGCGACGAGGCGGCGGCGCTGTTCGCGTCCTACGGGGACCGGCGCGGCGAGGACTGGGCCCGGTTCCTGCGCTGCACGCTCCTCCCGTACGCGGCCCCGGGCGGTACCGAGGTCGGCACGGCGGTGGCCCAGGAGGACCTGGCGCAGCTGGCCCGGACCGCGCACGCCGCCCGCGACGAGAAGCTGGGCGACTACGTGGACGCCTACCAGCTCCTGCTGGAGCGCGGGGTGAGTCTGGAGGTGGGCTGGCAGGCCTGGCGCCTCGGCATGGTCCCCAGCCGCCGCGCCCGGGAGGTGATGGGGGTGGCCATGGGGTCGACGGCGTAGGGCCGCTCCGGCGGTGTGCCGCCGCGTAGCCCTCCGGAGTCCGGAAGGCTACGCGGTTCAGCCCTGCTTCTTCTTCTCGGCCCCGCCGGAGGCCGCGCCGGACGACGTCGGCTTCGTGGCGTCCCCAGGTCCGGTCCGGCGGTCCGCGGACTCGTTGAAGTCGACCCGGTTCATGTGGCGGTTCATCGACTTCATCAGGCCCCAGACCGCCAGGGCCATCACCGCGAAGACGATGAAGCCGAGAACACCGGGAGTGACCTTGTCCTTGTCGACTTCGGCGAGGGTGACCAGGTGGCTCATTGCCAGGCTTGCGCTAACGCTCATATCAGGCATTGTCCCGGATGCCCGCGAAGAGGTCGTCCTCGGGGAGGGAGGTATCGACGAGCGACTTCGCGAGCTCGTACTCCTCGGTGGGCCAGACCTCCTTCTGGATCTCCATCGGCACCCGGAACCAGCCGCCGTCGGGGTCGATCTGTGTGGCGTGCGCGATCAGGGCCTTGTCACGGATCTCGAAGAAGTCCCCGCACGGGACGTGCGTGGTGAGCGTGCGCTCCTTGCGCTCGGACTCCGCCCAGCGCTTGAGCCAGTCCCCGTACGGCGACTCCAGGCCGCGGTCCAGCAGCGCCTGGTGCAGCGCCTCGGTGCGGGGGCGGTTGAAACCCTGGTTGTAGTAGACCTTCAGCGGCTGGTGGGCCGGGCCGAACTCGCTCTCCGGGTACTTCCCGGTGTCCACCGCGCCTTCGAAGGCCACCATCGTGATCTTGTGGGTCATGATGTGGTCGGGGTGCGGGTAGCCGCCGTTCTCGTCGTAGGTGGTGATCACCTGGGGACGGAACGCGCGGATCTTCCGCACCAGCTCACCGGCCGCCTTGTCGACGTCCTCCAGGGCGAAGCAGCCCTCGGGCAGCGGGGGCAGCGGGTCGCCCTCGGGCAGGCCGGAGTCGACGAAGCCGAGCCATTCCTGCTTCACGCCGAGGATCTCCCGGGCCTCGTCCATCTCCTTCCTGCGTACCTCGTGGATGTGCTCCTCGATGTACGGGTCACCCTGCAGCTTGGGGTTGAGGATGGAGCCGCGCTCCCCGCCCGTGCAGGTCACGACCAGCACGTCCACCCCCTCGGACACGTACTTCGCCATGGTGGCCGCGCCCTTGCTCGACTCGTCGTCGGGGTGGGCGTGCACGGCCATCAGTCGCAACTGGTCAGTCAAGACTCATTCCTCAAGTCGATAGGCACCCGGTGCGCCCGGCGCGGCCCCACTGGCCGCCGTCCCCCGCGGGACGTCGCGGTGGGGTGGCGGTCGGGCGACGGACGGAAGACTTCTATAGTGACCGAAGCCGGGGACGAATAATTCCGAAGCCCGGGACCGGGCCCCGCCCGGGGCGGACGTCCCCCCTTTCCGCCGAGGAGACGATCATGAGTACGGCGAGCACGCGACCGCCCGAGGGCCGTTACGGCCGTACCTCGGACGAACGTCGCGACCGCACCCTCAAGATCGTCGGCACGGGCCTGGCCGTGCTCATGCTGGCCCTGATCGGCTGGTTCGGCTACCACTACGTCGCGGGGAACCAGATCAGCGGCGAGATGATCGGCTTCGACACCTCGAAGGACACCGTGCGGGTGCGCCTGGAGGTCCACAAGGACGCGGGCGTGGACGGCTACTGCACGGTACGGTCCCAGACCGTGGACGGCGCCGAGGTGGGCCGCGCCGACTTCCGCTTCGACGGGGACGGCACGCGTTTCGACAAGGTCGTCACGCTCCGCACCACCTCCCCGGCCGCGACGGCCGAGCTGCTCGGCTGCCACGCCGACTGACTCCGGCCGGCTCCTCCGCTTCCGGGAACCGGTGTCGCGAGCAATACAGGGCCGCTGACCTGCGGGAAACCAGTTCTGATGGCATATGTCCTCCCCCTTCGGTCGCTGAATTGTTAGGCTCGTGGTTTCGCCCATCCGTGGAGGAACATCCTTCAGGGAGGGCGTTGCTTTGTATTCCCAGTACCTACGAGGAGCACCAGTGACCCAGACCAGCGAGAACGCCACCTGGCTGACGCAGGAGGCGTACAACAAGCTCAAGGACGAGCTTGCATACCTTACTGGTCCCGCGCGTACGGAGATCTCCGCCAAGATCGCCGCCGCGCGCGAGGAGGGCGACCTGCGGGAGAACGGCGGGTACCACGCGGCCAAGGAGGAACAGGGCAAGCAGGAACTCCGCGTGCGGCAGCTCACCCAGCTCCTCGAAAGCGCCAAGGTCGGTGAGGCGCCGGCGGCCGACGGCTCGGTGGCGCCGGGCATGGTCGTGACGATCGCCTTCGACGGCGACGAGGACGACACGCTGACCTTCCTCCTCGCCTCGCGCGAGTACGCGAGTGCGGACATCGAGACGTACTCACCGCAGTCCCCGCTGGGCGCCGGGGTGTCCGGCCACAAGGTCGGCGAGACCGTGGAGTACGAGCTGCCGAACGGCAAGACGGCGTCCGTGAAGATCCTGAATGCCGAGCCGTACAAGGGCTGACCCACAGCTCACGGCTCCAGGCCGAGACGGGCCCCCGGCGCCATGCCGGGGGCTTCGTCATGCCGTCGCCGAGCGGTACTTGCGCACGGCGAGCGTCCTGAAGATCACGATGATCAGGACGGAGTAGATCAGCGAGGCCCACACCGGGTGCTGCATGGGCCAGGCGTCCGGCACCGGATAGCCCGCCGGGAGGTTGCCGAAGAGCTGGCGGCAGGCTTGCACAGTGGCGCTGAACGGGTTCCAGTTCGCGAGGGTCTGCAGGAACGAGGGCATGTTCTCCGCAGGCACGAACGCGTTCGAGATGAACGTCAGCGGGAACAGCCAGATCAAGCCGCCGGAGGTGGCCGCCTCCGGGGTGCGGACCGACAGGCCGATCAGCGCGCCGATCCACGAGAACGCGTAGCCGAGCAGGAGCAGCAGGCCGAATCCGGCCAGCACCTTGCCGAAGTTCTCGTGCGTGCGCCAGCCCACCAGGACGGCGACGGCCGCGAGGACCAGCAGGGTGAGCGCCGTCTGCACCAGGTCGGCGAGGGTGCGGCCGGTGAGCACCGCGCCGCGGGCCATGGGCAGAGAACGGAAGCGGTCGATGAGCCCCTTGTGCATGTCCTCGGCGATGCCCGCTCCGGCTCCGGCGGTGGCGAAGGTGACGGTCTGGGCGAAGATGCCGGCCATCAGGAACTCGCGGTATCCGGAAGGGCTGAGGCCCGCACCCGGGACATTGATCGAGCCCCCGAACACATAGCTGAACAGCACTACGAACATGATCGGCTGAATCAGCCCGAAAATAAGAATTTCGGGGATCCGGGCCATCCGGATCAGGTTCCGCTTGGCGACGATCAGGGAGTCCCGGATCGACTGCGTGACGGGGTTGCCCGGTGCCGCGACCCGCACGGCGGCGGTGACGGGACTCACTTGACGGCCTCCTTCGTGTTCTCGCCGTCGTCGTCGGCCTCGGCGGCATGTCCGGTGAGGGACAGGAAGACGTCGTCGAGGGTCGGGCGGCGCAGGCCGATGTCGTCGATCTCGATGCCGCGGACGTCGAGTTCGCGGATGACCTCGGCGAGGAGCTTGGCACCGCCGGTGACGGGCACGGTGAGTTTGCGCATGTGGTCCTCGACCTTGACGTCGCCCTTGCCGAAGCCGTTGAGGACTTCCGAGGCGGTCTGGATGTGTTCGCGCTGGTGCACCACGACCTCGACGCGTTCACCGCCGGTGCGGGCCTTGAGCTGGTCGGAGGTGCCCTGGGCGATGACCCGGCCGTGGTCGACCACCGCGATGTCGTGCGCGAGGTGGTCGGCCTCCTCCAGGTACTGGGTGGTCAGCAGCAGTGTCGTACCGCCGGAGACGAGTTGCTTGATCACGTCCCACAACTGCTGGCGGTTGCGCGGATCGAGGCCGGCGGTCGGCTCGTCCATGAACATCACGGGCGGTGAGACGACGAGGGCCGCCGCGAGGTCGAGCCGGCGGCGCATGCCTCCGGAGTAGGTCTTCGCGGTGCGGTCGGCGGCGTCCGCGAGGTGGAACTGCTCCAGCAGTTCGTCCGCGCGTGCCTTCGCCGCCTTCGCCCTCATCTGGTAGAGCTGCCCGACCATCTGCAGGTTCTCGCGGCCGGTCAGATATTCGTCGACCGCCGCGAACTGGCCGGACAGGCCGATGGAACGGCGCACGGCGTCGGGGTGCTTGAGCACGTCGATACCGGCGACGACCGCCTTGCCGCGGTCGGGCCGCAGCAGGGTGGTCAGGCAGCGGACGGAGGTGGTCTTGCCCGCGCCGTTCGGCCCGAGCAGGCCCAGGACGGTGCTCTCGGGGACGTCGAGGTCGACGCCGTCCAGTGCCTTTACGTCTCCGAAGGCCTTCACCAGACCTTCGGCATAGATGGCGCCTGGCATATGAGTCTCCACGTCATCGGGGATTCTTCCGAAAAGCCTATGGATGCACGTTTTGCTCCGAACGCACCCTGCCGATCATGCCGCACCTGGACCGGGGCCGGGGATGAGGTCGCACGAGACACATCATAACGCGATATGTCGCGTCTCTCGATGTATTTCCACGAACGAGTGACGAGGGGTCATGTCAGGTCAGTGCATGACCCTGTAGCCCGCGTCCCGCAGGGCCTGCTCGACCTCGGCGCAGTGCTCCGGGCCCTTCGTCTCCAGGTGCACTTCGACCTCCACCTCCGTGAGCCCGAGCCGCGGATCAGTCCGCACATGGCTCACGTCGAGGACGTTGGCGTCCACCACCGACAACGCCCCGAGAAGCGACGCGAGAGCGCCCGGCCGGTCCGCCAGCCGCAGCCGAACGGCCAGGTAGCGGCCCTGCGCCGCCATGCCGTGCCGCAGCACCCGCTCCATCAGCACCGGGTCGACGTTGCCACCCGACAGCACGGCGACGACCGGGCCGTCGAACGCGTCGGGGCGGCTCAGCAGCGCCGCGACCGGGCTCGCCCCGGCCGGCTCGACGACCAGCTTGGCCCGCTCCAGGCACAGCAGCAGGGCGGCGGACAGCTCGCCCTCGGTGACCGTGCGGACCTCGTCCACCAGGTGCCCGACGATCCCGAACGGCACGTCGCCGGGCCGCCCCACCTTGATGCCGTCGGCCATCGTCGCCGGATTGCGCACCGACACCGGATACCCGGCCGCCAGCGAGGGCGGATACGCCGCCGCGCCCGCCGCCTGCACCCCGATGATCCGTACGTCCGGCCGCAGCGCCTTCACCGCGACGGCGATCCCGGCGATCAGCCCGCCGCCGCCCATGCCGACGACGATCGTGCGCACCTCGGGGCACTGCTCCAGGATCTCCAGGCCCACGGTGCCCTGACCCGCGATGACGTCGGGGTGGTCGAAGGGGTGGATCAGCACGGCGCCCGTCTCGGCCGCGTACTCCTCGGCGGCGGCCAGCGCCTCGTCGACCACCTGCCCGTACAGGCGCACCTCGGCGCCGTATTCCCGGGTGGCGCTGATCTTGGGCAGCGGGGCGCCCTTCGGCATGAACACCGTCGACCGCACCCCGAGCAGCGAGGACGCGAGCGCGACGCCCTGCGCGTGATTGCCGGCGCTCGCGGCGACCACCCCGGCGGCGCGCTGCTCGGGCAGCAGCCCGGCGATCCGGACGTACGCGCCACGCAGCTTGAACGAACCCGTCCGCTGGAGGTTCTCGCACTTGAGGTGCACCGGTGTGCCCACCGTCCGGGACAGGTGCCTGCTGCTCTCCATCGCGGTCACTCTCGCCACACCCGCGAGCATTTTCCGGGCGCCGCGCACATCGTCGGGCGTGACGGTGCGCAAGGAGTCAGCCGTGCCGTAGCTCATGACTCCAGCATCGCAGTCCACGGCCGACGGAGAGCACGGTGACAAATCCACGGATGCGGCTTTGCGCAGCGCCGGTACGACCGGCCCCCCAGCCGCGTACTCTGTCCCCCAATGAGCAGCCCTCCACGAAGTGAGCCTCCGGCCATGCCCACTACACCTGACATGTCGATGGACATGACGACCGTCGGTGACACCGGTCTTCTCGACACGCTGCAACACGAGGTGGCGCTGTTCGCCCGGCGCGCCGAACAGACCCGGCTCGGCGGCGTCGGCCAGGTACGCAACTCCATGGACCGCGCCGCCTATCTGCTGCTCAACCGCCTCGACAACGAAGGCCCGATGGGTGTCAAGGCGCTCGCCGCCAGCATGGGCATCGACTCGTCGACCGTCACCCGGCAGGTGGCCCCGCTGGTCGACACCGGACTTGTCAAGCGCACCTCGCACCCCGAGGACGGCCGGGCGGTCGTGCTCCAGCTTTCTCCGCGCGGGAAGTCGCGCCTGGAGGAAGTGCGGTCCTCACGGCGCCAGTTGATGGCTGACCTGACCCGCGACTGGGCGCCGGAGGAGCGCGAGGTGTTCTGCGCGCTCCTCACGCGCTTCAACGGCGCGCTCTCCGCGCGGATGTCGGTTCAGGGTGCACCGGGGCCGGAGGGCGGCCGGTCGGAGTCCTGATCCAGAAAAAGGCCCGGGGCCGGGCAGTCGGTGCGCTGAGCCGTGCGCGGCTCTTGACCCCGGGGAGGCCCTGCCCTCAGATGAGATCGGGTCCCGTCGCACGCGCCCGCCGAAGGCCGTACGCGGCCGGGACCGGCTCTGGCAGGGTCGTGCGGGAGGCGCGGTTGCTACAAGGGCATGCGTCCCGGGAGGCCCGCCGGGCCCGCGAGTTCGAGGCGTTCGTCGCGGGCGCGGCCGGGCGGCTGCTGCACGCCGCCACCCTGCTCACGGCGGAGGCGCGGGACGACAACCTCCGCGCGCGGCGCCTGCTGACCCTGGCGCTGGCCCACACGTACGCGTGCTGGGACCGGCTGCGCGGTGACGACCCCTACGACCGGGCCCGCCGGTATCTGGCCACCCGCTTCGCCCGTACCGCCTGGCACCAGCACGGCGGCCTGCTCCGCTCCCGGCCGCACCCCGCGAGCCCTCTGGCCGGGCTCGGCCCGCAGGAGCGTCTGATCCTGGTGCTGCGGCTCTACGAGGGTGTCGCCGAGGAGCAGACGGCGGCCCTGCTCGGCCTGTCCGCGGACCGGGTCCGCGCGATCTGCGACCGCGCGACGACCGCCGTACTGCACCAGCGGCGGCGCGCGCCGGCTCCGGCGGCGCGGGGCGTCAAGGCGGTGTCGTCATGAGCCGGGACCGTGAGGCGGCCGTACGACGGCTGCTGGAGCAGGCACCACCGCCGGTGCCGCCCGAACTGCACGCGAACGCCGTGCGCCGCGGGGCCCGCATACTGCGGCGCAGGACGCTCGCCCGCCGCGTGTGGTGGCTGGTGATGCTCGCGGCGGGCCTGGCCTTCGTGATCTGGGCGCTGACCGCGCACCCCTGGGTGGAGCCGCCGTCGGAGACGACTCCACCCCTGACGGGCTGGTGAACCGGCCGGGTGCGAACCGGACCGGAGCCCCCTCGCGGCTTTACCGGCCGAGGGCCTGCTGGAGGTCTTCGAGCAGGTCGTCGATGTTCTCGATGCCCACGGAGAGGCGCACCAGGTCGCCGGGGACCTCGAGCGCGGAGCCGACCACGGACGCGTGCGTCATGCGCCCGGGGTGCTCGATCAGCGACTCGACACCGCCCAGGGACTCGCCCAGCGTGAACACCTTGGCCCGGTTGCAGACCTCGACGGCCGCCTCCTCGCCGCCCTCCACGCGGAAGGAGACCATGCCGCCGAAGGACCGCATCTGCTTGGCGGCGACCTCATGGCCGGGGTGCTCCGGCAGCCCCGGGTAGAGAACGCTCGTCACGCGCGCGTGCCGGCTGAGCATGTCGGCGACCTTGGTGGCGTTCTCGCTGTGCCGGTCCATGCGCACCGAGAGCGTCTTGGCGCCGCGCAGCACCAGCCAGGAGTCGAACGGCCCGGCGACCGCGCCCATCGCGTTCTGGTGGTAGGCCAGCTCCTCGCCGAGCTCCGCGTCGCCGGTGATCAGGGCGCCGCCGACGACGTCCGAGTGGCCGCCCATGTACTTGGTCAGGGAGTGCACGACGACGTCCGCGCCGAGCGCGATCGGCTGCTGGAGGTAGGGCGTGGCGAAGGTGTTGTCGACGACGAGGCGGGCGCCGGCGTCCTGGGCGACCTGGGCGACGGCGGCGATGTCGGTGATGCCGAGCAGCGGGTTGGAGGGGGTCTCCACCCACACGGCCTTGGTCTTCGGGGTGAGGGCGGCCCGGACGGAGGCCGGGTCGCTGGTGTCGGCCACCGACCACTCCACCCCCCAACGGGCGACGACCTTGGCGAACAGCCGGAACGTGCCGCCGTAGGCATCGTTCGGGATCACCACGTGGTCGCCGGGGCTGAGCAGCGTACGCAGCAGGCAGTCCTCGGCCGCCAGTCCGGACGCGAACGCGAGGCCGCGGCGGCCGCCCTCCAGGGCGGCGAGGTTCTCCTCCAGCGCGGTCCTGGTCGGGTTGGCGCTGCGGCTGTACTCGTAGCCGCCGCGCAGGCCGCCGACACCGTCCTGCTTGTAGGTGGACACCTGGTAGATCGGCGGGACCACCGCGCCGGTCAGGGGGTCCGCGGTGTTGCCCGCGTGGATCGCGAGCGTCTCGAAGTGTTGACTGATATGCCTGTCGCTCATGGGCACCGAGGGTAGTCCGCGCGCGGTGGATGACGCGTTAGGGAGTTTCCCACAGGTCGGGCGGCAGATCGGGCGGCAGGTTGGCCAATCGTCGGCGCGATCTGGTTCGCTGGTGGCATGGAGATTCTCTTGGTCCTGCTCGGGCTGGTCATGATCGGCTTCGTGGTGGTGCCGTTCCTCAGGCGCGCGCGCGGCGGGATCGCGCAGGTGTCGCCCGGCCATCCGGACGCGGCGGACCCGGCGGACTACGGCTTCGCCCTCGAGGAGGAGCTGGACATCCGCATGCCCGGCCCCGACCAGGACCTTCTGGATGTCCTGGACCTGGTGCAGCGCACCCAGGACTACCGCGGGGCGCAGCAGCTGCTGGCCGGTACGGACGCGAGGAGCGAGCTGCGCTGGCAGCGCGTGCAGGCCTTCGCGGGCGCCGCCTCGCTGGAGCTCGCCGCGCGGCCCGGCGGGGCCGGTGAGTCTCCGGGCGGGCAGTGGCTGCGGGTGTGGCGTGCCGAGGCGCCCAAGGACGCGGGCGGTGCGGCGGTGCACGCCGAGTTCCTGGTGCAGCAGGCGTGGCGTACGGCGACGCGGGGGACGGACGAGTTCCGGATCATCATGGAGGAGGCGAAAGCGGCGTGCGGTGAGGCGGCGCTGCTGGCCCCCGGTGACCCGGTCCCGTACATCGTCGAGCTCTCGGTGGCCCGTGGACTGGCCTACGAGCAGAAGGACTTCGAGCAGGTCTGGCTGAAGATCCTGGACCGCGCGCCGACCCACATGGGCGCGCATCTGGCCGCGCTGCACTACTGGTGCGAGAAGTGGCACGGCTCGCGGGAGCTGGCGAACTCGTTCGCGGAGGCCGCGGCGGCACGCGCACCGCAGGGTTCGCTGCTGGCCGCGATGCCGCTGTTCGCCGTGTTCGAGCATCTGCCGGAGGTGAACCTGGTCAGCGGTTTCTACCGGAGCCAGGTGGTGACCAGGGCGGTCCACGGCGCGCTGCACGCGGTGCACTCGGCCCGCCCCGACGACCCGATGGCGGCGCACGTCCGGCACCTTCTGGTGTTTTTCCTGGTCCGGGGTGAGCGCTGGGCGGAGGCCATGAACCAGCTGATACACATCGACGGCCACGTCGGCGCGCTGCCCTGGACCCTGTCCCCCGATCCCGCCGCGGAGTTCGCGGTCTACCGGGCCCTGGCGGTCGCGGGCTACGAAGCGAACGGCGGCAGCCCGGCCACACTGCCGCACTGAGGACCGTCCGCGTGGCGGCTGAGGGCTCGAGCCCGTGTCGCCCCGTATGCGGAGGGCCCGCCGGAAGGTGTGCTTCCGGCGGGCCCTCGCCCGGTGCTCAGCAGTGGGCCGGCGGGCGGCTCACTTGCCGTAGTAGGCGTGGTAGATCGAGATCGTCGACTTGTTGCCCTTCTTGTTGGCGATCTTGGCGTGGAAGGAGACCGCCTTCCCCTTGGCGGGGTTCTTGACGGTGATCCTGCCCTTCTTGACGTCGGTCTTCTTCCAGGTCTTCCCGTAGTCGTAGGAGACGTACACCGCGAGGGACTTGAGGTTCTTGCCCTTGGCGGCGCCCTCGACGGTGACCGGGAAGGTGGCCTTCTTGCCCGCTGTGACCTTGCCGTCCAGTCCGGTGACCGCGTGGAAGCGGGCCGTGGAGGCGGGCAGTCGCTTCAGGCCGGAGGTCTTCTTGGAGCGGAAGGTCCAGCTCGCGTCGATGCGGGTGGACGCGGCGGCGACCTTGGCGCTGCGCTTGACCGAGGTCGTCAGCCGGTAGGAGGCGTCGCCGGCGGGAACCGCGAACTCCTCGTCCCCGAACAGCGGGTCGTCGTGGGAGCCGGCCTTGGTGCCGTTGCGGTAGAGGCTGGTGGTGACCGAGGTGAACTGCGAGGAGCCGGGGTTGCCCTTGCCGTTGGCGAACAGCGGGACGGACCCGTAAATGCTGTTGCCGTCGCGGAAGAGGCCGAATTCCGAGGTGAGACGCGGCCCGAAGACGGCCGTGTGCACGGTCCGAGAGTACTTCTTGCCGGCCTTGAAGGCCAGTGCGTCGCCGAGGGTGTAGCCGGTCTCGACGATCGGCCAGCCTTCGGCGTCGACACCGCCCTGCTGCTCGAAGTCGAGGCCCCACTTCACCCCGCCCGTGGTGGACAGGTACAGGGTGCGGGTGCCGGGCAGGGTCTGCGGGAGGGCGACCGAGGATGCGGAGTAACTTCCCGGCAGCCAGCCGGTGGCGCTGAGCGTGCCCTTCTTGCCGCTCGCCGCGGCGCCCATGGCGACCTTCACCGTGGCCAGTTCGGTCGCCTTGTAGTGACGGGTGAAGCCGGTGGCGAGCTTCTTGACCTTGCCGCCGGCGGCGGTGCTGTACTGCGCCTTGGTGCCCTTGCTCCAGTGGGCGTCCCACTGCTGGCTCAGCGAGCCGTCGGTGATCTGCGGGCCGAGGTGGGCGGAACGGAAGTCGTCGTACGAATCCAGCCACCAGCCGAAGCCGTAGACGCCGCTCTTCGTCTCCACGGTGTAGTCGGCCGAGGCGAACTCCGACTTGGCCGCCTTGTCCGGCACGGTGATCTTCACCGGTTTGGCCTTGCGGGCGTCCAGCGTGACCGTGGTCTTCTTGGTGACGCTCAGCTTCGGCTGGGCGAGCCAGTCGGCGCCGCCGAACTTCTCCGGGTCGGAGCCGACGAACACCGCGGTGTCCACGACGTAGTCGCCCTTGGGCACCCGGACGGTGACGGTGCCGTCGGGGTCGTAGGGCATGAACCACTCGCCGGCCGCCGCGCCGGAGAGGCCGTCCAGGCTGGCGAGGTAGTCGCCGGTCGCCCTGCCGTCGCGGCCGAGGACCTTGAGCGTCACGTCGTAGGACTCGGCCTCCCGCTCCACGCCCGCGGCCGTGCGGACGGTCTGGTCGCCGCCGGTCGCGACCACGTACGCCGAGTACGCGCCGTCGGTGGTGCCGCCGAGCCGGGTGTTGACGGTGAAGTCGACGGAGGCCTTGCCGCCCGCGGGGACCGTCACCGTGGTGGCGCCCAGGGTGAAGAAGCCGGCCGGGGCCGCCTTGCCCTTGGGGTTGGTGGCGGTGGACGTCAGCTTCAGGGTGACGTCCTTGGTGCCGAGGTTGCGGTAGGCCAGCTGCTTGGTGACCGGCTTGTCGTCGGTGTGCGGCCACTGCTGGACGCCGAAGCTCACCGAGACCGGGTCGGCGATCACCGTCTGCTTGACGGCCTTGTCGACCTGGACCCGTCCGGAGCCCTGCTCGAACGGCGTGTACGCGCCGCCCTTGGTGGAGCCGGTGAGCGCGCCCTTCAGCTCCGTGTGGGTCCAGTCGGGGTGCTGCTGCTTCAGGAGCGCGGCCGCGCCCGCGACATGGGGGGTCGCCATCGACGTGCCCGAGAGGGACATGTAGCCGGCCTGCTTCGCCGACCTCCTTGGCGATGTCGTTGCCCTTCGCCGAGGCGGCCGTGATGTCGACGCCGGGCGCGGTGACGTCCGGCTTGACGGCGCCGTCGCCGATGCGGGGGCCGGTGGAGGAGAAGTCGGCGAGCTTGTCCTTGTCGTCGACGGCGCCGACCGTGAGGGCGGCATCGGCGCTGCCGGGCGAACCGATCGACTCGGGGCCGGAGTTGCCCGCGGCGATGGCGAACAGGATGCCCTTGTCCGCGGAGAGCTTGTTGACCGCCGCTTCCAGCGGGTCGATCTCCGCCGTGTCTCCGCCGCCCAGGCTCATGTCGACGACGTCGGCGCCCTGCGCGGCCGCCCACTCCATCCCTGCGAGGATGCCGGAGTCGTCGCCGAAACCGTCGTCGTCGAGGACCTTGCCGTTGAGGACCTTGGCGCCGGGCGCCACGCCCTTGTACTTGCCTCCGCCCTTTGCGCCGGTACCGGCCGCGATCGAGGCGACGTGGGTGCCGTGGCCGACCTTGTCACCGGTGTTCGGCGCGGTGGTGAAGTTCCTGGACGCCGTCACCTGGCCCTTCAGGTCCGGGTGGGTGCCGTCGACACCGGTGTCCAGGACGGCGATCTTCACGCCCTTGCCGTCGTCGCCGGCGGCCCACGCCTTGGGGGTGCCGATCTGCGCGACGGACTTGTCGAGGGCCACCTCGCGGACGCCGTCGAGCCAGACGTGGGCGATGCCGGACGCGGTCCGGTCGCCGTCGGTGACCGCCTTCCACAGGTCGGGCGTGTCCTCGTGCGGGGTCTGCACGGCGTCCGCGTTCAGGGCGCCGAGGGTCCGGCGCAGCGTGCCCGCGTCGCGGACGTCGGACTTCGCGGCGGCGGCGCGACCCTGGTACCCGACGATGACCTTCAGGCCGCGCTGCTGGGAGCGTCGGAGGGATGCCTTGCCGAGTTCGGTGACGTCGAAGAGCCGCCGGTCGAGCCTGCCGCTCGCGACCAGCCGGGCGGCGTCCGCCGGCAGTACGTGGGTGTGGCCGCCGGACCTGCTGATCTGGACGGGTATGTGTTCCCTCCCCTTGGCCCGCTCCAGGCCGACGACGCGGCCCTTGGCGTCCACGGCGACCCGGTCACCGGTGATGAGGGTGACGCGGTGCTTGGCCTTCGGCGAGGACGACGCCTTCGCCTGCGCCGCGTTCGTGTGCGCCGGCCCGGACGCCCGGGCGGCCGTACCGGCCGCGGTGCCCGTCGCCGTCCGTTCCCCGTTCGCCGACGCCGGGCCGGTCATGCCCGCCACGAGCGCCACGGCGGCTGCCGTGGCGACCGTGGCCGCGCCCGTCGCGCGCGCTCTCTTGAATTGTCTGCGCAAGGTTCCCCCTAGCGGAGTTGCCGGGCGAATTCCCCTTCACCCGGCCGGGGGTGGTCTCGTACGCGTGTGCGCACCCCCCGGGTCACGCAGTATGCCGAGGTGTGATCAAACACCTCAAGAGGCCCCGGAAAAGAACACCGAGTCGACGGGTATCTGTGACACCACCGCCGGAACTCCGTTACCTGATCGACGGGTTGAGCGCGTGTGGACGGCTGCGCGACCGTGCCGAGCGGCGGTCGCGTCCCCGGCCCCGCGCCCTCCGGTCGCGTTGTCAGCGGTCGGGGACAGCTTCGACCGGGGCCTTGGCCCAAGGCCCCCGCAGGAGAAGACCGATGCCGCGTCCACCCCCGAAAGGGTGGACGCGGCATCGGTCAAGTGGGCCGAGCGGTTGAGCTGTTGGGCTGCAGGCGGCCGGGCGGTGTCAGACCGCCGAACCCGCCTTCCACTGGGCCCAGTCCATGTTCCAGCCGTTGAGGCCGTTGTCCGGGGCGACGGTCTTGTCGCCGGTGTTCTGCACGACGACGACGTCACCGACGAGGGAATTGTCGTAGAACCAGGAGCCCGGCGTGTTCGGGTCGTTGGCGCCCTTGGTGTTGGCCAGGCCGATGCAGCCGTGGCTGGTGTTCGCGCTGCCGAAGATGGACTTGGCGCCCCAGTAGTTGCCGTGGATGAAGGTGCCGGAGGTGCTCAGGCGCATGGCGTGCGGGACGTCCTTGATGTCGTACTCGCCCTTGCCGTTGTCGTCGGTGAAGCCGACGGTCGCGCCGTTCATCCGGGTCTCCTCGAACTTCTCGGAGATGACCATCTGGCCCTCCCACGTCTTGTTCTCGGGGGATCCGGCGGAGATCGGGATCGTCCGGATGGTCTTGCCGTCCTGGGTGATCTTCATCTGCTTGGTCTTGGCGTCGACGATCGAGACCTGGTTGCGGCCGATCTTGAAGTTGACCGTCTTCTGCTGGACGCCGTAGACCCCCTCGGCACCCTCGACCCCGTCGAGGGCCAGCTTCAGGGTGACGGTGGAGTCCTCCTGCCAGTAGTCCTCGGGGCGGCAGTCCATGCGGTTGGCGTTGAACCAGTGGCAGGCGACCTCCTGACCGCTGGTGGTGGAGACGGTGATGCCCTTCTGGACCTCGGCCTTGTTGGTGATCGCCTTGTCGAAGTTGATCGACACCGGCATGCCGACGCCCACGGTGGAACCGTCGTCCGGGGTGAAGGTGCCGATGAAGCTGTTGTCCGGGGAGACCGTGGTGAACGACGCGTTCTCGTGGGCGGCACGGCCCTCGGAGTCCTCGGCGGTGGCCGACAGCTTGTAGGTGGTGGCGCGCTCCAGCTGACCGCTGGGCTTCCAGCTCTTCTTGTCGGCAGATATCTCACCCTCGACGGCGGTGCCGTCGGTGGCCTCCATCGTCACTTCGGTGAGGGTGCCCTTGGCCACGGCCACCGCGGCGGAATTGTTGATGGAGGCGTTGTTCGAGCCGTCCTTCGGCGTGATCTTGATCTGGGCCTCGGAGGTCTTCTTGGCCGCCGCCTCGTCGACCTGGGCCTGCGACGCACCCTTGGCGCTGTCCCCACCGGAGCCGGCGTCGTCACCGCCGCCGGAGCACGCCGAGAGCACCATCACTCCGCCGAGCAGAGCGGACGCAGCCATCAGACCCCTGCGCCGCTTACCGTCCGTCATCACACGCTTCTCCATCATCGCCGCTTCCCCGAACCCCGCGGGCCCCCGCGCCCGAAGCCGAGAGTCCCCGTCAATCACTTCAACGCTACGACCGGTAGGTCCCGTTCCATATGGGCCACGAATGTGGGGCTTACCACGTCCATCGCGGCCGGGCGGGGGTTCGGCCATGCGCCACCTGAGACGCCGTGCCCCCGGGCTGCGGTTGCCGCCCGGGGTCACGATTTCCCCCGTCGCCTCATCCAGTCACGTCGACCCGGCGCGACTCACCTTTTTCGAGCTGCCCCTTCGGCCAATTCTCCTTATTCTCTTACTTCATCACTCTCGCCTGCTTAGCACTAATTGCCTGCCTTGCCCTTGCTGCCACCGTCGTCGGCTTCGTCACCTTCTCCGTCGTCGGCCTCGTCTGACACGTCGTAGAATTCCTCGCCCTCGCCCTCGTCGAGGTCCCACTCCGGTGAGTCCGGGTCGTAGTCGATCTGCTCGCTGCTCCACGAGGCCTGCTGGAGCTCCACCCCCGGCACGTCACCGACCAGACTGAAGGGGTCGACGAGATACGCGAGGGCCTCGGCCGCGTCCTCGCTCACCGCGTTCCGGGCGGGCAGCCGTTCGGCGTCCGCCATGTCGTCGTCCTCGATCCTCGCCAGCGCGGCGCTGGTCACCGCGTCCTCGTCGTCGACCTGGAGGACGAGGTCGACGCGAAGCCGCACAAACCGTGACGTCTCTGGAGTGCTCATGCCCGGAGCGTACGGCTCCGGGGCCCGTGACTTTCCCGTGACCCGCGACTTTCACTAACATCACTCCACACGGCCAATTAGCCAGCGCCACAAGGGGATCGATATTCCGTGTCATCCGCTCTCCGTCCGTTGCTGACCGCCACCGCCGCGGGCACCCTGCTGTGTGCCCTGTGGTTCGTCCCGTCCGCCAACGCGACATCGGACACCCCGGCGGGGTGGACACCCTCGGCAAGCACGTCTTCGCAGGTCACCGAGCGGACGAGGGTCGTGTCCAGCACCTCGTCCACATCGCCCGCCTCGTCAGGGGTTCTCGACACCGCCGGCGGGCAGGTCAGGCTCGCCGACACCGGCAGCTTCAACAGCACGCCGTACATCCTCGGCGGCACCGCCTTCCTCACCCTCGGCGCGGGCTTCGTCGTCTACTCGGTGCGCCGGGAGCGCCTGGACTTTTAACTCGCCCGACTCCCCTTCGAGAGGGACCTGCCCTCCGGCGCCCCGCACCGCGTGATCGTCACCGCAGCGGGCCGGTGACCTTTTCCACCGCCGCCAGCAGCCGGCCGTCGCGCACGAACGCTTCCGCCGCGGCGAGGTCGGGCGCGAGATGACGGTCCGGGCCGGGACCGCCCACGCCCGCCTTCCGCGCGGCCTCGATGACGGCCCGGGTCGCGGGCGCCGGGCTCAGCCCCTCACGCAGCTCGACGGCGCGCGCGGCGGCGTACAGTTCCACGGCGATGACCCGGGTGAGATTGTCGACGGACGTCCGCAGCTTGCGCGCGGCCGACCAGCCCATGGAGACGTGGTCCTCCTGCATCGCGGAGGACGGGATCGAGTCCGCCGACGCCGGTACGGCGAGCCGCTTCAGCTCGCTCACCAGCGCGGCCTGCGTGTACTGAGCGATCATCAGACCGGAGTCGACGCCGGCGTCGTCGGCGAGGAACGGCGGCAGTCCGTGGCTGCGGTTCTTGTCCAGCAGCCGGTCGGTGCGGCGCTCGGTGATGGAGCCGAGGTCGGCGACGGCGATGGCGAGGAAGTCCAGCACGTACGCCACCGGGGCGCCATGGAAGTTGCCGTTGGACTCGACGCGCCCTCCCCCTGAGCCGAACGCCCCCGATCCGGTGTCCGCGGGCAGCACCACCGGATTGTCGACGGCGGAGGCGAGTTCGCGCTCGGCGACCAGCCGGGCGTGGGCGATGGTGTCCCGTCCGGCGCCCGCGACCTGCGGGGCGCAGCGCACGGAGTAGGCGTCCTGGACCCGTGGGGCGTCGTCCTGGTGATGTCCCGTCAGTCCCGAACCGGCGAGTACGGCCAGCATGTTGGCGGCACTGGCGGCCTGGCCCGGGTGCGGGCGAAGGGCGTGCAGTTCGGGGACGAGCACCTTGTCGGTGCCGAGCAGCGCCTCCAGGCTCAGGGCGGCCGTGACGTCGGCGGACCGGTACAGGGTGTCGAGGTCGGCGAGGGCCATGATGAGCATGCCCAGCATGCCGTCGGTGCCGTTGAGGAGGGCGAGCCCTTCCTTCTCGCGCAGCTCGACGGGCCGGAGGCCGTGCGCGGCGAGCAGTTCGCCGGCGGGCCGCAGGGTCCCGTCGGGTCCCTCGGCCTCCCCCTCGCCCATCAGCGTGAGGGCGCAGTGGGACAGCGGGGCCAGGTCGCCGGAGCAGCCGAGGGAGCCGTACTCGTGCACGACCGGGGTGATCCCGGCGTTCAGCACGTCGGCCATGGTCCGTGCGACCTCGGGGCGTACGCCGGTGTGCCCGGAGCAGAGGGTCTTCAGCCGCAGGAACATCAGGGCGCGTACGACCTCCCGCTCGACGCGGGGGCCCATGCCGGCGGCGTGCGAGCGGACGATGTTGCGCTGCAGCCGGCCGCGCAGTTCCGGGCCGATGTGCCGGGTCGCCAGGGCACCGAAGCCGGTGCTCACCCCGTACACGGGGTCCGGCTTGGCGGCCAGGGCGTCCACGATCTCGCGGGACGCGGCGAGGGCGGCCAGCGCCTCGCCGGAGAGCTCGACGCGGGCCCCGCCGCGCGCCACGGCGAGGACGTCGGACGCGGTCGCTCCGAACGCCCGCCCGTCTCCCACCACCACCCTTTCACGGCCGCGCTTCGCGCCTTCCCCGTTCACCACGGTATGCATATTCATATTCAGGAGCGTACGCAGTGAATTCGACGATGTCACCACTGGAGCCCGTGTTCACCCCTTACAGGCACTAGGGCGAGTGCCGGCCCCGGAACCGGCGCCGCTCCCCGTCCCCGTTCCGCGCGGGTTCGTCCGCCAGCCGCACGACCGGGTCGCCCGGACCCGCACGCCCGGCGACGACGGGATGGGCGGCCCGCTCGGCCTTGGCGCGGTACTGCGCCGCGTCGGCCAGCCGGAAGAGCCGCCGCGCGGAGGACACCGGCCCGATGGGGTCGCCGGTGGAGGCCACCCCGCAGGCCACGCCGTCCCCGATCCCCAACTCCACCGCGCGGCGGCACACTTCGTCGGCCGCCTTGACGACCTCGTCGGCGGACGGGCCCACCGCCAGCAGACAGAACTCGTCCCCGCCGAGCCGCGCCGCCAGGGCCCCCGGCAGCATGGCCCCGCACAGGGACAGCACGGTTCCGAACCGCTCCAGCAGCCGGTCGCCGACGGCGTGCCCCTGCGTGTCGTTGACCCGCTTGAGCCCGTTGACATCGCACACCACGAGGCTGACGACCGCCCCGTCCCCGCGATGCCGCTCGATCGCCCCGTCGAGCCGCGCATCCACCGCCCGGCGGTTGGCGAGCCCGGTGAGCGCGTCCGTGTACGCCAGCCGCCGCGCCTCCTCCAGCCGTTCGGTCTGCGCGAGCCCGGCGGCGACGACGGCGGCCAGCACCGTCGCGAAGTCGGCGTCGCCGTGCCCGAAGACGGGCACGCCCACCGGACGGGCCACATACAGCTCTCCCCATGCCCGCCCGTGCAGCATGATCGGGGCGACCACGCAGCAGCCGCGCCCGCGCCGCCGCAGGGCCGCAACCCGCTGAGGGCAGTAGCCGGGGCTTCCCTCCGCCGGCCCCTCGGCGGTCTCCACCCAGGCGTCGGGTTCGCCGCCACCCGCCCACCGCTCGTGCAGGAACTCGGTGATCTCGGCGAACTGGTGCACGGGATAGGCCTCGCCCTCCGGGAACTCCTCCTCGCCCTCGGCCAGCTCGCCGACGTTCACCAGGACCCGCAGGCGCCCCAGCTCCCGCTCCCACACGGACAGCGCGGCGAAACTCCCGTCGAGCGCCTGGCAGGCTCCGAGGGCCGCGGCCCGCCAGGCCCCCCGCGCGCCCTGCGCGGCGGCCATGCCCTGCGCCAGCGCCACCACGGCCGCCAGCCGGCTGTCCTCACCCATCCCTCCAGGCTAAGGACGTTCGGTGCGAATCGGGAGATATAAGGAGCGAACGGGGAGCCTTCGAGGCAAGTCGCCGCAGGTGGGCGGGGCTCCGCCCACCGCTGCCGGCCCGTTACCGCCCTGCCCGCCCGTCACTGCCCCGGCCAGTTCGGCTTGCGCTTCTCGTTGAAAGCGGCGACGCCCTCCGCGCGGTCGCCCGAGAACGCCACCGCCCGCCAGGCGGCGTCCTCCACCTCGAGCCCGGCGGGCAGATCCAGCCCCTGCCCGAGACGCAGCGCACGCTTGGCGGCCCGCAGGCCCACCGGCGAGTTCGCGGCGATCCGAGCGGCCATGGCCAGCGCCTCCTCCCGGTCCCGCCCCGCCTCCACCAGCTCGTCGACGAGCCCCAGTTCACGGGCCTCGGCGGCCTCCACCCGACGCGCCGTGAAGATCAGCTCGGCGGCCCGGGCCGCCCCCACCCGCCGGGGCAGCAACTGCGTACCACCGCCGCCCGGGATCACCCCGACGGACACCTCGGGCAGTCCCAGCACGGCCGTACGGTCGGCCACGATCACATCGCAGGACAGGGCCAGCTCGAAACCGCCCCCCAGCGCGAACCCGTGCACCGCCGCCACGGTCGGCACCGGCAGCTCCAGCACACCGGTGTAGGCCCCGCGCGCCACCGGCCGCTGGCGGACCAGATCGGCGTCGCTGAAGGAATTGCGCTCCTTCAGGTCCGCCCCGACGCAGAAGGCCCGCTCGTGCGACGAGGTCAGCACCACCACCCGCACCTCCGGGTCCCTCCCCAGCTCCGCGCAGGCTTCGGCGGCGGACCGGGCCATCTCGGTCGAGACGGCGTTCATGGCCTTGGGCCGGTCGAGGACGAGCTCCGCGACATGCCCCTGCTCATGCCGCCGCACCAGCACGAACTCCCCGAACCGTTCCTCACTCATGACACCCTCCGGTTAACGCGGGTTAACATCCGTCACCCCGATCATCGCAGCCGGAACCCGCCGGCAAAAGGGCGTACGCCCGGTTCCCTCGTCACCCCCCGTCCACCCGTTCGAGTGATATCCGGCCTACTTCGGCCCGGCCCCGGACCGGAACGCATAGCGTGCGTGCACCGCGGCGCGTCGGGGGCGCGTACGCAGGGGGAGGAATCGCCATGACGACGAACACGCCGACCAGACCACAGCCCACCGCACCGGACGCGGCCGACCGGCCGCCGGCGCACACCGGATTCGCTCTCTTCAGCGCGCGTATCCGGGGCCGCCACCGCAAACCGCGCCCCCGGAAGCTGCTGCTGGCCGCCGGCGGCCTGGCCCTGGCGGTCGGCACCCTGGGTCTCGTACGCACGGCGTCCGACCCCGGCCCCGGGGACATCGGTGCCGAGGCCGGCCTCCGCCCGGTCCCGGACACCGCGAGTGCCACAAGCCCCGGCAATGACAGCACCGACAGCACCGCCGGCACCACCCCCGCGAGTCCGGCATCCCCCGCCCCGGAGGCGAGTCCCTCCTCGCCCGCCGCCCTGGGCGGCCAGAGCGGCGTGCCCCTCACATCGACCGCTCCGGATGGAACCGCCGCACCGACCGCCACCGCACCGGCCGCACCGACCGCCCCGAACACTCCGAACGCCCCCGGGGCACCGGCTCCCACCGGCACCGCACCGGACGAGCCCCCACCGGGCCCTCCGGGCCGCACACCGTCTCAGTCGCAGCCGCCACCGGACCGGCAGGCACCACCACCGCCCCCTTCCTCGGACCGGCCGGGTGAAACGGACGACGGCCCCCTCCTCTGCGTACCGATCATCGGCCTGTGCGTCGACGGCGGCCTGACGCTCACGGGCTGAACAGACCGAACCGGCCGGGGGCGGCCGTCAGGGATTGTCCCGGCGGGTGAGCAGCCAGGGTTCCACCACACCCAGCCCACGCACCGGCCGCTGATACATCGGCTGCAGCGCGAAGCGGTACGTCGGCGGCTCCTCGCCCTCCTTCTCCGCCGACGCCGCCGCCTCGGCGGCGGCCGCCTCGGAGGCGGGGGCGTCTCCGGTGCGGGTCAGCTCCTCGGCGAACGCGGTGTCGACGAGTATGCCGTCACGAGGAGCTATCGAGGTGAGCCGGGAGGCCAGGTTCACCGTCGTACCGAAGACATCGCCCATCCGGGTGGTGACGGTGCCGAAGGCCATGCCGACCCGCAGCTCCGGCATCGTCTCGTCGTTCGCCATGGTCTCGATCAGCCGCATGGCGATCTCCGCGGCCGTCCCCGCGTCGTCGGCGGCGTAGAGCACCTCGTCGCCGAGGGTCTTGATGAGTCGCCCGCCGCGCGCGGCCACCAGGTCGGCGGCGGTCGTCTCGAACGCCTCGACGAGCTCGCCGAGCTCCTCCTCCTCCATCCGCCGGGTGAGCCGGGTGAACCCGACGAGGTCCGCGAACGCGACGGCGAGGCGCCGGTCCACCATCTCCTCGTCGTCGGCCGCCTGGAGCACCCGCCCGGCCGAGGCGGCGAGCTGCCGCCGCCAGACGTAGACGAGGAACTCCTCCAGCTCGGGCAGAAGCAGCTCGATGATGGGGTACGTGACCTCGGTGCGCGTCATGCCCAGCTCGGGCGGCTCGGTCAGGCCCTCCAGGAAGGAGTCGATCTGCCACTCGGCCAGGCGCGCGGTGGTCTGCCCCGTGGACCGCGCCACCTGCACGGCCATCGCCTCGCTCAGCAGTCCCGCCTCCACCAGACCGGCCAGCCGGCGCAGCGCCAGGACGTCCGCCTCCGTGAGCACCCTGGCCTGCCCGACGTCGGCGAACCCCATGGCCCGCCAGAACCGCGTGGCCAGCTCCACCGTGACGCTGGCACTGCGGGCCGCCTGAAAGGGGGTGTAGCGGCGCTCGGCACCCAGAATGAGCTGTTCGAGACGCAGAGCGAGCGGGTCCTCGCCGTTGTCGGCGGAACGGGAGTCGTCCCCCGCCGGTCCCCCCGCTCACGGGGGTTCCCCCGATCGGGAGGATTCGAGGGTGGGGGAGGCTCCGCGCGGCCCTGCGCTTCCGTACCGGAACCCGAGTCGTCGACGGTCACGCGTTGCTGCCCTTCCGATCTGCCACGGCCATGTATCGACCGGCCTCAACTCTACGGCAGGTGTGCGCCAGCTCACTCCGTCCGGACGGCCCGACAGGTGGCACGACCGGCGCATCCGGCATCGGGGTACCCACCGTACGCATCCGCATCCGCGTGCGCCCGCCGCGCCCCGCCGGGCCTGGCCCGGGGCCCGTCACCCGCCCGCGACGGGGCGCACATGCACGATGTCCCCCGCTCCCACCGGTTCCTGCACCCCGGCCTCCGTCGCCAGCACCAGCCGCCCGTCCCCGTCGACCGCGACCGCCTCGCCCACCAGGACCCTGTCGCCCGGCAGCTCGGCCCGCACCGTCCGCCCGAGCGTCGCGCACCCCGCCGCGTACGTCTCCTGCAGGCCGCTCGCCGCCGGGTCGCCGCCTGCCGACCGCCAGCGCCCGTACCAGTCCTCCAGCGACCGCAGCACCCCGCGCAGCAGCGGGTCCCGGTCGGTGTTCACCGCGCCCGCCAGTGCCAGCGACCCCGCGGTGGGCACCGGTAGCTCGTCGGCGCGCAGGCTGACGTTGATCCCGACGCCGATCACCACCCCGTCACCGGCCCGCTCCGCGAGGATCCCGGCGGCCTTGCGCTCCTCTCCGCCGACGGTGACGAGCAGGTCGTTGGGCCACTTCAGGGCGGTATCGACGCCCGCCGTCCGGGACAGTCCGGTCGCCACCGCGACGCCGGTGAGCAGCGGCAGCCAGCCCCAGCGGGCCACGGGCACCTCGGTGGGCCGGAGCAGTACGGAGAAGGAGAGTCCGGAGCGGGCCGGGGCCGTCCACTGCCGGTCCAGGCGGCCCCGCGCGGCGGTCTGCTCCTCGGCGACAAGTACGGTCCCCTCCTCCGCCTTCCCCTCGGCGGCGCGGGCCACCAGGTCGGAGTTGGTGGAGCCGGTGCGCTGCACCACGTCGACCTGCCGCCACAGCCCGCCGGCGCGCACCAGTCCTCTGCGCAGGCCGGCGGCGTTCAGCGGGGGCGGTCGAGGTCGGACCAGCGTTCCGAACGCTCCGGCCGCGGCGGACGCTGCCCGCCGGGCGTATCTTCGTCATCAGGTGGCTGAGTCATGCGGGCAACCCTAGGTTCGGCCTCCTCCCTCCCGCAGCGCGGACGGACGCCGGGCCCGGTCCCGACCCGGCTTCCAGCGCCCGGACCCCCGTCGTCCACCGCCATTCGACCGCTGTCGCGGAATCGCGTTCTCCGGTCTGTGAAGAGGCAAGGGGTGTGGGAAACACCGCACCGCCGATCCCAAGGGCCCGCACTACGCTACGGATGAGTAACCGTCCCCCCTTTGAGCAGGCAGGGAGCCACATCCCGATGTCCGAGCCGGAAGAGCAGCAGCCTGACATTCGCACGACCGCGGGCAAGCTCGCGGACCTCCAGCGCCGCATCCACGAGGCGACGCACGCCGGCTCGGCCCGCGCCGTCGAGAAGCAGCACGCCAAGGGCAAGCTGACGGCCCGCGAACGGATCGCCCTGCTGCTCGACGAGGACTCCTTCGTCGAACTGGACGAGTTCGCCCGGCACCGCTCCACCCACTTCGGCCTGGACGAGAACCGCCCCTACGGCGACGGCGTCGTCACCGGCTACGGCACCGTCGACGGCCGCCCCGTCGCCGTCTTCTCCCAGGACTTCACCGTCTTCGGCGGCGCCCTGGGCGAGGTCTACGGACAGAAGATCGTCAAGGTGATGGACTTCGCGCTGAAGACCGGCTGCCCCGTCATCGGCATCAACGACTCCGGCGGCGCCCGCATCCAGGAGGGCGTGGCCTCGCTGGGCGCCTACGGCGAGATCTTCCGCCGCAACACCCACGCCTCGGGGGTGATCCCGCAGATCAGCCTGGTGGTCGGCCCGTGCGCGGGCGGCGCGGTCTACTCCCCCGCCCTCACCGACTTCACGGTGATGGTCGACCAGACCTCGCACATGTTCATCACCGGCCCGGACGTCATCAAGACGGTCACCGGCGAGGACGTCGGCTTCGAGGAGCTGGGCGGCGCCCGCACCCACAACACCGCCTCCGGCGTGGCCCACCACCTGGCCGGCGACGAGAAGGACGCCCTCGAGTACGTCCGGCAGCTGCTGTCCTACCTGCCGTCCAACAACCTCGCCGAGCCGCCGGCGTACCCGGAGGAGGCCGACCTGGCGGTCACCGACCAGGACCGCGCGCTGGACGCCCTGGTGCCGGACTCCGCCAACCAGCCCTACGACATGCACACGGTGCTCGAGCAGGTGCTGGACGACGGCGAGTTCCTGGAGACCCAGCCGCTGTTCGCGCCGAACATCGTCACCGGCTACGGGCGGGTGGAGGGCCGCCCGGTCGGCGTCGTCGCCAACCAGCCGATGCAGTTCGCCGGCTGCCTGGACATCCGGGCGAGCGAGAAGGCGGCCCGCTTCGTGCGCACCTGCGACGCCTTCAACGTGCCGGTGCTCACCTTCGTGGACGTGCCCGGCTTCCTGCCCGGCGTGGACCAGGAGCACGACGGCATCATCCGGCGCGGCGCCAAGCTGATCTTCGCCTATGCGGAGGCCACCGTCCCGCTGATCACGGTCATCACCCGCAAGGCGTTCGGCGGCGCCTACGACGTGATGGGCTCCAAGCACCTGGGGGCCGACCTCAACCTGGCCTGGCCCACCGCCCAGATCGCGGTGATGGGCGCCCAGGGCGCCGTCAACATCCTGCACCGGCGCACCCTGGCCGGCGCGGACGAGCCCGAGGCCGTCCGGGCGCGGCTGCTGCGGGAGTACGAGGACGCCCTGCTCAATCCCTATGTCGCGGCCGAGCGCGGCTACGTGGACGCGGTGATCATGCCGTCCGAGACCCGCCGGCACCTGGTCCGCGGCCTGCGCCAGCTGCGCACCAAGCGCGCCTCGCTGCCGCCCAAGAAGCACGGCAACATCCCCCTCTGACCCCAGGAGCCGCTGTGATCAAGGTCGTACGGGGCAACCCCACCCCGGAGGAGCTCGCCGCCGCACTGGCGGTGGTCCGCGTCCGCGCCGCGGCGGCGTCCGCCATGCCGTCCGGCGCGCCCGCTCCCCGCGACTCCTGGTCCGACCCGTCCCGCATCGCCGCCCACCACCTGCCCCAGCCGGGGCCGACGGCCTGGTCACGCACGTACTGGCCAGGCGTGTAGGGCTGTCCGGCGCGCCGGCAGGCGGTGGCCGCCCGGGGAAGTTGAGTACGCGTACTCAGGCGCCCCGGGGGCCGCCGCCGGACCATGGAAGGCATGCTGTGGTCCGATCCCGAGAACGAGCCGCCCAAGGAACTGCGGGACACGCAGGACATGCTGCGGCGACTGGGCGTTCTCGTGGCGCTGGCCATGGTGCTCGCGATGCTCGTGATCGGCGTGAGGTGAGGCATCCGGTCCACGCCGATACGCTGACCGCATGACAGATCAGCCCCGCCGCCGACTCGTGCTCGCCTCCCAGTCCCCCGCCCGGCTAGGGCTGCTCCGCCAGGCCGGGCTCGACCCCGAAGTGGTCGTCAGCGGCGTCGACGAGGACGCCGTCACCGCACCCACCCCGGCCGAACTGGCACTCGCCCTCGCCGAGGCGAAGGCCTCCGTCGTCGCCGCGAAGCCCGAGGTCAAGGGCGCACTGGTGATCGGCTGCGACTCGGTGCTCGAACTCGACGGCCGGGCCCTCGGCAAGCCCGAGGACGCCGAGGAGGCCACCGCTCGCTGGAAGGCGATGCGGGGCCGTGCGGGCATCCTCCAGACCGGCCACTGCGTCTACGACACCCTCGCCGAGGGCAGTCGGTACGCCTCCGCCACCGCGTCCACCGTGGTCCGCTTCGGCGAGCCCACGGACGAGGAGATCGCCGCCTACGTCGCGTCCGGCGAACCGCTCCGGGTCGCGGGGGCGTTCACCCTGGACGGCCGCTCGGCCCCGTTCGTCGAAGGCATCGACGGCGACCACGGGAACGTCATCGGCATCAGCCTGCCGCTGGTGCGCCGCCTGCTGGCCGAGCTGGGCGTCGGCATCACGGAGCTGTGGGCGCCGCCGGAGGCGTGACCGGGGTCCCGTCGGCACCGCCGGGCGCGGGGGCGACGGCCTCGTCCGGGCGGTCGTACGTCATCAGCAGCAGGACGACGAGGCCGCACAGCGCGAAGTAGAGCCCGAAGACGAGGCCGCCGGCCTTCGAGGACACCGACATCATGTGCGAGTCGAGGTCGGCCAGCGACATGTCCTGCCGGTCGATGACGACACCGAGGAACCAGTTCACGGCCCCGATGCCGAGGGCCTCGGCGAAGAGCACGAGTGCCACGATCCACGCCACCGGTCTGCGGACCACCGGCCCCCACCCACTTTCCAGCACGACTGTGGTTACCCCGAGTATGTTCGAGACAGCGCGAACGTTACTGACAAGTAAAGTCAGCGACAAGGGTCCCCCGGAGGGCAAAGAACCATTGGGCCATTCGTAGGGACTCGACAAAAAAACAGAGTGGGCCGCAGCACGCTCTCACAGAGACCTTGACCACATGGGAAGGCTAGGGTTTCCCGGAGGAGTCTTGCGTACCAAGGTGCGACATGGGATTTCGCGGGTCGAGCGAGCCTCGGATCACGCTCCGTGTGGGCAAGCTCACCAATGGGGACGGGTCGTAGTGCCGTGTCGGCAGTCCCTAAACTCGGCTTGTTTCAAGGAGGGAGCCTCAATCGTGCGCAAGGTGCTCATCGCCAACCGTGGCGAAATCGCTGTCCGCGTGGCCCGGGCCTGCCGGGATGCCGGAATCGCGAGCGTTGCCGTCTACGCCGACCCGGACCGGGACGCTCTGCATGTCCGCGCCGCGGATGAGGCGTTCGCCCTGGGCGGTGACACCCCGGCCACCAGCTACCTGGACATCGCCAGGGTCCTGCGGGCCGCCACCGACTCCGGCGCGGACGCCGTCCACCCCGGCTACGGCTTCCTCTCGGAGAACGCCGACTTCGCCCAGGCGGTCCTGGACGCCGGACTGATCTGGATCGGCCCGCCGCCGGCCGCCATCCGCGCCCTGGGCGACAAGGTCGCCGCCCGGCACATCGCCCAGCGCGCCGGCGCCCCGCTGGTGGCCGGCACCCCCGACCCGGTCGCCGGGGCAAACGAGGTCCTCGCCTTCGCCGAGCAGCACGGCCTGCCGATCGCCATCAAGGCCGCCTTCGGCGGCGGCGGCCGCGGCCTGAAGGTGGCCCGCACCCTGCAGGAGATCCCCGAGCTGTACGAGTCCGCGGTGCGCGAGGCGGTGGCCGCCTTCGGCCGCGGCGAGTGCTTCGTGGAGCGC
Source organism: Streptomyces sp. GD-15H (assembly GCF_045291515.1). Taxonomy (NCBI): domain Bacteria; kingdom Bacillati; phylum Actinomycetota; class Actinomycetes; order Kitasatosporales; family Streptomycetaceae; genus Streptomyces; species Streptomyces sp. GD-15H. The sequence goes on from NZ_CP149447.1 coordinate 3,423,051, forward strand.
TACCTGGACCGGCCCCGGCACGTGGAGACCCAGTGCCTGGCCGACACCCACGGCAACGTGGTGGTCGTCTCCACCCGGGACTGCTCGCTGCAGCGCCGCCACCAGAAACTGGTCGAGGAGGCCCCCGCCCCCTTCCTGTCGCCGGCGCAGAACGCCGAGCTGTACGCCGCCTCCAAGGCCATCCTCAGGGAGGCCGGCGACGTCGGCGCGGGCACCGTGGAGTTCCTGGTCGGCACCGACGGCACCATCTCCTTCCTGGAGGTCAACACCCGGCTGCAGGTGGAGCACCCGGTCACCGAGGAGGTCGCCGGCCTGGACCTGGTGCGCGAGATGTTCCGCATCGCCGACGGCGAGGAGCTGGGCTACCCCGACCCGGTGCTGCGCGGCCACTCGCTGGAGTTCCGCATCAACGGCGAGGACCCCGGCCGCGGCTTTCTGCCCGCCCCCGGCACCGTCACCGCCTTCGCCCCGCCGTCCGGCCCCGGGGTGCGGCTGGACGCGGGGGTGGAGGCGGGCAGTGTGATCGGCCCGGCCTGGGACTCGCTGCTGGCCAAGCTGATCGTCACCGGCCGCACCCGCGAGGAGGCGCTGCGCCGGGCCGCCCGGGCGCTGGGGGAGTTCACCGTGGAGGGCATGGCCACCGCCCTGCCGTTCCACCGCGCGGTGGTCAGGGATCCCGCCTTCGCCCCGGAGCTGGCCGGCTCGGCGGCCCCGTTCACGGTGCACACCCGCTGGATCGAGACCGAGTTCGTCAACGAGATCCCCCCTTCGGCGCCGCCGCGGACGCCGCCGCGGACGCCGAGGCGGACCGGGAGACGGTCGTCGTCGAGGTGGGCGGCAAGCGGCTGGAGGTCTCGCTGCCCGCCTCGCTGGGCATGTCGCTGGCCCGTACCGGGCTGGCGGCGGGCGCCAAGCCCAGGCGCCGGGCGGCCAGGCGGTCCGGGCCGGCCGCCTCCGGCGACGCCCTGGCCTCGCCGATGCAGGGCACCATCGTCAAGGTGGCGGTGGAGGAGGGCCAGCAGGTCACCGAGGGCGACCTGGTGGTGGTGCTGGAGGCGATGAAGATGGAGCAGCCCCTCAACGCCCACCGTTCCGGCACCGTCAAGGGGCTGGGTGCCGAGGTCGGCGCCTCGGTCACCTCCGGCGCCGTGATCTGCGAGATCAAGGACTGACGACACCCCGGGGCGCCCGGCGGAGCCTCAACGGCTCCGCCGGGCGCCCGGCGTCATCACCGTCTGCGCAGGTCCGCGACGCGTGCCCGCTCCGCGCTCTGGGCCTGTTCGGCCGCTCCCAGGGCCACGGCGGAACGCAGCCCCGGACCCTGTCGGCGCGGACCCGGCAACGGCACGTCCCGACGCTGTTGCTGACGCGCCGGGACCCCGTCACCCCCGGGCCCGTGGCACCTCCCGGTGCCCCGGCCACGGCGATCTGCACGCCCTGGTCGGCGAGCGCCTGCAACTCGGTGCCGGCGCGGTCGTCGTGCGCCGGCGGCTCGTCCGTCACCAGGCGGGTGATGACGTCCGTGGGCACGGTCTGGAACATGGTGTCCATGCCGAGCTTGGTGTGGTCGGCGAGGACCACCACTTCCGCGGCGGCCTGTACCAGCGCCCGGTCGACGGAGGCCGACAGCATGTTGGACGTGGACAGCCCCCGCTCGGCGGTCAGCCCGCTCCCGGAGAGGAAAGCCCTGGACACCCGGAGCCCCTGGAGGGACTGCTCGGCACCGCTGCCGACGAGGGCGTAGTTCGAACCACGGAGCGTCCCGCCGGTCATCACGACCTCCACCCGGTTGGCGTGCGCCAGCGCCTGCGCCACGAGCAGGGAGTTGGTGACGACGGTCAGGCCGGGCACCCGGGCCAGCCGGCGGGCCAGCTCCTGCGTGGTGGTGCCCGCGCCGACCACGACGGCCTCGCCCTCCTCCACGAAACTCGCGGCGAGGTCGGCGATGGCGGTCTTCTCGGCGGTCGCGAGATGTGACTTCTGCGGAAAGCCGGACTCCCGCGTGAAACCGCCCGGCAGTACCGCACCGCCGTGCCGGCGGTCGAGGAGTCCTTCTGCCTCCAGCGCGCGCACGTCCCGCCGTACGGTCACTTCGGAGGTCTGGACGACGCGGGCGAGCTCACGGAGCGACACGGCCCCGTTCGCTCGCACCATTTCGAGAATCAATTGGCGACGTTCTGCAGCGAACACGAAACTGACAGTAACGCCAGCGACCGTCTGCTTTCAGCACTTTGCGCTGAATAGCAGAAGTTGTTCGCGCACCCGACCACTGAATGGTATAAGCCCTAGTCGTACCGCATATGCCGAACACCTATCCGGCAACTCCCCGTAACCGGCGGGGAGTTGGTTTCGGCCGTCAGGCCTCTCCCGTCACCTTGCGCGTGTGCAGCTGCCGCGCCACCTCGGCGATCGACCCCGACAGCGAGGGGTACACGGTGAAGGCGTTCGCGATCTGCTCGACCGTCAGGTTGTTGTCGACCGCGAGCGAGATGGGGTGGATGAGCTCCGAGGCGCGCGGCGCCACGACGACGCCGCCCACCACGATCTCGGTGCCCGGCCGGCAGAAGATCTTGACGAATCCGTCGCGGATGCCCTGCATCTTCGCGCGGGGGTTGCGCAGCAGCGGCAGCTTGACGACCCGTGCGTCGATCTTCCCGGCGTCGACCTCGGCCTGGCTGTAGCCGACGGTGGCGATCTCCGGGTCGGTGAAGACGTTCGACGAGACGGTCTTCAGGTTCAGCGGAGCCACCGTGTCACCCAGGAAGTGGTACATGGCGATCCGCCCCTGCATCGCCGCCACCGACGCCAGCGCGAAGACGCCGGTGACGTCGCCGGCCGCGTACACGCCCGGAGCGGTGGTCCGGGACACCCTGTCGGTCCAGATGTGTCCCGACTCGCGCAGCCTGACCCCGGCCTCCTCGAGCCCCATGCCCTCGGAGTTCGGAATGGCGCCGACGGCCATCAGGCAGTGCGACCCGGTGATGACCCGCCCGTCGGCGAGGGTCACCTCCACCCGGTCCCCGACCCGCTTGGCGGACTGCGCGCGCGAGCGCGCCATGACGTTCATGCCGCGCCGGCGGAAGACGTCCTCCAGCACCGCGGCGGCGTCCGGGTCCTCACCCGGCAGCACCCGGTCGCGCGACGACACGAGCGTCACCTTCGACCCCAGCGCCTGGTAGGCACCGGCGAACTCGGCACCGGTCACACCGGAACCGACCACGATGAGCTCCTCGGGGAGCTCGTTCAGGTCGTACACCTGTGTCCAGTTGAGGATGCGCTCACCGTCGGGCCGGGCGTCGGGCAGCTCGCGGGGATGACCGCCGGTGGCGATGAGCACCGCGTCGGCGGTCAGCGTCTCCTCGGACCCGTCGGCGGCCCGGACCACGACCTTGCGCGACCCGTCCAGGGCCTGCATGCCCTCGAGCCGCCCCCGCCCGCGCAGTACCCGCGCGCCGGCCCGCGTCACGGACGCGGCGATGTCGTGCGACTGGGCCAGGGCCAGCCGCTTCACTCGGCGGTTCACCTTCCCCAGGTCCACGCCCACGACCCGGGCGGCCTGCTCCACGTGCGGGGTGTCGTCGGCCACGATGATGCCCAGCTCCTCGTAGGAGGAGTCGAAGGTGGTCATCACCTCGGCCGTGGCGATCAGGGTCTTCGACGGCACGCAGTCGGTGAGCACCGACGCCCCGCCCAGACCGTCACGGTCGACGACGGTCACCTCCGCGCCGAGCTGCGCGGCGACCAGCGCCGCTTCGTATCCGCCGGGTCCGCCACCGATGATCACGATCCGAGTCACATGCTCCATTGTCCCGCACACTTCACCGCGCGACCGTCCGGGGGCCACCCCCGTGGCTCCCCTGTTACCGGAGTGGCCCGCGGTGCGGCTGCCGTACGCTCTTCCCCATGTCGCTCTACGCCGCGTACGCCGGCAACCTCGACGCGCGGCTGATGTCCCGCCGCGCCCCGCATTCGCCGCTGCGCGCCACCGGCTGGCTGAACGGGTGGCGGCTGACCTTCGGGGGCGAGAGCCTGGGCACTCCCTGGCCGAGCGAGCCCACCGGCCCGGCCGAGGGCGGCGGCGCGCTCCCGACGATCGTCGAGGACCACTTCGCCCAGGTCTTCGTCGCGCTGTACGACATCGCCCCCATGGACGAGGACTCCCTGGACCGCTGGGAGGGCACGGGCCTGGACATCTACCGGCGCATCCGCGTCCGCGTCCACACCCTGGACGGCGAGGAACCCGCCTGGACCTACGTCCTGAACGCCTATGAGGGCGGCCTCCCCTCGGCCCGCCACCTCGGCGAGGTCGCCGACGCGGCGGAATCCGCGGGCGCCCCCCACGACTACGTGATGGAACTGCGCAAACGCCCCTGCTGAACCCGCTCCCCGAGCCGGGCCGCCGGGACCCGCGGCCGAGACGGCAATGCCTCTTCGGAAACGACAGGACAACGATCGCGAGCCCGTGAGCTTTGACATCTACGCGCGTAGGCGAAGACCGGCTACCCTCATCCGCGTGAACGCTTCTCTTCTTCCGGACGACATCCAGGGCGACCCCCACGCCGCAGCCGACGCCGCAGCCGCGCGCCTGCGCGAGCTCACGGGCGCCGAGACCCACGACGTCGCCCTCGTGATGGGCTCCGGCTGGGCACCGGCCGTGGACGCCCTCGGCTCGCCCGACGCCGAGTTCCAGGTCACCGAGCTGCCCGGCTTCCCGCCGCCGGCGGTCGAGGGGCACGGAGGCAAGATCCGCTCCTACCGCCTCGGCACCAAGCGTGCCCTGGTCTTCCTGGGCCGCACCCATTACTACGAGGGCCGCGGCGTGGCCTCCGTCGCCCACGGCGTCCGCACCGCCGTCGCCGCCGGCGCCAAGACGATCGTCCTGACCAACGGCTGCGGTGGCCTGCGCGAGGGCATGCGCCCCGGCCAGCCGGTCCTGATCAGCGACCACATCAACCTCACGGCCACCTCCCCCATCGTCGGCGCCAACTTCGTCGACCTCACCGACCTCTACTCCCCCCGGCTGCGCGCCCTCTGCAAGGAGATCGACGCCACCCTGGAGGAGGGTGTCTACGCCCAGTTCCCCGGCCCGCACTACGAGACCCCGGCGGAGATCCGCATGGCACGGGTCATCGGGGCGGACCTGGTGGGCATGTCGACGGTGCTCGAGGCCATCGCGGCGCGGGAGGCGGGCGCGGAGGTGCTCGGCATCTCCCTGGTCACCAACCTCGCCGCCGGTATGACCGGTGAGCCCCTCAACCACGAGGAGGTCCTCCAGGCGGGCCGGGACTCCGCCGCCCGGATGGGCACCCTCCTGACCCGGGTGCTGGACCGCCTGTAGCCGCCCGCGCCCCCCGGCGGCGGGGGCGGGACAACTCAACCGACACTCGAGAGGCTGACCGACACGTGCACGACGACCTGACCGCCCGGGCCCGCGCCTGGCTCGCCGAGGACCCCGACCCCGAGACCCGGGCGGAACTCGCTGCACTCCTCGACAGGAACGCCACGGACGAGGCCGACGCAGTCGCCGAACTCGCCGCCCGTTTCAGCGGCACCCTCCAGTTCGGCACCGCCGGCCTCCGCGGCGAACTGGGCGCCGGCCCGATGCGCATGAACCGCGCCGTCGTCATCCGCGCCGCCGCCGGCCTCGCCGCGTACCTCGGGAAGCAGGGCCACACCGACGGCCTCGTCGTGATCGGCTACGACGCCCGGCACAAGTCGGCGGACTTCGCCCGCGACACCGCCGCCGTGATGACCGGCGCCGGTCTCCGGGCGGCCGTCCTCCCCCGCCCCCTCCCCACCCCGGTGCTCGCCTTCGCCATACGGCACCTCGGCGCGGTCGCCGGGGTCGAGGTCACCGCCAGCCACAACCCGCCCCGCGACAACGGCTACAAGGTGTACCTCGGCGACGGGTCCCAGATCGTCCCCCCTGCCGACGCGGAGATCGCCGCCGAGATCGCGGCCGTCGGGTCGCTGAACGACGTGCCCCGCCCCACCACCGGCTGGCAGACCCTCGACGACTCCGTCCTGGACGCCTACCTCGCCCGCACGGACGCGGTCCTGGCCAAGGACTCCCCCCGTACCGCCCGCACGGTCTACACGGCGATGCACGGCGTCGGCAAGGACGTCCTGCTCGCCGCGTTCGCCGGGCCGGCTTCCCGGAGCCGGTCCTGGTCGCCGAGCAGGCCGAACCCGACCCGGACTTCCCCACCGTCGCGTTCCCCAACCCGGAGGAGCCCGGCGCGATGGACCTGGCCTTCGCGAAGGCCCGCGAGACCGAGCCCGACCTGGTCATCGCCAACGACCCGGACGCCGACCGCTGCGCCGCGGCCGTCAAGGACACCGGCAACGGCAACGGCGACACCGACACCGCCGCCGGGGACTGGCGCATGCTGCGCGGTGACGAGGTCGGCGCCCTGCTCGCCGCCCACCTGGTCCGGCGCGGCGCGACCGGCACGTTCGCCGAGTCGATCGTGTCGTCCACCCTGCTCGCCCGGATCGCCGAGCAGGCGGGGCTGCCGCACGAGGAGACCCTGACCGGCTTCAAGTGGATCGCCCGGGTCGAGGGCCTGCGCTACGGCTACGAGGAGGCACTGGGCTACTGCGTCGACCCGGACGGCGTGCGCGACAAGGACGGCATCACGGCCGCCCTACTCCTCGCCGAACTGGCCTCCGAGCTGAAGGCGGAGGGCCGTACCCTCCTGGACCTCCTCGACGACCTCGCCGTGGCCCACGGCCTGCACGCCACCGACCAGCTGTCGGCCCGCGTCGAGGACCTGTCGCTCATCGCGGACGCCATGCGCCGCCTGCGCGAGAACCCCCCGACCGAACTGGCCGGCCTGCGCATCACCGAGGCCGAGGACCTGACCCGCGGCACGGACACCCTCCCGCCCACCGACGGCCTGCGCTACACCCTTCAGGGCGCCCGCGTCGTCGTCCGCCCGAGCGGTACGGAGCCGAAGCTCAAGTGCTACCTGGAGGTCGTCGTCCCGGTCACCACGCGGGCCGACCTGCCGGCGGCCCGCACCAGGGCGGCCGCCCTGCTGACCGCGATCAAGCAGGACCTGAAGACGGCGGCCGGCATCTGAGTGATCGGGAACCGGGGGCCTGCGGTTCTGCGGACCCCCGGCCCCCGACCGCCTCCGTCCGCAGAATCAGGCGACGGCCAGCAGGACCGTCAGCAGGATCACCCCGGCGAGCGTCGGGGCCAGAACCGCGTAGGACCACCGCGCGCTCACCGCGCCCTGCGCGCTTTCCGCGGCCTGCCGGTTCTCGTGCAGCTCGCGCAGTTCGTCCATCGCGCGGTCGGTCCGCGCCCGCTCCGGTCCTTCCGATCCGCCCGTCACGGGCGCGGCACCCCCGCGCCGGAACGCGCCGCTCACGCTCGGGGCCTGCCCCGCGGTGCGGACGTCGACGCCCTGCGCCCGCTCGCCCGTGGCCCGCATCTCCCGCCGCGCGGCCCGCTTGCGGGCCCGCAGCGACACGGGCAGGGCCCACAGCTGGTACTTGGTGCCGGCGTCGGAGACGACCTCGTTGGTGTAGCCGGAGCGCAGCGCGGCGACCCGGCCCCAGGGCAGCACGATCGTGCGGAAGGGATTGCGGACGCGCAGCCGGTCCTCGTTGGCGTACACGGCGGGGAGCAGGGTGTAGGCGACCACCGGGGGCACGATCACCAGCAGCGCGGCGAGCGCCAGCCACGGGGCGCGGCCCTCGCCGGTGACCACGGCGTCGACGCAGAGCCAGCCGAGGATCGCCAGCAGCAGCACGCCGCCGGCGATGCCCGGGTTCGACCGGTACACCCGGTCCTCGGCCCCGGGCTCGGGCGCGTTCTCGGGCTCCGGGTCGGACGGCTGCTGCTCGGGGGTCGTCATGCCCCCGATTCTGCCCGACGGGTCCGCACGCGCCGGTGGGTGGTGGGCGGGTCGGAAAGGGGCGGGAGGACTGTACAGCCGCTACGCGCGTAGATATGCTCGGCTGGTGACCATGTCCTCCACTGCACCCTCCTCCCCCAGGCCCCCGGCGGCGCTCGAGCGGGGTGGCGCCCCCTCCGCGCTGGGCGACGTCGCCGCGTCCGACAGCACGCTGCGCCGCTTCCTGCACGGGCTGCCCGGCGTCGACGCGGTCGGCCTGGAGGCGCGTGCCGCCTCGCTCGGCACCCGCTCGATCAAGACGACCGCGAAGGCGTACGCCATCGACCTCGCCATCTCGATGGTCGACCTGACGACGCTGGAAGGCGCGGACACCCCGGGCAAGGTCCGGGCGCTCGGCGCGAAGGCGGTCCGCCCCGACCCGACCGACCGCACGGCGCCCGCCACGGCCGCGGTCTGCGTCTACCCCGACATGGTGGCCACGGCGAAGGAGGCCGTCGCCGGCTCCGCGGTCAGGGTCGCCTCCGTCGCGACCGCCTTCCCGGCCGGCCGCGCCCCGCTCGCGGTCAAGCTGGCCGACGTCCGGGAGGCCGTCGCCGCCGGTGCGGACGAGATCGACATGGTCATCGACCGCGGCGCGTTCCTCGCCGGGAACTACATGAAGGTGTACAACGAGATCACCGCGGTGAAGGAGGCCTGCGGGGCGAGCGCCCGGCTGAAGGTCATCTTCGAGACGGGCGAGCTGTCGACGTACGACAACATCCGCCGGGCGAGCTGGCTCGGCATGCTGGCCGGCGCGGACTTCATCAAGACCTCGACCGGCAAGGTGGCGGTGAACGCCACGCCCGCGAACACGCTGCTGATGCTGGAGGCGGTCCGCGACTTCCGCGCGCAGACCGGTGTCCAGGTCGGTGTGAAGCCGGCCGGCGGCATCCGTACCAGCAAGGACGCGATCAAGTTCCTCGTCCTGGTCAACGAGACCGTCGGCGAGGACTGGCTGGACAACCACTGGTTCCGCTTCGGCGCCTCCTCGCTGCTGAACGACCTGCTGATGCAGCGCCAGAAGCTGGCCACCGGCCGCTACTCCGGCCCCGACTACGTGACGGTGGACTGAATCACCATGACCACGGAAAAGACCACGCACAAGCGGTCCTCCGCATTCGAGTACGCCCCGGCCCCCGAGTCCCGCGCGATCGTCGACATCGCGCCCTCGTACGGCCTGTTCATCGACGGCGAGTTCACCGAGGCGGCCGACGGCAGGGCCTTCAAGACCGTCAGCCCGGCCACCGAGGAGGTCCTCTCCGAGGTCGCCCAGGCCGGTGAGACCGACGTGGACCGCGCGGTGAAGGCCGCGCGGAAGGCCTTCGCGAAGTGGTCGGCGCTGCCCGGCGCCGAGCGTGCCAAGTACCTGTTCCGCATCGCCCGCATCATCCAGGAGCGCAGCCGCGAGCTGGCCGTCCTGGAGACGCTGGACAACGGCAAGCCGATCAGGGAGACGCGGGACGCCGACCTGCCCCTGGTCGCCGCGCACTTCTTCTACTACGCGGGCTGGGCCGACAAGCTCGAGCACGCCGGCTACGGGGCGGACCCGAGGCCGCTGGGCGTGGCCGGTCAGGTCATCCCGTGGAACTTCCCGCTCATGATGCTGGCGTGGAAGATCGCCCCGGCGCTGGCGACCGGCAACACGGTGGTCCTGAAGCCCGCCGAGACGACCCCGCTCTCCGCGCTCTTCTTCGCGGACATCTGCCGTCAGGCGGGCCTGCCCAAGGGCGTCGTCAACATCCTTCCGGGATACGGCGACGCGGGCGCCGCACTGGTCGCCCACCCGGACGTGGACAAGGTGGCCTTCACCGGTTCCACCGCGGTCGGCAAGCAGATCGCGCGGACGGTCGCCGGAACCCGCAAGAAGGTCACGCTGGAGCTGGGCGGCAAGGGCGCCAACATCGTCTTCGACGACGCCCCCATCGACCAGGCCGTCGAAGGCATTGTCAGCGGCATCTTCTTCAACCAGGGCCAGGTCTGCTGCGCGGGTTCCCGCCTGCTGGTCCAGGAGTCGATCCAGGACGAGCTGCTGGACTCCCTCAAGCGCAGGCTGTCCACGCTCCGCCTGGGCGACCCGCTGGACAAGAACACCGACATCGGCGCGATCAACTCCGCGCAGCAGCTCGCACGCATCACCTCGCTCGTCGAGCAGGGCGAGGCGGAGGGCGCCGAGCGCTGGTCGGCGGCCTGCGAACTCCCGGAGAACGGCTACTGGTTCGCGCCGACGCTGTTCACGGGCGTCACCCAGGCGCACACGATCGCCCGCGACGAGATCTTCGGCCCGGTGCTGTCGGTGCTCACCTTCCGCACCCCGGACGAGGCCGTCGCCAAGGCCAACAACACGCCGTACGGCCTGTCGGCGGGCATCTGGACGGAGAAGGGCTCCCGCATCCTGGCCGTGGCGAACAAGCTCCGCGCGGGTGTCGTCTGGTCCAACACGTTCAACAAGTTCGATCCCACCTCACCGTTCGGCGGCTACAAGGAGTCGGGCTTCGGCCGCGAGGGCGGTCGCCACGGCCTGGAGGCGTACCTCGATGTCTGAGAAGTCCGAGAAGATCGAGAAGGCCGAGAAGGCCGACAAGACCCAGAAGGTCGAGAAGACCGAACCGCGGCTCTCGGTCTTCAAGACCTACAAGCTGTACGTCGGCGGGAAGTTCCCGCGTTCCGAGAGCGGCCGGGTGTACGAGGTGACCGATACAAGGGGCAACTGGCTGGCGAACGCCCCGCTGTCGTCCCGCAAGGACGCCCGGGACGCGGTGGTCGCCGCCCGCAAGGCGTTCGGCGCCTGGTCGGGCGCGACGGCGTACAACCGGGGCCAGGTCCTCTACCGCGTCGCGGAGATGCTGGAGGGCCGCAAGGACCAGTTCGTCCGGGAGGTCGCCGACGCGGAGGGCCTGTCGAAGACCAAGGCCGCCGCGCAGGTGGACGCGGCGATCGACCGCTGGGTCTGGTACGCGGGCTGGACCGACAAGATCGCCCAGGTGGTCGGCGGCGGAAACCCGGTCGCGGGCCCGTACTTCAACCTGTCCTCCCCCGAACCGACCGGTGTGGTCGCCGTCCTGGCGCCCCAGGATTCGTCCTTCCTGGGCCTGGTCTCGGTGGTCGCCCCGGTGATCGCCACCGGCAACACGGCGGTCGTGATCGCGAGCGAGCGGTCCCCGCTGCCCGCCCTCTCCCTGGGCGAGGTCCTGGCCACCTCCGACCTGCCCGGCGGTGTCGTCAACGTCCTCTCCGGCCGTACGGCGGAGATCGCCGCGCCGCTGGCCGCGCACCAGGACGTCAACGCGATCAACCTGGCGGGCGCCGACGAGGCGCTGGCGAAGGAGCTGGAGATCGCGGCGGCGGACAACCTCAAGCGCGTCCTGCGTCCACAGCCTGTGGACAACTGGTCGGCGACACCGGGCACGGACCGCATGACGGCCTTCCTGGAGACGAAGACGGTCTGGCACCCGACGGGCTCCCTGGGCGCCTCGGGCTCCGCCTACTGACCGAGCGGCCACTCCGCAACCCGGAGAGCCGCGTCCCTGGACGGAAGGGACGTGGCTCTCCGCCGTTGTCCTGCCGCCCGGGTCAGCCGCCGAGCGGCTCCGTCACCTGGCCGACCACCGGGACACTGCCGACCGACGGGGCATGGGCGACCGGACCGGTCACCGTGCGCGAGTCCACCGGCTTGAAGTCGGCGACCTGGGTGCTGACGCCGTTGTCGAGCGGGTCGACGCCCGTACCGGCCAGCGGATTGGGCTTCAGGCCGGAGACCGGGCCCACGACATGGCCGGCCGTACCGGTCAGGGGCTGCGCACCGGCCTGCGGGTCCGCCTCACCCAGAGACGTGGGAGCGGCGCCGGTCAGGCCCAGCGGGGACCCGGAGTCCGCCGCTGCCGCCGTCGTCGCGCCCACCCCCAGGACCACTCCCGCGGCCGCGAGCGTGGCCAGGGCGCGCCGGACGGTCGACTTCTCGGGTGCGTCGTGTCGGGCCATTACTGGTGCCACCTTTTACTTCGCTCGGTAATCGGTTTGACGCGCAGCGTAATGGGGATGTGATGCGTGCTTCAAAGCCGACCCGCGCGGTCGTGGAGCACCCGTTCCATGCCTCAGACTGGTGTCCCGTGAGTTACCAGTCGCCCCTCTCCGCGCGAGTCGTGCTGCTCTGCGGCCCCTCCGGCTCCGGCAAGTCCCTCCTCGCGGTCCGCTCCGGCCTGCCCGTGCTGCGTCTCGACGACTTCTACAAGGAGGGTGACGACCCGACGCTGCCCCTTGTGGGGGGCAGCTCCGACATCGACTGGGACCACCCCGGCTCGTGGGACGCGGACGCCGCCGTCACCGCCATCGACCGGCTGTGCCGCACGGGCCGTACGGATGTGCCCGTGTACGACATCGCCCTCAGCGCCCGGACCGGTGCGGACACGGTCGACATCGGGGGCGCCCCGCTGTTCGTCGCCGAGGGCGTCTTCGCCGCGGAGATCGTCACGCGCTGCGGCGAGCTGGGCCTCCTGGCCGACGCGCTGTGCCTGAGCCGCGGTCCGATGAAGACCTTCCGCCGCCGCTTCCTGCGGGACCTCAGGGAGGGGCGTAAGTCCATACCCTTCCTGCTGCGGCGCGGATGGCGGCTGATGCGGCTGGAGCGGACGATCATCGCCCGCCAGACCTCGCTCGGCGCGTACGCCTGCGACCGCGCCGAGGCGCTGAGCCGTCTGGCGGCGGCGCGGGACGGCGGCGGCAGCAGTCAGGGTACGGCGGACACGCGCGCCGAGGACTCGGGTGCGGACTCGGGCGCGAGGACGACCGTGCGGGCGGTGTAGCCGACGCGGACCCGGCGCGTACGCACGAAAGCGGGGCCGGAAGGCCCCCCGGCCCTCCAGTCCCGCTCCTTCGTGCTCCCCCGTTGTCCCCCCGGTCCCCCCTTGAGATCCCCCGATCCCCTCGGTTCCCCGTTTTTCCCCTTCCCCGGTTCCCCCGTTCCCCCGGACCTTCAGGCGACCAGTTCGCCGAAGGCGTCCTCCTCGTCACGGCCGAAGCTGAGGACCTCGTCCTCGCGCAGCCGGCGGAGCGACCGCCAGATGCTGGACTTCACCGTGCCGACACTGATGCCGAGGATGTCCGCGATCTCCGGGTCCGTGCGGCCCTCGTAGTAGCGCAGGACCAGCATGGTGCGCTGGAGTTCGGGCAGCCGGGCCAGCGCCTGCCACAGGACCGCGCGCAGCTCGGTGCCGCGCATGGCGTCCGTGTCGCCGACCGTCTCCGGCAGTTCCTCGGTCGGGTACTCGTTCAGCTTGCGGCGGCGCCACGCGCTGATGTGCAGGTTGGTCATGGTGCGGCGGAGGTATCCGCCGACCGCGGCCTTGTCGCTGATCCGGTCCCACGCCCGGTAGGTTGAGAACAGCGCGCTCTGCAGCAGGTCCTCGGCCTCGAAGCGGTCGCCGGTCAGGTGATAGGCGGTCGCGTACAGGGAGGCGCGTCGTTCCTGTACGTAGGCGGTGAACTCCGCCTCCGACAGCGAACGGCGCTCCTCCGCCGCCTCCCCGTACCCGCTTCCCCCGTGCGTTTCCCCCGTGTTCGTTTCCCCCGTGGGCGCGTCAATCACCGTCATGTAGGCGGTGTGACGCCCGGTACCGCGAGCGCACCCCCGTTTGCCCAGGGCACCGGACTTCTCGCCGGCTCGGTGCACGTCGTGCAGACGCGTGACGACTGCGCTGGAGCTGGTGCCGTGCAGCGTGTTCATCTCGCGCCCCCCGTCGTGGACTTCCGGTGTCTCGCACGTGCTGTTCTGCTGATGACGGAAATCCTGCCCGGGCGACTTCATAGCCGTGTCCGCCGACTGTCACAGACCTGTCACAGGGGTCCGCCACGCCGAGCGCCGGTCGTCGCACACGGCACCTTCACGGATGCCGGCGCATGTAGCCGCCCGTATGCGGGCCCAACGGGCATCTGCCCCCATGGGTCGAACCGGGAGCCCTTCATGGGACAGAATGAGCCCGTGCCTTCCCTGTTGCTGATCGAGGACGACGACGCCATCCGCACGGCCCTGGAGCTCTCACTCACGCGCCAGGGCCACCGCGTGGCGACCGCTGCCAGCGGTGAGGACGGTCTGAAGCTGCTGCGCGAGCAACGGCCCGATCTGATCGTGCTGGACGTGATGCTGCCCGGCATCGACGGATTCGAGGTGTGCCGGCGCATCCGGCGCACCGACCAGTTGCCGATCATCCTGCTGACCGCGCGCAACGACGACATCGACGTCGTGGTCGGCCTGGAGTCCGGTGCCGACGACTACGTGGTCAAACCCGTGCAGGGCAGGGTGCTGGACGCCCGGATCCGGGCGGTGCTGCGCCGCGGGGAGCGGGAGTCCAACGACGCGGCGACCTTCGGCAGCCTGGTGATCGACCGCTCGGCGATGACCGTGACGAAGAACGGCGAGGACCTCCAGCTGACGCCGACCGAGCTGCGGCTGCTGCTCGAACTGAGCCGGCGGCCGGGTCAGGCGCTGTCCCGGCAGCAGTTGCTGCGGCTGGTGTGGGAGCACGACTACCTGGGCGACTCGCGTCTGGTGGACGCCTGCGTCCAGCGGCTGCGCGCCAAGGTCGAGGACGTGCCGTCGTCCCCGACCTTGATCCGTACCGTGCGGGGTGTCGGCTACCGACTGGACCCACCTCAGTGACACAGGAGCACCAGGAGAGTTCCCGCGGCTGGTCCGCGGCGCGCAAGGGAGTCTGGTCGCGGCTGCGCTTCACGAGTCTGCGGCTTCGGCTGGTGGTCGTGTTCGGGCTGGTCGCGCTCACCGCCGCGGTGTCCGCGTCGGGCATCGCGTACTGGCTCAACCGCGAGGCGGTGCTCACCCGTACCCAGGACGCGGTACTGGGCGACTTCGAGCAGGAGATGGAGAACCGGGCGGGGGCGCTGCCGGAGCATCCGACGCAGGAGGAACTGCAGCACACCGCGGGCCAGATGGCCAACAGCAGTCAGCGGTTCTCGGTGCTGCTGATCGCCGAGAACCCGCAGGGCCGTACGGTGTACGGCAGTTCGGGCGGGCTGAGCGGCTTCTCGACCAAGGACGTGCCGACCTCGTTGCGCGAGGCGGTGAACGAGCGGCAGAAGATCACCTCGACCAACAAGCACGCCCACCACCTGTACTGGCAGCGGATCGTCGACGGTGGCACCCCCTATCTGGTGGCGGGCACCCGGACGATCGGCGGCGGACCGACCGGCTACATGGTCAAGTCGCTGGAGCCGGAGGCCAAGGACCTCAACTCGCTGGCCTGGTCGCTGGGTATCGCGACCGGCCTCGCGCTGATCGGCTCCGCGCTGCTGGCGCAGGCCGCGGCGACGACCGTGCTGAAGCCGGTGCAGCGGCTCGGGGTCGCCGCCCGGCGGCTCGGCGAGGGCAGGCTGGACACCCGGCTGAGGGTGTCGGGGACGGACGAACTGGCCGATCTGTCCCGGACGTTCAACAAGGCGGCCGAGGCGCTGGAGAAACGGGTGGCCGACATGGCCGCGCGGGACGAGGCGTCCCGCAGGTTCGTGGCGGACATGAGCCACGAGCTGCGCACTCCGCTGACCGCGATCACGGCCGTGACGGAAGTCCTCGAGGAGGAACTGGAGTTCGAGGGCGGCGGCATCGACCCGATGATCGAGCCCGCCGTACGGCTGGTGGTCAGCGAGACACGGCGACTCAACGACCTGGTCGAGAACTTGATGGAGGTCACCCGCTTCGACGCGGGCACCGCCCGCCTCGTCCTCGACGACGTCGACATCGCCGACCAGATCACCGCCTGCATCGACGCCCGCGCCTGGCTGGACGCGGTCGAGCTGGACGCGGAGCGCGGCATCCACGCCCGGATCGACCCGCGCCGACTGGACGTGATCCTGGCCAACCTCATAGGCAACGCCCTCAAGCACGGAGGCTCGCCGGTACGGGTGTCGGTGCGCGTGGAACACGAGGACGGCGGCGACGACGCGGGTCCCGTGAGCAGGGGGGACAGCGGGGACGCCGGGGACGGTGGGGAGCGCAGGGACTGCGGGGCCCGCGAGGACGGCACCGGGGAAGACACCGGGGCGGGCACCGAGGACGGGGGCACCATGGCCGGAGGCGCTGTGGTCATCGAGGTACGGGACCAGGGGCCGGGCATCCCCGAGGACGTCCTGCCGCATGTCTTCGACCGGTTCTACAAGGCCAGTGCCTCCCGGCCGCGTTCCGAGGGAAGCGGTCTGGGCCTGTCCATCGCCCTGGAGAACGCCCATGCCCACGGCGGCGAGATCGCCGCGGCCAACTCCCCCGAGGGCGGCGCGGTGTTCACGCTGCGGCTGCCGCGGGACGTCTCCGCCCTGACCGAGCGGGACGCCGTGGCCGCCGCCGCCGAGGACGCCCGGGAGGGCAAGGGCGGCACCGGCACCCGGCGGTCGAGCGCCGGAGGGGACGCCCGATGAACATACGCCGGACGACCCCGCGCCCGACGGGCATACGAGGCATCCGACGGCTGCCGGGGCTGCTCGCCGTCACCACGCTCGGCGTCCTGCTCGCCGGGTGCGGGATCCGGGCCACCGAGGTGCCGACCGACTTCGGTCCGGCGCCCTCCCGGGTGCGCTGCTCGCAGGCCGAGGCGGGCGGGGCGGCCCAGCCCGCGCAGGGCCTGCCGGTGCGGGTGTTCCTGCTCTGCGGCTCGTCGCTGGCGGCCGTCGACCGGACCGTACGGGTGCCGGAGGGCGCGGCGGACTCCGGGCAGCGGCGCGCCCTGGTGGCGCAGGGCCTGCTGGACCAGCTCTCGGCGCCGCCGGCGCCCGCCGAGAAGGAGGCCGGGTACACGACGCACGTACGGGGCGGGATGACCGTGGGCGGTCCGCGGCCCGGCGACCCGGAGGACGCGCTGCGTCTGAGCACCCCGCCCGGGAGCCTGACCTCCTACGCGCTCGCGCAGATCGTCTGCACCTTCTCCGACTCGGCGGCGGCCGAGGGCGACGGCTCGGTGATCCTGGGCGGCCAGGACGACGGGCCCCCGCGCCGCTACCGGTGCACGGACGAGGTCCGGGCCCGTCCGGGCAGCACGGAACCCCCGTCCTCGGTGGCCACCGAGGGGTGACCCCGGAGGTCGTCCGGGGAGTGCGCCGGCGCGTACCGGGGCGGGGGCGATGGACTGTGGCGCATGCCTCACCCGGCGAACGGGGCACTTCCCGGAACCGATCCCGCCGGGCGTCGCGTCTAGGGTTTCGTGCAGCGTCAAGGCCCCGTCGGCGGCACCGCCGCGTCCCGTGTCCGTGTGACAGGAGGTCTCCTCCTGGCCGCGTACCTCGTATTCGTCGCCTGGTGCACGCTGCGCCCTCTGAACGTCCCCTGGGTGATGCCCGCCAACCTGCGGCCCTTCGACGGCATCCGGGCCGACTTCGCGCTGGGCTGGGGGGCCGGGGCCCGCCGGGTCGGCGAGGGGCTGGCGCTGCTCGCCCCGCTGGGTGTGCTGCTGCCGATGGCGGGGGCAGGCCGGCCGTCTCGCCGCTGGGTTCGCTGATCCGCACCACGGCCGCGGTGGCGCTGCTGTCGCTGGGCATCGAGATGCTGCAGACCGCGGTGCCCGGCAGGGTCGTGGACGTTGACGCGCTGTTGCTGAACACGGTGGGCGCGGCGCTCGCGCATACCGCCGTGGTACCGGGGGGCCGTGCCTGGCTGCGCCGCCGGGCCGTACGCCGGGACGGCGCCGAAATCCGCCAGGAGGAGCCGGCGCAGGGTCGGACCCCGACGATTCCCAGGGTCGGGATCGCCCCGTGGAGCGATGCTTTGCCCCCTTCGTCTCCGTAGTGTGGAGAGCGGTAGAACAGCCGACGGAAGCCGATGCGGCGCCGTGGGTCAACGAACCGCACACCCCACGAAGGAGTCCACGATGTCCCGCCTCGCCCGCCCCACCGACAACCGCGTGATCGGCGGCGTGTGTGCCGCGCTGGCCCGGCGCTTCGGCACCTCCGCGACCACGATGCGCGTGGTCTTCCTGGCCTCGTGCCTGCTCCCCGGGCCGCAGTTCCTGCTCTACATAGCGCTGTGGATCCTGCTCCCCTCGGAGGACAAGGTACGGACGGCCTGGTGAGTCCGTGTGCCGCCCCGCGCGAACGCCGATGGGGCGCGCCCCGGACTCGGGGTGCGCCCCATCGGCAGGGGTCCGCGCGGGTGGGTCGGTGCGGGTGGGTCAGCCGAGCGGGACCCCGTTGACGGAGACACCCTGCGTGGGCAGCCCCTCCGTCGGCAGGCCCCCGAGCAGAGCGGCGGCCCGCTCCTGGGGGCCCTCGGAGGTCAGCTGCTCGGCGACCGGTCGCGTCGTCGTCATGCCCGTGCCGGCCACGTCCTGTCCCGTCTGCAGGGCCCGGTCCGCGCCCGGCGCCACACGGGAGACGCCCTCCGCCGGGAGGCTCTGAGTGACGGTGTCCAGCGCAGCACCGGCGTTCGGGACGGCCGGGGCGGCCGGGACCGCGGTCGCGGCACCCGCGCCGGCGGCGGCGAAGGCGGCACCGAGAACGGCGACACCGAGGGTCTTGGCGGCAGACTGCTTCATGAAATGCGTCCTCGAAACGGGATGGGGGAAGTGAGCGGTCCTCGACCGTAAACACCCGGCACCACCCGCCGCAAACCTCGAAATGCGGACGGACGGTGGGGGCCGCCCGCATTCCCGGAGCCCGCGAACGTCTCTGTCAGTCCTCTGCAGCCACAGAACCGCTGGTGGAGGCGGTCTGCCGAAACAGCCATTCGGATTTCAGCTCGGAATATCCGGGCTTGATGACGTCATTGATCATGGCCAGTCGTTCATCGAAAGGAATGAACGCCGACTTCATCGCATTGACGGAAAACCATTGCATGTCGTCGAGCGTGTAACCGAACGCATCGACCAGGTGCTCGAATTCCCGGCTCATGCTGGTGTGCGACATGAGGCGGTTGTCGGTGTTCACCGTGGCCCGGAAGTGCAGCCGGCGCAGCAGTCCGATGGGATGCTCGGCGTACGAGGCCGCCGCCCCGGTCTGCAGGTTGGAACTGGGGCACAGCTCGAGCGGGATGCGCTTGTCCCGGACGTAGGAGGCGAGCCGTCCGAGTGCGACCGAGCCGTCGTCGTGGACCTGGATGTCGTCGATGATGCGCACCCCGTGCCCGAGCCGGTCGGCGCCGCACCACTGGAGGGCCTGCCAGATGGACGGCAGCCCGAAGGCCTCGCCGGCGTGGATCGTGAAGTGGTTGTTCTCCCGCTTGAGGTACTCGAAGGCATCGAGGTGCCGGGTGGGCGGGTAACCGGCCTCGGCGCCCGCGATGTCGAAGCCGACGACGCCCAGGTCCCGGTAGCGGTTGGCGAGTTCGGCGATCTCCAGGGCCCGCGCGGCGTGCCGCATCGCGGTGAGCAGCGCGCCGACACGGATGCGGTTTCCGTCCTCCCGCGCCCGCCGCTCCCCTTGCCGGAAGCCCTCGTTGACCGCCTCGACGACCTCTTCGAGGGTCAGTCCGCCTTCGAGGTGCTGCTCGGGGGCGTAGCGCACCTCGGCGTAGACGACACCGTCCGCGGCGAGGTCCTCGGCGCACTCGGCGGCGACCCGCACCAGCGCGTCACGGGTCTGCATGACCCCGACGGTGTGCGAGAACGTCTCCAAGTACCGCTCCAGGGAACCGGAGTCGGCGGCCTCCCGGAACCAGAGGCCGAGCTTGTCGGGGTCGCTCTGGGGGAGCCCGGAGTAGCCGGTCTCGCGGGCCAGGTCGACGACCGTGCCGGGGCGCAGGCCGCCGTCGAGGTGGTCGTGCAGCAGCACCTTGGGCGCCCGGCGGACCTGGTCCGAGGTCGGGGTGTTCGCAGTGGTCTGGCTCGTCATTTCCGCACTCTAACGCCTACGCGCGTAGATCGCCGGGTGTACGAATCCGTCGATACGTAACGGTGACCGCACGCGCGGGTGGCGTACACCGGGGCTTCTGACACTCTGCTGTCATGGCACAGCAAGCGACGCCGGTTCGCACGGCCCGGCTGGGGAGGGCGCTCGGCCCGAAGCCGAAGGCGGTGAGCGGCGCGGTGCTGCTGCTCCCCGGCGGTGAACCGGTCTCCAGCCGCAGGCCGTCCCCCGTGGTGGCGACCGCCTCCGTACGCGCACTGGGAAACCGTCTCGGCCGCGCGGGGCGGGCCGAGGGTCTCGCCACCCATGTCGTCCACTACCGCTACCGGGGCTGGAACGGCAGTGAGGCGCATCTCGCGCGTGATGCCACCTGGGCCGTCGACGAGATCGTGCGGCGCTACGGGGATGTCCCCGTGTGCCTGGCCGGCCTCGGCATGGGCGGCCGGGCGGCGCTGCGCGCGGGCGGCCACGAGGCCGTCAGCTCCGTACTGGCGCTGGCTCCCTGGCTGCCCGAGGAGGACGTGGCCGCGCCACCCGAACCGGTGAAGCAGCTGGCGGGGCGGCAGGTGCTGATCGTGCACGGCACGCGTGACGCGCGGACCGACCCGGAACTGTCCTTCCGGCTGGCGGCGCGGGTGAAGAAGGCGAACCGGAACGTGTGCCGCTTCGAAGTGCACGCCGACGGACACGGGTTGAACCAGTACCGGGACGAAGTGCTGGCGTTGTGCGAGGACTTCATGATGGGGACGCTGTTCGGGCAGGCGTTCTCCCGTCCGGTGCAGGACGCCCTGGCGGCGCCCCCGCCACTGGGGCTGCGGATGCCGCTGGCCTCGGGGTTCGGCGCGTCGTTACGGCGGTAGGCGGCAGGCCGTGGGCCGTGGGTCGCAGGTGGTCGCGGTCAGTCCGGAAGCAGGTGGCCCCTTCTCGACAGCAGGAACTTCTTGAAGGCCGCCACCGGCGGGGTGTCCGGGCGGCCGGCCAGCCAGGCGACGCCGATCTCGCGGGCCGCCCGCGGGGAGGTCACGGTCAGTTCCACCACTCCGGGGCGGGGCACCGCCGGCGGGGGCAGCAGGGCGACGCCCAGGCCGGCGGCCACCAGGCCCCGCAGGGTCTCCGCCTCCTCGCCCTCGAAGGCGACCCGGGGCCGGAAACCGGCCTGCGCACAGAGGTCGTCGGTGATGCGGCGCAGGCCGTATCCGGGCTCCAGGGTCACGAACGTCTCGTCGGCGGCCTCGGCGAGGCGGATACGGCGCCGGCCGGCGAGCCGGTGGTCGGCGGGGACGACCAGGCGCAGCTTCTGCTCGTCCAGGCGGCGGGCCACGAGGTCGGGGGCGTCCGGGACCGGAGAGGTCAGGCACAGGTCCAGCTCGCCCGCGCGCAGGCGCTCCAGCATGGCCTCGCCGTAGTTCTGGACGAGGCTGAAGCGGATGCGCGGGTGGTCGGCGCGGAAGGCGTGCAGCAGGCCGGGCACGGTCTCGGCGCCCATGGTGCGCAGAAACCCGAAGGCGACCTTGCCGGTGGCCGGGTCGGCGTCGGCACGCACCTCGTCGGCGGCCCGCTCGACCTCGGCGAGGGCACGTTCGACGGAGGCGAGGAAGGTGCGGCCGGCGGGGGTCAGGGAGAGGGTGCGACCGTGCCGGGCGAACAGGTCGACACCCAGGTCCTGTTCGAGGCGGACCATGGACCGGGAGAGTGTGGACTGCGGGACCTGCATCTCGCGGGCGGCGCGGGTGACATGCTCCGTGCGGGCGACGCCGGCGAAGTGAACGAGACGTGGCGCGAGCAGCGCGACGATGTCTTCTGTGTCACCGGACGGTGACAGCTGCTTCTGTGACCTCTGCTGATGCACCATGGGAACGATTATGTCGATTCCATGCATTGGACGGATGAGCGGGGCCGTTCGTAGGTTCGGGGCATGTCTTCCGTCAGTACCGGGGCGTCCACGCGCGTGGACGCCGGCCCGTCCGTCCCTCCTCCCTCTCCTTCTCCCTCGTCGCCGGCCGTCCCGGGCGGCCCCGACTCCCGGATGTCCCCCGGCGGCCCCGGTTACCGGCGGATGAGCCTCGCCCTCTTCCTGGCGGGCGTCGCGACCTTCGCGCTGCTGTACTCCACCCAGGCCCTGCTGCCGCTGCTCTCCGGCGACCTCGGGGTGAGCGCGGGCGACGCGAGCTGGACGGTGGCGGCGGCCACCGGCGGTCTGGCGCTGTTCGTGCTGCCGATGAGCGCGCTGTCGGAACGCTACGGGCGCCGTACGGTCATGACGGCCTCCCTGGCCGTCGCGGTGACCGTCGGGCTGCTGGTCCCCTTCGCCCCGTCGCTGGGCGCCCTGGTGGCGCTGCGCGCGCTCCAGGGGGCGGCCCTGGCCGGGGTGCCCGCGTCGGCGACCGCGTATCTCGCGGAGGAGGTCGGGCCCAGGTCGCTGGTGACCGCGATCGGGCTGTTCGTCGCGGGCAACAGTGTCGGCGGGATGAGCGGCCGGGTCGTCACCGGATGGGTGGCGCAGGAGTGGGGCTGGCGGATCGCCGTCGGCGTGATCGGGGTGCTCGCGGTGGCGTGCGCGGTGGCGTTCCGGCTGCTGCTGCCGGCGCCGAAGCACTTCCGGCCGGGCTCACTGCACCCGCACGTGCTGGTCGGCACGGTCCGCGGCCACCTCGCCAACCCGCTGCTGCGGCGCCTGTACGCGATCGGCGCGCTGTTCATGACGGTGTTCGGCGGGGTCTACACCGTGATCGGCTACCGCCTGAGCGAGGCGCCCTTCTCGCTCCCCCAGGGCATCGTCGGCTCGATCTTCCTGGTCTACCTGGTCGGCACGGTGTCGGCCTCGGCGGCGGGGCGGCTGGTCGAGCCGGCTGGGCCGCCGGGGCACGCTGTACGCGGCGGGCGGGACCACCGCGGCGGGTCTGCTGCTGTCCCTGGCCGGCTCACTGTCCCTGATCCTGCTGGGCCTGGTGCTGATCACCGGGGGCTTCTTCGCGGGCCACGCGGTCGCGTCCTCGGCGGTCGGACGGACGGCCACCGAGGGCCGCGCCCAGGCGTCGGCGCTGTACCAGTCCGCCTACTACGTCGGCTCCAGCGCGGGCAGCACGGTCGGCGCGCTCGCCTTCCACTCGGGCGGCTGGGCCGGGACGGTGGGGGTCGGCCTGGTGGCGGTGGCCGGCGTCGTGACCGTCACCGTGCTGGGCACCCGGGCGGCCCGGGTGGAGCGGCGGCTCGCACCCGCGTGAGGCCGCGCGCGCCTGGCCTCGCGGGCGGAAGTTTTCGTTCTGCCCGTTGAACCCGCCTCCCCCACCTGCGCGTTCATCCGCTCGGGGGGCCGTTGTCAGTGGGCTGCGATAGCTTCCGAAGTGCTGGGTGCGAAGGCGCGCCACAGAGAAGCCACAGGGGTGGGTGGACGATGACGAACGGCACGGCGACGACCGGTCTCGACGCCAGGCTCGAGGCGCACCGCGTCGAGCTGACCGGGTACTGCTACCGGATGCTCGGCTCCTCCTTCGAGGCGGAGGACGCGGTGCAGGACACGATGGTCCGTGCCTGGCGCAGCTTCGACAAGTTCGAGGGCCGTTCCAGCCTGCGCTCCTGGCTGTACCGCATCGCGACCAACGTCTGCCTGGACATGCTGACGGCCGGCAACAAGCGGGCCCGGCCCATGGACCTGACAGAGTCGACCCCGCTGGCCCGGGCGGCCCTCTCGCCGCGGCCGGACCACACCTGGCTGGAGCCGATGCCGGACTCCCGGGTGCTGCCCGACACCGCCGACCCTGCGGAGGCGGCGGTCGCCAAGGAGTCCGTGCGGCTCGCCTTCATGGCCGCGCTTCAGCAGCTTCCCCCAAGCAGCGGGCGGTGCTGCTGCTGCGGGAGGTGCTGGCCTGGCGGGCGAGCGAGGTGGCGGAGCTGCTCGACACCTCGGTGGCATCCGTCAACAGCGCGTTGCAGCGGGCGCGGGCGACGCTCGCGGAGCGACGGCAGCCGGGCGCCGACGCGTCCGTCTCCGACCCGCTGGACGAGGAGCAGCAGAAGCTCCTGGAGCGCTATGTGGCGGCGTTCGAGGGGTACGACATGTCGGCGCTGACGGCGTTGCTGCACGAGGACGCCCTCATGACGATGCCGCCGTTCGACCTGTGGCTGACCGGCACCGCCGACATCGCGGGCTTCATGACGACGCTGGGCGCCTCCTGCGCGGGCTCGCGACTGCTGCCGGTCCAGGTCAACGGCCTGCCCGGGTTCGCCCAATACAAGCCGGACCCGGAGGCGGGTGGTTTCACGCCGTGGGCGGTTCAGGTGCTGGAGATCTCAGACGGCCGGATCACCGGGTTCCACTTCTTCCTCGACACCCGGCGCTGGTTCCCGCTGTTCGGGCTGCCCCTCCACCTCGAAGCAGAGGCCGACCAGGTCGAGCAGGGAGCATAGGGCGGGATCGGGGTCGCGCAGCCGTATCCGGCCCCCGGTCCGGCGGGCCAGGAGCTGGAGGCGGGCGAGCAGGTTCACGGCGGCGAGCCCCGGCGGCCCCAGCCCGCCCACATCGCAGACGACGATCCCGTCGGCCCCGCCGCCGTCCAGCAGTGCCCGCAGCGCATCGCTCGGCCCGCTCACCCCGTCCTGGGCGGCGGGGCCGCGCAGCACGAGTACGGGAGGTGTCGTGGCGTCCACGAGCGGTAGACCGGGCACGGGCGCGTGATTCATCGCGGCATCTCGCCGGCATGCGGGCGCCACGGAGATCACATTGACCCGAGCACGACCTTCCCCCGAGGGTTGGCTGTATGCGCCACAGACCCTCCTCGTCCGCGACCTCCGGTGCTCGCCGCCCCGGCGAGGAGCCGCTGTGCAGGGGGTGCTGAGCGGTTTCGCGGTGATCGCGGTGGTCATCGGCGTCGGCTATGTGATCGGCCGCCGGGGGTATCTGGGCCGGCAGGCCCACGAGGTGCTGACGAAACTCGCCTTCCACGTGGCCTCACCGGCCCTGCTGTTCACCCTTCTCGCCGAGGCGGACCTGTCGGTGGTTTTCTCCGGCAGGCTGCTGGTCACCGTGCTGAGCACGGCCGCGGTGGGCGGCGTCTTCGTGGCGGTGGGTGTCGTACGCCGCTGGGGCGTGGGCCGCACCACCATCGGCGCCCTGTGCTCCAGTTACGTCAACTCCGGCAACCTCGGCATCCCGATCGCCGTGTACGTCCTCGGCGACGCCTCGCTGGTGGCCCCGGTGCTGCTGTTCCAGCTCGTCGGGGTCACCCCGGTCGCGCTGACGATCCTGGACCTGGCGACCGCCGGTGAGAAGCTGCCCCTGTGGCAGCGGCTGCTCACACCGCTGCGGAACCCGGTCGCGCTGGGCTCGCTGGCGGGGGTGGCGGCGTCGGCGTCCGGCCTCGAGATCCCCGGCCCGGTCATGGACCCGGTGACGCTGATCGGCAACATGGCGGTTCCGGCGGTCCTGCTCGCGTTCGGCATCTCGCTGCGCGGCAGTGCCCTGCCGCTGCGGGGCGGTGAGCGCGGAGCGGTCCTGCTCGCCGTGGCGCTGAAGTCGGTGGGCCAGCCGGTGGTCGCCTGGGCGCTGGCGATGGGGGTCTTCGGGCTGCGCGGGGCGCAGTTGCTCGACGTGGTGGTGACCTCCGCGCTGCCGGCCGCGCAGAACATCTTCACCTACGCCGGCAGCTACCGCGTGGGCGAGACCCTGGCCCGGGAGGCGATCCTGGTGTCGACCCTGCTGTCGGTACCGGTGCTGGTGGTGGTGGCGGCACTCCTGGGGTGAGGCCACTCACCCCAGGAGTGCACCCCGAACGGGGCGTGTCCGACAGCGGCCTCCGGCCGCGGGCGCAGGTCAGGCGATGCGTTCCCGCACCACCGGCGGCGCCGTGAAGGCCGTGTCGGGGGCCGCGATGTCGTACGAGCCCGCCACCGCCTCGAGGGCGTAGTCGAAGCGGTCCGGGGTGTCCGTGTGGAGGGTGAGGAGGGGCTGGCCCTCGGTGACCGTGTCGCCGGGCTTGGCGTGCAGTTCGACGCCCGCGCCCGCCTGCACCGGGTCCTCCTTGCGGGCGCGGCCCGCGCCGAGGCGCCAGGCGGCGACGCCGATGTCGTAGGCGTCCAGGCGGGTCAGAACGCCGGAGGCGGTCGCCTTCACCACGTGCTGTTCCCGCGCCGTCGGCAGGGGCGCGTCCGGATCGCCGCCCTGGGCCGCGATCATGCGGCGCCAGACGTCCATCGCGGTGCCGTCGGCGAGGGCCTTCGCCGGGTCGGCGTCCTTGAGGCCGACGGCGTCCAGCATCTCGCGGGCCAGGGCGAGGGTCAGTTCGACGACGTCCGCGGGGCCGCCGCCCGCCAGGACCTCCACCGACTCGCGGACCTCCAGGGCGTTGCCCGCGGTCAGGCCGAGCGGGGTCGACATGTCGGTGAGCAGGGCGACGGTCTTCACGCCGTGGTCGGTGCCGAGGCCGACCATCGTGGACGCCAGTTCGCGGGCGTCGTCCAGGGTCTTCATGAAGGCGCCGCTGCCCACCTTCACGTCCAGGACCAGCGCGCCCGTGCCCTCGGCGATCTTCTTCGACATGATCGAGGAGGCGATCAGCGGGATGGCCTCGACGGTGCCGGTCACGTCGCGCAGGGCGTAGAGCTTCTTGTCGGCGGGGGCCAGGCCGTCCCCGGCCGCGCAGATGACGGCGCCCACGCCGTCCAGGACGGACAGCATCTCGTCGTTGGACAGCAGCGCGCGCCAGCCCGGGATCGACTCCAGCTTGTCCAGGGTGCCGCCGGTGTGCCCGAGGCCCCTGCCGGACAGCTGGGGGACGGCCGCACCGCAGGCCGCGACCAGCGGGGCGAGCGGCAGGGTGATCTTGTCGCCGACGCCGCCGGTGGAGTGCTTGTCGGTGGTGGGGCGGGACAGCGAGGAGAAGTCCATGCGCTCGCCGGAGGCGATCATCGCGGCCGTCCAGCGGGCGATCTCGGTCCGGTTCATGCCGTTGAGCAGGATCGCCATCGCGAGGGCCGACATCTGCTCGTCGGCCACCTCCCCGCGGGTGTACGCGTCGATGACCCAGTCGATCTGCTCGTCGCTGAGTTCGCCGCGGTCCCGCTTGGTGCGGATGACGGAGATGACGTCCATGGCCATGGCTGGCATTCCTTCCGGAGTGCGAAGGCGCGGCCCCTCCGGTCGGCAGTCGACCGGAGGGGCCGCGGGGGAGTTACTTGGCGAGGTGCTGCGGGCCGAAGGCCTGGGGCAGCATCCGGGACAGCGGCAGGATGCCCGCCGGGGTCTCCAGCAGCAGTCCGGGGCCGCCGAACTCGTACAGCAGCTGCCGGCACCGGCCGCACGGGACGAGGATCTCGCCGTTCCCGTCCACGCAGGTGAAGTGCGTGAGCCGGCCGCCCCCGGTGCGGTGCAGCTCCGAGACCAGCCCGCACTCGGCGCACAGGCCGAGCCCGTAGCTGGCGTTCTCGACGTTGCAGCCGGAGACCGCGCGTCCGTCGTCGACCAGGGCGGCGGCGCCGACCGGGTAGCCCGAGTACGGGACGTACGCGTGGGACATGGCCTCGCGCGCGACCGCGCGCAGGGCCTCCCAGTCGGTGTCGGTCGTGGTGGCCTCGGGCGGGGTCATCCGCCTTGTCCCTTCCGGTAGGGCAGTCCGTCCGCCTTCGGCATGCGCAGCCGCTGTGCGGACAGGGCGAGGACGACCAGGGTGATGACGTACGGCGTGGCGGAGACGACCTGGTTGGGGACCTCGTTGGTGCCGGCGTACCAGGCGTAGACGAGGGCGCCGACGACCAGGGTGACGACCGCGTGCACGTACTTCTTGCGGACCACCAGCCAGATCGTGCCGATGACCAGCAGCAGCGCGCCGAGCAGCAGCAGCGCGTGCACGTTGGCGGAGCCGCCGCGCAGGTTGAGGCTGTCGGTGTAGCCGAAGAGCCCGGCGCCGATGGCGAGGCCGCCCGGCATCCAGTTGCCGAAGATCATCGCGGCGAGGCCGATGTAGCCGCGCCCGCTGACCTGGCCCTCCAGGTAGAAGGGATTGGCGACGATGGACAGGAAGACACCGCCGAGGCCGGCCAGGGCGCCGGAGATGATCACGGCGATGTACTTGTACTTGTAGACGTTGACGCCGAGGGACTCGGCGGCGACCGGGTTCTCGCCGCAGGAGCGCAGCCGCAGGCCGAAGGCGGTGCGCCAGAGGATCCACCAGGTCGCGGGGACGAGCGCGAGGGCGATGAGGGTCAGCCAGGACACGTTGGTGACCAGCCCGCCGAGCAGGCCGGCGATGTCGGAGACGAAGAACCAGCCCTTGTCGTTGAGGTCGCGCAGTCCGTCGGACAGCCCCGGCACGGTGAAGTGGCCGAGCGACTCGATCGCCGGGGACTGCTTGGCGGAACCGCCCTGGTGGCCCTCGAAGGCCAGCGGGGCGAGGTAGCGGGTGGCGCCGAGGGCGAGGATGTTGATGGCCACACCGGAGACGATGTGGTTGACGTGGAAGGTGACGGTGACGAAGGCGTGCAGCAGGCCGCCGAGGGCGCCGCCGAGGAGACCGACGAGGACGCCGGTCCACGGGCCCCACTGGAATCCGGCCCAGGCGCCGAACCAGGTGCCGAGGATCATCATGCCCTCGAGACCGATGTTGACGACGCCCGCGCGCTCGGCCCACAGACCGCCGAGTCCGGCGAGGCCGATGGGCACGGCCAGCTGGAGGGCGGTGGACATCTGGCTGACGTTGGTGATGCCGTTCGCGCCGGTGACGAGGCGGACGAACGAGACCAGGGCCAGGGCTCCGGCGATGACCAGCAGCAGCACGGGCCACGACATGCGGCGGCCGGTGGGCGCCGCGGGCTGCAGCGAGGGCTGGTTGACGTCGGTCGCTGTGGTCGGGGCGGTCATCGGCCAGCCACCTCCTTCGTGGTGTTGTTGTCGGCGCCGAGGACGTGACCCGCGGCGAGTTCCGCGCCGACCCGGCGCTGCTGGCGGCGCAGGCCCCACTCGCGGACGGCCTCGTAGGAGACGACGACCGAGAGCACGATCAGGCCCTGCATGATGACCGCGATCTCCTTGTCGTAGCCGTGGAAGTCCAGCTCGGGCGAGGCCTTGTCGAGCCAGGCCCACAGCACGGCGGCGAAGGCGATGCCGACCGGGCTGTTGCGGCCGAGCAGGGCGATGCCGATGCCGAGGAAGCCGATGCCGGTCGGGAAGTTCAGGCTGTAGGTGTGGGTGTCGCCGAGCAGGATGGGCAGACCCGCGAGACCCGCGAGGCCGCCGGAGATCAGCATGGCGCTGAGCACCATGCGCCTGGGGTTGACCCCGCTGGCCGCGGCGGCGGTCTGCGAGGCGCCGGAGGCGCGCAGGTCGAAGCCGAAGCGGGTGCGGTTGAGGACGACCCAGTAGCCGATGCCGAGCAGGACGGCGAGGATCACCAGGCCGTAGATCTCGCCGGCCTCGCCCATGTCGATGCCGGGGACCCAGCCGGACTCGTGCATCACGCCGGTGGTGTTGTTGTTGCCGACCTTGACGCCGAAGACGGTCGGCAGCCACAGGTAGCCGATCACGGACGTCGCGATCGCGTTGAGCATGATCGTGGCGACGACCTCGCTGACCCCGCGGGTGACCTTGAGGACACCGGCGATGCCGGACCAGAAGGCGCCGGTGAACACGGCGGTGAGGAGCAGCAGCGGGATCTGCAGGGCGGCCGGCAGGTTGGCGTGGGCGCCGACGATGGCGGCCATCATGGCGGCGAGCTGGTACTGGCCGTCGACACCGATGTTGAAGAGGTTCATCCGGAAGCCGATGGCCACCGCGAGGGCCGCGATGTAGTACATCGAGGCCTGGTTGATGATCAGCACCTGGATGTCGGAGAACGTCGCCTGCTCGAACATCAGGGCGAACGGCTCGACCGGGCTCTTGCCCGAGGCCAGCAGCACGATCGCGCTGAGCACGAAGGCCACGGCGAGCGCGATGACCGGGCCGGCCACCGCGAGGAGCACACGCTCCTTGTCGAACTTCTTCATCAGCGGGCCTCGTCTTCCAGAGACTCGGGGGCGTAGGCCCGGGTCTCGGGGGTCTCTTCGTGTTCGAGGTGTCCGGTGGCCGCACCCGTCATGGCGGTGCCGAGCTCCTCCGGGGTGACGGTCGCGGGGTCGGCGCCCGCGACCAGCTTGCCGTCGTAGATCACCCGGAGGGTGTCGGACAGACCGATCAGCTCGTCCAGGTCGGCGGAGATCAGGAGAACGGCGAGGCCCTCGCGGCGCGCTTCCCGGATGTGGTCCCAGATCGCGGCCTGCGCGCCGACGTCCACACCACGGGTGGGGTGGGAGGCGATCAGGAAGCGGGGCCGGTGGCTCATCTCGCGGCCGACGATCAGCTTCTGCTGGTTGCCGCCGGAGAGGGAGGCGGCGGTGACGTCGATGCCGGGGGTGCGCACGTCGTACTTCTCGACGATGCGGCGGGTGTCCTCCTGGGCGGCCTTCAGGTCCAGCCAGGCGCCTTTGGCGTTGGGCTTCTCCGTGACGTGGCCGAGGATACGGTTCTCCCAGAGGGGGGATTCGAGGAGCAGCCCGTGGCGGTGCCGGTCCTCGGGGATGTACCCGATGCCCTCTTCGCGCCGCCGGCGGGTGGTCCAGCCGGTGATCTCCTCGCCGGCCAGCCGGATGACGCCGGAGTCGGCGGTCCGCAGACCGATGAGCGCGTCGACCAGTTCGGTCTGGCCGTTGCCCTCGACGCCGGCGATGCCGAGGATCTCGCCCTCGTGGATGGTGAAGCTGATGTCGTCGAGCAGGGCCTTGCCGCCGGGGGCCACCAGGCGCAGCTTGTCGACGGTGAGCACCGCGCGGTCGGTGACCGTGGACTCGGCGGTCTGAGGCGTCGGCAGTTCGCTGCCGACCATCATCTCGGCCAGCTGGCGCGAGGTGGTCTCGGCGGGTATGGCGGTGCCGACGGTGGTACCGCGGCGGATGACGGTGATGTCGTCGGCCACGGAGAGGACTTCGCCCAGCTTGTGGGAGATGAAGATGACCGACAGGCCCTCCGCCTTGAGCTCGCGCAGGTTGTCGAAGAGCGCGTCGACCTCCTGCGGGACGAGAACGGCGGTGGGCTCGTCGAGGATCAGCGTGGTGGCGCCGCGGTAGAGGACCTTGAGGATCTCCACGCGCTGGCGGGCGGCGACACCGAGTTCCTCGACCAGCAGGTCGGGGCGTACACCGAGGCCGTAGCGCTCGGAGATCTCCTTGATCCTGCGGCGGGCCTTCGCGCCGATGCCGTACAGCTTCTCGCTGCCGAGCACCACGTTCTCGAGGACCGTGAGGTTGTCGGCGAGCATGAAGTGCTGGTGGACCATGCCGATGCCGCGGGCGATGGCGTCGGCCGGCGAGGAGAAGGCGACCTTCTCGCCGTGGATCGCGATGGTGCCCTCGTCCGGCTTCTGCATGCCGTAAAGGATCTTCATCAGCGTCGACTTGCCGGCCCCGTTCTCACCGACGAGGGCGTGCACGGTGCCCTTGCGGACCGTGAGGTGGATGTCGTGGTTGGCCACGACGCCCGGGAAACGCTTCGTGATCCCGGCGAGCTCGACGGCGGTCACCGATTCGTTGACCGCAGCTCCGGCCGGAGGGCTGCTGGACGCGTTGATGGCGTACTCCTGGGGACGGGGGTCGTCTACGCGCGTAGCGCCCCGACGGCATCAAAGGGGGCGGCACACCGAACCGACGGGGCGCGGGGAGCATACTCCCCGCGCCCCGTCGAGCGGTGGCAACCCCATGGGTTACACGTTGCTCAGGACTTGCGGGCTCAGCTCGACTTGACCTTGATCTCGCCGCTGATGATCTTCTTCTTGGCCGTCTCGAGGACGTCCTGGAGCTTGGCGTTGTCCGCGAACTTCGGGTTCGAGTTCGACAGGCTCACCTCACCCGACTTCAGATCGCCCTTGAGGATACCGGTCCGGGGACTGCGGTCCTCGACCGATTGCGCCAGCTTGTACACCGACTTGGCGACGTCCTTCATCGCCGAGGTGAGGATCCAGTCCTTGTGCTTCGCCAGGGCTTCCTGCTTGTACTGGTCGGAGTCCACACCGATCGCCCAGACCTTGTTGGCGGCGGCGGCCTCGATGACACCCTGACCGGACAGACCGGCCGCCGCGTAGACGACGTCGGCCTTCTTCTCGATCTGTCCCTCGGCGGCGGCCTTGCCCTTGTCGGGGCTGGAGAAGCCGCCCTCCTCCGCGGTCTGCGTGAGGTACTGCGAGATGACCTTGACCTTCGGGTCGGTGTCCTTGACGCCCTGCTCGAAGCCCGCCCGGAACTTGTGGATCAGCGGGATGTCCACCCCGCCCACGAAGCCCACGACGTCGGTCTTGGTGGTCTCGGCGGCGGCGACACCGGCGAGGTAGGACGCCTCCTCCTCCGAGAAGACCATGTCGGCCACGTTGTCGGCCTCGACGGTGGCGTCGTCCACGATGCCGAAGGTGGTGTCCGGGTACTTCTCCGCGGCACCCTTCACCGCGGCGGCGTAGGCGTAGCCGACACCGATGACGGGGTTGTAGCCCTGCTTGGCCAGCGAGCCCAGCCGCTGCTCCTTGTCCGCGTCGGTCTCGCCCTCGGTGGGCTCGACGTCGCGGGTCTCGTAGCCGAACTGCTTCTTCGCCTGCTCCAGGCCGGCGTACGCGGCGTCGTTGAAGGACTGGTCACCCCGGCCGCCGACGTCGTACGCGATGGCGATGCCCTTGTCGCCCTTCGACTCCGACGAGCCGGAAGAGGTCGAGGTGCCGCCGCAGGCGGAGAGCGCGAGGGCCAGAGAGGCGGTCGCTGCGCCTGCGACCGTGATCCGGGAAAACCGGCGCATGTGTGGTGCTCCTTCGTACAAGCGCCGGACGGGTTCGGCTACGGCGCTGCCTTCGCCGCAGATTAACGCGCGTAGACCTCCCGGGAAAACCCTTCTGTCCACCTTGTTATGGGCCCGTGGCCAACCCGCCTCCCCGCCCTGTCGCGACGTTGCCGATCGCGAACGAAGGGTGGCCTTGCGGGGCAAGGGAGTTGACGCACTGGGCGGGCACCCGTTCAGGTGCCCGCCCAGTGTTCGGTGTGATGACCGACGCTTTCGTCCTACCGGCTCCTGCTGCCGATCACTCCGACTTGACCTTGATGGAGCCGTCGACGATGCCTTCCTTGGCCTTGGCCACGGCGTCCGTCAGGCCCTCGATCTCGGCCATCTTCGGGTTGCTCTCGGAGAGGCCGACACCGTCCGCCTTCAGGTCGAAGACCTGGGTGCCGGTCAGCGGCTTGTCGCCCTCGACGGACTTGGCGAGGGCGTACACCGAACCGCCGACCTCCTTGGTGGCGGAGGTGAGGATGAAGTCCTTGTAGCCGGCGAGGGCTTCCTGCTTGTACTGGTCGGAGTCGACGCCGATCGCCCAGACCTTCGCCTTGGCGGCGGCCTCGATCACGCCCTGTCCGGAGAGACCGGCCGCCTGGTAGACGACGTCGGCCTTCTTCTCGATCTGTCCCTCGGCGGCGGCCTTGCCCTTGTCGGGGCTGGAGAAGCCGCCCTCCTCCGCGGTCTGCGTGAGGTACTGCGAGATGACCTTGACCTTCGGGTCGGTGTCCTTGACGCCCTGCTCGAAGCCCGCCTCGAACTTGTGGATCAGCGGGATGTCCACCCCGCCCACGAAGCCGACCGTCTTCGTCTTGGTGGCCTTGGCGGCGGCGACACCGGCGAGGTAGGAGGCCTGCTCCTCGGCGAAGACGAGGGAGGCGACGTTCTTGCCCTCGACCACGGAGTCGACGATGCCGAAGGTGGTGTCGGGGTACTTCGCGGCCACGGCCTCCATCGCCGGCGCGTAGGCGAAGCCGACGCCGATGACGGGGTTGTAGCCCTGCTTGGCCAGCGAGCCCAGCCGCTGTTCCTTGTCCGCGTCGGTCTCGCCCTCGGTGGGCTCGATGTCGGCGGTCTTGTAGCCGAACTCCTGCTCGGCCTTCTGCAGTCCCGCGTAGGCGGCGTCGTTGAAGGACTGGTCGCCCTTGCCGCCGATGTCGTAGGCGATGGCGAGACCGAGGTCTTCCTTGGCGCTGCCGCTGTCGCTGTCGCCACCGTCGCTGCTGGTGCCGCCGCAGGCCGTGGCGGCGAGTGCGAGCGACGCGACGCCCACCGCGACGCGAGTCAGTCTGGATATCCGACGCATCTGAAGTTCCCCATTCCGCAAAGCCCCGCATCGGGTGCTTGGTTCGGCGCAGATTAACGCGCGTAGACACTCCTGGGAACGGGGTACCGCGGGGCCGTTATCCATTCGTGCCGCCGGGACGGCACGCGCACCACGCTGCCCCTCCCCCGAAGCACGCGAACGCGACGGAAGGGGGAGGGGAGGGGACCGGGGCAGTCAGCGCAGGGCGTCCAGCAGGGCGGCGGCGGTGAAGAGCTCGACGCCGACGGTGATGGCGTGCTCGTCGACGTCGAAGTCGCCCTGGTGCAGATCGCGCACGGTGCGCTCGCCCGGGGGGCGGACCCCGAGACGGGCCATGGCGCCGGGAACCCGCTCCAGGTACCAGGAGAAGTCCTCGCCGCCGAGGCTCTGTTCGGTGTCCTCCACGGACTCCGAGCCGCGCCGGGCGATCATGGCGTCCCGCAGGAGCTCGGTGACGCCGGCCTCGTTGACCACCGGCGGGACCCCGCGCACGTAGTTGATCTCCGACTTGGCGCCGTGCAGGTTGGCCACCTCGTCGATCGCGGCGACCACGAGGTCGGGGACCAGCCGCCAGGTGTCCAGGTCGAGGCAGCGCACGGTGCCGGAGAGTTCGGCGTGCTGCGGGATGACGTTGGGCGCGTGGCCCGACTCGATCCTGCCCCAGGTCACGGCGAGCCCGCTGCGGCTGTCGACCCGCCGGCCCACCAGGGCGGGCACGTCGGTGACGACCCGGGCGGCGGCGGTGACCAGGTCGGTGGTCAGATGCGGCCGGGCGGTGTGGCCGCCGGGGCCGTCGAGGGCGATCTCCAGGCGGTCGCAGGCGGAGGTGAGGGGGCCCTGGCGCAGCCCGATCCGCCCGGCGTCGACCCGGGGGTCGCAGTGCACGGCGATGATCCGCCCGACCCCGTCGAGCGCGCCGTCCGCGATGGTGTCGGCGGCGCCGCCGGGCAGCACCTCCTCCGCGGGCTGGAAGATCAGCCGCACCGGTCTGGGCAGCAGGCCCTGGCGGTGCAGTTCGGCGAGGACGAGCCCGGTGCCCAGCACCACGGTGGTGTGCACGTCGTGGCCGCAGGCGTGCGCCCGGTCGGGCACGGTGGAGCGGTACGGGCACTCGGTCTTCATGTCGGGGATGGGCAGGCCGTCGATGTCTGCGCGCATGGCGAGGATGCCCGGGTCCGCGCCGATGTCCGGGTCCACGCCGATGCCCGGGTCCGCGCCGATGTCCACGGGCACACCGGCGGCGACGCCGGTGCCGTCCGTCACCCCGATGTCACAGATGACCCCGGTCCCGCCGGAGAGTACGCGCGGCGCGAGGCCGGCCCGCTCGAGCCGTTCCTTGATCGCCGCGGTGGTGCGGAACTCCTGGTTGCCGAGCTCGGGGTGCATATGCAGGTCGCGCCGGAACGCGACGAGCTCGGTGCGCAGAATCTCGGGGAGGGCGCCCGGAAGCACCGCCCCTCCGGGTAGATCGACCTCGGACTCCAGTGACATCAGTTGCTTCACCCTTTGAAGGGTAGGACGCCGGGACGGTCCGCTGCTCCCCGATCAAGAAAAATCAGCCCGTCAGGGGAAGAAAAACTGGCGGCCCCGCGCATAGCCGTGCATCGGGATGGGTAAACTCGCGGCTTTGGTACGGAGTGTAAGGCTGTCCGGCCCGCCGGTGCGTGACGTCGGTCACAGCGGCCGTTCCGCTGTGGTTCCGTCGTCGTTCCGCCGTCTTCCGGTACTCGTTTCACCGCGCTTCACCTCTCCTCGGTGTACCACACACCGCTCGAGGCACGCCGACCGGTTCGTGTGACGGACACCGCGCCCGCGCCACCGCCGCCGCCGTCCGTGCGTACGTACGGGTGAAAGCGTCTCCGGGGCCGCGGATTCCGCCGATAGGGTGCGGAGCCATGCGCGCCGACCCGCCGGAGTTCCTCCACGCCACCCGCGTCTCGTACGACGCCATCGCCGACGACTACACCGACCGGTTCGCCGACGGACTGGCCGGTCTGCCCCTGGAACGCGCCCTGCTCACGGCCTTCGCCGACCTCGCCCGGACCTCCGGGACGGCCGAGGGGACCACCCGGCCGCCGGTCGCCGACCTCGGCAGCGGTCCCGGGTACGTGACCGCGCGGCTGCACCGGCTCGGCGTGCCGGTCTTCGGGGTCGACCTCTCACCGCGCATGGTGGCCCTGGCCCGCGAGGCGCACCGGGGTCTGCGTTTCCACGTGGGCTCGATGACCTCGCTGGACCTGCCGGACGGGACGCTGGGCGGCATCGTGGCGCTTTACTCGGTCATTCACGTCCCGGACGACCACCTCACCGACGTCTTCGCCGAGTTCACCGCCTCCTGATACCGGGCGCCCCGGTCCTGCTCGCCTTCCAGTCGGGCGACGAGGACGACAGCCTGCACCTGGACGAACGTTTCGGCCGCACCGTCTCCCTGGACTACTACTGGCGCTCCCCGGCCACGGTCATCGCCCACCTGACCAAGGCGGGCCTGGAACTCACCGCGCAGGTCCTGCGGGAGCCGGCAGGCGACGAGAAACGCCCCCGCGCCCTGCTGCTGGCCCGCAGGCCGGAGACGGCGCGGGACTGACGCGGGCGTCCACGTGGGCGGCACGGATCGCCGCAATCCGACAGCCGCCGGCCTGCTCGACGCAGTCGGCCCGGACCCGCGGGATCCGGGCCGGGACGCTCCGGCCTCCCGTCCGCACCACCAGGGCGGCGTCTGCTCGGCCAGTTGCGCCGACTTGCCGGAACCGGCGGAGAAGGCCCGGCAGTGGTCCCTTGCCGCACGGCGCATGCCGCTCCACCTGGCCGGCCGGATCGTGGCCGGTCGCGACATCCGCGACGAGGTCGCGGATCCCTTCGTCACCCGCTCTGCCGACATCGCCGAACTGCTGGCGCCGACAGAGGAAGCACTGGGCGACCCCGCCCTCGCCGATGACTCCCTGAACCACGTTCAGCTCCTGTCGGCCTCGCTCAGCTTCGTGGGAGTCGAGGGCTGGGGCGAGCACCTCGACCGGGTGAAGGAGAGGAGTGCGAGGTCCCCTGCCCGGCCTGCTCCTCGGAGAACTTCATCGTCCTCGGAGAGGGCGGCCACTCCACCGCCGACGAGACGTACGTCAAAAGACGCCGCGGTCGGCGCCGTTGAAGGACTCCATGGCGACCAGTTCGTTCCTGGTGCCGGCGGTGTCCCACTGGTCGGTGGCCTCGGGCAGGGCGAAGGCGCTGTCGCCGGTCTTCGCCCTGCCCGGGATCGGCTCAGTGTCCGCGTGCGATCCATTCGGCCAGGTACGGCGCCTCGGCGCCGATCGTGGTGCCGTCGCCGTGTCCGGTGTGGACACGGGTTTCCTCAGGCAGCGTGAACAGCCTGTCGCGGATGGACCCGATGATGGTGGGGAAGTCGGAGAACGAACGGCCTGTGGCTCCGGGGCCGCCCGAGAACAGCGTGTCCCCGGTGAACAGCACCTTGGCTTCGGGCAGGTGCAAGCAGACGGACCCGGGAGAGTGTCCCGGAGTGTGGATCACCTCGAGTGCCGTGCCCGCCACGTTGACGCGTTGCGCGTCACTCGCGTGCCCGAAGGCCTGGCCCGGGTGGGTCATCTCCCACAACTCCCGGTCGCCGGGATGCAGCAGGATCGGCGCCTGGAGCTCACGGGACAGTT
This sequence comes from Streptomyces sp. GD-15H, assembly GCF_045291515.1. Classification (NCBI taxonomy): domain Bacteria; kingdom Bacillati; phylum Actinomycetota; class Actinomycetes; order Kitasatosporales; family Streptomycetaceae; genus Streptomyces; species Streptomyces sp. GD-15H. The sequence goes on from NZ_CP149447.1 coordinate 3,460,578, forward strand.
GCGGCGCGACGGTGACGTGGTCGTTGTGGCCGTGCGTGCACACGACGGCCACCACGTTCCGGTCTCCCACCGCCTTGGTGATCGATTGCTCGTCGTGCGCCGCGTCGACGATCACGACCTCGTCGTCGTCACCGACGAGCCAGACGTTGTTGTCGACGTCCCACGTGCCGCCGTCGAGGGCGAAGACACCGGAGGTGACCACGCGCTCGATACGCAGACCGCTCACAGGACCACCACCGAACGCAGCACCTCGCCGGCGTGCATGGTGTGAAAGGCCTTCTCGACCTCTTCGAGTGCGATGCGCTCGGAGACGAACTTCTCCAGCGGCAGCCTGCCTTGCAGGTGCAGGTCTACGAGCATCGGGAAGTCGCGCTCCGGCAGACAGTCGCCGTACCAGGACGACTTCAGGGAGCCACCGCGGCCGAACACGTCGAGGAGCGGCAGTTCGAGCTTCATCTCCGGGGTGGGCACGCCGACGAGGACGACCGTGCCGGCCAGGTCGCGGGCGTAGAAGGCCTGCTGGTACGTCTCGGGGCGGCCGACCGCGTCGATGACGACATCGGCGCCGAACCCGCCTGTCAGCTCGGCGATCGCGGTGACGACGTCGGTCTCGCCGGCCTTGACCGTGTGGGTGGCGCCCAGGTCGACCGCCCAGGCCAGCTTCTTCTCGTCCCGGTCCACCGCGATGATCTTCGATGCGCCCGCCAGCCGCGCCCCGACGACGGCTGCGTCGCCCACGCCGCCACAGCCGATGACGGCCACCGAGTCCCCGCGGCTCACCCCGCCGGTGTTGACGGCGGCGCCCAGGCCGGCCATGACACCGCAGCCGAGCAGACCCGCGACGGCGGGGTCCACGGACGGGTCCACCTTGGTGCACTGTCCGGCGTGGACCAGGGTCTTGTCCGCGAAAGCGCCGATGCCGAGCGCCGGGGTGAGTTCCGTCCCGTCGGTCAGAGTCATCTTCTGGCTCGCGTTGAACGTGTCGAAGCAGTACTGGGAACGCCCGCGCTTACAGGCCCGGCACTGCCCGCACACGGCACGCCAGTTCAGGACGACGAAGTCGCCGGGCTGCACCGACTCGACCCCTTCGCCGACGCTCTCCACGGTGCCGGCGGCCTCGTGTCCGAGGAGGAACGGGAAGTCGTCGTTGATACCGCCTTCGCGGTAGGTCAGATCGGTGTGGCACACGCCGCACGCGGCGACCGCGACAACGACCTCACCTGGTCCCGGATCGGGAATCACGATGTCGGTGAGCTCGACCGGAGCTCCCTTGGAACGGGCGATCACGCCGCGGACCTGCTGTGGCATCTGGGCTGGTTCCTTCATCAGTCGGTCGGAAAGGCATGCGCACCGGCGCATGCCCTCCACGACGTTAGCTCCGCACCAAGGACGGGCGACCTGTGCGACGGACCAGTGAAACCTCGACTTCCGGCCAGCGGCCGGACCGGCTATGGTGCGCGGAATGCTCGACATGAAGGCACCCCCGGAGACGGATCTCCTCGCACTGCGAGAGGTCATCGAGGGTCCGCTGCACGAGATCGCACGCCGGTTCTCCCGCCTTTTGTCGGACCGGTGGCCGCACACCGCGCTCATCATCTTCACCAGGGAGTGCACTGGCCGGCCACGAAAGGTCACCGGCGCGACCGAAATGATCAACAAGGTCACGATCGACGAACTCGAGCAGCTGAAGGCCCTTGTCGAGCCCGGTCAGCCGCTCAGCACCACGGCGGCGATCGGCGGGGCCACCCGCACCGTCTGGGCCGTCCGCGACCCGGTCGGCACGCTGCTCGTCCTCGTGCCGCGCGCCTCCCGGAAGCGGCTCCCGCAACCCGCCGCCCTGTCGGCCCTCTTCGGGATCGTCGCGACCTCGATCAGCCAACAGGTCGCGCAGGCGAGCCCGGACTACCTTGCCGAGTCGCGCGCGGCCTCCAGCGAGCGGGCCCGCACCATCACCGAGATGGCGACGGCGCATGAGAGTGCGCTGGTGGCCATCCTGAACACGCTGCGCGCCACCGCACTCGACGATCACCGTGCCCGTGTGGCCGCGACCGAGTCCGCCTCCGTCGCGCTGGTCGCGTTGCGCTCCGCCCAGAAGTCCGATCTGGCCCTGTCCGAGGAACCGGCCCCGGCCGCGTTCACGAAGCTGCGCAGGGACATTCGGCACATGCTCAAGCATCACGAAGCGCGCGTCGAATTCGTGCCGCCGGCGAAGGCGGCGCGGCCGGTGCCCGGAGAAGTCGCCTACGCCGCTCGCGCGATGACACGGACCGCGGTGCTGGCCTTCACCGCGCAACCGGGTCCATCGCGCCTGCGCGTCGCTTGGATCTGTGACGGCACGTCGCTGCGGATCGACGTGCGGGAGCAGGAATCCGGGAACGTGGATGTGCGCACGCTGTCACGCCAGCTCGAAGGCCGCGCACGCACGCTCGGCGCCACGGTCGGCATCGACGTCGTGGCGGGCTGGGGGAGCCGGGCCGACATCGTCCTTCCTTTCGACCCGCCGGCCGTTCGGACAGGTGAGACCAGGCTGTCGAGTCTCAACGCACGGGAACAGGAGGTTCTACACCTTCTTGCGCAGGGCAAGCGGAACAAGGCCATCGCGGACGAACTCGGAATCACCGAGAGCACTGTCAAGTTCCACGTCACCGGAGTGCTGAGGAAACTCGAGGTCAGCTCACGGGGTGAGGCAGCAGCACTGGCCCTGAACGGGTACGAGCAAGGCTCGGCGGCCGGGGGCCGGGAGGGGCAGTGACCGTTGCCCTCCAGCCGGGCTCCCGGAGAGTCGCCGTGCGCTCTGCGGGCGGTGACGCCGTCGCTCACTTCCAAGTGGGCCGTCACCGGCATCCGTTCACGCCGTCGCCACCGCCGACAGGCGGTGGACGTCGCGGGCTGTGCCGGTCACGCCTGACAGGAAGCCCTGGGCGCGGGGGGAGGCGTTCTCAGTGAGCCAGGCGGGGTTGATGTCGCAGACCGCGATGCGCACCTCCGTGCCGGACAGGGCGAGGGGGAGGGTGTGGACGACGGTCGACGGGAAGCTGAGGACGGTGCCGCCGATGGGGCCGCGGCGGGCGATCAGCTCCAGGGGGAGTTCGGGGCGGACGATCTCGAGGCCCGTCTCGACCGCCAGCCGGTGGAGTTTCCCGGTGCTCTCGCGGCGGTGGGCGAAGTAGCGGGTCGCGCCGTGGGCCTTGGCGAGGGAGCGGACGGCCTCCAGGTAGGCGTCGGCGTCCACCACACCGGTCTCCACCAGGGACGTGCCCACCATGTCGGCGGTCCTGGTGATGCGGGGCGGGCCGAACCGGGCTCGGGTCCAGGCGAAGGCGTTGGCGCTGACGGTGACTCCGGTCGGGATGTCCGCCACCGGCATCGAGGAGAAGACCTCCACCCGGCGTCGGCCGCCCGGGGTGAGTCTGCGCCGGGCGACGGCGGACACCGGGGCGAGGAGCAGGTCCCGGGGGCCGCGGCGGCCGCCCTTGCGGTGCCAGCGCACCAGGCGCTCGCCGCGGGCGAGTTGGCCGACGAACTCCATGGTCGCCGTACCGTCGTCGACGACGACGAGGTCGCGGGCCCGGGTGATCGTCAGCAGGAGTTGCACATACCGCGAGAAGGGGTCCCCGAGGAGGACGCGGTCGGCCCGGCGGAGCGGGCCGGCCAGGCCGCCGATCGTCTGCAGGGGCGCGGCGGCTCCGCCCCGTGCCTCCTCCCAGCGGACCTCGTGGCCCTCCTCGCGGGCCAGTTCGGACATGCGGCGCAACTGGCCGCGGGTCATGGGGTCGACGGGGGACAGCACCACGAGGGTGAGCCCCACGCCGGGCGCATGCGCGTGCGCCCACTCCAGCACGTTCAGCAGCTGTACCGGGCTCTCGACGAAGGCGAGAGTGTGGGAGCCGGCGTTCCCGGCGCGGGGGCTCATCGACGTACGACCGTTCCCGTCGTCAGGGGGATGGTGGGTGGGGAGGGTCAGACGGTCAGCGGCTCGCCCGCGGCCGCGGCGATCTCCGCCTCGGCGACGACGCCGGGGACCCGGCGGAGCTTCTTCATCGGGCCCAGCTCGGACTCGTAGACCTTCTTGACGCCGTCACCGAGGGAGGCCTCGATGGTGCGGATGTCGCGGACGAGGCGGGTCAGGCCCTGCGGCTCGACGGACGCGGCCTGGTCGGAACCCCACATGGCGCGGTCCAGGGTGATGTGGCGCTCGACGAAGGTGGCGCCGAGGGCGACGGCGGCCAGGGTGGTCTGCAGGCCGGTCTCGTGGCCGGAGTAGCCGATCGGGACGTTCGGGAACTCCTGCTGGAGGGTGTTGATCGCGCGGAGGTTCAGCTCCTCGGCCTTCGCCGGGTAGGTGGACGTCGCGTGGCAGAGCAGGATGTTGTCGCTGCCCAGGACCTCGACCGCGTGGCGGATCTGCTTCGGGGTGGACATGCCGGTGGAGAGGATGACCGTACGGCCGGTGGCGCGCAGGGCGCGCAGCAGCTCGTCGTCGGTGAGGGAGGCCGAGGCGACCTTGTGGGCCGGGACGTCGAACTTCTCCAGGAAGGCGACGGCCTCGGTGTCCCACGGGGAGGCGAACCAGTCGATGTTCTTGCTCTTGCAGTAGTCGTCGATCTGGCGGTACTCGTCCTCGCCGAACTCCACGCGGTGGCGGTAGTCGATGTACGTCATCCGGCCCCAGGGCGTGTCGCGCTCGATGTCCCACTGGTCGCGCGGGGTGCAGATCTCGGGCGTGCGCTTCTGGAACTTGACGGCGTCGCAGCCGGCTTCGGCGGCGGCGTCGATCAGCTTGAACGCGTTCTCGATGTCGCCGTTGTGGTTGATGCCGATCTCGCCGGTGACGTACACGGGGCGGCCGGGCCGGCTTCGCGGGTACCGAAGCGACGGATGCGGGAGCTGGGGTTCACAGTGCTCATGACGGTGCTTCCTTACGTGGGGAGGGAATCGAGAGAGGGGCCGAGGATCCAGCTGGCGATCTCCCGGATCGCGCCGTCGCCACCGGGGACGGTGGTGACCGCGCGTGCGGCGCCGCGCACGACGTCGTGGGCGCTCGCGACCGCCACGGGCCAGCCCACGAGGGCGAAGCACGGGAGGTCATTGACGTCGTTGCCGACGTAGAGCACGCGCTCGGGCGCGATGCCCTGTTCCTCGCACCACTGCTTCAGTGCGAGGTCCTTGCGGTCGACGCCGTGCAGCACGGGGAGCTTGAGCTTGCGTGCGCGGGCGGCGACGACCGGGTTCTGTTCCGTGGACAGGATCAGCATCTTCAGGCCCGACCTGCGCAGGGCGGCGATGCCGAGTCCGTCGCCGCGGTGCACGGCGACGAACTCCTGTCCGTCGGCGTCGATCAGCACCCTGTCGTCGGTCTGGGTGCCGTCGAAGTCGAGGACGACCGCGTCGATGTCCGCGGCGGTCGGGAGGGCGCCGGCCGCGTCGAAGAGCGGGGCCAGGGCGCGGGCGCGGGCGAGGTCGTGCGGGTCGTCGATCTCCAGGACCCGCGCGGGGTCGGTGCGCACGAGTTCGGTCCGGCCGAAGAAGCGGTGCCGGTGCTCGCGGAAGCCGGCCGCGTCCATCGCGTAGGCGGCGCCGGTCTCCAGCAGGTCCTGGGGGCGGTCCTGGCGGCGGGGGCGGAAGGACTTGTCGTGGTTGACGCCGTATCCGCCCGTCGCCGAGGCGGCGCCGTCCGCCGCCGTCTCGTCCGTCGCGTCCCGCCAGACGAAGCCGTGGAAGGGGGCCACGGTCACCGCGGTGTCGGCGCCCTGCTCGGCGACCGCGGCGGCCACCCCGTCGATGTCCTCGCGGACCAGGAAGGGGCTGGTGCACTGGACGAGCAGGACGACGTCCACCGGGGCGCCGTACAGGGCCTCGTGGGCGTCCATGGCGTGCAGGACGGCGGCCTCGGAGGTGGCGAGGTCGCCCGCGATGGCGGCGGGGCGCAGCACGATCTCGGCGCCGGCCTGCCGGGCGGCGGCGGCGATGGCCCGGTCGTCGGTGGAGACGACGACGTCCGTGACGCGGCGCGCGGCCCGGCACTCGCGGACGGCGCGGGTCACCAGGGGCGCGCCGCCGACCGGCGCGAGGTTCTTCGCGGGCACGCCCTTGGAGCCGCCGCGTGCGGGGATCACGGCGAGCACCCGGCGCTCCCCCGAGCTCTCGACCGCTCCCCCGGGTTCTCGACTTCGCTCGAGCGGGGGGACCCCCACGAGCAGGGGGCATCCCCACTGGCGCCGCTTTGGCCCGCTTGCGGGTCGGTCATGGGATCAGCTCCTTGAGCAGGAAGGGAGTCGGTCACAGCTCGCCCATCCGACGGATCACCGGGGCCACCCGCTGGACGCCGTGCCGGTAGGCGCCCCGCGCCGCGCGGCGCACGATCTGCCGGACCGGTCCGGGTTCCTTGTCGGCGGCGGGGGCGCCGGGCAGCGGGGTGCCGTCCGGGCCGAGGTGGTGGCGGGCGAGCAGTCCGGGTAGGTAGCCGGGCGCGGTGACGGGCGTGTAGTACGGGGCCAGGGGCGGCAGGCCGCCGGGGCGGTCGAGCAGCTCGGCGACGCGTTCGCGGGCGGCGTCGAAGGCGGTGCCGTACGCACCTCCCCCGGAGGGGGCGCCCCCAGCCGCCACGCCCTGCCTGGACACCCACTCCTCGTCCGGCACGGGCCGGTAACCGGCGTCGAGTTGGTCCCAGGAGGCGAGGCAGCCGGAGCCGACGAAGTGGTGGTTGCCGAGCGCCTCGCGCACCCCGAGGTCGGTGAGGACGACGGTCGGGATACGCCGGTGCAGGGACTCCAGGGCGGCCGTGGAGCTGATCGTGACCAGCAGATCGGTGCGGTCCAGCACCTCGCCCATGTGCCCGTACACCAGGCGGAAGTTGGACGGCGGGTCGAGTCGCTGGGCCAGCTTCTGGTACGGCAGTTCCTCGATGTGCGTGGTGTGCTCGCCCGGCTTGGAGCGCAGCTTGAGCAGCACCTCGCGCTCGGGATGCCGTCGTGCGTGCTCGACGAGCCGGTGCAGCAGGTAGGTACGGTCCTTGCGGCTCTCCGGGACGGAGGGCTGGGCGGCGAAGACCACCGTGTAGGGGTCGTGCTCCGCGGTGTAGGCGGCCCCGCCGAGGAAGGGCAGCGCGACCTCCGTCACCGAGCCGGCGTCGGCGCCCACTCCTTCGTACACGGCGCGGAAACGGTCCGCGTCCTGGCGGGAGTTGGCGAGGACGAGGTCGGCGCCGTGGCGCAGCAGCAGGCCGTCGGCGAGCTTCTCGTAGACGACACCCACGTATCCGGTGACCACGACCGGCCGCTTCGGCCGACCGTCGGGGCTGTCCCAGACGCGCCCGAGCCCGTGCAGCATCGCCTGGACCCCGCCGCCGACCAGGGCGAGGACGAGGACGTCGTACGACTCCTCCTTCATCGCGTGCAGGAACTGGACCGCGGTCACCTCGTGGAGGGCGTCCGCCTGGACGCCGACCTCTTCGAGCTGACGGGCGGTGGGAGTCGCACGGCCCCGCAGGAGATATCCGTCCAGACGGATGTCCGAATTCTTCGGGGCGATGCGGTTCGCGGTGAGCGAGCCCCATTTCCACCGGGTGTCGGAATCCGCGAGGACGGCCACTCGCAGGGTCTTCGTTGCACTTACTGGCACGACGAAGACGCTAGGAAGCAATTTCTAGTAGCGGCCCAACCCAAATCCAACAAATGGTTAACAGCAGATCGCCGAATGGCGAATCGGCCCGTCCGGCGCCCGGAAGAATGTTCGCTTCACGGCTTCGACACGCGTCGTTCACTGCGCATCAAGGTTCAGGTAAAGGCGCATGACGGACCGCCACCTAACGTCGCTGACGTGCTCAAGCTCTCCGTCATCGTGCCGTTCTACAACGTGCGCCCCTACGTCCCCGATGCCCTGCGAAGTCTGCGCGCCAACGCGCGGGACGACTTCGAATTCATTCTCGTCGACGACTGTTCGACCGACGGCACCGCCGACCTCCTCGCGCGCGCCGAGCGCGAGCTGCCGGGCGCCGTGCTGGTCAGACACGAGCAGAACGGCGGGCTCGCGACCGCCCGCAACACCGGCGTCGACCGGGCCCGCGGCCAGTACCTGACCTTCCTGGACGGTGACGACTGGCTGGCGCCCGGCCACTACGCCCGGCTGGTCTCCGTGATCGAGAAGCTGGACTGCGACTTCGTGCGCACCGACCACGTGCAGTGCACCGCGCGGGCCCGTGCCGTGCACCGCGTCCCGCACGGCCAGCGCAACGTGCCGCTCAACCCGCGCGACGCGATCCTCCCCGCCCACCGGACCACCTCCGTCGACTACGCCTACGCCTGGGCGGGCATCTACCACCGCAGGCTCGTCGAACGGGGCCTGCTGCACTTCACCGACGGGCTGCGCACCGCCGAGGACCGGCCCTGGATCTGGAAGCTGCACCGGGAGGCGGAGTCCTTCGCGGTGACCGGTCTGCTGGGGGTCTTCTACCGGCGCGGAGTCGCCTCGTCACTCACCCAGATCGGTGACGTGCGGCAGCTCGACTTCATTCGCGCGTTCGACCAGGTGATCGAGGAGACCGCGCGGGACGCGGATGCGGCGACCCTGCTGCCGAAGGCCGTGCGCACGTACTGCGCCATCATTTCCCACCACCTGGGATCCATCGAAAGGTTCGAGCCGCCCGTGGCCCGGAAACTGAAGGCGGTGAGCACCGCCGCGCTGCGGCGCATGCCGCAGGACGTGCTCGACGACGCACTCGGCTCGATGGACGCCGCGCGCGCCACCCGGCTGCGCCGGCTGCGCCGCCGGGCCGTGCCGGCCACGGAGGTCGCCGCGTGACCACGCAGATCTTCATGGCGTCGACCCTGTACGGCACGGCTACCCTCGCCGCCGCCCTGGACTCGGGCTGCTTCGCCCCGGCCGGCCGGCGGATCCTGCTGGTCTCCAACAACGCGACGACGCCCGAGACGGCGCCCGCCGTGGACGAGATGCCCGGGTTCGAGCGGCTGCGGTCCCGGTTCGACGACGTGGTGTCGTGGAACGAGGCCGTCTTCCCCTTCCATCCCGGCGGCTGGGCGCCGCGCCTGGACGACGTGCCCGTGTGGGAGCGGTATCTGCGGCTGCTGTGGAACCTGGGCGACGACGACGTGGCGCTCGCCGTGGAGTCCCTCCAGGTCAACCCGGCGCTGGGGGTGGCACAGATCTTCACCGACGCGCCCGTCACCGTCTACGCGGACGGCCTGATGAGCTACGGCCCCACCCGCAACAAGATCGACCCGCTGGTCGGCACCCGGGTGGAGCGGCTGCTCCACCTCGACCTGGTGCCGGGGCTCGAGCCGCTGCTGCTCACCGAGTTCGGGGTGGCGCCGGAGGTGGTGGCGACCCCGGCGTTCACCAAGGTGCTGGCCGAACTGGCCGACACCGGCGACGAGCTGCCGGACGTGACGGAGCCCGCGCTGCTCCTTGGCCAGTACCTGTCCGCGCTGAACATCCTCTCCGCCGAGGAGGAGGAGCACCTGCACGTGCGGATGCTGAAGGGCGCGGTGCACCTCGGTCACAGCCGGGTGGTGTTCAAGCCGCACCCCACGGCCCCGGCGCGCTTCACCCGCACCCTGGAGGAGGAGGCCGAGCGGCTCGGCGTCGGCCTCACGGTGGTGGACACCCCGGTCCTGGCCGAGGTGCTGTACCAGCGGATGCGTCCCGCACTGGTCGTCGGCTGCTTCTCCACGGCCCTGCTGACCGCGTCCGCCCTGTACGACCTGCCGGTCGCCCGGGTCGGCACGGACACCCTGCTGGACCGGCTGACGCCCTACGAGAACAGCAACCGCGTCCCGGTCACCCTCGTCGACGCGCTGCTGCCGGCGCCGACGGACGCGGCGGCGGTCGCCGAACGGCGCGGGGCCATGGACACCGACGCGCTCGGGGACCTGGTACGGACCGTCGGGTTCACGATGCAGCCGAAGATCCTGCCGGTCCTGCGCCCCGAGGCCGAGCGGTACCTGTCGACGCGGCTGGACAGTGGTACCTGGCGGTACTTCAAGAAGAGGCGGCTCACCTCGCTGGGCCTGCCCGGCGGAGTTCCGCGGCGCCTGGCATTCCTGCGGCACAACGCGACGGCGCGCAGGGCGGTGCGGTGCGCACGGGCCGTCCGGCACGCGGTCAAGCGGTAGGACCGACGCGCGGCCGGGCGGCGAGGGACCGGCCGACCGTGCGAAGGAAAGTGTTCATCACCCGTCAGCCGGAAAGCCACCCGCGGCCCGTAGCAGTGGGGCACATTCGGCCTCCGATCCGAGAACGGTGGAACGTATGACGAACCCCCTGGCGGGATTGCTCAAGGCCCGGCAGAAGGAGGCCGCCAGGCCGGCCTGTTCGCCCGGTGCACGCGCCTGTGCGGCGAGTACCTCGCGACGCGGGGCGCCACGCCCGCTCCTGCCCGGCTGACGCAGGCGATCGGCGCCTTCGCCGTCTCCCTCGAGACCCCGTCCGCCGACCCCTTCGACGCCCTGCTCCAGGTCGGCGAGCGTGCGCTCGAGGCCGGCGGGGACGGCGCGTCGCGCCTCGCCCTGGGCGTCGCCGAGACGGCGACGCTGATCCGGCAGCGGTCCAAGGGAGCCTGGCGGCTGCGCGGCCTGGCGCTGGACGGGCTCGGTCGCGGTGACGAGGCTCTGGAGTGCTACGAGCGCCACCTCTCGCTGCAGCAGAACGGTGACGGAGCACCTGAGGTCGCCCGCAGAATCGACACCCTGCGCCGCCGGAAGGCGTGCCTGGACGCAGCCGTCGCCCTCTTCCCCGGGGCGGACTCCCCACCGCGCGGCCTACCCGGACAGCCCACCGCGACCGCGGTGCTCGAATTCGCCGCCCACGTAAGGGCGCGGGTGGCCGAGCACGGCATGGCCGACCCCGACGTACGGCGCCTGCTGGAGCTGTACAGCACGTACCGACGGCTCGTCGAGCGGACCGGAACGCCCGATCCGCTGCTCGGCGGAAGCACTCCGATCGGCGTCAGCGGTCTGCGCGGCCTGGTCGCGGGGCGGACGGTGTGCCTGGTCTCGCACGGCGGGGATGCGGCCGGGAACGGGCTGGGCGCCGAGATCGACGGCTACGACCTGGTGGTGCGCTGCGACTCGTTCCGCATCCGCGCCGAGGACACCGGCGAGCGCACCGACCTGCACGCCGTCTCGCTGCGGGGCGACGCCCCGTGGAACGGGCCCGCCTGGACCGAGTCGGCCGGCATCCGGCTGGTGTTCGGTGACCCGGCCGCGGGATGGCGCCGCGCCACGCGACAGCGGCTCGTGCCCGGGGCGCAGGAGCACGTCGGTGACGCCTCCCTGCGCCGGCCCCTGACCGACCCCGCGCTGCTGGGCGAGGACGGCTGGGAAACGGCGACCACCACCGCTTTCACCGTCCTGAGGCTGCTGGACTTCCTGGATGTCAGCCCCCGCCTGGACCTCATCGGCTTCGGCCTGCCGGGCCGGCTGCGGCCGAGGGAAGCCGAGTGGGTCATGGACCGTGCGACGCGCGTCGACGACAGCAAGATGAGGATCGCCCTGAGATGACCCACTCCTCCGCGGACGACCGGAGCACCGTCACCGGCAGACGCCGGATGGCCTTCGCCGTCCACGCCGACTCCGACCACATGTCCGGTCTCCCCACGCTGATGCGCAGCCTGGCGCTGACCAACCCGGGCGTGTGCGAGGACTTCGTGGTCCTGCACCCGGGGCTGCCCGACGCCGCGTTCGACGCACTGCGCCGCCTGCACCCGCGGGTCGCCACGCGCCGGGCGGACAGCCGCACGGACCTCTTCCGGCTGGAGGGCTACGACACCGTCATCGCCCTCAGTCCGGCCATGGTCGTCCTCGGGGACATCGGTGAGCTGCTGCGGATGCGCCACGGTGTGGGCGCCGTACCTCAGTTGCTGTGCGACGCGGAGGACGGTGCGCGGCGCGCCGTCCTGCCCGACGGTCTCCTGGTCATCCAGCGCGCCGACGTGGACGACGCCGTGTCGGCCCGGTTCGCCGAGGTCACCGGGGAGGGCGGTCCGGACGCGCTGGAGGACGTCCTGGTTCCGGTGGACGCGCGCTACGACTTCCTCACCCGGCGGCTGTACGACGACACGCCGGTGCCCCCGAACGTCGCCGTCCTCCACTTCACCGAACCGTTCGACGCGCCCGGGTACGGTCCGGCGGCCGAGGCACGGCGCCGCTTCGAGATGAGCGACGACGACTTCCGGGCCGCCTACTGTGCCCTGCCCGGTGGCAAGCACCCCGACCTCCTGGCGCACTGCGCGCCGCCCCTGCTCGAGGCGCGCCCCTCCCTCGACCTCGCCCGCACGGTGGCCGACGTCTACCGTCGGCAGGGCCGCCACGACGAGGCCGTCGACGTCCTCGCGCCCGTGGTGGCGGACCGGCTGGACGCGCCGCGGTGCCACGAGACGCTCGGCCTGTCGCTGATGGCGCTGTCGCGCTACGACGAGGCCGAGGCCCACCTGCTGCTGGCGGCGGCGTCACCCGATGTCGCCCCGCGCGCCTTCGCCCAGCTCGCCCGCCTGGCGTGGCTGTGCGGGCGGGAGGAGGACGCGCACGCGTACGCCCGTGACGGCCTGGACGCCGACCCCACCGATGCCGGGTGCCACAGCTGGTACGTCCGTACCCGCGTGCAGGGCCCGGAACCGCGGCGGCCGTCCGCCGCCGCCGCGGACCAGCTGGCGCACGTGGCGTTGTTCGCGGAGGGTCAGGAGAACGCCGGGGACAAGGTCCTGCCCGAGGCCGTGCGCATGTGCTTCGGTGCCGACACCGGACCGCGCCGCTGGTACCGGCAGCCGGTGCACCACCTGGTCGACGAGGCGGCGCTGGAGCAGCTGAACGCCCGGCGCGGGGTGATCGTGGGCGGTGGCGGGCTCTTCCTCCCGGACACCTCCCCCAACGGCAACAGCCACTGGCAGTGGAACATCCCGGACGAGATCCTGGCCCGGATCACCACTCCCCTGGCGGTGTTCGCGGTCGGCTACAACGTGTTCGACGGGCAGCTCTACCGCCGGGGCCGGTTCGCCGAGAGTCTGCGGGTACTCGTCGAGCGGTCGGCGTTCTTCGGATTGCGCAACCGCGGCTCGATCGAGCGGGTCCGCGAGCTGCTGCCTGAGGAGTTGCGCGACCGGGTGCGCTACCAGCCCTGCCCGACCACGGTGGCCCGGTACCTCGTCCCGGGTCTGCTCGACCCGGCGGAGCGGTCCGACACCGTCCTGGTCAACTGCGCGTACGACCGCGCGGGGCTGCGGTTCGGCCACGACTACGGCCACTTCCTCGCCCAGATGGCCACCGCGCTGCGGGCACTGCGGGAGAGGACCGACGTGCGGTACGCGGCCCACATGCCCGCCGACGAGAAGTTCGTGCACGACCTGCGCCGGGAGCACGGCCTCAGCCTGCCCGTGGAGCAGCTGTACGACATGTCGAACGACGGCATCCGCGGTCTCTACAACCGATCGCGGCTGGTGATCGGCATGCGCGGGCACGCGGGCATGATCCCCTTCGGCTGCGGCACCCCGATCCTCAGCCTGGTCTCCCACCCGAAGCTCGCCTACTTCCTGTCCGACATCGGCCGTGCGGAGTGGGGGCTGTCCGTGCACGACCGGGAACTCGGCGCACGGCTCTCGGAGCGTGCCGCGGCGATCCTCGACGACCACGCGGCAGCCGTGACGGACGTGCACGACGCGCAGAAGTTCCTGTGGGAAACCACCCGGTCGAACATCGACGAACTCCGGGAAATCTTCGGTCGAGCGTGAGACACCAAGAATTCACCTTTGATGTGTACGGAATTCACCTCTCCGTCTCGGGCGGCATCTTCCCTTTCGAAAAAATCAACAGGCTGTTCCCCATCTCCCTCCTTCAAGCGTGAGAGGCCCACGTGCCGAGATTGTCCGTCGTCGTCCCCATGCACAATGTGGGAGCGTTTGCCGAGAGCACGCTGCGAAGCCTCGACAACAACGCGGGCCCCGATGTCGAGTTCCTGCTCGTGGACGACTGCTCCACGGACTCGACTTCCTTGCTGATCGACCGATGGGCGGAGCAACATCCCGGCGCCAGGGTGATCCGGCACGAGAAGAACATGGGGATAGCCCAGGCGCGCAACAGTGGTATCGACGCGGCGGACGGCGAGTTCCTCACGTTCCTCGACGGTGACGACTGGTACGGGCCCGGCCACCTTGCCGAACTGGTGTGCGCCATGGACGAGCTGGGCTGCGACTTCGCCCGCACCGATCACGTCCAGGTCACCGGCACCGAGCGAGTGATCCGGCGGCCCCCGGCCCCGGCGCGCAACATCGTGATGGATCCGCGCGAGGGAATAGCGCCGGCCGACATGGAGACCATGGTCGACTACCCCTTCGTCTGGGCGGGGATCTACCGTCGGCACCTCTTCGACGACGGCGGCATGCGCTTCGCGACCGAACTCCGCACGGCTGAGGACCGGTTGTGGATCTGGCGGCTGCATCTGAAGGCCAGGACGTACGCGTCCCTCGGTGTGCACGGTGTGTTCTACCGGCGGGGCGTCGCGACCTCGCTCACCCAGATCAAGGACTCCCGTCAGCTGGACTTCATCCCGGCGTACGACACGCTGCTGCGGGAGCTGCAGAAGGACCCGGAGGCAGAGCGCTTCCTCCTCAAGGCCGTACGGACCTACTGCGCCATGATCGCCTTCCACACCGGCAAGGCGAACGAGTACGAGCCCTCGGCGGCGCAGCGGCTGCGGCAGGAGACGCGAGCCGCGCTGCACCGCATGCCCCAGCAGGCGCTCGAGGAGACCCTCGGAACCATCGACAGCACTCGGAGCAGGTTGCTCAGCCGCCTGCGCGACGGGCGGAAGGCTGCCTGATCCATGTCCCGCAAGACCCAGATCTTCCAGGTCTCGACCCTCTACGGAGCGGCCACCCTCGCCGCGGCGCTCGACGCGGGCCTGTTCGGACCGCGTGACGGGGCCCGGCGCATCCTGCTGGTCTCCAACAACGCCGCCATACCGGAGACCGCCCTGCGCCTCGACGAGATGCATGGCTACGCGCGCATAGCGGGCCGGTTCGACTCGGTGGTCAGCTGGAACGACGCGATCAGTCCCCATCACCCCAGCGCCTGGGGCCCACGGGGCAACGACACGGTGATGTGGCAGAAGGCGTTCCGTCTGCAGTGGGGCATCGGCGAACGTGACCTGATCGAGCTCGCCGTCGAGTCGATCCAGGTCAACCCGGCCCGCGCGTTGGCGGCGATCTTCTCCGAGAGCACCGTCCACGTGTACGCCGACGGCCTCATGAGCTACGGCCCGACCCGGGACAAGCTGCCGCTGACCATCGCCCGCCGCATCCGGCGGCTGCTCCACCTCGACCTGATTCCCGGTCTGAAGCCCTTGCTGCTGTCCGAGTACGGCGTCGGGCCCGAGGTCGTCCCGGACGAGGCGTTCCGCGAGGTGCTCGACGAGATCTCCCAGGACGCGGCGGAGGACCCGCGGTTGGCACCCGTCCTGAAGGAGGCGCCGACGGCCGTGCTGCTCGGCCAGTACCTGGCGGCGATCAACATCCTGAGCGCGCAGGAGGAGGAGGACCTCCATGTCCGCATGCTCACCGGGGCCGTGCGGGCCGGCCACCGGTCCGTGGTCTTCAAGCCGCATCCGACGGCACCCGCCGGCTACTCGGCGGCGCTGAGCAAGGCGGCGGCGGACGCCGGGGTCCGGCTCACCGTGCTGGACGCACCGCTGCTGGCCGAGACGCTGTACCACCACTGCCGTCCCACACTCGTCGCCGGCTGTTTCTCGACGGCGATGGTGACCGCCTCCGCCTACTACGACGTGCCCGTCGCACGGGTCGGGACCGGACTGGTGATGGGGCGTCTCAAGCCCTACCCGAACAGCAACCGCGTGCCCCTGGCCGTGATCGACCATTTGGTGCCCGACCTGGAACGCGACCAGGCCCCGGCACTCGTCGGCACGGCCCCCGAGACGTTGTCACCGCTGGTCCGGGCAATGGGTTTCTGCATGCAACCCAAGACGTACCCACAGCTGCGGGAGTCGACGGCGGACTGGCTGCGGCGCAACCTGACCGGCAGCCCCGGCTACTACTTCCCCGAACCGCGGCTGGCCGAGCTCCGCCTTCCCGGCAGCAAGCCTCGATCGCGCGCCAAGCTCCAAGTGAGCCGGGCGAAGCGTGTGGTGCGCAGGACGGTACGGCGCGGCGTCCGGAAGGGATGACGCGCTGCGGGGACCGCGGCACGTTCCCGGTCGGTGGCGGATCGGTGGAGCCGCGTTTCGCCGGCGGCCCCTTGCCACCGTGGGAGACCAGCCCCCTCACCTGCCCCGGGCCGCCAACCGAGACTCACCGGTCACAGTGGAGCCATTCACTCTTCAACTCCCGTACACCGGAAGCACCGAGAGTTGCCCGGTGCCGAACGACATAGCAGTGCGCCTGCCGCAGCAGCAGAGCAGCGCTCCTTCCGGACAGACCGCCGCACCGCGCGAACACCGCTTCGACATCGACCTGATGCGGCTGATCTGTTCCGCCACCATCATGCTGGGGCACGTGGGCGCCCAGTTCATCCGCTCCACCGGCAACGACCCGGAGAACGGCTCCGGGTCGTACTGGGCGGGACACGTGGCGGAGGCGATCAACCCGTTCGCCGTTCCCATGTACTTCGCCATCGCCGGCTGGGCCGTGCTGGTCGGCGCGCCCCCGCGCGACAGCGCGCGGATGTGGCAGCGGATCGTCCGCAACATCGTTCCGCTCTTCGTGTGGACGGCGATCTACCTCGTCTGGACCTGGCTGCGCAACCGCAACGACCGGCCCATGACCGAGCTGGCGACGGACTCCCTCTTCGGCTCCGTGCAGCCCGCCTATCACCTGTGGTTCATGTACGCCTACATTCCGATCATCGCGCTGCTCGCCTTCGCGATGCTGCTCAAGGCCGGTAAGCGGCCCTGGGGGCTCGGGGCGGCCCTGCTCGGCATCGCGGTCCTCCCCAGCGTGCTGACCACTCTCGCCGAGGTGACGGACCATGAAATGCCGTCGTCAGCCTGGGGCTTCGGCACCTATTCACTGGTGTACGCGGTCGGCGGCGCGCTGCTGTTCGCCCTCCCGGCCGGCTCCGTACGGTCGCGTTGGCCGCTGTTCGTCCTGCTGCCGCTCACCATGGTCGGAGCCCTCTGGTACAACACGCAGATCCATTACGTGATGCCCAACGCGCACCTTTTCGTCGCCCTCATGAGCATCTGCGTGCTGCTTCTGATCAGCAGGGTCAAGGTTCCCGAGAAGCGGCGGCCACTGCTGCGGAAGCTGGCCGATGCCGCGCTCGGCGCGTACATGGTGCATGTGCTCTTCGTCGAGGAGATCGTCGCCCCGCTGGTGTCGCCGGACTTGAGCGGACCGGTGGCGGGGCTGCTTCTGGTGGGTCTGCTGATCACCGTCATCGCCCTGTCGTTCGCCACCAGCCTGCTGTGGGGGAGGCTGAACCTGCGACGCCTGCTCGGGTGAGCCGACAGGACGCCGATGCGCGTCGAGAGGCCCCGCCCCGCCGAGACGACCGGGCTCGCGGGGGCGGGGCCTTCGGCGTTCCCGCGTCCACCGGCATCCGGCGCACCCGGACCCCGTGAGGGCTCCATACGGAGTTCGCCACTTGTTCGCCTGCCGATCGACTTCGTATTCCTTCCCCACCGCGGCCCCACCCCTAGCCTGTCCCCAGCCCGCGAGCCGCATCACTCCCACTCGACTCCCGACGGATTGAGGCATTCGGTTCCATGAACAGCCTTTCTTTGCTGACCAGCTCGGCTTCCCGACGTCTGCTGCGCCCGGTGGCCGACCTCATCGACCGACGCATCGAGCGGCGCATCCGCTCGGCGGCCGCCGCGGACACGGCGGAGAGAGAGCGACTCCGCGATGCCGTCGAGGAGATGAAACGCGGACGACTCACCCTCGACCTGCTGCTCGACTCGCGTGGTCGAGGTCTTTCACGCATGGTGAGCCCCGGTCCTCTGGGCCGCCTGCACTCCGAGGTGGCCGAGCTGGCCGGGGACCGGGCCGCCGCCGAGCGCAACGTCGCCACCGCCTTCCGGCTGCTGGTCTCACTGGAGTCGCTCGGGGTCGGCCGGATCGCCGGCGGCACCATGAACATCTGCGGCAAGCTCGGCACCATCCCCCTGCTCGACCCGCCGAACGACGAGGTCCTCGAAATCGGCACCCTCTACGGCATGTTCTCCACCGGGCTGATCCGGATGCTGGAGCGCGACGGCCGCAGCCCGAGCGTGACGATCGTCGACCCGTTCGCCGGCGTGCAGCTCCAGCCCGGCACGCCGCGGCGCAACGACCCCTCCGGCACCCCGGTCGACGAGCACGCCGTCCGCACCAACCTCGCCCTGGCCGGTCCGGCGGGCCTGGCCGCCCGGATCCAGCGCGGCTACTCTGAGGACCCCGACACCCGCGCGGCCGTCTCGGACCGCCGCTACGGCGTGATCGTCGTCGACGGCGACCACTCGGCCGAGGGTGTCGCCAGGGACCTCGAATGGGCGGAGGAGATCGCCGCCCCGGGCGCGATCGTCGTCCTCGACGACTTCGGCGACCCCAAGTGGCCCGGCATCAAGGAGGCGCTGGACAAGCACCTCACGAGCGACACCCGCTTCACCTGCCTCGGCAAGGCGTCTCACTCGGCGTTCCTACGGGCTTCCTGACACCCGGACGGGGCGACGGCGCGAACGGCGCGGACAGTACGAAGCACGGAGGACCACCAGCGTGACCGAGACGGCCGTCAGCCCGGCACCGCGGCCCCGGCCCACCGCCACGGCACCCGCGGAACCACGGGACACCCCCACCGCTGCCCCGCCCCGGTCCGGAACCTCCAGCGGCCGGCTGCGCGCCCTGGACGGGCTGCGGCTGCTGGCCGCGCTGATGGTCGCGGCCTACCACTACGGCGGTCGCGGCGGCGAGGTCACCACCGCCTGGGGAAGCTCACCGAAGGACCAGTTCCCCACCCTCCACGAGTACTTCTCGTACGGCTGTCTCGGCGTCCAGATCTTCTTCGTGATCAGCGGATTCGTCATCTGCATGAGCGGCTGGGCAGGCCGCTGCGGTCGTTCTTCGCCTCCCGCACCTCCCGGCTGCTGCCCGCCTACTGGGCGGCGGTCGTCCTGGTGACGGCGGTGTTCGCCCTGCCGGTGGTCGTCTACGACGCGGTCTCACCGAGCGACGCACTGGTGAACATGACGATGCTGCAGATGCCCCTGGGTGTGGACCGGGTGCTGGGGGTGTGCTGGACGCTGTGGGCGGAGATCCGCTTCTACGCGCTGTTCGCCCTGTTCGTGGTGATGCCCGGGGCGACCCGGCAGCGGGTGATCCTCTTCTGCGGGCTGTGGATCCTGGCGGCGGCGATCGCCGAGGGTGCGAACGAGCCGCTGCTCGACCTCGTCCTGATGCCGGAGTACGCGCCGTTCTTCGTCGGCGGTGTCGGCCTGTACCTCGTCCACCGCGACCGCAGGGACGCGTACGCCTGGGGCATCGTCGGGGTGAGCTGGCTGATCGGCCAGCACTACGCGGTCCAGGACCTGTGGCACGCGCCGAGCGCGGACGCCTTCTCCCACCGGACCTCGTTCGGCATCATCCTGATCGTGACGCTCGGCTTCGCCGCGGTCGCCGCCATCGCGCTGGGCCGGCCGGGCTGGGCGAACTGGCGCTGGCTGACCGTCGCGGGCGCCCTCACCTACCCGTTCTACCTGGTCCACGAGCATCTGGGCTGGGTGGTGATCCACGGCCTGCACCGCGGCCTCGGCATCGGCTCGGCGGAAACCTTCGCACTGACGGTCACCGCGATGCTGGCACTGGCCTGGCTACTGAACCGGTACGTGGAGGAGACCCTGACCCCGAGGATCCGGGCACGGTTGTCCCGGCCGTCCTCCACGCCCCTGTCCAAGGCACTCTGAGCGCCGGACAGCCACCCGGGCGCCTCTGCCTGCCCCGCCCGGCCGGGCAGGGCCCTACGCGCTCGCCAGGGACAGCTTCGCCGCGAAGCCCAGGAACAGGGCGCCCGCCGCCGAGGTCGCCCCCGCCGACAGGCTCCGGCGGCGGCGGAAGACGTCGGCCAGCCGGGTGCCGCCGAATATCAGCGCGCTCAGGTACAGGCCGCTGGCGAGCTGGAGCATGACGCCGAGGACCACGAAGGACAGCGCGGGATAGGCGTAGCCCGGGTCGACGAACTGCACGAAGAAGGCGACGACGAACAGGATCGCCTTCGGGTTGATGAGGCTGATGACCAACGCCTGGCGGAAGGGCCGCTCCGCGGCGGTGGCGGCGGCCGGGGCCCCGGCCGGGTCGTTCTCCCGGCGCGTGCGCCACATCTTCCAGGCGGCGCGGAGCATGCCGATGGCGAGCCAGGTCAGGTATCCGGCACCCAGCAGCTTCACGATCCCGAACAGGAAGGCGTTCGCCTGGAGCAGCGAGGCGGCTCCGGCGGCCGACAGCGTCATGAGCACGGCGTCCCCGCACCAGACACCGGCCGCGGCGGTGTACCCGGCCCGCACGCCGCGCCGGGCGGCGACGGACAGGACGTACAGCGAGTTGGGGCCGGGCAGCAGCACGATGAGGATCAGACCCGCGAGGTAGGTGGGAAGATCGATGACACCGAACATGACATGAGTGTCGCACGGGGGTACGACACTCCGATTCTGCTGTCCGGAGTTCGGTCAGTCGCCGTCGAGGAGGGTGTCGACGGCGAGGTCCAGGGTGATCCCGACGGACTCCGGGATGCGGACGGACCGGTCCCGCTCGAAGCGCTGGGGGTCGGGATACTTGCCGTCGGCCGGGTCGGTGCAGAGCAGGACCTGGTCGTGCTTGCGGTCGGCCACGAGGGAGACGGGAATGCCGGCCTCGGCATAGATCCCTACCTTGCTGGCCGTGTCATCGGTCCAGTGGGAAGAGGTCACCTCGAGCACCATGCGGAAGACATGGGGTTCGTAGCAGTTCTTCTGGACGAACGCGTCGGCGATATCGGCGTCGACGACGGACAAGTCCGGAACCGCATAGTTCGCAGGACGGTCGGCAACCACAATCCGATCCCGGGTCGGACCTTGGGCCCGGCTTCCTTCGCGCCGGCCCGCCGAATCTCGTAGCCGACTTCGAAGACCGTTCCCTGATGCGGCTCATCCGGCGGTGGTGACACGGTGATTCCCCCTCGAAGGAATCTCCACGCGGTGTCCGGGCAGCATGCTGGAGATACGGTCGGTGGCCTCATCGATCGTCGTCTCATGCCCTATGACAGCCACGGCAACCTCCTTCCGGGGGACGCCCTCCACGACCGTAACCGGAACCGGGCGCATTCCGCCCATGATCACCCGTCCGGGGGATCCCGCCGGCTCAGAACGCGTCGCTCGGTACGTACGTGCCCCAGATCTCCCGCAGCGCGTTGCACACCTCGCCCACCGTGGCGCGGGCTCGGAGGGCCTCCTTCATCGGGTACAGGACGTTGTCCTCGCCCTCGGCGGCCTTCTTCAGGGCGGCCAAGGCGCTGTCCACCGCCGGCTGGTCGCGCTCCGCGCGGAGCTTTGCCAGGCGCTCGGCCTGCTGGGCCTCGATCGCCGGGTCGACGCGCAGCGGCTCGTACGGCTCCTCCGCGTCGAGCTGGTAGCGGTTGACGCCGACCACGACCCGTTCGCCGGAGTCGGTCTCCTGGGCGATGCGGTAGGCGCTGCGCTCGATCTCGCTCTTCTGGAAGCCGTGCTCGATGGCGTTGACCGCGCCGCCGAGGTCCTCGACCTTCTGCATCAGCTCCAGCGCCGCGGCCTCCACCTCGTCGGTCATCTTCTCGATGACGTAGGAGCCCGCGAAGGGGTCCACGGTGGCCGTCACGTCCGTCTCGTAGGCCAGGACCTGCTGGGTGCGCAGGGCCAGGCGGGCGGACTTGTCGGTGGGCAGCGCGATGGCCTCGTCGAAGGAGTTGGTGTGCAGGGACTGGGTACCGCCGAGCACCGCAGCGAGACCCTGGACGGCGACACGGACCAGGTTGACCTCGGGCTGCTGGGCCGTCAGCTGCACGCCGGCCGTCTGCGTGTGGAAACGCAGCATCAGGGACTTCGGGTTCTTCGCCCCGAACTCCTCCCGCATCACCCGCGCCCAGATCCGGCGGGCCGCCCGGAACTTGGCGACCTCCTCCAGGATCGTCGTCCGGGAGACGAAGAAGAACGACAGGCGCGGGGCGAAGTCGTCGACGTCCATCCCGGCCGCGACCGCCGTACGGACGTACTCGATGCCGTCGGCCAGCGTGAACGCGATCTCCTGCGCGGGGGACGCCCCCGCCTCCGCCATGTGGTAGCCGGAGATCGAGATCGTGTTCCACTTCGGGATCTCGGCCCTGCAGTACTTGAAGATGTCGGCGATCAGGCGGAGGGACGGCTTCGGCGGGAAGATGTAGGTCCCGCGCGCGATGTACTCCTTCAGCACGTCGTTCTGGATCGTGCCGGTGAGCTTGTCGGCCTGGCACGCCCTGCTCTTCGGCGACCAGTTGGTACAGGAGCAGCAGGAGGGCGGCGGGCGCGTTGATCGTCATCGACGTCGAGACCTGGTCCAGCGGGATGCCGCCGAACAGCACCCGCATGTCGTCGATCGAGTCGATGGCGACGCCCACCTTGCCGACCTCGCCGGAGGCGATCGGGGCGTCCGAGTCGTGGCCCATCTGGGTGGGCAGGTCGAAGGCGACCGACAGGCCCATCGTGCCGTTGGCGATCAGTTGCTTGTACCGCGCGTTGGACTCGGTCGCCGTGCCGAAACCGGCGTACTGGCGCATCGTCCAGGGACGGCCCGTGTACATCGTCGGGTACACGCCCCGGGTGAACGGGTACTTCCCCGGCTCGCCCAGTTGCTCGGCCGGGTCCCAGCCCTCGAGGGACTCCGGCCCGTAGACCGGTTCGATGGGTAGTCCGCTCTCGGTGGATCGAGCACTGCCCGACTCGCGCGCCATGGTGTGATGCCTCCCGCTGAGCAGTGCTGCTCGGCCTGCTCGGCCTGCTCGCCCGTTACCCGTCAGTTACTCGCCAGTAAAGACATGTCGCTTCGACGGACTGTAGCCGTGGGGATACGGCCCGGTGCAGAGGCGCACGCTGGGATCTTGCTCACAGGGCCGGTGGGGCCCCGCTCACAGCACGCGTCGCCGCGGGCCGCCCTCCCCTCCCTCACCACCATGCCCCGTGGTTCGGGAACGGTCACGTCCGGGAAACACATCTTATGTGACGACAGACAGCGACCGGTGAGACAACGGGGGGCCGCGTGGTGCGTAGTAGTGCGGGCATGGGGACGGGGAGAGCGGCCGCCGCGTTTCTGGCACTGGCCGCCTTGACCGGCGGTGCGGTGGGGTGCACGGTGCAGCCCGTCGACGCGGACGGCAAGCGACGGTCACCGGTGCACATCGAGATGCCGAGCGAGACGCCGTCCGCGTACCGGCCCCCGGACTCCGGGTCCGATTCCAATTCCGGTTCCGACGGCAGGGAGAAAGGCGGCGCGGAGTCCGGTGACCGCCCGGAGACCGCCGCACCGACTCGGCCGCCCGCGCGGGTGCTCTGGTCGCCCGGCGACTCGGGGCGTGACATCCGCGAGCTCCAGGCCCGGCTGCGTCAGGTCGCGTGGCTGTTCGACGGCCCCACCGGGACGTACGACGGCCGGACGAGGGAGGCGGTCGAGGGGTTCCAGGGCAAGCGCGGGCTCCCGCGGACCGGGAGGACCGACACCGTCACCTGGCAGCGGTTGCTCGGCATGACGCATGAGCCGGGCAAGTGGGAGCTGTACCTGATGGGCGGCCAGCCGGCCGCCGCACCCGACGCGCGTTGCCGGACGGGCCGGGTGCTGTGCATCAGCAAGTCCACCCGCACCCTGCGCTGGATGATCGACGGCCGGACCGTGATGACACTGCCCGTCCGTTTCGGCGCCGACCCCACACCCACCCGCGACGGCGTCTTCCAGGTCTACTGGAAGTCCCGCGACCACTGGTCGACGCTCTACGACTCCCCGATGCCGTACGCCATGTTCTTCAGCGGCGGCCAGGCCGTGCACTTCTCGGCGGACTTCGCCGCGCGGGGCTACGCAGGTTCCTCGCACGGCTGCGTCAACGTGCGGGACGAGGCGGCCATCGCCCGGCTGTACGCGCAGGTGCGCAACGGCGACAAGGTCGTCGTCCACGGGTGAGCGCCGCGCGGGCACGGAGGGGTGGGAAAGGGCGCGGGCGGGACCGGGGGAACGTGTCCCGCCCGCGCCGAGATGCACGAGCCGCAGGTACGGGGGGAACCCCGGCTCAGTGCCAAAGCCGATGACCAGTCGGCTCACTCATTACTGCGCCCCGGTGGCCAAAAACGTCACACATGGCGGTGAAGAGGTAGTCACAGCCGCGAAGTCGCAGGTCAACCAGGTTTGTTGGCACCCTTGCCGCCGCCGTTGTCCTTGCCACCGCCGTTGTCCTTGCCGCCGCCGTTGTCCTTGCCGCCGCCGTTGGGGCTGCCGTTGCCCGCGCCCGCGCCCGCGCCGTTGCTGTTGCCGTTGCCCACGCCCTCGCCGTTGCCGTTGCCGTCGCTGTTTCCGCTGCCGGTGGTACCGCCGTTGCCGTTGCCGTTGTGGCCACCGTTGCCGTTGCCCCTGCTGTTGCGGGTGCCGGAGTCCCCGTTGTCCTGCGCCGTGGAGCCGGAACCGGAGCTGTTGCCGGAGCTGTTGCCGGAGGCCGTGCCGCCTTCTGCGCCGGCTCCCCTGTCCCCGGCGGCCAGGACGTTCTCGCAGTACGGCCCGACCTGGGAGGAGCCGCCCGCGGCGTCCTCCAGAACGCGCTTGCGGTTGCCCTGGAGCTTCCCGCCGTCGCGCAGGGCACGGCAGGCCGAGGCGATCTGTCCGCGGCCGGCACCGACCGCCGGGTCGCCTGGCCGCGCCGCCGCGCCGCCGTCGGTGCCCGGTCCGGCCCCGGGGCCCGTATCCGCTTCGGCTTCCCCGGACCGCTTGCCCGGGTCGTCCTCCGGCGAGACCCCGCCCCGCGTGTCCTCCTTCGGCGGGGGCGGCGGCTGGGGGCTTTCGGGGGTGGCCGTGGCGGAGGCGGCGGAGCCTGAGGACGGCGTCGGCAGGACTCCGGTCGCGGCCACGACCGCCGCTCCACCGACCATGCCCACGGTCAGCGCGGCCGCCAACCCGTAGCGCACGGGGCGCGCCCAGCGGGGTCCCCGCCGGGCTCCGGAACCGTCCGAACCGTCCGAACGCGGGGCGCCGATACGGACCGGTCCGGCGTCGGCGGCCCGCGTTCCGGCCCGGTGCGCGGCGGACGGGACGGACGCGTCAACGTGAGACTGCCCCACGCGTTCCTCGCGCACCTTGCGGAAGGCGGTCAACGCGGCGGCCTCACCGGGGAGTTCCTCGCCGGTCGGCGGAGGTGGGGAGGAGAGTGCGCCGAGCGTTCGGGTGAGGCGTTCTGCCTGGTCACGGGTGGCCGGGTCGGCAGCTTCGAGTGGCTCTCCGTTCAGCAGTCGCTCCGCGGTTCCACGGTTCAGCCACCTGTACTGCTCGTCGGCCATCACATGTCCTTCTGCGTCCGCGCTCGCGTCTGCGTCACACTCGCGGACGTCACCGCAGGGCGGCGCGGTTCTCTCTGGAGTGGGAAGGCATCGAGCACCCCGGCGGATTCCGGATGTGCCTCCGGATCGCCGTCGAGCATCTCGGCCAGCCGTTTCAGGCCCCGGTGCGCGGCCGTGCGTACGGCGCCCGGCCGTTTGCCCAGCGTCTCCGCGGCGGTCTTCGCGTCGAGGCCCACGACCACCCGGAGCACGACGGCCTCGGCCTGGTCCTGCGGCAGTCGGGCGATGAGGGCGAGGGCACCGTCGGTGGCCATCGCCTCGAGGGCCTGGTCGGCGGTGTCGAACGCCGCGGCCCGCCCGGTCAGTTCGGTCTCGTCGCCGCCGACCGCGGGACGGCGCCCGCGCATGCGTATGTGGTCGAGTGCGCGGTTGCGGGCGATCCGGGCGGCCCAGCCGCGGAACCGGTCCGCGTCACCGCTGAACCGCTGCAGGTCCCGGGCGATCTGCAGCCATGCCTCGGACGTCACGTCCTCTGCGTCGAGATCGCCGACCAGTGTGCGCACGTACCCCAGCAACCGCGGATGCACGGCTCGGTACACAGTCCGGAACGCGGTCTCGTCCCCGTCCTGTGCCGCCCCCACCGCGGCGGTCAACTCCGCGTCGTCCCCCAACACCGCGCGCGCCCTTCTGCGCCTCAGCCGGCACCGCTTCCGCGGACCGGGTACTCGCCGTCGTGGTTCCTCGATCGATTACGGACTCTAGGGCCTGCCCCAGGGCCCGTGGTTGTTGTGGTCGTTTGTCCTTCACGGCCTGGCGCGAAAGGCACGTTACGACCTGAAACCTCTCCCCGTCCATGTCCGTCCACGATTTCGTCCATGGTTCAACAGGTCGGTGACCGGGTGGTGTGACAGAAAACGCGCACATGGCGCTGTAGGAGTTACGGGCCGCCGCGCGGCCCGTGCCGCGCGACGGCCGGGGCCTCTCCTGTGGGGGGTGGCGGCCTCGGCCGTTGCCTTGGCGGCCAGGTCCTGGATCTGTGGGACGCCGTGCAGGGCGCCCGCGACCGCGGAGCGCCCTGTCCTCGCCGGCTAACGGCCCGGATTACGGATTCTTCTCGCCACCCGGGCGAGCAGGCTTGCCCTGGCTCTCGCTCGCGCCGGTGCCCGCGCCGTTCTCGGCACCGTTGTCCGCGCCACCGGAGCCGGTGCCGGCGGTGGCCGCGTCGTTGCCCGAAGCGCCGGTGCCGGCGGTGGCCGCGTCGCTCGCGGTGCCCGCGGCGCCGGAGGAGTTGTTTCCGGCCGCCCCGCCCGCGCCACCGGTCCTGTCGGCCGGCGCACCGG
Source organism: Streptomyces sp. GD-15H (assembly GCF_045291515.1). Taxonomy (NCBI): domain Bacteria; kingdom Bacillati; phylum Actinomycetota; class Actinomycetes; order Kitasatosporales; family Streptomycetaceae; genus Streptomyces; species Streptomyces sp. GD-15H. Next base: position 3,487,421 of record NZ_CP149447.1, read on the forward strand.
TGCCGCCGGGTTCCGCCTCCCCCGTCGACGGCCGCAACTGCGCGGCGCAGTACGCGTCGACGTTCGCCGCGCCGCCCGCCGCCTCGGTGAGCCGCTTCCAGGCAACCGAGTCCAGCGCCTTACCGCGCCCTTCGACCCGCTCATAGGTTCGACAGTGGTCCTCGAGGTCCTGGGCCCGGACGGGAGGTTCCGACGCGGCGGGGTCGGAGCCGGGACGGGAGTCCGCACCCGCACCGGAGGACCGGTCGGCGGACGGGGCCCCGAGCGGGGCCGAGGTGCTGGACGGAGCCGTGGTACGGCTGCCCCGGCTCCCGTCGTCCCCGGAGCCGTCCACCCCCGAGCCGACCGCGCCGATCCCTGCGACGGCGACCCCGCCCAGGCTGAGACCGGCGATCAGGACGGAGAACCCTGCCTTCACCGAGAAGCGGCCGAGGCGCCGCTCCCGGGGCCGCCAGTCGTCCCGGCGCCGGGTGCGGGCGCCGGTGCGGTGCGCGCCCGCCTCCCGCGCCTCCCGGAACGCGGCCACGACCCGCTGTTCGGCCCCGGCGTCGACACCGTCCCGGACCAACGCCTGGACGAGCAGCGCCTCGAGGCCCGCGGTGTCACGGACACCGTGCGGACCGGAACCGGGGCGGCCCTGTCCGGCCGGGCGGTGGCCCTGCGACGCGCCCTCGGGGTGCCCACGCCGACGGCCGGACGGCCCGTCGTCGTTCCTCCGTTCACCCATGTCCGTTTCCGTCCCTGCTCGATCCACTCGGTTCACTCCCGGCTCCGCCCGGCACGGCCGGTCCACACGGCCCGCGCGCCCCGCTCACTCGGGCGGTACGGTCCGACCGACCCATACGTTCCACGCGTCCGGCCTGTTCAGACCGCCCGCCGGGCCGAACGCCGCGGGTCGCCGGGTCCGGCCTGCCCGGTCCGGGCGCCGCCGCCCCGTCCGCTGTCACGCACCGTCCCGGTCACGGGTCACTTCGACTCACCCAGCGTCCGGGAGGCCTCATCCGTCACACTTTCGACGCCCAGTTGCGCGGCCAGGCGTTTCAGACCCCGGTACGCGGCCGTCCGCACCGCGCCTGGCCGCTTTCCGAGGACGCGGGCGGCGGCGGGGCCGTCGAGGCCGACGACCACGCGCAGCAGTACGGCCTCGGCCTGGTCCCGGGGCAGCCCCGCGACCAGCGCCAGGGCGTGCTCCGTGGAAATGGCCTCCAGCGCCATCTCGTACGTGCTCTGCGGACCGGGGAGGTCCCACACGTCCTGTTCCAGCGTCGAGGGGCGGGGCCGCGCCCGTTGCCGGCGCAGGTGGTCCAGCGCCCGGTGCCGGGCGATGGTCGCCGTCCAGCCCCGGAACCCCGCCCCGTCGCCCTTGAACCTGCCCAGGTCGCGGGCTACCTCCAGCCAGGCGTCCGACATCACGTCCTCGGCGTCGTCGCCGACCAGTCCGCGCACGTAGCCGAGCAGTCCGGGCTGGACTAATCGGTAGGCCACGGCGAAGGCGGCCTCGTCCCCGTCCTGGGCCCGCGCGACGGCCGCGCCCAGTTCCCCGTCGTGCGCCTTCGCGCGGCGGGGTTCGCCTCCCTTACCCAAAAACCGTCCTCGTCCGTACCGGGTTCGTAGGGCGATCGCTTGGCGCGACACATCGGGTCGTAGCCACGCCCCCACGGCTCTCAGCGTCCGGCGCCCCGAAAGTGTCACAGCTCGTCAACCGCCCTGTGTGGCCCTCCGGTTGCGCAGGGGCCGGGTCCCACAGACGTGCCGGGCGCCGTGGGCCGGCCGGTGAGGACCCGTGAGTGACGTTTGGCCACGCATGAGCGCTGAGTTAGTGCCACCTGTGTGACAGGTGATGAACTCGTGCTCATTTTCTAGGGGTGGGACAGTTGAGTGCTCGTAAGAGCCGTGTGTACAGACCGCTCAGCATGAAGCGGCGTGCATGGCTGACCGTAGGCGCCGTCGTGCTGAGTGGCGCGGGCATCGCCACATACGCGATGGCCGATCCGTCGTCCACGCCCGCCGGTGCCGGGGAGAAGCCCCGCAAGCCGAGCGTGGACACGGTGAAGCTGGAGAACCGCGGAGCCTGCCGCTGCGGGCTGGAGCGGCGGGACACGGATCGCTTCAGTGCCGTGCTCGTGACCTGGGACAACCCGGATGCCGAGGTCAAGGGCACGCCCGAAGTGCGTACCCGGGACCTTGAGACCGGGAAGTGGTCCGGCTGGCAGGAACTGGAGGACGAACCGAACCAGGCCGACGGCGCGGAAGGCGCGCGGGCGGCCACGCGCGGCGGTACGGCCTCGGTGTGGACCGGTGCCTCCGACGGCATCGAGGTGCGTGTGGTGAAGGCCGACGGCACCCAGGCGGGCGGCCAGCCGGCAGGCATGGACGTCAAGCTGCTCGACCCGGGCACCAACCCGAAGGGCGCCCCGGACGTGGCCGCCCTGGATCCGGTGGCGTTCGCGGCGGAGACCACGGCCCCGGTGACGCCGGAGCCGACGGAGGACCCGACCACCACCCCGCCGCCCACGTCCCCGCTGCCCTCGAGCACGGAGACCGGGACGGAGACGGCGACCGGGACGCCCACCGGCACCGCGTCGGAGACGGCCACGGAGTCCGCGTCCCCGACGACGTCCCCCGAGCCCACCCCGACCGTGCCCGAGGCCCGCCCCTCGACGGTCGTGAAGCCGCCGGTCATCACGCAGGCCGAGTGGGGCGCGTCCACGGACTACGACGGCACGCCGAGCTACGGCACCGATGTCAAGGCCGCCGTCATCCACCACACCGGCATGGACAGCGACAACAGGCTGTCCTGCGCCGAGTCGCGGGCCCGGATGCGCTCCATTCAGCAGGAGCACTTCACTCGCGGCTACTACGACATCGGCTACAACTTCGTCGTCGACCGCTGCGGTCAGATCTTCGAGGGCCGCAGCGGCGGCATGGACCTGCCGGTGGTCGGCGCGCACGACGTCGGCTTCAACACCGACACGCTCGGCATCTCGTACCTCGGCAACTTCGAGAGCGTTCAGCCGGGCCGGGCCGCGATGGACGCGATGGCGCGGATCATCGCCTGGAAGTTCGGGATGTACGGCCTCGACCCGACCGGCCAGGTCACGCTGACCTCCGGTGTGGACGCGGGCGTCAACGGCAACAAGATCGCCAAGGGGCAGGCGGTCACCCTGCCGCGGGTCTTCGGCCACCGGGACACCAACTACACGGCCTGCCCCGGCAAGAACCTGTACCCGAAACTGTCCCGCATCGCCACGCTCGCCAAGACGCCGGGCATCTCGCACGCCCTGCCCACCTCGGACTACAACCGTGACGGCCTCGCGGACCTGGTCGCCGGTGTGCCCAAGGCGAACGCCGTGCGGGTGGTCCCCGGCGGCATGAACGGCCCGGTGACCTCGGCGAAGCTGTCGCTCACCCAGAGCAGCCCCGGCGTGCCCGGCTCCTCCGAGTCCGGTGACGCCTTCGGTTCCTCCACCGCGTGGGGCGACGTCAACGGCGACGGCTACGCCGACCTGGCGATCGGGGTCCCCGGCGAGGACGACACCAGCGGCCACGCCGACCGGGGCGCGGTCACGGTGATGTACGGCCCCGCCCTGAACACCGGCTTCTCGTACACCACCACGGGCGTGACGCAGACCGGCGCCAAGCTCGGCACCACCGTCGCCGTCGGTGACTTCAACGGTGACGGCAAGGCGGACGTCTTCGCGGCCGGCACCGGCCGTGGCGGCAACTGGAACGCCCGGCACACCGGCGGCGCCACCAAGTACGGCACGCTGACCTCCGCCACGGGTTCGGTGTCCTACCTGGACGCCGCGAGCGGCGACTTCAACCGGGACGGCTACGCGGACATCGCCGTCAACTACCGCGACACCGGCGGTATCGGCCGCGTGATGCGCTTCGCGGGCTCCGCGTCCGGGCTGACCAAGGTGGGGGTCATCTCCGTCAAGGGCGGCCGCTCCATCGCCGCGGGCGACATCAACGGCAACGGCTACGACGACATCGTCATCGGCCAGCCGGTCGCGGCCGAGTCCGGCGGTACGAACGCGGGCGGGCGGATCACCATGGTCCTGGGCACGTCGGCCGGGTTCACCACCACCGGCATGAAGACGCTCCACCAGAACACGGCGTACGTCCCCGGCGGCAACGAGTCCGGTGACGCCCTCGGCACCTCGGTAGCCGTCGGCGACTACAACGCCGACGGCTACGCGGACGTCCTGGCCGGCGCCCCCGGCGAGGACCTCACCCGCGGCGGCGTCAACCGCTCCAACGCGGGCAACGCGATCCTGTTCCGGGGCACCTCGTCCGGCCTCACCGGTTCCGGTTCGGTGTCCATCTCCCAGGACACCCCCGGCGTTCCCGGCTCCACGGAGTCGGGCGACAGTTTCGGCTCCTCCGTGTCCCTGGCCGACCTGTCGGGCTACGGCCGCGCGGACCTCACGTTCGGCGCCGCCGGCGAGGACAGCGGCAACGGGGTCCTCACGTACGTGCCGAGCAACAGCTCGGGGCTCGGCTTCGGTGACTCGTACGTGTTCGGCAAGGGCACCCTGGGCACCCCGACGGGCGCCCGGCTGGGGCACACGCTGACGCCGTAGCCGCACGTCGGCCGACGCACACCACGGCCGGGGCCCGTGCGGGACACGGGACCCCGGCCGTGGTGTGCGCGCGGCGCCGCACGTCACGTCATCCCACGCCCCGTGGTACCCCGCACGTCACGTCCGTGACGCGTCCCGGCACAGCAGGCGCAGTGACCCGTCGCCCGTGTAGCAGCGGCGGGCCTCGTCCACGGGGTCCCAGAAGCGGCCGTCGGGGGTGCGGACCCAGTGGTCGCCGCCCGAGGCCCACCACTCTCCGCCGGTCTGACGCACGATCACCTCACCGGTGTAGGCGCCGAATCCGCGCAGCACCGTCTTCACGGCGGCGTACGGGGCCGCCTCCCGGCGTATGTCCTCGATCGTGCGGTCGACGCTCCACAGGCTGCGCGCCGAGTAGTCGAGGCGCAGCCGCGCCCCTTCGCGCATCGCCGTCACGGTGTCCGCCGCCCACCGCGCGGGCTTGGTCGCGGCCGAAGGCCTGGTCTCCTGCTGTGTCGTCACAGTCGTCGCAGTCGTCACACCCGGTAGAGCGCACGAGCCGAGGGATTCGTCACCGCGATTCCGCCCGGGTTCCGCAATCGGTGCGGAACCGCCCCCGGTCCACCGCACCGCGGTCACAGGACGTGCTCGTTCGGGCGGGAATGTCGACACGGGGGTGACGGATCGGGGCCGGCTGCGCTCCTGTCTTCGATGAGTACGTACTTCCATTTACGCGCCGTGCCGTCCCCGGCCCTGCGCAACAGCCCCGCCTGGCTGCTGCGTCTGTTCGAGGACGACTGGGAGGCCGTGCGCGCACGCATCGGCCGGCATCGCGAGGAGATCCTGGACAAGGCTTACCTGGACCAGGAGTTCCTCTACACAGGTGCGCCCCCGCGGCACACGCCGGACGGCCCGCCCGCCCACGTGGTCCTCGGCGGGCGGCCGGTCACCCCGCCCGGCCCGGACCGGCCGCCGTTCCTGCTGCTGACCGCGGCCCAGGCCGGCCGCGTCGCCGGCTTCCTGGAGACCGCCGACTTCGACGCGCTGTGGCGACGGGCCCGTGACCGGCTCCTCCCGCGCTACGGCGGTCCGGACGTGGAGCCGCAGGCCCGCGACGCCTTCGCGGCGGCCCACCGCGACCTGACCACGTTCTACACGCGCACGGCGCGGCAGCACGAGGCGGTGGTGAAGTGGCTCCTGCACTGAACCGGGACGACCGTCCCGGCCGGTCGCCGGTGCCTGGCGGTCAGCCGTCTCTGCGGCTTCGGCGGGACAGCGCGGCGACCAGCACGCGGCGGCCCTCCGTCGACACCTCGAGCGCGCGGCGCAGTCCGGCCGGGCCGTGACCGGCCAGGACCTCCAGGACCGTGATCTGGCGGCGCAGTTCGGCGGCGACGAGCGGCGACATGCCCTCCGTACGGCCTTCGCGGGGCGCGTCGACCGTGTCCGTGGCGTCCTCGGCGGGATCGGCGCCGTCCAGGATCCGGTGGATCCGCAGCGCGGCGACGGAACAGGCGTGGGCCCACTCCCGCAGTGCGGGGGCGGAGCGCTCAGCGGGGGCGGTGGCGAGCATCCGGTGCGCGAGCGCCGTGGCCGCGTCATCGTCGGCCGTCCCGTCGAGCTTGCCCCGCGTCTGCTCCAGCCGCCGCGTCCAGTCGTCGGCGGCGGCGTCCCCGGCGAGGCTCGCCCACAGGGGGCGCAGCGTCTCGTCGCCGCCGCCCAGTAGCGGTACGCACCGATCCAAACAAGCCAGCCCACTCGCGGCCAGCTCACGCTCGTCCGCCTGCGCGATCAGTTCCACCAGGCTCATCCACGTCTCCCTCAGCGGGTCTTCGCAGGCCCCTGACGAGGCCCTTTCACGGACCTCACGGGACGGAGGCCGCATTTTCCCTTACTGCGTGCGACGGCCCGGGAGTGTCACAGAGGCACCACTCCGAGCCGGTCGAGTAAGCGGAAGAAGAGGTTTTCGGCCATGGAGCCGGGGTCGGGGTCGGCGGTCAGGACCCCGACCAGTTCCCCGGCGGAAACGGTGTGTCCGGCCTCGGCGGCCCATTCCACGGCACGGTCGGCGGCGTCACGGGGCTCGAGGAAGTAGTCCTCCAGCGTGAGCCCGCCCTGCTCCACACCGTCCTGCTCGCCGTCCGCTCCCGCGCCGAGGTAACCGGCCATCGCGGCGCGCGCCAGGCAGGTCGTCCACGCGCCGCTCTCCGGCGCCGCCGCCTCCACCACCACGCAGTCGCTGTCCCTCACGTACCCGAACAGCGCGGGCGCGCCCGTCTCCCTGGCGAGGTCGTTCATGTTCCCGATGCCGCCGTCGCCGCTCGGGTACTCCCAGATCTGCCAGCCGCCCGGTGCCGACGTGCGCAGGGTCATGCCCCGGGCGCCGGCAGGCGCGTCCAGTCCGGCGAGCGGCCGCTCCCCACGGCCCACGACGAAACACCCCCAGAAGCCCATGTGCCGGTATTCCCCCCGGTGTCGTTTTCGGCTCGTCAGAAGACCACCACAGTCGCACGGGGGTTCGCAGGAAGACGCCGCAATCCGTCTGTCCGTGACCTCGCCGAAACCGCCCGCTCAGTCCAGCTTGTCCGCCAGGGCCCGGAACTCCGCCCAGGACAGTGCCGGTTCACCGTCCGGGTGCCAGAGCTTCTGCACCGTCGCCCGCAGCGGCATCCTGATCCCGGCCGCGACCTGCTCCTGGGTCTGGGAATTCGCCAGGTCGCACCAGACGGCGAAGGACCCGCCGAGGATCTGTCCGTCGTACTTGTCGGGCACCGCGGTGGTGCCGCGCAGCACCAGCGGCGTCCACTGCTCGTAGATCCGCTCGCCCGTCGGGTAGACGAAGGTCTGCGGCTCCCCGAGCACGTAGTAGAGGAACTCGTCGTTGTAGTTGATGACGTCGCGGCCCTCGCTCAGGTACTCCGCCGGCTGGCGGGCACCGATCTCCTTGCCGGTCCAGTAGGCGACCTGGACGTCCTCGGCGGCCCGCACCGAACCGTCCTCGAAGAAGCCGTCGTTCCAGGCGCGGGGCGTGCGGTCGTGGGCGCGGACGGTGTCGGCCCGGTCGTTGAGCCAGCCGGTGGCCAGGTCCTCGACGGTGGCGCCGGAGCCGTGCTTCTCCCGGGCGGCGGTGGCCAGGCCCGGGAACGACGCCTCGGGGTCGGAGACCACCAGCGCCTGGTACTCGTCGGCGCCGAGGTGCCACTGCCCTCCGGGGAAGAGCCCGGCGTACTCGTTCAGCAGGTCGTCGACGATCTCGGCGGACGCGTCCTTGGAGATGTCGATCGCGCCGCGCACCACGCCGCCGTTCACGTTGCGCAGCTGGAGGTCGGGGTGGGCGGCGATGACCGCGCCGAGGTGTCCGGGCGAGTCGATCTCGGGTACGACGGTGATGTGCCGGCTCGCCGCGAGGTCGACGATCCGCTTGACCTGTGCCTTGGTCAGGTGCTGGTCGGACACGACCTCCGGGTGCGAGTCGGACTCGATACGGAAGCCCTGGTCGTCGGAGAAGTGCAGACCCAACTCGTTGAACTTCAGGTCGCCGAGCTCGCGGACCCGGTCCTCGATCCAGTCGGCGGTGAAATGCTTGCGCGCGACGTCCAGCATCATCCCGCGCCGCTGTTTGGCGGGCTCGTCGCGCACGACGCCCTCGGGGGCGGTCCCGGCGCCGCGTATCTGCTGCTTGAGGGTGCGGGTGCCGTAGAAGACGCCCGCCTCGGCGGGAGCGCTGACGGTCACCCGGCCGCCCCGCACGGTCATGGTGTACGACTCGGGATGCGCGCCCTCGCCCTTGTTCAGCACCAGGCTCAGGTCCCCGGCCCGCTCGTCGTCCTTCTCCCCCGCGTACGTCAGGCCCAGCTCATCGGCTACGAGGCGGCCCTCGTCGGCCAGTGCCGGATCGCCGACGACCACCCGGTGACCACGCTCGGGACGCCAGCCGGGACCGCGCTCGGCGCTGTGGTCGCGGACGGCGGGTATGGTCCGGGGCGCCTGGGACAGGGGGTAGGAGCGGGTGGGGCTCGGCTCCGGCGGCGAGCCCGCGGAGTTCCCGGACCGGGAGGCGGCGGAACCGGCGTCGTCGTCCGAGGTCGCCCAGAACCCGAGGCCCACTCCGGACGCCGCGACCACCGCGCCCGCGGCCAGGGCCACGACCAGCACCCGCCGCTGCTTCTTCTGAACGGATGCCCGACGTGCCCGACGTCTGCCTCGCCTGTGCCGACTCACACGGCCAACCTACGACCCGTACGAGTGACGGGCATCGACGGGGCGTTCCGAAACTCTCCCGTCCGGGTGAATTTCGACTATCGATCGGACACACCATGGACTCACTCGATAACGTGACGACACACCTCTCACACCATCCGTCACCCGATCCCTCACCGATCCCACCCACCGACACACCTGTGACACCTCCGAGGACCCACGCTGCCTGTGCACCGCCTCCCGCATCGCCCCGGCCGTGTCGTCATACCCGGACAGTCGCGCGGCACACCCGCACCCGACACACCGGGACCGTCCGACACGCCCGGCGGCGCCCCGTCCCCGCTGGAGCGCTTCAACGCCGCGTCCGCCGAGGACGCCGAGCGCGCCCTCCTGACCTGTCTGCACAGCCCTCGCTGGGCGGTGCGCGTCGCGGCCCACCGCCCGTACCCGGACCTGGGCTCCCTCCTGGCGGCAGCGGACGAAGCGGCCTACGACCTGCCCCGCGCGGAGCGCGTCGCGGCCCTGGCCGCGGAGGCCCTCCCCGACCTCCCAAAGGACGCGTACTCCGCCGCCCATACGGCGCTGAACGCCGCCCGCGCGGCCTACGAGAGCCGGTTCGGACACCCGTTCGTCACCTATGTCGACGACCTGAAGCCGGACGAGGTCCCGGACCACGTACTCGAGAACATCCGGTCACGATTGGCCAACGATCCGGAGGAGGAGCGCCTGGTCGCGGGGGAGGAACTCCGGCGCCTGGCACGGGGCCGCCTGGCCGCTCTCCTCTCGGACACGGACCGCTGACGGCCTGCGGCATCCGCCCCGTCGGCGCCGCCCCGGAGCATCACCGGACATCTCACCGCAGAAGCCACCTCTCTAGCCCGTAAGCGTGCCAGTTCGATCACAAGGACAGGGCCCCTGTCCGCCTCGCGGCAACACGTGGCTACGATGCTAGGGGCCGGTGGACCGTACCCGGCCGGGCCCGACCGACACGGAGAAGCCGGCGCGGCCCCAACCCCCGCTCCCGGAGGAAACTTCCGTGCCGGCTGGAACGCTGTACCGCGGCCGGGAAGGAATGTGGTCCTGGGTGGCTCATCGAGTCACCGGCGTCCTCATCTTCTTCTTCCTGTTCGTTCACGTGCTGGACACCGCCCTCGTGCGCGTGTCCCCGGAGGCCTACGACACCGTCGTGGCCACGTACAAGACGCCGATCGTCGCGCTGCTGGAGTACGGCCTCGTGGCCGCCATCCTCTTCCACGCGCTCAACGGCCTGCGTGTCATCGCCGTCGACTTCTGGATCAAGGGTTCCCGGTACCAGAAGCAGATGCTCTGGGCCGTCGTCGCCCTATGGGCCGTGCTGATGATCGGGGCCGTCTACCCCGTGCTCGGCCACGCCGCTCGTGAACTGTTCGGGAGCTGACCCATGTCCACCACTGAAACCTCCGCCTCGGGCATCGGCCCCGTCGAGGGCGACTCCCTCTACTCCGTCGACAACCCGGCGCCGGTCATCGAGCCCCCGCGCGCGCGGACCAAGAAGACCCCGAAGACCACCCGGGGCAACTTCGAGATGGCCGCCTGGCTGTTCATGCGCCTCTCCGGTGTCGTCCTGGTCGTCCTGGTCATCGGGCACCTGCTGATCCAGCTCGTCCTGGACGGCGGCGTCTCCAAGATCGGCTTCGCCTTCGTGGCGGGCCGCTGGGCCTCGCCGTTCTGGCAGGTCTGGGACCTGCTGATGCTGTGGCTGGCCATGCTGCACGGCGCGAACGGCCTGCGCACGGTCATCAACGACTACGCGGAACGCACGAACACCCGGCTGTGGCTCAAGGGCCTGCTCTACACCGCCACGGTGTTCACCATCCTGCTGGGCACGCTGGTGATCTTCACCTTCGACCCGAACATCCGCTAGGCACGGGGCTACGAGAATCATGAAGATCCACAAGTACGACACCGTCATCGTCGGCGCCGGTGGCGCGGGCATGCGCGCGGCCATCGAGTCGACCAAGCGCAGCCGCACCGCCGTCCTGACCAAGCTCTACCCCACCCGCTCCCACACGGGCGCCGCGCAGGGCGGCATGGCCGCCGCGCTGGCCAACGTGGAGGAGGACAACTGGGAGTGGCACACCTTCGACACGGTCAAGGGCGGTGACTACCTGGTCGACCAGGACGCCGCCGAGATCCTGGCGAAGGAGGCCATCGACTCCGTCCTCGACCTGGAGAAGATGGGCCTGCCGTTCAACCGCACCCCGGACGGCACCATCGACCAGCGCCGCTTCGGCGGCCACAGCCGCAACCACGGCGAGGCCCCGGTCCGCCGCTCCTGCTACGCCGCCGACCGCACCGGTCACATGATCCTTCAGACGCTGTACCAGAACTGCGTCAAGGAGGGCGTGGAGTTCTTCAACGAGTTCTACGTCCTGGACCAGCTGATCACCAAGGTCGACGGCGTCAGGAAGTCGGCCGGTGTGGTGGCGTACGAGCTGGCCACCGGTGAGATCCACGTCTTCCAGGCGAAGTCCGTGATCTACGCCTCCGGTGGCAACGGCAAGTTCTTCAAGGTGACGTCCAACGCGCACACCCTGACCGGTGACGGTCAGGCGGCCGTGTACCGACGCGGGCTGCCGCTGGAGGACATGGAGTTCTTCCAGTTCCACCCGACCGGCATCTGGCGCATGGGCATCCTGCTGACGGAGGGCGCCCGCGGTGAGGGCGGCATCCTGCGCAACAAGGACGGCGAGCGCTTCATGGAGAAGTACGCGCCGGTCATGAAGGACCTCGCCTCCCGTGACGTCGTGTCCCGGTCCATCTACACGGAGATCCGCGAGGGCCGCGGCTGCGGTCCCGAGGGCGACCACGTCTACCTGGACCTGACCCACCTCCCGCCTGAGCAGCTGGACGCCAAGCTGCCCGACATCACGGAGTTCGCGCGGACCTACCTGGGCATCGAGCCGTACAACGACCCGATCCCGATCCAGCCGACCGCGCACTACGCCATGGGCGGCATCCCGACGAACGTCCAGGGCGAGGTGCTGGCGGACAACACCACCGTCGTCCCGGGCCTGTACGCGGCCGGCGAGGTCGCGTGCGTGTCGGTGCACGGCGCCAACCGCCTGGGCACCAACTCGCTGCTGGACATCAACGTGTTCGGCAAGCGGGCCGGCATCGCGGCCGCCGAGTACGCGCACACGGTCGACTTCGTCGAGCTGCCGGAGAACCCGGAGTCGTTCGTCGCCGAGCAGATCGAGCGGCTGCGGTCCTCCACCGGCACCGAGCGGGTCGCCACGATCCGCCGCGAGCTGCAGGAGACCATGGACGCCAACGTCATGGTGTTCCGCACCGAGCAGACGATCAAGACGGCGGTCGAGAAGATCGCGGAGCTGCGCGAGCGCTACCGGAACGTCGCCATCCAGGACAAGGGCAAGCGGTTCAACACCGACCTGCTGGAGGCCATCGAGCTGGGCAACCTGCTCGACCTGGCCGAGGTCATGGCCGTCTCCGCGCTGGCGCGCAAGGAGTCCCGCGGCGGTCACTACCGCGAGGACTACCCGAACCGCGACGACGTCAACTTCATGCGCCACACCATGGCGTACCGCGAGGTGGGCGACGACGGCACCGAGTCCATCCGTCTCGACTACAAGCCGGTCGTCCAGACCCGCTACCAGCCGATGGAGCGTAAGTACTGATGGCTACCCCTGTTCTGGACAAGGCGAACGCGGCCGGATCGCCCGGGCCCGGTTTCGCCGACTCCCCCTACATCACCGCCAACTTCCGGATCCGCCGTTTCAACCCGGAGGTCTCCGCCGAGGCGACCTGGGAAGACTTCCAGCTGGAGATCGACCCCAAGGAGCGTGTCCTCGACGCGCTGCACAAGATCAAGTGGGACCAGGACGGCACGCTGACCTTCCGCCGCTCCTGCGCCCACGGCATCTGCGGCTCCGACGCCATGCGGATCAACGGCACGAACCGCCTGGCGTGCAAGACGCTGATCAAGGACCTCAACCCCGAGAAGCCGATCACGGTCGAGCCCATAAAGGGCCTCACGGTCCTCAAGGACCTGGTCGTGGACATGGAGCCGTTCTTCCAGGCGTACCGGGACGTGATGCCCTTCCTGATCACGAAGGAGACCAACGAGCCGACGCGTGAGCGGCTGCAGTCCGCCGAGGACCGCGAGCGCTTCGACGACACGACGAAGTGCATCCTGTGCGCCGCCTGCACGTCCTCGTGCCCGGTCTTCTGGAACGACGGCCAGTACTTCGGTCCGGCCGCGATCGTCAACGCGCACCGTTTCATCTTCGACTCGCGTGACGAGGCCGGCGAGCAGCGCCTGGAGATCCTCAACGACCGTGACGGCGTCTGGCGCTGCCGGACGACCTTCAACTGCACGGACGCGTGCCCGCGCGGCATCGAGGTCACCAAGGCGATCGCGGAGGTGAAGCGGGCGCTCATCACGCGCCGCTTCTGACGTTCTCCCGACGCTCTTCGCCGTGACGACCGAGGGCCCCGATCCATTGGATCGGGGCCCTCGGTCTGTTCGTCCGCCGGGCGGGGCATGACCGCCGGGCAGGTCCTGGACGGTGTCAGCCGCGCAGCACGCGGCCCTGCTTGTCGGTGCGGTCGTTGCTGACCAGGTACATGATGCCGTCGATCAGCGCCCAGATGCCGAGGCCGCCGCAGGTGAGCAGCTGGGCGATGCCGATGCCGACGGAGCCGACGTAGAACCGGCCGATGCCCAGGGTCCCCAGGAAGAGCTGGAGGATGCCGGCGACGATCTTCGACTTGTCCGAGTACGGACGGCCCTGCGGGTCAAAGCCGAAAGGAGCCTGGGGGTTGGGGGGACGGTCATGGTGGTGCTCCTGGGAAAAGAAAGCGGATACAGGCCGGGCGACTGCGCCCGGACGGCCCAGGAAGGAGCATCGGACGACCGCGTACGCGACCACGCGCGACAGCCCATGGTTCGTCAACTGTCCCCCCTGCGCGTGAGGAGCGTAAACGGCCAGGTCGGCGGGCGGGAGAGGAGCAGAACTAACGTTCCCGTTCCGTGATCAACTCGTACCGTCAGACGATGTTGCGGGCCACCGTCCAGGCCACCGCCGACAGCAGGATCAGCACCTGGACCCGGGGGGCGAGCCGAGGTGCCCAGGCGCGGCCCCGCAGACCCTCGATCGTCCAGCGCCCCCACAGCACCAGCGCGAACGGCGCGGCGAGCAGCAGGGCCCGGTTGTCCAGCCAGGCCGCGGCGAAGTGACCGTGCATCAGGTCGTACGCCATGCGTGTACCGCCGCAGGCTGGGCACAGCAGGCCGGTGACGGCCCGGAACGGGCACTGGGGCAGGACATGGCCGGGCTCGTGCGGGTCGGTGCCCCACAGGTAGGCGGCTCCCGCGACGCCGGCGACCAGCAGCGCGACGGGGGGCACCGCGGGATGCCACCGCGGCCGCCCCCGGCCGGCGCGGAAGGAGCCGCGTCAGCCACGCAGGATCCGCCCCTGGTCGTCCGTGCGGTCGTTGCTGACCAGGTACATGATGCCGTCGATCATCGACCAGATGCCAAGGCCGCCGCAGGTGAGCAGCTGGGCGATGCCGATGCCGACCGAACCGACGTAGAAGCGGCCGATGCCGAGGGAGCCGAGGAAGAGCTGGAGGATACCGGCGACGATCTTCGACTTGTCGGAGTAGGGGCGGCCGTAGGGGTCGTACCCGTAGAGCGCGTGGGGGTCGCCCGGGGGGAACCCCGGGGACTTCTGGTCAGCCGGCCTGCTGGTAGCCGGGCGGCGGGTAGCCGCCGGGGGGCTGCTGCTGGGGGTAGCCGTAGCCGGGCTGACCGGCCTGCGGGTAGCCGTAGGGGTCGGGCTGTCCGGCCGCGCCGGGGTTCGGGGGGCCGAAACCGGGCGGCTGGGACGGCTGCTGCGGCTGCTCGCTCACGGTGGTGTCTCTCCTGGAGGATGCGGAAACTGCCAGTCATCTTGCAGGACGCGGAGGGCAAAGAGAAGTCGGGGGCCCTACGTCGGCCGCCCCTCCGGAAGAGTGACCCGCCACCGCCCTGTCACCTCATCTGCCCACTTCGCACGGAGAACACCTGATGTGACGTCATGTCAGGTGACGAGTCCTGCGAACTGCTCGGGTTCGACCATGTGCTGCCGCCCGTCGGGGACCTCGACGAGGCCGTCGGGTTCTACGGGCGGGCCGGGTTTCCCGTCGGCTTCCGGCTGGACGAGGCCGGGACCGTCCTGCTGAAGGTGGGCGGCGAGACGCCCGGGACGGTGCTGCGGCTCGAGGAGGGGCTGGGGTGCCGACCGCCGGTGTGGCCCTCCGCACGGGTGTGGCTGGAGGTGCCCGACGCCCGGGTCGCCGCCGAGGCGTTGAGCGGTGCCGGGATCGGTCCGCTCGACGGGCTCTTCTCGGGCGCCACCGGCTGGACCGTCGAGTTCGCCGGCCCCTGGGGCAACGTGGTCGGCCTGACCGACTACACCAAGCGCCCTCAGCTCGGGCGCCGACCGTGACCACCGGCCGTCCCCGCGACGGGCCGGGACGGCCCCGCGCCGCCCCGTAGGGCCTTCCTCCCGCCGGGGGGCTTTCCGCCTGCCGTTAGGCTCTCCTTCCGTGCCCGCGAAGAACGACGGCCCCGGCGACGGTGCCGCACCCAGCAAGTCCGAGCAGACCCGCGCCCTGATCCTGGAGACGGCCATGCGGCTGTTCCAGGAGCGCGGGTACGGCAGGACGACCATGCGGGCCATCGCCGCGGAGGCCGGTGTCTCCGTCGGTAACGCGTACTACTACTTCGAGGGCAAGGAACACCTGATCCAGGGGTTCTACGACCGGATCGCCGCCGAGCACCGGCGGGTGGTCCGGGAGATCCTGGACCGGGAGACCGAGCTGGAGGCCCGGCTCGCGGGCGTGCTGAAGGCATGGCTGGACATCGCCACGCCGTACCACGAGTCCGCGGTGCAGTTCTTCAAGAACGCCGCCGACCCGGACAGCCCGCTCAGCCCCTTCTCCCCGAGTCGGAGCACGCGCGCGTGCAGGCGATCGGTGTCCACCGGGAGGTGCTGGCCGGGTCGGGGGCCAAGGTCGCACCGGAACTGCGGGGGGTGCTGCCCGAGCTGATGTGGCTGGCCCAGATGGGCCTCGTCCTGTACTGGATCTTCGACCGCACCGAGGACCGCGCACACAGTTACCGCCTCGCCGAGCGCGGCGCCCGCATCACCGCGCGGGGTGTCGCCCTGGCCCGTTTCCGCGTACTGCGCCCCCTGGTCCGCGAGGTCCACGAACTGTTCACGGACTTCCTGCCGGGCCTGACCAGGGCCCTGCCCGACCCGGCGAAGCCCCGCGGCACACCCGCCGGCCACGACCGCCCCGCACCGCTCGGCTGACCGCGCCCCGCGCGGGAGGCGCGCGGGGCAGCCGTCAGGTCTGCTTCGACGCCAGTTCGATCACCGTGATGTCCGACGGCGCGCCGACCCGGGTCGGCGGGCCCCAGGCGCCGGCGCCGCGGCTGACGTACAGCTGGGTGTCGCCGTAGCGGTCGAGACCGGCGAGGGTCGGGTTGACGGCGCCGGCGACGAGGCTGGCGGGCCAGAGCTGGCCGCCGTGGGTGTGGCCGGAGAGCTGGAGGTCGACGCCGTGGTCGACGGCCTCGTGGACCTGCACCGGCTGGTGGGCGAGGAGCACGCACGCGCGTGCCCGGTCCCGGTCGCCGAGCGCCCGCGCGTAGTCGGGCCCCTGGCCGTAGCCCTCACCGGCCAGGTCGTTCACCCCGGCGAGGTCGAAGTGCGGGAGTTCCGTGCGGGCGTTCTCCAGGGGGCGCAGACCGAGCCGGCGCACCTCGTCGACCCACTCCTCGGCGCCGGAGAAGTACTCGTGGTTTCCGGTGACGAAGAAGGAGCCGTGCCGCGCCGTCAGCTGCGCCAGGGGAGCCGCGGCCGGGCCGAGGTCCTTCACGGTGCCGTCCACCAGGTCGCCGACGACGGCGATCAGGTCGGGCTGGGTCGAGTTGATCGTGTCGACGACCTTCTGCGCGAAGCCCCGGCCGAGAACAGGTCCCAGGTGGATGTCGCTGACCACCGCGATCCGGTAACCGTGCGCCGCGCGGGGCAGCTTGGCGAGCGGCACGGTGACCCGCTTCACCCGCGGTCCGCGCAGCACGTCGTACGTGCCGTACCCGACCGTCCCGACGGCCGCCGCGGCGGCGGCCCCGGCGACCACCCGGGAGACGAAGAGACGACGGGAGGGACCGACAGGGAGGGAGGCAGTGGCGGGACCGGCAGGGGCGGCTGGAGCGGCCGGATCGGGGGTGGCTGAGTCAGGGGTGCCGGGGGTGCCGGTGGGGGCAGGGGTGTCCGGGCCCGCCGACTGCGTCGATCCCGGTGCGGCGGCCATCGCTCCCGCGGGTATCGGCGTCGGTTCCTCGCGCGGCGGTGCCGTCCGCCGCGCCGCCCGGCGCTCCAGGACCAGGCGCAGTACCGGGCGTACGACCTCACCCGCGAGCACCCCCAGCAGCAGGTAGAGGCACAGGGCCAGCCAGAGGAAGCCGGGCCAGGCCAGGACCTGGTGGAGCCAGAACGGGGCACCGCCGCGCGCGGTGAAGGAGGCCGCGAAGGTCACCGCCCAGCCCCCGGCGATCACCAGGACGCCCAAGCGGCGCACGGCACCCGGCCCCCGGGTCGTGTCGCGGAACAGACGGCGCCACACGTACCAGTTGCCCGTCACCAGGACGGCGAGGACCAGCAGTGCGATGAGTACCAAGACGATGGGCACGGTGCGGTGTTCCCCAGTTTTCCGTTACGACGTCCGTGACGTCCGGCTCAGTGCGCGCAGACCACGCAACCCGATGACCCCGATGACCGTCCCCCATACGAAAGAGACGACGGCCAGCAGCAGATGGACCCAGAAGTACGCCGTCGGCTCGCCGTCGTCGAACGCGAGACCGCTGCCGTCCTTGACCAGGTTCCTGACGAAAGTGATCCAGATGATCCAGCTCCACACCCCGAAGACGAGCAGGAACCAGGAGACGGGGCGGCTGAGTTTCACCAGATCAAACCTTTCATCACAACGCCGGGCACCCGGAGTCGGCCAGGGGGCCGGGAGTGGTCACCCGGACGGGCACGGCATGGATCCAGTATCGCCGGACGGTGTCCGATTCCGTTCACGGGGTGGGGGCGGAAGGGGGACTTCCCCGGGCAGGACATGTACGTTTCCGACCGTGCCCACACCCAAAAACTCCATCCGGCGATCACTGCTGGTCACTTCCGCCGTTCTGTTGTCCACCGCGCTGACCGCTCCCGTCGCACTCGCGGCGCCGAGCCCTTCGAGCAGTCCGTCGAAGAGCCCCTCGGCCACTCCCCCGGCGACCATGTCGTCGGTGGGCGGCGCACGGCTCGGGCAGCCGGGAACGCAGGTCAACCTCGCGAGCGGGGTGCCGGTGCTGCCGAAGGAACTGTCGGCCCGTTCCTGGATCGTCGCCGACGCCGAGTCCGGCGCGGTGCTCGCCGCGCACAACGCGCACTGGCGGCTGGCCCCGGCGAGCACCCTGAAGATGCTGTTCGCCGACACGCTGCTGCCGAAGTGGCCCGGGTCCGCCAAGCACAAGGTCGTTCCCTCCGACCTCGCCGGTATCGGCCCCGGCTCCAGCATGGTCGGGATCAAGGAGGAGGAGACCTACACCGTCCACGACCTGTGGCTCGGCGTCTTCCTTCGCTCCGGCAACGACGCCGTGCGGGTGCTGTCCGCCATGAACGGGGGCGTCGAGACCACCGTCAAGGAGATGAACGAGCACGCCGAGGAGCTCCAGGCCCTCGACACGCACGCGGTGAGCCCGGACGGCTACGACGCCGAGGGCCAGGTGTCGTCCGCGTACGACCTGACGCTGATCGCCCGTTCCGGGCTGCAGAAGAAGGCCTTCCGGGAGTACGCCTCGACGGTCCGCGCCAACTTCCCGGGCGAGACGAAGAAGAACAAGAAGGGCAAGAAGGTCCGCAAGCCCTTCGAGATACAGAACACCAACCGGCTGCTGTCCGGTGACTACGACGTACCCGTCTACGAGGGCATCGCGGGTGTGAAGAACGGCAACACCACCAACGCGGGAGCGACCTTCACCGGGGTCGCCGAGCAGGACGGCACAGTGCTGCTCGTCACCGTGATGAACCCGGAGAAGGACGGGCGCAACGCGGTCTACAAGGAGACCGCGAAGCTCTTCGACTGGGGTTTCAAGGCGGCCGGCAAGGTCGATCCGGTGGGTGAGCTGGTGCCGCCGAAGAGCGCCGTGCGGGCCGACGCCCGGTCGGGTGCCTCCGCCTCCCCCGGCGAGGCGGGCGGCGCCGGCGACGGTACGCCCGGCGTCGCGGGTGCCGAGCCGGTGGCGAGCGCCGCGGCCGGGGGCGGCGCCGACGGCATAGGCACCGCGCTCGCCGTCACGGGCGGGGCGCTGGTGCTGCTCGCGGGCGGGGCGTTCCTGGTCAACCGCCGTTGGCCACTGCCGGATCTGGTGCGCCGCCGCCCGCGTCCGTGAGCGCGGTCTCCTCGTTCTGCGTCGTCGCGGTCCAGGCGGCGCAGAACAGAACGAGTTTCGCGGTGAAGTTGATCCACAGCAGCAGGGCGACCGGGACGCCGAACGCGCCGTACATGCTCTTCGTGGCCACGCCCTGCATATAGCCGCTGAGCAGCAGTTTCAGCAGTTCGAAACCGACCGCGCCGGTGAGCGCGGCCACCACCAGACGGCGGCGGGCGGGTTCAACGCCGGGCAGCAGGGTCAGGACGTACAGCAGGAGCAGGAAGTCGGCGCCCACGGCGACGGCGAAGGCCGCGACGTGCAGCACGATCCCGCCCCAGCCGCCCTCCTCCAACCCGATGCCCCGGCTGATCCGGCCGACCATCGCGGAGGCGACGGCGGACGCGCCCAGGGTGATCAGGAACGCGCCGCCGAGCCCGATGAGGACGCCCGCGTCCTTGCCCTTGCGCAGGGCGGGATTCTCCTCCTCGTCGGGCAGCTCCCACACCGCGCGCAGGCACTCGCGCATGGATCCGGCCCAGCTGATGCCGGTGAGCAGCAGGGCGGCACCGGCGATGAGGCCCACGGTCCCGGCGTTCTGCACCAGGCCCCCGATGTCCAGTTGGTCGGAGATGCCGGGCACCTGCTGGGTGATCTTGTTCTGGAGGGTGTCCTGCTGTTCCTGGCCGAGAGTGGCGGCGCCGATCGCGGCGGCGACCGTGAGCAGCGGGAACAGCGCGACGAAGCTGGTGAACGTCATCGCGGCGGCCAGCCGCGTCCAGTGCACGCGGTCCATCCGCTCGTACGACCGCCACGCGTGCGTGCGCATCAGTCGCACCGCCCACGGGCCGACGACCGGGAGCTTCTTCAGCCAGTCCATGCATCGTCCCTGCCCCCGTCCCACCGGGCCGGAACCCCTGACCGGAACCCCTGCCGCAGCGACATCCCGTTAATCACCCGTTCCGGGCAGGAAAGTGACGTCTCGAAACCGATCGCTCCCGCATGGGCGACACGGTCGCCGGAGGCCGCCGTGCGGGTCGCGCAGACCGACTACACCGGCGCGGTCCCGGCGGGCCTCGTGTGCGCGAGCGCCCCCAGGCCCAGGGACACTGCTCCCCGGTGGTGCTGTCGTCCGTCGCCGGTGGGCGGGCCCGCCGCGCGGACTTCGTCTACGGCATCCACGGCTCCGGCGAGGCAGGCCCGGACACCGTCGCCCAGGACCTCGGCGACGCGCTGTACGGCCCGGGCGTGCACGTCATGGCCGTACGCCCCGGCTTCGTCCGTACCCGGATGACCGCGGGGCCGCCCGAGGCGCCACTCGCCACCCCGCCGGAGGCGGTGGCGACGGCGGTCGAGCTGGGGCTGCGGCGCCGAACGGAGACGGTACGGGTGCCGGGTACGGCGGTCAGTGCGCGGAGACGGAACCGCGGTCCGCGCACCCGGTCTGCGAAGGCACCACCAGCGAGCCGAACGGGAACTTCCGCAGCATGCGCCACACCGCGTCGGCGCCCTGTTCGTAGAGCGCGAAGCCGGTGCAGGCCCAGCGCGCCTCGTAGTCGGCGAGTTCCTCGAAGGCGCGGTCCAGCGCCGCCTCGTCGATCCCGTGCGCCACGGTGACGTGCGGGTGGTACGGGAACTGCAGCTCACGGGCGACGGGACCGGACGCGTCGCGGACCTGCTTCTGCAGCCAGGTGCAGGCCTCGGCGCCCTCCACGATCCGGACGAACACGACCGGCGACAGCGGCCGGAAGGTGCCGGTGCCCGACAGCCGCATGGGGAACGGCCGACCGATCGCGGCGACCTCGCTCAGATGCGCCTCGATGGCCGTCAGGTCGCCCTCGTCGACCTCCGTCGGCGGCAACAGGGTGACATGCGTGGGGATACCGTGAGCGGCGGCGTCGCCGAAGCCCGCGCGCAGCTGCTGAAGCCGGCTGCCGTGGGGCTCCGGGACCGCGATCGACACACCGATCGTTACGGTCCCCACGTCGTCTCCTTCGTTGTGGTGGTGGTGATCTTCGGCGAGCACCCGGCGACCGCCGAAGCGGTCGCCCTCTCCCCGACTGTACGACCACGGCCCCGTCCCGGGCAGGCGCAGCCGGAGTGATGTACGGCGCTCGCCCGGTGGTACGGACCGGTGCCGGGGTCGCGTTCAGTACTGCCGGTAACCTGGTCCGTTCAGTGCTTGGCGGGCAGGAAGCCCACCCGGTCGTAGGCCTGGGCGAGGGTCTCCGCGGCGACGGCACGCGCCTTCTCCGCACCCTTGGCCAGGATCGAGTCGAGTGTCTCGGGGTCGTCCAGGTACTGCTGGGTGCGCTCCTTGAAGGGGGTCACGAACTCGACCATGACCTCGGCGAGGTCCGTCTTCAGCGCACCGTAGCCCTTGCCGGCGTACCGCTCCTCCAATTCGGTGACACCCGCTCCGGTCAGGGTCGAGTAGATCGTCAGGAGGTTGCTGACGCCGGGCTTGTGCTCGCGGTCGAAACGGACCACCGTGTCGGTGTCCGTGACCGCGCTCCTGACCTTCTTCGCGGTGGCCTTCGGCTCGTCGAGCAGGTTGATCAGGCCCTTCGGGGTGGCCGCCGACTTGCTCATCTTGGCGGTCGGGTCCTGAAGGTCGTAGATCTTCGCCGTTTCCTTGAGGATGTACGCGCTCGGGACGGTGAAGGTGTCGCCGTAGGTCTGGTTGAAGCGGTCGGCGAGGTCGCGGGTCAGCTCCAGGTGCTGGCGCTGGTCCTCACCGACCGGGACCTGGTCGGCCTGGTAGAGCAGGATGTCGGCGACCATCAGCATCGGGTACGTGAACAGGCCGACGGTGGTGCGGTCGCTGCCCTGCTTGGCGGACTTGTCCTTGAACTGGGTCATCCGGGACGCCTCGCCGAAGCCGGTGACGCAGTTCATCAGCCAGCCGAGCTGGGCGTGCTCGGGGACGTGGCTCTGCACGAACAGCGTGCAACGGTCCGGATCGAGGCCGGCCGCGAGGAGCTGGGCGGCGGCGACGCGGGTGTTCTCGCGCAGTTCCCTCGGGTCCTGCGGGACCGTGATCGCGTGCAGGTCGGCGAGCATGTAGAACGCGTCGTGGGTCTCCTGCAGGGCCACCCACTGGCGCACGGCGCCGAGGTAGTTGCCGAGGTGGAACGAGCCGGAGGTCGGCTGGATACCGGAGAGCACGCGCGGAGAGGCCATGTTCACCATTCTCTCAGGCCGCGGGGAGCGGTCGGGCACGGGTTCGGAACAGGGGGGTTCCATTCCGTCCGCGGTGGTGTAACAAGGGCCGGGAGCGGGTGGGAGGGGAGCGGCGTGCGGCGAGGGGTGTGCGCGATCGCGGCGACGGCGGCGGTGCTACTGGTGGAGGTGCCCGGGGCCGCGGCGGCGGACGGTGCGCCGCCCGCCGGGGAGCCGGACGTGGCGGTGGTCGTGTGGTCCGGCACCGGACGCACCGCGTCCTGGCACGCCGGGGAGGCCGGCTTCGACCGGCTGCGGAGCCTGCTGGACCCGGCGTACACGGGCACGGAGCGGGTCCCGGAGACCTGGACAAAGGGACGCCGGCCTCCGGTGCGGTTCACCGTGCTGTGGGGGCTGACCGGGGTCGGGGGCTGGCCGCAGACGCGGCGGGCGCCGGGTGGCGACGTGGCGATGCTGCGCCAGGACCAGCTGTTTCTCGCCGAGGACGGCACGCCGTGGGTGCGCACGGACCCGGCGCCGGACCTGGCGGACGACGACATCCGCTGGCACCGGGTGCCGCGGAAGGTCTACGACCGGCTGGACGAGGCCGGTTTCCTCGGGGCGGAGCCCGCCGATCCCGACGGCGGCGACGGCGTGCGGGACCGGTTGTGGTGGGCTGCCGCGGGGATCGGGGCGGGCATCGCCGGGACCCTGCTGACACGCCGCGCGGCGGCCCGGTACGGTGCCGGACCGCCGCGTGAGGAGCCGCGTCAGGAACTGATCGACCTCTGAGCCGCCTGGACCCGTGCGTCAGCCGAGGTCGATCTCCGGGTAGAGCGGGAAACCGGCGACGAGGTCGGTGGCGCGGCGGGAGATCTCGTCGGCGGTCTTCGCGTCGAGGACGTGCGCGGCCTTGGACGGGGCGCCGGACTTGGTGGTGCCGGGCTCCGTGGTGGTCAGCACGCGGTCGATGAGGGCGGCGACCTCGTCCATCTCGGCGGTGCCCAGGCCGCGCGTGGTCAGCGCGGGGGTTCCGACGCGGATGCCGGAGGTGTACCAGGCGCCGTTGGGGTCGGCCGGGATGGCGTTGCGGTTGGTGACGATGCCCGACTCGAGCAGGGCGGCCTCGGCCTGACGGCCGGTGAGGCCGTAGGAGGCGGCGACGTCGATCAGGTTGAGGTGGTTGTCGCTGCCGCCGGTGACGAGGGTGGCGCCGCGGCGCATCAGGCCGTCGGCGAGGGCGCGGGAGTTGTCCACAACACGCTGGGCGTAGTCCTGGAAGGAGGGCTGCCGGGCCTCCGCCAGGGCGACCGCCTTGGCGGCCATGACATGCGGGAGCGGACCGCCCAGGACCATCGGGCAACCGCGGTCGACCTGGTCCTTGAGGGAGGCGTCGCACAGGACCATGCCGCCGCGCGGGCCGCGCAGCGACTTGTGGGTGGTGGTGGTGACGATCTGGGCGTACGGGACCGGGTCGAAGTCGCCGGTGAGGACCTTGCCGGCGACGAGACCGGCGAAGTGGGCCATGTCGACCATGAGCGTGGCGTCGACCTCGTCGGCGATCTCCCGCATGATCCGGAAGTTCACCAGACGGGGGTAGGCGGAGTAACCGGCGACGATGATCAGCGGCTTGAACTCGCGGGCGGAGGCGCGCAGCGCCTCGTAGTCGAGGAGGCCGGTGGCCGGGTCGGTGCCGTAGGAACGCTGGTCGAACATCTTGCCGGAGATGTTCGGGCGGAAGCCGTGGGTGAGGTGGCCGCCGGCGTCCAGGGACATGCCGAGCATGCGCTGGTTGCCGAAGGCGCGGCGCAGTACGGCCCAGTCGGCGTCGGAGAGGTCGTTGACCTGGCGGACACCGGCCTTCTCCAGGGCGGGGACCTCGACGCGCTGGGCGAGCACGGACCAGAAGGCGACCAGGTTGGCGTCGATGCCCGAGTGCGGCTGGACGTAGGCGTGGCGGGCGCCGAACAGTTCCTTGGCGTGCTCGGCGGCCAGCGACTCGACGGTGTCGACGTTGCGGCAGCCGGCGTAGAAGCGGCGGCCGACGGTGCCCTCGGCGTACTTGTCGCTGAACCAGTTGCCCATCGCCAGGAGGGTGGCCGGGGAGGCGTAGTTCTCGGAGGCGATCAGCTTGAGCATCTCGCGCTGGTCGGCGACCTCCTGGCTGATGGCGTCGGCGACGCGCGGCTCGACGGCGCGAATCACCTCGAGGGCGGAACGGAAGGCGGTGGAAGCGGTGGAGAGGGGCTCGGCGGACATGAGGGACCTCCGGACGTGGCGTTCAGCGTGCACGGCATGGCCCAGGCGCACGGCACTCGTACCGGGCGCAGGGGGTGGCCCGCGGGCCGCTCCCCGATGGTCGGTCCCATCCCAGCGCGCCAGTCACGGCCCTCGGTCAGCCTACCGGGCGGCGCTGAGTGTCGTAGTGGGGCGTCCACCATGCGAGCGGAAGCGTCTGCCCAGCGACTGCCGGTTGCGGGTTTGTTGTGGCTGGTCGCGCAGTTCCCCGCGCCCCTCGAAGGGGCGCTCACAGGATCACGTGCGGCAGGAACCGGGCGTACTCGTCGGTGATGAGGCCCGAGGACTCGCGGATGCCGAGGCCGGCGGACTCGCCCCCGACGGTCCAGGCGCCGAGGACGACGTGGTTGCCGTCGAAGTCCGGCAGCGGGGCGAATTGCTGGTAACAGCAGGGCTCGTCGCGGACGACGGGGGCGCTGCCCGGGTGGTGGATCGTCACACCGGCGCCCTCGCGGCCGAGCAGCGGCTTGGCCACGTAGCCCGCGCCCGACGCCAGGTCGCGCGGGCCGTCTAGGTGGGCCGGGAGGAGGTTGGGGTGGTCCGGGTGGAGCTCCCAGAGGATCGCCAGCAGGGCCTTGTTGCTCAGCAGCATCTTCCAGGCCGGCTCGATCCACAGGGTGCTGCCGGTGCCGCCGCCGTTGTCGAGGGTGTCGAGGACGTGACCGGCGAAGCGGTCGGTGGTGAGCCACTCCCAGGGGTACAGCTTGAAGATGCTGCGGATGAACCGGAGGCTCTTGTCCACGAAGCGGCCGGAGAGCCGGTCCCAGCCGATCTCCTCCATGGAGAGCCACTCGGTGTCGAGGCCCGCTTGTTCGGCGGTCTCCTTGAGGTAGGCGACGGTCATGAGGTCCTCGCCGAGTTCGTCGGCCGAGGAGTGGGCGAAGTGCAGGGGACTGCCCGGCGGGAGGAGGGCGGCCTGTTTCCTCCAGGCGTCGACAAGGCGTTCGTGGAGTGAGTTCCACTGGTCGGCACCGGGGAAGCGCTCCTCCATCCAGAACCACTGGGGCGAGGCCGCCTCCACGAGGGAGGTGGGGGTGTCGGCGTTGTACTCCAGGAGCTTCGCGGGGCCGGTTCCGTCGTAGCGGAGGTCGAAGCGGCCGTAGAGGGAGGGGAGTTCGGCGCGCCGGTGCCAGGCCTCGGCGACCGCTCGGACGACCCGCGGGTCGGTGATGCCGAGGTCGGCGAAGCGGTCGGCGGTGACGATGTGGTCGGCGGCCGCGAGGCACATGCGGTGCAGTTCCTCGACGACCTCCTCCAGCGCCTCGACCTCGTCCAGGCCGAAGACGTAGTAGGCGCTCTCGTCCCAGTAGGGGACCCAGGCGTCGTCGGGGACGGGCATTCCCGACGCTCGCGCGGACTCGAGAGCCCTGGGAAGGGTGAGGGGGTAGATGAGCCCTTGTTCCTCGACGGTCTGCTGCCAGCCGGGGCGGGGCTCGATGGTGCGGCGTTCCACGGGCGGGCCCTTCGTTCCTTCGCTCGAGGGGGTGTTCAGCCGCCGCCGCTGCCGGAGGAGGAGCCGAAGCCGCCCCGGTCGACGGCCTCGCTCCGGCTGAAGGTGCCGTCGTCGGCCCAGCCGCTGCTGACGTCGGCGTCGTAGTACCAGTCGGCGTTGACGCGCTGCGCCGAGCCGGAGGTGCCGCCCTTGCCCACGGAGCCGGAGGTCGTGCAGTTCTTGTCGGCGACGATCTTGTAGCCGTCGACGTAGTCGTAGCTGTTCCGGTCCACGCAGCGGCGGTCCGGTTCCGATCCGCACGCGGACAGGGCGGCCGCGAGAAGGCCCGCGCCGCCGAGCATCACCGTGCCGGACCGCAGCCGTCGCCGTGTCTCCGTCATGTCCCCACTCCCCCTTGTGCCGCGTGTGTCCGCCGCCGGGTGCCTGCTCCCCGGCTCGCGGCGGACAGCCTAGGCGTCGGCCGCCCGACGTGTCCGCGAGACCCCTGATGACGGCCCCCCCTCCCCCGTTGTTTTGCGGTTTTTGCGCCGGTGTGCGCGCGTGGCACGGCGCCGGGAGCCTCAGGGAAGGGCTCTGCACAGGGCGTCCAGGGTGGCCGCCCAGGCGTGGTCCGGTGGGGTGCCGTAGCCGACGACCAGGGCGTCCAGAGGGGCGACCTCGGCGGCGGGGTGGCGGAAGTAGGACAGGCCCTTCACGGCGAGGCCCTGCCAGGCGGCCGCCCGGACGACCGACTGCTCGGTGCCCGGCGGCAGCCGGAGCACGGCGTGCAGCCCGGCCGCGATGCCCGTCACCCGTACGTCGGCTGCCTGTTGGGCGACGGCCTCGACCAGGGCGTCACGGCGGCGCCGGTAGCGCAGGCGAGCGGCGCGGACGTGCCGGTCGTACGCACCGGAGGTGAGGAACTCGGCGAAGGTGAGCTGTTCGACGACGTTGACGGACCGGCCGACGCCGTGCGCGACGGCCTCCGGAAGCAGCGACGGGGGAAGCACCATCCAGCCCAGACGGAGGCCCGGGGCAAGGGACTTGCTGACTGTGCCGAGGTGGACCACGCGGTCGGGGTCCAGATCCTGAAGCGCGCCGACGGGCTGGCGGTCGTACCGGAATTCGCTGTCGTAGTCGTCCTCCAGGATCAGGCCGCTGGTGCGGCGGGCCCAGTCGATGACGGCTGCCCGGCGCTCGGGGCGCAGCACCCCGCCCAGGGGGAACTGGTGGGCGGGGTTGAGCAGCACCGCGACGGCGTCGCCCGGGTCGGCGTCGTCGGAGGGAATCGGGGTGGTGCGCAGACCGGCGCGTTCGATCAGGTTCCGGTGTTCGGGCAGACCGTAGGGCTCCACGGCGAGCGTGCGGGCGCCGCGGGCGCGCAGGACGTCGCCCAGCAGGCGGAGGCCGTGGGCGAATCCGGCGCAGACGACGACGCGTTCGGGGTCGGCGCGCACGCCCCGTACCCGCGCCAGGTAGTCGGCGAGGGCGGTGCGCAGTTCGGGGCGGCCCCTCGCGTCGCCGTATCCGAAGGCTTCGTTGGGGGCGGCCGCCAGGGCTCGGCGGGAGGCCCTGAGCCACTCGGCACGTGGGAAGGACGAGAGGTCGGGCGTGCCGGGGTGGAGGTTGTGGGGGAGCCTGCCGGGCGGGCGTTGCGGGGCCGGCGGCCTGGTGGCCGGCCGGGGCGCCGCACGGTCGGCGACGCGGGTCCCGGAGCCCTGCCGGGCGGTCAGCCGGCCCTCGGCGACCAGGTCGGCGTACGCCTCGGCGACGGTGTTGCGGGCGATGCCCAGGTCGGCGGCGAGCGCCCGGGAGGAGGGCAGGCGGGTGCCGGGGCGAGCCTGCCGCTGCGGACCGCTTCGCGCAGGGCGTCGGTCAGGCCGCGGCGCAGGCCCGGACCCGCCGGTTCCAGATGGAGGTCGATGCCGAAAGTGGCCCAGGGTTTCGCCATGCGAGTGGACCATACTCCTGGGCTGCCTCGCTCCTACGCTCGATGCCATGACGACGACCACGAACGACGGCACGACGGCGACCACGAGCGAGGGCGGAGCGACGGCCCAGGGGTACGCACCCGAGCAGGCCCCCAGGCTGGACTGGTCCGCGCTCGCCCCGGACGTCTTCAAGGCGATGATGCGGCTCGACGCGGCGGCCCGGAAGGGGGTCGACCCGAAGCTGCTGGAGCTGGTGAAGATCCGTGCCTCGCAGCTCAACCACTGCGCCTTCTGCCTGGACATGCACAGCAAGGACGCGCTCGCCGCGGGCGAGAGCGTGGAGCGGATCGTGCAGCTCGCCGCCTGGGAGGAGTCACGGCACTTCTACACGGAGAAGGAGCTCGCGGCGATCGAGCTGACCGAGGCGGTGACGGTCCTGACCGAAGGGTTCGTGCCGGACGAGGTGTACGGGCGGGCCGCCGAGCAGTTCGAGGAGGCCGAGCTGGCGCAGCTGATCGCCACGATCACGGTCATCAACGCCTGGAACCGGTTCGGCGTGACCTGCCGCCTGGCCCCGGGTCACTACCAGCCGGGCTCGCACGCCTGACCGGTCTCCGGTACGTGCCGCGTGACAGCACGTACCGCGTGACAAGTGGCCCCGGACCCACCGTGCTCGGTGGGTCCGGGGCCACGCGTCACGCCCGGGCCGGACCGGCCGTCAGGACAGCCACTCCTTCCAGGTGGACTCGTGGCTGTCCACCCACTTCTTCGCCGCCTCCTGAGGTGTCAGCTTCTGGTCGGCGATCATCAGGGAGACCTCGTTCTGGTCCTCCGTCGACCATTCGAACTTCTTCAGGAAATCCGCCGCCTCGCCCCCGTCCTTCGCGAAGTCCGCGTTGAGGTACTTCTGCAGCGGGGCGGTCGGGTAGGCGCAGGCGACCTTCTCCGGGTCGGCGTCGCAGCCCTCCGTGTACGGGGGCAGCTCCACCTCGGTCATCGGCACCTTCTCGAACAGCCAGTGGGGTGTGTTCCAGTAGGTGAGGAAGGGCTTCTGCTCCTTGGCGAACTGCTTGATCTGGGTGAGCAGCGCGGCCTCGGAACCGGCGAACACCACCTTGAAGTCCAGCTTCAGGTTCTTCACCAGCGCCTTGTCGTGGGTGAGGTAGGCCGGTGAGCCGTCCATCAGCTGGCCCTTGCCGCCGCTCTCCGCGGTGCGGAACCGGTCGGCGTACTTGTTGAGGTCCTTCCAGCTCTTCAGGTCGGGGTGCTGCTCGGCGAAGTACGTCGGTATGAACCAGCCGATGTGCCCGGTGACCCCGAGGTCGCCGCCGCGCGCGATCGTCTTCTTGTCCTCGACGTACAGCTGTTCCTGCTCGGGGTGGCCCCAGTCCTCCAGGATCGCGTCGACCCGGCCCTGGCTGAGCGCGTCCCAGGCGGGCACCTCGTCGACCTGGACGATGTCGACGCGGTAGCCGAGTTCGTTCTCCAGCAGGTGCTGGGCGACGGCCACGTTGGCCAGGGAACCCACCCAGGACTGCACCGCCAGGTTCACCGTCCTGGCACCCTTGGCGTTGGCGTACGGCGAGGCCTGCTTGGTCATGTCCGCGGCACCGCAGCCGGTGAGCAGCGCGAGCGCGAAGGCTCCGGCCACCGCGGAGGTCGTACGGCGTCGCATGTCAGGCTCCCTTCTTCGCGCGGCGTTCGGTGGGCTGGGTCACCCGGTCGAGCATCAGGCCCAGGCAGACGATCGCGGCACCGGCGACCAGGCCGGTCGCCAGGTCGCCCTGGGCGAGGCCGAAGACGACGTCGTAGCCGAGTGCGCCACCGCCGACCATGCCGCCGATGATGACGACGGCGAGGACCAGGACCAGGCCCTGGTTGACGGCGAGGAGCAGCGCCGGGCGGGCCAGCGGGAGCTGGACCTGACGCAGCTGTTGGGCGCTGGTCGCGCCGAGCGAGCGGGCCGACTCCAGGGCCGCCGGGTCGACCTGGCGCAGACCCTGCGCGGTGATGCGGACGACGGCCGGCAGCGCGTAGACGATGGCTGCGGCGACGGCGGGGGCGCGGCCGACGCCGAACAGGGCGACGACCGGGATCAGGTACACGAACTGCGGCATCGTCTGGAACACGTCCAGCACGGGCCGCAGCAGACGGTCGACGCGGTCGCTGCGTGCCGCGACGACACCCGTCGCGAAGCCGATGACAAGGGTGACGCCGACGGCCGCGAGGACCTGGGAGAGCGTGTCGAGGGACGGCTCCCACACGCCGAGCACCCCGATGGCGGCCATGGCGAGGACGGCGGTGAGCGCGGTGCGCCAGGTGCCGATCAGCCAGGCCAGGGTGGCGACGACGAGCAGCACCGACCACCAGGGCAGCCACTGCAGTCCGTCGCGGATCGGGTCGAGCACCCAGGTGGTGAAGCGTGCGGCCCAATCGGCGGTGCCGCCGATGACGGGGACGCCCGAGTACAGGTGGTCGGTCATCCAGCCGACGGCCCGGTTGACCGGCTCGATGAGGGGCACGACCCATCCGTCGGGCCACTCCAGGCGCGCTGTCAGCCGTCCGGCGACGGCCACGACCGCGGCGCCGGCCACGACGTACAGCCAGTGCGTGCGGGGCCTGGGCGCCTGGCCCAGGCTCGCCCCGGCCGCGCCGGTCACCCGGTCGAGGACGACGGCGAGCAACACGATCGGGATACCGGCGGCGAGGGCCGCGCCGACGTCGACCGAGGCCAGCGCCTGGTAGACGCGGTCGCCGAGGCCGCCCGCACCGATCACCGACGCGATGACGGCCATGGACAGCGCCATCATGATCGTCTGGTTGAGGCCGAGGAGGAGTTCCTTGCGGGCAAGCGGGACACGGGCCGTCAGCAGGCGCTGGCGGACGCCGGCGCCGAGCGACTCGACGGCCTCCAGCACTTCCTTGTCGGCGCCGCGCAGGCCGAGCGACGTCAGCCGGGCCATGGGCGGCGCGGCGTAAATGACGGTGGCCAGGACGGCGGCCGGGACGCCGATGCCGAAGACCAGCACGACCGGCAGGAGGTAGGCGAAGGCGGGGAACACCTGCATGGTGTCCAGGACCGGGCGCAGGGCGCGGTGCATGCGGTCGGAGAGGCCGGCGGCGAGCCCGAGCAGCGCGCCGACGACGACGGACGCGGTGACCGCGACCACCATCAGGGCGAGCGTCTGCATGGTGGGCACCCACATGTCGAGCAGACCGCAGGTGAGGAACGCGGCGACGGTGCCGAGCGCGAGCCGGATGCCCGCGACCCGCCAGGCGACCAGCCCGGCGACGGCGGTCACGCCCGCCCATCCGACGGCGAGGAGGGCGAGGTAGACGGCTCGTACGGCGATGACGACGACGTTGCTGACGTGGCCGAAGAAGTACAGGAAGAGGGGGTGGGAGTCCCGGTTGTCGATGATCCAGTCACTGACTCCGGCCAGCGGTTCGGAGACGTCGACGGTCAGCGCCTCGGGCCAGCCGGCGCCGGTCCAGCGCGCGAGGGCGAACGGGACGAGGACCGCGGCTGCCACGGTGAGCAGCAGGAGCTTGCGCACGGCGAGGTGCCCGAGCAGTCCCGGCCGACCGGCCCGGGGGACGACTGCGGTGACGGTCACCATCAGACGGCCTCCTCGGACCGTTCCGCCCCGGCGACGGACTCCGTGGCGAGGGGCTTCTCCGGTCCGGCGGACGCCCCCGTCCCCGCGATGACCGACAGCAGGGCGGCGGAGTCGACGATTCCCACGCAGCGGCCCTGGTCGAGGACGCGGGCCGGGGAGCCCGCGCGGGCGACGGCCTCGATGGCCTCCGACACCGTGGCGTCCGGGCTGACGGCGGGTCCGCTGCCGGCCTCGTCCGCCGAGGAGGCGGGACGCATGACCGTACGGACGGTGAGGACCTGCTCGCGCGGGACGTCCCGGACGAAGTCGCGGACGTAGTCGTCGGCGGGCGAGCCCACGATCTCCTCGGGGGTGCCCAGCTGGACCACCCGTCCGTCGCGCATGAGGGCGATGCGGTCGCCCAGCCTCAGGGCCTCGCCGAGGTCGTGGGTGATGAAGACCATCGTGCGGCCCTCCTCGCGGTGCAGCCGGATCACCTCCTCCTGCATGTCACGCCGGATGAGGGGGTCGAGCGCGCTGAACGGCTCGTCGAACAGCAGCACCTGGGGGTCGACGGCGAGCGCGCGGGCGAGCCCGACGCGCTGACGCTGACCGCCGGAGAGCTGGGCGGGCCTGCGCTGCTCCATGCCCTCCAGGCCGACCTTGGCGACGACCTCGGCGGCCTTCTCGCGCCGCTGCGCCTTGCCCATGCCCTGGATCTCGAGGCCGTAGGCCACGTTGTCGAGGACGGTGCGGTGCGGCAGCAGCCCGAAGTGCTGGAAGACCATGGCGGCGCGGTGCCGGCGCAGTTCGCGCAGCCGTGCCCTGTCCATGGCGCGGACGTCCTCGCCGTCGATGACGATGGTGCCCGCGGTCGGCTCGATCAGCCGGGTCAGACAGCGCACCAGCGTGGACTTGCCGGAGCCGGACAGGCCCATGACGACGAAGACCTCGCCCTTGCGGACGTCGAAGCTGACGTCCCGGACGGCGGCCGTGCAGCCGGTGCGGGAACGCAGCCCGGCCGGGTCGAGCGCGGTCAGTTCGGGGTCGCCGGGCACGCGGTCGGCCTTCGGACCGAAGACCTTCCACAGCCCGTCGACGGAGAAGACGGGTGAGCCGGCCTGGGCCGGCGGGAGCGGCGGCAGCGGTGGCGGTACTCATCACACCTCGCCCCCGATCAGATCGACGGCCCGCTCGCCGACCATCAGCACGCCGATCATCGGGTTCACGGCGGTCATGGTCGGGAAGACGGAGGCGTCGGCGATCCGGATGCCCTGCAGCCCACGGACCCTCAGCTCGGGGTCGACCACGGCCTGTTCGTCGGTCGCCGCGCCCATCCTGCAGGTGCCCGCCGGGTGGTAGACGGTGTGGGCAACCTTGCGGGCGTACTCGCTGAGCTCCTCGTCACCCGTGACGTCCGGGCCGGGGGCCACCTCGCGCTTGAGCCAGTGGGCCAGCGGCTCGGTCTTCGCGATCTCGCGGGCGATGCGGATGCCGTCGACGAGGGTACGGCCGTCGTAGTCGTCCTCGTCGGTGAAGTAGCGGAAGTCCAGCGCGGGCTTGACCTCGGGGTCGGCGCTGGTCAGGTAGAGCCTGCCGCGGCTCTTCGGCTTGGGGATGTTCGGGGTCATGGAGACGCCGAACTCCGGCCGCCGGTAGCCCAGTCGCTCCGGATTGTCCGTGAACGGGATCTGGTAGAAGTGGAACATCAGGTCGGGGCCCGCGTGTTCGGGGTCGCGGCGCACGAACAGTCCGGCGTCGGAGTCCATCGCGGAGTTGTCCGGGATGGGGCCGTCGGTCTCCCAGACGATCACCGACTCGGGGTGGTCGAGCAGGTTCTCGCCGACACCGGGGAGGTCGTGCGCCACGGGTATGCCGAGCGCCTCCAGGTCGGCCTTCGGACCGATGCCGGAGTGCAGCAGAAGCCGGGGCGAGTCGACCGCGCCGGCGCACAGCAGGACTTCGCCCCGGGCCCGGACGAGGATCTCCTCGCCGTCCTTGGTGCGGACGTGGACCCCCTCGGCGCGGGTGCCGTTCAGCTCCAGCCGGTACGCCCAGGTCTCCAGCATGATCGTCAGGTTGGGGCGCTCGTCCATCACCGGGTGCAGGTACGCGACCGACGCCGAGGAGCGCTTGTTGTTCTCCGGGTGGTAGGCGAGGTCGAAGAAGCCGACGCCGTCGTTGAACGGTTTCTTGTTGAAGCCCTCGACACGCGGCACGCCCAGCGCGCTCCGGGCGGCGTCGACGAAGTCACGGGCGATGGCGTTCCGGTCCTTCTCGTCGACCGGGACGATGTTGTTCTTGAGCCGGGCGTAGTACGCCTCCATCTGCACCGCGCCCCAGCCCTTGGCGCCGGCCTGCTCCCACTCGTCCCAGTCGGACGGGAGCGGCTTGAAGGCGATCAGCGTGTTGTGCGAGGAGCATCCGCCGAGGACGCGGGCCCGGCTGTGCCGGATGTGTGAATTGCCGCGTGGCTGCTCGGTGGTGGGGTAGTCGTAGTCCAGCTCGCCGCCGAGCAGGCCCATCCAGCGGCGCAGGGTCAGCACGTCGTCGCGGCCGACGTCGCTGGGGCCGCCCTCGATGACCGCGACGGTGACGTCCGGGTTCTCGGTCAGCCGGGAGGCGATGACGGACCCGGCGGTGCCACCGCCTATGACAACGTAGTCGTACGTGTGTTCAGGGGTGTGATGCGGCATGGAGATTACTCCTCCGGGGACTCGAAGACGGGACAGGTGAACGGGGCTTGTCCGGCGCTGTCGGCGGGACCTCGGGGAAGCCCCGGTCAGGGGTGTTGCTCGAAGCGGTACTTCGTCACGCGGGGCACACGGCACGCGAAGGGCGCCGGGGCGGGTGGTCCCGGGAAGGGACCACCCGGTGTGCCGCCCGGCGGCTGCGCCGGCACGGGGGCGGCGCGTGCGCCGTGTACGTCGGGGGCGCGGCCTGCGCCGCACGTACCGTGTTCACCGCGGGTGACGCTCGGCGGTGGCTCCTCAGCCCGCGAACCAACGCACCGGCTTCGGCGCGAGGTTCTGGTAGACGTGCTTGGTCTCGCGGTACTCGGCGAGGCCGGCCGGGCCGAGTTCGCGGCCCACTCCGCTCTTGCCGAAGCCACCCCACTCCGCCTGCGGGAGGTAGGGGTGGAAGTCGTTGATCCACACGGTGCCGTGCCGCAGCCGCCCGGCCACCCGCCGGGCGCGGCCCGCGTCGGCGGTCCAGACGGCGCCGGCCAGCCCGTACTCGGTGTCGTTGGCGAGGGCGACGGCCTCGTCCTCGGTACGGAAGGTCTCGACGGTGAGGACCGGCCCGAACACCTCCTCGCGCACGACCCGCATCTCGCGGTGGCAGTGGTCGAGGACGGTCGGCTCGTAGAAGTCGCCGGCCTCGGGCCGGTCGGCGGACGGCTCGGGCCGCTTGCCGCCGGAGCGCAGCACCGCCCCCTCCTTCAGCGCGGAGGCGACATACGCCTCGATCTTGGCGCGCTGCTGCTCGGAGACCAGCGGTCCGCACTCGACGTCGTCCGCGGTGCCCCGGCCGAGCCTGATCTTCTCGGCGCGGCGGGCCAGTTCGGTGACGAAGCGGTCGCGGACCGACTCCTCGACGATGAGCCGGGCGCCCGCCGAGCAGACCTGGCCGCTGTGGATGAAGGCCGCGTTGAGGGCCTGGTCGACGGCGGTGTCGAAGCCGTCCTTGGTGGCGCAGGCGTCGGCGAAGACCACGTTGGGGTTCTTGCCGCCGAGTTCGAGGGCGACCTTCTTCACGCTCGGCGCGGCGGCCTGGGCGACCTTGGCGCCGCTGACCAGCCCGCCGGTGAAGGAGACCAGGTCGACGTCGGGGTGCTCGGCGAGCCGGGCACCGACGGTGTGACCGGGCCCGGTGACGATGTTGGCGACCCCGGCGGGCAGCCCCGCCTCGATCAGCAGGTCGATGAGCGCCACGGTGGTCAGCGGGGTGATCTCGCTGGGCTTGACGACGAAGCTGTTGCCGGCCGCGAGCGCGGGGGCGATCTTCCAACTGGCCTGGAGCAGCGGATAATTCCAGGGCGTGATCATGGCGCAGACGCCGACGGGCTCGTGCACGACGACGCTGTGGATGTCGGTGGAGCCCGCGTCGACGACCCGGCCGGGGGCCTCGCCGGCGACCAGATCGGCGAAGTAGCGGAAGGCGTCGGCGACACAGTCGATGTCGACGCGCCCCTCCTCGACGGTCTTGCCCGCGTCCCGGCTCTCCAGCAGGCCGAGCGTCTCCCTGTCCCGGACGAGGAGACCGGCGACGCGGCGCAGCAGCGCGGCCCGCTCGGCGACGGGGGTGTGCGGCCACGGCCCCTCGTCGAACGCGCGCCGGGCGGCGGCCACCGCCAGGTCGGCGTCCTTCTCGTCACCCTCCGCGACCACGGCGAACGGCAGCGCGTCCGCGGGGTCGAGGATCTCGCGGGTGGCTCCCGAGACGGCTGCTCGCCACTCGCCTCCCGCGTGGATGGAGGTGCGCACCTGGAGCTCTGTACTGTCCGCCATGATCGTCTGCTGCCTTCCGTTCCTGTTCAGCGCCCGTGAGTGACACAGGTCGAGTGACACAGGTCGAGTCACACGGGCGTCACCCACGGAACGGGGTGGCGCCTTCCCCCGAGACCCGAATACATGCGCGATTCATGCCCGGAGGTGTGCCACCTCACGGAGAATGCGGTCGAAAGGGTGGAAACCCCGCTCCCCGTACACGGAAGGGCCCCGTACCGGTGGAGACCGGCACGGGGCCCTGGCCCGAAGTCCGTCGGACGGAGCGGACGGATCGGATGAACCTGACGGGATCTGACGGGATCAGATGAGGCCGAGGCCGCGGACCGCCTCGCGCTCCTCCTCGAGCTCCTTGACGGAGGCGTCGATGCGGGAGCGGGAGAAGTCGTTGATCTCCAGGCCCTGGACGATCTCGTACTTACCGTCCTTCACGGTGACCGGGAAGGAGGAGATCAGGCCCTCGGGGACGCCGTAGGAGCCGTCCGACGGGATGCCCATGGAGACCCAGTCGCCGTCCGCGGTGCCGTTGACCCAGGTGTGGACGTGGTCGATGGCCGCGTTGGCGGCGGAGGCGGCCGAGGAGGCGCCACGGGCCTCGATGATCGCGGCACCGCGCTTGGCGACGGTCGGGATGAAGTCCTCGGCCAGCCACTTCTCGTCGTTCACGACCTCGGCCGCGTTCTTGCCGGCGACAGTGGCGTGGAAGATGTCCGGGTACTGGGTGGCGGAGTGGTTGCCCCAGATGGTCAGGCGCTTGATGTCGGCGACCGTGGAACCCGTCTTCTTCGCCAGCTGGGTCAGCGCGCGGTTGTGGTCCAGACGGGTCATCGCGGTGAAGCGCTCGGCCGGTACGTCCGGTGCGGCGGCCTGGGCGATGAGCGCGTTGGTGTTGGCCGGGTTGCCCACCACCAGCACCCGGACGTCGTCCGCGGCGTGGGCGTTGATGGCCTGGCCCTGCGGCTTGAAGATGCCGCCGTTGGCCTCCAGGAGGTCACCGCGCTCCATGCCCTTGGTGCGCGGGCGGGCACCCACGAGGAGGGCGACGTTGGTCCCGTCGAAGGCCACGTTCGGGTCGTCCGTGATGTCGATGCCCTGCAGGAGCGGGAACGCGCAGTCGTCCAGCTCCATGGCCGTGCCCTCGGCCGCCTTGAGCGCGGGGGCGATCTCCAGCAGGCGCAGCTTGACCGGCACGTCCGCGCCGAGCAGCTGGCCTGAGGCGATGCGGAAGAGCAGGGCGTAACCGATCTGGCCGGCCGCGCCGGTGACGGTGACGTTCACGGGAGTGCGGGTCATGGCGTTCTCCGTATGACAGCTGGCGGTGGGGCGTCCCTGCCCCGGGGTACGGATCCCGCTCCGGCGCGTGACCGGTGCCCGCCACGATGATCGATCACCGGTGCGGATGGATCACCGAGGGGTGATCGATCTCTTGGCGTCAAGAGAGATCCAGCGGTCAGGCTATCGCGCATCGACGATCGCGGACGTCCGGGCTCCGTGTGGCCCCTCCCACAGAGTGACCGACGTGTACACGAGCGTGCCCGGGGAAGGCGGCCGCCTGTCCGGGAGAGGAGGACGGGAGGCGGCCGCCGGTCGGGGGACCGACCGTGCCGGACTCCCGTGGGGGGTGACATTCGCATGCCCCGATTCCGCCGCCCCATGCCCACCCCGCGCCATGGAATTCACGGGCGGCTTCACGGCGTGCCGGGATCGTCGGTGGGTCGCCGCCCCGGCGCCGCCCTACTCCGTGCACCCCTCCTCGCCGGAGGCCAGCACCGCGCAGGCCCTGGCCTGTGCCGCGCTCCCGACCGCCGTCATCGGGGTGTAGGCGACCGTGTCGCCGACCTCGGTGATGCTGTCGCTCTGCTTCGACTTCCCACCGGCGATCTCGATCTCGTCACCCTGGGTCGCCTGGGTGATACGGCCCCACGCGGCACCGCAGGTCTTGCTGTAGCGGACCTCGACCAGGGTGGTGCCGACGGTCGCCGTCTGTGTGGTGGTCACGAGGTCGCCGCTGCACCCCATGTTCTCCGCGTCCTTGCCGTCGCAGCTGTCGCCGCTGCACTTCACTCCGGCGGGCAGGTTCGCGGGGGCGGAAGCGGTGGGCGAGGGGGACTTCCCGACGTCGTCCTTCTTCCCGTCGTCACTCCCGGTGACGTAGAAGGCGGCGGCGATCACCACCAGCACTCCGACGGCACCCGTGAGGAACATCCCCGTCCGCCGCTTGCCGTCCGAGCCACCGGAGCCGCCTCGGGGCGGTGCGCCCTGCGCGCCGGGCGAACCCGGCGTACGCCCTCCCCCGTGGGCGGCGCGGGAGGGGCACCGGCGCCGCGGCGGCCCGACGGGGAGGGCCCGGCGTACCCGGCCATGCCCCAGGAGTTCGTCCCGGAGGCGTCATGGACGTCCGAGGCGGTCGGCTGCGGCGGCACGGCCGGTGAGACGCCGGCCGGTCCGGCGACGCCCGGCCGGACCGGAGCGCCACCGCCCTTGCGGCCCCTGCCGCCCGCGCCGTTCGACGACGGTCCGGCGAGCTCGCTCAGCGCGGAACGCGCCTGCGAGATCCTGATCGCCTCCATCGTCATGTCGTGCCGCATCTCCGAGCGGCTCCAGGCCCGCTCGGCCAGCTCCCACATGGTGGTCAGATGCACCGGATTGGTCCCGGTGACCTCGGCCAGGGCCACGATCGCGCCCTTGGGCGCGAGCAGCCGGCCGTTCAGGTAACGCTCCCAGGACGTCTTGCTGTAGCCCGTGCGGTCGGAGACCGACGCGATGCTCAGGCCGCTGCGGTCCACGACGCGCCTGAGCTGGCTCGTGAACTCCCTGATCTGCGGATCGAGCTCATCCGGCAAGGCCTTCCAACGAGGCATTGCTTCCCCCTCTTCCCGGTCGTGCCGGTATGTCCCTCGCGCGTGGTGGCCCTCTGCCGAGTCGCCGTTCCGGCTACCCGCATGGATGCCGCCCGTCAGGATCTCAGTTCCCGGGGTGGGGGCGCACGGGAGCGTCAGGGCCGCGGGCATGCGCCGTCGCACGCTCACTCGCTCGTGGCCCAGTCTCCCACCGGCAGCCCCCTCGACCGAACAGAAACCGGCACCACACGTGGGGCGTCACGGATTATCCAGGGTCCTCAGGGTTGTCACGCCGGTCCCGCAGAGTTCCCGCCCTGCGGTGGACGGCGGCCCGTCCTCACCCCCGTGAAAGGACGGGGCGGCCCGTCCTCACCCCCGTGAAAGGACGGGCCGCCGCCGGAAACAACCTTCCTGCACGCCGAACCCGCTGTTCAACGGCTGTCCGGGCGCTGTGGCACGGAAGTGACCGTTCCGCTACGTCCCCCGGATTCCCCGGATCATCCTGGGACGGGCCGCTAACCGCTGACCGTGAAATGCAGGGTGTCCTTCAGGAACGGGATCTCCAGCCAGGGCTTGGGCTGCACCATCAGCGCCAGCAGCACGATCGTCAGCCCCAGCACGCCGTACGTGACGATGTCCGTGAAGCGGGAGCGCACGGCGAGCATGCCGACACTCGGCAGTACCCAGCGGAGCACGCCGCCCGCCAGCAGCGCCACGCCGATCAGCAGCGTGCCGAGCCGGAACAGGTCGAACACGGTCAGCAGCAGGCCGAGCCCGGCCGTGAGCAGCACGGCGAGGATCGGCCACTGCCGGGCGGGCGCGGGGGCGTCGCCGGGGGCGGCCCGGCCGCCGCCCTCCGGGCGGGCGGTGTCCCTGGTGAACCGCGGGAAGCGGCGGGTGGTACGCCGCGGCTTCCCCTCGGCGTCGGGCGCGCTGATGGGATCGGGTGCCTCGGCGAGGTCGGGGACCGCGCCGTTCCCGGCCTGCGCCGAGGTCGGCGCCGGCGCCGAGGTCGGCGCCTGCGCCGACTCCTGTGCCCGGGGTTGCTCCGGCGCCGGCGCCGACCCGGGTGCCCGCGCCTTGCGGGCGTCGCTGTCAGCCGACACTGCGCTCTGCCGCCTCCACCACGTTGACCAGCAACTGGGCCCGGGTCATCGGGCCGACACCGCCGGGGTTCGGGGAGACCCAGCCGGCCACCTCGGCCACGTCCGGGTGGACATCACCCACGATCTTGCCCTCGGCGTCGCGGGAGACCCCGACGTCCAGGACGGCCGCGCCGGGCTTGACGTCCTCCGCGCGGACGAGATGGGCGGAGCCGGCGGCGGCGACGATGATGTCCGCGCGCTTCAGGTGCGCCGACAGGTCGCGGGTACCGGTGTGGCACTGGGTCACGGTGGCGTTCTCGCTGCGCCGGGTCAGCAGCAGCGGCATCGGGCGGCCGATGGTCACTCCGCGGCCGACGACCACGACCTCGGCCCCCTTGATCTCCACGCCGTAGCGGCGCAGCAGGGTGAGGACACCGTGGGGGGTGCAGGGCAGCGGGGCCGGCTCGTTCAGGACGAGGCGGCCGAGGTTCATCGGGTGGAGGCCGTCGGCGTCCTTGTCCGGGTCCATGAGTTCGAGGATGCGGTTCTCGTCGATGCCCTTGGGCAGCGGCAGCTGGACGATGTATCCGGTGCACGCCGGGTCCTCGTTCAGGTCTCGGACGACCGCCTCGATCTCCTCCTGCGTGGCCGTGTCGGGCAGCTCCCGCTGGAGGGAGGCGATGCCGACCTGGGCGCAGTCGCGGTGCTTGCCGGCGACGTACTTCTGGCTGCCGGGATCGTTGCCGACGAGGATCGTGCCGAGGCCGGGTGTGACTCCCTTCTCCTTCAGCGCCGCCACGCGGGCGGTCAGATCGGACTT
Organism: Streptomyces sp. GD-15H; assembly: GCF_045291515.1. Taxonomy (NCBI): domain Bacteria; kingdom Bacillati; phylum Actinomycetota; class Actinomycetes; order Kitasatosporales; family Streptomycetaceae; genus Streptomyces; species Streptomyces sp. GD-15H. Next base: position 3,528,336 of record NZ_CP149447.1, read on the forward strand.
GATCGCTGCTGCGGTGGCCTTGCCATCGAGAATCTGGGCGGTCATGGACCCATCCTCGCGGATGACCGGGCCCCGGTTCCAATCCGCGCGCGTTCCGCCCGCGCTCCGGACGCGTCCCCGGCTCATCCCGGGCGTCCGCGAGGTTCGCGATCCCACATTTCATCCCCGGCCCACCCTCGGCCCAGCCATGTTTCACCTGTGTCCGGCCAAGATCAGCGATGTTGCACTTGCACAACACATACCGCCTGCGGCTGGACAATCGGCAGATCGGTCAAGAACGATGAATGGCACGGTGCCGCGGGCAAGAACCGGGGGACGGACCGCGTCTGCAGAACTTCCTCCGAACCGTGCCCCGCGTCGTCCCCGCACCCGCAGAGACAACGGAGGAAGAAGCGCCATGAGTTTCGGCGACCCGAACAACCCCTACGGACAGCCGCCCCAGCAGCAGCCCGGCCAGCCCGGCTACGGCTACCCCCAGCAGCAGCCCCCCGGCCAACCCGGTCACGGCTACCCGTCACCGCCCGCGTTCCCGCAGCAGCCCTACGGCCGGCCGGGCCCCGTGGCGGTCATGCCCGGCAGCGTGAAGGCCGCGCGCGTGATGCTGTTCGTACTCGGTGGCTGCCAGATCCTCATCGGCTTGGCAATGATGATCGTCAGCGCCCGGTTCGCCGAGATGTTCGAGGAAATCATCGCCGACGACCCGAGCATCTCCGCGGAGGACGTGGACACCGTCGCCGGCATCGGCGCGGGCGTCATGATCGTGTTCGGTGTGATCGTACTGGCGTTCGCGTTCTGGGCGATCTTCACAGGCGTCAAGATGAGCACCGGCCGGAGCGGGGTGCGTATCTCCGCGATCGTCTACGCCTCGATCGTCACGCTGATCAGTGTGCTCAACCTGCTGGGGGCCAACCTCTTCGCCCTGATCAGCCTGGTCCTCGGCGTCCTGATCATCGTGTTCTGCGCCAACAAGAACGGAAGCTACTGGTTCAACCGGCCCCAGTACTGAACCCGTTCCGCCGCTGTGTGTGTCGTGCGCGCTGCCCGGCGTGCGGGAAGGGGGCCCCGGCCGACGCCGGGGCCCTCATTCGGTTCGGGGAAGACGTGGGAAGACGTGCCACTCAGTGGAAGAAGTGCCGCGTCCCCGTGAAGTACATCGTGACGCCGGCCTTCTCCGCCGCCTCGACCACCGACTCGTCCCGGACCGAACCGCCCGGCTGGACCACGGCCTTGACGCCCGCCGCGGTGAGGATCTCCAAACCGTCCGGGAAGGGGAAGAAGGCGTCGGAGGCGGCGTAGGAGCCCTGGGCGCGCTCGGCGCCGGCCCGCTCCACCGCCAGCTTCGCGGAGTCGACCCGGTTGACCTGGCCCATGCCGACGCCGACCGAGGCGCCGTCCTTGGCGAGCAGGATCGCGTTGGACTTCACGGCCCGGCAGGCCCTCCACGCGAAGGCGAGCTGCTGGAGCTCCTCCGCGCCGAGCGCCTCACCGGTCGCGAGCGTCCAGCGCGCGGGGTCGTCGCCCTCGGCCTGGAGCCGGTCGGTGACCTGGAGCAGCGCGCCGCCGTCGATGGCCTTGACCTCGACCGGGTTCGACGGGCGTTCGGGGCAGCGCAGCACGCGGATGTTCTTCTTCTTGGTGAGGGCCTCGAGGGCGCCCTCCTCGTAGTCCGGCGCGACGACGACCTCGGTGAAGATCTCGGCGACCTGCTCCGCCATCTCCTTGGACACCGGCCGGTTGACCGCGATCACGCCGCCGAACGCGGACAGCGGGTCGCAGGCGTGCGCCTTGCGGTGCGCCTCGGCGACGTCCTCGCCGGTCGCGATGCCGCACGGGTTGGCGTGCTTGATGATCGCGACACAGGGCTCGTCATGGTCGTACGCGGCACGGCGCGCGGCATCCGTGTCCGTGTAGTTGTTGTACGACATCTCCTTGCCGTGCAGTTGCTCGGCCTCGGCGAGGCCCCCCTCGCGGGAGGTGTAGAGCGCGGCGGGCTGGTGCGGGTTCTCGCCGTAGCGCAGGGTGCGGGCGCGGTCCCAGGTGGCGCCGAGGAAGTCGGGGAACCGCCCCGCGGCGGAGCCGCTGTCGGCCGCGGCGTCGACGGGTGCGTACTCGGAGGCGAACCAGGAGGCGACGGCCACGTCGTACGCGGCCGTGTGCCGGAAGGCCTCGGCGGCCAGCCGCTTGCGCGTGGCGAGGTCGAAGCCGCCGTCCCGCACGGCGGACAGGACGTCGGCGTATCGGGCGGGGCTGGTCACCACGGCGACGGACGGGTGGTTCTTGGCGGCGGCGCGGACCATGGAGGGGCCGCCGATGTCGATCTGCTCCACACACTCGTCCGGCGTCGCCCCCGAGGCGACGGTCTCGCGGAACGGGTAGAGGTTGACCACGACCAGGTCGAACGGCTCCACCCCCAGCTCACCGAGCTGCTGCCGGTGACTGTCGAGGCGCAGGTCGGCGAGGATGCCGGCGTGCACCTTCGGGTGCAGGGTCTTGACCCGGCCGTCCAGGCACTCGGGGAAGCCGGTCAGTTCCTCGACCTTGGTGACGGGGACGCCCGCGGCGGAGATGCGGCCGGCCGTGGACCCGGTGGAGACGAGTTCGACGCCCGCCTCGTGCAGGCCACGGGCGAGCTCCTCGAGCCCGGTCTTGTCGTAGACGCTGACGAGCGCCCTACGAACGGGGCGGTCCTGCAAGGCCTCCGACTGAGGGTGGTGGTGGGTGACGGGTGGGTGGATGGCTCGCTTGTTGCTCTCGGCGGTCACTGGATAACTACCTTTCGTCCCTCGATGCGATAGCCGTTGCGGGCGAGCCGCCCCACGACCTCGACGAGCAGCCTTCGCTCGACTTCCTTGATGCGCTCGTGCAGCGCGCTCTCGTCGTCCTCGTCCCGGACCTCCACCACGCCCTGCGCGATGATCGGCCCGGTGTCGACGCCGTCGTCGACGAAGTGGACGGTGCAGCCGGTGACCCTGGCCCCGTACGCGAGCGCGTCCCGTACGCCGTGGGCGCCGGGGAAACTGGGCAGCAGGGCGGGGTGGGTGTTGACGAACCGCCCGCCGAAGCGCGCGAGGAACTCCTTACCCACGATCTTCATGAACCCGGCGGACACCACGAGGTCGGGCTCGTGGGCGGCGACCGCCTCGGCGAGCGCCGCGTCCCACTCCTGACGGTCGGCGAAGTCCCTGACCCGGCACACGAAGGTCGGCAGCCCGGCGCGCTCGGCGCGGGCGAGCCCCTCGGCGCCCTCACGGTCGGCGCCGACGGCCACGACCTCGGCTCCGTACGCCTCGGTGCCGAGGGCGGCGATCTCGTCGAGGAGGGCCTGCAGGTTGGTGCCGGATCCGGAGACCAGCACGACGATGCGCCTGGCGCGCTCGGCCACGGGCTTGGCGGCCACGGTGGGGCCCTTTCTCGGGAAGCGCTCGTGCGGTCGGAGGCACGGCGCTTTGTACATTCGTACGAATGCTTCGCGCCCTCGGATACGGGGGAGCCTACGAAGCGGCCGACCGTCAGCAACGATACCGGCACACGGGGCGGCCCCCACGGGACGGGGGCGTGGCTGGAAGGTAGCGTCTGGGAAGAGTTGGTTCGGGAACGTTCGGGAACGTTCGGGTCACCCGGGAACGCCACCTGTGCACCAGGCGTTCACAGGGCGGGGGACCCGGGCCGGAGAACGGACGGAACACTCCGGCTCAGCCGTGGAAGTCGTTCGTAGTCAGCCGTACTTGATCAGTCGTACTTCGTTAAAAGGGGAAGACGCTCACTTGATGCCGGACCGCAGCCTGCGATTCCTCACGTTCCTCCAGCCGTCGGTACAGGGAGGGGAGCGTGGCGCCGTGCTGCTGCGGGAGCGCCCCGCCTCACCGCCCGAGACGCCCCAGGGCGAGGGCAGCGGCGGCGAGCGGCGCCGTGACTCCGAGGAGGACAATCCGTTCGCGCCGCCACCGAAGGGGACCCCCGACCAGCCCTGGCAGCCCCGGCACCCGTCCGGCGACGAGGGCGGTGACGAGGACGGTGACGGTGGCGGCCGGGGAGACGGCGGCCCCTCCCTCTGGGGTGGGCGGTGGAGCGACCGGCAGCCCGGCCGTTCCTCGGGCGGCTTCGGCGATCGCCCTCGCGGCCCGGAGGGACAGGGCGGCGGGAGCGGCGGCCCCCAGAGCCCCGGTCCGCGCTGGGACCCGACGGATCCGGTCCAGCGCCGGGCGCGTTACTCCCTGCTGTCCGGCATGTGGGCCTTCTTCTTCGCCCTGTTCAGCTGGCCCTACGTCGCGCTGCTGCTGGGCGCGCTCGCCCTGTACTGGGCGATCAGCGCCCTGCGGGCCAAGCCCCGCGCGGCCTCCGACCCCGACTCCCCGGCACCGGGGCAGACGGGCCGTCCGCAGACCACGGCCGCGGTGAGCGGGCTGGTCACGGCCTCCCTGGCGCTCGCCCTCGTCGCCGCCAATTTCACGGCACAGCTGGTGTACCAGGACTACTACACCTGCACGAATGACGCCCTCACTCAGGAGGCCGAGCAGTCCTGCAACACCCTCCTGCCGGACGGACTCCAGAACTTCCTCGGGACGGCCGACTGAGAGGTCGACCGACAACGACTCCCACACCCCCGAGCCGCCCCCCGCCTACACGGTGGGGGGCGGCTCGGGGGTGTTCGGGGGTTCGGGAGCACGCGGCCCGGGGGGAGCCGTGGGAGCACTGGAAGCCGTGGGAGCACTGGGTACGGCCGAGGTGGGGTCCGCGGGCAGGAAGTCGTAGGGGCTGGAGGTGTCCGGGAGCCGTCGCGCGTCCGTCGTGCGCGCCTCGCCCTCCGGTGACCGCCTGCGCGGCCTGCCGATCCTCGGCCCCCGCACCCGCACCCATGCCTGTGCTCCTGCCCTTACCCTCGCGCCTGGCCCCGCTCCTGCCGACGCCGACGCCCTTGCCGGTGCCCGTTCCGCCGGTTCGTCCCGAGGCGGGCGGCACCGCCATGCCCGTACCGCCAGGGCCGTCGCCGTGGCCACCAGCCCGATCCACACCAGCGTCGCGCCTCCCGTCTGCCACCACACCGGCCCGAAGCGGGAGAGCGCCGCGACCCCCATCGGCCCGCCCGCCAGCGCGGCGGACAGCGCCAGCAGGGCCGCGCACAACACCGCCGCCATCCCGGCGGCGCCGGCTGTCCGGCCCCGCGACCAGGCCGCGTCCGGCGCCCGCCCCGACCGCCGGCCCTCCCGTTCCGCTGCCGCCGGGCACCCGGTCGCCGTGGCGCCCTTCCCGACGAACCACCCCGCCACCACGCCGGCCGCCAACGGCACCGCCCCGGCGGCCCAGTTCACCGGCGTCCCCGCCCCCGCGTCCGGCACCGCCGCCAGCAGCGGGAACGCGGGCAGCAGCGGGGCCGGGGTGGCGGAGAACGGGGTCACGGCGACGCCGGCCCGAGGAGGAACCCGGGGCCCAGCGCGTACGCCGCCGCCCACACCGCCGCGTTCGGCAGCAGCATGACGCCGAGCAGCAGCACCGCGACCCGCCCCGACCACCCCTCCGTCAGCCGCAGAAAGGCCGCCTGGGTCTCTCCGCCGTGCCACAGCAGCGACACCGTCAGCAGCAGTGCCCCGCCGCCGACGAGCACCGCGGCCCCGGCCGTCGCCGCGCGTGCCGCGGTCCCGAGGCGTCCGTCCGGGCCGAGGAGCAGATGACGCACGCCCCTCGGCAGCAGCGCCCCCACGGTCTGTTCCAGCGGCCCGCTGGGGCAGCCGTACGCCCGCCACACCCCCACGCCCGCTGCCACCACGGCGACCAGCGGAACGCACACGCCGGCCGACGCCCACGCCGGCCGCAGCTCACCACCCGCGGCATAGAGCGCGGCGGGCGTACCGACGGCCAGGTAGCCGAGGACGACGCCCGCCCATGCGGTCGGGCCGTCGACGAGCGGAGCGTCGTCCGACGCGTCCCCGTCCGTGGCGTCGCGGGCCGCCCGGTGCAGCAGCCACACCGGGACCGTGAGCAGCAGCAGCGGCGGAACACCCAGGGGCGCCGGCACACCGGAGAGCGTGTCGGTACGGATCAGCTCGGCGCCGTGCGCCAGCAGCCACAGTGCCGCCGCGAGGTGCAGCGCGCCGTCGGGTCCGCTGTCGGGGTAGGGCGAGCTGATCCACAGCAGGGTCACGAGCATGGCGAACGCGGCGAGTCCGAGTCCCGCGGCGAGAGCGCCGCCGAGGAGGCCGGAGGTCAGTCCGGGCGAGCGGTCACGCATCCGGGTGAGCAGCAGGGCCGTCGTCGATCGGCGGGCAGTCGTCTGGGTCACATCCGCCATGTTCCCAACGACACGCGCTTTTCCGTCGTAACGGGCGAAGCACCGCTGTGTCGCTCAATATAACTTTATGTACTTTCTCGCACGGAGGGGCGTCCTGTGACACGGAGCCCCGCCACCCCTCTCCCCCGCCCGGGGAACGCCGACGCCTGCGCGAATCCCGCTCTCTGACGCAGGCTCAGCTCGCGAAGCGGATCGGCGTCAGCCGCGAGACGGTGCGTGCGTGGGAGTCAGGCCGCGGCGCACCGCGCGGCCGGAAGCGGAAGAGATACGCGAAACTGCTGGCGGCCACGACGGCATCCGCGCCCGCCGGGAGGTCCGAGCGGCCCCTCGAACACCCTGATCGCCCCGTATGCTCCGATGACCCCGAGGCAGTACTCGCCCCGTCCGGCCAAGAGGGCGGCGGTTCCTCCGACCTGACACCCACTCAGGCCTTCGACGCCCTGTACGCCTTCTGCGCCCCGCCGCTCGTACGGCAGACGTATCTGCTGTCCGGCCGCCGCGGGCTGGCGCGCGAATCGGTCGAGCGGGCCTTCCAACTGGCCTGGGAGCGCTGGCCCGAAGTGGCCCGCGACCGCGACCCGGCCGGTTGGGTGCGCGCGGCGGCGTACGAGTGGGCGCTGTCCCCGTGGCATCGCTTCCGGCCCCGCTGCCGGCGCCCGGAACCGCCGCCTTCGGACCCGTCCGACCGGGCGCTGCTGGACGTCCTGTTGCACCTGCCACCGCCGTACCGCCGCACGCTCGTGCTCTACGACGGTGTCGGCCTCGACCTGCCGGAGACCGCGGCGGAGACGGAGGCCAGCACGCGGGCGACCGCGAGCCGGCTGCTGCACGCGCGCGAGACGGTCGCGGCCCGGCTGCCGGAGTTGTCGGATCCGCGGATGCTGCACGAACGGCTGGCCGAACTGGCCTCCTCCGAGCACCTGCGGTCCGCCAAGCCGCCGGAGGTGCGGGACAGCAGCGAACGCAGGGCCCGGTTCTGGACCCGGGCCGCCCTCGCCTTCACGGTCACCCTGATCGGCGCCACCGCGCTCACTCTGGCCACGGCGCCCACGCGCTACGATCCGCCGCTGCCGCCCGGGGAGACCGTCCAGGGGGTGCCGCCGCAGGTGGCCCCGGGTCCCCTCTCGGACACGGAACGGAAGCTGCGCAGCAAGCTCCGGGAGGAGTTGCAGCACGGCCCGCAACGGCTGGCACCGCAGCCGCGGTGATCGGCCGACGTGGTGCCGGGTGACGCGGTCGGAAACGACGGTGGGCCCGTCCCCCTGAGGGAACGGGCCCACCCGTGTGCTGCGGTCGCTCAGCCCGCGAGGATCTCGCGCGCCAGCTTGGCCGTCTCGGTCGGCGTCTTGCCCACCTTGACGCCCGCGGCCTCGAGGGCCTCCTTCTTCGCCTGGGCGGTACCGGACGAACCGGAGACGATGGCGCCGGCGTGGCCCATGGTCTTGCCCTCGGGCGCGGTGAAGCCCGCGACGTAGCCGACGACCGGCTTCTTCACGTTCTCCTTGATGAACGCCGCGGCCCGCTCCTCCGCGTCGCCGCCGATCTCACCGATCATCACGATCAGGTCGGTGTCGGGGTCGGCCTCGAACGCGGCCAGCGCGTCGATGTGCGTCGTGCCGATGACCGGGTCGCCACCGATGCCGACGGCCGAGGAGAAGCCGATGTCCCGCAGCTCGTACATCATCTGGTACGTCAGGGTGCCGGACTTCGAGACCAGGCCGATCCGGCCCGGCTTGGTGATGTCGCCCGGGATGATGCCGGCGTTCGACTGGCCCGGGGTGATCAGACCGGGGCAGTTCGGGCCGATGATCCGGGTCTTGTTGCCCTTCTCCACGGCGTACGCGTAGAACGCGGCCGAGTCGTGGACGGCGATGCCCTCGGTGATGACGACCGCGAGCGGGATCTCGGCGTCGATCGCCTCGACGACGGCGGACTTCGCGAAGGCCGGCGGCACGAAGAGGACGGATACGTTCGCGCCCGTCTTCTCGATCGCCTCGGCGACCGTGCCGAAGACCGGGATGTCGTTGCCGTCGATGTCGACGGAGGTGCCCGCCTTGCGCGGGTTCACACCGCCGACGACGTTCGTGCCGTCGGCCAGCATGAGCTTGGTGTGCTTCATGCCGGTGGCACCGGTCATGCCCTGGACGATGACCTTGGAGTCCTTGTTGAGGAAGATAGCCATGGCTGTTCTGTCCCTCGTCCCTTACTTCGCGGCCGCGAGCTCGGCGGCCTTGTCGGCCGCGCCGTCCATGGTGTCCACACGCTGCACGAGCGGGTGGTTGGCGTCGGAGAGGATCTTGCGACCCAGTTCGGCGTTGTTGCCGTCCAGACGCACGACCAGCGGCTTGGTGACTTCCTCGCCCCTGTCCGCGAGCAGTTGCAGTGCCTGCACGATGCCGTTGGCGACCTCGTCGCAGGCGGTGATGCCACCGAAGACGTTGACGAACACGGACTTGACGTCCGGGTCGCCGAGGATGATCTCCAGGCCGTTCGCCATGACGGCGGCGGAGGCGCCACCGCCGATGTCGAGGAAGTTGGCGGGCTTGACGCCGCCGTGCGCCTCACCGGCGTAGGCGACGACGTCCAGGGTGCTCATCACGAGCCCCGCGCCGTTGCCGATGATGCCGACCTCGCCGTCGAGCTTGACGTAGTTGAGGTTCTTCTCCTTGGCGGCGGCCTCGAGCGGGTCGGCCGCGGCCTTGTCCTGGAGGGCCTCGTGGTCGGGGTGACGGAACTCGGCGTTGTCGTCCAGGGTGACCTTGCCGTCGAGGGCGAGGACGTCACCGGAGGCGACCTTGGCCAGCGGGTTGACCTCGACGAGGAGCGCGTCCTCGGCGATGAAGGTCTTCCACAGGGTGACGAGGACGTCGGCGACCTTGTCGGCCACCTCGGCCGGGAAGTTCGCGGCCTCGACGATCTCGCGCGCCTTCTCGGGGGTCACGCCCTCGTTGGCGTCGATCGGCGTCTTGGCGACGGCCTCCGGACGGGTGGCCGCCACCTCCTCGATGTCCATGCCGCCCTCGACGGACGCGATGGAGAGGAATGTGCGGTTGGCACGGTCGAGGAGGAAGGAGACGTAGTACTCCTCGACGATCTCCGGGGCGGTCTCGGCGATCATCACCTTGTGGACCGTGTGGCCCTTGATGTCCATCCCGAGAATGTCCGTCGCACGGGCGACGGCCTCGTCCGGAGTGGCCGCCAGCTTCACGCCACCGGCCTTGCCGCGTCCACCGACCTTCACCTGAGCCTTGACGACGGACTTGCCGCCCAGGCGCTCGGTGATCTCGCGCGCCGCCTCAGGCGTGTCGATGACTTCACCGGCCAGCACCGGTACATCGTGCTTGGCGAAGAGGTCCCTCGCCTGGTACTCGAACAGGTCCACGCGCTTCCGTCCCTATCAGTGGTTCGCGATTCGTTGGATGCGTGGGCGTGCCGCGAAGGGCAACGTGACTACGTCCGCAGTGTCACAAAGGGAGCGCACACGGTGTCCGAGCGCGCGGCATGTCCGTCTCGCAGGTTAGCCCCGGTTGCAAGGCGTCTCTAAATCGCGGGTCACACCTGAGCGGTGATACCTGTCACATGATGCCGCAAACAGTGACACAGCGTGCCATCGGTGTGGGGCCTCACCGGGCTGGGGTTGACCCGGTGAGGCCCGCCGTGCACCCGGAGGAGCGGCGACATCCCTGCTCGCCGGGGTGCGGGCGGTCGGCCCCCACCCCAATGGGGGCCGACCACCCTCTCCACGGGGTTGCGGCCGGACCAGCCGATGGCGTTCGGCCGTCCGGTTCCGGATACCCCCGTAAAGCTTTCCTTACTCGTGAGTCAGGTGCCGCACGCACGGGTGGGGACGCGTGCTGTACGGGGCGTGCCTGACGTACGAGGTGGGGGGAGGTGTTCGAGGTGTACTCGAGGTGTACGGATGCAGGGGCGCTCGTACGGGCGTAGGGGCGTACTCGTGCCCGGGCGGGTGGTGAGGGCCTGCGCAGGTGCGCGGCCTACCCGCTGGAGGCCGCCCAGGCGGGAGGGACCGGGACGTCCCGCTCCCGGTCCCGGGTCTCGGCCGCCTCGATGGGCGCGGCGGCGCCGGGTACGAGCCGGACACGGAGACGGTGACTCGGGGTGACGGCGTGCGCGTCGCCGTGGCGTGGTGTGCCGTGGTCCGCCGCGGAGCGGTTGCCCGTCGTGCCGTCCGGGCTCCCGCCGGGGGCGTGGGGCGCCGGGGTCGGGTCGGTGTGCGGCGCGGGGGGCGTGGCGCGGTGCTCGGCGTCGTCGTGCGCCAGCGGGTCGACGGCGAGGCCCGTGCCGGCGCCTCCGACGTCCGGACCGTGCGTGGCGGCCTCCGCGGCTTCGGGCCGCGCGGTGGGAGCGGAGGCGTCGGCCGGCGGCGGGAGGGCCGCGGCGCCCGTCGGCGGGTCGGGGATGAGCGGCGCGGGGAGGATGTCCGGTAGCACGGCGGGCAGCCTCGGGAGTCCGGGCTCCACCGGGACGTCGGACAGACCTGGGAACCCCGGGAGAGGCGCGGGCTGCGCCAGGCCGGGCGCCGCCAGGCCGGGCACGGTCGGCAGGGAGGGAGCCGGAGCCTGCGGCAGCGACGGAGGGGACGGCGCCGGGAGCACCTTCTCGGTCGCCTCGGTCAGACCGGCGGCAACCCCGCCCAGCCGATCGGCGACCGGGGTCACGCCCCGCTCACCCACCGACCGGACCGGGTGCTTCCCGTTGCCCGTGCCCTCGTCCGTGTCTTCGTCTGCGTCTGCGTGCTCCGGGCGGGGCTGCGCCGAGTGGGCCGGCCCTGGGCCGTGAGCGGCGCTCTGTGCGGGTGCCGGGACACCCTCCCCGGAGTGGGCTCCGGTCGCCGGCGGGTCGGGCTCGCCGGTCCGCCCGGCCGCAGCGGTCAGCCCCGCCCCGACGCCGTCCGCCACCGCCACCGGCGCCACCGCACCGGCGGCCGGAGAGGCGGAGGAGGTGTTCACCGGGCCGCCGCCGTCCGCCGCCTGGGCCCGCTCCCCGCACAGCACGCCGAGCGCGAACACCGCGCCCACCAGGAACGTCAGGTGCAGCGCACGCCTGCCGGCCGCCGTGCGCATCGCACGCGGAGCGGCACCGGACAGGACGGCTGACCAGGTCAAGGGAGGGAGGTTCCTCGGGGACGGCGGTACAGGAGAGGGGCTCGACGCCTCAGGCGTCGAGCGGCGTCGATCCTCGCACGCGACTCCCGAGGTTGCGCAAGCCCTCTCTCACCGACGGGGCGTCATGTCCGCCTTTGCCGACCCGAGTCGGACGGCGACGGAGCGACAATTCGCCCCTCTCCCCGATTACCCCTGGCTGCCCCGCTCCGCCGCTCCTCCTCTCTCCTCTACGTTCCTCATGCCGGGTCCGGTACCGGCAGCGGCCGCTTCTCGATCGCCGCGGCCATCACCTCCGGGAACAGGTCGGGCGTGCAGGCGAACGCCGGCGCGCCCAGCGCGGCGAGGGCCGCCGCGTGCTCCCGGTCGTAGGCGGGCGCTCCCTCGTCGGACAGCGCCAGCAACGCCACGAACTGCACCCCCGACGCCTTCATCGCCGCGACCCGCTTGAGCATCTCGTCGCGGATACCCCCCTCGTAGAGGTCGCTGATCAGTACGAGCACCGTCTCCGCGGGCCGGGTGATCCGCGACTGGCAGTACGCCAGCGCCCGGTTGATGTCCGTACCCCCGCCGAGCCGGGTACCGAAGATCACGTCGACGGGGTCGTCGAGTTGGTCCGTGAGGTCGACGACCGCCGTGTCGAACACGACGAGCCGCGTGTGGACGGACCGCATGGACGCGAGCACCGCCCCGAACACCGAGGCGTGGACGACGGACGCCGCCATCGACCCGGACTGGTCGACGCAGAGGATGACCTCCTTCTTCACGGACTGCGCGGCACGCCCGTAGCCGATGAGCCGCTCGGGCACGATCGTCCGGTACTCGGGGAGGTAGTGCTTGAGGTTGGCCGCGATCGTGCGGTTCCAGTCGATGTCGTGGTGGCGGGGCCGGCTGACGCGGGCACTCCGGTCGAGGGCGCCGGTGAGGGTGGCCCGGATGCGGGTGGCGAGCCGCCTCTCCAGTTCGTCGACGACCTTGCGGACGACGGTCCGTGCCGTCTCCTTCGTCGTGTCGGGCATCGCCTTGCTGAGCGACATCAGCGTGCCCACGAGATGGACGTCGGCCTCGACCGCCTCCAGCGTCTCCGGTTCCAGCAGGAGGGTGGCGAGCCCCAGCCGGTCGATGGCGTCGCGCTGCATGACCTGGACGACGGAGGAGGGGAAGTAGGTCCGGATGTCCCCGAGCCAGCGCGCCACCGACGGCGCGGACGCCCCCAGCCCGGCCGAACGTTCCCGCCCCCTCTGCGGCTTGTCCCCCTTGCCGTAGAGCGCGGTGAGCGCTGCGTCCATGGCGGCGTCCTGGCCGGACAGCGCGCATCCGGTGACGTCCGCCGCGTCCCCGCCGAGCACCAGCCGCCACCGCCGCAGCCGTTCCTGCGCCGGGTCCGCCACCGCTGCCGTCATCCGTCCCCCTCCGTCCGCTGCTCCTTCGCCCGGTGACCGTGTGTCCGTCATCGCGCCGCTCCCACCAGGCCGGCGGCCGTGTCCTCGCCGTTCTCGCCGTCCCCGGCCGCCTCCTCCAGTCCCAGCAGCAGCCGCACCACGGGCAGGACCGCGTCCGCCCGGCCGGTGTCGAGGCCGGCCGCGAAGCCGGGTGTTCCGGAACCGGCGTTCGCCGCACCGCCCCGCGCCCCCGGCCCGCGCCGGACCAGCTCGCCGAGCGTGCGCCGCACCCCGGGCTCGTACGCCGAGAAGGTCCGCCGCAGCAGCGGGAGCACATCCGTGAACGCCTCCGCCGGCACCCCCGTCAGCCACGCGTCAACCAGTCCGAGGAGCCGCTCGTCGTGGACGAGGAGCAGCCCGCTCCCCGAACCGCCGGCGAAGCCCTCGATCCACGCCGCCGCGTCCGCCGGTGACGTACCCGGCGACGACAGCACCAGCCCCATCTGCCGGGCCGCCTCCTCCTCCACCAGCTCCTCGTCGTCCAGCAGCAGGCGGACGGACCGCCCCCGTACGACACCGGGCACGGTGTCCCGCGTCGCCAGCTTCCCCAGCACCGACGCCCAACGGGCGCGCAGGTTCTTGTGGCCCGGTGCGGGGACGTCACCGAGGAGCCCCACCGCCCCGTGCACGGCGTCGAGATGGCGCCGCATCTCGTCGGCGGCGTCCGCGTCCAGTCCGGCGCAGGCCGGGGGCAGGCCGACCAGGATCCGCTCCGCCAGCCCGGCGGCGACCTCGGCCAGCGCCGCGGTGCCGGTGCCGCGCACATCGCCGTAGCGCAGCGAGCGAACCAGGGCGGGCAGGGCCTGGGCGAGATGGCCGACGTCCGTGTCGAGGGCCGCGCGGTCGGCGAGTATCCGCATCACCGTGGGCAGCGCGTCGGGCAGTCCGGCCAGGAGGCAGCGCTCGGCGAGCCCGGTGACGTCGGCGAGGTCCCGCGCGGCGACGGCGTCCGCCTCGGCCCTGGCGGTCGCGGCGGCGAGTACGGTCGTGCCCCATATCCCGGCCTCGGCGACCCGCACGGACAGCTCCGGCTCCCAGCGCAGCCGCCACGTCTCCCGGAACGTGCCCGTGCTCCCGTACGAGGCCGCCGGCTCCCCCAGCCGATGCCGAGCAACCGCAGCCGGTGGAGCAGCCTGCTGCGCTGCCCGTTGGTCTCCTTGCGCAGGTCGAGTTCCAGCTCCCGCTCCGCGGCCTCGGGTTTCAGCCGCAGTCGGCGCTGTGTCCGGGTGAGGTCCCGCTGCAGGGGCACCGCGGGAGCCGTCGCCGGCACCTCCCCGAGCACGTCACCGACGATCAGCCGGTCGTGCACCAGCGCCAGCGGCACGTCGGAGCCGTCGCACATCACCGCCCGCACCGCGTCGGTCGTCTCGCCCAGGCCGGGCAGGGGACGGCCGCGCATCGCGGCGAGCGTCTCCGCCAGCCGTACCGCCTCGATGACATGGGCGGAGGACACGATCCGGTCCTCGGCGCGCAGCAGCCCCGCCACCTTCGTCATCCACCGCTCGACGGGCCGGTCCTCCGCGCCGAACAGATGTCCGTACCAGCCGGGCGAGTCGATGCCCGCGCCGTATCCGCTGAACCGGGACAGCCTGCGGTTCGTCCACGGCACCCACGTCATGTCCGTCTTGACCTTCGGCAGCCCTTTGAGCAGGGCCCGGTCGGCGGTGACGGTGGCCTTCCGCCGCAACGCGGGCACGTGCCAGGCCCCGCAGACGACGGCCACGCCTTCCCCGAACTCCCGCTGCGCCGCCCGGATCTGGAGCCGCATGTACGCCTCGCGCACGAGATCCCGGTCGGGTCCCCCGCTCCCGTACACCTCCCGCAGCGCCGTCATGGCCTCTTCCAGTGCGGTGAACGGCGCGAGCGCGTCACCCTCCTCCCCCACTGCCCGGTGCTCGACGACGTCCTCCCACCACCGCTCGGCGTCGTCGTACCCGGCGGCCTCGGCCAGCACCCGGAGCGGATCGATCCGCACATCGCCCTGCTGCCCGGAGGCCGCCTGCTCTCCGGCCGCCTGCTGTCCGTCGTCCGGCTGTTCCCCGTGGCGCGTCCGCCCCCCGTCGTCCGCCCCGCCCCTCCCCCGGGCCAGGGTGTGGGCGGCCGGCAGGTCGATGAAGCGGGCCGGGGCGCCGTGCTCCCGCGCCCAGTGGATCGCGACCCACTCCGGGGAGAACGCGGCGAGCGGCCAGAACGCCGAGCGGCCGGGCTCGTCCACCGCATGGGCGAGCAGGGCGACCGGCGGGCGCATGCCGTCGTCCGCGGCGAGCGGAATCAGCTCGTTCGCCTCGGGCGGACCCTCGATCAGGACGACTTTCGGGCGGGCCTTCTCCAGGGCCGCCCGCACGGCCCGCGCCGACCCCGGCCCGTGGTGCCGCACCCCGAGCAGCAGCGGTCCCGCTCCCCGGCCGCCGCCGGGCTGCTCCACCTCGCTCACGCCGTCCCCCTCACGCTCTCTCCGGGCGGGCGTCCGGGCGAACACGCCGGCTCACGGCGCCGCACGGCCGCCCGCCGCCTGCCGTTCACGCGCCTGTCTCCCTGCAGGCCCGGTAGAAGTCCTGCCAGCCGTCGCGCTCGCGGACGACGGTCTCCAGGTACTCCTGCCAGATGACGCGGTCCGCCGCCGGGTCACGGACGACCGCGCCGAGAATGCCCGCCGCGACGTCTCCGGCCCGCAGCACGCCGTCCCCGAAGTGGGCCGCCAGCGCCAGCCCGCCCGTGACCACGGAGATCGCCTCGGCGGTCGACAGGGTGCCGCTGGGCGACTTCAGCTTCGTCCGGCCGTCGGCGGTGATCCCGTCGCGCAGCTCGCGGAAGACGGTGACGACACGGCGGATCTCGGCGATGCCGTCGGGCACGGCCGGCAGGTCGAGGGAGCGGCCGATCTGGTCCACCCGGCGCGAGACGATGTCGACCTCCGCCTCGGGGGTCTCCGGCAGCGGCAGCACCACGGTGTTGAACCGGCGGCGCAGGGCGCTGGACAGGTCGTTGACCCCCCGGTCACGGTCGTTGGCGGTGGCGATCAGGTTGAAGCCGCGGACCGCCTGCACCTCCTGGCCCAGTTCCGGTATCGGCAGCGTCTTCTCCGACAGGATCGTGATCAGCGTGTCCTGCACATCGGCCGGGATCCGGGTCAGTTCCTCGACACGGGCCGTCATCCCCTCCGCCATCGCGCGCATGACGGGACTGGGCACGAGGGCGTCGCGGCTGGGGCCGTGGGCGAGCAACCGGGCGTAGTTCCAGCCGTAGCGGATGGCCTCCTCGGGCGTGCCGGCGGTGCCCTGGACCAGCAGTGTGGAGTCGCCGCTGACCGCCGCGGCCAGGTGTTCGGACACCCAGGTCTTCGCGGTGCCGGGCACGCCGAGCAGAAGCAGGGCGCGGTCGGTGGCCAGGGTGGTGACGGCGACCTCGACGATGCGGCGCGGGCCGACGTACTTCGGTGTGATCACGGTGCCGTCCGGCAGTGTGCCGCCGAGCAGGTAGGTGGCGACGGCCCACGGGGACAGCTTCCAGCGGACCGGCCGCGGACGGTCGTCCTGCGCGGCCAGCGCGGTGAGTTCGGCGGCGAAGGCGTCCTCGGCATGCGCGCGCAGCACCCCGGCCGCGGGCGGGGTGGCTCTCGCGCCCCCGTTCGCGGGCGCGGAGCCGTTCCGGTTCGGGTCGACGGATGTCGGTTCGACGGACACAGGCATGGCGGAGTCCCCCTCCAGCTCGGCCGGTTCGGATCTGGTACCCACCGTGCACCACACCACTGACAATCGCTGCGACCTGGGCAAACACGCACGCGAGACCGATTGTCAGTGGGGGGGTCTACCTTCGATGACATGACTGAGCAGGGGGTGCGCTGGACCGCGGACCAGGTGCTGGCCTTGGCGCCTGACATCGCGTCCCGCAAAGCGGGAAGCGAACTCGGCGCGACCGGTCCGTGGTCCGAGGCCGGCAGTTCGGGCGAGGGGGCGGTGTGGGGGCTGTGCGAGGGCAGCGGCAGCAAGCCGTACCGGACGGTGGTCGACCTCTCGGACGTCTCCGGGCCCGCGTACAAGTGCAGTTGCCCGAGTCGCAAGTTCCCGTGCAAGCACGCCCTCGGCCTGCTGCTGCTCTGGGCGGGCGACGAGGGGGCGGTGCCGCGGGCGGAGGTGCCGGAGTGGGCCGGGCAGTGGATCACTGGCAGGCGCGGGCGCGCGGAACGGAACGGGACCGCGGCCCCGTCGGTTTCCCCGTCCGGACCAGCCGATCCGGAGGCGGCCCGGCGCAGGGCGGAGCGCCGGGCCGAGCGGGTCACCGCGGGCGCGTCGGAGCTGGAGCAGCGGCTGACGGATCTGCTCCGCGGCGGACTGGCCACGGCGGAGCGGTCCGGGTACGGCCTGTGGGAGGAGACGGCGGCCCGCATGGTTGACGCACAGGCGCCGGGACTGGCCACCAAGGTCCGGGAGTTGGGGGCGATTTTGGGCACGGGTCCGGGTTGGCCGGTGCGGCTGCTGGAGGAGTGCGCGCTGCTCCACCTCCTCGATCAGGGCTGGCTGCGCCGTGACCGGCTGCCGGAGGGTCTGGCCGCGACCGTCCGCTCCCGCATCGGTCTGCCGGCCTCCGCGGACGGCCCGCCGGTGCGGGACCGCTGGCTGGTCCTCGCCCAGTACGACTCGGCGGACGCGCGTCTGACGACCCGCCGGATCTGGTTGTACGGCGCAAACTCGCGGCGCACCGCGCTGCTCCTCTCCTACGGGGCCGCGGGGCGCGCTCCGGAACTCGCGCTGCCGGTGGGGCTGGCCATGGACGCGGAACTGTCCGCCTACCCGGGTACCGGGCAGTCGCGGGCGGCCCTGGGCGAGCGGTTCGCGGCACCCGCCCCCACGGCCGAGCGGCCCCCCGGGACGACGACGGCCCGGGCCGCCGCCCGCTACGGCGACGCGCTGCGCGACGATCCCTGGCTGGACTCCGTGCCAGTGACCCTGGGCCGGGTGATACCGGCCCCGGACGGCGACTCCTGGCAGCTCGCGGACGCCGACGAGGACGCCGCCCTGCCACTCACCCCGGCCGCGCGTTCCCGTCCCGGCCTGTGGCGTCTCGTCGCCCTCTCGGGCGGTGCGCCGGTCACGGTCTTCGGCGAGTGCGGCCACCGGGGATTCACCCCGCTGTCGGCCTGGCCGGAGGGGCCCGGCGAGGTGGTGCCGCTGTGCTGAGCCGCCCGCACTTCCCCGGCTCCACCCTCCGCACGCGTTTTCCGGTCATCGCCGGACACGCGGTGCGCGCCCGCCTGCGGCCGCTTCCGGGCGCCGCCTGACATCCCGCCAGCCCGGCGGTAGGCCCGGTCGGCTTGGTTTTCGCCGACCGGGCATCCCGGACACGTCACCCCGTCCGGGGGCCGTAGGTGGCCGACGACGAATCGCCCTGAAGGACGGGGTTTCCTCGAAGGAGATCAGATGAGCAGGACCTCCGTACCGGCCGCACACTCGGCCGCGCCGGCGTCGCACTCGGCGGACCCGTCCCTCCCGGGCGCCTGGGAGGACCTCGTCACCACCGCACTGCTGGGGACGGACCGGCGTACTCCGGCCGGCTCCGCGCCCGGTGCGGACGCCCCGAAGGCCCTGCTGGACGCGGCGGCCGTGGCGACCGTGCGGCGCCGCGCCGGACTGCGTCCCGCCAGGGCTGCGGAGCGTCCGCGACCGGCGCCCCGGGACCCGCGCCCCGCGCTCCCACCCGCCGCCGCCCGCAGGCTCACGATGCTGCTCGCCGACCGCCCCGGCACCTCCGGCGGCGGCCGCCGGGGCACGGCACCGGACCTGAGGGAGCTGCTGCCCCAGTGGCTGGCGGCGGCGAACGCCCACGGTTTCGCGGCGCCCGCCCCGGCGCTGCCCGCGCTGCTCGACGCCGCGCGGGGGCGTACGGACCTGCGGTCGGCGGCCCTGCGGTTCGCGGGGCCGCGCGCTCTGTGGCTGGCCCGCCTCAACCCGGACTGGCGGTTCGCCCTGCGCTCGGCGCCGGGAGGGGGCACGTCACTGCCGGGGACCGTGAACCCCGAGGACCCCGAGAACACGGAGCCGTCCCTGCGGCTCTGGCAGGAGGGCCTCTTCGCGGAACGGGTCGCCCTGCTCGCCGCCCTCCGTTCCCGCCGGCCCGCCGCCGCACGCGAACTCCTCGCGACGACCTGGGCGACGGAACGGGCCGAGGACCGGCTGATGTTCCTCGACTCGTTGCGTACCCGTCTCGCCCCGGACGACGAGCCGTTCCTGGAGCTGTCGCTCGCCGACCGCAGCCGCAACGTGCGGGCGACGGCCGCCGAGTTGCTGTCGGCACTGCCCGGCTCGGCCCTCGCGGAGCGCATGGCGGTCCGGGCCGGGGTGTGCGTGGCCGTGGACCACACGCGGGACGTGCCCACCCTCACCGTCGAAGCGCCGCACGAGTGCGACGCGGGCATGGAGCGCGACGGTGTGGTGGCCAAGGCTCCCGCGGGCCGGGGCGAACGGTCGTGGTGGCTGGGGCAGCTGGTGGAGGCGGCGCCCCTGGGCACCTGGTCGCGGCGGCTCGGCGGACGTACCCCCGACAGATCGTGGCCCTTCCGGTCGCGGACGGCTGGCGGAACGAACTGCACGCGGCATGGTGCCGCGCGGCGGTGCGCCAGCGGGACGCGGAGTGGTCGCGGGCACTGCTCGGCGAGCCCGCCGCGGCGGAGGCGGGCGGCCCGGGAGCGGTGTCCCCGGCCGAGCGCGCCAAGCTGCTCGGCACTCTGGACGCGGTGGAACGAGCCGAGTGGGTGGCGGGGTTCATCGGGACACATGGGCTGCCGGACGCGTTCCAGCTGCTCGGCGTGTGCGCGGTGCCGTGGGCGCCGCCGCTCGGGCGGGCCGTGGTGGACGCGCTCGACATCGCGCGGGACGCGGGGAGCTATCCCTGGAGTTTCAGTGGTGTCATGGGCCTGGCCGAGCGCTGCCTCGACCCCCTGGAGGCAGGCCACCTCGACGCGCTCCTGGCCGTACCGGACGAGCCGGAGGACGCCTCGCCGGGCGCCGGTGGCTACTGGTCGGAGGCGTTCCAGCGGCTGGTCACCACGCTGCGTCTGCGCGCCGCGATGCTGGCGGAGCTGACCCCGGCGCCGCCCGACCACCCCTGACTCCCCCGCCACGACCAGCGCGAACCGCCCCGCGGAGGAGCGCAGGGACGGCCGGCGTCGAGCCGGAACCGCACGGTCTGCATCGGAGCCGGAGCCCGCACGGTTGGCGCTGAGCCGGAGCCCGCACCGTCGGCGCTGAGCCGGAGCCCGCGCGGTCGGCGCTGAGCCGGAGCCCGCGCGGTTCGACGGTGACCGGCCGGAGGCCGGACACACCGGTGGCGCCCCGTCGCGGCAGCAGCGCCGCGTGGACCGCGCGGGTCGGACGCGGCACCTGCCCCGCGGGGCAGGTGAGCGACCGCCCGGCCCGGGGCCTACGCCTCCGCGGGCTGCCGTACGGTCGCGCGCACCCAGTCCACGATCGACGCCGTCGTCGCACCCGGGGTGAAGATCTCCGCGACGCCCTTCTCCTTCAGCGGAGCGATGTCCGCCTCGGGGATGATCCCCCCGCCGAAGACCAGGATGTCCGCCGCGTCCCGCTCCTTGAGCAGCTCGATCACCGCCGCGAAGAGCGTGTTGTGCGCACCGGAGAGGATGGACAGACCGATCGCGTCGGCGTCCTCCTGGATCGCGGTGTCGACGACCTGCTCGGGAGTCTGGTGAAGCCCGGTGTAGATGACTTCCATACCGGCGTCGCGCAGGGCCCGCGCGATCACCTTGGCCCCGCGATCGTGGCCGTCGAGCCCCGGCTTGGCCACCACCACGCGGATCGGACCGGCTGCCACACCCATCACTGCCTCCCTGAAGCGACTACATCCATCCGTACCGACAAACACCGCACACATCAGCCATGCCGCACCCGTCACGTGTACCGCATGCCTCCGCCGCCCCACCGCACCGAATACGCCGCCGAGGTACGGACGCCCCGGACCGGGGAAGTGAACGCACGTTATCCCCAGCATCCCGCACCCGACAGTTTCACGGTGCGGACCGAGGGGGAAATCACACACAGGAACATGTTCACCGCGCACCGTTCCGGCGCCTCGCGATCCGGGCACTGCTGCCCGTGCGACACGCGGACAACAGTGGGAACATGCGTAGAAGGGATTCGCAACGAGGTCGCCCCACCGCCGCGACCACCTCAAGCTCCTGACGGGCGCGGCGTCGACCGCTTTTCGTGGCGGACCCCATGAGGGCACCCGGGGGACAGAGCTGTCCTTCGCGTGCCGACGGGAGGTCGGCCATGAAGGTCACGGAGGCAGTACTACCCTTTCTGCCGCTCTGCCGGCGTCTGGTACCGAGCCGGTTGACGGGTCTCTCCACCGCCCTGCTGAAGGCCACCGCCCTGGAGCTCGCCATCCTGGCGGCCCACCTGCTCCTCTATCCCGTCGGCATCGTGCAGGAGCGGCGGGACACGACCACCGAACTCCCCCCGCCGGACGGCGCCGCGAAGCTGCCGGTGGAGAGCCGGCCCCGGTCGTGCTGCTGCACGGCTTCATCGACAACCGCTCGGTTTTCGTGCTGCTGCGCCGCAGTCTCGCCCAGCACGGCAGGCAACAGGTCGAGTCGCTCAACTACTCTCCGCTGACCTGCGACATCCGCGTCGCGGCCGAACTTCTGGGCCGGCACATAGAGGAGGTGTGCGAGCGCACCGGCAGCAGCCGCATCGACATCGTCGGGCACAGCCTCGGCGGGCTGATCGCGCGGTACTACGTGCAGTGCCTGGGCGGCGACACCCGCGTACGGACACTCGTCACGCTCGGTACCCCGCATTCCGGCACGCGCGTCGCGCCACTGGCCAACGCACACCCCATCGTGCGCCAGATGCGTCCCGGTTCCCCGGTGGTCGAGGAGCTCGCCCGCCCCGCGCCCGGCTGCCGCACCCGCTTCGTCGCCTTCTGGAGCGACCTCGACCACATGATGGACCCGCTGGAATCGGCCTGCGTCGAGCACCAGGACCTGATCGTGCAGAACGTGCGGGTGAGCGGCGTCGGCCATCTCGCCCTGCCCGTGCACCCCGCCGTGGCGACCGGCATACGGGAGGTCTTGGACACGGCGCAACCTGGAGAACCGTCCACCGGCCACACGGGCGGTCTGACGGTGGCCTGACGCCGGCCCGGTCCTGGATTCCGGCCCGGGGGACCGGTTCGAGCGCTTCGCTGCGGCGTCCGGTCGTGAGGGAGGCGGCGACACGCCCGAAGCGCATGCTCCTCGGCAACCGCGGCGGCAGCGCTTCCCTCCCCGAACAACAGCCGCTCCACCCGGCCGACTTGGCGACGTGAACGCATACACATCTCGAACAGACTTCGAACAAAAAGCCAAGACTCTGGATACCCGCTGCCAAAACGCAACCGAATGCCCGTTTCCTGCGCGCGCGAAACCTGCGGAAGATTGTCGCGCCCGCATACCGCCGGGTACAGTCGCCGCACTGCTCTGCCAGCCCCTGTCGTCGAGGCGAAAGAGAAGTTGGTGAACGACCGTCACCCGTCGGGGACAATGGCCCCGGCCCCGGCTTCCGACGCCGTCTCGGCGCACTACGCGTCCTATGACACCCAGGAAGCCCCGTACGGCGACTTCACCACGTACAGCGGCTACGACACCAACGGTTTCGACCCCACGGGCTTCGGAACCGGCGCTCCGGCCACGGCGGCCTTCGCCACCGACCCCCTCTTCGGCAACCTCCCGGGCAGCGGTCACGACCCGGGTTCGTACGCCACCGGCAACTGGTCCGCGGGCGGCCACGACACCGCGCACTACGACGCGTACGCGGCTCAGCAGCAGGCCGCCTATGACACGGGCGGCTACGACGCGACCGCCTGGACCACCGGGCAGCAGATGCCGACGGTTCCGCCGCAGGCCGCGGCACCCGACGCGAGCGGTCAGTGGGACGCCGGTGCCTGGCTCCAGCCCGACCAGGCCCAGAGCTCCGCCGATCCGACCCGGCAGTGGTACTGGGGCACCCGGACTTCCGACACCGGCGCCTACGACGCCACGCAGTGGAACTCCGACGGCAGCACGGCCGCACCGGTCCCCGAGGCCTACGAGGCCCCCTCCTACGAGCATCGGGCCGTACCGTTCGACCAGCAGGCCACCGCCACGTTCGAGCGGCACCCAGACCTGCGGGCGTCCACCGCCGGCACCTCCCCGGGCTTCGATTCCCAGGCATCCGGTCAGGAACTCCACGAGGTCCGCTACGAGGATTCCCACGAGCCCGCCCCCGACGCGCCGGACGACACCGGTGAGCCGCCCACGGTGGCCCCGCTGCTCGACGAGCAGGAGGAGCCCACCCCGTTGCCCGCGCCGCGCGCGGCGTCACACGGCGGGTCCCGTTCCCGCCGTCGCACGCCCGCCAAGCGCTCCGCGCTGCTGACGGTGGCCGTGCCCTCGGTGTGTGTGATGGGTGTCGCCGGTATCGCGGCGGCCTCGGTCGGCGATCTGGCCGAGGACGGCGGCGGTCCGGAGACCAGGACGACCGCGGCGGATCCGCCGCCGGTGCAGCCCTCCGCCGTCAACAACGAACTCAACACCCAGCTCGAGAGCCTTTCCGCCGGGGCCAACGACTTCGCCGACCGGGCCAGTCGCACCCAGGAACGCATCGACCTGAAGGCCCAGCAGGTGGCCGACCGCAAGGCGGCCGCGGAGGAAGCGGCCCGTAAGGAGCGGCTGCGCCCGAAGTTCGCGCTTCCCGTCGCGCAGCAGGGCCTCAGCGCCTACTACGGCCAGTCCGGCATCAACTGGATGTCCGTGCACAGCGGAATCGACTTCCCCGTCTCGTACGGCGCGACGGTGATGGCCGCGACCGACGGCACGGTCCGCACCCAGTACAACAGCGCCTACGGCAACATGATGATCGTGACCGCGATGGACGGTACGGAGACGTGGTACTGCCACCTCTCCAGCTACCAGGTCCCCTCCGGTACGGCGGTGAAGGCCGGCCAGCCGATCGCGTTCTCCGGGAACTCGGGCAATTCCACCGGCCCGCATCTCCACTTCGAGGTCCGCCCGGGCGGCGACTCGGCGATCGACCCACTGGCGTGGTTCCGCAGCCACGGCCTCGACCCGACGTAGAACCCCCGCCGCTCAGCGCCGGCGGGGCTCGTCAACCGGCTCCGGGTGCCGGGCGCTCCCGGCTCCCGGCTACAGCTTCTCGACCGGCGCGTACCGCAGCAGCAGTCGCTTCGGCTTGGTGTCCCCGAAGTCGATCGTCGCCTCGGCGTTGCCGCCCGTGCCCTTCACCCCGACGACGGTGCCGAGCCCGAACTGGTCGTGCGTGACGCGGTCCCCGACCGTCAGCGACACCACCGGTTTCTCGGCGGCCCGGCGCGTGGCGAAGCCGGACGCGCCCGACGCCGCCGAGCGGGAGCGGGACGACGACAGCGAGGCCGCCACCCCGGACGCCGGTCCGGAGGACACCGGAGAACTCGCACCCGTCCGCTTCCACTCCAGATGGGCGGCCGGGATCTCCTCCAGGAAACGCGAGGGCGGGTTGTACGAGGGCTGCCCCCAGGCACTGCGCAGCGTCGACCGGGTGAGATACAGCCGCTCACGCGCGCGGGTGATGCCGACGTACGCCAGGCGCCGCTCCTCCTCCAGCTCCTTGACCTCCCCCAGGGCGCGCACGTGCGGGAAGACGCCGTCCTCCATGCCGGTCAGGAAGACGACGGGGAACTCCAGTCCCTTGGCGGTGTGCAGGGTCATCAGGGTGATGACGCCGGAGCCGTCCTCGTCCTCGTCGGGGATCTGGTCGGAGTCGGCGACCAGGGCGACCTGCTCCAGGAAGTCGGCCAGCGTGCTCCCCGGGGCGGTAGCCCCTGATGTCGCTGCGCCCTCGCCGCGCTCCTGCTCGAATTCCAGGGCGACGGCGGCGAGTTCCTGGAGGTTCTCGATCCGGGTCTCGTCCTGCGGGTCGGTGGAGGCCTGCAACTCGGCGAGGTAGCCGGTGCGTTCGAGGACCGCTTCCAGGACGGTCGCCGGGCCCGCGCCGGACTCGACGATCGTACGGAGGTCCTCCATCAGCGTGTTGAACCGCTTCACCGCGTTCACGGAGCGCGCGGCCATGCCGTACGCCTCGTCGACGCGCTTCAGCGCCTGCGGGAAGCTGATCCTCTCGCGCTGGGAGAGCGCGTCGATCATGGCCTCCGCGCGGTCGCCGATGCCCCGCTTGGGGACGTTGAGGATGCGGCGCAGCGGCACCGAGTCCTCCGGGTTGGCGAGCACCCGCAGGTAGGCCAGTACGTCCCGGACCTCCTTGCGCTCGTAGAAGCGAACGCCTCCGACGACCTTGTAGGGCAGGCCGACCCGGATGAAGATCTCTTCGAAGACACGGGACTGGGCGTTGGTGCGGTAAAAGACGGCGACGTCCCCGGCCTTGGCCTCGCCCGCGTCCGTGAGGCGGTCTATCTCGTCGGAGACGAACTGGGCCTCGTCGTGCTCGGTGTCGGCGACGTATCCGGTGATCCGCGCGCCGGTGCCCGCGTTGGTCCACAGGTTCTTGGGACGGCGGGACTCATTGCGCTCGATGACGGCGTTGGCGGCGCTGAGGATCGTCTGCGTGGAGCGGTAGTTCTGCTCGAGCAGGATCGTCGTCGCGTTCGGGTAGTCCTCCTCGAACTGGAGGATGTTGCGGATCGTCGCGCCGCGGAAGGCGTAGATCGACTGGTCGGCGTCGCCCACCACGCACAGTTCGGCGGGCGGCGGGTCGTCCGCGCCCGGCTGTCCGTCGGCGGGCTGATCGGAGGTGCCGACCAGCTCGCGCACGAGTGCGTACTGGGCGTGGTTGGTGTCCTGGTACTCGTCCACGAGGACGTGCCGGAAACGGCGGCGGTAGTGCTCGGCGACGTCCGGGAAGGCGCGCAGCAGATTGACCGTCGTCATGATCAGGTCGTCGAAGTCGAGCGCGTTGGCCTCGCGCAGCCGCGACTGGTAGAGCACGTAGGCCTGGGCGAGCGTCTTCTCGAAACCGTCAGCCGCCTGCGCGGCGAAGTCCTCCTCGTCGATCAGCTCGTTCTTCAGGTTGCTGATCTTGGCGCTGAAGGACTTGGGCGGGTAGTGCTTCGGGTCGAGGTCCAGGTCACGGCAGACCAGGGCCATCAGGCGTTTGGAGTCGGCGGCGTCGTAGATGGAGAACGACGACGTGAAGCCGAGCTTCTTGCTCTCGCGGCGCAGGATGCGCACACAGGCGCTGTGGAACGTCATGACCCACATCGCGTGCGCGCGCGGGCCGACGAGCCGCTCGACCCGCTCCTTCATCTCGCCGGCGGCCTTGTTGGTGAAGGTGATCGCGAGGATCTGGCCCGGGTGGACGCTCCGCGCGGCCAGCAGATGCGCGATGCGGTGCGTGAGCACACGGGTCTTTCCGGAGCCGGCGCTGGCCACGATGAGCAGCGGGGAGCCGGAGTGCGCGACGGCGGCGCGCTGGTTGTCGTTCAGCCCCTCCAGGAGGGCGGCGGGGTCGAGCACCGGGCGCGGGGCACCGTCGCGGTAGTGGGTGTCCCGGTCCGGCGGCACGTCGAACTTCCCGCCGAACAGATCGTCCGGAACCTCCTCCGGTACGTGATCGTCCTCGGGCGGCGGCGGGGGTTCGTCCACGGGGGCCCGCTGGGCCTGGAGGTCCGCCAGGAAGCTGTCGTCAAAGAGGCTGCTCATCGCTCTCCGAGTCTAGGCCGCCCCGCCGCCGGTCCGCGGCCACCCCGAGAACATCACCCCACACCGCTTCCCCACCCTCCAGCATCGCGGTCTCACCCTGCGTGACGCAACGAAGAAGGTCACGAAAACGTATCGGGCATATCACCCATCAACCTTCACACGAGCCACATGAGTTGGCTACGGTTCGGGCGGGCCGCGCGTCCCCCACCGGCGAACCCGCCGGGCCGAGCGGCCTCCGCCGGGTCCGTCACCACTGTCGCGGCAGCCGGTCCCCGGCCCTCCCCGGAGCGATGACGACCTGGAAGTCCCCCTGCCGCCGCCCCGCAGGCGGAACGTTGGAAGGAGTCGCCTCCCTTGGCGTCGCACCGCAAGTCGCGCACCCCCGGTACGCGCGTGGCAGGCATACGGACCCCCGCTCTCGCCACGGCGGCCCTGACCTCCGTCGCCCTGCTCTCCCAGACGGCCGACGCCGCTCCCTCGGACGACGGCAGGCCGAGCCTGGAGGAGGTCGAGAAGAAGGTCGACGATCTGTACCGCCAGGCGGAGTCGGCGACCGAGAAGTACAACGCGGCCAAGGAGAGGACCACGAAGCAGCGCAAGCGCGTCGACACCCTCCTCGACGACGTGGCCGAGCGCACCCAGACGCTCAACGAGGCGCGGGAGAAACTGGGTTCCTTCGCGGCCGCCCAGTACCGGACCGGCGCGGGCGTCCCGGACACGGCGACCTTCCTGCTCGCGGACTCCCCGCAGGACTTCTTCGACCGGAACCGGCTGATGGACCGGATGACCGGCCGCCAGAAGGAAGCGGTCGACGACTACGTCACCAAGCAGTCCGAGACGATGGAGAAGCGGCGGGAGGCCACCGAGAGCCTCGAGACGCTCACCGAGTCGCAGAGCGATCTGAGGACCGCGAAGGCCACCGTCCAGAAGAAGCTCAGCACCGCGCGTGAGCTGATGTCGAAGCTGACCGCCGAGGAGAAGTCGCGGCTCGCGGCGGCCGAGGAGAAGAAGCAGGAAGAGGCCGCCCGCAAGGCCGCCGAGCTGGCCCGGCAGCAGGCGGAGCAGCAGAAGGCCGCAGAGCAGGCGCAGCAGGAGAGCGGCCCTTCCGACACCTCCGGCGCGTCCGGCTCCTCCGGCTCGGCGTCGACCGCCCCGTCGACCTCCACCCCGCCGTCGACGTCGACTCCGACGGACTCCTCGTACGCCGCCAAGGCCGAGAAGGCCCTCGCCTTCGCCCGCGCGCAGATCGGCAAGCCCTACGTCTGGGGCGCCACCGGTCCCGGCTCCTACGACTGCTCCGGGCTCACCCAGGCCGCCTGGAAGGCCGCCGGCGTCACCCTTCCCCGCACCACCTACGACCAGGTCGACGCCGGCACCACGGTCCCGCTGTCCCAGGCACAGCCCGGCGACCTCGTCTTCTTCTACGACGACCTCACGCATGTGGGCCTCTATGTCGGCAACGGCATGATGATCCACGCGCCGAAGCCCGGCACCTACGTCCGCGAGGAGTCGGTCTTCTACGACGGCGAGTCGTCGATCCACAGCGTGGTCCGCCCGGCCTGACCCACAGCAGGTGGCCGAGGGAGCCGGAGACCACTGGGTCGCGGGTGGGGCCATCGCTCTCTCGTCACTCGCCGGCGCCAGGCTGCTCGCCGCCGACAACGCCCGGCTGTGTCTGTGGAACGACGACCTCGGGGTCCTGCGCCTGATGACCGTCGCCCTGCTGGTGCTCGACCTGGCCCGGTACGCGGTACTGCTGGTCGCCGAGGCCGTCCGGCCGCGGCTGAGCTAGGACACACGGCGCTGGGCGACCGTGTTCCCCCTCGGCATGACGGCGGCGGCGACGCTCTCCGCGTCCGCCGCCCTCGGTGTCCCGTGGCTCGAGGGTCTGGGGCGGGTGCTGCTGTGGGTCGCGGTGGCCGTCTGGCCGGCGGCCGCCGTCGGCGCGGTGGCCTCCGCGCGGACCGCGACCACGTCCGGCCCCGTACCGGCCTCCGTCAGGTCCAGAGCACGGCGATGAAGATGTTCGCCGTGGTCAGCAGTCCGACCAGCCCGAACAGGCCCTTGTCCACCTTCTCCTCGTCCCGCTTCACGTAGACCAGGCCGAGGATCACGATCAGCAGGGCCAGCTTGACGCCGATCTTGATGTGGTTGACAGACTGGCCGTCGCCCTCGTTGAGGCCGACCAGGACCACACCGGTGACCAGCATGGTCAGCGCGCCGTGCAGCATCGCGGGGACGAAGCGGGCGGTGCCCTGGCCCATGGCCTTCATCTGGGTCAGAAACCCGCCGAGCAGCGACGCGATGCCGATGATGTGCAGTCCGACGAAGAGGTGGGTGAGTACGTCCATGAGCCGGAGCCTAACCAGCCCCGCCCCCTCACCCTGCACCGGCCCGATGCGATGGCTACGGCTGTAGGGCCGTGGCCTGACGGAATGTGGCCGGTCGTCGGCGGTCACGGGCGGCCAGGACGGCTTCGCGAGCGAGGGCGGAGGCACGGGACGTGGTGCCTGACGGAGCCGTCTGTACGGCGTCCTGGATATCGCCACGCGGCACGACGGTACGGCAGCCCCGGCACAGACCGCCGACGAAGGCGGCGGGAGGCCCCGGTACGCCGCACTTGGTGCACTCCGGCAGGAGACGGCCGACGAGGCGTGGCCCGGGGGCATCCCGCGTCGGCTCCGGGGCCGGGGCCGTGGAGGGCACGGGCGGCAGCTTGTCGCGCAGGCGCCGAGCGACGAACCCGCGCGGCGCGTGGACGGCGTCGGGCAGGCCGGAGGTGAGGGCCTGCATCAGGGAGCCGGGAGTCGCACCGCGCTCCAGCCAGGGGACAACCATGTCGGTGAGAGCGTTGCAGTCGGCATCGGACAGGGCGAGCCCGGGTTCGACGCGGCCGAGCCGGGCGAGCGTCCGGTAGCCGGTGGCTCGATGCGTTTCGGGGGCGGTGGGGACGGATTCGGATGCGGGCGCAGCAGGAACAGTGGCCTGGTCGATTGCCCCCGCGATGTCCGCCGCTTCACCGCCTCCCAGGAAGCGAGCCCACCAGGCGCTGTCACGTGCGGTGCTGGACCAGAACGTACGGAACACCCAGCGCGTTGCGCCGTCGCCGGTTGTGGCGAGGCCACGGACCCGGTGGAGATGCCCGGCGCGGGAGAGAGCGTTGAGTGCGCTGCGTACGGCCTGCTGGCCGTAGAGGGGAAGCGCCTTGGCGAGGCTCTTCACGTCCATCGCGGCGCCCTCGGGGAGCTGGTCGACGTAGGCGGCGATGTAGGCCTCGCGGGCGGGGAGGTGCGAGAAGTCGACGGGCCGGAACGCGGCACCGGGCTCAGCCGGGGCGGTGCGTTTCCCATAGCCGGGACTGGCCATGGGATGAGCTGCGGGTGCGGGCAGGGCACCGTTAGAGTCTTCGTAAGCCACGAGATCGCTCTTTTCGATCTTGAGGTGAGACCCCGGTCGGTGTTCCCGCACCTGCCGGGGTTGTTTGTTGTCGCGAACGCTAGAGGGTGGCGACGGCGTGTCGCAAGCCGATCACGAAAAGTCATGACGACTGGTAGCGCGGCACGTTGCGAGGAGGGCGGGTGGTGGGTTGAACCCCACCACCCATTCCTTGCAAACGCCGCTCGGGCCTCGGAGCCTGTCCCTCGAAGCTCAAGCTCCGGTACGGGCGTACGCGACGAACGCGCTCCAGGTGCCTCCGGCGACGGTGAACCGAGGACTCCGGGGCCCGAGCTTCGAGTCTCGGATGTGGATGGTGTGGGGGCAGGGGGCGACTTCGACGCACGCCCCGCCCTGGCTGTGGCTGGACTTACTCCAGTCGAGGGCTACTTCGAGGCAGTTGCCGCCCTCCGTGCCGCTGTACGTGGACTTGAACCATCGCAGGTCCCTGTTCATTACTCCTCCGCCACCTCGCAGATAAATCGTGCGGATTCCGAAAGACTCAACGCCATCCGAAGGATCATCGCATGACGCTGCGTGGCGATACTGACGCGATCCGGATCCGAGTACAGGACGCCAGCCGTTTGTCCCTCCTCGTACCCAACATGCTCGTGCTCCGGTGTCTCAAGCAAGAGCAGTGGCCCGTTGAGGCCAGGATGTGCACCGACAATGGGGAGCACCTGCACCGTGACATTCCGCTGCTGCGACATGGTCAGCAGATGGCGCAACTGACGGGAGTGCGCTTCAGCCCCGCCAACCTCGTTGCGCAGCGCAGACTCGCCAATCACGAAGCTGAAGGACCTGGTCTGCTTCGTCAGCAGATCTTGCCGCTTGAGTCGCGCCGCCACGCGCTCTTCAACGGTCTCATCGTCAAGCGGGGGCCAGTGAGCCTTGAGCAACGCCCGGGTTGTCTCCTCTGTTTGCAGGAGCCCAGGGATGAGTAGCGGCTCGTAGGTACTGAGCGAGATGGCCTCTGACTCATACCGAATGAAGTCCTGCGAGAAAGTCGGGAACGGCTCCGGCTTCAGGTACTCCTGAGCCGCCACCAGCTTCCCGCCCGCCCCGCACACCTGATCCGCGATCTGCAGGAACCGCAGCGTGGGCCGACGGCGGCCGTTCTCCATCGACTTGACGTACTCGTAGTCGTCGCCGGCCTCCTTGGCCAGCGCATCCCGACCGACACCGGCCTCCGCACGCCACATCTTGATCTGGCTGCCGCAGTACCTCCAGGCCACGGGCGGCTGGGAGTTCACTTCGGTCGACACACGCACCTCCGCCGGGTCCACCGTGGGGACAACCACGTGCTGTACCCACGTCGCTCCTCGCGAGGCTATGCGCGAGCCGAGACCGTGATCCCACGAAACGTCAGAAGTTCGACGCAAGGGATGAACAGCGCATGCAGACCCCACGACTTCCGCTGCCCGTGACCGCCCCGAGGGACATCGAGTGGCGCCTGCCGCGTCACGCGAGAAGCGTGGGCAGGGCCCGCGCACTGTTCCGCGAACAGGCGGCGTCCTGGGAACTGCCGCAGGGCGCGACGGACACGGCGGAACTCCTCCTGAGCGAGCTGATGACCAACGCCTACCGCCACGCGAAAGTCCCGGCCGGCCACGAGATCCGGGCCCGCTGCGAACTCACGGCCAACCGCCTCCGCATCACGGTGACCGACGCGAACGACACACTGCCAATGCCGGGAGCGGCAGCTCTGGACGACGAATCGGGCCGGGGCCTGGAACTGGTGACGACGCTGGCGGACGACTGGGGTGCGGAGCTACGCAAGTCCGGCGTCGGCAAGATGGTTTGGTTCGAGCTTCGGTACGAGAACCTCCCGGAGACGTTGCCGCACGCCGAACCAGTGAGGCATTTCCCACCCGGTTGAGCAGCGCGGCTGACATAGCCCATCCCCGTACGCTTCCCCCCGACGCGCTGTCGGGTACGAGCTCAACCGGACGGCGTGACCGAGGACCACACACCGAACCACTGCTCGGCGCCGAACTCCTCGAACCGCTCCACCTCGGTGAACCCCAGCTTCGCCGCGAGACGCATCGAGCGGTCGTTGGCGGTCTGGGTGCAGAGCACCACCGGCTCGCCGGGAAGCGCGTCGGCGAACCAGTCGAGTGCCGCCACGCACGCCTCGGCGGCGTAACCGCCTCCCCACGCCTCCGGCAGAAACATATACGACCTTTCCCACGATTGAGGCGTGGGCGTGCTCGCCCGGCGGTTCGGCTGGTGGATGATCAGCAGGCGGCCTGTCGGGCGAGCGCCAGTTCGGTGCTGTGGATGGGCCGGGTGGCCCGTCGGGCGGCACGGTCAGAGACCAGGCTCGCGATGGCGCGGTGGGTCTCTGCGTAGTCTTCGCGGCGGCTGGTGAAGCGCTGCAGCGGCCGCCAGTGGCGCATCTCGGTGTTGGCGTGCTCGACCGGGATGCGGGAGGAGGACTGGCGGCGCTTGGCTTCGCGCCAGGCTCGCTTGTCGCCCTCGGGTGCGTCGTCCTTGGCCCTCTTCGGCGGGGCGCTGACCTGGTCTGGGAACTCGTTCGCCAGGCCCCGGTAGCCGTCGTCGACCTCGGCCTTGACGCCAGGGTGGAGGCGGAACTGCTCGGCGATCCCTTCGGTGCGCATCGCGGTCTGGTCGTGCATGCGGCTGGGCCGGTCGGCTCCGTTCCACAGGGTGCGGCCCTGCCCGTCACTGATGGTGGTGGTCTTGATGGTGTTCTGCTTCTTCTTGCCGGACACGAACGCACGGCGTCCGGGGCGGTGTGCCCAGGGGCGGCGGACCTGGGTCTCCATGCCATCGATGCGCAAGGTGACGCCCTCGGCCTCGGCGTAGGCGAACACGTCCTCCAGGATTCGCAGGCGCAGACCGGGGCGTTCGGGGACGGCGAAGCCGCGTGCGGCCAGTAGCGGGCGGACCTCGGTCACGGCTCGGCCGATCGTGGAGGAGCCGACCTCGTACAGGATGCCCAACGCTTGGTAGGTCAGCTCGGTCCGGAGATGTACGAGGGTGACCACGAGCCTGTCGACGAAGGGGAGTTCGTACTTCGGGCAGGCTCCGCGTTGCCGGCGGCGCGCGGAGCCGCGTCGTTCCCGGCGCCCGGACTCGCACCGGGCCTCCCAGCGCGAAGCGAGCTCTTCGAGCAACTCGCCGAGATGTTGGCGGGACAGCCCGGTGAAGGCAGGATGGGACAAGGCCGCGCGGGCTTGCTTCTTGACCACACTCGAAGAACCCGCGCGGCCGCCATCACGTCACGGCCACTGCGCCGCAAGCCTGGGTCAGGTCGTAAATACATGGACAGCTCCCCGCCGCACCCGGCAAAGTGGCCGCCCGTGACGAGCAGTGAGCTATGGACCCGTGCGACCGCCGACCGCTACGACGCCGAGGAGAGCGAGATGTCCTCGGCCGCTGTTCTCGGACCGACCCTCGCCTTCCTCACCGAACTCGCCGGAGACGGCCGGGCACTGGAGTTCGCCATCGGAACCGGACGAGTGGGCGTCCCGCTCCGGGAACGCGGCGTGCCCGTTGTGGGCATCGAACTGTCCGAGCACATGGCAGCGGTCCTGCGGCGCAAGATCGACGAGGACATGCTCCCGGTCGCCATCGGGGACATGGCCACGACCGTCGTCCCCGGCGAGTTCACCCTGGTCTATCTCGTCTACAACACGATCACGAACCTGCTCACGCAGGACGAGCAGGTCGAGTGCTTCCGCAACGCCGCACGTCACCTGACGCCCGGCGGCCGATTCGTCATCGAGCTGGGCGTGCCGCCGCTGCGGTTCCTGCCGCCCGGGCAGGTCGCGGTGCCGTTCGACGTCTCCGAGCGGCATCTCGGCTTCGACACCTTCGACCTGGTCGAGCAGATTCTCGTCTCGCACCACCTCACCCGCGACGGCGAGGACGGCCGCTACCGCCGCGGCTACTCCCGGCACCGGTACGCGTGGCCGGCGGAGCTCGACCTGATGGCACGGATCGCGGGGCTCGAGCTGGAACGGCGCGTCGCGGACTGGGACGGGGCGCCGTTCACCCAGGACTCCGCGAAGCACATCTCCGTGTGGCGCAAGCCGGCCTGAGGCAGCCCCTCCTGGTCCCGCCCCTCGGCCAGGCCGGGCACGATGAAAAAGTCACGACGGTGGGAGGTATCCCGCCGTCGCAGGTGCGTATCCACCTGGCACGCCGACTGCCATGTCCTCAGTTCCAGCCGATCGCCGATGACCGGCAGAGCCGCATGGGGCGCGACGAGGGCCGGGAGGACGTGGTCGCGGCCGTGGCCGGGGCTGCCGTGGGGTGCTGCCAGCGGTCGTCGGCGGGCAGAAGGGTGTGCAGAGCGTCCAGGAGGTCGTCGTCGCTGGGCGCCCGTCTCGATGATCGCCACGCCGGTCGTGGCGTGCGGCACGAAGACGTTCAGAAGGCCGTCGCGGCCTGCCGCCGCCTTGCGGAGGAAACCCTCACAATCGCGGGCGAGGTCGATAGCCGAGCTCGGCCTCCCCGGCATCCGGACGGACGTGTCCCGGACGCTCGGCGTCGCGCCGATCGAGCGCGATCGTGCCGATCATCGCTCCGTCGAGACCGATCACGAAGAGGCCAGGGCGCCGCCCGGGCACCTCAGGCACCGCGCGCTCGAGCTCATCACGCGGTCGAGGGCCACCGAGGTAGGTGCGCACCTCCGGCGAGGCGAACAGCTCGATGAACGCCGCACGGCCCCGGGCCCCGGACTCACGGAGCACGAGCCGCTCGGTCCTGATCGGGGCGGGTGGCCAGGCCACGGGTCCGAGCTCGGTCATGGCGGGCAACCTATCGCACGCCCGCCGGGCAGAAGCCTCGGACGACCCACAGCGGCGGCAGCCACTGACCCGTCGGCCCCAGCCGAACGGGATGATCGCGGACGCGCCCAGCAGATCGTCAGACCAGGCGGCGGGCCGTCGCCCAGCGGGTCAGTTCGTGGCGGTTGGAGAGCTGGAGCTTGCGCAGCACCGCCGAGACGTGGGACTCGACCGTCTTCACGGAGATGAACAGCTGCTTGGCGATCTCCTTGTACGCGTAGCCGCGGGCGATCAACCGCAGCACCTCGCGCTCGCGCTGGGTGAGGCGGTCGAGGTCCTCGTCGACCGGAGGGGCGTCGGTCGAGGCGAAGGCGTCGAGGACGAAGCCGGCCAGGCGGGGGGAGAAGACGGCGTCGCCCTCCTGGACCCGGAAGACCGAGTCGACCAGGTCGGCCCCGGTGATCGTCTTGGTCACGTAGCCGCGGGCGCCGCCCCGGATCACCCCGATCACGTCCTCCGCCGCGTCCGAGACGGAGAGCGCGAGGAAGCGGACCGGCTGCTCGGGGTCCCCCATCAACGGGGCGCAGCGGCGGAGCACTTCCACACCGCCGCCACCGGGCAGGTGCACGTCGAGGAGGACGACCTCGGGCCGGGTCGCGGTGATGACCGTGACCGCCTGGTCGACGTCCGCGGCCTCGCCGACCACCTCGACGCCGGTCTGTTCGGTCTGTCCTATCTCGGCTTGGACGCCCGTGCGGAACATGCGGTGGTCGTCGACGAGGACGACACGCACATGACGTCCGGCGCCGTCGGCCGGTCCCGCCGTTGCGTTCGTCCCGGTCGGTTCGGTGGGCTCGCTCATGACGTCTTCTCCGCCCTCTCCATCTCCAGCTCGACCTCCGTGCCGCCGTCCGGCACCGCGCGCAGCCGCGCCGTGCCGCCGTTGCGCTCCATGCGGCCGATGATCGATTCTCTGACACCCATGCGGTCGGCGGGTATCGAGTCGAGGTCGAAGCCGGGGCCGCGGTCCCGGACGGACACGAAGACCGTCCTTCCCTCGACTTCGGCGTAGACCTGTACGGCACCCCCCTCGCCACCGTACTTGGCCGCGTTCACCATAGCCTCGCGCGCGGCCTGCATCTGCGGGCCGATCTTCTCGTCCAGCGGGCAGTCGCCGACGACGACGACCTCGATGGGGACGCCGTGCTTGTCCTCCACCTCGGCGGCGTTGCGCCGCACGGCGTCGGCGAGGGTGGTGGGCTCGTCGGCCTCGTCCTTGCCGGTGCCCTCGGGCTTGTAGAGCCAGGTGCGCAGGTCGCGCTCCTGGGCGCGGGCGAGGCGGCGCACCTCCCCCGGGCTCTCGGCGTTGCGCTGGATCAGGGTGAGGGTGTGCAGTACCGAGTCGTGGACGTGGGCGGCGACCTCGGCACGCTCCTGGGCGCGGATGCGCATCAGCCGTTCCTCGGAGAGGTCCTGGGTCATGCGCACGAGGTAGGGGCCGGCGAGGAGCGTGATCCCGACGAGGACCGCGAGGGCCGCCTGGAGCACCGATGCGAGGTGGCTCCCGGAGCCCCGCAGCACGAAGATGCCCGAGACACCGGCCGTGACCAGCAGGACGCCGGCGCCGGACCGCAGCAGGGTGACCGTACGGCGGCGGCTGCCGACCTCGACCCAGCGGGCCCGGCGCGCGTTGTCGGCCTGCCGCCAGACCAGGGCTACGCCCGCGCCGACCAGCACGGTCGGCCAGAGATAGGCCTTGGCGCCGTTGGACAGGTTCACATTGCCGACGAAGGCCATGGCCACGACGACCATGAGGAGCAGGGCGACGATCTGGCCCTTGTCCGGTCTGCGGGTGACGAGTCTGCGCCGGCCGTCCGGCGAGGTCTCGGTCCCGACCAGCGGGGGCGGCTTCGGCGCGTCCACACCGCCCACGCCGAGCGGTACGAAGAACCAGAACGCGGCGTACAGCAGTGCGCCGAGGCCGTCGGCCATGAACAGGCCGACGAACACGAGCCGTACCCAGACCACGGGCAGCCCGAGGTGCCCGGCGAGCCCCCGCGCCACACCACCGAGCCAGCGTCCCTCACCGCTGCGGTAGAGCTTGCGCGGCGGCCGCGGCTCGACGAGTGGCGCTGCTGCGGCTTCCGACATGCCAATGATGGTCACACGGCCCCCGGTTCCGGGGCATCAGGGTCGGCCCCGGAGACTCCCCTGATCTCCGGTCCGGGCACCTCGAACACTCCCCGGCCGTCCCTCAGGGCCGATATCAGGGTCCGGCCAGGGTCGTCCCGACTGCCGTCACGGCGGCTCGCCCGTCACCATGGACCCATGACAGATCACCAGCACTCCGCGACGGGTCCGGGACCCGGCTCCGGCCCGCGCCCTCCCGAGGGCGCGGGGCCGCGGGATGCCGCGCCTACCGCGTCCGCGGCAGGCGGTGCGGCGGCCGGGGAGACCGCCTCCGCCGGAGCTCCGCACCCTCCCGGCGAGGCCCCCGTGCCCGAGTCGCCGCACCGTTTCCGGCGCGACCGCCGGCACCAGATGCTCGGCGGGGTGTGCTCCGGGCTCGGCCGGCAGTGCGACATGGACCCGGTGATCTTCCGCATCACACTGGCGGTGCTTTCCGCCACCGGCGGCGTCGGCCTCATCTTCTACGGCTTCGCCTGGCTCCTCGTCCCGTACGAGGGCGAGGAGGAGAACGAGATCCGCAGACTGCTGACCGGCCGGGTCGGCGGCCATACGCTGGCGGCGATACTTTTCGCGCTGGTCGGCTGCGGCGTCTTCCTCACCATGCTGAACAACGGCGGGGTGCTGAGCTTCGCCGTGATGCTCTCCCTGCTGCTCGCCGGTGCCGGGTACTGGTCCCGGCAGCGCGGTACCCCCAGCCCCGACCCCCTCGCCGCCCAGGCCGCCGCCGACGCCCCGCCGGAGCCCCAGGCGCCGCCGGTTCCCGTCGCCTACTCCTCGTGGTGGCGCGATCCCCTCGTCAAGGACGGCACGCACATCGGCGGTACGGGCTATCTGTGGGGCCCCGGGGACTCCCGCGACCTGGACGTCGCCGCAGCGGTCAACGTCCGCCTCGACCCCCACGGCTCCGGCCACGGTGACGTGCGCACCCCGCACCCCCGGTCGGCCGAGCCTCGAGGGCCCCGCTGGATCGGCGGCTGGGTCTTCCTGCTCGCCCTGCTCGCGGCCGGCCTGGGCACGGGCCTGACATGGCAGGAGCATCCGCTCGGCACCAGTTTGCAGACCGGCCTCGCGTGTGCGCTCGCCGTCTTCGGCGTCGGTGTGGCGGTCAGCGCGTTCCTGGGCCGCACCGGGGCGGGATCGATCATCCTGGCGGTCGTCACCGCGGGGCTGCTGGCCGCCTCTGCGGCCATGCCCAAGGACATCGGCACCGAGTGGATGCGCACCACCTGGGAGCCCGCCTCGGTCGCACAGATACGCCCGGCGTACGACCTGGGCACGGGGAGCGGCACCCTTGATCTGTCCGGGGTGCGGGTGGCCGAGGGGCAGACCGTGTCGACACGGGCGGACGTCGGCCTGGGCCGCATCCACGTGATCGTGCCCGAGGACGTGACCGTGCGGCTGAACATCCAGATCGGGTTGGGCGACATCCAGTTGCCGGGCGACTTGCGGAAGGACGTGGACGTGGCACCCGACAAGCACAAGGAGGTGACCCTGGATCCGCCCGCGGGCGTCAAGAAGGCGGGC
This sequence comes from Streptomyces sp. GD-15H, assembly GCF_045291515.1. Lineage (NCBI taxonomy): Bacteria > Bacillati > Actinomycetota > Actinomycetes > Kitasatosporales > Streptomycetaceae > Streptomyces > Streptomyces sp. GD-15H. The sequence goes on from NZ_CP149447.1 coordinate 3,566,780, forward strand.
ACGCTCGACCTGGACCTCCAGATCGGTGCCGGACAGGCGGAGGTGAGCCGTGCTACGTCATGAGTTCCAGCCCGGCAGGCTGGTCGCCGGCGCCTCCCTCACCCTCGCCGCCGTGCTCTACGCCGGAGACGCGGGCGGCGCCTGGCACACCCCGTGGTTCGTCGTGTTCCCCGTCGTCACGGGCGGCCTGTGCCTGGCCGGAGCGGTGGGCGGCGTGACGGGCCTGATACGCCGGCACAGACGGTCCGGCGACCGGGAGAGCCACGCGAAGTCACCGACCTGACGAAGGCGGCCGGGCCGGGCACCTTCGCCGCGGGTGAGGGCGGCCCTACCGGTAGCCGCCCACCCGCTGTCGCCGGCGTCCACGGAGGGCGGCGTCCACGGAGAGCAGGGGGGCACCTGCCAGCACGAGGGGTACCCAGCAGAACAGGTACGGGAGGTCATTGCCGTAGTAGTACGGTTCGGCGGCCCAGCTCACCGTCAGCCACAGGCTGAGGGAGATCAGCGCGCCGCCGAGGGCGGCCGGCCGGGCGAGCAGACCGATGAGGGTCGCGATGCCGACGGCCAACTCGCCGAAGGCGATGGCGTACCCGAAGGCGACGGGATTCTCCAGGGACATGTCGACCAGCGCGGGAACGGCCGAGGAGTCGCGGACGGCACGCATCATGTCGCCGATCGACCCGGCCCCGGCGTCCTTCATGAACGCGCTGTCGGTGAGTTTGTCCAGTCCGGCGTAGAGGAAGGTGATGCCCAGAAAGATCCGCAGAGGCAGGAGCGCGTACCGCGTGGCGGTGTCCCGCCAGTTCCTGTCACCCTCGAAGCGAGGGCTGTACGTATCCGTGCGCACACCTTGAGTCATCGCCGTCTGTCGCCTCTCGCCGCCGTACCGAGATCCTCTCGACAGACCATACGTACGACAATCAAGGCCGGATCAATCCCCTGCCGCCCTGATTCCCTCGGAGCGTCACCTCGACTGCTCCGTCCGACTACTCCGTCACGTCGATCGCGTACCGGTTCGTCTCCACCCCGGCTGCCGTGACGACCTGTACCTCCACCCGCCCCGGTTCCACCTCCGCCGGGACCGGAACGGTCAGCAGGGCGTCCGTCGGGTTGTCGAAACCGCCCGTCACCGGCACCAGCGGCACATGGACGTGCACCGCTCCCACCCGGACCACCATCCGGGCCAGCCGGTCGGCTCCCTGCGCGCCCATCGGCACGAAGCCGGTGCCCCGGATCTCGATGTCGTCGCCGGTCCGGATCGGCGCGTCCAGGTCGCCCGCCTCCCGCGCCCGTACCACCGAAAGGATGACCGGCCGGCCGCCCTCCGCGTACTTCCCCGCGAGATAGGTCGCCGCCGACACCAGCACGACCACCGCGAGCCCCCACGGCAGATCCGGCAACTGGTCCGGCCGCCGCGCCAGTCGCACCGCCGCGAACACCAGCGCGACGGCGCTGATCACGACGTACTGGATGTCGGCGAAGCCACCCCGTCCCGCGTCGTCGGTCAGCAGATCGGCCGCCCGGGGCCGGTCCGCGCGCACCTTCTGCAGCCGCTGCCCCTGCACCCGCAGTCCGACCACCCGCCGCACCACTACGGCGATCCCGGACACCACGGCGAGCACGGTCACCACGCCCGCACCGCGGGCCAGTTCCAGCCCCGCGATCAGCGCGTCGCGTTCCCGGTGCTCGGAGGCGACCGCCAGTCGCCCCACCAGGACCAGCACCGCGTACGCCAGGAACAGCACCCAGGAGGCCGCCACCGCGCGGGACGTGGAAAGGCGGTTGTCCTCCCCGATCACCGGCGCCAGTACCCCGCCCCGCGCGCGGTGGAACCACGAAGCGGCGGTCAGCGCGCCGGCCACCACCAGCGCGGCCAGCAACCCGGCCGTGCGCGCGGCACTCCAGCCCGAGCCGATCGCCGTGAGCGCCTGGCCCAGAAGCAACAGCACGACCGCCGCCCACACCACGACCGCCGTCCGACGCCACAGGCGCGCCAGCCAGGCCGTGCCCTCGGCCCGGCCGCGCTCGGCGACGAGTTCCGCGGCCTGTGCCAGCTCCTCCGAGACCCACTGGCGGGAGGCGGACGCCGAGTGGGCGACCGCCGCGGGCAGCCCGTGCCCGGCCGCGAACTCCTCGCGTTTGAGCAGGAACGCGGCGACCGCGCGCCGGTGCCCCTCACGCACCCCGTGCGGACAGTCCCCGCAGGCGCAGCCGCCCTCGTGGGCGCCCGCGACCGCGCCGCCCTGTCCCGCCTCCCGCACCGCCACGACCGAAGCCCGCCTTCCCCATGTCCGCGTACACGTTCACTCTCACCATCGGTGCACGCGACTCCCCTGCGACGACTGCGAATTGTGCCCTACTTCCGGCCCCCCACCCGGCAGGTCCGGCCAGTGGGGGTGAAGTTCGAGGCGTCATGTTGACCCGGCCACGAGAATCCCCCCCGCGGCAATCCCCCCGTGGCCGACCGTGGCCGAGCTCATCGGTCAGCCCAGCAGATCCGGCTCGCTGCGGCTGATGTCCTGCCACATCGGCTGGTAGTTGATCCACGCCACCAGGTCTCCGCCCAGCTGCTCCCGTGTCGCCACGGCCTGCCGGTGGTCGATCAGGACGGGCAGGCCCGCGGACTTCGCGCTGAGCTGCACCTGGCAGGAGCGTTCCATGGACACGAACCACCAGGCCGCCGCGTCCACCGAGTCGCCCACGGTGAGCAGTCCGTGGTTGCGCAGCACCAGCGCCTTGTGGAATCCCAGCGCGGCCGCGATGCGCCTGCCCTCGTCCGCGTCGACGGTGACACCGCTGTAGGTGTCGTAGAGGGCGTGGTCCTCGTAGAACGCGCAGCTCTCCTGGGTGATCGGGTCGAGCAGGTCACCGAGGGCGGCGAGCGCGCGGCCGTGCACCGAGTGGCAGTGGGCGACGGCGACGACGTCGGGCCGGGCCAGGTGCACCTGGGCGTGCACGGTGAACGCCGCCTGGTTGACGTGGTGGCCGCCCTGGACGACCTGGCCGTCCCGGTTGGCCAGCACCAGGTCGCTCACGGTGACGTACCGGAAGGGCATCCCGAACGGATTGACCCAGAAGCAGTCGCTGAACTCCGGATCGCGGGCGGTGATGTGCCCCGAGACGCCGTCCTCGAAGCCGAGTCGCCCGAACAACCGCAGCGCGCCCGCCAGCCGCTCCTTGCGGTGCCGGCGCTCGTCCTCGATCGACTCGTGCATGGGCGGCATGGCGAACCGCAGCTTGTCGGTGGGCAACGGCAGGGGCGGGGTGGGCCCGTGCATCAGTCCTCCTGCGGGGGATTTCGCATGGTGCGGAAGTTACCGTCGTGCAGCCGCGGACGACAGGCCCCTTCCATAAAGATGGCGGTGCCGGGTGACAAACGCGACGACCCCGGCCCCGTACGCCGGCTGCTGCTCCCTCCGGAGGACACCGCGGATACCCGACACAAGACGTCCGGTATCCGCGCCACACTCGGCCCATGCACACGAACTGGAAGGCCTTCGCCTCCGCCGAACCCGCTCTCGCGAAGACCGTGGAGGAGCGCTTCGGCGCGCACACCCACCACGTCCTCGCGACCCTGCGCAAGGACGGGTCGCCGCGCACCACCGGCCTCGAGGTGCGCTTCCTGAAAGGTGAGCTGTGGCTCGGCATGATGCCGGACTCGCTCAAGGCGCGCGACCTGCGCCGCGACCCGCGCTTCGCGCTCCAGGCGAACCCGGGGCCGGGCACGGGCATGGGCGGCGGGGACGTCCGGATCAGCGGGCGCGCGTTCGAGGTCGAGGACGCGGACACCCGGGCCGCATACTCCGAAGAAGTGGGGCCGCCGGAGCCGTTCCACCTCTTCCGCACCGAGTTGACGGAGGTCGTACGGACCTCCGTGGAGGACGAGACGTATCTCGTCCTCCAGGTCTGGAAGCCCGGTGAACCGGTGCGCACGCTCACACGGAGCTGACGGCTACTCCCACTCGATGGTCCCCGGCGGCTTGGAGGTCACGTCGAGGACGACGCGGTTGACGTCCCGCACCTCGTTGGTGATGCGGGTCGAGATCTTCCCGAGGACGTCGTACGGCAGCCGCGACCAGTCGGCGGTCATCGCGTCCTCGGAGGACACCGGGCGCAGGACGACGGGGTGGCCGTAGGTGCGGCCGTCGCCCTGGACACCGACGCTGCGGACGTCCGCGAGCAGGACCACGGGGCACTGCCAGATGTCCCGGTCGAGGCCGGCCGCGGTGAGCTCCTCGCGGGCGATGGCGTCGGCCTCGCGCAGCAGGTCGAGCCGTTCCTTGGTCACCTCGCCGACGATACGGATGCCGAGTCCCGGGCCGGGGAACGGCTGCCGCTGGACGATCTCCTCCGGCAGGCCGAGTTCCTCGCCGACCATCCGGACCTCGTCCTTGAACAGCTGGCGCAGCGGCTCGATCAACCGGAACTCGAGGTCTTCGGGGAGGCCGCCCACATTGTGGTGCGACTTGATGTTGGCGGTGCCGGTGCCCCCGCCGGACTCGACGACGTCCGGGTAGAGGGTGCCCTGGACCAGGAACTCCACGGCCGGGCCCGCGTCCGCGACGATCTCGGCCTGGGCCTGCTCGAAGACCCGGATGAACTCGCGGCCGATGATCTTCCGCTTCTGCTCGGGGTCCGAGACGCCCTTGAGCGCGGTCAGGAACCGCTCCGACGCGTCCACGACCTTCAGCTGGACGCCGGTCGCGGCGACGAAGTCCTTCTCGACCTGCTCGGTCTCGCCCTTGCGCATCAGCCCGTGGTCGACGTACACGCAGGTCAGCTGCGAACCGATGGCCTTCTGGACGAGGGCCGCGGCGACGGCGGAGTCCACCCCGCCGGACAGACCGCAGATGGCGCGCCGATCACCGACCTGCTCGCGGATGGCGGCGACCTGCTCCTCGATGACGCTGCCGGTGGTCCAGCTCGGGCTCAGGCCCGCGCCCCGGTACAGGAAGTGCTCCAGCACCTGCTGCCCGTGCGTGGAGTGCATCACCTCGGGGTGGTACTGGACGCCGTAGAGCTTCTTGTCGTCGTTCTCGAAGGCGGCGACTGGGACGACGTCCGTGGAGGCCGTGACGGCGAAACCCTCGGGGGCGGCGGAGCAGGCGTCACCGTGCGACATCCACACGGCCTGCTCGCCCGGGGTGCCCTCGAAGAGGGTGGAGGACGTCTTGGAGACGCGCAGTTCGGTACGGCCGTACTCACGCGCGCCGGTGTTGTCCACCTGGCCGCCCAGGGTCCGCGCCATGAGCTGGAAGCCGTAGCACATGCCGAAGACCGGGACGCCGGCCTTGAAGAGCGCGCGGTCGATGGTGGGGGCGCCCTCCTCGTACACCGACGAGGGGCCGCCGGAGAGGATGATCGCCGCCGGGTTCTTGGCGAGGATCTCCGCGACCGGCATGGTGCTCGGCACGATCTCGCTGTAGACCCGCGCCTCGCGGACGCGACGGGCGATGAGCTGGGCGTACTGCGCGCCGAAGTCGACGACCAGGACGGTGTCGGGCGCGTGGGCAGCGGAAGTCGCTGAGGACACGAGGTGCCTTCCGGCGGTGGGCGGGTCTGGTGCCTCCCGATTCTACCGGGGTGGACGTGCGGCCCTCCCCCCGCTTCCCGGAGCCGCGTACGGCGGGGCCCGTCTCCGTCGCCGTCTCAGCATGCGACCCGTGTTGGACGGTCGGGGCGGGCGCGGCATACTGGAACCATGCTCGCGCACTCGACCTTCCTGTTTACCTATGGCAACCGGCCCACCGGCTGCCATGGTCGTGCTGCTTGAGCAACTGACAAGCGACTTCCCAGGCGCCCCGGGCCGACAAGGTCCGGGGCGCCTGGCGTTTTCGGACCCGGTCGCTCCGGGGCACCCCCACCCGACGAGGAGCCCCGGCATGACCACCACCACCGACCTCATGAGCACCGCCGGCACGAGCACCGGCAGCACGAGCGGCGACACCACGCGCGCCGAGGCTCCGAGCACTGGCATGGCGCACACCGAGAGGACCGGCGCCCGCACCGCCGAGGCCGCCGACGTGATCACCGGTGCCCGCGAGCGGATCGACGCCCTCGACGACCGGATCATCGGCCTGGTCCAGGAACGGATGGCCGTGTCGGCCGTCATCCAGCGGGAACGGATCACCTCCGGCGGCCGGCGTGTGAACCTCTCCCGCGAGATGGAGATCCTCAGTCACTACAGTGACGCCCTGGGCAAGTCGGGCACCACGCTCGCGATGACCCTGCTGGAGCTGAGCCGCGGCAGGATCTGAACCGGCCGGGCACCGCTGCCGTCCACCGGCGACTGGATCCGTGTTCCAGGGACAGGCGTACGCATCCCCCTCACCCGTACGGCGCGTGACCGGAGCCGTGGTCGCGCCGTTGGTCCGGGTGTCCGTGTCAGCCAGGGGCGGGCCCGAAGGAACCACGCGTGGCTCGCCGGAGCGATGAGACGTACGGATCGTGCCGTGCGTCGTGGGACCTCGTTCCGGACAGGTGACCGGACGGCAGGGGACAGCAGCCCGGTCACCCAAGAGAACGGCCGGCTCCGGGGACGCCCGGGGCCGGTCGGCGGGACAAGTCCCGGTCCGGCCGGAACCGCGGGCCCAGGTCCTCCGCGGACAGCGTCCTCGGGGGGCAGTGTCCTCGCGGACGGCAGACGAGACGGACCGCACACGAGACGGACCGCAGACGAGACCAGCGGCGCTCCCCCTGCGCCGCTCCCCGGCACCTGCGCCGTCCTGACGTCGGTGCTCACGCAAGGGAAGGGCCTCCGCGCCCCCCGCCCCGCGGGGGCCCTTCCCCTGCGGCCGGTATCCGCGCGGGACGCGGTGTCAGGTGCGGGAAACGACGCCGCATTCCTCGGCGGCCCCGTCCAGTCCCTGGCTCCGGTCGTACGGATCCTGCGCCTCCCCCGTCGCCGTCGCCGCGGGGCCGCCACCCGGATCGCCGAGGAACATCGGACGGATCACCCCGTCGCCCTCGCGGCAGTCGTCGTTGCTGATCTCACCGTTGATGCCGGCGAGCCAGATGTGTCCGTCGGTCGTCTGGAACCTGACGGGATCCACCGCCTCCACCTCGATCACCCGACGCACGATCACGCGGGCCACCTCGCCGCCACCGGGGCGGTGGAGCGCGTACACGAAGGTGTAGTCGCCCTTGACCACGGCCTTCCCGGCGGTTCCGCGCACGGGCTTGACCGTCAGACGGCCACGAACCCTCACATCGTCCAGCAGTTCGACCTCGTCGGGGTCGAACCGGGTGAACATCCACACCGGGTCGTTCTCCACCGTGGGCTTGCGCAGCCCGGCGCGCACATCGGCGAGGTAGTCCTTCATCAGCGGGTCGAGGAGGGCCAGCGCCTTCTTCGGCTCGGCACCCATGATCACCTCACGGTCGAGGTTCGAGGCGATCAGGAACTCCCTCGCCCCGTCCAGGGCGGCCTCGACGGCGGCGGCGGACACGCCGTTGACGGCCTTCGCCTTCCCCTCCGGCAACCGGATCGCCTCCGCTCCCGACTCCCACCGCGCGGCCGGAGACCCGGCGAACGGCCGCTCACGGGTGGGCATATCGGCGAGCTCTGCGGAAGGGGCTCTCGTGGGGCGGGCGGTCTCGGGGGCCAGCGGTGCGACGGAGGCCGTTTCCACTCCGTTCGCCCCGTCCGAGCCGAACCCGTCACCGAGACCGCCGGGCAACCAGGACAGCGCGGCGGACGGATTGACGGCGGCCACCGCGACCGCGGCGGCGGCCAGCACGCCGACGACGCTCCAGCCCGTGCGCCGACGCGTGGCGCGGCCGTCCATGTCCTGCCAGGCAGGACCGGTGCGCCATCCCTCGGGCTGGGCGGGCGGGGCGGCGGGCTTGTTCCGGCCCCAACGGCGCTTCCCGCCACCGCCGTTCGACCTGGCCTGCGCCTCGTCCATGGCGCGCAGCCGCTCGGTCACCATCCGCGCCCGCGCGGACGGTTCCTTCGGAGCGGAGCCGCGGATGTCGCGCTCACTGTCCTCGACGAATTTGTCCCACACGTCGTCAGACGGAGTGGACGACTTCGGCCTTGCGGGTTCTTCGGGCGGCTGCTGCTCGGGCACTGGGTGACGCGCTCTCTGTCAGGCGGTGTCGGACGTCCGTCCACGCGGATCGGAGGGTGAGCGTACGCGGTTGCCGATCAGCTCATATCAGTGATCCACCTCACATAAAGTTTCTGTCAGGGTCGGGACAACCATTCACAGGCTTCGGTGATCAAACCCACCGGAACCACGGGCCACTCCCGCGCCCCACCGCGGAGGCCTCCCCTGACGCGTACCGCAACCGGCGGTACACCTGACTTCCCGAGGTCTTCATGAAGCTCCGCCGTGCCATGGTCACCGCGGCCGCGACGGCTGTCATATCCCCGCTCGCCCTGCTCTCCGCCCCCGCCGCGTTCGCGACGGGCGAGCAGCCGAGCGCGTCGACCAGCAGTTCCTCCGTGAACGTGGACGGGGACGACTCCTCCACGGAGCAGACCACCCCGGCGACCGACGAGGAGACCAGCCCCACCACGGACGAAACCACGACGGCCGACGAGCAGAACCACTCCTCCACAGAGGAAAGCAGCCCGGCGACCGACGAGGAGACCAGCCCCTCCGCCGACGAAACCACGACGGACGAGGAGGAGAAGGAGGAGGGCGACCCGGTCACCGACGAGAGCAGCCCCGCCACCTCGCCGAGCCCGAGCGAGAGTGCTCCCGGGGACGACGCCCAGCTGTGCGTCGACGAGGACGGCAACGACATCCTCGAGCTGAGCGAGGACCTGACGAGCGGTCTGTCGGGCCTGCCCGAGACGATCGTCGCGGGCAGCGGCTGGACCAACTTCCGGTTCAACGTCTCCAACACGAGCGACCGTGACATCAAGGACATCTCTCCGCTGATCGGCGTGGCGGCCATCGGCTGGGACGACGTGGAGGACTACTCCGGCGAGATCAGCGTGCAGGTCCTCGACAAGTCGAGCGGCACCTGGCGCGAGGTCGCCGGGGCCGCCGGTGAGGGCGGCACGTTCACCTCGTTCTCGCTGGGCGCCCACAAGTCGACCTCGTACGAGCTGCGGCTGCGGGTCAGCGGCGACGTGCCCGACTCGGTCGGCGTGACGATCGGCTTCGCCCACTACTCGGACGAGGGTGGCTGCTGGATCGCCGACGACCCGAACGGCTGGATCTACTTCTTCGACATCCTGGCCGCCGGTTCCGAGCCGGGCAAGCCGGCGGACGCCAAGCCGCAGACCGGTGGCACGAAGCCGATCAGCCAGGTCAAGACGGTCGAGGCCACCGGCAGCCTGGCCGAGACCGGTTCCAGCTCCGCGCTTCCGATGATCGGACTCCTCGGCGGTGCCGCCGTCGTGGCCGGTGCGGGTGCGGTGTTCGTGGTGCGTCGCCGCAAGGCCGGTGCGGTGGCGTAAGCACGTCGCGGACAAGGGGAGAGGACCTGCGCTCGGAGGGGGGCGCAGGTCCTCTTTCCCTTCCCGGCTCGCCCGGCTGCCGCGGCTACTTCTTCGGCGGCACCGTCGGCATCCCCAGGAACGGCAGCTTCAGCGCACCGAACGCGTCCGCCGGGACCACCGGCGACTTCGGCTCGACCGGCCGGAGCCGCTCGTAGGCCGCCCCCTGCTGCGGACGACGGTCGGGCTCGTCCTTGTTGGGCCAGTACGACATGGCCCGCTCGGCCTGTGCCGTGATCGTCAGGGACGGGTTCACGCCCAGGTTCGCCGAGACCGCCGCTCCGTCCACGACCGAGATACCGGGGTGACCGTAGAGGCGGTGGTACGGGTCGATCACACCGGTGTCCCGGGTGGCGCCGATGGGGCAGCCGCCCAGGAAGTGGGCCGTCAGCGGCATGCCCGACAGCTCACCGATGTTGGAACCGGCGAACCCGTTGATCTCGGCCGCCAGGGCGGACGCGCCCTCCGTGGCCGCCTTGATCTGCTTGGGGTTGGCGGCACCATGGCCCTGCCGCGCGGTGAGCAGCCCCCGGCCCGCCCCGGTCGGCTTCAGGTACGTCGTCAGGGAGTTGTCCAACGACTGCATCACCAGGCCGATGATGGTCCGCTCCGACCAGCGCCGGTTGGAGAGCGAACGCATCATCAGCCAGGGGTGCCTCGCCGCGTTGCCCAGCCAGCCCAGCACCCTGGCCGCGCCCGAACCGCCGCCCGCGTACGGGACCTGGAGGATCGACAGGACTCCCATCGAGTTGGAGCCGCGACCGTAGCGGACCGGCTCGATATGGGTGTTCTCGTCGGGGTGGATCGACGAGGTGATGGCCACCCCGCGGGTGAAGTCGACCTTGGGCGCCCCTGTCACCTTGCGATAGCGGCGGTCGTCGGTCTGCGCGCCGACCAGCGCCTCGGAGTTGGTACGGGTCAGCTCACCCAATCTGTCCGAGATGTGCGGCAGTTGGCCGTTGGCCTTCATCCGGTGCAGCAGTGTCTGGGTGCCGTACGTGCCGGCGGCCAGCACGACGCAGCGGGCCCGGAAGGTCCGCCCGCCGCCCTTGCGGCGATTGCCGGTGGGGAGCGTGGCGACGGCGAATCCGCCCCGCGAGTCCTCCGTCACCGACACGGCCGTCGTCATGGGATGGACGACCGCGCCCGCCTTTTCGGCGAGGTGCAGGTAGTTCTCGTTGAGGGTGTTCTTCGCGCCGTGCCGGCAACCGGTCATGCACTCGCCGCACTCGGCACAGGCCCGGCGCGACGGCCCGGCCCCGCCGAAGTACGGGTCGGCCACCTCCTGCCCCGGCTTCGCCCTCACCGTGCCGTCGGCGTCCTCGCCGTCGCCGAAGAAGACGCCGACCGGGGCCATGTGGAAGGTGTCGCCCACGCCCATCCGCTCGGCCGCCGCCTTCAGGTGCACGTCGGACGGGGTCGTCGTCGGGTTGAGCCGTACGCCCAGCATGCGCCGCGCCTGGTCGTAGTACGGCTTCAGCTCGTCCTGCCAGTCGGTGATGTCACGCCACTGCGGGTCGTCGAAGAAGGGTTTGGGCGGTACGTAGAGGGTGTTGGCGTAGTTGAGGGAGCCGCCGCCGACGCCCGCGCCGGCCAGGACCATCACGTTGCCCAGCAGATGGATGCGCTGGATGCCGTACATGCCGAGCCTGGGGGCCCACAGGTAGTTCCTCAGGTCCCAGGAGTTCTTCGGCAGGGAGTCGCGGGTGAAGCGGCGGCCCGCTTCCAGTACGCCGACGCGGTAGCCCTTCTCGGTCAGGCGCAGGGCCGTGACGGAGCCGCCGAAACCCGAGCCGACGACGAGGACGTCATAGTCGTACACGGTGTCGTCTTCGCGTTCGTCGTTCCGTTCCTGGACGGAGTTCTCCTGTGACACACGCTCTCCTCGTCGAAAGCTGCGGGGCCGGCCGACTAGCGGAAACGGAATGCCTTCATCAGGCGCAGGCTCCGGCTCATGAACTCCGCGTACCGCTCGTCGTCCAGGCCGAGGGAGGGAGCCATCGGCAGCAGCCGCTGGTGCGCGACGGTCTGGGCCTCCGTGTACTTGAGGATGCCCTCGGAGCCGTGCCGGCGGCCGAGGCCGGAGTCCTTCATGCCGCCCATCGGCGACTGGACGCTGCCGTAGGCGGGCGCGTACCCCTCGTTGATGTTGACCGTGCCGGTGCGCAGGCCAGGCCACCTCACGGCCGCGCCGGGCGTCCTTCGTCCAGACCGAGGCGTTCAGGCCGTACGGGGTGGCGTTGGCGCGTTCGACGGCCTCCTCGTCGGAGCCGAAGCGGTAGAGGGAGACGACCGGGCCGAAGGTCTCCTCCGCGCAGACGCTCATGGACTCCTCGACGCCGTCGAGGATGGTCGGCTCGTAGAAGTACGGCCCGACGTCCGGACGGGCCGTGCCGCCCGCGACCACCTTGGCGCCCTTGGCGACGGCGTCCTCCACGTGCCGGGTGACCGCGTCCAGCTGGCGTTCGCCGACCAGGGAGCCCATGTCGGCGCCGTAGGCCAGGGAGGTGCCGAGGCGGATCGCGCGGGTCCGGGCGGCGAAGCGCTCCAGGAAGGCGTCGGCGACCGACTCGTGGACGTACAGCCGCTCGATGGAGATGCAGAGCTGGCCCGCGGAGGAGAAGCAGGCCCGGACGGCGCCGGCGGCGGTCTTGTCCAGGTCTGCGTCCTCCAGGACCAGCATGGCGTTCTTGCCGCCGAGTTCGAGGGACACGCCAACCAGGCGGGCGGCGGCGCTCCGGGCGACCTCGCGGCCGGTGCGGGTGGAGCCGGTGAAGGAGACGTAGTCGGCGTGCCTGACGACCTCCGGACCGACGACCGGCCCCTCGCCGAGCACGACCTGGAAGACGTCGGCGGGCAGCCCGGCCTCGATCAGCAGGTCACGGGCCCAGAGCGCGGTGAGGCAGGTCTCCGTGTCGGGCTTCATCACGACCGCGTTGCCCGCGACGAACGCCGGGAGCGCGTCGCCGACGGACAGTTCGAGCGGGTAGTTCCAGGGCGCGATCTGACCGACGACACCGCGCGGGTGACGCAGTTCGGTGACCTTCGTGAGGGCCGGCACGGCGCCCGCGTGGCGCTTGGGCCGCAGATACGCGGCGGCCCGGCGGCCGTAGTGACGGGCGGCGACGGCGACGGCCTGGACCTCCTCGTGGGCGTGCAGGCGGGCCTTGCCGGTCTCCAGCTGGATCAGGTCGAGCACCTCGGCCTGGCGTTCGAGCACCAGGTCGTGGAACCGGAGCAGAACGGCGGCGCGCCGTCGTACCGGGATCTGCGCCCACACGGCCTGGGCGGTGCGGGCCGCATCGAAGGCCCGCGCCACGTCCTCGGGGGTCGACTCGGGGAGGTCCGCCAGCTTCTCGCCGGTGAAGGGCGTGTGGTTGGCGGTCCGCCCGGAACCGACGACTCCCTTGGTGAGCCGGGCGACCAGTTCGGGAGTGACCACGTCGGCCGCGGTGCGGGCGCCCGCCGGAGCGGGGGCGAGAGGGTTGGTGCCGGTGGTGTCCCGAAGGGTCTGCGCGTCCGTCATGAGCCGCAGGGTATGCCCACGCGAACGCTTTGTGTACCCGTCGGTAACAGATTCACGGACCGCTCACACACCCCGCCAGTGAACGCTGGCAGCAAACCCGCTGATCAGGGCGTTGGTCGGTTCAGGGCTCGCCGACGGGCTCCTCGACGTCCAGATTGTCGATCACGGTCTTCGCCACCTCGCGCCCGCGTTCCGTGAAGTCGCCCTTGCCCGGGTAGCTGATGGTGAGCTTGTACATGTCCTCGGAGGAGGTCATGTAGTAGAAGATCCGCATCTCGCGCGGACGGGGGTCCCGGCTGTCGTTCGTGGTGTAGACGACGGTGTTCTCCGCGGCCTGCTTCCCCTTGTACGTGAGGTTGGGCTTCGGATGCGTCGTCGGGTTCTCCGGCATGTCGAGGGAGTAGTTGCCGGTCTCCTTGAAGCGCTTGTCGTCGTCGTACATCTCGGCGTCGGCGGAACCCTCGATGTCGTTACCGGTGTCCTCGGCCTTCCGCTCGAGCGTCAGACCGACCCAGATGCTGCCGCTGTAGTCCGTGTACCTGACCCAGTGGTCCTTGTCCGTCTCCCGGTCGGGCACGGACCTCTGGTAGTCCTTCGGCACCGACACGGACGCCGCGACGTCCCTCTCCTTGTGGGTCTTCCAGCCGTCCGGCAGCGGCCCCGCGAAGGGATCCGCGATCACCAGGTACGCGGCCACCGCTCCGGCGACGACCGCCGCACCCAGACCGGCCAGCGTCTTGTAGCCGACTCGCACACCGCCCTTGCCGCCGGACGCGGGCCCGGACCCGTTGCCGAAGCCCGGGGTGTGGACGACCTGCGTGGGCTGGGGCGCGGGCGGGTTGGCGACGGCTTCCAGCAGCACCCGGACCTGCGCGGCGTTCGGACGGTGCGCCGGGTCCTTCCGCAGCAGCCCGGTGATGGCCTCGGCCAGCGGCCCCTTCGCGGCGGTCGGCGGCGCGGGCGCGGCGTTGAGGATGGACTGGAGTGTCGCGGGCGTGTTGCTGCGCCGGAACGGCGAGACCCCCTCCGTGACCGCGTACAGCACGACGCCGAGGGACCACAGGTCGGAGGCGGGGCCGGGACGCTGGCCCAATACCCGCTCCGGCGCGATGTACTCGGGCGAACCGACGAAGCCGCCGGTGTCGGTCAGGTTGGTCTCGCCCTCGATCTGGGCGATGCCGAAGTCGGTGAGGACGACCCGGTCGTGCCGGCCGAGAAGCACATTGTCCGGTTTCACGTCCCGGTGCAGGATGCGGGCCGCGTGCGCGGCCTCCAGCGCGCCGAGCACCTCCAGGCCGACCCTGGCCGCCTCGCGCGCGGAGAGGGTGCCCTCCTCCTGCAGGACAGCGCCCAGCGAACGGCCCTGGACCAGCTCCATCACGATCCACGGCTGTCCGTCCACGACCGCGACGTCATGGACGTTGACCACCGCCGGGTGGTCGAGCCGGGCGGCGGCACGGGCCTCGCGGCGCATCCGTTCGAAGGCGTTGGCGCGTTCGCGTTCGGGAAGATGATCCGGGACGCGGGGCTCCTTGACGGCGACCTCGCGGTCCACCGTCTCGTCCGCGGCCCGCCACACCGTGCCCATGCCGCCGTGCCCGAGCTTGGAGAGCAGCCGGTAACGACCGGCGATGAGCCGACCGACGCCGGGGTCCTGCGACGGCTGTGAGTGGGGCGGCTGCGACGGCGGTCCCGGCCGGCTGTGCGCCTGCGGCGGCACCACCTGCGTGGGGGACGCGTACGGGTTGCCGGGATGCGGCCCGGACGCAGTCGGATTCGGGTTCGAGTACGGAGCCGGCGGTTGCAGATCAAAACTCGTCGGCTCGTCCGCTCCGCCGTGGCGGGCTCCCCCGTTGCTGCTCATGCTCCATCCATATCGCGCCGACCCCTCACAGAGCCACTTCGAACGCCTTCCGGTCACAGACCCGTGACTCCGTCTGCGGCTTATCTCCCATTTATGCGGCTACGCGGCCGGTGACGACACGTCGGACGTCACCCCGGACGGCACCCCGGACGTGACAGACGCGCCGGGGGCCGTGGGGACGGTCGTGGGGGAGACCGCCGGGGAAGACGCAGCCGGGGGAGGCGCCGCTGTGGGAGACGCCGTGGTCGACGGGCGGCCCGTGCGGGACGGGTGTGGCGTATCGGACGGCCGGGGTTCGGGAGACCGGCTCGCGGGTGTCCGCGGTCCCGTGCTGGACGGCGTACCGCCCCCGCCGCCTCCACCCCCGTCACCGTCATGGGCCAGGAGCAGTGCCGCCGCGGACACCCCGGCGCCCGCCATCGCGGCGGCGGCCAGCGCGGCCACGAGCACGCTCCGCGTGGGATGCCGGGCCGGACGCTCCCCGGCGAGGCCGTCGGCCGGGCGCCCGTGCCCGGCCCCTCCTCCCGCACCCCCTCCCCCGACCGCTCTTCCCCCGGCCCCGCTTCCTCCGGCCGTCCCTCCCCCGGGGCCCGCCCGTCCTCCGGCTTCCGCCGCCACGGCGTATCCGAGCGGCGGGTACTCCGGTGTGCGGCCCGTCTCGCGGAAGGCCCGCAACATCCTCTCCGCCCGGTCCGCGTCCAGCCGTCGGTCGGGGTCGCGCTCCAGCAGGCCTCGTACGACGGGCAGGATCGGCCCGGCCTGCGCGGGTGGCCGTATCTCCTCGGTCACGACCGCGTGCACGACCCCGCCGATCGAGTCCCGGCGGAACGGCGACTCACCGCTGAGCACCGTGCACAGCAGGGCGCCGAGCGACCACAGGTCGGACTCGGGACCGGTCCTGGTCCCGGACATCCGCTCGGGGGCGGTGTACTCGGGCGAGCCGACGAAGGAACCGGACTCGGTGAGCGTGGTGGCCCCCGCGACCTGGGCGATCCCGAAGTCGGTGAGGACGACCCGGTCGGTGTCGCGCTCCAGCAGCACGTTCGCGGGTTTGAGATCGCGGTGCAGGACACCCGCCGCGTGGGCGGCCCGAAGTGCGCCGAGCAGGTCGATGCCGATGCGCGCGGCCTCCGCGGCGTCGACCGGGCCCCGCGTGGCGATATGGTCGGCCAGCGATCCGCCGTCGATCAACTCCAGGACGATGTAGGGACGTTCGTCGTCCTCGACGACATCGTGCACGACGGTGATGTGCGGGTGGCTCAACTGGGCGAGCGCGCGTGCCTCACGGAGCGTGCGGTCCCGCTGCCGCCGGGCCTCCGCCGCGGAGAGCGTCTCGTCGTGGGGGAGTTCCTTGACGGCGACGCCACGCCCGAGCAGTTGGTCGGTCGCCCGCCACACCACGCTCATGCCACCGCGGCCGAGTCTCGCCTCCAGCCGGTAACGGCCCGCTACGACACGGGCGTTGTGCCGTGCCGACCCGCTTCCGGGCTCCCCCTCGGTCCCCATGGGCCCATCATGCCCCACCGGATGTGTTCCCTCCGGTAGGCCTATTCGGCCAAGCACGCCCGGCTATCGAGGTTCGCGCCACCCCTGCAGGACCGTTTCGAACTGCTTGCTCGCCGTGGCCCAGTCCTCGGCCGGGGCCGCCATGCAGATCGCGTACTCGGCCCCGTCGCGCGAGAGGTACATCTGGTCGACGGCCCGGCACGGCCCTGGGAACTCCGTGTCCTTGGGCAACGCGGTCCAGGAGTACTCGAGCCGCGCGCTCTCGCGGTCGCGGTAGACGCGGCGCTCCAGACCCACCTGCCGGTAGTCGACCAGCCGCTGGCCCATCTGCTGGTCCAGGTCGCTCAGGTGCTCGTACGGGTCGTGGAAGCCGGGGGAGTCGTCGGCGGCGAGACCGACCCAGTGCCGCCTCGGTGCTCCCTCGGTGTTTCCTGCGTGCCTCCTCGCTCAGCCGGTGAATCGGTACGTCGTCGACGCCTGCTCGAACAGCCGGCTCACCTCGTCCCGTTCGCCCTCCGGGCCACGCACCTGCACGACGTGGTACCGGCCGTCGATCAGCGCCGCGAGGTTACGCACGTACAGCTCGCTCCCGTTGCCGCCGGTCCACGTGAACTGTCCCTCGGCCATGGTCCGTCCGCCCACCTCGATGGTCTTCAGCCCGGTGGACGTGGCCCAGCTGGAATCGCGGTACGGCTGGAGCTCACGCTCGTCGTCCCGCTGATAGGCCATCGGGTCGTCACCGTACTGCGAGGCACTGTCCCGGCCCGGTACGACGATCAGCTCGAAGTCGCCGCTGGAGTAGACGACCTGGCCGCTGCCGTTCTTCCCGGTGCGCTGCCAGCCTTCGGCGACGGCGACCCGGAAGCCCTCCGGGTCCTTGCGCAGGGTGAAGCCCTCGGCGGCGTCGGGGCCGGTGGTCTGCGTTTCGTTGGACGCGCCCGAGTCCTCGGCGCCGCCCTCCGGGTTCTTCGGGTCCTCCGGTTTCGTCGAGGAATCGTCGGCGCCCGGCGCTCCGCCGGCCTCCCGCGACGGCGACGCCTCGCCGACCTCCCCGGCCGCGCCGGTACGGTCGGCCGCACCCGCGCCCCCGGTCTCCTCCCCGGCCTTCGGCATGAACACGACGGCGTACGCGATCGCCGCGGCCATGGCGAACAGCACCAGCAGGAGCAGGGTGCGGCCCAGCCGGCGCGGGGACCCCGACCCCTGCCTGGCCCGCTTGTGCCGTCCGTGATGCGCGGGCAGCGCGGCGCGGCGCCTGCGCACCAGCTCGCCCCGGCGCCGCACGATGGGCAGGCGGCTGGTCTCGACCGGCGGTGCCGCTATGACGTGTACGCCGGCCTCCGGCTCGGGCGCCGACCGCACCAGTGAACGCAGCCAGCCACGCAGCTCTTCGAAGTCCAGCCGCTCCGTGGGGTCCTGACGCAGCAACGACTCCACGACCGGCCTGAGCGGCCCGCACTCCTCGGCGAACGCGGGGGGCTCGGCGCACACCATCTGCACCAGCTCGGCCGTCGACTCCTCCGGGTAGGGCGCATGGCCCTGCACGGCCCGGAACAGGAGCGCGCCCAGCGCCCACAGGTCGGTCGCGGGACCGATGGGGGCGGCCAGCTGCCAGTTCTCGTGCACGGGCCCGGCCTGCTCCGGTGCCCACCGCTCCGTCACGGGGCCGACGACGGCCATCCGCGCCTGTCGTGCCCGCTCGGCGGCCAACGCGGTGACGGGACCCCGGCGCGCGGGGGCGGGGGCCGCCAGATCGTTCCAGCGGGCGGGCGGGGCGGTCCCGCCGGACGGGGCTGAGCCGCCCGAGTCCGCCGTGCCGGTCGCGGGGCCGAGCGCCGGGACCGACGTGGAACCGCCGGGCGGCAGCGCGGCGCCGGGCCGGCCGGTGGCTCCCACACCGTAGGGGTCGGCTATCTGCCCCGGCGGAACCACCCCGGCCTGCGCCCCGGTCCCGCCGCCCTGCCCGGCGCCGGGCAGGGCGGCCCGGCCTGTCTGCTGCGCCTCCTGCACCCTGGCGGCGGCGCGGGCGCCCGCCCGGTACGCGGCGATCGCCCCCGCGCGTGCGGCCCTGACGTCTCCCGTGCTGCCGACGGCCCGCGGGACCGCCGCGGCGGAGGCGCCGTTGGCCGGGTTCGGCGTCCCGCCACCGGGCAGGCCAGGCCCGCGCTTCGATGGCGGCCCGCCGCGCGGCGTCGGGGTCCGGGTCGGAGTCGGCCGTGAAGCCGGGGGGCCACGACGGAGTGCGCTGCGGAGCCGAAGCGCCCATGCCCGTACCCGTGGGCGCCACCGGGCCCAGCTCCCCGGCCGCTCCCGCCCCCGGCACCGCGGCATTCGGAACGACGGCACCCGGAACGGGACTGCCCGAGGCGGGCGTCCCCGTGGCGGGAGTGTGCGGAATGAGGGGGTCCTCAGCAGGCACCGGGTCGTACCCGCACAGTGCCTCCTCCGCCGCGCCGACCGCGAGACCGGTGAGCATCACCCGGCCGTCGTCACAGACCAGCACCGTGCGCGGGGTGATGTTCCGGTGCACCCAGCCGTGGGCGTGCAGGACCCGCACCGCCATCAGGACGTCCGAGGCGACCTCGGCCGCCCGGTACGGAGTCAGCGGCTGCTCGGCCAGCAGCGCCGCCAGGGTGCGGGCGGACACCAGTTCGCTGACGATCCACAGGGAACCGCCCTCCGCGAACACGTCGAAGACCTGGTCCAGCCGCGGATGGTCGGGGATGGCCGCCGCGGCCTGCGCGGCCTCGACCGCTCGCCGCACCACGGGGTCGGTGGGCCGTCGTGTGCCCGCGCGGTTGTCGGTGCGTCCGGCGGCCCGCCGGACGCTTCCGTCACGCGCCGTGAAACCGTCGGGCAACCCCTCCGCGTCGAGCACCTCGGCCTCGACGACTTCCGGCAACGGCACCTGCCTGACCAGGACTTCCTGCCCGCTGTAGGTGTCGAAGGCGCGGGTCTCGGCCATTTCGTACTCGTCGGAGGGCGGCAGCGGCAGGCGGTAGCGATCGGCGAGAACCCGTCCCGCGTATTCGTCCACTGTGCCTCCCCCAGGAGTACGGCCGGTCGGTTCCGCTCGCCCCGCGGCCTGTTCCGGCTGCGTACGGCCCGCGCACACTCACGATACGTGCCGGAGGCAATCCGCAGAGAGGGGATGCCACATCTCACTCCCCGATCCGGCCCCGATCCGGCGACCGCTCATGCTCAGGACTTGGGTTCAAAGGACTGCGCCAGTGCCCGCCACGTCTCCTTGCGCTGCTCGCCGTCCCAGTCGGCGGCCTTCGCCGTGTACATCAGCGCGTAGCCGAACCGGCCGTCGACGACGAACCCCCGGTCGATGGTCCGGTACTTGGTCCCCCCGTCCACATAGGTGAACTCCCAGTCGGCGGTGTTCCACCCCCGGTATTCCACCGCCTCTATGCGGACCCTCTTGTACTGCGAACGCACCATGGAGCGTTCCTGGTTCTTCCAGTCGGCCACCGGATCGCCCTTCGGCGTGGACGTCCAGGCGACGAGCAGTCTCTGTCCGTCGGGCCCGGTGAAGCGGTCCCCGGCCCCATCCGTCGACCGGTACTTCCAGCCCTCGGGCAGTCCGATCGAGTACCCCTGGCTCCCGTTGTGCGTCGCCTCCACCGCCGAGGCGTCCCCGCCGTCCCCGGCCGGGTCGTCCGCTCCGCTCTCCCGCGAACCGGCGTCGCCGGACTCCGCTCCCGTGCCTGTGCCCGTGTCCGCCGACTCGGTCGCCTCACCGTCGGTACCGGTACCGTCCTGATCGGCCTCGGTTCCCTCGGTGCCCTTGGCGTCCTTGGTGTCGGTGCTGGGCACCTGACTGGAAGCAACCTTGTCCGTGCCGCTGTTCTTCGCCCCCGCGCCGCTCTTGTCACCATCGCCGCTGAGGACGAAGGCCAGCACGGCACCGAGTACGGCGAGCACCACGACCACCGCGATGACGACCAGTGTCCGCCGCGGCACCACATCGGTGAGCGACGCCTTCGGCGCGGACCTCGCCGGCAGGTCCGGCGGCGTCATCACGGGCCACCCCGAACTCCGCCCGCCCGGAGCCCGGTTCGACGGTCCACCGGGTGCCGAGTGCGGCGTCGGGCCCGAGCCCGCACCGGAGCCACGAGTCGAACCCGGTGTCGAGGCCGAGGTCGGCCCGGAACCCGAGGGGGACCCCACAGCCGGCCGTCCCTCAGCCCGGGTTCCGGCTCCCGCACCGGACGTCGTGGCCGCGGAGGTTGTGTCGGACGGCGAACCGGCGGCACTCCTGCCGGACTTGGCGCGCGTCGCCGCCACGGCACCGGCCGAGCCGGCGGCCACCGCGGCCTTCCGCACGGAACGCATCGCACCGCGCAGTCGCTCCCCGGCCTCCTCGCCCCGCCTGCTCCCGCCACCGGCCCGCCCCTCGGGCTGCTCGGGCAGCGGCACGACCTTCGTCGCGTCCGCCGGTTCCGAGTCGCCCCGCTTGCTTCCGGGGCCGTGGATCACCGCGTTCAGCATGGTCCGCGCGCGGGTGTCGTCGAGCCGCTGGGCAGGGTCCTTGTTGAGCAGCCCGTAGATGACGTCCCTGAGCGGGCCCGCGTTCCTGGGCTCCTCGAGCGGCTCGGTCATCACCGCCGTGAGCGTCGCGATCGCGGACCCCTTGTCGTACGGCGGCGTACCCTCCACCGCCGCATACAGCAGCCCACCGAGCGACCAGAGGTCGGCCGCCGGCCCCGGCTTGTGCCCGCGGGCCCGCTCCGGGGAGATGTAGGAGGGGGCGCCGACGAGCATGCCGGTCGAGGTGATGGACGGGTCGCCCTCGACCTGGGCGATGCCGAAGTCGGTGAGCACGACCCGGCCGTCCTCGGCGATCAGCACGTTCGACGGCTTCACGTCCCGGTGCAGGATGCCCTCGCGGTGCGCGGAACGCAGCACGTCGAGCACCGCGAGCCCGACCTCGGCGGCACGCCGGGGCTCCAACAGGCCGTCCTCCCGGATGACTTCGGCGAGCGACTTGCCCTCGACGAGCTCCATCACGATCCAGGGCCGGTCGTCCTCCTGGACCACGTCGAAGACCGTCACGGCACCGTTGTTGCGGATCCGCGCGATCGCCTTGGCCTCACGCAGCGTCCGTGTGATCAGCCGCCGCTTCTCCTCCTCGTCGATGTTCGACGGGAACCGGAGCTCCTTGACGGCGACCGTCCGCCCCAGGGTCTCGTCCACGGCTCGCCACACCGTCCCCATGCCGCCGCGGCCGAGCACATCTCCCAGCCGGTACCGCCCGGCGAGGAGACGTGCGCTCTCGTCCTGACGGGATGTCCCCGCCCGCTCCGGCTCCGACATGCGTCCCCTCATGCAACCCGCCCTGACAGAGACTTCATTGTCCCTCACCCGACAAGTGCTCCACGCCCAGGGTGCTCCTGGCGACGCCCCGCGTCCGGCGCACCCGGAACCCGGGTGAAGGGCGTGTTCCGCGGCCTTGCATGATGTCCCTCCGACGCGAGAGGAACCGGAATGCCGCCACCTCGGACGCTACTGGCCATCGCTGTGTCCGTGGCTTCGCTCGTCCTGGCCCCGACCTCTTCCTCAACCCTGCCGGTCCCGCCGGCGGACGCGCTCCTCCCGCTGCTGGTCACACAGGGCGGAGCCCCGGCGGCGGCCCTCCTTGCCCTGGAGGAGACCGGCCCGCGCTATGCCTCCGTCGGCGAGGGCATCACCCGGGCCGACCACTTCCGCGCCGGCAGCGTCACGAAGACGTTCATCGCGACGGTCGTCCTGCAACTGGCGGACGAACACCGCCTGTCGCTCTCCGACACCGTGGAGAAACATCTTCCGGGACTGGTGCGAGGAGCGGGCAACGACGGCCGCGCGCTGACTCTGCGTTCCCTGCTCAACCACACCAGCGGTCTGTACGACTTCGCCAAGGACACCGGTGGCACCGTCCCCGTCACTCCGCATCAGGCACTGCGTATCGCACTCACCCACTCCCCGGCCGCTCCCGGCCGCTTCACCTACTCGAACACCAACTACGCTTTGCTCGGCCTGGTCGTCGAACACGTCACCGGTCACTCGTACGCCACCGAGGCCGAACGGCGCATCATCTCCCCCATGCGTCTGACGGGCACCTCCTTTCCCGGCTCCCGCATCTCTCTGCCCTCTCCGCACGGCCGCGCCTACGCCACCGACGGAACCGACGTCACCGAACTCGACCCGCGGGTGGCCGGCGCCGCGGGCGAGTTGGTGACCACGCTCACCGATCTGGACCGCTTCTACGCGGGCCTGCTCGGCGGTGAGCTGCTGCCCCCGCGCCAACTGCGCGAGATGCTCGACACCCGTGCCGCACACGGCTCGTACGGCATGGGCCTGTTCCCCGTGAAGCTTCCGTGCGGCACCACTGTGTGGGGGCACAACGGTCACATCTCCGGCAGCTACGTGCGCACCGCGGCCACCGCCGACGGCGGGCATGTCCTCACCCTCCGGGTGAACACGGACGCGATAACGGACCCCGGTCTCGTACCCGCGGTACTCACGGCCGAGTTCTGCCCTCGCACCTGGTAGAACGCCCGGGTTCCGGACGGAGATCCCCGTCCACGACACTCGTTCGAGTGAAAGCGGCCCCGGACTCGCGTCGACCTACAACGGAACGATGTCCGGCGCTCCCAGCCGCGCCGCGTCCGCCGTCAGGTCGTCCGGCTGGCGCTGCGACTCCCGTTCGGCCTCCACCCGCTTCTCGTAGTGCCGCACCTCGCGCTCGATCCGCTCGTTGTCCCAGCCCAGTACCGGCGCCATCAGCTCGGCGGCCTCCCGTGCGCTGCGCGTACCCCGGTCGAACGTCTCGATCGATATGCGGGTGCGCCGGGTCAGCACGTCGTCCAGGTGGCGCGCCCCCTCGTGCGAGGCGGCGTAGGTGATCTCGGCGCGCAGATAGTCGTCGGCCGCCTGCAGCGGTTCGCCCAGCGAGGGATCCCCGGCGACGAGTTCCAGGACCTCCTCCGTCAGCGTCCCGTACCGGTTCAG
The DNA here is from genome assembly GCF_045291515.1 of Streptomyces sp. GD-15H. NCBI lineage: Bacteria > Bacillati > Actinomycetota > Actinomycetes > Kitasatosporales > Streptomycetaceae > Streptomyces > Streptomyces sp. GD-15H. Next base: position 3,590,126 of record NZ_CP149447.1, read on the forward strand.
CAGGTGCTCGATCCGCACCACGTGCAGCCCGGTGCGCGCGGCGGTCCGCGCCCGCGCGTTCCACAGCGCCCGGTACCCCTCGGCGCCCACCAGGGGGGTGTCCTCGGTGACGCAGGCGGCGACGCGTGCGTCGAGCCCGTGCACGGCCTCGTCCACCGCGTCCTCGGCCATCACCCGGTACGTCGTGTACTTGCCGCCCGCGACCACGACGAGTCCGGGGACGGGATGCGCCACGGTGTGCTCCCGCGACAGCTTGCTGGTGGCCTCCGACTCCCCGGCGAGCAGCGGCCGGAGGCCGGCGTAAACGCCCTGGACGTCGTCCCGCGTGAGCGGGACCGCGAGCACCGAGTTCACATGCTCGAGCAGGTAGTCGATGTCCGCGCTGGACGCGGCCGGGTGCGCCTTGTCGAGGTCCCAGCCGGTGTCCGTGGTCCCGACGATCCAGTGCCGGCCCCACGGGATGACGAACAGTACGGACTTCTCCGTGCGCAGGATGAGTCCGGTCGTGGAGTGGATGCGGTCCTTGGGGACGACCAGGTGGATGCCCTTGGAGGCCCGTACGTGGAACTGGCCCCGCTCGCCCACCATCGCCTGGGTGTCGTCGGTCCACACTCCGGTGGCGTTGACGACCTGCTTGGCGCGGACCTCGTACTCCCCGTCGCCCTCGACGTCCCGCACCCGGGCGCCGACGACCCGTTCGCCCTCGCGCAGGAACCCGGTCACCCGGGCGCGGTTGGCGACTCGCGCGCCGTACCCCGCCGCGGTGCGCACCAGGGCCGCCACGAATCGGGCGTCGTCCATCTGTGCGTCGTAGTACTGCAGTGCCCCGACCAGGGCGTCCTTCTTCAGACACGGGGCCACGCGCAGTGCGTGACGGCGGCTCAGGTGCCGGTGCGCGGGCAGCCCTCGCCCATGTCCGGGGGCCATCGACATGACGTCGTAGAGCGCGACGCCCGCCCCGGCGTACAGCCGCTCCCAGCCCTTGTGCTGCAACGGGTAGAGGAACGGCACCGGCTTCACCAGGTGCGGGGCGAGTTTCTCCAGCAGCAGGCCACGCTCTTTCAACGCCTCCCGCACGAGGGCGAAGTCGAGCATCTCCAGATAGCGCAGACCGCCGTGGATCAGCTTGCTGGACCGGCTGGAGGTGCCCGAGGCCCAGTCACGTGCTTCGACCAGTCCCGTGGACAGACCACGAGTCACGGCGTCGAGCGCGGTACCGGCGCCCACCACACCGCCGCCCACCACCAGGACGTCCAGCTCACGCTCGGCCATGGATGCGAGTGACTCGGCGCGCTCCGCCGGTCCCAGTATCGCTGTCCTCACCGCTGCCTCCCGCTCATCGGTCGCGTCGGCCGCACCCGTCGGGCGAAGCCCGGTCCCCCTCCCCTCATGCCCAAATTCTGGCCGGGTTGCCCGACTCCAGCCACCGCGCGCTCCCCGCCTGTGGACAACTCTCGCGGCGACCCAAAGAAACCCGACCGATCAATACAGCAAATCGGTCATATTTACTCCTAGTCTGACATTGCGCTCGCTCGTTCTGTCCACCGGGCTTGCGCGCCTGTCCCGCTTCGGTTACTGGGAAGGACGGCCCACGCCATGCCCGCAGATCTCGCCGTCATCGGACTCGGCCCGTACGGCCTGCCCCTGGCCCAGGCCGCCGTCGCGGCCGGCATCCCCACCATCGGCTACCGGACCGGCCCGGAGGCCGCCTCCCTCAGCCCCGCCGAACTGCGCCGCATGGTCGCGCAGGGGTTCCGTGTGATGACCAGCCCAGTCGAACTCGGCCGGGTACGTACGGCGGTCATTTGCGTGCCGACCCCGCTCGGCGCGGAAGGCGGACTGGATCTCGGCCCGGTGGGGACGGCCGCCCATGCCCTGGCGACGCGGCTGCGCCCGCGCACCACGGTGATCCTCGAGTCACCGGTCCCACCCGGGACGACCGAGGGACTCCTCTGCCCCCTGCTCGAATCCGGATCCGGACTCCGCGCGGGCCGCGACTTCCACCTCGCCTACTCCCCCAGCCGCGTCGATCCCGGCAACCGCGACTTCACCCCCGCCAACACCCCGAAGGTCATCGGCGGGCTCACCCCGGCCTGCACCGAGTCGGCCGCCGCGTTCTACGGCAGGCTCACCGACAAGGTGGTACGCGCGCGTGGCCCACGGGAAGCGGAGACCGTGCAGTTGCTCGAGACCAACTTCCGGCACGTCAACACCGCCCTCGTCAACGAGATGGCCGTGCTCTGCCACGACCTGGGCGTCGACCTGTGGGACGTCATCCGCTGCGCGGAGACCAAACCCTTCGGCTTCCACGCCTTCCGCCCCGGCCCCGGCGTCGGCGGCCACGCCGTCGCCCAGGACCTGACCGCCCACACGGGCCGCACCCTGCGGATGGCGGAGCTCGCCCAGCAGGTCAACGGACGGATGCCCCACTACGTCGTACAGCGCGCCGCCGCGCTCCTCAACGAACACGGCAAGTCGGCCCGCGGCGCACGCGTGCTGCTCCTCGGCGTCACCTACAAGGCCGACCTCGCCGACCAGCAGGGCAGCCCGGCGCAGGAGATCGCCACGCGGCTGATGGAGCTGGGCGCCTCCGTCAGCTACCACGACCCGCACGTCCCGTCCTGGAGCGTGCTCGACCGTCCCCTCCCGCGCGCCGATTCCCTGTACGAGGCCGCGGCCGACGCCGACCTGACGATCCTGCTCCAGCAGCACCGCACATACGACCTCCAGGGCCTGTCGGTGAAGGCCCAGCTGCTGCTGGACACGCGCGGGGCCACCCCGACGGGGGCGGCGCACCGGTTGTGACAAGGGGCGCCCACGACGCCCCGCGCTCCAGGGCTGTGGGGGGCCGCCGCACTCGTCGCGGGTACCGTGGGATTCGGGTGGAGTCCACCGCAGCGGGTACCGCGTCGGGCTCCGGAGGGGTCACGGAGTGTCCCCTCCCGCTTCTCTTGGGGGCGGCCGCTCACCATCCGAAAATCCGCAAGCCCACCTCCTCCCGGCTCGAAACGGCCCTTCCCCGGCATTCACCCCGGAGGCGACCGCACGCCCCCTGCGCCCCCACCACTCCCCCCCACACGGACACGCGAAGGGGCCCGGCCACCACGACGGCATGCGGGGTGGCCGGGCCCCTTGGTCACTCTCAAGGGTGTCCGCCGCGCTCAGGGTGAGCGCGGCAGCACGTCATCGCCGGTGCTGCGAGTCCGCCACCGTCACCTCGACGCGCTGGAACTCCTTCAGCTCGCTGTACCCGGTGGTGGCCATGGCGCGGCGCAGGGCGCCGAAAAGGTTCATCGAGCCGTCGGGAGTGTGGGACGGGCCGGTGAGGATCTCCTCGAGGGTGCCGACGGTGCCCAGGTCGACCTTCTTGCCACGGGGCAGTTCCTCGTTGACGGCTTCCATGCCCCAGTGGTTGCCCTTGCCCGGACCGTCGGTGGCGCGCGCGAGCGGGGAGCCCATCATCACCGCGTCGGCGCCGCAGGCGATCGCCTTGGGCAGGTCGCCCGACCAGCCGACGCCGCCGTCCGCGATCACGTGCACGTATCGGCCGCCGGACTCGTCCATGTAGTCACGGCGTGCGGCGGCCACGTCGGCGACCGCGGTGGCCATGGGGACCTGGATGCCCAGCACGTTGCGGGTGGTGTGCGCGGCACCGCCGCCGAAGCCCACCAGAACGCCGGCCGCGCCGGTGCGCATCAGGTGCAGGGCCGCGGTGTAGGTGGCGCAGCCGCCGACGATCACCGGGACGTCGAGTTCGTAGATGAACTGCTTCAGGTTGAGCGGTTCGTGCGAGCCGGAGACGTGCTCCGCGGAGACCGTCGTCCCGCGGATCACGAAGATGTCCACGCCCGCGTCGACGACGGCCTTGGAGAACTGGGCGGTGCGCTGCGGGGAGAGCGCGGCCGCGGTGACGACACCGGAGTCGCGCACCTCCTTGATGCGCTGCCCGATCAGCTCCTCCTTGATGGGGGCGGCGTAGATCTCCTGGAAACGGCGCGTGGCCGACTCGGCGTCCAGTTCGGCGATCTCGTCGAGCAGCGGCTGCGGGTCCTCGTACCGCGTCCACAGCCCTTCGAGGTTCAGCACGCCGAGGCCGCCGAGCTCGCCGATGCGGATCGCCGTGGCCGGTGAGACGACCGAGTCCATGGGGGCGGCCAGGAAGGGCAGCTCGAAGCGGTAGGCGTCGATCTGCCAGGCGATCGAGACCTCCTTCGGGTCCCGCGTACGGCGGCTGGGGACGACGGCGATGTCGTCGAAGGCGTATGCCCGGCGGCCGCGCTTGCCTCGCCCGATCTCGATCTCAGTCACGTCTGTGGCCTTTCCCTGATGCGTTGCAGCGCCTTCCAGTATCCCCGACGGCCGCGGCAGTCGGCGCCCCGGACATACGGCGAGGGCGGCCCGGACCTTCCCGGGCCGCCCTCCGACGACGTCACACGCGCGCGTGCTGTCAGCGCTTGTTGCTGTAGTTGGGTGCCTCGACGGTCATCTGGATGTCGTGCGGGTGGCTCTCCTTGAGACCCGCGGAGGTGATCCGCACGAACCGGCCCTTGGTCTCCATCTCCTCGATGGTGGCGGCGCCCACGTAGCCCATGGTCTGGCGCAGCCCGCCGACGAGCTGGTGCAGCACGTTGGCCAGCGGGCCGCGGTAGGGCACTTGGCCCTCGATGCCCTCGGGGACGAGTTTGTCGTCGGAGGCGACATCGGCCTGGAAGTAGCGGTCCTTCGAGTACGACCTGGCCTGGCCGCGCGACTGCATGGCGCCGAGCGAGCCCATGCCGCGGTACGACTTGAACTGCTTGCCGTTGATGAACTGCAGCTCGCCGGGTGACTCCTCGCAACCAGCGAGGAGGCTGCCGAGCATCACGGTGTCGGCACCGGCGGCCAGTGCCTTGCCGATGTCGCCGGAGTACTGCAGACCGCCGTCACCGATCAACGGCACGCCGACCGGGCGGGCCGCGAGGGACGCCTCGTAGATGGCGGTGACCTGCGGGACGCCGATGCCGGCGACCACCCGGGTGGTGCAGATCGATCCGGGGCCCACCCCTACCTTGATTCCGTCGACACCGGCGTCGATCAGCGCCTGGGCGCCGTCACGCGTCGCGATGTTGCCGCCGATCACGTCGACGCCGACACTCGACTTGATCTTCGACATCCAGCTGAGAGCGTTGCTGTTGTGGCCGTGCGAGGTGTCGACGACCAGGAAGTCCACCCCCGCCTCGGCGAGCGCCTGGGCGCGCTCGAGTGCCTCGGGGCTCGCGCCCACCGCGGCACCGACGATCAGGCGGCCCTCCGAGTCCTTCGCGGCATGGGGGTACTGCTCGGCCTTCACGAAGTCCTTGACCGTGATGAGGCCCTTGAGGACGCCGTGGTCGTCGACCAGCGGAAGCTTCTCGATCTTGTGGCGGCGCAGCAGCTGCATGGCGTCCGGGCCGGAGATGCCGACCTTGCCGGTGACCAGCGGCATCGGCGTCATGACGTCGCGCACCTGCTGGGAGCGGTCGGTCTCGAAGGCCATGTCACGGTTGGTGACGATGCCGAGCAGTTTCTTGTTGCCGTCGGTGACCGGGACGCCGCTGATGCGGAACTTGGCGCACAGGGCGTCGGCCTCGGCGAGGGTGGCGTCCGGGTGGATGGTGATGGGGTCGGTGACCATGCCGGACTCGGAGCGCTTCACCAGGTCGACCTGGTTGGCCTGGTCCTCGATGGACAGGTTGCGGTGCAGGACGCCGACACCGCCCTGGCGAGCCATCGCGATCGCCATGCGGGACTCGGTCACCTTGTCCATGGCCGCCGAGAGCAGCGGGATGTTCACCCGGACGTTGCGCGAGATGCGGGACGAGGTGTCGACCGCGTTGGGGAGCACCTCGGATGCGCCCGGCAGCAGCAGCACGTCGTCGTAGGTCAGCCCGAGTGTCGCGAATTTTCCGGGCACTCCGTCGACGTTCGCAGTCATGACACCTTCCCCAAATGGCCTTGATCGGTGCGGATGTCCATGCTAACGGGAAGCGGGGGTGTCCCATTCCATGCTTCCACACGGCTCCGGTCTTCGTATGTTCGTACGGAATCGGCCGGGTTTCCGTTCCACACCCGAGGGCGCGCGGGGCGACGGATGGTTTCGGCAGTGGCGGTCACTGCTCCGCCAAGGCTCGCAGCCGGCTCAGCGCGCGGTGCTGGGCGACCCGGACGGCGCCGGGTGACATTCCCAACATCTGGCCGGTCTCCTCCGCCGTGAGGCCCACGGCGATGCGCAGCAGAAGCAGCTCGCGCTGGTTCTCGGGCAGGTTGGCCAGCAGCTTCTTGGCCCATGCGGCGTCGCTGTTGAGCAGGGCGCGCTCCTCCGGGCCGAGGGAGTCGTCGGGACGCTCGGGCATCTCGTCGGAAGGTACGGCTGTCAGACCGGGATGGCGCATCGCCGCGCGCTGGAGGTCGGCCACCTTGTGCGCGGCGATGGCGAAGACGAACGCCTCGAAGGGGCGACCGGTGTCCCTGTAGCGGGGCAGCGCGAGGAGCACCGCCACGCAGACCTCCTGGGCGAGGTCCTCGACGAAGTGCCGGGCGTCACCCGGGAGCCGGGACAGGCGGGTGCGGCAGTACCGCAGCGCCAGGGGGTGGACATGGGCGAGCAGATCGTGCGTGGCCTGCTCGTCCCCGTCGACAGCGCGGTGGACGAGCGCACCGATCGCCCCTTGGGCAGTGCCCGCCTCGTCGTCGCGCATCGGACCATGGTGCCCTGCGTGCGTCGGCTCCGCGGCACCACGTCCCTTGTTGTGCACCGAAGCGTTATGAGCAGGTGCGCCGGAACTCATCTCCTGCGCCCTCCCCTCCCGCTCGACCGACTCGTCCCCGAGGAACTCCACACCTCAAGGATGCGTCATCCGCGGCGAAACAGGCACAGGGCACCCGGCGGCCGGCTTCGGTGCCCTGGTGGGCCGGGCTTTCCGCGCCCCTGCCGACGCGGCATGAGCGAGCGGCCGTGGGACCTGTCGTTCGGATCGGCCCGGGGCGGTCGAGCCGCGCACCCGCCCCGCCAGACCGCGGGTCGCACCCGGCGGTGCGGCGGCGGTTCGCACCGGTGGCACCGCGCTTCATCGGTGCGGCCCCACGCGGGTGCGGTCCGGGCGGGGACGGCCCGCGCGGGGGCATCCGCGTGCCCGCACTCGCGGGCCGTCGCTCGATGTCGTACACCGGAGCCGGTCCGATCCGAAGGACAGGCCCTAGCGCACCAGACCCCACCGGAATCCGAGCGCCACCGCGTGGGCCCGGTCCGACGCACCGAGCTTCTTGAAGAGCCGCCGGGCGTGCGTCTTGACGGTGTCCTCGGAGAGGAACAGCTCGCGGCCGATCTCTGCGTTGGAGCGGCCGTGGCTCATACCTTCGAGGACCTGGATCTCACGCGCGGTGAGCGTGGGCGCGGCACCCATCTCCGCCGAGCGCAGCCGCCGTGGGGCGAGCCGCCAGGTCGGGTCGGCGAGTGCCTGGGTGACCGTCGCGCGCAACTCCGCGCGGGAGGCGTCCTTGTGCAGATAACCGCGGGCGCCGGCGGCCACAGCGAGCGCCACACCGTCGAGGTCCTCGGCGACGGTGAGCATGATGATGCGCGCGCCGGGGTCGGCGGACAGCAGCCGCCGGACGGTCTCGACACCGCCCAGGCCGGGCATGCGTACGTCCATCAGAATCAGGTCCGAGCGGTCGGCTCCCCAGCGGCGGAGGACTTCCTCGCCGTTGGCGGCCGTCGTCACGCGCTCGACGCCGGGCACGGTCGCGACCGCGCGGCGCAGCGCCTCTCGGGCAAGCGGGGAGTCGTCGCAGACGAGGACGGAAGTCATGGCCGCCCTCCGCAGCTGATGCGCGTCACCTTGTGCCTCCAGGCTGGTACGAAATCGTCACCTGTGCGGTCGACCGCTTCGGACACCCGCCCGAGCGCTTGTTCCTTCAACCGCCTCGCACTCTCAACGACGGTCACTCGAAAGAGTTACGGGGCCGTCTGTCGTCTTCGGCACTCTATGTGAGGGGACGGACACGGTGCAGATACGCGCGGGAGACCCTCGAACTTTCATCACAATCGATGCCCCTTTTAGCCCCTTTTCTTCCCATTTACTGGTGTCTGAGGCTAGATTCGCAATGAGTCATATTTTCATCTCCTTGGATCGTAGTTGTACGGTCGTGGACACGGATCCGCCCAAAACGGCTACAAGGGGTCACGCAATGGCAGATTTCTCCCGCCTTCCCGGACCGAACGCGGACCTGTGGGACTGGCAGCTCCTCGCCGCGTGCCGCGGGGTGGACAGCTCGCTCTTCTTCCACCCCGAGGGCGAGCGCGGTGCGGCACGAAGCGCTCGCGAGAACTCGGCCAAAGAGGTCTGCATGAGGTGCCCGGTGCGCGCCGAGTGCGCCGCCCACGCACTGGCCGTACGCGAGCCGTACGGCGTGTGGGGCGGACTGACCGAGGACGAACGCGAAGAGCTGATGGGCCGGGCGCGCCACCGGCTGGTGTCGACCTCGGCATCGCCGCCGACCTCGGCATCGCCGCCGACCTCGGCGTCGGCGGCCGTATCGGCGCCGGTTCCGGCCTCGGTCTCGACCGCCGACGGGCATGCCGCTTCGAACAACTGAAGGAACGTTTCTTCATCATCGGGGACACGTGTGTCCCCTTGTTTTTCGCAGGAGGCGCCCCACCGCCCCCACCGACGGACAGCCGGCCAGACAGACGGGCCGGCAGCCGGACGGACCCGCCGGGCCCCGGCCTACCGGCCGCCCGCCCGCGCCAACTGGTCGAGCGTCGCGGCGACCGCGGGCACCTGGGCGAGGTCGGGAAGCGTCAGCGCGACGATCTCCCGCCGCACCGCGGGTTCCAGGGCGACAGTGCGCACCCTCCTCGGCCGTACGGACTCGATGGCCAGCTGGGGCAGGACGGCTACTCCGAGTCCCGCACCGACCAGGCCGGCCACCGCGGGGTAATCGTCGGTCGCGAAGTCGATACGCGGGGTGAAGCCGGCCGTCTCACACACCTCGACCAGCTGACCGCGGCAGCGCGGGCAGCCCGCGATCCACGGCTCCTCGGCGAGTTCGCCTATGGCGAGGGACTCCGCGTGCGCCAGCCGGTGCCGCTCGGGCACCAGCCCCACGAGCCGGTCCGTGAGCAGCGGGCGCACGGCCAGGTCGTCCCACTCCTCGGCTCCCGCCGCCCCCTCGTACCGGAAGGCGAGGGTGATGTCGCAGTCGCCCTCACGCAGCATCTCGACGGACCGGGGCGGCTCGGCCTCCTCCAGGGAGACCCGGGTGCCGGGGTGGGCGTCACGCAGAGCGGCGAGCGCTGTCGGAACGAGCGTCGAGCTGCCGCTGGGAAAGGACACGAGCCGCACCCGCCCCGCCCGCAGCCCGGCGATGGCGGCGACCTCCTCCTCGGCGGCGGTCAGCCCGGCGAGGACACCAGCCGCATGGCGCACCAGCACTTCCCCGGCCTGCGTCATGCGCATCTTGCGCCCGGAACGGACGAGCAGCGGCGTGCCCACGGACCCTTCCAGTGCCTTCATCTGCTGGCTGACGGCGGGCTGGGTGCAGCCCAGCTCCCGGGCCGCCGCGGAGAACGAACCGGTGGTGGCCACGGCGCGCAGCACACGGAGATGACGGGCTTCGATCACACCTCAAGAATAAGCCGTCCTTTGACGTGACGCCGAATACCACGTCGTTACTTTGACCCACATCGCTTACCGTGCAGCTCATGAAGCTTTTGTCTGTGAACCTGGGGCGCCCCAAGGCCGTGCCGTACACGGAGCAGCCCGAGGGCCTGACCGGCATCGACAAGCAGCCGGTGAACGGGCCGGTGCGAGTGGCGGCACCGGGGCCGAAGGGGGTCGGCGCGAGCGGGCTGGCCGGGGACGCGGTGTGCGAGACGCGGCACCACGGAGGCGATGACCAGGCCGTGTACGCGATGGCCCGCGAGGACCTCGACGAGTGGGAGGGCGTGCTGGGACGCACGCTGCCGAACGGCTCGTTCGGCGAGAACCTCACCACGGAGGGGATCGACCTGTCCGGCGCCCTGATCGGTGAGCGCTGGGGCATCGGGTCCGAGGTGGTGCTGGAGGTCACCTCCGGCCGCATTCCCTGCCGCACCTTCCAGGGCCATCTGGGTGAGAAGGGCTGGGTGAAGCGGTTCACGCGGCGGGGCGCGCCGGGTGCCTATCTGCGGGTTGTCCAGCCCGGTGAGGTCCGGGCGGGCGACGCGATCCGGAGGGTGCACCGGCCGGATCACGAGGTGACGGTCGCTCAGCAGTTCCGGGCGGTGACGACGGAGCGGACGCTGCTGCCGCTTCTGCTCGCGGCGGCAGACGCGCTGCACCCGGAGGCGCTGGCGAAGGCGCGGCAGTACGTGACGAAGTACGGGACGGACCGGGAAGCCTGACGAAGGGCCACGGGGCGCCGCACGGCTTCTCCGCACCGCCTCTCCGCGCGCTTCTCCGCACGGCTCCAGGGGGAAATCCCCGAGGCCGAGCGAGGGTCGACTCAGGGCCGGTTCCGGGAGGTCCCCGATGTCCGGCTGACCGTGGTCCACGACGCTCGAAGCATGTCTCGTCACATGCCCAGGAGCGCGGTGCCGGACGGGGAAGCCCGCCCGGCACCACTCGCCGCGCATTCCGTGGAAAGCGCCTTGTCCTCGTGCTCGGCTCCCTGGTCGCCACGCTCGCCGTGGCCGCCGGCGCCCTGTTCGCCTGGCTGTGGACCGGCGCCCCGGTCAGCACGGTGGACAAAGCCCCGTTCGACAACGCGCTGGCGATACCTCCGCAGGCCGAGTCGACCGTGGGGAAGGACGGCACACGGGTCTTCGACCTCCGCATGCAGGCGGGCGAGACGGAGTTCGAGGACGGGAAGAGGACCACGACCTGGGGGTTCAACGGCTCCTACCTCGGCCCAACGCTCCGGGCGAAGCGCGGCGAGAAGGTGCGGGTACGGATCGGCAACGACCTGGACGAGGCGTCCTCCGTGCACTGGCACGGGATGCATCTGCCAGGCCCGCATGGACGGCGGCCCGCACCAGATGATCGCCCCGGGCGCCACCTGGACACCGCACTGGACGGTGGACCAGCCGGCGGCGACGCTCTGGTACCACCCGCATCCGCATGGCAGGACCGAGGAACACGTCCGGCGTGGCCTCGCCGGCCTGTTCCTCCTCGACGACGAGAAGTCCGCTCGTCTGCCCCTGCCGAAGCGGTACGGCGTCGACGATCTGCCGGTCGTCGTGCAGGACGTCCGCTTCGACGGCTCACGGCTGTCCGGCGACCGCGGGCTGATGCAGAACGTGGGCTTCCTGGGTGACCGGACCATGGTCAACGGCACCCTGCGCCCCTACCGGGAGGTCCACGACGAGCTGATACGGCTGCGGCTGGTCAACGCCTCCACCGCCCGCACCTACCTCTTCGGTTTCCCGGACGACCGTGACTTCTCGCTGATCGGGACGGACGGTGGGTTGCTGGCGCGGCCCGCGGTCATGGACCGGATACAGCTGTCACCGGGTGAGCGCGCCGAGATCGTCGTACGCGTCGAGGCGGGTGAGCGGGTGATGCTCCGGAGCTTCCCGCAGGACAACTACGGAGATTTCTGGCAGCGGCGGTTCAACGGCGGCGACGACTCCTTCGACGTACTGGAGCTGCGGGCGGCCCGGCAGTCGCGGCCGTCACCGCGGTTGCCTGCCACGCTCACCGAGCCGGAACTCCCCGACGGTGACGAGGCGGTGCGCGGGCGGCACTTCGATCTGAAGCTGTCCGGGATCAACGGCCGGTCGATGGACATGGGCCGCATCGACGAGGCCGTCACTCGCGGGACGACGGAGGTGTGGACGATCCGCAACACGAACGGCATGCCGCACAACTTCCATGTGCACGACGTGCAGTTCCGCGTGATGGAGGTGAACGGGTCGGCTCCGCCGCCAACGCTGCGCGGGCCGAAGGACACGGTGTTCGTCCCGCACGGCACGACGATGAAGCTGGCATTGCGCTTCACCGGGCCGGCCGATCCTGACGTCCCGTACATGTACCACTGCCATCTGCTGTACCACGAGGACTTGGGGATGATGGGTCAGTTCGTGGTGGTCGAGAAGGGCCAATCCGCGGGGACCCCGCCGGAGCACGCGGAGCACGGGGGCGGGTAGAGGGGCGGGCACTCGGATGACTGATCCGGCCGGGCTTCAGTGCACCGGTCGGGGCGGCGACGCCGGGCGGACGCCCGGACTTCGGGTAACTAGTCTTGCGTCATGACAACCGCTCTGATTACGGGATCGACGGCCGGGATCGGTGCCGCGTTCGCGCGGAAGCTGGCAGCCGACGGGCATGATCTGGTACTGGTGGCCCGCGACCTCGTCCGGCTCCGCGAGCAGGCGACCGAGCTCCACGACCGTCACGGCATCGAGGCGGAGGTGCTGAGGGCCGACCTCGCGGAGGACAAGGGCATCGAGGCGGTGGCCGAGCGGCTGGGCGACCGCAGGAACCCCGTCGACCTGCTGGTCAACAACGCGGGTTTCGGCAACAAGGGCCGGTACCTCGAGGTTTCGATGGCGGACGAGCTGAGGATGCTCAAGGTGCACTGCGAGGCGGTGCTGCGGCTGACGTCGGCGGCGGCGGAGGCGATGCGGGAGCGCGGACGCGGGGGAATCGTGAACGTCGCCTCGACCGCCGCGTTCGTGCCGCGCGGGACCTACGGGGCGTCCAAGGCGTGGGTGGTGCAGTTCACCCAGGGCGCGGCACAGGACCTGGCGGGCAACGGCGTACGCCTGATGGCGCTGTGTCCCGGCTTCGTCCGCACCGAGTTCCACGAGCGGGCGGGGATGGGGACGGACAGCATCCCGAACTGGATGTGGCTGGACGCGGACAAGGTGGTGGAGGCGGCCCTCGCGGACCTGGCCCGCGGCAAGTCGGTGTCGATCCCGGACCCGCGGTACAAGGCCCTGATGGGAGCGGCGAGGCTGGTCCCACGCAACCTCCTGGGCGGCCTCTCCTCCCGGACGGGCCGCAAGTACGGGCCGCGATGAGATCAGGAACGGACCTGTTGCGAAAGCGACCCTGGAGGTTCAACGGTCGGGTCATGGGCCTTCGACGATTTCCTTGCAAGGGCCTGCTCCCGCCGCGATGAGGAGTCTGGCAGTCCCGGGGGACGGCCAGGGAAACTCGCGACTGGTCACCGACGCGGAGCTGCATGTGTCGGCCGAACTCTTCCCGCAGGCCCTGGGCGAGGGCCTGAAGGGATTCTTCGAGCGGGCGCTGCACCGGGACGTGGAGCAGCGCTACGACAGTCCGCGGCAGGTGCAGGAGGCGTGGCGGCAGGTCTTCCGCAGGGCGGACGCGGCGCCTCCCGCGACGGCTCCGGCCACGGTCGGTATCGGTGCGGAGGACCTGGAGGACGCCCGCGAGCAGGCGGCCGAGGAGCCGACATCCGTCTCGAACGAGTTCTCCGGCGGCGACAGCGACGCGGTGGTCCAAGCCGGGACCGTGCATGGTGGTGTACACGTGCACGGCCCCGATCGCTCCCTCCCCCGCCCCGCCAACTCCCCTAGGCGGTAACAGGTTTCGTCAACCGCGTGCACGAGTTGGCCGCACTGGCCGTGTTCCGGGAGCACGGCATCAGGCGGGGCGAGGGGATGAGTCTGCTCAGCCTCGCGACGTGCGCCCGCTCCCGCGACGACCACGCGGACGCCGCCGCGCTCTCCCGCCGCGCCATCGACGTCTTCCGTTCGATCGACGACCGGTGGAGTGAGGCTTGGGGCGCTCCCCCTCGCCGAAAGTCTCGGCGAGCTGGGTGAGTTCCACGACGCGGAGGAGCGCCTCGGGCGAGCCCTGGAGACGTTCCGCGAGTTCACCGATCGGCGCGGCGAGGCGTCGACGCTCAGGCGTCTGGGAGACGTGTCCCTGGCACGCCGCGAGTTCGCCGCCGCCCGTGACTTCTGGACGCGGGCCGCGGGTCTCTGCGAAGAGCTCGGCGACGCGCTTTCCGGCACCCTGCGGAGACCGGTGGAGGACATCACGGACGCGAGGAGCAGCGCGCGGCCCTCTCGGTGCGGCCCGCCGCCCTCGCCACGCAGAGCGTCTACCGGCACTGGGGTGGAGGAAGGCCGGCAGGAAAGGCCCTCTGGCCGGCGTCACACCGCCCTACTGGGACATCTACGTCCGCGAACTGGGCGTTCCGCGCCAGTAGTCGGGCCCGTTCCCCTGCGGGGTGCGTTCCGGGGCGGTCATGGGTGCGGTTCACAGAAAAGGTTTGTTCGGGCGCGGACGGTACAGACGAGGAACTGACACAGTCTTCATGACAGGACGGAGACAACAATGGGCATCATCGCGTGGATCGTCATCGGCCTGCTCGCCGGCGCCATCGCCAAGTTCATCATGCCGGGCAAGGACCCCGGTGGCATCATCATCACCATGCTCATCGGCATCGCCGGCGGTCTGCTCGGCGGCTGGCTCGGCAAGGTGATCTTCGGCGTCGACTCCATCGACGGGTTCTTCGAACTCTCCACCTGGATCGCCGCGATCGTCGGCTCTCTCATCCTGCTCGCTCTTTACCGCCTCATCACCGGCAACCGGCGTTCACACCGTCACGCCTGACCCCCTGATGGCGCCTCTGGACGGCTCCCCCTCGTTCGCAGGGCGGGAGCCGTCGGGCGTGTACGGACGGGGGCGCGTGTACGGACGGGGCGCTGGAGCGGCCGGTTCGGACGGCGCAGAGAGGTCCTCGCTCAGGGCCTGCGGAAAGAGCCGTGCCATGCCCACATGCCGCGCGCGCAGCAGAGCCGCACCGCTCGCAGCCGGCTCGCCCGCGCTCATACGGGTCAGGCCGCGGCGAGCGGCCCAGTGGCCCAGTGCGATCTCCGCGGCGCCTCACCGGCCTCGGTGATCACAGCGGAACTCCCAGGTCAGCGCACGTCCCCGGCGACCGGTTCGGGAGGTTTTCAACGGGACGGATCGTGACGTCACGGGCCCTCCGGCCGGCCGGAGTGAGGGGATGGGCGGACTTGACCGTCGGTGAAGAGCTTCTCGGCAAGAGGATCATCAAGACCCGCCCACCTCGTGGCGACATTCAGCTCGCCCGGTGGGAGTCGGTCTCGACCTTCACCTGCTCGCGGTGCACCTCGGCAAAGACCGCACGTCTTGTCGCCGTCCACGGTGGCTCTCTCCTGTGCAACGGTTGTCACGGACGCATGGGTGCCTCGGCTGCGGAGAGCGATCAGCAAGCGCGGAAGGCACCGGTGGGCCGTCGGCGGCCTCCACGTCTCCGTCGGCGGTCGCGGATGCCCGGGCGTCGTCCCGTCAGGCCGAGGACCTCACGCGGGTCGTCGTAGAGGAACGTGGCAGTGGGCTGCCCTACTCGGTGATCAACACCGGGCGCGCCGTCGAGTGGAAGTTCCCCGTGCGTGCCGAGCATCTCCTGCACGGCACGGGCCCCGTGCCGGCCGAAATGGCGGATCGGACCTCCCCTCATGAACCACTGGACCTCACCTTTCCGCGAGGGCGTCGCCGCATCGGGGTCCTGGACCGGGCAGGCGTCGCCGCGTCGATCGGACCGGTCGGCGACGCGTACGACTGTCAGTCTTTTCGCACCGGATCCCGCAAGGATCAACGCGCTGATGGAGCCGCGATCGGCCTCTTCAAAACCTAGGTGATCAAGCCGCGGCGGCCCTGGCGCTCCCTCGCCCAGGTCGAGCCGGCCACCGCCGAATGGACCGACTGGTACGACCACACCCGGCTCCACGGTGAGATAGGGCACATCCCGCCCGCCGAACCCGTCCGCCGAATACGAGGCCAACCACTACCTGAGCACCACGAAAGCCCAGGTCACAACCAACATCTGAGATATCTACCGACCCCGGAGCGGTTCACGGAGATCATTTCGTTAGGAGTTCTAATGGCTAGGTGGGCCCCACGACAGGGTGCCCACTGTGCACGGCCTCCCCCATCCCTTCGGATCGAGGCCGCGGACGTCTGCCCGCACCGACGCCCGCCCAGACTCATCGCCGACAGGAGGAGGACCGCATGCCCGAAGCCGCAGACACGCCCCGCCCCGGGGGCGAGCCGCCGAAGGCCCCGATCGAACGCCGTCACCTCGGTGGCACCGAACGGCGGCGCCACGGCCAGGAGGCCGAGAACCGTCCTCCCGTCTCCAGCCAGGAGCTCAGCAAGGCCCCCGCGGAACTCATCGAGGAGCCCGGCCCCAGGGTCAACTGGCGCGTCTTCGTCATCGCCTCGGCCGTCATCGTCGCCTTCTCCCTCTGGGCCATGCTCGTGCCCGCGCACGCCAGCGGCACCATGCAGACCGCGGTGGCCTGGATCGCGGAGAACCTCGGCTGGTTCTACGTCCTGACCGTCACCGTGGTGATCGTGTTCGTCCTCTGGGTCGCGCTGTCCAAGGAGGGCTCCGTCCGGCTCGGCCCCGACCACTCCCGGCCGCAGTACAAGCTCTTCACCTGGGTGGCCATGCTGTTCGCCGCCGGCGTGGGCATCGACATGCTCTTCTACTCCGTCACCGGGCCCATCACCCAGTACATGGCTCCGCCGGCGGGCGAGGGCCAGACGGGCGCGGCCGCCCAGGACGCCGTGGTCTGGACCATGTTCCACTACGGCGTGGCCGGCTGGGCCATGTACTCGCTGCTCGGCATGGCCATGGGCTACTTCGCCTACCGCTGGGGCATGCCGCTGTCCATCCGGGCCGCCCTGTACCCCCTGCTCGGCAAGCGCGTCCGCGGCGGGATCGGCGACACCATCGACATCGTCACCCTGGTCGGCACCGTCTTCGGCGTCGCCACCTCCATGGGCATCGGCGTCGTGCTGCTGAACGTCGGCTTCGCCTGGCTGTTCGGCCTCCAGGAGGGCCTGGCCCTGCAGATCGCGCTGGTGGTCGTGGCCGTGATCATGACCATCGCCGCCTGCACCTCGGGCGTGGACAAGGGGATCCGGCTGATCTCCGAGCTGAACATCTGGAGCGCGGCGGCCATGCTGCTCTACATCCTGGTGACCGGACAGTCGGCGTTCCTGCTCAACGCGCTGGTGGAAAACATCGGCCGGTTCATCTTCTCGCTGCCGGACCGAACCCTGCAGACCTTCGCCTACCAGGAGGGGGGCTCCGAGTGGATGGCCGGCTGGACCCTGTTCTTCTGGGCGTTCTGGCTGGCCTGGGGCCCGTTCGTGGGCCTGTTCCTCGCCCGCATCTCCCGCGGCCGGACGCTGCGCGAGTTCGTCATCGCCGCCATCACCGCTCCGGTGCTCTGCGACTTCCTGATCGTGAGCATCTTCGGCAACAGCGCCATGTACCAGGTCCTGAACGGGAACACGGAGTTCGCCCAGCTGGCCATGGACAGCCCGGAGGAGGGCTGGTTCGCGCTGCTGGAGTTGTTCCCCGGCGCCGGCTTCCTGATCGGCCTCGGCACGCTGTCCGGATTGCTGTTCTACCTCACCAGCGCCAACTCCGGCGCCATGGTGATGTCCAACTTCTCCTCCTCGATCCCCAACCCGTCGCAGGACGGGGCGAAGTGGCTGCGCATCTTCTGGGCGGTGCTCACCGCGGTGCTGACCATCGCGATGCTGGTGGCCGGCGGGGTCACCACCATGGAGTACGCGACGCTCATTTTCGCCCTGCCGGTGACGGTCATCGCCTGGCTGGTGATGGCCTCCTTCTCCAAGGTCCTGCGCATGGAGCGGGCCGAGCGCGAGGGCCGGGTCCTGCGCCGGCAGTCGACGGCGGCGCACGGCGGCCACGTGCCCGAGCGCACCTGGCGCCAGCGGCTGGAGCGGATGCGCTCCTACCCCTCGAAGAAGCAGGTGGCCCAGTTCATGGAGCGCACCGTGCAGGCGGCGCTGGCCGACGTGGTCCGCGAATTCGCGAAGCAGGGCTACCAGGCCACGCTGGACCTGGCCCCGAACGAGCACACCGGCATCTCCGGCCACGCGCTGGTGGTCACGATCCCCGAGCACCGCAACTTCCACTACCAGGTGCAGACCGTCGAGGCCCCGGTGCCGATGTTCGGTGGACGCATGTCCCGCCAGACGGACGTCTACTACCGGGTCGAGGTGTTCACCCAGACCGGCTCCGAGGGCTACGACCTCATGGGCCTGTCCCACCAGCAGGTGATCGACGACGTCCTGGACCGCTACGAGGCGCACCTGGGCTTCCTCACCTACTCCACCGAGCACGACTACGCCTCGGTGCTCACGCCGCCGATCGTGACCGCCACGGGCGCCATCTCGGTGGTGGAGCCCGCGGAGCCGCAAGGCGACGCCGGTGCGGACACAGCGGGCAGCGGGCCGAAGGCGTAGGCGCCGCTCCACCGGACGCCGGTGCCCGCGCCACCCGCTTCGCAGCCCCACCGCTTCACCACGCCACCACTTCCCAGCGCCAGCACTCGCTGATCGTTTCAAAGTGAGGTTCGGAGTCGTCTCCAGCAGATGATGCCGCAGGCGAGTTGGAGCAGGCCGAGGTGGAGGTCGGCGCGTATCTCGTAGCGGGTCCGCAGCCGTTTGAACTGATGCGGCCGGGCGAGGGTGCGCTCGGCGCCCCAGCGGGTCTTCCCCAGGCCGGGACCGTGGGCGGTGCCCTTGCGGGCGGTCTTCGGTGTGATGCCCCGGGCTCGAAGGAGGCGGCGGTACTTGTCGTGGTCGTCGCCGCGGTCGGCGATCAGTCGTCCGGACCGTCGGCGAGGCCGTCCACGGGTCCCGCGGAGGTGCGGTATCGCGTCGAGCAGAGGCATGAGCCGGGTGGCGTCGTGACGGTTTCCGCCGGTCAGAGACACGGCCGGCGGCGTTCCGTGCCGGTCGGTGATCAGGTGGTGCTTGCTGCCCGGGCGGGCCCGGTCGACCGGCGAAGGTCCGGGGTGAGCTCCCCTTTGAGCGCCCGTGCGTGCGAGCCGTCGATCGCCGCGTCGTCCGTCTCCAGCAGTCCCGCCTTGCGCAGTTCACCCAGATGACCTCGTGCAGACGCGGCCGGGGGCCCGCCTCGGTCCAGTCCCGCAGCCGTCGTCAGGCCGTCACTCCGCTGCGGCCGATGCGTCCGGCCGGCACATCGGCCCTGCACCAGGGTGGGAAGCGCCTGGTCTTCTGCGAGGCGGCTCTGGCGGAACCCAGAGCCGGGCCGGTTCCTGCTGCGGCAGGACGGCTGACCGCACGGGAAAAGCGGGAAGGCCCCCGCTCCGGGACCGGATCTTGCGTCCGGGGCCGGAACGAGGGCCTTCTGCGAGCGGGTCGCTCAGTTCGCTCAGTGGGCGTGGCCGTGGCCGTGGCCACCGGCGGCCGGCTCCTCTTCTTCCTTCTTCTCGACGACCAGGGTCTCGGTCGTGAGCAGCAGGGAGGCGATGGAGGCGGCGTTCTCCAGGGCGGAGCGGGTGACCTTGACCGGGTCGATGACGCCGGCCTTGATCAGGTCGCCGTACTCGTCGGTGGCGGCGTTGTAGCCGCTGCCCTTCTCGAGCTCGGCGACCTTGGAGACGATGACGTAGCCCTCGAGGCCGGCGTTCTCGGCGATCCAGCGCAGCGGCTCGACGGCGGCGCGGCGGACGACCGCGACACCAGTGGCCTCGTCGCCGGTCTTGTCGAGGTTGCCCTCGAGGACCTTGACGGCGTGGACGAGCGCGGAGCCACCACCGGAGACGATGCCCTCCTCGACCGCGGCGCGGGTCGCGGAGATGGCGTCCTCCAGACGGTGCTTCTTCTCCTTCAGCTCCACCTCGGTGGCGGCGCCGACCTTGATGACGCACACGCCGCCGGCCAGCTTCGCGAGGCGCTCCTGGAGCTTCTCGCGGTCCCAGTCGGAGTCGGTGGTCTCGATCTCGGCCTTGATCTGGCCGACGCGACCGGTCACGTCCTCCTTCTTGCCGCCGCCGTCGACGATCGTGGTGTCGTCCTTGGTGACGGTGACGCGGCGGGCGGAGCCCAGCACGTCCAGGCCGACCTGGTCGAGCTTGAGGCCGACCTCCTCGGAGACGACCGTGGCGCCGGTGAGGACGGCCATGTCCTGCAGCATCGCCTTGCGGCGGTCACCGAAGCCGGGGGCCTTGACCGCGACGGCGTTGAACGTGCCGCGGATCTTGTTCACGACCAGGGTCGACAGGGCCTCGCCCTCGACGTCCTCGGCGATGATCAGCAGCGGCTTGGAGGCGTTGGCCTGGATGACCTTCTCCAGCAGCGGCAGCAGGTCGGCGATGGAGCCGATCTTGCCCTGCGTGATGAGGATGTACGGGTCGTCCAGTACGGCTTCCATGCGCTCCTGGTCCGTCACGAAGTACGGCGACAGGTAGCCCTTGTCGAAGGCCATGCCCTCGGTGAAGTCCAGCTCCAGACCGAAGGTGTTGGACTCCTCGACGGTGATGACCCCGTCCTTGCCGACCTTGTCCATCGCCTCGGCGATGAGCTCGCCGACCTGCTGGTCCTGGGCGGACAGCCCGGCGACGGCGGCGATGTCGGACTTCTCCTCGATCGGGCGCGCCGAGGCGAGGAGGTCCTCGGCGACCGCGGCGACCGCGGCGTCGATGCCCTTCTTCAGGGCGGCCGGGGAGGCACCGGCGGCGACGTTGCGCAGGCCCTCGCGGACCAGGGCCTGGGCCAGCACGGTCGCGGTGGTCGTACCGTCACCCGCGATGTCGTTGGTCTTGGTCGCCACCTCCTTGACCAGCTGGGCACCGAGGTTCTCGTACGGGTCCTCGACCTCGACCTCGCGGGCGATCGTGACACCGTCGTTGGTGATGGTGGGGGCGCCGAACTTCTTGTCGATGACGACGTTGCGGCCCTTGGGGCCGATCGTCACCTTCACCGTGTCGGCAAGCTTGTTGACGCCGCGCTCAAGGGCGCGACGGGCGTCCTCGTCGAACTTCAGGATCTTCGCCATGGCAGCGGGAGCCCTCTCGGAAATCAGGGGTGAAAAAACACTGCGCCCCGGGCCCCCGGCTCAGTAAGCGTGTCGGGACCAGGGGCGCAGTTCGGAGCAAATCTGCTACGAGGTGACTTACTTCTCGATGATCGCGAGAACGTCGCGGGCCGAGAGGACGAGGTACTCCTCGCCGTTGTACTTCACCTCGGTGCCGCCGTACTTGCTGTAAAGCACGACGTCGCCGACCTTCACGTCGAGTTCGACGCGCTTGCCGTCCTCGATGCGGCCCGGACCGATGGCCAGGACGACGCCCTCCTGGGGCTTCTCCTTGGCAGTGTCCGGAATGACCAGGCCCGAAGCCGTGGTCTGCTCGGCGTCGAGCGGCTGGACCACGATGCGGTCCTCGAGCGGCTTGATGGCAACCTTGGAGCTGGCGGTCGTCACGATCCGACCTCCCCCTTCGGAGATCTCGGGGTTAACTGTCTGAGGTGGCGACCAGGTCGATCCGTCGTCGCGGGTGCCGGACCTGCCCGTCGCGTGTGTTGGCACTCTCCAGGGGGGAGTGCCAGACCCGAGACTATGACCGCGATTAGCACTCGGTCAAGCGGAGTGCCAATTCACTGTGTCGCGTCGTCGCCACCGCCGGCCTCCCGGCAGGTGTGAACGCCCGGGAAAGCACGCCCTTCAGTGCGTGATGTAGTCCTCCAGGCGGCCGACCTTCAGCCCCTGCTCGTCGAGGTGCCGCAGCAGGCGTGTCGTCC
Organism: Streptomyces sp. GD-15H; assembly: GCF_045291515.1. NCBI lineage: Bacteria > Bacillati > Actinomycetota > Actinomycetes > Kitasatosporales > Streptomycetaceae > Streptomyces > Streptomyces sp. GD-15H. Next base: position 3,611,719 of record NZ_CP149447.1, read on the forward strand.
GTTCCGCCAGGGTCAGGGGCGGGGTCTCGCCGGCGGGGACGGAGATGATGTCGCCGGGGGCCGGGCGGTGGGTGCCGCGGGTGTACGTGAGGGTGCCGTCGCCCTTCAGGGTGGCCCGCCAGAGCACGACCGCCGCGATGCCGCAGTCGGCGGCGGCCCGGAGGGTCGTGGCGTCGTACGTGCCGTAGGGCGGGCGGAAGAGGTGGGGGCGGATGCCGAAGCGGGACCGGAGCTTGCGCTGCTGGCCGCAGATCTCGGCGCGCTGACCGGCGTAGGGCAGGCCGCGCAGGGCGGGGTGGTCGAGGGTGTGGTTCTGCAGGCTCGCCCCGACCGCACGCAGGCGGGCGAAGTGGCCGTAGCCCGGCCCCACCACACTGTCCGTGAGGAACATGCTGACGGGAAGGCGGCGTTGCCGTACGAGGTCGAGGAAACGGGGGTCGCGTTCGGCGCCGTCGTCGTAGGTCAGGAAGACGACCCTGTCCCGGGTCGGGACGTGGTCCACGACGGGCGGGAGGGTCGGATCACGGTGGCCGGGTGACCGGCCCGCGCCGTCCCCGGCCCCCGTCTCCGACTCGGTCCCTCGAACCGTCGGGCCCGCGACCGCCCGCCCGGCCGGCGAGCCGCAACCCGCCAGCACCGCCAGGAGAGCCGCCACGGCCGCTCCCCGCCGGATCACAGGTAGTCCTCCAGGCGCCCCACCGCGTACCCCTCGGCCGTGACCTTGTCCAGGAAGCGGCGGATCATGTCGGACATGGTGCCCTTCCACTCGTTCCGGCCCCGGAAGTGGGTGAGGACGATGTCACCGGGGCGCAGGTCCCGGTCCCACTCGCGGTAGTCCCAGCGGTCGACGAAGACCTCCTCGTTCCACAGCGGGGCGTACTCGATGCCGCAGGACTTGGCCGCGCGCAGGGTGTCCTTGTTGTAGTTGCCGAACGGCGGGCGGAACAGGACGGGGCGATGGCCGTACCGCTCCTCGATGACGTCCTGCATGCCGCAGATCTCGCGCTTCTGGCGGGCGTAGGACAGGCCGGGCAGGTACGGGTGGTTCAGGGTGTGGTTGTTCAGGCCGACGCCCCGGTTCCGCATCCTCTCGAAGTAGCCGTAGTCCTCCTTGATGACGTAGTCGCTGAGGAACGCGGTGTACGGGATCTTCAGCTCGCTCATCATGCGCAGGAACGCCGGGTCCTTCTCGGCACCGTCGTCGATGGTGAGGAAGACGACCTTCTCGTCCGTGGGGACGGTGGTGAAGACCGGGGGAAGGCCCAGTTCCCGGTGGCCGTCGACCTCGAAGCCCTTACGGGTGGTGATCCTGGGTTTCTCCTCCGGCGCGGGCGGGGCGGTGAGGGGCACCTGCTTGAGCCCCCAGCGCTTGGCCACGGCCACCCGCGCGGCGTGCGCGGCGCGCAGTTTGGTGGCGTAGGAGTCGAGCGCGCGGGCCGGGGGCGCGTGGAGGGGCTGCTGTCCGCCCTCAGCCGGGTCCGGGGCGGAGGAGTCCTTTCCGCAGCCCGCGGCAAGAGGGGCGAGGGTCGCGAGGGAGAGCACGGCGACACCGGCCCGCACACCACGCCGCGACCGCCTTTTGTCGTTTTGTCCTACTACTCGCATGGAGCCGGATCCTCGCAGTCCACCGCCCCGGACCCGGCCCGACACCGCGGCCGGCGGCACACCGTCCACCGACTGGCCCACAGTGGGCCCGCGCCTGCCGCACAATGGGCCGGTGAAAGACCGCACCCCGCTCTCCGCCTCGCCGCTCGCCCCGCTCCTCACCCCCGAGGGCCGTGCCCTCCTCGACGAGGTGCGCGACACCGACCCGGCGCGGGAGCTGGCCGTCGCCACCCGGCTGCGCCGTGAACATCCGGCGGAACTGGTCTCGGCCGCGCTCGGCCAGGCACGCCTGCGGCAGCGGGCGGTGGCGAAGTTCGGGGCCGAGGACGCCGCGCGCATGTTCTTCACGCCGAACGGGGTCGAGCAGTCGACCCGGACGAGCGTGGCGGCGTACCGGGCGCGGCGGCTGAAGGAGCGGGGCGTGACCTCGGTGGCGGACCTGTGCTGCGGGATCGGCGGGGACGCGATCGCGCTGGCCCGCGCCGGAATCCGGGTACTGGCGGTGGACCGGGACCCGCTCACCGCGGCGGCGGCCCGCGCGAACGCGGAGGAGCTGGGCCTGGCCGCGCTGATCGAGGTGCGGGAGGCCGACGTCACGGAGGTGGACCCGGCCGGTTACGACGCCGTCTTCGTCGACCCGGCCCGACGCGGCGGCCGCGGCCGGGTCTTCGACCCCGAGGCCTACTCGCCCCCGCTGTCCTGGGCGATCGAGACGGCCCGCAAGGCGCCCCGCGCCGCCGCCCTGAAGATCGCGCCGGGCATCCCGCACGAGGCCGTCCCCGAAGACGCGGAGGCCGAGTGGATCTCGGACTGCGGGGACGTGAAGGAGGCGGTGCTGTGGTTCGGCACCGGGCGGGCCGCCGCCGGGGCGGGCAAGGCCCCGGCGATCCGGGCGACCCTGCTCCCCGGTCCCCGCACACTCCCCTCCCACGGGCTGCCGGACCCCGCGGTGCGTCCGCCCGGCCGGTACCTGTACGAGCCCGACGGCGCCGTCATCCGCGCACACCTCGTCGCCGAGGTCGCCGAACAGCTCGACGGCGGACTCATCGACCCGACCCTCGCCTACGTCACCGCCGACGAGCACCGCCCCACCCCGTACGCCACCGCCTACGAGATCACCGACCGGCTCCCCTTCAACGTCAAGAAGCTGAAGGCGCTGCTGCGTGAGCGTCGGATCGGCACGCTGACCGTCAAGAAGCGCGGCTCGGCGGTGGAACCGGAGGAACTCCGCCGCAAGGCCCTGCCCAAACCCCACGGCCCCGAGTCCGTCACGGTCTTCCTCACCCGCGTCGCAGGCGCCCCGACGATGCTGCTGGGGCACCCGGTGCGGTGAGGCCCGCGGGCCCGGCTCAGGACCCGATGCTCGCCCGCCCCGAGGGTCAGCTCCCCTCCCCCGCCCGTCGCAGCAGCATCTCCCGTTCCCGTTCGTTCCTGGTCAAGGACGCCGCCCGCGCGAACTCCGCGCGGGCCTCCTGCGTACGGCCGAGGCGTGCCAGGAGGTCGCCGCGCACGCTCGGCAGGAGGTGGTACTCCCGGAGCGCCGGTACGTCGGTCAGGGCGTCGACGAGGGGGAGGGCCGCGGCGGGGCCCTCGGCCATGGAGACGGCGACCGCGCGGTTGAGTTCGACGACCGGGGACGGGGCGCGGGCGGCGAGGAGGCCGTAGAGGGTGGCGATGCGGGGCCAGTCCGTCTCCTCGTAGCGGTACGCGTGCGTGTGGCAGGCGGCGATGGCGGCCTGGAGGACGTACGGGCCCGGGGCGCCGCCGGAGGTCGCGTCGGCGCGGGCGAGGGCGGTGACGCCGCGGGCGATGAGCATGCGGTTCCAACGGGCCCGGTTCTGGTCCTTGAGCAGGACCGGTTCGCCCGTCGGACCGGTGCGGGCGGCGGCGCGGGACGCCTGGAACTCCAGCAGCGCGGTGAGGCCGTGGACTTCGGGTTCCTCGGGCACCAGCCCGGACAGGACGCGGGCCAGCCGCAGCGCGTCCTCGCACAGCCCGGGGCGGAGCCAGTCGTCTCCGGCGGTGGCCGCGTACCCCTCGTTGAAGATCAGGTAGATCACGTCGAGGACCGACTCGAGGCGGGCCGCCCGGTCGGGGCCGTAGGGCACCTCGAAGGCGACGTTCTTGGTCGCGAGGGTGCGTTTCGCGCGCACGATCCGCTGGGCCACCGTCGGCTCCGGGACCAGGAACGCGCGGGCGATCTCGGCCGTGGTCAGGCCGCCGAGCAGGCGCAGGGTGAGGGCGATGCGGGCCTCGGCGGACAGGACCGGGTGGCAGGCGGTGAAGACGAGCCGGAGCAGGTCGTCGTCGATGTCGTCCGGGTCGGCGGGCTCCTTTGGCGGGGCGACCGTCGAGAGGTCCCGGCCGATCTCGGCGAGCTTGCGGGCGTAGTTCTCGCGGCGCCGGATCAGGTCGACGGCACGGTTCCGCGCGGTGGCCATGAGCCAGGCGCCCGGGTTGTCGGGCACCCCGTCCCTCGGCCACTGCTCCAGCGCGGCGACGAGGGCGTCCTGCGCGAGTTCCTCGGCGATGCCGACGTCCCGGACGATACGGGCCACGCCGGCGATCACCCGCGGGGACTCCAGGCGGAAGACGGTCTCGACGGACTGGCGCGTCCGGGCGGGGGTGGGCTGCGATGTCACAACCCACCATCAGACACCTCTGCGGCGCCGGGGCCAAACAGCAGCCCCGCCGACCCGTCGGGCCGCCGGCCCGTCGGGCCGGTGCTCAGCCCTCCAAGATCTCCCGCACCTCGCAGGTCACCGTCCAGTGCTCCTCGTGCACCTTCAGGAAACGCTTGGCCCACTCGATCGCCTCGGCCCTGTCCTTGGCCTGCATCAGCGCATAGCCCCCGATGACCTCCTTGGACTCGGTGAACGGCCCGTCGGTCACGGCCAGTTGTCCGCCCTCGTAGCGCACCCGGGTGCCCTGGGCCGTCGGGGTCAGCCCGGCGGTGTCCAGCAGGACCCCGGCCTTCGTCATCTCCTCGATCAGCTCGCCCATGCGCTGCATCAGTTCGGGACTGGGACCCTCCGCGGGGGCGTTGGACTCGTCGATCCGGACCAGGGAGAGATAGCGCGGCATGGTGACTCCTCGTGTCGTCGTCTCGTACGGGCCGGATCCTTCCCGGCCTCTCACCCCTGCGTCGAACGGGAGACGCCGGGATCGACACGCTCCCCGGATTTCCCGGAACTTTCTTCCGGCACGCCGCGGGTCACCGCGGCGACGCCCACAGCTCCTCCGCCTCCCGCTGGTCCGGCACCGCCCGATTGGCGTCCCAGGGTCCCGCGAGAGCCCCAGATTCGAAAATTTCGATTTCACGGGTGACAGTCCTCGGAAGCTCCACCGCAGGCGATCCGGGAGACCGAGAACGTCAGACCCCGGTCGGCGGCGCTCCCGTACTGCTGCGCACCACCAGGCTCGTGGCCAGTTCCACCCGGGTCGCGGCCGCCGCGCCCTCCCCCTTGCCCAGGTCGAGGACCAGCTTGGCCGCCGCCTCGGCCATCTCGGTCAGCGGCTGCCGCACGGTCGTCAGCGGCGGCCCCACCCAACGGGCCACCGGCAGATCGTCGAACCCGACCACACTCAGGTCCTCGGGAATCCGCAGGCCCAGCTCGCGTGCGGCCTCGTAGAGACCGAGCGCCTGGAGGTCGTTGCCGGCGAAGACCGCGGTGGGCCGGTCGTCGCGGCGCAGCAGGGCGAGGCCCTGGCGGTAGCCGGTCTCGTGATGGAAGTCGCCGGGCATGATCAGCCCGGGGTCCACCGGAAGCCCGCCGGTCTCCAGCGCGGCCCGGTAGCCGTCGATGCGGGCACGGCTGCACATCATCTGCGAGGGGCCGCTGATCGCCCCGATCCTGGTGTGCCCCAGCTCGACCAGATGCCGGGTGGCGGCGAGGCCGCCCTGCCAGTTGGTCGCGCCGATCGAGGGCACGTCGGTGCCCGGGTCGCCGGCCGGGTCCATCACCACGAACGGGATGGAACGGCTGGTCAGCAGCGCCCGCCCGGACTCGTCGAGGCCGGACAGGACGAGGATCACCCCGTGCGGGCGGCGCGCGGCGACCTGGTCGGCCCAGGTGCGCCCCGGCGTGAGCCGCCCCGCGCTCTCCGAGAGCACGACGCTCAGTCCGGCGTCCCTGGCCACGTTCTCCACGCCCCGGATGACCTCCATCGCCCAGGCGCTCTCCAACTCGTGGAAGACCAGGTCGATCAGCGGTGAGCGGGTGGCCTCGGCGCGTCGGCGCCGGTAGCCGTGGGAGCGCAGCAGCTCCTCCACCCGGCTGCGCGTGGCGGGGGCGACGTCGGCACGCCCGTTCAGCACCTTCGAAACAGTCGGCGCGGAGACGCCGGCCTCGCGGGCGATCTCGGCGAGGGTCGCAGTCTGCGCACTGCGCCCTCGCGTCCGGGTTTCATCGGGCTGCGAGGAAGTCATGGCGGCGATCGTATCCCTGCGGGCCCCCTTGACGCAGTCCTCCCCGCACCACGGACCCCCGGAACATTCGATATTTAATCCGAAATATTCGTGCCCCAGAGGGTAACCCAGGGCAGTAGCCCCACCGCTGACCCAGTCATGGAGGACGTTCGTGAGAGGGCCGCCCGTCCACCCGGACCTCTCGGCGTTCACCGACCGCTCGGGCCGACGGGTGGTCGAACCGGGCGCCCCGGAACTACGGTCGGCCGCCTCCAGCACGGACGTACGCCACACCACACAGCTCCCCCTCACCGACCCACCCCGCCAACTCGGCCCCGACCGACGCTTGTTGTGCGGGACGGGGGTGTCTGACACGGTGTGGCGGGGCGGCGGCCGGCCCAGGTGGCCAGGAGCCGGCCGCCGTCCGGTCGGACGCCGGTCAGTCCGCCGCCACCGACTCGAACCGCCACCGGTGTACCGTGCGGGTGACCAACTCGGCTCCCGGCTCCGGCAGTTCGGGAAGCTCCGCGTCGTACGGGGCGTCCCACCAGGTGATGACCAGGACCCGGTCCTGCGGAGCGCGGAAGGTCTCGCGGCGCAGCGGGGCGGCGGGCAGTTCCTGTGCCCGCGCCCAGGCCAGCAGGTCCTCACCCCGATCGGGCACCGCCCGCGCCTCCCACATCAACGCGACGGTCATGAGTACAGGTTCTCCCTGCTGACCTCGTGAACGTGGTCGTGGTCGTGAACGTGGCCATGGCTGTGGGTGCGGGCCTCGCCCGGGACGTGCGGTTCCGTCACCGGGAGCGACGAGTCGGCCGACAGGTCCCAGTCGGAGGCGGCCCGGCCCCGGGCGACCATCTCCGCGCCCAGGGCGGCCACCATCGCGCCGTTGTCCGTGCACAGCTTGGGGCGTGGCACGCGCAGCCGGATGCCGGCCGCCTCGCAGCGCTCCTGGGCCAGCGCCCGCAGCCGGGAGTTGGCGGCCACTCCACCGCCGATCATCAGATGGTCGACACCCTCGTCCTTGCAGGCGCGTACGGCCTTGCGGGTGAGCACGTCCACGACCGCCTCCTGGAAGGACGCCGACACGTCACGCACCGGGACCTCCTCCCCCGCCGCCCGCTTGGCCTCGATCCAGCGGGCCACGGCCGTTTTCAGGCCGGAGAAGGAGAAGTCGTACGCCGGGTCGCGCGGACCGGTGAGCCCGCGCGGGAACGCGATCGCGGCCGGATCGCCCTCGCGCGCGTACCGGTCGATGACCGGGCCACCGGGGAAGCCGAGGTTCAGCACGCGCGCGACCTTGTCGAAGGCCTCGCCCGCCGCGTTGTCGATGGTGGCGCCCATGGGGCGGACGTCGGAGGTGATGTCCGAGGACAACAGCAGCGAGGAGTGCCCGCCGGACACCAGCAGCGCCATCGTCGGCTCGGGCAGCGGCCCGTGCTCCAGCTGGTCGACGCAGATGTGTGAGGCGAGGTGGTTGACACCGTAGAGGGGCTTGCCGAGGGCGTAGGCGTACGCCTTCGCCGCCGAGACACCGACGAGCAGCGCACCGGCGAGCCCCGGCCCGGCGGTGACGGCGATGCCGTCCAGGTCCCGGGCGCTCACCCCCGCCTCCTTCAGCGCCCGGTCGATCGTCGGCACCATCGCCTCGAGGTGCGCCCGGGAGGCGACCTCCGGGACGACGCCGCCGAAGCGGGCGTGCTCGTCGACGCTGGAGGCGACGGCGTCGGCCAGCAGGGTGGTGCCCCGGACGACTCCGACACCGGTCTCGTCGCAGGAGGTCTCGATCCCCAGGACCAGGGGTTCGTCAGCCATGGGTCTCGGCTCCTTCTACGCCGTTCACGGGATTCACCGGGTTCACCGGGGTGGCCGGGTCGGTCAGCCGCATCACCAGGGCGTCCACGTTCCCCGGCTGGTAGTAGCCCTTCCTGACCCCGATGGTCTCGAAGCCGAAGCGCTCGTACAGCTTCTGGGCACGGACGTTGTCGATCCGGCACTCCAGGAACACCTCGGCGCACTCGAACGCGGTCGCCGCCCTCAGCAGTTCCGTCAGCAGCCGCGAGCCGAGGCCGGTGCCCCAGTGGTCCCGGGTGACGGCGATGGTCTGCACGTCGGCCACCCCGGTGGCATCCCCGCCGGACGCCCCGTCACCGTCGGGCGGCGCACCCGCGGCGGTGAGCCCCGCGTATCCGACGAGGCGGTCCCCCTCCTCGGCGACCACATACCGGCGGGTCGCGGCGGGCCCGCGCGCATGGGCCAGCTCGGACCAGAACATCCCCCGTGACCAGGCGTCCTCGGGGAACAGATCGCGCTCCACCTGGAGCACGGGTTCGATGTCCCACCAGCGCATCTCACGCAGTACGACGTTCTCGGGTCCTGTCACTTGGGGGTGACCACCTTGTAGTTCTTGGGGACCTGGGCATCGGGCCGGCGCAGATACAGCGGCCGGGGCGCGGGCAGTTCCTCACCCGCCGCCAGCCGCTCGGCGGCCAGCCGGGCGAGGGCGGCGGCCGACACGTGCTCCGGCTCGTGCGCCCTGGGGAAGGTGTCGGGGTACAGCAGCGCACCCGCGCCGACCGCGGGCAGCCCCGCGACCTGACCGGCGATGTCGGCGGGGCGGTCGACGGCGGGGTCGGTGAGGCGGGTGCGGGAGTCGGCGTAGCGCGCCCAGTAGACCTCCTTGCGGCGGGCATCGGTCGCCACGACGAAGGGGCCCCCCAGGTCGGCGGCGTAGGCGAGGCCGTCCAGCGTGCACACACCGTGCACGGGGACGCCGAGCGCGAGCCCGAAGGTGTCCGCGGTCATCAGGCCGACCCGCAGCCCGGTGTACGGACCGGGGCCGATGCCGACGACGATCCCGGTGACGGCGTCCATCTTCAGACCGGCTTCGGTGAGCACCCGGTCGATCGCCGGGAGCAGCAGCTCGCCGTGCCGGCGGGCGTCCACCTGACTCGACGAGGCGATGACGTCGTCGCCGTCGTGCAGCGCGACGGTGACGGCGGGGGTGGCGGTATCCAGAGCGAGCAAGAGCACACAAACAGCCTACGGCTCCCCACGGCCCGCGTCGGACGACCCGGTCGGTCGGTCACGTACTGCTACCGTCACATCGGCGGACGCACAATCCTGGATCATTCCCGACAATCAATGACACAAGAGGGACTGAGGTGACGGCGGTGGCAGGCAACAGCTCGGCGATCGTGGCGGGACTGACCGCAGCCGCCCTCGCGACGGTCGGCTTCCTCGGTCACCAGGCGGCGGCGAACGCCCCGGCCCACCCGCACCCCACCCGCGCGGGCACCGCGTCGGGCGCCGTGCAGGCGGACCAGGACACTGACGCCACCGACGGCACAGGCGACACCGGCGCCCCCACCGCACCACCCCAGGGCTCCGGCCGGGGCGCCCGGGTCGTGTACGCGCTGGACACCGACCGGGTGTGGCTCGTCGAGAGCGGCGGCAAGGTCAGGCGCACCTTCACGGTCAGCCCCAGCACGGTGGACCCGGAGCCGGGCACCTACCGGGTCACCTCCCGCTCCGGGAAGATCACCGGATCGGACGGCGTCCCGGTCGAACACGTCGTCCGCTTCGCCGACAACGACGGCACGGTGATCGGCTTCAGCGCGGCCGTCGACGGCTCGGCCCCGGAACTCGACCCGAAGGTCCGCACGGGCGGTGTCCGCGAGACCCGGGCGGACGGCAGGGCGATGTGGAAGTTCGCGACGATCGGCCGCAAGGTCGTCGTCGTGCGGTAGGTGCCGGAGCCTGTCCCTGCGGGTCAGGCGGCCTCACGGTGGGTACCGGTCGGCCGCGTGGGCCGCGACTGCGGCCGTGGCAGCGGCTCGGGAGCGCGGGGCGGGGTGGAGACCGCGGCGGCGGCCGCACCGGCGGCCAGCAGGTCACGCATCGAAACCCCGGTGAACGACTGCGGCCGTACCTCGGTCCTGCGAGAGCTCTCGGTGGCCGACATGGACGCCTCCTGGGGGCCGGGGGCGGACGTAGTTAGGTAGCCCTAACTACGAGCTGAATACCATGTGACCACGCCCGGGACACCGAATGCAACATTTTACCGACGCCTTGTCGGAACGTAAGGGGAACGTACGGGGGACGCGGCCTCCACCCGGCCTCCACGCGGCTCCCCCGGGCCGGTGCCTCCCGGGTCAGGCCGACAGCACGCTCAGGTCGGCGCCCACCCAGCGGGCGCCCAGACCGGTCAGCGTCACGTGCCGCACCTCGTCCGTCGTGTCGCCGACCGCGCGGTGGATGACGAGCTGGAGCCGGTCGTCGGTCAGTTCCTCGACCCTGCCCTCGCCCCACTCCACGACGATCACCGACTCGGGCAGCGAGACGTCGAGATCGAGGTCCTCCATCTCGTCCAGCCCGCCGGAGAGCCGGTACGCGTCGACGTGGACCAGCGGCGGACCGTCCCCCAGGGACGGGTGGACGCGGGCGATCACGAACGTCGGGGAGGTGACGGCACCGCGCACCCCGAGCCCCTCACCGAGCCCGCGGGCCAGCGTGGTCTTGCCCGCGCCCAGCTCCCCGGTGAGCATCACGAGGTCGCCGGCGCGCAGCAGCTTGGCGAGCCTGCGGCCCAGTTCCCGCATCTGCTCGGGGGAGTCGACGACCAACTGGACGGACGGGGGTGGCGCCGCGACTTCTCTCATCATCACTCACTCGCAGTAATACGGTAAACACACCCCGCAAGGGGTCGGTTCGGGCCGGACCGCAGCCGAAGGCTGGAAGCCACCCCCGTCAAGGGGAGGCGGAGTCACAGGCACCCACGGTAGCCGTGGTGGCCACCGTCCACCCGTCTCCCACCACCACCCTTACACGGCCGCGCTGCGCGCCTTCTCATACGCGCGGGCCAGCAGATCAGCGAGGCGGTCGGTGACGACTGCCGGCTGCTCCAGCATGACAAGGTGCCCGGTGCCCGGCACCAGCACCAACTCCGCGTCCGGCAGGATGTCCGCGATCGCCTCGCTGTGCTCGCTGGGCGTCACCAGGTCCTGCACCCCGGCCAGCACCAGCACCGGGAGGTCGGCGAAGTGGGCGAGGGCCTCGGTCTTGTCGTGGTCGCTGAACGCCGGATAGTACTCGGCGACGACGTCGATCGGGGTGGACTCGATCATCCGCTCGGCGAAGCGGGCGACGGCCGGGTCGATGTCCCGGGTCGCGAACGAGTACCGCTTGATGACCCCGGCGAACAGGTCCGCCGTGGCCCGGCGCCCCTTCTCCACCAGCTCGGCCCGCTGCCCCAGCGCCTTCAGCACCCCCGGCAGCACCCGCCGCACCGCGTTGACCCCGGCCACGGGCAGCCCGAAGTTGACCTCGCCCAGCCGCCCCGACGACGTACCGACGAGGGCGACAGCGACGACCCGCTCGCGGATCAGCTCGGGGTACCGGTCGGCGAGGGCCATCACCGTCATCCCGCCCATGGAGTGCCCGACCAGCACGATCGGCCCCTCGGGGACGGCGGCGTCGATGACGGCCTTGAGGTCCTGTCCGAGCTGATCGATGGTGACCGGCTCGTCCCGCTCGGTCTGGGCCGCGCCCCGTCCGGAGCGGCCGTGGCTGCGCTGGTCCCAGTGCACGGTCCGTACGACACCCCTGAGCGCGGCCCGCTGGAAGTGCCAGGAGTCCTGGCTGAGGCAGTAGCCGTGGCTGAAGACGACGGTGACGGGAGCGGGCGACTTGCGGCCGAACAGCCGGCGGCGCCGTGCGGGAGCGGCGGCGGGGTCGGGGTCCAGGTCGTCGACCTCGTAGTACAGCTCCGTGCCGTCCTCGGCGTACGCCTTCCCGGAGGTGCCGCGCAGCGAGCCGTAGGGCCCCGTGGAGTCGAGGGCGAGCCGGGCCTTCTTGCGCATGCCCCGGCCGACCGTCATCCGCTCTATGGCGACGCCCGCGGCGGCACCCGTCGCGAGCACGCCTATCGCGACGCCGGCGACGCCGGTCGCCCGGCGCCAGCCGCCGGGCGCCGCGGCGACGGAGTCGGAAGCCGCCGTGACGGCGGTCGTGACGGCCTCCGCACTGCTCTCGCTCACGTACGGCTCCTCTGTCGTTTCCGTGCCTGCCGTGTCCGCGTCTACGTCGTCGCGTTCACATGGACGCGCGGAACGCGGGTTCCGATCCGGGTGACGATCTCGTACCCGATGGTGCCCGCGGCCTGTGCCCAGTCCTCGACGGTGGGTTCGCCGCGGTCGCCGGGGCCGAAGAGGACCGCCTCGGCGCCCGCCCGGGTTTCGTCCCCGCCCAGGTCGACGGTGAACTGGTCCATCGCGATCCGCCCCGCGACCGTGCGCCACTTGCCCTCGACCAGCACCGGACCGGCGGAGGAGGCGTGCCGCGGGATGCCGTCCGCGTAGCCGAGCGGGACGAGACCGAGGGTGGTCGCGCCCGGGGTGACGTAGTGGTGGCCGTACCCGATGCCCTCTCCGCCCGGAACGTGCTTCACCAGGGCGAGGGAGGCGGTCAGGGTCATCACCTGGCGCAGCCCGAAATGGGCGGGGGTGCCGATCTCGGGGCTGGGCGAGACGCCGTACAACGCGATGCCGGACCGGACGAGGTCGAAGTGGCTCTCGGGGAGGGTGAGGGTGGCGGCCGAGTTGGCGATGTGCCGGACCTCGGGGTCGACACCCTGCTTCTCGGCCTGCGCCACCATCTCCCGGAAGCGGGTGAGCTGGGCGTCGATGGAGGGGTGCCCCGGCTCGTCGGCGCAGGCGAGGTGCGACCACAGGCCGACGACGCGCAGCAGTCCGTCGGCCTCGGCGCGCAGCGCCCCGGCGATCAGCTCGGCCCAGTCCCCGGGCACGCAGCCGCCCCGCCCGAGGCCGGTGTCGGCCTTGAGGTGGACGCGCGCGGGCCGTCCGGCGAGACGCACGGCCGCGGTGACCTCCTCCAGCGCCCACAGGCCGCTGACGGACACGTCGAGATCGGCCTCGATCGCTTCGCGCCAGGGCCCGCCGGGCGTCCACAGCCAGCACATGACGCGTACGTCGTCCGGCACTCCGGCGCCGGGCGCGCGCAGCGCCAGGGCCTCCTGCGGGGTGGCCGTACCGAGCCAGGTCGCCCCCGCCTCGACGGCCGCCCGCGCGCACGCGATCGCGCCGTGCCCGTAGCCGTCCGCCTTGACGACGGCCATGAAGGCGGCATCGGGCGCACACGCGCGCAGGCTCCGCACATTGGCACGCAGCGCGGCCAGATCGATCTCGGCGCGGGCCCGCAGCGTCGCGCCCCGCACAGCATCTGTCTCGTTCATCGCACCCCAGTCTCTCAGAGCGGTACGACACCCCACCGGGAGCGGTACGACACCACCGGGCGGCCTCCGGGCTCCGCAGGCCCGGAGCCCGGGCGGGACCCGGAGCCGACTCGGAACCCTGAGCCGGACCAGAGCCCGGAGTCCGGGTCAGACCCCCAAGTCCCCTGGTCTCACCTGCGGGTGACGTCCCGCCAGGCCCTCGGGAGCGCCTCCGCCACGTCGTGCGCCCCCACCGGTGCGCCGTTCGCCGCGAATCGTCCGGCGAGGCCGTGCAGGTAGGCCGCCGCGCTGCCCGCGTCCCGTGGCGGCAGTCCGGCCGCCAGCAGCGAGCCCGCCAGCCCGGACAGGACGTCCCCGCTTCCGGCCGTGGCCAGCCAGGACGTGCCGGTCGGGTTCACCCGTACGGCCATCGCTGTCCCGCCGCCCGTCCCGTCGCCCGGGTCGGCGATCAGGGTCGTGGAGCCCTTGAGCAGCACGGTCGCCCCGTACCGTCCGGCCAGTTCACGCACCGCGGCCAGCCGGCCGCCCTCGACCTCCTCCCGCTCCACGCCGAGCAGCGCGGCGGCCTCGCCGGCGTGCGGGGTCATCAGCGTGGGCGCCCGGCGGGCCCGTACGACCGAGGCCTCGGCCAGCCGCAGCCCGTCCGCGTCGATCAGCACCGGCACGTCCGCCGCCAGGACCTCCGCCACGGGCCCGGCGTCGTCGCCGGCCCGGGCCCGACGACCCACGCCTGCACCCGCCCGGCGTGCTTCGGCCCCCGGTCGGACACCAGCGTCTCGGGGAAGCGGGCGATCACGTCCCGCGCGGCGGGACCGACGTACCGTACGGCCCCGGCGCCGCCCCGCAGCGCGCCGGACACCGTGAGCACGGCGGCGCCGGGATAGCGCGCGGACCCGGCGGCGACCCCGACGACACCGCGCCGGTACTTGTCGCTCTCCGCGCCGGGCACCGGCAGCAGCCGTGCCACGTCGGCGTGCTGGAGCGCCTCCAGCTCCGGCTCGACGGGCAGATCCAGCCCGATGTCGACGAGCCGTACCGACCCCGCGTACTCCCGGGCCGGATCGACGAGCAGTCCCGGCTTGTGCGTGCCGAAGGTCACCGTGAGGTCGGCCCGGAGCGCGGTGCCGCGCACCTCGCCGGTGTCCGCGTCGACGCCGCTCGGCAGGTCGACGGCGACGACCGCGGCACGCGACCGCTCGGCGGCCTCGGCGAGTGGCACCGCGTCCGGCCGCAGCCCGCCCTTGCCACCGATCCCGACGATGCCGTCCACGACGAGATCGGCCCGCCGGATCAACACCTCGGCGCCGCCGGTCCCCACGGCCCGGCCCCCCGCCCGGCGCAATGCCGCGAGTCCGGCGGTATGGGCGCGCTCCGGCGCGAGCAGCACCGCCGTGACGCCCGCGCCGCGCCGGGCCAGCCGGGCACCGGCGTAGAGGGCGTCACCGCCGTTGTCCCCGCTGCCGACCAGCAGGACGACCCTGCTGCCGTAGACCCCGCCGTGAGTCCGCCCCAGCAGGTCCGCGCAGGCCGCGGCGAGCCCGGCGGCGGCGCGCTGCATCAGCGCGTCCTCCGGCAGCCGCGCCATCAGTTCCCGCTCCGCCGCCCTGATCGTCTCCACGCAGTACGCAGTACGCATACGTCCGAGTGTCCCGCACCGAACGGCCCAACTCCCGTATTCGAAGGGCCGTCCCACGCCTTTGAAACCGGTCGGAAGTTGTCGGGGCCCGCGCGCCCGTCGCACCCGTTGACGGCATGCCGCGCCGCCGCCACACTCACACACCCCCACCGGATGAATCGATTCAGTCGAACCGGAACGTGAACCTCGCCGCGCAGAGCGGCACCGTCACGGGCGGCGGCGAGATCCGGCCGGCCGCGCGCACGGAGTTCGCGAACAACCGGGACATCGCCGTCCAGAACCTGACGGTGACCAACTCATCGATCCGTGAGAGCCCCTGCGGCGAGAACACCACGTTCCGCAACAGCAGGCTGGTCAACAGCAGCCAGTCCATCTGCTGACACCGCCGGAAGCGGCCGGTGACCGGCCGGATGGACGGGGCACGTCCGGCCGGTCACCGCCGCCGCTTGCGCCCCAACCGCACGATCCGCACCAGCGTGAACACCACAACCAGCACGGCCGCGATGCCGAGGGACACCTGCCCCCAGACCGGCAGCTCGACCCCGACGCCCCCGACTCCGGGAAAACCCAGCAGGCTCTGGTCCACTGCCGTCACCGTCACCCTTCCGCGACCACGACCGCCGAGGCCACGCCCGCGTCATGGCTGAGCGAGACGTGCCACGACCGCACGCCCAGTTCGGCGGCCCGCGCCGCCACCGTCCCCTTCACCCGCACCCGCGGCTGCCCGCTGTCCTCGCAGTACACCTCGGCATCGGTCCAGTACAGCCCGCCGGGCGCCCCGAGCGCCTTGGCCAGCGCCTCCTTGGCGGCGAACCGCGCGGCCAGTGAGGCGACCCCACGCCGCTCCCCGCTCGCCAGCAGCAGCTCGCTCTCCACGAACAACCGCCGCGCGAGCCCGGGCGTCCGCTCCAACGACGCCGCGAACCGCTCGATCTCGGCCACGTCGATCCCGACCCCGATGATGCTCATGCCGGTCACTTTACGGCGGTGCCGGGGCCCGGCGGGTTCACGCGGCGACCGGGTGGGGCACGGCCGGCTCGAACCACACGTACTCCCCCGGTTGCCCTCCCTGGCCGGCGGCTGCCGGCCCGACAGGTCGGCACAGGCCCGCACCAGCGCCGGTCCGCGCCCGTCCTCCGCGTCGAGCGCCTGATCGAAGGCCCTCGGCGGTTCGGGCGGCGCGGGGCCGGTGTCCCACGCCCCGACCCGCAGCACCCCGGCGGCCCACCGCACC
Source organism: Streptomyces sp. GD-15H (assembly GCF_045291515.1). Lineage (NCBI taxonomy): Bacteria > Bacillati > Actinomycetota > Actinomycetes > Kitasatosporales > Streptomycetaceae > Streptomyces > Streptomyces sp. GD-15H. The sequence goes on from NZ_CP149447.1 coordinate 3,627,854, forward strand.
CGCAGCGCAGCCGGCCCCTTCGGGTGCCGGACGGCGTTGGCGACCAGCTCCGCCGCGAGCAGCTCGGCGACGTCCACGAGCCGGATCAGCCCGTGCATGGTGAGGACGAGCCGGAGCGTGCGGCGACTCACGGTGACGGCCCGTGGGTCGTTGGGGATGTAGAGAGGAGTACTCCCAGGACTCGTGCTTTCGGACAAGCGTGCCCCTTCCGGGACGCGGTCTCCCGTCACGGCGAACGCCTCGTTCACTCCACCGTGACCGACTTCGCCAGGTTTCGGGGCTGGTCGACCTCGTTGCCGCGGGCTGTGGCGAGTTCGCAGGCGAAGACCTGGAGGGGGACCGTGGCGACCAGGGGCTGGAGGAGGGTCGGAGTCGGTGGGACGCGGATGAGATGGTCGGCGTAGGGGGTCACCTCGTCGTCGTTGTCCTCCGCGATGACGATGGTGCGGGCGCCCCGTGCCCGGATTTCCTGGATGTTGGAGACGATCTTGTCGTGGAGGACGGAGCGGCCGCGTGGTGAAGGAACGACCACGACGACCGGCAGGTCGTCCTCGACCAGGGCGATCGGGCCGTGCTTCAGCTCGCCCGCGGCGAAGCCCTCCGCGTGCATGTAGGCGAGCTCCTTGAGCTTGAGCGCGCCCTCCAGGGCGACCGGGTAGCCGACGTGCCGGCCCAGGAACAGCACCGTGTTCTTGTGGGCGAGGGCGCGGGCGAGTTCCCGTACCGGTTCCATCGTCGCCAGGACGCGTTCCACCGACCCGGCGATGGAGGACAGGTCCCGGACGACCGCGCGGATCTCGTCGCCGTACTTCGTGCCCCGGACCTGGGCCAGGTACAAGGCGACCAGGTAGCAGGCGACCAGTTGGGTCAGGAAGGCCTTGGTCGAGGCGACGGCGACCTCGGGCCGGCGTGCGTGTAGAGCACGGCGTCCGACTCGCGCGGGATCGTCGAGCCGTTGGTGTTGCAGATGGCCAGGACCCGGGCGTCCTGTTCGCGGGCGTGCCGCAGGGCCATCAGCGTGTCCATGGTCTCGCCGGACTGGGAGATGGCGATGACGAGGGTCTGCCGGTCCAGGATCGGATCGCGGTAGCGGAACTCGCTCGCCAGCTCGACCTCGCAGGGGATCCGCGTCCAGTGCTCGATGGCGTACTTGGCGATCAGCCCGGCGTGGAAGGCCGTACCGCAGGCGACGATGACGACCTTGTCGGCCTCGCGCAGCGCCTTCGGGGGAATCCGTACCTCGTCCAGGGACAGGGTGCCGGAGCCGTCGATGCGGCCCAGCAGGGTGTCGGCGACCGCCTTCGGCTGCTCGGCGATCTCCTTGAGCATGAAGGAGGCGTCGCCGGCCTTCTCGGCGGCGGAGGCGTCCCAGTCGACGTGGTACGAGCGGACGTCCGCGGGTGTTCCGTCGAAGCCGGTGACCGTGGCACCGTCCCGGCGCAGCTCCACCACCTGGTCCTGGCCCAGTTCGATCGCGGAGCGGGTGTGGTCGATGAACGCGGCGACGTCCGAGGCGAGGAAGGACTCGCCCTCGCCGACGCCCACCACGAGCGGCGAGTTGCGGCGTGCGCCGACGACCGTGTCCGGCGCGTCCGCGTGGACGGCGACCAGGGTGAAGGCACCGAGCAGGCGGCGGCAGACGAGGCGCATCGCCTCGGCGAGGTCCGCGCAGGAGGAGAACTCCTCGGCGAGCAGATGGGCGACGACCTCGGTGTCCGTCTCGGAGGCCAGGTCGTGGCCGCGCTCGGCGAGTTCGGTCCGCAGTTCGGCGAAGTTCTCGATGATGCCGTTGTGGACGACGGCGACCCGGCCCGCGTTGTCGAGATGCGGGTGGGCGTTGGCGTCGGTGGGGCCGCCGTGGGTGGCCCAGCGGGTGTGGCCGATGCCGGTCGCCCCGGTGGGGAGTGGCCGGGCGGCCAGTTCCTTCTCCAGGTTGACCAGTTTCCCGGCCCGTTTCGCCGTGGCGAGCCCACCGTCCGCGAGGACGGCCACGCCCGCCGAGTCGTAGCCCCGGTACTCCAGCCGTTTCAGCCCGGCCGTCACGACGTCCAGCGCCGACTGCGGCCCCACGTATCCCACAATTCCGCACATACCCGGCAGCCTACGATCCGTCAGGTCCCGTAAACGGCCACCGCGCGCCCGGATTCGGAAATTCCCACCGGTGCGCGCAGCCGTCCCGGGTCCCCCGGGTGGGCCTGCGGGCCGGGGCCGCGATCGACGGCGTGGGCTTTCGCGTCGCACGCGTGACACAGCACACGCACCATCCCGTTCGAACTCCGTTAACAATGGACCGTGATCTCACCGGCCTCCTCGACTTCCCGGAGCGCCCACCGGCAGCGGCCGGAGGCGACTCCCTACCTCGACCTCACCCGTGCCGAGTGGAGCGCCCTGCGCCACAAGACGCCACTGCCGCTGTCCGCCGAGGAGGTGGAACGGCTGCGCGGGCTCGGTGACGTCATCGACCTCGACGAGGTGCGGGACGTCTACCTCCCGCTGTCCCGGCTGCTCAATCTCTACGTCGGCGCCACCGACGGGCTCCGCGGCGCGCTGAACACCTTCCTCGGCGAACAGGGCTCCCAGTCCGGCACCCCCTTCGTCATAGGGGTCGCCGGTTCCGTCGCCGTCGGCAAGTCCACGGTCTCCCGTCTGCTCCAGGCCCTGCTGTCCCGCTGGCCCGAGCACCCGCGCGTCGAACTGGTGACGACGGACGGGTTCCTGCTGCCCACCGAAGAGCTCCAGGAACGCGGCCTGATGTCGCGCAAGGGCTTCCCCGAGTCGTTCGACCGCCGCGCGCTCACCCGTTTCGTCGCCGACATCAAGGCCGGCAAGGACGAGGTGACGGCCCCGGTCTACTCCCACCTCATCTACGACATCGTCCCCGGCGAGCTGCTCACCGTGCGCCGCCCGGACATCCTGATCGTCGAGGGGCTGAACGTCCTGCAGCCGGCGCTGCCCGGCAAGGACGGCCGTACGCGCGTCGGTCTCGCCGACTACTTCGACTTCAGCGTGTACGTGGACGCCCGCACCGAGGACATCGAACGCTGGTACCTCAGCCGCTTCCGCAAGCTGCGCGCGACCGCCTTCCAGGACCCGTCCTCGTACTTCCGCCAGTACACGCAGGTCTCGGAGGCGGAGGCCCTCGACTACGCCGGCACGATGTGGCGCACCATCAACAAGCCCAACCTGGTGGAGAACATCGCCCCCACCCGCGGCCGCGCCACCCTCGTCGTCCGCAAGGGCCCGGACCACAAGGTCCAGCGTCTCCGGCTGCGCAAACTGTGACGGCCACGCCGCCCCTGCCGGCCCTGCTGGCCCAGAAACGCTTCTGGACCAGCCGGCACGAACGCCTGCACAGACCCCCCGCGTCCCGGCCCAGGACCTAGCCCAGCGCCGACTTCACCACGTCCGCCAGGCGCCCCGCGACCGTGCGGGCCTGGTCGATGTCGGCGGCCTCGACCATCACGCGGACCAGCGGTTCGGTGCCCGAGGGGCGGAGCAGCACGCGGCCGGTCTCGCCCAGTTCGCGCTCGGCCTCCGTCACGGCCGCAGAGAGCTCCGCGGACGTCTTCACCCGGGACCTGTCCACGTCCGGCACGTTGATGAGCACCTGCGGCAGCCGTTCCATCACCGAGGCCAGCTCGCGCAGCGGACGCCCGGTCTCGGCGACGCGCGCCGCCAGCAGCAGACCGGTGAGCGTGCCGTCGCCCGTGGTCGCGTGGTCGAGGACGATGACGTGGCCGGACTGCTCGCCGCCGAGGGCGTAGCCCTTCTCCTTCATCTGCTCCAGGACGTACCGGTCGCCGACCGCGGTCTGTACGAAGTGGATGCCTTCGCGTTCCATGGCGAGCTTGAAGCCGAGGTTGGACATCACGGTCGCGACGACGGTGTCGGAGCGCAGTGCGGAACGCTCCCGCATCGCCAGTGCGAGCACGGCGAGGATCTGGTCGCCGTCCACCTCGGCACCGGTGTGGTCGACGGCCAGGCACCGGTCGGCGTCGCCGTCGTGCGCGATGCCGAGATCGGCCCCGTGTTCGACGACCGCGGCCTTCAGCCGGTCCAGGTGGGTGGAACCGCAGCCGTCGTTGATGTTGAGCCCGTCCGGCTGGGCACCGATGGTGACGACCTCGGCCCCGGCCCGCGCGAACGCCTCCGGCGAGACCCGGGAGGCGGCGCCGTGCGCCTCGTCGAGGACGATGCGCAGACCGTCCAACCGGTTCGGCAGGACGCCGACGAGGTGGGAGACGTAGGTGTCGAGCCCCTCCTCGTAGTCCCGCACGCGGCCCACACCGGCTCCGGTCGGGCGGTCCCAGGTGGCGCCGGTGCGGTGCTCCTCGTACACGGCTTCGATCCGGTCCTCCAGCTCGTCGGCGAGCTTGTGGCCGCCGCGCGCGAAGAACTTGATGCCGTTGTCGGGCATGGCGTTGTGGCTCGCGGACAGCATCACACCGAGGTCCGCGCCGAGCGCTCCGGTGAGGTGCGCCACGGCGGGCGTCGGCAGCACGCCGACCCGCAGGACGTCCACGCCGGCGCTCGCCAGCCCGGCGACCATGGCGGCCTCCAGGAACTCACCGGACGCCCGCGGGTCACGTCCGACCACGGCGGTCGGCCGGTGCCCTTCGAACGTGCCCGCCTCGGCCAGTACGTGCGCGGCGGCCACGGAGAGACCCAGTGCCATCTCGGCGGTCAAGTCCGCGTTGGCGACACCGCGCACCCCGTCCGTGCCGAAGAGTCGTCCCACTTGTCCTCCTGAGGAAGCGTCAGTATCGAAGCCGTGTCGACGGCCATGTCGAAAGAGGTACCGAAAGCGGGACCGGGAGCGGTGCCGGAAACGGTGCCGTGGTGTCGGCCGAGGCGTTTTGAGCTGTACCGAGGGGTTTGACCGGTCGGCGCGTTCGACGGTTGCGCCGCCGATGCGGCATGCGAGGTGTTCGACGGTCGCGATGCCCGGGCGGCTCCCGCACCCGCGGCCCAAGGCGAGCGCTACCCGACCATCCGATCACATTAGCCTTCGAGCGCCTTGGGTCGTTATACGCCCGCCGCAGTGAGAAAACGAACGCCCCGGCGGCACTGTGGCGTGCCGCCGGGGCGTTCGGAGTACATGCAGGAGCAGCTGCAATCAGCGCTTGCTGTACTGCGGGGCCTTGCGGGCCTTCTTCAGACCGGCCTTCTTCCGCTCGACCGCGCGGTCGTCGCGGCGCAGGAAGCCGGCCTTCTTGAGCGCGCCGCGGTTGTTGTCGACGTCCGCCTCGTTCAGCGCACGGGCGACACCGAGACGGAGCGCGCCGGCCTGACCGGAGACGCCGCCACCCGAGATACGGGCGACGATGTCGTAGCGACCCTCGAGCTCGAGCACCTTGAAGGGCTCGTTGACTTCCTGCTGGTGCACCTTGTTCGGGAAGTAGTCCTCGAGGGTGCGACCGTTGATCTTCCACTTCCCGGAGCCCGGAACGATCCGGACGCGGGCGATGGCGTTCTTGCGGCGACCCAGGCCGGCGGCCGGCTGCGGCTCGCCGAAGTGGGAGGCCATCGACTCCGAGGTGTACTCGCCCTCGACGGGCACCTCGGACTCGGTGGTGTAGCTGTCGATGTCGATCTCTTCGAGCGGCTGCTCGGCAGTGGTCTCGGCCACGATGCTCCTCAGATTCTCTTCGGTCTTAGGGGGTGGCCGGACTTACTGCGCGACCTGGGTGATCTCGAACGGCACCGGCTGCTGCGCAGCGTGCGGGTGCTGGTCGCCCGAGTAGACCTTCAGCTTCGAAAGCATCTGACGGCCCAGGGTGTTCTTGGGGAGCATGCCCTTGACGGCCTTCTCGATGGCCTTCTCGGGGTTCTTCGCCAGCAGCTCGTCGTAGCGGACGGAGCGCAGACCACCCGGGTAGCCCGAGTGGCGGTACGCCAGCTTCTGGGTCCGCTTGTTGCCGGAGAGGTGCACCTTCTCGGCGTTGATGACGATGACGAAGTCACCGGTGTCGACGTGAGGGGCGTAGATCGGCTTGTGCTTGCCGCGCAGGATGGAGGCCGCAGTGGAGGCCAGACGCCCCAGGACGATGTCCTGAGCGTCGATGACGTGCCACTGGCGCGTCACATCGCCGGGCTTGGGGCTGTACGTACGCACGGTTCGTAGCCTTCGCTTCTTCAGTGAGTGGTCCTGACATGGTCACCGAAGACGATCACGACAGCCCTGACCGCACCGCGGTGACGCAAACCGCGTGCTGGTCGCTGGTCATCGGCCCGGTGGACCGGTGTAAGGGCCCCTCACGTGAGAATGAGCAAGCCAATACACATAACAAACATGCAGAATACCCGCCCTCGGCCGGACGGGTCAAAACGAGTCCGCCGGGTGTGGGTCGCACCGACTCTACAACCGTCCGCCGCCACCCCGGCCGGCGTGGTCGCCTCGGCCGGGGAAGTGCGGATCGTCATACCGTGAACCACCGGTCGGCCAGGTGCCCGCCGCCTCCATGACGACAGCGTCGTCCAGGCATCCGTCCGAGGTCACACGCACCGTGTGCGCCGTCAGGGCCGCGGCGGCGCCACGAGTCCCGCCCACAGGTGCTCGTCCGCGGGTCGCACCAACCACCCGGAGATGTCGCTTTTGCTCCTCGTCATGGCGGCAACGCCAGGGCCTGCGTACGGGGTTGGGGCGGACCAGCACACCCCGTGCCCCGTCTAAGATGCGCCCCATGAGTTATGGGCAGGGGGGACCTCCTTCGCAGTGGGATCCCTGGAAACCGCAGTCTCAGCAACCCTGGAACGGCGGGGTCGGCAGCAGCCAGTCACCGGACTGGGCCGCACTGGCCGAGGCGTCCGAGACACGTCACAAGCGGCGCCGGCTGCTGTTCATCGGCGGCGGCGCGATCGCCACCGTCGCGATAGGCACGGCCGTGGCGGTGGCCGTCGTCTCGGCGAACGGTGACAACCGGGCCGCGGGCGGACCGTCCTCCCAGCTGCCGGCGACCGCCGACCTGCCGAGCCCCACCGGCACGGTCCCGTCGTTCGCCCCGACGAGCGCCCCGCCGCCGCTGGACCCGAAGGACTTCATCTCCAGCGCGAAGAAGGACCGGGCGCCGCTGGGCCCGGACGTCCTCTTCCCGGGCACGCAGCTCACCATGGGCGAGACGGTGTACAAGAAGGGCCCGACGGCCGACACCCGCGACTGCGCCTCGGCCGCGAAGGCCACGCTGCCCAAGGTCCTCACCGACAACGACTGCAGCCGCCTGCTCCGGGTCACCTACACCAGGGACGACATCGCGGTGACGGTGGGCGTGGCCGTCTTCGACACCGAGGCCCAGGCCGCCGAGGCCAAGCGGCAGGCCGACACGAAGAGCATCATCAAGTCCCTCGCGGGCGGTGGCGTCAAGGAGTTCTGCGACGGCGCGATCTGCCGCTCGACCACCAACTCCTACGGTCGCTACGCCTACTTCACCCTGTCCGGCTTCACCTCCGCCAAGGACGTGACGGAGCAGGACAAGACCGTCTTCACCACCGGCAACGATCTCGCCGAGTTCACCTTCCGGCAGATCCGCCGCCGCGGCGAGGCCCAGGCGTCGGCCGCCGCGAACGAGTAACGACGGCGGCCGCGGCAGCGGCGACCGCACGCGGGGCCGACCACGTCTCCGACCGGCCCCGCACCCCACCCCGCCTCACCGTCGCCTCACAGCCGCTTCGCGCTGCGCAGCGTCTTCGCGTAGTACCCGTTGCCGTCCAGCCGGGAGACACCGCCGATGTCGCCGATGGTCGGGCCGTTCACCTCTTCGCGGCTGGAGACGAAGATCAGGTGGCCCTCGGTGTCGTAGCCGAGCACCATGCCCACGTGGTCCAGCCGCTCCTTGGTCCGCGCGTCGAGCTTGAAGAAGACCAGGTCGCCGGGCTGGAGCTGGTCGATGTTGGCGGGCCGGTCCTCCGCGGAGATCCCGGTCAGCGGGAGCACGTCGGCGCCCAGCTTGGAGCGGGCCATGCCGTTGGCGGTACGCGGCAGTCCGTCGCCGGAGGAACTGTCCGCGGACATCAGCGGGTAGCGGGCACGGTAGCCGAGCACCATGCGGATGAAGCCGGAGCAGTCCAGGGCCCTGGCCCGCATGGTCTCCGGCGACCCTGTCGCACCGTCCCGGAACGGGTACGGGACGCCGAGGAAGTCGTAGAAGTCGGACTGCTCCAGGCGCAGGTCGCCGCCTTCCGCGCCGGTGGTGTTCAGCGGGCCGAAGTCGGCGTCACCGGCGTAGAGCGTGCCCTGCTCGTCCTTCTTGTCCGGGGCGCCCGCCACGTACTGGAAGGCGAACGCGAAGAGGTCGTCCTCCTCGCTGTCCTTGTTCTCGGCGTACCAGTCCTTGAACCACTGTTCCTTCTCCGCGCCCTTCTCCCACTCCTCGGGCAGGAGCCGGACCCAGTCCCGGGTGGACACCTTGGACTTGGTCGCGGTCGGCTCCTGGAACGTGCGGGCCTTCCCGGTCAGCGTCGCGGTGCGCGACCCGTCGGTGAGGACCGCCATGATCTGCCCGTCGCCACCGCGCAGTACCGAGCGCGCCGGGTTCTCCAGCCGGGACCAGGTCGCCTTGCTGTCGTCGTCCGACCCGCCCCCGGACCCGCGGTTGCCCTCCAGGACACCGACGTTGCGGACCTCGGTGACCGCGGGCGCCTCCTGCTTGCGCAGTTCCACGGTGAGGTAGCCGGACCCCGCGACGAGCGTGAGCACCACCAGTCCGGGGACGATGTGGCGCGTCTTCTTCCCTTTCCCTGCCATCGAAATGCTCCTCGGTTGTTGTCAGACAGTGGGCATGACGCCGAGCAACAGGCCGGCGGCGATGACGATGTAGGCCATGAGCGAGACGGTGCCCGTGGCCAGCAGAGTGGGCCCCTTGGGCTGGCGCACCATCTGGTAGGCGATCAGACCGGGCACGATGAACCCGAGGGTCTGGTTGCCGTACAGCAGCGGGAACTCGAGTGAGAGCACGATCATCACGGTGGCCTGGAGCAGCACGCCCAGCAGCACCACCGCGGCGAACAGCCGCTTGCCGTACAGGATCACCAGTCGCTGCATCACCTTGGTGCCCGCGTAGGTCAGGGCGGTCACACCCACCACCATCGCCGCGCGCTGCAGGTCCTCGATGAGGGTGAGCGCCAGCCAGCCCGGGGTGATCATGCCGCCGGGCGACAGGTTGGTGGTGAGGTAGCACAGCAGTGAGAAGAACAGGCCTATGGCGATGCCCAGGGCGGCCATCTCGGGGGTCAGTGCGGCGGTGATCAACGGGGTCTCCGGGCAGGTGTGCGGAAGGGAGGAGGGCGGTCGGCCCGCGGGAGGTCAGCGGCGTGGGGGCGGTCCACCACCACTGTCCTCGCCGGTCGGATACCAGGGCCCGCCGTCGGGCTCGTCGTAGTACGGCGGGCGCTGCTGCTCGGGCCCGTGCTCCTGGTACTGCCCGTGCTGCGGAACATGCTCTGCGCGCCGCTGCTCGTACTGCTCACGCTCTGCGTACTGCGCGCGCGGCTCGTACTGCTGGTACTGGCCACGCTGCTCGTACTGCTGCTGGTACTGGCCACGCTGCTCGTACTGGCCCTGCTGCCCCTGCTGCTGCTTCTGGAGTGCCGCCTGCTGGGCGAGGAGGTGGCGGCGGATCACGGGGATCTCCTGGGTCTGGGACGCCTGGTAGCGCTCCTCGTACGCCGTCGGGTATGCGGCGAACGGGTCCAGGCGGGGCACCTGCTGCGCCGGAACGGCGACGGCCGGGCCCGGTGCCGTCCGCTCCGTGGCGGACGGCTGCCCCGGGTCGGCCGGCTGCTCCGCGTCGGGCGTCTCGTCCGCCGGGAGTTCGGCCAGGTACTCCAGGAGTTCCTCGCCCTGGCCGTGGATGTTGCCGATGGCGACGAGGGAGGAGCCGTCGGACATGCGGCCGAGCAGTTCCGGCATGAACTCGTGCGCGTCCCGGCGGTCGCCGCCCAGGTCCACCGCGCGGTCCCGCCACTCGGCGGGGATGGCGTCGATGGCGCTCTTGGCGGGGTGCCCGATGACGAAGACGTTGTCCGGCTGGAGGTCGGGGACGATCTCGCCCATCTGCCCGTTGCGCTCCACCCGGTCCGGGCGGCAGTTGATGACGACGTTCAGCGGACGGCTGATCGCGCCGAGGTCGAGCAGCTGGTTGATGTTCATCAGCGTCGACTCGGGGTCGTTGGCCGCGAAGACGTTGGCGAAGGCGAGCCGCTTGCCCTCCTCGGTCACGTACCGCTCGACGGAGAGCACACCGGGGTCCGGCGGGGCGTCGTACATGCCCTGCAGGGCGACCTCGCGTTCCACGCCGAGCAGGTCGGCCACGACCAGGGCGATCGCGACGTTCTCCTTGAACGTGAACCAGCTGAAGCCACGCAGCTCCTCGTCGGTCACCGTCTCGGGGTCCGCGTAGATCAGCTTGCAGTTCCGGGCGTCGGCCTCCTCCTGGAGGATGTCGAAACGATCCTTCTCGGCGGTGACGCAGATGCCGTCCTGGGGCATGGAACGGCACAGCGAGCGGGCCACGTCGTCGAGCGTGGGGCCCATCTCGGCGAGGTGGTCCTCACGTACGTTGCACAGCACGCCGATCGTCGAGCGGATCAGCTTGCTCTGGTTGACCTCCTGCAGGGCCGGCATGACCGCCATGCACTCGATGACGAGCGCGTCGGGCCGGTATGCGGCGGCCCGGCGGACGATACCGATCTGCTCCACCACGTTGGCGATGCCGAACTTGCGGTAGACCGGCTCCTCGGTCGCGTCCGGGTGGATGAAGCGGGCGGCCGTGCCGGTCGTCTTGGCGACCGTGGTCAGGTCACCACCGCGCAGGGCGCCGGCGCACAGCCGGGTGATGGAGGACTTGCCCCGGATGCCGTTGACGAGCACTCGGGACGGGATGGAGTGCAGGGCGGCGTAGTGCCGGCGCTGCTCGACGATGCCCGCGACGAGCAGGAGCACGCAGCAGACCAGCAGGGCGAAGTAGAGGTAGAGCACGGCGGATCACCTTCCTCCGGCGCCGAGCCGGGGTTCACCGGGTCGGGGCTCGGTCGGCCGGGGTTCGGCGGGGCGGCGGGGCTGGTTCTGTCTGCGGGCCTGGAGCTGCTGACGGATCAGTTCGAGGCTGCGGACGACCGCTCCCACCTCGTCGTGGTACGTGGGATAGAGCACCGACTTCAGGTCGCCGTCGGCCAGCTTCTCGGCGCTGGTGGCGAGGGCCCGCAGCGGCCGGGCGACCACCAGGTGCACCCAGCCCAGGCAGACCACGATCGCGGCGAGACCGAGCAGGCCGGCGAGCACACTGCGGTCCTCGCGCTCGTACGCGGTGATCTGGAAGCGGTCGGCGTTCTGCCAGCTGACCACGGTCCAGCCGACGTCGGCGGCGACACCGCCGCCGCTGAAGGGAGCCGCGGCCGCGACGGTGACGTTGCCGCCGTCGCGGAGGAGCAGCCCGTTCTCGACGGGGCCCGCGCCGACCCGCACGCTGCCCGCCCGGGCCAGGTCGGTCAGGGCCTCGCGGGGCAGGTCCTCGAAGGCGAGGAAGCCGTCACTGGCGGCGAGGGTCCGCCCCTTCGCGTCCACCACGCGGACCTCGCCGAGGCCGGGTCGTTTCAGCAGCGAGTTGAGGAACTCGATCCGCACCTCGCCGACCAGGGTGACGCCCTTCTCCTCGGGCACGGGGGCACCGGCCTGGAGCACCGGCTTCTTGCCGCCCTCCCCGGACACCCGGACCAGCGGCAGCTTCTTGTCGTCACTCCAGTCGTGCGGGTCACCACCGGCGCGGGCGACGACCTCGCCACCCTCGTCGACGACGTACAGCGCGGCGTACCGGGTGTGCTTGAGCAGGGCGTCCTTGAGCACGTTCTCGGTGGCGGTCCGGTCGGCCACGTCGACGAGACGGGAGGTGGAGACCAGGTCCGCCTGGGCCTCGTTCAGCGCCCGGCGGACCCGGTCGGACACCAGGTCGGTACGGTCACGCTGGTCGTTGACCATGGTGGCGGGGACGCTGACCGAGTCGTCGGTGCGGTTCAGCAGCAGGCCGACCGGCAGGCACCACAGGAGCAGCAGCACCGCGGTCACCACGAGCTGGGCCCGGATGCCGAACCTGCGCCGGCCGCCCGGCTTCCCCCGCTCGCCCCACCGGGACCACCCGGGCCGCCGAGCTGGCCCCGGAGCCGTTCCAGGGCGGAGCCGATGCGGGCGGCCTCGCCGCCGCGGAAGGTACCGACGGGACGGGTCAGGTCGCCCCGGGCGAGCCGGCGGGACTCCAGGAACAGGCGCAGCAGCGGACGCTGCACCCGCGCCCACAGCACCGCGGCGGCCAGCAGTCCGAGCACCACCAGGGCACCGGCCGCGATCAGCCCGTACAGTTCCCGGCCCGCCGCGCCGGCGCTCTGCTCGGCGACCACGGGCAGCATGGCCACGACGGTGAGTCCGAGGCCCGCCGCGACGCTGTCCTTCTCCTCGGGGTCGGAGGAGGCCAGGGAGGCGTATCCGGCGGTGACGACACGACCGTTGTAGTCGTCGCCCACCAGGGTCCCGCTGACGCCGGGGTAGCCGCGGGAACCGGGCTCCTTGGCGGTGACGGGGTGCTGCTCGGTGTGCTCGGCGGCTTGGCCGGACAGGTCGGACATCTGCTTCTGGAGGAATTCGAGTTCCGTGCGCTCCTGGTCCGAGTTGAGCGCCTCGGACCGCTCGAAACCGGCCGTCGCCAGCACCTCGCCACCCTTGGCCGCGACCGCCATGGTGCGGAACGGGCCCAGCGTGATGGGCGGCACGGACAGGCTGTTGGAGGCGATCAGCAGTTGTTGCGGACGGTCCTTCCAGTCGAGGACGGCCATCGTCATCAGCCGGACGTCACCGGTCTCCAGCCGCACCATGCGCGGGACGAGGGCGGTCTTTCCGGTGAGGACCTCCTTGTCCAGCCAGGCGAGCGGGATGCGTTCGCCACGCGCGGCGAGCACGTCTCCGCTCTCCAGGTCCACCACCGTGGTGCCGGTCCACTTCTGGTACGTCCGGCCCAGGTCGGACAGGACGTCCTCCGGCTCGGCCGGCTTCCCGGCGTTCAACGCGGTGGCGGTGCGCCGCAGGTCCGTGACCCGCTCGTCGATCGAGGCGCGCAGCGCGATCGCCCCGTCCTCGGCGTAGTGCTGCTGGGAGGAGAGCACCGCCTTGGGCACGACGGGGTCGCCGCCTGGGCCGAGCACCTTGGCGGTCAGCCCGGCCAAGGCGAGGATCAGCACGCACAGCACCGCGATCGGCGGGCGGATGCCGCCGAGCAGGGCATGTCCGCCCGCCTGCGACTGCGGCGCTGTCTCTGCGCTGAGGACGGCGCGACATGGCTCGATGTCACCGGTGGTCTTCCTTGGTCTTGACGCGAGTGCCGGGCGTACGCCGGCGCACCACTACCGCGGCCGTGCGACGTCGTCACTGAATAGACTGATAAACGCCGACATGGTTGCACTCTCGGCGCGAATTTCGAGTGTGGGACCGGTCACTTCTCCAGCAAGAGCTGCTCCAGGCCGTCGCCACCGGGGGCTCCCCGGTTGTAGAGGAAGCCCCGCGTCCGGTCGATCGCCAGCCGGTAGCGGGCGAGCCGCTCCTCGGACAGGCCTCCCGGCTCGTCGAGCATCTGCTGGGCGTCCACCAGCCGGAGGTCCCGCACCGCGCCGTCGGGAACCTCTTCCTCGGCCTCCACCTCGGGCGGAATGTCCACCAGCGTGGTGCGGTAGCGCGCGGTGACGTCCCAGCCCTCGGCAGTCTCCTGGAACTCGAACCAGCCGATGGCCCCTTCCTCGGTCAGTCCGGTCGGCGAGGAGTGCCGGGCCACCTGGTTGCCGAGGCTGTAGGCGACCCAGGTGCCGTTCACCTTCTGGATCGGCTGGACGACGTGGGCGTGGTGGCCGATGACGAGGTCGATGCCCGTCTCCTCAGTGAGCCGCTGCGCCATCTGCAACTGCGGCACGCTGGGTTCGTTGTAGTGCTCCAGCCCCCAGTGGACGGTGAGGATCACTACCTCGGCGCCCTCTTTCCGGGCCCGCATCTCGGCCTTCTTGATCTCGTCGGTGTTGAGCCGGTTCAGCGCCCACTTCTGCTTCTCGGGCGTCGGGTTCAGGAACGACTCCCAGGAGTAGGAGAGATGCGCGACCTTGACGCCCTTGACGTCACGGATGTTGATCCGCTCCGCCTCCTTGGCCGACCTCGCCGATCCGGCGTGTCCGAGGCCCACCTTGTCCATGACGTCCAGCGTGCGCCGTACACCGCTCAGCCCGTGGTCGTAGGTGTGGTTGGAGGCCGTCGAGCAGGTGTCGTAGCCCACGTCCTTCAGCGACGTCAGGACCTGCGGCGGGACCAGGAACTCCGGATACCCCTCGAAGGGGCCCTCCGGCTTGCCCACGGGGGTCTCCATGTGGCAGATCGCCAGGTCCGCCTCGCTGATGACAGGCTTCACCCCGGCGAGCAGCGGCCCGAAGTCCAGCCCCTTCTCTCCCTCACCGGTCTCCTTGGCATCCTTGGCGGCCTGGTCGACCAGCTCGGGGTGGATGAGCACGTCACCTGCGGCGGCGACGGTGAAGGAACGTCCCCCCGGCTTGGCCTGCGGCTCCACGGAGCCGTCGGCCGTACCGCACGAGGCCAGCAGTCCGGTCAGCGCGATCAGGGTGGCGGCCACCCGAGCCTTAGGGAGAGACTTACGCAGTGTCACTCGGTCATGTTCACACGGTCCACACAGCCATCGCGCCAATAACCATTACGAGACAGTCACGTTTCTTTCCGCTTTTCGCCCTCGTGCTACTTGTTCTGACATTGACGGGTTGCCAGGCGGACTCGGAGCGGAAATCGGAGGAAACCGTTCCGGCATCCCGGGAACTGGTGGACCTTCGCAGCCGCGTCCTCTCCTACACGGAGACCTTCGAGCGCGACGGCCCCTACACGCCCCCCGACGCCGACCAGCGCGACCGGCTCGCCCGCGGCATCGGACGGCTCCTCGACCGGGACGCGCGCAAGGCGGACGAACTCCTCGCCCCGATCGGCCTGCGCGTCACCCGGCTCACCGACACCGCGACCGGCCGCCGCTACGACGAGGTCGCGGCCTCGGGCAAGGGTGCGAGCACGGGCTGGGGGCGCCTCTATCTGAACGCGGACTCCACCGTCCGCTGGAACGCCCAGGTGCCGCACCCCGTCGCCGACCGGGAGACCGAGGCGCTCGGCCTACGGCTGCTGGAGGACAACCCGGGCGGCGCGCTGGTCCTGGCCGGCGCCCACCGCCGGGCGGGCGGCCGCGACGCCGATGTGGCCCACCGCGAGGACAGCGCCTTCCACCTGATCGTCGTGGAGCTGCAGAAGCGCGGAGTGCCCGGAATCCAGCTGCACGGCTTCGCCGAGTCCTCCGCGAAGCGCCATGACGCCGTCCTCTCCAGCGGTGCCGCGCAGAGCGCACCCGGCGAGGCCTCCGTCCTGGCCGACCGGCTGGAGACGGACGGCCTGCGGGTCTGCCGGGGCTGGTCGGCCCGCTGCCCCCTGGAGGGCACCACCAACGTCCAGGGCAGGGCGGCGCAGCAGCACCACACGACCTTCCTGCACCTCGAACTGGCCCCGGACGGCCGCGGCGACGGCCCCGACGCCGAGGTGGTCGTGGACGCCCTGTCGGGACTGCTCACGACCTGGGCGGAGGAAGGAGCGGGCAAGTGAGCCCGGCGCGGGTCAGCCGCACCGGGCCGCGGCCGACGGCATCACGTCCCGGTCAGCAGCACCGTGCCGTCGTCGGCAGCGACCGCCTGTTGCGGGCCTCCTTGTTGCGGGCGGCCAGGAGTTCGTCGGCCGGGTAGCCGACCTCCTCCAGGGTCAGCCCGTGCGGACGTACGACATGTACCGCCGAGTCCCGTACGCCCGCCGCCAGCACCTTGCCCGGCCAGTCGGGCGCGCGGTGCCCGTCGCCGACGAACAGCAGCGCCCCGATCAGCGAGCGCACCATGTTGTGGCAGAAGGCGTCGGCCCGGACCGTCGCCGTGATCACCCCGTCCGCGTCGCGCAGCAGGCTCAGCTCCTGGAGCGTACGGATGGTCGTGGCGCCCTCCCGCCGCTTGCAGTACGCGGCGAAGTCGTGCTCCCCCAGTAGCAGCCCGGCGGCCTCGTTCATGGCGTCGACGTCAAGTGGCCAGTCGTGCCACAGCACATGACCGCGCAGCAGCGGGTCCACGCCGCCGGGGTGGTCGGTGACGCGGTACGCGTAGCGCCGCCAGACCGCGGAGAAGCGGGCGTTGAAGCCCGTGGGGGCCTCGGTGAGGGACCAGATCCGCACATCGCGCGGGAGCCGTCCCGCGAGCCGCTTGAGCAGCTTCTCCCGGTGCTCCGCCCACAGTTCGACCGGCAGGTCGACATGGGCCACCTGGCCGCGCGCGTGCACCCCGGCGTCGGTCCGGCCGGCCACGGTCAGCTCGTACGTCGTCTCCCCGGACCGCGTGACGGTCCGCAGGGCCTCCTCGATCTCCCCCTGCACGGTCCGCCTGCCCCCGGCCTGCTTGGCCCAGCCGGAGAACTCGGTCCCGTCATAGGAGAGATCGAGACGGATACGGACATGCCCGGGCTCTACTTCGTCACTCACGTACAAATCCTCTCAGGCACGCGAGAGCGGGCCCGCCCCCACAAGGGCGGACCCGCTCGGCGTGAAGCAGCGCTGCCTCAGGCGTCCTTGGCGCTGTCCTCGGCCGGGGCCTCGGCGGCCTCGTCCTTGGTCAGGTCGGCCTTGGCGTCCTCGGACTTGGCGTCCTCGGGCTTGGCGTCCTCGACGGCCTCGTCCTTCTTGAGGGCGTCTTCCTTGACCGCACGCTTGGTCGCGGCCTCGGCCTCACCGGTGGCCTCCTGGGCGACCGTCAGGGCCTCGACCAGCTCGATGACGGCCATGGGCGCGTTGTCGCCACGGCGGTTACCGATCTTGGTGATACGGGTGTAGCCACCGGGACGGTTCTCGTACCGCGGGCCGATCTCGGTGAAGAGCGTGTGGACGATGCTCTTGTCCGTGATCACCTGGAGCACCTGACGGCGGTTGTGAAGGTCGCCCTTCTTCGCCTTGGTGACCAGACGCTCGGCGTACGGGCGCAGCCTGCGCGCCTTCGCCTCGGTGGTGGTGATGCGCCCGTGCTCGAAGAGCGACTTCGCGAGGTTCGCGAGCATCAGCTTCTCGTGCGCGGGGCTGCCGCCCATACGGGCACCCTTGGCGGGCTTCGGCATGGTGAATCTCCTAGGTGTCTGCCCCGGCCGTATCAGGTACCGAGGTCAGTATCCGAGCAGGCGGTCGCCTGTCGGAGATCCGGAGGCAGCCCCGTAAGGGGCGCCTCCGGAAGGGGCGCGGGCGTTGTCGGCATGCGACTCCGTCGCGTGGGCGCGATCAAGCACAGCGGACCCGCACCCGGAAAACGGACCGTCCGGCCCGAGCTCAGTACTGCTCGGTCTCTACGAACCCGGCATCCGCGTCGTCGTCCGCGCCGAAGGCGTCCGCGGCAGCGGTCGGGTCGAATCCAGGCGGGCTGTCTTTGAGCGCAAGGCCCATCCCCGCCAGCTTCGCCTTGACCTCGTCGATCGACTTCGCACCGAAGTTGCGAATGTCGAGAAGGTCCGCCTCGGAGCGCGCGACCAGCTCACCCACGGAGTGGATGCCCTCACGCTTGAGGCAGTTGTACGACCGGACGGTGAGCTCCAGCTCCTCGATCGGCAGCGCCAGATCGGCGGCGAGAGCGGCGTCCGTCGGGGACGGACCCATGTCGATGCCCTCGGCGTCGATGTTCAGCTCACGGGCCAGACCGAACAGCTCGACCAGGGTCTTACCGGCCGATGCCATGGCGTCACGCGGACGCATGGCCTGCTTGGTCTCGACGTCGACGATCAGCTTGTCGAAGTCGGTGCGCTGCTCGACACGGGTCGCCTCGACCTTGTACGTGACCTTCAGCACGGGGCTGTAGATGGAGTCGACCGGGATACGGCCGATCTCCTGGCCCACCTGCTTGTTCTGCACGGCGGAGACATAGCCGCGACCGCGCTCGACGGTCAGCTCCATCTCCAGCTTGCCCTTGCCGTTGAGCGTGGCGAGGACGAGGTCGGGGTTGTGCACCTCGACACCGGCCGGGGGCGCGATGTCGGCGGCGGTGACATGACCCGGGCCCTGCTTGCGCAGGTACATCACCACGGGCTCGTCGTGCTCGGAGGACACGACCAGCTGCTTGATGTTGAGGATCAGGTCGGTGACGTCCTCCTTGACGCCCGGCACGGTGGTGAACTCGTGCAGGACACCGTCGATGCGGATGCTGGTGACAGCGGCACCGGGGATCGACGACAGGAGGGTGCGGCGGAGGGAGTTTCCGAGGGTGTAGCCGAAGCCCGGCTCCAGCGGCTCGATCACGAACCGGGAGCGGAACTCGTCGACGACCTCTTCGGTCAACGAAGGACGCTGAGCGATCAGCATGTGTGGATCAAATCCTTCTCTCGTGGACGCCCGCTATTTGACGCCCGACGGAAACCGCACCCGGTGAAAGGTGCGGGTACTGCAAGGGTACGGGCGGTACGGCCCGAATACGGAGCGTACCGCCCGAAAAAACCACTACGGCCGAACTCGCGACTCAGACGCGACGGCGCTTCGGCGGGCGGCAGCCGTACTGCGACCTTGCGGGGGACGACCCCCGCACCCCCAGCAGGAGGCCGACCGACCGAACTCGCGACTCAGACGCGACGGCGCTTCGGCGGGCGGCAGCCGTTGTGCGGGGTCGGGGTGACGTCCTGGATGGAGCCGACCTCGAGACCGGTCGCCTGGAGCGAACGGATGGCGGTCTCACGACCGGAACCCGGGCCCTTGACGAACACGTCGACCTTGCGCATGCCGTGCTCCTGCGCGCGACGGGCAGCCGACTCGGCGGCCATCTGCGCGGCGAAAGGCGTGGACTTCCGGGAGCCCTTGAAGCCGACGTGGCCGGCGGAGGCCCAGGAGATCACGTTGCCGGTCGGGTCCGTGATGGACACGATCGTGTTGTTGAACGTGCTCTTGATGTGCGCGTGGCCGTGAGCGACGTTCTTCTTTTCCTTGCGGCGCACCTTCTTGGCAGCGCCCTGACGACCCTTGGGGGGCATCTACAAACTCCTACGGGAGGTGGTCGGTCCTACAGCGAAGACCGTGGACAGGTGTCCGCTGCGGACTACTTCTTGCCCGGCTTCTTCTTGCCGGCGATGGCGCGACGCGGGCCCTTGCGGGTACGCGCGTTGGTGCTGGTGCGCTGACCGCGAACGGGCAGACCGCGACGGTGACGCAGACCCTGGTAGGTGCCGATCTCGACCTTGCGGCGGATGTCGGCCTGGATCTCGCGACGGAGGTCACCCTCGGTCTTGATGTTGTTGTCGACGAACTCGCGGATCGCGACGAGCTGCTCCTCGGAGAGGTCGCGAACGCGGGTGTTCGGGTCGACGCCGACAGCGGCCAGCGTCTGCTGCGAAAGGGTTCGGCCGATGCCGAACACGTAGGTGAGGGCGATCTCCACGCGCTTTTCGCGCGGGATGTCAACACCGGAAACGCGTGCCATTCAATGGCTCCAGTTAGTTGTCGGAGGTCTTCCGCAGAACCGTCTCCCAGCCGCCGTCCTCGCCTGCTGCGGCGATTTGGTACGGACTGGGTCCCCAGCCTCCGAGCCCGGGGGTGTCGAGCCGCGAGGCTCGGGGTCTGCGTATGAACATGTGTTGCTCGCGTCGCGCGAAGTTCCGCGGAAGTCGCAGAGGGTGGTTCGTGCTGCGGGTCAGCCCTGGCGCTGCTTGTGGCGCGGGTTGTCGCAGATGACCATGACCCGGCCGTGACGGCGGATCACCCTGCACTTGTCGCAGATCTTCTTGACGCTCGGCTTGACCTTCATGGGATGTGAAGTTCTCCGGGCTCAGTGCCCCCGCACCACGGGGAGACGGGGGCAAGATCTACTTGCTCACTTGTACCGGTAGACGATCCGGCCACGGGTCAGGTCATACGGAGAGAGCTCCACCACGACCCGGTCGTCAGGGAGGATACGGATGTAGTGCATACGCATCTTGCCACTGATGTGTGCCAGGACCTGGTGGCCGTTCTGGAGCTCAACCTTGAACATGGCGTTCGGAAGAGACTCGACGACAGTGCCCTCGATCTCGATGGCACCTTGCTTCTTGGCCACGCTTCGCCCTTCGAATCGACTACCTTGATCGACTCCGCTGCGCACCGTGATCACATGCAGGCATGCGGATGCACAAGAGCCGACGAGTCAGTCTACGTCAGGGCATCCGGAAAGACGAATCGAGGGAGTCTGCCCCACCCATGAGGTCCTTAACCCGCGGGCTTCCGCAAGCACCCGGGCTCACTCCGGGGGATCGGGTGCGGCCGTGATCCCGTCCTCGGCGAGCTTCGCCCTCCCGCCGTCCGGAGCCGTCAGCACCAGCGGCCCCGCCCCCGTCAGCGCGACCGAGTGCTCCCAGTGCGAGGACCAGGTGCCGTCCGTCGTGATGACGGTCCAGTCGTCCCCTCCTGGACGCCCCCCTCGCGGGCTCGGCGCCCGGGGCGCCTCACAAGCCTCGAGCGGCTGCGCCGGCCTCCGACCGGCGGTCGCGGCGAGGGCCGTCGTCAGGCGAGCGGGTCCGGAGCCGCCGTGATCCCGTACTCGGCGAGCTTCGCCCTCCCGCCGTCCGGAGCCGTCAGCACCAGCGGCCCCGCCTCCGTCAGCGCGACCGAGTGCTCCCAGTGCGAGGACCAGGTGCCGTCCGTCGTGATGACGGTCCAGTCGTCCTCCAGCACCCGCGTCTTCGCGGTGCCCAGCGCGACCATCGGCTCGATGGCGAGGCAGAAGCCCGGGACCAGCTTGGGCCCCTTGCCCCGGCGGCGGTCGACGTAGTTCAGCAGATGCGGGTCCATGTGCATCTCGGTGCCGATGCCGTGGCCGCCGTAGTCCTCGATGATCCCGTAGCGCCCGCCGCCGGGCTTCGGCTGCCGGCGGATGTAGGTCTCGATGGCGCGGGAGACGTCGACCAGCCGGTTGCCCTGCTTCATGGCCGCGAGGCCGGCCCACATCGACTCCTCGGTCACCCGGGACAGCTCGACCAGCTCCGGCGCGTGCCCCGACCCGACGAAGGCGGTGTAGGCCGCGTCGCCGTGCCAGCCGTCGATGATGGCGCCGCAGTCGATGGAGATGATGTCCCCGTCCTTGAGGACGACCTCGTCGGAGGGGATGCCGTGGACGACGACCTCGTTGACCGAGGTGCAGATCGTCGCGGGGAAGCCGCCGTAGCCGAGGAAGTTCGGCTTGGCGTTGTGCTCGGCGAGCACCTTGCGGGCGACCTGGTCCAGATCCCTCGTCGTGGCCCCGGGCACGGCCGCCTCACGTGTGGCCGCGTGGATGGCGGCGACCACCAGCCCCGCCTCACGCATCTTGGCGATCTGCTCGGGGGTCTTGATCTGCACCATGAGGGCTACGGCCTTTCTGGACCGGAGAGAGTACGGACATCGTCAACGATACGGGGAAGCCGTCCGCCCCTCCCCCGCGCACACGTCGGCCGCGGCCCCCGCAGGGGACCGCGGCCGGACGCGCGCAGTCACTGATCGCGGTTGAGCGCCTCCAGCGCACGCCCGGTGACCTCGTCGACCGGGCCCAGCGCCGAGATCGTCACCACGAGGCCCTGGGCCCGGTAGTAGTCGATGATCGGCTCGGTCTGCGTGTGGTAGACCTCCAGCCGGGTGCGCACCGTTTCCTCGGCGTCGTCGTCGCGCTGGTACAGCTCGCCGCCGCAGACGTCGCAGACGCCCTCCTGCTTCGGCTTGCTGTACGTCATGTGGAAGACGTGGCTGGAGTCGTTGCGGCAGATTCGCCGCCCGGCGATCCGCTTGACCACCTCGGCCTCGGGGGCCTCCAGGTCGAGCACCGCGTCCAGTGTGATGCCCTCGGTCTCCAGCAGCTCGTCGAGCGATTCCGCCTGGGAGACGTTCCTCGGGAATCCGTCCAGCAGGAAGCCGGCCTCGGCGTCCGGCTGCTCCATACGGTCCTTCGCCATGGCGATGGTGACCTCGTCCGGTACGAGGTTGCCCGCGTCCATGTACGACTTCGCGAGCTTGCCCAGCTCGGTCTGCCGACTGATATTGGCGCGGAACAGGTCGCCCGTGGAGATGTGGGGGATGCTCAGCTTCTCGGCAAGGCGGGTGGCCTGGGTGCCTTTGCCAGCACCGGGCGGCCCGACGAGGACGATTCGCATCAGCGGAGGAACCCTTCGTAATTGCGCTGCTGGAGCTGGCTCTCGATCTGCCTCACCGTCTCGAGACCGACACCCACGATGATCAGGATGCTGGTCCCGCCGAACGGGAAGTTCTGGTTTGCCCCGAAACCGGCCAACGCCATCGTCGGCACGAGAGAGATCAGACCCAAGTACAGCGAACCCGGCCAGGTGATCCGGTTGAGTACGTAGCTGAGGTACTCAGCGGTCGGTCGGCCAGCCCGGATGCCCGGGATGAAGCCACCATACTTCTTCATGTTGTCGGCGACTTCTTCGGGGTTGAAGGTGATCGCCACATAGAAGAAGGCGAAGAACACGATCAAGAAGAAGTAAAGAATGATGTGCGCCGTTGCTCCCGTGTCGGCGAGGTTCTTCGTGACCCATGTCGCCCAGCCCGCGGTGGAGCTGGAGAACTGGACGATCAGCGCCGGAATGTAGAGCAGCGACGAGGCGAAGATGACGGGGATGACGCCCGCCTGGTTCACCTTGAGGGGAATGTAGGTGGACGTACCGCCGTAGGAACGGCGGCCGATCATGCGCTTCGCGTACTGCACGGGAATCCGGCGCTGGGCCTGCTCGACGAAGACGACCAGGCCGACCATGACCAGGCCGACGAGCATGACCGTGCCGAACTCGATCCAGCCGTCGGCCAGGTTGCCCTGCTCCTTGATGGCCCACAGGGCGGAGGGGAAGGTCGCGGCGATCGAGATGAACATCAGGATCGACATGCCGTTGCCGATGCCGCGGTCGGTGATGAGCTCACCGAGCCACATCACGACGGCCGTACCGGCGGTCATGGTGATGACCATGGTGATGGTCACGAACATGGACTGGTCGGGGACGATCTGGTTCGCCACCGGGCAACCCTGGAAGAGGGCGCCGCTGCGGGCGGTGGCCACCAGGCCGGTGCCCTGCAGGATGGCGAGCGCCACCGTCAGGTAACGGGTGTACTGCGTGATCTTGGCGGTACCGGCCTGGCCCTCCTTCTTCAGGGCTTCCAGGCGCGGGATCACCACGGTCAGCAGCTGCAGAATGATGCTCGCCGTGATGTACGGCATGATGCCCAGCGCGAAGATCGTGATCTGCAGCAGCGCGCCGCCGCTGAACATGTTGACCAGTCCGAACAGGCCCTGGTTCGCCTGGGCCGCGTCGATACACGTCTGTACGTTGCGGTAGTCGACACCAGGGATCGGGATGTTCGTACCGATCCGGTACACCACGATGATGCCGAGTGTGAACAGCAGTTTCTTGCGCAGGTCGGGCGTCTTGAACGCCCGGGCGAACGCGGTGAGCACGGTGCCTCCTGCGACCCCCGCGCAACCGCGTCAAGGGTGATGGTCGTGAGATTCCGATGAGGACGAATACGTAACGGACAACTTCCCTCCGGAGTGCCCGAGTGGGGCGCCCGGGGAAAGTGGGCAGTGCAGGTCACCTTACCGGCGAGACCACCGCCCTTGGAACGACCAACCGGGGATACCCCAAATGTGGGGTATCCCCGGTCGGGATCGTTCAAGTCATCGGCACGCCTGAGTGGTTCAGACGAGCTCGGTGACGGTACCGCCGGCGGCGGTGATCTTCTCCTTGGCGGAGCCGGAGACGGCGTCGACCGTCACCTGCAGCGCCACGGAGATCTCGCCCTGGCCGAGGACCTTGACGAGGCTGTTCTTGCGAACGGCCCCCTTGGCCACCAGACCCTCGACGGTGACCTCGCCACCCTCGGGGTAGAGCGCGGCCAGCTTGTCGAGGTTCACGACCTGGAACTCGGTCTTGAACGGGTTCTTGAAGCCCTTCAGCTTCGGGAGACGCATGTGGAGCGGCATCTGGCCACCCTCGAAGCGCTCCGGAACCTGGTAACGGGCCTTGGTGCCCTTCGTACCACGACCGGCCGTCTTACCCTTGGACGCCTCACCACGACCCACACGGGTCTTGGCGGTCTTGGCGCCCGGGGCGGGACGGAGGTTGTGGATCTTGAGCGGGTTCTGCTCCGCCATGATCAGTCGACCTCCTCGACCGTCACGAGGTGGCGGACGGTGTGCACCATGCCGCGGAACTCGGGGCGGTCCTCCTTGACGACCACGTCGTTGACCTTCTTCAGGCCAAGCGAACGCAGGGTGTCACGGTGGTTCTGCTTGCTGCCGATGTAGGACTTGACCTGCGTAATCCTGAGCTGCGCCATGATTACGCACCCGCCCCGGCACGTGCGCGGAGGAGAGCCGCGGGGGCCACGTCCTCGAGCGGCAGACCGCGGCGGGCCGCGACCTCCTCGGGACGCTGCAGGCCCTTCAGGGCCACCACGGTCGCGTGCACGATGTTGATCGCGTTGTCGGAGCCGAGCGACTTCGACAGGATGTCGTGGATACCGGCGCACTCGAGCACGGCACGCACCGGACCACCGGCGATCACACCGGTACCCGGGGCAGCCGGCTTGAGCAGCACGACACCGGCAGCCTTCTCACCCTGGATCGGGTGCGGGATGGTGCCCTGGATGCGGGGGACCTTGAAGAAGTGCTTCTTGGCCTCCTCCACACCCTTGGCGATGGCGGCCGGCACCTCCTTGGCCTTGCCGTATCCGACACCTACGGTGCCGTCACCGTCGCCCACCACGACCAGCGCGGTGAAGCTGAAGCGACGACCACCCTTCACTACCTTGGCGACACGGTTGATCGCGACGACGCGCTCAACGTATGCGGTCTTGTCGGCGGCAGCTGCGCCGCCGTCACGGCCCTTCCGGTCCCGCCGCTCGCCGCCACCGGCACCGCCACCGCGGCGCTGGGGTCCAGCCATTGGAATTACCTCTCTCTGTTTCCGCTAGCTACGGAACCGGCTCAGAACTTCAGTCCGGCTTCGCGGGCGGCGTCCGCCAGGGCGGCGATGCGCCCCGCGTACTGGTTACCACCACGGTCGAACACGACGGCCTCGACACCGACGGCCTTGGCGCGCTCCGCGACCAGGGCACCGACCTGCTTGGCCTGCGTCGACTTGTCGCCGTCGCCACTGCGGATCGACGAGTCCAGAGTGGACGCCGACGCCACGGTGTGGCCCTTCAGGTTGTCGATCACCTGCGCCACGATGTGGCGGTTGGAGCGGGTCACGACCAGGCGAGGACGCTCGGCGGTACCAGAGACGTTCTTGCGGATCCGAAGGTGACGACGCTTGATAGCGGCACGCTTGTAGGCGTCGCCCTTGAGGATCTTCTGCCCGTATGCCATGGCTTACTTACCCGCCTTTCCGACCTTGCGCCGGATGACTTCGCCCTCGTACTTGACGCCCTTGGCCTTGTACGGGTCGGGCTTGCGCAGCTTGCGGATGTTCGCCGCAACCTCGCCGACCTTCTGCTTGTCGATGCCCTCGACCGAGAAACGGGTCGCGGACTCCACCTTGAAGGTGATGCCCTCGGGGGCCTCGACCAGAATCGGGTGGCTGTAACCGAGAGAGAACTCCAGGTTCGAACCCTTGGCGAGCACGCGGTAACCGA
Organism: Streptomyces sp. GD-15H; assembly: GCF_045291515.1. NCBI lineage: Bacteria > Bacillati > Actinomycetota > Actinomycetes > Kitasatosporales > Streptomycetaceae > Streptomyces > Streptomyces sp. GD-15H. Next base: position 3,653,557 of record NZ_CP149447.1, read on the forward strand.
CACCGCTGATCTCGAGCTTCTTCACGTAACCCTGGGTCACGCCGGTGATCATGTTCGCCACCAGCGTGCGGGACAGGCCGTGCAGGGCCTTGTTCTGACGCTCGTCGTTGGGGCGGGTGACGCTGAGCACGCCGTCCTCACCCTTGGCGATCTCGATCGGCGCCGCCACGGTGTGGGTCAGCGAGCCCTTCGGGCCCTTGACCGCGACCGTGCGACCGTCGATGGTGACGTCCACGCCGGCGGGAACCGCGATGGGGAGCTTGCCGATGCGCGACATAGCTGTTTCCTCCGTTCCCTTCTGCTACCAGACGTAGGCGAGGACTTCCCCACCCACGCCCTTCTTGCCGGCCTGCTTGTCGGTGAGGAGCCCGTGCGACGTGGAGATGATCGCCACGCCGAGGCCGCCCAGCACCTTCGGCAGGGAGGTGGACTTCGCGTACACCCGGAGACCGGGCTTGGAGATCCGCTTGATGCCCGCGATGGAGCGCTCACGGTTGGGGCCGAACTTCAGCTCCAGGACGAGGTTCTTGCCGACTTCGGCGTCCTCGACCTTCCAGCCCGTGATGAAGCCCTCCTGCTGGAGGATCTCCGCGATGTGAGACTTGATCTTGGACGCCGGCATCGTCACAGAGTCGTGGTACGCCGAGTTCGCGTTCCGCAGACGCGTCAGCATGTCTGCGATCGGATCAGTCATGGTCATGAATTGGCCTTCGGCCTCTCTCGCCGTGGTTTCCTGGTGCGCCATCCCTCTCCCCGATCCGAGACGGGACGGGTGCGGCGCGGTGGACCTACGGCGTAGTAAGCAAACATGAGCGGGTGTTGCCCGCGTGCTTCGGGGCACGGCAGGTGCCCAACCCCACAAGCCTAAGCCATGTGGAGCGGGCCTCCCGCCGATTCCCGTTGCTTACCGAGAGTCCTGGGAGTCCGGAACTACCGGATTACCAGGAACTCTTGGTCACGCCCGGCAGCTCGCCACGGTGAGCCATCTCACGAAGGCACACGCGGCACAGGCCGAACTTGCGGTACACGGAGTGCGGGCGACCGCAGCGCTGGCAGCGGGTGTAGCCGCGCACTCCGAACTTGGGCTTGCGAGCAGCCTTCGCGATGAGAGCCTTCTTCGCCATCTCGCTCACGCCTCCTTGAACGGGAAGCCGAGGTGACGGAGAAGGGCACGGCCCTCTGCGTCGTTGGTCGCCGTGGTGACCACGGTGATGTCCATACCCCGGACACGGTCGATCTTGTCCTGGTCGATCTCGTGGAACATGACCTGCTCGGTGAGACCGAAGGTGTAGTTGCCACGGCCGTCGAACTGCTTGGGGGACAGACCGCGGAAGTCGCGGATGCGCGGCAGCGCGAGCGACAGGGTGCGGTCCAGGAACTCCCACATGCGGTCGCCACGGAGCGTGACGTGGGCACCGATCGGCTGACCCTCGCGCAGCTTGAACTGCGCGATGGACTTGCGGGCCTTGGTGACGGCCGGCTTCTGACCGGTGATCGTGGTGAGGTCGCGCACGGCGCCCTCGATCAGCTTGGAGTCGCGGGCGGCGTCGCCCACACCCATGTTGACCACGATCTTGACGAGGCCGGGAACCTGCATGACGTTCTCGTAGGAGAACTCCTCACGCAGCTTGCCCGCGATCTCCTCGCGGTACTTCGTCTTCAGACGCGGAGTGGTGGTGGTCGTCATCAGATGTCCTCACCCGTCCGCTTGGCAACGCGGATCTTGTTGCCTTCGTCGTCGAAGCGGTAACCGACGCGAGTCACGACCTTCTGGCCGTCCTTCTCCACGACGAGCTGAACGTTGCTCACGTGGATCGGGGCCTCGGTGGTCACGATCCCGCCGGCCTGCGAACCGCCGGCGGTCGGAGCGGCCTTGGTGTGCTTCTTGACCCGGTTGACGCCCTCGACCAGGACGCGCTCCTCGCGCGGGTAAGCGGCAATGACCTTGCCCTGCTTGCCCTTGTCCTTGCCGGTGACGACCTGGACCAGGTCACCCTTCTTGATCTTCATGCTCACAGCACCTCCGGCGCGAGGGAGATGATCTTCATGAACTTCTTCTCGCGCAGCTCTCGGCCGACCGGGCCGAAGATACGGGTGCCACGGGGGTCGCCGTCGTTCTTCAGAATGACGGCGGCGTTCTCGTCGAAGCGGATGTACGAGCCGTCCGGACGGCGACGCTCCTTGACGGTGCGAACGATGACCGCCTTGATGACGTCACCCTTCTTCACGTTGCCACCGGGGATCGCGTCCTTGACGGTGGCGACGATGACGTCGCCGATGCCCGCGTAGCGGCGACCGGAGCCACCGAGCACACGGATACAAAGGATTTCCTTCGCCCCCGTGTTGTCGGCGACGCGCAGTCGCGACTCCTGCTGGATCACGTCTATCTCCTGAATGTCTGCCGGTTCCCCGGGGGCCGCTCACCTGCGTGAGCGAACGGCCCCCGGAGCCTGGCGGAACTGTCCTGCGAGGGGTGCCCCGCAGGAGACTTACTTGGCCTTCTCGAGGATCTCGACGATGCGCCAGTGCTTCGTCGCGGACATCGGCCGGGTCTCCATCAGGAGGACACGGTCGCCGATGCCGGCGGCGTTCTGCTCGTCGTGGGCCTTGAGCTTGCTCGTGCTGCGGATGACCTTGCCGTACAGCGCGTGCTTCTTGCGGTCCTCGACGGCGACGACGACGGTCTTGTCCATCTTGTCGCTGACGACGATGCCTTCACGGCTCTTGCGGAAGCCCCGCTGCGAACCCGCGGCGGAGCCGCTGTCGTGTGCAGTGTCAGTCACGTTGTTCTCGCTCATCAGGCGCTCTCCACCGTTTCGATGCCCAGCTCACGCTCGCGCATCAGGGTGTAGATCCGCGCGATGTCCTTGCGGACCGCCTTGAGACGGCCGTGGTTCTCAAGCTGCCCGGTCGCCGCCTGGAAGCGGAGATTGAACAGTTCTTCCTTGGCCTCGCGGAGCTTCGCCAGAAGCTCCTCGTTGCCCAGCTCGCGCAGCTCGGACGCCTTGGTACCGGCCGACATCACGCTTCACCTGCCTCGCGCTTGACGATCCGGCACTTCATCGGCAGCTTGTGGGCCGCACGGGTCAGCGCCTCACGGGCGATCTTCTCGTTGGGGTACGACAGCTCGAACATGACGCGTCCGGGCTTGACGTTGGCGATCCACCACTCCGGAGAACCCTTACCGGAACCCATGCGGGTCTCGGCCGGCTTCTTCGTCAGCGGGCGGTCCGGGTAGATGTTGATCCAGACCTTGCCGCCACGCTTGATGTGGCGGGTCATGGCGATACGAGCAGCCTCGATCTGGCGGTTCGTCACGTACGCCGGGGTCACCGCCTGGATGCCGTACTCGCCGAACGCAACCTGCGTTCCGCCCTTGGACATGCCGCTGCGGCCGGGGTGGTGCTGCTTGCGGTGCTTGACCCTACGGGGGATCAGCATGTCGGTCAGGCCTCCGTTCCGGTGCTCTCAGCCGGAGCGGCGGCAGCGGGAGCCTCGGCCTTGGGGGCCTCGGCAGCCGGAGCCTGCTGCGGCTTACGACCGCGCCCGCCACGCTCGCCACCACGGCCACCACGGGCCGGGCGGTCGGCGCCGCCACGAGCCGGGCGGTTGCCGGCGCGGGCAGCGGCGTTCTCGGCGCGGACCTCGGCGATGTTCTTGACGTCGCCCTTGTAGATCCAGACCTTCACACCGATGCGGCCGAAGGTCGTCTTGGCCTCGAAGAAGCCGTAGTCCACGTTCGCGCGGAGCGTGTGCAGGGGCACACGGCCCTCGCGGTAGAACTCCGAGCGGGACATCTCGGCGCCGCCGAGACGGCCACCGCACTGGATCTTGATGCCCTTGGCGCCCGCCTTCATCGCCGACTGCATGCTCTTGCGCATGGCACGGCGGAAGGAGACGCGGGAGGAGAGCTGCTCGGCGACGGCCTGGGCGACCAGCTGAGCGTCCGTCTCGGGGTTCTTGACCTCGAGGATGTTCAGCTGGACCTGCTTGCCCGTGAGCTTCTCGAGGTCGCCGCGGATGCGGTCGGCCTCGGCGCCGCGGCGGCCGATGACGATGCCCGGACGCGCGGTGTGGATGTCCACCCGCACACGGTCACGGGTGCGCTCGATCTCCACCTTCGAGATGCCGGCGCGCTCCATGCCGGACGTCATCATCCGACGGATGGCGACGTCTTCCTTGACGTAGTCCTTGTACAGCTTGTCGGCGTACCAACGCGACTTGAAGTCGGTCGTGACACCGAGCCGGAACCCGTGCGGGTTTACCTTCTGGCCCATTACCGGGTTCCTTCCTTGCTGCTGACGACCACGGTGATGTGGCTGGTCCGCTTGCGGATCCGGTAGGCACGGCCCTGGGCGCGCGGCCGGAACCGCTTCAGGGTCGGACCCTCGTCGACGTACGCCTCGGAAATGAAGAGGCTGTCGGCGTCGGTGTGGTCGTAGTTGTGCGCGGCGTTGGCAATGGCGCTGTCCAGCACCTTGCCGACCGGCACGCTCGCGGCCTGCGGGGCGAAACGCAGGACCGCCTGAGCCTCCGTGGCATCCATGCCACGGATGAGGTCCACCACACGGCGGGCCTTCATGGGCGTGACGCGGATGTACCGCGCCTGGGCCCTGGCTTCCATGGTTGTCCTTCCAGTGTCTGTCATGGTCATTCCACTCCGCCCTTTAGCGGCGCTTCGACTTCCGGTCGTCCTTGACGTGACCCCGGAAGGTGCGCGTCGGCGAGAACTCGCCGAGCTTGTGGCCGACCATCGACTCGGTGACGAACACCGGAATGTGGGTCTTGCCGTTGTGCACCGCGATCGTGTGGCCGAGCATGGCCGGGACGATCATCGAGCGACGGGACCAGGTCTTGATGACGTTCTTGGTGCCGGCTTCGTTCTGGACGTCCACCTTCTTGATCAGGTGGTCGTCGACGAAGGGCCCCTTCTTCAGACTACGAGGCATCTCAACCCGTCCTTAGCGCTTCTTGTTCGTCTTGCGGCGGCGGACGATGTACTTGTTCGACGCCTTCTTGGGCGCCCGAGTACGGCCTTCCTTCTGGCCCCACGGGGACACCGGGTGGCGACCACCGGAGGTACGGCCCTCACCACCACCGTGCGGGTGGTCAACCGGGTTCATGACCACACCACGCACGCTCGGGCGAACGCCCAGCCAGCGCTTACGACCGGCCTTGCCCCAGCTGATGTTGTTCTGCTCGGCGTTGCCGACCTCGCCGACGGTGCCGCGGCAGCGGACGTCGACCAGGCGGATCTCACCGGACGGCATGCGCAGGTGGGCCATGGAGCCCTCCTTCGCGAGCAGCTGCACCGAGGCGCCGGCGGAGCGGGCGAACTTGGCGCCGCCGCCGGGACGCAGCTCGATGGCGTGCAGCGTCGTACCGACCGGAACGTTGCGCAGGGCAAGGTTGTTGCCCGGCTTGATGTCGGCCTCGGGACCGTTCTCGACGCGATCGCCCTGGCTCAGGCCACGCGGCGCGAGAATGTAGCGCTTCTCGCCGTCCGCGTAGTGCAGGAGCGCGATGCGCGCGGTGCGGTTGGGGTCGTACTCGATGTGCGCGACCTTCGCCGGCACGCCGTCCTTGTCGTGACGACGGAAGTCGATCACGCGGTAGGCGCGCTTGTGTCCGCCACCCTGGTGGCGAACGGTCACACGACCGGAATTGTTACGGCCGCCCTTGCTGTGCAGGGGACGGACCAGCGACTTCTCCGGCGTGGACCGCGTGACCTCGACGAAGTCGGCGACGCTGGAGCCACGACGGCCCGGGGTCGTCGGCTTGTACTTGCGGATACCCATTGTCTCTCAGTCCTCGGAAGTTTGTTCCGAAATCTGGACGCTCCGGACCTCCGTCAGGAGGTCGGACCGCCGAAGATGTCGATACGGTCGCCCTCGGCGAGGGTCACGATCGCGCGCTTGGTGCCCACGCGCTGGCCGAAGCCGGTACGCGTGCGCTTGCGCTTGCCCTGGCGGTTGATCGTGTTGACGCCGGTGACCTTGACCGAGAAGACCGCCTGCACGGCCTCCTTGATCTCCGTCTTGTTGGAGCCCGGAGCGACGATGAACGTGTACTTGTTCTCGTCGATGAGCGCGTAGCTCTTCTCCGACACGACCGGCTTGACCAAGACGTCACGGGGGTCCGTGAACGACTTGCTCACCGGGGTGACGACGGTGTTCTTGCCTTCGGTGGCGTGGCGACGCGCCTTCTTGAGGCGCGCCTCCTTGGCCTTCTTCGCCGCCTTGGAGGCGATGGAGGGGTGACGGATAGCCATCAGACCTCGCTCCCTTCGTTGTCGTTGGCCTTGTTCGGGCCGGCGACGAAGGACTCGAAAGCGGCCTTGGTGAAGACCACGTCGTCCGAGACGAGAACGTCGTACGTGTTCAGCTGGCCCGGCTCCAGGATGTGCACCTGGGGCAGGTTGCGGGCGGACAGCCACGCGGCCTCGTCGGCGCGGTCGACGACCAGGAGCAGGTTCTTGCGCTCCGAGATCTTGCCGAACAGCGTCTTGGCGGCCTTCGTGGAGGGGGTCTCACCCTCGATCACGCCGGTGACGACGTGAATGCGGTCGTGGCGGGCCCGGTCGGTGAGGGCGTGGCGCAGGGCCGCGGCCTTCATCTTCTTCGGGGTCCGCTGCGAGTAGTCGCGCGGCTGCGGGCCGTGGACGATGCCACCGCCGGCGAACTGCGGCGCACGGGTCGAACCCTGACGGGCGCGGCCGGTGCCCTTCTGGCGGTACGGCTTCCTGCCGCCACCACGGACTTCACCGCGGGTCTTGGTCTTGTGCGTGCCCTGGCGGGCAGCGGCCAGCTGAGCGACGACGACCTGGTGGATCAGCGGAATGCTGACCTTCTCCACGTCGAAGATCTCCGAGGGGAGCTCGACGGTACCGGCCTTGTCGCCCGCCGGCGAAAGGATGTCAATGCTTGTCGCAGTACTCATCGCTTACCTCAGGCCCCCTTGGCCGCGGTGCGGACCAGGACGAGGCCGCCGTTCGGACCGGGAACCGCGCCCTTGATGAGCAGCAGCCCCTTCTCCGCGTCAACGGCGTGGACGGTCAGGTTCTGGGTGGTGACCCGCTCGTTGCCCATGCGGCCCGCCATGCGCTGGCCCTTGAACACACGACCCGGGGTGGCACAGCCGCCGATGGAACCGGGCGTGCGGTGCACGCGCTTGGCACCGTGCGAGGCGTTGTTGCCCTTGAAGTTGTGGCGCTTCATGACGCCGCTGAAGCCCTTGCCCTTGCTCTTCGCGGTCACGTCGACCTTCACGCCGGCCTCGAACACCTCAGCGGTGACTTCCTGGCCCAGCGTGTACTCGGAGGCGTCCGCGGTGCGGATCTCGACGAGGTGGCGACGGGGGGTGACGTCGGCCTTGGCGAAGTGACCCTTGAGGGGCTTGTTCACCTTGCGCGGGTCGATCTCGCCGAAGGCGATCTGCACGGACTCGTAGCCGTCGGCGTCATTCGTACGGACCTGGGTGACGACGTTGGGCCCGGCCTTGACGACGGTGACGGGAACAACACGGTTGCTCTCGTCCCACACCTGCGTCATGCCGAGCTTCTCGCCCAGGATGCCCTTGATCTGCTTGGTCATCTCTCAGATCACCGGCCCTCAGAGCTTGATCTCGATGTCGACACCGGCCGGGAGGTCGAGTCGCATCAGAGAGTCAACGGTCTTGGGAGTCGGGTCGAGGATGTCGATGAGGCGCTTGTGCGTGCGCATCTCGAAGTGCTCGCGCGAGTCCTTGTACTTGTGCGGCGACTTGATGACGCAGTACACGTTCTTCTCAGTGGGCAGCGGCACCGGGCCCGCGACCGACGCACCAGTACGCGTCACCGTCTCGACGATCTTCTTCGCCGAGGAATCGATGACCTCGTGGTCGTAGGCCTTGAGCCGGATGCGGATCTTCTGTCCCGCCATGGCTGCTTCGTAGTCCTGTCTCTAGAAAACGCTCCGGAACCCGGTGTTCCCACTCTCCCCTCCGACCCACGCGGTCGGGCGTGTCGCGCTCCCGTTGACATGAATGTCCCTTGGCGGAACTTCCCTGTCGGGGAGTGCGGACCCTTCCGGAACCGCGGATGGGGGCGAGAGGCCCACCGGGCGCCTGGTCTGCACCCCGCTGACGCTTCCCGGAAGATTCCCGTACGTCCGCCCCTGCACCTCTCGGTGCAATGCGTGGGACGACGAGTACTGTGGGACTCGCTTCCGGTCCCCCCGGCGGGAGGCGCGCAGCATCGGCACTCGACCGAGCAACCCCGCTAGTTTGCCACACGGGGTGCGGGGCTGGCCAATCGAAGCGGAGAGAATACCCCGGGCGTGACGCAACTCAAACCCGGGGCGCGCGTCCGCCTCCGATGACCAAGAGGAAGCCACCGGCTGGATCCTTCCGGTGAGTCCTTGCATCGCTTCGTCGGGCGTGGGGGCCGGCGGCCGGACACCGCCCGTGCCGGCGCAGAAGTCCCGCTCCCGGACCAGGCGGCCCAGCCTCGTCGTAGATGACGTACTCCCCTGCGGAGCCCTGCCGGCTGGTCACCGAGGTGACGCGCAGCTCGCCGTCGCAGGCGAACCGTACCCGTGAGGCACGTGTCCCGGTGCGGCGCCGACTCCGGGTGCTGCCGCAGGCGTTCACTCACCACCCGGTGGATCGGGTCGTCCCGCGGCTCCGGCCGCACGTCGCCCTCCCACCAGGAATCCGGCGCCTTGATCCGGAAACCGCCTCGCTCGACGGTCGGCGTCTCCAGGTGGCGGACCATGGCGCCGGCCTCCCCGTCCACCCGATCACCTGTGCGGACATCGTGCCATTGCGCGAACCGCTGGGGAGGCCAACCCCACCGGAACCCCGAGACCGCCTCAGCCCCGCTTGGCGACGGTGAGGACCACCGCCGCGTCCTCCAGTGCCTCCAGGGCGTGGCGGGCCTGTGGGACGACGAGCAGGTCTCCGGTCTGGCCCTCCCACGACGTGTCGCCGCTGGCGAGGCGGACCCGACCGCGCAGGACCAGCAGGGTCGCCTCGCCGGGGTTCTCGTGTTCGGCGAGGGAGGCGCCGGCGGTGAGGGCGAGGAGGGTCTGGCGCAGCGTGTGTTCGTGGCCGCCGTAGACCGTGCTCGCGCTGCGGCCGGTGGTGGAGGCGGTGGCGCGTTCGAGCTGCTCGCGGGCGAGGGTGTCGAGGGAGAGTTTCTGCATGTGTCCGAGTCTCCACGGCCGGGTCGCGCGAGGCCAGGGCCATGTGGGGTAGTCCCCCGGTCCGGTGGGGGAGGACCTCGACCCTCCCCCACCGGACCGGCACCGTCAGATGACTCCCTGCGCCAGTACCGCGTCCGCGACGCGCTCGAAGCCGGCGATGTTCGCGCCCGTGACGTAGTCGCCGGGAGCGCCGTAGCGGTCGGCGGTCTCGGCGCACGTGCGGTGGATGTCGGTCATGATGCGGGCCAACTCGTTCTCGACCTGGTCGGCCTTCCACGTCGTGCGGGACGCGTTCTGCGTCATCTCCAGCGCGCTGACCGCCACCCCGCCGGCGTTCGCGGCCTTGCCGGGCCCGAAGGCGACTCCGGCCTTCTGGAGGAGCTGCACGGCATCCGGCGTCGTCGGCATGTTCGCGCCCTCCGACACCGCCTTCACGCCGTTACGGATGAGCACCGCGGCGGCGTCCGCGTTCAGCTCGTTCTGCGTCGCCGACGGCAGGGCGATGTCGGCCGGGACCTCCCAGACCCGCCCGCCGGGCACGAACCGCGCGGAGGCGCCACGCCGCTCGGCGTACGCGCTCACCCGGCCGCGCTCGACCTCCTTGATCTGGCACAGCAGCTCGACGTCGATGCCCTTCTTGTCGAAGACGTAGCCGCTGGAGTCGGAACAGGTCACCGGGTTGGCCCCGAGGGCCGTCAGCTTCTGGATGGTGTAGATCGCGACGTTTCCGGATCCGGAGACGACCGCGGTCTGGCCCTCCAGGTCCTCGCCACGCTCACTCAGCATCGCCTCCGCGAACAGCACGTTGCCGTATCCGGTCGCCTCCGGCCGTATCAGCGAGCCGCCCCAGCCGGCGCGCTTGCCGGTCAGTACGCCGCCCTCCCAGCGGTTGGTGATCCGCCGGTACTGGCCGAACAGGTAGCCGATCTCACGGGCGCCGACACCGATGTCGCCCGCCGGTACGTCGGTGTACTCACCGATGTGCCGGTACAGCTCCGTCATGAACGACTGGCAGAAGCGCATGACCTCCGCGTCGCTGCGGCCCTGCGGGTCGAAGTCGCTGCCGCCCTTGCCGCCGCCGATGCCGAGCCCGGTCAGCGCGTTCTTGAAGACCTGCTCGAAGCCCAGGAACTTGATGATCCCGAGGTTCACCGAGGGGTGGAAGCGCAGACCGCCTTTGTACGGGCCGAGGGCGCTGTTGTACTCGATCCGGAATCCCCGGTTTACGTGAACACGCCCCTGGTCGTCCTGCCACGGCACCCGGAAGATGATCTGCCGCTCCGGCTCGATGAGCCGCTCGACGAGCCCCGGGTCCGCGTACTCCGGACGCGCCGAAAGCACCGGCCCGAGGGTGTCCAGCACCTCACGTGCGGCCTGGTGGAACTCGGGTTCGGCCGGATTCCGGCGCAGGATGTCGGTACGCAGACGGTCCAGCGAGGTGTGGAAGTCGGGTCGTGAAGTCACGGAGTCCCTTTCTGGCGCGGCTGACACCGGTACGGGCCCGGTGATGGGCGCGCGGCGCCATTGCCTCGCGCAGGACGGTGACCGCCTCGGGGGTTCTCGGTACGGCAGTCGACCCTTCAGTGTTACTCATGTGTTAAGCGGAAGGCCAAGGGCCTCGCATGATTGTCCGCTATTCGAGACCCTGCGTACGCAGCGCGGGACGGCGGCCCCGGTCCGAGCGGGGAGGGCCCACGGCCGGATGCCGCCGCCCTCGGCAACTGGCCACACGGTGCGCGGGGAGCTCGGATGGCACCTCGTCCCGTCAGGCGTGATGCTGAAAACCGGGAGGTGATCCCCATGAGCGGGAGCCACAGCCACAGCAGTACGCCGATCAAGAGGGAGGAGGGGGAGCGCGGCGGGCAGGCGGACGTTCCGGGCTCCCTCGTGGACGCGTTCGCCTCCAGGTTGCGGGGGCGGCTCATCCGGCCCGGGGAGGCCGACTACGAGCCGGCACGAGAGCTCTGGAACGGCATGATCGACAGGCGCCCGGCACTGGTGGCCCGGTGTGCGGGCGACGAGGACGTGGTCGCCGCGGTCGACTTCGCCCGCGACAACGAGATGCTCGTCGCCGTGCGCGGGGGCGGACACGGCGTCGCCGGTCAGGCGGTCTGCGACGGTGGTCTGGTCATCGATCTGTCGGGGATGAGAGGTGTCGAGGTCGACCCGGAGGGGCGGAGGGCGGTCGCACAGGGTGGCTGCACGTTGGGGGACGTCGACCGGGAGACTCAGCGTCATGGGCTTGCCACTCCGTTGGGCGTGGTGACGCAGACGGGGGTAGCCGGCCTGACCTTGTCCGGGGGAATAGGCTGGCTCCGGCGTAAACACGGGCTGAGCTGCGACAATCTCCTGTCCGCACGGGTTGTCACCGCTGACGGGCGCCTCCTGGTCGCCGACGGGAGCCAGAACCAGGACCTCTTCTGGGCGATCCGGGGCGGTGGCGGCAACTTCGGCGTCGTCACCTCGTTCGAGTACCGCCTGCATCCCCTCGGGCCGGAGGTCTTCCTCTGCTTCGTGTTCTACCCCGCAGCCGCCACCAAGGAGGTGCTGCGGGCCTGCGAGCACTACCTGTCCCAGAGGCCGGACGACTTCGCCCCGATCGGCATCCTCGGGAAGGTCCCGGAGGCAGAGCCCTTCCCGCCCGAGGCACACGGGAAGAGCTTCGCAGCACTGCTCGCGCCGTACCCGGGCGACCCGGCGGACGGCGAGCGGCTGCTACGGCCGCTGCGAGAGATCGCCGACCCGATCTGCGACCTCAGCGGCACCATGCCCTACACGGAAGTCCAGGCGATCCTGGACGAGGACTACCCCGACGGCTGGCGCTACTACTGGAAGTCCGTGAACGTGCCCGAGCTCGGCGACGAGCTGATCGAGCGGCTCGCCGAGCACGCCGCCGCGGCGCCTTCGCCCCAGACCACCATCGACGTCTGGTACCAGGGCGGTGCCATGGCCCGTGTCGGCGAGGAGGAGACCGCCTTCGCCAACCGCGACGCCCCCTACCTGCTCGGAATCGAGGCGAACTGGGAGGCGGAAGCCGACTCGGCCGAGAACATGGCCTGGGTACGCGACACCTTCGCCGACCTGAGTTCGTTCTCCACCGGGGGCCTCTACCTCAACTTCCCCGGCTTCCTCGAGGAGGGCGAGCAGCTCCTGCGCGAGGGCTACGGCACGAACTACGAACGGCTCTCTGCAGTCAAGGCGAAGTACGACCCCACCAACCTCTTCCACCTCAACGCGAACATCAGGCCGAAGAGTTGAGGGCGGGCGATGGTCAGCTTCCCGAGGCGTACGTCAGGAAGTCCACCCACGCGCTGCGGGTGACCGCGAACTGGGGGCCTCCCGTGTTCTTGGAGTCACGGACGTGCACCGCGTCCAGCGTGGTCGCGACCTCAACGCACTCGTTGCTGTTGCTGCTGTCGCTATAGCTGCTCTTGAACCACCGCAGCCCCGAGCCGTCCTCAGCAGACGTTTTGCGGATCATGTCTCTCCCAGCACTTGCTCGATGAAAGCCAGCGACTCCCCTGGCGAGAGAGCCTGAGCCCGGATGATGCCACACCGCAGTTCCATGATCCGTAGATGCTTCCATTCCGAGACGGGACGGCTACCGAAGTCCCCCTCGGCTCGACCAACTGCCGTACCGTCGGCGAACTTGAGCACCTGGATCTCGCCTCCCATGCCAGCATGGACCGCACGGTCGATCGGCATCACCTGGATCTCAACGTTCCGCATTTGACCGAGTTCCAGGAGGTGTTCCAACTGGCGGCGCAGCACCATTTTTCCCCCGAGTGGCCGCCTGAGCGTCGCCTCTTCTTGGACAAAGCACAGTTCCGGAGCCGGGTCCCGCTCAAAGATCGTCTTACGGGCCATACGTGCACTCACCAGCCGCTCCACTTGGTCCTGCGAGTGCGCCGGCCGCCGCATCTCGAACAGCGTCCGCATGTAGTCCGCTGTCTGCAACAGACCGTGAAGGTTGTGGGTGCCGTACGCGGTCAGCTCGACAGCCTGTGCCTCCACACGAGCCAAGTCCCGCACTTTCTTCGGGTACCGGACCCTCTTCACATCCTCCCAAGCCGCCGAGAGCAACCCACCCGCTCCCAACACCTCGTCAGCCCTGTCCAGATACTCCTGCCGAGGAATCCGCTTCCCGCCCTCGACCTTGTAGACCAGGTCCTCCCCGTACCCGACCGCCGCCCCGAACTCGCCGGCCCGCATCCCCACCGCCTCGCGCCGCAGCTTCAACTGCCGCCCCACCGTGGTGATGACCGCGACGCCCCACTCGTCGTCCGGATCGACCTCCCACCCCGGCTCGTCCGCCTCGCTCCTGAGCTGTACCGCCTCGCCGTCCACCGTCATGCCGCGCCCCTCCGTCGTCCCGCGCCGTACCGCGACGCCCTACCCGTACCAACCGCCCCGACCGTCCGGACAGCACCGGACAACCGACGGACAGTTACCGTACGTAGCCACCTCGTCACAACTCACGCTAGATCGCGACAGGAGCCCCCGGCAGAGCCGAACGCACAATTCACACGTTCGAGATCACCGCAGCACACCGGCCCACCTCAGCCGACGTCCCACCCTCTGCACGCACCCCCTCGAAACCGCGGGCACTTTCCCGAGAAGTGCTCACGCGGCGCACACCTGATGCCCCTCGCCGACCGGGCCTGCCGCACCGGCCGCCACCGCTCGGCCGGTGAAGGTGAGCCTGCCGTCCTCCACCGGCCGATACAGGTGCCCGTCACCGTGGTTCGGGCGTGATGCGCGCCTGGCACTCAGCACTCAGGCCGTGCTTCACGGGGTGTCAGTCGGGGACTTGGATGTCCGCCGTCCAGCGGACGTTGTCCGAGGTTTCGACTCGGAAGCGTCCCTTGCGACCCTCGACCAAGTCGAGCTGGTTGACGTTGATGCGGACCTCGGTACTGGGGCAGTCGACGGTGAACTCGCCCACGGTGTCGATGGCCAGCGTGAGCTTGCCCGTACCGGTGTCAGCGACGCAGTCGGCGTTGACCCAAGAGATCCCCTCCGGGAACCGGACGGAGCCCAGATTCCAGTCACCGCTCCGGGGCCCTCCGGCAGCCAGTCGGTGATGGCCCGGCCGCTGCTCCGGTGCCGTGAGCTCGGCCGGCGAGGCGGAGGAGGATGAGGCGCTGGGAGTGGGAGACGTCGTCTTCGGGCTCGTGTTGGTACACCCCAGCGACGTCGCCAGTGCGGTGACAGCCACTGCGGACAAGGAGCCCTGACAGACACCCAGGGGCGTGTCACGACGGTGGGAGCGGCGTGGTCATCGTGTGCGTAACATCGTTGCCCGACAAGGCTGTTGACCGGCCGATAAGGCTCATGTGTCAGGGTTGGGAAATGATGGACAACGGGGGTGGCGCGGGGGCGCCGGTGCGGCGTTCCCGGCTCGCCGACTACGCGGAGATGACCCGGCGGCCCGAACCGCCGGAGGCGGCCCCGGAGCCGCCGGTGCCCGAGGCCGCCGAGGGGACCGAGACACCGGGCTTGGGAGAGACGGACGAGGTCGTCGAACCGTCCGCCGAGGAAGTGGCGGCCCGCCGCCGTGAGTTCGCCTCGCTGCTGGAGGCATTCCGGGACACCGCGGTGCTGGTCCCACTCCGGAGCGGCGGATGGCTCACCACCGACTTCGGCGGCGTGCGCTGGATCCTGGCCTTCTCCGACGAATCGGCCCTGGCCCGGTACGCGTTGGCCCGCGACGAGGCTCACCAGGAGTGGACGTATCAGACGGTGCTCGGGGCACGGCTGCTGGACGTGGCGGTACCCGCGGCCGGTGTGCCCTGCGGCGTGGCGCTGGACGCGGCCGACGGCGCCGAGCACGCGGTGCTGTTTCCGCCGGTGTCGGGAGTGGTGCCCGACGCCTTCGCCGTGGATCACGTACATCAAGGGGGTGCGCCTCGATGACGGGAGGCGGCAACGGCAAGGACCTGGCGGCGATCGGTCTCGACGAGATCGCCAAGGGACTGACGCTCGCCCTGGGCGAGCTGAAGGAACTCGGCATGGTCGGCGAGGCCGGCACGGGCCGTGGCTTCGGCGACATCGCGCTGTCCGGGCTCGAACTGGGCGCGGCGGGCCTCACGAGCGCCTTCGACTCCTTCTGCGAGCGGTGGGAGTGGGGCGTGCGCTCGCTGATCAACGAGGGGAACGGGTTCGCGCTCAAGACCGGGCTGGCGGCCGGCACGTACTACGAGACCGACCAGTACGTGGAGGGCGCCATGAAGATCGGCGTCAACTCCGTCATGGGCAACCCGTACGCCTCGGAGGAGGAGATCACCGGCAAGGACTGGAAGCAGGTTCTGTCGAGCAACGCGTTCACCCACGTCAGGGACGCCGACTACAGCAAGGAGTCCTTCGAACGCGCTTGGGAGAACAGCGCCCAGGGGTGGAGAGACGCGGGCCGGGACGTGATGACCTCCGAGAACCTCGGTCTGCCGGGGGTGGGCCCGGAGAGCGTGCGCGAGCGCCTGGGGGTTTCGGATGCCCAGTACGAGCGGATGCTGGACGAGCAGTTCGGCCCTTCGCCCGAGGAACGCGCCCGTGTGCAGAGTGACGGGAGCGATGACTGATGGGCGTCCTCGACGACATCGGTGACGACCTGGGAAAGCTGAAGGACGGTCTCAACAGCGGCCTGAGGGTCGTTGAGCACGGCATCGACGCGGGCAAGAGGGTCGTCGGCGAAGGCGTCGACTGGGGCACCGACCGGCTCGGCGAAGGCCTGGACAAGGTCGGCCTGAAAGACGCCGCGGACGCGGTGGAGGACTGGGGCGACGAGCTCGCCTCCGACCTCGGCGCCACACCGGGCGAACAGCAGCTCGGCCAGACCGAGGAAGCCGACGAACTCATCCACGGGAACCCCGAAAGGATCCGGAGCAGCGCCAAACACCTCCGCGACTTCTCCACCGCCTTCGACAAGGTCGGCTCGGGGATGAAGAAGGTCGACTCCTCCAGTTGGCGCGGCGAAGGCGGAGAAACCTTCCGCGAGAAGTTCGGCGTCCACCCCACGAAGTGGCTCCGGGCCGCCGACGCCTGCGAGACAGCCGCAGGCGCACTGGAGTCCTACGCCGACACCGTCACCTGGGCACAGAGGCAGGCACAGGAAGCGATCGCGCTCTACAAGCGGGGCAAACGCGCCTCCGAGCAGGCCGTCGAGGACCACAACAAACAGGTCGACGCGTACAACGCCAAGATCAAGGCCGATCAGGACCCCGGGCCGACACCCGGGCCGTTCCGCGATCCCGGCAAGGAGACCATCCGGCAGGCGCGCGAGAACCTCGCCGAGGCGCGCAAGCAGCGCAACACCGCAGCCTCGGACGCCGAGAGGAGCATCGGGAAAGCCCTGGCCCACGCCCCGGCCGAGCCGCCGCCGCTGGAACGCATCGGCAACAACCTCGTCGACGGCTTCATGGCGGGGAACATCGAAGGCACCCACTTCGTGGGTGGTGTGGTCAAGGGCACGGCCGGCCTGGTCACCTTCGTCCGCGGCATCAACCCCGCGGACCCCTACAACCTGACCCACCCGGCGGAGTACCTCGAGAACACCTCGATGACGCTCTCCGGCCTGGTCTCCACCGTGGCCCACCCCGACCGGGCGTTGACCGCCGCGGTGGAGGGCTTCAAGAAGGACCCCTCCGAGTTCATCGGCCGCCTCGTTCCCGAACTGATCGGCACCAAGGGCGCGGGGGTGGCCCGCGGCGGCCTCCGGCTCGCGGTGAAGGAGGGAGTGGAGACCGGAATCGGAAAGGCCGCGCCCAACGGGACGAAGTTGGCCGACGACGCCGCCGGCGCGGCGTCCAAGGACTGGAGTGACCTTGCGCGGTCCACGGACCATGTCAAGGAGAGGGCGATTCACTACGAATCCGTGGACCCGAAGAAGGCCCAGGATTTCCTGGACAGCGAGTATCCATGGCTCAGGGACGTCAACAATAAAGGAAACCCTGGATACAGAGACAACTGCAGCCACAACGTCGTAACCGTGGATCGCAGACTGGACGGAGTCGACGTCAGTGCGGCACCGAAGCAGCAGCCCGACCATATTCCCCCCGAGCAGCTTGGAATGAAGGACAGGGCAAAGGGCCACTACGACATGGTCAACAGTTACGATGACGTCATCAGGGATCTCCAAGCGCGGGGTGAGGGTTCCAGAAGTGCTGTGTACATCAGCCGACCCGACGGCAGCGCACACGTGTTCAACGCTGTGAACACCAAGCACGGAGTGGTTTTCCTTGACGGCCAGAGCGGCACGCTCGGGATCCTGGAGAAAAACGTGTCATCAATCGGGCACATTCCTTACCGTAATGGGAGTTCCTAAATGTTGAGTCGGGACGAAGCCGTCGCAGCGGCTTCCGAGTACCTCAAGAAGAAGGCATATCCGGAGAAGCCTGATTCCGTGGTGATGCTCCCCGAAACGGGTATCAATTACGCATACGGCTGGACGGTTCGATTCGATTTCAAGGAGCACATCGAGACGGGCGATGCCGCTCAGGCTCCTTTCACATCGGTCGTCGTCGTGCCTCACGACGGAACGGACCCCCACTTTTCCCCGACCTATCTTCCGGTGGACCACTACATGGAATTGCAGGCATCGGGCGAGTGGCCCCACGGCTGGCCGCCGAGGAAGGACCGCTGACATGCCGAGCCCCGAGCAACAGGCCACGGCCTGGTTGAACGCCACCTACGGCGGTCTCGTCCAACTGGCCACCCCCTACCCCGTGCACGAGACCCCTGGCGCCTGGTTGATGGCCTGCCGGGCCCTGCCGCAGGCCGGCTATCCGGAAACGCCGATGCTCGCGGCCTCGGTCGTGGTGCCCAAGAACGGCGGCAGCCCCTTCCACCCGGCGCCGAGCACCCCGTTGGCCGACCTGGAGCCGGCCCCGCCGGAGGAGACGGTCCGCAGGGTCGAGAACCAGTCCCGCCGGATCAACGCCCGGGGCTGCGTCGTCTCCCTGCACTCCGCGATCAACGGTGCTCCCTCCGTGCCTCTGCCCTGGCGTCCGTCGGACGAGGCACCCGGCTGGTGGGACCGGCTGGTCCGCCGGTACTTCCCCGAATGCACACGGGTCGACGTCAGCGGCTGGGACGACGTGGTCCGCTCGGTCACGGAAACCGGGCCGGACACGCGGGGCCTGGTGTGGGTCCGGCGGGAGGTCAGCGGCCAGGAGGCGACGGGCAACCTGCTCTACGCGCACAACAACAAGGGGCAGGTGGTCCTGCTGGACGCCCTGACCTCGTCCCTCGCCCGGCTCGACCCCTCGCTGGTCCACGAACTGGTGCTGATGCGCGCGCTGCCGGGGGCCTTCACGCCACGCCGTGCCCCGTGGGAACAGCCGGCACCGGACTTCACGTCCGCCGTCGACAAGGCCCGCCGGTGGCTCCAGGACGCCTACCACGGCCAGGTCGAGCTGCACGCCCCGACGGCGCAGGACGAGACCACACGCGGCTGGGTCTTCTCCTGCAACACCACGCACTTCCTGCGCGACGGTCAGTGGCGGGACGCCATGCTCGACGCGACGGTCGTCGTCCCGAAGGACGAGTCCGCGCCGTTCGGCCTGCCCAACACCGACCCGTGGACCTGGCTGGCCCGTTGGGACGCGGGCACCACCCCGGGGACGGCGGACCTTCCGAAGCCGCCGCCTCCGGCGCGCGCCGCGTGGTTCGAGCCGACGCTCGCCGAACTCGGCCCCGTCCTGTCGGTGTCCGAGCACCGGGACTGGGCGTCGGCGATGGAAGCCGCCTCCGCCCTGCCGGTCGCGGCGCGGGCCCTGATCTGGGCGCGCCGTACCAACGGCCGGGGCCGGGAAGCCGTCGGCCGACTGGTGAACGCACTCCGCCTGGAGACCGGCGTGATGGTGGTCGACGGCTCCACGGGCGAGCCCGTCTCCTTCGACCCGACGGGGGTTCAGCTACTGCACGTGATCCGGTACCGCTGAGGTCCGCACGGAAGGGGGCGCCGGTCCCGATAATGGCCGCACCAGTTCCCACCCCGCCCCCTTCACGCCGCAAGTTCCCTTCCTCGAGCTGGAGTTGCGGCATCTGAAGACGATCATGGCGATCGCGGACGCGGGCAGCCTCACCAGCGCGGCGACCGATCTGGGCCTGGCACAGCCCGTGCTGAGCACCTCGACGTGGTACCCGATCAGGAAAGACCAACCAGCATGAGCTCCGCACACCCTGACCGCCGGATCAACCCACGCTTCGCCGAGAGCGTCGGCGGCCGCATCGTGCCGGGAGGACCACCGCGTTACGCCCGTCACACCGGACGTCCCGTGCAGTACGTGGCATTCGCCGACACCGAGAACCGAGTGCTCGGTCACGTATGGGCGAACGACGAGGACGATGCCGCTGGCGTAGAACTACACAACGCTGCGGGCCCTGATGCCTCCAACAGCGCCGGCGCTTGGGTACTGCACCTGCATTCGGCCAAGGAGCGGGGCATCGCGCCAACTCAGGCCCTGACGGAAATCATGACGCAGCCGACTGCCGCCCACGGTTTCCACATCGTGCCGGACTCCCTCGCCCAGGCCGAAAGCCTCGCCGTCCTCGACGAGCTCACCGAGCGGAAGTGGCGCAGGGACACCATCAAGGGTGGACCGACGTCAGCGATCTTCGGCCTCGCCCTCGGTGACGCCATGGGCTATCCCACCGAGTTCCTCGACATCACCCAGCTCACCAGTCGATACGGCTCCTGGCGGCAGATGGAGCTGCCCGTCCGCTCCGGCGTGGCCCGGGTCTCGGACGACACCCGGATGACCCTGGCGGTGGTCGTGGCGCTGGCGGACGTCGCGGACCACGGCGTCTCCTCCTTGACGGCCGCGACCATCGCGCCCGCCCTGCGGGCACGCTTCGTGGCGTGGCTCCGCTCTTCGGACAACAACCGCGCTCCGGGGCGGACCTGCCTGGACGCGTGCGCGGCTCTGGAGCGCGGTGTGCCGTGGCAGGAGGCCACCGTGATGGCTTCCAAGGGGTGCGGGGCGAACATGCGGGTGGCGCCGTCGGTCTGCTGCCGGGACTGACAGCGGAACAGCGCGCCGGTACGGCCCAGTTGCAGACCGCGCTGACCCACGGCCATCCCACCGCGCTTGCGGCAAGCGACCTCACCGCACACGCCGTGTGGCTGCTCACGCACAACTGCCACCCCTCGGAGCTGCTGCCGCGGCTGCACCACTACGGACGGTCCGCGCGCCGGACGTACCACGGAGACTGGCTCGGCGACCTGGCGCAGCGAGCGGGTGCGGCCGACCCCGCCGATTTCATCGCACACGGCTGGGACGAGACCCTGGCGGCTCTCGACACCGTTTCCGCCGCTCTCGACCGGCCCGACCCGGAGCGCGACCCGTGCGAGGTGGTCGGCGCGGGCTGGATCGCCGAGGAAGCTCTGGCCACCGCCCTCTACTGCTTCCTGCTCTTCCCCGAGGAGCCCGTGGCGGTCGTCCAGCGAGCGGCGTTCTCCTCCGGCGACTCCGACTCCGTCGCCGCACTGGCCGGAGCGCTCGCCGGGGCGTCGGTCGGCGGCTCGGCCTGGCCCGCCGACTGGGTAACCGCACTCGAGTACGGGGACCGGGTGCGCCCTCTCGTCTCCTTCTGGGACTCGGGCAACCCGAAGAGCTACCGCGGCCCGTCGGGGCGCCCGCATGCTCTGCACCGGCATCTCCCTGGTCAGCACGATGGTGATGGCCACCTCTGACCGGGTCCGTGACCTGGCGGTGCTGCGGCCGACCAGGGGCACCAACGGGCAGGTACCGCGACTGGTAGTCGCAGAGTCACTGCTGGTTGTCGTGGTCGACGCGCTCCTGGGACTGATCGTCGCCGGTCTCGAACTGGCCGGGATGTGGGCGGCGCTGGGCCTGCTCTCGGTGCGCCCCACACCCCGCACTGCCACGGCCGACGATCGGCGCGGTCGTGACCGCCCGCGCGTTCCTCGCGGTGCTCGCGTCGGTCGCCCCGGCCGGTCTGGCCCTGCGGCGCCGTGCGGTGGAACTCGCGGATATCCGCGAGCGGCCACCCTTTTGACGCATCGCCGCCGCGCCGCCGAACCGGCTCAGCCCGCCTCACCGCTCTCGAAGACCTCCGCCGCCGACGTGGCCGTGATCGCCCGGGTGAACCAGACATCCAACGTGTCCAGGTCACCGCACCCGGCAATACGCTCCCGCTCCTCCGCGGACACCTCGATGCCCCGGCCGTCGAGCAGCCGCAGAATGTCCTCCGCCCGGCCCTCGATCCGGCCCTCGTCACGGCCCTCCGCCCGAAGCCTCTGAGCAGTCTCCGACTGGAAGAAAGAGAGGTCGACAGCCATCAGGTGCCTCCAGAGATCCGCGGCCGGCGTCTTGCCGAGGCCTTGTTCAGTGAGTTCGATGAAGGTGCCCGCGGTGTCCTCGTCGTCGGCCGACAAGCCCTTCAGTGCCTTTGCCAGCGCATTCAGTATGGCATCGGCGTCCGGATCCCGGCGGTGCAGAGCCGCCGACAGGACCGTGAGCGGAATGTCGCGAGCGGCCTCGTCGGGGCTGGCGATCACCGGCAGACTGTCCGGTCCCAGGACCAGAGGACGCAGGGTGAGCGAGGGCCACTGCGGCGGGCCGATGTCTACCTGCCGGGCCGCCCAGGCCGCGGTGGACCGGTCCGCGCAGACGACGAGGAGGACCGGGGGGATGCCGTACTTGGCGTACAGGTGGGAGAGATAGTACGCCCAGCTCGCGGGCTTGTCGGGGGCCCGTTTCCCCTGGGACTCGACCGCCAGGATGAACTCGCCGTCCTCGGTGTCCATCCTCAGCAGCGTGTCCACCCGTCGCTCCATCGGACGGTTCTCCGTGAGGTCGGTGGGAAGCGGGGAAGCGGAAACAGGCGGCGGAAAGGAAACACCGAGCCTTCTGACGGCACGGGCGAAGAGGCCCGGGTCCTCCTGGAAGATCCGGTGCAGGGCCTCATGGGATGAGCTGAGCATGATCCGAAATTAGGGCCGACTCCCGCTCTACGGCGCGCATATGCCAACCCCTCCCGCGATCGAGTGACAGCAGGACATGGAGGTTGACACCACCGGCCCCCTGCGACACGAAAAGGCCCGCACGACCGAAGTCGTGCGGGCCCTCTCAGGTGCTCGCGGTGGAGCTACCAGGTCGGATCAGCAAGCAGCCGGAGCTTACTTGTTGATCTTGGTGACCTGGCCGGCGCCCACGGTCCGGCCACCCTCGCGGATGGCGAACTTCAGGCCCTCTTCCATGGCGATCGGCTGGATGAGCTCCACCTTCATCTCGGTGTTGTCACCCGGCATGACCATCTCGGTGCCCTCGGGGAGGGTCACGACGCCGGTCACGTCCGTCGTACGGAAGTAGAACTGCGGGCGGTAGTTGTTGAAGAAGGGGGTGTGACGGCCACCCTCGTCCTTCGACAGGATGTAGGCCTGGGCCTCGAACTCGGTGTGCGGGGTGACCGAACCGGGCTTGATGATGACCTGGCCGCGCTCGACGTCCTCGCGCTTGATGCCGCGGAGCAGCAGACCGACGTTCTCACCGGCCTGACCCTCGTCGAGCAGCTTGCGGAACATCTCGATGCCGGTGACCGTGGTGGTGGTCTTCTCGGTCTTGATGCCGATGATGTCGACGGTCTCGTTGACCTTGAGGATGCCACGCTCGATACGGCCGGTGACGACCGTACCGCGACCGGTGATCGTGAAGACGTCCTCAATCGGCATCAGGAACGGCTTGTCGACGTCACGCTCGGGAGCCGGGATCGACTCGTCCACGGCCTTCATCAGCTCGAGGACGGTGTTGCCCCACTCCTTGTCGCCCTCGAGGGCCTTCAGAGCGGAGACCTTGACGACGGGAACGTCGTCGCCCGGGAACTCGTACTCGGAGAGGAGCTCACGGACCTCGAGCTCGACGAGCTCCAGGATCTCCTCGTCGTCCACCATGTCGGCCTTGTTCAGGGCGACGACGATGTACGGAACGCCGACCTGGCGGGCCAGGAGCACGTGCTCCTTGGTCTGCGGCATCGGGCCGTCGGTGGCGGCGACCACGAGGATGGCGCCGTCCATCTGGGCAGCACCCGTGATCATGTTCTTGATGTAGTCCGCGTGACCGGGGCAGTCGACGTGGGCGTAGTGACGCGACTCGGTCTGGTACTCGACGTGCGAGATCGAGATCGTGATACCACGCTGGCGCTCTTCGGGCGCCTTGTCGATCATGTCGAAGGCCGAGGCCTCGTTCAGGTCCGGGTACGCGTCATGCAGCACCTTGGTAATGGCGGCCGTGAGGGTCGTCTTACCGTGGTCGATGTGACCGATGGTGCCGATGTTGACGTGCGGCTTAGTCCGCTCGAACTTCGCCTTCGCCACTGGGGTCCTCCTGTGGAGTGGTTCTGTACGCCTTACTCATCGGCGCCAGGTGATCTTTGCTGGAAAGCCCGGGGCCGGGGCATTCCACCGGTTTGCGGCGGAATGCCCCGAGCAGGCTCCGGGGTCAAGCCTAAAGCGTGTGAACGGAGTCCGTTACTCGCCCTTGGCCTTCGCGATGATCTCCTCGGCGACGTTCCGCGGAACCTCGGCGTAGGAGTCGAACTGCATCGAGTAGCTTGCGCGACCCGACGTCTTGCTGCGGAGGTCCCCGACGTAGCCGAACATCTCCGAAAGGGGCACGAGGCCCTTCACGACGCGAGCACCGGCCCGCTCCTCCATGGCCTGGATCTGGCCACGGCGGGAGTTGATGTCGCCGATGACCTCACCCATGTAGTCCTCGGGCGTGGTGACCTCGACGGCCATCATCGGCTCGAGGAGCACGGGCGAAGCCTTGCGCGCGGCCTCCTTGAAGGCCTGCGAACCGGCGATCTTGAACGCGAGCTCGGAGGAGTCCACCTCGTGGTAGCCACCGTCGAGAAGCGTGACGCGGACGCCCGTCATCTCGTAGCCGGCGAGGATACCGAACTGCATGGCCTCCTGCGCACCGGCGTCCACCGAAGGGATGTACTCCTTCGGGACACGGCCGCCGGTCACCTTGTTCACGAACTCGTACGAGGCGTCGCCGCCCTCGAGGGGCTCGATCGCGATCTGCACCTTGGCGAACTGACCGGTACCACCGGTCTGCTTCTTGTGGGTGTAGTCCACGCGCTCGACGGCCTTGCGGATCGTCTCGCGGTACGCGACCTGCGGCTTGCCGACGTTGGCCTCGACCTTGAACTCACGGCGCATGCGGTCGACCAGCACCTCGAGGTGCAGCTCGCCCATACCGCCGATGATGGTCTGGCCGGTCTCCTCGTCCGAGTGGACCTGGAAGGACGGGTCCTCCTCGGCCAGGCGCTGGATCGCGACACCCAGCTTCTCCTGGTCGCCCTTCGACTTGGGCTCGATGGCGACCTGGATGACCGGCGCCGGGAAGTCCATGGACTCCAGGATCACCGGCTGCTTGTCGTCGGACAGCGTCTCACCGGTGGTGGTCTGCTTCAGGCCCATGACGGCGACGATGTCACCGGCGACCACCGACTCGATCTCCTCACGCTTGTTGGCGTGCATACGGTAGATCTTGCCGATGCGCTCCTTCTTGCCCTTGACGGAGTTCAGCACGGCGGTGCCGGACACCAGGCGGCCCGAGTAGACCCGGACGAAGGTGAGCTTGCCGAGGTGCGGGTCGCTCATGATCTTGAACGCGAGGGCGGACAGCGGCTCGTCCTCGGACGGCTTGCGCTTGATCACGACCTCGGGGTCCTTGACGTCGTGGCCCTCGATGGCCTCGATGTCGAGCGGGGTCGGGAGGTAGCGCACGACCGCGTCGAGCAGGGGCTGAACGCCCTTGTTCTTGAACGCGGTGCCGCAGAACACCGGGGTGACCGTGGTCTCGGTGGACTTGCCGGACGCGATGGTGATGCGACGGATCGCGGCGTGCAGCTGCTCCTCGGTGGGCTCCTGGCCCTCCAGGTACAGCTCCATGATCTCTTCGTCGTTCTCCGCGACGGCCTCGATCAGCTTGCCGCGCCACTCCTCGGCGGCCTCGGTGTGCGTGGCCGGGATGTCGACGGTGTCGTACATCTCGCCCTTGGCGGCCTCGGCGGACCACACGAGCGCCTTCATGCGGACCAGGTCCACAACGCCGTGGAAGTCGGCCTCGGCACCGATCGGCAGCTGCATGACCAGCGGCTGCGCACCCAGGCGGTCCTGGATCATGCCGACGCAGCGGTGGAAATCCGCGCCGGTACGGTCCAGCTTGTTGACGAAGCAGATACGCGGCACGCCGTAACGGTCGGCCTGACGCCACACCGTCTCGGACTGCGGCTCGACACCGGCGACACCGTCGAACACGGTCACGGCACCGTCGAGCACTCGCAGGGAACGCTCCACCTCTACGGTGAAGTCGACGTGCCCCGGGGTGTCGATGATGTTGATCGTGTAGTCGTTGTCTTCGAGCGGCCAGTGACAGGTCGTCGCAGCAGAGGTGATCGTGATGCCACGCTCCTGCTCCTGCTCCATCCAGTCCATCGTGGCGGAACCCTCGTGGGTCTCGCCGATCTTGTACGACACGCCGGTGTAGAACAGGATCCGCTCGGTGGTGGTCGTCTTGCCCGCGTCGATGTGGGCCATGATCCCGATGTTGCGGACCTTGGCCAGGTCAAGTGAAGTGGTAGCCATAAGGCTTCAGTCTTCTCTCGGTCTCGATGTGGGTAGCGACTACCAGCGGTAGTGCGCGAAGGCCTTGTTGGACTCGGCCATCTTGTGCGTGTCCTCGCGCTTCTTCACAGCGGCACCGAGGCCGTTGCTGGCATCGAGGAGCTCGTTGAGCAGACGCTCGGTCATGGTCTTCTCGCGACGGGCGCGGGAGTAACCGACCAGCCAGCGCAGCGCCAGGGTGTTGGCGCGGCCGGGCTTGACCTCGACCGGCACCTGGTAGGTGGCACCACCGACACGGCGGGACTTGACCTCGAGGGTCGGCTTGATGTTCTCGAGAGCGCGCTTCAGCGTGATGACCGGGTCGTTGCCGGTCTTCTCGCGAAGGCCCTCCATGGCGCCGTAGACGATGCGCTCGGCGGTGGAGCGCTTGCCGTTCATCAGCACCTTGTTGATCAGGGAGGTCACCAGAGGAGAACTGTAGACCGGGTCGATGATGACCGGGCGCTTCGGGGCGGGGCCCTTACGAGGCATTCTTACTTCTCCTTCTTGGCGCCGTAACGGCTGCGGGCCTGCTTGCGGTTCTTGACACCCTGGGTGTCGAGGGAGCCGCGGATGATCTTGTAGCGAACACCCGGCAGGTCCTTCACACGGCCGCCGCGCACGAGCACGATGGAGTGCTCCTGCAGGTTGTGTCCCTCACCCGGAATGTAAGCAGTGACCTCGATACCGCTGGTCAGACGCACACGCGCGACCTTACGCAGGGCCGAGTTCGGCTTCTTCGGGGTGGTGGTGAACACACGCGTGCAGACGCCACGACGCTGAGGGGAACCCTCGAGTGCGGGCGTCTTGTTCTTCTCGACCTTGTCCTGCCGGCCCTTGCGGACCAGCTGCTGGATCGTAGGCACTACTTCTCCGGTTTCTGTGTGCCGATAGGTACAGCTAACCTGGAACGCCACCGACCCACGCGGTCGGGTGTGTCGAATCCCGCGGACTCCCGCCGCAAGGCAGAAAGAAACGCATGATTGCGGTGGCCGTTCACAGCCCCCGACGCGGTCTGACGGCACGCGCGGAGGCCAGGGCACACCCCAGGCACAAGGTCTGAGCGTACCTATAGCATTGGCTGCGGTCAAAACAAATGGGCCGTCATCCCACCTCTGCACGGAGCGAGTGAAGCCCGGGAAAGAGAATGATCTTCGAAAGGGCGGCCCCGGTCCCCTTCCGCTGCCTCCACGCGTCAGCCCGACGTGATGCCGAGCATGAACAACAGGAGCAGGATCGCGGCCCAGCCGGCCGTGGACAGCCAGCCGAGCACCAGCCCGGCCATCGCGAGCCCGTCCCCCTGCTCCCCCGAGCGCCGGATCTCCGCACGGGCCATGTGCCCCAGCACCACGGCCGGGATGCCGGTCACCCCGCCCGTCGCCAGGCACAGCACCCCGCACACCATGGACCCGATCGCCTTCTCGTTGGTCTTCTGCCGGGCCAGGAACGTCGCCGGCGCCATGGGAACGGCATGCTGCTGCACCGCCACGGTCTGCGGCACGGGGCCCTGCGGCAGATCGGCCACCAGCAGCGAGAGATCCGCCACCGTACGGGCCTGGTAGGCCCGCGCCACCCGCCGCTCGAGCTCCTGCTGGTCCAGACGGCCCTCCGCGTACCCGGCCCGGAGCACGTCCACGGTGCGCTCCCGGTCCGCGTGCGAGGCCAGCATCGGGGGCCCGCCCTGATGCGGCCCACCCGGCCCGCCCCACGGCTGTGGAACGCCTCGCCCCTGCCAGGGCTGCCACGACGGATACGGCGACTGCGACACCAGGTACCTCCCCCGACTTCCCACGTCATTCCATCATGCGCCCGAGTAAGGCCTTCCGGCACGGCCTACGCGTCACGAAACCGGTACAGGTCATCGGTACAGGCCGCGAAACGCCGCAGGGCGGTCACCCCCTTGTGCACGGGGTGACCGCCCTGCGGTACGTCAGACGATCCGCCTACTGGTTGTACGGACCGTAGTCGTAGTCCTCCAGCGGAACGGCCTGGCCGGAGCCCGTGCCGAACGGCGAGTAGTCGATGTCGTCGTAGCCGACGGCCGAGTACATCGCGGCCTTGGCCTCCTCGGTCGGCTCGACCCGGATGTTGCGGTAACGGGACAGGCCCGTACCGGCCGGGATGAGCTTACCGATGATGACGTTCTCCTTGAGGCCGATCAGGGAGTCGGACTTGGCGTTGATCGCCGCGTCCGTGAGGACCCTGGTCGTCTCCTGGAAGGACGCCGCCGACAGCCACGACTCGGTCGCCAGCGAGGCCTTGGTGATACCCATCAGCTGCGGACGACCGGAGGCCGGGTGACCGCCCTCCTGGACCACACGACGGTTCTCGGTCTCGAACTTCGAGCGCTCGACCAGCTCGCCGGGCAGCAGCTCGGCGTCGCCGGACTCGATGATCGTCACGCGGCGGAGCATCTGCCGGATGATGATCTCGATGTGCTTGTCGTGGATCGACACACCCTGCGAGTTGTAGACCTTCTGGACCTCGCCGACCAGGTGGACCTGGACGGCCCGCTGACCCAGGATGCGCAGCACGTCGTGCGGGTTGGTGGCACCCACGGTGAGCTTCTGGCCCACCTCGACGTGATCGCCCTCGCCGACCAGCAGACGGGCGCGCTTCGAGATCGGGAACGCCGTCTCGTCGCTGCCGTCGTCCGGGGTGACGACGATCTTCTTCGTCTTCTCGGTCTCCTCGATCCGGACGCGGCCGGCGGCCTCGGAGATCGGGGCGACACCCTTCGGGGTACGGGCCTCGAAGAGCTCGACGACACGCGGCAGACCCTGGGTGATGTCGTCACCGGCCACACCACCGGTGTGGAAGGTACGCATCGTCAGCTGGGTGCCGGGCTCACCGATGGACTGGGCGGCGATGATGCCGACCGCCTCACCGATGTCGACCAGCTTGCCGGTGGCCAGCGAACGGCCGTAGCACATGGCGCAGGTGCCGACGGCGGACTCGCAGGTCAGGATCGAACGGGTCTTGACCTGC
This sequence comes from Streptomyces sp. GD-15H, assembly GCF_045291515.1. Classification (NCBI taxonomy): domain Bacteria; kingdom Bacillati; phylum Actinomycetota; class Actinomycetes; order Kitasatosporales; family Streptomycetaceae; genus Streptomyces; species Streptomyces sp. GD-15H. The sequence goes on from NZ_CP149447.1 coordinate 3,682,360, forward strand.
TCGACGCCGTGGTGCACCAGCTGCTCGATGAGCACGTCACCGAGGTCGACGTTGGCCGGCGCGATCACCTTGCCGTCGATGACGACGTCCTCGGCGAGCATGCGGGCGTAGACGCTGGTCTCGACGTCGTCCGCCTTGCGCAGGGTGCCGTCGGCCTCCCGCTTGGCGATCCGCAGCTTCAGACCGCGGTCGGTGCCGCAGTCCTCCTCGCGGATGATGACGTCCTGGGAGACGTCGACCAGACGACGGGTGAGGTAACCCGAGTCGGCGGTACGCAGAGCGGTGTCCGCCAGACCCTTACGGGCACCGTGCGTGGAGATGAAGTACTCCAGCACGGAAAGACCCTCACGGAACGAGGCCTTGATGGGCCGCGGGATCGTCTCGTTCTTCGCGTTCGACACCAAACCACGCATACCGGCGATCTGACGCATCTGCATCATGTTGCCGCGTGCACCCGAGTTCACCATCATGAAGATCGGGTTGGTCTTCGGGAAGTTGTCGTTCATCGCCTCGGCGACCTCGTTGGTCGCCTTGGTCCAGATCGCGATGAGCTCCTGCGTGCGCTCGTCCTTGGTGATCAGACCGCGCTCGTACTGCTTCTGGACCTTCTCGTCCTGCGCCTCGTAGCCGTGGACGATCTCCTTCTTCGCCTCGGGAACGACGACGTCGGAGATGGCGACGGTGACGCCGGAACGGGTCGCCCAGTGGAAGCCGGCCGCCTTCAGGTTGTCGAGCGTCGCCGCCACGATGACCTTCGGGTAGCGCTCGGCGAGGTCGTTGACGATCTCGGAGAGCTGCTTCTTGCCGACCTCGTAGTCGACGAACGGGTAGTCCTCGGGCAGCAGCTCGTTGAAGAGCGAACGGCCCAGGGTGGTGTTCAGGCGGAAGGTGTCACCCTGCTGCCACTCCGGCTCACCCTCCTCGCGCACCGGCGGGATCCAGCCGCGCGGCGGGATGGTGCCGACCGGGAAGCGGACGTCGATCCTCGACTGGAGCGACAGCTCGCCCGCGTCGAAGGCCATGATCGCCTCGGCGACCGAGGAGAAGGAACGCTCCTCGCCCTTGAGCTCGCGCATCTCGCCGTCGGTGGTGAGGAAGAACAGACCGAGGACCATGTCCTGGGTCGGCATCGTCACCGGACGGCCGTCGGCCGGCTTGAGGATGTTGTTCGAGGACAGCATCAGGATGCGGGCCTCGGCCTGCGCCTCCGCGGACAGCGGCAGGTGCACGGCCATCTGGTCACCGTCGAAGTCCGCGTTGAACGCGGTGCACACGAGCGGGTGGATCTGGATGGCCTTGCCCTCGACCAGCTGCGGCTCGAAGGCCTGGATGCCGAGGCGGTGCAGCGTGGGAGCACGGTTCAGCAGAACCGGGTGCTCCGCGATGACCTCTTCCAGCACGTCGTACACGACCGTGCGGCCGCGCTCGACCATGCGCTTGGCACTCTTGATGTTCTGCGCGTGGTTCAGGTCGACCAGGCGCTTCATCACGAACGGCTTGAACAGCTCCAGCGCCATCGCCTTCGGCAGACCGCACTGGTGCAGCTTCAGCTGCGGACCGACGACGATCACGGAACGCGCGGAGTAGTCCACGCGCTTGCCGAGCAGGTTCTGACGGAAGCGGCCCTGCTTGCCCTTGAGCATGTCGGACAGCGACTTCAGCGGACGGTTGCCGGGGCCCGTCACCGGGCGGCCACGACGGCCGTTGTCGAAGAGCGCGTCGACGGCCTCCTGGAGCATGCGCTTCTCGTTGTTCACGATGATCTCGGGCGCGCCGAGGTCGAGAAGCCGCTTCAGGCGGTTGTTGCGGTTGATCACGCGGCGGTACAGGTCGTTCAGGTCGGAGGTCGCGAAGCGGCCACCGTCCAGCTGCACCATCGGACGCAGGTCCGGCGGGATGACCGGCACGCAGTCCAGCACCATGCCCTTGGGGCTGTTGCTGGTCTGCAGGAACGCGGAGACGACCTTGAGGCGCTTGAGCGCACGGGTCTTCTTCTGGCCCTTGCCGGTGCGGATGATCTCGCGGAGACGCTCGGCCTCCTCCTCGAGGTCGAAGGACTCCAGGCGCTTCTGCAGCGCCGCGGCACCCATCGAGCCGTCGAAGTACGTGCCGAAGCGGTCACGCAGCTCGCGGTAGAGCAGTTCGTCGCCCTCGAGGTCCTGGACCTTGAGGTTCTTGAACCGGTTCCACACCTCGTCGAGACGGTCGATCTCGCGCTGCGCGCGGTCGCGCAGCTGCTTCATCTCACGCTCGGCGCCTTCGCGCACCTTGCGGCGCACGTCGGCCTTGGCGCCCTCGGCCTCGAGCTCGGCCAGGTCGGTCTCGAGCTTCTTGGCGCGGGCCTCCAGGTCGGCGTCGCGACGGTTCTCGACCTGCTGGCGCTCGACGGAGACGTGCGCCTCCAGCGAGGGCAGGTCGCGGGTGCGGCGCTCCTCGTCGACGTACGTGATCATGTACGCCGCGAAGTAGATGACCTTCTCCAGGTCCTTCGGGGCGAGGTCGAGCAGGTAGCCGAGGCGCGACGGAACGCCCTTGAAGTACCAGATGTGCGTGACGGGCGCGGCGAGCTCGATGTGGCCCATCCGCTCACGGCGCACCTTGGCGCGAGTGACCTCGACGCCACAGCGCTCGCAGATGATGCCCTTGAAACGGACGCGCTTGTACTTGCCGCAGTAGCACTCCCAGTCCCGGGTCGGACCGAAGATCTTCTCGCAGAAGAGTCCGTCCTTTTCGGGCTTGAGGGTGCGGTAGTTGATGGTCTCGGGCTTCTTGACCTCGCCGTGGCTCCACTGACGGATGTCGTCAGCGGTGGCCAGGCCGATCCGGAGCTCGTCGAAGAAGTTGACGTCGAGCACTATGCGTCAATCCCTCTCAGGGTCGTGAGTCTTGGGGTCTGATACGGGGGTCCTGGGCCGGCCGGAGGCTCAGGGATCTTCATCGCTGAACCTCCGGACCGAAACTCCCGTCAGACCTCTTCGACGCTGCTCGGCTCGCGCCGGGACAGGTCGATGCCGAGCTCCTCCGCAGCGCGGAAGACGTCCTCGTCGGTGTCACGCATCTCGATGGACATACCGTCGCTGGACAGCACCTCCACGTTCAGGCACAGGGACTGCATCTCCTTGATGAGGACCTTGAAGGACTCGGGGATGCCCGGCTCGGGGATGTTCTCGCCCTTGACGATGGCCTCGTAGACCTTCACGCGGCCGGTGACGTCGTCGGACTTGATGGTCAGCAGCTCCTGGAGGGCGTACGCGGCGCCGTACGCCTCCAGCGCCCACACCTCCATCTCGCCGAAGCGCTGGCCACCGAACTGGGCCTTACCACCCAGCGGCTGCTGGGTGATCATCGAGTACGGACCGGTCGAGCGGGCGTGCAGCTTGTCGTCGACCAGGTGGTGCAGCTTGAGGATGTACATGTAGCCGACCGAGATCGGCTCCGGGAACGGCTCACCGGAGCGGCCGTCGAACAGCCGCGCCTTACCGCTCGGGAGCACCATGCGCTCGCCGTCGCGGTTCGGGATGGTGTGCTGCAGCAGGCCGGCCAGCTCGTCCTCGCGCGCACCGTCGAAGACCGGGGTCGCGACGTTGGTGCCGGGCTCGACCCGGTCGGCGCCGATGTCCCGCAGGCGCTCCGCCCATTCCTCGGCGAGGCCGGAGACGTCCCAGCCGCGGCTGGCGAGCCAGCCGAGGTGGATCTCCAGTACCTGTCCCGGGTTCATTCGGGACGGCACACCCAGCGGGTTGAGGATGATGTCGACCGGGGTGCCGTCCTCCAGGAACGGCATGTCCTCGATCGGCAGGATCTTCGAGATGACGCCCTTGTTGCCGTGGCGGCCGGCGAGCTTGTCACCGTCGGTGATCTTGCGCTTCTGCGCGACGTAGACGCGCACCAGCTGGTTCACACCGGGGAAGCTCGTCGCCCTCCTCGCGGTCGAAGACGCGCACGCCGATGATCTTGCCGATCTCGCCGTGCGGCACCTTCAGCGAGGTGTCACGGACCTCACGGGCCTTCTCACCGAAGATCGCGCGCAGCAGACGCTCCTCGGGGGTCAGCTCGGTCTCACCCTTGGGCGTGACCTTGCCGACGAGGATGTCGCCGGCGACGACCTCGGCACCGATGCGGATGATGCCGCGCTCGTCGAGGTCGGCGAGGACCTCCTCGGAGACGTTCGGGATGTCCCGGGTGATCTCCTCGGGGCCGAGCTTGGTGTCACGGGCGTCGACCTCGTGCTCCTCGATGTGGATCGAGGAGAGGACGTCGTCCTGCACGAGGCGCTGCGACAGGATGATCGCGTCCTCGTAGTTGTGACCCTCCCACGGCATGAACGCGACCAGCAGGTTCTTGCCGAGCGCCATCTCGCCGTTCTCGGTGGCCGGACCGTCGGCGAGGACCTGGCCCTCGATGACGCGGTCGCCCTCGTTGACGATGACCTTCTGGTTGACCGAGGTGCCCTGGTTGGAGCGGGCGAACTTGGCCAGGCGGTACGTGATGTACGTGCCGTCGTCGTTGGTGGTGGTGATGTAGTCCGCGGAGACCTCCTGGACCACACCCGCCTTCTCGGCCTTGACCACGTCACCGGCGTCGGCGGCGGAGCGGTACTCCATGCCGGTGCCGACGAGCGGGGCCTCGGACCTGATCAGCGGCACGGCCTGACGCATCATGTTCGCGCCCATGAGGGCACGGTTGGCGTCGTCGTGCTCGAGGAAGGGGATCATGGCGGTCGCGACCGACACCATCTGGCGCGGCGAGACGTCCATGTAGTCGACCTCGTCGGGGCTGACGTAGTCGACCTCACCGCCCTTGCGGCGGACCAGCACGCGGGCCTCGGCGAACCGCAGTTCGTCGGTGAGCGGGGCGTTGGCCTGCGCGAGGACGAAGCGGTCCTCCTCGTCTGCGGTCAGGTAGTCGACGTCGTCGGTGACCTGGCCGTCGTTCACCTTGCGGTACGGGGTCTCGACGAAACCGAACGCGTTGACCCGGCCGTAGGAGGCGAGCGAGCCGATCAGGCCGATGTTCGGGCCTTCGGGCGTCTCGATCGGGCACATGCGGCCGTAGTGCGAGGGGTGTACGTCACGGACCTCGAAGCCGGCCCGCTCACGGGAGAGACCACCCGGGCCGAGCGCGGACAGACGACGCTTGTGCGTCAGCCCGGACAGCGGGTTGTTCTGGTCCATGAACTGGGACAGCTGGCTGGTGCCGAAGAACTCCTTGATGGAGGCGACGACCGGCCGGATGTTGATCAGGGTCTGCGGCGTGATCGCCTCGACGTCCTGCGTGGTCATGCGCTCACGCACGACGCGCTCCATCCGGGCCAGACCCGTGCGGACCTGGTTCTGGATGAGCTCGCCCACGCTGCGCAGGCGACGGTTGCCGAAGTGGTCGATGTCGTCCGTCTCGACGACGATGGTCTGGCCGCTGTCGCCGACGGTCTCGATCTCACCGGCGTGCAGCTTCACCAGGTACTTGATCGTCGAGATGACGTCCTCGACGGTCAGCACGCCCGCGTCGAGCGGCGCGTCGGCACCCAGCTTCTTGTTGACCTTGTAGCGGCCGACCTTGGCGAGGTCGTAGCGCTTGGGGTTGAAGTAGAGGTTCTCGAGCAGCGTCTGCGCGGCCTCGCGGGTGGGGGGCTCGCCCGGACGCAGCTTGCGGTAGATGTCGAGCAGCGCGTCGTCCTGGCCCTGGGTGTGGTCCTTCTCCAGGGTGGCGCGCATGGACTCGTACTCGCCGAACTCCTCGAGGATCTGCTCGGTGGTCCAGCCGAGCGCCTTGAGCAGGACGGTGACGGACTGCTTGCGCTTGCGGTCGACGCGGACGCCGACCATGTCGCGCTTGTCGATCTCCATCTCCAGCCAGGCACCCCGGGACGGGATGATCTTGGCGGAGAAGATGTCCTTGTCGGACGTCTTGTCGATGCTGGAGTCGAAGTAGACACCCGGCGAACGGACCAGCTGCGACACCACGACACGCTCGGTGCCGTTGATGACGAAGGTGCCCTTGTTCGTCATGAGCGGGAAGTCGCCCATGAAGACGGTCTGGGACTTGATCTCGCCGGTCTCGTTGTTGGTGAACTCGGCGGTGACGAAGAGCGGCGCCGCGTACGTGAAGTCACGGTCCTTGCACTCGTCGATGGAGTTCTTCGGCGGCTCGAAGCGGTGGTCGCGGAAGGTCAGCGACATCGACCCGGAGAAGTCCTCGATCGGGGAGATCTCCTCGAAGATCTCCTCCAGACCGGACTTGGTGGGGACGTCCTGACCGTTCTCCAGAGCGGCCTCGACGCGAGCCTTCCAGGCGTTGTTGCCGAGCAGCCAGTCGAAGCTCTCGGTCTGCAGCGCAAGAAGGTTCGGAACCTCGAGGGGCTCCTTGATCTTTGCAAAAGAGATGCGCAGCGGGGCGGTGCTGGCAGCGTTGTTCATATTCGCGGTCGAGGCATTGCGCGAGGCGGCCAAGAGGGGGTCCTTCCGAGGGCTCGGACTCACTACGCGCGTGCCGGCCCCCCACGGGACACGGTGCCAGATACTTCTCCATCCGACCGGAAAAAGGCCAGGTCAGAGAGCTCTGATCCTCTGTGCTCAAGTGAGGGCATGCCCCTGGTGACGGGCAGGGGGCAGCTAACAGGCAGCGCAAAGGGTCAGTGTAGCCACTTGGCACACTGATGTCCAGTGCGGGTTTTCGAGACCCTCAAAGGCCCTCGTTGTTCTCAACTCCTGTGGCACGGTCGTGCCCTCGACGCACCGTGATACTGCCCTCTTCGCCACCGATCCATGCCTCGGATTCGGATCCTTGTGACGACGCGTCCTGAGAATTACGCGCTGCGTGCGGTTCGTCAAGGCCCCCTTGCCCGAACCGCCTTTCAACAGGCGACTCTTCGCGGCCCGCGGAGGGCCACATCGAAGATCACCATACCCCCCGCCGTCCCGGGTGCAAGGCAGCCGCTGCCGGGCCCCGGACACACCGAAGGAGCGACCACCCGGATGGATGATCGCTCCTCGGTGCTTACGCGTTACACGCCCTGGTGGACGCGGTGCGGGTCCGGCTCAGCCGGGCCGCGGGAGCCCTGTCGGACCCGGAAGGTCTTACTTGACCTCGACGGAGGCGCCGGCGCCCTCGAGGGCCTCCTTGGCCTTGTCGGCGGCTTCCTTGTTGACCTTCTCGACGACGGGCTTCGGCGCACCGTCGACCAGGTCCTTGGCCTCCTTCAGGCCGAGGGAGGTCAGCTCGCGCACGACCTTGATGACCTGGATCTTCTTGTCACCGGCGCCGGTGAGGACGACGTCGAACTCGTCCTTCTCGGCCTCGGCCTCGACCGGGGCGGCCGGACCGGCCGGGCCGGCCACGGCGACCGCGGCGGCGGCGGTGACGTCGAACTTCTCCTCGAAGGCCTTCACGAACTCGGAGAGCTCGATGAGGGTCATGCCCTCGAACTGGGCCAGCAGCTCGTCCTGGGTGAGCTTCGCCATGATGGCGGTCCTTCCACTAAATCGGCAGGTGCCGGATGTACGGGGTGAGGCGGGCGTACGTCGGGCCCGCATCGGCCCTCACCTCAAGCGGCGAGGGCCGGAAAGCGAGCCGAATTACTCGGCACCGCCCTGCTCGTCCTGCTTGGCACGGAGCGCGTCCACGGTGCGGACGAGCTTCGACGGAAGCGCCTGGAAGAGCTGCGCAGCCTGGGACTGCTTGCCCTTGAAGGCACCCGCCAGCTTGGAGAGCAGAACCTCGCGGGACTCGAGGTCCGCAAGCTTCTTGATCTCGTCGGCGGACAGCGCCTTGCCGTCAAGGACACCGCCCTTGATGACGAGATTCGGGTTGTCCTTGGCGAAGTCACGGAGACTCTTCGCCGACTCCACCGGGTCACCGGTGATGAAGGCGACCGCCGTCGGACCAGCGAAGAGCTGGTCGTCCAGCGTGATCCCGGCCTCGTTGGCCGCAATCTTGGTCAGCGTGTTCTTCACCACGGCGTACTGGGCGTTCTCACCGAGCGAACGACGCAGCGTCTTGAGCTGCGCCACGGTGAGACCGCGGTACTCGGTCAGCATGGCGGCGTTGGAGCTGCGGAACTTGTCCGTCAGCTCGGCAACCGCGGCAGCCTTGTCGGGCCTCGCCATAGAGTCTCGGCCTCCTTCCGGGTGATTCAGACCGCGCGGACCCGAAGGAGGACTGGGAAAAACGAAACGCCCCGGACGCAGGCGCACGGGGCGAGGCTCAACCGGTGATTCGCATCCTCGCGGCGGCGAATTCCGGGAACTCTTCCACTGTCACCTGCGCGGGTCGTCCGCAGTTCAGCGGATCCTTCGGCCACCGCACTCTCTGACGAGCGCACGGCAACGACCAGCGGTCTTTGGCTTCTTCAGGAGAGTACGGGAACGGATCGCCGGGAGGCAAATCCGTTCCCCGGGACCAGCGGGCCGTTCCAGTCCGGGCCGATCCGATCCGGTCAGCTCTGCTCGGCTTCCTTCATCATCTCGGCCAGGTCGGCGGTGTCCTCGGCCGGCGGGGCCTCGACCGTCACCGGCTTGTTGACGTCGAGGAACTTGATGGTCATGTCCATCGGGCCCTCGGTGGCGTCGCCGCGCATCCGGAACTGCTTGGTGCGGTCCTCGCCGTCGACCCACATGTCCATCGTGAGCGATTCGAGGCCCATCTTCTCGTACTTCTCGATGCTCTTCTCGCCGGTCTCGGCGGCCTTGGCGTCCTTGTCCTTGAGCGAGTCGCGCAGGTCGTCGAGGGTGACGGTGCCCGAGTAGTGGGTGGTCTCGACCCCGTCGATCTTCTCGGTGCCGACCTTCTTCACGTCCTCGGCACCGGTGAGGAAGGTGGACTCGGCGGCCGGGTTCTGCTCGGCCTGCTTGGGGGCGCCGAGCTCGTTCAGCTCCGCGTCGGCGCCGAGCGCGGCCAGGTCGAACTTCATCCAGCTCTTGCCGTCCATCTCCTTGGCCATCGCGGCGCCGCCGCCGATGTACATGGCCTTGTCGACGAGCCGGATCTCCACCTTGTCCTGCGCACCCGCGTCGGGAGCCGACATCTGCATGCTCATGGCAATGTCGGGCTTGACCCGCATCGAGGCCTCGGCCTCGATCTTGCCCTGCTCCGGGACCTCACCGGTCATCGTGTACCGGAAGGACGTGATGTCCTCGGTGTTCTTCGCCGCCTTGGCCACGGCCGCCGCCGGCGTCATCTCGGGCGATTCCTCGGCGCCCTTGGAGCAACCGACCGCGCCGGCCGCGAGAACGAGTGCAGTGAGTCCGGCGGCAGGTATGGAAGTTCTCATCGAATCCCCCCAGGTCCTCGGTTCCCCCCAGGGAACACATGGCTTGTCCAACAAGGATTTTGACCCTATCTCACACCCCTGACAGCGGCCTTCGAGTTCTGCCGGAGGGCGTGGCAGGGGTACGGCGGGCGGCGGCTCGGAGGGCGGCGCGCCGGCCGTCCAGCACGTTCGTGGCGTCCTGGGTGCCGTCGGCGGGGGGAGCCTCGGCCGTCACCTTCACGCCGTATTCGGCGTAGTGCGCGGTCTGGGTGAGCCGGCCCGTCCCGTCTCCGCCCGCTCCACCTTCTTGACCAGCAGATCCCGCTCGTCGACCCAGACGTCCACCGTCTGGGTGGTGACCCCGGCCCGGATCAGCCGCTCCTTCAGATCCGCCAGGTCGGCCGCGCGTCCCTCCCCGGGGCCCGGGTTCCGTGTCTCCAGGCCGGACGGCTCCGCCGTGCCCGAGCAGCGCGTGGCGGGTGTGCCCCGTACCTGTTCCTCACCGATGCTCCGCACGTCGCCGGAGGCCAGCAGCGGCTTCACGCACTGCTGGGGCGTGAAGCCGCGGATCTGGTCCCCGAGACCGGCGGCTCCGCCGCCGGCGATGCCCTCGAGATCGTCGTGGCCGTACCGGAGCCAGTGCCTGCCGCCCGTCCGCGCGGCGAACGCGTCGCCCACGCGCGCGTAGTAGGCGTCGGGCAGGGAGCGGGCCTCCATCGACGTGCTGCCGAGGCGGCGCATGGCGTCGGCCACCGCGCCGTCCGTGTACGTGAGGGTCACGGTACCGATGAGATCGTCGCTCCAGGCGAGGGTGCCCTCGGCCGTCATGGGCATCATCGAGCCCATGGCCGTAGTGGACTCGACCCGGGCGGACCCGGCGCCGTCGGTGGAGCGCTCGGCGGAACGCAGCGCCGTGACGGACCGGAGGCGCGGCGCCTCGTCCCGCTGTCCGGTGCCGGCACCACGGCCGCCGGAGGGACCGGAGGAAGCCGAGGACGTACAGGCGGACAGCGCGGTGAGCGCGGTGAGCGCGGTGAGCGCGAGGCCCGTCCGGCGCACGGTCGTGATCGCCATCGGTCCCACCCGTACGCGCCCCGCCCTCTCCCGTGCGAACCCCGTGGCCGCACCGTAGCGCGGACCATCCGGGGCCCGTACCGGAACCGGAACGGGCCCCGCGCCCGCAGCAGGGATGCTGCGGGCGCGGGGCCCGTGACCGTGGGGACGAGCCGTCAGGCTCAGACCGCCGCCGGGTCCTCCTCGACGAGGAGGTTGCGGGTGCGGTTCGGGTCGAGCGGAATGCCGGGGCCCATCGTGGTGGTCATCGCGGCCTTCTTGATGTAGCGGCCCTTCGCGGCGGACGGCTTCAGACGGAGGATCTCGTCCAGCGCGGCGCCGTAGTTCTCCACCAGCTTGGTCTCGTCGAAGGACGTCTTGCCGATGATGAAGTGCAGGTTCGAGTGCTTGTCGACGCGGAACTCGATCTTGCCACCCTTGATGTCGTTGACAGCCTTGGTGACGTCCGGGGTCACGGTGCCGGTCTTGGGGTTCGGCATGAGACCACGGGGACCGAGGACGCGGCCGAGGCGGCCGACCTTGCCCATGAGGTCCGGGGTGGCGACGACGGCGTCGAAGTCCAGACGGCCCTTCGACACCTCGTCGATCAGTTCGTCGGCGCCGACGATGTCGGCGCCCGCGGCACGCGCGGCCTCGGCACGGTCGCCGGTCGCGAAGACCAGGACCCGGGCGGTCTTGCCGGTGCCGTGCGGGAGGTTCACGGTGCCACGGACCATCTGGTCGGCCTTGCGCGGGTCGACACCCAGACGGAAGGCGACCTCGACGGTGCCGTCGAACTTGGACGTGGAGGTCTCCTTGGCGAGACGGACGGCCTCGAGCGGGGCGTACAGCTTCTCCCGGTCGATCTTGGCGTCCGCAGCGCGGAGAGACTTGCTGCGCTTGCTCACTTAAAGCTCCTGTGGGTTCTTAGGAGTCGTGGTCCGGGCCGAGCGGGCCCTTCCACACTTCTGCTTGGCTTACGGGGGTTGAGGTCAGCCCTCGACCGTGACGCCCATGGAACGGGCGGTGCCGGCGATGATCTTCTCGGCGGCGTCCAGGTCGTTGGCGTTGAGGTCGGGCATCTTGGTGGTGGCGATCTCGCGGACCTGGTCACGCGTGATCTTCGCGACCTTGGTCTTGTGCGGCTCGCCGGAGCCCTTCTCCACGCCCGCGGCCTTGAGGATCATCTTCGCGGCCGGCGGGGTCTTGGTGATGAAGGTGAAGGAGCGGTCCTCGTAGACCGTGATCTCCACCGGGATGACCCAGCCACGCTGCGACTCGGTCGCGGCGTTGTAGGCCTTGCAGAACTCCATGATGTTGACGCCGTGCTGACCCAGCGCGGGGCCGACCGGCGGAGCCGGGTTGGCGGCACCGGCCTGGATCTGGAGCTTGATGAGCCCCGTGACCTTCTTCTTCTTGGGAGGCATGGCTCTCCGGGTCCTTTCCATTCGGGTCCTGCCTGCGCGACGGGGACCAGCCCGGACGCAGGCATACCGCACAACGATAGCGGGTATGGATGTGCGGCCAAAAACCGCGCAGGTCAGGCGGGCGCCTGAGCGTTCGCCTGACCTGCGCGGAAGCGTTTGTCCTGAACTCTGCCCAGCGGATCGGGGTGGGTCAGTTCTTCTGGATCTGGTCGAAGGAGAGCTCCACCGGCGTCTCGCGGCCGAAGATCTCCACCAGGCCCTTGACCTTCTTGGAGTCCGGGTTGATCTCGTTGATGGTCGCCTGGAGCGTGGCGAACGGGCCGTCGGTGACGGTGACCGAGTCGCCGACCTCGAAGTCCAGCACCTGGACCTCGACCTTGCGCTGCGGAACCGGCTTGCCCTCGGCCTCGGCGGCCTCGCGGGCGGCCTTCTCCTCGGCCTCCGGGGCCAGCATCTTGACGATCTCGTCCAGGGTCAGCGGATACGGGTCGTAGGCGTTGCCCACGAAGCCGGTGACGCCGGGAGTGTTGCGGACGACGCCCCAGGACTCGTTCGTCAGGTCCATGCGGACCAGGACGTAACCCGGGAGCTTGTTCTGCTTGATCGTCTTGCGGTCGCCGTTCTTGATCTGGACGACCTCTTCCTGCGGCACCTCGGCCTGGAAGATGAACTCCTCGACGTTCAGCGAGACGGCGCGCTGCTCCAGGTTGGTCTTCACCCGGTTCTCGTAGCCCGCGTAGGTGTGGATGACGTACCACTCGCCGGGCAGCGCCCGCAGTTCCTCGCGGAGCTTCTCGACCGGGTCGGGGACGTCCTCGGCCTCTTCGGCGGCTTCCCCGGCGTCCTCGGCCTCGGGGGTCCCGTCGGCCGCTTCCTCGGTCTCGTCCGCGGCGGCATCGGCAGCCTCGACCTGGGCGGAGGCCTCCGAGACCTCGCTGTCCGCGCCCTCGACGGCGTCGAGTTCGTCCTCGACGGACTCGGCCCCTTCGCCGTGAGGCTCAACGGCGTCGTTCACGTTCGGGTCAGACACGGTGGCTGCTTCTTCCTGGATACATAGGGGTGGAACACGCGAAAAGGAGCGCCGGGTACCTCGGCGCTCTTCGCTGGCGGCTCAGCCGAAGACGTACTTGGCGGCTTGGCCGAAACCGTAGTCGAACAAAGTGATCAGGCCGATCATGAAGACCACAAAGATGATCACTGCGGTGGTGTACGTCGACAGCTGGTTACGGGTCGGCCAGACAACCTTGCGAAGCTCCGCCACGATCTGGCGGTAGAAGAGCGCCAGACGCTTCAGTGGGCCCTTCTTGGCCCGCTTTCCGCCCTTGCGGTTCTTCTTCTTGGTATCTGGTGCCTCGTCCTCGGCATCAGGCATGTCGATGGAGCCCACGGCGTCCGTCACTCGTCCTCACCTGATTCCGGGTCGTGGCCGTGCCGCGCCCGGTATGAGCCGCACGGCGATGCATTGCTGTACGTACATGCGTACACATCCTGGCCAAGGTGTGTGTAGCAGGGCCGGAGGGACTCGAACCCCCAACCGCTGGTTTTGGAGACCAGTGCTCTACCAATTGAGCTACGACCCTTTGCGTGTCCCCCAACGTACCGCATTCACACGGATGCTTGGTGTGCACCCGGCGAGCGCGGCCGCAGAAGGCCAACGAGGTGTGAGTGTACGTGTTCCGGCGCCGGGCGTCGAACAGAAAGCGCCCGTGACGGCTCTTCCGACGCAAGCCCGTCCAGGCCGCGGGGCTCCGGGGAAACGAATACGGACTGGTGTTCAACGGTTTGCCCGTACCTGTTCAGTCTGTGAAACCCCCGTACCGGGCGGGTTGCCGGTCTGGAACGATGGGGCCATGAGCGCTGCAACCCCTCCCACCGAGCGCCGGGTCTCCGCCCGGATCGGTGCGATCTCCGAGTCCGCCACCCTCGCCGTGGACGCCAAGGCCAAGGCCCTCAAGGCCGCCGGACGTCCGGTGATCGGCTTCGGCGCCGGTGAACCCGACTTCCCGACCCCGGACTACATCGTCGACGCCGCGATCGAGGCGTGCAGGAACCCGAAGTACCACCGGTACACGCCGGCCGGCGGGCTGCCCGAGCTGAAGACCGCGATCGCCGCGAAGACGCTGCGCGACTCCGGCTACGAGGTGGACCCCGCCCAGGTTCTCGTCACCAACGGCGGCAAGCAGGCCATCTACGAGGCCTTCGCCACGATCCTCGACCCGGGCGACGAGGTCATCGTCCCGGCGCCGTACTGGACGACGTACCCGGAGTCGATCCGGCTGGCCGGCGGTGTCCCGGTCGAGGTCGTCGCCGACGAGACGACCGGCTACCGGGTCAGCGTGGAGCAGCTGGAGGCCGCGCGGACGGAGAAGACCAAGGTCGTCCTGTTCGTCTCCCCCTCGAACCCGACCGGCGCGGTCTACAGCGCCGAGGACGCCGAGGCGATCGGCCGCTGGGCGGTCGAGCACGGGCTGTGGGTGCTGACCGACGAGATCTACGAGCACCTGGTCTACGGCGACGCCACCTTCACCTCGCTGCCCGCCCTCCTGCCCGAGCTGCGGGACAAGTGCATCGTGGTCAACGGCGTCGCCAAGACGTACGCGATGACCGGCTGGCGGGTCGGCTGGCTCATCGGCCCGAAGGACGTCGTGAAGGCGGCGACCAACCTGCAGTCCCACGCCACGTCGAACGTGTCGAACGTCGCCCAGGTGGCGGCGCTGGCCGCGGTCTCCGGCTCCCTGGACGCGGTCGCCACGATGCGTGAGGCCTTCGACCGCCGGCGCCGGACCATCGTGCGGATGCTCAACGAGATCGACGGCGTGGTCTGCCCGGAGCCCGAGGGCGCGTTCTACGCCTATCCGTCGGTGAAGGCCCTGATCGGCAGGGAGATCCGGGGCAAGCGGCCGCGTAACTCCGTCGAACTGGCCGCACTCATCCTGGAGGAGGCCGAGGTCGCGGTCGTACCCGGTGAGGCCTTCGGTACTCCGGGGTACCTGCGGCTGTCCTACGCGCTGGGCGACGAGGACCTGGTGGAGGGCGTGAGCCGGATCCAGAAGCTGCTGGCGGAGGCACGGGACTGACGCCGATGACGTACAGGCGGGCCTCCGGTCGAGCCGGGGGCCCGCTTGTACGTTCAGGCACGCGCCCGTTCGGTGAACTCGCTGCCTGTACAGGATCCTTTGCGGCACGATCCTTGGGTGACTCCGCCCCGTGCGGGGCTTCCCGCTCAGCTCGCACCCAGCGGCGGACAAGCCCTGTCCGGCACCTTGCGGCACGGAGCGGATCCTAACGCATACGGAGAGTTGATGGAGACGGTTCGAAACGTTCAGCTGCTACCGAAAGCCCATCTGCACCTGCACTTCACCGGGTCGATGCGGCCCGCCACCGTGCTGGAGCTGGCCGACAAGTACGGCGTGCGTCTCCCCGACACGCTGACCGACGCGCTGACCAGCGGGGAACCTCCGAGTCTGCGGGCCACGGACGAGCGGGGCTGGTTCCGGTTCCAGCGGCTGTACGACGCCGCCCGCTCCTGCCTGAGGGAGCCGGAGGACATCCACCGGCTGGTGCTGGAGGCGGCGGAGGAAGACCTGAAGGACGGCTCGGGCTGGCTGGAGATCCAGGTGGACCCCACGTCGTACGCACCGCGGATGGGCGGGCTGATTCCGGCGCTGGAGATCATCCTGGACGCGGTGGACACGGCGCGGCGGGACACCGGGCTCGGGATCAGGGTGCTGGTCGCCGCGAACCGGATGAAGCACCACTTGGACGCGCGCACGCTGGCCCGGCTGGCGGTGCGGTACGCCGACCGGGGGGTCGTCGGGTTCGGCCTGTCCAACGACGAGCGGCGCGGAATGGCCCGGGACTTCGACCGGGCGTTCGCCATCGCGCGCGAGGGCGGGCTGCTGTCGGCGCCGCACGGGGGTGAGCTGGCCGGGCCCGCGTCCGTGCGGGACTGCCTGGACGACCTGGAGGCCGACCGGATCGGGCACGGGGTGCGGGCGGCGGAGGATCCGCGGCTGCTGCAGCGGCTCGCGGACCGGCAGGTGACGTGCGAGGTGTGTCCGGCGTCGAATGTGGCGCTGGGTGTGTACGAGAAGCCGGGGGACGTGCCGTTGCGGAGGCTGTTCGAGGCGGGCGTGCCGCTAGCCCTGGGGGCGGACGATCCGTTGCTGTTCGGCTCGCGGCTGGCGGCGCAGTACGAGATCGCGCGCCGGTATCACGGGTTCACGGACGCGGAGCTGGCGGAGCTGGCGCGGCAGTCGGTGCGGGGGTCGGTGGCGCCGGAGGACGTCAAGGCCAAGCTGCTGGCGGGGATCGACGCGTGGTTGGTGGGGCCGGGGGTGTGAGGGCGTCGGCGGAGGGGCCGGAGGTCAGAGGGTGGCGCCCACGGTCACCGGCTCGTTGGTGAGGGTGATGCCGAAGGTCCGGTGGACGCCGGCCACGACCTCGCGGGCGAGGGCCAGGAGGTCCTCGGTGGTCGCGTCGCCGCGGTTGGTGAGGGCGAGGGTGTGCTTGGTGGAGATGCGGGCCGGGCCGTTGCCGTAGCCCTTGGTGAAGCCGGCCTTGTCGATCAGCCAGGCCGCGGAGGTCTTGGTGCGGCCCTCGCCGGCGGGGTACGCGGGGGGCTCCGTGTCGGGGCCGAGGAGCTGCCGCGCCCGGGTCCGGAAGGCCGTGAACTCCGCGGTGGTGAGGATGGGGTTGGTGAAGAACGAGCCGGCCGACCAGGTGTCGTGGTCCTCGGGGTCCAGGACCATGCCCTTGCCCGCGCGGAGCTTCAGCACCGTCTCGCGGGCCGCGGCCAGGGGGACGCGGTCGCCCGGTTCCACGCCGAGGGCACGGGCGGTCTCCGCGTACTTCACGGGGCCGGAGAGGCCGCCGGCGTCCTCCAGGTCGAAGCGGACCCGCAGGACGACGTAGCGCTCGGGGTCGGCCTTGAAGCGACTGTGGCGGTAGGAGAAGGCGCACTCCTCGTTGGCCAGGGTGACCGTCTCACCGGTGGTGCGGTCGTAGGCGACCACCTCGGTGATCGTGGAGGAGACCTCCTGGCCGTACGCGCCGACGTTCTGGATCGGGGTCGCGCCCGCCGAGCCGGGGATGCCGGCCAGGCATTCGATGCCGGCCAGGCCGGCCTCCACGGTGCGGGTGACGGCGTCGGTCCACACCTCGCCCGCCGCCAGTTCCAGGTGGGTGCCGTCGAGGGTGACGCCCTTGGTGGCGATGACGAGCGCCATGCCATCGAAGCCCTTGTCGCCCACGACCAGGTTCGAGCCGCCGCCGATGAGCAGCAGGGGCGTGCCGTCGGCGTCGGCCTGGCGGACGACGCCGATCACCTCGTCGTCGGTCGTCGCGGTGACCAGCCGGGTCGCGGGTCCGCCCAGGCGGAACGTGGTCAGCGGGGCGAGGGGGGCGTCGTGGAGTTCCTGCACGGGCTCAAGAGTAAGGCCCCCGCCGGGGCGGGCCGGCGGGGGCGGTATGCGCGCGGGATGCCGCTGTCGGGCGCGGGCGCGTGGGGGCTGTCGGGCGTGGGGGCTGTCGGGCGTGCGGGGCGTGCCTCCGGCCGTCATCCCCGCGCGCGTTCGGCCGTCATTCAGGCGCGCGTGCTTCAGGTGAGGCGGCGCCGCACTTCGGGCCAGTCGACGGGGAGGTCCTCGCTCTTCGCGGTCCAGCCGGCGAACTTGGCGTCGCGCATCTGCGCGGCGAGCCCTCGGGCGGTCGGCGCGTGCGGGCCGGTACGGGCGAACTCGCCGAGGGCCTTCGGGGACTCCCAGGCGGACAGGGTCCAGAAGGTCCGCCGCAGCGGCTCTGCCTTCAGGGAGGCTCCGTACGCGCCGGGAGCCCTGCTGACCTGCCACCACACCCCGGGCGTCTTGAAGAAGAAGCGCAGGGCTCCCCAGAGGGTGCGGGTCTCGAAGCGGGAGGCGAAGACATGCACTTCGGTGTGGGGCGGCGGAGTGTTCGGGACGGTCCAGGGGAGGGTGGGCATGATTCGGGTCCTTCCGTGGTGGGAGGGCGCGCGTGGGTGAGTGGCGTTTCGATGCGTTCCGTTTCGATGCCTTCAGGAGACCGTTTCCAGTGCCGTCTCGGGCGTCGGAGCGGCCGGGGGCGGGAGGGGGGTGGTGGGCCTGCGCGCCGGTATGAACAAGGTCGCGATGCCCGCGAGGGCGACTGCCGCGGCACCGGTGACCAGCGCCGGCCGCATGCCGTCGACGAAGGCCTGGCCGGACTCGTAGCCGCCCTGGGTCGCGAAGATCGACGCCATGACGGCGATGCCGAGTGCGCCGCCCACCTCGCGCAGGGCGTTGTTGGCTCCGGAGGCGATGCCCTGCTCCTTCGGAAGGACGCTGGACATCACCAGGTTGGAGGCCGGGGCGAAGTACAGCGCCATGCCGATGCCGCTGATGACCAGGGCGGGCAGCTGGGCGGCGTAGGAGGCGTCCGCCGTCGCCACCACCGCGAGGTGGGCGAGGCCGAGCGCCTGCAGGAACAGGCCCGTGGCGACGACCGGACGGCCGCCGACGCGGTCGGAGAGGATGCCGGCGATCGGGGCGACAAGCATCGGCATGCCGGTCCAGGGCAGCATCCGCAGGCCCGCCTCGGTGGGCGAGTAGCCGAGTACGCCCTGCATGTACTGGCTGAGCAGGAAGATCGAGCCGAACATGCCGAGGAACATCAGCAGGCTCGCCGCGTTGATGCCGGAGAAGGCACGGGAGCGGAACAGCCGCATCGGCAGCATGGGGTTCTCGGCACGGATGCTGTAGAGGACGAAGCCGACGAGCAGCGCCGTCCCGGCGAACAGGCCGGTCAGCACGACGGTGCCGGTCCAGCCGTCGACGGGCCCGCGGACCAGACCGTAGACGATGCCGAAGAGTCCGCCGCTGGTGAGCAGGGTGCCGGGCAGGTCGAGCGGGGCTCCGGTGCCGTGGGACTCGGCGAGGCGCAGGCGGGCCAGCGGGATGAGGACCAGGCCGAACGGGACGTTCAGCCAGAAGATCCACTGCCAGGAGATGTGCTCGGTGAGGCTGCCGCCGACCAGCGGGCCCGAGGCCACGGCGAGGCCGTTCACGGCACCCCAGATGCCGTACGCCATGCCGCGCCGGGCTTCGGGCACGGCCGCCGTGAGCAGGGTGAGGGTGAGGGGCATCATGACCGCGGCGCCGGCGCCCTGCACCGCGCGTGCGGCGATCAGGGAGTCGATGCCGGGTGCCATGGCCGCTGCGGCGGAGGCCGCGGTGAAGACGGTGATTCCGGCGATGAAGAGCCGGCGGCGGCCGAAGCGGTCGCCGAGGGCCGCGCCGAACATCAGCAGGACGGCGAAGGTGAGCGTATAGGCGCTCACGGTCCATTCCAGGTCGTGCAGGGCGCCACCCAGGTCCTTGCGGATGGAGGGCAGTGCGGTGGTGACGACGAGGTTGTCGAGGGCCGCCATGAAGCCGGCGACGCTGGTGATGACCAGGGCCCAGGCGGCCGACCCGCCGCGTGCGGTGGTCTGTTGCGACATCGCTCCCCCAGGAGATGTTGTTAGTTATTGATTACTAACTTTCACGTTCACGAAAGGGCGGCATCGACTTTCCGGCGCGCCTTTCTTCCGCCCACCGCCCGACGGGGCTCTCACTTCTCCACTGGGCCTTCTGGTCCCGCCCCCGGATGGAGCCCCGCCCAGACCCGGTGCCCGGGCGGGAACCCCATGGCGGTCAGGCAGTTGATGAGCATTCCTTGTGCCATGAAGATCGTCGTCCCGTCGACGTCGGCCCCCAGCGTGAGGTGAACAACGTCCCACAGCCGCAGCCAGCCGGCGCGCACTGTCGCGCCGAACTCGTGATCGCCCTCCTGCTCGGCGGCCGCCACCGCGAGGTACATCTGCATCTGCATCATCAGCAGCTCGGGGCGCTCCGCGATGGTCCGCGTGTAGGCGTTCGCCATGGCGTGCAGGGCCTCTTCGCCCTCCAGCCCTTCGGAGGCCTCCGTGAACATGCGGATGGTGTCCGCCACGCAGCGCTCCGCCGCCGCCAGGAAGATGGCCTTCTTGCCCGGGAAGAGCCGGAAGAGATACGGCTGCGAGACACCGACCCGCTTGGCGATCGCCTCGGTCGACGTGCCGTGGTAGCCGCCGCGGGCGAACTCGGTGCTCGCCGCGCGGACGATGCTCTCGCGCCTCTCCTCCGCATTCATCCTGACCATGCAGTGAAGTTAGTGCTCAATCACTAACTACGTCAAGGGGTGAAGCGCGGCCAGAACGACCGAAATGACGGACCCCATGGTGCCGGGCGCCCCAGGACAACGCGAGGGGCGCTCTCAGTGAAGAACGCCCCTCACTCGGTGACCTGCGGGTCAGGCGAGCCGTACGACCGCCCGGGACATCCCCAGTACCTTCTGTCCCGCGCTGGTCGCCGTGAGGTCGACGCGGACCGTGCGCTCGTGGTCGTCGAGCTTGACCGCGACCTTGCCGCTGACCTCGATGGTGGCGCCCTGCTCGTCGTTGGGGACGACGACCGGCTTGGTGAAGCGGACGCCGTACTCGACGACCGCGCCCGGGTCGCCCACCCAGTTGGTGACCACGCGGATCGCCTCGGCCATGGTGAACATGCCGTGCGCGATGACGTCGGGCAGGCCGACCTCCTTGGCGAACTTCTCGTTCCAGTGAATGGGGTTGAAGTCGCCGGAGGCACCCGCGTACTGGACGAGGGTGGCCCGGGTCACGGGGAACGTCTGCGCGGGCAGCTCGGTGCCGACCTCGACGTCGGCGTAGGAGATCTTCGTCGTCATGATGCTGCTCACGCCTCCTCGGCGGCGCGGGCCACCAGCTTGGTCCAGGCGGTCACGACGTGCTCGCCGGCCTCGTCGTGCACCTCGCCGCGAATGTCCAGGATGTCGTTGCCCGCCATCGACTTGATCGCCTCGATGGTCGAGGTGACGGTGAGCCGGTCACCGGCGCGCACCGGGCGGCGGTAGGCGAACTTCTGGTCGCCGTGCACCACCCTGCTGTAGTCCAGGCCGAGCTGGGGGTCGGCGATGACCTGCCCGGCGGCCTTGAAGGTGATCGCGAACACAAAGGTCGGCGGGGCAATCACCTCGGGGTGGCCGAGCGCCTTGGCGGCCTCCGCGTCCGTGTACGCCGGGTTGGCGTCCCCCACCGCTTCGGCGAACTCGCGGATCTTCTCCCGGCCCACCTCATAGGGAACGGTGGGCGGGTAGCTCCGTCCCACGAAGGACTGGTCGAGCGCCATGCGCGCGGCACCTCCTGTGTCTGGTCCGGCCCTGGTCGGCCTGAATCCGATGCGGCCACGGTCGGCCGGTGAGCAAAACGACGCGAGGCCGCCCCCTGACAACGGGGACGGCCTCGCGTACGAGCCTGATTTATCGCGTTTCGCGGTGCGCGGTGTGCGCCTTGCAACGCGGGCAGTGCTTCTTCATCTCAAGACGGTCCGGGTTGTTACGCCGGTTCTTCTTGGTGATGTAGTTCCGCTCCTTGCACTCCACGCAGGCCAGCGTGATCTTCGGGCGGACGTCGGTGGCAGCCACGTGAGTGCTCCTTGACGAACGGATAGACGAATGAACACAGAAAGAGTAGCCGACCGAAGGACCGACCCCGCAATCGGCTACTGCATGTAGCGGTGACCGGACTTGAACCGGTGACACAGCGATTATGAGCCGCTTGCTCTACCGACTGAGCTACACCGCTGTGATGCGGTCGGGCCCCGCCTCGCGGCGGGAACCTCACACACCAGAGCCCCAAAACGGAATCGAACCGTTGACCTTCTCCTTACCATGGAGACGCTCTGCCGACTGAGCTATTGGGGCGAGCGATGAAGACATTACACGCTCTGCCGCCGTTCACCCAAATCCGTTTCGCGGCCCCTGTCCCCCCTGTGGCGCGCACTTCCCGCGAGTGAAGCAGCTCCCACCCGACCACGCCGGTACGACTATTGCGCTCCTCCCGGCGAGGGACGGGCCGCCGCCCTAGGCTCGACTCACTCTGCGTGATCTTCTCTCTGTGTGATCCTGCGACAACCGCGCGCAGTCCGAGCCCCAGGAGCGCGATGCCCGACAGTCGGCCGCAGCCGCCGCCCCCCTCGTCGCCCTCGCTTTCCTCCGGCGCGGCCGACCCGGCGCCGCTCCTGCTGTGCGGCGCGCGGCTCACCGACGGCCGGACCGTGGACGTACGGCTGGGTGGCGGACGCATCGAGGCGGTCGGTACGGCCGGCAGCCTGACCGTGGACGGCACCCGCGGGGGCGGCACCCGGGTCGATCTCGCCGGCCATCTGCTCCTTCCGGCTCCTGCCGAGCCGCACGCCCACGCCGACACCGCCCTCTCCGCCGACGCCGACGGCCCCGTCTCGTACGACTCCCAGGACGTCCGGCGCCGGGCGACGGAAGCCGCGCTGCTCCAGCTCGGGCACGGGGCGACGGCGCTGCGGGCACATGTGCGCGTGGACGACGTGACCGGGCTCGGCGCGCTCACCGCCGTACTGCAGGTCGAACATGCGCTGCGCGGGCTGACCGAGCTGACGACGGCGGCGATGCCGCGCGTGCTGACCGGGGTGGCCGGAGCGGACGGGCTCGCGATGCTGCGGGACGCGGTGAAGATGGGCGCGTCGGTGGTGGGCGGCTGTCCGGACGCCGACCCCGATCCCACGGGGTATGTGGAGGCGGTCCTGGAGGTCGCCGCCGAGCACGGCGTCCCCGTCGACCTACACACCGACACCGCCGACCCCGCCCGCGTGGCCCGGCTCGCGGCGATGGCGGGCGGGCTGCGGCCGGGAGTGACGCTCAGCCCGTGCGGCGGCCTCGGACGGCTGCCCGCCGAAGCGGCCTCGCGGAGCGCGGACCAGCTGGCGGCGGCCGGGGTGACCGTGGTGTGTCTGCCGCAGGGCGGCTGCGGCAGCGTCGACCGCCGGGGCACGGCTCCCGTGCGGCTGCTGCGTGCGGCGGGCGTCCGGGTGGTGGCCGGGAGCGGCGCCCTGCGGGACGTGTCGAACCCGGTCGGCCGCGGCGACCCGCTGGATGCGGCGTACCTGCTGGCCTCCCGTCACGGACTGTCCCCCGAGGACGCCTACGACGCGGTGAGCACCTCGGCACGGGCGGCCCTGGGGCTCCCCGAGGTACGGGTGGAGGCGGGTTTCCCCGCCGAACTCCTCGCGGTCCGCGGCGACCGGCTGCCGGCGGCGCTGTCACTGGCGTACAGCCGGATCGTGGTGCACCGGGGGCGCGTGGTGGCCCGCACGAGCGCGGTGCGCGAGTACTGTGGTTCGACGACGACACCGCCCGCGGAGCCGGGGCGGGGACTGCCCCGGCAGGGACGTGGCGAGGCGTCGTAGGTGCGTCGCGCTCGGTACGTCGCGGGCGGATGCGATCGTCACGGCGTACGGTCGAAGACATGCGCATTGTCATCGCTGGTGGTCATGGTCAGATCGCGCTGCGGCTGGAGCGGTTGCTCGCCGCGCGTGGGGACGAGGTGGCGGGCATCATCCGCAAGCCCGAACAGGCCGACGCGTTGCGGCAGCTCGGCGCCGAACCGGTCGTACTCGACCTGGAGTCGGCGTCGGTGGAGGACGTCGCGGAGCAACTCCGAGGCGCGGACGCCGCGGTGTTCGCCGCGGGTGCCGGTCCGGGCAGCGGCGCGGCACGCAAGGACACGGTGGACAGGGCCGCGGCGGTCCTCTTCGCCGACGCCGCGGTCCGTGCGGGCGTCCGGCGGTTCGTGGTCGTCTCGTCCATGGGCGCGGACCCCGCCCATGAGGGGGACGAGGTCTTCGACGTGTACCAGCGCGCGAAGGGCGAGGCCGACGCGTACGTACGCGGCCTGGACGCCCTCGACTGGACGATCCTGCGCCCCGGCCTGCTCACCGACGACGCCGGCACCGGCCTGGTCCGCCTGGAGGTCCACACCGGCCGCGGCCCGGTCCCCCGCGACGACGTGGCCGCCGTCCTGGCGGAGCTGGTGGAGAACGCCGCGACGGCCGGCCTGACCCTGGAACTGATCAGCGGGCCCGTACCGATCTCGGTGGCGGTGAAGTCGGTCGCGGGCAACTGAGCCACTCAGCCACTGGAAGGCTTCCCGGGGCGGCTAGAACAGAGGCATCTGCCCCGGGAACTCCGGTACGACGTACCCGTCCAGCGCGCGCTGCTCGGCGCCGAGCCCGGCGTGTTGACGGGACCCCGCGCACGAGGTGAGTTCCCCGCTCCCCCGCGCGCCGGGCGGATCGTGACGCGCGTACCGCCCGGCCACGACGGCGATCTCACGACGGCACTCGGGGCACTGCCTACGACGCGGCGACATGGCGCCAGTGTCCCCCGCCCCTCGCCCCACAACGCGAAGACCCCCTCCGCACCGCGTTTCCGCAGTCCGGAGGGGGTCTCCCCTTGTGGCGGCGCCAGGATTCGAACCTGGGAAGGCTGAGCCGGCAGATTTACAGTCTGCTCCCTTTGGCCGCTCGGGCACACCGCCAAGCTTGCTGCCCTCGAACCGCCTTGTGGTGGCGCTCCGTGGCAACGACGTAAACGATACCTGATGGGCAGGGGTGCTTCGCCACCCGATTGATCGCCGCCCGGAGGCCCGGGGGGTGACTAGGCTTGTGCGGATGGCGGCCCGGGACCGATGCCGGGCCCGAGGGCCGCCCACGTATGCCGGTAGCCGGTACGCATCCGGGCCGCAGCCCGATAAGCGGCCCGATACGCACCCTGATACAAGGAGCCACAGGACATGGCCGACTCCAGTTTCGACATCGTCTCGAAGGTCGAGCGGCAGGAGGTCGACAACGCCCTCAACCAGGCCGCCAAGGAGATCTCGCAGCGCTACGACTTCAAGGGCGTGGGTGCCTCGATCTCGTGGTCCGGGGAGAAGATCCTCCTGGAGGCGAACTCCGAGGACCGGGTGAAGGCCGTCCTCGACGTCTTCCAGTCCAAGCTGATCAAGCGGGGCATCTCGCTGAAGGCCCTGGACGCCGGCGAGCCGCAGCTCTCGGGCAAGGAGTACAAGATCTTCGCGTCGATCCAGGAGGGCATCTCCCAGGAGAACGCGAAGAAGGTGGCGAAGCTCATCCGCGACGAGGGCCCCAAGGGTGTGAAGGCCCAGGTGCAGGGTGAGGAACTGCGGGTCAGCTCCAAGAGCCGCGACGACCTGCAGGCCGTCATCGCCCTGCTCAAGGGCCAGGACTTCGACTTCGCCCTCCAGTTCGTCAACTATCGCTAGCTGGAGGAGCCATGGGCGTGGGGGCGGGTGTGGGCTCTCGCCGGTGACGTCCGTGGTCGACGCGTGCGCCTCGCGCACCGCGTGTGAGGAGGGTGGGCGCCTTGGGGTGCCCGCCCTTCTCGTCCGTCGGCCGGGATTCCGGGGTGCGGTCAGTCGCGTGAGTGGCCGAACAGGAGGCGGTACGCGACCAGGAGGACCAGTGAGCCGCCTATCGCGGCGGCCCAGGTGGCGCCGTCGTAGAAGTCCTTGGTGATCGAGTGGTCGAGCCAACGGGCCGATATCCAGCCGCCGATGAACGCCCCGGCGACGCCGATCAGGGTCGTGCCGATGAGACCGCCCGGGTCGCGGCCCGGCAGCAGGAACTTCGCGATCGCTCCGGCCAACAGTCCCAGAATGATCCAGCTGATGATCGTCATGCCATGAACCCTGCCCTCTCGCGCGGTGCTCTCACCTGCCCCGGCCGGTGACTCCGGTCCAGATGTTCGTGCTGTCTTGGTGCGTAGGACGACGCGTGTACGTGTGACGGTTGCCGTGATCAGTAGGGTGCGATCTCATGACAGCCCATTCCGGTTCCGAACTGCGCCGCACGCTCGGCGTGGGAGACGCCGTCGTCATCGGGCTCGGCTCCATGGTGGGGGCCGGGATCTTCGCCGCTCTGGCGCCCGCCGCGCAGGCAGCCGGATCCGGGTTGCTCCTCGGGCTCGCGGTCGCCGCCGTGGTCGCCTACTGCAACGCCACGTCGTCGGCCCGCCTCGCCGCCCTGTATCCGGCCTCCGGCGGCACCTACGTCTATGGACGGGAGCGGCTCGGGGAGTTCTGGGGCTATCTCGCGGGCTGGGCGTTCGTGGTCGGGAAGACCGCCTCCTGTGCGGCGATGGCGCTCACCGTCGGCGCGTACGTCTGGCCGGGGCAGGCTCACGCCGTTGCGGTCGCCGCCGTCGTGACGCTGACCGCGGTGAACTACGGCGGTGTGCAGAAGTCGGCGTGGCTGACCCGGGTGATCGTGGCCGTGGTCCTGGCCGTCCTCGCTTTCGTGGTGGTCGTGTGTCTGACCTCGGGACAGGCCGATGCCGGGCGCCTGGCCGTCGGGACGTCGGGCGGCGCGGGCGGGGTGCTCCAGGCGGCAGGCCTGCTGTTCTTCGCCTTCGCCGGGTACGCCCGGATCGCGACCCTGGGTGAGGAGGTGCGGGATCCGGCGCGCACCATCCCGCGCGCGATCCCGCTGGCGCTGGGTATCGCGCTGGTCGTGTACGCGGCTGTCGCGATCGCCGTCCTTTCGGTGCTGGGGGCAGGGGGGCTGGGGGATGCCGGTGCGCCGCTGGCCGACGCGGTGCGGGCGGCAGGGGTTGCGGAGCTGACGCCGGTGGTACGGGTGGGGGCGGCCGCGGCCGCGCTGGGGTCGCTGCTCGCCCTGATTCTGGGCGTCTCGCGGACAACGCTGGCCATGGCCCGGGACCGGCATCTGCCGGGCGCCCTGGCCGCCGTCCATCCCCGGTTCCAGGTGCCGCACCGGGCGGAGCTGGCCGTGGGAGTGGTGGTCGCCCTCCTGGCCGCGACGGTGGACGTGCGGGGCGCGATCGGGTTCTCCTCCTTCGGGGTGCTGGCGTACTACGCGGTGGCCAACGCGTCGGCCTGGACGCTTCGCCCGGGGCCGGCGGCACGGGTGCTGCCTGCCCTCGGATTGGCCGGGTGCCTGGTCCTGGCGTTCTCACTGCCCGCGGTCTCCGTCGCCATCGGCACGGGGGTGCTGGCGGTGGGTGCGGCGGCCTACGGGGTGCGACGGTGGGGTGGAGGGAGGACCACCGGGCGGTAGGGCACCACGAGTAGGGCGAGTACGGTGGTGGCCGCCGCCCCGCGCCCTGCCGGAGGTCGCTCAGGGCGCGTGCGCCGCCGTCACACGTGGGGGGAAGTCGGTCCACGGGGCGAGATCCGTCCCCTCGTTCTCCTCCTCGTACCAGCCCGTGCCATCGATCCATGCGCGCAGCCGGCCCGTGCGGCTCGGGGCGTCGACGAACCAGGCGTGGTCGGGGTCGTCCGCATGGGGCCCGAAGAGGAGAGCGGTGGAAACCCGGTTCGGTTTCCCGCCCGGCCCGCTCCCCGCCCGTACCGCGCTACAGCCCGCCCGTACCGCGCTACAGGCGGGCCGAGAACGGCTGGTCGGTTCGTACGATCTCGCGGCCCATCGGGAGCAACGAGACGGGGATCAGCTTGAAGTTGGCGATGCCGAGCGGGATGCCGATGATCGTCACGCACAGGGCGATGCCGGTGGCGATGTGGCCGAGGGCCAGCCACCAGCCGGCGAGGAGCAGCCACAGCACGTTCCCGATGCAGGAGGGGGCGCCCGCGTCCCGACGCTCGACCGTCGTGTACCCGAAGGGCCAGAGGGCGTAGACACCGATACGGAAGGCAGCCAGGCCAAAGGGGATGCCGATGATCGTGATACACAGCAGGACGCCCGCGAGCAGGTAGGCGAGGAACAGCCAGAAGCCGCTCAGGACGAGCCAAATGACGTTCAGGATGGTCTTCACTGCGTGCGACCTGCCATCTTCTCGAGTCGGGCGATGCGTTCGGTCATGGGCGGGTGGGTGGAGAACATCTTCGCGAATCCCTGACCCGGACGAAACGGGTTCGCGATCATCATGTGGCTGGCTGTCTCGATGCGGGGCTCGGGCGGCAGGGGGAGCTGCTTGGTGCCCAGTTCGAGTTTGCGCAGTGCGCTGGCGAGGGCAAGGGGGTCGCCGGTCAGCTGGGCGCCGGAGGCGTCGGCCTCGTACTCCCTGGAGCGGCTGATGGCCAGTTGGATGAGGGAGGCGGCGAGCGGGCCCAGGATCATGATCAGCAGCATGCCGAGGAGGCCGGGGCCGTCGTCGTCGTCGGAGCGGCCGATCGGGATCAGCCAGGCGAAGTTCACCAGGAACATGATCACGGAGGCGAGGGCGCCGGCGACCGAGGAGATCAGGATGTCGCGGTTGTAGACATGGCTGAGTTCGTGGCCGATGACGCCGCGCAGTTCGCGCTCGTCCAGCAGGCGCAGGATGCCTTCGGTGCAGCACACGGCGGCGTTGCGCGGGTTGCGGCCGGTGGCGAACGCGTTCGGTGCCTCGGTCGGGGAGATGTACAGGCGGGGCATGGGCTGGCGGGCCTGGGTGGAGAGCTCGCGGACCATGCGGTACAGCCCCGGGGCCTCGAACTCGCTCACCGGGCGGGCGCGCATCGCGCGCAGGGCGAGCTTGTCGCTGTTCCAGTACGCGTAGGCGTTGGTGCCCAGGGCGATCACGACGGCGACAACGAGCCCCATGCGGCCGAAGAAGCTGCCGATGACGATGATGAGTGCGGACAGTCCCCCGAGGAGGACCGCGGTCCTGAGCCCGTTGTGCCGGCGGTGCACTGTACGCCCTCCAAGTCGTGCGGCGGGGGACTCTGGTTCGCCGGCCTTCCTTCTGACCTGCGATGGTCCCGGGTGTCCTGGCCTCACGTCCAGTGGACCCTCCCGTATTCGTCAACGCCAGGCGGGGGGCTCTAGTTCCCTTGTGCGCGCGGTGGCGCGTGTAAACCGTCCGGGTGACGGCGGCCGCGACGCCGTGTTCGCCGCTCGGCCCGGTGGCCGAAACGCGCGGTCGCCGAACGGGCGGTCACCACGTGGGCCGGGGGTTGTCGAGCGGGCCGCCGGGGCCTCGGACGGGCCACGGGGCGGGGTTGCCGGGCCGGCCCCGGAGCGTCAGAAGAGACCGGTGCCAGTGAGGCGCAGGATCAGCTGGGGCGCGCCGGACAGGGCGATGCCGAGGACTCCGGTGAGGGTGATCGCGGCGGTGAGCGGGAGCGGGACGCGGTGCTCGGCCGGTTCGCCCTCGGGGGCGCGGAACAGCAGTGCCGTCCACTGGAGGTAGTAGACCAGGGCGATGACGACGTTGACGGCCATGACCACGGCGAGCCAGCCGAGTCCGGCGTCGACGGCCGCGGAGAAGACGGTGACCTTGGCGAAGAGGCCGATGATGCCGGGCGGGAGTCCGGCGAGACACAGCAGGAAGAAGGCCAGGAGCAGGGCGGTGAGCGGGCTGGAGGCGTACAGGCCGCGGTAGTCGGAGACCCGGTTGAGGGACTGAGTGCGGCCGACGAGGGCGGCGACGGCGAAGGCACCGAGGTTCACCGCGCCGTACATGAGGGCGTAGGCGAGCGTGGAGCCGATCGACTTCTCGGCGTCGCCGGAGTACGCGGCGGCGGCGATCGGCACCAGGAGGTAGCCGGCCTGGCCGACGGAGGACCACGCGAGGAGGCGTACCGCGCTGTACGCGCGCGTGGCCTGCTGTCTGAGGGCGCCGACGTTGCCGACGGTCATGGTGAGGGCGGCCAGTACGGCGAGGGCCGGGCCCCAGACGTTGGCGTACGACGGGAGGGTGACGACGGTGACGAGGATCAGGCCGGTGAAGCCGACCGCCTTGCCGATGACGGACAGGTAGGCGGCGATGGGCAGAGGGGCTCCGACGTAGGTGTCGGGCACCCAGAAGTGGAAGGGGACGGCGGCCGTCTTGAAGGCGAAGCCGACGAGGGTGAGGACGACGCCGGCCTGGGCGAGCGTGTGGAGTTGTCCGTCGACGGTCTGGATGCGCTCGGCGACCAGGGTGAGGTGGAGGGTTCCGGTGGTGGCGTAGAGGAAGCTGATGCCGAGGAGGCTGACCGCGGTGGCGGTGACGGAGGACAGGAAGAACTTCAGGGCCGCTTCGGACGACTTCCGGTTGCCGTGGCGGAGACCGACCAGGGCGAAGGCGGGCAGGGAGGCGACCTCCAGGGCGACGACGAGCGTGGCGAGGTCACGGGCGGCGGGCAGGAGGGCGGCGCCCGCGGCGGAGGACAGGAGCAGGAACCAGTACTCGCCCTCGGGGAGCCGCTTGTCCGCGTCCTTGAGGACGGTGACCGACAGGAGGGCGGTCAGGAGCGCGCCGCCGAACACCAGGAACTGGATGACGAGGGTGAAGCGGTCGGCGGTGTAGCTGCACACTCCGGGGTCGCCGACCAGGCAGAACGTGCTGCGGTCGGCGTCGAGGAGGGGCAGCAGCATGAGCGTGGCGGCGGCGAGTCCGGTGACCGCGAGCCCGCCGAGCAGCTGCTTCCTGGCCTCGCCGATGAACAGGTCGGTGACGAGGACGGCGAGTCCGGCGACGGCCGCGAGGGTGGGCGGTGCGATGGCCAGCCAGTCGACGGACTGGACGAGGGAGCTCATCGGGTGCCTCCTGCGAGGAGCTGCTGCACGGCCGGATCGGTCAGTCCGATCAGGGCGCCGGGCCACAGTCCGGTGACGACGGTGAGGACGACGAGCGGGGTCCAGGCCGCGAACTCGTAGCCGCGGACGTCGGTGAGGGCGGGGGCTTCCTGCGGCTTGGCGCCCATGCAGACCCTGCGGACCACGATCAGCAGGTAGGCCGCGGTCAGCAGGGTGCCGAAGGCGCCGATCGACATGAAGGTGAGGAAGGCAGGGCGGCTGAGTCCGGCGGCGGGTTCGAAGGCGCCGAAGAGGGCCAGCATCTCGCCCCAGAAGCCGGCGAGGCCGGGCAGGCCGAGGGAGGCGACGGCGCCGAAGGCGAGCAGTCCGCCGAGGCGCGGTGCCCTGCCGTAGAGGGCGGCGCCGGTCGCTGAGGCGTGCCGGTCGGGCGACGGGCGGGCCAAGGTGTCGAGGTCGACGGTGCCGGTGCGGTCCTTGAGGGCGCCGACGAGGAAGAAGAGCAGGCCGGTGACGAGGCCGTGGGCGATGTTGGCGAACAGGGCGCCGTTGACGCCGGTCGGGGTCATGGTGGCGATGCCGAGGAGGACGAAGCCCATGTGGCCGACGGAGGAGTAGGCGATGAGGCGTTTGAGGTCGCCCTTGGCGCCTTCCTTGGCGAGTGCCAGGCAGGCGAGGGACCCGTAGATGATGCCGACGACGGCGAGGGCGCCGAGGGAGGGCGCGAAGGTGCGGAAACCGTCCGGTGCGACGGGGAGCAGGATCCGTACGAACCCGTACGTGCCCATCTTCAGCAGGACGCCGGCCAGCAGGACCGAGCCAACGGTGGGGGCGGCGGTGTGGGCGTCGGGCAGCCAGCTGTGCAGCGGCCACATCGGGGTCTTGACCGCGAGCCCGATCCCGATCGCCAGAACGGCGACGACCTGCACGGACACGGTCAGTGACCGACCGTTGTCAGTGGCGAGTGCCACCATGTCGAATGTGCCCGCCTTGATTCCGATCAGGAGCAGGCCGAGCAGCATGACCACGGAGCCGAGCAGCGTGTAGAGGATGAATTTCCAGGCGGCCCCGGCCCGGCCCTCGCCGCCCCAGCGGGCGATGAGGAAGTACATCGGGATCAGGACCATCTCGAAGGCGAGGAAGAAAAGGATCAGGTCCAGGACGGCGAAGGCCGCGAGGGTGCCGGATTCGAGGACGAGCAGCAGGGCGACGAATGCCTTCGGGGACGGGCCCGCGGGCGGTTTGAAGTATGTGTACAGCGCGCTGAGGAAGGTCAGCAGCGCGGTCAGGACCAGAAGGGGGAGGGAGATGCCGTCGGTGCCGAGGTGGATCCGTACGTCGAGTGCGGGGATCCAGCTGATGTCGGTCGTGGCCTGCATCTTCGACGGCTGGTCGTGGTCGAAGCCGAGCGCGAGGGCGATCGTCGCGATGAGGACGGCGCCGGTGACCGTCACGCCGTGCCGGAGCACGGCCTGGTCGGGTGATGTCCCCTTGAGTCCGGGCGGGGCCGGCAGGAGAGCGGCGACGGCGCCGAGGAGTGGGCCGACGACGAGAAACGCCAGAAGGAACCGCATCACGGACTCGTTGATATCGATCATGTCTGCTCACGCTCCCGTCGCGAGGAGGACGACGGCGACCGCGAGGACGACGGTGCCGACGAGCAGCGCGCTCACATAGGTCTGCAGATTGCCGGTCTGGGCGCGTCGTACGGCGGTCCCGAGCCACCGGGGCAGCGCTCCCGCGCCGCGTACGTAGGTGTCGACGACCTCGCGGTCGAGGAACCGGACGAGAGAGGCCGCCGCCTGGACGGGGCGGACGAAGAGGGTCGTGTACACGGCGTCGAGGTGGAACCCGGCGGCCGCGTGGCGGTGCAGCGGGCCGAGCAGCAGCCGTCCGGGGTCCGACGGGTCGGGTACGTACGCGAGGTCCCCGTAGGCGGGTTCGTGACTGGCGACGGCCTCCGCCTCGACCTGTCCGGCGTCGCCGTGCGGGTGGGCGGCGACGGCACCGAGGGGGACGCGGGGGGCGTGTGCGGTCGTGTGGCGCCAGGTGGCATAGGTGACGATGCCGCCGACCAGGGCCACACCCGTGCCGAGCACGGAGGTGGTGAGGGTCGGGGTCAGGTCGTGGCCGTCGAACCAGTCGGGCAGTGCGCGGAAGGCGAAGCCGCCGAGCGCGAGGGACGGGACGGCGAGCACCCACAGCACGGCGGTCATGGTGAGGGGCTGCCTGCCGTGGTCGGGGGCCTCGGTGCCGTGTCCGCGGAAGGCCAGCAGCCACAGGCGCACCGCGTACGCCGCGGTGAGCAGGGCGGTGGCCAGGCCGGCGAGGAGGACGATCCAGCCCGCGGCCGCAGGGGCCTGCCCGGTGTGGCCGGTGACGACGTGTTCGGCGACCCCGAGGACGGCCTCCTTGGAGAAGAAGCCGCTGAACGGCGGGATCGCGGCGAGCGCGAGGAGCGCCACGGTCATCGTCCAGTAGGCGTCGGGAACGCGGTCGCGCAGGTGGCTCATGCGGGACATGGCGGCCAGCGAGTTGGTGCCGGCGGCGTGGATGATCACGCCGGCCGCGAGGAACAGCAGCGCCTTGAAGGCGCCGTGGGACAGGAGGTGGAAGACGGCGGCCCCCCGGTCGCCGACGGCGAGGGCGCCGGTCATGTAGCCGAGTTGGCCGATCGTCGAGTAGGCGAGGACCCGTTTGATGTCGTCCTGGGCGAGAGCGCCGAGCGCCGAGCCGGCCATGGTGACGGCGGCCATGACGGCGAGGACGGTCATGGCGGCCCGGGAGGACTCGAAGAGCGGGAGGAGACGGGCGACGAAGTAGACACCGGCGGCGACCATCGTCGCGGCGTGGATCAGCGCGGAGACGGGGGTGGGGCCCGCCATCGCGTCGGGGAGCCAGGTGTGCAGCGGGAACTGCGCCGACTTGCCCGCCACGCCCGCCAGGAGGAGCAGGGCGATCAGTGTGGGGTGCTCGACGCCGCCGCCCGCGACGGCGTCGAGGATGCGGGTGAGGCGGAAGGAGCCGGTGTCACCGGCGAGGGCGAACAGGCCGATGAGGAAGGGGACGTCGCCGAGCTTGGTGACCAGGAAGGCCTTCAGGGAGGCGGCGCGGGCCTCGGGGGTCTCCCAGTAGTGGCCGACCAGGAAGTAGGAGCAGATGCCCATGACTTCCCAGCCGACCAGCAGCACCATCAGGTCGCCGGAGTAGACGACGAGGAGCATCGCGGAGGTGAACAGGGAGACGAGGGCCGCGTAGGAGGGGTAGCGCGGGTCGTCGCGGAGGTAGCCCGTCGAGTAGATCTGCACGCAGGTGGCGACGACACCGACGAGCACGGCGGTGAGGGCGGCGAAGCCGTCGATGTGCAGGGCGAGTTCGATGGGGACCGAGCCGGTGGGGGTCAGCTCGGTGGCTGCGTCGACGGCCCGGTCGCCGCCCTGGCGCGCGGCGACCGCGGCGGCCAGCGCGAGGGAGGCGACGGTCGGCAGGACGGCGAGCGGGCGGACGAAACCGGGGGCCGTGCGGCCCAGGAGCAGTCCGGCGACCGCGCCGAGGAAGGGAAGGAGGGGGACGAGGACGGCGAGGGTGGTCGTGGTCACGCGGTGGCCTCAGCCTTCGTGGCGTCCGCCTGGGTCGGGGAGGCGCCGGCGTCGCCGTCGACCACGGGGCCGCCCGTGCCGCCCGTGTCGTTGGGGTCGTGGCCCTCGGCGGTGTCGCGGAGCTTGTCGATGTCCGCGGTACCGCGGCTGCGGTGGACGGCGAGGACGATCGCCAGACCGATGCCGATCTCGGCGGCGGCGATGGCGATCGTGAACAGGGCGAGGGCCTGACCGGAGTGCAGGGTCTCCTCGGCGGTCCTGCTGAGCCAGACGTCGAAGGCGACCAGGTTCAGGTTGACGGCGTTGAGCATCAGCTCGACCGACATGAGGACCAGGATCGCGTTGCGGCGGGCGAGGACTCCGTACAGGCCGGTGCAGAACAGGAGGGCGGACAGTACGGCGGGATAGGCGAGGTGCATCAGCGGTCCCCCTCCGTGTCCCGGCGGGCGGCCGCCGCGCCCGGGGCACGGGCGCTCGGGGTGCCGGGGGTGCTCGTCGCGCCGGGCGCGCTCGGGGTGCCCGCCTTCGCCCGGCGGGAGAGGACGATCGCGCCGACGAGGGCGGCCAGGAGGAGGACGGAGAGGGCCTCGAAGGGGAGGACCCAGTGCTGGAAGAGGCTCGCGCCCGTCACATCGGTGGAGCCGGCGGACGCGCCGTCCAGGTCGATCCAGGTCGTGCGGAAGGCGTCGACGACAACCCAGACCAGGGCGGCAGCGGCGGCGACGGCCACGGCGAGGGCGACCCAGTGGTTGCCGGAGTCGGCGTCCGGGGAGCGGCCGATGGGGGCTCTGGTGAGCATCAGCCCGAACAGCAGGAGGACGATGACCGAACCCACGTAGATGAGGACCTGCACCCAGGCGATGAACTCGGCCGTGAGCAGGAGGTACTCGACGGCGAGTCCGCCGAGGGCCACCACCAGCCACAGGGCGGCGTGCACCAGCTGCCTGGTGGTGACGGTGACGACGGCGGCGCCGAAGGTGACCAGGCCGACGAGGAGGAAGGCGATCTCCACACCGGTCGGGGAGAGGAAGCCCTGCGGGGCCGTGCCGGCGGCTGCGGCGAGGGTCACGACTCCTCCCCCTTCGGCTCGGTCGGGCCGGCGGTCGGCGGCCCGGACCGCGGATCGGTCTCCGCGGCGGCCCGGGTGGCGGCCAGCTTGTCGGCCGTCTTGCGGGCGGCGGCGAGTTCCTTCGGTTCCTCGGCGGCGGGGTCGAGGGCCGGCGGGGCCGGGACCGTCCACATCCACTCGCGGAGCTTGTCGCGTTCGTGGGTGAGTTCGCGGATGTCGGTCTCGGCGTACTCGAACTCGGGTGACCAGAACAGGGCGTCGAAAGGACAGACTTCGATGCAGATACCGCAGTACATGCACAAGGAGAAGTCGATGGCGAAGCGGTCGAGGACGTTGCGGCTGCGGTCGCGGCCGCCGGGCGTCGCCGCCGGGACGGTCTCCTTGTGGGAGTCGATGTAGATGCACCAGTCCGGGCACTCGCGGGCGCACAGCATGCAGACCGTGCAGTTCTCCTCGAACAGGCCGATCACACCGCGGGTGCGGGGCGCGAGGTCGGGCTGGGTGTCCGGGTACTGGCCGGTGACGGACTTCTTCGTCATCGTCCGCAGGGTGACGGCCAGGCCCTTGGCCAGGCCGGAGCCGGGGAAGCCAGAGAAGCCGGGAAGGGGTGCCATGGCTAGGAGATCACCACCTTGACGACGCCGGTGAGGGCGATCTGGGCGAGGGCGAGGGGCACGAGGAGGGTCCAGGAGAGCTTCTGCAACTGGTCCTCGCGCAGGCGGGGATAGGTGACACGGAGCCAGATGACGACGAAGGCGAGGACCGCGGTCTTCAGCAGGGTCCAGACCCAGCCGAGGCCGTCGGCGCCCCACGGACCGTGCCAGCCGCCCAGGAAGAGGACGGTGGTCAGACCGCACAGGACGACGATCCCGGCGTACTCGGCGAGCAGGAAGAGCGCGAACCGCAGGCCGGTGTACTCGGTGTACGCCCCGAAGATGATCTCCGAGTCGGCGACGGGCATGTCGAAGGGCGGACGCTGGAGTTCTGCGAGGCCGGCGACGAAGAAGACGATCGCGCCGACGATCTGCCAGGGCAGCCACCACCACGCGAAGGCGTCGAGGATGCCGACGAGCGAGACGGTGCCGGCCGCCATCGCCACCGAGGCGGCGGCGAGCAGCATCGGCAGTTCGTAGGCGAGGAGTTGGGCGGCGGTACGCAGGCCGCCGAGGAGGGAGTACTTGTTGGCGGAGGCCCACCCGGCCATGAGCGAGCCGAGGACGCCGACGCCCATCACCGCGAGGACGAAGAACACGCCCGCGTCCAGCACCTGCCCGACGGCGCCCTCGCCCGGCCCGATCGGGATGGCGAGCAGGACCAGGAGGTACGGCAGGAGGGCGACGGCTGGAGCGAGTTGGAAGACACGGCGGTCCGCACCGGCCGGGACCACGTCCTCCTTCTGCGCGAACTTCACGCCGTCGGCGATGAGCTGGGCCCAGCCGTGGAAGCCACCCGCGTACATCGGGCCCAGACGGCCCTGCATGTGGGCCATCACCTTGTGCTCGGTCTGCCCGACGATCAGGGGGAAGGTGAGGAAGACGACGAAGACGACCAGGAGTCGCAGGGCGACGTCGAGTACGTCGTTCACTACGGACCTCCTGAGGGGTCGGGGTCTTCGGGTGCCGCGGGGCCCGGTTCCGGTTCGGGACGGGCTTCGGGCTCGGGCTCGCGTCCGGGCTCGGAATCGCGTCCGGATTCGGGCGGGGCGTAGGCGGGGCGGGCGTGGTGCCAGGGGGCGTCCGGGCTGCGCGGTGCGGCGGGGGACTTGTCGTCCGGGCTGTCCCCGGTGGGCACGGCAGCGGGCTCGGTGCCCGACGCCCCGGTTTCGTCCGGCGCCTCTGTTTCGGTGGGCTCCGGCGGCGGCGCCTCGGCGCGCTGGGACGCCGAACCCTCGCTCGCGCTGCGGGCACGACGCGTGGGACGCGCCGGACGTGCGGGAGGCGGGGTCGGCGTGGGTGTTTCGGACCGTGCCGCTTCGGACCGTGCCGGGGTGTCGGCGGTCGGTGGTTCGGGGGTGGCGCCCGCGGCCCGCCGGCTTGTGGAGCCCTCGGCCGCCGAGCGGGTGCGGCGCGGCTCCGTGGGCCGGTCCGAGGGCGGCTCCGTGGGCCGGCCCACGGAGCCGCCCTCGGTTCCTGCCGGGGCGGACTGGCTCGCCGAGCCCTGCGCCGCCGTACGGGTGCGGCGTACCGGGCGTTCGCCGGGGGTGCGTCCCGTGCCGGCGGCCGCCCTGCCCGCGCCACGGGCCGGCCGGGCCGGAGCCGGGGGAGCTGGCCCTTCAGGGGACCCCATTCGTTCGGGTCGGGAACGCCCGGGGGAAGCATCTGGCGGCGCTTCGGGCCGCCGTGTTCGGACTCCCCGGGTTCCTTGGCGCCGGGCCAGGCCTTGGCGACGCGGGCGGCGAGGACGAAGTCCTTGCGCAGCGGGTGGCCCTCGAAGTTGTCCGGCAGGAGCAGGTGGTCCAGGGCCGGGTGGCCGGTGAAGGCGACGCCGAACATCTCGTGCGTCTCGCGCTCGTGCCAGGCGGCCCCCGCGTAGACATCCACGGCGGAGGGCAGCGTCGGGGCCTCGTGCGGGACCGTCGTCCGCAGCAGCAGGCGTCGGACCGGGGAGAGGGCGACGACGTGCGCGGTGACGCGGAAGCCCGTGCCGGGCTCGTCGACCGCGCTCAGCCAGTCGAAGTACGTGCAGCCGAGCCGGTCGCGGGCGGCCTCCAGGGCCGGGATCCAGGAGGCCGGCGGGACGTCGACGGTCAGGACGTCGTACGACTCCTCGGCCGTGGCCTCCGTACCGAACAGCTCCTCGACGTCGGCGGGGAGCCAGCCGACCGCGGTCACCGGTCCTCCCCCCGCCGGACTTCGCCGCACCGGACTCCCCCGGCGTCGGCGGCTTCACCAACCCGCTCCGCAGCGCCGCCACCGACGCACCCCGGGTGCCCGGGGCACCCCGCTCGCCCGCCCCGTACCGCTCCCCCAGCGACTCCCGCGCGATCTTCTCCTGGAGCTTCAGGACTCCCTGGAGCAGCGCCTCGGGCCGCGGCGGGCAGCCGGGAACGTAGACGTCGACCGGGATGATCTGGTCGACGCCCTTGGTGACGGAGTAGGAGTCCCAGTACGGCCCGCCGCAGTTGCTGCACGCGCCGAACGAGATGACGTACTTCGGCTCGGGCATCTGCTCGTACAGACGCTTCACCGCGGGTGCCATCTTGTCCGTGACCGTGCCGGAGACGACCATCAGGTCGGCCTGGCGCGGCCCCGGCGCGAAGGGAATGACGCCGAGACGGATGAAGTCGTGGCGGGCCATCGACGCGGCGATGAACTCGATCGCGCAGCAGGCGAGGCCGAAGTTGAAGACCCAGAGCGAGTAGCGGCGGCCCCAGTTGAGGATGACCTTCATCGGCTCGGGGGCGAGCCGGGAGAGCGCGCCGAGCTTCCCCGCCCTCGGCGGGAAGTACGGCGGGATCCGGCAGCAGGACCGGTCCGGAGCCCGCCCCGGGGGCCGCCCCGGGGCCCGCCCCGACGCCCGATGAGTTGGTGGGGGTCACGTCCATGTCAGGACGCCCTTCTTGTATGCGTACAGCAGGCCGACGGCGAGGAAGCCGAGGAAGATGAACATCTCCACCAGGGTGGTCGCGCCGTAGCCGTCGGCGGCGAAGACGGTGGCCCAGGGGAAGAGGAAGATCGAGTCGACGGCGAAGATCACATAGAGGAAGGCATAGACGTAGTAGCGGACCTGGGTGTGGGCCCAGCCCTCGCCGACGGGGTCGACTCCGCACTCGTACGTCATGAGCTTCTCGGGGGTGGGGACCACCGGCCGCAGCAGGCGTCCCGCGCCGAAGGCGACAGCGACGAACAGCACACCGACGACGGCGAGCATTCCGACGACCGAATACGCCTGGAAGTAGTCCGCCGCGACGTACTGCGAAGCGATCACGCTCGGATCGACGCCGGTCGGTTCCCGCACGTCCGCCCCTCGCTGTCGACGATCTGTACGCACGGGAGTCTAGGCCCTTATAAGGAGGCTGTAAGCAGCCCGTCGCCCCTGGGTACCAGGGGTGGGGATTTCCCCCGTGCATCTCAGGGGCCCACCTCATGGCGCGGGCCCCCGTGGCCGGGCACGCTGAGACCCATGACCGAACCTCTCCCCGCTCCCGACGACCGTCCGCCGCCGGCCCGCCTCGCCTACGACCGGCACACCTGGCGGGAGATCGCCCACCTCCTGGCGAACCTTCCGGTGTCGCTGGTCGGCTTCACCTATGTCGCGACCGTGCTGTTCACCGGCCTCGGGCTGACGGTCACGGTGATCGGGCTCCCGCTGCTCGCGGCCGGTCTGGCGGGTGCGCGGTGGCTGGGCAGGGCGGAGCGGGCGCGGGCCAGGGCGCTGCTCGGGGTGCGGGTGGAGGAACCGAGCCGGCTGCCGCTGCGCGGTGCCGGAGGGTTCCTGCCACGGGTGTGGATGGCGCTGAAGGACCCGGTGGGCTGGCGCACGGTGCTCTACGAGGCGATACGGCTGCCGTGGGGCATCGTCACCTTCACCGTCACGCTGACCTCGCTGTTCGTGTTGTGGCCGGTGCTGCCGTTCATCGCGCGGGGGCTGGCCAACGCGGACCGGGCCATGGTGCGCGGTCTGCTCTCGCCCTCCGACGAACTGGAGCGGCGCATCGCCGAGCTGGAGTCCGACCGGGGTGTCGTGTTCGACACGGCCGCGGCGGATCTGCGGCGCATCGAGCGCGATCTGCACGACGGGGCGCAGGCCCGGCTGGTCAACCTGGCCATGGGGCTGGGGCTGGCCAAGGAGAAGCTGCTGGAGGATCCCGACACGGCGGCGTCGATGGTCGCGGAGGCGCACGGCGAGGTGAAGCTGGCCTTGCAGGAGCTGCGGGATCTGGCCCGCGGCATCCATCCGGCGGTCCTGACGGACCGGGGGCTGGACGCGGCGCTGTCGTCGGTCGCCTCGCGCTGCACGGTGCCGGTGAAGGTGACGGTCGACCTCACCGAGCGGCCGGCCGCGGCCATCGAGGGCATCGCGTACTTCACGGTCTCGGAGCTGCTGCAGAACGTCAGCAAGCACAGCGCGGCGCGTTCGGCCACGGTCGAGGTGTGGCGGGTGGACGGCCGGCTGCTCATCCAGGTGGAGGACGACGGCCGCGGGGGAGCGAGTCTGGACGGCGGTACGGGGATGCGGGGTCTGGCGGACCGGCTGGGCGCGGTCGACGGCCTGTTCGTCGTGGAGTCGCCGGAGGGCGGCCCGACGACGGTGACGGCGGAGCTGCCGTGGCGGGACCGTTCCGGCGCCCTCGCCGAGGACGCGCGAACGGCCCGCCCGCGGTCGTAGGGCCTGTCCGGTGGATCAGGTCGCGGGGATCGGCGGTGCCTCATCGGCTCGGGTGGGCGGGGGCGAGGGGGCCCGCACGAGAGTGTTCGAGTGCGGAGGAGTCGGCGAGCGACGACAACGCCGCTGGGGTCCCCCCGCTCGAAGGGCTTGGGGAGGGCGTGCCGGCCCCCGTGTCTGGCGTGCCGGACCCCGTGTCTGCGGCATGCTCCGCCGGACAGGCCGGGCTCCGAGCGGCGAGAGGTGGGGAAAACCCCCGTCCAAGACTGCGACGTACTCCATGGTCCGCCGACCTGCGGCCCAGCAGTCTGGAGATACGACAGCACAGCCGCCGGACGAGGAGAAGGACGACGCCGATGGCCACGGAGTACGGACAGGGCTACGGGCTCGACAGCACGCCCGCCGGGCACCCCGGGTATCCCGGGAGGGCCGGTGAGCGGCGACACCGGCTGCCGGCCGTGCTGCGGGCCCCGGTCGGGGGACGGATCTGGCGCGAGCTGGCATATGTACTGCTGAGCCTGCCGATCAGCATTCTGCTGTTCACCTACGCGGTCACGATGGTGTCGCTGGGGGCCGGTCTGCTGGTGACCTTCCTCGGCGTTCCGGTGCTGGCCGCCGGGCTCGCCGGATGCCGCGGGTTCGGGGCGTTGGAGCGGGCCCGGGCCCGGGGACTGCTGGGCCTGGACGTGGTCGAGCCGGAGCCGCTGCGCATGAAGCGGCAGGGGTTCACGGCCTGGCTGGGCGCGGTGCTGAAGAGCGGTGCCTCGTGGCGGTCCCTGCTGTACGCGGTGCTGCATCTGCCGTGGGCGACGTTCTCCTTCGTCGTCTCGGTGACCTTCTGGACGATCGGCTGGTCGCTGCTGACGTATCCGCTGTGGTTCTGGGTGTTCCCGGTGTACGCCGGTCAGGGCGGGATCCAGCTGTACGGCGACGGGCAGCACCGGATCCATCTGGACAACCCCTTCGAGATCACGGTGACCGCGCTGATCGGACTGCTGTTCACCCTCACCACGCCGTGGATCGTGCGCGCGCTGACCATGGGGGACAGGCTGCTGGTGCACGGGCTGCTCGGGCCGTCGCGGCTGGTGACGCGGGTGGTGGAGCTGGAGTCGGACCGGGGGGCCGTGGTGGACACGGCCGCGGCGGACCTGCGGCGCATCGAGCGCGATCTGCACGACGGGGCGCAGGCCCGGCTGGTGGCATTGGCCATGGATCTGGGACTGGCGAAGGAGAAGCTGCGGGAGGACCCGCGGGCCGCGGCGCACATGGTGGACGAGGCGCACGGCGAGGTGAAGACGGCGCTGCAGGAGCTGCGGGACCTGGCGCGCGGCATCCATCCGGCCGTGCTGACGGACCGGGGGCTGGACGCTGCGCTGTCGTCGGTGGCCTCCCGGTGCACGGTCCCGGTGCGGGTCGAGGTGGATCTGACCGAGCGCCCGGCGCCGGCGATCGAGGGCATCGCGTACTTCACGGTCTCGGAACTGCTGCAGAACATCAGCAAGCACGCGCGGGCGACCTGGGCGGCCGTGGAGGTGTGGCGTACGGAGAACCGGCTGATGGTGCAGGTCGAGGACAACGGTGTGGGCGGCGCCGATGTGTCCGGGGGGTCCGGACTCGCCGGGCTGGCGGAGCGGCTGGACGCGGTGGACGGAATCCTGGTGGTGAACTCACCGGCCGGCGGTCCGACCCGGGTGACGGCGGAGCTGCCGTGGCGGGCCGGGCGGACGCGGCGACCCGGTGGTGAGCAGCGGCTGAGCGGCGAATGAGGCGCGGCTGAGCAGCGGCCGAGGGAGCCGGGAAGGAACCCGAACGGCAGGTGTGCGGGGACGGGCGGTGGGCCCGGCCCCGCACCTCCTCGCGTCGCCCCCTCCGCATCGCCCACCGGATACTGGAATGCTGGTCCCGTCAGCCGGGCCTGCCGTACGGGCGGGCGCGGAGGAGGGGCGGGGGCCGAGAAAACATGGAGGACAGGGTGCGCGTGGTCATCGCCGAGGATTCGGTGCTGCTGCGGGAGGGCCTGACCCGGCTGCTGACCGACCGGGGGCACGAGGTCGTGGCCGGGGTCGGCGACGGTGACGCGTTGCTCAGGACCATCACCGAGCTGGACGGTCAGGGCGAGCTCCCGGACGTCGTGGTGGCCGACGTCCGGATGCCGCCGACGCACACCGACGAGGGGGTGCGGGCCGCCGTACAGCTGCGCAAGGCGCATCCGGGTGTCGGGGTGCTGGTGCTGTCCCAGTATGTGGAGGAGCGCTACGCCACGGAGCTGCTCGCCGGCTCCAGCCGCGGCATCGGCTATCTGCTCAAGGATCGGGTGGCCGACGTGCGTGAGTTCGTGGACGCGGTGGTGCGCGTGGCCCAGGGCGGTACGGCCCTGGACCCAGAGGTGGTCGCGCAGCTGCTCGGCCGCAGCCGCAAGCAGGACGTCCTCGCGGGACTCACCCCGCGCGAGCGGGAGGTCCTGGGGCTGATGGCCGAGGGACGGACGAACTCGGCGATCGCCCGGCAGCTGGTGGTGAGCGACGGGGCCGTGGAGAAGCACGTCAGCAACATCTTCCTGAAGCTGGGCCTGTCCCCGAGCAACGGCGATCACCGCCGGGTGCTGGCCGTGCTCACCTACCTCAACTCCTGACCGCCGGGTCCGCCCCCGGCCGAACCGCCGGCGAGCGGGCGGCGTCCTTTGAAGTGAAGGGGCCGGGCTCGGCAGCCGGGCTCGGCGGTGGGGGGAATCCGGGCAAAAGGCGGGACACGTCGGCACACCGGGCATCTCGAAGTCGTGTCCAAGATGCGAATGGCCTGAGGAAGGCGACCCTCACGGACGTAGGCTTGATCCAGGGACGGCCTGCGGGAGGGCCGGTCCCGGACAGCGCCTCGAGGAGGTCCAGTTCAGTGACCAGCCAGGTCAGCAGCCCAGCGGAGCAGACCGACGGAACAGTCCTAGGAGGGCAGCGCAAACCGGCGGGAGCGAAGGACGTCCGCCGCCTCGACCGGGTGATCATCAGGTTCGCGGGGGACTCGGGTGACGGCATGCAGCTCACCGGTGACCGCTTCACCTCGGAGACGGCGTCGTTCGGCAACGACCTGTCGACGCTGCCGAACTTCCCGGCCGAGATCCGCGCCCCGGCCGGCACCCTGCCGGGCGTCTCGTCCTTCCAGCTCCACTTCGCCGACCACGACATCCTCACTCCCGGTGACGCGCCGAACGTACTGGTGGCGATGAACCCGGCCGCGCTGAAGGCGAACATCGGGGATCTGCCGCGCGGCGCGGAGATCATCGTCAACACGGACGAGTTCACCAAGCGGGCGATGCAGAAGGTCGGGTACGACAGCAACCCGCTGGAGGACGGTTCGCTCGACGGCTACAGCCTCCATCCGGTGCCGCTGACGACACTGACGGTGGAGGCGCTGAAGGACTTCGACCTCAGCCGCAAGGAGGCCGAGCGCAGCAAGAACATGTTCGCGCTCGGGCTGCTGAGCTGGATGTACCACCGGCCCACCGAGGGCACGGAGAAGTTCCTGAAATCGAAGTTCGCCAAGAAGCCGGACATCGCGGCGGCCAACATCGCCGCGTACCGGGCGGGCTGGAACTTCGGCGAGACGACGGAGGACTTCGCCGTCTCCTACGAGGTGGCCCCGGCCGCCGCGGCGTTCCCGCCGGGCGTGTACCGCAACATCTCCGGCAACCTGGCCCTGGCGTACGGCCTGATCGCGGCCTCCCGGCAGGCGGATCTGCCGCTGTTCCTGGGGTCGTATCCGATCACCCCGGCCTCGGACATCCTGCACGAGCTGAGCCGGCACAAGAACTTCGGTGTGCGGACCTTCCAGGCCGAGGACGAGATCGCCGGCATCGGCGCCGCGCTGGGCGCGTCCTTCGGCGGTTCGCTCGCCGTGACGACGACGTCCGGCCCCGGGGTGGCCCTGAAGTCCGAGACGATCGGTCTCGCGGTGTCGCTGGAGCTGCCGCTGCTGATCGTGGACATCCAGCGCGGCGGTCCGTCCACGGGCCTGCCC
Source organism: Streptomyces sp. GD-15H (assembly GCF_045291515.1). Taxonomy (NCBI): domain Bacteria; kingdom Bacillati; phylum Actinomycetota; class Actinomycetes; order Kitasatosporales; family Streptomycetaceae; genus Streptomyces; species Streptomyces sp. GD-15H. Next base: position 3,726,492 of record NZ_CP149447.1, read on the forward strand.
ACCAAGACCGAGCAGGCGGACCTGCTCCAGGCGATGTACGGGCGCAACGGCGAGGCCCCGGTCCCGGTGGTCGCGCCGCGCACGCCGGCCGACTGCTTCGACGCGGCCCTGGAAGCGGCCCGGATCGCGCTGACCTACCGGACCCCGGTGTTCCTGCTCTCCGACGGCTATCTGGCCAACGGCAGCGAGCCGTGGCGCATCCCGGACCCGGAGGAGCTGCCGGATCTGAGCGTGCGGTTCGCCCGCGGCCCCAACCACACCCTGGACGACGGCACCGAGGTGTTCTGGCCGTACCAGCGGGACCCGCACACCCTGGCCCGGCCGTGGGCGGTCCCGGGCACCCCGGGTCTGGAGCACCGGATCGGCGGCATCGAGAAACAGGACGGCACGGGCAACATCTCCTACGACCCGGCCAACCACGACTTCATGGTGCGTACCCGGCAGGCGAAGGTCGACGGCGTCGAGGTCCCCGACCTGGAGGTCGACGACGCGGACGGCGACGCCAGGGTGCTGGTCCTCGGCTGGGGTTCCACCTACGGGCCGATCACCGCGGCCGTACGGCGCATCAGGGGCGCAGGTGGCGCGATCGCCCAGGCCCATCTGCGCCATCTCAACCCCTTCCCGCGGAATCTCGGGGAGGTCCTGGAGCGTTACGAGAAGGTGGTCGTACCCGAGATGAACCTCGGCCAGCTCGCCACCCTGATCCGGGCGAAGTACCTGGTCGACGCCCACTCGTACAACCAGGTGAACGGCATGCCGTTCAAGGCGGAGCAGCTTGCCAAGGCGCTGAAGGAGGCCATCGATGACTGAGACGATGCCGGGAGGCGGCCCATCCCTCGGCGAGGCGCTCTCCCTGGTGCCCAAGGCCGAGGCCAAGCAGTCCATGAGGGACTTCAAGTCCGACCAGGAAGTGCGCTGGTGCCCCGGCTGCGGCGACTACGCGGTCCTCGCCGCCGTGCAGGGCTTCATGCCCCAGCTCGGACTGGCGAGGGAGAACATCGTCTTCGTCTCCGGCATCGGCTGCTCGTCCCGCTTCCCGTACTACATGAACACCTACGGGATGCACTCCATCCACGGCCGCGCCCCCGCCATCGCGACGGGCCTGGCGACGTCCCGGCGCGACCTGAGCGTATGGGTCGTCACGGGTGACGGGGACGCGCTGTCCATCGGCGGCAACCACCTGATCCACGCGCTGCGCCGGAACGTCAATCTGAAGATCCTGCTGTTCAACAACCGGATCTACGGCCTCACCAAGGGCCAGTACTCGCCGACCTCCGAGATCGGCAAGATCACCAAGTCGACGCCGGTGGGCTCGCTGGACGCGCCGTTCAACCCGGTGTCGCTGGCGATCGGCGCGGAGGCGTCCTTCGTGGCCCGCACGGTCGACTCGGACCGCAAGCATCTCACCGAGGTACTGCGGCAGGCCGCCGCCCATCCGGGCACGGCACTGATCGAGATCTACCAGAACTGCAACATCTTCAACGACGGCGCCTTCGAGGTCCTCAAGGACCGCCAGCAGGCCGAGGATGCGGTGATCCGGCTGGAGCACGGCAGCCCGCTCCGCTTCGGCGCCGACAATTCGAAGGGCGTCGTACGGGACCGGGCCACCGGCGATCTGAAGGTGGTCGCGGTGACGCCGGAGAACGAGGCGGAGATCCTGGTCCACGACGCGCACTCGGCGTCGGCGACCACCGCGTTCGCGCTGTCCCGGCTCGCCAATCCGGACACCCTGCACCAGACCCCGATCGGCGTCTTCCGCTCCGTGGACCGCCCGGTGTACGACACGCTGATGGCCGAGCAGTTGGACAACGCCGTCGAGCAGCACGGCAAGGGCGAGCTCGGCGCGCTGCTCGCGGGCAACGACACGTGGACGGTCGTCGGCTGACCCCGACCACCGGCCGACACCCGGCGGCCACCCGCCCGTACGGACCCGAGGCCCGGACGCTTCAGAGCGTCCGGGCCTCGTCGTACGCCTTCCGGGCGGTCAGTACGTCGTCCATGCGCCGTTCGGTCCACAGCGCCAGCGCGCTCACCTGCTCAGCCGCCTCCAGCCCCAGGTCGGTGAGGGAGTAGTCGACCCGCGGCGGGATCACCGGCTTGGCGTCACGGTGGACGAGCCCGTCCCGCTCCAGTGTCTGGAGGGTCTGGGTGAGCATCTTCTCGCTGACCCTGCCGATCGCGCGGCGCAGCTCACTGAAGCGGTGGGGCCGCTCCCGGAGGCGGATCAGCACGAGCACCCCCCAGCGGCTGGTCACATGCTCCAGGACCAGGCGGTGCGGACACATCGCCTCACGCGCGCTCCGCCGGCCCTCGCCCTCCCGAACGGACACGTCACTTACCGTCATGCCGGTACCTTACTTCAAAGTGGGTACTTTCCCATAGTTAGCGCAGCTCTTAAGGTTAGTGCCATACGCACCCCCACAAGGAGTTCTGATCATGAGCATCGTCGTCACCGGAGCCACCGGAAACCTGGGCCGCCACGTCGTGGGGCAGCTCCTGGAGAAGGTTCCGGCCGAGCAGGTCACCGCCGTCGTACGCAGCGCCGGGAAGGCCGCGGACCTGGCGGAGCGCGGGGTACGGATCGCGGTCGCCGACTACAACGCCCCCGAAACCCTCGAGGGCGTGTTCACGGCCGGCGACAAGGTGCTGCTGATCTCCGGCAGCGAGGTCGGCGCGGACCGGGTGGCACAGCACACGGCCGTCATCCACGCCGCCAAGGCCGCCGGTGTCTCCCTGCTCGCCTACACCAGCGCCCTCGGAACGCTGACCGCCGCGCTCGCCGACGACCACCGCGGCACCGAGAAGGCACTGCTCGACTCCGGCGTGCCGTACGTCCTGCTGCGCAACGGCTGGTACCACGAGGTCTACACCGAGAACCTCGCCCCGGTGCTGGAGCACCACGCGGTCGTCTCCGCCGCCGGCGAGGGCCGTCTCTCCTCCGCCGCGCGCGCCGACTACGCGGCGGCCGCCGTCGCCGTGCTGACCGGCGAGGGCCACGAGGACAAGACGTACGAGCTGGGCGGCGACGAGTCGTGGGACCTCGCCGAGTACGCGGCCGAGCTGAGCCGCCAGACCGGCAAGGAGATCGTCCACAAGCCGGTCACGGTCGAGGCGCTCACCGGCATCCTGACCGGCGCCGGGCTCCCCGAGCCGGTGGCCGCCATCTTCGCGGGCACGGACGTCTCCATCGAGAAGGGCGAGCTGGTCGTCACCAGCGGCGACCTGACTCGCCTGATCGGCCGCCCGACCACCCCGATCGCGGACGCCATCGCCGCCGCGCTGAAGGCCTGACCACCGGGGCAGACCCCGGGGTGGGCCCCAGAGCAGGCCTCGGGCGGCCCTCGGACCCGACGCCCCCGCTCGTCATGACCGTGTCCCGGTACGGGCATGACACGCGGGGGCGTCCGGCGTTACCGTCGTCCGGGCGAGCGTCGCTCGCCCCAGGCACGCGTCAGGCAAGAAGGAGGGCGGCCCGTGACCGAGAAGTCGGACGGCGAGCGGCGTAAAGGACTGCTGAACGGCTTCGCGGCTTACGGCATGTGGGGGCTCGTTCCCCTCTTCTGGCCACTGCTGAAGCCCGCCGGAGCCGTGGAGATCCTGGCCCACCGGATGGTCTGGTCGCTGCTCTTCGTGGCCGCCGCCCTGCTCGTCATACGTCGCTGGGCCTGGCTCGGCGAGCTGCTGCGGCAGCCGCGCAGACTGGCCCTGGTCGCCGTCGCCGCGGCGGTCATCACCGTGAACTGGGGCGTCTACATCTGGTCGGTGAACTCCGGGCATGTCGTCGAGGCCTCCCTCGGCTACTTCATCAACCCGCTGGTCACCATCGCCATAGGTGTCCTGCTGTTGAAGGAACGGCTGCGGCCCGTGCAGTGGGCGGCGGTCGGGGTCGGCTTCGCGGCGGTGCTCGTCCTCACCATCGGCTACGGCCGCCCGCCGTGGATCTCGCTCTGCCTCGCCTTCTCCTTCGCCACGTACGGACTGGTGAAGAAGAAGATCAACCTCGGCGGCGTCGAATCGCTGGCCGCCGAGACGGCCATCCAGTTCCTTCCCGCGCTCGGCTATCTGCTCTGGCTGGGCAGCCGGGGCGGATCCACCTTCGGCGTCGAGGGAGCGGGACACGCGGCGCTGCTGGCCGCCACCGGCCTCGTCACCGCGCTCCCCATGGTCTGCTTCGGCGCCGCCGCCATCCGCGTACCGCTGTCCACCATGGGGCTGCTCCAGTACCTGGCCCCGGTGTTCCAGTTCCTGCTCGGCATCCTCTACTTCAAGGAGGCCATGCCGCCCGAGCGCTGGGCCGGATTCACGCTGGTGTGGCTGGCGCTCATGCTGCTGACCTGGGACGCGCTGCGCACCGCCCGCCGGTCCGCCCGCGTACTCGCCACCGAGCGCGCGAGGGCGTCGGCCGCGGCCACAACCGGCGCGGCGGCGGTCCCGGTGGACCCGTCGGTCGTGGCGAACCCCGCGGTCGTGGTGGGCGCACTGGACGCGCTGGATGCGCCGAAGGTCCGGCCGTAACGCTCCTCAGCGCGTTGAATGGCCGCATGACGCAGCCGCCGGCATCACCCACGCCCGACACCGCCGACACCCCTGTCGCTCCCGTCGCTCCCGTGCACTGGAAGCTCGTCATCGACGCGGTCGACCCCCACGCGCAGGCCGATTTCTGGGCCGCCGCCCTCGGGTACACGGTCGAGGACAACAGCCCGCTCATCGAGAAACTGCTCGGCCGGGGCGCCGTACCGGCCGACCTCACCGTCGAGCACCACGGCCGCCGCGCCTTCCGGGACCTGATCGCGGTCCGGCATCCCGACGACCCGTACGAGGAGGAGAGCGGCACGGGTCTGGGGCGGCGGCTGCTCTTCCAGCGGGTGCCGGAGGCGAAGACGGTCAAGAACCGGCTCCACCTCGACCTGCATCCCGGTGAGGGGCGCCGGGAGGAGGTGCGGCGGCTGGAGCGGCTCGGCGCGAGGGTGCTGCGGCAGGTGCGGGAGCCGTCCGGTTCATGGACCGTGATGACGGACCCGGAAGGTAACGAGTACTGCGTGCACTGAGCCCCGCGCCCCGCGCCCACTCACCCGTGCTGGGCGCGGGCGCGGTCGGTCAGCCGGCTCATGCGGGTGCGAGCGGACTCCAGTTCCTCGATCTCGTCGGCGGCCGGGCCGTCCTCGGCGGCGAGTTCGGTCCACAGTTCGATCAGCCCGCGCCCCAGCTCCAGCCCGCGCAGCGGATCGCGCACCGCGCGCCAGGCGGTGGCCGCGCTGCGGACGTTGCCGTAGGCGGCCTCCGCGTCGCCCGCCCTGCGGTGGATCCCGGCGAGGTCGAGGGAGAGCCGGAAGGCGTGGAGCGGCTCGTCACCCAGGTAGGCGATGTACGCGGACAGCTCGCGCAGCTTGAGCACCTCCGGGTGCTCGGGCCCCAGCGTCTGCGACGCCTCGGTCACCGTCTCACCGGCAAGTCGCGCCGCCGTGTCGATCCGGCCCGCCCGAACGGCGTCGTTGATCCGGCCCATGGGCTCGGCCAGGTGGGTCTCGCCCGGGGTGCCGGGCGGCTCGTCCCCGAGCACCGCCTCCGCCACGGCGTCGAAACCGCGGGGCGGGGTCGGCTTGAGGTCCGGGTCGAGGGCGGGTTCGGACTCGGCCTCCGCAGCCGATTCGGGGGTGCGGGGAGGAGCGGCCCCTGGTGTCGGGGGCGGTATCCGGTCGGCCGGCGGCAGCGGACCCGGTATCCGGTCGGCCGGGGGAGCGGGTCCGGTATCCGGTCAGCCGGGGGTATGGGAGGCGCTGAGGGCGCCGGGGGTGTCGGGGGTGCCTGAGGCGCCGACGGTGCCTGAGCGGGTGCCGGGTGCCGGGTGCGGTCTGCCTCGGGGGCGGGGTACGGCCTCGGGTCCATGGGCGGGGGCGGGCCGAACTCACCCGTCGGCGGCGCGACCGTGCCGGGAGGTACGGCTTCCGCCGACTCGGGCACCGGCCGCAGCCGGAAGGTGGGTGCGCTGTCGCGCACGGGAGCGGGAGCCGGGGTCGGTGCCGACGCCGGGGCCCGTGCTGCCGGCTCCTGCGCGGGGTTCGGGTCCGCCACGGGGCGCAGGACGTGGGTGGGCCGATCGTGCTCGGGGCGCGACGGCGGGGCGGGTTCCGCCGAAAGGGGTACGGCGCCGGTCGGCGCCGTCGCCTGGGCCGGAAGCCGCACCTGGGCCTGGACAGGGGCCTGGGCATGGGCAGGCGGCTGTGTCTGGTCGGCCCGTCCGGGTTCCTGGGCCGGCTCCATGGGGACCGGTTCTCCGGCGAAGTGGCTGGCGCCGTCCGGGTCGATCCGGAGCGGGACGACGTACCCGATGCGCTCGTCGTGGACGGTGGCGAGGACGGCGTGGCCCGAGGCGACGGCGATGCGGTGGAGGCGGTTCAGCACCGCCTGCTGCACCTCCTCGTCGGGTCCGGCGACCACCAGCACTCCGCCGACCGACGCCTTCCGTGAGCCGGCACCCGCCGCAGGGGCGGGGACATGGACGTCGATCGGCACTGCCGCACGGTTCGCCGCGTGTGCGGCCTGCTGCTGTTCCCGCTTCTTCTCGCGGCTGAGTCGCGCCATCGTCCCCTCATTCGGGTCGTAAACCTACCGACGAGTCTGTCCGCTCATCCCCGTTTCTCACGTCACCGCGTTGTCACAGGCTCGTCCCAACGGCCGTCCGCCCGGTTCCGTGCCCGCCGGCCGGCATGAGGACCGGGGTGACGAGGCAGGAGAGGGGCATGCGTACAGGCATGCGACAAGGACCGGAGATCTGGATCCGAGGGCCGGTGGCCGCGCCGGAGCCGGTCCCGCCGGAGCCCGCCCGCGCCCATGCGACGGCCCGGCGCTTCTCCTGGGTCGGCACCCACGGCGGCGCCGGGGTCTCCACGCTGGCCGCGGTCCACGGCGGTCACGACAGCGGCCGCGCCTGGCCGGGCCGGGGTGATCCGCAGTCGGTGCTGCTTGTCGCCCGGACACACGCGTCCGGTCTGGACACCGTCGTCCCGACCGTGGAGATGTTCCGGCGCGGGGAGGCCCCGTACGGGCTCGACCTCGACGCCGTGGTCCTGGTGGCCGACGCGCCGGGGCGGCTGCCCCGCCCCCTCGCCCAGCGCGTCCGGCTCATCGAGTCGCTGATCGACGTGTACCGCGTGCCGTGGGTTCCCGAGTGGCGCCTGGGCGACCTGAGCGGCCGCCCGCCCCGCGAGACGGAGCCACTGGCCCGCCTGACGGGATCGCTGCGCTGACCCGCACCGACGCGCGCCGTCCTCCTCACGCCTCTCGGCTCCAGCGTATCGGCCGCGCGAGCGGGGAAGGAGCCGGGCGTGAGGAGACTGGTGGGGGCCGCTCCGTCCAGGACGGTGGCGGAGATCGCCTCCGCGGTGCGCGCGCGGAGACTGCGGGCCGTCGATGTGGTCGCGGAGGCGCTGGCGCGGATCGAGCGGGCCGATCCGGTGCTGTGCGCGTTCACCGAGGTGTGGGCCGAGGAGGCGCTGCGGCGGGCGGCCGAGGTGGACGCCCGGCTCGATGCGGGTCCACCCGGCTCCGGCGGGGCCGGGAACCCGGGAGCCGAGAGTCCGGTGGCGGGTGGGTGGCTGTCGCTGGCCGGGGTGCCGGTCGCCGTGAAGGGGCGGTACGGGCGGCGGGCGGCGGGTCCGCTGCTCGCGGCCGGTGCTGTCGCCGTGGGGGCCACCGCCGTACCCGGGCCCGGCACCCCCTGGCAGACCTGGGGGCTCGGGGCGCGCGGACGGACCGTCAACCCGTGGCGGGCGGACCGCACACCGGGCGGTTCCTCGGCCGGGGCCGCGGTCGCGGTGGCGGCGGGGCTGGTGCCGCTGGCGACGGGCAGCGACGGTGCGGGGTCGGTACGCATCCCGGCGGCGTGGTGCGGGGTCATCGGCCTGAAGGTCACCAACGGCCGCCTCCCGTCACCCGACCGCACGGGGCTCGCGGCACCCGGCGTCCTCGCCCGTACGGCAGCGGACGCGGCGGCCTGGTGGCGGGCGGTGTCGCCGCCGCCCACCGCCGTCGAGGCGTCGCCGCCCGGCCCCCGCACCGCGCTCTGGTCCTCCGACCTCGGCTACGCCGACCCCGACGAGGAGCCCGTCGCGCTGGCCCGCGCCGCGGTCGACCGGCTCGTCGACGCCGGAGTCGTACGGCTCGTACGGCCCCCGCGGCCCGTACGGTCGTCGGAGCCTCCGCTGCTCCTGGACCCCGCCCCGGCCTGGCTCGCCCTGCGCGCCCCCGGCGGTCCCCGCCCCGGCCTCCTCGACCCCGCCGGCCCCTCCGAAGCCCACCGCGTCCGGGTGGCGAACGACCGGCGCCTGGCCCGCCTCTTCACCCACGCCGAGTTGCTGCTGACGCCCACGGCGCCTACCGCGCCGCACGGCCACGAGGGCCCCGGTGACGTCTACTCCACCTCGCTCACCTGGGCGTTCAACGTGAGCGGGCACCCCGCGCTGAGCCTCCCGGCCGGGTTCGGCAGCGACGGCTGCCCGGCGGGGCTCCAACTGGTGGCACCGCACGGGCGGGAGGCGCTGCTGCTCGCCGTGGCACGGGCGGCGGAACGGCGGGGTGCGAGCGGCGCAGGAGCGGGGGCGGGTCCCTCGGGTCCAGGCGGTTCTATGCGGTGATGTCCTTCTTCGTGAACCTCGCCCGGGCCGCCGAGCCGAACACCAGCGCGTACAGGGCCTGAAGGCCGAGGTTCTTCACCAAGTCGTCCCAGTGGACGGGCATCGGCGTGCGGACGGTGGTGGTCCTGCCGGAGCCGTGGGGACCGAGGAAGCCGAAGACGCTGCCGGCCGGGACGGTCGGATCGAGACCGTCGACGGCGAGCCGTCCGCCGCGGTAGCGCTTGGTGAGCCCGCGGGTGACGATGAGCCGTCATCCGTACCTGCCTCACCCGCCGGCTCCCTCGTCCCCCGTCGTGCCCCACCGGGCCGGCCCTGTCGCCTCGTCAGGAGGTCCCAGGGGCCTGCATCCCCCGCTACTTCGCCTCGTTGGCAGCCTTCACCAGCGCGTCCTTCGTGACGGCGCCGGCGTAGACCTTGCCGTCCTCGGTGAACAGGGCGTTGACCAGGCGGGTGCTGAACACGGTGCCCGTGCCGAACTCGCCCTTCACCTGGTCGCCGAGCGAGCCGAGGAAGCCGCCGAGGTCACCGCCCTCGGAGCCGGTCGGCAGACCCCCCTCGGCGCCGGTGTCGAAGGTGGCGACGGAGTTCCAGCCCTCGCCGAGCATCTTCAGCCCGTCGAGTCCCTCGGCGAGGTCCTCCTCGGACTTGGGGGCACCCTGCGGCTTGCCGGTGAGCTCCCTGCCCTTCTCCCCCTCCTCCAGGGCCCCTTCCTCCGTCACCTTGGCGCCCTTGGGCGGGGTGAAGTCGAAGGTCGACGCGGCCGGCCGGTCGAAGCTGACCTTGGTGAAGCCGACATCCACGACGGCGGCACCGCCGCTCGCCGGGGTCAGCGTGAACTTCAGCGGCGTCCCGGTCCTGTGGTCCACCGCGATGCTGATCACACCGACCGTGGAACCGGACTGCTTGGGCTTGACCACCAGCTTGTAGGCGTCGCGACCGGCCACCTGCGCGGTGCCGTCGACGGTGACGGACGTGGTGTCGTCGACCGACTTCAGCACCTCCTCGGCGAAGTCCTTCGGCATGGCCGGGGGCTGGTGCTCCCGGTCCTCGTCCTCGGCGGACTCATCGACGGTGCCGTGGTAGACCTCGTGGGACTCGCTGTCGTAGCCCCAGACGTCCTTGCCGTTGTGGATCAGGCTGTACTCGGCGGCGTTCTCGAGCAGCGACACCTTCTGCCGGTCGGGGCCGTCGACCGCGACGCGCAGGGTGTGCGTGCCGGAGGCCAGCTCGGTGAGCTTGGCGGACGGGTCGGCGGACGAGCCGCCCTCGCCCCGCCCCATGGCGCCGGAGGCCAGGCTGCTCTCCAGGCCCCCGAGGTCCGGCAGTCCGAGGTCGGTGGTGATCTTCACGGTGCCGGACAGCTGTTCGGTGTCCGACTCGGCTATCTTCTCGATGAGCTGCGCGGCGGTGATCTTCGGCAGGTCCGGGTCGCCTGAGTCCGCGATCGCGGGGACGAGCCCGATGGTCGCGGCCGCCACTCCCATCACCGTGACCGGGACGATGTACCGCGCGGCCCTGCGCCCGCCCGCGCCCGGCTCGCGGGTCGTCCCCGCGGTCGTCGTGTCGTCGGATTCGTACGGTGCCATATGTGCCTTACCTCCGTGGTCGGCGGCGGCCTGCGTCTCGTGTTCCTCGCACCAGTCACACCCTGAGCCGCCATTCTCACCCGAATCGGTGAGGAGTGGTGTCCGTCGTGCTCCATCTGATCAAACCCCGCAGGCGGAAGCGTCAGACCCCGGACTCAACTCCGTGTACTGCTGCGGTATGACACGAGGAGGTGTTTCCTCCCCCGACCAGTAGGGGTCGAGGGAGGGTGGCGGGCGGTCAGCCGGCCCGGTGCACCACCGCGTCGCACAGCTCGGCCAGGGCCGTCTTCACGTCGCACTCCGGCAGCGGCGCCAGCGCCGCGCGCGCCTCCTGCGCATAGCGCACGGTGTCCCGGCGGGCCTGCTCCAGCGCGGGGTGCGCGCGCAGCAGGCGCAGGGCCTCGGCGTGCCGGCCGTCGTCCCTGAGATCGGAGTCCAGCAGCTCGCACAGCGCGATGTCCTCGGGCAGGCCCAGCCGGGCCGCTCGCTCGCGCAGCCGCAGCACGGGCAGCGTCGGAATGCCCTCGCGCAGGTCGGTGCCCGGGGTCTTGCCGGACTCGTGGGAGTCGGAGGCGATGTCCAGCACGTCGTCGGCGAGCTGGAAGGCGATCCCGAGCCGCTCGCCGTACTGGGTCAGCACGTCCACGACCGTGTCGTCCGCGCCGGACATCATGGCGCCGAACCGGCACGAGACGGCGACCAGTGAGCCGGTCTTGCCGCCGAGGACGTCCAGGTAGTGGTCGATCGGATCGCGGCCGTCCTGCGGCCCCGCGGTCTCCAGGATCTGACCGGTGACCAGCCGCTCGAACGCCCCCGCCTGTACCCGTACGGCCTCCGGCCCGAGGTCGGCCAGGATGTGCGAGGCGCGCGCGAAGAGGAAGTCGCCGGTGAGGACCGCGACGGAGTTGCCCCAGCGGGTGTTCGCGCTGGGCACCCCGCGCCGCACACCGGCGTCGTCCATCACGTCGTCGTGGTACAGCGTGGCCAGGTGGGTCAGCTCCACGACCACGGCGGACGGTACGACGCCGGGCGCGTAGGGGTCGCCGAACTGGGCGGCGAGCATCACGAGCAGCGGCCGGAACCGCTTGCCGCCTGCCCGCACCAGGTGCTGGGCGGCACCCGTGATGAAGGGGACCTCACTCTTGGTGGCCTCGAGCAGCCCTTCCTCGACAGCCGTCATCCCGGCCTGGACAGCGGCTTCCAGAGCCTGGTCCCGCACGCTCAGCCCGAATGGCCCGACGACGGTCACGAGGGGTCTCCTGTCTGCTGGTGTCCACTGGCGCTCAGACGTCTTGCGCTGCTTGTCGACAGGTCGCTGACATCACTCGAGTCAGCGTATCCGGTCATGTTTCGATCACCGCCAGCACCCACATTCCCCAAATTCACTTGCGCACGCGTGGACGGCACGTCACGGCGCCCTCCGATACCGGAACACCACCAGATCGTTTCCGACCAGTTGACAGCACAGGACATTCATCGACTTTCCGGACGCGCCTCACGCATGCGCCGGACACGCACCGAGCCGCATCTCGGCACGCAGTCCACCCCGCCCACCCCGGTGCCCGATTTGCCGTATTTGCTATGCAAATTCCTGTTGGCGGCAAATGCGCCCGCGCGGTGCGGCCAGTGAGGTCGGTCACGCGCATCCCGACCCGCACGCGACTCGCACGTGGGGACGTTTCCCCTTCCATCGAGCGCGAGTTGACCGTTGACGCCCGCAAAGGATCAAGCCCCCCAAACAACCCAAGGAAAGATCAACCGGCGTTATCCGTGACGTTCGCACTTGTTCCCGACATGTGCTCTCGCATACGTTCCCGGCCTGTCGGGCGGACGCCGAATCCTGCCGCCGCCCGCACCACCCATCGATCAACTCACTCACGCACGGCAGGAGCGGGGGACCCAGGTAAGCCGCCGGACCGGTTCGCGCCGGGACGGCTCGGGGTGAAGCCATGCCCGCAGGGGCACGGCCGGGCACTCTCCCGCCCGAACCCGACAGCTCACCTCGTAGGCGTAGGAGAGGAACGCATACATGCCCGCCATGCCCGCATCCGGTCAGCGCCGCTTCGGCCGCACCCGCCTCGTCCGCTCCCTCGCCGTCGCCGGCGTCGCCGTGATCGCCCTCCCGGTGTTCGGCGCCACCAGCGCCTCCGCCGCTCCCGCCGCGCCCGCGTCGTCCGCCCCGGCCGCCGCCGGATCCGAGACGGCGTACCCGGACAACCTCGACGGCTGGATCCGCGAGTCGCTGTCGATCATGGCGCAGCACGGCATCCCCGGCAGCTACGACTCCATCCACCGCAACATCCTGCGGGAGTCCTCCGGCAACCCGCAGGCCGTCAACCTGTGGGACTCCAACGCCGTCGCCGGCACCCCGTCGAAGGGCCTGCTGCAGGTCATCGACCCGACCTTCCAGGCGTACCACGTGCCCGGCACGGCCTTCGACCCGTTCGACCCGGTCGCGAACATCACGGCTGCCTGCAACTACGCGGCGGACCGCTACGGCTCGATCGACAACGTCTTCGGCGCCTACTGAGACACCCGGGCGCACCAGGGCACACCCGGCCCGAGGGGTCACCCGCCGGGGCGGAGGGCGGGGCGGCACGTGTGGGGGCGCGTGCCGCCCCGCTCCGCCCCGCCGAACAACCGCTCGAGGACGGCGGCCACGCCGTCGTCCTCGTTCGTCGTGGTGATCTCGTCGGCCACCGCCTTCAGCTCGGGGTGCGCGTTGGCCATGGCGACACCGTGGGCCGCCCAGTCGAACATCGGGATGTCGTTGGGCATGTCGCCGAAGGCGAGGGTCCGTTCCCGACTCAGCCCCAGATGCTCGGCGGCCAGCGCCAGCCCCGTCGCCTTGGTGACACCGCACGGCTGGAGCTCCACCGTGCCCGGTCCCGACATGGTGACCGTGGCCAGCGAACCGACCACCGAACGCGCCGTCGCCGCCAACTCGTCGTCGGTCAGGTAGGGGTGGCGCAACAGCACCTTGCTGATCGGCAGGACCCACAGACCGTCCCGTCGGCCGACCCGCACGGCGGGCAGCGTCGGGTGCGGCATCCGATAGCCCGGCTCGATCAGGGTGAGTCCGTCGGCCCCGTCCTGGTCGACCGCGGCGTACACCTCCCCCACCTCTGCCTCGATCTTGCCGAGCGCGGTCTCCGCCAGTTCCCGGTCCAGCGTGACGGAGTGGAGCAGCCGGTTCGCGCCGGCGTCGTACACCTGCGAGCCCTGTCCGCACACCGCGAGTCCCGTGCTCCCCAGCTCGTCCAGGAGCGGCCGCACTCTGGGCACCGGGCGGCCCGTCACCACGAGATGCCGGGCACCGGCCCGCGTCACCAGTGCGAGTGCGGCGAGGGACCGGTCGGAAAGAGAGTCGTCGCCGCGCAGCAGCGTCCCGTCCAGGTCGGTGGCGATGAGTGAATAAGCGGTGGGTGCGGCCATGATCAGAGAATACGGACACCACGCCTGCCCGACTCACCCTCACCCGGAACACCTCCGTCCGCACACCCCCGGCCCTTATCCTGCGCCCCCACCGCCGGACCATCGCCGCGCGACCGCTGTCCCACCACCGTGCGACCGCCTCGTCACGGCCGCGCGCCCGGCCGCTTCCGTCATCACCGGGTACGGGCCTGTCAAAGGCCTCTGCACCACTTGGCAACAACATGGTCCGCCACCTACCGTCCCGGTGGTCCCGGGCGGTACCTTCCAAGTGTCCGGGGGGACTTGATCGGGGGGTCAGGTGAGCAGTGGACGCACACGTGTGCTGAGGCTCGAGGAGCTCGGGGAGGGGGAGCGGAAACGCTGGCGTGAGCTGCGCGCCGCGACGGACGCACCCCGCAGCCCTTTCATGGAACCGGAGTTCGCCACCGCCGTGTCCCGGGTGCGGCCGCAGGCCCGGGTGGCGGTCCTGTACGAGGGGGCGTCCGCCGAACCGGTCGGCTTCCTGCCGTACGAGCGGGGCGCGTGGGGGCAGGGCCGGGCGGTCGGGCTCGGGGTATCGGACTGTCAGGGCGCCGTCCTGCGTCCGGGCCTCGTCCTGGAGACCGGTGAACTGCTGCGCGACTGCTCGGTGTCGAGCTTCGCCTTCGACAACTTGGAGGCGGACCAAGCCCTGTTCGTCCCGCACGCGGCCGAGGAGCACGCCACCTATGTCATCGACGTGGAGAAGGGTTACGAGACCTACGAGTCCGTACTGCGCACCCGGTCGCCGAAGTTCCTGAAGACAACGCTGACCAAGGAGCGCAGACTCGGCCGCCAGGCCGGACCCGTGCGGTTCGTCTTCGACGAACGCGAACCGGCCGCGCTGCGCGCTCTCATCGGGTGGAAGTCGGCCCAGTACCGCAGGACCGGGCGCCGCGACCGGTTCGCACAGGAATGGATCACACGGCTCGTGGGCCGCCTGGCCGGGACCCGGGCCCCGGAGTGCACGGGCACACTGTCCGTCCTGTACACCGGGGACCGCCCCGTCGCCGCGCACTTCGGCCTGCGCTCGGCCTCGGTCCTGGCCTGCTGGTTCCCGGCGTACGACCCGGAGTTCGCGAAGTACTCGCCGGGGCTCGTGCTGCATCTGCGCATGGCGGAGGCGGCGGCCGGCGAGGGCATCGGCCTGCTCGACATGGGGCGCGGCCCGGCCGAGTACAAGGACTCGCTGAAGACGGGCGAACTCGCCGTCTACGAAGGGGAGGCGATGCGTCCGGGCCTGGGCGCCGCGCTGCACCTGCTGCGCCATGAGCCCGTACGCCGGGCGCACCGCTTCGTCCGCGCCCACCCGCGTCTCGCGTCGCTGGCGTCGCGGACGTTGAAGGGGGCGGGGCGGCTGCGCCGTTCGTGAGGACCGGTCGTGAGAACCGGTCGTGAGGAGGGGGAGGGCTCATGTTACGCACGGCACGTACGCAGGAGGAGATACGGCGGTTCCTGGACATCGGCGCGGTCCAGGTCGCCGAACTGGACCTGAGCGGTGAGGAGACCGCCCTCAGACCCGGTCCGGGCAGCCCACCGGTGACGCACGGAGAGGTGTTCGTACTGGTCAGGCGGAGCGGCCGGCCGGTGGGCGCGCTGCTGGGACGGGTGCCGGAGGGGGCCGATCCGACGACGGTCCTGACGGCGCTCGCACGGCAGGCGCAGGGGCAGGCGCAGGACGTGGAGAGGTCCGTGGCCGCCGGGCCGCCGCCGCCCCACACCTCGGTCGTCGTGGCCACCCGGGAGCGGGCCGGACAGCTTGCCCGCACGCTCGACTCGCTCCTCGCGCAGGACCATCCGCGCTTCGAGGTCGTCGTCGTCGACAACGCGCCCGTGACGGACGAGACGCGTGACCTGGTGGAGCGGAAGTACGGGGAGCGCGTGCGGTACGTGTGCGAGCCGGTCCCCGGGCTCGCGACCGCGCACAACACCGGAGTCGCCGCCGCCCGGGGCGAGGTGATCGCGTTCACCGACGACGACGTCGTCGCCGACCCCCGCTGGCTCACCGAGCTGACCACGCCCTTCGCCACCGACCCCGGACTCGGCTGTGCCACCGGCCTGATCCTGCCCGCCCGGCTCCGCACCCCGGCCCAGGTCCTGCTGGAGAGCCACGGCGGTTTCGCGAAGGGGTTCACGCCGACGACGTACGACCCGGAGGACCCGCCCCGCGACGAGCCGCTGTTCCCCTTCACCGCGGGCCGGTTCGGCTCCGGCGCGAACATGGCGTTCCGTGCGGAGGTGCTGCGCGGAGTCGGCGGCTTCGACTCGGCCACCGGCGCCGGAACGCCGGCCCGGGGCGGCGACGACCTCTACGGGTTCGTCCGGATCCTCGCCCAGGGACACAGGCTCCACTACACGCCCGGCGCGCTGGTGTGGCACCACCACCGGGAGACCTGGGCCGACCTGGAGACCCAGGCGTTCGGCTACGGCGCCGGCCTCACCGCCTACCTCACCGCGATCCTGGTCAACCGGCCCGCGCTGCTGACGGCGTTCCTCGCCCGGGTGCCCCGCGGCCTGACCCACGCCCGCGGCCTGACCGCCGTACGGGACACCGGTGACGGGGGTGAGGGCGGTGGCACTGATGACGGAGGGGCCGCGCCGGGCGACCACGGCACCCGCACGCATCCATGGCCACGTCGCCTCTCACGTCTGCAGCGCAAGGGGATGCTGTACGGCCCGGTCGGCTACCTGCGAGCCCGGCGGGCGACAACGAGCCGAGCCGGGAGGGGCACGAGATGACGACGTCGTCGCGGGGTCCGGCGGCCATCCCCGTGTTCCTCTACCACGCCGTGATGGACGATCCGCCCGACTGGATCGCCGAGTTCACCGTCACGCCCAGGGAGTTCGCGGCCCATCTGGACGCCGTCGTGGACAGCGGCCGCACGCCCGTCACCATCAGCGCTCTCGCCGACCATCTGGCCGGGCGCGCGCCGCTGCCGCCCCGGCCGGTGCTCCTCACCTTCGACGACGGTTTCGCGGACCTGCCCGGCCCCACCGCCGAGGCACTGGCCGAACGCGCCCTGCCCGCCACCGCGTACCTCACCACCGGCGCCCTCACCCCGGCCTGCCGCAGCCTGCTCCCGCCGGCGCCGATGATGACCCTGGGCCGGGTGGCGGAGCTGGAACGTTCCGGCATGGAGATCGGCAGCCACACGGTCAGCCACGCCCAGCTGGACACGCTGACCGCCAGGCAGCTGCGCGCCGAACTGGTGGACTCGAAGGCCGTGTTGGAGGACACCCTCGGTCATCCGGTCCCCCACCTCGCCTACCCGCACGGCTACAACAGCCCTCGGGTGAGGGCCATGGCGTCCCGCGCCGGCTACGAGACGGCGACCGCCGTACGGCACGCGCTCAGCTCGGACCGGGACGAGTGCTACCGCATCGCCCGCCTCATCGTCCGCCGCGGCCACACCGTCGCCGACGTCACCACCTGGCTGGCGGACGGCGGCGCCCGGGTCGCCCCCTACCGCGACGGCCCGAAGACGATCGCCTGGCGCTGGTACCGGCGCGCCCGAGCGGCCCTGCGCGGAACGGAGTTCGCGGGCTGAACGGACCGGGCGGTCGTTCCAGGTTCGCCCCGGCGTTCGCTCCGGCCGCGTCGGGGCGAACGCCCGGTCACGTCATTTCGCCGGCTGGTTCAGGTACGGGTCGGACACCACCTCGCGCAGGCTTTCCCATGCCGCCTCGTCGGCCACGGCCAGATCGCAGTGCGGTCCGGGATCGTGGTGGTTCCACTGGAGCGCGGCCTTGACCCCCTCCAGCCCCTTCAGTACGGGCGGCACCTGCGCGTACCACTCGGCCTGCCGCTCCGGCCGCGAGTCGTCGTCCGCCGAGCCGAACTCGGAGAGCATCAGCGGCTTGCCGGCGGAGATGTTCTCGCGTACCCAGTCGTGCGTGGCCGTCTGGGTCTGCTCGAAGGTCAGCCACTCCGTCTTGTGACAGCGGTAGTAGTTGTACTGGTTGTAGCCGATCCAGTCGACGTACTCGTCCCCCGGGTACATCCCCTTGAACAGGTCACCGTGGTTGAGGTACCCGGTGATGATCCAGGTCCACACCACGTTGTCCACGCCCAGTTCCCGGAAGCGGTCGTGGATGTGCCGGTACGCCTTCACGTACTCCGCCGGTGTGCCGTTGTCCGGGGTGCGCGTGTCCATCTCCAGGTCGAAGGAGAGGAAGACCTTCTTCCCGGTGCGCTGCCCGTAGTCCTTGACGCGCCGGGCCTGGACGTCGATCACGGTCGCGTCCAGGTCGCCGTCGGCTATCTCCCTCCACGTCGGCTGCTGTCCCTTCGTGCCGCCCCACCATTTGCTCTCCCAGGACAGCAGCAGCATGCGGTCCTCGCCGACCCGTTGTTCCTCCGGGCTCAGCAACTGCCCCTCCCTGCGGGTGCCTTCGGACAGGGACATGTCGTGGTACGTGTACACGATGTCGAGCTTGCGGCCCACTCGTTCCTCGTATGCCTTCACCTTGTCCTCCAGGCCGGCCCGCTCATGCGGCACGAACGCCCCGAACCAGGCACCGCACGGCGGTTCGAGCAGCTCCGTGGGCCGGCACTCCTCCCCCGTTCCGGAGGACTCCGAGCCGGACGGTCCGGAGGCGTTGCACAGCGCGAGTACGGCGACCAGCACCGCGCAGACGGCCACGGCGGAGGTGCTCCACGGCCGCCGGCGGTTCGCGGCCGACCTGGTTCCGGGTTCCCGGCGCTGACCAGTGCCGGGACCGGGCCCGGTGTGCGTAGTGGCGTTCGTGCCGGTGGAGCGCCGGGCACGGCGCAGGGCGGCGACGATGCGGCGAGAGGGACGGGCGAACCTCACAGGACGGAACCCTTCCGTGTCCTCGGCGGGGAGGCACGCAGCCGCGGGAAGAACGCGGCGAGCGTGGTCAGCAGCGTCAGGGCCAGCAGCACCCGCTGCGCGCTGAAGGCATGGGTGGCGATCAGCACCGTCGCGACGACCATCACCGCGCCGATGCTGACGAACACGACCAGCATCAGCCGTTCCAGCAGGTCGGAGTGGCGGGCGAAGTCGGGGGCGCGCCGCTCGACGGGCCCCTGTGCGGCGCGTACGCGCAGCGCGGGACCGCAGAGACCGACCAGGGCCGCGCCGGGCCCCGCCGCCAGGAAGACGACGACGGCCGCACCCCGCAGCGGCGACCCGCCGGGGAGGGCCAGCGCGGCCAGCGCCAGCCAGCCGCCGAACGGCGGGAGCATCCTGATCACGAAGTCCTGCGGTGTCATCGTTCCGCCCCCTCCGCTGCGTCTTCCTCCGTCTGTCCCAGCTCGTAGACCACTCCCGCGCTGTTCTCCGCCACCGGCCGGAACCGCGGCGACGCGGCGACGGACTCCCGGACGCGGTCCAGCTGGGCCCCGGTGAGCTGCCCGTTCATCTCGGAGTTGGCCAACTGGCCCTGGGTGAAAAGGAAGTAGGCCCGAGCGGGACGTTCCACCCCGGCCATGTCGGTGGCGAGGGTGCCGGCCGGGTCCCGCACGATCTCGTCGACGTGTCTCCGGTCGTCCTCGAGGAACCAGTAGTGGTCGACACTCCCGTACGAGGCGTGGGCGAGCGGATAGTTGCGGTTGACGGCGACGACCAGTGAGCCCTCGGGCGCCTCGTCGAAGAGCTGCCGCACCAGGGCCACCTCCTGCGGCGGGAAGTAGCTGATCCTGTCCTTGCCCGAGTAGCTCGGGACGAACGCCAGGGTCCCGGCGAGCAGCACCGGCAGTGGGCCCCAGACCCGGACGCCGAAGCCGGTACGCAAGCCGAAGCCGTGGCGCGCACGGACTTCACCCTTCCGGCGGACCTCGGCCGCCGTCTCCGCCGCCGCCTCGGCGGCGGCGAGGGTGCGCACCTCGGGCAGCAGTGCGGCGGCGCCGAAGAAGGCGGCGCCGGGCAGCATGAACATCAGCACCCGGAAGATCATCTCGCTGCCGTAGCCGCTCGCCGCGAACATCGGCAGCGGTGCCGCCGTGATCACCAGCAGCGGCATCGCGCGGTACCGCAGCACGGGCTGCCGCCACACTCCGGCCGCCGTCAGCAGCAGGACGGAACCCGACAGCAGCCGGGCCACCCACGAGGTCGCCACCGCCCCGGTGCCGGTCGGGGTGGTGCCGTACCCCGTCTCGACGTTGCCGCCGACGTCGCCCACCGCGCGGATCATGTCCGGCAGCGCGGCGGACAGGAAGGGCAGCGCGGCCGTCAGACACCAGGCCAGGAAGATGACGACCGTGGTGACCACCGGAACCCAGTCCCGGTGGCGGCGCAGCAGCCACAGCGCGAGCAGTGACACGACCAGCATCCCGGGGGTGAGCTGGTGCGAGATGACGATCGCCGTCACCAGCAGGGTGACGACGGCGGTCCAGACGGCCTGCCCGCGCCGCCCGTCGCCCTCACCGGAAAGGCCGTACCTGCGCAGCACCACGGCCAGCACACCGAGATGCAGCGCGAAGGCGACGGACTGGGGGAGAAGTAGTCCTGGCCCACCCAGTTGGCGACGTAGAAGAGCCAGACCGCGGTCCAGATCAGTCGCCGGTCCTCGGTGAAGGTGCGGTAGATCAGCAGCAGCGGAAGCAGCAGCAACAGGCTGGACGCCAGCGGCCACCACGCCATGTACATCGCCGCCGAGTCCACGCCCAGCAGCCGCACCAGCGCCGCCTGTGCGGCGAAGAAGCCCGGCCACTGGTCGTAGACCGCCATGTCGCCGATCCGGTCGGCGCTCTGGAGCCCGCCGACCGTCAGCAGGTGGTCGACGACACCGTCGTGCTTCCACGCCCAGGCGTACAGCGGGGTCGGGTAGAGCACGGCCTGTGTGGCCCGCTCCATCACCAGCAGGCCGAGCACGTACGCAGCCGACCAGCCGCCGGGCCGCCGCCGGTCGCGGACCGTGCACCAGAAGCCGGCGGTGAGCACGGCGAGACCGGCCCAGAAACCCGGGTGGAGCGCGGTGACCAGGCCGTAGTCGTCGAGGTGCGACACATCGGTGTGCCGGACCGCGTACAGCCACAGCGCCAGTGCCAGCGCCAGCGGTACCGCGGGCCAGAGCGCGCGGGCACGGGGCACCAACCAGAGGGGCGGCAGGTCGGAAAGATCCGTCACGGGCTCATGGACCGGGGTCGACGACTCCGAGGAGGGACGGGTCCGCGACTCGGTCCGCGAATGCGGTTCAGCAGGCATGACCGACGCCGGTGTGCTCTCCGGTGCGGGCTCGGACGCGGATCTCTCGCGTGGAGTGGCTGGCGGACGCACGGTGGTTCCCCCCTGGCGGTTCGGCTCCAGAACGTGATCGGTCGTTTCGGTCGGTCGCTGGTTCAGCCGTTCGGTTGTCTGCGGTCGGGCGACCGCGTCGCCGGCATGGCACGGCGCAGCGGCGGAAGGGGGAGGAGAGGCAGCAGCAGAAGCAGCGCGGCGAGCAGGGGCGGGGCCACCGGTGCGAGCGCGTCCCGCCACACCCAGCCGGCCACGGCGAGGGGATACAGCACCCCCCAGCGTCCCGGCCAGGACAGCCGGCTGCCCGCGCGCGCCGACAGCAGCCACAGCGGGACGAGGCACAGCAACTGGCAGAGCGGCGGTGTCCAGCGCAGCAGGGGCTCGGGGCCGGCGAGTCCCATCGCGTCCGCGAGAAATGTGGCCGTCTGCGAATACCACACCCCACCCACCGGCCTTGGCTCCCAGCCGAGGGCGACAGGTGCGGCGTACAGGGCGAGCAGGGCGGAGCCCAGCGCGGTGCCGGGGAGCCAGGGGTCGGGTCGCGTGCACAGCGTCACCGAGGCGACGAAGACCAGGAGCAGCACTCCCCCTGCGGCGAGCGCCGGAAGCGACAGCCCTCCCAGTAACAGGCGCCCCGTCAGTTCCCCCGGTTCCTCGGGCTCGGATCCGCCGAGCCAGGGCAGCGAGCGCACCGACACCCAGAAGACGATGAGGGCGAGTCCGAGCAGCACCCAGAGGACGTCGCGCAGGCGTCGCTCGGTCTCGTCACCGGTCGACGACGACGGGGCCACGCGGCGCGCACCGGACCGGACGGGGCGAACGTCCTCCACGCTGTCCCGCGGCGCGTCCCGTGAGGGGCGCTCCTCCTGCTTCTCCGGCTCTCCCTGCTTCTCCGGCTCATGCGGCTCATGCGGTCCGTCGTCCCGGCCCGGTACATCCCGGGGAGTGTGCGCCTCCCCGTCCCCCTCCCCCGGCTCAGGACCGGTGTCCTCCTCCGCGTCCCCCTGCGCAGCCGTGTCCGCGGGGCGGGACCGCACGAGGAACGCCAGCGTGTCCGCCTGGAGCGCCTCCCGTTCGTAACCGGGGCGGCCGATGAACAACGTGACGGTGTCGTCGCCGTCCTGCCCGGAATCTTCCTTGTCCTCGTAGACGGCCCGGCGGGCCCAGCCCGTGCCGTACCCGGCGGTGGCGTTCGGCTTCGCCCAGCGGGTGCCGTAGGCGGACCCGGCGGAGGCCCGGCCGGCCCGGCCCGTCCCGTCCTGCCCCAGGGGCCCGCCGAGCGTGCCGCGCAGCGCCGACCGTAGCCCGAACACCGAGACGACGGCGATCAACGTCATGCTGATCAGCACCGCCCACCCGGCCCCCGCGATCCCCGCGGGGCTGAACAGCACGGCCGCGCTGCCCAGTACCAGCACACACATGGCCCCTTGGAGGGCGGCGAGCACACCGGTGCGTCCCTGCACCCGCAGCACCCCGATGTACAGCTCCACGACCACCCGGGGCAGCGCCCCGAGCGCGAGCAGCCGCAGCACGGCCGCGCCGTGCTCGGCGTAGTCCGCGCTGAACGGTGTGAGGATCTGCGGCGCGAAGACCGCGAGCACCAGCACCACCGGCACCAGCAGCAACGCCATCCGGCGCAGTGCCCCCTGGACGCCGTCCACGAGTTGCCGTGGGTCGTGCGAGGCGTGGGCGGTGAGCGACGAGGCCATATTGATGGCCATGAACTCCATGGTGCCGCCGACGGTGTACGCCACGTAGAAGTAGCCGTTGTCGGCGGCGCTGAAGCGCACCGCGACCATCACCGGCAGCAGGTTGATCATCGCCAGGCTGAACAGGGCGCCGAGCGAGTCTCCGGCCAGGAAACGGCCCATGTCCCGGACCTTGGGCGGTTCCCGGTCACGGTCGACGACGGCCTGGCCCGGGATGAGCCTACGGAAGATCAGCCAGCCGAGCGGCAGCGTGGAGAACGCGATCGCGACGGCCCAGGACACGAAGATGCCCAGTACCGGCAGCGCGCTCGCGAAGACGGCCAGCAGGACCAGCTTCCCGGTGGAGAAGACGGCGTTCCCGACGGGCACCCACTCCGTCTTCCGCAGGCCCGTGAGCACCCCGTCCTGCAACGTGAGCAGCGCCCACGCCACGCACGCCGCGACGAACAACGCGCCCGCCAGCGGTGTGCCGAGGGGTTCGTACGACGTGCCCCACAGATCCAGCGTGAGCAGGAAGACGCCCGCGGCCAGGGCGACGACCAGCGAACTCGCCCCGTACACGCTCCACACCAGGCGCCCGGTCTCGCGGCCGGCCCGCGGCACGAAGCGGACCACGGCGCCGATCATCGTGGTCGCGGTGATGCCGGCGAGCAGCCGCATCGCGGCGATGGCGGCAGAGCCCTGGCCGACCGCGTCCTCGGAGTAGTAGCGCGCGGCCACGAGCCAGAAGCCCAGGCCGAGGACCGCGGACACGCCGGTGCTGAGCATCAGGAAGTAGGCGTTCTTGAACAGCGAGTCGGAGCCGGACCTGTTGTCGGCAGGTTCGGGGCGGCCGCCGCGCACCACGGCGGGTTCGTGCACCTGGATCTCAGTCACGGGGCGGACCCAGCCCTCTCGCCGTGTTCCCCGGCCGTACCACCCCGTGCCGCGCCGGTCCCCCCGGTACCGCCGACGCCGCCGATTCCTGCGGTACCGCCGATTCCTCCGGTGCGGCCCACGTCTCGGGCGGCTCGGTCGGCCGTGCCCCGGACCGTTCCAGCACCTCGACGGCCTCCCGGGCCCGCAGCGGGTCCACGGGCAGCGCGTGCCGCGCGAACCAGCGAGCGCCCTCGGGCGCGGGCGACGGGTCGGTGAACACCGCTCCCGCGTAGTCGTCCAGGGGCGGATCGTAGAGGTAGCCGACGACGATGCCGCGCCGTGCCAGCGCCTCGATCGCGGCGTCCCGGTCCGCCACGAGCAGCGGCACCCGGAACAGCGGCTGCGCCGCACTGTCCGGACGCGGCCGGGCCCACCGCGTCGACAGCAGCAGTTCCGTACCCGCGCGCGAGGCCGCCAGCACGTCGTCCAGCCGCCCGAGCCTGCGACGGACCCGGCGCAGACGCACGGGGCCGGACTCCAGCCGGTAGTCGTGCATGTCGACCCGGACCCAGGGATCGTGCGCGGCCAGATCCGGGGCGGAACGCACGGCGTCGGCCAGCGCGTCCGGACGCAGTGGCATGCGGATCCCCTCACGCTCCGTCAGCCCCAGCAGTCCCATCGCGGCCCAGGCCGCCCGGCGCAGCCCGAGCCTCCGCACGGAGGCCTCGGCATACGGCCTTACCGCATAGGTGAGTTCGGACGCCATCCGGCGTGGGGCGAGCAGTTCGGCGCAGGCCTCCCGCACCGCTGCGCCCCGGCCCGGGTCGGCCAGCGAGAGAATGCCCCCCGTCTGGGCGCCGACGTGTTTGGAAAGGCTGAAAACAGACGCATCACCCCAGGCGCCGACCGGCCGCCCACCGATTTCGCTGCCGATGGCGTGCGCCCCGTCCTCGAACAGCGGGATGCCCAGCGCATCACAGCGGGACCTCAGTCCGGGCGCCGGATCCGGGTTGCCGTACAGGTTCGTGGTCAGTACGGCGGACAGCGAGCCCCACACCTCGTCAGGCACGGCATCGGTGTCGATGGACGCGTCGAGCGGGTTCAGCGGCGCCTGCACCGGGCGCAGCCCCGCCGCGAGCACCACGAAGAAGATGACGTCGTCGTTGACCGGCGACATCAACACCCTGCCGCCGGGCGGGCACCAGTGGCGCAGTGCCACGAACAGCCCGAACCTGCATGACGGCACGTACACGCATTCCCGGCTGAGCCGGCCGCGCATGACTTCTTCCAGCCTCTTCGGCTGCGAGCCAGACCGCGCCGAGCCCGGACCGGCCTCCCCTATGGCCATCCGTCCCCCTGATGTGCCATCGGAACGCCCCCTCCCCGAGGCCTTCCGGCACCCGCCCAGAGTCGCCCCGTTCGCACCGCTCCGTCAAGATTGCGTCGCGTCCTGTGGATAACTTCCGGTACGCAAGGGGAAGCGGCACATGAACCCGCTTCCCCGTCACCCGTCGCCCCGGACCCGTCCGTCCGCCTCTGCCCAAGACCACCGCGGCACCCGTAACGTGTGGCACGACCACGGAAACGTGGAGCACCTGCGCACACGAAAGCGAGGCAGCACCCGATGCCCCCCTTCGATGTCCCCGAGGGCGATCCCTTCGGCCCGCACAATCTGCCGTACGGCGTGTTCTCTCCCCCGGCTCGACGGAGCAGAGGGTGGGCGTCCGGCTCGGCGATCACGTCCTCGACGCCGGCGCGGCAGCACACGCCCTGGGCTCCCCGTACGCCTCCCTGCTCGCCCGCCCGACCCTCAACCCCCTGCTGGCGGCGGGCCGGACGGCCTGGTCCGACGTGCGGCGGGCACTCACGGCCTGGGTGACCGTCCCGGCGCACCGGGAGACCGTCGGGCCGCTGTTCCACCCGTTGTCCTCGGTGGCCCTGCACCTCCCCTTCGAGGTCGCGGACTACGTCGACTTCTACGCCTCCGAGAACCACGCCCGGAACGTTGGCCGGATCTTCCGCCCCGACGCGGCCGACTCCCTCACCCCGAACTGGAAGCACCTGCCGATCGGTTACCACGGCCGCTCCGGCACGGTGCTGGTGTCCGGCACGGACGTCGTACGGCCCTCGGGGCAGCGCAAGGCACCGACCGACCCGGTCCCGGTCTTCGGCCCGTCGGTCCGGCTGGACATCGAGGCCGAGGTCGGCTTCGTGGTCGGGACGCCGTCCGAGCGGGGCCGGCCGGTGCCGCTCGGCGGCTTCCGTGACCACGTCTTCGGCCTCTGCCTCCTCAACGACTGGTCCGCACGCGACGTCCAGGCCTGGGAGTACGTCCCCCTCGGCCCGTTCCTCGGCAAGTCCTTCGCCACCTCGGTGTCGGCCTGGATCACCCCCCTGGAAGCCCTGGAAGAGGCCCGGGTGGCGCCACCGGAGCGCACTCACGAGCTGCTGCCGTACCTGGACGACGCGGACGAGGAACCCGGCGGTTACGACCTGCGGATCTCCGTGGCCGTCAACGGCCACGTCGTCTCCGAACCCCCCTTCTCCACCATGTACTGGACGGCCGCCCAGCAGCTCGCCCACATGACCGTGAACGGCGCCTCCCTGCGCACCGGCGACCTCTACGGCTCCGGCACGGTGAGCGGCCCCGCCGAACGGGAACGCGGGTCCCTGCTGGAACTGACGTGGAACGGGCGGGACGCCCTCGAACTCCCCGACGGCAAGCGGACGTTCCTGGAGGACGGCGACGTGGTGACCCTGTCGGCCTGGGCCCCGGGACCGGACGGTGTCCGCGTCGGCCTCGGCGAGGTCACGGGGCAGGTGATCCCCGCAGGCTGATCCCGGGGGCCGGTCCTGGCGGCCGGTCCTGGCGGCCGGTCCTGGGTCAATCCCCTCGATCCCAGGGTTGCCTCCCGCGGGCCGTCCTCCCGCCGCCGCGACGACTGCCCCGCACGCCCTCCCATCTTCGTCGACCCCCTGCCTCACACCGTCCTTCGCCGTCATACTTGGCGTCGGGCGGTGTGCGGCTCCCGCACGTCCCGCACGGTCCGAAGCCCCCTCTGCCGACAGGATCCGGAGCCCGTGGCATGACCCTCTGCCTGCTCCTGCTGAGCGTTGTCGCCGTGACGGCCGCCGGGCCCGTCCCTCGCGCGCTGACCCGGGCCAACTGGCCGGAGCGGGAACCGGTGGTCGCCCTGTGGGTCTGGCAGTGTCTCGTCGCCACGGTCCTGCTGTGCTGCGCGACCGCCCTCGCCCTGGGCGCCGCGGCCGTCTTCGGCACCGTCCGCGCCCAGCTCTTCGCGCCGGCCCCGCCCGCGGTGACCGCGGCGTACGACCTGTCCGCCGCCTCGCCGTGGACGGCCGCTCTCACCCTGCTGCTGGCCTGCGGTGCCGCCTGGACCGCGGCCATGCTGGTGCGGGAACTGGTCGACGCCCGCCGACGCCGCGCCCAGGTCCGCGCACATCTGCTGGAACGCGCCCCCGACCTGCCCGCCGGTCTCCCCGCCGCCCGTGGCCCCCTGCTGGTGCTGGAGGACGAGTACCCCGACGCCTGGTGGATGCCGGGCAGCCCGCCCCAGCTGATCGTCACCACCGGTGCCCTGCGCCGCCTCACCGACCACCAGATCGACGCTGTCCTCACCCACGAACGCGGCCACGCCCGCGCCCACCACGACTGGCTGCTGCACCTCTCCACCGCGCTGGCCACCGGCTTCCCCCGGATCCCGCTGTTCACCCACTTCTGCGACCAGACCCACCGTCTGGTCGAACTGGCCGCCGACGACACGGCCTCCCGCCGCTGCGGCCACCTGACCACGGCACTGGCGCTGATCGAGCTCAACCAGCACCGTGGCGTCCTGTCCTGCGCCTCCAGCCACCGCCTGCTCGGCGAGCGCGTCGACCGCCTTCTGAAGCCCCCGCCCCGCCTCGGCCGCCGTGACCGCGCCCTGACGACGACAGCGGCGGCCCTGGTCCCCCTCCTCCCCCTGCTGATCACCTTCGCCCCGGGCCTCACCGCCCTGTCCTAGGCCCCGAGCCGCACCGTCCGCCCGGTCCGCACCCGGCGGCGGGCTACACCCAATCGTCCGGCTCCGGTTCGGCGTCCATCTCGGGCCAGTCGTCCGACGCGGAACCGGTGCCGTCGTCCGGAGCCGCGCCCTGCGCCCCGGCCCCCGGCCACCCGCCCAGCGCCCCCAGCACCGTCAGTACGCCCTCCCCGTACGTCGCGAGCTTCTTCTCACCCACCCCGCTGATCCCGCCGAGCTCGGCCATCGAACCGGGCCAGACCGTGGCGATCTCCCGGAGCGTGGCGTCGTGGAAGATGACGTACGCGGGGACACCCTGCTCGCGGGCCTGCTCGGCACGCCAGGCGCGCAGCGCCTCGAAGGCCGGCACGAGTTCCTCGGGCAGCTCGGCCGCAGCGGCCTTGGCCCTGCCCCTCCCGGAGCCCGCCGTTCCCGAGGGCCCCGACCGGGAAGTCACCGGCTTCTTCGGCTCCTTGCGCAGCGGCACCTCACGCTCGCGACGCAGCACCGCCCCGCTGGCCTCGGTCAGCACCAGCGTGCCGTAGTCACCCTCGACCGCCAGCAGTCCCTGGGCCAGCAACTGCCGGACGACGCCCCGCCACTCGCCCTCGCCGAGATCCTCACCGATCCCGAACACGGACAGCTGGTCGTGATCGAACTGAATGACCTTGGCGGTGCGCTTCCCCAGCAGGATGTCGACGATCTGCACCGCGCCGAACTTCTGCCCGCGCTCCCGCTGCAGCCGCACCACCGTCGACAGCACCTTCTGGGCCGCGACGGTGCCGTCCCAGGTTTCCGGCGGGGTGAGGCAGGTGTCGCAGTTGCCGCAGCCCGCCGGAGCGGCGCCGTCCTGGCCGAAGTAGGCCAGGAGCCGACCGCGCCGGCACCCGGCCGTCTCGCACAGTCCGAGCATCGCGTCCAGATGCTGGGCGGCTCGCCGCCGGAAGGCCTCGTCGCCCTCGCTGGACTGGATCAGCTTGCGCTGCTGTATGACGTCGTTCAGCCCGTACGCCATCCAGGCCGTGGACGGCAGCCCGTCACGCCCCGCGCGGCCCGTCTCCTGGTAGTAGCCCTCGACGGACTTGGGCAGATCCAGGTGGGCGACGAACCGGACGTCCGGCTTGTCGATGCCCATCCCGAAGGCGATGGTCGCCACCACGACCAGGCCGTCCTCCCGCAGGAAGCGGGCCTGGTGCGCGGCGCGCGTCCCCGCGTCCAGCCCCGCGTGGTAGGGCACCGCCTCGATGCCGTTGCGGCTGAGGAACTCGGCCGTCTTCTCGACGGAGTTGCGTGAGAGGCAGTAGACGATGCCCGCGTCGCCGGCGTGCTCCTCGCGCAGGAAGCTCAGCAACTGCTTCTTGGGGTCGGCCTTCGGCACGATCCGGTACTGGATGTTGGGCCGGTCGAAGCTCGCCACGAAGTGCCGGGCGTCCGGCATGGCCAGCCGCTCGGTGATCTCCTGATGCGTGGCATGTGTGGCCGTCGCCGTGAGCGCGATCCGGGGCACGTCCGGCCAGCGCTCGCCGAGCAGTGACAGCGTGAGGTAGTCCGGCCGGAAGTCGTGTCCCCACTGGGAGACGCAGTGCGCCTCGTCGATCGCGAAGACGGAGATCTTCCCCGCGAGAGCAGCTCCAGCGAGCTGTCCAGCCGCAGCCGCTCCGGCGCGAGATACAGCAGATCCAGCTCGCCCGCCAGGAACTCGGCCTCGACCACGCGACGCTCGTCGAAGTCCTGCGTGGAGTTCATGAACCCGGCGCGCACACCGAGCGCCCGCAGCGCGTCCACCTGGTCCTGCATCAACGCGATCAGCGGGGAGACGACGACTCCCGTGCCCGGTCTGACCAGGGCCGGAATCTGGTAGCACAGGGACTTGCCACCACCGGTCGGCATCAGGACGACGGCATCCCCGCCCGCGATCACATGCTCGATCACCGCTTCCTGCTCACCGCGGAAGGCCTCGAACCCGAACACCCGACGCAGCGCCGCCAGCGCCTCGCTCTCCCTCACTGCCATCCCACCACTACCGCCCGTCCCACCCATCGTCCCGCCCCCGTACGACCACGCTCGTTCACTCTCGACCACCACGCCCACGATAGGCGCCCGCACCGACAACCCCGGAGTTGTCCACAGGCCGCGTCGGCCCTGTCCTTGTCACGACGACGGCCCGGCACCCCCCGAGCGGGTGCCGGGCCGCCCTGTCGTCGGCGGGTGCCTGGTCAGCGCACGAACACTCCCGCGTCGCCCGCCAGCTCCAGGAAGTACTGCGGTGCCACACCGAGCACCACCGTGACCACCACGCCCAGCCCAATCGCCATCATCGTCAGCGGCGACGGCACCGCGACGGTCGGGCCCTCGGGCCGCGGCTCGCTGAAGAACATCAGGACGATCACCCGGATGTAGAAGAACGCCGCGATCGCCGACGCGATCACACCGACCACGACCAGCGGTACCGCACCGCCCTCCGCCGCCGCCTTGAACACGGCGAACTTCCCGGCGAAGCCGGAAGTCAGCGGAATGCCCGCGAAGGCGAGCAGGAACACCGCGAACACCGCCGCCACCAGGGGCGAACGGCGGCCGAGACCCGCCCACTTGGACAGGTGCGTCGCCTCACCGCCGGCATCCCGCACCAGCGTCACCACCGCGAACGCGCCGATCGTCACGAACGAGTACGCCGCCAGGTAGAAGAGGACGGACGAGATGCCGTCCGGCGTGGTCGCGATGACACCCGCGAGGATGAAGCCCGCGTGCGAGATCGCCGAGTACGCCAGCAGCCGCTTGATGTCGGTCTGGGTGATCGCGAAGATGGCACCGCCCAGCATGGTGACGATCGCGACGGCCCACATGACCGGCCGCCAGTCCCAGCGCAGGCCGGGGAGCAGCACGTACAGCACCCGCAGCAGGGCACCGAACGCCGCCACCTTGGTCGCCGCCGCCATCAGACCCGTCACCGGCGTGGGCGCGCCCTGGTACACGTCGGGTGTCCACATGTGGAAGGGGACGGCACCGACCTTGAACAGCAGGCCCATGATCAGCAGGCCCGCGCCCACCAGCAGCAGCACGTCGTTGCCCATGGTGTTGACGAGGGCGGGGTCGACCTCCTGGATCGTGCCGTCGACGACCTGCGCGATCGTCGCGTACGACATCGAGCCCGCGTAGCCGTACAGCAGCGCGATGCCGAAGAGGAGGAACGCGGAGGCGAACGAGCCGAGCAGGAAGTACTTGACCGCGGCCTCCTGCGAGATCAGCCGCTTGCGGCGGGCCAGCGCGCAGAGCAGGTACAGCGGGAGGGAGAGGACCTCCAGGGCCACGAAGAGCGTCAGCAGGTCGTTGGCCGCCGGGAAGACCAGCATGCCGGCGACCGCGAAGAGCAGCAGCGGGAACACCTCGGTGGTGGTGAACCCGGCCTTGACCGCCTTCTTCTCGCTGTCGCTGCCCGGCACGGCCGCCGCCTGCGCGGCGAACGAGTCGACGCGGTTGCCGAGCACCTCCGGGTCGAGCCTGCGCTCGGCGAAGGTGAACAGGCCGACCAGGGCCGTCAGCAGGATCGTGCCCTGCAAGAACAGGGCCGGGCCGTCGACGGCGATCGCGCCCATCGCCGCGATGCCCGCCCTGGTCGTGCCGTAGCCGTCGGCCGCGAGCGCCACCACCGCGGCGAACGCGGCGACGAGTGCGGCCGTCGCGACGAACATCTGTGCGTAGTAACGGAACTTGCGCGGGACGAAGCCCTCGACCAGGATCCCGACGACCGCCGCGCCGACGATGATCAGGGTGGGGGCGAGCTGGGCGTACTCGATCTTCGGCGCGTCGATCCTCGAGATCGGGTCGGCCGCCGTTGTCCACAGGCTGTGGACGGCTGATGTGCTCACTTGGCCGCCTCCACCTCGGGCTGGGGGTCCTTCTTCTGTACGTCGGACATGGTCTGCTTCACCGCCGGGTTCACGATGTCCGTGACGGGCTTCGGGTAGACGCCCAGGAAGACCAGCAGCACGATCAGCGGCGCGGCCACGGCGATCTCACGCACCCGCAGGTCGGGCATCTTGGCAAGCTCGGGCTTGAGGGGGCCCGTCATCGTCCGCTGGTAGAGGACGAGGGTGTAGAGCGCGGCGAGCACGATGCCGAAGGTGGCGATGACACCGATCACCGGGTAGCGCGTGAACGTGCCGACCAGGACCAGGAACTCGCTGACGAACGGCGCCAGTCCCGGCAGCGACAGCGTCGCCAGGCCGCCGATCAGGAACGTGCCGGCGAGGACCGGCGCGACCTTCTGCACACCGCCGTAGTCGGCGATGAGCCGGGAGCCGCGCCGCGAGATCAGGAATCCGGCCACCAGCAGCAGGGCGGCGGTGGAGATCCCGTGGTTGACCATGTAGAGCGTCGCCCCGGACTGGCCCTGGCTGGTCATCGCGAAGATGCCCATGATGATGAAGCCGAAGTGCGAGATCGACGCGTACGCGATCAGCCGCTTGATGTCGCGCTGGCCGACCGCGAGCAGCGCCCCGTAGATGATGCTGATGACGGCCAACACCATGATCGCGGGCGTCGCCCACTTGCTCGCCTCCGGGAACAGCTGGAGGCAGAAGCGCAGCATCGCGAAGGTGCCCACCTTGTCCACGACGGCCGTGATGAGCACGGCGACCGGGGCGGTGGACTCCTGCATGGCGTTGGGCAGCCAGGTGTGCAGCGGCCACATCGGTGCCTTCACCGCGAAGGCGAAGAAGAACCCGAGGAACAGCCAGCGCTCGGTGCTCGCCGACATCTCGAGCGAGCCGTTGGCCCGCGCCTCGGCGATCTCCGTGAGCGAGAAGTTCCCGGCGACCACGTACAGCCCGATCACCGCGGCCAGCATGATCAGACCGCCGGCCAGGTTGTAGAGCAGGAACTTGACCGCCGCGTACGAACGCTGCGTCGCGGCCGCCTGCTCGCCGTGCTGGTGGGCCCGGTCCCCGAAGCCGCCGATCAGGAAGTACAGCGGGATCAGCATGGCTTCGAAGAAGATGTAGAAGAGGAAGACGTCGGTGGCCTCGAAGGAGAGGATCACCATCGCCTCGACGACCAGGATCAGCGCGAAGAAGCCCTGCGTGGGCCGCCACCGCCCCGCGGCGAAGCTGCTGCGGGATGCAGCGTCGGTCTTCAGGGGGTCCGCGTCGTGCCAGCCCGCGAGGATGATGAACGGGATCAGCAGGGCGGTCAGCGCGATCAGCGCGACCCCGATGCCGTCCACCCCGAGCTCGTAGCGGACCCCGAAGTCCGCGATCCAGGCATGCGATTCGGTGAGCTGGTAGCGGTCGCCGCCCGGGTCGAAACGCACCAGGACGACGATCGCCAGCACCAGGGTGGCGATCGAGACCAGTAGGGCCAGCCACTTGGCGGCGGTGCGTTTCGCGGCCGGTACGGCGGCCGTGGCGATCGCCCCGATGGCCGGGAGCGCCGCCGTCGCTGTCAGCAGAGGAAAGGACATCGGTATCAGACCGCCCTCATCAGCAGGGTCGCGGCGACCAGGACTGCCGCGCCGCCGAACATCGAGACCGCATACGACCGCGCGAAGCCGTTCTGCAGCTTGCGCATCCGTCCGGACAGACCGCCGAACGAGGCCGCCGTCCCGTTGACGACCCCGTCGACCAGGGTGTGGTCGACGTACACCAGGGAGCGCGTGAGGTGCTCGCCACCGCGCACCAGGACCACGTGGTTGAAGTCGTCCTGGAGCAGGTCGCGCCGGGCGGCCCGGGTGAGCAGCGACCCGCGCGGGGCGACGGCCGGAACCGGGCGGCGCCCATACTGGCCCCAGGCGATCGCCACGCCGATGACCATCACGGCCACCGTGGACAGCGTGACCGTCAGGGGGCTGATCGGCGCGTGACCGTGGTCGTACCCGGTGATGGGCTCCAGCCAGTGCAGGAACCGGTCGCCGATGCCGAAGACCGCGCCGGCGAACACGGAACCGAAGGCGAGCACGATCATCGGGATGGTCATGCTCTTCGGCGACTCGTGCGGGTGCGGCGGGGTGTACTCGCCGAGGGTCTCGGCGGCGGGCTCCACGTCGGGTGCGGCCGGGGACGGCGTCGGGGCGTTGCGCCAGCGCTCCTCGCCGAAGAACGTCATCAGCATCACACGCGTCATGTAGTACGCGGTGATGGCGGCGCCCAGCAGGGCCGCGCCGCCGAGGATCCAGCCCTCGGTGCCGCCCTTGGCGAAGGCCGCCTCGATGATCTTGTCCTTGGAGAAGAAGCCGGACAGGCCAGGGAAGCCGATGATGGCGAGGTAGCCGAGGCCGAAGGTGAGGAACGTGACCGGCATGTACTTGCGCAGTCCGCCGTAGCGGCGCATGTCGACCTCGTCGTTCATGCCGTGCATGACCGAGCCGGCGCCGAGGAACAGGCCGGCCTTGAAGAAGCCGTGCGTCACCAGGTGCATGATCGCGAAGACGTAGCCGATGGGGCCGAGGCCCGCCGCGAGCACCATGTAGCCGATCTGCGACATCGTCGAACCGGCCAGCGCCTTCTTGATGTCGTCCTTCGCGCAACCGACGATCGCACCGAACAGCAGCGTGACCGCGCCGACGATGGTGACGACCAGCTGCGCGTCGGGGGCACCGTTGAAGAGGGCACCGGAGCGGACGATCAGGTACACGCCCGCCGTGACCATGGTCGCGGCGTGGATCAGGGCCGAGACCGGGGTCGGGCCCTCCATCGCGTCCCCGAGCCAGGACTGCAGCGGCACCTGGGCGGACTTGCCGCAGGCCGCGAGCAGCAGCATGAGGGCGATCACGGTGAGCTTGCCCTCACCGGCGGCGCCCGCGAGCCCGGCCTCCTCGTGGTTGCCGAGCACCGGCCCGAAGGCGAAGGTGCCGAACCACAGGAACATCAGCATGATCCCGATCGACAGACCCATGTCGCCGACACGGTTGACCAGGAATGCCTTCTTCGCCGCGGTCGCGGCGCTGGGCTTGTGCTGCCAGAAGCCGATCAGCAGGTAGGAGGCGAGACCGACGCCCTCCCAGCCCAGGTACAGCAGCAGGTAGTTGTCGGCGAGCACGAGGATCAGCATCGCCGCGAGGAACAGGTTCAGGTAGCCGAAGAAGCGCCGACGCCGTTCGTCGTGCTCCATGTACCCGATCGAGTACAGGTGAATGAGCGAGCCGACGCCGGTGATCAGCAGGACGAACGTCATCGACAGCTGGTCGAGCTGGAAGGCGACGTCTGCCTGGAAGCCCTCCACCGGGATCCAGCTGAACACATGCTGTGTCAAGGTGCGGTCGTCGGCGGCGCTGCCCAGCATGTCGGCGAAGAGGACGACGCCGATCACGAAGGACGCGGCGGCGAGCAGCGTGCCGATCCAGTGACCGACGGCGTCCAGCCGACGGCCGCCGCACAGCAGGACCACCGCTCCGAGCAGGGGCGCCGCCACCAGCAGCGCAATCAGATTCTCCACGATTCAGCGACCCCTCACAGCTTCATCAGGCTGGCGTCGTCGACCGAGGCCGAGTGGCGGGAACGGAACAGGGACACGATGATCGCCAGCCCGACCACGACCTCCGCCGCGGCAACGACCATCGTGAAGAAGGCGATGATCTGGCCGTCGAGGTTGCCGTGCATACGGGAGAAGGCGACGAACGCGAGGTTGCAGGCGTTGAGCATGAGCTCGATACACATGAAGACGACGATCGCGTTGCGCCGGATGAGCACACCGGTGGCGCCGATCGTGAACAGCAGGGCAGCGAGGTACAGGTAGTTGACCGGGTTCACTTCGATGCCTCCTCGGCCCGCTCGTACGCCGACTTGAACGCCGGCTCGATCGCCGTGCGCTCAAGCCGCTCCTCCGCGCGCCGCTCCAGCGCCCGCAGGTCGTTGAGCGCCTCCTGCGACACGTCCCGGATCTGACCGCGGTCGCGCAGCGTCTTGCTGACGGTGAGGTCGGACGGTGTGCCGTCGGGCAGCAGTCCCGCGATGTCCACCGCGTTGTGCCGGGCGTACACACCCGGGGCCGGCAGCGGCGGAAGGTGCTTGCCCTCGCGGACGCGCTGTTCGGCCAGCTCCCGCTGGGTGCGGGCACGCTCGGTGCGCTCGCGGTGGGTGAGCACCATGGCGCCGACGACGGCCGTGATGAGCAGGGCGCCGGTGATCTCGAAGGCGAACACGTACCTGGTGAAGAGGATGGCCGCGAGGCCCTCCACGTTGCCGTTCGCGTTCGCCCGGCCGATGCCGTTGAACTCCTGGAGCGAGGCGTTGCCGATTCCTCCGACCAGCAGGATGCCGAAGCCGAGCCCGCACAGCAGGGCCAGCCAGCGCTGGCCCTTGATGGTCTCCTTCAGGGAGTCCGCCGCGGTGACGCCGACCAGCATCACCACGAACAGGAACAGCATCATGATCGCGCCGGTGTAGACGATGATCTGGACGATGCCCAGGAAGTAGGCGCCGTTGGCGAGGTAGAACACCGCCAGGATGATCATGGTTCCGGCCAGGCAGAGCGCGCTGTGCACGGCCCGCCGCATCAGAATGGTGCACAGGGCGCCGATCACGGCGATCGTGCCGAGGGTCCAGAACTGGACGGCCTCTCCGGTGGAGGTGGAGTAGGCGGCGAGGTACTCGGTGTACGCAGTCATCCCCGGATCACCTTCTCCGACGCCGGTTCGTCCTCGCCGAAGGTCGAGGTCGCCTCCTGCACGACCTCCCCCTTGGAGTGGGCGACCTGCTGCTCCGTGCCGGGCGCCGCCTCGGTCACCAGGCCCCGGTAGTAGTCCTGTTCGTCGGTGCCCGGGTACATGGCGTGCGGGCTGTCCACCATGCCCTCCTCCAGACCGGCGAGCAGCTGCTCCTTGGTGTAGATGAGGTTGGCGCGGCTGGAGTCGGCCAGCTCGAACTCGTTGGTCATCGTCAACGCGCGCGTGGGGCACGCCTCGATGCACAGGCCGCACAGGATGCAGCGGGCGTAGTTGATCTGGTAGACGCGGCCGTACCGCTCGCCGGGCGAGTAGCGCTCCTCGTCGGTGTTGTCCGCGCCCTCGACGTAGATCGCGTCGGCGGGGCAGGCCCAGGCGCACAGTTCACAGCCGACGCACTTCTCCAGGCCGTCCGGATGGCGGTTGAGCTGGTGCCGGCCGTGGAAGCGCGGGGCCGTGGTCTTCTGCTGCTCGGGGTACTGCTCGGTCAGCCGCTTTTTGAACATGGCCTTGAAGGTCACGCCGAAGCCGGCCACCGGGTTCAGGAAACCAGGATTCGTCTGCCCGGCCTCCTTGGGTTCCTCAGCCATCGGACGCCTCCTTTCCATCCAGAGATCCGTCACTCTGAGTATCGGGCCCACCACTGACAACGAGCTCCCGCTCCTGGCGTGAGGGGCGTCGCGGCACCGGCGGAAGCTCCTGTCCGGGCAGCGGCGGTACGGGGAATCCACCCGCCATCGGATCGAAGGCGGCCGGGGTCTCGCCGGGTCGCTCGGCCTCCTTGCCCTTCGCCCGGAACATGTCGGCGACGAAGGACAGCACCAGCAGGGCGAGGACGGCTGCGGCGATGTAGAGGGCGATGTCGGTGAAGCCGTAGTTCTCGTTCCGCAGGGCCCGCACCGTGGCGACGAGCATCAGCCACACCAGGGAGACCGGGATCAGGACCTTCCAGCCGAGCTTCATCAGCTGGTCGTAGCGGACCCGCGGGAGCGTGCCGCGCAGCCAGACGAACATGAACAGCAGCAGCTGGACCTTGACGATGAACCAGAGCATCGGCCACCAGCCGTGGTTCGCGCCCTCCCAGAAGGTGCTGATCGGCCACGGAGCGCGCCAGCCGCCCAGGAAGAGGGTGGTGGCGACGGCCGAGACGGTCACCATGTTGATGTACTCGGCGAGCATGAACATCGCGAACTTGATCGACGAGTACTCGGTGTTGAAGCCGCCGACCAGGTCGCCCTCGGACTCCGGCATGTCGAAGGGGGCGCGGTTGACCTCGCCGACCATCGTGACGATGTAGATGAGGAAGGAGACCGGCAGCAGCAGGATGTACCAGCGGTCGGCCTGCTGCTCGACGATCGCCGATGTCGACATCGACCCCGAGTAGAGGAACACGGAGGCGAACGCGGCGCCCATGGCGATCTCGTAGGAGATCATCTGCGCACAGGAGCGCAGACCGCCCAGCAGCGGGTAGGTGGACCCGGAGCTCCAGCCCGCCAGGACGATGCCGTAGATGCCGATCGAGGCGACCGCGAGGATGTAGAGCAGCGCGATCGGCAGGTCGGTGAGCTGCATCGTGGTCCGCTGGCCGAAGATCGAGATCTCGTTGCCGGACGGCCCGAAGGGGATCACCGCGATCGCCATGAAGGCCGGAACGGCCGCGACGATCGGCGCGAGGACGTACACCGCCTTGTCCGCGCGTTTGACGACGACGTCTTCCTTGAGCATCAGCTTCACGCCGTCGGCGAGCGACTGGAGCATGCCCCAGGGGCCGTTCCGGTTGGGGCCGATGCGCCGCTGCATCCAGGCGACGATCTTGCGTTCCATCACGATGGCGATCAGCACCGTCACCATGAGGAAGGCGAAGCAGAACACCGCCTTGACGGCGACCAGCCACCAGGGGTCGCGGCCGAACATCGAGAGGTCTTCAGCGGCGAAGTACAGGCTCATGCCTCCACCTCCTTGGGGGCTTCGCCGGCGAGTGCCGCCGGGCCGATACGGACGAGGGAGCCGGGCAGCGCCCCGGTGTCGGAGGCGACACCGCCGCCCACGGAGTTCAGCGGGAGCCACACCACGCGGTCGGGCATCTCGGTGACGCTCAGGGGAAGTTCGACCGTTCCGGCGATGCCGGTCACCGCGATCGGGTCGCCGTCCTTGACGCCGACCTCGGCGGCCGTGGCGGCCGACACGCGCGCGTACGCGGCGTGCCGGGTGCCGGCGAGCGCCTCGTCGCCCTGCTGCAGAAGGCCCTGGTCCAGCAGCAGCCGGTGTCCGGCCAGCACCGCCTCCCCGGCGGCCGGCCGGGGCAGCGCGCCCGCGGTCTGCAGCGGTTCGGTGGCCCACGGGCCGTCCCAGGAGCCGAGCCGCTCGAGCTCCGCGCGTACCGTGCGCAGGTCCGGCAGGCCCAGGTGCACGTCCATGGCGTCGGCCAGCATCTGCAGCACGCGCGCGTCGGTCGGCGGGAGAGGGCGGGTCATCTGGTCGGGCTTGAGCGCCAACTCGAAGGGCCGCACCCGGCCTTCCCAGTTGAGGAAGGCGCCGGCCTTCTCGACGACGGCGGCGACCGGCAGCACCACGTCGGCGCGTTCGGTGACCTCGCTGGGCCGCAGCTCCAGTGAGACCACGAACCCGGCCTCGACGAGTGCCGCACGCGCGCGTGCGGGGTCGGGCAGGTCGGCGATCTCCACGCCCGCGACCAGCAGCGCCTGCAGCTCGCCGGTCGCCGCGGCCTCGACGATCTCGCCGGTGTCCCGGCCGTAGCGGTGCGGGAGAGCGGCGACGCCCCAGACGGCGGCGACCTCCGCACGCGCGCGGGGGTCGGTCGCCGGGCGCCCGCCCGGCAGCAGCGACGGCAGCGCGCCCGCCTCGACGGCGCCCCGCTCCCCGGCCCGGCGCGGGATCCACACCAGCCGGGCGCCGGTCGCGGTGGCGATCCGTACGGCGGCGGTCAGGCCGCCCTCGACGGCGGCGAGCCGCTCACCGACGACGATCACCGCGCCCTCGGTCCGCAGCGCTTCGGCCGCCCTGGCCCCGTCGCCCTCCAGGCCGACGCCGCTCGCGAGCGCGTCCAGCCATTCGGTCTCGGTGCCGGGAGCCGCCGGCAGCAGCGTGCCGCCGGCCTTCTCCAGGCCGCGTGTGGCGTACGTGGCCAGGGCGAAGGTCCGCTGCCCGTGGGTGCGCCACGCCTTGCGCAGCCGCAGGAAGACGCCGGGCGCCTCCTCCTCCGACTCGAACCCGACCAGCAGGACGGCGGGTGCCTTCTCCAGTGACGTGTACGTGACGCCCGCGTCCGCCCCGGAGTCCGCCCGGGAGGCGCCCGCGAGGTCATGTCCGCGACCCGCGACGCGCGCGGCGAGGAAGTCGGCCTCTTCCGCGCTGTGCACGCGCGCGCGGAAGTCGATGTCGTTCGTGTCGAGCGCCACGCGCGTGAACTTGCTGTACGCGTAGGCGT
The DNA here is from genome assembly GCF_045291515.1 of Streptomyces sp. GD-15H. Taxonomy (NCBI): domain Bacteria; kingdom Bacillati; phylum Actinomycetota; class Actinomycetes; order Kitasatosporales; family Streptomycetaceae; genus Streptomyces; species Streptomyces sp. GD-15H. Next base: position 3,766,059 of record NZ_CP149447.1, read on the forward strand.
CCTCGACGGTGAGCCTGCCGCCGGTCAGGACGCCGGTGCTGCCCCGGGAGGCCAGCAGTCCCTGGGCCGCGATCTGCAGCGCCTCGGGCCAGGAGGCAGGCTCCAGCTCACCCTCGGCATTGCGCACGAGCGGGGTCCGCAGCCGGTCCCGCTGCTGCGCGTACCGGAACCCGAAGCGCCCCTTGTCGCACACCCACTCCTCGTTGACCTCGGGGTCGTCGGCGGCGAGCCGCCTCATGACCTTGCCGCGCCGGTGGTCGGTGCGGGTGGCGCAGCCGCCGGAGCAGTGCTCGCACACCGACGGCGAGGAGACCAGGTCGAAGGGGCGGGAGCGGAACCGGTAGGCCGCCGAGGTGAGCGCGCCGACCGGGCAGATCTGGATGGTGTTGCCGGAGAAGTACGACTCGAAGGGATCGCCCTCGCCGGTGCCGATCTGCTGGAGCGCGCCCCGCTCGACCATCTCGATCATCGGGTCGCCGGCGATTTGGTTGGAGAACCGGGTGCAGCGGGCACACAGCACACACCGCTCACGGTCGAGCAGCACCTGTGTGGAGAGGGGGACGGGCTTCTCGTAGGTCCGCTTCTTTCCGTCGAAGCGGGACTCGGGGTTGCCGTGCGACATCGCCTGGTTCTGCAGCGGGCACTCGCCGCCCTTGTCGCAGACCGGGCAGTCCAGCGGGTGGTTGATGAGCAGCAGTTCCATCACCCCGTGCTGGGCCTTCTCCGCGACGGGCGAGGTGAGGTGGGTCTTCACCACCATCCCGTCGGTGCAGGTGATGGTGCAGGAGGCCATGGGCTTGCGCTGGCCCTCGACCTCGACGATGCACTGGCGGCAGGCGCCGGCCGGGTCGAGGAGTGGGTGGTCGCAGAACCGGGGGATCTCGATGCCGAGCTGTTCGGCGGCCCGGATGACCAGGGTGCCCTTGGGCACGCTGATCTCGACGCCGTCGATCGTCAGCGTCACGAGGTCCTCGGGCGGGACCGCCGCCTCTCCCCCACCGGAGGGAGAGCTGGTGGTCACAGTCATGCGTGCACCTCCGTACGGTCGGCCCAGGCCGTCGACTTGGCCGGGTCGAACGGGCAGCCACGGCCCGTGATGTGCTGCTCGTACTCCTCACGGAAGTACTTCAGCGAGGAGAAGATCGGCGAGGCGGCGCCGTCGCCGAGGGCGCAGAAAGCCTTGCCGTTGATGTTGTCGGCGATGTCGTTCAGCTTGTCGAGGTCGGACATCCGGCCCTTGCCGGCCTCGATGTCGCGCATCAGCTGCACGAGCCAGTACGTCCCTTCGCGGCACGGCGTGCACTTGCCGCAGGACTCATGGGCGTAGAACTCGGTCCAGCGGGTGACGGCCCGTACGACACAGGTCGTCTCGTCGAAGCACTGGAGCGCCTTCGTGCCGAGCATGGAACCGGCGGCGCCCACCCCTTCGTAGTCCAGGGGGACGTCGAGGTGCTCCTCGGTGAGCAACGGCGTCGAGGAGCCGCCCGGCGTCCAGAACTTCAGGCGGTGCCCCGGCCGCATGCCGCCGCTCATGTCGAGCAGCTGGCGCAGCGTGATGCCCATCGGCGCCTCGTACTGGCCGGGGCGTGCGACGTGGCCGCTGAGGGAGTAGAGGGTGAAGCCGGGTGACTTCTCGCTCCCCATCGAGCGGAACCATTCCTTGCCCCGGTTCATGAGGGCGGGAACCGAGGCGATCGACTCGACGTTGTTCACCACAGTCGGGCACGCGTAGAGGCCCGCGACGGCAGGGAAGGGGGGACGGAGCCGCGGTTGACCACGGCGGCCTTCGAGCGAGTCGAGCAGTGCGGTCTCCTCACCGCAGATGTACGCGCCGGCGCCCGCGTGCACGGTGAGTTCGAGGTCGAGTCCACTGCCCAGGATGTTCTCGCCGAGCAGGCCCGCCGCGTAGGCCTCGCGCACGGCCTCGTGCAACCGCCGCAACACGGGGACGACTTCACCGCGCAGGTAAATGAAGGCATGGGACGACCTGATGGCGTAACAGGCGATGACAATGCCCTCGATGAGGCTGTGCGGGTTCGCGAAGAGGAGCGGAATGTCCTTGCACGTTCCGGGCTCCGACTCGTCGGCGTTGACAACTAGATAGTGTGGTTTTCCGTCTCCCTGGGGAATGAACTGCCATTTCATTCCCGTCGGGAAGCCGGCGCCGCCGCGCCCGCGCAGACCGGACTCCTTGACGTACGCGATGACGTCGTCTGGTGACATGGCGAGTGCCTTGCGAAGCCCCTCGTATCCCTCGTGCCTCTTGTAGACGTCCAGGGTCCAGGACTCGTCCTCGTCCCAGAAGGCCGACAGCACGGGTGCGAGCAGCTTCTCCGGGCCGATGTCCTTGAGTTCGGGTGCCAAGGTCATCACTCCCCCTCCTCGGCGACGGGTCCGGCCGAACCGGAGGGGCGGGGCGGAGCCTCTCCGTCACGGGTGGTGGTGGGCGACGGGTGGGCCGGATCGGAGGCCGATGTGTCCTGCGGCGCGTCGTGCGAGCTGAGGTGCTCCACCGGCGACGGGTCGTGCGGCGGGGTGTCCGTGGGCGCCTCGCCGCGCGGGTGCACCACGCGCGCGGGGCGGCCTCCCCCTTGGCCAGCTTCAGGCCGGCCAGGGAAGCGGGTCCCGCGCTTCCCGTGGCCTCGACGGCCCCCTCCCGCTCGTCGGGGAAACCGGCCAGGATCCGGGCGGTCTCCTTGAACGTGCACAGCGGCGCCCCGCGCGTGGGCGAGACCGGGCGGCCGGCCCGCAGGTCGTCGACCAGGCGCTTGGCGCTCTGCGGGTCCTGGTTGTCGAAGAACTCCCAGTTGACCATCACGACGGGTGCGAAGTCGCAGGCCGCGTTGCACTCGATGTGTTCGAGGGTGACCTTGCCGTCGTCGGTGGTCTCGCCGTTGCCGAGGCCGAGGTGCTCCTGGAGCTCCTCGAAGATGGCGTCGCCGCCCATGACGGCGCACAGGGTGTTGGTGCACACCCCGACCTGGTAGTCACCGCTCGGCCGGCGCCGGTACATGCTGTAGAAGGTGGCGACGGCGGTGACCTCGGCCGTGGTCAGGCCGAGCATGTCCGCGCAGAACTGCATTCCGGTGCGCGTGACATGGCCCTCCTCCGACTGCATGAGGTGCAGCAGCGGCAGGAGAGCGGACCGGGAGTCCGGGTAGCGGGCGATGACCTCGCGCGCGTCGGTCTCCAGCCGGGCCCGGACGTCGTCCGGGTAGGCGGGCGCGGGCAGTTGGGGCATGCCCAGACTGACGCCCCGCTCCGAAGATGAGGTGGTCACCGGTCGACGCCTCCCATCACGGGGTCGAGGGATGCCACGGCGACGATGACGTCGGCGACCTGGCCGCCCTCGCACATCGCCGCCATGGACTGCAGGTTGGTGAAGGACGGGTCGCGGAAGTGGACCCGGTAGGGACGGGTGCCGCCGTCGGAGACGACATGCACCCCGAGCTCGCCCTTGGGCGACTCGACCGCCGTGTACGTCTGTCCCGGCGGCACGCGGAAACCCTCGGTGACCAGCTTGAAGTGGTGGATCAGGGCCTCCATGGAGGTGCCCATGATCTGCTTGATGTGGTCGAGGGAGTTGCCCAGTCCGTCCGGACCCATGGCGAGCTGGGCGGGCCAGGCGATCTTCTTGTCGGCGACCATGACCGGTCCGGGCTGGAGCCGGTCCAGGCACTGCTCGACGATGTGCAGCGACTGCCGCATCTCCTCCAGCCGGATCAGGAAGCGGCCGTAGGAGTCGCAGGTGTCCGCGGTGGGGATCTCGAAGTCGTACGTCTCGTACCCGCAGTACGGCTGCGCCTTGCGCAGGTCGTGCGGCAGGCCGGTGGAGCGCAGGACAGGGCCGGTGGCCCCGAGGGCCATGCAGCCGGCCAGGTCCAGGTAGCCGACGTCCTGCATGCGGGCCTTGAAGATCGGGTTCCCGGTGGCGAGCGCGTCGTACTCCGGGAGGTTCTTCCGCAGCGTCTTCACGAGCTCGCGGATCTGGTCCACCGCGCCGGGCGGCAGGTCCTGGGCGAGCCCGCCGGGGCGGATGTACGCGTGGTTCATCCTGAGGCCCGTGACGAGCTCGAAGGCGTCGAGAATGAGTTCACGATCACGGAATCCGTAGATCATGATGGTGGTGGCGCCGAGTTCCATGCCTCCGGTTGCGATGCACACCAGGTGGGAGGAGAGTCGGTTCAGCTCCATCAGGAGCACGCGGATGATCGAGGCGCGGTCGGGGATCTGGTCCTCGATGCCGAGGAGCTTCTCGACGCCGAGGCAGTACGCCGCCTCGTTGAAGAACGGCGTCAGGTAGTCCATGCGCGTCACGAACGTGGTGCCCTGGGTCCAGGTCCGGTACTCGAGGTTCTTCTCGATGCCGGTGTGGAGGTAGCCGATGCCGCAGCGGGCCTCGGAGACGGTCTCGCCGTCGATCTCCAGGATCAGCCTGAGCACGCCGTGCGTGGACGGGTGCTGCGGGCCCATGTTGACGATGATGCGCTCGTCGTCACTGCGGCCCGCCGTCTGGACGACCTCGTCCCAGTCGCCGCCGGTGACGGTGTAGACGGTGCCTTCCGTGGTCTCGCGCGCCGAGGCGGCGGACGCCGCGGATGCCGTCGAAGAGGTGGTCCCGGAGGGGCTCGATGAGGGGTGGTGGCCGGGCGACGGGTTGGGAGTGCTCATGAGTACGACCTCCGCTGGTCCGGAGCCGGGATCTGGGCGCCCTTGTACTCGACGGGGATGCCGCCGAGGGGGTAGTCCTTGCGCTGCGGGTGGCCCTGCCAGTCGTCCGGCATCAGGATCCGCGTCAGGGCCGGGTGACCATCGAAGACGATGCCGAAGAAGTCGTACGTCTCGCGCTCGTGCCAGTCGTTCGTCGGATAGACGGAGACCAGCGACGGGATGCGCGGGTCGTTGTCGGGGGCGCTGACTTCCAGGCGGATCAACCGGTTGTGGGTGATCGAACGCAGGTGGTACACGGCGTGCAGTTCGCGGCCCTTGTCGTTCGGGTAGTGGGTGCCGCTGACGCCGGTGCACAGTTCGAAACGCAGCGCGGGGTCGTCCCGCAGGGTCGTCGCGACCCGGACCAGGTGTTCCCGCTCGATGTGGAAGGTGAGTTCGTCGCGGTCGACGACCGTCTTCTCGATTGCGTTCTGGGGAAGCAGGCCCTGCTCCTCCAGCGCGCCCTCCAGTTCGTCGGCGACCTCGTCGAACCAGCCGCCGTAGGGGCGGTTCGACGGTCCCGGGAGCCGGACCGAGCGGACCAGACCGCCGTAACCGGAGGTGTCGCCGCCGTTGTTGGCGCCGAACATGCCGCGCTGGACGCGGATCTCCTCACCGCCCTCGCCGCGTTGCCCGGGGAGGTTTTCCGCGGAGAGGTCCTTCTCGGGGTTCACGCCACCGTCACCCGCGGTGTTCTTCGCGTCACTCATCGCAGCAGCCCCTTCATCTCGATGGTGGGCAGCGCCTTGAGCGCCGCCTCCTCCGCCTCACGGGCCGCTTCCTCGGCGTTCACACCGAGCTTGGAGCTCTGGACCTTCTGATGGAGCTTGAGGATGGCGTCGATCAGCATCTCGGGCCGGGGCGGGCAGCCGGGGAGATAGATGTCGACCGGGACGACGTGGTCGACGCCCTGGACGATCGCGTAGTTGTTGAACATGCCGCCCGAGGAGGCGCAGACCCCCATGGAGATCACCCACTTGGGGTTCGGCATCTGGTCGTAGACCTGCCGCAGCACCGGCGCCATCTTCTGGCTGACCCGGCCGGCCACGATCATCAGGTCCGCCTGCCGCGGCGAGCCGCGGAAGACCTCCATGCCGAAACGCGCCAGGTCGTAGCGGCCGGCACCGGTGGTCATCATCTCGATGGCACAGCAGGCGAGTCCGAACGTGGCGGGGAACATGGATGACTTGCGCACCCAGCCCGCGGCCTGCTCGACGGTGGTCAGCAGGAATCCGCTCGGCAGCTTTTCTTCGAGTCCCATGGTCAAAGGCCCTTCAGTCCCATTCCAGGCCGCCCCGCCGCCATACGTACGCGTATGCGACGAAGACGGTGAGCACGAAGAGCAGCATCTCCACGAGCCCGAAAATCCCCAGCGCGTCGAAGCTGACCGCCCAGGGATAGAGGAAGACGATCTCGATGTCGAAGACGATGAAGAGCATCGCCGTCAGGTAGTACTTGATGGGGAAGCGCCCGCCGCCGGCCGGCGTGGGGGTCGGCTCGATACCGCACTCGTAGGCCTCGAGCCTGGCGCGGTTGTACCGCTTCGGACCGATCAGCGTGGCCATGACCACGGAGAAGATCGCAAAGCCTGCCCCGAGGGCTCCCAGTACGAGGATGGGCGCATACGCGTTCACCGCTCCTCGCTCCTCTCAGTCGGCACTGACTGCTGGCGAGTCGGGCTCACTTGCGCCCCACACGTCCCGCGAACCACGCCCGCCCCGGCGAAGATCGAGAACATGTGAAGCGGGTCACAAGCCCAACCGCTCCGCATCCTATGCCCGCAGGTCTGTGATCTGCGACACGGGGTATTGCCAAAGCTTTGTGATCTCCACCACCTGACGAACGATCATGAAGCCGGATGAGCGGTGATCTTCACACGCGAAGCGTCCGCGCGGTCACCAGAAGTGACAATTTGCCACGTCGGTGCAGGTCAGAGGGGTCGCCTCAATATCAAGAAGATTCTTCCGCGTGCAAATTGGCGCTGGACCCGATCTCTTGTTAGAGGACGCGTTCACACATCAGGGGGACGCGAGGCGCGATGTGGACGCGTGCACGCGTTCACGAAGTCCGACGCCGCGATCCGGACGAGACCCGACCGCGATCCGGCCGCGATCCGGACGAGACCCGACCGTGATCTCACCGCAACCGACCACAACCCCGCCGCGGCACACATTCCGGACGCGTCGGGACGGGTGACCGTTCCGTGACCTCCGCCACATCCGTCGAGGCGACACGAGCAGGGGGCTTGGCCAATCGTTTCAAGCGATGGTAGGTGCGGGGCAATCCAGACATAAAGAGGAAAGACCGTGATCACGAGCCCATTACGGCCCGTCCGCAATGTCCGTTACGGCGTCAATAAAGAACGACACGCCCGGGGTTCGGGGCCACCATTGAACAACTGTGGCGCAGCACACGTTTCTTGTAGATATGAAGGAGCCCCTGGTACCGGTTGTTCCCATGTCCCACACCGCTCACATACGCAGCCACCGGAAACCCCGCCGCACCGCGCCGTCCACGATGGCGATGCGGGCCGGAGTCGCCAGTGGTGTTCTCAGCACCCTGGCAGTGGCCGGGGCGTCGGCGGCGAACGCCGCCGAGCCGGTGACGCAGACCCTCGAACTGCCCACCCTGACGGCCGACCTGTCCACTCAGGTCGCCCAGTCCGCACAGGTCACCCAGCAGGCCGCCGCGAACTACCAACTGCAGGCCGAGCGTGACGCCGCCGCGGCCGAGGCCGCCAAGGAGGCGAAGGCCGACCTCGCCGAAGCCAAGAAGAAGGCCGAGGCGAAGAAGAAGGCCGCCGAGGAGGCCCGCGAGGCCGCCGCCGAGCGCGCCACGCGCGACGCGGAGCGCGCCACCCTCACCACCGACTCGGGCGCCACGAGCACGACGGCCACCGCGGCCAACGTCTCCGCGCCGGCCGGCGGCGGCAGCGTCGCGACCGTCGTCTCCTTCCTCAAGGCGCAGGTGGGCGACGCCTACGTCATGGGCGCCACGGGCCCCAACGCCTGGGACTGCTCCAGCCTGGTGCAGGCCGCGTTCCGCCAGGTCGGCGTCGACCTCCCGCGCGTCTCGCAGGACCAGTCGACCGTCGGCACCGACGTCTCGCTGTCCAACCTCCAGGTCGGCGACATCCTGTACTGGGGCGGCAAGGGTTCCGCGTACCACACGGGCGTCTACATCGGTAACGGCCAGTACCTGGACGCCGCCAACCCGTCCAAGGGCGTCGTCATCCAGGATCTCTCCGGCTACCCCGCGTCGGGTGCCGTGCGCGTGCTCTGAGCCACGCCCATACGGACGGATCGGGTCCGCACGGGTTCGGTTCACACGGCTCCCCGTTCGCACGGGCCGAAGGGCCGCTGCCATTCGGTGGCAGCGGCCCTCCCGTTCGCGCGCCCCGCTCACCCCGGCCAAAATGGCCCGCATGCCCGAATCGTCACCCGGTGGTGTGCGTTGACGGGGTGACATCGCATCGACTGAGCGGCGTGTGGCGCCGTGGCGGCCCCTCACAGTGCCTCGAACACGCGCCGACGGCCGAGAGCCCGTCCCTCCGGCCCCGGCCGCCCACGGCGCCCCTCACGGCTCCCGCGCGCGGGACGCGTCACGCCTTCGGCGCCACCTTGCTCAGACCGTTGATGATGCGGTCCATCGCGTCGCCGCCCGTCGGGTCCGTCAGGTTGGCGAGCAGCTTCAGGGTGAACTTCATCAGCATCGGGTGCGTCAGCCCGCGCTGGGCGGCGATCTGCATGATCTTCGGGTTGCCGATGAGCTTCACGAACGCACGGCCGAGCGTGTAGTAGCCGCCGTAGGTGTCCTTCAGGACGCGCGGGTAACGCTGGAGGGCGATCTCCCGCTGGGCCGGCGTCGCCCGGGCGTGCGCCTGGACGATGACTTCGGCGGCGATCTGCGCGGACTCCATGGCGTAGGCGATGCCCTCGCCGTTGAAGGGGTTCACCAGACCGCCCGCGTCACCGACGAGCAACAGCCCGCGCGTGTAGTGCGGCTGGCGGTTGAAGGCCATCGGGAGCGCGGCACCGCGGATCGGGCCGGTCATGTTGTCCGGGGTGTAGCCCCAGTCCTCGGGCATCGAGGCGCACCACGCCTTCAGGACCTCGCGCCAGTCCAGCTCCTTGAAGGAGTCCGAGGTGTTGAGCACACCGAGGCCGACGTTGCTCGTCCCGTCGCCCATGCCGAAGATCCAGCCGTAGCCGGGCAGCAGCCGGTCCTGCGGGCCGCGGCGGTCCCACAGCTCCAGCCAGGACTCCAGGTAGTCGTCGTCGTGGCGGGGCGAGGTGAAGTACGTGCGGACCGCGACACCCATCGGGCGGTCCTCGCGGCGGTGCAGCCCCATCGCCAGGGACAGCCGCGTGGAGTTGCCGTCGGCGGCCACCACCAGCGGGGCGTGGAAGGTGACTTCCCGCTTCTCCTCGCCGAGCTTGGCCTTCACGCCGGTGATGCGGCCGGTGCGGTCGTCGAGGATCGGCGCGCCCACGTTGCAGCGCTCGTACAGCCGCACGCCGGCCTTCTGGGCCTGCCGGGCGAGTTGCTCGTCGAAGTCGTCGCGCTTGCGGACCAGGCCGTAGTCGGGGAACGAGGCGAGCTCCGGCCAGTCGAGCTGGAGGCGGACACCGCCGCCGAGGATGCGCAGGCCCTTGTTGCGCAGCCAGCCCGCCTCCTCGGAGATGTCGATGCCCATCGCGACGAGCTGCTTCGTGGCGCGCGGGGTGAGGCCGTCGCCGCAGACCTTCTCCCGCGGGAACTCGGTCTTCTCCAGCAGGAGCACGTCGAGACCGGACCTGGCCAGGTGGTACGCGGTGGTGGAGCCGGCTGGCCCCGCGCCCACAACGATCACATCGGCGGTGTTGTCGGAGAGGGGCTCGGTCACGGCGGGATCTCCCCAAGTTCGAAATCTGCGTGCCGACGGGCACTGGACACGGGCAGTCTATGCAGCGGAATTGACACCCGACCGAAGGGCCGCCTCCGCGGACCGAGCTCTGCCCGCTGCACGGCTCCGCGTCCCCACCCACGAGGACGCCTTCGCCCGGCACCGGGTCTTCGCCGATCCGGACGTCATGGAGTTCCACGGCGGCGAGGCCGCGGAGCTGCCGGTCCAGGGGGAGCTCACCGCCCGCCAGCGGCGGCACGACGCCGAGCGCGGTTTCCGCCTGTGGACCATGGTCGACGAGACGGACCGCGTCATCGGCTTCACGGGCGCCCAGCCGTGGGAACAGGACTGGGACCCGACGGGCGAGATCGAGAGCGGCCGGCGTCTCGGCCGGGAGCACTGGGGCAGGGGCTACGCGACCGCGGCCGCACGGCAGACGCTGGAGCGGGTGCGCACCACGGGCGTGCCGGACGTGGTCGCCATGGTCGACGCCCGCAACACCCGCTCGACCGCGGTCACCCAGCGGCTCGGCATGCGCCTCACCGAGACCTCCACGACCCGGGTCTCGCGCCGGGAGGGGCACGCTACCGGCTGACCCTCTGAAACCGGAAGCGTGAACCACCATTTCCACTACGCAATGTGACTGATTGTCACAGATGGCCACGTATTGCTTCCTGCCGGCGCGTGGCCGGGTCTACCCTGCCGGTACCGCTGGGGGGTGACGTCCGTGCGTGTGGCACCCAGGACATCGGACAGGACACCGGAAGTGCGCGTGCCGCGCCTGGTCGGCCTGATGGCCGTGGACGCGCGCGAGTCCGCCCGTGCGCACGGCCTGTTCCTCGACGCGCCGGACCGGCCGGCCTTTCACCTCACCGTCGTCGACTACGTCGTACGCCAGTATCCGCAGCCCGGCGTCGAGGTGCCACGGGACTCCCTGGTCCATGTGTGGTTCGACTTCGGTGAGGGGGACGGTGGAGGAGGGGTGCGCGAGCCGCGCGGACCTGTACCGCCCGGCGGCGGTCTCCCGCGCGAACTGGACGAACCGAATGCGCCGATCACCCCTTACGCGGCCCTCCTCAGCCGGCCTTGAAGCCCCGGTGCAGCGCGACCACACCGCCCGTGAGGTTGCGCCACGCCACCTTCGTCCAGCCGGCGCCCTGCAGCCGCGCGGCCAGGGCGGGCTGGTCGGGCCACTCCCGGATGGACTCGGCGAGGTAGACGTACGCGTCGGGGTTCGACGACACCGACCGCGCGACCGGCGGCAGTGCGCGCATCAGGTACTCGGTGTAGACGGTGCGGAACGGCGCCCATGTGGGGTGCGAGAACTCGCAGATGACGATCCGCCCGCCGGGCCGGGTCACCCGGTGCATCTCGCGCAGCGCGGCGTCCGTCTCCTGGACGTTGCGCAGCCCGAAGGAGATGGTGACGACATCGAAGACGTCGTCCTTGAACGGCAGCCGGGTCGCGTCGCCGGCGGTGTAGGGCAGCCAGTTCCGGCGCTGCTTGCCGACCCGGAGCATGCCGAGGGAGAAGTCGCAGGGGACGACGTAGGCACCGGCCTGCGCGAAGGGCTCCGAGGACGTGCCCGTACCGGCCGCCAGGTCCAGGACCTTCTGCGCGGGACGCGCGTCGACCGCCTTCGCCACCTCCTTGCGCCAGATCCGGTCCTGGCCGAGCGACAGCACGTCATTCGTCAGGTCGTACCGTTCCGCCACGTCGTCGAACATCGAGGCGACTTCGTGCGGCTGCTTGTCCAGGGATGCGCGGGTCACGGGCCCATTGTGGCAGTACGGTCCCGGCGGGCCCACGGCACCCACCGCCCCGCCGCGCGATTCAGCGGCGCCGGTACACCAGCCGCCCCGCGACGACGGTCGCCACGCAGGTGACGGCACCGCGCTCGCCCAGCGCGGCCTCGTCGGCGACGTCGAACACGGCGAACGTCGCCGTCGTGCCCTCGCCCGGGAACGGCGTCACCATCGCCTCCGACGGCCGCCGCCCGGCCAGCGGATCGAGGGTCGGCGACCCGTCGGAAGGAGTCCCGGGCGCGGCGCGCGGGAACGTGACGCTCAGCCCGGCCCGGCGCACGGCAGCCACCACAGCGGCCCGCCGCAGCTCCCCGGCCACGGCGACGGTTCCGTGTGCCAGCATCCGCTGCACCCCCCGCCGCGCGCTCGCGCCCCAGCGGGCGTCGGTCATGGGCAGCGCCGCGAGCGCCTTCCCCACGAGCGGTGCGGTGCCCAGTTCATCGGCCTCGCGCGGATCGGGGTGGTAGGCCTGCTCCAGCAGTTCGGGGCCGTGCGGGTTCAGCAGCCCCGGGGTGAGCAGCCCCGGCCAGCGCCGGATCCGTGCGGTGGGATGCGCGGCCGCCAGTTGTTCGTAGGGGCCGACGGCAGCGACCGTCAGCCCGTCGACGAGCACCGCTCCGTGCGGCACGGACGGCCGCCGATCCCCCGGGACCAGCAGCTCGGCGACGTGGAGTGTCGGCACGTGGGCCCTAGTGGGAGGCGAGGAGCTTCAGCTCCGGGTGGGCCGTGCCGCCCTCGATCGCCGTGGAGGAGATGTGGGAGGCCACGCGGTCGTCGACGGGGTCGTTCGCCGGGTCGTCGTGCACGACGAGGTGCTCGTACGTGGTCGACCGCTGGGCGGGCACCCGACCGGCCCGGCGGATGAGGTCGATGATCTCCAGGCGGTTGGAGCGGTGCTTGGCACCGGCGGAGGAGACCACGTTCTCCTCCAGCATGATCGAGCCGAGGTCGTCCGCCCCGTAGTGCATCGAGAGCTGGCCGATCTCCTTGCCCGTGGTCAGCCAGGAGCCCTGGATGTGGGCGACGTTGTCGAAGAACAGCCGGGCGATGGCGATCATCCGCAGGTACTCGAAGATCGTGGCCTGGGTGCGGCCCTTCAGGTGGTTGTTCTCGGGCTGGTAGGTGTACGGGATGAAGGCGCGGAAGCCGCCCGTGCGGTCCTGCACGTCCCGGATCATGCGCAGGTGCTCGATGCGCTCGGCGTTGGTCTCGCCGGTGCCCATCAGCATGGTGGACGTCGACTCGACGCCCAGCCCGTGCGCGATCTCCATGATCTCCAGCCAGCGCTCACCGGACTCCTTCAGCGGGGCGATGGCCTTGCGCGGCCGCGCGGGCAGCAGTTCGGCGCCGGCGCCGGCGAAGGAGTCGAGCCCGGCCGCGTGGATGCGCGTGATGGCCTCCTCGACGGACACCTTCGAGATCCGGGCCATGTGCTCGACCTCGCTCGCCCCCAGGCTGTGGATGACGAGCTGCGGGAACTCCTTTTTGATGGCCGCGAAGTGCTTCTCGTAGTACTCGACGCCGTAGTCCGGGTGGTGGCCGCCCTGGAACATGATCTGCGTGCCGCCGAGCTCGACGGTCTCGGCGCAGCGCCGCAGGATGTCGTCGAGGTCGCGGGTCCAGCCCTTGGCGGTGTCCTTGGGCGCGGCGTAGAAGGCGCAGAACCTGCACGCCGTGACGCACACGTTCGTGTAGTTGATGTTGCGCTCGATGATGTACGTCGCGATGTGCTCGGTCCCGGCGTACCGGCGGCGGCGTACGGCGTCGGCGGCGGCGCCCAGCGCGTGCAGCGGGGCGTCGCGGTAGAGGTCGAGCGCCTCTTCCGGGGTGATCCGCCCGCCTGCGGCAGCACGGTCGAGGATGGGCTGAAGGTCGGCCTTCTCGGTCACCGGGCGTCCCTTTCGTAAGGTTCGTAAGGGTTGTGGACGGGCTGAATCAGCCTACGCCAGCGGTCCACGGCATCCGACGTCAGGCCGTACCCGCACCGGCCCGCGGCGTACCCGCACCCGGTGCACATACCCCGGCGTCAGGCCGTGTACGCGCCGATCAGCAGCCCGGCGAACGCGCCGGCGATCAGGAACGGCCCGAACGGGATGGCCGTCCTGCGCCCCGCCCGCCGCGCGACGACGAGGGCACCGCCGTACAGCGCCCCGAACAGGAACCCGGCGAAGGTGCCGAGCATCACGGTGGGCCAGCCGTACCAGCCGAGGACGGCCCCCGCGCCGAGGGCGAGCTTCACGTCTCCGAAGCCCATGCCGCCCGGGTTGATGAGGAACAGGACGAAGTAGCCGGCGCCGAGCGCGAGGGCGCCCAGCAGGGCGGTCGTCCACTCGCCCGCGTGCTCGGGGACGAGGGTGACCAGGCCGAGCAGGGCGAGGGCGGCCGCGGCGAACGGAAGGGTGAGCGGGTCGGGCAGCCGCTGGACCCGGAAGTCGACGACGGCCAGCAGGACTCCGACGGGCACGAGCAGCAGCCAGACGCCCGCCTCGGGCCGCGTGCCGGTGGCGGCGGCGAGGGCGGCGCACACGAGCGCGGTGACGGCTGCGGGGACGGCGGGCCCGGCGCCGTACGCCCTCCCGGCAGTCCCCTTCCCACCTCCGCGCGGGGCACCCTCTGCGCGCGGGGCGCACGGTGCGCACCGTGCCGGTCCGAGCCACCCTCGCAGCGGATGTCCCTCGGGGCACCGCGCGCGCCACTCCTCCCCCGTCGGGACGGCGAACCGGTACACCGCGCGGGGCAGCAACGCACCCGTCACCGCACCCCACAGCGCGGCGACCAGGACGACGACCGCGACCGGCGGCACCGGAAGGTCCATAAGCTCGCTCATCCCGCGGCCGCGAGGGCGTCGCGCCAGGTCGGCAACAGTTCGTCGAGCGGCGCCTCGGTGCGCGGCGGCAGCCCGCGGGCGACGCTGCGGTCTCCCGTCACGCTGGACGAGCTTGAACTACGGCGTCGTGGCATGGCGGGTGTCCCGGGTCGTGGGGTGTGGGGTATGGGAGGAGTCACGGTGACGGCGTGGAGTGAGACGGGATCAGGTGATGAAGGGTGCACTGAGCCTACAAAGATCCTATTGACTCGCACCGGCCCCGTCGAAGGGCAGCTTCACCCTGCCCACGCCACACTTCCCGCACACCCCTCCGGCTCCTCTCGAGTCCCCTCGTCCTGCCCCCGCCGACTTCGTTCCCGTTACGCACAGCCGATATCAGGGGGAACATCCGTGGCCCGCCGCACACTGCGGCATCGGCTGCCTCCGCACCACAAACGGCGACCCGTACCGGCTGACGGCCGGCATCACCTGACAAATCTCCTGGGAGGGCACGGGCGGAGCAAACGGCATCAGCCCTCGGCACAGAACAACGCTTCCGGGCCCCGTACCTCGTAGGCCGGCGAACGCCGGCGTTCCTGCTCGTCCGGATCCCTGCTGGCCCGCACCTTCCGCCGCACCGATTCCGGTGCGTCGATCCCACGCCGGTAGAACAGCCGCAGGACGATGCTCTGCGCGAGCCTCTCCCGGCGGCCCTGCTCGAAACCTTCCGTGAAGCACCGCTCCGCTGCCTCCAGCCGCGAACGGCGCGCGTTCTCGTGCCAGATGTACGGCGAGCTTCCACGAGGTCCGCTCCTCCTCCACCCCGCGCTCTCCGCGTCAGGTCCCGTCAACGAACAGGTCCTCTGCCCTGCTCGCGTGCACCGCCCGTTGCGCCCAGGCCTCGAGCCGGTCCAGGTCGGAGCAGGCCGGCCCCGCTCCCCAACCCCCTCAGGCACCGGGATCCCCGTCACTCCAGGATCCGAAGGGTCGTTTCGGCGCTCTTCTCGACACGCCCCTCCTCTCGCCGGCCCTGCTCGGTACGGACTCGGCACAGATCAGTCAGACCGAGGCCGGCATGACGGAGGACGGGTGCGGCAACTCGCCTGGTCGGACCACGTGCACGGCCGTCGCGTGACCCCGCCAAGGGAGTTCGTCGAGCATGTGGCCGCTGGACCACGCGGTCTCGCCACTCTCCGTCGAGCGGCGCATGGAGACACTCGAGGCCGAGGGCATTTCCACGACCTCTACGGCGCCGTGAGCAGTACCTTCCGCTTCGTCTGATCCGATCCGAAGAGAGGGCTCCGGGCCATGGGCAAGAGCGACCTCGCGCTCCCGCTGAGTGAGGTGGAGGACTACGGGCGTCGGCTGCGGTCGCTCAAGACGCGGCTGAATCACACCAAGAAGCTCTTCGATTCCCACAAGGACGACATCGGCGACGGCAGCGTCAATGACGCCCTCGCCGATTCGAGGCGAACTGGGAGGACGGCCGCGAGGACATCACCCAGCAACTCGGCGACGAACTCGCCGAGCAGGTCAAGGACAAGGTGAAGATCAAGGATGAACGGGGCGGCAAGAGCGATCGAATAGCGTCCCCCGTGCCTGTGCACATCGCGCCGCAGACGCGCCGTGGGCCCCGGTTCCAGGCTGGAACCGGGGCCCACGGCGCGTGTTCTGTCAGTACTGGGCGACGGCGAGGCCGCCGACCGCCGAGAGGCCCTCGGGGGAGACGGAGGCGCCCAGGCCCGCGGTGACCCCGATGTCGCCGGCCTCGGCGTGGACACCGAGACCGGGGTTCGCGGCGGCGCCGACGCCCGCCTGGCCACCGGAGATGGAGTCCAGATCGGCGTCGGAGATTTCGGCGGTCGCGACCTGGGGGACGAGGTTCATGGCGGGCGTTTCCCTTCGTATCAACAATGAGCGGTGGCGGATTTCGCCGGATTCCCGAACTCGGGATTACCTACCGGCGAACCGCACGACCTGATCAAAGCACGCGGGGAATGAAGTGACCAGCGGCGTACGAACCGTATTCCCCTGCCGATCGTCGCAGAATTCACGAGTGTGGCGAAGCAGTCGGCCGAACCCCTCACTTCCTTCACTCGTACTCGCCCGTAAGTGGCTCGTCCGCGGACCCCGGAGGGAATGCGAGGCGGCTCACCCGGCACTCGTGCCCGTCGTACGAATCCACGGTGAACGGTGTGCAGATCCTCGGGATGTTCCAGAACTGGGCCGCCTCGGAACACGCGTCAGAGCACAGCGCCCGCGCGATGCCGTCCACGACGGCCTCCGGGGATTCGTCGAGGACCGGCTCCGTCCAGGACACCAGGAGGGTGACGGCCGCCTCCGCCAGCCCTCCTCGCCGCTCTTCACGTCAAGGGGCGACGAGTACGCCGTCGTAGTGCCGTCGACCGACCGCTCGGGTTGTGCCGAAGTCGATGACGCGGGGACCGCCGGCGGCCGGCAGGACATTGGAGGGCTTGAGGTCGCGAGGGATCAGGCCCGCCGCATGGACCTCTTGACAGTGCCGCGGCGAGGCCGGCGGTCAGGGCACGGACGTGCGCTCCGGCAGCGCGCCGAGCGCGGCCACCACGTCCGTGAGATCGGGACCGAGCACGTACGACGTCGCCGGCCACGGCAGCGACGCCACCGGGTCGGCGTCCACGACCGGCGCGGTGAAGCAGCCGGACACCGCCTCGGCGACTTCCGCCTCGTGCCGGAAGCGGTTCCGGAAGCCCGCGGTGGCCTTCCCCGTCGTGATGCCCTCGAGGCATGTGCTGCGCCCGATGTTGTTCGCCCACGCAGACACATTGGTGGGTACCGGGAGACGGACGGCGACCGGGAGGAGCGGGGAAGCATCTACTCGATCTTCGACAGCCGGGCCTTCGGGCTGCCCGAGTCCTTGCTGTCCGACTCGTAGACGAGGTCGTCACCGGTCGGGGTGAGGTGGACGGTGTGGCGGGCCTGGTTGCAGACGTCGCGGTTGGACTTGGCGCCGACGGAGGTCGCGACGAGCCGCTTCTTCGTGACCTGCTTCAGGGTGAGTACGTCGTCGCAGATGCCGCCGAAGATGTCGGTGTGCCGGAGTGTGGCCACCTGCTCGCCGGCCTCCGCCTGATTGACCGTCACCCGGAATGTGCCCAGGGGAATGGCGATGCCCTCCCGCGAGTCGGCCTGGCCCTCCCAGGTGCCCAGGTAGGCGGTGGGGACGGCGGGGGGCGGCGCCTCGGACTGGGCGCCGCCGTCGGAGCCGGAGGTGCTGCCCCCGGGGCCGCCCGGCAGCAGGTCGAGCACGAACACCGATCCGACGGTCACCGCGGCCAGCGCCCCCGCCACGGCCAGGGCCACCGTGCAGCTCATCCGGCGCCCCCGGCCGCCCTGCCCCGTGCCGGACGTGGCGGCGACGGAGACCGAGAGCCTGCCGGGGCGGTGTCCGCCGGCGGGCTGGGTCGGCGGATGCGGGTCCCGGGGGCCGGGGACGGCATCAAAGGAGGGGGCGGGGGCGGCCGAGGTGTCCGACACCTCCGCGAGTACCGGCCGCACCGGCATCACCGGCGGCGGCCCGAACATCCCGGCACCGGACGCACCGGACGCACCGGAGGCACCGGGCGCCCAGGCATCCGCCGGTCCGGTGCCGCCCACCGACGGGCTGCTGAAGTCCACGGGGCCGGACTCAGGGCCGGTCGTCGTGTCGTTCTGTCCCGCCTCCAGGTTCAGCAACCGCACCGCCGACCGGCTCACCTGCTCGACCAGTTCCCCCGGCAGCCACCCGCCCGCCACCAGCCGGGCCGCGCCGCCCTCGGGGGCCAGTCGCCGGGCCACCTCGGCCGGGGTCGGACGGGCGCCGGGGTCCTTGTCCAGGCAGGCCGCCACCAGCTCCCGCACCTGGTCGCCCGAGCCGCCATCGCCGCCCCGTCCACCCAAGTCGCCCAGTTCCGGGGGCTCGTGGACGACCTTGTAGAGCAGCGCCGCCGAGGAGTCACCGCGGAACGGCGGCTCGCCCGTCGCCGCGTATGCCAGCACGGCGCCCAGCGAGAAGACGTCCGCCGCGCCCGTGACGCCCTTGCCCAGGATCTGCTCGGGCGACATGTAGCCGGGCGAGCCGATGGACACGCCGGTCGAGGTGAGGGAGGCCGTGCCGTCCATCGCCCGGGTGATGCCGAAGTCGATCAGCAGCGGGCCGTCCAGGGTGAGGAGGACGTTCGACGGCTTCACGTCCCTGTGCACCAGGCCCAGTTCGTGCACCGCCGCCAGCGCCTCGCCCAGGCCCGCGCCCAACGCCCGTACGGTGCGGGCGGGCAGGGGGCCGCCGTGCGTGACCGCCGCCGTGAGGGACGGACCCGCCACGTAGGCGGTGGCGACCACGGCACCCGGGCGTCGGGGTCGGCGTCCAGGACGGGGGCCGTCCAGGCGCCGCCCACCCGGCGCGCGGCCTGCACCTCGCGCCGGAACCTGGCGCGGAACTCCTCGTCCAGCGCGAAGTGCGGGTGCACGATCTTGACCGCGACCGTGCGTCCGCCGGCGCTGCGGCCCAGGTAGACCCGGCCCATGCCACCCGCACCGAGCCTGCCGAGCAGCCGGTACGGCCCCACGGCCGTGGGCTCGTCGGCATCGAGCGGCCGTATGGAGTCCACCCCGTCCACCCCTCCCCCGTCCCACCCGTACGCAGGAACCTGTCAGCAGGGTAGTGGGCTGTCGCCGCGTCCTCACGGCTGCAGCAGGTCGACCTTCACGTCCGCCGCGAAGCCCGTCGTCGGCCCCACCCGGCGGGCGAACTCCGTGACCGCCGCCAGCTGCGGGGAACCGAAGCTGAAGTCGAGGGTGGTGAAGTACTGGGCCAGGGTCTTCTCGTCGAAGGCCTCCCAGCGGGCCGCCTGCTCGGCGACCTTGCCGACCTCCTCCAGGGAGAGGTTGCGCGAGGCGAGGAAGGCCTCGTGCACCTGGCGGGTGATGACCGGCTCGCGCTCCAGGTAGTCGCGGCGTGCCGCCCAGACGGCGAACACGAACGGCAGCCCCGTCCACTCCTTCCACAGCGCGCCCAGGTCGTACACGTCGAGCCCGTAGCGGGGCCCGTCGACCATGTTCGCGCGCAGTGCCGCGTCGCCGATCAGGACGGCCGCGTCGGCCTCCTGCATCATCAGACTGAGGTCGGGCGGGCACGTGTAGTAGTCGGGCTGTACGCCGTACCGCTCGGCGAGCAGGAGCTGGGCGAGGCGTACGGAGGTGCGCGAGGTCGAGCCGAGGGCGACCCGGGCGCCGTCCAGCCGCTCCAGCGGGACCTGCGAGACGATCACGCACGACATCACCGGGCCGTCGCAGCCGACGGCGATGTCGGGGAAGGCGACCAGTTGGTCGGCGTGCTTGAGGAACTCGACCAGGGTGATCGGCCCGATGTCGAGATCTCCCTGTACGAGCTTCTCGCTGAGCTTCTCGGGGGTGTCCTTCGACAGCTCGAAGTCGAGGAGAGTGCCCGTTCTCGCGAGCCCCCAGTAGAGGGGCATGCAGTTCAGGAACTGAATGTGTCCGACGCGCGGCCGGGTGCGAGGATTGTCCACATCGCGAGGCTAGCCCTCATGACATGGAGTGGGCTCTCCGGGCCCCCGGCATTGACTCGACACCCGTCGGACATCGGCCCGCCACCGGTCCGGCATCGGCCCCACGCCCGGGAGGGCGGTGACGTTAAAACATTCGGGTGACGTGATCTTGACCTCTATTGCGCGCGGGCGGTCGCGTGCTAGGCTCGTCCGCAAGTTGCAGTTTGGTTTCCCTTGCAGTACAGAGCCTGCGGAGCATGTGACCGCGGGCTCTCGTCGTTCTCAGACGGATGCGATTGTGCAGAATTGGTCTTCACACTTGCTGGGTTCTGGAGCAGGGCAACCCTTTGGGCCCAAGGAGGGCTTATGGCTACCGGAACCGTGAAGTGGTTCAACGCCGAAAAGGGCTTTGGTTTCATCGCCCAGGAAGGCGGCGGCCCCGACGTCTTCGTCCACTACTCCGCGATCAACGCGAGCGGTTTCCGCTCCCTTGAGGAGAACCAGCAGGTGTCCTTCGACGTCACGCAGGGTCCCAAGGGCCCGCAGGCGGAGAATGTCACCCCGGTCTGATCCTCCCCGATCCGGGAACGACTAGCAGTACCCAAGGAGCCCCGCGCCGTCAGGCGAAAGGGGCTCCTGCCTTTCCCCGGCTCCCCGCATCAGAGCCACGCACATCCCTGTCACGGCACTAGGCTCCCCGTCCATGACCGACACCGTTCGTGCCTTCTACGACGCCATCGCCGAGGACTACGCCGACCACTTCCGTGACACTTTCGCCGCCCGGCCGCTGGACCTGGCGCTGCTGGCCGGGTTCGCCGGGCTCGTCGGGGCGGGCGGTGAGGTCGCCGACCTGGGGTGCGGCCCCGGATGGGCGACGGCGCACCTGGCCTCCTGCGGCCTGAACGTCTTCGGCCTCGACCTGTCGGAACAGATGCTCGGGGTCGCCCGCCGCGAGAACCCGGGCCTGCGTTTCGAGCAGGGTTCGATGCGGGAGCCGGGCCTCCCCGACGGCTCCCTGGCCGGCGTCGTCTCCTGGTACTCGAGCGTCCATGCCCCGCAGGACGAGCTGCCGGCCCTGTTCGCCGGATTCCGCCGGATCCTGGCACCCGGGGGGTATCTGCTGCTCGCCTTCCAGGCCGGCGAGGAAGCCCTGCGCGTGGAACGTCCTTTCGGGCACCCGGTCGTCCTGGACTTCCAGCGGCGCCGCCCGGAACAGATGGTGAACGTCCTGGAGGCGGCCGGATTCACCCTCGTCCTGCGTTCCGAGCGCGCAGCGGACGAGGCACAGGGCGAGTCGGCCCCCCAGGCGTTCCTGATCGCCCGCACCCCGCACGCCGACGGCTGCTCGTGAGCCGCCTCCCTCTCCACCCTCCCCTATCCCCTGTACAGCCTCTCCACCTCCTCCGCGAAGTCACGGAGGATCACGTCGCGCCGCAGCTTCATGGACGGGGTCAGGTGGCCCGTGTCCTCCCCGAAGTCGAAGGGGAGGATGGTGAAGCGGCGGATGGACTCGGGGCGGGAGAGCATCTTGTTGGCCTCGTCGATCGCGCGTTGCAGGACCGCGCGCAGTTCCTCGTCGTCCACCAGGAGCTTGGCCGGGACCGGGTGTTTGCCGTTCATCCGGCGCCAGTGGGTGATCCCGTCGGGGTCCAGGGTGATCAACGCGGATACGTAGGGGCGGCCGTCGCCCAGGACCACGCACTGGGAGATCAGGGGGTGTGAGCGGAGCCAGTTCTCCAGCGGGGCCGGGGCGACGCTCTTGCCGCCCGCCGTGATCAGCATTTCCTTCTTGCGGCCGGTGATGATCAGGTAGCCCTCGTCGTCCAGCCGGCCGATGTCGCCCGTCGCGAGCCAGCCGTCGGGGGCCGCGGGGACGACTCCGCCGGCCTGGAGGTCCCAGTAGCCGCGCAGTACGTGCTCGCCCGCGACGAGGATCTCGCCGTCCGCCGCGATACGGACCCTGGTGCCGGGCAGCGGCCAGCCCACCGTGCCGAGGCGGGGCTGGAGCGGGGGCGTGATCGTGGACGCGCCCGTGGTCTCGGTGAGCCCGTAGCCTTCGAAGATCTCGATGCCGGCGCCGGCGTAGAACGCCGCCAGGCGGCGGCCGAGCGGGGAGCCGCCGCAGAGGGCGTAGCGGACCCTGCCGCCCATGGCGTTGCGGATACGGCGGTAGACCAGCGGGTCGTAGAAGGCACGGGCGATCTTCAGGGAGCCGCTCGGACCGTGGCCCGCACCGGTGTGGCGGGCGTCGACCGCCTCTCCGTAGCGGCGTGCCACCGAGGCCGCGCGGTCGAAGGCGGGGGCCCGCCTGCCCGCCTCCGCCTTGGCGCGGGCGGTGTGGAAGATCTTCTCCAGCATGTACGGGATGGCCAGCAGGCAGGTGGGCCGGAAGCTCGCCAGGTCGTCGAGCAGTTCCTCGGCCTTCAGGCTCGGCGCGTGGCCCAGCCGCACCCGGGCCCGGATGCAGGCGACGGCGACCATGCGGCCGAAGACGTGGGACATGGGGAGGAAGAGGAGGACGGAGGCCTCTTCACTGGTCCGGGCCTTGAAGACCGGGTAGAGCAGCTCGATGGCGTTGTCCACCGCGGCGAAGAAGTTGCCGTGGGTGAGGGCGCAGCCCTTGGGGCGGCCGGTGGTGCCGGAGGTGTAGACCAGGGTGGCGAGGCTGTCCGGGCCGAGGACTCCGCGGCGTACCTCCACCTCCTGGTCAGGGAGGTGCGGGCCGGCCTCCGCGAGCCGTTCGACGTGGCCCTTCTCCACGACCCACACATGCCGAAGGTCGGGGAGGTGCTTCAGTTCGGGGCCGAGGGCGGCGGCCTGGGCGGCCGTTTCCGTGATCAGGGCGGCGGCGCCCGAGTCGTACAGGATCCAGCGGGCCTGGAAAGCGGAGGACGTGGGGTAGAGGGGGACGGTGATCAGTCCGGCCGCCCACGCGGCGAAGTCGAGGACCGTCCACTCGTAGAGGGTGCGGGCCATGACGGCGACCCGGTCGCCCGGGGTCAGGCCCTCGGCGATGAGGCCCTTGGCCACCGCCATGACCTGGCCGGCGAACTCGGCGGCCGTCACGTCCGTCCAGCTGCCGTCCCCGGAGCCCCCGGCCCGCCCGGTACGGCGGCTCAGAACCGCCGTGCCCGGGGCCGCTTTCGCGTTGTCGAAGGGCAGGTCGGCGAGCGATCCGTGCCGTACGGGCTTCGCGAACGGCGGTACCGCCGCCTCCCGTACGACCCCGTCCAGCCGCCGCGTCTCCAGCTCGACCAGGACGGGGGCGCCGTATGCGTCACCGGTGGCGGCGGAGAAGGCGAGGGAGGCCGCGGAGAAGGCGGAGGATGCGGAGGCGGAAGGGACAGCGGACACGGGCGACTCCTCGGGCGTGCGGCGGAACTGCTTGCTGCGATACGTACGCGCCTCGCGCGCCGAGGCGCTCACCGGCACTCTCCAGTGCTCATGGCAACTCCAGCGCCTTCGGTTCCTCCGAGGGGCGGGAGTCGCCACCGGTTCGGACTCGGGATCGTACGGCCCGCCTGTGGCGGGTTCGTGCGGGTCCGAGGGCGGGGATGTGCGACGCCGGGGATTACCTGACGGTAATTCACGTTCGTTCCGGCATCACCGTCGGATCCTGTCCGCCCTCAGGGCGCCGCTCTCGGCCCCACTCGGTCCACCCCTCCCCGCAACATGACCTTACCTTCGGTAACCTTACTCTGGAGTAAGCGAAGTGTCCGTAGTGAGTGAGCCCTCACACCCCGCTGGGAGTCGCACATGGCCGACCGCTGCCCGAGCTTCACCGGCACCGCGCCCGGCCGCTTCCGGACGCGCCGTCCGGACCTCGCCGAGGTGCACGCGGCTCCACTCCCGGAGGCGGTGGGGGTGCGCGCCGGATTCAAGGCGCCGGTCCTGCTGCCGGGCGCGGTGACGTACGGGGCTCAGGGCGGGTGCTTCGAGCTACGCGGCCCCGGCGACCGCCTTCACCTGACCGGGGAGGTCCGCCCGGCGTGAGCGACCGGGCCGGCCGGTACATCGACTCCGGCGCCGGCGTCGTCGGGCGGTGACCAGCGGCGGCCCGCCATCAGGTCGCCCAACCCCGCCCAGGAGAAGTTCATCAGGGTGGCCGACGCCTGCCGGGCCGTGACGCCGGGGGTGGCGTTGGCCCAGTCGGCGAGCGCCTCGGCGGCGCCGACCAGGGCCTCCGCGAGCCCGGAGACCTCGCTCTCGGGAAGGTCGGGGTTCGTGGGGGTCCCCCCTGCTCGTGGGGGTGCCCCCGCTCGAGCAGAGCCGGGAGTGGGGGAGCAGCCGAGAGCTCGGGGGACGGCTTCGCGGGCGGCGGTGAGGATCAGCTCGGTCACGAACGCCACGATCTCCGCGCGCATCGCGGCGACCTCGGCGGCGAAGACCTCTCCGTGCGTGCGGGCCTGGAGGTGCAGCACGGTCCAGGCGTCCGGGTGCCGCGCGGTGTGGGTGAAGAACGCCGTCAGGCCCGACCAGAGCTGGCGGTCCGCGGGCAGCTCGGGACTCGCGCCCACGCGCACCGCCTCGACGAGGGCCTTCGCCTCACGGCGGATGCACGCGGTGAACAGGTCTTCCTTAGAGTTCAGATACAGGTAGACCAACGGCTTGGACACGCCCGCCAGTTCGGCGATCTCGTCCATCGACGCGGCCATGTATCCGCGTCGGCCGAAGGTCCGCACGGCGGCGTCCAGCATCTGCTGCTCGCGAACCGCCCGCGGCATCCGCTTGCTCTTCACGGCACCCATACGGATCAGCCTACGGGCCCGTGGCGCCCTCCCGGCCCCACCGGGGACAGGGTCCTTGCCCGCCGGCGACGCGTGAGGGAACTCACCGGCCTACGAGGTCTGCTCCTGCCCCTGCTGGCTCTGGGGCTGCGTCCGGGTGCGGGCGGCGTCGTCGGCCACGTCCTCCTGGTTGCGGTTGGCCTCCAGGTTGGCCTTCGCCCGGTCGACCCGCCGCACGATCCGCTCCGAGGCCCGGTCCCGTTCCTTGCGCAGCACGACGAGGCTGATCGGGGCCGAGATCACCAGGGCGAGCAGGACGATCCACAGACCGTTGGAATCGCCGAGGCCACGCGGGGCGAGGCCGGAGTAGACGAGGCCCCAGACGACCAGGAGACAGCCCACGAAGATCCCGAAGCGCATCAACGTGTAGCGGAGCATCTCATCCACTCTCCCGGACGAACGGTCAGAACGTATCCCAATGGGACATCCTCCAGTGAAGCACGCCCGCCCCCGGAAACCCCCGGCGGGGTGCGCCCAGGATCGGCCGGAGGTCAGGCCAGCGGCAGCAGCATGATCACGTCGTCCCGCTCGTCGCCCGGGGCCACCCGGATCGCGCCGGGGATCCGGCCGACCTCCTTGTAGCCGCAGGAGCCGTAGAAGCGCTCCAGGCCGAGCCCGCCGCGGCAGGTGAGCCGTATCCCCTCGATGCCGGGAAGGGTGCGGGCGGCCCGTTCCGCGGCGGCGAGCAGGTCACGGCCGTACCCCTTGCCCTGGTGACGGGGGTGGACCATCACCGTGTACAGCCAGAGCCAGTGGGTCATCAGGCGGTGGGTGTTGAGGGTGAGGAACGCCGTCGCGGCCACCCGCCCCTCCTCGTCGTACCCGACGAGGAGC
Organism: Streptomyces sp. GD-15H; assembly: GCF_045291515.1. NCBI lineage: Bacteria > Bacillati > Actinomycetota > Actinomycetes > Kitasatosporales > Streptomycetaceae > Streptomyces > Streptomyces sp. GD-15H. Next base: position 3,791,414 of record NZ_CP149447.1, read on the forward strand.
CGGGACCGCTCCTCGGCCATCGCCACGAACTGCCGCACCAGCTCCGGGCGGACCTCGTCCCGCGTCACCGGCGGCACGAAGCCGACGGCACCTCCCGCGCCGGTGACGTCGACCCACAGGTCGAGGATTCCGTCGCGGAGGCCAGGGGTCACTGCGGGGTCGAGAGCGAAGGTAAGGGGCATACAGCGATGGTAATCATTACGTGAGTGTTTCCGCCGCCACTTTCAGGTCCGCCACCAGCCCCCGGTACGCCGCCTCCCGGTCGTCCGCCCGCAGCACTGCCGAGGGATGCACGGTGGGGACGAGCCGCTCGGGACGGCCGTGGACCTCCTCCTCCAGCACCGTCCCGCGCACCGGCGTGACCCGGAAGGACGAGCCGAGCAGCGCCTTCCCGGCGGTCGCGCCGAGGAGGACGATCAGCTCCGGCTCGACGACCGCCAGCTCCGCGGCGAGCCACGGCCCGCAGGCGGTCATCTCGCGCGGGGAGGGCGCCTTGTGTATCCGGCGCTTGCGGGGCTCGGACCGCGTGAACTTGAAGTGCTTGACCGCATTGGTGACGTACGCCTCGCCGGGATCGATCCCCGCCTCGGCCAGCGCCCGGTCGAGCAGCTTCCCGGCGGGCCCGACGAACGGCCTGCCCTGCCGGTCCTCCTGGTCCCCGGGTTGCTCACCCACCAGCATCAACCGGGCGTCCGCCGCCCCGGCACCGAAGACCGTCTGTGTGGCGTCCCGGTGCAGCGGGCAGCCCCGGCAGTCGGCGGCGGCCCGGCGCAGCGCGGGCAGACCACCGCGGTCCGGGAGGAAGGGTTGCGCGGTGTAGGCGTCCTCGGGTGCTTTGGCGGCGGCCATGCGGGACGGGTACCCGTCCCGCCGCCGGTGTCACAGCCCGGCCCGCACCGGACCGCACGCTCAGACCCGCATCGGCTGCGGGGACTCGCGGCGGGCGGGGTCGGGGGCGTCGTACTCGCGGATGATCTCGTACCGCGTGTTGCGCTCCACCGGACGGAAGCCGGCGTCACGGATCAGGTCCAGCAGGTCCTCGCGGGTGAGCTTGTCCGGCGTGCCGAAGCCGTCCGCGTCATGGGTGATCTTGTACTCGACGACGGAACCGTCCATGTCGTCCGCGCCGTGCTGGAGGGCGAGCTGGGCGGTGTTGACGCCGTGCATCACCCAGAAGACCTTGACGTGCGGGACGTTGTCGAAGAGGAGACGGGAGACGGCGAACGTCTTCAGCGCCTCGGCGCCGGTCGCCATCTGCGTCCTGGCCTGGAGGCGGTTGCGGATCTTGCCGTCCTTCATGTCCACGAAGTCGTGCTGGTAGCGCAGCGGGATGAAGACCTGGAAACCGCCGGTCTCGTCCTGGAGCTCACGCAGCCGCAGCACGTGGTCGACGCGGTGGCGGGGCTCCTCGATGTGGCCGTAGAGCATGGTGCAGGGCGTCTTCAGCCCCTTCTCGTGCGCCAGCCGGTGGATCCTCGACCAGTCCTCCCAGTGGGTGCGGTGGTCGACGATGTGCTGCCGGACCTCCCAGTCGAAGATCTCCGCGCCGCCGCCGGTGAGGGACTCGAGCCCGGCGTCGATCAGTTCGTCGAGGATCTCGGAGGCGGACATCCCGGAGATGGTCTCGAAGTGGTGGATCTCGGTGGCGGTGAACGCCTTCAGGGACACGTCCGGCAGCGCGGCCTTCAACTCGCGCAGGGAGCGCGGGTAGTAGCGCCACGGCAGGTTCGGGTGGAGCCCGTTGACGATGTGCAGCTCGGTGAGGTTCTCCGCCTCCATCGCCTTCGCGAGCTTCACCGCCTCCTCGATCCGCATCGTGTACGCGTCCTTCTCCCCCGGCTTGCGCTGGAAGGAGCAGTACGCGCAGGAGGCGGTGCACACGTTGGTCATGTTGAGGTGGCGGTTGACGTTGAAGTGGACGACGTCGCCGTTCTTCCGCGTCCGCACCTCGTGCGCCAGCCCGCCCAGCCAGGCCAGGTCGTCCGACTCGTACAGCGCGATGCCGTCCTCGCGGGACAGCCGCTCACCGGAGCGGACCTTCTCCTCCAGCTCGCGCTTGAGCCCGACGTCCATGCCGATACCTCTTTCCTGAGACAGACTCCGCCCACCGTAACGTCCCGGCTAATGAACCTCTTCGGGCAGCTCACCGACGCGGTTCTCCCACTTCGTGGAGAGCACGATGGTGGTACGGGTCCGGGAGACGCCCTTGGTGCCGGACAGCCGGCGGATGATCCGCTCCAGCCCGTCCACGTCGGTCGCCCGCACCTTGAGCATGTAGGAGTCCTCACCGGCGATGAACCAGCAGTCCTCGATCTCCCTCAGGTCCTTCAGCCGCTGCGCCACGTCCTCGTGGTCGGCGGCGTCGGAGAGCGAGATGCCGACCAGGGCCGTCACCCCGAGGCCGAGCGAGGCGGCGTCCACGGTGGCGCGGTAGCCGGTGATGACGCCGGCCGCCTCCAGCCGGTTGATGCGGTCGGTGACGCTGGGGCCCGACAGTCCGACGAGGCGCCCCAGCTCGGCGTAGGAGGCCCGGCCGTTCTCTCTCAGGGCCTGGATGAGCTGCCTGTCCACCGCGTCCATGCGATCGAAGCCTTCCGCTGAAGAGTCTGAAGTTTGCCGAGAGGTGGTTCGGGTGGTGGTCTGCTGCTGGTGCTGTCGGTAGTGGTGCGGGTGGTGCCGCGACGGGCTCGACGGACTCCACGGGCTCATTCGGTACGCGTGGATCCACCGCCGAGTTCGCCCTTCCACCGGCGGTAGAGCCGGTGTTCGACGCCCGCCGCGTTCGAGCACGCGTCCGGCGACGAAGTCCACCAGGTCCTGGATGTGCGTCGCGCCCGCGTAGAAGCCCGGCGAGGCGGGCACCACGGCCGCGCCCGCGTCGTCGAGGGTGACCAGGTGCCGCAGGGTCTGGCCGTTCAGCGGGGTCTCCCGGACGGCCACGACCAGCTTGCGCCTCTCCTTCAGGGTCACGCTCGCCGCCCGCTGCAACAGGTCCTTGGACAGCCCGAGCGCCACCCCGGCCACACAGGCCGTGGAGGCGGGCACGATCAGCATGCCCTTGCTCGGATACGAGCCGGAGGAGGGGCCCGCCGCGAGGTCGCCGGCGGCCCAGTGCCGTACGCCGTCGAGGTCCACGGCGAAGGTGCCGGGCTTGCCGTCCGCGCCCCGGGACAGCCATTCCCGCAGGTCGTCGCGCCAGTGGGCGTCCCTGAAGGAGATGCCGGTCTCGTCCAGCAGGGTGAGCCGCGAGGCGCGGCTCACGACGAGGTCGACACTCTCTCCCGTCTGGAGGAGCGCACGCAGCACGGCTGCCGCATACGGCGTGCCGGAAGCGCCGGACACCCCCAGGATCCAAGGCGTTCGGGTCGTCTCTCCTAGCTTGAGGTGGTTCACGAGACCGAGCCTATCCGGCATGGTGGGGTGGGAACCGGGCAAGGGGGCCGGTCCGTTCCCCAGGCGGACGATCGGACGGAGGGGGTTGCCGTGTCCAACACCGGTTCACAGTGGGCGGGACGCGAGCGGGCGAAGACGGCGGCCGTGGTGATGGCGGCCTGGGTGGCGCTGCTGTGGCTGCTGGAAGTGGCCGACACGGTCTCCGGCCACGCCCTGGACGACTTCGGTGTCGTGCCGCGCACGACCTCGGAGCTGGTCGACGTCGTCCCCTCCGCCTTCGTCCACTTCGGCTTCGCCCATGTCGCGGCGAACAGCGTGCCGCTGCTGGTGCTCGGCTTCCTCGCCGCCCTCGGCGGCCTGCGCCGGTTCGCCGCCGTGTGCGCGCTGATCATCGTTGCCGACGGACTGGGGGTGTGGCTCATAGCCCCGGCGCACACCAACACGGCGGGCGCCTCCGGCCTGATCTTCGGCCTCTTCGGCTTCCTGCTGTGCAGTGGCTTCGTGGAACGCCGGCCGATGGGCGTCGTCGTCGGGGTGCTGGTCGGCGCGGTCTGGGGCGGCTCGATCCTCGCGGGCATCGCCCCCGGGCAGACCGGCGTCAGCTGGCAGGGCCACCTCATCGGCCTGCTGGCCGGCGTGGCCGCGGCCTTCCTGTTCCGCCGCCGGCCCGACCCGCGAGACGCGCTCATTGCGTGAGGCGGCCTCCCCGGCCCGGTGAGGACACGTTCCGGGGCTCAGGGCCGTCCGGGGCTCAGGGCCCTCCGGGGCTCGGGATCAGCGGTCGAGGCACTGCTCCGGGCACCGCTCCGGCCGGCGTTCGGCGTCGTACTGATCCCGCAGAGTCGCGTGCCGGGTCGGCCGGGCGGGCACCCTCAGCTCGATCCGGTCACCGCTCCGGCAGGCCGGGCCCCTGCCCGGGACGCCCCGCAGGGCGCTCAGGACCGGCTCGGGGCCTTCGGGTCCACGGGGACTGCGGCAGTGGCGATCGTCAGCTTGCCGAGCGGGGAGTCGACCTTGGGGCCAGGGCCCTGGGGAATGGTGTCGCGGTCTCGGTAGCCGTCCGGGCCCGGGTTCCACAAGGTGACGACGTGGCCCCGGAACGGGTCGAAGACCAGATGGTTGGCGAGGCCGCGGGAGGCGCACCAGCGGGTTTCACCTCGTAGGCGCGGCGGATGCTGCTCGGCGACACCACTTCGGCCACGAACTCGATCAGGTCGGGCTGGTACGCGCCGCTGTTCTCCTCCTCCGCCTCGGCCGGGAGGACCGCCAGGTCGGGGCAGAACTCGTTGTCGTCGTGAAAGAGCGTGAGCACTCCGGCCATAACTGTCCACATGCCGCTCATCTGAGCGTCAATGTGACTCACCGGCCGACTGCTCACGCTTTTCAGCAAGGCCCCTGCTCCTGTCCGGGCCGTGCTCCTTACGAGCTCTCCGCTACACCGTCAGCCCCCGCACCAGCAGGTCCAGCAGCGCGCACACGAACAGCGCTATGCCGATGAAGCCGTTGACGCTGAAGAAGGCGCGGTTCAGGCGGGTCAGGTCGTTCGGGCGGACGATGGTGTGCTCGTAGACGAAGGCCGCCGCGACGATCACGAGGCCGAGCCAGAAGAAGGCTCCCGCATCGGTGAGGACCGCGTACCAGACGAACAGGGCCGTCGTCACGGCGTGGCAGGCGCGGGCGCCCCAGATGGCGGCCGGGACGCCGAAACGGGCCGGGACCGACTTCACGCCGACCTCGCGGTCGGTGTCGACGTCCTGGCAGGCGTAGATCAGGTCGAAGCCGCCGATCCAGACGCCGACCGCGAGGCCGAGGACGACCGCGTCCCAGGACCAGGCGCCGGTGATCGCCAGCCAGCCGCCGACCGGCCCGATGGCCTGGGCGAGGCCCAGGATGGCCTGCGGGAAGTTGGTGAACCGCTTGCCGTACGGATAGACCACCATCGGGATGACCGCGAGGGGCGCGAGAGCCAGGCAGAGCGGGTTGAGCAGGGCCGCCGCGCCCAGGAACACCACCAGGGCGATGAGCGCGCCGATCCACGCGTGCTTCACCGACACCGCGCCGGTGACCAGTTCGCGGTGCGCGGTGCGCGGGTTACGGGCGTCTATCTCACGGTCGATGATCCGGTTGGCGGCCATCGCGAAGGTGCGCAGCCCGACCATGGCGACCGTGACCAGGAGCAGCCGGCCCAGTGGATGTTCCCGTCCCACTCGTACATCGCGGTGAGGGCCGCGATGTAGGCGAAGGGGAGGGCGAAGACCGAGTGCTCGATCATCACCAGGCGCAGGAACGCCCTGGTGCGCCCCGGCTGCCGCGGGAGCGCGGCGGAGGCCGACGTCACAGTCCGTATTCCTTCCAGCGACGGTCGACCAGCGCCGCCGTGGCCGGGTCGGACTCGACCATGTCGGGCCAGCCGCCGTCGCGCGTGTACCCCTCCTCGGGCCACTTCTTCGTCGCGTCGATACCCGCCTTGCCGCCCCAGAACTGCTGGTAGGAGGCGTGGTCGAGATGGTCGACGGGACCTTCGACGAGGCTGAGGTCGCGGGCGTAGTCGGTGTTGCCGAGCGCGCGCCAGGCGACCTCGTGCAGGTCGTGCACGTCGCAGTCGGAGTCGACGACCACGATCAGCTTGGTCAGCGACATCATGTGGGCGCCCCAGACCGCGTGCATCACCTTCTGCGCGTGCTTCGGGTACTTCTTGTCGATCGAGATGATCGCGCAGTTGTGGAAGCCGCCGGCCTCGGGGAGGTGGTAGTCCACGATGTCCGGAATGATGATCTTGAGGAGGGGGAGGAAGAAGCGCTCGGTGGCGCGGCCCAGCGGGCCGTCCTCCGTCGGCGGGCGGCCGACCACGATCGACTGGAGCAGCGGGCGCTTGCGCATCGTGACGCAGTCGATCTTCAGGGCGGGGAACGGTTCCTGCGGCGTGTAGAAGCCGGTGTGGTCGCCGAACGGGCCCTCGGGGAGCATCTCCCCCGGCTCCAGCCAGCCCTCGATGACGACCTCGGCCTGCGCCGGGACCTGGAGCGGGACCGTCTTGCAGTCGACCATCTCGATCCGCCTGCCCTGCACGAACCCGGCGAACAGGTACTCGTCGATGTCACCGGGGAGCGGCGCGGTGGAGGCGTACGTCACGGCGGGCGGGCAGCCGAAGGCGATGGCGACCGGGAGCCGCTCACCGCGCCGGGCCGCCACCTGGTAGTGGTTCCGGCTGTCCTTGTGGATCTGCCAGTGCATGCCGATGGTGCGCTTGTCGTGGCGCTGGAGCCGGTACAGGCCGAGGTTGCGGATGCCCGTCTCGGGGTCCTTGGTGTGGGTGAGGCCCAGGTTGAAGAAGGAGCCGCCGTCCTTGGGCCAGGTGAACAGGGCGGGGAGCTGGTCGAGGTCCACGTCGTCGCCGTGCAGGACGACCTCGTGCACCGGGGCGTCCTTCACCTTCTTCGGCGGTACGTGGGTCATCGCGCCGAGCTTGCCGAACGCCTCGCGCACGCCGATGAAGCCCTGCGGCAGCTCGGGCTTGAGCAGGCCGCCGATCTTCTCGCTGATCTCGCCGTACGACTTCAGGCCGAGCGCCTTCAGCAGCCGGCGGTCGGTGCCGTACACGTTCATCGCGAGGGGCATGGTCGAACCGCGCACGTTCTCGAAGAGCAGTGCGGGACCGCCGGCCTTCTGCACCCGGTCGACGATCTCACCGACCTCCAGATGCGGGTCGACCTCTGCCTTGACGCGCTTGAGGTCGCCCTCGCGCTCCAGGGCCCTCAGCAGGGAGCGAAGATCGTCGTAAGCCATGGGGTCAAGTATCCCCGAGCGGCTACCCTTGCCAGGTACCTGGGGGCTGTGACTGTGCCGAGGTCCCCGACGACCCCTTCTCTGGAGAGGCCCATGCTCCGGGTGCTGATGTTCCTCGTCCCCCTCGCGCTGAGCGTCTATGCGTTCATCGACTGCATCAGCACGCAGGATGAGGACATTCGTCACATGCCCAAGCCGCTGTGGGCGATCCTCGTGCTGCTGTTCCCGCTCGTCGGTTCCCTCTCGTGGATCATCGCCGGCAAGAAGCGGCATCCGAGGGGCGCGGACGGCCAGGTCGGTTCCGCCTGGAACCGGGGCGGCGGGCGGCAGCAGTGGGTCGCCCCGGACGACAACCCCGACTTCCTCAAGTCGCTGAACGAGGAGAAGGACGGGGACGCAGACGACAGCAAGGACGACAAGGGCAAGGGCAAGGGATTGGACGGCTAGGGTCTTTCGTCTGGATCAGGCCGCCCCTCGCACCGTAGTTCGGGGCACCATCCGTCGCGCTGAAAAGCGCCGCCACGTCGCGTATCCGCTCGCAGGAACGGCATTCCCCTGATCGGGTCTGTCCCCGCTGCGAACGGAGACGCCCCCGTGCGAATGACCGACATCCAGCGGTGCGGAATCCGGCCGGGACGGCTCGTCGAGTGGACACTCAGTCCGAGGACCCTGGAAATCGCGGCCGCGCTGCCGGAGGACGCGCGGCCGCCTGCGTACATCCAGGAGTCCCGCATCAGGACGGCCCGGTCCGTCCGTGACGACGGCCTGTTCGTGCCGACCTGCTCGGCGCGGCCTTCGACATCCCGGGGCCGGTCGACCTCGACGAGTCGGAGCAGGTCAGCGCAGGCGCGACGAGGACAGGATCGACAGCAGGTGGGCCGGGACCATCAGCCAGGTGATCACGGCCAGCGCGCCCAGCGCCCAGCGGGTTGGCTCGATGCCGCCGGTCACCGCGTCGGCGACCGCCGCGACCAGCAGGACGAGGGAGGCCTCGATGCCGTTGGTCACCCGGTGGATCTTGAAGGCGGCGGCGACCCGGCGCACGGTGGCCACGCCCTGCGAGCGCGGGCGGGTCGACTCGTCGTCGGCGACGGCCAGTCCGCGCCGGGCGCGGGCGACGTCCACGAGGTCGGTGGAGGCCTTGAGCAGGACGACCCCGAGGGCGGTGGCGATGCCCACCGACAGCCAGCCGCCGACGCCGGACTCCGCGGCCCGGTAGCCCGCGCCCGCCAGCAGTGCCGCGTCGGCGAGATACGCGCCGAGCCGGTCGACGTAGATGCCGGCCGCGCTGTTCTGACCCTTCCAGCGGGCGACCTCGCCGTCCACGCAGTCGAAGAGCAGGAAAAGCTGCATGAGGACCACGGCGAGGATCGCACCGGTCAGGCCGGGGATCATCAGCGCGGCGCCGGCGGCGACCCCGCACACGACCATCGTCCAGGTCAGCTGGTCCGGGGTGACCGGGGTGCGCACCAGCTGGCGGGTCGCGCGCAGCGAGATCCAGCGCATGTAGAGGCGGCCCGCCCAGTGTTCGCCGTTGCGGCTCGCCAGCTTGGCCTGCGGCTGGCAGACCTCCCGCAGCTCCTCCAACGCCGGAGCAGCACCCATGACGTTCCTCCCACCCGGGCCCAACCGCCGCTCACGCGGCGATGATCGAGCCAGGCTACAGAGGCGGTCCGGCGGCTCCGACGGGGGTCGCCGTTCCACCGCCCCGGCGTCCGTGAGAACCGCGCGGGCTCGCGGGAACCGCGCGGGTGGGCGGGAGACTGGCCCCATGGAGTCGATCGATCGGGAAACGGCCCGTGCCTGGCTCGCCACCGCCCTCGCGGAGGCCCGCGCGGGGCTCGCCGAGGGCGGTGTCCCCGTCGGCGCCGCGCTGTACGGCGCCGACGGGACCCTGCTCGGCCGGGGCCGCAACCGCCGTGTGCAGGACGGTGATCCGTCCGTGCACGCGGAGACGGCCGCCTTCCGGGCGGCGGGACGGCAGCGCTCGTACCGCGGTACGACGATGGTGACGACCCTGTCGCCCTGCTGGTACTGCTCCGGGCTGGTCCGGCAGTTCGGTATCTCCCGGGTGGTGATCGGCGAGGCGGTCACCTTCCACGGCGGTCACGACTGGCTGGCCGAACACGGCGTCCGGATCGTACTGCTGGACGATCCGGAGTGCGCCGCGATGATGCGGGACTTCGTCGAACGGCATCCACAGCTGTGGCACGAAGACATCGGAGACATCGAAGACCTCGAAGACCTCGGGAAGTGACGAAGGCCGGTTCCCGCGACCCGGAGATCGGGTCGGGGGAACCGGCCTTCGCGGGCGGTGCGCCGAGGTCGCTCAGAAGCCGACGGAGGCCAGGACGCCCAGGCCGACATCGGCGTAGGAGTGCTTGCCGGAGACGAAGATGTTCACGCCGTAGTAGTTGAACAGCCAGCAGCCGAAGGCGGCCAGCGCCAGGTAGGCGGCCTTGCGGCCCTTCCAGCCGGCGGTGGCACGGGCGTGCAGGTAGCCGGCGTAGGCGACCCAGGTGATGAAGGACCAGGTCTCCTTGGGGTCCCAGCCCCAGTAACGGCCCCAGGCGTTGCCGGCCCAGATGGCGCCCGCGATGATCGTGAACGTCCACAGCGGGAAGACGGCCGCGTTGACGCGGTAGGAGAACTTGTCGAGCGAGGCGGAGGCGGGCAGCCGCTCCATGACGGAGGTGGCGAAGCCGCCGGGCTTGCCGCCGCGCGCGAGCTTGCTCTCGTAGGAGTCCTTGAACAGGTACAGGATCGTGCCGACCGCGCCGACGTAGAACACCGCGCCGCACAGGATCGCGGTGGAGACGTGGATGTAGAGCCAGTACGAGTGAAGGGCGGGAACCAGCTGGTCGCTGGCGGTGTACAGGACGGTGACGGCGAGACCGAGATCGAGGAGCACCGAGGTGGTCAGGAACAGCCCGAGCCAGCGCACGTTCTTCTTCAGCGCCAGCAGCAGGAGGTACACGCCGACGGCGGTGGTGGTGAAGGTGATGTTGAACTCGTACATGTTGCCCCAGGGCGCCCGCTGCACGGACAGCGCCCGGGTGAGCACACCACCGAACTCGATCACGAAGGCGAGCACCGTGAAGGAGATGGCGATGCGCCCGTAGAGGTCGCCCTGTGCGTCCCCGCCGTGCGCCCCGGGCCCGTCGGGCACGTCGCGCGTGCCGGCCGCGGCCCGTACGACGACCTTCGGTCGCTCCAGTACGCCGGTGCCGCCCGCCTTGGCGACGGTGACGGCGGGTGCCTTCCCGGCCGCCTTCCCGGCCGCCTGTGCCCGGGGGGTGAGCGCGGCGGCGGTGCGGGCGACCTTGCTGCGGCTGCCGAAGAGCCATTCGGCGATGTACGCGAAGAAGGCCAGGGTGTAGACCGCCATCGCGGAGTAGATCAGCACGTTGCTGATCTCCGCGAGGTTCTCGTTGTTCGCGGCGGCCAGGCTCGTGGCGGTGGCCAGATCGGTTGCGGCGGCGAGAGTCACGGCTTCTCAGCCCCTTCGGCAGGTGCGGCTTGGGGGTCGGGGGAATCGGCGGATGCTGCGGGGTCGCTGTCGGGGTCGGCGTCGGGGACGCCGGGAGCCCGGTCGTAGAGGATTCCGGCGAGGTCGCCGAGTTCCTCGGGCACCTTGGCGGACTCGCTGCGGCCGAGCCCAGCCATCTCGACGACGGTGACGCCGTCGGGGCCCTCGACCGCGCGCACCCACACGCGGCGCCGCTGGATGAACAGGGAGCAGGCGAGGCCACCGATCGCGAAGAGGGAGCCACCGAGGGCCCAGCCGCCGCCCGGTTCCTGGACGACCTGGAAGCCCGCCCACTCCTTGACGTCCTTCTCGAAGGTGACCGAGCCGGCACCGTCCGGGAGGGTCATGGTCTCGCCGGGCATCAGCAGCTTCTTGAACAGCTCGCCCTCGGAGTCCTTGAACTCCTTCATCTTGGTCTTGTCCATCTGGTAGACGCTCTGCGGAATGCCGGCGTCGGCCTTCAGGTCGCCGTGGTAGGCGGAGAGTGCGAGCACCGGGTAGTTCAGTGCCGGGAACTGGGAGAGCATCGTGCCGGTGGCCGGGCCGCCGAAGGTGGGCACGAAGAAGGCGTTGAAGCCGAGCTGCTCCTTCTTGCCCTCGGGGTTGCGATAGCCGTCGAGGACCTTGACCACACCGGAGGAGGTGACGTTGGCGTCGAGCGGCAGCAGCGGCACGGCGTCCTTGAAGACGACCTTGCCCTCGCCGTCGCGGACGGTGACGACGGGCGCGTAGCCGTGGCTGACGAGGTAGACCTTGGCGTCGCCGATCTTCAGCGGCTTGTTCACCTCGACGGTGGTCTTCTTCTCCTCGCCGTAGGCGCCCTCGCTGTAGATCAGCTCGGTCTCGTAGACGCGCGGGGTGCCCTTGTTGGGGCCGGTGGCCTCGTACGTGCCGGTGAAGGACTTCACCTGGAAGCTGAACGGCTCCAGGTCGGCGACGTCGAAGAGGTTGCCGGACTTGAAGTCGTCGTACTGCGAGAGCGTGTTGGCGAAGCCCTGGCCCTCGACGATCAGCTTGTTGCCCTCGGACTTGAACAACTGGCCCCAGCCGAAGGCGATCAGCATCACGATCAGGGCGATGTGGAAGGCGAGGTTGCCGACCTCCCGCAGATAGCCCTTCTCGGCGGCGACGGCGTCACCGGCCCGGTGGGCGCGGAAGCGGCGCTTCCGCAGCAGGGCCAGGGCGGCTTCGCGGACCTGCTCGGGCCCGGCCTCGGTGCGCCAGGTGGTGTACGCGGGCAGCCGGGTCAGCCGCCGGGGGGCGCCCGGCGGACGGCCGCGCAGCTGGCCGACGAACTGCCAGGTGCGGGGCACGATGCAGCCGATGAGGGAGATGAACAGCAGGATGTAGACCGCCGAGAACCACACCGAGCTGTAGACGTTGAACAGGCCCAGCTTGTCGTAGATCGGCGCGAGGACGTCGTGCTGCTCGCGGAAGTCGTCGACCCGGGTCTTGTCGATGCCGGTCTGCGGGATGAGCGAGCCGGGGATCGCGGCGAGCGACAGCAGGAGCAGCAGCAGCAGCGCGACCCGCATGGACGTGAGCTGCCGCCAGAACCAGCGGGCCCAGCCGATGACGCCCAGGGCGGGCAGGTTCGGCAGCTCCTCCTTGGGCGCGGTGGACAGCTGGGAACCGGCGGCGCCCAGCTCCTGGTCGCGGGCCCCGGAGTCGGCCGCGGTTCCCTCGGGCCTCGCCGGGGTTTCTTCGGATCCGGTTTCGGAAGTCGTGCTCATCGCCGTCAGATCCCCACAGTGAAGCCGTTGGACCAGGTCTGCATCTGCACCACGAGGCTGTCCCACACACCGGTGAGCAGCAGCACTCCGGTCAGGATCATCATCGTGCCGCCGACCCGCATGACCCAGACGTAGTGCCGCTTGACCCAGCCGAAGGCACCGAGCGCCTTGCGGAAGGCGACAGCCGCGAGGACGAAGGGCAGACCCAGTCCCAGACAGTACGCGACGGTCAGTACGGCCCCGCGTCCGGCGCTCTCCTGCTGTGCGGAGAGCGTCAGCACGGAGGCGAGGGTGGGGCCGATGCAGGGGGTCCAGCCGATGCCGAACAGGGCGCCGAGGACGGGCGCGCCGGCCAGGCCGGCCGCCGGCCGCTTGTGGAAGCGGAACTCGCGCTGGGTGAGCCAGGGCATCATCCCCATGAAGAAGACACCCATGAGGATCATGAAGACGCCCAGCACCTTGGTCAGGACGCCGGACTGTTCCTGCAGCGTCTGCCCGAAGTAGCCGAAGAAGGCCCCGCCGGAGACGAAGACGACGGTGAAGCCGAGGACGAACAGCGAGGCCCCGGCGACCATCCGGCCGCGCCGGGCCTCGGCCAGGTCGGTGCCGGACACGCCGGTGACGTAGGAGAGGTAGCCGGGGACCAGCGGCAGGACGCAGGGCGAGAAGAAGGAGACGAGCCCGCCGAGCAGGGCGATGGGCAGTGCCACCAGCAGGGCGCCGTTGAGCACCGTGCCGTTGTAGCCCGTCTCGGCGGCGAGGGCGCCCGTGCCGGCGGCGAGCGTGGTGAGGGTGGTCACGTCACTTCTCCGCGACGACCGGCTTGAGCATCTTCAGCAGCCGCTCCTCGCTGAGCGCGGTCAGCGAGCGGGCCGCGATCTTCCCGTCCCGGTCCAGGATCAGGGTGGAGGGGATCGCCTGCGGGTTGAGGGTGCCCTTCTCGAAGCGGAGCATCAGCTTGCCCGTGGGGTTGTACAGGCTCGGGTAGGTGATGCCGAAGTCCTTCTCGAAGGCGAGCGCCGAGCCGGCGCTGCTGTCGCGGGTGTTGATGCCGACGAACTGCACGCCCTGGTCGGCGTACTCCTCGGACACCTTGGCGAAGTACTTGGCCTCCGCGCGGCACGGGTTGCACCAGGAGCCCCAGACGTTGAGGACGACGACCTTGCCCTGGAAGTCGGCGACGTCGAGGTGCTCGCCCTCGAGTGTCTTTCCGGACAGGTCGGGTGCGGCGACACGCTCGCCCTTGGCGACGGTGGAGATGCCGTCGGGGCCGACGACGAAGTTGGTGTTGCCGCCCCCGCCCGACGTTCCGCCGGAACCGCACGCGGAGACCAGCAGTGCGGCCACGGCGGCGCCGGCGGTCAGGACGGCACGGCGGCGGACGCGGAGGGCGCGGTTCGAGCGCTGGGGGGCACGGCTGGCGGCACTCATGTGAAAAGTTTCGCATGTCCGTTCCGGGGATCTCGCCCACCCCCCTCGCGGACGGAAACCCGCCATATCGGCGCAGCTCGGATGTCCCGTCAGGCGCCGCTCGGTTCCCCGGTCCCTGCCGTACTGCCGGCGTCCTTCAGGAAGCCCTGCCAGCCACCGGCCGGTTCCTGCCCGACGTCCAGGGTGCGCAGCCGCTCCAGCACCTCGGGCTGTTGCGCGTCCAGCCAGTCGGTGAACTGCCGGAAGGAGACGATGCGCACGTCACCGCCCTTCTCCTTCGCCCGCGCGATGTGCTTGAGGGCTTCCTCCACCGCGTCCATGTAGATGCCGCCGTTCCACTGCTCGAAGTGGTTGCCCACGAAGAAGGGTGCCCGGTTCGTCTCGTATGCCCGATCAAATCCCGATATGTACGCTTGGGCCGCCTGCTTGCGCCAGCCCGGGTGGTGGTGGGCGGGCGCGTTGGTGGAGTTGACGGACTGGTTGGCGAGGATGTTGTAGTCCATCGACAGGACCTCGAAGGAACGTCCGGGAAAAGGTATCTGCTGCAGCGGAAGGTCCCAGATGCCGTCCCGCTTCGACGGCCAGACCTGACGGCCGCCGGGCGAGGAGGCGTCGTAGCGCCAGCCGAGCTCGCGGGCGGTGGTCAGCAGGTTGTCCTGGCCGAGCAGACAGGGCGTGCGGCCGCCGACGAGTTCCTTGTCGTAGTCGAACGGCAGCGACGGCAGATCGGTCCAGCCGGAGTTGGTCCGCCACTCCTTCACGAACGACTTCGCCTGGTCTATCTCGCTGCGCCACTGCTTCGGCGTCCAGTTGCCGACGCTGCCGGAGCCGGCGCAGAAGTGGCCGTTGAAGTGGGTACCGATCTCGTGGCCCTCGAGCCAGGCGCGGCGGACGTTCTTCAGTGTGTCCTTGATGTGCTCGTCGGTGAGGTAGCCGATGTCGGAGGCGCCGCGCGGGTTGTTCGGCGGGTGGTACAGCCGCTTCTTCGACTCGGGCAGCAGGTACAGCCCGGAGAGGAAGAACGTCATGTGCGCTTCGTGCTCCTCGGCGAGGTCCAGGAAGCGCGGGAAGAGTCCGTTGCCGACCTCGCCGGCCCCGTCCCAGGAGAAGACGACGAACTGCGGCGGGGCCTGGCCCGGCTCCAGCGGCACCGGCCTGGCGGGCTGGTGGGGCTGCTTGCCGGTGAAGGCGGTGGAGCCGTCGCCGATCGGCCGGGCGGTCTTCGTCGGCTCGGGGGTGCCCGTACGGCCGCCCCCGCCAGAACCGTCGGCACGGCTCGCACCGCCAGAACCGTCGGCACGGCTCGCACCGCCCGGGCCGGTGGCGCCGCCGCAGCCGACCAGCGACACCGCCGCGGCGGCCCCCGCACCGAGCCCGAGCATTCCCCTGCGGGTGAGAGTGCGCATGACATCCCCGATCGTCACGTCCTCCGGTGGTCACTCCTTCAGAGGACGTGACGCGAACGGGGGTTCCCGTGGATTGCGAAGGTTTGGCAACGATCGTCACGGGGGTGTCATGCGGCCGCCGGAGCACCCACCCCGCCCCGGGGCCTAGGCCCCGAAGGCTTTCCCCTTTCCCTTCACCGGCTTGGCACCGGCGAGGAGATGGGCGGGGACGAGGTCGCGGGCCGGTTCGCTGTAGCCGACGGAGACGATCCGGTCGCCCCGGTAGGTGAAGGTGGTCAGCGAGGCCAGCGTGCACTGCCGCTTGCGCGGGTCGTGCCACAGCCGCCGCTTCTCGACGTAGGACCGCACGATCCAGATCGGCAGCTGATGGCTGACCAGCACCGCCTCGTGACCGCGCGCCGCGTCCCTGGCCGCGTCCAGCGCGCCCATCATGCGGACGACCTGCTCGATGTACGGCTCGCCCCAGGACGGCTTGAACGGGTTGACGAGGTGCTTCCAGTTCTCGGGCCGGCGCAGCGCGCCGTCGCCGACCCCGAAGGTCTTGCCCTGGAAGACGTTCTCGGCCTCGATCAGCCGCTCGTCGGTGGCGATGTCCAGGCCGTGCGCCTTGGCGATCGGCTGGGCCGTCTCCTGCGCCCGCTCCAGCGGGGAGGCGCCGACATGGACGACGTCACGGGAGGCGAGGTGCTCGCCGACCCGTTCGGCCATCCGCCGGCCCAGCTCGGAGAGCTGGTAGCCGGGGAGTCGGCCGTAGAGGACTCCGTCCGGGTTGGCGACCTCGCCGTGCCGCAGCAGGTGGACGACGGTGAGGTCGTTCTTGTTCCCGGTGCTCACGCCGTCGCCTCCGCCGCCGCTCGGGCCGCCGCCGGGAGGGCGTCGGCGACCCGCTGGACGGCCCGGTCGTCGTGCGCGGTGGACACGAACCAGGCCTCGAAGGACGAGGGCGGCAGGTGGACGCCGTTCGCGAGGAGGGAGTGGAAGAAGGCGGTGTAGCGGAAGGACTCCTGCGCCTTGGCGTCCTCGTAGGTGCGCACCGGCCGATCGGTGAAGAACACGGAGAACATGTTGGAGGCGTTCTGCAGCGTGTGCGCCACGCCCTCCTTGGTCAGCGCCTCGGTGACGAGGGACTGGATCCGCGCGGAGACGGCGTCGACCTTGGCGTAGGCGGCGGCGTCGAGCAGCCGGAGCTGGGCGAGCCCGGCGGCAGTGGCGACGGGGTTCCCGGAGAGGGTGCCGGCCTGGTAGACGGGCCCGGCGGGGGCGAGGTGGGCCATGACGTCGGCCCGCCCGCCGAAGGCCGCGGCCGGGAAGCCGCCGCCCATCACCTTGCCGAAGGTCATCAGGTCGGGCCGCACCCCGTCGACGCCGTACCACCCGGCGCGGCTGGTACGGAACCCGGTCATCACCTCGTCGGAGATGTACAGCGCGCCGTTCGCGGCGCAGGCGTCCTTGAGCCCCTGGTTGAACCCGGGCAGCGGCGGTACGACGCCCATGTTGCCCGGGGACGCCTCGGTGATCACGCAGGCGATCTCACCGGGGTGCGCGGCGAAGGCGGTGTGCACGGCGTCGAGGTCGTTGTACGGCAGGACGATCGTGTCGCCGGCCTGGGCTCCGGTGACACCGGGGGTGTCCGGCAGCGCGAAGGTGGCGAGACCCGACCCCGCGGCGGCGAGCAGCGCGTCGACGTGGCCGTGGTAGCACCCGGCGAACTTGATCACCTTGGCACGCCGCGTGAAGCCGCGGGCGAGCCGGATGGCCGACATGGTGGCCTCGGTGCCGCTGGACACCAGCCGGACCTGCTCCAGCGGCTCGACCCGGGCGACCATCTCCTCGGCGAGCGCGACCTCGCCCTCACCGGGCGTGCCGAAGGAGGTTCCGCGCGTGACGGCCTCCTGCACGGCGGCGACCACCTCGGGGTGCGCGTGCCCGAGGATCATCGGCCCCCAGGAGCAGACCAGGTCGACGTACTCCCGCCCGTCGGCATCGGTCAGATACGGGCCGGTGCCGGACACCATGAACCGGGGCGTGCCCCCGACGGCGCGGAAGGCACGCACCGGCGAATTCACGCCACCGGGGGTGACGGCCGCGGCACGATCGAACAGCGCCTGCGAGGCTTGGGCTTCGTATGGGTATGGCAGTTCGCTCATGACCTGCGACTTCTCCGACCTCTCCGACATCTCGGACTCGGGGTGCGAGTGACCTGTTCAGGGTAGGCCAGGCGGGAGCGGAGGGCCGGAGGCCGGGGGACGGAGCGGCTCCGGGCGGGCCCGGACGGTCCGGGCGAGCGCCCGCCGGCCCCTCGGCCGACCTCTCGGCCGGCTCCTCGGCTGAGTCATCCGGCCGCACCCGTTCGTACAAGCATTTCGTACGCCTGTTCCGTACGGTCGTCCCACACGACCGGCCACAGGCTCGGGTATCCGGCCACCTGCGGGGACATCCGGTTCCGGATCGCCCGTGATCTGCGAAACTGGCGTCTGAGTAGAAACAGCTCACCCGGCCCGGGGCGGCCGGAAGCTGGGAGGGTCCCGCGGGCAGATGCAACACCGCACGTTTCGGCGGGCGGCCGTGGGGGAGGTCACTGACACGATGATCGGGTTGCGCGGCGGCGCCATGCGGCCTAGAAAAGCAGTCGGGTGGAGATATGCATCGCGGTGGCGGACTGGGCGAGGGGACTGACGGCCTCGGTCCTCGACGTTCCCGGCGGGGAAGGCACCGGCGCGAGGCGGAAGAGGTGGACGAGGCCCGTCGGGCACACGGTGTTCCGGGCGAGGCCGAGTCGATCGACCCGTCGCGTACGGGGAGCAGGAATGGTGGTCGAGTGGGGGTGACCTACAAGTATTTCGGCGCGCCGGACGGCGCCACTGCCGCTCGCGTCCCGATTTCGATGCGCCCCGAGGAACTCGGCGGCGACGAACTCGGCATGAACGGCATGTTCACCAAGATCAAGCCGGAGACGATGGCCGCCATGGTCCTCACCGGCATCGAAGGCGTCCCCCTGCACAAGGTGCCGCCGCTGGAACTGGTCGTCCTGCACCCCGACTACGCGGTCGTGAAACTCCCCATGACGGTCGTCGACCCACTCCGCGGCATAGGCGAGGAGTCGGTGGGCGCGGCAGCCTTCATCTGGTCCACGGTCCCCGACCGCGGCGGCCCCCGCGACGCCTTCAACGTCTACCGACTGCTGCACGAGTGGCAGGACTTCAGCCACCGGCTGCACGAGGCGGGGCATCAGGCTTACTGCCTTGTGTGGCCCTGATCCGGGGTTTCGCGGGCTTTCGGGCGGGGCTTTCGGGTCCCGCCCCCGTCATGTGCCGGGAGGAGCCGTCGGGCAGCCGTGCCGCGGTGGACACCGGCGGGCTGGACCGTCCTGCGGGTGAGCCGCTTCTTGCGGCGCCAGGCGACCCCGGGCGGGGCGGAGACGAGGTCCATCGCCGCCGGCGGCAGCACGAGCGCGAGCGAACCGAACGCCGGAGCGCTGTCATGGATGACGTAGGAGAAGACGGACATGGCGGCCCCGGTCGGCCACAGCGGTCTGCGCGGCAGGCCCAGGAACAGGCTCGGACGCAGGGACGTGTTCCCGGGTACCGGGGCGGCGGCCTGTGGGCACGACGACCGCAACGGCTGAGCAGCAAGCGGCTGCCAGTGCCGCAACCACCGTCACGCCGGTCGCCGTGGATCCCCGCAGCCGCCTCGCGCCGTCCTGACTCCGTACGTCACCCGGCGCGTGGCAGAAGAACCCGGTCGCCTTCGACGCGGGCCGGCCACGTCATGGTGCTCTGCGGGCCTCGCTCGGGGCCCCGGACGGAGCTCACGCAGGGTGCCGGTGGAGGGCCAGGGCCGGTGCGGCGGTACTTGGTGGCGCCCGTTTCGGCCTGGTTCCTGCCTGGACCGCCGGACTGCCCGGCTCACCACCCGAATGGCCGCTTCGGAGGGCCTCGGCGGCAGCACCACGGCAGAGGCCCGGTGGAGGAGCGCCCGTTCCGGGGGCCTTTCGGGCGTCGGCATACCACGCCCGCGAGGCGTGCCGCGCCGAATCCCGGTCACGTTCCGTAAGCCACCCGAAGGGGTTATCCCAAGGGAGCAGCGCAGTACGAGTGCGGGTCGTATGAGGCAGGGGGCCGCCATCCGAGAAGCCCCCGAAGGAGGACTTCGTGTTCCGCCACTCGATACGCACGCTCGTAATGGGTCTGTGCGCACTGACCGCAGCCTCACAGGCAGTGCCAGGCCCTGGCCCTGGCCGCCCCGGCCGGTGGAGCGCCCCGACCCCGTACACCGCCGCCCGGGCTCTCCAGGCGCAGACTCTCGCCGATCTGGCCACCGCCATGAAGGGCGGGGTGTACGCCCACGCCGCCTACGGTCTCTTCGCCGCCGAGGCCGAGCGCGCGGGCCATCCGGACATCGGCAGGCTCTTTCGCACCACGGCACAGACCGAGCTGAACGAGCACCTGCATGAGGCGGTCACCCTCGTCAACGCGGTCGGCACGAACGCGGCCAACCTGCACGAGGCGATCAACGGCGAGACCTACGAGCACCAGGTCGTGTACCGCGGCTTCGCCGACCAGGCCCGGCAGGACGGGGACCTCGAGGCCGCGGAGCTCTTCAGCGAGATCGCCGCGGACGAGGGCCGTCACCGCGACGCCTTCCGTACCGCGCTGACGGCCGTGACCACCGGCCGCGGCACCGTCCCGGCACCGCCGAAGGCCGACGTGGTGGCGGTGCCCGCCGGGCTGCCGAAGGTGAAGGCCGCCCGCACCAAGACCAACCTGGACACCGCCATGCACGGCGAGGCGCTCGCGTACACCAAGTACCTGCTCTTCGCCGCCCATGCCAAGGAGACCGGCAATCCCGCGCTGGCCCGCCTGTGGGAGGGCACGGCCGAGGTCGAACTGCAGGAGCACTTCGCCGAGGAAGCGGTGCGGGCCGGTCTGGTGCGCAGCACCAGGGACAACCTGGACAAGGCCATCACCGGAAAGCGCAACGAGGCGACCACCGTGTACCCGGGGTTCGCCGAGCAGGCCACCTCCGTCGGTGACACCGCCGCCGCCCGCTTCTTCCGCGGCACCGCCGCGGACGGGGCCCGGCACGCCGCCGCCTTCCAGAAGGCACTCGACCAGCTGCGCTGACCACCCCGCACCGAGGGGACCGCGGCGCGACCGGCCGGGCGGACCACAAACCACAGAGCGCCCGGCCGGTCGCGGCGTCATCCCCGCCAACGGTGCGGAGGGCACGACCCGGGCAGCGTCCGCCCGGGGACGGACGGCCGCTGCCCGTCCGCACGACGACGTCGCAAGGCCGACCCGCCTCGCCCACGGCTGAGCCGCTCACCCCTCGGCCACTTGGTTCGACATGTGTCAACATAGGTGTATGTCGAACACGAAGGTGCTGCCGCTGCTCGGTTCCGAGGCGTCCGACGCCGTAGTGCCGTGCTGCCCGCCGCTCACCGAGCGCCCGTTCACCGCGGAGGAGGCCGAGACGGCCGCGCGGATGTTCAAGGCCCTGGGCGACCCGGTACGCCTGCGGCTCTTCTCCGCGGTCGCCTCGCACGAGGACGGCGAGGCGTGCGTGTGCGACATCTCCGACGTCGGCGTCTCGCAGCCGACCGTCTCCCACCACCTGAAGAAACTCAAGGAAGCCGGCCTGCTCACCTCGGAGCGGCGCGGCACCTGGGTGTACTACCGGGTCGAACCGTCGGTGCTGGCCGCGATGGGCAAGCTGCTGACCATCGCTCCTGCCGCTGCGGGGCCTCCGCCCCGCTGAAGGCGCTGACCGACTCCACCGGGGCAGCCGGGATCCGGACCGTCCGGTCCGGTCCGGCGTCCTCCCCGAGCACACCAGCGGCCTCGCCCGCCACCAGCGGGCCGGCTTCCGCGTCACCGGCACCCGCGAGTACCTCGGCCGCCACCACGGCCACTGGCGCGACATCGTCCTCGCCGAACGCCGCAGCCCCGCCCTCGCCCGACTCCTGTGAGGAGCAGGCCTCCCGACACCCGCGCGGTCAGGGTCGGGTCGGCTCACTCTCGGGCAGCCGTGCGCGCAGCGTGACGGCGAACTCCTCGGCGCGGGAGAGCTGGACGCGCAGCTTCTCCACCTGCTCCGCCGCCGCCCGCTCGTACCCGCGCACGCGCTCCAGGAGCGTCTCGCGCTCCTCCGGGGCGAGCTCGTCGCCCGCGTCGAGGCGGTCGGTGGCGTCCAGCAGGTCGCGCATCTGGTCCAGGGTGAAGCCGAGTGGCTTCATCCGCCGGATGACCATGAGGCGGGCGACGTCGGTCTCGGTGTAGAGACGGAAGCCCCCCTGGGAGCGGGCGGAGGGGACGACGAGACCGGCGTCCTCGTAGTGCCGGATGGTGCGCAAGGACAGCTCGGTGCGCGCGGCGACCTCGCCGATCTGCATGTGCTTACCGTCCACGCCCGTCCTTCCAGCCTTTCTCCCGGTGGCGGGCCGCGTGCCGTACTCCTCGCCGATCTCTACCCTAACGTTAGGGTAGAGTTTCCGGTGGTGAGGACGGCTGCCCCTGCCCCGCCATTGCCGTGTCGGGGCCGATGCCGCCCCCGGCGAAGTTCCGATTCTTGCAGGAGAGAAGCGTGCGCGAGCCCATGCCGCCCGGTGCCTCCGCCTGCCCGCCGTGACGCTTCGTCCCCGGATGTGAGCCCGGCCCTCGCCGTCGACCGTTCCCCTGCTCCGTCCCGTCCCAGTCTTCCGGCTCCGCGCTCACGGGGGCCGCCCGCGGGGTGCCGGCCCGGCTCCTCCGCGTCCTCCCGCACACCCCGGCCTGCCGAATGGGGTGTGCCCGAGCACGACAGGTTCCTTCACCCTTGTCTTCCACCGCTGTGTCCCCGGCCGCGCGGCTGCGCGGCCTGAAGCCCGACTGGCTGACCGACCCGAAAGTCTGGCGCACCGAGGTCCTGGCCGGCCTGGTCGTCGCCCTGGCGCTGATTCCCGAGGCGATCTCGTTCTCGATCATCGCCGGGGTCGATCCGGCGATCGGTCTGTTCACCTCCTTCACCATGGCTGTGACCATCGCGATCGTCGGCGGCCGTCGCGCGATGATCTCCGCCGCGACCGGCGCCGTCGCCCTCGTCATCGCGCCGCTCAACCGCGAGCACGGCCTGGGCCACCTGATCGCGGCCGTCCTCCTCGCCGGCGTCTTCCAGGTCGTCCTGGGCGCCCTCGGGGTGGCGAAGCTGATGCGGTTCATCCCTCGCTCGGTGATGGTCGGCTTCGTCAACGCCCTGGCGATCCTGATCTTCATGGCCCAGGTCCCCGAGATGCGGAACGTCCCGTGGGCCGTGTATCCGCTGATCATCGGCGGCCTGGCGCTGATGGTGTTCTTCCCGAGGGTCACCACCGTGATCCCGGCGCCGCTGGTCTCCATCGTGATCCTCACCGTGATCACCGTCGGGGCGGCCATCGCGGTACCCACGGTGGGCGACAAGGGTGCCTTGCCGTCCTCCCTGCCGGTACCGGGCCTGCCGGACGTGCCCTTCACCCTCGACACCCTGACGACGATCGCCCCGTACGCGTTCGCCATGGCGCTGGTCGGCCTGATGGAGTCGCTGATGACCGCCAAGCTGGTCGACGACCTCACCGACACCCGCTCCGACAAGACCCGCGAGTCCATCGGTCAGGGCATCGCCAACATCGTCACCGGTTTCTTCGGCGGCATGGGCGGCTGCGCCATGATCGGCCAGACGATGATCAACGTGAAGGTCTCCGGCGCCCGCACTCGCGTCTCGACCTTCCTGGCGGGCGTGTTCCTGATGGTGCTGTGCATCGTCTTCGGCCCGGTCGTCTCCGACATCCCCATGGCCGCCCTGGTCGCCGTCATGATCATGGTGTCGTTCGCCACCTTCGACTGGCACTCCATCGCCCCCAGGACGCTGAAGCGGATGCCCGTCGGCGAGATCGCCGTCATGGTGATCACCGTTGCCTGCGTCGTGGCCACCGACAACCTCGCCATCGGCGTCGTCGTCGGCTCCCTCACCGCCATGGTGATCTTCGCCAAGCGCGTCGCCCACCTCGCCGAGGTCACCGCCGTCACCGACCCCGACGACACCACGGTCGTCTACCGGGTCACCGGCGAGCTGTTCTTCGCCTCCTCCAACGATCTCGTCGGCCAGTTCGACTACGCGGGCGACCCGAAGAAGGTCGTCATCGACCTGAGTGCGGCCCACATCTGGGACGCCTCCTCCGTCGCCGCCCTCGACGCGATCGAGACCAAGTACGCCCAGCGCGGCAAGACCGTCGAGATCACCGGACTGAACGACCCCAGCGCCCACCTGCACGGCAAGCTCAGCGGCGAACTCGCGGCCGGCCACTGACGCGCCGAGAACCGTGTCGGGCCGGCATCCCTCCCCCATCCGGGGCCGGGTGCCGGCCCGACAGCCATGTCACGGGCAACCGTCGGCCGCGAAAAAGCTGTGCGATCCGGCCGGCAGCTTCCCTGGCCGGGCGTCCCTGGCCGGCAGCTTCCCTGGCCGGGCGTCCCACACCGGTACGGAAATCTCCCCCGCCCGGCACTCGGCGCTGTCCCGGTGGTTCACGTCACTTGGTTCCGACCGTGCGCAGCGCCGTGAGGACCAGGGTCCTGGCCACTGCCACCGTCTCCCGCAGGGAGACGTGTTCGCGCGCGCTGTGCGCCACCTCGATGTCTCCCGGTCCGAACTGCAGCGTCGGGATCCCCGCGCCGGTGT
The DNA here is from genome assembly GCF_045291515.1 of Streptomyces sp. GD-15H. Taxonomy (NCBI): domain Bacteria; kingdom Bacillati; phylum Actinomycetota; class Actinomycetes; order Kitasatosporales; family Streptomycetaceae; genus Streptomyces; species Streptomyces sp. GD-15H. Next base: position 3,815,383 of record NZ_CP149447.1, read on the forward strand.
AGTGGCGCAGGTCGCTGCCGTACGTCGCGCCCCGCCGACGGGGCGGCGGGGCGCCCGTCGCGTCGGTGTACGCGGCGCCGACGACGTCCGGCAGGGGGTGGCCCTCCGGCAGGCGGCCGCTCGCGAACCGGCCGCCCGGCCAGGTCACCGTCGCCGGGTGGTCGCGCAGCCACGGGTCGGCGGCGCAGGCCTCGGCCACGCACCGTTCCAGGTCGGCCCGCGCCTCGGCCGGGTCCTCGTCCAGGCGTACGCCGAGCCGGCCCTCGGCGACCAGCAGGTCCGGCACGCTGCTCGCCCAGTCCCCGGCGCGCACGGTGCCCACCGACAGGGCGTACGGGACCGGGTACTCGGCGAGCAGCGGGGACGGGTTCCGGTTCCGCTCGGTCTCCAGGGCGGCCAGCGCCCGGTGCAGGGGCAGGTAGGCGTCGACGGCGCTGACTCCCTGCTCCCGCGCACTGCCGTGCGCCGCCTTGCCGGGCACGGTGATACGGAACGTCAGCGCACCCGCGTTCGCGGTGATCAGGGTGCCCCCGGTGGGCTCGGCGATGACGCAGGCGTCGCCCCGGTGTCCGCGCTCCAGAGTGCCGAACGCGCCGATGCCCCCGTCCTCCTCGCCGACGACGAAGTGGGCCGCGACCCGGCCGCGCAGCCGTATCCCGGCCGTCCGTATCGCGGCGAGCGCGGCGAGGTGCGCGGCGAGCCCCGCCTTCATGTCGCAGGCGCCGCGCCCGTGCACCACGTCCCCGGTCACGCGCGGCACGAACGGGTCGCCGTCCCCCCACGCCTCGGGGTCGCCGGGCGGTACGACGTCGACGTGGCCCTGGAGAACCAGGGTGGGCCCGTCGCCGCCGTCCTGGGTGGTTCCGACCAGGCCCCACGCCTCCTCACGGGGCACCTCCATGCCCGGGAAACCGGGGTGGGCGCGCAGCGCGGGCAGGTCCATGGACCACAGGTCGACCTCCAGCCCCAGCCACTCCAGCCGACCGGCCAACTGGTGCTGGAGTTCGGACTCGGCGGCGCTCCCGGTCACGCTCGGCACCGCGATCAGCTCCCCCAGGGTCCGCCCCAGGGCCACCTCGTCGATCGCCGCCAGCGCGGCGGCCTCCTCATCGGTCAGCACGTTGCCGCTCCTCCCCTCCCGGGAGCGCGTGCGGCGCGCCCCCCGCACGCATACATGCTCACCTCCGGCCGCCGGTACGCGGAGACGGGGTGGCGATCTCGACCACGGGTGCGAGACGCGGGCGCGGGGCGCGGACGGGTCAGAGGGGCGGTTCCTCGTCCTGGTGCGTCAGGGGGATGCCGCCCACCGTGAAGCCGATCACCGTGCCGCCGCCGGCCCGGCGTACCGCGTACGGTGCGCCCCCGTGGGCCAGGGCCACCTCGCGGACGATGGACAGGCCGAGGCCCGAACCGGGCAGGGAGCGGGCGTCGGCGGCGCGGTAGAAGCGGTCGAAGACGCGGACCAGGTCGGCGGCCGCGATACCGGGCCCCCGGTCGCGGACCTCCACCCGCACCGTGCCCGGTCGCGCGGGCCCCGCGACGGTGACGTCGATGGGCGCCGTGCCGTCCCGGTCGAACTTGACGGCGTTCTCGACCAGGTTGGACACCGCCCGGGTGAGCATCCCGGGCCGTCCGTCGGTCGTGGTGTCGCCGCTCGCGTGGACGATGATCTTCCGTCCGTTGCGGCGCCGGGCCGGTCCCGCCACGTCCTCCGCGATGTCGGCGAGGTCGACGCGCCGCGGCGGCTCGGTGTCGGACTGACCGGCCGCCAGCTCGACGAGCTCGTTGACCAGGTCGGTCAGCTCACGGGCCTCCTGGGAGAGGTCGGCGACGAGTTCCTCACGGGTGTCCGGCGGGAGTTCGTCGATACGGCGCAGCAGGGAGATGTTGGTCCGCAACGAGGTGAGCGGAGTACGCAGTTCGTGCCCCGCGTCCTGGACGAGCCTGCGCTGGTCGTCCTCCGACTGGGCGAGCCGGCCCAGCATCCGGTCGAAGGCGCGGCCGAGCCGCCCCACCTCGTCCCGGCCGGCGACGGGCACCTGGATGCCGAGCCTGCGGGTGCGGGCGACGTCCTCGGCGGCGTCGGTGAGCACGACCAGGCGGCGGGTGATGCGCCGGGCCAGCCACCAGCCGAAGAGGCCGGCCCGATCACCACCGCCGCCATCAGGACGAGGGTGCGCTGCTGGAGGGCCCGCAGCAGGTCCTCGGTGTCGCTGAACTCCTGCGCGATCTGCACCGCGCCCCGGCCGTCGCCCAGCGCGACGGTCGCGACGCGGTAGATGTCGTCGCCGACGTCGACGTCCGCGTGTTCGACCACCCGCCCGGCCGTGGCGGCGCCCGCGACCACGCGGTCGGCGTCGACCACCGGCAGCCCCGGGTCGCCCGGGTCGGCGATCCGGCCGTCCGGCCCGAGCACCTGGACGTCCGTCCGGGCGGGCCGCACCAGGTCGTGGCCGGGGGCGGCGGAGGAGAAGTCGAGCGGTGACATCCGGTTCGACCTGACCTCGCTGCGCAGGTCCTCCACGACCTCGTCGAACACGGTCTGCTGGTCCACCCGTACGAGTCTCGCGGCGGCGCTGTACGACAGGATGCCGACCAGGACGGTGATCGTGGCCGTCACGGCGGCGAACGCCACCGCGAACTTGGTGCCCAGCGACAGCAGCGGCAGCCGGCATCGCCCGGTCCGCGGCGGCGGCCGGTACGCGCGCTCCGGGGCGCGGGAGGCGCGTGGGGTGTCCGAGGTGCGTGAGGTGTCCCGCAGACCCGAGGTGCCCGGCGCCACTCAGAGCTCCCGCAGCACGTAACCCACCCCGCGCACCGTGTGGATCAGCGGCGGCGCCCCGGGCTCGTCGAGTTTGCGGCGCAGGTAGCCGACGTAGACGGCGAGGTTCTTGGAGCCGGGGCCGAAGTCGTAGCCCCAGATACGGTCGTAGATGGTGGAGTGGTCGAGGACGATGCCCGCGTTGCGGATCAACAGCTCCAGCAGTTCGAACTCGGTGCGGGTCAGTTCCAGCTCCCGCTGTCCACGCCAGGCCCGGCGTGCCTGCGGGTCCATGCGCAACCCGGCCGCGCCGATGTATCGCCCCGCAGCGGCGTTCTGCGCCTCCCCCGGATCCCTCGTTTCCCGGGTATCCGCCGGCTCCTGCGCCGTCGACGTCCCGTCGGGCACGGAGGCCGGTGCGGGCGCTGCCCGGCGGAGCAGGGCCCGCAGCCGGGCGAAGACCTCCTCGACGTCGAACGGCTTGACGACGTAGTCGTCGGCGCCCGCGTCCAGTCCGGCGATCCGGTCGGCGGTCTCCACCAGTGCCGTCAGCATCAGCACGGGGGTGCGGTCGCCCTCGGCGCGCAGCACCCGGCACACCTGGAGCCCGTCGATGCCGGGCATCATCACGTCCAGCAGGAGGACGTCGGGCCGGCTGCGGTGGGCCTGCGCCAGCGCCTCGACGCCGTCGGCGACCGCCGTGACCCGGTAGCCCTCCAGGGTCAGCGCGCGCTCCAGGGCGTTGCGGATGGCGCGGTCGTCTTCGGCGAGCAGCACGGTGTGGGTGCGGGGCGCGGTAAGGGACACGGTGTCAGTGTGCCAAGCAACCGCCATCCGCCGGACGGAGCAGTGGCCGGACGGGCACCTTCTTTCCCCTGCTCACCCCGCCGCGGTCCGGTCGCGGGCGTCCCTGCCCGCGACCGGGACCTCGCGAACGACCGGAACCGGTCGCCTCACCCGGCGGCCGCTGTCCCTGAAGGACCGCCGGGAGTGGTGAGGATGACGGGGGTTGTGGGAGCTCTGCCCCGGGTGCGGTCCGCGCCCTCAGCCGACCGGCCGCAGCGCGGCCAGCTGCTCCTCGAACGGCACCACGTTGCGCGCGTCGAACTTGTCGTCGACCGCGCCCCCGCGTGTGACACGGACCGCGTCGCCGCCCGTGCCGTCCGTACCGTCGACCGTTCCGTTGCCGGTGCCCGGCCGGGCGGCGGCCGGCAGCGCGCCCACCAGGGCGGCCAGCTCGCCCGCCGCCCGGTCGATCCGGGCGTCCAGGCCCTTGTCGCCCCAGTCCTGGGACGCGGCGTACACCCCCGTGGGGACGACGACCGCGCGCAGGTGGGCGAAGAGGGGCCGCAGGGCGTGCTCCAGCACCAGCGAGTGCCGGGGCGTGCCCCCGGTCGCGGCGATCAGCACCGGCTTGCCGGCCAGGGCCTCCCGGTCCCGTACGCCGAGCACGTCGAAGAACGACTTGAACAGCCCGCTGTACGACGCCGAGAACACCGGCGTGACCACGATCACCCCGTCCGCCCCGGTCACCGCGTCCATGGCGGCGGAGAGCGCCGGCGCCGGGAAACCGCTGGTGAAGTTGTGCGCGATGTCGACCGCGAGGTCTCGCAGTTCGATCACCGGCACGTCCGACGGGGCCTGCCCGGTGGCCGCGGCGGCCAGCCGCTCCCCGAGCAGGCGGGTGGACGACGGCACGCTCAGCCCGGCCGATACGACGACGATGTTCATACCTTGCTCACTTCCCGGCCGGCCAGCAGCGAGGAGTGCGTCGGCGCGTCCGGCACGTCGGCCGGGCGGTCCTTGGCGAACTCCTTGCGCAGCACCGGCACGACTTCCTCGCCGAGCAGGTCGAGCTGCTCGAGCACGGTCTTCAGGGGCAGCCCGGCGTGGTCCATGAGGAACAGCTGGCGCTGGTAGTCGCCCGCGTAGTCGCGGAAGGACAGCGTCTTCTCGATGACCTGCTGCGGGGAGCCCACGGTCAGCGGGGTCTGCTGGGTGAACTCCTCCAGCGAGGGCCCGTGCCCGTAGACGGGGGCGACGTCGAAGTACGGCCGGAACTCCCGCACGGCGTCCTGCGAGTTCTTCCGCATGAACACCTGCCCGCCGAGGCCGACGATGGCCTGCTCGGCCGTGCCGTGCCCGTAGTGCGCGTACCGGGCCCGATAGAGCTCGACCATCCGCTTGGTGTGGTCAGCCGGCCAGAAGATGTTGTTGTGGAAGAAGCCGTCGCCGTAGTAGGCGGCCTGCTCGGCGATCTCGGGCGAGCGGATCGACCCGTGCCAGACGAATGGCGGTACGTCGTCCAGCGGGCGGGGCGTGGAGGTGAAGCCCTGCAGCGGGGTGCGGAACTTGCCCTCCCAGTTGACGACGTCCTCGCGCCACAGGCGGTGCAGCAGGGCGTAGTTCTCGATGGCGAGGTTGATGCCCTGGCGGATGTCCTTGCCGAACCAGGGGTACACCGGCCCGGTGTTGCCCCGCCCCATCATCACGTCCATCCGGCCGTCGGCCAGGTGCTGGAGCATGGCGAAGTCCTCGGCGATCTTCACCGGGTCGTTGGTGGTGATGAGGGTGGTGGAGGTGGAGAGGATCAGCCTCTCCGTGCGCGCGGCGATGTAGCCGAGCATGGTCGTCGGCGAGGACGGGACGAACGGCGGGTTGTGGTGCTCGCCGGTCGCGAACACATCCAGGCCCACCTCCTCGGCCTTCAGCGCGATGGCGACCATGGCCTTGATCCGCTCGCGCTCGGTGGGGGTACGCCCCGTCGTGGGGTCGGGCGTGACGTCGCCGACGCTGAAGATCCCGAACTGCATGGCCGTTCACCCTCCAAATTGGTTGACGGTTCAACTATACCCGGCCCAACGGTCCTCCCTCCCCCTTATTCCGGATCCGGTCTGCGAAGCTGCTCGCATGCTGATCGCCCGCTCCGCCGCCCTGTTCGTCCTCGCCGCGATCCTGGAGATCGGGGGCGCCTGGCTGGTCTGGCAGGGCGTGCGGGAACAGCGCGGCTGGATGTGGGCGACCGGCGGCGCCCTCGCCCTCGGCGCGTACGGATTCGTCGCCACCTTCCAGCCCGACGCGCACTTCGGCCGCGTCCTCGCCGCGTACGGGGGCGTCTTCGTCGCCGGGTCGCTCCTGTGGGGCGCGCTCGCGGACGGCTACCGCCCGGACCGCTGGGACGTCACCGGCGCCCTGATCTGCCTCGCCGGAATGGCCGTGATCATGTGGGCACCGCGCAACGGCTGACCACGCGCCCGCGCCCCCGGACGGGCCCGGACGGCCCGCATATGCTGGCCCGGCACGGCATCGCCCACATATGGAGGAGCAGCCCATGGCCACCGCCGCACCGTCCGCAGCGTCTCGTATCGCCGTCGTCACCGGCGCGAGCAGCGGCATCGGCGCCGCCACGGCACGCGGGCTCGCCGAGGCCGGTTACCGCGTCGTCCTCACCGCCCGCCGCAAGGACCGCATCGAGGCGCTCGCCGAGGAGATCAACGCGGCCGGCCACGCGGCGACCGCGTATCCGCTCGACGTCACCGACCGCGCGGCCGTCGACGAGTTCGCCACCGCCTTCAGGACGATCGGCGTCCTGGTCAACAACGCCGGCGGCGCGCTGCGTGCCGACCCGGTCGCGACCGGCGACCCGGACGACTGGCGCCGGATGTACGAGACGAACGTCATCGGCACCCTCCACCTGACCCAGGCCCTGCTGCCCAGGCTGGAGGCGAGCGGCGACGGCACGGTCGTCATCGTCTCCTCGACGGCCGGCCACGGCACCTACGAGGGCGGCGCGGGCTACGCCGCCGCCAAGCACGGCGAACACGTCCTCGCCGAGACCCTCCGCCTGGAGATCGTCGGCCGGCCCGTGCGCGTCATCGAGATCGCGCCCGGCATGGTGAAGACGGACGAGTTCGCCCTCACCCGCTTCGACGGCGACGAGGCGAAGGCCGCCAAGGTGTACGAGGGCGTCGCCGAGCCCCTCACCGCGGACGACGTCGCCGACACCATCACCTGGGCGGTGACCCGCCCGAGCCATGTCGACATCGACCTGCTGGTCGTCCGCCCGCGGGCCCAGGCGTCGAACACGAAGATCCACCGGGAGGCGTGACGGCCGCGCCGCACCCGACGCAGCGGGTCAGCCCTTCACGCAGACGACCTGCTTCAGCTTCGCCACGACCTCCACCAGGTCCCGCTGCTGGTCGATGACCTGCTCGATCGGCTTGTACGCGCCCGGGATCTCGTCCACGACACCGAAGTCCTTACGGCACTCCACGCCCCGCGTCTGCTCCTCCAGGTCCTGCGTCGAGAAGCGCCGCTTCGCCGCGCTGCGGCTCATCCGGCGGCCGGCGCCGTGGGACGCCGAGTTGAAGGAGTCGGCGTTCCCGAGGCCCTTGACGATGTACGAACCCGTGCCCATGGAACCCGGGATGATCCCGAACTCGCCGGAGCCCGCGCGGATCGCCCCCTTGCGGGTGACGAGCAGGTCCATGCCGTCGTAGCGCTCCTCGGCCACGTAGTTGTGGTGCGCGCTGATCTCCGCCTCGAAGGCCGGCTTCGCCTTCCTGAACTCCTTGCGGACCACGTCCTTCAGGAGCGCCATCATGATCGAACGGTTGCGCTTCGCGTACTCCTGCGCCCAGAACAGGTCGTTCCGGTACGCCGCCATCTGCGGGGTGTCCGCGACGAAGACGGCGAGGTCACGGTCGACCAGGCCCTGGTTGTGCGGGAGCTTCTGCGCCACTCCGATGTGGTGCTCGGCGAGTTCCTTGCCGATGTTCCGGGAACCGGAGTGCAGCATCAGCCAGACCGCACCGGTCGTATCCGTGCAGACCTCGACGAAGTGGTTGCCTCCGCCCAGCGTTCCCATCTGCTTTCCGGCCCGCTCCTGACGGAACCTGACCGCTTCCGCCACACCGTCGAAGCGCCCCCAGAACTCGTCCCAGCCGCCGGTCGCGAAGCCGTGCAGACGGGTCGGGTCCACGGGGGAATCGTGCATCCCGCGCCCGACCGGGATCACCTGCTCGATCTTCGAGCGCAGCCGGGACAGGTCGCCCGGCAGGTTGTTCGCCGTCAGGGACGTCTTCACCGCCGACATTCCGCAGCCGATGTCGACGCCCACCGCCGCCGGACACACCGCACCCCGCATCGCGATGACCGACCCGACCGTCGCGCCCTTCCCGTAGTGCACGTCCGGCATCACGGCCAGACCCTTGATCCAGGGCAGGGTCGCCACGTTCCGCAGCTGCTGGAGGGCACCCTCCTCCACCGTCGCCGGGTCCGTCCACATACGGATCGGCACCTTCGCACCCGGCATTTCCACGTACGGCATGTCTTCCCCATTCCCCCGAACCGCAACATAAGCGTAAAAGAGCAAAAACCGTCGCCCAGGTCGACGAAAGAGACTTCGGACCGGCGTTCACGGCAGTGCGTGCGATACACATTGTCTGCCGGGGGTGCCCCCGTGCGGCAAGTGATTAACCAGCGGGGACACTGAGAGACCCGGCGGGCTGCGGCCCGCGCCCACCATCGAGAGGAGCCCGGCCGTGCAGCGGAGGGCATACGTACCCGGCGTCGCCGCGCTCCTCGCGGCCCTGCTGGCCGGCTGCACCGGCAGTCCGGACGGCGGAAGCCAGTCGGACGACTCCAACCCGGGCAGCGTCGGTACGGCCTCGCAGGCGGCCCAGCCGGGCAGGTACGCCACGCTTCCCGAGCCCTGCGGCGTGGTCGGCGCCAAGACGCTCGACGAACTTCTGCCCGGCATCAGGGAGTTGGCCGACGAGGCGCAGCGCGAGAAGGCGTACGCGGGCGAGGCGGCCCTCACGTACGACACCGACCGCAAGGTGGGCTGCCGTTGGAAGGTGGAGTCGTCCCAGGCCACCGATCGCCTGGTGATCGACCTCGAACGGGTCGTCTCCTACGACAACGCCGTCAGCGACGACAACCAGGCCCAGCAGCTCTTCGCGGCGAAGCAGGAGGCGGCCGACCTCCCGGAGCCGACGGCCACGGAGTCCGGTTCCGCGGACACCGGCGACGACGCCGCGGAGGGCGGCAGCGCCTCCACCGACCCGGACGCGCCGGCCTCGACCCCTTCCCCGACTCCCCTGATTCCCCCGACTCCCCTGATTCCTCCGGCTCTTCCGATTCCTCCGCACCGTCCGACGCCGCTTCCCCGGGCTCCGGCTCACCGTCCGACGGCGGCTCCTCCCCCGCGTCGCCGTCCACATCGTCCTCCGACCTCCAGCCCCGTCTCCTGGGCGAATTCGGCGACGAGGCCTTCATCGACGACGAGCTGAGCAGCTCCGGTTCGACCGCCGAGCAGCGCACGGTGACTGTGGCGTTCCGCACGTCCAACGTGATCGTGACGATCGAGTACACGGAGCAGCCGGCGACCGTCGGTGCCGTCCCGGACAGCAAGGAAATGCAGGACAGGGCGCGGAAACTGGCGTCCCTGCTGGCCGACTCGCTGGGCGGCTGAGCCTTGTTCACACCCCCTTCACCGCCCTGCGCGAAGCACTCGAAGGAAGACCACACGGACGGCGTACCGCGTACGGTGACCCCTCGGATCCGGTTTTGACCGCGGGTTCGACCGCAGGGAACACGAGCGTCATGAGTGAAGGAACCATGCAGCGACGAGCACAGCGAGACCAGGGGGCACCGCCCACGTCGTCCGGACAGCGGGGGAGAGCGAAGCGCCTCAACCGCGTCCTTGTCTGCGCGGCGGCCGTCCCCGCGATGCTGATCGCCGCCGGCTGCTCCTCGGACTCCGGCTCCGACGGCGGCGAGGGCAAGGCGGCCGGCACCTCCGCGTCGGCGTCCGCGAGCCCGTCCCCGACGGTGCGGGCGGCGGTCTACACGAACCTCCCGGACGCGTGCGACGTCCTGTCGGAGAAGACCCTGGACGACCTCGTGCCCAAGGCGAAGTCGGGCAAGGAGGGCCAGTCCGCCGACGTCTCCACGCGCGCCAGCTGCTCCTGGAGCAGTCTCGCCAACAACGGGGTGGACGGCTCGCAGTTCCGCTGGCTGAACGTGTCGATGCTGCGCTTCGACTCGGACACCGCACGCGGCGCGGGCGACGAACTGGCCAAGGAGTACTACGACAAGCAGGTCAGGGACATCCAGGCCACCGACGGCGCCAAGGGCATCGAGACGGAGCCGGTCTCCGGCACCGGCGACGAGGCGACGGCCGTGCGCTACGACCTGAAGAAGAAGGAAGGCACCTTCAAGCAGCAGGCGGTGGTGGCGCGCGTCGAGAACGTGGTCGTCACCCTCGACTACAACGGGGCGGGCCTCGCCGGGGACAAGACGCCGAGCGCCGACGACCTGTCGAAGGACGCGAAGAAGGCGGCCAAGGAAGCGGTGACGTCCGTGACCGAGACCAAGGGCGGCAAGGACGGCAAGGGCGACGGCGACAGCGGGGCCGCCGAGAGCGGTTCGCCGTCGAAGTCGGCGTCCCCCTCGGCGACGGAGAACTGACGAACAGGCACAGAAGCGTGCACGGCGACGTACCCGGAGACGTGCGGTGAAGCTCTGATACGGAACCGGCCACCCGGCCTCCGCACACATGTGCCACTCTGTTGCGCGCAACCACACGCAAGAGGAGGGGAGTACGGGTGGCCGCGCCCATTCAGCTGACACGGACGCACCGGATTCTCATCGGTGTGGTCGTCACCGGAGCCGTGATCATCGCCGCAATCGGCTTCGCGGGTTCGTACGCGGCCGTCCGTGAACTGGCCCTGCAGAAGGGTTTCGGGAACTTTAGCTACGTGTTCCCGATCGGCATCGACGCCGGCATCTGCGTCCTGCTGGCCCTGGATCTGCTGCTGACCTGGATCCGTATCCCCTTCCCGCTGCTGCGTCAGACGGCGTGGCTGCTGACGGCGGCCACGATCGCCTTCAACGGCGCGGCGGCCTGGCCGGATCCGCTCGGTGTGGGCATGCACAGCGTGATCCCCATCCTGTTCGTGGTGTCCGTGGAGGCCGCCCGGCACGCGGTCGGCCGGATCGCCGACATCACCGCGGACAAGCACATGGAGGGCGTCCGCCTCACCCGGTGGCTGTTGTCGCCGATACCCACGTTCCTGCTGTGGCGGCGGATGAAGCTGTGGGAGCTGCGTTCCTACGATCAGGTCATCAAGCTGGAGCAGGAACGCCTCGTCTACCAGGCCCGGATGCGCTCCCGCTTCGGCCGGAGCTGGCGCCGCAAGGCCCCGGTGGAGTCCCTGATGCCGCTGCGCCTGGCAAAGTACGGCGTCCCCCTCGCCGAGACGGCCCCGGCGGGTCTGGCGGCGGCCGGCATCGAGCCGGCTGTGCTCCGCCGGCCCCCGAGCACCGGACGGCCGCGGACGGCCCGGCCATGGCGTCGTCGGCGCCCGCCCTGCGGAAGGCGGCCCCCTCCGCCGAGCGTCGCCCCGAGCTGACGGGCGACCCCGGCACCAGCCCCCACCCCGGTGACCGGGACGAGCGGGACAACCCCGGCGCCGTGGACCCCCGGAATTCCCAGGGCCCCCGGGAAATCCGCGAGTTCCCGGATGCGGAGGAGCCCACGGCGCAGCCCCCGTACGAGCAGCAGTCCGCCACGGACCAGAACCTGTGGCTGCACGCCCGGGACCCGCAGACCGTCGAGTACCACGGCGGCTACGACCCCACGTACGACCCGCAGAACGACCCGCAGTACGCCCAGTGGGTTGCGGAGCAGGAGCAGGCCGAGCAGTACCGCCGTCAGTTCGAGGAGGTACCTCCGGTGCGGGAGCCGTCCCCGGAGGACACCGGCACCTTCCCCATCCCGGTCGGCCCGGGGGGCCGTACGCGTGAACTGGGCGAGGGCGGTGGCCCTCCGGAGCCCCAGGCCCCGGACGACGATGCCTACTACAAGCTGTTCAAGCAGTCGATAAGCGGCAGCGGCTACCCGACCCCGCGCGAGTTCGGCGAATACGTCGAGGCGACGTACGGCCACTCGCTGCTGGACGCGGACGCCAAGCGCATGGTCCTGGACTTCCAGAACCGTCACTCCGCCGAGCTGGAGGAAGACCACATTGCGTGACCCGCACGCGAACGAGCGCACGGTACGGCGATGGGGGCGCCCGGTGGAACACCGGGCGCCCCCATCGCCGTACGCGTCGACACGCCGGTCAGTGCCCGAGCAGCCTCCGTACCCGCTCCTGGCCCACCGCGAGCAGCAGTGTGGGCAGGCGCGGGCCGGTGTCGCGGCCGACGAGCAGGTGGTAGAGCAGCGCGAAGAACGACCGCTGCGCGGTCTTGATCTCCGCGGGCAGCTCCTTGGGCGTGGCGTCGGCGGGGAAGCCCGCCTGGACCTTGGGAACGCCGTAGACGTGGTGGGTGAGCCCGTCCAGGGACCAGTGGTCGGCGAGCCCGTCGACCAGCAGCCGCAGGGACTCCCGGCCCTGCTCGTCGAGTGACTTCAGCAGCTCCTCGTCGGGCTCCTTACGGACGATGGTGCGCTGGTCGGCGGGGACGTGGGTGTTGATCCACGCCTCGGCCTTGTCGTAGCGCGGCCGTGCCTCGTCGAGGGAGGTGAGCGGGTGGGCGGGGTCGAAGTCGCTGAGGATGCGCAGCGCCTGGTCCGTGTGCCCGCCGGTGATGTCGGCGACGGAGGCGAGGGTGCGGTACGGCAGCGGCCGGGGCGTCCGCGGCAGCGCGCCGCTCGCCGTGCCCACCGCGCGGGAGTGCGCGGCGACGTCGGCGGGCAGCCCGGCGCCCTCGGCGACCTTGGCGTCGAGCCGGTCCCACTCGTCGTAGAGGCGCTGGATCTCCTGGTCGAAGGCGACCTTGAAGGACTGGTTGGCCGGCGGCGGGCGTACAGCCAGCGCAGCAGCTGGGGTTCCATGATCTTCAGCGCGTCGGCGGGCGTGGGCACGCCACCGCGCGAGGACGACATCTTGGCCATGCCGCTGATGCCGACGAACGCGTACATCGGGCCGATCGGCTGCTTGCCGCCGAAGATCCCGACGATCTGCCCGCCGACCTGGAACGACGAGCCGGGGGACGAGTGGTCGACACCGCTCGGCTCGAAGATCACGCCCTCGTACGCCCAGCGCATCGGCCAGTCGACCTTCCAGACCAGCTTGCCGCGGTTGAACTCGTTCAGCCGGACCGTCTCGGAGAAGCCGCACGCGGTGCAGGCGTAGGTCAGCTCCGTGGTCCCGTCGTCGTAGGCGGTGACGGTGGTGAGGTCCTTCTCGCAGTTGCCGCAGTACGGCTTGTACGGGAAGTAGCCGGCGGAGCCGAGGCTGCCGTCGTCCTCGGTGGCGGCGCCGGAGCCCTCCGCCGCCTCCAGCTCCGCCTCGTCGGCCGGCTTCTGCTGCTGCTTCTTCGGTGCGGCCTTCTGCTTGGTGCGGTACTGGTCGAGGACGGCGTCGATGTCCGCGCGGTGCTTCATCGCGTGCAGGATCTGCTCGCGGTAGGCGCCGGAGGTGTACTGCTCCGTCTGGCTGATCCCGTCGAACTCCACGCCCAGCTCGGCGAGCGACTCGATCATCGCGGCCTTGAAGTGCTCCGCCCAGTTCGGGTACGCCGAGCCCTTGGGGGCCGGGACCGAGGTGAGCGGCTTGCCGATGTGCTCGGCCCACGTCTCGTCGACGCCCTCGACACCGGCCGGGACCTTGCGGTACCGGTCGTAGTCGTCCCAGGAGATCAGGTGCCGCACCTGGTGGCCGCGGCGGCGGATCTCGTCGGCGACCAGGTGCGGGGTCATGACCTCGCGGAGGTTGCCCAGGTGGATGGGGCCCGACGGGGACAGTCCGGAGGCGACGACGACGGGTTTGCCCGGGGCCCGACGCTCCGATTCCTCGATGACGTCATCCGCGAAACGGGAGACCCAGTCGGTGGTCTCGGTGCTCTGAGCCACGATCGGCACGTCCTTCTTTCTGCTCGGGCAGCCAGTACGGTCGCACGGCTGACCCCTCCATTCTCCCAGCCCGGCCCCCATCCGCGAAAACCGCTTTTCGCCGGCGCCCAGGGGCGCGGGCCGTGTCGACATGCGGCTCCGCCGCGCGGGCGCGACGAGCCCCACCGGCCCGCGGCCGGGAAACCGCTTTGCCACCCGTGGGATACTGACCAGGTCTATCTGAACCCACGAGGAGAACGGGCACCCACTCCTATGGCCTCGGTCACGTCGCTCACCGATCTCGTCAACCAGCAGCTCGCGTCCGCCATCTCCGCCAGCCGGCCGGAGGCATCCGCGGACCCGCTGCTGCGACGAAGCGACCGGGCGGACTACCAGGCCAACGGCATCCTGGCGCTGGCCAAGAAGGTGAAGGCGAACCCGCGGGAACTGGCCGCCGAGGTCGTCGCGCACATCGCCACCGGCGACGAGCTGATCAAGGGCGTCGAGGTCTCCGGGCCCGGCTTCCTCAACATCACGATCGCGGACCGGGCGATCACCGCGAACCTCGCCGCGCGCTACGCGGACGCCGAGCGCCTCGGCGTGCCGGTGGCCGAGCACCCCGGCACCACGGTGATCGACTACGCCCAGCCGAACGTGGCGAAGGAGATGCACGTCGGCCATCTGCGGTCCGCCGTGATCGGCGACTCGGTGGTCCAGCTCCTGGAGTTCACCGGTGAGAACGTGGTGCGCCGCCACCACATCGGCGACTGGGGCACCCAGTTCGGCATGCTCATCCAGTATCTGGAGGAGCACCCGCACGAGCTGGACCACAAGTCCGCCGCCGCCGCTTCCGGTGCCGCTGACAGTGGCGACGCCCGTGCCGGTGAGGAGGCGATGTCGAACCTCGACCGCCTCTACAAGGCGGCCCGTGGCGTCTTCGACTCCGACGAGGAGTTCAAGACGCGGGCGCGGCGCCGGGTGGTCGACCTCCAGGCGGGCGACCCGCAGACCCTCGCCACCTGGCAGCGGTTCGTCGACGAGTCGAAGATCTACTTCTTCTCCGTCTTCGAGAAGCTGGACATGGAGGTCCGCGACTCCGACATCGTCGGCGAGTCCGGCTACAACGACATGCTCGCCGAGACCTGCCGACTGCTGGAGGAGTCCGGCGTCGCGGTGCGCTCCGAGGGCGCGCTGTGCATCTTCTTCGACGACATCCTGGGCCCGGACGGCAAGCAGGTCCCGCTGATCGTGCAGAAGTCGGACGGCGGCTACGGCTACGCGGCGACCGACCTGTCGGCGATCCGGGACCGGGTGTTCCACCTGAAGGCGGACACGCTGCTGTACGTGGTGGACGCCCGGCAGTCGCTGCACTTCAAGATGGTCTTCGAGACCGCGCGCCGGGCCGGCTGGCTCGGCGACGGGGTCACGGCGACGCAGCTCGCCTTCGGCACGGTCCTCGGCAAGGACGGCAAGCCGTTCAAGACCCGCGCCGGTGAGACGGTGAAGCTGGTGGACCTGCTGGACGAGGCGATCGAGCGCGCGTCGGCGGTGGTCCGGGAGAAGGCGCAGGACCTGTCCGAGGAGGAGATCGCCGAGCGGGGCACCCAGGTGGGCGTCGGCGCGGTGAAGTACGCGGACCTGTCGACGTCGGCGAACCGGGACTACAAGTTCGACCTCGACCAGATGGTGTCCCTGAACGGCGACACGTCCGTCTACCTCCAGTACGCCTACGCCCGTATCCAGTCGATCCTGCGCAAGGCGCCCGACGGCGTACGCCCTTCGGCACACCCGGAGTCGGCCCTGCACGAGGCCGAGCGGGCGCTGGGCCTGCACCTGGACGCGTTCGCGGAGACGGTGGCGGACGCGGCGCGGGAGTACGCCCCGCACAAGCTGGCCGCGTACCTGTACCAGTTGGCGTCCCTGTACACGTCGTTCTACGACAAGTGCCCGGTGCTGAAGGCCGAGTCGCCCGAGCAGGTGGCCAACCGCCTGTTCCTGTGCGACATCACGGCCCGCACCCTGCACCGGGGCATGGCGCTGCTGGGCATCAGGACGCCCGAGCGGCTCTGAGACCGTACCGACGGCATGAGCGCGGCCCGTCCTCCCGCCGGGGAGGACGGGCCGCGGCCGTTCACGCGCTCAGCCGGCCGACCGGCGGCCGGTCAGGTGGGGGCGCCGTCGGCGAACCGTTTGCGGGTGCTCACCGTCGGCTGCTGCGTCCGGCCGGACGCAGCAGCCGGTCCTGGCTTCGAGGCCACCCGTACGCTGAGCTACGCCCCCAGCTTCTGGGCGACCTCGGTGGCCCAGTAGGTGAGGATGTTCTGCGCCCCGGCCCGCTTGATGCCGGTCAGGGTCTCCAGGATCGCCCGGTCCCGGTCGATCCAGCCCTTCTCGGCGGCGGCCTCGATCATCGAGTACTCACCGGAGATCTGGTACGCGGCCACCGGCACGTCCACGGCGTCGGCGACCCGGGCGAGGATGTCGAGGTAGGGCCCGGCCGGCTTGACCATCACCAGGTCGGCGCCCTCCGCCAGGTCGAGCGCCAACTCCCGCATCGATTCACGGACGTTGGCCGGGTCCTGCTGATACGTCTTGCGGTCGCCCCGGAGCGACGACCCGACGGCCTCGCGGAACGGCCCGTAGAAGGCGGAGGCGTACTTGGCGGTGTAGGCGAGGATCGCGACGTCCTCGCGGCCGATCTGGTCGAGGGCGTCGCGGATGACGCCGATCTGCCCGTCCATCATCCCGCTGGGCCCGACGACATGGGCGCCCGCGTCGGCCTGCACCTGCGCCATCTCGGCGTACCGCTCGAGCGTCGCGTCGTTGTCCACACGCCCCTGGTCGTCCAGCACCCCGCAGTGACCGTGATCCGTCGTCTCGTCGAGACAGAGGTCGGACATGACGAGCAGGTCGTCCCCGACCTCGGCCCGTACGTCCCGCAGGGCGACCTGGAGAATCCCGTCCGGGTCGGTGCCCACCGTGCCCAGGGCGTCCTTCTTCGACTCCTCCGGCACCCCGAACAGCATGATCCCGGAGATCCCGGCGGCCACGGCCTCGGCCGCCGCCTTCTTCAGGGTGTCGCGCGTGTGCTGCACCACGCCCGGCATCGCCTCGATCGGCACCGGCTCGCTCACCCCCTCACGCACGAAGGCCGGAAGGATGAGGTCGGCGGGGTGCAGCCGGGTCTCCGCGACCATTCGCCGCATGGCGGGGGTGGTCCGCAGACGCCGCGGTCGCGTGCCGGGAAAGGATCCGTACGTCGTCATACCGCCTACGCTACGCCCGCCTCACCCGTGCCTTTGCCGACGCCCGGTCGGCCCGGGGCGGCGACCCCGGTGCCCCCGTCCCGCGCCGCCGCCCCGCGCCATCGCCTCGCGCCGTCGGTCCCCCGTTCTAGGCCGCCCGTGCGTCGTCGTCCGCGGGCGGCTCGGTCACGAAGATCGTCTTGTACTGGATGTACGCCTCGATCGCCTCACGCCCCAGTTCGAAGCCCAGACCGCTGGCCTTCCGCCCGCCCATGGGTGCGCCGATGTCGAAGTTGGCGTGGTTGACGCTGAAGGTTCCGGTGTCCACCGCGCGGGCCACCCGGCGCCCCAGCGCCTCGTCGACCGTCCAGACACTGCCGGCCAGACCGTAGGCGGAGTCGTTGGCCATGGCGACGGCACCCTCGACGGAGCCGTCGTAGGCGGAGATGGTCACCACGGGGCCGAAGATCTCCTCCCGGGCGACGACCATCGCGGGGTCCACGTCGGCGAAGACGGTGGGCTCGATGTAGAAGCCCCGGTCGAGGCCGGCCGGGCGGCCGCCGCCGGTGGTGACGCGCGCCCCCTCCTGCCGGCCCTGACGGAGGTAGCCCTCGATCCGGTCGCGGTGAGCGGCCCCGGCGACCGGTCCGATCACCGTGGACGGGTCCAGCGGGTCACCGACCGTCCAGCCCGCGACCGTCGCGGTGACGGCGTCCACGATCTCGTCGTGGCGCGAACGGGGCACCAGCAGCCGGGTGTTGTTGGTGCAGGTCTGGCCGTTGTTGTTGAACGACAGCCCGAGCAGGTGGTCGAGGAAGAGGGGCAGCGGCGCGTCCTCCAGGAGGATCGCGGCGGACTTGCCGCCCAGTTCCAGGGTGACGGGGCGCAGCAGTTCGCCGCAGAGTCCGCCGATGCGCCGTCCGGCCGCGGTGGAGCCGGTGAAGGCGACCTTGTCCACTCCGGGATGGGTGACCAGGTACTCCCCCACCTCCCGCTCGGCGGGCAGGAAGTTGATCACGCCCGGGGGGAATCCCGCCTCGTGGACCGCGTCGGCGACGAGGAACGAGTCGAGCCCGGTGGTGGGTGAGGGCTTGATCACGGCGGTGCAGCCCATGGCCAGCGCGGGCGCCAGTTTGAAGAACAGGGTGCTGAGCGGGTAGTTCCACGGCGCGATCATGGCGACCACGCCGACCGGCTCACGGCGGACCAGGCTGTGGCCCACCCCGGCGGGGCGCAGGTCCTCCGCGTACATGACGTCGGCGAGCGGGGCGTAGAAGCGGAGCAGTCCGCTCGCGGCGCCGACGTTGGCTTCGATCGCCCGTGCCAGGGGCGTGCCGACCTCCTGGGCGATCACGGTGCCGAGGGCCTCGGTGCGGGACTCCAGGGCGAGGGCCAGGCGCTCCATCGCGGCGGCCCGCTCCGTGGCCGAGCCCCACCCGCGTGCGCCGCCCAGGGCGCGGCGCGCGGCGGCGACAGCGACGTCCACATCGGCGCGGTCCGCCTCGGGGAAGACGCCGAAGGGCTCCTCGGTGGCGGCGCTGACCGCGGTGAACGTGCGGTCGGTGGCGGGGGTGCGCCAGTCGCCGTCGATGTAGAGCGCGTCACGGTCGGTCCCGTGGGACATGGCGGGGTGCTCCTTCTGCTCCTTCGGGTGCTGCTCTTGCCGCTGATCCTGCTGTACTCGCATGGGGTGCTCTCGTTGCTCCGGGCTTCGGTTCACTGTGCGGGGCCGTGGGCGACGATGCCGCGCAGGTTGCGGCCGGACCGCAGGTCCTCGAAGCCCTGGTTGATCTCGTCGAGGCTGTAGGTGCGGCTGACCAGCTCGTCGAGCTTGATCAGGCCCTGGCGGTACAGGGACAGCACACGGGGCACGTCCCGGATGGGGCTGCACGAGCCGAAGATGGTCCCCTGGAGGCGCTTCTCGGCGAAGACGAGCTGCGTTCCGGGGAGCTGGATGTTGATGTCGTGGACGTCCTCGGACATGCCGGCGAGGACGATCGTGCCGCCCTTGCCGGTGGCCTCGAAGGCGGCGCGGACGATGGGGGCGGTGGTCTCGCCGGTGCAGACGAGGGTGGAATCGGCGCCCTTCGCATCGGGGTTGAGCTCCGCGGCGAGGGCCGCCGCCTCGTCGAGGGTGCGGCAGACGTGGGAGGCCCCGAGGTCACGGGCGAGGGCGTGCTTGGCCTCGTTGGGGTCGACGAGGATGACGTTGCCGGCGCCGGAGAGCCGGGCTCCCTGTACGGCGTTGATGCCGACGCCGCCCGCGCCGACGACGATGACGGTGTCACCGGGCTCGGGCTCGGCCGCGTACACGGCGGCGCCCCAGCCGGTGAGGACGCCGCAGCTCACCAGCGCGACCACCGAGAGCGGCAGGTCGGGGTCGACCCGGACCAGGGAGTCCTGGGAGACGACGGAGTGCTCGGCGAAGGTGCCCAGCGCGCAGTTGGCGCCGATGGGCCCGTCGGGGCCGGTGAACCGGTAGGTGCCGTCGGGGAGTTTGCCCTCGGGGCCGAACGCCGCGGCGTCGCACAGGTTGGCTCGGCCTGCCGCGCACCAGCGGCAGTGCCCGCAGGACGGTTTGAAGGAGGCGGCCACATGGTCGCCGGGGGCGAGCTTGGACACGCCTTCGCCGACGGCTTCGACGATCCCGGAGCCCTCGTGCCCGCCGATGATGGGCAGCGGGGCCATGTTGCCGGTGCGGACGTGCTCGTCCGAGTAGCAGAGTCCGGCGTGGGTGAAGCGGACCAGGACCTCGCCCGCCTGGGGCGGGGCGAGTTCGAGTTCGGTGATCTCCCAGTCCTTGCCGGGTGCGGTCATGACGGCGGCACGGGTCTTCATCGGGGCCCTCCAGGGGGAGACGGCGGCGTAGGCGCCCTGAAAGGGACGTACGCAACGGAAAGAACGGTGGAATGGACGACAAAGGGCGGTGGAACGGACGACAGGACGACACGGAAACGCGGACGGGACGGGGCAGACCGGCGCACGCCGGCCTGCCCCGTCGGATCAGACCGTGCTCCGGTCCTTCTCCTCCGTCTCCGTCTCCACCTCCGCCTCCGCCCGAAGCGGGACGCGGGGCGGGAAGAGTTTGCTGAACGCGGCGTGCAGGGCGATACCGCCGAGGAAGGCGACGGCCCAGCCGTAGTCGAACAGCGGCTTGAGGAAGGGGACGAATCCGTCCGCGGGGAAGGGCCCGTTCCCGTTCTCGGAGTACGCACCGGCGAGGGACAGGAACAGGACGATCCCGAGCGTGAGGAGGGGACGCCAGTTGAAGCCCTTGGCGTACTCGTACGGTCCGCCGCGCGTGTACAGCCCGGCGAGGTCGAGCTGACGCTTGCGCAGCAGCCAGTACTCGGCGGCGAGAACCCCGGCGACACTGCCGAGGACGGCGCCGGTCACACCGAGCCAGCTGAAGATGTACAGCTCGGGCGAGGAGAGCAGCCGCCAGGGCTGCATCAGGATGCCGATGACGCCGGCGATGACGCCGCCGGTGCGGAAGCTGATGAGGCGCGGCAGGGCGTTGGAGAAGTCGAAGGCGGGGCCCACGACGTTGGCCGCGACGTTGACGGCGATGGTGGCCACGATGACGCACAGCAGGGCGAACACGACGACGACCGGGTTGGAGAAGCGGCTGACCAGCTCGACGGGGTCCCAGATCGCGTGCCCGTAGACAACGATGGTGGCCGAGGTGGTGAGGGCGCCGATCATGGAGAACAGGGTGATCGTCGGGGGCAGGCCCAGTGACTGGCCGATCATCTGTTCCCGCTGTCCCTTGGAGTAGCGGGTGAAGTCCGCGATGTTGACGGACATCGTGGCGAAGTACGCGATCATGCCCATCAGGGAGGGCGCGAACAGCAGCCAGAAGTCGGCGCCCCAGCCCAGCTTGGACGGCTCGGTCGCGAGCGGGCCGAAGCCGTCCGCCTGGATGACCATCCAGACCAGCAGGAACGCGGCGACGATCAGGATGAGCGGCGCGGACCAGTTCTCGAAGCGGCGGATGGATTCGACACCCCGGACGATGAGCGCGATCTGCAGGAGCCAGAACACCGCGAAGGACAGCCACAGGCTCTTGGGGTGACCCCACAGCTCGCCCGCGTTGAGCCACGCGTCACCGGCGAAGGCACCGGTGATCGTGTAGATGGCCTGCCCGCCGATCCACGTCTGGATGCCGAACCAGCCGCATGCGGACAGGGCCCGCATCAGTGCGGGCACGTTGGCGCCGAGGGTGCCGAAGGCGGCACGGGCGAAGACGGGGTAGGGGATGCCGTACTTGGTACCTGCGTGACTGTTGAGCAGGATGGGCCCCAGGACGATCAAGTTGCCCAGGGCGATCGTCATGACCGCCTGGTACCAGCTCATGCCAAGGCCGATGAGGCCACTGGCGAGGTAGTACGTGGGGATGCCGTGGGCGATGCCCATCCACAGCGCCGCATAGTTGTACGTGCCCCAGGTCCTGCGGGAGAGGGGTACGGGCGCCAGGTCCTCGTTGTAGAGCGGGCTCCCCTCGATACTGCTCGGATCGGAGAGCTCTACCTGTGCGCTGGTGCGCTCGTTCGCTCGCATAGCCGTTCACCTGTGGGTCCATTGAGTGAACCAAGGGTTCAGAGAGTGGGAAGAGTCTCCGGTAGGTCCACCGACGTGTCAAGAGATGTCGGTGTATCCACCAAGAGACAGGGAAAGGGGTTACGGGACACCCGCGTACGGGGCATCGGGGCCGGCCGGAGGTTTCCCGGGCGCTGGAGGGTGTCCGGGCGCCTCACGGGGGTGAGGAGGCGCCCGGAAACAGGGCCGGGAAGCGGCCCGGGCAAAGGAGACGAGCCGGCCCTCAGGCCAGGGTGCGGGAGGGATCCGGGAGGAAGTCGCCGGTCCGGTAGACGTCCGTACGCCGGTCGCCGAGCGGCTGGTTGAAGGGGTTGCCCAGCCGCTCCCCGCGGGAACCGATCAGGTCCACCTCCGCGAGGACGATGGCCTCCTCGTCACCGCCGGCCGGTCCGGCCAGCAGCCAGCCGTCCGGGCCCACGATCAGCGACCGGCCGATGAACGGCTGGTCGCGCTCGGTGCCGATACGGCTGACCCCGGCGACGAAGAACTGGTTGCTGTGCGCCCCGGACATGCACATCAGGTTGGCCATCACCGGGACGTCCTCCGGCTGCCCGGGTACGGGCACCCAGTTCGACGGGAGGGCCAGCAGGTCGGCTCCGCCGAGCGCGGCGCTGCGGAACGTCTCCGGGAACCACGCGTCGTAGCAGATGCCGATGGCGATATTGCCGAGCGGGGTGCGGAAGACGGGGAAGCCGTCCTCCTGACGGTCGTAGAGTTCCTTCTCGAAGTTCCACAGGTGCGCCTTGCGGAAGGTGCCGATGTGCCCCTCGGGGCCGATCAGGACCGCCGCGTTGTACACCTTCTCGCCCGCCAGCTCGATGATCCCGGCGACGATCCACAGATCCAGTTCGGCGGCGAGCGCGGCCCAGGCCGAGCAGACCGGACCGCCGGGGACGGGCTCGGCGTTCCTGCGGGCGTCCGCGCGGTCGGTGAACATGTACCCGGCCGAGGCGGCTTCGGGCAGGACCACCAGCCGGGCCCCGGCGGCCGCCGCCTCACGAATGAGCCGCGAGGACGTCTCGATGTTCGCCGCGGGATCGCGGAAGGCCGGTTCGAACTGGAGGCCCGCCAGAATGAAGCCCGTCATCGGTCCGCCTTGATCGCCAGGTACTTGGTGCTCAGGTATTCGTCGATGCCCACCGCCCCGCCCTCCCGGCCGAGCCCGGACTGCTTGACCCCGCCGAAGGGAGCGGCGGGGTTGGAGATGACCCCTTGGTTGAGTCCGACCATGCCGCATTCCAGCCGCTCACTCACCCGCAGGCCACGGCTCAGGCTCTCGGTGAACAGATAGCCGGCCAGTCCGTACTCGGAGTCGTTCGCCAGGGCCACCGCCGTCTCCTCGTCGTCGAAGGTGACGAGCGGCGCGACCGGTCCGAAGATCTCCTCCGTGAGGGTGCGGGCCCCGAGCGGCACGTCGCCGAGCACGGTCGGTGCGAAGAAGTGACCGTCGGAGGGGACCGGTCCGTCCCCGGTGAGCACGGTGGCACCGGCGGCGGTGGCCTCGGCGACCAGGGCGGTGACGTTCTTCACCGCGTTCGCGTCGATCAGCGGACCGACCTGGCTGTCCGGGTCGAGACCGTGGCCCACCGGCAGGGCGGCCAGCCGCTCGGCCAGGCGGCGCCCGAACTCGTCGGCGACCGAGGAGTGGACGTAGAACCGGTTGGCGGCCGTGCACGCCTCGCCGATGTTGCGCATCTTCGCCTGGAACGCGCCCTCCACCGCCGCGTCGAGGTCGGCGTCGGCGAAGACCAGGAAGGGGGCGTTGCCGCCGAGTTCCATGGACGTGCGCAGCACGTTCCGTGACGACGCGGCGAGCAGCGCGCGGCCGACCTCGGTGGACCCGGTGAAGGACAGCTTGCGCAGCCGGGGGTCGTTCAGCAAATGGTCGGTGACCTCGCCCGAGCGGTTGGTGGTGAAGACGTTCACCACGCCGGCGGGTGCCCCGGCCTCCCGCAGGACGTCCACCAGGGCCAGCATGGACAGCGGGGTCTGCTTGGCCGGTTTGACGACGACGGTGCAGCCCGCCGCGAGCGCCGGACCGATCTTGCGGGTGCCCATCGCCATGGGGAAGTTCCACGGGGTGACCAGCAGACAGGGACCCACGGGCTGACGCATCGTCACCACTCGGGAGCCCCCGCCCGGGGCGGTCATGTATCCGCCGTCGATCCGCACGGCCTCCTCGGAGAACCAGCGCAGGAACTCTGCGGCGTAGACCACCTCGGCCTGGGACTCGGCGAAGGGCTTGCCCATCTCCAGGGTCATCAGCAGGGCCAGGTCGTCCTTACGGGCCATGATCGCCTCGAAGGCCCGGTGCAGCACCTCGCCGCGCTCGCGGGGAGGCGTCGCCGCCCAGGACGCCTGCGCCCGCACAGCGGCGTCGAGGGCGTCCACGGCGTCCGCCGGGCCCGCGTCGGCGACCTCGGCGATCACCGTACCGGTGCCCGGGTCCTCGACGGAGACGGTCGACCCGCTGCGGGACGGGCGCCATTCGCCGTCGATGTAGAGGCCCTTGGGTATCCGGTCCACAACCTCTCGGGCGGCGTGGAGCCGCGCCTGAAATGCCGCCATTCGCTTCCTCCTGATCGGGCCACCGCGCTGGGCGGTGGTTGCTCTCGGTGGTGCCCTAGTGCTCGGTGAATCCCGTGGGCAGTTCGATGCCGGTGACGCTCAGCAGCTCGCTGAGCTGACGTGCCGCCTTCATCACGGACTCGGCGACCTCGTCGATGCGCGTGCGGGTCAGCCGGTAGGTGGGTCCGCCGATCCACACGGCATAGGTGGTGGCGTCGCCGACCCGGACCGGGGCGGCGACGGAGGCCGCTCCCACCTCCAGTTCGTCGTAGGCGAGGGCGTAGCCGCGGGCCCGCACCTCGGCCATGGAGTCGATGAACGCGTCGAGCCCGCCGAGTTGTTCGGGCGCGTTGGCCTCGAACTCCTCGCCGAACTCGGCGCGGACCTGCGCCGGGTCGAGCGCGCTGAGCAGGACCTTGCCGGTGGAGGTGGCCCAGACGGGCTGGGTCCTCGGTACGGGTTTGAGGGTCTGTCCGATCAGGGACGGGCCCGGCACCTGGGCGACGACCATGACGTTGGGGGCGAGCAGGACGTCGAAGCCGGCGGTCTCCTTGGTCTCCTTCGCCAGATCCCGCAGCACATCGCGCATGTGCCCGTAGGCGCCGCCACCGTCCAGCAGTCCGCCGACGATGGACAGCAGGCCCAGCGAGACGCGGTAACGGCGGGTGACCGGGTCCAGGTTCAGCCAGCTCTCGCGTTCGAGGACGGTGAGGACCCGGTAACAGGTGGCCTTGGGGATACCGGACTCCCGCGCGATCTCACTGAGCCCGACCCCTTCGGGGTGCGCCGCGACCGTACGCAGCAGCCAGATCGTCCTTCGGACGAGACCTGCTTCACTGGGTGCCATTGTTCCTCCGTCTGTCACGTCGAGATCACTGCGGGCGGTCCGACCATCCTGGCAGGGAAGCCCGCCCCTGCTGCCGTGTGCCGCGGGACCGGCATGCGGCGGGGGACGTCTCTTACTTGCCACCCGGGGTGACGGTGACCGTTTCCGGCTTGTAGGACTCACCGGTGATGTCGAATCCCTCGGCCTTCAGCTCCTTGAGCGCCTGCTCGGTCAGGTCGGTGCGGTACGCCCCGTCCGTGGGCGGTGCCTTGAGGACGCCGGCCTGCACCGCGATGTCGATGGTCTGGTCCCAGGCGGCCTTGTCCATCGTCCCGACGCCGTTCTTGGCGGGCCAGATGACCTTGTTGACCTCGTTGAGCATCCAGGTCTGGTGACCCTCGCCAAGCGCGCTGCCGTTCTTGAGCACGACGTCGACACAGCCCTTGAGTTCGTCCCGGCAGTAACCCCATCCCTCGTAGGTGGCCTTGAGGAACCTGACCGCGGTCTCCTGGTTCTCCTTCTTCGTCAGCCAGTCCTCCTTGGCGTAGACGCCGTCTTCCAACGTCTGGTATCCGGCGTCCTGGAGGTTGATCGCGACGAAGTCCGACGGCTGGTAGAGCTTTCCGGTCTTCGGGTTCGTGGTCTCCAGGAGTTGCGCGTACTCGTTGAAGGTCTTGGCCTGGGCCGCGTCGACCTCGCGCTTGAGCAGCAGCGACATGTCGAACGGCTGCTGGATGATCTTGGCGTCCTTCTTCGGGTCGACGCCGGAGCCCCGCATCGCGGCGAAGAGGGTCAGTTCGTTGCCGTATCCCCAGCTCCCGACCCGCTTGCCCTTGAGGTTGGCGAGGGTCTTGATGCCGGAGTCGGCCCAGGCGACCTGGAGGTAGGCGCCGCGCTGGAACTCCTGGCCGATGTTGACCAGGTCGGCGCCCTGCTCACGGGTCACCATGGTCTTGGTGACGTGGGAGACGGCGAACTCGGCGTTGCCGGCCGACAGGACCTGCTGGGGCACGATGTTCACGCCACCCTCCTGGATCGTTACGTCCAGGCACGCCTTGTCGTAGAAGCCTTTCTCCTTCGCCGCGTAGTAACCAGCGAACTGGGCCTGGGCGACCCACTGGAGGACGACTCGGACCTTCGTCCTGGACTCGCAGTCCTTGCCGGCCTCCGCAGCGGCCTCGCTGGTCGGCTCGGACATGCCCCCGCAGGCGGAGAGCAGCAGCACGGCGGCGGAGAGACCCGCGGTCGCCCGGACGCGACGGCGGCCTGTTCCGGGAAATGGTGCTCGTTTTCTGGACACGTTACCTCCGCAGGGGAAGGAAGGAGGAAGGGGCGGGAAGAACGGGGGAGGGGAATCGGGAATGCCGCTGCCGCGGTCAGGATTCTTCTTCGTGCAGGGATTCGTGCCAGGGCATCAGGAATCGCTCCAGGAGAGTCACGGCTCCGAACATGGCGAGTCCGAGCGCACCGGATACCAGGATTCCGGCCCAGGCGTAATCAAAACGGGGAAGAGCCGCCTGATAGGCGATGTACACACCGAGCGCGTCGGTGCTGCCCCCGAAGTATTCGCTGACGATCACGCCGATGACGGCGAGCGTGGTGCCGAGCTTCAGCGCGTTGAAGATGAACGGGAGGGCATTGGGCAGTCGTAGCAGGAGGGCCACCTGGCGTGGGCGGGCCGCGAGGGACTCCATGAGCTCCACGTGCAGGGGCGCGATCTGGAGGAGCCCCCGGGTGGTGTTGACGAACACCGGGAAGAACACCATGACGGCGGCCACCCCGGCCTTGGAGAGCATGCTGGTCACGCCGAACCAGTTGTTGAAGATCGGGGCCAGGGCCACGATGGGCGCGCAGTTGATCAGCACGGCGGCGTTGAGGACCGGGCCCGACATCCGAGGGAAGCGGCTGACGACGAGCGCCACGGTGACGCCCCCGAGGGAGCCCAGGACGAGCCCGAGCAGGACGGCCTCGACAGTGGACCGGGATGCGGACATGATCGTCCCGAAGTCCTGCTGGAACGCTTCGGCGATCATGACCGGACTCGGCATGATGAACACGGGCACGTCGAACAGCACGACGACCGATTGCCACAGGCCGAGCAGGAGTACGGCGGTCACCGTGACCGGCGCGACCTGCAGGGCCCGCGACGTGAGCGCGGGGCGGCCGGGGCGGGAGAGCCGGACGGTGCTCATGCCGCCGCCTGCTCGCTCGGAGCCGCGTGGAGGGCCTGGCGGACTTCCTTCACCTTCTCGAAGAACTCCGGCGTGGTGCGGGTCTCGGCGGTCCTGGGGTGGGGCAGGTCCACGTCGATACAGGCCGCGACCCGGCCGGGCCGCGCGGACATCACCACCACCCGCGAGGAGAGGAAAACGGCCTCGGAGATGCTGTGCGTGACGAACACGACGGTCGTGCGGGTGTCGCCCCAGATACGCAGCAGCTCTCCCTGAAGCCGTTCGCGGTTCATCTCGTCGAGGGCCCCGAGCGGTTCGTCCATGAAGAGGATCTCGGGGTCTGCGGAGAGGGCACGGGCAATCGCGACGCGTTGCTGCATACCGCCGGAGAGCTGCCAGGGGTAGTGCCCGGCGAAATCGCTGAGGCGGACCAGTTCCAGCATCTCCAGGGCCTTGGCCCGGTGGACCTCCTTCTTCACCCCTGCCACCTGGAGCGGCAGTTCGACGTTGCGCAGCACATTGCGCCACTCGAAGAGTCCGGCCTGCTGGAAGACCATGCCGTAGTCGCGGCCGGCGCGGGCCGCACTCGGCGTCTTGCCGTTGACGGTGACGGTGCCGCTCGTGGGTCCGGTGAGGTCCGCCATCACCCGCAGCAGAGTGGACTTGCCGCAGCCACTGGGCCCGAGCAGGGAGATGAACTCGCCCCGCTCTATGGTCAGGTCGATGTCCTGCAGAGCGGTGACCGCGCGGTCGGAACCGCCGTTGAAGACTTTGTCGACTCCGCGGACGGAGATGATTGCGTGCTCGGCCATCAGAGGCTCCAGAGATTGTGGATGCTCGGCTAGCGGGCGTGCCGGTTGCGGAGCGCGAACCGCTCCAGCAGGGCAAGGACCTGCACGAAGAGGATTCCGGCGATCGCGGCGACGAGAACGGCGGCGTACAGCTTCTCCGGGCCGTTCGAGTAGTAGTAGGCGGAGGTGAGGATGGCGCGGCCGATACCGCGGCCGGTGCCGGCCGACAGCTCGCCCACGATGGCGCCCACCACGCTCGCGGTGGCGGCGAGCCGCAGCCCGGCGAAGACGTACGGAAGGGCCGCCGGGAACCGGAGCGACCACAGCACCCGGGCGCGCCCGGCGCCCACGCTGCGCATGAACTCGAGCTGCACCTTCGGCGGGGACTTCAGTCCGCGCAGGGAGTTGATGGTGACGGGGAAGAACGCGAGGTACGCGGCGATGCCGGTGACCGCGACCCACGGCTGCAGACCGGCCTTGCCGCCCCAGATCACGATCATCGGGGCGATGGCGACCAGCGGAACCGTCTGGGAGGCGACCAGCCAGGGCATCAGGCCTTTGCTCACCGGTGTCAGATGAAGGAAGAGCACCGCGAGCGCGAGACCGAGGAGTGATCCGGCCGTCAGGCCGTAGAGGGCTTCGCGGAGCGTCACGGTGGTCTCGCCGATGAGGTACACCGCGAGCGAGGTCGGGTCGCCCGCGCGGGCCGGCGCGGTGAGCGAGCCGAAGATCGTCCACAGGTGCGGCATCGACAGGTCGTCGGTGGCGACCGGCAGGCCGATCCCGAGGATCCGGTCGTCGACGGCCCGGCCGAACGCCTTGTACCCCTCCCACAGTCCGGCGAGGACGACCACGACAAGGAGCGCGCCGAGCGGATCGACGAGTCGACGCGCGAGGGCGCCGCCGCGCCCCGTCCGCGCTGTGCCGCCGGATCCGCCTGGTCCTCACGAGCCGCGGGTGGTCTGGGCGATGCAGAGATGTTGGTCGCAGTCATGCTCGGGCACTCTCCGAATCCTTCGGATGTGTCGTCCAGGGAGGGGATCCACGTCGCCCTGCCAACCTGTCGGGGCACTCAGCCACTGGATCACTGAGTGAACTGATGGTTCACGCTAGAGCCAGGTCTGGTTTCCGTCAACGGTTTGGCCGAAATGCGCGACCGGTTTTTGCAAGGAACTGAATCCCGCGTTCCCGGAGCTTCGGAACACGGTCGAATCACGGCACGGCGATACGTGTCGGCCGCCGTTCCAGGTGCAATGGGCAAGACGATGCACAGAGAATCCGCGGGGCATCGACGAAGGGAATCCGCCGGGATATCCGGGCGAATCCACGAGGGTCGCCCGATTTCCGTGGCGCCCGGTGGAGCACGGCCGTCCCGGCAGGTGTGCGGGACGGCCGTCCGCTAGGAATTCAGCAGGGTCAGCGGTGGCCTCGACGGCCGCCACACTCCGTCGTGCGTGCGGGCCACCGCCTCCCGCTCCGCGCTGACGGTGCCGTAGGTGGTCGTCCTCATCCGGGCCGGACGGCCGGCGTCGTGGGCCAGCGCCTCCAGGTCGGTGATGCTCTTGTGACTCCCCTGCTCCGAGCCCGCCATCCGGCTGATGGTCTCCTCCATCAGCGTTCCGCCGATGTCGTTGACACCGCCCCGCAGGACGTCGAGGACGCTGTGGCGCGCCAGCTTCACCCAGCTCGTCTGGATGTTGCGGATCCTGCCGTGGAGCAGGATCCGCGCCAGGGCGTGCACGGCCCGGTTCTCCAGGGCCGTCGGCCCGGACCGGGCGATTCCGGCCAGGTAGACAGGGGAGTTGGTGTGCACGAACGGCAACAGGACGAACTCCGTAAAGCCGCCCGTCTCCTCCTGGAGGCGTCCGATCAGCCGGATGTGGTCCACCCAGTGCCGCGGGGTGTCCACATGGCCGTACATCATCGTCGCCGTGGTCGGCATGCCCAGCGCGTGGGCGGTCGTGACCACCTCGATCCACTGGGCCGCGGGCAGCTTCCCCTTGGTGAGCACCCAGCGGACCTCGTCGTCGAGGATCTCGGCGGCCGTGCCGGGCAGCGAGTCGACGCCCGCCTCCCGGGCCGCCTCGAGCCACTCCCGTACCGACACGTTCATCCGGGTCGCGCCGTTGACCACCTCCATGGGTGAGAAGGCGTGCACGTGCAGGTCCGGGGTGCGCCGCTTGATCTCGGCGGCGATGTCGAAGTACGCGCTGCCCGGCAGGTCCGGGTGGATGCCGCCCTGGAGGCAGACCTCGCTCGCCCCCACCGCCCATGCCTCCTCGGCCCGCGCACCGATCTGCTCCAGGGAGAGGGTGTAGGCGTCGGCGTCGGTGCGGCGCTGGGCGAAGGCACAGAAGCGGCAACCGGTGTAACAGACGTTGGTGAAGTTGATGTTGCGGGTGACCACATAGGTGATCTCGTCCCCGGCCGCCTCGGCCCGCAGTGCGTCCGCGAGCGCGGCCAGCGCCTCGATCTCCGCTCCGGGTGCGGCACCGAGCAGGGTCAGGGCGGACGCGGAAGCGAGCCCAGCGGGATCGGCCTCCGCCGCCCGCAGCGCCGCCGCGAACTCGGGGCGCAGCCGCTCCGGCCGCCCGCCCGGGGCAGGCAAGGGCCCGTCCGCGCCGCCCGTCCGCCCGGACGCGCGTGCGGCCTGCGGCACCGCCTGGGCGATCGCCGCCCAGTCCCCGTACACCGAGTCGAAGTCCGCCCGCCGGTCGGTGGTGCGGCCCTCGCTGTCGATGGCGGCGAACAGGTCGGTGCGGCCGGCGGCGACGAGCGGGGTCTCCGGTTCCTGCCAGGGCAGGCCGCGGGGTCGCACCCCGTCGGCCGCCAGGCCGGTCACGGGATCGGCGAGCGCCACCACGTGGGGAGCCAGCCGGGGGTCGAGCCACGGCTCACCCCGCCGCAGGTGCTCGGGGTAGACCGTCAGCCGCTCGCGGAGGGTGAAGCCCTCGGCCTCGGTGTGGGCGGTCAGTTCCTCGATCACCGGCCAGGGCCGCTCGGGGTTGACGTGGTCGTCGGTCACCGGGGACACCCCGCCCCAGTCGTCGATGCCGGCCCGCAGCATCAGGGCGAACTCCTCGCCCACCAGGTTCGGCGGGGCCTGGATGCGGGCGGCTGGCCCGAGCAGCAACCGCGCCACCGCGACGGTGGCGGCCAGCTCCTCCGGGCCGGCGTTGGGGGCGCCGCGCATCGCCGTGTCCGACTTGGCCCGGAAGTTCTGCACGATCACCTCCTGGATCCCGCCGTACGTCCGGGAGATCCGGCGGATCTCCCGGAGTGCGTCGATCCGTTCGGCCGGTGTCTCCCCGATGCCGATGAGGATGCCGGTGGTGAACGGCACGTTGCTGCGGCCCGCGTCCTCGAGCACCCGCAGCCGTACGGCGGGCTCCTTGTCGGGGGAGCCGTAGTGCGGGCCGCCGGGCTCGGACCACAGCCGGGTCGCCGTGGTCTCCAGCATCATGCCCATGCTCGGCGCCACCGGCTTCAGTCGCTGGAGGTCGGTCCAGGACAGCACCCCGGGGTTGAGGTGCGGCAGCAGGCCGGTCTCCTCCAGCACCCGGATCGCCATGGCGCGTACGTAGCTGAGCGTGTCGTCGTAACCGTGCGCGTCCAGCCAGGCGCGAGCCGCGGGCCAGCGTTCCTCGGGCCGGTCGCCCAGGGTGAACAGCGCCTCCTTGCACCCGGCCGCCGCTCCCGCGCGGGCGATGTCCAGCACCTCGTCGGGACTGAGGTAGGGCGCGGGAAGCCGCCCCGGGACGGTGGCGAAGGTGCAGTAGTGGCAGCGGTCCCGGCACAGCCGGGTGAGCGGGATGAACACCTTGCGGGAGTAGGTGATCACATCCGGCCGGTCCGCGGCCTCGAGGCCGGCGTCGCGGACCCGGCTCGCCGCCGCGCAGAGCCGGTCGAGGTCGGCGCCGCGCGCGTGCAGCAGAACCTCGGCCTCGGCGGCGTCGAGCGTCACGGCGTCGGTGGCCCGGCGCAGCGCCCGGTTCATGGCCGAGCGGGTGGGGGTGGGAAGGCCGTTCACAGTGCTCCGACCCTTCTTTCGTGCGCGGTCGTGCGCGGCTGGGGTCCATCGGGCCGGAAGGCGGCGAGCCATTCCCGGGTGGCGGGACCGAGCGTGTGCGGGGGCAGCGCCAGCAGGTGGTCGACGGTGTCGACGTCCCGGCGCAGCGGGGACGCGGGTCCCACGCCGAGGTGGTGGTATCCGGCGGCGTGGAACCGGGCGAGGGAGCCGGGTCCGAGGAACGGCCGGAAGTCCCCCGCCTCACGCAGGGTGAGCAGGGTCGTCCCGGTGCCGTCGGCGTCCCCGACGACCGCCCGCCGGTGGCGGGCGGCCAGGGTGAGGGCCCTCGTGTAGTCGGCGGTGCCCGCCCCCGCGAGGTCGCCCATGGTCAGGGCGAGTGCGGCAGCGGGGGCGGTACCGCCGATCAGCTCGAGGGCTTCCCCGGCCTCGCCGTTGAGTCCGGGGGAGCGCCTCGAGCCGGTGACGGCGGCCCCCGTGGCGAGGGCCAGGCCCGTCACCTCGGGATCCGTCGTCACCACGACGACCGAGCGGACGGCGGGGACCGCACGCAGCCGCCGCACCGTATCGGTCAGCATGGCCCTGGCCAGGGAGCGCCGGGCGTCGGGGGTGAGCCCGACGCACCGGCTCTTGGCCCGCGCGAAGGCCTTGGCCGGTACGAGGGCGATCCACTGCGTGGTCACGGCGCGGTCCGTGGCGCGGTCATGACGTCGCCGGTCCCATGCCGGTCAGCCGGCTGTACAGCTCCGGACGGCGGTCGCGCAGGAACGGGCGGCTGCGCCGGGTGGCGGCCACCCGCTCCAGGTCGACCTCGGCGACGGCGATGTCGTCGCGGTCGTCGGCGGCCTGGGCGAGGATGTCGCCGTCGGGACCGTAGACGGCGCTGAGCCCGAAGTACTCCTTGACGCCCTCCTTGCCGACGCGGTTGGAGCAGATGACGAACATCCCGTTGAAGACGGCGTGGGCGCGCAGTTCGAGCTGGAACACCTCACGCATCGGCACGCTCGCCGAGGCCACCGGCACGCAGAGCACGGAGCCGCCGCGCAGGGCGACGATCCGGCTCAGCTCGGGGAAGTGCCGCTCGTAGCAGATGATCGTGCCGACGCCGGTCTCGCCGGTGTCCACGACCTCCGGCTCCGTCCCGCCGGGCCGGAAGTAGAACTTCTCCGGGAAGCCGTTGGAGAACGGCAGGTGGGACTTGCGGTAGACCGACTTCAGTTCGCCGCGTACGTAGGTGCAGGCGGTGTTGTAGTAGACACCGGGTACCTCGCCCTCCTCGAAGAGGGAGGAGACGACGGTGATACCTGCCCTGCGGGAACGTTCCGCCGCCATGGTGTTCGAGGGTCCGTCGATGCTCTCGGCGAGCCGGAAGTACTCCGGGTCGGGGTCGGGCTGGACGAACGGGACGGCGAACAGCTCGGGCAGCAGGACGATCCCGGCGCCCTGGTCGGCGGCGGCGTCCACCAGGTCGCCGGCGCGTTCGATGGTCTCGGTCCGGTCGTCGGTGGCCCGGAGCTGGACGGCGGCGAGTTTCATGCCACTTCCTCCTTGGCGGGGGCCAGGCCGGTGAGAGCGACACCGGACCTGGTCTTGTAGCGCTTGTTGACGGAGATCAGTACCGCGGTGAGCGGTTCGAGCTGGGCGGCCAGCCGCAGCCGGCCCGCGTCCACCGCCCGGCCCCCGGTGACGGCGGCGGCCAGGGCCAGCACCTGGGCCTTCGCGTCGGCGTCGTCCCCGCAGACCAGGACGTCCTCGTGGCGCAGATCGGCCTCGGGGTCGAGCAGCAGCGGGGCGGCCAGGTGGTGGAAGGCGCCGACGACGGCGGCGGACGGAACGATCCCGGCCGCCTCCTCCGCGGCGCTTCCGGCCGCGACGGGCAGACCGTAGGGGCCACCCTTGTCGAAGCCCAGCGGGTTGACGCAGGAGATGACCACCTTGCCGGCGAGCCCCTCGGCCAGCGAGGTCACCAGTTCGGCGTGGCCCTGGTAGGGGACGGCCAGCAGGACGGTTCCGGCCTGCCGGACGGCGTCCTCGTTGGCGGCCCCGTCGATGCGCGCGGCCACGCCCGGCAGGGCGCGCAGTGCCTCGGCCGCCTCGGCGGCCCGGCCGGCGTCGCGCGAACCGAGCACCACCGGGTGGCCGGCACGGGCGAGCCGGTAGGCCAGGCCCTTGCCCTGGGGGCCGGTGCCGCCGACCACGGCGATCCGGGCGGAGGAGAAGTCGCTCATCGTCCTCAGCCCTTCGCGGCCTGGGCGATACGGGTCAGCGTCTGCTCCTTGTCGCCCAGGGTGGAGACGACCGGGCAGCGGACCCCGGCCTCGTGGTACTCCATGAGCTTGGCGAACACCTCGTCGGTCGTGCCGCAGGCGGTGACGTTCTGCACCAGGCTGTTGGGGACCAGCGGCATGGCCTTCTTGATCGCCTCGGGGGTGGCGGGCCAGCCGGCCCGCTCCTGGATGCGGTCCACCAGTTCGCGTTCCACGCCGCAGTGCTCGGCGATGTGCGGCTGCTGGGCGAGGTAGAGGGTGAGGAACGCCTTGCAGGCGTCGATCGCTTCCTGCGGGTCGTCGTCGTTGACGCTGCAGGCGACGATCTGCGTGAGGTCGATCGAGTCCTTGCCGTCGGTCCGCTTGGCGATGCCCTTGTCGATCGCCTCCTTGGCGCCCACCAGGTACGAGGGCGGCAGCAGGAAGTCCATGTGCACGCCGTCGCTGATCTCACCCGCCAGCTCCAGCATGCGCGGGCCGACGGCGCCGATGTAGATGGGGATGTCGACCGGCTTGTTCTCCCGGTACATGCTGTCGAAGCGCACGTCCTGCATCTGCACGAACTCGCCCTCGAAGGAGACGACCTCGTTGCGGAAGAAGGTCTGCAGCACGGTGATGTACTCGCGCATCGAGGCGACGGGCTTGCGCAGCGGCTGGCCGACCTTGGTGGCCAGCGGCTCCCACCAGGCGCCGATGCCGAGGATGGCACGGCCGGGGGCCAGCTCGTCGAGGGTCTTGAAGGTGACCGCCATCAGGGCGGCGTTCCGGCTCTTGTTGTTGACGACGCCGGTGCCGATCTTGACGTTGCGGGTCTTGCTGGCGATGACGGCGGCGGGGACGATGCCGTCGCGCGCCAGCCGTCCCTCCGCGACCCACACGGATTCAAAACCGTTCTGGTCGGCCAGCTCGGCCTGCCAGTACGTCTGCTCCAGGCTCAGCCGTTCGCCGACGTGGATGCCCAGGGGGAGTTTCATCGAGCCACCGTTCCGTTCGTGTTGCGTGACGCGTGTCCGGGGTGCGGAACCCGCGTGCTGGGGATTCCGCACCGTGGACACGTGTCAGTTGGTGTACGCGTCAAGGGCGTGGGGGAGGTCAGTGCAGCTGGGGCTTGCCCCGGGTGAGGAAGCGTCCTCGGCCCGCGGCCCCCTCGAAGGCCCCGTCGGGGCCCACGAGCTGCGTGCCCCGGGAGAAGACGCGGACCGGACGGCCGGTCACGCGCATCCCCTCGTAGATGTTGTAGTCGGTGCGCATGTGGCTGCCGGCCGCGCTGATCACATGGTCGGCGGCCGGGTCCCACACGAGCAGGTCGGCGTCGGCGCCCACGGCGACGGCGCCCTTGTGCGGGAACATCCCGAACAGTTTGGCCGGGCGGGTGGAGACCAGGTCCACGAACCGGCAGGCGTCGAACCGGCCGCTCGCGACCCCGGTCTCCCAGAGCACCATGAGCCGGTCCTCGATCCCGGGGACCCCGTTGGGGACCTTCGGGAAGTACCCGGGGCTGCGCAGCTTCTGCGGCGGCAGGTCCTCGGGCTGGTGGAGACAGAAGCCGGCGTGGTCGGTGGCCACCGTGGACATCGCCCCGGTGACCAGGGACCGCCACAGCCCCTCCTGGTTGCCGCGCTCCCGGATCGGGGGCGAGCAGAGATAGGCGGCGGCCTTCTCACCCAGTTCGGCGTAGTCCTCGTAGGCGACCGCCAGGTACTGCGGGCAGGTCTCGCCCCAGACCCGAGCCCCGGCTGCCCTGGCCCGGCTGATCTCGTCAGCCGCGGCGGCGCTGGAGACGTGCACGACGTAGAGCGGGGCGCCGACGGACTCGGCGAGCACCACCGCGCGGTGCACGGCCTCCGCCTCGGCGTCGTGGCCGTGGGCGGTGGCGTGGAAGACCTCGGCGGTGCGGCCGTCGGCCAGCAGCCGCTGGGTCTCCCGGGCGAT
The DNA here is from genome assembly GCF_045291515.1 of Streptomyces sp. GD-15H. Lineage (NCBI taxonomy): Bacteria > Bacillati > Actinomycetota > Actinomycetes > Kitasatosporales > Streptomycetaceae > Streptomyces > Streptomyces sp. GD-15H. The sequence continues at coordinate 3,851,413 of NZ_CP149447.1, forward strand.
CATGTGGCCGTTCTCGGCGTGCACCATCGGCAGCACGCCGTGCTCCAGGGCGAGTTCGAAACCCTCCAGCAGTTCCCCGTCGTCCACCATCTGGGTGCCGGGGTAGGCCATGAAGAACTTCCAGCTCGTGGCGCCCTCCCCGGCGAGCTTCCGCAGGTCGTCGAGGACGTCGGGCTGCTGCTCGCGGGGCGGGACGATCGCGTGCAGCCCGAAGTCGACCACCGCCTTGGCCGCCGCGACGTCGCGCCGGGACCGGTAGGTGTCCAGCAGGCTCCGCTCGGGTTCCTTCTTCACGAAGTCCAGGACCGTGGTCGTCCCGCCGTGGGCGGCGGCCACCGTCCCGGTGTGGAAGTCGTCCGCGGTCCGGGTGGTGAAGCCGTCGATGGGATATTCGAGATGGGTGTGCGCGTCGATGCCACCGGGCATCACGAGCATCCCCTCCGCGTCGATCACCTGGTCGGCGCTCCAGTCCTCCGCGCCCGTGCCGAGCGCGGCGACGACACCGTCGCGGATCAGTACGTCGGCCCGGACGGCGGCGTCGGCGTTGACGACCGTACCGCCCCTGATCAGCGTGGACCCCATGTTGCTCTCACTTTCCCGCAGTGCGTTCGCGTGCCCTCACCGCTGCGCCTCACCCTACGTAGTGCTCGTCGGCGAGGCTCAGGACGTCGTCCAGCACACCGAGCGCGGTGTCGATCTCGGATTCCGTGATGACCAGCGGAGGGGTGAGCCGGAGCACGTTGAAGTTGGCCGCGAGGTAGAGGCCGCGGGCCATGGCCTCCTTCACGATCCGGCCGACCGGAGCGGCGGCCGGGCCCTTCGCGTTGAACGCCACCAGCGGTTCGCGGGTCTCCCGGTTCTTCACCAGCTCGACGCCGTAGAACAGGCCGCGGCCGCGGATCTCGCCGATGCTCGGGTGGCTCTCGGCGAGCTTGGCCAGGCCGGCACCGAGCTGCTCACCGCGTGCCCGCGCGTTCTCCACGACGTTCTCCTCCTGCATGATGCGCAGGGAGGCGACACCGGAGGCACAGGCCAAGGGGTGTCCGGCGTAGGTGAGACCGCCCCAGAACATGTTGTCCCTGAGCCACTCGGAGATACGGGCCGAGACGGTCATCGCGCCGAGCGGGACGTATCCCGAGTTCAGGCCCTTGGCCGTGGTCAGGATGTCGGGGGTGACGTCCCAGTGGTTGCAGGCGAACCACTCGCCGGTGCGGCCGAAGCCGGCCATGACCTCGTCGAAGATGAGCAGGATGCCGTACCGGTCGCAGACCTCGCGCAGCGACCGCAGATACCCGTCGGGCGGGTAGAGCAGGCCGTTGGTGCCGGTGACCGGCTCCACGATCACGGCGGCGACGGTCTCGGGGTTCTCGTACTGGAGGATCTCCTCCAGGTGCGGCCCCCCGGAGCAGACCGGGCAGGGGTCCGGATGCCCGGCCGGGCAGCGGTAGGTGTAGGGGTCGAGCATCCGCACCACGCCGGGCATCCCGCCGGGTTCGGCGGACCAGCGGCGCGGGTCGCCGGTCAGCGACATCGCCCCGTTGGTGGCGCCGTGGTACGAGCGGTAGCGGGCGATCACCTTGTGCCGTCCGGTCACATGGCGGGCGAGCCGGATCGCGTTCTCGTTGGCCGCGGCACCGCCGGTGGTGAAGAAGCTCATCTTCAGGTCGCCGGGGGTGAGTCCGGCCAGCGTCTCGGCCAGTTCGGCGCGGGAGCGTTCGGCGAAGCCCGGACCGATGTAGCAGAGCCGCTCGGCCTGCTCGCGGATGGCCTCGACCAGCTTCGGGTGCTGGTGGCCCAGGTTGAGGTTGACGAGCTGGGACTGGAAGTCGAGGTAGCGGTTCCCCTCGTAGTCCCAGAACCAGGACCCCGACCCGCCGGCCACCGGTATCGGGTTGAGCGCGCCCTGGACGGACCAGGAGTGGATGACGTATTCGCTGTCGGCTTCCTTGATGCGCTGCCCGGTCCACGCATCGGTCTCGGTGATGGTCAACGGACTGCCCTCCTCGTCGTTCTCGTCGTTCGTCGGCTGCTGCTGGGCACCGGGTCGGCTACTGGTTCTTCGTCTCGGCGCCGAAGGCGGCGAGACGGGCCAACGGGCGGCCGGCGTTCGCGGCGGCGCACACGACGAAGATCTCGCGCGGCCGGGGGACATCGGCGACCTGAAGCGTCACCGTCTGGTGGTGCGAGCGGGTCTTGGCGTCCGTCTTGTGCTTCAGCGGGATGTCGATCGGGCTGCCCGGGAGGCCGACCTTCTCGGCGGCCGGCAGCAGCTCGGTGCCGCCGGCGGCGGTGCGGAAGACGTTGCCGAAGCGCAGGTTGTGGATGAGTGCCGAACCGTGCTCGACCTCCCCCTCGATGCCGACGAGCGCGGCCTTGCCGAACGCCTCGACCTCGCCGCCCAGCAGCTCCACACAGGCGGGGCCGACCAGCTTGCCGATCTCCTCGCCCAGCTCGTCGGCGAGGGTCACGAGGTCCTGAACGTACTCGCTGGGGTACGGGTTCTCGATGACGGCCCCGACGAACGCGACCCGGTGCACCGGGTCCACGGCACGGCCGTTCTCCAGCCTCGTCTCATCGAGCTGCTTGATGATCTTGCGGACCCGAATGCGCACGGCTCTCCTCCAGGGATCAGGCTCGCTGGTTCATTAAGCGAACCGTTGGTTCACATACTCCTGAGCGGCGATCGGAGTGTCAAGAGGTCGTCCGAGGAGTGATTCGTCGAAACAGCGGGGTCCGCCGGAAAACGGCCCGGAGAGCCCCGCGAAGACACCGCGTGGCCGCCGCCACCAAAGACGCGGCGGTGGCGCCGGGCAGCACTCGGAGGCCGGCCGCGCACGTGGACCCATGGGGCACCAGGGGACACCAGGGGCCGGCAGAGAGCCGCCAGCGGCCGGCCGAACGGCGGCGCGGGGCGGCGCGGGGCGGCGAGCGAACGAGCGACGGCCGTCCCGCAGGGGCGAGGACCCCGGCCGTCGGAGAGCCAAGTCAGGTACCGAACAGCACGATTGACGTCGCGTCAGAGTGGCTCGAGCGTGCCGGCCGACAGGTCGAGTTCGGCCTCCGCGAACTCGGCCGCCCGGCACCGAGGAATTCGTCAACAAGAAGCTGATCCGCACGGGGTGGCCCAGGGTCTGTCCCGGCCAGGCCGGCTCGGGATCGACGAAACCCCCGCACGCGGCGCGTGCGGGGGTTTCATGACGTATCGGCCCGCCCGGCCACAGCGGCGGGCGATCGGACAAAGAGGCGGACCCACTCCTTGCCACTCTCAACATATAGCGCACCGGGGGGCTTGCGGCAAGGCCCCCGTCATGGCGCAGAATCGCTGATCGTGACACCGACAAACCACCCGACGACCAGCGTCTTCGGCCTTCCCGAACGCCTTTCCGCCAAGGCCGACCCGAACCTGATCGCCGGGGACGAGCGGCACTTCGCGGCCATCGCGGAGAGCCTCGAGCAGACGATCGCCGAACTGTCCGACCACCGCGCCGCCACGCTCAGGGCGCCCGGCGGCGTCGGCCGGGAGGCCATGGACCGGGACATCAAGGTGCACCGGCTGACCTCCCGCCTGCGCGCCCTGCGCCGCTTCGGCCTGGACCTGTGCCTCGGGCACATCGTCGGCGCGGACGACTCCGAGCCCGTGTACATCGGGCGGCTCGGCCTCACCGACAGCACGGGCCGTCGCCTGCTGCTCGACTGGCGCTCCCCCGCCGCCGAGCCGTTCTTCGCGGCGACCCACGCCAACCCGATGGGGCTCGCGAGCCGCCGCAGGTACCGCTGGACCGGCGGCCGGATCAGCGACTACTGGGACGAGGTGTTCACCCCCGACGGGCTGGAAGGACACGCCGCCCTCGACGACCACTCCGCCTTCATCGCCAGCCTGGGCGGCAACCGGTCGGCCCGGATGCGGGACGTGCTCGGCACCATCCAGGCCGACCAGGACGCCATCGTCCGCGCGGGCTCGCGCGGCGCGCTCGTCGTCGACGGCGGCCCGGGTACGGGCAAGACCGTCGTCGCCCTGCACCGCTCCGCCTACCTCCTCTACTCCGATCCCCGCCTCGGCCACCGTCGGGGCGGCGTGCTCTTCGTCGGCCCGCACCAGCCCTACCTGGCCTACGTCGCCGACGTCCTCCCCAGCCTCGGCGAGGAGGGCGTGCGGACCTGCACGCTGCGGGACCTCGTCCCCGAGGGCGCCACGGCAACGGCCGAGACCGACCCGGAGGCGGCCCGCCTGAAGTCGTCCGCGGACATGGTGAAGGCGATCGAGACGGCCGTCCGCTTCTACGAGGACCCACCCGCCCAGGGCATGACGGTGACCACCCCCTGGTCCACCGTCCGCCTGAGCGCCGACGACTGGGCCGAAGCGTTCCAGGCGGCGGAAACGGGCATCCCGCACAACGAGGCACGCGACCAGATCTGGGAGGAGCTGGTCACGATCCTCCTGGACAAGCACGGCGGCGAGGTCCCGCCGCACCTGTTCCAAAAAGCCCTGCGAAGCAACCACGAACTGGTCACCACCCTCAACAACGCCTGGCCGCTCCTCGAACCCACCGACATCGTCTCCGACCTGTGGTCGGTCCCCGCGTACCTACGCCTGTGCGCCCCCTGGCTCGGCCCCGACGAGGTGAAGCGCCTGCGGCGCGAGGGCGAGGCCGCCCAGGTCTGGACGGTGTCCGACCTGCCCCTCCTGGACGCGGCCCGGCAGCGACTCGGCGACCCGAAGGCATCCCTGCGCAAGCGCCGGCACGACGCGTCCGTCGCCGCGCAGCGCGAGCGCATGGCCACCGTCATCGACAACGTGATCGCCTCCGACGACGACGGCGAGGGCGCGGTGACGATGCTGCACGGACAGGACCTGCGGGACAGCCTGATCGACGAGACCGCCCTGCCCACCCCCGAACCGGACGTGCTCGCGGGCCCGTTCGCGCACGTCGTCGTGGACGAGGCCCAGGAACTGACCGACGCGGAATGGCAGATGCTGCTCCTGCGCTGCCCGTCCCGCAGCTTCACCGTCGTCGGGGACCGCGCCCAGGCCAGGCACGGCTTCACGGAATCGTGGCGGGAACGGCTCCAGCGCATCGGCCTCGACCGCATCGACGTGGCCTCCCTGAACATCAACTACCGCACACCGGAAGAGGTCATGACGGAGGCCGAGCCGGTCATCCGCGCCACCCTCCCGGACGCCAACGTGCCGACCTCCATCCGCAGCAACGGCATCCCCGTCGTCCACGGATCGGTCGCGGACCTGGACTCGGTCCTCGACACCTGGCTCGCCGCCCACGACGACGGAATCGCCTGCGTCATCGGCCACCCCACGTTCCGGGCGACGCCCCGCGTCCGGTCACTGACCCCGGAGCTGTCCAAGGGCCTGGAGTTCGACCTGGTGGTCCTCATCGACCCGGACTCGTTCGGCGAGGGCATCGAAGGAGCCGTCGACCGCTATGTCGCGATGACCCGGGCAACCCGGCAGCTCGTCATCCTCACCTCACGCCGTAACCAGCTCCCGTACGCTCCGAGCACTCCGTTCACCCACGCGGTCACGAGGCCACCGGCGCCCTGACACGGCGCCGACTCCGCTCCCCGACCGCGCCCGTCCACAGAATCCAAGGAGAGGAATGACATGCGGCTTCGCTGCGCCGTGCTCGACGACTTCCAGGACATCGCCACCAGCATCGTCGACTGGAGCCCTGTCCATGACCGGGTGGAGGTCGTCGGCTTCACCGAGCACTTCGACTCGGAGGACGACCTGGCCGCGGTGCTGGCCGGCTTCGACATCGCGGTGACACTGCGGGAGCGCGTCCCGTTCCCCGCCTCCCTGCTCGACCGGCTCCCCCGGCTCAAGCTGCTCATCGCTTCCGGCATGCGCAACTCGGTCATCGACTACGCGGCCGCCGAGCGCAACGGAGTCACCGTCTGCGGCACCCAGAGTTCCTCCACCCCGCCGGTGGAGCTGACCTGGGCGCTCCTGCTCGGCCTGGCCCGTGGCCTCGTCACCGAGAACAACGCCCTGCGCACGGGCGGCCCTTGGCAGTCGACCGTCGGCGTCGATCTGCACGGCAGCCGCCTCGGTCTGCTCGGCCTGGGGAAGGTGGGCAGCCGGGTGGCGCGGGTCGGGCTCGCCTTCGGCATGGAGGTCACGGCCTGGAGCCGGCATCTCACCAAGGAGCGCGCGGACGAGGTGGGCGTCGAACTGGCCTCCTCCAAGGAGGAGTTGCTGCACAGCAGTGACTTCGTCTCGGTCCACCTCGTGCTCGGCGAGAGCACGAGGGGCCTGCTGGGCGCCGCCGAACTGGCCCTGATGAAGCCGACCGCGTACCTGGTCAACACGTCCCGCTCGGCGATCGTCGACCAGGAAGCCCTGCTCACCGCGCTGCGCGAGGACCGGATCGCCGGCGCCGGCGTCGACGTCTTCGACGTCGAGCCGCTGCCCTCGGACCACCCCCTGCGCACCGCACCCCGGCTGCTGGCCACCCCGCACCTCGGCTACGTGTCCCAGCTCAACTACCGCACCTACTACGGCCAGGCCGTCGAGGACATCGAGGCCTACCTGGCCGGCGCACCCCTCCGCCGCCTCGGCTGACACCTCTTTCCACCACACGCGTGGTCCGCCCCTCGGAAAGAGGACGGGCCGCGGCGTGTCCCAGGGGCGCAACAGCACTTGTCGACGCAGAGTCGCCACGGCCGGGGACGGCTCGTCAGGCTGCGGCTCTGGTCGATCCGCTGCCGGGAGGCACGCGCTCAGGCCGCGCGGGCGCCCTCGCTCGTTGCCGTCGGGCCGGACCGGCAGTCGCGGCAGCGGCCGGGGGCCGGGGCGCGAACGCGATCCGGTCCCGCCCCTCGGGGAAGCGTTCCGCGAGGCTGCGGATGTCGACCAGGGGGCCCTCGGGCACCGACGGGATGTACGTCGCCTGCCCGATCGCGGTCAGCGACAACTCGCGGTGCTGGGCGAGGTGGTCGCCCACGACCACGTACTGACCGGACTGGTGTGTGCGTACGTGGGTGACACCGGAGGGGTGGCGCTTCGTCGAACACCCTGATTCGGGTGCGGGGCAGGGTGAGGCTTCTTCTCAGCCAGGGGAAGAAGTCCTGTCTTCCTTGTTGGTCAGGCCCTCGCACGGGGAGTGGAGTCCCGGCGAGGACCGATGCATGTACGGGCTCGTGAGGACGCCGAGTTGCCTCGGTCTCGAGCTGAGACCGCCCGCCCGAACCACCGACGCGCCAGCCACACCGGCCGGTTTCACCCGCTCGAGTGACCTACGCGAGGTTTGGCTTGGTTGGTTTTCTCCCAGGGTTCTTTGGTCTTCTACCGCCCGCAGCCCCGGCCCACGTACCGCCGCAGCCTGTCACTTCCCGGCGCCGGTGGGCCGCCTACCCGGCGCGCCGACACGAAGGCCGGATGTCAGTGCGAGCAGCTACGGTGCCGCACGTGAACGAGATGACCGGCGACGACCGCCGCCTTCCACCCGCCCTCGCCGACCTGGCCCGCGTCGAGTTCGACTACGCCGACGGTGACGGGATCGACTTCGAGCCCTACGACGCCTTCGACTCGGCCGAGGAAACCACCGACTGGCTGCGCCAGTGGACCGGAAACCCCGAGCTCGACGGCGACGCCTACCGGCTGTTCGGGCAGGACGGTACCGGCGGTCTCGCGGCCGTCTGGTACGGGCGGCCCGGCCGGCCCCTCGCCGAGCAGCCCGTGGTGTTCATGGGCTCGGAGGGCGAGTGCGGCGTGGTGGCCGGGAACCTGTCCGACTTCCTGTGGGTGCTGGCCGACGGCATCGGACCGCTGGAGTCCGTGCTGTACGAGGAGCACGAGTCGCGTCCGGACGCGAGCCTCACCCGGCTCGCCGAGCGACACGCCACCACCCCGCGCCGCCCGGCCCGGGACATCATCGCCGAGGCCCGTGCCGAGTTCCCGACCTTCGCCGACGACACCGACGCACTCTGCCGCTGAGCCGCCAAGGGCCTTCGCACGAGGTTCCCGCCTGTGACCGCCCGGGCACGTGGCCTTTCCACGCTCCGAGTCTCACCGTCACCCCCTCGCGGTGCCTACGGCATTACCGACGGGGTGACGCGGGGGGCGACCCACCGCATGCGTCAGTGGGCCGTCCCCGGTCCCTCAGGCGGGGCCGGGATCGAAGATCTCGTGTCCACCGATCCGGCGCCAGATGACGTGCGGCTCACCTTCGCGGAGTTCATCTCCGTACTGCCAGGTGGCGCGCCCGTCGGGAGCCCACGTCATTTCCGTGACGGGACGCTCGCCGTCAGGGAGCCTGACTCCCTGAACCGGCTCGGCCCGGAGGCCGGGCCGAAACTGCCCGGTCGCGCCATCCGGCACGAACTTGTTCCGGACGGCGCCCTCGAACCTCTCTCGCTCCTGCGGAAGGAGTTCCTTGAAGTCGTGGTCGAAGCGGGCAGTCGTCGCGAAAGTCGGCAAGGGGCCTCCAAGGGGAGGGTCGAAGCACCCGACGTACCGGGCGATCGAGGAACTCGGGCGGGCGGTGCGTACCTCGTTCGTCTGCGACTACCTCGCGGACGTCGAGATGCGCCAGGAGATCCACGAGGGGTTGCAGATGGTGGAGAACTGGAACTCCGCGGACAAGGACCTCTTCCACGGCAGGGACGGTGACCTGGCCGATGCGGACAAGGAGTCGCAGGAGGTCAGCATGCTGGCACTGCACCTGCTCCAGTCCGCGCTGTTGCACGCCGACACGCTGCTGGTGCAGGAGGTCCTGGCCGATCCGACGTGGGCGGACAAGCTCACCGACGCGGACCGCCGGGCGCTGTCGCCGCTGTTCTGGACCCCCATGTGAATCCGTACGGCCGGTTCGAGCCGGACATGAACAGCCGCCTCGATCTGGACCTGTCCGTCCGGGCGACGGTGCCCGGCCCGCGCACCCCGCAGGGAGAAGCAGCCGCCGCCCCGGCGTGACACCCGGGCTCCGGGGCCCTGACCGGAGACCTGGTGAAGGCGGTGTTACCCGGGACGCTGAAGCGTTCCGGGTAACGTGCGTGAGCGGCGGCGGCGAAGCTGCCGGGAAAGCCGCGGGTCCCCGCCGTCTCAGGCCGCGGCCGTGGGGTTCGCCGATTCGGCGGCGCGGCGGTATGCGGCGTTGAGGCGCTGGGCTTCCTCGAGCTGGTCTTCGAGGATGACGATGCGGCAGGCGGCCTCGACGGGGGTGCCCTGGTCGACGAGTCCCCGGGCGCGGGCCGCGATGCGCAACTGATAGCGGGAGTAGCGGCGGTGGCCGCCCGCGGAGCGCAGCGGGGTGATCAGGCGGGCTTCGCCGAGGGCACGGAGGAAGCCCGGGGTGGTGCCGAGCATCGCGGCGGCCCGACCCATCGTGTAGGCGGGGTAGTCGTCGTCATCGAGCCGGCCGAACGAGTCGTCTGCGGTCATTGCACCTCTCTGTAAAACGCGGGGAGGGGCCCTGGTGCCAATGGCACCAGGGCCCCGAAGGAACTGCTACACCATCTGCCGGCCCTGGTCCTGCGCCGGCCTTCTGTGTCCGCGGACCCGACCGAGATGCCGTCGGGGGTGCGGGGATCGCGGTTGCTTGACCGGAGACCACCTCACTATCGATGTCCTGCGGTACCCGGGCCCAAGACGTCCGCCCGGGCGATCCTGATGGCGCTCGGCTCCTCCGTTCTTCCCTCTTGATCAACTACTTACCAACGGGGGACTGCGCACTGCTGGTACTACGCACTGCTTGTACTACTGGATACTCCGAACTGCTGGTGGCCTGTGACAGCGCCACTCTTCGACAGCCGGCCCCGTCGCCCGTCATGCGTCTGCTCTGGCTTAGAACCCCACTGCCGAACTTCCCGGTGCGCGCGTCCGCAGCCGACGCCTTCACCGAGGTACTGCTCACTGACTTCGCTGCTGGGTACTGCACTTACGGGTACTGCCACTGCGGGGTCCTGCTCACGGCGGCCCCTGATCACTGCGGGCCACCCGGTCCGGTCGTCAGCCCCGTCGCCGTCCTGCAACCGCTCTGGCTTCGGAACTCCACCACCGCACCGTCCTGCGTACTGCGACTGCGGGTACTGCGGCCCGGCAGTTCGTCTCTGCCGGGCCTTGCTGATCTCGGCTACGAGAGAAACCATAACCACACCACCGCCCAATGTCTACTCCAGCCGTCATAGATTTCCGCGCGTTCAACGGTGAGGTAATCGAGCCCTGTCGGGTTAAGGGGGCGCTGGGCGGGGCACAGCGGGCGGGCAGGCAAAACCGGGCATTGACGAGCCAGAGGCCAGGGTGGACCTGCTGGGCACGATGTGCGTCGACGCCACGACCATCCGCCCCGCGACCGCGGTCGCCGTCGCACGCGAGACCACCCGGGCCTTCCTCGAAGCCCTCCGACAGCCGGCGGTCGACTCAGAAGTGGCCGACACCGTCGTCCTGGTCGTCTCCGAACTCGTCACCCACGCCTTACGCCACGGCGGCGGCACCCAACTCCTCCGCCTGACCGCCCACCCCCATGAAGCTCACGCCCGATCAGGACGCATTGGCGGTAGAACATCACGACTGCCCGAACTGCGAAGCGCCAGCCGCGCCCGGGGCGGGAAGACCGCGCGAAGTACCACGGCTGCGCGTCGCCGGGACCGAGGGCACCGAACTCGACCTCAACCCACGCTGCAGTTGCTGCGGCAGCGGATCATCGACGCCCACCCGGGTTTCGAGGCACGCGACGTAGCGCTCGAGCGCGGATTCGAGCAGTCGTATCCGGGGCTGCAGTCCAACAAGGTGATCGATCCCCCACGCCCGGGACCGGCGCCCTGTCCAACGACGCCGACGACCCGCTGAGCCCGGGCTTCAGCCTGCCGGACGGCTCGTTCGTCTTCGCCTACGGCACGAACCACGTGGCCACCCGGCAGGCGAGCTACTCCAGCATCTCGCTCTCCGCCGACAAGGAGGCGGCCGTCCCGGTGGCCGCCAAGCACCACCGGGACCTGCGCGGCAGCGCGCGTGACTTCATCGCCGACCAGCCGGACGCGGACAAGCTCCACGCCTGGAGCTTCAGCCGCGCCGACGACGCCGGACCGACCGGACCGCACGTCACCAAGCTCCCGTCCACCGGCACCGACTTCTGCGCGCAGTACGGCGCCGACAGGCCCGTCGACTCGGGCTGCGTGCAGGCCGTGGCACGCGCCTGCACGCAGCCCGAGACCCTCACCCACCCCGCCCTCTCCTCGCTGCTCCTGGACCGTCTGCTGGTCTTCACGCCCCAGTAGGGCACAGACCCGAAACGGCCCACAGGACGCGACGAGGCGGAGCGGTCCCGCAGGACCGCTCCGCCTCGTGGGATCGGCTCAGGTCGTCGACCGGCGTCTCCGTGCCCCCGGCCGCCGCTCGCTCGGCCGGGTGACCGGGTCGCCCGCGTCGATCGCCGCGAGGCGGCGTCGCGCGCCGAAGTCCGCCAGGGCCGCCGCCAGCTTGTGCACCGACGGCTCCGGTGCCATGACGTCGACGCGGAGTCCGTGCTCCTCGGCCGTCTTGGCGGTGGCCGGGCCGATGCAGGCGATGATCGTCACGTTGTGCGGCTTGCCCGCGATGCCGACCAGGTTCCGGACCGTCGACGACGAGGTGAAGAGCACCGCGTCGAAGCCACCGCCCTTGATCGCCTCACGGGTCTCCGCCGGCGGGGGCGACGCGCGCACCGTGCGGTAGGCGGTGACGTCGTCGACCTCCCAGCCCAGCTCGATGAGGCCGGCCACCAGTGTCTCGGTGGCGATGTCCGCGCGGGGCAGGAAGACCCTGTCGATCGGGTCGAAGACCGGGTCGTACGGCGGCCAGTCGTCCAGCAGCCCGGCCGCCGACTGTTCGCCGCTCGGCACCAGGTCGGGCTTCACGCCGAAGGCGACGAGCGCGGCCGCGGTCTGGTCGCCGACCGCGGCGACCTTGATCCCGGCGAAGGCGCGGGCGTCGAGGCCGTACTCCTCGAACTTCTCCCGCACCGCCTTGACCGCGTTGACGGAGGTGAAGGCGATCCACTCGTAGCGGCCCGTCACCAGGCCCTTGACCGCGCGCTCCATCTGCTGCGGGGTACGCGGCGGCTCGACGGCGATGGTCGGCACCTCGTGCGGCACCGCGCCGTAGGACCGCAGTTGGTCGGAGAGCGACGCCGCCTGCTCCCTGGTACGTGGAACAAGGACCTTCCAGCCGAACATCGGCTTGGACTCGAACCACGCGAGCCGGTCGCGCTGGGCGGGGGCGGAGCGCTCACCGACCACGGCTATCACGGGCCGGCCGCCGTCGGGCGACGGCAGCACCTTCGCCTGCTTCAGCGTCTGTGCGATCGTGCCGAGCGTCGCCGTCCAGGTCCGCTGCCGGGTCGTCGTACCGGCGACGGTCACCGTCAGGGGGGTGTCGGGCTTGCGACCGGCGGACACCAGTTCGCCCGCAGCGGCGGCCACCGAGTCGAGCGTGGCGGAGACGACCACCGTGCCGTCCGACGCCCCGACCTCGGTCCAGCACCGGTCCGACGCGGTGCGCGCGTCCACGAACCGCACGTCCGCACCCTCGGCGTCCCGCAACGGCACACCGGCGTACGCGGGCACGCCGATCGCGGCCGCGATACCGGGGACGACCTCGAAGGTCACCCCGGCCGTCACGCACGCCAGCATCTCCTCGGCGGCGTACGCGTCGAGGCCGGGATCACCGGACACCGCGCGCACGACCCGCCTGCCGCCCCGCGCGGCCTCCATGACAAGATGTGCGGCATCCCGCACCGCGGGGGCGCCGACGGTTGTTGACGTGCCGTCAACAACCTTCAGTTGAGGCGTGCCTGTGCCCGGAGCGGACGGCGCGGAGGAACCCGCCGAGTCCGTGTCCGTCAGCACTTCGGCAACGCCCTGCCTGGCGTGCCGACGTACGACGTCGAGCACATCGTGCTCGGCGACGAGAACGTCCGCGTTCGCCAGCGCCTCCACGGCGCGCAGAGTCAGCAGTCCCGGATCCCCGGGTCCGGCACCGAGGAAGGTGACGTGCCCGTGTTCCGGAGGGGGTGGAAGGGTGGTGGGGCTCAATGTGCTCGCTCCCCCATCAGACCGGCCGCGCCCTGCGCGAGCATCTCGGTGGCGAGTTCGCGACCGAGCGCCATCGCCGCCTCGTGCGTCTCGGGCACGGGACCGGTGGTGGACAGCTGCACCAGTGTGGTGCCGTCGGTCGTGCCGACGACGCCGCGCAGGCGCATTTCCTTGACAATCGGCCCGTCCGCTTGGGGGTCCCCCCAGGCTCGAGCGAAGCCGAGATCTGGGGAAGGTCGGCCAGCGCCCCCACAGGGGCGGTACAGCCGGCCTCCAGGGCGGCGAGCAGTGACCGCTCCGCCGTCACGGCGGCCCGTGTGAACGGGTCGTCGAGTTCGGCGAGCGCGGCGGTCAGCTCCGTGTCACGCACGGTGCACTCGACCGCCAGGGCCCCCTGGCCGGGAGCGGGCAGAATCGTGTCGACCGACAGGAAGTCGGTCACCTCGTCGCTGCGACCGACCCGGTTCAGTCCGGCGGCGGCCAGCACGACGGCGTCCAGCTCACCGCTCTTGACGTACCCGATCCGGGTGTCGACGTTCCCGCGGATCGGCACCGTGGTGATCTCCATGCCGTGGCCGGCCGCGTACGCGTTCAGCTGGGCCATGCGACGCGCCGAACCGGTGCCGATCCGGGCGCCGCGCGGCAGATCGATGAGCTTGAGCGCGTCACGCGCGATCATCACGTCCCGCGGGTCCTCGCGCTCCGGTACGGCGGCCAGGACCAGCTCGTCGTGCGGTGCGGTCGGCAGGTCCTTCAGCGAGTGCACCGCGAAGTCCACCTCACCGCGCACCAGAGCCTCGCGCAGCGCGGCCACGAAGACGCCCGTGCCGCCGATCTGCGCGAGGTGCTCGCGTGACGTGTCGCCGTACGTGGTGATCGGGACGAGCTCGACAGGCCGTCCGGTCACCTGGCTCACGGCATCCGCCACCTGCCCGGACTGGGCCATGGCGAGCTTGCTCCGCCTGGTCCCGAGCCTCAGTGCCTTCTCAGTCATGCCGGCCCTCGGTTTTCTGCGTTCTCCGCACTCTTCGCGTTCTTCGCGTTCTTCGCGCTTTTCTCGGTGCTTCCCTCGGCGCGGGAGACGGAGACCACCGTCTCCGGGTCGAGGTTGAACAGGGTGCGCAGCGCGTCCGCGTACCCCGCGCCGCCAGGCTCGGCCGCGAGCTGCTTGACCCGCACGGTCGGCGAGTGCAGCAGCTTGTCGACCACCCGCCGCACGGTCTGGGTGATCTCCGCGCGATGCCTGTCGTCCAGGCCGGGCAGCCGCCCTTCCAGGCGGGCGATCTCACCGGCCACCACGTCCGCGGCCATGGCGCGCAGGGCGACCACGGTCGGCGTGATGTGCGCGGCCCGCTGTGCCGCCCCGAACGCCGCGACCTCTTCGGAAACGATACGCCGGACCTGGTCCACATCGGCGGCCATCGGAGCGTCCGCCGACGCCTCCGCGAGCGCCTCGATGTCGACCAGCCGCACCCCGGGGATGCGGTGCGCGGCCGCGTCGATGTCGCGCGGCATCGCGAGGTCCAGCAGGAAGAGCACGGGCTCCGGGCGCGGCGGCTCGGCCACCGGCTCCGGACGGCGCCGCTCGGGGATCCGGCAGGCGCTGGCCGCGGCCGCGGCCAGCGCGCCGATCAGCTCGGTGTCCGCCTCGGTCCCGGCACCGCGTCGGCCGCCCTGGCGGCGGTCGACGGCGCCGCCCGCGGCCCATGCCGCGTGCTGTTCCAGCGTCGCCGCGTCCATACCGGCGACGGCCGCCTCGCCCATCACGGAGAAGCCCGGTGGTACGGAGGCCAGGTCCAGCGGGCAGTCCTCGTCGTTACTGGTACCGGTGCCGGCGGGGCCGGCCACCGGGGTGACCGCGGAAGCGGGGGCAGCGGCGTCGGCCGCTCGGCCGACGCCCTGGGCGCGTCGTGCGCCGACGCCTCCGTGGCTCCGGCGGCCCCGGTGCGTATCGTGTCCGGCTGCTGCCCGGCGCGGTCCTCGACACCGGCGGCGATCGCGTCGGCCGTGAGGACGAGTCCGGTCGCGCCGGTGCAGGAGACGACGACGTCTGCACGTGTCAGTTCGTCCGCCACCGATCCCATCGGTATCGCGCGGGCCAGCACGTCCGTGTCCTCGGCCTCGGTGAGGATCTGCACGAGGCGCTCGGCGCGGTCGGCGGTGCGGTTGGCGATCACGATCTCGGCGACACCGGCCCGCGCGAGCGTGGCCGCGGCCAGCGAGGACATCGATCCGGCACCGATGACCAGAGCCTTCTTGCCCCGTGCCCAGCCGTCGACGAGCGAGCCGGCGGCCAGCTGCTCCAGTCCGAAGGTGACCAGGGACTGCCCGGCGCGGTCGATGTCGGTCTCCGTGTGGGCGCGCTTGCCGACCCGGAGCGACTGCTGGAACACGTCGTTCATCAGCCGTCCGGCGGTGTGCAGTTCCTGCGCACGCGCCAGGGCGTCCTTGATCTGGCCGAGGACCTGTCCCTCGCCCACCACCATCGAGTCCAGTCCGCAGGCCACCGAGAACATGTGGTGGACGGCGCGGTCCTCGTAGTGCACATAGAGATAGGGCGTGAGCTCCTCCAGGCCGACCCCGCTGTGCTGGGCCAGCAGCGTGGAGAGCTCGGCGACACCGGCGTGGAACTTGTCCACGTCGGCGTACAGCTCGATGCGGTTGCAGGTGGCGAGCACCGCGGCCTCGGTGGCCGGTTCGGCGGCGACCGTGTCCTGCAGCAGCTTGATCTGCGCGTCCGCGCTCAACGAGGCCCGGTCCAGCACGCTGACCGGCGCGCTGCGGTGGCTCAGTCCGACGACGAGGAGGCTCATGTCGGCATCACGGCGGGTACGTCCCCATCGGGCCCCTGGTCTGCGGCGGACTCATGGCCGTCGACGGAGACCCGGCGCGCGGCGACGGGCTCCGGGCGGGAACCGACGGGCGGAACGACGGTCCCGGCGGCCACCTCGCCGGCCTTGCGCTGCTCGTGGAAGGCGAGGATCTGCAGCTCGATGGAGAGGTCCACCTTGCGCACGTCGACACCGTCCGGGACGGACAGCACGGTCGGCGCGAAGTTCAGGATGGAGGTGACGCCCGCGGCCACGAGTCGCTCGCACACCTGCTGGGCGGCACCGGCGGGCGTCGCGATCACGCCGATCGACACGCCCTCGTCCTGGATGATCTTCTCGAGTTCGTCGGTGTGCTGCACCGGGATGCCGGCGACGGGCTTTCCGGCCATCGCGGGATCGGCGTCTATGAGCGCGGCGACCCGGAACCCGCGGGAGGCGAACCCGCCGTAGTTGGCGAGCGCGGCACCGAGGTTACCGATACCGACGATCACAACCGGCCAGTCCTGGGTGAGGCCGAGTTCACGGGAGATCTGGTACACGAGATACTCGACGTCGTAGCCCACACCCCGGGTGCCGTAGGAACCCAGGTAGGAGAAGTCCTTACGAAGCTTCGCGGAATTGACGCCCGCGGCCGCCGCCAGCTCCTCCGAGGAGACTGTGGGCACCGAGCGCTCGGAGAGCGCGGTGAGGGCGCGGAGATACAGCGGAAGCCTGGCGACGGTGGCCTCGGGAATCCCTCGGCTACGGGTCGCCGGTCGGTGAGTTCGGCCAGTTGCCACGGTGCTCCTGCGGGTAGAGCGGGGCTTCAGGCGGTCATACGTCCCCGGACCGCCCCGTCGAATGCAGGCTATGTCTTTGTGAACGCGTGCACAAAGATGGTGTCCGATTTGCCCACCCAACGTGACCGGGGTCACGCGCCCCCGGCGCAGCCGTGTGGAACCGGCGCACGAGCACCATCGCTCCCTTTGTTCTGGGGGCAAAACCGCACACTCTCCTCTGTGTATCCCGCCCCCGAGACCAAGCCACCATCGATCCTAAGCGACTTTCCCGCCACTTTGGACTGGTCGGTCAGTCGTGGATCAGTGGTCCCGACCACCCGCCCAGTCGGTCAGGCGCTCAGCCGGTCAGGGCTTTGCGGAGGCGGTCCTCGTCGACACGCCAGAACGTGTGCTGACGGCCGTCGACGAGGACAACGGGAATCTGCTCCCAGTACCGCTCATGCAGTTCCGGGTCCTCGGTGATGTCCTTCCCCTCCCACGCGACCCCGAGATCAGCGCACACCTTCTCCACCACGGCCTGCGCGTCGTCGCACAGGTGACAGCCGGGCTTGCGGACGAGGGTGACGAGACGATCCTGCGGGGTTTTACGGCGAAAGAACGGACTCATGTCAGCCATTCTCGCCCTGCGGCGGTACAGGGGAACCCCTCTGCGGCCACTGTGACGCGGAGTAGCGTGCGGGGACCTGGTTCCGGACCGGTCCCGGGCCGGTCCCATCCGCCGGGCGGGGCACTTTAACGACACGGACGCGCAGAGTTCACGGTGTTCAAACCTCTCCGCTCCGGAACCGCCGACCGGACTGGCTATGCTCAACGCCATGGCCGCTCTCGGATGGCTCACCCCCCGTAGGCGCTCCGCCACGGCGCGGAGCGTGTTGGCAGGCGAGGCCTCGGCGGAGGCTGCCCGCAAATCCACTCAGGAAATTTCCGCCCGTGAACCGGAGTTCCCGGTTCACGGCGACGACCGGGCCGCCGCGTTCTTCGACCTGGACAACACGGTGATGCAGGGCGCGGCCCTGTTCCACTTCGGGCGGGGCCTGTACAAGCGGAAGTTCTTCGAGACGCGCGACCTCGCGCGGTTCGCGTGGCAGCAGACGTGGTTCCGGCTGGCCGGCGTCGAGGACCCCGAGCACATGCAGGACGCACGCGACTCGGCGCTCTCCATCGTCAAGGGCCACCGGGTCTCCGAGCTGAAGTCCATCGGCGAGGAGATCTACGACGAGTACATGGCCGGGCGGATCTGGCCGGGCACGCGGGCACTGGCGCAGGCGCACCTGGACGCCGGGCAGCGAGTGTGGCTGGTCACGGCGGCGCCGGTGGAGATCGCCCAGGTGATCGCGCGGCGCCTGGGCCTGACCGGGGCGCTGGGGACGGTGGCCGAGTCCCTCGGCGGCGTGTACACCGGCAAACTCGTGGGCGAACCGCTGCACGGTCCGGCGAAGGCGGAGGCCGTACGCGCGCTGGCGGCGGCGGAGAACCTGGACCTGGGCCGCTGCGCCGCGTACAGCGACTCGCACAACGACATCCCGATGCTCTCGCTGGTCGGGCACCCGTACGCGATCAACCCGGACTCCAAGCTGCGCAAGCACGCCCGCGCGATGGACTGGCGCCTGCGCGACTACCGGACGGGCCGCAAGGCGGCGAAGGTCGGCATCCCGGCGGCGGCGGGCGTGGGCGCGGTGGCCGGCGGCACGGCGGCGGCCATCGCGATGCACCGCCGCCGGCGCTGAGCCCGGCGGCGCCCGCTCACTCCGGGTGCCCCTCCGCCCGCCCGTCGGATGACATCCCCACGCACGCCGGGTGACCGGTCAACCCGACGGCGACGGACACCCGTACGGCCGCAGCCCTGATCAGCGGGGAACAAAAGTGGCACCCCGCCCGCAACCCTGCCAATCCAACCGCTGCGCCCCGCACCCCCGCTGTCCAGTCCTCTTGGCTGCACACGGCCACAACATGCCCCGCACCGAACCGGAAAGCGAAACTTTTCGGTCAACATCCGGTCATCATCAGGTACTTGAATGTGCGTCAACAGGTCACGGAAGCGATGTAATCGATGATTTGAGCAACTCGGTGTAGCAGTGTCTGCACGAAGCGTTATTCTCCTCAGACGCAATCGGGCACCCCTCGTCGCTATGACGGGTGAATGACCCGTACTGCACGTGATGGAAGCTCTGCCTCTGGGAGTCCCGTGTACCCACACGTCGGGGTTGACGACTCGGGCCTGACCGCACTGCGCACCGCAGTCGTCACGGCCCGGGAGTTGTTGCGCGGCTTCGTCCCCACCGCGCACGCCGTCCCCGCATTCGCCACCGCCACCGGCGGCCCCTGCTACGCCCTCGCCGACCCACCCGTCGGCCCCAGCTACGCCCTCACCGACGACAGCACCGCGGTGACCAGGCGCGGACGCTCGTCCGGCGCGGCCGCCGCGCGCCGTCCCGCCGCGGACAGTGACAGCGCCCGGATGATGGACCTCGTGGAGCGCGCCCAGGCCGGCGAGGCCGACGCCTTCGGACGGCTCTACGACCAGTACAGCGACACCGTGTACCGCTACATCTACTACCGGGTGGGCGGCAAGGCGACCGCCGAGGACCTCACCAGCGAGACCTTTCTGCGGGCACTCCGCCGCATCGGCACCTTCACCTGGCAGGGACGCGACTTCGGCGCCTGGCTCGTCACCATCGCCCGCAACCTGGTCGCCGACCACTTCAAGTCCAGCCGCTTCCGCCTCGAGGTCACCACCGGGGAGATGCTCGACGCCAACGAGGTCGAGCGGTCCCCGGAGGACTCCGTCCTCGAATACCTCTCCAACGCCGCCCTCCTCGATGCCGTACGACGACTCAACCCCCAACAGCGCGAATGCGTCACGCTCCGATTCCTCCAAGGCCTCTCCGTCGCGGAGACCGCCCGCGTGATGGGCAAGAACGAGGGAGCGATCAAGACCCTCCAGTACCGGGCCGTCCGCACCCTCGCCCGGCTCCTCCCGGAGGACGCGCGCTGAGCGGAACGGACCCGACACCGACGATGCACCATCCGTGACAGCCAACTCACCTTCAGTGATACCCCGTTGACTCCCCCCAGCCGTTCCTCCGGCGTGCGTAACCCAAGTACCGCGCCGCTCGTTGTGCGGGATGCAGGCTCCCTGTGGTCACTCCCAACCGACTCCGATCACCCGATCGTGTGGACATGGTCAGGGGGTGGAACCCTCAGGACCCCCTGGGGAGTCGATCTTCATGACGAGAGGAGGTGCCGCCAGTGATCGCGAACGTATCGGCGCACCGGCGGGCGAACGCCTTCGCCCAGGCCCTGGAGGAGCAGTCCGACCGGGGCACGGCGGCCGAGCAGCCCGAAGGATCGGCACCAGCCCCGGCTGCCGCGAAGACGGAACAGGAGCGGCTGCTCACGCTCGCCGCCGGTCTCGGCGCGCTGCCCAGGCCGGAGCTGGATCCCGAGGTCAAGGTCGTCCAGCGGGCCCAACTGGTGGCCGCGTTCGAAGCCATGCTCCAGGAAGGCACCGCCGCGGGCGAGGCAGCGGATTCATCCGTGCCCGAACAGCGTTCACGTCGCGCCCGGGGCAGTCACCGGGCGACCCCCATGGGGAAGCTGAGACCGCGCTCACGGCTGACCAAGGGACTCACCGCGGGCGGACTCGGCGTCACCGTGGCCGCCGGCGCCCTCGGCGGAGTCTCCGCCGCCAGCTCCGACGCCCTGCCCGGTGACTCGCTCTACGGCCTCAAGCGCGGCATAGAGGATGTCAAACTCGGCCTGGCCGACGGCAACGACGAGCGGGGCCGCGTCCTCCTCGACCACGCCTCCACCCGGCTCAGCGAGGCCCGCCGGCTGATGGAGCGCAGTCGCAGCGGCCCCCTCGACCACGAATCGCTCGGCGAGGTCCGCCGCGCCCTGTCCGGCATGCGGCACGACGCGTCCGAGGGCCATCGGCTGCTGCGCGAGGCGTACCGCCTCGACCCGGACTCCCTGGGCCCCATGCAGGCCCTCTCCTCCTTCTCCCACTCGCACCGGGAGGTCTGGGGCTCCCTGCGCGACAGGCTGCCCGCGCAGCTCGGAGACGTCAGCGAGCAGGTGTCGTCGGTGTTCGACGCCATAGACGAGGACGTCACCCCGCTGCAGTCCCTGCTCCCCCAGCCACCGGCCCGGGACGGCGGCGACCGCGGCGAGCGGCAGGGCGACTCCGGGGCCACACCCGGCGCCCCGTCCGGCACCAGCCGTTCCCAGGCGCCCGGCACCAGCACCGACGGCCCCGACCAGGACAGCACCAGCAGCAGCGACCCCAGTGGGGCCGCCGACTCCGGCGACGAGAGCGACAGCCTGCTCGGCGGCAACAGCGGCGGACTGCTCGATCCGCCGGAGGAGACCGGCGTCAGCACCTCACCGCCGTCCACCGGCGGCATCGCCCCACCCCCCAGCCCGACGTCACCCTCCCGCCCCTCCTGCCCGGCCTGCTCCCGGGGTTGGGCATCGACAGCGAGCGCGCCGACTAGGGCGGACCAGTGCCGTGGCAGGCAACGTCTGCCCGTCAAGGAGCGGCGTCATGGGGGTCCCCCCGGCTCGGAGAGCTTGGGGGGTGCCGGCCGGAAGCCCTCGTACTGGACGTACTCGGGCTTTCGGCCGGTGCTCCCCCTGCTCGAAGAGCTCGGGGGAGCGTGCCGGGCGTCGCGACGGGGCAGACGTCGCCTGCCACGGCACTGGCGGAGCGTAGGGCAGCAGGCGGCGCCTGGCGCGGCAGGACGTACGTGGTGGGGGTGCCCCTTGTCGCAAGGGGCACCCCCACCACGTACGTCCGCCTTCTAGAAGAACACCGACCTTCGCTGTACCAGCAGCTTGTAGAGGGTGTGCTGGATCTGCTCCCGGACCTGGTCGGTCAGGTTGAACATCAGCATCGGGTCCTCGGCCGCCTCCGGCGGATAGCTCTCCGTGTGGATCGGCTCGCCGAACTGGATCGTCCACTTCGTCGGCAGCGGGATCGCGCCGAGCGGGCCGAGCCACGGGAAGGTCGGCGTCAGCGGGAAGTACGGAAAGCCGAGCAGCCGGGCGATGGTCCGACCGTTGCCGATCATCGGGTAGATCTCCTCGGCCCCGACGATCGAGCACGGGATGATCGGCGCCCGCGCGCGCAGCGCCGTGGACACGAAACCGCCGCGCCCGAAGCGCTGGAGCTTGTAACGGTCGGCGAAGGGTTTGCCGAGGCCCTTGAAGCCCTCCGGCATCACCCCGACCAGCTCCCCCTGCTCCAGTAGCCGTGCCGCGTCCTCGGCACAGGCCAGGGTGTGACCGAGCTTGCGGGCGAGCTCGTTGACCACCGGCAGCATGAACACCAGGTCCGCCGCGAGCAGCCGCAGGTGCCGGTCGGCCGGGTGGTTGTCGTGGACGGCGACCTGCATCATCAGACCGTCCAGCGGCAACGTCCCGGAGTGGTTGGCGACGATCAGGGCGCCGCCCTCCGAGGGGATGTTCTCGATGCCCTTCACCTCGACCCGGAAGTACTTCTCGTACACCGGGCGCAGCAGCGACATCAGGACCTGGTCGGTGAGTTCCTCGTCGTAGCCGAAGTCGTCGACCGCGTAGTCCCCCGTCAGCCGGCGGCGCAGGAAGGCCAGGCCACTGGCGACACGCCGGTCCAGGCCACCGCCGTCGCCCGCGTCCGGGCGTACGCCGCCGTCGGCGACCGGTTCCCGGGGCCGGTCCTCGTGGGGTTCACGGTGTTCGCGGGGCACCGGAGCATCGTCCTTCGCGGACGCCCGGCCCGGCAGGGGCTGGACCTCGCCCATCGAGGCGCTCCCGGCGCCCTTGCGCCGACTGCCCGCGCCGCGGCGCGACGGGCGCTGCGCCGCGCCCCCGGCGCCCCCGCGGGAACGGTCGTCGTCGAACGGAATGACCTTGGCGTCCGCCATCGTTGCTGCGCTCCTCAGTTGGCGCTCTGCTTCGGGGGGTGACCGCCGCCCGGCAGGGGCAGTGCGGCGATCCGGTCGACGGTCCTCTCGAGGACCTCCGGCGGAAGCAGTCCGGGGCCACGGCTGCGCACGAAGTCCGCGAACGTTTCTGCAGTCGTGTACTTCGGTGTGAAGCCCAGCGTCTCGCGCATCTGGTCCGTCGCCACCACCCGGCCATGTGTGAGCAGTCGGATCTGCTCCGGCGAAAAGTCCGACACCCCCAGCGTACGCACCAGCGAGCCCGCCCAGGTGACCGCCGGGAGCAGCAGCGGCACGGTGGGCCGGCCGAGCCGCCGCGAGCACTGGGACAGCAGCAGGACCCCATCGCCGGCGACGTTGAAGGTGCCGCTGTTGAGCGTGCCGCGCCGGGGTTCGCGCGCGGCCAGGCGCAGTACTTCGATCACGTCGTCCTCGTGCACGAACTGCAGCCGCGGGTCGTAGCCGAACACGGTCGGCAGGACCGGCAGCGAGAAGTACGAGGCGAGCGGGCTGTCCGCGGCGGGGCCCAGGATGTTGGCGAACCTGAGCACGCACACGGCGACATCCGGGCGGCGGCGCGCGAAGCCACGCACATAGCCCTCGACCTCGACCGCGTCCTTCGCGAACCCGCCGCTGGGCAGGGACTTGGGCGGAGTCGTCTCGGTGAAGACCGCCGGGTCGCGGGGCGCGGAGCCGTAGACGTTCGTACTGGACTTCACCACCAGACGTTTGACGCGCGGAGACTTCTGACAGGCACCGAGCAGTTGCATGGTGCCGATGACGTTGGTCTCCTTGAGCGCCGTCCGGCTGCTGCCGCTGCCGAGCGGCGTGCCCGTGACGTCCAGGTGCACGACGGTGTCGGCACCGGCCTCCGCGAGCACGCGCGCGACGGTGGGCTGCCGGATGTCGGCTTGGACGAAGTCGGCGCCGCCCAGAGGGTGCGCGGGCCGGACCGCGTCCACGGCGACGACCCGTTCCACCTCCGGGTCACGCTGGATCCGCCGGACGAAACGGCCCCCCAGAGGGCGGGCCACTCCCGTCACAAGCACGACCTTTCCCAAAACCAGCGCCTTCCTCTCGCCTACGTCCTGCCCGCCAACCTAACGGGTCACGGTCGCTCTGTGCTGTCCACTCGATACATGGCGTGATGACAACCGGGGAGAAGAACAGACCCGGCCAGATGTAAAGACAGTGGCCCCCCACCTCACCGGTGGGGGGCCACTGGACACGCTTCCGCGACGTCGCTTACTTCTTGTTGCGACGCTGAACGCGCGTGCGCTTGAGCAGCTTGCGGTGCTTCTTCTTCGCCATCCGCTTGCGCCGCTTCTTGATAACAGAGCCCACGACTACCCTCGCTCACTTCTCATCACTCGGTGTTTGGGCGCCATGGGCCCACACGACCTACGAGGGGCCAGCCTACCCGCCCGAGCGCTGAGGTCGTAATCGAGGAGCCAGGGAGGCCCGTGAGTGCCCTGTGCGGGCCCTCCCCGGTTCGCCGTCAGGCGGTGTCCACCCCCACATAGCTCTCGCGGAGGTATTCGTGAACCGCTTGCTCCGGGACGCGGAAGGACCGCCCCACCCGGATCGCGGGCAGATGACCACTGTGCACCAGCCGGTACACGGTCATCTTCGACACTCGCATCACCGAGGCGACCTCCGCCACGGTAAGGAACTGAACCTCGTTCAGAGGCCTTTCGCCAGCTGCAGCCATGACACACCTGAACCTTCCGCACTCGACGGCCACCGGCTTCCCCTTCCGGTGACTCTTCGTCGCTGCGTGCTCACTCCCCAATGTAGGGGCGGGTGATGCGAGTGGGGAAGAGGTGCACCCATCGGCGGCCTACTGTGACAGACACGCTCGATTGAGTACGTAGCGGATCAGCGGCACATAGTGATCGGACCGCGCACCGTCATCAAGGGGGACCACCACCGACACACACCCCTCGGCCTCCCCCACGAACGGGGCGGGGTCGTTCACATCGGCCAGCGCGACGGCCTCGAACCCCAGCTGACCTGCCCCGCAGGTCCAGCCGTGGTCTCCGATCACCAGCCCGGGGAGCGGCCCGCCGCTCTCGGCGGCCACGGCGAGGGCGGTCCGAACCGGGAGCGGGGAGTGCGTGTGTGCGCCGGGCCCACCACCGGGGCGTTCGGGGTCCGCGCCCCGGACGAACGCGACTCCTCGCACGTAGTCGAGGTTGTACGTGCGTAGACCGAACCGGGTCGTTATGTCGACACAGCGACCCTGCGCCGGAGTGAGAACGTCACATCCCGCCGCCGACAGAGCGTCTGCCAGCCCGGCGTAGAAACCGAGCAGCCGGTGCGGGTGGCCGGTACCCAGCAGCACGGGCGCACCGCTCCGGGCGGCGACCGCGAGGCGCTCCGCATAGGCGTCCAGGGCCGCCAGGGTCCGCTCCGGGTCGATCACATCATGCCCGGAAACATGGTGAGGATCGGCCGAAACACCACACCTGTCCGCCATCAACTCGATCAACTCCCGCTGACTCCAAGCCCGTTCCGGGTCCAGGCCGATCAGCAGGCGCGGATCCCGGGCGGCGAAGAGCCGGTAACTCCGCAGGCTCTCCTCCCGCGTGGTGGCCACGACCCCGGCCAGCCGGGCGGCCAGCAGATGCGCACGAAGGCCGCCGCGGTCGGCGAAGTCAGCGGGGTCGGTGGGATCGGCAAGGTGGGCGGGGTCAGCGGTGGTCGGCACGGGAGCGATGGTGCGCGAACCTGAGCCCGGGCACCTCGAAAAACGGGAAACACCGCACAGTCGGCGTAAGCACAACTGGCGGGACCCGCTTCAGAGCCCGGCACCGGAGCCCGGCACCGGCCCGTTCATGCCAGCAGCCCCCGCAGCGGGAACGCCGCTCGGCGGGCCGCCAGTACCGCCTGGTCCAGCCGGTCCGCCGGGTCGTCAGCCGGCCTCCCAGGGGGCCCAGGACACGGGCCACCGGCCGTCGGTCATCCGCATCGGCCCCAGTTGCCGGGTCCGGGCGTACACCTCCTGCCGCCAGCTCTCGGGAATCACCGTCACCGGATCCACCGGCCGCTCGGCCGCGATCGCCACCAGATGGGTCCAGGACCGCGGCACGACCTCCACCACCGCGTAACCGCCACCGCCCAGGGCCACCCATCGCCCGTCGGCGTGCTCGTGCGCCAGCTCGTGGCACGCCACCTGGACCGTGCGCTGCGCGTCCAGCGACACCGCCAGATGCGCCAGCGGGTCCTCGAAGTGCGTGTCGGCGCCGTGCTGGGTCACCAGCACCTGCGGCCGGAAGTCCTCGAGCAGCTCCGGTACCACGGCGTGGAACGCCCGCAGCCATCCCGCGTCCCCGGTCCCGGCCGGCAGGGCCACATTGACCGCGCTGCCCTCCGCGCTGTCCGCCCCCGTCTCCTCCGGCCACCCGGTCTGCGGGAACAGCGTCCGGGGATGCTCGTGCAACGACACCGTCAGCACCCGCGGGTCCTCCCAGAACGCCGCCTGTACACCGTCCCCGTGATGCACGTCGACGTCCACGTACGCGACGCGCTCGGCCCCCAGCTCCAGCAGCCGGGCGATGGCCAGCGCGGCGTCGTTGTACACGCAGAAACCCGAGGCCGACCCCGGCATCGCGTGGTGCAGTCCGCCCGCGAAGTTCACCGCGTGCAGCGCGTCCCCGCGCCACACCGCCTCCGCCGCGCCCACCGACTGCCCCGCGATCAGCGCCGACACCTCGTGCATCCCGGTGAAGGCGGGATCGTCCATCGTCCCCAGCCCGTACGACGGGTCCGCCGTCTCCGGATCCGCCGAGGCCGCCCGCACCGCGCGGATGTAGTCGTCGCGGTGCACCAGCCTCAGCGTCGAATCCCCGGCCGTCTTCGCGGCGACCACCGCCACCTCGCGGTCCAACCCGAACGCGCCCACCAGACTCCGGGTCAGCGCGAGCCGCACCGGGTCCATCGGATGGTCCCGGCCGAAGTCATAGCCCGTTACTGCCTCGTCCCACATCAGCTGTGTGCGGCCGCTCATGCCCGCCACCGTACCGGTCAGGTTCAAGCGCGAACGACCTGGCGTACCCCAGAGTCACCAGCACCAACCCCATCGGCGCCAGCATCGCCCCCCGATGACTCCAGGCATCCCCGAGCGCCCCGACCAACGGGGAACCGATCAGGAACCCCACATAATCGAAGACATTGAGGCGTGCCACGGCCGCATCCGAAGCCCCCGGGCCGCCCTGCGCGGAAGCGCGCCGGCCCGCCGCCGCGAAGGTCTGCGGCACCAGCACACAGAGCCCCAGCCCCAGCAGCGTGAACCCCGGCATCCCCACCCACGCCCCGGACGCCCCGGCCACCACGGCGAACCCCGCCGCCGCCAACAGCGCCCCGGCCCGCACCACCACCACGGCCCCGAACCGCCGCACCCCGACGTCCCCGAGCGTCCGCCCCAGCAGCGTGGTGACCATGTAGACGTTGCACGGGACGGTCGCCATCTGCTCCGAGCTCCCCAGCACGTCCTGGAGGTACTTCGCGCTCCAGTTCGAAACCGTCGAGTCCCCGATGTACGCCACCGTCATCACCACACACAGCGGCAACAGCAGCTTGAAGGCGACAGCCCCGTCCTCGCCCCGGCCGCCCCTGCCCCTCCGGCACGGGCTCGTCGACCTCGCCGGCCTCGCCGTCGACGTACCACCGGCTCCCGACCAACGCCGCCGGCATCAGCACCAGCACGACCGGCAGATACGACACCCACAGCGCCAACTGCCAGTACGCCCCCACCCACGCGAGCGACGCACCGGCGATCCCGCCCAGGCTGTAGGCGGCATGAAAACTCAGCATGATGCTGCCCCCGTACGCCCGCTGCAGACTCACCCCGAGCATGTTCATCGAGGCGTCCAGCGCCCCCACCGCCAGCCCGAACGCGGCCAGCGACACAGCCAGCCCGGCCAGGTGCCCCCGGCCCCGACCCCGAGCAGCGCCGGTAGCACGACAGGCTGCGACCACCGCAGCACGCGGCTCGCCGGCACCCACCGCACCAACCACTCCGTCGTCACACTCCCGACACCGGCCAGGATGGGCACCGCGGCGAGGAAGACGGGCAGCAACGCGTCGGAGACCCCGCACCGATCCTGAATGGCCGAAATCCGCGTCACGTGCAGAGCGAAGGCGACGCCCTGCACGAGGAAGCCGAACGCCAATGAGACCCTGCCGCGCCGCAGTACATCAGTCGTGGCGGCGAGCGTAGGGCCCCGGTGTACTGGTGGGTAGATCCAGCCAAAGATGAATTCCGCTCAGTTTCAGCGGAGCAGTTCCGTCAACTCCCCCATGTCCACGAAGAGTCGAGTGGCCCCGGCGAGCTTCTCGGCCGACGCCATCGAGGCGAACCCGTACACGTCCATCCCGGCCGCGACCGCAGCCTGTACGCCAAGAGGGCTGTCCTCGACCACGACACACCGTTCCGGTGCGACACCCATCCGCTCGGCGGCGTGCAGAAAGAGATCCGGTGCCGGCTTGCCCCGTCCCACGTCCTGCGAGCTGAAGATCCGCTCGTCGTCGAACCACCGGTCCAGCCCGGTCGTGCGGTGTCCCACCCGGATCCGCTCATGGCTCCCGGACGAGGCGACGCAGTACGGCACGCCGTCGGCGGCCAGCCGCTCCAGCACCTCCACGGCGCCGGCGATCGGCTTCAACTCCCGCTCGAACGCGGCGAAGACGCGGGCGTGGAACACGTCGTCGAAGTCCACCGGCAACCGCTGCCCGGTCCTTTCCTCCACCAGGTCGTGCACCCGATGCATGGCGGACCCCATGTAGTCATGGAGGGAGTCCTTGTACGACGTCGGATGCCCGAGCTCGGTGAGGTAGCCGGCCAGCAGCCGGTTGGAAATGGGTTCGCTGTCGACGAGGACGCCGTCGTTGTCAAAAATGACCAGGTCATAGTGCATGACCTTGACCCTAAACGCGGAAAGCCCCGTGCCGAAGGGCACGGGGCTTTCCACAACAATTGTTCGGCGGCGTCCTACTCTCCCACAGGGTCCCCCCTGCAGTACCATCGGCGCGGTAGGGCTTAGCTTCCGGGTTCGGAATGTAACCGGGCGTTTCCCCTACGCTATGACCACCGAAACCCTGATGGTTTCGAGCGAACAAGCACACTCTTCTGTTCTGTCCCGCTCAAAGCCGGCAACCGTTCGCTGCCTCAGAACTAACACAGTGGACGCGAGCAACCTGGGGACAAGCCCTCGGCCTATTAGTACCGGTCAACTCCACACGTTACCGTGCTTCCATATCCGGCCTATCAACCCAGTCATCTCCTGGGAGCCTTACCCCATCACGTGGGTGGGAGCCCTCATCTCGAAGCAGGCTTCCCGCTTAGATGCTTTCAGCGGTTATCCCTCCCGAACGTAGCCAACCAGCCATGCCCTTGGCAGGACAACTGGCACACCAGAGGTTCGTCCGTCCCGGTCCTCTCGTACTAGGGACAGCCCTTCTCAAGACTCCTGCGCGCGCAGCGGATAGGGACCGAACTGTCTCACGACGTTCTAAACCCAGCTCGCGTACCGCTTTAATGGGCGAACAGCCCAACCCTTGGGACCGACTCCAGCCCCAGGATGCGACGAGCCGACATCGAGGTGCCAAACCATCCCGTCGATATGGACTCTTGGGGAAGATCAGCCTGTTATCCCCGGGGTACCTTTTATCCGTTGAGCGACGGCGCTTCCACAAGCCACCGCCGGATCACTAGTCCCGACTTTCGTCCCTGCTCGACCCGTCGGTCTCACAGTCAAGCTCCCTTGTGCACTTACACTCAACACCTGATTGCCAACCAGGCTGAGGGAACCTTTGGGCGCCTCCGTTACCCTTTAGGAGGCAACCGCCCCAGTTAAACTACCCATCAGACACTGTCCCCGATCCGGATCACGGACCCGGGTTAGACATCCAGCACGACCAGACTGGTATTTCAACGACGACTCCACCACCACTGGCGTGGCGGCTTCCCGGTCTCCCAGCTATCCTACACAAGCCGAACCGAACACCAATATCAAACTGTAGTAAAGGTCCCGGGGTCTTTCCGTCCTGCTGCGCGAAACGAGCATCTTTACTCGTAGTGCAATTTCACCGGGCCTATGGTTGAGACAGTCGAGAAGTCGTTACGCCATTCGTGCAGGTCGGAACTTACCCGACAAGGAATTTCGCTACCTTAGGATGGTTATAGTTACCACCGCCGTTTACTGGCGCTTAAGTTCTCAGCGTCGCCCCGCCGTAGCGGGACTAACCGGTCCCCTTAACGTTCCAGCACCGGGCAGGCGTCAGTCCGTATACCTCGCCTTACGGCTTCGCACGGACCTGTGTTTTTAGTAAACAGTCGCTTCTCGCTGGTCTCTGCGGCCACCCCCCGCTCACCGAGTAAATCGGCTCACCGGGCGTGGCCCCCCTTCTCCCGAAGTTACGGGGGCATTTTGCCGAGTTCCTTAACCATAGTTCACCCGAACGCCTCGGTATGCTCTACCTGACTACCTGAGTCGGTTTGGGGTACGGGCCGCCATGAAACTCGCTAGAGGCTTTTCTCGACAGCATAGGATCGTCCACTTCGCCGCAATCGGCTCGGCATCGGGTCTCGGACGCATGGCGTGCGGATTTGCCTGCACGCCGTCCTACACCCTTACCCCGGGACAACCACCGCCCGGGCTGGACTGCCTTCCTGTGTCACCCCATCACTCACCTACTGCGGGTCTGGTCCGCCGGCTCCGCCACTCCCCCTCGCCCGAAGGCTTAGGGGCGGCGTCGCGGGCTCAGCATCGCCCGGTTCGGCGCTGGGCGCCTCATGGCGGGTACCGGAATATCAACCGGTTGTCCATCGACTACGCCTGTCGGCCTCGCCTTAGGTCCCGACTTACCCTGGGCAGATCAGCTTGACCCAGGAACCCTTAGTCAATCGGCGCACACGTTTCTCACGTGTGTCTCGCTACTCATGCCTGCATTCTCACTCGTCAACCGTCCACAACTCGCTTCCGCGGCTGCTTCGCCCGGCAGACGACGCTCCCCTACCCATCACAGCGGGCGTTGGCCCCATGTGCTGCAATGACACGACTTCGGCGGTACGCTTGAGCCCCGCTACATTGTCGGCGCGGAATCACTAGACCAGTGAGCTATTACGCACTCTTTCAAGGGTGGCTGCTTCTAAGCCAACCTCCTGGTTGTCTGGGCGACTCCACATCCTTTCCCACTTAGCGTACGCTTGGGGGCCTTAGTCGATGCTCTGGGCTGTTTCCCTCTCGACCATGGAGCTTATCCCCCACGGTCTCACTGCCGCGCTCTCACTTGCCGGCATTCGGAGTTTGGCTAAGGTCAGTAACCCGGTAGGGCCCATCGCCTATCCAGTGCTCTACCTCCGGCAAGAAACACGCGACGCTGCACCTAAATGCATTTCGGGGAGAACCAGCTATCACGGAGTTTGATTGGCCTTTCACCCCTAACCACAGGTCATCCCCCAGGTTTTCAACCCTGGTGGGTTCGGTCCTCCACGAAGTCTTACCTCCGCTTCAACCTGCCCATGG
>NZ_CP149447.1:3885000-4567500 GCF_045291515.1 Streptomyces sp. GD-15H
CTTGTCCCGAAGTGCAGGGCAGATTACCCACGTGTTACTCACCCGTTCGCCACTAATCCCCACCGAGGTGGTTCATCGTTCGACTTGCATGTGTTAAGCACGCCGCCAGCGTTCGTCCTGAGCCAGGATCAAACTCTCCGTGAATGTCTTCCCGCCGGGCGGGAGGAACACCCCGAGAGCGGGACGGGCGGGCGGAATGGGCCCGGCCGTCCACGGCGTCCTCGCTGTGTGTTTCAAAGGAACCGCGACAGCCGGAACGGGGTTCCGGTGTCGGGGTATCAACATATCTGGCGTTGACTTTTGGCACGCTGTTGAGTTCTCAAGGAACGGGCGCTTTCTTCGTACTCACCCTGGCGGGCTTTCCTCCGGGCGCTTCCCTTCGGTGTCTCCGACTCTATCAGATCTTTTTCTTCGATCTGACCCCCGGTCAGCGGGGTTTGTCTTTCCGGCCGTTGGGCCGTTCCGACGAGTGAGACTCTAGCGGATTCCTGGCTTCCGAGCTAATCGGGGGCCTGCGCCCTTTCGAACGCGGATTCCTCATTCCACGAATACACATACCAACGACATGACAGCAGACAGAAGACTGCCGTCGAGCAGTGGTGGTACTTGCGGAATGGCCGTCCGGGGACCGACCGGAGTCGGTGCTCACGTCGGACAACTCGGAGAACACTACGGATCACGCCAGGGCATGTCAACTCGCGCTCCGATCCGCGCCCCTCGGCCGCCTCCGGGGCGTAGCCTGGTCCGCATGACCACGCGTACGTACAGCCAGTTCTGGTGGGCCGCCTGACAGCGGCCGTCCTGCGTACGCACTCAACGGCCGCCGCTCAGGTGGCCGTTTTCGTCTCTCCATCCAGGACTCCGGAGGGCGGCCGGCCGAGGCGGCGGGCACGACCAGGAGACGGAGACAGGAAGAGATGACACGGGTCTTCAGCGGGATCAAACCGACCGGCCATCTGACGCTGGGGAACTACCTGGGGGCCATGCGGCGGTGGGCCGCGGTCGACCAGCACCGGGCGGACGCGGTGTTCTGCGTCGTCGATCTGCACGCACTGACCGTGGACCACGATCCGGCACGGGTACGCAGACTGAGTCGGCAGGCGGCGACGCTGCTGCTGGCCACCGGGCTGGACCCGGAGTCGTGCACCGTGTTCGTGCAGAGCCATGTCGACGAACACGCCCGTCTGTCGTACCTGCTGGAGTGCGTGGCGACCGACGGCGAGATGCGGCGGATGATCCAGTACAGGGAGAAGGCCGCGCGGGAGCAGCGGCGGGGCGGGAGCGTGCGGCTTTCGCTGCTGACGTATCCCGTGCTGATGGCGGCGGACATCCTGGCGTACGGGACGGACGAGGTGCCCGTGGGTGATGACCAGACGCCGCACGTGGAGCTGGCGCGGGACCTGGCCGTGCGGTTCAACCAGCGGTACGGGCACACCTTCGTCGTGCCCCGGGCCACGCATCCCTCGGTGGCGGCACGGGTGATGAATCTGCAGGACCCGAGGTCGAAGATGGGGAAGAGCGACGATGTCGGACCGGGGATCGTCTATCTGCTGGACGAGCCGGACGTGGTGCGGAAGAAGGTCATGCGGGCGGTGACCGACAGCGGGCGCGACGTCGTGTACGACAGGGAGGCACGGCCGGGGGTGGCGAATCTGCTGGAGATCCTCGCGGCGTGTTCTGGTGGGGCCCCGGAGGCGTTGGGCGGTGCATACGAGTCGTACGGGGCTTTGAAGAAGGACACCGCGGAGGCCGTGGTCGAGGTGCTGAGGCCGGTGCAGGAGAAGCACAAGGAGTTGTGCGCGGATCCCGGCTATGTGGAGGGAGTGTTGCGGGAGGGCGCGGAGCGGGCGCGGGGCATGGCTCGGCCGACCGTGGATGCCGCCCATCGGGCGATCGGCCTGCTCCCGGCGGCCGGGATGTAGCGCGGGCCGCCTCGCTTGGCAGTAAGTCGTCGGTCGATGACGTCCGCGCCTCTGGGAGGTGGGGTGCGGGAGGCGACACGATCGGGGCCATGGACATCGCGGAGAACGCGGCACTGGTGGTCGTGGACGTGCAGAAGGGCTTCGAGGAGCTGGGCTTCTGGGGGCCGCGGAACAATCCGGGGGCCGACGAGAACATACCGCGCTCATCGACGTATGGCGGGCGTCGGGGCGGCCGGTGGTGTTCGTGCGGCACGACTCGGGTGAGCCGGGATCGCCCCTGCGTCCGGGGCAGCCGGGCAACGGCTTCAAGGAGTACGTGGAACTGCGGCGCGGGAAGGGAGGCGAGGGCGCTGAGCTGCTGGTGACGAAGAACGTGAACTCGGCGTTCTACGGCACCCCGGATCTCGGCGCCTGGCTGCGGGCCGAGGGCATCTCGCAGGTGGTGCTGGTCGGGATCCAGACCAACATGTGCGTGGAGACGACGGCCAGGATGGGCGGGAACCTCGGGTACGACGTGGTGGTCGTGTTCGACGCGACGTACACCTTCGACGTGGCGGGGCCGTTCGGCTGGCGGCGCACCGCGGACGAGGTGGCGCAGGCGTCGGTGGTGACTCTGCACGGGGGCGGTTTCGCGCGCGTGGTGACGTCGAAGGAGGTACTGGACGCGGCGGGGTGACCACAGGGGTCCCGGGTCCTCAGTCCTTGTTGCCGGAGGCCAGTTCGCGGCTGCGGTCGCGGGCCGCTTCGAGGGCGGCGATGAGGGCGGCCCGTACGCCGTGGTTCTCGAGCTCGCGGATGGCGTTGATGGTGGTGCCGGCCGGGGAGGTGACGTTCTCGCGGAGCCTCACGGGGTGCTCGCCGCTGTCGCGGAGCATGGTCGCGGCGCCGATCGCGGACTGGACGATCAGGTCGTGGGCCTTGTCGCGGGGCAGGCCGAGCAGGATGCCGGCGTCGGTCATGGCTTCGACCAGGTAGTAGAAGTACGCCGGGCCGGAGCCGGAGAGGGCGGTGCAGGCGTCCTGCTGGGACTCCGGGACGCGGAGCGTCTTGCCGACGGAACCGAAGATCTCCTCGGCGTGGGCGAGGTGTTCGGGGGTGGCGTGGCTGCCGGCGGAGATGACCGACATGGCCTCGTCGACCAGGGCGGGGGTGTTGGTCATGACGCGGACCACCGGGGTGCCGGCGGCGAGTCGCTCCTCGTAGAAGGAGGTGGGGATACCCGCGGCGCCGCTGATGACGAGACGGTCGGCGGGGACGTGCGGGACGAGTTCGACGAGGAGGGCGGCCATGTCCTGCGGTTTGACCGTGAGGATCAGGGTGTCGGCGGTCTTGGCGGCTTCGAGGTTGGAGACCGGGGTGACTCCGTGGCGGGCGCGGAGTTCGTCGGCCCGTTCCTGGCGGCGGGCGGTGACCAGGAGGTCGGCGGGGTCCCAGCCGCCGCGGATCATTCCGCTGAGCAGGGCTTCGCCGATCTTGCCGGTGCCGAGGACTGCGACTTTCTGAGCCATGGCTGGGGATGTCCTCCGGGGTGTGCGCGTCGTCCTGGTTCATCCTCGCACTCGGGTGGCCCGGGGGCGGGATGGTGTCCGGTGGGCGGACGGCCGGGCGGACGACTCCGGGATGATGCCCGACTCAGGGGACGGTGACCGGCTCAGGGGGCGGCCCGGGTGGGCGGCCCGTGGTGTCAGGCCGTCCTGCGTCGCAGGGTTGCCGCGCCGAGGACGAGTACGAGCAGGCCGCAGCCGGCGACGATCAGGACGTCGCGTACGAAGGCGGCGGTCATGTCGGTGTGCATGAGGACCTCGTTCATGCCGTCGACGGCGTAGGACATGGGGAGGACGTCGGAAATGCCCTTGAGGACGGGGTGCATGTTGTCGCGTGCGGTGAAGAGTCCGCAGAGGAGGAGCTGGGGGAAGATCACTGCCGGCATGAACTGGACCGCCTGGAATTCCGAGGCCGCGAAGGCCGAGACGAAGAGACCGAGGGCTGTGCCGAGGAGGGCGTCGAGCAGGGCCACCAGGAGGAGCAGCCACGGGCTGCCGACGACGTCGAGTCCCAGGAACCAGAGCGCCAGTCCGGTGGCCAGGGCCGACTGGACGATCGCGATCGCGCCGAAGGCCAGGGCGTAGCCGGCGATCAGGTCGCCCTTGCCGAGGGGCATGGCGAAGAGGCGTTCGAGGGTGCCGGAGGCGCGCTCGCGCAGGGTGGTGATGGAGGTGACCAGGAACATCGTGATCAACGGGAAGATCCCGAGGAGCGAGGCGCCGATGTTGTCGAAGACGCGCGGGCTGCCGTCGAACACGTAGCGGAGCAGGAGCAGCATCAGGCAGGGGACGAGCAGCATCAGCGCGATCGTGCGCGGGTCGTGGCGGAGCTGGCGCAGGACCCGGGCCGCGGTGGCGAGGGTGCGGGAGGCGTTCAGGGTGCTCGTCGGGGCGGAGGGTCGTGTCGTCGTACGGGGGGTGCTCATCGTGAGGTCTCCTTCGTGCGGCTTGCCGCGACCGCCGCGTCCACCAGGTGCAGGAAGGCGGCCTCGACGGTTTCGGAGCCGGTGCGGGTGCGGAGGGCGTCCGGCGTGTCGTCGGCGAGGATCTCGCCCGCGCGCATGAGCAGGAGGCGGTGGCAGCGCTCGGCCTCGTCCATGACGTGGGAGGAGATCAGCAGGCTCGCGCCCCGTTCGGCGGCGATGTCGTGGAAGAGCTGCCAGAGGTCGCGGCGCAGGACGGGGTCGAGGCCGACCGTGGGTTCGTCGAGGACCAGCAGTTCGGGGGTGCCGAGGAGGGCGACGGCCAGGGAGACGCGGCTCCGCTGACCGCCGGAGAGGTTCCCGGCGAGGGCGTCGGCGTGACTGGTGAGGTCGACGTCGGCGATCGCGCGGGTGACGTTCTCTTGGCGGCGGTCGGCGGATGCGCGGCCGGGGTCGAGGATCGAGGCGAAGTAGTCGAGGTTCTGCCGGACCGACAGGTCGTCGTAGATCGAGGGGGCCTGGGTGACGTAGCCGATGCGGGTGCGCAGGGCGGCGTGGCCGGCGGGGAGGCCGAGGACGTCCAGCGCGCCGGTGACCTTGGCCTGGGTGCCGACGACGGCCCGCATCAGGGTCGACTTGCCGCAGCCGGAGGGGCCGAGAAGGCCGGTGATCTGACCGCGCGGGACGGTGAAGTCGAGGCCGTGCAGGACGGTGCGGGGGCCTCGGACGACGGTGAGGTCCTGGGCGCGGACGGCAGGGGTGTCGTCGTCCGGGCGTGGGGGGCCGGAGGAGTAATTCATCATGTGATGAATAATCCTCTCGGGGGCGGGACACGTCAAGCGGTGGCGGTCGGAGGAGAGAGGCGGGACGGGCGTGGTGGGGTGGGCACGCCGAAAAGAAGCGCCGGCGCCTGACATCTGGCATGTCGAGGTCGCCGAGCGCGTCGGAACGTCGGGGGCTGCTCCCGTACGGCGGTTACGGCCCTACGGGCGGCGGCGCTTCCCGGGGTTGCCGGACCGGCGGGAGATCCGCTTCTCGTACTGCTCGCGGGCCGTCCGGTACTCCTCGCGGTGGAGCTTCTCGCCGGGGGCCTCGATGAGGGAGCGGAAGAAGTAGGCGAGGAGGTAGCCGACGAAGCCGATGCTGAGCAGGCCGCGGAGGGACCGCTGCCGGTCGGGGTCGGGGCGGCGCTTGAACGCCTCCCAGGTGTGCCCGAACGCGAGGGCGCTGCAGATCGCGAACATCCCGACCATGAGGATCGCGACGAAGCCGCCGACGTCGGCGATCCGAAGACCCTGGTAGGCGATGCGCAGGACGAGGCAGGAGGCGGCCGCGGCGGCGAGTGAACCGACGGCGACGCCAACCCGGCGGGCCGCGTAGCCGTTGTCGTGGTCGACCCAGGTCGTACCGAAGAAACGGATGGGCTCGGGGCGGGGGCCCGCCTGGGCTCCCGGGGAGCCCGCGGTGCTGTCCGGGGTGCCGTTCTCTGCGCTCACGCGTCGATTATGGCTCCGGCGGCACCGCGGGCTTCGGGGGGATCAGAGGCAGCGGGATGCCACGTATCCGTCACTGCCGGTGTACACGTACGCGTCGGAGACGAACTCGCCGTTGTCGATGTTGTCCCAGATGTTCGACGTGCCGTACGGGCCCGTCACCGTGGTGCCCGGCGTCTGGCAGAAGATCGGGACCTTCGCCCCCTCGGCCAGGACACGGACGATGGTGTAGCCGGTGCCAGGGCCACTGCGCACGTTCAGGCGGACGCCCGGGGCGACCGAGTAGTAGCGGACGGCGGCCGCCTCGGCTGTCGTGCCGAGCACCGGAACGAGAGCGCCGGTGAGACCTGCGAGCAGGATGGATCTGCGTCGTGCGGATGTCAGGGAAGCTCCCGATGCAGTGGTCGAGACGGATCAGAAGGAGCAACGCGGACGGAAGTAGCCGTCGCTGCCGGTGTACACGTACGCGTCGGAGACGAACTCGCCGTTGTCGATGTTGTCCCAGATGTTCGACGTGCCGTACGGGCCCGTCACCGTGGTGCCCGGCGTCTGGCAGAAGATCGGGACCTTCGCCCCCTCGGCCAGGACACGGACGATGGTGTAGCCGGTGCCAGGGCCACTGCGCACGTTCAGGCGGACGCCCGGGGCGACCGAGTAGTAGCGCAGAGTGGCGGTTGCGACCGCTTCGGTGGTGCCGGCCTCCGACACGTCGCCGGCCTCGTTCTCTTCGACACGGTCAACAGCCATGTGTACCTCCCCCGTTGAATCCCATGCTCGTCATGGGCTCCGTTGATTTCCCTCGAACACGCCATGCACATCTGTGCGCTCGAGGAACACGCAGGCTAGCAAGCCGCCTCTGTCCCGTACGGGTCATCGACTAGGCTCCGTGCGTCGCGCGCGCGGACGAACAGCACGGGGGGTCCCATGGCGCCACAGTGGAAGGCCGGAGCGGGCGCGGAAGCGGAACTTCCGGAATACGCCGGTCACTATCGGCTGGAGTCCCTTCTGGGCTCCGGGGGCATGGGTGTGGTGCACCTGGCCCGCAGCACCTCCGGGCTGAGGCTCGCGGTGAAGGTCGTACATGCCGAGTTCGCCCGGGATCGCGAGTTCAGGGGACGGTTCCGGCAGGAGGTGGCGGCGGCCCGCAGGGTGAGCGGCGCGTTCACCGCGCCCGTGGTCGACGCCGATCCGGAGGCCGAGCGGCCCTGGATGGCGACCCTGTTCGTTCCCGGACCGACCCTCGCGGA
Organism: Streptomyces sp. GD-15H; assembly: GCF_045291515.1. NCBI lineage: Bacteria > Bacillati > Actinomycetota > Actinomycetes > Kitasatosporales > Streptomycetaceae > Streptomyces > Streptomyces sp. GD-15H. The sequence continues at coordinate 3,892,130 of NZ_CP149447.1, forward strand.
GCAGGTGAAGCGGAACGGCCCGATGGCACCCGCTGAAGTGCGTCGGCTGATGGCGGGGCTGGCTGAGGCGCTGCGCGACATTCACCGGGTGGGGGTCGTGCACCGGGATCTGAAACCGAGCAACATACTGCTCGCCGATGACGGGCCCAAGGTCATCGACTTCGGCATTTCCCGGCCGAAGGACAGTGAACTACGGACCGAGACGGGCAAGTTGATCGGCACACCGCCATTCATGGCGCCCGAGCAGTTCCGCCGGCCGCGAGAGGTGGGGCCTGCTGCCGACATCTTCGCGCTGGGGTCCGTGCTGGTGCACGCGGCGACCGGACGCGGGCCGTTCGACTCGGACAGTCCCTATGTGGTCGCCTACCAAGTCGTTCATGAAGAGCCCGACTTGGCCGACGTGCCGGAGGAACTTGCGCCGCTCATCGTGCGATGCCTGGCCAAGGAGCCCGAGGACCGGCCCACGCCCGACGAGTTGATGCGGGAGCTGCGCTCGGTGGCGGCCTCGTACGACACCCAGGCGTTCATACCGACGCAGCGCATGGGAGGTCCGCCCAAGCCGGAACCTCAGGTCGAGGAGACGGAAAAGCCCGAGAAGGGCAGACGACGCGAGGGCAAACGGGCCGTTCTCGGCGCCGGTGCCCTCGGAATCGCGTTCATCGCCGCGCTGGTGGCCGTTCAGCCGACCGGCGGTGACAGCACGGTGCCGAAGGACGGTGGCGCGCCACAGACCACGCCGGCCGGGTTCAGCGCGTGGGCGACGACGGGGGCCGGGAACGGCACCCCCCGGTGTTCCTACGGGGCGGGGAAACTGCTCTGCGCGCGGACCGGGCAGGTCTTCGCTCTCGATCCGTCCGACGGCCGGCTGCTGTGGCGGCACACCGTCGCCCGCTCGAAGGGAAGCGAAGCACCGACCGTGGCGGGCGGTCTCATCCCGTCATTGCCCATGCAGGGCAGGCGCCTGGAGGCGCTCGATCCCGTCTCCGGCACGACGCGCTGGCAGCGGAGCGTTTCCGCGTACAGCGGACTCGAGTCCGCCGGGGACACGCTGCTGCTGACCGGGGCCGACGGCACGGTTACCGGCGTGGACGGCGCTTCGGGTGAGACGAGGTGGAGCCGCCGTGTCCCCGGCCACCAGGTGCCGCGCCTCGTCTTCTTCGCCGGAAGCCCCCTGGCATACGCGACGAGCCCGTCCGAGGACGGGTCCGGCACGCGCGTCACCGCAGTGGATCCAGGCACCGGTGACGTGCGGTGGGACGCTCGACTCGAAGGAGAGCTGGAACCTGTCGGTACGACCGGGGAAACGGTCTTCCTGGCCTCCGCCGACAGGATCTACGGCGACACGGAAACCGTGGTCGGCTACACCCCGGGCACGAAAACCACGCGCCGAGTCACGCTCCCCGCCACCCTCGAACAGGCTCACGGCACCGCCCACGGAAACGTGGTCCACCTCATGAGCGCGGGCGGATCCCTGGTCGCCGTCGACCTGGAGGCGCAAAAACAGCTGTGGAACCTTGAAACGGGCCTGACCCGCGGCTCCGCCCCCGTCTCCGACGGACGGCATGTGTACGTCACCGCCCCCGACGGGCGGCTGCTCGCCGTGGACGCGGCGACGGGGCGGCTGCTCGGGCAGACGGCGCCACGGCTCGGAAAGGCCGACGGAGTCGCCGCCGTGCTGCCGCAGCCGGTGATCGCGAACGGGCAGGTCTACGCGTCGGCGCCGGACGGGACCGTGTTCGCCGTGGACGGGCGGGATCCCGCCGCCTGGTGACGCCGCGGGGCCGCTCCCGCGGTGCGGAAGCGGCCCCGCGGCGATCCGGTGGGTCTCAACCCAGCTTCGAGATGTCCCGCACCGCGCCCTTGTCGGCGCTCGTGGCCATGGCCGCGTACGCCTTCAGAGCCGCCGAGACCTTGCGGTCGCGGTTCTTCGGCGCGTACGTGCCGTTCAGTTCCTGCTCGCGGCGGGCCAGCTCGGCGTCGTCGACCAGAAGCTCGATCGAGCGGTTCGGGATGTCGATGCGGATGCGGTCGCCGTCCTCGACCAGGGCGATGGTGCCGCCCGACGCCGCCTCCGGGGAGGCGTGACCGAGGGAGAGGCCGGACGTGCCGCCGGAGAACCGGCCGTCGGTGATCAGGGCGCAGGCCTTTCCGAGGCCGCGGCTCTTCAGGTACGACGTCGGGTAGAGCATCTCCTGCATGCCGGGGCCGCCCTTGGGACCCTCGTAGCGGATGACGACGACGTCGCCCTCCTTGACCTGCTTGGTGAGGATCTTCTCGACGGCCTCGTCCTGCGACTCGCAGACGACCGCCGGGCCCTCGAAGGTCCAGATGGACTCGTCGACGCCGGCCGTCTTGACCACGCAGCCGTCCACGGCGAGGTTGCCCCGCAGCACGGCCAGGCCGCCGTCCTTGGAGTAGGCGTGCTCGGCGGAGCGGATGCAGCCGCCCTCGGCGTCCTCGTCGAGGACGTCCCAGCGCTCGGACTGGGAGAACGCCTCGGCGGAGCGGACGCAGCCGGGGGCCGCGTGCCACATCTCCACCGCCTCCGGGGAAGGGGAGCCGCCGCGGACGTCCCAGGTCTTCAGCCAGTCGGCCAGGGACGGGCTGTGGACGGAGTGCACGTCCTCGTTCAGCATGCCCGCGCGGTGCAGTTCGCCGAGCAGGGCCGGGATGCCACCCGCGCGGTGCACGTCCTCCATGTAGTACGTGCGGCCGTCGGCGACGTTCGGGGCGACCTTCGCCAGGCAGGGCACGCGGCGCGAGAGGGCGTCGATCTCGGTCAGGCCGAACGGGACCTCCGCCTCCTGGGCGGCGGCCAGCAAGTGCAGGATCGTGTTGGTCGAACCGCCCATGGCGATGTCCAGCGCCATCGCATTCTCGAAGGCCGCGACGGTGGCGATGCCGCGCGGCAGGACCGTCTCGTCGTCCTGCTCGTAGTAGCGGCGGGTGATGTCCATGACCGTGCGGGCGGCGTTCTCGTAGAGCGCCTTGCGGGCCGTGTGGGTGGCGAGGACCGAGCCGTTGCCGGGGAGGGACAGGCCCATGGCCTCGGTGAGGCAGTTCATCGAGTTGGCGGTGAACATGCCGGAACAGGAGCCGCAGGTCGGGCAGGCGTTCTCCTCGATGCGCAGAACGTCGGCATCGGAGATCTTGTCGTTGGCGGCGTCCACCATCGCGTCGATCAGGTCCAGCGTGCGGACCGTGCCGTCGACCAGGGTGGCCCGGCCGGCCTCCATCGGGCCGCCGGAGACGAAGACCGTCGGGATGTTCAGCCGCAGGGCGGCGTTGAGCATGCCCGGGGTGATCTTGTCGCAGTTGGAGATGCAGATCAGGGCGTCCGCGCGGTGGGCCTCGACCATGTACTCCACGCTGTCCGCGATCAGGTCGCGGGAGGGCAGGGAGTACAGCATGCCGCCGTGGCCCATCGCGATGCCGTCGTCGACGGCGATCGTGTTGAACTCGCGCGGGATGCCGCCGGCCTCGACGACCGCCTCGCTGACGATCCTGCCCACCGGCGCGAGGTGGGTGTGGCCGGGGACGAACTCCGTGAAGCTGTTGGCGACGGCGATGATCGGCTTGCGGCCGATGTCCGCGCCCGGTACACCGGAGGCCCGCATAAGGGCGCGGGCGCCCGCCATGTTGCGGCCGTGGGTGACTGTGCGGGACCTCAGCTCGGGCATCGTCGCTCGCTCCTTCAGACCTTCTCGGGGTGCCGGGGTCAGAGAGTTCTGACTCGGGTCGAGCGTACGCCGGTCATCCAGAGGGCGGGACAGGGTGTCCGGAATGCGGGATACGTATCTCAGTGCGGGAGCGCTGCGCACGCCGGTCGGTCAGTGGCCGGTCAGGTGTCCCTGCACCACCGGGGCCACCCGTCTGATGATCTGCTCGGGGTCGGCCGAGGCCAGTGGCTCCACCTTGATCACGTACCGGATCATCGCGACCCCGACCAGCTGGGCGGCGGCGAGCTCGGCGCGCAGCTCCGCGTCCGGCAGGTCGAGCTGCCCCGCGATCCGGCGCAGCAGCTGGCTGGCGACCAGGCGGCGGAAGACGCCGGCCGCGGTCTCGTTGTTGACGGCGGACCGGACGATCGCGAGCAGCGGGGTCCGGGTCACCGGGTTCTCCCACAGACCGAGGATCATCCGGGTCATCCGCTCGCCGACCTCCTCGACGGGAGCGTCGAGGACGGCGTCCCGGCCCCTGAGCGCAGGGGCGAAGGCGACCTCGACGGCCGCCTCGAAGACCTGTTCCTTGGTACCGAAGTAGTGGTGGACCAGTGCGGAGTCGACGCCGGCCGACTTGGCGATGCCCCGTACGGAGGTCTTCTCGTACCCGCGTTCGGAAAACTCCTCGCGGGCGGCGTCCAGGATGCGGTCGCGGGTGCCGGCCGACTCCGTACGCGGGGGACGGCCGCGGCGCCGGACGGTGCCGCTGTCGCCGGGGGAGGCGCCCAGGCCGCCGGGCGCGCTGACGTCGGTCATCGCCGCGGCGCCTGGATCACCGAGGACCCCGAGGGCCCTGAGGCCCCTGGGGATCCGGACGCCAGGTGCAGGCGGGTGAACGCGAGCGCCTCCGCCAGGTCGGCCTCGCGCTCCGCGCCGGACATGGCGCGTCGGGTGTTGACCTCGATGACGACATGGCCGTCGTAGCCGTTGGCCGCGAGGCGCTCGAGCACCTCGGCGCACGGCTGGTCACCGCGGCCGGGCACGAGGTGCTCGTCCTTGGCCGAGCCCCGGCCGTCGGCGAGGTGGACGTGACCGAGGCGGTCGCCCATGCGGTTGAGCATCTGCAGGGCGTCGGTGCGGGCGGTCGAGGCGTGACTGAGGTCGATCGTGAAGTGGCGGTAGTCGTCCTTGGTGACGTCCCAGTCGGGGGCGTAGGCGAGCATCTCGCGGTCGCGGTAGCGCCAGGGGTACATGTTCTCCACAGCGAACCGCACATCCGTCTCGCCCGCCATCCGCCAGATTCCGTCGACGAAGTCCCGGGCGTAGTGGCGCTGCCAACGGAAGGGCGGGTGGACGACGACCGTGGCGGCGCCGAGCCGCTCGGCGGCGGCACGGGCCCGCTGGAGCTTGGTCCAGGGGTCGGTGGACCACACGCGCTGCGTGATGAGCAGGCAGGGGGCGTGCACGGCGAGGACGGGGATGTGGTGGTAGTCGCTGAGTCTGCGCAGCGCCTCGATGTCCTGGCTGACCGGATCGGTCCACACCATGACCTCGACGCCGTCGTACCCGAGGCGCGCGGCGATCTCGAAGGCCGTCGCCGTCGACTCCGGATAGACGGAGGCCGTCGACAGAGCGACCTTCGCATCCGGGATGCGCACCGCTGGTTCTGCCACGAGGGACAGCGTACGGGGTGTGTTCGGCGGGCGGGACGTGAGCGTTGTGCTTCGGCCAGAGCCGTTCGCCCTCGCCGGAACGGCATGTCCGCAGGGCACGGGGCGCTTGTCCGGTGTCCTCGGCCGCCGGTCCGGGCGCCCGCCGTGTGATCGACCTAACCGGACCCGGGCCGCCCCGACCCGGGTCCTCACCGGGCGTCCGGTATGCGGCTGGCCCGGATCCGTCGGCCCTCGACGCCCGGTCGCGCGGAACGTCGTCACGCCGGGCCCAGGTGGTCCAGGCGGCGCAGAATGACGCCCTCGCGCAGGGCCCAGGGACAGATCTCCAGGGACTCCACGCCGAACAGGTCCATCGCGGCCTCCGCCACCAGGGCCCCGGCCACCAGTTGGCCCGCGCGGCCCTCGGAGACGCCGGGAAGCCCGGCACGCTCGGCGGTGGTCATGCCGGCCAGCCGCGACACCCAGCCCTCCAGGGACTGGCGCTTGAGTTCACGCGGGACGTACAGGCCCTCGGTGGAGCGGGGGGCGCCCGCGAGGCGGGCGAGTTGCCTGAAGGTCTTGGAGGTGGCCACCACGTGGTCGGGCGGGCCGAGGCGGCTGAACTCGCCGACCGTACGGGCGATCTCCGCGCGGACGTGTCGGCGCAGCGCGCGGACGTCGTCCGGTACCGGTGGGTCGCCGGGCAGCCGGGCGGCGGTGAGACGGCCGGCGCCCAGCGGCAGCGACACCGTGGCGTCGGGCTCCTCGTCGATGCCGAAGGCGATCTCCAGAGAGCCGCCGCCGATGTCGAGGACCAGCAGCTTTCCCGCCGACCAGCCGAACCAGCGGCGGGCGGCGAGGAAGGTGAGCCGGGCCTCCTCCGTGCCGGTGAGGACCTGGAGCTTGACGCCGGTCTCGGCACGCACGCGCGTGAGGACGTCGTCGGCGTTGCGGGCGTCGCGCACCGCCGACGTCGCGAACGGCAGCAGTTCCTCGACGCCTTTGTCCTCGGCCGCCCGGAGCGCGCCGTGGACGACCGAGACCAGCCTGTCCGCCCCCTCGGAACCGATCGCTCCGTCGGCGTCCAGCAGCTGAGCGAGACGCAGGTCAGCCTTGTGCGAGTGGGCGGGCAGCGGGCACGCCCCGGGGTGCGCGTCCACCACCAGCAGATGCACCGTGTTCGAACCCACGTCGAGGACACCGAGTCTCATGTACGGCACGCTACTGCCCGCCACGCGGCGTGAACCCCGCTCCACGGAACGCGAGCCGGTGCCGGACAGCGAGAGGGGCGACTTACCCTGGACGGGTGCCAAAGACGAAAAAGGCGAAGAACGAGAAGACGGACAAGAAGACCAAGAGGGCCAAAACGGCCGCCGGTCCTCCGCGGGTGCCGTCGGATGTTCCGCCGAACGACGAGAAGGGCCTCGACTTCGCGCGGGCGTGGGTGGAGTTCCCCGATCCGGCGGACGACGAGCAGGTGTTCCGCTGTGATCTGACATGGCTGACCTCTCGCTGGAACTGCGTTTTCGGCAGCGGCTGCCAGGGCATCCAGGCGGGCCGCGCGGACGACGGATGCTGCACCCTGGGTGCGCATTTCTCGGACGAGGACGACGAGAAGCGGGTCGCAGGGCATGTGGCGAGGCTCACGCCGGACATCTGGCAGCACCACGACGAGGGCACCCGCAACGGCTGGGTCTCCGAGGACGAGGACGGCGACCGCCAGACCCGGCCGTTCCAGGGCTCGTGCATCTTCCAGAACCGGCCGGGCTTCGTCGGTGGCATGGGCTGCTCGCTGCACATCCTCGCCATGAAGGAGGGCCGCGAGCCGCTGGAGACCAAGCCGGACGTGTGCTGGCAGCTTCCGATCCGACGGACCTACGACTGGATCGACCGGCCCGACGAGACGCGCGTGCTGCAGGTGTCCATCGGCGAGTACGACCGCCGCGGCTGGGGTTCGGGCGGCCACGACCTGCACTGGTGGTGCACATCGGCGACCTCGGCGCACGGCGCGGGCGATCCGGTGTACGTCTCCTACCGGGCGGAGCTGACCGAGCTGATGGGCAAGGCCGGCTACGACCGGCTGGCCGAGCTGTGCGAGGAACGGCTGGCCTCACAGTTGCCGCTGCTGGCACCGCATCCGGCGGACCCCGCCTGATCCTCGCCACGTCTCACGGGGTGCCGGGCTCCGGTCACGCGTCACGGTGCACGCGTCACGGAGCACGCGTCACGGAGCACGCGTCAGGACGCGGACGGACTCGACGTCACCGGCCGTCGGCGGCCGGTGACGTCGAGTCCGCCGGGGCGGCGGGGGCCGGGTCCGTCGAGTCCGGGTCACTCGGTGCCGGGTCGGTGGGCTCCGGGTCGGGCGACGGGGGAGGCTCGCTCGCGTCGGGCTCCGACGGGGCCGGTGACGTGGGTGTCGGATCCGGGGTCCGGGACGACGACGGCGGCGGTCCCCCCGGCTCGCCGGAGCTCGGCGGAGGGGCGCTCGGGGAACCGGGGTGCGTGGTCCCCGGGCTTCCGGGAGGACCTGGACGACCGGGGTGCGAGCCGCCGGGCGCGGAGGGGCCGGGGGCCGTGCCGTGGCCGTCGATGGTCACCACGGCGCCGGCGGGCGAGACCGCCACCCGCGCGTTCCAGCGGCCGGACGGCTCGCGCAACTGGTCGACGTACACCTTGATCGTCAGCGACTGGCCCGGTCGGAGCGTCCCCGACGACTGGCTCAGATACAGCCAGAGCACACCCGTCGACGCGGACCAGCGGACCGGGGCGGAGCCCCTCGCGGTCAGCGTGATCAGGGTGGTGTCACCGCTGTGACCGGCCGTGACGCCCAGTGCGGCGGCGCCCGTGTGGCCGGCCCGGGGACACCGACGACCTCCACGGACACGTCCGCCTCGCCGTTCTCGCCGTCCTTGCCGAAACGGCGGTCCGGCCGGGTGCTGGCGTTTCCGGCGTTCTCGTAGCCGCCCACTCCTTCGCCGTCGAGGTCGACGGGCGTGTCGGCCTCACGCGCGGAGGCGGAGCGGCCGTCCCCGGCCTCGCCGACCGGGGTGCCCCGGTAGGCGGCCCACAGCGCGAGCACAGGGGCCGCGACGACGGTGGCGACGACGGTCGTCGTGACGGCACGCGCGCGCAGCCGGTCCCTTCGCGCGACCCGGTCCTTGGGATCCATCGGGAAGCCGCGCCGGTCGAAGCGGGGCGCGGCGCCACGCGCGCGTGCGTGACGCGCCATCGCCGCGCGCAGGGCGGCGTCGGGAACCGCCAGGACGGGCAGCGCGTCGGGGGTGACGCTGGTGCCGGGCCAGCGGCCGGGGACGGCGCGCTCGGCGGTACGGCGGCAGCGCGGGCAGTCGTCGACGTGCCGGACGAGTTCGCGGCGCAGCGTGCTGCTGAGCACGAGCCGGTTGTCGCCGGTGAGGTGCGCCACGCCCCGGCAGGCGCCGGCCTCGACGACGGCGAGCGCCGCGCGGGTGCGCTCGACCTCGCAGGCGGCGGAGGCGACCAGGTCGCGGGCGGCGGCGGATTCCATGCCGAGCACGGCGGCGACCTCGTGGGCACCGAGGTCGTGACGGACGGCGAGTTCGAGCGCCTCGCGCTGCTCCGGTGTGGTGCCCGCGGCCTCCGGCCAGGCCAGCAGTGCCAGTTCACCGCGCCGCTGCTCCTGGACCTCCTCGGAGACGGCAGGGGCGGTGGCGGTCCGTGCCGGCCGTCTCCGGTCGCCGCGATCCGCCGCATGGGTGACCTGACGTCTCTTCCGGGCCTCGGTCAGCTTGCGCAGACACGCCCAGCGGGCCAGCGCGTACAGCCAGGCCCTGCGGTCTCCGGCCGCGTCCGGGGCGTGCCGGCCGCGGCGCTCCGCGAGCGTGAGGACCTCGGCCAGGGCGGCGGTCGCCGCGTCGTGGTCGCACAGCACGGACAGGCAGTAGGTGAACAGGCCGTCCAGGTACGGTTCGTGGCACACGGGCGGTCGGTGCGCCAGCGTGCGGGCGGCCCCCCGGTCACGCACCTCCCGGTGCGCCCGGTGTACGCCGGTCATGCGGGTCGGGATCTCCGGGCCACTGCTCGTCATTCGGCGACCGTAGGCGGCCGGGGCCGGCCCCTTCCGGAGCCCTGCGCAGTTTTAATCCGTACGGGTGAAACGATCCCTCAATCGGGGACAGGAACCTTTCGCCTCACGGCCGGCGTGGACGAAGGCGCAGAGGAATCGGTCCGCCCCGGCCCGTCCCGCCCCGGGGCCGCACGGCGGACTCCGGTTCCCGTTGTCAGTGGCGGGGACTACGGTTTCGACCATGGCTGCCCGTACCAAGACCACCAAGGACCGCCCGTCCTACCGCTGCACCGAGTGCGGCTGGCAGACGGCCAAGTGGCTCGGCCGCTGCCCCGAGTGCCAGGCCTGGGGGACGGTCGAGGAGTACGGCGTGTCCGCGGTCCGTACGACGGCCCCGGGGCGGGTCACCGCGCCCGCCCTGCCCATCGGCCAGGTCGACGGTCGCCAGGCCACGGCCCGTTCCACCGGCGTGCCCGAGCTGGACCGGGTGCTCGGCGGCGGCCTGGTCCCGGGCGCCGTGGTGCTCGTCGCGGGCGAGCCGGGCGTCGGCAAGTCCACGCTCCTCCTGGACGTCGCGGCCAAGGCGGCGAGCGATCAGCACCGCACCCTCTACGTCACCGGCGAGGAGTCGGCGAGCCAGGTCCGGCTGCGGGCCGACCGGATCCACGCCATCGACGACCACCTCTACCTCGCCGCCGAGACGGACCTGTCCGCCGTGCTCGGCCACCTGGACACGGTGAAGCCGTCCCTGCTGATCCTCGACTCGGTGCAGACGGTCGCCTCCCCGGAGCTCGACGGGGCGCCGGGCGGCATGGCCCAGGTCCGCGAGGTGGCCGGCGCGCTGATCCGGGCCTCCAAGGAGCGCGGGATGTCGACGATCCTGGTGGGCCACGTCACCAAGGACGGCTCGATCGCCGGCCCGCGGCTGCTGGAGCACCTGGTGGACGTCGTCCTGCACTTCGAGGGCGACCGGCACGCCCGCCTGCGCCTGGTCCGCGGGGTGAAGAACCGCTACGGCACCACCGACGAGGTCGGCTGCTTCGAGCTGCACGACGAGGGCATCACCGGCCTGGCCGACCCCAGCGGGCTGTTCCTCACCCGCCGTGCGGAGCCGGTCCCGGGCACCTGCCTGACCGTGACCCTGGAGGGCCGCCGTCCCCTGGTCGCCGAGGTGCAGGCGCTCACCGTCGACTCGCAGATCCCCTCCCCCCGCCGCACCACCTCGGGCCTGGAGACCTCCCGCGTCTCGATGATGCTCGCCGTCCTCGAGCAGCGCGGCCGCATCAGTGCCCTGGGCAAGCGCGACATCTACTCCGCCACGGTCGGCGGCGTGAAGCTCTCCGAGCCGGCCGCGGACCTGGCCGTCGCGCTCGCCCTGGCGTCGGCGGCGAGCGATACCCCGCTGCCCAAGAACCTGGTGGCGATCGGCGAGGTCGGCCTCGCGGGCGAGGTGAGGCGGGTCACCGGCGTGCAGCGCAGACTCTCCGAGGCACACCGTCTGGGCTTCACGCACGCGCTCGTGCCGGGCGATCCGGGCAGGATTCCGGCGGGAATGAAGGTTCTGGAAGTCGCGGACATAGGGGACGCCCTGCGCGTCCTTCCGCGCTCCCGTCACCGAGAGGCCCCACGGGACGAGGAGGACCGCCGGTAGACTTTGCCCTGGTCTCGCCCGTCCGTACGAACCGAGTGCGTGAGGGTCCCCCGTTTGGATCAGGCCGGACAGGGAGCGGGGCGGGGTGCGTGCGACTGCAAGGCGGGGAGGAAGTCATGGCGGAGCCATGGCGACCGACGACAACGCCGCAGATGTGTGCGCCCCGCCCCGCGAGCCCGGCATGATCCAAACGGGAAACCCTGAACGGGGGCGCCCCAGACATCGCGACCGGAGGAGTGCAGTGGCAGCCAACGACCGGGCAGCAGCTCCCGGAAAGTCCGGCGGGAGCACCGGCGCTGATCGCCAGATGCGCGCCTCGTTGAGTGCCGTGGCACCCGGCACCGCTCTCCGTGACGGCCTGGAGCGCGTACTCCGGGGCAACACCGGTGGCCTCATCGTGCTCGGTTCCGACAAGACCGTCGAGACGCTGTGCAGTGGCGGTTTCGTACTGGATGTCGAGTTCACCGCGACCCGGCTGCGCGAGCTGTGCAAACTGGACGGCGGCATCGTCCTGTCGTCCGACCTGTCGAAGATCCTTCGGGCCGGCGTCCAGCTGGTGCCCGACCCGACGATCCCCACCGAGGAGACCGGCACCCGGCACCGCACCGCCGACCGTGTCTCCAAGCAGGTCGGCTTCCCGGTCGTCTCGGTCTCCCAGTCGATGCGCCTGATCGCGCTGTACGTCGACGGCCACCGCCGCGTCCTGGAGGACTCGGCGGCGATCCTGTCCCGCGCCAACCAGGCGCTCGCGACGTTGGAGCGCTACAAGCTCCGCCTCGACGAGGTCGCCGGCACCCTGTCCGCGCTGGAGATCGAGGACCTGGTGACCGTGCGGGACGTCTCGGCGGTCGCGCAGCGGCTGGAGATGGTACGCCGCATCGCCACCGAAATCGCCGAATACGTGGTCGAACTGGGCACCGACGGCCGTCTCCTCTCCCTCCAGCTCGACGAATTGATCGCGGGAGTGGAACCGGAGCGCGAGCTGGTCGTGCGGGACTACGTCCCCGAGCCCACCGCCAAGCGCTCCCGCACCGTCGACCAGGCCCTGCACGAGCTGAACGCGCTCCCCCAGGCCGAGCTTCTGGAACTGTCGACGGTGGCCCGCGCCCTGGGTTACACCGGCTCCCCCGAGACGCTGGACTCGGCGGTGTCCCCGCGCGGCTTCCGGCTGCTGGCCAAGGTGCCGAGGCTGCCCGGCGCGATCATCGACCGCCTGGTGGAGCACTTCGGCGGCCTGCAGAAGCTGCTCGCCGCCAGCGTGGACGACCTCCAGACGGTGGACGGCGTCGGCGAGGCCCGCGCCCGCAGCGTCCGGGAGGGCCTGTCGAGGCTGGCGGAGAGCTCGATCCTGGAGCGTTACGTCTAGGGCCTGTGTGATGTTGTGATCAGTCTTGCCGGTCCGGATCCGCCTGGAAGGCGGATCCGGTAGGAAGACAATCGTGACGCGCAGACAACTCACCGAAGAACAGTGGAAGTTGATCGAGCCGTTCCTGCCGATAGGCGAGTACGGCCCGTACCCCGAGCGGCTGCGGGATCAGTTCGAGGGGGTGATCTGGCGGTTCAGGACGGGCGCGCAGTGGCGGGAGATGCCGGGCGAGTTCGGCCCCTGGCCGACCGTCTACGGACGCTTCCGGCTCTGGCGGAACGCCGGTGTCTTCACCGCCCTGCTGGAGGGCCTGATCGCCGAGGCCGCCTGCCGGGGCAAAACGGACCTGTCCCTGGTCAGCGTGGACTCCACGACCGTCCGCGCCCACCACGACGCCGCCGGGATGCTCGTCGGCCAGGAGGTCATGGAGGCGCTCGAGGAGGCCGCCGCCGAGCAGGAACAGGCCCGGCAAAAGGGGGCGACAAGGCGGAACAGAACGGGCGGGACGGCGGAAACGGGCCCGAGCGGGAAGAACGCCGGCGCGTCCGCCGCCGACGCAGGCTCCGCCTGAAGGAAGCCCTGCTCGGCCGGTCCCGCGGCGGACTGACCAGCAAGATTCACCTCGCCGCCGACCAAAAGCGCCGGCCGCTGTCGTTCGTGCTGACCGCCGGGCAGGCCGCGGACAGCCCGCAGTTCATCCCCGTGCTGAACAAGGTCCGGGTCCGCGGGCCGGTCGGCCGGCCCGCACCCGGCCCGGCGCGGTCGCCGCGGACAAGGCCTACTCGTCCCGCGCCAACCGCGCCTACCTGCGCAAACGGCACATCAGGGCGGTCATCCCGGAGAAGAAGGACCAGGCCGCCAACCGCAAGAGGAAGGGCAGCAGGGGCGGCCGTCCCGTCACGTACGACGCCGATCGTTACCGTGACCGCAACACCGTCGAGCGACTGATCAACCGGCTGAAGGACTGGCGCGGCATCGCCACACGCTTCGACAAGACGCCCGAGAGCTACCTCGCCGGCCTCGAACTCCGCGCCTCGATGATCTGGATCGGAGATCTCCTGCAAGCGGCCGATTGATCACAACATCACACAGGCCCTAGCGGCTCGCACGGCCCGCTCCCGTCCGGCCCGCTCCCGTCCGGCCCGCTCCCGCCCGGTCCGGGTGAATCTCAGGCGCGCTCCAGCACGAAGGACGTCTGCACCTTCGCGAACCCCGGCGCCTTCGCCTCCACCAGATACGTGCCGCCCTTCGCCGACCCCGCCGGCGGCGTCGCGCACTGCGGGGCGCTCGGCTTGCGGTCCCACTTCACGACGTACGTGATGCTGTCGCCCGCGGGCACCCGGAAGACGAGGCTCTCCGGGCCCTTGGGGCAGTCGTCCGACGCCCAGTACGCGTCGTCGCCGTCCGCCTGAGCGATCGTCAACACGGTGCTCTCCGGACCGAGATCGACCTTGCAGTCGCTGCCGGAGATGTTCCGCGCGGTCAGCCGGAAGGTGGGCGTCGCGTCGGGCTCGTAGGCGTTGCGGACGCTGCGCAGGCTGAACTTCACCGCGCTCGTGGTGCAGTTGGGCAGTCCGGACCCGGCCGGCAGCGCGTCACCGGCGCCGACCCCCGTCGACGTACCGCCTTCGGAGCTCCCGGCATCGCCGTCCGACCCGCCGCCGGCATCGCCGTCCGAGCCGCCGCCGGAGTCACCGGGGTCGCCGTTCGCTCCGTCGTCCTCCGGACCGGCCCCGGACGAGGAGCCGCCCGAGCCCTCACCACCGGACTCGTCACGTCCGCCCGGCGCCTGACTGATCGCCGGTCCCGAACTCGACGGCCCCGGAGCGATGGTGGACGGCGCGGGATTCTTGCCGTTGGCCCCGTTGTCGTGTCCGCCGCCGCTCCCGTCGCCGGAGACGACGATCCAGGTGACGAGCAACGCCAACACGCCCAGTAGGGACAGCAGTACGGCCCTCCTACGCCAGTAGATGGAGGAGGGAAGCGGCCCGACCGGATTGCGCAGAGATCCCACGGCGCAAACTGTACGAGAGATCCGGGCCGCCACCGGCCCCACCCGCCGCTGAGAGCCACAACTTTTCCGGATCATCATCCCGGAAACCGTCCCCTGCCCCCGCCTTCGGTCGGGCGCGGCACGCGATGATCGCACAGTGTGACCGTTTTGGCACCTTGTACACGATCCGTGACCGTGGGCTTCATGACGACGAGTGGCACCGTCGTCCCGGCATTCCGGCGCCCCTCTGTTCGCGATCGTGGCCCTTGCACCTCTGGCCAAAGCTCTGTCGCCCGCTTGACGGGGTGGCGGAGTGCCCGTTCCCGTGGGTGGTCGTGGCAGGATCGAGGGGACATGACTGCTCCCACCAAACCCCCGCACAGCGGCACCGCCGAGACCGCCGCCGACGACACCACGCCCCAGCGCGCTCTCGGAGAGCCGCTGCACTCCCCCGTCATCGACTGGTTCGACGAGCACGCCCGGGATCTGCCGTGGCGGCGCCCGGAGGCCGGCGCGTGGGGGGTGATGGTCAGTGAGTTCATGCTCCAACAGACCCCAGTGAACCGGGTCCTGCCCGTCTACGAGCAGTGGCTGGCCCGCTGGCCGCGCCCCGCCGACCTCGCCGCCGAGGCGCCCGGTGAGGCCGTCCGCGCCTGGGCCGGCTCGGTTATCCGCGCCGCGCGCTGCGGCTGCACGGCGCCGCCGCCGCCATAACGGAACGGCACGGCGGCGACGTACCCGCCGACCACGCGCAACTCCTGGCGCTGCCCGGCATCGGCGAGTACACGGCGGCCGCCGTGGCGTCGTTCGCGTACGGGCAGCGGCACGCGGTGCTGGACACCAATGTCCGCCGGGTGTTCGCCCGCGCGGTCACCGGTGTGCAGTACCCGCCGAACGCCACCACCGCCGCCGAGCGCCGGCTCGCCCGCGCGCTGCTGCCCGAGGACGAGTCGACCGCCGCGCGGTGGGCCGCCGCCTCCATGGAGCTGGGGGCGCTGGTGTGCACGGCGAAGAACGAGTCGTGCCACCGCTGTCCGATCGCCGCTCAGTGTGCCTGGCGGCTCGCGGACAAGCCGGCGCACGAGGGACCGCCGCGCCGGGTCCAGACGTACGCGGGCACGGACCGTCAGGTCCGCGGGCGACTGCTGGCCGTGCTGCGGGAGGCGCACGGTCCTGTCCCGCAGGGGGTCCTGGACCGGGTGTGGCAGGAACCGGTGCAGCGCGCGCGTGCGCTGGACGGCCTCGTCGCCGACGGCCTGGTCGAGCCCCTGCCCGGCGGGCTGTACCGGCTGCCGCTGACCTGACGCACCGGAGGGCCACACGCGGTCACACGCGTACGGGTGTCCGCCGGCACATACCGGCACGGCCATATCACCCCACAGTCCCTCCAACCATCCCACCGCCTCACCCCGTCCCTCCTTCCGTTACACAACCGACGGACAGCCGACGGCCGACCGCAGGCTGCCCCGCACAGTGCCGTGACAACACCTCCGTAACTTCGTTCCCGTGCCCCGCGGTGGGGGACACGACGACCACGGATCACAGCGGTGGGGACCGGAACGCACGGGCGGGCCGGCACGGGGAGCGGAAGGCGGATCACCATGGCGCACGGCGAGGTGCTCGGGTTCGAGGAATACGTCCGCACCCGGCAGGACGCGCTGCTGCGCAGCGCCCGCCGTCTGGTGCCGGACCCCGTCGACGCGCAGGACCTGCTGCAGACCGCGCTGGCCCGGACCTACGGCCGCTGGGACGGCATCGCCGACAAGCGGCTGGCCGACGCCTACCTGCGCCGTGTCATGATCAACACTCGGACCGAGTGGTGGCGCGCCCGCAAGCTGGAGGAGGTGCCGACCGAGCAACTCCCGGACGCCCGCGTGGACGACGCCACGGAGCAGCACGCCGACCGCGCGCTCCTGATGGACGTGCTGAAGGTGCTCGCCCCGAAGCAGCGCAGCGTGGTGGTGCTGCGACACTGGGAGCAGATGTCCACGGAGGAGACGGCCGCCGCCCTCGGCATGTCGGCGGGAACGGTCAAGAGCACGCTGCACCGGGCGCTCGCCCGGCTCCGCGAGGAGTTGGAAGCCCGCGAGCTGGACGCACGCGCGCTGGAGCGTGAGGAGCGGGAGCGTTGCGCGGCCTGACCGGCGCGGGGCCCGACCGGGCCCGGAGCACCGCCCAGGCGGCGACCACGGTGACGTCCGTGCTCGCCGCTCTCGCCCTTGTCGCCACCGCCTGCGGTACGGGCGGCACCGGCGCACGGGACGAGGGGCCCGCGCACGCGGACTCGGTGACCGACCCCCGGCTGTCCGCCCCTTCCTCCTCGCCCTCGCGCATGCCGGTCTCGGCCGGTGCCCGTGTGGACGCGGTGCGGCTGGTCAAGGGCGACCCGACGGTCTCGGCGGTGGTCAAGCGGGAGCTGAAGCCGTGCGTGGCCGACGAGTACCCCGTCGACGTGAGCTACGGGAACCTCACCGGGGGAACCGCGGACGATGTCGTCGTCAACGTGCTGACCTGCGGCAACGCGGTGGGCGTCGGCTCGTACGTGTACCGCGACCAGGACGGCGCGTACAAGAACGTGTTCAAGACCGAGGAGCCGCCCGTGTACGCGGAGATCGACCGCGGGGACCTGGTGGTGACCATGCAGGTGTACGAGCGGGGCGACCCGGTGTCGAGTCCCTCCGGCGAGAACGTGATCACCTATCGCTGGGCCGCGGGCCGGTTCACCGAGGAGTTCCGTACCCACAACGACTACGGCAAGGTGGCGGGCACGGAGCCGACGCCGGTGCCCGACAGCTGAGGAGCACCGGGATGGCAGACCAGACCCACGTCCTGTTCGTCGAGGACGACGACGTCATCCGTGAGGCCACCCAACTCGCCCTGGAGCGGGACGGCTTCGCGGTCACCGCGAAGCCCGACGGGCTGTCCGGCCTGGAGGCGTTCCGGGCGGACCGGCCCGACATCGCGCTGCTGGACGTCATGGTCCCCGGCCTCGACGGCGTCAGCCTGTGCCGGAGCATCCGCGACGAGTCGATGGTGCCGGTGATCATGCTGTCGGCGCGCGCGGACTCCATCGACGTCGTCCTGGGCCTGGAGGCGGGCGCCGACGACTACGTGACCAAGCCGTTCGACGGTGCCGTCCTGGTCGCCCGCATCCGTGCGGTGCTGCGCCGCTTCGACCGGGCGAACGGCGGCCGGGAGGATCCGGCGTCAACGGGCGACGGGGGCGTACTCGCCTTCGGCGAGCTGGAGATCGAACACCGGGGGCATGGAGGTGCGGCGGGCCGGGGAGCCCGTGTCACTGACACCTACCGAGATGCGGCTGCTGCTGGAGTTCTCGTCGGCGCCGGGCACCGTGCTCTCCCGCGACAGACTGCTCGAACGCGTATGGGAGTACGGGTGGGGCGGCGACACCCGGGTCGTCGACGTCCATGTGCAGCGGCTGCGCGGGAAGATCGGCCAGGGCCGCCTCGAGACGGTCCGCGGCTTCGGCTACAAACTGAAGGCCTGAGTACGGGTATGCGGGGGTACTTCCGGCGCCTGGTGCGAGCGGTTCTCGACCGGGCGGGCATCCGGACCGGACTGAGAGGGAAGCTCAGTGCCGCCATCGCCCTGGTCGGCGCGCTGGTGGCGATCGCGCTGAGCCTGGTCGTGCACAACGCGGCCCGGGTGTCGATGCTGGACAACGCGCGCGATCTCGCCGACGAGCGCATCATGATCGCCCAGCGCAACTACGAGCTGTCCGGGCGGCTGAACTTCCCCAGCACCAGGATCGACGACCCCGAGCTGCCGGCCGAGCTGCGGGCGAAGGTCGAGGCGGGCCGACGCGCGACGTACGTGGCCAACCGGCCGGGCGGGACGCCGGACATCTGGGCGGCCGTACCGCTGAAGGACGGGCATGTCATGTCCCTGCACTCGGGCTTCACCGACCGCAGCTCGAACATCCTCAAGGACCTCGACCAGGCCCTGGTGATCGGCTCCATCGCGGTCGTCCTGGGCGGCAGCGCGCTCGGGGTGCTGATCGGCGGCCATCTGTCCCGTCGGCTGCGCAACGCGGCAAGCGCCGCCCACCGGGTCGCCAAGGGAGAGACGGACGTCCGGGTGCGCGAGGCCATCGGCGGGGTCGTCCTGGACGAGACCGACGACCTGGCCAGCGCGGTGGACGCCATGGCGGACGCGCTGCGGCAGCGGCTGGAGGCCGAACGCCGGGTCACCGCCGACATCGCGCACGAACTGCGCACCCCGGTGACCGGCCTGCTGACCGCCGCCGAACTGCTGCCGCCGGGCCGGCCGACCGAACTGGTGCTGGACCGGGCGAAGGCCATGCGCACCCTCGTCGAGGACGTCCTGGAGGTGGCCCGGCTGGACGGCGCCTCCGAGCGGGCCGAACTGCAGGACATACTGCTGGCCCAGTTCGTCACCCGGCGGATCGCGGCGAGGGATCCGGACGTCATGGTGCGCGTGGTGCACGAGTCGGAGGTCACCACCGACCCGCGGCGGCTGGAGCGGGTGCTGTTCAACCTCCTCGCCAACGCCGCCCGGCACGGCAGGCCGCCCATCGAGGTCTCCGTCGAGGGGCGGGTCGTCCGGGTCCGCGACCACGGGCCCGGCTTTCCCGCGGACCTGCTCGCCGAGGGACCGAGACGGTTCCGCACCGGCAGCGCGGACCGCGCCGGCCACGGCCACGGCCTGGGCCTGACCATCGCGGCCGGGCAGGCCCGGGTGCTGGGGGCACGGCTCACCTTCCGCAACGTACGGCCGGCCGCGCGTCCCCGGCGCGCCGGCCGAGGGCGCGGTCGCCGTGCTGTGGCTGCCGGAACACGCGCCGACGGACACGGGGAGCTACCCGATGCTGCCCCAGTGAGGAACCGGCGGGGCGGGCGCGCGGGCGCAGAAAGCCCTCCGGGCGGGAGAGCCGACGGCGGGCTTGGGGACGTACGGGCCGCTCAGGCCGGTTCGCTCATCGCGGTGCCGGGCCGGCTCGCCGTCCTTGGTCTCGGCGGTCTTGGCGGTCTCGGCGGTCTCGGCGGTCTCGGCGATCTCGGGGGCCTGCGTGGTCTCGGCGGTCTCCGCGGTCTCCGCGGTCTCCTCCGTGCCGTTGCAGCAGACGCTTCGGCACCTGCGGAACGCGTTCACCCACTTCTTCGGCAAGCGGTCCGAGTACCCCCGCTTCAAGAGCCGGAAGAAGTCCCGCACGTCCGCCGAGTACACCACCTCGGGTTTCCGTTTCCGCCCGGTACGGGCGGGAAGTGATCGCGGTCGACCGCTTCTTCCCCTCCTCCAGGCTGTGCTCCGCCTGCGGCACCCCGCAGATGAAGATGCCGCTGAGCGTTCGCACCTGGACCTGCGAGAACTGTGGCACGGTCCATGACCGGGACGTGAACGCGGCGGAGAACCTTCTGGCGGCCGGGCCGACCGTGTCGGTCTGTGGAGCCGTGGTAAGACCTCAACGGAGTTCTCCGGGCGGGCGGCCGGCGGTGAAGCGGGAACACCCACGGCGCGAGCCGTAGGAACCCCCTCGTTCAGGAGGGGAGGAGGTCAAGCAGGAGAACCGGACGACCGTGCGCGAGCTGCGCATGGGCCAGATGTTCAAGCACCGCATGCTCGGCCTGCGGGACATCCTCATCGATCCGGACGGGGAGCTGGTCGACCAGGTGCGCTGCGTCAGCGCGCTGTTCACCATGCACGCCGGGATGTTCCTCCTGCGGGACGTGGAAGGCGACCCCGAGGAGAAGCGGAAGGCCGTCCTGGAGGTCGCCGTCGATCTGGTCACGCAGGCTCATCGGGGCGCCGAAGGGTCCTGAGACCCGGGCGCCGGGCCGGCCACCCGGGGAGTTCGCCGTACTGGGTACACGACGCTGGGTACAGGGCCGGCTCTCGGAACGGGGTGGCGGGGCTGGACTCCCGGGAAGAGGTGCCAGGAACGCGGTTCTCAGAACGGCTTTCTCAGAGCTGGACGCCCTTGCCGCGCAGGAACTTGACCGGGTCGATGGCGGAGCCGTAGTTCGGGCTGGTCCGGATCTCGAAGTGCAGGTGGGGGCCGCTGGAGTTGCCCGTGTTGCCGGACAGGGCGATCTTCTGGCCGGTCTTGACGACCTGGCCGACCTGCACGTCGACCGTGGAGAGGTGGGCGTACTGGGAGTACGTCTGGTTGCCGTGCTTGATGACGACGGCGTTGCCGTACGCCGGACCGTCACCGGCGCCGTTGCCGCCCGCCTTCACGACCGTGCCGCCGTGCGCCGCCACGACCTCGGTGCCGTTCGGCACGGCGTAGTCCTGACCGCTGTGGGCGGACTGCCACATGCCGCCGGCCTGGGCGTAGCTCGCGGAGATCTTGTAGTTCTCCACCGGGTCGACCCAGGACGCCGCCTTCTTGGCCGGCTGAGCGGCCTTCTTCGCCTCGGCGGCCTTCTTGGCCTCGACGGCCTTGGTCTTCGCGGCCTTGGCCTGGGCGGCCGCCTGGGCCTCCACGGCACTGGCGGTGGCACTGGTGGTAGCGGTGGCGGCCGTGGTGTTGGCGGCGGCCGCGACCCCGGCTCCCGCGACGACCGAGACCCCGACGCCGACAGCCAGCACGGCAGCACGGGTGCGGAGGTGGGACGCGAGGAAGGAACGGGACGTGACGCGCGGGAACATCGAAACCTCATGGGGAAGGGGGCAGAGGAAAACCACCCGGCGAACAGGTCCGCGCCGCAGTGGCCATTCCTTGGTAACCCGTTCACCCACAAAGCCCCAAAAGGGTCATCTACGACGGAACTTCGTACTTCCGGCATGAGATGCACATCTCTTGACGCAGCCGACAGAGGGGATGAAAGCCCCATTTAAGGCTGATCGATCAGACTCTTAAGAGAAATGTCTGTTTTGCCCTCCAATTCTCACCACTATTGCGGCTAGTACCGGGCAAAACGCCTGTGCAGCATGTCACCGGGAACCGGGGCGGACATTCCATAAATGTGACGTGCGCCTCTAGCCGCCTACCGCGCGGTAACCCTACGGCTCACCTCGCGCCACCCTCGCAGACGAGCATGCGCACGACATGTTGGCAGCGATACGCGCGTGAGAGACCCCACCACCACATGAGAAGCCGACGTCCCTGGCCGCGCCGTGCAGCGGTGACCGCCGTATCCACCGCGGCCCTGGTGGCCCTGGCCGCCTCCGCCCAGGCCGTGACCGCCTCCGGCACTCCCGCGACCACCACCGCGGCACCCACCCACCGCGACGGCCTCGAAGGCCACCTCGACGGCCACGGCAGCCGCCGCAGACGTCGACCACGAGACCTGGGCAGCGGGACTGCCAGGCAGTCATGGACCAGGCCCTGCCCCGGCTGAAGCAGCGCATCGCCAACCCGCGGCCGGGCGAGAAGCAGGCGATCGCCCTCGACATCGACAACACCGCGCTGGAGACCGACTTGGGGTTCAGCTTCCCGCAGCCGGGGCCAACGAGCCGGTCCTGAAGGGCGCCGAGTACGCCCAGGAGCGCGGTGTCGCGGTGTTCTTCGTGACCGCCCGGCCGGGCATCATCCACGCCCTCACCGCCTTCAACCTCGACCACGTCGGTTACGAGTCCGCCGGGCTCCACGTCCGCGGCTTCTTCGACCTGTTCCGGAACGTGGCCGAGTACAAGACGGCACAGCGCGTCGATATCGAGTCGAAGGGCTACACGATCACCACCGACATCGGCAACAGCGCCACCGATCTGTCGGGCGGCCATGCCGAGAAAGACCTACAAGCTGCCGGACTACGACGGTCAGCCGTCGTAGGCGGGGCGTCCGGGCATGCGAAAGGGGCCGGTGCCCTGCTCGGGCACCGGCCCCTTTCAGCTGCCGTGACGCTTACGCTTCCTTGCTGAGGTTCGGGCAGGCTTCCCCGGCCGCCTGCTCGATCGGCGGGACGTCGGGCAGGGCCGACTTCTCCTCACCGCGGAAGGTGAAGATGGCGGTCTCGCCCTCGCCCTCGGTGTCCACGACCACGATGTGACCGGGACGCAGCTCGCCGAAGAGGATCTTCTCCGACAGCGAGTCCTCGATCTCCCGCTGGATGGTCCGGCGCAGCGGCCGGGCGCCCAGCACGGGGTCGTAGCCCCTCTTGGAGAGCAGCTCCTTGGCGGACTGGGAGAGCTCGATGCCCATGTCCCGGTCCTTCAGGCGCTCGTCCACCTTGTCGATCATCAGGTCGACGATCGCGAGGATGTCGTCCGGGGTGAGCTGCGGGAAGACGACCACGTCGTCGACACGGTTGAGGAACTCGGGACGGAAGTGCTGCTTGAGCTCGTCCGACACCTTGTTCTTCATGCGCTCGTAGTTGGTCTTCTTGTCTCCCGCGGCGGCGAAGCCCAGGTTGAAGCCCTTGGAGATGTCCCGGGTGCCGAGGTTGGTCGTCATGATGATGACCGTGTTCTTGAAGTCCACGACCCGGCCCTGGGAGTCGGTCAGGCGACCGTCCTCCAGGATCTGCAGCAGCGAGTTGAAGATGTCCGGGTGGGCCTTCTCGACCTCGTCGAAGAGGACGACCGAGAACGGCTTGCGGCGCACCTTCTCCGTCAGCTGACCGCCCTCCTCGTAGCCCACGTAGCCGGGGGCGAACCGAACAGGCGCGAGACGGTGTGCTTCTCGCTGAACTCCGACATGTCGAGGGAGATCAGCGCGTCCTCGTCACCGAACAGGAACTCGGCGAGGGCCTTGGACAGCTCGGTCTTACCGACACCGGACGGACCGGCGAAGATGAACGAGCCACCGGGACGCTTCGGGTCCTTGAGCCCCGCGCGGGTACGGCGGATCGCCTTGGACAGCGCCTTGACGGCGTCGATCTGGCCGATGACCCGCTTGTGGAGCTCGTCCTCCATGCGCAGCAGACGCGAGGACTCCTCCTCGGTCAGCTTGAAGACCGGGATGCCGGTGGCCGTGGCGAGGACCTCGGCGATCAGGTCGCCGTCGACCTCGGCGACGACGTCCATGTCGCCGGCCTTCCACTCCTTCTCCCGCTTCGCCTTGGCGGCGAGGAGCTGCTTCTCCTTGTCACGCAGCGACGCGGCCTTCTCGAAGTCCTGCGAGTCGATCGCGGACTCCTTGTCCCGGCGGACACCGGCGATCTTCTCGTCGAACTCGCGCAGGTCCGGCGGCGCGGTCATCCGGCGGATACGCATCCGGGAACCGGCCTCGTCGATCAGGTCGATCGCCTTGTCCGGGAGGAAGCGGTCCGAGATGTACCGGTCGGCCAGCGTGGCCGCCTGGACCAGCGCCTCGTCGGTGATGGAGACGCGGTGGTGCGCCTCGTACCGGTCGCGCAGACCCTTGAGGATCTCGATGGTGTGCGGCAGGGACGGCTCGGCGACCTGGATCGGCTGGAAGCGGCGCTCCAGAGCCGCGTCCTTCTCCAGGTGCTTGCGGTACTCGTCCAGCGTGGTGGCGCCGATGGTCTGCAGCTCACCGCGGGCCAGCATCGGCTTCAGGATGGAGGCCGCGTCGATGGCGCCCTCGGCGGCACCCGCACCGACCAGCGTGTGCAGCTCGTCGATGAACAGGATGATGTCGCCGCGGGTGCGGATCTCCTTGAGCACCTTCTTCAGGCGCTCCTCGAAGTCACCGCGGTAGCGGGAGCCGGCGACCAGGGCACCGAGGTCCAGGGTGTAGAGGTGCTTGTCCTTGAGGGTCTCGGGCACCTCACCCTTGACGATGGCCTGGGCGAGGCCTTCGACGACGGCGGTCTTGCCGACGCCGGGCTCACCGATCAGCACCGGGTTGTTCTTGGTACGGCGGGACAGCACCTGCATGACCCGCTCGATCTCCTTCTCGCGCCCGATGACCGGGTCGAGCTTGGACTCACGAGCGGCCTGGGTGAGGTTCCGGCCGAACTGGTCGAGGACCAGGGACGTGGAGGGGGTGCCCTCGGCAGGACCGCCGGCGGTGGCGGTCTCCTTGCCCTGGTAACCGGAGAGCAGCTGGATGACCTGCTGCCGCACCCGGTTCAGATCTGCGCCCAGCTTGACCAGGACCTGAGCGGCGACACCCTCGCCCTCACGGATCAGGCCGAGCAGGATGTGCTCCGTACCGATGTAGTTGTGACCCAGCTGCAGCGCCTCGCGGAGCGACAGCTCGAGCACCTTCTTGGCACGGGGGGTGAAGGGAATGTGACCCGACGGGGCCTGCTGGCCCTGCCCGATGATCTCCTCCACCTGCTGACGGACCGCCTCGAGCGAAATCCCGAGGCTCTCAAGGGCCTTGGCGGCGACACCCTCACCCTCGTGGATCAGGCCCAGGAGGATGTGCTCGGTGCCGATGTAGTTGTGGTTGAGCATCCGGGCTTCTTCCTGAGCCAGGACGACAACCCGCCGCGCGCGGTCGGTGAACCTCTCGAACATCGTTAATCGCTCCTCAGAGCGGTCAGGCAGTGGGGGGAACTTCCCCTCCCTGTCCTTCCGCAGCTTAGTCCCGCAAGCGGGGACCGCTCATTCCAACTGCCGACACCCTCGATGGCCTCCTGACCCCGAACGCCGACATCTGCTCCAACCCGATGGTGCGAGACGATGTTCCCGCAGGCCAGGCAGTTACCCCCATCGCCAGTACGCCCATGGCGAACGGAATACGTCTCCGTCCTGCGTGTCGCCCCTTCCCACTAGGGATGTCTTACCCGCTGCTACCGACAGTCCATGCCGAGTGGCCGGGTTCCCTCCGCTACGGGCGAACAACTTTGCGCCTCCCCGCACCCCCTCGCGCCCCCTGTTCGACACTCCGTGCATACGCGTACGCACCCAGCGTAACCCGAACGGCCTTCCGGCGGTTGCACTTGGCATGGTCGGCCCGAGCGAGCCAGACGGTCCGGTCGATCCCCTCGACCCTCGTGATCCGGACGAGCCGATCGATCCGGTCCGGCACTGGTACGAGAACGAACAGGGCTGGCCGACGGTGCCCGGGGATCCGGTGCGTCTGCCGGTGGGAGTGCGCTTCGACGTCCTGGACGTACCCGCCGAGGCGGGACACGCGGCACTGGAGCGCCTGGGGAGTGACGGGCGGACCGGGCGGCGGTCAGGACCCGCGGCCGCGGGGTTCCCGGTGGCCCTGCGGCGCGGCCGGATGCTGCTGCTGGTGGCCGCGGGCAGCGCGGAGGAACTGCCGGGACTGCTCGACTGGCTGGAGTGGGGCACGCTGGCCCTCGATCTCGCCGCGATCGGCGCGGGCGGTCTCATCGACGCTCCACCGCCCCCCGTGGCCGGCCGCGGCGCTGTCCGGCCGCCTGCGGGCCGCGTCGGTTCACAGGGGGCCGCCGTCTGGCTGCGACCCCCCGAGCCGGGGCGCGAGGTCGAGGCCTCGCTGCCGACGCTGTCGGCGACGGGGGGCCGTGGGGGCGGCGTCCCCGATCTCGTACGACTGGTGAGCACGGTGGCCACTCAGTGCCACCGTGTCCGACTGCTGCGCGCCTACGACCGGCCGCCGGCCGGCATGCGCGAGGCCGGTCGAACCGACGCTCAGCCGTTCGCCCGCTCGTAGGCCTCGCGAATGGCCGCGGGAACACGGCCGCGGTCGTTGACCTCGTGGCCGTTCGCCTTCGCCCAGGCGCGGATCGCCGCGGTGTCCTGGTTGCCGCCGGAAGAAGCGCGGGCCTTTCCGCGCCCACCCGAAGCACGGCCTCCCGTGCGACGACCGCCCTTCACGTAAGGCTCGAGAAGGCCGCGGAGCTTGTCCGCATTGGCGGTGGTGAGATCGATCTCGTATGTCTTGCCGTCCAACGCGAACGTCACGGTCTCGTCCGCCTCGCCGCCGTCGAGGTCGTCGACAAGAAGGACCTGAACCTTCTGTGCCACCGGATTTCCTTTCATCGATAACTTGAGGGCCGGGGTGTGCCGGCATCCGCCGTATCGCCGTCCCCTGTTATATGCACTACTGCAGTACCTCGGAAAGCAAACCGCTTTTGACGAAAAAACACAAACCCCCGGGAGAGGACCGCTGCCCGCCCACAGCCCGGAAACGTGCGCGTTTCGGACATAGGGAACGAGGGCAAGGGCGCGGTGCCGAATATTCCTTGGCGTTGCCCGCGGAGCCCTCCGCCGCATGGCATCGGGTACGGAACACGGGTATGGAACGGCGACGATCACAGATGCAGAAGCATCCGGCTGTTGCCCAGAGTGTTCGGTTTCACTCGTTCGAGACCCAGGAACTCCGCGACTCCCTCGTCATAGGAACGCAGCAGCTCCGCGTACACATCGGTGTCGACCGGCGTCTCACCGATCTCCACGAAGCCGTGCCTGTTGAAGAACTCGACTTCGAAGGTCAGACAGAAAACTCGGCGAACACCGAGCCAGCGGGCGGTCTGCAGCAACTTCTCCAGCAAGCGGTGTCCCACACCGGCGCCCTTCAGGCCGGGCTTCACGGCGAGAGTACGGACTTCCGCGAGGTCTTCCCACATCACATGCAGCGCGCCGCAGCCGACCACCTCGGCGTTGTCGTCCCGTTCCGCGATCCAGAACTCCTGGATCGCCTCGTAAAGCGTCACCGTTGCTTTGTCGAGCAGGATGCCCTTGCGGACGTAGGCGTCAAGGAGGCGGCGCACGGCCGGAACATCGCTGGTGCGGGCCCGGCGGACGGTGATGGCTTTCGCGGTGACATCGGGGCTGTCTGCTGACATGAGCGGACGCTATCGCTCGTCTCGGCCCTCTGCGGAGGCGGGGTTCTCGGCGGGAGGTTCCGTGGGGCCGGGTCGGTGCGCGGATCCGGGTTGTTCACCGGGGCGAGGCTGTCCACCGGATCCGGGATGTTCGGCCCGCCGGGGTCGTTCCGGGGTTTCCGGCAGCCCTGCGACGCGTATCGCGTCCCTGAGGGACTGACGCTGTTCCTCGCTCATCATGCCGAAGAAGGCGACGAGTGCGGCGGCGGCGTTGTCGCTCTGCGACCATGCCTCGTTCATCAGCGCGGCGGCGTAGGCGGCGCGGGTGGAGACCGCCTCATATCGATAGGCCCGGCCTTCCGCCTCGCGGCGCACCCAGCCCTTCTGATGGAGATTGTCCAGAACGGTCATCACCGTGGTGTACGCGATGGACCGTTCCTGCTGTAGATCTTCCAGGACTTCCCGAACGGTCACCGGGCGGTTCCACTTCCACACCCGCGTCATGACCGCGTCTTCGAGTTCTCCCAATGGGCGGGGCACAACTCAGCACAATAGTGGGAAAGACCGCCCGCCGCTTACTGGACGTTCTCGAACATCGGCAAACATGAACAAAAAGGGCGTACGGCCCGTACTCGACCACGCTCGAGCCGTACGCCCGGGCCGGCTCCCGTACTTCCGTGCCCCGGTCAGCCGTCGGCCCGGGCGGAGGGCTGCTGGGCACCCTCCGCGCGCGCGAGGGCCGCGTCCACGGCGGCGTCTTCCTTGGCCTTGTTGGCGCCGCCCTGGGTCTTCACGATCACCCGGATCACAGCGATGAAGAGGGCGGCCATGACGGCCGAGGGCAGCAGCGCGGCGACGTATTCCATGGGTCCAGGGTAGCCAGGGCGCGACGGACGACCGGGCGGGGGTGGGCGCGGTGCGGCGGGTGCTTCAGCCCGCGGCCAGCCGCCGGCCCGACGGGGGCGGGGCGGGCTTGCGGCGGGGGAAGACCTCGCCCGGGGTGGGAACGGGGCGGCCGGGCTTCGGCGCGCCGGGGGCCGGGTCCGGCGCGGGCTCGGGCCGCGGGGCGGACGGCTCGCGCTCCGGCTCCTTCTCGGACTCCTCGCCCTGCCGGGCCTGGCCGCCCGGCAGGGCGAGGAGGCGGGTGCGGAAGGCGGGGACGACGGGCAGGGAGGGAGCGGCAGGGACCGTACGGCCGGCGAGGCGGGCGCGTACGTCCTGCTCGGCGAGGAGCCGACAGCGATCCAGCAGGGCGGCCGCGGCGGGGTTGCCGCGCAGCGCCCGGAGCGCGGCGAGATCGTCGGGGTCGGGGCGGTATCCGGCGCCCAGCGCCTCCTCCAACAGCACGAGATAGCCGGCGACGGTGCCGGGGAGAGCGGCGCGGTAGCGACCGAGGTCGGCCACCAGGAAGGCGCGCAGCCTGGCGCTCTCCCGCGTCGCCTCGTCGAGGGAGCCGGCGAGGCGGAGGCAGTCCTGGACGTCTTCGGCCGAGGCGGACGTGGGGTGCAGGGCGAGGGCGAGGGCACGGCGGAGCACACGCAGTTCCTCCGCGCCGAACACCATGCCGCCGCGCGATCCGTAGGGCGTGGGCATGCCGTGACGATACGCGCTAATCGGACAAAATCCGCATAGCGGATGGGTGTGGCGTGGGGGTCCACCCGGGTGGAAGGCGTTCTACATCCGCGACACGTTCCGTTCGTAGACCAGGCGCAGGCCGATGAGGGTCAGCCAGGGCTCGTGCTCGTCGATGACCGCGCTCTCGCCCAGGACCATCGGCGCCAGTCCGCCCGTCGCGATGACGGTCACCTCGTCGGGGTCGTCGGAGAGCTCGCGGGCCATCCGGCGGGCCACGCCGTCCACCTGGCCGGCGAAGCCGTAGACGATGCCGGACTGCATCGCCTCGACCGTGTTCTTGCCGATCACGCTCCGGGGCCGCACCACCTCGATCTTGCGCAGCTGCGCGGCCTTGACCCCAAGGGCCTCCACCGAGATCTCGATGCCGGGGGCGATGACCCCGCCGACATACTCCCCGCGCGTCGAGATCGCGTCGAAGGTGGTGGCGGTGCCGAAATCGACGACGATCGCCGGGCCACCGTACAGCTCGTTCGCCGCGACCGCGTTGATGATGCGGTCGGCGCCGACCTCCTTGGGGTTGTCGAACTGGATCGGCACGCCCGTCTTCACGCCCGGCTCGACCAGGATCGCGGGAACGTCGCCGTAGTAGCGGCGGGTCACCTCACGGAGTTCGTGCAGGACGGAGGGGACCGTCGCGCAGATGGCGATGCCGTCGATGCCGTCACCCAGTTCGTCGCCGAGCAGGGGGTGCGTGCCCATCAGGCCCTGGAGCAGGACCGCGAGCTCGTCGGCCGTGCGGCGCGGGTCGGTGGAGATCCGCCAGTGTTCGACGATGTCCTCGCCGTCGAACAGACCCAGGACGGTGTGCGTGTTGCCCACGTCGATCGTCAGCAGCATGGCCGGCCCCTATTCCGCTGCCCGCAGGTCCAGGCCGATGTCCAGGATCGGCGAGGAGTGGGTGAGGGCTCCCACGGCGAGGTAGTCGACTCCCGTGTCGGCGTACGCCTTGGCGTTGCCGAGGGTGAGCCGGCCGGACGCCTCCAGCGCGGCCCGGCCGGCGACGACGGCCACGGCCTCCTCGCACTCGCCGGGCGTGAAGTTGTCCAGCAGGATCAGGTCGGCGCCGGCGTCCACGACCTCACGGAGCTGGTGCAGGGTGTCGACCTCGACCTCGATCGGTACGTCGGGGAAGCGTTCCCGGACCGCCTGGAAGGCCTGGGCGACGCCGCCCGCGGCGATGACGTGGTTGTCCTTGACCAGGGCCGCGTCGGAGAGCGACATGCGGTGGTTGACACCGCCGCCGCAGCGCACGGCGAACTTCTCCAGGGAGCGCAGGCCCGGGGTGGTCTTGCGGGTGTCGCGGACCTCGGCCCGGGTGCCTTCCAGGACGTCCGCCCACGCGCGCGTGGCCGTCGCGACGCCCGACAGACGGCACAGGAGGTTCAGGGCGCTGCGTTCCGCCGTGAGGAGGTCCCGGGTGCGGGCGGTGACGGAGAGCAGCTTGTCGCCGGCGTCCACCCGGTCGCCGTCCTCCACGTGCCGTTCGACCTCGAACTCCGCCGTGCAGACCACCGACATGACGGCCTCGGCGATCCTCAGGCCCGCCACGACGCCCGCTTCCCGCGCGGTGAAGTCGGCGGTGGCGACGGCGTCCTCCGGGATGGTCGCGACCGTCGTCACGTCCACGCCGTTGGCCAGGTCCTCCTGGATGGCGACATGGGCGATGTCCTCGACCTCCACCGGGTCCAGACCGGCGTCGGCCAGGAGCTGGGCGAGTGCGGGGTCGAGGCCGCACTCCATGTAGTCGTCGAAGGACTCGTCGGAGTCCGCGCCGCAGGCGCAGCCGTCGCCGCAGCCACCGGACGGGGCGAGGGGGAGATCTGGGGTGGTCACTGCAGTCACTGCTCCTGGGGGGCCTGAAGGGGGAGGGTCGGGGGGAAGTCCGTGGCGTCGGTGGTGTGCGCCGCCAGCGTGCGGTCCGGATTCAGCCGTACGACGATGTGCCGGCGCCAGGCGGCGTCGTCGCGCTCGGGCCGGTCCTCGCGCCAGTGGCAACCGCGGGTCTCCTCGCGCTGCCGCGCGGCGGCGACCAGGACGCGGGCCACGCACAGGAGGTTGGTGGCCTCCCAGGTGTCGACGCCGGGCTCGGCGGTCTTGCCGTTCTCGTCGAGGGCGTCGCGGGCGTCGGCGTGCAGCCGCTGGAGCCCGTCGGCGGCCTGGGCGAGCGAGCCGGCGGAGCGCAGCACACCGGCTCCCCGGGTCATGAGCCGCTGGATGGTGAAGCGGGCCTCCGGGGGGAGCAGGGGGTGCCCGGGGCGGTCGGCCTGCGGGAGGGCTTGGGGCACGCGCGTGTGGAGGGTGTTCCCGGTCCGGCTCGCGGCGATGTCCGCGGCGATGCGCTCGGCGTAGACCAGGCCCTCCAGGAGGGAGTTGGAGGCGAGCCGGTTGGCGCCGTGCACGCCGGTGCAGGCGACCTCCCCGCACGCGTACAAACCGGGGACGGTGGTGCGGCCCCGGGAGTCGGTGCGGACGCCGCCGGAGGCGTAGTGGGCGGCCGGGGCCACCGGAACGGGCTCGGTGACCGGGTCGATTCCGTGGGCGCGGCAGGCGGCGAGGATCGTCGGGAAGCGGTGCTCCCACATCTCGGCGCCGAAGTGGCGGGCGTCGAGGTACATGTGCTCGGCGTCCCGCTCCCGCATCCGGCGCATGATGCCCTTGGCGACGATGTCGCGCGGGGCGAGTTCGGCGAGCTCGTGCTGCCCGGCCATGAAGCGCACGCCGTCGGCGTCGACCAGGTGGGCGCCCTCGCCGCGTACCGCCTCGGAGACCAGGGGCTGCTGGCCCTCCGCGTCGGGGCCGAGGAACAGGACGGTCGGGTGGAACTGGACGAACTCGAGGTCGCTGACCTCGGCACCCGCGCGGAGGGCCAGCGCCACACCGTCGCCGGTGGAGACGGAGGGGTTCGTGGTCGCGCTGAACACCTGGCCCATGCCGCCGGTCGCGAGCACCACCGCGGGGGCGTGCACGGCCCCCACGCCGTCGTGCTGGCCCTCCCCCATGACGTGCAGGGTCACACCCGCGGTGCGGCCCTCGGCGTCCGTCAGCAGGTCCAGGACGAGCGCGTTCTCGATCGTGCGCACACCACGCGCGCGTACGGCCTCGACGAGCGCGCGGGAGATCTCCGCTCCGGTGGCGTCCCCACCCGCGTGCGCGATGCGCCGGCGGTGGTGGCCGCCCTCGCGGGTGAGCGCCAGGCTGCCCTCGGAGGACTCGTCGAAGTGTGCGCCGGTGGCGATGAGACGGCGTACGGCGTCGGGTCCCTCAGTGACGAGGATGCGGACCGCTTCCTCGTCGCACAGGCCCGCGCCGGCCACCAGGGTGTCGTCCCGGTGCTGCTCGGGGGTGTCGCCGTCGCCGAGGGCCGCGGCGATGCCGCCCTGTGCCCAGCGGGTGGAGCCGTCGTCGAGACGGGCCTTGGTGACGACGACGGTGGCCAGCCCGGCGGCCTCGCAGCGCAGCGCCGCGGTCAGTCCGGCGACACCGGAGCCGACGACCACGACGTCCGCGTCGATGGACCACCCGGGCGCGGGCGCGTGCAGTCGTATGCCTGTGCTGGTCACGAGGCGGCTCCGAGAGTGCCGAAGGTCAGGGGGATGTTGTCGATCAGGCGGGTCGTCCCGACCCGGGCGGCCACGGCGAGGACGGCCTCGCCGGTGAAGCGGTCTCCGATCTCGGTGAAGTCCGAGGGGTCGACCAGGGCCAGGTAGTCCAGTGTGAGCGGCGGGGTGAGGCGGGCGGCCGCGTCGAGGACCTGGCGGGCGGCGGCACGGACGGCCGCCGGGCCGGCCGCCGTGGCGACGGCGTGCGCGTCGGCCGCCGCGCGGGATTCGCCCAGCGCGCCGAGCGCCTCGGCACGCGCGCGCGTGGAGGGCACTTCGCGGGCCCGCGCGCGCAGCGCCTCCTGCGCGGCGTGCCGGTCCCGGCCGGCGAACAGCGCGCCGGACAGTGCGAGGGCGGTGCGCCGCTCCGCGGCGGAGAG
This sequence comes from Streptomyces sp. GD-15H, assembly GCF_045291515.1. Classification (NCBI taxonomy): domain Bacteria; kingdom Bacillati; phylum Actinomycetota; class Actinomycetes; order Kitasatosporales; family Streptomycetaceae; genus Streptomyces; species Streptomyces sp. GD-15H. The sequence continues at coordinate 3,924,709 of NZ_CP149447.1, forward strand.
GTAGCGGTTGCGGCTGGACAGGGCCAGCCCGTCGTCCTCGCGGACGGTGGGGACACCGACGATGTCGACGCCGAAGTTCAGGTCGCGCACCATGCGGCGGATCAGGGCGAGCTGCTGGGCGTCCTTCTGGCCGTACAGGGCGACGTCGGGGCGGGTGAGGTGCAGCAGTTTGGCGACGACGGTGAGCATGCCGTCGAAGTGACCGGGGCGGGCGGCACCCTCCAGGCGTTCGCCCATGGGGCCGGCGCTGATGCGGACCTGGGGTTCGCCGCCCGGGTAGACCTCGTCGGCCGACGGGGCGAAGACAACGTCGGCGCCCGCCTGTCCGGCGATGCCGAGGTCGGCGTCCAGGGTGCGCGGGTACCGGTCGAGGTCCTCGCCCTCGCCGAACTGCAGCGGGTTGACGAAGACGGTGACCACCACCTCACCGTCGGCGCCCGCGCTCTCGCGTGCGGCGCGGATCAGGGTGGCGTGGCCCTCGTGCAGGGCGCCCATGGTCATCACCACGGCACGGCGGCCCGTACGCGCGCGTGCGTGCAGTTCACCGGCGGTGCGCAGCAGGGTGGTGGTCATCGGGACTCCCCTTCGCCTTCGCCGGTGGTGCCCGTTTCGCCGGTGGTGCCCGTCGTCCCGTCGGCGAGTACCCCCAGCAGGTCCTCGGCGAGTTCCGGCTTCAGCAGGCCGTGGGCGAGGGCGCGGTCGGCGGTCGCGCGGGCCATCGCCAGATCGCCGGCGACGGCCTGCGGGGCGTGCCGGCGCAACTCGGCGACGTGCGTGGAGACGGTGCCGGCGTCGCCGCGCGCGACGGGGCCGGTGAGAGCCGCGTCGCCGGAGCGCAGGGCGTTGTCCAGGGCCGCGCCGAGCAGCGGGCCGAGCATCCGGTCGGGTGCCTCGACCCCGGCGGTGCGCAACAGTTCCAGGGACTGCGCGACCAGGGTGACCAGGTGGTTGGCGCCCAGGGCGAGGGCCGCGTGGTAGAGCGGGCGGTTCTCCTCGGCGATCCACTCCGGCTCGCCGCCCATCTCGATCACGAGCGCCTCGGCGGCCAGCCGCAGCTCCTCGGGTGCCGTCACGCCGAAGGAGCACCCGGCGAGCCGCTGTACGTCCAGGGGGGTACCGGTGAACGTCATCGCCGGGTGCAGGGCCAGCGGCAGCGCCCCGGCCCGCAGGGCGGGGTCCAGCACCTTCGCCCCGTACCGCCCGGAGGTGTGCGCGAGGAGTTGCCCCGGTCGGACCGCCCCCGTGCCGGCGAGGCCGGAGACCAGCTCGGGCAGCGCGTCGTCCGGGACGGTCAGCAGCACCAGCTCGGCCCGCTCCAGCACCTCGGCGGGCGCGACCACCGGTACGCCGGGGAGCAGTTGCCCGGCGCGCCTCCTGGACGCGGCGGAGACGGCGGAGACGGCCACCGGGCGGTGTCCGGCGAGTTGGAGGGACGCGGCCAGGGCCGGGCCCACGCGCCCGGCGCCGACGACGCCGACGGTGAGCCGCGCGGGGCGGTCCCTGGGATCCGGCTGTGGGGCTGTGTTCACGCGACGGCGGCCTTCCCGTTCCAGTCCGCTCGGGGTACCGGACGATTTCTCGTCATGTTAACGCGATCGGTTGCCGGGGTGTTCGGTTTGCCGTTGCCGTTGCGCCGTTGCGCGCGGAACGGAAACGCGGGTGCCCTCCCGCAGCCGCGCGGGGGATGATCCCGGCCATGGGCGATACGGCGGGGAACGGCACGGCGGGACAGGGCGAGCGGCGCACCGGAGGGGAGTGGGGAGAGAGGCCGGGAGGGGAGCCCGGCGGGGAGCGGCACCGCGAGCTCCGCGAACGGCGGGTCGCCGCCTACCGTGGTGCTCCACGCGTCCTCGCCCGCCCCGGGTTCCTGGGCACGCTCCGGGAACGGCTGGCACTGCTGGCGGAAGCGGACGGCCGGTACGACCTGGACGAGGCGTCCGACCTGTACGGCGACGGCGTCGTCGAGGCGCTGGAGGAACGCGTCGCCGGGCTCCTCGGCACCGAGGCCGCCGCGTTCTTCCCGACCGGCACGATGGCCCAGCAGGTGGGTCTGCGCTGCTGGGCGGGCCGTACCGGCAGCCCCGTCGTCGCCCTGCACGGACTCAGCCACCCCGAGGTCCATGAGCGGAACGCGTTCAGCCAGGTCGCCGGGTTGCGTCCGGTGCGGGTGACGAGCGAGCCCAGGTTGCCGACCGCCGCAGAGGTGCGGGACTTCGAGGAGCCCTTCGGCGCGCTGATGCTGGAACTTCCCCTCCGGGACGCCGGTTTCCTGCTGCCCACCTGGGAGGAGCTCACCGAGGTGGTGGACGCCGCGCGGGAACGCGAGGCCGTGGTGCACTTCGACGGGGCCCGGCTGTGGGAGTGCGCCGTCCACTTCGGCCGGCCGCTGGACGAGATCGCCGGCCTGGCGGACAGCGTCTACGTGTCGTTCTACAAGTCGCTCGACGGCTTCGGCGGCGCGGCGCTCGCCGGTCCCGCGACGCTGGTGGCGGAGGCGAAGGCCTGGCGGCACCGGTACGGCGGCACCGCCTTCCAGCAGTTCCCGACCGCGTTGTCGGCCCTGATCGGCCTGGAGCGGGAGCTGCCCCGGCTGCCGGGGTACGTCACCCACGCGCGCGTGGTGGCCGCCGCGCTGCGCGAGGGACTGGCTGCGGCCGGGGTGCCGTGGTCCCGCGTCCATCCCGGGGTGCCGCACACCCACGACTTCCAGGTATGGCTGCCGTACGACGCGGAGGCCCTCGCGGAGGCGGCGATCCGCACGGCCGGGGAGACGGGAACCATGCTGTTCGCCAACGGCTGGGAGCGGCAGGGTCCCGGCCTGGCGCTCACCGAGGTGTACGTGCGGGCGGCCGGCCTGGAGTGGACCCCCGACGACGTGCGGACCGCCGCCGCGGACTTCGTGGCCCGGCTGGCGATTGACGGCGGGCGTCAATCGGGGGCGGCGTTGTCAGTGCCGGGGGCACCATGACGGCATGAGCGTGCGGATCGACATCGCGGGGCTGCAGCCGATGGGGGCGCCCCCTGCCCGAGGGAAGCCGAGAGCTTGGGGGAAGGTCGCTTTCGTCCCTTCTCCGCTGGCCGAGCTCGGCATGGCGCTGCACGCGCTGTCCGAGCCGGCCCACCATCCCGGGCTCCAGGGCTGGGTGACGGGCGTGACCGCGCGCCTGGACCCGCATCTGGCGGACCGGATGTGCGAGGCCGACTTCCTGTGGCGTACCACGTTCTCGGACCTGTTCCTGCCGTGCGCGGGCCTCCCCGGCGGCAGCGCGCTCCCCGGCGCCGGCCTCGCCGAGGAGCTGGACCTGCTGGACAAGCTGTCGGACGAACAGTTCGTGGACGCCGCCCTGGAGTTCACCTGCGCGGTCCCCTACGACACCCCGGGGGCCAACGGCCCGCTCACGGACGAGGGCCTGCGCCACCGTTCGCTGGAGCGGGCCGCCGCGCGGGGGCCCCGGCAACTGCGGTTCACGGAGCAGTTGCTGGCCGATCCGCCCCGGATCCGGGCCTGGCTGCGGCAGTTCCTCCACGACTGCGACGAGGCGTTCTTCGCGGAGACTTGGTCCCGGCTGCGGCACCAGCTCGCCGCCGACGCCCGTCACAAGACCGACCTGCTGCGGCACAAGGGGCTGCCCGAGGCACTGGCCGCGGTGTCCCCGGCGGTCACCGTCGACGAGGCGGCCGGCCTGATCATGGTCGACAAGCTCGGCGACGGCCGTACGACGACGGCCGACGGCGGTCTGCTGCTGATTCCGACGAGTCTGGGCCGGCCGCACCTGATCGTCCTGCACCGGTACGGCTGGCAGCCGGTGCTGCAGTACCCGGTCGGCTCGTCCGGGTTCGTCGTCCCGCCGACGGTCGAGCAGCTGGCCCTGCGGATGACCGCGCTGTCCCACCCCGTCCGCATGCGCATCTGCCGCCATCTCGCCCGCAGCGCGTACACCACGAGCGAGCTGGCCCTGGCGCACGGGATGACGGCCCCGGAGATATCCCGGCACCTGGGCGTGCTGAAGAAGGCGGGCCTGCTCACCACGCGCCGCCGTGGCCGGTACGTGCTGCACCAGCTGGACGTGACGGTCGTGGCCCGACTCGGCAGCGATTTCCTGGAGGGCATCCTGCGCTGAGGGCTCTCGGGCAGGCCTTGAGGCCGGTTCTCAGTCGAAGCGGATGTGCCGGAGCCCGACGCGCGCCTGCCGCAGCCGGGTGCGCAGTGACCCCTCATGGTGGGGGCGCAGCTCCAGCCCCGCCAGTACGGCGATGCGGTCCGCCGTCTTCGGCACGGTGGTGCGGTCCGTCCACAGATGCTCGGCGAACTCCGGCTCGGCGAGCCGCTCCAGACAGTGGTCGAGCTGCTGCACGGCCCAACTCTCCCGGTGGGGGACCGGGTTCTTCCCGGCGGTGGAGCGCAGGAGGCGTCCGAGGCCGCGCTCGCGCAGCCGCCTCAGCACCGTCTCCCGTTCGGCGAGGAGGGCGAAGTGGTGTACGTCGTGGCCGAGTTCGCGCAGCCGGCCAACCGTCTCGGCGAAGTAGCCGGAGTCCGTGACCGTCATCGGCGCGATCACGACGCCGTCGTGCCGGGTCAGGGCGAGGTCGAGGACCTCGACGACACCCTGCCGCCAGGAGGTCAGATCCTGGAAGTCCCCCCGCAGTTCGGGCGGGAGCATGCGGCGCAGGCCGAACCCGGCGTGTTCCGGGTCGCAGATCACGCTGCCCGGGAGACGGCGGTGTATCTCGTACGCGGTTTGTGTCTTACCGCCCCCGAAAGGGCCGTTGATCCACAGCAGCATGCGCCGACCTTACCGACGCCGGGGTGACCGGTCAGCCGTGTCCGCCGGCCCGTACCAGTCCCGTCTCGTAGGCGAGGACCACCACCTGCACCCGGTCCCGCAGCCCCAGCTTGGTCAGGATGCGGCCCACATGCGTCTTCACCGTCGCCTCCGACAGCACCAGCCGGGCCGCGATCTCGCCGTTGGACAGGCCCTGCGCGACCAGCACCATGACCTCCCGCTCCCGCTCGGTGAGCCGCTCCAGCGCCTTGTGCCGGGGCTGCTCGGCGGTGGTCGGCAGCATGGGTGCGAAGCGGTCCAGGAGCCGGCGGGTGGTGGACGGCGCGACCACGGCGTCACCGCTGTGCACCGCGCGGATCGCGGCGAGCAGTTCGCCGGGGGGCACGTCCTTGAGCATGAAGCCGGAGGCGCCCGCCTTCAGCCCGGAGAAGGCGTACTCGTCGAGGTCGAAGGTGGTCAGTATCAGCACCCTCGGCGGGTCGGCGTCCGCGCAGATCCGGCGGGTCGTCTCCACCCCGTCCAGCTTCGGCATCCGGACGTCCATGAGCACCACGTCGACGGCGGTGGCACGCAGCACCTGGAGGGCCTCCACGCCGTCGCCCGCCTCCGCCACGACCTCCATGTCCGGCTGGGCGTCGAGCACCATCCGGAACCCGGTGCGCAGCAGCACCTGGTCGTCGACGAGCATCACGCGGATCGCCATCGGGTCCTCTTCCAGTTCCGGTGTTACAGGCATCAACAAAGGGCGTGCGCAAGCGTCCGGGTGTCAGGGGCCGGGTTTGAGCGGCAGCAGGGCACTGATGCGGAATCCTCCGCCCGGCCGCGGACCCGCGTCCAGGGTGCCGCCGACCATACCGACCCGCTCGCGCATGCCGATCAGACCGTGGCCCTGGCCGTCGAGGCCGCCCTCCTCGTACAGCTCGTGCGGGGCGCCCTTGCCGTCGTCCTCGACGAGCAGGCCGAGACCGTCGTCGAAGTACACCAGGCGCACGCTGGCGCCCGTGTTGGGCCCGCCGTGCTTGCGGGTGTTGGTGAGCGCCTCCTGCACGATGCGGTACGCGGTGAGTTCGAGGCCGCTGGGCAGCGGACGCGCGGTGCCCTCGACCTTGAAGTCCACCGGCAGCCCGGACGCCCGGCACTGCTCGACGAGGTCCTCGATCTGCTGCACGTCCGGCTGCGGCACGTACTCCCCGGCCTCCTGGTGCTCGCCGGTGCGCAGCACGCCGAGCAGGCGGCGCATCTCGGCGAGGGCCTGGCGGCCGGTGGAGGAGATGGTCTCCAGGGCCTTCTTCGCCTGGTCGGGCGCGGCGTCGAGGACGTAGGCGGCGCCGTCGGCCTGGACCACCATCACCGACACGTTGTGGGCGACGACATCGTGCAGTTCACGCGCGATGCGGGCGCGTTCGGCGGCGACCGCGACCTTGGCCTGCGCCTCGCGCTCCCTCTCCAGCCGGGCGGCGCGCTCCTCCAGCTGCGCGAAGTAGGCACGCCGGGTGCGCATGGAGTCGCCGAGCACCCAGGCGAGGGCGAAGGGCACGGCCTGGAATATCACCATGGCGATGTTGCCCGCCGTGCTCACGTCTTCGAACGGCCAGCGTGCCTGGGCCACGGGAGCCGCGCACAGGCCGGCGGCCAGTGCCAGGCGGGAGGCCCAGCGGGCGCCCACGGTCGCGACCGTGTAGACGATCACCAGCAGGGCGAAGTCGGCGGGCATCGTCGCCACGTCCAGGACCACCTGGAGCACGCTCACCACGACGGCCAGGATCAGCATCCGCTCCGGCATTCGCCGGCGCAGCGCCACGACCAGCGACAGCAGCAGCATGACCGGCACGGTGAGGGCCGGCAGCTGTGTCCCCTCGGTCTTCTCCGCGTCCGCTCCGCTCAGCACCGAAGTCCCGAACAGCACCACGGCCCAGAAGCCGTCGACCCATGCCGGGTGTCTGCGGAGAAAATCATAGAGGCGCTGCACGTGATCCAGCGTAGGGAAGCGAAATGCGTGCAGGGGTCAACCGGAGGGTCGATCCCCGGTCGGCACGTGTACTCCGCAAGGTGGAGGCCCGGCATACCCGCGCGCTTAACCTGGCCCCGTGACAGCGGCGGCGACGAGCGGGTGGCACCGGTGACGGCGGAGGCGGAAGGCGACCGGCATGGCTGGCGCGGCTGGCGGGCGGCGGCCCGGACCGCCCTGTACGGGCCGGACGGCTTCTACCGCCGGCCGGAGGGTCCTGCCGGGCACTTCCGTACGTCGGTGCACGCCTCACCGCTGTTCGCGGAGGCCGTGGCCCGGCTGTTGTGCCGGGTCGACGAGGCGCTGGGGCGGCCCGCGGTGCTCGACTTCGTGGACATGGGGGCGGGCCGGGGCGAACTGGTCACGGGCGTCCTCGCCGCACTGCCCGCCGATGTGGCGGCACGCGCGCGTGCCCACGCCGTCGAACTCGCCGGCCGTCCCGGCGGACTCGACCGCCGGATCGAGTGGCGGACCGAGCCCCCGGAACGGATCACCGGGCTGCTGTTCGCCAACGAGTGGCTGGACAACGTACCCCTGGAGGTCGCCGAGGTGGACTCGGCGGGCGTCCCGCGCCTGGTCCTGGTGCGGGAGGACGGCACGGAACGGCTCGGGGCGCCGGTCACGGGCCCGGAGGCGGAGTGGCTGGCCCGGTGGTGGCCGTTGCCGGCCGGGCGTCCCACGGCGGACGGGGCGGCAGCGGAGGCCGGAGCGGCCGGGGAGGGGCTGCGGGCGGAGATCGGGTTGTCCCGGGACGTGGCGTGGACGTCGGCGGTCGGGGCGCTCGAGCGGGGGCTCGCCGTCGCCGCGGACTACGCGCACTCGGCGGACGCGCGACCGCCGTTCGGGACCCTCACGGGTTTCCGGGAAGGGCGGGAGACGACACCCGTACCGGACGGGTCGTGCGACCTCACCGCGCACGTCGCCCTCGACTCCTGCGCGGCGGCCTGCGCTCTCCCCGGCGCCCGCCTGCTCCCTCAGCGGGCGGCCCTGCGCTCCCTGGGCCTCACGGGCGCGCGCCCCCCGCTCACGCTGGCGTCCGTCGACCCCTCCGGCTACGTACGCGCCCTCGCGGGCGCCTCCCAGGCCGCCGAACTCCTCGCGACGGGCGGGCTCGGCGACTTCGGGTGGCTGCTGCAGCCCGTGGGAATCCCGGACGTCCTCGCGGACTGACCCCCGCGGACCGGCATCCGCCGGACCACCGGACCCGGACCTACTTGTCGATGTCCCCCACCACGAAGAACATCGACCCCAGGATCGCCACCATGTCCGAGACCAGCGTCCCCGGCAGCAGTTCGGTGAGCGCCTGGATGTTGTTGTACGACGCCGAGCGCAGCTTCAGCCGGTACGGCGTCTTCTCACCCTTGCTGACCAGGTAGTACCCGTTGATGCCGAGCGGGTTCTCGGTCCACGCGTACGTGTGTCCCTCGGGCGCCTTGAGGACCTTCGGGAGCCGCTGGTTGACCGGTCCCGGCGGCAGGTCGGCGAGCCGGTCGAGACAGGCCTCGGCGAGGTCGAGGGCGTTGTACGTCTGCTCCAGGAGGCACTCGAAGCGGGCGAGGCAGTCGCCCTCCTCACGGGTCACGACCTTCAGGACGTCACCCAGTTCGCCGTAGGCGAGGTACGGCTCGTCGCGGCGCAGGTCGAAGTCGACGCCCGAGGCACGGGCGATCGGCCCGCTCACGCCGTACGCGTGCACGGCCGCCGCGGAGAGGACGCCCACCCCGCGCGTGCGGCCCCGGAAGATCTCGTTGCCGAGCACCAGGTCGTCGAAGCGGTCCATGCGGGAGCGCACGTCGGCGACGGCGGCACGCGCACGTGTGGTCCACCCCGCCGGAAGGTCCTCCTTGAGACCGCCCACGCGGTTGAACATGTAGTGCATGCGACCGCCGGAGACCTCCTCCATGACGTGCTGAAGCTCCTCGCGCTCCCGGAAGGCGTAGAAGATCGGCGTGATGCCGCCGAGCTCCAGCGGATAGGAACCGAGGAACATCAGGTGGTTGAGCACCCGGTTCAGCTCCGCGAGCAGCGTGCGCAGCCACACCGCGCGCTCGGGGACCTCCATGCCGAGCATCCGCTCCACCCCGAGGACCACGCCCAGCTCGTTGGAGAACGCCGACAGCCAGTCGTGGCGGTTGGCCAGCATGATGATCTGGCGGTAGTCGCGCGCCTCGAACAGCTTCTCCGCGCCCCGGTGCATATAGCCGATCACGGGCTCCGCGCGGTTGATGAGCTCGCCGTCCAGGACGAGCTTCAGCCGCAGCACGCCGTGTGTGGACGGATGCTGGGGTCCGATGTTGAGCACCATGTCGGTGCTCTCCGCGGCGCCGCCGATGCCGACCGTGGTCTCCGTCGTAGGAGTCATGTCCACAGTCTCCCCTACGCACGCCGGGGCCTACGTACGCTGGGGCCATGGAGACGGGGAACCCGCACGACACGGGGACAGCGGAGGCGCGGCGGCCCGCCGACGCGGCGGCGGGCGCGTCGGCGGCGGGAGCGGTGGAGCCGGTGAGCCCTGACGACGGGCCGGAGTGGATCGCGCTGCCACCGGGGCTGTTGAAGCTGCGCCGGCTGATGCTCGTGGTGTGGCTGGGATTGCTCGCCCTGGCCGCCGGGCTGGTACCGGGACTGCTGGCCGGGCCCGGCTGGGCCGGCTTCGCCGCGCTGCCGCTGGCCGTGCTGGCCTGGGGCTGGGTGATGCTGGAACGCAACTGGCGCTCCTGGGGGTACGCCGAGCGCGCCGACGACCTGCTGATCAGCCGGGGCGTCCTGTGGCGCCGGGAGACGATCGTGCCGTACGGGCGGATGCAGCTGGTGGAGGTCACCTCCGGTCCCGTCGAACGGCACTTCGGGCTGGCCAGCGTGCAACTGCACACGGCGGCCGCGGCGACCGACGCCACCATCCCCGGTCTCGTCCCGGCCGAGGCGGAACGGCTGCGCGACCGGCTCACAGAGCTGGGCGAGGCCCGATCGGCGGGGCTGTGACAACCCCGGAGGTCCACCAGGACGTACGCGAGCGGCGCCCGGTGCTCGAGCGCAGGCTGCACCCCGTCACGCCACTCAGGCGGGCGTGGGCGCCTGTCGCGGTCGTCATCGGGTGGGCGCTGCACGACCCGGACCAGGCGCAGCGCCAGCTGACCCGGCTGACCACGACCACCCTGCTGATCGGTCTCGGCGTCCTCCTCCCGGCCGCCGCCCTCTACGGCTTCCTGACTTGGTGGTTCACCCACTTCGCGGTGACCGACAGCGAACTGCGCATCCGCACCGGGCTGTTGTTCCGCCGCACCGCGCACATCCGGCTGGAGCGGATCCAGGCCATCGACGTCACCCAGCCGCTGCTCGCGCGGGTCGCGGGCGTGTCAAAACTCAAACTCGACGTCGTCGGCACCGACAAGAAGGACGAACTGGCCTTCCTGGGTGCCGACGACGCCCGCGCGCTGCGCGCCGAACTGCTCGCGCGGGCAGCGGGTTTCGCACCCGAGACGGCGCACGAGGTCGGCGAGGCGCCGTCCCGGCAGCTGTTGCGCGTGCCGCCCGGCGTCCTCGCCCTCTCCCTCGTGCTGACCGGCGCGACCTGGGTCTGGCTGATCGGCGCCGTCGTCGTGGTGCCGCTGCTGTGGATGGCCACCCACAGTCTGTGGACGGTCCTCGTCGCCGCCGTACCGCTGTTCGGCGCGGCGGGCGCGAGCAGCGTCGGCCGGTTCGTCACCGAGTACGACTGGACCCTGGGCGAGTCGCCCGACGGACTGCGGATCGACCACGGGCTGCTGGACCAGGCGCACGAGACGGTGCCGCCGGGACGGGTGCAGACCGTGCGGATCGTGGAGCCGCTGCTGTGGCGGCGACGGGGCTGGGTGCGGGTCGAACTCGACGTGGCCGGCTCCTCCAACTCCCTGCTGCTGCCGGTCGCTCCGCGCGAGATCGCCGAGTCCGTCGTCGCGCGCGTGCTTCCCGGCGTCGGCGTGCCGTCGCACGCGGAACTGTCCCGGCCGTCACGGCGCGCCCGCTGGTGCGTGCCGGTGTGGTGGCGCGGCTACGGACTCGCCGTCACCGACACCGTGTTCGCCGCGCGGCACGGCCGACTGAGCCGGACCGTCGCCCTGGTGCCGCACGCGAAGGTGCAGAGCGTACGGCTGGTCCAGGGGCCCTGGCAGCGCGCCCGGGGCGTCGCGGACGTCCATGTGGACACCGGGGCCAACAAGTCCGTGGTGGCCCGGCTCCGGGACGCCGACGAGGCGGCGGAGCTGCTGGGGGCCCAGGCGGAACGTTCCCGGACCGGTCGCCGGGACGCCCGCCCGGACCGCTGGATGGCCTGACTCCGCACCCCGGAACCCCGGAAAGCACGGACGGGGTCCCGCACGTCCACGTCGTCCGTGCGGGACCCCGTCCGCCTGACCGGTGCTTCAGGAGACCGCGCTGCGCAGTCCCTCGGTGCCGGCCACGTCGGCCGTGCCGCCCGCGCCGCCCTCTTCCGGCTCGTCGTGCGCCGTCAGATCGATGACCTGGCCGACGGCCCGTGCGTCCTCGCCGGTCGGCTCGAACTCGGCATCGCCCTCGGCCTTGTGCGGGGCCGGCGCCTCCTGGCCGACGCCATCGGCCAGGTCCTCGTTCTGGACGCTCTCGGGGCCGGTGCCTTCCTCGGCCTTCTGCGTACCGAAGAAGTCGAACCCGCCGTCGGTCACCGGGCGTCGGGCGGGCTCCGTCGGCGGTACGACCGCGACCGCGGTCGGCACGGTGAAGTGCCCGGGGGGTTGCACGGAGCGGCCGGGCGGGGCCAACTGCTCGGGCTGGGACGGCGCCTCGGGCGCGATGTCGGTGTCCGGGCCGGAGGAGGCCGCGCGCTCGTGCTCGCCGACCGCCCCCGGCTGCTCCTCCGCCCCGTCCTTCTGCGACTGCTCCGGCTTCCGCTTCTTCGTGGGCTCGGGGCCGTCGTCCTCGGGGAAGTCGCCCTCGGGGGTGCCGTGGTGCTTCCCCTGCGCGTCGTCGGCCTCCGTGTCAGTGGCATCGGCATCGGGGACGTCCTGCGCGGGCCGGTCGTCGCCCTCACCCTCGTCGCCCTCGCCCTCACTGTCGGCGGCGAGCCGCGCCAGCGCCGCGCCGGCCCGCAGGAACAGCTTGGATCCCTCGGGCGAGAAGACCGCGGCAGCCGTCGGCTCCGCCTCGACCGCTGCCGCCCCGATCCTTTCCTCCACCGCGGTTCCGTCCGCGCTCCTGGCCGCCGGCACGGACGCCGTCCCGGCGGTCTCGTCACCGGACCGCGCCGAAGGCCCCACAGGCAAGGCACGGGCCGGGACCGCCGCCTCGATCTCGAGCACCCGGCGCTCCTCCAGAACGTTCGCCCGCTCGGTCTGCGCGGCGGCGTACCGCCGAAGCAGTGCCGCGTGCTCGCTGCGCAGCCCGGCCAGTTCCGCGCGCTTGACGCGCAGCCGCTGCTCCAGCTTGGCGCGCAGCTCACGCGACTCGTCGAGGTCGGCCTCCAGTTCGGCGACCCGCTCCTCGAACCGCCACTCGTCACTGGCCCGCGCGCGCGTGAGGTCGGCGACCTGCTTGCCGGCCAGGGTGTCCCAGTGCCGCATGACGACCGCACCGACGATCGCCGTGGCCGCCGCGGCGGCGGCCAGGAGGCGAAGCGTCATCGGTTGTGTGAACACCCAGGGCCCCAGGGCGCAGACGAGAGAGACGCCTGCGATCGCCGACGGGGGCAGCATCCTGTGCAGGGGCGGGGAATGGCGGTGACGTCCACGTGGCATGGCCAGAAACTTACCGCGCGTAGGCGAATGAGGGAGCCCCGCCCCGTAAAAACAAAGCCGCGCCAGGGCTTTCACAAGGCGTCAGACAACTCCGCCGAACCGTGAATAGACCCGACGCGCGAATATGCAAGATCACTTTCACGGCAAGGGGCGGGTTACCGCTTTCCGGGACGGTCGACGAGATCCGCTCACCTTCCTTCCTTCTCCCACTCGACGGCCTTTCGGCCCGTCGGGGATCTCTCACGGAACCACGGGACGCGATGCCCGTCCGCACCGATGACGTCCGCACCGATGAGGAAATATCGGAGGGGGCACGGGCCCCGCTTCCCTCCGGGGCCCCGGGTCCAGGTGCTCCCGGGCCGCGCCCGGGGCATACGCTGAACATATGAGCAGCAGCAGCGGACATCTCCACGTCGCGGGCCTCCCCCACTGGGACCGCTGCGCGGTCATGGGCGTGGTGAACGTCACCCCCGACTCCTTCTCCGACGGTGGCCGCTGGTTCGACACGACGACCGCCGTCAAGCACGGCCTCGACCTGGTTGCCCAGGGCGCTGACCTGATAGACGTCGGCGGCGAGTCCACCCGCCCCGGCGCCACCCGCGTCGACGAGGCCGAGGAACTCAAGCGCGTCATCCCCGTGGTCCGCGGCCTCGCCGCGGAGGGCGTCACGATCTCCGTCGACACCATGCGCGCCTCGGTCGCCGAGCAGTCCCTCGTGGCCGGCGCCGCGCTCGTCAACGACGTGAGCGGCGGTCTCGCCGACCCCGACATGATCCGCGTCGTCGCCGCCGCCGACGCCCCCTTCGTCGTCATGCACTGGCGCGGCCTGCTGGAGGGCGGCAACGTCAAGGGCGTGTACGACGACATCGTCACCGAGGTCGTCGACGAGCTCCACGCGCGCGTGGAGGCGGTGCTGGAGGGCGGCATCGCGGCCGACCGCGTGATCGTCGACCCGGGACTCGGCTTCTCCAAGAACACCGACCACGACCTCGCCCTCCTCGCCCACCTCGACCGCCTCCGGGCGCTCGGCCACCCGCTGCTCGTGGCCGCGTCCCGCAAGCGGTTCCTCGGTCAGGTCCTGGCCGGGCCCGACGGCGCGCCCCCGCCCGCCCGGGAACGCGACGCGGCCACCGCCGCCGTCTCCGCCCTCGCCGCACAGGGCGGCGCCTGGGCGGTCCGCGTGCACGAGGTGCGCGCCACCGCGGACGCCGTACGGGTCGCACGCGCCGTCGAACAGGCGCGCACCCCGGACGGCACGCGCTCCGAACCCGGCCCGCACGGCGCAGAAGGAGCCCGGTGAGCGCGCCTCACACCGACGTCGAGCAGGTCGAGGCCACCAACGCCGCCTTCTACGAGGCACTCGAGCAGGGTGACTTCGAAGAGGTGGTGTCACTCTGGCTCACCCCGGCCGACCTGGGCGTCGACGAGGGCTACCACGACCCGGCGGACGTCGGTGTGGTCTCCTGCGTGCACCCCGGCTGGCCAGTGCTCACCGGCCGCGGCGAGGTACTCCGGTCGTACGCCCTGATCATGGCGAACACCGACTACATCCAGTTCTTCCTCACCGACGTGCATGTCTCCGTCACCGGCGACACCGCCCTGGTGACCTGCACCGAGAACATACTCAGCGGCGGTCCCGCCCCGAGGGCGGGCGAGGAGCTCAGCCCCCTGGTCGGCCAGCTGGTCGTCGCCACCAACGTCTACCGGCGTACCCCCGCGGGCTGGAAGATCTGGTCCCACCACGCCTCCCCCGTCCTCGCCGAGAACGGCGAGGACGAGACCCCCGACGCCCCCGACGACACCGGCTCCCCCGCCTAGACGAGTCATTCCCAATGAAGCTTCATTGGGGATCAGATCCGTCCAGCTCAGCCCTTCGGTTGCTGTCCGGCCTGCTGACCGCGTGCTGCCGCGAGCAAGGCACACGCTGGTGCCGGCCCGTGGGAGCATGGCCGGACACCCACCTGTCGGTCGATCTCATGGTGAACGTCGGAACCATCCGACGGTCCCCTCGCTGGGCATCCGGTCCGGTGGCGAGCAGGCGGCCGTGGGATGAGGCGAAGGCTAAATCCTCTGGTCGTTGGCTACCGTCGGCCCACGGACAGGCGACACCGGTGGGTGGTTGAGCTCACTATCTGAGGTCACTCCAGCTTGACGGTGTCACTGCGGCGGATCTCGCCGCCTTGGAGTACGGAGGCGTACACGCCTACATTGACGTTGTTGTGTCGGGCTGCGGTGCGCAGGATGCCCCGATCCTTGGGCAGGTCCGCCTGTGGCAGTGTGGTCATCACGCACCGCGGACAGGGGCCCGTGATGGCCAGGCGTACCCCGTCGCCTCCGATCCGCACGGTGCGCCCGATCCAGGCATCCTCCGTGAAGTCCTTGACACCGGCGAGGGTCTCCACGACGACGTTGGGCCGGAAACGCCGGACTTCGAAGCGACCATCTGGATAAAGTTCGCGCAAGCGGTCGAGGGTTGCCGTGGTCAACACGTGCACCACGGCGCAGTCGAAGAACGTTCCCTCAGGCAGGTCGAAGTCGGTGACGGTGTCCCGGTAGTCCAGGCCCTCCATGTCGGGCCAATACTCCTCGGCCCGGGGGGCCCACGGGTTCGGGAAGGTGGATTCCACGGCTTCTCGTCGGCCCGGTTCCGCGGCCTCGAGCGTCACCTCACGGCCGAGTACGCGCGAGAGGTACTCGTCCACATCTTTCTGCTCACTGGTGAGCAGCGTGCCGTCCGGCAGGGTGATGCGGACCGGCGGCGTCCGGTGGCCGCGGTGCACCGGGTCGGCGAATCCGGCGCGGAACTCGAACAAACGCGGCCACTTCCGCGGATTCTTCGCGCTGACCACCTTCCCGTCCGTGCGGTCCAGCAGGGCGTAAGCGCGATCGCCGAGCACCCCGCGCTGACCGACCTCGGCGGCGTTGAGTTCCTCTCCCAGCATCGACTTGACCGGATACCGCCACAGGGAGACCACCGACCCGAGGATCTCTTCGGTTGGCCGAGCCATGTCCTACCCCCTGCCTTCAGCAACTGCCCAACAAGTCCTCTATGGTCCACGCGGGCGCCGGGCCGCACCGGTCTCGTTCTCGCCGGGGGGAAGTGGCTACGGGCTCGGTGGACCGGTCTGCAACGGGGCGGTGACGACGATGGCCTCCCGCGTGCTCTCCACGATGTCCACGAGAGCCTGTTCCTCCGGGCCGGGCACCTTGAATTTCGCCAGTGCCTGGTGCAGGTCGTCCATGAAGGCGGCCCACTCGTCCTCGGTGATGGCGAGGTGCCGGTGCGAGTCGCCCATCGACCGCCCGGAGTACTGCTGTGGGCCGCCAGCGGCCCAGCAAACCATCTCTGTGACGAGGAACTTGAAGCCCGCAGGCGTGACCCGGTGGTGTGCCTCGTTCACGGCTGGGTTCTTGTTCAGCCGGGCGTCGGTCATGACCCGGTCGATGAGGTCGTCCACTACCGTGGCGATGTTGTAGACGCCGCCGAGGCGGTCGTACAGCGTCGGAGGTTGGTCGGACTGCATTACGCCCTCCATGACATGCGGTGGCGCTCGGTCACCCAACCGTGACCTACCTGTACGAGCTGCTACAAACTACCCTCGCCTTTGAGTCTTGGCGGCCATCATGCTTGAGTCAAGTCGGGCGGCCTGGTCCACCTGCAAGGCGCGCCGACCGCAGAAAGCGCGTCCGCTCGAGTCGTACCGTTCCGGAATGGCTGCATGGTCCCTGACCTGGGACGATGCTTCTCAGGGTCGGTACGGCGCCATCGGCCCTTGTGCTCGTGCGCATGCTCTGCCTGATCGCCACAGGGATCTTCGCGTCGCTCGTCCTGCTGAAGTCAATGCTGACGGTGCGTCCGGGAACGCAGACAGGGCGTCCAAGATCGATCTGTGACGAATGACCTGGACACCCTGCTCACCGCACTGTACGTGAAGATCGACGACGAGATTGGGGACACTCGATGGCTGGGCCGCCCGCCCCGGCTGACGGACTCCGAGCTCGTCTGCCTCGCCGTGGCCCAGGCGATGCTGGGTTTCGCCTCGGAGTCCAGGTGGCTGCGGTTCGTCCGCTCCCGCCTGGGCGCGATGTTCCCGTACGTGCCGAAGCAGCCGGGCTGGAACAAGCGGCTGCGGGCCGCGCTGCCGCTGGTCAAGCGGGCGATACGGCTCCTCGCGACGGACAGCGACTTCTGGTTCGACAACCACTGGGTCATCGACTCCACCCCGGTCGAGTGCGGCCGCTCGCGGCCCACGGTGAAACGGTCGGACCTGGCCGGCTGGGCCGGATACGGGTACTGCGCCAGCCACTCCCGGTTCTTCTGGGGCCTGCGGCTGTACCTGGTGTGCACCCCGGCCGGGATGCCGATCCTGTGGGCCCTGGCGAACCCGAAGCTCGACGAGCGCGAGGTGCTCACGGCCATGCTGGACCGCGAGCCGGAAGCGGTCACCGGCCGGCCCGGCCTGCTGCTGATCGCGGACAAGGGCTTTGCCTCCAAGGAGTTCGAGGCCGATCTGGCCCTGCGCGGGGCCGAGCTGCTGCGGCCGTCGTTCAAGCGGGAGAAACGCCGCACGGGCGAGTCCCTGCTGAAGTCGGTGTGGCAGTTGATCGAGTCGGTGAACGACACCCTCAAGGGCCAGCTCGACCTGGAACAGCACGGCGGCCGGACCTTCGAGGGCGTCGCCGTCCGCGTCGCCCAGCGCGTCCTCGCGCTGGCCGCGGCGGTCTGGCACAACCACAAGACCGGGCAGCCGGTCATGCGATCCCTGATCGCCTACGACCACTGATCACATAGGAATGACTCGTCTAGGTCCTGTCCGACAGCCGATCGCCACGCCCGACCGGGACCGCCCGGAAGTGGTTGGAATCACGGCCGTGCGGGTAGGGGCCGCTACCAACCCGTGAGCCCCGGGCCCTTCCGGGGAAACGCAGGGTGAATCTCCTCGGTACCGGCCGGGCTGGCGTCCTTCGGGGCCGGTCCTGTCGGTGCCCGCGGGTAGATTCGACCGAGGCAGGTGTGCCGCCCGCGCGGCACCGACCGGCCGGACCGACGACTAACAGGAGTGGATTCATGTGGATCGTGTCGCGCTGCACGGCCTGAAGGCCCGTGGGCACCACGGTGTGTTCCCCAAGGAACGCGAGGAGGGCCAGACCTTCATCGTCGACCTCGCCCTCGGCCTGGACATCCGGCCGGCCGCGACCGACGACGACCTGACGAAGACCGTGCACTACGGAATCGTGGCGGAGGAGGTCGTGGCGGTCGTCGAGGGCGAGCCGGTGAACCTCATCGAGACGCTCGCCGAGCGCATCGCCCAGGTCTGCCTCAAGCACGACGTGGTCCAGGAGGTCGAGGTCCGCGTCCACAAGCCGGACGCGCCGATCACCGTGCCCTTCGACGACGTGACCGTCACCCTCACCCGGAGCCGCGTATGACCAGGCCTGCCACCCAGGGCCACACCGACCCGACCGTTCAGCCGGTCCCCGCCTCCGTGAGGGAGCGGGTCGACGCCGCGGACAGCACCCTGCACAATCCGAAGCGGGCCGTGGTCGCCCTCGGCGCCAACCTCGGCAACCGGCTGGAGACCCTCCAGGGGGCCGTCGACGCCCTGGAGGACACCCCGGGCGTCCGCGTCGAAGCGGTGTCCCCCGTGTACGAGACGGAGCCGTGGGGCGTCGAGCCCGGCAGCCAGCCCTCCTACTTCAACGCGGTCGTGGTCCTGAATACCACCCTCCCCCGTCCTCCCTGCTGGAGCGGGCGCACGCGGTCGAGGAGGCCTTCCACCGGGTCCGCGACGAGCGCTGGGGTCCGCGCACCCTGGACGTGGACATCGTCGCCTACGCGGACCTCCTGTCCGACGACCCGTGGCTGACCCTTCCCCACCCCCGCGCCCACGAGCGCGCCTTCGTACTGGCCCCCTGGCACGACGTCGCCCCCGAGGCCGTTCTCCCCGGACGCGGCTCCGTCGCCGCCCTGCTGGGCGCGGTCGGCCGAGAAGGCGTCATGCCCCGGGCCGACCTGGAACTTCGGCTGCCCGAATAGCCGTTAAGGTCGACACGACCGCATTCCGGGGCACCGGGGGAACCGAAGGGACACCGTGAGAGAGCTGCGTATCAGGGTGCTGGCCGGCGTCTTCGTCGTGGCCGGGATCCTGTCCTGGGCCATTGCCCGCCTCTGGAACTCCTTCGGCACGCTGCCGAGCGTTCCGGTGGCCGCGCCCATCGTCCTCGCCCTGATCGCCGTGGTCCTCACGGCCACGGCGCTCTCGCTCCGCACCCGTCTCAAGGCCCAGCGCGAGCGCCGTCCCGAGGCGAAGGGCGTCGACCCCATGATGGCGGCCCGCGCGGTCGTCTTCGGCCAGGCCAGCGCCCTGGTCGCCGCCCTGGTCGCCGGGATGTACGGCGGCACCGGCGTCTTCCTCCTGGAGTCCCTGGACATCCCGGCCCGCCGCGACCAGGCCCTCTACGCCGGTGCCTCGGTCCTGGCGGGGATCGCCGTCATAGCGGCCGCCATCTTCCTGGAGCGGGTCTGCAAGCTCCCGGAGGACGACGAGGACCAGCACAACGGCAGGGGCACGGCCCCGGCGGCCTGACAGGGGCCGAGACGTCCCTGAGCAGGTCCCGGCCTGAGGCGATCGGGTCCCACTCCCGCGCGCGTCCCGCCCCGGTCAGCGCGCCATGATCAGGCTCATCGCCTCGTTGCGCGTCGCCGCGTCCCGCAGTTGCCCGCGCACGGCCGACGTGAGGGTCTTCGCGCCGGGCTTGCGGATGCCCCGCATCGACATGCACATGTGCTCGCACTCCACGACCACGATCACTCCCCGCGGCTCCAGTATCTCCATCAGGGAGTCCGCGATCTGGGTGGTGAGTCGTTCCTGCACCTGCGGCCGCCGGGCGTAGACGTCCACGAGCCGGGCCAGCTTCGACAGCCCCGTGATCTTGCCGCTGGTGGCCGGGATGTACCCGACGTGGGCCACGCCGCGGAACGGCACCAGATGGTGCTCACACGTCGAGTACACCTCGATGTCCTTCACGAGCACCATCTCGTCGTGCCCGAGGTCGAACGTCGTCGTCAGCACGTCCTCGGGCTTCTGCCACAGGCCGGCGAATATCTCCTTGTACGCCCGTGCCACCCGGGCGGGCGTCTCCTGCAGCCCCTCCCGGTCGGGGTCCTCACCGACCGCGATCAGCAGCTCGCGTACGGCGTTCTCGGCTCGCTTCTCGTCGAACTCGCCGAAGGTGAACTCGCCGTCCAGCGTCACGGGGTCGGTCATGTGGTGCCTCGTTCCTGTGCCTGCGCGTGTCAGGGGTACGCGTCTCGACTGCGGATACACAAAAGCCGCGCCCCCAGGCTAGAACCTTGGGGGGCGCGGCGTTCATTCCGGGCCCGGCGGGGCCACCGGGAGAGCCGGTCAGCTCTCGGGGCGGTCCTCCGGGGTCCGCTCGGGCGCCGGCGCGGGTTCCGCGACGGTGCTCTTCACGGTGGAGATGGCCGGCGTCGCGCCGTTCACCCCGTTCGTCAGTGCCAGCTCCTTGGGGGAGAGCACCGGCGGGCGGGTGGACGGCGTACGGCGGGAGGAACCGGTCCAGGCGGGCCTGGGCGGGCGCTTGACGATCGACGCGAAGATCTCGGCGATCTCCTCCTTGCCCAGCGTCTCCCGCTCCAGGAGAGCGAGAACCAGGTTGTCGAGCACGTCGCGGTTCTCGACCAGGATCTCCCACGCCTCGTTGTGCGCGGTCTCGATGAGCTTCTTGACCTCTTCGTCGACCAGCGCGGCGATCTCTTCCGAGTAGTCGCGCTGGTGAGCCATCTCACGTCCGAGGAACGGCTCGGAGTTGTCACCGCCGAACTTGATCGCGCCGAGACGCTCGGTCATGCCGTACTGCGTGACCATCGCGCGGGCCAGGCCGGTGGCCTTCTCGATGTCGTTGGCCGCACCGGTCGTCGGGTCGTGGAAGACGAGCTCCTCGGCCGCCCGGCCACCCAGCATGTAGGCCAGCTGGTCCAGCATCTCGTTGCGCGTGGTCGAGTACTTGTCCTCGTCCGGCAGCACCATCGTGTAGCCGAGGGCACGGCCTCTGGACAGGATCGTGATCTTGTGGACGGGGTCGGAGTTCGGTGAGGCCGCCGCGACCAGGGCGTGTCCGCCCTCGTGGTACGCGGTGATCTTCTTCTCCTTGTCCGACATGATCCGGCTCCGCTTCTGCGGGCCCGCGACCACACGGTCGATCGCCTCGTCCAGCATGTGGTTGTCGACCAGCTTCTGATCGCTGCGCGCGGTCAGCAGCGCGGCCTCGTTCAGCACGTTGGCCAGGTCGGCACCGGTCATGCCGGGGGTGCGGCGGGCAACGGCCGCCAGGTCGACGTCCGGGGCGACCGGCTTGCCCTTCTGGTGGACCTTGAGGATCTCCAGCCGGCCCTGCATGTCCGGGCGGTCGACCGCGATCTGACGGTCGAACCGGCCGGGGCGCAGCAGGGCGGGGTCGAGGATGTCGGGCCGGTTCGTGGCGGCGATGAGGATCACGCCGCCCTTGACGTTGAAGCCGTCCATCTCGACGAGGAGCTGGTTCAGGGTCTGTTCGCGCTCGTCGTGGCCACCGCCGAGGCCGGCGCCGCGGTGGCGGCCGACGGCGTCGATCTCGTCGACGAAGACGATCGCCGGGGCGTTGGCCTTGGCCTGCTCGAACAGGTCACGAACCCGGGAGGCACCGACACCGACGAACATCTCGACGAAGTCGGAACCGGAGATCGAGTAGAAGGGGACGCCGGCCTCGCCCGCGACGGCACGCGCGAGCAGGGTCTTGCCGGTTCCGGGCGGGCCGTACAGCAGCACGCCCTTGGGGATCTTCGCCCCGACGGCCTGGAACTTCGCCGGCTCCTGCAGGAACTCCTTGATCTCGTGGAGCTCCTCGACCGCCTCGTCCGATCCCGCGACGTCGGCGAACGTCGTCTTCGGGGTGTCCTTGGTGATGAGCTTCGCCTTGGACTTGCCGAAGTTCATGACGCGGGAGCCGCCGCCCTGCATCTGATTCATCAGGAACAGGAAGACGACCACGATGAGGACGAAGGGCAGCAGGGACAGCAGAATGCTCACGAACGGGTTCTGCTTGGACGGCGAAACCGTGTAGCCGTCCGGGATCTGCTTGTTCTGGAACTTGTCCTGCAGTGTGTTGGCGATGGTGACGCCCTGGTCACCGATATAGCTCGCCTGGATCTTCGAGCTGTCCTTGATCTTTTCGCCGTCCTTGAGCTGGACCTTGATGATCTGCTCATCGCCGGTGGTCAGCTTGGCCGACTCGACTTTGTTCTGGTTGATCGCCTGGACGACCTGGCCGGTGTCCACCGTCTTGTAGCCGCCGGACGAGCCGACGACCTGCATCAACACGACCACGGCAAGGACGGCCAGCACGATCCACATGACCGGCCCACGGAAGTATCGCTTCACGTCCATCCATACGGAGCGGTGCCGCCCCGTCCCTCCTGCCATAGTGAGTTTGATAAAGACTGTTCTTCGGACGGTACCCCAGCATCGCCCGCCGAAGCTGCGTGGGACTGCTGGCAATAGCGTCCACGCATGCTCCAACGGAGCGGGACCCGCCGGGGTTCCCGATCACATACGGCGCCCTGGGCCGGGTGACTCAGCCGCCGTAGACGTGGGGCGCGAGCGTACCGACGAACGGGAGGTTGCGGTACTTCTCGGCGTAGTCGAGGCCATATCCGACGACGAACTCGTTGGGAATGTCGAAGCCGACCCACTCCACATCGATGTTGACCTTGGCGGCCTCGGGCTTGCGCAGCAGCGTGCACACCTTGAGGGAGGCGGGCTCGCGCGAGCCGAGGTTCGAGATCAGCCACGACAGGGTCAGACCGGAGTCGATGATGTCCTCGACGACCAGGACGTGCTTGCCCTTGATGTTGGTGTCGAGATCCTTGAGGATCCGCACCACACCGGAGGACTGGGTGCCCGCCCCGTACGAGGATACGGCCATCCAGTCCATCGTGACGGGGGTGGAGAGCGCTCGGGCGAGGTCGGCCATGACCATCACGGCCCCCTTGAGGACTCCGACGATCAGCAGTTCCTTGTCCGCGTACTCCGCGTCGATCTTCGCGGCCAGCTCAGCCAGCTTGGCGTCGATCTCTTCCTTGTTGATGAGCACCTTCTCGAGGTCGGCACCCATGTCTTTCGCGTCCACCCGCATCACTTTCGGTCGTCCCAGCGGCTGTCCCGTACCGTCCGCGGCGTTGCCGAGGGTACGTTTTTCAGCCTTGCCGAATCACCAGTCTGCCACCCTGCCGACGGGCGACGACCCGGCCGGGCAGATTGATGGCCCCCTGGCCGCGCCAGCCGGTGATCAACCGGTCGACCTCTTCGATGTGCCGGGCGAACAGCGAACCGGCCGGAGCTCCCGCGTCGATGACGGCGCGGCGCAGCACACGGCGGCGCACGGCGGGCGGGAGGGCGTAGAGCCCGGCGCATTCCAGGCGGCCGTCCGCGTCGCGGACGCCGGCCTCGGCCCGGCCGGCCCAGGCGTCGAGGGCGTCGGCGTCGTCGCGGGAGAGCTGGGCCGTCCGGGCGAGCGCCTCGACGACGCCCTTGCCGAGCGCCTTCTCCAGGGCGGGCAGGCCCTCGTGACGCAGCCGGGAACGGGTGTAGGCGGGGTCGGTGTTGTGCGGGTCGTCCCAGACGGGGAGGGACTGGGCCATGCAGGCCTTGCGAGCCGTCTGCCGGTCGAGCCGGAGGAACGGCCTGCGGTAACGGCCGGCGGCCCCCGAGACCGCGGCCATCCCGGACAGGGAGCGGATGCCGGAGCCGCGGGCGAGGCCCAGCAGGACGGTTTCCGCCTGGTCGTCGCGGGTGTGTCCGAGCAGGACGGCGGCAGCCCCGTGCCGTTCGGCCGCGGCGTCGAGGGCGGCGTAGCGGGCGTCGCGGGCGGCGGCCTCGGGTCCCACCCGTCGCCCGCCACCCGCATAAGAGGCGCCATGCGCCGCCCTGTCCGATTCGCGGCCGACGCTGACGGCGACGGACTCGACGGGGGCGAGGCCCAGTTCGCGCAGGCGCAGGGTCACTTCGGCGGCGCGCAGGTCGGAGCCGGCCTGGAGGCCGTGGTCGACGGTGACACCACCGGCCCGCAGGCCCAGTCGCGGGGCCTCGAAGGCCAGAGCGGAGGCGAGTGCCATGGAGTCGGCGCCGCCGGAGCAGGCCACGAGCACGAGAGGGGTCTGCGCACGGTCGTGCGGGGCCGGGCCGGGGGTGCGGCCGGTTTCGTCGGGGGTTCGGCTGTGTTCGTCGAGGATGTCGTGGAGTACGCGGCGGACCGCCAGGCGTATCGCCGCGACCGCAGGATGGGGACCCATGTCCGGTTCCCTTCATGAAGTTGTCGGGGTGTGAGCTCGAGTCGGTCACTCAGAGTGTGTAGATGGTGACAGAGTTGGGCCGCTCCCCGAGCATTGCACGCCTACTCTTCGCTCACGGTCCCTCGGACGGGTGATTGCAGGGCCATCCGCCTGCCGTCGGCCGGATTCGCTTCACGCGGTCTCACGGCGTGCCCTTCTCATCCGCTACCGCGCGCAAGGTTCACGCCTCGGGTTTGCGGTGCACGCGCGTGATCCATTCCGCCGGTTTGGCGATCTCCGCCTTGGTGGGGAGGGTGTTGGGTGAGGTCCACGCCCGGTTGAAGCCGTCCATGCCGACCTCGTCGACCACGGCGCGGACGAAGCGTTCGCCGTCGCGGTACTGGCGGAGTTTGGCGTCCAGGCCGAGCAGTTTGCGCAGGGCGAGGTCCAGGCGGGAGGCGCCCTTCGCGCGGCGCTGCTGGAACTTCTCGCGGATCTCGGCGACGCTCGGCACGACCTCGGGGCCGACGCCGTCCATCACGAAGTCGGCGTGCCCCTCCAGCAGGGACATCACCGCCGTGAGGCGGCCGAGGATCTCCCGCTGGGCGGGGGTCTGCACGAGTTCGACGAGGGAGTGTCCGTCCTCGTCCTCCTCGCCCTCGGGCCTGCTGCTGACGAAGGACTGGACGGCCTGGCGGACGCGCTCCAGGACGGTCATCGGGTCGACGTCGGTCTCCGCCAGGAACGACTGGATTTCGCCCTCCAGGTGGTCGCGCAGCCAGGGCACGGCGGAGAACTGGGTGCGGTGCGTCTCCTCGTGCAGGCACACCCACAGCCGGAAGTCGTGCGGGTCCACGTCGAGTTCGCGTTCGACATGGACGATGTTGGGGGCGACGAGCAGCAACCGGCCGCCGCCGTTCGGGGCGTCGGCGGGGCCGCCGGCCGGCAGGTCGCGGGTGGCGGGGGCGAAGGTCTCGTACTGGCCGAGGACGCGCGAGGCCAGGAAGGACAGCAAGATGCCCAGTTCGATGCCGGTGACCTTGCCGCCGACGGAGCCGAGGAGTGCCCCTCCGGGGGAATTGCCGCGCCGCTCCTGCATCTTGTCGAGCAGCGGTTTGAGGAGTTCGCGGAAGCCGGCGACGTTGGCCCGCACCCAGCCGGGACGATCGACGACGAGGACCGGGGTGTCGTGGATCCCCCCGGTGCCCAGCCGGGTGAAGCCCCGGACGTGTTCCTCGGACGCTTTCGCGTGCCGGCGCAGTTCCGAGACGACGGCCCTGGCGTCGTCACGGCTCACATCGGGGCCCGGCCGCATGAGCCGGGTCGCGGTCGCGACCGCGAGATCCCAGTCGACCATCCCGGAAGAGGCAGCACCACCGAAGCTCGTCATGCTGCAACGGTACGTGAGTACGGCGGTGCGGGGCAGGGCGGCGAGGCGGCCGTCCCGGCGGCCCGGCGGTCACCGGCAGCCGCACGCCGCCAGGGCCGTGGCCGCCTTGTCCAGGGCCGACTGGGCCGCCGTGGGGCCGCTGGTGCCGGTCGCCAGGAAGGCGAAGGCGAGCAGCCGGCCCTCCTTGTCGACGACGGTGCCCGCCAGGGCGTTGACGCCGGTGAGGGTGCCCGTCTTCGCGCGGACGAAGCCGGCCGCGCCGTCGGCGTAGCGGCCGGTGAGGGTGCCGGTGAAGCCGGCGACGGGCAGGCCGGTGAGGATGGGGCGCAGCTCGGGGTGGGCGTGGTCGCCGGACTTCACGAGCAGCGCGGTGAGGAGGTCGACGGTGAGCCGGTTGTCGCGGCTGAGTCCGCTGCCGTCCTTGAGAACGGCCCCTTTCAGGGGGACCCGGAGCTTCGCGAGCTGGGTGCGGAGGGCGGCGGCGGCGCCCGCGAAGTTGGCGCGTTCGCCGGTCGCGATCGCGGTCTGGCGGGCGAGGGCCTCGGCGAGATCGTTGTCGCTGTGGGTGAGCATCCGTTCGACCAGGGTGGCGAGCGGGGGCGAGGACACCGTGGCGAGGGTGCCGGCGCGGGTCGTGGACTTCGACGGGCCGGGCGGCGTGGCCTTGATGCCGCGGTCCTTCAGGAACGCGCCGAACTTCCGCGCGGCGTCGGCCGCGGGGTCGGCGACGCGGTCCGCGGGGCCGCTGACGGAGTCGCCGACCCGGGCCTCGTCGGCCATCAGGGGGGTGATGGCGGCGAGGTTGGGGTTGATCCCGATCGGGTGCCTGTCGCCGCCCGCGTAGAGGGTGGTGTCGTAGGACAGGGTCACCGCGCGTACGCCGCGTTCGGCCAGGGCGGCGGCGGTCCGCTCGGCGAGCTCGCGCAGGCTCGCCGAGCCCGCGTCGTTCTTCTTCCGGGCGGTGAGGGTGGGGTCACCGCCACCGACGAGGATGACCTCTTTCGTGTCGGGTTCGAAGGTGGTGCGGGTGGTCAGGCGGTGGTCGGGGCCCAGCGCGGTGAGTACGGCGGCGGCGGTGGCGATCTTCGTGGTGGAGGCGGGGGTGAGCGCGTCGCCGGAGCCGTCGGCGTACAGCTTCCTGCCGGTGGACACGTCGACCACGGCGGCGGAGTGGCGGCCGAGCTCCGGGGTCCTCAGCAGCGGGGTGAGGGTGCCGGCGAGGGCCTTGCCGCCGGGCGACGACCCCCCGGCGGTGGCGCCGCCGCCGAGGCCGGTGAGCACGGAGGGGGCGCTGGGGGCCGCCCGGGGGGCGCGAGGCGGCGTACCGGCGTTTCCGCGGGCACCGCCGTGATCTGTGCCACGCGCGGCCTCCAGGGCCACGGCCCGGTCCCGCTCGGCCGTACGCTGGCCGGTGGAGTCCCAGGGACCCGCGGCGGTCACCGCACCGGCGGCCAGTGCCGCCCCGGTGGTGGCCGCGACCACGGTGAACCGCCAGGTCTTCGACCAGGTGCCCGGCCGGGTCACCGGCCGCGCGATCCGTGGCCCGGCGGCCGTGACGACACGGGCCAGAAGCGGCCGTACGGTCACCGCGGCCCGTGCGAGACGCGGTCGTACGGCGTCCGCGACCCGCACGACATGCGGTCTCGCGGCCCGCCAAGGCCTCAGCTCCGGCACGACGACCAGCCCCTTTCGCGATCACACACCTGCGTGAGGGACACTTAACCACCAGAACTATGTGTTGATCATGGAGGAGCCACCGGTGGAGTTCGACGTCACGATCGAGATCCCGAAGGGTTCGCGGAACAAGTACGAGGTGGACCACGAGACGGGTCGGATCCGCTTGGACCGTCGACTCTTCACCTCGACCGCCTACCCGACCGACTACGGCTTCGTCGAGAACACCCTCGGCGAGGACGGCGACCCGCTGGACGCGCTGGTCATTCTCGACGAACCGACGTTCCCGGGCTGCCTGATCCGCTGCCGCGCGATCGGTATGTTCCGGATGACGGACGAGGCCGGCGGCGACGACAAGTTGCTGTGCGTCCCCTCGACGGACCCGCGTGTGGAGCACCTGCGCGACATCCACCACGTGTCGGAGTTCGACCGTCTGGAGATCCAGCACTTCTTCGAGGTCTACAAGGACCTGGAGCCGGGCAAGTCGGTGGAGGGCGCCAATTGGGTCGGCCGGACCGACGCCGAGATCGAGATCGAGCGGTCCTACAAGCGTTTCAAGGACCAGGGCGGCCATTGAGCCTTCTGGGCGTGAAACGCGGAACGGGCCGCACGCATATGCGTGCGGCCCGTTCCGCTGTCCGTGCGCGTCCTGGGCCCCGGGGTCGGCCGGCCGAGCCCCGACGGGGGCGCGGGTACGGACAGAGGCAGGGTACAGACGGGGCACGGGTACAGACGGGGGCGTAGGCACCACGGACATGGCATGACAGGGAGCGCAGAGCAGGTGACGGACACGGAGGACCGCAAGCCCCAGTCGGACGAGGCGAGGAGCGCCTTCAGCGCTCCGGTCGGACTGACGGCCACGGTTGATGCGGAGTCAACGACGTCGGAGTTCGCCGTTCCGGAAGGGCTGGCGCGCGCGAAGGCGCAGAGAGCCCCCACGGAGTCGGAGACGACGTCCGAGTTCGCCCTGCCCCAGGGCCTGGAGGCGGCTCCGCAGCAGCCCGCCGAGACGGAGGGCTCGGCGTTCAATCCGCCGAGCACGTACAACGCCAAGCAGGCTCCGCCGGCGTTCACCCCGCCGCGCGGGATCCCGGCCGTCTCGCTGCACCGGGACGTGCCCTGGCAGGACCGGATGCGCACGATGCTGCGCATGCCGGCGACCGAGCGGCCGGCGCCGGAGCAGGTGCAGCGGCACGACGACGCCGGGCCCGCCGTGCCGCGCGTACTCGACCTGACGCTGCGTATCGGGGAGTTGCTGCTGGCGGGCGGCGAGGGCGCGGAGGACGTGGAGGGGGCGATGTTCGCCGTCTGCCGCTCCTACGGCCTGGACCGGTGCGAGCCGACCGCCACCTTCACCCTGCTGTCGATCTCCCATCAGCCGTCGCTGGTGGAGGACCCGGTGACCGCGTCGCGCACGGTGCGCCGCCGGGGCACCGACTACACCCGTCTCGCGGCCGTGTACCAGTTGGTGGACGACCTCAGCGACGACGAGACGCACATCTCCCTGGAGGAGGCCTACGGGCGGCTCGCGGAGATCCGCCGCAACCGGCACCCCTACCCCACCTGGGTGTTGAACGCGGCCAGCGGACTGCTGGCCGGCTCGGCGTCGGTGCTGGTCGGCGGTGGTGTTCTGGTGTTCGTCGCCGCGGCACTGGGCGCGATGCTCGGCGACCGGCTGGCGTGGAAGTGCGCCGACCGAGGGCTGCCGGAGTTCTACCAGTTCACGGTGGCCGCGATGCCGCCGGCCGCGATCGGTGTCGCGCTGACGCTGGCCCACGCGGACGTGAAGGCGTCCGCGGTGATCACGGGTGGGCTGTTCGCCCTGCTGCCCGGACGGGCCCTCGTGGCGGGTGTGCAGGACGGCCTGACCGGCTTTTACATCACCGCCTCCGCGCGGCTCCTGGAGGTCCTGTACTTCTTCACGGCCATCGTGATCGGGGTGCTGGTGGTGCTCTATTTCGGCGTGCAGTTGGGCGCCGAGCTGAATCCGGACGCGGCGCTCGTCCTGTCCGAGCGGCCGCTGCGGCAGATCGCCGCGTCGCTCGGGCTGTCGCTGGCCTTCGCGGTGCTGCTCCAGCAGGAGCGGTCCACGGTGCTGCTGGTCACCCTCAACGGCGGCGTCGCCTGGGTGGTGTACGGCGCGATGGCTTACGCGGGCGGCATCTCTCCGGTGGCCTCCACGGCCGTCGCGGCCGGACTGGTGGGGCTGTTCGGGCAGTTGCTGGCCCGGTACCAGTTCGCTTCGGCGCTGCCGTACACCACGGCGGCGATCGGGCCCCTGCTGCCCGGTTCCGCCACGTACTTCGGTCTGCTGGCGATCGCCCAGAACGAGATGGACGCGGGTCTGGTGTCCCTCTCGAAGGCCGTGGCACTCGCCATGGCCATCGCGATCGGGGTGAACCTCGGTTCGGAGATCTCCCGGCTGTTCCTGCGGATCGGCTCCGCGGAGAAGCGCAGGGCGGCGAAGCGGACACGCGGTTTCTGAGGCGGGACCGTCCGGTCCCCGGATACACGGATCCCCGGGGTGCGCGGATGCCGCGCGCACCCCGGGGACGGGTTCCGTACGGCGGTTCAGTAGCCCTGGTTGTAGGGCTGCTGCCGGCGGGGTCCGGGGCCTGCCCCGGACCGCCCGGCCCCTGCGGGTACTGGCCGCCGTAGTACTGGCCGTATCCGCCCTGGTCGTTGCCGTACGGCTGCTGGGGCTGCGGGTAGCCCTGGTTGCCGTAGGGCTGCTGGGGCTGCGGGGCCTGCTGCTGGGGCGGGGGTCCGTCCGGGGTGATGCGGCGGAGCTGGGTCGTGGCGTCGTCCATGACCGGCTGGGCGTGCGGGGGTGCCTGCTGCCCGTACGCGTCGTGCTCTCCCTGCCTCGCGGCGTCCGCGTTCCCGTCGCCGCCGCGCTTCGTCTTCGCCCGCTCCCGCAGGAACTCGATGATGATCGGGATCACCGAGAGGAAGACGATCAGGATGAGGATCGCCCCGAGGTTCTCCTTGATGAAGCTGATCTGGCCGAGCCAGTAACCGGCGGTCGTGATGCCCGCGCCCCAGGCCACACCGCCGATGACGTTGTACGTGAGGAACGTGCGGTACTTCATCCGGCCGGCACCGGCCGTGATGGGGGCGAAGGTGCGCACGATCGGCACGAAGCGGGCCAGGACGATCGCCTTCGGGCCGTACTTCTCCATGAAGTCGTGGGCCTTCTCCAGGTTCTCCTGTTTGAAGAGTTTGGAGTTGGGGCGGCTGAAGATCTTCGGGCCGAAGAACTTGCCGATCATGTAGCCGACCTGGTCGCCCAGGACGGCGGCGATCACGATCAGTGCGCACACCAGCCACAGCGGCTGGCTGATGTAACTGCCCTCCGCCACGAAGAGGCCCGCCGTGAACAGCAGGGAGTCACCGGGCAGGAACGCGAAGAATCCGGACTCGGCGAAGACGATCAGCAGGATGCCGGGAAGGCTGAAGGTCTCGATCAGATAGTCCGGGCTCAGCCACTCGGGGCCGAGCGCAAGGGTGGTCACGGGGCTGTGGCTCCTGCTGGTTGAGGGGGACGGGCGAGACTGGCTGCCAAAACTTATCAACGCAGCCGTCCCGGCCCGGGTTCCACGGGGCGTACCCAGGATTGCACCGTGCCCCCGGCCCGGCGAAGCTGGGGCCATGGGCATCGAAGAGTACGGCGGTGGGCAAGGCCCCGGGCCCGACGTCCTGGTGGTCACGACGAACGACGTCCCAGGACACAGGGTGCAGGAGGTCATCGGTGAGGTCTTCGGCCTGACCGTGAGGTCCCGGCACCTCGGCAGCCAGATCGGCGCGGGTCTGAAGTCGATGGTCGGCGGCGAGCTCAAAGGGCTGACCAAGACGCTCGTGCAGACCCGTAACCAGGCCATGGAGCGCCTGATCGAGCAGGCACGCGCGCGGGGCGCCAACGGCGTGCTGGCGTTCCGCTTCGACGTCACGGACGCGGCGGACGTGGGCACCGAGGTGTGCGCGTACGGCACCGCGGTGGTGCTGGTACGCGAGTGACCGCAGTGACCGCGCGGAGCACCGCCCGGTCCCCGGCAGGGATCGGGCGGCACTCCGCGCCGTACGGGCTCAGCCGCTGTGCCGGGCCGCGTTCGCGACGATCGCGTCGCGCAGGTAGGCCGCCAGACCGGGCCGGATGTTCTCGTACGTCTGCGTGAAGCGCGGGTCGGCGACGTACATCTCGCCCAAACAGGTGTGCATCTCGTGCCCGCAGTCGTAGTACGCGCGTGTGAGGAAAAGTCGGTGCTCCTCCGCCGTGTCCATCGCCTCCTCGGCGTCGGCCGGGGTGCCGGCCGACATCAGGTCGGCCATGCGCAGGTGAAGGGCGTCGAACTCCTCGGTGACGCGTTTCCAGTCGTCCTTGGTGTAGGACGCGGTCCGCTGCCGGGACTGCCGGTAGGCGTCGGTGTCGCCCCAGCGCTCCCGCACCTCGTCCTCGTACTGGTCCGGGTCGAAGTCCCCGAACACCTCGAACTTCTCCTCGGGCGTGAGATCGATGCCCATGTCGCGTGCCTCCATGGCGTGCTCCACGGCCGCCGCCATCTTCCGCAGCCTTTCGATCCGTGCGGTCAGCAGGTCGTGCTGCCGGCGCAGGTGCGCGCGCGGGTCCGCATCCGGATCGTCGAGCAGGGCGGCGACCTCGTCGAGCGGGAAGCCGAGCTCCCGGTAGAACAGGATCTGCTGCAGCCGGTCGAGGTCGGCGTCGCTGTAGCGCCGGTGCCCCGCTCGGTTGCGCTCGCTCGGGGTGAGCAGGCCGATGCCGTCGTAGTGATGCAGGGCACGCACCGTGACCCCGGCGAAACCGGCGACCTGTCCCACGGAGTAGCTCACTTCCGCTCCCTTCTCGGTACGCACTCCACCCTGGGACCTCACGCCACGTGAGGTGCAAGCCGGTTTCCCACTCTTGACGCCACAACACTTTTATCCTCATTCGCCCGCTTGGCCCGTCTATCGTGTGCGCGTGGCCCAGGACAGCGCGCAGCGGGAGCCCTCCGCCGCTCCGGCGGCCCGGGCACGCGATCTGCTGCCGTCCGTCGTCCCCGCGCTGGTCGTGGGGGTGGCGGCGAGCCTGCTGCTGGTGGGCGCGAGCCTGGCGGCCGAGGAGCTCCAGGACGTGCTGTGGCAGGACCTGCCGGACGTCCTCGGAGTCGGCGGGTACTCCGTGCCGTGGATGTTCGCCGTGCTCGTCGCCACCGGGATCGCGGTCGGCCTGGTGGTGTGGAAGGTGCCGGGCCATGCCGGCCCCGATCCCGCGACCACCGGCCTCGACGCCCCCGTGCCGCCGCCCGTGGTGCTGCCGGGACTGCCGCCGGCCACCGCCCTGGTGCCGGCCGGCGGCCGAGCCTCGGGCCCGAGAACCCGATCATCGCCGTGAATGTCTCCCTGGCGGTCCTGCTGGGGACCAGGGCTTTCCCCGGGCCCCGGAGCACGGCTGGGTGGCGTTGGCGGAGGCGGCGACGATCGGCGCGCTCTTCGGTACGCCGATGGCTGCCGCGCTCGTCATCTCCGAGGTGCTGGCGGAGCAGCGGATCAAGGGACAGCTCTGGGACAGCCTCCTCGCACCGCTGACCGCCGCGGGGGCCGGTGCGCTCACCACCACGCTGGTGGCGCGTCCGAGCTTCGACCTGCGGCTGCCGCCGTTCGGCCGTCCCGGCTGGGCCGACCTGCTGTCGGCGCTCACGGTCGCCTCGGCGGGCGCGCCGCTCGGCATGTGCGCCGTCCACGCCTTCCCGTACGTCCACGGGGCCTTCCGGCGACTGCGGCACCCGACGCTGATGCTTCCCGCCGGTGGGGCCGCGCTGGGTGCGCTGGCGGCTCTGGGCGGGCATCTGACGCTGTTCAAGGGACTCGACGAGGTTGCGGAGCTGGCGGCCGATCCCGAGGGCTGGTCGGCGGGTGAGTTCGCCGTCATGACGGTGGTGAAGCTGGCCGCCCTGCTCGTCGCCGCGTCCTGCGGGTTCCGGGGCGGGCGGATCTTCCCGCCGTGTTCGTCGGCACCGCGCTCGGGCTGTGCGCACACGCCCTGGTGCCCGGTGTGCAGCCGGCGGTGGGGGTGTCGGCGGGGGTGCTGGGCGTTCTGCCGGCCCTCACCCGGCAGGGCCGGGTGAGCCTGTTCGTCGCCGCGGTCCTCGTCGCCTCGCCGGGAATCCTCGCGCTGCTGTGCGTCGCGTCGCTTCCGGCCTGGCTGCTGGTGACGGGACGCCCCCACATGCAGTTGCGGACGGACGGGACCCCGGTCCGATGACCGCCCTCCCCGCGTTCCCTCGCATCCCCCACCCGCACAAACCCCGGAGGCATCCATGCCGCCGCACGATGATCCTCGGCGCGACAAGCACCCCTTGTCCGTCAACCCCTGCCCAGGACCAGGTCCTGCCCTAACGGCTGAGCCGCGCGAACCTGCGTACCGCCAGCGGGAAGAACACGGCGAGCAGTGCCAGGGGCCATACGACGGCCGCCCACACGTGCCCCGGCTCGCCGCCGGGGCTGCCGAACAGATCGCGTACGGCCGTGGCCGTCTGGGACATCGGGTTCCACTGGACGACCGTGCCGAGCCAGCCGGGCATGGACTCGGGCGCGGCGAAGGCGTTGGACAGGAAACCGACCGGCCAGACCAGGATCTGCACCGCCTGCACCAGTTCGGGCCTCCCCGCCACCAGCGCCAGGTGGATGCCGATCCACAGCATCGCGAAACGGAACAGCAGGAGCAGCCCCACGGCGCCCAGGAACCCGGCCGGGCCACCGTCGGTACGCCAGCCGAGCGCGGCGGCGACGGCCAGAAGCACCGCCAGGCCGATCGCCGACTGCAGCATGTCGGCGGCGGAACGACCCACCAGGACCGCGCCGCCCGCCATGGGCATCGAGCGGAAGCGGTCGACGACGCCCTTGTTCAGGTCCTGGGTGACGGCGACCATCGTGCCCTCCAGACCGAAGGCCATGGTGAGCGCGAGCATGCCGGGGACCAGGTAGTCGAGGTAGTCGCCGCTCACGCCCCGGCCGCCGCCGACCAGGTAGCCGAACATCAGCAGCAG
Organism: Streptomyces sp. GD-15H; assembly: GCF_045291515.1. Taxonomy (NCBI): domain Bacteria; kingdom Bacillati; phylum Actinomycetota; class Actinomycetes; order Kitasatosporales; family Streptomycetaceae; genus Streptomyces; species Streptomyces sp. GD-15H. The sequence continues at coordinate 3,958,687 of NZ_CP149447.1, forward strand.
CATCACGGGGAAGACCAGGTTCACCACCACCGCCACCGGCTGCCGCCCCCAGCGGGCGAGTTCGCGGCGGGTCATGGTCCAGGAGTCGGTCAGTGCGTGGGTGGTCACGCGGTCTCCTTCACTCGGTCGTCGTGTCCGGTGAGCCGCAGGAACACCTCGTCGAGCGTCGGGCGCCTGAGCGCGATGTCCTCTGCCTGGATGCCCGCCTCCTCCAGTACGCGGACGATCCCGGCCAGGGCCGCCATGCGGTCGGTGACCGGGGCGCTCAGCAGTCGGCGATCGGTGTCCACGGTGATCCGGTCCTCCGGTACGGGCAGCAGGGCGACGGCCGCGCCCAACTGCCCGGCGTCCCGCAGGACGACGTCGACGCGGTCGCCGCCGATGGCCGCCTTGAGCTCGTCCGCCGTGCCGTCGGCGATGACCCGGCCGGCGTCCACGACCGAGATGCGGTCGGCGAGTTGGTCGGCCTCCTCCAGGTACTGGGTGGTGAGCAGGACGGTCGTACCGCCGTCGACCAGGGAGCGGACCGAGTCCCACACCTCCGCGCGGCCGCGCGGGTCCAGGCCGGTGGTCGGTTCGTCCAGGAAGAGCACCTCCGGTTCGGTGATCAGGGAGGCGGCGAGGTCCAGGCGGCGCCGCATGCCTCCGCTGTACTGCCGTACCGCCTTGCGGCCGGTTCCGGCGAGGTCGAAGCGCGCCAGGAGTTCGTCGGCGCGCGCGCGTGCGCGTCGCGCGCCCAGGTGGTGCAGGCGGCCGAACAGTTCGAGGTTCTGCCGGCCGCCGAGTTCCTCGTCGAGCGCCGCGTGCTGCCCGAGCAGGCCGATGCGCAGGCGTACCGCGTACGCCTCGCGCACCACGTCGTGGCCCGCCACCTCGATCCGGCCCGCGTCGGGCCGCAGCAGGGTGGCCAGGATCCGGACCAGGGTGGTCTTGCCCGCGCCGTTCGGGCCGAGCACTCCGTGCACCGTGCCGCGCGCGACCGTGAGGTCGAGCCCGTCCAGCGCGGACCTGCCGTTCTTCGTGTTCTTCCCGCCGTACGTCTTGCGTGCTTCCTCGACGGTGATCGCCGTGTCGGCCACCGGGACTCCCTTGCTAGTCAAACTTGACTACATGCTTCCGAAGGTAAACACCGCCAAGCTCGTCAGTCAAACTTGATCAATGAGTGGGTGGGCGCCTCAGCGCTCGTCCCCCGGGTGCCGCTCCCCCGTCGCGTACGGGTTCTCCTGGTCCTCGGCCAGGACGCCGACGAACGGCTCGCCCTCCCCGGCGAAGGTGTAGGCCCCCGCCTCGATCCGCCCGATCAGCCCCCTGGTCCACTCGGCCTCGGCGTCGGCCGTGTGGATCCACAGGTTCATGACCTCGCCGATGTGCCCCAGCGGCTCGGGACCGCCCTCGGGCACGTAGTGCTCGGTGACCGCGGCCCGCCACTCCTCGATGCGTCGGGTCCGCTCCTTGAGCAGCGCCGTCGCCTCCTGCCGCGGCAGATCCACGACGAAGCCGATGGCCGCCGACTTCACGTCCATCTTCTGGTCGTAGGCGACGAGGGCCTCCCGCAGCAGCGTGAAGTACTCCTCGTCGCCCGCCGCGGTGATCTCGTACTCGGTGCGCGGGGGGCCGCCGGCCGTCGAGGGCGCGATCTCGTGCGCGTACAGCAGTCCTTGCTTCGCCATCTGCTTCAGGGCGTGGTAGATCGAGCCGGGCTTGGCGTTGGACCACTCGTGCGCGCCCCAGTACTCCAGGTCGTTGCGCACCTGGTAGCCGTGGGCCCGCCCGTGCTGGCGCACCGCGCCGAGCACGAGGAGACGGATCGCTGACATGCGGTCCAGCGTAGGACGCCACAGCTCACTCCCCGGAGCTGCCCTGCTCCTTGGCGACCAGTTCGAAGGCCGTGGCCCCGTCCAGGGATTCGCGGATGATGTCGGCGTGGCCGGCGTGCCGGGCGGTCTCGCGGATCAGGTGCAGACACAGCCAGCGCCTCGAGAGCCACTCGTCCTTCGGGTTCCAGGACGTCTTCGCCAGCAGGAAGGTGTCGTCGAGGCTGGGCACCGCCCGGATGAACGACTCCGTCTCGGCGGCCACCTTCTCGTAGTGCGCGAGACAGGACTCCACGGTCTCGTCGCCGACCGTCCGGAAGCACTCGTGCCAGTTCGACTCGTCCCGGTGGACGGCCGGCGGCTCACCCTTGGCCCGGGCGATCCAGCCCTGCTCGACCTCGGCGACGTGTTTGAGCAACCCGGCCAGGGACAGTTCGCCGGCGCTGGGGCGGGAGGAGGCCTGCTCGTCCGTGAGGCGAGCAGCGCCCGTCGGATGCCGCCGCGCTGCTCGGCGATGAAGGCCAGGAGCGCTCCCCCGCTCGTCGCCTCGCTCCTCGGACCCACGTGAGTGACCACGACCGGTCCGCCTTTCGCCGAATGGCGCCGGGACTTCCTGTCCCGACACAGACGACGCTGTGGGCCATTGAGGACAGATTCCTTCCTCAATGGCCCGGCACCGGAGGATTTTCCGCGGGTCGCCCCGGCCCGGACGGGCCCACGGCCGAGCTAGAACGGGAACCCGCTGCGGCCGTGCTGCACCGAGATCCACTTCATCGTGGTGAACGCGTCCAGCATCGTGTCGCCGTTCAGCCGACCGATGCCCGAATGCTTCTCGCCTCCGAAGGGGACGATCGGCTCGTCGTGCACGGTGCCGTCGTTCACATGGAACATGCCGGTGTCGATCTGCTTGGCGAAGTTCACCCCGCGCTCGATGTCACCGGTGTGCACGGCCCCGCTCAGCCCGTACGGGGTGTCGTTGACGAGGCGGACGGCCTCCTCCTCCCCGTCGAACGGGACGAGGAAGACGACCGGGCCGAACACCTCCTGCTGGAGCAGGGCCGAGTCGGCGGGGACGCCGGTGAGCACGGACGGCTCGACCAGGTTGTCGGTCCGCGTGCCGTGCACCAGCGCGGTCGCGCCCTCGGCGAGCGCCTGCTCGACGACACCGGCCAGGGCGTCCGCCTGCTGCGAGTTGATCACCGGGCCGATGACGGTCGCGGGGTCGCGCGGGTCGCCGGCCTTGAGGGACTTGACCTTGGTGACGAACTTCTCGGTGAACTCGTCGGCCACCGAGCGGTCCACCAGCACGCGGTTGGCGGCCATGCAGACCTGTCCCTGGTGGACGTACCGGCTGAAGACGGCCGCGTCGACGGCGTAGTCGACGTCCGCGTCGTCGAGGACCACCAGCGCGCTGTTGCCGCCGAGTTCGAGGACCGAGCGCTTGAACAGGGAGGCGCAGACGGTGGCGACATGGCGGCCGACCTTGTCGGAGCCGGTGAAGGAGATGACCTTCGGGACCGGGTGCTCCAGGAAGGCGTCGCCGATCTCCGCGATGTCCGTGATCACGACGTTCAGCAGGCCGCCCGGCAGGCCGGCGTCCTCGAAGATCCTGGCGATCAGCGAGCCGCCGACGATCGGGGTGTTCTGGTGCGGCTTGAGCACCACGCCGTTGCCGAGCGCCAGCGCCGGAGCGACCGACTTCAGCGACAGCAGGAACGGGAAGTTGAAGGGGCTGATCACGCCCACGACGCCGACGGGCACCCGATAGACGCGGTTCTCCTTGCCGTCCACCGGCGAGGGGATGATCCGGCCCGCCGGGCTCAGCGCCAGGTGCACCGCCTCGCGCAGGAACTCCTTGGCGAGGTGGAGCTCGAAGGCGGCCTTCAGGCGCGTACCGCCGAGTTCGGCGACGATCGCGTCGGAGATCTCCTCCTCGCGCTCCTCGACCAGCCTGAGCGCCTTCTCGAACACCGCGCGGCGGGCGTACGGGTTGGTCGCCGCCCACTTCTTCTGCGCACGGGCCGCCGCCCGGTACGCCTCGTCGACCTCGTCGACGGTGGCTATCGTGATCGACGCCAGCTTCTCGTCGTCGTACGGATCGAAGTCGATGATGTCCCAGGAACCGGTCCCCGGGCGCCACTCACCGTCGATGTACTGCTGAGCCAGGTCGGTGAAGTACGACGACATGCGATCCCTCAACCCCTTGATCCCTCGCTGCCGAAGCGGGCCCGCCCCGGTCGGCCCCACGCTCCTGATAGGGCGCCATCGTACTTGTGTTTCAGGAGAGTTGAAGGAGTCCTCGGAGAAGGTCCCGGCTCTCCGACGGACCCGGACTGTCCTGCTGGAGTTCCTTGAGCGTCTTCTCGTACTGGGCGACGTCCTCGGCCTTGTCGAGGTACAGCGCGCTCGTCAGCTGTTCCATGTACACGACGTCCGACAGATCGGACTCGGGGAAGCTGAGGATGGTGAACGCGCCGGACTCACCGGAGTGGCCGCCGAGACCGAACGGCATGACCTGCAGCCGGACATTGGCCCGTTCGGAGACCTCTATCAGATGCTGGAGCTGACCCCGCATCACCTGGCGGTCCCCGTACGGGCGGCGCAGCGCGGCCTCGTCGAGGACGACGTGGAACTCGGGGGCGTTCTCGGAGACCAGGTACTTCTGCCGCTCCAGGCGCAGCGCCACCCGCCGTTCGACGTCGGCCTCGCCCGCACCCTGCATGCCGCGCCGGACCACCGCGCGCGCGTATTCCTCGGTCTGCAACAGGCCGTGCACGAACTGCACTTCGTACGCCCTGATCAGCGCGGCGGCACCCTCGAGACCCACATAGGTGGGGAACCAGCTGGGCAACACGTCCGAGTAACTGTGCCACCAGCCCGCGACATTGGCCTCCCGGGCCAGGGAGAGGAGCGAGGAGCGCTCCTGCTCGTCCGCGATGCCGTACAGCGTCAGCAGGTCCTCCACGTCCCTGGTCTTGAAGCTCACCCGGCCCAATTCCATCCGGCTGATCTTCGATTCGGAGGCGCGGATCGAATAACCCGCGGCCTCTCGCGTGATCCCCCGAGCCTCACGCAGTCGCCTGAGTTGTGATCCGAGCAGCATGCGCCGCACCACTGATCCCGGCTCTCCCGCGCTCACGTTCGCCAGCCTCCCCAACGTCTGCCAGGGCCCGAAGTCTGCCACTAAAACACTCCGAGCAGTACTCGCCCGGTTACGGAAACGGAATCGCGCCAGGGGTTTCGTTCAGGAAGGAGCACGGTTCAGGCAACAAGTGAGGCCGAGGAGGCGAAAAGATGGCGGAAAAATTGACCAACAAGCGGTACGGGAGGGCCCATTTCGGTCAGCTGCACGTGCATCTGCCCTTGCATCCGCCGTACGCATCGGAAACCATGGCCTTCGCACCACCGCCGTATCGCTACGACCGCGAATTCCGGGAGTGCCTCGCATGGGGACGAATGGATCGACCATGCTCGAGCCGTTACGGCAGGGCCTTCCGCCGCTGGACCCCGCGACCGTGTCCGACGCCGCCTCCTGCTCCCTCCCGGCCCGCTACGAAGCGGTGCGCGAGGCACGCCGGTTCACCCGGAAAACCTGCGAGCAGTGGGACATGGGCGACCGTTTCGGCGACGTGTGCCTGGTCGTCTCCGAGCTGGTGACCAACGCCCTGCGGCACGGCCTGCCGGCCGAAGCGCCGCGGCTGACGGAGCAGGAACCGCCGGTGCGGCTGCATCTGATGCGGTGGACCGGGCGGTTGGTGTGCGCGGTGCGCGATCCCAGCCACGACAGTCCCGTCACCGGTGAGGCGAACGACTTCTCCGCCGAGTCGGGCCGCGGGCTGCTGCTGGTCGAATCGTTCAGCGACAGCTGGGGCTGGCAGCCGATGACGGGGGCATTCGGCGGCAAGGTGGTCTGGGCCCTGTTCCGGCTCCGCGGTCCCGCCGTGTGACGTGACGCGGCACACGTGGACGCCACGTCCTCGCTCCACGCGTCACCGCCCCGGAACGGGGCGTGGAAGGCGACCGGGTCAGCCGACGACGAGGTGGTCGAACTCGCCGTCCTTGACGCCGAGCAGCATCGCCTCGATCTCCGCACGGGTGTAGACGAGCGCGGGCCCCTCGGGAAAGCGGGAGTTGCGCACGGCCACCTCACCCCCGGGCAGCCGGGCGAACTCCACGCAGGACCCCTGCGAGTTGCTGTGCCGGCTCTTCTGCCAGGCCACGCCGTCCAGCCTGGTGGCCGCCATGCCGTTGTACACGCGGAACGCGTCGGCGCCGTCGTACACGTCGCCGTCGCACACGTCGTGGTCCACAGATCGCTCCCCGGTGTGCACTGTCTGGTGTGGCCATTGATGCAGTGGTCAACTGATCCGGATCATAGCTTTGTTCATGTGCAAATGCATGGACAGATGCACGTGCACGCGGGGTACTCCTGCGGTTACGGCGTTGCCGCCGGGTCCGCCGAACCCCCGCTTGGAAGAGAGACGCATCCGAGGGCCCTCATGTTCCCTCGCGTGTTTTCGTGTGTCCTTCCGTGGCCTGCATAGTCCTGCAAGCGGTCTCTTTTCGGTGCGGGGTGTGTCACCGGGGCTGGTGGGGCGCCGGGTACGTCCTGTTAGCTGTCTGCGGTCGTTCCGGCCGACGGAGCCGGCGACAGCTAGGGGGCTTGCGGTGACATCGGTGGATCAGGGTATTGCAGGGGCGTGCACCGTGTCGGGCCGGCGCATGCGGATCGCGTGCGCGGCCATGGGACTGGCCGGCGCGCTCGTGCTCACCGGGTGCGGCGGGGACGGCGGCTCCGGCGACGACTCCGTGCCCAGCGCCACGCCGTCCACCACGACCGCCCCCGAGTCCGGTGGCGGCACCGGGTCCGGCGGTTCGGACGCGAGCAGCGCCCCCGCGGGCGAGCTGGAGGGCAGCTGGCTCACCACGGCCGAGGGCAAGGCCGTGGCCCTGGTGTTCACCGGCGACCAGGCGGCCCTCTTCGCCACGGGCGGCACCGTGTGCAGTGGCACCGCGAGGGAGGACGCCGGGGCCGCCTCGACGATCAGACTGAAGTGCGCGGACGGCAAGGCGGATCGGGCGAACGGCACGGTCGACTCCCTGAGTGGCTCCACCCTGAAGGTCACCTGGGAGAGTTCCCTCGGCACCGAGACGTTCACCAAGGCCGAGGGCGGCCAACTGCCGACGGGGCTGCCGACCGCGGGGCTGAGGTCGTAGGGCCTGCCGTGAGGGCCCCTGCCCTCCGGGTGCGCCGAGAGGGCTCCCCGGGGTGTGATGATCTGTGGGCTGCTCCACGACCCCAGGGGAATTCTCATGCGCGCCATGCCGATCATCGTCACCGCCCTCCTCCTGCTGACCGCCTGCGGCGGCGAGGGCGGTGGTGACGGGGCGAAGAACGACGCGAAGCAGGCGAGCGACGCCTGTTCGCTCGCGACGGTGAACATGGAAGCCGGCCCCGCCAGCGTCGCCCCGGCAGCCGGCGACACCGGTGAAGTCCCCGTCAGCCTCACCAACCAGAGCGCCGCCTGCACCCTGGACGGCTTCCCCGAGGTGAGCCTGGTGGCCGGAGGCGAGCCCATCACGCTGGCGCCGGCCGAGGGCGCCACGGCACAGAAGCTGACCCTGGCCGAGGGCGAGTCCGCCTCCTTCACGATCAGCTACGTGCGCGGACCGGAGGGCGCGGGCCGGAGCCTGGACGCGAAGACCCTGGAGATCGGCCTCCCCGGCGACTCCGCCACCCGCGAATTCCGCTGGTCGTACGGCCCGGTGGCGAACCTGGGCGAGGGCGGGAACGAGAGCGGAGGCACGGCGGCCGACGCGACCGTCGGCGCCTTCCAGCGGTCGGGGGACTGAGCGGGCCCCGGTTCAGGGAAGCCGTCCGCGCGCTTCGACCTGAGCGTCGTCCGCCGCCCGCGCGCCCTCCTCCCATCCCGCCACGTCGCTCACCCCACGCAGCCGGGTGGTCGTCGTCTCCGGGAACAGGCGGTCCAGCCGCTCGGTGACCGCGACGTCGCGGGAGGCGAGCACCGGGAGCGCGTCGTCCGTCACCCGGCCCTCGGCGGCAGCCGCGAGACGTGCGCCCACGCGGTGGACGTAGGCCGCGAGGAAGGACTGCCGGAAGGTCTTGGTCCGCTTGCGTCCCCCGGCCTGCTGAGCCGCTTCCGCCTTCGTCATGGCCGTACCGGCCTGCACGAGCAGTGAGGCGTGGAGGAGTTCGACCGCCTCCAGGTCGGAGGCGAAGCCGACCACGGTGGAGAAGCCGAGGGCCTCGTGCCACACGGCCCGGCAGTGGTTCGCGGTGGCGATCGTGTCCAGCAGCACGGCCTTGGTCTGTTCGTACGGCGGCTCCACCCCGATCCGGCACGCGCCCGGAGCCGTCGCCGAGGGGGCCCGCGCCGCGAGCAGCGCCTCGTCGACACTGTGCCGTGCCCTCAGCTCCTGCGCCTTGGCGGTGAGTGCCTCCGCCTCTTCCGGGAACCCGGTCGCCTCCGCCTTGGCCAGCAGCGCGCGGATGCGGCCCAGCATGCGGGACTCCGGGCGCCGTTCCCGCGCGGGTGAGCCCGTCCCCCGGCTCCCTCGCTCCCCGCCGCGCCCCCGTCGGGCTCATCGAGGGGTTCGAGGGCGGGCAGGCGCAGCAGCAACCGGTACAGCTCCAGTGCGGCAGTGGCGTGTGAGAAGCGGTCGGTGCGCCGCGCGGGAGCGGTCTCGCGGTCCTCGCGGTCGCCGAGATCGGCGAGCTGGGCGTGCCAACGGGGGCCGCGGGGCCGGTCGCGCGGTGCCTGTGCGCGGATCAGCGCCGAGACCAGCCGTACGTGTACGTCGTCCAGTTCGCGCCGGACGATCCGTACGACGTCGGCGGGCTGCCAGCCGCGCCGCCAGGCTGTCGCCACGAACTCCTCGCCCCGCCGGGCGAGTTCGGCGTCCGCCGCCGGATCGGAGGCGAGCAGGGACGCGCCGGTGTCGAGGGCGTCGTCGGTGGTGGCGTACAGGGCGGTCCGGAAGGCGCGGTCGACGGTGCTGGACGTACTCACGGGCCGATCGTGCCATGCCCCCCTCTCCCGCCGAACCCTCGGCCCGACCGCACCCGCGTGTCAACTCGCGGTTGACGCCCTTCCACTGTCAACTTACGGTTGACACATGACGACGAACCCCGGCATCAAGTCATCCGTACGCCTCGACGACCTCATCGCGGCCATCAAGAAGGTCCACGAGGAGCCTCTCCAGCAGCTTCAGGACGCGGTGCTCGCGGGAGAACACCTCGGCGACGTGGCAGACCACCTGATCGGCCACTTCGTGGACCAGGCCCGGCGCTCGGGCGCCTCCTGGACGGACATCGGCAAGAGCATGGGCGTCACCCGGCAGGCAGCCCAGAAGCGTTTCGTGACGAAGGAATCGGCCGTCCTCGACCCGAACGAGGGCTTCAACCGCTACACGCCCCGCGCCCGCAACGTGGTGATGGCCGCGCACAACGAGTCCAAGGCCGCGCGCAACGCCGAGGGCCTGCCCGAGCACCTGGTCCTCGGCCTGCTGGCCGAGCCGGGCGGCCTGGCCGCGAAGGCGATCACCGAGCAGGGCGTCACCCTGGAAGCGGTCCGCGAGGCCGCGGCCGCGCTGCTCCCGCCGGCCGTCGAAGAGGCCCCCGAACTGGTGCCGTACGGCTCGGCGGCCAAGAAGGTCCTGGAACTCACCTTCCGCGAGGCCCTCCGCCTCGGCCACCACTACGTCGGCACCGAACACCTCCTGCTCGCCCTGCTGGAGCACGAGAACGGCGAGGGCGTCCTCAGCGGCCTCGGCATCGACAAGACCACCACCGAGCGGTACGTCACCGAGCTGCTGGCGCAGTTCCTGGAGACCCAGGAACCGGAGGCGGCGGACGGACAGCCCACGAAGCCCGAGCCCGAACAGGGCTGACCCGGGCATCCAGAGACAGGGGCACAGGGGCGCCCAGGCACAGGGGACAGGGTGCCCCGGACACAGGGGACAGGGATACCCGGACACGGGGGCATTGTCAGACCTCCCTGCCACACTCGCGGCATGACCGACCGGTGGGCGCTCGCTCCGGCCGAGGACGGTGGCGTGGACGTCGCCCCCCTCGGTCCGGACGGGCTGCCCGCCGCTCCGGTGCGGCGGGAGGCGGATCCCGCCGAGGCCGTGCGGAGCCGTCCCGGCGTCACGCGGTGGGTGTGGCGGTCCACCGCCGAGGTCCATCCGCGCCTGCTCGCCACGGGGGTGCGAGTGGAGCGGTGCTACGACATCGAGGCCGCCGAGACACTCCTGCTCGGTCACGAGGGGCGGTACGGGGAGCCCCGTTCGGCCGCGGCCGCCCTGGCCCGGCTGCGCGGCGGCCCCGTACCGCCCGATCCGCCGCAGCGCTCGGCCGGGCCGAGTGCGCAGTCGTCCCTCTTCGAACCTCAGGAGGCGCACGTCCCGCTGGAGGACCTCCTGGCGGTCTACGCCGAGCAGCAGCGCCGGATCGAGGCGACCGCACACCCGGACAGGATGCGGCTGCTCGTGGCCGCCGAGTCGGCGGGGACGCTCGTCGCCGCCGAGATGAACCGCGCGGGGCTGCCCTGGCGGGCGGACGTGCACCGCGCGGTCCTGCATGACCTCCTCGGCGAGCGGTACGCGGGCGGCGGCGAACCGCGCAGGCTCGCCGAGCTCGCCGACGAGGTGTCCGCCGCCTTCGGCCGCCGGGTGCGGCCCGACCTGCCCGCCGACGTCGTCAAGGCGTTCGCGCAGGCCGGGATCAAGGTCTCCTCGACCCGCCGATGGGAGCTCGAGTCCCTCGACCATCCGGCGGTCAAGCCGCTGATCGAGTACAAGAAGCTGTACCGCATCCGGGTCGCCCACGGCTGGTCCTGGCTCCAGGACTGGGTGTGCGACGGTCGCTTCCGGCCCGAGTTCCTGGCAGGTGGGACGGTGACGGGCCGTTGGGTGACCAACGGCGGGGGCGCGCTGCAGATCCCCAAGGTGATCCGCCGCGCGGTGGTCGCCGACCCGGGCTGGCGGCTGGTCGTCGCCGACGCCGACCAGCTGGAGCCGCGCGTCCTGGCGGCGATCTCCCGCGACCCCGGGCTGATGGAGGTGGCCGGCCGGGAGACCGACCTCTACCAGTCGGTGTCGGACCGCGCCTTCTCCGGCGACCGCGCGCAGGCGAAGCTCGCCGTCCTCGGCGCGGTCTACGGCCAGACCTCCGGCGACGGCCTGAAGAACCTCGCCGCCCTCAGACGCCGCTTCCCCAAGGCGGTGGCGTACGTCGACGAGGCCGCCCGTGCGGGCGAGGAGGGCAGGCTCGTACGGACCTGGCTCGGCCGCACCTGCCCGCCCGCGGCCCGTGCGACGGACGACGCGGTGGAGGAGGCGGGCATCCCGGGCGTGGAGGCCGAGGCGGAGCAGGAACCCGACACCCCCCGGCAGTGGATGCCGGGCTACGCCTCGACGAACGCCCGCGCGAGGGGCCGCTTCACCCGCAACTTCGTCGTTCAGGGCAGCGCCGCCGACTGGACCCTGCTCCTGCTCGCCGCACTGCGGCAGACCTTGACGGGCATGGCCGCCGAACTGGTCTTCTTCCAGCACGACGAGGTGATCGTGCACTGCCCCGAGAAGGAGGCGCAGACGGTGGTGGAGGCGATCCGGGACGCCGCGGTCCTGGCGGGCCGGCTGACGTTCGGACAGACGCCGGTGCGGTTCCCGTTCACGACGGCGGTGGTGGAGTGCTACGCGGACGCCAAGTGAGACCTCGGGGGTGAGCGCCTGCCGTGCGGCGGTCTTCCCCGGCAGGTCGGATCACCGGCGGCCGTCCCAGTCGCGTCAGCCGCCACACCGTCCGCCGGCGCATGGCGCGCCGCTCACCGGCCGGTTTCCGCAGGCCTTCGGCGAACCCGCCGCACCAGGCCCGCGGCCCGCCGGCCCGGACCACACTCGTCCGGAAACGGGTGAACGAACCCAGGCGGGCACCCACCCGCCGTGACCGTGGCCCGACACCGTCGGGCCACGGTCACGGACCACCTCCCACGGTCACGGACCACCTCGCTGCCCGGGAGCGGTGTTCATCAGCCAGGTCACCGTACGGCTGACGTCCGAGAGCGAGACGATTCCGACCAGCCTGCCGTCCTCCACGACCAGGACCCGGTGCTCGGCGCCCGGCTCCATGCGCGGCAGCAGATCCGCCAGCGGGCCGTCCGGCCCGACCACCGTGGTCTGCGACAGCGGCACCATCACCTCCCTCACCGCCACGGCATGGGCCTCGGCCTGCGGCACCTTTCGGGCGCTGTCGAGGGTCACCAGCCCGACCGGGGCCCCGTCCTCGGTCACCGGGAACGCCGAATGCCGGTAGCGGTAGCGCGCATCGGTGAGGAAGCCCGCGACCGTGGTGTCCGCGGAAACCGCGAGAGGTTCGGGTGTCATGACGTTCCGGACGGGGACATCGGCGAGCGCCTCGCGCAGGTGGGCCTGCCGTCCCTCAGCGGTGGCGGTCGTGATGAGGAACCAGCCGATCAGCGCCAGCCACAGACCGCCGAACATGCCGGTCCGCATGAACGCGATCAGCCCGAGGACCACCAGCAGCCACCCGAAGACCCGCCCCGCCGCGGTAGCACCGGTTGTCGCCCGCAGCCGGTCTCCCGTGCGCCACCACAGGAACGCACGCAGCAGCCTGCCGCCGTCGAGCGGGGCGGCGGGCAGCGCGTTGAAGACGGCGAGGAGGACGTTGATGCCCGCCAGCCACGCCACCATCTCCACCACGACCCCGGGCCCGGACGCCAGTTCGAGCAGCCAGGCATCGAATGCGAAGAGCCCGCCCAGCAGGAGACTGATGAGGGGGCCGACGCCGGCGATCCTCAGCTCCGCGCCGGGGCTGGACGCCTCGCTCCTGAGCCGGGCCGCCCCGCCCAGCAGCCACAGCACGATGTCGTCCACCTCGACCCCGTTGCGCCGGGCCACGACGGCGTGCCCCAGCTCATGTGCGAGCAGGGAGGCGAAGAAGACCACGGCGGTACAGAGGCCGGCCGCCCAGTACACCGTCCAGGCACGCCCCGGATATGTCTCCGGGAGGCGGCCCTGCGACAGGCCGAACGCGATGATGCCGAAAATGAACAGCACGCTCCAGTGCACGCCGACCCTGACTCCTGCGATCCGTCCCAGAACGAACGTCGCCCTCACAGCGCTCTCCCCTGCTCAAGCCGTCACCCGAACACTCGAGCCGTCACCCGAAGGACGGCTTTCCCGCTCCGACCACCGCTCCGTCCCAGCGCCGCCCGCCTCGTACCGTCGGACGACGCGAGCACACAGGTCCCGACCCCCCTCGCAGTGCCCCAGCCTCGGCGCGGGCCGGACCGGTTCCCGCCCTTCGCGGCATCGCCGGACACGGACGACCTCCGGGTCAAGGGCCTCGAACACGGGCAGGACTCATCGGGAGTGACGCTCGGTGTGCCCACCATGTCGTCGATCACACGCTCGCCCGGGCTCTCTCGCTGCACGGATCCTGCTGACTTCCAGTACACCCTCGGGCCCCCTGCATCGCGCGCCGGACGGGCCTGGAGACATGGAGAACGCCTCGGGGTCGGGATCCGGCGCCGTCCGGTCGCACTGCACGCCTGACGCCGGGCACATGCCCTCGTCCGGCACACCGACCGGGCGGTTCCCGGGCGCCGGCGAGCGGGAGGAGTCATCCGCGTGGGAGGACGGCCACAGGGCACCTCGCCTGTCCGGCCACGGTCAACCCGACCGAGCCCAGCAGCGTGGAGAAACCACCCAGCCCCTCCCCCGCGAGCCCACGACGTTGTGCGTGTCGCGGCGTCCGGCACTCGAGGTTGTACTGGTGGCAGGAGCGCTGCCGAGCGGGGGAGCAGCCGTGTTGCCGTCCGACGTATCCCACCCCGCGAAGCCGGAGGCGATTTCCGACCGCGACGCCGAGTGGGGCGCGCTCGTCGCGGTCGCCTGTGCCGCCCGCCCCGGTGCCGGTCTCGGTGTGGTGTCGGGACGGCTGCGGCAGGGCAGGACGCGCCTTCTGGAGGCACTCACCGCAGCCCTGGGCGGCTTCTGCTTCGGGGCGCAGCAGGCTGCTCGTGCCGAGTCCCTGCGCCGTCTGGGCGACGAGCTCGCCCAGTACACGGGCACACCGTCTACCAGCAGCCGCCGGCCTGGCTGGGAGGCGCCGTCGACGCGCTGCTCGCACTGGGTGACCGGCGGCCTGTGCCAGTCGTCCTCGACGAGTTCCCCGACCTCGTACGGCAGAGTCCCGAGCTGCCCTCCGTCATCCACAGCGCCTATCGGCGGCTGCGCGACACGGGGCGGGACAACCGTACGCGTCTGCTGTTGAGCGGCAGTTCCCTGCCGGTCATGCACCGGCTGTCCGGCCCTGCCTCCTCCGCCTGAAGGCCAAGACGGATCAGACCGTCCGCAAGGCGGCACCGGCAAGGCGGCCAAGAACGCCAAGCGGGAGAAGCCCGCTGAAAACCCCAGGTCAGCGACTATTCGACCGGAGGTTCCAGCAGAGCCGCCACACCGCCGGCACGCTCCTGAACGAACTCGGAGCCGACGTGCCGACGATCGCGGAGATCCTGCGGCACACACAGAGCAGCCGGACCCGGCGCTACGTGAAGGGCGGACCCCCACCTCTCGGAGGATGCGATGCGTCGCAGGGGAGACACTTCACGCCCCGTCCGGAACCCGCCATTGAGACCAGTACTGAGACCGGCGACAGCCGCGGCGCCCGCGCCCGCCGCCGCGTCCGCTGAACAAAAAACCCCAAGTCAATCATGCTGACCTGGGGTTTCATCAGAGCCGCCTTCGGGATTCGAACCCGAGACCTACGCATTACGAGTGCGTTGCTCTGGCCATCTGAGCTAAGGCGGCGCGCTGCCGGCACCATGGTGCGATCAGCGACGTCGGTAAGTCTACACAGTTTCCGATGGTGCTTCGTACCTGCCCCGGAGGCGGGCCGGGGCGCCTGCCTCCGGGAGGGGCGCACCGGTTATGAGCAGCGCTTTCCGTCCGTGGGCGGGGTGCCGTCGACGAGGTAGGTGTTGATCGCGGAGTCGATGCAGGCGCTGCCCCGGCCGTAGGCGGTGTGGCCGTCGCCCTCGTAGGTGAGGAGGCGGGCCGAGGAGAGCTGGCCGGCCAGGGACTCCGCCCAGCGGTAGGGGGTCGCGGGATCGCGCGTGGTGCCGACGACCACGATCGGGGCCGCTCCCTTCGCCTCGATGCGCTGGGGCTCGCCCGTGGCGCCCACCGGCCAGTAGCCGCAGTTCAGGGCGGCCCAGGCGAAGCCCTCGCCGAAGACCGGGGACGCCTTCTCGAAGTCGGGGAGCGCGTCCCGTACCTGGTCCGGGGAGTCGAAGGCGGGCGGGAGGTCCAGGCAGTTCACGGCGGCGTTGGCGAACATCAGGTTGGTGTACTCGCCCTCGGCGTCGCGTTCGTAGTAGCTGTCGGAGAGGGCGAGGAGTCCGGTGCCGTCGTTCTCCCTCATCGCCGCCGTCAGCGCCTCGCGCAGCTGCTGCCAGGCGCCCTCGTCGTACATCGCCGCGATCACACCGGTGGTCGCCAGCGACTCGGTGAGCCTGCGGCCGTCGGGGTCCCCGGTGGGAACCGGCTGAGCGTCGAGTTTGTCGAAGAACTCCTTCAGGTTCTCCCCGACCTGTTCGGGGCTGGTGTCCCGGCCACCGAGGGGGCAGTCCTTCTGCCGCACGCAGTCCTTCGCGAAGGCGGTGAACGCCGTGTCGAAGCCCGCCGTCTGCTCGATGTTGAGCTGCCTCGCCGACAGCGAGGGGTCCAGCGCGCCGTCCAGCACCAGTCGGCCCGTCCGGTCCGGGAACAGCCCCGCGTACGTCGCCCCGAGGAAGGTGCCGTAGGAGGCGCCCACGTAGTTCAGCTTCTCGTCGCCCAGCGCCGCCCGCACGATGTCCATGTCCCGGGCCGCCTCGACGGTCGACACGTGGCGCAGCAGCTTCGGTGCGTCCGCCCCGCAGCCCTCGGCGAACTTCCGGTACGCGGCGACCAGCGTGTCGGCCTCCTCCTCGTCGTCCGGGGTGACGTCCGTCTGCGTGTACGTGTCCATCTCGGGCCCGTCCAGGCACTCGACGGGTTCGCTGCGGGCCACGCCCCGCGGGTCGACGGCCACCATGTCGTAGCGGGCGCGCACCTCGGCCGGGTAGCCGACACCGGCGTACGCCTGGAGGTAGCCGATCGCCGAGCCGCCCGGCCCACCGGGGTTGACCAGCAGCGAGCCCAGCCGCTCCCCGGGCCCGTGGCCTTCTTCCGGGCCACGGCGAGGCGGACGTCGTCGGCGGACGGGTCGGCGTAGTCGAGCGGCGCCTTCAGCGTGGCGCACTGGAAGCCGGGCACGCCGCAGTCGCGCCACTTCGGCTTCTGCTCGTAGTACGGCGTGAGTGCCGCGGGCGTGGAACGGGGCAGTGCGGCCAGCACCGCCGTCTCCTTCGCCGCCGAGTTCGCGGAACCCGTGGTGCTCGTCGTGCTCCCGGCGGAGCAGCCGGAGGCCAGGAGCGCGGCGGCGGCGAGCAGCGTGGCTCCGGTACGGGTTCTGCGGGGGGTGCGCCTTGTGTGCATGATCCGAGCGTAACTCTGCGCGACGGTTCGAGTGCCCTGTGTGCGGGTCGTGCCTCGTACGAGTTACGGAAGTCGCATCCCGTACGAGTGCTGAGTTGCGGGGTACGAGGTTTCAACCCGCTCTGAGTGCCATAGTCATCGCCTCCACGGCCAGGAGCGGGGTCACGTTGCGGTCGAGGGCGTCGCGGCAGGCGGCGATCGACTCGATGCGGCGGAGTGTGGACTCGGGGGAGCTGCCGCGCGCCAGGCGCTCCAGGGTGTCCTCGGCGTCCGTGTTGGCGAGGGCGACGCGGGAGCCGAGCTGGAGGGCGAGGACGTCGCGGTAGAAGCTGGTGAGGTCGGTCAGGGCCACGTCGAGGCTGTCCCGCTGCGTGCGCGTTCTGCGGCGCTTCTGCATGTCCTCCAGTTCCTTGACCACGCCCGCCGTGCCGCGCGGCAGCCGGCCGCCCTGGGTCGCGCCGAGTGCCGCCTTCAGCTCGTCGGTCTCCTTGGTGTCCATCTGCTCGGCCAGTTGCCTGGCGTCCTCGGCGGCGGCGTCGACGAGTTCCTGGGCCGCCTTGAGCGCGCTCCCGACGTCGTCGACCCGCAGCGGCAGCTTCAGCACGGCGGCGCGGCGCTCGCGGGCCTCCGGGTCGGTGGCCAGGCGGCGGGCCCGGTCGACGTGGCCCTGGGTGGCGCGAGCGACGGCCGCTGCCACGTCCGGCTCGATGCCCTCGCGTCGTACGAGCAGGTCGGCGACGGCGTCCACGGAGGGCGTGGTCAGGTTGAGGTGGCGGCAGCGGGAGCGGATCGTCGGCAGGACGTCCTCGAACGGACGGGGCGCAGAGCAGCCAGACCGTGCGGGGCGCGGGCTCCTCCACTGCCTTGAGGACGGCGTTGGCGGAGCTCTCGTTCAGCCGCTCGGCGTCCTCGACGAGGATCACCTGCCAGCGGCCGTTCGCCGGTGCGGTGAACGACTTGCGGACGGTGTCGCGCATGTCCCCCACCCGGATCACCGCGCCGACGGCGGCGATCGTGCTCACGTCGGCGTGGGTGCCGATCAGGGCGGTGTGGCAGCCGTCGCAGAACCCACAGCCCGGGGATCCGCCGAGGGCGCGGTCGGGGCTGACGCACTGCAACGCGGCGGCGAAGGCACGCGCCGCCTGGTTGCGTCCGGCGCCGGGCGGGCCCGTGAACAGCCATGCGTGGGTCATCTTCGACGCCGTCGGCGCGGGGGCGTCGGCCGCCGCGGCGGTGACGAGGGCGTCGGCGTCCCGGGCGGCGGCGGCGAGCTGTTCACTCACCCGCTGCTGCCCGACGAGGTCGTCCCACACGGTCATGGGTCACGCCGCCCTTCCATCCGCCGCCCTTCCCTCACGTTCACCGCGTACCTCGTGCTCGTCGTGCGCGCCCTCATATGCGTCACGCGCGTCGCGTCCGCTCGCGAATCCATTGTGGGGGCGACCACTGACAGTGGCGGGCCCGCAGGCACCGCCACTCGTGTCAGCGGCGGCGGCCCCGACCCCGGCCGCCCTCGTCACCGTGCTCGTCGTCGCGCGGGCCCAGCAGTTCGTCCGCCAGTGTCGGCAGGTCGTCCAGTGGGGTCTCCTCGGCCCAGTCCGGGCGCTGCCTGTTTCGGCCCGGCATGTTCTCGAGGTCGACCTGGGGCAACTCGCGTGTGCTCGCCTCGTTGTCGTCCGGTGTGACCGCGGGCAGCACCGCCGTCTCCTCCGTGTCACCCGGCGGCGGTACAGCGGGCAGCACCTCGGTCTCGTCGGCCGCCCGGGGCGGAACCGACATCTGCGGCAGCTCGGTCGTCACCTCAGCCTCGGAAGGCCCGGACGACGCTGACGGCCCGAAAGCCTCGGCAGGCCCCGAGTCACGCCGGCCCTTGCCCGGCACCCTCGGCAGCACCGCCGTCTCGTCCGTGGCGCCCGGCGCCGCCCCGAAGGAGCCGGCTCCGCCCGCCGTCTTGGGTCCCGCCTCCGCCGCGGCCGCGGCCTGTTCCGCGAGGCGGCGGGCCTCCTCGGCCCGCCGCAGCGCGTCCTCGGCCTTGCGCTGCTTCTCCAGGCGCAGTGCCTCGGCCTCGGCGCGCAGCCGCTCCTCCTCCTCGACCTGCTTGCGGCGGCGTTCCTCCTCCGCCCTGCGCCGGGCTTCTTCCTCCGCCCGCGCCTTCTCCTCGGCGAGGAGCCGCCGGCGCTCCTCCTCGGCTCGGCGGGCGGCCTCCTCGGCGCGCTGCCGGGCCTCCTCCGCCTGCCGTTCGGCCTCGCGCCGCTGCGCCTCCTCCAGCTCGCGCCGCTTGCGCTCCTCCTCCTCGGCACGCAGCCGCGCCAACTGCTCCTGGCGCTCGCGCTCCAGGCGCTCCTCCTCGGCCTTGCGCGCCGCTTCCTCCTCCGCCTTGCGACGGGCCTCCTCCTCGGCCTTGCGCCGGGCCTCCTCGCGGGCCCGGATCTCGGCCTCGGAGAGCGGCAGCACCTGGTCGAGCCGGTGTCGGATCACCGTGCCGACCGCGTCCGGCTCCTGACCCGCGTCGACCACCAGGTACCGGCCGGGGTCGGCCGCGGCCAGGGTGAGGAAACCGGCCCGCACGCGCGCGTGGAACTCGGCGGGCTCCGACTCCAGCCGGTCCGGCGCCTCGGTGAACCGCTCGCGCGCGGTCT
The DNA here is from genome assembly GCF_045291515.1 of Streptomyces sp. GD-15H. Classification (NCBI taxonomy): domain Bacteria; kingdom Bacillati; phylum Actinomycetota; class Actinomycetes; order Kitasatosporales; family Streptomycetaceae; genus Streptomyces; species Streptomyces sp. GD-15H. The sequence continues at coordinate 3,977,705 of NZ_CP149447.1, forward strand.
CCGGCGCCACGTCCAGCAGCACGGTGACGTTCGGCACGAGGCCGTTGGTCGCCCAGCGGTTGATACGGGCGATCTCGGTCGGCGACAGGTCGCGCCCGGCGCCCTGGTAGGCCACCGAGGAGTCGATGTAGCGGTCGGAGACGACGACGGCGCCGCGCTCCAGGGCGGGCCGTACGACCGTGTCGATGTGCTCGGCCCGGTCCGCCGCGTACAGCAGTGCCTCCGCGCGGTGGGACAGTCCGGCGCTGGAGACGTCCAGCAGGATCGACCGCAGCCGCTTGCCGACGGGGGTCGCCCCCGGCTCGCGCGTGAGGACGACCTCGTGGCCCTTGGCCCGGATCCACTCGGCGAGCGCCTCGGCCTGCGTGGACTTCCCGGCCCCGTCGCCGCCCTCCAGGGCGATGAAGAAGCCGGTGCCCGCCGGGGCCGGCGCCGGGTCGTCGCCGCCGAGCAGCGCGTCCCGCAGGTCCTGTCGCAGCGGCACCCCGGAACGGTCGTCGACCTTGGCCAGGACGAGCGCGGCCACCGGCAGCAGCAGCGCACCCACCAGCATCAGCGTGAACGCGGCACCGCCGTGCGCGAAGACGAACCGGCCGCTCTCCAGCCGGTGCGGCCCGATGGCCGCGGCCACCAGCGGGGCGATCACCGCGCCGAGCGCCACGAAGACACGGACGACCGCGTGCAGGTGCTCCGTCGTACGGGCCCGCCGCTGGTCCTCGGTCTCCTGGTCGAGCAGCGTGTGCCCGGTGTTGGCCGCGATGCCCGCGCCCACGCCCGCCAGCGCGACGAGCAGCAGCACGCTGGTGACGTCCGGCACCAGACCGGCGGCCAGCAGCGCGACGCCGGTGAGGGCGAGCGCCAGTGCGAGCAGGCGGCGCCGCGACAGCGACGGCAGCAGGGCGGGCGCCGTCCGTATGCCGACGACGACACCACCGGTCAGCGCGCCCACCAGCAGGCCGTACAGCACGGGCCCGCCGCCCAGGTCCTTGGCGTGCAGCACGAACACGGCGACGGCGGCCGACACCGCGGCGGCCACCAGGGCGGACGCCAGCACCAGCAGCGGCATCGCACCGGTGCGGCCCTTGTCGGGGCCGGTGCCGGCGGTGCTCTTCGGGCGACGCAGCCCCTCCAGCGGCGAGCGCGGGCGCGGAGTGCGCACGGCGGGCAGCTCGAGGAACGTCAGTATCGACAGCGACGCGGCGAACAGTCCGGCCGCGACATACGAGGCGAGGGCCGCCTGGTGCTGCCCGAACCAGTCGATGCCCGTGCCCAGCAGGTTGTTGAACAGCCCGGCGACGACGAGCACGACGGCCGCGGCCGGCACCACCACGAAAGCCGTACGCAGCGACAGGCGGCGCAGCGCGTCCATGTGGTCCGGCAACGGCCGCACCGCCGCGCCCTCCGGGGGCGGAGCGGGCAGCAGTGCGGGCGCCGCGCTCTCGCGGCACACCGTCCAGAACCGCTCGGCGACCGATGTCACGAAGGTGGTGACGAGAAGGATGGCCAGGGCGTCGTCGGGCGTCCAGTCGATCCACAGGGGGGCGACGATGAGCAGGGCCGCCCGCAGCCCGTCCACGCCGACCATGGTCCAGCGGCGGTCCAGCGGGCCGTCCGGCGAGGTGAGCGACGTGAGCGGGCCGAGGAGAACGGCGCCGAACAGCAGCGTCGCGAGAATCCGCACCCCGAAAACGGTCGCCACTGCGAACGCGACGCCCCGGTAGCCGCCGCCGAACGAACCTTCGGCGACCGCCGCCTGGAGGGCGAGGAGGACCAGCACGAGGAGGGCAAGGATGTCACCGACCCCACCCACGAACTGTGCGCTCCACAGCCGTTTCAGCTGCGGACGGCGCAGCAGGGCGCGGATGGCGCGCTCGCGGGAGTCCGCGACCAGTGCGTCGTCGGGGGCCGGTTGAGGGGCCGCTGGCGGTTCGGCTCGCATCATGCGTTCAGCCTATCGGCCCGCGCCGACACCCCGGTGCTCCGCCCTGACATGCGCACGCCCCGACACCGAAGTGTTGCCGGGGCGTTCGCATTCCGAACCATTGGCGAAGATCCACACCTGGGAGCGGACAACGGCACAGGGTCCTGAGGGTCTCTCAGTCCTCGGCGCCGTTCGAAGCCGTCGCCTTCTTGGCGGCGGTTTTCGTCGCCGCGGTCCTGGCCGCAGTCGCCGCCGTCTTGCGGGCCGCCGCCGTCTTCTGCGCGGTCGTGGTCTTCGCCGCGGTCGTCCTGGCCGCCGCCGTCTTCTTCGCCGGAGCCTTCTTGGCGGCCGTCTTCTTCGCCGGAGCCTTCTTCGCCGTCTTCTTGGCGGGCACCTTGGCGCGCTTCTCGGCGAGCAGCTCGAACCCGCGCTCCTGGGTGATCGCCTCGACGCTGTCACCGGAGCGCAGGGTCGCGTTGGTCTCGCCGTCGGTGACGTACGGGCCGAAGCGGCCGTCCTTCACCACGACCGGCTTCCCGCTGACCGGGTCCTCGCCCAGCTCCTTCAGCGGCGGCTTGGCCGCGGCCCGGCCACGCTGCTTGGGCTGGGCGTAGATCGCCAGCGCCTCCTCCAGCGTGATCGTGAAGAGCTGCTCCTCGGACTGCAGCGACCGCGAATCGGTGCCCTTCTTCAGATACGGCCCGTAGCGGCCGTTCTGCGCGGTGATCTCCATACCCTCGGCGTCGGTGCCGACCACGCGCGGCAGCGACATCAGCTTCAGCGCGTCGTCGAGCGTCACCGTGTCCAGGGACATCGACTTGAAGAGGGAGGCCGTGCGCGGCTTGACCGCGTTCTTGCCGGTCTTCGGGGTGCCCTCGGGGAGAATCTCCGTGACGTACGGCCCGTAGCGGCCGTCCTTGGCGACGATCGGGCGGCCGGTCGCCGGGTCGGTGCCCAGCTCGAAGTCGCCGCTCGGCTTGGCGAGCAGTTCCTCGGCGAACTCCACCGTCAGCTCGTCGGGCGCCAGGTCCTCGGGGACGTCGGCACGCTGGTGGTGCTCGGAGTCCTTCTCACCGCGCTCGACGTACGGGCCGTAGCGCCCGACCCGCAGCACGATGCCGTCGCCCACCGGGAACGACGACACCTCGCGCGCGTCGATCGCGCCCAGATCGGTCACCAGCTCCTTGAGGCCGCCGAGGTGGTCCCCGTCACCGTTGCCCGCCTCAGCGGCGCCGCCGGTCCCGCCCGCCGGGAGGTCGTCGCCGTGTCCCGTCTCACCGAAGTAGAACCGCTTCAGCCACGGCACGGACCGCGCCTCGCCACGCGCGATGCGGTCGAGGTCGTCCTCCATCCTGGCGGTGAAGTCGTAGTCGACGAGCCTGCCGAAGTGCTTCTCCAGCAGGTTGACCACGGCGAAGGAGAGGAAGGACGGCACGAGGGCCGTGCCCTTCTTGAACACATAGCCGCGGTCGAGGATCGTGCCGATGATCGACGCGTACGTCGACGGGCGGCCGATTTCCCGCTCTTCCAGCTCCTTGACCAGCGACGCCTCGGTGTAGCGGGCCGGCGGCTTGGTGGCGTGGCCGTCGACCGAGATCTCCTCGGCGATGAGCGCGTCGCCCTCACCGACCTGCGGCAGCCGGCGCTCCCGGTCGTCGAGTTCGGCGTTCGGGTCGTCCGCGCCCTCGACGTACGCCTTCAGGAAGCCGTGGAAGGTGATGGTCTTGCCGGACGCGGTGAACTCGACGTCCCGGCCGTCGGCCGCGGTGCCACCGATCTTCACGGTGACGGAGTTGCCGGTGGCGTCCTTCATCTGGGAGGCGACGGTCCGCTTCCAGATCAGCTCGTAGAGCCGGAACTGGTCGCCGGTCAGACCGGTCTCGGCAGGGGTGCGGAAACGGTCGCCGGAGGGCCGGATCGCCTCGTGCGCCTCCTGGGCGTTCTTCACCTTCCCGGCGTAGGTGCGCGGCTGCGGCGGCAGGTAGTCGGCGCCGTACAGCTGCGTGACCTGGGCGCGGGCGGCGGCGATCGCCGTGTCGCTCAGCGTCGTCGAGTCCGTACGCATGTAGGTGATGTAGCCGTTCTCGTACAGCTTCTGCGCGATCTGCATGGTGGCCTTCGCGCCGTAACCGAGCTTGCGGCTCGCCTCCTGCTGCAGCGTCGTCGTACGGAACGGGGCGTACGGCGAGCGGCGGTACGGCTTGGACTCGACGGACCGCACGGAGAACCGCGTGTTCTCCAGGGCGGCGGCCAGGGCGCGGGCGTTCGCCTCGTCGAGGTGGAGGGTGTTCGCGCTCTTGAGCTGCCCGAGGGAGTCGAAGTCGCGGCCCTGCGCGACCCGTCGGCCGTCGACGGTCTGGAGGCGGGCGACCAGCGACGACGGGTCGGAGGCGCCCGCCCGTCGCCCACCGCCACCCTCGAACGAAGTCGCTCCGCTCCCCTCGAATTCCGCACGGCCCGATGCGGGTCCCCCCGCCGGAGCGAAGCCGGAGGTGGGGGAGAAGGTGCCCGTCAGGTCCCAGTACTCGGCGGAACGGAACGCGATGCGCTCGCGCTCCCGCTCCACCACGAGCCGGGTCGCGACGGACTGGACACGGCCGGCGGACAGCCGGGGCATGACCTTCTTCCACAGGACCGGCGAGACCTCGTAACCGTAGAGACGGTCAAGGATGCGGCGGGTCTCCTGGGCGTCGACCAGCTTCTGGTTGAGCTGGCGCGGGTTGGCCACGGCCGCGCGGATCGCTTCCTTGGTGATCTCGTGGAAGACCATCCGCTTGACCGGGATCTTCGGCTTGAGCACTTCCTGGAGGTGCCAGGCGATGGCCTCGCCCTCGCGGTCCTCATCGGTGGCGAGGAAGAGTTCGTCGGACTCCTTCAGCAGGTCCTTGAGCTTCTTGACCTGGGCCTTTTTGTCGGCGTTGACCACATAGATCGGCTGGAAGTCGTGTTCGACGTCCACACCGAGACGGCGGACCTCACCGGTGTACTTCTCGGGCACCTCCGCGGCGCCATTGGGAAGGTCGCGAATATGCCCGACGCTCGCCTCGACGATGTAGCCAGGGCCGAGATAGCCCTTGATCGTCTTCGCCTTGGCAGGCGACTCGACGATGACGAGTCGGCGGCCGCCCTTCGCGGTCTCGCTGGTCGGGGACAACTTCGCTCTTCTCTCCGGTCGACACTGGGGGCCTCCCCGGGCTGTCGTCCCGGGGTCGGGTCTGCATTCACGGCTCGTGACGCTGCGGAGTGTGACGGTACCTCCCGCCCCCGTGTCAAACGGGAAAAGCCCGCAACGGCCACTCGAACGGTAACCCGACTTGCACCGTTCCTGCCGACCGGACTGTCCAGACCCTGCCCGCCCCCATGCGGAGCGCAGCCTCTCGATTACTCGAATCCGCAGTTCGCCCGCGGTCCTCAGAGGCGGGTGAGACACCACGCACCGAGGACGAGGGAGACCAACGAGACGAGGCTCGCGACGCTGGCCGATGCGACGGGGCTCACACCCTGGGCCACGGGGCGGCGCCGGCGGACGCGCGTCACCGTCCAGGTCAGCAGCCCGCCCCCGAACAGGCAGAACACCAATCCCGCGAAGATCGCCGGTCCGCTCTCCATGGTCCCCTGAGCCCCTTCTCCCGGCCGCCGAGGCCGGCCCGAGGATGAGGCTGGCACGCGCGAGCGGCGCGCAGGCGAACCGAGGGTGAACGCAGGAGCGGACGGGAGCGGGGGTGGCGGCGGTCGGGTGCGGCCCGGCTCCCGGTGAGGGTGTCCGGAACGACTCGAAAGTTGGCGAACCGAACACTCTCCCGAGCACCCACCGGGCACATTCCCAGCACCGTGCGCGCCGCGCCGCCGGGCACCCGCCGCCCTCGCGGCCGCCCGCTCACCCCACCGGTTCCAGGAACCCCTGTTCCACCAGCAGCCGGATCTGGGCGGGCGTGCGGTCGCGCAGCAGCACCGGGTCCTCGCCCAGGAGCTGGGCGATGGCGTCGAGGATGCGGCCCGCACTCATCGTGCCGTCGCACACGCCCGCGAAGCCCGCGCCGATCGTGTCCACCCTGATGGCCCGGCGCATCCCGCGGTTCTGGCGCAGCACCACGTGCTCCGGGTCCTCCGCGCCGGGCAGCCCGACCTGCTCCTGCACGACCTCGTCGGTCAGCCGGAAGCTCGCCTCGAGCAGCGCCGCGTCATCGTGCGTACGAAGGTAGTCGAGCCGCTCGAAGTGGGTCCGCACCGTGTCCCCGAGCGGCTGCTCGACCGGATGCGGCCACTCCTCCACCGTGACCGACGGCAGGTCGGTGCCCGACTTGCGCAGGGTGATCCAGCCGAAGCCGACGGCCTTCACGTCGCGCGCCTCGAACTCGTCCAGCCAGGCGTCGTAGCGCGCCTGGTAGTCGGCCGTGTCGCCGCGGTGGTCGCCGGCGTCCCGCAGCCACAGCTCGGCGTACTGAGTGACGTCCTGCACCTCGCGCTGCACGATCCAGGCGTCGCACCCGCGAGGCACCCATGACCTGAGCCTGTCCTGCCAGTCCTCCCCTTCGACGTGCTGCCAGTTGGCGAGGAACTGCGCGAACCCGCCTTCGCCGAGTCGTCCCCCTGCCTCCTGAACGAGCGTGCGGCACAGATCGTCCCCGCCCATTCCGCCGTCGCGGTAGGTGAGCCGTGCGCCCGGCGAGATCACGAAGGGCGGGTTGGACACGATCAGGTCGTACGTCTCGTCCTCCCGGATCGGTGCGAACAGCGACCCTTCGCGCAGATCGGCGGCCGGGGCCCCGGAGAGGGCCAGGGTGAGCGCGGTGATGTGCAGCGCGCGCGGGTTGACGTCCGTCGCCGTCACGCGCGTGGCGTGCCGGGTGGCGTGCAGCGCCTGAATGCCGGAGCCGGTGCCGAGGTCGAGCGCGGAGACGGCGGGCGTGCGGACGGTGATCCCGGCCAGGGTCGTGGACGCCCCGCCGACGCCGAGGACGACACCCTCCTCCCGGCTGCCGACGCCGCCGGCGCCGCCGACCGCGCACCCCAGGTCGGACACGATGAACCAGTCCTCGCCCGCGGGCCCGCCGTACGGCCGTACGTCCACGGTCGCGGTGAGCTCGTCCGCGCCGACGCGCGCCAGCCACCCGTCCTCCAGGCAGGCGTCGACCGGCAGAACGTCCGCCACACGCGCGTGGGGCACGGGTTGCTGCAACAGGAACAGCCGTACGAGCGTCTCCGGCGGCGTGTCCCCGCGAGTCGCCCGGAACGCGGGCACGGTCTCGCCGCGGGCCAGCGCCGCGTACGCGGGGGCGCCGAGCAGTTCGAGCAGTCCGTCGGCGGTGAAGGAGGTTCCGAGGAGTGCGTCGCGGAGACGGGCGGCGGTGTCGGGATGACCAGACGAAGGAGCCGAGGGGGACGAGGGCAGGGGCGGCAGGCCGGTGTTACTCACACCCTCCATTGTGGCCGCCGCCCTCACCCCGCGCGTGCCGTGACCGTCACGAGTTCCGTGCCGGACTCGGCTGCCGCGCCGTCAGCTCTGCGTGGCCTGCCCCGGAGCGGTGGCCGTCTTGCAGCTGGGCTGGCGGGCCATCGCCTCGCCGACCTCGCCCTCCTCCAGTGTCTTGAGGGCGTCGTTGCCGCTCTTGCTGAGCTTGTCCAGCTCGGTGGCGATGTCCTTCAGGCCGTCGGCGAACTTCGCCTGGTCGTCCGTGTCGAGCCCGTCGACCTGCTTCCTCAGGGAGGCGTACGACGCGGAGATGCTGTTGAGCTCCTTGACCGCGTCCGTCTGCTTCTTCTCGCCGTTCTCGACGTCCGGCGCCCCTGCCTTGTTCACGGCCGCGCCGATCGCCTTGTAGGCGTCGGACATGTCCTGGAAGGCCTTCGAGTCGGTCTTCTGGACTTCCTCCGGCGTGCTGTTGTCCGAGGTCTCCTTCTGGATCGCGTCGTTGGCGGCCGCGATCTTCTTCGCCTGCGGCTGCACCGCGTCACAGACCTGGTTCGCCCAGGAATCCAGCTTCTCGTTGCTGTCGTCGCCGCCGCATCCCGTCAGCGCCAGCACCAGTACCGCACCGCCGGACAGTGCGGCCGCGAGCTTCTTGTTCACCGGATTGGCCCCTTCCTTGGCTCCCGGCCCCGGAACATACACGCCAGATGGGCGACATCCCCCCGCCGAACGTCCGTTAAGACAATTTTTGAAGCCATTTGCACCAAGCGAGAGAAGCCTCACGGCAAGGGGGAAGCACACCACGCAACGCGGGCGGGCGACGCGTCAACTCGCGTCGCCCGCCCGCACCTTGAGCAGGGCCTCGGTGGCTGAGCCTACGAAACCACCGCCGGGTCGACCGCCTTGGGATCCGGTTCGGAGTTGCCTTCGTCACCCACGGCGATACCGCGCCGTTTGGACGCGTACACCGAGCCGGCGATCACGGCCAGCGCCAGGACCGCGATCAGTACCCGTACGGCGACGCTCTTGTCCCCGCCGTAGGAGAACTGGATGACCGCGGGCGCGATGAGCAGCGCCACCAGGTTCATCACCTTCAGCAGCGGGTTGATGGCCGGCCCCGCGGTGTCCTTGAAGGGGTCGCCGACGGTGTCACCGATGATGGTGGCCTCGTGGGCCTCGCTGCCCTTGCCGCCGTGATGGCCGTCCTCGACGAGCTTCTTCGCGTTGTCCCACGCGCCACCGGAGTTGGCGAGGAACACCGCCATCAGCGTGCCCGCGCCGATCGCGCCCGCGAGGAACGCGCCAAGCGCCCCGACGCCGAGCGTGAACCCGATGAAGATGGGCGCCATCACGGCCAGCAGACCGGGTGTGGCGAGTTCGCGCAGGGCGTCCCTGGTACAGATGTCGACGACCTTGCCGTACTCCGGTTTCTCGCTGTAGTCCATGATCCCGGGCTTCTCGCGGAACTGCCGCCGCACCTCGAAGACCACCGACCCCGCCGACCGCGACACCGCGTTGATCGCCAGCCCCGAGAAGAGGAAGACGACCGCCGCGCCCGCGATGAGCCCGACGAGGTTGTTGGGCTGCGAGATGTCCATCATCAGACTCATCGGCGCGCCCTCGCCGCTGAGCCGTTCGCCCACGTCTCTCGCGCCGGTGGTGATGGCGTCGCGGTACGAGCCGAACAGCGCCGCCGCCGCGAGCACGGCCGTGGCGATGGCGATGCCCTTGGTGATGGCCTTGGTGGTGTTGCCGACGGCGTCCAGGTCGGTGAGCACCTGGGCGCCCGCGCCCTCGACGTCGCCGGACATCTCGGCGATGCCCTGCGCGTTGTCGGAGACCGGTCCGAAGGTGTCCATCGCGACGATCACACCGACCGTGGTGAGCAGGCCGGTGCCGGCCAGCGCCACCGCGAACAGCGCCAGCATGATCGACGTGCCGCCGAGCAGGAAGGCCCCGTATACGCCGAGGCCGATCAGCAGGGCGGTGTAGACGGCCGATTCGAGACCGAGGGAGATACCGGCGAGGACGACGGTGGCCGGGCCGGTGAGCGAGGTCTTCCCGATGTCCTTGACGGGACGCCGGGTGGTCTCGGTGAAGTAACCGGTGAGTTGCTGGATCAGTGCGGCGAGCACGATGCCGATGGCCACCGCGACGAGTGCGAGGATCCGCGGGTCGCCGTCCATGCCCTGGATCGCCTCGTCGGTGACGCCGTCGAGGTCGGCGTACGACGACGGCAGATAGGTGAACACGGCGATCGCGACCAGGACGAGTGAGATCACCGCGGAGATGAAGAACCCGCGGTTGATCGCGCTCATGCCGCTGCGGTCGGCGCGTCTCGGAGCCACCGCGAAGATGCCGACCATCGCGGTGAGGACGCCGATCGCGGGCACCAGCAACGGGAAGGCCAGTCCGGCGTCGCCGAAGGCGGCCGAGCCCAGGATCAGCGCGGCCACCAGCGTCACGGCGTACGACTCGAACAGGTCGGCCGCCATGCCCGCGCAGTCGCCGACGTTGTCGCCCACGTTGTCGGCGATGGTCGCGGCATTGCGCGGATCGTCCTCCGGAATGCCCTTCTCGACCTTGCCGACCAGGTCGGCGCCGACGTCGGCGGCCTTGGTGAAGATGCCGCCGCCGACGCGCATGAACATCGCGATCAGCGCGGCCCCGAGCCCGAATCCCTCGAGCACCTTCGGCGCGTCGGCCGCGTACACGAGCACCACGCAGGTGGCGCCCAGCAGGCCGAGTCCGACGGTGAACATGCCGACCACGCCGCCCGTACGAAAAGCGATCTTCATCGCTTTGTGCGAGACGGCGGTGAGATCCTTTTCCGGCTCGCCCGGAGCCGGTGTGGCCTCGCGGGCCGCCGCGGCAACTCGCACATTGGCGCGTACGGCGAGCCACATACCGATGTATCCGGTGGCCGCCGAGAACGCCGCTCCGATCAAGAAGAACACCGACCGTCCGGCACGCTGATTCCAGTCGTCCGCGGGCAGCAGCATGAGCAGGAAGAACACGGCGACGGCGAATACGCCGAGTGTGCGCAGCTGGCGGGCCAGGTAGGCGTTCGCGCCCTCTTGGACCGCTGCGGCGATCTCCTTCATGCTGTCGGTGCCCTCGCCGGCCGCGAGTACCTGGCGTACCAGGACGCCCGCGACCACCAGTGCCGCCAGTGCCACGACCCCGATGACCGCCACGAGCACACGGTTGTCGTCGGTCAGCACGGCTGCTGCGAGAGAGATGGGTTGACCCGACTGATGTGGGATGGAAAGCCCCGCCATTCGTCCTCCTTGACGCTTGGGCTGAGCTCAAGATGTGGACGGGATTCTAGGTACCCGGAACCTGATCAAAACAGAGCGCGTTAAATGTAAATCGCCGCACATGCCCTTCGCGCCATGATCACCTGTAATGCCACTGGAGCATTCACCCGGCCGCTCGATGGATCGTGAATTAATTCACGCGATGAACCGCACGGGAACGGCCTGCACGGAAACCACAGTAAGCATGAGTGGTGACCACCCGCACATGCCGAAGGGCCCCACGGGTGGGGCCCTTCGGAAAAGCAGTCGCTGTTCGGGTGAATCGGGTCAGCCGGTCAGGCGGATCAGCCGGGGAAGGTGGCCGGCGGCGTGGTGGACCACCTCATGCGGATCAATCCGCCGTGCTCCCCTGAACTGACCTCTACGTCGTCGACGAGTCCGCTGATGACCGCGAGGCCCATCTCGTCCTCCTCGATCTCGGCCTCGGCGCCTCCCGGCCCGTCGCCGGGCGTCCGCCCACCGGGAGCCAGATGGGGCGCCTCGTCACCGACCTCGATGGAGAACTGCTTCTCCTCCTCGATCAGCAGCACCTTCACGGGGGCCGAGATTCCACCGTGCTGGTGGAGTCCGACGGCCCGGGTGCACGCCTCACCGACGGCGAGCCGGACCTCGTCGAGGACCGCCTCGTCCACTCCGGCCCTGCGCGCCACCGCCGCCGCCACCAGTCGGGCGGTCCTGACATGCTCGGGCAGCGCGCTGAAGCGGAGCTCAACGGTGGCCATGCATCCCCCTCGCAGACTTCGGGCGTGCTGTGGAGAGGCCGGGCTCCCGAAGAGCCCGGTCCTCCTCGTACTTCACTGCTCCGCCCGGACGCGGACGCCCGGACCCGATGATCAGTCGGTGGCCGCCACCGCTTCCTCGACCGAGGTGTGAATCGGGAACACCTTGGTGAGGCCGGTGATACGGAAGATCTTGAGAATGCGCTCCTGGTTGCAGACCAGGCGCAGCGAGCCCTCATGAGCACGCACACGCTTCAGGCCGCCGACCAGCACGCCGAGTCCGGTTGAATCGAGGAAGTCCACACCCTCCATGTCGACGACAAGGTGGAAACTGCCGTCATTCACCAGCTCGACCAGCTGCTCGCGCAGCTTGGGCGCGGTATATACGTCGATTTCGCCACCGACCCTGACGATCGTGCGATCGCCCATGGTCTCGGTCGACAGGGACAGGTCCACGGATCCTCCAGCACCTAGCTATCGAGCGGTCGCCCTTGGGGCATCTCGGCTCAGCCCCCGGGACGGTTCGCCAGCCGCGATGGCATTCAATCACTTACCGGCAGGCGTGCACGACGCCTTGGCCCCATTGTCCGTCATGCCAGTGACACACTCGGTCTCGATGGCCAAGAATCTTCGACCCGATCGGCCCCCGGCGGACAGCGCTTCCCAGCCCGTGCCGGGGGTGCTCCTGGAGCGGCTCGCCGCCGGACCGAGCCGGGCTTCGCGCATTACACATACGGAGCACATGCCCCCGCGGGCGGGTCGCCATGCCGCCTGGCCGGGCCGGATCCGCCCGGAGGTGCTCGCCGCCGTGCGGGCGGCGGGCATCGGCCATCCCTGGGCCCACCAGGCACGCGCCGCCGAGCACGCCCTGGACGGCGAGTCGGTCGTGGTCGCCACCGGTACCGCCTCCGGCAAGTCCCTCGCGTATCTCACGCCGGTCCTGTCGGCGCTCCTGGACGGCTCCGAGGCCCCGAACGGCCGGGGTGCGACTGCCCTCTACCTGGCCCCCACGAAGGCCCTGGCGGCCGACCAGTGCCGTGCTGTGAAGGAACTTTCACAACCTCTGGGCCATTCGGTGCGCGCGGCGGTCCACGACGGCGACACGCCGTTCGAGGAACGCGAGTGGATCCGCCGGTACGCCAACTACGTCCTGACCAACCCGGACATGCTGCACCGGGCCATGCTCCCGTCCCACCCGCGCTGGTCCTCCTTCCTGAAATCGCTGAAGTACGTCGTCATCGACGAGTGCCACACCTACCGGGGCGTCTTCGGCTCGCACGTGGCCCAGGTACTGCGCCGGCTGCGCCGCCTCTGCGCGCGCTACGGTTCCTCCCCCGTGTTCCTGCTGGCCTCCGCGACCGCCGCCGAGCCCGCGGTCGCCGCCCGCCGGCTCACCGGCCTGCCGGTGGTCGAGGTCACCGACGACGCCTCACCGCGCGGCGAACTGGTGTTCGCCCTCTGGGAGCCTCCGCTGACCGAGCTGCACGGCGAGAAGGGCGCCCCCGTCCGCCGTACGGCCACCGCCGAGGCCGCCGACCTGCTGACCGACCTCACCGTGCAGGGCGTCCGCTCGGTCACCTTCGTACGCTCCCGGCGCGGCGCCGAGCTGATCGCGCTGATCGCGCAGGAACGCCTCGCCGAAGTCGACCGCTCACTGGCCCGGCGCGTGGCGGCCTACCGAGGCGGCTATCTCCCCGAGGAGCGCCGTGCCCTCGAACGTGCCCTGCACTCCGGCGAACTCCTCGGGCTCGCCGCGACGAACGCCCTGGAACTCGGCGTGGACATCTCCGGCCTGGACGCCGTCGTGATCGCCGGCTACCCGGGCACCCGGGCGTCCCTGTGGCAGCAAGCGGGCCGCGCGGGGCGGTCCGGGCAGGGTGCCCTCGCCGTCCTGGTCGCCCGCGACGACCCCCTGGACACCTTCCTCGTCCACCACCCCGAAGCCCTGTTCGACCAGCCCGTGGAATGCACCGTCCTCGACCCCGACAACCCCTACGTACTCGCCCCGCACCTGTGCGCGGCGGCCGAGGAACTGCCCCTGACGGACGAGGACCTGGAACTTTTCGGACCGGCCACGGAGGGTCTCCTGCCGCAGCTGGAGGCCGCGAAGCTGCTCCGCCGCCGGACGAAGGCCTGGCACTGGACCCGCCGGGAGCGGGCCGCCGACCTGACCGACATCCGCGGGGAGGGCGGCCGACCGGTCCAGGTCGTCGAGTCCGGCACCGGACGGCTGCTCGGCACGGTGGACGCGAGCGCCGCGCACACGGCCGTCCACGAGGGCGCGGTCCATCTCCACCAGGGCCGCACGTATCTCGTCCGCTCCCTCGACCTGGACGATTCCGTCGCCCTGGTCGAGCAGGCCGCCCCGTCCTACACGACGGTCGCCCGCGACACGACGTCCATCTCCGTGCTGGAGACGGACACCGAGATCCCGTGGGGCGACGGCCGACTGTGCTTCGGCTCCGTCGAGGTCACCAACCAAGTGGTCTCCTTCCTGCGTCGACGGGTCATCACCGGCGAGGTGCTGGGCGAGACGAAACTCGACCTGCCTCCTCGTACGCTGCGCACCCGCGCGGTGTGGTGGACGGTCACCGAGGACCAGCTGGACCGGGCCCGGGTCGGCCCGGAGATCCTCGGCGGTGCCCTGCACGCCGCCGAGCACGCGTCGATCGGCATGCTGCCCCTCTTCGCGACCTGCGACCGCTGGGACATCGGCGGCGTCTCCGTCCCCCTGCACCCCGACACCTTGCTGCCCACCGTCTTCGTCCACGACGGGCATCCGGGCGGGGCGGGTTTCGCGGAGCGTGCCTTCCACACCGCCGGCGACTGGCTCACCGCCACCCGGCAGGCCATCGCGTCCTGCGAGTGCGACGCCGGGTGCCCCTCCTGCATCCAGTCCCCCAAGTGCGGCAACGGCAACGACCCTCTGCACAAGCGGGGTGCGGTACGGCTGCTCACCGTGCTGCTGGAGGGGGCCCCGGCGCCGGCGGAGGATTCGCCGGCGAAGGAGGCGGACCGGCAGGCCCCGCCCGTGCCCTGACCTCCGCCGCGAACGGTCCTCGTCCCGAGGCCACCGACACGTCCGAGACCTCACCGTCGACCGCGCACCGTACGAGGCGGGTGCCCTGCGCCCGCGCCACCCGGCCGGCCCGCGCGCAGGCCGGCGCCTCGCCGTCCATCCACCGGTCCGCCGCCGCCAGCGCGGCGAGGTCCGCGCCCCCGGCCGCCCGGTGCCGGACCACGGCGGCCTGGCCGAGGGCGAGGACCACACCGAAGACGACACACAACACGGCGATCACCCCGACACTCCAGACGGTCGCAGACCCGCGGTCACGTCCCCGGCCGCGGCCGGGGAACCGGCCGTTCGGCCGCCGGCGCCGGTTGCCGAACCCGCTCTTCATGTGCCCGCCCCCACCGTCTCCTCCACGGCGGCCACCGCCTCCTCCCGTACGTCGAAGGGCAGGCCGCGCAGCACCGGGGGCCTGGCCACGACGACCACACGGACCCCCGCCGCCTCCCGGCGCACGGTGACCTCCGCCCCGGACGGCGCCGCCCGGCGGGCCACCTCGACGACCGCGTCCGGGGGGTCCTGCCGGGCCGCCGCGCGGGCACCCGTGCGGGCCGCGTCCACGCACTGGATCTGCGCCGCCACCACCAGTAGCCCCCACACCAGCGCCATCGCGAACATCACCAGCACAGGCAGTACCATCGCCGCCTCCGCGGTCACGAACCCCCGGTCCGCACGACGCTCACGGACCCCACGGTCCGCGCGCTCACAGGGCCCACGGCCCGCACGACGCTCACATCCGGCCATCGAGCGCCTGCTCCACGATCTTCGTCAGCGCCGCGTCGACCGGGCCGCTCGTCACCACCTTGTAGAGCACCACGGCGAACGCCACCGCCGCCACGATGCCCATCGCGTACTCGGAGGTGACCATTCCGGTATCCCTCCGCGCCGCGCGCATCCTGCACACCAGGGCACGCAGCCGTGCCCGTACCACCTGATACATCTCAACCCCCGTATGGAAAGGTCCTGTTGAAACCACTCGACTGTTCGCCCTGCTCACCGGCCCAGCGACTCACCGAGTCACCGGCTCACCTGCCGCCGTACCGTTGCCGTCCCTCCCGTCATCGACCACCCCCTCCCAGCACCCCGTCCGCGAGTCCGATCACTACGGGCAGCACGCCGACCGCGATGAACGCGGGCAGAAAGCACAGACCCACGGGTGCGGTGACCATGACGGCCGCCCGCCGTGCCCGTGTCGTCGCCGCACGGGCCCACTGCGCACGGGACTCCACGGCGAGCCGCGCGACGGGCGCGGCCATGGGAAGCCCGGACACGTCGGCCCGTTCCAGCAGCCGGGCCAGTGCAGCGGCTCCCGGCACGGAGGCCAGCCGCCGCCAGGCCACGCCCGGTTCACCGCCGAGCCGTACCTCTGCCGCGCCCTGTGCCAGCGCGTCCCCGACCGGCCCGCCCAGGGCCTCGCCGACGGCCTGCGCGGCCGGTACCGGACCGGCGCCCGCCGCGATGCAGGCGGCCAGCAGATCGGCGGCGAGGGGCAGTTGCCGCGCCGCACCGGCCGCCTCGCGCTCCCGCACGTGCGCTCCGGCAGCCGTCTGGCGCAGCCGCCATCGCCACCACCGCCACAGTCCGGCGGCACAGGCCAGCCCCACCAGTACTCCGGTGAGGCCGCCCACCAGTAGCCAGCCCGCGCACACCACGCCCACCGGGGGCAGCCAACTCCGCGGGGTTCCCGGCACGGCAAGGCGCGGCCGGGAGGCCGGCGGTTCCACGGCCGACATCCCGGCCAGCCGTCGTCGTACCCGGCGCTCGCACCGCGTCCGGCGCAGCCACCAGGTCGGCCAGCCGATCGCCAGCGCCATCCCCACGAACACCCCCAGCCTGTGGACAACCTCGCCGCTCATGGCGATGCCTCCTCGGCTCCCCGCATGATCCGCAGCACCCACCACAGCCCCAGGCCCTCCAGAACCCCGCCGGCCACAAGGCAGCCGAACCCCGACGCGGTGTGCAGCAGGATGTGCAGCGGGTCGGCCCCGAGGGCCGCGCCGAGTCCGAGCCCCAGGGCCGGGAGTCCGGCGAGCATCACCGCGGTGGCCCGGGCACCGGCCAGCTGGGCGCGCAGGTCACCGCGCTGGTCCCGTTCGGCACGCAGCGCCGCTTCCAGCCGGTCGAGTCCGGCCGCGAGCCCCGCCCCCTGGTCGACGGCGACCCGCCAGCACGCGGCGAGCCCCCGAAGCCCCTCGGCACCCGGCTGCCGTGCCGCCGCCGCGAGCCCGTCCGGGACATCCCCGCCGAACCGTGCTGCCGCCAAGACCGCCGCCTGCGCTTCGCCGAGACCGCCGGAGTCACGCGCGGCCGGCGACAGTGCCTCACCCGGCTGCCGCCCGGCACGCACCTCCCCGGCGAGTGCCCCGCACAGCGCGATCACCGCGTCGGTCCGGCGCTCGCGGACCCGGCGCTCCCGAGCGGCCAGCCGCACCCGCCGCAGCAACGGCACCCCGGCCGCCCCCGCGACGACCGGCAACACCGACGAACCCAGCAGCGCCAGCACCACTCCGGCGGCCAGGGCCCACCATTCGGCCCGCAGCCGTCCCCGGAAGCGCCTCCACTCGCGGACCACCCGGGGCCATCCCGGCGGCCCGCTCCCGACGGCTCCTCCGCCGGCCAGCAGCAGCCGCGCCCGCCTGACTCCGGCCCGCCCGCCGCCCAGCAGCCACGCGGCGCCCCCGAGGCACGCCATGGCCGCCCCGGTCGACATCCCGGCCGTCCCGCTCACCCTCGCTCCCCTCTCACCCTCGACCGCCCCCGCCCCACTCCCACTCCCTCACCGTCCGCCGCCCCCACTCCCGTTCCGGAGCAGCTCCCGCAGCCGCTCCCACCCCGGCTCGCGAGCGAAGGCGTCCGGGCCCCACCGCAGCGCGGGCACCGTCCGCACCAGCCCCGACGGGTCCCGTTCCAGCACGTGCACCTCCGCGATCCGCCTCCGGCCACCCCGGTCACGTACGAGGTGCAGCACCACGGACAGGGCGGCCGCCAGTTGACTGTGCAGCGCGAACCGGTCGAGCCCGGCCGCCGTGCCGAGCGCCTCCAGCCGGGCGGGTACGTCCGCGGCGGCGTTGGCGTGGACGGTCCCCGAGCCTTCGTGTCCCGTGTTGAGGGCGGCCAGGAGGTGGACCACCTCGGGGCCACGGACCTCCCCCACGACCAGCCGGTCCGGCCGCATCCGCAGTGCCTGGCGCACCAGGTCCTCGAGCGTGACGAGTCCGGCGCCCTCCTGGTTCGCGGGCCTGCTTTCCAGGCGGACGACATGCGGATGGTCGGGCCGCAGTTCGGCCGAGTCCTCGGCCAGGACGATCCGCTCGTCCGGCCCGACCAGCCCCAGCAGAGCGCTGAGCAGGGTCGTCTTGCCGGTCCCGGTGCCGCCACTGACCAGGAAGGAGAGCCGCGCGTCGAGCAGCGCGCGCAGGATCCGGTCGCCGCCCGGTGGCACCGTCCCCGCCGCCGTCAGTTCGTCCAGGGTGAAGGCGCGGGGCCGTACGACCCGCAGCGACAGGCAGGTGCAGCCGATGGCCACCGGGGGCAGTACCGCGTGGAGCCGTGTCCCGTCGGGCAGCCGCGCGTCCACCCAGGGACGGGCGTCGTCCAGGCGCCTGGCCACGGCGGCGAGCCTCTGGGCGAGCCGCCGTACGGCGACCGCGTCCGGGAAGCAGACTTGGGTGAGCTCCAGCCCGCCGCCCCGGTCCACCCAGACCCGGTCCGGTGCCGACACGAGCACATCGGTCACCGACCGGTCGACGAGGAGCGGATCCAGCGGGCCGCTGCCGATCAGCTCGGACCGCAGGTGTTCGGCGGCCCCCAGCACTTCGGCGTCGCCGAGGACTCGCCCCTGCTCCCGCAGCGCCTGCGCCACCCGCGCGGGCGTCGGCTCGGACCCGCTCTCCGCGAGCCACCGCCGTACTCCGTCGAGCAGGCCGAAAGGCGCCCCCGGCCCGCTCCCCGGCATGCCGGACGTCTCTCCCGTCAACGGTGCCCCGGCCCCGTTCCCCGCCACCACGGCACTCCGGGCCACGGCACTCCGGGAACCCGCCGCGGGCACGCTACGGAAACCGACCGCGGTCGCGCCTCGCGAGCGCGTCGGCGGCACACCGTGCGTCCCGTCGAGCGCCGCGCCCTCCGGGCCGCCCACCAGCGCATGACGTGGCCTCTCCGCCCTCCTGATACTCATGCCGCCCTCACCTCCACCAGCGCCCGCTCCCAGAACTCCTTGCAGAAGCGGGCCAGCGGACCCCGGCCGGACGCCGCGGGCGGTTGTCCCGACCCGGACGGATGCTGGAGGGCGGGCTCGACGGGCACGTCTCCTGCGAGGGGCAGTCCGAGCAGCCGGGCCACCTCACGGTCGTCGAGGCCGGGCGCGTACGGGCCGCGCACCGCCACCCGCAGGTCGCGCAGGACCATGCCGACGGCGGAGGCGACCCGTCCGGCCGCCGCGACGGCGCGCAGCTCGGCGGGGACCACCAGAAGCCCGAGGTCGAGTTGCGCAAGGGCCTCGGCCACCCCGCTGTCGACGCGGCGGGGCAGGTCGACCACGACCGTGCCGCCCCCGCGCCGGGCCGCGGCGAGCACCGCCCGTACGGCCTGGGGCGGTACGGCGACGCAGTCGCCCCGGTCCCAGCTGAGCACCCGCAGCGAGTGCAGTTCGGGCAACGACTCCTCCAGGGCGCCACCGCCGACCCGCCCCCGGGAGGCGGCGAACGCGGGCCAGCGCAGCCCTTCCGCCGTTTCGCCCCCGAGGACCACGTCGAGTCCACCGCCCAGCGGATCCGCGTCCACCAGGAGGGTGCGCAGTCCCTCCCGCGCCGAGGTGACGGCGAGCGCGCATGCGAGGGTGGAGGCTCCGGCCCCGCCCCGGCCGCCGAGGACGCCGACGGTCAGGGCCTGGCCGACGCCCTCGGCCACGTCGGCGATGCGGTCGACCAGCCACTGCTCGCCGTCGGGGAGCATCAGCACATGGTCGGCGCCGATCTCCACGGCCCTGCGCCAGACCCCGGAGTCGTCCTGGTCGCGGCCGACCAGGACGACTCCTCGCCTGCGCACGGCAC
Source organism: Streptomyces sp. GD-15H (assembly GCF_045291515.1). Classification (NCBI taxonomy): domain Bacteria; kingdom Bacillati; phylum Actinomycetota; class Actinomycetes; order Kitasatosporales; family Streptomycetaceae; genus Streptomyces; species Streptomyces sp. GD-15H. Next base: position 3,997,196 of record NZ_CP149447.1, read on the forward strand.
CGCGTACTCGCCGAGCGGCGTCGTCGCCGACGAGGACGAGCGGCGCCGCCTCCCAGCTGCCCCTCGGCTCCGGAACCCCGTGGTGGACCTCCGGGGTGGCGCCGGCCGCGGCGCACAGACGCAGCAGATCGTCGAGAAGTCCGGGATCCTCGGTGACGATCAGCGGTCCACCCTGCCTGCCTCCTCCGGTGGCGGGCGGCGGATCGTGTGTGACGGTTCCTGCCATTTTCGTCCCCCTTCGCTGCATCTCGCGGCGCCCCTGCGGCCCGCGATTCCCAAACGTGTGAAGAACCGGCAAGCGGTCTCCATATGAACGGCCGACCGAAACCGGCCATGCGCGACTCGACAAACACAGAACCGGCGATGAACTCGCCGCGAGCGGGACGCGCTGGAATCACGGTGCAGCGATCCGGAAAATCGTGTGGATCTTGGTCAAAAACTGTGGACGGGCCAACGGTTGTGAATACCGCCGCCACCCGTACCGGTGAGCCCGGCACACTTCCTGTGCGACTTCCGCAGAGCAGTCCCGCGGCTACACAGGGTTATTTACCATGTACATGTCAGAAGCTGACCGATCCTGGTTGACAGACCACGCCTCGGCCATGAGAAGAAGAAGAAAACCCACCCAGACATGCGACGACCCCCGCCGGGGAGAGCGGGGGTCGTCCCCACGGCCGACTCGGGGGGAGGAGCCGGACCGGGTTAGCACGGTCGCGAACGATCCGTGACTTCCATGGTGTACCCGAGAGCCCTCTCAGGCAAACCCACCACGCCACACCTTACGCCGAATGGGCTGCACCTATGCTCAAGGCGTGGAAAACCACTCACTGCCCCGCGCAGCTGCCTTCTTCGATCTGGACAAGACGGTCATCGCGAAGTCGAGCACGCTCACGTTCAGCAAGTCCTTCTACCAAGGCGGTCTGATCAACCGCAGGGCAGTCCTGCGCACCGCATACGCCCAGTTCGTCTTCCTGGCCGGCGGCGCCGACCACGACCAGATGGAACGGATGCGCAAGTACCTGTCCGCACTGTGCCGCGGCTGGAACGTCCAACAGGTCAAGGAGATCGTCGCCGAGACCCTGCACGACCTGATCGACCCGATCATCTACGACGAGGCCGCCACCCTCATCGAGCAGCACCACACCGCCGGCCGCGACGTGGTGATCGTGTCCACCTCGGGCGCCGAGGTGGTCGAGCCGATCGGCGAGCTGCTCGGCGCGGACCGGGTCGTGGCCACACGCATGGTCGTGGGCGACGACGGATGCTTCACCGGGGAGGTGGAGTACTACGCGTACGGCCCGACCAAGGCCGAGGCGATCAGGGAGCTGGCCGGTTCCGAGGGCTACGACCTCGCCCGCTGCTACGCCTACAGCGACTCGGCGACCGATCTGCCGATGCTGGAGTCCGTGGGCCACCCGCACGCCGTGAACCCGGACCGGGCACTGCGCCGCGAAGCGGTCGCGCGCGAGTGGCCGATCCTGGACTTCCACCGGCCCGTCCGGCTCAAGCAGCGCCTTCCCGCGCTCTCCGCACCTCCCCGCCCGGCCCTTGTGGCGGCTGCCGCCATAGGCGCCGCCGCGGCCACCGCGGGCCTGGTCTGGTACACGAGCCGACGCCGCGCGACGGTGGCCTGACCGGCCACCCCGCACGACGCGCCGATGGGCCGGCACCCCTTCGCCGGACGGGCGCCCGATTAACACGCCTTTGAACCTAAAAGTAAAGAAGCGGGTCCAGCACTTCCGCTTACTTCGAACCTGGAGTACAAAGGACTTGACGGCCCGCGAGACCAAGGACATCCGAGAGGATTCCCTTCGCAACGCATTTGGCCTTACGGACCGAGCATGGCCACCGGGCACCCACGCGACGTCGACCCGTCGATTACGGGCCAGCCGCACCAGGGACGGGCCAATGTTCCCGACCTGATGGGCATATATCGAGGACGCTTGGTAACCAGGTGGACATGCCAGCGGCGGTACGAGTTCTCGTACCGCCGCATCTGCGCGCGACCGCCGCTACGCCGCCCCGCGCTGCAGCGCCTCGCACACCGCCGTGGACTCGCGTGCCCCCAGCTCGACGGCACGTCCGCAGTGGGCGATCCAGGAGGCCACGCCCTCGGGAGTGCCCGAGACATAACCCTCCAGAGCGGTCAGATAGGCCCCATGACCCAGTTCGGCATGGCCCACCTCGGCCGGGCAGACCGACTTCGGGTCCAGCCCGCTGCCGACCAGCACGATGCGTTCGGCCGTACGTGCGAGAAGGCCGTTGTGAGAGGCGAAGGGGCGCAGCGCGAGCAGTTCACCGTGCACGACGGCTGCCGTCACCAGCGCCGGGGCGGAGCTGCCCGCGATGATCAGCTCCGACAGGCCCTCCAGCCGGCCGTGCGCCTCCGCGGCAGTGGGCAGCGGAAGCCCGATCAAGGGCTCGTCGACCGGCTCGCCCTCCTTCCGCGGCCGTCCGACCTGGTCGGCCTGGTCGGCCGCCGCCACCAGATGCAGCCGGGCAAGCACCCTCAGCGGCGACTGGCGCCAGATGGACAGCAACTGCCCCGCCTCGGCGGACAGCCGCAGGGCCGCGCCCACCGTGCGCGCCTCGTCGCCGCTGCCGAAGTCGCTGCGCCGGCGCACCTCCTCCAGAGCCCAGTCCGCGCCGGACAGCGCCGCCGAGCCGCGGGCGCCGCGCAGCGCCGCCTCGGAGGTGATCTCGTTGCTGCGCCGCCGCATGACCCGGTGCTTGTAGACCCGGTCCACGGCCTTGCGGACGGATTCCACGGAGTCGGACACACCGGGCAGCGAGCCCAGGGCCGCAAGGGGGTCCCCCCTGCTCGAGCTCTTCCGAGAGCTTGGAGGAGGATCGGCAGTCGCGCCTGTCGTACTCATGAGTACGACATTACGCACCCTGGGCGCCCGCCCCGCGAAGGAGTGGTCTTCTTCACTCCGGCCTGCCCGCCGAAGCCGTGGCGAAGGGCATTGCTCACCCCCTCGCCGCGGGCGCCCCGGGCACACCCTTGGGAGCCGGCGCAGGGGTGCCGGACAGGAAGGACTTCCAGCCCTGCTTCGGGGCCTCGCCCACGGTCAGGGTGCGCAGCTTCGCCAGGGTCTTCGGGTCCTGGGCGTCCAGCCAGTCCGCGAGCTGCCGGAAGGAGACACAGCGTACGTCGGGCTTGGTGCACACCTCCTCGACGACCTCCTCGACGGCACGCATGTAGGTACCGCCGTTCCAGGACTCGAAGTGGTTGCCGATGATCAGAGGTGCCCGGTTTCCGTCGTAGGCCCGCTCGAAGCCCGCGAGCAGGCCGTCCCGCATCTCGTCCCCCCACTGTTCGTGCTTGGCGGGGTCGCCCTGGGTTCTGGTGCCGGACTGGTTGACCATGAAGTTGTAGTCCATGGTGAGCTGTTCGAAGGAGTGCCCGGGGAACGGGACGAGCTGCAGCGACAGATCCCACAGTCCCTGCTTCTTCTTCGGCCACACCTGGTTGTTGACACCACTGGTGTCGTAGCGGAAGCCCAGCTCCCTCGCGGCCTTCGTGAAGTTCTCCTGGCCCTCCAGACAGGGGGTGCGGGCGCCGATCAGCTCCTTGTCGTAGTCGAAGGGGAGGGGGGCCGCGTTCTTCAGGCCGGTGTGGGTCTTCCAGGTCTTCACGAACCATTTGGCCTGGGCGATCTCGTCCTTCCACTCCGCCACCGACCACTCGCCGACCCCGCCGTCGGGGCCGCAGAAGTGACCGTTGAAGTGGGTGCCGATCTCGTTGCCCTCGAGCCACGCCAGGCGCAGCTGCTGCACGGTGGCGGCGATTCCCTCGGCGTCGTTGAAGCCGATGTCGGACCGGCCCGGCGAGTGCTGCGGCGGACGGTACAGGTCACGCTTCTCCTCCGGGAGCATGTACACGCCGCTCAGGAAGTACGTCATGGTCGCGTCGTTCTCCTTGGCGACCTTGCGGAAGTGGGAGAAGAGCTTCTGACTGTCCTCACCCGCGCCGTCCCACGAGAAGACGACGAACTGCGGGGGCTTCTCGCCCGGCTCCAGCCGCTCGGGCTTGGACAGGTGCGGCTGGGCCCCGGTGTACGCGGTGGAGCCGTCGCCGATCAGCCGGACCGTGTCCTTCGGCCCCGGCCCCGGCGCCGGCTTCGCCTTCTTCCGGCCCTGAGATTCCTCGCCGGAACCGTCGGTGCCGGTCCCGCAGCCGGCGAGCGAGACGGCACAGACCGCGGCGATCACAATACCCACGGCGATCCTTCGGGTGGCGGCCATGTCCGCCCACCTTCTTCCTTCTCCAGGGCCAACCCTGTGGGCGGCGATGTCGGGTGCTTGCCGGTCCGCGCCGACAGCGCCGCCAAAGTCGCATGGGACTGAGAAGGAATTAATACGACAAGCCGATGAAGCGCCCACTTCACCCGCGTGAGTGATTCATTACCCCATTTGCTCGGAAAGCATATGTTCGCCCTTTACCGTGAATTACGATTCGTTTACTGAGGGTTGAGATTCTTGCCGTTGAGGCTCCTCGCCGTCGTTGACCGGTCCCGTCGTTCTGGCGCCGTGACCCACGGCCGCGACCGCCCTGCCGTCGAGCGGGTCACCCCCACTTCCGCGACCGTGCAGCCCCGGAGGAGACGGGAAACATGCCAGCCTGTGTTCCCACCACTCACGCCAGCGACCCGAACCGGACCGGGCGTGCCCACCCACCACACAGCCCGCCGCCGACCGGTCCGCAATGTCGGCAACCTCGTGCCACCGCCAGGTGAGGAGAGCGGTGACGACTCGGTGGCCGCCGCCGTCGAGTACGCCGTGGAGGTGCTCGCGGTGCGCTCCATCACGGTGTGCGGGCACTCGGGGTGCGGTACCGTCCAAGCCCTGCTCGACCCGGAGCCGGGCGGTGCCCGCACTCCGCTGAGACGGTGGCTGCGGCACGGACTGCCGAGCCTGGCGCGCGTCGGGGACGAGCACGGGCTGGGCGCACCCCGGCGGGCGGGCACCGGCCGACACGACCGAGCGGCTCTGCCTGGCCAACGCCGTCCAGCAGCTCGACCATCTGCGCGCCCACGAGTCGGTGGCCCGCTCCCTGAAGGACGGAAACCTGGCGCTCCACGGCATGTACTTCCATGTGGGTGAGGCGCAGGCGTATCTCCTCACCGAGACGGCGGGGGAGGGCATGTTCGTCCGGGTACGAGCGGCGGACCTGGCGCGGTGAGGGGCCATCGCGGGTATGAGTGGTGTGACAGAGGCTGAACCGCGTGCCGCCGGCGTCCGTGGGTACGGATGACCCCCTTGGCCACGAAAGCAATCGGTTGACCTCAAAGAGTTGACCTCAAAAGGTCTAAACCACTTTGCCGTCGGCCCTTGTCAGCCCACCCCTGGGTCTGATGAGCTGTGGCCTGGGACACAACGGACACTCCGGGAAAGGCAGATGCCGTGAGCAACGAAAGCCTGGCCAACCTGCTCAAGGAAGAACGCAGGTTCGCGCCCCCCGCCGACCTGGCCGCACACGCCAACGTCACCGCGGAGGCGTACGAACAGGCCAAGGCTGACAGGCTCGGCTTCTGGGCCGAGCAGGCCCGCCGACTGACCTGGGCCAAGGAGCCCACCGAAACGCTCGACTGGTCGAACCCGCCGTTCGCCAAGTGGTTCAAGGACGGCGAGCTCAACGTCGCCTACAACTGCGTGGACCGGCATGTGGAGGCCGGGCACGGCGACCGGGTCGCCATCCACTTCGAGGGCGAACCCGGCGACAGCCGTGCGATCACCTACGCCCAGCTCAAGGACGAGGTCTCCCAGGCCGCCAACGCCCTGCTGGAGCTGGGCGTGCGGAAGGGCGACCGGGTCGCCGTCTACCTGCCGATGATCCCCGAGGCCGCGATCGCGATGCTGGCCTGCGCCCGTATCGGCGCCGCGCACTCCGTCGTCTTCGGCGGTTTCTCGGCGGACGCGCTCGCGACCCGTATCCAGGACGCCGACGCCAAGGTCGTCATCACCGCCGACGGCGGCTACCGGCGCGGCAAGCCGTCCGCGCTCAAGCCCGCCGTGGACGAGGCGGCCGGCCGCGTCGACAACGTGCGGCACGTTCTCGTCGTTCGCCGCACCGGCCAGGACGTCGCCTGGACCGAGGGCCGCGACCAGTGGTGGCACGAACTGGTGGGCCGCCAGAGCACCGAGCACACCCCGGAGGCGTTCGAGGCCGAGCAGCCGCTGTTCATCCTCTACACCTCCGGTACCACGGGTAAGCCGAAGGGCATCCTGCACACCTCCGGCGGCTTCCTCACCCAGACGGCGTACACGCACTGGTCGGTCTTCGACCTCAAGCCGGAAACGGACGTGTTCTGGTGCACGGCCGATGTCGGCTGGGTCACCGGGCACTCGTACATCGTCTACGGACCGCTCGCCAACGGCGCGACCCAGGTCATGTACGAGGGCACGCCCGACACCCCGCACCAGGGCCGCTTCTGGGAGATCGTGCAGAAGTACGGCGTGACGATCCTCTACACGGCGCCCACCGCGATCCGGACGTTCATGAAGTGGGGCGACGACATCCCCGCGAAGTTCGACCTGTCCTCGCTGCGGGTCCTCGGCTCCGTCGGCGAGCCGATCAACCCCGAGGCGTGGGTCTGGTACCGCAAGAACATCGGCGCGGACCGCACCCCCGTGGTGGACACCTGGTGGCAGACCGAGACCGGCGGCATCATGATCTCGCCGCTGCCCGGCGTGACCGACGCCAAGCCGGGCTCCGCCCAGACCCCGCTGCCCGGCATCGCCGCGACCGTCGTCGACGACGAGGCGCGCGAGGTGCCCGCCGGCGGCGGTGGCTACCTGGTCCTCACCGAACCGTGGCCGTCGATGCTGCGCACCATCTGGGGCGACGACCAGCGGTACATCGACACGTACTGGTCGCGCTTCGAAGGCAAGTACTTCGCCGGCGACGGCGCCAAGAAGGACGACGACGGCGACATCTGGCTGCTCGGCCGGGTCGACGACGTGATGCTGGTCTCCGGTCACAACATCTCCACCACCGAGGTCGAGTCGGCGCTCGTCGCCCACCCGTCGGTCGCCGAGGCGGCCGTGGTCGGCGCGGCGGACGAGACGACCGGGCAGGCCATCGTCGCGTTCGTGATCCTGCGCGGTACGGCCGCGGAGACCGAGGACCTGGTCGCCGAGCTGCGCGACCACGTGGGTGCCACCCTCGGCCCGATCGCCAAGCCCAAGCGGATCCTGCCGGTCAACGAGCTGCCGAAGACCCGCTCCGGCAAGATCATGCGTCGGCTGCTGCGGGACGTCGCGGAGAACCGCCAGCTCGGTGACGTGACCACGCTGACCGACTCCACCGTGATGGACCTGATCCAGGCGAAGCTGCCCCAGTCGACCGGCGAGGACTGAGCACGGGACGGCCGGCCGCCACGGGACGGCCGACCGCGGGAACACGGGGGCACCCTGCGCCGCACACGCGCCGGGTGCCCCCGTGACCTCCGTCACCGAAAGCCCTCGGTGCGGCCCGGAAGCACGTTGGTTAGAGTGAACACAAAGGTGGCCGCAGCACGCCACCCGCACACAAGCTGTCTCATGGAGCGCCGGGAAGTCTGGTCGGCACACGATTCGTGCTGCCCGACGACCAGAGGACCACCCCCCGTGACCGCGCCCCGCACCCCCAGCCCCACCCCCCGCAAAGCCTTCGGCCGCCTCTCCCTGCCCGAGCGGAACTTCGTCGCGAACGCGCTGCGCACCGAGACCGTCGGCGGTGTGCTGCTGCTCGTCGCCGCGATCACCGCGCTGGTCTGGGCGAACGTGCCCGCCCTGCGCGACAGCTACGAGAGCGTCAGCCACTTCCACTTCGGCCCCGAGGCTCTCGGCCTGAACCTGTCCGTCGCGCACTGGGCCGCCGACGGACTGCTCGCCGTCTTCTTCTTCGTCGCCGGAATCGAGCTCAAGCGCGAACTCGTCGCCGGTGATCTGCGCGATCCCAAGGCCGCCGCACTCCCCGTCGTCGCCGCCCTGTGCGGCATGGCCGTACCGGCGCTCGTCTACACGCTCACCAGCGGCATCGGCGGCGGTTCACTGGCCGGCTGGGCCGTGCCCACCGCCACCGACATCGCCTTCGCGCTCGCCGTGCTCGCCGTGCTCGGCACCTCCCTGCCGAGCGCGCTGCGCGCCTTCCTGCTCACCCTCGCCGTCGTCGACGACCTCTTCGCGATTCTGATCATCGCGGTCTTCTTCACCGCCGACCTGAACTTCGTCGCGCTCGCCGGTGCCGTGGTGGGCCTGGCCGTCTTCTGGACGCTGCTGCGCAAGGGCGTGCGCGGCTGGTACGTGTACGTGCCGCTCGCCCTCGTCGTCTGGGGCCTGATGTACAACAGCGGCATCCACGCCACCATCGCCGGTGTCGCCATGGGCCTGATGGTGCGCTGCCACCGCCATGAGGGTGAGGAGCAGTCCCCCGGTGAGCGCATCGAGCACCTCGTCCGGCCCCTCTCCTCGGGCCTCGCCGTCCCGCTGTTCGCCCTGTTCAGCGCGGGTGTGGCGGTCTCCGGCGGCGCGCTCGCGGAGGTGTTCACCACGCCCGAGACGCTCGGTGTCGTCCTCGGCCTCGTCGTCGGCAAGACGGTCGGCATCTTCGGCGGTACGTGGCTGACCACACGCTTCACCAAGGCCTCGCTCAGCGAGGACCTCGCCTGGGCGGACGTACTGGCGGTGGCGACGCTGGCCGGGATCGGGTTCACCGTCTCGCTGCTCATCGGTGAACTCGCCTTCGAGGGCGACGCGGCGATGACGGACAGCGTCAAGGCCGCCGTGCTGACCGGTTCGCTGATCGCGACCGCCATGGCGGCCGTGCTGCTGCGGGTACGGAACGCCAAGTACCGCAGGCTGATCCAGGAGGAGGAGCGCGACGACGACCTCAGCGGCATCCCCGACGTGTACGAGGAGGACGATCCGGCGTACCACCTGCGCATGGCGGAGATCCACGACCGCAAGGCCGCCGAGCACCGGCGGCTCGCCCGGGAGAAGACCGAACAGCGGCGCGGGCTTGCCGAAGTGCCGGGCGGGGCAGGCGAGGACCACGACGGTCCGGCATGATCTGACGAGACGGTACAAAAGTCAGGACAGTCGGAGGCACGCGGCCGGACTCGCCCGGTCCGACCCAAGTGGTCGGACCGGGCGGTCGGACGTGGCGGCCGGTCGGACATGGGCCGTCAGACGGCAGACTGAACCGTACGCAGCGGCACACAGAGGCACGCGATACGTACGCAGAAGAGGGAGACCGCGATGAGCGCACCCGACGGCAGCCCGGTCGGCGCCGAACGCAGCATCGGCCAGCTGTTCGCCTCGGCGACGGAGAACATGTCGGCGCTGGTGCACGACGAGATCGCGCTGGCAAAGGCGCAGCTCAAGCAGGACGTGAAGCGGGGTGCGACGAGCGGCGGGGCATTGACCCTGGCCGGCCTCGTACTGCTGTTCTCCCTGCCGATGCTGAACTTCGCCCTGGCCTACGGCATTCACACCTGGACCGACTGGAACCTCGCCCTCTGCTTCCTGTTGTCCTTCGCGGCGAACGTGCTGATCGCGCTCGTCCTCGCGCTGATCGGGGTCGTCTTCGCGAAGAAGGCGAAGAAGGGCCGCGGCCCGCAGAAGGTCGCCGCCTCGGTGAAGGAGACGGCGGGTGTGCTGCAGAAGGCCAAGCCGCACCCGCGTCCCGAACTCGACCTGCCCAAGAACCGGGTCCCCGAGGCGATCGAAGCTGTGGGACGCTCGTCCTCATGACGGATCCCGCCACTCCCTGGGCACAACCCCTCTCGGCCGTACGCCTCGACATCCCGGGCGGCGCCGAGGTGACCCACCGGGACGTGGCCGCCAACGGCGCGCGTTTCCACATCGCGGAACTCGGCGACGGACCGCTGGTACTGCTGCTGCACGGCTTCCCGCAGTTCTGGTGGACCTGGCGGCACCAGCTGACGGCACTCGCCGACGCCGGGTTCCGCGCCGTCGCCATGGACCTGCGGGGTGTCGGGGGCAGCGACCGCACACCGCGCGGTTACGACCCGGCCAACCTCGCGCTGGACATCACCGGCGTGGTCCGTTCCCTCGGTGAGCCGGACGCCGCGCTGGTCGGGCACGACCTGGGCGGATACCTGGCCTGGACGGCGGCGGCGATGCGCCCCAAGCTCGTACGACGGCTCGCGGTCGCGTCCATGCCGCATCCGCGGCGCTGGCGGTCGGCCATGCTCGCGGACGTCAGGCAGTCGTCCGCCATGTCCCACATCTGGGGGTTCCAGCGGCCCTGGGTCCCGGAGCGGCAGCTCACCGCGGACGACGGGGCGCTGGTGGCCAAGCTCATCCAGGACTGGTCCGGGCCGCGCCCGCCCGAGGAGAAGGCGCTGGAGAACTACCGGCGCGCCATGTGCATCCCGTCCACGGCGCATTGCTCGATCGAGCCGTACCGCTGGATGGTGCGCTCCATGGCCCGGCCCGACGGCATCCAGTTCAACCGCCGGATGAAGCGGCCGGTGCGGGTGCCGACGCTGCATCTGCACGGCTCACTGGACCCCGTGGTGCGCACCCGGAGCGCCGCCGGGTCCGGACAGTACGTCGAAGCGCCGTACCGCTGGCGTCTGTTCGACGGGCTCGGGCACTTCCCGCACGAGGAGGACCCGGTCGCGTTCTCCACCGAGCTGATCAACTGGCTGAAGGACCCGGAGCCCGACCGCTGAGCGGAGACACCCGAACAGCGGAAGTGAACACCTGTCCTACGAACGGCCAATTGCCTCGCGCATAGGCCAATTGGCGGCTCCTGAAGCGATTATCGACCATGGGTCGGGGGCAACGTCGGAGTATGGGCTGGACGCACGACTACAGTGACGCAGGCCGTGACCGCCGCTCGGCGGGCGGCAGGGGACCCCACCAGCGAGGCGGTGCACCGCACATGGCGGGTACGGACCTCAGGGTGGGGATTCCACTTATCCTCCGCCGCCGGGCCCGCTGGGTCTCGGTACGGCTGCGTCACCCACGCGGGTGACCGACGGGCCGTGCCCCGCGCGCCGCGTTCCCGCGTCGCGCGTCACGTCGTAGGCGGCTCTCGCCGCCGCCGTGGACCTCGCGCCGCTCAGAGCGCGCAGCTGTCGCTGTCCACCTGCTGGTTCGCGGCACGGCCCTTGGCGATGTCGTCCTGGATCTCGTCCACGGTGAGCGCGTACCCCGTCTCGGCGTCGTCGAGGGACTTGGCGAACACCACGCCGTAGACCTGACCCTCGGGTGTGAGCAGCGGACCGCCGGAGTTGCCCTGACGGACCGTCGCGTACAGGGAGTAGACGTCACGGCGGACCGTGCTCCGGTGATAGATGTCCGGGCCGTTGGCCGTGATCCGCCCGCGGACCCGCGCGGACCTGACGTCGTACGCGCCGTTCTCCGGAAAGCCGGCGACGATCGCGTCGTCACCGCTGCTCGCTTCCTCGGTCGTGAACCGCAGCGCCGGCGCCTTCAGGTCCGGGACGTCGAGGACCGCGATGTCCCGCTTCCAGTCGTAGAGGACGACCGTCGCGTCGTACTTCCTGCCCTCGCCGCCTATCTGCACGGTCGGTTCGTCGACGCCGCCCACGACATGCGCGTTGGTCATGACCCGGCGCTCGGAGAACACGAAGCCGGTGCCCTCCAGGACCTTGCCGCACTGCGGGGCGGTGCCCATGACCTTGACGATGGACCGCTGGGCGCGGGCGGCCACGGGGCTGCCGACCAGGGCGGGGTCGGGGGGCTGGACGTCGGTGATCGGCTCGTTCGCGAACGGGCTGAAGACCTGCGGGAAGCCGTTCTGCGCGAGGACGGAGGAGAAGTCGGCGAACCAGGTGTCGGCCTGGTCGGGCAGCGCGCGGGAGACACCGAGCAGGACCTTGGAACCGCGGACCTCCTTGCTGAGCGTCGGCAGTGTCGTACCGGCGAGGGCGGAGCCGATCAGCCAGGCGACCAGGAGCATGGCGACGACATTGACCAGGGCGCCGCCGGTCGCGTCGAGCGCTCGGGCCGGGGACCAGGTGATGTAGCGGCGCAGCTTGTTGCCGAGGTGGGTGGTCAGCGCCTGGCCGACGGAGGCGCAGACTATGACGACGACGACCGCGGCGACGGCCGCGGTCGTGCCGACCTCGGCGTTGTCCGTCATGACGTCCCAGATGACGGGGAGCACGTAGACGGCGACGAGACCGCCGCCCAGGAACCCGATCACCGACAGGATGCCGACGACGAACCCCTGGCGGTAGCCGACGACCGCGAACCAGACGGCGGCGACCAGCAACAGGATGTCCAGCACGTTCACTGCTTCCAGCCTCGCCTCGTCACTCCGGTCGCTCCCACTCGGCCGGAGTCCGGGGGCGTACGGCACGAACCGCCGTCGTCACCAGCCCCCGGACCGCACGGCACGGCGCCCACCCTGTCATGACCTCTGGTCCAGCGGGACCCGCTTGTCCCGGTCCCAGGGGCGCTCCCACCCCGCGTAGTGGAGCAGCCGGTCGATGACCCCGGCCGTAAAACCCCAGACAAGAGCCGATTCGACCAGGAACGCCGGGCCTTGGTGGCCGCTGGGATGGACCGCGGTCGCCCGGTTGTCCGGATTGGTGAGATCCGCCACGGGAACCGTGAAGACCCGGGCGGTCTCGTTGGGATCCACGACGCCGACCGGACTGGGCACCCGCCACCAGCCCAGCACCGGAGTGACGACGAAGCCGCTGACGGGGATGTAGAGCTTCGGCAGGACGCCGAAGAGCTGGACACCGGCCGGATCGAGCCCGGTCTCCTCCTCGGCCTCGCGCAGCGCGGCCCACAGCGGCCCGTCGGCCAGCGGGTCGCCGTCCTCGGGGTCGAGGGCACCGCCGGGGAAGGCCGGCTGGCCGGCATGCGAGCGCAGCGCGGTCGACCGTTCCATGAGCAGCAGCTCCGGGCCGTACGCGCCTTCGCCGAACAGGACCAAAACCGCGGACTGGCGCCCCGCGCCGTTCGCCGGCGGCAGGAAGCGGCTCAGCTGTCCCGGCGCGACCGTCTCCACGGCCCGCACCACCGGGTCCAGCCAGGTGGGCAGGCCCTCCTGGCTGAGTGTCGCCCGGCCGCCCCGGATATCGCCCGCCCGCGTCATCGCCACCCCCATCGTCCTGCCCCCTGCCCACCCGTTCCCGGCGACAGCCCCAACGCCCGGCGGCCCCTGGAACGTTCCACCGGAGATCGTTCCACCTGCGGCCGCCGTGTCTGCCCTGTCATCCGGCGCCCAGCGGCGGGGCCGGGCGGCCGCCCGCGTCGAGGTAGGCCTGCGGAGGGTTCAGGCGCTGGCCCGGGAAGCCGCCCTTCTCGTACTTCAGCAGCTTCCGCGCCTTCTCCGGGTCCGTCTCTCCCTCGCCGTACGCCGGGCAGAGCGGGGCGATGGGGCAGGCTCCGCAGGCGGGCTTGCGGGCGTGACAGATGCGGCGGCCGTGCCAGATCACATGGTGCGAGAGGTCGGTCCAGTCGCTCTTGGGGAAGAGCCCGCCGACGAAGGCCTCGATCTTGTCGGGGTCGGTCTCGTCGGTCCACCGCCAGCGGCGCACCAGGCGCTGGAAGTGCGTGTCCACAGTGATTCCCGGGCGGCCGAAGGCATTGCCGAGGACGACGAAGGCCGTCTTGCGGCCCACGCCCGGCAGTTTGACGAGATCCTCGAGCCGGCCCGGCACCTCGCCGCCGAACTCCTCCGTCAGTACCTTCGAAAGCCCTATCACCGACTTGGTCTTGGCCCGGAAGAACCCGGTGGGGCGGAGGATCTCCTCCACCTCCTCCGGGTTGGCGGCGGCCAGGTCCTCGGGGGTGGGGTAGTTCGCGAAAAGGGTGGGGGTCGTCTGGTTGACGCGCAGGTCGGTGGTCTGCGCGGACAGGACCGTGGCGACCACCAGTTGGAAGGGGTTCTCGAAGTCCAGCTCGGGGTGGGCGTACGGGTACACCTCGGCGAGCTCCCGGTTGATCCGCCGGGCACGGCGGACCAGCGCGGTACGCGACTCGACCTTGGGCGGCTTGGCTACGACCGCGGACTGCTCGGCGGCGGCCTTCTTCGCGGACGCCGCCTTCCTCGCGGGCGCTGCCTTCTTCGCGGGCGCAGATCCCATCTCGGCCGCCGCTACGCTCGCACTCGCGGTCGAATCCTTCTTCACCGGTGCCTTCTTTGCTGGTTTCGCCGTTTCCCCGCCGCCGTCGGAGCCCTGTTCGCCCACAGCGGAATCATGAGGTGCCGCCACCCGTGCGGCCCCCTGGGCCCGTGCTCTCACCGGCGATTTGGACACCCGGCCAGCCTACGACTCGGCACCGACATTCGCCCCGGCCCCTGACGATCGGCGCCCAATTGGACCCCTGCCGCTTACCCGAGCAGGCCAGTGCGGCATCCTTGTGACAGATCACACTGTTTGGACTGTCCGGCAAAATGGGCACCTCGGTCCCCTGGTACGTGGGGGACAAGACCCCCTGAGCAGGTCGACAAGGAGAGAACACGTGGACGACGTTCTGCGGCGGAATCCGCTCTTCGCGGCGCTCGATGACGAGCAGGCCGCGGAGCTTCGCGCCTCGCTGAGCGAGGTGACTCTCGCACGGGGCGACTCCCTGTTCCACGAGGGCGACCCCGGAGACCGGCTCTACGTGGTCACCGAGGGCAAGGTCAAGCTCCACCGCACCTCACCCGACGGCCGCGAGAACATGCTGGCCGTCGTCGGCCCCGGTGAGCTCATCGGTGAGCTGTCGCTCTTCGACCCGGGCCCGCGCACCGCGACCGCCACGGCGCTGACCGAGGTCAAGCTGCTCGCCCTGGGCCACGGCGACCTCCAGCCCTGGCTGAACGCCCGTCCCGAGGTGGCCACCGCGCTGCTGCGGGCCGTCGCGCGCCGACTGCGCAAGACCAACGACGCGATGTCGGACCTGGTCTTCTCCAACGTCCCGGGCCGGGTCGCCCGCGCCCTGCTGGACCTCTCCCGACGCTTCGGCGTGCAGTCCGAGGAGGGCATCCACGTCGTCCACGACCTCACGCAGGAGGAGCTGGCCCAGCTGGTCGGCGCGTCCCGCGAGACGGTCAACAAGGCCCTGGCGGACTTCGCGCAGCGTGGCTGGCTCCGCCTGGAGGCCCGCGCGGTGATCCTCCTGGACGTGGAACGCCTCGCGAAGCGCTCCCGCTGACGGGATTCCCGGCACACGTGCCGGCGGCCCCGGTGCCTCACAGGCCTCAGCGCCTGACGGGCCCCGGGGCTTTTCGATGAGCCCGTGCTCCCGCTGGACGAGTGCGTGCTCCCGCTGGACGAGCCCGTGGTCCCGCTAGATGAGCCCGTGGTCCCGCAGGTACTCCAGTTGCGCCCGGACCGACAGTTCCGCGGCCGGCCACAGGGAGCGGTCCACGTCGGAGTAGACGTGGGCGACGACTTCGGACGGGGTGCGATGGCCGTTCTCGACGGCCGTCTCCACCTGGGCGAGGCGGTGGGCCCGGTGCGCCAGGTAGTACTCGACGGCGCCCTGGGCGTCCTCCAGTACGGGGCCGTGGCCGGGCAGGACCGTGTGGACGCCGTCGTCGACCGTGAGCGAGCGCAGGCGGCGCAGGGTGTCCAGGTAGTCGCCGAGGCGACCGTCGGGGTGGGCCACGACGGTCGTACCGCGTCCCAGAACGGTGTCGCCGGTGAGGACGGCCCCGTCGGCCGGCAGATGGAAGGACAGGGAGTCGGCGGTGTGGCCGGGAGTGGGGACGACCCGCAGTTCCAGGCCGCCCACGTTGACGACGTCCCCGCCGGAGAGGCCTTCGTCCCCCAGCCGCAACTCCGGGTCCAGCGCCCGTACCTTCGTGCCGGTCAGCTCGGCGAAGCGAGTGGCTCCCTCGGCGTGGTCGGGGTGACCGTGCGTCAGCAGGGTGAGGGCGACCCGCTTGCCGGCCCGCTCGGCCGTGCCGACGACATTCCGCAGATGCCCCTCGTCCAGCGGACCGGGGTCGACGACGATCGCACGCGCGGAGTCGGGTTCCGAAAGGATCCAGGTGTTGGTGCCGTCCAGGGTCATGACCGAGGCGTTCGGTGCCAGGACGTTGACCGCGCGCGCGGTGGCGGGTCCGGAAAGGACCCCACCGCGCGGTTGGCCGGGAAGGGCTGCCGCGTCCGTCATGCGGGTGCTCCACCTGTCGGGATGTGCTTGGTGAACTCGTCGTGCCCCGGCCAGGACAGCACGATCTCGCCGTCGTCCAGGCGCGCGGTGGCCAGTACCGGCGTGAGATCCCGCGCGGATGCCGCGTCGAGCGCCTGCGCCGCCGCCGGGTACGCCGTCAGCTGGCGCAGGGTCGCGATCGTCGGCGGCATCATCAGCAGCTCACCCCGGTCGTACGCGGCGGCCGCCTCGCGCGGGGTGATCCACACCGTGCGGTCGGCCTCCGTGGAGGCGTTCCGGGTGCGCTGCCCCTCGGGCAGCACGGCGACGAAGAACCAGGTGTCGTAGCGGCGGGGCTCGAACTCCGGCGTGATCCACCGGGTCCAGGCGCCGAGCAGGTCCGAGCGCAGGACCAGTCCTCGGCGGTCGAGGAACTCCGCGAAGGACGTCTCCCGCGCGACGAGCGCCGCGCGGTCCGCCTCCCAGTCCGCGCCCGTCGTGTCACCGACCACGGAGTCGGGCGTCGGACCGGCGAGCAGCACACCCGCTTCCTCGTACGTCTCGCGTACGGCGGCGCAGACGATCGCCTGGGCGTCGGTCGCGTCGACGCCGAGCCGGGCCGCCCACCACGCGCGCGTGGGGCCCGCCCAGCGGACGTGGCGGTCGTCGTCCCGCGGGTCGACGCCCCCGCCGGGGTAGGCGTAGGCACCTCCGGCGAAGGCCATGGAGGCTCTTCGGCGCAGCATGTGGACGGCGCAGCCGTCGCCCGCGTCCCTCAGGAGCATGACGGTGGCCGCCCGCTTGGGCGTGACCGGGGTGAGGATGCCTTCCGCGAGCGCGCGGATCCGGACCGGCCACTCGGGTGGGTACCACTGCCCACCAGCCTGCGCATTCACCATGGCCGGAGGCTATCCCGGGCCGGGCGGATGTTCGAGTGCCCAGCGGGAGAAAGGGAACAAGAGAACGCGCGGCGGTGGGACGCGGCGAGGAGAGGCGGCGGACCCGGCGGACGGCACGGGCGAAGCGGCCCTCCGCCGAGTACCGGTCCGCCTCCGTCAGACGCCGACCGCCCCCGCCTGCCCGCGCCCGTCGACGCGCGTCCGTCAGCCCGCGTCCGTCAGCTCCACCTGGATCTCGACCTCCACCGGTGCGTCGAGGGGCAGTACGGCGACGCCCACCGCGCTGCGGGCGTGGACGCCCTTGTCGCCGAGGACCTCGACCAGCAGCTCGCTCGCACCGTTGAGGACGCCCGGCTGTCCCGTGAAGTCCGGGGCCGAGGCCACGAACCCGACGACCTTCACCACGCGCACGACGCGGTCCAGATCACCGGCGACGGACTTCACGGCGGCGAGGGCGTTGAGCGCACAGGTGCGCGCCAGCTCCTTCGCCTCCTCGGCCGTGACCTCGGCACCGACCTTGCCGGTCAGCGGAAGCTCGCCGTTCACCATGGGAAGCTGGCCGGCGGTGTAGACGTACCGCCCCGACAGCACGGCCGGACGGTACGCGGCCAGCGGCGGAACGACCTCCGGCAGGCTCAGCCCGAGCTCGGCCAGCTTGGCCTCGACCGCGCTCACGCCTGCTTCTCCCGCTTCAGGTAGGCGACCAGCTGCTCGGGGTTGTTCGGGCCCGGCACGACCTGCACGAGCTCCCAGCCGTCCTCGCCCCAGGTGTCCAGAATCTGCTTCGTGGCGTGGACCAGCAGCGGAACCGTGGAGTACTCCCATTTCGTCATGCGGCGACTCTAGCCGCTGCCGCCGCCTGCACGGGAAGCCCGGGAAACCCGGGAACCTCAGGAAGCCGGGAAGCCCGGGACTCGCCCCCGGATCCGACGGGGCGCGCGGGGAGGAATTAGGCTCAAAGGCGTGAGCAGGCTTCAGGTGGTCAGTGGTAAGGGCGGAACCGGCAAGACCACGGTGGCCGCGGCCCTCGCGCTGGCCCTGGCCACGGCGGGGAAGCGGACGCTTCTCGTCGAGGTCGAGGGCCGCCAGGGCATCGCGCAGGTCTTCGAGACGGAGGCGCTGCCGTACGAGGAGCGGAAGATCGCCGTCGCTCCCGGCGGCGGAGAGGTGCACGCCCTCGCCATCGACGCCGAGCGGGCCCTTTTGGACTACCTCCAGATGTTCTACAAGCTGGGCAGCGCCGGGCGGGCGCTGAAGAAGCTCGGCGCGATCGACTTCGCGACCACCATCGCGCCCGGTGTGCGGGACGTCCTGCTGACCGGCAAGGCGTGCGAGGCGGTGCGGCGCAAGGACAGGAGTGGGCGATTCGTCTACGACTACGTCGTGATGGACGCCCCGCCGACCGGGCGCATCACCCGTTTCCTCAACGTCAACGACGAGGTCGCCGGGCTCGCGAAGATCGGCCCTATCCACAATCAGGCCCAGGCCGTGATGCGGGTGTTGAAATCGCCGGAGACGGCGGTGCACCTGGTCACCCTGCTGGAGGAGATGCCGGTCCAGGAGACCGTGGACGGCATCGCCGAGCTGCGGGGGGCCCGGTTGCCGGTGGGGCGGATCATCGTGAACATGGTGCGGCCCGAGGTACTGGACGCGGCCGACCTGGAACTCGTGGGGACGGTCGAGCGTTCCTCTGTCGCGTGGGCATTGTCGTCCGCCGGTCTCGGCGGCGCGCGGCGCGGCGGGCACGCCGAGCGGCTGGTGGATCCTTTGCTCACGCAGGCGGAGGAGTACGCCGAGCGGTACGCGCTGGAGGCCGAGCAGCGCGCCGCGCTGGCCGAGGTGGATCTGCCCCTGCACGAGCTGCCGCTGCTCGCGGAGGGCATGGACCTGGCGGGCCTGTACGAACTGGCCGAGGAACTTCGCGCACAGGGTGTGTCATGACCAGCGGAAACCCGCCCGTTCCCGTACCCGGCGGAAGCCTTCCCGCCGGACTCCCCGCGCCCAGCGCGCCCAGCGCGCCCGTCACGCCCGTAGCCCCCAGCGCGCCCGTCACGCCCGTCGCCCCCGTCAGGCCCGTCACGAGTCGGAAGTATCGGAAGCAGGGGATGTCATGAGTCGCCATCCGGAACCGGCGCACACGCGCGCGCACGATCCGGCCCACCCGGCCCGCCACCACCTCTCCCCCGTACGCACGCTCGACATCGACCCACTGATCGAGGACCGGACCACCCGGATCGTGGTGTGCTGCGGCTCGGGCGGGGTCGGCAAGACGACCACCGCCGCGGCCCTGGGACTGCGCGCGGCCGAACGGGGACGCAAGGTGGTCGTCCTCACCATCGACCCCGCCCGCAGGCTCGCCCAGTCCATGGGCATCGACTCACTCGACAACATCCCCCGCCGGGTGAAGGGCATCGACGACTCCGCCGGCGGCGAACTGCACGCCATGATGCTCGACATGAAGCGCACCTTCGACGAGATCGTCGAGGCGCACGCGGACCCGGAGCGCGCTTCCGCGATCCTCGGCAACCCCTTCTACCAGTCCCTCTCCGCGGGCTTCGCGGGCACGCAGGAGTACATGGCGATGGAGAAGCTGGGGCAGCTGCGGGCCCGCGACGAATGGGACCTCATCGTCGTCGACACCCCGCCCTCCCGCTCCGCGCTGGACTTCCTGGACGCGCCCAAGCGGCTCGGGTCCTTCCTCGACGGCAAGCTCATCCGCGTACTGCTGACCCCGGCGAAGGTCGGCGGCCGTGCGGGGATGAAGTTCCTGAACGTCGGGATGTCCATGATGACCGGGGTCCTGGGGAAGGTGCTCGGGGGTCAGCTGCTGCGGGACGTACAGACGTTCGTGGCGGCGATGGACTCCATGTTCGGCGGGTTCCGTACACGTGCGGACGCCACGTTCAAACTGCTCCAGGCGCCCGGGACGGCGTTCCTGGTGGTCGCGGCCCCGGAGCGGGACGCGCTGCGCGAGGCCGCGTACTTCGTGGAACGGCTGGCCGCGGAGGACATGCCGCTGGCTGGTCTGGTGCTCAACCGGGTCCATGGCAGCGGCGCCGACCGGCTGTCGGCCGAGCGGGCACTCACCGCCGCGGAAAATCTTGAGGACTCCCGCATTGTGGATCAGGAGGACGGGAAAGCTGGAGTTCGTAACTCCCCCGATCCATACGACAGTTCAGACGTCCCCGACGGAGGCTCCCCCGCCACCGCGGACGACACGGACACAGACACCGGCACCACCGACACCGACACCGACGGGGTCGACGCGGAGCGGTCCGTCGACCAGCTCACCGCGGGCCTGCTGAGACTGCATGCCGAGCGGATGCGGCTGCTCTCCCGCGAGCAGCGCACGCGTGACCGCTTCACCGCGCTCCATCCCGAGGTGGCGGTGACGGAAGTGGCCGCGCTGCCCGGCGACGTGCACGACCTCGCGGGACTGCGGGACATCGGCGACCGGCTCGCGACCAACAGGCCGGAGCTGCCCGAGGCGCCCGAGGCCACCGCCTGACGCACGCCGCCACGGCCTGACGGACGAACAGACGAGCGGGCAGGACAGGCAGACCGGGAAACGGGCAGACGGACAGACGGGCAGTCCCAAGACGACCCGACACGGCCCGGGACGCCCCGCCGAGGACCCCCCGAGAGCCCTCAGCTCACCGCCGCGTAGTTCGCGTACACCTCGTCGTCGTCGAGGGGCACCACACCCGTCCCCCGCTCGTACTCCGTACGCGCGGTCTCCAGCAGCCGGCGCCAGGACGTCACGGTGGGCCGCCGGCGCAGCAGTGCGCGGCGTTCACGTTCCGTCATGCCTCCCCATACGCCGAACTCGACGCGGTTGTCGAGCGCGTCCGCCAGGCACTCCGTACGCACCGGGCATCCGGTGCACACCGCCTTGGCCCTGTTCTGCGCTGCTCCTTGAACGAACAGTTCATCCGGATCAGTAGTGCGGCAGGCAGCCTGCGCACTCCAGTCGGTAACCCAGCCCATACCGGCGCCGTCCTCTCCCGAATCGAGGCTCCCCCACGGCGGCAGCGGCATATTCACCGCCGCCAGTTGAGGACGTTACGGAAGGTGGGCACAGCGCAACACCCCCAGCGGGCCCAATCTTGAATGGCCCGAACGGACTATGGGTAAGCGGCAGATCACCCGGGGGAGTGACCTGGCGACATGCACGACCATCCCGGCGTTTCGGGTCAATTCCGTTGCGCCACAACGGGCACCACGTGACACACGAGGCGGATCCGGACACGCACCCCACACATCCCGAGAAAGAAAGTCGAGAAGATCCGGAACGATTCGGGGTCGCCGGACGTATTGATACGTGACCTCACTGCTGTGACAGTTGTGAGCAGCTTAGGCCAAGGCCTGTACGCCTGTCCGGAAAACGAGAACGTAGGCTGCTCCCATGCCAAAGAAGCGCTCGGGCGGTGGTCTGTCGCCAACGCAGCAGGCCGCCAAGTTCCTCGGTGTCAGTGTCCTCGCGGGTGCCGTCCTGGCCGGTATCGCACTGCCCGCCGTGGGTGCGCTGGGCCTGGCCGCCAAAGGCTCGGTGGAGAGTTTCGACGAGCTCCCCGCCAACCTCAAGACGCCCCCGCTGAGCCAGCGCACCACCATCCTGGACGCGAAGGGCGGCCAGATCGCCACCGTCTACTCGCGCGACCGCACGGTGGTCGACCTCAAGGACATCTCGCCGTACGTCCAGAAGGCGATCGTCGCGATCGAGGACTCCCGCTTCTACGAGCACGGCGCGGTCGACCTGAAGGGCATACTGCGCGCACTCAACCGCAACGCGCAGAGCGGCGGCGTCACCGAAGGCGCGTCCACCCTGACGCAGCAGTACGTGAAGAACGTCTTCGTGGAGGAGGCCGGCGACGACCCGACGAAGGTCGCGCAGGCCACCCAGCAGACGATCGGCCGCAAGATCCGCGAGCTGAAGTTCGCGATCCAGGTCGAGGAGGAGCTGGGCAAGAAGAAGATCCTCGAGAACTACCTGAACATCACGTTCTTCGGCCAGCAGGCCTACGGCGTCGAGGCCGCCGCCCGGCGCTACTTCTCCAAGTCCGCCAAGGACCTCAACCTCCAGGAGTCCGCCCTCCTCGCCGGCCTCGTCCAGTCCCCGAGCCGGTACGACCCGGTCAACGACGAGGCGGAGGCCACCAAGCGGCGCAATGTCGTCCTGGCGCGGATGGCCCAGGTCGGCGACATCTCCCAGGAGCAGGCCGCCGAGGCGTCGCAGGCACCGCTGGGGCTGAAGGTCAGCAAGCCGAACAACGGCTGCATCACGGCGGTCGCCGATGCGGCCTTCTTCTGCGACTACGTACGTGAGGTGTTCCTGAGCGACCCGGTTTTCGGGAAGGAGAAGGAGGACCGGGCCAAGATCTGGAACCAGGGCGGTCTGACGATCCGGACCACCCTCGACCCGCAGGCACAGCGGTCGGTCCATACCTCGCTCAAGGGCCACGTCAACAAGAGCGACTCGGTCGCCGCGGCGATCACCCTGGTCGAGCCCGGCACCGGCAAGATCCTCGGCATGGGCCAGTCGAAGCCGTACGGCTACGGCAAGAACGAGACCGAGATCAACTATTCGGCCGACCACAGCATGGGCGGCTCCAACTACGGCTTCCCGACCGGTTCGACGTTCAAGCCCTTCGTCGCGGCGGCCGCGCTCGAGGAGGGGCGACCGCCCACCCAGGAATACTCGTCGCCGTACGAGATGCCCTACCCCGACCCCGTCCAGACCTGCAGCGGCAAGCCCTGGATGAACCAAGAAGGCGCCACCGTCCCCAACGAGGACAAGTCGGAGGTCGGTCCGTACCGGCTGAAGGAGGCGATGGCCCTTTCGGTCAACACCTACTTCGTGCAGATGATCGCCGACATCGGTCTGTGCCCGTTGGTGAAGATGACGGACGCCCTGCACGTCGTGGAGGGCAACGGCGAGAAGCTTCCGGAGGTCCCCGCCGTCTCCCTCGGTTCCAGGGGCGTCTCCCCGCTGACGATGGCGTCCGCGTACGCCGCCTTCGCCTCCCGGGGCATGTACTGCACGCCGGTCGCCATCGAGTCGATCACCCAGAAGATCGGCGACCAGCAGAAGTCGCTGGAGGTACCGAAGTCGACGTGCTCGCGGGCGATGAGCGAGAAGACCGCGGACACGGTGAACACCCTGCTGCAGGGGGTGGTCGACTCCGGTACGGGCCGGGCGTCCGGTCTCACGGACCGCGCCAACGCCGGCAAGACGGGTACGACGGACGAGCGCAAGAACGCCTGGTTCGTCGGCTACACGCCGAACCTGTCGGGAGCGGTCTGGGTCGGCAGCGCCACCCAGCAGGTCAAGATGGTCGACATCAGCGTCGGCGGCGCCTACCACGCCAAGGTCTATGGCGGCTCGGTGCCGGGACCCATCTGGCGGGACGCGATGACCGGCGCCCTCACGGGCAAGGACGCCCCGTCCTTCAACCTCGTCGACATCCCGGACCCCGAGAAGCGTGACAAGGACCGTGATCGTGACGGCGAGGACGGTGACGACCGTGGCGACGGCAACCGTGGGAACGGCGGCCAGAACGGCGGTGTCTTCGGCGGCCTGACCGGCGGCAACGGCGGCCAGACCGGCGGCGGAGGAGCCGAACCGGACCCGACCTTCTCCCTCCCGGAGGGCTTCATCCAGGGCCCGGGGAACGGCCCCGGCGGCCGACGCTGACGGCCTGCCCCCTGGTCCGACGACAGCGGAGGGCCCCTCCTTCCCATGACGGGAGCGAGGGGCCCTCCGCTGTTGTTCGCCGTATCCGACCGACCGGCAGGTCAGCCGGCGAGCAGCTTCTTCACCGCGGCGGCCACCCGGCCGCCCTCGGCCTGCCCGGCCACCTTGGGGTTGACGATCTTCATGACCGCCCCCATGGCCCGCGGGCCCTCGGCGCCTGCCGCCTTCGCCTCCTCGACGGCCTGGGCGACGATCGCGTTCAGCTCCTCGTCGGACATCTGCTGGGGCAGGTACCGCGCCAGCAGCTCGCCCTCCGCCTTCTCCCGCTCGGCCTGCTCGGGACGCCCACCCTGCGCGAAGGCGTCCGCCGCCTCACGGCGCTTCTTCGCCTCACGGGTGATCACCTTGAGCACCTCGTCGTCGGAGAGCTGACGCTTCTCCTTCCCTGCGACCTCCTCCTTGGTGATCGCGGTGAGCGTCAGCCGGAGCGTCGAGGAGCTGAGCTCGTCACGCTCCCTGATCGCAACGTTGAGGTCGTCCTGCAGCTTCGCCTTGAGCGTGGTCATGCCCTGATTGTCGCAGGAACAGGCGGAAAGACGCCCGCACATTTAACACCCGTCGTTCCGGGGGACGTTCGGACGGCCCCCAAGCCCTGCCGCACCACCGGGGAGAAGGGACCGCCGGGCACACACGCCCCCGGGTCTGACACGATGGGCGTATGCGCGCGCGATACGGAATCCCCCTGGGAATCACGGCGGCCGGCGCCGCCGGGCTGGTGTACGCGGCGGGCTTCGAGGCCCGCTCCTTCCGGCTGCGGCGGGTGACGATCCCCGTCCTGCCCGCCGGGATGCGCCCCCTGCGCGTGCTGCAGGTCTCCGACATCCACCTGGTGAGCGGTCAGCGCAAGAAGCAGCACTGGCTGCGCTCGCTGGCGGGCCTGCGCCCCGACTTCGTGATCAACACGGGCGACAACCTGTCCGACCCCGAGGGCGTACCGGAGGTCCTGGACGCGCTGGGCCCGCTGATGGAGTTCCCGGGCGCGTACGTCTTCGGCTCCAACGACTACTACGGCCCCAAGCCGCGCAACCCCGCCCGCTACCTGATCGAGAAGGCCACGGGCCTGCACGGCCTGAACGGCAACGCCCCGGCCGTTGGCGCGATCCACAACCCGTGGGAGGACCTGCGGGACGGCTTCGACGCCGCGGGCTGGCTGAACCTGACGAACACCAGGGGCATCCTGAAGCTCGAGGGCGTCACGGTCGAGCTGACCGGCCTGGACGACCCGCACATCAAGCGGGACCGCTACACGGAGGTGGCGGGCGGCCCGTCGAACGCGGCGGACTTCTCGATGGGCGTCGTCCACGCCCCGTACCTGCGCGTCCTGGACTCCTTCACGGCCGACGGCTACCCCCTGGTCCTGGCCGGCCACACCCACGGCGGCCAGCTCTGCATCCCCTTCTACGGCGCCCTGGTCACCAACTGCGACCTCGACACCGACCGGGTGAAGGGCCTGTCCACGCACACCTCGCAGGGCCGCACGTCCTATCTCCACGTGTCGGCGGGCTGCGGTACCAACCGGTACACCCCGGTCCGCTTCGCCTGCCCCCCGGAGGCGACGCTGATGACGCTGGTGGGCCGGGAGTAACGGAGCGTGCGTCCCGTGTGGGGCCGACGGAACCGACCGGTTCCGTCGGCCCCACACGTGCTGTGCCCGCCGTACCCCCATCCAGCCCACCCGCATCGCCCCGACCCGAGCAGGACGTTCACCCCCGCTGGGGCGCACGTCCGCCCCGATACCGGGCCCCTGGTCGGCGACCGTCGCGGCCCACACCGTGTACACGGCGCTCCCCATCGCGGCGGCACTGGGCTGATTGCCCCTCTCCGCCGCAGCATCCAAACCGGATTTCGTCTCCAGCCACCGGTGGGCTAAAGTAAACGTCGTCGCCGCGACAGCAGCGACATCGGGGTGTGGCGCAGCTTGGCAGCGCGCTTCGTTCGGGACGAAGAGGTCGTGGGTTCAAATCCCGCCACCCCGACAGAGAAACAACAGGTGGGGCACCTACTCATTCGAGTAGGTGCCCCACCTGTTTCGTCCGCGTGCCTATCTGCGTGACCACCGCTCCGGACCGCGTTTGAAGATGCCCTCCAGGACTACGGTGACGTCTGGATCACGGGCCGGATCTGATCTGCTTCCGGTAGACCTCCTCGGCCACAGCCGGCGTGCCGGCGCAGCAGCGCCGCCGAGTCGTCACGAATGTCCCGTACGGCACGCACAGCGCGGTCCGCATCGTTGAGCGCCACCAGTGCGTGGTGACGGAACATCTCGCCGGCAGGCGCACGCGGTCAATTCCATGGCGCAGCGATCCACCGCCCGAGTGGGCGGGGTGGTGGACTACCGTGGTGAGCGACCGTGTTGGGCCCACGCGACGCGCGAGCGCACTGGGCCGACGGGACGCGGCACCCCAACCACGCGACCATCACGTACCGATACCGGCTGCAGGGGACCGCCAGGAAGTCGGGCACATTTTGCCTGGGTGTAGTCCCTTTTGACAAAGGATGACCCAGGCATGATCACGCTCACCAAGGAAGACGGCCCGGCCGACCTGGACGGAGTGACCCACCTGTCCATCGGCGTCTCCTGGGACCCCACCGCCGGCAGCAGTGGCGGGGTGCTGGGCAAGCTGCGCCGCAAGACCGGCACCGACCTCGACCTGATCGCCATCGCCGCGCAGGGCGGGGACCCGGTGCGCCTGGCCGGCCTGGACTCGCTCGACCCCATGGGCAACGGCTCCCTGGTGCACAGCGGCGACAACCAGACCGGGCACGGGGACGGCGACGACGAGACGGTGACCGTCGAGTTCGCCCGGATACCGCCCCACATCACGTCGATCGTGTTCGTCGCCGCCGCCTTCAAGAAGGGCAGTTCCCTCCAGAAGGCACGCAACATCAGCTTCAAGGTCTACGACGCGACCGGGGGCAGCTCCCAGCAGGTCGCCGACATCTGGCCGAGCCTGCTCAGCCAGGACAACGGCTGCGCCGTGGCCAAGGCGATCCGGGTCGGCGGCACGTGGAAGCTCGAAGTGATCAATGAGACGGGCAAGATCAAGCAGGGTGACGAGCATGCCCTGATGCGCTTCGCCGTCAGCAAGTAGCACGTCCCCGGGGCCGGCAGGGACAGGTGGCCATTCAGACATTCGGCATAGGGGATGTGGTGAGCCAGCTGCTGCTCCATGGCGAGCGCTCGCGAAATCCGCTGGCGCGGACCGTGCAGTTGACCGGGGACCGGTTGCGGAGGGGCGGAGGCATCACTCCGTTGAGTGAGCTGAACCTCGGCGCCATGGCTGAGGCGTTCCAGCGCGGGCGCTGACTCGGGGGCGGCGGAGTGGAGCGCTCGCTGGCGCGGCTTGCGCAGGGGCCCGGGGTCGTCCCGGTGATCCGCGTCACCGGGACCGCCACGTTGGTGAAGGTGCGACAGGCTGCCGACTTCGCCCACAGGCCTGGGGAGTTGGCGGTCCGGTGGTGTGGTGGGCCCGGCCAGGTGGCCACCCTCGCGGACCGGGCCAGGTCCGAGGGCGTCCCGCTGTGGATCGCGCGGCGCTTCGCGCCGGGGCCCGCCGGGCCCGTCGCGGTCGCTGTGGACCGGCGTCTGATACGCGTGGACGTGTGGGGGCCACACGCTCCCGTGGTACGGATCCGGGCGCCGTACGGCTTCCACCGCGACACCCCCGAGCCGTCCAAGTGACCGCGTCTGACGGTCGGCGAGGTGACGGCGGTGACGGTGAGGGCGGTGGGGGTGATCAGCCCCGGTGCGAGCCGTCACGCGGCGGCCGGCCGGCCGAGCCCAGGTACCCCTGAGGGGTATACGCTGGGAGTATGGGAGCCGCCAGGGTCCTCGTGGGACACGAAGGGGGATGAAGGTCATGGACCACGGCACGCACTACTCCGGTACCTCACGCGGAGAACGCGGAGAACGCGCAGAACGCGGGCAGCACCCCAGCGGCCACGCGAACGCCGCGTCCTGGCCGACGGCGGTGAAGGCGACGCTGCACTGCCTGACCGGGTGCGTCATCGGTGAGGTCCTCGGCATGGTCATCGGCACCGCCCTGCTGTGGGACAACGTGCCGACCATGGCCCTCGCCATCGCCCTGGCCTTCGTCTTCGGCTACTCCTTCACGCTCTTCGCGGTGATACGCGCCGGACTGTCCCTGAAGGCCGCGGTCAAGGTCGCGCTGGCCGCCGACACCGTCTCCATCGCGGTGATGGAACTGGTCGACAACGCCATCATCGCGCTGACGCCGGGAGCGATGGAGGCACACCTGTCGGACGGGCTGTTCTGGTCCGCGCTGCTCGGCGGCTTCGTCGTGGCTTTCGTGATCACCACGCCGGTCAACAAGTGGATGATCGGCCGCGGCAAGGGCCACGCCGTCGTCCACGCCTATCACTGACCTGCGCGCACCACCGCTCGGGCTGTCGCCTCGCGGCGCCGGCGCCGGCCGTGGCGCGTCATCCCGCGGGGCTTGATGATCGACAGGGTCACGGCGCCGAGCAGGACGACCAGCGCGGCTGCCGCGTTGACCACGAGCTGGATACGCAGACCGGCCTGTTCGCCGCCGGACAGCGTCGCCCGTGTCACCACGTCGGCCATGTGGCCGATGGGCTGCATGTGTACCAGCAGTACCAGCGTCGCCAGCACCGTGATCAGCAGTTTCGCCAGGACCCAGTAGTGCCGTAGCAGCCCCCAGGCGGTACCCAGGGACTGGACGAGACCGGTCAGCAGCGAGGCGATGCTCAGCGGGACGAGGACGTTCCAGCCGGTCAGTTCCATCGCCAGGTAGGCGGCCCGCACCGTCTGAGCGTCCCGGCTTCTCAGACCGGTGACGGCCAGAGCAAGGAAGACAGCGACCGCGCCGAACCAGCCCACCGAGACGGAGACGTGGACGGTCAGCGCGGCCCTGCGCACGCGGGGCGGCATCACCGGGCGTGGCCTCCCATACCTCCGCCGGCCAGATGTACGGCCAGGAACAGGACGACCAGGACCACGACGACACCGCCGGAGACCTTCACCCACAGCGGCATACCGGGCTCGTCGGCCGGGTCCCGTGAAGAGGAGGTCGAGGGCGTGTTCATCAGCGGGGTCCTTGTCTCGCGCTTCCGGCAGGAACCCCACTCAATCATTTTTCGAGACACACTGTCTACAATCGATTCAAGGTGTCGCAGCACGAGGCGGTCGGCCCGCATACTGGTGGGATGCCGAAGCTGTGGGACCAGACGGTCGACGCGCACCGCCGCGCCGTACGCGAGACGATCCTGGACGCCGCCGGTGAACTGGTGAGTGAGCACGGCCTGCGCGCGCTGACCATGTCGCAGGTCGCCGAGCGGGCGGACATCGGCCGGGCCACGCTCTACAAGTACTTCGCCGACGTCGAGGCGCTCCTGTTCGCCTGGCACGAACGGCACGTGGCCACGCACGTCGCCCGACTCGCCGAGGTACGCGACCGCATTGGACCGCCCGGTGAGCGCCTGCGGGCCGTGCTCGGGGCGTACGCACTGATCGCCCACGAACAGCACAGCAGTGACCTGGCGGCGCTGCTGCACCGCGGGGACCACGTGGCACAGGCCCAGCAGCATCTGCACGCCCTCGTCCGCGACCTGCTCGCCGAGGCGGCGGCCGATGGCGAACTGCGCGACGACGTCGCACCGGAGGAGATGGCGGCCTACTGCCTGCACGCGCTCACCGCGGCCGGCACCCTCCCGTCGAAGGCCGCCGTCCACCGCCTGGTCGACCTCACCCTGTCAGGGTTGCGCCCCTCCGCCTGACAGGCCGGACGCGGTGACGATCCAGACGTGCCCGGGTACGCGGACCCCTTCGGTGGCCAAAGCGTTTCGGTTCACTCGAGATCCGACCAGAGCGCAAGGACTCGTGTGTGCGACTGGGGTGGCGGGGATGCAGCAAGCCCCGCCCCGAGTCCACGGTCTAACCCATCTGTTGCATCTGTTGCGGCTGGTGCTACTGATTCGGTTGGTGCGGCTGTGCTCCCGTCGAGACCTGTCCCGGGACCAGATGGCGGAGGATCCGGGGCAGGTCCGTCGGGGCCGCGGCGAGGCGGACCGGGGTGCCGGCGTCGTCGAGTTCGGCGACGTGCCAGGTGCTGGGGACCAGGTCGCCGTCGCTGCCCTGAGCGAGACGGACCTTCCCGAGGGTGAGGCGCCCCGGCGGGACCGGCTTCGCCGCGAAGCGGCCCGGACCCGGGTGCGGGACGACGGCGGGCGGACCGCCGCCCAGGGCGATGTGGGTGCCGAAGTGGTGGGGGTTGTAGTCGGTGGCCTCCAGGAAACGGGCCGGGAGGAACACCTCCTCGTCACCGTCCGGGCCGGCGGACCCCCTCCCTTCCTCGGGCACCCGGGCGCGGGTCGCGCGCCACGCCCAGGCGAAGAGGGCCAGCGATGCCACTCCGCCCGCGACCGGCCACACGGTCGTCCGCGGTGAGGTGAACAGCGTGGTGGGGTGCAGGTAGCAGAGCGGGAGCAGCCACAGGGCCGTACCGACGAGCACCGCCACGAAGGGCAGGGCCGCGGGAAGGACCTCGCCGTCGGGGCGCCGGCGGCTCCGCAGCGTCAGCAGCACCCGGGCGGCGGGGTAGCCGGCGACGAGGGTGAGGGCGACCGCGGCGACCGTCACGCTGCCGGGGGTCGGAATGTGCTCGCGCCAGACGTGGCGCTCACCAGCGACCTCCCTCACGCTGCCGTGCCAGAAGGTCAGTTCGACGTCGTCACCGGCGCGGAACGCCTGCGCGGCCTCCTGGGAGACCCGCAGCCGCTCCAGCGGGCGGGCGTCGGTGAAGTACAGCCAGCTGCCCTGCTTGGGGCGTTGCGATTCGGTGTGCTCGATCACCGCCGGGAGCGTCGTCAGGCACGCCTCTCCTCGTTCCGCGGCGGGGGTCTCGGCGGTGCACGGTACGGCCGAGTTCCAGGCCTGCCGGCCCTCCTCGGCACTCGGGACGAACGACGCGACCAGGCCCGCGACCGCGAGCAGCAGCACACTCACGACGAGGGAGCCGATCCAGCCGCGCCCGGTGGTCCGGTACGAGATGACGACGAGGGGACTCGACTCCGGGGTGCCGTGCCGACGGTGCAGCGCCCGGAACGCCTCCAGCGTCTCGTCGAACTCCGGGTCGGGGGTGGTGTAGCTCATCGGCAGGGCAAGGGTCCACTTGCGCCCGCCACGCGGTACCACGATGAGGCGGCGGACATCCTGGACCCGTGGGTCGTTCGCGTGTTTCAGGCGTACGCGCAGATCGGCGATGTCGCTCCAGCGCACGCTCCTGCGGTGCAGCAGGCTGCGGGAGTGCACACCGTGGGCGTCGGCGCGGACCCGCACGGTGACCTTGTGGAGTGCCGTGACCGTGGCCAGGGCGGGCAGCAGGGCGATGCCCGCCCATGCGATCAGGCCCGTGAGGGCCCACATCAGCACGGCCGCGGCCGTTCCGGCCGCACCGAGTCCGACGAGGAACCACCGGAAGCCCGTCCACTCGGGTCGGCAGGTCACTTCCCGGGTATCGCTCATGTCCGGGATTCTGTTCGTCGCACGGCCGTGCCCGCCGGGGCGGCGCCCGGCAGTTTTCCGTCCTGACACATTGCCGATCGCTCACCGGGGCAGCCGGTGACATGGTGGCAGCAGCGGCAGTGAACAGCGGCAGCAAGCAGCTGCACGGGAAGGGGCACGACATGATCATCTTCGGTACCAAGGGATATCTGTACCAGCTCGCGATACTGACACTGGTGTGTGCCCAGTGCGGGAATCCCTCCGCGCACGCGCTCAGGAAGCGGGTCACGAAGTTCACGCTGTTCTTCGTGCCGCTCTTCCCGGTCTCGACGAAGTACTCGACACAGTGCACCTTCTGCGGCGCCGAGTCGAAGGTGACCGCGGAGCAGGCCGAGCAGTTGCAGGCGCAGGCCGCGGGCGCCCCCGGCGGGGGCAGCCGTACGGACAGCCGCCCCGGCCGCACCAGCAGCCGTACCGGCCGTGAGGGCGGCACGGCCCCTGGTACGTCACGTCGGCACGGCGCTTGGTACGCCGCGCTCCTGGTACCCCCATCTATGCTCCACGCGGTTGTTCCGTATGCGCAGATGACAGGTAAGGAGCGGATGCCTCGATGGTGTTCAAGCGGCTGCTCGGTTCGCCGGGTGCGGGCGGGCCCACGGTCGACACGGTTCTGGAGCCGGGGCCCGTCCGGCCCGGCGGAACACTCGCCGGACAGGTACGGCTCGTGGGCGGTGGTGCCGCGCTCGACGTCGAGCAGCTGACCCTCGCACTCGTGGCCCGGATCGAAAACGGGAATGGCGGGAGCGGCGGGAACCAGGTGCCCGCCGTCCTGTTCGAGCGCTTCACCCTCGGTGGTGGGTTCCGGCTGGGCGAGGGCGAGACCCGCACCGTGCCGTTCGGGGTGACGCTGCCGTGGGAGACACCCGTCACCGAGCTGGACGGCCGGGACCTGGGCGTCCGGCTCGGTGTGCGGACCGAACTGGAGGTGGCCGGGGCGCGGGACTCGGGCGACGGCCTCGATCCGCTCGGCGTCGGTCCGCTGCCCGCCCAGGAAGCGATCCTCGAGGCGTTCCAGCGGCTCGGCTACGGTTTGCGGTCCGCCGGTCTCGAGCACGGGCGCATCGGCGGCACCGGGCAGCGGCTGCCCTTCCACCAGGAGATCGGGCTGACCCCCGCGCCGCCGTACGCGGATCGGGTGCGCGAGATCGAGCTGACCTTCCTGACCCACCCGGGCGGCATCGACGTCGTACTGGAGGCCGACAAGCGGGGCGCCGTCCCGGACAGCGACGAGTACCCCGGGCACGACGCGCTCAGCCGGTTCACCGTCGGCCACGACGACACCCGCGACTGGACCACCGAGGTCGACGGCTGGGTGCGTGAGCTGGTCGAGCACCGGGAGGCGTACGGCAGCGACAGCGCGTACGGACACGACGCACCGCACGGCAGGCAGGCCGAGGGCTGAGCCCTTCCCCTGCCTTCCCCGGCCTCCGACTCTCCTGATTCTCAGGTCTCCCCTGACTCCCCCTGCCTTCCGTACCCCCCGCCCCTCACAGCGCTGTCGCCGTGCGGAGGATCCAGAACAGGGTCACGGCCGCGTTGGCCGAGGACATCGCCGATACGGCCGTACCGGCGGCCGCTCCCCAGGCGGCCAGGCCCACCGAGGTGAACACCTCCGGCCAGGGACCCGTCGCCGGAGCCGGGGCGAGCAGCGCGGCCACCCGGCGGGGAACCGGCCCCGGCGCCGCGAACGGCGCTCCGGACGCCGCGAACGCCGGCGGGGGCGGGCCGGACCGGGAGGCGAGCGCCGCCTTGCCGATGGCGGTGGCGACGGTACGGCGGTCACCAACCGCACGGGCCGCCTCCTCGTCCGCCCAGCGTTCCGCCGCGTACGAGACCGCCGTACGCAGCGGGCGCAGGAACGGGTTGGCGTGCGCGGCCAGCCGGACGGCCAGCAGGAAGCGGTGGTGGCGCGCGGTCAGGTGGGCGCGCTCATGGGCGAACAGAGCACGGCGTTCGCCGGGGGCCAGGTGGTCCAGGAGAGCGGTGGTGACCACGACCCGGTCCCGGCTCGGACCGCCACCCGGAAGCGCGTACGCGTACGGGGTGCCGTCGGGCAGGACCGCCACCTCCGTGTCCGGCAGGCCGGCCAGGGCACGGTGGGCGCGCCGGCGGGCGCGGCCGTGCCGCCACAGCGTGCGCGCACAGACCAGCAGTACCGCGCACAGGGCCGGGATGGCCGCCTTCCCCACGACCTCGTCGTAGGGGACCGCCGCCCGCACCTCCGGGTCCGACCAGCCGTCGGGCAGCGGGTTGCCGGGCAGGGTGGCGGTGCCGACCACCATCACCAGGCACAGGCACACCGTGCTGCACACCGCCATCACCGCCGCGACCCAGGTCAGCATCCGGGTCGCGGTCCGCGGGTGCAGATGCTGTTCGGCGAGCCGGGCGATCGGCCATGCCGTCAGCGGCAGGACGAGCGGAAGGAAGACGAACACCCCCATGAGGTCTCAGTCTTCCCCGTCGCTCCGGGGCTGACCCAGCAGTTCCCTCAGCAGCCGTTCGTCGTCCGGGCCGAGACCGGTGACGAAACTGGCCAGGACCGCCTCCCGGTCGCTCTCGGCGTCCAGCACCCTGCGCATCCGGTGCGCCGCGAGGCCGGCGTGGTCGGAGGCGGGGGTCCAGGCGAAGGAACGGCCGGCGCGTTCACGGGTGACCGCGCCCTTGGCCAGCAGCCTGGTCAGGATCGTGATGACCGTCGTGTAGGCGAGGTCCTGGCCCAGGCGCTCCTGCACCCAGCCGGCCGTCGCCGGGCCGTCGGCCTCCCGGAGCGCCGACAGCACCAGTGCCTGCAACTCGCCCTGTGCCCGACGCCGGTGGCGCTGACCACGCCCCTGCTCGCCCTCGACCACGGCCTGTCTCCCTTCCGCCGCCTTCCCGTTCTCGGGCGGTCATCGTATAGACGTGCGGACGCCGTCAAATTCTCTACATTGCTGTAAATTCTACGGGCGGCATCCGGTAACGGCTCACGAGAAGGACGGACCCCCATGTTCGGGTTGAGCGAACTCGCGATCATCCTCATCGTCGTCATAGCCGTTCTCGGCGCGAAGAAGCTGCCCGAGCTGGCCCGCTCGGCCGGTAAGTCCGCCCGCATCCTCAAGGCCGAGGCCCGCGCGGCCAAGGAGGACGAGCGGGAGGACCAGGCGCGGAACCAGGGCCGGCAGCCGGATGCCCCTCACGTCATCCAGGGCGAGACCGTCACCCGGGACACGGCCGCCGACAGCCGGACCCAGCAGCAGCGGCACTGAGCCGGAGCCCGGAGCCGGTCGCCTGCCAGTCCGTTGAGTCCCTTCAGCCGTTCCAGACCTCGTCGTACGGGTCGGGTGGGGCCGGGACCGGCTTCGCTGCCGTGACCTCGAAG
Organism: Streptomyces sp. GD-15H; assembly: GCF_045291515.1. NCBI lineage: Bacteria > Bacillati > Actinomycetota > Actinomycetes > Kitasatosporales > Streptomycetaceae > Streptomyces > Streptomyces sp. GD-15H. Next base: position 4,031,833 of record NZ_CP149447.1, read on the forward strand.
TAGGGGACGGGACCGTCGTTGACCGGGTCCTTCGTCCGGCGCGGGGTGTAGGTGCCGCTGATCTCCAGCCAGGCGTCCGGCCGCAGGACCGGGGGGACCTCGCCGGTCAGGGCGATCTTGACCGGCTGGGCGTCCGCGGCGCGGCAGCTGAGGGACATCCGGACCAACTGGGGCGCGCCGGCCGGGTCGAGGGCGACGAAGCCGGTGATCCTGAGGGTGCGGTCGCGGAGGTGGCGGCCGTCGTCGTAGACCGCGCGTGCCGCGTACTCCCCGACCCCGAGGCGGAGCGTGTCCCCGGCGGGGAGGTCCGGGAACCTGAACGGTTTCTGCAGCGCCGTGCCCGTGTGGGTGGCGCTGTACGAGCCGAGGGCCGGTGGTGCCACCAGGATCAGGGCGAGGGCGGGGAGGGCGAGGAGCCAGGCGACACGGGGTTCCCGATGGCCGTGATCGTGACCGTCTTCCCGGTCCCGGTCGTGGTCCCGGCCCCGGCCTCGGTCCCGGTCATGGTCCCGGTTGGGCCTTCGGCGGGTGCCGCGCCACTCGTACCAGACCGTCGCCGCCGCCGTCACGACGAGTACCGCGCCGGACAGCAGGAGCAGCGGGCGCAGGCCCGCCTTGACGTAGCGCAGGTGGAGGTCGGTCAGGCCCGCGTGCAGCACGGTCGCGCCCAGGAGGAAGAGGAGGGCCGCCTGGGCCTGGCGGTTCAGGTTCAGGTTCGGTTTCACAGCAGGACCGCTCCGGTCAGGGCCGAGACCGCCACCGCCAGGACGAGGGTCGCGGGGGCGAAGCGCAGGGTGAAGCCACGGCCGAACGTGCCCGCCTGCATGGCGAAGAGCTTGAGGTCGATCACGGGACCCACCACGAGGAAGGTGAGCCGGGCCGTCAGCGAGAACTGGGTCAGGGAGGCGGCCACGAACGCGTCCGCCTCCGAGCAGATCGACAGGAGGACGGCCAGCGCCGCCAGCACCAGCACCGACAGCACGGGGTTGTCGGCCGCCGACCGCAGCCAGCCGGCCGGGACCACCGCCTTCAGCGTCGCCGCGGCCATCGCGCCGACCACCAGGAAGCCACCGGCGTGCATCACGTCGTGCCGGACCGATCCCCAGAACGCGGCGCCCCGGCGCTGCCCCTCGTAGGACGGACGGGACGGCGGGCGCAGCCAGTCCGCGCGGCCGTGGCGCTGCCACAGCCAGCCCATCGCACACGCCACCAGCAGGCTCGCCACGAAGCGGGCGAGGACCATCACGGGGTCGTTCGGAAAGGCGACCGCCGTCGCCGTCAGCACGATCGGGTTGATCGCGGGGGCGGACAGCAGGAACGCCAGCGCCGCCGCCGGTGCCACTCCCCCGCGCACCAGCGCTCCCGCCACCGGCACGGACGCGCACTCGCAGCCGGGGAGCACCGCACCCGCCGCGCCCGCGACCGGGACCGCCAGGGAGGGGCGTTTCGGCAGGGCACGGGCGAAGAAGGACGGCGGGACGAACACGGCGATCGCCGCGGACAGCAGGACACCGAGCACCAGGAAGGGCAGTGCCTGGATCAGCACCGCGACGAACACCGTCATCCAGCTCTGCATCACGGGCGCGGCCAGGGCCCGACGGAGGGGGTCCTGGGACATCACGGCGAGGAGCAGGAACAGAACGAGGAGGAGAGGGGAGTTGACGTGGCGGGGCTCCCCGACGGCCCGGGCGCCCCGGTGGCGGGCAACTTGGTGACGGCCACGGGCCGGGTACCTCCCACATCGCACGCGAGGGCGAAGCGGGGCCGCTCCTGCCCCGTCCCGCCTTCTTGCCTTCTTGGTACGAAGCGAAGTGCGGCCCCGTTCAACGCCGTTCACCGAGTGCTCCTGGAACCGCCTGCGTGTATAAGGCAGTCTTTCCTCTCGTGGTGAGCCTTCCGAATCAGACCCTGCCGGACGATCCCCCCGCACACATGGTGGTGTGCGGTGACGACGGGCTCGCGCATCGGCTCGCCGCCGAACTGCGGGGCGTGTACGGCGAACAGGTCACCCTCGTCGTGCCGCCGTCCGGACTCCGGGTGCGGGAACCCGTGGTCGGGCGGGCCCGCGCGGCCTCCGCCGCCCTGCTCGACCGGTTCGTGAACGCCACCGTCAACCGCGGCAACGGCGGTTCCGACGGCGCCTCCGACCAACGGCTGGTGGAGGCCGCCGAGCCGACCGACGCCGTACTCGCCGAGGTGGGCGTGGCGCGGGCCGCGGCACTGGCCCTGGTGTACGACGACGACGAGACCAACATCCGCGCCGCCCTCACCGCCCGCCGGATCAACCCCCGGCTGCGCCTCGTGCTGCGCCTCTACAACCGCCGCCTGGGCCTGGCACATCGAGGAACTGCTCGACCAGGCAGCCGAGTTGGCCGGCGGCGACACGCAGGGATACGGGGACCCCGTCGTCGACACGTCCACCACCGTGCTGTCGACGCCGACACGGCCGCACCCGCCCTGGTCGCCACCGCGCTCGTCGGCACCAGCAAGATCGTCGACACCGACGGGCTGATGCTGCGCGCGGTGGAACGGCGTCCGCCGCGCCCCGGCGAGGTGGCCGATCCCGGGCTGTGCACCCTGGCGTTGCTGTCCGCGACGAGCAACGACCCGGGCGGGTCGGAGGGTTCGGAGGACAGCGGCGATCAGGGGCCGCAGATGCTGCCCGACGCGGAGGCCGTCGCGGCGGCGACCGGACGCGGCACGATGGTGCTGGAGCAGGTGTCGTACTCCGGGCCGCCGTTGCCGGCGGTGCGGGCCCAGGTGCCCCCCTTCGCCTCCCTGTTCTCGCAGCGGCTGCGGTGGTCGCTGGCGGGGCTGGCGGCGGCCGTGGTGGCGCTGGCGGTGACACTGACCCTGGTCACGAAGGACCATCCGCTGCACGCCACGTACGTCACCCTGCTCGACCTCTTCGCGATCAACGAACCCGCGCACAACGAGTCCAAGGGCGAACAGATACTGCAACTGCTTTCGGGACTGGTCGGGTTGCTGCTGCTGCCGGTGATGCTGGCGGCGGTGCTGGAGGCGCTGGGGACGTTCCGTACCGCGTCGGCGCTGCGGAAGCCGCCGCGCGGACTGAGCGGGCACGTGGTGCTGCTGGGGCTCGGCAAGATCGGCACCCGGGTGCTGACCCGGCTGCGTGAGCTGCACATTCCCGTGGTGTGCGTCGAGGCCGACCCGGAGGCCCGGGGCATGGCCACGGCGCGGCGGCTGGGCGTACCGGTGGTGCTCGGGGACGTCACCCAGGAAGGCGTGCTGGAGGCCGCGAAGATCCAACGGGCCGACGCGCTGCTCGCGCTGACCAGCGCCGACACCACGAATCTGGAGGCCGTGCTGTACGCGCGGTCCGTGCGGTCCGATCTGCGGGTCGTCCTGCGGCTGTACGACGACGAGTTCGCGACGGCCGTGTACCGCACCCTGCGGGCCGCGCACCCCGGCGCGCTGACCCGGAGCCGCAGCGTCTCCCACCTGGCCGCGCCCGCGTTCGCGGGGGCGATGATGGGTCGGCAGATCCTGGGGGCGATCCCGGTCGAGCGGCGGGTGCTGGTGTTCGCGGCACTGACCGTGGGCGGGCATCCGCAGCTGGAGGGCAGGACGGTCGGCGAGGCGTTCCGGGCCGGGGCGTGGCGGGTGCTGGCCCTGGACACGGCGGCCACGGCGGTACGCGCGCCGGGCACGGACGGAGACGGGGACGGAAACCGCGACGGAAACGGACCCGGGGACAGGGGCGGGGGCGGGAACGGCGACGCCGGCCCGGTGGCGGCAGGATCGTCGGGGCTGGTCTGGGACCTGCCCGACACGTACGTCCTGCGCAGCGAGGACCGGGTGGTGCTGGGCGCCACCCGGCGGGGGCTGGCGGAACTGCTCCGGCGCAGGGGAAGGGAGCGGGCCGGGGCGTGACGTGAACGCGGGCGGCCGGTGCTTCCCGGGCCGCAGCCCGGGAAGCACCTCTGTCCTCGGCGCCCTCGGCCCTCCCCCTCCGTGCTCAGCCCTGCTTCCCCAGGTACCGTTCCGCGAAGTCCAGTTCCAGGCGTACCTGCTTGATCCGCTCGTCGACCACCAGGGAGCCGTGGCCCGCGTCGTAGCGGTAGACCTCGTGCGGGGCGTCGCGGGACTGGAGGCGGTGGACGTAGTTCTCGATCTGGCGGATCGGGCAGCGCGGGTCGTTGACCCCGGCCGAGATGTAGACCGGCGCCTTCACCCGGTCGACGTAGGTGATCGGGGAGGACGCCTCGAACCGCTCGGGAACCTCCTCGGGGGTGCCGCCGAGGAGCGTACGGTCCATGGCCTTCAGCGCCTCCATCTCGTCGTGGTACGCCATGACGTAGTCGGCGACCGGGACCACCGCGATGCCCAGCGTCCACGCGTCGGGCTCGGTGCCGAGGCCCAGGAGGGTGAGGTAGCCGCCCCAGGAACCACCGGTGAGGATGAGGCGGTCCGGGTCCGCGAGGCCCGAGGTGATCGCCCACTCACGGACCGCGGCGATGTCCTCCAGCTCGATCAGGCCGACCCGGTGCTTCAGCGCGTCGGTCCAGGCGCGGCCGTAACCCGTGGAGCCGCGGTAGTTGACGCGGACCACCGCGTAGCCGTGGTCGACCCAGGCGGCCGGTCCCGCGGCGAAGGAGTCGCTGTCGTGCCAGGTGGGGCCGCCGTGGATGTCGAAGACCGTGGGCAGCGGGCCGCTCGCGCCCTCGGGCTTCTGGACCAGGGCGTGGATCCGGCCGCCGGGGCCCTCCACCCAGACGTCCTCGACCGGCACCGAACCGGGCGACTTCATGCCCGGCGGGTCCAGGACGACCCCGCCGGCCGTGGAGCGGACCGCCGACGGCTCCGCCGCCGACGACCACAGGTACTCCACGCTGCCGTCCGGGCGGGCCGTCGCGCCCGAGACCGTGCCGGGCGGGGTGTCGATCTCCACCAGCTCGGGGCCGGCCAGGTCGTAGCGGAACAGTTCGCTGCGGGCCTCGAAGCTGTGCGCGATCAGCAGGCCCGTGCCGTCCGGGAACCACTCGGCGCTCACGTCACCCGGCAGTTCCAGGGCGAGGTCCGTCTCCTCCCCCGTCGCCACGTCCCACACCAGGGGCTCCCAGCGACCGCGCCGCTGGTGACCGATGAGCAGACGCGTGTCGCCGTCGACCGGGGCGAAGCCCAGCACCTCCAGGCCCAGCTCCTCGGTGCCGCCCCTGGTGTCGTCCAGTTCGGCGACCGTCGTGCCGTCGGGGCGCAGCACACGCAGCGCGGAGTGCATCGCGTCGCCGTGCTCCGTGTGCTCGATGGCGATGAGCGAGCCGTCGTGGGAGAGGTCGCCGACGCCCGCCGACTCGCGGTGCCGGTAGAGCTCCACGGGCTCCTCGCCGGTGCGCACGAGGTGGATCGTCGTCCCGTCCTCGTCCGTGGAACGGCCCACGACCGCCGTGCGCCCGTCCCGGGCGAGGACGAGACCGGCCGGGTACGAGGCGTCCAGGCCCTCGGCGGCGAGCTCGTCCGCGCCGCCCGCGAACCGCTGCCGGCGCCAGACGCCGAACTCGTCGCCGTCCTTGTCGTCGAACCACCAGATCCACTCGCCGTCCGGCGAGAGCACGCCGTCCGTGGTGCCGTTGGGCCGGTCCGTCACCTGGCGCTGCTCACCCGTCGACCGGTCCCAGGCATACAGCTCGTACGTCCCCGTCGCGTTCGACACGAACAGGGAACGGTCGGGGGCGTCCTCCGCCCAGTCGGGCAGGGACACCCGGGGCGCCCGGAAGCGCTTCTCCCAGTCGGGCATCCGCTCGCCCTGTTGTACTCGCTCGGTCCGGTCCGTCCGCCGCGCCGGTGCGCCGGACCCGTTGCTCTCAGTCATGACCCCATACTGCCCGCCCCGGAGGGTGTCGCGCCGCCGAGGCCCCCAGCCTGTGGACAACCCGCACCGGATCTCCCACCGGAGCCGCCACCACCGGGGCCACCACTGTTCCCCCGGGCAACCCCCACGGGCCACTGGGGCCGCCCCCGCGAACCGCTCCTTCCGCGCGGCCCCGTACCGTGGGAGCGTGTACCGGTTTCTGCTGACGCCCCGATGGTGGGGGATCAACGTCTTCGTGCTGCTCGCCATCCCCTTCTGCATCTTCATGGGTTCGTGGCAGCTGGGCCGGTTCGAGGACCGCGTCGAGAACCACCGCGGCGCCGAGGAACAGGCCGCCTCCGCCCAGCGGGACCAGGCCCGGCCGCTGGACACACTGCTGCCGGTGACCAAGGCGACCTCCGGCAAGCAGGCCACCACGAGCGGCCACTACGAGGAGCAGCTCCTCGTGCCCGACCGGGACCTCGACGGCAAGCACGGCCACTACGTCCTGACCCTGCTGCACACCGACTCCGGCAAGGTACTGCCCGTCGTCCGCGGCTGGCTGCCCGGCGAGCCCGACCCGGCCGGGGCGCCCGCGCCGCCGGCAGGCGAGGTCACCGTCACCGGGGCGCTCCAGGCGTCCGAGACACCCGGCAGCAACGGCGTCAGCACCCGCAGCGGCCTGCCGAACGGGCAGACCGCCGCGATCAGCGCGGCGTCGCTGGTGAACCTGGTGCCCCACGACATCTACGAAGCGTGGATCACGCTCAACGAGGGCGACTCGGGGATGCGGGCGGTGCCCGCGGCCGCGCCGGGCGGTACCGGGCTGGACCTCAAGGCGTTCCAGAACCTCGGCTACACCGCCGAGTGGTTCGCCTTCGTGGGCTTCGTGGTCTTCATGTGGTTCCGCCTGCTGCGTCGCGAGGTGGAGCTCGTCCGGGACGCGGAACTGGGCCTGGCCGCGGAGGAGCGGCAGGAGCGCGAGCCGGAACCGGACGAGAAGCGGTCCAGCCCGTCAGAGGTGTGACCGGGACCGGGACGTTCGTCCCGGTCGGCTCGTCGGCGTCAGCTCGTCAGCAGTCCCGTCCAGTAGACGGTGCCCGCGCAGGCGTTGGCCACCGTGGCGGTCGCCGTGCCCCCCGTCGCCGCGGTGTACGTCACGGTCACACTTCCCTCCACCGGACCGTCCGCCTTGAGGAGCTGGGCCGCCGTTCCGGTGTCGCCGCCCGTGGACATGCCACTAGTGGTCGTGGGGTCTTCCTGCGAGGGGCTCGGGTCGGGTGAGGGTTCGTCGGTGTCGCCCCCCGTGTCGCCGCCGGTCCCCCCGCCCGTGGGACAGGTCTCGGAAGGCACCCAGGCGAACTTCACGTCGTACGTCTCACCCGGCTTGAGCACCAGCCCCGCGGACTCCAGCGACGGGTCGGGCAGGTCGGCCGCAGCGTCCCCCGCCACATGCCGGGCCGAGCCCACCCTGGCGGGGTCGGCCGCACCCAACGGAGTCACGCTCACGCTTCCGGGCCCGCCGACGCTACAGCTCGCCGCGGACACGTTGCCGACCCGGAAGGAGCCGTAGACCGCGCCGGTCGAGTCGGGCGCGACGCTGCTCGCGACGGCCGGTCCGAGCTGCGCGGCCGTGCAGGCGGTCACCCTCGCCGCCGCGCTCGACGAAGGGTCCGCCCCCTCGGGTTCGCCCGTGCTCGAGCCGGGTCCGGCGCCCTTCTCCCTGTCCTTCTTCCCGTCCTTGTCGGTCCCCTCGACCCGGTCCGAGGTACCGCCCGCGGTGGTCTCGCCGCCGTCGGGGTTCTTGCCCTCGCCGGTGCCGCCCTGCGCCTCCGAGGCGTGGCCGACGGCGGACGGGTTGGCGTCCGAACCGGTGACGTGGGAAACGTGCACGAGGGCCGGGACGGCCGTGCCGAGGAAGAGGGCCGCGGCCGCCGCGCCGACGAGGATCTGCCGCTTGCGCGCCCGGCGGGCGGGGACCGCGCGCCGCAGGTATTCCAGCGAACCGTCGCTCGGTGCCAGCTCTCCCACCGAGCGGTGCAGCAGACTCCGCACTTCCAGCTCGTCCAGCTCGGCCAGCCCGGCCGACTCGACCGGCTCGGCCGGTCGGTCCGAGTCGGTCAGCTGGTCCGAGTCGATCGGCTCGTCAGGGTTGAGCCGATCCGCGCCCCGGTCGGGGCCCCGGTCGTCCAGGCCGTCGTTCACAGTTCCGTTCCCAGCGTGCGATTGCTTCGACTGCCGCCCGGGTGGGGACACCAACCCACGCAGTACGCGCAGGCCGTCACCACCGGACGGACTCGGGCCGTCGGCCCCGGACCCGTCCCCACCCCCGGACGTGTCCTCGGGCACGCGTTCGTCGGGCTCACGTTCCTCAGCCTCAGCCGCGCGCTCCCCAGGCCCGCGCTCCTCAGCCGCGCACTTCTCGGGCCCCTCCTCCTCCGGCCCGCGCTCCTCGCCGCGCGTATCCCTGTCGCCGCTCATACCGGTGCCCCCATGGCCACCCGCAGCGCCGCGATCCCTCGCGAGCCGTACGCCTTCACCGAGCCCAGCGAGATGCCGAGCGTCGCCGCCACCTGCGCCTCGGTCATGTCCGCGAAGTACCGCAGCACCAGCACCTCGCGCTGACGGCGCTGCAGTCCCTTCATCGCCTTGATGAGGGAGTCGCGCTCCAGCTGGTCGTAGGCGCCTTCCTCCGCGCTCGCCATGTCGGGCATGGGCTTGGAGAGCAGCTTCAGGCCGATGATGCGGCGGCGCAGCGCGGAACGGGAGAGGTTGACAACCGTCTGACGCAGATACGCCAGGGTTTTCTCCGGGTCCCGGACGCGTTTGCGGGCGGAGTGGACGCGGATGAACGCCTCCTGGACGACGTCCTCGCACGAGGCGGTGTCGTCGAGGAGCAGCGCGGCGAGGCCCAACAGCGAGCGGTAGTGCGCGCGGTAGGTCTCGGTGAGATGGTCGACGGTCGTGCCGGCTGCCACGACGTCCTCGGCACCGCCGTCACGCTGACTGGGTATGCGGGCGGGCCGCGTCGCTGGCATCGGCGCGATCACCGGCATGCCACTGGACGCACCGGCCTTGCGGGGTCGGAGAGCCTGGCGGGGCGGGCGTAGAGCCGTGCCACGCGGCGTTGTGAAGTCGAGTACCTCAGCCACGCCAGTTGGACACACTTCCCCCATGAGGGTTGTACGTGCCGCGCGTCACGTTTGCCGCGCCCGGCGCCGGCCGACCGCCGTCCACGCCAGGCAGCACCATCGACAGCACACCGAATGCCCTCATGCGTCCCGCTCTTCCCCTATATTTCATATGAACGGACGTCCCCACGTCCGGTTCCAGACGTCCCCACGTCTGAAAAGACCACCGCGTCCCCACGCACCCGACCACAGGGGTGACCGCAAAGACGCTTCCCGCCCCTCGCTCGGTTGCGTGGGGCGGGAAAGTAAATCTTCAACTGTCGGCCGGTCAGGATCAAGAGATCCTAGCCATCCTGGCCGGATCACATGAGGCACGCAGATTCTACAAACTCATCCCTGTGACCAAGGGTTATTTACGCCTCGGCCGCCACGAGTTCGGCGATTTGCGCGCTATTGAGCGCGGCGCCCTTGCGTAGGTTGTCACCGCAGACGAAGAGTTCGAGCGCCGTCGGGTCGTCCAGCGCCCGCCGTACCCGCCCCACCCACGTCGGATCGGTGCCGACGACATCGGCGGGCGTGGGGAACTCGCCCGCGGCGGGATTGTCGTAGAGCACGACGCCGGGCGCCGTGGCGAGGATCTCGCGGGTCGCGTCGACGGTGACCTCGTTCTCGAAGCGGGCGTGCACGGTGAGCGAGTGCGTGGTGATCACCGGCACCCGCACACAGGTCACGGCGACCGGGAGCCGCGCCAGGCCGAGGATCTTGCGGGACTCGTCGCGGACCTTCATCTCCTCCGAGGACCAGCCGTCCTCGCGCAGCGACCCGGCCCACGGCACGACGTTCAGCGCGACCGGCTCCGCGAAGGGTCCCGTGTCGTCCCCCACCGCCCGCCGTACGTCACCGGGGCCGGTCCCCAGCTCCGTACCCGCGACCAGGGACAACTGCTCCCGCAGGGTGCGCACGCCCGCGTGCCCTGCGCCGCTGACCGCCTGGTACGAGGAGACGACCAGTTCGCGCAACCCGAACTCGGCGTGCAGCGCGCCCACCGCGACGATCATCGACAGGGTGGTGCAGTTCGGGTTGGCGACGATCCCGCGCGAACGCATCCGCGCGGCATACGAGTTGACCTCCGGGACGACGAGCGGCACCTCCGGGTCCATCCGGAAGGCGCCGGAGTTGTCGACCACCACCGCGCCCCGCGCGACGGCGACGGGCGCCCACCGCTCGGCGACCTCGTCGGGGACGTCGAACAGTGCGACGTCGATCCCGTCGAAGGCCTCCTCGGTGAGCGCCACGACCTCGACCTGCTCGCCGCGCACGGCCAGCTTGCGGCCGACCGAGCGCGGCGAGGCGATCAGTCGGATCTCGCCCCAGATGTCCGCCCGCTGGGACAGGATCTGGAGCATGACCGTGCCGACGGCCCCGGTCGCTCCCACGACCGCGAGTGCCGGCCGCCCGGAGCGCTTCATCAGCGGCCGGTGCCCCCGTAGACGACGGCCTCGTCGCTGTCGGCGTCCAGCCCGAAGGCGGTGTGCACGGCGCGGACGGCACCGTCCACGTCGTCCTTGCGGGTGACGACCGAGATACGGATCTCGGAGGTCGAGATCAGCTCGATGTTCACGCCCGCGTCGGACAGCGCGGTGAAGAAGTCGGCGGTGACCCCGGGGTTGGTCTTCATACCGGCGCCGACCAGCGAGATCTTGCCGATCTGGTCGTCGTAGCGCAGGGACTCGAAGCCGATGGTGCCCTTGTTCTTCTCCAGGGCCTCGATGGCCTTGTGGCCCTCGGTCTTCGGCAGCGTGAACGAGATGTCCGTCAGGCCCGTGGAGGCCGCCGACACGTTCTGCACCACCATGTCGATGTTGATCTCGGCGTCGGCGATCGTGCGGAAGATCGAGGCCGCCTCGCCCGGCTTGTCCGGCACACCGACGACCGTGACCTTGGCCTCGGAGGTGTCGTGTGCGACACCGGAGATGAGCGCCTGCTCCACCTTCTTGTCCCCTCGCTGAATCGGCTCACTGCTGACCCACGTGCCCGGCAGTCCACTGAAGGACGAGCGGACGTGGATCGGGATGTTGTACCGGCGGGCGTACTCCACACAGCGGTGGAGCAGCACCTTCGACCCGGAGGCCGCCAGTTCGAGCATGTCGCCGGTCGAGATCCAGTCGATCTTCCGGGCCTTCGGCACCACCCGCGGGTCGGCGGTGAACACGCCGTCGACGTCGGTGTAGATCTCGCACACCTCGGCGTCGAGGGCGGCCGCCAGGGCCACCGCGGTGGTGTCGGAGCCGCCGCGGCCGAGCGTGGTGATGTTCTTGCCCTGCTGGCTGACGCCCTGGAAACCGGCGACGATGGCGATGTTGCCCTCGTCCACCGAGGCGCGGATCCGGCCGGGCGTCACATCGATGATGCGCGCTTTGTTGTGGACCGAGTCGGTGATGACACCTGCCTGGCTACCGGTGAAGCTCTGGGCGTTGTGGCCCAGGTTTTTGATCGCCATGGCCAGCAGGGCCATGGAGATCCGCTCTCCCGCGGTCAGCAGCATGTCGAGTTCGCGCCCGGCAGGCATCGGGGATACCTGCTCGGCGAGATCGATCAGCTCGTCCGTCGTGTCGCCCATCGCGGAAACCACGACGACCACCTGGTGGCCGTTCTGCTTGGCTTCCACGACCCTCTTGGCGACGCGCTTGATGCCTTCGGCATCGGCTACGGAGGAGCCTCCGTACTTCTGCACGACAAGGCCCACGTGCGCTCCTCGCTCAATCCGTCGTTGTCCCACGTTTTGCGCACATGTCTGCACACCGTGGTCGGCTCATTCTATCGGGCACCCGAAAAACGCCTCGCCGATATCGCATCGTGAGATTCTCCGGCGCCCGTGCAGGGGGGCTCATGCCCAGCCCGACGCCGACCACTCGGAAAAGCGACCTGCGTCACACCCTCGCGGTCGCTCACACCTTCACGGCCGCTCCACGAGAACGCCCTCCCGCCCCGCACAGGCGGCCAGCGCCCTGACGTCCCCCGGAGCGTCGGTGAGGATCGGCGCCTCGTCGTGGGCGAGGGAGGCGAGCACGACGCTGGCGTCGATGACGTCGGAGGTCTTGTTCCTCTGACAGAGCACGGCCGCCGCCTTGGCGCCGGACTCCGTCAACGGCGCCACTCGGCAGCCGCTCAGCGCCCAGTGCAGCATCGCCGCCGAGGCGCTCTCGTCCCAGCACTGCGCCGGCACGCCGGCCGGAACGATCGGGATGTCCCCCCGCAACAGCAGCGCCTTGTGGCGCCTGAGGAATCGCCGGTCGTTCTTCGCGGCGGCAATGAGCGCGCCGCTGTCGTAGACGACATGACTCATGCGCTGCGCCGTTCCTCGCCGGGTCGCTCTTCGCCTGCGCGCTCGAAGAGGCCTGCCGCCCAGGCATCCGCCTCGGCCATCTCCGACTCGGTGAACGGCCCGTACGTCGCCCCGTACTCCGCCATCGCCCGCAGACCGGCGCGGATCAGGCGGGTGCGGAGACGTGGAGCCCGGGTCCTGTGGGGGTCGCCTTGGAGTCGCGGACGTGGATGGTGGGGGCGAGGGCGACTTCCACGCAGCCTCCACCCTCGTCGTCGCCGTAGCTCGACTTACGCCATGCCGGCGCTACTTCGACGCAGTCGCCGCCCTCGGAGTCGCTGTAGCTCGACTTGATCCAGCGCAGTTGGTCACTCATGACTGATCCACCATCCGCTCGAGGAAACGGGTCTGCTCGGGGAGCTGGTCGCCGACCATCTGATCGAGGCGACCGACGAGGATGCCGGGCCGATCGTGGCCGAAGCGGGCCGGGGGCGGTGGGTGTACTTCCTGCTTCCGCCGGGAGCCGTGCAGCGGTGCGACTGGCCGCTCGGGGTGCAGCGGCTCGGTGGCCGGGACGACCGCACGGTCACCTACATCGGCATCCCCACGCTGGACGGCGACACCTGGCCGCTGCGCTGGTACAGCGCGCCGACGGCGACCGCACCCCACGTCGAGCCCGAGGCGTTGCTCCCGTTGTTCCGCGCCCCGGTCGGGCCCCACCCGCCGTTCGGTCGCGGCACCCGATCGTCACCGTGATCCTTGCCCGCGTGCCCATGTGCACGCTGTCGTTCACGCGGGCGGACGCCGGCAGTTGCCCTTGTCGGGGCTTCGTGATGGCGGAGCCGGGGGGCGGGCACCTGCACCCCTGCGCACGGGTCACCCACCGGAAACGTGAGCACTTCGGCCGGAACTGTTCATAGAGCGCCCATATGAGCGTCAAAGTGACACTTGCCCGCCGACTGCTCACGCCTCCAGCGAAGGGATCCCTCCCCCGTCCGCCGTGTCGGGAGCACCGGTTCCGTTATGTGACCGGGCGCATGCCCAGGGAGGTGCCGAGCTCCTCCGCCATGACCCTGCCCGCCTCGAATTCGAGGGTGTCGTCGCCCATGCCCTGGTCGGTGTCGAGGCCGTCGAGGGCGGCCAGGGGCTGGTCGAGGCGGACGTGGGCGACGACGGACTGCAGGGCCCGCAGGGTCGCCGACGCGGTGGAGCCCCAGTTGGAGAAGTAGGAGAACTGCCACCACCACAGCGCTTCCGTGGTGCGGCCGGCCCGGTAGTGGGCCATGCCGTGGCGGAGGTCGGTGATGACGTCGGTGAGGTCGTCGGAGATGCGGGCCGGGACGGGCGCCTTGCGGGGCTCGTAGGGGTCGAAGACCTCGGAGTAGACGTCGACCGGCTCCAGCAGCCGGGCGAGGTTCTCGCGGAGTTCGTCCACATCGGCCTCCGGGCCCCCGTCGGGCTCGTAGCGCTCCTCGGGGACGATGTCCTCGTGGGCGCCCAGCCGGCCGCCGGCCAGCATGAGCTGGGAGACCTCCAGCAGGAGGAAGGGGACCGCCGAGTCGGGCTCGTCGCCCCTGGCGACCTCGGTGACGGCGACCAGGAAGCTCTCGATCTGGTCCGCGATCTGGACCGAGAAGTCGTCCGGGTCCCGGTCGGTCGCGTGCAGTGTGGCATCAGACATCTAGAAGTCGTCTCCCCTCGAAGGCGCGACCGAGGGTGACCTCGTCCGCGTACTCCAGGTCGCCGCCCACCGGGAGGCCGCTGGCCAGACGGGTGACCCTCAGACCCATGGGCTTGATCATGCGGGCGAGGTACGTGGCCGTGGCCTCGCCCTCCAGATTCGGGTCCGTGGCCAGGATCAGCTCGGTGACCGTGCCGTCGGCCAGCCGGGCCAGCAGTTCCCGGATGCGCAGATCGTCGGGGCCCACCCCGTCGATCGGACTGATCGCGCCGCCCAGGACGTGGTAGCGGCCCCGGAACTCGCGCGTGCGCTCGATGGCCACGACGTCCTTGGGTTCCTCCACGACGCAGATGACCGCACGGTCGCGGCGGGTGTCACGGCAGATGTTGCAGAACTCCTCCTGCGCCACATTGCCGCAGGTCGCGCAGAAGCGGACCTTCGCCTTCACTTCCATCAGGGCGTGGGCGAGACGCCGCACGTCCGTCGGCTCCGCCTGCAGGATGTGGAAGGCGATCCGCTGGGCGCTCTTCGGACCGACGCCGGGCAGCCGCCCGAGTTCGTCGATGAGGTCCTGTACCACGCCTTCGTACAACGGACTGCCGTCCTTCCTGGAATTCCTTCAGTACGTACCGTAGAGGCCCGCGCCCCGTCTTAGAAGGGCAGACCGGGGATGCCGCCGCCCAGGCCCTGGGCCAGCGGGCCGAGCTTCTGCTGCTGGAGCGTCTGAGCGTTCTCGTTGGCCGCCTGGACGGCCGCGACGATCAGGTCCGCGAGGGTCTCGGTGTCCTCCGGGTCCACCGCCTTCGGGTCGATCTCCAGCGACCGGAGCTCACCACCGCCGGTGACGGTGGCCGTCACCAGGCCGCCGCCCGCCTTGCCGTCGACCTCCATGTGCGCGAGTTCCTCCTGCGCCTTGGCCAGGTCCTGCTGCATCTTCTGGGCCTGCTGGAGCAGCTGCTGCATGTTGGGCTGGCCACCACCGGGGATCACGATTCAGCTCCTAGGTCGGTCCGTCCGTACGGGACTTTCTCGTTCGGCACGAGCCTACGTGGTCCGGGCAGCCGTCGCCCCAGCACTCTTTCGAGTGAGTCCCGGTCGAGCCCTCTACCTGATCACGGCCCTCTTTCGGGCGGAAGAGCGGCCGAACACCCGATGCCCCCACCCGTTGGGCGGTAGGAAGGGCGCGGCACGTCCGCGCCAGACGTCGGGCAGACGTCGAGCAGGAGTCGGCAGGGGTCAGTAGGGAGTACGGGGTGGGTCAGCCGGAGATGCAGCCCGAGGGCCGTCCGCAGGACGGCCCCGGCGAGGGGGCGGCCGGGCTGCGGCCGGGCGATCTGGCCGGGCGGGTGTTTCCGCTCGGGGACTGGGGCGAGCCCGTGCTCCGGTTGGACGAGCTGTACCGGTGGGTGGAGCGGGGGGCGCTGGACACCGCCGCCTGGTACCTCGCGGACCGGGTGTGGAAACGGCGCTGCGCGCGGGCCCTGCGCACCGGGACCGCGGTGGGAGCGGTCACCGGGGCGGCGCTGCCGCTGCTGGATCTGACCCGGGTGGCCGACGGGGTCACTCCCTGGGGGTACCTGGCGTTGCTGCTCGCGGTCGCGTGTGGGGCCGCTGACCGGTTCTTCGGGGTGACGTCCGGCTGGATGCGGGACGTGGCGACCGCGCAGGCGGTGCAGCGGCGGCTTCAGGCGTTCCAGTTCGACTGGGCGTCGGAGTGCGTCCGCGAGGTGCTGGGCCCGGCCGAGGGCACCGCGAGCGAGGCGGCCGAGCGGTGCCTGTCGGTGCTGCGGCGGTTCTCGGAGGACGTGAGCGAGCTGGTGCGGGCCGAGACGGAGGACTGGATGACGGACTTCCGCGGCAGGGTCGTGCCGTCGGGCGTCCGGGGTGCCGTGGCGGGCACGGGCCGCCCCGAAGCGCCCGCGCCGCACGGCCGCTTCCCCGCCCCTCCGGGCCCGGCCCGGCCGAACATGCCCCGGCAGCGCCCTCCGGAGCCGAGGTAGTCGGGGCAGCGGGATTCGTGGACCGAGGTTCGCCGAACGTTCGACAGCTCTCGGTGAGAGCGGAGTGGGCCGGATGCCTCAGTTCCGGGTGTAGGTGAGCTGGTCGCCGTTGCTGGTGTTCACGCGCTGGAGGGAACCGTCGGGGAGGAGGGTGATCTCGGTGGCGGACCCCGGGGTGCAGGCGCTGCGCGGCTGACCGACCGTCACGGTGGACGGGCCGATCCGCAACCGGTCGCCGGAGCCCGGCGCGCTGGAGAGGCTGCCCTCGAACACGCAGTGGTAGGTGCCGTTGCCGGTGGGCCCGTCGGCGACGAGGGACATGACCGTGTCTCCCACCTCGCCCTGCTGGATGGTCAGCTCGCGGGTGTGCAGCCCGCTCGCGTTGTCGATGGTCGTGGACCAACTGCCCAGGTACCCCGTCGGGATCACCCCGTCCGCCGCCGGCGAGGTGCCGGGCCGATCCGTCCCGCCGGACTCGCCCGTACCGCCTGATCCGTCCGGCCCGCTCGAGGCCTTCCCGTCGGTCGCCGTGCCCGTGGGACTGCCGCCGACGCTGTTGCCCCCGTCGCCGTTGCTCATGAGCGCGTACACCGTGCCGCCGGCGGCGATCGCGACGACCAGCGCGATGACGACGAGCAGCGCGGGGAACGGTCACTGCGCGGTGTCTGCGCCGGACCGTACGGGGGCGGGGTCGGGCCGAAGGGCGGTGGGCCGTGGGGCGGGGTGGAGCCGGCGGCCCCGTAGGCGTGGTACGGGTAGCCGTGGCCGGGGGACCGGGGGTGCGGTTGGGCGTGCGGCTGGGGATGGCCGTACGCGGCGGGGACCTGCCCGGCCGCCGGGCTGCCCGGGGTCGGGCCCGGGGGCGGGGTGGTGTTCTGGCCGGCGACCAGGGTGGGCAGGTGGTTCACCGGCGCACCGTCACCGGGGGCGCCCGGCGCGGGCGGGGCGAATGCATGGGGCGGGGACTCCGGTGGGGCGGAGCCGTCGGTGGCGGGGGCGTGTTCGGGGGTTGCGGCGGGCGCGGCGCCGTCCGATCCGGGCGGCGTGGGCGGTGCGGGTTGCCCGGCGGCTCCGACGGCCCCTGCCGCTCCCGCTGCCGATCCCGCTCCGACGGCTCCACCGGCGTTTCCGCTGCCCGGTGGGGCGGTCGGGGGTGCCTCCGGGTCCTCCGCTTCCAGCAGCCGCACGGCGTGCCGGCCGAGCTGTGCGACCAGGGCGCTCGGCAGCCAGGGATCGCGGGAGCGGCCGTCGACGACGGTGTCCTCGGCGCCGGTGCGCTCCAGGATCTGGTCGAGCGTGGGGCGGTGGGCGGGGTCCTTCTTCAGGCAGTCCTTCACCAGGCCGGCGAGGCCCTCGGGGACCCGGCCCAGGTCGGGTTCCTCCTGGGCGATGCGGAACATCAGGGCGTGCACCCCGCTGTTGGCGGTGCCGAAGGGAAGCTCGCCGGTGGCCGCGTAGGCGAGCACCGAGCCGAGGCAGAAGACGTCGCAGGCGGAGGTGATGCGGTCGCCGCGCACCTGCTCCGGCGCCATGAACCCGGGCGAGCCGACGAGTGCGCCGGTGCGGGTGAGTCCGCCGTCGGTCACGGTCTCCCTCGCCCGCGCGATCCCGAAGTCGATGACGCGCGGCCCGTCGATGGTGACGAGCACGTTGGACGGCTTGAGGTCGCGGTGCACGATGCCGGCGGCGTGGATGTCCTTCAGCGCGTGCGCGAGACCAGCGGCGAGAATGCGTACCGAGCGCTCGGGCAGCGCGCCGTGGTCCTGCCCGACGACCTGCTGGAGACTGGGCCCTGCGACGTACCCGGTGGCGACCCACGGCACCGGGGCCTCGGTGTCCGCGTCCAGCACCGGAGCGGTCCAGGCGCCGCCGACCTGCCGTGCGGCCTGCACCTCCTGGCGGAAACGGGCCCGGAACTCCTCCTGCTGGGCCAGCTCCTCACGGACCAGCTTGACGGCGACGGTGCGTCCCCGGTCGGAACGGGCCAGGTAGACGTACCCCATTCCGCCGGCCCGAGCCGCGCGAGCAGCCGGTACGCGCCGACTCTCCCCGGGTGCCGACCGCCGGGCGCCCCCATCGCGTCCCCCGGTTCATGCCTTTCCATCGTTGCGCCGCCTTCCCCCCACAGTGAGCAACAGCCCGAGGATAGTGCGGGCCGGGGCCGGGGGAGTCGGGCGCCGTCTACGGTTCCGTAACAGGCGGGCCGAGCTCGTCGAGCGCGGTGGACAGGCGTTCCAGCGCGTGGACCGCCTGTGCGAGCTCCGCTTCGCCGAACGCCTTCGCCAGTCGTTCGGCGAACGCGGCGTGACCGGGGTTGATCACTGCGACGGCCGCGCGCCCCTGCTCGGTGACGGCGAGTAGCTTGGCACGGCGGTGGGCCGGGTTGGGCCGGTATTCGGCGAGTCCGCGCTCCACCAGCAGGTCGGCCGTACGCTGCACGCTCTGCCGGGTGATGCCCATGGCGCGGGCGACCCCGGAGACGGGCAGCGGTTCGCCGAGGACCGCGCCGAGCACCTGCCACGAGGCGGCGGTGAGTCCGGCGGGCCGGGCCAGCTCCTCGGCGACCGCGAGGAACTGGCCGTTCAGCCGGAAGACACCGAGCGCGCCGCGGCTGAGCAGGTCCTGCTGCTCCCGGCTCACCGGGCCAGGGCCTTCTCGAGCTCGGCGTACGCCTCGGGGTCGGAGTCGTGGAAGAGGCGGTACCAGGCGTCGATCACCGGTTCGTCGTAGGCGCCGACCAGGCGGAAGACCTCGCGGGCGAAGGCGACGGGTTCGGTCGGTCCGGCGGTGACGAGTCCGCCGTCGGTGACGGCGTCGGCCTCGACGTACCGCTCGCCGCCGGCGTATCCGGTCGCGGCCAGGTAGAAGGAGGCGGCAGCGGTGTGCGCCCGCTCGTCGAGCAGGCCCTCGCGGGCGAGTCCGGCGGTGGCACCGCAGATGGCGGCGACGGGCACACCGGCGTCGAGGAAGGCGCGGGCGGTGCGGGCGAAGGGGGCGAGTGCGTCGCCCTCGTCCCACAGGTCGGCCCCGGTGAGGATGAGGAGCGAGCTGTCCTCGGGCCGCAGTTCCTCGAGCGCGAGGTCGGGCAGCACCCGCAGCCCGCCGGCGCTGGTGACGGGCGCTCCGGTGGGGGCGACGGTACGGACCTCGAACCCGGCGAGCGCGAGGTGCGCGGTGGTGTGACCGGTCTCCCAGTCGGCGTAGGTGTCGTAGACGGCGAGATGGGCGGGCTTGCGGGTCATGACGTTCCCTGGGGGGTGCCGGTGGATGCCGCGGATGCCGTGGGTGTGACGGGGGCCGAGGGCATCCGACGCCTCACCCATTGACAGCATGCTGACATTTAGGCAGCACGCTGTCAACAAGCAGCGGGTCGGCCGTCGACGGCCGTCGACAACCTGTCGCGGAAAGCGGCGATCCGCAGACAGGCCGCCGATGTCGTGCGGCCGGTGCCACGGCCTACCCTCGGCCCCATGACTCCTCAGCCGAACCCCGAGGTCGGGGCCGCCGTGAAGGCCGCCGACCGTGCGCACGTCTTCCACTCCTGGTCCGCGCAGGAGCTCATCGACCCGCTCGCCGTCGCCGGGGCGGAGGGGTCGTACTTCTGGGACTACGACGGCCGGCGCTACCTCGACTTCAGCAGCGCGCTCGTCTACACCAACATCGGTTACCAGCACCCCGAGGTCGTCGCCGCGATCCAGGAGCAGGCCGCGCGGATGACGACGTTCGCGCCCGCGTTCGCCATCGAGGCGCGGTCGGAGGCGGCGCGGCTGATCGCCGAGCGGACGCCGGGGGACCTCGACAAGATCTTCTTCACCAACGGGGGCGCGGACGCCGTCGAGCACGCCGTGCGCATGGCGCGGCTGCACACCGGGCGGCCCAAGGTGCTCTCCGCGTACCGCTCGTACCACGGCGGCACCCAGCAGGCCGTGAACCTCACCGGTGATCCGCGCCGCTGGGCCTCCGACAGCGGAACGGCCGGGGTCGTGCACTTCTGGGCGCCCTTCCTGTACCGCTCCCGCTTCTACGCCGAGACCGAGGAACAGGAGTGCGCGCGGGCGCTCGAGCACCTGGAGGCGACGATCGCCTTCGAGGGGCCGTCGACGATCGCGGCGATCATCCTGGAGACCGTTCCGGGAACGGCGGGGATCATGCCGCCGCCGCCCGGTTACCTCGCCGGGGTCCGTGAGCTGTGCGACAAGTACGGCATCGTCTTCGTCCTGGACGAGGTCATGGCCGGGTTCGGCCGGACCGGCACGTGGTTCGCGGCGGACCTGTTCGACGTGGTGCCGGATCTGATGACCTTCGCGAAGGGCGTGAACTCCGGGTATGTGCCGCTCGGCGGCGTCGCGCTCTCCGGGGCGATCGCCGACACCTTCGGGAAGCGGCCGTACCCGGGTGGGCTGACGTACTCCGGGCATCCGCTGGCCTGCGCCGCGGCCGTCGCGACGATCAACGTCATGGCCGAGGAGGGCATCGTCGAGAACGCGGCACGGCTCGGCACGTCGGTCGTCGGCCCCGCGCTGCACGAGCTCGCGGAACGGCACCCCAGCGTGGGCGAGGTCCGCGGGGTCGGCATGTTCTGGGCGCTGGAACTGGTGCGGAACCGGGAGACCCGGGAGCCGCTGGTGCCGTACAACGCGACCGGCGAGGCGAACGCCCCCATGGCCGCGTTCGCGGCTGCCGCGAAGGCGGGCGGGCTGTGGCCCTTCGTGAACATGAACCGCACCCATGTCGTGCCCCCGTGCAACACGGACGAGGCCGAGCTGAAGGAGGGTCTGGCGGCACTGGACTCGGCCCTGTCGGTGGCGGACGAGTACGTGGAGTGACCCGGCGTCCCGGCGCCCTCGTGCCCGCCGTGGTCCCGTGCCCGCCGTGGTGCCGTGGGCCGGTGGCCCCGGCGGGCACTCGAACAGGCTCGGGAGGGTGAACGCGTAGGGTGGCGGCACCGTGGACAGATGTGTGCACGCCATTCGAACGCGATGAGGGAGACGCCCGACCATGCCCGGCACCGGCGGCAACGGCGCGGTGACCCGCAGCACGCTGCGGCAGCAGATCGCCGACGCGCTCCGTGACGAGGTGCTGGCCGGGCGGCTCCAGCCGGGACAGGAGTTCACCGTCAAGGAGATCGCCGACCAGTACGGGGTGTCCGCGACCCCCGTGCGGGAGGCACTGGTCGATCTGTCGGCGCAGGGACTGCTCGACGCCGACCAGCACCGGGGGTTCCGGGTGCGCGAGTACTCCGTCGACGACTTCCGCGGCATGATCGAGGCCCGCGGCCTGGTGATCGACGGGATGTTCCACGCCCTGACCGACCCCGACGGCCGCCTGGTCTCGCTCCGGCCCGAGGAGCCCCGGGTCGCCGCCACGCTCGCCGGGGTCCGGCGGCGCGGCGAGGAGGCGCAGCGGTCGGCCCACGCCGGGGACCTCACCATTCTGATCGGCTACGACCTGCGCTTCTGGCGCGAACTCGGGGCCCTGTTCGGCAACCCCTACCTCACCGCCTTTCTGCACCGGCTCCGCGTGCAGACCTGGGTGTGCATGGTGCAGCATCTGCGGCACTTGCCCGATCTCCGGGGACGGCTGTGGTCCAAACACACCGATCTGGTCGATGCCCTGTCGCGCCGTGACACCGATTCCGCGCGCGCGGTCATCGAGTCGTACAACGCCCACTCCCTGACCCTCGTCGAGCAGCTCCCACCGGACTGAGCGGCTGCCGATCGACTCGGGACGGAAGCCGGAGCCCGGGGGCGGCGCCCGCGTCGTCTGTGTTCGTATGGGTAGGGGACCTGCACGAGGGGAGCCGCCCTCGCCCCGCGCCGATACCCTTCTCTGACCTACCCCTTCTGTGCGAGGAGCCCTCTTTGGCCTGTGACCTGTGGCTGGTACCGCTCGTCGACGTGTTGTGCCACACGCCCGACAATCCGTTCGCCGAGGAACTCGCGCAGTACAACAAGGTGCTCGCCGAGGCCGGGCTGCCGCCGGTGCCGGTGTACCAGTACATGCCGGGACTGTCCGGCGAGGTCGCCCCGGTCGCGGGTTTCGACTACGACGCGCTGCACTTCCTGCGGCGCACGTATCTGCTCCAGGTATGCGGGCTGCCGGTCACTCCGGTGGGCGAACTGGGCAGTGACTACGAGCAGTTGCTGGAGATGTTCGAGGCGACGGCCCAGCAGTCGCACCTGGTCTGGCACTACGACCACGCCGGGGCCTACGTCCCCGTGGACTTCCCGACCCCGCTCTCCAGCGACGAACTCCTCGCCGGCGGCGGTCCGCTGGGCTCCTCCCACGCACTGCTGCGGGAACTGGAACTCGTCGCCCCGGCCCTCGGCATCGACCCCGCGAATCCCCCGGCGGCGCCGGAAGCCCCGCAGGGACCGACCGAGCTGGAGGAACCCGCCGTCCCGGCCCCGTACGACCCCAGCCCCTTCGCCCGCGAACGCCACGTCTGGCTGGGCCTGCACGCGGCGGCGACCCGGAGCCTGGCGCAGGGGTCGATGATCGTCTTCAGCTGAGACGTCGCCGGGCCCGAATCGGCCGGCCCACGGTCCCGCACTGCCGCCCGGCACAGGAAGCCGGACGGCAGCAGACCAGGTCAACGCTGACGCGGCAGCCTAGTGACGTGCGGCAAGCGCGGGAATCCACCAGGCTCAGGGACGTGAAACGTCCCGGTGACCACGCCGGTCACCGGGACGGGGAGTACGTACCGCTCGGCCTACAGGAACGAGTTGATCTCGATCGTCTCGTCGCGGCCCGGGCCCACGCCGATCGCGGAGATCGGGGCGCCGGACATCTCCTCCAGGGCCTTGACGTAGGCCTGGGCGTTCTTCGGGAGGTCGGAGAAGGACTTCGCCCCGGTGATGTCCTCGGACCAGCCGGGGAGCATCTCGTAGACCGGCTTCGCGTGGTGGAAGTCCGACTGGGAGTAGGGGAGCTCCTCGACGCGCTTGCCGTCGATCTCGTAGGCCACGCAGACCGGGATCTGCTCCCAGCCGGTGAGGACGTCGAGCTTGGTGAGGAAGAAGTCGGTCAGGCCGTTCACGCGGGTCGCGTAGCGGGCGATCACCGCGTCGAACCAACCGCAGCGGCGGTCGCGGCCGGTCGTGACGCCCCGCTCGCCGCCGATGCGGCGCAGCGCCTCGCCGTCCTCGTCGAACAGCTCGGTCGGGAAGGGGCCGGCGCCGACGCGGGTCGTGTACGCCTTGAGGATGCCGATGACCCGGCTGATCCTCGTCGGGCCCACACCGGCGCCCGTGCAGGCGCCGCCCGCGGTCGGGTTGGACGAGGTGACGAAGGGGTACGTGCCGTGGTCGATGTCGAGCAGGGTGCCCTGGCCGCCCTCGAAGAGGACCACCTTGTTCTGCTCGAGGGCCTCGTTGAGGACCAGGACGGTGTCGGCGACGTAGGGCGCCAGCTTCTCCGCGTAGCCCAGCAGCTCCCCGACCACCTGGTCCACGGCGATCGCGCGCCGGTTGTAGAGCTTGGTGAGCATCTGGTTCTTGACGTCGAGCGCCGCCTCGACCTTCTGGGTGAGGATCGACTCGTCGTACAGGTCCTGGACCCGGATGCCGACGCGGTTGATCTTGTCGGCGTAGGTCGGGCCGATGCCGCGACCCGTCGTCCCGATCTTGCGCTTGCCGAGGAAGCGTTCCGTCACCTTGTCGACGGTCACGTTGTACGGCGTGATGATGTGCGCATTGCCGCTGAGCAGGAGCTTGGACGTGTCGACGCCCCGCTCGTTCAGCCCGCTCAGCTCGGAGAGCAGGACGGAGGGGTCGACGACGACGCCGTTGCCGATGACCGGAGTGCAGCCGGGGGACAGGATTCCGGAAGGGAGCAGGTGGAGGGCGTACTTCTGATCACCCACGACTACCGTGTGGCCGGCGTTGTTGCCGCCTTGGTAGCGCACCACGTAGTCGACGGAACCACCGAGCAGGTCCGTCGCCTTTCCCTTGCCTTCGTCACCCCACTGAGCACCGAGCAGCACAAGTGCGGGCACGCGCGTACACCCCTTCCGGGCGGGGCATGTCCAGGGTCAGGGGCGTACGCGGTGGATCTCCGCCGCGTGCACCGCGACCACCGTTGGCCGCCAACCGTCGGACCGGGTGCCCCGGAATAGACGAAGCCCCTGCGCAAAAGTGCAAAGGGGCTCTTGCACAAAGATGCTACCCGAGGAAGCGAGGCATGGCCGAGGTGGCGACTTCCCCGACGTCCGATCAGCTCCTGGTGGTCATCGATCCGGTCGCCCGCCGCAGGGACGGCGAGTCCGTGCGCATCGCGAAAGACGTGCTCAGTGGGGGTGCGACGACGAAGGTCTGCCTGCCGGACGGGCCGGAGGAGTTCGCCCGCGCGCTGGCCCGGCGGGGTTCCCGGCGCCCGGTGGTGGTCGGCGACGACCGGGCCCTGATGCGGGCGGTGGGGCTGCTGCACCGGCAGCGCGAGCTGACCGGCTGCGCGCTGTCCCTGGTGCCGGTCGGCGGCGCGCTGTCCCTCGCCCGGTCACTGGGGGTGCCCACGGGGACGGTGGCGGCGGCGCGGGCCGTCCTGGACGGCGCCGAGCGGCGGATGGACCTGCTGGTGGACGACAGCGACGGCGTGGTGCTCGGCGCCGTACGGATTCCGCCGACCGGCACGGCGGGGACGGCCGACGCGGCGGGCACGGCAGGGGTTCGGGAGGAGGCCGGGGCGGGGCTTCCGTGGCTGCGGACGTACCAGTCCCTGGTGCGGACCCTGGTGGCGGTCCGGCCGTCCCGGATCGCCACCGCTCCCGAGGGCGGGCCCTCGCGGCTGCGCGTGGAGGTCGACGGGGAGACACTCGTCGACCTGCGCCAGCCGGTGGAGGCGGTCTCCGTCGTCCCCGGCCCCGGTGGGAGAGCCCGGGTCGAGGTGCGGCCGGTGTCCGTCGGCGCGGAGGCGTCGCCCCTGCTGGCCGAGGGGCACACGGTGACGGTGTCCGGCGCACACTTCCGCTACCGGGCGGACGCCCTGGTGTCGGGCCCCGTACGGACCCGGACGTGGGTGGTCCGGAAGGACGCCTGGGGGCTGACGCTGCCGACGTGAGCGAGCCCTCCTCGGCCGTGCGTCGGGCTCACTCCCGGCCGAAGTGCTCCTCTCGGTGGGCCCGCCAGCGTTCCATCATCGACTCGATCTCCTTCTCGGCGAACTCGAAGAAGGCCAGGGTCTCCGCCAGCCGGCGGCCCGCCGGGGTGTCGCGGCCCAGACTGGTGACGCCCTCGCGCAGGGCTTCCTCCCAGCGCCGGATGACGGCCTCGCGGTTGGTCAGGGCCTCGTACCACTGGTCGCCGTGGACCCGGTACCGCTCCCGGCGCGAGCCGGGCTCGCGCTCGCGGGAGACCATGTGCTGCTGCGCCAGATAGCGCACCGCGCCGGAGACCGCGGCTGGTGAGATTTTGAGCTGCTCCCCCAGTTCGGCGGAGGTCCGGACCCCGGTGTCGGAGGCGAGCAGGGCCGCGAAGACCCTGGCCGGCATGCGCGGCAGCCCGGCCACCACGAGCTGCGCCGCGAAGTGCTCGACGAACCGGGAGACCGCCTCGGGGTCCCGCTCCGGCCGCCCCGTCTCTTTGGTCATGACCCGCTCATCTCTCCCGTCGGCCCGTACGTGTCCTGTCCGCCCCGCTCAGCGCGCCCGTGACACATCCGCTGCTCAAGTGAGGTCGGGGCGGTCCAGCCCAACATTTACGCACTTCCTTATCTTCACAAATTTGTGAAACAAGCGTACCTTCCGATGCATGACGAAGGCCATCACCGTGTCCGGACTCCACAAGTCGTTCGGTCGCACGCGCGCGCTCGACGGTCTCGACCTGGACGTCGAATCCGGCGAGGTCCACGGCTTCCTGGGCCCGAACGGCTCCGGCAAGTCCACCACCATCCGCGTCCTGCTCGGTCTGCTGCGTGCCGACTCGGGCACCACCCAGGTGCTCGGCCTCGATCCGTGGGCGGACGCCGTGGAGCTCCATCGCCGCCTCGCCTATGTCCCCGGCGACGTGGAGCTGTGGCCGACCCTCACCGGCGGCGAGGCCATCGACCTGCTGGCGCGGCTGCGCGGCGGCCTGGACAGGAAGCGTCGCACCGAGCTCATCGAGCGCTTCGACCTGGACCCGACCAAGAAGGGCCGCGCCTACTCCAAGGGCAACCGGCAGAAGGTCGCCATCGTCGCCGCGCTCGCCTCCGACGCCGAGCTGCTGCTGCTCGACGAGCCGACCGCGGGACTGGACCCGCTCATGGAGGTCGTCTTCCAGGACGTCATCGGCGAGGCCAAGGCAGCGGGCAAGACCGTCCTGCTCTCCAGCCACATCCTGGCCCAGGTGGAGAAGCTCGCCGACCGCGTGAGCATCATCCGGCTGGGCCGCACCGTCCAGTCCGGCACCCTCAGCGAGCTGCGCCACCTGACCCGCACCACCATCGAGGTGGAGACCGAGCGGCCCGCCGCCGGCCTCGGCGAGCTGCCCGGCGTTCACGACCTGCAGACCCTCGACGGGGCCACCGGCCGGGTCCGTTTCGCCGTCGAGGGCGGCCAGGTCGACGGAGCGGTCCGCAAGCTCACCGAGTTCGGCATCCGCAGCCTCATCAGCCACCCGCCGACCCTGGAGGAGCTGATGCTCCGCCACTACGGCAGCGAGCTCGCCGCCAACGGGCACGGTACGAACGGAGACCCGCGATGACCACCGCGACCGCCGCCCCCGAGGCTCCGGCACCCGCCGGACCGGTCGCGGGCGGCAACGCGCTGGCCGGGACCCGGACGCTGATCCGCTTCGCCCTGCGCCGGGACCGGATCCGGCTCCCGGTGTGGGTCCTGGCCCTGTTCCTCGGCACGCTCGCCACGGCGGGCAACTTCAAGACCCTGTACAGCGACCCGGAGGACCGGGCGAACGCCGTCCGGAGCATGGACAGCCCGGCCGGCCTCGCCATGTCCGGCCCCCGCCACTACCTCGACGACTACGACTTCGGCTCCATGCTGGGCCACCAGATGCTCGGCTTCATGGCCGTCCTCGTCGGCCTCATGAGCGTACTGATCATCACCCGGCACACCCGCGCCGAGGAGGAGACCGGCCGCGCCGAGCTGGTGCGCTCGACCGTCGTCGGCCGCCACGCCCACCTCGCCGCCGCCCTGTCCGTCGCGGTCCTGGCCAACCTCGCCCTGGCGCTGCTGCTGGCCTTCGGCCTGGCCGGCATGGGGCTCGAGGACGGCGGCACGGCAGGCTCGCTGCTCTACGGTTTCGGCCACGCCGCCGTCGGCCTCGTCTTCGCCGCCGTCGCCGCGGTCACCGTCCAGCTCACCGCGCACGCGCGCGGCGCGTCCGGTATGGCGCTCGCGGTCATCGGCGTCGCCTACGTGCTGCGTGCCGCCGGCGACAGCGGCGAGAACGGCACCCTGTCCTGGCTGTCCCCGATCGGCTGGGTGCAGCGCAGCTACCCGTACGTCGACAACCGCTGGTGGCCGCTGCTGCTCTGCCTGGCGTTCGCGGTGGTGTGCGCGGCGGCGGGTTTCGTGCTCTCCACCCGGCGGGACGTGGGCGCGGGCCTGCGTCCGGAGAGGCTGGGCAGCCCCACGGCCTCCGACGCGCTCAGCACCCCGCTCGGCTTCGCCCTGCGGCTGCACCGCGGCATGCTGATCGGCTTCAGCTCGGGCCTGTTCCTGATGGGCGCGATGTACGGATCGATCCTCGGGGACGCCGAGGACATGCTGAAGGGCATCGACGAGCTCCAGGAGGCCCTGGACCGCATCGGCGGTGCCGGCGTCGCCGAGTCGTTCGCCTCCATGGTGATGGTCGTCCTCACGGTCGTGGCGGCGGTGTACGTCGTCATGGCGGCCCTGCGGCCCCGCTCCGAGGAGACGGCGGGCCGCGCCGAGCCCCTCCTCGCCACCGGCCTCTCGCGCGCCCGCTGGGTCGGCGGCCACCTGGCCGTGGCCATGGGCGGCGGCACCTTCGTGCTGCTGATGGCCGGGCTCGGCTTCGGCATCGCGGGCGCGGCCTCGACCGGTGACGGTTCGCTGTTCCCGAAGCTGGTGGGGGCGGCCCTCGCCTACGCGCCCGCCCTGTGGGTCACGGTCGGTGTGGCCGTGGTGCTCTTCGGCTGGTTCCCACGGGCGAGTCAGGTGGCCTGGGTCGTGCCGGTGTACGCCTTCGTGGTCGGCTACCTCGGCCAGATCCTCCAGTTCCCGAGCTGGATGAACAACCTCTCCCCGTTCGGCCATGTCCCCCGGCTCCCCGCCGCGGACATGAACTGGCTCCCCCTGCTCCTGCTGTCCCTTGTCGCCGCCGGTCTGGTGTGGCTGGGCCTGGCGGGCTTCCGGCGGCGGGACCTCGAGACGAAGTGACCGTGCCGCGGCCCTGCCCGGCGGGACTCGCCCCCGACGGGCAGGGCCGGCGCGGCGTGGGCCGGTGACCTGACCACCCTGCGGCTTTGCGGGCTCGCGCCCTTGAATCGACCGCCCAGTGCCGCTGGGGACTGCATTTTCGCGGCCACTTGAACCGGCCCCGCACCGCTGCTGAGAAGAGGTCAGCCGCCCGTCATACACCGAGGCGGGCGAAGCCTCGCAGGTCCCGGACTCACGACCTCGTACAGCGCCCAGGCCGGGGGTCGGCGCGAGTACCCCTCGAAATCCTCGAGCGAGTCGGACGCCCGCGGCCAGGGCATGCCGCCCACACAGTGCGGGCCTTCGTCGTGTGGTGGGATGCGGCCTCGACATGTGCGATGCCGGGACACTCGCCCACGCCCCGGGGATGACACACCGTCCCGAAGGCGTGAGCACTTTGGCTACCGCTGTCCCGATGCCGCTCGTTCGAGCGCTCACGTGACACATGCCCGCCGACTGCTCACGCTTTTCAGCAAGGCGTCCGTCTCCGGCCCCGCGGTGTCGGGACCGCGGGGCTCCCCTGCACCACCCGGTGGGGCACCACTCATCGCACGAACGCGATCCCTTTGGGGGTATGTGCGTAAGAGGTCGCGCAGACAGGCGCGGTGGTGGACCCCGACAGCGAAGCGGGCACAGGTCTTGGTGATCATGGAGTTGCGACGCTCTGTGATCACCGGGAAGACCTGTGCCCGTGCTGCCCTCACGGCTGACCGAACCACTCTGGGGCCGATTCGCGGTCCTGCTGCCCGAGCGGCCGGAGTACCCCCCGGACCATCCGCTGGGCTGCCACCGCCCCGCATCAGCGACCGGATCGTCTTCGACAAGCTCCTGCAGCTGCTGCGGTTCGGCTGCTCCCACCAGGCGATCGCCGACACGACCTGCTCGGCCACCACGGTCCGAGGTCGCCGCGACGAGTGGACCCGGCTCGGCGTCCTCGCCCGGCTCAAGCAGATCGCGCTGGAGTCCTACGACCGGATCGTCGGCCTCGTCCTCGACCAGATCGCCGTCGACGGCTCGATCACCAAGGCTCCCGGCGGCGGCGAGGTGGCCGGGCGTTCCCCGGTCGACCGCGGCAAACAGGGCCTGAAGCGCTCCGGAATGACGGACGGTCACGGCATCCCGCTGGGCCGCGTCCTGGCCGGAGCCAACCGCCACGACTCCCCGCTGCTCGCTCCCGCACTGGACCGCCTGGACGACCTCGGACCGCTGCCCGCCGACATCACCGTCCACCTGGACGCCGGCTACGACTCCGACACCCGCACCCTGCTCAGCGAACGCGGCCTGCACGGCCGGATCGCGCACAAGGGTGAGAAGGCGCCGATCCAGGCCAGCCAACGCTGGCACGTGGAGCGCACCCACGCCTGGCAGAACGCCTTCCACCGGCTCGCGCGCTGCTCCGAGCGCCGGGCCACCGTCATCGGCGCCTCCTTCGACCTCGCCGACACCGTCATCGCCGTACGTAGCCTGATCCGCCGGGCATGGACGACCCACCGCTGGGACGAACGCCCGCACCGCCGCCCATGGCCAGCCCCCTGTGCGGGGTCTTGCGCGGCCAGAGACCGGACCACTGCGATCGACACATTGCGGGAGGCCCTGGCCTCGCGGGGCGTTCCACCTCGGCCGTGTGGAGGACACGCGTTGGCGGGCTTGATCGTATCCCGCACACCTGGTGAGCCGTCAGCGAACGCAGACACGGCCGCCGGGGCGACCGTGCAGGCTGGGGGGCATGGATGTGATCGAGGTACTGCCGAGGCTACGCATGCTCCGCTTCCCGGTGGGGGCGGCCTATCTGTGGCGGGACGACGACGAGCTGACCCTGATCGACACCGGGACGGCGGACTGCGCGGCGCGGATCGAGGAAGTACTGGACGGCGAACTGCGGCGGCTCGTGCTGACGCACTGGCACGAGGACCATACGGGCTCGGCCGCCGAACTCGCCGCCCGGCACGGCGCGGAGGTGATGGCTCATCGGCTGGAGGCGCCGGTGATCCGGGGCGAGGCGGCCGGGGCGCCACCAGTACTGGAGGAGTTCGAGGTACCGATCCGGGCGGCTCTTCCGCCGCTGCCGCCGGCCCCACCGTGCCGGGTGGATCGGGAGGTGGAGGACGGCGATGTCCTGGAGTTCGGCGGCGGGGCGGTGGTGGTCGCGGTGCCCGGGCACACGGACGGGTCGATCGCGCTCCACCTGCCCGGGCCGAGGGTACTGTTCACCGGCGACGCGGTCGCCAATGTCGGCCGGACCATGCTGGGGGTCTTCAACACCGACCGCGCCCGGGCCATCCAGTCGCTGCACCGGCTTGCCAAGCTGGAGGTCGACACCGCGGTCTTCGGGCACGGTGACCCGATGACGCACGGTGTGGCGGCCGCCCTGCAAGGAGCAGCCGCCTCAGCGGTGTGACGAAGGTCGGCTCTTCCGCAGGCCGGGCGGTTTGATCCCGGAGGCCGAACGGCCTCGTTGTCCCACTCCCAGCGCCCTGATGGCAGCGCAGGCACAGGCCCCTCCGATGGTCACAGAGCGTTGCCACTCCGTGATCACGGAACCTGTGCCTGTCCCGTCTGCCCACCGGCCCCAGCAGCCGCCTGTCCGCGCGACCTCTGAACTTCGCTTTTTACTTCCAGGGGCGGTTTGCCCTGGAAGTAAAAAGCGAAGCTGAGGTCCCGTTCGTGGAACGGGCCCGGTACCCCGCCCTCCCAGAGGTGACGCGGCCCGGGACGGCGGACTCAGACCTCGACCGCCAGCCCTTCCAGCCCCCTGATCACGAAGTTCGGCTTGCGCTTCGGCTCCTCCGCCAGGCGCAGCGCCGGGGCCTGCTCCAGCAACGCCCTCATGGACGCCGCGAGCTCGATACGGGCCAGGGGTGCGCCGATGCAGTAGTGGATACCGGCGCTGAAGGAGATGTGCGGGTTGTCCGCACGGGTGAGGTCCAGGTGCCCAGGGTCGGTGAAGAAGGCCGGGTCGTGGTTGGCGGAGCCGAAGAGCATGGCGATCTCCGCGCCCCGGGGGATCACCGTGCCGTCGATCTCGATGTCGTCCAGGACCCAGCGTTCGAACAGCTGGAGCGGGGTGTCGTAGCGCATCAGCTCCTCCACTGCCGTGGGGACCAGGGAGTGGTCCGCGCGGAGGGCGGCCAGCTGGTCCGGGTTCCGGAACAGCGCCCACCAGCCGTTGACCGTGGAGTTCACCGTCGCCTCGTGGCCCGCGTTCAGCAGCAGCACGCAGGTGGAGATCATCTCCTGCTCGGTGAGCCGGTCGTCGTCCTCGTCGTGGGCCGCGATCAGCCCAGAGACCAGATCGTCGCCCGGCTTCGCGCGACGCTCGGCGATCAGCTCCCGGAGATAGTCCGAGAACTCGACCGAGGCCCTGACGGCCTTCACCGCCGACCCCTCCGACGGATTCAGCTCGTACATCCCGCAGATGTCCGCCGACCAGGGGCGCAGCGGGGCCCGGTCGGACTCCGGGATGCCCAGCATCTCGGCGATCACCGCGACCGGGAGCGGTTCGGCCACGTCCCGCAGCAGGTCACCGCCGCCGGCGTCGACCAGCGCGGCCACCAGGTCCGCCGCCAGCCCTTCGACGTACGGCTTCAGCCGCTCCACCGTGCGCGGGGTGAACGCCTTCGACACCAGGCGCCGGATCCGGGTGTGGTCCGGCGGCTCCAGGTCGAGCATCCCGTGGTCGTTGAGGGTGTGGAACGGCTCGTGCTCGGGCGGCGGCGCCGTCCGGCCGAACTCCTCGTGCGTGAAGCGGTGCTGGTACGTCCGCCCCAGCCGCCGGTCGCGCAGCAGCGCCGAGACGTCCGCGTGGTGCGGCACCAGCCACTGGTTCGTCGGCTCGAACCAGTGCACCCGCCCCCGTTCCCGCAGCTCGGCATAGCCGGGATACGGATCGGCGACGAACGCCGGGTTTCAGGGGTCGAACGCGAGGTCGGGTTCAGCCGTCATGCCCGGACCATAGGACGCCGACCGGCCCTGTGCCCAGAGCCCCCATCGAAAGCGGCTTCCCCTGACGGCGATGTGGGAGACCGGCAGGGTCTGCCCCCTTGCGACCTGCGGGCGGGCGCGGGACCGAACAGCACCTTGGCCGGATGCGCACCCGCGCTCATGGCGTTTGCCGTACGAGGCAGGAAACTCTGGCCATGTTCAGCAGACGATCAGCCGCAGCAGCTGCAGTTGCCCTTGTCGCGATGGCTGTGGCCGCGTGCGGAACCCAGCGGGGCGAGCAGACGCAGTCGGCGAGTCCTCCGCCTTCCTTGACCGAGGAGGCCACTGACCGGGTGGGGTCACGCCCTCGGTCAGGGGTGACGCTTCACGTGCTCGATGAAGGCGGCGAAGGAGAGGGCGGGGACGGAGAGGACGGCGCGGGCGGGGGCCTTGGAGTCGCGGATGGCTATGCGGGGGTGCGCCTCCGCGATCTCGACGCAGGTGTCGCCGTCGCCGCCGCCCGAGTAAGTGGACTTACGCCAACGCATGGCCTCAGTCATGTCTCGCCTCACAGTTCCTTCGACAAGCGGTGGATGAAGTCCCGCGACGCGGTGGGAGCCAGCGACGCGTCCCGCATTCTAAGAAACAGCGTTCGAAGTTGCTTCAGTTGTGCGTCCGCATCGATGAAGGCGACTCCGGTGGGGGCATCCCGCAGACCAGTGTCCAATTGAGGCACCGGACCACCCGCGTACATCATCGAGATCCCGGCGCCACCAAAGCCGTCCTGATCGAACGGGATGACCCTCACCTTGGCCTGGCCCTGCTCGATTCGGTCCAGGATCTGCTGGAGTTGAGCGCGGGAAACACTGCGCCCGGCCACGCGGACCCGAAGAGCGCACTCGTGGATCAGCGTCTCGTACGAGGTCGCGTTGTCGCCTGCGATCACAACACGTCGCTTCATCCGGTGTTCCACCCGAGGGGCCAACTCGCTATCGGGCAGGCCGGGATGCACGTACGTATAGAGCGCGCGTGCGTAGTCGGCGGTCTGCAGCAGCCCTGGAACGTGCGTGATCACGACCTCTCGCAGGAACATCGCATGGTGCTCGACTTCGGCGGTGTCCTGGAACACCGGCGGCAGTACTCCCCGGTACTCCTCCCACCAACCGCGCGTCCGGTCGGTCGCCATGGCCACGAGCGCATCGATCAACGCCTCGTCCGTGCAGGCATAGTGAGCCGCGAGCCGCCGCACCCGTTCTTCGCTGACACCGGCGAAGCCCAACTCCATCTGGCTGATCTGAGCCGAGGTCGAATTCAGCAACCCGGCTACCTCGCGCGCCTTCAGTCCAGCCGCCTCGCGCAGACGTCGCAGCTCGGCACCCAGACGCACCTGTCGCCCGGTGGCATGACTTCTCGGCGGCATCCGTCCTCCTCAACACCCCTGTTGGCGCTCCTCATTCGGGTGTCAGACTACGACAACCGGTTGCAGTGGCGATAATTATTGCCGTACCGTCAGTGACGCGACGCACACGCTGCGAAACACCGGGGTACCGGAAGCGCACCGCTCCGTCCTGTCATGACGGCTGCGGCAATGACACCGCCCGGTGGCTGCGACGCCCCCTCACCTCACCGAACGGAGTCGACGCATGCCCGAAGACGAGCCTTGGGAGTACTCCCTGTACATCCCGAACGACCTCCGCGCCGTCACCATCAGTCGCCGCACCCTCCGTCTGATCCTCACGATGCACGGCCTGATCCGCCTCGTCGACGTCGCCGAACTGCTGGCAACGGAGCTGATCAGCAACGCCGTGCTGCACACCAAGGGGCCTGCCGCGCTGCGGGTGCGCTGGTCGGCCGGCGTGCTGCGGATCGGTGCGTGGGACGCGGATCCCGAACCTCCGCCCGCTCCTGCGGGGTTGGCCGGCAGCGTCACCGATGAGGACGGCCGAGGGCTTGCCCTGGTCAGGGCCTGCTCCAACCTGTGGGGCTGGCAGCCGCTCTCCAGGTTCGGCAACCGGGGCAAGTACGTGTGGTGCGAGCTATCCGGTCAGCCCGGTGTCACCAGCCGCGCCTCGTAGGCGAAGACGGCTGCCTGGGTGCGGTCCCGGAGGCCGAGTTTCACCAGGATGCGGCTCACGTGGGTCTTGATCGTCGACTCGGCGACCACCAGCCGTCCGGCGATCTCCGCGTTCGACAGGCCCTGCGCGATGAGTACCAGTACCTCGGTCTCCCGCTCGGTCAGGTCGCCGTACGCCGCCTGCGCGGCCGGTATCAGCCGCGGCGCCTCGGACAGCTTGGAGAACTCGGTGATCAGACGTTTGGTCACCGTGGGGGCGAGCAGCGCCTCTCCGGACGCGACCACCCTTACCCCGTCGGCGAGTTGGCGGGCCGAGGCGTCCTTGAGGAGGAAGCCGGAGGCGCCCGCGCGCAGCGCCTGGTAGACGTACTCGTCGAGGTCGAAGGTGGTCAGCACCAGCACCTTCGCGGCGCCGTCGGCGGCGACGATCTCGCGGGTCGCCTCGATGCCGTTCAGCTCGGGCATGCGGATGTCCATCAGGACAACGTCGGGGGCGAGTTCGCGGACCCGGTCCACCGCCTCCCGGCCGTTGACGGCCTCGCCGACGACCTCGATGCCCGGCATCGCGTTCAGCAGGACCGAGAAACCCTCGCGCACCATCATCTGGTCGTCCGCGATCAGGACGCGGATGGCGTGGTCGCCGTCGCTCATGCCTCTCCCTCGTTCGCCGAGGCGACCGGCAGGAACACCGCGACCTCGTAGCCGCCGTCGTCGGTCGGGCCGGCCGTCATCTCGCCGTTCAGCATGCCGACCCGCTCGCGCATGCCGGTGACGCCGTGTCCCGCGCCGGGCGAGGGTTTCACCAGGTTCGGCGCGGGCGCCGGGTCGTTGACCACGCGGAGGCCGAGGCCGCCGAGGACGTACCCGATCTCGACCCGGGCGCTCGCCCCCGGCGCGTGCCGCAGGCTGTTGCTCAGCGCCTCCTGCACGATCCGGTACGCCGACAGCTCCACGCCCTGCGGCAGCTCGCGCACCGCCCCGGTCACCACCTTCTCCACGTCCAGACCGGTGTCCCGCACATTGGCGAGCAGGGCGTCCAGGTCGGCGAGGGTGGGCTGCGGGGCGTCGGGGGCCTCGTAGTCCTCGGCGCGGACCACGCCGAGGACCCGGCGCAGTTCGGTGAGGGCGGCCACCGCGTTCTCGCGGATGGTGGCGAAGGCGCGCTCCAGCTCGGGCGGCGGGTTCTCCACCCGGTAGGGCGCGGCCTCGGCCTGGATGGCGACGACCGACATGTGGTGCGCGACCACGTCGTGCAGCTCGCGGGCGATGGTGGTGCGCTCCTCCAGGAGCGTGCGCCGGGAGCGTTCGTGCGCGGTGACCGTCTGCTGGGCGGTCACCTCCTGCTCGGCCGTCCGGCGAATGTGCCAGACGGCCACGCACAGCAGGATCAGCGCGGAGTAGACCAGCATGGGGGCGGTGTTGGTGCCGTGATAGTACGGATCGACCGGGCCGAGCAGGATCTCGGCCAGGCCCCCGTACAGCGCCGTGAGCGCCCACATCCAGGCGGTGGTGCGGGGCCTGGTGCGCAGTGCGACGACGGTCAGCACCGTGAGGTGGCAGACGAAGGAGCCTGGCCACGGCCAGTCGCCCCAGGTGTTGCCGAACAGGGTGGAGACGGCGGTGGCCCCCATGGACAGCCAGAACGCGCCGACCGGCCGGACGAGGGTCATCAGGATCGGGACCCCGGCGAGCAGACCGAGGATCACGCCGAAGGGGCCGTCGGAGACGCCGAACGCCAGGAGGGCGATCGCGACGATCAGGGCGTGCGGTGCCCAGCCCGCGTACTCCCGCAGGCGGCCGGGCAGCAACCGCACCAGGCGGCCGTTCGTCTCGCGGCGCGGGAGCGGGCGATAGTCGAACGCGTGGTGGATCAGGTCCTGGCGCAGCCCGCGCAGGGCGTTCTGGGCCAGCCGGTACTCCGGGCTGCGGGTCTTGGCCCCGTCCCCGGGCGGCGAGGCCGCGGGGCTCGGGCGGGTCGTCTCGGTCACGGTCACACGTTAGGCCGACCGGGGGACCGACGTCGTCCCCGGTGAGAGGGGTCCTGGGGCATCCGTCTCAAGTACTACGAGGCGGCACCGGACAGCGCGACGGACCCGACCGGGCACCCGGTTGCCCAGTTCACCAGGCGAGTTGGGCGATCTCCTCCGCCACCACCGCGCACGCGTCCGCCGCCGGGTCGATCAGCGGGAAGTGACCGGCGTCCTCCAGCAGCGTCAGCCCGACCACCTCACCGGCCTTCGCCGCCGCTTCCGCGTACGACTCGGCGACCACCTGCGGGACGTCGATGTCGCCCCGGCCCTGGACGAGGACCGTGGCGATACCGGTGGGCAGCAGCAGCGCCGGGTCCGCGTACGGCCGGCGCTCCACGAACCCCTCGTCACCGCCGAGGAGTTGGCGTGCCGCGCCGCCGCAGACGTCCAGCTTGTCGGCGATCGCGAAGTCGGCGATCGGGGCGAGCGCGACGACCCCGCGCAGCGGGGCGGGACGGTCGGTGCGCCAGGGGGCGGCGGTGGGCAGGACGTGCCGGGCGGCGGCCCACAGCGCCAGATGTCCGCCGGCCGAGTGGCCGGTGAGCACCATGCGGCGCGGGTCGGCCGCCGGCAGGTGCCGCCGGGCCAGCTCGGGCAGCGCGTCCAGCGCGGCACAGACATCGTCGAAGGTGGCGGGCCACCGGCCCGCGACCGGGTCCCCGCCTGCCTCGGCCCGGCACCGCGCCGGTACTCGACGTTGGCCACGGCGAAGCCCCGGCGGGCCAGGAAACCGGCGAACGGGCTGATGTGCCGCCGGTCGTAGGGTGCGCGCCAGGCACCGCCGTGCAGCACGACGACCAGGGGGCGGGGCCCCCGCCGGTCCCGTCCGCAGCCCGTGGGGCGTAGAAGTCGACCACCTGCTCCGGGTCGTCGCCGTAGGCCGCGGTGGTGTCGGGTTCGACGGGCGGATGGGAGAAGGCCGACTCCTCCTCGGCGGCGGCCCGGGCGGCTGCGGAGTCGTCCGTCATTCTCCAACCTCTCAGCGATGAAACGTACTTGGCGGACGAGAGAAGACTTCGGCCGTTGGCCGGGACGGTATCAGCCCGATGACAGGCATGGACATGGGGATATCACGCTCGGTGAACGTCCTGCGGAGCGGGGGCGGCAGCAGTCGGCAGCACACCTCCCGCACCGACATCCGCCCCGCGCCCGCACCGCGCGGACACCGCCCCGGCCGGCCCGCCGCCTACGCCCCGGTCCCCGCCGAGACCTCCGTCGAGACCTCCGCCAGGACATCGGCCAGTACCCGGGCCGCCCGCTCCACGTCCGCGAAGCCGACGTACAGCGGGGCGAAGCCGAAGCGGAGCACGTCCGGTCGGCGGAAGTCGCCGACGACCCCGCGCCCGATCAGCCGCTCCATCACGTCACCGGCGCCCTGGCAGCGCAGGGCGATCTGGCTGCCCCGCTCCCGGTGCGCACGCGGGGTCACGCACTCGACCCGGCCCTCGGGGGCGTACGCCTCGACGCACTCCAGGAAGAAGTCCGTCAGCGCGAGGGACTTGGCTCGCACCGCCTCGACCGTGACGTCGTCCCAGACCTCCAGCGCCGCCTCCAGGGCGAGCATGGAGAGGATGTCCGGGGTGCCGACCCGCCCGCGCGGCGCGCCCGGCGCCGGTTCGTAGTCCGGGCGCATCCCGAAGGGCTCCGCGTGGGAGTTCCAGCCGGGCAGCGGGGAGTCGAAGAGGTCCTGCAGGTCCTCGCGCACGTAGAGGAACGCCGGTGAACCGGGTCCGCCGTTCAGGTACTTGTAGGTGCAGCCGACCGCCAGGTCCACGCCGTGCGCGTCCAGCCCGACCGGCAGCGCGCCCGCGCTGTGGCACAGGTCCCAGACGACGTACGCCCCCACCAGGTGCGCGGCGGCCGTGAGCATGGGCAGGTCGTGCAGCCGGCCGGTGCGGTAGTCGACGTGGTTGAACAGCACGGCGGCCGTACGGGTGCCGAGCACGCCCGGAACCTCGGACGGGATCGCCGGGCGCAGCGTGCAGCCGGTCATCCGGGCCGCCGACTCGGCGATGTAGCCGTCCGTGGGGAACGTGGTCGCGTCGACCACGATCTCGTTCCGCCCCGGGTCCGTCAGCCGCGCCATCCGCACGGCGGCCACCAGCGCCTTGAACACGTTGACGCTTGTCGAGTCGCCGACCACGATCTGCCCGGCCGCCGCCCCGACCAGCGGCGCGATGCGGTCGCCGATCCGCTCGGGCGCCGTCCACCAGCCGCTCTCTGTCCAGGACCGGATGCGCAGCTCGCCCCACTCCCGGCGGACCACGTCCTCGATCCGGCCGGGGACGGCGACGGGCAGCGCGCCCAGCGAGTTGCCGTCGAGGTAGACCGCGCCGTCGCCCTCCTCCCGCACGAATTCGGCGCGCTTGACGGCCAGTTCGTCGGCCGCGTCCAACTTCTCCGCCTTCAGCTCCAGCTCAGACATGGGATCGCGCCGTCCACAGCTCGGGGAACACGTTCTTCCGCGCCCGCTTCTCCAGCCAGGCCACCCCGGCGGAGCCTCCCGTGCCCGCCTTGGCGCCCATCGCGCGGCGGGTGGCGACCAGGTGGTCGTTGCGCCAGCGCCACACCAGTTCGGCGACATCGGTCAGCGCCTCGCCCAGCCGGGCGGTCTCGTCCCGTTCGTCACCCGAGTAGACGGCCGCCCAGACGGCCTCCACCTGCGGCGACGGCTCGTACCGCCGGGCCACGTCGCGGCTCAGGACCTCGTCGGGGACGGGGTGCCCGCGCCGCGCGAGCAGCCGCAGCACCTCGTCGTACAGGCTCGGCTCGTGCAGCACCTTCTCCAGCTCGGCGTGCGCCCGCGGCGCACCCCGGTGCGGAACCAGCATGGACG
Source organism: Streptomyces sp. GD-15H (assembly GCF_045291515.1). Lineage (NCBI taxonomy): Bacteria > Bacillati > Actinomycetota > Actinomycetes > Kitasatosporales > Streptomycetaceae > Streptomyces > Streptomyces sp. GD-15H. Next base: position 4,071,022 of record NZ_CP149447.1, read on the forward strand.
CGGACTTTTCGCCGAGCAGGAACTCCAGACGCCGGTACATCGCCGACTGGAAGCCGGAGCCCTCGCCGAGCGCACCGCGGTAGGCGTTGAACTGCGCGGGGGTGAGCTGTCCGAGCGGCTTCCAGGAGGCGTTCAGCGCCTCCAGTTCCCGCACGGACCGCTTCAGCGCGTCGATCGCGGTCGGTACGTCGTCGCCCCGCAGCGCGTTCGCCGCCGTCTCCCACTCGTGCACGATGACGGTGAACCACAGCTCCATCACCTGGGTCGTGACCAGGAAGACCATCTCTCCGGGATCGTCGGAGAGGGTGTGCTGGAGGTGGGTGAGGACATCGGCCCTGACGTAGTCCTCGTAGGGGGTCGTGCCCTCGAAGTCGAGATGCGGGGTCTCCGGCTCAAAAGCCTCGTGGGACATCGCTGTCTCCTGAAATGTACTCCGGGTAGCGGTCCGCCCCTGCCGTTACCGACACGGGGGCCCCGGTCCCCACGGTGCATCCTCCGTAATGGTCCCCACGACCGCAAGGTCTGCCCGGTGCGAACCCCGCGCCGGGCCTGCCGGGCCTGCCGGGCCTGCCGGGGGCCCGATTCCCTGAGACGATCGGGTCATGGGCCGCGGAATGCGTAACGGTCACAAGGAGTCGAACGGCCACAGGGAGTCGGGCGGCCGCAAGGAGCCGACGGAAAGGGAGCGGCGGCTGCGTGGGCTGCCCGCCGCGATCATCGCGGCCGCGCTCGTCCTCAGCTTCTTCACCCGGGGGAGCCTCAACACGTTCCCCTTGCTCGTGGCCGCCCCGGTGGTGGCCGCGCCACTTCTTTCCCTGCGCGGGACGGTCGCCACCGGCGTGGCGGCGAACCTCGTGGGACTCGGCCTCGTGCTCCTGAGAAGAGAGCCGACCGACGACGAGCTCGTCCCGTTCACCAGCCTGGTCATTCTCACCGTCGTCGCAGCGCTCCTCAACGTGCTGCTGGCCCGCGACCGGGCGGAGTTGAGAACGAGCCGCGAGGTGGCGGCGGTGCTGCAGCGTGCGGTGCTCCCGGAGCTGCCCGACCGGGTGGGACGGCTGGCCGTGGCCACCCGGTACGAGGTCGCCCACAGGGAGGCGGCCATCGGAGGGGACTTCTTCGCGATCAAGGAGACTTCGCACGGCATCCGGATGCTCATCGCCGATGTCCGCGGCAAGGGGCTCGAGGCGATCCGTACGGTCAACGTCCTGCTCGGATCGTTCCACGAGGCCAGCTACCACCGACCGGATCTGCCGGGCGTCGTCCGGCAACTGGAGGACCGGATGCAGGAGATCATCAGCCGGTCGAGTGGAGAGGAGGCGGAGTCGTTCACCACGGCCGTCATCGCGGAGCTGCCTCCCGACCACTCCGTGCTCCGCGTCGCCAACCGGGGCCACTCGGCGCCCCTGCTGGTCCACGACGGCAAGGTGCTCCCGCTGGAACCGACCACACCGGCGCTGCCGCTGGGCCTGGGCATGCTCGGCGGCGACGAGGTCCCGGTCGACCTGTTCGACCTGCCCTCCGAGGCCACGCTGGTGCTGTACACCGACGGCATCAACGAAGCCCGCGACGCGGACGGTGTCTTCTTCGACCCCGTTCCGGTGCTCTCCCGGCCACTCCCGCCCGATCCGGACACGGTCCTCGGCACCGTCCTCGACGCCGTCTTCCGGCACACCGAGGGACGTCTGCAGGACGACGCGGCCCTCTTCGCCGTCACCCTGGACCCGCCCGCGCCGACCGCCTCGGACACGTCGGTCGCCACCGCCCTGGACGCGCCGCTCTCCACAGCCCTGGACGCGCCCGTCTCCACCGCACGGCCCCGGGATGACGGCTCGCCGTAGGTGGCAGACTGGCGTCATGACCACTCAGAAGAACCTGCTCGGCGGCCCGGACCCGACACATCTGCCGGAGAACGAGGAGGCGTACCGCCTGCTCGCCGAGGACTCCCTGCCGCCCGCCGAGGTGGTGGCGAAGTTCCCGACGTTCTCGCTGGCCTGGGCCATGCTCGCCGATGACGCCTTCGAGGCGGGGCGAGTGGTGGAGTCGTACGCATACGCCCGAACGGGTTACCACCGGGGGCTCGACGCGCTGCGCCGGGCCGGCTGGAAGGGCCACGGCCCCGTCCCGTGGAGCCACCGCGCCAACCGCGGTTTCCTGCGCTGCCTCGCCGCCCTCGCCCGCGCCGCCGAGGCGATCGACGAGAAGGACGAGGCGGAGCGGTGCCGCCAGTTCCTCCAGGACAGCAGCGCCGAGGCGTACGAGGAGCTGAAGCGGGCCTAGGTTCCGGACTCCCGGGGCCCAGGCGGCGGTGGTGTTTCACGTGAAACACCACCTTTCCGCCCCATCTCGGGCTCGGCCTGGGTCTCGGTCTCGGCTTCCAGTGGAGGTACGGCCACGCTGCCGTGGATGCGGCATTCGGGACGCCGACAGCCCGGCGCGGGACGCCGTACGGTCGCGAAGGCGAGGGCCGAGCCCACCACCAGGACCCCGGCGCACAGCACCATCGCCCGCCGGAACGCGTCGTCGAAGGCGTCCGGCAGCCGGTACGCCTCCGGCCCCATCCCGACCAGCAGCGGCAGCGCGGCCACCGCCACCAGACCGGCCGCGCGGGCCGCCGCGTTGTTGATGCCGCTGGCCAGGCCCGCCCGCGCGGTGTCCACGGCGGCGAGGACGGTCGCGGTCAGCGGCGCCACCAGGGTGACCATGCCGAGGCCCAGCACCAGCAGCGCCGGCAGCACATCGGTCACATACGAGGCTCCCGGACCCACCCGCGTCATCAGCAGCATCCCGGCGGCACACAGCAGCGGTCCGACGGTGAGCGGGATGCGCGGCCCGATGCGGTCGCCGAGTTCGCCGGAGCGGGCCGAGAGCAGCAGCATCATCGCGGTCGTGGGCAGCAGGGCCGTACCGGCGGCGAGCGCGGACCAGCCGACGGCGACCTGGAGCTGGAGCGCGGCGAGGAAGAAGAAGCCGCCGAAGGCCGCGTACACGCACAGCGTGACGACGTTGACCGCCGTGAACTGGCGGGAGGCGAAGATGTCCAGCGGCATCATCGGATACTCGCGGTGTTTCTCGACGGCCACGAAGGCGACGGCGGCGGCCAGTCCGGCGACCCCGGCGACGGCGACCACGAGGGCGCCCTCATCGGCCTCGATCAGCGCGTACGTCACCAGGGCGAGGGCGAGCGCGCCGAGGACCGCGCCGAGCACGTCGAAGCGGCCGGTGGCCTGCTGCCCGCCGTCCGACTCCGGGACGTGGCGTACGGCGATCGGGGCGCACAGCACGGCCGGCGGCACGTTGATCAGGAACACCCAGCGCCAGCCCGGCCCGTCCACCAGCCAGCCGCCGAGGAACGGGCCGACCGCCGCGCCGATCCCGCCGAAGCCGGACCACAGGCCCACCGCCCGGCCCCGGTCGTTGGGGTGGAAGGACGCCTGGATCAGGGCGAGCGAGCCGGGCGTGAGCAGTGCGCCGCCGACGCCCTGCAGGGCGCGGGCGGCGATCAGCGCACCGGCGTTCGGGGCGAGACCGCACAGCAGGGAGGCCGTCGCGAACCACAGCACCCCGACGACGAACACCTTCCGGCGGCCGAACCGGTCACCCAGCGCCCCGCCCAGCAGGATCAGCCCGGCCAGCGTGACCAGGTACGCGTTGACCGTCCACTGCAGGGCGGCGAGATCCGCGTCGAGGTCGCGGCCGATGCGCGGGAGGGCGACGTTGACGACGGTGGAGTCCAGCAGGGCCATGCTGGAACCGAGCACCGTGGTGAGCAGAATCCACTTGCCCTGCGGGGAGGCCAGCCGGACATCGGCCATGCAGGGAGCATACGGAAGCGGGTCAGGCCCGGCACCATGTGCGCCGGGCCCGACGCACTCGTACGAGCGACTACTTGATCCTGGTGCCCGTGGAGCGCAGGTTCTGGCAGGCCTCGAGGACGCGGGCGGACATCGACGCCTCGGCCAGCTTGCCCCAGGTGCGCGGGTCGTAGGTCTTCTTGGAGCCGACCTCGCCGTCGACCTTCAGGACACCGTCGTAGTTCTTGAACATGTGGTCGGCGACCGGACGCGTGAAGGCGTACTGCGTGTCCGTGTCGATGTTCATCTTCACGACGCCGTTCTCCAGCGCGGTGAGGATCTCCTCGGCCGAGGAGCCCGAGCCGCCGTGGAAGACGAAGTCGAACGGCTGCGAGCCGGCCGGCTTGCCGTACTTGGCGGCGGTGCCCTCGTTGAGCTCCTTCAGCAGCTCGGGACGGAGGACGACGTTGCCCGGCTTGTACACACCGTGCACGTTGCCGAAGGACGCGGCCAGCAGGTAGCGGCCCTTCTCGCCGAGGCCGAGCGCCTCCGCCGTACGGATCGCGTCGTCGACCGTGGTGTAGAGGGAGTCGTTGATCTCGTGCGAGACGCCGTCCTCCTCGCCGCCGGTCGGGGTGATCTCGACCTCGAGGATGATCTTCGTGGCGCGGGCGCGCTCCAGCAGCTCCTGGGCGATGCTCAGGTTGTCGGCGAGCGTCTCGGCGGAGCCGTCCCACATGTGGGACTGGAACAGCGGGTTGCGCCCGGCCTTGACGCGCTCCTCCGAGACGGCGAGCAGCGGACGGACGTACCCGTCGAGCTTGTCCTTCGGGCAGTGGTCCGTGTGCAGGGCGATGTTGACGTCGTACTTCTCGGCGACGATGTGCGCGAACTCGGCCAGGGCGACCGCGCCGGTCACCATCTCCTTCTTGTGCTGGCCGCCCAGGAACTCGGCGCCGCCCGTGGAGATCTGGACGATGCCGTCACTCTCCGCCTCGGCGAAGCCGCGCAGTGCCGCGTGCAGAGTCTGGGACGAGGTGACGTTGATGGCCGGGTAGGCGAACTTTCCTGCCTTCGCCCGGTCCAGCATCTCGTTGTAGGCCTCGGGAGTTGCGATGGGCATCTGTCCGCTCCTTATGCGTGCGGTGTGGCGTACTGGGTGCTGTCGGCCCTGACCTGGAACCTTGGATGCGACGTCGTTGTCGGCCCCATCTTCCCAGACTTGTCCGGCTGGTCGACGGTGCAGGTCAAGTCGTTATGTCGGGTGATGTCGGGCGGAGAACCGGCCGATCGGCCGAAACTCCGGCCGAGACGCAGGTCGAGACGTCGGCCGAAACTCCGGCCGAGACGTCGGCCGAGACGTCGATCGCGACCTCAGTCCAGGCCGAGCTGGTCCTTGCCGAAAGCGAACAGGTACGGCACCCCGGCGCCCTCCTGGATCTTCTCGGCGGCGCCGGTCGCCCGATCGACGATGGTCGCGACGGCCACGACCTCGCCGCCGGCCTCACGCACGGCCTCGACGGCGGCGAGCGGAGAGCCGCCGGTGGTGGAGGTGTCCTCGACGACCAGGACCCGGCGGCCCCGGATGTCCGGGCCCTCCACACGCCGCTGCAGACCGTGCGCCTTGGCCGCCTTGCGGACCACGAAGGCGTCCAGCCTCCGGCCGCGCGCGGCGGCGGCGTGCAGCATGGCGGCGGCCACCGGGTCGGCGCCCATGGTGAGGCCGCCGACCGCGTCGAACTCCAGCCCGGCGGTGAGGTCCAGCAGCACCTGGCCGACCAGCGGGGCGGCCTCGCCGTCCAGGGTGACGCGGCGCAGATCGACGTAGTAGTCGGCCTCGAGACCCGAGGAGAGGGTCACTTTGCCGTGCACCACGGCCTTGTCCTTGATCTGCTGCAGCAGCGCGCCGCGTACGTCACTCATGGCAGCCAGGGTAGACGGCCTCAGGGCCTGCGCCAGGTCCAGGTGGTCGCGGCCTCCAACGGCTCCAGCGGGGTGACCAGGCGCGGGTGGGTGTTCAGCCCGTCGGGCGGCCCGGTCTGCGGCTCCACGCAGACGGCCTCGCGCTGCTCGTCGTAGACCACCACCCACTCCTCGCGGCTGGTCACCTTCAGCTCCAGCCGCCCCGGCCAGGTGAGGGTGACGTCGACGCCGCCCGGCATGCCGAAGCAGTCGTCCCAGGGGCCGGGCCGGGGATCGACACGGTTGCCGGTGGGCAGGTGGTCGTCGCCGCGCTCCTCCTGCCACGCGGGCGTGAAGTCGATGCGCACACCCGCCGTGTCCGCGGCGTCCGCCGTGTCCGCGGCGTCCGCCGTGTCCGCGGTGCCGAGGACGCGGTTGAACCACGGGTGCCAGCCGATCTGCGCCGGGAAGGAGGACTCGTACGTCTCGACGGCCATGGCCAGGGTCAGGGAGTCCGCGCCGAGCGTGATCACCTGCGTCACCCGCCCGGAGTACGGCCACGGCTCCACGAGGTCGTACGTGAGCACGGCCTCGTGGGCGCTCGCGCGGGCGGTGCGCCAGGCGGTGTCACGGACGGTGCCGTGGATGGCGTTCGGCGGGGCGTTCAACGGCATCTGGTGGACGGTGGCGCCGTTCCAGAACCGGCCGTCCCGGATCCGCCCGCACCAGGGAACCATCGGGAAGCACCCGTAGCGGTCGCCCTGGCGCAGCAGTTCGACGTCCCCGACCCGCAGTCCCGAGACCCGCCCGCCGTTCCCCGGCCGCACGGTGACCTCCGCGTCGCCCGCGGTCAGAGTGATGTCCTTGTTACTCACGGGACGACCCTACTGGGGTGTTCAAGAGGCTTTCCGCGGTTCGGGCCGGGCCCGCGCGCCCCGGGGTCCGCCGGGGCGGGGTTCAGCGGTGTCTGCGCAGTGCCCGCACGGCGACGATCGCCGAGGCCACCGCCAGGGCGGCCGCCGGAACGGCCCAGCGCAGGGAGGTGGCCGCGGCGACGGTCTGCGGGGCGGGGACGGGGGCGTAACGGCCCCGGGGCGGGGCGTGGTCCACCTCCTCGGCGCTGCGGCCGATCATCGTGCGCCGCGCGTGCGCCGCCTCGGCGACGGCGTCGTCGGCGTCGCCGATGTCGTCGACCTCATACACGTCGTCTGTGAGGTCGGTGTCGTCCACGTCGGCCACATCGTCCCCGGCCTCCTCCTGGGCCTCGGGGTCGAGGGACGGCAGGGGGATCTCCGTGTCGAAGACGGAGGCCGGCTCGGGGGCGGGGGGTTCCTGCGCGGGAGACTCGTCCGCGGGCGCCGCGTCAGCACGCGCCGCGTCCGCGGGGGGCTCCCCCGCTGTCGCTCCCAGGTTCTCCGCGAAACGGTTCAGTAGACGGGTCAGCGCCGATGCCACCGCGTCCGCCGGCAGCTCCGTGACCCGGCCGTCGGCCGTCGCCGTGCCGTCGACGGTGAGCGTGGCGCCGCCCTCCGTGGCCAGCGGGCGCAGCCGCAGCGCCAGTCTCACCGCGCCGGTACCGCGCGTCTCGACGGCGTCGCCCTCGACGGCGTAGGAACCGTCCTGGCGCCGGGACACCCGCACGGAGCCCCGGTAGGTGAGGGAGTGGCTGCCGATGCGGAGCTTCAGCCGGCCGGCGATCGGATCCGCACCGGCGTCGTGCTGGAGCCCCGGCACCGCGCGGGCGACCCGTGCGGGGTCGTCCAGCGCCTCCCTGAGCCGCTCCACCGGAACCGGAACGAACACCTCGTGCTCCATGACTGCGGAGCCTACCCATGGCGAAGCCGGGCTGTATCCCCGTCGGCGCGAAAGGGCGGTACGTCGGGATGTGAGCCGGCTCAGCGGGCGTACCTGGGATGCAGCAGCGTCGACGGGGGAAGGCCGGGAACACGGGTGCGTGCGGCGGCTCGCGCACCGGCCGCGAGGGAGCTGTCGGTGAGGGTGCGCGGGCGGGGGCCGGACGGGTCCAGGCGCAGCTCGGGGACCGTGCGGGCGGCCAGGACGAAGCCCCGGTCGCCCCTGCTGTACGGGCTGGTGCGGAAGCCGGCCGAGCGGACCGTCGACTCCACCGTCCAGAACGCCCGGGGGCGGGACGCCACCGGCCCGGCGTGCACCACGAGCCGTCCGCCGGGCGCCAGGACGCGCCGGGCCAGGCCGTAGAACTCCTGCGAGTACAGCTTGGTGCTCTCGGTGACCTCCGGGTGCGGCAGGTCGGAGACCACCACGTCGTACGCCGCCGGGGGCGCCCGGCGCAGCCAGTCGAAGGCGTCCGCGGTGCTGACGCGTACGCGCGGGTCGTCGAGGGCGTGGTCGTTCAGCGCGGACAGGGCCGGGTCGTGGCGGGCCAGCCGCACGACGCCCGCGTCGAGTTCGACGACGTCGACCCGCCGCACGCCCCGGTGGCGCAGCACCTCGCGGGCGGCCAGTCCGTCGCCGCCGCCGAGGACGAGCACACGCGCGTGCGGACCGGTCATCGCGGGGTGGGTCAGCGCCTCGTGGTAGCGGAGTTCGTCCCGGTTGCCGACCCGCAGGCGGCCGTCGAGGAACAGGCCCAGGGGGCGGCCGCCGAGGCCGCCGGTGAGCACCACTTCCTGCACGTCGGTCTGCAGGGCAACCCGGACGTCCGAGCCGTACATGGCGTGGCGGGCGGCCCGTTCGAAGTCGTCGACGAAAAGAACGGCCGAGGCGAGGACGGCCAGCACGCAGAGGTTGGCGACCACCAGCAGCCGACGTGCACGGCGGGTCAGATCCTGCCGGAAGAGTCCGAGCACCAGCGCGCCGCCGACCACCGTGTTGACCGCGCCGGTGATCAGCGTCCCCGTCAACTGGCCCAGGAACGGCAGGAGGAGGAAGGGGAAGGCGAGCCCACCGACGAGAGCGCCGACGTAGTCCGCGGCGAACAGGTCGGCCACCGCGCCGCCCGCGTCCTGGCGGCGGATCCGCTGGATCAGCTCCATCAGCAGCGGCACCTCGGCCCCGATCAGCAGGCCGACGGCGAGGGAGAAGGCGACCAGCAGAACATGCGGTCCGTGGGTCCACGGACCGCCCCAGGCTCCGGTCCAGGCGAAGACGGCGTACAGGGCCATCGCGCTGCACCCGCCGACCAGGGCGAGCGCGGCCTCGACGGCGCCGAAACCGGCCGCCGCGTGCCAGGCGCAGCCGCTTGGCGGCCAGCGAGCCGATCCCCATGGCGAAGACCATGACGGACAGCACGACGGACGCCTGGGTGACCGAGTCCCCCATCAGGTACGAGGCGAGCGCGAGGAGTTCGAGTTCGTACACGAGTCCGCAGGCCGCACAGACGAACACGCCCGCGAGGACCAGGAACCGGCCGGTGCCCTGCCGCACCGGCAGCCTCAGCGAGCTGCCCGGGGGGCTGCTGTCGTCGCCGCCGTTGCCGCCCGGCCTGTCCCGGGGTTGTGCGGAGCGGGACGGGGCGGGGGCCTGCGCTTCGATCACCCCTGCGACGTTACGTTACGCCTCCGGCGCGGACCGTCACCCACACGTGTGGTGTCTGTTTATCCCTGACCGGTTCCGGTACCAGTGGGAACCTCCGCGCGGGCACGCTCCAGAGCCCTCCCAGGGCCCCCAGGGCCCTTCCAGAGCCTTTTCCCAGAGCCCCCCAGAACCTCTCCCGAGAGCCCCTCAGACGGCTGCCTTCACCCGTACGCCCACCCTCGTACGGGTCACCACCAACTGGCCGTCCTGGGGGTAGGCGTGCCAGGTCCGCCAGTGGACCTGGTTCTCGTGGCGCTGGGCGAGCATCGCGGTGAACGCGTGCGGGCTCCCGGGGAACACCCCGGCGAGACCGTGCGGATGGTCGGAGACCAGGGCGAGCAACTCCTGTGCGCGGCCCCCGAAGGAACCCGGGGAGAGCATCTCCACGTGGGCGGCGAATTCGTACTCCCAGTCGCCCACCCGTTTGGCGACCCCCAGCGGAAGGGGCGTACTGCTGCCCGGAATGCACGCCACCGTCTCCGAACAGACGCCCCGCTCCTCTTCCAGCAGCACCTGGTGGGACGCGCCGAGGAGCCTCAACTGGACCTTGGCCCCGGTCAGTTCGAGATCGAGCGTGGCCAGCGCGGGAAGTGGCTCGCGCCCCAGGGCCCAGGCGAGGTCGGCCGCGCGCGTGTCGGTGTAGGAGGTGGTCAGAGTCGTGAGCATGGGTCGGCTCCGCAAACGCACAAGGAGAGGGGCGGGAGAGGGAGATATGGGGGCGGTCGCACCCCGGTCGCACCCGGGGGGTTCGGCCCGTCAGCCCGGTCGGCCGGTCGGAAATGAGGTCCGCAGGGAGTCCGAGGGCTGTGTTGGTGATTCAGAGGGAATCACGAACTGCCGTGCCGCCACAGCGTTTTTACCCAACTTCGTGGGCTTTCCATCCCCTCGGGGGCTCTCCAGGTCACCTGTTCAACCCGGCGCACTCCTGGCGCACACCTGGCGCATACGCGGGTGCACCGCACGGTGGGCCCGCCCCGGGCGCGGACCCCACCGTCGCGGACGCGTCACCCCGGCACGGAGGCGGGCCCCCGTCAGCTGCCTCCGCCGCATCCGCCGCCGCCCCCGCACGACGACCCGCCCCCGCACGACGATCCGCCGGAGGACGAGTCACTTCCGCAGGACGCCCCGCCGGAACTTCCCCCTGCCTCGCCGGCCCACCAACTGCCGCGCCGCTGCCTGGACGCCCCCACCCGGCGGCCGGGATGGCGCGCCGGGGCCACCACGAGCGCCTTGTACAGCACGAAGACCAGCGCGAAGAGCAGAACCAAGGTGATGCCGATGACCATGGCGCCACCGTCCTTTCGTCCCCGTGAATCCCCCGAAGCGACCCCCCGTGGGTGCCTCGCTCACGTGTGTGGACGGGAGATGCCCGCTGCCCGCACGACCCAAAGCAGAGTTGAGGAAGTCCAGAGGTTCGGCGCAGGATGACCGGCATGACCTCCAGCGCGCGCCCCTTCCTGAACCGCCGGCTCGCCGAGTTCGGGACCACGATCTTCGCGGAGATGTCCGCCCTGGCCCTGCGGACCGGCTCCCTCAACCTCGGCCAGGGCTTCCCCGACACCGACGGCCCCGAGGAGATCAGGGAGGCGGCGGTGCGGGCGCTGCGGGACGGCCGGGGCAATCAGTACCCGCCCGGCCCCGGCGTCCCCGAGCTGCGCACCGCCGTTGCCGCGCACCAGCAGCGCCACTACGGCCTGTCCCTCGACCCCGACACGGAGGTCCTGGTCACCGCCGGCGCCACCGAGGCGATCGCCGCCGCGCTGCTCGCCCTGCTGGAAACCGGCGACGAGGTGATCGCCCTGGAGCCGTACTACGACTCGTACGCGGCCTGTATCGCCATGGCGGGCGCCACGCGCGTGCCGGTCACCCTGCGCCCACGCGAGGGCCGTTTCCGCCTCGACCTCGACGAGCTGCGCGACGCCGTCACCGACCGCACCCGCCTGCTGCTGATCAACACCCCGCACAACCCGACCGGCACCGTCCTCACCCGCGAGGAACTGTCCGCGATCGCCACGCTGGCGGTGGAGCGCGACCTGCTGGTGGTCACGGACGAGGTGTACGAGCACCTGGTCTTCGGCGACGCCGAACACGTACCGCTGGCGACCTTCCCGGGCATGCGGGAGCGCACGGTGACCATCTCCAGCGCGGGCAAGACGTACTCGTTCACCGGCTGGAAGGTCGGCTGGGTTACCGGCGCCCCCGATCTCGTCGCCGCCGTCCGCTCGGCCAAGCAGTTCCTGACGTATGTCGCCTCCGGGCCCTTCCAATACGCCGTGGCCGAGGCCCTGCGCCTGCCCGACTCCTACTTCGCGGACTTCCGCGCGAACATGCTGGCCAAACGGGACCTGCTCGCGGGCGGCCTGGAGCGGGCGGGCTTCAAGGTCTTCCGCCCGGCCGGCACGTACTTCATCACCACCGACATCCGGCCCCTTGGTGAGAACGACGGTTTCACCTTCTGCCGTGCGCTGCCGGAGCGCTGCGGGGTGGTCGCGATCCCCAACGCGGTCTTCTACGACCACCGTGAGCAGGGCGCACCCTTTGTTCGCTTCGCGTTCTGCAAGCGGACAGGCGTACTGGAGGAGGCGGCCTCCCGACTCAAGACGCTGGCTGCCTGACAGCCACAGCCGTACCAGCAAATGTACCGGCCACACGGCCTGGTTGCTCCGAGCCGCCGCGCACCCGCACTCGACTGCCGCCTGGTCGACCGGGACGCCGGTGATCGGCAGTCGTATCACGCAGCCCGCCTGTCGGCGGACACACTTCCCTCAGCGATCAACCGGCGACGCCAGGCCCGGTGACAGCGCCCCCGGATCATGCAGGACAGGGGCAGCAAAGAGTCATACCGGCCCCGAAGGATACGAACCCGAGCTGGGCTCTACGAAGAAGGTGATGTGCGGGCAGTAGCCCTCCTCGGCCAGCCAGGCGCGGGCCCGGCCGCGCTGCCGCTCATCGCAGAACCGGTGGTACCGGCTCCAGGAGCGCTCGTCACCAGCGAGGACGTCCTTGAAGCGCCGGAAGACGCCCCGCCCACCGATGGCGATCCGCAGCCTGTCGGCAAGGGCGGCGTCCTCGACCTCTTCGATGAACAGCTCCATGTCCCGGTACCCGGCCCGGGACCCCAGAGCCGGCACGTACAGCCATCGCTCGGAATCGTCGTCCTCCTCGGCCCCGGGCCCAGGCCCCAGCTCATCGGTGAAGGCAGGCCAGCACTCCCCGGTGGTCAGATCGATCCGGCCACCGGACTCGGCCGGGTCGCCCTCCAGCAGCATGGCGAGCATCTCCAGATCGACCGCGAGCGGGCGCAGGAGGGGGATCGCCGCGTCTCCCGTGGCCGCGCGCAACCGGTCCGCCAGCTCCCCATCGCCCCGGAAGCCGCGCTCCTGGAGCGCGCCGAGAAACAAGGCCGCCATCTCCGCAGCCCCCGGCAGGCCCTGCGCCGCGGCCCCGGCCACACCATCGCCGGCCAGCTGCAACACCTCACGCACGGGTCCACGACGCAACGCCGCAAGCAACGCCACTCCGTCCTGCGCGTGGAGCGCGCCACGCAGGGCCCGCAGCCCGTCCTCGCCCCATCCCTCAACCACGACCCCGACGGTAGCGCGCCACCGAGGACGTACGACGCCGGGACCCATCGGTTTCCCTCCGCCCGGCTCCGTGCCAGTGCCAGCGCACCCGGCGCCTGGGGGGCAGACGGTGTTGCCCGGTCAGCGGCGCCGCTTGCGGCCGCTCTTGCCTGAGGAGCGCCGAGCCTTCCGGGCGCGACCGACGCGGGCGCCGTGGGTACCCAGTGCCCGGGCCGCCAGCTGCCTGAGCTCTTCGAGTCCGGCCCGGTCCGGGTGCGCGGAGTCCAGTGCGGCGGCAACCGCCTCCCTGGCCTGGGAGCCCTGGGTGCGCAGCGCCTCCTCGGCGCCGTCCCGGCCGCCCGCCAGCTCCACAAGCTGAAGCAGGCTCTCGGCGAGCACCAGCAGATACTCGGCATCGGTCATGTCCTCGGGGGGCAGCAGTTCACGCTGAGCCAGTGCGTTCAGCGCCAACGGCGCCAGCTGTGTGTCTCGCCGCAGCGTGCGCAGCAGTCGCTCGCCCTCGCCGTCCGGCAACGCCACCTGCAGTACGTCGAGCATCGCCTGCGCACGTGCGCGGAAGGCCATGGTCCCTACAGCGTCCGTCAGTTGCTGCAGAGCGGCATCCCGCTCCCCGCGGGCCGAAAGCCAGCCGGCCAGCTCCGTGCTGGCGGTATCCGGGTCGTAGTCCTCGGCCAGCGCCCCCAGCAGACCGGCCGCCGGTACCTGAGCCAGCTCACCGACCAGCGGTGCGTCCCGGCCGGCCGCCAGCAGCCGCTGCCGTACGGCCCGGGTGCCCAGTTCGGTGAGACGGATGAGCTCCACCGGCCCTGCCGTCAGCTCTTCACGCCGGGCATCGGCGCGCTCCTGCGGCGCCGGATCCGCTGCCGCCCCCGCAACACCCAGCAGTTCCGCAAGCTCCGGCGGCATGTCCGCGGGCAGTTCGGGTCCAGCCTCGGAGAGATCGACGTCCAGGAACACCGGGTCGGCCATCCCGTGGTCACGCTTGATCGCCCCCAGGTCGTCCAGCATGGCGAGTACCGTGCGCAGGTCCCGGTCGGCGTGCTCGAACCACATCCGGTGCCGGAGGTCCGATCCGCTGTCCAGCTGGAAGCGGGCCCGGTAGGCCAGGTGCACGGAGTCGCGCAGCCGCGGCCAGGGCATCGGGTACGGCAGGCTGTAGAGCGTGTTCAGCACATCCTCCAGCACGTCCTCGTACGCATCGAACAGCATCGACTCGACGTGCCAGCCGCTGCGCGCCCCGATCAGGGCCTGCCGCAGCTCGAAGCACGCGTCGAAGGCGCGCAACCACAGCTGAAGCGGGTCGGCCAGCACCGGCCGGGCCCTGGCCACCGCGTACAACCGCCCCTTGGCCACCCGGACCAGCCGCGCCTTCTTCGCCCACTCCACCAGCAGCCCCAGCCGCGGCAGGTCGGCCGAAGATCGCACGCCCTCGGTCTTGTCGCCGGTGCTCAGCGCATCCACCAGCTCGCGGGCATCCGCCATCCGCAGCCGTCCCGTTCCCGTCACCGCCCGGCCGTCGCGCCCCGCCCACTGGGCGAGCCCGCGCAACTGCGACACGATCGCCGACACCTCGGCCCGTCGTCGCAATTCGTTGTCCGTGGGGAGCGTCACGGGCAGCTGTGGTTCGGCCCGGGCCGAACCGGACGGCGCGCGGCCGGTCAGCCGTTGCTCCATGATCGCGTCGAGGGTCTGCTGATCGTAGGCGACCTCCCCGCGCTGTGCCCGGTCCGCGAAGCGCTGCAACGCCGCCCCGTCCCGGATGTCCACGCCCTGCTCGGCGGCTGTCGTCATCCAGTACTTCGCCAGGCCCCAGCGGGTGCGGTCCGCCATCGCCACCGGGTACTGTTCCGCAGCCGCGTCGACCGCGGCGAGGGAGTCCTCAAGTACGGGGCCGCGCGGGTCCGCCAACTGCATGGCGTGCAGATAGCGCAGCAGTGTGCGCAGTGTGCCCGGGGCGTCGCCGCGTTCCTCCCCGGGGAGTTCGGTGACCTGCCGGGGAAGCCAGGAGAGGAGCAGCTCTTCCACGTGCCGCGGCTCCCACCACCCGAGTCGGCCATCGACAGTCGCCCGGTGCCGGTACTCCAGCGTCGCCTCGGCCAGGAAAGCGTCCACCGGCAGGCCCTGCTCCCCGGCCCACCGGACCAGCCGGTCGACCAGCAGTCCACACGCCGCCTCGAAGTCCTCATCGGCCTCGGGTTCGATCCGCATCCGCATGAAATTCGTCCAGCCTGTCCGCAGCAGTCCTTGCCGTACCACGCTATCGCCGAACCGGGGCCGACAAACCCGGCCGAGGACGAGCGGCCCGCTGCCTCAACGGCACTGCGTGGCGGTTGGCGCCCGCAGCACACGCGGCTTCGAACTTCCTTGCCCCGAACCGGACTTCGCCGTACGGACTCGCGGCACAGAACGGTCCGCTTCCCTGGCCGACCCCGATCGACGAAAGGTCGGGGCCCAGCCGGCTGCCCGGACCAGGAACGACCACGTCCGATGGCAGCGGTGCCAACGGCACGGGCCCGGCGCACCGGAGTCCGTCGTCAGCGGGCGTCCGCCTCGGGCTCCGGGCGCGGGAGTTCGTCGAGGTCGAGGGTGAAGGTGCGGCCGTCGGCCAGGGGGATGGGGAGCTTGCCCGTCCCGTACTTGTGGGTGTGTGCCGCGATGTAACCGGTGGCGGTCGGCTGAGTGTGGAGGACAACTTCCTGGGCGTAGGGGTCCACGATCAGGTAGACGGGGATGCCGTAGCGGCCGTACTTCGCGGTGCAGTCGTCGTAGTCCTTGCGTGCGGAGGAGGTCGAGACGACCTCGGAGATCAGCAGGACGTCCTCGAAGCTGTAGCGCTTTCCCTCCCGGCGGGCATCCTCGCGGAGGATCGTCAGATCGGGGGCGGAGTTCTCGTCGGCGGGGAAGTCGATGTAGACGTCCGAGGCGGTCTTCGCGTGGCGTCCGAGGGACACGACCGTGTCGTACTGCATCGACTTGATCGTGCTGGAGTGCTCGAAGCTTTGCGGAGTCATGATCACCTTTCCGTCAGCTCCGAACAGGACCGTGTACCCCTCGGGGAACTCGGTGTGCATGATCGCGTCGACGCTCATGGACGGCTCCTTCCCGTGTGGGGTCAGGATACGGCGGACAGCGCCGTGTCATCGAGCCCGGCGGTACAACTGTGAGATCAGCTGGACAGGCTCCGCAGCCGCCACAGCTCCGTCGTCATGGGGCTTGCCGCGTGGCACGCGAATAGGCGTACGAACGACGAGTCGGCTGGGTGACGGGACCGCCCGACCTGGTGACGGCGGTCCGCTCGGCCAAGCAGTACCTGACCTACGTCTCCGCGGGCCCGTTCCAGTACGCGATCGCCGAGGCACTCGCGCTGCCGGAGTCGTACTACACCGCGTTCCGCGCGGACCTGCGGGCCAAGCGGGACCTGCTGGCGGCGGGCCTGACGGAGGCGGGCTTCGGGGTGTTCCGGCCGGCGGGCACGTACTTCATCACCGCCGACATCCGTCCCCTGGGCGAGACCGACGGCGAAGCCTTCTGCCTCGCCCTGCCGGAACGCGCCGGCGTCGTCGCCATCCCCACCTCGGTCTTCTACGACCACAGGGAGGCCGGCGCCCCGTACATCCGCTTCGCCTTCTGCAAACGCACCGAGGTACTGGTGGACGCGGCGGAACAGCTCCGCAAAGCATTCACGCACTGACTGCCGTCCTACGGGACCGGTCGTCACGTTCCTCGTAGGGCTTTGTTAGGTACCCCGATTGTTCGTGCGTAGGTAGTGTTGTGATCTTCTTTCGGGTGTGACACCGGAGGAGATGGAGACGGTCCGCCCGCGCCTGGAGGCGTTCGCGGCCGAGATGCTGGGCTCGCTGCCGCGGCGGGACCAGCGGGCCAAGGGTGAGCTGTACCTGCGTGGGCTGATGCTGGACGGCAAGCGCAAGTCGATGCAGCCGATGGCCGAACGCCTGGGCGTGGACCACCAGCAACTCCAGCAGTTCGTCTCCTCCTCCACCTGGGACTGGGTCAAGGTCCGTGAGCGGATGGCCCGTTGGGCCGCCGCCCACATCTCGCCGGAGGCGTACGCCATCGAACGACGTGGGCTTCCCCAAGGACGGCTACGACTCCCCGGGGGTGGCCCGGATGTACTGCGGCGCGCTGGGCAAGCGCGGCAACTGCCAGATCGGCGTCAGCGTCAACCTGGTGTCCGACCGCGCCTCGGCGGCCGTCGACTGGCGCCTGTTCCTGCCCGAGAGCTGGGACGACGCCCAGCACGCCGGCGATGTGCTGCTGGCGGAGGCGATCCGGCACCGACGTGCCAGGGCCGGCATCCCCGAGGCCGAGCGGCACCGGGAGAAGTGGCGCCTGGCCCTGGACATGCTCGACGAAGTGCGCGGGGACTGGGAACTGCCGGACCTGCCGGTCGTCGCCGACGCGGGATACGGGGATGCCACCGGCTTTCGCGAGGGGCTGACCGAGCGCGGCCTGGCCTACGCCGTGGCGGTCAAGGGCACCACCACCGCTTACCCGGGTGACGCGGTCCCCGAGCGCCCGCCGTACTCCGGTCGGGGTCGCCCACCCGTCCCGACCTACCCCCAGCCGCACACCACCTTGCGCCAACTCGCCCTGGATGCAGGAAGGTCGGTGGTGCGGACGGTGACCTGGCGCCAGGGCAGCAGGGTCGGCAAGCACAACCCCCGCGCCGAGATGCGCTCGCGCTTCCTGGCGCTGCGGGTCCGCCCCGCCAACCGCACCATCCGCCGCTTCGCCGACGGCTCCCTGCCCGAGTGCTGGCTGCTGGCCGAGTGGCCACCGGGCTCCGCCGAGCCCACCGACTACTGGCTGTCCACCCTGCCTGCCGACACCCCGCTGCGTGACCTGGTCCGGATCGCCAAGATCCGCTGGAGAGTTGAGCACGACTACCGCGAGCTCAAGGACGGCCTGGGCCTGGACCACTTCGAGGGCCGCAACTACTCCGGCTGGCACCGGCACACCACCCTCGCCTCCCTCGCCCAGGCGTTCTGTACCCTGCTGCGACTCGACCCAAAAGTCCCTGCGCCGGCCTGACCCTGTACGCGGTCCTCCGCGAACTCCAGGCCCTCCTGGCCACCTGGGCCGGCGCCTGCTCGATATGCGGCCGGCCCGCACCGACACCAGAACCACACCACAGGACCTAACAAAGCCCTACTCGTTGTCTGCCGCGCCTCACCCACCCGGGACTTTCGCGCTGGAGACCGCCCGGTCACGGCCGTCGTTCCGGCGCTTGCCGCACCACAGGGACCGACGTACAATTTTCTGTACGTGAAAGGAGGGTCGATCGTGAAGACCATGACGTATTCCGAGTCGCGCGCGCGGTACGCCGAGGTACTCAACTCCGTCACCGACGACCGCGAAGAGGTCGTTATCACCCGGGCGGGACATGACCCGGTCGTCATCGTCTCCCTTGAGGACTACGAGTCCCTGAAGGAGACGGCGTACCTGCTGCGAAGCCCGGCGAACGCCCGGCGCCTGCTCGCGTCCATCGACGAGCTGGAAAACGGCGGCGGCACCGTGCGCGAGCTGGCGACCGACGAATAACGGCCGCGAATGAAGATCACCTTCTCCTCCCGCGCCTGGGAGGACTACCTGTGGTGGCAGCTTCAGGACCGGAAGATCCTGAAGCGCATCAATACGCTCATCGCGGATATTTCCCGGAACGGCAACGAGGGGATCGGCAAACCGGAACCGCTCAAACACGGATTCCAGGGCTACTGGTCGCGCCGCATCAACGACGAGCACCGGCTGATCTACAAGGCCACCGAGGACGGCGTCCTGATCGCACAGTGCCGCTACCACTACGAGAGCTGACAGGACTCAAACGGGTCCAGCACAGCCCCTGCCGGTGTCGGCAACGCAGGATCGTGTTCCGCCGGGTGGTGCAAGCGCGCTTCAGGTTTCGGTCCATTGGCTGGCTGCACCACCCGGCGGGACGCCATCTCACGCAGCAACCACACAGGTCGGCAACGGACGAGAGCTGGGTTCTGGGTCCTTACCGGATCACAACAGGGACACGGTGGTCAGGTCCTCCTCGGCGCGCCCGGCTTCATCGGCGGCGCTGGGATCCGACTTTGGTCGCAGACCTGCGCAGCCGCTTGGCAAGCGTCTTGTCCCGATCCCTCAGCTGTCGACCTGCCGCTTCCAGGACGGCCCCGGTGGCGGGGTGGTCGCAGCGCCACAGATCGTCGGCGGCCTGCTCCAGGAGAGGCAGCACCAAGTCCTCCTCCTGGTCCAGAAACGCGGCAAGTGCCTCGTCCGCTACGCCCAGCGGGCCCCACAGATGGTCCACGAGCCCCCACAGTTGGAGTTCCCGACCCTGCCCCTCGGGGATCTCACCACGGCCGGCCAGCGCGATCGCCGCGGTCTCGGCACAGCCAGGGACCCGTGAGGCCGCAGCTTTACGCAGGACGGCGAGCGCCTTGGGCTCATCGAGTTCTGCCAGCACCGGCGGGGCGGCCAGGCGACGGAGGGCCGCATCGGCTTCCAACCCGGCGCAGGCGTCGATGAGCTGGACAGCGGCCGGGCCCTGGCCCCGATGGCTGATCCATCCGGTGATCTCGGCGTGGGCGGCGTCCTGGTCGTAGTCGAGCAGGGCGTCCAGCAGCGTCGGGGCGTCGGCGTCGGCCAGTTCGCCGATCAGCGGAGCCTGGTATCCCTCGGCGAGCAGGTACTCGCGCAGTCCGTGGCGTCCCAGTGGTGTGAGCCTGAGCCGTGCCCCGGCGGGCGGGGTGCCGTCGCTGTCTTCGGTGCTCGCCTCGATGCCGAGGATGCCGAGGAGGGTGTGTTCGCGCTGCCGGCTCGTCTCCGGGCCGGTCTCGACCTCCGCTGCCTGGTACTCGGCGAGGATGAGGGCCGCCTGCTCGAGGATCTGCAGGAGGAACAGCTCGACCAGTCGTGCCTCCTGCTTCGGGAGGCCCTCGCGGAGTGCGCCGACGAGCAGCGCCGGGTCCAGCCATTCGCCGTCGGGAACCTCGTACAGTGCCCGCAGCACCACCGCTGCCAAGCCGTCTCCGTCCTCGTCCTGCATGCCCAGCGCGGCCGGCAGCCACGGAGGCAGACCGAGGTTTTCGAACTCGTTCAGGGCGTCGAGTTCGTCCTCGAGGGCCTGGCACCAGGTCTTCAGCACTCCCTCGTCCCCCGCGGTGGCAGGCAGGTCGGCACCGGGACGGGCGGTGCCTGCGCTGATCTCCACCAGGCCCGCGTACAGAGCGAGCTGCCAGGGGCCGTCCAGGCAGGGCAGGTCGCCGGAGCTGCGCAGGCGGGCCAGCCGCTCGTCGCGCTCCGCGGGCCGCAGTGCTCCCAGCTCGTCGTCCTGGGCCCACAGCTCGAGTTCCTGGACGGCCAGGCGGCCCAGTGCGGGCTTGAGCACATCCCGGGACGTGACGGCTCGTCCGCTCCGGCACCAGTGGGCCAGGCGGAGCGCGGAGGCGATCAGCGGTACCTTCCGGGCGGCTGCGGCGAGCTCCGCGCGCGGTGCCAGGGAGACGGGTCGCACCGGGACGGACTCCACGGCGAGGTCCTCGTCGTACTCGTCGTCGTGTACCTCGCCGCAGGAACAGCGCCGCCCGCTGGAGGCGGCTTCGGCCGGGCCGAGCTTCCCCGCGGTGCGGGGGTGGCCGTGGGCGGCCGCGGGTCCAGTTCGGCCAGTTTCCGGTCCAGGGCGTCACGGTCGAAGCAGGCGGGGTCGAACCCCTCCTCGCGCAGGGTTTCGACCAGGTCGGTCCATGGCTCGGGGGCCGGTGCGCCACGGTCCACGACGGCGTCGAGTACGGCCTGCAGCCCCCAGGCGCCGCCGGTGTCCTCGGCACAGGGCATGGCACGGCGTCCACCGGTGCAGCGGACGCGTCGGTCGGGGGTGGACGCGGGGAGGGTCTTCTCCAGGGTGATCCGGTGCCGCCAGTCGTCGCCGAAGTCGTAGGTGTACTCCAGCCGACCGCCTTCGTAGGGCAGTACCTCGGCCACGGTCACGGACTCCTCGTCGGCGTCGCGGAAAGGATCGTGGTCCAACGGGCCGTCGAAGTCGACGAATTGGCGGCCGGAGGAAGGTTCGGTGAAGGAATGCAGGTGCGAGTCGTCCCAGCCGAAGCATGCCTGGATGATGTCGTGCAGACAGCCGAGCGAGGTGTCGGCGGGCAGGGTGACCCGGCGCCAGATCGGCGGGCTGGTGTCTCGCAGAGCGATCTTCAACTGGTAGGTCGGCACGAGCTTGGCGGTCACGGCGAAGGGTTCCCTCAAGGCGGAGACGGATTCCGGCACCGATGAGAGGCCACAACCGCAAAGGTGTCGCGGCCGTCTCTGCTGGGTGCCGGTGACATCTTCCCGCACTGCGCCGAGTGAGCGAAGCACTTCTGGCACGCGCTGCCCGTCTGCGGGGATAGCCTTGACCCGCCGAGGGCTCGCGGGTGACCTGCGCCCTCCCGAAACAGTTGCAGGAGCCTGTGCCAGGAGTGGGCGTAGTGGCGAAAGTTTACCCGTCGGCGGAGCAAGAGTCGACAGCTCCGGACTGGGAACGGATGGTCGCCTGGCTGCCGGAGCTCGCCCGGGGCGAGGCGGTGTTCCTTCCCGCGGATCCGCCCCGGATGGGCCGGATGGCGTTCTGGACGCCCGGGAGTGAGCCGCCGGACCTAGGGGTGGAACCCGAGGAACTCACCGTGGTTCGCCCGCACGGTTCATCCGTGCGCCGGGCGCGGGTGGTCGCCGTGTTGCTGCCGGTGGAGCAGGCGCTGCCGCTGTTGACCCGCTGCCGGGCACTCGGTGCGGACGGCAGTGGGCGGGCGTCGGCCGGTACCGCGTTCTGGGGCACAGCGGCCCTGCTGGGATTGCGGCTGCTCGCCCGGGGCCGGATGCTGCCCGGGGTGTTGCCGGAAGGATTCGACGCGTGGCGGATCGGCCCGCTGGACACCGAGGACCACGAGCGGCTGGCTTCCCTGGCCGCCGCCATACCTCCCTGGGCCCGCGCGGTCGCGGTTCCCGGGCTCTCCCCCCTCACGCTTCCGGCGGCCGAGCCGCTGCTGCGGGCCTTCCTGGACGCCGTGGCCGATTCCCTCGCCCGCCCTCCCGCCGCCCGCCAGGTGACCGGCGGACCGGCGTTCGCGGTCCGAGCTCCGCAGTCCGTGCCCGAGCAGCGAGGCTGGGCGGCGGAGGTCGCCGCCGGCCGCGACGCGGGTCTGGCGGTGTCGCTGCGGCTGGAACTGGGCCGCGCGGACTCCTTCCGAGCCGTGGTCCAACTGCGCAGCCTGGCCGATCCCACGGTGCTCGCCGACGCCGCGGACCTGTGGTCCGGCAGGGCCACCGCCCCCGAACTGTTCGGTCCACGGGCCAAGGTGGACACGCTGCTGACGCTGCGCCGGGCCGCCCGTGCCTGGCCCCCGGCCGGCCGGATGCTGGACTCCGCCGCCCCGGCCGGTCTGGAGCTGTCCGACGAGGAGGCCCAGTCGCTGCTGGGCGACGCGGCCGAAAGCCTTGCCGCCGCCGGCGTCGCCGTGCACTGGCCCAAGGAGCTGGTACGCGAGCTGACCGCTTCCGGCGTCCTGGAACCCGTACGCCGCCAGGGGACGCAGTCCTCGGCCGCGTCCTTCCTGTCCTCCGGCGGCCTGCTGGACTTCCGCTGGCGGGTCGCTCTCGGGGACCAGGAGCTCACGGAGGAGGAGCTGGAACGGCTGGTCCAGGCGCACCGGCCGATCGTGCGGCTGCGCGACCAGTGGGTGGTCGTGGACCCGGAGTTGGTCCGTCGGCTGCGACGGGCCGCGCAGTCCAGGACGACCTCGCTCACCCCCATCGACGCCTTGGGCGCCGCGCTGACCGGCAGCGTCGAGGTGGACGGCGAACAGGTGGCGGTCACTGCGAGCGGCGTACTGGAGGAGCTGCGCTCCCGGATCGCCGCCCCCGAGGAGCGCGCCGCGCGCGAGCCCCAGGGGCCGCCGAAAGCCCTGGCCGCGACGCTGCGCGACTACCAGCTGCGCGGCCTGAACTGGCTGCATCGGATGACCTCGCTCGGCCTGGGCGGCTGCCTCGCCGACGACATGGGCCTGGGCAAGACCGTCACTCTGATCGCTCTCCATCTGCGTCGCCAGGAACGGAAAACCACCGCCGGCCCCACCCTGGTGGTCTGCCCCGCCTCGCTGCTCGGCAACTGGGAGCGCGAGATCCAGCGCTTCGCGCCGGCCACCCCGGTGCGCCGCTTCCACGGCCCCGGCCGCGACCTGGCCGGCCTCGGCGGCGGAGCGGACGGCGGCTTCGTCCTGACCACCTACGGGACCATGCGCCGCGACGCCGAACGCCTCACCGGGCAGCCCTGGGGTCTGCTCGTCGCCGACGAGGCCCAGCACGTCAAGAACCCGCACGCGCTCACCGCCCGGGCCCTGCGCCGGATCCCCTCGCGGGGGCGGGTCGCGCTGACCGGCACCCCGGTCGAGAACAACCTGTCCGAACTGTGGTCACTGCTCGACTGGACCACTCCCGGCCTGCTCGGCACGCTCACCTCCTTCCGTGACCGCTACGCCACGGCCGTCGAGGGCGACCGCGACGAACAGGCCGCCCGGCGGCTGGCCGCGCTGGTCCGCCCTTTCCTGCTGCGCCGGCGCAAGGCCGACCCCGGCATCGCGCCCGAACTGCCGCCCAAGACCGAGACCGACCAGCCGGTGTCCCTGACGAAAGAACAGGTCTCGCTGTACGAGGCGCTGGTACGCGAGCTCATGGCCGAGATCGAGGAGAAGCAGGGCATCGCCCGGCGCGGCCTGGTGATGAAGCTCCTCACCGGCCTGAAGCAGATCTGCAACCACCCCGCGCAGTTCCTGAAGGAACCAGCGGGCGTCAAGCTCCCGGGCCGCTCGGGGAAACTGGAACTCCTGGACGAACTCCTGGACACCGTCCTGGCCGAGGACGGGTCGGCCCTGGTCTTCACCCAGTACGTGGCCATGGGCGCGCTGATCGAGCGCCACCTGGCCGACCGCGGCGTGGACACCCTGTTCCTGCACGGAGGCACCACGGTCAAACGCCGCGAGGAGATGGTCGACGCCTTCCAGAGCGGCGAGAAGAAGGTGTTCCTGCTGTCCCTCAAAGCCGCCGGGACCGGTCTGAACCTGACCCGGGCCGGACACGTCGTCCACTACGACCGCTGGTGGAACCCGGCCGTGGAGGACCAGGCCACCGACCGCGCCTACCGGATCGGACAGACCCAGCCGGTCCAGGTGCACAAGCTGATCGCCGAGGGCACTGTGGAGGACCGGGTCGCCGAGATGCTCCGGCAGAAGCGGGAACTGGCCGACTCGGTGCTCGGCTCGGGCGAGGCGGCGTTCAGCGAACTGAGCGACAGCGAACTGGCCGAACTGGTCACACTGCGAAGGACGGGACGATGACCAGGCGTAGCCGGCCGGGCAAGTCGGCCGCCCGTACCTTCGAGGCACTCCCGTCGGCCAAGGGCAGCCGTGCACCCTTCGCCGAGTCCTGGTGGGGCCGCGAATGGCTACGCTCCCTGGAGGAGTCCTCCCTGGACTCCGGCCGCCTTTCGCGCGGCCGGACCTACGCGCGCGGCGGCGCGGTCGGACCGGTCACCGTCGCCCCCGGCTCGGCCGCCGCCCCGGTGCAGGGCAGCCGCCGCACCCCGTACCGCTCCACGGTCCAGGTCGAGCGGCTGACGGACCGGCAGTGGGACCAGTTGCTCGACATGATCGCCGAGCGGGCCGCCAACATCGCCGCGCTGCTGGACGGCGAGATGCCCACCGGGCTCGCCGACGACGCCGCAGCCGCCGGCGTCCCGCTGCTGCCCGGCCCCCGGGACCTCGACCCCGAGTGCAGCTGCCCCGACTGGGGCTACCCCTGCAAACACGCCGCCGCCCTCTGCTACCAGGTCGCCCGGCTCCTGGATCGCGACCCCTTCGTGCTGCTGCTCCTGCGGGGTCGCGGCGAGCGGGAGCTGATGGACGAGCTCGGCCGCCGCAACACCGCCCGTGCCTCCGCCGAAGCCGCCGCGTCCGCAGCGACCGCAGGCGCGGCTCCGGCCGCGCTCCCGGCCCGGCCCGGTGATCCAGCCGGGCCCGCCTTCGCCTCCCGTACCGCGCTACCGCCCCTGCCCGGCCCGCCGCCGCTCCCCGATCGGCCCGGCCGCGGCCCCGCGCTGGTGGATTCCGCCGTCCCGGAGCCCGGTGTGGACCCGGCCGCCCTGGAACTGCTCGCCGTCGACACCGCGACGCGTGCCCATCACCTCCTCGCCGGAGCTCTCGGCACACGGCACGCCGATACCGCCCCACCCGCCCCGCTCACCGAATGGCAGGACGCCGTCCGCCTCGCCGCCACTCACCCCACCACGGACGTCTTCGCCAGGATCGCCTCGAACTGCGGCCGCACCCCCGGCGAACTCGCAGCCGCCACCCGTGCGTGGCGACACGGCGGCGCAGCATCCCTGGACGTGCTGGAAAGCCCCTGGAACCCACCCGCCTCCCGCCTGGAACGCGCCCGCGAGGCGCTGCGCGCGGACTGGGCCGACGGCAGACCACCCCGGCTCCGCTCCTGGCGCAACCGCTGGACCGTCGAGGGCCGCGACAGCCAACTGCGGCTGGGCCGCGACGGACTGTGGTACCCGTACACCAAGGACCGAGGCACCTGGTGGCCGGCCGGACCACCCGACGCCGACCCTGCCGTCGTCCTGACCGCCCTCCTCGCAACCTGACCCGCGCCGCAGGCAAGTAGGTGTACGAACGACGAGTCGGCTGGGTGACGGGACCGCCCGACCTGGTGACGGCGGTCCGCTCGGCCAAGCAGTACCTGACCTACGTCTCCGCGGGCCCGTTCCAGTACGCGATCGCCGAGGCACTCGCGCTGCCGGAGTCGTACTACACCGCGTTCCGCGCGGACCTGCGGGCCAAGCGGGACCTGCTGGCGGCGGGCCTGACGGAGGCGGGCTTCGGGGTGTTCCGGCCGGCGGGCACGTACTTCATCACCGCCGACATCCGTCCCCTGGGCGAGACCGACGGCGAAGCCTTCTGCCTCGCCCTGCCGGAACGCGCCGGCGTCGTCGCCATCCCCACCTCGGTCTTCTACGACCACAGGGAGGCCGGCGCCCCGCCTCCTCCAACACGCCCTTCTGCAAGCAGAAGGGCGTGTTGGAGGAGGCGGGGCGGCGGCTGAAGGCGGCTGAGCGGGCCTGAGCACGAAGGAGCCCGGTTCCGGGCGCGACCTCGAGGTCGGTTCCGGGCCGGGCTCCTTCACGCGTACGCGCGGGAAAAGGGCTCCCTACTCGTCGTCGGGCTTCTCCGCGTCGTTGATCTCCTGCTCCAGGCCCAGCTGCTCGACGAGCCACTTGTCGAACTCGATCGCGGCCCGCACCCAGCTGACCGTCGAGGAGACGAAGTGCTCCAGGCTGACGCCCATGCCGATGAGCATCTGCGCCTCACCGATGAGACGGACGGTGCCGTCGTCGTGGGTGTGGGTGTAGACCTTGGGCCACAGGGTGCGACGGTTCCAGTCGTCGATCGACTCGAGCAGCTGCTGCTTCTCCTCGATCTGGTGCGGGCGGTCGTAGAAGGTCCGCACGGAGAAGATCTGCTGGTCGTCCTCCCCACGGAACATGAAGTAGGTGCGGAACTGCTCCCACGGCGCCGCGAGGTCACCCTCGTCGTCGACGACGTACTTGAGCTCCATCTGGTCGAGGAGCTGCTTCACGAGGTCCTGATCCGGGACGACGGGGCCCGCCGGTCCTTGGGGCTGCGGCTCGGGCTGGCCCCCGAAATTGGGAATCGAGGACGGGTCGATGGACATGCTGGGACACTCCTGCGGTCGTCTGGCGTCCGGCCGTGGATGTGGGACCAGACGTATTCCCCACCCTCTCTCTCTTGGCCCGTGCCGGGCAACCTGCCTGGCCGATGGGCTTTCGCCGCGGTCCGGTCTCCATGACCACATTTCGTCGACCATGGAGACCGGGCCCTTGGACCACTACAGCGTCTTGCCCGCCGCCGGGCCCACCAGGAGGCCCGCGCCGGAGCGGTCCACGCGGACCGTGTCGCCGTCCTTGATCTCGCCGGAGAGGATCTCCTTGGCGAGCCGGTCCCCGATGGCGGTCTGCACCAGACGGCGCAGCGGACGGGCGCCGTAGGCCGGGTCCATGCCCTCCTCCGCCAGCCAGGCCAGCGCCTCGGGGGTGACGTCCAGGGTGAGCCGGCGTTCGGCGAGGCGCTGGGCCAGCCGGTCGAGCTGCAGCGCGGCGATGCGTTCCAGCTCGGCCTTGGTCAGCGCGGAGAAGACGACCAGGTCGTCGAGCCGGTTGAGGAACTCCGGCTTGAAGGAGGACCGTACGACCTCCAGCACCTGTTCCTTCTTCTGCTCCTCGGTGCTGATCGGGTCGACCAGGAACTGGCTGCCCAGGTTGGACGTGAGCACCAGGATCGTGTTGCGGAAGTCGACCGTGCGGCCCTGGCCGTCGGTGAGCCGGCCGTCGTCGAGGACCTGGAGCAGGATGTCGAAGACCTCGGGGTGGGCCTTCTCCACCTCGTCGAGGAGGATCACGCTGTACGGCCGCCGTCGCACGGCCTCGGTGAGCTGGCCGCCCTCCTCGTAGCCGACGTAGCCGGGCGGGGCGCCGACCAGGCGGGCCACGCTGTGCTTCTCGCTGTACTCCGACATGTCGATGCGGACCATCGCCCGCTCGTCGTCGAAGAGGAAGTCGGCGAGCGCCTTGGCCAGTTCGGTCTTGCCGACGCCGGTGGGGCCGAGGAAGAGGAAGGAGCCGGTGGGGCGGTCCGGGTCGGCGATTCCGGCGCGGCTGCGGCGTACGGCGTCGGACACCGCCCGTACGGCCTCGAGCTGGCCGATGAGCCGCTTGCCCAGCTCCTCCTCCATGCGCAGCAGCTTCTGCGTCTCGCCCTCCATCAGGCGGCCGGCCGGGATGCCGGTCCAGGAGGCGACGACGTCGGCGATGTCGTCGGCGCCGACCTCCTCCTTGACCATGGTGTCCTTGGCGGCCTCCTCCTCGGCCTCGGAGGCGGCCTCCAGGTCGCGCTCCAGGGCCGGGATCTCGCCGTAGAGCAGCTTGGAGGCGGTGTCGAAGTCACCGTCGCGCTGGGCGCGTTCGGCCTGGCCGCGCAGTTCGTCGAGCCTCTCCTTCAGCTCGCCGACGCGGTTGAGGGACTGCTTCTCCTTCTCCCAGCGGGCGTTGAGGCCGCGCAGCTCCTCCTCCTTGTCGGCGAGGTCGCGGCGCAGCTTCTCCAGGCGCTCGCGGGAGGCCGGGTCGGTCTCCTTGCCGAGGGCCAGTTCCTCCATCCTCAACCGGTCGACGGCGCGCTGGAGCTCGTCGATCTCGACGGGCGAGGAGTCGATCTCCATGCGCAGCCGGGAGGCGGCCTCGTCGACGAGGTCGATGGCCTTGTCGGGCAGGAAGCGGGAAGTGATGTAGCGGTCGGAGAGGGTCGCCGCCGCCACCAGGGCGCTGTCGGCGATCTGCACCTTGTGATGGGCCTCGTAGCGGCCCTTCAGGCCGCGCAGGATGGCGATGGAGTCCTCGACGGACGGTTCGGCGACCAGCACCTGCTGGAAGCGCCGTTCGAGCGCCGGGTCCTTCTCGATGCGCTCGCGGTACTCGTCGAGGGTGGTGGCGCCGACCATGCGCAGCTCACCGCGGGCGAGCATCGGCTTGAGCATGTTCCCGGCGTCCATGGCGGAGTCCCCGCCGGCCCGGCTCCGACCACCGTGTGCAGCTCGTCGATGAAGGTGATGATCTGCCCGTCGGATTCCTTGATCTCCGCGAGGACGGTCTTCAGCCGCTCCTCGAACTCGCCGCGGTACTTGGCCCCGGCGACCATCGCCCCCAGGTCGAGCGCGACGAGCCGCTTGTCCTTCAGCGACTCGGGCACGTCGCCCTTGAGGATCCGCTGGGCGAGCCCCTCGACGACGGCCGTCTTTCCGACGCCGGGCTCACCGATGAGTACGGGGTTGTTCTTGGTGCGGCGGGACAGCACCTGCACGACCCGCCGGATCTCCTGGTCCCGTCCGATGACCGGGTCGAGCCTGCCCTCGCGGGCGGCTTCCGTGAGGTCGGTTCCGAACTTCTCCAGGGCCTTGTACTGGCCCTCCGGGTCGGCTGTCGTCACCCGGCGTGCTCCTCTCGCCTGCTGGAAGGCATCCTGCAACTTCTTCGCGGTGGCACCCTGCCCCGTCAGCACCTCGCCGGCGGCGCCGCCCTTCGCGGCGATGCCGAGCAGCAGGTGCTCGGTGGAGAGGTACTCGTCCCCCAGGTCACGCGCGCGGGACTGGGCGTCGGCGATGACGGCGAGCAGTTCGCGGTTCGGCTGGGGCGGCGCGACGGTGGACCCGGTGACGCTCGGCAGGCCGGCGAGGACGCGTTCGGCTCCGGCGCGTACGGCCGCCTGGTCGGCGTCGACCGCGGCGAGCAGGTCCGTGATGTTCTCGTTGTCCTGCCCCTGGAGCAGGGCAAGCAGCAGATGGGTGGGGGTGAGGTCGGGGTGCCCCTCGGTTACGGCCCGGTTTCCGGCGGCGTTGATCGCGTCCCGGCTCCGGTTGGTCAGCTCGGCGTCCACGTTCGCGTTCTCCTCCTTGCGATGACCGTACAGCGGCCTTCATGGCTGACTCGGTCAGCGTACACAAACTTGAGTCTATTCCACTCAAGGCGGCGACGGGAGGGTCGGCGAGGCTTCGTTCCCGCTTCCCGGGCCTCCTCGGCCTCCCACCTTCCGGCGCGACCGCGCCCCGCGCACGCCGACGACGGACGGGGCGGGCCACGGACAACGCAGCGGCGCGAGGCGCGAAACGGGAGACGGGAGAGACGGCCGGCGCGAGGCGCGAGACGGGCGTGAAGACCCGGGCCGAGAGGGGCCCGGGCACAGAAGGACGGCCGACGGCCGCCGACAGTGGGCGCCACGGGCGGCCGGGAGCACGCGGCGGGGCCGGAACACCACAAGCGGGACGGGACGCCCGTGGCTCGCTCCGGACAGGACGCCACCGTCGCCCGATCCGGCGGCGCGGGGGGCAGCGAGAGCACGCTCACACGTGCGAGAAGGCAGGGGGCGGGACCGAGGTGAGAGCCGGTACGGCCGGACGACCGGTTTCGGCCATCGCTCGACCCTGCCCATACCCGGAGGTACCACCGAAAACTACAGTGGCGTCACCGTGTTCAGGTCACGGTGACGCCACTGCGGGGGGAAGCACCTGAGCGATCTTTTACGACGGGGGAATCGCGTCAGGCGCTGCGGGGGGTGGCCGAGATGGTCCGATGGACCGGGGAGTCGGACTCCACCTGCTCGTGGTCCCGCTGGTCCAGGTTCACAAAGATCATTCCGTACCGGATGGCACACCGCACGGGCTGCGGCGCCCCCCGAGGGCGCCGCAGGCACCGGTACGCCCGTACGTCTCCGTCCTCGTCCCGCGTGACGACGACCGGTTCACCGAACACGGTCACCATCAGCGAATCACCGCTGTGGGGGATGGCGGTGACCAGGTCGATGAAGTGCCAGCCGGACCGGTAGGCGGTCGCCATCTCGCGACGGAAGGAGCGGTCGTCGGGTGGTGTGGTCATCGCCATCAGTCCCAGGTGCTGTCGGCCGGGGAGGCCGGCCGCTCGTCCATGGCGGCCACAGAAGACTGAGTGCTGCCCACGTGATGCGCGCCGCTCTCCGCACCGGAGGGGCCGGCCAGGGTGCCGAAGGCCACAACGGCGGAAAAGGCGGCGACAAGCACCGAGCGAAGCATTCTCTTACGCATAGTCGGCTTCGTCCTCACTTGAAGGTCCCCTCTATCCCCCGTCCGATAAGACGATGGCTCATTCGGGCACGTCATGGCCACACAATCGGTGCATCATGTTCCTGCACGTTCAGGACCCTGGGGGGTGGAGATTTGGCAACAAACGGGACTAAGGCGACACATCCCCATCCGGTGACCGAGCTGTGCCCGGAGGGGAGCCGCCTCTACGCGGACGCCCTCCGCGCCGGACACATACTGCGCACGGACGCCGAGACCGCCCCCTGCCTGAGGGAATTCGCTCTCCTCCATCCCGATCCCGACGACCCGAGCCGCCTGCGGCCGGTACCGCCCTCGGTCGCCCTGGCCCAGCGGCTCAACCCCATCGAACGCGAGATCACCGAACAGCGGCGGCTGTCCATCACGCTCGCCGAGGCCTTCGAGCCGTTCATGGACATCAGCGCCCAGGAGACGAGTCCCACCCACTCCATCACCGTGCTGGAGGGTCTCGACCGAATCAACACCGCACTCGGCCTGGCGACCGCCCAGTGCCACTCCGAGATGCTCACGGTGCAGCCGAGCGGCCATCGCCGCCCCGAGAACCGGCTCCTGGAGGCGCTGGAACGGGACCGGCCGCTGATCGAACGCGGGGTGCGGATCCGGACCCTCTACCAGCACACCGCCCGGTTCAGCCCGGACCGGCTGGCCTACGTCGACCATTTCACCGACGGCAAGGTGGAGTACCGCACCATCGACGAACTCGTCGAGCGGCTCGTCATCTGTGACGAGACCGTCGCCTTCATCCCCATCCGTGAGGATCGGCAGGTGGCCCTCGAACTCCGCCACCCCGGCCTGGTCCGCTATCTGGTCAAGGTCTTCGAGTTCATGTGGAACCGAGCCGTCCCGCTGACCGCCGGCGCCCCCTACGAAACCGCGCCCGACGGCATCACCGAGATCCAGCACTCCATCGCCAAGCTGCTCGTGGAGGGCCACGTGGACGAGGCCATAGCCCGACGCCTCGGCATGAACGTACGTACCTGCCGCGCCCACATAGCCAAGCTGGCGTCCGCCCTGGGCAGCGGCAGCCGTGCCCAACTGGGTTACCTGATCGCACAGTCGGGGATCCTCAAGCAGGAGCAATGACACCGGGGAGCAAGCTGCGCGTGACGGGGAAGGCGCACGACCACGAGGTGGAGCAGGTGTGCGAGAAGGGCCTGAACCTGTACACACGCGCACTGCGCCAGGGCCGCATCCCCGCCGACGAGGCCGATGAGATTCCCTGTCCCCTCGTCCTCGGGCTCCTGAACCCGGCGCCCGACGACCGGAACCTGCTGGAACCCGTGGCGCCGGGTGTCGCGCTGCACCGGCTCCTGCGGGCCTCCGCCGACCGGATCGCCGAGGAGCGGCGGCGGGAGGAACGGCTGACCGAGACATTCGCTTCGCTGGCGCGGAGGGAGGGCGTCCCGGACATGCCGTCGAGCGCGTCCGCGATGAAGGTCCTGGAAGGCGTCGAAGGCATCAACCGGGCGCTCACCGACGCCATGGCCGACGCCTCCCGGGAGCTGCTCTGCGTCCAGCCCAACCTCCACTACACCGACGCCAGGGGCCGTCGGGCGCAGCCGCGGGCCCTGGCCCGCGATCAGGCGCTGCTCGACCGCGGCGGACGCATCCGTGCCCTGTACCAGCACACCCAGCGCCATCTGCCGCTCATCCACTCCCGCTACGAGCGGCTCAGGGGCGACGTCGAGGCACGCAGCCTGGACGAGGTCACCGACCGGCTCATCGTCGTCGACCGTGCCGTCGCCTTCATGCCGGCCGACAAGGAGGCCACACGCGCGCTGGAGATCCGCCAGCCGACCGTGGTCGGCTTCCTCGTCACGGTGTTCGACCGGCTCTGGCGGCTCGCCACCCCCATGTACCCCGAGGCCGCTCCGCAGCCCTCCGTCAACGGCGTCACCCCCCGCCAGCACGCCATCGCCGCGCTGCTCGTCGAGGGGCACACCGATGCCGTCATCGCGGAACGCCTCGGCATGAACATCCGCACCGCCCGCGAGCACATCGCCAAGCTCGCGGCGACGCTGGGCAGCGGCAGCCGTGCTCAGCTCGGGTATCTCATCGCGCGCTCGGGGATTCTCGTCCGGGAAGAGTGACCATCGTCCGGCGCGCGCCGTCCAGGCCGGCCTGCGCGATACGCACGCCCAGTTGGGTACGGCTGGCCGCGCCCAGGGTCTCCGAGAGGCGGGCGATGTGCGCCCGGCAGGTGCGCACACTGATGCCGAGGCGCTCCGCGATCACCGCGTCCTGGTGGCCCTCCGCCAGCAGCGCCGCGATGGACTGCTCACGGTGCGAGATGCCCTCGATGCCGGTGTCGGGCAGCGGGGCGGTCAGCGGGATGGCGAGCCGCCACAGCCGCTCGAAGACCGTGCCCAGGTATTCCACCAGCGCCGGGTGCCGCAGCTCCAGCGCCATCGTGCGCTCGGCGTTGGCGGGGATGAAGGCGACCGTGCGGTCGAAGAGGATCAGCCGCTCGATCACCTCGTCCAGCGTCCGCGCCTCCACCGCGTCGCCCATCAGCTCCAGGTACGTGTGCAGCCCCTGGCCGTGCCGGGCCACATGCGTGTAGAGGTCCCGCATCCGCACCCCGCGCCCGCGCAGCGCCGTCGCCCGGTGCAGTCCCTCCGACAGCTCCGCCTCGCGCCGGATGCCGCCGGGCTGGACCGTGAGCACCTCGGTGGTGCACGCCTGCGCCGCCTCGTCCATCGAGGCCTGGATACGGGCCAGTCCGTCCAGCACCCGGATCGCCGGGCCCTCCGTGGCCGAGGGGGAGGCGGGCACCTGGTGGCCGAGACCGGCGTACCACTCGAACGCCGCGACGGCCGAGCCCACCCGGCGCTGGCTCGCGCTGACCTCGTCGTACATCCCGCGCAGCAGCCGGGTCATGACCTCCTGCGGGGCGGTCGGCACCAGCCAGTCCATGTCGTCGGGATCCGGGTGCAGCAGGGCCAGTTCCATCAGGCAGGGCACCGGCTCCGCGTCCCGGCGCGGCACCCGGCCGCGCCGTACGGCCCGGGAGTACACGCGGTCCCCGGCGTCGCACAGTCGGTCAGCACCATGCGGATGCTCGTCCGTCCCGCGCCCGGCCATCGCCCGCTCCACCCCCGGTTCCGCCACTTTCCGATGCGCCACTATGCGCGGACACCCCCGGCTCCGCAACACGACTCCCGTCGGTGCGGCGGCCGGCAAGCATCGGTATGACCCGCTGTCTCCGTGCCTGACGCGGTCACCTCGCCACCACTGGACGGGCGGCCGCGGGCGGCCGAAAAAACGCCGGAACGGCGGGACTCGGGGTGGTGACGGGACAACACCGCCGGGGAGCACGGTGATCCGCGCGCCCTTGCAGAACGTTCACGCACCCCGGACGGAAGACGCGGCGGCCGGCGGCTACTTCAGGCCGGCCGCGGCGCACGCCTCCTTGTACTCCGCCGTGCAGATGTCCGCCACCTTGTAGATCTCGTCGGCGATGACCGTGTCCTTGATGTTGCCCTTCGTCAGGGCGACCACGGGCACGAGCTGCGCCGGGATGTCCTTGTGCGTGGGGCTGTCGACCCGCTCGCGGGTCAGCGCGTCGAACTGGATGCTCTTGCCCTGGACCCGCGCCACGGCTATCTCCGCGGCGTTGTCGGCCTCCAGCGGGTAGGACTTGTAGACGCTCATGAACTGCTCGCCCGCGATGATCCGCTGAACCCCCACCAGTTCGGCGTCCTGCCCGGTGATCGGGGGCAGTTCGGTCACCCCGGCGGCCTCGAGTGCCTTGATGATGCCGCCCGCCAGGGTGTCGTTGGCCGAGTAGACGGCGGCGATGTTGTCCTTGCCGATCGCGTTGATCGCCTCGGCCATGTTGGCCTCGGCGTTCTCCGGCTTCCAGTCCTTGGTGTCGTAGGACTTGGCGATGGTGACCTTGCCCTTGAGCTCCGACAGCGCGCCCGCCTTGAACTGCTTGGCGTTCGGGTCGGTCGGGGAGCCGTTCATCATGACGATCTTGCTGGTGAGCGCGTCGTCGCCACCGAGTTTCTCCAGCAGGGAACGGCCCTGGACCTCGCCGACCAGCTCGTTGTCGAAGGAGATGTACGCGTCGATCGGGCCCTCGGCCAGCCGGTCGTAGGCGATGACCGGGATGCCCGCGTCCTTAGCCTGCTTCACGTCCTCGGCGACGGCACGCGAGTCGACCGCGTCCAGCACGATGACGTCGACCCTGTCCTCGACCATCTGCTGCATCTGGCTCGACTGCTTGTCGGCGTCCGCCTCGGCGTTGGCGTAGGCGACCTTCCCCTTGTCATTGGTGAGCGACTCCACCTTCTTCTTGAAGATGGGGTAGTCGAACTGCTCGTACCGGGTGTTGGCCTTCTCCGGGAGCAGCAGCCCGACCGTGATGTCGTCACCCTTCGTGGGGCTCGCGTCGTCGCTGCTCCCTGTCGCGTTGATGACGCCGCAACCGGCAAGCATGACG
The DNA here is from genome assembly GCF_045291515.1 of Streptomyces sp. GD-15H. NCBI lineage: Bacteria > Bacillati > Actinomycetota > Actinomycetes > Kitasatosporales > Streptomycetaceae > Streptomyces > Streptomyces sp. GD-15H. The sequence goes on from NZ_CP149447.1 coordinate 4,106,067, forward strand.
GACATCGAGGTGGCGGCCACTGATATGGCGATACGACGCATGCGAGGGCTCACTTCAGGTGCGTTTTGGACGTGGGCACAACATTGCGGCCCATGTGACTGAAAAGCCAACGCTTCAGCCACCACTGGCGTCAAGACCAACTACTTAACGAGATGAACACAACACGGTGCGCTGAAGTCGTGAGGACCCGGCGAAAGACTCGCACAGACGCCCAGGAGAAGCACACATGCGCTGATCACAGGCGCGCGCGGGTCCTGCGCCGGGCGCACGGGACGGCGGGTGAGGGGGCGTCAGCAATGTGCGCACATGTGAAAGGCCCGGAGGTTCGGACGAACCTCCGGGCCTTTCAGGACACTTCACTTTTCAGCCGAACGGAACTTCCCCGTCAGGCCGGGTCGTTCGCAGGGCGGTGTGTTGCCGGAGCCCGGCGCGTCCGTCGGATCAGTCGGGCTGCTGCTGACGCTTCGGCCGCCACACCACCAGCGCGCTGGTCTGCTGCACCTCCTGGTACGGCACCAGGTCCCGGCGGTACGACGCGTGCACCGCGGCCTCGCGCTGCCGCATGGTCGCCGCCGCGCCGTCCAGCGCGCCCTCCAGCTCCGCCACCCGGGCCTGCAGCGCGACGACCTGGTTCTCCAGTTCGATGATGCGCTTGATGCCGGCCAGGTTGATGCCCTCGGCCTGCGACAGCTGCTGCACCTGACGGAGCAGCTCGATGTCACGGGCCGAGTAGCGGCGGCCCCGGCCGGCGGCGCGGTCCGGCGAGACGAGCCCCAGACGGTCGTACTGGCGCAGGGTCTGCGGATGCAGACCGGAGAGCTGGGCCGCCACCGAAATGACGTAGACCGGCGTGTCCTGCGTCAGTTCATACGGATTGTGTCGACGGCCGTCCATCTCCATCAAGCTCCCTTCGCGGCCTGGAACAGCTCCGCCCGCGGATCCTCACCCGCGATCGCCTCGCGATACGCCTCCAGTGCGTCACGAGCCTTCCCCGGCAGGTCCTTGGGAACACTCACCTCGACGGTGACCAGCAGATCGCCGCGCGAGCCGTCCTTGCGGACCGCTCCCTTGCCGCGGGCCCGCATGGTCCGCCCGTTGGGCGTCCCCGGGGGCAGCTTCAGCGTGACCGGCGGACCGCCGAGCGTCGGGACGCGGATCTCCCCGCCGAGGGCCGCCTCCGGATAGGTGACCGGGACGGTGACGGTGAGATTGTCGTCCCGGCGGCCGAACACCGGGTGGCTGCCGACGTGCACGACGACGTACAGGTCGCCCGCCGGGCCACCGCGCTCGCCCGGTGCGCCCTTGCCGCGCAGCCGGATCCGCTGGCCGTCGCTGACGCCCGCCGGGATGCGCACCTGCATCGTCCGCGAGGACTTGGCCCGGCCGCTGCCCTTGCAGATGTCGCAGGGGTTCTCCGCGATCAGGCCGCGGCCCTTGCAGTCCGGGCACGGGTCGGTGAGCGAGAAACCCCCGCCGCTGCCCCGGGCGACCTGTCCGGTGCCGACACAGGTCGGGCACACGCGCGGTGTGCCGTTCTTGTCGCCGGTGCCCGAACAGCCCTTGCAGGCCTGCTGGGAGGACATCCGCAGCGGGACCGTCGCCCCCTCGATGGCCTCGGTGAAGCTCAGGGTGACCTCGGACTCGATGTCCTGGCCGCGCCGGGGCTGGGTACGCGTGGTGCCGGTGCCGCCGCGGTTGAACAGCCCGCCGAAGACGTCACCGATCCCGCCGCCGAATCCGCCGGCACCTCCCTGGCCACCGCCCTGGCCGCCTCCGAAGAGGTCACCCAGGTCGAAGTTGAACGACCCCCCGGCGCCGCCCGCTCCCGGCCCTGGCCGGAAGCCGCCGCTGCCGAAGAGCGACCGGGCCTCGTCGTACTCCTTGCGCTTCTTGGCGTCGCCGAGGACGTCGTTCGCCTCGGAGATCTCCTTGAACCGCTCCTCCGCCTTGGCGTTGCCCTTGTTGGCGTCCGGGTGGTACTCGCGGGCGAGTTTCCGGTACGCCTTCTTGATCTCTGCCTCGGTGGCGTCCTGAGGGACGCCGAGGACCTTGTAGTAGTCCTTCTCGATGAAGTCCTTGGTACTCATCCCCGACGTCCCTCCTTCCTTGCCCGCCGGGGCGGACCGGCCTGTTCTGCCCGCCCCGGCTTCCTCACGCCCGCTGAGGCGTCAGCCCTCCTGGGGGCCACCGGTCTCCTTCTCGTCCGCCGCCGCCTCGGTCTCCTCCTCGGCCGGCTTGTCCGGCTGAGCGCCCGGCTGCGGCTCGGCCACGGCCACCCGCGCGGGGCGGATGGTGCGCTCACCGATGCGGTACCCGGGCTGCAGAATCGCCACGCACGTCGTCTCGGTGACGTCCGGGGCGTAGGAGTGCATCAGGGCCTCGTGAACCGTCGGGTCGAAGGGCTCGCCCTCCTTGCCGAACTGCTGCAGGCCCATCTTCGCCACGGTCGACTCCAGCGACTCGGCGACGGACTTGAACCCGCCGACCAGCTCGCCGTGCTCCCGCGCGCGGCCGATGTCGTCGAGCACGGGCAGGAGCTCGGTCATGAGGTTCACCGCGGCGACCTCCTTGACCGCGATCCGGTCGCGCTCGACCCGGCGGCGGTAGTTCTGGTACTCGGCCTGGAGGCGCTGGAGGTCCGCGGTGCGCTCATCGAGCGCCGTACGCACCTGGTCCAGCTGGGCCACCAGCCCGGCGTCGGGACCCGAGTCCCCGGCCGGGGCCGCCGCCTCCTCCGCGGAGGGGGTGGCGACCTTCGGCTCGGCGTCATCGGTCGGAACGCCTGAGGGGACGTCGGGCTGCTGCGACTGTTCGTCGAAGCCCGGGGTCTCCTCGGTCACGCCGCACCGTCCTTACGTTCGTCGTCCACGATCTCGGCGTCGACCACATCGTCGTCCGCCCTGGCGTCACCGGCACCCGCACCGGCTCCGGCGGCACCGCCCGCGGCCTGGGCGTCGGCGTACATGGCCTGGCCCAGCTTCTGCGAGACGGCGGCGACCTTCTCCGTGGCGGTGCGGATCTCGGCGGTGTCCTCGCCCTTGAGCTTCTCCTTCAGCTCGGCGACGGCGCCCTCGACCTCGGTCTTGATCTCGCCGGGAACCTTGTCCTCGTTGTCCGCGAGGAACTTCTCGGTCTGGTAGACGAGCTGCTCGCCCTGGTTGCGGGACTCGGCGGCCTCGCGGCGCCGGTGGTCCTCCTCCGCGTACCGCTCGGCCTCCTCACGCATGCGGTCGACCTCGTCCTTCGGGAGCGAGGAGCCGCCGGTGACGGTCATCTTCTGCTCCTTGCCGGTGCCGAGGTCCTTCGCCGTGACGTGCATGATGCCGTTGGCGTCGATGTCGAAGGAGACCTCGATCTGCGGGACGCCGCGCGGCGCCGGGGGCAGACCGGTCAGCTCGAACATGCCGAGCTTCTTGTTGTACGCGGCGATCTCGCGCTCGCCCTGGTAGACCTGGATCTGCACCGACGGCTGGTTGTCCTCGGCCGTGGTGAAGATCTCGGAGCGCTTCGTCGGGATCGTGGTGTTGCGCTCGATCAGCTTGGTCATGATGCCGCCCTTGGTCTCGATGCCCAGGGACAGCGGGGTGACGTCCAGCAGCAGGACGTCCTTGACCTCGCCCTTGAGGACCCCGGCCTGCAGCGCGGCACCGATCGAGACGACCTCGTCGGGGTTGACGCCCTTGTTGGCCTCCTTGCCGCCGGTCATCTCCTTGACGAGCTCGGCGACGGCGGGCATCCGGGTGGATCCGCCGACGAGGACGACGTGGTCGATCTCGGACAGCGCGATGCCGGCGTCCTTGACGACGTTGTTGAACGGCGTCTTGCAGCGCTCCAGCAGGTCCGCGGTCAGCTGCTGGAACTGGGCTCGGGTCAGCTTCTCGTCGAGGTGCAGGGGGCCCTCGGCGGAGGCGGTGATGTAGGGCAGGTTGATCGTGGTCTCGGTGGACGAGGACAGCTCGATCTTGGCCTTCTCCGCCGCCTCGCGCAGCCGCTGGAGCGCCATCTTGTCCTTGGCCAGGTCCACGCCGTGCCCGGACTGGAACTGCTTGACCAGGTAGTCGACGACGCGCTGGTCCCAGTCGTCACCACCGAGGTTGTTGTCACCGTTGGTGGCCTTCACCTCGACGACGCCGTCACCGATCTCCAGGAGCGAGACGTCGAACGTACCGCCACCGAGGTCGAAGACCAGGATGACCTGCTCGTCCTTGTCGAGGCCGTACGCCAGGGCGGCGGCCGTCGGCTCGTTGACGATGCGCAGCACGTTCAGACCGGCGATCTCGCCGGCTTCCTTGGTCGCCTGACGCTCCGCGTCGTTGAAGTACGCCGGGACGGTGATGACCGCGTCGGTCACCTTCTCGCCCAGGTAGGCCTCGGCGTCCCGCTTCAGCTTCTGGAGCACGAAGGCGCTCATCTGCTGCGGGTTGAAGTCCTTGCCGTCCAGGTTGATCTTCCAGTCGGTGCCCATGTGGCGCTTGACCGACCGGATGGTCCTGTCGACGTTGGTCACGGCCTGACGCTTGGCCACCTCACCGACCAGCACCTCACCGTTCTTCGCGAAGGCGACGACGGAAGGCGTGGTCCTGGCGCCCTCAGCGTTGGTGATGACGGTGGGCTCACCGCCCTCCAGAACGCTGACGACGGAGTTAGTCGTGCCCAGGTCGATGCCGACCGCACGTGCCATTTCGATTCCTCCAGCTGACTTGAGTGGAACAGGCTCAAGCATGCCTGACGTCCGGCGCCGGGTCAACAGAGCTGAGTCGAACGGACTCAACTCTTATCCGTTCCTTACGCGCAAGGAGGGGCCGACCTGCGATTTCCTCGAGACGGGAGCCGGGAGCGAGGCGGGAGCACGGTGGAACCGAGGGGGGAGTGAGGCGAGAGCGAAGCGGGAGCCCTCCGCGAGCCATCCGCCAGGAGCGACTCCCGGGCCGCCCGCATTCGCCCCTTCGGCCATTCGACCCTTCGGCCCTGGAGCCTCAAGACAACGGTCTACGGACACAAGTGTGCGGCACAGATATAAGTTAGTGGGATATGCCCAGATTCGCGGGGCGTGACGCGGTCACATCCGGGACGCCCCCCAAGGCAACCCTCAGCGACCCAGATCACCCCGCACCCGGCTACAGTGCGGCCGGAGTTAGGGGTAGTCTCAGACGGACTGTATAAGTTACCGATTAGTAATGTCGGGAATCCCGTGGCAGGAGCCCCGACCAAACCCTCGCAGGCCCGAGGAGCCCCCATGCAACTCGCCGCGATCATCGTGTCGCTGGTCCTGACCGTGGTCGGCGTTGCCCTGCTCGCACGCGCGACCGGCCAGTTCGTCCGGTACTTCCAGCTGGGCCAGCCGGTCCCGGCCGGCACCCGGACCGACAATCCCTACCAGCGCAGCGTGACCCTGGTGCGGGAGTTCCTCGGCCACACGCGCATGAACCGGTGGGGCGTCGTCGGCATCGCCCACTGGTTCGTGGCCATCGGCTTCCTGACGCTGCCGCCGACCATCGTCACCGCCTACGGCCAGCTGTTCCGGGCCGACTGGACGCTCCCGGTGCTCGGCGGCTTCCTGCCGTACGAGATGTACATCGAGTTCATCAGCGCCATGACCACCCTCGGCATCGCCGTGCTGATCGTCATCCGCCTGCTGAGCCTGCCCTCGCGGCCCGGCCGCAAGTCCCGGTTCACCGGCTCGAAGATGGGCCAGGCCTACTTCGTCGAGTACGTCATCCTCACCATCGGCCTGGCCATCTACGTGCTGCGCGGCCTCGAGGGCGCCCTGCACCACGTGGACGGCTACCAGGCCGCGTACTTCGCCTCGTACCCGCTGGTGGTGGCCTTCCAGGGGCTGAGCCTGGCGACGCTGCAGAACCTGGTCTACCTCTTCGCCATGATCAAGCTGAGCACGACCATGATCTGGATGATCACGGTCAGCCTCAACACGAACATGGGTGTGGCCTGGCACCGCTTCCTCGCCTTCCCGAACATCTGGTTCAAGCGCGAGGCCACCGGCGACACCGCGCTGGGCGCCCTGCAGCCGATGACGTCGGGCGGCAGGCCGATCGACTTCACCGACCCCGGTGACGACGACGTCTTCGGCGTCAGCCAGGTCGAGCAGTTCTCCTGGAAGGGCCTGCTGGACTTCTCCACCTGCACCGAGTGCGGACGCTGCCAGTCGCAGTGCCCCGCCTGGAACACCGGCAAGCCGCTCTCCCCCAAGCTGCTGATCATGAGCCTGCGCGACCACGCGCACGCCAAGGCCCCCTACCTGCTGGCCGGCGGCGGCAAGACGATGGAGGGCGAGGAGAAGGCGTCCGAGGAGCAGCTGGGGGACGTGCCCGCGGCGGCGCTGGCCGAGGCCGAGCGCCCGCTGATCGGCACCCTGGAGGAGAACGGCGTCATCGACCCGGACGTCCTGTGGTCCTGCACCACCTGCGGCGCCTGCGTCGAGCAGTGCCCCGTCGACATCGAGCACGTCGACCACATCGTCGACATGCGCCGCTACCAGGTCATGATCGAGTCCAGCTTCCCCTCGGAGGCGGGCACCATGCTCAAGAACCTGGAGAAGAAGGGCAACCCCTGGGGCCTGGCCAAGAAGCAGCGCCTTCAGTGGACCAAGGAGGTCGACTTCGAGGTCCCGGTCGTCGGCAGGGACCTCGAGGACCTGTCCGAGGTCGAGTACCTGTACTGGGTCGGCTGCGCCGGCGCCCTCGAGGACCGCGCCAAGAAGACCACGAAGGCGTTCGCCGAACTCCTGCACATCGCGGGCGTCAAGTTCGCGATCATGGGCGGCGACGAGAAGTGCACCGGCGACTCCGCCCGCCGCCTCGGCAACGAGCCGCTGTTCCAGGAGCTCGGCATGGAGAACGTCTCCGCGCTGAACATGGCGTTCGGCGAGGAGACGGACGAGGCGGGCAGGGTCACCGACCAGTCGCGGAGGCCCCGGTCGGCGAAGAAGATCGTCGCCACCTGCCCGCACTGCCTCAACACCCTGGGCAACGAGTACCCGCAGCTCGGCGGCGACTTTGAGGTCATCCACCACACCCAGCTGCTCCAGCACCTGGTGGACGCGGGCAGGCTGATCCCGGTGACCCCGGTGGAGGGCCTGATCACCTACCACGACCCGTGCTACCTGGGCCGGCACAACAAGATCTACACGCCGCCGCGCGAGATCATCGCCAGCGTCCCGGGCCTCAGGAACGAGGAGATGCACCGGCACAAGGAGCGCGGCTTCTGCTGCGGCGCCGGCGGTGCGCGGATGTGGATGGAGGAGCGGATCGGCAAGCGCGTCAACGACGAGCGCGTCGACGAGGCGCTCGCCCTGAACCCGGACATCGTCTCCACCGCCTGCCCGTTCTGCCTGGTCATGCTGACCGACTCGGTCAACGGCAAGAAGAACGACGGCAAGGCCAAGGAGTCCATCCAGGTCGTCGACGTCGCCCAGCTGCTGCTGGAGTCGGTCAAGACGCCGCTCGACCCGGCGGGCGAGTCGGAGGCGGAGAACGCCCCGGAGCCGGAACCGGTGAAGTAGGCACGAAGGCGCGTACGCACGTAGGCGCCCAGGCACGAAGGGGCCGTCCTGCAGGACGGCCCCTTCGTCATGTCCACGTACAACCATCCGCGTCCTTCGCCGGTCTCCTCGCCGACGATCACCCGTGAACCGCAGGCCGTCCACCCACACGGTCGCTCCCTCTCCCGGAGACCCACATGCGCAGACGCACCGCCGCCCTGGCCGCCGTTCTCCTGGCGAGCGGCCTCACCCCCGCCGTCCTCGCCACCCCCGCCTCCGCCGCCGTCGCCAAGCACTACGACGACTTCAACGGCGACGGCCACCGCGACCTCGCCTACCGCGGCAACAGCGACGTGGACCGCACGGGCGGCACCGTCACCATGGTGTACGGCACCAAGGGCGGCCTCGACACCACCCGCCCCCAGCTGATCCACCAGGACAGCGCGGGCATCCCGGGAGCGGGCGAGGAGGACGACTTGTTCGGTGAGTCCCTCGCGAGTGCCGACCTCAACAGGGACGGCTACGCGGACCTCGTCGTCGGCAACCCCAGCGAGCATGTCGGCAGCACCAAGTACCGGGGCACGGTCACCATCGTCTGGGGCTCGAAGTCCGGCCTGTCCGGCGGCACCAACGTCACCCCCAAGTCAGGGGCCGCCGGCCACTTCGGCCGCGACGTGGCCACCGGCGACTTCACCGGCGACGGCTCCCCCGACCTCGCGCTGATCGGGGGCGAGGAGGCATGGCTGTACCGCGGCCCGTTCACCAAGTCCGGCAGGACCGGCAGCGTGAGCAAGGTCGACAAGACGGGAGGCGGCTGGTACTCGCACGGCCTCGCCGCGGGCAAGGTCAATGGCGACGGCCGGACGAACCTGGTGCTTCTCGGCACCCAGTTCGCATCCGGCGGCGACAAGCCCCTCCACCGGATCTGGTTCCTCAAGGGCTCGTCCTCCGGTCTGACCTCCGGTCCGTACAAGACCTTCACCAGTGAACCCCGGGTCGCGGCGATCGGCGACTACGACAAGAACGGCTACGGCGACATCGCCGTCGGCCTGCCCGATCAGAGCAACGGCCGAGGCGCGGTCACCGTCTGGCGCGGCACCTCCTCCGGCCCGAGCGGCTCCACCACGTTCACCCAGGCCACCTCCGGCGTCTCCGGTTCACCCGAGGCGGACGACAACTTCGGCTACGCCGTGTCCGCCGCCGATGCGAACGGTGACGGTTACGCGGACCTCGCGGTCGGCGTCCCGCACGAGGACGTCGACGGCAGGGTGGACCAAGGATGCGTCCACTTCTTCCGTGGCGGCTCGGGCGGCCTGAGCGGTTCCCGTTCGTCGTGGATCCCCCAGACGGTCCTGGGCCCGGCCGACGCGTACTCCTCGTTCGGAAGCTCCGTGCGCCTGCGCGACCTCACGGCCGACGGCCGCGCGGACCTCGGGCTGGGCGCGCAGGGCCGCGGGATCCTGCTGCGCGGCACGAGCACCGTGCCGACGACCAACGCCGCGGTGGTCCTCCCCGAGTTCGCCGGCGGCTTCCTCGACTGACGCCGGGCCGTCCCGGACGGTCACCGGTACGCCCCGGTACTCCCCGGGCCGACGCCCGCTCTCCGTCCTGCGGAGGACCGCCCCCCTACGCAGGACGGAGAGCGGACCTGACCTCCCCTTAGGGGATGTCACAGCTCGGCCGCAAAGGCGGCCCCGGAACCCCGGGCCCGGCCCACCGCTCCCCGGGACCAGGTACGTTCGATGACGTGGCTGGATTCAGGATCGGACGCGGCCGGGACAACAACGGCGCTCCTCACGCGCGACCGCAACACCCCCCGTACGGGCAGCAGACGCCGCAGGGACCGCCGTACGGCTCCCCGCAGGCGCCGCAGCCGTACCCGCAGCAGCCGCCGTACGGCGGGGGTGGCAACGGCGGTGGCGGCTCGTGGCCGCAAGTGCACCGCGGCCCCGGCGGCCCCGGTCGCCCCGGCGGCGGCTACGGCGGTCAGCACGGTCACGGCGGCGGCCACGGCGAGCCGGAGTACTTCGGCGACGGCGGCGCGCACCCGGGCGGCCCGCAGGCGGGGTACGACCCGTACGCGGCCAACAACCCGGGCCACACCCAGGCCTTCTCGGTCAGCGAGGACCCCTACCAGCAGGACGGTACGTACCACGGCGGCGCGGCTGCCCCCGCCCCCGGCCCGGTCGGCCCGCCCCTGCCCTGGAAGGCTCTGCTGAAGGGCGTCGTCACCGCCCCCGACCAGACGTTCCTGAGGATGCGCGACTACACGATGTGGGTCCCCGCCCTCATCGTCACGTTCCTCTACGGCCTGCTCGCGGTCTTCGGTTTCGAGGGCGCCCGCGAGGAGGCGATCGGCGCCACCCTGTCCAACGCCATCCCGATCGTCCTGACGACGGCCGTGGCGATGGTGATCAGCTTCTTCGTCCTGGGCGCGGTCACCCACACCCTGGCCCGTCAGCTCGGCGGCAACGGCGCCTGGCAGCCCACGGTCGGCCTGTCCATGCTGATCACGTCCATCACCGACGCCCCCCGGCTGGTCTTCGCGATGTTCGCGAGCGGCGACGCCACGTTCGTCCAGCTCCTCGGCTGGGCCACCTGGGTCGCGGCCGGCGCGCTGCTCACCCTGATGGTCGGCCGCTCCCACGACCTGCCCTGGCCGAAGGCCCTGGGCGCGTCCGCGATCCAGCTGATCGCCCTGCTGTCGATCGTGAAGCTGGGCACGTTCTGAGCCACGAGACGGCGAGGGGGTGAACGGCGAACCGCTCACCCCCTCCCTTCTTGCTTGCGACTTCCGGCCTCAGGTTGCGGCTTCCGGCCTCAGGCCTTTGACCTCCGGCCGGTGCTCACAGCGCGTCCCTGGACGGTGTGACCGGCTCCCCCGACCTCCGTACCGGTGGCAGGACACTCCACGGGAAGTTGATCCAGTCGTCGGTCCGCTTCCAGACGTACTCGCACTTCACCAGCGACTGCGACTTCTCGTAGACGACGGCGCTGCGCACCTCGGCGACGGCGTCGAGGCAGAAGTCGCGGACGAGCTTGAGCGTCTTGCCGGTGTCGGCGACGTCGTCGGCGATCAGCACCTTCTTGTCGGTGAAGTCGATGAGGTTGGGCACGGGGGCGAGCATGACCGGCATCTCGAGCGTGGTGCCCACCCCGGTGTAGAACTCGACGTTCACCAGGTGGAGGTTCTTGCAGTCGAGGGCGTAGGCGAGCCCGCCGGCGACGAAGACACCGCCGCGCGCGATGCTGAGCACGACGTCCGGCCGGTACCCGTCGTCGACGACGGCCTGTGCGAGTTCACGCACGGCCACACCGAACTGCTCGTAGCTGAGATCCTCCCGCCGCGGACGGCTGTTTTGCTCACTCATGCCTATACCTGGGTGCGGTGGAAGTTGAGGAAGGACCGCGAGGCCGTGGGCCCGCGCTGCCCCTGGTAGCGGGACCCGTACCGCTCACTGCCGTAGGGGAAGTCGGAGGGCGAACTGAGCCGGAAGAGACACAGCTGGCCGATCTTCATCCCGGGCCACAGCTTGATCGGAAGCGTCGCGAGGTTCGACAGCTCCAGGGTCACGTGCCCGGAGAAACCGGGGTCGATGAACCCGGCGGTGGAGTGGGTGACGAGCCCGAGCCGCCCCAGCGAACTCTTCCCTTCGAGCCGCGAGGCGAGATCGGTGGGCAGTGAGATGACCTCATACGTGCTGGCCAGCACGAACTCACCGGGATGCAGGATGAACGGTTCATCCCCCTCCGGCTCCACCAGCCGGGTCAGCTCCGCCTGCTCGACGGACGGGTCGATGTGCGGGTACCGGTGGTTCTCGAACACCCGGAAGTAGCGGTCGAGGCGCACGTCGACACTGGACGGCTGCACCATGGATTCGTCGTAGGGATCGACCCGTACCCGCCCAGCGTCGATCTCGGCCCGGATGTCCTTGTCAGAGAGAAGCACGGCCCCGAGGATACGCAAGGCGCGCGGACCGGCCACAATCGCCGTCCCACGCGCCCACGCCCTGGTGACCCTGCCGGTCTCCCCCGTGCCCTCGCTTACCGCTTCTGGTGAGCGACCGGCACGACGCTGCGAAGCCGCGCACAGCGCGGACACCGCAAGAGCCGGCCGGGGCCGAGTCGCTCGGCCTGCTGCATCGGGAACGAGGCGGCGGTAAACACGTGCCCATCGGCACAGCGGACGACGGTGCGCTCCATCAAGTCCAAAAGTCCCTTCCCCAAGAGCCGCGCCTGGCTTCCTGCCCTGACGCCAAAGGCACATTACGGGATCAAAGGGACGACCCTCCAGGCGGCACTCCAGGCCCGCCCGGCCCCTCACCGACACCCCCACCGTACGCCCCAACTCCAGCCCTCCGTACCCACTTCCACCCCTGAAACGCCATCAGGCCCCCGGGACCTGAAACACCGGAGACCTGCCATGGGGTAGAGTGAGTGAGCATCCGGCCACCGGTCGATTCCGGGGGTCTGGATCATACGCGGGTGTAGTTTAATGGTAGAACATCAGCTTCCCAAGCTGAGAGCGCGAGTTCGATTCTCGTCACCCGCTCCACGACGAAACCCCAGGTCAGCGGCCTGGGGTTTGTGTTTTGTCGCTGACTCTTCGGTGCTTTTCACACCACCGTGCACTCGAAGATTGGGCACGCGGAGGGCCCGAACGCTTAGTTGAGACCGGGCAACCACTGCTCCTCACGCCAGTGCGTGCCGTTGACCTGCCGTTTCACGCCAAGCTATGCAAGGTCGAATAGGGAGAGCCCTCAGCCTGCTGTTCCCCGAAAGACGCTGCCGGCGGTGCGTCGCATGCACCGCGCGCAAAGCCTTCGGGCCAGCTACGCCGCCGCGCTGCCCTGATCACCGCTTGCCGGCATCCGCAGCGTGTGATCGCCGAAGTCGGCAACCAGGTCCAACCTGCCGCCGAGCGCCTCGACGTAGCGTGCGATGACATCGAGAGTGGCGGCCTCGCCGTGCTCGATCTGGGATACGCGAGCGATGCTCACACCCATGCGGGCAGCCACATCCCTCTGGGCCAGCCCGTACTGATTGCGCGCCTCGGCGAGTTGATGACCACGGGCTTCCGCCAGCAGCCGACGTGAACCAGCTTCCACCTCAGCGCGATCCACACCGGCCGAGTACAGCTCCTGCTCCAGGGTCTCCCAGTCCTGTGGGGCCTTCTTGGGCATGCTCACTCCTCAGTCCTCCGTGTCACCGGTGTAGTCGCGGTAGAGCTGTTCAGCCAGAGGAATGTTGTCGCGGTACCAACGATCCCAGTTTCCCGCCTTATCGCCGCCGAGGAGTAACAGGGCCGATCGAGTCGGATCAAAGGCGAAGATGATCCGGATCTCGGACCGGCCACCCGATCCCGGCCTCAGCTCCTTGAGGTGATGCAGGTCCGATCCCTTCAGCCGGTCGACAAGAGGACGGCCCAGAGTGGGGCCAGCGTCACGCAGTGCGGTAACGGCCTGGGCAACCTGTGAGGCAGAACCGAGATCCTCCTTGATCAGCTGCCGGAACCACTCCGCGTACTCATCGGTGACCTTGATCGCCCAGCTCAAGCCGACTCCCCTCGACACCAGCATGAGCAGCTTAAGGATTTCCTTAAACGGCGGCAAGCTAACTGTTCCGGCACTGACCCCGCCGACAGGACTCCCTCATGGACCACCGCCCATGGTGGGAGGCCCCGCATCTCTCACCACACTCAGAAGCTCACGCCATGCGCGAATAACGGCGCTCACGTCCAGCAGGAGTTCTCGCACCTGGCGGAGCAGCACGCGCACCACGAACAGTCCTACGGCGGCGCCCCACCCCATCGGGCTGCCTTCTCACCTCGGGCAGCAGGGACCTCACCGTGAGGGCTGAGGTCTTTACCTGGAGAGGTAAATCTCTCGATCTTGAGTTGCGGTATCGCGCCGCGTCCACCGCCCTGGGCACCAGGTTGCCCGTCATGGAGATCAAAGTCTGCAGCGTAGAAACGGCATTTTTTGATCTTACGAACCAGGGCAGGGGACCGGCATCCATGTGCAGTCGCGACGCCCCCCTCAGTCGACCTACGCGTCGACGAGCCCGAGCACGGAGGAGGCGGCATAGGCACGGCACTCGTCCACCTCACGGCATCGTGCCCACAGCGTGCCCTTCAGAGCGGAGAACTACGGTCAACAGCGGTGCCACCAAGCGCTCACGCCTGCAGTGGTACAACGGATCTGTGCAGGTCGGCAGCCATGTAGGTGCACAAGCACCGTCGCTTCCCAAGCTGAGAGCGCGAGTTCGATTCTCGTCACCCGCTCCACACGAAACTCCCAGGTCAGAGATCCGGGGGTTCTTTGTTGTCATCGTCGAGCCCGGCGACCTCCCGTTGCCGCTCCTCGTCGGGATGCTGTTGGACCGGCGCGGCCTTCCCACACGGCCGGTAGGCCCGCACCGTCGTTCTCCTGAGCGGCCGGGGCAGGCGCTCACACACCGGCCGACCTTTTTCTCCGTCTAGGGCCTGTCCGGCGGATCTTGCTGGGCGCCGGGCATGATGCTGGAGTGGATGACTGGGCAGATTTCTTCAGCGCGCCTGATCGCGAGTCGGCGGCTGCAGTCAAGGGCTTCAGCCCGTGCCGAGCGTTCAAGATCGTTCCTGTGGGTATCTACGATCCCGCGGACGCCGTAGTCGAGTGGGAGAGCCTCTTCACTGGAGACAGTCCGCAAGAGCTCATGCGGGCTGGCGAGCCGCAGGTACTGACTGAGATCACGAACGATGGCTGCTACGTCTTCGTGATTTCGGAGCGGCTCCAGGCCCTGCTCGCGACTGAGGATCCGCTGCGACTCGAAGATGTGGCTCGTAAGTGGTCGCACCTGCGGCGGGTCGATGGGGAGTTCATCGAGGAAGGCGAGGCCGTGAGCCACCTTGCTGAGCTGGCATCTCTGGCCCGCACTGCCACTGGCCAGGGTGCCCGGCTCTACTGCTCCGTGCGGTAGCAGTCTGGGAGGCACCACAGCCTGATCGAGGCGAGGGTGATCGTGCCGTGAAACACGTATGCGCGCTTGTCGTAACGCGTGGCAACGGCCCGGGACTGCTTGAGCCGATTGATCGTCCGCTCGAGCAGCAAGCCGTACTGCACACGTAGGTGTGTCTGGCCCGGGGAATGTCCCGGTCGTAGGGGTTGAGGGCCTGCTCGCGGTCGCCGCTGCCGTTCAGCGGTTGCGTGAGCGGTCGACTGGTGCAAAGGAGGGTGGTGAGTCGCAGTGGACGAGTGTGTCGTCGCTGAGCCCCCCAGATCCCGTGGTGGGGAGCCGTCCCGGAGCTGAACCGGCAGCCGGCGGTGCGGCTGCCGGGGGTGCTGGCCGTGCGGATGGTGACCGCTGCGGACCCGGACCGAGGGAACGGGGGTGAGCGCGGTGAGCACGACGGTCACCGCCCCGTGGGCAGGGGGTGAGGGCAAGGTCCGACCCTGGCAGCGCGACCGCCTTGCGGTGATCTATGTCCGCCAGTCGACGCCGCAGCAGGTGCTCGACCACGCCGAGTCCACCCGGCTGCAGTACGGGCTCACGCAGCGGGCCGTCGATCTGGGCTGGTCCCCGTCCCGGGTGCTGGTGATCGAAGAGGACCTGGGGCATTCCGCGTCCGGACTCCAGGACCGTCCCGGCTTCCAGCGGCTGGTCACCGAGATCGGACTGGACCACGTCGGCCTCGTTCTCGGCAGCGAGATGTCCCGCCTGGCCCGCTGCGGGCGCGAATGGCACCAGCTGGAGCTGTGCGCCCTCTCCGGTGCGGTGCTGGCGGACATCGACGGGATCTACGATCCGGCCGAGTACAACGACCGCATGCTGCTCGGGCTGAAGGGAACGATCAGCGAGGCCGAACTGCACCTGATCAAGCAGCGGATGTGGAACGGGCGGATCGGCAAGGCCCGCCGCGGCGAGCCGGCCGTGCCGCTGCCGGTGGGCTATGGGCGGCTGCCGGACGGCGAGGTCGTCTTCGACCCGGACGAGCAGGTGCAGGCCGTGGTCCGTCTGGTCTTTGATCTGTTCGACGAACTGGCCACGGTCAACGCGGTGTTGCGGTTCCTGGTCGACCACGGCATCCAGATGGGCATCCGGGTGCGCGCGGGACCCGAGCGCGGGAGGCTGGTCTGGCGCCGTCCCGGCCGGATCGTCCTCCAGAACATGCTGCGCCACCCGGCCTATGCCGGGGTCTACGTCTACGGCCGCAGCCGCACCGATCCCCGCCGGCGCTGGCCGGGAGGCCCGTTCACCGGCCGGGTCCGCACCCCGCGCGAGGACCGGCTGGTCTGCCTGCCCGGCGTCCTGCCCGCCTATATCAGCACCGAGCGGCACGAACGCAACCTGGCCCGGATCGAGGCGAACCGGGCCCGTGCTCAGAGCATGGGCGCCCTGCGCGACGGGCCGGCGCTGCCGGCCGGGCTGGTCTTCTGCGGCCGGTGCGAAAAGCGCATGGTCGTGCGCTACCAGCGCGGCGAGGGCAAAGGGCTGCGGCCGGCCTACGAGTGCAGCCGGGCCAAGACCGACTACGGCGGCGAGCTGTGCCAGCAGCTGTCCGGGGTCTGCGTCGACCGGTATGTCACCGGCCTGCTGCTGGCCGCGATGGCGCCGGCTGCGCTGGAGGTCTCGCTGCAAGCCGCCGAGCAGGCCCAACTCCGGCGGGGTGAGGTGGACCGGATCTGGCGCCAGCGCCTGGAGCGGGCGGACTATGCCGCAGGCCGGGCCCGGCGCCAATACCAGCTGGCCGAGCCCGAGAACCGCCTGGTAGTCCGGGAGTTGGAGAAGGACTGGGAGCGTGCGCTGGCCGAGCTGCAGCGCCTGGGCGAGGCCTACGACCGCTTCGCCGCGGCCCGGCCCCGCCTCCTCACCGCCGCCGAGCGCGACCAGATCCGGACCCTGGCCGCCGACCTGCCCGCCCTCTGGCGGGCACCCACCACCACCGACGCGGACCGCAAGCAGCTCATCCGGCACCTGATCGAGAAGGTCCACCTCACCGTCATCGGCGACAGTGAACGCGTCACCGCCCAAGTCACCTGGGTCGGCGGGCACCGCACGAGGAGCGAACTCGCCCGCCCGGTTGCCCGCCCGGACCAGCTCGGCTACTACCCCCAACTGGCCGCACGGGCCCGTGCACTCGCCGCGGCCGGGCACTCCGCCCCGGCCGTCGCGAAGATCCTCAACGCCGAGGGCTTCCGCCCGCCCAAACGCCGCGCACACTTCGGCACTCAGGGCGTGCGCAGGCTGCTGCAGGAGCTGGGCTGCGTCAGCCGGCAGGAACAGAACCTCCGCCAGAAGGCACCCTCACTCGGCCCGCACCGGTGGTGGCTGACCGACCTCGCCCGCGAGACCGGCGTGCCCCGGGTGACCCTCTTCGGATGGATCAAGCGAGGCTGGGTCACCGCCCACCAGCAACACGACTCCCGCCGGTCCTGGGTTGTCCATGCCGGCCCCGCAGAGGTCGAACGACTCCGCCGGCTCCACCGGCAGTCCCGCGGCCACCGCCCACGACAGGCCTGGCTCGACCACCAGCAGGCGGCGATAATCCCGAACGAGGAAGGAACCCGAGGCGATGATGCCGAACCGCAACTATGACAGCACTGCGGCTTGCTCGTCTCGACTTCGTTGCGGCGCTTGTACATCTCCTTGTCGAAGCCGGCGGGTCGGCCTCCCCGGCTGCCGCGCCGTCGGCGGTTGGCCCGCTGGTCCCGGCCACGACCGCCACCGCCTCGGCCGGGGACAGCGGCCGGGGCCGTGGCCCAGCCGCCGGTTCGGCGTCGTTCCACTGGCTCGGCACCGCCGGCTGGCGTATCGACGTGGGCGACCGGACCGTCCTCTTCGATCCGTATCTCACCCGTTTCCCCACGGGTCTGTTCGACGGCGCTTTCGATCCGCGGACCCCCCTGCGGACCCGGCCGGAGATCGTGGACGCGCACATCGGCCGCCCCGAACTCGTCCTGGTCAGCCACTCCCACTGGGACCACCTCGCCGACGTGCCTCACATCGCCAGGACCACCGGCGCCCGCGTGGTCGGCACCGAGACCACGTACCACCTGCTGGTCTCCCTGGGGGTGGACGCGGGGCAGATCTCCGTGGTGAAGGGCGGCGAGGTGCTGGACTTCGGGGGGATCACAGTCGAGGTCGTGCCGAGCTTGCACAGCCGCAACAAGAAGTTCTCCTACTTCGCCCCGGGCACGCTGAACGCCCCGCCCACGACGGTCCCGAGCACCATCGCGGACCTGCCCGAGGGCGACACCCTCGCCTTCCAGGTAACTGCCGGGGCCGGCGGCCCGTCGGCGTTCCTCATGGGGGCCAGTGACTTCTCCGAGCGGGCAGTGCGTGGCCTGCGCCCCGACCTCGCGATGATCGCCGTGCCCTCCAGCACGGTCACCCCCCGCTACGTGCCCCGACTGCTGCGTGCGCTGGACACCCCCGGCGTCGTCGTACCCGTCCACTGGGACGACTTCGAAGTGCCTCTGAGTAGTTCACCCGTACGGGACCCGGCGATGGATCTGGACGCGTTCCTCGCCCAGGTCGAGAAGGTGTCCCCGGCAGCGCGAGTCGTCCTCCCGGACTACCGGACCGTGTACGACAGCGACATGCGCCCCGCAGGGGAATAGCAGGCCGGTACGCCATGCATGCGTACAGTTGCAACGACACCGCTCAGCCGGTCTGCGAGTCGAGATGCTCCAAGCACTGTGGAGGCCACACCGACACCGTGCTCCTCAACTTCGCGGCGCCGTGCCCACAGCGTGCCCGTAAGAGCAGACAACCACGGTCGACAGCGGCGCGATCCGGCCCGAGCGACCGCACCAAGAAGAGACATAGGGGCAGGTCAGAACCACTGAACCCCTGGAAGCGCCATCGCTTCCCAAGCTGAGAGCGCGAGTTCGATTCTCGTCACCCGCTCCATGCGAAACCCCCAGGTCAGAGACCCGGGGGTTCTTTGTTGTCCAGACCGGTCGGCGGGCACCGCACCACAACCGCACCATTAGCTTTCCGGTGACTCCTCCTTGTGGTGCGCGCGGTCGCCGGTGTGGTGCTTCGCACGTTCGGCCCGCACGAGGTCAACGAGGCCAGTGGCGATTTCCCGTTGCCGGGGCTCGTCCTGATGTATCAGCGTTGCCTGGCCGGGGCCGTCCGGTGTCCCCGCCGACTCGGCGGTGAAAGGCTCAGTGACCGGTCACCCCATCGGCCGTCATCCGGTGCCAGACCTCTTCCGCCCGCCGCCGAAGAGCGGGAACGAGTTCCAGGTTGTCCCCGCGTCCGGCGCTCTGCAGGAGTTCGGTGATGACCACCAGCTCCGCGAAGCGCCCGGCGTCACTGTCAAGACCAGTGGAAAGTTCCCGGCGGACGCGTTCGGCGGTCTCCGGCATCGTGAGGCTGTAGGCGTGCAGGAGTGCTGCGTCATCGCCGGCCGGGGCGGTGCCCCAGCCTTCCCAGTCCAGGATGCCGAGTTCGGGACCGGCGAGGTTGGCCCAGTGCAGGTCACCGTGTGCGGTGGACCACGCGGGCGGAGTCGTGGGCACCCCGCTGCCGAGGAAAGCGAGGTACTTCGGCATGGCGCGATCCAGGTATGCCCGGCGTACGGCCGTCCGGTCGGTACGGACCACCGAGAGGCGGTCGAGGGCCTTGCGGAGGCCATCCCACCAGGCTGTTGCCAGACGGAGCGGGGCGGCGAGTACCGGAGTGGACGAAAGGGTTCCGTCGGCGACAAGGTCATACAGCTCTGCTTTGTACGCCTCCTCCCCCTCTGTCCACTGTCGTACGAGACGAAGACAAGGGCGCGGCACCTGCCGGGGTACCAACTGCTCGGCGTCCTCCGGTCCCCTCCACAGCTTGCCGCTCGTCTTGTCCACCGGGCTGTGGACGACGCGCAGCCATGCCTGCCCGTAGGGCCCGGTGACGGGTCGGCCCAGCGTCCGTCCCCTCCACCCCCACGCCTCCTGCGTGCCTCCGCTGGACGGCCGAGGGTCCAGGACCACCCCGAGGAAGCCGCACGCCACGGCGTGAGCCCTCCGCATGCGCGCGGCGACCTCGGGGTCGTCAGGTTCCGAGGACATCGATGACCTTTCTCAGGCGATCGGGCGACAAGGGCTCGCAGGCCTCAGCACCCAAGGCGTCGGCCCAGTGTGCCGGTGTGCTCGACGACAGCAGGACACGCGACACCCCGGGAGCCGACAGGGCGACCAAGAGCGCGGCCTGCGCCGGGGAGGCAGCGTGGTCGATGACGCGCACCAGTTCCTCCGTCATCACGCCGAGGAGCTCACCGCCTCCGAGCGGGGCCGCTGCGAAGACATCGAGCTCCGCTTCCCGTGCCTCTACCAGTGCTCCGCACCCGTCGAGTGCGTCCGCCACCACGGCGAGTCGAATGAGTGAGACCGGGAACTGCACAGCTCGGAAGTGGTGGTGTGGCCCGCCCACGGTTTCCGCAAGTGCCGTGAGTTCGGGGATGGTGAACATGCCTTTCGCCAGGCCCGCCCAAGTGGCGACGCCGTAGCCGCCGATCTTGCCGGTGTCCGCCGCGCTCTCCAGTTCCTCGAATGCCTCGGTCAGCGTCCGCGACAGATCAGCTCGGTCCGTCCGGCCGTGTTCCGGATTGTGGACGAAGACCAGGTCCGGGACGCGGCCGAGGCGGGCGCGACTGCGGGCGAGCTGCCAGGCGATGTAGGGACGTGCCAGGCAGTGGCCTTGATCGCGGTCGTACGGCGGCACCCCGGCGTCCCGAGCGGCCTGCCGGTCGAAGTCGGGCACGAAACCGACCTTGGTCGAGACACGTACCTGGGGACACGCGTCGAGGACCGGCCGCAGAGATGCCTCGGCCGTACCGGATGCGTAGTTCGGCGCCGTATCGATCCATGTCACCCCGGCGTCCAAGGCCGCGGCCACCGACTGCGACACGTCACGGCACCGGTACGTCCCGGCCGCCAGTTGGGCGCTCATCCAGCCCGCTCCACGGCCGCGACCTCGCCGTCCACCAGTTCGCTCACGAGTTGCGCCACTTGTCCGACGCGAAGTCCGGCCGCTCGGGCGAGTGTGTCCAGGCGGTGATGGCCTCCGTCCACGAGGAGGGCCAGCAGGGGCGCGACCTGCGAGGAGAAGGTCCATTCCTCTCCCCCTGCCGTCAGCACCGCGTGACCCTCCCTGTCGCTGTGCAGCCGGGCGCGAGCGGTTACCAGGTGTACGGCGAGAGCGGGGTCGGGCGGTACGCCCTCGACGTACGGCAGTGAGGGCACGAGGCGGGCCCGGTCGGTGGCGTCCCGCATGGTGAGGAAGCGGTCGAGTAGCGTCCCGTCCTCGAACTCCCTCATGACGAGGTCGCCGAGGGACCGCACGAAGTCCGCCTTCTCTTCCTCGGTCCCGAAGCGTGGCAGGTCGCTGCGCACGGTCGTCTCGCGGCGCAGGTCCTCGGAGAGCCACTGGAGGAGGTCGGCGCCGGTCGTCGTCTGCATGCCGCAGGTGAGGTGGAGGGAGTGAACGCCTTCGGAAGCGGCGACCGCATGCCACCAACCGCGCGGCAGGTACAGCATGTCTCCGGCGTGCAGGACCAGTTCGACGAGCGGCTCGTTCGGCGGCGGTTCGGGGAGGTCCGTGTCCCGGTGGAGCGGAACTTGCCTCGTGGGGCCGTGGATGCGCCATCGTTTGGCGCCGTCGAGCTGGAGGACGAGCACGTCGTGGTCGTCCCAGTGGACTCCGAAGCCTTCCTCGGGGGTCCAGGAGGCGTAGGCGTTGACCTGGATGCCGGTGCGCAGGTGTCGTTCCAGTTCCTGGGCGAGGTGGCCGACGCCCGGGTGCAACTCGTCGATCGCGTCCAGGACGAGGGTGGCGCCCTCGGCGAGGTGGCGGTGCAGCTCGGCGGGCTTGAGCCGGTGCCACACGGTGCTGCGACGGGTGGTGACCGGCGCCGAGTAAGCGTGTTGGGGCAGCGCCTCGCCGCCCGCCGAGAGGCGCAGGCGGGGCGGTTCGAGCCGGTGGCGGGTGAGCAGGGCGTTCAGATCGTCCCAGCCGAGCAGGCCGCCGAAGCAGTCCGGCTCACCGGGAAAGTGGCGGTAGGTGCGGCCGTACACCTGGGCGAGGAAGTCCTCGCCCAGGCGCGCGACCACCGCGGGTACGCCGGTGGTCATCGGTTACGGCCCTTCTCAGTCGTTGCCGTCGGAACGGCCGGTGGAACCGCCGTCCGAGGGCTGCTCGGCCCGCGAACGGGCGGCGGCGATCCGGCGACGGGCAGCCAGCAGGCCGTGGTCCTCCTGATCGCCGTTCGTGGTGACGTTCTGCTCGGGCATGGCTGTCTCCTTCGGTGTGGGCGGAAGCGAGCCGGTTGCCCGCTCCCTGGCTGTGGCGTCTCCGGCGGCCCCACCGGGCGGTGGCGGCCCGGCCGGAGGCGCCTGTACCCGACTTCGGGACTCGTGCGTCCGAAGTCGGGTGGTCAGTGGTCAGGGGTCAGGGGCAGTTATCAGATGGCTGTGACATGCGCACGGGAGCCGCTGAGCACGCTGCATCCCGGTTCGGCAACCGCCACCGACTGCCGTGCACCCCCGAACGAGAGATCGCTTACACATGCGGTGGGAGACGGGCGGAACGGCGGGGGTGAGCAACTGCCGACCTCGAACCAGACCACCTTTCCGTCCGTGGTCGGCCGGGTGCCCCATGCCTGGGCAAGACCGTCGACCAACTGCAGTCCGCGCCCGCTCTCCTCGTCCAGGTCGGCCGACGCCCGCTGCGGGAGCAGGCCGCCTTCCGCGTCCTCGGCTTCCAGGCGCACGCGGGTCCCGTCCCAGCTCACCGTGACCTGGCAGCCCTGCCCCGTGTGCACCACGGCGTTCGCAATCACCTCACCGGCCAGAAGCTCCAGCGTCTCGACCGTGTCCTCCGCGAGTGGCAAGTCCCAGTCACGGACAATCGCGACAACCCTGCGACGAGCGGAAGGAACGGAGCTGACGTCGGACGGGACATGGAGGGACGAGGACTTCGGGGCGGTTGTTCGGAACGACATGGAGGGCGAACCTTCCTTGCTGTGTACGCCGGAGTTCCACACAACCGCCCCCAGCTGACAACGCCCAGAGCACAATGGACGCACCAATGCGGCATCCGTGCGCCACCCTCACGTCTCACCTGGGGAGTCGCGCAGCCGTCCATCCCTGGCAGGGCAGGCGAAACGGGGAGACAGCGTCATGGCGCACCACCGCAACGGCCTCGCAGCACGCCGCCGAACCGTGGGTCTCACCCAAGAGGCTCTCGCCGAGCACATGCAGGTGGACCGCTCCACCATCACCCGCTGGGAATCAGGCCGCACCGCCCCGCAGCCCTGGATGCGTCCACGGCTGGCCCGCCTTCTCCGCGTCAATGCCGAGGGTCTCAACGACCTGTTGACCGCACGGTTACCAGGTGGCACGCAGGGACAGGACGCCCTCGATTACGCGCTGCTTCACCCGGACCGCCTCGATCTGCCCGCCGTCGCCACCCTTCGTACGCGCTTCGACGACTGCGCCGCTCGTTACGACCGTGTGCCTTCGGCCGGCCTCATCGCAGAAGCAGCAGCGCAGCTCAACCGCATCGACCAGCTCGCCGCCGGCTCCGCCCGCGGACGTGTCCAGAGGGAACTTCACGCCCTGCACGCCGACGCCTGCACCCTCATGGGCCAGTTGGTCTGGGACGCCTCCCAGCGCCGCGACCACACCGCCGCGAAGACGTACTACGAGCAGAGCGCCGACCTCGCCCGCCACCTACGGGACACCACTCTCGAAGCCCACGCCTTACTGCGCACCTGCTACGTCGCGCTGTACGGCGCACACGACGCGCAGGCCGGGCTCGCGCTCGCGGAGCAAGCAGCCGAAATTGCCGAGCGCACGAGTCCCGCCCTGTCCGGGCTGGCGCTCCTGCACGTCGCCGAGGCACACGCCATGCTGCGGTCGACCTCGGACTGCGAACGCGCTCTCTCCAGCGCGGAACGCCAACTCGACCACGCGGACGGCAGTGACGCCGCCGCCGACCTGGTGTCACCCACCCAGTTCGGCCGCCTCGCAGGCTCCTGCTACCTCTCCCTCGGAGACCACCGACGGGCCGAAACCCTGCTGACCAGCACGGCGGAGAAGCTCCGGGACAGACGAAAGTCACGCGCGATCGTGCTGGGGAACCTTACGCTCGCCCGTATCCGTCGACGCGACGTCGAGGCGGCGGTGGCCAGCCTCACCGAAGCTATCGCCGAGCTGGAGACCACACGCGGCGGCGGAGGCATGAACATCGTTTTCGGAGCCGCCCGCGAACTGCGCCCCTGGCGACAGGAACCCCTCGTCGCAGAGGTTCACGACAGACTGCTCGGCTTGATGACGGCAGCGTAGGAGAGAGAAGGAGACACCGGTGGCAGCCAACTCCCTGGACCGCGCCAAGCAGGCGGTACGCACGCAGGTCTGGGACGCCCTGACCGCCGCAGACGCCGTCCACGACACCTCCGTCCACGGTCGCATCCCCCACTTCAAGGGTGCCGAACAAGCCGCGGCCCGACTCGCGACACTCCCGGCCTGG
Source organism: Streptomyces sp. GD-15H (assembly GCF_045291515.1). Classification (NCBI taxonomy): domain Bacteria; kingdom Bacillati; phylum Actinomycetota; class Actinomycetes; order Kitasatosporales; family Streptomycetaceae; genus Streptomyces; species Streptomyces sp. GD-15H. Next base: position 4,130,068 of record NZ_CP149447.1, read on the forward strand.
CAGCGTGCGAGCGTCGTCAAGGCAGTGCCGGACAAGGCCCAACTCCCGGTCCGGGCACGGGCCCTGGAGGAGGGCAAAACCGTCTACATGGCGGTACCGAAGTTGGCCACCCTCAAGCCCTTCTACCTCCTCGACCCGGCCACCCTCACCATCTCACCCACCGAGGCCGCAACCGGCCGCACCGCCGCCACGATTGCCCCCACCGTTGAGGTCGACGCCCTCCGACCGCTGGACCTGATCATCCTCGGCAGCGTCGCCGTCAACCGCGACGGCGCCCGCATCGGCAAAGGCGCTGGCTACTCCGACATCGAGTTCGCCCTGCTCACCGAGGCCGGCCTGGTGACGCCGGAGACCATCGTCGTCACCACCGTCCACGCCCTCCAGGTGACCGAGACCCCGATCCCCACCACCGAGCACGACGCCGGCGTCGACCTGATCGTGACCCCCGACGAGACCCTCACCTGCCCGAACCCTCACCGCCCGTCAGGAGTCGACTGGTCGGCCCTTACGGCAGAGAAGATCGCCACGATCCCGGCGCTCGCGGCTCGACAGGGCGCCTGACGCCCTGAGCGGAAAGCATCCGATCCCTGTGCCACAACATCCCATCCAACGACTGAGTTACAACCTTCTTCACGGGTTCAAGCCCCGGCTCCGCTCCGCCGGCGCGCTACCGGCTCCGCCGCGGGCGCCGCTCCTGCCTCCGGCGGGGGATCGGCCGGCACCGGGATGGAGGGGGCGCCGCTGCCGACCGCGGGCCCGTAGTGGCGTGCGCGGGGAACTCCCATCCCGCCCACCGTCGACCCAGGCAGAGCCGAGCAGACGCGGCCCCTGGCGTCCAGGTCGTTCGTACCGTGGCGCGCTCCACCTGGACGCCAGGAACCACGCCCGCTCCACGGTGTGTGGGTCGACGGCGGACGGGATGGGAGCTGGGGTGAGTGGTGGGCGAGGAAGCGGGGCCGTGTCGCTCTTGTCCCCTTCAATCCCATGCGTTGAAGATCACTCCGCCCAGCATGGTGATGCCGTAAAAGCGGATCTCGCTCCACTCGCCCTGCGTGAGCGCCGAAGTGTCTATATCGGAAAGAGGTGTGGTCAGCTGCTTGCGGTTGAGCACCACGAGTCCAGCGTGAGTGAAAGCGTCGGCCCAGGACGGCGGTGGGACGAACTCCTCGCTGTACCAGTCTCTACGCTTCTGAACGAATGCGATCCAGGGGTGATAGGCGTGAAACAGGATGATGTGCTCGCCTGCACCATCGACGAGCGACGCGGTGTGGAAGGTGCGAGGGTATGCCTGCTCCTCCACTTCGCCCGCCCTGCCTCCAGCGGCACGAGCGGCTGCATATAGGGCGCTCCGGAAAGTCCGCAGGTCGGTTTCAGGGAGGGGACCGCCCTTCGGCCAGTAGAAACCTGTCGCTCCCCGCGGCAGGCTGAAGCCCGCGTTCTCGTCGTCGGCCATGCGGCCATCTTGCTGCCTGGATTGGAGCGACGTCCCCGAGCCACTGTGAGCAGCACAGCAGACCACCCGAAGCCGTCCACAAGCCGAGGCGATGAGAAGCGTGCCCTCCCGTGCCCGATCGTCACGGGGAGCCAGGGCCAGGGTCTGAGAATTGCGGGACGCGACGGTCACTGGCCGGGCCGTCCCGGGGCCGTCGAAGGGCGCTCAACGACGACCAACGCTGACAACCGCCGCCAGCTAAACGGCAGGTCGCAGCGTTGATCGTTTGCACGGTCGCAGGTCAGAGCCCCGGCGCCCCACTTCTTCGGCTACTGATCGCGCTCGAGGGAGCTTGACTCGACCATTGAGTAATCCGATCTCCTGACGGCGACCCCCAAAGATCCTGCTGGCCAAATGTGGGGCTCAGACGGCGAGGGTGAGGTCGAGGCGAGCGAGGTGGCTGGTGCGGGTGTGGTCGAGGGGCTGGCCGTTCCACCAGGCGTCGAGGCGGATCAGGTTGAGGGCGACGGCGGAGTAGACGTGTTCGAGGTGGGTCTTCGCGAGGCCCCGATAGCGAGCGCGGCGGCTGCCGGTGACCGCTATGGCCTGGCGGATCGTGCCCTCGACGCCCGCCCGCAGGGCGTACTTCGCCTGCCACGCCTGGTCTTGCTGGGCGGTGTGGTTGGCGTGGATGAGTTCGTGCAGTGCCCGTGGCCGCAGGGTGAGTTGGCGGCCCCAGCGGGTGGCGTTGGTGCATGCTGCTCTGACCGGGCAGGGGCCGCAGTCGGCCTGGTCGAAGCGGACCACGACTACGTTGCGGCCCTTCTGCTTGGCCGGGCTCCAGAACCGGCTGGTGGCGCCCTGGGGGCAGGTGGCCTGGCGGGCGTCCCAGTCGATGGCGAAGGCTTCGCGCTGGTAGCCGGCGTTCTCCCGGTACTGGCGGGAGGTGCCCGTCAGCAGCGGTGTGACCAGTGTGATGCCGAAGGCGGCCCGGGCACCGACGATGAGTTCGGCGCTCGCATAGCCGGAGTCCAGGTAGTGCTCGGCGGGCAGCAGGTCCCTGCCGGCGAGGGCCTGGTGGACGGGCTCGACGAGTTTCACGTCGGGCACGGTCGCATCCGTGGTCGCGACATGCGTGATCACGTTCGGGATGGAGGACGTGCCCGCCGGCCGGGCCGCGGAGCCCCGTCGTCAGGCCGGGGTGGCCGGCAGACCTCGCTGATGTGCAGCTTGTACCCGGTCCAGTGGAGATCTTCCTTGGTGCCGTAGCGGGCATCGAGGTCATAGGGCGAGGTCAGGCGGATCCTGCCGGGCGGGAGGCCGTCCTTGTCCGCCTCCCGCCGCTTGACCACCTCCGCTCCGTTGCTGTCGGTGGTGATCAGGTAGTTCTGCACGGTGATCTGCCGCAACGTCTGGACCGCGGGCAGCTCCCGCAGCCAGACCGGCGAGGCCGGATGGTAAACCGCCCGCAGCAGAGCCACCGCATCACGGCCGTAGTCCACAGCGAGCTGGTCGCGCTGGGTCTGGGAGCCGGGCGGGCGCCAGTACGCATCGATCCGCCGCCCGTAACGCCGGTTCCACTCACCGACCTCCAGCACCTGCGCCACCCAGTTGGGGGCCGTGGCGGACAGCGCCTCCAGCGCGGCCCGCACCGTTTCCCCAGCCAGCTCCAGCCGGTTCAACTCCCGCACCGCCGCCAGCACATGAGTGGAATCGGTACGCTGCTTGCCTCCTGCCTTGACCAGGCCCTTCTCCTTCAGCGCCGCAACCAGCAGATCCAGCACCCGCTCTTCCAGGCCGTGGCCGGCCACCCGGGTGCGGAACTCCGACAACACCGACGCGTCGAAGCCGACATCCTCCAGCTCCAGGCCCAGGCAGTACTTCCACGACAGATCGAACCGGACCCGCTGAACGGCGGCACGGTCACTCAGGTTCTCCGCCATCTGCAATACGGTCACCATCGCCAGCCGTCCCGGCGACCATCCACGCCGGCCCCGGCGGCCGAACGCCTCGACGAACTCCGCATCCGCGAACAGCTCGCCCAGCTCGTCCCGCACCCGCATCGTCAACGGCGGGGCCCCGCGTCCTGCCACTGCCCGTGCCACCCTCGCCGTCGCCTCGGGGACCTCGGGCCACTCCTCCGGCCGCAACGACATGACTCCCACCCCCAGCAACCGGGAACGACAAGACCGGCCACCACGGTGCCAACAGCATCCCCACACCCCAGGACACGGCATTTGGCCAGCAGGATCCCCAAAGGGGAGAAAATCGGGCTACGGCCGTCCGGCTGACGTCGCGGAGTCTTGGTGCCACCAGAACCCGACATTGAGTAGGACGCCGGGGACCCTTCGTCAGGCACCCGGAAGTGTTGCTTCGAGCATGTGAATCAGATTCTTTTGCCTGCCTGGTCCCCGCTGGACGGCTGCCGCACAACAGCACACCGCGCGAAGGGAGAGCCGGGGCATGGACGTGGTGCACGAACGATGCGCCGAAATCGACATCGGCAAGGCCGACGTAAAGGTCTGCATTCGCATCCCGGGACCGGGCAAGCGGCGCCGCAAGGAGGTCCGCACGTTCTCCACCATGACCCGTGACCTGCTGGCGATGCGCGACTGGCTGCTGGCCGAGGGCATCACCGTGGTGGGCATGGAGGCCACCGGCTCGTACTGGAAACCGGTGTTCTACCTGCTGGAGAACGACATCGAGTGCTGGCTGCTGAACGCCCGGCACATGAAGAACGTCCCCGGCCGCAAGACCGACGTCGCCGATTCCGAGTGGATCTGCAAAATGGTCGAACACGGCCTGGTGAGGCCCTCGTTCGTCCCGCCGCCGGAGATCCGGCAGCTGCGCGACCTCACCCGCTACCGCACCGAGGTCATCCGCGAACGGACCCGCGAGGCCCAGCGACTGGAGAAGCTCCTCGAGGACGCCGGGGTCAAGCTGTCCGCGGTCGTCTCCGACCTGCTGGGCAAGTCGGCCCGCGCGATGCTGGAGGCGCTGATCGCCGGCGAGCGTGACCCGCGGGTGCTGGCGGAGATGGCCAAGGCCGACATGCGGGCCAAGCGCGAGATCCTGGCCCAGGCGCTGACCGGCCGATTCACCGACCACCATGCCTTCCTCGCCCGCACCATGCTCTACCGCATCGACGCGGTCACCGCGACCGAGGCCCGCATCAGCGAGGAGCTCACCCGGCAACTCGCTCCCCTTCGCCGACAGGCCGAGCTGCTGACGACGATCCCGGGGGTGAGCACCAGGTTCGCCGAGGTGATCCTCGCCGAGATCGGCGCGGACATGGCCCGCTTCCCCAGCGCCGCCCACCTGGCCTCGTGGGCCGGGATGTGTCCGGGCAACCACGAGGCCGCCGGCAGACACACCTCCGGCAGGTCCCGCCCCGGCGACCCCTGGCTGAAGGGGGCCCTCGGCCTGGCCGCCACCGCAGCCGCCCGCAGCAGGGACACCTACCTGGCAGCCCGTTACAAACGCATCGCCGTGCGCCGCGGGAAGAAGCGGGCCCTGGTCGCCGTCGGCCACACCATCCTGAGGTCGGTCTGGCACATGTTCGCCCACGACGCCGAGTACCACGACCTCGGAGGCGACTACTTCGTCCAGCGAACCGGCCGGGCCCGGCAGACCCGCCGCCTGGTCAGCCAGCTCAACATGCTCGGCCATCAGGTGTCCCTCCAATCAGCGGAAGCGGTCTGACCTGCGTGGATGGTTAATTTTCGAATCAGACTCCGTCGACCTTGTCAGGCACACCCCACCATCTGGCTATCGAACAAATCATCCGATTACCGGGCTATCGGGCGAGCCTTGCCGTTCACATCGCGGATGTCATGACTTCGTGCACCCCCTGCATTTTGTGACCTTGAGTCAGATCACCCATAAGCACCGTTACTTCGCTACACGCTGAGGGGAGACCTACATCACAGTGGCCCCACGCAAAAGCCCACCGATCGCTACGCAGGCTTCCCGGCAAGAGCAGCGATCGGCGGGCGGGCACCTAGGAGGTACTGCTATGAGTGTGACCTCTACGAACCCACCTTCAATCCCCCGACTGCGACACTGGGCTGCCGTCCTCGTCGTCATCGTGGTCGTCTACGTCCCCGTCGCACAGATCCAAGACGTTCTGACCAACTTGATCGCGCTGTCAGCAGTCCTGGTCTGTGGCTCTGCGGTGAGCGCAGTATCAGCCCAACGGCCGCAGGCGACCGCGTGACCGTCGACTAGACCCGACGAGACCCCTCCCGGCCTCCCCTCCCCGGGAAGCCGGGAGAGAGCCGCCCGTGCCCCCAGCGTGCCCGATCCAGCAGGAATGGACGGGGAGTAACGGGGAACATCAGCTAACGACTCGAAACAGTCCAGGTCAGCGTCTCGCCAGGTCAGGCAAGGCCCGGTTACGCAATCTTCCGAACTAGGTGAGTCAGTGGTGCTGCCTAGAGTGCGCAATGTCGGCACAAGATCGAGCACCCGGGGGTGGGACGTGGAGGAGCGCGAGCGGTTCAAACTGCTGCGGATCATCGACAAGCACGGCGGCAGTGTCGTGGTCCAGTTGAACGACTCGTACGCCCCGGGCATCCCGGATGTGCAGGGACAGCTTCTGGTCCACAACGACTTCGTGTCCGGCATTCACGACACCTTCGTGGAGCCAAGAGACCTGGCCGGCTGGGCGCACGTATTGGACGAGGTCGCCGCGGGGCGCAACGCCGTCTGGCGCGAGGCTGCGCGAGTCGCCGAAATAGGCATCCGTTTGGACTGGCGAGAGAACGACCACGATCGAATCACGGTCGCCATCGCCGACCAGCAAACCACCCGGCTGACCATCTCCCTTGACGTGGATCGCGGCTGGATCGACGAGCAGCGTGTCTTGCTCGAAAGGCTCCGTGCCGTCTGGGCGCACCTACTCCCAGCAGACTGAGAAGCTTCAGACAGCGCTACCGTCGTCTGTCATAGGTAGGCGAGTGCCCGGTACAGCAGCGAAGTACCGCAACCACAGCAATCGATCACGTCCAGCAGTGTCCCTGCAAGGCCCGACGATGACCGGTCTGACCCGCGCTGACCAATCCACATAGAGCTACGGATCAGAGGGCTCTGACATCCACAGCTGACATCAACGAGGCCGGACGGTGGCGTACACCAGCGCCTCTGTCCGGCCGTCGCATCAGCCGACGGCAGCAGCCGGAGCAGGCTCGGATCGACCTCCTAAAGCGGGTGTCGCAGGATCTACGTCACCCTTCCCGGTACTGGGTGAACACGTTCTGCTGCTCGTCTCGCCAGCTCCAGTTGGCCGGCCGGGAGAAGGGAAGGCCTCGGGCAAGGATGGAGAACTGACCAGATGGCTCCTGGCTGGCCTTGTTCACAACGATCACCGAGAGCATCGGAGCTCTTCCGTCCTCGTTGCTATAGAGGCAGACATCCTTGAGCAGGTAGGTCATGACCCCACGGTGAGGCGGGATGGAGTCGAATCCCTTCGTCGCCAGCTCAGCGCTCAGGTCTCCATACGTGATGGTCTCTCCCTGCCGGGCCCGCTTCTTCAGGATCTCTACGGCGACTTCAACCGCTGCCGAGTACTCCGGATCTTTGACCCGCATTTGCCCCTCCCCCATCGCATGCACCATGCCTGGCCCGCGCATCGTATCGACTGTGCGTCGCCTGATTTCCCGTCATACCAGAACCGTGCCAGATGGTGCGGTGAACCACGGGAAACACCGGGCAACAAGTCGATGGCCGACCAGACGGCAATCACGCTCCGTCGCAGGTCAGCCCAGCAACCACCCGTAGATAACCCGAGCTTCCCAAGCTGAGAGCGCGAGTTCGATTCTCGTCACCCGCTCCAAAGCGAACTCCCAGGTCATGCACCCGGGGATTGTTTGTTGTCTAGTCCGATTTGGGCCCCACGGCGCCCTCCACCGACCCCGGTAGGTGCAGGAATGCAGCCAGGCCAGCCAGAACGTCCGACACATTTCGAGTGCGTTGGCGACCCTTTCCAGGGAGGGGTGAGGCGGGGCGGGACCGCCGCTCGTCGTGCTGGTCGGCACCACTGCCGCCGCCTGGCCGGCGGACAGCGTGAAGCGGGCGGTGATGTCACTGCCGTCCGCGTGGAGCGCGACGCCGGCCGTGGACTGCACGTGCAGGTCCGTCCCGGGCCGCGGAAGACCACGGAAGGGTCATGGGCCCGAGAGAGCGTGTGCGAGGCTCGGCCGTAGTCGAAACGCGGCCGGCAGCCGCACGCGAAGGGAAGACTGCCCCGTACCACCCGTGCGACCCTCACCAGCCGGTGCGCGTCCGTCGGGGCCGGGGAATCGAGGGGCACCATGAAGTCGGCCACCTCACCGACCCCGCCGGGCGCCATGAACCGGGTGACCAGGACGGCGGTGTCGGACAGATACGGCTGCCGAACGGTCAGCCCGTCGCCGTCCGGGAACTCCGCGGCCAGACGGCGGTGCCCCCGCGCTCGCCGTCCAGGAGCGAGGCGAAGACGCTGGGCGAGCCGAAGCGGGGCGCACACCACCAGTCGATGGTTCCGCCGGACGACACCAGGGCCGCGGTCTGGAGATCGCCGACCAAGCCGTGATCCGCTATGGGCGGGTACCGGTTCCACATGGTCTCCCTGCACGGTCCGACGCGTGAGGCTGCTCGGACAGGTACGCGGCTGCGCGACCTGTCCATGCCAAGCATTCGACAGGACCGTGGCTGACCCTCGGCGGGTGAAACCGGAAGCGGGCGCGGGGAACCGATGACGATTTCCCTCGATCAGCCGCCCGGCCGCGGTGCCGACGCCTCCTCCCTCCCCGGCTTCCCGTCCCCGACCTCAACACCGTTGCGTTAGCGTCGTGAGCGGCCATCGAGACCGTGTTCGAAGAATGTGACGGTGGCGTGGACGGTGTAGTTCTGGCTGGTTGCGGGGCGCTGTCCGGCGTTCGGGCCGTACTTGCTGGTGGGGTTTTTGCGGGTGCGGGCCTTTACCCGTTGCCGTCGGTGAGCGGGCAGGAGGGCGCCCAGGGCAGCGTGGCCGATCGTGCCGACCAGGTCGATGAGGGTGCCGGGGAAGATTCCATGGCCGGCGGTGACGGTGCCGGCTGCGGCGGCCAGCAGGACGGTGAAACTGATCCGTCCCATGGGTACTTCCGGCCGTCCGGTCAGGGCGTCGTTGCCGGCGCGGATCAGGGCCTGGTAGGCGGTGAGCAGGGCATAGACCTCCTGGTCGAGGCCGTCGATGCTGCGGGAGCGCAGGACGCGGCCGTCGAGCATCGTGGCCTTGATCGAAAAGTACGTCGTTTCCGCCTGCCACCTGCGGTGATAGAGCTCGACGAGCTCGGCCGCCGGATACCGGGCAGGGTCCAGCAGGTTGGTGATCAGCCGCCACTGCTCGGTGCGGACCGTGCCACCGGCCAAGGTGACGGTGAGGGCCGCCTCGATCACGCGCACCGGCAGCAGTACCCGCAGGACGCCGTAGCCGATGCGGGCGAGGTAGGAGCCGTCGCCCAGGTGCTCGGCGGGGGTGGGGACGCGGCGGGCTCCGGAGCGCACCAAGAAACGCGCCCCGCTCCGATGAACGGCATCAAGGAACTCGTTGCCGTCGAAGGCCGCGTCGGCCAACAGGAGCATCGTCTCGTCCAGGGCGCTCAGAATTCGCTTGGCATAGGGGAGTTCCCCCTCGGACTCCGGTCCGAAGGCGGCGGCCATGAGCGCGCGGGTGCCGCACTCGACCAGGACCAGCAGCCGCAGCAGCGGATAGCCGAACTCCACGGTCTCCCCGGCCCGCTTGGGGTAGCGCCAGGTGACCGATTCGTCGTCGGGGGCGTGCAGCAGGCTCCCGTCGACGGCCACCGTGCGCAGGCCCCGGTGGAAGGACCCGGCCTGCCCGGGGTGGGCGACGGGCCCGGCGAGCGTCTCGAACAGGCGCTGCAGGGGTGCGGCCCCCACCCTGCGTCTGGCCCGCGGCAGCGAGGAAACCGCAGGACGCGCCAGGGCCAGGGAGGTCAGGGCGGCGGTCAGCTTGGACCACACCATGCGGTACGAGCAGTGCTCGAACAACGCGAGAGCGAGCACGAAGTACACCACCACCCGCGACGGCAGCAGCCGCAGGCGCTTCTCGCGCCGACCGGTCTCCTCCGGCACCGCGTCCACCAGCGCGAAGTCCACGATCTGGGTCAACTCCCCCAGATGGCCCGGCGCGAACACACCCCGCGCTGTCTCGATCGTGGACGTGATGACAGACTTCTCCTGCAACGGGACCCCTGACCTTGATCGACTTTCTTCGCCGATCGTTGATCTATCAGGTGGTCCCGTTGCTCTGTTCACAGGGCTTGACGTACAGCTCAGGGGCCAACCGCAACGGTGTTGGGATGTATGTCCCCCAGTACCGCAACGACCACAGACCCTATGGCACCTCCGTCGCCAAGCAGATGCGTACCTTCAACGGCTGGATCAACGACGGCGACCTCAACTGGGACGTCGCCATGGTGACGACCTGGCCACAGGGCAGCGACAAGCTTGTCAACCGCACCGGCGGTAACGGGCTGAGCTGAAACTACTCGCGGGAGCAGGACATCACGATCAACGGCTACCCGGGCAACAAGGACAACGGCGAGGTCCAGTGGTACTGCGAGGGCCGGACCTCGGACTCCGGCGGCAAGCTGGCGCTTGGCTGCGACTTCGGCGGCGGCTCCAGCGGCGGCCCGTGGATGCGCATGTTCGACCAGTCCTCGGGGCTGGGCCAGACCAACGGGGTCACGAGCACCATCGACTCCGCCGGCGTGAACCGGAGTTCCTACTTCGGCGACAGCGTCAAGCAGATGTTCGACGACCAGGGCTCCGTCACCTGACATCCAGCGGATCGGTGTTCCCCCGCCGCACAGCCAGTAGCGTGGCGGGGTGAGTGCCGTTCCCGTACGGCTCCGCACTCGCCAAGGAGGTCGCCCATGAAGCGCTCCGGCATCCGCGCCCTCGTCGTCACCGCAGGCGTCGCTGCGGCTGTGGCCACCGTCGTCGCACTCCGTCAGGACACGTCCGAGTCCCCGCCTCTCCGCCTGAGCCCGGGGGCGACACATCGACCTCCGAGGTTCAGCACGACCAGCGCGACGTAGAGGAGTACTGGACCGACCGCCGCATGGAGGAGGCCGAACCGGCACCCATGCCGCACGAGGAGTAACGACTTCTATCAGGGCCTCCCGTTGCCTAGTTCACCGGGGCTTGACCCGCCACTCAAGACTCAAACGCAACGGTGTTGTCCCCGACCTCAGGGGGCGATCTTGTCCGGGCGCGCGGACAATGAGCGCGAGGGATCCTGGCGCGGCTGTGGCGGGCTACGCGGTTCTGCGGTCCGGAGGTCGTGGGACATGGGACGAGTGCGGCCATGACGATCGAAGAGCAGACTCCTCACGTCGCATGCCTTCCCGTCGAGGGCTTGCGTCGACGCCCCGAGCCGGTGGAGCGCGCTGATCCGGCAGTGTCGCCGAACCTCCCGTCACACGGCTCGCATGACGAACTCGTGTACCTCAGGAACACGGTGGCGCGGCTGAGTGCCGCCCATCCCTCGGTCGACGCGGTCACCGTCGAGGCGACGGTCAGGGCCGCGTACGACTCGCTCCGTCAGGCCAGGGTCAGAGCCTGCGTCCCGATCCTGGTCGAACGCCGGCCCCGCAGGGTGCTCCGTGCCGCCGACCGCACCGCCTCGGGTCAGGCCACCGACGGCAGGGCGGCCCCCGAGACGCGCCGTGCTCACCCCGGACCAGCGAAGGACTGATCGTGATGTCGGACGAGATAGCCGAGAGCATCGCGGATTTCATCGGGCCACTCCGGGTGAAACCGGGGTCGAAGGTGCGCCTGGACCAGGACTTCGATCCTCGCTACAAGGCCGGTCTGAAGAAGCGTGACGGGATCGAGCTGCTACGGGCCGGGGTGTCGCTGCTGGCCGAGTACCAGGAGCGGCTGGCCGCCCAGGACACGTACGGCGTGCTGCTCTGTCTCCAGGCACTCGACGCCGGAGGCAAGGACGGGACGATCCGCCATGTGATGAGCGGCGTCAATCCCCAAGGCGTACGGGTCAGCAGCTTCAAGGTGCCCTCCGCCGAGGAGCTCGACCACGACTACCTGTGGCGTTACGTCCAGCGGCTGCCCACGCGCGGCGAGATCGCCATCTTCAATCGCTCGCACTACGAGGAGGTTCTCGTCGTACGAGTCCACCCCGAGAACCTCGTCCGGCAGAAGCTGCCGGACGACACGCGCGGGCCGGACATATGGGAGCGGCGCTACCGGGAGATCAACCACTGGGAGCGCTACCTCACGGACAACGGGTTCAAGGTGGTGAAGATCTTCCTGAACCTGTCCAAGGAAGAGCAGCGCATCCGTTTCCTGAAGCGGATCGACCTGCCGGAGAAGAACTGGAAGTTCTCCGCGGCCGACGTCCGGGAGCGGCGCCGGTGGGACGAGTACCAGCACGCGTTCTCCGAGATGCTGTCGGCCACGAGCACGAAGTGGGCGCCGTGGTACGTCGTGCCGGCGGACCGGAAGTGGTTCGCGCGGCTCTGCGCGGCGGCGATCCTCGCGCACACCCTGATGGACATCGATCCCCAGTACCCCGAGGTGACGGAAGAGGCACGGAAGGAACTGCTCGTCGCCAAACAGGAGTTGGAACGGGAAGCCCCCGCCGGGGCACCGGCCGATCCGTACGCCGACCGGCATCCGTCGGCCAGGAAAAAGCGCGGCTAGGACCTGTCGGACCAGCGCGCGACCGGCCCGGACGCATCCGCGGCCACGGATCGGAGAGAGAACGATGACGGTGCGTTCGAGTTCCGTGGGGAACAGCCTCGGGCTTCGGAGGACGGCTGGTACGTGCGCACTCCCGAAGAGATCGCAGCGGCGTTCACCGCCTTCGCCCTCTGTCTGATCGTGTCCGCGTTCGAGTGCCGCAGCGAGAGGGATTCGGTGCTGACGACGTCCACCTCCGACAGCAGGCAGATGAACTGGGTGGCGCTGGCCCAGTTCGTGCTCGCGGTGCTGGTGACCCAGATGGACGGCTTCCGCCGCATCCTCGGAACGACCCGGGTCAACGCGCGGCAGTTCGGCTGGGCGCTGCCGGCCGTCCTCGTGCTCCTGCTCCTGCTCCTGTGGGAGCTGGGCAAGCTCCTGGCCCGCAGGTCGAGAGGCGCCTGATACGAGCAGCGGGACAGACCGGAAGGACGATCCGTGACGACCCGGCACAAGAGCCGCAGGCTTCTCCCCCGGTTGCGGGCCGTTCCCGGGATCCGTGCGGTGTCGTCCTACCGACGCGAGTGGCTGGTCAAGGACCTGGTCGCGGGAGTCGTCCTGACCACGCTACTGGTGCCACAGGGCATGGCGTACGCAGAGTTGGCGGACCTGCCGCCCATCACCGGCCTGTACACGACGATTCTCTGTCTGATCGGTTACGCGGTGTGCGGGCCGTCCCGGATCCTGGTGCTGGGGCCGGATTCTTCGTTGGGGCCGATGATCGCCGCGACCGTGCTGCCCCTGGTGGCGGCAGACGGGGACCCCGACCGGGCCGTCGCGCTGGCATCGATGCTCGCGATCATGGTGGCGGCCGTCATGATCTTCGCCTCGGTGGCGAAGCTCGGCTTCATCGCCGATCCGATCTCCAAACCCACGATGATCGGCTACATGAACGGCCTGGCCCTGACCATTCTGATCGGTCAGCTGCCCAAGCTGCTCGGCTTCAAGGTCGAGGCGGACAACCTGATCGGCGAGTGCGTCGGCTTCGTGCAGAAACTCGCCGACGGGGCGGCGGTGCCGGCCGCCGCCGCGGTCGGCGGCCGCGGTCGGCGGCTGCGGGGTCGCGCTGATCCTGGTCCTGCAGCGCCTCCTGCCGAAGGTCCCCGCGGTGCTCGCGAGGGTGGTCCTGGCGATCGCCGCGGCCACCGTCTTCGACCTCGACGGGCACGGCACCAACCTGATCGGAGAACTACCCGAGGGCTTTCCGCCGTTCACGATCCCCGACGTCCGACTCTCCGAAATGAGACACGTGTGGATCTGTAGACCTGTGCCGAGTAACGCGAGGCGTCGGCGGACGCACCACAAGCGCACCAGATGAGGCGGGGAACAACGGGGAACCACGGCGAGAGCAGCCAAGCCCCGCGCGACCGCACCGCGGGCTTTCGCCCGGGTCAGCGCCCGAACCGGCCCCGAATGATCGCAGCTTCCCGAGCTGAGAGCGCGAGTTCGGTTCTCGTCACCCGCTCCAGAGGGAAGTCCCAGGTCAGTGACCTGGGACTTTCGCTTTGCCACCGACTTCGCGGCACTTTTCACCCCTCCGCACCTTCGGAGATCGGGCACCCGGCGGGCACGAGCGCCCGGTGGAGACCGGCCGGTTGTCGGCGGTCTCTGCTCTCATACCGACATGTATCGCTGACCTGCTCCTTTCACGCCGAGCAGTGCAAGACCACACGGGGGAGCCCTCAGCCTGCTGTTCCCGGAAGAACACCGCGGGGCGGTGCACGCTGCATGGCACCGCCCCAAAACCTTCGGACCCGCTACGCCGCCACGCTGCCCTGATCACCGTTTTTCGGCATCCGCAGCATGTGGTCACCGAAGACGGCGACCAGGTCCAACCTGCCGCCAAGTGCATCACCATGACGTGCGGTGCTGTCGAGAGAGGCGACCTCTCCATGCCCGATCCCGGATACGCGAGTGGTGCTCGCACCATGCGGGCAGCCACATCCCTCTGGCTCCTTGAGGTGATGTCCCGATCCCTTCAGCCGGTCCAGGAGGGGCGTCCTCCCGTGGGACCTGCGTCATGCAGGGCGGCAACGGCCTGAGGTCGGCGTCTCGACGGCACGGGTGCCCTTGTGACGCCGACATCCCGGCCTCACTCGGGCGGCGCGCAGCCGACAACCTGGTGCAGCACGATTCAGATCGGTTCTGGTTGCGGTTTCGGTTGTCGCGCTGGTGTGGCCCTCGGTTCCCACGCTGCGGTGGTCCGTACGTAGCCGTAGACCACCGAGGTCATCGCCAGCATGAGCAGTGGTCCGGACACCCACGGATGCTCGGCCATCTTCAACGGGAGGAAGCGGTAGGACACCAACAGCGCGGCGAAGACCGTTGCTCCGTATGCGACCAGCCGGATCCCTGACCGATCCCAGCCGTGGTCGAGCGACCGCAGAGCTGCCTCGATCGTGAGCACGAACACCACGCCGGCAATGAGATCCACGCCGTAGTGGTAGCCGAATCCCAGCGTTGCGGCGAGCGTGGCAATCAGCCAGAACGTGCCTGCGTACCGCAGAACGCGTGGACCCTTCCGGGAATGGATGAAGAGCGCGGTGGCCCACGCCGTGTGCAGGCTGGGCATGCAGTTCCGCGGGGTGATCCCGTCGAAAGGCATGGGGTGCGGGGTATTGATCGGCGGCGGCGTTTGTGGCCACAGGTCGGCCACCGCCCAGTGCCCGCTGGACGGAATGTCCGGCGCCCACAGACTGACCGTCGCCCAGTACTCGGTGCCGGTGCCGTAGGCGAAGAGCGGTCCGACCACCGGGAAGATCATGTAGAAGGCCGGTCCGAGAAGGCCGATCACCAGAAAGGTGCGCACCAGGTGGTGGCCCGGGAAACGGCGCTCGACCGCCACGCCGCGCAGTTGATACAGCGCGACGACGACTGCGGCCACCGGGAGCTGACCGTAGACGATGTCGAGGAGATTGAAGCCGATGGGGCCGGTGGCCGTGACGATCCGGCCTACCAGCCACGACGGATTGCCCAGCGCGTGATCGGCTGTTGCCACGTACTGGTCGAGCACCGCTGGGCGGGTCTTCGAGGTGATGAGCAGCCAGGTGTCGCCGGCCTTGCGACCGGCCACCAGCAGCAGGCCCAGCCCGACTCCCTTCAGCAGCAGGACGCGTTCCCGGCCGGTGCGGCGAGTGACAGCGATGACCGAGTAGCCCAGGATCACCCACAACGCGCCGTTGCCGAAGGGGTGGCCGCCGGCCGTCTCGGCGTCCACCGCCCACCGGACCAGCGAGAAGGCGATATCGATACCGATCGCCGCACCCGCCGCGATGAACCGTTGCCGCCAGGTGAGGACCACCATCATCAACGCCATGGCGGCGTACAACAGGCCGCCCGACTTGGGGGCGACCACCACCTCCCGCACCTGGTGGGTGATCGGCCCTGGCAGGCCGTAGCGACGCGCGGCGAACTCCAGCGCAATGAGGAATCCGAGGGCCACGACACCCGCCACGGCCCAGAGTCTCGCCCGTGGTCGGCGCCCCTCGGAGAACGCGGTTCTCCGGTTTATTCGCGGAGAGTCCCGCGGTGGTATGTATCTCAATTTTTGGTTTCTTTGTAGATGTTGGCCATGTCAGGGCGGGTTTCGCTCGTCGCCTTCCGGCCGGAACCGCTTTTCCTTCGCGAAGAGCTGCCCGCCGAAGCAAGACGAGAAGATCACAGCCCGGGTTGCGGCGGGTCCGTCGCCGTCCCGCGAGCCCCCCGGCTCCGGTGCAGGACATGGTCTTGACAACCCCGCCTACGACGCTGACAGCAGCCCGACCACTGCTGTTCTCAGTACTGTTGGTCGCGCCCACCGCAGCAGGCCGCCTGAGACGACGCCCCCCGGCTCCTGCGTGAGGGCGTTCTCCGACTGGTGGGCTCCCTGGAACGCGGTCGTCGCAGTCGGCAACATCACCGGCGAGCGGCAGGACGGACATCGTCGCGGGCCACGCCCGTGGAAACCCGCGGTGCCACAGCGGTGACGGTGATGTCAGGGAGTCCGTTCGGCGGACGTACGAGGATCACTACGGACCGGCAGGGGCACGAGGCCGCCGTGTAAGGAGCATCGGCCTCGTGGCGCCCGCTTTCGGACAAGCAGGTCAAAACTAAGGAGAGTGCGGCCTGTTCGGTCCGTGCAACCGGCAACCGGGATTATCCCATGACGAGTTACGGCAGTTCCTCTGCCGCGTCCTCCGGATCGCGCACCGATGGCCCGGCGATCGCGAGTCTCTGCTGCGGCATCGTCGGACTGTTCGTCCTGAGCATCGTTCTGGGCCCCTTGGCCATCATCTTCGGTGCCCTCGCCCGCCGCCGGGCAGCAGTCAAGAACGGCGCCGGAACGGCGAAGGCCGGCATCATCCTCGGCGTCGTCGACGTGGTCCTCTGGCTCGTGCTCCTGGCCGTCGCCGCCGGCAACGGCGGATTCAGCTGGTACGTGGGCGGCTAGCCGTGCTGTCCCGGGACGGTGGTGATACGCGGACCGGGTGCTCGGAGGGGTGAGGGCCTTCGGGGTCCGGGGTCCGGGGTGGCGCGGAAGTGGCCGCCGAGGCCGACGTGCCGGTCCGCGGAACGCGGGGAACCAGGCGATCCACCCCGTCAGGCCGCCGCCTCCCGGATCTCGGGGAACCTCACAGCCCGTGGCGTCAGTCGGTCCCGGGGTGCTTGCCGGGCCCCTCGGCGCGGGGGGACAACGGAGTGGGTGACAGGGCGGTGTCCTCCTCACCGGGCTCCAGAAGGGTGTCGGCGGCGCCGACGATGAGGGGGTCGGGTGTGCCGACCGCCTCGCCGTCCTTGCTGGCGTAGTCGATGCGCGACAGCAGACTGCGCATGGTCTCCAGCCGGGCGCGCCGCTTGTCGTTGCTCTTGACGACGGTCCAGGGGGCGTGGGCGGTGTCCGTGGCGCGGAACATGTCGACCTTCGCCTCGGTGTAGTCGTCCCAGAGGTCCAGCGACGCCAGGTCGGTGGGCGAGAGCTTCCACTGGCGCACCGGGTCGACCTGCCGGATCGCGAAGCGCGTGCGCTGCTCGGAGCGGGACACGGAGAACCAGAACTTCACCAGCAGGATGCCGTCGTCGACCAGCATCCGCTCGAAGGCCGGGCACTGGTCGAGGAACAGCTCGTACTCGTCCTTGGAGCAATATCCCATCACGCGCTCCACGCCGGCCCGGTTGTACCAGGAGCGGTCGAAGAAGACGATCTCCCCGGCCGTCGGCAGATGCGCGACGTGCCGCTGGAAGTACCACTGGCCCCTCTCGCGTTCGGTGGGTTTGTCCAGGGCGACCACGCGTGCGCCACGCGGGTTGAGCCGCTCGGTGAACCGCTGGATCGTGCCGCCCTTGCCCGCCGCGTCACGCCCCTCGCACACGACGACCAGGCGTGCGCCGGTGTCCTTGACCCACCGCTGGAGCTTGAGCAGCTCGATCTGCAGGACGCGCTTGGTCCGCTCGTACTCCTTGCGGCTCACCTTGCGGTCGTACGGATGGTTCTCCCGCCATGTCCGGAGGGAACGCCCGTCCGCGTCCAGCACGATCGGCTGCTCTCGCCGCCGGGTGTCCACCGTCAGCCCGTCCAGCAGCTTGTCCGCGTCTTCGGCGTTCATCACCTGGCTCCCCGCTCGGTTCGCACAGCCGGTCACAAGGGCATACGGCCGCGGGAGCGGCGGCCTGCCGAACCGCTGCGGCTCACCGCACGCGAACCGGTGTGGAAGGGCTTGCTGAAGAGCCGGCCCAGGATGCCGGGCGCCTTGCCGCCGGCCCGCGCCCCGGCGCCGAGCGTACGTTGCGTGCCGCGTTCGGGATGGCGGGAGGGACGGGGGACGAGGAAGGCCAGGACCACACACACGGCGATGACGGCGACGACTGCCATGATCGGCTCCCTTCGCTGGTGGACGGACATACAGGTGCCCCGTCCCGCCCCGCCCATGTGAGCAGCGAAGGCCCCGGTCCGGGACCGGTCCGGTCACCGGCCCTCACGGCGGAGAAGACCGCCACGCTCCCGGCGCTCATGACTCGACAGGACACCCGACGACCGAAGCGCCGAGGATCTCCCGGGACCGGGCCGTGCGCACGACCCCCGCGACCAACGCGCCGGGCACGGCACCAGCGATCACCCTGACGGCAAGCACGGGTGGCCCCTGTCCCGGCGCTTCGCGGATCCCGCCTCCCTGACCAGGCTCCGGGCTGGGGAACCGCTGCACGCTCCCCGTCTGCGCTTCCCGGGTCAGCTCTCGGTGAACCGCTCCGGGTTCGGTGGGGACTCGGGCCTGTTCCGAGTCGCGTGGAGTCGGGACAGGTGCGAGTGGTCTGCCCCGGGTCTGAGGGAGTCGGGGCAGATCAGCCGCTCCCCGTGCGGGCCGATGACGGAAACGGCTGGGCGGACGGCCACTGCCGGCAGGGCTCGGGCCGAAAGCGCGAACCCCACCCTCACCCCCGAATATCGGGGCGGGGCGGGCACCGGCTGCCGTGACTGCCGTGACTGCCGTGAACGGTCAGCGGGTGCCGACCGCACGGCCCGGCGGCCGGCCCGGCGGAGCATCTCGGCCGGGGTGACGGTGTCGTTCCGCGCCTGGACCGAACCGGCCTGGGACGACGAGGTGGTCGAGGCAGCGGTCGCGGCCGAGAGAAGTGGCGTGATGCCTGCGACGGCGAGACCACCCGCGGCAACTTCCGCCAGGGCGAGGCAAGTTCGGCGGCTCACCCTGGAACGAAGTGGCATGGTTCGTCCTTCAGGCGGAGGAGTGATCGACCGACGCGCGTGGGAGGAATTCGGCCGGGACGTCGGCGGCATTTCCACCGCCGGACGACAGTCATCATGCTCACTTCAAAATTCTCACCCCACCCCGCACACACGCCGGATTTTCACCCTTCCCTCGCGCGCCGGAGGGCCTGAAAGGCGACATGGTGCCGATATCGGATATCCGAAACCGCGCGGAGAAGAGTGGCGAGCGGCTGGAGAGAACCACCCGCTTTCGCAAACCCTGACCGCGACACCCGGAGCCGGACTCCGCATCCCTCAAGTGAGCGCTCGGTTCGCCTGGAAGTCGTTCCCTGTCGAGTTCTGCGTGTCGAGGGAGCCCCCGTCAGGAATCGACGCGGGGAGACGCCGCACCGCCTGATGACCTGTCGGCCGGTTTCCCCTCACCGCACCCCTTCCCTGTCCGGCCCGCCCAACGGGGTCCCCGCGCCCGGTGACCTGGGGGTCGGCGTGCCCAAGGGGCAATCGGGCAAAGCCGGTTCGCAGAACGCGACGCCTCCGCTGGGGTGAATCGAAGATACGATCTTCGAACAACCTCTGGTGCAGAAATGGTCCTCCATGAAGACGATGACTGACCCGGGTCATGCCGACGGTGCGTCCAAGGCTTCGCGCCCCCGTACTGCCGCTCACCCAGTCCTCCCCCCACCGCGCATCTCTTGATGTCCTACACCTCGCGTCCACCGGACATCGACTTACCGCCGACTCAAAGGTTTTCCATGGCTCGTTCCCCCGCGTCCACTGTCAAACCCCGAGGGAGCAGCACCCTGTGGGCAGTGGCTCTCGCGCTCACGTTCCTCGCGTTCTCAGCGGCCATGGTGCCCGTCGCCGACATCGGCGTGGCTGCGGCCGCGGCCTATGCGGCCGTCTCCCTTCTGGCCCTCGGCTGCCTCGTCCGCCTGAACGGGCAACACCGGGCAGGCGTGGCGGAGGCAGCACGCCTGCACGCCGAGATACGTGAGCGGGAGGCGGAGGCCGCGCGCCGCGATGCCGACTGGCACGCATATGTGCGCAAGCAGTCCGGTGCGGCCCTCCAGGAAGCGGAGTTCCTCGTGGCGGAGCGGCTTCCCGCCGCTCTGGGCAGGAACGAGGTTCCCTCGTCCCCGGAGAGCGGTGAGCCACTGGTGGTGGAGCTCTCCAAGTGGTTCGACCGGTTGCTCTCGGATGTGTCCGAGGCGATCAACGACCGTGAGGAGTCGCAGCGCATCGCGCTGGTGGAGCTGGCGAGCCGGGTTCAGACCTCGGCGCACCGGATCCAGGCCACGATCACGGGTGTGGCGGAGCGTCACCCCGGCGACTCGGACCTGCTCGAGGCCACGATGCAGGTGGACCACGCGGCAACGCAGCAGGCCAGGCACGCCCAGAGTCTCAAGGTGCTGTGCGGGGAGTGGCCGGGCCAGCAGTGGCAGAAGCCGCTGGCGCTGGTCGACGTGGTGCGCGCCGCTTCGGGCCGGATCGTCTCGTTCAAGCGTGTCGAGGTGACCGGCGATCCCGATGTCGGCATCACCGCGTCGGTGGTCGAACCTCTGATCCACCTCGTCTCGGAGCTGCTCGCCAACGCGACCGAGTACTCACCGCCGAGGACCAGCGTGCCGGTCACCGTGCGCACGGTGCAGCGCGGCGCGGTCATCGAGGTGGATGACGGCGGCCTGGGCCTGGACGAGTACCGGATGGCCGAGGCGCGCGAGATCGTCTCGGGCCGCCGCCTCCTGGGCGTCGGAGACGTCGGCGAGATCCCGCAGACCGGTTTCGCGGTGGTCGGCCGCTTCGCGCACCGCCACGGTTTCAGCGTCGACCTCGGCCCGTCACCGTACGGTGGCGTCCGTGCGGTGATCCTGGTGCCTCTCGAACTCCTGAAGACCCTCGCGCCCGCCGGGGCGCCCGGCGGACGCGTGCTCCCCGCACAGCCCCCTGTTCCACCGACGCCGCCGGCCGCCGCGCCCTCCCCCGAGCCCCCGCCGGCCGCCGCCCCCGATCACTCCGTTCCCGTACAGGCCCCGGAGCCCGCCGCCGAGCCCGCCCCGTCGACCGAGCCGTCCCCGCCCGCCGCGCGTGTTCCGGGCGCCCGTCACCGCCGGCTGCCCCAGCGCCGGTCGCGGCGTGACGGATACGTTCCCGCGGTGGAGGAGGCGCCGACCGCTGTCACTCCGCCGGGTTCGCCGGAGGACGCGGGCGACTGGATGGAGCAGTTCTTCGAGGGCGGCCGGACCACGCCCCCCTCGACCGGATCCGCGCCCCCGCCGTCCGGATCCGCGCCTCCGGATCACACCTCGTACGACCCTCCGTACAGCCCCTCCCCCAACCCCGATTCCTCGGAAGGACAGATGTGAGCATGAATTACGTGGAGAACCCGGACCAGCGCGGCTGGATGATCTCCGAGGTCGCCGCAGTGCCCGGCGTACGGCTGGCGATCGTCTTCAGTTCCGACGGTCTGCTGCTGGCCAACTCGGAGGGCATGGACCGTGACCTGGCCGACCGGCTGTCGGCGAGCTGCTCGGGTCTTCAGTCGCTCGGCCGTGGTCTCGGGCGGGAGTTCGGTGAGGACGGCGGCGCCGTGCACCAGCAGATGGTGGAGTTCAACGGGGGTTTCCTGTTCATGCGCAGCGCCAACGGCGCGCATCTCGCCGTGGTGACGGGGCCGGTGGTCGACCCCAAGCTCGTCGCGCGGCAGATGCAGGCGCAGGTGATGAAGATCGGCGCGCGCAACCTCAGCAGCCCGCCCCGCCAGGGCTCCGAGTGAGCGGGCCGGGAGAGGGCTTCACGGACGGTGCGTTACGCCCGTACGTGATAACCAAGGGGCGCTCCCGGCCCTCTCGCAACACCATCGGCGTCGAAACGCTCCTGGTCGCGGTCGACCCTCCTCGGGCCCTCCCCGTCTCCGCCACCAGGGAGGAGATCGCCCTCGTACGGATGTGCGCGCAGCTCCTGTCGCTGGTGGAGGCCGCCGCCCATCTCCGACTGCCCGTCAGTCTGGTGAAGGTGCTGGCGTCCGACCTCGTCGACAGTGGACATCTGTCCGCGCGCTCCGGTATTCCACGGGCCGCACAGCCCGACAAGCAACTGCTACAGGAGGTACTGGATGGTCTCCGCCGGCTCCGCTGACCGGTATTTGCCCGACACGGTGCAGCAGGCCGTCAAGATCCTCGTCGTGGGCGCGTTCGGCGTGGGCAAGACGACGCTCGTCGGGTCCGTCAGCGAGATCGAACCGCTGCGCACAGAGGAGGTCATGACGGAAGCGAGTGTGGGCGTCGACGAACTGGCCGGTCTGGAAGACAAGACGACCACCACCGTCGCCATGGACTTCGGCCGTGTCACGCTCAACTCCCGGCTGGTCATGTATCTGTTCGGCACCCCGGGGCAGCGGCGGTTCTGGGATCTGTGGGAGGGGTTGGCCGAGGGCGCTCTGGGGGTGCTCGTGCTGATCGACACCCGCAGGCTGGAGGACAGCTTCGACGTCCTGGAGCAACTGGAGATCCGGGGGCTCCCGTTCGCGGTGGCGATCAATCAGTTCCCGGACAGCGAGGTGTACTCCGAGGAGGAGCTGCGCGGCGCACTCGATCTGCTCCCGGAAACACCCATCGTGACCTGCGACGCCCGCCACCGGACCTCATCGGTCGATGCCCTGATCACCCTGGTGCAACACGTGTCGGGCAGGAGTGCGGCGGGGGCCGCGGGGGCCGCCTCATGAACATGCTGCCGCCGCCGGGGTGCCCGGCGCACGCACACCACAGCAAGGGCCCGGTTCCGCTTGCCGCCGTGGTCGGTTCCTCCGACCCGCGTGCGGTGTACCGCGACCTCCGCGAGAAGTGGGGCAGCGTCGCGAAGGTCGAGCTGGAGCCGGGTGTGTCCGCCTGGCTGGTGATGGGGTACCGGGAGATGCTGGTCATCACCCGGCAGGAGCAGCTGTTCTCCCGCGACGCCCGCAACTGGCGTGATCTCAACGAGGGGATCGTCCCGCCGCATTCGGGGCTCCTGCCGATGATGGGCTGGCGCGCCAACGTCATCGGGGCCGACGGCCCCGAGCACCGGCGCCTGCGTAAGCCCCTCGACGACGGCATCGCGCGAATGGACCAGCGCAGGGTACGTCGTGAGGTGGAGGCGCTGTGCACGGATCTGATCGCGGCGTTCTCCGAGCGCGGCAGCGCCGATCTGGTCAACGAGTACGCCACGATCGTCCCGATGCTCTCTCTCGCCTCGCTGTTCGGCCTGGACAGTGAGGAGGGCCGCGAACTGCTCGACGCGCTCATCGCCCTGTTCGGCAGCGCGGACGACTCCCAGGCGGGTAACCGCAACTTCGAGCAGATCCTTCTCGACACGGTGCGCGAGCGCCGGCGGAATCCGGCCGACGACATGACGACGGTCTTCATCAACCACCCGAATCTGCGCAATGAGGCGGAGCGGCTGCAGTCGATCGTCGTGATGATCTCCGCGGGCAATGAGACGGTCACGGCGTGGATATCCCACACACTCCGTCTCATGCTCACGGATCCGCGGTTCGCCGCCCGGCTGCACGGCGGACGGCTCGGAGTGGACGACGCCCTCGACGAGGCACTGTGGCGCGATCCGCCCATGAACAACATGCCCGCCCGGTACGCGCTCCACGACACCGAGCTGGGAGGCCGGCCCATCCGCCGCGGCGACTGCCTCATCCTCGGGCTTGCCGCCGCGAACGACGATCCGGAGGTCCGACAGGACGGTCCGGACGACGGGTGGGGCAACCGCTCGCATCTGGCCTTCTCCGCGGGCCCGCATGTGTGTCCCGCGCAGGTGCCCGCACGGCTGATCACCCGTACCGCGGTGCAGACCGCTCTGCATCTGCTGCCGGACATGAGACTCGCCGTTTCCGCGGACGAGCTGACCTGGCGCCCCTCTCCCTGGACCAGGGTGCCGGTGGCGCTGCCCACCGTGTTCTCCGCAGCCCGCGTACCGGCCCGCGTGCCCACCGGCACGGGTCTGTGAACCCTCACACCCGAAAAGACCCCCGCACGGCGGCGGGTCCTGAGACAAGGAGCAGCCCAGCATGACGTCATCCACGAACTCCTCCGCCGAGGGGCACATCCCTGTCGTCACTCTGGATCCGCACGGAAAGGACCATCACGGCGAGGCCGCCAGGCTCCGCGAGCTGGGCCCCGTGGTGCGGGTCCGGCTGCCCGGGGAGGTGACGGCCTGGTCGGTGACCGACCACGCCCTGCTGAACGACATGGTCACCGACGCTCGTTTCAGCAAGGACTGGCGCAACTGGAACGCCATCATCCGGGATGAGATAGCGGACGGCTGGCCGCTCATCGGCATGGTGAAGGTCACCAACATGGTGACCTCGGACGGCCAGGAGCACCGCCGCCTGCGCAAACTCGTCACCCAGACGTTCACCCCGCGCCGGGTACAGGACCTGCGTCCCCGTATCCAGCAGATCGTGGGGCAGTTGCTGGACGACCTGCCGTCGCACGCCGCGGCCGACGGCAGCGTCGACCTCCGCCGGCACTTCGCGCACCCCGTGCCCATGCAGGTCATCTGCGAACTGTTCGGGGTGCCGGCCGACGAGCGTCCCCGTCTGCAGGAGCTGATGGACAACATCTTCCGCTCCGATCTGCAACCCGAGGAGGTCCAGGCGAGCCAGATCGAGCAGTACGAGCTGCTGGCGCGGGTGGTCGAGGGCCGTAGGCGTGAGCCGGGCGACGACCTCACCAGCGCGCTGATCGCGGCCCGTGCCGCCGACCCGGACGCGCTGAGCGAGGAGGAGCTGGTCGGCACGCTGCTGCTCATGCTCTCGGCGGGACAGGAAACCACGCTGAGCCTGATCACCAATGCGGTACGCGCGCTGCTGACCCATCCCGACCAGCGGGAGATCGCCGTACGGGGGGACGCGGAAACCTGGGCGAACGTGGTGGAGGAGACGCTGCGCTGGGATGCTCCGATCGGCAACTTCCCGTTCCGCTATCCACTGGAGGATGTCGAGATCGCCGGAGTGCGCATCCCGAAGGGCGAGGCGATCATGGCTCCGTTCAGCGCTGTCGGACGGGATACGGCCCAGCACGGCGAGGACGCCGACCGCTTCGACATCACCCGGGAGCAGCGCAAGCACCTGGCCTTCAGTAACGGCCCGCACTTCTGCCTCGGCGCACCACTGGCACGTCTGGAGGCGGCACTGGCCCTTCCCGCGGTGTTCGAGCGGTACCCGGATCTGTCGTTGGCCGTCGATCCGGACGACCTCGTGGCGGTGCCGTCCCTGTTCTCGAACAGTTCCTCGACGCTGCCGGTGCGGCTCGGGAACTGAGCCGCTGTGCGGCCCGGCGGACGGGGGGAGTGCGCGGCGCCCAGGTGGTTCTCCGTGATCTCCGGCATGACGACACGGCCCCGGCTCCCCCTCCGTTCTCGCAGGCGCGACGGTCTGACCTCCCGGTGCCTGGTTTTCCCTACCGGGACGTGAGGGGCAAGCTGGAAGGGAGGCGGCCTCGTCCTCCCGGGCGCGGGCTCGGGACACGCGGTCTCGCCACTCCGAGTGAGCTCCCCCTCGGGCTCGACAGGAGGGAAGCGAGATGACCGATCAAGTCACCACCGGTACACGCTGGCGCCTGGCCGGTGATTGGTTCGATGTGTGCAAGTGCGCCATACCGTGCCCCTGTACGTTCGCCCAGCCCCCGACCTACGGCGACTGCGAAGGCGTGCTGGTCTGGCACATCCGGGAAGGCGGCTTCGGCGACGTGCGGCTCGACGATCTCAACGTCCTGATGCTCGGCTCCTTCGTCGGCAACCCCTGGGCCGGCACGCACACCGACTCGTACGCCGCGGTCTTCCTCGACGAACGGGCCGACGAGCAGCAGCGCGCCGCGCTCGGGGCCATCTTCGGCGGTGAGGCGGGCGGGTGGCCCGCGCAGTTCGAGGAGATGTTCCACCCCGAGATGCGCGGCATGGACTTCGCCCCCCTCCACGTCGAGATCGACGAGGACCTCGCCACCTGGCGGGCCGAGATTCCCGGCCGGGTCACGGCCACCGCCGAGGCACTCACCGGCCCGACGACGCCGGACGGCGCACGCGTCCAGGTCCACAACGCCCCGGGCGCCGAGGTCGGGCCGGGCCAGATCGCCACCTGGGGACGGGCCACTGCCGACCGCGCCGACGCGTTCGGCTTCTCCTGGGAACGCTCGGGGAAGTCGAGCAAACACTTTCCGTTCGACTGGAGCGGTCCTGACTAGAGAGGACGCGTTGCCCGGGGGCGTGCCCGTGGGCCCTGTCGGCCGGCTTCGGGGCTGAGCCACCCGGCATCCGCGGCACGGCCGGTCCGCGGGTGCGCCGGAGCCGCATGAGCAAGGTCGCGGCCGGCAGCAGGAAGGCGCTGGTGAACCAGATCGCCCCCTTCCGGTAACTCCGGGTGCCCTCCTGTTCGGGATGTGCTCTCCACCCGTTCCGCGTGTCCGGCGCGGGTTCGTTCAGTTGCCGACGATCCGCCCGGCGGACGCACGGTCTTCGAGGGCCGGGTGAGTCACATACCGTCCCTCGTCGGCATCGGCGCCTGCAGCCCCGGCAGCAGCCAGTCCTGGAACGGCGCGAGCACGGCGAACACGAGAAACGCGACGCCCACGCCCCGGGCGAGCAGCGGACCACGGGACCACAGCTTCTCCACGAAGATCACCACGGCCAGCCCGGCCATCGCCGCCACGTTCATCACGCCGAGCGGGACCAGGACGACCATCAGTCCCGCGCAGCAGCCGACGCAGTAGGCACCGTGATGGACGCCCACCCGAAGGTCGCGGGCCGGCTGCCGGAACCCGACGTAGCGCACCAGGTGGTTCATGGGGTCGCGGCAGTGCCGCAGACAGACGTTCTTGAGGGGGCCGAGCTGGTACAGGCCCGCGAGCAGGAAGGCCGCGGCGCCGATCCAGCGCCCGGCGGTCGGATGGTCGTCCACCAGGCCGCCGGTGAGGGCCAGGGCCGCGTAGGCGAGCAGGCCGAAGGCGGTCCACACCAGCAGATACCCGCTCACGAACTCGACGGTGCGCACGGTCCGCGTCCAGCCGGAAGCCTGCCGGCCGATCCCGCGCACCCACGTGAGGGCCACCGGCGCCATGGACGGCAGCATCATGGCCGCCATCATCGTCAGCCACAGCAGCAGGAACAGCGGCAACGCCCTCCCCATCGTGCCGGGCTCGACCCCCATGTCCCGGGCCTGCCCGATCGTCAGCGCCCAGGCGGGCACCGCGATCAGGACGATCAGGAACCAGGCGGCGGCGAGGTCCCGAGCCGGCAGCAAGCCTCCGCCCGCTCCGGTCGGCGCGGGCGACCGGGCGGATGCGAGAGCGGAAGTCCGGCTGTGACGCATCGGCATGTACTCCTGCGGCTGGTTCCAGGACAGCACGCCTCCCTCTGCGGCGCGACCGCGCACGGCCCTGACCAAGCCGGTCGCACCGCCGGTACGGCCCCGTCCCGGCCCAGCGCCGGACAGCCCTGTCGCCCTCCGAGCCCACCGCACGGCACAGCAAGTGCCACGCCGGGAACGAGACGCACCCGCTGACCGCGATGTCACTCACCTCCGACCGCGTACGCCGCGCACGAACGCCCTGCCACGGTCCGCCTTCTTCCTCCGTGGCGGGGTTGATCGGCCGGGTGGGGGAAGGCCGGGGCGCGGTATCCGCGCGCGTGCGACTGCTTGCGGTGTACTGCCGGTGGAGGTGTGCGGATGGCCGGGCGCGCGTGTGGTGTGGCGGTTTCCGTCCTGCTGACCGTCTGCGGCGTCAGCGGGTGCGGCGCGGTGGCGGAACGGCGGGACGACGTACGCGAGACGGCAGCCGTGTTCGAGCAGGCCCTCGGTGAAGGTGCGTACGACCGTGTGTGCGCCGTTCTCGCGCCCGCGACCGTGGAGGAGCTGGAGCAGTCGGCCGGCAGCCCGTGCGCGAAGGCGCTGAGCGAGGAGGCACCGCAGCCGGGCGGTCCCGTACGGCGGACGGACGTGTACGGGAACCAGGCGCGGGCGGTGCTCTCCTCGGACACCCTGTTCCTCTCCCACTTCACCTCCGGCTGGAGGGTCGTGGCCGCCGGCTGCGAGCCGCGGCCGCGGGAGCCTTACCGGTGCCGGATCAAGGGCGGGTGAGGTGTGAGGGTCATGTTCACCGTGATCGTCGTGATCATCGCGGGCGGCCTCGCCTATATGGCCGCCCTGGGGCTGATGGACCGATGACCGAGCGCCCGTCCCAGGCCACGCCGCCGAAGCACCGGGGCTTGGGGGGCTTCGTGCGGGACAACGGACTCGGGCTGTTCTTCACCGTCACGTTCGTCCTGGCCCTGGTCGGGCAGGCGATCGCCGGACACGCCGACTTCAACAACCAGATGGCCGCGGACCCGCTCCAGCAGGTCTCGTTCGGCGAGTACCTCACTTCGTCCGACTTCGCCGTCGATGTGTCGGAGAACTGGCAGTCGGAGTACCTGCAGTTCTTCCTGTACATCGGGACGACCGTCTGGCTGCTGCAACGCGGTTCCCCGGAGTCCAAGGAGCTGCACAAGGTCGGCACCGAGTCGGACGAGGACCAGCTGGTCGGCGAGCACGCCAAGGAGGGCTCGCCCAAGTGGGCGAGGGCCGGCGGATGGCGGCGCGCGGTGTACTCGCACTCGCTGCTGCTGGTCATGGGAGCGATCTTCGTGTTGTCCTGGCTGGCCCAGTCGATCACCGGCACGGCCGCCTACAACGAACAGCGGCTACGGCAGCTGCAGGCCCCACTGAGCTGGGCCGATTACCTCGGCGCGGCGGACTTCTGGAACCGCACCCTGCAGAACTGGCAGTCCGAATTGCTGGCCGTCGCCTCGATGGCGGTCCTCTCGATCTACCTGCGGCAACGGGGCTCCCCGGAGTCGAAGCCGGTGGGCGCGGCCCACGGGGCCACCGGCGTGGAAGGCTGAGAGCGCAGGACCTGTATGTCGAAACCCGCGTGTGGGCGAGGGTGGCCGGATGTCCGTACGGACTCGCAGCACACGAACCCACCCGGTTCGCCAGGTGAACACCTGGCCAGGCCGATTCGCTCTCCGACAGGATCTGCGCGACCTGATCTCGGTGGGGGCGTTGCTGAGGGAGAGCACTGACCGGCGGTTCCCCACAGGTGTCCGCGCCCTGGGTGCGCGGGCGCCGGGCGACCGGCAGGGCCCGCCTCCGGACGCGGCCCACCCCACCGCCTCGGAAGCCGCCCTCGGTGAGGGAAGTCCCGCCCCGGTACGCGCATCGCGGTACCGGAACGATCACCGATCCCGGCCGTCGTCCACACGCCCCTGGTGACCACGTGAGGACCGGTCGCCCACGGGTACCCGGGAGGCCGAGCGGCGGTGAGCGCACCGCCCACTTCACGGAGGGACGGTCCCATGGCTCAGCATGTCAGCGACGTCATGACGAGCGCCCCGGCGACCGTCGGACCTCAGACCTCGGTGACGGCCGTGGCCCGGACGATGCGGGACGAGGACATCGGTGCCGTTCTGGTCACCGAGGGCGAGCGGTTGCGCGGCCTGGTCAGCGACCGCGACCTGGTGGTGCGCGCACTGGCCGGCGGCGGCGATCCGAACCGGACGACGGTGGCCGAGGCGTGCAGCGACGACCTGGTCACGGTGCGGCCCGACGACGACCTGGCCCTCGCGGTGCAGGTGATGCGCGAGCACTCGGTCCGCCGCGTCCCGGTCGTCGACGACAGCCGGCACGTGGTGGGCATCGTCTCCCTCGGCGACCTGGCCATCGAGCGCGACCCCGAGTCGGCTCTCGGCGACATCAGCGCCGCGAAGCCCAACAAGTAGCGCCCCCGTATGAGGGCGGTGCGATTTCCAGGAGAACCAGCCCATAGGCAGATGAGCGCCGAGAGGAGCGTGCGCCATGACGACTCCTGATCCCGACCCGAGGCGAACCCCGGGGACCGAACCAGGCGGCGGCGTGCCCCCCGGTGAGACGCCACCCGCCGAAGGCGGCACTTACGGCATCTCGCATCCGGAGCCGCCCGAGCTGCGCAAGGGCTGGGGACCGATGCCCCTCGCCCTGATCATGGTGGTGGTGGCGCTGGTGGCCATCGGACTGATCGCCATGGTGGTGGCCCTGATCGTGTGACGCTTGCCGCGCGTGTCCAGTGCCACGAAGGCGTGGGCGCTCAGGGCCGTCGCCAGGCGTCGTCGGGGAGATGGCTGCCGGCCTGCGGCCCCATCCGCAGCATTCCTCCGTCCACCACCCAGGAGGCGCCCGTGACATAGGACGCGTCCTGCCCCGCGAGGAAGGCGATCACGGCAGCGACCTCCCGGGCATCGCCCGGGCGGCCCAGCGGCACACCGGGCCGTCGCTCGGCAGTGACGTCGGTGTCTTCCTGGCCGGTCATCGGCGTGGCGATCTCACCGGGAGCGACGGAGTTGACGGTGATCCCGTGCTCGGCCAGCTCCAGCGCCATGACCTGGGTGAGCAGTCCGAGCCCGCCCTTGGCCGCGCAGTAGGGCGCGGCGCCCACACGTGGCTGATGCTCATGAACACTGGTGACGTTGATGATCCGGCCGCCGTCACCCTGGGCGATCATGTGGCGAGCGGCGCGCTGGGAACACAGGAGGGGCCCCACCAGATCGACGTCGACGACTTGGCGCACGGTACCGAGATCCAAGTCGAGGAAGGGCGTCATGGTGCCGGTCCCCGAGTTGTTGACCAGCACGTCGACCCTGCCGAGTCGCTCGGCCAGTCGGTCGATGCCCCCGGCCGCCTCCGGGAGCCGGGTGAGGTCCAGCTGCTCGATCTCAGCGCGGCGTCCTGTCTCGCGGATCTCCTCCGCCGTCCGCTGTGCGCCTTCGCGGTCACGGTGCCAGGTGACGCCGATGTCCATACCGGCTTCGGCCAGCCGGACCGCGGTGGCGCGGCCGATCCCGGAGTCGGATCCGGTGATCAGGGCCACGGGGACGGGACGGGGGCCTCGGACAGCGGGCTGCGGTTCCATCGCGGCTCCAAGTGAGTGCGGTTCAGGCGCGCGGCTGAGCGGGTGCGGTCAGGTCCCCGCCGACACGGCGGGGCCCGGCATGGCGGTGGTGGATGCTGAGGGCCCGGCGGATGACCGGCTGCGCGACCTTCCGTACGCGCACGGGCTCCGCCCGCCGGTCCTCCCGTGTTCCGTGTCGGCGGGGCTGCGGGCGCCGCACCCGCGGCGCCCGCCGCCTCCCCACCAGGTAGCTGCCGGGCACGCGCAGATCTCCAGGGGCTCGCCCGCCGAGGTGGAAACCCGGGGAAAGCGCGGGAGCGCGGTCCGCACCGCACAGCCCTCCTGCGCCAGGGCTTCGAGGTCGGCTCACCGGCCGCCCGCGCAGGCCTGCTGATCCAGCTCCCTCTACCGACCCGGCCGCACGGAACTCGTGATCAGTGGGCCGAACCGGAGTCCTCGGGCCGGACGCGTCCTCGCCAGGCGCCCGTCTCGCCCCCGCGCTGTTCGATGTAGTCCTTGAAGCGGTGCAGATCTCCCTTGACCCGGCGGTCGAGCACGCCCAGCACGTCCGCACCCTTCTCGGCCATGCCGGAGGGCTCGACGTCCATCGTGAGTTCCACTCGGGTGTGGGTGTCGTCCAGCCGCTCGAACCTGACCGATCCCCGTTGCCGGATCTCGCCGTCGACGACCCGCCAGGTGATGCGGTCGTCCGCGAGCTGGTCGACGATCTCGGTGTCGAACTCGCGCCGCACCCCGCCGATACTGGTCTTCCAGTGGTTGTGCCGCTCGTCGAGCTGCCGTACCTCCTCGACGCCCTCCATGAACTTCGGGAACTCCTCGAACTGCGTCCACTGGTTGTAGGCGGTGTGGACGGGCACCTCGACGTCCACCGCTTCCTTCACCGTGCTCATCGATTCCTCCTCGCTACGGTCGTTCCGTAGGACGCCGGGTACCCAGGCCCAGAGACATGAAGACCCGGGTGTCGCGGGGCGTGTCTCGCGGCACGGCGGACGCCCGGCCGCCATGAACGCCGAAACCGGGATCCGGGCCCCACCGGCTGGAGACCCTGCCGCCCGGCACTCCCGTTCCCCGCCGTCCCGGCGACCTCGCCTGCGATGTCCGCCTCAGGGCTGCCCCGGCAGGTGAGTCGATCGCATGTGAGGTGGCTGGCTGTCCCATCGTGCTGGCTGTCCCATCGTGCTGGCTGTCCGCCGTTACGTCCGGCGCCACGGGGTACCCGTGGGGCGCTGCCGGTGGATGGCCGTGCAGTGGGCCACCCTGTCCCCGACGTCGGAGCGGTCGTGAAAGCACTCGTCCTCAACTGCACTCTCAAGCGATCCCCCGAGCCTTCCAACACCGAGGCGCTGGCCTCCGTGGTCGCGGAGCGGCTCTCAGAACAGAACGTGCAGGTCACGTCCGTGCGGGCCGTCGACCTCGACATCGCCCCCGGCGTGGTCACCGACGCGGGCGACGGCGACGAGTGGCCCCAGGTCCACTCGAAGCTCCTGGAATCCGAGATCCTGATCATCGCCTCGCCCACGTGGCTGGGCAGGCCGTCCTCGGTGGCACAGCGCGTTCTCGAGCGCATGGACGCGATGATGTCCGAGACTGACGACGAGGGCCGCCCCGTCGCCTACAACCGCGCGGCCGGTGTGGTGGTCACCGGGAACGAGGACGGCGCGCACCACGTCATCAGCGAGATCTCCGGGGGCCTCGCCGACATCGGCTACACGATCCCCGGCCAGGCGTGGACGTACTGGCACCTCGGCCCCGGTCCGGGGCCCGACTACCTGGACGAGCAGCGGGGCCGCGACTGGGCGCACAGCACCGGTCGCACCATGGCCGACAACCTCCTCGGTGTCGCGCGGGCCCTGTCGGCGCTGCCCCTGCGGGCAGGTGGCTGAGAGAGGCGCCCATGACAGCCCCCATGCCGGTCCCCAAGCCTGCCGAATCCCTCACCGCCGCCCCCCGCCTCCGCTACTGGGTCCCCAGGGCGTGTATTCCCCTCAGACGGACACCGGGCTCCTGAGGCGGGCGATGCGTCGCGAGCGGATCACGGACGAGACGGACGTACTGGACCTGGGCACCGGAAGCGGCCTGCTCGCGGTGGAGGCGGCCCAGCTCGGCGGCCGGGTCACCGCGGTCGACATCTCCTGGAGGGCGATCGCCACCACCTGGCTGAACGCCCGGCTGAACGGGCAGACCCTGCGGGTGCGCCACGGCGACCTGGAGACGGCCGTACCCGGCCGCCGCTTCGACCTGGTGATCACCAACCCGCCCTATGTGCCCGCTCCGAGCACCGCGCCGCCCCGGGGCCCCGCCCGGGCCTGGGACGCCGGATCGGACGGCCGGCTGCTGATCGACCGCATCTGCGACAGCGCGCCGACGGTCCTGCGGCCGAAAGGGACGCTCCTGATCGTGCACTCGCACCTGTGCGGCGTCGACGCCACCCTGACCCGCCTGGAGGAAGCCGGTCTGCGCCCGGAGGTGGTCGACCGGGCCCGGTTGCCCTTCGGCCAGGTCCTGCGCTCACGGCTCGCCTGGCTGCGCGAGCAAGGTCTGACAGCCGACG
Organism: Streptomyces sp. GD-15H; assembly: GCF_045291515.1. Taxonomy (NCBI): domain Bacteria; kingdom Bacillati; phylum Actinomycetota; class Actinomycetes; order Kitasatosporales; family Streptomycetaceae; genus Streptomyces; species Streptomyces sp. GD-15H. The sequence goes on from NZ_CP149447.1 coordinate 4,163,463, forward strand.
GAACGACGGAGGAGCTGGTGGTGATCCGTGCCGAACACGCCTGAACGCCCCCGCCGCGTCCGCGTCCAGCGCGACGGGCCCCTGCTCATCGAGGGGCCGGTCGAAGTGGTCGGCGAGCACGGCGAGGTGATGGTCTCCGAGCGCTTCACCGTGGCCGTCTGCACCTGTCGCCGGAGCCGCATCTTCCCCTGGTGCGACACCAGCCATCGGCGCCGCTGCAAACCGTCCGGCCCGGACTCCCGTCCCGAAGGTCACGAAGGTCCTGAAGGTCCTGAAGGTCACGACACGGAACCGGGCCGCGCGGGAGAAGGCAGGAAAGGCGGAGCCTCATGACCGACTCCGACTTCGGCTCCCGGCGTCAGCTCCGGCTTCTGCCTCCGCCGCTGCCCGAGCCGCGCGGCCCGCTCTCCGCAGCGGTGACAGCCCTGCTGCGGGGATCGGGCCCCGGCGGTGTGGACCCCGGGAGCGTGCCGTCTCCCGACGGTTGTTCCGCCTACGGCGACGACCTGCAACTCGCCCTCTACGTCCTCTACGAACTGCACTACCAGGGCTTCCAGGGCGTCCCCGACAGCCTTGAGTGGGACAGTGGCCTGCTGGCCTGTCGCGGTGCGCTCGAGCATCGCTTCCTGAGCGCACTGCGCAGGGACGTGCCGGTGGACGACACGGACACGGCCCAGCAGGCGCTGGACGAACTCCAGCTCGAACCGGTCGGCGACGACGGCAGCGGCGTCTCCCCCTTCCTCCGCGACGAAGGCAGCCTCGACCACCTGCGTGAATACGCCGCGCTGCGCTCGCTGTACCACCTCAAGGAAGCGGACCCGCACGCCTGGGTCCTCCCACGGCTCCACGGGCGGGCCAAGGCGGCCATGGTCGCCGTCGAGTTCGACGAGTTCGGTGCGGGCCGCGCCGACGAGATCCACGCGGAGCTGTTCGCCGACCTCATGGAGGACCTGCGGCTGGACACGACGTACGGCCACTACGTCGACGCCGCGCCGGCCGAGGTGCTCGCCACCGTCAACCTGATGTCCCTGTTCGGTCTGCACCGCGCACTGCGTGCGGCGCTCATCGGTCACTTCGCCGCCGTCGAGACGACCTCGTCCCCGGGCTCGCGCCGTCTCGCCGAGGCGCTGCGCCGAGTGGGCGCGGGCCCGGCGGCCGTACGGTTCTACGCCGAGCACGTGGAGGCGGACGCGGTGCACGAGCAGGTCGTACGGCACGATGTCGTCGGCGGGCTCCTGGAGGGCGAACCGCACCTGGACGCCGAGGTGGTGTTCGGGATCCGCGCGACCACCCATCTCGAGGACCGTCTGGCGGCCCGGCTGCTCGGTGCCTGGCGCGAGGGCGCCACGGCACTGCGCGGGGACAGGCCGCTGGAAGCCGACATCCGCTCTTCGGCCTAGGCCCTGTCGTCTGCCGACGGCGCGAAGTTCGCGCACGGCGACCGCCCGGCCCTCGCGCTCGTCGGCGACGGGGCGATGCAGATGAACGGCATGGCCGAGCTGACCACCGTCGCCGAGTACTACCGGGAGTGGGAGGACCCGCGGCTGATCGTGGCGGTGCTGAACAACCAGGACCTCGACCAGGTCACCTGGGAGATGCGCGCCATGGAGGGCGCCCCGCAGTTCCCGCCCTCCCAGTCGCTCCCCGACGTCCGGAGCTTGCCGGTGGCCGCGTCGCGGGCCTCGACGACGTAGCCCCGGCCCTTGCGCTGCAGGAAGGCGACGATGCCGGCCTTGGGTGCGGCCCCCACCGGCGGGCGGGAGGCCGCCTCCGAGTTCTCCTTCGGAAGCCAGTCGAGGGACGCCTGCCAGCCCTTGGAGGTGTCGAAGCCCTCCGGTGCCTTCACCGACGGCTTCGGGACGCCTCGGCGCTCGGCGAGGAGCCGTCCGACCCCTCGTTCCCCGCTGGCCCGTCGTCACCGCCGCTGCCGCAGGCCGTCAGCAGCCCGACGGCCACCGCGGCGGCGACCGCCCCCCTCACGGTCCCCATCGTGCGCCTCCTTCGGCCGCGGGGAGGCAACCACGACCGGTGCACCCCCCGCACACAAGATCATCAAAATCATTGGAGGGCACAACATGTTGCTGGACAGTGGTTTCCGGGGGATGCCCCGACAAGCGCGCCCGCCGGTTCGCTACTCAGCGGGCAGGGCCTCTCGCATCGCCTTTGCGGCGCCGGTCGGTTCGTAGCCCTCGGGCACGCCTTCGACCAGGATGATGTCGCCCTCGATGTGCCGGGAGCGCAGCGGTGCGATCTCCCGGTATGCGGGTGAGTCCCACCAGGCCCGCGCCTCGGTGATCCCGGGGAAGCCGATCATCACGACGTGCCCGGGCCAGCTGCCCTCCTTCACCTCGTGCTGCGTGGCGTGCACGAGGAAGCGTCCGCCGTACGGCTCGAAGGTGGCGGGGATGCGCTCGATGTACTCGACGACCTCCGGGTGCGGAGCGGCCTCTTGCAGGTGGGCTATGACGTAGGCGGGCATGGTGTCCTTCCGGTCGGTCGAACTCCGTACACCGGGAGCATGGCACCCCGGTGCACCGGGGTCGATGACCTGACAGGTAAGCGGACCCCACCCGCAGCGCGGACTGGCGGCGCGCATCCCCTGCGTGCACGACCGATCGACCGGGGGAGGCAGGCTCCCTGTCGCCTGGTCGGTGCCTCGTCACGCTCTACGGTGACCAGGCGTGCGCCGATGCCCAAACCTGCCCACTTCGGAAAGAGCGGCTGGTCACAGGCTCGTCAGGATCTGTGGGGCGAGATTCTTGATCAGGGTGTTGCTCCAGCGCATCTGCCGCAGGGTCCGCGGGTGGCACTCGGAGACCACGGCGAGCAGTCCCTCGTCCTTGGTGGCCTGCGCGATCTGCGCGAGCATCTCCCAGTACAGGGAGTTCTCCGCGGCGCTCAGGTGCAGATCCCGAAGGTCCCGCAGGAGCAGCAGGCCGGGCTCGGGGCGATGCCTTACCGCCTCAGCGGCTTTCTCCCGGAACGCGGACAGGACTTTGGCGGCCGGGACGCCGGGAGAGCCGGTGAGGTCGAAGTTGTGGGCGTGAGCGGCACTGGACAGGCGTTCGACGTGTTCGCGAGACCACGCGGCGAGGTCGTTGGCGACGTGGTGGACCTCGTGTTCGGTGCGGTGGCGTTCGGCCACGGCCGTCAGCTGCTCGGCGAGGTGTTTCTCTCCGTGGTGGAGAGTGCGGAGGGTGAGGGTGAGGCCGTTCACCGGGCGGCCTCCTCACGGTCCGGGGAAGCGTCGGTCGACTGGGTGGCGAGGGCGGGCGTTCCGCCGGTGGTGGGCGGTACGGCGTCGGCGCGGGAGGGAGCCGACGCGGTGGTGGTCGGTGCGGGGGCGGGGTGGCCTTCTCCGCGTGCCACGAGGTGCAGCGCGGCTGCGGCGGTCTTGAACAACGGCTGCTTCGACGCGGGGTCCCAGTCGGTGACCGTCGTCTCGTTCGCGGCGCGCCCGGGTGTCTCGCCGTCCGGGCCGTGCCCGGCCTTGGTGTCCCAGTAGCCGTAGTGGAAGGGGACGAACAGCAGTCCCGTACGGATGTCGGTCACCCGTAGTCGGCCCCGCAGGGCACCACGGGGTGTGGTGACCTCGACCAGATCGCCTTCGTCGAGTCCGAGCCGGGCCGCGTCGGAGATGGACGCCTCCACCCACACCTCGGGAGCGGCGGCGTTCAACTGGGGCGCACGCGCCGTCTTCGTCCGGGTGTGGAAGTGGTAGACGGTGCGGCCGGTGGTCAGCTGGAACGGGTGGTCCTCGTCGGGCATTTCGTGGGGCGGCAGGTAGGCGGCCGCCCTGATCACGGCCTTGCCGTCCGGGTTGAGGGAGCGGTACTCGACGACCTCGTCCGCCGCACCCGTCAGCAGGTCCTTGCCGTAGCTCTCGCAGACGTCGGGATGCGCCCAGCTGATCCCGTCGGTGTAGAGCCGTTGCGTGCCGTCGGGGGCCTGTTCGTTGCACGGCCACTGGATGCCGCTCCCGCCGCGCAGCTTGGCGTAGGTGAGGCCGGTGTAGTCGCACAGGCCAGGCGCTGCAGCGTTTCCACGCCTCGAACGCGGACTCCGGGTCGTGCCAGGTGATCAGCGGCCCGCCGTCCTTGTCGCGGAAGTCCATCCGGGCCGCGTAGTCGAGGAAGATGTCCAGGTCCGGCCTGGCCTCGCCGGGCGGTTCGACCGCCTTGTCGGACAGGTGCACGGTGCGGTCGGCGTTGGTGAACGTCCCGGTCTTCTCGCCCCAGGTCGCGGCGGGCAGGACCACGTCGGCCAGCTGGGCGGTCTCGGTCAGGAACAGGTCCTGTACGACCACGAGGAGACGCTCCTGCGCCAGGATCGAGCGGATGCGGGACAGCTCGGGCAGCGATACCGCCGGGTTGGTGCCGCTGATCCACAGCATGTGGATCGAGCCCTGCTCGGCGTAGCGGAACATCTGCAGGGCGTGCGTGGGCGGGGCGTAGTGCGGGATGGCCGCCGGCTCCACGTTCCACACCCTCGCCAGGTCGGCGACGTGGTCGTCGTTCTGCCAGTTGCGGAATCCCGGCAGGTCGCCGTTGGCTCCGCACTCGCGGGTGTTCTGGGCGGTGGGCTGCCCGTTCATCTGCAGCACGCCGGCGCCGGGCCGGCCGAGCATGCCGCGGATCAGGTGCAGGTTGTTGATCTGCACCGCGGCGGCGGTGGCCTGGTGGGACTGGTAGACGCCCTGCAGGACCGTGGACAGCAGCCGGTCGGCCGTGCCGAGGAGCTCCGCCGCCTCGCCGATCCGCGCGGCCGGTACGTCGCAGATCCGCTCTGCCCACCGCGGGGTGCACTCCTTCACCCGGGACGCGAGTTCCTCGTAGCCGACGGTGTGTGCCGCGATGTAGTCGTGGTCGACGCGGTCGGCGCGGATGATCTCGTGGAGCAGCGCGTTGAGGAGGGCCACGTTGGTGCCGGGCCGCGGAGCCAGGTGTACGGCCGCCCGGCGGGCCACCTGTGTGGGGCGGGGGTCGACGCAGACCAGGCGGGGCGGGTCGGCGCCGTCCAGCCGGTCGAGGACGCGCATCCACTGCACGGGCTGCGTCTCGGCGGCGTTGTGCCCGAACAGCGCGATCACGTCCGCGTGGTCGATGTCGTCGTAGCAGCCCGGCTGCCCGTCGCAGCCGAAGGACTCCTTCAGCGCCTCGGCGGCGGTGGACGTGCACAGGCGGGTGTTCCCGTCCAGGTGATTGGTGCCGATCCCGGCCCGCGCCAGCACGGCGAGCGTGTAGTACTCCTCCAGGTACAGCTGCCCGGAGGTGTAGAAACCGAGCGCCCTCGGACCGTGCTCCTCGAGCAACTCCCGCGAACGGGAGACGATCCGGCCCATCGCGGTGTCCCAGTCGCACTCCACCAGGCGCCCGCCCTCGCGGACCAGCGGCCGGGTGAGCCGGTCCGGCGAGGCGCCTGCCTGCCAGCCGAAGAGGTCCTTCGGCCCCAGGCGGCCCCGGTTGACGCGGTCGTCCGCCCGCCCGCGCACACCCACCATGCGCCCGTCCACGACCGCGACGTCCATCGCGTCCCCGTCGGAATGGAGGATCGACGCCGTCTGCACCCATCGCTGCACCCGGCTCGGTGCGACACCCGGTTCGAGGTACGTGTCCACGCGTACGGGCCACGACTCGTGCGCATCGTAGGGGGTACGGCTGCCCCAGGGATGTGCGATCCGGTCCACCGAAGCGTCCATGCCAACCTCCCAGCACACCGACGGCATCCCCCGCCTCGTCCTCGGTACCCCTCACCCCACTTCTGTAACTCCGTCAGGGACGTCTCGAGCGCTTCCCCGGATTCCCGTGCTTTCCGGGGGCCGGACCGTCCTTCGCTCGCCGCCGGCGACGGCGTGGGGCCGGGCCGCGGGAACCCGGCTTCCCGCGGCCCGGCCCCACGCCCCCTGTTAGGCCCCGGACCATCGGGTTACTCGGCAGCACGTTCCCCGGTCACCACCACACGCCGCACCTGGGAGATGGGAGAGACGATGGCCGACTTCGGATACTTCCTGTCGTGCGAGGAGCACAGCCCGGCGGAACTCGTCGATCAGGCCAGAATGGCCGAGCAGGCCGGCTTCGACTCCCTCTGGATCTCGGACCACTACCACCCGTGGAACGACCGGCAGGGCCAGAGTCCGTTCGTGTGGACAGTGATCGGCGCCCTGTCACAGGCCGTCTCGCTGCCCGTCGAGACGGCGGTGACCTGCCCACTCGTAAGGACTCATCCCGCAGTGGTCGCCCAGGCGGCCGCCACCTCCGCCGCCCAGCTGGGCGGCGGCTTCCGACTGGGCGTCGGCACCGGCGAGGCTCTCAACGAGCACATCCTGGGCACCCCCTGGCCCGAGGCGTCGGTACGCCTGGAAATGCTGGAGGAGGCAGTCCAGATCATCCGGCAGCTGTTCACCGGCGAGCAGACGAGCCACCGCGGCAAGCACTACACCGTGGAGAACGCCCGCCTGTACACCCTGCCCGACGAGCCGGTGCCCATCGACGTCTCCGCCTTCGGCCCGCAGGCCGCCGCGGTCGCGGCACGCATCGGCGACGGTCTGATCACGATGGCGCCCGACACCGCCATGGTCGAGCGCTTCCGCCGCGGTGGCGGCGGCACCAAGCCGGTGTACGGCGGACTGAAGGTGTGCTGGGGCACGGATCGGCAGGAGGCGCTGCGCACCGCACACCACCTGTGGGCCAATGAGCAACTGCCCGGGGAACTCCCGCAGATCCTGCCGACCACACGTCATTTCGAACAGGCCTCCGAGTTGGTCACCGAGGACCAGGTGGCGGCCGCCGTACCGTGCGGCGACCATCCGGACACGCACGTCGAGGCCCTGACCGCGTTCGTCGACGCGGGATTCGACACCGTGTACGTCAACCAGATCGGCAAGGACCAGCAGGGCTTCTTCGACTTCTACCGCTCGAAGGTCCTGCCGCGACTGCGCGACTGACCCGCGCCGGGGGACGGGCGGTGGAGCCGTGGACCGGCCCGCGGACACGACGAGCCTCGCTCTCGTCGTGATCGACATGATCAACACCTACGAGCACGAGGACGCCGAGTTGCTCGTGCCGTCCGCCGTGCCGTGCCCGTCCTGGCAGAGCTGATCGGCCGGGCCCGCGAGGCGGGCGTGCCGGTGATCTGCGCGAACGACGACTTCGGCCGGTGGCGCTCCCACCGAGGGGAACTCGTGGACACCGCTCCGGCCCGGCCCCCTCGCGACCCGATCGAGCCGACAACCCCCGACGACGAGTCGCTCTTCGTGGTGAAGGCCCGTCCACGTCCGGATCCCGTGCTATCGTAAAGAGTTGCAGTTTTGGTTACCAGAGGCTTTGAGTGCTCTTCCGACCTTCCGTCGACGAGCACTCTTTTTTGATGCTGGAAAGCTTCGCGGCTCACCAGGAACAGAGCCGGGCGGACCGCTGCTGCGACGACGGGCCCACAAGGTGTGGACCCCGAGCACTGCCCTCGAGGGAGATTCAATATGGCATCTGGCACCGTGAAGTGGTTCAACGCGGAAAAGGGATTCGGCTTCATCGAGCAGGACGGTGGCGGCCCCGACGTGTTCGCCCACTACTCGAACATCGCCACCTCCGGCTTCCGCGAGCTTCAGGAGGGCCAGAAGGTGACTTTCGACGTCACGCAGGGCCAGAAGGGCCCGCAGGCCGAGAACATCGTTCCCGCCTGACGCTGACGCCGACGCCGACGCGCGCCGCGTGGCCGGGATCCGCACTTCTGTGGTGCGGGCCCCGGCCCACTGCGTTCTCCGCGGCCCGCCGAATTTTCCCGGTCCTCGGCCCGGCAACGAAGCCGGCACCGTTCCCGCACCCACGGCGCGCCCCGCTGTCGCCCTGGCGATCCGCCGCTCCCGGCCGCCCGATTCTTCGTTCCACTGTTGTTTCGGCTCATTCTTGCGAATCCTCATGCGGCCGTGCAGGTCGCCGCTGGAAGGCATTCCTCGATACGTGCCGCATCGAGGAAGGTTCCGCATGAACCGCAACCACACAGCCCGTTCGAACAACAACTCCTCCCGCTCCCGTACGGACAAGGCCTCCACGGGCTCCGGCCGGGGCGGTCGCGTCCGCTCGCAGGGATCGGGCCGTCAGGGCGCCGCTTCCCGTCCGGCCAAGGCCGGGCGCAGCGGTCGCGGAGGCCGTCCCGCCGTGTCCGGTGGGGAGTTCGCCCCGCCGGTCACCCTCACCCCGGCGCTGGCACCGGTCGAGTCCTTCTCCGAACTGGACATGCCCGAACGGCTGTTGACCGCCCTCGGAGCCGAGGGCGTGACCACCCCGTTCCCGATCCAGGCCGCCACGCTGCCGAACTCGCTGGCCGGCCGGGACGTTCTGGGCCGCGGGCGCACCGGATCGGGCAAGACACTCGCCTTCGGCCTCGCCATGCTGGCCCGTATCCACGGGCAGCGGGCCGAGCCCCGGCAGCCGCTGGCCCTCGTCCTCGTCCCCACCCGGGAACTCGCCCAGCAGGTCACCGACGCTCTCACCCCCTACGCACGCGCGCTGCGCCTGCGCCTCGCCACCGTGGTCGGCGGGGTGTCGATCGGCCGGCAGGTGAGCGCTCTGCGCGCCGGGGCCGAGGTCGTCGTCGCGACACCCGGCCGGCTCAAGGACCTCATAGACCGGAACGACTGCCGCCTGGACCAGGTCGCCATCACCGTCCTGGACGAGGCCGACCAGATGGCCGACATGGGCTTCATGCCGCAGGTGACCGCCCTGCTCGACCAGGTGCGCCCCGAGGGCCAGCGCATGCTGTTCTCCGCCACGCTGGACCGCAACGTCGACCGTCTGGTGCGCAACTACCTCCACGATCCCGTGGTCCACTCGGTCGATCCGTCCGCGGGCGCGGTCACCACGATGGAGCATCACCTGCTGCACGTGGACGACGACGACAAGCACGCCACCACGACGGAGATCGCCGCCCGCGACGGACGCGTGATCATGTTCCTGGACACCAAGCACGCCGCCGACCGGCTGACCAAGAAGCTCCTCGCCGTCGGGGTGCGCGCCTCGGCCCTGCACGGCGGGAAGTCCCAGTCCCAGCGCACCCGGACCCTGACCCAGTTCAAGGACGGCCACGTCAGCGTGCTGGTGGCCACCAACGTCGCGGCCCGCGGCATCCACGTGGACAACCTGGACCTCGTCGTCAACGTCGATCCGCCCGGCGACCACAAGGACTATCTGCACCGGGGCGGGCGCACCGCCCGCGCCGGTGAGTCCGGCACCGTCGTCACGTTGGTCCTGCCGCACCAGCGCCGCGACATGACCCGCCTGATGACCGACGCCGGCATCACCCCGCAGACCACCCGGGTACGCCCCGGCGGGACCGAGCTGAACCGCATCACCGGATCCCAGGCGCCCTCGGGCGTACCCGTCGTCCTCGCTCCGCCGCCCGCCCAGAACAAGCCCGCGCGTTCCGGGCCCTCGTCCCGCGGCCGGCGCGGCCGCCCCGGCCAGGGTCGTCGCCGCCCGTCCGCCAAGGGGTAGGGGACGGTCCAGTCACTCCTCGCATGCGTGTCGGCGTCGTACAGGGTGTCGTAGTCCGGCACGATGACGCGCGTCGCCGGTGACGCCTCTCCGACCTGGGCGATGAACGCGTCCGGGTCCATCGCGGGATGGTGCACCGGGGAACCGGTCAGCGGCACCTCGAAGTTGTCCCAGTGGACGGGGACGGCGACACGTGGGCCGCCCAGCGCGCGCAGCAGCCGGGGTACGTAGAGGTGGGTGGCGGTGCCGGCGGGTACGGTGATCATCGCGAGGTCGGGACTCAGCCCGCGCACCGCCCGCCCGGAGAAGTCGCCGGCGCCCATCTCGACCACCCGGCCGTCCGGCACACCACCACCGCGCAGCGCCCGCCACGTCGAAGTGATCCGGGTCACCGTAGCCCAGCCGGGCCCGGCTGGGCTACGCTCTTCGACCATGTCGCACCCTGACGATCTGCTCGTCGCCGTCGCCGCGATGGTCGAGTCGGACCAGGACAGCCAGATGTCCCTCACCGTGGTGATCCCCGGTGCCGTCATCACCGGACGGCTGGCCCCCGAAGCCCTGTGGAGAGAGCGTGTGGCGGAGGTGCTGCGCGACTCCGCGCGGCTGACCCACTTCGCCCTTCCGTTCAGGGAGGCCGGCGGAGACGGGGACCCGTCACGCCCCTCCCACCTCCACTTCCACGTCGCCCGCATCCTCCAGGGCAGCTACGGCATCCCGGAGACGGGGGGCATGTACCGCGTCGCCCTCGCCGACGTGAGCGCCTGGACGGTGGGGGACATCGGCTACGCGGACCAGTTGGCGTAGTGCGCGGACGGGGCCGGTCGCCTACGGGGCGAGGCCGATCGAGGCGCAGGCCGCCCGGTACTCGGCCGTGCAGATGTCCTCCACGTCGTGGACGTCGTCCCGGATCACCGTGTCCTTGATGTTGTCCCGCGTCAGGGCGACCACCGGTACCAGCATCGCCGGGATGTCCTTCTCCGTCGGGCTGTCGACGCGGTCACTGGTCAGCGAGTCGAACTGGATGTCCCGCCCCTGGACCCGGGCCAGCGCGATCTCCGCGGCGCCGCCCGCCTCGAGCAGGAACGACTTGTACACCGTCATGTACTGCGTGCCCTCGACGATCCGCTGCACGGCCGCCAGATCGGCGTCCTGTCCGGTCACCGGCGGGAGGTCGGAGACGCCCGCCTCCTGCAGCGCGTCGATGACGGCTCCGGCCATGCTGTCGTTCGCCGAGTAGACGGCGTCGACGCCGTCTACTCCGACGGCGTCGATCGCCTTCTCCATGTTCGCCTTGGCGACCTCGGGCCTCCACTTCTCGGTGTCGTACGACTTGGCTATGTCCACGTTCCCGTTCAACTCGCTGAGCGCGCCCTCCTTGAAGAGGGCCGTGTTCGGGTCGGCGGGCGCGCCGTTCATCATGACGACCTTGCTGCTCTCCGCCTCGCTGCCGAGCGCGTCGACGAGTGCGCGGCCCTGGACCTCGCCGACGAGCTCGTTGTCGTGCGACACGTACGCGTCGATCGGGCCCTCGGCGAGCCGGTCGTAGGCGATGACGGGAATGTCCGCGTCCTTGGCCTTCTTCACGTCCGGTCCGATGGCCTTGGCGTCCACCGCGGTCACCAGGATCACGTCGACCTCGTCGTCGATCATCCGGCCGAACTGCCGGCTCTGCTCGGCCGCGCTCCCCCCGGCGTTGGCGTAGGCGACCCTGCCTTCCTTGCCGGTGAGAACCCCGACCCGCTCCTCGATGAGGGGGCGGTCGAACTTCTCGTAGCGTGCCGTCTCCTTGTCGGGGAGGAGGAGGCCCACAGTGATGTCGTTGCGCTTGCCCGGCGACGGGGAGTCACCGCTCCCGCCGCCGTCGCGCGCACCGCACGCGGAGAGCGAGAGGAGCGAGAGGGCCGTAAGGCCGGCCGTCACAAGGGTGGTGCCGCGACGTGCGGTGTTCGTGCGAGGTGCCGAGGTCATGCGCTGTCCCGGGGTAGCGGAGGCGGTGCGAGCGGTACGTGAGGGGCAGCCAACGCCGCGCGACCCGGCAGCGTCAAACCGTGTCCGTCACGAGGTCCACGTGCCAGTTCCACTGCCCGGCGGCTGTCACCGGGTCCGATTTCTGGCCGTGACGACCCGAATGGGCTTTGTGCTCCGCTCCGGAACTGCCTTTATGGCAGGGGATTTTGGTTGAATATCATACAGTCGGGATCGCCCCACGCGCCGGGCGCCACACATGCTCACGACATTCACGCGAAGCGGGCAGAGAATGTGCGCAGGAATGACACACGGACTGCACACAGCGGCTCGTGACTCTCGTTAGCGTTGCTGTTTCTGCTCCACTCGCTCTCGCGTGCGAACGCGAACGGGCCGTCTCCGGCTCGGCGGGTGCGTGCATGTCGACTCAGGAAGACAGCGGATGGACTACTGCTCCACGTGTCGCCGGCATCTGAACGGCGCCCTGGTGTGCCCCGGATGCGGCGCCTACGCCCCCGACCTCACGCCGAGCGTCATGGGCGGTCGCTCGGTCCCGGGCCCGGGGACAACGACCACACCCCCGGACGCGGGAGCCACCGGGGTCATGGGGGTCATGGGACGTACCGACGCGGGTGTCGGTACGGATGCCGGCCCGGCATCCGTACCGCAGCCGGCATATGCCGGCGACGGGCCGGTCCCGCCGCCCACGGCTGACCCCGGCCCCGCGGCGGCGTCCGTATCCGCGATGTCCATATCCGCGATGTCCGCGCCCACGGGACGGGCGGCGCGGCGGCGGCAGTTGGCGCGGTGGAAGAAGACCCAGCGCCGCGCCCTGGTCGCCACGGCGGTGGCGTTCGTCGGCGGTGGTCTCACCCTCGCCTCGATGGACCGGGGTTCCGGCGACCGTGCCCAGGCCGCGACGGCACCCGCGATCACCGGTATGGGCGGTGCGGACGGGCCCGCGGACCACTACGGCGACCCGGCGCCCCCGGCGACCCCGCCCGGCACGCACCAGTCCTCCCCGGACCGGCCCTCGCAGTCGGCCTCGGACGACGACTCGGACCCGCAGTCGGCCGGCCTCGCGTCGACGCCCACCACCGCGTCGAACATCCGACCGGACCGCGCCACCGGCGCGCCCACGACGGCGACGCCCCCGCCCCGGACCACCTCGCCGTCCACCGGCTCGGGAACAGAAGTCGGTTTCGACTCCGGCTCCGAGGGTTCCGGTGCCGGTTCCCACTCCGGTGCGGTGACCCGTCCGACGAGTCCGCCCGTGGCCGCCTCCGACAGCGGTGGAGGCGGCGGGGACAGCGGGAGCGATGGGTCGGGAGACCGGAGCGGCTCGCAGCCCGCCACGTTGGCCCCCACGACGCCCTCGCACAACTCGCCGGGCTCGTCCGACTCCGACGCCAAGCTGTGCCTGCTGGTGATCTGCCTCGGCTGACCGCCCCCGCACGTGTTCCGCGCCGTACTGCGGAACAATCGGGGCATGAGCATCGTCAAAATCAACGTACTCACGGTCCCGGAAGAGCAGCGGGAGACACTGGAGCAGCGGTTCGCCGCGCGGGCGGGAGCGGTGGAGGGTTCGGACGGCTTCGAGTGGTTCGAGCTGCTGCGCCCGGTGGAGGGCACCGACACCTATCTCGTCTACACCCGCTGGCGGACCGAGGAGGACTTCCAACGCTGGATGGAGGGCCGCGCCCAGGCCGCGCACGGCGGTGAGGGCGCGCAGGACGACCGCCCCAAGCCCGCGGCCACGGGGGCGACGCTGTGGTCCTTCGAGGTGGTCCAGCAGACCGGCCCCAAGCAGGCCTGACCCCACCGCTACGGCATCCCCGCGTTCACCCGAACCGCGTACACCGCGGCCACCCGTCCGGCGGCCGAGCGGCCGCTCGAACGGAAAGGGCCGGACTCAACTCGCCGGCCCTTTCCGGGCACCGGAAACACGCGCGGGAGCCGGAGTCCGGAAAACACGGAGCAGGGGCCCGCACCGATGTGCGGGCCCCTGCTGAAATCCCTGCGTACTCGCGTACGTACGGGTCAGGCGGGAACGATGTTCTCCGCCTGCGGGCCCTTCTGGCCCTGGGTGACGTCGAAGGTCACCTTCTGGCCTTCCTGGAGCTCACGGAAGCCCGAGGTGGCAATGTTCGAGTAGTGAGCGAAGACGTCGGCGCCGCCGCCGTCCTGCTCGATGAAGCCGAAGCCCTTTTCCGAGTTGAACCACTTCACCGTACCGGTGGCCATATCAAATCTCCTGAGACAGTGCTGGGAAATCGCACTTTACGAATTCCCTCATCGTCGCGATGATCACCTGCCCGGAGAACCGGTAGCAAACTGGCAACCACAACTGCAACTGACGTCAGCCTAGCATGGACCATATCCACGGCAAGCGAGGAAAATCACCGAGAAATAATGCCGACAGCGCGTTTGAAGAAATAGATTTCCATGACGGATACTGGATTTCTGTTCCAGCGGGGACAGATTTTCAGTGGTGGCGCTCGACATCCGCGCCCTGTCGGCGCAGCCCCTCGCCGACCCGCTCGACCTGCTCCGGCCGCTCCTCCAGGTCGACGACTTCGCGGACCCTGGCGGCGAGCTTCAGCCGGCGGCGCGAGCAGCGGCGGTGACCGCCCTCCGAGCGGCCGGGGTGATCAGCCCCGTCTCGCCCAGGGCACGGAGGAAGGCGGGTGTCGCTCCGCCCGGTTCGGCGGCCCTGCCCATGGCGCAGGCCGGGAAATGGTCGTCGTCGAGCCGGTCGGCGACGGGCAACCGGGCGTCGTCCGGCTGTGAGGCGTCGACATACGGCCGGCTCTCCAGGGGCATGCGCACCTTCCTGCGGACCGCAGGGGCACGGACCGCCACGGGGACGGGCCCCCACACCAGAACTCTCATCACCTCGGCGGAAAAACTACCGCGGCGCACACAGATATTCATGTCTGCCCCTGTTCACGGTGTCCGAGTCCGACGCACCTCCGTCCGTGCACCCGTCCGTGTACCGCGGCCACCCTCCGAGCCCTCCCCGGGCCGTGGCCGGTGCGGACCCATCTCCTGGAGCACGGCACCGAGCTCGACACCGGTGAGGGCGCGGCCCGGCAGCGGCGGCGGTGGGGCGGTGCGCAGGCCGTCGAGGAACAGGGCGAGGGGGCGGCGCCAGGCGTCGGAGGTGGTGGCCGTGGTGAGGGGCGGTACGGCGCGACCGAGGGCGGCGAGGGCGAACAGGACGTCCTCCGTGGTGACGTCGGGACGCACGGTGCCCTCCTCCCGGCCCCGAGCGAGCAGCAGCTCCACCGTCCGGCGGTTGTGGGCATGCACGGACCGAAGGGACTCGACGTCCGGCAGGTGGGTGGTCATGAGGTCGTTGGTGCCGCGGTCGTCGGCCAGGGCGCCGAAGACGGCACCGAGGTAGTCGCTCAGACCCGTCCAGGCGTCGGGGGCGGTTCGGGCCCGCTCGCCGGCCGCCATCGTGTCCGTCAACTGGTCGCGGAACACGGCGTCGACGAGTGCCGCGCGGGCGGGGAAGTGCCGGTAGAGCGTCGCGTTGCCGACGCCTGCCCGGCGAGCGATCACGTCGAGCGGTGCGTCGAGCCCCTGCTCCGCGAACACCTCGTGGGCCGCCGCCACCAGCCGGTCCCGGTTACGCCGGGCGTCGCGCCGCTGCCGGGGCGCGGGCTCCGGAACCGTGAAGTCCTCACCGACGCTCATGGCCGTCCCTCCGTCCACCCATCCATCCGTCCGCCCCTCCGTCAATCCGTCTTCGCACGAAGTGGGGAGCGTTCCCCGGTGAGGATGTTATCGTCGGGCCACCAAACGGGGAGTGTTCCCCATTTCAGTTGCCTCGAAGTCTCGGAGGGCATACCTGATGGGCGGAACGGGCGGGACCGCGCTGGTGCTCGGAGGTGGAGGTCCGGTCGGCGGGGCCTGGCTGACCGGGGTGCTCGCCGGTCTCGCGGAAGCCGGTGCCGACATCGACGGCGGCACCCGCTCCACCGGCAGCCTCCAACTGGCCCGCGGTGACGAGTGGGTGCTGGCCGCCACGCCGATTCCCTCGGCCGTCGGCCCGCGTCCCGACGCCTGGCGGCAGGCGGCAGGCGGCAGGCGGCCGATCTCAGGGCCGGGGGCGCCGCGGTCACCCTCGTCACGCCGGACGCCACGGCCCGCCGCGCCGCGGGCCGCGATATGACGGCCGACGCCCGACGCCCGGACACCGTCCGCGCGGGACACGTCCAGGGGACCGCCGTCGCGGACGCGATGACCGGTGCATGGCCCGGTCGGTGAGGCGAGCCCCCCAACCGAGGAACGACACGACCGACACGGAAAGGACGGCAGCATGCGAGCGCCCACCCCGAAGGAGCCGGTCCCCGAGGACCTCGATCCGGCGGCCGACCCGTACGCCGTCTACGCGGCGCTGCGCGCCAAGGGTCCTGTGCACCGCGTCCGTGTCCCCGCCGGCGGAGAAAGCTGGCTGGTGGTCACGCACGAGGCGGTCCGCCACGCTCTGACCGACCCTCGGCTGCGCAACGACATCCGGCACTCCGCGACCTGGGAGACCGACGGCGGCCACGCCATCGGCCGCAACATGCTCCAGAGCGACCCACCACAGCACACGCGCCTGCGACGGCTGGTGGCGGGCCACTTCACGCCGGGCCGGATCGCCGGGCTGCGCCCGCGGATCAAGGCCGTCACGCGGGAACTGCTCGCGGAGCTGCCCGAGCAAGGCACCGCCGACCTGGTGAGCGGTTACGCGCTGCCGCTGCCCGTCACGGTGATCTGTGAGGTGCTGGGCGTGCCCATGGCGGATCGCGCGGCCTTCCACACCTGGTCGAACGAGCTGGTCATGCCCACCAGTGAGGAAGCCGCCGCCGGTTCGGCGAGCGCGCTGACCGATTACCTCACCGAACTGATCACCGAGAAGACCCGCACCCCGGACGACTCCCTGCTCGCGGCCCTGGCCACGATGACCGACGACGCGAGTGCAGGCCCCCTCCCCGAACCCGAAGCCGGCGGCCTCACGCCGGAGGAACTGCTCGGGATGGCCTTCCTCCTCCTCGTCGCCGGCCACGAAACGACGGTCAACCTGATCTCGGCGACCCTGCACGGCCTGCTGGCCCACCCGGACCAGCTCGCCCGGCTCCGCGCCGATCCGTCACTCATCGGCGGGGCGGTCGAGGAGTCCCTGCGCTACCACTCCCCCGTCCACGCGGGCGCGTTCCGCTTCGCGGCCGAAGAGCTGGACCTGGCCGGCACCCGCGTCGACGCCGGAGACACGGTACTGGTGTCGCTGGCGGCGGCCTCCCGCGACCCGCTGGCCTTCCCGAACCCCGACCGTTTCGACATCACCCGCCGCCCCCGGGGCCACCTGGGTTTCGGCCACGGCCCCCACCACTGCCTCGGCGCCCCGCTGGCCCGCGCGGAGGCCACGATCGCTCTTCGCCTCCTCCTCGACCGCTGTTCCTCCCTCACCTTCGCGACCGACCCGACGGACCTCACCTGGCGAACGAGCACCCTGCTGCGCGGCCTGAAACAACTGCCGGTGCACCTGGGCTGACCGGAGAGCCGAACGGTGGCAGAGTGCCACCGACCCGGCAGTCCCGGCAGAGCCGCTCACGCGGGCGTCGGCACGGCCTTCCGCGACGTCGGCCGCTCGAGGTGAACCACGACGGTGGAATAGAACCGGTTGACGGCGTCGTCCACGCTGCGGATGAACCCGGCCTCGGCGTTGCCACGGGTGCTGCCCATGCCCTTGAAGAGAGTCAGCCGGAAACCGGTGATCTGGGTGCCGTTCTTCGGCAGCAGGTCACCCGGCTCGGGCCGTAGCCGTTCCGGAGTCCCCCGCGGCCCGCCCGTCTCGGCATCGGCCAGCGTCTCGATGTGCAGGTCGGCCGGCGCCTCGCTCAGCCACTTGATGAGCCGCTTCGCCCGGGTCAGGGGGTAGCCCTGGTCGGATGCCGGGATCTCGATCCCGGTTGTCGGTCCGCCCACTGCCGCCGGGTCGTGCGGACCTTCCGCCTCGTCGGCCCTCGCGGCTGCCACCGCTTCAGCCTCGTCGTCGTCGATGTCGACCCCGAAGTCGGTCGCCGGCCCGGCGAGACCGGTGTCGTAGCCCTGTCCGACGGCCCGGAACTTCCACTCACCTGCCCGCCGGTACAGCTCACCGAAGATGAACGCGCTCACCGAACCGGCGCCCTCGATCGGAAACCGGAGCAGGCCGTCGCCCGAGCCGTTGGCCAACGTGACCTGTAAGCCGTCCAGTTCATCGAAGCGCATGCCCTCGTACCGGCTCGCGGCGACGACGATCCGCTCGACATCGTTCGGGTCCACCGTCAGATCGAAGACGATCCGGTCCTCGCTGCCCTCTCCGGCAGGCTTCTTGCCGAGGAGTTCCACGCCGCCGTCGGCGGCCACCGGATTGTTGTAGAAGTAGAAGTCGGCGTCGCTGCGCACCTTGCCGTGTGCGCCCAGCAGCAGAACGGATACGTCCGCGTCGCCCTCGCCGGTCTGACTGACCCACCCCAGACTCGCGATCACCGAATCGACGGTGTCACTCAGGGTCGCCAACCCGACATCGGCCCCCTTGACCATTTCGCACATGAACCCCCGAACTCACGGCGGGACAGACAGACCCCTCCCTCGACTGCTCGCCACGCACCGTGCGTGCCATGACACGCATTCAACGCAGCCGAAACTCTGGTACGCGAAGCGCGCAGTCGGCGATGTTCCGGCAGAAACAGGATGATCACGGGCAGTGCGCACGGCGCGCACCGCCGTCATGCGCACGCCGTGGACGGCACGGCCGAGGGATGATCTGGCGGCAGGTCCGCGACGCGTCCCCCGAGCCGTCCCCTAGGGCCTGTGTGATGTTGTGATCAGTCTTGCCGGTCCGGATCCGCCTGGAAGGCGGATCCGGTAGGAAGACAATCGTGACGCGCAGACAACTCACCGAAGAACAGTGGAAGTTGATCGAGCCGTTCCTGCCGATAGGCGAGTACGGCCCGTACCCCGAGCGGCTGCGGGATCAGTTCGAGGGGGTGATCTGGCGGTTCAGGACGGGCGCGCAGTGGCGGGAGATGCCGGGCGAGTTCGGCCCCTGGCCGACCGTCTACGGACGCTTCCGGCTCTGGCGGAACGCCGGTGTCTTCACCGCCCTGCTGGAGGGCCTGATCGCCGAGGCCGCCTGCCGGGGCAAAACGGACCTGTCCCTGGTCAGCGTGGACTCCACGACCGTCCGCGCCCACCACGACGCCGCCGGGATGCTCGTCGGCCAGGAGGTCATGGAGGCGCTCGAGGAGGCCGCCGCCGAGCAGGAACAGGCCCGGCAAAAGGGGGCGACAAGGCGGAACAGAACGGGCGGGACGGCGGAAACGGGCCCGAGCGGGAAGAACGCCGGCGCGTCCGCCGCCGACGCAGGCTCCGCCTGAAGGAAGCCCTGCTCGGCCGGTCCCGCGGCGGACTGACCAGCAAGATTCACCTCGCCGCCGACCAAAAGCGCCGGCCGCTGTCGTTCGTGCTGACCGCCGGGCAGGCCGCGGACAGCCCGCAGTTCATCCCCGTGCTGAACAAGGTCCGGGTCCGCGGGCCGGTCGGCCGGCCCCGCACCCGGCCCGGCGCGGTCGCCGCGGACAAGGCCTACTCGTCCCGCGCCAACCGCGCCTACCTGCGCAAACGGCACATCAGGGCGGTCATCCCGGAGAAGAAGGACCAGGCCGCCAACCGCAAGAGGAAGGGCAGCAGGGGCGGCCGTCCCGTCACGTACGACGCCGATCGTTACCGTGACCGCAACACCGTCGAGCGACTGATCAACCGGCTGAAGGACTGGCGCGGCATCGCCACACGCTTCGACAAGACGCCCGAGAGCTACCTCGCCGGCCTCGAACTCCGCGCCTCGATGATCTGGATCGGAGATCTCCTGCAAGCGGCCGATTGATCACAACATCACACAGGCCCTAGCCGACCCCGAGATGTCCCCCAACCGACCCGGAGATGTGTCAGAGAACTTTGACGGGCCCCCTCGCACCTGTCAGCCTTTCCTGACAGGTACGAGGGAAGGTGGCCGCGATGCCTGAGGTCCCGCCCGTGGCCACCACGGGCGACGAGTTGCTGAAGGTGCTGTCCGCGCTCGGCAACCCGCACCGCATGCGCATCGTCGCGGCGCTCCTCCAGAACCGGAACTACGTCAGCGCCCTGGCCCGCGAGATCGGCATGGGCCGCCCGCTGCTGCACATGCATCTGCAGCGGCTGGAGGCGGCCGGCCTCGTCACCGGCACGCGCGAACTCGCGGAGGACGGCAAGGCGATGAAGTACTACGACGTCACGCCGTTCGTCTACGAGCTCACCCCGCACGTCATAGCCCACGCGGCCGCGACGCTCACCGACGCCGACGCCGGGGCGGAGGCCGCTGACACCGTCGAGAGCCGGTCGGACCGAAGCCCGAAAGAGGATGCGAAGTGAACGACGAACTGGTGACGCAGGCCGCCGGAGCCGAAGAACTGGGTGTCCTGGTCGGTGCCGTCGGCGCGGCCGGGTTCTTCACCCTGATGATCGTGATCGTCTGGCAGGTCGCGGCCACCTGGCGGGCCCGGATGCTGGCCGCGCGTGAGGAGCAGTACAAGGAACTCGCCGCCCGGTACGCCCGACTCCTGGAGGACACCGTGGAGTTGCAGCGCCGCACCGCCGACGAGCAGCGGCAGCTGCTGGACGAGCTGACGCAGACCCGGCTCGCGGTCGGCTCGATGGAGAAGATGATGCGCGAGATCGAGTGAGCACACGCGTGTGCACCGCGTGCGTACGGCCGGGAGCGGCAACTCCCGGCCGTACCGAGGAAGCACATCGCCCCGGACACACCCATCCCCGACACCACGGCAGGTCGTCACACCCTGTGCGCCGCGGTGCGGATCCCGTGCGCCCCGCGCCGACCGTCGTCGGCCGGCGGTGCACTCCACACGAAGGAGACTACTCATGCGTGCCTTGTTGCAGCGCGCCGCGCGTGCGGCCGGCGGGCGGCGCGGCTGGGGCTCCCCCCTCTGGGGGAGGCTGGTGCTGGTGGCCTGGCTGATCGCGGTCGTCGCGCTCGGCCCGCTCGCCGGGAAGCTCGGCGACGTCGAGGACACCGGCGCCAACGCCCTCCTCCCGCACGGCGCCGAGTCCGCGCGCGTCAACACGGAGCTGGAGAGGTTCCGTACGGACACGATCATTCCCGCCGTCGTCGTCTACACCGGGGCGGGCGCGAAGGAGGCGGCGGACGCCGACCGCGCCGGCCTCGCGCGGTTCGTTCCCGCGGGCGAGGAGCCGGCCGGGCCGATCCCGTCCGAGGACGGCAAGGCACTCATGACGGTGGTTCCGCTGGACAGCGAGGACGACATCATCGCCAAGGTGGACGAGCTGCGTGAGATCGCCGGGGCCGACGCCCCGCCCGGCACCGACGTCGAGGTCGGCGGCCCCGCCGGTTCCCTCACCGACTCGGTCGCGGTGTTCGAAGACCTCGACTCCACCCTGATGATCGCCACCGGCCTGGTCGTGGCCGTGCTGCTGCTCCTCACCTACCGCAGCCCGGTGCTGTGGCTGTTCCCCCTGCTCTCGGTCGGCTTCGCGGCCGTGCTCACCCAGGCCTGCACCTATCTGCTGGCCCGCCACGCCTCCCTGCCCGTCGACCCGCAGAGCGCGGGCGTGCTGATGGTGCTGGTCTTCGGCGTCGGAACCGACTACGCACTGCTGCTCATCGCCCGCTACCGCGAGGAGCTGCACCGCCAGGAGGACCGGCACGCCGCGATGCGGACCGCCCTGCTCCGCTCGGGCCCCGCGATCCTCGCCTCGGCCGGCACGATCGCGGCGGGACTCGCCTGTCTGGCCCTCGCCGACATCAACTCCTCGCGTTCGCTGGGCCTGGTGGGCGCGGTCGGCGTGGTCTGCGCCTTCCTCGCGATGGTCACGATCCTGCCCGCGCTGCTCGTCCTCGCGGGCCGCTGGGTGTTCTGGCCCTTCGTCCCCCGGTACGGCACACCCGCCCGCAAGGCACGCACCGTCTGGTCCCGTATCGGGTCCGCCGTGGCGCTGCGCCCGCGCTGGTCCTGGCTGATGTCGGTCGCGGTCACCGGTGTGCTCGCGCTGGGTGCCACCGGGGTCTCCCTGGGACTCACCCAGGCGGAGAGGTTCCAGGAGAAGCCCGAGTCGGTCGTCGCGCAGGAGCGGATCTCGGAGCACTACCCGTCGGGCGCCTCGGACCCGGCACAGATCATCACCCGCAGCGACCGGGCCGACCAGGTCCGGGCGGCGGCAGCGGAGGTCGCCGGGGTCGCCCGGGTCGAGCCCGGTGGCGACCGCACCCCGGACGGGGAGCTCACCACGCTGTCGGTGGTGCTGGCTAACGCCCCGGACAGCGACGCCGCCAAGGACACCGTCGACGATCTGCGCGACGCCGTGCACGCGGTGGGCGGCGCGGACGCCCTGGTGGGCGGCACCACCGCGGAGAGCCTCGACACCGAGCGGGCCGCCGACCGCGACCTGACGACGGTCGTCCCGGTCGTCCTCCTGGTCGTCCTCGCCGTCCTGGTGTGGCTGCTGCGCGCCCTGGTCGCGCCCGTGCTGCTGCTGGCCACGGTGGTGCTGTCGTACGTCGCCGCGCTCGGCGCCTCCCACCTGCTGTTCGAGCACGTGCTGGGTCATGCGGGCATCGACTGGTCGGTCCCGCTCATGGGCTTCGTGTTCCTGGTCGCCCTCGGGATCGACTACAACATCTTCCTCATGCATCGCGTGCAGGAGGAGGTCGGTCGCCTCGGCCACGCCCGTGGCGTTCTGGAGGGGCTGACCAGCACCGGAGGCGTCATCACGTCCGCGGGCATCGTCCTGGCCGCCACGTTCGCCGTCTTCGCGGGGCTGCCGCTGGTGACCATGGCGCAGATGGGTGTCCTCGTCGGCATCGGCGTCCTGCTGGACACGTTCCTCGTGCGTACGGTCCTGGTTCCCGCCCTCGCCCTGGACCTCGGCCGCTGGTTCTGGTGGCCGGGCCGGCTCTTCCGGGAGCCGCCGCGCACGGAAGGCACCGACGCCGCCGGTCCCGCAGGCATCCCTGTGGGACGGAAGACGGTCTCCCGGCCGGGGTGAGGCGAGTGGGAAGGCCGGGGCCGGGCCCCGAGCTGCACACGTGGGGACGCGACGGCCCGTCCCGGCCTTCCCACTGTCAGCAATCTGTCATGGTACGGGGGCGGCCGCCCGCCGGAACGGCCGAATGAGCACGGGGCGGGGTCGCGCCCGGCCCGGCGCTGGACGCCCACTGAAATCCCCCAAATGGACAAATAACCTATTCAGGTGCTTTATCTCATTTCCTCACCCATAATCGGACCATGAACACGGCACCGTATGAACTGCTGGCCGCGAGTCAGCAAGTACTGAATCTGCTCGTGGCCTTCGTCGGCGGGCTGGTCGTGGCCGGTGCGCTGATCTGGGCCGTACGTGTCGGTATGAAGGTCATGGACCAAGAAGAACACCGCCCCAGCCCCGAGGACCAGCCGAAGCTGCCGGAGACCGGCGCGGTCCGCGAGATGCGGGAGATGCGGGAGCCGGACGAGATACCGATGGTGTCCAGGGACGGCGAACGGCTCATGCCCTACGAGCTTCATCACTCCGCGACCAGAACCGGGAAGGACCAGCAACGGCGGCGCTGGCTGCCCGGATCCAGCGGTGCCTTCGGCAGTGGAGGCCCGGGGCACGTGTGAGCGAACGGCCCCGGGCGTCAGGCGGGCGCGCCCGGCGTCCGGTCGGGGATCAGCCACGCCGTGGTGTCCGGGTCCAGGCTGCCGTCCGTCAGGGGCGCGCTGGACAGCAGGACCTCGCCCGCGGGGAGGGGGACGGGATCGGACGACAGGTTGGTCACGCAGCGCCAGCCGTCGTTGCGGTCGAACCGCAGCACCCCGGCGGGGGTGTCTTCCGCCCAGGTCAGCGCCTCGCCCTCCTGGAGCTTGCGGCGCAGGCGCAGGGCCGCGCGGTACAGCTCCAGGGTCGAGCCCGGCACCCCGTCCCGCGCCTGCACCCCGTCCTGCGCCTCGACGGCGTACGCGCCGAAGCCCGGCGGCTGCGGCAGCCAGGCGCCCCCCGCGCCGAAGCCGTACGACGGTCCGGTCGTCGTCCAGGGCAGCGGCACCCGGCATCCGTCGCGGCCCTTGCGGCCGTGGCCGGTCTGCTCCCAGACCGGGTCCTGGAGGACCTCGGTGGGCAGGTCGGCGACCTCGGGCAGGCCGAGTTCCTCGCCCTGGTAGACGTAGGCCGAGCCGGGCAGCGCCAGCATCAGCAGGGTCGCCGCGTGGGCCCGGCGCAGCCCGGCGGCGGTGTCGACGGCCGGGATGTGTCCGCCGGACAGCAGCCAGGCGTTGTCGTCCGTGCCCGGCGGCAGCATCAGGCGTGAGGTGTGGCGTACGACGTCGTGGTTGGAGAGCACCCAGGTCGCCGAGGCGCCGGCCGCTCGGGCCGTCGCGAGCGAGTCGGTGATGACCTGGCGGAGCACCTCCGCATCCCAGGGAGCTTGCAGGTACTCGAAGTTGAAGGCCTGGCCCAGTTCGTCCGGCCGGGCGTACAGGGCGCGCCGGACGCCGGGGACCCAGGCCTCCGCGACGGCCGTGCGGGGCGGGGAGTAGGCGTCGAGGATCTTGCGCCAGTCGCGGTAGATCTCGTGCACCTCGTCACGGTCGTAGAACGGGTGGGTGCCGGGCGGGAACCCGGTGAGGGCGGCCTCGCCGCTCGGTTCGCGGGCGCCGAGGTCGCGCAGCGGCTCGCCCAGGTCCTTGGCGAGAGCGTGCGCGACATCGACGCGGAAACCGTCCACCCCCCGGTCGGCCCAGAACCGCAGGGTGGTGCGGAAGTCGGCGCGGACGTCCTCGTTCGCCCAGTTCAGGTCGGGCTGTTCGGCGGCGAAGAGGTGCAGGTACCACTGTCCGTCGGGCACCCGCCGCCAGGCGCTGCCGCCGAAGACGGACTGCCAGTCAGTGGGCGGCTGTTCGCCCCGCGGACCGCGTCCGTCGCGGAAGACGTAGCGCTCGCGGGCCGGGGAGCCGGGCCGGCGCGCAGCGCCTCCTGGAACCAGACGTGCTGGTGGGAGGTGTGGTTGGGGACGACGTCGACGATCACCTTGAGGCCCAGGCGGTGGGCCTCGGCGACCAGCGCGCCGAAGTCGTCGAGGGTGCCGAGGCGCGGGTCGACGTCACGCGGATCGGCGACGTCGTAGCCGCCGTCGGCGAGCTCGGAGGGGTAGAACGGGCTCAGCCAGAGGGCGTCCACGCCCAGGGTGGCGAGGTGGGTGAGGCGCCGGGTGATGCCGCGCAGGTCGCCGAGACCGTCGCCGTCGGCGTCAGCGAAGCTGCGGGGATAGACCTGGTAGACGACGGCCTGCCGCCACCAGTCGGGGTGGCGCGAGGAGAGGTCGGGCGCGGCGTCGGACAGAACGCCTGTGACGGGTGCGGCCGGAGCGGAGGTCGGCGGGGTCGGCCGGGGGCGGGCGGATTGATGCGGTCGGTCACGCGGTCTCCTCCGGACGGGTGCGGATGACAGCATGAATCTGTCCAGAACACCGTGAAAGTGAACACACGGGCGGAGCGGAGGCATTCCTTCCCTGTGTGACGGAGGCGTGAAGAGCATGCAACTCCCCATGCTTCGCAGCAGGCTGACAGACTGATCGCGGCCTGGAACGGCGGCACGAAGGACTGCACCGCCGACACCCCGCCCGAGGAGCAGGCCCCCGAGCCGTCCACCTCCGCGCCGGAGCCGTCCGAGCCCGCCGAGGACACCACTCCGCCGGCCTCCGGGGCGCCGGGCGAGCCGTCCACGACGCCCAGCACCGACGCACCCACCCAGTCCCCCTCCGAGCCGGCCACCGAACCGGGGGCCTCGCCGAACGGCGGCAGCGACAACCTCGCGGAGACCGGCGCCGACAGCAACACCGGCCCGTTCGCGATCGGCGCGGCGGTCCTGCTGGCAGGCAGCCCGGCGCTCGTCGTGGCCACCCGCCGCAAGCGCACCGGCACCAGCAGCCAGTAGCCAGTAGCCGGCAGCGCCCGCATACGCGCCCGGCCCGTCCCCCGCGGGCCGGGCGTCCGGGTTCGGGGGCAGCACCGCGGAGGCGGCAGAGGTGTCTGCGACGGACAGCGGGCCTACTGCCGTGCCCCGGGCCCGCCTCCCGCGACGGTCGCCAGGTAGAGCGTCACGTAGCGCTGTACGTCCACGTCCAGCCCGACGTCCACCAGGCACTGCTCGCGCGTGCCCTCGTGCAGTTCGGACTCGCCGATACGGGGGCGGCGGTCGACCACGGTCTGGCCGCGGGCCGGGCCGGGGCCGAGGGAGACCTCGACGGGGAGCCGGTGGGTGGTCAGGCCCTCCGGGTCGGCGACCGCGCACAGCGCGCCCGCGTCGCCGAGCCCGCCCGCGTCCTCGGTGGGGTCGCCGGGGGCGCTGCCGGGGGTCGCGGGCCGGTGGGCCAGCAGGTCGCCGGCCAGTCGGGCTCCCGATTCGGTGCTCGCGCGCAGCCTGCGCACCTCGGCCGCCGGGACGACGACCCGGTGGAACACGTCCAGGCCGTACATCGTGATCGGCACCCCCGCGGTGAGCAGGATCGCGGCGGCCTCCGGATCGTGCCAGACGTTGAACTCGGCCACCGGGGTGGCGTTGCCGGCGCCGGCCGCGCCGCCCATGAACACGATCCGCTCGATGTTGCGGGTGACCTCGGGATGCGTCCGCAGCAGCAGCGCGATGTTGGTCAGCGGGGCGGTGGGCACCAGGGTGACCGGGCGCGGGGAGGCGAGGATCTCGCGGCGCAGCAGGGTCACCGCGTCCACGTCCACCGGGGTGCGCCGCGGGGCGGGCAGGCCGAGGTCGCCCATCCCGTCGTGGCCGTGGACGTGCCGTGCGGAACGCGGGGCCTCGATCAGCGGGCGCTCGGCGCCCCGGGCGACCGGAATGCCGGGCGCGCCCGCCTGCTCCAGCACGGTGAGCGTGTTGCGGACGACGCCGTCCACGTCCGTGTTGCCGGCCACACAGGTCACCGCGCGCAGGTCGATCCCCCGGTGGCGGACGGCGAACAGCAGGGCCAGGGCGTCGTCGACACCCGTGTCGCAGTCGATGATCACCGGGATGGGCGGGCCGTTCGTCACGGCGCGGACTCCTTCGGGGCGCGGGGTCGGGGAAGGTCAGGGGCGGGAAGAGAGCGGGAAGGGAGCGGGAAGGGGACGGGGACAGTTTCCCCGCGCGCTCACCCGGACGGACCGCCGCGCTGGTGGGGCTGGCGGCTCGGTGGTGCCGTAAGAGCACGTCCCGACCCTGGGCAAGCAGAACACAGCAGCAGCCCGGCTCCACCAGGAGGCACCTCGATGACGCACGCCCAGGCCGCCGCCCGCGCCCTTCTCGCCTCCGCGCTGTCGGTGTCCGCGCTGCTGACCACGGCCGCCTGTTCCGTCGGCGGCCAGGGCGGGGCCGGGAGGGTGGTGCCCCCGTCCGTCTCCGTCCCGGCCTCGTCCTTGGCCCCGCCGTCCTCCGCCGTGCCGGCCGCCGAGCAGCCCTCCGCGTCACCGGCCGACGCCGGGCTGAGCGAGGAGCAGGTCCGGGCCGCGCTGATCACGGAGACGGACCTGGGGCAGCCCTGGGTGCCGACGCGGGGCGTGGCGACCTGGCGGGACGGGCTGCTCAAGGCGAGCACGGAGAACGCCGACTGCCGGCGCCTGCTCGACGTCCTCTACACCGAGGAGCTGTTCGGCACGCCGACCGGACCGCAGGCCGTGGTCACCCTGGACGACGCCTACAACGGCGCCCAACTGCGGTACCAGGTCGCCGCGTACCGGCCCGCCGACGTGGACCGCACGCTGAAGTGGCTCGGCGGACTGCCGGAGAAGTGCGGGGAGTTCAAGGCGACGACCAAGCGGGACGGCGTGCAGGAGGTCGAGGTCGACGCGTTGCGGCTGTCGGAGACCGGGGACGCGCGGCAGGCGCTGCGGGTCAGCATGACCGGCGAGACGCCCGACGGGGAACCGACGCATCTCACCCTGGACGTCGCGATGGTCCGCATCGGCGAGGACACCATCACCCTCACCAACGGCGGCTTCGGCGAGGTTCTGTCCGAACTCACGCAGGTGGTCGCGGAGTTCGGGGCGGACCGGCTGACGGAGATCAGGAAGCAGGGGCGCGCACAGGCCTGACCGCGGTTCCGGCCACCCGGTACCACTCAGCCCAGACGGTCCACGGCCTCCTTGGCCTCGGCCAGGCTCGCCCCGGTGGCGTCGCGGTACGCCTTGACCACCCGGATCGTCTTGCCCTCCCGCACGAGCGCGACGCTCTCGTCCCGGCCCGGAACCTCCTCGCGCAGCTCCAAGTGCTCGAGTACGAGGTCGAACCTGTGTTCGACACGGGCGACACGGCGGTCGGCCCGGGAGATGTTTCCCTGGAGGGTGATGACGCCGAGGAGCACGACGCCGAGGAGAATGAGCACGGCCACGTCCTCGTCAGGCACTTTGGGCAATCGGGCGCCCGGCCATACGCCCACGGGGCTCCCGCTCAGACCGGTGGCTGGGCCGGGGCCGGGCCCAGGGTCGTGGTGCCCGGGGCCGTGCGGTGGCCGAGACCGGTGCGGTAGGCGTCCAGCGCGGCTTCGGCGCGGCCGGTGCGGCGAGGCAGATCGCCGAGGAGGCGGCACAGGTCGGCCAGGTCGCCGGCCGCGCCCGCCCGCTCCAGCCTTGCAGCCCTTGCCGTCCGAGTCCGCCAGCCCCTAGGTTGAAGCGCGGATTGAACCGCTCAACCCATCGCTGTTGCGAGGTCGCCGTGCTGGAACGCATTCGCACCACCAGGCGTTATGCCAGAGGCTTCGTCGCGGCCGTCGCCGCGGTCGCCGCACTGGTCCTGGCAGCCAATGCGGGCCCGGCCAAGGCCGCTCACCCCGAGGAGTCGGAGCAGCGCACCACGAACCCGGTGAAGGCCGCCGTCCGCTAGGGCCTGCCCGGCGAATCAAGCCGGCTCGCGGCCCTCAGTGCGGCAGGGCCTTGCGCAGGGCCGCGTCCAGCCGTTCGGCCAGCTCCTCGTCCGTGGGCACGTCGTCGCCGTGCAGCGGGGCGAGCCGCGCGATGAACGTCTGGGTGAGCGCGCCGTACAGCGGGGTCCTCGGACGGTGGACCGCTTTCTCCAGGGCCTGGCAGGAGGATGTCGCGGGCATAGGCGGGGCGGCCCTCCCCGTCCCGCGGGGCCGGGTCGGCGCCCTCGCCCGTGGGGGACGCGGAGGGCGCGGGGGCGACCGCGGCGCACCGCACGCCGTCGTCCTCGTAGGCCGAGACACGCGTCGCCGCGAAACCCGCGTCCAGCAGGCAGCGCTCGCTCTCCTTGCCGGTGAGGAACCGGATCAGGTCGGCCGCCTTGTCCTTGCGCTGTGACACCCCGGTCACCGCGAGGTTCTGGCCGCCGAGCACCGCCCGGCCGGGCAGCGGGACGACGCCGAGCCGCTCCTCGGAGAAGGTCCGGTACAGGGTGCGGTACTCCGACGGCCAGTGCCGCAGGAACGCGGTGCGGCCCTCGACGAAGTCGCTCAGCGAGGCGGCCTCGTCGGACTCGGCGGCGTCCTGGAGGGTGTACGCCGTCTCCGTGCGGCGGCGCAGCTCCGCGATCCCGTCGGTCAGGTCGTCGACGTCGGCGGCGTAGCGGCCTTCCTCGTCGACCAGCTCGAGGTCCGGCACCGCGGAGGCGAACGCCTCGACCGCGTTGACCGTACGGCCCTCGTAGGCGGCGAGCTGGGTGGTCCAGCCCTTCTCGTAGACGTCGGCGGCGGGGCGGGCGTCCAGGATGTCGATGAGGCCCCGCAGCTCGTTCCAGGTGAGGTCGGCGCCGAGGTCGGGCCGCTCGACGTCGGCCCGCTCCAGGTAGTCGCGCCGGTAGTACAGCAGACCGACGTCGCTGTTGAACGGCACCGCGTACACCTTCCCGTCCCACCGGGCCGTGCCGGCCACCGACGGGATGATGTCGGGGTCGACCAGGTCGTGCGGCAGCGGCTCGATCAGGTCGGCGGTGGCGAACTCCGGCACCCAGGTGACGTCCAGGTTGACCACGTCGTAGTCGGCGCTGCGGGACTGCAGGGCGGCGAGCAACTGGCTGCGCTGCTCGTCGGCGCTGCCGGGGAGCTCGACCAGGCGGGCCCGGAAGCCGGAGTTCTCCCGCTGCTGACGCTGGTTCCAGGCGTCGATGAGCTGCTGGCGTATGCCGTTCTTGCCGGTGACGTCCCGGCCGCTGGCGACCACGATGACGCCTTCCATGTCGCCCGAGGCGGACACGGTGGGGCCGCCGTCGACGCCGCCCGCGCCGGCGTCCGTACCGCCGGTGCAGGCGGCGACGGCGACCAGCAGCAGGACCGTCAGCAGAGCCGGCCACAGGACGGGCGTCCGGGTCGGTGGGGCGGTGAGCCGTCCGGTCATCAGCCTGTCCCCGTTCCGGTGCGTGCCACCTCGTCGCGCAGGGCCGCGCCCAGGTCGTCGCCGGCGTCCAGACAGCGCCCGTCACTCGCGTCGGCGATCCGGCGGTCCGCCCGGTTCCGGTCGCAGCCGCCGTTCGCCAGGGACACCACGGTCACCGGGACGTCGGATATCCGCGCCGCGGCGAGGATGTCCTCCCGGCGGTCCCCGCCGAGCTCGTCGCTGTCCTCACCGTCCGTGATGTACACGATCAGCCGCGGGCGGCTGTCGGCCGCGGGCTGCTCCATCTCCTCGAACGCGGCGTGCAGGGCGGCGTGCGGGTCGGCCGCGGCGTCCCGCACCCGGGCCCGGGCGCCGAGGGCGCGCTCGGCGTCGGCCCGCCGGTGCCGGGCGAGGGGCAGCAGCGTCTCGTACGCCCGGTCCCCGGTGTTCGCCACCGCCCACACGCCGTACTCGTCCTCTTCGCCGAGTCCGCCCAGCGACTGCTTCAGCAGTCCGGGAGCGCCGCTCGCCCCCTTCCACAGCTCCCTCATCGAACCGGAGCTGTCCAGCAGGTACAGCACCCGCCCCGGACCGCCCGCCTTCCGGTACTCCTCCAGTGCCTCCTCCATCGCGTCCCGCCCGGCGAACCGGTCGAGCCCGGTGGGCTGGGGCAGCATGCCGTCGGTGCCCTTCCCCGGGTCCATCAGCTTCCATTCGTAGGGGGCGCGGAAGCCGTCGCGGGCGAACACCTCGCGGCCCTGCTCTCCGGTCAGCCAGTCCTGGAAGGCGGCGACCGACGTGTCGCGGGCGCTCTCGTCCCGGTCGGCGCCCTGCCAACGGATGCGCACGAACACCGGTGCCACACCGGGGACGTCCTCGGGGTACTGGGCGATGCGCGCGGTGCGCGTGGTGCGGTCGCAGCCGACACCGCTGCGCATCAGGAACTCGGGGACCAGGGCGGCGGTGTGGTCGTCCACCTCATCCTTGTCGGGCAGGGTGCACAACAGTTCGGCGGCCGTGGGGGAGGGCGGGCCCGCCTGGGCGACCAGGTGTTCGGCGGTGAGGGGGGACGCGTTCCCGGCGTACAGACCGATCGTGGCGAGGAGTCCGACGTCGGTGAACTCGGGGTCGGGGCGCTGCACCCGCGCTTTCTCGTCGCGCTCGGCCAAGTCGCTGATCATGCGGTTCAGGGTCAGGCCGGTACGGGTGTCCACGTCCTTGCCTGCGATGTCCTCCGGGACGGCCAGCACGACCGGGGAGTAGGCCAGGGGCTCGTCGGCGGCCTCCGGAACGGCCACGGCATTGGTGTCCTGGCCGGCCACGACCCGGGCGAAGTCGGCGCGGGAGGCGGGAATCCAGATGTCCGGCTGCGGCCCGATGTCCCGCTGCGGGTTGGTCTCCTCGTCATGGGGCTCCTGCCAGGCCCCGGTCTGCTCACGCAGCGCGGTGACGACGTCGGAGGAGCCCGCGCTGTAGACCGTGATGCCGGTGCGCCGGCAACCGTCGTCCGTGGTGTTCGCCTTCGAGGTCAGATGGGCGTCGGCGGCGGTCCGGATCGTCCGCTCCAGGTCCGGGTCGGCCAGGACGCGCAGCTCCAGAGCTGGGGCACAGGCGGTGCCGCCGCCCCGGACGTGTCCGATGAGTCCGATCACGCCGTAGGTGCCGGCGACGAGCAGGGCGAGGACCAGGAGGCCGAGGAGGGCGGTGAGAGGGGCAGGGGCCCGCGAGGACGCGGGGCCGCGGGCGCCGGGCATGGACCTTGAGGTGGGCCTTGACGTGTCGACGGCGTCGTCCGCACCGGGTCCCTCCGAGGGCTGCTCCGGGTCTTCCGCCTCCCTCACCTCTCCCGTCTCCCCCACCGGTGGGGCCGGTGGGGCCGGTGGGGCCGGTGGGGCCGGTGGGACCGGGCCGCCCGGCTTCGCCATCAGCAGGACGTCCTCGGCGGGTTCCGCGCGCCACTGCGGCTCCCACTTGTCACCGCGCAGGGTGCGGTGGCGGCGGGCGGCCATCCGTTTCCTTATCCGCTCGGAGAGATCCAGGAAACCCGTCTCGCCCTCCTCGTCGAGGAGCCGTACGAGTTCGGCGGTGAACGGCGTCGGGGTCCGCGGCTTGCCCGCGTCGATACGGTGGTTGGCCTGCACGCTCATCAGCAGGAGTATGCGGTGCTTGTCGCTCAGGGTCTCCCGGATCCAGGCCGCGTTACCCGCGAAGCAGCAGTCCAGGATCACCACGATCCGCCGGGCCGGGCTGGTGGCCAGCACCGCCAGCACGGTGGTGAATGTCTCCGCGCCCGGGAACACCGCTGTCCCACCCGCGACCACGCTCGCGTTGCGCATCTGCAGGAACAACTCGTCGCCGGCGCTGGGGATGGCGCCGTGCCCGGCGAAGTAGAGCAGCAGCACCCCCTCGGTCCTCTCGGCGGCCGAGCGCAGCGCCCGCCCGAACTCATCCTGGGAGGGCGAGTGGGCGACCGTGATCTCGTGCTCGCCGAACACCCGCCCGCGCGCCAGCACTTCGCGCAACCGGTTCACGTTGTGCTTGACGGCGGGGAGGTTGCCGGGCACACCGTGCGGCGGATCCGTGAGGTCGTACTCGGACACACCGACCAACAGCGCCCTGTTGGCGGACCCACGCGGGTCGAGACGGGTCACCGGCCTACCTGTCGTCGAGGTTCACCGGTTCGACTCTGCCCACCGGCGGTTCGCCGTCCTCGACGTCGCGCCGGTTGGCCCGCCAGGCCGAGACGGCCTTCTTGACCTGTTCCAGCAACTCCGTGAAGACCGCGCCCGCGCCCGCGCCGACGATCAGGACGACGATGTCCATGCCGAGGCCCATCGGGGATCCGGTCTCGTCCGTCCTCGGCCGCTCCTGGATCTGCAACTCGCCCGCGCGCAGCAATTCGTAGAGCGGTTTCTCCCGCTCCAGCCACTTGCGCAGCGCCCCGACGTCGTTCTCGCTCGCCCTACCGTCCAGCCGTACCCGAATACCCTGGTTGGCCATGCTGTCCCCCTCAGCCACAACTCACCATCATCACACCGCCGTTGCTCCAGGGGGAGGGTTCGTCAGCAGCTTTGGCCAACCGGCTCGGCGCGGGCTGTCCGGCGCGGAATGTTCAGCTCTGCGTCTGCAACTGGCTCAGCTGCCGCCGCACATGGTCCAGGGCACCCTGCTGCCGTCCGGGTACGCGGATACGCAACTCCGCCAGCAGCGGGCCGAGTTCGCGGGCCCTTACCGGGTCTTCGATCCGACCCCACTGGTGGTGCGCCCGGTCCACGGCCGTCTCGACGACGGACGCGTCCACCGCCTGGCCGGTGTTCAGCCGTGCGGCGGCCACCGTCAGCCAGGTACGGCAGCTGAGCGCCGCGTCCCCGGCCAGCATCGCCAGATCGGCACGGACCTCGGTCCAGTGCAGCGCCTCCTCGGAGGCGGGCCCGTACGCGAGGACGGCACTGCGCTCGTGGCGCGCGGCGAGCGCGTCGGCGTCCACGTGGCGGCCGGACCGCACGGCCGCCGTGATGGCCGCGTGCGGGTCCCCCGGGGCGGGCCCGGACCCGCGCCGCGCCAGTACGAGACCGGGGTGCGCACTCTCCGCGGCGACCCGGGTCAGCGCCCGCTGGTGCAGTTCCTCGTTCGACGGGCGCCGTCCGCTGCGCAGCAGTGTCGCGACCGCCTTCATGTACGCCGGTGCCGCGACCGTACGACGGGAGGGCGGCGGCGCGACGCGGCCGTACACGGCGGTGTCGCGGCCGGAGTCGAGCGCGAGCGGCGCCGGGACCGGCACCGGGGCCTGCGGGCCGGACTGCTGGTGGGGCAGCAGCCCCGGTGCCTGCGGGGAACTCAGTGCCTGCCAGGCCTCCGGGCCCGCGTGCAGGTCGAGGATCAACGTCGTGGCGCCCGCGGGCCGCAGCCGCAGCTCCTCCCGGAACCAGTGCCACGGGAACGCCGTGTAGCGCACGGTCGACGCGGTGGTGCGGGCCAGCGCCAGATGGGGCAGGCGCTGGCGGCGGTCGAGCACCAACTGTCCGGTGACGTACGCGGTGAGCGGTCCGGGAGCGGTCGCGGCGGCGCGCAGCCGGGTCAGGACGGCCTGCGGCTCGAGCGGGTCGGCGAGTTCGACGACGTTCGCGGTGTCCGTGCCGGACAGCACGGCGGGCGGTACGGCCGCGAGGACGGGAAGCACCGACGCCGCGTCCACCAGCCGCCCCCGCCCCAGCGGCGAGGCCGCCAGCAGCAGCACGGTCCCGGGCGTGGTTCCTGACACGGTTCCCTCCCTCTGCCGATCACCCTGTCGATCACCCAGGCCAGCACCGTAACCGCTGAGGCCCCCGCCGGGGGCCTCAGATCCGTGAACGTCCCCCTTCGGGGCGTTCGCCCGGGCGCGCGGATCCGGCGGACGGCGAAGACGGTCGTGTCGTCGGCCAGCCGGCCGCCACTGTGCCGGAGTGTCCCCTCCCGCACGAAGGCGGCCAGCCGGGCCGGTTCGGCGAGGTTCGGGTCCCGCGTGACCGCCCGCGCCACCTCCTCGGCGAGCCGGTAGAACGCCCCGTGGGCATTCCGCGCCTCGGTCACCCCGTCGGTGACCAACAGCAGCGTCTCGTCGGCGGCCAGCGACAGCCGGTGCACGCGCGCCGGAGTGGGGTCCAGCTCGCGCAGACCCAGCGGAAGGCCGCCGGTCACGGGCAGCGACCGTACGCCGCCGGCACGCACCACCAGCGGCGGTTCGTGGCCGAAGACGACGGCCTCCACCGTGTCGGAGCGGCCCGCGGGGAAGCCCAGCAGCACGGCGGTGGCGAAGCGGTCGACATCGGTCCGGCCGAGGGCCCTGGTGTAGTCCCGGTGACGCAGCATCCGCTCCTCCAGGCGCTCGGCGACGGCCGTCAGCTCCGGCTCGTGACTGCTCGCCTCGCGAAATGTGCCGAGCAGCACCGACGCCGTCTCGACCGCGCCCAGCCCCTTGCCCTGGACGTCCCCGACGAGGACCCGGGTGCCGTACGGGCCCGGCTGGATGTCGTAGAAGTCACCGCCGACCCGGGCACCGACGTCCGCGCTGAGGTAGACGCCGGCGTGCTCCAGGCCGCCCCAGAGCGGTGGCAGGGGGCGCAGTACCGTACGGCGGACCGTGTCGGCGACGTCCCGCATGTGCAGCGCGCGGCGCTCGCCGCGCACCCGGACCACGCACGCCAGCGTCGCCAGGCCGCCGCCGACGGTGACGAGGATGAAGTCGGGCAGCCCCGTCTGGAACTCGTGCGGCCAGGCACTGTCCACGAGCACGAAGGTGCCGACGGCGAGCACCGCGAACACGGCTGTGCCCCACACCCCGCAGGTCGCTGCGGCGATGCCCGGCACCAGCACGATCCAGGAGATGATCCGGAACTCGCCGATGGTGTGGTAGTCGGCCACCGCGATGGCGACCAGCAGCAGGAGCGGGGGCACCCAGGCGACACTGCGTCCTCGTACGCGCAGCAGTTCGTACCGGTGCACGGCGTCCCTGCGACCGGCCCGGGAGTACCGGTCGTGCCGGTGGTGTCCCCTGCTGCCCTGACGCACCGCCCCAGCGAAGCACGCGGCCACACGGCACGCATCCGGTCGGTGGAGCCGTATCCGGTCGGTACGCCGACTTGCCGCCGGTCCCGCACCGGTGTGCTCTGGAGGAGGAAGCGAGCAGGGAGAGGAGCACTCTCATGGCTCATGCGGCACCCGGACCTCGGGCCCCGAGCAGGCGGCCCGGCGCGATCCACGTCTTCAGCGACCGGGCCCACAGCGCCGCCAAGCTGGCGGTGCCCGTCGTCCTCGGGCTCGTCTACGGCTACTGGGCGGCGGCCCGCGCCCGCGACGGCGGGCCCATCACCGGCGGGAACCTCCTGTTCGGGTTCCTCACCGCGCTGGTGTTCGCCGTCCTGTGCGCGGTCCTGCTGAGAGTCGCGCCGAAGCTGCGCCGCGAAATGCACGCGGTGCTGTGGGGCGGCTTCGCCGGCATCGCGGTCGGTTTCCTCGTCAACCAGGCCGGCACGAGCGTGCTGCGGTCGACGGTGCTGGGGCTGGCGACCGCGGCGGGCGTCTTCGCGTTCCTGTTCTACCGCTACTCCACGCACGAGGACGCGGAGGGCCATCCCCTCGAGTGACCGAGTGACGCGGCCTCCTCGTTCGCCTCCGCGGCCTCCTTCGCCGCGGCCTCCGGTCCGGCATCGCGGGCGCCGGGCACGGGGCGGGTACTCCGGATGCCCGCCCTGCGCTCGCACGTCCGGCCCCCGGCACCTTGGCTGGAGAGATGCCTCCCGCCGCCGAACCGCCCCGCCGCGAACCGCCCCGCCGCGAGCCGACCCCCGCACGCCTGCGCAACGCCCTGTCGGCGGCGCTCGTCGCCCTGGCGTGCCTGCTCGCGCCCTGCGGCGCGCTCGCGGCCTGGGCGGCGTACGGGCTGGCCGACACCGGACGGTACGTCCACACGATGGCGCCGCTGGCCGCCGACCCCCACGTACGCGACGCGGTCGCCGAGGCCGTCGGGGACGAGGTCCTGCGGGAGCTGGACGCGGGGCCGGCGCGCAGCACGTTCGAGCCGTTCGTACGCGACGCGGTCCGCTCGTTCACCCGCACCGAGGTGTTCGCCACGGCGTGGGAGGCGGGGAACCGGGCCGTCCACGACGCCGTCCTGCACGCCCTGCGCGACGAGCGGGCGGCCCCCGGCCCGGTCACCGTCGACCTCGCGCCCGTCACCGCCCGGGTGAAGCAGCGACTCACCGCCGATCACGTGCCGTTGGCCCAGCGCATTCCGGTCCGGCACACCGAGATCGCGGTGGTGCCGGCGGAGGAGGTGGCCGGGCTCCGGAAGGGGTACCGCGTGCTGGACGCCGCCGCCTTCCCTCTGCCGTCGGCGACCGTCGTCCTGGCCGTCGCCGGGGTCGCCGTCGCCGTCCGCCGCCGCCTCGCGGTCACCGTGACCGGGCTGGGCATCGCGCTGGGCGGCGGTCTGCTGGCCGTCGCCGTCGCCATCGGCCGCCACCTCACGCTGGCCGACCTGCCCGAGCGGGCCCCCCGCCCCGCGGCGGGCGTGGTGTACGACGCCCTCACCGCCACCTTGCGCACCGCGTCCTGGCTGCTGCTCGCGCTGGGTCTGGCGGTGGCCCTCGCCTCCTGGCTGACCGGGCTCCGCGGTGGTCGCACCGCCCGGCGCGGCGGCCGTGCCCTGCGGCGCCGTGGGGCGACGGCGCCTCCCACGGCCGCCCCGCCCCGGGCGCGGGTCTGAGCACGGATCGCCGCAACCTCCCGTCGTGCGCCCTCGTCCTTGAGGGAGGATCCCAGTACCTCCCAGTACATCCCACCCGCGAGCGGAAGGCCGGACGTTGGACACTGCGACTGCCGAGTGGACGGCCATCGAGGACGGCGCCGGACGCCGCGGCGGCGGGCGGCGGTTCGGCGCGTGGTGTGCGGCCCTGCTCTTCGCCGGGGTGAGCGTCGTCGTCGGCTGCCGGGCCGTCGGCACCGACGGCGTCACCCCCGTGCCCCAGTTGCTCGCGTTCCTGCCCTGGCTGCTCGTACCCACCGCCACCGGGCTGCTGTTCACCGTGCTCGCCCGGTGGTGGACCGGCGCGGTGTGGGGCGTCGCCCTGCTCGGGCTGCTGGCCTGGTTCATCGAGCCGTACGGGAAGACCGGCGCGCCCGTCGGGCCGCCCGTCGCCGAACTGCGGGTCATGACCTCCAACGTCGAGTTCGGCCGGGCCACCGACGGGCTGGTCGCCGCCGTGCTCCGGGAGGAACCCGACCTGGTGTTCGTCCAGGAGTGCGAGTACACCTGCGACGCGGTGCTGAAGCGGGAGCTGACGGCCGCCTATCCGCACCGGCAGGCCGTGGCGGGCGGCGGCTCCGAGGGCTCCGTCCTCCTCAGCCGCTTCCCGCTCAAGGGCGCCGGCGGCGTCCCCGGCACCATGGGCATGCCCGGCGCCGTCGCCGACGTCGACGGGCACGCGGTACGGCTCCAGCTCGCCCACCCCGTGCCGCCGCTCCCCGGCCAGGTGGACGTGTGGCAGCGCGAGCTCGGCAGGCTGCGCGACGCGGCCGCCGCGGACCGGACGACCCCGACGGTGCTCGCCGGGGACTTCAACGCCTCTCAGGACCACGCCGCCTTCCGGCACATCCTCGACACGGGCCTCAGCGACGCCGCCCGGCTGGGCGGCTCGCACCGGGTTCCGACCTGGCCGACCAGGACCACTCCGACGTTCGGCGCCCAGATCGACCACGTGCTGGTGTCCGAGCGGTTCACCGCGGACCGGGCCCGCTTCCTCGACCTCGCCGACACCGACCACCGCGCGCTGGTCGTCGACCTGACGCTGCGCCGCGGCGACTGACCCGGGCCGGCCCCACCACGCCCCGAGGCGGACGGGGTGCGGGCCCCCGCGGGGGCCCGCACCCCGTCCGTATGCGTACCGGTCAGCGCCAGCGCCGGCCTCGACGCCGATGTCCCGCCCGTCGGCACGCCACACGGCGACCACGGACGGCCGGACGTACGTGCCGGGTCCGTCGGGCCAGGTGCTGCCCGGGTTGTCGACCGACGCCCCGTCCACCTCACCCGGGTGCTGCACGGCGACCAGCACGCGCCGGTCCTGGATGATCGGGCCGCAGGTCTCCGCACCCTTCGGCACGGTGAGGAACTGCTTCAGCTCACCGCGCCGGTCCCCGCGCGTGGCGACACCGAAGAGCCCGTCGTGCGAGCCGAGGGCGGCGCCGTCGGTGGAGATCCACAGGTTGCCGTGGTCGTCGAAGGCGACGTTGTCCGGGCAGGAGATGGGGCTCACGGAGTCCTTCGGGAACCCGGCGAAGTACGTCGCCGGGTCCTGCGGGTCACCCGCGACCAGGAACAGCGACCAGGCGAACCGGGTGCTCTCCGGCCGGTTCCAGCGCTCGGTCAGTTCCAGGACGTGGCCGTGCCTGTTGGCGTTGCGCGGGTTGGCCTCGTCGGCGGCGGCGTAACCGGCCTTGCCGCGGTTGGAGTTGTTGGTCAGGGCGACGTAGACCTTGCCGGTGACCGGGTTGGGCTCGATGTCCTCGGGCCGGTCCATCTTGGTGGCGCCCACCTTGTCACCGGCGAGCCGCGTGAAGACGAAGACCTCCTCGGCGGTCATGCCCTCGACGTGCGAGACGGCACCGTCGGCGGTGGCGGTGGCCAGCGGGATCCACTGACCGCTGCCGTCGAACTCGCCGTCCTTCGGAAGCTTGCCGGTGCCGTCGATCTCGATGGCCGGCGAGTCACCGGTCAGCTTGGCGACGTACAGGGTGCCCTCGTCGAGCAGCGTGAGGTTGTGCTCGCGCGCGGCCCGGCTGCTGCCGTGCTTCATCCGCTTGCCGCCGACGAACTTGTAGAAGTAGTCGAACCGCTCGTCGTCACCGGAGTAGACGACCGGCCGCCCGTCGTGCGTCAGCCGCACGGTCGCGGCCTCGTGCTTGAACCGGCCGAGCGCGGTGCGCTTGCGCGGGGTGGAATCCGGGTCGTACGGGTCGAGCTCGACGACATACCCGAACCGGTGCACCTCGTTGGGCTCCTGCGCGAGGTCGAAGCGCCTGTCGAAACGCTCCCACTTGCGGTCGGTGGCACCGGTACCGATCCCGTACCGCTTGTCGGTGGCGCGGCTGCCGTGGGCGAAGTACTGGTTGAAGTTCTCCTCGGCGTGCAGCGTGGTGCCCCAGGGGGTCGTGCCGCCGGCACAGTTGTTGAGGGTGCCGAGCACCTTGGTGCCGCTCGGGTCGACGGAGGTCTTCACCAGGTCGGACCCGGCGACGGGACCGGTCAGGCGGAACTCGGAGGTGGCCGTGAGACGCCGGTTGAGGTGGTGCCGGGTGACGGGCGTCAGCCTGCCGCTCTTCTTGTCCTCCTCGACGACGACCGTCGCGAGCCCGTGCGCGGCCCAGGCGATCTCCACCTGCTCGCGGGTGGGGTTCTCGGAGTCGTAGTCACGGAACATGAGGATCTCGTCGGTGTACTCGTGGTTGGCCACGAGTACCTGCCGGCCGTGCTCACCCTTGAGGGGGAGCAGCGCGAGGAAGTCGACGTTGTATCCGAACTGCCCGGCCTGCGCCGCGGCGGTCTGGTTCTCGGGATCGAATGCGGGCGCTCCGCGCAGGATGGGTTCGCCCCAGCGGATGACGACGTTCTGGTCGTAGCCCTCCGGCACGGTGACGGCGTCGGCGGTGTTGGGCGCGACAGGCGTGAACCGCAGGCCGCGGGCACCCTTCGACTTGTTGTCGCCGTGGCCCTCTCCTGCCGCGGGCGCCGCCTGGGCCTCGGGGGCACCGGCGAGGTCGACCGCGCCGGCCCCGGCCGCGATGACCGTGACGGCGGCGGCGGCCCGCATCATCGAACGGCGGCTGAGGGCGTCGGAGATGACGTCACCGACGTACTCGTTGGAGCTGGTGTTGGGCACCTCGTGGAAGCAGGCGTCACCACACCGGAAACGACAGGTCATGGCGGACCGGCCGCCGGGGTGCGAACTGGACGGCGTTCCGATCAACGGCAACAGCTTGCGCACGTGTTCTCTCCTTGGAAACCCGGGGTGTCAGCGTGACCGTAGGGGCACATATGTGCGGTAGCCGGGCGCCGGGGTGAACGGAGAGTGAACCTGCTGCAGCATGAGGGGAGTTGCCAGGATCACGGCACGACGGCCCACACGGGCCGGATGCCGCCCTTGACAAGTGCGGCGCCCGAGACCCGACCCTGCCCAAGATCACCCCCGAGGGCCGCTAACCTTACGTGTCCGTCCTGGCCAGGGATTGACGGGCTACAACTCATGCGAAGGGTTGCGCACATGGGCATTCTCACTCTCCTGCGGAACGCGTTCAGCCGGTCACGCAGAGCGAGCACCGCAGAGGCGGAGGGTGCGACGCCGGTCGCCGAAACGGACGGTGCGGAAAAATCCGCCCGGCCGGACAAGGCGACCGCGGCCACCCCGACGCCGCACGATCCGGCCGACAAGCCTGCCGCGGCCACCTCAGAGGCTCCGAGGCTTCCGTCCCCCTCCCCCGAACCGACGCCGGCGCC
The DNA here is from genome assembly GCF_045291515.1 of Streptomyces sp. GD-15H. Lineage (NCBI taxonomy): Bacteria > Bacillati > Actinomycetota > Actinomycetes > Kitasatosporales > Streptomycetaceae > Streptomyces > Streptomyces sp. GD-15H. The sequence goes on from NZ_CP149447.1 coordinate 4,204,337, forward strand.
GACGCCGAAGGCCGAAGCCTCCGTCCCGGAACCCCGCACCGACGAACACGACCTCGTCTCAGCGGCCTTCAACAAGGTAACGCCCCCGAACCCCACCACCCCGGCCCCCTCGACCACACCTCCGCCAGAAACCCCCGCGCCGGAGCCGACCCCCGAGCCCGAGGCACCCGAGGCCGCGGTCGTGCCCGAGGCGAAGCCCGACGTCGAGACCCCAGCCGAGCCCGAGCCCGAAGCCACACCCGAGCCCGAGGCGAAGCCCGACGTCGAGACCCCAGCCGAGCCCGAGGTCGAGACGAAGGCCAACATCGAGCCCGCAGCCGAGGCGAAGACCGACGTCGAGCCCGAAGCCACACCCGAAGCGGAAATCGCGCCCGAAGCTGCTGAGGCAGAACCCGAGCCCCAGCCGAAGCCCGAGGTCACGGCCGAGACAGAGACCGAACCCACGGCAGAGGCAGCCGAGCCGAAGGCAGAACCCGAGCCCCAGCCGAAGCCCGAGGTCACAGCCGAGGCAGAGACCGAACCCGCGGCAGAGGTCGCAGCCGAACCTGCGGCAGAGCAGACGCCTCAGCCCGAGGTCTCGGCCGAGGAAGGGACCGAGGCGAAGGCCGCGGCCCAGTCCGAGGCCGAAACCGAGCCGGAGTCGGTGCCGGAGCCCGTGGCGGATGCCGCCCCGGAAGCACAGCCGGAACCGGAGCCCGCACCCGCCGATGGCGAGGACGCCCCGCAGGGGCCACCCGCACCCGGCAACGAAAGCCGCACGGGTGATGCGGGTGGGAACCACACCGAAGCCGAGGCCGAGCCGACCACCCCCTCGCTGCCGCAGGCACTCACCACCGCCCACACCGCCGCCGCCACCACCCTCGCGGAGCACAACCTCACCGGCACCCGCGCCCACGTCTACCTCGTACTCGACCGCTCCGCGTCCATGCGCCCGTACTACAAGGACGGCTCCGCACAGGCCCTCGCCGAGCAGACCCTCGCCCTCGCCGCCCACCTCACCACCGACCCCGAGACCACCACGGTCAAGGTCGTCTTCTTCTCGACCGAGGTCGACGGAACCGGCGAGCTCACCCTCACCGACCACGAGAACAAGATCGACACCCTGCACGCCTCCCTCGGCCGCATGGGCCGGACCAGCTACCACGCGGCCGTGGCCGAGGTCCTCGCCCTGCACGACAAGGCCGCCCCCGCGGGCACCCCCGCCCTGGTGGTCTTCCAGACGGACGGCGCCCCCGACGCGAAGACCCCCGCCACCCAGTCCCTCACCGAGGCGGCGAAGACCCACCCCGCGGTCTTCTTCTCCTTCGTCGCCTTCGGGGACCCGGAGAGCAAGGCCTTCGACTACCTCCGCAAGCTCAAGACGCCGAACACGGCCCACTTCCTCGCCGGCCCGTCCCCCTGGAGCTCACCGACAAGGAGCTCTACGAGGCCGTCCTGAAGTCCTGGCGCCCGTAGCCCCACGGGGGCACCCCCAGCACACCCCGCGCCGCCCGCTTCTCAGCCCGTAAAACGAGAAGCGGGCGGCGCACCCGTGTCGGCTACGATTTGAAGGTTCCGTACGTTTCAACCTGGGAGCAGCCCCCGATGGCTCGACACCTCATCACCAGCGCCCTTCCGTACATCAACGGGATCAAGCACCTGGGCAACATGGTGGGGTCCATGCTCCCGGCGGACGTCTACTCCCGGTACATGCGCCAGCGCGGCCACGAGGTCCTGTACATCTGCGCGACCGACGAGCACGGCACCCCCGCCGAACTGGCGGCGAAGGAGCAGGGCCTCCCGGTCGACACGTTCTGCGCGCAGGCGCACGACGCGCAGAAGGCGGTCTACGACGGCTTCAACCTCGCCTTCGACCACTTCGGCCGCAGTTCGTCGCCGCAGAACGTCGAGATCACCCAGCACTTCGCCCGCCGTCTCCACGAGAACGGTTTCATCGAGGAGCGCTCGATCCGGCAGGTCTACAGCCCGGCCGACGGCCGCTTCCTGCCGGACCGCTACGTGGAGGGCACCTGCCCCCACTGCGGCTACGACAAGGCCCGCGGCGACCAGTGCGAGAACTGCACGCGCGTACTGGACCCGACCGACCTGCTCGACCCGCGTTCGGCGATCTCCGGCTCCACGGACCTGGAGGTCCGCGAGACCAAGCACCTCTTCCTCCTCCAGTCGAAGCTCCAGCACGAGGTCGAGGAGTGGGTCGCCCGGCACGAGGAGGAGTGGCCCCAGCTGGCGGCCTCGATCGCCCGCAAGTGGCTGAACGAGGGCCTGCACGACCGTTCGATCACCCGCGACCTGGACTGGGGCGTCCCGGTTCCGGCCGACACCTGGCCGGAGCTGGCCGCCGAGGGCAAGGTCTTCTACGTCTGGTTCGACGCCCCGATCGAGTACATCGCCGCGACGAAGGAGTGGGCGGACTCCGCGCCCGAGGGCGAGACCCGGGACTGGAAGTCCTGGTGGTACGAGGCGGACGACACCGTCCGTTACACGGAGTTCATGGCGAAGGACAACGTCCCCTTCCACACGGTGATGTTCCCGGCCACCCAGCTGGGAGTCCGCGAGCCGTGGAAGAAGGTCGACTACGTCAAGGCCTTCAACTGGCTGACGTACTACGGCGGAAAGTTCTCCACCTCCCAGAAGCGGGGCGTCTTCACCGACCAGGCGCTGGACGTCCTCCCGGCCGACTACTGGCGGTACTTCCTCATCGCCAACGCGCCCGAGTCGGACGACTCGTCCTTCACCTGGGAGCACTTCACCGCCACGGTGAACAAGGACCTGGCCGACACCCTCGGCAACTTCGTCAACCGTGTCCTGTCCTTCTCGAAGAAGCGCTTCGGCGAGGAGGTCCCGGCGGGCGGCGAGCCCGGCGAGGCGGAGACCCGGCTCGGTGAGGAGATCACGGGGCTCCTCGCGGAGTACGAGTCCCAGATGGAGGCGACGCAGTTCCGCAAGGCGGCGGCCGCGCTGCGCGCCCTGTGGTCCGCGGGCAACTCCTACCTGGAGGAGAAGGCCCCCTGGCTGGAGATCAAGACCGACAAGGACGCCGCCGCCCTCACCCTGCGTACGGCGATGAACCTGATCCGCCTGTACGCGGTGGTGTCGGAGCCGTTCATCCCGGCGACGGCGGCGGCCATGCGTCAGACGTTCTCCCTCGCCGAGGACACGGCGACCTGGGTCACCGCCGAGGAGGCCCGCGCTCTCACGTCGGTCCCCGCCGGCACCCCCTTCACCGTCCCGCCGGTCCTCTTCGCCAAGCTGACGGACGACGACCTGGACGCGTACAAGGAGCGTTTCGGCGGCGAGCCGGAGCCCGCGTAACGACCGCGCACCACCGACGTCAGGGCCCGGGAACAAAGGTTCCCGGGCCCTGACGCGTCCGATAGCGTCTCGGCACGATCACTTTTCACGCAGGGGGATGCCTCATGGCACTGTTCGGCAACGCGCACAGCATCGACCCGGCGTCAGCGCAGCAGGACTACGCCCGCCTCCTGGGCCACGGCGAACAGGTGCACGCCGCCTACCTGCTGATCCGCGACACCATCCTCTTCACCGACCGCCGGCTGATCCTGATCAACAAGCAGGGCATCACCGGCAAGAAGACCGAGTACCACTCGATCCCGTACCGCAGCATCACCCACTTCGCCGTCGAGACCGCCGGCCACTTCGACCTCGACGCCGAGCTGAAGATCTGGATCTCGGGCACCCCGGCCCCGGTGGAGAAGACCTTCACCAAGGGCGTCGACATCTACGAGGTCCAGGCCATCCTCACCCAGTTCGTAGCCCGCTGACCCGAGCATCCGGAGAACGGGTCGACGGCGGATCGGCAGCCGGCCCCGAACCGGGTCACGCACACGTCCGAGGGCCCGGAACCGGCGTGTTTCCGGGCCTCTGCGCTGTGGTCCCGATCGGTCCGGGCAGATCCGTCCAACCGGGGTGTCCCCGCCCACTCCGCACCTAGACTTCTACGACCGCCGGGAAGGGGATGCACGTGAAAGCTGGGGGACGAGCGAGATGACCACGCAGTCGGCGAATCCGGAGACTCCGAGCGCGCCGGTACCGGCCCCCGGTCAACGTGTCACGGTCCGCCATCGCCCCTGGGTGGTCACCGACGTCGTCCGCTCGACCGCCACGAGCGACGACCCGGCGCGTGCCGCCGAGGCCGCCCCCACCCACCTGGTCAGGCTGTCCTCCCTGGAGAGCGACGGCCGGGATGAAGAACTGCGGGTCGTGTGGGAGCTGGAGCAGGCGACGGACGTCCACGACGCGTACGAGCTGCCGTCTCCCCTCAACGGCTTCGACGATCCGGGACGGCTGGACGCCTTCCTGGACGCGGTGCGCTGGGGCGCCATCGCCTCCGCGTACAAGACCGCGCTCCAGGCCCCGTTCCGCTCCGGCGTGGAGATCCAGGACTACCAGCTGGACCCGGTGGTCCGCGCCCTCTCCATGCCCCGGACGAACCTGCTGATCGCCGACGACGTCGGTCTCGGCAAGATGGTCGAGGCCGGCCTGGTGATGCAGGAGCTGATGCTGCGGCACCGCGCCCGGTCCATGGTGATCGTGTGTCCCGCCGGGCTGACCCTTCAGTGGCGGGACGAGATGCGGGACAAGTTCGGCCTGGACTTCCGGATCGTCGACACGAAGCTGCTGCGCGAGCTGCGCCGGGCGGCGGGCCCGTACGCCAACCCGTGGACGCACCATCCCCGGCTGATCGTCTCGATCGACTGGCTGAAGCGTGAGCGTCCGCTGCGGATGCTGCGCGAGGTGCTGCCCCAGGTGCCGGAGTATCCGCGCGCCTTCGATCTGTTGGTGGTGGACGAGGTGCACACCTGTGCTCCTTCGGGCACGGGCCGGTACGCCGTCGACTCGCAGCGCACCCGGGCGGTGAAACTGCTGGCCCCGCACTGCGAGCACCGGCTGTTCCTCTCCGCCACCCCGCACAACGGCTTCCTCAACTCCTTCACCGTTCTCCTGGAGATGCTGGATCCCAACCGGTTCGCCGTCGGCACCAAGCCGGCCGACGAGTAGCAGAGGCATACGGCTGGACCGATCTGGACCTCAAGCACGGTTTCCACACGACCCCTCGAGTCGTGCGCTTCACCATCGCCCCGCAGATCCAAACGGAAATCCTGGACCGTCTCCTTGAGCTGAACCACGCTCGCTACAAGGAAGAGCTGGACAAGGGCCTGCACACGCCGGAGGCGAAGCGGCGGCGGGCTGCCGCCCGTAAGACCAAGGCGCGGGCCGCCGCACGCAGCCCTCAGCACGCCACCGAGGGCTTCGCTGACGACGGCCTGTTCCCCGACCCCGACGCGCTGTTCTGAGCCGTACCCCAACGCGCCCCGCACCCAGTGACAATCAGGAGCGGGGCGCGTGTCATTGCTGAGTCAGCGCTCCGAGGTGTACGCCACGAAGTTCGCCCACGCGCCGGGCGTGAGCTCCAGCCGGGGGCCGTCGGCGTTCTTGGAGTCGCGGACGTGCACGGTGCCGGGTGTGAGAGCAAGCTCGACGCAGGAGTTGCCGTCGTTTCCGCCGCTGTAGCTGCTCTTGAACCACGCCAGCTCGGAAAGGTCCCCGGCAGTGGTCTTGCGGATCATGTCTCTCCCAGCAGTTGCTCGACTAAGGCCAGCGACTCCCGAGGCGAGAGCGCCTGAGCCCGGATGGTGCCATACCGCAGCTCAAGGATGCGCAAGTGTTTGAGTTCGGAGATCGTCCGGCCGTTGAACGCGCCGTCCGAGCGACCCACGGCCGTACCGTCCGGAAACTTCAGCAGCTCGATCCGACCGTCCAGGCCGGAGTGGGTGTCGCAGTCCATCGGCATCACCTGAAGCACGACATTGTGCAACCGCCCCACCTCCAGCAGACGTTCAAGCTGCTGACGCCACACCATTGTGCCCCCGATAGGGCGCCGCAAGACCCCCTCTTCCAGGACGAAGCTGAGCGCTGGCGCGGGCGAGCGCTCGAAGACCGATTGCCGGGCCAGGCGAGCGGCCACCATGCGTTCCACATCCTCCGGCGAGTACGGAGGCTGCGCTGCCCCGATCACCGATCGTGCGTGCTCCGGCGTCTGCAACAACCCAGGAATGATGTGGCACTCGTACAGAGCGATCTCGACCGCCTTGCTCTCCAGCTTCCCTAGCTCCCGAACCCTCTTCGGATACCGGACCTTCTTCACGTCCTCCCAAGCCGCCGCGACGAGCCCACCCGCGCCCAACACCTCGTCGGCCTTGTCCAGGTACTCCTGGCGAGGAATCCGCTTCCCGCCTTCGACCTTGTAGACCAGGTCCTCCCCGTACCCCACCGCCACCGCGAAGTCGGCGACCCGCATCCCCACGTCCTCCCGCCGCAGCCTCAACTGCCGACCCACCGTGGCGAGCACGGCCACGCCCCACTCGTCGTCCGGGTCCACCTCCCACCCCGGCTCGTCCGCCTCGGTCCGGAGCCGTACCGCCTCGCCGTCCACCGACATACCGCACTCCTCTTTCGTACCGCCGTGCCGTAACGCCCGTACTCGTAAGCCCGTTTCCGACGGTCCGGACAACGGCCGACAAGCTCCGACAGTCACCCTACGTATCGGGGCTGTCACTGTTCACGGTAAGCGCGTCCGGCCACGCTCGGTCACGTGAACAGCGAAAAGTCCACCCAACTTCTGTCACCTGCCGACCACTTCAGCGTGCTCCTGTCACCCACGCCCCGCGGTGCCCGCCTCGCCCGGCTGCTCGCCACGGACTGGATGCGCGACCGGGACCTGCCCCACCGCGTCAGCGAGGCCGCCGAACACCTCGTCGCCGAACTCGCCGCGAACGCGGCCACCCACGGCCGGCTCGCCGGACGCGACTTCCGCCTCGCACTCCTGGACCACGCCACGACCCTCCGCATCGAGGTCACGGACAGCCGCGGTGACGACCTCCCGCGCCGCCGTCCGCCCGCCCCCGACGCCGAGTCCGGACGCGGCCTGCTCCTCGTCGAGGCCCTCGCCGACCGCTGGGCGTGAAGCTCGGACCGGTCCCCCGCAAGACCGTATGGGCGGAACTCGATCTACCACCAGTCTGACCAGCGGAAACGGCAAAGGCACCGGAACCCGACCGAGTGTGTTCCGGTGCCGTCGGACGTCTTTCCCAAGGACCACCGGAGAGAAAGAAACCCCACCAAGCCCCACCCCTCCCGCCCACGACGCACACTCACTCGCGCGAGTGAACATCACCAACTGAACTGGATATGTGACGGGTTGCCTGCCCTACGCTCAGCGCAGCACGGCACACAACCTCAGACATGCAAACGGCCCTCGCCGGGACTGGCATCCCACTGCGAGGGCCTGACCACCAAGGAAGTTAGGGCTTCCCGATGGACACCCAAAACACTAGCGTGCACCCGCACGCCCAGTCCCGTATCGGCGGGAAAAACCACCCCTCCCGGCACGCCCACGCGAAGGGGCACCCCGGCGGCGTCACCCACGACAACACCCGCCACACCGCCCGCTTCACGGTGATCGGCAACCACCTCGCCCAGCACCCGGACCTGTCGCTGCTGGCGATCGGACTGGCCTGCCACATCCAGTCCCTCCCCACCGGCACCCCCGTCGACATCAAGACCCTCGCCGCCCGCTTCCCGGAGGGCCCGACCCGGATCGCCGCCGCCCTGCGCGAGCTGGAGATCCACGGCTACCTGCGCCGCACCCGCGAACGCACCCCGACCGGCCGGATCGTCACCCGCACGGTCTCCTGCAACCAGCCCGGCCGACGCGACGCCACGTCCGAAACGAGCGAGGTGCCCAAACCCCCGACCCGCCGCGCGACCGCCGCCCCGCAGCAGGCACCCGCGCGCCGCCGCGCCCTCCCTGCCGTACCGAAGCCCTCGTACACCTCCCCCGCCCTCCTCCAGGCGGCCACCGACGTCCTCGCCGGCCTGCGCCGCGAGGACCCCCGCCTCCTTCTCTCAGCCACCGACGCCGAACACCTCGCCCCCGGCGTTGCCGCCTGGCTGGAGCGTGACCTCACCCCCACCGCCGTACGCAAGGCCCTGGCCGGCGACCTGCCGCTGGAGCCCCTGGTCCGGCCCGCCGCATTCCTGGCCCACCGCCTGACGACCAAACTGCCGCCCCTCCCGCCGTACCGCGCCCCCGAGCAGCCCCAGCCCGTCCGGCACCCCCTCCGCAACTGCGACACCTGCGACCACGCCTACCGCGGCCCCGACCCCCACCACTGCCAGGGCTGCGCCTCAGCGGGTGTCGGTTCCGGTGTCCCCCACACCGGAACCGACGAGCCGTCCCTCGTTGAACAGGGCCGACCGTGACAGGCCGCTCGCGGCCTGCCCAGTTCCCGGTCCGGCTCCTCCGCGGCCCCGTCCGGATACCCTGGCCAGGGCACCCTGTGGAGGACACCATGAGTACTCAGGCCGATCACGGACACGAGCTGATCCCACGTCCCGAGCAGACTCCTGACGCCCTGCGCACGGCTCTCGCCGTGGTCGATCCGGGGCGCCTGGACGAGATGCAGGCCACAAAGGACGACGCCTTCACCAAAGCCGTGGAGTGGCAGTCCCTGAGCCCCGTGCGGAGCTGGGTCCTCACCTGGGCCCGAGACATCGAGATCGCCCGGCGCCCTGCTCTGTCCTCCCGCTTCGCGCAGGCACAGAGCAGGCTGGAGCACGAAAATCCCGCCATCGCCGAGGAGGCTCTGCGGGAGCTGAGCGCCGTCCTGGACGAAGCCATGAAAGCAGTGCGCGGTTGAGCTGGAAGTGGGAGTACGCCTTCGGTGCGGAGGAAACCGCCCGCACCGCACCCGCCGAGTTCCTCGCTGGTGTGAAGAGGAAGGCGGACGAGCTGGTCAGAGCCGCCGAAGCCGTCCACATTCACGGCCGGGCCCACGAGGGCATCGACCCGAAGGGGGGCGACGTCATCGTCCCCGGCGGCATGTTCAGATACCAGGTCGTCGTACGCAGCGAACGTGTCTACATCGTCCAGATCACCTACCTGGGGTACTGAAATCAAGGACGACCGCTCTGCGGGACACCCCGCAGAGTATCGCCAGCCCGTTCATCGAACTCGTCGCACAAGGCCTGGGCAAGCACCCGGCCGCAGATCTGTGGAGGAAACTGGTGGCCGTGGACCTCTCCTTTTACAAGTCGGACCTCTCCGAGGAAATCCGGGACGAAGGCCGGGCTCAGCGCGGGGCCGAGGACGTCCTGGACATCCTGGAAGTGCGCGGCATCGACGTCCCCGACGCGGTCCGGGAACGCATCACTGGCTGTGGCGACCCTGAGATCCTGCGCCACTGGCTCCGGCGTGCCGTCACGGCCCCGACGGCCGTAGAGATCTTCGAAGACGAGTAGTCACGGCTGTCGGAGCGACCTCCCCGCGCTGCCTGCCGGGGATGCGCGTCTTCGGACTGCCCGACGGGAAGGACCGCTCACCGTCCGAAGAAAGTGCGTCCCCGGCACGCGGATACCCGGAGGTGCGACTGTGACCGGCGACAGCTGGCGCGAGCGCAGGCGAGCACTCTTCCGAGACGACCCGGCCGAGGCCGAGCGCATCGCACGTCTCCTTGATGAGTTGGGCACCGAGGACCGGGACGACGAGGAGATCGAGGCGGACCATCGCGCGAGCCTGCTGGCGGCGGTACGGGAGTACGCTCCGAACGCCCGGCTCGACGAAGGGCCGCGGCTCCGGCTGTCCGGACCGGACGCCGACGGCGGTGCTCTCCCCTTCCAGCGGGGCGACGCGTCATCTGATGAGGGCGGCTGATCGGGTTCCGCACGGAAGTCCGTACCCGTTGTCGGTGGCCGCCCCTAATCTGGCCCCGTGACCCAGCAACCTCTCGCCGGCCCGGATTCCGAGCCCGGCCCCGCCTCGGGTGGGGCGGTACTGTCCGCGCCCACCCCGCAGCAACTGCGCGACCGACTCGCCGAGCTGGTCGTGCGCGACCTCCTGGGACCCACCGGGGACGAGCCCGAGGAACTGGCGGGGAACCCGCTGGACCACTACATCATCGGACGGCTGGCTCCCGGCGGGGTGCGGGACGAGGAGGGCGCGCCGCTGCGGACCGTCGGCAAGGTGGTCGAGCCCGAGACCCTCGACGAGCCGGGCATGACGCCCGAACAGGAGCCGGAGGCGGGGACCCCGACCCGTCCGCGCCCACCATGCCGAGTCTGCACCCGTCCACGCTGGGGCTGACCTTCCGCGTGGACAGTCAGGTGCCGGAGCTGACGGTCGACTGCGCCTGGGCGCGGTACGAGCGCGGGGACTCGAAGATCGAGGGCAACCCGAAGCGGGTCTACCACCGGGTGCCGTGCTCGGGGCAAGTCACCATGAAACTGGTGGAGGGCGGACTGGCCGCCCAGCCGGTCCACATCCGCGACTTCCCGAACGTCGTGGTGCGCGGCCGGGCCCGCCTGCACGAGGGCTCGTGGCTGGTGTCCCTCTTCCTGGTCAACGGGCAGGAGAACAAGCCGGGTTCGACCCACTGGATGTTCCAGGCGTCGATGACCGTGGCAGGCGCCCCGGACACCGCTCCCTTCCTGCCGCGCCGCAGCGTCGAGCCGCCCGGCAGCGGCCAGGACGAGCGGCGTGCCCTCGCCATGACCTACCGGTTCCACCCCGAGTTCGCCGTGGGCCACGGGACCGGCGTGCACGCCGAGGCCGACCCGGCGAACCCCCGGCGCGCGGTCCGCCTCTCCACGACGGCCACACCCTCGTACGAGGTCCCGCACACCGACGTACCGGATCCGCGCAACGACGCACGTGACGAGGACCTGCCCGAACTCAGCGACCTCGTGCTGGACATGAACGAGCTGAGCAGGCTGGAGGCCGCCCCCCCTGCGCGCCGCCCTGCTGCCCCTGGTGGACGGCTACCGCTCCTGGATCGCGCGGCAGAAGCAGTCGGTGGACGAGCTGGCCTCCGGACTCGACGCCTATCGTGCGGAGGCCGAGGAGAACATGCGCCTCGCCGGGCGTGCCGCCGACCGCATCCAGGCCGGCATCGACCTGCTGCGGGACGACCCCGACGCGCTCGACGCGTTCCGGTTCGCCAACCGTGCCATGTGGCATCAGCGCATCCACACCATCGCCGCGGGCGAACGGCGGCGCTCCCCCTCGACGTCGCTCGAGGAAGCGGTCCGGGCGGTCGACCTGCCGAAGAACCGCAGTTGGCGCCCCTTCCAGCTGGCCTTCCTGCTGCTCAACCTGCCCTCGCTCGCCGACCCCGCCCATCCCGAGCGCGCCGACGACGGCAGCGCGCTGGCCGACCTCCTGTGGTTCCCCACCGGTGGCGGCAAGACCGAGGCCTACCTCGGTCTGACCGCGTTCACCCTCGCCATACGGCGGCGCAAGCCCCACCTCGGCGGGCTCGACGCCGAACACGGCGTCGCCGTGATCATGCGGTACACGCTGCGGCTCCTGACCATCCAGCAGTTCCAGCGCGCCACCGCGCTGATCTGCGCCTGCGAGGTGATCCGCCGCGAGGAGCCCGACCGCTGGGGCCGCAACCCGTTCCGCATCGGCCTGTGGGTGGGCGGCAGGGTCACCCACAACACCAACGACCAGGCCGCCGAGTGGGTCAAGGAGCGCAAGAGGGAGAAGGGGTTCGGCGGCTTCGGCCGGCTGGGCTCGCCCCACCAGCTCACCAGCTGCCCCTGGTGCGGTACGAAGATGGAGGCGGGCCGCGACATCACCGTCGACACCACCCTCCGCCGAACGTTCGTCACCTGCCCGGACGTCTACGAGTGCCCCTTCGGTGTGAGCGCCTTCGGACTGCTTCCGGACGAACGGGGGCTGCCGGTCCTCGTCGTGGACGAGGAGATCTACCGCCACCCGCCCAGCCTCGTCATCGCCACCGTCGACAAGTTCGCGCAGCTGCCCTGGAAGGGCGAGACACAGGCACTGTTCGGGCAGGTCTCCCGGCGCTGCACCCGGCACGGCTACGTCACGCCGGCCGCCGTGGACGCGGAGTGGGAGTCCTCCAGTCACCCCGCGGCGAACGGCCACGAGGCCGCCTCCACCGTGGACGTCGTGCGCGTGCGCCCGCCGGACCTGATCGTCCAGGACGAACTGCACCTCATCTCCGGCCCGCTCGGCTCCCTCACCGGGCTGTACGAGACCGCCGTGGACCGGCTCTCCACCTGGGAGCCCGAACACGGCCGTGCCGTGCGCCCGAAGGTCATCGCCTCGACCGCCACCGTGCGCCGCGCCGACCGGCAGATCCACGACCTGTTCGCCCGCCGGACAGCGGTCTTCCCGCCGTCCGGACTGAGCGCCGACGACACGTTCTTCGCCCGCCGCCGGGACACCGCCACCACGCCCGGCCGCCGCTACGTGGGCATCTGCGCGCAAGGCGTGCGGACCAAGTCCGTGGCGATCAGGGTGTTCGTCGCCCAGCTCGCCGCCGCCCAGCACCTCTACGAGACGTACGGTGCGAGCGAGCTGACCGATCCGTACATGACCCTCGTCGGCTACTTCAACAGCCTGCGCGACCTCGGCGGCATGCGGCGGCTCGTGGAAGACGACGTGTCGGCCAGGCTCGTCAGGGCAGACCGTCGAGGGCTCGCCTCACGGCGGATCGGTGAACCGGCCGAGCTGACCAGCCGCATGGCCTCCGACGCCATCCCCGACATCCTGGAGAAGCTCGACATCACCTTCGGCCGTCGGCCCAAGGGATCGCCCCGGCCCATCGACGTCCTGCTCGCCACCAACATGATCGCCGTCGGCGTGGACGTCTCCCGGCTCGGCGTCATGGTCGTCAACAACCAGCCCAAGTCGACCGCCGAGTGCATTCAGGCCACCAGCCGCGTCGGGCGCCGGGCCCCCGGTCTCGTCTTCACCGTCCTCAACTGGGCCCGCCCTCGCGACCTCTCCCACTACGAGACCTTCGAGTCCTTCCACGCCACCCTCTACCAGCACGTCGAGGCGCTGTCCGTGACCCCGTTCGCGGACCGCGCCGTCGACCGGGGTCTCACCGGCGTCCTGGCTTCCCTGGTGCGCAACCTCAAACCCGACTGCAACCCCAACCGCGGCGCCCAGTGGGTCAACCGCCGGGGCGAGGTCGTCAGCCACGCCGTGCGGTCCCTGGAACTGCGCGCCAAGGACGTCACGGACGTCCAGCACACCGTCGACGACGTACGCACCCGGCTCGACGCGCGACTCGACTACTGGGAGCAGAAACGCAAGGCACCGGGCGCGGTCCTCGGCTACCGCGCGGCCCGCCGTCAGGGCGACGTCGCCCCGCTCCTCCTCGAACCGGACAGCGGCCCCTGGCGGCTCATGACCTGCCCGACGTCACTGCGTGAGGTGGAGCCTCCCATCCGGCTGATCTTCACCGGTCCCGCAGGCCAAGAGCCCGAAGAGGAACCCCCTTACGTGCCGCGGCAGCAGACCGACGGCAGCGCCCCGGCCACCGACGCGGATCCCTCGGATCCCATGGAGACGACATGACCGGCCCCACCACCGCAGCACTCCGCGTGGGCGAGCTGCGTCCGAGCCAGCTTCTGCACACCTACGGCGTCGGCGCCGTCACCGACCTGCCCAACCTGTTGACCATGGTGATGGGGCTCGACACCTGGGACCCCGTGCGCGCCAGGGTACTGACCGAGGACCGCCTCCTGGCAGCCGTCCGGCGCCGGCTGGGCGGCCAGGTCGCCGCCCTGCGCACCCCGCCCCACCTGCCGGAGAACCCCGCGGACCCGTACGGCGACTGGACCAGGACCGGCGTTCCGGTCGGGCTGTTCCCCCGCTGGCTGCGCTGTTCACGCGAACGCTGCAACCAGCTGGCCCCCGCGTCGGGCGGTCTCTTCCAGCTCCGGCCGAACCCCTACCGGCCCGAGAAGACCAAGTACGTCCACGTCAACTGCGGCGGCGCCGGCAAGGGCCAGCCCACCGCGCTGCCCGCCCGCTTCCTCGTCGCCTGCCCGGCCGGGCACATGGACGACTTCCCCTGGGTGTACTTCGTCCACCGCGGCGCGGCCTCGTGCGAGGGGAACACCCTCAGCCTGACCGAGTCCGGTACCACGGGCGAAGCCGCCAACGTCTTCGTACGGTGCACCTGCGGGGCGCCGCCGCGCTCCATGGCCGACGCCCTCGGCCAGGCCGGTGAGCGGAACCTGCCCGCCTGCCGTGGCCACCACCCGCACCTCGGCACCTTCGCCCCGAACGGATGTCCCGAGCAGGCACGCACGATGGTGCTGGGAGCCACCAACAGCTGGTTCGCCTCCCAGCTGCGCGTGTTCAGCATCCCCCGCGCCGAGGAGCCGCTCACCCAGGCGGTCAGGGAACACTGGAGCCTGCTGTCGCCGCTCGCCGCCGTTCCCGCGGACGCCGCGAAGATGCTGCTGCCGACGCAGGCGTGCTGGCCCGAGTTGGAACAGTACGGAGCGGACGCCGTCTGGGCCGCGGTCACCAGGGAAGCACAGGCGGCCGCAGGGGATCAGAGTGACGAAGAAGAGGAGTTCGACCTCATCACGCCCGAGTGGCGTGCCTTCACTCACCCCCGTGACCACTCACTGCCGGACTTCACCACCGTCCGTGAACGGCGGGTGCCCGACGGTACCGCCGACTGGCTCGACAGCGTCGTCCTCGTCCACCGGCTCCGCGAGGTCTCGGCCCTCACCGGTTTCACCCGCATAGAGGCTCCCGAATGGCTACCGGAGGACGACGGCCGCACCCGCAAGGTCGCCCCGCTGAGCCGCAATCCCTCCACCTGGGTGCCGTGCGCCGAACTGCGCGGCGAGGGCGTGTTCCTCGCGCTCAAGGAGCACCAAGTCGCGGAGTGGGAAAGCCAGCCCGCCGTACGCGCCCGCGAGGAGGTACTGAAGACAGCGCACCGGGACTGGTGCCTGGCCCACCGGGTCGAACCCCGCTGGCCCGGTATCAGGTACGTGCTCCTGCACACTCTGGCCCACGTGCTCATCCGCCAGTTCGCCCTGGAATGCGGTTACGGCGCCTCGGGCATAGCGGAACGGATCTACGCCCGCTCCGGCCCCGACCCCATGTCCGGAATCCTGCTCTACACCGCCGCACCCGACAGTGAGGGCACCTTGGGCGGACTCGTCTCGCTCGGCCGCGGCGACCGGCTCGGGCCGGCCATCGCCCAGGCCCTTGAGGAAGCCAGACTGTGCAGCTCCGATCCCATGTGCGCCGAGCACGATCCCCGCGTACACGCCCGGCTGCACGGCGCGGCATGTCATGCATGCCTGTTCGCCGCGGAGACCTCCTGCGAGCGAGGCAACCACTACCTGGACCGGGCCCTGCTGGTGGAGACGCTGGCGGACGACAAGTGCGCGTTCAGGCCATGACGGAACCAGGAGCTGACAACCAGCCAAGTGAGTTGGACGGTCATCGGGAGACCGCCCATGGCGCCAGGCCCGCCGCCGGCACAGGCTCCTCGGCATCGCGTCTCCCGGTTCTCCTTGCCGCCCTCTGTGATCGCCTGCCGAGGACCGTGTCGTCACTCTGGAGCATCTCTTCGGGATGATCACCGGCCCGGGTGATCCCCTGCTGACCCGTTTCATAGCCGCCCAGCACGCGGCGGGTCTGGTGCAGCAGCTCACGGAGATCATCCGCGTATGGAGCACCGAAGTGCCCGGCGTACCCGGATCCGGACTGGCTCTCGCGCTGGCGGCCATCCGCTCGTTCCCCCGACCTCGGGCGGCCCAAGTGGTCGTCAGCGGCCCGATCAGTGCGTCGGCCCCGGCTCGCCTGACGAGCGGAGTCGCCGTGGACGTCATCCGCTCTGCGGAGTCGTCGTTGTTGATCGCCAGCTTCGCCGCCCACGGGGCTCGTGACGTCGTGAGGGAGATACGGCGAGCCGTCGACCGGGGAGTGCGTGTGGATCTCTTACTCGAAGAGTCCACACAGGCCTCGGTGGCCTTCGCAGCGCTGCCCGACGAGGTACATATGTGGCACCGTGCAGACAGTACGGGGGTATTGCATGCCAAACTGATCGCCGCCGACCGGCACACGGCCTTTCTGGGCAGCGCCAACCTCACCGACCGGGCTCTGTCCCACAACATCGAGCTCGGAGTGCTGCTGCGTGACCCGAGCACCGTGGAACCGCTCGTCGACCATTTCCGCTGGCTGCTGGCCCCGGAGAACAATGTCATGTGCTTCGCATGAAGCGACGTGTCAAGGCGGGCCGGTCCTGCTTGCCCTGACAGGAGTTCGGTTACTCAGTCCGTATGAGACGGCGTCCGGCTGGCGCGCCAACGCAGCTCGACCGACGAACACGAGATCAATACAGGTGAGGGAGTAAACAATGGCACTCTTCGGCAACGCGCACACCGTGGACCCCGCATCCGCCCAGCAGGACTACGCCCGCCTCCTCGGCCACGGCGAACAGGTCCACGCGGCCTTCCTCCTGATCCGCGACACCATCCTCTTCACCGACCGACGCCTCATCCTGATCGACAAGCAGGGCATCACCGGCAAGAAGACCGAATACCACTCCGTCCCGTACCGCAGCATCACCCACTTCGCGGTGGAAACGGCCGGCACCTTCGACCTCGACGCCGAACTCAAGATCTGGATCTCCGGCACCCCGACCCCCATCGAGAAGACCTTCACCAAGGGCGTCGACATCTACGAGGTCCAGGCGATCCTGACCCAGTTCGTCGCGAGGTAGCCCCGTCGCGCCCTACGCCGGATGGACGAACGGCCTTTGGGTATAGATTTACTGACGGCAGGTCAATGGGTGGGGATGATGGGGGAATCGGGGGAAGCGCGGCCGGAGGCGGCCACGGACACCGCCACGGTCCGCAACGAGTTCGCGCTGGAGCGCTACCGGTACGTGCTGCAGCAGATCCAGGCCGTGAACGAGAATGCCCACCGATTCCTCGCCATTTACCAGACCCTCGCCACCGCCCTCGTCACCGCGGCGCTCGCCCTCTTCGTCGGGTACCGCAAGTGGGACCTGGCGGCGACCACCGCCCGGGGCGGAGTGATCGGCCTGCTGACGCTGGTCACGGTGGTCGCCGCCTTCACCGGCACGCTGATCGTGGTGGGGGCACTCGCCTGGCTCGACTACCGCAACGAGGAGTGCGACATCACCGACGAGATCGTCGGGCCCGGCTTCCGCAAGCGCCCCCGCCCCGGCAACTTCCTGCGCTGGTATGAGACGTACGTGGTGCTCTTCATTCTCGTATCGGTGATCACCATGTGGGTGCTCGCCGCGTTATTCCTCCTGCCCGCTATGAGGTGATCGTCCCCAGTGCCCGAGCACGTCTACACCAGCACGCCCCTGTGGCGGAACACCCTGGCCGCGCGCCCGGACCTCGACACGCACGCCGGACAACGGGAGCGGCTGCGCACGTCGTACACGGAGTTACGGAGGAAGGCGGGCGTTCTCCTCGAGGAGAACGCCCGCAGCACGCCCGACTTCACCGTGCACGACATCAGCCACGTGGACGCGCTGTGGGAGACGGCCGACCTCGTCTGCGGCAGCGAGGTCACCCTGAATCCCGCCGAGGCCTACGTACTGGGTTGCGCGTTCGTTTTGCACGACGCGGCGATGGGGGCGGCCGCCTACGGGACGACCGTGCCCGAGGCGCTGGGTGAGAAGCGGTGGCGCGACCTCGTGTCGCTGGCCTACTACGAACGGAAGGGCTGCTGGCCGGACCGGGAGGAGCTGGATGCTCCGCCCGTGGAGATCGCCGAAGCCTGCGTGGCGACCGCGATCCGCGAAACCCACGCGGAACAGGCGAAGCGGCTGGTGGACCAGCCGTGGCGGTCGAGCGCGGGCAACGAGATCTTCCTCATCGAGGGGGTCCAGTTGCGGGAGTGGTACGGCCCGCTGATCGGCGAACTCGCAGCCAGTCACTGGTGGCCCGTGGACCGCCTCGCCGGGGAGTTCCGGCACTCGATCGGGTCCCTGCCCTGGCAGCCCAGCGAGTGGATCATCGAACCGCTCAAGCTGGCATGCATCCTGCGGCTCGCCGACGCCACCCAGGTCGACAGCCGGCGCGCACCCGGTTTCCTGTTCTCCCTGCGACGACCACGCGGTGTCTCCCGCGAGCACTGGCGGTTCCAGGAACACATCAGCCGTCCCTACCGGAAGGGCGATCGGGTCACCTACAGCTCGCTGCGTCCCTTTCCCCCGCAGGACGCCACCGCCTGGTGGCTGGCCCTCGAGTATCTGCGCGGCATCGACCGGGAGCTGAAGGCCGTCGACGCCCTCCTGCACGACCTCGGCCGGGACCGGCTCGCGGCGCGGGCCGTCGCCGGTGTCGACTCCCCGGAACGCTTCGCGGAACTGTTCCGCGTGCAGGACTGGCGCCCCATCGACGCGACCGTCAAGGTCTCCGACATCCCCGCACTGGTCGGCACGCTCGGCGGGCAGCAGCTGTACGGGGACGTGCCCGAGATCGCCCTGCGGGAGCTGATCCAGAACGCCCAGGACGCCGTGCTGGCCCGACAGACGCTGCAGCCCGACTTTCCGCTCGGGAGGGTGGAGATCCGTCTGACCGACACCGACGGCGACTGGTATCTGGAGGTCCGCGACTCCGGCACCGGCATGGACGAGGAGACCCTCGTCCACGGGCTGCTCGACTTCGGTGCCAGTGGCTGGAGCTCCACGAGGGTCCGCAACCGGCTGCCCGGACTGGCCGACGGCGGCTTCCAGCCCAGTGGCCGCTTCGGTATCGGCTTCTTCTCCGTCTTCCTGCTTGGTGACCAGGTGGAACTGATCACGCGCCGCTACGATGCCTCCCTCGCGGACGCCCGCCGCCTCACCTTCGACGGCCCTTCCAGCCGCCCCCTGCTCACCCCCTGCACCGGGCAAGGCTGGGTGCCCGAGGGCACGGCCGTACGGGTCAAGCTCAGGAACAGCCCCTACGAACTTCAAGGCCTGTTCAGCCGGACCGACGACGAACGGCTGGCCCAGCTCGCCCAGCGTCTGGTCCTGGAAAACGCGGTGCCCGTCCACACCTGGGAGCCGGGAGCGACCGATCCCGAAATCCTTGCGCCGTTCTCCCTGTCGTCCGGGTCACCGGACGAGGTGTTCGACCGTCTCTACCCGCCCCAGGCCGCGAAATGGCGCGCCGGGGAGGAGAAACTCCGCCTCCAGATGCGCGACGACTTCGTCAGCAGGGCCACGGAACTGCGTGACGACAAGGGGCAGCGCATCGGGCTCGCCATGCTGTGGAACAGCATGCATTACCAGAGCCGACGCGACTTCTGGGGCACTGTCACGGTCAACGGCTTCCTCGCCGACACCTCGGTCTCGTTCGCCGGTCACCTCGCCGGACAGCCCAGCCGGGCATCACGGGACAAGGCCGCGCTGGTCGCCACCCGGGACCAGGTACGGCAGTGGATGCGCACCCAGGAGCAACGGCTGCGCAGCACCGGGCACTTCGACGACTCGCTCCAGCTCGAGCTGGCCTTCATCCTGCACTGCGCTTTCAACCCGCTCGCCGACGACATCGCCTTCGCCCTGACTTCGCAGGGCGTGCTGCGCCTGTCCGAGGTGCCCGAGTGGGCAGGACGGCACAACGAAATCTTCCTGGCTTTTGGCTGGCCCGTCACCTGGCGGACGCGTCCGCCGGAGCTCAACCATCCGCTGTCCGGAGAGCGGGTCCGGCTTCCCGACAACTGTGTTTTCATCTGCCAGGTCGGCTCCACCCCACCGTTGTCCCAGGTATTTCCGGTCGCCGCCAACCGGGACACCGCGTACGAGTTCGCCCGCGATCACACCACGCCCACCTGGCAGAAGCAGTGGTGGCGCACATCGGACGACCTGTACGGCCTGTTCCTCCGCACCCTGTGCGAGGCCTGGTCCTGCACTCTCGAGACCCTGCTGGCCCCCGTCGAACGGCGCGACTGGTCGGACAGCATCCACCTGGACGACGAGACCCTCGGCCCCATTTCCGGTTACCTCCTCCACCGACCGCCGAGCACCTGACGGAGAGCCCGGTGGAGAAGGCCCGGCTACGAAGGGGCCCGGAAGCGCCGAACGCTTCCGGGCCCCTTCGCTGCTGCCGGGGTTACTTCGGCTGCGGCTTGCGGACCGTCAGGTGGAGTTCCTTCAAGCGGGTTTCGTCCAGCTCTGTCGGGGCGCCCATCATCAGGTCCTGGGCGTTGCCGTTGAGCGGGAAGGCGATGGTCTCGCGGATGTTGGGCTCGTCGGCGAGGAGCATCACGATGCGGTCGACGCCGGGTGCGATGCCGCCGTGCGGCGGGGCGCCGAAGCGGAAGGCACGCAGCATGCCGGCGAACTGCTCCTCGACGGTGTCGCGGTCGTAGCCCGCGATCTCGAAGGCCTTGAGCATGATCTCCGGCTCGTGGTTCCGGATCGCGCCGGAGGACAGTTCGACGCCGTTGCAGACGATGTCGTACTGCCAGCCCAGGATGTCCAGCGGGTCCTGGGTCTCCAGGGCCTCCAGGCCGCCCTGCGGCATGGAGAAGGGGTTGTGGGAGAAGTCGACCTTCCCCGTCTCCTCGTCCTTCTCGTACATCGGGAAGTCGACGATCCAGCAGAAGCGGAAGACGTTCTCCTCGAAGTGGCCGGCCCGCTTCGCGGTCTCCACCCGGACCGCGCCCATGATCTTGGAGACCTCGTCGAACTCGCCCGCGCCGAAGAACACCGCGTGGCCGGGGGCGAGCGCCAGCCGCTTGGTCAGCTCCGCGACGTTCGCCTCGGTCAGGAACTTCGCGATCGGGCCGGTCAGCGAACCGTCCTCGGTCACCCGCACCCACGCCAGGCCCTTCGCGCCCTGCGAGACGGCGTAGTCGCCGAGCTGGTCGAAGAACTTGCGCGGCTGACCGGAGACGTCCGGCACCGGCAGCGCGCGGACGTGCTTGCCGGCGAACGCCTTGAACTCCGAGCCCTCGAAGACGTCGGTGATGTCGACGAGCTCCAGCTTGGCGCGCAGGTCCGGCTTGTCGGAGCCGTACTTCAGCATCGCCTCACGGAACGGGATCCGCGGGAACGGCGACGTCACATGCCGTCCGTTGCCGAACTCCTCGAAGAGCTCGGTCATGAGCTTCTCGATGGGCTGGAAGACGTCCTCCTGCTCGACGAACGACATCTCCACGTCGAGCTGGTAGAACTCGCCCGGCGAGCGGTCCGCGCGGGCGTCCTCGTCGCGGAAGCAGGGGGCGATCTGGAAGTAGCGGTCGAAGCCGGAGATCATCAACAGCTGCTTGAACTGCTGCGGGGCCTGCGGCAGCGCGTAGAACTTGCCCGGGTGGAGACGCGACGGGACGACGAAGTCGCGGGCGCCCTCGGGGGAGGTGGCGCTGAGGATCGGCGTCGCCATCTCGTTGAAGCCCAGTGCCGTCATCTTGTGACGGATGGCCGAGATCACCGACGTGCGCAGCAGGATGTTGCGGTGCATGCGCTCGCGGCGCAGGTCCAGGAAGCGGTACTCCAGGCGCCGCTCCTCGTTGACCCCGTCCTCGCTGTTGATCGTGAAGGGGAGGGGTGCCGCCGCGCCCAGCACCTCGACTTCGCCGACCTCGACCTCGACCTCGCCGGTCGGCAGCTCGGCGTTGACGTTCTCCGCGCCGCGGGAGACGACCTTGCCGTCGATCCGGACGACGGTCTCCTTGGAGAGCCGGTCGAGGGTCTCGTAGGAGGGCGTGCCCGGGCGGGCCACGAGCTGCGTAATGCCGTAGTGATCGCGCAGATCGATGAACAGGATGCCGCCCAGGTCGCGCCGATTGTGCAGCCAGCCGCTCAACCGGACGTCGGTACCGACGTCAGAGGCGCGGAGCTCGCCGCAGGTGTGGGACCTGTACCGATGCATCGTCGTTCATCCAGCCTTCGCTGATCGGGGCCTTGGTGTCGGGGTCTTTGTTTCACGTGAAACCCCCCCAGCCTACCGGCCGCCCCAAGATCGATTCTCCCCCGGATAATCCGCCGGTCACGCACACAGCGCCGGTGGCGCTTTCCCTTCGAATCTTCATAAAGTGGGGCAATGTGAACTGGTGATCTTCTTCCTTCCATGGAGGGTGTCCTCGCCCTCCTCGACACCGGCAGGTGGCACTGGGACACGGCAACCGGGACGGGCGCGGTCGACGGGGTGGCGGCACGGCTGCTGGGACTGCCCGCCGAGGCGAGGGAGACCGGGCCCTCACGGTGATGCCGGGGGCGGAGCCTGTTCTTCCGGTGCGGTGTGGCGTTGGCGCAGTTCGCTCAGGACGCCGACGGCCGCCGCCGTCAGCGGCACCGCCATCAGCATGCCGACGATCCCGGCGACCGAGGCGCCCGCGGTGATGGCGAGCAGCACGGCCGCCGGATGCATCTGCACGGTGCGGCTCTGGATCATCGGCTGGAGCACATGCCCCTCCAGCAACTGCACCGCGAGCACCACGCCGAGCACCCACA
The DNA here is from genome assembly GCF_045291515.1 of Streptomyces sp. GD-15H. NCBI lineage: Bacteria > Bacillati > Actinomycetota > Actinomycetes > Kitasatosporales > Streptomycetaceae > Streptomyces > Streptomyces sp. GD-15H. The sequence continues at coordinate 4,226,632 of NZ_CP149447.1, forward strand.
GCGCGATGGCGAACCCCCGGTCGGCCAGCGCCACCAGCACGGCCACCGCCCCGGAGATGAACGCCCCCAGGTAGGGGATGTACGCCCCGACGAAGACCAGCGCGCCCAGCCCGACGGCGCCCGGCACCTTGAGGACGAGCAGCCCGACGGTGATGCAGAGGGCGTCGATGAGCGCGATGAAGGTGGTCCCGCGCATGAACCCCTCGACCGCTTGGAAGGCCCGGCGGGCCACGGCCACCACCACGTCCCCGGAGCCGCGCGACACCAGTCCGCGCAGGGTGTCGGCGGCGCGTTCGGAATCACGCAGGAAGAAGAACACGAGCAGCAGCGCGAGCACCGCCATGGCGAGCGCCTGGCTCACCACGCCGACCCCGCTGAGGACACCCGACGCGGCCGTACCGCCGAACTTGGACAGCAGTTCGCGTGCGTTCGCCACGATGTCGTCCAGCGAGGTGCCGGCCGCCCCGAAGTGCCGGGTGAGATCCCGCGCCACGCTCCTGAGCGAGGCGATGATCTGGTCTCCGGAGTCGATCAGCGCGGCCACGACGATGTACACCGCGCCGCCGACCACGGCGACGACCGCGACACACGTGAGCCCCGCCGACAGGGACCGCTGCACCCCGGCCCGCACCAGCCGCCGGTGCAGGGGCAGCAACAGCGCCGTACCGAGGAGGGCGAGCAGTACGGGGATCACGGCCGCCCGGAACTGCACGCACAGCAGGATCCCGACGTAGCCGACCCCGGAGACGAGCAGGACGACGGCGCACCAGGCAGCGAGACGCCGGACGGATTCGGGCAGCAACGGAGACGGAGAGGAGTCCTGCATATCCCCAGACGATCACGCCCGGCACCCCCTGTCCAACTCCGCCGCCCCGCCCATGCCGCTCCGCGACCGGCGAGTGGCCCCGCCCGGGAACGGTGAACGGCCCACCCGGGAAACGGCGAGTGGCCCCGCCCGGGATCGGACGGGGCCACCACACGCGCGCTCGGCCGGTCAGGACTCCCGCGGTCCCGATCCCGCCATGCCGTGCACCGCCGGGATCGTGCCCAGACGGCCCTTCTGGAAGTCGTCGAAGGCCTGCTGGAGCTCCTCGCGGGTGTTCATGACGAACGGCCCGTAGTGCGCCATCGGCTCCCGGATCGGCTGTCCGCCGAGCAGGACGACCTCCAGGTCCGGCGTGTTCGAGTCCTGCTTCTCGTCCGCGCGGACGGTCAGCGTGCCACCGGCGCCGAAGACGGCCGTCTGCCCCACGTGCACCGGACGGCGCTCGGTGCCGACCGCGCCGCGCCCGGCCATGACGTAGGCCAGTCCGTTGAAGTCCTCGCGCCACGGCAGGGTCAGCTCCGCGCCCGGCGCCAGGGTGGCGTGGATCATCGTGATCGGCGTGTGCGTGATGCCGGGGCCCTCGTGGCCGTCCAGCTCACCGGCGATGACCCGCAGCAGCGCGCCGCCGTCGGGGGAGGTGAGCAGCTGGACGCTGCCGCCGCGGATGTCCTGGTAGCGCGGGGCCATCATCTTGTCCTTGGCCGGGAGGTTCACCCACAGCTGCAGACCGTGGAACAGCCCGCCGGACATGACCAGGGACTCCGGCGGCGCCTCGATGTGCAGCAGGCCGCCACCGGCCGTCATCCACTGGGTGTCACCGTTGGTGATGGAGCCGCCGCCACCGTTGGAGTCCTGGTGGTCGAAGGTGCCGTCGATGATGTAGGTGACGGTCTCGAAGCCGCGGTGGGGGTGCCACGGGGTGCCCTTGGGCTCACCCGGCGCGTAGTCCACCTCACCCATCTGGTCCATCATGATGAACGGGTCGAGATGGCGGTAGTTGATCCCGGCGAACGCCCGGCGCACCGGGAAGCCCTCACCCTCGAAACCGCTCGGCGCGGTCGTCACGGTGAGCACGGGCCGGGCCACGGCGTCGGCGGGCGCGGCCACACGGGGCAGCGTCAGCGGGTTCTCGACGGTCACTGCAGGCATGTCGGTACCTCCTCTTGTACGACCATCTTAGTTGAACGTTGAACTTCCTGCCACCCCCAACGAGGAAAGCCCGGGGGGCATTCCCTCCGGGCTGCAGAGATCCCGGGATGAGCGGGGATCAACCGCCCGGCATGCGACGCCGGCGGCGACGGCCACGACCGCGGCGGTCAGCCGTACATGCGCCGCATCGCGAACTCGACCATCTGTTCCACGGCCTTCGCGTCGAACACCATCCGGTGCTCACCCTCCATGTCGAGCACGAAGCCGTAGCCGGTCGGCAGCAGGTCGATCACCTCGGCGCCGGTGATCACGAAGTACTTGGACTCCTTGCCCGCGTACCGCCGCAGCTCCTTCAGCGAGGTGAACATCGGGATCACCGGCTGCTGGGTGTTGTGCAGGGCGAGGAAGCCGGGGTTGTCACCGCGCGGGCAGTACACCTTGGACGTCGCGAAGACCTGCTGGAAGTCCTCGGCGGTCACCTGGCCCGTGGTGAACGCGCGCACCGCGTCCGCGAGCGAGGGCGGGGACGGCTCCGGGTACAGCGGCGGCTGCTGCCCGTAGCCGCCCGGCATCTGCTGCTGCGGCGGGACGTACCCCTGCTGTGCCCCTACGTTCTGGTCGTAGCCGTACATGCGCGCAAGCGTACCGAGCGCGCCGGGGCCCCGGGCCGGTACGGGCAGGCACGGGCCACCCCGAGGGCGCCCCGGTGTCCCGCGGTGCCGGTGCGGGCCGCCCGCCGTCGACCGCCGCGGAGGGCGTAACGCGTCACAGATGGCCGGATCGGGCTTGCTTCTTATTACCGGCGGGTAGCATAGTCGTAGCTACTTGCTGGTATGCAAACCCGTGCGAGGAACGAAGTGCCTCGCCGATCTCTCTACGGAGCCGGGAGCCGTCACCATGGGGCACTACAAGTCCAATCTCCGCGACATCGAGTTCAACCTCTTCGAAGTGCTCGGACGCGACAAGCTGTACGGCACCGGACCGTTCGAGGAGATGGACGTCGAGACCGCCAAGAGCGTCCTCGAGGAGCTGACCCGCCTCTCGGAGACCGAACTGGCCGAGTCCTTCGCCGACGCCGACCGCAACCCGCCGGTCTTCGACCCGGAGACCAACACCGCGCCGGTCCCCGCGTCGTTCAAGAAGAGCTACCAGGCCTTCATGGACTCCGAGTACTGGCGCCTGGGCCTGCCCGAGGCCATCGGCGGCACGACGGCTCCCCCCTCGCTGATCTGGTCGTACGCCGAGCTGATCCTCGGCGCCAACCCGGCCGTGTGGATGTACTCGTCCGGCCCCGCCTTCGCCGGGATCCTGTACGACGAGGGCAACGACACGCAGAAGAAGATCGCCCGGATCGCCGTCGAGAAGCAGTGGGGCTCCACCATGGTCCTCACCGAGCCGGACGCCGGCTCGGACGTGGGCGCCGGCCGCACCAAGGCCGTGCAGCAGGAGGACGGCTCCTGGCACATCGAGGGCGTGAAGCGCTTCATCACCTCCGGTGAGCACGACATGTCGGAGAACATCCTCCACTACGTGCTCGCGCGTCCCGAGGGCGCGGGACCCGGCACCAAGGGCCTGTCACTCTTCCTCGTCCCGAAGTACCTCTTCGACGCCGAGACCGGCGAGCTGGGCGAGCGCAACGGCGTCTACGCCACGAACGTCGAGCACAAGATGGGTCTGAAGGCGTCCAACACCTGCGAGATGACGTTCGGCGACCGGCACCCCGCCAAGGGCTGGCTGATCGGCGACCGGCACGACGGCATCCGCCAGATGTTCCGCATCATCGAGTTCGCCCGCATGATGGTCGGCACGAAGGCGATCTCCACCCTCTCCACCGGCTACCTCAACGCGCTGGAGTACGCCAAGGAGCGCGTCCAGGGCCCGGACCTCGCCCACTTCATGGACAAGACCGCGCCCAAGGTCACCATCACCCACCACCCCGACGTGCGCCGCTCGCTGATCACGCAGAAGGCGTACGCGGAGGGCATGCGCGCACTCGTCCTCTACACCGCCTCGGTGCAGGACACCATCGCGGTCAAGGAGGCGGCGGGCGAGGACGTGTCGGCGGAGCACGCGCTCAACGACCTCCTCCTGCCCATCGTCAAGGGCTACGGCTCCGAGAAGGGCTACGAGCAGCTCGCCCAGTCGCTGCAGACCTTCGGCGGCTCCGGCTTCCTGCAGGAGTACCCGATCGAGCAGTACATCCGCGACTCCAAGATCGACACCCTGTACGAGGGCACCACGGCGATCCAGGGCCAGGACTTCTTCTTCCGGAAGATCGTCCGCAACCAGGGCGCGGCCCTGAACTCGCTCGCCGAGGACATCAAGCAGTTCCTCGCCCTCGGCACCGGAGGCGAGCAGCTGGCGGGCGCCCGCGAGCACCTGGCCAAGGCCGCCGTCGAGCTGGAGGCCATCGTCGGCCTGATGCTCACGGACCTCGCGGCCACCGAGAAGGACGTCAAGAACATCTACAAGGTGGGCCTGAACACCACCCGCCTGCTGATGGCCTCCGGTGACGTGATCGTCGGCTACCTGCTGCTCAAGGGTGCCGCGGTCGCCGCCGACAAGCTCCAGACGGCCTCCGCCAAGGACGTCGCCTTCTACACCGGCAAGATCGCCGCGGCGAAGTTCTTCGCGGCCGAGGTCCTGCCCGGTGTCACGCTGGCCCGCAAGGTTGCCGAGGGCGTCGAGCTGGACCTGATGGAACTGGACGAGGCCGCCTTCTAGGATCTTCCGGCACAAACAGCGCGGGATCCATCCGATCCACTTCAAGCCCGCACGAGGGCCCGCTTCCGCACAGGGGAAGCGGGCCCTCGCCTCGTTAAGGTGAACCCTTGGCTTCCTCCCCCTCGTGAACGAGGGGGTTCCTACGGCTCGCGCCGTGGGATTTCCTGCTTCACCGCCGACCGCCCGCCCGGAGAACTCCGTTGAGGCCTTACACCAGCTCCACAGACAGACACCGCCGGCCCGGCGGCCGGAAGCGGCACTTAAACGCCCGCTTCACATACCTCGCGGTAACTTCCATCAGCTAGCGTAACCACCCAAAGTCAACAAACCTGCGGGTCAGAGCACCGGGATCCGCCACGGTGACAAATCCCCCCTGCCCTGCTCCGCAGGAGTCCGCTTCCCCTCCGCCCCGAAGGGCGGAGTATCCACGGAGGAACATGATGAGCGCCCCCTCCCCCTTCGACCGCGGCCACACCGACGACCTCATGTCCTTCCTCGCCGCCTCCCCCACGCCGTACCACGCGGTGGCGAACGCCGCCGAAAGGCTGGAGAAGGCAGGCTTCCGGCAGGTCGCGGAGACGGACGCCTGGGACGCGACGAGCGGCGGCAAGTACGTGCTGCGCGGCGGCGCCATCGTCGCCTGGTACGTCCCCGAGGGCGCGGCCCCGCACACACCGTTCCGGATCGTCGGCGCCCACACCGACTCACCCAACCTGCGGGTGAAGCCGCGGCCCGACACCGGGGCGCAAGGCTGGCGCCAGGTGGCCGTGGAGATCTACGGCGGTCCGCTGCTCAACTCCTGGCTCGACCGCGACCTCGGCCTGGCCGGCCGGCTGTCCCTGCGGGACGGCTCCACCCGGCTGGTGAACGTCGACCGGCCGCTGCTGCGCGTCCCGCAGCTCGCCATCCACCTGGACCGCTCGGTCAACACCGACGGCCTCAAGCTCGACAAGCAGCGCCACATGCAACCCGTCTGGGGCCTGGGCGACGACGTGCGCGACGGCGACCTCATCGCCTTCCTGGAGGACACCGCCGGCGTCCCGTCCGGCGAGGTCACCGGCTGGGACCTGATGGTGCACTCCGTGGAGCCGCCCGCCTACCTGGGCCGCGACCGGGAGCTGGTGGCCGGCCCGCGCATGGACAACCTGCTGTCGGTGCACGCCGGTACGGCCGCGCTGGCGGCGGTGGCCGGGCACGGCGCGAACCTGCCGTACCTCCCCGTCCTCGCCGCCTTCGACCACGAGGAGAACGGCTCCCAGTCCGACACCGGCGCGGACGGGCCGCTGCTCGGCAGCGTGCTGGAGCGCTCGGTGTTCACCCGCGGCGGCTCGTACGAGGACCGGGCGCGCGCCTTCGCCGGCACCGTCTGCCTCTCCTCGGACACCGGTCACGCCGTCCACCCCAACTACGCGGAGCGGCACGACCCGACGCACCACCCGCGCGTCGACGGCGGCCCTCTCCTCAAGGTGAACGTCAACAACCGCTACGCCACGGACGGTTCGGGGCGCTCGGTGTTCGCCGCCGCCTGCGAGAAGGCGGGTGTGCCCTTCCAGTCGTTCGTCTCCCACAACGCCATGCCGTGCGGCACCACCATCGGTCCGATCACCGCGGCCCGGCACGGCATCCGGACCGTCGACATCGGGGTGGCCATCCTGTCGATGCACAGCGCACGCGAACTGTGCGGCGCCCAGGACCCGTTCCTGCTGGCGAACGCGCTGACGGCGTTCCTGGAGGGGTAGGGCCGTTTCCGTCGCCGCGACCCGGGGACGCCGCTGAGGGTTGGTCAGTCCGCCGGTGCTGCATGAGTGAGGGCCTGCCGGGTACCCGGATGCAACCGGAAGGACCGGGCAGGAAGGCGGCACTCATGGGCCTCGGAGGCTGCATCATCCTCATCGCGGTGGGAGCGATTCTCACGTTCGCGACCGACTGGGACATGCGGGGGGTCAACCTGAACCTGGTCGGCGTCATCTTCATGGTCGTCGGACTGATCGGTGTGGCGACCTTCAGCAGCATCGCCCGGCGTCGGCGGGTCGTCGTACCACCCGCCACGCCGGTCGTCGACGACACCCGGCCGCACGGCCGCGACGGCTACAGCGACGGGTACGGAGTCTGACGGGACGTCGACGGCCGGATCCGACAATCGGCCTAGCGGCGGCGTCGGGACACGGGAGAGAGGGCACCCCTGGTGTCATGAGATTCCTCGTACGCGACCGGATCCTCGGGATCGGTGACGACTACTGGATCGAGGACGACCGGGGCAACAAGGTCTTCCTCGTCGACGGCAAGGCCATGCGGCTGCGGGACACCTTCGAGCTGAAGGACGTCCAGGGCCGCGTCCTCATCGACATCCGCAAGAAGATGTTCGCCCTGCGGGACACCATGGTGATCGAGCGGGACGGTGAGGCGCTGGCGGCGGTCCGGCGCAAGCGGCTGTCCCTGCTGCGCAACCACTACCGGGTCGCCCTGGCCGACGGCTCCGAACTGGACGTCAGCGGCAAGGTCCTCGACCGTGAGTTCGCCGTCGAGTACGACGGCGAACTGCTCGCCGTGGTCTCGCGGCGTTGGCTGCACGTCCGGGAGACGTACGGCGTCGACGTCGTACGCGAGGACGCGGACCCGGCCCTGCTGATCACGGTGGCGGTGTGCGTGATCCACCTGGCGGAGAAGGAGCGCGAGGAGTAGTACTCCGCGCCCGTAGGCTGGGCGATGTGATCGCCGAACTGCAGTGCGTGGTGCTGGACTGTCCCCGCCCGGCGGCTCTCGCCGGGTTCTACCGGGAGTTGCTCGGGGGCGAGGTGAACCGGCTCGACCGGCGGTGGGCGCTCGGTGACGACTGGGCGACCCTGCACACGCCCGCCGGGCTGGTCCTGGCCTTTCAGCGGGTGCCGGACCACCGGCATCCGACCTGGCCGGATCCGTCCGTGCCGCAGCAGTTCCACCTGGACTTCGGGGTGCCGGACCTGGACCGCGCGGAAGAACAGGTGACGGCGCTCGGTGCGACCGTCCTGGACGCGGGCTCCGACGGTCGCGGCTGGCGCGTGTACGCCGACCCTGCCGGGCATCCGTTCTGCCTGGTCCGGCACGGGTAGCGGCGGCCGAGGCGGGCCGCACCGGCTGCGTCGGTCAGGAGCGCGGCCGGTCAGCCACCTGGGCGGGCCAGGCCGAGCACCCGGTCCTTCAGGGCCGGGAACTGTTCGCGGATCTTCGCGACCTTCGCCGGGTCGAAGTCGACCGTGAGGATCTCCTCGTCGGGACCGGCCTCCGCCAAGACCTCTCCCCACGGATCGACCACGATCGAGTGACCCGACTGCGGAACCCCGGCGTGCGTCCCGGCCGTCGCACACGCGAGGACGAACGCCTGGTTCTCCACGGCCCGCGCCTGGGCCAGCAGCGTCCAGTGGGACCGGCGGCGGTCCGGCCAGCCCGCCGGGACGACGAGCGTCTCGGCGCCGGCGTCGACGAGACCGCGGAAGAGCTCGGGGAAACGGAGGTCGTAGCAGGTCGCCACACCGAGCGTGGTGTGCGGCAGCGGCACCGTCACCAGTGCGTCGCCCGCCCCCATCAGCACGGCCTCGCCCTTGTCGAAGCCGAAGCGGTGGATCTTGCGGTAGACGGCGGCCAGCTCACCGGAGGGGGAGAAGATGAGCGAGGTGTTGTAGAGCGGCCCGTCACCCGCGTCGGAGCCGCGGTCCGGGGCGCCCCGCTCCGGGACGGAGCCCGCGTGCAGCCAGACGCCCGCGTCGCGCGCGGCCTCGGCCATCGCCTCGTGGGTCGGCCCGTCGAGGGGTTCCGCCTCACGCCCGAAGTCCTCGTGGGCGAACGCGCCCGTCGTCCACAACTCCGGCAGGACGACGAGATCGGCTCCGGCCTGACCCCGTACCAGACCGGCGACCCGACGCCGACGCGATTCGACCGATTCGCCCTCGTTCACGGCGACTTGAAGCAAAGAAGCGCGCACAATACCACCGTCCTGGCATTCGACTTGTCGGCACGGCCTACGATCGTCACACGAAAGCACTGCCGGGGTGCCTCACGACAGCGTAACTTGGGGCCCTCCCGGTTCGAGCGAAGCCGAGAACCTGGGGGAGTCCCGAGACGTCCGCCGAGTGCAGCCACCGCCCACCGGCACCGCCGCCGCCACCTGCCCGTGTACCGACCGCCGAGGGGTCCCGTTCCGTGAGCCTGCATCCCACCCTCCAGCCCTACGCCGACGCCTGGAGCCACTCCGTCGAGGCGATATCCGAGCTGGTGCAGCCGCTCGTGGAGGCCGACTGGAACCGGCGGACGCCGTGCCCGGGGTGGTCGGTCCGTGACGTGGTCTCCCATGTCATCGGACTGGACTCCGAGATGCTGGGCGACCCCCGCCCCATCCACACGCTGCCGCGCGACCTGTTCCACGTCACCAACGACCAGCAGCGCTACACGGAGATGCAGGTCGACGTGCGCCGCCACCACACGGCGCCGGAGATGACCTCCGAGCTGGAGTACATGATCATCCGGCGCAACCGCCAGCTGCGGAACGAGTCGCGCGAACCGGCCGCGAAGGTGCGCGGCCCGCTCGGCACGGAACTCACGCTGGAGGAGTCCATGCGCCGGCACGCGTTCGACGTGTGGGCGCACGAGCAGGACCTGCGCGCGGCCCTCGGCCGCCCCGGCAACCTCGATTCCCCCGGCGCGCACGTCGCCCGCGACGTGCTGCTCGCCGAGCTGCCCCGGGTGGTGGCCGAGCTGGCACAGGCGCCGCGCAGTTCGGCCGTGGTCATCGACGTCCACGGGCCCGTGGAGTTCCTGCGCACCGTCCGCGTCGACATCCAGGGCCGCGGCACGCTGGAGACCGCCCCGGCGCTCGGTCCCGCCGTCACCCTCGCCCTCGACTGGGAGACGTACGTCCGCATGGCCTGCGGCCGGGTGACGCCGGACGCGGTGTCGGACCGGGTGAAGACGGAGGGCGACCCGGACCTGGCGGCGGCGATCCTGCGGCACTTCGTGGTGACGCCGTAGGGAGGCCGGACGGGCATAGTGCGCGGGGCCCGGGGACGCCGTTCCCCGGGGCCCCGTCGCCCTGTCCGCCGCCGCACACGGCCTTACACCGGCACGTGCACGCTCTCGACCCGGCCGGCGACGAGCCGTTCCCGTTCCCTGCGCGCCGCCTGCCCGCGCAGCCGCAGGATCTGGGTGATCCCGAAGGCCTGGAGGACGAAGACGGCGGAGAAGGCGACGGCGTAGTCGTCGCCGGTGGCGTCCAGCAGGACGCCGATGGCGAACAGGGTGGTCATGGACGCGATGAAACCGCCCATGTTGGTGATCCCGGACGCCGTGCCCTGCCGCTCCGGAGGATTCACCGGGCGGGAGAAGTCGAAGCCGATCATCGAGGCCGGGCCGCAGGCGCCCAGCCCCGTGCACAACACCACCAGCAGCCACATCGGCGCCGTCTCGGCCGGGTGGACCAGCGCGGCCGCCCACAGCAGGGCCGTCATCCCCACGGTCCCCAGGACCAGCGGAAGCCGCGCGCCGTAATGCCGGGCGACGATCTGGCCGTAGACGACCCCAAAGACCATGTGGGACAGCACCACGAGGGTGAGCAGCTCACCGGCGGTGGCCCGGGACAGGCCCTGCGCCTCGACGAGGAACGGCATGCCCCACAGCAGCAGGAACACCATCGCCGGGAACTGCGTGGTGAAGTGCACCCACATCCCGAGCCGGGTCCCCGGTTCACGCCAGGAGGCGGCGATCTGCCGGCGTACGTAGGCGGCGCCCTGGTGCGGTACGGGTTCCGGCGCGTGGCCCTCGGGGTGGTCCCGGAGGAACAGCAGGAGCAGGACGAGCACCACGACACCGGCGAGCGCGCTGCCCGCGAAGGCCGCCGTCCAGCCGACGTCGTTGAGCAGCCGGGCCAGGACCAGGGTGGAGACCAGGTTGCCCGCCATGCCGACCAGCCCGGCGAGCTGCCCGATCAGCGGACCTCGCCGGGCCGGGAACCACCGGGTGCCCAGCCGCAGCACGCTGATGAACGTCATGGCGTCCCCGCAGCCGAGCAGGGCACGGGAGGCGAGCGCCATCCCGTATGTCGGGGAGAGCGCGAACCCGAGTTGCCCGACCGTGAACAGCACGGCACCGATGCCGAGCACCTTCTTGGTGCCGAGCCGGTCGACCAGCAGGCCGACGGGTATCTGCATGCCCGCGTAGACCAGCAACTGGAGGATGGAGAAGGTGGACAGGGCGGAGGCGTTGACACCGAAGCGGTCGGCGGCGTCGAGGCCGGCCACTCCCAGGGACGTACGGAAGGTGACGGCGACGAAGTAGACCGAGACGCCGACCCCCCACATGGCGAGGGCACGCCGCCCGCCGGGGGGATCGCCGGGCAGGACACGCGTACCGCCGGGGCGGCGGACGCCGGTCATCGCACTTCTCCCCGGGCCAGGTGGGAGAACCAGTCGACATGCCGGCTGACCACACCGGCGGCCGCCTCCGGGTCCCCCGAGCGCAGCGCATCGAGGATCTCCTGGTGCTCGGCGAGGGTCTTGGCGACGCGGTCGGGATGCGACTGCATGACGGCGACGCCCATGCGCAGTTGGCGGTCGCGGAGCTGGTCGTAGAGGCGGGAGAGGATCTCGTTGCCGCCGCTGCGGACGATCTCCGCGTGGAAGCAGCGGTCGGTCACGGACGCGGCGGCGAAGTCACCGGCGGCGGCCTGTTCCCGCTGCCGGGCGAGCAGTTCCTCCAGGCGCTCGATGAGCCCGGGGGGCGCGGGCACGGCCTTGCGCACCGCGTGTTCCTCGACGAGCAGCCGGGTCTCGACGACGTCGGCGATCTCCTGCGCGGAGACGGGCAGGACGAGGGCGCCCTTCTTCGGGTAGAGCCGGATCAGCCCCTCGGCCTCCAGTCGCAGCAGCGCCTCACGCACCGGCGTGCGCGAGACTCCGATGGCCTCGGCCAGCTCGCCCTCGGTCAGGAGCGTGCCGCCCTCATAACGGCGGTCGAGGACGCCCTGCTTGACATGGGTGTAGACGCGATCGGCGGCAGGGGGTTGCTTCACAGGGACCGGACTCATGCCGACAGGATAGATACAACACGTACCCATGGAAGCGCCCGTCCACGATGCGGACCGTGAAGTCACCCACCCCTCACGCACAACCATCCGCGCCAGGTATGCGTCAGTAACATGCGGCCCCTGTCGGCCGTGTCTCAACTCGGCCGCATCACCAGGGCATTCAACGCAATCGGGGTACTTTACTTGAATACCACTATTCAGGGCATCCGTCTCCGCAGAGCCGTCGGCGTCGCCGTCACCACCGGCGCCGTGCTGGCCTCCGGAGCCCTCCACGCGGTACCCGCCCAGGCGGCCACCGCGCCCACGATCGCCGCCAAGGGCGGCTACGTGATGAACAACGGGACCGGCAAGTCCCTCTACACCAAGGCCGCCGACACCCGCCGCTCGACCGGTTCCACGACGAAGATCATGACCGCGAAGGTCGTGCTCGCGCAGAAGAACCTGAACCTCGACGCCAAGGTCACGATCCAAATGGCCTACAGCGACTACATCGTGGCGAACAACGCGTCGTCCGCACGGCTGATCGTCGGTGACAAGGTCACCGTGCGCCAGCTGTTGTACGGGCTGATGCTGCCGTCCGGCTGCGACGCCGCGTACGCCCTGGCGGACAAGTTCGGTACCGGCTCGACGCGGGCCGCGCGCGTGAAGTCCTTCATCGGCAAGATGAACGCCGACGCGAAGAACCTGGGCCTGAAGAACACCCACTTCGACTCGTTCGACGGCATCGGCAAGGGCAAGAACTACTCCACGCCGCGTGATCTGACGAAGATCGCCGGCAGCGCGATGAAGAACGCCAACTTCCGCGCGATCGTCAAGACGAAGAAGTACACGGCGAAGACCGTCACGAAGACGGGCAGCACCCGCACGATGGCGCCGTGGACCAACACCAACGGTCTGCTCGGCAGTTACAGCGGCACGATCGGCGTGAAGACCGGCTCGGGTGCGGTGGCCAAGTACTGCCTGGTCTTCGCCGCGACGCGAAACGGCAAGACCGTCATCGGCACGGTCCTCGCCTCGACCGGCTCCGCCCAGCGCGAGACGGACGCCAAGAAGCTCCTGACCTACGGCTTCGGCAAGGCCTGACACGTAGGAACACGAAAGGGGCCCACAGTTTCATATGGGCCCCTTCCCCATGCCTCACGCTGCCGTCCGCCATACACACTCCCGTCGGCCGGAAAAGCGGTTCGATCATCTTCGCTCGCGGTCGTGAACATCCTCGAACTGGCTGGCATATTCACTTCGCCCCGCTCTGCGTTCCGCAGCGGAGGTGGTTCACATGAACGAACCGAGCAAACGGCAGAACTCTGCCGAGCGGCACGAGGCGATCGACGTCAGCGACTTCGTCTACGCGGCGACCGGAGAACGGGTCCGGAGGCTGACCGTGCCGGACGGAAGCACCGGTCCCCGGCGGCGGACGTCTGCAAGCGGTTGGGCCGCACCACGCCCCGAAAGGCGCTCCTCGACCATGTCCCGGAGGAGCATCGAGACAATCTCGAGACAGTGACCGGAAGGCACTGTCTCAGCGTTCCCGCAGGGAGGAGCTGGCGACGAGACCTGCAACTCATCGATCTCCGAGGTCTGATCCTGCTCTTCAACGCCTGCACCAAACCGGCCTGCGCATCCTTCAAGCAGTGGGTGGCCGAGGTGATCGAGACCGTGCAGTGGGAGGGTCACTGCACCTTGACGGAGGCCGAGGTGCAGCCTGCCGAACCCGGTGCCCCCTCGCCTACGCCATGCCGGAACAGGTTGCCGAGGCCATCGTCCGGCTGGAAGCGCACAACCTTCAGCTGGATGAGGAGCCGGCCAACGGGCAGCGTGAATCGATCGCGTCGCAAAAGGAGATGGTGATCATGCAGAGGGAGATGCCGGCCACACAGCAGGGCACGCCAGCCGTACAACAGGCGACCCTCGCCGTGCAACAGGCCGTGGTCCGGGCGATGGAACGCATTGCGGACCGGTTCGACACCCTCGTCCTCGAACGTCGGACGCCCCATGGCCACCTCACTGCACCGCCCACCACCGAGTCAGTGCTGGCCCACTGGCGGCAGCGGCTGTCCATGACCGAGGACGTGTGGGCTGTGGCCGTGGTGATCGCCCCGGTGCTCGTCGAAAAGGGTGAGCTGCGCGAGCCGCTGGAGTCGATCGCCGCCCGTACGGGAATTTCCGTGCGCCGTGTCAACGAATGCCTCCGGCTGCCGCGCAAGCACGCGTGCATTCGCTCGCGGGGCGGGGCTGAGAACGGCGCTCCGGTGTACGTGCTCCATCAGGTCTGAGCCCGGGCACAGCAGGAGGGACGTCGCAACTCGAATTTGCGGCGCCCCTCCTGTAATGAACCTAATCGGTTCGTGGCCGTCACGCCCAACTGATCAACCGCTTCGGCTGTTCCAGGATCGCCGCCACGTCGGCGAGGAACTTGGAGCCCAGTTCGCCGTCGATCAGGCGGTGGTCGAAGCTCAGGGCCAGGGTGGTGACCTGACGGGGCTTCACCTTGCCCTTGTGGACCCAGGGCTGAAGCTTGATCGTGCCGACGGCGAGGATCGCCGACTCGCCGGGGTTGAGGATCGGCGTGCCCGTGTCGACGCCGAAGACGCCGACGTTGGTGATCGTCACCGTGCCGTTCTGCATCGCGGACGGGGAGGTCCTGCCCTCCCTGGCCGTGGACACCAGCTCGCCCAGGGACTCGGCGAGTTGAGGCAGCGTCTTGGCGTGGGCGTCCTTGATGTTCGGGACGATCAGGCCGCGCGGGGTGGCCGCCGCGATGCCCAGGTTGACGTAGTGCTTGACCACGATCTCCTGGGCCGCCTCGTCCCACGAGGCGTTGATGTCGGGATTGCGCCTGACCGCGACCAGCAGGGCCTTGGCGATCAGCAGGAGGGGGTTCACCCGCAGGCCGGTGAACTCCTCGTCCTGCTTGAGCTCCTCGATCAGCTTCATCGTGCGCGTCACGTCGACCGTCACGAACTCCGTGACATGCGGCGCCGTGAACGCCGAGCCGACCATCGCCGCCGCCGTCGCCTTGCGGACGCCCTTGACCGGGATGCGGGTCTCGCGCGCCGAGTCGTACGGCATGGGGGCCGGGGCCGGGACGGCCGGGGTGGCAGTCGGGGCCTCGGGTGCCGGGGCCTCGGGCGCGGCCACCGCCGCGTGGACGTCCTCGCGGGTGATGATGCCGTCCGGGCCGGTCGGGGTGACCGTCGCCAGGTCGACGCCGAGGTCCTTCGCCAGCTTGCGCACCGGCGGCTTGGCCAGCGGGCGCTGTCGTCCGCCGACGACCGGCTGTTCGGCGGGGGACGCCGGGGCCGGGGCGGGTACCGGGGCCGGGGGGTGGCCGTTCAGCTCCGCCGGCACCGGCGTGACCGCCGCCTGCTGGGCGGGGACCTCGGGCGCGGCCTTGCGGGGGCGGCGGCGCGTGGCGGACGTCGCCACGCCGTAGCCGACCAGCACGGGCTGGCGACCCGAGCCCGCCGCCGGTTCCGCTTCCGGTTCCGCCGGCTGCTCGGCCGGTGCGGCAGCGGGCTCGGCGGCCGGTGCCTCCGGGGCCGGTGCCGCACCGCCCGAGACGTCCACCGCGATGATGGACGTGCCCACGTCCACCGTGGTGCCCTCGGGGAAGTGCAGCTCGTGGACCACGCCGTTGTAGGGGATGGGGAGTTCGACGGCCGCCTTCGCCGTCTCGACCTCGCACACCACCTGGCCGTCGGTGACCGTGTCACCGGGCTGGACGTACCACTTGAGGATCTCGGCCTCGGTCAGCCCTTCGCCCACGTCGGGCATCTTGAACTCGCGTACGGGCGTTTGTGTCGTCGTCATGACCTCTCCCCCTCTCTCAGTACGCCAGCGAACGGTCGACGGCGTCCAGCACCCGGTCCAGGTCCGGGAGGTAGGACTCCTCCAGGCGGGCCGGCGGGTACGGGGCGTGATAGCCGCCCACCCGCAGGACCGGGGCCTCCAGGTGGTAGAAGCAGCGTTCCGTGATCCGCGCGGCGATCTCCGCGCCCGAACCGAAGAACACCGGTGCCTCGTGGACGACGACCAGCCGGCGGGTCTTCTCCACCGACGCCTGGATCGAGTCGAAGTCGAGCGGGGAGACCGAGCGCAGGTCCAGCACCTCCAGGGAGCGGCCCTCCTCGGCGGCGGCATCCGCGACCTCCCGGCAGAGCTTCACCATCGGCCCGTAGGCCGCCAGCGTCAGGTCCGTGCCCTCACGGACCACGCGCGCGGTGTGCAGCGGTCCGGGGATCGCCTCCGTGTTGACCTCGGCCTTGTCCCAGTAGCGCCGCTTGGGCTCGAAGAAGATCACCGGGTCGTCGCTCTGGATGGCCTGCTGCATCATCCAGTACGCGTCCGACGCGTGGGACGGGGAGACGATCTTCAGGCCGGCCACGTGCGCGAACAGCGACTCCGGGGACTCGGAGTGGTGCTCCACGGCGCCGATGCCGCCGCCGTAGGGGATGCGCACGACGACCGGGAGCTTCACCTTGCCCAGCGAACGGGCGTGCATCTTCGCCAGCTGCGTGACGAGCTGGTCGTACGCCGGGAAGACGAAACCGTCGAACTGGATCTCGACCACCGGGCGGTAGCCGCGCAGGGCGAGGCCGATCGCCGTGCCGACGATGCCCGACTCGGCGAGCGGGGTGTCGATGACGCGGCTCTCGCCGAAGTCCTTCTGCAGCCCGTCCGTCACCCGGAACACGCCGCCGAGTTTGCCGACGTCCTCACCCATGACGAGGACCTTGGGGTCCGTGTCCAGGGCACGGCGCAGCGACTCGTTGATCGCCTTGGCCAGAGCCATGTTTTTGAATGCCACGGTCTCCGCCATGTCACTTACCCCCGTCCGCGTCGGCGAACGACGCCTGGTAGGCGGCGAACTGCGCCCGCTCCTCGTCGACGAGCGCGTGTCCGTCCGCGTACACGTTCTCGAAGATGGCGAAGTGGTCCGGGTCCGGCATGGCGCGGACCACTTCGCGCACTCGTTTGCCCAACGTCTCGCTCTCGGTCTCCAGTTCCGCGAAGAATCCCTCGTCCGCGTGGTTTGCGGACTCCAGGTAGCGGCGAAGGCGCAGGATCGGGTCCTTGGCCTCCCAGGCGGCCCGCTCGTCGTCGTGGCGGTAGCGGGTGGGGTCGTCGGAGGTGGTGTGGGCGCCCATGCGGTAGGTGAACGCCTCGATCAGCGTCGGCCCCTCACCGCCGCGGGCCCGCTCCAGGGCCCACCGGGTGACGGCGAGGCTCGCCAGCACGTCGTTGCCGTCCACCCGCACGCCCGGGAAGCCGAAGCCCTGCGCGCGCTGGTACAGCGGGACGCGGGACTGCCTCTCGGTCGGCTCGGAGATCGCCCACTGGTTGTTCTGGCAGAAGAACACCACCGGGGCGTTGTAGACCGCGGAGAAGGTGAACGCCTCGGCCACATCGCCCTGGCTGGAGGCGCCGTCGCCGAAGTAGGCGACCACCGCGCTGTCCGCGCCGTCCTTGGCCACGCCCATCGCGTAGCCCGTGGCGTGCAGCGTCTGGGAGCCGATGACGATCGTGTACAGGTGGAAGTTGTTGCCGTTCGGGTCCCAGCCGCCGTTGTTGACGCCACGGAACATGCCGAGCAGGTTGATCGGGTCCACCCCGCGGCACCAGGCGACGCCGTGCTCGCGATAGGTGGGGAAGACGTAGTCGTCGTCGCGCAGCGCCCGGCCGGAGCCGATCTGCGCCGCCTCCTGGCCCAGCAACGAGGCCCACAGGCCCAGCTCGCCCTGGCGCTGCAGTGCGGTCGCCTCGGCGTCGAAGCGGCGGGTGAGCACCATGTCTCGGTACAGGCCGCGGAGGTCCTCGGCGGTGATGCCCTCGACGTACTGGTCGAACTCGGCGTTCTTGACGCGCTCACCCTCGGGCGTCAGCAGTTGCACGAGGCCGGGCTCGGCGCTCTTCACCACACCGCCGGCCTTCTTGGTGGTGGCCTTCTTGGCCGTGGCGGCCTTCTTGGTGGTGGCCTTCTTGGCCGTGGCGGCCTTCTTGGCAGTGGTGCTGGTGGTGCGCTTGGTGCCGGTGGCGCCGGCGTTGCTTCCGGCGCTGCGTCGCGGTGCGTGCGCGGCAGTGCTCTCCACGGTCACGTGTGCTCCTCCGTCGATCCGACCCCCGGGGTTGCCGGTAGGTCTGGGGTCCCCCTCCAGCTCGTCAAGAGCTGGGGAGGCTCACCTCTTCTCGACCACGGGCACGGGGTGGGTGCCGCTCAGCCGGGAACAGGCGTGACAGGTGCCCCGGCGAGCGACCTGCAACAAGCACGTTACCCAGTGCGCCACATTTCTGTGAAACCCCCCCTGACCTGGGATTTTGCTTGGATTTCCAAGTAAATCGGAAAGACTGGGGAAGGCACGCTGGTCACAGCCTTGCAGGAGGCCGGAGCAACGGCACGTTATCCCGAGGACCCCGGACTCGGGAAGGGCTGAGTCTCGCGCCCCGCGCCAGAACAAACGCATAGTGCGACGGCATATGACTGAGAGCGACAATGCCCAGCTCACGGGGTGCACGATGTCCGGGCATCTGACGGGGGGCGCGCTTACGTGTACCACCCCTGCACTCCACGCGCCCCCACTGGGCGCAGCGGCACGCCGACCGGCGTCCGCCGCGCGGCGGGCGCGGCGGGCTTGAGGGGAGCGGTGGGGTGGGTGCACGCCGGTATTCACCCGTCCGGCCTGCTCGACCGGGGGACGCGGCCACGGCGGTGCGCCGCGTGTGGTGGGGCCGCCTCAACGGCTCTCGGCGGCTCTCACGGGGTGAGGCGGGCACGAGGCCCGCCCTCGGTCAGCCGCCGGTGACGGGATCGGTGTCCCCGCCGCCCTCCGTACCGCCGTTGACCAATCCACCGTCCGCGCCGCCCGTCGCCGGGTCCGGCTCCGTCGGTGTCGTCGGTTCCTCTTCCGTCTCCGTCTCGGTCGGCGTCGTCGGGACGTCCGTCGGGTCGTCCGTCGGGTCGTCGGGCTGCGACTGGCCCTCCGACGGCGTCGGGGACGGGGTGTACGACGGGGTCCTCCAGTTGCCACCGCCGGACCCGTTGCCGGTGCCGGTGTCCGTGTTCGGCGCCTGCGGCTCCTCGGTGGGGTCGTCGCTCGGCGACTCGCTGGTCTTCTCCTCCTCCTCGCTGGACTGCGAGGAGCTCGGTGACTTGGTCGGCCTGTCACCGTCCTTGTCCGTGCCGCTGTTGCTCATCGCCAGTGCGACACCCGCCGCGATGGCGATCACCGCGAGCACCGCGAGAATCCACAGCTTGCCGCGGCCGCTGCCCTCGTTGCCGCCGCCCTCGAAACCGCCGTCGTCCCCACTGCCGTACCGGTTGGGCAGGATCGGCTGCGGGATGGCCGCGGTGCCGGAGGCGTCCGGGTGCGGCACCGCCGTCGTACCCGCGAAACCGGCAGCCGGGGTGTGCCGGCCGTCGTGCATGTCCACCAGGCCGGTGTTCCAGGTGCCGGTGTGCCCGCCCTGGTCGTACAGCATCTGCAGCCCGTACTGAACCAGCCCGCGCATCTCCTCGGCCGTCTGGAAACGGTCGTCCGGCTCCTTGGCGAGCGAGCGCATGACAAGCCCGTCCAGCTCCGGCGGACTGGCGTCCGAGACCTCCGACGGGGGCGTGGGGATGTCCTGCACGTGCTGGTAGACCACGGACAGCGGCGTCTCACCGGTGAACGGGGGCCGCAGCGCCAGGAGTTCGTACAGCATGCAGCCGGTCGCGTACAGGTCGGACCGGTGGTCGACGGCCTTGCCGAGCGCCTGCTCCGGCGAGAGGTACTGCGGGGTGCCCATGACCATGCCGGTCTGCGTCATCGTCGTGGACGCGCCGTGCAGCGCGCGGGCGATGCCGAAGTCCATCACCTTCACGGCACCGTTGTGCGTGATGATGACGTTGGCGGGCTTGATGTCGCGGTGCACGATGCCGTGCTGGTGCGAGTAGGCCAGCGCCTCCAGAACTCCGGAGACGATGATCAGCGCCTGTTCGGGGCCGGGCGCCTCGGCGTTGAGCAGGAGATCGCGGATCGTGCGGCCCTCGACGATCTCCATGACGATGTACGGCACGGCCTGGCCGCCCACCGTGTCCTCACCGGAGTCGTACACGGCGACGATCGCATGGTGGTTGAGACCGGCCACCGACTGCGCCTCGCGTGTGAACCGCGCTTTGGCGATCGGGTCCTCGGCCAGATCGGCACGCATCAGTTTGACCGCGACCGTACGACCGAGACGCACGTCCTCGGCGGCGAACACCTCGGCCATGCCGCCCCGGCCGAGTCGGTGCGTCAGCCGGTAACGGCCATCGCCGATGAGCCCGCCGTTACCCCAGTTGTCCGGCGCTTCCGACATTCCGCCGCCAGTCGCCTCGGGGTCGGACGGGCCCTGAGCGCGCTGCTGCTGTGCCATCAGTCCTCGCCGTCGTTTCTGCCCGCGGTGCGCGCGGTGTTGTCACGGTCTCCGTCGGCCACGCTACAGCCTCTACGGGGGCCTACGGTCCGAGACGGGTTGCCAGGACCAGCACGAGACGGACCGGCCATGAAACCCGTTCTCCGTATCGTCATGCAAATTCTGCGGACCAGGTGGCGGTTCGGCCACACCCTCCCTGTAACGCTTCCGCGACGCTTCTTTTCCGTACCGTCACGGAACGGGCCCCGTGCTTGACGTGTCAGTGACCTGCGGCAGACTTGGCCGGGAATAGCGCATTCGATCTACGAGGCATCGGTCGCCGACGGCAGCGCCGGAGAGGCTACGGGGGACGCGGAACATGAGCCAGGACGGCACACAGGGCCAGAGTGGGGGCGGGCGCTCGCCGGTGGCCGCTACCAACTGCGGGACCTGCTCGGTCAGGGCGGCATGGCCTCGGTCCACCTCGCGTACGACAGCGTGCTCGACCGCCAGGTCGCCATCAAGACCCTGCACACGGAACTCGGCCGGGAACAGGCCTTCCGCGAGCGCTTCCGCCGCGAGGCCCAGGCCGTGGCGAAGCTCACGCACACCAACATCGTCTCCGTCTTCGACACCGGAGAGGACACGCTGCCGATCAGCGGCTCCGCCGCGGGCGACGGCATGCTGACGCCGTACATCGTCATGGAGTACGTCGAGGGCCGCCCGCTCGGCTCCGTGCTCGACGAGGACATACGGCAGCAGGGCGCGATGCCCGTCGACAAGGCCCTGAAGATCACCGCCGACGTGCTGGCCGCCCTGGAGATCAGCCACGAAATGGGGCTGGTCCACCGGGACATCAAGCCCGGCAACGTGATGATGACCAAGCGCGGCGTGGTCAAGGTGATGGACTTCGGCATCGCCCGCGCCATGCAGTCCGGCGTGACGTCGATGACGCAGACCGGCATGGTCGTCGGCACCCCGCAGTACCTCTCGCCCGAGCAGGCGCTCGGCCGGGGCGTCGACGCGCGCTCCGACCTGTACTCGGTCGGCATCATGCTCTTCCAACTGGTCACCGGACGGCTCCCGTTCGACGCGGACTCGCCGCTGGCCATCGCGTACGCGCACGTGCAGGAGGAGCCGCCGCTCGCCTCCTCGGTCAACCGCGCGCTGCCCCCGGCCGTGGACGCGCTGATCACCCGCGCGCTGAAGAAGAACCCGAACGAACGGTTCCCCAACGCCGAGGCCATGCGCGGCGAGTGCCTGCGGGTGAGCCAGTCCTTCCAGGCGGCCCCGCCGAGCATCGTCCCCGGTACACCCGGGCAGAGCGGCTCGGGCGTCGGCTCCGCGGTGTTCCCGCCGGTCGACCAGTCGTCGGCGCCGGGGGCCCCGGGCAGCGTCCGGACGCCGTACCAGCCTGCCGCCCCCGAACCCGTACGGCACTCCGCACCCGGTCCCGTCCGCGCCGTCCCCGGCGTACGGCTATCCGCAGCAGGGCGGCTACCAGACGCCCAACCCGTCGCCGTACGCCCCGCAGCAGGGTCCGTCGACCCCGCCGCCGTACAACATCACGCCGCAGAACGGCAACCGGCCCGCCGGGGGCGGCGGCAAGAGCAACAAGCCGGTGGTCATCGGCTCGATCATCGTCTCCGTGCTCGCCGTCGGCGGCCTGGTCGCGGCGCTGACGTTGAACGGGGTCGGGACGGAAGACGACCCCAAGGGAGGCAGCACCGCGTCGGCGACGTCGCATCCGTCGGGGTACCGCGCCGGTGACGAGAACCGGAAGATCGAGAAGACCGAGTGCACCGAGCCTCGGGAGTCGAACAACGACCCTGAGGAGATCCAGCTCCCGAAATTCAAGTTCAAGCACATCAAGTCGGTCAAGGAGTGCTTCCAGGCAGCAGGCTGGCGGTACGAGGTCATCGACGTCGACGAGAACACCTATGGCGACGGCACGGTCATGAAGCAGTACCCCGACGCCGACACGGATGTCGAAGAGGACGACGTACCCAAGATCCAGCTCTACGTCTCCACGGGCAACCCGCCGTCCGCCTGACCGGGTACTACCGGGTACGGCTCAGGGGAAAGGGGCCCGGCTTCCGTGCCGGGCCCCCTGTGTGTTCACGCTGTCGCGCCGGGACGGCTACAGGTACGGACCGCCCGCGCGGCCGCCCATCGGGTGTTCCTCCTGGCCGCCGTCGCCCATGCCCGGCGGGAGGGCGCGGCGCATCTGCTCCAGCTGGGCGCGCGCGGCCATCTGCTGGGCGAAGAGCGTGGTCTGAATGCCGTGGAAGAGGCCCTCCAGCCAGCCCACCAGCTGGGCCTGCGCGATCCGCAGTTCGGCGTCGCTCGGGGTCGCCTCGTCCGTGAAGGGCAGGGAGAGCCGCTCCAGCTCCTCGACCAGCTGCGGCGCGAGCCCGTCCTCCAGCTCCTTCACCGAGCTGGCGTGGATCTCCTTGAGCCGCGCCCGGCTGGCCTCGTCCAGAGGAGCCGCCCGCACCTCCTCCAGCAGCTGCTTGATCATGCTGCCGATCCGCATGACCTTCGCGGGCTGCTCCACCTGCTCCGTCACCGGGACCTCGCGGGACTCCTCGTCCCCGGTACCGCCACCGAGCGCCTTGCCGTCCTGGCCGACGACCAGTACCTGCGGATTGTCCGGCGACCGTTCGTTCCTCGGCATCTCCATACGGCCATTCTCTCGCACGCCCGCCGCACGCTTTCGGGCCCCCCTGACGGGGGTATCCAGAATGCCGGGTGTACGGAGGAATGGGAGTCTGTGGGAGTCCATCCGGCCCATCTAGCCGACGGTGCGAACGAGCACCGGCCGGCGCGGGAGGTCACGGTCGTGACTCCATGGCTGCGTGTAGTGGGGACAACGGGGGCGAGGGTCGTCCTGCGAGCGGGCGTCGTGCTCGGGGTCGCGGCAGGGGCGGGGGTGGTGATGCCGTACGACCCTGTCCTGGCGCCTTTCGGTACAGCTGCGGCTTTCGGGGCCGAAGGGGCGGCCGCCGGACGTCAGGAGGCGACGGACGGGCCCACGAACGTGCCGTCCCCCGCACCCTTGCCCTCTCCTTTCCACTTGCCCCTTTCGTCTCTTCCATCTCTCCGGTCTCTTCCGCCTCTTCCGCCTCTCCCGTCTCTCCCGTCTCTCCCGTCTCTCTCGTCTCTCTCGTCCTTCTCGTTCCTCTCGTCCGCGACGTCGCCGTCGCTGTCGCCCTCCGCCGAGCCCTCCAGGGCCGGAAGCCGGCCGGGGGAAGGGCGGAAGCGGCCGGGCCGGGAGGTGCCCGAGACGACGGAGGGGAGCGAGGAGACGGAGAAGACCGGCGATCCCAGGAAGTCCGGGGAATCAGGGAAGGCGGATCCGCGCGGTGGACACGACGGCGGACAACGTGACAGCGGGAGCAAGGCCGACCGCCGCGAGGTGAACACGGTGCCGGAGTCCTCCGGCCTCGGTGACGGCGCGCGCACCGAGGAGCCGAAGGAGGCGGGCGTCGATGCTCTGCCCGAGGCACCGGACGCCGCAGACGGTATGCGCGTGCCCAAGGAACCGGGAGCCGACGCCACCCGTCGGGCGCCGGGGGCGCGGGAGGCCGTTCCGGTGCCCTCCGGGGCGTCGCGGAGTCCCGCGTCGGACACCGCCACCGGCACCGAGCCCATGGTGCGCATCCTGCCGCTGGGGAGTGGGCTGGTCCTCATGGGGCTCGGGCTGGGACTGGCGTTCGTGGGCCTGAGGCTCCGACGGAGCTGAAGCCCCCGGGCCCACGAACACAGTGGTCCGGCGGTCCTATGGCACGACCAGCAGCACCTTGCCGACGTGGCTGCTCTCCTCCACAACCCGGTGGGCGTCGGCTGCCTCCGGCATCGGGAGCTCGCGGTCGACGACGGGACGGACATGGCCGTCGGCGATCAGCGGCCACACGTGTTCCCGAACGGCCGCGACGATCGCCGCCTTCTCCTCCAGCGGCCGGGCGCGCAGCGACGTCGCGCTGATCGCGGCGCGCTTGCCGAGGAGGGCACGCAAGTTCAGCTCGCCCTTGGCTCCGCCCTGGAGACCGATGATCGCGAGCCGACCGTTGACGGCAAGGGCCTGGACGTTACGGTCCAGGTACTTGGCACCCATGATGTCGAGGATGACGTCCGCGCCCACGCCGTTGGTCGCCTCCTTCAACTCGGCGACGAAGTCCTGCTCGCGGTAGTTGATCAGGATGTCGGCACCCAGTTCGGCGCAGTGGTCCAGCTTCTCCTTGGTTCCGGCGGTGACGGCGACCTTGGCACCGACGGCCTTGGCGAGCTGGATGGCCATGGTGCCGATGCCGCTGGATCCGCCGTGCACGAGCAGGGTCTCGCCGGGGCGGAGGTGGGCCACCATGAAGACGTTCGACCAGACCGTGCAGACGACCTCCGGGAGCGCCGCCGCCTGCTTGACGTCGAGCCCCTCGGGGACGGGGAGCAGCTGCCCGATCGGGACGGCGACCTGCTGGGCGTAGCCGCCGCCGGCGAGCAGCGCGCAGACCTCGTCACCGACCGCCCACCCGGTCACACCGGTTCCGAGAGTGGTGATCCGTCCGGAACACTCCAGGCCGGGGTAGGGGGAGGCGCCGGGCGGGGGTCGTAGAAGCCCTGCCGCTGCATGATGTCGGCGCGGTTGACGGCACCGGCCACCACCTCGACAAGCACCTCACCCGGGCCGGCGACGGGATCAGGGACCTGCTCCCACACCAGCGCCTCGGGTCCACCGGGTTCGGGAATCGTGATCGCATACATGGGAGCGACGCTACTCCCTGGCCCACTTCGCCCGCGCCACCCGCCGGTCGGCTTGGATCGATGGGCGGAGGCGGCTCCGTCGTTGGACCGATTCGCCGGGAAACCCATGTGCGGAAGCGATGAGTTTGCGCGACGGTGAGGGTCTCTCCATGCGTAGCCCAAGCATGTGGAAGGACTCCGAGCATGAGCACGCAGACGTCCGGCCTGGCGATCGAGACCGCCGGCCTGGTCAAGACCTTCGGTGAGACCCGGGCCGTCGACGGGGTCGACCTCACCGTGCCGGCCGGCACGGTGTACGGAGTCCTCGGACCGAACGGCGCCGGCAAGACCACCACCGTGAAAATGCTCGCCACCCTCCTACGACCGGACGGGGGCGACGCGCATGTCTTCGGTCACGACGTCGTGCGCGAGGCAGACACGGTGCGCGGCCTGGTGAGCCTGACCGGGCAGTACGCGTCCGTGGACGAGGACCTCACCGGCGCGGAGAACCTGATCCTGCTGGCCCGGCTCCTCGGCCACCGCAAACCGGCCGCCCGCACCCGTGCCGCCCAGCTTCTGGAGGCCTTCGGCCTGACGGACGCGGCGGCCAGGCAGGTCAAGCACTACTCGGGCGGCATGCGGCGGCGTATCGACATCGCCGCGTCCATCCTCAACACCCCCGACCTGCTGTTCCTCGACGAACCGACGACCGGCCTGGACCCGCGCAGCCGCAACCAGGTGTGGGACATCGTGCGCGCGGTGGTCGCCCAGGGCACCACCGTGCTGCTGACCACGCAGTACCTGGACGAGGCCGACCAGTTGGCGTCCCGGATCGCCGTCATCGACCGCGGGAAGGTGATCGCCGAGGGCACCAAGGGCGAGCTGAAGGCGTCCGTCGGCGCCGGTTCCGTACATCTGCGGCTGCGCGATCCGGACCACCGGCCCCTCGCGGCGGACCTGCTGCGCCGTGCACTCGACGCACAGGTGCAGCTCGAACCCGACCCGGTGACGCTCACCGCCCGTCTGGGTGCGGCCGTGAACCACGACACCGCCGCCGAACAGGCCGCCCGCGCGCTGAGCGAACTGGCCGCGGCCGGCATCACCGTCGACAACTTCTCGCTCGGCCAGCCCAGCCTGGACGAGGTGTTCCTCGCCCTCACCGGTCACGACACACACGCACCCGGCTCGGGCTCCGGCTCGGGTTCCGGGTCCGGCTCCGGCTCGGGTTCGGGCTCCGGATCGGGCTCCGGGGGCGGCCACTCCCACAATCCGAAGGACGAGGTGGCGGCATGAGCACCGCGACGACGACCACGGAGAGCGCGGAACTCGCCCCGGTCCGCACCGACTCCCTCGCCGAGCTGCTGGTCGCCAAGGAGCGCCCGCCGCGGCCCAGCGCGTGGTCGGCCTCCCTGACCTTCGGCTGGCGCGCGATCCTCAAGATCAAGCACGTACCGGAGCAGCTGTTCGACGTCACCGCGTTCCCGATCATGATGGTGCTGATGTACACGTACCTCTTCGGCGGGGCGCTGGCCGGCTCGCCGAAGGAGTACATCCAGTTCCTGCTGCCGGGCATCCTGGTGATGTCGGTCGTGATGATCACGATGTACACCGGCGTCTCGGTCAACACGGACATCGAGAAGGGTGTGTTCGACCGGTTCCGCACCCTGCCGATCTGGCGTCCGTCGACGATGGTCGGCTATCTGCTCGGCGACGCCCTGCGCTACACCATCGCGTCGGTCGTGATGCTCACCGTGGGCGTGATCCTCGGCTACCGCCCGGACGGCGGAGTCGCCGGCGTGCTCGCCGGCATCGCACTGCTGGTGGCCTTCGCGTTCGCGTTCTCGTGGATCTGGACGATGTTCGGGCTGATGCTGCGCACCGAGAAGTCGGTCATGGGCGTCAGCATGATGGTGATCTTCCCACTCACCTTCCTGTCCAACGTCTTCGTCGACCCGCGCACCATGCCGGGCTGGCTCCAGGCGTTCGTCAACAACAGTCCCGTCACGCACCTGGCATCCGCGGTGCGCGGGCTGATGGCGGGTGACTGGCCTGGCGAGGTCGCCTGGTCACTGGGCTGGTCCGCCCTGTTCGTCCTGGTCTTCGGACCGATCACGATGCGGCTCTACAACCGCAAGTGACGCGAGGTCGGCGGGCTCCGGGGCGATGACCTCCGGGGCCCGGGTGTCCGCGTGCCGCATGTCCTGGCGGTCAGTCCCGAGGAAGCGGGCGCATGTCGGGCGCCACCTGCCTGGCCGACGTCTTCCGCACGATCGTGATCAGCCGGTCGGTCAACTCGAGCGTCCCGACGTTCTCGTCGTCGTAGCCGAGCACCCGGTGCCCGCGCAGGACGCTCACCACCAGATCGTCGACCTCCCGCGGCGTCCTGCCCACCTCGGCCTTTATGACCGGCCGTTCGACCATGTCGAGCCCCGTGCCCTGGTGGATGAGGTCCTCCATCACCATGCCGGCCGCGGGGCTGAGCAGCGACAGCCCGAGCAGCCGGCAGGCCGCGCTGGCGCTGGTGATGACCGCGTCGGCTCCGGACTGCTTCAGCAGCGGCGCGTTCTCCTCCTCGCGCACCGCGACCACGATCTTCGCGCCGCGGTTGAGCTGACGGGCCGTCAGCGTCACCAGTACGGCTGTGTCGTCGCGCTGCGTGGCGATGATGATCTGCTTCGCCCGGTACACCTCGGCCCGCTTCAGCACCTCGCTGCGCGTCGCGTCTCCTATGACGCCCGCGTATCCGTCGGCCGCGGCGGCTTCGATCGCCTTGTCGCTGGGGTCGACCACCACGACCTGCTCCTTGCGGAGCCCCGTCGCGCAGACGGTCCGGATCGCGGACCTGCCCTTCGTGCCGAATCCGACGACAACGGTGTGATCACGCAACGTGGACCTCCAGCGGTTCAGTCGCCATTCCTCCCGAGTGCGTTCGGTGAGGGCTTCGAGGGTGGTACCGACCAGGATGATCAGGAACATCACGCGCAACGGCGTGACGACGAAGATATTGGTCAGCCGGGCGCCGTCGCTGACCGGCGTGATGTCGCCGTATCCCGTGGTGGAGAGGGTGACGGTCGCGTAGTAGAAGGCATCGAGGAAGTCGAGGGTGCCGTCGGCGCTGTCGTTGTAGCCGTCGCGGTCGAGGTACACGATCAGCGCCGTCAGCACGAGGAGGAGCAAGGCCATGGACAGCCTTTTGGCGACCTGGCGGATCGGGTGCTCGACCACCTTCCTCGGCAATTTCACCCGATGTGTCACCAAGTGCTCGTCCGCCTGGCGAGCAATGGCGTCCTGACCCGGAAGTTTCACGTGAAACACCTCCCAATTCCCCCGGACGCCCAGGGAAGGTCGAGCAGTCCCGTCTCCTGACCGGGCCGCGTGCCGCCCGGCGGCACGACGGCGAGGGCGTCGGCCGCCGCGATGCCGCGCAGCATGGCGGGGCCGTTGTAGAACAGCGGCAGGGCGGTGTCCCCGCGCAGCATGACGGGGATGAGCCGAGTGTCGTGCGGATGCCCGTGGACCGCGTCCCGCAGCGGCATCGTGTACGGCTCGGGGGCCGGGCGTGCCGCGAGAGTACGCAGCAGGGGTTCGGCGAGCGTGAGCAGTCCGGAGACGGCGGCGAGGGGATTGCCGGGCAGGCCGACGAGGTGCTGGTTCTCCTTGGTGCGGGCCAGGAGCATGGGGTGGCCGGGGCGCACCTCGACCCCGTCCACGAGCAGTTCGGCCCCGATGCGGCTCAGCGTCGGGTGGACGTGGTCGACCGGGCCCGCGGCGGTGCCGCCGGTGGTGACGACGACATCGGCGTCGGACCTCGTGATCGCCTTGTGCAGCGGCTGCGCGTCGTCGCGGACCCGGCGGACCGCGGTGACCTCGGCGCCGAGTGCGCGCAGCCAGGGCGGCAGCATCGGACCGAGTGCGTCCCGGATCAGCCCGTCGTGCGGAAGACCCCCGGTGAGCAGCTCGTCGCCGAGGACGAGGACCTCGACGCGGGGCCGGGGGAACGTGCTGAGCGTGTCGTATCCGGCGGCCGCGGCGAGGCCCAGCACCGCCGGTGTCACCAGGGTGCCGGCGGACAGCAGTTGGTCGCCGCTGCGGCATTCCTGACCGCGGGGGCGGATGTCCTGACCGTGCGCCACCGTGGCGGCGGGCCCGGCCTGGGCCGCGCTCCCGCCCCGGGGCGCGAGGGCGTGCAGGCGGCCCTTGGCGTTGGTGCGGCCGTGTTCGCTGCGGAGGACTGCGGTGGTGTCCGGAGGGACACGGGCGCCGGTGGCGATACGGACGGCTTCGCCGTCGGCGAGCGGCGTGTGCGCGGCGTGTCCGGCGAGGACGCCTTCCTCCCGCACGATCCAGGGTCCCGGGCCGGAGACCGCCCAGCCGTCCATGGCCGAGGTGTCGAAGGAGGGCAGGTCGGTGAGAGCCGTGAGGGGGGCGGCCAGAGTGAGGCCGAGCGCGGCGTCGAGCGGCACGGAGGCCGGGGCGCGGTGGGCGGCGCGGCCGCCGGCGCCGGGGCGGACCCTGACGTTGCGGCCGGCGCGCTCGGCGAGGGCGCGGGCGTCGGGCCAGGGGACGCCGTGGCGGCGCGGGCGGTCCGTGGCGGGGGCGTGCCCGGGGTCACCGGAAGTGCGGCCGGGGGTGCGGCCGGAGGCGTCGTTCACGAGGGCGAGAGCCTCCTCGACATCGAAATCATCGTCGTCCTCGGCGTCCTCGGCACTCTCGGTGTCCTGAGTGTCCCCGGTGTGCTCGCCGGCTCGGGCGTCGGGCGCGGTCATCGGGCGTCCGGGCTCGTGCCGGGGGTGGCGTCGGGGATGTCCTCGTCGGCCCAGCGGGTGGCGAGGGCCGCGGCCTTGCGGGTGGCCTCGGCCACGGCCTCCCGGCCACCGCCCGCGCGGGCCGCCGCGTAACCGACGAGGAAGGTGGTCAGCGGCGCCGCCGGCCTGGCCACGCCGTGGGCGGCGTCACGGGCGAGGTCGAGGAGTACGCCGGTGTCAACGTCCAGATCGATGCCCAGCTCGTCCTTGACTGCGGTAATCCATTCATCCAACACGTGTCCATGCTCCCTGATGCGTGCTCTGGCGGCGGCGATGTCGTCCCAGGTGTCGCAGTCGAAGGACGCCACCGGGCCGAAGATTCGGGTGAGGTCGAGCGAGCCGGTCAGCCGACGCAGCGGCAGCCCGGCCAGCCGGCCGTGCCGCTCGCTGAGCGCGGCGAGTTCGCGGCGCAGGGCCGCCGTACGGTACGCGGCCACGAGCGGCTGGTCCCGGCCGTCGGCGTCGGTCAGCACGACCCCGTCGGCCGTGCTCGTACGGAGGGTGGTCAGCAGCTCGTCGACGGTGCGTCCGTCGAGGAACGGCAGGTCGGCGGAGAGCAGCACGACGTACTCCGCGGTGCTGAGCCGGATCCCGGCGTCGAGCGCGGCGAGCGGTCCGCCGCGCGGCGGTTCCTCACGCGCCCAGAGCACGGGCCGGGGGGTGGGGCGGGGGTCGGCCACGACCACGGTGGTGCGGGCGTCGGCGCAGGCCGCGAGCACCCGGTCGAGCAACGCTCGACCGCCCACCCGCACGCCGGGCTTGTCCGCGCCTCCGAGCCGCCGGGCACCGCCACCGGCGAGCACGAGGGCGTCGTACGCAACGGGCTCGAGCGGCGGCGCCGCGCCCGGCGCGGGGCCTCGGTCGCAGTTTCGGTCGCGGTCGCCAACGGCGTCGGGTCCGGCACCGGGAGCACCCGGGAGCTCGTACTCGGTCACCCTCCGAGTATGCGTGCCCCCGCGATCACGGGGAACGCGGGGGCACGGTGTCCGGGAACGGACACGGCAGGGAGAACCGGACCTCACAGCGTTCGCAGCAGTACCGCCGGTTGCTCCACGCAGTCCGCCACGTAACGCAGGAAGCCGCCCGCCGTACCACCGTCGCAGACCCGGTGGTCGAAAGTGAGCGAGAGCTGCACGACCTGTCGCACCGCCAACTCGCCCTCGTACACCCAGGGCTTGGGGACGATGCGGCCGACGCCGAGCATGGCGGCCTCGGGGTGGTTGATGATCGGGGTGGAGCCGTCGACGCCGAAGACGCCGTAATTGTTCAACGTGAAGGTGCCGCCCGTGAGTTCCGCGGGCGTCAGCGTCCCGGACCGGGCCGCCTCGGTCAGCCGGGCGAACTCCGCCGTGAGCGACTCCGCGTCCCGCGTATGCGCGTCCCGGACGACGGGGACGACGAGCCCCCGCTCGGTCTGCGCGGCGAAGCCGATGTGCACGGCCGCGTACTGGACGACCTCCCTGGCCGCCATGTCCACGGAGGAGTTGAGCTCGGGGAAGCGGGCCAGCGCGGCGGTGCAGATCCGGGCCAGCAGAGCGAGCACGGAGATCTTCGGACCGCCCGAGGCATTCATCGCGGCCCGTGCCCGCATCAGCTCGGTCGCGTCGGCGTCCACCCAGCAGGTCGCGTCCGGTATCTCGGTGCGGCTGCGGGAGAGCTTGTCGGCCACGGCACCGCGGATGCCCTTGAGGGGGACGCGGACAACATCCGGGACCGCGGTACCGGCGGTCGGCGTGGGTGCCTGCGCCACACGCGCGTGCGACTCGGTGGCGGCCGTCCGGTCCTTGCGGGCCTGCTGCGCGCCGGCGGCCCGGAGCGCGTACTCCACGTCCGCCCGCAGGATCAGCCCCTCGGGTCCGGAACCCGTCATCTCCCGCAGGTCCAGGCCGTTCTGCCGGGCCAGTCTGCGCACCAGCGGTGAGATCACGGGGACCGGACCGTCCATCGCCCCGGCGGCGGCCTGCCCGGCAGCGGCGGACCGACCGTTCCCGGCGGACGCGGTGCGCATCGTGGGCGTGACGGGCGTGGCCGACACCGGCCGCCCCGGCCGCACCCTGCGGCGCCGGGCCGGTGCCTCCGAGGTGCCGTAACCCACCAGGACGTTGCCGGAGGCCTCGGAACGGGAGGCAGGGGAGCCGTCACCACGGGAGCCGCCCGTTCCGGAACCCGCGCCATCCGCGCGCTCGCCACCGGTGTCCGTACCGGAGCCCTCGCTCGGGGCGGCGGCCGGGCGGTCCTCGCCCGGCGGCCGGTCGGCGTCCGGTCCGCCCACGGCCACCGTGAGCAGCGGGGCCCCCACCGGCAGTTCGGTGCCCTCCTCGCCGAAGCGGGCGGTGACCACACCCCCGTACGGGCAGGGCACGTCCACCATCGCCTTGGCCGTCTCGACCTCGACGACCGGCTGGTCGACGGTGACGACATCGCCCACCTCGACCAGCCAGCGCACGATCTCCGCCCCGGTGAGCCCCTCACCGAGGTCGGGGAGCTTGAACTCCAGCACCTGTGCCATCAGCTTTCGGCCTCCCACTGCAGACGCCCCACGGCGTCCAGGATCCGGTCCACGCCGGGCAGGTGGTGGCGCTCCAGCATCGGCGGCGGATACGGGAGGTCGAAGCCGGCCACACGCAGCACCGGTGCCTCCAGATGGTGGAAGCAGCGCTCCGTGACCCGGGCCGCGATCTCCCCGCCGGGACCGCCGAAGCCGCCCGACTCATGGACGACGACCGCGCGTCCCGTCCGCCGCACCGAGGCGCACACCGTCTCGTCGTCGAACGGCACCAGGGAGCGCAGATCGACGACTTCGAGGTCCCAGCCCTCGGCCCGGGCCGCCTCGGCCGCCTCCAGGCAGACGGGAACGGACGGTCCGTACGTGAGGAGCGTGGCGCTCCGGCCGGAGCGCCGCACCACCGCACGGCCCAAGGGTTCAACGGATGCCGGCCGCTCCGGGTTCCAGGAGTCCTTCGACCAGTACAGCCGCTTGGGCTCGAGCAGGACGACCGGGTCGTCGGAGGCGATGGCGGCGCGCAGCAGCCCGTAGGCGTCCGGAACGGTCGCGGGCGTGACGACATGGAGCCCCGGAGTCGCCATGTAGTACGCCTCGGAGGAGTCGCTGTGGTGCTCGACGCCGCCGATGCCACCGCCGTAGGGGATACGGATGGTGAGCGGCAGGGGCATCCTGCCGCGCGTGCGGTTGCGCATTCTGGCGACGTGCGACACCAGTTGCTCGAACGCCGGGTAGGCGAACGCGTCGAACTGCATCTCCACGACCGGCCGCAGGCCGTACATCGCCATGCCGACGGCTGTGCCGAGGATGCCCGCCTCGGCCAGCGGGGTGTCCGTGCAGCGGTCCTCGCCGAACTCCTCGGCGAGTCCGTCGGTGATGCGGAAGACACCGCCGAGGGTGCCGACGTCCTCGCCCATGACGTGCACGGACGGGTCCGCGGCCATGGCGTCGCGCAGCGCGCGTGTGAGTGCCTGCGCCATGGTGGCCGGCTTGGCGGCGACGGTGGTCATCGCTGCGTCCCTTCCGGCCCGGCCCCGGCCTCGGCCGCCAGCTCGGCCCGCAGTTGCTCCCGCTGCTCCAGCAGCTGGGGGGTGGGCTCGGCGTAGACGTGGGCGAACAGGTCCATGGGGTCGAGCGTGGGGTCCTGGTTCATCCGTTCCCGCAGGTCGGCGGCCATGGTTTCGGCTTCCTGGCGGATGGCGGCGACGCGGTCGTCGTCGAGGAGGCCGCGCCGGGTCAGCTCCTGCTCCAGGAGCGTGACGGGGTCGTGCTCCTTCCATGCCTCCACCTCGGCGTCGCCGCGGTAGCGGGTCGCGTCGTCGGCGTTGGTGTGGGCCTCCACGCGGTAGGTGATCGCCTCGACCAGGGTCGGGCCGCCGCCCGCACGCGCGTGGCGTACGGCGTCGGCCAGGACCTCGTGGACGGCGGCGGCGTCGTTGCCGTCGACCAGCCGGCCGGGCATGCCGTAGCCGACGGCCTTGTGGGCCAGCGACGGGGCCGCGGTCTGCTTGGCGAGCGGAACGGAGATCGCGAAGCCGTTGTTCTGGACGAGAAAGACGACCGGGGCCCGCCACACGGCGGCGAAGTTCAGCGCCTCGTGGAAGTCGCCCTCGCTGGTGCCGCCGTCGCCGACCATGGCCAGCGCGACCACGTCGTCGCCCTTGAGGCGGGCGGCGTGCGCGAGTCCGACGGCGTGGGGCAGTTGGGTGGCGAGCGGAGTGCTCAGCGGCGCGACCCGGTGCTCGTAGGGGTCGTAACCGGTGTGCCAGTCACCGCGCAGCAGGGTGAGCGCCTGCACGGGGTCCACTCCGCGTGCGACGACGGCGAGGGTGTCGCGGTAGCTCGGGAAGAGCCAGTCCTGCTCCTGCAGGACCAGCGCGGCGGCGACCTCGCAGGCCTCCTGGCCGGTGCTGGAGGGGTAGACCGCGAGCCGGCCCTGCTTGGTGAGGGCGGTGGCCTGCGCGTTGTAGCGGCGGCCCCTCACCAGTTCCGCGTACAGCCGACGCAGCAGCTCCGGGTCGGCCTTGTCGGCCTCCTCGGTGCCGAACACCCGGTACGGCTGCGCGTCGGGCAGCAGCGGCGCGGGGTCGGTACGGGGCTGCCAGGCGGGCGGCGGGGTCGGCCGATACGCGCCCCGCTGCTCCATGACCGTCATGACGGCACCTCCTCGTGGGAGCGGCTAGGTCCGGTCGTCGCGAGGCAGACGGGAGTCCGACGACAGGGCCTAGGAGGCGCGGCGTCTGTGACGCGCCTCACCAACCGATTGTTCGGTCGCCGGCACATTTTGGCTACGGGTGGCACCAGGCTGTGGACAAACGGTTCCCCACAACTTGAGATGGGCGCAGTACGTCCATGGCGGAGAGGCAGGGGCGCGTGTCGTCTGAACAAATGGCCGAAGGACCGGGGGCAGCGGGCCGTTGCCGCCCGCGCGTCCCCTCGACGCCATCGACCAGGACATCCTGCGCATGCTCCAGGCGGACGGCCGCGCCTCGGTCCGGTCGGTCGCCGAGCGGGTCCACGTCTCACGAGCGAACGCCTACGCCCGGATCAACCGGCTCGTGGAGGACGGCGTCATCCGCGGCTTCGGGGCCCGCGTCGACCACGAACGCGCCGGCCACGGCACTTCCGCGTACATCACCCTGAAGATCGTCCAGAACACCTGGCGCACGGTCCGCGAGCAGCTCAGACAGCTCCCCGGCGCCTCACACATCGCCCTGGTGGGCGGCGACTTCGACGTGCTGCTCCTGGTGCACACGCCGGACAACCGGACGTTGCGCGAGCTGGTACTGACCCGGCTCCAGGCGATCCCCGAGGTCCTCAGCACGCGCACACTGCTGGTGTTCGAGGAGGAGGACCTGGAACCGCAGGGCTGAAGGCGGGACCCGGACGGCGCCGGCCCGGTCAGGCCGCCCTGCGCAGTCCGGAGAAGGCCAGCTGAACCACCGCGTCGGCCACTTCGCGCTCGCTGGTGCCGCGTCCGTCGGGCCGGTACCACTCGACGAGCGAGTTGATCATCCCGAAGACCAGCCGGGTCACCAGGCGCACCTCTATGTCGCCGCGCACGTCCCCCTCCGCCGCCGCGGCCTTCAGCAGTACCGCCACCCGGTGGTCGAACTCGCGCCGCCGCTCCAGGGCCCACCGCTCGGTGTCCGTGTTGCCGCGCACCCGCAGCAGCAGCGTCACGTACGGCAGCTCCGCGATCAGGACCTCGACCATGCGCCGTACGACGTACTCCAGCCGCTCGGCGGCACGCC
Organism: Streptomyces sp. GD-15H; assembly: GCF_045291515.1. NCBI lineage: Bacteria > Bacillati > Actinomycetota > Actinomycetes > Kitasatosporales > Streptomycetaceae > Streptomyces > Streptomyces sp. GD-15H. The sequence continues at coordinate 4,262,054 of NZ_CP149447.1, forward strand.
CCACGCGCGCGTGCTCCTCGTCGAGGATGCCGAAGAGCCCGTCCAGCGCCCGGCTCACCGCCCGCCGCAGCAGCTCCTCCTTGCCCGCCACGTGGTGGTATATCGACGACTTGGAGATGCCCGCCGCCTTGGAGAGGTGCTCCATCGAGGTGCCGTCGTAGCCGCGCTCGTTGAACACCTGCACGGCGACGGACAGCAGGGTCTCCGGGGTGTACGTGTCGCGCCTGGCGGTGGTCATGGGGTGCTCTCCCGCTTGTCCGAGGTGTAGGCGTGGCGGTACAGCGCGAGTGACGGCGCGTAGCGGCCGGACGGGTCGCACTCGTGCAGGTTGTCCAGCACGGAGCAGGCCCAGGTGCCACCGAGCCGCCGACTCCACTCCAGCGGTCCCAGCGGATAGTTGACGCCCAGGCGCATCGCGGTGTCGATGTCCTCCTCGGTGGCCACGCCCTTGGCGACGGCCTCGTGCGCCAGGTCGATGAGGCGCGCCACCGTGCGCGCGACGATCATGCCGGGGACGTCGCCGATGACGCTGACCTTCTTGCCGAGCGCCTGGAACAGGCCGGTGGCCTCGGCGACGGTCCGCGGGGAGGTGTCCTGGGAGTGGGACAGGGCGATCCGGCCGGCCTCGCGGTAGTCGAGGGCGAGGTCGAAATAGACGACGTCGCTGAACTCCACCGACGTCTGACCGTCCGCGAGGACCAGCTGACCACCGCCGGGCAGCACCAGGCGGGTGCCGTTGTCCTCGCCCTCCTCGCGCACCTGGACGCCCGCCTCGCGGATCAGCGCGAGCAGGTCCGCGGCCGGGCCCAGATCTCCCTCGGCGACCACGTACGCGGGCGGCGGTGCCTGCTCCGCGGTGTGCGGCTCGGGCCGCTCGGCGCCGTCGCGGTAGTCGTACCAGCCCCGGCCGCTCTTGCGGCCGAGACGGCCGGACTCGACCAGCCGGCGCTGGGCCAGGGAGGGCGTGAAGCGCACGTCCTGGAAGAAGGACTGCCACACCGAGTGGGTGACGGACTCGTTGACGTCCTGCCCGATGAGGTCGGTCAGTTCGAAGGCGCCCATGCGGAAGCCGCCGGACTCGCGCAGCACCGCGTCGATCGTGGCCGGGTCGGCGCCCTGGGACTCGTACACCGTGAAGGCCTCGGCGTAGAAGGGCCGGGCGATCCGGTTGACGAGGAAGCCGGGGGTGTCGGCGCAGGCGACCGGCGTCTTGCCCCAGGCGCGGGCGGTCTCGTACGCGCGCGTGGCGTGCGCGACCTCGGTGGCGAAGCCGGAGACGACCTCGACGAGCGGCAGCAGCGGGGCCGGGTTGAAGAAGTGCAGGCCCACGAAGCGCCCGGGGACTCCCAGGGCGCCGCCGATGGCGGTGACCGACAGGGACGAGGTGTTGGTGGCGAGCAGGCAGTCGTCGCCGACGACGTCCTCCAGCGCACGGAACAGCTCCTGCTTGACGTCGAGACGCTCCACGACGGCCTCGACGACCAGGGCACAGTCCGCGAGTCCCGCGAGGTCGTCGACGGGCCGCAGGCGGGCGCGGGCCGCGTCCCGGTCGGCAGCGGTGAGCCGGTCCTTCGCCACGAGCCGGTCGAGCCGGGCCACGATCCCGTCGGCCGCTTCCCGGGCCCGGCCGGGGACGGCGTCGTACAGCCGTACGGGATGACCCGCGACCAGTGCGACCTGGGCGATGCCCTGGCCCATGGTGCCGGTGCCGACGACGGCCACGGGGCTGCTGAGGTCGAGTGCTGTCATGTGCGCGATCCTCCCGCACGAGCCGGTCCACAGATGCGGCGGACCCTCTTGTCCCGACCGATCGTTCGGTTACTCTAACCCTGACCGCCCGCGTTCCGACATCCCCCGCCCACGCTTGGGCCCGGCCCACGAACTCGACGAGGAGTTGGTCCCCGATGGCCGCCGAACTCACCGCGCAGCAGCTGATCGCCCAGCACCGGCCCACCCTGGACCAGGCACTGGAAGCGATCCGCACGCGCGCGTACTGGTCCCCGCACCCCGAGCACCCCAAGGCCTACGGGGAGCACGGCAGCCTGAACCTGGCGGCGGGCAAGGCCGCCTTCGACGCCCTGCTCGGCACCCGCCTCGACCTCGGCCAGCCCGGCACGGACGACTGGGTGGGCGGCGAGACCTCCCCGTACGGCGTCGAGCTGGGCGTGAGCTACCCGCACGCGGACCTCGACGTGCTGCTGCCCGCCATGCGGGCCGGGATGCGGGCCTGGCGGGACGCGGGCGCCGAGGTCCGCGCGGTGGTCTGCCTCGAAATCCTCAAGCGGATCAGCGACCGGACGCTCGAGTTCGCCCACGCGGTCATGCACACCTCCGGCCAGGCGTTCATGATGGCGTTCCAAGCCGGCGGCCCGCACGCGCAGGACCGCGGCATGGAGGCGGTGGCGTACGCCTACGCCGAGCAGGTGCGCACCCCCGACACCGCGGAGTGGACCAAGCCGCAGGGCAAGCGCGACCCGCTGACGCTGACCAAGCGGTTCACCCCGGTCCCGCGCGGCATCGGCCTGGTCGTCGGCTGCAACACCTTCCCGACGTGGAACGGCTATCCCGGCCTGTTCGCCTCCCTCGCCACCGGCAACGCGGTCCTGGTCAAGCCGCACCCGCGCGCGGTGCTGCCCCTCGCGCTCACCGTGCAGGTCGCGCGCCAGGTGCTGACCGAGGCCGGCTTCGACCCGAACCTGGTGGCCCTGGCCGCCGAACGTCCCCAGGCTCTCGGCTCCGCTCGAGCAGGGGAGACCCCCATCGGCGAGGGCATCGCCAAGACGCTCGCCACGCGCCCGGAGATCCGGATCATCGACTACACCGGCTCGACGGAGTTCGGCGACTGGCTGGAGGCCAACGCCCGCCAGGCACAGGTCTACACCGAGAAGGCCGGCGTCAACACGGTGATCGTGGAGTCGGCCGGCGACTACAGGGGCATGCTCGCCAACCTGGCGTTCTCCCTCTCGCTCTACAGCGGCCAGATGTGCACCACCCCGCAGAACCTGCTGATCCCGCGCGACGGCATCACCACCGACGAGGGCCCCAAGTCCTTCGACGAGGTCGTCGCCGATCTGGCGAAGGCGGTCGACGGCCTGCTCGGCGACGACGCGCGCGCCAGCGCGCTGCTCGGCGCGCTCGTCAACCCCGGCGTCAAGGCCCGCCTGGAGGCCGCCGCCGGTCTCGGCGAGGTCGCCCTCGCCTCCCGGGAGATCACCCATCCGGAGTTCCCGGACGCGGTGGTCCGCACCCCGGTGATCGTGAAGCTGGACGGCTCGAAGCCGGACGCCGAGGCCGCCTACATGAGCGAGTGCTTCGGACCCGTCTCCTTCGCCGTCGCAGTCGACTCCGCCTCGGACGCGGCGGAGCTCCTGCGGCGCACCGTCCGTGAGAAGGGCGCGATGACCGTCGGCGCGTACACGACCTCCCCCGAGGTCGAGGAGGCCGTGCGGGAGGTGTGCCTGGAGGAGGCGGCCCAGCTCTCCCTCAACCTCACCGGCGGGGTGTACGTCAACCAGACGGCCGCGTTCTCCGACTTCCACGGCTCCGGCGGCAACCCGGCGGCCAACGCGGCCCTCACCGACGCCGCGTTCGTGGCCAACCGCTTCCGGGTGGTCGAGGTGCGCCGGGAGGCGTGACGGGCCGGTGAGGCGGACGCAGGTGCGCGGACACCGCTAAGCGGGTGCGCCACCGGTGGCGCTCCAGTGGTAGAGCGTCATGGCCACACTGGTCGCGAGGTTGTAGCTGGAGACCTGGGGGCGCATCGGCAGCGCCACCAGGCGGTCGGCACGCGCGCGCAGTTCCGCCGAGAGCCCGCTGCGCTCCGAACCGAAGGCGAGCAGCGCGTCGTCCGGCAGTTTCAGCGCGCGGATGTCGTCACCCTCCGGGTCGAGCGCGAACACCGGGCCGGCGGGCAGCTCGTCGACGGACAGCCGCTCCACGGCGGTCGCGAAGTGCAGCCCGGCCCCACCCCGCACGACCGTGGGGTGCCAGGGGTCGAGGGTGCCGGTGGTGACGACACCGGTCGCCCCGAAACCGGCGGCCAGCCGGATCACGGCTCCCGCGTTGCCCAGGTTGCGCGGGAGGTCCAGGACCACCACGGGGGCGGTGCGTGGGATGTGCGCCAGCCTCTCGAGGTTGCCCGCGCGGGAGGGCCGTACGGCGAGGGCGGCGACGGCGGTGGGATGCGGGCGCGGAACGAGCGAGGCGTACGTCTCGTACGGCACCTCGGCCAGCAGCGCCGCCAGCGCGTCCCGGACGTCCGGGGCCAGCTCCTCCGCGAGGGCGAGCGCGGCGGCCCGGTCCGCGGTGACCGCCACCTCGACCTCCGCCCCGAAGCGCACGGCGTGCTTGAGGGCGTGGAAGCCGTCGAGCAGGACGGCGGCACCGCTCCGCCGGTGCCAGCGGATCACGGGACCGGTGTCCCCGTCGGGGTCGGGGGTGCCGGGGGCGGGGGTGGGGTCGGGGGCGGCCATGACGTGCAGCCTACGTGCGGGGGCCGGGGGCTTTTCCCGGCGCGGGGACGGCCGGCCACCCGCCCACCGGCGTTCCCGGGTCGGCGGACCGGGGCCCCGGGACAGGCGTACCGCCCGCGCGCGTACGGGGCCGCCGTCCCGGGCCCGCAACCACTCGTACGCGCGCGTGGAGCCGTTGCCCAGGCGCCGCAGGAAGGTCGTCGGCAGGAAGACGGCGTCGGCCGCGATCATCGCCAGGGAGAAGAAGGGCAGTCCCAGGACGACGGCGATCACGGCGTGCTCAGTGATCATGAGCACCAGGAGGACGTTCTTGACCCGCCGGTTGAACAGGGTGAACGGGAAGGCGACCTGCACGGCGACCGTCCCGTACGTCACCAGCATCACCAGGGTGCCGCTGGCGGTCAGCAGGCCGCCGAGGGCCGGCCAGGGGGAGAAGTACTCCAGGTGGAGCGGATAGTGGACCGCGGTGCCGTCCTGCCAGCGGGAGCCCTGGATCTTGTACCAGCCGGCCGTGGCGTAGATCAGACAGGCCTCGGCCATGATCACCAGCAGGGCCCCGTTGTGCACGAGGTTGGCGACGACGTCCAGCAGGATGCGCGGCTGCGGGGTCCTCGTGCGGCGCCCCACCAGCCACCACAGCGCCTGCACCCCCCAGACGGCCCACAACAGCGCCGGTATGAACCAGTCGCCGTCCATCCGGCCGGTCAGGGTCGCCACGAGCAGCAGGAAGCCCAGCGCACCCCACAGCGCGGGACCCACCCGGTCCCGCGGCCGCTCCCCACGCGCGCGTGCCCGATCCGCGCGCCGGGCCCGCCGCGCGTCCAGCGACCACACCTGGCCGCAACGTGTGAACACGAGGTAGATCGACATCAGGTGCAGGACGTTGTCGCCGCCGTCGCCCATGAAGACACTGCGGTTCTGCAGCGACAGCACGCCCACCATGAACAGCACCGACATGGTGCGGGTGCGCCAGCCCAGCAGCAGCAGCGCGCTCCACACCACCGCGAGCGCGTAGCCGGCCTCGAACCAGCCCTGGCCGTCCGACCACAGCAGCGCGGTGAAGGCACCGTTGGACCCGACCAGCTGATCGGCGAGATCCCAGTCCCACGGGCCGTCGGGACCATACAACTCCTGGCGGTGGGGGAACTCCCGGAGCAGGAACAGCAGCCAGGTCGCGCTGAAGCCGATCCGGATCACGGCGGTCTGGTGAGGACCGAGGGCGGCGTCGGCGACCCGCGCGACGGCGCCGGAGAGCATGAGGGAGAAGCGGTTCACCCGATGCCTCCCCGGGCCTCGTCCTCCGGCACCGGCCACCAGGGCAGGGTGCGGTAGACCGGCTTCGTGGAGACCTGCTCCTCGCTCCACCGGGGCGGTGGCACGTTGGCGGTGCGGGAGCGAACCTGGATCCGGTCGACGACGCCGCCCGGCCCGGCCGCGTCCGACCGTTCGAGCCGCATCACCATGATCCGGCGCAGATACGACTCGGCCAGCGCGCCCCGCATCCCCACCGGACGGTCGTCGTCGTGCGTGGCGACGAAGAAGTCCCAGGCGCGGCGCAGCTCGTTCTGCTGGGTGTGACTGGGCAGGGGGTTGCCGTCGATGGCCCGGCCGTCCTGGGCGGACAGGTCGTACCAGCCGGTGGTCCGCACTCCCCCGTCCGCCGTCAGAACCTCGGCGCGGACCTGGACGGAAACGTTCTGCTGCAGCGGATTGGGCGCGAACAGCTTCCAGTTCTGCTCGAACTCCGGGTAGATCCAGTCCTCGACCGCCGTGCCGTGCTCCTTGGAGACCGTGTTCGCGGGCGCGACGTGCAGGAACGTCATGCCGAGGTGCACGCAGACCACGACCGCGACGACCCCGAGGGTCACCGTGGCGGCGATCTGATGACGCGGGGAAAGGGCGGCCACGCCGGTGGGCGGCTCAGGCGACGGGTCGGGACCGGACGGGTCGGGGCGTGGGGCAGGGCCACCCGGCTCCTCCGGCCCGGCCGACCCTTCCGACCCGGCCCGCCGTTGCCGGACGTGCGAACCCTCGCCGTACACGTTCATCCCGCCCCGTTCCCACATTCCCGGTCCGTGTCCCGGTCCGTCGCCGCCGCCGTCCGGCCGGCGGCGGCGTACCGCCCGCACACCGCTTCGCGGCTTCACCGCGTCGCACGGGAACGGTACTCAGCACCGGTCGCCGGGGCACACTCCCGGAGGTCGGCACGTTCCGTGGTCGTGGCCACATGAAGGGCCTCACACGGTTGTCCACAGGATCCGGCGGCCGTCCCGCAGGTTCTCCACAGCTGTTGACACCTTGCGGCGGCCGTCTCACCATGGAATCGCACGAACCGAACGATCGGTCGGGAGCGTGTTCCGGGAAGAACCCAGGTCGAGAAGAACCCAGGTCGAGGGGGAGCTCATGGCGACAGCAGCCGCTCGCGGCACGGTCGGCGGCCGTACGCACGACGCACCGGACGGCGCCGGCGACAGCACCGGTGATCCGCTCGTCGACAGCGCGGGACACGAGCGTGCCTTCGCCGCGGCCGTCGCCGCCGACGAGAGGATCGAACCACGCGACTGGATGCCCGACGCCTACCGCGCCACGCTCGTCCGGCAGATCGCCCAGCACGCGCACTCCGAGATCATCGGCATGCAGCCGGAGGCCAACTGGATCACCCGCGCGCCGTCGCTGCGCCGCAAGGCGATCCTGATGGCCAAGGTGCAGGACGAGGCCGGACACGGCCTGTACCTCTACAGCGCCGCCGAGACCCTCGGCACCGGCCGCGAGGAACTGCTGGACAAGCTGCACTCCGGCCGCCAGAAATACTCCTCGATCTTCAACTACCCCACGCTGACCTGGGCCGACGTCGGTGCGATCGGCTGGCTGGTGGACGGCGCCGCGATCACCAACCAGGTGCCCCTGTGCCGCTGCTCGTACGGCCCGTACGCGCGCGCCATGGTGCGCATCTGCAAGGAGGAGTCCTTCCACCAGCGCCAGGGCTACGAGCTGCTGCTGGCCCTGAGCCGCGGCACCCCCGAGCAGCACGCGATGGCCCAGGACGCGGTGGACCGCTGGTGGTGGCCGTCCCTGATGATGTTCGGCCCGCCCGACGACGAGTCTCAGCACTCCGCGCAGTCGATGGCCTGGAAGATCAAGCGGCACTCCAACGACGAGCTGCGCCAGCGCTTCGTCGACATCTGCGTCCCCCAGGCCGAGTCGCTCGGCCTCACCCTCCCCGATCCGGACCTGCGGTGGAACGAGGAGCGGGGACACCACGACTTCGGCCCGATCGACTGGACCGAGTTCTGGGACGTCCTCAAGGGCAACGGCCCGTGCAACGAGGAGCGGCTGACCCGGCGCAGGCACGCCCATGAGGAGGGCGCCTGGGTCAGGGAGGCGGCAGCGGCCCACGCGGCCAAGCACGCGAACGGCGAGACAGGAGCGACCCGCACATGACCGACACCGACTGGCCCCTGTGGGAGGTCTTCGTGCGCTCTCGCCGGGGGCTCTCCCACACCCACGCCGGCAGCCTGCACGCCCCGGACGCGGAGCTCGCCCTGCGCAACGCCCGCGATCTGTACACCCGCCGCGGTGAGGGCGTCTCGATCTGGGTCGTGCCGTCGGCCGCGGTCACCGCGTCCTCGCCGGACGAGAAGGACCCGTTCTTCGAACCGGCCGCCGACAAGCCCTACCGGCACCCGACGTTCTACGAGATCCCCGAGGGGGTGCGGCACCTGTGACGACACCACCCCGTGCCCCCGCACAGGCGGCCGCCGAGGACACCGCCCACATGACGGCCGCGCTCGCCCTCGGCGACGACGCCCTGGTGCTCTCCCACCGCCTGGGTGAGTGGGCGGGCAACGCCCCGATGCTGGAGGAGGAGGTCGCCCTCGCCGACATCGCGCTGGACCTGCTGGGCCAGGCCCGGGTGCTGCTGTCGACGGCCGGCGACGAGGACGAGCTGGCGTTCCTCCGCGAGGAGCGCGCCTTCCGCAACCTCCAGTTGGTGGAACAGCCGAACGGCGACTTCGCCCACACCATCGTCCGCCAGCTGTACTTCTCCACCTACCAGCATCTCCTGCACACCGAACTCGCCGCCGGGGACGGCCCGTTCGCACCCCTGGCCGGCAAGGCCGTCAAGGAGGTCGCCTACCACCGCGACCACGCCGAGCAGTGGACCCTGCGGCTCGGCGACGGCACGGACACCAGCCGGGCCCGGATGCAGCGGGCCGTGGACGCCCTGTGGCGGTACTCCGGCGAGATGTTCCAGCCGGTCGAGGGCCTCGACGTCGACTGGCCGGCCCTGGAGACGGCCTGGCTGGAGGGGATCACACAGGTACTGCGCCGGGCCACCCTCACCGTGCCCGGGAAACCGCGCACCGGGGCGTGGGCGGCCGGTGCCGGCCGCCAGGGGCTGCACACCGAGTCCTTCGGCCGGATGCTCGCCGAGATGCAGCACCTGCACCGCAGCCACCCGGGGGCGACATGGTGACCACGGCGCCCACCACCCCGCTGGAGGCCGAACTCCTGGAACTGGCCGGTTCGGTGCCCGACCCCGAACTGCCCGTGCTGACCCTGCGCGAGCTGGGCGTGGTGCGCGCGGTGCGCGCGCGCGGAACGGACGCCGTCGAGGTCGACCTGACTCCCACGTACACGGGCTGCCCGGCCGTCGAGGCGATGTCGGCGGACATAGAGCGGGTCCTGCGCGGCCACGGCGTGCGTGAGGTCACCGTCCGCAGGGTGCTCGCCCCCGCCTGGTCGACCGACGACATCACCGACGAGGGTCGGCGCAAGCTGCGGGAGTTCGGCATCGCCCCACCGCGCGTACGGCCGCCGTCCGGCGCGGTCCCGGTGGGCCTCGGGCCGACCCGCACCCGCGACCCGCTGGCCGGCGAGGAGAGCGGCCTGCTCTCTTCGTCCGCCGCTCCGGAGCCGGTGCGTTGCCCGCGCTGCGGCTCCGCCGACACCGAACTGCTCAGCCGTTTCTCGTCCACGGCGTGCAAGGCGCTGCGCCGGTGCCTGGCCTGCCGCGAACCGTTCGACCACTTCAAGGAGTTGTGATGGCGCGCTTCCACCGGCTCCGCGTGGCCGCGGTCGAGCGGCTCACCGACGACTCCGTCGCCCTCACCCTCACCGTCCCCCGGAACTGCGCGAGAAGTACCGCTACGCCCCGGGCCAGCACCTCACCCTGCGGCGCAGGGCCGACGGCGAGGACATCCGGCGCACCTACTCCATCTGCTCCCCGGCCCCCGACGACCAGGGTCCCGACACGCTGCGGGTGGGGGTGCGGCTGGTCGACGGCGGAGCCTTCTCGACGTACGCCCTGAAGGAGATCGGCGCCGGGGACGAGCTGGAGGTGATGACCCCGGCGGGCCGGTTCACCCTCCGGCCCGCGCCCGGCCGGTACGCGGCGATCGTCGGCGGAAGCGGCATCACACCGGTGCTGTCCATCGTCTCGACCCTGCTGAGTCGTGAGCCCGAGGCACACTTCTGCCTGATCCGCAGTGACCGGACGGCCGCCTCGACGATGTTCCTGGAAGAGGTCGCCGACCTGAAGGACCGCTACACCGAGCGGCTCCAGCTGGTGACGGTGCTCTCGCGGGAGGAGCAGCAGGCGGGGCTGCCGTCCGGGCGGCTCGACCAGGAGCGGCTCACCGGACTGCTGCCGGCGCTGCTGCCCGTGGAGCAGGTGGACGGCTGGTTCCTGTGCGGCCCGTACGGGCTGGTGGAGGGGGCCGAGCGGGCCCTGCGCGGTCTGGGCGTGGCCCGCTCCCGCATCCACGAAGAGATCTTCCACGTGGACACCGGCACACCGGTCGCCCCCACGGCATCGGCCCCCACCCACAGCACGGTCACCGCCCTGCTGGACGGGCGCGGCGGCGCCTGGCCCGTCCAGGACGGCGAGTCCCTGCTGGAAGCGGTGCTGCGCAACCGCCCCGACGCCCCTTACGCCTGCAAGGGCGGGGTGTGCGGAACCTGCCGTGCCTTTCTCGTCTCGGGCGAGGTGCGGATGAACCGCAACTTCGCGCTGGAGTCGGAGGAGACCGAGGCGGGCTACGTACTGGCCTGCCAGTCACATCCGGTGACGGAGAGGGTGGAGCTGGACTTCGACCGCTGACGCCCGTCCCTGCTTCCGGAACCTGTTCCAGGGCCCGGACTACAGGACGTGTCCGGGCTGCCCGTCATCCGTGACGACGGAGCGTCCCGTCGACTCCCACACCTGCATGCCGCCTGCCACGTTCACGGCGTCGATGCCCTGCTGGACCAGATACATGGTGACCTGGGCGGAGCGCCCGCCGGAACGGCAGATCACATGGACCCGGCCGTCCTGCGGGACCGCCTCGGTCAGCTCGCCGTACCGGGCGACGAACTCGCTGATCGGGATGTGCAGCGCTCCTTCGGCATGGCCGGACTTCCACTCGTCGTCCTCGCGGACGTCCAACAGGAAGTCGCCGTCCTCGAGGTCCGTGACCCCGACCGTGGGCACCCCAGTCGCAAAACTCATGCTCCCGACGCTACCGGAAGCGGCCGAGCCGGACTTCCCACCCGCGGGGCGGCCGAGATTCCGGCCGCCCCGCGGCTCAGTCCTGCAGGGCCGCCAGCTCCGCCTCGCGTTCGGCCACCTGGGCACGCAGCTGCTCGGCTATCTCCTCCAGGAGCCGGTCCGGGTCGTCCGGGGCCAGCCGGAGCATCGAGCCGATGGCACCCTCCTCGAGTTCCTTCGCGACCAGCGTGAGCAGTTCCTTGCGCCGGGCGAGCCACTCCAGCCGGGCGTAGAGCTCGTCGACGGCGCTCGGGGCCTGCTCCTTCGGCTTCGGGCCCGCGGCCCATTCCTCGGTGAGCTCACGCAGCTCCGCCTCGCTGCCGCGGGCGTAGGCGGCGTTGACGCGGGTGATGAACTCCTCGCGGCGGCGGCGTTCCGACTCCTCCTGCGCCAGGTCCGGGTGCGCCTTGCGGGCGAGGTCGCGGTAGAGCTTGCGGGCCTCCTCGCTGGGCCGCACCCGCTCCGGGGGCCGGACCGGCTGGTCCGTGAGCATGGCCACGGCCTCCGGGAAGAGGCCCTCGCCGTCCATCCAGCCGTTCAGCAACTGTTCCACACCGGGGATCGGCAGCAACCGGGAGCGCGCGTCCTCGGCCAGCCGACGGTCCTCGGGATCACCGGTGCGGTCGGCCCTGGCCTCCAGGATCCGGGCGTCCAGTTCCTCGAGGCGCAGATACATGGGGCCGAGCCGCTGCTCGTGCAGCCGGGAGAAGTTCTCGACCTCGATGCGGAAGGTGTCCACCGCGATCTCGAACTCGATCAGCGCCCGCTCGGCGGCCCGCACGGCCTGCTCCAGCCGCGCCTCGGGCCGCTGCGCACCACCTTGGGCCGTCACCCGCTCCGCACCGGCGCCGCCACCACCCTGCTCACCCTCCGAGGTCGTCACCCGCACAGCGTAGGCCACCACCGCAGCCCCCCGGAGCCCACCCGGCACCCTCCCGGTACCGGCCCAGCCCGCCTGACCGCAGGCCCGGACCACCTACCGGCCCACCGACGAGACACCGGTCGACCCACCGACGAGGCATCGGAAACGGAACGCGGACATCCGGCTATGCCCCATGCCCGGGCGCGCTCCTCAGACCCCCGTCTCCGCCGCGATCCGGCCCGACCGTACCGCCGTCACCAGGTCCGCGTGGTCGGCCTCCGTGCGGTCGGCGTAGCGGAGGGCGAAGTCGGCCATCGCCTCGTCGAGCTCGTCGTTCTTGCCGCAGTACCCGGCGATCAGGCGAGGGTCGGCGCTGTGGGAGTGCGCGCGGGCCAGGAGGGCGCCGGTCATGCGGGCGTAGTCGTCGACCTGGTCGGCGGCCAGGGCCGTCGGGTCGACGCTGCCCTTGCGGTTGCGGAACTGCCGGACCTGGAACGGCCGCCCCTCGACGGTCGTCCAGCCCAGCAGGTTGTCGCTGACCACCTGCATCCTCTTCTGGCCCAGGACCACGCGGCAGCCCTCGTGGTTGGCGTCGGGGACGTCGAAGCCGGCCGTCAGCAGATGCGGGACCAGTGCCGAGGCACGGGCCTCCTTCACCTGGAGGACCAGGGGCTCGCCCCGGTGATCCAGGAGCAGCACGACGTACGAGCGGGTGCCCACGCTGCCCGTGCCGACGACGCGGAACGCCACGTCCTGCACCGCGTGCCGGGCCAGCAGCGGAAGCCGGTCCGGCTGGAGGGTGCCGACGTACTCCTCCAGGGAGGAGGCCACCGCGGCGGCCTCGGCGTCGTCGACGCGCCGCAGTACCGGCGGGGCGTCGACGAAACGCCGTCCGCCGTCCGCCGTCGCCTCGGTGGACTTGGCCGCGAAACGGCCGCTGGTGTTGGCGCGGGCCTTCGCGTAGACCCGCTCCAGCGTGCCCAGCAGATCGTGCGCGTCGGTGTGGGAGACCAGCTCCTCGTCGGCGATGGCATTCCAGGCGTCCAGCACCGGCAGCTTGGCCAGCAGCCGCATCGTGCGGCGGTAGGCGCCCACCACGTCATGGGCGGCCTTGCGGCAGGTGTCCTCGTCCGCGCCGACCTCCCGCCCCGCGAGCACCAGCGAGGTGGCGAGCCGTTTGACGTCCCACTCCCAGGGACCCCACACCGTCTCGTCGAAGTCGTTCAGGTCGATGACCAGTCCGCCGCGCGCGTCGCCGTACAGGCCGAAGTTGGCCGCGTGCGCGTCGCCGCATATCTGTGCGCGGATCCGCGTCATGGGGGTGCGGGCCAGGTCGTGGCCCATGAGGCCCGCCGCGCCGCGCAGGAAGGCGAACGGTGTCGCCGCCATCCTGCCCACCCGTATCGGCGTCAGCTCGGGCAGCCGGCCGCGACTGGACTCCTCGACCGCGCTCACCGCGTCGGGGCGGGAGGAGTCCAGGTGGAGGCCGGCGTGTGCGCCGCGGGGGACCAGCCGGCGCAGGGCCTTGCCGTCCTCCTTGACCGAGCCCTCGGGCGGCCATGCGGCGAAGCCCGGTACGCGCGGCAGCCGCCGCCCCTCACCGGCCGCCCGGCCGTCCGGCCACGCCTGCTCCAGCGTTCCTTCCGTCCCGGCCTCACCGGCAACGATCTCGGTCACAGCAACCGCCTCCCCCGTACGCCCACACGTACGTCCGTACACGCTCGACCGCGCGCGCATCGACAATCGAAACGAACGACCGTCGGCCCGGCGTCGACACAGGCATCGGCGCAGGCCATGACATCAACCGTGCCGACCGTACAACCAGGTGGACGAGACGCGTCAGGCCTTGTGGACAACTCCGGGGCTGTGGACAACGCCCTCACCCGCGCACGCCGGAGCACACTCGTACTCAGTCAGACCCCAGCAGTTCCCAACCCCGCCTCGGCGACCTCTCCCGTGACCGGTTCCAGTCGTCCCTCCGCGAGGGCCCGCTGGGCGCGGTCCGCCGAGATGTCCAGCCGGGCCAGCACCGCCGGGACCGCGATGCCCGGCAGCATGTGCTGGAACAGCACGACGACCCGGTGCTCCAGATCCTGCCGATGGCAGCGCAGCTGCGAGAGGAGCTGCACCCCCGAGTAACTCGCGACCAGCAGCTCCGCCGTCTCCGTCTCTTCGACGTGCGGCAGCAGCTCGCCCCCCGTCTTCGCCTCGGCCAGGGTCCGGGTGGTCTGGTCGATCCACATGCGAAACGCCGGGGTCCGGTCCAGACCCAACGCTCCCTGGTCCAGGGCCAGTCCGACACTGGCCCGCACCAGCGGGTCGGTGCGCAGCCGCAGGGCCAACACCAGACCGGAGTCGACGAGCTCCTGGAGTTTGCTGGCCTGGGGCGGCAGGGTGACCGCCAGTTGCTCCTCGAAGATGCCGAGCGCCAGCTCCTCCTTGGAGCCGAAGTGGAAGTACAGGGCGCCCTTGGTCACCCCGGCCCGGTCCAGGATCTCCCCGATGGTCGCGGAGGTGTAGCCGCGTTCGTCGAAGACGGCCGCGGCCGCGGCCAGAATGGTCCGCCGCGTGCGGATCGCGCGCTCCTGTCGCGCCATCGGGTGCCTCCTGATCTCCGTGGATCTCGCGGATCGCCGTGAAGTCGCCGCGCGGGCGCCATGCGTGATGCCGTGGGGGCGCGTGGACTCGTCTCCAACGGTATGGATCACCCTTTGAAAAAAACCGGCTCGTCCGTATCTTAGTGCGAAAGTCGACCGGAGCCAGGCCGTCTATCCGAGGGGTTCCTCATGCCTCAGTCAGGTCCCTCAAGTACACCCACGGAGGATCAGACCGGACAGGGAGGCGAGCCCGCAAACGTCGCTGGACAGGCTGCCGGTGCCCGCACCGGCCCCGGCGCCACCCGGGTCACCGCGCGACTCGCGCACCGCACCCGCGCGGTGGACGTCTTCCCCGCAAAATGGATTCGCCTCTCCGAGCTCGCCTTCCGCGTCACCGCGCACTGGCCCGCCGACCACTCCTTCTTCGGCCCGGCCGACGATCGCCACCAGGACCCGATGATCGTCGGCGAGACACTGCGTCAGACCACGCTGGCCCTCGCCCACGCCGAGTTCGGCGCCCCACTCGACACACACTTCGTCATGTGGGACCTGTCGGTCGCCGCGGACCCCTCCGGGCTGCTGCTCGCGGACGCCGCCGAGCCGGTCACCATCGACGTCGTCTGCTCCGAGGTGCGCCGCCGGGGGCGCGGCCTGAGCAGCATGCGGACGACCATGGAGTTCCGCCGCGCGGGACGGCTCGTCGCCCGGGGCACCGGCAGCACGGGCTGCACCTCACCGGCCGCCTACCGCCGCCTGCGGGCCCGGCAGTTGGACGTCATGGACAGCGCGATACCCCTGCTGCCCCCGTTCCCCCGAACTGGTCGGCCGCGACCGCGCGGAGGACGTCGTCCTCGCCCCCGCCGACCGCCCCGGCACCTGGCTCCTGCGGGTCGACACCGGCCACCCCGTGCTCTTCCCCGGCCCAACGACCACGTCCCCGGCATGGTCCTGTTCGAGGCGGCCCGCCAGGCCGCGACCGCGGCATCCGGCAGACGGTCCTTCCTGCCGGCCGACATGGCCGCCTCCTTCAGCCGCTACGCCGAACTGGACAGCCCCTGCCTGCTCGAAGCCGAAGTCCTGGACAAGGACGAAGCCGGGGCCGAGGACGGGGAGGTGACCGTACAGGTCTCCGGCCGGCAGAACGGCAAACCCGTCTTCACCGCCACCCTCACCTCAGCGCCCCACGGCCGCGCCCCGGTACGTTCACCGCTGTGACGCTGAAAACGGTGAACCTTCTGATCACGGGCGGCACCGGCTTCATCGGCAGCCGGGTCGCGGCGGCCGCACACCGTCGCCCGGACACCCACGTCCGTCTGCTGTCCCGCCGCGCCCTCCGCACACCCGCCGAGACCGAGACCGTACTCGGCGACCTCGCCGATCCCGCTTCCCTGCAAGGCAGTTGCACCGGCATCGACGTACTCGTCCACTGCGCCTCACGCGTGAGCGGCGACCCGGAATCGCTCGCGGCGGTCAACGACCGGGGCACGGAAGCCCTGATGGAGGAAGCGGTACGCAGCGGGGTGCGCCGCGTCCTCTGTGTGAGCACCGCCGCCGTCCACGGCCGGGGCCCCTTCCACGGCGTACGGCCGGGCGAGGCCCCTCTTGCCCCCGCCTCCGCCACCAGCCGCACCCGTGCCGCCGCCGAGCGGCACGTCCTCGACGCGGGCGGCCTGGTGCTGCGGCCCCACCTGGTGTACGGCGAGGGCGACCGCTGGATGGTGCCCGGACTGGTCGGGCTCCTGCGGGAGTTGTCGGCGACCGTGACGGGCTGCGAGGCACAGCAGTCGATGATCGACGTGGACACGCTGGGCCGGGCGGCCGTCGCCGCGGCGCTCTCGCCGACCCACGGGCCCGGTGTCCACTACGTCAACCACCCGGCCCCTGTCCCCGCGTCGGAGCTGCTCGCGGCCGTGTGCGCGCACGTGGAACAGCCCGGTGAGGGCGCGTCGGTGGACGTCACGACCGCCTACACACGAGCCGCCGGATCCCCTCGCACGCTGCATCACCTCGGCATGCTCACCGTCGACCACTGGTTCGCGGACGACGCCTTCTGGGAGAACCTGGACTGCACACCCGGCGAGGGCTTCTTCCACACCTTCCCGCACACGGTGCCCTGGTACCGGTCATTCCTCACCACCGACTGACCAACCACCCCTGTGACCAAACCGACCCGACGGTTTGCAGGCCCTGAAGGGGCGCGGAGAACGGGGCCGACTCCGACTGAGCTTCCCCTGCTGCGCGGCCCCTCAGGTGAAGTGATCCGGCATTCGGCACCGGACGGCGTGGTGATCATCAGCCAGACGTGCGACGTCGTACAGCCGGACGAGACGTACCTCCGGGTCGCTCCCGTCGTCGGACTGCCAGGGCGCCCGGTGAAGCAGGCGGTGAAGGGAGCCATGCCCTGATACGTCGCCGTGCCCGAGGCCGGATCCGACACCTTCGCCGACCTTGTCCACATCGCCACGGTATCGAAAGCCCACGTGGCGCTCCTCGTATCGCGCCTTTCCTGCTCCTGTCGGGTGACGACCGGAGGTGAGAACCGGACGTGAGAAAAGGGGACGGTGTGGGCTGCCGTCACTCACACCAGTGGCCTGCGACGCCACCGGCAGTGCGCGCACTGCGGTTGTCGAAGGATGTGCCGCACGGGAGCAGTGAAGAGCGGTCCGGCACGTGGGAGCGACCGGCGCCGGCAGACGCGGGACCCGTACCGCCTCCGGTGGAGGACGAGTCGCCGGCAGGCCGGATCAGCGCCGTGGCCGAGCAGCGGGGAACGAGTCGACGGCTCTGCTACGGCAGTCCCACGGCCGGAAACTCGGCACGCTGTCCACGGCGGGGATCCGGTCCGGAGCCGGTTGCCCAACGGATCGCCAAGCCCGCCGGGGCCGACGCGCCGGCTCCGCACGCGAGGACGCCGGCCCGGTACGCCGGCGACCCGCTTCCGCACCTCCCGCGCCATCCCTGGGTGGACGGAGGCGCGCTGGACCGGTGGAGCAAAGGGGCGTGGTGCCACGGGCCCGCCGGTGCCCGCGGTGTCTGCGTGCGGACGGACGGCGGCCCCTGCGCGGGAAGCCGCCCTGGTCCTTCGCGGCCCTGCAGCACGGCGCCTTCCCGGTCCGGGAGTGCCGGGCAGGCCGGTCGACCGTCCACTCCGTGGACCACATCGCCGGCCTCCGGATTCTCGGTCACCGCCACGCGCCGCGGCGGATGGACGGCATGGCGGGGGCGTACGGCCCGGCTCTGCGGCCGAACCCGTACATCGGTGCACCGGTACGGCTCCAAGTGATCACTCCGAGTGGCTGCGCGCACATCGGACCGCGCCGCTCGGCAGGCCGCGTCCGTTCGCACTCCCGAGCTCGGTCCGTTCAGCGATCGGGGCGGTGGCGGACGGTCGTGCCGAGGGCGATGACGGAGGCCAGCAGGGACAAGCCAACCAGTACGCCGAACTCGGCGCGGTCGTCGGCGTCACGCTGACCACCCGGCGGTCGATGTCGCGGTACGTCGGGGCGCTGCGCCGACCGCGTCACCCCGTGCGGAGAGAGGCTCGCCCCGCTCGTCGGCACGGGCCCGACGTAGTACGCGCCGAACGATCTCGCGTGCGTCTCCTCTCCACGTACCGTGGTCCACTACCGTGGATTCATGACGGCACCGCTGGACGTGCTGGTGGTGGGAGCGGGCCCGACCGGTCTCGCCCTCGCCGCGCAACTGCGCGCGTACGGTGCCCGGTTCAGGATCGTCGACCGGTCCCTCGACCGGGTGCGGGAGTCACGGGCGCTTGCCCTCCAGCCCCGCAGCCTGGAGGCGCTGGCGGGCTTCGGGGTGACGGACGAGCTGGTGGCCCGGGGCAACCCGGCGATGCGGCTGCGGCTCCACCTGCCCCGCCGCGTGGTGGCGCTGCGGTTGTTCGACATCGGACTGACCGACACGGCGTACCCGTTCCTGCTGTTCCTCTCACAGGCCGAGACGGAGCGCGTCCTCTCCGAACACCTGACCGCGCGGGACGTGACGATCGAGCGCGGCACCGAACTGGTCCGGCTGGAGGCGACGGACTCGCCCGTCGTCTGCCGGCTGCGCCACGACGACGGCTCGCAGGAGGCCGTGGAGGCGCGCTACGTCGTGGGTTGCGACGGCGCCCACAGCACCGTGCGCAGCCAGACCGGCATCGGATTCGAGGGATACGCCTACCCGCAGACGTTCCTGCTCGCCGACCTGGAGGTCGACGGGCTGGAGCCGGACTCCGTGCACTCGTACATGAGCGGGGCGGGGATGGTGTTCTTCTTCCCGCTCGGCTCGCCTGGCGCTGGCGTATGCTCGCGATGCGACCGCCCGACGCCCCGGACGCCGGGGTGGACCTGCCGTTGTTGCAGGAGATCGCCGACCGCTACACCGGCGAGCGGCTGACACTGCGGGACCCGGTCTGGATGACCGACTTCCGCCTCCACCACCGCGGCGCCGCCCGCTACCGCTCCGGCCCCTGCTTCCTCGCGGGGGACGCGGCCCACATCCACAGCCCGGCCGGCGCGCAGGGCATGAACACCGGCATCCAGGACGCGCTCAACCTCGGCTGGAAGCTCGCCCTCGTCTGCCGGGGCGCGGCGCCCGAGGAACTGCCGGCAACGTACGAGGCCGAGCGGGCGCCCGTCGGCCGCAACGTGCTGCGCCTCACCGACCGCGCCTTCACCGTCGCCACCAGCGGCAACCCCGTCCTCCGCATCGGCCGTACCCACATCGCCCCGCGCCTGGCGCCGCTGGCGCTACGCCCGACCGGGATCCGCGCGCGGCTCTTCCGAACCGTCTCCGAACTGGGCATCCACTATCGGCGCAGCCCCGCCTCCACGGCCGGCTCGCGACCGCCCAGGGGCGGACCGAGAGCCGGGGACCGGCTGCCCGACCTGCCTCGTGGACTGCAGGCGCGCACGGCGGCACCGGGCTGGCACCTGCTGCTGTCCGGGCCACCGTCCCTCTGGCCGGACGAACGGCTCTCCCCGGCCCTCGAGGGGCGGGACGGCCTGGTCTGCGTCCACCGGCTCGGCGGACAGAGCCCGTGGCCGGACGTCACGCAGGGACTCGTTCGCCCCGACGGCTACCTGGGCTACGTCGCACGGGGCGCCGACACGGACGGCCTGCGGACCTACCTGGACCGCTGGCTGCCGACCGGCCGCCGTTGATTCCGCCCGCCGCAATGCGGCCGGTGGCCTCTCCGCCCGCAGGCCCTGTGCCTGAGTACCGGCTGTGCGTCCGGCGCGGACGGCTACGGACACGGCCTCCCGGCACAGCGGAACAACGGTGGGCGCTGCGGGCCCCTCCGGTGGGTGTGGTCACCGGCCGAGGGCTTGCAGGGTGGCGTCCAGGTCGGTGGTGCGGGGCTGGTTGTGGGGGAGTTTGGCCAGGAGGGCGGCCATGCCGCAGGTGTTGGTGACGGCGGAGAAGACCAGGCCGCCTCCGATGGCGGCGGACAGCCAGCGGGCGGACCGGTAGCGGGTACCGAGTGCGAGACCGGTCACGACGAGGGAGCCGGCGGCGAGGCGGACCTGGCGTTCCATGGGCCAGGCGGACTTGACGGTTTCCTCGCGGTCGACGCGGTGGCCCTGGGTGGTCCAGGCGGTGGTTCCGCCGGTGAGGGTGGCGGCGGGGATGTCGGCGTCGGCGAGCTGTGCGCAGGCGGTGGCGGAGCGGCTGCCGGAGGCGCACACCATCAGCAGTCCGCCGCGGGCGGCTACCGTCTTGAGGGCGGGAAGGGCGGTGTGCAGGTGGTCGAGGGGGATGTTGTGAGCGCCGGGCAAGTGGCCGGCGGCGTATTCGCCGGGGGTGCGCACGTCGATGACCGTGTAGTCGCTCAAGCGCTCAGCGACCTGGGCGGGGTCGATGGCGGCGGGGGTGCTCATGTGCGTGGGGCTGCCTTTCGTTCCTTTGTCCGGGGGAGTACCGAATGGACTAGAATACCCCAAGGGGTATCTATGGAGGAGGATGCGTGGAGCTGGAGATGGCGGCCGACGAGCTGAAGAGCGTGCTCAACCGGCTGCGACGGGCGCAGGGGCAGATCGCGGGGATCATCAGAATGATCGAGGAGGGGCGGGACTGCGAGGATGTGATCACGCAGCTCGCGGCGGTCTCCAGGGCGCTGGACCGGGCCGGTTTCGCGATCATCGCAACGGGGTTGCAGCACTGCATGACCGAGGGCGGACAGGTGGACGGTGACCGGGACCAGATGCGCGCCCGCCTGGAGAAGCTGTTCCTGTCGCTGGCCTGAGCACCGTCTCACGTCACGGCGTCGGCGAGCATGAAGGCGGCCACGGCCAGCAGGACCACCGCGAAGATGCGCTGCAGGCGGGGGCCCGAGACCTTCGCGGCGAGGCGCTTGCCGTCCCAGGCGCCCAGGACGGCGGTGGCGACGAAGGGTCCGATCACCGCCCAGTCGAGGGAGACGGCGGCGCCCGAGCGGGTGGCGAGCGAGGCCAGGGAGTTGGCCGTGATGACCAGCAGGCTGGTGCCGACGGCGGCTTGCATCTCGAAGGCCAGGACGGTGACCAGGGCGGGGACGGCGAGGAAGCCGCCGCCCACGCCCAGCAGTCCGGTCAGCGCGCCCAGCCCCGCCCCGGCCCCGGCTGCCCTGCCCGGCCGTACCGTGCTGCTTCCGGCACCGGCCGGGTCGGCGGGCCGGAGCATCTTGAGTGCGGCGAGGGCGGCGACGCCGGCGAAGGCGAGGGTGAGGACGGCCTGGGGCAGGCGGGCGGCGGCGGCTCCCGCCAGGGCGGCGGGCAGGAGGCCGGCGGCGGCGAACGCCGCTCCGGCTCTCCACCGCACGTGCCCGGCGCGGGCGTGGGCGTACAGGGCGGTCAGGGAGGTGACGGTGACGATGACGAGGCTGGCGGTGGTGGCCGCGGCGGGAGTGAAGCCGAGCAGGTAGATCAGGGCGGGGACGGCCAGGAGGCTGCCGCCGCCGCCGAGCGCGCCGAGCGCCAGGCCGACCACGGCCCCCGCGGTCAGGGCCAGGATCAGGACGCTCACGCGATCCGGCCGCCCTGCCCGCGCTCGTCGACGACCGGTAGTCCGGCCTTCGCCCAGGCGTTCATGCCACCGGTGACGTCGACGGCGTCGACGCCGCGGGAGGCCAGCAGCTTGGCGGCCTGCTGCGAGCGGTGCCCGGAACGGCAGATCGCCACCACCGGCAGGCCCTGCGCGTTCGGCGGCAGGGCGGCTCCGGCCAGCAGCCGGGTCAGGGGCAGATGGACGGCGCCGGGCGCGTGCCCGGCTTTCCACTCCGGCACCTCGCGCACATCGAGCAGCACGGCGGTGCCGTCGCCGGTGCGGGTACGGGCCTGCTCGGGGGTGAGGCGGTTCGTGCCGCGTCGGAAAAGGAACATGACGTGCCCTCGGCTTGGGTGAGCGGATGGGGTGATCAGTGGCGGGCCACGGCCAGGCCCGCCTCGCCGGCGGCGTCGAAGCCGTCGTCGACGGCGACCACGTCCCGTCCGGCGGCGTCCAGCAGGGAGGCGGCGATCGCCGCGCGCATCCCGCCCGCGCAGTGCATCCACACGGTCCCGGGCGGCACCTCGCCGGTCCGGCCGTGCAGCTCGTGGATCGGGATGTGCACCGACCCCTCGACGTGCCCCGCGGCGCGTTCGGAGTCCCGGCGCACGTCCAGCACCACCACCTCCTCGCCGCGCTCACGCACTTCGGCGAGGTCGGCGAAGCGGGCGCGCGGGAAGGAGGCGAGCCGCTCGCCCTCGCGGACCCAGGCGGCCGGGTCGCCGGTGGCGGCGGCCGGGCGGTCGATGCCGACCCGGGCCAGCTCCCGCTGCGCGTCGGCGATCTGCTCGGGGGTGTCGGCGAGCAGGGTGACGGGCTTGCCCCACGGGATCAGCCAGGCCAGGTAGGTGGCGAGCTTGCCCTCGCCCTCGAAGTTGAACGACCCTGCCACGTGCCCTGCGGCGAAGGCCATCCGGCTGCGCAGGTCCACCACCCACTCACCCGCGGCCAGCCGCCGCGCGATCTGCTCGGCGTCGGCCGGCTGGGCGGGGTGAGGTCGACGGGCGCGGGGCCTGCGGCGTTGGCCGGGCCCATGTGCGCGTAGTAGGCGGGCACGTCCTCAAGACCGGCCAGCATCCGCTCCACGAAGGTGTCCACGTCCAGGGTGAGCGCGTCGTTGGTGGCGCGTTCCTTGCCGATCGTGGTCGCGTCCCCTTCGGCCTGGGAGGAGGAGCAGAAGCTGCCGAACCCGTGGGTGGGCAGCACCGGCACCTCGTCGGCCAGTTCGTCGGCCAGGCGGTGGGCGGAGGCGTGCTGGGCGCGGGCCAGCCGCCCGGTCAGCCGAGGCTCGACCAGATCGGGACGGCCCACGGTGCCGATCAGCAGCGATCCGCCGGTGAACGCCGCCACACCGCGCCCGTCCTCCTCCAGGACGTAGGAGGTGTGGTGCGGGGTGTGCCCCGGGGTGGCGAGCGCCCGCAGCACCAGACCCTCGTCCACCGTCACGGTCTCGCTGTTGGCGACGGGGGTGCGGGCGAAGGACACGTGAGCCCCGGCCGGCACCAGGTAGGCGGCGCCGGTGACACGGGCCAGCTCCAGGCCGCCGGTGACGTAGTCGTTGTGCACGTGCGTCTCGGCGACGTACGCGATGCGCACCCCGCGCCGGGCGGCGGCGGCGATCACCTGGTCGATGTCGCGCGGCGGGTCGATGACGACCGCACCACGGGCGCCGCCGGCCAGGTAGCTGCGGTTGCCCAGACCCTCGAACTCCAGAGTGTCGACGAAGGACACGGCCGCGACTCCTCCACAAGAGAACTTTTACCCTTGGGGGTATTGGCACTCACCTTAACAGAGATACCTGGGGGGGTATTCCTAGGGGGGTGTTCCTGGGGTCGAGAGGCCCGCCCGGTATCGCGCCCACTGCGGCGGTTACCCGGCGGGGTATCGAGGAACCAGATCTTCGCACCGAAGGAGCAGCGCACCATGTCCTACGACCGCACCGTCCGTCTGGCCACCACCGACTTCGACGCCGCCGTCACCACCGTCCGCCAGGCCCTGGCCGAGCAGGGGTTCGGCGTCCTCACCGAGATCGACGTGACGGCCACCTTGAAGGCCAAGCTCGGCCATGACATGGAGGACTACCTGATCCTGGGCGCCTGCAACCCGCCACTGGCCCACCGCGCGCTGGAAACCGACCGTGCCATCGGCCTGCTCCTGCCCTGCAACGTCGTCGTCCGCCGCGACGGCGACCACATGCTCGTCCAGGCCCTCGACCCGGGCACCATGGTGACCCTCACCGGCCTCGACGCTCTCAAGCCCGTCGCCGACGAAGCCACCGCCCGTCTGGACGCCGCCCTGAACGCCCTGTCCGCCACCTGACCTGCCCGGGCCAGGGCGGATGGGGTC
The DNA here is from genome assembly GCF_045291515.1 of Streptomyces sp. GD-15H. NCBI lineage: Bacteria > Bacillati > Actinomycetota > Actinomycetes > Kitasatosporales > Streptomycetaceae > Streptomyces > Streptomyces sp. GD-15H. The sequence continues at coordinate 4,285,886 of NZ_CP149447.1, forward strand.
AGCGCCCGGCCGGTGCCCCGGTCACGGCGCGCCGCCTCAGGTCCGCGTCCGCCCGGCGCCGCCGCATCCGGGCGCGGCCGGTGGCCCGGTACCAGGAGGTGGCCACGACGGTGGCGAGCGCGACTTCGACCAGATCGCCGCCGTAGTACATGACCTGGGCGCCGATGTGCAGATCGGCGGCGGTGAAGGCGGTGCCGGGCGGCGCCGCCGCGTACAGGGACTTGGCCAGCACGGCGTGCGCGGCCCCGGCCGCCAGCAGGGCGGTCCCGCGCACGGTCAGGCTCCAGCGGCGGCGCACCGGGTCGAGTGGGCAGACGGCGAAGGTGAACAGCAGCCCGGCCGCCAGGACGTGCGCGTGCACGGCGGCGTGCAGCCACGGCTCGTGCCGCAGGGCCGCGAACAGCTGCGTGCGGTACAGCAGCCACAGCCCCCCGACATCGAGCAGGGCCGCCAGTGGAGGAAAGAGCAGCAGGCCCACGGCACGGGAATGGGCGAGGGCCAGCAGCCCCCGGCGCGCCGTGCCGGGGGCCAGGGTGCGCAGGGCGAGGGTGAGGGGGCGGGCCAGGACGAGCAGCAGTGGAGCCGTCATGCCGACGATCAGGTGCTGGACCATGTGGGCGGTGAACGGCCCGCCCGGCAGTGAGCCCACCGCCGCCCAGGCCAGGCCCGCACTGCCGGCGGTGAACGAGGCATCCCGCCACCAGGTCCAGGCGTCCCCGCGGCGCCGCAGGCGGGCCGCGGCCGGCAGGTAGACGGCGGCCGCCAGCAGCGCGGCCACCGCGGTGACCAGCTCGGTGGGGCCGGGGCCGGGGCCCGTGACCGTGCCCGGGTGGACGTGCGCGAGGATCACGACGCCGCACCGGCCCGGCCGCGGCGGGCCGCGCGGACGGCCAGCGCCACGCCGATCAGCAGCAGCACCAGACCGCCGAGGTTCCACGCCCAGTCGTACGGAGTGACATCCACGCCGTAGCGGATCTGGTGCAGGCGCAGCACCTTGTGGTCCACGATCCCGTCGAACAACTGGAAGATCCCCAGGCCCAGGAAGAACCCGGCCCAGGCGTGGACCGGGGCCAGGGCACGGCGGCGGCGCAGATCGGCGTACAGGAAGAACCCGGCGACCAGGGCCAGCAGTTCGGCGGTGTGCAGCAGCCCGTCCGACAGCAGCCCCACGCTGAGGGTGGCGCGGTCGTAGAAGTGGTGCCAGCCCAGGAGCTGGTGGAAGACGATCTCGTCGACCGCGGCCATCACCGCGATCCCGATCAGGCCGCACACCACCATCGACCTGCGCGGTTCAAGGTCCGCCCCGGGAGCCGCGTGCGGGTGCGCCGATGCGCTCATGGGTCGGCCTTCCTGAATCGGTGTGCTGCCCGCTACGCCTACCCCTCTCGCACGGTCCGCGCCCGCCGAGCACCGCATCCGGGTGAGCCGCCCGGTGACCGGCCGGAGTCCGCCCCGATCGATGGGTCAAGGCCCCGTCGTCGGGGACCGGCTGCGGTCACTGGCCGGGACTCTGGGTGGCGAGGGAGGCGCGCACCTCGTCCATGTCGAGCCCGCGGACGGCGGTGATCAACTGGTCCAGGGCCTGGGGCGGCAGGGCACCCGGCTGGGAGAAGACCAGGACGCCCCCGCGGAAGGCCATCAGGGTGGGGATCGAGGTGATCCCGGCGGCGGCGGCCAAGGCCTGCTCGGCCTCGGTGTTGACCTTGCCGAAGACGATGTCGGAGTGGGCCGCGGAGGCCTTTTCGTAGACGGGGGCGAACATCCGGCACGGTCCGCACCAGGAGGCCCAGAAGTCGACGAGGACGATGTCGTCGCCGGTGACGGTCTTCTCGAAGTCGGCGGCGGTGAGGGCGACGGTGCTCATGTGACGGTTCCTTCCGTTTCACCGGAGTGGCGGCGATTGATACCCCCGGGGTAGTTAACGCCGGGAGGGGGCGGAGCATTCCGCCGGTGCTCCGATGCCGCCCGTCACGCGAGGCCCCCGCGCAGGTGTCACGGCACGCCGCTGCCCCGGCGCACCGATGGGGCGGTGCGCCGGGGCAGCGGCGTGCCGGAGCCGGGAGCGCTAGGTCCTGTGCACGGCGCGTCGCAGCGGACAGCGGGCGACGAAGCCGTAGCAGACGCCCGCTCCGGCGCCCAGCGAGGCGACGGCGGCGAGGACCGGGACACCGATGCGGGCGGGGGTCTGCTGGACCAGGACGAAGGTGCCCATGGCCAGCACGAACCAGGCGAAGAGCCGGGAGAGGACGTGCGAGGGGACGCGCCCGGCCAGCCGGGCCCCGACGAGGCTGCCGGCGACCGCGAACCCGGTGACGGCCAGGGTCAGGGTCCAGTCGATCTGGACGGTCGAAAGGTAGCCGGCGAAGCCTGCCGCGGACTTCATCGCGATGACCAGCAGTGAGGTGCCGACGGCCACCGGCATGGGCAGGCCGCCCAGCAGCGCCAGGGCGAGGACGACGAGGAAGCCGCCGCTCGCGCCGACCAGGCCGGTGGCCAGGCCGACGGCCGCGCCGTCCAGCAGGACCCGTCCCACCGGGAGCTGCCGGTGGGCCCGGTCGGGGTCGGCGGTGCGGCGGCCCCGGAGCAGGGCGGCGGCGGTGACGATCATCATGACCGCGAAGGCGATCAGCAGGACGACGTCGGGTATGTGGCCGCCGACGAGTCCGCCGGTGTAGGCGCCGGCCATGCCGGCCGCTCCGAACAGGACGCCGGTGCGCCAGCGGACCCGCCCGCCACGGGCATGGTCGACCATGCCCACGGCGGAAGTGACGCCGACGACGAACAAGGAGGTGGCGATGGCCTCCTTGGCGTCCATGCCCGCGACGTAGACCAGCAGCGGCACGGTCAGGATCGACCCGCCTCCTCCGAGCAGGCCGAGAGAGACACCGACCAGCAGCGCGAGGACCGGGACGAGCGTCAGCGTCATGGTGGTCACCTGCCGTCGGCGAGCTGTGCGACGGCCTTGCGCGGGTCGAAGGACGGCGTGCGGTTCCACGGCATCCTCGACAGCAGCACGCCCATGGCACAGGTGTTGCTGATGGCGGCGAAGGCCAGTCCGCCGCCGACGAACGCGGACAGGGCCTGCAGGCCGGGGACGACGAAGCTGCCGAGGGCGCCGACCAGGACCAGGCAGCCGGCGACCAGGCGGACCTGGCGCTCCATGTCCCAGCGCTCCTGACCGTAGTTGGTCGGGGCACCGGACTTCTCCCAGGCGGTCATGCCGCCCGACAGGACCGCCAGGCCGGGGAGCCCGGCCTCGGCGAGGGCGCGTTCGGCCTGGCCGGCGCGCTGGCCGGAGCGGCACACCAGCACCACGTCGGTGTCCAGGTGCTTCGTCAGCTCCTCGCGGTGCTCGCGCAGGGTGCCCAGCGGGACGTTGTAGGAGCCGGGGATGTGCGCTCCCTCGAACTCGACGGGCGAGCGGACGTCGAGCAGCCGCGGCGGGTTGGCCGAGTCGAGCTTGGCGCGCAGTTCGTCGGTGGTCAGGCTGCGGGGGGTGGCGGAGGTGGTCATGCGCTGCTCTCCTGTCGGTTGTCGGAGGTTTGGGGGATTTCGGAGGGGAGGGGGCACAGGCCCAGGTCGCGGGCGTTGTCGAAGCTGTCGTCGACGGCGACGACGTCGCGGCCGCGGGCGTGGAGCAGGGCGGCGACGACCCCTGCGCGGTAGCCGCCGGCGCAGTGCACCCAGACACGGCCCGCGGGGATCTCCTCGAGGCGGCCCGGTACCTCGTGGAGGGGGATGTGCACCGAGCCGGGGATGTGCGCCTCGTCGCGCTCCTGGTCGCGGCGCACGTCCAGCACGACGAGATCGTCGTCTCCGTCCAGGGCGGCCTTGAGGTCGCCGAACGTGGCGCGCTCGTAGGCGGCCAACGGCTCGCCGGCGGCCCAGTCCTCGGGACCGCCGGTGGCCATGGCGGCCGGGCGGTCGATGCCGATGCGGACCAGCTCGCGCTGGGCCTCGGCCACGTCCTCGGCGGTCTCGCCGAGCAGGGTGACCGGGGTGCCCCACGGAATCAGCCAGCCCAGGTAGGTGACGAACTGGCCGTCCAGGCCGAAGTTGAGGCTGCCGGCCAGGTGCCCGGCGGCGAAGGCGGTGCGGTCGCGCAGGTCCACCACCCACTCGCCGGTCTCGATCCTGTGCCGCAGCTCGGCCGGGTCCGCCACGGACGGCGCGGACAGGTCCGGCTTGCCGGGCCCGCCGGAGTTGGCCGGGCCCATGTGTGCGTAATAGGCCGGGTAGGCGTCCAGGCCCGCCAAGAGCTGTTCGACGTAGGCCTCCTCGTCGGCGGTCAGCGCGGTGTTGGTCCGCTTCTCCTGGCCGATGGTGCTGGACAGACCGGTGGCCTGGGTCGCGGAACAGAACGAGCCGAACCCGTGGGTGGGGTAGACGGCGGTCTCGTCCGGCAGTTCCTCCGCCAACCGGTGCGCCGAGCGCCACTGGGCCCGCACCAGGATGTCGGTGTGGTCCGGTCCCAGCAGGTCCGGCCGTCCGGTGGTGCCGTACAGCAGGGAGCCGCCGGTGAACACCGCGATCTGCTGTCCGCCGGCCTCCAGGGCGTAGGACAGGTGGGTGTGGGTGTGGCCCGGGGTGTGGATCGCCCGCACCCGCATGGTGTCGCCGACCTCGATCGCCTGGCCGTCGCGTACCGGGGTCCGTTCGTAGGAGACCTCGTCGTCGGCGTTCACCAGGTACTGCGCGCCCACCTCGCGGGCCAGGGCCAGGCCGCCGGTGACGTAGTCGTTGTGGATGTGCGTCTCGAACACGTGGGTGATCCGCACTCCGGCGGCGTCGGCCAGCGCGGTGACGCGGTCGTAGTCGCGCTGGGGGTCGACCACCAGGGCCACGGAACCGTCGTGGGCGAGGTAGGTGCGGTCACCCAGGCCGGGGGTCTCGACGGGCAGAACGGTGATCATCGCATCTCCTCGGGGGCGGTGGGGGTGCCGGGCTCGTCGCCGGTGGCCGCGGGGCGGCCGGCCTCGATCCAGGCGGCGGTGCCGCCGCTGACGCTGTGGGCGTCGTAGCCCAGGTCGCGGAGCAGGGAGGCCGCCTGTGCACTGCGGCCGCCGCTCTGGCAGATCACGTGGACCGGCTGGTCCTTGGGCAGCTCGGCGAGCTTCAGAGGGAGGTTGGGGAGCGGCGCCGACCGGGCGCCGGGTACGTGGCCGGCGCGGTACTCGACGCCGTTGCGGACGTCGACGACGAGGGCGCCTGCTGCGTGCGCCTCGGCGAACCGCTGCTGGTCGATCTCGGGAACCATGCGGGGAACTCCTGCTCACTTGCCTTCGCAAATACCCGGGGGGTATGTTCGAGCTCAACCGTAACAGGATCCGGTTTATGCCCCCGGGGGTATCTGGAAGTGATGCGCCTCACATGCGCGGGTCCTGCGGTCGCCGCGGAGCGGGAACACGACGGGCCGGCTGCCGCTCCGTCAGGGGCCGGGTCCCTTGGGGCGGCCCCGCGCGGCACCGGAAGACGCGCGGACGGCACCGCCCGTCGGTCTCCCGCACGCCCCCAAGGCCCTCACGCCGCGGAGGTGGACCGTTGCCGGGATCACCACGGCGCCCCGTCATCTCGCCCGGCCGAACCCGAACCCGAACCGGCATGCGGCGCAGTTCACCTCGGGGCGCCTCACCGGTCGGGGGCCCGTCCTCCCTGCCGCCGAGCCCGCGACCTCGTCGCGAAGTCAGGGCAATCGCGGCCAGGACGCCGCTCGGCGCCGACCAGGCAGCCGCCCCGGCCCACCGTCGCCCACCGGTGCGAGCGAGCCCCGCGACGGCCCGAGCCCGGCGCGAGTGCCGTCTTTGCCGCGAAGGGGAGAGCGAAGCAGACCGTCGAATATGATGCCTGGTCGAAGCCGTAGTCCCGCGCGAGCCGCTGGTGGATTCGCCGGGCGGTGTGCTTCTTCTTGCGCGGTGCGGTGAGGTCCTCCCGCAGCATCGCGTCGATCCAGCCCTTGGCCGGGTCCAGGACCGTCGCCCGCGGCACCGGTTTCCTCCCCGGCGGCGGAACCGCCGAGTTCAGAGCCTGGCGCACCGTCCGGCGATGCACTCCGTGCTCCTCCCCGAGGGCCCGCTGCTACATCTCCGGATCGAGACGTCTGTCCCTCCGGATGGCGGCGAACAACTCAGCCCGCGACAAACTCACCCCGGCCTCCCGACACGACCGTGATCAACACATACGGCCTCCGACACGACCGTGATCGACGCACACACCCTGCCGTCGCCGGACGGACGGAGCAGCGCGTTCGCTCCAAAGAGGGCACGTCGTCCGACATCGGAGCCGGTCACACCCGCTTGACTGACCGTTTCAGAATGAGGCTGTTATGGCCGAGGCAGTGGTGTGGAGCGCGCGATACGGAATCCCACGTCGTCGATCCGGAAGGTCGGGTGGCTGCGCCGCCGCACCGCCGCCCGGCAGCTCCAGTGCTCGTCGGCCCATCCACCACCACGGAGCACCCGATAGGTGCCATACACCTCGGCGTCGTAGACGTCCCAGCACCAGTCCCACACATTGCCCAGCATGTTGTACAGACCCCATGCGTTGGGCTGCCTGCCGCCGACAGCATGGATCCGCCCGCCAGAGTTGCCTTGGTACCAGGCGACCTCGTCGAGCTGGCCGTACCGCGCGCCAGTGGTCCCCGCACGACAGGCGTGCTCCCATTCGGCCTCGGTCGGCAGCCGGTACCCGTGTGCGGAGGTGTCCCATTCGGCTGTCTCGTCGTCGACGCACAGGTCATACGCGGGCGTCAGCCTTTCGCGCCGGGACAAGGCGTTACAGAACTGGACCGCGTCCCACCACGAAACACCCTCAACCGGCAGCCGCTCGCCTTGGGTGCTACTCGGCCGTCGGCCTGTGATGAGTGCGTACCAAGACTGAGTCACCGGGAACGCCGACATCTGAAACGACGCGACCGCGACCGACCAAGTGCTCTGCGTCCGCCGGTCCGACAGCGTCACCTGTCCCGACGGGACGGCAACCATCTCGTTTCCTGCCCCCGCGTCCACAATGGCCCACCCTACCGGCGTCTTCCCACCGCTCTACCGATCTTTCTGAGGGATCTGAGGAGGCAGCGGAGCCGTTGTCGGACCAGCGCCCAGCACCTCCGTCCGCTCAGCGGTGGGGCCAGATCGACTTCGTACGCCGTGGAGCCACTTCTCGTCCGTGCAGCGTCCGGCCAGGGTGCTTTCAGGGCAAGGGCGTGCGCCGGGATCGTGATCACGGCCAGGATTGCGGCCGGCACCACGTAGGTCATGCGCCAGGACATGTGGCCGGCGAGGGCAGCGGTCGCGGGGGCGAAGACGGTGGAGGCAAGGCCGCCGGCGAGGGTCACGAGGGTCAGGGCGCGCAGGTGGTCGGGGGCCCACCAGCGGGTGAGGGCCGCGAAGGCGGGCTGAGAGAAGGTGGACGCCGTGGCGAGTCCGGCGAGTAGCCACCCGGCCGTGAAGACGGCGGTGTGGGGGGCGGCGGCCACGACCAGGAGGCTCAGGGCGCCGAGCACCGAGCCGGTGGTCATGACGGTGCGGGGCCCGCGGTGATCGAGCAGGCGGCCCACACGGATGCCGGCGAAGGCTGAGACGAGGAGTGCCGCGGAGAACGCGGCCGTGGTCGTGCCCGTGGACCACCCGGTGCCGGCGGTGATCTGGGGGTTCAGGACGGGGAAGGCGTAGTAGCCGATGCCCCAGCCGGTGATCTGCGTGACACAGAGGGCGGGCAGGGCGGCGCGGGGCCGCGACCGGTCCCCCGATCCGGTCGCGGCCCCGCTGGTGAGCGCGTCGGTCATGTGGAGTCAGCAGCAGCCACCGGCTGCGGCGGCCTCCTTCACCGGCGCGGAGCTGGCGCAGCAGGCGCTCTGTGATGGTGATGCCGACGCTGGGGCGTCGGCCTTCACGACGTACACCTCCCCGCGCTCGCTGCCAGGGCCTTGGACCCAGACCTTGTCCTGGAGGGCGTAGCAGCAGGTGGTGTCGTTCTCCTCCCGGGTGGCGAGGCCCGCGTCGGCGAGGCGGCCGATGGCGGTGTGGACCTCGTCGGTGGTGGCGACCTCGATGCCGAGGTGGTCCATGCGGGTGTCCTCGCCCGGCTCGCCCTGGAAGAGGACGAGCTTGAGCGGGGGCTCGGCGATGGCGAAGTGGGCGTGGTCGTCGCGGAGTTTGGCGGGCTTGGTGTCGAACAGCTTGCTGTAGAAGGTGATCGCCGCCTGGAGGTCGGGGACGCGGAGGGCGAGTTGCACGCGGGACATGACGTACCTCCTACTGGGTGGATAGGGGTTCGGGTCAGCCGCAGCAGCCGCCTGCCGGGGCCTCCTCGGCAGGCGCGCCTACTGCCGCGGGCGTACCGAGCCGGACGAGCTGCGGTGCGGGCGCGCAGCAGCCGCCGCCGTCGGCCTGCTGGGGGTCGGGGGTGTCGAAGAGTCCCGCACCGCCGCAGACTCCGGTTTCGGGGAGGGTGAGTTCGACGCGGTCGGCGGCGTCGCGATCGCCGGCGATCGCGGCGGCGACGGAGCGGACCTGCTCGTAGCCGGTCATGGCGAGGAAGGTCGGGGCGCGGCCGTAGGACTTCATGCCGACCAGGTAGACGCCCTGCTCGGGATGGGACAGCTCGCGGTGGCCGTGCGGGTAGACGGTGCCGCAGGAGTGCTGGTTGGGGTCGATCAGCGGGGCCAGCTCGACCGGGGCCTGGAGGCGCTCGTCCAGGTTCAGGCGGACCTCGGACAGGAAGGACAGGTCGGGGCGGAACCCGGTCAGCACGATCACCTCGTCCACCGGCTCCAGCCGCCGTCCGTCCTCCCCCTTCAGCACCAGACGCCCGTCACCGTCGCGTTCGAACGCTTCGGTGCGGAAGCCGGTGACCGCGTCGGCGTGGCCGTCGTCGACCGCGGCCTTCGCCGCCAGGCCGAGCGCGCCGCGGGCGGGCAGCTGGTCGGCGGTGCCGCCGCCGAAGGTGGGGCCGGAGATGCCCCGCCGCAGGATCCACACCGCGTGCGCCCCCTTGCCGCCCTCGGACTTGGCCAGGTCGGCGAGGTAGGCCAGCGCGGTGAAGGCGGAGGCGCCGGAGCCGATCACGGCGGTGCGCTTGCCCGCGTACCGGGCGCGGACGGCGGGGTCCTTCAGGTCCGGGACGCGGTAGGTGATCCGGTCCGCGGCTGCCTTCTCGCCGAGGGCGGCAAGGCCGCTGCCGCCGGCCGGGCTGGGTGTGGTCCAGGTGCCGGAGGCGTCGATGACGGCGCGGGCAAAGAGGCGCTCCTCGCGACCGTCGGCGCGGGTGAGGTGCACGACGAACGGCTGCTGCTCCCGGTCGGCGTCGACGATCCGGTCCCGGCCGGCCCGGGAGACGCCGGTGACGGTGGCGCCGTAGCGGACGCGGTCGCCGAGGACGTCGGCCAGCGGCTGCAGGTAGAGGTCGGCCCAGTCGCCGCCGGAGGGGTAGGTGGCCGGATCGGGGTGCGTCCAGCCGGTCGGGGCGAGGAGCTTTTCGGCGGCCGGGTCGACGACCTCGCCCCAGGTGGAGAACAGGCGCACGTGCGACCAGTCGCGCACCGCGGCGCCGGCGGTGGGCCCGGCTTCCAGGACGAGGGGCTCGATGTCCCGGTCGATCAGGTGGGCGGCGGCGGCCAGACCGGCGGGTCCGGCCCCGATCACGACGACGGGCAGCTCGGTGGTGGCGGGCGCGTTCACGGCGACTCCTTGCGTGGTTCGACATCCGTCGATGGCTTGCGCGGCCCAGCATGACACCTGTATTGATGAGCGTCAACATAGACGTCCGTCGAACCCAGGGGTTTACTGATGGAGCACATCGATGTTGCCGTGATCGGCGGCGGCCAGTCCGGACTCGCCACTGCCCACGTCCTGCTGCGGCGCGGGCTGCGGCCGGTCGTGCTGGAGGCATCCGGACGTGCTGCCGGATCATGGCCGCGCTACTACGACAGCCTCACGCTGTTCTCGCCCGCCCGGTACAGCTCCCTGCCCGGGATGCCGTTCCCAGGCGTGGATGTGGACCGCTACCCGCACCGCGACGAGGTCGTCGCCTACCTCACCGCCTACGCCGACCGTCTGGACGTCGAGATCCGCACCGGTTGCCGCGTCAGTGCGGTCCGCCGCACCGGCAGCGCCTTCGAGGTGGAGTTGGAAAGTGGCGGGCGGCTGTCGGCGCGGGCCGTCGTGGCGGCTTCCGGGTCGTTCGGACATCCGCACCGGCTGGCCCTGCCGGGCCTTGCGGAGTTCACCGGCCAGGTGCTGCACGCTGCCGATTACCGCAGCCCGGCCCCGTTCTCGGGCCGCCGCGTGGTGGTCGTGGGAGCGGGGAACTCCGCGGTGCAGATCGCCACCGAACTCGCCCAGGCCGCCCGGGTCACTCTCGCCACCCGGGCACCGGTGAAGTTCGCCGCCCAACACGTCCTGGGGCGGGACCTGCACTTCTGGTTCGCACGCAGCGGCCTGGACATCGCCCCGCTCGGCCGGCTCCTTCCCGTCCGCCGGCGCAGCCGGTCCTCGACGACGGCCGCTACCGGGCGGCGCTGGCCGCCCGGCGGCCCGAACGCCGGCCGCTGTTCACTGGCGCCGAGGGGGCGGGGCTCGTCTGGCCGGGCGGGGAGCGGGAGGAGGTCGACGCGGTGGTACTGGCCACCGGCTACCGCCCTGACCTGCCCTACCTCGCCAGCCTCGACGGAGCCCTGGACGCCGCAGGCAATCCCCGGCACCGGGAGGGGGTCGCCACCGGCGTGCCGGGGCTCGCGTTCGTCGGGCTGGAGTGGCAGCGCAGCCTGTCGTCGAACTCGCTGCGCGGCGTGGGCCGGGACGCCGACCGAATTGCCCGACGGCTTGCCGTCGGGCTCAACAAGGCGCCGGGCCCGGGCCGGAGTTGATGTTCACGAAACGGGATGCGCCCGGCGGCTGACCTCCGTGAGCGGTTGGGGTACCGCGGGTTCCGGCGCGGTTGAGCTCCGAGCGGTCCCGGCGCGGTCAGTCGTGCCGGGCGAGTTTGGCCGCGGAGACGAGCAAGATTACCGCCAGGGCGGGGATGAGGACCATGTCCGGGAACATGCCGAGGAGTAGTCCGCCCAGTACCGCGCCGGCGACGGAGCCTGCGGCCATGATCGTGGTGAAGCGGAGGTTGGCGCCGAGGACGGCGAAGCTGCCGTCGCGGCTGTAGCGGGCGAACGCCACCAGCATCGTCGGCAGGGAGACCAGCAAGGAGAGGCTTCCCGCGGTCTTGATGTCCTCCCCGAACAGCAGCACGATCGTTGGGATCAGTAGCTCGCCCCCGGCGACGCCCATGATCGCGGCGACCACCCCGATGCCGAAGCCGGCCACGACCCCGCAGGGCACCTGGGCCCAGAGCGGCAGCGCGAGCGTGTCCAGGGTGGTGGTGTGGGTGACCACCAGGGCGGCAGCCATGAGCACCATCAGGGCGGCCAGCACCTTGTAGAGAGTGGAGCTGCGCATGCGCACCGCCCACGCGGCTCCGGCCCAGGCGCCGAGCAGGCTGCCGGCCAGCAGGTTGACCGCGACCGGCCAGCGCGCGGCCACTTCGGCGGCCGGGACCGCCGCGAGGCGGGCGGGCAGCGCGACCAGGACCACCACCAGGCTCATCGCCTTGTTCAGGATGACGGCGGAAAGCGCGGCGAACCCGAACAGGCCGATCAGTAGCGGCAGGCGGAACTCTGCCCCGCCCAGGCCGATCATCCCGCCCAGAACACCGATGGCCGCTCCCGCGCCGAACACCACGGGAGCAGAGCGCGTCGAGCGGAAGGGGGCGAGGTTCTGGTCAGCAGTCACGACGGGCATCCTTGCTGATAGCCACCCCGCCTACTACGGCACGCCCCCACCTTCAGCGCAAGCCACCGGGGGTCTGCTCAGGGTTCGTTTGGACCTCTAAGCACCTTCGCGCGCCGGCGGCGACCCTTCCCACCTTGGTTCGGCGTATGTCAACATAGACGTATGTCGAATGCCAAGGTGCTGCCGCTGCTCGAGCCCGGCGACGCTCAGGGCGTGGCGCCGTGCTGCCCACCGCTGACCGAGCGCCCGATGACCGCCGAAGAAGCCGAGACGGCCGCGCGGATGTTCAAGGCGCTCGGCGACCCGGTCCGCCTGCGGCTGTTCTCCGCCGTCGCCTCCCACGAGGCCGGCGAGGCGTGCGTGTGCGACATCTCCGATGTCGGCGTCTCCCAGCCGACCGTCTCCCACCACCTGAAGAAGCTCAAGGAGGCCGGGCTGCTGACCTCCGAGCGGCGCGGCACCTGGGTCTACTACCGCGTCGAGCCGTCCGTGCTGGCCGCCATGGGCAAGCTGCTGACGCTGCCCGCCGCGGCCTGACGACCGACGCAAAGGGGGACAGTGGTGAGCGGGGCGTTGAGCGCGGTGGTGGTACCGCTGACGACGGAGCACGCCGAACAGGTGCTGACGATCTACCAAGCCGGGATCGACGAGGGCAACGCCACCTTCGAGACCAGTCCGCCCTCTTGGGAGGCGTTCGACGCGGCGAAGCTGCCCGCGCACCGCTTCGCCGTCCTCGACGAAAGCGGGGCGGTGCTGGGCTGGGTCGCCGCAAGCAGGGTCTCGGACCGGTGCGCGTATGCGGGCGTGGTCGAGCACTCCGTCTACGTCCACCCCGCCGCCCGCGGCCGCGGCATCGCCTCCGCCCTGTTCAAGGCGCTGATCGGCTCCACCGAGCAGTCCGGGATCTGGACCGTCCAGTCCGGGATCTTCCCGGAGAACACCGCCGGCCTCGCCCTGCACCAGCGCCACGGCTTCCGCATCATCGGCACCCGCGAGCGGATCGGACGCCACCACGGCGTGTGGCGCGACGTCGTCCTCGTCGAGCGCCGCAGCGCCGCGATCGACTGAGGTTCGCAGCCTGCCGCGCTGACGGGGCGGAAGCAGGGCTTGCAACCGGTACCCAGGTACAGGTTTACCGTCGGAGATGTCCCCGCCCGCACCCTGCGGGACACCGACGACGGGAGCGGTCACGATGACGACCTGGGTACCGCAGTCCTGCACGCTGCCCACCGCTGAGCAGCCGCTGCGGGTCGCGGAATTCGACGCGCTCTTCACCGAGCGGCTGATCGGTACTTCTCGGCCCGACCGGCTGCGGTTGGAGCTGGTGCTCACCGGCGGTAAGGGCGTGGAGGAGACGGTGCGCGAGCTGGTGGCCCGCGAGAGCGGCTGCTGCTCGTTCTTCACCTTCACCCTCCACCCTGGCCCGGAGCAGATCCGTCTGGACGTGGTGGTCGACGGCGCGCACGAGGCCGTGCTGGACGCCCTTCACGAGCGGGCCGCCGCGGCGGCCGGCCGGGATGTGCCGTGAGCGGCGCAGGTCTGCGCAGTGGGCAGGTCGCTGAGGCGGCCGGGGTGAACATCCAGACCCTGCGTTACTACGAGCGGCGCGGTCTGCTCGCCGAGCCCGGCCGTAGTCCCGGCGGCCACCGCCTCTACCGCGAGGAGGCGGTCACCGCGCTGCGGGTCATCAAGGCTGCGCAGCGGCTCGGGTTCACCTTGGAGGAGGTCGCCGAGCTGCTGGAGGCCGGGCGCCACCGGCACGGCCGCCCCGTGGCGGGGCTCCAGGGCCGCGCGGCGGCCAAGCTCGCCGAGGTCGACGCGAAGATCGCCGACTTGACCACCATCCGCACCGCGCTGGCTGCGGCTGTCGACGCGGGCTGCGACGACCTGACCGTCTGCGCGTCCAGCTCCTGCTGTCCCATCCCCTTCACCGACCTCGCCGAGGAGGATCGCCATGCCGGGCCCTGCTGCTGACCCCCGCGCTCAGCGCGCCTCGAAGACGCTCGGGGGCCTGGCCGCCCTGGCGTGTGTGGCGTGCTGCGCGCTGCCCGTCCTGATCACGGCGGGCGTTGTCGGGGCCGGCGCCGGGGCGGTGGTGGGATGGCTGCCCGCCCTCGCCGTCGTCCTGGCCGTGCTCGCCGCTGGTACCTGGTGGCTTGGCCAACGCCGCCGCACCTGCTCCTGCTCGCCGAGGACCGCAGGTCAGGGCGAATGCGGCTGCAAGGCGGCAGCCGACCCCCTGAAGATCAGCGGCACGGGCCGCCGGTAGGGTCCACCGGTATGATCGTCGCTCGTTCCGTCGCCCTGTTCGTCGTCGCCGCCCTCTTCGAGATCGGCGGCGCCTGGCTGGTCTGGCAGGGCATCCGCGAGCACAAGGGCTGGATCTGGATCGGCGCCGGCGTCATCGCCCTCGGCCTGTACGGGGTGGTCGCCACCTTCCAGTCCGACGACAACTTCGGCCGCATCCTCGCCGCGTACGGCGGGATCTTCGTGGCCGGGTCGATCGCCTGGGGCATGGTCGCCGACGGCTACCGGCCCGACCGCTGGGACGTGATCGGCGCCCTGGTGTGCCTCGCCGGGATGGCCGTGATCATGTATGCGCCCCGCAGCCACTGACCAGCTCCTGGCTTTCAGTACGCGGCCCGCGCGCCTGGCCTCGGGGATGAGCGCGGCGGTCCCGGACCGCCGAGTGGCGAGCGGCTGGCCCGGCTTCCGCTCAGTCCGGCTCGTCGAGGGTCAGCTGGCGGTGGTGGAAGTCGAAGTGCTGGGTGGGGTAGCGGTAGATGTCCGCGATGGTCATGAAGTCCTTGAAGAAGGGGTCCCACCGGACGGGGTAGTGCATTCCGCGGGCGAGGCCGGCGTCGGCTTCGGCGGTTAGGCGCCGCTCCAACGCGCCGGTGATCCGGTCGAACACGGCGGCCATCTGCCGCGGGGTGACGACCTTGGCGGCCCCGCAGGGTCCGAGGTAGTTGACGAGGGCTGAGGAACATCCGTGTCAGATCGTGCGCTAAGCCTTCGACGGCCCTGGTGGGCGGCCGACGCTCCTTCGGCTCCGGGTCCGGACTGAAGTTGTCCCACAGATAACGTCCTATTATCTGCGGGACGTCTGATCACCACCTGCGTGTCCTGTCGCAGCGCAGGTGTCTCTTGATCTTGTTGGGAGCTGCGGCGTTGCCAACTTGACTGAGACGGCCGAGGTGTGGCGTCTCACGCTTGGCGTGTTCGGCGAGCGCCCGGTAGATGCTCGTGAGGCTGGGGTTCTGGCCCTTGCGCTTGCCGGTGGCGATCCACAGGTCGGGGCGGATCTGCTCGACGGACTCGCCGTTCGCGCGGCGGCGGAGCACGGTGTGGAGCATGTCGGCCCAGTTCTCGTATAGCTACGACCAGGTGGCGTGTATCTGAGAGTGATGCTCTGGGGCCTGGTCCCGTGAGGGTTCTGGCCCCCATGGCGTGCCGCCCCAAGCGCGTGACATGACGGGCAGGGCTGCGGTGACGAAACGGTGGGTCCGGTGCGTGATGCCGGTGATGGTCGAGATCGACTGCGACGACGACAAGGTGACGCGGGTGGTCACGCTGCCGGAGGAGGTCCGCGAGGACCGCGACGACATGGGCCACTTCCTCATTTACGACGAGGAGTTCGTCCGCCGGGGTGGCGACGACCGGCCCCAGGTGCACGCGTTCTGTGTGGGCGAACCACGGTGGGCGGCTGACCGGTTCCGGGTCGGCGGCCCGGCGAACCGGCCGGAGCGCTGGGAGGAGAGCTTCGGCCGGGATGAGTCCGACGACCGGTACGGGGAGATCAACCCGTACGAGCTGCGGGAGCGGTAGCCGAACAATCCTTCGCCGCGATTGCGGTAAACCGCGCATTTACCGCGGCAGGCCCGGCTGGGCCGTCACTCCCCGCTACCTGTACCTCTGCCGTAGCTATACGAGAACAGTGCCGACCCGACGATTCCCGACAGCCCCCAGCCGTCGATTTCAGTACCTGTTTCTTGCCCGGCTCCCCCGGCTGCGGGCAGGCGCTGCGTGAGACGTGGTGATCAGCCGCCGGGCGCCTGCGGGAGTATCCTTAACCGTAAGTGACGCCTCTGTTCGTCAGTGGCGATCGCGCGGCGGTGGGGCTCGCCGTACCCGAACCGCGGCACCTTCGGTGTCGCCAACAGTCCCTACTCGTGAAACGGCTTGGTTCGCCCGTCTATGGGCCCGCACGAGTAGGAGGGTTACGGCATGAAAGGCAGCAAGCCGCAGGTCGTGGCGCACACCGATCCCCAGGCTGATCGGCTCCCGCATGCGCGGCGCCGTAGGCATGCGGCGCGCGGGTTCTTCCTCTCCATGGACAACCTCGGGCACCTGGCCCCAGGCGGTCTGATATCCAGGGCTGAGGGTCCCACGAGTGGTGCGGGGTGCGGCTGCGGCGAGCGCCGCGTGGCGGCCGGGAGGACATCATGAGGCCTATTGACAGGGCCCTGCGGCTGACGGTGTTCATCGAGGAATGCGACACGTGGAGGCACAGGCCGCTGGTTGCGGAGATCGTGCACCGGGCCCACGCGGCCGGGCTGGCCGGGGCGTCGGTCTTCCGCGGGGTGGAGGGCTTCGGGGCGTCCACGGTGATCCATGCCTTCCGGCTGTTGTCGATCAAGCAGGATCTGCCGCTGGCGATCGTCATCGTCGACGAAGAGGAACGCATCCGGCGCTTCCTGCCCACGGTGAAGGAACTGGTCACCGAGGGCCTGGTGATCGTCGAAGAGGTGGAGGTGGTCCGCGTCGGCCAGACGCGCATAGAGGCCATGTGACGCGGCGCTGCCGGAGCAAGTGGTGGCCTGGCGGTGTTCAGGCGGTGAGCGTGCGGGCCTATCCGAACACCGCCTGGGCCGCGGCCAGGCCGATGAACACCGCTCCGAGCCCTGCGATGACCGAGGCCGCCACGTTGACGAACGCCAGAAACCTCGCGCCGGCCGCGGCCAGGCTCAGCGTTTCATAGGAGAACGTCGAGTACGTGGTCAGCGCCCCGCACAACCCGGTCCCCAAGAACAGCTGCATGTCCCTCGACGCGGCACCGGACAGCGCCGCCCCCGTCAGTGCGCCGAGAATCACCGAGCCGGTGATGTTGGCGGCGAAGGTGCCCCACGGGAAGACCGTGTCGTGACGCGCCTGGACCGCCCGGTCGGTCAGATACCGCAGCGGGGCCCCGATCGCGCCGCCGAGCAGCACCAGCAGCAATCTCATCGGCTCACGGCCTCCCGCCCCACGTAGTGCACCACCTGAACCTCCTCCAGGGTCACCAGCCCCTCGATGGCCAACTCGTCCAGCTGCGGCAGGAAGGCCCGGATCCGGTCCTCCTCGTCCACGATGACCACCGCGGCCGGCAGGTCGTCCGCCATCGACAGCAACCGGGTGGTGTGCACGATCGAGGACGCCCCGAAACCCTCCACCCCACGGAAGACCGACGCCCCCGCCAGCCCCGCCGCGTGAGCCCGGTGCACGATCTCCGTGTACAGCGGCCTGTGATGCCAGGTGTCGGTGTCGTCCACGAGAACCGTCATGCGCAGTGCGCGACCCATAAGCTCCATTACCGTCTCCTTCCGGCCAGGGCGCGGCGCGCCGCCGCCACGCCGACTGTCACCGCGGCCATCGCGGCCATGACGGTTCCCGCCAGGTAGGCCAGCGCGATACCGGCCCGTTCCTGGGCGACCAGACGCTCGATGTCGGCGCAGTACGTGGAGAAGGTGGTGAATCCGCCCAGCACCCCGGTGCCGAAGAACGGCCGCACCAGCGGGTGCACCGACCACACCTCGGTCACCACCACCAGAAACACCCCGATGATCAGACAGCCGACCGCGTTGACACCCAGCGTCGTCCACGGGAACGCGCTGCTGCCCGTGGGCCACAACTGCCCGGCCCCGTAGCGGGCGCCCGCCCCCACCGCCCCACCGACGGCGATCACGAAAAGCACCGCCGACTCCCGCCGACGCGCTTGACCCCGCAGCCGCGCCTCCTCAGCAGCCGTAGCCCGCTCGGCCGGCCCGGCAACCGCGCTCGGCCCTCCCGTCACACTCCTCGGGCCGCTGCGCCCCACACGCCTCTGCACACCGACCACCGTGCACCCG
The DNA here is from genome assembly GCF_045291515.1 of Streptomyces sp. GD-15H. NCBI lineage: Bacteria > Bacillati > Actinomycetota > Actinomycetes > Kitasatosporales > Streptomycetaceae > Streptomyces > Streptomyces sp. GD-15H. Next base: position 4,303,767 of record NZ_CP149447.1, read on the forward strand.
CCCCCGCTCCGGGTGAGCAAGGGCCGTCGTCGCGTCACTGCCGTCCATCGGGCACCATCCCCTGCGGCTCCCCCGATGCCGTACGGCCACCCTAGACCTCGCTCTTGCCAGGTGCCCGACGCGGCAGCGTGCTTGTCGGCCCTGTTCTCCCGACCTGCCGGCCTTCCGCACCACTCCCCGTCAGGAGCAGCGCGCCTTCGACGATCTGTGGGAGGCCATCGCAAAGCTCCGTTCCAGCATCGGATGAAAGGGAGCAGGCAACGTCCGAACCGTCTTGACCGAGTCAGTCGCGCCGGGCGAGCTTGACCGCGGACACGAGCAGGATCACGGCCGGCATGGGGATGAGCACCAACTCCGGGAACACCTCGAGCAGCAGCCCGCCCAGCGCCGCCCCGGTGATCGAGCCCGCGATCATGACCAGGATGAAGCGGCGGTTGGCACCCAGCACCGCGAAGCTGCCGTCACCGCTGTAGCGGGCGAAGGCCACTACGGCCTGCCGGTCCATCGCCGTGTGCTCTCCCATGCTGCTCCGCTCGCCCACACTCGTGCCCGGGGGTGGATGAGGCCCGCCCCCGGCCGGGGCGGAACCGAACCCACTGCGGTCAGTCCCGGTCCAGGAGTGGACCGAAGGTCTGCTCGGCGATGCGCAGGGCCTCGGCCTGGGTGGTGATCCGGCCGGGAACCTCGGGATGCCGGCGGGCCCACGCCTCGGCCGTGGAGGAATCGGCGAAGAAGTTCAGCGCGTCGCAGCACACGGTGGCCGCCGGGCCCGTCTGCGCCCGCCGGCCGACGAAGACGACCGCTTCGGCCGGCTCCCAGCGTGCGGTGCCGCCGGTGAAGGTGACCGTGATCGGACGGCCGTCGACCGGGTCACCGGAGGTGATCGCGACGTCCTGGTGGAGCATCGCGGCCACGCCGAGGGCGTCGATCGCGCACATCGCCCACGCCTCCACCCCGCCCGCCAGGCGCAGGCGGTGCGGGGTCGGCATCGCGGAGAACGGATACGCCGCACAGATCCGCCCGCCGGCGTCAAGGGTGAGGAAGTCTTCGCGATCCAGCTCGGCCAGCACGTCCACGGCCGTACGGCCTGCCGCGGCCGCGGCGGCGGCGAGGTCGGCCGGTTCGGGCGCGGAGCCGGTGGCGGCGAAGTGCCGCAGCACGGCCTGGTGGACCGCGCGCAGACCGCGCTCGTCGGGGGCGCGGCGGCCACGGCAGGCCCGGCCGATCGGATCCAGCACCTCACGGCCGTCCCCGCAGCACTCATCGACAGGCGCGGACGCGGACACCGCGGCGCCGGCGAACGCCTTGCGCAGGGCCTCGATGCTCGGCGCCCCGTCGGGCCGGCCTTCCTTGTCCCGGTACAGGCGGCAGGACACGCTCGCCGGAGCACCGGCCATGGCGAAGGGGTCGACGCCGTCCACCAGGACCGTGGGCGAACCGGTCATCTGCCATCGGGCCGCCTCCGCCTCCTCGCGCACCTCGATCAGCTCTACCTGGGCCTGCCTCCCGTCCAGTGCTGCGGTGATCCGTTCGCGGACCAGAGGGGCGTTGGGGCAGTCAGGCACGGTCAGCACGGTGATCCTCATGAGCCGACCGTAGACCTTCCAGTGCACTGGAAGGTCAAGCCGTACGCTGAAGACATGCGCATCGGGGAGCTCGCCACCGAGACGGGGCTGACCACGAAGACGATCCGCTTCTACGAGCAGGCCGGCCTGCTGCCCGCGCCCCAGCGCACCCCCGGCGGCTACCGCGACTATCCGGCCCACACCGTCACCCGGCTCGCCTTCGTCCGCGACGCCCAGGCCGCCGGGCTCACCCTCGCCGAGATCCGCTCCCTCCTTGCCCTGCGGGACAGCGGCCAGGCACCGTGCGCCCAGGTCGGCGTGCTCATCGAGGAGCACCTGGCGGAGATCGACCGACGGATGGCCGAACTCCGCCAGGCCCGCACGGTCTTGCGTGAGCTGGCGCGCCGGGCCGCTGTGACCACCCCGGACACCTGCTCGGCCGGCGACATCTGCACGATCCTCGCGCGGCCCTGACGCCCGGTGGGCGGCGTCAGCTGCTCAGCTGCTGCGCGATGTCCCGGGCGGCGTCGCGCGCGGGGCGGCCCACACCGATCAGGGTGGCGGAGGCCGGGCCGGTCCAGTCGCCGTAGCCGAGCAGGTGCAGGCGGGGTTCACCGACCGCCCGGGTCCCGGCGGTCGCAACGTGGCCGCGCGGGCCGCGCAGGTCCAGCGGGGCGAGGTGGGCCAGGGCGGGCCGGAAGCCGGTGCACCAGACGATCGCGTCCGCGTCCGACCGGCTGCCGTCGGCCCACCGGATGCCGGTGGCGGTGAGCCGGGGGAACATCGGCTGGACTCGCAGGAGTCCGGCGTCGCGGGCGGCGCGGACCGGCGGCACGGCGACGATGTCGCCGAGTGAGGCGACCCCCCCGGTGTCGCCGCGGCCGGCGTCGAGGGCGCGGCGGCGGGCGGTGGCGACGTCGAACAGGGCGCGGCCGTCGATGTCGTCGGGCAGGAAGCGGGGCGGGCGCCGGGTCGCCCACGTCACCGTCACGTCGCCGGCCAGGGCGAGGTCGGCGGCGATCTGGGCGCCGGAGTTGCCGCCGCCGACCACGACGACCCTCCCCCAGCCTCCGGCCGGGGGGACCCCCAGCTCGGCGAAGTCGGCCGGGCGGCGGTAGTTCACCGTGTGCAGCTGCCGCCCGGCGAAGAGGCCGCGGCCGGGGACGGCGGGAACGAAGGGCCGCGACCAGGTGCCGGTCGCGCTGATGACCGCCCGGGCCCGCCAGGTGCTCGAGTCGGCCTCGACCAGGAGCCGGTCGCCGTCGCGGCGTACGGCGCCCACGCGGGCGCCGTGCTGGACGGGCAGGTCGTAGCGCTTCTCGTAGTCGGCAAGGTAGTCCACCACGTGCCCGGTGTCCGGGTAGGTCTCGCCGGGCTGGGTGGGCATGAGCCGCCCGGGCAGGGAGGAGTGGTCGGCCGGGGAGAACAGGTGCAGCGAGTCCCACATGTGCTGCCAGGCGCCGCCCGGCGCCGGGTCGGCGTCGAGGATGGTGAAGTCGATGCCCTGGCGGCGCAGGTGGTAGCCGGCGGCGAGCCCTGCCTGGCCGCCGCCGACCACCACCACATCCACGCTCTGCGTCATGAACCCAGCTGCGCGGTGGTGAACTTCTTGCGCCAGGCCAGGGACACGTAGATCAGTGCCACGAGGATGGGGACCTCGATGAGCGGACCGACGACGCCGGAGAGGGCCTGGCCGGAGGTGACGCCGAAGGTGGCGATGGCGACCGCGATGGCGAGCTCGAAGTTGTTGCCGGCGGCGGTGAACGCGAGCGTGGTCGTGCGCTCGTAGTTCAGGCCGATCGCCTTGCCCAGCAGGAAGGTGCCGAACCACATGACCGTGAAGTACACCAGCAGTGGCAGCGCGATCCGGGCGACGTCCAGCGGCTGGGAGGTGATGCTCTTCCCCTGCAGGGCGAAGAGGATGACGATCGTGAAGAGCAGGCCGTACAGCCCCCAGGGGCCGATCTTCGGCAGGAAGCCGTTCTCATACCGCTCGCGGCCCATCTTCTTCTCGCCGATCCGGCGGGTCAGGAAGCCGGCCAGCAGCGGCACACCCAGGAAGACGACGACATTGAGTGCGATCTCCCACATGGAGATGTCGAGGTTCTCGCCGTTGCCCAGGCCCAGCCAGCCGGGCAGCAGGTCGAGGTAGAACCAGCCGAGCAGGCCGAAGGCCAGGACCTGGAAGACCGAGTTCAGCGCGACCAGGACGGCGGCCGCCTCGCGGTCGCCGCAGGCCAGGTCGTTCCAGATGATGACCATGGCGATGCAGCGGGCCAGGCCGACGATGATCAGGCCGGTGCGGTACTCGGGCAGGTCGGGCAGGAAGATCCAGGCCAGGGCGAACATCACCGCGGGGCCGATGATCCAGTTGACGACCAGGGAGGAGACCATCAGCTTGCGGTCGCCGGTGACGGCGTCCAGCTTGTCGTAGCGGACCTTCGCGAGCACTGGGTACATCATGATCAGCAGGCCGACGGCGATGGGCAGGGAGATGCCGCCGATCTCCACCTTGGCCAGGGCGTCGTTCAGCCCGGGAACGGCGCGGCCGAGACCGAGACCCAGGCCCATGGCGAGCAGGATCCAGACGGCGAGGAAGCGGTCGAGTGTCGACATCTTCGCGGCGATCGACGTTTCCGCGCCGGGGGTCGCGGGTGCTTCGGTGCGGGTCACGGGCAGGCCCTCTTGTTGTCGGCGGCGGTACGGGCCTGTTCGGCCAGGTCGGCGAACCGGGCGGCGAGGGAGGCGAGGACGTCGGGGCGCAGCCTGTAGTAGGTGAACCGGCCGCACGGTTCGGTCTCCACCACTCCGGCCTCGCGCAGCACTCTGAGGTGGTTGGAGAGGTTGGTCTGCTTCGCGCCGGTCTCCTCCACCAGGTGGGTGGTGCACAGCGTCTCTTGGGCGAGCAGGGTCACGATCCGCAGCCTGAGCGGGTCGGCGAGCACCCGGATCAGGTCAGTGTCGACTGACGTCATCATGGACTGATACTCTCACATCACTGGCGACTGACATAACCGGTTGCCGACACCACGTGCGCCTGACGCCCGGAGACGAGAGAGAGTCCTCTGATGTCCGACAAGCCCTCCGTGCTCTTCGTCTGCGTCCACAACGCCGGCCGCTCCCAGATGGCCGCCGGATTCCTCAACCACCTCGCAGGCGACCGCATCGAGGTCCGCTCCGCCGGCTCCGCACCCGCCGACCAGGTCAACCCGGCCGCCGTGGAGGCCATGCGCGAGGTCGGCATCGACATCGCCGCCGAGACCCCGAAGGTGCTGACCATGGACGCGGTCAAGGAGTCCGACGTCTGCGTCACCATGGGCTGCGGCGACGCCTGCCCCATCTTCCCCGGCAAGCGGTACCTCGACTGGGCCCTGGACGACCCGGCCGGCAAGGGCGTCGAAGCCGTCCGTCCCATCCGCGACGAGATCAAGACCCGCATCGAGGCGCTCATCGCCGAGATCGACGCCCAGCAGGAGGCGTGACCTCGGTGACCCAAGCCGACGACGTGCGCGAGGTCGTCATCATCGGCTCCGGCCCCGCCGGATACACCGCCGCCCTCTGCACTGCCCGCGCCCAGATCAGGTCCCTGCTGTTCGGCAGTTCCGTCTTCGTGGGCGGTTCGCTGACGACCACGACCGAGGTGGAGAACTTCCCGGCTTCCCCGAGGGCGTCGACGACCCGGTCCTGATGGCGAACATGCGGGCCCAGGCCGAGAAGTTCGGCGCCGAGATGATCGACGCCAGCCCAGTACACGCGCAACGAACTGGCACAGTCGTCGTCTGAACACCGTCGGCGCGAAGCGGGCTTTGCTCGGTTGCCGAGCGAGGCCCGCGATTCGTTGCGTCAGAGCCGCCGCGTCCTATGCCGGTTGCCCTGGCCCTACCGTGACACCTTCGCCAGCGCATGCCTGGTGATTCCCAACCGCCTTCCGACAGCCTTACCTGTCAACCGCCGACTCCGCACACGGGCTGACCGCCTGACGGAGCAGGCTCGACCTGTCCTCGGCCGGCAGTGGCCCTGCTGACCATGACCGTCGGACAGCAACATAGGGAGCAAGCCTTCGCATGGTGGGTGGATCATTTCTCCCACAGAGCGCTCAGGCCACAGGGTTCCCATTGACAGCCGAACAAGATCGCAGGCCCTGTGCATGAAGCGGAAGACACCGGGCGCCTACCTGTCATCCTTATCCTCCGGTACACGAGGAATCGCTGTGCACATACCTCCGACAGGCAACTCAGGTACTGCCCTCAATAATTCCTCTCCCCCTCGGGCGGGTCCAGGCACCGGCAAGGACAAGGAAACACCCTTACCCGCTTACCCATAAAATAATCCGCATCCCTACCCCTATAAATATCCAGGAGATAAGCGGGGAAACGAAGTGCAGGAATCGCAGACAGGGCACCGCACGTAAACCCGACACAGGGGATGTACCCACTTTTTCCGCAATCGACACAGGGGAGCATTCCACCCTTTTCGAGCATCATCGATGCTTGGGCGGCAAAGGTATTTGATCATTTCGCCAGTCCGAGTGAAACACCCCTTGCGGAGAGGGTTACCGATGCCTTGCCACAGGTACGGTTCACCAATGGTTGAGGACCTTCCATGGGAAGAATTCGCCGGTGACCCTGACAAGTACATCGCGAAGCTCGAAGAGAAGGAGGAGGGTCTCCAAAAGGACATGTACAAGGCGTGCCAGGAGCTGCGCCTGGCACGCCGACTGAAGAAGCACAAGGGCGCTGCGGACGAGTGGAGGCGTAGCGGCATCCGTGCTCAGCGGAACTCCGCAGCAGAGGACGACGAAGACGACGACGCGGCAGCAGCCGAGGGCAGACCCGCAAGGATCGCATCCGAGAGATCACGCGTCAGGATCCCATGCGACTCCGGAAGGAAGGCTCCATGGCAGAAGCCCTGGGCGAACCCGCCAAGACGAAGAGCGTCCGCGTGACCATGGATGAGCTTGTGCGTGCCGGCGAACTCATGAAGCACCCGGGTTCTACCCGGCTTCCGCCCCCCGACCAGTCCCCTGGAACAGAATTCGAGCACCTTCCCCTACCGAGCAAAAGGCGGCCGCCACCTGGAATTACTTCCGTGGTGACGGCCTACAGCAACGAACCTCCCGAAGGCCTTCCACAGTAGCCGGATCAGTTCGTGCCACGCTGTATTTTACGGACGGCCTCGCACCGCCGGTAGCGCGTTGCGAAATACGGTCCTGCCCTTCGCCCGAAGGGATGACCGCTTCATATTCAGCCTCGAACAGCCCTTCTTTCGGCCTCAACAGCCAACCTCGTCACACTTTCCGCCCGGGCCACAGGTCCGCTTCCAGAGCTTTTTCCAGGTTGGCGATGGTGAGCAGGTCGGGCCAGGCCTCACCGGCCAGCGCCTTGGCAATCGTGTAACGGGCGACGCCGCTGCGCCGGGACAACTCGGCGGCCGACCATCCCTTGTCGGTGATCGCCGCATGGAGCCTGGCGGCCAGCGCCTGGGCGACGCGCGCCCCGTGATGTTCCTCCCTGACGGCCTCAGGCCACGCGCCGCCGGCGCAGTACGCGCGCGGAGGTAGTCGACGGGCATCTCCCTGGGGCATGAGGTGAAGTCTGACCCATCCGGTCCCCTCCGGTCGCACGGGACTGCTGCCACGGATGCATGTCATCCGAATAGCTGCTGGGGTGCTGGTGTGGCGACATGTGATGAGTCAGCGGATTGATTCCTGTCGCCCGGCCGACTCCCCCGCGGGGCGGAGCCTCGTCGGCGACGAGGTACGCCGCGCGGTCCGTCTCGCCGACCCTCTCCTGCCCCACAGGGCGCGTGAACTCCTCACCGCGCTCACACAGTTGGCGCTCTTCTGCGACGGCGAGGGCCTGCCCGCGAAGGCCGAGGTGTGGCTGTCCCGCGAGGCGATCGAGCGGTTCGTCGCGGTCGGCTGCCCCCAGGTGGGCGAGGGCACGCGGGGCGACCACCGCACCGGGCTTCTGCGGTTGCGCGAGATCGTCCTGGGCGGAGAGCGCCGGACCGGCAAACCGGCGAAGCTGTCCGCCTCCACCCTGGACCGCCCCTACAGCCGCACCGAGATCGCGGACCTGTGGGGCTGGGCCGGCGGTCAGCCGACCGAGGAACTCCGCTGGGGCTGCAAGGACGTTGATGGCTCTCGGGCTGGGCGCGGGCCGCGACTCGCCGGAAGTCATCCCACTGCGTGCCCACGACGTCCGCAGAAAGGACGCGATGAACCCGCTGCCGGCCTACGGACATCTCTCCCGCGCCCTCAACGCCGCAGCGGACACCGACGACCTGACGGAGCGGAAGCGGCGCCCGGCCTGTTCACCGAGTTCCTGCTGGGCGCCTCCGTACGGCCCCTCCACGGCCTCCTGGCGGGGCTGGCGGAGGCCTCCCAGGGCCCCGTGGACGCCACCGCCGGCGCGCACGCCCTCCCACGGCCGCCGCACGAACGGACCCGAGCTCGCCACCGACCCCGACGCCGGCTGGTACGTCCACGAAGGGGACCACCGCGATCCGGACGCACCGGTCTCCGACGCCGTGCGCCCGCCTCCGCAAGCCCGCCGGGAAAGGCGGCCCCGCACCCGCCGCGTAGACCGACCGGCAGCCAGTCCCACCGGGACACATCAGCACCTCATCGAGCAGGGCCCCGCCGTGAAATAGATCACGGCGGGGCCCTCGCGACGTCCGCTTGCGGGCTGTGCGGCATCTCACATCTGCCCGCACAACGAGAAACGGGCCTCAGCCGAGACTTTCGTCTCTGGCCGAGACCCGTTTCATCGGTTTCTCGATGTGCGCGAGGGGGGAGTTGAACCCCCACGCCCTTGCGGGCACTGGAACCTGAATCCAGCGCGTCTGCCTATTCCGCCACCCGCGCATTGGGTGTGTCATCGGCCCCTGCCCCGTAGGGGTTCGGCGCCTTCCGACACCAGAACATTAGCACGCTGGTCGGGGTGGATTCACATCCCTTTTCACCCGCCCGGACCCCACCCGGCCTGAGCAGCACCGCCGCGCACGGGCAGCACTCACGAGCCCCCTTCGACGCCCGGCGAAGCCCCTCACCGCACCGCCGCGCGGTGACGGCGCGCCCCGGACACGTACGCATGACAGGTATCAATGGGTATGGATGCATATGGATGTACCTCCCTCCCCCTCCCCGAGAGCCACTTCACGTATCAACCTCGTACCGGTAGCCCCCGTCGCCCCAGGTGCCGGACGGAGTCCACAGCCGCGTGCGGGACACTGGTCCGCGGCCCCTCTACGATCCATGGCAGGGCGGCTCGCACGAGCACGGCCGAAGGAGTTCGAAGGGGGCCCCGGAGGGAACTCCGTCAGGCGTCGACACCGGTCGGCCGGGCAAGCAGGGGGAACCAGCCGATCGACCGGGGCGTGGATACGATCAGTAAGCAGTACCAGGTAAACGGTGCACGGATCGGCGCACCGGGCAGTAGACGCAGTGGACAGGGCAGTACACAGGACGGCGACGACGGAGGAGGTGCCCCATGGGAGTCCTGAAGAAATTCGAGCAGCGGCTCGAAGGCCTGGTCAACGGCACCTTCGCCAAGGTGTTCAAGTCCGAGGTGCAGCCCGTGGAGATCGCGGGAGCACTCCAGCGGGAGTGTGACAACAACGCGACCATCTGGAACCGCGACCGCACCGTCGTCCCCAACGACTTCATCGTCGAACTGAGCACCCCCGACTACGAGCGGCTCAGCCCGTACTCCGGGCAGCTCGGTGACGAACTCGCCGGCATGGTGCGCGACTACGCCAAGCAGCAGCGCTACACCTTCATGGGCCCCATCAAGGTGCACCTGGAGAAGGCGGAGGACCTCGACACCGGCCTGTACCGGGTGCGCAGCCGTACACTCGCCTCCTCCAGCAGCCAGGCGGGCCCCACCGGCCCCGGCCCCGCGGGCCCCGGTACGGGCGCCCCGCCCGCCGGCCGCCCCGGCGGCTACGGCTACCCGCCGGCCGCTCCCGCGGGAGTCCCGCCCATGCCGGCCGCGCCGCCGCCCGGTGGCCGCCCCGGCGGTTACGGCTACCCGCCGGCGGCGGGCGGCCAGCGGCCCCCCGCCGCCCCCGTCCGCCGGCCGCACCCGCCACTGGATCGAGATCAACGGCAACCGCCACCAGATCTCCCACGCGACGCTGGTACTGGGCCGCAGCACCGAGGCCGACGTGCGGATCGACGACCCCGGCGTCTCCCGCCGGCACTGCGAGATCCGGACCGGAACGCCCTCGACGATCCAGGACCTCGGATCCACCAACGGCATCGTGGTGGACGGACAGCACACCACCCGCGCTACGCTCCGCGACGGCTCGCGGATCGTCGTGGGCAGCACCACCATCATTTACCGGCAAGCCGAAGGGTGAAGCGGGGGCAATGTCAGAGCTGACCCTCACGGTCATGCGGCTGGGTTTCCTGGCCGTACTGTGGCTGTTCGTGATCGTGGCCGTGCAGGTCATCCGCAGTGACCTCTTCGGTACGCGGGTCACCCAGCGCGGAGCACGCCGGGAGGCCACCCGGCCGCAACAAAGCGCCCGGCAGGCAACGCCGCCGCAGCGCCAGCAGTCCGGGGGCGGCCGCCGCGGCCGCAACGCCCCCACCAAGCTGGTCGTGACCGAGGGCACCCTCACCGGCACCACCGTCGCGCTCCAGGGCCAGACCATCACGCTGGGCCGGGCGCACGACAGCACGATCGTGCTGGACGACGACTACGCCTCCAGCCGCCATGCCAGGATCTACCCGGACCGCGACGGCCAGTGGATCGTCGAGGACCTCGGCTCCACGAACGGCACGTACCTGGACCGGTCCCGGCTGACGACACCCACACCGATCGGACCGGGTGCGCCGATCCGCATCGGCAAGACCGTCATCGAGCTGCGGAAGTAGTGCTACACCAATGACAGAGCGCGAGCGGAGCGAGCACGCGGTGGGGGTCCCGACCCAGGACCCCGGCGCGCTCCCGACCGGAGGGTGGGCAGTGTGGCTCGACACGACCGGCTGTACCCGGAGCCGACGGGCGAGGTGCGCATGAGTCTGTCCCTGCGCTTCGCCGCCGGATCGCACAAGGGGATGATCCGGGAGGGCAACGAGGACTCCGGTTACGCGGGTCCCCGCCTGCTCGCCATCGCCGACGGCATGGGCGGCGCCGCCGCCGGCGAAGTCGCCTCCTCCGAGGCCATCTCCACCATCGTCGCGCTCGACGACGACGTTCCCGGCTCCGACCTGCTCACCTCCCTCGGCACGGCAGTGCAGCGCGCCAACGACCAGCTGCGCATGATGGTCGAGGAGGATCCCCAGCTCGAGGGCATGGGCACCACCCTGACCGCCCTGCTGTGGACCGGCCAGCGCCTCGGCATGGTGCATGTCGGCGACTCCAGGGCCTACCTGCTGCGCGACGGCGTCCTCACCCAGATCACCCAGGACCACACCTGGGTGCAGCGGCTGGTGGACGAGGGCCGGATCACCGAGGAAGAGGCGACCACCCACCCTCAGCGGTCTCTGCTCATGCGGGCCCTCGGCAGCGGTGAGCACGTCGAACCCGACCTGTCGATCCGTGAGGTCCGGGCCGGGGACCGGTACCTGATCTGCTCCGACGGCCTGTCCGGCGTGGTCTCCCACCAGACCCTGGAGGAGGCCCTGGCGGGCTACCAGGGCCCCGAGGACACCGTGCAGAACCTGATCGAGCTGGCGCTGCGCGGCGGCGGCCCGGACAACATCACCGTGATCGTCGCCGACGTCCTCGACCTCGACACCGGTGACACCCTGGCCGGCCGACTGTCCGACACCCCGGTCGTGGTCGGCGCCGTCGCCGAGAACCAGAACCAGCCGCACGACGACAGCGCCATGCAGACCCCGGCCGGCCGCGCCGCCGGTCTCGGCCGCCGACGCGGCCAGGGCGGCGGCGGGGGCGAGTTCGGCCCGCCCGGCAGCGGCGACGTCACCGGCTTCATCCAGACCGACGGCTTCGGCTACGCCGAGGACGACTTCGTCAAGCCCCGCAAGAGCCGCAAGTGGCTCAAGCGCTCCTTCTTCAGCCTGCTCACCCTCGCCGTCCTCGGCGGCGGCGTGTACGGCGGCTGGCGCTGGACGCAGACCCAGTACTACGTCGGCACCAACGGCGAGCACGTCGCGCTCTACCAGGGCATCAGCCAGGACCTGGCCTGGGTCTCGCTGTCGAAGGTCAAGAAGGACCACCCCGAGATCGAACTCAAGTACCTGCCGCCCTACCAGCGGAAGCTGGTCGAGGCGACCATCGCCGAGGGCGACCTGCACGGCGCCCGGTCGAAGATCGACGAACTCTCGGTACAGGCCTCCGCGTGCAAGAAGGAGGCCGAGCGACGCACCGCCGAGAGCGAGAGCAACGCGAAGACCGGCGAGGGCGAGGCCGGAGGCACCACGGGAACCACACCCGCCTCCTTCACGTCCAACACGCCGACGCCGAACCCCTCGGGTTCGACCGAGGCTCCGCAGAAGTCCACGCCCCAGTCCACGACCGCACCTACTCCCCGCCCCGGCCCCAGCCTCTCGGAGGAAGAGCAGAAGGTCGTCTCGCTGTGCGGTAAGCAGTAGGCAAGCCGTGAGAGGCCCTGTCACACGATGAGCAGTACTACCAACCCATCGGCGCAGCACACGTCCACGATCGGTGCGATCGGGGCGCCGAGCCGGCGCAACACCGAGCTCGCGCTGCTGGCGTTCGCCGTCGTCATCCCGGTCTTCGCCTACGCCAACGTCGGGCTGGCCCTCAACGACGAGATCCCGACCGGCCTGCTGAGCTACGGCCTCGGCCTCGGCCTGCTGGCGGGCATCGGCCACGTCGTCGTACGGAAGTTCGCGCCGTACGCGGACCCGCTGATGCTGCCGCTGGCCACCCTGCTCAACGGACTCGGGCTCGTCGCCATCTGGCGGCTGGACCAGTCGGAGCTGCTGCAGCGGATCCATCAGGCGGGCACCGCCGCCCCCAGGCAGCTGTTCTACACCGCCATGGGCATCGCACTGTTCGTCGTGGTGCTGATCTTCCTCAAGGACCACCGCGTCCTGCAGCGCTACACCTACATCTCCATGCTCGGCGCACTGGTCCTGCTCCTGCTGCCGCTGGTGCCCGGCCTCGGCAAGAACCTCTACGGCGCCAAGATCTGGATCCAGGTCGGCAGCTTCAGCATCCAGCCCGGCGAGTTCGCCAAGATCGTCCTGGCGATCTTCTTCGCCGGCTACCTGATGGTGAAGCGCGACGCGCTCGCCCTGGCCAGCCGCCGCTTCATGGGGCTGTACCTGCCCCGCGGACGCGACCTCGGCCCGATCCTCGTCGTCTGGGCGATGTCGATCCTCATCCTGGTCTTCGAGACCGACCTCGGCACCTCGCTGCTGTTCTTCGGCATGTTCGTGATCATGCTGTACGTCGCCACCGAGCGGACCAGCTGGATCGTCTTCGGTCTGCTGATGTCCGGCGTCGGCGCCGTCGGCGTGGCCAGCTTCGAACCGCACATCCAGACACGCGTCCAGGCCTGGCTCGACCCGATGCGCGAGTACCAGCTGAGCCGGTCCGGGGCCAGCGACGGCATCGTCCACTCCGAACAGGCCATGCAGGCACTGTGGGCCTTCGGCTCCGGCGGCACCCTCGGCACCGGCTGGGGCCAGGGCCACTCCGACCTCATCCGGTTCGCCGCCAACTCCGACTTCATCCTCGCCACCTTCGGCGAGGAACTGGGCCTGGCCGGCATCATGGCGCTGCTGCTGCTCTACGCGCTGATCGTGGAACGCGGCGTGCGCACCGCCCTCGCCGCCCGCGACCCGTTCGGCAAGCTGCTCGCCATCGGCCTGTCCGGCGCCTTCGCGCTCCAGGTCTTCGTCGTCGCCGGCGGCGTCATGGGCCTGATCCCGCTGACCGGTATGACGATGCCCTTCCTGGCGTACGGCGGTTCGTCCGTCATCGCCAACTGGGCGCTGATCGGCATCCTGCTCAGGATCAGCGACACCGCCAGACGCCCGGCCCCCGCACCCGCCACCAACCCCGACGCCGAGATGACCCAGGTGGTCCGCCCGTGAACAAGCCCCTGCGCCGAATCGCGATCTTCTGCGGCCTCCTCATCCTCACCCTCCTCCTCCGTGACAACTGGCTGCAGTACGTCAAGGCGGACGAGCTGAGGACCGACGAGCACAACCGCCGGGTCGCCATCGAGCGGTACGCGTCCCCGCGCGGCGACATCATCGTCGGCGGCGAGCCGATCACCGGACACGCCACCACCAAGGGCGACTTCAAGTACAAGCGCACCTACAAGGACGGCGCCATGTGGGCGCCGGTCACCGGCTTCGTCTCGCAGGCCTTCGGCGCCAACCAGCTGGAGGCCATCGAGGACGGCATCCTCACCGGCAACGACGACCGCCTGTTCTTCCGCAACACGCTCGACATGCTGACGGGCAAGAACAAGGAGGGCGGCAATGTCGTCACCACCCTCAACGCCGACGCGCAGAAGGCCGCTTACCAGGGCCTGAAGAAGCAGGGCGGCAAGGGTTCGGTCGTCGCCCTCGAACCGTCCACCGGCAAGATCCTGGCGCTGGCCTCCTTCCCGTCGTACGACCCGTCCGTGATCGCCGGCGACGGCAACTCGGACGCCGAGGCGTGGCAGAAGCTGCAGAAGAAGAACAACCCCGACGACCCGATGCTGAACCGGGCCCTGCGCGAGGTCTACCCGCCCGGGTCCACCTTCAAGGTCCTCACCGCCGCCGCCGCCCTGGAGGAGGGGCTGTACGAGAGCGCGGACGAGAAGACCGACACGCCGCTGCCGTGGATCATGCCGGGCACCACGACCCCGCTGAAGAACGACGGCGACCTCCCCTGCGAGGACGCCACCCTGCGCGAGGCGCTCCGGGTCTCCTGCAACACCGTCTTCGGCAAGATCGGCTCGGACCTCGGCAACGACACGATGCTCGAGTACGCCAAGAAGTTCGGCTTCACCGAGGAGCAGTTCGTCCCGGTCCGCTCCAGCGCCTCGGTCTTCTCCGACGACATGGAGCCGTCGCAGACCGCGCTCTCCTCCATCGGCCAGTTCAACACCGCCGCCACCCCGCTGCAGATGGCCATGGTCACCGCCGCCATCGCCAACAACGGCACCCTGATGAAGCCGTACATGGTCGACGAACTCCAGGCCCCGAGCCTCGACACCATCGAGAAGACGGACCCGGAGGAGCTGAGCGAGCCGATGTCGGCGGAGAACGCGCAGATACTCCAGTCGATGATGGAGACCGTCGTCTCCGAGGGCACCGGCGGCAACGCGAAGATCGAGGGCGTCACCGTCGGCGGCAAGACGGGTACCGCCCAGCACGGTGTGGACAACAGCGAGAACCCCTACGCGTGGTTCATCTCCTACGCCAAGGGCGAGGACGGCAGCTCGCCGGTGGCCGTAGCCGTGATCATCGAGGACGACGACGCCGTGCGTGGCGACATCTCCGGCGGTGGCCTCGCGGCCCCGATCGCGAAGAGCGTGATGGAGGCGGTCGTCAAGGCCAAGCAGTGACCCCGCTCACGTCCGCTTCACATCGGTGCACGTTGCGGTACCGGTCCTGTATCGGCTGACGCACTTGGCCAGGTCACACAAAGCGAGCCGGGTACGGTAGGCCCGGACGACAGCCTCCGGCCGCACGAACGTGCCGGCCGGGACCGACGGAGAGGGCTGGTAGTTAGCTATGGAAGAGCCGCGTCGCCTCGGCGGCCGGTACGAACTGGGCCACGTGCTCGGCCGCGGTGGCATGGCGGAGGTCTACCTCGCGCATGACACCCGCCTCGGCCGCACCGTCGCTGTGAAGACGCTCCGCGCCGACCTCGCGCGCGACCCGTCCTTCCAGGCCCGGTTCCGCCGGGAGGCCCAGTCGGCCGCCTCGCTCAACCATCCCGCGATCGTCGCGGTCTACGACACGGGCGAGGACTACATCGACGGGGTGTCCATCCCGTACATCGTCATGGAGTACGTCGACGGCTCCACGCTCCGGGAACTCCTGCACAGCGGCCGCAAGCTGCTGCCGGAGCGGACGCTGGAGATGACCATCGGCATCCTCCAGGCACTGGAGTACTCGCACCGGGCAGGCATCGTCCACCGCGACATCAAGCCGGCGAACGTCATGCTGACGCGCAACGGCCAGGTCAAGGTCATGGACTTCGGCATCGCCCGCGCGATGGGCGACTCCGGCATGACGATGACCCAGACCTCCGCGGTCATCGGCACCGCGCAGTACCTCTCGCCCGAGCAGGCCAAAGGCGAGCAGGTCGACGCCCGCTCCGACCTCTACTCCACCGGCTGCCTGCTGTACGAACTCCTGACCGTCCGCCCCCCGTTCGTCGGCGACTCTCCCGTCGCGGTCGCCTACCAGCACGTCCGCGAGGAACCGCAGGCACCGAGCGTCTTCGACCCCGAGGTCACGCCCGAGATAGACGCGATCACGCTGAAGGCGCTCGTCAAGGACCCCGACTACCGCTATCAGTCGGCCGACGAGATGCGCCTCGACATCGAGGCCTACCTCGACGGCCAGCCGGTCGCGGCCACCGCGGCGATGGCCTCGGCCGGCTACGGCGGCTACCCCGCCGACCAGGCGACGACGGCGCTCCGCTCGGACTCCGGCGCCGCCACCTCGATGCTGCCGCCCATGAACCCGGACGACGGCGGCTACGGCTACGACGGCCGCCCCGGCAGGCGCCGCCAGCAGCAGAAGAAGAACAACACCTCGACGGTACTGCTGGTCGCGGCGGGCGTCCTGGTCCTGATCGGCGCGATCCTGCTCGGCCGCTCGATCTTCAGCGGCAGCGGCGGCGTGGGCAACGACAACGTCGCGGTCCCGAACTTCGTCGGCCTCACGAAGGAAGCCGCCGAGAAACAGGCCACCGACACCGACCTGGTCCTCGAGTTCACCTCGAAGCCCTGCGAGGAACAGAGCAAGGGCAAGGTCTGCGAGCAGGACCTCGAACCGGGCACGGACGTCAAGAAGGAGTCCACCGTCAACCTGGTGGTGTCCACCGGCGCGCCCAAGGTGGCGGTGCCGAGCGTCGTCGGCGACAACATCGACGACGCCAAGGCGGAGCTGGAGGGCGAGAAGTACGCCTTCGTCGTCGAGACGAAGGAAGAGGAAGCCTCGGAGCCGACGGGCACCGTCCTCAGGCAGGACCCGGGTCTCGGTGAAGAGGTGGAGAAGGGCACCACCATCACCCTCACCGTCGCCAAGGCGGTCGCCAAGGCGACCGTCCCGAACGTCCTCGGCAGGACGTGCGACGAGGCCAGGGCGCAGATGACCGCCAACAACCTGGTGGGCAGTTGCACCGAGGAGCGGGAGGTCGACGACCCGAACCAGGTCGGTAGGGTCATCGAGACCACGCCGACGAAGGGTCAGCAGGTCGACAAGAACTCCCAGGTGCAGATCGTCATCGGCAAGGCCAAGGAGGCCGAGAAGGTCGCCGTCCCGAACGTCAACGGCCAGACGCTCAAGGACGCCCAGAAGATGCTTCAGGACGTCGGACTCGTGGTCGGCGAGATCGCCGGCTCGCGGGATCCCAAGGCCCGCGTCGTCGTCTCCAACCCGCCGCAAGGCACCGAGGTCGACAAGGGAACGGCGGTCAGCCTGGTCGCCGCGGACGAGGGTGGCCCTGGCGGCGACAACGGCGGCCCCGGCGGCATCTTCGGCGGCCTCACCGGCGGCGACAGGGACGACTGACACCTCCCGTGACGCCCCGAACACGCCAGAGCCCCGGCCCCCTCTCCGGAGGGCGCCGGGGCTCTGGCGCACCACGGACGGGCATGTACGGAACTGCCCCCCTTGAAGGAGGGCAGTGGGATCCAGTCGCGCTCCTGGGTCTTCTTCTGCACCGCTCTCGACGCGCTTGTCTGCGGTAATTCGGGAGTGACAACGCGTCACTCCCGTTGGCCAGTTATCCACAGGCCCGCCGAAGCCTCACCAGTGGCCCACTCGCACCCGTCCACAGTGGATCCCAGCCCTTGAACGCACGACCTCACCCCGCTCGTGTCTTCGCCTGCCACCACTCGTTGATCAGGTGGGGTGGGCCGTCCGAGTTCTGCCCCGGACACGACAACGCAAGGGCATCGGGTGCTCAGGAAATCAGTACTTCTGGAATCGCAGACCCTACGCAGCAGTGTCCTGGACCGCAGGGACGTACTCGACAAGGTCAAGGCACTGTCGCTGCTGCCGGACGGAATGCACGTGACGACTGCGATGGTGGCGGCGTACTTCGAGGTGGCCGAGACAGTCATCAACAACCTGCTCAGCCGCCACCGCCATGAACTTCAGTCCAACGGAATGCGAGTCCTGCGTGGCTCAGAACTGCGGAACTTTAAGGAACTCAACCTGAGTTCCTATGGCCATCCACAGCCGCGCTCAGCCCTTGCCATCTGGTCCCGTCGTGCCGTCCTCAACGTCGCCATGCTCCTCCGGGACAGCGAAGTCGCACGTCAGGTGCGTGTGTACCTGCTCGACACGGAGTACCTGGCCCGAACACAGCCTGTGGAAAACCTCGTCGCCACGGACTTCGCCTCCCTCGACGCGCGCGTCGACCAGCGGATCACCCAGATCCTCGGCAAGACGATCGTGCCGATGTTCAACGCGCTGATCGCCACATCCGGTGAACACCGCCGCGAGCTCATCGAACTCCGTGCGGACATCGAGAACGTCGAGCGCGCGTTGTGCCGGCACCACCGCCGGATCAGCAGTCTGGAAGGTAAGCCTCCGACAGGCCGGGGCAGAAACTCCATCGCGGCCATGACCTGGCAGGCGTTCGAACGCCATGTGGCCGACCTGCTGCGCCACGACGGCTGCGGCGACGTCGTCGTACGACAGCCCCACACCGACCGGGGCGTCGCCATCACCGCACGCACGGCCGACGGCCGCACCGTCGCCGTCCAGTGCAAGAACCGAGCGGGTCACCGAGCCGTGCCGAGCTCGGACATGCAGAGGTTCGCCGGAGCCTCACGAGCCGTCGAACGCTTCGATGTCGCCCTGTTCGTCACCACTTCCCGTTTGAGCCACGAAGCACAAGCGATCGCCGACCTGAGCGGAGTCCTCACCGTGAACCGTGAGGGAATGGAGGCGTGGAGCGCCGGAGCACGGTTGAAGGCGCTGCGCTAGGCCCAAGAGAAGAAGGCCCGAAGCCGCAAAGGCAAGTTGCGACTTCGGGCCTTCGCCATGCTGAGCGACTGACTGCGTTGCCCTGGGTAAATCGGTCAGAGCAGTTCCTTCGGCGGCGTCCGGTCCTTGTCGACCTTCTCCGTGCGTTCCAGTTCGCCCCAGACGATGTAGCGGTACGTGCTGGTGTACACCGGGGTGCAGGTCGTCAGGGTGATGTAGTGGCCGGCCTTCTTGCGGCCGGACTCCTCGGGGATCTTGGAGAGGACCTCGATGTTGTACTTCGAGGTCTCGGGGAGGATCGCGTAGGTCTTGTAGACGTACCAGGTGTCCTTGGTCTCGAAGACGATCGGGTCGCCTTCCTTGATCTTGTGGATGTCGTGGAACTTGGCCCCGTGGCCGTCCCGGTGGGCGGCCAGCGAGAAGTTGCCCTTCTTGCCGGACGTCGGCAGGGTCGCCTTCACGGGGTCGGTGTAGTCGCCGGCGACGCCGTCGTTGAGCACCTTCATCGTGGTGCCCTTCTCGACCAGGATGTCCTCGCCCATCGCGGGCACGTGCAGGAAGCCGATGCCGTCCTTGCTGTCGTAGGAGGCGGGATCGCCGCCGGTGCCGGCACCGGGCCCCTGCGCCCAGTTGTCACGCACCTTGTCCGCCTGCTCGTCCGCCGCGCGGTCGGCGAGGACGTTCGTCCACCACAGCGAGTAGACGACGAACAGGCCGAGCAGCAGGCCCACGGTGATGAGAAGTTCTCCGAGCACGCTCACCGCGATCGCGACCGGGCCCATGCGGCGGCGCGCCGGAGACGACGGTGACGCGGACATGGCGGTGTGCTCTTCGGTGTCGTCGGTGGTCGCTGCCACGTTTCCTCTGCCCTTAACTGACGAGCGCATCCGGCTTGCCCTTGCTGCGCGGCCGTTCCTCGTCCATCTTGCCCCAGACGATCATGCGGTACTTGCTGGTGAACTCCGGCGTGCAGGTGGTCAGCGTGATGTAGCGACCGGGTGCCTTGAAGCCCGATCCCTTCGGGACGGGTTCGAGCACGCTGATGTTGCTCGGCGAGGTCACCGGCAGGATCGACGCCATCTTGTAGACGAAGTACGTGTCCTGCGTCTCCACGACGATCGGGTCACCCGGCTCCAGCCGGTTGATGTACCGGAACGGCTCCCCGTGCGTGTTGCGGTGTCCCGCGACCCCGAAGTTGCCCTCCTTCGCGTCGGGCATCGCCGTCTTCAGGGCGCCCTCCGCATAGTGGCCCACCATGCCCCGGTCGAGCACCTTCTTGCTGTCGATTCCCTCGGCGATCGGCACGACCACGTCCAGCCGCGGAATGTGCAGCAGCGCGAAACCCTTGCCCGGTTCGAACGCCCCCGGACTTCGCTTGCCGTTGGCCCAGTCGCTCTGGAGGTCGCTGGCCTCCTTGCCGGCCTGTGCCTGCGCGCGCACATTCGTCCACCACAGCTGGTAGGTGACGAACAGCAGCATCAGCACGCCGCAGGTGATGAACACCTCGCCGATCCCCCGGCTCGCGACGACGGCGGCACTCGGCTTCCGCTCCCGTGCCCGCCGCCGCGCCTCCACACGCGACAGCGGCGCCTGGGGCGCGTCGTGCCCGTGGGGTGCGTCCAGGGCCTCGGCGGGCCTGTTGGCGCCGCCACGGCGCCCTTGACGCTTCTTGGCGGCCTTCCTGCGCGCCGCCCGGCCAGCGGGAGCCACGGAAGCCGCCGGGGACTCCCCACGCGGTCCGTGCGTCGCCTGCCCCGTGCCCGCTTCGTACTCCATGCGCTCCGGCGGATCGGGGATCCGCAGCGCCACCGTCTCCTCGTCGACGGGCGGCAGATACACGGTGCTGTCGGTGGCCCCGGCTGTTCCGGCTCCGGTCGCTCCGGGGTCACCGTGGGGGCCCTGCTGAGTGGTGTCGTACCAGCCGCCGTCCTCGAACGTGCCGGGCGCCCCGTACGTGCCGGGCGCCCCGTACGGCTGCTGCCCGTACGGGGTTCCCTGCTCGCCGCCGGCACCGTACGAGGAACCGTCCATGAAGGACTCCCCGTATCCGGCGCCGGACTCGCGTTCGGGACGCAGCGCGGTCACGCCGACGACCTGCCCACCACCGGGGCCAGCCCCGCCGATCTCGCCACCGCCCCGTCGTCCCCGCACTCCACCAGCCAGTTGGCGAGCATCCGGTGCCCGTGCTCGGTGAGCACCGACTCGGGATGGAACTGCACGCCCTCGACGAGCAGTTCACGATGGCGCAGACCCATCACGATGCCGTCCGGTGTCCGGGCCGTCACCTCCAACTCCGCCGGTACGGTGGCCGGCTCGGCCGCCAGGGAGTGGTAGCGCGTCGCCGTGAACGGCGAGGGCAGGCCCGCGAAAACGCCCCTGCCCCCGTGCTCCACCGGCGAGGTCTTCCCGTGCAGCAACTCGGGTGCACGGCCCACCACACCGCCGTAGGCCACCTGGATGGCCTGCATACCGAGGCAGACGCCGAAGACGGGCACTCCGGTCGACGCGCAGTGCCGCACCATGTCCACGCAGACACCGGCCTGTTCGGGAGTACCGGGCCCCGGGGACAACAACACGCCGTCAAAACTTTCCTGTGCGTGCCCGGTCGACACCTCGTCGTTGCGCAGGACCTCGCACTCGGCGTCCAGTTGGTACAGGTACTGGACCAGGTTGAAGACGAAGCTGTCGTAGTTGTCGACGACGAGAATGCGCGCGCTCACTGGTTGTCCACCGTCACATCGTTGAAGGGCAGCAGCGGCTCGGCCCAGGGGAAGACGTACTGGAAGAGGACATAGACCACAGCGATGATCAGCACGAGTGAGATGAGCGCCTTCGCCCATCCGTTCCCCGGCAGATGCCGCCAGATCCAGCTGTACATGCCGTCCCTTCCGTCGCACCACGGCACCGGACCCACGCCGTTCGTCACCAGACTAACGGCGCGACCCCTCCGGTTTCCCGGCCTCCACAGGGCGTGGAGTCCGGATGCGCCCGGACGATCAGCCGATGACCGTGCCCCCTTCCGGTTCGCACGTCGCCGGCGTCGGACGACGGCCGGGGCGCGTGCACCCGGAAGTACGTGGCACAGGGTCGATCACCTCGATGTCCGAGGACACGGTTTTGTCCGGCCCGGGCCCACCGGCGGCTCCGCGGCCTCGCTCGTGGGGCCCGTCCGGCCCGGGGTGCGCCCCGTGGGCTCTACTCGACGGGCTTCGCGTGGTGCAGGTCCACCGTGCCCGAGTAGCCGGGCAGGGTCACCGGCCCCTCGTCCTCGACTTTCCAGCCGAGCCCGTAGACGTTGACGTACACCATGTAGTTCTGGATCGCCGGGGAGGCCGCGAGCGCGTCCTTCAGCTTCTCCGGATCGCCGACCGCCGTGATCCTGTACGGCGGTGAGTAGACGCGGCCCTGGAGGATCAGGGTGTTGCCCACGCAGCGCACCGCGCTGGTGGAGATCAGCCGCTGGTCCATGACCTTGATGCCCTCGGCGCCGCCCTGCCACATCGCGTTCACCACGGCCTGGAGGTCCTGCTGGTGGATGACCAGGTAGTCGGGCTGCGGCTCGGGATATCCGGGGAGCTTGGCGGTGGCGTTCGGCGGGGCGTCGTCGAGCGTGACCGTCACGGCCTCGCCCTTGAGTTCCTGCGTGCCCGCGCGGTGCTCCAGGTCGGCGAGCTGGTCGTCCTCCGCCTCGGTCCTGCCGTCGTCACGCTCGGCGAGGGACTCGATGTCTCCCCGGAGCGCCCCGTTGGACTCCTCCAGCGCACCGTTCTTGTGGCTGCGCTCATGGATGAGGTCGGACAGCTTCAGCAGGGAGTCGTCCGTGCGGATGTTGGTGCCCTTCGCCGTGTTGAAGCTGGTGAAGAAGATGAGACCCGCGAGGGCGAAGACACCCGCGGTGAGCACCCGGACCGGTCGGAAGCCGCGTCGGCGGACAGGGCTGGATCCCGTCCCGGGGGAGTCGGCAGAATTGCTCAACGTACCCTTATCTCCTTCGGCGCCACGGAAGCACTACGCTAACTGACGCCCGGGGGAGCGCTCGGAGTCCCCTTGCAACCGCCCCGAGCACGACCCAGTTCCCTGCGCGGCCACGCAGCGCATCGACAGGAGAGACCCTCGTGCCGAAGTCACGTATCCGCAAGAAGGCCGACTACACGCCCCCGGCGGCGAAGCAGACGACCGCCCTCAAGCTGACCAGCCGCTCCTGGGTCGCACCGGTGATGCTGGCCCTGTTCCTGATCGGTCTGGCCTGGATCGTCGTGTTCTACGTCACCGACGGCAAGCTGCCCGTCAACGCGCTGGGCAACTGGAACATCGTGGTGGGCTTCGGATTCATCGCCGCCGGGTTCGGCGTCTCGACACAGTGGAAGTAGTGCTGAGCAGTACTGCCCTGCCCTGAACCGCCCGGCGGCTCGGGGCAGAGTTGTTCACAGCTCTGGGCAGGACTATCCACCGAGTTATCCACAGGCATGTCCACAGCATGGGGAAAAGAAACGACGATCTGTGGATAACTCGTCGGAGATTGACGCCGGTGTGACAGAAGCACCGGCAACCGAAAACCCGTTCGCGCGCCGCTGACCTGTGGAAACACCGGTCAGTGACAGTCGGCACAGATGTTCCCGCACACTGTGCACAAGATCCGGCACACACTGTGGAAAACCGGTGCTCAGACGAGCTGGGCCGTCCTCAGCAGGATCACGAGCACCACCACGGCAAGGACCAGCCCACAGGTTCCGTACTGGATCAGCGACCGCCGCTCGCGCGGGGCGTGGACCATGGCGTACCCGATGACCACACCGGCGACGAGCCCTCCGATATGAGCCTGCCAGGCGATGTTGAAGCCTGGGCTGAAGGTGAAGATCAGGTTGATCACCAGCAGGGCGATGATCGGCCGCATGTCGTAGTTGAGTCGGCGCACCAGGACGGCGGTCGCACCGAACAGCCCGAAGATGGCGCCGGAGGCACCGAGCGAGGCCGCGCTCCCCGAGGCCAGCAGATAGGTCAGCGCACTGCCCGCCAGGCCCGAGATCAGGTACAGCGCGAGATAACGAGCGCGGCCGAGGGCCTGCTCGAGCGGGCCGCCGAGCCACCACAGACCGAGCATGTTGAAGGCGATGTGCCAGATCGCCTCGTGCGTGAACATCGAGGTGACCAGTCGGTACCACTCGCCCTCGGCGACGCCCTCGACGGGGCTGAACGGCGGCCAGATCCCGATCAGCACGAGATGGCCCAGCAGCGACGACCGGACCTGCACCGCGAGGAACACCGCGAGGTTGATCCCGAGCAGGATCTTGGTGACCAGCCGAGGGTCCTCGGCGACGATGCCTCCGGCGATCGTGCGGGGCATCGAGGCGGCGGGCGCGTGCCCGGTGCCCGAGCCTCTCCCACGGACGCATTCGGGGCACTGGAAACCGACCGAGGCGCTGACCATGCACTCGGGGCAGATCGGGCGCTCGCAGCGGGTGCAGCGAATGCCTGTCTCGCGGTCCGGGTGGCGAAAGCAGACCGGGACGCTGCGGGCGTCCTGCGAGCTGCCGACAGCCTGGTCGTCCATGGGATCCCCTAGGTCGTGTGGAAAGAGCCCCGCCCCGCCCATCCTTACGGATGAGCGGGGCGATTGGTTCCCTCTGAGGGCATTCGCGCTCCTGGGGACAGGGCCGTCCTCAGCCCTTGCTGTGTCCTCAGCCCTCGCGGATCTCGACCGACTCGATGACGACGTCATTGAGCGGACGGTCGGTCCGCGGGTTGGTCTGCGCGGCCGCGATGGTGTCGATGACCTTCTGGCTCGCGGCGTCGGTGACCTCGCCGAAGATGGTGTGCTTGCGGTTCAGCCACGCCGTCGGGGAGACGGTGATGAAGAACTGCGAGCCGTTGGTGCCCGGACCCGCGTTGGCCATGGCCAGCAGGTACGGCTTGTCGAAGCGCAGGTCCGGGTGGAACTCGTCCTCGAACTGGTAGCCGGGACCGCCGGTGCCGTTGCCCAGCGGGTCACCGCCCTGGATCATGAAGCCGCTGATCACCCGGTGGAAGACCGTGCCGTCGTAGAGCTTGTCCGTGGACTTGGCACCCGTCTCCGGGTGAGTCCACTCCCGCTCGCCCTTGGCGAGCTCGACGAAGTTCTTGACGGTGATCGGCGCCTGGTTCGGGAAGAGCCGGACCTCGATGTCGCCGTTGTTGGTCTTCAGGGTGGCGTAGAGCTGATCAGCCACGATGTGCCTTCCGTTGTCTTTCCGTAACTCCCCGATCCTCGCACGGACGGGACGTCCAGTCGCCCGACGCCCGTTCACAGGAGGGCAACAAGGCCGAACCGCTTGCAGAAAACCGGGTGAGTCCCTCCGTGACGGGGGCACTCGGGAACCATCCGTGGCATTGTCGACGACAAGCTCCCGTTCTCCCGTGTTCATCCGCCATTGCACTCGATCAGTGCCATCGGCACCCGTATGCCCCTCCGCGCATGCTCGGCGTCGAGGAGGAAGGCATGATCCGTAAAAGGGTGGACAGTCGAAAAACGTACGCCACCGAGGAGGAGGAACCGTGACCCGCATCGATAGCGTGCGCGCCGCGACTGATTCGGCGAAGGACAGCGTGCTGCACGCCGCGGAAGTGGTGGCGCCCTACGCCGACACGGCCAAGGTGAAGGCCGCGCACTACGCACAGGAGGCGCGCGTACGGCTGGCGCCCAAGATGACCCAGGCCGCGGGGCAGGCCCGTGCCCAGTACGGAGTCCATGTGCAGCCGTACCTGGAGCAGGCCCGGACCCATGTGCCGCCGAAGGTCGATCTGGCTGCCCATGAGGCCGCCGTCCGGACCCGCAAGGCCGCCCAGCAGGCGGCGGACTACTCCCGGCCGAGGATCGAGCAGGCCAGGGCCGCCGCCGGTCCGGCGAGGGACGAGGCCGCGGCACGCAGTGCGGCGGTGATGGCCGCCCTGCGTGGTCAGGTCTCGGCCAAACAGATCCAGAAGCTCATCCGCAAGCAGCGGCGACGCGCAAAGGCCGGCCGGGCCGCGAAGATGGTCGTGGTCCTGGGTGCCGTCGCGGGCGGCGCGTTCGCCGTCTGGAAGTGGTGGGACAAGCAGGCCAACCCGGACTGGCTGGTGGAGCCGCCGGCCGCGACCGATGTCGGGGAACCGGGCACGCTGGCGTCCGTGGACGGCAGCCGCGGTTCCAGCCTCGACCCCGAGGTCCGGGCGAAGGAGGACGAGGAGGAGGCCTCCAAGCGCGACGAGCAGTCCTGACGCGCGGTGGCATTGAAAGTCGGTACCGGCAGCCTGCGGCATCCACCGCCTGCGGTACCAACAGCCTGGTGAGGCGGGAGACTTCAGCGTCTTCTGCCGCACCGGGCTGTTTCACGTGAAACGGGTCCCGCGGGTCCGGAGCCCCGGCCCTGAAGCCAGGACTCCGAAGGCTCCCGGGAGCCGTGACGCCAGGCTCCTGGAGCGATGCGCAAGAACCCCTCCTACCTGCTTTCCGCAGGTAGGAGGGGTTTCCTTGTGGAGCCTAGGGGAGTCGAACCCCTGACATCTGCCATGCAAAGACAGCGCTCTACCAACTGAGCTAAGGCCCCGTGTGTGAAACGTCCACCAGGAACAAGCACATCCGGGTGGGCGCCGGAAACAAGAGTACCGGGTCCCCCGGGGGTTCCGCAAAAAGATTGGGGGTCCCCGTGACCAACCACTCTCCGTAAGATGCTCGGCGTGGTTCGCTACAGCGAACCACGGTTCTTGGGGAAGCGATGGGGAGACGCAATGGACGCCGCACAGCAGGAAGCCACCGCAAGAGCGCGGGAACTGCAGCGGAACTGGTACGGGGAGCCACTGGGGGCGCTCTTCCGTAAGCTCATAGACGACCTCGGCCTCAACCAGGCTCGTCTCGCTGGGGTACTGGGACTGTCCGCACCGATGCTGTCACAGCTGATGAGCGGTCAGCGGGCGAAGATCGGCAACCCCGCGGTGGTCCAGCGGGTGCAACTGCTGCAGGACCTGGCGGGCCAGGTCGCGGACGGCAGTGTCAGCGCGGCCGAGGCGACCGAGCGCATGGAGGAGATCAAGAAGTCGCAGGGGGGCTCGGTGCTCAGCAACACCACGCAGACGACGAGCAGTTCGGGCGCGCCCACGGTCAAGCGGGTGGTGCGGGAGATCCAGTCACTGCTGCGTTCGGTGGCGGCTGCCGGCGACATCATCGACGCCGCCGACGTCCTCGCCCCGACCCACCCCGAGCTGGCAGAGTTCCTCCGGGTCTACGGCGCCGGCCGCACCTCCGACGCGGTCACGCACTACCAGTCCCACCAGAGCTGATCCCCCGGCCGCAGTCGAGGCAGGGGCGGAAAGGGTAAGGCAGAGGGGTAAGGCAAGGGGAGACCCCGCTGGGGGAGGAGCGACGCACAGCCATGGGTGAGGTCTTCGCCGGCCGGTACGAACTGGTCGACCCGATCGGGCGCGGGGGTGTCGGTGCCGTCTGGCGTGCCTGGGACCACCGCCGTCGCCGCTACGTGGCGGCCAAGGTCCTGCTGCAGAGCGACGCCCACTCCCTGCTCCGTTTCGTGCGCGAGCAGGCCCTGCGGATCGATCACCCCCATGTACTCGCCCCCAGCAGCTGGGCCGCCGACGACGACAAAGTCCTGTTCACCATGGACCTGGTCGGCGGCGGTTCACTGGTTCACCTCGTCGGCGACTACGGGCCCCTGCCGCCGGCGTTCGTCAGCACCCTGCTCGACCAGTTGCTGGCGGGGCTCACCGCGGTGCACACGGAAGGCGTCGTGCACCGCGACATCAAGCCCGCCAACCTGCTTTTGGAGGCCACCGGTACGGGCAGGCCGCGTCTGCGGGTGTCCGACTTCGGCATCGCCATGCGGCTCGGTGAACCGCGCCTGACCGGAACCGACCTGGTGGTGGGCACGCCCGGCTATCTCGCGCCGGAGCAGATGACGGGCTCCGAACCGGACTTTCCCGCGGACCTGTTCGCCGTGGGTCTGGTCGCGCTGTATCTGCTGGAGGGCGCCAAACCGGACGCCAAGGCGCTCATCCAGCACTTCGTCGAACACGGGACGCCCGGGGCCCCCCAGAGCATCCCCGAACCGCTGTGGCAGGTCGTGGCCACACTGCTGCAGCCGGACCCGCAGGCGCGGTTCCGTACGGCCACGGGGGCGCGCAAGGCCCTGGCCGCGGCCGGGGAGCTCCTCCCGGCGCCCGGACCCGACGACGAGTTGATCGAGATCTTCGACCAACTCGGCCCGCTTCCCCCGGGTTTCGGCCCCGAGGGCCCGCTGAAGGCGGCTTCGGGCGTGCACTCGGTCCAGAGCCGTCCGGGAGGGGAGGGGCAGCACCCGAAGGGCGGGGAGACGCACCGCCTGCCCGAGGCCGGAGCGGCAGGCGCCGTGCTCGGGCCCTCCGGGGGTGGCGACTCCCCCTCCCTCACGGGCAGCGGAGACATCCCCACCGACCCGCGCCAGGGCACCCCTCCAACCCCGCACTCCGCCCCACCTGCCACCCCGGATCCCGTCGCGGGCTCTTCCTCCGTCTCCGTCTCGGGTTCCGTCTCCTCTCCGGCCCCGTCCGCCCCGCCGCGACAGCCCTCCATGTCGGACACCGGCAGCTTCCACCTGCCACCGCCCCAGGCCACGGTCACGTCCTCCCCCGCACCCGCTCGACCGCCCCACACACCCTCTTCACCGACGCGGGGACAGGCACAGGGACAGGCGCACGTCCCGGCGCAGTCCCAGGTCCGGGCACCGTCCCAGCCGCCGTACGGCGCACAGCAGCAGGTGGTCCACGCCGGCCCCATATCCCCGCACGACCCCACTCACCCGCTGCGCTCCCCCTGCCCCAACCGTCGGTGTATCCCGGCCCCGCGTCGCATCGCGCTGATGCCTCTACTGCTGAATACACCGCCCGCGACCCGCAGGTTCCGTCTCCGGACAAGGCAGTTTCACGGCACAGGGCGCCTGGCCGGCGCCGCCGCCGTCGCCCCGGCCCTCCCGCACGGGTGGCCGTCCCTCTCCTGCTCCTGGCGCTGGCCTGCTATGCGGTGGGGTTCTGGGCCCTCACCCGGATCTGAGGCCCGGCTCGCCCCGGGAAACGGTTCTCCGCCGAGCCACCACCGTCCACACACCGAGTCCCACCAGCAGTGCGCTGCCGGTTCCGATACCGCCCACCGCGAGCGCCGTCATCACGGTGCTGTCACCCGTGGACTGGCCCCGAGCCGCTGCCGCGAGGTCCTTCCCGGTGACCGCGAAGATGTCCGCCGGCGCGGACTCCCCCGCGTACTCTGGTCCGTCCTGTGCCGCACCGCTGAGCCGCACCCGCAGCGTCAGCGGGACGGGCCCGTCACCGAAGTCGTCCGCCACCTCCGCCGTAAGGTGTGCGACGAGGTAGTAGGAGCCGGCGAAGCGCATCGC
The DNA here is from genome assembly GCF_045291515.1 of Streptomyces sp. GD-15H. NCBI lineage: Bacteria > Bacillati > Actinomycetota > Actinomycetes > Kitasatosporales > Streptomycetaceae > Streptomyces > Streptomyces sp. GD-15H. The sequence goes on from NZ_CP149447.1 coordinate 4,332,839, forward strand.
CCCGACCTGAGCGCGGGCGGCATGGCGGTTGGCGTACGCGACGGGGTGCAGCAGGGGGAGGCTGCCCGATTTCTGTCTGCCGTCGTAGCCGATGCCCACGTCCGCGACATGCCCGCGTACGGGGTTGTAGAGGTCCAGGTCCAGGGCGGCGGGAACGAACCCGGTGCCGCCGGAGCTCGAACTGCCCAGTTCGGCGGTGACGTGGAACTGCAGGCCCCAGTCGACGGGAACCTTGTAGAAGAGCGTCCGGCCGGGCCGGATGTCGTCCCGCCAGACTCCCTCACCGAGTGGGGTGGCCTCGGCGAAACCGACGCCGCCCGCGCGCCGTTGGGCCTCTCCGGCGACGGGCTGGGGCGAGGCGGAGTTCCACTCCTTGGGCGCGGTCGTCGCGCCGCTCTGTTCCAGCCGCGGTTCCGACGCGGTGGTGAGTTCCAGCTCCCAGGCGTCGGGGGAGGCACCTTTTCCGTCCGGATCGGCGCGTTCGACGATCACGTAGTACGTACCGGCGTCCTGGCAGAGGGATTTCCTGGGGGATATCTCGCGCACGGCCGACGCGGCGACCGGGTGCGGGCTGGCGGCGGCACCGAAGGTTGCGGTGTCCACGTCGCAGGAGCGGCCGTCCGCGTCCTGCACGGACACCTTGACGCCGTCGATGACGGCGGCGCTGCCGCCGCCCGGGGGGACGGCGGTGGCGGAGACGTAGACGTTCGAGCCGGCGTCGAGTTCCAGGCGGTAGTGGATCCTGCCGCTCGCCGGAAGAGTGCTCCGGTAGGTCCGACCGGTCTCCAGCCGTACGGCGTCGGCTGTGCTCGCTGCCCCGTCGATCCGTTGTGCGCCCTCGGTGAAGGCATACCCCCCAGGAGCTTCAGGAGCCCCGGAAGAGGCGCGGAAGGCAGGGGGAGTCCCGACGCTCCCGGAAGCCCGGTAAAACGCCTCAGCGGCCCCGGTCGTCGGGGAAACAGCAGAGGCACTGGAGGACGTCATGGTCGGCCCCGTTGTCACGGCAGCCTTGGCGGCGACCGCCTCCGGCCCCGCAGACACGTCGGCCGCCCCCAGCAGCATCACCGACGCGAGCGTCACCACGCCCGCGCACGCGGCTGCCGGGGCCTGACCACGTCCCGCCCGGGCGTGCCGCCCCCACGCCATACACCGCCGTCCCCTCACGCGCCACTCCTCGTCGTCGCCCGGACGTCGCACCGTGGCCCATCCTGCCCCGCGGACAAGGCCCGTCGACAAGGCCTCCCCATACACAAAACCCCGACCGCGAGCGCGGCCGGGGTCTGTTCAGCGTCGTATCTCGGTACTCACGAACCCGTGGGCACGGAGTCAGTCGCCTCCGTCCACAGATCCTGCTCGGCGCGATCCGCCTGGATCTGGCGGTACACGAGGAGCCCGCCGATGGCGGCCAGTGCGACCAGGAGAAGCTTCTTCACCGCGCGACCTCGTCTTTCTTGACGTAGGGGACCTCTGGCGCCCGACTATACACACCGACCGATACCGATCAGTGACCTGCGTCGGCTGCACAACTCCCCATCCCTACTGCGCGGTAGGAGCGGAACACGTCGGTCGGATCAGAGGGTGACCACATCCGCACAGTCGGTGAATTTGGCCATCTCCCTCCGCACTCCTTCACCTTTCACCCCCTTGCACCCATCCGGGTGGTGTTCATCTGAACATCGACGCGCCACGGACGTTGGTCCACCACTTCGCGGCCCGCATACACATCATGAGGAAAGTACGCAAATCGCCCGACCCGAAAGTGAGGGGCCATGGCCCGGAACAAGGTCATGAAGCTGTGGACCGCCATCATCACCGCCTTCCTCGCGCTGTGCACGGCGCTCGGACTCATCACCACGACCGCCTCCGCCGCGGCGGTATCCCAGACCGAGACGACGCGCAACAGCGAGAGCGCGCCGGACGCGACGGCGCCGGCCACGTCCGTCCGGCCCTGGTCCCATGCGAGGGCCCTGCCCCCCACGATGAAACAGCGCATCCGCGCGGAGGCCCACGGAGCGTCCCCCAGGTGCCGCCACCGCCCGCTCGCGAACCCGGCCCCTGACCCGGCCTCCACCCCCTGCTCCGACGGCACCGCGTCCCCCGCAGAACCCCGCACCGGTCACCTCCCGCTCCAGCGCTGAGCCGCTGGGCCCGGTGGGCCACTGGAGGCCCACCGCCCCACCCCACCCCGTGCCGCTTCCGGCTCCCCCGAAGTCCCGGCGAACTCGCGTACAGCCTCAACGGCACGCGAAGGGCCCGGCCGCTCGACAACGAGCGGCCGGGCCTTCCCCCATGCCCGCACCCACCGAACGCGTCAGGTCCCGCCCGTGCCGGTGCCCCCGCCCCTCAACCCACCACTCGCCCCAGCTCCCATCCCGTCTGCCGTCGACCCACACGCATGTGGAGCGCGCCACTGTACGAACGACCTGGACGCCATGGGCCGCGTCTGCTCGGCTTCGCCCGGGTCGATGGCAGGCGGGATGGGAGGGGAGCTCTCCGCGCACGCCACGACGGACCCGCACTCGCGTACGGCGCTCCTTCCATCCCGGAGTCGGAGCGCCCCCGCCGGAGGCACTGTCTCGACCTGTTGCGGCTCGTACGGGTTCTCCCTCATGCCCCTGGGGCCGCACCGGGGGCACAGAGCCGTCAGAGCGGGTTGAGGCGGGCCTTGAGCAGGCAGAACTCATTGCCCTCGGGGTCGGCAAGAACGTGCCACTGCTCCTCGCCGGTCTGGCCGATGTCGGCCGGGCGCGCCCCGAGCTTCAAGAGACGTTCGAGCTCGGCGTCCTGATCGCGGTCGGTGGCGTTGACGTCGATGTGCAGCCGGGACTTCCCCGGCTCCGGCTCGTCCCTGCGGCTGAGGATGATCGTCGGCTGCGGGCCGCCGAACCCTTCGCGCGGCCCGATCTCGAGGGTGCCGTCCTCTTCGCGACCGAGCACGACGAAGTCCAGGACCTCGCACCAGAACCGCGCCAGCACCTCGGGGTCGCGGCAACCGAGCACGAGCTCACTGATACGACATGCCATTGACGAAACCTACTCTCAGCGTGGGAACTGCCGGGGCGGCCGCGCGCGGAGCTCTTGGGCTCCCCGCAGTGGGAACACGCTCGAGACCGTACCGGGCGAGGCGAGCAGGTGCGAAGGTTTTTGGGCTCCTCGCCCCGCCCGGCCGGGCCGCCGGGCGGACGACGCGAGTGTGACGGCAGGACCTGGGCCTGTCCCTATGTGGGCGGGCGTCGGCGGAGCGGGCCGAAGGCAGGAGCGGCGCCCCGAGCGGAGCCGGGAAGCCCGCCCTGCGGAGCGGAGCGCAGCCGGGTGCTTGCCCTGCACGCGCGCTCTCTACCCGGATCGCAAGCCGCGCGACTGGGCGGGCCCACATGCTCGGATTCCGCGGCCACTTCTCCACCAAGTCACGCCGCTACTCGACCACCCTCGGCGCTCTCCGACAGACCCGAGCCGACTACCGGGCCACCCAGCAACGCAAGGCCCTCGGCCCGCCCGACCCCGACGACGAGGAAGCAACCACCCTGCCCCTCGCCCACTGGACCTACGCCGGCCGAGGCCACACCCCCGGCGAATCCTGGAGGATCGCCGCCCACATCCGCCGCGACATCCAGCACAACCGCGAAACCGCCCGCGAGGAACTGCCCGCCCTGCTCGACCCGGAAGGAGCCGCTGCATGACCACCGCCGCCCCCGAACTGCTGGCCGTGCCCTAGGTCATGGCGCGGCTGAAGGTGGGCCGGACCAAGGTCTACGACCTGATCCGCACCCACCGCCTCGTGTCCATCAAGGTCGACGGATGCCGCCGCATCCCGGACCACGTGGTCCGTGACTTCATCGCCGGCCAGACCGAGGAGGCTGCCCGAGGGCGAAGCTTCGGCCCAACGGCAGCGGCACGATCACCAAGCGGTCGGACGGGTCCTCGTCCTGTCCTCGGCCTCCGCCGCAGCGAGGTGCTCGGGCCGCGCCGGCAGGACATCGACTTCGAGGCCGGCCACTTCACCCCGGTCAAGCAGGTCCAGCGCGTCAAGGGCGTCGGCCTGGTCCTCAAGGACTCAAAACGAAGTGCTCACAGGTGGTGCTCCCACTCCCGGAGTTCTGCGCCCGTGCCCTGGGCGAGCGTCGGGAGCTGCAAGAGCCGGAACGCAAGATCGCCGGTGAGCACTGGTCGCAGGAGCCGGACCATGACCCGATCTTCTCCTCCGAACACGGCGGCCCGATCGATCCGGTGGGCTTCTCCCGTACCTTCGATCGGCCGGTCAAGCGGGCCGGCGTCCGCCGCATCACGGTCCGCCTCGCCCGGCACACCTGTGGGAGACCCCGCTCGCCTTCCTGAAGGTGCACCCCAGGGTGGCTCAGGCGATCCTCCGGCACAGTCGGATCAGCGTGACCATGGACGTGTACACGCACACGGTCGGCGACAGCGAGCGCGAGGCGGTCGGCATGCTCGCCGAGCTTCTGGAGGACCCGCTCACCGGCTGATGTCACCCGTGGATGCCAAAGACCCCCAGCCATGATCGGCTGGGGGTCTTTCGGCTGGTGGGGCTAACAGGATTTGAACCTGTGGCCTCATCCTTATCAGGGATGCGCTCTAACCAACTGAGCTATAGCCCCGCCGCGCTCTGCGGTACGTGTCCCGCGCGCTGACTCCTGAAGATTAGCGCACGACCCGGGCAGTCCCAAAATCGGTTGTCGGAGGGCCGTCAGAGCAGGCCGGGAAGCCGCTGAGCGCCGCTCACTCGTCCTCGGCCAGCGTGAGCTCGACACCGCCCACGAAGCCCGCGGAGAGGTTGTAGATGAACGCGCCGAGGGTCGCCAGAGCCGTCGCCAGGACGACGTCGATGACCGCGATGACCGTCGTGAACAGCAGCACGTTGGGCAGCGACAGGAACGACTGGAGGTCGAAGCCGTTCGACTCGTTGGAGCCCGTCGCCTCGGAGATCGTGCCGCCGACCGTCGAGAAGACACCCATCGCGTCCATGACCATCCACAGCACCGCGGACGCGACGATCGTGCAGATGCCCAGGGCTATGGAGAGCAGGAAGCTGACCTTCATCACCGACCAGGGGTCGGCCTTGGCCACCCGCAGACGCGCCTTGCGCACGCGCGGTATGGTGCGCGCCCCGGTGCGCGGGCGGCGTACCGCGCCGGCCGGGCCCCCTGCCGTACCGGCCTGCGCCTGGTACGCCTGCGGCGGGTGGTACGGCCCCGCCTGCTGCTGCGGCTGCCGTTCCCCGGCAGCGGTGAGGTCGTGTGAGCAGCGGCGCCCTGTCCGGGCGTGCTCTGCTGCTGACCTCGGGTGTCCGTCACAGTTCCCCCTGGGATCCATGTCTGTCGGACGAAGGCGAGTCCTTGCCGGGCGACTTGATCGCTTTCAGGTTGGTCGTGTGCGGATCTGTCGCCCGCGCGGCAGAGCCACGGCCACCGCCGTCCGTACCCGTACTGGTACCGGTCGACCCGGCGCCCGTGGCTCCGCTCACGCTGACTCACTCCTCGTGCTACTCGGTCGAGGGCGCCTCACCCTCGTCCGTGCCGGTGGTCACGGCACCTTCGTCGGTCTCGTCCACGGCCACGTCGCCGTCGACTTCCTCCGCCTCGCGTCCCGCCTCGGCGTTACGGGCGATGCCGACCACGGCATCGCGCTTGCCCAGATTGATCAGTTGGACGCCCATGGTGTCACGGCCCGTCTCCCTGACTCCGCTGACTCGCGTGCGAATCACACCGCCCGACAGCGTGATGGCGAGGATCTCGTCGGTCTCCTCGACCACCAGCGCGCCGACGAGAGTCCCACGATCCTCGACGATCTTGGCAGCCTTGATGCCGAGGCCGCCGCGACCCTGGACGCGGTACTCGTCGACAGCGGTCCGCTTCGCGTACCCGCCGTCTGTGGCAGTGAACACGAACGTACCGGGTCGAACAACATTCATCGAGAGCAGCTCGTCCCCTTCGCGGAAACTCATGCCCTTCACGCCCGAGGTCGCACGGCCCATGGGCCGCAAGGTGTCGTCCGTCGCGGTGAACCTGATCGACTGTGCCTTCTTGCTGATCAGCAGTAGATCATCATCTGCCGAGACGAGTTCAGCCCCGATCAGTTCGTCGTCGGAACCGTCTTCCTGTTCCCGCAAGTTGATCGCGATCACGCCACCCGCGCGGGGAGAATCGTAATCCTTCAGCGACGTCTTCTTGACCAGGCCCGCCTTGGTGGCCAGAACCAGGTAGGGCGCCGCCTCGTAGTCGCGGATCGCGAGGATCTCGGCGATGGACTCGTCCGGCTGGAAGGCCAGCAGGTTGGCCACGTGCTGGCCGCGTGCGTCCCGGCCGGCGTCGGGCAGCTCGTACGCCTTCGCCCGGTAGACCCGGCCCTTGTTGGTGAAGAACAGCAGCCAGTGGTGCGTGGTGGACACGAAGAAGTGGTTGACGATGTCGTCTTCCTTGAGCTTCGCTCCGCGCACGCCCTTGCCGCCGCGCTTCTGGGCCCGGTAGTCGTCGGTCTTGGTGCGCTTGATGTAGCCGCCGCGCGTGACCGTGACGACGATGTCCTCCTCGGCGATCAGGTCCTCGATGGACATGTCGCCCTCGTAGGGCACCAGCTTGGTCTTGCGGTCGTCACCGTACTTCTCGACGAGCGCGGTCAGCTCCGCGCTGACGATCCCCCGCTGACGGATCGGGGAGGCGAGGATCTCGTTGTACTCGTTGATCTTCGCCTGGAGTTCGTCGTGCTCCTGGACGATCTTCTGACGCTCCAGTGCCGCCAGTCGGCGGAGCTGCATCTCCAGGATCGCGTTGGCCTGGATCTCGTCGATCTCCAGGAGGCCCATCAGGCCCCCGCGCGCGATCTCGACGGTGTCGCTGCGCCGGATCAGCGCGATGACCTCGTCGATGGCGTCCAGGGCCTTCAGCAGGCCGCGCAGGATGTGCGCGCGCTCCTCGGCCTTGCGCAGCCGGAACTGCGTACGGCGGACGATGACCTCGATCTGGTGGTTCACCCAGTGGCGGATGAACGCGTCCAGGGAGAGCGTGCGCGGCACACCGTCGACCAGCGCCAGCATGTTGGCACCGAAGTTGGTCTGCAGCTCGGTGTGCTTGTAGAGGTTGTTCAGGACGACCTTGGCGACCGCGTCCCGCTTGAGCACGATGACCAGGCGCTGGCCGGTACGGGACGACGTCTCGTCACGGACGTCCGCGATGCCGCCGATCTTGCCGTCCTTCACCAGGTCGGCGATCTTCTGCGCGAGGTTGTCGGGGTTGGTCTGGTACGGCAGCTCGGTGACCACCAGGCACTGGCGGTTCTGGATCTCCTCGACCTCGACCACCGCGCGCATGGTGACCGAACCGCGGCCCGTCCGGTACGCCTCCTCGATGCCCTTGCGGCCCACCACGAGGGCGCCGGTCGGGAAGTCGGGGCCCTTGATGCGCTCGATGAGCGCGTCGAGCAGCTCCTCGTTCGAGGCCTCGTGGTTCTCCAGGTACCACTGGGCGCCGGCCGCGACCTCGCGCAGGTTGTGCGGCGGGATGTTGGTCGCCATACCGACCGCGATACCGGCCGATCCGTTGATCAGCAGGTTCGGGAAGCGTGCGGGCAGGACGGTCGGCTCCTGGGAGCGGCCGTCGTAGTTGTCCTTGAAGTCGACGGTCTCCTCGTCGATGTCGCGGACCATCTCCATCGACAGCGGCGCCATCTTGCACTCGGTGTACCGCATGGCAGCCGCGGGGTCGTTGCCCGGGGAGCCGAAGTTGCCGTTGGAGTCCACCAGCGGCATGCGCATCGACCACGGCTGCGCGAGTCGGACCAGCGCGTCGTAGATCGAGGAGTCGCCGTGCGGGTGGTAGTTGCCCATGACGTCGCCGACGACGCGCGCGCACTTGTAGAAGCCGCGCTCGGGGCGGTAGCCGCCGTCGTACATGGCGTACAGCACGCGGCGGTGGACGGGCTTGAGCCCGTCACGGACGTCCGGCAGCGCACGCGAGACGATGACGGACATCGCGTAGTCGAGGTACGAACGTTGCATCTCCGTCTCGAGCCCGACGGGCTCAACGCGCAGGGCGAGGCCGTCCTCTTCGGGCATGACGGGAGTGTTCTCGTCGGTCATTGCTGGTGAAGATCCTTCCTGGGGCGGTCAGCTGAGACCGACTCAGATGTCGAGGAAACGGACGTCCTTGGCGTTGCGCTGGATGAACTGGCGGCGGGCCTCCACGTCTTCGCCCATGAGGACGGAGAACAGGTCGTCGGCCTGCGCGGCGTCGTCCAGGGTGACCTGGCCGAGGACACGGTGATCCTGGTCCATCGTGGTGATGCGCAGCTCCTCGGCGTTCATCTCGCCGAGACCCTTGAAGCGCTGGACGGAGTCCTCGCGGATGCGCTTGCCGGCCTGGCGGCCCATCTCGATCAGCGCGTCGCGCTCGCGGTCGGAGTACGCGTACTCGAAGTCGTCCCGGCCCCACTTGATCTTGTAGAGCGGGGGACGGGAGAGGTACACGTGGCCGGCCTCGACCAGCGGCCGCATGAAACGGAACAGGAACGTCAGCAGCAGGGTGTTGATGTGCTGGCCGTCGACGTCGGCGTCCGCCATCAAGATGATCTTGTGATAACGGAGCCTCTCGATGTCGAAGTCCTCGTGCACGCCGGTGCCGAACGCGGAGATCATCGCCTGGATCTCCTGGTTCTGCAGGATCCGGTCGATGCGCGCCTTCTCGACGTTGAGGATCTTGCCCCGGATCGGGAGGATCGCCTGGTACTGCGGGTTTCGGCCGGACTTGGCCGAGCCGCCGGCGGAGTCACCCTCGACGATGAAGATCTCGCACTTGGTGGGGTCGTTCGACTGGCAGTCGGAGAGCTTGCCCGGCAGGGACGCCGACTCCAGCAGGCCCTTGCGGCGGGTCAGGTCGCGGGCCTTGCGGGCCGCCACGCGCGCGGTGGCCGCCGCGATGCCCTTGCGGACGATGTCCGCGGCCTCGTTGGGGTTGCGGTCCAGCCAGTCGTTGAGGCGTTCGTAGACGACCTTCTGGACGAAGGTCTTCACCTCGGTGTTGCCCAGTTTGGTCTTGGTCTGGCCCTCGAACTGGGGCTCGCTCAGCTTGACCGAGATGATCGCGGTCAGCCCCTCGCGGATGTCGTCGCCCGTGAGGTTGTCGTCCTTCTCACGCAGCAGCCTCTTCTCGCGCGCGTACTTGTTCACCAGGTTGGTGAGCGCCGCGCGGAAACCCTCCTCGTGCGTACCGCCCTCGTGGGTGTGGATGATGTTGGCGAAGGAGTACACGCCCTCCGTGTAGCCGCTGTTCCACTGCATGGCGACCTCGAGGGACAGGAGCTTGTCCTTGTCCTCGGCCTCGAGGTCGATCACGGTGGGGTGCACCGGATCTCCCTTGCGGGAGTTGAGGTACTTCACGAAGTCGACGATGCCGCCTTCGTAGTGGTACGAGACACTCTTGACCTCGTACTCCTCGTCCTTGCCCGCCTCGTCCGCCCCGGCGGTGGCCTTCGCCGACTCGCGCTCGTCGGCGAGGTTGATCCGCAGACCCTTGTTGAGGAACGCCATCTCCTGGAAACGCCGGGAGAGCGTCTCGAAGGAGTAGTCGGTGGTCTCGAAGATGTCCGGGTCGGCCCAGAAGGTGACCGTCGTCCCGGTCTCCTCCACCTCTTCGTGCCGTACCAGCGGGGCCGTGGGGACACCCATCTTGTAGTCCTGCGTCCAGCGGTGGCCGTCACGCTTGATCTCGACGGAGATCCTGCTCGACAGGGCGTTCACCACGGAGACGCCGACACCGTGCAGACCACCGGAGACCGCGTAGCCGCCGCCGCCGAACTTGCCGCCCGCGTGCAGCACGGTCAGCACGACCTCGACGGCCGGCTTGTTCTCCGAGGGGACGATGTCCACCGGAATGCCTCGGCCGTTGTCGACGACCCGGACGCCGCCGTCGGCCAGGATCGTCACGTCGATCGTGTCCGCGTGCCCGGCCAGCGCCTCGTCGACGGAGTTGTCGACAACCTCCTGAACCAGGTGGTGCAGGCCTCGTTCACCGGTCGAACCGATGTACATACCGGGTCGCTTGCGGACCGCGTCCAGACCCTCGAGGACGGTGATGGCACTGGCGTCGTACGAGGCGGTGACCTCGCCGCTGAGGGCGGTCGCCTCGCTGTTCACGCCGGTGTCGGTGGACGGGATGTTCTCGTTGGGGTTGCCGGAATCGGCCACGAAGCGCCCTTTCTGGCACACCACGAGCCAGGCTCGGCGGCGGGTTGCCGGAGCGGCTGCGGCATGTTGCGTTGGTAAGCCTTGATCAGCGTTGCTCAGCTTTTCCCGGGCGGTCCCCACGATCGGGGCGGGATTGCCCCCAGTCTACCGGTAGCTCGGACATCGATGGGGGTTTGCCGGTGCCTGAGTCCCCACGTGCCGCCCTCAACCGGTCTCGTCCGACTCCCGATATGCGGATGGGGGCTCCAAGAGGCTCACGAGGGCACCCAGCGCTTTCGACCGTCAACCCATGGCCACTTAGGAGTCAGGTGGCAATTCCGCACCCTGTCCGGTCGCATGACGAAAGGGGCACCGGTGGACCGAACGCACTCCCGGGAAGCCCTGATGTGACGTCGATCACCTTGTCGCGGACAGCCCGGAACAGGGCTCCGGGTCACCCGTACGTGTCCCCGGGACCGGTGCTCCCGGGGGCGCGCAGAGGGCCGTAGCGGCGGGCGGGGCCACCCGGTCCATTGACCTTGATCAGCTGCACCGTGCCGTGGCCCAGGTCCTCGTTCAGCCGGGCGACCAGGGTCGGGGCGAGCAGCCGCAGGTTCGTCGCCCAGGCCGTGGAATCGCAGCGCACGAACAGCACCCGCTCGTCCTCGTCGTAGCGCTCCGGTTCGCAGTGCTTGGCCACGTCCTCACCGACGATCTCGGGCCAGCGCCCCATCACACCGCCCACCGCGGCCGGAGCCTCCCAGCCACGCTCGGTGAGCAGTCGGTTGATCGCCGCACCGAGCGCCATGGGATCGCGCCGGTCGCCACGCGCGCCGGAGCGCAGGCCACCGCGCCGTGCCTGCTTCTTCTGCTGCGCCACGTCCCCACGCGCGCGTGCCGCCTCCTTGGCCGCGCGCAACGCCACGCGCGCGAGGTCGACCCCCGAGGGCTCAGGGACCGCCCCGGGCATCTCCGCGGAAGGGGCGTCGGGCCCTCGGGGGTCGCTCATACCCGCTCCACCCTCCCCCCGGACACGACGAACCGCGTCCCCGACAGCGCATGGGGAACGTCGTCGTCGACGGCCGCGGTCACCAGGACCTGCTCCCCGGGCGCGACGAGCTCGGCGAGGCGCTCGCGGCGGCGCGCGTCCAGCTCGGCGAAGACGTCGTCGAGCACCAGCACCGGCTCGTTGCCCTCGGCACGCAGCAGGTCGTAGGAGGCCAGACGCAGTGCCAGGGCGTAGGACCACGACTCGCCGTGGGAGGCGTAGCCCTTGGCCGGCAGCTGACCGAGCTTGAGCAGCAGATCGTCCCGGTGCGGGCCGACCAGGGTGACGCCCCGATCGACCTCCTGCTTGCGCGCCTCGGCGAGAGCCGCCGACAACTGCTCGAACAGGTCCTCGCGCGTGTGCGCCTCGCCGGGCGCCGACGGCTTGTACTCCAGGGCGACGGGCCCGCCGCCCGGCGCGAGCTGTTCGTACGCCTTGTCGGCGAGTGGCTGGATCGCGGCGATCAGATCCAGGCGTTGGGCCAGCAGTTCGGCGCCCGCACGCGCGAGATGCTGGTCCCAGACGTCCAGGGTGGACAGATCCAAGGTGCGCCCACCGTGTTGGCGGGCCAGCGCGGCCGACTTCAGCAGCGTGTTGCGCTGCTTGAGGACCCGGTCGTAATCGGAGCGGACACCCGCCATGCGCGGGGAGCGGGCGGTGATCAGATCGTCCAGGAAGCGGCGCCGCTCGCCGGGATCACCCTTCACCAGAGCGAGATCCTCGGGCGCGAACAGCACCGTGCGGACGATCCCCAACACGTCCCGGGGCCTGACCTGCGAGGATCTATTGATACGGGCGCGATTGGCGCGGCCCGGGTTCAGCTCCAGTTCGACGAGCTGCTGCCGCTCGCCCTGCCGGACCTGGGCCCGGATGATCGCGCGGTCGGCGCCCATGCGGACCAGCGGGGCGTCGGAGGAGACACGGTGGCTGCCGAGTGTGGCGAGATAGCCGACCGCCTCGACGAGGTTCGTCTTCCCCTGCCCGTTGGGGCCGACGAAGGTCGTCACCCCCGGGTCGAGCGGGACCTCGACCCGGGAATAGGAACGAAAATCGGCCAGCGACAGATGCGTGACGTGCATGGTCGTGCGCCGACCTCCTGTTCTTCGGACTACTTCTTCTCGACCGCGTGGCCGCCGAACTGGCTGCGCAGCGCCGCGACCATCTTCATCTGCGGCGAGTCCTCCTGCCGGGAGGCGAACCGCGCGAACAGCGACGCGGTGATCGCCGGCAGCGGGACCGCGTTGTCGATCGCGGCCTCCACAGTCCAGCGTCCCTCACCGGAGTCCTGTGCATAACCCCGGAGGTTGTCCAGGTGCTCGTCCTCGTGAAGCGCGTTCACCGCGAGGTCGAGGAGCCAGGAGCGGATGACGGTGCCCTCCTGCCAGGAGCGGAAGACCTCGCGGACGTTGTCCACCGAGTCGACCTTCTCCAGCAGCTCCCAGCCCTCGGCGTAGGCCTGCATCATCGCGTACTCGATGCCGTTGTGGACCATCTTCGCGAAGTGGCCCGCGCCGACCTTGCCCGCGTGCACCGAGCCGAAGTCGCCCTCCGGCTTGAGGGCGTCGAAGACCGGCTGCACCTTGGCGACGTCCTCCTTGTCGCCGCCGTACATCAGCGCGTAGCCGTTCTCCAGGCCCCAGACGCCGCCGGAGACGCCGCAGTCGACGAAGCCTATGCCCTTGGCCGCCAGTTCCCCGGCGTGCTTCTCGTCGTCCGTCCAGCGGGAGTTGCCGCCGTCCACGACGACGTCGCCGGGCTGGAGCAGCTCGGCGAGCTCATCGATGGTCGACTGGGTCGCCTGGCCTGCCGGAACCATCACCCAGACCACACGCGGGCCCTCGAGCTTGCCCACAAGCTCTTCCAGGCTGTGGACATCGGCGAGGTCCGGGTTGCGGTCGTATCCGACGACGGTGTGGCCCGCGCGGCGGATCCGCTCACGCATGTTGCCGCCCATCTTGCCGAGGCCGACGAGACCGAGCTCCATCAGTTGTGTTCCTTAGGTTGCGACGTGGCATGGCGGCACGGGCGTGCCGCGGCACTTACGTACCGACACGACCCTAAACCCGGGCGCTCACGCACATCTGTGGGCATACGCGCTCATGCGCATGCCCTCACCTGTGGCTTCGCTCACGGCCACTTCCGGGTCCGGCTCTGATACCGGTATCCACGATCCGGTGTCCACCGGACCCGGAAGGACTGTGCACAACTGTGGACTGCCGGGGGCAGCCGCGGACAAGGGGGTGCGACGTCAGCCGCTGAGCCGCACCGGCATGATCAGGTACTTGTAGGCGGCGTCCGCCTCCGCGTCCACCGCCGGCCTGCCGCTGAGCAGCGCGGGCTTGGTGGACGTGGTGAACGACAGCTGCGCCACCGGGGAGTCGATGGCGCTCAGGCCGTCCAGCAGGAATGTCGGGTTGAAGGCGATCGAGATGTCGTCGCCCTCCAGCTGGGCGTCGACCCTTTCCACAGCCTGTGCGTCGTCGCTGGAGCCTGCCTCCAGGATGAGCACGCCCTGCTCGAAGCTCAGCCGCACCGGGGTGTTGCGCTCGGCGACCAGGGCCACGCGCTTGACGGCCTCCACGAAGGGGGCGGTCTCGATGACGGCGACGCTGTTGAACTCGGTCGGGAACAGCGTGCGGTACTTCGGAAGGTCGCCCTCCAGCAGCCGCGTGGTGGTGCGGCGGCCCGCTCCTTCAAAGCCGATCAGACCCTCACCCGCGCCCGAGCCGGACAGCGCGAGGATCACCTGGTCGCCGCTGGTCAGCGCCTTGGCGGTGTCCAGGAGCGTCTTGGCGGGCACCAGGGCGACCGCCGAGGCCTCCGGGCTCTCCGGCTTCCACAGGAACTCGCGGACCGCGAAGCGGTAACGGTCGGTGGAGGCCAGCGTCACCGTGTCGCCCTCGATCTCGATGCGGACACCGGTCAGGACGGGCAGGGTGTCGTCCCGGCCGGCCGCGATGGCGACCTGCTGCACGGCGGACGCGAAGACCTCGCCGGGGACGGTGCCCGTCGCGTTCGGCATCTGGGGCAGAGCCGGGTACTCCTCCACAGGCAGGGTGTGGAGTGTGAACCGCGAGGAACCGCAGACCACCGTCGCCCGTACACCGTCTGTGGAAATCTCCACCGGCCGGTTGGGGAGTGCGCGGGAGATGTCGGCGAGCAGACGGCCCGAGACGAGGACGGTGCCCTCCTCCTCGACCTCCGCCTCCACCGAGACCCGCGCGGAGACCTCGTAGTCGAAGCTGGACAGGCTCAGCTGTCCCTCCTCGGCCTTCAGCAGCAAGCCGGCGAGGACCGGCGCCGGCGGACGGGCCGGGAGGCTGCGCGCAGCCCAGGCCACTGCCTCCGCGAGTACGTCGCGTTCCACCCGGATCTTCACCGTAAGCCGCCTCCTGCTGTTGCCGGCGTTCTCACGCCCTGCTCTGCCTTCGTCGTCTGCCTCGGTGTCGTCGGCCTCTGCGAGGGGAAGGACACCGGGAACAGTCTGACGCACTGCACTGACAGTAGGGGCCCCTCGGGGTCAAGTCGTGACGAGTGGCAGTCGGCGTCGAACCGGCGAGTTGTGCACAGGACCCTCTTCGAAACGGATTCCTCACTCTCTCTAGTTGGGAGTAGTAGTAGGGCCTGTGGATACCGTGGATAACCTTGTTTTCCCAGCTCAGGGCCAAGATTTTGTCCACCGGGCCTGTGGGCGGAGGCGGTGGACAACTCGAGGTATCTGTGGAGAACAAAAAGTTCTGCACACCCCGTGCACAGGGAGGGGTGAGTTCTCCCCAGCTCTGTCCCCAGGTTTGCCGGTCTTTCCCACAGGCGGCCCCGGTGCCTTGATGTGACGCCTTTCACTCGACCCGGTGAGGAGGCGCGCCGCGTTGCCGAACAGTGGACAGCCGTGTGGAGAAGCGCCTGATCGTTGGGGACAACTGGCCTCAGCCTGTGGGTTGCTGGTGGAAAACTCTGTGCACAGGTCGTGGACCACTTTTTTATCCACAGCCTGTGGATAACGCTTGTCCACGGATCCACAGCTGGTTGACCTGGCTCGATGGTGCCCCAACCGGCGGGGCTGTGGACAGTTTCGGGACAACTTCACAGTCCCCAGGATGTGGACGGGAGAAAGTTGCCACATCTGTGGAGGACAGCCGTAACCCGGTGCCGAAATCGAACAGTGGACGGAACGCCGAGGAGCACGGTGACGGCAGGGACGCCGAGGAGCACGGTGACGGCAGGGACGCCGAGGAGCGCGAGGACGGCAGGGACGCCGAGGAGCGTGGTGACGGCGGAGGGGGAGCGGCCGGCGGTTCTCGACAGCTTCTGACGGCCCCCGCCGGTCGGCAGGCGCACGAAGAAGGGCGTCCCCGGATTTGTGGTCCGGGGACGCCCTCTCTGTGTGTCTGCGGGCGCTCAGCCGGCCTTGATGCGGTTGGTGAGCTCGGTGACCTGGTTGTAGATGGAGCGTCGCTCCGCCATCAGATTGCGGATCTTCCGGTCCGCGTGCATCACCGTCGTGTGGTCGCGGCCGCCGAACAGCGCGCCGATCTTCGGCAGCGACAGGTCCGTCAGCTCACGGCACAGGTACATGGCGATCTGGCGGGCCGTCACGAGCTGACGGCCCCGCGAGCTGCCGCACAGGTCCTCGACCGTGAGGCCGAAGTAGTCGGCGGTCGCGCTCATGATGGCCGTCGAGGTGATCTCCGGCGTCGAGTCGTCACCGCCGGGGATCAGGTCCTTGAGGACGATCTCCGTCAGGCCCAGGTCCACCGGCTGCCGGTTGAGCGAGGCGAACGCCGTCACCCGGATCAGCGCGCCCTCCAACTCGCGGATGTTCCGCGAGATCCGGGAGGCGATGAACTCCAGCACCTCCGGTGGGGCGTTCAGCTGCTCCTGCACCGCCTTCTTGCGCAGGATCGCGATGCGCGTCTCCAGCTCCGGTGGCTGGACGTCGGTGATCAGGCCCCACTCGAAACGGTTCCGCAGCCGGTCCTCCAGCGTGACCAGCTGCTTGGGCGGCCGGTCACTGGAGAGCACGATCTGCTTGTTGGCGTTGTGCAGTGTGTTGAAGGTGTGGAAGAACTCCTCCTGCGTCGACTCCTTGTCCGCGAGGAACTGGATGTCGTCGACGAGCAGGATGTCCATTTCCCGGTACCGCTTGCGGAAGCTGTCGCCCTTGCCGTCGCGGATGGAGTTGATGAACTCGTTGGTGAACTCCTCCGAGCTCACGTACCGCACGCGCGTGCCGGGGTAGAGGCTGCGTGCGTAGTGCCCGATCGCGTGCAGCAGGTGGGTCTTGCCGAGCCCGGACTCCCCGTAGATGAACAGAGGGTTGTACGCCTTCGCGGGTGCCTCGGCGACCGCTACCGCCGCCGCGTGCGCGAAGCGGTTGGAGGCGCCGATGACAAACGTGTCGAAGAGGTACTTCGGGTTCAGCCGCGCGGTCGGCTCCCCGGGGCCGGTCGCCGGTGCGGGCTGTGCGGCCAGCGGGCCGGGTGCCCCGCTCGTGGGCAGGTTCGGGCCGACGGGGCCACCGCGGTGGACGTGCCCCGAGCCGGATGGGGGCTCGGGCAGCTCGCGGCGGGCGGCGTCGCGCTGGTCGTAGTCACCGCGGTCGTAGCCGCCGCGGTCGTAGTTGTTGCGGTCGTACTCCGCGCGTGACGTCTCGTAGTCGGAGCGCTGCTGGTCGTAGGACGGGCGGTCCATCGGCTGCGGACGGTAGTCCTGCGAGGGCGAGGCGTACGGGTCGCGGTCCGGGAAGCCGAGGCGCTGCTGCTGCCAGCCGTACTCGTCCTGGCCCGGCCGCGGCCAGGAGCTGGGCTCCGGGCGTTGGTACTCCGAGGGGTAGGCGGGGCGGGCGGTGGGGAGCTGGTCGCCGGGTGGCCCGGGGTGCTGGTCGGCGCGGCGCCGGCCGTAGCCCTCGTACTGCTCGTACTCATGCCGGTCCGGTCGGTCCGGTCGGTCCTGCCGGGTGGGAGGGAGCTCGAGTTCCTCGTAGCGCGGCTGGGGGCGGGCGGCCGGCGGGGCCGAGGGCTCTCCCGTGGAGTCGTCGACGGTGATGGCGATGCGGATGGGGCGCCCGCACTCGCGGCTCAGGCTTTCGCTGACGATCGGCGCGAGGCGGCCCTCGAGCACGCCCTTGGCGAACTCGTTCGGCACGGCGAGCAGCGCGGTGTCGGCGACCAGCGCCAGCGGCTGGCAGCGCCGGATCCAGTGTTCGTCCTTCCCCTCGACTCCCTGGCCCCGGCCCTCACCGAGCAGCTCCTCCAGTACGCGTGGCCACACTGCGGCAAGATCGGCAGGTACGTCAGCCACAGGGCACGCTCTCTCACAGGTCCCTCGAACGTGTGATTCGGGGACGGGTCGGGGTTGTAAAGGGGGTGGTCGAGGGACAAAGGAACGAATCGGAGTTCCGTCACGGTAGTCAGGGCGGTCGGTACGGTTCAAGTCGTTGTCCCCAGCCTGTGGACAAGTGTCCCCCGGCGGCCGCTGGTTTGACCGAATGACGCAGCCGCGCGTACCGTGACGAGGTCGAGTTGTCGATGGCTGCTGCCGCCTGCCTCCGATGGGCACAGATCGCGCAAGATGATCGGTCAGCGGTGCACTCGGGCGTAACGCGAGCTACTCGTGGGCGCACGGTGACAGCCAGGACGGCACCCGCAATCAACGATCTCTTTCTGGAGCCCCCGAGTGAGCAAGCGCACCTTCCAGCCGAACAACCGTCGTCGCGCGAAGACCCACGGCTTCCGGCTGCGTATGCGCACCCGTGCCGGCCGCGCGATTCTCGCGTCCCGCCGTGGCAAGGGTCGCGCCCGCCTGTCCGCCTGATCCCGATCAGGTCATGACGTCGTGCTGCCCACCGACAACCGGCTGAGGCGGCGCGAGGACTTCGCGACCGCGGTACGACGAGGACGCCGGGCCGGACGCAGGCACCTCGTCGTACACCTTCGCAGCGGTGTCACGGACCCGCATGTGCCTGGGGAGAGCGCTCCCCCGACACGTGCGGGTTTCGTCGTGAGCAAGGCTGTGGGTGGAGCGGTCGTGCGGAACAAGGTGAAGCGCAGACTTCGCCACCTGATGCGCGACCGAGTCGCCCTGCTGCCCCCCGGTAGCCTGGTAGTCGTACGAGCGCTGCCCGGAGCGGGCGACGCCGACCATGCACAACTGGCCCAAGACCTGGATTCCGCTCTGCAGCGGCTGCTGGGAGGGGGCACGCGATGAAGTACCCGCTGCTGGCTCTGATCAAGCTCTATCAGTGGACGATCAGTCCTCTACTGGGGCCTGTGTGCAAGTACTACCCGTCGTGTTCCCACTACGGCTACACGGCCATCGACCGGCACGGTGCCATCAAGGGCACAGCACTCACGGCCTGGCGCATCCTGCGGTGCAATCCGTGGTCGCTGGGCGGCGTGGACCATGTCCCGCCGCGCAAGCGCCCGCGGTGGCACGAAATGCTGCGTGACGCCTGGCGTGCACGCAAGGGCGGGCCCGCCTCCGCCGAACCGGCCACCGAAGGACAGACTTCTTCCGCAAGTCCGACGAGCCCTTCAAGTCCGGCCGCAGAGACCTCGCCCCATGCCCAAGGAGCATGATTAGTGGACACGATTGCCAGCCTCTTCAGCTTCATCACGACACCTGTCTCCTGGGTCATCGTCCAGTTCCACACCGTGTACGGGGCCATCTTCGGCCCCGACACCGGGTGGGCCTGGGGCCTGTCCATCGTGTCCCTGGTGATCCTGATCCGTATCTGCCTGATCCCGCTCTTCGTGAAGCAGATCAAGGCGACGCGCGCGATGCAGACGCTCCAGCCGGAGATGAAGAAGATCCAGGAGCGCTACAAGAACGACAAACAGCGTCAGTCCGAAGAGATGATGAAGCTGTACAAGGACGCGGGCACCAACCCGCTCTCCTCGTGCCTTCCCATCCTGGCGCAGTCCCCGTTCTTCTTCGCTCTGTACCACGTGCTCAACAGCATCGCGTCCAATGACACCATCGGCGTGATCAACGAGCGTCTGCTGGAAAGTGCGCAGAAGGCGCACATCTTCGGCGCCCCGCTCGCGGCGAAGTTCACGGACAGCGCGGACAAGGTCGAGGCCCTCAACGCCTCGCTGACCGATGTGCGGATCGTCACGGCCCTGATGATCGTCTTGATGTCGCTGTCGCAGTTCTACACGCAGCGCCAGCTGATGACGAAGAACGTCGACACCACGGTGAAGACGCCGTTCATGCAGCAGCAGAAGATGCTGATGTACGTCTTCCCCGTCATCTTCGCCGTCTTCGGCATCAACTTCCCGGTCGGTGTCCTCGTCTACTGGCTGACCACCAACGTGTGGACCATGGGCCAGCAGATGTACGTCATCCACAACAACCCGACGCCGGGTTCCAAGGCGCAGGCCGCTTACCTGGAGCGCCTTGCCAAGCACGTCACCCACCACGGCAAGGCCCGCAACCGCCGTGAGCGTGCCATCGTCAAGGCCATCGTCGCCAAGGGCCGGGACCGCAACGAGTACGAGCGCAAGTTCATCAACGGTCTGAACAAGGCGGGCCTCGTGGCCCAGACCGACGGCGCGGTGATCAAGGGCGATGCCATGGCCGCCGCGCAGGCCGAGGACGGCTCTCCGGTCACGACCCAGGCCGCGAAGCGTCAGCAGCCCAAGCGGCAGACCAAGTCCCAGCGTCAAGGCGGTACAGCCAAGGCGGCTGGTGAGCCCACCTCGCTGACCAAGGCCGAAGCGCCCCAGGACGACGTCAAGCCCGCCGCCGCTGCGAAGAAGGGCACCGCGAAGTCCGGCGGAAATACCCGCAGCAAGGCCCAGTCCGGACAGCGCAAGGGCCCGCAGCGGCCCAAGTCCCCGTCCAAGAAGTAAGAAGGAGTCCATCCCGTGACGGAAGGCACCACCTCCACCGCTGCCGAGGGCGCAGACACCCTGACCCGCCTGGAGCAGGAAGGTGAGATCGCAGCGGACTACCTGGAGGGTCTGCTCGACATCGCCGACCTCGACGGTGACATCGACATGGACGTCGAGGCCGACCGTGCCTCCGTCTCGATCATCAGCGACTCGGCCGGCCGTGACCTGCAGAAGCTGGTCGGTCGGGACGGTGAGGTGCTGGAGGCGCTCCAGGAGCTCACGCGTCTGGCCGTGCACCGGGAGACCGGGGACCGCAGCCGGCTCATGCTCGACATCGCGGGGTACCGTGCCAAGAAGCGGGCCGAGCTGTCCGAGCTGGGCGCGAAGGCCGCCGCCGAGGCCAAGAGCAGCGGTGAGCCCGTGAAGCTCGACCCGATGACGCCGTTCGAGCGCAAGGTCGTGCACGACGCGGTCAAGGCCGCCGGCCTGAACAGTGAGTCCGAGGGCGAGGAGCCGCAGCGCTTCGTCGTCGTGCTTCCCGCCTGAACGGTTCCACGTTCCACCGGCCCCGTCTGTTGCGCAGACGGGGCCGAATTTTGTCAGCCTGATAGTTCTGTGGTGTCGGCGCCCGATGCCGGCACGCTACGGAAGGACGGTCCCCCGTGACGGAGGCAGCGGAGCTTCCCCCGCGCCCGAGCAGGCCCGCGAGGTGTTCGGTGATCGATTCGCGGACGCGGTGCGTTACGCGGAGCTGCTCGCTGAGGCGGGCGTTCAGCGCGGTCTGATCGGCCCGCGGGAGGTGCCCCGCCTGTGGGAGCGGCATCTGTTGAACTGCGCGGTGCTCTCGGAAGTCGTGCCCGAAGGCGTCACGGTGTGCGATGTCGGCTCGGGTGCCGGTCTGCCGGGCATCCCACTGGCGCTGGTCCGGGAGGACCTCAAGATCACACTGCTGGAGCCACTGCTGCGTCGTACCACCTTCCTGACCGAAGTTGTGGAGCTGCTGGGCCTGGACCATGTGACAGTCGTGCGTGGCCGGGCCGAGGAGGTCATGGGGACGATGGCTCCGGTGCACGTGGTGACCGCACGAGCCGTGGCGCCGCTCGACCGTCTCGCCACGTGGGGCATCCCCCTCCTTCGGCCGTACGGAGAGATGCTCGCGCTCAAGGGTGACGCCGCCGAGGAGGAGCTGAAGAATGCGACCACGGCGCTGAGCAAGCTCGGCGCCGTGGCGACATCGGTCGTGCATGTGGGTGAGGGAGTGGTGGATCCGATGTCCACAGTGGTGCGGGTCGAGGTGGGGGAGAGCCCCGGCGGTGTGCGCTTCGCGGCGAAGCGCGCGAAGGCCGCTCGCACCGGCCGTGCGCGGCGTCGACGCGGATAGGGCGGGTCTGCCGGGCGGTAGGACACCTGACGGGCAGGCTTACGCCCTGAGGGGACAGACGTACTCCACACAAGCTGCCGAACCCTCGTAGGCCGGAGTGTCGCGGCAGTGGGACCCCGGCTGCTGTGCATCGTGTTTCACGTGAAACGTCACTCTCTGCTGCACGGCATCATCAGCCGCGGTCGCGCCGCGGCCGCACCCCGCGATCGTAAGCCTCTCGGTTCCCTCGGAAAGGGTCCTGTTCCCGATGAGACTTCACCCCCCTCAGAGGGTGCGGAGTTGTCCACAGAGGTGGATTTCTCCACAGAACGTCAGGCCTCACTGGTTCACGACCCCGAGGGCATGGGAGGCTCTGTTCATTGCGAGCTTGAAGTCGAGGAGAGTGAATCCACCTTGCGGTCCGACGCCAACATCGCGGGACCGATGACCGACCCGGTCCCCGGTCCCCGTACCGAATCGATGGGGGCGGATGTTTCACGTGAAACACCGCCTCCTATGGACGACGCTCCCATCGGTCGTGCTGCCCATCTGGCGGTGGATGCGCTGGGCCGCGCAGGCGAGGGCCTGCCGCGGCCCGAGCGGACACGCCTCATGGTGGTCGCCAACCAGAAGGGTGGCGTGGGCAAGACGACGACGACCGTCAACCTCGCCGCGTCGCTTGCGCTCCATGGCGCTCGGGTCTTGGTGATCGACCTCGACCCTCAGGGCAACGCTTCTACGGCCCTGGGGATCGACCACCACGCCGAAGTTCCCTCCATCTACGACGTGTTGGTCGAGAGCAGGCCGCTGGCGGAGGTTGTCCAGCCGGTCCCCGACGTGGAGGGTCTCTTCTGCGCGCCCGCCACGATCGATCTCGCCGGCGCGGAGATCGAGCTGGTGTCGCTGGTGGCACGGGAGAGCAGGCTGCAGCGTGCCATCCATGCCTACGAGCAGCCGCTGGACTACGTCCTCATCGACTGCCCTCCATCCCTCGGCCTGCTGACGGTCAACGCGATGGTGGCGGGACAGGAGGTCCTGATCCCGATCCAGTGTGAGTACTACGCCCTGGAGGGTCTGGGGCAGCTGCTCCGCAATGTTGATCTGGTGCGGGGACACCTCAACCCCTCCCTGCACGTATCGACGATCCTGCTCACCATGTACGACGGCCGGACGCGCCTCGCGTCCCAGGTCGCGGACGAGGTGCGTAGTCACTTCGGCGACGAGGTACTGCGGACAAGTATTCCCCGCTCTGTACGCATCTCGGAGGCGCCGAGTTATGGGCAGACGGTGCTGACCTACGATCCTGGATCGAGCGGTGCCCTCTCCTACCTTGAGGCGGCACGCGAGATCGCGCTGAGGGGCGTTGGCGTCAGCTATGACGCATCGAACGCACACATCGGTGCACAGCAGAACGATCCGAGCATGGTGGAGGGCGTCCAGTGAGTGAGCGACGGAGGGGGCTGGGCCGTGGTCTTGGCGCACTTATCCCTGCTGCCCCGACAGAAAAGACGGTCGCCCCGACCGTGACGAGAGGCGCAGCTTCCGCCTCTCCCGCGGCGCCTTCGGTGCTGCCGAACGAGCGCGGGGTGGCCGTGGCCAAACTAGCCGCACTTCCCTCTGTTCCACGTGAAACAGAGGAGTCGTCGGCGTATGGCGCGGCGGAGATGCCCATGCCTCCTCTGGGGGCATACTTCGCTGAGATCCCCCTCGAATCCATCAAGCCGAACCCGCGTCAGCCGCGCGGAGTCTTCGACGAGGACGCGCTGGCAGAACTTGTCACGTCCATCAAGGAGGTCGGTCTCCTTCAGCCCGTCGTCGTACGGCAAGTCGGGCCCGCGCACTACGAGCTCATCATGGGTGAGCGCCGCTGGCGGGCGTGCCGTATCGCGGGGCTCGAAGCCATCCCGGCGATCGTGCGGGCCACGGAGGACGAGAAGCTCCTCCTGGACGCTCTTCTGGAGAACCTGCACCGTGCACAGCTGAATCCGCTGGAAGAGGCAGCCGCCTATGATCAGCTGCTGAAGGACTTCAACTGCACGCATGATCAGTTGGCGGACCGCATCGGCCGTTCCCGCCCGCAGGTTTCCAACACTCTGCGTCTGCTGAAGCTCTCGCCGAGGGTTCAGAACCGGGTGGCTGCTGGAGTGCTCTCCGCCGGGCACGCGCGGGCCTTGCTCTCCGTCGAGGACTCCGAGGAGCAGGACCGGCTGGCCCATCGGATCGTGGCCGAGGGTCTCTCGGTGCGAGCCGTCGAGGAGATCGTCACCCTGATGGGGTCCGGGCCGCAGAAGCCGCGTTCCAAGGGGCCGAGGGCGGGTGCCCTGGTGTCTCCGGCGCTGTCCGATCTGGCCACCCGCCTTTCGGATCGCTTCGAGACGCGGGTGAAGGTCGACCTGGGCCAGAAGAAGGGAAAGATCACCGTCGAGTTCGCCTCCATGGAGGACCTCGAGCGCATTCTCGGCACCCTCGCTCCTGATGAGGGGTCGGTTCTGCAGAAGAGCCTTGCGGACGACGGTTCCATGGAAGATTCCTGAGATTTTGGCTCGGTCAGCCGAACAGCCGACCAAGGGCGGATCATGTCCGGTATATGCCGGAACACGGTCCGCCCTTTGCTTTCTGGCGGTATCGGCGGAATCGCTTCATGGATACGATGCAGTGAGACAGGGCGCGTCCACCGCCAGCACCTCTGAATCTCTGAGCGCAAGGCAGGGCCATGCGAATGATGAGCCGCACCGGACGGGTGGGAGCGGGGCTGGCGATTGCCGCCTTCGGAGGGTTCATCGGCAGTCTGCTCAAGGAGCGGCACGCTCTGGCAGCCGCCCGTGATGCAGCAGGCGAAGGAAGCGAGGAACAGGCTTCATGGGGCGTCGGCTCGTACCGCTCACGCTGGACAACCTTCAGGACCTTCCCCAGCGCTGTCGCTCGTGTGTCTTCTGGGAGCTCGACCCCGTCAGCGGTGAGGCAGCAGTAGCGACGGGAACGTCAGTGGTCGAGAAGGAGTCGTGGATCTCGGCTGTGCTGCTGGAGTGGGGGTCGTGCGGAAGGGTCGTCTATGTCGATGACATCCCCGTGGGTTTCGTTCTCTACGCCCCGCCTGCCTACGTGCCGCGTGCCATGGCGTTTCCCACGAGCCCTGTATCGTCCGATGCCGTGCAGCTGATCACCGCGTTCATCGTGCCGGGCTACCAGGGGCAGGGTCTGGGGAGGGTAATGGTGCAGACGGTGGCGAAGGATCTACTGCGTCGCGGGTTCAAGGCGATCGAGGCCTTCGGTGACGCGCGTTGGAAAGAACCGGCCTGTGTGCTACCCGCTGACCACCTCTTGGCCGTGGGGTTCAAGACGGTCCGTCAACACCCCGCGTATCCCCGGCTCAGACTGGAGCTGAGGACGACACTGTCGTGGAAGGACGATGTCGAGATGGCGTTGGACCGGTTGCTCGGAGTTGTGCAGAAGGAGCCGGCTTTGCGCCCCCTCTGATGCGTCGCGTGTGGTGTACGTCATGCGAATGGGCCGACCCAGAGAGGTCGGCCCATTCGTGTTTCACGTGAAACGTGCGCCGCCGACTAGGCAGCCGACGCTCATTCGCTGAGGAAGTCCTGGAGGTCGCGGACGATCGCGGCCTTCGGCTTGGCGCCGACGATGGTCTTGGCGACCTCGCCACCCTGGTAGACGTTCAGGGTCGGGATGGACATGACGCCATACTTGGCGGCCGTACCCGGGTTCTCGTCAATGTTCAGCTTGACGACCTCGATCTTGTCCCCGTACTCCGAGGCAATCGCTTCGAGGGAAGGGGCGATCTGGCGGCACGGGCCGCACCAGGCGGCCCAGAAGTCCACCAGGACGGGCTTGTCGCTCTTGAGGACGTCCTGCTCGAAGGAGTCGTCAGTCACATTCTTCAGGGTGCCGGCCACGGCGGGCTCCTTAACTGGTGGGTGCGTGGTGAGGGTGGAGGTCAGACAGAGGTCTTCTCGGGCTCGGCCTGCTTCTCGTCCGCGAGAGCAGCAAGGAACCTCTCGGCGTCGAGGGCAGCGGCACAGCCGGTACCGGCCGCGGTGATCGCCTGGCGGTAGGTGTGGTCGACCACGTCACCGGCACCGAACACTCCGGCGAGGCTCGTACGCGTCGAGGGCGCATCGACCTTCAGGTAGCCCTCTCCGTCCAGCTCCAGCTGGCTCTTGAAGAGCTCCGTGCGAGGGTCGTGCCCGATCGCGATGAACAGGCCGGTCACCGCCAGGTCCGAAAGTTCGCTGGTCTTGACGTTCCGCAGCTTCAGACCCGAGAGCTTCTGATCGCCCTGGACCTCTGCGACCTCGCTGTCCCAGACGAACGAGATCTTCGGGTCGGCAATGGCACGCTCCTGCATCGCCTTCGAGGCCCTCAGGGTGTCGCGGCGGTGAACGACCGTGACGGACTTGGCGAACCGCGAGAGGAAGGTGGCCTCCTCCATTGCGGTGTCGCCGCCGCCGATGACGGCGATGTCCTGGTCCTTGAAGAAGAAGCCATCACACGTGGCACACCAGGAGACACCGCGGCCGGCGAGGGCGTCCTCGTTCGGCAGGCCGAGCTTGCGGTGCTGCGAGCCAGTGGCGACGATGACGGCCTTCGCCTTGTGGACCGTGCCCGCGGTGTCCGTGACGGTCTTGATCTCTCCGGTCAGGTCGACGGCGACCACGTCGTCCGGAATGAGCTCCGCCCCGAAGCGCTCTGCCTGGGCGCGCATGTTGTCCATGAGTTCGGGGCCCATGATGCCGTCCTGGAAGCCAGGGAAATTTTCGACATCGGTGGTGTTCATCAGCGCACCACCGGCGGTGACGGCGCCCTCGAACACCAGGGGCTTCAGCGACGCACGGGCGGTGTAAAGGGCCGCCGTGTAGCCTGGCCCCGAACCGATGATGATCACGTTACGGACGTCGCTCACGGCTTGATTCCTCGTCTCTGGTCTGTGTCATCCGACCGGTGGGAGCTTCTGTCGGAACTCTCACCTCACCCAACGGATCCTAAGGGGCGCGCATTCCCGCTGTGCCTGAGCACACCGACGGAGCTGACGGACGCGGTTCTCGGGCGGGCGCGGAAAGGCGCACATGGTACGAGATACCACACAGGACGGAGACGAAGCGCCGACTGTCAGCCGCGGGTGTAGGAGTCCTTCAGCAGGACCTTCGCCGTGGGGGCCGAGGACAAATTGCCGACGCAGGTGGCATCGACGATGTAGGCGGTCACACGGGTGTCGTCGGAGGGGTCGGGAAGCACCACCAGGAGAGCTTCTCGCCCCTTGTAGGTGCCCTGCTCTGTGGCGAGTGCGGCGTCATTGCGGCCGATTCCTTCGCGGACGCATTCCGGGACCGTGGATTGCTGGAAAACCCTGGGGCTGGCGGGGGCGGTCTCCGATTCCATTCCCAAGGTCTGCGGCGTACGAGAGGAGTCGCCCTTCGGCTGGTTCTGCGCGAGGAGGTCGGAGACCTGCTTCTCCAGCTCACCCTCGGAGAATGTGTCCGAGGTCGTCTGCTGAACGTCGCCCGGGCCCGTTTCGTCGTTCTGGGACGACAGGAATAGCGTGCCGAGCCCCAGAGCCGCGACGGTGAACACGGTCCCCAGCACAGCGGCCCTGCGGCGGCCGCGTTGCATACGGTCCTTGCGGCCTGGACCGGTCGTGGAAGGGCGAGGACGCCCTGCGGGGCGGTCCGTCGGCGTCGATGTTTCACGTGAAACGTGCGCGCGGTCCTCATCGGGCTGGGAAGGGGAGACGCCGATCGGCTCTGCGACGCTCTCGGACCCCGGTGCCCTGGCATGCGGCAGCGCTTCCGCGGCGAGCGCGGCATCGACACGGCTCGCCACCTCGGCAGGCATACGCGGTGGACCCGGCATCGTGCCAAGCAGTCCCCGGATCTCCTCCAGCGACGCATGGACGTCTGCGCAGAGGTCGCACTCGTCCAGGTGCCGTCGCACAGCGGCGGTCCGAGCGGGTGGCAGGAGTCCCTCGGTGAGGTCGGAGATCTCCGTGACGTCCGGGTGCTCCGTCATGCCTGTCGTCGATGTCACGCTCGCTCACCTCCGCCCTTCACTGCCGCTGGGTCACTCGGTCCGGTATTCGGCGGACCCGCTCGACGCGGTCCCGCTGCGGGTGGGACGGATGCCCCCTGCGTCCGGTTCCGCTCCCCATCCTGTTTCCTGCTGCCACCGCTCCCGTCCGGCCGCAGGTGTTGCAGAAGGGGCAGAAGTCTGGCTCTGCCTCGGGCACAGCGGCTCTTCACCGTGCCGATGGGCACATCGAGGATGCGGGCGACCTCCGCGACCGGGTAGCCCTGCATGTCCACCAGTACGAGAGCCGCCCGCTGATCGGGTGGGAGAGTTTCCATGGCCTCTATGAGCTGACGGTGCAGATCGTTGCGTTCCGCGGGAGCCGAGGCGGACTCGTGGGGCTCCAGCAGCTGCTCCAGGCGCTCCGTGTCGTCGACAGGGGAGGTCTTCCGGGATGCCGCCTTGCGCGCACGGTCCAAGCACGCGTTCACCGTGATCCGGTGCAGCCATGTCGTGACGGCCGACTGACCTCGGAAGGTGTGGGCGGCCCGGTAGGCCGAGACAAGAGCGTCCTGAACCGCGTCAGCGGCCTCCTCACGGTCCCCCAGCGTCCGTAGGGCCACCGCCCACAGCCGGTCCCGGTGCCGGCGTACCAGCTCGCCGAAGGCTTCGGGATCGCCCTCTACATGGCGGGCGAGGAGGTCCTGATCGCTTGCGTCGCGGTGCGTGGTGCCGTCCGGCATCGGGCCCCCTCCCCTCGCTCGGTGAGACGTCAGCCGGTGAACTGCAGGTCGGTGATGGCCTGCTTGTCGCCGGCCATGCTGTAGCCGTCGGCGGGCGCGTTCGGGACGGCCGTGATCCACAGCAGTACGTACTGCGTTTTCACCGAGTCCGACGCCTTCACGTTCAGCGATCCGCCACTGGTCGTGGCGGATCCGATCTGCTTCATGCCCTCGATCCCGGTCGAAGGCGTCAGCGAGTCCGTGGCGTAGAGATGCACCGTCGTGTGGTCACCGGCGTACCGGAGTCCTATCGACGCCGTCGAGATCTCCTTGGCCGAGCCGAGGTCGTAGACGATACCCACTCCGGGTTTGTAGGGCGCGAGCGTCGGACCGGCGTTGTACTTCTTGGTCCGCCAGTAGGTCGAGTTGTCGTTGTCGTACGTCTTGGCCACGTCACCCGGAGCCTGGGCCGCGCCCGTCACGA
Organism: Streptomyces sp. GD-15H; assembly: GCF_045291515.1. Taxonomy (NCBI): domain Bacteria; kingdom Bacillati; phylum Actinomycetota; class Actinomycetes; order Kitasatosporales; family Streptomycetaceae; genus Streptomyces; species Streptomyces sp. GD-15H. Next base: position 4,361,476 of record NZ_CP149447.1, read on the forward strand.
CGTACTCCTGAGCGCCCTGGATCGTGAGCGGCTTGGACGGCTTGGGTTTCTTGGCACTCTTGTCGTTGCCGTCCGTTGTCTGTGTTTCGTTCGTGTCGTCCGCGCTGCCGCCCTGTTCGATGAGGGCGTCCGCGAGCTGCCAGCTGCCCAGACCGAGCGCGGCGATCAGCAGTGCTGACACGGCCCACTTCAGCGCCTTGCCCGTGCGGCTCTGCAGCGGGGGTGGCGGGGGCGGCACCGGTTGGGTGATGCCCGGACGGGATGCCGGACGTCCGTAGGAGCCCTGCTGGTACGTCGTGCGCTGGTAGTCCGGCGGAGTGGTGAAGGCAGGCTCCGGCGGGCGAATGCGGGGCATCTCGCCGATTGCCTTCACCAGTTCCTCCGGCGTGGTGCACGGGGACTCATGGCGGGAGGCGGTGGCGCCGTCGTTGGCCAGTGCGCGCATGGCGAGTTCGGACAGGCCGCGGTGGACACCGGCCCGCACCTGGTCGGGTGGGATCAGACCGATGTCCTTCGGCAGCCCCGACAGACCGTATGCGTCACTCTCGTACGGCCAGCGCTGGGTGAGCGCCGCGTACAACAGGGCACCGATGGATTCGGTGTCGGTGCGCTGTGGGGTGTCGGAGTCGATGCCGCGCAGCGCCGCGTTCACGGCGAGACCCCGGATGCGCCACTGGCCGGTGGAGGTGCGCAGGACCGCGTTGGGGTTCAGCCTCAGATGGGCGAGTCCCTCGCGGTGGGCTGCGGCCATGGCGGAGGAGATCTGACTGGCCATCTGGTAGGCGTCATACACCTCCAGCGGGCCGACCGCCAGAAGCGTGGTCAACTCAGTGGCATCGGGGAGCCATTCGTGTACGACGTAGACAATGTCGTTCTCCTCGACGGCGTCCAGGACCTGGACGAAGCGAGGATCACCCAGCAGGGCGGAGGAGCGGGCCGCAGCCAGGACGGTGCGGGCACGAGAGTGGTCCGCGGGCAGGATGTGCACGCCGACGGCGCGGCGGAGCTTCTCGTCCACGGCACGCCAACTGCTGAATCCGTCCAGACGGGTGACGCACTCCTCAAGGCGGTAGCGTCTGGCGAGCTTGTGACCGCTGTGCAGTTCGAGCGGCGAGGTCTCCCCGGAATCGTCCGCTCCGGTGTTCTCCTGTGCCGCGTCGCTGTCCGTGTCCTGCTCCCGGTTCTTGACCACCCCGTCGGCCGTGGACTGGTCCGCCTGTGCGGTCAGCGGCTGCTCGCCGCTGTTGTCTGCCACGTCGACGGCAGCTGTGCTCCGTTCCGCCACCGGCGTTCCCTGCCTCCCCATCCATTGCGCATCGGCCGACGGCCCTTGCGCGCCGTCCGACGCCAAAACCAATTGTGCCCACAGTCCGCCGCTATGCACGACACACAATGGCTGACGATGGTTGTGCGCTTACCCGTGACTCAGCGTCCCAGGCGTCCGCGGACCATACCGACGAGCGAGTTGACCTCCACAATGCGCATCCGACGCGCGGCGACGAAGAAGACGCCGAGCAGGACGGCTCCACCGGCCAGCAGTGCGGCGAACGAAGCTCCGGCGCCCTGACCGAGGCTGTGCCCGATCCCGTAACAGACCACACCGCTGAGCAGCGCGGCCGGGACCGAGGCGATGCACAGCCGGGCGTACGTCCGCAGTACACGAGCGCCGTCCAGGTCCCCGCCCAGCTTCGAGCGCAGCCGCCGCCAGGCGACCCCGACGCCGGTCGCGTAGGCCACGCCGTACGAGGCGGCCATGCCGACCACGGCCCAACGGGCCGGGAGGACGAAGAAGCAGACCGCCGAGGCGACCGCGTTGACCGCGGCCACGATGACCGTGTTGTAGAAGGGAGTTCGGGTGTCCTCGTAGGCGTAGAAGGCACGCAGGACGACGTACTGCACGGAGTAGGGGATCAGGCCGAGGCCGAAGGCCATCAGCATGTAACCCATGTTGGTCGCTGCGCTGGTGCCCGAGGAACCGAAGATCAGGGTGCACATCGGGATGCCGAGGGAGATGAAGCCGAAGGCGATCGGCACGATCGCGACGGCCGTGGTGCGCAGGCCCTGGGAGATGTCGTCCCGGACGGCACCGCTGTCGTCCTCTGCCGCCGAGCGGGAGATGCGGGGCAGCAGGGCGGCCATCAGTGAGACGGTGATGATGGCCTGCGGCAGGCCCCAGATCAGCTGGGCGTTGGCATAGGCGGCGAAGCCGGTGCCCTGGACATCGGAGTTCAGGCCGGCCGCTGTGGACAACTGGGTCACGACCAGCGCGCCCGCCTGGTTGGCGAGCACGAACAGGATGGTCCACTTGGCGAGCATCGCGGCCTTGCCCAGTCCGTGGCCCTTCCAGTTGAAGCGCAGACGGATGCGGAACCCGGTCTCACGCAGGTACGGGATCATGGCCAGGGCCTGCACGACGAGGCCCAGCAGGATACCGATGCCGAGGAGACGCTGGCCTTCCGGCGGAATGCTCGTGACGGTCATCTTCGTGTCGGCGGCGGTGCCGTAGACGTAGATGAACGTACCGAGTGTCACGATGATGACGATGTTGTTGAGGACCGGGGTCCACATCATCGCGCCGAACCGGCCGCGTGCGTTGAGGACCTGCCCCATCACCACGTGCACGCCCATGAAGAAGATCGAGGGCAGGAAGTAGCGGGTGAAGGTGACGGCGACCTCGTTGGCCGCGGGGTCGGAGGCGACCGGGTTCGACAGGGCACGCACGAGGAGCGGCGCGGCGAGCCACGCGATGGCGGTGAGTGCGGCCAGGGCCGCCATCACGAGAGTCAGCAGCCGGTTGGCGTACGCGATGCCACCGTCGGCGTCGTCCTTCATGGCACGGACGAGCTGCGGCACGAAGACGGAGTTGAGGCCGCCGCCGACGGTGAGGATGTAGATCATGGTCGGCAACTGGTAAGCGACTTGGAACGAGTCACCGAGGAGGCCCAGGCCGAGCGCCGAGACGATCAACGCGGAGCGGATGAATCCCGTGAGGCGGGACACCATCGTGCCCGCTGCCATCACGGCGCTGGACTTCAGCAGACCTCCGGCCCGGCCGCCTTTCTTCGCGGCCGGCGCGGGAGCCGGTTCCGGCGCGGGAGATTCGGCGGCAGGCGGTGGTGTGGCTCCCGCGTAGTGGCCGGGTGCCGCGGAGGCCGGGCCGGGTACCGGAATCGACTCGGGGACTGTCGGCCGGCCACCGGCTGGTGGTCGGAATGCCCCCGCCGTGCTGTTCGGCGTAGCCACCGTCCTGCTGCTGATCGCGGAACAGGTGGGCGAAGGCGTCCGGCTCATGACGCTGGTCTCCGGCCCGGCCGACCAGGTCGTCCACGCCCACGAACTGCGTCGTGCGCGGGTCGTCCCCGTACGGGAGGTATTGGGTCGGACCGTCCGGCTCCGGCGCGGGGGCCTGGGCCCATACCCGTGGGTCGGGTGCCTGGGGCGACTGGGGAGGCTGTCCGTACAGCGGCTGCTGAGGGGTGTACGCGCCCGGCGGGGGCGGGGGGTGCGCCGCGCGGTCGTACAGGGCCTCCGCGACCGGGTCCTGGGCGGCGATGTCCTGCGCGCGGTAGGGGTCCTGGTCGTAGGCGTCCTGGAGGTACATGTCGACGGGCGGCTGCGGCGCCTGGTCGTGCCCGGGCGGCGGACCCTCGGGTGGGTCCGACTCGGGATGGCCCGAGTTGCCCGCGGCATGGCCGCGGTCACCGTCGTACGGCGCGTTCATGGATACCCCACCTCATCGTCCCTGGCCCACCGGCCACGACATCCTCAACGGTCCACTCTCTCACCCGTGCCGGACGGGTCTGCGCTTTCCGGTGCGGTGTCCGACGCCCGGTCACTCGGCTGCTCCGGGGCGTCCGTTTCCGATCCGCCCCCCGGCTCCTTGGTGAGACGTACCGCGGGGGCGTCCGGGTTCTGCGGACCTTCGGTGTCCTCGTCCAGCGCGCGCTTCTCCTCCTGGGCCTCGCGGGCCGCGGCACGCTTGCGCTGTGTGTACATCCTGAAGCCGGCAAGGACGAGCAGTAGGACACCGCCGCCGATGACCAGCATCACCGTGGCGGTGATCTCGGTGACCTTGACGTCGAAGGTGACCGGCTCGCCGTACTTCTGGCCGTCCTGCGTGTACAGCTGAGCGACCACCGTTGCCCGGCCGTTGGCGTTGGCGGACGTGGTGAACTTCACCGACTGGCTGTGACCGCCCGAGACGGCGACCGGCTGCTCCTCGTAGGCGGCTCCACCGATCTCGAGGCGGGTCGGGTTGGTCGAGGTGAGCCGCAGCGTCAGGTGCTCGACGCCCTGCACCAGGTTGTTCTGGACGGTCACGGGGATCGTGGCACTGCGGCCGGACAGTTTCGTCTCCGACTTCTCGATCAGTTTCACCTGGTCGAGGAGTCCGTCGAGGTACGCCTCGACTCCGCTGCGGTAGGTGGCCGCCTCGGCGATCCGGCCGCGCCATGAAACGGACATCCCCCGGTTCAGGGCCCGGCCGAACGGGGTCACCACCCGGGACGGATCGGAGAGGATCACCTGGAACTTGTCGAGCTTGTCCTGTGTCCTCGCGATCTGCTCGAACGCCGACTGCGGCAGCTCCTGCTTGCGCAGCGAGGAGGGGTACGAGGAAGCCGAGGGCACCTCGGTGGTGGCGGCGGGGTCCGGCTTGGCCTTAGCGGCCGCGGTGAGGTCCTGGGACTCCGACCAGTTTCCGTCCTGGACGGCCTTCAGTACCTCGGCCATGGTCTGGGCCTGGCTCGCGGAGGGGGTGCGCTGCGGGGCCACGACGACGCTGCGCTGCCGGCTGGTCTGGAGGCCGAGCGTCAGGCTCTGGGCCAGGAACCGCTGCACCGTGGACGTGGACGTGGACGCCTTGGTCATATCGCCCTGGAACAGGGTGGACAGCCGGGCGTCCGCGACCACCGCCGTGGTACCGCCCCCGATGGGGCGCGCGGCCGAAGGCGTGTACGACAGGTCGCCGGTCTCCCGGAAACTGTCGCCGCGGGCGATCACCTTGTCGGCACCGGCGGACGTGGCGACCTTGACGATGGAGGGGTCCACCGCGCCGTTGACGGGCCAGGCGAAGTCCGTGGTCGGTTTCACGTGGAGGATCGGCTCCACCGTGTTGACGACGACATCCGTGGCTTCCTTGAGGTGACTCAGGGAGCCGGTGACCGGGGTGCCGTTGTGGGCGAGGGAGGCCAGATCCGGATCGCCGAAGGGCAACGCGACGACCTCGTTGCCCGCCACCGCGCTCTGCACCTGGGCGAGCCATCTCTTGGCGACAGTCTGATGACCACCCGCCGTGGTGGTGTCACCCTCACTTCGGACTTCGTAGCTCTCGGTCATCGCGTCGACGGACGCCAGCAGGTCCGGATCGATCACCCAGGTGACATCGAGGTCCTTGCCCAGTGCCACCATCCGGTCCAGACGGCCGCCCGGGGAGATTTCCTTGGCCAGGTCGTCGTCGTGGAGGACCGGGGTCTGCTGCTCGTCCGAACCGGTCTCCGCTGTCGTGTGGACCGTGGAGATCAGCGGCCACAGAAACGTCGTTCTCGTCTTGGTGTCGGCTTCCTCGGGCTGCCACGGCAGGAACGTTCGCCGGACACCGAGAGTCTGTTCCCACGGCTGAGCGGAGGTCCGCCCGGAGAGGGCCACCGCCAGCTGGTAGACGCCGTTCTCCCCGAGGCTCAGCTCGTCCACCGGCACGGAGATACTGAAGGGCTGCGAGACGCCCGGAGCGAGGCGGTCGAACTCCTGGGAGTACTTGTCGTCGATCTCCGGGCCGACGGCGCCCTGGACGTCGTCACTGCTCCTGGCGACGGTGTCGATCCCGGAGCGGGTGTTCAGCAGGGGGCCCACACGCAGACCGACGTGGGCGTCGGTGACCGCTTTCCCGCCCTTGTTGGTCACCGTGCCGGACACGGTGACGGTGTCTCCCTCGGTGGGGGTGCTCGGGGTGAGCGAGTTCACGGAGACGGAGACCGAGCCCGCGCTGGAGGGAGCCTGCAGGGTGCTTTGCACGGCGGCGTCCGCTGGGGGCGCGGCGGGCAACTGGAGCAGGCCGGCCAGCAGGGGTACTCCGGCGAACAGGGTTCCGGTGCGCCGCAGCCAGCGGCGGGCAGGTGAGGGACTCGTCCCCTGGAAGTCTGCCGCCTCGGCCACGCGCTCGCCCGTCCCTTGTCGTCGTCAGTGGTCGTCGGAATGTGCGTCCACGCATGGTAACGATGAGCGGTGGAGCTAAGTGCCGCGGACCGGTCCACAAGATCAGGGGGAGCGTCGCACTGCCCTCTATGTGGCCGTATAAGGGGAGCGCGCCCCGTGCCTCGGGTGCAGGCGTGGTGCGGGTGTCGCCGGAGGTGACCGCGCCTGCCCCATGGGGGATCCTCCGGCCGCCCGAGCCACGTACCCTTTTCTGTTGTGCCGAACGCCAACGAACAAACCAGTGCCCTGAGCCAGGTGCAGGACCAAGCGGTGAACGAACTGCTACGGGTCGCCCCTGTCGCCGACGACCTCGCCCGCCGCTTCCAGGAGGCCGGGTTCTCACTCGCCCTGGTCGGCGGTTCGGTCCGGGACGCTCTGCTCGGCCGGCTCGGCAATGACCTCGACTTCACGACCGACGCCCGCCCGCAGGACATCCTGAAGATCGTCCGCCCGTGGGCGGACGCCGTCTGGGAGGTGGGGATCGCCTTCGGTACCGTCGGCGCCCAGAAGAATGTCCGCGTCGGAGACGTTGATCGAAGCTTTCAGATCGAGGTGACGACCTACCGCTCGGAGGCTTACGACCGCACGTCACGCAAGCCGGAGGTGGCGTACGGCGACTCCATCGAGGAGGACCTCGTCCGCCGTGACTTCACGGTGAACGCGATGGCCCTCGCGCTTCCCGCGAAGGAGTTCATCGACCCGCACGGCGGCCTGGACGATCTCGCGGCACGTGTGTTGCGCACTCCGGGCACTCCTGAGGCGTCCTTCTCGGACGATCCGCTGCGGATGATGCGAGCCGCGCGCTTTGCCGCTCAGCTCGATTTCGAGGTGGCTCCCGAGGTGGTCACGGCTTTGCAGGAGATGGCCGGACGCATCGATATCGTCTCAGCCGAACGGATCCGGGACGAGCTGAACAAGCTGGTCCTGTCCGCTCACCCCCGCAAGGGACTGACACTGCTCGTCGATACCGGGCTCGCCGACCACGTGCTGCCTGAACTGCCGGCCCTGCGTCTGGAGAGCGATGAGCACCACCGGCACAAGGACGTCTATGAGCACACGCTGATCGTCCTGGAGCAGGCGATGGAGCTGGAGGAGGCCGGCCCCGACCTGACACTGCGCCTTGCGGCTCTGCTGCATGACATCGGCAAGCCGCGCACGCGCCGTTTCGAGGGCGACGGCCGGGTCTCGTTCCACCATCACGAGGTGGTGGGAGCGAAAATGACGAAGAAGCGCATGACGGCCCTCAAGTACTCCAACGAATTGGTGAAGGACGTCTCGCGTCTGGTCGAACTCCATCTGCGCTTCCACGGCTACGGCACGGGAGAGTGGACGGACTCCGCCGTCCGTCGTTACGTCCGTGACGCGGGGCCGCTCCTGAGTCGGCTCCACAAGCTGACCCGCTCGGACTGCACGACACGCAACCGCCGCAGAGCAGCCGCGCTGTCACGTGCGTACGACGGTCTCGAGGAGCGGATCGCGAAGCTTCAGGAGCGGGAGGAGCTGGACGCCATCCGCCCGGACCTCGATGGGAACCAGATCATGGAGGTCCTCGGAGTCAAGCCAGGGCCGGCCGTCGGTCAGGCGTACAAGCACTTGCTGGAGCTTCGGCTGGAGAACGGGCCGATGGACCATGAGGCCGCAGTGGCTGCCCTCAGGGAGTGGTGGTCCGGGCAGCAGGCCTGAGAGCGTGGAACGGGTCATGTTTCACGTGAAACATGACCCGTTCCGGGATGCGTGGAGGGGCGGTGTTTCACGTGAAACACCGCCCCTCTGTGTCTGCCTGACTTACTTCTTGTAGTCCTTCAGGCAGAGCAGGAAGTCCTTGCCGTCACCGCTCTCGGTGTACACGTACTGGAAGTCCTTCGCCGCGGCCTCGCACTTGCTGGACGCCAGGGTGTCGGTGAGGAACGACCCCTCGATCTTGGCCAGCACCTCGTACTGCGCCTCCGAAGAGTTGCACTCGACGACCTCGAGGTCTGGGTTGTCGTCGCTGGTGCTGCCGCGGTGCATGCAGTCGCCGACCGCCGCGGTGTTGGCGTCATCCCGGCTGGCGATGAAGGCACCGATCGCCGCAGTGGCGACCACCACGACGATGGCGATGTTCTTGATCGTCTTGAAGCCGATCTTGCGGGGAGGTTGCGGCGGCGGCACGGGGGCGCCCTGCGGGGGGAAACCAGGCTGACCGGCCTGCTGGGGAAGACCATCCTGGGGCGGGTACGGAGTCTGGCCCTGGGGCTGGCCGTAGGGCTGCTGCTGACCCTGGGCGAACGGGTTGCCCTGAGGCGGCGGAGTGGTCACTTGGAGGTCCCCCTGAACATGAGTGCGTGGCGCGAAAAGCGCGTTGATAAGACGCACGTAAGCTATCGGCTGCCACTGACAACTCCGCACCGTGCTGGAGCTCTGTGGCATTGATGTGACACTTACTGGCGCTCAAAACGGCCGATAGCCACAGCTACTGCTCCGTAGATAAAGGCGATTGTTACCACCAGTGGGACCGACCGACCGTCCGGTGGAAGCATCAGGGCGGCCACTGCGGCGGCACCGACGAAAGCCACGTTGAACAGGACGTCGTAGAGGGCAAAGATCCGGCCCCGGAAACCGTCCTCGACGGAGGACTGGACGATGGTGTCCGTGGCGATCTTCGCGCCCTGAGTGGTCAGTCCCAGGACGAATGCTCCGACCAGCAGGGCCGGCGGCGAAGGGCAGTCCGAGCGCGGGCTCGAGGATCGCGGCGGCCGCCGCGCACAGCAAGATCCAGCGGCCGGGCCCGAACCGTCCCGCGGCCCAAGGAGTCACGACGGCCGCAACGAAGAAGCCGGCACCGGACACGCCCAGTGCCAGTCCCAGAAGGGCGAGTCCCTCGTCCGTGGTGTCGGTCAGGGCGTACCGGCACAGCATCAGCAGCATGACGAGCATGGCGCCGTAGCAGAACCGCATCAGGGACATCGCGGTGAGTGCCCAGGCTGCCTCCCTGCGCGGGGATGCGGCAAGGTGGCGCAGACCTGCCACCAGATCACGAGCGGTGTCGGTGAGCGCCGTGGCGAGCCGTGGATGTACCAGCGCTCGGTCAGGACCGAGCAGTTCCCGCGCGATGCGCAGCGACGCCAGGGCCGCGCACAGGTACAGGGCCGCGCCCACGAGCACCACGGCCGCGTCGGAGTCGGCGCCGACCAGGCGTACGACGAAGGCGAGACCGCCGCCCGCGGTCGCGGCGAGCGTTCCGGCTGTCGGCGAGAGGGAATTGGCGACGACCAGCCGTTCGGGGTCCACCACGCGCGGCAGGGCGGCGGACAGACCGGCGAGGACGAAGCGGTTGACGGCGGTGACACACAGGGCTGAGACGTAGAGAAGCCAGTCCGGGACCTGGCCGAGGATCAGGACGGCGGTCACCGAGGCCATCAGCGCGCGCAGCAGGTTGCCGTACAGGAAGACCTGACGGCGGCGCCAGCGGTCCAGCAGGACACCGGCGAAGGGGCCAATCAGGGAGTAGGGGAGCAGCAGGACCGCCATCGCGGAGGCGACGGCCACGGCGGACGTCTGTTTCTCCGGCGAGAAGACCACGTAGGCGGCGAGGGCGACCTGGTAGACACCGTCGGCGCCCTGAGAGAGCAGCCGGACGGCGAGCAGGCGTCTGAAGCCCTGGAAACGCAGCAGGACGCGCAGGTCACGGACGACGGCCATGGGCCACAGCCTCACATACGAGGAAGGTCCCCGGGGAACGCGACCCGGGGACCTTCAACTGCCCACAGTGGGGGACGTTCTAGCGCTCGATCTCGCCCTTGATGAACTTCTCGACGCTGGCGCGGGCGTCGTCGTCGAAGTACTGCACCGGAGGGGACTTCATGAAGTACGACGAAGCCGACAGGATCGGGCCGCCGATGCCGCGGTCCTTGGCGATCTTCGCGGCGCGCAGGGCGTCGATGATGACACCCGCGGAGTTCGGGGAGTCCCAGACCTCGAGCTTGTACTCCAGGCTCAGCGGGACGTCACCGAACGCGCGGCCCTCGAGGCGCACGTAGGCCCACTTGCGGTCGTCCAGCCACGGGACGTAGTCGGACGGGCCGATGTGGACGTTCTTCTCGCCGAGGTCCCGGTCGGGGATCTGCGAGGTGACGGCCTGCGTCTTGGAGATCTTCTTGGACTCCAGGCGCTCGCGCTCGAGCATGTTCTTGAAGTCCATGTTGCCGCCGACGTTCAGCTGCATCGTGCGGTCCAGGACGACGCCGCGGTCCTCGAACAGCTTCGCCATGACGCGGTGCGTGATGGTGGCGCCCACCTGGGACTTGATGTCGTCACCGACGATCGGCACACCGGCCTCGGTGAACTTGTCCGCCCACTCCTTGGTGCCGGCGATGAACACCGGGAGGGCGTTGACGAAGGCGACCTTGGCGTCGATGGCGCACTGGGCGTAGAACTTCGCCGCGTCCTCGGAGCCGACGGGCAGGTAGCAGACCAGAACGTCGACCTGCTTGTCCTTGAGGACCTGGACGACGTCGACCGGCTCCTCCGCGGACTCCTCGATGGTGGCCTGGTAGTACATGCCGAGACCGTCGAGGGTGTGGCCGCGCTGGACCGTCACACCGGTGCTGGGGACGTCACAGAGCTTGATGGTGTTGTTCTCGGAGGCGCCGATGGCGTCAGCGAGGTCGAGGCCGACCTTCTTGGAGTCCACGTCGAAAGCGGCGACGAACTCGACGTCGCGGACGTGGTAGTCGCCGAACTGGACGTGCATCAGGCCTGGCACCTTGGACGCCGGGTCGGCGTCCTTGTAGTACTCGACTCCCTGCACCAGCGATGCGGCACAGTTGCCCACGCCGACGACGGCTACGCGAACCGAACCCATTCCGGTTGCTCCCTGTGTATACGAGTGAGGCCCTGAGCGGGACTCACGTGACGGTGTCGTCGGGCGAATCCGGCCGGGGGTGGTCCCCGGACCGGGGCAGATCGCCCGACGCTCCAGATGTGGTGTCCTGTCGAGGGGTCGCCCCGGAGGCGGGACCCTTGAGGTCTCGCCCGGCCCGCTCGCTCTCGATGAGCTCGTTCAGCCAGCGCACTTCCCGCTCCACGGACTCCATCCCGTGGCGCTGGAGCTCGAGCGTGTAGTCGTCGAGACGCTCCCGGGTCCGGGCCAGTGAGGCGCGCATCTTCTCCAGGCGCTCCTCCAGCCGGCTGCGGCGGCCTTCCAGTACACGCATGCGTACGTCGCGTGACGTCTGTCCGAAGAAGGCGAACCGCGCGGCGAAGGTCTCGTCCTCATACGCGTCGGGGCCCGTCTGGGAGAGCAGCTGTTCGAAGTGCTCCTTACCCTCGGCCGTCAACCGGTAGACGATCTTGGCGCGACGGCCCGTGAGCGGAGCGGCGAGGGCGTCCTCTGTGGTGTTCCCCGGTTCCTCGATCAACCAGCCGTTGGCGACCAGCGTCTTGAGGCAGGGATAGAGCGTCCCGTAGCTGAAGGCACGGAACACACCCAGTGACGTATTGAGTCGTTTGCGCAGCTCATAGCCGTGCATCGGAGACTCGCGGAGCAGGCCGAGTACGGCGAACTCGAGGATCCCGGAACGTCGGCTCATCGTCGCCCCCTCTCTGCCGCGGTCGTGCCATGACGGCCTCGTGTCTGGCTCATCGCCATCTTTATGCCGAGCTGATGTATCGACTCGATACATCACGACGATAGAACGGCCATCCGGCTGAGACAAGGGGAAGAGTGGTGAACGGGATCACACCACCGATTCAATCGGAGCAAGTTGCCTGATTTGAGCCGAACTTCTGCGCTCGGCAGGTTTTGACGATGCGTAGTCTGTGCGCCATGCACAACACACCGGGAACCGAGTGACGCCTGGGGGCGTCCTCGTCCCCGGTGCAGTACGGGATGAATGCGGAACCCACCGCATCCGTACTTCGGGGGGACCGGAAACCAGCTGCCGTTTCCAGGCGCGCGAGAATGCGCCTGCCCGAGGAGTAGTCGTTCGATGAGCGAGCACCGTCGCAAACCGCCGCAGCCGCAGGGTGGCGGACGTGCCGCGGCCCGACGCGGCCAGTCCGGCTCGTCCTCCGGCCGCCGCGCGGCACCGCGAGGCGCCACCGGGTCTCCGTCCGATTCCTATGGGTCGGACTCCCGTGAATCGGGTGGTGAGGGCCATAGCTATGGAAGCCGCGCCGAAGCGCGACGCGCGGCACGGAGAGGTGGGGGCCGCCGGGCCGGTTCCACCGGGCCCGGCCGGGGGCGGGCGGCGCCTCCCGGCAAGAAGCGGATCATCGATTATCCGCGCCACGACAAGTACGGCTGGCGCCGCTGGATGCCGTCGTGGAGGCTTGTCACCGGCCTGTGCATCGCGTTCTTCGGCAGCATGGTGGCTGCCGCGGGAATCGGGTACGCGCTGGTGGGCGTGCCGAACCTCGCCCAGACGGCCACGGCGCAGAACAACGTGTACTACTGGTCCGACGGCTCGCAGATGGTCGCCACGGGTGGTGAGCGCAACCGCCAGATCATCAATCTCGAGCAGATCCCCAAGGCGATGCAGGACGCGGTCATCTCCCAGGAGAACAAGACCTTCTACGAGGACAGTGGCATCGACCCCAAGGGCATCGCCCGCGCGGTATTCAACATGGCCAGGGGCGGCGAGACGCAGGGTGGCTCCACGATCACCCAGCAGTACGTCAAGAACGCCATGCTGGACGACCAGTCGCAGACCCTCTCCCGCAAGGTCAAGGAGATCTTCGTCTCGGTCAAGGTGGGCACCACCAAGGACAAGAACGAAATCCTCGAGGGCTACCTGAACTCCGCGTACTACGGACGTGGGGCCTACGGGATTCAGGCTGCCGCCCAGGCGTACTTCGACAAGAAGGCCATGGACCTCAACGAGGGTGAGTGCGCCTTCCTGTCGGCGGTGCTCAAGGGAGCGACTTACTACGACCCGGCCGGTTCGACCTCCATCGACCCGGTCGGCGCCACTCGCGAGAAGAACGAGAAGCGTGCCCTGCTCCAGATGCAGGACACGCTGGAAAAGATGGTCGAGTACGACCGTCTGGATCCCGCTATCAGGGCCAAGTACACCAAGCTGCCAAAGTGGAAGCACCCCCGGTCGAACACCGCGCTGAGCGGGCAGATCGGTTACCTCGTGGACCTCGCCAAGGCGTACATCGTCAACAACAGCGAGGAAACCGGTATCACCGCCGACCAGCTGGAACAGGGCGGCTACTCGATCTACACGACCTTCGACAGGAAGAAGGTCGAGGCGCTCGAGGAGTCGGTCAAGAAGGTCTACAAGAAGAACATCAAGCCCGAGGAGCGCCCGGATAAGGACACCCACGTCCAGTTCGGCGGGGCCACGGTGGACCCGGCGACCGGCGCGATCGTGGCCATCTACGGCGGTACCGACGCGACCAAGCACTACACCAACAACGCCGACGCGACCGGGGCCCAGGTCGGCTCGACGTTCAAGCCGTACGTGCTGGCGGCCGCCATGAAGTGGGGCGTCCGGGACCCCGACGGGGACCCGGTACAGGCCCAGGACGAGCGAACGAAGGTCTCCGAGAAGAGCCTTTACAGCGGCAAGAACAAGCTCAAGATCAAGGAATACGACGGGTCGGTCTGGCAGAACGAGAAGGGCGAGCAGTGGCAGCAGGTCAACGACGGTGACAAGTCGTACGGCACCCCGCCCGACTACAAGATCGATCTTCGTGAGGCGATGCGGGAGTCGGTGAACTCCTCCTTCGTCCAGCTCGGTGTGGATGTCGGCCTGGACAAGGTGAAGGACTCCGCGGTGGACTCCGGGCTTCTGGAGAGCAGCCTCGCCGGAACGAACTACCCGTCGTTCTCCCTCGGTACCTCCAGCCCCAGCGCGATCCGGATGGCGGGTTCGTACGCCACCTTCGCGGCCAGTGGCGAGCAGCGTGAGCCGTTCTCCGTCAAGAAGGTGACGAGCAAGGACCGCACGGTCTACACGCACAAGACCCAGACCGAGCAGGCGTTCACCGCTCAGGTCGCGGACAACGTCACGGACGTCCTGAAGACCGTCGTCGAGGAAGGGACCGGCACCAACGCCCAGCTCGAGGGCCGTGAGGTGGCCGGTAAGACCGGTACCACGGACGGCAACAAGTCCGCCTGGTTCGTCGGCTACACCCCGCAGCTGTCCACCGCGATCAGCATGTTCCGGTACCCCGACGACGAGACGGTCAAGGACCGCCAGTTCCTGAAGATGTTCGGCACGGGCGGTCAGGACAAGATCCACGGTGCCTCGTTCCCGTCCGAGATCTGGGCGGACTACATGGAGGACGCACTGAAGGGCCAGAAACCGGTGCCCTTCCCGACGCCGGAGCCCATCGGCGAGGTCATCAACGACACTCCGTCGCCGACCGCGACTCCCTCCCCCACCGAGACCGAGGAGGAGACTCCGTCGGCGTCTCCGACGACTTCGGAACCGGAGCCGGAGCCCAGCAGTCCCACGCCGAGTGAGACCAATACCTGTAGGCCGTTCGACTTCAACTGCAAGGAGGAGGACGACACGGGTGGTACCGGACCGGGTGGCGCGGACGCCGGTGGGACGGACGGCGGGGTGACCAGCTCACCGTCGGCCTCGGAATCGGAAGAGGAAGGCAACAACCGCGGCAACGGCAATGGAAACAATGGCGGTCTCTTCGGAGGCCCGGCCGGGTAGTCGCGCTTTCGCCCGACTTGGGTGTTTCACGTGAAACATGGGCCGCCGTACCCTCGGGTGCGGCGGCCCTCGGTGTAGTCCCGATGCGTACGGCAGGATGTGCGGCATGCCCAGTGGAGAATCGACGCGAGCGAGCGTCCGCGAGCCGGAGCTGGTGGAACCGACCCGAGAGGACGAGGTCGCCGAGGCCGGCAGCGAGCTGATCGGCGGTCCGCTCGGGCGGCATGCCCTGCTCGGGGCGTCCTGGTGGAGCCCGGTCCGGGTGATCGCGCTCGTGGCGATCGGTATGTTCACCCTCGGCCTGATCCAGAAGGCGCCCTGCTACAACGGCGCGTGGTTCTTCGGCGCCGGTTCCCAGTACACACACGCGTGCTACTCGGACATCCCGCACCTCTACCAGGGGCGGGGCTTCGCCGACGGCCTCGTGCCGTACTTCGACCAGCTCCCCGATGACATGCAGTACCTCGAATACCCGGTGCTGACCGGTGTGTTCATGGAGGTCGCCTCCTGGCTCACGCCCGGCAGCGGCAGCATCCAGGACCAGGAGCAGTGGTACTGGATGGTCAACGCCGGAATGCTCATGGTGTGCGCGGCCGTCATCGCCGTCTGCGTGACTCGCACGCACACCCGGCGGCCCTGGGACGGTCTGCTGGTCGCCCTGGCGCCCGCCTTCGCCCTGACCGCGACGATCAACTGGGACCTGCTGGCGGTCGCCCTGACGGCCGCGGCGATGCTCATGTGGTCGCGTGGCCGCCCTCTCGCCTTCGGAGTGCTCCTGGGGCTTGCCACGGCCGCCAAGCTCTATCCCGTGCTCTTCCTGGGGCCGTTGCTGGTGCTGTGCTGGCGCGCCTGCCGCTGGCGGGAGTACGGAACCGCTCTGGGCGGTGCGGTCGTCGCCTGGGTCGTGGTGAACGGGCCAGTGATGCTCTTCGCCTTTGACGGCTGGTCGAAGTTCTACACGTTCAGCCAGGAGCGGGGCGTCGATTTCGGCTCCTTCTGGCTGATCATCGCCCACAACTCGTCCGACCCGCTGAGCACCGACACCGTGAACACACTCGCCACGCTGCTGATGCTGCTGTGCTGCGTGGGCGTCGCGGCACTCGCCCTCATGGCTCCCCGCCGACCGCGCTTCGCGCAGCTCGCCTTCCTGGTCGTCGCGGCGTTCATCCTCACCAACAAGGTCTACTCACCCCAATACGTCCTGTGGCTGGTGCCCTTGGCCGCGCTGGCCCGGCCGAAGTGGCGGGACTTCCTGATCTGGCAGGCCTGCGAGGTGGCCTACTTCCTCGGCATCTGGATGTACCTCGCGTACACGACCAGCGGAGACGACCACAAGGGACTGCCCGCCGACGGTTACCACTGGACCATCGGCCTGCATCTGCTCGGGACGCTCTATCTGTGCGTCATGATCGTGCGCGACATCCTGCTGCCCGAGCGGGACCCGGTGCGCCGCTCCGGTGACGACGATCCTTCGGGAGGGGTGCTCGACCGAGCCGAGGACGTCTTCGTGCTCGGTCCCGCCGCCCGACCCGCACGGCATGTCGCGCACTTCGACGGGCCAGGGGTCAAGTGGCACGAGGCAGGCGCCCCCAGCGATTCGCTCTGAGCGAACGGACCGGTGGGCGGTTGCTCTGGAGACAGGCAAGAGGCATGAGAAAGGCCGTGCACGGGAGTCCCGTGCACGGCCTTTCTCACTGTCCGGACGTCTGCTCAGACGTCTCTCCCGCCTTCTGCGTTCCTCGCCCCCACACCGCCGCTCAGCGGTCGAGGATCCGGTCGAACTGCGTGGTGGTGTGCCGCAGATGGGCCACCAGTTCCTCGCCGACCTGAGGCTCCGGTGCCTCCGCGGGCACGAACAGGATCGACACCTGCATGTGCGGCGGCTCGGCGAACCAGCGCTGCTTGCCGCCCCAGACGAACGGAGAGAGATTCCGGTTCACCGTGGCGAGTCCCGCGCGGGCAACGCCCTTGGCGCGCGGCATGACGCCGTGCAGAGCCTTGGGGGCCTCGAGGCCCACCCCGTGCGACGTACCGCCCGCCACGACCACCAGGAAGCCGTCGGACGCGGCCTTCTGCTGGCGGTAGCCGAACCTCTCCCCCTTGGCGATGCGCGTGACGTCCAGGACGGCACCGCGATACTCGGTGGCCTCGTGGTCCCCCAGCCACAGCCGCGTACCGATACGGGCGCGGAAACGGGTCTGCGGGAACTGCTGCTGCAACCGGGCCAGTTCCTCGGCCTTGAGGTGACTGACGAACATCGTGTGGAGGGGGAGGCGGGCCGCCCGCAGACGGTCCATCCAGCCGATGACCTCTTCGACGGCGTCCGATCCGTCGGTGCGGTCCAGCGGCAGGTGAATGGCGAAGCCTTCCAGCCGGACGTTCTCTATGGCGGAGTGCAACTGGGGCAGATCCTGTTCGCTGACGCCGTGCCGCTTCATCGAGGACATCACCTCGATGACCACCCGGGCGCCGACCAGGCCGTACACACCGTCGACCGACGAAACCGAGCGAATCACCCGGTCGGGCAGCGGGACGGGCTCCTCTCCACGCCGGTACGGCGTCAGTACCAGCAGATCGCCGCCGAACCAGTCCTTGATCCTGGCGGCCTCGTACGTCGTGCCGACGGCGAGGACGTCCGAGCCCAGCCGGGTGGCCTCCTCGGCCAGCCGCTCGTGTCCGAAGCCGTAGCCGTTGCCCTTGCAGACCGGGACGAGCCCCGGGAACTGCTGCTGCACGTGCTTGTGGTGCGCCCGCCAGCGCGCGGTGTCGACGTAGAGCGTGAGCGCCATGGCCGGACCTGGAACCTTTCTGGTGGCTGCGGTGTATCAGAGAGAGGGGGCTGAGGGAGCGAGCAGTGCGACGGAGACGGGCTCAACGGCGCGACATGTACATGTCGAGCGCCTTGTGGAGCAGCTTGTTCAGCGGGAAGTCCCACTCGCCGAGGTACTCGGCGGCCTGGCCGCCCGTACCCACCTTGAACTGGATCAGGCCGAAGAGATGATCCGTCTCGTCCAGCGAGTCGGAGATGCCGCGCAGGTCGTAGACGGTGGCGCCGAGCGCGTAGGCGTCGCGCAGCATCCGCCACTGCATCGCGTTCGAGGGCCGGACCTCACGGCCGATGTTGTCGGAGGCGCCGTAGGAGTACCAGACGTGGCCGCCGACGATCAGCATCGTGGCCGCCGACAGGTTCACGCCGTTGTGCCGGGCGAAGTACAGCCGCATGCGGTTGGGGTCCTCGGCGTTGAGGGCGGTCCACATGCGCTGGAAGTACGACAGCGGGCGCGGCCGGAAGTGGTCGCGCACGGCGGTGATCTCGTACAGCCGCTGCCACTCGGGCAGGTCGTCGTAGCTGCCCTGGACGACTTCGACGCCGGCCTTCTCGGCCTTCTTGATGTTGCGGCGCCACAGCTGGTTGAAGTTCTTGTGGACCTCTTCCAGGGACCGGTTCGCCAGCGGCACCTGGTAGACGTAGCGGGGCTGGACGTCACCGAAGCCGGCCCCGTCCTCGCCCTGCTGCCATCCCATGCGGCGCAGCTTGTCGGCGACCTCGAAGGCGCGGGGCTCGATGAAGTCGGCTTCCAGGTCACGCAGACGCTTCACGTCCGGGTCCTGGATCCCCTTCTTGATGGTCGGCGCCTCCCAGCGCCGGATGACCACCGGCGGGCCCATCTTCACCGAGAACGCGCCCTGCTGCTTCAGGTGCGCGAGCATCGGCTCGATCCACTCCTGAAGATTTGGCGTGAACCAGTTGATGACCGGGCCCTCGGGCAGATAGGCCAGATAGCGCTTGATCTTGGGCAGTTGCCGGTAGAGGACGAGACCGGCGCCGACCATCTCACCGGTCCGGTCGTCGAACCAGCCGAGGCTCTCCGCGCGCCACTCAGCCTTGACGTCCGACCAGGCAGGGACCTGCATGTGACTCGCCGACGGCAGGCTCTGGATGTACGCCAGATGCTGCTCTCGGCTGATGGTCCTCAGGGTCAGGGTCATTCGGGGCGCTCCTCGGGCTGGTGTGTCCCCATGGGTTCAGGGGCTCCGGCTCTCGCGCGAAGCCTACTGCGCCCTGGGGTCGCCCCGGTTGGGCGCACGGACCTGCGCCCCGGCCGGTCACCGGCCGGGGCGCTCCACGGTATTCAGGAGGGGGAGTGCTCGGAGTCAGTCGACGAGTCCGCCGAAGAGGCCGCCATGGGCCATGCCCAGGAAGAAGCCGACCGCCGCTGCGCCCAGGCCCAGGATGAGGCCGAAACGCCCCCGCGTCGTCTCCGAGATCCACTGGCCGTACGCGCCGGTGAGGATTCCCACCAGGCCGGTCCAGGAGCTGAGCAGGTGCAGATGGTGGAACATCGCCGTGATGAGGGATGTGATGCCCAGCACCAGGGTCACCGCGAGCAGGGTGTCCTGGAGTGGATGGGCCTTTCCGTCCGTGGCGAAAAGGCCTCCGGCGGTGTTGGGTCGCAATGCCTGTGCCATGGGGCACCTCCTGCGAAAGTCGGCGCATCGTAGCGCCCTACACACCCGATGTGTACAGACTGACGGTCCTCCGGGCCGGATTTCAACCGGAAGCCACTGTGCGGGTACTGTGTACCGTCTGCACCGGTGTCTGTCCGGACAGACCCAGTCAGGCTCAGGGCAGGACTACAGTCCGCCCCGGCTGACCTGGGGAAACCACCGCCCGACGTCGATTGTCAGTGGCGGCTGTTTTACTGACGGGCATCGTTGCGCAACGCATCACGACCCTCCTGCCACGGAACGACCGTGGCCGCTGAGTCCAAAGGAGGTGGGTTCCACATGCGTCACTACGAGGTGATGGTCATCCTCGACCCCGATCTCGAGGAGCGTGCTGTCTCCCCGCTGATCGAGAACTTCCTCTCTGTCGTCCGTGACGGCGGCGGAAAGGTCGAGAAGGTCAACACCTGGGGCCGTCGTCGTCTCTCGTACGAGATCAAGAAGAAGCCCGAGGGCATCTACTCGGTCATCGACCTGCAGGCCGAGCCTGCGGTCGTCAAGGAGCTCGACCGCCAGATGAACCTGAACGAGTCGGTCCTCCGGACCAAGGTCCTCCGTCCCGAGAACCACTGAGCGTTTCCGCTCAGCCGTTCTCGGGATCCGAGTAGCAGTACCAGCAGCCAGCAGCAAACCCGCCGAGAGGTTCCCCCATGGCAGGCGAGACCGTCATCACGGTCGTCGGCAACCTTGTCGATGACCCCGAGCTGCGCTTCACCCCGTCCGGTGCGGCCGTCGCGAAGTTCCGTGTCGCGTCGACTCCCCGCACCTTCGACCGTCAGACGAACGAGTGGAAGGACGGCGAGAGCCTGTTCCTGACCTGCTCGGTCTGGCGTCAGGCGGCGGAGAACGTCGCCGAGTCGCTCCAGCGAGGCATGCGCGTCGTCGTGCAGGGCCGGCTGAAGCAGCGGTCCTACGAGGACCGTGAGGGCGTCAAGCGCACGGTCTACGAACTGGACGTCGAGGAAGTCGGCGCCAGCCTGCGCAACGCCACGGCCAAGGTCACCAAGACCACCGGCCGCGGTGGGCAGGGTGGTTACAGCGGTGGTGGCGGCCAGCAGGGCGGCGGCTGGGGCGGAGGCCCCGGTGGCGGCCAGCAGGGCGGCAACGCCCCGGCCGACGACCCCTGGGCGACCGGCGGTGCTCCCGCCGGTGGCAATCAGGGCGGTGGCGGCCAGGGTGGCGGCGGCTGGGGCGGAGGCTCCGGCGGCGGTGGCGGCTACTCGGACGAGCCCCCTTCTAGGCGGGGCCGCACCCACACTTCTTGATCACACAGGAGATACATCATGGCGAAGCCGCCTGTGCGCAAGCCGAAGAAGAAGGTCTGCGCATTCTGCAAGGACAAGGTCACGTACGTGGACTACAAGGACACGAACATGCTGCGGAAGTTCATTTCCGACCGCGGTAAGATCCGTGCCCGCCGCGTGACCGGCAACTGCACGCAGCACCAGCGTGACGTCGCCACGGCCGTCAAGAACAGCCGTGAGATGGCGCTGCTGCCCTACACCTCCACCGCGCGATAAGGGAAGGGTGACCGACTCATGAAGATCATCCTCACCCACGAGGTCTCCGGCCTCGGTGCCGCGGGCGACGTCGTCGACGTCAAGGACGGTTACGCTCGCAACTACCTGGTTCCGCGGAAGCTCGCGATCCGCTGGACCAAGGGTGGCGAGAAGGACGTCGAGCAGATCCGTCGTGCTCGCAAGATCCACGAGATCCAGACCATCGAGCAGGCCAACCAGGTGAAGGCCCAGCTCGAGGGCGTCAAGGTCCGCCTCGCGGTCCGCTCCGGCAACGCCGGTCGTCTCTTCGGTTCCGTCACCCCGGCCGACATCGCTTCCGCGATCAAGGCTGCCGGCGGTCCCCAGGTCGACAAGCGCCGCATCGAGCTGGGCACAGCGATCAAGACCCTGGGCGCCCACGAGACGTCAGTGCGTCTGCACCCCGAGGTTGCCGCCAAGGTCGCCATCGAGGTCGTCCCGGAGTAAGTACTACTCGCTGAAGCAGTGAGGTGGGGGCCGCACCCTTCGGGGTGCGGCCCCCACCGTTGTTTCCCGTGAAACACCGTGTTCCACGGGAAACGGGTCAGCGCGTGGCGCCGGTGACGACCCACTGGTCCGAACGGGTACGGAACCACAAGGTCAGCAACCGAATGGTCATCATGAGCGTCATCGTGCCCCAGAGCGCGGTGAGACCACCCCCGAACATGGGGACCAGTAGTGCGACCGGGGTGAAGACCGCCAGGGTGATGAGCATCGCCCAGGCCAGGTACGGTCCGTCGCCCGCGCCCATCAGCACTCCGTCCAGAACGAAGACGGCGCCGGAGATCGGCTGGGACAGGGCAACGATCACCAGAGCGGGCAGTGCCGCGTCGGTGACCGTGGAATCGCTGGTGAACAGGGGCAGAAAAACCGGCCGGGAGAGCATGACGAGCACGCCGAGAACGGCCCCGACGCCGATGCCCCACTCCACCATGCGACGACATACCTCGCGGGCGCCCTGTGCGTCGCCGGCTCCCAGATAACGGCCGATGATGGCTTGTCCGGCGATCGCGATGGCATCCAGCGCGAAGGCGAGCAGACTCCACAGGGAGAGGATGATCTGGTGAGCCGCGATGTCGGAGTCGCCGAGTCGGGCGGCGACGGCAGTCGTGATCATGAGGATGGCCCTGAGCGAGAGAGTGCGCACCAGCAGCGGTGCGCCGGCCTGGGCAGAGGCCCTGATCCCCGCGATGTCCGGGCGCAGTGAGGCGCCGTGTTTGCGTGCCCCTCTGAGCACCACGATCAGATACACGGCGGCCATGCCGCACTGGGCGATGACCGTGCCCCAGGCGGAGCCCGCGATACCGAGGCCGGCGCCATAGACCAGCCCGACGTTGAGGATGCCGTTGGCGAGGAAGCCGCCGACGGCGACGTAGAGAGGTGTCTTTGTGTCCTGCAGTCCACGCAGAACACCGGTCGCGGCGAGCACGATCAGCATGGCGGGTATACCGAGGGCGGAGATGCGCAGATAGGTGATCGCGTAGGGGGCCGCTGTGTCCGAGGCGCCGAAGAGATCCACCAGGGCCGGCGCCGTGGGCAGGATGACAGCGATGACGGCGGCACCGAGGAACAGGGCGAGCCAGATCCCGTCCATGCCCTGGCGGATGGCGGCAGGGAGATCGCCGGCGCCGACGCGCCGGGCGACGGCGGCAGTGGTGGCGTAGGCCAGGAAGACAAAGACGCTCACGGCGGTCACCAGAAGGGCCGACGCGATGCCGAGACCGGCAAGCTGCGCGGTGCCGAGATGGCCGACGATGGCGCTGTCGGCCAGGACGAAAAGGGGCTCGGCGACAAGTGCGCCGAAGGCCGGGACGGCCAGCATGACGATCTCACGGTCGTGCTGCCGTCGGACGGCGCGTGGGCGCGCGGGGGCCTGTGTCATGCACACCAATCTAACCGTCCACAGGTAAGAGATGCAAAGCTTTGTAGACCCTTACTTGATGGCGCAGGGTGTGTGCATGTGCACAGCGCTCGAAGGGATCTTGGTCCGTCTGGGAAAGTTTTTCTTCTGCACAGGCGGTGGACTATGAAACCCCAGGTCAGCGCACTCATCGCGGAACCGGGGAGTCCTTGTTCACAGGGCTGTCCACCGGGTCGTGCACAGGTTTGGCGGACTTCTCCACAGCATTGGCCCGGTCGTCCACAAGGCCTGTGGATAACCAGATTGGCTGAGGGCGCGGACGGGCCTACGGTGGTCCGGCGCTCGCTCCGTCCGCCGGCACTCAAATGGCCATAAACCCGGTGTGCGACAACCGGAGTCGGGCGTCCTATTTGTCGGTGCCGTGCCGTAGAAAGAGGGCCACGGCTAGGTCCGCTCGGCGGACGGGAGGAGGTGGCTCGGTGAGCATTTCCGAGCCCTTGGACGACCCGTGGGCCGACAGCGGCCCCAGTGATCGTCTGCCTGCCTCCCGCCGCCGTGACGACGGGGGCAGGGGCCGTGAGGATCAGCACGACCACGGCCGGGGCTCCGGAGCGTGGGACGGCGGAGGCGCCGCCTTCGAACGGGTGCCGCCGCAGGACCTGGAGGCCGAGCAGTCCGTTCTGGGCGGCATGCTGCTTTCCAAGGACGCCATCGCGGATGTCGTCGAGATCCTCAAGGGCCACGACTTCTACAAACCGGCTCACGAAACCGTCTACACGGCCATCCTCGATGTGTATGCGAAGGGCGAGCCGGCCGACCCCATCACGATCGCCGCGGAACTGACCAAGCGCGGTGAGATCAACAAGGTCGGCGGGGCCTCGTATCTGCACACCCTCGTCCAGATGGTGCCCACGGCGGCCAACGCGGCGTACTACGCGGAGATCGTGCACGAGCGCGCCGTGCTGCGCCGCCTGGTCGAAGCCGGTACCCGCATCACCCAGATGGGATACGCGGCCGACGACGACGTCGACGAGATCGTCAACCGTGCGCAGGCCGAGATCTACGCTGTCACCGAACAGCGCACGAGTGAGGACTACCTGCCGCTCGGCGACATCATGGAGGGCGCGCTCGACGAGATCGAGGCGATCGGCTCGCGCAGCGGTGAGATGACCGGTGTACCCACGGGATTCACGGACTTCGACTCGCTCACCAATGGGCTGCATCCCGGGCAGATGATCGTCATCGCCGCGCGTCCCGCGATGGGAAAGTCGACGCTCGCGCTCGACTTCGCCCGCGCGGCGTCGATCAGGCACAACCTGCCGAGTGTCGTTTTCTCACTCGAGATGGGGCGCAATGAGATCGCGATGCGCCTGCTGTCCGCCGAGGCCCGGGTCGCCTTGCACCACATGCGGTCCGGCACGATGACCGATGAGGACTGGACCCGCCTGGCGCGCCGGATGCCGGACGTATCGGCGGCGCCGCTCTACATCGACGACTCCCCGAACCTGTCGATGATGGAGATCCGTGCCAAGTGCCGTCGGCTGAAGCAGCGCAACGACCTGAGGCTGGTCGTCATCGACTACCTCCAGCTGATGCAGTCCGGCGGTTCCAAGCGAGCGGAGAGCCGCCAGCAGGAGGTCTCGGACATGTCCCGTAACCTCAAGCTGCTCGCCAAGGAACTGGAACTCCCGGTCATCGCGCTCTCCCAGCTCAACCGTGGTCCCGAGCAGCGCACCGACAAGAAGCCGATGGTCTCCGACCTGCGAGAGTCCGGTTCCATCGAGCAGGATGCCGACATGGTCATCCTGCTGCACCGCGAGGACGCGTACGAGAAGGAGTCCCCGCGTGCGGGTGAGGCCGACCTGATCGTGGCCAAGCACCGAAACGGTCCGACGGCGACGATCACGGTCGCCTTCCAGGGACACTACTCGCGCTTCGTGGACATGGCGCAGACCTGATCGGATTCCTGCTGAACTGAGGGCATGACGACACCTCAGGAAGAACTGCTGGCCGGTACGCGTCGGGCGTTGCTGCGCCGGATCGCCGTCGCCCAGGCCGAAGAGCGGGCCCCGTCTCTCGTCGCGACCGTGGTGCGGGACGGAGAAGCGGTATGGACGGGTGCGCGGACGTCGTTGGAGGGGCACGCGCCGGACGGGAACACGCAGTACCGGATCGGTTCCCTCACCAAGACCTTCACCGCCGTTCTGGTTCTCCGGCTGCGTGACGAGGGGGCGATCGACCTCGGGAACCCGTTGGAGAAGTACCTGCCGGGCACGGGCGTGGGGGAGGCGACCATCGCCGAACTGCTGGCGCACACCGGCGGTCTGGCGGCCGAGACGCCGGGTCCCTGGTGGGAGCGCACTCCTGGCTCCCTGCGGCCGGGCCTCGCCAACGTACTGGGCGAGCACCCCCTGGTGCACCCCGTCGGCCGGCGCTTCCACTACTCGAACCCCGGATACGCGCTGCTCGGCGCGCTCGTGGAGAAGGTGCGCGGTGCTTCGTGGGAGGACGTTCTCCGACATGAAGTGCTCGAGCCCTTGAGTCTGCATCGGACAGGTGTGCGTCCGCAGGCGCCGTACGCGGATGGCTGGGCGGTGCATCCGTGGGCCGACGTGATGCTGCGTGAGCCCGCCGAGGACCTCGGGCGGATGGCGCCCGCAGGGCAACTCTGGGCCACTACGAGCGACTTGGCGCACTTTGCCGCGTTTCTGGCCCATGGTGACGAGCGCGTACTGGGTATTGGGTCGTTGCGGGAGATGAGGAGGCCGGCGGCACCGGCGGACGTGGCGAGCGGCTATGCGTACGGCCTGGGGATGGAGGTGCGTCACCGGGCCGGGCGGGCCCTCGTCGGGCACGCCGGATCACTGCCGGGCTTCCTCGCCTGTCTTGTGATGAGCGTGGAGGACGACGTGGCCGCGGTGGTCCTGGCCAACTGCACGTCCGGACCGCTGCTGTTCCCGGTCGCCGCCGATCTCGTCCGGATCGTCACCGAAGCGGAACCCCGTATCCCCGCGCCCTGGCGGCCGTTGCGGGAGGCGGACTCCGCAGTGCTGGAGCTGGTGGGGCAGTGGTACTGGGGGACGCTCGGCTTCGCCCTGCGGCTGTCGGCCGACGGACTGGTGTCGCTGGAGCCGCTGTCCGGTAAGGGCCGTCGCTCGAGTTTCCGATCGAACGGCGACGGCACCTGGACAGGGTTGGACGGTTACTACGCCGGAGAGCTCTTGAAGCCCGTACGGCGGCCGGACGGATCGGTGAGCCATCTGGACCTCGGGTCCTTCGTGTTCAGCCGCCGGCCGTACGACGAGGAAGCTTCTGTACCGGGCGGAGTGGACCCCGAGGGATGGCGGGGAATCGGATAGGGCCCGATTGCGCGGCAACTTGCCCAGGGGTCTGTTTCACGTGAAACAGACCCCTGCCTGCCTTCACAGTGCGAGCTTGAAACCCACGTGGGAAGCCGAGAAGCCGAGCCGCTCGTAGAAGCGGTGGGCGTCGGTGCGGGTGTTGTCGGAGGTCAGCTGGACCAACTGGCAGCCCTGGCGGCGGGACTCGTCGATGGCCCACTCGATGAGCCGAGTCCCGAGACCGCTGCTGCGCTCGTCGGTGTGGATGCGGACGCCTTCGATGATCGACCTCGTGGAACCGCGCCGGGACAAGCCGGGGACGATCGTGAGTTGGAGCGTGCCGACGACACGGCCCTGGCGGACCGCGACGATCAGATGCTGGTTCGGATCGGCGCTGAGCCGCTCCAGAGCGGCCAGGTACGGGCGGTGGTCGTCCGGCGACTCACGCTGTGCGCCCAAGGGGTTGTTCGCAAGCATGCCGACGATCGCCGGGATGTCGTCGGTGGCTGCGGCACGTATTTCAAGATCTCCCATGGCCGCACCTTACGCAGAAACGTGCCGAGGCGGTTGCCTCATGCAGGTACCGATGTCTTCAGTGTCTTCACTGCGCGGACCAGCGGAGCCAGATCGGGGTTCTTCGCCGCAGCGTCGAGAGCTTCGCGCAGCGCGGAGTCATTGGTCGGCCGCGCCTTCTCCAGAAGCGTGAGACCGGCTTGCGTGACATTGGTGTAGATCCCGCGCCGGTCCGTGGGGCACAGGTAGCGCTCCAACAGGCCGCGGTTCTCGAGCCGGGTGACCAGGCGGGTAGTGGCGCTCTGGCTGAGTACGACCGCGTCGGCCACCTGCTTCATCTGAAGATGCCCCCCGTCGCCGTCGTGCTGTCGGCTCAGGACGTCGAGCAGGGAGTACTCCCGCACGCTCAGATCGTGCTGGGCCTGGAGAGTCCGCTCGATGTGGGCCTCGATTCTCCCGTGCAGCAGGGAGAGCGCGCACCAGCCCTGGGTGAGGGCGGTAAGTGCGGGGTCCGTGGCTGTCATGGGCGTTCCCTCCGTTCAGGAGCTGCTGAGGCCAGGGTAGAGCAAGACCGAAATAGCCCGCGCTTGCAATTAACCCGCGCGTGCAATTAGTGTCCTCGCCTGTAAAGGGCTTGTGCAATCTTTTGAAAGGTCTGTTCCCCTCATGCCTCTCGCGCTCCTGGCCCTCGCGATCGGGGCCTTCGGGATCGGAACGACGGAGTTCGTGATCATGGGTTTGCTGCCCGAGGTCGCAGGTGGCTTCGGCGTCTCCATTCCCACCGCCGGCCATCTGGTGACCGGCTACGCCCTGGGTGTCATGTTCGGTGCCCCGCTGATGACCGTTCTCGGCACCAAGGTTTCCCGCAAGCGAATGCTGATGCTGCTGATGGGCCTGTTCATCGCCGGGAACCTGCTCTCGGCTCTGGCCCCCGTCTTCGGGGTCATGCTGCTCGGGCGGGTGATCGCCTCGCTGGCCCACGGTGCCTTCTTCGGTATCGGCTCCGTGGTCGCGGCCGACCTGGTCGCCCCCGACAAGAAGGCCGGAGCCATTGCCATGATGTTCACCGGACTGACCGTCGCCAATGTCGTCGGCGTTCCCCTGGGCACTCTCGTCGGCCAGTCCGCCGGCTGGCGCGTCACGTTCGGGATTGTCGCCGCGCTCGGTGTCGTCGGTCTGGTCGGCATCGCCAAGCTCATTCCCGACCTTCCCCGGCCAGAGGGCGTACGGCTGCGTCACGAACTGGCCGCATTCAAGAACGTCCAGGTCCTAATGGCCATGGCGATGACCGTCCTGGGCTTCGGCGGTGTCTTCGCGGCCATTACCTACATCGCACCGATGATGACGCACGTCGCCGGCTTCACCGACGGATCCGTCACCTGGCTGCTGATTCTCTTCGGCCTCGGCATGGTCGGGGGCAATCTCATCGGCGGCAAGTACGCGGATCGCGCTCTGATGCCCATGCTGTACGTGTCCTTGGGCGCTCTCGCCGTCGTCCTGGCGCTCTTCACGCTGACCGCGCACCACAAGGTCCTGGCGGCCGTCACGATCGCCCTGATCGGCGGCCTGGGCTTCGCCACCGTCCCGCCCCTGCAGAAGCGGGTTCTCGATCAGGCTCACGGCGCCCCCACCCTGGCCTCGGCCGTGAACATCGGCGCCTTCAACCTCGGCAACGCCCTGGCCGCATGGCTCGGTGGTCTCGTGATCGCGGCAGGGCTCGGTTACACCGCTCCCCACTGGGTCGGCGCCGTCCTCGCGGCGGGTGCCCTGGTGCTGGCCTTCGTCTCCGCCGCTCTCGACCGCCGTGACAAGGCCTCCAGCGCCCGGAGCACAGGCTCGGCGCCCACCGAGCAGCGAACCTCAGTACCCCACTGACCTGAACGCCGGTGAGGGCCGGCCCGAGGCCGTCCTCACTCCCCTCCTCGGTCGCCGCCTGGCCTTCCTCATTACGGCCACCGACGTCACCGCTACAACCCGGCATCGTCCGTACACCAAGGAGTACTTCCTCATGAGCACCACCACCGCTGTCGCCCCGCTCACCACCGCCGACGCCGAAGCCCTGGTCACGGCCGCCCACCAGGCTGCCGAGGCCGTCGGGGTCACGGTCAGCGTGACCGTCCTGGACGCAGGAGGACATCTGCTCGCCTTCCGGCGGGACGACCGCGCCGTGCTGATCTCCGGCGAGACCAGCACCCGCAAGGCGTACACCGCGCTTCAGTTGGACGCGCCCACCGCGGACCTCGTCGACGTCGTGCAGCCAGGAGGGCTCTTCCACACCCTGCCCACCGCACTGGAACGACCGCTGCTGTTCATCGCCGGCGGTGTACCCGTCCGGCGCGGCGGCCGTCTGATCGGCGCGGTCGGCGTCGGCGGCGGTGCGCCGGAGCAGGATCACTCCTTCGCCGCGGCTGCCGTGGGCGCCCTCGTCTGACGGGCGGTTCCCACGAGGCGCACGCCGGTTCCCGAAACCTTCGGGAACCGGCGTCGTCGTCTCCGGGAGACCTCAGCCGGCCGCGACCGTCACGGGGGCGAACCTTCGGGTCCAGTCCCCGGGCATCTCCGTGATCCCGTACGTCATGACCGCGTTGAAGGCGATGGACACCAGACCGTGGTCCTTCGCCCAGGCCAGCAGCTCTCCATGCCGTACATCGATGTCCGTCCGCAGCGGCCGGTCGGTGTGGGCGGCGAGAGAGGCGAGGAGTGCCATGGCCGTAGGGGTGTCGCGAGCGATCAGCGGGCCCACGACATGGGTGTCCATATTGGGCCATGCGGCCGCGTAACCGATGATCTGGCCGTCCTCCTCGGCCACGCGCAGTTGGTCGGCGAATGAGGGCAGCCGGGTGATGATGTGCGTACGGTCCGCCCCGAACACCTCTTCGTCGAGCTGGAGGAGGGCGGGCAGGTCCGCGGCGGTGGCGGTGCGGGTGAAGGCGCCTGGCACCTCTGCCACGTCCGGGACGAAGTGCCCGCGGAGCATCTCCGCCCGGCCGGTGACCTTGAAGCCGAGCTCCTCGTAGAGAGGGAGGCCGTTTGGTGTCGCGTGCAGTGTCAGGGGCGTGGCGCCCATCGCCGAAATGACGTGGCGCATCAGGCGGCGTCCGATGCCCTGGCGGGCATGCCGTTCGGCGACCAGAACCATGCCGATGGCTCCGAGCGCGGGGGGCTCCTGAGGCCCGTACTCGGTGACGACACAGGCGGTGACCAGGCCGCCGTCGGGATCGTCGATCCCGTAGCCCTTCCCTGCGGAGAGAAGGAGTCCCCACTTGTGCTCCTCACGCGGCCACCCGCGATCCTCGGACAGGTCAGCGCAGGCCGAGAGATCGCGGAGCGTGAGACGACGGATGGGCAGAGAAGCAAGGGAAGGTGTCGACACGCAGGTCAGGTTGGCCGACAGGGGCTGTCGGTGTCCACCTGTTTCGGAATACATGCGAGAACGACGAGTTGGCCGCCGCTTCCGGCAGAGGAGGTCGGGCCCGCTGTCTCGTGGCTCATGTCGAGGCTTCATCTCTTCGATCTTGAAGGCACGTTGTTGCACGGCGCCTCCGCGCCAGTGGCGCTCTCCCGGCAACTGGGTCAGGAAGCCGGGACAGTGGTGCTCGACCGGGAGATCGCGGCGGGCCGCACAGGACCGCCGGAGTACGCGACGCAGGTGCACGCGCTCCGGGCGGGCCTCACCGCGACTCACTCCTACACGGGCAGAGACCTATGGGAAGCCTAAGAGCTGGTGCCCTCCGCGTGATGTCCGTGCGTCATCCCAGGTCGGGAGCGTGCATGGCGCGTACGCCCTCGATGTTGCCGTCCAGGTAGTGCCGTAGTGACAACGGGACGAGATGGACTGAGGCAATGCCCACGCGGGTGAACGGCACGCGGACGATCTGGTACTCGCCGGCGGGCTCGTCGACCTCCGGGCCGTGTCGCAACGACGGATCCATGGACTCCAGGCGACATACGAAGAAGTGCTGCACCTTCACACCGGTGGCGCCACCGTCCTCGCCGATGTGCTCCACCGTGTCGACGAAGCAGGGCACCACGTCGGTGATCTTGGCGCCGAGCTCCTCGTACACCTCGCGGTGCAGAGCGTCGACGACGGTCGGGTCCTCCGGCTCGACACCTCCACCGGGGGTGACCCAGTAGGGATCCACGCCGGGCTTGGTTCGCTTGATCAAGATCAGGTGGTCACCGTCCAGCAGGACGGCACGGGCGGTGCGCTTGACCACAGGTCGGACGGTCATGGAGGAAATGTGGCCCAGCTTGTTCCACGTGAAACATCGCGACACGCCACCGACCGGTTTTCCCGGATGAGCCACGCGGCCAGAGGGTCAGCACCAGTCGGTGGCTGTCTGCTGTAACCACTCATGAGCGCGCGCGACATGCGGCATTGCCAGCGTGCCGTTCCGGACCACCAGGAAGTACGTACGCAGCGGTGGCACGGCGGGCTCGTGCAGCGCGATCACCTCTCCTCGTTCGAGTGCGGCCGTACACAGATACCGGGGCAGTACGGCCAGTCCCGCGCCCGCGGCGACGCAGGCCAGCACCGCGCGTAGATCCGGAACGATGACGGTGCCCGGGGTGACAGGGCGGGAATCGAAGACGGAGGCCCAGTAGCGGGAGATGAGGGGCAGCGACTCGTGCACCTCGATCACCGGGACCTGTTCCAACGCGGATCCCCCGGTGCGGTGGAACCTGCCGGAAACGGCTTGCTGAGCCCAGCGGGGCGCGGCGACCAGGACGTGTTCCTCGTCACAGAGCGCGGTCGCCGAGAGCAGCGCGCCACGCGGCCGGACCGTGCTGATGACCAGATCATGCCGCCCCGCGGCCAGCCCTTCCAGCGTCTCCTCGGCGGTCCCGAAGGAGGCCCGTAAGGCGAAACTGTGGCCGGTCTCGCGGGTCAGCGCAGTGAGGGCGGGCACCGCCCGCTCGGAAGTGAACTCGAGAGGCCCTGCCAGGTGCAGTGTCCGCGAGGAGGAATCCTCCTCGAGTCCAGTCTCGGCGATCTCCACCAGAGCGTCGAGATGCGGTGCTGCCTTGTGGGCGAGTTCGTCCCCGATGGTCGTCGGTGTCACACCGCGGGCCTGCCGCAGGAACAAGGGCCGCCCCAACTGCCGTTCCAGGGTCCGTATCTGTGAGGTCACGGCCGGCTGGGAGAGGCCGAGCAGGGCGGCGGCGCGGGTGAAGGAGCCGGCTCGGTGCACGGTCACGAAGGTCCGCAACAAGGCCAGGTCCACAGCACACCCTCCTCTTTGTCAGCCCCGCTGCCTCCTCGGCCCAACTATAAATATGTCGATAGGTCGCTGTCGCTACAGTGATTGGACACTGACACTGAGTCAACTAGCCTTGGTCACGCGGTTCTTCGCGTGCAGAACCGAGGACGGTCCGAGCCACGAGGGGGAGGTTCGGACCGTCCGTCGTCCCGAGCAGGACGCCTGTCACCTGCCCGGACGGATCGGTCGGGCGGCCGCTTCGTCCAGTGCGCGCAGTACGTCCGTCACCAGGTCGGCCGGATCCTCGACACCGACGGAGAAACGGATGAAGCCTTCCGGAACCGCGTCCCCGCCCCAGCGACCGCGCCGCTCGGCCGTGGACCGCACGCCGCCGAAGCTCGTCGCGGCGTCCACGAGCCGCAGCGCGTCGAGGAAACGGTCCGCACTCGCGCGCGTGGGCAGTGTGAAGGACACCACGCACCCATGGCGCCGCATCTGCTGCGAGGCGATCCGGTGCGAGGGATCGTCCGGCAGCCCCGGGTAGCGCAGCCCCGTCACCTCTGGCCGTTCCCGCAGGGCCTGGGCGAGCGTCAGCGCGGTGGCGTTCTGCCGGTCGACCCGCAACTGGAGTGTGGCGATCGAGCGGTGCGCGAGCCATGCCTCCATGGGCCCGGGAATGGCACCGACGATCTTGCGCCAGCGGCGCACGGCGGTCATCGCCTCGGCGTCGCGGCCGACGACGTAGCCCAGGAGGATGTCTCCGTGACCGGTGAGCTGTTTGGTTCCGCTGGCCACGGCGAAGTCGGCACCGAGCTCCAGCGGACGCTGGCCGAGCGGTGTCGCGAGTGTGTTGTCGACGGCGACCAGCGCACCACGCGCGTGGGCCGCCTCGGCGAGCCGTCGCACGTCGCACACGTCGAGCCAAGGGTTCGACGGCGTCTCGATCCACAGCAGCCGTGCGCCGTCGAGGACGTCGAGCTGGGCGTCGCCGCCGGTCGGCGCGGTGCGTACCTCGATGCCGTACGCCTCCAACTGGGCGCGCACCAGTGGCAGCACCTGATAGCCGTCGTTCGGCAGGACGGCCACGTCCCCGGCGCTCAGCTGGGAGAAGAGCACCGAGGAGATCGCGGCCATGCCCGAGGCGAACACCAGGGTCTCGACGCCGCCCTGCCCCGGTGCCTCCAGATCCCCTATGGCACGCTCCAGCAGCGTCCAGGTCGGGTTCTCGTCCCGACCGTAGGTGTAGGGGCCGGTGGGGTCGCCGGGCAGGTGAAAGTGGGCGGCGAAGACAGGACCGGGCAAGGTCGGTTCGTGCTTGACCGGCTCGGGCAGTCCGGCCCGCACCGCGCGTGTGCCGTCACCGGGGAACGGCCCCCTCGAGTCCGTCCCGTAGCCGCCGTCCGTCGTGGAATCGTTCACGCCGGTCGTCCTTCCGTCTGCTCGCGTACCGCGCTGAGCAGCCCGGTACTCGCCGCCTCCACCATCTCAAGG
This sequence comes from Streptomyces sp. GD-15H, assembly GCF_045291515.1. Lineage (NCBI taxonomy): Bacteria > Bacillati > Actinomycetota > Actinomycetes > Kitasatosporales > Streptomycetaceae > Streptomyces > Streptomyces sp. GD-15H. The sequence goes on from NZ_CP149447.1 coordinate 4,394,776, forward strand.
CACGCGACGAAGCCGTCCGCCTCTCCGGAGTACGGGTCCGGTACGTCGGGATCGTCGCTCGCCTCGGGGTCGTACGAGCGCAGCAGGCGCACCTTGTCCGCGTCCTGCTGGGTGGGTGCCAGGCGGCGCAGTGCTGTGAGGTGGCCCGTATCGAGCGCGATGACGAGATCGAGACGGGCGAACCACGACGGGTCGAACCGCCGGGCCGTATGGCCGGCGGCGTAGCCGTTCGCCTCCAGGGCGGCCACCGTGCGGAGATCGGCGCCGTCGCCCTCGTGCCAGCCGTGGGTGCCGGCGCTGTCCACCTCGACCATGCCGTCGAGGCCGGCCTCCGCGACACGCGCGCGGAAGACCGACTCGGCCATCGGGGACCGGCAGATGTTGCCGGTGCAGACGAAACAGACGCGGTACGTCATGGTGCTCAGTCCCCTTCGGGCAGCACGACGTTGAGGGCCCAGGAGACGACCGAGATGACCAGACCGCCCAGCACGGCCGTCCAGAAGCCCTCCACATGGAAGCTCAGGTCGAACTGGTCGGCGAGCCAGGAGGTGAGCAGCAGCATCAGCGCGTTCACCACCAGCGTGAACAGCCCGAGCGTCAGGATGAGCAATGGGAGGCTCAGGAGCTGCACGATCGGCTTGACCAGAAAGTTCACCACGCCGAAGAGCAACGCGACGAGTATGAGGGTGCCGATCTCCTTGCCCGTGCTGTCACCTGTAAGGGTGATCTTGTCGATCAGCCACACCGCGACCGCGAGGGCGGCGGCGTTGGCGATCGTCTTGACTACGAAATTCTTCATGTGTCTGATCGTGGCAGACAGGACCGGACATGAGCAGTGAGGCAGGGGCGGACAGGCTATGAAGGCATTCCGGCTGGACGAACTGGAGGCCGAACGCGCCGCCAATGACGGCGCGTACCTTCAGTTCCTGCGGGAGCGGAACATGTCGGTCGGCCTGTACGCCCTGGACGCGGGTGGGCAGGATCCGCAGCAGCCGCACGGCCAGGACGAGGTGTACTTCGTCGTCAGCGGCAGGGCGGCGATCACCGTCGGCGTGGAGACCACGCAGGTGGCACGCGGCAGCGTGGTGTACGTGCCGGCGGGTGTCGCGCACAAGTTCCACCACATCAGTGAGGACCTGCGGGTCCTGGTGGTGTTCTCTCCCCCGAGAGCTGAGCGGCGGTCTCGGGGTTCCCTAGGGGACCGGTCAGGGGAGGACGAGGGATCCGAGGGCCCCGGTGGGACTCCTGGCGCCCTAGCATCGAGCGCAGGACATCATTCACGCGACCCGGCACGAGACGGGCGGAGAGGTAAGGACGAAGGCGATGCGAGAGATCTTCACGGGACTGCCGTGGTGGGTGAAGTGGATCGCGGTGCCGGTCATCGCCCTGGTCGTGTTCGGGGGGCTGATAGTGAGCGTGGTCGGCTTCGTGATCGAGCTGCTCTTCAAGGTGCTGGTGTTCGCGGCCCTGGTCGGCGGAGTCATCTACGTCGTACGGAAGTTCACGTCGAGTTCGTCGTCGCGCGGCGACTGGTGAGCCCCACGGGGAGCCGGTGAAGCGGTAACGGGCGACACCGGTTCCCTCGCGCGGGGGAAGTTTCCCGGACGGACCGTCCGTGTGCGGTGACAGACGGTTAGAGTCCGGAACGCCATGCGGGGACAATCCCCGCGAGCGGCGTACACCCCCACCCGTGTTCCCCCGCACGGGCTGCCCCCTCGCTTCGGGAGTGACCCTTGGCCACGGCTGACACCGGCACCGCACATCTGCCCGCCGTTCCCTGCCAGCCCCATGCGCGGGCAGTCTCCGAACCGGCGCCCACCGCCACCCTCATCGGATCCGTGCAGCGCGCGATGCGTCTACTGGAATCCGTCGCCGGACATGAGTACGGAGCCCCGGCCAAACAGTTGGCCCGCGAGACCGGACTGGCCCTTCCCACGACGTACCACCTGCTGCGCACCCTTGTGCACGAGGGCTATCTGCGCCGTGACAAAGGGCTGTTCTTCCTCGGCGACGCAGCCGAGCGGCTGAGGAGCAGCGGGGCCCCGCAGAAACGTCGCAGCACGGTCGTCGACGCGCTCGCGCGGTGGCGTGACGCGATCGGGGCTCCCGTGTACTACGCGGTATACCGCGAGGGTGAGGTCGACCTCGTGTGCGTCTCCGACACTCCGGGCAATCCCGCGGTCCAGGAATGGGCCGACTTCCGGGAGACCGGCCACGCGCACGCCATCGGGCAGTGCCTGCTGTCCCAGCTCGACGAGGCCGCCCGCCGCGACCACCTCGACCGCTTCCCCGTGCAGCCCGTCACGCCGTACACCGTGCGCGACGGGCACAGTCTTCTCCGGCGCCTGGACCGGACCCGGCGCATGGAACCGGTGATCGAGCGCCAGGAATACGCCTTGGGCACGGTATGCGCGGCCATCCCGATCACGGCCGGCGCCACGGCCGCGACCATTGCCCTCTCCCTGCCCGCACATCAGGCCCACCGGCTGCTCCCCGCCGCGCAGCAACTGCAGGCGGAAGTGGGCCGTCTCCTCGGGCCGTTGGCACTCTCTATCACCATCTGAAAACTCACTCCTTGTGATTCACCGTGTACGTTGAGCAAGATTCCCCTAGTGTCAGGGGTCCATTCCCGGCCGGTCCGCAGCTAATGACGGGGTAGGCGATGCGCGAGTCCGTACAGGCAGAGGTCATGATGAGCTTTCTCGTGTCGGAGGAGCTGTCCTTCCGCATCCCGGTGGAGCTTCGCTACGACACCTGTGATCCCTACGCCGTGCGGCTGACCTTCCATCTGCCCGGTGACGCGCCTGTGACCTGGGCGTTCGGCCGGGAGTTGCTGATCGACGGCGTCGGCAGGCCGTGCGGTGAGGGCGACGTGCGGGTCTCGCCGGTCGAGCCCGACGCACTGGGCGAGGTGCTGATCCGGCTTCAGGTCGGTGGCGACCACGCGTTGTTCCGTTCGTCGACGGCGCCACTCGTGGCCTTTCTCGACCGCACCGACAAGCTGGTACCGCTGGGCCAGGAGGGAGCGCTCGCCGACTTCGACGCTCATCTCGACGACGCGCTGGACCGCATCCTGGCGGAGCAGAGCGCCGGGTAAAGGGTTCCGCCACTCGGGCAGTCGGTGGCGGAACCGTTCACCGTGTTCCGCCACATCGGTGCAGGAACACTTCCGCACCGGTGGACGAGCCGCCCGGATGGGCCGGTTGCCCGGAGGCGGGGCTGCAGCCGGTCATGTGTCGGCAGCAGGATGTCCGGCGCCGCGCCGTGACGGGGTCAGCGCTTCCGGCGCCTGCCCTTCCCACCGCGCGCCGGAGCCGCCCGGACGCCCTCCCCGGGGGTCTGCGCCGCCGCGCGGTCGGCCGAGACCACCAGGGCGGCCAGAGCTGTGGTGACCGGCACCGCGGCCACCAGGCCGATCGAGCCGACCAGCGTGCGCACGATCTCCTCCGCGACCAGCTCGCTGTTGGCGACCGTCCCCAGCACCTGCTCTGCGCGATGGAGAACAGCAGCAGCAACGGCAACGCGGCGCCCGCGTAGGCGAGGACGAGGGTGTTGACCACGGACGCGATGTGGTCGCGGCCGATGCGGATGCCCGCGCGGTACAGCCCCCGCCAGCCCATCGATGGGTTGGCCTCGTGCAACTCCCAGACGGCCGATGTCTGTGTGACCGTCACATCGTCGAGCACACCGAGCGACCCGATGATGACGCCGGCCAGCAGCAGACCGCTCATGTCGATGTCGGGGTACAGGCCGTGGATCAGTCCGGTGTTGTCGTCGGTGTTGCCGGTCAGCGCGGCCCAGTCGATGAAGACCGAGCCCAGAATGCCGATCAGCAGCAACGAGACCAGAGTGCCGAGCACCGCCACGGAGGTGCGTGCCGACAGCCCGTGACAGAGATACAGGGCCTGCAGCATGATGGCGCTCGCCCCCACCACCGCCACGACCAGCGGGTTCGAGCCCTGCAGAATGGCGGGCAGGATGAAGAAGTTCAGCACGAGGAAGCTGACCGCCAGCGCGACCAGTGCCATCACACCGCGCAGCCGCCCGACGGCCACGACGGCGACCGCGAAGATGCCGGCGAGCAGGGTCATGGGGAGACGCCGGTTCACGTCGGCGACCGAGTACTGCAGATCCTTCGGAGCGGAAGGTTCGTAGGCGACCACGACCTCCTGGCCCTCGCTCAGCTGACGGGACTGGTCCGGCTGCACGATCTCGGTGAACGTGCGGCCCTGGTCCTCGCCGCTGTCGACCCGGATCGTCGCTCTCTTGCACGTGCCGTCCGCCTGCTGTTGCGCGGAGGAGCCCTCGGCTGTCGAGGTGTCGCCGGTCGGGACGCCTCCAGAGGCGTTGACGGACGAGCAACTCACCTCGACCACCTTGGTGACCGTGGCCTGCTGCGTCTCCCGGTCGAAACCGACGCCGGTGCGCTCGTGTCCCGGTGCGCCGCCCGGCCACAGCACGACGAGGCCGACCAGCACCGCTGCGGTGAACGGGATGAGGACCGCCGCGATGACCTTGCGCAGGTGCTTCGAGACGGGGGCGGCGGGGCCGTGGCTGTGACTGTGCCCGTGCGAGTGGCCGTGTCCGCCGCCGGAGTCCGGACCGTGATCGTGTCTGTTGTCGCCCGGAGGGGGGCCGCCGTGGCCACCGCCGTTCGGGCCGCGGTCGCGGTCGCCACCGCCCGGGTCCGGACCCCGGCCATGACCGCGGGCTTGTCCCACCCCCTGTCCCTGGCTCGGGTGGCCCGCGCCGGGCCCGGGAGCCCGGCCGGGATGCCCGGACCCGGGGCCTTGCGGCCCGGGATCTCCGCGGCCGGGCAGGTGGCCCTGGGGTGCCGGTGCCGCCGGTGCCTCGCCGGGGCCGCGCCCGTGTCCGAACCAGTCTCCGGAACCGGGGCCGTCTCCCTGGCCGTCTCCACGGCCCGTGCCGTCGCCGACTGCGGGCCCTCTGCCACGGCCGCCGCCGTCTCGAGCGCCGGAGCCGCGGGGTGGTTCGGGCGGTGGGTACGAGGGATGTTGCGTCGAGGTCACCGCCCGATCATCGCAAGAACAACGAGGGCCCTCTGTTCACCGCGCCAGAATGGACGCTAGCGTGGGGGCATCTTTTGTCCACGCGGGAGCTCGGAGCACCGGGCTGAGAGGGCGCTGACCTCCGTCCCAGCGGCGTTTCACATGAAACATCCCTGTTGTCCGAGTGATGTTTCACACGGAACGCCGACCGACGGAAACCGCTGCGTCGACCGCTGAACCTGTTACCGGGTAATGCCGGCGTAGGGAGTAGGTCTCATGACCAACAAGGACGCACGCACGCACGCCTCCACGCAGAGCCCGACGGAGACGTCGGAGCAGGAGGCGGCCGGGAAGTCCATCGGCTGGCACAAGGCGTACGTCGAGGGCACACGCCCCGATCTACGGGTGCCGGTACGTCAGGTGCACCTCACCAACGGCCAGTCGGTCACGCTGTACGACACATCGGGCCCGTACACCGACCCCTTGGTCGACACCGATGTGCGCAGAGGGCTGGTGCCGCTGCGGGAGAACTGGATTGCCGCGCGCGGCGACACCGAGGAGTACGCGGGCCGTCCCGTCCGTCCCGAGGACGACGGGATCAGGCACACCTCGCCGCGCGGCGGCCTGCGCAACCTCGACGCGGTGTTCCCGGGCCGGCCCCGTCAGCCCCGCCGGGGCCGCGCGGGCGGGGCGGTCACGCAGCTGGCGTACGCACGCCGCGGCGAGATCACGCCCGAGATGGAGTACGTGGCCATCCGGGAGAACGTATCGCCGGAGGTCGTCCGTGAGGAGATCGCGGCAGGCCGCGCGGTGCTGCCCGCCAACGTCAACCATCCGGAGATCGAGCCGATGATCATCGGCAAGCGGTTCCTGGTGAAGGTCAACGCCAACATCGGCAACTCCGCGGTGACCTCCTCCATCGAGGAGGAGGTGGAGAAGATGACCTGGGCGACTCGCTGGGGCGCCGACACGGTCATGGATCTGTCCACCGGCCGCAATATCCACACCACCCGGGAGTGGGTGCTGCGCAACTCCCCTGTTCCCATCGGCACCGTGCCGCTCTACCAGGCGCTGGAGAAGGTCGACGGCAGGGCCGAGGAACTGACCTGGGAGATCTACAAGGACACGGTCGTCGAGCAGGCCGAGCAGGGCGTGGACTACATGACGGTTCATGCGGGCGTACGGCTGGCGTACGTGCCGCTCACCGCCAACCGCAAGACGGGCATCGTCTCGCGCGGTGGCTCGATCATGGCGGCGTGGTGTCTGGCGCACCACAAGGAGTCGTTCCTGTACGAGAACTTCGAGGAACTCTGCGAGATCCTCGCGACGTACGACGTCACGTACTCGCTTGGCGACGGGCTCCGGCCGGGGTCGATCGCGGACGCCAACGACCAGGCCCAGTTCGCTGAGTTGCGCACACTCGGGGAACTCAACCGGACCGCGAAGCGTTTGAATGTGCAGACCATGATCGAGGGCCCGGGGCATGTCCCGATGCACAAGATCAAGGAGAACATCGACCTTCAGCAGGAGATCTGCGATGAAGCCCCGTTCTATACGCTCGGCCCGCTGACGACGGACGTCGCGCCCGCGTACGACCACATCACCTCCGGTATCGGTGCCGCCATGATCGCCTGGTGGGGCACCGCCATGCTCTGTTACGTCACGCCCAAGGAGCATCTCGGCCTGCCCGACCGTGACGACGTCAAGACCGGCGTCATCACCTACAAGATTGCCGCACATGCCGCCGACCTCGCCAAGGGACACCCGGGTGCGCAGGAGTGGGACGACGCACTGTCCGACGCGCGCTTCGAGTTCCGGTGGGAGGACCAGTTCAACCTCGCCCTCGACCCGGACACGGCAAGGGAGTTCCACGACGAGACCCTTCCGGCAGAGCCCGCCAAGACCGCGCACTTCTGCTCGATGTGCGGGCCGAAGTTCTGCTCCATGAAGATCAGCCAGAGCATCACGGAGCGGTTCGGCGGTGCCTCGCCGCAGGGTGCCTCGGCCGAGGAGATCGCCGAGGGGATGCTGCAGAAGTCGAAGGAGTTCGCGGAGGCGGGCAACCGTGTGTACCTGCCGCTGACGGACTGAACTGACTGAACGGGCGAGGGGCGGGTCGTTCGGGCCCGCCCCTCTCGCCGCTCGTGGGGACGGATCGGCAGACTGGATGCCATGACAGCGCAATCAATGAGCAAGGGGTCCAACCTTCCCGGCGATGCCCCGGTGGTGCGCGTCGAACTCGCTTGGACCGCCGGGGCCGGCGTGCCCGACATCGACGCGTCGGCTCTCCTGCTCACGGAGGCCGGACGGGTGCGGGACGACGGCGACTTCGTCTTCTACAACCAGCCGCGGCACGCCTCCAGCGCCGTGACGCATCTGGGAAAGCGGAGCGCCGTCGGAGCCGCGACCGACACGGTCGAGGTCGACCTGCGCCTGCTGGAGCCGGCCGTCGAGCGGATCGCGCTGTGCGCATCATCCGACGGCGGGACCTTCGGCCAGGTGCCGGGGCTGGTGCTCAGGCTGCTCGACGCCGGGGAGGGAACCGAAATCGCCCGGTTCGACATGGTGGCCGGCACGGAGACCGCGTTCATCGGTGGCGAGCTGTACCGACGCCAGGGGAAGTGGAAGTTCCGCGCGGTGGGCCAGGGGTACGCCTCTGGGCTCGCGGGGCTGGCCACTGACTTCGGTATCACCGTGGACGACGCTCCCCGGCGGCCCCCACCGCCGTGCCTCCGGTCGTCGCGCCCCCCGTCACGCCTGCCGCCTCCGCTCCGGTACCTCCCGCTCCGGCTGTTCCACCGGCCGCTCCGCGTCTCACCAAGGGGGAGGAGCGGCTGCCCGTGGACATGCGCAAGCGGCTGTCGCTGCGCAAGGAGCAGGTGGCCGTCAGTCTGCGCAAGCACGGGGCCGCCGAGATCACCGCGCGCGTCATCCTCGTCCTGGACGCCTCCGGCTCCATGTCACCCCAGTACTCCAAGGGAGTCGTGGCGGACGTCGTCGAGCGCATGGCCGCGGTCGCCGCGCAGTTGGACGACGACGGTGAGATGCAGGCCTGGACGTTCGCCTCGCATCCGGCACGGCTGCCGGACCTGCGGCTGGGCGAGCTTCCCGACTGGCTCCGGCTGCACGTGCGGGTGGGGGAGATGAGCCTCTTCCGGCGAGGGCGGAAGAAGGGCCTGGACCCGAGCCAGGTCGACATGCGGGAGGTCGGCATCCAGAACGAGGAACAGAAGGTCATCGCCGAGGTCCGCTCGTTCGTCGGGAGCAACCCCGCGGCGGCCCCGACGCTCGTGCTGTTCTTCTCCGACGGCGGGGTCTACCGGAACGCCGAGATCGAGCGGGAGCTCCGCGAAGCGGTGGAGGAACCCATCTTCTGGCAGTTCGTGGGGCTCGGACGATCGAACTACGGCGTGCTGGAACGATTCGACACGCTGCCCGGACGCCGCGTCGACAACGTAGGGTTCTTCGCCGTCGACGACATCAGCACCGTGCCGGACCCGGAGTTGTACGACCGTCTGCTGTCCGAGTTCCCGCTGTGGATCACAGCTGCGGGCCGGGCGGGCATTCTTTGACCAGGGACATGCTCTGGCCCGGGCATGCACTGACCCGGACCCGGGCATGCTCCGGCCCGGGCAGGACCGGATCCGGTCATGACCTGACCGGGGTGCCCGGCTCACGCCCCCGTCGCGGAGTCTCTCGAGAGGGCTCCGTCGGGGAGGGAGCGCGCTGGCGACTCGGGTACCCGGGCCGGTACTTCGGCCATTCGACCCCTCCTACTCCGGCTGGTGGTCCGGTCCCCCGAAGTCCGGGCTGCTGTAGTCCGGACTCGAGTAGCTCGGCCGCGGGCCGCGGGTCGGGCCTTCGCCGGGGCTGGTGAATCCCGGCCGGTGGTAGCCGAGGTGCGGGATACGGCTGGTCGGTTCGGACGGTGCCGCGTAGTGCAGTGCGGCCGCCGTGCCGGGATCGGTGAGAGCGTCTCGCAGGAACGGCATGATCCCCCGCTCCAGCAGTGCCTCGTGCCAGGCATCCCTGGCCAGGGCCAAATCCTCGTCGACCTCCACGTACGGCCCGCTCCGGGCCGAGGGCTTGTTGCGCAGCGCGGTGAGGAGCAGGCCCACGGCGGCGACCAGGATGGCGACCGCGGTCACGGCGCCGAACGTCCAGCCCGTGGTGAGCATGGTCCGGGCGAAGGCCGCGCCGGGGTCGAGCATGCGCAGGAGGTAGCCGACGAGCAGGAATATCGCGGCCGCCGTTCCGGCCAGGACGGGTGCCAGAACGGCGACGACGGCGACGGCACCCGCGCCGGCGGTCTCGGCGACCTCTCCCATGGCGGGGGCGAGCCCCGCTGTGCCCGGTTCCGGCTCGGAGGAACCCGACTCGCGCGCGGACGGGATGGCCGACGCCGGTGGCCGGCGCAGTTCCTCGCGGACCTTGATGTAGTTCTGGTACTCGGTCGCCGCGGCCGCCGTGATGATCGCGGTGGCATTGAGCGCCATGGTGCGCAGTTGTTCGGAGTTGAGCCGCTGACCGACAGCGGTCAGTTCCGGGCGGTGTGGTGCGGAGCGCAGCACCTCATCGAGAATCCGCTCGTATTCCTGGCGGTCCTCGGTCAACAGGTGCTGCGGAACGCTGTTCATGTGCATCCCCCGATGCTCCGTAGGGCTTGTGACTCGGCATGCTGACGAGCCGTTGGGCAGAAACGGAGGGGAGCCTGCTACGGATAAGCCGATGGTAGAGCGCTGACGGTGCGCCGTGACAGGGGGTTTACCGAAATTGGCCTCTGCCCGGTGCGGTCCCGGGCCGGCGGCACCCGGCCCGGCGCCGGTTCACTTGGCGAGTGGCAACTGCTGGACCAGCAGTTTTCCGGCCATCGTCACGCCGCCGTCCATGGCGATGGCCAGTCCCTCGGCGTAGACGTGCGGACCTTCGACGACGGGACCGTTGTCGTCCTCGCCGTCCTCGGAGCCGACTTCGCCCAGCAGGTACGGAATGGGGCTGTGGCCGTGGACGACCTGGGTGCCACCGTACGTATTCAGCAGGGAGCGCACCGCTTCGGCGCCGCCCTCGTCGCGGAAGGAGAACCGCTTGGTGAACTTGCGGAACAGGTCCCAGACCTCGTCGGCGTCGTTGCGGGTGATCGTCTCGCGGACGGTGTCGTTGACCTCTTCGATGGAGTGGCCGTAGTCGAGGTAGGCGGTGGTGTCGGAATGCAGCAGGAGATAGTCGTCGACGGCCTCGACGGCGTCCAGACGGGCCATCCACTGCAGGTGGTGGTCCTGGAGCCGGTCCATGTCGGTTTTCTGCCCGCCGTTGAGAAGCCAGGCCGCCTGGAAGGTGGCGGTGCCCGCGCCGGAGTTGACGGGGGTGTCGCCGAACCGTTTGGCGCCGAGCAGCAGCAGTTCGTGATTGCCCATCAGGGCCTTGCAGTAGCCGCCGGCCGCGGCGGCCTCGGCGGACAGCCGCATCACGAGGTCGATGACACCGATGCCGTCCGGTCCCCGGTCGGTGAAGTCGCCGAGGAACCACAGCCGTGCGGGGCCGGCGCACCACTGGCCCGCGGAGTTGATGAGGCCCTGCTCCTGGAGGGCGGCCACCAACTCGTCGAGGTACCCGTGGACGTCACCGACCACGTACAGCGGGCCTGGCCCGGTGGCGGGCTGTGGTGCGGAGACGGACGCGGGGTCGACGATCACCTGCACAGTGTCACCCCGATTGATGACCGGGAGGTCCCGACGCGTGGGCGTGTATCCCTCAGGGTGGCTCTCCGCGGGCGGCGGGGCCGCAGAGTCGCCGGGGTGCATGCTGTGGGCGTACGGACCGGTCTCGTGGACGTACGCGGGTACCCGGAAGTCGCGCACCGTCGCTGTGCGCTCCACCTCGGGTCCCTGACCGGCCCCCTGAGTCATCGACCCCTCCACCATCAAGCCGCAACTGCACCGCGTCGGACTGCCTGGTCGCAGCGGCCCGCGGTGTCGTGGGCCCATCATAGGAACGCGGATCGCGCCATGTGACGACCCAGGGGTGGTGAATCGGAGCAAGACTCCAGTTCGCCGCGTCTTTCGCCCCATTTGGTCAGGGCTTCGCCCACCGTGCGGCCACCGGCCGAGCCGGCTCCCGTGGGACCGCGTACGTCTGTCTTCGGGCAGCCGGCCCGTTTCCGCCCCGGAGAGAGGCCGGAGACGGGCCGGAAGCGGGCCGGAGGAAGGTCCGAGGAGCGGCGGAGGAGCACAAGGGCTGCGGCGTCGCCTCGTCCCTGCCGAAAGCAGTGGCTCCGCCCCTTCGGGGGCCCGGCCCGGTCATCCTTTCCGGGAACCCGCGGTTTTTCTGCCGGTCAGGCCGGCGACCGCGGCGGGCTGACCGTCGTGCGCGGTGGTCGGCGCTGCGACGAGGTGCGCACGATCAGCTCGGTAGGTATCACCTGCGCCACCGTGTGTTCCGGATCGACCCCTTCGATGGCGTCGATGAGCAGCTGGACCACGGCCGTGCCGATGCGGCGCGGTTTGAGCGAGAGCGTGGTGACGGGCGGCTCGGTGTTGGCGTAGACGGTGGACTCGCTGCAGCAGACGAGCAGCAGGTCGTCCGGGACGCGCAGGCCGTAGCGGCGCGCGGCGGCGAGCAGATCGGTGCCGTTGGGATCGAACAGGCCGTAGACGGCGTCGGGGCGGTCCGGGCGGGCGAGCAGCCGGTCGGCGGCGACGGCGCCGGCACACGGATCGTGTGCCGGGTAGGACTCGTACACCGGATCCTGGCCGACGCGTGCGCACCAGTGCAGATACGCGGTGGTCGACAGGTGGGTGTAGGTGTCGGTCGTGGTCCCGGTCAGCAGGCCGATGCGGCGGGCGCCCGCGGCGGCCAGGTGGTCGAGGATGCCGAGGACCGCGGCCTCGTGGTCGTTGTCCACCCAGGCCGTGACCGGGAGCGAACCGGCCGGGCGGCCGTCGGAGACGACCGGTAAACCCTGCCGGACCAGTTCACTGACGACCGGATCCTGGTCCGAGGGATCGATGACGACCGTCCCGTCCAGAGCGACGTTGGACCACACGTCGTGTCGGGAGGTCGCGGGGAGGATCACGAGGGCGTAACCGCGGGCGAGCGCGGCGGAGGTGGCGGCGCGCGCCATCTCGGCGAAGTACGCGAACTCGGTGAAGGTGAAAGGTTCTTCCCCGTACGTCGTCACGGTCAGGCCGATGAGTCCCGATTTGCCGGTACGGAGCGTGCGGGCGGCGGCCGAGGGACGGTAGCCCAGTCTGTCGGCGACCTCGCGGACGTGGCGCCGGGTGGCGTCCGGGAGCCTGCCCTTGCCGTTGAGGGCATCGGAGACGGTCGTGATGGAGACTCCGGCGGCGGCGGCCACGTCCCTGATGCCCGCTCGACCCGGCCTGCTGCCTCGGCGTGAGGTTTCCGCGCGGCTTACCTGGTGCTTCCCTGCTGCTGTCATGGCGAGCCGATAGTAGGGCTCATGCGGTGGGGTCGGGCGGACGCATATGCATGCATTGACAGGCACGTTTCTGCATGATCATTAAGGGGTAAGTAGCTTACAAAGCAAGGACGTTGAACGTTCTCATGTCAAGACCTGGCGCGTCGGCGCATGCGGGCCTGTCGAAGGGGCGATGTTGCGAAGAGGTCTCAACTCACCTGCACGGGGGATGCGCGCCACGGCGCGAGCCACCGGCGCGTAGATATATGTGCGGCGCGCCCCCGGTTCGGACGCCCTTGCGCGCCTACACATGGTGATGCCCCTGTTGCTGGAGGCGAAGGGTGCAGCGGCGAGGTTGATGAGACCTACGGGGACCTCGTCGTGTGCATCGATGGGTAAGCAGGGTGTACGGCTCCGCTGCCGCTGCACGTGCACACGTGGTGGCGTCTCCTGCGCAGCGACGTCTCTACTCCGCAGCGTCGAATCCTCATAAGGTGAGCAGTATTGGATGTCGGCGGCGGTCATGGGCCGCCGGTCTTCGGAGGAGGACTGCGGTGAGTGAGACGAGCCCCAAGCTGCGCGCCGAGCTGGAGGGTGTCCCCACGTACAAACCGGGCAAGCCGGCGGCGGCCGGTGGTCCGGTGGCCTACAAGCTGTCCTCCAACGAGAACCCGTATCCACCGCTGCCGGGGGTGATGGAGGCCATCGCCTCCGCGGCGTCCTCTTTCAACCGCTACCCCGACATGGCCTGCACGACCCTGATGGCGGAGCTGGCCGAGCGCTTCGCCGTCCCGGTCTCTCACCTGGCCACCGGCACCGGCTCGGTCGGCGTCGCCCAGCAACTGCTGCAGGCCACCTCGGGCCCCGGGGACGAGGTGATCTATGCCTGGCGCTCGTTCGAGGCGTACCCGATCATTACCAGGATCAGCGGTGCCACCCCTGTGCAGGTGCCCCTGACTCCGGGCGATGTGCACGATCTCGACGCGATGGCCGAGGCGATCACCGACCGGACCCGGCTCATCTTCGTCTGCAACCCCAACAACCCGACCGGCACGGTGGTCCGGCGGGCCGAACTGGAGCGCTTCCTCGACCGGGTGCCCCGGGATGTCCTGGTGGTACTCGACGAGGCCTACCGTGAGTTCATCCGTGACCCCGAGGTGCCGGACGGCGTGGAGGTCTACCGGGAGCGGCCCAATGTCTGTGTGCTGCGGACCTTCTCCAAGGCCTACGGGCTGGCAGGGCTGCGCGTAGGCTTCGCGATCGCCCATGAGCCGGTGGCCGCGGCGCTGCGCAAGACGGCGGTGCCGTTCGGCGTGAGCCAGGTCGCACAGGACGCGGCGATCGCCTCGCTGCGTGCCGAGGACGAGCTCATCGGCCGGGTCGGTTCGCTGGTGTGTGAGCGCAACCGGGTCATGGACGCGCTGCGGGCCCAGGGCTGGAAGGTGCCCGAGAGCCAGGCAAACTTCGTGTGGCTGCGGCTGGGAGAGCGCACGGCGGCTTTCGCGCAGGCGTGCGAGCAGGCGGGCGTGGTCGTCAGGCCGTTCCCTGGCGAGGGGACGCGAGTGACGGTCGGCGAGACCGAGGCCAACGACATCTTCCTGAAGGTGACGGAAGCCTTCCGCAAGGAGCTGTAGCCGCCCGCGGCCTCGGACCGCCTCGGTCCTGCGCAGCCGCAGCAGCCGGCCGACGGTTCAGCCGTCGGCCGGCTGCTGATGTTTCTCCTCTTGGCAGCGTGTCGCCCCCATGTTTCCCCCAGGCGTCCCCCAAGCGTCCCAGGGGTGGACGTCACAGGGGACCCCCCTTCCGGATGCGAAAAGCAGTAGGTCATAATTGCTTGTGAATGTGAACGCGTTCACAAGCGCATCCTGTTTCTTCCGAGATGTGGGGGACGAATGGGATCAAGCGGCCGCTGTGACACGGCGATGTAAGGAGCGACGACGTGGACCTGGCTTTGGCGCCGGAGACCCTGGCGCGATGGCAGTTCGGTATCACCACCGTCTACCACTTCCTCTTCGTTCCCCTGACGATCTCGCTGGCCGCCCTCACCGCCGGGCTGCAGACCGCCTGGGTGCGCACCGAGAAGGAGAAGTACCTCAGAGCGACGAAGTTCTGGGGCAAGCTCTTCCTGATCAACATCGCGATGGGCGTGGTCACCGGAATCGTGCAGGAGTTCCAGTTCGGCATGAACTGGTCCGACTACTCGCGGTTCGTCGGTGACGTCTTCGGCGCCCCGCTCGCCTTCGAGGCCTTGCTCGCCTTCTTCTTCGAGTCCACCTTCATCGGTTTGTGGATCTTCGGCTGGGACAAGCTGCCCAAGAAGATCCACCTGGCCTGCATCTGGATGGTCTCGCTCGGCACCCTGCTGTCCGCCTGGTTCATCCTCGCGGCCAACTCCTGGATGCAGCACCCGGTCGGTTACCGGATCAACGAGGAGAAGGGCCGCGCCGAGCTCACCGACTTCTGGCTGGTGCTCACCCAGAACACCACGCTCAACCAGGTCTTCCACAGCTTCTCGGCGGCCTTCCTGACGGGCGGCGCCTTCATGGTGGGCATCGCGGCCTTCCACCTGATGCGTAAGAAGCACATCCCCGTGATGCGGACGTCGCTCCGGCTCGGCCTGGTCACCATGGCGGTCGGCGGCCTGCTCACCGCGGTCAGCGGGGACACCCTCGGCAAGGTCATGTACGAGCAGCAGCCGATGAAGATGGCCGCCGCCGAGGCGTTGTGGGACGGCGAGGGCCCGGCACCGTTCTCCGTGTTCGCGTATGGGGACGTCGACAAGGGGCACAACAAGGTCGCGCTGGAGATCCCCGGGCTGCTGTCCTTCCTCGCCCACGGCGATTTCGAGTCGTACGTGCCCGGAATCAACGACACCAACGAGGCCCTGCAGGAGCAGTTCGGCCCCGGTGACTACAAGCCCATCGTCCCCGTCGCCTACTGGGGCTTCCGCTGGATGATCGGCTTCGGCATGGCGTCCCTCTCGCTCGCCCTGCTGGGGCTCTGGCTCACCCGGAAGAGGTTCCTGCTGCCCGTCGCCCTGCGCACGGGGGAGGACGAGGTACCGCACCTGGTGCTGCTGAAGAATCCGCTGGGCGCGAGGCTCACCCGGCTGTACTGGCTCTTGGCGCTCTGGACCATGGCGTTCCCGCTGATCGCCAATGCCTGGGGCTGGATCTTCACCGAAATGGGCCGGCAGCCCTGGGTCGTCTACGGCGTGCTGCAGACCCGGCACGCGGTCTCACCCGGGGTGTCCCAGGCCGAGGTCATCACCTCGATGACCGTCTTCACCCTGCTGTACGCCGTCCTGGCCGTGGTGGAGGTCAAGCTGCTCGCCAAGTACGTCAAGGCGGGCCCGCCCGAGCTCACCGAGGCCGATCTCAACCCGCCCACGAAGATCGGTGGCGATCCCCGTGACGCCGACAAGCCGATGGCCTTCTCGTACTAGGCCGAGGGAGCCGCACAGTCATGGAACTGCACAACGTCTGGTTCGTTCTGATCGCCTTCCTGTGGATCGGCTACTTCTTCCTGGAGGGCTTCGACTTCGGGATCGGGATCCTCACCCGCCTGCTCGCCCGTGACCGTACCGAGAAGCGGGTGCTGATCAACACCATCGGGCCCGTCTGGGACGGCAACGAGGTGTGGCTGATCACGGCCGGCGGTGCGACCTTCGCCGCTTTCCCCGAGTGGTACGCCACGCTCTTCTCCGGCTTCTACCTGCCGCTGCTGATCATCCTGGTGTGCCTGATCATCCGGGGCGTCGCCTTCGAGTACCGGGCGAAGCGGCCGGAGGAGCGCTGGCAGCGCACCTGGGAGACGGCGATCTTCTGGACCTCGCTCATCCCCGCCTTCCTCTGGGGTGTGGCGTTCGGCAACATCGTGCACGGAGTGAAGATCGACTCCGAGTTCGAGTACGTGGGCAACGTCTGGGACCTGCTCAACCCGTACGCGCTGCTGGGCGGCCTGGTCACGCTGACGCTCTTCACCTTCCACGGCGCGGTGTTCGCGGCACTCAAGACCGTCGGCGACATCCGGGGGCGGGCCCGGCAGATGGCGCTGCGGGTGGGGCTCGTCGCGGCCGTACTGGCGCTGGTCTTCCTGCTGTGGACGCAGGTCGACGGTGGTGACGGAAAGAGCCTGGTAGCGCTGGTCGTCGCGGTCGCCGCGCTGGTCGCCGCCCTGGTGGCGAACCAGGCGGGGCGCGAGGGGTGGTCATTCACGCTGTCCGGTCTCACCATCGTGGCCGCCGTGACGATGCTCTTCCTGACGCTCTTCCCGAACGTCATGCCGTCCACGCTCGACGCGGACTGGAGCCTCACCGTCACCAACGCCTCCTCGAGCCCCTACACGTTGAAGATCATGACTTGGCTCACGGTGATCGCCGCGCCGGTCATCATGCTCTACCAGGGCTGGACGTACTGGGTCTTCCGTAAGCGGATCGGCACCCAGCACATCGCCGATCCCGTGCACTGAGGTGTGTTTCACGTGAAACCAATCGACCCGCGACTGCTCCGTTACGCCCGTGCCACGCGACTTTTCCTGGTGGCGGTCGTCGCCCTGGGCGTCGTCGGCGCGGGGCTGGTGATCGCTCAGGCCATGCTCATTGCCGAGGTGGTGGTGGGCGCCTTCCAACACGGTCTGGGCTTGGCCGAACTCAGCACTCCGGTGGTGCTCCTGGCCTGTGTCGCGGTCGGCCGTGCCCTGGTCGGCTGGCTCACCGAGCTGGCCGCGCACCGGGCGAGCGCGGCGGTCAAGTCGGAGCTGCGGGGCCGGCTGCTGGAGCGCGCGACGGTACTCGGTCCGGGGTGGCTGACCGGGCAGCGGACCGGTTCGCTGGTCGCCCTGGCGACCCGTGGGGTCGATGCCCTCGACGGTTACTTCTCGCGCTACCTGCCCCAGTTGGGGCTGGCCGTGGTCGTTCCGGTGGCGGTGCTGGCGCGGATCGTCACCGAGGACTGGGTCTCGGCGGCGATCATCGTCGTCACGCTGCCGCTCATCCCGGTCTTCATGATGCTGATCGGCTGGGTCACCCAGTCCCGGATGGACAGGCAGTGGGAGCTGCTCTCCCGGCTGTCCGGTCACTTCCTGGACGTCGTTGCCGGGCTGCCGACGCTGAAGGTGTTCGGGCGGGCCAAGGCACAGGCGGAGTCGATCCGACGGATCACCGCCGAATACCGCCGGGCGACCATGCGGACGCTGCGGATCGCCTTCATCTCCTCCTTCGCGCTGGAACTCCTCGCCACCCTCTCGGTGGCGCTGGTCGCCGTGACGACCGGCATGCGGCTCGTGTACGGCGAAATGGACCTGTACATCGGCCTGGTCATCCTGATCCTCGCGCCCGAGGCGTATCTGCCGCTGCGGCAGGTCGGTACGCAGTACCATGCCGCGGCGGAGGGGCTGGCCGCCGCCGAGGAGATCTTCTCGGTCCTGGAGACATCCGTTCCGACGCCGGGGACCGGTGCGGTGCCGTCGGGCGCCCTGTCCTTCGAGGGCGTGACCGTCCGCTATTCCGGACGGTCGTCGGACGCGTTGTCGAACGTGTCCTTCTCCGTCGAGCCCGGGGAGGCGGTCGCGCTCGTCGGACCGAGCGGAGCAGGTAAGTCGACGTTGCTGAACGTGCTGCTGGGCTTCGTGCGACCGACCGAGGGACGGGTCCGGATCGGGGAAGCCGATCTCGCCGGTGTCGATTTGGCGCAGTGGCACAGCCGGGTGGCCTGGGTACCGCAGCGACCGCACCTGCACGCCGGGACGATCGCCGAGAACGTACGCCTGGCCCAGCCCGACGCGGACGACGACGCCGTTCGCCGCGCCCTGCGGGACGCGGGCGCCCTGGAGTTCGTGGACGCGCTGCCCGAGGGCGCCGACACCGCGCTGGGCGAGGACGGGGCGGGACTGTCCGCGGGGCAGCGGCAACGGCTCGCGCTGGCCCGTGCCTTCCTCGCGAACCGGCCCGTGCTGCTGCTCGATGAGCCGACGGCCGCGCTGGACGGGGCCACCGAGGCCGAGGTCGTGGCAGCGGTACGGCGGCTGGCGGCCGGCCGGACCGTGCTGCTGGTGGCGCACCGGCCTGCACTGCTGGCGGTGGCGGACCGCGTGGTGCGCGTGACGGAACCCGCTCCCGGTGACCGGGCGCAGCCCGTGCCGGCGGAACACGCCGGCGTCGACCGGGAGCCGCTGCTCGCCGAACACGCCCCCGGTGCCGCTCCCGCCTCCGCCGAAGGTGCGACGCGGTCCGGGCCGGAGGGCATCCCGGCAGAGGCTGCCGCGGAAGCCGGTGCGCGTGGAGTGTTGGCCCGTGTCCGTGCTCTGTCCGGTGCCCGGCGAGGGCGGCTCACGTTCGCGCTGCTGCTCGGCAGTATCGCGCTGGGCAGCGCCGTGGGCCTCATGGCGACGTCCGGGTATCTCATCTCCCGGGCCTCGCAGCAGCCGCCCGTGCTCTACCTGATGGTCGCCGTGACCGCGACGCGGACCTTCGGCATCGCGCGGGCCGTGTTCCGGTACGCCGAGCGACTCGTGTCGCACGACGCGGTGCTGCGGATGCTGGCTGACACCAGGGTCGCGGTGTACCGGCGGCTGGAGCGGCTGGCGCCTGCCGGACTGCGGGAGGCGCGTCGGGGCGATCTGCTCTCCCGGCTGGTCGCCGACGTGGACGAACTGCAGGACTACTGGCTGCGCTGGCTGCTTCCGGCGGGTGCGGCGGTCGTCGTCTCGGCTCTGTCCGTCGGCTTCACGGCCTGGCTGCTCCCCGAGGCCGGGGCCGTGCTCGCGACCGGGCTGCTCGCGGCGGGAGCCGGTGTGCCGGTGATCACGGGCGCCGTGGCCCGGCGTGCGGAGCGCCGACTGGCGCCCGCCCGCGGAGTCCTCGCGACCCACGTCACCGACCTGCTCACCGGAACCGCGGAGCTGACGGTCGCGGGCGCCCTGCCCACGCGGACCGCAGAGACACGACGGGCCGACGGAGTTCTCACCCGGATCGCCTCGCGCGCGGCCACTGCCACCGCCCTCGGAGACGGGCTCACCGCACTGATCTCGGGCCTGACCGTCACGGCCGCGGCTCTCGTCGGCGTGCAGGCGGTGGCCGCCGGCAGGCTGGACGGCGTGGCGCTGGCCGTTGTCGTCCTCACCCCGCTGGCGGCCTTCGAAGCCGTACTCGGACTGCCGCTCGCCATGCAGTACCGGCAGCGGGTGCGCAAGAGCGCCGAGCGCGTGTACGAGGTACTGGACGCCCCGGTGCCCGTACAGGAGCCGGAACGGCACCGGCAGGCGCCCGCGTCGCCGTTCCCGCTCGTGGTCAAAGGACTCGAGGCCCGGCACGCCGGGCAGGAAAGGGACGCGCTCGCCGGGCTGGACCTGAGACTGGAGCAGGGCCGCAGGGTCGCGGTGGTCGGCCCGTCCGGCTCCGGCAAGACGACGCTCGCACAGGTGCTGTTGCGGTTCCTGGACCCGGGCGCGGGCTCGTACACGCTGGCCGGTGTGGACGCGTACGCCCTGGACGGCGACGACGTGCGGCGGCTGGTCGGACTGTGCGCGCAGGACGCCCACCTCTTCGACAGCTCGGTGCGCGAGAACCTGCTGCTCGCGAAGCGGGACGCCACCGAGGGCGAACTGCGCGACGCGCTCGCCCGTGCCCGGCTGCTGGAGTGGGCCGACAGCCTGCCCGACGGCCTGGACACACTCGTCGGCGAGCACGGGGCACGGCTCTCCGGCGGCCAGCGGCAACGCCTGGCGCTGGCCAGGGCGTTGCTCGCGGACTTCCCCGTGCTGGTGCTGGACGAGCCCGCGGAACACCTCGACCTGCCGACCGCGGACGCGCTCACCGCCGATCTGCTGGCCGCCACCGAGGGCCGTACGACACTGCTCATCACCCACCGGCTGGCCGGACTGGCGGCGGTGGACGAGGTGATCGTGCTGGACGAGGGGCGCGTGGTGCAGCGCGGAGCGTACGAGGAACTGGCCGTTGCGGCCGGGCCGTTGCGGCGGATGCTGCGGCGTGAGGCCGAGTCGGACCGGCTGGCGGTGGTGAACTGACCGGGACGCGGAGCCCGTGACGCCGCAAGCGTGACGAGGGGCATGCGTGGCGGGACGTCAAACTCGACCGGAAGAGCCTCTTTTCGGCGGTATCGCTGGGCCATCCGGGTCGCACGCTCCCCCAGGCGTACGACATGAACAGGACCGGGTGCCCGAGCGGAGTCAGGATCGCTGTCATGCGCCTCACCCGCCGTCATCCGCTGCTCGTCGCCGTGCCGCTCTGCGCGCTCGCCGTGCTCGCCGCCCGGCCCACCGACGGCGGCGGGCCCCAGGCCCCCGGCCACGGCGCGGAATCCGGTATCAGCGCACAGGTGGTGCGGCTGTACGAGGACGCGGCCGCGGCGACCCTGAAGTACGAGGCGGGCCGGCGCGAGGCCGAACGGCAGCGGACCGAGGTGGAGCGGCTGGAGAAGCTGCTGCATCGGGAGCGTGAGGAGTCCGCTGTCCTGCGCGAGGACCTGGGCCGGATCGCGCGGTCCCAGTACCGCAGTGGCGGTGGGCTGCCGCTGACCGTGCACATGCTCCTCGCGGACGACCCCGAGGAGGTGATGCGAGGTCAGCGGGCCTTGTGGAAGGCGCATGTGGTCCTCGACAACGCGATCGACAAGAACGCACGGGCCGAGGCACGAATCGCCCGTGACGAGGCGAAGGCAGCGGAAGCGTGGAAAGCGCTGGAAAAGCGGAACAAGGAACTCGCCGACCTGAAGAACGGCATCGAGCAGAAACTCGAGACGGCGCGGTGGCAGTTGCAGGGGCAGGCGGACGTCTCGGTGGCGGCCGGCTCCTGCCGTGGTGCGGTGCGGCTCGACCAGCCGGAGTTCCGGTTCACCGACTCCTGGGTGTCACCGGTGGAGACCTATGTGCTGTCCGCGTCCTACGGGAGTGGCGGCGCACTCTGGGCGAACCGGCATACCGGGCAGGACTTCGCGGTGCCGATCGGCACGCCGGTGCGGTCCGTGGGCGCGGGCAGAGTGGTGAAGGTGTCCTGCGGAGGGGCCTTCGGCATCGAGATCGTGGTCCAGCACGCGGGCGGCTACCACACGCAGTACGCACACCTGGCCGCCGTCGCCGTGGACCAGGGCGACCGTGTCTCGCCCGGACAGTGGATCGGCCAGTCCGGGACCAGCGGCAACTCCACCGGACCGCATCTGCACTTCGAGGTGCGGGTCACGCCGGAGATGGGCTCGGCGGTGGATCCGGTGTCGTGGCTGGCACAACGAGGGCTGACCCTCTGAGCGAGTCCCCGCCGGGCAGGCAGGCCCTAGAGCTGTTCCGCCAGCAGTTGTTCGATCACCACGGCCACGCCGTCCTCGTTGTTGGCGACCGTGTGTCCCGAGGCGGCGGCGAGGACGTCCGGGTGGGCATTGCTCATCGCGTAGGAACGGCCCGCCCAGGTGAGCATCTCGATGTCGTTGGGCATGTCCCCGAACGCCACGACCTGATCGTGCGAGATTCCGCGCTCGGCGCAGCACAGGGCGAGCGTGCTCGCCTTGGACACGTCGGGACCGCTGATCTCCAGCAGGGCGCTCGGGCTGGAGCGGGTGACGTTGGCACGGACGCCGATGGCCAGCCGCGCCAGGGTGAGGAAGGCGTCGGGGTCGAGCTCGGAGTGGTGGGCGAGGATCTTGAGCACCGGCTCGTCGGCGGCGGGGGCGTCCGGCGCCAGCAGTTCCTCGGCCGGGGCCAGGAGGTCCGGGGCCTCCATATGCAGCTTCGGGTACGCCGGCTCCTGGTTGAAGCCGTAGGTCTGCTCGACGGCGTACACGGTGCCCGGTGCGGCGTCGCGCAGCAGCCGTACCGCGTCCAGTGCGTTCTGCCGGGCGAGCTCCCGCACCTTCACGAAGCGGTGGGCGCCGGGACCGCCGTGCAGGTCGACGACGGCGGCGCCGTTGCCGCAGATGGCGAGCCCGTGGCCGTGGACGTGGTCGCTGACGACGTCCATCCAGCGGGCCGGGCGGCCGGTGACGAAGAAAACCTCGATGCCCGCCTTCTCGGCGGCGGCCAGTGCGGCGACCGTGCGGGGGGACACCGACTTGTCGTCGC
Organism: Streptomyces sp. GD-15H; assembly: GCF_045291515.1. Lineage (NCBI taxonomy): Bacteria > Bacillati > Actinomycetota > Actinomycetes > Kitasatosporales > Streptomycetaceae > Streptomyces > Streptomyces sp. GD-15H. The sequence goes on from NZ_CP149447.1 coordinate 4,417,270, forward strand.
GCAGCAGGGTGCCGTCGAGGTCGGTGGCGATGAGCCGCGGTGGGGTGACGGGACTGCCTTCCTGCTCGAGCGAGGTCGAGAACTGGGGAGAGCTCGGGGTCGCGGGCTGTCGGGTCGCTGAGGTCACCCGGCCATTGTCCCGTATGCGCCCGCACGATCGTGCGGCACTCCGCACATGTGAGTGGTTACCGCTCTCCGACGTTCCCCGGAGCCCTTGGTGAAGCGGTTTCCCGTGTGGGCACGGGCATCGTCCCACCCGATCGGGCTCCTGCTCAGGACAGCTGCGTCGGCGTCTCCATGGCGATCTGCTCGAAGATCTTGTGGTCCGCCGCGAAATTCGAGTCCGGGACGGGCCAGTGGAGCACGATCTCGGTGAATCCCAGCTCCGTGTGGCGGCCCGCGAAGTCGACGAACGCGTCCAGGGACTCCAGCGGACGGCTCCGCTCCGGGGTGAATCCCGTGAGCAGGATCTTGTCCAGTTCGGTCACGTCCCGCCCGTGCTCGGCGCAGGCGTCGGCCAGCTTCTCCACCTGACCGCGCATGGCGTGAACCGACTGTTCGGGCGTGCCGTTCTCGTACAGTTTCGGGTCACCCGTGGTCACCCACGCCTGCCCGTGCCGTGCGGCGAGCCGCAGCCCGCGCGGTCCGGTGGCGGCCACGGCGAACGGCAACCGGGGCCGCTGCACACAACCCGGGATGTCGCGGGCCTCGTGCGCCGCGTAGAAGTAACCCTCGTACGACACCGAGTCCTCGGTGAGCAGCCGGTCGAGCAGTGGAACGAACTCCGCGAAGCGGTCGGCCCGCTCACGCGGTGTCCACGGCTCCTGGCCGAGCGCGGTGGCGTCGAAACCGGTTCCGCCCGCGCCGATACCGAGGGTGACGCGCCCGCCGGAGATGTCGTCGAGGGAGATCAGCTCCTTGGCGAGGGTCACCGGGTGCCGGAAGTTCGGCGAGGTGACGAGCGTGCCGAGCCGGAGCCGTTCGGTGGCCGCCGCGGCGGCGGTGAGCGTGGGTACCGCGCCGAACCAGGGGCCGTCCCGGAAGGTCCGCCAGGACAGGTGGTCGTAGGTGTAGGCGGCGTGGAAGCCGAGCTCTTCGGCGCGTCGCCACTTGTCGCGGCCCCCCTCGCGCCAGCGGTCGATCGGCAGAATCACAGTGCTCAGTCGCATGGGGACGACCCTACGAGAGACCGAGCAGGTGTTGCATCGACTGCGCGGCGCGGACGGCGGCGTCACCGCAGCAGTTGTTGAACAGGACGTGGACCTCCCGCGCCTGCTCGGCCATCTCGCGGACGCGCGGTGTCCACTCGGAGAGTTCTTCGGGCGTGTACGAGTGGCGGAACCTCTCTTCCTTGGTGCCGGTCCCCCACGCGCTGTTGCGACCGTGGAAGCGCACCAGGGCGAGTTCCGGGGTGGTGACCCGTACGACCGGTGGTACGGAAGCGGGAAGCGTCTGCACCATGTCCACGGCCACGGCGGCCGTGTCCAGCTCCGTCAGCAGGGCGGTCGTCGCATCGACGTGCTCCTCGCGCCACCAGCCGGGGTGTCGGAACTCCACGGCCATCGGCCATCCCGCGGCACGCTCACGGCACCGGCGCAGGAACTCCACCGCCGGCCTCCCCGGTACGAGCCGGTGCGGGAACTGGAAAACCAGCGTCCCCAGACGGCCGGATGCGCGCAGTGGTTCGAGGGCCGCGCTGTACCGATCCCACACATCGTCGAGCAGTCCGGGATCGATGCCTGCCCGCCCCCGCTGCCGTGCGAGGGCCGGGCGCAGTTCGGCGGGCAGCGCTTCCGGCCGTGTCGGATGCCCGGTGAGCAGGGAGAACGCCTTCACGTCGAACCGGAAGCCCCCAGGGGTGCGGTCGGTCCACAGAAGGCTGTTACGGGTGCTGGGCAGCCCGTAATAGGTGGAGTCCACCTCTGCCACGGGGAACTGTGTGGCGTAGTGCCGCAGCCTGCCCTCCGCGTCGCGGTGGCCTGTCGGGTACCAGCCGCTGGACACCAGCGCCTTGTCCGTCCACGAGCAGGTTCCGACCCGGATCTCTCCCATCCCGCCAGTCTTCCCCGGACGCGGTGACGGATTCGTCCGGCACGTGAGGCCATCCGCCCGGCGGTCCGCAACGGGCCCCGGTGGCTTCGCCGGTGCCGCCGGTCGGCGGACCTTGCCGTCCCTCCAGGGCCTGAACGAGGCGCCGGGCACGAGTTCTGGTACGTCTCGTCACCGGGAAGCGGGACGACCGGCCACCAGCCGGGCGGGAAGAACCGTCCCTTCACACGGGTGAGCCCGTCGGCGCCGACGCTCGGTACGACACCCGACCTCGTCCCGCGCCGTGACCGCTGATCATGCGGCGGCGTCGGCCGTGGGGAAAGCACGGCAGCGGTGGCAGTGAGGAACTCGCGAGGGCGATGACCGGGGGGAACCGCTGTGTCAGTGGCTCTCGGAGAACCGCAGATACCGAGCGGGTACGGCGTGGGTCAGCCATACGCCGTTCGCGCTCACCCGGAAGACATGGCCGCCGCGGAGCATGGCTGCCGTGTCCACGGAGAGCACCACCGGGTGGCCCCTGCGGGCACCGACGCGGGTCGCCGTCCCGCGGTCGGCGGAGAGGTGCACGTCGTGCCGGTCCATGGGCAGAAGCCCTTCGGCGCGGATGGCGGCCAAGTGGCGGCCGACGGTGCCGTGAAAGAGATACGGCGGTGGGGTGGCCGACGGCAGTCCCAGGTCGACCTCGACGCTGTGTCCCTGGCTGGCACGAATCCGGGTGCCCTCGATCGCGAAGCGCTGTTTGTCGTTGGCGGCGACGACGTGGTTCAGTTCCGCCCGGGTGAACCGGAAACCGTGTGCGGTCGCCGCGGCGATCAGCGTGTCGATCTCGACCCAGCCGGCCTCGTCGAGGGCCAGCCCGATCTCCTCGGGCGTATGGCGCAGATGCCTGGCGAGGTACTTCGACACCTTCACGGTGCGTCTTTCGTCCATCTGCTCAGCCTGCCGGGAGAGACGTACATCACGCGATCGGTTTTACCCAGGATGTTTGATCCACAATCAAGTGCGGTTATCCACAGTGGAATGGGGTGCACCTGTGGACAACGGCCTTGGAGCTGCACCAGTCGCCTCAGAGGAGCGGCTCCACCCGGGCGATCCGGCGCACCGCCCCCGGCCGCCACCGCGACAGCGGGTACGCCCCGCATGCCTCCGGTGTCACCGGCACCACCGCCTCGTCCCGCCCCACTGCCCGCAGGATCGCCGCGGTGACCTTCTCCGGGGACAGCCGCGAGCCCGTACAGGCGGGCGGCCCGCGGCTGAAGGCGCCGCCCCTCCTCGGCGTCCGCCCCCGAAACGCGCGGTGAAGGTGAGGCCGGTATTCACAGAACCGGGTGCCCCGCGTCGTCCCCCGACGGCGGACGCCGTACCGCGGCTGCGCCACATGGACGTAGCGTGACCCGGCGAATCCGGCAGCCCGGCGGAGGGCCCCCTACGGGCCTGTACGACTCCAGGGGGACCCCAAGACGGCTCTCCGGTCTGACGACTCGCATGGCGCGGGCCACTAACGTCGGGGATGTGACTGTGATCGCGACCGAAAGCCTGAGCAAGCGGTACCCCAGGGTGACCGCGCTTGACCGGCTCTCCATGGATGTCGAGCCCGGTGTGACCGGACTCGTCGGAGCCAACGGAGCCGGCAAGTCCACACTGATCAAGATCCTTCTGGGTCTGTCCCCCGCCACGGAGGGCCGCGCCGAAGTCCTCGGCCTCGACGTCGCGACCAAGGGCGCCGCCATCCGCGAGCGGGTGGGCTACATGCCGGAGCATGACTGCCTGCCACCGGACGTCTCGGCCACCGAGTTCGTCGTCCACATGGCCCGCATGTCCGGCCTGCCGCCCACCGCCGCGCGGGAGCGCACCGCGGACACCCTGCGCCACGTCGGCCTGTACGAGGAGCGTTACCGCCCCATGGGCGGCTACTCCACCGGCATGAAGCAGCGGGTGAAGCTCGCGCAAGCCCTGGTGCACGACCCGGAACTGGTCTTCCTGGACGAACCGACCAACGGTCTCGACCCCGTCGGCCGCGACGAGATGCTCGGCCTGATCCGCCGGATCCACACCGACTTCGGCATTTCGGTCCTGGTCACCTCCCACCTGCTGGGCGAACTCGAGCGCACCTGCGACCACGTGGTCGTCGTCGACGGCGGCAAGCTGCTGCGCTCCAGCTCCACCACTGACTTCACCCAGATCACGACGACCCTCGCGATCGAGGTCACCGACACCGAAGAGCACCCGGACGGCACCCGCGCGGTGCGTGACGCGCTCCACGCGCGCGGGGTGACCGTCCAGGACGGCAGCGGACTGCCGGGCGCCGGCCACGTCCTCCTGCTCACGGCTCAGGGCGAGGAGACCTACGACCTGGTGCGGGACGTGATCGCCGACCTCGGGCTCGGCCTGGTGCGCATGGAACAGCGCCGCCACCACATTTCCGAGGTCTTCAAGAACGACACCGACATCGTGACCGGCTCCGACACCGGCAACGGCGAGCAGCGGAAGGAGGCGGTCGGCCATGGCGGTTGAGCAGCCCCGGCGGACACCCGCACCGACGTCGGGTGACCAGACCCGTATCCACAACATCGGTTACCGCTCCTACGACGGCCCCCGCCTCGGCCGCTCCTACGCCAGGCTCTCGCTGTTCTCGCAGTCCCTGCGCGGCTCCTACGGCCTCGGCCGCTCGGCGAAGTCCAAGGTGCTGCCGATGCTGCTGTTCGTGGTGATGTGCGTGCCGGCCGCCATCATGGTCGCCGTCGCGGTCGCCACCAAGGCGAACGAACTGCCCGTCGACTACACGCGCTACGCGATCATCATGCAGGCCGTCATCAGCCTGTACGTCGCCTCGCAGGCACCCCAGTCCGTCTCGCGCGACCTGCGCTTCAAGACCGTGCCGCTGTACTTCTCGCGGCCCATCGAGACCGCCGACTACGTGCGCGCCAAGTTCGCGGCGCTGTCCTCCGCCCTGTTCATCCTCACCGCCGCTCCCCTGCTGGTGCTCTATGCGGGCGCGCTGCTGGCCAAACTCGACTTCGCCGACCAGACCAAGGGGTTCGCACAGGGACTCGTCTCCGTGGCACTGCTCTCACTGCTCTTCGCCGGTATCGGCCTGGTCATCGCCGCGGTCACTCCGCGCCGCGGCTTCGGCATCGCCGCCGTGATCGCCGTCCTGACCATCTCCTACGGAGCGGTCTCCACCCTCCAGGCGATCGCTGAGTTCCAGGGCAGCTCCGGGACGATCGCCTGGATCGGTCTGTTCTCCCCGGTCACCCTCATCGACGGTGTGCAGTCCGCCTTCCTCGGCGCGAGCTCCACCTTCCCGGGCGGAGTGGGCCCGACGAACGGCGAGGGCGTGGTGTACGTCCTCTTCACCCTCGGCCTGATCGCGACCTGCTACGGCCTCCTGACGCGCCGCTACCGGAAGGTGGGCATGTGACCACGCTCTCCATCGACCATGTCTCCCGCTGGTTCGGCAACGTGGTCGCCGTCAACGACATCACCATGACCGTCGGCCCCGGCGTCACCGGCCTGCTCGGCCCCAACGGCGCCGGAAAGTCCACCCTCATCAACATGATGGCCGGCTTCCTCGCCCCCTCCACCGGCACCGTCACCCTCGACGGACAGGCGGTGTGGCGCAACGAGAAGATCTACCGGCACATCGGCATCGTCCCCGAGCGCGAGGCGATGTACGACTTCCTCACCGGCCGTGAGTTCGTCCTCGCCAACGCCGAACTGCACGGACTGGGCGCCGACGCGGCCCAGCGGGCACTGGCGACGGTCGAGATGGAGTACGCGCAGGACCGCAAGATCGCCACGTACTCCAAGGGCATGCGCCAGCGCGTGAAGATGGCCTCCGCGCTGGTCCACGAGCCGTCCCTGCTCCTGCTGGACGAGCCGTTCAACGGAATGGACCCGCGCCAGCGCATGCAGCTGATGGACCTGCTGCGGCGCATGGGCGACGAGGGCCGCACCGTGCTGTTCTCGTCCCACATCCTCGAGGAGGTCGAGCAGCTCGCCTGGCACATCGAGGTCGTCGTCGCCGGCCGGCACGCGGCCAGCGGTGACTTCCGCAAGATCCGCCGACTGATGACGGACCGCCCGCACCGCTACCTGGTGCGCTCCAGTGACGACCGCGCCCTCGCGGCCGCGCTGATCGCGGACCCGTCCACGTCCGGCATCGAGGTCGACCACAGCGAGGGCGTGCTGCGGATCCAGACCGTCGACTTCGGTCGCTTCACGTCCCTGCTGCCCAGGGTCGCGAAGGAACACGGCATCCGCCTGCTCACGGTCTCGCCGTCCGACGAGTCCCTCGAGTCCGTCTTCTCGTATCTCGTCGCGGCGTAGGAGGCCGAACAACATGTACGACCCCACAGTCGCCCGACTCACCTACCGGGCCCTGCTCGGCCGTCGCCGGGCGCTCATCCTGGGCGCCCTGCCGCTGCTGCTGATCGCGATCTCCCTGGCGGTGCGCGCCCTCGCCGGTGCCGACGACCAGACCGCGGCCGACGTGCTCGGCGGGCTGGCGCTCGCCACCATGGTGCCGATCATCGGTGTCATCGCGGGTACCGGCGCGATCGGTCCCGAGATCGACGACGGCTCGGTGGTGTACCTGCTGTCCAAGCCGATCAAGCGGTCCACGATCATCTACACCAAGCTGATCGTGGCGATCGCCGTGACGATGGTCTTCTCGGCGGTGCCCACCCTGGTCGCGGGCTTCATCCTGAACGGCAACGGCCAGCAGATCGCCGTCGCCTACACGGTGGCCGCGCTGGTCGCCTCCATCGCGTACGCGGCGCTCTTCCTGCTGCTCGGCACGGTCTCCCGGCACGCGGTGGTGTTCGGTCTGGTCTACGCGCTGGTCTGGGAGGCGCTGTTCGGCTCCCTGGTGCCCGGCGCGCGCACGCTGAGCGTCCAGCAGTGGTCACTGGCGGTGGCCCAGAAGGTCGCCGGCGGTGACCTGGTCACCTCGGACGTCGGCCTGACGACCGCGACGGTCCTGCTGCTCGTCGTCACCGTGCTGGCCACCTGGTACGCCGGTCAGAAGCTGCGCACGCTCACGCTCGCCGGCGAGGAGTGACAGCACCCTGCTCCGAGGCCACCGGGCAGGGCACGGCAGCGGTCGGCTTGGTGCCGAACCAGATACCCCTTGGGGCCTGTCCGGCGGACAGGCCCTAATTGGGTGGCGCCCCCTTCGCCAGGAGGGCAGAGTGGTGGTGTCCGCATCGCCGGGAAGGTCCGGTGTCGTGAACCGGGAGAGGAGCGGGGCGATGTCCATGCACGGCAGTACGTCCAGCTCCTGCCAGGGCAGTCGGCGGCGGACTCCGGAGTAGTTCCTGCTCCGTTGCCGAGTCCGCTCCACGGGGAGCTGCCCGGGGCGGCCGCTTCGAGCGCGCGCATCAGACGCGTGGGCCGCCCACCCGGAGGATTGGCCGAGGGGTAAGGCACCGGCTTGCTGAGCCGCGGTCGGGTGGAAGCCCGCGCACGTTCGATTCGTGCATCCTCCGCACACGTTGAACCCGGCTTCCCGAGTCCCGCGGCCACCCCGAGTCCCGCCGTCCCCGAGCCGTCCTGAGCGGCTCAGGGGGCGTCCTCAGCCCAGCAACCGCTCCACCACCACCGCGATCCCGTCCTCCTCGTTGGAGGACGTCACCTCGTCGGCCACCCCCCGCAGGTCCTGGTGGGCATTGGCCATGGCGACGCCGCGCGTGGCCCAGGCGAACATCGGGATGTCATTCGGCATGTCGCCGAACGCGATCGTCCCGGTGGCCTTCGCCCCCAGCCGACGAGCGGCCAGGGACAGCCCGGTGGCCTTGGACAGACCGAGGGGGAGCAGTTCGACGATGCCCTCGCCCGCCAGGGTGACGGTGACGAAGCCGCCCGCGGTGCGTGTGGCCGCCTCGGCGAGTTCGTCGTCGGTGAGGGTCGGGTGTTGGATGTACACCTTGTTCAGCGGCGCCGCCCACAGGTCCGAGGCGTCCGTGAACGGCGTCGCGGGCAGCGGGCCCTGCACTTCGTAGCCGGGGCCCACCAGCACCTCGCCGTCCAGGCCGGCACGACTCCCGGCCAGGTGCAGCGGGCCGGTCTCCGCCTCGATCTTGGCCAGCGCCACCGCGGCCAACTGCCGGTCCAGCGTCACCGAGGTGAGCAGCCGGTGCGCTCCCGCGTCGTACACCTGGCCACCCTGGCCGCAGACGGCGAGCCCCTGGTAACCGAGGTCGTCGAGGATGGGCCGGGTCCAGGGGACCGCGCGCCCGGTGACGACGATGTGGGCGGCGCCCGCCGCGGTGGCCGCGGCGAGCGCGTCACGGGTGCGGCGGGAGACCGAGTGGTCGTCACGCAGCAGCGTGCCGTCGAGGTCGGTGGCGATGAGCTGGTAGGGGAACGGGGTGCTCACTTGGCGACCGGCTCCAGGAGTTCCCGGCCACCCAGGTACGGGCGCAGCACCTCGGGCACCCGCACCGAGCCGTCTGCCTGCTGGTGGTTCTCCAGGATCGCCACGATGGTGCGCGGCACGGCGCACAGGGTGCCGTTCAGCGTGGCCAGCGGACGCACCGCCTTGCCGTCACGCACCCGGATCTGGAGCCGACGGGACTGGTACTCGGTGCAGTCCGAGGTCGAGGTCAGCTCGCGGTACTTGCCCTGGGTCGGGATCCACGCCTCGCAGTCGTACTTCCGCGAGGCCGAGGAGCCCAGGTCGCCCGAGGCGACGTCGATCACACGGAACGGCAGCTCCAGCGACGTCAGCCACTGCTTCTCCCACTCCAGCAGCCGCTGGTGCTCCTCCTGCGACTCCTCGGGAGTGACGTAGGAGAACATCTCGACCTTGTCGAACTGGTGCACGCGGAAGATGCCGCGGGTGTCCTTGCCGTGCGAGCCGGCCTCGCGGCGGAAGCAGGGGGAGAAGCCCGCGTAGCGCAGCGGCAGCCGATCGGCGTCGATGATCTCGTCCATGTGGTACGCGGCGAGCGGTACCTCGGACGTGCCGACCAGGTAGAGGTCGTCCTTCTCGAGGTGGTAGACGTCCTGGGCCGCCTGGCCGAGGAAGCCGGTGCCCGCCATGGACTGGGGACGGACCAGGGCCGGGGTCAGCATCGGGGTGAAGCCTGCCGCGGTGGCCTGGGCGATCGCGGCGTTCACCAGCGCCAGCTCGAGCAGGGCGCCGACGCCGGTCAGGAAGTAGAAGCGCGAGCCGGAGACCTTGGCGCCGCGCTCGACGTCGATGGCGCCGAGGATCTGGCCGAGCTCCAGGTGGTCCTTGGGCTCGAAGCCCTCGGCGCCGAAGTCGCGGGCGGTGCCGTGCGTCTCCAGCGTGACGAAGTCCTCCTCACCGCCGACGGGGACGTCGGGGTGGACGAGATTGCTCAGCCTGCCCAGGAGCTCCTGGGTCTCGGCCGCTGCCGCGTCCCGCTCGGCGTCGGCCGCCTTGACGTCGGCGGCGAGTGTGCCGGCCTTCTTCAGCAGCTCAGCCTTCTCGTCGCCGGTCGCCTTGGGGATGAGCTTGCCGAGCGCCTTCTGCTCGGCACGCAGCTCGTCGAAGCGGACGCCGGACGACCTCCGCCGTTCGTCGGCGGACAGGAGGGAGTCGACGAGCGCGACGTCCTCTCCACGGGCACGCTGCGAAGCGCGCACACGGTCGGGGTCCTCACGGAGCAGGCGAAGGTCAATCACGCGGTCAAGGCTACCGGTGCGCGGTGACACCCCACGACTCACTATTCCGAGGAGGCCGGTCACGCCCCGTTATGGGCGATGTGCGCAATGTGCCCCCGAAGTTGAGGGGTGGTCGACGGGTGATCACCGGAAGGCGTCCCGGATGGCCAATGCGAGTGGTCCACCCCCTGGAAGGAATCAGTGCGCAGGATGCCCGTTGACAGGAATTCCCTGCGGGAAACGGGATCTGAGGCCCGGTTGTCCACAGGCGTCCACAGTCTTCCGAAAGTTATCCACAGGCTGTGAAGAAAGCCTGTGGAATCCGGAATCGACCACTCCGAAACACGTGGCTGAAGGTGGGGGTTCCCGGCGCGAACTCCCCTTACCTTGACTTTCGAGGGGAAAGGGGTCGCTCCAAAGGGTTACCGAAAGGGAAAGAGTGGACGAAGGGCGATCCGCGGATGAGTGAATGCGATCAGGGGCACTGGGGAGATTTGTCGACCGAACGGGGCAATGCTGTCGACTTGTCCCCAGGTCGAGAAGCGGGCCTGTGGATAACTTCTGTGGATAACGAAAATCAGCAGGTAGGACCAGCCCCACCCCGGCTGGGGCCCTCAGAACCGGCCGTCCTGGCAGCGGGCCACCCAGTCCGCCGCGGACACGAACTCGTCGTCCGACGTCCCGGGAAGCGGATCCCTTACCTCCGTCGGCCGCACATCCGCACGCGGGTACGAGCCGAGGAAGCGCGCCTGAAGACAGATCCGCTTGAGCCCCGTCAACGTCTCGGCCACCCTGCGGTCCGAGATATGGCCCTCGGCGTCGATGCAGAAGCAGTAATTGCCGATGCCGGCACCGGTGGGCCGGGACTGGAGCAGCATCAGGTTGACGCCCCGCGTGGCGAACTCGTCCAGCAGATCGCGCAGGCCACCGGGGTGGTCGTCGCGCTGCCACAGCACGATGGAGGTCTTGTCCGCACCGGTGGGCGCGGCGGGCCGGGCCGGGCGTCCGACCAGCACGAAGCGGGTCTGGGCGTTCTCCGCGTCGTGGATTCCGGTCTCCAGGACCTCCAGCCCGTACCGGGCCGCCGCGAACTCGCCGGCGAAAGCCGCGTCGTACCGGCCCTCCTGCACCAGACGGGCCCCGTCCGCGTTGGAGGCGGCCGATTCCCAGGCGGTGTCCGGGAGGTGCTGCTTCAGCCAATTGCGCACCTGCGGCTGGGCGGCAGGGTGGGCGGTGACCGTCTTGATGTCCGACAGCTTGGTGCCGGGACGGACGAGCAATGCGAAGGTGATCGACAGCAGTACCTCGCGGTAGATCATCAGCGGGGTGCCCGCGACCAGTTCGTCGAGGGTGGTGGTGATGCCGCCCTCGACGGAGTTCTCGATGGGAACGAACGCGGCCTCGGCCTCACCGGCGCGTACCGCGTCGAGCGCGGACTGCACGGACACATACGGGACCAGCTCCCGGGTGGCCGCCTCCGGAAGGGTACGCAGGGCCACCTCGGTGAAGGTGCCCTCGGGGCCGAGATACGCATAGCTCGCTGGCATGACCTCACCCTAATGGGCTCACGCCGACCGCACCTTCGTCTGTGCTCCCAGGAGTGGCGCGAGGCGATTTTCACCCCTCCAGCAACCGCTGTCCCACATACTCACCCTCTGCCGCGCCGCCCGGCACCGCGAACAGCCCGCTCGCCTCGTGCCGGAGGTACGGCGTCAGCGCGTCACCCCGGTCCAGCTTGCGCTGTACCGGTACGAAGCCTCGCAGCGGGTCGGCCTGCCAGCAGATGAACAGCAGACCCGCGTCGGGCACGCCGTCCGCGTCCATGCCGTCGTGGTACGAGAGCGGGCGCCGGAGCATCGCCGCACCGCCGTTCTGGTCGGGGCGGGTGATCCGGGCGTGGGCGTTGAGGGGGACCACCAGATTGCCCCTGGAATCCGTCTTCTCCAGGTCCATCTCGGACGTCTCGGTGCCTCCGGACAACGGCGCCCCGTCGGACTTGCGGCGCCCGATGACGGCCTCCTGCTCCTTGACCGCGAGTTTCTCCCAGTCGTCGAGAAGCATGCGGATGCGCCGTACGACGGCGTAGGAGCCGTTCGCCATCCACGGGGGCTCACCGTTCTCCGGTACGAAGATCCGCTGGTCGAAGTCCGGGTCGGACGACTTCGGATTGCGGGTGCCGTCGACCTGGCCCATCAGGTTGCGGGCGGTCATGGGACGGGCGGTGACGCCCGGTGTCCGGTTGAAGCCGTTCATCTGCCAGCGCACCCGGGCTGCCGAGCCGGCGTCCTTCTGCACGGCGCGCAGTGCGTGGAAGGCGACGAGGGCGTCGTGGGCGCCGATCTGCACCCACAGGTCGCCGTTGCTGCGTGCCTTGTCGAGGTGGTCGGAGGAGAAGTCGGGCAGCGGGTCCAGGGCCATCGGACGCTGCTTCTCCATACCGGTGCGTGCGAAGAAGCTGTGGCCGAAGCCGAAGGTGACGGTCAGCGAGGAGGGGCCGGCGTCGCGGGCCACATCGGTGTCGCCGTCGGCGCTCGGCTCGCCCGCCATCAGCCGTCGGGCCGTCTCCGACCAGCGGCGCAGCAGGGCAGCGGCCTCCTTGCGACCGGCGCCCGGCGCCAGGTCGAAGGCGACGAGATGGCCGCGGGCCGGGAGCCCCTGGGTGATGCCGGACTGATGTTTCCCGTGAAACATCGCCTTGCCCTCGCCCACCGAGGCCAGCGGAGTCGCCCCGGAGGGCGCGGCGGCGTAGCCCACGGCACTGCCCGCCGCGCCGAGCACGAGCCCGGTGGCCCCGGCGGTGCCGAGCAGACGGCGGCGGGAGATGCCCTTCCGGTCGGCCGGTACGGCGGCTCCTTCCCGGGGTCCCGGCGCCGCGGGGGTGCGAGCCTCCTGAGTGGACTGGTCAGTCATGGTGGTTCAGCCGATCTGCGCGTTCTTGGAGACGGTCACCTGGTCGATGTCAGAGGTCCGCACGGTCACCTCGATCGTCCAGTCACCCGCCATGGGGATCTGCACACCGCTCGCCGACCAGTGCCCGGGGGCGATGCGGTCGGGTACGACGGGCAGCGGCCCGATGTCCTTCGCGGAGAGGGTGAGGGCGACCTTCAGTTCGGGTACGTCGAGGGTCTCGCCGTCGGTCCGCTCCACAGAGAGGTGCATGTCGTTGCCGCCCACGCGCGCGGGGTTCAGGTCGATCGTGACGACGCCCTTGTCCTCCTTGCTGCCGGTGTCGAACGGCATGTTCAGGGTCACCGCACCGGTTCCCTGGGCGGACGAGGACGAGGGTGACGACGGGGCGGAGGACGAGGAGGCGGCCTTGGCCTCCTGCTCCGTACGCCCCGGCTCGGTCTGCGTCAGCCCGGTGGTGATCGCGAGCAGGACGACGGCGACACCGGCCTCGGCGAGCACTGAGTGACGCAGTCCGAAGCGGTTCGGGTCGGCGTCCCGCAGCCGCTTCTGCCGGGCGGTCTCCACGGCGGCCCGCTGCCGGGCGAGCTGAGCGGCCCGCGCGGAGCCTCCACCGGTCTTCGCCCCGGTGCCGGACGCTTCCGCCGTCCGGGCCTCAGCCTGCCCCGTGCCGGCCGCGGCCGTCGCCCGTTGCGTGTCGGTGTCGGTGTCGGTGTCGGTGTCGGTGTCGGCCGTGGCTTCGGGGCGGGCCGCCTCCGTACCGGCCTCGGCCTTCCGGGCACCGGCCGTCTCCGTACCGGCCTCCCCGGAGTCGCTCTTCGCAGCGGACACGGTCGCCGCGGGTTCCGTCTCCGTCGTCTCCCGGCGGGCCGCCGGCCCGCCCGCCGTGGCGAGTCGTGCCGTCCACCGCCGTGAGAAGTACGCCATCCCGACCATGACCACCACGAGCCCGATCTTGACGAACAGCAACTGCCCGTACCGGGTGTCGGTGAACGCCGACCAGGAACCGAGCTGCCGCCAGCTCTGGTAGGTCCCGGTGACGACCAGGGCGACCACGCTGCCGAACGCGAGCCGCGAGAACCGCTGGACGGCGGCCGCGTCGACAGAGGTCTCGGCGGGCGCCCGGTAGAGCGCGACGAGCAGGGCGGCGAGCCCGCCGAGCCAGGCGGCGACGGCCAGCAGATGGACGATGTCGACCGGCATCGCGATGCCGGGCTGGAGCCCCTGGGAGGCATGCTCGGACATGGCCCAGCTCGCGGCGAGCCCGGCCGCCACGACCGTCCCCCGATCGCGAGCCCGGAGTTCAGGTACCGCTTCTCCGTGTCGTCCCGCTGGTCCTGTGCGGCCCCGAAGAGCACTGCGATGAACAGCGCCGCCGCGGCGAGCAGCAGCAACCGCGACACCAGTGCCGCGCCGGTCTTGGTCTGCAGCACCTCCCCGAGCAGCGACATGTCGAAGATGTCGCCGATCTTGCCGGAGCGCGTGTAGGAGCCGCGCAGGAGCAGCAGCGCGAGGGTGGCCGCGGTGAGTGTGAGCCACCCGGAGACGACCAGCCGCTGCACCGCCCGTACGCCGGAGCCGGGCCGCCAGCAGGCCAGCACGAACGCGGCCCCGCCGGCCATGACCACGAACCCGGCGTACGACAAGTACCGCCCGAAGCCGTACAGCCAGCCGACCAGCCCGTCGTCGGACGCCTGGGTGGAGGCCTGGACGGAGGTCTCGGAGGGAGCACCGATGGAGAAGGTGAAGGCGCCGGCGACGGGATGGCTGTCCGCGGACACCACCTGGTAGGTGACGGTGTAGGTGCCGTCGGGCAGTCCGCTGAGCAGTCGCACGGTGTACGTCGTGCCGCTCGGGTTGGCCGGGTCGCCCTTGTCGGCCCGCTTGCCCTTGGGGTTGAGGACGCGCAGGGCGTCGTCGCTCACCGCGATCTGTTCGGAGAAGGTGAGCGAGACCTGGGCGGGGGCCTTGTCGACCACCGTCCCCTGCCGGGGGTCGCTGCCGGTCAGCGCGGCGTGCGCGGACGCGGGAGCGGCCCCGGCGAGGAGCGCGCCGATGACGGCCAGCAACAGCAGCAGCATCCGGACGCGGGGGGCGATGGTCTGGGTCACGGGGGCGTCTCCCTCAGTGTCCGTGCTTCGGGGTGTAGGTGGCCGGCTTCACCGGCATCTCGACCGTGACGGGGTCGGAGTGGGCGAAACGCAGCTCGACGGAGACCTTCTGACCCTGCTTCGGCTGCCGCTTCAGCTGCTCGAACATCAGATGGTTGCCGCCGCTCTCGAGCACGAGGCTGCCGCGGGCCGGGATGCCGAGCCCGTCGACCTCCCGCATGGACCCGTCGACGGTCTCGTGCACGGTGACGCGGTCGGCGACGTCACTGCTGACCGAGGTCAGCCGGTCGCCCGCGCCGCCCTTGTTGCTGATGACGAGGAAGCCGGCCGCCATGTCCGACACCGGCTGCGGCATGTACGCGGAGCCGACGGACAGTTCGGCCGTGTCGCTGCCGGAGTCCGAGCCGCCGGAGTCCGGGCCGCCGCAGCCGGCCAGGGTCATCGCCCCGGCGACGGCCACCGCCGCGACCGTGAGACGCCTCACGGGTTCTCGCCCTCGATGATCCGGGGAGGTCCTTGGTGTAGTCCTCCACGGTGGCGTCCTCGCCGTACAGGAGGTAGCCGCCGTCGGTCTTCGGGGAGAAGGCGATGACCTGGGTTCCGTGGTCGGAGACGATCTGGCCCTTGTCGTCCTTGCGCGGCGCGTTGATCGAGATGCCGAGGGTGCGGGCGCCGGCCTGGATCGTGTCGAAGTCGCCGGTCAGGCCGACGACCTGGGTGTCGATGCCCTTGAGCCACTTGCCGAGTGCGGCGGAGGTGTCCCGCTCGGGGTCGGTGGTGACGAACACGATCCGCAGCTCGTCCTGCTGGTCCTGGGGCAGCTGCTTCTTGGCCACCGCGAGGTTGTTCATGGTCAGCGGGCAGACGTCGGGGCAGTGCGTGTAGCCGAAGTAGATCAGAGTGGGCTTGCCGGCGGTCTCCTCGCGGAAGTCGTACTCCTTGCCCTGTGTGTCGGTGAGGACGAGGTCCGGCTTCTCGAACGGTTTGTCGAGGACCGTGGCCGCCTTCTCCGTGCCGGCCTCCTCGGAGACCACGGCGACGGGCTTGCCGCTGTCGCCGTCGCCGTCGCCGCTGCCGCAGGCGGAGAGAGTGAGGGTGGCGGCGGCGAGCAGGGCCGCCGCCGTGAAGGTCTTTTTGCGCATGATGGTTTCCAGGGTTGTGAGTGCTCCGGCGCGCACCGGGGGCTCCACGGGGTCGTGGGTGACCCCGGTGCGCGCCGTCCAGCGGGGAGGGCTCAGGCGGAGGTGCGCCGACGCCCGGCGAGTACGCCGTAGGCAACGCCCGCGGCGCCGACGACGATGCCGACGATGCCCAGGACGCGGGCGGTGGTGTCCGTGCCGCCGGAGTCACCGGAGTCGGACGCCGCGGTGGTTTCCGCGGCGGCGTTCTCGGGGGACTTGGCGTGGTCGGCCTTGTCGTCCGACGCACCGTGCGAGTGGCCGTCGGCAGAGGCCTCGGACAGGGCGAGCACGGGAGCCGGGTAGTCGGGCTCGTCCTTGCCCTCCTGAGGCACCTCGATCCAGCGGACGACCTCCTTGTTGGAGTACGTCTGCAGCGCCTTGAAGACCAGTTCGTCGGCCTGCTCGGGCAGTGTGCCGACGGACACCGGGAACTTCTGGAAGAAGCCTGGCTCGATGCCGTCGTCGTCGGCGGTCCAGGTGACCTTGGTGACAGCCTCGTCGATCTTCTTGCCGTGCATCTCCAGCGGCTTTTCCAGCGTGGACTTGGTGACCTTGATGTCCCAGCCGTCGACCGGCTGCGGCATCACGGAGGCCAGCGGGTGGTCGGTCGGGAAGGCCACCTCGACCTTGGTCGTCGACGCGTTGTCACGCTCGTTGGGGACCTTGAAGTGCACCACCGCGTAACCGCCCTTGGCGGCCTCGCCCTCGGGCTGCACGCTGACGTGCGCGAAGGCGGGGGCGGACAGGGTGAGGACGGCGACACCGGCGACGGCGCCGGCGGCGGCGATACGGGAAGCCTTCATGGCAGAAGCACTCCGCTTCAGTTGGGTTTCGCTGACGGTGAGGGATACGCGTACGGGCGAGCGCTTGTGGCGGTGAGCACCTGTGCCGGTGACGGCTCTGTCGCCCGGCCGCCGGCTCGCTGGCCGCGGGTCCGTGACGCCTGGGTCACCGACCACTGGGTCCGCGACCACTGGGTCCGCGACGGTTCGGTCGCCGACGGCTCGTCGTACGCGGGGGAACGGACGCACACGCGCGTGCCGCACGTCGGCGCCCCTCTCCTCCTCCGGATGTCCGGCGGTGGCGGGCGTGGCCCGGTCGCGTCAGGCGGCGAGGGCGAGTGCGGTACCGGTCGGCGGACCTCGGCGGATCACCGTGTGCTGGAGTGCGGTGGTACGGGGTGCGGGCGGCGCGGGCGGCGCGGTGAGCAACGGACACGGGGCAGCCTGCAAAGTCCCCGGGAGGCCCGCGCGCAGGGCGAGCACCAGAACGAGCGCCGCGCGCAGCGACCGCACGAGGGCACCTTCGGCGACGCCGTGTGCCGACAGCTCGGTGAGCCGTAGCAACGCCAGGTCACCGCGGCGCAGCAGCCAGCCCGTGGCGAGTGCCACGAGGACGTGCGTGAGCAGCATCGGCAGGGTCGGCAGCAGCGCCGGCACCGCCGAGTCCACCGCGGCCGAGGACAGCGTGTCCCCCTGGGCGTGTGCGTCGGTGCCGCCGGTCGCGCCGGGGTGGATCCGCGCGTCGATGAGGATGCGCTGCGCCTGCGCGGGACTGATGGCCGCCGCGGTGGTGCCGCACACCAGCCGTGCGGCCTGTTCGATCAGCGAGGCGTCGGAAAGGGGCGACGCCGCGTCCGCGGGGGCCGCCGCGCCGTGCTGGCCGATGCCGAACACGATGTGCAGTACGGTCTGACCGGCCGCCAGCATGGCCGCGATCCCCGGCAGGGAACGCACGCGTCCGGCGAGTGGCGCCGCGATCGCGACCGTCCCGAGGAATCCCGCGCCCAGCGTCCACAGGGGAACGGCGGTCTGGGAGGCGAGCGTGTGACCTGCCCCGGCCAGCACGACACAGACCGCGGCGAACACCGCGGCCCGCAGGATCCGGAGCCCGCGTCCGGAGCGCCTCGTGCGCGTGTGGGGGGCAGTCATGACGGGCTCATCATCGCACTGGCCCCATCGCCGCCGTACGGCAGGTCCGCAAGATGAGGTACGACCGGAAGATCACCTCTGCCACCGGTCGCCCCACATACACCGATCGGCTCCACGACACACCCGCCATATGGGGGGTGTCACGTCAGCGGCATGCTTACAAGTGAGTACTCAGGGCAATACGTAACGGTATGTCGAGCCGCGGCCGGGAGGCTGGAGCATGAGCATCTGGTGGTCACTCCATCTGCGGCGCGACGCTGCGAGCGTGCCGCTCGCCCGGCGCCTGCTGATCGGCGCCATGGAGACCGCGGGCGTCGACCCCGACATTTCCTACGACCTCTCCGTCGCCCTCAGTGAGGCCTGCGCGAACGCCGTCGAGCACGGCGGGGGCACCGTCCGGGACGGCTCCTCGGAGGCGTACCGGGTGACTGCCTACCTCGACGGCGAGAAGTGCCGCATCGAGGTCGCCGACGCGGGACCCGGCTTTCCCGCCGGAACCGGTGGCTGTGCCCGCCCGCCGGCCCGCCCCGCGCCGTCCGACGCGGAACACGGCCGCGGCCTCTGCCTCATCCAGGAACTCGCCGACCACGTCCACATCGGCAACAAACCGGGGCTGGGCGGCACCGTGGTGAGCTTCGACAAGATCCTCAAATGGCGGAAGGACGCGCCCCTGATGGCGGTCTGACCACACCACCGGACCTCCGAACGCGCTCCCGGTCGCGCCCCTGGACGCACGTCGGCCGGGTACCACGAGTGGTACCCGGCCGACGTGCGTGCGTCAGCTCTTGAGGGCAGCCATCCATGCCTCGACCTCGTCCGACCGCCTGGGCAGCGCGGCGGACAGGTTCCGGTTGCCGTCCTCGGTGACCAGGATGTCGTCCTCGATGCGGACGCCGATGCCCCGGTACTCCTCGGGCACGGTCAGGTCGTCGGCCTGGAAGTACAGTCCCGGCTCGACCGTGAGCACCATGCCCGGCTCCAGCGTGCCGTCGACGTAGGTCTCGGTGCGCGCGGCCGCGCAGTCGTGGACGTCCATGCCGAGCATGTGCCCGGTGCCGTGCAGCGTCCAGCGGCGCTGCAGACCCAGCTCCAGCACCCGCTCGACCGGGCCCTGGACGAGGCCCCACTCGACGAGCCGCTCGGCCAGCACCCGCTGCGCGGCGTCGTGGAAGTCCCGGTACTTGGCGCCCGGCCTGACCGCCGCGATACCGGCCTCCTGGGAGTCGTACACGGCGTCGTAGATCTTCTTCTGCAGCTCGCTGTAGCGGCCGTTGACCGGCAGCGTGCGGGTGACGTCGGCGGTGTAGTACGTGTGCGTCTCCACGCCCGCGTCGAGCAGCAGCAGGTCGCCGGAGCGGACCGGGCCGTCGTTGCGCACCCAGTGCAGGGTGGTGGCGTGCGGGCCGGCGGCACAGATGGAGCCGTAGCCGACGTCGTTGCCCTCCACCCGCGCACGCAGGAAGAACGTGCCCTCGATGTAGCGCTCGCTGGTGGCCTCGGCCTTGTCGAGGACCTTCACGACGTCCTCGAAGCCGCGTGCGGTGGAGTCGACGGCCTTCTGCAGCTCACCGATCTCGAAGGCGTCCTTGACCAGCCGTGCCTCGGAGAGGAAGACGCGCAGTTCCTCGTCGCGCTCGGCGGTGACCTTGTCGGTCAGGGCCGCTTCGACACCGGCGTCGTAGCCGCGCACGACGCGGACCGGGCCGGTGGCCTCGCGCAGCTTGCCGGCCAGTTCGCGGACGTCGGCGGCGGGGATGCCGTACAGCTTCTCCGCCTCGGTGAGGGAGTGGCGGCGGCCGACCCACAGTTCGCCCTGGCCGTCCAGCCAGAACTCGCCGTTCTCGCGGTTCGAGCGCGGCAGGAGGTAGATCGTCTCCTTGTGGCCGTCGTCCGTCGGCTCCATGACGAGAACGCCGTCCTCGGTCTGGTTACCGGTGAGGTAGGCGTACTCGACCGATGCGCGGAAGGCGTATTCGGTGTCGTTGGACCGCGTCTTCAGGTTGCCCGCGGGAACGACCAGGCGCTCACCCGGGAAGCGGGTGGACAGCGTGGCGCGGCGGGCGGCCGTCTCGGCGGCCTGGGGGATCGGCTCCAGGCCACGCAGCTCGGTGTCGGCCCAGCCGCTCTTCATGTTCTCGGCCAGCTCGTCGGACACGCCGGGGTAGAGGCCGTTCTTGCGCTGCTTGACGGGCGCTTCCTCGGCGGTCTCCGGGTCCTCCGCTGTTTCCGGGGCCGCTGCGTCGGCAACCTGGTCGAACGCGGTCGGGAGCTCTTCTTCCACAGCGGTCATCCTCCTTGGTAAGGCTCTGGACTCCCCCGAGCTTTCGGCTTCGTCCGAGCAGGGGGGACCACCCCCATCGTACGGTCGCCGGCGAAACAGTCACAGCGCGGAAGAGCCCGTTACCGAGGGCACACGGAGTATGACGGCTCAGACCGGCCGCCGGGCGCTCCGGAGCCGCTACTCGAACCGCGCGGCCAGCAGTACGACGTCCTCCGCGAAGCCCGTCGCGGCCGTCGCGGCCGCGCCTTCGGGCAGCACGGTGCGCAGGATGTGGTCGGCGATCGCGCCGGGGTCGCGTCGCAGCGCCTGCGGCACCCCTGCCGCCGCCGCGTGCAGCCGCGCGAAGGCGCGGTCGGTGGGGGCGCCGGTGTGGTGCAGCAGTCCGTCGGTGTAGAGCAGAACCGTCTCGCCCGGCTCCGGGTGCACCTCCACGCTCGGTGCCTCCCAGCAGGCGAGCATGCCCAGGGGGGCCGAGACGGACGTCTCCACGAACTCGGTGCGGCGCTCACCGATCAGCAGCGGCGGACTGTGCCCGGCACCGGCCAGCGTGATCTTGCGCAGTGCGGGTTCGCAGTAGCCGAACAGGGCGGTGGCCGACCGGGCCGGTTCGGTGAGCCTCAACAGCAGTTCCAGGTCGGACAGGACGGCGACCGGATCCTCGCCCTCCATCACGGCGTACGCGCGCAGGGACGCCCGTAGCCGGCCCATCGCGGCGACCGCGCTGGGCCCCGCCCCGGTGACGGACCCCACAGCGAGGCCGAGGGTGGCGTCCGGCAGCGGCAGCGCGTCGTACCAGTCGCCGCCGCCGTTCGGAGAGGTGCGGTGCCGGGCGGCGAGCTGGACGCCGGGGAGACGGGGCAGGCGCGAGGGGAGCAGCTCCTCGGCCATGGTGGCCATGGACGTGCGCGTGCGCTCGAGTTCCAGCAGGCGGGCGAGATGCTCGGCGGCGTACCGGGCGTACAGGCCGACGAGATGGCGCTGCCGTTCCGACGGCTCGGCCGGTTCGTCGTAGAGCCACACCGCTGCGCCCAGGCGTTCCCCGGGCCCTGCGGCACGCGGGGCGTCCGGGGGCTCCGGAATCTCCGGCGCGAGGGGCAGGGTGTAGCTGGCGGCGTAGCCGAGGCGGGCGGCGACCTCGCGGTGCCTGGGGTCGAGCCCCTTCTCGGCGAGCAGGTCGGGCTCGGCGATGCCGTCGTCGACGCCGGGCAGTCCGTCGAGGATCCTGCCGTACGGCAGTGAACTGCGGGGGATGGTCTCGATGTGACCGAGGTCCGCGCGGGCCAGGCCGAGGCCGATCATGATGTCCGGGCCGAGACCGTCGGCGGGTTCCAGGACGACGAGACCGCGCCGGGCGCCCACCAGGGCGGCGCCGGCGCGCAGCATCTCCTGGAGCGCCTCGTCGAGGGCCCGTGTACGGGCCAGGCGTTCGGTCAGCTCGTGGAGGGTGGTGAGGTCGGAGACCCATCCCGCGAGACGGTCCTGGAGCAGTGCGCCCGGTGCGTTCTGGGGGTTTGCCGGGGCGGCCGGGGAGGTACCCGTAGCAACGGTCGCGACAGTGTGTGCGGGTGCGGGAACCGTTGAATCGATTCCGGCCACTTTCGGAGGATGCGGGGCGTTCATGGCGTCCGGCTTTCCGGCCGGTGCTTATCGCTCAAAAACATCGCAAACCCCCATGTCATTCTGCGCCGCCGGCAGTGTCTCCACATGTACACGTACTCGTGAGGAGATGTCCAGCATTGTCCTGCTGGGATTCCTGGTGTCCATGGGTCTGAAGGGAACTCACTCCCGACCTCTTGCCGAAAAACGAACTTGGCTTGAAACTGCCTCAGGGGGAGGTTGATTGCGGTCGACTGGGCTTGCTCGACGGAGCGTCACAGCGGTCGTGAGGGGTACGTACTCGGTGAAGGTCAGGGGTGGTTGGGAATCACCCGGGAACCTGGCGACGGACCCGGGCGTCTTAACCACCGACGACCGTGCCCCATCCTCCCGTGGCGGAGGCGGAGAGAAACAAGCGCGACGGTAAACGCCAGACTTCGCCACCCCACGCCATCCCCGTGCTTCTGCTCGACGCAGTATGGGTGGTACGGCCGCGGAGGAAGTCCTTGCTCGGCCTCGGCCGGAGGGGCTCCTCTTGCCCGTGCAGGTGTGATGCGCCAACAGGTACGCACAGTGCAGTGATCGACTCATGTTGTGATGTGGACCACGGTGTTGCCAGGCGTGCAACGGAAAGGAACGAGCGCTCATGCGCGAGATCCTCGGAAGGCGACGCAGGCTCCTGTCCCAGGGTGGCAGCGGGCCCGAGCTGATCGAAGCGGCCCTGACCTTCGCCTCGGACTGGCAGTGGCCGGTACTCCCGGGTGTGGCGGCGGATCCGCAGGGCCGGTCCCGCTGCGGCTGCCCCGACCCCGAATGCACAGTGCCGGGCGCTCATCCCTTCGACCCCGGCCTGCTCGCCGCGACCACCGACGCGCGCATGGTGCGCTGGTGGTGGGGCAACCGGCCCGCGGCGCCCGTCATCCTGGCCACCGGAGGCAGGGCACCCTGCGCGGTCTCCCTGCCGGCAGTGCCGGCCGCCCGCGCCCTGGGCGCCCTCGACCGCCTCGGCATGCGGCTCGGTCCGGTCGTCGCCGCGCCGGACCGCTGGTCGATCCTGGTCAAGCCGTACTCCCTGGAGCAACTGGGCGAGCTGCTCTACGCCAAGGACTTCGTCCCAGGCTCCCTCCGCTTCCACGGCGAGGGCGGCTACCTCGCCCTGCCCCCGTCCGGTACCGGCCAGGGCGGGATCCGCTGGGAGCGTGCGCCGCTGCCCGGCTCGGCCTCGCCGTGGGTGCCCGATGTCGAGGCCGTGGTGGACGCCGTGGTCGAGGCCCTCACCCGGACGGGTGTGAGCGCGCCCGAGGTGTAGCGGCTGTCGGCGCGCGAGCCGCGCCCGGCTCCGCTGTTCCGCCGGCGGGCGCGTCCCGTCGGCGGGCGCGTTCCACCGGCTCCGCCGTTTCCGTACGGTCTTCCACGCATGACGGTGGTACGGCACCGGAACCGGCACCTGTGCCGCAGCGCCACGGCGACGAGTTGAGCGCCGTACTGAACCTCACGGGGCCCGGTCGGCGCAACGGGCGGACGCACTGCGCGAAGTTCGAGGATCGCGCCGGACGAGGGCTCCTGCTGTCCCGCTCCTGGAGCGACTCGCCTAAGGAAAAGGCCGGTTGACATGCGACTGCGTGCTGCCGGCAACCGCGGTCACGCAAAGACCCGGTTGCTGGCGACGGGGGATGCACCAGCAACCGGGCTAATGGAACGGTAACAAGAGATCGGCTGTTAGCAAATTCGGACTCAGCTTTTCCGGTCACCGACTGGCTTGTCCGCACCGGGAGTTGTGAATGGGGCCAGTGGTTCCGGCGGGGCGGTCGTGCTGACCGGCCAGTCAGCACGACCGGGGCGCATGCCCGTGCCGCCACACCTCTCGGCGTGTCTCAGCTGAGGGTGACCTGCCGGTTGGTCAGCCCGCCGCGCGCTCGGCGCTCGTCGGCGGTGAGCGGAGTCTCGGTGGCCAGGGCGGCGGCGAGGCGCTCGGCGAACTCGGCCGCCGGCTTCTCCACCTCCTCGGCGCCGACCCCGCTGGGCAGGTCCCAGACCGGGACCGTGAGCCCGTGAGCACGGAAGGAGCCCACGAGACGGGTGCCCTCGCCGAGGGAGGACCGGCCCGCCGCGTGCAGTCGCGCCAAGGCGTCCAGAAGCCGCTCCTCGGAGTGCGGCATGACCCATCGCAGATGGTTCTTCTCCGGCGTCTCGCACCAGTACGCGGCGTCCACGCCCGAGAGCTTGACGGTCGGGATGGCCGCCGCGTTGGCACGCTCCAGGGAGGCGGTCACGTCCGGCGTGGCGTTCTCCGGGTCGGGGACCCAGAACTCGAAGCCGCTGTGCACCACCGGCTCGAACGCGCCCTCGGGGTCCAGCAGATCCTGCAGGCGGGTTCCCTCGGCCGGAGCGCGGCGGGCCTGCACCGGGGTGCCAGGGGCGGCGGCGAGCGCGCGCTGGAGGGTGTCGGCGAGGTCGCGGCTGATGTCTCCGGACGACGTGTCGTTCTGCAGGCCGAGGAGGACCGAGCCGTCGTCACGGCGCAGCGCGGGCCACGCCATCGGCAGCACGGTGGCCAGGGTGACCGACGGGACGCCCTCGGGCAGGCCGTCCTTGAGGGACAGCTCGACGGTGGCCGCCGGCACCAGCTCGCGCAGTGCCACCCAGTCGCACTCGCCCGGCAGTCCCTCGAACGGGCGGTGCACCAGCTCGGTCACGGCGTGCGCGGCGGCACGGCCGTGGCAGGCCTTGTAGCGGCGGCCGCTGCCGCAGGGGCAGGGCTCACGGGCGCCGACGACCGGGATCTCCCCGTCCGTGAGCTGCGGGCGCTTGGCCTTCGTGTGGGGGCGCTTCTTGGCCATCGTGGGTGTCTCCCGGTTACGGCTCGTCTCGTACGGGCGGGAGCCTAGTCGTTCACGGCGCGACCGACGGGACCCTGTGGACAACGTGCCGACTGTGGGCAGCCGGCCGTGACGCGTGAGCCGTACGGGACCGGGGTCGCGCGGCGCACAC
This sequence comes from Streptomyces sp. GD-15H, assembly GCF_045291515.1. NCBI lineage: Bacteria > Bacillati > Actinomycetota > Actinomycetes > Kitasatosporales > Streptomycetaceae > Streptomyces > Streptomyces sp. GD-15H. The sequence continues at coordinate 4,441,949 of NZ_CP149447.1, forward strand.
AGGATCGCCCGGGGTGGCCGTGGGAGACCAGGGGGTCACCGCACGGCCGCGTGGTCAGTCGAAGGTGTCGAAGGCGTCCGCGAACTCCAGCCCGGGTATCTCGGACACCGTGGGAGCCGTCACCCGCGAGGCGAAGTCGTCGCGCCGGTGCCCGGCGACCGGGTCGTGCACGTCCTCGTGGACGACGACCCACACCGTGACCTCGCCGGGTACCTCGTCGCGTACACCCCAGTCGTCGGCCAGCGCCGTGATGATGTTCAGCCCCCGGCCGCCGTGCGCGGTGACCGACGGGGTGGCCGGCGCCGGGCGGGTCGGGCCGCCACCGTCGGTCACCTCCACGACCAGCCGGCCGCAGGGGTGCACATGCCAGGCCGCACGGACGGCGCCGTCCCCGGCCAGGGCATCGCCCAGGGGGCGGCCATGTCTGCACGCATTGCTCAGCAGTTCGGAAAGGATCAGTACGGCATCGTCGATGACCGTGTCCGCCACTCCGCCGTCGCGCAATTGCAGGCGCATACGGCGCCTCGCCTCCCCCACGCCCGCAGGGCCATGGGGTACGGCCATGCTCAACGACGTGGGCACTTCCTGTGCCACCACCAACGCCACCCCCGAGACCTCCTTCGCCCCACGCCACGGTGTGAATGCCCCACGGACCTGAACCGGAAACCGGCCAATCCATGTGTGGTGACGCACTCGAACGATCGAGCACGCACCGAATGCGCCGGAGCACTCCCCGTAACCGGGTGGCTGGATTTCGTCGATGTGGCCGAGATGCGAGGATGCGTCGGGAGGAGCGTCCGGTCAAGAACCCTGTACGAACCACATGAGCCACACGAACCCCGCAGACCCTGGGAACCAGGCGGCCTGCGGGGGTCAGCGGCCGAGCCGGTCGAGCACCGCGCGGGGGCGATTGGTGATGATGGCGTTCACTCCGAGGTCGACACAGGCGTCCACGTCCGCGGGATCGTTCACCGTCCACACGTGCACCTGGTGGCCGGACTGTTTCAGCCGCTCGATGTACGCGGGGTGGCTGCGTACGATCCGGATCGAGGGACCCGCGATGTCCAGGCCCTCCGGCAGCCGTCCGTCGCGCAGGCGAGGCGAGACGAACTGCTGGAGGTAGACCGTCGGCAGTGTCGGCGAGGCGGCGCGCACACGATGCAGCGACCGCGCGGAGAAGCTCATCACACGTACCGGGGACTCCTCGGCGGCATCGGGGGCGTCCAGGCCGAACCGCTTCAGCAGGAGCAGCAGCCGCTCCTCCACCTGTCCCGCCCACCGCGTGGGGTGCTTGGTCTCGATCGCCAGCTCCACCCGGCGGTCGGCGTCGACGACGAGCTCGAGCAGCCTTTCCAGGGTGAGGACGGAGGTCGCCTCCCTGTCCTCCGGCCGGTGCACCCAGTCGGGCTCCTCCGCACGCCCGCCGAGCGGGTGGCGGGTCTTCCAGGAGCCGAAGTCCAGGGCGGACAGATCGGAGAGCTCCAGCGCCGAAACCGCACCGCGGCCGTTGGACGTACGGTTGACGCGACGGTCGTGGACGCAGACCAGATGCCCGTCGGCGGTCAGGCGCACATCGCATTCGAGCGCGTCCGCACCGTCCGCGATCGCCTTGCGGTACGCGGCCAGGGTGTGCTCGGGAGCGTCCTCGGAGGCTCCGCGGTGTGCGACGACTTGGGTCGGGCGCTGACGTACAGGGGTCACCGCGTCATGGTGCCACCGCGCGGGGGTATGCGTGCGGTCGTCCAGGCGTCGATGGTGGGGACGCTGCGGTCGTCTGATCGGAGGCATCGAGATGGTGCACCCTTGGTGAGTAATGCCTTATACGAAAAATGATCTCGCACCCACAGGAACGGCTTATGGTGCCCTGACGGCCCATGGGAAAAGCTGACGTCATACAAAGAGACACGCACAGCTGAAGCGCGCCGGACTCGTCGACATGCCTGAACGAGCGTGAACGAGTGAGACTGAATGAGACCGAGTGCGACCGAGAACAACAGCCGTGGATCGAGGAGAGAGAGCTGTGAGCACCGAGAACGAGGGCACAAACGAGGGCGCATCGGTACCCCCGGCCCCGTCCGTACCGCCCACGCCGGTGGATGCTCCCGCAGCTCCGGCGCATCAGGAGCGCCCGGCTCCGGACGGGGCAGCCCGACGGCTCCCATGCCCCCGGTCCCGCCGGGCGCACCGGGGACGGCACAGGGCCACGGCACGCCGGAACACCCCGGATACGGCGATCACGCCGGATACGGAGGCCACGGCGCCCAGGATCAGGCCCCCTTCGGCCCTCCGTCCGGAGCCCCTTCGGGAGCCCCGACGGGCAGCTCTTCTCCTCCCGAGGCCTCCTGGCCCCCGCCCCCGGCGCCGGGCACCCCGTCGCACGACGGCGGCGCCGGTCACGGCGCGGGCGGCTGGGGCCCGTACCAGCAGCCCGCACCGAAGAACGGCGGCAGGCGCGGCCGCCTGGCCGCAGCGGTCCTGGCGGCCGCGCTGGTCGCGGGTGGCCTGGGCGGCGGCCTCGGGTACACGCTGGCCAAGAACAACGACAACGGCAACGGCTCGACGACGGTCTCGTCGTCCACCAGCGGTGGCAACGTCAAGCGAGACCCGGGCACGGTCGCCGGAGTGGTCGCCAAGGCGCTGCCGAGCACGGTCACCATCGAGGCCCAGGGCAGCAGCGGCGAGGGCGGCACCGGCACGGGATTCGTGTTCGACACCCAGGGGCACATCGTCACCAACAACCACGTGGTGGCGGACGCCGTCGAGGGCGGCAAGGTCGCGGCGACCTTCCCCAACGGCAAGAAGTACGACGCCGAGGTGGTCGGCCATGCCCAGGGCTACGACGTCGCGGTCATCAAGCTGAAGAACGCCCCCTCGAACCTGAAACCCCTCACGCTGGGCAACTCCGACGAGGTCGCCGTCGGCGACTCGACGATCGCCATCGGCGCCCCCTTCGGCCTGTCCAACACGGTGACGACCGGAATCATCAGCGCGAAGAACCGCCCGGTGGCCTCCAGCGACGGTACCGGCAGCCAGGCCTCGTACATGAGCGCCCTGCAGACCGACGCCTCGATCAACCCGGGCAACTCCGGCGGGCCGCTGCTGGACGCGCAGGGCAACGTCATCGGTATCAATTCCGCGATCCAGTCGACCAGCAACGGCGGCTTCGGCACCGGACAGGCCGGCTCCATCGGCCTGGGCTTCGCCATCCCGATCAACCAGGCCAAGTACGTCGCCCAGGAACTGATCAAGACGGGCAAGCCGGTGTACGCCAAGATCGGCGCCTCGGTCTCCCTGGAGGAAGGGGCGGGCGGCGCGAAGATCACCGATCAGGGTGCCGGCGGCTCCGAGGCGGTCGACCCCGGCGGCCCCGCCGACCAGGCCGGCCTGCGTCCCGGCGACGTCATCACCAAGCTCGACGACCGCGTCATCGACTCCGGACCGACCCTGATCGGCGAGATCTGGACCCACAAGCCGGGTGACAAGGTCACGCTCACCTACGAACGCGGCGGCAAGGAGCAGACCACGGAACTCACCCTGGGTTCCCGCATCGGCGACAGCTGACCGCACCCCGCCCGCACCGACCCGCTACCCTTGTCCCGCGCCGCCGATCACCCGGCCGGCGCGGGGAGGTGTGCCCGAGCGGCCTAAGGGAACGGTCTTGAAAACCGTCGTGGCAGCGATGTCACCGTGGGTTCAAATCCCACCGCCTCCGCTCTGAGAGCAGTGCAAACGGCCCCTGACCTGGGTAGTTGGTCGGGGGCCGTTCGCATGCCCGGTCTCCGTGGCTGCCCGGTGTTCCCCGTGGTTTCCCGCTCGATCGGGCACGGAAGGGGCACGGAGAGGGCACGCGCGGACGACGGCATGAGGGCATGCGGGCATGAGCAACGGGCGCCGGAGTCGGCCGACTACCGGCTACCGGCTACCGGCTACCGGCTGATCGGGATCTCGTAGACGATCTCGCAGAGAGCGGCGGGCACCACGATGTCCGCGGTCTCCACGGGCCGCCCCTGGTCGCTGTAGTAGGTCCGCCGGATGTGCGTGACGAGTGCGCCCTTCTGGATGCCCAGGAGCGACGTCTCCTCGGCGGTGGCCTGGCGGGGCTCCGGCTGCTCCACGGCGTGGCTGACGGCGATGCCGATCGCGGCCATGCGGTTCACGACGCCCGCCCCGGCGTGCGGCCCTCCCTCGGGGAGGACGACGAGGGTGCCGGCGGTGAGGTCGTACGGCTCCCAGCTCGTCGACAACTGCACCGGCCTGCCGTCGGCCAGGAACTCGTACGAGGTGCGGACGCACAGCTCCCCCTCGGCGATGCCGAGACGCGCCGCGATCTCCGCCGGTGCCGGGACCTTGGCGTCGGTCCGGCTCTCCCAGTCTCCTTGCCTGCCCACGGCCTTCATGTCCGCGCGAAACGGGGAGCCGTCGGGCTGCTCGCGCGCCGACGAACGGACCACCCGGACACGCTGCCGGGGCTCGGCGACGTAGGTGCCGGAACCGGCGCGGCCTTCCAGCACACCTTGGGAGATCAGCAGCTCCTGTGCGCGGCGCACCACGTTGTCACCCACGCCGCACTCCTGGGCGATCTGGGCGCGGGAGGGGAGCCGGTCCCCTGGCGTCCACTCGTGCTCCGCGATCCGCCGCCGTAGTTCGTCGGCGAGGCGGAGATAGGGCGGCTGCTCAGGCATATGGAAAATCTAGTCCACTAGCTCTAATCTAGTTAACCAGCTTCACTCAAAGTGATCGCCGGTGACCGGAGGATGCCCTGTGCCCGCTTCAGAGGTGAGCGCGGAGGCCATCGCCGCCCGGTTATCGGCCGCCGGGCTCGCCACGCGTGTGGAGGAGCGCGACGACTGCGCGGCCATCGAGGCGGAGGTGCCGGAACCCCTCTCCGCCGAGTCATGGCGGGAAGTCCTGGAAGCGGTGGCGGAGGCTGACCGATTCGGACTCCTCGCCACCAGTTCGAACGACCGCACTCTCTGGGCGGTCGTACGCAAAACGGTCCCCGCGACGGGCGATGTCGGGGGACCGGACCATCAGCGATAGGAGCTGAACAGCGTGTTCAATCGTATCCGCCGTACCGTCTCGCGCATCAGTGCGCGGTACATCCGTAAGGGCCGGCACCGCCGCCCCGCACAGCCCGCCCGGCCGTTGGCCGCATCGCCCGTGATCGCCCATGGCGCACCGCTGCTCCTGAGCCACAGTCGACACCACACCGGCGTTCTCATCGGCGAGGAGACCGCGCTCGTCCGCCCGTACGTGCTGGCCAGCGAGGCGCGTGCACGGCACCGCTCGACGGCCCTGCCTTGCCCTCCCTTCGCCGGTCCCTGGTTCGTCCCGGCGGGTGACTGCTGATGCCGCCTCGCCAACAGCCCCACACCACACGGGCGGGAGCCGACTCCTACCGGTCGAGCTCCTGCCGGATCGGTACGCACTACGCCTGCGCGGAGTCGTCCCCGGTCACCGCACCGGTCGGCGTGCCGGTGATCTACGAGTCCTGCGACTGCTCGTGCCACACGATCGCCCATCGCGAAGTACCGACGGAGGCGGCGCGGTGAGGGGAGAAACACCCAGCGGCGCGGTGCTCTCCCCCGTCGAGATCACCTCGGCCAGTGTGCAGCGCGGGGACGTCATCCAGGTCGGAGGCCGGCAGTGCCGGGTGACCGACATTTTCCAACTGCCCGGCGGAGTCAAACGACTTGTGTTCGACTCGGGCGAGTTGCTGACCATGCACACGGGGACCCGACTCATCGCCCTGCGGCTCCTGAGAGTGCGAGGCGGTGATCCAGCCCATGCCCTCGCGTCGCGACGCCATCGCCGATGACCTACGAGACCGGATCGCCACCGGCCGGCTCAAGCCCGGCGAACGCCTTCCCTCTGAGTCCCACCTCGCCGCGCAATACAGGGTCAGCACACCAACGCTCCGAAGCGCTCTTGCCGTGCTCCAAGTGGAAGGCCTCATCGAGAAGGCCCACGGCAAGGGGAACTTCGTCCGTCGTCCCCTTCGCAGAATCACGTACGTCGGAGGGGGCCGAACCCCCGACGGACAGACCGCCGCTGACACCGCTCTGAGCGTCACCGTCCACACCACCCGGATCCGGGCCCGCGGGCATCTGGCGACCCTGCTGAAGGTGTCGGCCAGCAGCCCTCTGACCGAGTTCCTCTGTCTCAGCCATGAGGGCGAGAGACCGCACAGCCTGGCCCGCATCTACGTCCCCTGCGACCTGGCGCCGGCCGCCGCGCTCCGCGAGCCGCTCCCGTACGAGGGGATGACGACGCGACTGACGCAGCTCCGCCCGCCGCTGGCTGAAGTGCGGGAGAGGGTCAGCGTCCGACTCCCGACGCCGGAGGAGGCATCCACTCTTCGGATCAGCTCTGCCCTGGCGGTCCTCGCCATCACACGCCAGATGGCCGACACCGCTGGACGCGTGGTCGAGGCCGCGCTCCTGGTGCTGCCGGGGGACCGCGCCGACGCGGTGTTCACCACTCACTACGTGATCGACGAGAAGGGGACGGAAGGGTGACGATGTCACACGAGCTGCGGCTCCTCCCATGGACGGGGCCCGACGGTAAGCCCTGCTTCCTCAGCACCGATGACAGCGACAGCTACCTGTCCCGCCTGGCCGACAACCTCGAATCGGTACAACTCGGCATGGCGACCGAACTTCTGGACCGGGCGTTGGACATGCTCGCCGACGCTGATACGCAGCCGGACGACCTGCGACTCCTGGCGAAGGACCTGACCGGAGCCCTGAGGGACACCCTCCGCGTAGCAACCAGCCGCGGCCACCGCCTGGCAACGCATGAATAGCCCAACACCGTTGCGTTTGAGTCTTGAGTCGCAGGTCAAGCCCTGATGAATGGCGCAACGGGACGTCCTGATAGATCAGCTTGTGTCGAGCAAGAAGATCATCGGGAGTCCCGTTGCAGGAGAAGTCTGTCATCACGCGCACGGTCGAGGCGGCCGGGGGCGTGTACGCGCCCGGCCACTTGGGCGAGTTGACCCAGATCGTGGACTTCGTACTGGTGGACACGGTGATCGAGGAGACCGGGTCACGTGAGAAGCGGCTGCGGCTGCTGCCGTCCCGGGTCGTGGTCTACTTCGTCCTCGCTCTGGCCCTGTTCGAGGACTGTTCCTATCGGAGCGTGTGGGGCAAGCTGACGGCGGGGCTGGAGGGACTGCCGCTGGTACGTCCGGCGGTCTCCTCGCTGTCCAGGGCCCGACGGCGCATAGGAGCGGCACCGCTGCGGCGGCTGTTCGAGATCCTCGCCGGACCCGTCGCCCACCTCGGGCAGGCCGGTTCGTTCTATCGAGGGCTTCGGACCGTGGCCGTGGACGGCACTTTGCTGCACGTGCCCGATGAGGAGGCGCTCACCTGGCACTATCCCAAGCGAGCGGGCGAGAGCGTGGAGTTCGGCTACCCGCTGCTACGGCTCGTGGTCCTGGTCGAGTGTGGCACCCGTGCCGTGTTGGCTGCCGCGTTCGGCCCCGAGAGCGACGGCGAACTCACCTACGCGGGACGCCTGTTGAGTGTGCTGGACCGCACGATGCTCCTGCTGGCCGATGCCGGCTTCGATGGAGCCGAGTTCGCCCGGGACGTCCAGGCCACCGGCGCCCAGTTCCTGGTGCGCTCCTCCGCCCGCCGGATACCCACCCCTTTCCGGCACCTGGGCGACGGCTCCTACCTGGCCCGGATCGGCTACGGCGTCCTGCCTGTTCTGCTGCCCGTCCGCGTCATCGAGGCGTCCATCACCGTAACCCTGGGCGATGGCACCGTCCGCACCGAACAGTGGCGCCTGCTCACCAGCCTCCTCGACCCGACCGTCCACCCGGCCGCCAGGCTCGTGGATCTCTACCACGAGCGGTGGCAGTCGGAGACGACGTACTTCTCGATCAAGGCGACCATGCTGGACGGCCGTGTCCTGCGCTCCCGCAGCCTGACCGGCCTCGACCAGGAGGTCTACGCCCTGCTCACCACCTACCAGGCCTTGATCCGCGCCGCCGCCGACACCGCCTGCACCCGGGCCGGCCTGGACATGGACCGCATCAGCTTCACCGTCCTGCAGACCACCGCCGCCGACACCGTCACCACCGCGACCGCAATCCTGCCCCCGACGGGACCCGCCGACCTCGTCGGCACCATCGGCCGGGCCGTCCTCGACGCCCTGCACCCCGCCCGCCACCGGCACCGCGTCAAGGCCCGCACCCGCAAGAACCCCACCAGCAAGTACGGCCCGAACGCCGGAAAACACCCCACGACCAGCCAGAACTACACCGTCCACAGCACCGTCACATTCTTCGAGCACGGACTCTCGAACCGCTCAAAGACATAAACGCAACGGTGTTGATGAATAGCCGGTCTGCTGATCACCGGTCCGGCTGACCAGCGAGGCTGAAGAAGCCCACGGCTCTGACCAGTTCAGATGCCGTGGGCTTCTGTCGTTGTCGGCCGACGTCGGGTTCCCTCGGACGGCCCGGAGACGGCCCAGCGCTGGCCGTGAGTGCAGACGTCGTAACCTCCTCGGGTGGACGACTCCTCTTGCTTCTGCCTCCTGTGCGCCCCTCCTTCGGATGGCCCGGCCTGGGAGGAACGTGATCGCCGTATAGCCGCAAGCGTTTCCGAGTTCGGCTGGCACGTGATGGGGGTCGGCGCCGGGGGCGATGCGCCGGCGGACTGGGCCTACTCGATCGGCCTGTGGCACACCCTGCGCAGCCCTGAGGTCTGCATCTTCGGCCTGCGGGTCGAGACGATGATGCCCATCCTCAACGTTGCAGGCGGAGAGATCCGTAACGGTCGCCCACTGGAAGCCGACCAGGTGCGTAACGACATCCTGAACGGCTACCCGGTGACCGTCCGGCCAGTTCACCCGAGTTGGTACCGGGACTTCTTCGGCGCTGGGATCGACTACTACCAGGCCCCTCCGCTTCCCGTCATGCAACTGTTCTGGCCGGACAGGGGAGGCCGCTTCCCCTGGGACGACCAGGCCGAGGAGTACTGCCGCGCGAACCAGCCTCTTCTGTGGGTCTCGAAGGACGAAACCAGCGGACCGTGGGCTGAGCCCGACCGAGGTTGACGCTCGGTCTCGGGCGGGGCGGCCTGGTGGTGAGCCCCGCATCAGGAGTTCGATCACCGACCTCCTACGAGGGCTGCGTCCGCGCTCGCGCACGTTGCTGATAGGTGCCTGGGTGTGCTGGCGTAGGCCCCCGTTGATGTCAGGCATGGATGTCAGCCCCTGCGCTGGGCCTGCGGCTAGTCGCCCGAGTGGCCCCAGAAGTGGATCTCTTGGGGGTGGCCCTCGTCGTCGTGCAGCACCGCGCATCGTCCGATCCACCGTGACCGGGGGAAGATGTCGAAGTCCTTGACGTGCGCGCGGGTCAGCTTGTCGGTACCCAGCAACGCGCGCGCTTCCTCAGCCGTCACGGGTTCCACGGTGTTGTAGTCCGGGGTGTCGTCAGGCCCCACGACGCGGAAGATGTCCAGGATCGAGTGGGTGCCGGCCTCCTGGACCAACTCGTCCTCCCACAGTTCCTCCAGCGACTGCGGCCGCGGCTCCCGCTCCTCCTCTGGTCGCCAGTCGCCGCCGTTGACCCAGTAGTAGTCCCCAGCTTCGAACACCTCGCGCCGCAGCTGCTGAAGCGCAGCGTTCAGGTCCTCCTGGTACGGCACGTAGTAGTCCCACCCCGAAGCCCCCATCAGCCCTCAGCTTCCGTTTCTTCTGGACGGCGGAAGTTAGCAGTCGGGTCTGACATCCAAGCTCTCAGCTTGGGAAGCTGCGATCACTTGGTGCTCGATCGGGCACTGACCTAGGCGGACGGCCAGTGAATGGCTTCGTCGGGCCGGCTGCTCTCACCGTGACTCCCCGCTGTTCCCCGCTCGATCTGGTGCACTTGTGGTGCGCTAGGGCTCCGTTGCCGTCCGGTACCGCCTTGAGCTTGCTGTCCAGGCGTCACAGAATGGGCCACTGAACTCTTCTCGGTAACGTCTCGTGACGTTTTGTGATCTTCGTTCAGGTAGTGCGGCCGTGTTCGAGCTGGAGCAGGACGAGGGCGGCTCGGGCGATCCTGGTGATGGCAGCGGGGTCGAGACTGACCCTGCGCAGCGCCTTGAAGGTGACCTTCAGCAGGGCGTTGGCGCGCTCGGCGACACCGTGGATGCCGCGGATGACGGCGTTGAAAGTCCGTTTCTCTTCTGCGAGTTCGCCTCCCGTGGGCTTCTTGTGCGGGTGGCGGAAGCCGTCGCCGGCGTTCTCGTAGCCGAGGTCGACCAGGGTAGGGATGCCCAGAGTGGCGGCGAGCCGGTTCAGGGCGTCCACCAGTCCGTGGGCCCGGGCGCAGGTGGTGTCGTGCTCCCGGCCCGGCCGGACCGGGGAGACCCAGATGGGCCAGCCGTCCGGGGCGGCGATGACCTGCACGTTCCCGCCGTGATGCTTGTGTTTCCCGGACCACCACAGGTCGGCCTTGTTGGGGCCGGCGGCGGCCACGCGGTCGGTGCGGATGACGGTGCCGTCGAGGTTGAGGTGGGTGTACCCGGCGGTCGCCGCTCGTTCAAGAGCGGTGGACAGATCGGGCGCGTGGTCGGCCAGGACGGTCAGCCCCTCGTGCAGGTAGCGGTAGGTGGTCGGCACGGAGATGCCGTTGTCCCGGGCGAGTTGGGCTATCCGGGTGCCGTCGACGAACCAGCGCAGCACGAGCACTGCCTGCCTGAAGGCGCCCAGCGCGCGGGTGCCCCTGCGGGTCCCGAGCCGTTCACGGTGCCCGCGCAGCAGCTTCGCGAAGTACTCGGCGGTCGCCCTGCGGACATCGAGCACGGCGGTGTAGGTGATACTGGACGTCACGTGGAGCCTCTGGTTGTACGGAACGTGATCTTCGCAGACCTGTTCCTACCAGGGGCTTCACTCATGTCCGGCATCGAGTCACCACCCCGCCGCCCGGCATCATCACGCACCGCAACTGTCACGTTGCCGAGAAGACCTCAATGGGCGACTCAAGGCATGTCTTCTTGCCCCGGGTCTTGCCGGGGAGCTTGGTGAGCTCGGTTTTCGCTGGTCGAGTCGGTGTGCACATGTGGCGAAGTGATCGTCATTGGTCATCATTGGCCATTGCCGAGCGGCCTGGGACGGCCCAGAGATGGGGCCCGGACGGACTGGGCTACGGTGCGGCCCGCCTGTGGCAGGTTGAGCAGTATGGGAGCAGGAATGAAAGTCCCGCCGGATGGCGGCGCCGCGGCAGGCGACTGTCGGGGCAGGGCGCGAAGCGCCCGACCGGAGAGGGGGCCGCTGCGGTTCGCTCGGTCGGGTCACTGGGATCTGGCCCATCGCGATGGGAGCGCAAGCACAGCGCAATGCTGAGCAGCAAGGCGCCCTCTGTCTGCTTTTTCCCATTCGGTTAGGTTTGCTCGTCATTTCACTTGGCGGCTGACTTGGTTGCCGAAAGCGCCGTTGGAACGGGTCGGTAACCTCTTGAATCTCGCATCATTTCTCTACGCTTGCCACGTTTCGCCGGTGACGTGGGAGGATTCTTCTGCTGTTCTCCCGGGAGGAATTGAACGGGAGTTGAGTGATCGTTTTCGTGGTAGAGTTTCAATGAATTCACAGGACGCCGCGAAAAAAGGGGAATGGCGTGAACACCGAGAAGGTCACGGCTCGACGTCTTACGGCCGAAGAGGTTTCGGAGTTGAGTCTCCAGGACGGAATCTTCGTCTCGGCAGAGATGGATGGCCTTCCTCTCGACTGCTATGCCCCGGCTTCCCTTACGGAGCCGGGTAAGAATTTTGAGGGAGGGTCCTTCACCGCGAGGACGATATTCGGTCAGGAAATTCGCGTTCTCCCGGACAATGCCGAAGAGTCCGGGATCTGGGTTGCCGACAAGGCAGGGGAAGAAATCGAGGTTCTTCAGAATGCCGGCGTCCTCCTGAATCTCGCCCTCTTCGTTCCCAACGGGAACAAGGAATCTCTGGAGTCGCTCTACTCCGCCGCCCGGGACGCCTTCGGCGCGGGGATTGTTCAGCGCTGGAGTGAGGAAGTCGTCACGGTGCCGGATGTCAAGGTCGACTTGTTCGAGGAGCCTGCCCGGGGCGGAAGAACGCGAGCAGCCAGAACCGTGACCGCCGCGCCTTGGACATCTACCCGACCCGAGTGCGATTCATGGAGCCCAGCGATGGCTGGAGGTTCATTGTCGAACCTCACAAAGAGGTCGTCGATGAGACACCGACGATCTGACCTGATGGCAGGTTAACCTCGGTCTTTCGCATGAGCCCGTCAGCTTGCTGACGGGCTCTTCGAAGTGCCCTGGGTGGAGGCTGGCCCTTTGCCGTTTGAGCCTCAGCCGATGAACGTCAGCCACGACGGCGGTTGCGTTGATCGACCAGGTGCGCGTGTGTCTCGCTGCACCCCACCGGTCTCAGCTACGTTGTCGGATGCAGTCGACCAGTCCTTCGGCGGCGGGCCTGAGTGGCACACGGCTCCGGAGGCCCCTTGCGTGCGAGGCAACGGCGCTGGTCACGGCTTCATAGGTGCGCGGCCAACCGCGGCCCGTCCACGGGTAGTCCACGGCCTCCTGGCGATCACCTTGAGGAAACTGCTACTGACTCGCGTTTTACCCCTCAGGGCTGCTGCGCCCGTAGTGCTACCGGAAGACGGAGCGGGTGCGCGCACTCGTCTCGCTTGGTTCGTTGTCCACATAGACGTCATCGTCCCGTCTCCCTTATTGAGCCGGAACTGATGGGTTTCCCACTGGATCGTGTAGCGGACGTGGCGGGCGGCGAAGTGGCCGCAGACGACGTGGGGCTGCCTCCGGCGTCGGTGCAGGAAGCGGCGGGTCTCGTGGGCGAGAGCGTCGGCTGAGGTGGCCCGGGCCGCGTGGACGTGGTGCTTCGGATCGGCGTTCAACAGCTCGTCGGGATTCATCTCGGGGCTGCAGCCGGGCATCAGGTGCAGTTCGACGCGCTCGGCGTGCTCGGCGAGCCAGGCCCCGGACGGTCTTGCTGCGGTGGACCGGGTGCCGGTCGGCGATCACGTGGACCTTGCGGCCGGCATGCCGGGCGAGGCGGTCGAGGAACGCGCAGAACACCCGTGAGGTGAACCTGCCGGGGAAGACGGTGCACCACAGCGCCCCGCGGGAGGCGACGGCCGACATGAGGGTGACCCTGAAGCGGCGGCCGTTCACCCGCACCAGCGGGGTCACTCCGGCCGGGGCCCACGAGCGTCCCGGCGGGGCGGTGTCCGAGCGCAGACCGCACCGATCGGCCCGGACCGGCTCGGCCTTCTCCCCGCTCGCCCGGGCCCGGATCGCCGGATACTCCTCCTGCAGCCACCGGCTGACCTCGTCGCCCTTCTGCCGGCAGGAGCGGCGGGCGGGCCGCTGCGGGCGAAGCCGTGCCGGCGCAGTCACTTGCCCACACCCCGCTCGGTCATCGACACCCCGCACACCGACCGGATCAGGGTCCGCACCGAGACACGGGTCCACAGCACCCCGCTCTGCCCGAGGTCGGCCGGGGTGTCATCCCGCATCGCCTGCAAGACCGCTCCACGGGCGGACTCGTCGACCACCCTCCCTTGCCCGCCCGAGATTCACGCACCGCCGTGAGCGGTGCCTGCCTTCCCCGGTGCGGCAGGCCCGCCACCACGTGCCCACCGGCCGCTCGGAGGCCCCGCACATCTCCGCCGCCTGGCCGTCCGTCTGGACCCGCCCCGACTCCAGCGCACTCACCGCCCGCAGCCGCAGGTCCTCCTGCGCAGCGGGCGGCAGACGCCGCATGTCCCCATCCTCGATCGCGCCCGGTCGACGAGCAGGCAACCCATCAGTTCCGACTCACTACGAATCCGTGGAAACGGGTTTCGTTGCGTGGGGTATCTGGGTGCCGGCGCCGGTCCTTCCCGTTATTGGGACAGCCGCTGCCGGAGCGCTCATTGGGAGAGAGATACGCTGGGTACAGCGTGAGGCTCGGCGAGCATGATTGTGCCTCTGGGGCACGCAGCGGGCACGACGACGATGACGACGGCTCCGCCGGGGTGCTCGCACCCGTCTGACCTGCGGGGGAGCGCTCGCCCCGTCTGATCGGCAAAAGGTCTTGAAAACCGTCGTGGCAGCGATGTCACCGTGGGTTCAGGTCCCACCGCCTCCGCTTGCCGAGCAGTGAGAACGGCCCCTGACCAGGTCATACGGTCAGGGGCCGTTCTGCTGTGCGCTGTCCGCTCGGCACCGTGTTTCCCCGGGCTTCCCATGGTCGCTGTAGTACTGAGCCACCTCGGAGCGACCAGGGACGAAAAGCAGGTGGGTTGCCGACTACGGAGGTGTTCGCGCCGGGCTCAGCCCGGCCTGTGGCGGACGAAAAAGGCTGGCGGTAGGCCTGATGACCAGGTAGGAAGAGCGCCATGAGCGCCTCCGACCCCCAGAATCCCGCCGACCGGCGGACCTTCCTCCGCACCACGCTCGACCTGGGCGATGTGCTGCTGCACCCGTGGGGCCGCGAGGCCGCCGAGTCGAAAGCGATGCTGGACGGCCTGATCGCCGCCGCGGCAGACCCGCAGATCGCGCTCTGGAACCCTCTGGCGATAACCGACCGCGGCGATGCCCGGGCATGGCTCGAATCTCGAGTCGGAGGCTGGGACCGCGGTGCCAGTGCCGCTTTCGCCGTGTTGAACGCCACCGACGGCGTCCTGTTGGGCAACGTCACCCTGCGCTGGGTCGACCGCGCGGACGGCCTGGCGATGACCGGCTACTGGACGCTGCCGACCGCCCGCGGACGGGGTGTGGCCACCCGGGCAACGCGGGAGGTCACCAGCTGGGCCTTCCGGACAGCCAATGCCCGCCGGATCGAGATCGCCCACGCAGTTGGCAACGAGGCTTCCTGTCGGGTGGCCCACCGCTGCGGCTACCTTCCCGAAGGCACCCTGCGCGACTCGCACCGCTTCGGCGACGGGGTGTACCACGACGAGCACCTGCACGCCCGCCTGGCCACCGACCCGGAACCGACCAACCCCACGGGGGAACCGACGGCATACGACAAACCGACCACCGAAAGGGCGAGCGACATGTCACGGTAGCCGGCGAGGCCCTCGCCGCCGAACAGGCCCTGACGGCCAGGCCGTGGGGTTATGAAGCTGCTCGTAGGAGGCGGAGTTGGCCGATTTCTGTGGCGTTCTTCAGGAGTTCTGTGTTCACCCAGGCGGCCATGTGGGCCACGGTGTACGCCGGGTCGCTCGGCCAGGGGAACGGTGCAGTGGTGTCCAGATCGGTGTCGGTGAGGCCGTCCAGCGTCGCGAGCCACTCCGTTCGCAGGCCGCGCAGCCACTGGACGGTCGCCGGCCCTTCTCCGGGCCAGGTGATCTCGGTCCGCTCCCGGGGTCGACGCCCGTGCGCATGGTCCAGGGCCACGCTCCACCACCAGCCGATGTGCCAGTTGATCCAGGCGATGGTCGGTACGGGTACGGGGTCGGGCTCGGTCTCCGCCCAGTCAGGGGTCCAGGTTCCGTCGGCGGCACGGTGCATCGTCCAGCAGTGGGCGGTGGGCTCCCACAGGAAGTCGTCCGGCTCCAGCCGCTCCAGGTGGTACTCGAACAGGGACCAGGTCAGTTCGAACTGCCAGCGCAGTAGTTCTGTTCGGGAGAGGGGGGTGGGGGCGGGGTGGGGGTCTGGGGTGCTCATTCGGGGGCTTTCCAGGTGTGTGCGGTGCGTACGGTCAGATCTCCTCGTCCTCGGCCAGTTGCTCCCTGGACACGTCCCGCAGCTCGGAGAGGTCGACCGAGCGGCCGGACGTGAGGGCGACGCGGGCGAGTGGCATGGTCGGCACTCTAGGGCGGTGGTGCATCTGGGTCTTTCGGTTTTCGTGGGGCGTGGGGCGAGGGGCGAGGGCGGGGGCGGGGCGCGGAGGGTGGAGCAAGGGGGCGGGTCAGGGGTGGTGCCCCGTCGGGCGGGCTGCCGACGCGATGGTCGCGCGGGCCTCGCGTTCGGACAGGCCCGTGGCGAGGGCCGCGTCGGCCAAGGAGTTCACCAGAGCGGGGAGTTTCGTCGGGGACAGCGGGATGACGGCCAGTCCGCGTTCGGCGGCTGACGAAGCGCGTGCGAGGGCCGGCGTGGTGGCCTGCCGGTCGGTGGGGACCATGGGGCTACTTACGTACGCACGTTCGAGAAAGGGAAGGGGGAGTGGGCGCGACTCGCCGGGGTTCGCATGGTTTGCGAAAAAGTGCCGAAATGCTTCACCCCTTGCGGGGCTTGGCGCGGAGCGGGGCGTGTCGAGCGGAGAGGTGACTCAGGGGGAAGAGGGGGTTTATCGACTTGTCCTCACGCTTGCGTGCTAATGAGGGCTTCCGAGGTGGTTCACCGGGATTCGGTGGGCAATCCTGATCCCGCGACGTCGTGCACAGTGCCGGGGCGGTCGGCCAACTCCCCTGGTGACAGCCGTACATCACGCACACACGGTCATGAGCCGGTGCGTCCTTGGTTCTGGAGGGAACACAACATGGCAGGCATCCGTACCGCCTGCGTCGTCGCCGCCGTCTCCGCTCTTCCGCTCGCGGCGGCCCTCTTCACCGGCGTCGCGGCGGCGGACAACGGCGCTCTCGCGGACAACGGATCGAGCGCCACGGCCGCAAGCGCCACGGCGGGAGTGGTCGGCAGCGGCGTCGGCGGCGACAACTTCGGCAACGCGGCCACCACGCAACAGCAGGCCGTCGGTTCCGGCGCCTCGAACCAGAGCAACACCGCCCAGGTCAACGGCTCCGCGTTCACGCCCGTCAGCCAGGGCAACGACAACGTGGTGGTCAGCTTCGCCCCGCTGTGGTGGTGAGGTGAGAGGGCCGACGGCCCTCTGAGGCTGTGTGGGGCGTGATTCGTGGGGTGCAAGGCGTCTGCGCGGCGGTACCGCGGTACCGCCGCGCAGACGTTTTCGGGTTTCCGCGTGCGCGCGCCGGGTGGGAGGTGACCGGCCCCGGCGTCGGAGCCGGGGCCCTCCCGCCAGGTTCCCGCGATGCTTCCCCCAGGGAGGAACCCGCACAGGACCTCCCGCGCTCGTCCACCTTCAGGAGGTGCGGCATGCCCCACCCCTACAACCTGAGGGGGACTCGGCTTCGGGACCTGCGGCCGATCCGCCAAACGTGTTCCACTCATAGCGTTGGGTCATGACCACACCCGTCTGCACCAGCGCTTCGAACGCCGCTGCTCCAGCGGCGCAGACCCTCCCGTACCCGTCGTTCTCGTCGTACATGAGGGCCCGGCAGCCGGTGCTCCTGCGTACCGCCCGGTCCCTGACCGGGAACTCGAGCGACGCGGAGGACCTGCTGCAGACCGCGCTCGCCAAGACGTACGTCGCCTGGGAGCGTATCGAGGACCATCGTGCGCTCGACGGCTATGTGCGCCGGGCGTTGCTGAACACGCGGACGTCGCAGTGGCGCAAGCGCAAGGTGGACGAGTTCGCCTGCGACGAGCTGCCCGAGCCGGACCCGGTGCCCGGTGGCGACGACCCGGCCGAGCGGCAGGCGCTGCGCGACGCGATGTGGCGGGCGATCATGCGGCTGCCCGCGCGGCAGCGTGCCATGGTCGTCCTGCGGTACTACGAGGACCTCAGCGAGGTCCAGACGGCCGAGGTGCTCGGCGTGTCGGTGGGCACGGTGAAGTCGGCCGTTTCGCGGGCGCTCGGGAAGTTGCGGGACGACGCTGAGCTGGGGCTTGTTCGATCCTGATCGTGAATGAAGTTTCGTGAAATGTGATCGATCATCCGTTCACCTAGTGACATACCAAGCGGTATGTGCGCAGAATCAGCGCAACCGTTACCGCCGCGTAGGCAATGTCGCCCAGGAGGACGCCGTGCTCAGCACCATGCAGGACGTACCGTTGCTGATCTCAAGGATCCTGACCCACGGGTCGACGATCCACGGCACCTCACAGGTGATCACCTGGACCGGCGAGGACGAACCGCAGCGCCGTTCCTATGCGGAGATCGGCGCCCGCGCGGCACAGCTGGCCCACGCCCTGCGCGAGGACCTCGGGGTGTCCGGCGACGACCGGGTGGCCACGCTCATGTGGAACAACGCCGAGCATGTGGAGGCGTACTTCGCCGTCCCCTGCATGGGCGCGGTGCTCCACACCCTGAACCTCCGCCTTCCGGCCGAGCAGCTCGCGTGGGTCGTCAACCATGCCGCCGACCGAGTGATCATCGTCAACGGTTCGCTGATCCCGCTGCTCGCTCCGCTGCTGCCGCATCTGAAAACCGTCCAGCACGTCGTCGTGACCGGGCCCGGAGACCGTTCCGCGCTGGCGGACGCCGCCGCCCAGGTGCACGAGTACGAGGACCTGATCACCGGCAAGCCCCTCGCCTACGACTGGCCGGAGCTGGACGAGCGCGCCGCCGCCGCCATGTGCTACACGTCGGGCACGACCGGGGAACCCAAGGGCGTGGTCTACAGCCACCGTTCGATCTACCTGCACTCGATGCAGGTCAACATGGGCCAGTCGATGGGCCTGACCGACCGGGACACCTCGCTGGTCGTGGTTCCCCAGTTCCACGTCAACGCCTGGGGCCTGCCGCACGCCACCTTCATGACCGGCGTCAACATGCTGATGCCGGACCGCTTCCTGCAGCCCGCACCGCTCGCCGAGATGATCGAGGGGGAGCGGCCGACGCACGCCGCCGCCGTCCCCACCATCTGGCAGGGCCTGCTGGCCGAGCTGCTGGCCAAGCCCCGGGACGTCTCCTCCCTCACCCAGGTCACCATCGGCGGCTCGGCCTGTCCGCCCTCGCTGATGGAGGCCTTCGACAAGCTGGGCATGCGGGTCTGCCACGCCTGGGGCATGACGGAGACCTCCCCGCTCGGCACCATCGCCCGCCCCCCGGCCGAGGCCGTGGGCACCGAGGCGGAGTTCGGCTACCGCCTGACCCAGGGCCGTTTCCCGACCGGTGTCGAGGCCCGGCTCACCGGCCCCGGTGGCGAACGGCTCCCCTGGGACGGCGAGTCCGCGGGCGAGCTGGAGGTGCGCGGACCCTGGATCGCCGGCGCCTACTACAACGGCGCCGACGCCGAACCGCTGCGCCCGGCCGACAAGTTCAGCGAGGACGGCTGGCTGAAGACGGGGGACGTCGGCACCATCAGCCGTGACGGCTTCCTCACCCTGACCGACCGGGCCAAGGACGTCATCAAGTCCGGCGGCGAGTGGATCTCCTCCGTCGAGCTGGAGAACGCGCTGATGTCCCACCCCGATGTCGCGGAGGCCGCCGTCGTCGCCGTCCCGGACGACAAGTGGGGCGAGCGCCCGCTGGCCACGGTCGTCCTCAAGGAGGGATCCACCGCTGACTTCACCACCCTGCGCGCCTTCCTCGCCGACGAGGGCGTCGCCAAGTGGCAGCTGCCCGAGCGCTGGACGGTGATCGAGTCGGTGCCGAAGACGAGCGTCGGCAAGTTCGACAAGAAGAAGATTCGCGAATCACTCAGGTTGGGTGAGCTGGACGTGACCAAGCTGGACTGAGCCACCACACCACCGCAGAGGGCCCCGGCGCCATGCTGGGGCCCGCCTGCTGTCCTCCCCACCGAGGAGGCTGGGTTGAGTCATGGTGGGTTGCGTAGCAGCCTCCCCGTCTCTCGACGGCTGGCCGGAACTCAGCCGAACTGCGGCCGTCCTTGGCCGCCTCGGGGCCGTCGAGCCGAAGCTGAGCCTCGGGGCCGCCGAGGCTCTGAACCTCGCTTCCCTGGCCGCTGAGCGGCTTCGCCACGGCCTGACCTCTGCCATCCAACTACCCAACCTCTAAGGAGAGTTGTTTCTCGGAACACCCCTGCCTCGGCTCAGGAGACAGGCGCCCCCGTCGTGTGCGGCGCTCGGCGCACGGTCCCGCCGTTGGCATAAATCGCATCCCCTGCGTCCTCTCCGCGCACGGCCCGGACGTGATGCACCGGGAACGCCTTCGGCCTCGGCTGGAAGTCGGAGGATGCGAAGTGAGCCGCACCCGCATCCTGTCTGTCCGCCGCACGCCCGCGATCGATGCCGCCCTGGCCGAGATCATGAGCGCGTCCGACTCGGCCACGACTACCGAAGCCGTCGCCCGTGCCCTCGACATGTACGCCTCTTGGCTTCGGATGAAGCCGGGAACGACCGCCGTGGTTACTGGTCATACGCGCCGTATGACGCCGTAACACGCGCCCCTTCAGCGGGCTTACCGCAGGCAAGGAGAATCCCCCGACATCTTTAGATGCTGGGGGATCTTGTTGTATCCCAGTCGCATGCTCCAGTCAGCCTTTAAGGGCCTTCCATATGGCGCTAAAAGCAACAATAAACCCGGCCACGACCGCATATGCAATCAAGTTAATGAACCAGTTCGAATTCCGCCGCAAAAACGGTTTGAATTCATCCGATTTCTTGGCCCTCTTCACTGGCGTTTCAACAATGTGAGCAGCAGTGCAGTCGACTGGCTTCCTATCGCCATCAACGAGAACCGAGATGCTTACCTTCTGCCCACTCTTGATGAGCCCAGGCTGAATACACAGATTGCTGCCGATGCTACTCAAGGCAGGTTCAGGTGCACTATTCGGCTCTACGTCCGTAGAGATGATTGAAAGAATCGTGTTATGGAAATTGAATACGAGAGAGTTGTCGCCGCTGGCGAAATCTGCTGCGACGATGTCCCGTCGACCAGAATTCTTCAAGGTGAGCCGAACGACTCTAGGGTTTTGCAGAGAAACTCCACCATGAAGAATCTCGATGGAGGCTGCTGCTTGCCGACTCGCAATGAGACGGAGGTTCTCTACATCACCCCATAGAAGTTTCCTTTTTGGCCTCGCCGCTGCGAGCGTTGCCCACGCTGCGCCGGCACCGACGACAAGCGCAGCAACCACTGTAATGACCGTGTTCCAAAAGTCGTTCGAACCGATGTACGGCTCTGCGGTGATCGCGGCTGCGTTCATCTCTTCTCCCCCGAGGCTAGTTACACTATCCCCTACGGCTTCTTGATTTCCGGGCATTCCTTCTTAGCTCGGGCCGGATCGTGGGCGTCCCAGTAGCGGCAGGCCTGGAAGTGTTCTCTCAGCTCACTCTTGGTGGGCTGGGTGAAAGCGTAGATGGTTGTCACCACCGCAAAAATAAGGTTCACGGCTCCAAAAATGAGGAGGCGCCGCTTTTCTCTAGCCTTTTTATCTTCCCTTTTCACGGGAGTGTTTAGGAGAGCGGCGGCCTTAACTTTTACTGCTTGCTCTGACCCGTTGACCAAAACGGAGTAGGTCAGTTCTTGACCTTTTTGAATGGGGCATCGCTTGATCTTCAACTCTGTCCCGCTAATAGCATAATCTGGTCGGGGAGCTGAATCAGGCTTCGTCGTGACGTCAACCACGCCCTCGATAGGCACGCTAAAGTCGAAAATCAACGAGTCGTCGTCGAGCGTGAAGTCGCCCTGTACTATATCCCGGCGTCCCGCATTGCGCAGTTTCAACTCGATTAGCCTGGCTTCGGTCAATGGCCCCGTGGCAGAGGCTGCGTGTGTAATTGTGATGGGAGATGGCGCGCCGCTGGAGGTCTCCGGAACTAGGCTCTGATTACTGCGCTCATCCCAGGCGATCCGCCTCTTAGGGTTGTTGGATCTCAACGCCGCCCAACAACCCAACGCGCCAACAGTGATGCCGACTACGGCACCGATACTGGTGTTCCAAAAGTCGTTCGAGCCGACATAGCTTTCGGCGATGATCATCATTGCTCCCCCCGAGCCCTCTCTCTGCTGACAGCGTGGCGACACTGTAGGGCCAGAGCCAGGGCGGGCCAACTCGGCTAGCGCGCAGGGCGTTTACGCGTACTCGCGGCGGCTTGATCGTTCACGCACGCCCCTAAGCATCTTGCCGTGAGCATGACGAAGCCCCGCACCCTCTTGGGTGTCCGGGGGCTCTCGTCGTCTCTACGGGGCTTCCCTCGGCTTCAGGTTCCTTGTCTCGGCTAGCCACTCCTGCCCCGGCTAGCCCTCGGACGGCTCGCCCCAGACGCACGCCCTTGAAGGGTGAACCTCAGCGGTCCCCGTGCTGGGCACGATGCGGCCAACTCTCCCCGTGGCCGTGTCGTACACCAACTGTCTCTCCCTCAGCGGCACTCTTCAGCCCCCTTCGGGACCGCCGCTTCGAGCACGGCTGACAGCCGGTCGGCTACGTCCGCTCGACACCCCCCAAGCTCGACCATGGCGGCCCCGTTCACGAACCATGCCCCCGACAGGGAAAGAGCACTGACCGAGTAGTACGGCGTAGCCATTGGAACGGCCCGCCGAGCGGTTCAAGAGCTGTGTGACCGCGGCCTGGCGGTCACGCTCTCGAAGGGAACGTTCATCACTACACCGCAGGATCAGCCCGAGGGCGAGTAGCGGCAGGGGCGTGATGATGGCCCGTGGCCACATCTCCACCCTTGACCTCCGGGCATTCAAAGCCCCTTCTGCACCCCGTCTCGCGGGCAAATCTGCAAAATGGCTCGACAGGTTTACCCTGGGGCGACATTGTGTGTTCATGGATGCGGACCGCCTTAGCGCCAAGCTAGCCCCCGAGTCGATAGCGGACACGCTGATTCACGCGGGTCTTTTTCTAACCGCCTACGAACTCATCAAGCCGCAAATCATCGAAAGCGTTCGCGAATTCTTCTGGCGCGGAATGAAAGATGGGAAGATGCTTTACGATGAGTCGGCGTATGCTCGCAGCGTTTTGGCACTCAATCCGGGTAGCAAGTACCTTGCTTCATGCGCTTGGCTCGTCAGCATGGACGCTCTCACCGATGACCAGGTCGCTACACTCGGGGAAATCCAGAAGCATCGGCATGAGATTGCCCATGAGCTGCCGAAACTGCTAGTTGACCCCGACTTCGAGGTGCGAACGGACTTACTAGCGGCCGCCGTAGAGTGCGTGAGATGTCTTGGCGTGTTTTGGGGCTCCATTGAAGCGGACGCAAACCCTAACTTCGACGGGCAAGAGATCGACTATGACGGCATCAAATCCGGCCCGTACCTCCTTATGGAATACCTGGCATCCATTGCTGGGATCAGCGCAAGGGGAGAAGGTCAATAAAAAACTCCCCCTGCCGAAGCAGGGGGAGTTACTAGGGTCAAGATGTCGCAGCCTTGATGATCTGGACCGAGTCAGCCTCGGCCACAGCAACGCCGGCCACGCGCATGGTGAGCTTGAAGCCGACTCGATCCGACTCAAATCCGGCGTCTTCACTCACTCGCACCTGAGCGTTACGGCGAATACCGGCAAAGAGCCGGGAAGCGTCCGCAACACAAACCGTCTTAGCCGGAATGAACGCGCTAGGCAGAATCGGCAGGCCCCAAGCCGTGGAAGCCGGGGAATCGACCGGGGAACCGCCCTGGTACTGGCCGCTACCGGAAGCCTTCTCCTTGCGCAGAGCCGCGGCCATGTCGAGGCTAGCCCAGATAACCGAGGGATGCCCATTAATGGCCTCGATGCGTGCCACGGCGTCGGCCAGGTCGTCATAGGTAACTACCTTGCTGCCGGCCGCCAGGGAAGTCGTCACACCCTGACCCAGGACGCCCTTAACCGGGTCGGTAAGGGCGCCGTTGAAGGCGTCGGAATCGAACCGAAGGCTCGCATCCCGAAGAAGGTTCTGCGCAATGATGTTGCGCAGATCGAGAGCGCTATCTTCCAAAATCTCCGAGCTTGCCCACTGCACCCGGCCGATCTTCTTAGCCGGGAAGCTCAGGGACGCCCAAGTCATCGTGCCCTCGGGAAGCTCTCGCCCTCACCGCGGTAATCTTCACCATCGGACTCAATGAGCTGCGGAACCTGAAGAGTGTCCGTATTGAAGGGGAGAACGTTCCCGGCGGGGAGGGCACGGAGAAACGTGCTCTGAGCCTTCAGTACGTCAACGTACTGAGCAGACGTCTTGCTCGGGACCGTGTACCCGCCGGCCGAGGGCGTTCCCTCGGCGATGAGCGCCCGATACTCGTTCAGAGACGGCATGAGGGCACGCCACTCGTCAGGGTCGCTCGGTCCGTTGCCGGGGGTCAGGAACCCCGCCTGCCGACCAGCAAGGGAGCGAACCTCCGCCTCGCGCTCGCCACACTCGACAGCCTCGCGGGCCTCGGCCTCCAGCTGCATAACGTCACGGTCGATCTTCTCGACGCGCTCTCGCTTCTCAGCCGCGGTCATCTTGTTATCGGCCTCGATGGTACGAAGCTCGGCAATGAGCTTGGAACGCTCTTCGAGAGCGGCCGTTGCCTGCCGCTTGTGCAGATCAGTAGACATATACATTCCTCTTCGGTCAGGGCCGAGAAGCGGCCATGCGAAAGCCGCCCGACACCCGGCAATGGGTGGGGCGGCTTTGAGATAAGGGCGGATAGGTTTAGTTAGAATGGCGGGGTGTGAGCTAGGCGCCTTAGCTCCGCCTCTTCGACATAGCGGACGCGTCGA
Source organism: Streptomyces sp. GD-15H (assembly GCF_045291515.1). NCBI lineage: Bacteria > Bacillati > Actinomycetota > Actinomycetes > Kitasatosporales > Streptomycetaceae > Streptomyces > Streptomyces sp. GD-15H. The sequence continues at coordinate 4,466,315 of NZ_CP149447.1, forward strand.
GCTATCCGGCGGGCTAGGTCCTTACAGGACGGGCCACAGTAGCGGCGCCTACGCCCTGGCCCATGCTCGACGCTAAAGGGCTTCTTGCAAGCCCAGCATCTAAGTTCAACGTCGTTACTCATGTTCTGTGTCTCTTCGAAATTGCGTATGGGGAGCGCAGTTTCAGGCGGGATGCACATAGCGGCCCGGCTCATGGCCTTTGGAGTCAAACCATGGAAACCGGGCCGCTGCTGCTGCCGCACCGCCCATGCCGCACCTGCCCCCGATCCCGAAGGGACCGAAGCTCTCTGTCCTGCATAATCTATAGACCGGTTATGACGCGAAACTCGCCACGAAGCTAAGCGTGATCCCGATCACGCCAGAAAGCCAGGGCTATCCGTAGTAGCGCACAGAGAATGAATGAATTCCCACGACTTCAGGCGAACCCCCGCACGATCAAAGACAGCTAGGGTGGTGGGTGCCGGTAAAGCGCCGCCAGAGTTTAAGATCCGCCCTATGGTCATGCGCACGGCCGAAAGTTGCCGTGAAAGAGTCTGAGCGGTCCTGAGGGCCGCTAGCAGCATGAGAAGCAGGGGAAATGCAGTGAAGCTCTGTGTCGAGCCACAGAACGGCGCCTAGGCCGTTCAGCCGGCCTTACTGGCTGACCATGGCCGAAGGCATGGAATGTTCTTCTATCGCTCCGACTCCCTGTCTGGAGTCGTTCACTCAGCCTTGGCTGTTAGGAGACTCCGAAGCTACAGAGCAAAGGAGTCTTAGTCTGTCTGCTCTCAGCTCTGCTCTGCGGCTTCGAGCTTTCGGCCTAGGGTGAGTGAGCGGAGCAAGCTAACAGAAAGCCTCGGCCGGCCGAGGCTGTTAGATAGCTACTGTCTTACTAAGCGGCCCCGGTATCGAGAGGGGCCGCTATCTAGCTATTGCTCTGCTTTCTACTGAGTAGCCCTGCTCTATCGCCAGGGCTCTAGCTACCGCTACTGCTGTTGCTCCTGGCCTCAGTCTTCGGCCAGGGCTGTACTGCTCACTCCGTGGCCCAGGCTCTATAGGAAACTCGCGTTTCCGCAGGTCAAGGCATTGACGTTGCTCGCTAGGCGAGCGCTTTCGCATCGTCGCCCCGGTAGAGATCCAGCGCGAACAGTGCAGCGTCACGCTGCTTCGGGAGAGACGGCACGCTCGGCCGCTCACGGGTAGCCGCACCCATCACGCCATGGCGAGAGCAGCGGTTCGGATCCTTGGGCGCCTTACCTCCGCCCCGGTATTCGTACGCCATGAGCAGACACCGGGCGTCAGCCTCCGGCGCGAGAACACCCGCAGTCTTCAGCTTCGCTATCGCCTTACGCACGTTCTGACCGTTGACCCCGAGCAACCCCACAAGTTCCCCGCGGCCGTACTCGGAATGCCCGTACCGGTCGGCACGGGCAATCGCATAACCCAGAAGCCGCGTATCGGTGGCCAGGGTCGTGCATTGCGCCATGGCAAACGCGGCATCCTGGCTCATTCCAAACCATGGGCCACGGGAAACGGTGGCACGCTCGCACGGCTCATACTCGACGTCCCACGGCGCTTCCGTTGCGTTGTTGGCCTCAGTAACGACTTCGGTCATTGGCCAGTCCCCCTCTTGGATCGGGCATGAGAAAAGCCCCGACTGTCGCCGGGGCCGTCGTTAGGCGTTTTCTCGGTCTAGGTGTATCTCAGGAATGGTGGCGGGATCAAAGAGCAGCCGTGCCATAACAGAGAAGGGGTGGCGTTTGCAAGAACCAGTTTAAACAGCGCGGAGGCAGGAACAAGAAAGGCCCCGGAAGGTTTCCGGGGCCGTAGGGCAGTCTTAGAGCGTTTCTGGTTCAGTCTTCGAGCAAACGCAGCGGTTTCCGTTGGTCAGCTCGGCGGGAATTTGCCGAGGAATCCCAGGACGGAAATTGTCGCCGCTGCCACACCACCCACGAAGCCCATCACGGCGAACAGGCGGGCTCGCCATATCAAGCCGTACCCGTCGGGGACCCGGTAAGGGGAGGCGGAATACCACAGGCGCATCAGGCGCGCGCCGTATCCGCGGGGGTTGAACCACAGCAGATAAGCCATCCCCAGAAAGTATGCGCCACCGGCGGCTGCCATGAAGAAGGGGATCGGCCCCGGGTCCGCCGTCTGAGTTGCCAGATTCACGGTATTCCTCTCAAAATGCGTTCCGGGGGCGGTTGACCGCCTAGCGAGGATCCTTACGGAGAAGGGGTGGCGAAGTCAAGGAAAGTGTTTAAACGGTGCAGAACAGCTGCTCTTTGAAACCGCCATAGGGAAGGGTGCAAGGTGATTCCACCAGCACCCGACCGGACGGAGACAGCCGGCATTGAGTAGCCGCTACATAAAGTCTGGGGAACGCACCCCGGAAATGCGGGCGTGGATAGCTCGACAACTTGCCACGGCCCCTGAGAGGGGCGAGGAATGGACCAGGGAACTCCACAGCCTGTACGGCTGCCGGAGCAAGCCGAAGCAGTAGGAAACACGTAGGGCCCCCGCCACACGGCGGGGGCCCTTTCTGTGTCTCTAGGGGCGGCTCAGGCGGCCCACACAACCTCTAGAAGGTCCGGGTTGAACTTGCGGGCTCCGCGGCCCGCAGGGCGGACGACAACGGCTCTGATGTGCTTCATGACCACGGCTCGCTGTCGTTCGATCGGAAGCCGCTCGAACTCTTCCGACAGGTCGACCACGGCAGCCGCCGCCTTAGCCTGCTCGACACTGTGGCGGTTCCGTTCGTAGCCCAACTCGTCACGTTCCCGTTCCAGCGGCTCCAGCATGGCGATAGCCGTAGCAGCGGAGATCTTCTTTCCGTTCATCGCGGAAATGAGTTCCGAGATTTCCTGCTCGACCTCGGAGAAACGCGCGGCCCCCGGCCATTCGGCAGGCTCCACAGTGGGCGCGTTCAACCTGGCCTCGGCGTCATGAATCAAGTTAATGATGTACAGGTCGAGCGGTTCACCCGCGCGGGAAACTTTCCCGCAGCCACCATCCTTGGAGGCGGGGCAGCGGTACATAAACCGACTGCCCTTGCTCCCTTCCTTCCATGAAGCGCGCATGTTCGCCATCATGCGCGTGCCGCACTCGGCGCAACGAAGAATGCCGCTCAATAGATACTTGTGATTGTTGCTCAGATTGTTCGCCTTGTATTGCGTCTTGACGCCCTCCAAAACGGCCACAACGGCGTCAAGCCTTTCCGGGGTGCAGATCGGTTCCCAGACACCCATGACCGGCTTACCGTCCGGGCCGATATGTTTCTGACGCTTTACTGCGCGAAACCCAGCAAGGCGAGGATTGGTGAGAATGCCTTTCAGGGCAACGCGGGTAATCGGCTTCCCCGTGTTCCGGGAAGTGCGGATTCCCTTCTCCTGCCATTCGGCGGTAATCGTCGAAAGCCGCGTACCCGACAGCAGGGCGTCATGCGCCTTAGTGATCAGCTCAGCCTGTACCGGGTCCACGGTGATCCGATCAGCCTTCCAACCGAACGGCGGAAACCCTCCGCCGTTCTTCCCGGAATCTGCAAGCTCGCGATGCTTTCGCGCCACACGGCGCGCCGTGTCGTCTGAAGCCTTCTTAGCGGCAGCAGCCATCACGCGGGCCATCATCTGCCCATCCGACGTTGACAAGTCGTAGTCATTCGACACCGTCGAGAAAATGAGAGACTTCCGCTCCTCGAAAATGTCGATCAATCGTTCGAGGTCACGCGGCTGACGCCACAACCGGTCAAGGTCGTATGCAATCAGCCCATCCAGAATTCCGGCCTTCAAGTCAGCCAGCAGCTGTTCAAACTCCGGACGGACCACATTCTTTTTGTACGCGGACAGGTCGTTGTCGATGTAGTCACGGACGACAGTCCACCCAGGGCGGGCGGCGGCCATCTGCCGATAGTCCGCCATCTGACGGTCGACGCCGAGCTCCTCGCCGTCCCTGTCCAGACTGATTCGGGCGTAGCCGCCTAGCCTCACAACCACTGTGACCCCTCCCCGCCCTGTCGGGCGCGTCCATGTGGCAGGCCCCCCGGCCTGACCTGCGGTGATCGCAGAGCATGAGACTATCCCAGAACCAGTGTGATCGGTGAAAGTTCTTGAAAAAGGTGCTGCGTAGGCAGTACGCCGAGGGCACGTTGGACGTCACCCGGCTCTGACGCTCAACGCCCCCCGCACCTGACGCCGTTACGCACCACAGCCGCGCCGGGTGGGGGCGGACCGAACCTCGGTTCGTCCCCACCCGGCGGGCACCGTCGCTCAGTTGGTGCCGATTCGGGCGAGCAGGTCGACGATCCTGTCCTGCACCTCGTCGCTCGTGGACCGCTCCGCGAGGAACAGCACCGTCTCGCCGGAGGCCAGCCGCGGCAGGTCGGCCTGTCCGACGGCGGCGGTGTAGACGACGAGCGGGGTGCGGTTGAGCTGCCCGTTCGCCCGCAGCCAGTCGATGATCCCGGCGGACCCGGCCTGCTGCCGACGTACCTGCAGCAGGTCCATCACCACCAGGTTCGGCCGGAACTGCCCCGCCAGCGTCACCGCGTCCGCATCGCCCGCGGCCCGCGCGACCTGCATACCGCGCCGTTCCAGCGTCGCGGTCAGCGCCAGCGCGATCTCCGCGTGCTCCTCGATCAGCAGCACCCGCGGCGGATGCTGCTCGCTGTCACGCGGCGCGAGGGCCTTCAGCAGTACGGCGGGGTCGGCGCCGTAGGCGGCATCGCGCGACGCCTGCCCCAGTCCGGCCGTGACGAGCACCGGAACCTCGGCGGCCACCGCCGCCTTCCGCAGTGACTGGAGCGCCGTCCGGGTGATCGGCCCGGTCAGCGGATCCACGAACAGCGCGGCGGGGAACGCCGCGATCTGGGCGTCGACCTCCTCGCGCGAGTGCACGATCACCGGCCGGTAGCCGCGGTCGCTCAGCGCCTGCTGCGTGGCGACGTCCGGCGCGGGCCACACCAGCAGCCGGCGCGGGTTGTCCAACGGCTCCGGCGGCAGTTCGTCGTCCATCGGCTGCGGACGCGGATGATCCGCCACCTCGACGGCCCCACCCGGACCGTCCAGCGGTTCGGGTCCCTCGGCGGCGTCCGCGTCCGGCGCCCCTATCGCGTACGAGCGTCCCGTGCCCTCGGTCGTCGGCGCGAGCCGCGACTGCCCGGCGAGCGAGTGCTGCGGCTGAGGCTGCGACAGTGACTGCGGTGGCGACGGGGGCTGCGACTGGGACTGCTGGGGCTGCGACTGTGCCGGAGTTCGGGCGCGCGTGGGCGCCTGGGGCGCTGCCTGCGCCTGCCGCTGGGTGGGGGCGGGGCCGACTGTCGCGTGCGGGCGCGCGCCCTGCTCATGGCCCGCGGCCGGGTCGGTACGCGTGCCGAGCTTGCGGCGGCGGCCCGAGCCGCCCGGCTGATGCGGGGGAGGCGTGGCCGCCGGCAGGGGCTGCTGGACCTGGGCGGCCTGCCGGGTGAACGGCACGCCCTGCCCCAGCGTGCGCACGCTGAACGCACGCCCCTGCGTCGAGTTCGGGTCCACCGGTGCGGTCGGCGCCTGCGCCGACGCCTCTACCGGCAGCGGCTGAGCAGCCCGCTGCGCGGGCGCGGCCGTGGTCTCGGGGGGCAGCGGGGTGCCCGGCGCGGGCGCCGCCACACCGCTCGGCGGTACGGGAGCACCCTGCGGCGGTACGGGAGCACCGGCGTTGGAGGTGCCACCGGCGGCGGGCCACGGCGGCTGCGCGGCCGGGGTGCCGTCGGTCGGAGTTCCCTGAACCGGCGCGGTCTCGGCGGGCAGCGGCTGGGCGACGGAAGCGGGCTGCTCCGCGGCCGGGGCAGCGGGCTGTGCCGGGGCAGGCGCGGCAGGCTGGGGCAACGGCTGACCGGCGGAGGCCACCTGGGGCTGATCGAGGGATGTCGGGGCCTGGGCCTGGGCCGGGGCCGGTGGCTGTACCTGAGGCACCTGCCCGGGGACGGCGGCCGCCAGGCCCTGCCCGGCGGTGCCCCGACCGTGCACAGGCCCGGCCTGCGGCGGAATGGCCGACGGAAGGGCCGCCCCCTGCGGCGGTACGGGCATGCCCTGCGGGGGAACCGGAGCACCCTGCACGGGCGCCACCGGTTGTGCCTGTGCCTGTGCCTGTGCCTGTGCCTGGGCCGGCACAGGCACAGGGCCCGTGCCCTGCTCGGCCGACTGGGCGCCGGCGCGACGGCGCCGGCCCGTCGGGGCGCTGGTGGGATGCGGCTGCGGCGGGGTGTGATCGTCTGACTGGTTGTGCGGGACGGCGTCTTGGCGCCCGTCGAGCAGGACGTCACCGGAAGTGGCGGGTCCGGGCACTGGCATCGGCACCGGGCCCTCCTGCGGACCCTGCCCGACCACTCCGGCCTGCTCCCCCTGGTCCGCCTCGGCGGGCGGCAACGCGAACACCGTACGGGGCGCGGCTTCCTGCGCCGCTGCCCGCTCGGTGGCCGCGGCCAACACACGCCGACGCCGCCCGGTCGCCCGAGGCTGCTCCCCCTGCCCCTGGTCCTGTGCCTGGTTCTGGCCCTGAGAGGCCTGTGCCGTTCCGTCCGCACTGCCCGCGGAGGGCAACGCGGGCGGCAGGGCGTGCTGCTCACCGGAAGCATGCCCGGCGCGCCGTCCCCGGAGGGGACGGGTACTCCCTGCGGCGGTACGGTCCCGCCCAACCCCGTGTTCGAGGCGGCGGACCCCGCCGCAGACTCGGCAGCCGTGACCACAGCCCCGCCGACCGCACCGACCACACTCGTACCCGGCAGGCGGCAGCGGCAGCGGCCTCCGCGCCCTCGGCCGGCCGCCCACGACGCCGTCCGGTCCCGCCGGACGCCACCACCGCGCCCTCACCGGACGCCTGAGCCGGAAGCTGCGCGGGCTCCGCCGTGGCCGTCGCCCGGCGCCTGCGCCGACCGGTGGGGGGCGCCGCGGCATCCGTACCGGAGCCGGAGCCCGAACCCTCCTCGGCCGTCGGCACCTCGCTCTCCAGGAACGCGTCCACCGAGGCCCGCCGGGCCCTCCGCCGCCCACCACCGGAACTCCGCTGACCGTCCGCGGCCGAAGCGGCCTCCTCGGCCGACACCTCCGTCGATCCCGATCCCTGCGAAGGCACCGGCACCGGCGCTTCTTCCGGCACCTCCGCCGGTACCCCGGCAGTCAGCGCGAGCTGCCCTTGGCCTGCGGCGACGACACCGGCGCCGCCCCCGATGGGCACCTCGAGGACGAACGCGCTGCCGCTCATCCCCGGCACCTCGTGCGTCTGCAGCACGCCTCCGTGCGCCCGTACGATCCCGCGCACGATCGGCTCGTGCACCGGATCGCCTCCGCTGTACGGCCCGCGCACCTCGAGGCGTACGACCTCACCGCGCTGTGCCGCCGCGACCACGACCGTGTTGTCCAGGTAACCGCCCGTCGACACGGGAGTGTTGCCGGTGGCGTCGACGCCCGCGACATCCGCGACGAGATGCGCGAGGGCGGTGGCGAGCAGCCGTGAGTCGACCTCGGCCTCGATGGGCGGCGCGTGTACGGCGAACTGCACCCGGCCCGGCCCGATGAGCTCCACGGCCCCGTCCACACCGGCGGCGACGACGGCGTCGAGCATCACCTTCGTACGGGTGATCCCCTCCGTCCCGGCGTCGAGCCGCTGGTAGCCGAGGACGTTGTCGATGAGGGTGGTGATCCGGGAGTAGCCGGCCGACAGATGGTGGAGCACCTGGTTGGCCTCGGGCCACAGCTGGCCGGCGTCGTCCGAGGCAAGCGCGGTCAGTTCGCGGCGCAGTTCCTCCAGTGGACTCCTGAGCGACTGGCCGAGCAGGGTGAGGAGCTGTTCGTGCCGGCCGGAGAGGGCCTCGTAGCGGTCCTTCTCCCGCTCGCCGAGCGCGGCGTACCGCTCCTCGTGCGCGGCGAGTTCCTCGGTGTGCGCCTCGCGCAGTTCCTCCAGCTCGCCGACGTGCTTCTGGCGCAGGGCGGTGAGCTCGGAGGCGTGCTCCTCGGCGAGCCGCTCCAGCTCCTCGGCGTGCTGCCGTCCGGCCTCCTCCTTCTCCCTGACGACCGTGTCGTAGGGCCGCCGGTCGGTGAAGGTCATGACGGCGCCGACGAGCTGGTCGCCGTCGCGCACCGGCGCGGTCGTCAGGTCGACCGGCACCTTGTCACCGCTCTTGGAGTACAGCACCTGTCCGCGCACCCGGTGCTTGCGCCCGGAGCGCAGGGTGTCCGCGAGCGGGGACTCTCCGTACGGGAAGGGCGAGCCGTCGGCGCGCGAGTGGAGGACGAGGGTGTGCAGCTCGCGCCCGCCGAGGTCACTGGCCCGGTAACCCAGTATCTGGGCGGCGGCCGGGTTGACGAGGACGATCCGTCCGTCGGTGTCCGTCCCGACGACGCCCTCCGCGGCGGCCCGCAGGATCATCTCGGTCTGCCGCTGCGAACGCGCCAGCTCGGCCTCGGTGTCGACGGTGCCGGACAGATCGCGTACGACGAGCATCAGCAGTTCGTCGCCGGTGTAGCCGTAGTTGTCGTAGGCCTGTTGGCCGGTCTCCAGATTCGCACTGGTGACCTCGACCGGGAACTCGGTCCCGTCGGTCCGCCGGGCGACCATCCGCGTCGGCTTGGTACGGGCCCGCGGGTCGATGTGGTCCGGACGGCGCATGGAACCGGGGATGAGCTTGGAGTCGAACTGCGGCAGCAGATCGAGCAGCCCGCGCCCCACCAGCGCCGTGCCCGGCGTCTCGAACGCCTCGAGGGCGATGGCGTTGGCGTTGACGACCGTCCCGTTGGCGTTGACCAGCACCAAGGCGTCGGGAAGCGCGTCCAGTATGGCTGCGAGGCGAGCAGTGCCTCGGGATGGCCTGCTGCTCACGAGACGCTTCCTCCCTGTTCCGCTACGTGCCGACCGCGTGGGCCATCTTGCCAACCGGCCCGCAACGTGTCACCCGAGGGAGTCTAAGGGCTGGGACTGCGCTCGCGATGCCGGATGAGACCGAGGTCGCGCGTAACGTGACGGGGATGTGACGCCCGGATCGCCGCGCACCGGCAACGGCCTGCACCGACACCGCCCGAACCGTTGCGGGACCTCCACGCTCGCCTCTGCGCGCCGATACCGGCACCCGCCGCACCGGCGGCGTGCCCGCCCGCCCTGTGCGGCCCCGCACTCCTCGCATGCCCCGCAGGCCGTGTGCCGCGTGAGGGCGGCGACGCGCCCGCCACCCGCCCGTCGGAAGAGCTTTGCTCTGCGGCCACCCTCCCTAGTACCGTGGGGGGCGATTGGTGACGGCACGCGTGAATGTGTCATCATCGGCAGGCACCGCTTGACCCGCGCTCGCGCGCGGAGGGTTGTGCACGGAGGCGTCGCCTAGTCCGGTCTATGGCGCCGCACTGCTAATGCGGTTTGGGTCTTAAAGCCCATCGAGGGTTCAAATCCCTCCGCCTCCGCACCGTTTGCGAAGCCCCGGTCCACCCGACCGGGGCTTCGTCGCAGTCCGGCCCTCCAGCCCTTGTTTCCGCAGGTCACAAGGGGTGAGGCAAACGGATTTCACATGGCGGCGGCGGTCATGTAATGTTCTTCCTGTCGCCGCGAGCGAGCCCAGAGGGGCCGGGAGCGGCGAGAAAACTGAAGACCAGGCACTCGTAGCTTAACGGATAGAGCATCTGACTACGGATCAGAAGGTTGCAGGTTCGAATCCTGCCGAGTGCACAGCAGATCAGAGGCCCTGTGGAGAGATCCACAGGGCCTCTGGCTTTTGTCTTGACGGCAGCGTCTGACGGCAACCGCCGGGGGCGGGGGCTGCCTATCCCTCGGATGCGAAAGGACGGACGACTGTGTCCGGGCCAGGACTCATCACCGTCTCGTGACCGTCCTCGAAACGAACCCGGTAGGGAGGGCTCCCATCAGCACCGAGCACCTCGATGACCTCTGCGGTGCGATCCTGCTGCCCCACGACCCGGCCGTGAACAAGAAGCCTGTCACCAACACTCGCCTGCACGCTGACACCTTTCTGTCGATCTACCCTCTTCTGCCCTACCCAGCGAGTCGCCGTGTCTGAACGGTCGACGCCGCCAGTTCGACCTAACCGGTGACAACAAAGCCAAGAAGGCGGGTACAGGGCCGATCAGACGGCTACGAGGACACCGGCCGTGCCGTCGTCATCGTCCGGCCCGTTGCCGTCACTCCTCAGGGCATCCCCGACCCGGTCGAAGGCGGAGCGCTGGGAGTCGAGCCGTACGAAGGTGTAGATGTCCATGGTCACGCGGATGGAGCTGTGACCCAGGACTTCCATGATCATGCGGGCGTCGGCGCCCTGTTCGTGCAGGAGCGAGGCGCAGGTGTGGCGCAGATCGTGAAAGCGGACCTTGCGGACCCCGGCGCGGAGGCACAGGGTCTCGAAGGACCGGTTCAGGTTGCGCGGCTCGATGGGGGTCCCGTTCTTCGTGGTGAAGACGAGACTCTGACCCGTCCCCTTCCAGTTGGCACCAGCGGCCTTCCGATCGGCTATCTGCTGCGCGCGCTGCGCACGGAGCGCCGTCACGCACTCGGCCGGCACGGCGACGCGGCGGGCCGAGCGCTGAGTCTTCGGCGCGACGATCAGCAGCTCACCGCCGACCCGCTGTAGGGCCTGCCGGACGGTGAGGACACCTTCGTGAAGATCCACGTCCGACCAGCGCAGCCCCAGCAGCTCACCCCGCCTCAGGCCGATGCGGACGGCCAGCTCGTACGCGGCCCACAACCGGTTGTCGCGGGCCGCCGTCAGGAGCTGACGTCCCTCCTTGGCCGTGAGCGGTTCGATCTCTCTCTTCGTTCCCAGGGCCTTACCCACTTCGTAGATCGTGGGCCGGTCCTCCGGGGCATGGCTGAGCATTGCGTTGATCAGCACACCCAGCTCACCGGGGACTTTCACACGCCGTCGCCGGCCGCTCGCCACCGCCTCTCTCTGCGCACGGCGTGGAGCATCGTCGGGGTACTCGATTGCCCGCCAGCCTGTGGCGGAGATGAGCAGGGAGGCGCCGAGGGCGTAGATGTCGGCTGCCTGTGTCGGCTCGGCTTCTCCGGTGGCGAGCACGCTGCGGGCGCCCTCCGGTGCCTCGTAGTGGACGAGGCAGCCGCGGAACGGGAAGTCGTACCCCTCGGGGACGCGTCCGCCCCGGGCGAGGGCAAGGTCGATCAGATGGGTTCGGTCCGGCCCGATGATGAAGTGGGCGGGCTGCACATCACCGTGCGCCCAGCCCTTCGCGTGAAGTTCCGCCAGCGCTTCGACGCAGTCCAGCGCCACGCCGGTGTGCGGTTCAACGGACGAGTCCCGCTCACGGCACGGCTCCCACAAGCGGTACAGGTCCGGCCCTTCGTGCCACGGTGGAAAGTTCCACGTTCCGCGTCCCCACTAGCCATACGCGACGTCGTCGAAGCCGAGGCGATACAGAACGGCACCCTCGCGAGCGGGCGCAAGAGCGGTCCACGGCTGGGCAGGCCAGTCGGGCGTCGCCTCGATCGGATAGCCGAGCTTCACGGCGTACCGCCCTCGATGGCTCTCCACCTCCCACACCGTGGAGCCCCGGCGGTTGATGACCAGGTGCTGCGCCGTGGGCATGAGTGCGTCGAGCACCGCGATCGGCAGTTCAGGGGTCGGGCCGGACAAGGGAGCCTCTCTTCCTGGCGAGCGCGGCCGACCATGAGCACAGGCCTGCCGCTTCGCTGTTGTCGTGTGCTACGCCTGGCCGTACGGTCGCCCGCAGTCGGAGTCGCACTGCGCGAGGTTCTCACTGGACCCATTTCGACGCCCGCCAGTACAACCAGGCCCGCACGTACTTCACAGAGGCCCTGCAACTGGCGAAGGAGATCGATGACCGCCAGTTCATGGCCAACGTCCTCGCCTGCATGAGCCTGCAAGCCACCTACCAGGACAAGCCGGCAGACTCCCTTGCCCTGGTGACCGCCGCGCAGGACCAGGCCCGCTCTTCTCTCGGCACGACGCCCCGCGTCCTGTCCATGCTCTCCATGCGTGAAGCCTTCGCCCACGCCACTCTCGGCAACCGAGACTCCACTCACCGGGCGATCGGGGAGGCACACCGTCACTTCGAACAGATCAGAACGAGCGACCCCGACCCGTCCTGGGTCACCTACTTCGATGAGCCCAAGCTCCTGGTCGACACAGGCATCGCTCACGGGCGGCTGGGTGAGGCCGCGACCGCCGAACCCTTGATCGCGGATGCGCTGCGCAGAGAGGACCGCAGCAACCAGCGCGGCCGTGCGTTCCACTCGTTCTGGTTGGCGAGGACGCAGCTGGACCAGGGCAAGCTCGACCAGGCGTGCCATACGGCCACGGAAGCCCTGGAGTCCGCTTCCACGGTGTCCTCGGAGCGAGTGACAGGGCATCTCAGGGAGTTCTACGACCAGTTGGCCCCGAACAGGCAGGAGCCCGTAGCCCTGGCGTTCGAAGCGCGGCTACGGGCACTCCTCCCACCGATCAGCGGATCGCCTCATCCATGAGCAGATACAGCAGGCCGACGAGCGATCCACTGCTCACGATCTCCCGGCGGTCTATCATCCCGCGCACCTCTGAGAGGGGGATCCACTCGATGCGGTCGGACTCGTTCTTCTCGGTGGGCGGTCCGGCATACGTGGCGCCGTCGACGCGGAAGACGTGGTGCTGTGAGTCGGTGATCCCGTTGGCCGGCTCGGCGTAGACCAGGGGCTTGATGGCGCCGGGGCGATAGCCCGTCTCCTCCAACACCTCGCGGACCGCCGCCTCTTCTGGCGTCTCGCCGACTTCCACCAGGCCCATGGGCAGTTCCCAGGCCCACGACTCGGTGATGAAGCGGTGCCGCCACATCATCAGGACCTCTTGGCGGTCGTTGACCACAGCGGCCACGGCCAAGTGCCGGAGGCGGACGACGTGGTACTCCCACCTGCGCCCGTCGGGCTGCTGGACGTCGACCAGACACAGATTCACCCAAGGGTTGGTGCAGATCTGTCGCTCACCGTGGGTCTTCCACTCCGTACCTGCGGCCCCTCTCGATCGGTCTTCAGGATCTCAGACTGCTCCGGAGGGGGGTGCTGGTTCGACTCTTTTCGCGTCACCTTGACGAGATGGCCTGCGAGTGACCCGCCTTCTGGCTGAAGCGGCCAGGTGTTAGGAGGGCGCAATAGTCAAGACTTGTGTATGAGAATTTTGTTCGGGGACGGAGGGTGTGCGATTCGAACACGCGAGGACGTTGCTGCCCTGCCGGTTTCCAAGCCCACCGCCGGGATGCCTCGCACCAGGCAGGGTCACGCGCGGCGTCCGGGAGGCGTCAGGAACAACTCCCGATCGCGCCACACCACGATGACGGACAGCACCAGAAGCAGGACGGTCTGGATCACCTTGGTGTCCGGGTGCGTGAGGAACATCTCGTTGCCGAAGTTGGCGGCGAGGTGGAAGACGATCGCGACGAGGACGCTGCGGCCGGCGCGGTAGTAAAGCCAGTTCATCAGGATGACGAACGGTATCAGCGAAACACCGTAGTTGAGGCTGTGGATCAGGCCCTCCTCGACGACCTCCGCTTGGTAGTTGCCCTTGATGAAGCCGAGCGGCACGTGCCACAGCACCCAGACGACACCGAACAGCAACGACGTCCACAGGACGTTCATCCGGGACGCGAGCGCATCCGTGCCGTAGGTTTTCCAGGCGACCTCCTCCAGGACGGGGGCCAGGACGAGCGTGATCCACGCCGGCAGCAGGCCCGTCGCGAACGTGAAGCCGTTGCGAAGCTCGAACTGCGAGACGTCGTAGCCGAACGGGATGGTGATCGCGGTGGCGACGAGCAGGGCGCCGGGGAGCAGGGCGACGGCCGCCGGCCAGACCCAGGCGCGAGTGCCGCGCGGCGCGACCAGGCGAGTGAGGACGTCGCGGGTGAGCCCATCTCTGCGGATGAACCAGATCGCCACGACGATCGGGGCGGCGAGACCGGCCAGGCCGAGGCCGGTCATGACGGCGATAGTGCCCTGGCTGGGATCGGGCTGGTGCGACAGCCAGGCGGCGGTGAACCACAGCGCCCACGGGATGGCGGTGGCAAGGACGTAGAAGGCGAGGGGATGGCGGTAACGGCTGACGTTCTTCAGCTCCAGCGCATGACGTGCACTATCAGGCCGGGTGGGTTGTGCCGTGTAGGTCATGACCGCATCCTTTCTCTGCTGCAGAGCAATCGCCACGGCTTACAGGGTTACTGAAGTTGAACTCGTGATGTCGTGCCGTTGGTCAGGCGGGTCTGATGGTCAGTCCTGTCTCGGTGAGGCAGCCGTCTATGAGGTGGCTGCGGTACTGGATGTGCCGGAGGCCGCGTCGGATGCGTTGCATGAGGTGTTCCGGCGTGGTGAAGGCGACGTTGGAGAGCCAGCCGCGCCGCAGCAGGGACCAGATCCCTTCGACGGGGTTGAGGTCGGGTGCGTAGGGCGGCAGGTAGTAGATGGTCAGCCAGTCCCGGGTGGCGGCGAACTCGCCTAGTCCTGCGGCCTTGTGGACGTTGAGGTTGTCCCAGATCAGGACGAGCGGGCCGCCGAGCTGGGTGTGGGCGGCGATGAGCAGGTCGCGGTAGTCGCGCCAGGAGAAGCTCTTGCGTCCGTCGCGGTTGCCGTCGTCGCGGCGGGGCCGGTAGATCAGCCGTGACCGGTGGCCGGGTTTGTAGCAGGTCAGGGCGGCAATCGAGATGCGTCTGCGGGAGCGGCCGCGGACCCGCACCACCGGGGTGCGGCCACGGGGCGGCCAGGTCTTCGCGTGCGGCGGCGTCATGGAGAAGCCGGCTTCGTCCTCGAAGACGCGCCAGGCTCCACGGGCCGCCGCGAGCCTTCCGCGCAGGGCCAGGTCTCCTTCACCCAGCCGGCCACGGCCGCGTCGTCGCGTTCCAGGGCCCGGCGGACAGGGACCTGGCGCGACCAGCCGTTACGCACCAGGAGCTTGCGCACCCCCTGAATGGTGTAGGTCAGGTGGAAGCGCCGGCCGATCACGGTCTTGATCCGGCCCAGGGTCCAGCGTTGGTCCTCCCAGCCGTGCGCGGCCGGCCCTTGGCCGGCTCCCGCTCCAGCTGGGCGAACTGCTCGTCACTGAGCCGCGGCAGCGACGCCGGACCACTCGACTCGAGCGCTCGGGAACCGCCCTCGGCCCAGGCCCGGCGCCACCGCTGCACCGACCGGACGCTGACCCGCAACTCCTTGGCGACCACCGCGTTGGTCTCACCACGGTCGAACCGCTCGGCCGCCTCCAGCCGTAACCGTCCCCGGAATTCCCGGCGTTCGGCGGTCAGCCCGCCCCCTTGTGGATACGCATCCCACGGTGATACCGCACAGAGTGGGCCCCGGTCAGCCGTATGCGACATCACGAGTTCAACCTCAGTAGTTCCGGGACGCGTCAGGGTCGCCTCAGGGTCCTTTACCGCCGAGGAAGCCGTCAGCCTTCTCGCCTTGATGCGGGACGAGTACGGCACGGAGGCCGTGACCCTGCTCGGCGGGGAGCCGTTCGTCCACCGGGACCTCGCGCGGGTCGTCCGCCATGCCAAGGAGGAGCTGGGCCAGCGCGTGGAGATCTGCACCAACGGGTACCGGATCGAGCACCGCCTGACCGAGATCGCTCCGCACCTGGACCTGCTCAGGGTCTCGCCGGAGGGTGTCGGATCGACCAACGACGGCATCCGGAAGCAGGAGATCGTCCAGGACCTCCAGGCTGCCCTTGCGGAGTTTGCGACCATTGCCGAGGCGCTTGGTGGAGAGATTCCGGAGAATGTAGAGCCGGAATAGGCCGTCGGTCTCTGGACCTACAGTGGACCACACCCCAGCGCTTTCCAGGCGTGGTCGGCATTGGAGGTTGAAGAGGCTTTGGAACCGGGGGGTTCCGTCACACAGCCATCATCGACCGCACCACTGACAATCGAGATGGGACGGGCGAAGTCCGCCGCAAGACGGGCTGGTTGATCCGGTGCGAGTGACGGCAACGCTGACGGCAACGACGGCACACATGGGCCCTTGATCACTAGCGCCAGCGATCACCCATGAGGGAGCCCGAGCCCTCGCCCAACGAGCTGCCCGATCCTACGGATCAGAAGGTTGCGGGTTCGAATCCTGCCGAGTGCACAGAGTGAGAGCCCCGCTGGCTGATCCAGCGGGGCTTTCGCGTTGCCCGTGCACCGCCGGTTCAGGGGCGGGGATCGGGGTGGTGGTCGGTTCCGCGGTGGAGGAACGCCGTGCGGAGCTGGCGGCTCAGGGCTGTGGCTGCCGCGGTGAGGAAGACGAAGGTGTAGAGGATCTGGAACATGGTGACCAGGCGGGCCGCCTGGCCGTGCGGGGTGATGTCGCCGTATCCGATGGTGGCGAGGGTGACCAGCGTGAAGTAGAGGGCGTCCAGGCGGGTGGTGAGGCCGATGAGTTCGCCGGGTTGCTGAGCCAGCGCCTGATAGGTCGTCGCGAAGACCAGGATGGACAGGCACATCAGCAGGGGGATGACCAGTCCGGGCCGGGCGTGCGGACGGTCGAGGAGGACGTGGCCGATCTGCTGGAGCAGCAGGGCGGCGATGAGACCCAGTGCCAGTCCGAAGAGGGTCCAGCTCAGGGCGGGGCGGCGGGGGCCCAGGTCGTTCGAGGGGAAGCAGGAAGTAGGCGATGACCAGAACGGTCGCGCCGACCGTCTGTGCGAGCCAGCGCCACAGGCTGCTCGATGCGGTGGAGGGCTTCTTTCGACTGCTTTCCATGGGTGGGGAGGGAGACCGGGGTGTTGTTCCTAGGTCCGGGGCGCCGGCTCTCCGCGTGGTGAGCACAGGGCCCAGATGATGAAGCCGTCGATGATCATGAGGGTGACCGACCAGACCGGCGCGTAGGGCAGCCACACGAAGTTGGCGATCATGCTCAGTCCGGCCAGCACCACACCGGTGGCGCGGGCCCAGGCCGAGCCGCTGAACAGGGCGAGCCCCGCGGCCAGTACGAGGGCGCCGAGGATCAGGTGGATCCAGCCCCAGCCGGTCAGGCTGAACGCGTAGGTGAAGTCGGCGGTACTGACGAAGACGTCGTCCTCGGCGATGGCGGCGATGCCCTGGAAGATCGCCATGATCCCGCCGAAGGTCATCAGCACCGCCGCGGCCGTGGTCCAGCCCGTCACCCAGGCGCTCCGCGGCTCCCATCCGGTCCGGTGATGCGTTCTGCCGACATTGCTAGCCATGTGTCGTCCTTTCGGCTGGTCCCGAGCGGTACGGCTCCTCCTCCAGGTTTGCACCGGGCAGGGCGCTCGGCACCTCGGTGTGCGACGGGGCGCCTCCCCCTGTCGATGTCAGTGGTCGCCTCTACGCTCGTGAGAGATGGCACGGACATGGAAGTGCTCGGGGCTGCGCTGGTCGGTGAACGGTCCCGTGCTGGTGTGGGAGGGCGGTCGGCGCACCGCGCTGGCCTGGGGGAAACGGGTGGCCTTCGGGATCGAGGAAGGGGGCGTGCGGACGTGTGTGGGGGCGCGGGAGCACGTGTGTCCGCTCGGCGTGGTGGTGCCGGGGCGGAGCACGGGAGCGCGCTGCGAGGAGTGCGCGCGGCTGGACCGGGCGCACTCTGTGGCCGCCGACACCGTCGCGGACGATCCGCGGCCGTACCACGTGTACCTGGCGTGGTTCGGGCCGGGGATGGTCAAGGTCGGGATCACCGCGGTGGAGCGGGGGTCGGCGCGGCTGCTGGAGCAGGGGGCGGTCTGCTTCAGCTGGCTGGGGAGCGGGCCGCTGATGGCGGCGCGGCGAACCGAGGAGCTGCTGCGTGCCGCACTCCGCGTGCCCGACCGGATTCCTTACGCCGCCAAGCGGGCGGTGCGGGCGGTGCTTCCGGACACGGAGGCGGAGCGAGCGGTGGAGCTCGCGGAGTTGCATGGGCGGGCGGTCGCCCTGACCGGGTGGCCCGAGTCGCTCGACCGTGAGCCCTTCCGGCCCGTCGATCATGTACGGGTGTTCGGGCTGGCAGGGGTGCCGGCCGCCGCCGGGGAGGTGAGCGAGCTGGTCGCCGGGGGTACGGCGAGCGGGGAGCTGGTGGCCGCCGCCGGGCCCGATCTGCATCTGGTGACGGGAGGCGGGAGCGGGGTCGTGGTGCTGGATACGCGGTTGCTGGCCGGGTGGGGGTTGGTTCCGCGCGAGGGACGGGGGTTCGACCTGCCGGTGAGGGCGGTGAAGGGGGTGAAGGGGGCTGGCGAGGGGGCGGGGACGCAGGACGGGTTGTTCTGATCCCGGTCCGGCTTCGTACCGGACCTGCTGACTCGGCCGGGCTGTTCGGTTCTCCGGTTCGTTCTCCCTGCAGGGGAGTGGACCCGGGGTGCGGTCAGGAGTGATCGTGGCGGCATGAGTGATCACCTCACGGCACCGGCATCAGTACCGGTATCAGCACCGGCACCGGAATCCGTAGCGGAATCCGCCGAGGTACGGCGGTTCTGGGAGGGGCTCGGACTTCCCGGGCTCGTCGACGTGCACACGCACTTCATGCCGGAGCGGGTGCTGCGCAAGGTGTGGGCCTACTTCGACGCGCTCGGGCCGCTGACCGGCGGGGTCGAGTGGCCGATCACCTACCGGCAGGAGGAGAGCGAACGGGCCGAGCTGCTGCGGGAGTTCGGAGCCCGCGCCTTCACGGCCATGCTGTATCCGCACAAGCCCGGCATGGCGCGCTGGCTGAACGGCTGGGCGGTCGACTTCGCCCGCCGTACGCCCGGCTGCCTGCACACCTCGACGCTCTTCCCCGAGCCCGGGGCCGAGGAGCAGGTCCGGGAGGCCGTCGAGGCGGGGGCACGGGTCTTCAAGGCGCATGTGCAGGTGGGGGCGTACGACCCGGCCGACCCGTTGCTGGACGGGGCTTGGGGCGTGCTCGCCGAGGCGGGTGTCCCGGTGGTGATCCACTGCGGTTCCGGGCCGGCGCCCGGCAAGTACACCGGACCCGAGCCGATCGCGCGGGTACTGGCCCGGCATCCTCGGCTGCGGCTGATCGTGGCGCACCTCGGGATGCCCGAGTACGAGGACTTCCTCGACCTCGCCGAGCGCTACGGGGAGGTGCGGCTGGACACCACCATGGCCTTCACCGACTTCGCCGAGCGCATGGTGCCGTTCCCCCGGCGGGCCCTGCCCCGGCTGGCAGACCTCGGCGACCGGATCCTGCTCGGCACGGATTTCCCCAACATCCCGTATCCGTACGTCCATCAGCTCCACGCCCTGGAGCGGCTCGGGCTCGGGCAGGCCTGGCTGCGGGCGGTGTGCCACGACAACGGGGCCCGTCTCTTCGGCCTGCGTGCGAGCGGGGGGTCGCCGGCTTCCTGAGAATCCGAATCCCCAGGGAGGGGGCCGGGCATTTCTCAGGGGAATCACAGACTTCCGAAAGGGTGCTCTCAGAGGCCCCCGCGAGGGTGCGGAGCATGACCACGACCTCGCCCCAGGGGCGCACCGAACTGCTGAGGCCGGACGGGAGCCCCGTCCGGGTGCTTGTGGTGGACGACGAGCAGTCGATCACCGAACTGCTGTCCATGGCCCTTCGCTACGAGGGCTGGCAGATCCGCAGCGCGGGGACGGCCAGGGCGCCATCCGTGCCGCACGCGAGTTCCGACCCGACGCCGTCGTCCTGGACATGACGCTGCCGGACATGGACGGGCTGTCCACTCTCGGGCGGCTGCGCCGCGAGCAGCCGGGCGTCCCCGTCCTCTTCCTCACCGCCAAGGACGCCGTCGAGGACCGTATCGCAGGCCTGACCGCGGGCGGCGACGACCACGTGACCAAGCCGTTCGGCCTGGAGGAGGTCGTCGCGCGGCTGCGCGGGCTGATCCGGCGCTCCGGCGCGGCCGACCGCCGGTCGGAGTCCGTGCTGGTCGTCGGCGACCTCACCCTCGACGAGGACAGCCACGACGTCACCCGGGGCGGGGAGCACATCCACCTCACCGCCACCGAGTTCGAACTGCTGCGCTTCCTGATGCGCAATCCGCGGCGGGTGCTCAGCAAGGCGCAGATCCTCGACCGGGTGTGGTCCTACGACTTCGGTGGCCGGGCCAACGTCGTCGAGCTGTACATCTCGTATCTGCGTCGGAAGATCGACGCCGGCCGGGAGCCGATGATCCACACCCGGCGCGGTGCCGGCTACATGATCAAGCCCGCGGTTTCGTGAGGGGTGACGATGCCGGCCCTGCGGTCGCGTCCGTACGCGCGGGGTCGCGAGGCGCGCCGCAGGCAGCGCGCCTCGCGTACTCCTCTTCGACCAGCCGCGCCGGGAATCCGCCCGTCGCCACCGGGCCCCACCGCTCCGGAGTGATCCGGATGACCGACTTGCCCTGCTTGACCATGGCCGCCCGGTACTCGTCCCGGTCGGGGTGTTCCCCGGCGATGTTCCGGTAGTACTCCACCAGCGGCTCCACCGACTCGGGCACGTCCACGACCTCGGCCGTGCCGTCGATCTGCGCCCAGGGCCCGTTCCACTCGTCGCTGAGGGCGATCAGGCTCACCCGGCTGTCCTCCCCCAGTGCCTTGAGGGCCCGGGAGGTACCCCCAGGCGTTGCGCGTCTTGGCGCGTTCCGGGTACGTGGAGACCACGATCCGGCCCGAGTCGTCGACCCGCAGGTCAACGGTGATCCCTGGGGGCTGCCGTCGGCCCGCCGGGTCAGCAGGATCGCGCGGTGTCGGGGTCGTACGAAGTCGAGCAACTCGTCGAGTGAGACACGGGTGTTCGTCGCGATGTTCGGTGCCAGGGGGGCAGCCTAGGGGGACGTGGCGTCCGGAGAGCGGCGCGACTCCGGCCCGGCGGCCTCGACCGTCGCCGTCGCCGTCCCCTTCGCCGTCTCCGTCGCGGCCGCCGCCGGAACCGGGGCGTCGGCCAGTGCCTCGGCGGCCTGGGCCAGCGCGCCCGTGGTGCGCAGCGGGACCTCCTTGATGAACAGGGTCACCAGGAAGGCGAGGAACGCGACCGGGGCGACGTACAGGAAGATGTCGGCGATGCCGTGTCCGTAGGCGCTCTCCAACCAGGTGCGGATGCCCCCGGGCAGCAGGTCCATGTCCGGCAGTTCACCGGAGCCGAGCGCCTTGGCGGCACCGGCCTGCTCCTGTGGGCTCAGCGTGCCGAGGGTGTCCTCGGCGTAGTGGCTGATCCGGGTCGTCATCACGGAGCCGAGCACCGAGACGCCCACCGCGCCGCCGAGCGACCGGAAGAAGGTGACGACCGAACTGGCGGCGCCGAGGTCGCTCGGGGCGACCTGGTTCTGGGTGCACAGCACCAGGTTCTGCATCATCATGCCGACGCCGAGGCCCATGAGCGCCATGAAGACGCCGATGTGCCAGTACGGGGTGTCGTAGCGCATGGTGCCCAGTAGCCCCAGGCCGGCGGTCAGCAGCGCACCGCCGGAGACCAGCCAGGCCTTCCACTTGCCGGTCCGGGTGATGATCAGACCGGAGGCGGTCGACGACACGAACAGGCCGGCGATCATCGGGATGGTCAGGACGCCCGACATGGTCGGGGACTCGTTCCGCGCCAGCTGGAAGTACTGGCTGAAGAAGATGGTGCCGGCGAACATCCCGATGCCGACGAACAGCGAGGCGACCGAGGCCAGCGTGATGGTGCTGTTGCGGAACAGCCGCAGCGGGATGATCGGCTCGGAGGCCTTCGTCTCGGTGAAGAGGAAGGCCAGGGTGAGCAGGAACGCGCCACCGACCATCGCGTACGTCTGCCAGGACAGCCAGGCGAACCTGTCGTCGGCGAAGGTGACCCAGATCAGCAGCAGGCTGACGGCCGCGGTGATGAAGAAGGCGCCGGCCCAGTCGACCTTCACCTTGCGCCTGGTCTCCGGCAGATGCAGCGTCTTCTGCAGGACGACCAGGGCGATCAGCGCGAACGGCACACCGACGTACAGGCACCAGCGCCAGCCGAGCCAGGAGGTGTCGGTGATCACGCCGCCGACCAGCGGGCCGCCCACGGTCGCGACCGCGAAGGTCGCGCCCAGGTAGCCGGAGTAACGGCCGCGTTCCCGGGGGAGATCATCGCGGCCATGATGATCTGGGCCAGCGCGGTCAGCCCGCCGGCGCCCAGACCCTGGATGACCCGGGCCCCGATCAGCATGCCGGAGTTCTGCGCCATGCCGGCGACGACGGAGCCCAGGAGGAAGATCACCAGGGCCAGCTGGACCAGCACCTTCTTGCTGACCAGGTCGGCGAGCTTGCCCCACAGGGGGGTGGACGCCGTCATCGACAGCAGCGCGGCCGTCACGACCCAGGTGTAGGCGCTCTGTCCGCCGCCGAGGTCGGTGATGATCTCGGGCAGGGCGTTGGAGACGATGGTGGAGGACAGGATCGCGGCGAACATGCCGAGCAGCAGGCCCGACAGTGCCTCCAGGATCTGCCGGTGGGTCATCGGGGCAGTGCTTTCCGTGAAGCCTCCCCGTGCTTGGCATGAGCTCGCACACCGGTTGGTGTGGTCGTTGCCATGGGCTTCCTTTTTTAAGTACGTGCGGGCGTGTAGGTGGTCTCTTGGAGCGCGGGAGGTGCGGAAGCCGCGGGGCTGGGCGGCGGCGTCGCGCAGGGCGCCGCGCGGAGCGTGGGGCGGCAGTCGCCGAAGCTCTCCCTGAGCCGGGCCATGAGCTGGGTGAGCCGGCCGATCTCGTCGTCGGCCCAGTCGTCCAGGCGATCGGCGAGCAGTTGCGTGGTCCGCCGGAACAGCTCGTCGAGCTGGGCGTGGCCCGCGGGGGTGACGCGCAGGATGCGGGAGCGCTTGTCGGCCGGGTCGGGGGAGCGCTCGATCCATCCGCGCTCCGCCAGATGGGCGACGTGGCGGCTGGTGACCGACAGGTCGAGGACGAGTATCTCGGCGAGCCTGCTCATGCGCATGTCGCCGTGGCGGCCGAGTGCCGTCAGCACGGCGGCGGAGCCGCTGTGGCAGTCGGCCGGCATGTTCCGGCGGATCTCCCGCTTCACCGCGCTGAAAGCGCTGAGCTGCCGTACGAGCTCCTCGTACGGCGCCTGCTCGGCCATCACACCTCCCATTTGTTGCTTAGGGCAACGATAGAAGTTGATGGTTGCTACAGGCAAGCAAAAGGGAGGCTGGATGCCTTAAAACTTGGCAAAGGCAAGTATTGCGAATCGTAAACCCGCAGGTGAGTCCGGTGGGAGGGGTGTGGAGGCGGGCAGGGGTGAGGGAGGAAGCGTGGCGTGCGCTCCCTACCGGGCATCTCGCGCTCAGGGCCGGCTGCCCCGTGCCCGAGGCCCGGCTACCCGACGGTGGTCGCGGCCAGGTGCGTGATGCGCGCCCCCACTTGGGGCCGGCGTGGGCAATTCGCTAGTGTCTCGGGCCATGGCTAACTCCCAGACCCCCCAGGGCAACAACGACCCCGCCGGCAGCACTCAGATGTTCCGCGCGTTCGTCGACGAGGCCCCTCAGGGGCAGCAGGCCGCCGCGACGAGCGGTGGCGGTCCGCGTATCGGCCTGATCATCGGCGTCGTCGTCGCCGTGGCGATCGTCGCGGCGGTGGCCTGGCTGGCGCTGACCTGACGATCGGACACGCGGACCTCTGGCCGCCGGAGCGCCCCTCGTGGGCGCGACGGCGGCCAGAGGTCCGCGTCCCGGGGCGAAGCGGCGGCAGTCGCCGACGCTCCGCCAACCGGTGTGTCTCAGTCCGAGATGAGGCCCTCACGCAGTTGGGCCAGGGTGCGGGTGAGCAGCCGGGAGACGTGCATCTGGGAGATGCCGACCTCCTCGCCGATCTGCGACTGGGTCATGTTGGCGAAGAACCGCAGCATGATGATCTGTCGCTCGCGGGGCGGCAGCTTGGCGAGCAGCGGCTTGAGCGACTCCCGGTACTCCACGCCCTCCAGCGCCGTGTCCTCGTAGCCGAGGCGGTCCGCGAGGGAACCCTCGCCGCCGTCGTCCTCGGGGGCCGGGGAGTCCAGCGAGGACGCCGTGTACGCGTTGCCGACCGCGAGTCCGTCGACGACGTCCTCCTCCGACACGCCCAGCACCGCGGCGAGTTCGGGAACCGTCGGGGAACGGTCGAGCTTCTGGGAGAGCTCGTCGCTGGCCTTCGTGAGCGCCAGGCGCAGCTCCTGCAGCCGGCGCGGCACCCGCACCGACCACGACGTGTCGCGGAAGAACCGCTTGATCTCGCCGACCACCGTCGGCATCGCGAACGTCGGGAACTCCACGCCCCGTTCGCAGTCGAAGCGGTCGATCGCCTTGATCAGCCCGATGGTGCCGACCTGGACGATGTCCTCCATCGGCTCGTTGCGCGAGCGGAAGCGCGCCGCGGCGTACCGCACCAGTGGGAGGTTGAGCTCGATCAGGGTGTCCCGGACGTAGCCGCGCTCCGGGCTGTTCTCGTCGAGTGCGGCGAGCCGCAGGAACAGGGAGCGGGACAGGGTGCGGGTGTCGATGGCAGCCGTGTCCGGAAGTTCTGGAGCGGGCGCGGCCGCAAGGGCCGGGACGTCATCGATGGGGCCGAGTGCGTCGAGAGCATTGGGAGCTGTCTCGCTCTCCGCGAGCGTGAGCACCTTCGAGCTGCCCTGGTCTGCGGACATGCCACCCCCTTTGGGTCGCGGGACGGTCGGGGCGAACGTTCCCGTCCGAGGAACGCAGCCCTCACCTGAATACCGGAGCCGGAGCTTCGGCAAACGCGCTTCCCGCAGAATGTCACATGTCGGCAACGCGCTGTAGTGACATGTCGACATCCGAGTGACGAACCAGCCCTGGAAACAAGGGATCTGGCGGTGTTTCAGCCCAGAAGCGTCGAGATGGGTACTGGTGAGCGATTACCCCTTCCAGGCTACGCGTCGATCCTGTTTGCGGAGCGCAGCCGCTGGAAGCTACGCGCGAGTAGCCGGGACACGTGCATCTGCGAGACGCCGAGTTCCACACTGATCTGCGACTGGGTGAGATTGCTGTAGTACCGCAGCAGCAGGATCCGCTGCTCCCGCTCGGGCAGTTGGACGAGCAGATGCCGGACGAGGTCGCGGTGCTCGACGCCGTCCAGCGCCGGATCCTCGTAGCCGAGCCGGTCCAGCAGCCCGGGGAGTCCGTCGCCCTCCTGCGCCGCCTCGAGGGAGGCGGCGTGGTACGACCGCCCGGCCTCGATGCAGGAGAGCACGTCCTCCTCGCTGATGCGCAGCCGCTCGGCGATCTCGGCGGTCGTCGGGGAGCGCCCGAAGGCGGTCGTGAGGTCCTCGGTGGCGCTGTTGACCTGTACCCACAACTCGTGCAGCCGGCGCGGTACGTGGACGGTGCGGACGTTGTCGCGGAAGTACCGCTTGATCTCCCCGACCACCGTGGGCATCGCGAACGTCGGGAACTGCACGCCCCGCTCCGGGTCGAAGCGGTCGATGGCGTTGATGAGCCCGATGGTGCCGACCTGGACCACGTCCTCCATCGGCTCGTTGCGCGAGCGGAAGCGGGCGGCGGCGTAGCGCACGAGCGGCAGGTTGGCCTCGATGAGCGCCGTGCGCACCCGGGTGTGCTCCGGCGTGCCCGGCTCGAGATCCTTGAGCTGGGTGAACAGCGCCTGGGTCAGGGCGCGGGTGTCGGCACCGCGACGCTTGGCCGGTGACGGGGCGAACTCCGGAGTCGGTGGCCGCTCGGGCGTCGGCGCGGATGCGGGTGGGGGTGCGGAGGGCTGCGGAGGGGGCTGCGTCGAGGGGTGAGCCGGGGCCGGGTCCGGGTCCGGGGCGGTCGAGTCCGGGGACTGAGCCGGAGCCGGGGTCAGGGCGGACACCTGGTCCTGGGGCGGCGCAGTACTGGCCGACACGGTCAACGCCACCTCTTCATCGGTCAACTCATCCGTCAAAAGCGGTCATAGCATCACAAGACAGACTCACTTTGTGCAAGCACCGCATATTCCGTGTTGAGGGGCAATTCATTCCCAAGGGTGCGCAAAAGCCCTCCACCGTCATGATGGAGGGCTCCCGGCGCGGAGGCTCAGAACTCGTAGTCGGCGATCACCCACGTGGCGAACTCGCGCCACAGCCCGACATCCGCCTGATGCTTCGGGTGCTCCACGTGCCGGCGCAGCGCGTCGGCGTCCTCGAACGCCGGGTCGATGGCGAAGTCGTAGGCGATGGGCCGGTCGCTGATGTTCCAGGCGCAGTCCCAGAAACGGATCTCCGGGATCTCGCCGTCGAGCGAACGGAACGCCTCCCCGCCCCGCACGACGCGCGAATCGTCGCGCTCGACGCCCTCGTTCAGCCTGGAGAGGACCAGATGGCGGATCATCAGCCCCCTCCATTCGCAAGCCAGGTCATGAAGTCTCCGACGGCGTTCGCGGCGTCGGAGATGCCCTCGAACGCTATCTTGACGTAGTCGGTCGCCTTGTCGGGATCCGTGACGATCACATACAGCGCGAAGACCGCGAGGACAAAAACGGCGACCTTCTTCGCGTTCACCGCCATCGCGGCCCTCCCCTGTCACTGTGGTGCACCGGCGTCACCCCTACGTGCCGAGCGGGCCCATGATCGCACGAAGGGCCCCGTCTGACGACGAGGCCCTTCAAGAGCGGTAGCGGTGGGATTTGAACCCACGGTGACTTGCGCCACACTCGCTTTCGAGGCGAGCTCCTTCGGCCGCTCGGACACGCTACCGAGGGAGACCTTACAGCAAGGGGCGTGATGGTTTGAAATCGGTATTCAGCGGTTCCGGAAGAACGCCGTGAGCAGGTCGGCGCACTCCTCGGCAAGCACTCCCTCGACGACTTCCGGCCGGTGATTGAGCCGCCGGTCACGGACGACGTCCCAGAGGGAGCCGACCGCGCCGGCCTTCTCGTCCCGGGCGCCGTAGACGATCCGGTCCACCCGTGACTGCTGGATCGCGCCCGCGCACATCGTGCACGGCTCCAGCGTCACCACGAGGGTGCAGCCGGCCAGCCGCCACTCCCCCAGCTTCGCGGCGGCCCGCCTCAGGGCGAGCAGTTCCGCGTGGGCCGTGGGGTCGGAACCGGCCTCGCGTTCGTTGTGCCCGGAGGCCAGCACGGTGCTGCCGTCCGGGGCCAGCACGACCGCACCGACGGGCACGTCCCCGCCCCGGACGGCCAGTTCGGCCTCGTCCAGGGCGAGCCGCATCACGGCCCGCCAGGGGTCGCGCACCGGGTCGGTGGGGCGGGTGTTGCCGTTCAGCGGACGGTCTCCAGGACCTCCGAGGCGCCCAGGACCTCGGCGATCTCGCTGAGCGCGTCCCCGGACAGCGAACGCAGCTCCTTCTCGCTCACGCCCAGGTCGTCCAGCACCTGGGCGTCGCCGACCGGCCCGTGCGGCACGGACCCGCCGGAGCCGGCTTCCGCGGCTCCCTCGTCGGCGCTGTCGTCGTCCGGTTCACCGTCCTCCGTGCCGTCGAGGTCGAGGGCGTCCAGGTCGGGGCCGTCGTTCCCGGGCTCCCGGCCGAGCAGTTCGTCGGTGAGCAGAATCTCGCCGTAACTGCTGCGGGCGGCGGCCGCGGCGTCGGACACGTAGATACGAGGGTCCTCCTCGCCGTCCACGCGGACCACGCCGAACCAGCCGTCCTCCTGCTCGATCAATACGAGCACCGTGTCCTCGTCGGGGGCGGCCTCCCGGGCCAGGTCGGCCAGATCCGACAGGGTCTCCACATCGTCGAGCTCCGTGTCGCTCGCTTCCCACCCGTCTTCGGTGCGCGCGAGCAGTGCGGCGAAGTACACCGTGACTCTCCCACTGGTCTTAGGCGTGCCGGTTGGGGATCCCCCCGGCGGAGGTCGTGGACGAGGAGTGCTCTTCGAGCCCGCCCCCGCCCACTCGGAATCGTGGCAGAAACAAGGCCGTCAGGGGATGTCTTCGACTCCCCGTGTCCGACAGTTTTGCACCCACGCCGCCGGGTGTCCCGTACGAGACACCCGGCGGCGCGCTCGCCCTCGCCACACGCGGATCGTACGCGGCTCTGCCCGCCCAGCCCGTAGGGCCACTTCGGCAAACACCCGCATGGGCCGCGATCTTCCCGCACCCGGCTCATCCTTCCCGGCGCCGTGCCCGCCGGGGAGTCCTGGTGGGGCATTCCCTGCGGGGCCCTACCAGCGGAAGGTCCGCATGCGCATCGCGTGCCGCAGCCGGGCCGCCTTGGCGCGGCGAGGCTGGACCCGGTCGCGCAGTTCCCTGGCCTCGGCGAGGTCGCGCAGGAACCGGGCGCGGCGCCGCCGCCGCTCGGAGTCCGTCTCGTCCGCCCCGGGCGGGCCGGTCATGCCGGGTACGCCGGACACCCCCGATGTGTAGGACGCCTCCGGTACGCCGGGCGCGTCGGATGCTCCGCGCGTGCCGCCGGGTGCCCCGCGTCTTCCGCGTGCCCCGGGCGTTCCGGGTGCCCCGCGGGTTGACGGCTCGTCTCGGGAATTTCGCTCAGGCATTGCTTCATCACCCCAGTCCGTCCCTCCCACTTTCCCCCGGACAGGCGGTTTGACGCCAGCGAAGGAGTGGTGGCGGGCCGGAAGGCTTGCCGCACACGACGAGAGCAGGGCCCGGCTCGGCCCGGTTAATGTGGGGACATGCGTCTCCATGTCGTCGACCATCCTCTGGTCGCACACAAGCTCACCACGCTGCGCGACCAGCGCACCGACTCCCCGACCTTCCGCCGTCTCGCCGACGAGCTGGTCACCCTGCTCGCCTACGAGGCCACGCGTGACGTGCGCACCGAACAGGTCGACATCCGGACGCCGGTGGAGCCGACCACGGGCGTCAAGCTGTCCCATCCGCGCCCGATGGTGGTGCCGATCCTGCGGGCCGGTCTCGGCATGCTGGACGGCATGGTCCGGCTGCTGCCGACCGCCGAGGTGGGTTTCCTCGGCATGATCCGCGACGAGAAGACGCTGCAGGCGGCGACGTACGCCACCCGGATGCCGGAGGACCTCTCCGGCCGCCAGGTGTACGTCCTGGACCCGATGCTCGCCACCGGCGGCACGCTGGTCGCCGCGATCCAGGAGCTGATCAAGCGGGGCGCGGACGACGTGACCGCCGTGGTGCTGCTGGCCGCGCCGGAGGGCGTCGAGGTCATGGAGCGCGAGTTGGCGGGCACCCCGGTGACCGTCGTGACCGCGTCGGTCGACGAGCGCCTCAACGAGCACGGCTACATCGTGCCGGGCCTCGGCGACGCGGGGGACCGGATGTACGGGGCGGCCGAGTAGTGGCCGAGCAGTAGCCCGGTAGTACGCGCAGGGTCTCGCCCCGCGGCCGTCCGGGTGCCGGTGCTCCCGTTCGGCCGCCGCGGCTTCAGCAGCTCTTCTTCGGGGTGGGCGCCGGCTTGGGATCGGTCAGTGCGGTCAGGGCCCGGTCGGCGTCCGCCTTCGCCGTCAGCCGGGTGAAGCCGTCGCCGATGATGAGGTCGAGCTCGCCGCCCTTGCGGGACGCCTCGGTGCGGCGTTCGGCGTCGGCGAGCTGAGCGCCGAGCACCGGCAGTGAGGACTTGAGCGCGGATGCGGGACCGAGCAGGACCCCGGTGCCCTTGACCTTCTTGTCGTACTCCTCGGTCGCGTTGCCGATGTCGCCGATCTTGAAGCCGCGCTTCTTCAGCTCGTCGGCGGTCTTCTTGGCCAGGCCGCTACGGGTCGTGGCGTTGAGGACGTTGACCGTGATCCGGCCGGGTTCGGGGAGCGCGGCGCTGCGGGCGGGGCTGGGGCTGGGACTCGCCTCGGCGGCGCAGCCCGCCTTGACACCGACCGCGGAGGCGGGGTTTCCGCCGCGGGTGAAGACGTCGAAGAGCTGCAGCGTGCCCCAGCCGGCCACGCCGAGCACCGCGACGGACGCGGTGGCCAGGGCGACGAGCCTGCCGCGGCGTCGGGGGCGGCGCATCCGCGGGTACTTGTTACCCCGGATCCGGTACTGGCCACCCATGCCGGGAGGAGTCAGCATGCTCATGGGCGCAGCGTAGTGCGCTCCGACGGTAATGCCTACTAGATGATCATCGGATACCGCGCAGTCCAACCCGAAAGGGCCAAAGTGGGCTCTGCCAGGGGTTCATCCGGGCCCCGGACGGGTCAACGGGGGAGGCCGAAGCCGCCCGGCGGCATGCCGTGGGCTCCTGGACCGGGTTCCGCGCGGACGTACCGGCGGGTGGGGGTCCCCCCGGACGGAGTCTGGGGGAGGGTCAGCCCAGTTCGAGTACGCGGGCGTGCAGCACCTGGCGCTGCTGGAGCGCCGCCCGCACCGCGCGGTGCAGGCCGTCCTCCAGATAGAGGTCGCCCTGCCACTTCACGACGTGCGCGAAGAGGTCGCCGTAGAAGGTCGAGTCCTCGGCGAGAAGGGTCTCGAGGTCGAGTTGCTGCTTCGTCGTGACGAGCTGATCGAGGCGGACCGGGCGCGGCGCGACGTCCGCCCACTGCCGGGTGCTTTCCCGGCCGTGGTCGGGGTACGGCCGGCCGTTTCCGATGCGCTTGAAGATCACGCGGAAAGCCTACCGGTCAAGACGTTCCGGGCGCAGCCTCACGGCTCGGACGCGTGAGGCAAGTCCGGGCAACGCATGGTCGATTTCCGTCAAAGGGGGTGGGTGTGACTGGGTTGCGGCCACATTCCTCCAGGGAGATCTCCCGCGCGGCCCGCCACCCGGAGCGGGGCACGTGGCCGACGCCGGGACTGCTTCGCGGTCGTCTTCGCGGACTTGGTGGCCCTTCCGGCCTTCGCCGCCCGCGCCCAGTCGCCGGCACGCCCTCGTGCAGGGCGGATCCAGGCCGAACACGCCGGTCGCCGGGTCCGGGTCGACGAGGGGGTACGCCCGCTGGTGCGGCCTGTCCGCGCTGTCGAACCGCAGCCGCACCCGGATCCTCGGGTGGACGCCGGTCGTGGCGAGCATCCCGCCGTCGGAGAAGCGCAGTCGCCGGTAGTCGGGGTGACGTCCTCGGCGCGCGTCACGGTGAACTCGAAGTCCTCGGCACGCATCGGCTTGGGGACCGCGCCCTCCCGACCCCGCCCCTGCCCCCTCGCGCGTCCACCCTTCGCGTACGATTCCGCCACGGCTTACTTAGGAGAGCCTAACCTAAAGGGAATGGGGGGCACAGTGACCGGCGAGATCTTTCGGGACGCCTGGGGAATCCCGCATCTGCGCGCGGGCGACGCGGTCGAACTCGCCCGCGTCCAGGGCCGGGTCACCGCCCTCGACCGGGCCTGGCAGCTGGAGGTCGAGCGGCACAGGGCGCAGGGCACCTCCGCGTCCTTCCTCGGCCCCGAGGCCCTCCCCTGGGACCGCTTCACCCGCCGCGCCCGCTTGGCCGACACGGCCCGCCGCTGCTTCGCCGAGCTGGAACGGCGGGACGCGGAAACGGCGCACTGGCTTCGGGCGTACGTGGAGGGCGTCAACGAGGGGCTGCGTTCCACCACCGCCCCCGAGTTCGCCCGCGTAGCCCTCGCGCCCGGCCGTTGGGAGCCCTGGACGCCGCTCGCGGTCTGGCTCGCCACGCACATCCTGTTCGCCGGCTTCCCCGCGAAGCTCTGGCGCGAGCGGGTCGCCGCGCACCTCGGCGCGGACGCCGTCGGGCTGTTCGCCGCCGACGGCCCCGGCACCTCCGGCAGTAACGGCTGGCTGGTCGCGGGGGAGCGGACGGTGACCGGGCGGGCCGTCATCGCGGGGGACCCGCACCGCTTCCTCGAGGACCCCGGCGTCTACCAGCAGATCCACCTGTCCTGCCCGGAGTTCGACGTCGTCGGCCTCGCCGTACCCGGTGTCCCCGGCATCGCCCATTTCGGCCACACCGGCACGGTCGCCTGGGCGATCACCAACGCCATGGCCGACTACCAGGACCTCTACCGGGAGCAGCTGCGGCGTACAGATGGGGGAAGAGCCGAGAGTGGGGGAGGAGGCGTGGAGGCGCTCGGTCCGGACGGCGTCTGGCGGCGGGCCGCCCGGCACACCGAGACCATCGAGGTCGCCGGCGAGAAGCCGGTCGAGGTCGAGGTGATCGAGACCGAGCGCGGGCCGGTGATCATCGGTGGTCCGGAGGGCCTCGACGACGGCGTGCCCGAGCCCGGCGTGCCCCCGGTCGCCCTCGCCCTGCGCCACCCGCCCCGCGTCACCGGCGACCTCGGCTTCGGCGCCCTGCTGCCGTTGCTGCGGGCCCGCCGCGTCGCCGACGTGGACCGGGCCGTCGACCTGTGGGCCGAGCCGGTCAACGTGGTCCAGGCCGCCGACACGGACGGCGGCACGCTGCACCGGGTGGCCGGCCGGGTACCGGTACGGGCCGAGGCCAACCGGATCCGCCCGGTGCCCGCGTGGGAGCCCGGCCACGACTGGCAGGGATGGCACGAGCCACCGCGCGCCGGGCTGACCGACGGTGTCGCCGTGATGGCGAACCAGCGCGGCCCGGCGTCCCCCCTCGGGGTCGAGTTCGCACCGCCGCACCGCGCCGACCGCATCGCCGCCCTGCTCGCGCGGAAGGAGCACTGGTCCGCGGCCGACATGCCGGCCCTCCACATGGACACCCACCTCGCCTCCGCCACCGCCCTGCTGGACCACCTCGCCGCCCTCGACGGCCTGACCGGTCCGGCGGCCGGTCTGCGCGACCGACTGCTGCGCTGGGACCGGCGCATGGACGCGGACAGCGCCGACGCGGCGGTCTTCGCGGCGGTGCGCGGTGCGGTCGTACGGCACCTCGCGGAGCACCCCGCGTTCGCCGCGCTCACCACACCCCCGGCCTGTCCGGAAGTGTTCCTGCCCTGGCTGGCACTGACCCCGCGCATCGGCTTCGCGCTCGAGCACCTGCTCACGGCAGAGGAGTTGTACGGTATCGACCGCCCGGCCACGGTCCGCGCGGCACTGGAGGAAGTGGCCGTGCGGCCACCTACCGGCACCTGGGGCGACACCCACCGGCCGGCACCCTGGCGGGCGTTGCCGCCCACGGCGCCGTACGACGAACCCGGTCTGTCGGGCGACCACGACTGCGTGCTGTGCACCTCCTCCGTGCCCGGCCTCACCGACCTCGCGGCGCGCGGCCCGGCCGCCCGCTACGTCTGGGACCTGGACCGCCGCGCGGACAGCCGCTGGGTGGTGCCGCTCGGCGCCTCGGGCATCCCGGACTCACCCCATCACCGGGACCAACTGCCCCTGTGGCTCGCGGGAGACCTCGTCCCGGTCGTCACCGACTGGGCGCGGTTGCGGAAGGAGACCGATGTCTGACCCGTACGACTCCCGTGCGGCCGTCCACGAGCAGGTGGTCGACGGCTTCGGCTCCGTGCGCGTCCTGCCGCTCGATCCGTCGGCCGACGCGCCGCTGCTGCACCGCTGGGTGAGCGGGGAGCGCGCCGTCTTCTGGGGCATGAACGGCCTCACCGAGCGGCAAGTGGCCCAGATCTACGCTCACATGGACACGCTCGACACCCACCACGCGTACCTCGTCGTCAAGGACGGTGAGCCGGCCGCCCTGCTCCAGACCTACGAACCGGAGGCCGACCGGGTCGGTGACTGCTACCCCGTCGAACCCGGTGACATCGGCCTCCACCTGCTGCTCGCCCCCGCCGCACCAGGAGGCGCGCGCCCCGGGTGGACGGCCGCGCTGATCGCCGCCATCACCACGTTCCTGCTGCTGGGCCTGGACCGCGGGCGCGTGGTGGCCGACCCGGACGTGGCCAACGAGAAGGCGATCGCCCGCTTCCTGCGGCAGGGATTCACGGCCGGTCCCACGGTCGTCCTGCCCGAGATCGACCTGCCCGACGTGTACCTGCCGGAGAAGAGGGCCCAACTCGCGTTCCTCACCCGGGAGGCAGCCTTCGGCGGGTGACGGCTCCACCCGTGCCGCCGTGGTTTCCGCCGGGGAAGCCGTGGTTCCCACCAGAGGGAGGTGAGCGCTCCGCGCCTCCCCTCCGTACTCAGCCTGAAGCCGGATTGCCGGAAGGCGGGAAACGACGTGCAGCGACGGCGCAGTGGGGCGGCGGGCGAGGGCGGACGCGACGAGGGAACGGGCCGCGGAACCCGGCGACTTCAAGGGCTGGTGCTGCTGGGCACCGTGCTGGTTCTGCTCCTCCTCGGCAGCGCCTGCCCGGCCAGCGCGCACGCGGCCGTCCGCGGGGCCGTCCCCGAGGACGGAAGCGTCGTCAAGTCCACCCCGCGGCACGTCACCCTGACCTTCACGGAGTCCGTCGCCCTGCTCGACGACTCGTTCCGCGTCTACAGCCCCGACAACCACCGGGTGAAGCTGGGCGAGCCGCGGCACGCCGACGGCAGGTCCGACACCGCGCGTGTCGACCTGCCCGGCGGGCTCGGCGACGGCACCTACACGGTCGCCTGGCGGGTGGTCTCCGCGGACGGTCACCCCGTCTCCGGTGCCGTCACGTTCTCCGTCGGCAAGCCCTCGCCCTCCGCGCCCGCGGTGCCCACAGCCCCGGCGGAGCACCCGGTCACCTCGAGCCTCTACGACACCGGCCGCTACCTCGCGTACATCGCCGCCGCCCTGCTCATCGGCACGGTGGCGTTCGCGGCCCTGTGTCGTCCGCCGGACACCGCCCCGCTGCGGATGCCGCTGGCCACGGGCTGGTGGATGCTGCTGACGGCCACCGTGGTCCTCCTCGCCCTGCGGGCCCCGTACGAGAACGGCACGTCACCCACGACGGCGTTCGACCTCTCGGCCTTCACCGGCACCCTCACCGGGCGGCCGGGCATCGCCCTGCTGACCCGAGTGGCGCTGCTGGTGCTGGCGGCGGCCGTCCTCCCGCGTCTGCCCCGCCTCACTCGCCGCCGTGAGCCGGACGCCGGCGACCGGACACCGCCCGCTCGTCTCGCCGTGGGGGGCGTTCTGGCCGTCGCGCTGGCGTTGACCTGGGCGGCCGCCGAGCACGCCTCGGCCGGTATCCAGGTCCCGGCGGCGATGACGTCGTCCGTGCTGCACCTGCTGGCGATGGCCTGCTGGCTCGGCGGCCTCGCGGCCCTGCTCACCCTCCTGTTCCGCGCCGAGACCACGCTGCCCGCCGCCACGGTCACCCGTTTCTCCCGCCTCGCCTTCCTCTCCGTGACGGTGCTCGTCGTCACGGGCGCCTACCAGTCCTGGCGGGGTCTCGGCTCCTGGACGGCGCTCGGGGACTCGGCGTACGGGAGGGTCCTGACCGCCAAGCTCGTGTTGACGGCCGTACTGCTCCCGGCAGCGGCCCTGTCGCGCCGCTGGACGACCCGCCTGGCGACGGCCGCGGTGACGGAGAGGGAGACGGCGACGGACGCGGAGGCGGCGGAGACGTCGGCAGCGGCTGCGGAGAAGGCACCGTCGGCGAGGTGGCCACGGGTCCCGGAACCCGTGGCCACCCCCGCTCCGGACAGGACACTCACCGCACCCCCCGCACACCTGCCCCCCGACGTCCGGACGCCATCCGAACCGAATGTCCCTGCCCCTGAGGCACCTGCCGCCGAGGCACCCGCCCCCGACCGCTATCGGCGAGGTCTGCGCATCTCCGTCCTGGCGGAAGCGGCCGTGGCGGTCGTGGTGCTGCTGATCACGTCGGTGCTGACCAGCACCCTCCCGGCCCGTGCCGAGGCCGAGGCGGCAGAGGCGGCCAGGAGCGCCCCGGTCGCCGGACTGCCCGCGGCGTTGGTGGTCACCATCCCCTACGCCATCGGCACCCCCGGCGGGAAGGGCAGCGTGCAGATCACCCTGGACCCGGGCCGGGTCGGGGAGAACGGCATCCAGGCGGTGGCGTTCGCCCCCGATGGTGCCCTGGACTCGATCCCGGAGCTCCGCCTGTCCTTCACCCTCGAGGCGAAGGGCGTCGGCCCCATCGACGCGGGCCTGACCGACCGCGGGGGCTACTGGGCCACCAGCGATCTCACCCTCCCCCTCCCCGGTACCTGGACGATGAAGGCGACCATCAGGGTCTCGGACGTGGACCAGGTGACCGAATCCCACCCCGTCCGCATCGACCCCTGAGACGCCCTCACCCGCTGCTCCCCGTCGCAGCTGCGGCTGACCATCAGGCATCCCGGCGCCGTGCCGGCAGCGCGTACGGGGCCGGGGAGACGCCTGTGGACGCGCCGGGTCACCCCTTCGGGCCCGATGCCGACGCGGACGGCGCCCACGGCACGACGAGGACCCCGGCTGCTGGGCAGTCCGGGGTCTTCGGTTCGTCTGTTCAGGCGGCTGCGGAGGATACGAGACGCCTGCTTGCGAGGGGATGCCGCCGGTGACGCCACGGTCACCGGCCGGAACCAGGACAGGCGCTAGCCCGCCCTGCGTCGAGCCACACCCGTATTCGCCCCTTTTTCGGGGAGCGGTTCCTGGTGCGCATCGTCGATCAGGAAAGCGTCGTCCTCCCCGAAATCCGGGGCCTGGAAGGGGTCTGCCACCGGAGGTGGCGAAGCGGCGGTGGCCTGCCGCGGCGCCCCCTCCGGGGCGGAGAACAGCGAGGTCAGGTCGATGAGAGGTCTCCCATTCGTCAGGGGGCCGTGAAGGAATCCGGTGTGTCGTGACCGGGCCCGGCGGTCCTGCGGCAGCAGCGGTTGCTACCGATACTGCTACAGCTTGCTCATCTTGGCGTACGGGCTCAGGATCCGCTCCTGCGCCGAACCGAAATCCACGAGTACCGCGATTCCGTCCTCGATGCCGATCACGCGTCCGAGACCGTACATGTCGTGTGTGACCTGGTCGCCCACCGCGAAGTGCTTGGGAGGCGGCGCGACCGGGGCTTTGAAGGGGCTGGTGGGCAGAATGCGCTTCGGTGCAGCTGGCTTTGTCATTGCCACCAGTATGGGCCTGTGCGCCCGCGGAGGACCCCGGGGGCATGACCGTCGAACGCGCGCACGCGTCCGTTGCCTCGCCCGACGAGGGCGACCCGCGCGCCGGGGCGGGTCACACCTTTTCGACGGTGATCGTGTCCGGCGCCAGTTCTTGCAGGTCGTCCACGTGCGAAGGGAAGACGGTGACCTGTCCCTCCTGCTGTCTCGCGACGACGGCGAGCACGGCGCCGCTCGCGTACTTGTGACCGTGCGGCTTGGCGTCTGCCAGGAACCGGCGTGTCCGGCGGGCCTCGTCCCTCGACGCGCATCGCTCAAGATCGGAAAGGCGACGGCTCCCCACCATGCCCAGCTGTGGATCAGCTGTGCGCACGGCGCTCCTTTTTTGTTAACCCTTGGAGAACTCTTCTACAACCTTTCGTCACATCTGTCTGTCTAGCTCCCACAAAGA
This sequence comes from Streptomyces sp. GD-15H, assembly GCF_045291515.1. Lineage (NCBI taxonomy): Bacteria > Bacillati > Actinomycetota > Actinomycetes > Kitasatosporales > Streptomycetaceae > Streptomyces > Streptomyces sp. GD-15H. The sequence continues at coordinate 4,503,330 of NZ_CP149447.1, forward strand.
CGCTTAAAGGCCCATGAAGAGGAGCTCAGGACGTGACCGTGCGTTCCTTTACCCGGCGGATGCGACCGCGAGTCGAGCGGAAGGCCGCCGAAAGGGTGTGGCAGCTGCGTACCATGCGGCGGCGCCGCAGGGCAGCGATCACGGACCCGGTGCTCCGCCCGGTGGCGGTGCGCGGCCAGCAGCTCTACGGGCGGGTCGTGACGCGGTTCAGCGCTGCTGAGGCGGCCGCCGCCAACCTCGAGCTGGTCGTCGCCGCGCTGGAGCAGGAAGGTATCCCCTACTTCCTGGTACCGGCCTCGCGTACGCGCCACACGGTCGGCGTGAACGCCGTCGACCGGGAGCGTTTCCTCACCACCCTCGAGGCGCAGAACGCGGGGAAGGCGGTGTTCATCGGCAGACCGCTGCCTGGCGCGAAACTCGAGCACCCCGCACTGTTCATGGACGGTGTACTGCCGACCGCCTTGCGTACGGTCCCCATACTGCGGATCGGGGAGAACCACCTCGGGCCCTCGGGTCAGCTGCTCGCCGGGCCGGAACTCGCCTGCGACATCGAGTTCTGGGAGGACGGGGCACAGCTCCTCGCCTCCGACGACGGGCCTCGCCGACTGGCCAAGGTGCAGCCGCAGGCGTCCGAGGACGTCTTCGCCGAGTCCCTCGTCGCACCGCGGAACAACGGCATCACGGACGTACTGCCGGCGTCCGAGCAGAAGCCGGCCACGGTGCGGGTCGGCGACCGGGAGCTGCCGAGCTTCGTCCCGCTCACCCTGCCGACCGTGAACGACGTGACCTTCCCCGTCGACGTCGTCTACACCTGGGTGAACGGTGAGGAACCGGAGATGCGGGCCAAGCGGGCCCGGTACCAGGAGCGCGGCATCGCCGAGATCCTGGACAAGGAGACCAACGCCTCCCGCTACACCAGCCACGACGAACTGAGGTACGCACTGCGCTCGCTGCAGATGTACGCCGGGTTCGTCCGGCACGTCTACCTCGTGACCGACTCCCAGATCCCCGCCTGGCTGGACCCGGACGCGGAGGACCTGACCGTGGTCGACCACCGGGACCTCCTCCCGGCCGATGCGCTTCCCGTCTTCAACTCGCACACGATAGAGAGTCGGCTGCATCACATACCGGGTCTGTCGGAGCACTACCTCTACTTCAACGACGACGTCTTCATCAACCGCCCGGTACGGGCCGAGCACTTCTTCCACGGCAACGGCATCGCCCGGATCCCCCTGTCCCCGCTGAAACTCGGCGTCGGTGCCCCGCACCCACTGGAGCCGGCCCCGAACTCCGCCTGGCAAGAACGCCCGAGAGGTGATCAGGCGCTTCCACGGCAGACAGATCACCCACAAGTCGTTGCACACTCCGCATCCCCAACTGCTTTCGGTCCTGCGGGAGATGGAGAGCCTCGGAATCGAGGAACTCGAGCGGACCCCCTACTCGCGCTTCCGTTCCACCTCCGACGTCGCTCCGGCGTCCACGCTCCACCACCACTGGGCGATCGCGACCGGCCGGGCCGTTCCGGCCGACTACCGCTTCCGCTACGTGCAACTGGGCACACCGGACATGCGGCGGCGTCTGGCCCGCCTCGCGGCCGGTGAGGACATCGACTTCTTCTGCCTCAACGACGTGGACACCGCCCCGGCGGTCAGGTCGGCGACCCAGAGCGCCCTCCGCGCCTTCCTGGAGCGGAAGTACCCGTTCCCGAGCCGTTTCGAAGGAGCTGCCCGGACCACCTCGTGCCCGGTCGCGCCGCTTACGGCGAGTCTCCCGCCGCAGCCGGTGCGGGAGGAGGCACAGCTTCGCGATTGACGAGCACGGGTGCGGGCGAGGTGCCTGCATGTGCCGGACGCCACGCTCAAGGAAGTGGCCCGGAAGATGGCCCATGCCCTCCGGGGTCCCGGAAACACCCTCTGTGGACAAAGACCAGGGCAACGAGGGCCGAGACACGTCGAAGGGCCCCACCGCGAACGGTGGGGCCCTTCGACTTCGTGCCCGGTGAGGCACTGGCGGAGGATACGAGATTCGAACTCGTGAGGGGTTGCCCCCAACACGCTTTCCAAGCGTGCGCCCTAGGCCACTAGGCGAATCCTCCGCCAGGAACATTACATGACCGAGGGGAGTGGTTGCGAACTCGTTCCGCCCCCGCGACATGAGGTAGCCTTTGCGCAGCCCCTCACGCGGCGCTATCTGACTGAACTCCCCCAGGGCCGGAAGGCAGCAAGGGTAGGTCGGCTCTGGCGGGTGCGTGGGGGGCGCTTGCGTTTCCGGCCCGTACGCGCGGGGGCACCCGAGGGCGGGGCCCGATGTCGGTGGGCGCCTATAACCTCGTAGGTGTGTCGTCTCTCGCGCTGTACCGCCGCTATCGCCCGGAGTCGTTCGCCGAGGTCATCGGACAGGAACATGTCACCGACCCGTTGCAGCAGGCGCTGCGGAACAACCGGGTCAATCACGCGTACCTGTTCAGCGGCCCGCGAGGCTGCGGCAAGACGACCAGCGCGCGCATCCTGGCCCGGTGCCTGAACTGCGAGAAGGGTCCCACGCCGACGCCGTGCGGCGAGTGCCAGTCCTGTCAGGACCTCGCGCGCAACGGGCCCGGCTCGATCGACGTCATCGAGATCGACGCCGCGTCCCACGGTGGTGTGGACGACGCCCGTGACCTGCGCGAGAAGGCATTCTTCGGGCCCGCCCACAGCCGGTACAAGATCTACATCATCGACGAGGCCCACATGGTCTCCCCGCAGGGCTTCAACGCCTTGCTCAAGGTCGTCGAGGAGCCCCCGGAGCATCTGAAGTTCATCTTCGCGACCACCGAACCCGAGAAGGTCATCGGGACGATCCGGTCGCGTACGCACCACTATCCGTTCCGGCTGGTGCCGCCCGGGGTCCTCCGGGACTACCTCGGCGAGGTGTGCGACAGGGAGAACAGCCCCGTCGAGGACGGCGTGCTGCCGCTCGTCGTGCGGGCCGGTGCCGGATCCGTGCGTGACTCCATGTCCGTCATGGACCAGCTGCTCGCCAGCTCCGGGTCCGATGGTGTGACATACGCCATGGCCACCTCCCTGCTCGGGTACACCGACGGCTCGCTGCTCGACTCCGTGGTCGAGGCGTTCGCGACGGGTGACGGTGCGGCGGCCTTCGAGATCGTCGACCGCGTGATCGAGGGCGGCAACGACCCCCGGCGGTTCGTCGCCGACCTGCTCGAGCGCCTTCGGGACCTGGTGATCCTCGCCGCGGTCCCGGACGCCGCCGAGAAGGGGCTCATCGACGTCCCCGCCGATGTCGTCGAGCGCATGCAGGCCCAGGCCGGCGTCTTCGGCGCCGCCGAGCTCAGTCGCGCCGCCGACCTCGTCAACGAGGGACTCACCGAGATGCGGGGCGCCACCTCGCCCCGGCTCCAGCTCGAGCTGATCTGCGCCCGCGTACTGCTGCCCGCCGCGTACGGAGACGAGCGATCGGTCATGGCCCGCCTGGACCGGATCGAGCGAGGCGCGAACTTCTCGGCAGGCGGCCCCGCCGCCGGCCTGCCCGCCATGGGGTACGTGCCGGGGGGCGACGTGCATGGGGGAGCCGAGGGTGCCTCGGTTCCGCCGGGGGGCGGTCCGGCCGCGGCTCGGGCCGCGGCACGGGGGCAGGCCTCGCCCCCGCCCTCGCCGGTGCGGCCTCCGGCTCCGGTGCCCCCGGTCGCCGTGCCTCCGGCTCAGGCTTCCGTTCAGCCTCCGGCTGCGGCTCCGGCGGTGCCGCCCGCCGCGGGGCTGAGCGAGCCCGCGGCGGGTGCGCCTGCCCCGGGGGCCTGGCCCACCGCGGCCTCCGCCGGAGGCGGTCGCCGGCCCGGTGGCTGGCCCACGGCGGCGGCTGCGGGCGGCGGGCGGCCTCAGGCTGCCGCTCCGAGCGCACCTGCCCCCGCTCCCGCTCCCGTGCCTGCGCCCCAGGCGCCCCAGGCGGGCCCCGCACCCTCCGGGGGTGGTGGCGGTGGGCACGATCCCCGCATGCTCTGGCCGAACATCCTTGAGGTGGTCAAGAACCGCCGTCGATTCACCTGGATTCTGCTCAGCCAGAACGCCCAGGTGACCGGTTTCGACGGTACGACCCTCCAGATCGGCTTCGTGAACTCCGGTGCGCGGGACAACTTCCTGAGCAGTGGCAGCGAGGACGTGCTGCGGCAGGCCCTGGGTGAGCAGTTCAACGTGCAGTGGAAGATCGAGGCCGTCGTCGACCCGTCCGGGGGTGGTGCGGCGGCTCCGACCCCCGGAGGCGGTCGTGGCGGCGGGGGCGCTGCGGGCTACGGCGCCGGTGGCGGTAGTGGTGGCGGCGGCTCGGGCGGCGGGGGTGGTGGCGGTGGTTACGGAGGTGCCGGCGCCGGTCAGCGGTCCGGGGCCGCCCAGCCGTCGGGTCCGTCCGGGCCGTCCGCGTTCGCCTCCGCGCAGCCGTCGGCCCCCGCGCCCGCCCCCACCCCGGCACCGGCACCTCGGCCCGCCGCTCCGGAACCACCGCCCCCCGTCTCCCCCGAGGACGACGTCCCCGAGGAGGACGACCCCGATCTGGACGAGTCCGCCCTCTCCGGCCAGGAGCTGATCATCCGGGAGCTGGGTGCGACGGTGGTCGAGGAGCTCACGAACGAGTAGAGCGCCCCGGGCGGATTGGAGGAACCCACGAACCCGTTCGTCCCGGTCCTTCGGAAGCCCGCACAAGGCGAACCCCTCCGGTCCCGTTAGGCTGACCCCGTGAAGGTCCTCGTCATCGGCAGCGGTGCCCGCGAACACGCCCTGTGCCGTTCTCTGTCCCTCGATCCCGACGTCACCGCGCTCCACTGCGCTCCCGGCAACGCCGGTATCGCCGAGGTGGCCGAGTTGCACCAGGTCGACGCCTTGGACGGCGCGGCCGTGTCCGCGCTGGCCACACGGCTCGGCGTGGACCTCGTGGTGGTCGGCCCGGAGGCCCCCCTCGTCGCCGGTGTCGCCGACGCCGTGCGCGAAGCGGGCATCGCCGCCTTCGGCCCCTCCAAGGAGGCCGCGCGGCTCGAAGGCTCCAAGGCTTTCGCGAAGGACGTCATGGCGAGTGCGGGCGTGCCCACGGCACGGTCGTACGTCTGCGCCACCCCCGCCGAGACCGCCGCCGCCCTCACCGCCTTCGGCGCTCCCCACGTCGTCAAGGACGACGGGCTCGCCGCCGGCAAGGGCGTGGTCGTCACCGATGACGTCGAGGTGGCCAGGGCGCACGCCGACGCCTGCAAGCAGGTGGTCATCGAGGAGTATCTGGACGGTCCCGAGGTCTCCCTCTTCGCCGTGACCGACGGCGAGACCGTGCTGCCCCTCCAGCCCGCCCAGGACTTCAAGCGCGCGCTGGACGGCGACGCGGGCCCCAACACCGGCGGCATGGGGGCGTACTCCCCGCTGCCGTGGGCCGATCCGAAGCTGGTCGACGAGGTCACGCAGTCGGTGCTCCAGCCGACCGTCGACGAGTTGCGGCGGCGCGGTACCCCCTTCTCCGGCCTGCTCTACGCCGGTCTCGCGATCACCTCGCGCGGCGTCCGCGTGATCGAGTTCAACGCGCGGTTCGGCGACCCCGAGACGCAGGTCGTGCTGGCCCGCCTGAAGACCCCGCTGGCCAGGGTGCTGATGGCCGCCGCCACCGGCGATCTCGCCGACCTGGAGCCGCTGCGCTGGAGCGACGAGGCCGCCGTCACGGTCGTCGTCGCCTCGCACAACTACCCCGGCACCCCGCGCACCGGAGACCCGATCACCGGCCTGGACGAGGTCGCCGCCCAGGACGCCCCGCACGCGTACGTGCTGCACGCGGGGACGAAGCAGGTGGGCGACGAGACCGTCAGCGCGGGCGGCCGGGTGCTGTCCGTCACGGCGACCGGCGCGGATCTCACCGAGGCCCGCGACCGTGCCTACCGCGCGGTGGCCCGCATCCACCTCGCCGGCTCCCAGCACCGCACGGACATCGCGGCGGAGGCGGCGAAGGCCGCCGGGGCCGCGGAGACGGCGCCGACCGTGCCACAACCGGCCGAGGACGCGTGAGCCCTCGCAGGCACCGATGAACCCCACGGGCCCCGATCCGCCTCAGGATCCGGGGCCCGACCCTTGCCGTCCGTCACCCACCTTTCCCCTGAGCCATTCCATCGAGTGACCAATGCGCTATCCGGCTGACGAGGGCGGGGGCCCCAACTAGGGTGCCGCGCAAGCGTTCCGGCATGCTCCGGCACTTGGCTCACCGGCATTGCGATGTCAGTGACGGGTGTCACAGTGGGGGAGTGGGCAACGCCAGGACAGCTTCAGGACCACCGGAGGGGGATGAAGCAGGGCCATGAGCGGAGGTGGCATGGGCAGGGACGCGGGTGCGCGGTCGGCGCGTTCACAGGCGCTCGCGGTACTCCGCCTGCGCAGCAGGGCACTGGCCGTCGCCCTGCTGCCCGCGGCCGTCGCCGTGATCCTGCTCGTCGGCGGCCCCACCGGCCATTTCGCCGGCACCGGCTGGGACGTCGTCCGCTGGACGCTCACGCCGCTCGCGGTACTGGTCCTGCTCGCCGCCGCCGGAGTCGCCCTGGTCGTCGCCCGCGCCCGGCCCGCCATGAGTCCGACGGTCCCGATCGCCGAGGGGGCGGCCCCGGACCTGTACCGGATGGTGCGCGACCTCGCCGACCGGCTCGGCGTCCCCGTTCCGTCCGCGATAGCGCTCACCCCGGACTGCGACAGCTGGCTGGAGGACCGCACCCACCCGGCGCACGGCCCCCCGCCCGCCGAGGAACACGGCGACATAGCGGGCGCGGGCGGCCGGTATCCGCACCGCCGGACGTCCGTCGCCGCGCCCGTGCTGGTGATCGGCTCCCCGTTCCTGTGGTGGATGCGTGTCGGCGAGCTGCGCGCGGTCCTCGCCCCGGTCGTCGCCGGTACGGGGCCCTCGGCGCACCCGGACATAGCCGCCGCCCGGCGTTTCGTCCGGGGCCTCGACGCCGCGGTGGCCGTGACCTCGCAGCCTCGGCGCGGGCCGGTGTTCCGGGCGGTGTTCGCGAGCGTCGGCTGGGTCGCGCGGTCGTTGTTGCGCGGCTGCCGGGTGCACACCGCCGAGATGGAGCGCGGGGTCGCCGCGGCGGCGGCCGATCGTGCCCAGGCCGTGGATTACGGACTGCGGATCGTCGCCCAGGAACAGGTGGGGCTGGCGTACGCGGGCTGGGACCGGCTGCTCACCCGGGTCGCGCTGCCCGCCTGGCGGATGGGCCGCTGGCCCTCACGGCTCAACGCCGGGGTGGTGGCCGCGCTCACCGAGCTGTCCCGCCGGGACCGGCTGGCCGAGGGGCTCGCCTCCCGCCTCGGCGAGCGTCCCGCCTGCGACCTGCTCGAAGAGCCCGGCGCGGTGGACGAGGCCACCTCCCTCCTCGCCGCCCGCCTCTTCCACGGCGGTCCCGCCGGGAGTGGGCCCGAGTGGTCGCCGGTCCACTGGGGCGACTACCCGGAGGAGGTCGTCGACCGCAAATGGCGTACGGACGCGGCCCGCCTCCACCGCGTCCTGGACGCCCTCGGCGTACGACCCGCCGCCGGTGGGGAGAGCCTGGGCCCCGACGGCCCGACCCTCTCCCGCGTCCTCGACCACCTGACGGACCCAGTGCCGGTTTCGCGCGCGGGACCGCCCGTACACGGGGGACCGGACGACGTGGACCCCGACGACGTGGACCCCGACGACGTGGACCCCGACGACGTGGACCCCGACGACGAGGACCTCGCCGGGACCACCCCGCGCAGTGCCGCCCTGGCCGCCCGTATCAGCGCCGAAGTGGCCCGCGAGGACGCCGCGGCCACCGAGCGGGCCGCCTCCGCACTCACCTCGGCCGAGAGCGCCCCGGCCCCGCCGGCCGCCCCCACCGTGTCGTCCTCCCCCGGTGCTCCCGGCCCCGCTTCCCTCTGGGACGACAGGGCGTTGCCCCTGCTCCCCCTCCAGCCCCCGCGCACCGGCCGCGAACTGCTCGCCGACCACATCACGGCGATGGTCTGCTGCGCGGCCATGGACACCGCGGGCGCGGCCCCCGTGCTCGACTGGCTCGACGGCCCGGCCCTCCTCATCGGCGGCGTACGTGTCACGGACCTCCCCACCCAGGTCATGATGCTGATCGAGAACGGCGATCCCGTGGCCCTGCGCCTGTGGCTGACCCGGCAGGGCATACGCCCGGAGAAACCCGTACGGCTCGTCTGAACCGGACTCCCACCACTCACTCGCCCTTATCCGGAGTTCCGGCTATCCGGAGTTCCGGCTTCCACTTGCGGCCGGTTCACGACGAAGGGTGAGGGGACGCGTGCTCAATGTGATGTGCTTGGTCTGTTCGCGCTCCTTGGCCAGGGCTTGCGACATGCGACGAGCACATTGCTGACCGCCGGCGACGGAGCCGGGGGAGGGGAGGCGACCATGGCGTCGGAGCAGGGCCGCCGCCGGATCGAGGGGTTCAGTTCCACCGGCGGGGGCGCACCCGGAGGGACGATCGACTTCCACGTCTCCGTCGACCCGCCCCAGGAGTTCGGCGTCGACGTCCATCGCGTCGGCCACTACGACGGGCAGGGCGCCGCCCGGATCACGTCCAGTCCCCGCCTGGCCGGCATCGCCCAGCCACCGCCGCTCACCGCCGACCGCACGGCCTCCTGCCACCACTGGTGGCTGTCCTGGCGGCTGCGGGTCCCGTCGGACTGGAGCGTCGGCGCCTATGTGGCCGTCCTGACCACAGCCGACGGCCGCCACCGGTCCCACATCCCCTTCACGGTTCGCGACGACCGCCCGGCGGACCTGCTCCTGGTGCTGCCCGACCTCACCTGGCATGCCCACAACCACTACCCGTGGGACGAGGACGGGCGGCTGCTCGACGAGGCCGACGCCGCGGCGACCACCGTCTCCTTCGACCGCCCGTACGCGGGTACCGGCCTGCCGTCGTACGGCGGTCACACCTACGGCGTCATCCGCTGGGCCGAACGCTACGGCTACGACCTCGCCTACGCCGACGCCGGCGACCTGCACGCCGGGCGGATCGATCCCACCCGCTACCGAGGGCTGATCTTCCCCGGCCCCGACGTGTACTGGTCCCAGGCCATGCGCGACACCGTGGAAGGCGCCCGCGAGTACGGCACCTCCCTCGTCTTCCTCTCCGCCCGGACCATGTACGGGCAGGTGGAGCTGGCCCCCTCCCCGTCCGGAGTCCCCGACCGCCTGCTGACCCGCCGCAGACGCCGGACTCCGGGGCGCAGGACTCCGGGCAGGCCGGCGCTGTGGCGGGAGACGGACCGTGCGGAGCAGCAGCTGCTCGGCATCCAGTACGCCGGTCAGGTTCCCGAGCCGCATCCGCTGATCGTGCGCAACGCCGACCATTGGCTGTGGGAGGCGACGGGGGCGTCCGAGGGCGACGGGATCGAGGGACTGGTCGCGGTCGGGGCCGACCGTTACTTCCCGCGCACCCCGCTGCCCGAGCACGAGGAGCGGGTCCTGCTCGCGCACTCCCCGTACACCGACCGGGCGGACGGCAGACGGCACCAGGAGACCTCCCTCTACCGGGCGCCCTCCGGCGCGTGGGTCTTCGCGTCGGGGACGCTCGCCTGGTCCCCGGCCCTGGACGGCCCCGGCCGCAGCGACCCCCGGATCCAGCGCGCCACAGCCAACCTCCTCGACCGCATCTGCAAACACGACTGACCCGACCGGTCCGGGACCTGTGTCCGGTCGGCCCCCGCGACTGCCCCCGAGCGGCGGGTGCGGCTGTTCGTACGGGACAATTGGCGTCACCGTCCCGCCGTCTCCCACCGCCACCCCGTGCGAGCGGAGCGAGCCCCGCGGGTGCCCTGCTGTCCCGAACCACGCGGAGGAACCGTGTCCGGATTCGTCGAGAAGCCCGAGCCGATCCAGGTTCCGGGCCTGGTGCATCTGCACACCGGAAAGGTGCGCGAGCTGTACCGGAACGAGGCCGGCGACCTCGTCATGGTCGCCAGTGACCGCATCTCCGCCTACGACTGGGTGCTGCCGACCGAGATCCCGGACAAGGGCAGGGTCCTCACCCAGCTCTCCCTCTGGTGGTTCGACCAGCTCGCCGACCTGGTCCCGCACCACGTCCTGAGCACCGGACTCCCCGCCGGCGCCCGCCGACTGGGCGGGCCGCACGCTCGTCTGCAAGTCCCTGCGGATGGCCCCCGTGGAGTGCGTGGCCCGCGGCTACCTCACCGGTTCGGGCCTCGCCGAGTACCAGGAGTCCCGTACGGTCTGCGGCCTCGCCCTGCCCGAGGGCCTGGTGGACGGATCGGAACTGCCGGCCCCGATCTTCACCCCGGCGACCAAGGCCGCCGTCGGCGAGCACGACGAGAACGTCTCCTACGAGGAGGTCGCCCGCCAGGTTGGCGCCGACACCGCGGCGCAGCTGCGGCAGGCCACCCTCGCCGCGTACACGCGTGCCCGGGACATCGCCCGCGACCGGGGGATCATCCTCGCGGACACCAAGTTCGAGTTCGGCTTCGACGGCGACACCCTGGTCGTCGCGGACGAGGTGCTCACCCCGGACTCCTCCCGCTTCTGGCCGGCCGAGCAGTGGGAGCCGGGCCACGCGCAGCCGTCGTACGACAAGCAGTACGTGCGGGACTGGCTGACCTCCGCCGAGTCGGGCTGGGACCGTGCGAGCGAGCAGCCCCGCCGGCGCTGCCGCAGCGCGTCGTCGACGCGACCCGGGCGAAGTACATGGAGGCGTACGAGCGGCTGACCGGAATGAGCTGGAGCTGAGGGACCGGGAGAGCCTGAGACCCGAGGCGCACACGAGAATGCCCCGGTCCGATGGACCGGGGCATTCTCCGATGACCGAGCGGACGACGAGGTTCGAACTCGCGACCTCAACCTTGGCAAGGTTGCGCTCTACCAGCTGAGCTACGTCCGCAGTGCGCCGTGGCACGAAGCCCATTATACCCAACCTCGCTCGCGGGCGAGTCGTACCGCGGCATGACGGTTCTCCGCACCGAGTTTCGAGGCGGCGGACGACAGGTAGTTCCGCACGGTCCCCTGGGACAGCGCGGCACGCTCCGCGATCTCCGTCACGGGTGCCCCGTCGGCCGCGAGTTCCAGCACCTCGGCCTCGCGCACGGTCAGTGGCGAGTCACCGGCGGCGATCGCGTCGGCCGCCAACTCGGGATCCACGTAACGGTTTCCCGCGTGCACGGTGCGGATGATCTCCGCGAGGTGCTGTGCGCTGACGGCCTTGGGCACAAAGCCGCACACCCCGCCGCGAGGGCCCGCTTCAGATGTCCGGGCCGCCCGTGACTGGTCACGATCAGCACGCGGCAGCCGGGGAGTTCGGCCCGCAGCGATGTGGCGACCTTCACACCGTCCGCGCCGGGCATCTGCAGGTCCAGTACGGCAACATCGGGGGCGTGCGCCCGCGCCATCGCCAGCGCCTCCGGACCGGAAGCCGCCTCGGCGACGATCAGGAGGTCGTCCTCCAGCGACAGCAGGGCGGCGAGCGCTCCCCGGATCAGATGCTCGTCGTCGGCGAGCAGCAGCCGGAGCGGGCGCACGGGCCGGGGTGCCGTCATGACACGACCTCGCTCACGTTCGTTCCGGGTGTGAGCGACGCGGCGGACTCCCCCGACGGGGACGGTCCGGAAGGCGACGGCAACGGGACCTCGGCCGTGAGCAGGAACCGCCCGTCCCCGGTCGGGCCCGCCCGCAGGGCCCCCCGATCTCCGCCAGCCGCTCACGCAGTCCGACGAGCCCGGACCCCCGGCCCGAGCCGCCGTCCTCCGGCACCCCGTCGTTCCCCACTGTCAGCACCGTCCGCCCCTTCCGCACCCGTGTCCCCCACGGCACACCGCCGGGCGTCCCCGTGCCGTAGCACATTGGTCGCCGCCTCCCGTACGACCCAGCCCAGCGCGGACTGCACCTGCGCGGGGAGCCCGGTCGTCGGGCCGGTGACCGTGCAGTCGATACCGGCCGCGTCCAGGACGCCCTTCGCGCCCGCGGGCTCGCTGCTCAGGTCGGCCTCGCGGTAGCCGCGTACGACCTCGCGCACCTCCCGCTGGGCCTCGTGCGCCAGCCGCTGCACCGCCACCATCTGCGCCACCGCCTCCGGCCGCTTCCGCTGCGCCAGTTGGACGGCCGGCTCGCTCTTCAACGCGATCAGCGAGGTTGCGGCCCATGACGTCGGGCAGATCCCGTCCGAACCGCAGCCGCTCCTCCGCGACGGCGAGCCGGGTACGGGTCTCGCGGGCCTCGTCGAGTTCGTGGGTGGTCGGCAGCACGGTCGTGCCGTTGTCGCGCAGGGCCCCGCACCAACCGCCAGGTGTCGCGGCGTCCTTCGGCGTCCAGACCGGTCGTCGGCTCGTCGAGGAACAGCACCTCGGGGTCGCCGAGCAGCGCGAGGGCCAGGTCGAGGCGGCGCCGCTCACCCCCGGACAACTGCTTGACCCGTACGTCGCCCTTCCCGGCCAGTCCGACCAGCGGCAGCACCTCCTGCGGCGGGCGGGCCCCGCTGACGGTGCCGACCCACATCCGCGTGGTCTCCATGGCGGTCAGGTCGGGGAAGCCGCCTTCCTGGAGCATCACGCCGGTGCGGGGCCGCACCACGGCGCGGTCGGTGTACGGGTCGTGGCCGAAGATCCTGACCTGTCCGCCGGTCGGCACCGCGAGGCCCTCCAGCAGTTCGACGGTGGAGGTCTTGCCCGCGCCGTTGGTGCCCAGCAGTGCGAAGACCTCCCCGCGCCGTACGGAGAAGCCGATCCCACGTACGGCCTCGAACCCGCCCCCGTACACACGGCGCAGGTCAGTGACCTCAATCACGTGTTCGTGTTCATTTCCTCGCATGCTTCGATCATTCAGGATCAATGGGCCGAGCAGCAGTGCGGGTTGTCATCACCGGGCGTGACAGATGTCAGAACAGCGCCGGGTTGTCTCGTGGGCACGAGGGGGCCGGGGGCACGAGCAGCCTCCAGGGCACATGAAAAGACCCCGGTCCGATGGACCGGGGTCTGATTCCCGAGCGGACGACGAGGTTCGAACTCGCGACCTCAACCTTGGCAAGGTTGCGCTCTACCAGCTGAGCTACGTCCGCATTGCCCCCGACCGGCTTTCACCGGTCGGTGCGAGCACCAGCCTACCTGATCGAATGCGCCGATCGGTACGGCTACGCAGAGCGGGTGACAGGAATTGCACACTGCGCCTTCCCCCTGGAAGAGGGATGTTCTACTACTGAACTACACCCGCATGTACTCCGTGAGCTGGGCCTTTCGGCCTGGCCTCGCGGCGTGCTCCAGACTCTAGCTGATCAACGGGGGTGTTGTGCAAGTCGGCTGCCCCGGGGGCCGGGCGGCCGGGCCGGTGACGGCTGCGTCCCCCCGCGCACCCGGCTGCACCGCACGCCCGGGCCACCCCGTCGTGCCCGCCTCACCGCGCCGCGGCGAACGCCTCGTAGATCCGCTTGGGGATCCGCCCGCGCGCGGGGACGTCCATCTGGTTCGACAGCGCCCAGGCGCGCACGGCCGCCGGATGGGGGGCGACCTCCGTCTGCCGGTACGCCCGGCCCGAGCGGGAACGCTTGCGGCCGGCCTCCACGTAGGGCGCGAGCGCCTTCCGCAGGCTGTCGGCGTTGGCTTCGTTCAGGTCGATCTCGTACGACTTGCCGTCGAGTCCGAAGGCGATCGTTTCCGCCGCTTCCGAGCCGTCGATGTCGTCAAAGAGAGTGACCACGACCTTCTGCGCCACGAATAATCGGTCCCTTCGTGCGACGCCTCCGTGTTGACGTCGGTGAGGACGTCCCGAGGTGTCGCGGAGATGTCGGCGTCCGCCTGTAATCGGGCAAACCGTCTGCTAATGACAATTCATTTGTACAGTGCCCGGCAATGCATTGTGAAGTCCGACTAAATCTGCCCGCGTGTCCGGTGCGCAATAGCGATACGTGGCAGATCGCGGATCTTTCCCGGATCTTTTCCAGGACGTCTCCCCGCGACGCCGAACCGTGATCGGCGTCACGTAGATTCCTCCAACTCTACTCGCGTAGAAATTTTGTGCGGGTAGTCTGAAGGAACCTGCTCAGCACCACACACCGGGAGTGCCAGTGGCACGCGTCGTAGTCGACGTCATGCTCAAGCCGGAGATCCTTGATCCCCAGGGCCAGGCGGTGCAGCGCGCACTGCCGCGGCTGGGTTTCGAAGGGATCTCGGACGTCCGTCAGGGAAAGCGATTCGAACTGGAAGTTGACGGGCCGGTCGACGAGGCCGTGCTCGCCCGCATCCATGATCTTGCGGAATCCTTCCTCGCCAACACCGTGATCGAGGACTTCACCGTCAGGGTCGAGGAAGTCGCGGAGGCGGTGAAGTGACCGCTCGTATTGGCGTCGTCACTTTTCCGGGCAGTCTCGACGACCGTGACAGCCGGCGCGCGATCCGGCTCGCGGGTGCCGAGCCGGTCGCCCTGTGGCACAAGGACAAGGACCTCAAGCAGGTCGACGCCGTGGTGCTGTGCGGTGGATTCTCCTACGGCGACTACTTGCGCGCCGGGGCCATCGCCCGTTTCTCACCGGTGATGGACACCGTCATCGAGCAGGCGAAGGCGGGACTACCGGTCCTCGGCATCTGCAACGGCTTCCAGATCCTCACCGAGGCGCACCTGCTCCCCGGCGGCATGCTGGGCAACGACCACCTGCACTTCATCTGCCGTGACCAGAAGCTGCGGGTGGAGAACGCCGAGACCGCCTGGACCAGCGACTACACCGTCGGCCAGGAGATCAGCATCCCGCTGAAGAACATGGACGGCCGCTACGTCGCCGACCGGCGCACGCTGGACGAGTTGGAGGCCGAGGGCCGCGTCGCCTTCCGCTATGTCACCGGAGCCACCGGAGACACAGCCCCCGACGGCCGCCTCACCCCCGACGGCTACGGCAACCCCAACGGCTCGCTCAACGACATCGCCGGCATCACCAACGCGGCGGGCAACGTCGTCGGTCTGATGCCGCACCCCGAGCACGCCGTCGAGTCGCTGATCGGCACCGGTCGCACCGACGGTCTCCCGTTCTTCACCTCGATCCTCAAGAAGCTGGTCACCGCATGAGCAGGACGCCCTCCCGTCTCTCACCGCCACCCTCAACCGAGCCCCTTCGGGCCGTCCCCAGGGTTCTGGACACGGTCGAGCACGCGGCCGGGACTCCCGACGTCGAGCTGCCCTGGGCCGAACTCGGCCTCAAGAAGGACGAGTACGAGCGGGTGGTGGAGATCCTCGGCCGCCGCCCGACCGGCGCCGAGCTCGCCATGTACTCGGTGATGTGGTCCGAGCACTGCTCGTACAAGTCCTCCAAGGTCCACCTCCGCCAGTTCGGCGAGAAGGCCCCCGAGTCCGACGCGATGCTCGTCGGCATCGGCGAGAACGCCGGCGTCGTCGACGTCGGCCAGGGCTACGCGGTCACCTTCAAGGTCGAGTCGCACAACCACCCGTCGTACGTCGAGCCCTATCAGGGCGCCGCGACCGGCGTCGGCGGCATCGTCCGCGACATCATCGCGATGGGCGCCCGCCCGGTCGCCGTCGTGGACCCGCTGCGCTTCGGCGCGGCCGACCACCCCGACACCAAGCGCGTCCTGCCCGGCGTCGTCGCCGGCATCGGCGGCTACGGCAACTGCCTCGGCCTGCCCAACATCGGCGGCGAGGTCGTCTTCGACGCCTGCTACCAGGGCAATCCGCTGGTCAACGCCGGTGCCATCGGCGTCATGCGGCACGAGGACATCCACCTCGCCAAGGCCTCGGGGCCGGGCAACAAGGTCATCCTCTACGGCGCCAGGACCGGCGGCGACGGCATCGGCGGTGCGTCGATCCTGGCCTCCGAGACCTTCGACGACGCCAAGCCGTCGAAGCGCCCGGCCGTCCAGGTCGGCGACCCCTTCCAGGAGAAGCTCCTCATCGAGTGCACCCTGGAGGCGTTCCGCGAGAAGCTGGTCGTCGGCATCCAGGACCTGGGAGCCGCGGGTCTGTCCTGCGCGACCAGCGAGCTGGCCTCCAACGGCTCCGGCGGCATGCGCGTCACCCTCGACGACGTACCGCTGCGCGACTCCACGCTCTCGCCCGAGGAGATCCTCATGAGCGAGTCGCAGGAGCGCATGTGCGCCGTGGTCGAGCCGGAGAAGGTCGACCGCTTCCTCGAGATCTGCGAGAAGTGGGACGTCATCGCCACCGTCATCGGTGAGGTGACCGACGGCGACCGTCTGGAGATCTTCTGGCACGGCGGCAAGATCGTCGACGTCGATCCGCGCACCGTCGCGCACGACGGCCCGGTCTACGAGCGCCCCTACGCCCGTCCCGACTGGCAGGACGCGCTCCAGGCCGACGACGCGAACAAGCTGCCCAGGCCGCAGACGTCCGACGAGCTGAAGGACCAGGTCCTGAAGCTGGTGGGCTCGCCCAACCAGGCCTCCAAGCAGTGGATCACCCGGCAGTACGACCACTTCGTCCAGGGCAACACCGTGCTGGCCATGCCCGAGGACTCCGGCATGATCCGCGTCGACGAGGAGACCGGCCTCGGCGTCGCCATCGCCACCGACGGCAACGGCCGGTACGCCAAGCTCGACCCGTACACGGGCGCGCAGCTGGCCCTGGCGGAGGCCTACCGCAACGTGGCGACGACCGGCGCCAAGCCGCTCGCCGTCTCCGACTGCCTGAACTTCGGCTCGCCGGAGGACCCCGCGGTCATGTGGCAGTTCGCGGAGGCCGTGCGCGGCCTGGCCGACGGCTGCCTGCAGCTCGGCACCCCGGTGACCGGCGGCAACGTCTCGCTCTACAACCAGACCGGCGAGGCCGCCATCCACCCGACCCCGGTGGTCGCGGTCCTCGGCGTCATCGACGACGTGGCGCGGCGCACGCCGGCCGCCTTCCAGGAGGAGGGGCAGCTGCTCTACCTCCTCGGCGACACCCGTGAGGAGTTCGGCGGCTCGGCCTGGTCCCAGGTGATCCACGACCACCTCGGAGGCCTGCCCCCGAAGGTCGACCTCGACCGGGAGCGCCTCCTCGGCGAGATCCTGGTCTCCGCCTCCCGCGACGGCATGATCGACTCCGCGCACGACCTGTCCGACGGCGGTCTGATCCAGGCCGTGGTGGAATCGGCGCTGCTCGGCGACAAGGGCGCGCGTCTGGTCGTACCGGACGGACTCGACGCGTTCACCTTCCTGTTCTCCGAGTCGGCCGGCCGCGCGATCGTCGCCGTGCCGCGTTCGGAGGAGCTCCGCTTCACCGACATGTGCGGCGTGCGCGGCCTCCCGGCGACCCGCATCGGAGTCGTCGACGGGGACACGGTGGACCTCCAGGGCGAGTTCACCCTCCCCCTCGCCGACCTGCGCGAGGTGCACGAGAGGACGATCCCGGCCCTGCTGGCCTGATCCACCGCCTTACGCAGTTCCGCCTTCCCGCACGAAGCCCCCCGCCCGGTCCGCCGGGCGGGGGGCTTCGTGCGGGGGCCGAAGGGGCGGGCGGATGCGAACGTCGAGGTGCCCGCGGTGGCCTCGCGGCGCACCTCCTAGGCTGCTCCCATGCCCCCGGCCAAGAAGCGCACCCGCTCCTACGACTCCGTCAAGATCCGCGCCGCGGTGCTGGCCCAGTTCGGGAACGTACGGCGGGCGGTACACACCCTGGACGAGCGGCGCCTCGCCCTGCCCACGCGCCTCGGCGACTGGACCGTACGGGACCTGCTCGCGCATCTCGCCGTGACCGTCGGGAGCGTCAGCCGGGCCCTGGAGCGGGACGAACCGGCGAAGCCCGGACTCGCGCTACTGGACTACCCCTCCGCGACCGCCGCCCACGCCGGTGCCGTCGCCGAGGGCTCCCGGGCGCTCGCCGAGGCGACCCCGGACCTCGACGCCTTGTTCACCCGCACCGAAGAGGACCTGACCCGGGACCTCGACGCCGCCCCGCACACCCGCGTGCTCGCCCTGCGCCTCGGTGCCATGAACCTCACCGACTACCTGGTCACCCGGACCGTCGAACTCGTCGTCCACACCGACGACCTCAACGCCGCCGTGCCCGGCCTCGACGTCCCCCACGACCGCCAGGCCCTCGCCGCCTGCACCCGGCTTCTGGCCGACACGCTGGCAGCGAAGGCGCCCGGCGGCTCGACGGAGGTGCGGATCCCGCCGTACGCGGTCGTGCAGTGCGTGGCGGGGCCCAGACACACCCGCGGCACCCCGCCCAACGTCGTCGAGACCGACCCGCTGACCTGGATCCGGCTGGCCACCGGGCGCACGGCGTGGCAGGACGCGGTGGCCGGCGCCGAGGTCGGCGCGCGCGGGGAACGGGCGGATCTCGGGCCGTACCTGCCGCTGATGACGTGAGGCGAGGGTGGCCGACGTGAGGGGAACCGGAAGTCCCCCGCCCCCGTCGAAGTGGCATGTACACACACAGGCACAACCGGCGCAAGCGGCGCACTGTTCTCACGGTGGCCACCGCCGCCCTCTTCGTTCCCTTCGTGGCGGCCTGTGGCAGTGAGCAGGCAGGTGCGGACGCTGGGCGGGCGAGCGCGGGCAGTGCCACGGCCGGCACGGCGGAGCAGTCCCTCACCGGCATCCGCTGGAACGTCGACAGCGTCACCGTGGACGGCACCACCCACCGCGCCACCTCCGACGCGTACATGATCCTGACCGAGGACGGCGGGGTCGAGGGCAGCTACGGCTGCAACAGCTTCCGGGGCGACAGCGCCCTGGACGGCGACCGTGTCCGGCTCGACCTCCTCGAGAGCACCGCCGTCGCCTGCGACGGACCGGGCAGGGAATTCGATCATGCGCTCCTGAACGCGTTCACCGACGACAGCCCCCGGGCCGAGGTGAAGGACGGCCGACTCACCCTCACCTCCGGGGACGGCAACACCGTCCGTTTCAGCGAGGGTGGCGAGGACACCCCGCTGTACGGCACGAAGTGGAAGATCGTCTCCCCCGACTCCGCGGGCCGTGCCCACCTCACCTTCGACGAGAAGGAGGGCACCGTCTCCGGAAGCCTCGGCTGCAACAAGGTGAACGCCGACGCCACCGTCCGCGACGGCCATATCACCGTCGGCACGCCCACCACGACCCGAATGGTGTGCGAAGACTCACTCATGAATACCGAGAAGCGGCTGCTGCGGCTCTTCGACGCCACGCTCAGCTATCGGGTCGATCACCGGAACATGACGCTGACCAGCGAAAACGGAACGACTGTCAACGCCTTCGCCACCGCGTGATCCACGACTGAGGCCCCGTCCCCAATTCGGACCAGCGCTCGACCTCGCCTACACTCGGTTGCGTGCCACGTGGTGACGGACGACTCAACCACGACCTGCTCCCCGGAGAGAAGGGCCCCCAGGACGCCTGCGGCGTCTTCGGTGTCTGGGCTCCGGGCGAAGAGGTCGCCAAGCTCACGTACTTCGGGCTCTACGCCCTCCAGCATCGGGGCCAGGAGTCCGCGGGTATCGCGGTCAGCAACGGCTCCCAGATCCTCGTCTTCAAGGACATGGGCCTGGTTTCCCAGGTCTTCGACGAGACCTCGCTCGGTTCGCTCCAGGGTCATATCGCGGTCGGTCACGCCCGCTACTCGACCACCGGCGCCTCCGTGTGGGAGAACGCCCAGCCGACGTTCCGTGCCACCGCGCGGGGATCGATCGCGCTCGGCCACAACGGCAACCTGGTCAACACGGCCGAGCTCGCCGAGCTGGTCGCCGAACTGCCCAAGGAGAACGGCCGCGCCCCGAAGGTGGCGGCCAGCAACGACACCGACCTGATAACCGCCCTGCTGGCCGGCCAGCGCGCCGCCGACGGTGAACCGGTGACCGTGGAGCAGGCCGCTCACGTGGTCCTTCCCAAGGTCAAGGGCGCGTTCAGCCTCGTCTTCATGGACGAGGACACGCTGTACGCCGCCCGTGACCCGCAGGGCATCCGCCCGCTGGTCCTCGGCCGCCTCGAGCGCGGCTGGGTCGTCGCCTCCGAGTCCGCCGCCCTCGACATCTGCGGCGCCAGCTACGTCCGCGAGATCGAGCCCGGCGAGTTCGTCGCCATCGACGAGAACGGACTGCGCTCTTCCCGGTTCGCGGAAGCGAAGCCCAAGGGCTGTGTCTTCGAGTACGTGTACCTGGCCCGCCCGGACACCGACATCGCCGGCCGGAACGTCTACCTCTCACGCGTCGAGATGGGCCGCCGCCTCGCCGCGGAGGCGCCCGCCGAGGCCGACCTGGTGATAGCGACCCCGGAGTCCGGCACCCCGGCCGCCATCGGCTACGCGGAGGCCTCCGGCATCCCCTTCGGCAACGGCCTGGTCAAGAACGCGTACGTCGGACGTACGTTCATCCAGCCCTCGCAGACCATCCGGCAGCTCGGCATCCGCCTGAAGCTGAACCCGCTCAAGGACGTCATCAAGGGCAAGCGCCTGGTCGTCGTCGACGACTCGATCGTGCGCGGCAACACCCAGCGCGCCCTGGTCCGCATGCTCCGCGAGGCGGGTGCCGCCGAGATCCACATCCGGATCTCCTCGCCGCCCGTGAAGTGGCCGTGCTTCTTCGGCATCGACTTCGCGACCCGCGCCGAGCTGATCGCCAACGGCATGTCCATCGAGGAGATCGGCACCTCGCTCGGCGCCGACTCCCTGGCGTACATCTCCCTCGACGGCATGATCGAGGCGACGACCATCGCCAAGCCGAACCTGTGCCGCGCCTGCTTCGACGGCGAGTACCCGATGGAGCTGCCCGACCCGGAGCTCCTCGGCAAGCGGCTCCTGGAGACGGAGCTGGCGGCCGGTGCGGCCGCGCCGGCCGCGCTCGACGCGATCCGCCGCCCGTAAGCCCCTGCCCTGCCGTAACGAGACGAAGGCTCTCCCAGTCATGTCTGAGAACACCGGCGCCGGCCACGCGGCGGCGTCGTACAGGACCGCGGGCGTCGACATCGACGCGGGTGACCGAGCGGTCGAGCTGATGAAGGAGTGGGTGAAGAAGGCGCGGCGCCCCGAGGTCCTCGGCGGCCTCGGCGGTTTCGCCGGCCTCTTCGACGCCTCCGCCCTGAAGAGGTACGAGCGTCCCCTGCTCGCCTCCGCCACGGACGGCGTCGGCACCAAGGTCGACATCGCCCGCCGCATGGACGTCTATGACACCATCGGGCACGACCTGGTCGCCATGGTGATGGACGACATCGTGGTGTGCGGCGCCGAACCGCTGTTCATGACCGACTACATCTGCGTCGGCAAGGTCCACCCCGAGCGGGTCGCCGCCATCGTCAAGGGCATCGCCGAAGGCTGTGTACTGGCCGGCTGTGCCCTGGTCGGCGGTGAGACGGCCGAACACCCCGGCCTGCTGGGCGAGGACGACTTCGACGTCGCCGGCGCCGGTACGGGCGTCGTGGAGGCCGACCGGCAGCTCGGCCCGGACCGCATTCGCAAGGGTGACCGGGTCGTCGCCATGGCCGCCTCCGGGCTCCATTCGAACGGGTACTCGCTGGTCCGGCACGTCCTGCTGAACCAGGCCGGGCTCGCCCTGGAGAGCCGGATCGACGAGCTGGGCCGCACCCTCGGGGAGGAGCTCCTGGAGCCCACCCGGATCTACTCGCTGGACTGCCTGGCCCTGATCCGCACCACCGAGGTGCACGCCTTCAGCCACGTCACCGGCGGCGGCCTCGCGGCCAACCTGGCCCGCGTCGTCCCCGACGGGCTGCACGCGGTCGTGGACCGCTCCACCTGGAGCCCGGCCCCGGTCTTCGACCTCGTCGGCCGGACCGGTTCGGTCGAGCGCCTGGAGCTGGAGCGCACCCTCAACATGGGCGTCGGCATGATCGCGATCGTGCCGGAGGAGTCCACGGACGCGGCGCTGACGACACTGGCCGACCGTGGGGTGGACGCCTGGGTGGCCGGTGAGATCACCGACCGCGGCGAGCACGCGACGGGAGCGGCACTGGTGGGTGACTACGCGAGCTGATGCGGACCGGGCACGCCGAGCAGCAGGCCGGGCACGGTGATTCCCCGCGCGGACCGAGGGAACGGGCGCAGTGGACCCGGCGTCACCGGGCCGTGCCCGGAACCCGGGCCGTGCGGACAGCACAGAAACCGGTCGGTGACCGGAGTCACCGACCGGGCTGATGAATCAGTGCAAGGTCAAGCGCCACGACGTTGGGGAGGGGACTGGCCGTCCTCGTCCTCGTCGTCGTCCTCATAGAGGTCGGCGTACCGTGCGTACAGGTCGTCGTCCTGCTCATCGTCCTCGACTGGGTCACCGTTGACATTCGGTGATGTGTTCGAAGGCGATGCACCCAGCTCCTCGGCCAGACGTGCGAGATCCGTCCCACCGCTGTTGTACTTCAGCTGGCGGGCGACCTTAGTCTGCTTGGCCTTGGCCCGGCCGCGCCCCATGGCTCGACCCCCTCAACGACGGGGCTCGACGGCCCCAGAGTCTTGACACGCGTTCATAGTCCGGAACGGACTCTCCGTGGAGAGGCCGGTCCGTAGGGCTCCCACGGTACCTGAGCCCGCGCCCATACGGTACGTCGCCCGCATGACGTGCCCCCTTCCGTGCCCCTCACGGCACCCTGTTCTCGCAGGTCAACCGCGATTTCAAGCACTTGTCGGGGGCCGACCCGCCGAGAGAAGTGAGAGTTCTCTCGAAGTGCCCCGCCGCGGGTACCGGCCAAACGTACGAACCACGTCCGGACGGGTACGGGACAGATGCGGGGCGGGCCGGTGGGCCCGCCCCGCATCTGGGTTCCCTTAGTTCTAGTGGTTCCCGTAATCCTTTTCAGCGCGCCGCGCGTGCCTCCGCCATCCGCTGCTCGGCGATCCGGTCGGCCGCCGCAGCCGGCGGAATCCCGTCGGACTTCGCACGTGCGAATATGGCGAGCGTGGTGTCGAAGATCTTCGCCGCCTTCGCCCTGCACCGGTCGAAGTCGAAGCCGTGCAGCTCGTCGGCGACCTGGATGACACCGCCGGCGTTCACCACGTAGTCCGGCGTGTAGAGGATCCCGCGGTCGGCGAGGTCCTTCTCCACACCCGGATGGGCGAGCTGGTTGTTGGCGGCGCCGCAGACCACCTTGGCGGTCAGGACCGGCACGCTGTCGTCGTTCAGTGCACCGCCCAGCGCACAGGGGGCGTACACGTCCAGCCCCTCGGTCCGGATCAGCGCCTCGGTGTCTGCGACGGCCATGACGCCCTGCGCATGCCGGTCCAGGACCCGCCGCACGGCGTCCTCGCGCACGTCGGTGATCAGGACCTCCGCGCCCTCCCTGAGCAGGTGCTCCACCAGGTGGTGGCCGACCTTGCCGACGCCCGCGACGCCGACCTTGCGGTCGCGCAGCGAGGGGTCGCCCCACAGGTGCTGGGCGGCGGCCCGCATGCCCTGGTAGACGCCGAAGGAGGTGAGCACCGAGGAGTCGCCCGCGCCGCCGTTCTCCGGGGAGCGGCCCGTGGTCCAGCGGCACTCACGGGCCACGACGTCCATGTCCGCGACGTAGGTGCCGACGTCGCAGGCGGTGACGTACCGGCCGCCCAGCGAGGCGACGAACCGGCCGTAGGCGAGCAGCAGCTCCTCGGTCTTGTCCGTCTCGGGGTCCCCGATGATCACTGCCTTGCCGCCGCCGTGCTCGAGACCGGCCATGGCGTTCTTGTACGACATCCCGCGGGCGAGGTTCAGCGCGTCGGCGACGGCCTGCTCCTCGGTCGCGTACGGGTAGAAGCGCGTACCACCGAGGGCGGGGCCCAGCGCGGTGGAGTGAAGGGCGATGACGGCCTTGAGGCCACTTGCACGGTCCTGGCAGAGCACGACTTGCTCGTGACCGCCCTGGTCCGAACGGAACAGGGTGTGCAGGACGCCGTCAGATACGTCGGTCACGGTGGTGACTCCTGAGTAAGTAGCGGCGGGTGGACACAGATCCCGAGAACTCCCCCCGCGCTTGTGGCGAGGGGAGAGCCTGCGGAGGCTGTGAGCACGAGATTAGGCCCTGCCGCGCCCGCGAGCGGTACCGTGACCAGGATCACGTCCTCGTGGCCACTCCTGGAGTGCCGCCGTGCGACCATTTGCCTGGATTGCCCGTGCGTCCGCGCTGCCCGCGCGCGTGTGAGCGGGCCCGCAGGTTTTCGCGCCGGTGCGCGGGGGAGGGAGCAGGCGTGCCCAAGGTCTCCTCGGTGATCGTCCCCTACGCGACCTACCTGCGCGTGTACGAACCGCTGGTCGCCTTCCCGGAGCCGGAGCGCGGTCACTGGGCCCGTTACGCCCGCCGCACCGACCGCCCCTCCTACCAGGACGAACTCCGCCGGGCACTGGCCGACGTCGTGCCCACCCCACCGGTCCCGGTTCCGGTGCGGGAGAGTGACGACGCGTTCGTGCTGGAGGTCGGCGGCGTGGTCTGCGTCTGCCCCTGGCGCACCCGGCTGCGCGGCTGGCAGGCCCTGGGCGAACTCGCCGAGGAATTTCCCCTGCCGGTCCTGGACGCGCTCCTGCCCCCGTTCGTACGGCGCCAGGCCGCCGAGGACTACGAGCGCTGGCTGGCCGCTCACCCCGACGCCCGGCCGTGGATCCGCACGGCGACCTGGCAGGTGCCGATCAACTGGTTCGTGCTGGTCTCGGACGAGGAACGCGAGTACGACAAGGGTTCCGCCGACGAAGCCCCCGTGCTGCGCTACCGGACACCCATGGTCGAGGCGCGGCGGCGGGTGGCACGCGGGCTGCGGGCCCTGAAGGACACCATGGACGGAGGGCCGCTGATCGACGGCCTGGTGGATGTCGGGCGCTGGCTGGAGGAGTTCCATCCGCGCTCACTGGTCGAGCTGGACTACGGCGGCCTGGTGCACGCCCTGCCGGCCGGCGTCCTGGAGGGCGACCACTCGGCGGCCGACGTGGCCGAGGGGATCGCCGCCCTGCGGCGCGGCGACGGAGTGGCCGCGGGGGAGGCCTACGGGCGACTGGTGGAGCGGTGGCGTTCCGTACGGGACCTGCGGTCGGCCAACTGACGCCCGCCGCACGGCCGGGGTGGCGAACAGGCGTTTGACCAAACGCCCTTCTTGGGGTTTTGTCGTCGCCCTGAGGTTTCGTCAACCCGGACCCGACAACGGACGTAGGGGCCGATCCGGGCGTATGTCTCAAGCGGCTCAAGGGTGACGGACCGCACGTACGCAGCCCTTGCGCCCCTTGCCCCCCCTCGTGCCAAAATAGGACAAGGAGTCCGGGAGGACTCTTCCGTCCTGCTGTGCTCGACTATGGGCGGAATCTCAGCATTGCACGCTTCGGGGGGTCGAGTGACTCCTGACCTCGCTTGTGACTGATCGTCACAAGCGAGTGACTGTCCGCTATGGCATGGTCCATCGGCTTCCGCGGCTGATGAACACCTGGGAGGGCAATTCCATCGGTTTGGCCGACGCGGCTGGACGGATGGTGTAGTTGTAGTGCCGAGGACAAGCCGTTCGTCCTATAACCGACTCGACCCGCGTCCACCATTTCGGGCAGCGCGGGTCAAGGTGCAGAATTTAGAGGAAAGAACCGAGAAGGTTCGGTTCTCCCGAGGAGGCCGCTCATGACCGCTCGCACCCCTGATGCCGAGCCGCTGCTGACCCCGGCTGAGGTCGCCACCATGTTCCGCGTCGACCCGAAGACGGTCACGCGTTGGGCGAAGGCAGGCAAGCTCACGTCGATCCGCACGCTCGGCGGGCACCGCCGCTACCGCGAAGCTGAGGTCCGCGCCCTGCTCGCGGGCATTCCGCAGCAGCGCAGCGAGGCCTGAACAACCGAATAACCCGGACAAACAGGCTGGCCCCCCAACTGGTCGAGACGTCCGGAACCACAGCTCCACACGACGCGGGGACTGCCCCAACAGGCCTCTCGCCCACGCCGGACAGAACTTTCCAGGCAGCTGCACAGGGTGCGTCGTCGATCGCGCTGGACTCCGCCGAGTCCAGCGCGATTTTTTTGTGCGGTGGGCCGCCGACGGGTCGTTGTGAGCGCTCGGTGATCGGTGCTGGTTGCGGCCCCGGGAGGGCCGACCGGATGGGCCGGCGGGCGCTTCGTGCGCGAGCTTGTCCAACTCCGGGGGCGACTGTGGGGCCATCTGTGCGAAGGCTTGTGCGGTCCCTTGAGGGGAGTGCAATTGCACATATTAAATTGACTTGGCGCAGGGCGGGAGTAAGTACCGCACATCCCGAAACTCATGCGGTGACACCCGTCACATATCGGTTGGGTTGTTGGGTCACCGGCATATGCGCTAGAAGGGGCGGGCGTTGGGGCGAGGTGAGGCAACTCGGCGGCGGGGCAAGGCAACTGGGTCGCTGGACCAGCGGGTCGGACTGTGGGCCGGGCGGTGGGCTAGGCGGTCGTGGCACCCTCGCCCTCGACGGGCTCCGGTGGCCGCTCCGCGCGTTCGGCGGGCTCCGTGTGTGTGGCGGGGTGGGGAGCGAAGTCCATCACCAGCCGCAACAGGCGGCGGCAGACAGGACAGTGGTGGGTGAGATGCCCCCCGAACGACGAGGCGGCCGACAGGTGCGCGCGGAGTAATGCCCGCGTTTCGTGCCTGGCCGATGCGGCCATGTGCCACCTCCAGAGGGCCGCACGGAGAGCGGCCTGCCCTGCTGTCCGGAGTACCCAGGGAATCCCGCCCCGTCAAGAGGCGGGAAGCGCCGCCGAGGAGCCTCAGGGGCGCTCAGTGGGGGGCACGGAGCCCTCGAACGCGCGGGATCACCTGAAAGGCCCTCACGTAGCCGGTGAGGGCCTTTGGGCGGCGAACGGCGACGCCGGGAGGAGGTGCGCGGGAAGGGGCGACGGCGGAACCCGGTGAGAAGGGCCTCGCCGCGAGGGCGGATCACGGCGCCGGCTCTGTCCTGATCCGGTTGTGGGTATGACGAAGAGGCCCGCACCGTGCGGTGCGGGCCTCTTCGTGAATGCGGTCCTGACGGGATTTGAACCCGCGGCCTCCACCTTGACAGGGTGGCGAGCACTCCTAACTGCTCCACAGGACCAGGCTTCGCGGCGCGATTACTGCCTTGCGCTGCGAAAAGAGACTGTACAGGATTCGCGGCCCGCTGGTCGAACTTACGCTGCGTGCCGCCCCCCTCACGGAACGGCGGCGTCGATCGCCTTCACGATCCGCTTGTCCGACACCGGGTACGCCGTGCCCAGCGCGTGGGCGAAATAGCTGACCCGGAGCTCCTCGATCATCCAGCGGATGTCCAGCACCTGCTGCGGCACCGGCCGCCCCTGCGGCATCTGCTCCAGCAGCCAGGCGTACTCGTCCCGCATCTCCTGGACCTTCTCCATGCGGGTCGTGTCCCGCTGGACGTTCGCCGGCATCTGCTGCAGACGACGGTCCACGGCCACCAGATACCGCATCAGGTCCGGTAGTCGCCGCAGCCCCGTCTCCGTCACGAACCCCGGCTTCACCAGGGCGTCCAGCTGCCCGCGCACATCCTGGAGGTTCGCCAGCAGCACGGGGCTGCGCACGCTCTTGAGCCGGCGCTCACACGCCTGCCAGGCGGCAAGTACCTGCTGCACCTGACCCACCGCGCGGACGGTCGTGTCGACGATCTCCGCGCGCACCTTGTCGTACAGCTTGCGGTACGACTCCTCGTCCCACACGGGACCACCGAAGTCGGTGATCAGCCGGTCCGCCGCCGCCATCGCGCAGTCGTCGAACAGCGCCTGGATCGAACCGTGCGGATTCGCCGACAGAGCGAGCTTCTGGGGGTTCGTCAACTTTTCGGATGCGAACTTCGCGGGATTCACCGGGACGTTGCGCAGGATCAGACGACGCGTGCCCTTCCACATCGCCGGCTGTTGCTCCGCCTCCGTGTCGAAGAGCCGCACGGAGACCGTGTCGCCGTCGTCGACCAGTGCCGGAAACGCCTTCACCGGCTGACCGGCCCGCCGAGTTTCGAAGACGCGGGTCAGTGTGCCGACGGTCCAGTCGGTCAGACCCGCACGCTCCAGGGACTCGCCGCCCCGGCGTTCGGCCGTGGCGGCCGCCGCCCGCGAGAGCGCCTTGCGGGCCTTCGGCTTGAGCCGGAGCCGGAGTGCTTCGAGGTCCTTGCCCTCGTCGAGCTTGCGGCGACGCTCGTCGACGATCCGGAACGTGACCTTCAAGTGGTCGGGGACCTTGGACCAGTCGAAGCCGTCCGCGTCGAAGGGCACCCCGACCATGCGCTTCAGCTCACGCGCCATCGTCGTGGTCAGCGGCTCCTGAAGAGACTGTGCTCCACTGCGCCCCTCCGGGGACGACACCCGCTCCAGGAACGCCTTCGCGTAGTTCGGCGCCGGCACGTAGTTGCGGCGGATCGGCTTGGGGAGGGAACGGATCAGCTCCGTGACGACCTCCTCCCGCAGACCCGGGATCTGCCAGTCGAAGCCCTCGTCCGTGACCTGGTTCAGCACCTGGAGCGGAATGTGGACCGTCACCCCGTCCGCGTCCGCACCCGGCTCGAACTGGTAGGTCACCCGGAACGTGAGGGCACCCTGCCGCCAGGAGTCCGGATAGTCGGCCTTGGTGACGGCCTCCGCCGACTCGCGGATGAGCATCTCGCGCCCGAAGTCGAGGAAGTCCGGCTGCTCGTGCCGCTTGTGCTTCCACCACGAGTCGAAGTGGGCCCCCGACACGACATGTTCGGGAATCCGCTGGTCGTAGAAGTCGAACAGGGTCTCGTCGTCGACCAGGATGTTCCGGCGCCGCGCCCGGTGCTCCAGTTCCTCGACCTCGGTGAGCAGCCTGCGGTTGTCCGCGAAGAACTTGTGGTGCGTGCGCCAGTCGCCTTCGACCAGGGCGTTGCGGATGAACAGCTCGCGCGACACCTCGGCGTCGATCCGGCCGTAGTTCACCTTGCGGTGGGCGACGATCGGGACGCCGTACAGCGTGACCTTCTCGTACGCCATCACCGCGGCCTGGTCCTTCTCCCAGTGCGGCTCGCTGTACGTGCGCTTCAGGAGATGCCCGGCGAGCGGCTCGACCCACTCCGGCTCGACCTTCGCGTTGACCCGGGCCCACAGCCGGGACGTCTCGACGAGCTCCGCCGACATCACGAACTGCGGCGGCTTCTTGAACAACGCCGAACCCGGGAAGATCGCGAACTTGGCGTTGCGCGCCCCCACGTACTCGTTGCGCCCGCCGCCGTCCTTACGCCCGCTCCCGTCCTTGCCGCCGGCCGCACCGGAGTCCTTCGACTCCTTCACGTCCTTCATCCCGATGTGGGAGAGCAGCCCCGCGAGCAGCGAGACATGAATACGGTCCCCGGGAGCGTCCTCCTCGTTGAGGTGGATGCCCATCTGCTTGGCGACCGTGCGCAACTGCGTGTAGATGTCCTGCCACTCACGAATTCGCAGGAAGTTCAGATACTCCTGCTTGCACATGCGCCGGAAGGACGACGAGCCGCGCTCCTTCTGCTGCTCGCGCACATAGCGCCACAGGTTCAGGTAGGCGAGGAAGTCGCTGGTCTCGTCCCGGAACCGGGCATGCTGCTGGTCCGCCTGGGTCTGCTTGTCGGCCGGCCGCTCACGCGGGTCCTGGATGGACAGCGCCGCCGCGATGACCATCACCTCGCGGACACAGCCGTTGCGGTCCGCCTCCAGCACCATGCGCGCCAGCCGTGGGTCGACCGGCAGCTGGGCCAGCTTCCGTCCGGTCTCCGTCAGCCGCTTACGGGGGTCCTTCTGCGCCGGGTCCAGCGCGTTGAGTTCCTGGAGCAGCTGCACGCCGTCACGGATGTTCCGGTGGTCCGGCGGATCGATGAACGGGAACTTCTCGATGTCGCCCAAACCCGCCGCCGTCATCTGCAGGATGACCGACGCCAGGTTCGTACGGAGGATCTCCGCGTCCGTGAACTCCGGGCGGGCGTCGAAGTCGTCCTCGCTGTACAGCCGGATGCAGATGCCGTCCGACGTACGCCCGCAGCGGCCCTTGCGCTGATTGGCGCTGGCCTGCGACACCGGCTCGATCGGCAGCCGCTGCACCTTGGTCCTGTGGCTGTAACGGGAGATACGGGCGAAGCCCGGGTCGATGACGTACTTGATGCCCGGAACCGTCAGTGACGTCTCCGCCACGTTGGTCGCGAGAACGATCCTGCGACCGCTGTGCTGCCGGAAGACCCGGTGCTGCTCGGCGTGCGAGAGCCGCGCGTAGAGCGGCAGCACCTCGGTGCTGTGCCAATCAGCGCCTCCGGCGCGGGGGTACGCCTTCTTCGTCAGCGCGTCCGCCGTGTCCCGGATCTCCCGCTCGCCCGAGAGGAAGACCAGGATGTCGCCCGGCCCCTCGGCCATCAACTCCTCGACCGCGTCCGTGATCGCGGTGATCTGATCACGGTCGGCATCCTGCGAGTCCTCCTCGAGCAGCGGCCGGTACCGCACCTCGACGGGGTACGTACGACCGCTGACCTCGATGATCGGCGCATCGCCGAAATGCCGGGAGAACCGCTCCGGGTCGATGGTCGCCGAGGTGATGACGACCTTCAGGTCCGGGCGCCGCGGCAGCAGCTGAGCGAGATAACCCAGCAGGAAGTCGATGTTCAGCGACCGCTCGTGGGCCTCGTCGATGATGATCGTGTCGTAGGCGCGCAGCTCACGGTCCGTCTGGATCTCGGCGAGCAGGATGCCGTCGGTCATCAGCTTCACGAAGGTGGCGTCCGGACTCACCTGATCGGTGAACCGCACCTTCCAGCCGACGGCCTCCCCGAGCGGAGTGTCCAGCTCCTCGGCGACACGCTCCGCCACGGTGCGGGCGGCGATCCGGCGGGGCTGCGTGTGCCCGATCATCCCGCGGACGCCCCGGCCCAGCTCCATACAGATCTTCGGAATCTGCGTGGTCTTGCCGGAACCCGTCTCGCCCGCGACGATCACCACCTGGTGATCGCGAATGGCCTCGGCGATCGTGTCCTTCTTCTGGCTGACCGGCAACTGCTCCGGATACGTGATCGCCGGGACACGTGCACGCCGCCCGGCCATCCGCTCCTCGGCCTTCGCGACCTCCGCCGCGATCTCGTCGAGCACAGCGGCCCGGGCCTCCGGCTTGCGGATCCTGCGTGCGCCTTCGAGCCTGCGCCCGAGCCGCTGCGCATCGCGCAGGGAGAGCTCGGTCAGGCGGGAGGCGAGGGCTCCGAAGGAGGGGGCGTCTGAGGAGGGGGCGTCGGAGGAGGACGCGGAGGCGGAGACAGGTTGCGTGGACATACGGGAACCAGGATCTCATTATCGAGAATTTTGTGGCCAACGGTTTTGGCGGTGGGGTGAACGCGAACACCCCCTCCGGGATCCCGGAGGGGGTGTTGTTGTGGCTGGGGCCGGGGTCGAACCGGCGACCTATCGCTTTTCAGGCGATCGCTCGTACCAACTGAGCTACCCAGCCACGAGGTTTCACGTGAAACCTCAGCGGTCCTGACGGGATTTGAACCCGCGGCCTCCACCTTGACAGGGTGGCGAGCACTCCTAACTGCTCCACAGGACCAAGCTTCGTACGACAGTGTCGCACAGGGTGGTGCGTGCCCCCAACGGGATTCGAACCCGTGCTACCGCCTTGAAAGGGCGGCGTCCTAGGCCGCTAGACGATGAGGGCTATCGGCCCGCCTGGGCGCCTCTCAGCGCGTCGGGGACGTCCGAAGCATATGTGATGGCGGGAGGGATCGGCAAAACGGTTTGCGGGGTGCTTGCCGAGAGGGCTCAGGAGGAGGGCCGGGCGGGCGGCAGGGAGGACGGCTGGGAGGGGAATCCGGAAGGTGACCCGGAGCCGGACGGGGACGGGGAATCGAAGGAGGACTCGGACGGCGTGGCGCCCGGCTGGTTCTCCTCCGGGAGGTGGCGGCTGACCTCCGCTGTAGTGAGACCCAGGCCGCCCAGCTTGATCGAGTCCCAGGCCTGGAGGCGGCGCGTGTCGCGGTCGAAGTAGAGGATCGAGGTCTCGATCGGATCGGGGTGTTTGCCCTCGACCGCCCGCAGGCCGCTGCCGCCGGTGGAGCCCTCGGTGCGGAGCCGGGTGCCGTACTTCATGACCTCCGTCTTCTGGCGGTGGATGTGTCCGGCCAGGACGAGGGGCACCGTGCCGTCGACCTCGCGGGCCGCCGACGGTTCATGGGCGACGGCCACGTCGACCGGGGTTCCGGCCGCCTTCTGGTCGCGCAGGGCGGAGGCGAGGCGGGCGCCGGCGAGTTCCTGTGACTGCTCGGCTCCGGCTTTCTTGGACCGGTCCGGGGTGAACTGGGGGTCACCGATGCCGGCGAAGCGCAGGCCCGCGATGTTCCTGGCCCGGCCGTCGTCCAGGACGTGGACGTTCTTGAGGCCTTCCAGATAGCGCTGGGTGACCAGGGAGTCGTGGTTTCCGCGGATCCATACGTAGGGGGCGCCGAGGTCCTCGACGGGATCGAGGAAGCCGTTCTCGGCGGCGGTGCCGTGGTCCATGGTGTCGCCGGAGTCGACGATGACGTCCACCTGGTACTGCTCGACGAGCGAGGCGATGATCGTCCAGCTCGCGGGGTTGAGGTGGATGTCGGAGACGTGCAGGACCCGGATGGTGGTCGGATCGGGCTGGTAGGTGGGGAGCGTGGAGGTGGCGTCGTAGAGCTTCGTCACGTTGGTGACCAGGCGGGCCAGCTCCTTTTGGTAGACGTCGAACTCGGTGACGATGCTGCGGGCGTTGCCGACCAGGGACGGCGCGGAGGAGAGCAGCCCGGAGAACTTCGGTTCGAGGACGGAGTCCGGGTTCCAGGTGGCGTACGCGGTGCCGCCGGACGCGGCCAGCAGGGTGAGGGCGAGGCCGCCCGCGGCCAGGGCGCGGCGGGGTCGGCGGTAGACGATGAGGCCGAGCGCGGTGGCGCCGGTGACGACGGCGACGACGGAGCGTACGGCGAGGTCGGCGGTGCCACGGGCGATGTCCTGGGTGACTTCGTTCTGGAGTCCGGAGAGGCGTTCGGGGTGGTCGACGAGGGCTTGGGCGCGGACGGGGTCGAGCTGGTCGACGTTGACGTCGAGGCGGACGGGGGCGTTGTGGCTGTCGAGTTCGAGGGCGCCCAGGGGGGAGACGTTGATCTTCGTGCCGCCGGTGAGGGAGGGGCGCAGGGTCATGGTCGTGTCCATGGGGCCGACCGGGACACGGACGTTGCCCACGACCAGCAGGCCGAGCCAGGCGCCCAGCAGGACGACGGCGATGAGCCCCAGGACCCGCTTCCAGGGGCGGGGGCGGGGGATGAGCGTGGTGGTGGTCGTCGTCGGAGGGACGGATCGGCGGGAGCGGTGGCGGCTGAGGGCGCGCGGCACCCTTGGGGAGCGGTGTCGGAGGTTCCTGACTATGGAGGGGACGCGAGCCATTGATCCCGTATGCCCATACGGAGCATTCGATATGCGGGGTGTCCGGTGGCGCTCGTACGGATGGGTCATGGCTGACAATGGCGGTGTGCTGGAGATGACGCGTGGGGAGTTCGAGGAGCTGGTGGCCGAGGCACTCGATCGGATTCCGCCGGAGCTGACGCGGTTGATGGACAACGTCGCGGTGTTCGTCGAGGACGAGCCGCCGACGGACGATCCCGAGCTACTGGGGCTGTACGAGGGAACCCCGTTGACGGAGCGGGGCGAGTGGTACGCCGGTGTGCTGCCGGACCGGATCACCATCTACCGGGGGCCGACCCTGCGGATGTGCGAGTCCCGGGAGGACGTCGTCGCCGAGACGGAGATCACGGTGGTGCACGAGATCGCGCATCACTTCGGGATCGACGATGCCCGACTGCACGCGCTTGGCTACGGATAGGTCACCGGTCTGTCACTGGCGCGCCGCTGGCGTGTCCTCTTGCGGGCGGCGGGAGTTGGGCACGTTGACCCAGCATCGCAACCGGAGGTGGCCTCGTGCGCCCCTTGTACGTACCCGTCCGCCTGGCCGCCACCGTCGTGGCTGTCGTCGCTGCCGCCGGCTGTATGAGTGTCGGTGAGGACGGGGTGGGCGGGGCCGCCAAGCCGTCGCATTCCGCGGACCGGCCGGGTGGTGCGGCGCCCGACGGAGGATTGCCGCCGGGGGCGGAGGGCCGGGACGCCCATGGTGGTGCGGCGGCCGAGGGCGAGCGCGGGAACCGCAGGGGCGAGGGCGGGAAGGGCAGGCCCGGGAAGGGCAGGGCGGAGGCGTCGGCCTCGGCCGAGGCGTCGCCCTCCGCGGGCATGAGCGGGCCGGCGCCGGACGACACCGCCCGGTCGGGCGGGCCGACGGGGTCGACGGCGCCCGACGGCCGGCCCGATCCGCCGGAGCCGAGCCGGACGGCGGATCCGGAGCCCGCGCCCCCGCCGCCGGAGCCGTCGGTCGCACCGGAGCCGACGGCCGCGGAGCCGTCCTCGTCGGCGCACGAGCCGCCGGAGGCCCAGTTGGCGCAGCGGAAACCGGCGCCGGAGGCGGGGGTGCCGATGTAGGGGCTTTTCCAGTGTTTCCTAGCCGGTGTGCGTGCTCGTCCTGCAGTCCTTCCGATGTGTGGACCGGTTGGCCTTCACTCTGCTGACCTGCGGGTCTGTGGGGTGGTGGGGGCTCGGTTTGCTTTCGGTGGGGGAGGGTGCGTATGGTGGCAGATCGTTTGATCCTATTTGCCCGGCGCCACCGCAGAGCGCGCCGTGTGGCGCGTACTCTCCCCTTACCGTGGTGGACCGCATCGAGGCGGTCATATTGCGAATTGCGAATCACGGAGTTGACGGGCGCGTGCCGAAGAGACTCCGGAAGGTTTCGCATTCGTATGCCCATCGCCAGTACTGATCACGTCGTCGTGCCCGAGAACTCTGAGAACGCAGAGAACCCGGTGGACACCGACATCGCCGCTGTTCTCACCGACGTCACCGCCGACACCGGCACCGACGTCACGGACGACAGTGGCACCGACGCCGACACCACCCCCGAGCTCACCTTCGCCGACCTCGGTCTTTCCGAGGGCCTCGTGCGCAAGCTCGCACAGAACGGCGTGACCAGCCCCTTCCCGATCCAGGCGGCGACCATCCCGGACGCCCTGGCCGGCAAGGACATCCTCGGCCGGGGCCGTACCGGCTCCGGCAAGACCCTCTCCTTCGGTCTGCCGACGCTGACCACGCTGGCCGGCGGCCGGACCGAGAAGCACAAGCCGCGGGCCGTCATCCTGACGCCCACCCGTGAGCTGGCCATGCAGGTGGCCGACGCGCTCCAGCCCTACGGCGACATCGTCGGCCTGCGCATGAAGGTCGTCTGCGGCGGCACCTCCATGGGCAACCAGATCTACGCCCTCGAGCGCGGTGTCGACATCCTCGTCGCCACGCCCGGCCGGCTGCGCGACCTCATCAACCGTGGCGCGTGCTCCCTGGAGAACGTGCAGATCGCCGTCCTCGACGAGGCCGACCAGATGTCCGACCTCGGCTTCCTGCCCGAGGTGACGGAGCTGCTGGACCAGATCCCGGCGGGCGGGCAGCGGATGCTGTTCTCCGCGACGATGGAGAACGAGATCAAGACCCTCGTCGACCGGTACCTGAAGGACCCGGTCAGCCACGAGGTCGACGCCGCTCAGGGTGCCGTCACGACCATGTCGCACCACATCCTGGTCGTGAAGCCGAAGGACAAGGCGCCGGTCACCGCGGCCATCGCCTCCCGCAAGGGCCGCACCATCATCTTCGTCCGCACCCAGCTGGGCGCGGACCGCATCGCCGACCAGCTGCGCGAAGCGGGCGCGAAGGCCGACGCGCTGCACGGCGGCATGACGCAGGGCTCGCGGACGCGGACGCTGGCCGACTTCAAGGACGGCTACGTCAACGTCCTGGTCGCCACGGACGTCGCCGCGCGCGGTATCCACGTCGACGGCATCGACCTGGTGCTGAACGTCGACCCGGCCGGTGACCACAAGGACTACCTGCACCGGGCCGGCCGCACGGCGCGCGCGGGCCGTACCGGCACCGTGGTCTCCCTCTCGCTGCCGCACCAGCGGCGCCAGATCTTCCGGCTGATGGAGGACGCGGGCGTGGACGCCACGCGCCACATCATCCAGGGCGGCGCGGCCTTCGACCCGGAGGTCGCCGAGATCACCGGGGCTCGGTCGATGACCGAGGTCCAGGCGGAGTCGGCGGGCAACGCGGCGCAGCAGGCGGAGCGTGAGGTCGCTCAGCTCACCAAGGAGCTGGAGCGGGCGCAGCGCCGCGCGTCCGAACTGCGTGACGAGGCGGACCGGCTGGTCGCCAGGGCCGCCCGTGAGCGGGGCGAGGACCCGAAGGCGGCGGTGGCCGAGGCGGCCACCGAGGCGGCGGACCAGACCGTGGTCTCGCTGCCGGAGCAGCCGACCGCGCGTGACAGCGAGCGTTTCGAGCGCCCCGAGCGCCGGGACGGCTTCCGTCGCGACGACCGTGGCGACCGCGGTGACCGTGGCGGCCGTTCGTTCGAACGCCGTGACGACCGCGGTGGGTTCAACCGCGATCGTGACCGGGACAGGGACCGCGACCGCGACCGTGGCGGCTTCCGTCGCGACGACCGCGGTGACCGTGGCGGCCGTTCCTTCGAACGCCGTGACGGTGACCGTGGCGGCTTCCGCCGTGACGACCGCGGCGACCGTGGCGGCTTCCGTCGCGACGACCGCGGCGACCGCGACGGCCGTTCGTTCGAACGCCGTGACGGTGACCGTGGCGGCCGTTCGTTCGAACGCCGTGACGACCGCGGTGGGTTCAACCGCGACCGTGGCAGTGACCGTGGCGGCGAGCGTGGCGGCTTCCGTCGCGACGAGCGCGGCGGCCACCGCGGCAGCGACCGTCCGTTCAACCGTGACCGCCAGGGCGACCGCCCCGGCTTCCGTTCCGGCGCCTCCCACGACCGCCCGTACGGCCGGCGTGACGACCACCGCGGTGGCGGCTCCATCGGTCGCCGCGAGGACAAGCCGCGCTGGAAGCGCAACGGCTGACCCCGGCGCACCGGACCGACCCGGGAGGGCCCGCACGACACCCGTCGTGCGGGCCCTCCCGCGTTTTTCACGGAACCCGTCCGGGTCCACCTCGCCGATACCCGATCAAAGAAGCGCCCACATCCCGCTATGCTCGTGGAGGCAACATCGCCGAGGGCCCTTAGCTCAATTGGCAGAGCAGTGGACTTTTAATCCATTGGTTGTGGGTTCGAGTCCCACAGGGCCTACGGTACGCAGGCGGGCTCCGTGCTCTTTGACCTGAGAAGAAGCGCTCCGGTCGGCCAAAGCCGACCGGAGCGCTTCGAGGTTCCGGGCCAGTGCGTGAACGCCCGTGCACCTGGCGGCTGACAGCGGCGACCCAGTCGCTACGAGCCGATCACCTCTCGGCACAGCGTGAAAACCGGACGTCCAGGCCGACGAGTGCGACAGCGCCCCGGGCACCACGCTGGTCACGGTCTCAGGCGCCGTCCAATGCCCTGGGGTGTACGAGACCCCGGCGGGCAGCCCGGTGACGGCGGCGCTGCGACATGCCGACGGCCCGCAGGGGGCGGCTCGGCGCCGTGCTCGCGGGCGGCTTCTTCGGCAACTGGCTGCCGGTGCCGCTGAGCACCACGGTGCCGGAACGGGGGCGGGCGTCCTGGTGGCGCTGCTCGAAGGCACCTGCGGGCTCGCCGAGACGGCAGCCGCGCTGGGCTGCCTTGCCGCGCAGAGCGCCCGGCAGTGCGGGCCGTGCCGGTTCGGCCTGCCGGCCGTCGCCGAGGACTTCGCCGCGCTCGCCCGGGGCAGCGCGGGCGCCCAGCGGCTGGACCGGCTGCACCACCGTCTCGGGCTGCTCCCGGGGCGCGGCGCGTGCAGCCGTCCCGACGGCGGGGTGCGGCTGGCAGCCTCGGCGCTGAGGGTCTTCGCCGACGACGTCCACCAGCATGTACACGCCGGTCCGTGCCGTGCCGCGTACTCCCCCTCTCGTCCTGTTCGTGTCCGCCGCCCGGCCCCCCGAGGAGGAGGAATGGCGATGACCCGTGACCAAGGCCACGTACGGGCCGTCGATTTCGCCGCCTGCGACGGACACGGACGCTGTGCCGCACTCCTGCCCGAACTGGTCGGCCGGGACGAATGGGGCTCCCCCGTGCTCCACAGCCCCATGGTCCCGCCCGATCTGCTCCCCACGCCCGGCGCGCGGTCGCCGCGTGCCCGGTGAGGGCGCTCCGTCTGAACCGTGTGCCCACGCCCCCGCCCGATCGGCTCCCGAGCCGCACCACAGCCGCACCACGCCGAGCGGTACCCCACGAACAGCCGGGGTGACCGGCGGCCGCCGTCCCGCTCGTCGCGGAGTGCCTCTCCGACGGCATCGAGCCG
The DNA here is from genome assembly GCF_045291515.1 of Streptomyces sp. GD-15H. NCBI lineage: Bacteria > Bacillati > Actinomycetota > Actinomycetes > Kitasatosporales > Streptomycetaceae > Streptomyces > Streptomyces sp. GD-15H. The sequence continues at coordinate 4,541,481 of NZ_CP149447.1, forward strand.
GTCGTCGAGCACGAGCGTGGTCCGAACCGGGCGGGCGCTCCAGGAGCACGACCGTGATCGCGTCAGGGCGGCACAGCCCCAGCGGCCTCAGCGGTGCAGCGTCGCTCCCAGGTCCCGGATCCCGGCCGGTCGCTCCCACTTCCGGGCCCCGGCCAGTCACTCTTCGGTGAGGGCCGCAGAGAGTAATCACGGTAGCCGTCACCGACTACTCGCCGCCCGCCCTCACCGCCTCGCCGGCGGTCTCGATGCCGGTGGGACCGGCGCCGACCACCGTCACCGCGGCCGTCGCGGGAGCGGCGTCGAGGACCGGGCGCAGCCGCTGCGCCGCCTCCAGGGTGGCGATCGGGTACGCGAACTCGGCCGCTCCGGGCACACCCGGGTCGGCGCTGCCGCTGCCCGCGGCGTGGACCAGGTAGTCGTAGCCGACCGTGCCACCGGCCGCCGGCGCCACGTCGCGCCCGGCCGGGCCGATCCGGGTCACGGTGTCGATCACCGGCCGGACGCCGTCGGCCAGGACGTCCCGGTAGGCGACGACCGCGTCGTGGGATCCGCCCACCAGCTGGTGCAGGCGGACCCGGTGGACGAAGTCCGGGCGCGGGTTGATCAGCGTCACGGCCACGTCGTCGCGCCGCGTCAGGCGGTTGGCCGCCATCACGCCGGCGTATCCGCCACCGATCACGACCACATCGGTGTTCTCGGACACGGTGTCTCCGTCGTCTCGGGGGTTCGACCGTTTTCAGTGGGTCGACCTCAGGACACCGCCCGAGCGGTCGTTGTGACAGCGCGCCGACAGAGGTTCAGCCGCGGGATATGGACTGTTCGATGAGGTCCACGGTGGCGCGGGGGTCCTCGACCTCGAGGACGAGCCGGTCGTAGCTCTCGGCGTCGGCGAGTTCGATGACGACCGCCTTGTCCGGGTTCTTCACGTCCCAGAACAGGCGTTCACCGTTGCGGCGGAAGCGGCCCGCGGTGATCAGTCCGGGGAAGTGGGAGCCTGCGATGCGGACGCCCTTGGGTTCGCGGGCCATGCCGGGATCGTGGGTGGCGCCGCGTACGTGGGCGAGGGGGATTTCCAGGCGGCTCTTGAGGGTCCAGAGCTTGTCGAGGCCCTGGAACTCGGCGGTCAGTATGCCGCGTTCGCGGTCGATGGAGATCAGGGCCATGTCAGTGCTCCTGGGGAGTGGTCGGCCGGGCGCGCAGGCGCAGGCGGGTGCCGAGGACGGTGGAGGCGAGTTGCGGGGCGGCGTCGCCGTGGGAGGGGCGCAGGGCGTCCTCCAGCGCTGTGATCCCTTCCGCGACCAGTGCGGCGACCTCCGGGTCGTGGGGTGCGCGTTCGGCGGCGGCGAGGAGGAGGAGTCCGGCGGCGGGACCGTTGTCGTAGGAGGCGATGGCCGTGGTCAGCGCCTGCGCGGGGTCGGTGAGGGTGGCGATGGCCGCGGTGGCGGGGTGGATCTCGTGGTCGAGGTGCCGGCGGAGCGCGGTCAGATGCAGGCCCCGTTTCGAGCCGAAGACCTTGTAGAGGCTGCCTCGGTGGATGCCGGTGGCGGTGACCAGGTCGTCCACCGAGGTGCCCTCGAAGCCGTGGGTGGCGAAGAGGGTGGCTGCGGTACTGACGGCCTGATCGGTGTCGAAGGCGCGTGGTCGTCCCATGGCCATGACCGTACGGGATTGAAGAACGATCGGTCAAGAATGAGCGTTCTTGAAGTGAAGCGCAAGGCTGTGGGCGGTCAGGCCGAGTGGCCGTCCTCGGGGCCCGCCCGCGTGGTGAGGCGGTGATAGGCCGCGCGGGCGTGGGCCAGGCGGGACGCGGTCGTGCCGGCGAGGGCGGCGGCGAGCAGGCAGCCGAGCCAGAACGTGTCCCTGGGTCCGGCCCAGGTGAGGCTGCCGGTGGGCGGCACCGCGAAGCCGTTGAGGAACAGCCAGCACAGGACGGCCGTGCCGGGGGCCGCGGTGAACCGTGCGCACACGCCGAGGAGGGCGGCGAGCAGGGACAGGGCGACCAGGGAGAGCCCGGGGTGGTACGGGCCCACGACCATGTGGAGGAGGCCCACCAGCACCGACGCGCCGCCGAAGGCACCGGCCCACACCAGCGGAGTGGCGACGGGCCGGGGGACCGGCCGCGGACCGGTACCGACGGTGACCCACTCGATCATGCTGGTGCCTTGGTCATGCTGACGCTCCTCCGGAGTACGTCCCGAGCTTCCCGAGCTGATTTTCGCACCGTCGGCGGCCCGGGACGGCGGCCGTACCAGTCGCCGTCCCGGGCCGCCGACCGGGCACCGCAGTGTGTGGTCAGCCGCCCGCGTGGGCCGGTTCCGTCTGGTCGACCGGTGCGGCGGCGCTCTGCGGCCCGTCCGGCTTGCGGCGGGTGAGGAGGCCGGCCAGCGGTTCGGTCCAGCGGGCGGTGAGGGGGCCGATGACGACCAGGAGCAGGACGTACGCCGTGGCCAGCGGGCCGATCCGCGGTTCCGTGCCGACGGCGAGGCCGGCGATGACGATCGAGAACTCGCCGCGCGCCACCAGCGTGCCCCCGGCCCGCCAGCGGCCCTTGGCCGGGATGCCCGCCCGTCGGGCGGCGAACCAGCCGGTGGCGATCTTCGTCAGCATGGTGACGACGGCCAGCGCGAGCGCCGGGAGCAGCACCGGCGGGATGTCCGCCGGATCGGTGTGCAGTCCGAAGAAGACGAAGAACACCGCCGCGAACAGGTCCCGCAGCGGGGACAGCAGGCCGTGCGCGCCCTCGGCGACCTCCTCGGACAGCGCGATGCCGACCAGGAACGCGCCCACCGCCGCCGACACCTGGAGGTGCTGGGCGACGCCCGCGACCACCAGGGTCAGCCCCAGCACCACCAGCAGCAGCATCTCGGCGTTGTCGGAGGAGACCGCGCGGCTGACGACGCGTCCGTGACGCAGGGCGATGTAGAGGACGGCGCCGACGGTGCCCAGGGAGATCAGCAGCGTGACGCTGCCGCCCGCGAGACTCACGCCGGCCAGCAGGGCGGTGAGGATCGGCAGGTAGACGGCCATGGCGAGGTCCTCCAGGACCAGTACGCCGAGTACGACCGGTGTTTCGCGGTTGCCCAGGCGCCCGAGGTCGCCGAGCACTTTGGCGATGACCCCGGAGGAGGAGATCCAGGTGACCCCGGCGAGGGCGACGGCGGCGACCGGGCCCCAGCCCAGGACCAGCGCGGCGACGGCGCCGGGGGCGGCGTTGAGGACGAAGTCGACCGCGCCCGACGGGTACTGGGTCTTGAGGGTGGTGACGAGGTCCGACGCGCTGTACTCCATCCCGAGCATGAGCAGCAGCAGGATGACACCGATCTCGGCGCCGGTGGCGACGAACTCCTCGCTGGCCTGCAGCGGCAGGATTCCACCATGGCCGAAGGCGAGTCCGGCGAGCAGGTAGAGGGGTATGGGGGAGAAGCCCACCCGTCCGGCGAGGCGGCCCAACAGCCCGAGAGCGAGGATGATCGCTCCGAGTTCGATGAGCAAGGCGGTGGTGTTGTGCACGGGCGTCTGACCTCCGTGGATCGGTTCGGTGGCGGCGTCTGTGCCTGAGGGCTGGGGCTCGCTGGGCTGGAGGGGCGGACGCCCGGGAGGGGAGACCGGGAGTCGGAAGCCGGGGAACCAGGTGCCGGGACGAGGCGCTGGGGGTGCTTCGGGATCGGCTGTCAGGTGGGGCAGGCGTGTCCGGTGGGTCCCCTACGGGGTGGGTTGTCCCCTACGGGGTGAGAGGTCGGTGCCGAGCCTCGGGCAGGGTGGGTGGAGGCGGCGTGCGGCAGGCGTCATGGCTGGAAGGTGGTGCCGTCGGTATCGGGGACGCCGTCGCGGGCGGCGTTGTCGACACGGACGGGGACCACTCGACCCATGCCACGCCCCCCGTTCTTCTCGTCGTCGGCCCAACCGGTCATCAGCACTCGACGCCCCACGGTCAACGCCGAGCAGTCAGTGCTCAGCACTCGACGTTCGGCGGTCAACGCTCAACGAAGGAGCGGAACGCTGCTCAATGGAGCGTAAGCGCTTGGTAAAGATTTTAGCGCACCCTAAACTGGGGCGCTCTATGAGGAAAGCCGCTCAACATGACAAACCGACAGGCGTGAATCGTGCGTGAATACGGGTTCGAGCCGTATCAGCGAGCCGAGTGCCGGTGCCGGCTGTCCCTGCGGGGCGGGTAGGGGTCGAACAGCTGAGCGCCGATTCCGCTGAGGACCAAGCCGGTCGCGATGAGCAGTCCGTGGGGCATGACCAGGCCGACGAACAGCAGGATCACGCCGATTCCCAGTACCCACCAAGCGCGCGTGTGTCGGTACTCGCGCGGCTTGGCCGGCCGTCCACTGGACAGCGAGCGCGCGAAGTGCGGGTCGTCCTGCTCGATTCGGGCCGCGAGATCGACGAGGCGCTTGTCGTCGGACTGGGGCACGTCTCCTCCTTCCCGAACGGTGGCAGCGCGGTGAGACATTCGACCGCCACCTGAAAAACACCTCCGGGCGTCGGTTCCGTGAACACCGACGCCGGGGCGAAAAATGAGCCGTCGGCCCGCTGACTCGGGCCGACACAGGGGAGCTTGCCCGGGTGCCGAGGTCATCACCCGCCCGGTGCGAGTGGTTCGGCGGACCGGGCCGCGTCCACCTCAAGGGTCGCCCGCCGGGGGCCCCGGGACCATCGGGTCCGGCCCTCATCTCCGTGCGGGTCGACAATGTACGTGGAGCGCCCCGACACCCACGGACCCGTGAAAAAATGGGGGCTGGCACGGATGGCGCACAGCCAGAACAGCACTCACGCTGGGTCGTGGCGGCCCGCGTGCCCGCGCCCCCGGAACCGACGGGCCGCCGGGCCGCCGGGAAGGCTCCCGCCGCACCGGGAGCCTACGACAGACAGTACGGCAGACGGCGCACGGTGAGCAGGGGTGAGGAGGTGGTACTGAGTGCCACTGTTCTGGCGGATCTTTTTGCTGAACGCCGTCGTGTTGATCACGGCCACCGCCCTGCTGCTCGGACCGGTCACCGTCTCCACCCCGGTCCTGCTCACCGAGGCCGCCGTACTCACCGTGGGGCTGGCCGCCATGCTCTTCGCCAACGCGCTGCTGGTGCGCGTCGGCCTCGCCCCGCTGCAGCGCGTCACCCGCGCCATGTCCACCACCGACCTGCTCCGCCCGGGGCAGCGCCCCGAGGTCGCCGGGCGCGGGGAGATCGCCGAGCTGATCAGCACGTACAACACGATGCTCGACCGGCTGGAGGACGAACGTGCCACGAGCAGCGCACGCGCCCTCTCCGCGCAGGAGGACGAACGCCGCCGCATCGCGCAGGAACTGCACGACGAGGTCGGCCAGAGCCTCACCGCCGTCCTGCTCCAGCTCAAGCGGGTCGCCGACCACGCTCCGGTGGAGCTGCGCGAGGAGCTGAGCCTGGTGCAGGAAACCACCCGGGGCAGCCTGGACGAGATCCGGCGCATCGCCCGCCGGCTGCGCCCCGGTGTCCTGGACGAACTCGGGCTCGCCAGCGCCCTCAAGGCCCTCGCCGCCGAGTTCGGCGGCTCCGGCCTGACGGCCCAGCACCGCCTCGATCCCGACCTGCCCGACCTGGGCCCGGAGGCCGAACTGGTCCTCTACCGGGTGGCCCAGGAAGGGCTCACCAACATCGCCCGGCACGCGCACGCCCGCCGCGCGGAGGTCTCCCTGCGCCGCACCCCCGCCGGAGTCGAGCTCCGGATCCGGGACGACGGCCGCGGCATCGGCACCGCGTCCGAGGGCGCCGGTATCCGGGGGATGCGTGAACGGGCCCTGCTCGTCGGCGCCGACCTCGATGTGGGTCCCGCCGCCGGCGGCGGGACCCAGGTGCGCCTGTCCGTACCCGTTCCCGTACGGGGTCCCGCGCCCATGCGGACCATGCCGCCCGTGACCGACGCTCCCGACCGGAAACGCTGAACATGACCGACCCGGCCCCCGCCAGCACTCCCACCGGCCCCGCCGCGGGCCCCCCGCCCCCCACCCGCATCCTCCTCGCCGACGACCACGCGCTGGTCCGCAGAGGGGTCCGGCTCATCCTCGACGGCGAACCGGACCTGACCGTCGTCGCCGAGGCCGACAACGGGGCCGAAGCCATCGAGCAGGCCCGCACCCACGAACCCGACCTGGCCATCCTCGACATAGCCATGCCCCGCCTGACCGGCCTCCAGGCGGCCCGCGAGCTCTCCCGCACCCTCCCGCAGACGCGGATCCTCATCCTGACCATGTACGACAACGAGCAGTTCTTCTTCGAGGCCCTCGGCGCCGGCGCCTCCGGATACGTCCTCAAGTCCGTCGCCGACCGCGACCTGGTGGAGGCCTGCCGGGCCACCATGCGCGGCGAGCCGTTCCTCTACCCGGGCGCCGTCAACGCCCTCATCCGCAACTACCTCGAACTCGCCCGGGACGGCCGGAACCTGCCCACGAAGGCCATCACCGAACGGGAGGAGGAGATCCTCAAGCTGGTCGCCGAGGGACACACCTCGCAGCAGATCGCCGACCTCCTCGTCATCAGCCCCAAGACCGTGGAGCGCCACCGTGCCAACCTGCTGGCCAAGCTCGACCTGAAAGACCGGCTGGAACTCACCCGGTACGCCATCCGCGTCGGACTGATCGAGCCCTGACCGGCAGCGGCACGGGCGCCGGTACCGGCACCGGCGCGGGGGGACGGCGCCAGGGCGGCGGCTTCCCGCGCCGGGCTATCGCTCGGCCTCGGCGGGCAGGGGCTCCCGGTCGCGCCCGGCGTCCAGGTCCGGTGCGGGTCCGTCGTCCGGAGCGTCGGGTGGGGGCCTGTGGCCGGGCCGCCGCGCCTGTACGGCACGCAGGACGTGCGCGAGCAGGTCAGCCCGTCCGGCGAGCACTGGGCCGAGGACGGCGAGGACGAGCACGTATCCGGCGATGAACGCGGTGAGCCGGTCGTCCAGCCCCGCGCCGATGGCCATGGCGGCCAGGATCAGCGCGAACTCGCCCCGGGCGACGAGCGTGGTCGCGATGTCGGCGGCGATGTCGACGCCGTAGCGGTACAGGCGGGCGACCAGCAGGCCCGCGGCCAGGTTCATGGTGAGGGTCAGCGCCACGGCGGCGGACACCGGACCGGCGACGGAGGCGATGTCGCCGGGGTCGATGGCCAGCCCGAAGGCGAAGAAGAAGATCGCCGCGAAGGCGTCGCGCAGCGGATGCACCAGCGTGCGGATCCGGGGCGCGGAGGGCGTGCCGGCCACGATCAGACCGACCATGAACGCACCGATGGCGTCGACGACCCCGAGCACCTCGGAAACGCCCGCGACGAGGATCGCGGTGCCGAGGAAGGTGATGACCAGCAGCTCGTTGTCGCGTACGGCCAACAGCCGGCCGAACAGCCGGCTGCCGAAGCGAGCGGTGACGGCGAGCACCATCAGGAAGCCGAACGCCTTGACCGCCTGGAGGGCCGTGTCCGCGAGGCCCTGGGCGTCGCTGAGGACGGGCTGCAGAGCGGCGAGGTAGAGGGCGAGGAAGATGTCCTCGACGACGGTGACGCCGAGGATGAGACGGGTCTCGGGCCGGCCGATGTGGCCCAGCTCGATGAGGATCTTCGTGACGATCGCGGAGGAGGAGATGCCCAGCACGCCGGCGAGCACCAGGGCCTCCCGTGCTCCCCAGCCGAGGGCGAACCCGAATCCCAGCCCCGCGCCGACGTTGAGCAGCAGGTAGATGCCACCGGCGCTGAGCAGCCGTCGGCCGCCCCGTCTCAGGTCGTCGAGGTGGAACTCCAGGCCGAGGTAGAAGAGCAGCAGGACGAGACCGAGCGCCGAGAGCATCCCGAAGTCGTGCGCGTCCTCGACCAGGACCGGACCCGGGGTGTGTGGGCCGAGCAGAATGCCGGCGAGCATGAACAGGGGGATGGTCGGCAGCCCGATCCGGCTGCCGAGGCGGGCGAGGAACGCGGCGGCGAGGAAGGCGCCGCCCATGGCGAGCAGTGTGTCGGCATGTCCCACGGGTCACCACCTTCCACAGCACGGGAACGGAGTGTGATCTCATCGACCGAGTCGAGTGGGGACCGCTCCTTCACGTCGATGGGGGTTCCTCGCCATGCGGGGCTGCGGCCGGTGCCTCCCGGGACCGGGTTCCGGGAGGCCGCCGCGTCTGTCATCGTCTTTTCACGCTCACATCCGACCCCACGCGACGACCATCCGTGACACCACCCAAACCGCGTGGAGGACGACACCCATGGAGGGCCCCGGCCCGTCGTATGAGCCGGTTGTCAGACTTGAACCAGTTCAGCGGCCCGAAGTCCCCGCAGCCCCCACCCTCCCCAGGAGCGCGTCGATGCCCCACCCGTACGTCCTGCTGTCCGCCGCCGTCTCCCTCGACGGCTACCTCGACGACACCGGCCCCGAGCGGCTGCTGCTGTCCGGTCCGGCCGACTTCGACCGGGTCGACGAGGTACGGGCGTCGGTGGACGCGATCCTGGTCGGCGCCGGCACGATCCGCGCCGACAACCCCCGCCTGTTGGTCAACTCGCCCGAGCGGCGCGCCGCGAGGGTCGCCGAGGGCCGGTCCGAGTACCCGCTGAAGGTCACCGTCAGCGGCTCCGGCGACCTGGACCCGGCGGCGCGGTTCTGGCACACCGGCGGCGAGAAGGTCCTCTACACCACCGACGAGGGCGCCGAGCGCGCCCGCGCGCACGGCCTCGCCGCCGACGTCGTACCGCTCGGCGCCGCACTCGACTGGCGGCGGCTCCTCACGCACCTGCACGACGTGTACGGCGTCCGGCGGCTCATGGTGGAGGGCGGCGGCCTGATCCACACCCAGCTCCTCACCCAGGGCCTCGCCGACGAGCTCCAGCTGGTCCTCGCCCCGCTCTTCGTCGGTGACCCCGACGCCGCCCGCCTCTTCGGTCCCGGCGCCTACCAGGGCGGGCGGCTGCGGCTGCTGGAGACCCGCCCGATCGGCGACGTCGTCCTCATGCGCTACGAACCCACCGCCCCCGGCACCGGCCCGCTGCCCGTCGCCGCCGACCACCACTGGCTGGCACTCGCCTGTGAACTGGCGGACCGGTGCCCGCCGTCGGAGACGGCGTTCAGCGTGGGCGCGGTGGTGGTCGCGGCCGACGGCACCGAGCTGGCACGCGGCCACTCCCGGGAGGGCGGCGACCCGGTGGTGCACGCCGAGGAGGCCGCCCTCGCCAAGATCGACCCCACGGATCCGCGGCTCACGTCCGCCACCGTGTACTCCAGCCTGGAACCCTGCGCGCGCCGCGCCTCGCGTCCGGCGCCCTGTGCGCGGTTGATCCTGGACGCGGGGGTACGGCGGGTGGTCACCGCCTGGCGGGAGCCGGACACCTTCGTGGCGGAGGCCGACGGCAGCGGGGTACTGGCCGACGGAGGCGCCCTGGTCGTCGTACTGCCGGAGCACGAGGAGGCCGCCAAGGCGCCGAACGGCCATCTGATCGGCCGGTGACGCGGGGGCGGCGGTAAGGCGTGTGCGGAGTGTCCCGCGGATGCCGTATGCTGGTGACACAACGACGCGGGGTGGAGCAGCTCGGTAGCTCGCTGGGCTCATAACCCAGAGGTCGCAGGTTCAAATCCTGTCCCCGCTACTGAAGGCCGAGGGCCGGAATCCGAAAGGGTTCCGGCCCTCGGTCGTTCCCGGCTTCCGCACCGCCGTTCCGGCTCCCGCACCGTTGTCACACCGGGTGATCGGGTTATCGTATTGCGTATAACAACTGATAAACCGTCAGGTTCAGTGTGACGCATGAGGCAGAGTCAGCTCGCCCCCTTTTAGCCGGTTGTGGCGCTTAAGTCCGTGCGGAAATCGTTAAGGATCAAGAGGAACGGCTTGGAACCCGGCCCCCACCTCTATTAACGTTCGATAACGCAGCGCGGTCGTCCCAGCCGTCACACGAGTCGGCTCCGTGCGCACGCGCCGAATCCCGCAAGGGAACCGGGGAACCAACATCTTGGGGTGAATCGCGTGGATGCCCCGTGGAGACACGGACGGTAGACGCGCGTAGGAGACCTTCCTGCTCCGAACCCGTCAGCTAACCCGGTAGGCGAGAAGGAAGGAAAGGAGTACGCCCACGTGGCGTCGAACAGGCCTGTCCCCGAGGCCCCCTTCATGCCGAGCCAGCACGACAGCGACACCTTCGGCTACGGCGGCATCCGCACCGACGAAGGCCCCTTCGAGGAGTGGAACCCCACCGAGGAGTCCATCCACCCCGTGCGCGGCCGGCACCGCGTCGGCAAGCAGCGCAGCGGAGGCCTCGCCCGCAGCTCCACGGTCCTGGGCGTCGGCGTCATAGCCGCCGTCGCCGGTGGCGGCATGGCCAGCGCCCAGACCGGCAAGCCGCCGATCTCCCTCTCGATGCCGGACCTTCCCTCTGTTGGTTCCCTCATCTCCGACGAGGAAACCCCCGAGGGCTCCGCCACCGCGCTCAGCGGCATCGGCACGGTCGCCGACGAGACCACCGAGCAGGGCACCTCCGACGCCGGCGAGGCGCTGCACGCCCGGATCATGGCCCAGGTCGAGCAGCAGCAGAGCCAGGCCGAGGACAAGGCCGCCGCCGAGGCCGCCGCCGCCGCGGAGAAGGAGGCCGAGGAGAAGGCCGCCGCCGCGAAGAAGGAGGCCGAGGAGAAGGCCGCCGAGGCGAAGCGGAAGGCGGAGGAGGAGGCCAAGAAGAAGGCCGAGGCCGAGCGCCTCGCCGAGCTGGCCCGGCAGTACGCGCTGCCCACCTCCTCGTACACCGTCTCCTCGACCTTCGGTCAGGCCGGCGCCTACTGGTCCTCCGGCCAGCACACCGGCCTGGACTTCGCCGCCCCCACGGGCACGCTGATCAAGGCGGTCCACACCGGCACGATCACCTCCGCAGGCTGGGACGGCTCCTACGGCTACAAGACCGTGCTGACCCTCGACGACGGCACCGAGATCTGGTACGCCCACCAGTCCTCCATCAGCGTCAGCGTCGGCCAGCAGGTCACCACCGGCGATGTGATCGGCCGCGTCGGCTCCACCGGCAACTCCACCGGCGCCCACCTCCACCTGGAGGTCCACCCCGGCGGCTCCGCCTCGGGCATCGACCCGCTGGCCTGGTTGCAGTCGAAGGGCCTCACCGTCTGAGACGATCACAGCCCCGGCAGTCCTGACGACGACCCCCCGACGTCAGGGCTGCCGGTCAGACGTTTCAGGGGCGGTACGGGTACGCGTGAGGGTTCGGCCGGTACGCGGAATGCGCGGGGTACGGGGCATATGCGGGGGTCGCGGCGCCGGGCCTGCCGTACGCGCCGTACACCGGCCAGTGCGGCACGGGAGGCGCGAGGGCGCGGGCCGCCTGCTCCAGGGCCGGGCGGGCCGCGTCGCGGCGGCGCCACAGTTCCCGCAGCAGCTCCCCCTCCCGTGCCGCGAAGTCCGTGCCCGCGCGGCCGCGGCGTGCCCGGTGCCGCAGGAACGCCAGTGACGTCGCGTACGCCTCGTACCGCGCCACCGCCCGCGCCGTCGCCCGGCCCCCGTGCCGGCGCGCGTACCGCCGGGCGAGGCGCCGGGCCCGCATCGAGCCGAGCGCGAACGGCTGGGCCGGGGTCAGCCAGCCGGCGACGACGTACGCGGGCAGTTCCGTCCGTACGGTCCGCAGCTCGCGCTGCCGCGTCCACACCACCAGCCAGGTCAGCAGGCAGAACGACGGCACCATGAACGCCGCGTACACGGCGAAGAAGCCGTACTCGCCGAGGGCCGAGGAGCCGTTCCACAGCGCGTGCACGCCCATCGCGAGCAGCAGACCGCCCAGCGGCAGCAGGACGCGCCACAGACGCCGGCGCTCGGTGGCGAGCGCGGAGACGCCGAAGCCGATGCCGGTGAGCACGGTGAAGAGCGGGTGCGCGAACGGCGACATGACGACGCGGACGAAGAAGGTCGCCGCGGTGACGGAGGAGACGCCGCTGCCGCCGGTGAGCTGGTCGGTGCCGAAGGCGTTGCCCAGGTAGAGGATGTTCTCGGTGAAGGCGAAGCCGGTGGCGGTGACCCCGGCTATCACCACGCCGTCGAGGATTCCGGTGAAATCGCGTCTGCGGAAGAGGAAGACCAGCAGGACGGCGGCGGCCTTCGCCGACTCCTCCACGACGGGGGCGATGACGGTCGCGCCGAGGGTGTCGGCGCGGGACGGGTCCGCCGTCTCCGCCGCTATCCACTGCGTGGCGAAGCTGTTGGCGACGATCGCCATCAGCGCGGCGGCGCAGGCACCCCACGCGAAGGAGAAGGCGAGGTTGCGCCAGGGGCCCGGTTCGACGCGGTCCAGCCAGCGGAAGGCGGCGATGAGCAGCGGCACCGGGAGGACGGCGAGGCCGAGGCCGACCAGAAAGCCCTCCGTGCCGGTCTGCTCGCGGACCAGACCCAGGATGACCAGGCCGGAGAGCGCGAGGAGGGTGATCAGCGCTCCGCAGCGCACCCAGGGCCGCTGCCACCAGTGCGCGTGCCGCGGGGCTCGACCGGGCGGCCCGGCGGGGTGTGCCGCCGCGCTGGGCTGCGTCGGGTACGGACGGCTGGTGTCCACGGCATTGACCCTAACGAGGGAAGGGCGCTGCCCGCAGGTACGCCAGGTGGGCTCAGGCGCCGGTGGGGGATTGCCCGGTGGGCCGGCCGCTGTGCCGGTCGTCGTGCTGTACGCGACGGAAGAGCAGGTCGTTCACCACATGGCCCTTCTCCAGTCCCTGTCCCTCGAAACGGGTCAGCGGGCGGAACTCCGGGCGCGGCGCGAAACCGCCGTCCGCCAGGGTGTTCTCGAAGGCGGGATGCGCGGTCAGCACCTCGAGCATCTGCTGGGCGTAAGACTCCCAGTCGGTGGCGCAGTGCACGACCGCGCCCGGTGCCAGGCGGGTCGCGGCGAGGGTGAGGAAGTCGGGCTGGATCAGCCGGCGCTTGTGGTGCCGCTTCTTGGGCCAGGGGTCGGGGAAGAAGACGCGCAGTCCGCTCAGGGAGTCGGGGGTGAGCATCTCGCGGAGCAGGATGATCGCGTCGCCGTTGCCGACGCGCACGTTGTCCAGGCCGCGCTGGTCGGCGAGGCCGAGCAGATGGCCCTGGCCGGGGGTGTGGACGTCCACGGCGAGGATGTTGGTGCCGGGGTCGGCGGCGGCCATGCGCGCGGTGGCCTCACCCATGCCGAAGCCGATCTCGAGGACGACGGGGCGGTCGTTGCCGAAGAAATCGGCGAGGTCGAGCCGGTGCCTCCCGTCGACGTCGAAGCCCCACCGGTGCCACAGCCGCTGCAGCGCGTCCGCCTGCCCGGCGGTGACCCGGCTCCGGCGCGGCTGGAAACTCCGGATTCGCCGCTCGAAGTGCGACCCGGCGGGATCGGCCTTCGGCCCGTCGGGGAAGCGGGGCTCCCCCCTCTCCCGGGTACGGCGGATCGAACACACCGGGCGTGTGCTCGGCGTGCGCGGCTGCGGAGGTGTTCAAGGAGTCAGACACAGTGCTCTCGATTTTACGGCGGGCCTCACGGTGACTTCACGGTCGCGTCGGCAGCGGCGAGCGACCGGCCGGCTCCTCACCGCGCCGGGTCGGCCAGGGCGCTCAGTGCGCGGTGGGCGATTTCGCGGCCGATGGGCAGGGACGCGGTTGCGGCGGGGGAGGGGGCGTTGAGGACGTGGATCGCGCGGGGGGTTTCCTGGATCAGGAAGTCGTCGGCCAGGGTGCCGTCGCGCAGGACGGCCTGGGCGCGCACGCCGGCCGGGGCGGGCAGCAGGTCGGCCTCCCGGACCGCGGGCAGGAGCAGGCGGACCGCCTCGGTGAAGGCCCGCCGGGACAGGGAGCGGTGCAGCTCGCCGGTGCCGTACCGCCAGTGGCGGCGGGCCAGGTGCCGGGAGCCCGGCCAGACCAGGGTGGCGGCCAGCTCGCGCGGGCGGACCGTACGCCGGTCGTAGCCCTCTCGGGCCAGCGCCGGTACGGCATTGGGGCCGACGTGGACGCCGCCGTGGACGCCGCGCGTGAGGTGGACGCCGAGGAACGGGAACGCCGGGTCGGGCACCGGGTAGACCAGGCCGCGGACCAGCTCCGGCCGGGCCAGCTCGTGGTACTCGCCGCGGAACGGCACGATGCGCATGCCGGGATCGTCACCGGTGAGGCGGGCGATCTCGTCGCAGTACAGCCCGGCGCAGTTCACCAGGACCCGGCCGCGCACGACGTCCCCGGCGGCGGTCAGGGCCGCGACGCCCAGCTCCGGGCGGCGGTCGACGCGGACGACCCGCGCGCCGTAGCGGATCTCCGCTCCGGACGCCTCCGCCAGGTGACGGGCCACCGCCGCGAAGTCGCAGATGCCGGTGGTGCCGACGTGGATGGCGGCCAGGCCCTCGATCTCCGGCTCGTACTCGGCGATCTGCGCCGCGCCCAGTTCGCGGACCGTCAGCCCGTTCTCCCGGCCGCGCTGGACCAGGGCGTGCAGGCGGGGCAGTTCGTCCCGGTCGGTGGCGACGATCAGCTTGCCCGTCACGGCGTGCGGGATGCCGTACTCCGCGCAGAACTTGACCATCTCCGCCGCGCCCCGTACCGCGTACCGCGCCTTGAGGGAGCCGGGGCGGTAGTAGATGCCGCTGTGGATGACGCCGCTGTTGCGGCCCGTCTGGTGCCGGGCGGGGCCGGGTTCCTTCTCCAGCACCGTGACCCGCGTGCCCGGCGCCGCGCGAGTGATCGCGTACGCCGTCGACAGGCCGATGACGCCGCCGCCGATCACCAGCACGTCACAGTCGTACGACCGCCGCACCACCCGCACCACCTCCCGCTCCCGATAGTGCACTGTGCCACTGACAACCCCGTAAACCCCGGAGGCGGCAGGGGGTCGCGCCGGTCTCGGTGGCGGCCCGGTCGGGCGAGGCTCAGGCGGGCGTCATCAGCAGCGGCCGGGCCCGCTCGCGCAGCTCGACCACGCGGGGTTCGTCGCCATAGGGCTCCAGGCGGTGCAGGAGGTCCTTGACGTACTCGGTGGTGCGGGCGGACGAGATGCGGCCGGCCACCTCCACCGCGCGCACGCCCTGCTCGCACGCGGCGTCCAGGTTGCCCGACTCCAGTTCGGCGACCGCCGAGACGACGAGCCGCAGGCCGTGCGAGCGCACGAACTCCTCCGTCGGCCGCGACAGCGCCTGCTCGGTGAAGCGGCGGACCTGGCGGGGGGCCTTCAGATCGCGGTAGCACTCCGCGGCGTCGGCGGCGAACCGGTCGTAGGAGTAGAAGCCGAGCCAGCTCGGGTCGCTGTCGCCGGGGCGGGAACGTTCCAGCCAGCCCTCGGCCGACTTCAGGGCCGCGCCGGCCGCCGGGGCGTCACCCGCGCGTGCGTGCGCGCGTGCCTCCACGAGCCGGAAGAAGCTCATGGTGCGGGCCGTGGCCAGGCCGCGGTTGCGTTCCAGCGCGGCCTGGGCGAGGTCGACGCCCTCGTCGCCGAAACCGCGGTAGGTCGCCTGGAGGGACATGGAGGCCAGGACGTATCCCCCAGGGGGACGTCGGCCGCCGCGCGGGCCAGGCGCAGGGCCTGGATGTAGTAGCGCTGGGCGGCCTCCTGCTGGCCGGTGTCGAAGGCCATCCAACCGGCGAGCCGGGTGAGTTCGGCGGACGCGCCGAACAGGGCGCGGCCGACGTCGTCGGCGTAGGAGCCCAGCAGCAGGGGCGCCGCCTCCACCCTCAGGCACTCGGGGACCATCGAGGAACGCCAGTCGCCGCCGCCGTACTTGGAGTCCCAGCGCCGCGCGTCCTCGGCCGCCTCGCGCAGTTTCCGTACATCGCTGTGGCCGACTTTGGCCGGTGCGGCCGAGCCCTCCGCCGGGCTCACCTCGCGCGCGACCGAACTGTCGGCCGGGGTTATCAGCCAGCGCGAGGCAGGTGTTGCGTATGCGCTCACCGCGAACGATCCGGCGAGCGACTGCCAGATGCCGCCGGACCCCGCTCTGCGGCCGGCCAGGTCCAGCCGGTACAGCTCGGTGGCGGACTTCACCGCCTGTCCGACGTCCCGGGGGAAGGCGAGGCCCACTTCGGGTGCGGGATCCGCGTCCGCCAGGCCGATCTCGTGGAGCGGCACCGGGCGGCCGAGTTTCTGGCCGATGGCGGCGGCGATCAGGTGCGGCGCCGCACCCTGCGGCACCATCCCCTTCGACACCCAGCGCGCCACCGACGTCTTGTCGTAGCGCAAGGTCAACCCGCGCTGGGCGCCAAGGTCGTTGACGCGCCGTGCGAGGCCCGCGTTGGAGATTCCCGCGAGGGCGAGAACGGTGCCGAGTTTTTCGTTCGGCCCGCGTTGCTCCCTGGACATGCGCCACCCCTCGACACAGACGGCTGCCGCACTGGCATAACCCGGCGGCATTCGTAAACCCAGCGTAGTTCGCCGCATCCCAAGCGTTAAGGGGCATTCTTCCGGATGGCGGGATTGTGGTCCGTACTGAAGTACGGGTCCGATACGCGCGGTTGCTGCATGCTCCCGGCGTGTGGCCGTGCGCCCGGGTGTGCGCTCTTCTCCGGCCATGGCGGGAGCGGTTCCATGGTCGGTGCGTGGGTCGGCCCGCTGTACTGGATCCAGTGGGCTGGGGGACACCGCCGCCTTCATCCCCGCGGGTGGCGGAGACGGTCCGGGAGGCGCACTCCGCCTCCCGGACCGCGCGACCGTTCAGCGGTACGCAGAGCCTGTACGGAGCGTGTTCGAGGTTGTCCCCACCTCTCTGAATTGGCTGAAAATCGACCCCTTCTTTCGAGGGCTGTCACCGCATCTATCCTGGCAGTTGAGGGCGCGTGAGAGGTTTTTGGGGCGCGCTGGGGGGCGCATTCGCGTCGCACCGGTGGGGCGGGCGCACGGCCGCGGTCGGGCGATCTCCTTGCGTCGGTCGGGCGTTCGGAGCGGGGTAGGTGTATCCGCCGGGGCGCGTTCGACGGAGCACATGCGGCACCGGCACCCCTCTTGAGCGCCTCCTTCATGGCAGCATGGTGAACCGGTGCGCACGGCGCACTTGTTGTCCACAGCCTGTGGAGGCGTCGATGCGGTGGTTGGTGGGATGGAGCAGCACCGCCGCGGGTGCCCTGGCGTTCGGCTCCGCCGGCGCCACCGGGTCCGACGGCGAGACCGTCCAGCCGGTGGGTTCGCAACCGCTGTGGGGCGGCCCCGATCCGCTGTGGGCGGTCGGCGACTGGCGCCCCGACGAGGTGCGGGTGGTGTCCGCCGACGCCGAGACCCGGATCGCCGTCCTCGGCACCTGCGGCGCCACCGACGAGCAGCTGCGCGTCGCCCTGTTCGCCGCGCGCGGCGGCGCGCTCCGCCATCTGACCGCCTGGCCGGGCAGCTACACCGCCGTCGTGCGGGTGGGCCGCCGCGTCACCGTCTGCGGCGATCTCGCGGGCGCCCGGCCGGTGTTCCACACCCCCTGGGAGGGCGGCACGGCCTTCGCGACCGCCGCACTCCCGCTCGCCGACCTCGTCGAGGCCAACCTCGACTTCGGTCACCTCGCCGCGCTCCTCGCCGCCCCCGACGTACCGGCCGCGCTGTACGACTCCACGCCGTACGACGGCGTGAAGCGCGTGCCGCCGGGGCACGCGCTGATCCTGCGCGCCGGGGCGCGCGAGATCGCCGGGTACGAGCCCGTCGCCTCGCTCGCCGTCGCCGCGCCTCCCGCCGACCCCGACAGCGCGGTGGACGCCGTGCGGGACGCGCTGGTCGAGGCGGTACGCACCCGGCTCGCCGCGCCGCGCCATGTCCCCGGCGCCGACATCGACCCCGGTCCGGTACCGGGCATGGGGCCCGCCGAACGGCGCGCGGCGCGCGGGATGCCGGTGCCCGGGATCGGGGCCGACCTGTCGGGCGGAGCCGCGTCCGGGACGCTGGCGCTGCTCGCCGCCGGGCTGCCGGGCATGCCGGGGACCGTGCTGGGACACGGCACGGGCGCGGGGGAACGGCTGCTCGCCGTCACCTTCAACGATCTCGTGGGGGGTTCCGCGGGTGGTGCGGCGAACGGGACGGCCGGTGGTCCGCTCGGTGGGCGGGAGGACGAACTGGCGCGGGCCGGGGCGCTGGCCGCCAACCCCCGGCTGCACCACGTGGTGGTCGCGGGCGGCGAGGACACCCTGCCATACGCCGATCTGGAAGGGCCGCTGACGGACGAGCCGGGACCCTCCCTGGTGATGGCGGCCCGGCACCGGGCGCGGCTGGCGGCGGGCAGCGCGGACCACTTCACCGGGTACGGGGCCCGGCAGGTGCTCGACGCGCATCCCGCCCGGCTCGCCGATCTGCTGATGGACCGCAAGCGCCGCCATCTCGTCCGGCCCGTCGCCGCGCTGGCGAAGGCGGACGGGTCCGTGATGGTGCCCGCGCGGGTGTACGCCGCGGCCCGGCGCCTCGCGCGTACGCCCTACCGCACGGGGCTGGAGAGCCTCGCGGAGCGGCTGCTGCGCCACCAGCCGGACGACGAGGCTCCCGGGGGTGCGGCGGACGCTTCGCTGGCCGCGCTGACCTGGGGAAGACCCGGGCCTGCGGCGCGCTGGCTGACCGGTGAGGCGCTCGCTGAAGTATCGGTTCGCCTCCAGGCGTCGACGAGCCGGTCCGAGGTGGGACCGGGGCAGCGGCCCGGTGACTTCCGCGCGCGTGCCGCACTGGCCCGGCACGCGGCGGACCTGCGGGTGCTGGAGCAGGCCGCCGAGATCCGCTTCCAGCGGCTGCACACGCCGTTCCTCGACAACCAGGTCGTACGCGCGTGCCGGGCGCTGCCCGAGGCGCTGCGGGTGCGGCCGGGGGCACGCGCCGCGATTCTGCGGACCGTGCTGGAAGGCGCGGGCGTGCGGGAGCTGCCCGCCGGGTGGGGCGCGCCGACCCAGGCGACCACGGCGGCCGCGGCGCGGACCGGGCTGCGGGTGGCCGCGGGCATGCTGATGGCGCTGTTCGACACGCCGCTGCTGGCGGAGGCGGGACTGGTGGAGGCCCGGGTGGTGCGCAGGGCGCTGCGGGCGGCGGCGGAGGGGGAGCCGCTTCCGCTGGACGGGCTGGCGGACCTGGTGTCGCTGGAGCTGTGGCTGCGGCGGCTGCTGGCCCGACGGGGGACCTGCTGGACGGGGACGCCCGGGCGGCAGCGGGCGGTCCCCGAGGGGATCGCGCCGCAGCGGGGGGCGTTGGCTCGCGGAGCTTGAGCGGGGGTGCCCGCATCGGGCGTACGGTCTCGCGGCTCGTCAGGTCGACGCGGACCGGGGCACCGGCGTGGACCGGGGCACCGGATCGCCGCCCTTGATCCTTCCGGAGTTCCGCAGGGGAACGCCGTCCGCGTGGACGGATGAGGTGACCCTGCCGAACTTCTGCGTCAGGTCGTCCGCCGTGTCGTCGCCCGCGCGCATGCGGGCGACGAGGTCGGCGTCGGACGGCGGCAGCTCGCGCGGGGGCGGCAGGACGCTTTCCTCGCGCCAGTCGTGCCGGGCCGGGAGACTGCCGCCCGGCACCTCCGTGTCGTCCGCATGCGCGCGGGCGACGCCCTTGGCTCGGCACCTGCGACGGGCTCCCGGGGGCGCCGTCACCGTACGACTCGTCCCGCCCGCCGACGCCCCTCGCGGAAGCCCCGGACCGCCACCGTTCCTGCCGCACGGCAGTTCCGGCCGTGACCCGTTCGGGCAGGGACCGTACGAGTCTCACGCCGGGCGTGAGCGCAGGCCCTCCAGCAGGATGTCCAGCAGACGCGCCGAGGCCGCCGCCTGCTGCGCCGCGTCCGGCAGGGAGGGCGCGGCCGTGGCGATCACCAGGAGCACGTCCGACACCGACACGTCCGGCCGCAGCGCGCCCGCCTCGCGGGCCCGCTCCACGAGCCGGCCGACGACGTCGAGGAGCTGTGCCGAGCCGGCGTCGTCCTCCGCGCTGCCGGCCGACGGCTCCTCGGGCACCAGCCGCAGCTCACCCGCCGCAGGCTGCGCCCGCTGCTGCGGCACCCGGGCGTGGTCCGCCACGCCGTGCTCGTCCGCCACGCCCACCCGCAGCACCTGCGGCGGCAGCAGCCGCCCGGCGCCCGAGTCGACCGACGTGCGCAGGAAGCGGGACAGCGCCGACCACGGCTCGTCCTCCTGACCGAGCGCCGCACGCGCCTGGTCGGTCAGCCGGGAGGTTTCCTCCTCGGCTATCCGCCGCACCAGGACGTCCTTGCTCGGGAAGCGCCGGTACACCGTGCCCACACCGACCCGTGCCCGGCGTGCCACGTCCTCCATCGGCGCGCCGTAGCCCAGCTCGCCGAAGACCTCGCGTGCCGCACGCAGCACGTGTTCCAGATTGCGCTGGGCGTCCACGCGCAGCGGTGTCGTGCGCGGTCCGCCCACGCGTCCGTGGCCCGACGGAGTGCTCAGCGCGGCGCCGGGCGCGACGGCGGACGCGGAAGACCAATGAGAATCCTGAACATGCATGCGCTTTCCCCCGGTAATGATGATGTCTCCCCCCGGAGACTCCCCGCCTTAGATGGCTGGGGTTCGAGGAACATGCCTGGTGGCCGGACCCGCCCGTCGCGGACCCGAAGAGCGCATCCCCCTACACCCCGTCGACGTAAGAACATAGTTGAGAGGGGGTCAATTCAGAAGGGGTAGGTTCCGCACGGAGCGCCCCCGATCGGAGCAGGGGGCGCATTGATCCCGAATGCGCCCCGGTACGACGCCGGGAAAACACCGCTGACCTGCGCACACGCCGTTCGGTCGGGTCATCCGGCCCCTCTGGTCCGCCCACGGCCTCCGGTCACACAATTCGTCGGGGCTGTGGACAAACGCGAGCGACGGGTGCGTCATGGGATAGTGAAGGAACGTGCGCGCATTCTCGTTGTCGGCGGCGGATACGTCGGGATGTACACGGCCCTGCGCCTGCAGCGGAAGCTGAAACGGGAACTCGCCCGGGGCGCCGCCGAGATCACCGTCGTCACACCGGACCCGTACATGACGTACCAGCCCTTCCTCCCGGAAGCGGCCGCCGGTGCCATTTCTCCTCGGCATGTCGTCGTACCGCTGCGTCGTGTCCTCGACCGGTGCCACATCGTCATCGGCGAGGTCACCGCCCTCGACCACGCCGCCCGTACCGCCACCGTCGCCACACTCGCCAGCGAGGAGGAGGGCAGCGGTGGCGGCCGGCCGATGGCGTACGACGAACTCGTCCTCGCGCCCGGCTCCGTCTCGCGGACCCTGCCGATCCCCGGTCTCGCCGACCACGCCATCGGCTTCAAGACCCTCGAGGAGGCCATCGGGCTGCGTAACCACGTCCTCGAACAGATGGACATCGCCTCCTCCACCCGCGACCCCGACGTCCGCGACGCGGCCCTCACCTTCGTCTTCGTCGGCGGCGGCTACGCGGGCGTCGAGGCACTCGGCGAACTGGAGGACATGGCCCGCTACGCCACGCGGTACTACCACAATCTCCGTCCCGAGGACATGAAGTGGATCCTCGTCGAGGCCTCGAACCGCATCCTGCCCGAGGTCGGCGAGGCGATGGGCCGGTACACGGTCACCGAACTGCGCCGCCGCAACATCGACGTACGCCTCGAGACCCGCCTCGAGTCCTGCGCCGACCGCGTCGCCGTGCTCAGCGACGGCGCCCGCTTCCCCACCCGCACCGTCGTGTGGACCGCCGGGGTCAAACCGCATCCCCTCCTCGCCGCCACCGATCTGGCGCGCGACGAGCGCGGGCGGCTGAAGTGCACCGCCGAACTCGCCGTGGAGGGCGCCACGCACGCGTGGGCCGCGGGTGACGCCGCCGCCGTCCCCGACGTCACCTCGAAGGAGCCCGGCCGGGAGTGCGCCCCCAACGCCCAGCACGCGCTCCGCCAGGCCAAGCTCCTCGCCGACAACGTCGCGCACTCCCTGCGCGGCGAACCCCTGGAGAAGTACGCCCACTCCTACGCCGGGTCGGTCGCCTCCCTGGGTCTGCACAAGGGCGTCGCCCACGTCTACGGGCGCAAACTCAAGGGCTACCCCGCCTGGTTCATGCACCGCACCTACCACCTGAGCCGCGTCCCCACCTTCAACCGCAAGGCGCGCGTGGCCGCCGAATGGACCCTCGCCGGGCTCTTCAAACGGGAGATCGTCTCGCTGGGTTCACTCGAACACCCGAGGGCCGAGTTCGAACTGGCGGCCGGGGGAAGCCTTCTCAGGACCCCCCGCACAACCCGAAGGGGTCGTCCTGACCGGACCCAGGAACTCCACCGACCGGCCCGACGTCTGACGGATGTCGGCCCGGTCGGCAGCCTGCCAGACTGGTCCACCACCGAGGACGGGCGGCCGTCCGTCCCCGGTGCGGCCCCGGGGCCCCGGCCGGCCCCGGTTTCCGGCCGCCGACAACTACACGAGGCAAGGATTCGTGAACTTCACGCGCTGGAGCGCCCGGCTCCCCGGAACGCAGCGCCGCGCCGCAGCGCGCAGCGAGCACACGGTCTCCCCGGACCGGCGGGGAGAGGGCTCCGTGCCCGCCGCCCGCGCCGAACAACTCACCGACGAACCGCCGCCCGTGCCCGCCGTCGACGACCTCAGGGTGCGCGAGGTCCTCGACCACGTCCCCTCCCTCGTCGCCCTGGTGCACGGCCCCGACCACCGCATCGCCTACGTCAACGACGCCTACACGGCCGCTTTCGGCCCCCGCCCGGTCGGCGCCCCCGCGCGGCAAGCGCTCCCGGAGCTGGACGAACTCGGCCTGCTGACCCTCCTCGACCAGGTCCTGCGCAGCGGCAGGCCCCGCACGGTCAAGTCCCGCAAGGCTCCCGACGGCCGCTCGTACACGTTCACCTGCACCCCGGTCACCGACGGCCACGCCGACGGGAGCGAGGGCGGCGGCCGCGGCCGTGGTGGCCGCGGCCGCGGTGTGCTGGTCTTCGCCACCGACGTCACCGACCACGCCGAGGCCGCCGAACGGCTGCGCGCGAGCGAACGCCGTCAGCGCGAGACCGCCGTCACCCTCCAGCGTTCCCTCCTCCCGCAGGAGCTCGAGGAGCCCGACGACCTGCGGGTCGCCGCCACCTACCACCCCGGCGGCACCGAGGCCGCGGTCGGCGGCGACTGGTACGACGTGATCACCCTCGGCGGTGGGCGCACCGCCCTGGTCATCGGCGACGTCATGGGCCGGGGCGTCCGCGCGGCGGCCGTCATGGGCCAGCTCCGCACGGCGGTGCGCGCCTACGCCCGCCTCGACCTCCCCCCGCACGAGGTCCTCCAACTGCTCGACGGCCTCGCCATGGAGATCGACGCCAACCAGATCGCCACGTGCGCGTATGCCATCCACGACCCCAACGAGGGCACCCTCGTCTACGCCTCCGCCGGCCACCTGCCCATCCTGGTCCGCGACGAGCAGGGCACCGTCCAGCGCGCCGACGAGCCGACCGGCCCCCCGCTCGGCACCGGCGGCTGGATGCACTCCTCCGGCTCGATCCCGCTGGGCCCCGGCTCCACCGCCGTCCTCTACACGGACGGCCTGGTCGAGCGCCGCAACGAGGACCTCGACGAGGGCATCGCGGCCCTGGAGCGCGCCCTGGCCGGCGCGACCGGCACCCCCCAGGTGGTCTGCGACCGCCTGGTCCGCTCCGCGGGTGTGACCCCGGACCACGACGACGACGTCGCCGTGCTGGTGCTCCAGCACCCCGCCCGCAAGGGCCCGGAGAGCGAGCTCTTCCGCAACGCCGCCCTGGACCTGCTGGGCGGGGTCGAAGCGGCCCCACGCGCGCGTGCCTTCGCCTCCGGCGTGCTGACCAGCTGGCGGTTCCCCGCCGACCTGCACGACCTGGGCGTCCTGGCCGCCAGCGAACTCGTCGCCAACTCCCTCCAGCACGGCACACCGCCCATGCGGCTGCGCCTGCGCCGCACCGACCGCCGACTGATCGTCGAGGTCACCGACGGTGACGACCACCTCCCGAGGCGCCGCCGTGCGGAACCCGCCGACGAGTCCGGCCGGGGCATCGCCATCGTCGCGACAATCGCCTCCCACTGGGGAAGCAGGCGCACCCCGGGCGGCGGCAAGGCCGTCTGGTGCGAGTTCGCCCTGCCGAAGCCGGCGGGTTCGTAGAGCGGCCGGCCCCGACGGGGTGGGTACGTCAGGCGGGTGCCGGAGCCTGCTCCGCCGCAGCGCCGCCCTGGGTCACCACCAGGCTCCTCGCCGTCGACGGCTGGTTCTGCACATCCGTGAGCTGTCGGCCCAGCCGCAGTGCGAGCACCGTGATCACCAGTGAGACCAGCACGAAGATCACGATGTACGGCGCGTGCAGCGAGGCGCCCATCGGCCCGCCCACAGCGGGGCCGATGGCCAGCGCGAGCTGCTTCACCAGGGCGAAAGCCGCGTTGTACTGCCCCGCGAGACCGGTCGGCGCGAGATCCGCGACCAGCGGGGCGAGCGTCGGTGACAGCAACGACTCACCCAGCCCGAACAGGGCGTACGTCGAGATGAAGGCGGCGGTGGCCATCGCCTGGCTGCCGTTCCCGAGGCCCGCGTACCCGGCCACGGCCCACGCCACGGCCCAGAGCAGCCCCACCGACGCGATCACGCGCGTGCGCTTGCGGCGCTCCACGAACCGCAGCACCACGAACTGCGCGACCACGATCGCCAGCGTGTTCGCCGCCAGCGCCGTCCCCAGGGTCGAGGTCGAGATGCCGGCCGCCTCGACCCCGTACGCGCTCAGTCCCGACTCGAACTGCCCGTAGCAGGCGAAGAACAGCACAAAGCCCAGTACACACAGCTGCACCATGGCCCGGTTGCCCATCAACTGCTTCCAGCTGCCCTTCGCCGACGCCGCCGGAGCGCCCGCGACCCGCGGCGAGTGCGGCGTCCGCACCGTCACCATCACCCCGACCAGCAGCAGGAACATCGCCGCCTCGATCGAGAACAGCACGGTGAAGGAACCGGGTTTCGTGGCGTCGACGAGGTGTCCGCCGATGAGACCGCCGACCCCGAGCCCGAGGTTCTGCAGGAAGAACTGCATGGCGAACGCCCGCGACCGGGTCTCCGCGGTGGAGCAGTCCACGATCATCGTCGCCAGCGCCGGCTGCATCACGGCCTGCCCGGCCCCGAGCACCGCCGCCGACAGCAGCACGCTCGGCGCGCTGCCCGACAGGCCCAGGCTCAGCGCGCCGACGGCGGCCGTGACCAGGGCGACGAGCAGCACCGGCAGCGGACCCCGCCGGACGATGGCCCGCCCGGCGAACGGCAGCACGATCAGTGCGGCCACGGCGAAGACGGCGAGCACCAGGCCCGCCGTCAGGGGCCCGAGCCCCCGCACCTGCGCCACGTAGACGTACAGGTAGGGGACGGTGAAACCGAGCCCGAACGCACTGAGTGCGTTGCCCACGTGGATCCGGCGCATCGCAGCGCCCATCGCCCTGGTCACGTTCACCTCTCTCACAAGTTAGGAGTGAAGACTTAGAAGCTAAAGTTCGAAGGTGAAGAGTACACCTCGAACGGCTTCAGCGCGAAGGGCTTCAAAGTGAAGGTGACGTGCCATACTGCGGTCATGGGCGACACTCCCGGCCTCGGCCGGCCGACAGGGCCGACAGAACCGACACTCGAAGAGCAGCTCG
This sequence comes from Streptomyces sp. GD-15H, assembly GCF_045291515.1. Lineage (NCBI taxonomy): Bacteria > Bacillati > Actinomycetota > Actinomycetes > Kitasatosporales > Streptomycetaceae > Streptomyces > Streptomyces sp. GD-15H. Next base: position 4,566,970 of record NZ_CP149447.1, read on the forward strand.
CCGCGTACCAGCGCGAGTTCCAGGACCTCGACCCCCAGGTCGAGAAGATCGTCGCGGCGCTGTCCCGCCTCAACCGCCGTATGAACGTGGCCTACGGTCGCCAGACCGCCGAGCTCGGCATCACCAATGCCGACTGGGAGGTCCTCAAGGCCCTCGTCCTCTCCGGCGCCCCCTACCGCATGGGGCCCAGCGATCTCGCCAAGCGGCTGGGTCTGACGCCGGCCGCCATGACCCACCGGATCGACCGCATGGTCGCCGAAGGGCTCGTCAGCCGGGACCGGGACGAGTCGAACCGGGTGCGGGTCATCGTCGAGGTCACGGACGCCGGCCGCGAGAAGTGGATGGAGGTGATGCGCATGGCGACGGTTTTCGAGGGGGACCTCCTCCAGGACCTCTCCGCGGACGAGCGGACCGCCCTGGACGAGATGCTCACCCGCCTGCTGCGCAGGGTGGAGGACGCCCAGCCCGATGCCGGTGGACGCCTCACGGACCTGGACTGACGGAGTCGGGCTGACGGACCGGCCCGGCAGC